>CAWCDS010000012.1:0-381944 GCA_963794285.1 uncultured Solirubrobacterales bacterium
GGCGAGGTCAGCATGCCGCGGGGGGTTTGGAGGTTGACCTGAGCGCCGCCAGCTGTGCGTGGCCATGAGATTCTCCCCGTAGACGGCCACCGGAATTCCCCACGGGCGGCCGCTAATTCTCCCCGTGGGCGGCCACGAATCTCCCCACCGGTTCTGTCCTGAGCGCCCGGTAATCCCGCGCGTGTTGACCATCAAGACGCGATCGGGAGGCGGGCACATGAAGAAACCGGAGGATGTGATGGAGATTCTGGAGGCGTATGACCTGACGGGGTCGTTCCGCGCGGCGGCGGGCTTGGTCGGGTGTGATCACAAGACGGTCGCGTACTGGGTGCGGCAGCGCGACGAGGCTGGCGGGACGCTAGTGGTGGAGCGGGCGCGGCCGGCGATGGAGGCGGTGTTCGCCGCGAAGATCGATGAGTTGGTCGACCGCTCGCACGGGCAGATCCGGGCGGATGTCGCGCATGGGAAGCTGGTCGCGATCGGCTACCTGGGGTCTGAGCGGACGACGCGTCGGTGGGTGGCTGACGCGAAGCGGCGCTGGCGTCGCAAGCATGGCCGGCGGACGCGGCCGTGGATCCCGGAGCCCGGGGTTGTGGATGCAGTGGGACTATGGCGATGGGCCGGTCGTGGACGGGCGGGCGGCGGTGTTGTTCTGCGCGTGGCTGGCGTGGTCGCGGTTTCGGGTGGTGGTGCCGTTGCGGGATAAGACGCTGCCGTCGGTGGTGATCGGCCTGGACCGGGCGCTGAGGCTGTTTGGGGCTTGTCCCACGTACGCGCTCACCGACAACGAGAAGACGGTGAGCGTGGATGATGTGTGCGGGATCGCGGTCCGTAACCCGCAGATCGTCGATGTTGGTCGTCATTACGGGTTGACGATCGCGACGTGCGTGCCCGCGGACCCCCAGTCGAAGGGTGGCTCGGAGGCAACGGTGCGGGTCGCGAAGGCCGATCTGGTCCCGACCGATCACAACCTCAGGCCGGCGTATGCCAGCTTTGCTGAGTTGGAGGCGGCGTGTGAGGCGTTCATGGCTGAGGTCAACACGCGCCCGCACCGTTCCACCTTGGAGGCGCCGGTGATCCGGTTGGCCGAGGAGCACACCAGCGGTTGCACCGGCTGCCGAAGCTGCCGCACACGCTGTGTTTCGGGGAGACGCGGAAGGTGAACTGGCAGTCGCTGATCTCGGTGGGTGGCGCGCAGTACTCCGTCCCGCACGAGCTTGTCGATCAGCGCGTCTGGGCGCGCAGTACCGGTGAGGAGCTGATCGTGATCCATGTCGACGGGCCCGGCGGGCCGCGGGAGGTCGCGCGGCACCGGCTCACGACCCCCGGCCGGCCGAGCATCCAGGACGATCACTACCCGCCCCGGCCGGCGGGCGCTCTGGAGCGCCGTCCACGCGCCCGCTCACAGGAGGAGCGCGCGTTCCTCGGACTGGGCGACGGTGCCGAGGCCTGGTTGATCGAGGCTGCCGCGGCGGGTGCGCAGCGGGTGCGGCGCAAGATGGCCGAGGCGGTCGACCTCTCAAAGCTGCACGGCATCGCCGAGGTCGAGCGCGCTCTGCGCGCGTGCGCCGAGGCTGGGAGGTTCGGTGACGGTGATCTCGCGTCGATCCTCGCCCACCACCGCCAGCAGGCCGGCGGGGAGCTGATCCTGTTCCC
Organism: uncultured Solirubrobacterales bacterium; assembly: GCA_963794285.1. GTDB lineage: Bacteria > Actinomycetota > Thermoleophilia > Solirubrobacterales > Solirubrobacteraceae > Palsa-465. Next base: position 1,657 of record CAWCDS010000012.1, read on the forward strand.
CGCCCGCTCGGAGGAGCACTCGCTGCAACGCTCAACCTGCAGCTGGGAGGGCCTCGGGCGACGACTCTTGATGACTCGCAGATCCGCGTGCTGATCGACCCGGAGATGGCAGACCCGCTATCGGATGGCGGCGTCGCGCAGCCGCTGAGCGTGATTCTCACCGACAGCTACGACCGGCCCACGATGCGACCGGCCGCCAAGACGCTTGAGCCCGAGCAAGCACGAGATCTCGCATTCGAGCTGCTCGAGCTGGCCAGCGAGGCAGAGCGGATGAGGAGCCCGCGATGACGGTCAAGACACCGTCTGCGCCGCCGCTCCCGGGCGAGCTCGAGCGCCTGCTGCACCGCTTGCGCTTGCCCTACGTGCGCAGAGCGGCGCCGGAGGTCATCGCGACCGCGACCGCGCAACGCTGGGAACACGCCGAAGTGCTGCGCGTCCTGCTCGCCGAGGAGGCCGCCGGCCGCGACCAGGCAACGATCCGGACACGCCGACGCGCGTCCGGGCTGCCCGCCGGCAAGACATTCGACGCCTGGGAACCTGAGCGGTCCGTGATCCCCGCCGCGACCCAGCAGGCGCTCCGGACGCTGGAATGGATCGACCGCCACGAAGTGCTGTGCGTCTGCGGCCCGTCCGGCACCGGCAAGAGCCACCTCATCGAGGCGCTCGGGCACCAGGCGATCGACAAGGGCCGCACCGTTGCGTGGCACACCCCCGAGACGCTCGCGCAACTGCTGCGCCGCCACCGCGTCGATGACAGCATCAACAAGGCGATCAGCAAGCTGATCCGCGTCGATCTCGTCGTGGTTGACGATGTCGGGCTACTTCCGATCTCAGCCGACGCGGCCGAGGCGCTGTTTCGCGTCGTCGATGCTGCCTACGAGAAACGATCGATCGCGATCTCGTCGAACCTGCACCCGTCAGGGTTCGACGAGCTGATGCCCAAGAGCCTCGCGACCGCGACCGTCGAGCGGCTGCTGCACCACGCGCACGTCCTGATCACCGACGGCCAGGACAGCTACCGCCTCGCCCAGGCGACCGCCGGCGAGGGGTCAAACCACTCCACTAAACACCGAAAACAAGCATTTCTGTTGGTGGGGAGATTCGTGGCCGCCAGCGGGGAGAAACTGATGGCCACCAGTGGGGAAATTCGTGGCCGCCGTTGGGGAGAACTCGATGGCCATTGACACCGCGCCGAACGTCGGATCCGGGAAGTCCGGCACCCCGTGCGTACGTATGCAACGCGCGGCCGCTAGCTGGGATTGCGCGAAGCTCGAAGGACTCGAAGGACTCGAAGGACTCGAAGGGCTCGAAGGACTCTTGCTCGTGCTACTCGGTGTGCTCGAGGACCCGCAGCCAGCGATCACCAGCATGCCCGACACGACAACAACGACAATCGACTTGCGATAACAAGCCAACTGAAATAGCACAGACATCTCCTGCCGCCTCATCTACCTAATACACGGTAGCGCCGCGTTCACAGCCTGCGCCCGAGCACAGCGCGGTCGCAGCAACGACCCGCGAGAACTCGAGCGACGGTCAGGCAGCCAACTGCTCTCCCAGGGTCAAGCGGACGTCCAACGTGTCCTGCTTCCCTGGTGGCACACGCATCTCCATAGGGCAAACGAGTGCCCTCAGTTACGCGGACGCCAGGTCTCCGTCGCACAAGCCGAACGACAATCGCACACGCAGAGTCCATTGCCACGAGCTCCGGAGGCGAGAACTGAGTTATGACCCAGCCGCCGCCGCGTGTCGGCGAGGTGCAGCTGACTGACGCGATCGCCCGCCTCGCGACGGCTGACCAGACGTTCGCCCAAGGCTTCTGGAAGTTGGTCGTGGATGCTGCGCGGCAGGCGCAGGATCAGGTGGGGGCTCACGCGAGGGCGTTAGCCGACCCTGTCGGCGTCATCTCATGCCGAACTGAACACCGCGCTGGCGAGCTCGCAGGCAAGATCGGCCGGTGCGATCTGTGGTTTGAGGCGGTCGGTCCGCCACCGGCCACACTCGCGATCGAGGCCAAGCTAGGGGCCCGCTACCAGGAACTCCAAGCAGAACGGTACCTCCAGGAGATCCTCCGACACGATCCGGGCGAAGCGGGACTCGTTGTGATTACAGGACGAAACCATCCAGAGATTTCGCGAGCCGTGGCAGCAGACGGACGATGGCTGGGCGAGGTTCGCTGGGGGCAGCTGAGCGAGAACGGGCTGCTCGACCTTCCGTTTGAGCCCGACAATCAGCACCTAAAGGAGGAGTGGCGCAGCCTCATCGAGGCGCTCTGCCAGAACCGGCGCCTCGGCATCGACAGCGTCGACCCTGAGCGCTTCGCGAAATGGGCAACAGGCGACGCGAGCCGGGAAACGGCCACGATATTGCTGGAGGACATCGTGCCGCTCGCGCAGGCCTCGTTGGACGACGCGCTGCGGCCGTTCGGGCTGAGATCAATCTCCGTTCCATCCACCGGTGGGCATCGCGTTCATCTGCAAGACGGAAGTGAGGTTTCGCTGGTCTTTGACATCGATGGACGCGGGTCCCGCGTCGAGTTCCTGCTGACGCAACCTATGGACGAGGACGACCGAGTGCAGATGCAGGTCTGGTTTTTGCCGAGCCCAACGCAAACCGATTTCTACCTCGCTACCGATGGCGAGCGCCGTGCAACGTTCGAATACAGCGACCTAGACCACGCGTGGGCGCAAGAGTCCCCCGTAGAGCCTCAAACGTCCGCGACCGATCTGCGTGCCATGCTGATGGAGTACTGGGAGCTTGCGCTTCGAGGACTGGCTGACCTGGGTGCGTTCGCCCCTTAACACGCGGGCCGAACCTAGACCAAACCTCGCGGGTCTTCTCTTGGCCGGCCCGGCACCCCGTCCAACGGACGAGCTTGCGCTCCGATGCTCGAAGAGGACAAGCAGTTGAATCACGTAGACGGCGTGTCGCCCGCTCCGTGTTCGAATGGTCGATGCCGGGAAGCGTCGATCTGGCCGTCGCTTCCCGCCGACGAGAATTGACTTCCCGAGGTGGGTTCCCGGGCAACCGCTTTCGTCATCCGGCCACCTCGAGCGCCGCGATCGGATTGGCGACGAGGCAGTCGCCAGCTCGTCGACCGACGGACGAGCGCTTTGCGATGAACGCACTCGTCGGCCACCCGGCCGGCCGTACGATCGCAATGCACGACAGCAGGCGTGCACAAACCGATCGATGGGCGGACGGTCGCGAGGATCAAATGAGGCCGTTAGGTGATTGCGTCGCTGCGCGCACAACGGGAACGATCAACAAACAGTCCGCCGAAAGCGGTGCGGCCCCCGCTGGTGGCGAAACTGAGGGCGGATGTCGAGCCGGACGGCGAGCCCTGCGTTCGCATTTCCTCGGGCATCGTCCTGTGGGCTCGCGCGTAGTTGCCCGGGTCCGGAAGGGCAGCTCCGAGCCCGGGCTCGTTGCCGCCGACGCTGCTCCTTCTGCCTCGAAGCGACAGCGCCGCTGCGCATGGCCGCGCTCAGGATCGCGTTGTCCCTGACGTCCTTAGCTGCACTGTCCGAGCGGCTGAAGCTGTCGCTTGTCAGACCGGAGCTGCCGCCGAGGATGCCTATGCAGCGCCGTTGGCCGCGGCCTCGGACTGGGGGCTCTGCATCCCGCGCATTGCAGGGCGGGGGACCCTCTTCCCTGCTGAGCGCACGAAGCAGGGAAGAGGCTCGTCTGCCCTGCTGTCGGCGGAAACCAGGTGTATTGCGTCGGCCGTCACGCCGGTGGGCGCACCTGCTCGCGGCGAGGCTCGAGATTAGCGAGGAGCGAGACGCGACCAGCGGGATGGCGCGGTTCCTGCTCTTGCCTCAGCACGGGTACAGCCCGGCGCGCCGTCGCGGTCTTGAGCACGGGTGAGCTGGAGCCCGCCGCGCGGCTTCTACGAATACGACGGCTGAGCGCTCCCCGGCTGACGAACCTGCTCGAGCTCTCGACACCGACGCGAGCCTGCCCTCGCCGACGGGCGTGAGGGCGTAGTAGACGCATGAATCCTCACGCGCGCTGGCGTGGCGCGGCAGGTCAGATGGTGATGACGACCTTGCCTGTGGCGTGGCCCTCTTCCATGTAGCGGATCGCCTCGGGCACCTGGTTGAGGCTGTAGCGGCGGTCGATTACCGGGACCACATCGCCGCTCTCGAGCAGTTCGGCGACGTACGCAAGGTCCTTCAGGTTCGTTCGCATCTTCCGCTCGGCGGCCGGGCCCGACAGTGCCGGGGCCGCGTTGACGCGGGCGAACTTCTTGTCGCCCCGAGAGCGCAGCGGGCCGAGGAGGACGGCCTCGACCCACTGCCGTGGCGTGCCGCCGACCATTACGTACCTCCCGCCCGGCTTGAGAGCGCGGCCGTAGACAGAGAGCGGGTGATAGCCGTTGACCGCGACGATCACGTCGTAGCGCTCCCCCGGCACGACGAAGTCCCCTAGCGTGTAGTCGATCACCCGATCTGCGCCCAGCGCTCGTGCCTGATCGAGGTTGCGGCTGCTGGCGACAGCGGTCACGTCGGCCCCGAGCGCCTTGGCGATCTGCACCGCGAACGTCCCGACGCCACCGGCTGCTCCGTTGACCAGCACCGCCGTGCCCGGCTCGACCTTCCCGACGGTACGGAGGGCCTGAAGTGCCGTGACCGCCGCCAGCGGCGTCGCTGCGGCCTGCTCGAACGACGACGAGGCGGGCTTCGGCAGCAGCGCATCCTCCCGCACGGCGGCGTACTCGGCGAAGCCGCCCAGGCCGCAGGCGAACAGGTTGCCGAACGCCCCGTCGCCCGGCGCGAACTTCGTCACCGCTGCTCCCACGGCCTCGACCGACCCGGCCACGTCCGTCCCGAGCACCCCGAACCTGGGCCGCAGCAAACCGACCGCCAACCGAGCGAAAACGGGGTCGGCGCGCATGATGTGCCAATCCGCCGCGTTCACCGAGGCCGCGCGGATTCGCAACAAGACCTCGTGCGCGCCCGGGCTCGGCGTGGGAATCTCACGCAGCTGCAAGACCTCTGGCGGCCCGTAGCGCTCAAACACGATCGCCTTCACGAATCAGCACCTCCGCCGTCGCCGGACGTTGCGAGCGTCGGCCCAGTCTACGTAGTCCCCGACGGTGCTCGGGTCGTATGCCGCCCGCGACGACCGATGCCGCCAGGTGCGGCTTCTGGAGACGGGTCCCCGGGTCCCGCGGGAGGCAACACGAAAGCCCCGCCCTCAAGAGAGACGGGTTCAGCGACTCGCTCGGAGCGCTGCTCTCCGTCGTTGGTCGCGAATAGGGGTCTGTTGCATCGCGTGCCGCGAGCCCTGCCATCGTGTTTGCGCAGGCCGTTGTCGTTGAGGCGCACGCGTGGCTGCTTCTGTCCGGAAGGGGAAGCGGCCGGATGGACTGCCTGGTGGCTGCTTTGGTGGCGAGCAGAAGAGCGTCGACCATGGCGGCGCGCTTCTGCGATTCGGCCTGAGCACAAAGCCTTGGATTGGCGCCGCGGCGGATGCTCTCCCAGGAATGGAGGACCACGCCAAGTGGACCAACCGTTTGCCGGGCCGTCGAGCATCGACGCGGCGTGGAAGCAATAGGAAAGGGCTGCGACCCCGGCCGAAGTCAGCTCGCCGGCTAGCTAGGGGCCGGCGAACTCGCTCTCGCAATCGTGGGCGGCAATCTCCTTATCCTGGCTTCTTTCACTGCCCCGCGCCCGCTCGCTGTCGACGGCCAGACGCGCCCGCGTATCGCGGCGGCTCGCCGTCGGTCGCGTGCCGCAACCGGCGACAGCTTGAGATCCAGCTCGTGCGCGAGCGGGCGTCGCGCGACATGTTCCGGTTCCGGAATACGGTGACGCACTCCCATCGGGCCAATCCACGCAGCAATACACGTAGTTGGCACGGATGCGCGTAGCGCTTGATTCCAACATGCTTGAGTCACCGGCATATCCGGCGGCGCTTGGGCTGGTGGTGTACGACACCGGGCAAAAGACGGCGGCCCTCACTGATGGGCCTGGATCTGCAGCCGACGCCTCGTTCGCCCCAGCCCGACCGTGCGCTCCGAGGGCACACGACGCACCCTCCGGCGTCCGGCACCGGCGCTGGGGCGCAGCTGCCGAGACCCGCCGGGTAGCCGACGTCGATATCGTGCAACGCACGTCATCAGAAGCCCCGCAGAGATCCCAATTGGCGTGCGACGGGCGGTCGAATCGACGCGTGAAGTCCACAACGCCGTCCTGCCAGGCGTCCCGGCGGGGCGAAGTGCGTTAGCTCGTGATCGTCGCAATGTTTCGGATTGACCGCTACGCATACGACCGCGATTGACGATCAGAGATCGGTCAACTAGCAGGTGGGCTACCGCTCGGTCGCGCCTCGTTGCTCGTCGTATTGCTTGTAGGAGCCCGCCGCGCCCCGCCGCTGCGGATCCCTCCCCGCTCTGCACCCGGGTATGGTCCTGCGTCAGACGGCGTCACTGACAGTTCCGGCGGCGCTCACCGCGACGCCTCGTCTGAGGCGGCGCCCGCGCAAGTCACGCCCGCGCAGCCGTGTCGACCCAAGCGAGTTCAAGCACCGCGGCAAGAACACGTCCGCCCTTTCGCACGCGTGTCGGCGTTGTGCTCGGTATGTCGGACGGCCCTTCTCACCCATGTACAAGGGTCGTGTCTTATGACGAACAGGACGCAAGCCCCTGTGATGTTTCCAGAGCCGCCTGAGCGCCTCAAAACCGGGCGCCGGCTCGGTTCATGTCCGCGCACTGCGCTCATAACTGCACATGTATGCCTGCCCCGCGCAGGGTTCGTACTGCCACCCACACCACGACTATCTCTCAATTGCGTTTCAGCTCCTTTGCGACGTTCCAGCTGCCGTGGTGGAGGAAGAATAGGAGGAATGGATCGAGGATGTGCAGATGGCCATCGCGATATGCCAGTGCCTGATCGGCAGACCCGCGCTGTTCCCAAGCGACCTTGGACATATCAGCGAGTGCACGGGCCACGTCTGCAGGCGTTACGCTCTCGAACAGCAGGTTGTCTACTCCCCTCGCAAGGGTGCGCAGCGGAGTCGTCTGCTTGGGACCCGCCTGCGCAATGGCTCGCAGTAACGCTCCGAATATGTCTGTCTTCGTACCGTCAGTCAGGACCCGTTTCCCGTATCCTCCTTCTCGCCGGACCCATCAGCAGCGGCTCGAAGATCATCGGAGGATTTCTATCTGCAACGCGCTGAAAGAAAGTCTTCCAGGAAGACAAGCGAGGCGCTGCGATCGGCGGGTCGACACTCTGGATAAGACCGTTAACACTGCAGTACCCGTAGCACAGCTCCTGCATCAGAAACGGTGCCCGATAACTGTTCTGAGCCAGCTTTCGCGCCACGGCGTCATGGTCGCTCACGCGGAGTGCTTCGAACCCGCGGTGAGCAATGTACTCAAGTTCGCTTCTTGACCAGGGCTTGATCTGCAGCTGGGCCACTCGCCAGGACATGTCCGGTTCACTCCTGACCGCGGCAAACGCCTCAAGTGGTACCGCAATAAGTACAACGCTTGTGTAGGGAATGATCGTCTTCAGTGCTCGGGCAATATCCTGCTTGAGTGGACCCGGCACATAGTGGAAGTCGTCGATGACAATAGGAACCTCACCGTCCATTTCCGCCAGTCCAGCGCGCGCGACCTGTGCCAGCGTCAAGCGGCGTGAGGTTCGGTACGTTGAGCTCCCGCTGAGCGAACTGCTTCTGCCCCAACTCACACTCGCGGCCCGAGGTACGCCAAGCGTGGCGCTTCGTTCGTCAGCGCCTCCTTCAACTTGCTGTGTTGTAAGCTCAACCTCATCGGAGAGACCTAGCCAGTCGATTGCCGCATGCCACAAATCGTCAACGGAGCGTACGTCGGAACCGTGCATCCAGATAGCTCGATCAGCGGGTACTAAACGGTTGATGAGGACTGTCTTGCCCGACTTGCTCGGCCGGTAATCGCGAGCGCTTTGCCGGGTCCTCTGGCGAGATACTCCTGAACTTCCTCCTCAAGACGTCGGTCGGCCCGCGGGTTATAAGTCACGCGGGGTTCACTGCCGGCAACAAAGACGTTCTTGGTCAAGACAACTTCGTGCTGTGTCATCGCACCGGTGGTGGCAGTCAATGGCCGAAATATGAACCTTCTATATCCTAGCGAGACCGTTGCATCGTCGCGAGAACTTACCGCCAATCACCAGTCGCAGTAGCTGGAGGTTGGGCCCGGTGGCCCGGCCGTGATTGAGGGCGCGCACCAGCGATGTTTGGTGTCAAGCAGTAAAGTATTGCGGTGGTCCGGCTGACACCTGACGCCGCTCCTTTCCATGCGGGAGGCCGCAGCGCGACGGATAAGCCTTCAGGCGTAGGGCGTCGACCCGCCGAAAGGCCGTGACTGCTGTGGCGAATCGCCGGACCGCTTGCAGGTGGCCCGGACGACGCGAGACCCGGAAGCAGCGTCGCTGTCGCTTCTGTGGCTGAGCCGGCGCCAGCCCAAGCGCTCACAGTGCGCGGCGGTCTGGGCGGATCGCAGAACCGAGCCGCTAAGGTCGAGGTTCTGTTGGTCGGCCACCAAAGCAGCCACCAGGAAGCCGAGCGGCTGACTGCTGCTCCAGGCGTGATGCGGCAGCGCCCGGTCACTCGCGCTGGGAAGCGAGTGATCGGGGTTACGAGAGACCTGCTCTGTGGGTTCCACGAGCATCTTCGGCGTGACGCCGACTTCCCCGCCTTGCGCGGCAAGCGCGCCTCGGAGGTCGGTTCGACGCTCGGTGGTCGCGCCGGAGCCGCGAGATGCTCAGATCCGCGCGAAGCAGGGCGCGCAGCCCTCTTCCCTGGTAAGCCGGGAAGGGGCTATCCATTTGACTCAGGTGCCGGATCGTCCGCCCTCCGGGGAGTGCCCGGGCTCGGGGCCGTGGGGCCCATTCCTCAAACGTCGGCGCCGGCCTTGACGGCCCGCACAGGCTCAGACCGGGCTGTGCGCGAGTCGCCGCGGCGGACTTCGCGATCTTCCTGGCACGTCTCGGCTGGCGGACCTGAGGCAAATGGATAGCCCACAGCCGGGATAGCAGGTTTGTGATGCGAAGCCAACGCCGTCCGAAAGCAGGTGTGCATCCCGAGCTCCATGACCGCGGCCGACTGCCGCTCACCTTGCGCGATGCGGGAGCGCCCCGAGCCGATGACGGAGCCGCGACGCCGCTCCTTCTTCGTCCAAACCGACACGGCGCTCGAGGCCGGCGATGACTTCCGCTTCGAGCGTGCCGGCGTTTGCTGGCTCGAGTGAAGTTCGGCTAACACGCCGGCTCACGTGGGCTGTCATCGGCGCAGGCAAAGCGGCTGTCTGCCGTCGACGAGCTCGCACGCTCGCATGCCGTCCGAACCACCCAGCGCGGGCCGTCGCGTCCTGCGCGCTTTCCCTATCTCGTGTCTCGGTCTTTGGGGTGAGGGGGTGTGGCTCGTCGGCGGTCGCGGCCAGACGACTTGACACGTCCTGGAGTCGCCGTTCTCGGGCCGCGCGGCGCTGCCGCGGGCGCTGGCGGGATCTCGCCGGACCCGCGCGCGATAAGCCGTGTCGGGATGGTGTGGGTGTGGGTGGGTGATGTGTCGCCGTCCATCCGTTGGAAGAGGACTTCGCAGGCTTTCGCGCCGATCGCTGCGGGCTCTTGTGCGATGACGGTTACTGCGGGCTGGAGCATGTCGGCGAGCAGAAAGTCGTCGAATCCGATTAGGGCGATGCGCTCGTGCAGGCTGAGGTCGCGCAGCGCGCGGATCGCGCCGATCGTGATCAGGTTCTGGGTGGTGAACAGCGCGCTCGGTCTGGCGCCCAGCATGAGCGAGCGGGCTGCCGCTTCGGCGGCGTCAATGCCGTGGAGGTCCAACCGGACGAGTTCTTCGTCGAACTCGATTCCCGAGTCCGAGAGCGCTTGGATGTACCCGGCGAAGCGGTCGGCGGCGGTCGCGATCTGCCTTAGGTCGCCGAGGAAGCCGATCCGCCGATGACCGCCCGCGATCAGGTGTCGTACAGCGGCTCTGAGCTCCGCCGGCGTTGTCGGATACGACCGCGTCGGCGCGAAGCAGCCGTGGCGGGCGGTCGGCGAACACGAGGCTCAGCCCCGCGCGCTGTTCGTTGGCCAGGTAGCTTTGATCATCACCCGCGGGGACGATGATCAGGCCGTCCACGCGCCGGGAGATGAGAGCGAGCGCGAGCTCGCGTTCACGCTCGGGATCCTCGTCGACGCTGCCGGCGAACACCGCCACCCCGCGGCTGCGCGCGATGTCCTCGACGGCGCGGTGTAGCGCGGATGAGAATGGGTTTGCCACGTTCTCGAGCACGAGCCCGATGCTGCGGGTTCGACCGTCGCTGCTGCGAAGGCTGCGCGCGGTCAGGTTGGGGCGGTAGTCGAGCGTCGTGGCCGCGCGGTGCACCCGCGCGGCGAGCTCGGGTGCGACGGTGCTCTCGCCGTTGATCACTCTGGAGACGGTCTTCAGGCTCACGCGCGCCAGCGCGGCGACGTCGCGCATCGTGGGTCGCGGGCGCGGCCCGGTGGGGTCTGGGGATGCACCATCGGTCTGCGACAACGTTTCCCTCCTGGCGTTGGATGCAACGTAGCGTACCGATATTAAGCCTCGATTGCCAGCACTTGACAGGGACCGGGGTCCGTATGTACCTTCCAGACAACGTTGTCTCACCGGTGTTCAGCCGGACCCGGCGCGTTTCGGCCGGGAAGCCCATCCAGAAGGAGGAGAGGGTCTCGTGATATCCAATGACCGTTCGTCGGGCCGGTCCCGGCGAGCAAGTGCACGGCGCGGCCGGCGGCTGACCGTGGCGGCGCTCGCCGCCGTCTCGGCGTTGACAGTTGCCGCCTGCGGTTCCAGCAGCTCTAGCGGCTCCGGCGGCTCGGGCGGGAAGAAGGTGAAGGTCGCGCTGATCCTGAAGACGTTCTCGAATCCCTACTTCGTGTGGATGGAGAAGAGCGCGAAGGCCGACGCCGCGGCCCGTGGCGTCGATCTCAATGTTTCGGCGGGCACGACTGACGGCGACACGGCCACCCAGATCAGCGCGATCGACAATGCGATCTCCGCCGGGGACGCGGGGATCATCATCACGCCGAACGGGGATGCGGTGAACTCGGCGCTGACCAAGGCACGGAAGTTCGGCCTGTACACGATCGCGCTGGACACGGCGCCGACCCCGCCCAGTACGGTGAACCTCACCTACGCTACCGATAACACCGAGGCGGGGAAGCTCGACGGTCAGTGGGCGGCGGCGAAGCTCGCCGGCAAGCCCGCGGATATCGCGCTGCTCGACCTGTTCAACAACGAGGTCGTCTCGGTCGACGTCGACCGGGATCACGGCTTCCTGGAGGGGATGGGCATCCCGGTGGGCAGCCCGAGCATCAACGGCAAGGAGCCGACGAGCGGGCACTACACCGGCGGCAAGGGTGGCAGCTACAAGATCGCTTGCCAGCTCCCGACGCAGGGCGCGATCCCGGGAGGCAAGTCCGCGATGCAGACCTGCCTGCAGAAGGACCCGAACATCAACGTCGTCTACGCGATCAACGAGCCCGCCGCTGAGGGCGCCACCCAGGCCCTCGCCGCGGCGCATAACAAGGCGCTGGTCGTGGCGATCGACGGCGGGTGCTCGAACCTGTCGTACGTCGCCAACGGCTCGATCGCCGCGACCGCGGGCCAGTTCCCGGGCAAGATGGCATCGGACGGGGTGGACGCGATCTACAACCTGGCGACCCAGCACGTCCATCCGGCGGCCACCCCCGGTCTGGGGTTCGCCAACACCGGGACGAAGCTGTTTACCAACGACCCCCAACCTGGCGTCCCCAGTGTCAACGTCGCTGCCGCGAAGAAGCTCTGCTGGGGCTAGCCACGGCTCCCGCTCCAGGAAACCGGCTGTCCGCCGTCGCACACTCTGCGCGACGGCGGATCCCCTGGGTCACTGGTTACGGGACAGCTCACCTGACCCTGACCCTACCCTCGATTCAAGGTAGACCATGACTGATATAGCTACACCACTCTCGCCGGAGGAAGAGCTCGAGCGGCTAACTCCCCGGCTCACGCCGCTGGACCGCATACAGCGCCTGCTTCACGCCCATCCCGAACTCGGTCCGCTCATCGTGCTCGTCGGCTCGTGCGTCGTGTTTGGGTTTCTCAGCTCGCGGTTCCTCACCGCGAACAACATCTCGCTGATGCTCCAGCAGGTGTCGGTCGTCGCGGCCCTCGGCGTCGCACAGACGATGATCATCCTGACCGCCGGGATCGATCTCTCGATCGGCGCGGCGATGATCCTCGCGCAGCTCTACATGGCGCAATTGGCCGCGAACAACCACGTGGCCGGCGCGATCGCGCTTCTCATCGGACTGCTGGTGGCGATCGCGACCGGGGTGCTCAACGGCGGGCTGGTCACACGCTTTCGGCTACCCCCGTTCATCGTGACGCTCGGAACGCTGAGCATCTTCACCTCGATCGGGCTGGTCTACTCAAAGGGCCAGACGACCCAGGCTTCGCAGATGCCGCACATCCTCAACTGGGCCGGTGACCCGCTGAAGATCGGGCCGCTGAACCTGATCAACGGCGTACTCGTCGTTCTCGCCATGTACCTGGTGATCAACTACATCCTTGGCCGGACGCAGTGGGGTCGCCACGTGTACGCGGTCGGCGATGACGTCGAAGCGGCGCGGCTGGCAGGGATCCGCACGAATCGGGTCCTGTTCGGGGTCTACGTATTCGCCGGACTGATCGTCGGCATCGCTGCGTGGGTGTCGATCGGCTACACGGGCGCCGCGAGCCCGAACAACGCCGTCGACGCGAACCTGCAGAGCATCACCGCCGTGGTGATCGGCGGCACCAGCCTGTTCGGCGGCCGCGGCAACGTGATCGGCACGCTGTTCGGCGCGCTGATCGTCGTCGCGTTCACTTCGGGGCTCACGCTCGCGAACGTCAACGGGCTCTATCAACCACTCGCGCTGGGGATTCTCGTGATCGCCGCCGTCGCGCTGGACCAATGGATCCGGAGGGTAAAGGGATGACCGCGCCAACAGACAAGCCGACGGGCAACACTGGGAACGAACCGACGAGTGCATCCTCGGGCAACGGCTCACACGCGAGCGCGACGCACGTGCTCGAGGCGCGCGGCCTGGTCAAGACGTTCGGGCGCGTGATCGGTCTGGCCGATGTCGACCTCGTGCTCGATGCCGGCGAGGTCCTGGGAATCATCGGCGATAACGGCGCCGGCAAGTCGACGCTGATCAAATGCCTGACCGGCGCGCTGCAACCGGACCGCGGCGAGATCCTGCTGGAGGGCAAGCCGGTGTCGTTCAAGAGCCCGACCGACAGCCGCCTCGCGGGCATCGAAACGGTCTACCAGACGCTCGCCGTGTCCCCCGCGCTCGACATCGCAAGCAACATGTTCCTCGGCCGCGAGCTGCGGATGCGCGGTCCGCTAGGGCTGCTGTTTCGCAACCTCGACACCCGTGGGATGCGCACCAGGGCGCGCGAGCAGCTGGACAAGCTCGGGATCACCACCGTGCAGGACATAGGCCAGCGGCTGGAGACGCTCTCCGGTGGCCAGCGCCAGGCGGTCGCGGTCGCCCGCGCCGCGGCATTCGGGTCCAAGGTGATCATCCTCGACGAGCCCACCGCCGCGCTCGGCGTGCGCGAATCCAGACAGGTGCTGGAGCTGATCAAGCGGGTGCGGCGTCAGGGGATGCCGGTGATCCTCATCAGCCACAACATGCCGCACGTCTTCGAGGTCGCCGATCGCGTCCACATCCAACGACTCGGCCGCTGCGCCGGCGTAGTCACGCCCGCCAGCACCACGATGGAAGATGCGGTCGCGATCATGACCGGCGCCAAGCAGCTCGAAGCCGCGGCGGCATGATCACAGTCGCCGGCGAGGCGCTAATCGACATCGTCATCGCTGCGTCGGGCTCGATCACCGCGCTGCCGGGTGGCGCTCCGTTCAACGTCGCGCGAACGATCGCGCAACTTGGCGGAACCTGCCAGTTCCTCGGCAAGCTCTCCGATGACACGTTCGGTGAGCAGTTGCAGGCGTCGCTGCAGCGAGACGGCGTGAAGATCGCGGTAGCGAATGTCACCCCCGCACCGACCACGCTCGCGATCGCGAGGCTCGACGAGTTCGGCACCGCCGAATATCGGTTCTACCTCGACGGAACGTCCGCGGCGCAACTGAGCGCCGCGGACGTTCTCGGGGAAATCCTCTGCCGTCGGCACGTAGGTGCCGCCGGCGCCCGGGCGGTGCAGGCTCGCGTCGGGGATCACGTAGTTGCCCTTCTCGCCGACGTTCACACCGCCGACGACCGCCTCCAGGCCGGCGCCTTTGGCGAGCGGGTCCAGGATCACAGCCAGCTGCTGGCTGAGCCGATGATGCTCATAGCTGGGCGAGGGGTTCACGTAGTACACCCCGTCGCGCTCCTCATCCCAGCGATCCTGCCCCAGCCGGCGGCGCCGCTCGAGCAGCGCCTCGAACTCGGCCGGTGAAGGGTCGCGCACGAGCGTCAGCACTCCGTCAAGGCTACCGCGCTACCGCCGGCGGTAGCTCGGATTTCACCGTTCACCTCCGGCTCGGCGCGGGCAGCACGCCCCTCGCCTCGCCGCTCGCCGCTACACCGATTCCGGCAGCGACCAGCCGCGGCGCCGGGCCGGCTCGCCGAGCCAGCCGATCGGTTCGCGGCCGTGGCTACCGCGGCCAGTCGATCCGCTCGGCCAGCTCCGCCGGGCCGAGCTCAACCAGGGCGCTGCGCCCAACCGGCCGGTACTCCCGGTCCGGTTGACGGGCGAGCCAGTGCACCCTTCGCTCCTGCGGGTCGACGATCAGCACCTCGTCGACGTCGTGGGCGGCGTAGAACTCGAGCTTGTTCCAGCTGTCGTCATCGGGCGAGACGATCTCCACTACCAGCGCTGCCGTTGGCACATACACCCTGTCCCCGCGCTCGCGATGCAGGCCGCCGTCGGGGACGCAGTACTCGCCGGGCTCGCCCAGGTTGAACGGGCTGATCATCGGCACCAGGCCGGCTGCGCGTGCCGGACCAGCCAAGAGCTCGGCGAGTTGCTGTGCCACGTATGCATGGCGCTCCGCCGGCGCAGGGTTCATCCGGTACACACCGCCCCACTGCTCGTCGAACAGATCCTGCCCCAGCCGCCGACGCTGCTCGAGCAGTTCCTCGAACTCGAGCGGTGGGGGGTCGCGGACGAGCGTCGGCACAACGTCAAGGCTACCGTGCGTATCGGGTCGCATATCACTGCTCACCTCCAACTGTTCGTGGGTCATCGTGTCCGCTCAGGCACGCCGCCGGGAGTGGTCCCGCTCGCCACGCGGTTCAGTTCACGTCGCGTTGCTCGCCTCGGATAGGGCCGCCCAGCCGCTTGGCGTCAGCCGCCACAGCTCGTGGCCGTCTGCGGGGTCGCGTCCGGCGATCCTGATCAGTCCTTCGCTCACCGCCTGCTCCGAAGCGTGTGCGACGCGCGACTCCTCGACGGACAGCTCCCACCGCGACCTGACGGATGCTAGCGCCGCCAGAGCCGTCGAGCTCCCCAACCACCCGCTCGACTGCAATCGCGCCCCGCATCGATCCGCGACGATACAGCGCGTGCCGTTGGCCCAACCGCTGGCTGACGCGTCGCGGCGGCGGCGAGATCACAACGCGCCACGAGCGGACGGTGGCGGTCTGAGAAGCGGGGCTGACGGCGCCCGGCTATGTGGGGAACTCGAGCCTCGTCTGTGCGAGGAGGTCGCTCTACAAGAGCAAGCCGTGATTCGAGAGGTCGGACGATACCACGGGCCGGAGCGGATTTCGCTTTGATTCCGGGGCTTTCTACGGACCGTGACGCCCGGACCCGTTGCGGTCGTCGCCGGCGTCGCCCGGTTGACCCCGATGCCGCTCGGCCGCATCACGGTCTCTGACGAGGCCCGGCAGCCCCGTCATCGTGCCACCGCCCGCCTGCATACCCAAGTCACCGGCCAGCCGGCCGCCCATCTCCGCCGTAAGTCGCACGAAATGCCTGCAAATAGGCGCTTGGCCCCGCCGTCCGTAGCTGCGTCAGGGCATCACTTACCGCGGAGTTGGCCCTCAAACCGCTAACTCCGCCGGAAGTGGTCGAACTCCCCGTGGACACTGGGGATTCGACGCCGATGCCGAGAAGACCAACGGCGGTCTACCAGGCACTTACGGCGGGGAAACCGCGAGGTCCAACGCCTGCCGGTGATCGCCTTCGATCAGGGCCGGCAGACCCGCCTGCCGCGCCGTGCCAGGGCGCCCGTCGACGTCGACGGGATGCTCGATCCATGAGGAACGCAGGAGAGCGTGGGCCTGCGGCCTGGCATAGCACCTCTCCCCAGGAGCATCACAGATGCTCGTGGCGATCGAGTCTTCTGCTTCACGCCCGGGCGGGCGGTTAGCACCGCCCGGTTGCGGACTTGTGCTTCGCCGTTGCACTCGTCCGCTCCGGCACCGTCGGGACGATCGCTCTTGAGGAATGCGCTCGTCGCGCCGCCGGCGCGGTTCCGCAGCACCGGGCCGCTGAGTTGGGGCGACCTCGAGTGTCCGCATCCGACGTCGCCGGCAAGCATGGGCCGGCCTTCGCGCACGTGCGTGCCTATGCAACGCGGCCGACCAGGTGCTCCTGACCGCGCTTCCGCTTGGCGCTCATTGGGGAAGAGCGTTGCCGGACGGATCTAACGCCTGTTTCTTGTCCACCGCAGGCACCCGGTGGGCCGAGGCCCGGCCCTCGAGTTTGGGCGAAAGCACTCGTCCGCCACGACCACGATCGAGCTCAGTCCGCGCTTGCGGAATGTCGCCGATCCGATCGTCCGAGAAGTCGTCGTCGCGGTGACCGATGTGATCGTCAGCTCGGACTTCTGTCGGCGCCCGAACGCAGCCACGCTGTCAGCCGGCGGGTTGCTGTTGGATGACGCCTGACGCAGCCACGGCGAAGTCGTGACCGCTGCGCACCAGAAGCAGTCGCCTGGTCGGAGCTGTGCGCGTGATCGCATTGCCGACAGAGCGGCAGCCAGACGGACGGCTGGTCCTCCGCGCGCTCGCATTGCCGTCGATGCGGGAGTCCTGGCGTCCGGCATCCTCGTTATTCAGATCCAGTGGAAACCGCTGCCCGGTTAAGCCGCGCGCACGATACCGCCACCAGCGGCTTCGCCACCACGGCGGGCGCCAGCGCCTGATGCAGCGGCCCCTCCGCCGCGGCGCATACACCGCTTCTAGTTCAAGATCAGGCCATGCCGGAAACCCTCAGCGAGTGGGGCGAATGGTGGGTTCCAGCCGCTCCTGACGACCGGGCGGACGGAGTGACCCGGACCGGTTTCGGCGGAGGCCGGCGAAGTACGACGCCTCCTCGCGCACGAAGGCGGTCGTCTGCGGCGACCGGTCGGACATGCCCGGTTGGGACGACACGCACAAGTCTCTGCCGACCGCCGGCTCGTCCCGTTCCCGACGCAAAGCAGAGCCCGAAGAACTCGACATGAAGGGTCGTCCCGCGGTCCTCACGCGCCTCGCTCTTCCCACTGGGCTTCCTGCAACCGGGCCTGCGACCGCGTTTCTCGTGCAAATGGGCAGAAACGCCAGAATCGCGCGGCGGTCTCGACAACCGTTTCGGGTCGTTTAGGTCCGACGAGGGTTCGTATCCCTCGCCCTCCGCTGGTAGGTCCGAGCGATCGGCCTAGAGCCCGAGGATTGGGCGGTTTGCGGGCAAAGTCGATGCTGAGCTGCGCTGCGATCGGCGGCGTTTCGGCCCCGGCTAGCGCTGGCGGTTGGCCGCCGATTCGCAGGACCCCCGTAGTTTGGGGCTGGTCGGGGGCTCGATCTCGATCGCAAGACGATCGCATGGCTCCCGACCTACCTCACCGCGGGCTACGACGCCAACGCGGCAGTCTGCGGACGCGCCGCGCGCGCCGCCGCCTGCACGATGAAGTTCGTGCCGTCGAAGCGCGACCAGACGGCGATCGCGTTGCCCTGCCCGCCGACCGCCACCTGCGAGAAGCCCGCTTTCTGGCCGGCGGCGGAGAGGTCCTGCGGCGCGCCGAAGCTGCCGCCCGCCGCGCGCGCCGCCGCCGCCTGCACGATGAAGTTCGTGCCGTCGAAGCGCGACCAGACGGCGATCGCGTTGCCCTGCCCGTCAACCGCCACCTCCGGGAAACCCGCTTTCTGGCCGGCGGCGGAAAGGTCCTGCGGCGCAAGCCACGCCGGCGCCGCCCACGCTGAACCTGCGCCACCCCCCACAACCATCCGCAGCCGACGGCACATCGCAACTCCCATGTTGGAGGCTCGCACGGAGCCTGTCAAGTCGATTGAGACGGTCGGTCGTCGAATTTAGACAGCAACCTTCCTGGCGCTATCGGCGGGTAGGTGTGCGCGCGGGCGCCCAGGCTTATCTCGGTCCGCGACCTGCCGTGCGGCGGCCGGTGACATCATGGTTGATGGGGTGTTGTTCCCGCTGGGTGAAGCGTTGCGGGCGCTCAGCCTTTCGAGGCCGTCCACGCGAACGTGGCGGCAGCAGAATGTCGGGAGCTGGCCGCGGTGCAGCGGTGATGTTCGGGCGTGCGCGCATGGCAAGGGGGGTCTCTTCAGGCGGGCGCGAACGCCTCGTCTCCGAGCTCACGTAGTGTGCGGTGGCTGCGTTGAGCGGTTTGCGCATCACGCCGAGCAGGGCGCGGTTGCCGCCCAGTCGGTTGGTGGCTTGGTGGTAGTAGCCGTGGTCGGGGCTCGTCTCGCGGTCGAGCGCGAGTTTGGACGGCTCAAGCATGAGTAGGCGATGCTGCCGCTGCGGGTTCGTGGGCTGGATCGGGTCAGGCTTCATGCCGACCTGACGATCCTGGCCAAGCTGACGATCGCGCTTGGGAGGGCGAGGGCGCGGGCCGTGCCACTTGCCGCATAGCAGTACGCTGGCGAACCCATGGCAACGCTACGGCGCTCGGTCTGGCGGCGGCTGACCTACGGTCCGCGCTTCCTGCGCCACTACCGAAATCGGCGTCAGATCGGATCGACGCCCGCGCACGCTTTCCGCAGTGCTCGGGAACGAATGCGGAAACCCGACCCATGATCGTGTCTCCGACTTTCGCCAATCGTTTCGCCGATCCCTCCTAGGGCTGTGGTGTTCCGGAGCCGGCGGGACCGACTGCCGTTCGGCGAAGCGGAACAGCAGGCTCGTGCGACCGACAGCAGCGACGGATGACACGCGTCCACCTGGTCCGCCACGGCCGCACGGCGTCGAACCGCGAGCGCCGGACGATGGGTTGGCTCGACGAGGGCATCGAGCCGGGATGGGTGCGGGCCGCCGCGGCGGTCGCCGCCGTCCTGGCTCAGGAGCCGGTCGACTGGCTGGTGTCGAGCCCTCTCGCTCGTGCCGTGCAGACGGCGGCACCCCTCGCGGCGCTGCTCAGCCGTCAGCCGATCATCGACGACCGCTTCGGGGAGCTGCGGGTCGGGCACTGGGAGGGCTATACGGAGGACGAGATCGCCCAGCGGTGGCCAGAGCATTGGCAGCGATGGCGGTCCGAGCCCCACGCCCTCGAGGTGGAAGGGCGAGAGACCCTGGCCGACCTGAACGCCCGCGTCGCCGGCGCGCTCGACGAGCTGTTCGCCGACCTAGTCGACGGCCGCGTGGCCGTCGTGTTCACCCACGACGCCGTCGTGCGCGCCGCCGTCGCCTGGGCGCTCGGCACCGGCCCGGAGATCTATCGGCACGTCGAGGTCGCCAACTGCTCGATCACCACCGTCGGGGTGGTCGCCGGGGTGCGGCGCTGGTGCGGACGAACGAGAACGCCCACCTCGAGGGCCTCGCCCTCGAACCTTGACAGCCCGGGCTCGACCGGGGGGGCCAGCACCGGATCCCACTCGTGCGCCTCCCGCGTCAGCGGGGAGCGGACGGCTTGGACGAGGTCGGCGGCCAGCTCGGACAACGAGCCCACGACCTTGGCGCCGCTGCCGGCGAGCGCGTCGGGGCGTCCTGCACGGACCAGGCCGACGAACCGCGTGCCTGCGGCCCGGGCTACGTCGGCGTCGCGCCGGGTGTCGCCGACGAAGACGACCTCGTGACCGGCGAAGCCGGCGGCGGCGACCCCTGACACAAGCTGCACGGACTTCCTGTGCCCAGGGCCCCAACCGTCGACCGACGCGAACCTCTCGAGCAGCCCGTACCGCTCGCAGAACTCGCGGACGAGCAGCACCCGCGTGCTGCTGCACAGCAGGACAGGGACGCCGGCCGCGGCGAGGCGCTCGACCGCGGGGACGACATCGGTGAAGATCTCGCAGCACCCCATCCATCGCGTCTTCTCCGCCTCGAAGCGGCTCGCCACCGCCGCCAGCTGCGGGTGGCCGGGAGCGAGCTCATCCAGCTGGGTCGCGAACTCGGACCCGGCCGTGGCGAGGTACTGCCGGGCCGCCTCGGCCCGCTCGAAGCCCAACTCGTCGACGAGCAGCCCGACAGCCAGGTCGGTGAGGAAGCCCATCGAGTCGGCGACCGTGCCGTCGAAGTCGAGAGCGACGGCGCGCACGCCCGCGTACTGGGATCCCGGCCCGGCGGCCCACCACGACCGGTGGAGCCGCACCACGACGATCCAGGCGGAGAGCAGCCCCACCGCCGCTAGCGCCACCAGCAGGGCTATTGGCTCGACCGCCGCAGCCAATGCACCCGAGGTGACCAGGAGAAGCCGCAGGTCACGGCCCCGGCCGCCGCCGAGCAAGGTGCCGCGGTAGCGGTGGCCGAGGTCGAGCGCCGCTTTCGCCGTCGTGTAGCTCACGAGCAGGTGGCCGACCAGGGCGGCCCCGCTCACCGAGAGGGCGAGAGGCACCTGTGCGCCGCCGAGCAGGGCGCCCAGGTGGGTGTCAGTGGCGAGGTAGATCGCCGCGCCTGTGAACAGAATGCCGTCGGCCGCCCGGTCGAGCACTGCGTCGAGGAACGCGCCGTACGGGGACGACCGATAGGTGAGCCGGGCGACCTCGCCATCGCTGCCGTCGAGCACGCTGGCCAGCGCGACGAGCAGCGCCGCGGCGATCGGAGCCCCCACCGAGAAGCCGGCGGCCGCCGCCACGGCGACGGCAAAGGCGATGAGCGTGACCTGGTTCGGGGTGATGCGCGGGAAGAGGGCGAGCAGCGCGGGTGTGACCACCCGCTGCGAGAGGGTGCGGTTGAGCCGGGCGGCGATTGCGCCGTCGAGCGGCTTCCCCGTGACTCGCAGGACGTGGCGGCTGCCGTTGCGGTGGTCGCGCGGCGTGTCGACATCGAACCACCACTCTTCGTCGCCTATGGTCAGCGCACGGGCGACACCCGCGTCGGCCAGCACCTGGATGGCACCGGAGAGACTGGAGTCGCCGGCGACGACCGCCATCTCGACGGCGTTGAACAGGGCCGAGCCGCAGACGAAGGCCCCGACCTCGAAGGCGTCGTACACCGCGAGCTGCTTGCCGATCGCTCGGATACCGCCGTCGGCGATGCGAACCTTCATGGCGTCGCCAGGATCGACCCCCGCCGCCCGACCGAGCCGTGTGTCGACCGCGACCAGGACCTCGCCCGGCTCCACCGACGCCTGCTTGAGCTGCTGCAACAGCGAGGGCGAGAACACGTGGTCGGCCATCACCAGGGCGAAAGGCTCATAGCCGACCCCGTCACGCGCCGCCAGCGCCGAGAGCCCGTTGCCCTCCCGGTACCGCTCGTTGCGCACGACCGTCACGGCGATGCCCCGGCGCCGGCTCACCTCGAGCACGTGCCGGTCGATCTCGTCGGCTCGATCGCCCGTGACCACCACGACCTCGTCGAATCCCGCCTGCCGGGCGCTCGCGAGGGCACGCTCGACGAGGCTGATACCCCCAAGCTCAACAAGCGGCTTCGGGCTCGCCTTGGAGCGCAGCCGCGAACCCATACCGCTGGCGAGCACCACGAGCCGAGTCGGTTGCATCGCGGGGTCGACCTCCTTCATCCCTGATCGGCCGGTCCAGAGGGGCCCCTGCCTAGCCAAGCGAACGGGGATCCGCTGCCCGGCCCGTTCCTCATGTACAGCGCCCAGCGAACGCCCAGGTCACGGCCCGAACCGAGTATCCGGCACCCACCGTCAGCCTCCTTCTCCGGGCGCTGGCGTCCCCCGTCTGAAGCCGACGCACAACCCGGCCGCCGGCGACCGCCCCAGCGAAGCGCCCACCGGACAGGCCCTGCCCCTTCGAGGCTCGCCGGCCCCGAGCGCTCGGTTCTCACGACGCCCCGGTCGGAGCACCACAGCCGTATAGGTGCTCGCGCAGTCGATCACAGCCCTCCACTGACCACCGCTTACTGCTTGGGCTCCAAGTCCTCGATCAGAACCTCGGCCCAGCGGACCGTCCGCTCGCTGTCAGTCTCGCCGAACAGCAAGATATCCGCGGCCTCCAGCAGCTGCTCCCGCTCCCTGGCGTGCAGTTTGGTGACTCCCCGGTGATCGATCGTGTCGAGCAGCGCCGTGTAGTGGGCGCCACGAGCAATCATTGGCTCTGCGGTCATCATCGTGGTACTCACCGTAGCGACCCCTTCGCACGCGCCCGCGGTCGATCTCGTCGATCAACAACAAACTCGCGTCAACGGTGCCGCGCCACGGCTCAGATTTCAGCTGCGCAAACCCCTGACGGATCTTGCAGCAAGGTGAGCGCCCCGACCGGGGCAGCACGCTCAGCCCGCGATCATCGTTCTTCTCCTTCTCACGAATGCGGTTATCTGAAGCTTCAGATAGTTGCGACAGTGCCGATCATTGAACCCAGCGCTGCCGCTGCGGAACGAATTGAGCAACGTCACGCCCGTTCCCGTGGAGTCCCGCATTCGCATCCGTGCCGGTCTTGCCCGACGATCGTGCAACACCTGCTCCTCGCCAATCTCGCGCACGGAGTGCTTTCAGACTTCTTGCAAGCGATCCGGTCGAAGCAGAAGTCCACGGCGAGCTCAAGCTGGCTCCCGCAGCTGGGGACCAGCAGGAGCCCGGACTCAGTACGAGCAGAGTGCCGCTCCTCGCCGAAGCAGCCACACGATCGGGAGGCCATTGCCTGCCGCGGATACTGGCCGCTCGCGGACAACAGGGGTCGCGTCGCTCGGTGGCGCCGTCAGAGGAAGCGACGTTCTCGCTACCTAACCTCGATTCTCGGTCAGATAGTTGTGTTGAGGTTTAGCGGGGCGGGAAGCGGGTGCCGCCAGCTCCGGTGCGGTTCTCGCCTGGGCGAACGTCACCATCCGCCCGCGCTCCTCATCCCAGAGCTTGAGCCGCACCGCGCGCATCCCGTCCCAGAAGCTGAGCGTCGGCACGTCATGGAACATCTCGTTCTCGTCGTGCGCGCGCTGAAGGTTGTAGTTGGGGATCCGCGCGTTGAGGTGATGGACGTGGTGGAGGCCGATGTTGCCGCTGAAGAACTGCAGGATCTTCGGCAGCTTCAGGTAGGAGCGCCGCGCAGCGCGGCCTCGGCGTAGCTCCAGTCATCCGTGCGCTGCCAGTAGGCGTCCTCGAACTGGTGCTGGACGTAGAACAGCCAGATCCCCGCCGAGCCCGCCAGCAGCGCCGCCGGCGCCCAGACGAGCAGGAAGTTGCCGACAGCCGATCAGCCAGCACAGCGCCCGACGATCACCAGCGAGCGCGAGGTCGGTGCGCGAGCACGCTGCGGCGCATCCGCGGACGGGCGTTGCGGGCGACGAACCGCGGTCCGATGATCATCGCGAAGATCGGGCCGAGGCCGAACATCACCAGCGGGTTGCGCATCAGCCGATACCCGAGCTGCCCGCGCGGGGTGCGCGCGTCGTACTCGGCGACGGTCAGCGTGGGGACGTCGCCGACGCCGCGGCGGTCGAGGTCGCCCGACGTCGCGTGGTGAACGGCGTGGTCGTGGCGCCAGCGCACGAACGGGGCGAGGACGAACAGCCCGCAGCACCGTGCCGAGCCAGGCGTTGGCGCGCTGGACGCCAGGAGCGAGCCGTGCGTGCAGTCGTGGAAGATGATGAACGTGCGCACCAGAAAGCCGGCCGTCGGGGACGCGAGGGCGAGCACCAGCAGATCCGAGACACCCGAGCAGCAGGTACATCAGCACCGATAGCGCCAGGTACGGCACGACCGACGTCGCGACGTCGAACAGGCTGCGACCGAGGCGCGGCTGTGCGTAGGGGGCGAGTACCTGATTCCACGTAGGACGATTCGACGGTTGCGACATGAAAGCTCCGATGGCGGGATGAACGTTCTGCATCGCTCTGAGCTAGCGACAGTACGACGAACGGCGGCTTGGGCTTCTTCGATCCGGATTCGGTCTTGGACCGGATGTCTCGCGAGCCGCGGGGTGGCGGCGCGACCTGCTGGAGTCCGCGCAACAGCATCCTGCCTCGCGCGGCTCCGGGCCTCGGTTCAATCCGGGCTGAACTTATAGTGCGGGCGACGGAGTGGGCGCTGGGGTCCGCGGGGTCGCGCCGCCTGCTCCATGTTGTAGCCGTGTGACGTCTTCTTGATCTCGCCAGCGTTCGCGAGCTGGGTCAAGCGGGTTGAGACACTTCCGCAATTGAGGTTCAGGCCCTTGGCGACATCACCGGTCGTGCTCCCCGGATGCTGGACGAGGAAGGCGATGACGGCCGCCTCGGGGTCGCCCTGACGGCTGCGGGCGGTTGCACGCCTACTGCTCGCGCGCCGCGCAGTCGCACGGCGCACCGAGCGAGCCGGAGCGGCCTCGGGGTCAAGTTCCGAAACGTCGATTTCGAGGATCTCAGCTCGGGGCATGTGCGCTCCTTTGTACGTCGGAATGCGGCATTGGCAGGCCTTGCTAGTCGTTTGCCTGCGTGAGGTAGGCGTGCCGGGGTCGCTCGGACCCGAGCCGGTCTGTTCTAGTCCGGGTGCTATCCGCTCGCCCGGTGTTCAGACGTCGTCGCGCTTCGACCACCTGCGAGAGCCGCCGCGATCCACGATCACGATTGAACTCGTCTCGCCTGCGCGCTACCAGGTTCTGTATAGCCCGCGTCATCGTTCTTTGGCCTTCCCATCTCTCAGTTGGTCTGCGCGGAAGGAGGACGACAACCCTCGCGCATTCGTTGAGATAGGGACGCGACCACCGGATCGGTGGGGTAACGCCGGTAGAAGCACCGCACCGGCCCCGCAGTCAAAACCAGTAACCCACGCCTCCCGCCTCGTGGCGCAGACCGCGCCGTAGGTGGCACTCGGACTTGGGGTAAGAATCCTGGCCGCAGGGCCAGCCACGTCTGACACTACTCCTATTGCGAGCGGTTGTGCCTACCAATCCCAAAACATATTTCTGTTACCCCTCCTGAGGACACGCAGCACGATCACTCGGTGACCGCGCCGCTCCTGGTCTGACGATTGCAACGGTCATTCCTGCGGGCAGCGTGACTCCCGAGTTGGACGAGCTACGGCAGTCCAAACCGCCGGCCACGAAAGTGCTGGTTCCCACGGCGATGCGGCAGCGATGATCACTCTTCCGTTTCCTGAACAGGACCGGCACCGCTGGTCGACCCAGATCCCGCTCCTGCTTCACGCCCAAGCGGTCGCGATCGCTGCCGCAGCCGCCAGCGCCGCCGCGAGGGCCGATTCTCGCTTCACAACCGCGGCATCGCAAACCGAACGTCGTCGTGCGACAGCTGTCCGCAAAGCGCTGTCATTCGACCGTCGTTCTACACCGGCTCCCTCCCGGATGGCGACCGTTGTAGTCGATTCTCAGACGTTGTCAGCGGGCGGGATTCTCATCGGATGGCAGGTAGATAGATCGGCTCACACGTGTGAAGCTGCTGTAGGGCGCGATGTGGCTGGCTCTGTACGCGCCGTGCTCCAGTTCGAGGATTTCGTCGCCGCCTATTGACCAGCTGGCTCTGCTGAAGAACGCTGGCGGTGGCGCGTGCCGCCGCGCCCTTGACGTCCAGGTCGACAGTCGGGTAGCGCCTGCGGCTATGGGACCTGGGAGCTGTCGCGCTCCTTGCGCCGGACGATGAAGCTCAGCGGCTGAGGGCCGGGTTCCTCATCCGAGCTGTTCTCGCTGTTGGCCTTTCCGAACGTCTTGCGGGTCATTACGACGCGCTCCTCTTCTCGCTGCTCCTCCGACAGCGGTTCGATGAAGGGACTGAACGCTGTCGACTCAAGCTGGAAGTTGCGAGCGCGCTCTTCGCGCTGGCGGTGGCGGGCGGACTGGCGAGCGGTGTAGGTCGCAAGCCCTCCGAACAGGAGCGAGGCTGAGAGTTGCCGACGAACTCCTCCCACTGAGCGTCGCGCCCGAGTGTCGAGGCGACGATGATTACGCCCGCGACCGCGAGCACGCTCAGCACGATCGTCGCCAGGCGCCAGCGATCCGCGGCCGCCCGCTGCTCTTTGATCTCATCGCCGTAGCTCTTGGCCGTGCCGGCGAGTCCGATCGCGCCCACCAGGCCGGCGGTCTCCTGCTCCATGCGACGGATCTCGCCGACCCGCGCGTCGAGTTCCTTGCGTGCCGCGTCGAGCATCTGCTGTTTGCGCCTGCCCTTGCTCGACAGTGGTCTTGAAGGCCTGATCGCGGTCTGCCTGGGCGCTGCGAAATGTCTCGGCCTGCGAGGTCAGCGTCTGCTCCATCCGATCCCTCTGGCTTGTCAGCTCCTGCTCGAACGACGCGAGCTTGCCCTCGAACGCCGAGCCCAGTTCGGTCATCTCGTTCGCAAGCGCTTCGCGACGCCCGTCCGCCGCGCTCGTGAGATCCTCGATTCGAACCCGCGAGGAGTCGACCTCGCCGTCGATCGCATGCAGTCGCTCCCGTAAGGACCGGTGATAACTGGCCGCCGACTCAAGGAACACCTTAACGAGCACGACCGGCTGATCGGCGTACGCCTACTCGAAACCGAAACCCCCGATACACCCCCCTCACGCCGGCGCCACCGATGGCGCCGACCTTCGCGATAGCCAGCGATCGAGCCAAGGTTCAGCGCTGGCGCGGACCGCTAGGCGGCCGCGCGGACGGCGGGAGGCGCGGCGAGCCGGACCTCGCGCAGAGCGCCGTCGGCGTCGGCGTCGACGCGCGAGTAGACCAAGCTCACGAGCTCGCCGACCTGGCCGACTGAGCCAGCGCCCGCGAGCGCCACAACCCGGCCGGCACCTACGCCACAAATGCCGTGGCATTGCCCGTCTCGGCCCTGGCGGACCGCCAGCAGCACACCATCGGCGTGTGCCGGGCCCTTGTGCTTGAGCCAGTCGCCATGCCGCCCCGGCCGATTCACCGAGCTCGGTCGATTCAGCACCGCGCCCCGGTCGACGTCGCCGAGCTGGCCGGCGCCGAGGTCTCGCTCGCGGATGTCTTGCAGCCGCGCAGTCAACGTCATAGTGCTGGAGTCGCTGTCATCGACCGTCGTCCTCTCGCTGGGAACGCCGCTTATCTTGGATCACGACCAGCGCGGTAGGGACAACTGTGTGCCCGGGATCCGTAGTTCTCCCGGTGATGGCGGCGGGAATGCGCGCTTGTATGACCCGCTGGTGTGGTGCATTGTCTGAGCGTTGTCCGCGTCTGGTGTGTCTGGAGCCTCGCAGCACGTCGTGGTCGCTGGTGGCGGGTTCGCTGCCCTGGAAGTCGTGCTGGCGTTGCGGGCGCTAGCGGGCGGCGCCGTCCGGGTCTCGCTCCTCTCGCCGGATCCGGTGTTGGCTTACCGTCCGGCCGCGACACTCGAGGCGTTCTCCGACACGGCCTCGCGCGCGTTTGACCTGATCGCGATCGCCGCTGACCTCGGGGTGAGATACCACCGGACGCGGCTTGAGAGTGTGGGCTCGATGCGCGAACAGGTCCGGCTGGCATCCGGTGGCCGGCTGAGCTACGACACCCTGGTGCTGGCCGCTGGCGCGCGCGCCACTGTCGCTATCCTTGGGGCGCTCACGTTTCGCGACCAACGCGACCTGCCGCGCCTGCGAGGTCTTCTCCGAGAGCTTGATGAAGGCAAAGTCGGTTCGCTCGTGTTCGCCGTCCCGGCAGGCGTTTCGTGGCCGCTGCCGCTGTACGAGCTCGCACTGCTGTGCGCAGCGCATGCCCGTGAGCGCCGAACGGATGTGGAGATCACGCTGGTGACACCGGAGCGCTGGCCGCTGGCGGTGTTCGGCGCCGAAGCCTCGGGGCTGGTGGCAGCGCAGTTGGCCGACCGTGGCGTGCGGTTCCTCGGAGCGTGCGCCCCCGACAGCGTCTGCGGCGGCGGGGCCCTCACGGTGCAGTCCGGCGCAGCGATCAAAGCGGACCGAGTCGTCGCCGTGCCACGGCTCCGGGGAGCGAGAATCACAGGCATACCCGCTGACCGGTCGGGCTTCGTGCCGACCGATGCGGTCGGGAGGGTCGAGGGCATGGCCGATGTCTACGCCGCCGGAGACATGACGACGTTCCCGCTCAAGCACGGCGGGCTGGCCACCCAGCAGGCCGACCGAATCGCGCACACCATCGCGGCCGATCTCGGGCTTACCCCGCACGAGCTCCGAGCCAAGCTCACTCTTGAGGTCAGACTGATCGGCGGACAGCGCCCGCTGCTGTTGCGAATTGAGCTCGACCAGTTCGGCCAACCAACCGCGGCGACCGTCGCC
The DNA here is from genome assembly GCA_963794285.1 of uncultured Solirubrobacterales bacterium. Taxonomy (GTDB): domain Bacteria; phylum Actinomycetota; class Thermoleophilia; order Solirubrobacterales; family Solirubrobacteraceae; genus Palsa-465. The sequence continues at coordinate 30,158 of CAWCDS010000012.1, forward strand.
CACACCCGCGGCGACCGACAGCCAAGCTGGACCAAGGTATTCGGACGCTACCTCACACCCTACCTCGAGACCCGCTCGCCTCCCGCCGCGAGCCTGCCCCCTGCTCAGGCAGCGCCCCCGACCCCACGCTAGCCACAACCGACCACGAACAACTGCCGATTCCCGCGCGGAGCAGGTGCCTCCCGAACAAGCGCGTTACCTGCTTGTCGCCGCCACCGGAGCCGATGCCGGCGCCGGGGCGCGTCGTCCCTGCTGCCCGCGCGGCGCAGGGAAAGTTGCAGGCGCCCCCCAGATACCCGGCCGCCAATGAAGGCGAGACTGCGGCTTGGCGCCCCTCCTGCGACCCGGCGCGCCGAGTGGCGGCGGCGCCGCGATCGCTCGGCGCCACAAGACGGCGCCTATTGCCGCGGCAAGCGCCGCAACCAGTCGGTGACCGTTCGTCGATCGCGACCGGCCTGACGGCGTCGTTGTCGCCTGTCAGCTTGAGGGCTGGGCGCGACCTCGGCTTCCCGGGGACCCGCCCGACGGCGTCGTTGTCGCCTGTCAGCTTGAGGGCTGGGCGCGACCTCAGCTTCCTCGCCCCTCTGCAGCGGCGTACCGCCCTCTTGCGTGTGCCCGAGTTGATCGAGCAGCGCCGCAATGTCTGCAGCGGCGTGGATAACAAATTCTGCGTCGGCGTCTGACTGCACTCGAACGTCAGCGGTGCGCACCCGCCCGCGAAGAAGCGGCATCGTCTGGTCGCCCGGGGCGAAGATATCGCCGCCAACTCGCCGCCAGGTGCCTGGAGTGATGGCCTTCAAACGCGCGTGAATAGAGTCGACGTCAACCATTGCGTCCGAGTTCATCGTAGCCTCCTGTCAGCGCCGGTCGAATAGTGGACCACCTCAGACGGTCCCCGCGCCGTCAGCCTCCGGTGGTTTGCCGGGAGCCCCCCGCCGGATCTTGTCGTCCATCGTGCGCAGGTAGGACGCGACGAGGACGCCCCTCCTCTCCGTGAACCTTGGGTGCTGCTCGCCTCGCGCTCCGCGAGGACCGGCGATCTGCCGCCACGCGACGCGGTGGCGCCCGGTGCTCGCTGGATCGGGGCGGCGAGAAGTCTAGTTCGGAATACCGGGTTTAGGGTCGTGAATCGGCCGCAGGCGCCGAACGTGCCGTAGTGCGGCGCTCATCGCAGGGAATGCGTCACCTTCACCCCGCCGGCGCCAGCGCGACCGCCCAGCCGCTGCGGGCACCGAGCTCGCCGATCTCGCGGGGAATGCATTCCCCGCGAGAACCCTACGAACCGGCTTGGACGCCCGTGGGTCAGGACTCGAGCCAGGCGAGCGCGCCCGGCACGCTGCCCCACAGCTCGCCGGCGCCGGAGGCGTAGTCGACCGCTTCGCTCTCCTCGCCGAACACCGCGTACGCGGGGCGCTTTCTCGGCAGCTTCTTGCGACCGGTCAGGTACGGGGGAATGTGCGGGTTGAGTTCGCGCGCCGCATCGAGCAGCGCGCGCGCTTGGGCGCCCGCGCCTCGATGAGCGAACGCGGCGAGCGCCCTGGTGTAGGTGAACCCGGGGGCGTTGCCGTCGCCGGCGTGGGCGGCGAACAATTGATCGAGCTCGTCGTGGGACTCGAGTGCCAACAGCCAGTTCGCCTGTCGGTAGCGCAGCCCCTGGTTATCGCGGGGGTTCAGCCGCAACAGCTCACGCTGATGCTCGACCGCGTCCTCGCGCCGCCCCAGACGCCACAGCGTCGCGGCGAGCGCCGCGCGGGCGCGCATGTACGGCCGCGTCTCGAAGATCAACCAGAAATCACCGGCGTCCTCGACAAACACGCGCCGCCCCACCGCGCGCTCGCCGGCGGCGACACCGCGCTCAAGTAGCTCGCGCGCCTGCTCAAGGCTCGACGCTGCCTGCGCAAGCAGTACGTAGCCGTCCGCGCAGTCAGGCCACAGCGCGAGCGCCTTGCGCGCAAGCACAGCGCGTCGCGGCCCAGCGGCCTCCCACGCCTCGTAGATCAGATCCTCGGCCCGGTACCTCGGATCGGAAGCGTGCCGCTCAGTGTGACTCGCGATCGCGGCGAGGTCGTTCTCCATCCCAACACCAATACCGCTCCAGCCGGACGTCGCCGCTCCCAGCTTGGCCGGTGGCCCCTACCCGGTTTTCCCAACGAAGCTTCGTGCCGCCCTACTTTGCGGCTGGGGACAGCTACCCAAGCGCGGGGCCTTGGACGAACGAGGTGACTCGGGGTCGCGCCTCGCAGCCTGGTGCTCGTGTGCAGTAATCGACCCGCCGGTCGTTTATCCGCGCGCGGCTGTCAACCTCGGATGGTCGGTATCCGAACCAGGCCACGTAGACCTACCCTGACGGTATCGATCGTCGCGCTCGGTCAGCTACCGACTCGCGTCGCCAGGGCCGGCTGCGAGACCCCACCAGGTACGGAGCGCCGTCAGTGCTGGTCGCCGCCGGTTGACGCCGGCGGGCGTGACTCCTCCGCGAGCGACGTGATCGCCAGCCTGCCGCGCGCCGCCTCCTCGAGCACCTCGCTCGCTTCCTCGGCAGAACGCGCGTAGAGCTCGACAAGCAGGTGGACGACGATTCGGTCCTCGTCGTGCTTGTGAAAGCGCACGTGGGTGAAGAACTCGCGCGTTCCGTGCTCGCCGAACGAGGCTTCAGAGAGCGCGTCCCCGGCGTCAGGGCCCGAGCACGCATCGACGTCGTCGGCGTCGACGGTCACGGTGCACGACGCGACCCACGGCGCGCCGGCGATCATCCGCTCCCAGCGGTCCTCGACCGGCTCGACGCGCCCATCACGGAACCCGAGATGGGGTTGGTCGTGCATGCAGTCCACGCACTGGACGACAGCCTCTTGCATCTCCTCGACGACCTCGCCGCGCTCGCCGGTGTCGGCGTCGATCCGGTGTATCCCCTCGTAGTGCACCTGCACCTCGAGATTCTGAGACCAACAGCGGTAGCAGCGAAGCCAGCTCCGTACCTCGCTGGAGCCCTCCATCACCCTGATTCTATTGGCCCGCGCCCCCGCCGATGCTCGCATCGTCAGCGTGCACCACCGCGGCGATCGGCGGCGAAGCCGCGAGGGCTCACGGTCGGCCGCGACCGCAGGCTGCCCGTGGAGACGCTTGAGACGATCAAGCAGCAGACCGAGCGGGCTGCGTCAAGAGCGGCCGTGCGAGTGCGTGATCCTCGCCGCGGGCGCGTTTAGGTGCGTGGTCCGAACGGTTGCTGGCCTCACCGTGCATCGGATCGCGCCGTGGGCGAGGGTGCCCGGCACGACCGCGGATCAGTCATCCGCATCCGCGGCTGCACGAGAATGGACTGGCGCATAGCGGCCTGCTCGTCCTGGAAGGTCCGGCCCTTATGCTTTCTCGAGATGCTCGCGCTGCCCGCCTCCAACAAGCCGCGCTTGCGCGGCGTTTCGCATCAATGGGCGTGTCTATGCTCCGTGCCGCTCGGCGTCGCGCTCGTGCTCGCGGCCGCGAGCGCACGCGCCCGCATCGCCGTGACGGTATACGCGGTCAGCCTCGTGGCGCTCTTTGGGGTAAGCGCGCTGTATCACCGCGTCAACTGGCAGTCGCGCTCCGCGTGGCGCTGGATGCGCCGACTTGACCATTCGATGATCTTCATACTGATCGCGGGCACCTACACGCCGCTCGCGCTGCTCGCCCTGCACGGGCCGCTCGCCACCGCGACGCTCGTGGCGGTGTGGGCCGGGGCGCTGGCTGGCGTCTTGTTCAAGCTTGTGTGGATCGACGCGCCGACGTGGCGGTTCGCGGTCGCTTACATCGCGCTGGGCTGGGTCGCGGTCGCGGCCTTCCCCCAGCTCGCGGTCGCGATCGGTGTCGACGGCTTGACGCTGTTCGGGCTCGGCGGCGTGCTCTACACGGTGGGTGCCGTCATCTACGCGGTAGGGCGGCCGGACCCGCTGCCCGCGGTGTTCGGATACCACGAGGTCTTCCACGCCCTGGTCATCGCTGCAGCCGCGCTCCAGTACGCGGTGATCGCATTCTGGGTCGTGCCACACTGAGAAGGAGGATCGCCGGTTGCATCTTTCGACCGCGGGCCTCGAGGCCGACGCCTACACCGGAGGGAACAACCGGAGTCCGCGCTCAGCGTCACTTTTCGTTCCGATGTTCCTCGCGGGCCGAGCCGCACCAGCCGCGAGCAGATCAACGACGCGCCGATCAAGCCGGGCCGATCGCTAGCGCGCGAACATCCTCGACCGGGCAACCCCCACGGCTGCGTCTCTCGCCGCCGCGGGCCCTCAAGACCGCTGGCCCGCTCCGTTGCGCGCGGCCCAGCCACCGGCACTGAGCCGCCACAGCCGCTCGTCAGCGACGCGGTCGCGTCCAGCGCCCCTCAGCAGACCTTCCGCCACACCCCGCTCCCAAGCCCGTGCGACCCGCCGCTCCTCGACGAACAGCTCCCACGCGATCAGGCCCAGGCTCGCGCCGCCGAACTCATCGAAGTCCCCGACAACCTCGAGCACCTGCTGCAACGAAATGTCGTCCATCCCAGCTCGGGTACGAAGATACCGCTGCCCTCGCCTCCTAAGGAAGGGCCAGCCAGTCCAATCGGGCGCCGCCGCCGCTACGGCGGCCAACAGACGGCCCCCGCTGTCGCTGTCGGGAGCCGACGCTGGCTGCTCTCGGCCATTCTCGCCAGCAGCGCCCAGACCGCTTCAACGGTCGCGACCGCTCCCGTCCCCTCGCCCCTCGGGCTCGGTTTCATCGCTAGGCGCTCAGGCGCCGATGCCGCGAGCCGCTCGATCGACTCGTGTCAGGCCTCGACGTCGACCTCCGGCGGCGGCGTCGGCGGCATCGTCGACCCGCCCGGGGTGATCCGCACGCCCGCGACGTCACCCGACGAATGCGGTGTCGTCGTGCAGGTAGGACACGTGGCGGGAGGCGCGGCCAGGCGTGTAAGCGACTTCGAATCCGCCCGCTCCGAACAGACGCTCACCGCCATGCAGGACAGACGCTCACCGCCATGCAGGACAGACGCTCACCGCCATGCAGGACAGACGCTCACCGCCATGCAGGACAGACGCTCACCGCCATGCAGGACAGACGCTCACCGCCATGCAGGACAGACGCTCACCGCCATGCAGGACAGACGCTCACCGCCATGCAGGACAGACGCTCACCGCCATGCAGGACAGACGCTCACCGCCGTGCAGGACTCGCAGTTGCGACTCGGGAACCGGCAGGAACTCGCCCCACCGGCGATCTATGTCCTCGCCGTACAGCCACCGTGCGATCTCGAGCAGGCGCGAGGGATCCACGAGATGCCGGCGGCGCGCTCATGCTCGTGAACCTCGATCTCGGGCCAGCGCCGCACGAGCGAGCCGCTCGCACCGCCGTGGGCGAGGTGGACGTGAGCCAGCAGCAGCGCTCGCGGCCGCTCGTCGCCGAGCGCCTCAAGCAGCGTCGGCAAGCACGATCCCGATCCGGGATCGACCAGCACGTCGCCGAGCTGCCAGCAGCAGATCACCCGCTCCCGGCCGAGGTGCATGAGCTCGAGCAAGCGCACCTCGACCAGTCAGCGCGTCGCAGGGGGCTCCTTTTCCGGCGACGGCGGAGCGTCCCGAGCCGGTCCGACCGGCGGGAGTACCGCCGTCACATCGTGGTCGGCCGCATGGCCTGCTGCCGCCGCCCACAGCTCCGCCACCAAATGCGGTTCTGCTCCCACGTCGCGCTCTGCCGCTTCGGGATCAGCCGTCACCTGCGGCTCGGCAGGCGGGAAGCGCTCCGTCGCGGACTGCGCCAGCGCGGTCAGCTGACCGGCGAGCTCGCGCGCGTCTCCGACGATCCGCAGCCGCTCAGCCCAGATCCGGTCTGTGTCGGCGTCCAAATCCTTCAGCCGCTGCTCCCGCGCGGCCGCGATCTGCGCAGCCTCCTGACGGGCGACCTCGAGCCGGTCCTCGGCCTCGGCACGTGACTGGGCGGTGATCTGCCCGGCCGTATCGTGAGCGCGCTGAAGGATCCCGGAGGTCTGCTCCCCCATCCGCTCAATCGCTCGGCGGACCGCGGCCTCGGGCGAGCGCGTGGCCTGCAACTCGGCCACCAGCTGGCTCGTCCGCTTCACATAGGCGTCGACCGCAAGACGATCGTAGCCGCGCAGGACGACCGGGAAAACGACATCGGCGGCAATCGCGACCAGATCGTCAGGGAGCGTCGCAAGCGGCGCGGTGATCTCCTGAAGGATCGCCTGCTCGTCGGCAGCTGAGCTTTGATCAGGCATGCATCGGACGTTACCCGAGCGCGCTCACGGGCGACGTCGCCCGTGAGCCCAGCCGGTAGGCATTATCGGGCAGCTCTTATCCAATCTCGGCCGCCGCGTCCTCCCCCGCGAGGCGGTCGCGGCCGCGCCGAACGGCGGCGCTGAACTTCGACAGGTTGAGCTCGAGCGTGTCGAGGATCTCATCCGCGTAGTCCTCGGCGCCGAGCAGGATCTCGCGCCCGCGCCCGCGAGCGTCCTCGATGATGACCTCGGCGGCACGTTCGGCCTGCTTGCTGACCTCCTCGTCGGAGACTAGGCGCTCCTGGCGCTCGCTCGCCTGTGTGACGATCCGCTCCGCCTCGCGCGTGGACTCCGCCAGCATCTCTTGGCGCTCCTTGACGATCCAGCGCGCCTGCTTGATCTCCTCGGGAATCGTGGCGCGTATCTGGTCGAGGATGCCGTCGATCCCCTCCCTGTCCACGCGGACCTGGTCGGTCAGCGGGATCGGCTTGGCGTTGTGGACTAGATCATCCAACGTGTCGATCAGTACGAGGACGTCCATAACCGGCTCTTGTTCGCCGGCCAACGTCAGGGTCCTCTTAACCTAAACGACAACGACAACGACAACGACAACGGAGGCGACGGGACCAACAAAGGCGCTCCGTGATGCAAAAGCGGGCTAACGGACGATTCGCAAAGCCCTGACCCCATGCCATTTCGAGGCTCTCGACAACTCGCCGTGTCATCGGCTTCCAAGAGCACTACCGCCAGACCTCGCCGTTTGACTGGTGACCTTTCACCCGCACCGATCGAGTCCGGCGCATTGCTGCGCCGTTGGGAGCTCGACCGTCCGCGTGGGTCATCCGTGCGCTCGAGCGGCTAAGAGCATCAGTCAGCACATGCAGTGGCGCACCTGGGATGTACCCCTGACGGGGGGTACATCCCAGGTGGCGCTTGGCCGCCGAGGGCCTCGTAGCGGGCCTATGTGGAGCTGATCGGCTCGGACTCGTCCGGCCAGAGGCCGAAGTAGACGAGCAGCCGCTCTAGGGCGACGCGGAGGTTGCGGCGTCGTTCTCTACGCATGGAGCTTAGTTCCGCCCGGCGGGCGGTTGGCCTGCACGCTGGGAACTCCATTGCACCGGCGTTGAGCCACCGCTCGTGGTGTGTACGGTTGCGCTCGTGGACGAGTTCCTCACCGCCGCCGAGGTCGCCGAGCTGCCGAAGCTCAACCCCCAGACGGTTCGGAACCACATTGACAGGGGTCTCCTGCCCGCCGTCGGAGTCGGCCCCCGGCGGGTCCGCATCCGCCGGGCCGACCGCGACCAGATCCTCGCTAAGGGGTCGAGCGGGGGGCAAGCAGAAGCCCCCGGCCGCGAGCGTCTGGGACGGTGAGATCCCGATGTCGGTGGTCCCGCGGTCGGGCGAGCTGGACGACGCCCGTCGCGAAGTCGCCGCCTCGGGCGCTCGCTCTACGCGGAACCAGCTCCGCGAGACTTCGGCTTGACGAGTGGCGCCAGCGCTCCCCTTCCCGATGTTATTCGCTTGAGACAGAGACCGGAGTGAGCGCGCAGTGGCGGTTCCCGTGGGCCGGTTATTAGCGCTGCGCGCATCACCCGGTCTCGTAGGGACACCCAAGCAACGAATGCTTGACCACATTTATTGCACGGCTTGGCGACTTGCTGACCCGGCAAGTCCACGGGATCGCATCGGTCTCCCGACCACTGTCCGGTTATCGTTAACAGACGAGCGCTGTGACCTGTCATGGACGGACGTTCTGGTTGACTCGCGTTGGAGGGCTTGGCAGGTTTGATCCACGTTTGAGCGCGGTTCGCCAGGTCTTCCGGGGGGCAGCTCCGGGGGCGCACTGGGGTAAAGGCAGGTCTGACCAGCGGGCCGCGCTCCGCACGATCGAACATCAGCACTCAAACGTCGCGGCACGGGGTGGCCCCCACCGGAATCGTTCCGCACGGGGGAACGGTGCGCGCCGCAAAGGCGCGCTGCGACACGCACGCTTCACGTCGGCCGCTCCGAACCCCTTCCCGCATTCGGTTCGCGCCGACCTTCTCGATCAACGACCGCGCCGGACTGCGACTTGCGGTCTCGTACCTCTCGCGATAGCCCATCGTCACCGCCGACGCGGGCGTCCCTCCGCTCCATGCTCGACTGCAGCCGCAACGGCGACGACGCCGTACGACCGCGGTCAAATACAAGTGCCGCTCCGCGCCCACGCCGATCGGCGTTTCGCCGACTTGGTCGGCGCCTTTCATTCGCCCCGGTAGAAGCACAGCGGGCGCTCGGATCTGGGCGGGAGCGCTCGTCGGCCATGCTGACGAGCGACTCGTGTCCGCGCTTTCGGATCGTCGCCCTTGCAATCGTCCGGTGCCGCGCCGGTCGGGTTCCGGCTGACGATCGCATCAGCGCGAGCGCGAGCGCGCCTCTCGCCGATAGCAGGGCGGATGCGACGGGGCGCGGAATCGCAACGCTGCCTACGCAGAGCTGGTCGGCGTCGACCGCTCTGCGGCTCCCGCATCGGCGTCGGTTCGCGCACGATCCAGGTGTCGCCATTGCGCCCGCATGGCGCGTGGCTGCGGGAGGGCAAGAGCGATCGTGGCGATGATGACGCTACCCCGACAAGGCGTGTATCGCTGCGAGAATTCGCCGTCGTGGCAGGCCGCGAGCGCGGAGCCGGCGGAGGCCGGCGTACCGGCGGATTGGTCAGCAGTCGGATTGGCCCGCGCGTGAGCAGCTTGCGCGCACCCCTCGCGCCGTGTAGAACATTGACGGCATGGCTGAGTTCCAGCTCCACACCCTGCTTGGGGGAGGCGCCTATTTCGAGAGTCCCCGCTGGCACGACGGCCGGTGGTGGGTGTCGGATTTCTACCGCCACCTTGTGCTTTCAGTCAGCGTGAGCGGTGAGCCGCGCGAGGTGCTTGAGGTGGAGGGGCAGCCGTCTGGGCTTGGGTGGATGCCGGACGGGTCGATGCTCGTGGTGTCGATGCGCGATCACCGGATCTTGCGGTGGTCCGCCGACGGGGGCGTCGCCGAGCACGCCGACGTCAGCGAGTATTGCGGCGGGCACCTGAACGACATTGTGGTTGACACGCACGGCCGCGCCTATGTGGGCAACTTCGGCTTCGATCTCATGGGCGGCGGCGATCCGGCTCTCGCCAACCTGATCCGGATCGACCCGGACGGCAGTGCCTCGATCGCCGCTGAGGACCTGATGTTCCCGAACGGCTCGGTGATTACGCCCGACGGTAAGACGCTGATCGTTGGGGAAACCGCCGGTGCGCGCTATACGGCCTTCACGATCGACGACGACGGCTCGCTCAGCGACCGCCGCGTCTGGGCCCAGCTCGCACCGACACCTGAGATCACGACCCTGGCGGAGACCCTCGGCAAGCTCCAGTTCGGACCGGACGGCTGCGGCCTCGACGCCGAGAACCACATCTGGTGCGCGGATGAGGTAAACGCGCGCTGCGTCCGGATCGCGCCGGGCGGAGACATCGTCGAGGAGATCAACGCACCCGACGGGCTCGGCTTCTTCGCGTGCATGCTCGGCGGCGAGGATGGCCGGACGCTGCTCATGTGCGCCGCGCCGGACTTCGCCGAGGTCAATCGTATGGCCGCCCGCGAAGCGGTCCTGCTCACGACCACGGTCGACGTCCCCCACGGCGGCCTGCCGTAGCGGCATTGCCGCTTGCGCCTTCGATCACAGGCCTCGGCTCGCCAACACTCGATCCGTGGCCGACTGCCAGCTGGTCCTCAGGTGACCGGGAAGCCAAACGGGAACCGGATCCTGCGACGGGGCACCGCGTGATCGGTGCGTCGCCGATGCGATAGCGCGACCGGGTTGTGGTGATTGGTGGATGCGATCGCGTGGCCGACGGCGGCCACGCGCCCCGGCCGCGGGCCGTTACGCCCGTGTGACCCGTCGGACGCTACAACCCGAGTATGCAGAGACACGCGGCACCGATCGCTCTCGCGGTACTCGCGCTCGCAACCGCGATGGTGCTCGCTGCCTGCGGCTCAAGCTCCCCTGCGCGTTCGAGCACCCTGAGCGGCTCCGGGTCCAGCCCGGGCTCCGCTCAGATGCACGATGACGCGGTCAGATTCGCCGTATGCATGCGCGCCGACGGCGTTCCGAGCTTCCCCGACCCCGCGGGCAACGGCATCGGGATCGTGGGCGCGATCATGAAGGCATCGAACGGCAGCCCGATCTCGGTCAACGGTGTGTCGGTCAACTCTCCCGCGTTCCGCTCGGCGATGGCGAACTGCCACCAGTACCTGCCACAGCCCGCAGCACCGACGCCCACGCAGCGGGCGCGGATGCAAGCGCTCATGCTGACGTGGGCGAGATGCATGCGCGCTCACGGTTTCCACATGTCCGACCCGGTTATCACTGCCGACGGCCACCGGCAGTGGACGGGCGGCAGCACGGACTCGCCGGTCTACCACACCGCGCGGAACGCGTGCGATCCTCAGCTGCGACGGCCCATGAGCGCTGCGGGTCTCTGAAGGAAACGACCCGGTCCCGGCTTGCACGGCCTGCGCTGCCCAGTTCGGAGGCGCAGCCCCGTGAACGTCGCCGAGTCTCGTTGCAGGAGGGGCTAGACGCCCTGAACTTCCAGGCCTGGTTTGCGTCTGAGTGGTGATGGCGCTCGCGCCACCCGGGATGGATGAAAATGGTCTGGTCCCGCCCGGTCAACGTCGGGTTTGCTTGGTGCTGCGAGTCCGTGTCTGAGTGTGGCGTGGGGGTCTCAGGCACCCAGGACTGTTGCCATGTGGTCGGGTCGCCGGGAGCATCTCAGCTCCCGGCTCCCACGGATCCCGGCGTGACAGTCTCCCGTCACCGGGCTCTTCTCACCGGCCTTTCAGTACGCGCGGACCCACTGCCAGTGGGCAAATAGGCCGGGCTCTCGTTCGAGTAGCCCGGTCCACCACCGCTTGAACCGCTTGTAGGTCCTCAGCCGCTTGTACTTCTTCCCTGCCCAGCGCCTCAGGTAGAGGCTGACGCGCCGCAGGAGGGGGTATAACGCCGACCGGTAGTACCGGCCGTAGTAGTTCATCCACCCAGCAATGATGGGGTTCAGCCATCCCGCTAGGTCGTCCAGCGACAGGTTTGTTTGCCTGTGGATCCGCAGTTCGCGGAGCCGGTCGCCTTTGGCCTTGAGCGCCTCGGGGCTGATCGCGGGCGAGAACCCCGTGAAGTGCTCGCCCTCCTTGCGGTTGATCACCTCCCGTGGCCGGAAGGTATACCCGAGGAAGGTAAACCAGGTGTGCTGGTGCTCGCCCCGACGCCTGCTGTCCTTGCAGTAGACGATCCTCGTCTTGTCGGGATGCAGCCGTAGCCCGACCTCTGCCATCCGCGCGGCGATCCCGGCCAGCACCAGTTCCGCCTGCCGCCTGCTCTTGCAGTGCACGACGGCATCATCGGCGTAGCGCTCGAACGGGCTGCCCGGATGATTGCGGGCCATCCACGTATCAAACGCGTAGTGCATGAATAGGTTCACCAGGACCGGCGAAACTGCCGATCCTTGCGGGGTTCCCTTGTCTCGCTCAACCTGGGTACCGTCCGGGTGCTGCAGCGGTGCAGCCAGCCACCGCTTGACATACAGCAGCACCCACGGACAGTCGGTGACCGCCCGCACCGCACGAACCACGAAGTCCCAGGGAACGGTGTCGAAGGAAGACACGACAGACTGCCCACCTCGATGGCTTCCCGCGGACGGTCCGGATCGTGCGCGAGCGTCACCCGTTGGAGGGCCGCTCGCTTGAGCTGGCGGGCTGGATGCGCCGCTGGCGCCAGTTGGAGCTGATCCTGGTGCTTCAGGACGGCAGCACCCTGCTTGTCCCTGCAAAATGGACGGATCTCGAGGGTCACGCCGACCCGCCACCGGCAGGGACGCTCGGGTCGCTGCAAGACCTGTTGGCGGCGCGGCGAGTGCTCGATCGTGTGCTGGAGGCTGTCGTGGCGCATGAGGCGGCGCGAGATGCCGTCCTTGCCAAGCGCGATGATCGTCGACGCGAGGACATGAGCGATGCAGCTGCGTCTGGATCTGGCGGAGGGCCCGGCGCCCGCGGCGGTGCTGTGGGAGCTCGTCGGCGAGGAGCAGCGCCAGACGGCGACGGCACTGTTGGCCGCGCTGATCGCGCAGACAGTCGTCGGCGAGCCGGCGGGCGATGAGCCGATGATGTCTTGTGATGAGACGAGCAGGTGAGCGCGGGTGAGTGATAGCTCGAAGCTGACCTCCTCGCATCTGCGCCGCCAGGCGTTCGTGTATGCACGCCAGTCCTCCCAGGCGCAGGTCGAGCACAACGTCGAGTTGACCGCTCTCCAGTACGCGCTTGTCGAGCGCGCGATCGAGTTCGGCTTCACCCGTGAGCAGGTTGTTGTGATCGACGATGACCTAGGGATCAGTGCCGATGGGACGGTCGACCGTGAGGGCTTCGGGCGCCTGGCGGCGGAGGTCGCGCTTGGCCATGCCGGACTGGTGCTCGGCACTAACGTTTCGCGTGTTTCTAGAAATAATGCCGATTGGTACCGGTTGCTCGATCTGTGTGGTGTAACTGACACTGTGATCGGTGACCTCGATGGGCTGTATCACCCCGGTTCGTTCAATGACAGGCTGCTGTTGGGGCTCAAAGGTACGATCAGCGAGGCTGAGTTACACATGATTCGCCAGCGCCTCGATAGCGGGATCCGTAACAAGGCCAAGCGTGGTGAGCTGCGTCGCGGGCTGCCGGTCGGTTTTGTGTGGGGCGAGGGAGACGGCGAGGTGTTGCTTGATCCCGATGAAGCTGTGTACGGCGCGATCACAACGATCTTCGATCGTTTCGCGGAGCTTGGCTCCGCGCGTCAGGTGTGGCTGTGGTTGCGCAGAGAAGGTGTGCAGTTTCCACTGCGGCGTTTTCAGGGCGCTGAGATCACGTGGGTGACACCTACCTACCATCAGATTCACAATGTGCTCTCCAACCCCGTGTACGCGGGTGCCTACGCGTTCGGTAAGACGCGCCGCGAGCGCTATGTCGATGAGCAGGGGCGTCCGCGCAAGCGCACCCGCAAGCTCTCACGCGATGAGTGGGAGGTCCTGATCTGGGATCACCATCCTGGCTTCATCGACAAGGCCATGTTCGAGCGAAACCAGGCACAGCTGGCTTCCAACACCCGCCCGCGCGCGCACGAGCCTGGTGGCGCTGTGCGCGAGGGCCAGGCGCTCCTGCAAGGTATCGCCGTCTGCGGGCGCTGCGGGCGCAAGCTGATGGTCCACTATCAGGGCCGGCGTGGTCACAAGAGTCCCGCCTATCACTGCCCGAGCAGCGACCTGGTCGAGAACCGCGGGAGTTGGTGCATGCGCATCGGCGGCGGGCGAATCGAGCAAGCCGTGGTCGGCGCGCTGCTCGCAGCGCTCACCCCGGCCGGCGTGAAGGCCGCGCTGCGTGCGGCCGAGATGCTCGAGGCTGACCACGACGCGGCTCTTGCGCAGTGGCGCCTTCAGGTCGAGCGGGCGCGCTATCAGGCGGAGCGAGCCGAGCGCCGCTACCGCCAGGTCGAGCCCGAGCACCGGCTGGTCGCGCGCGGCCTCGAGCGCGACTGGGAGAAGGCGCTTGGTGAGTTGGCCGAGGCCGAGGCCGAGCTTACCCTGCGCGAGCGCGAGCGCCCGCGCACGCTCACTCCCGATGAGCGCGAGCAGCTCCTCGCGCTGGGCTCTGATCTCGGGCGGGTATGGTCGGCGCCCACCACCACCGACCGTGATCGCAAGCAACTCTTGCGCTGTCTCATCGAAGAAGTGATGCTTGACGTCAACCGCGCGCAGCGGCGGGCGACTGTCACACTGCGCTGGCGTGGCGGCGCGCTGACAGAGCTTGCCGTTTCGCTGCCGAAGCCCCAGCCCGCGATCCGTACCGATGATGACACGATCGCGCTGATCGAGCGCCTCGCATGTCACTATGACGATGGCAGGATTGCTGGAATCCTCAACCGCCAGGGACGGCGCTCTGCGACAGGTGAGCGTTTCACCAAAATCATTGTCGGTGGCCTGCGACGTTACCGCAACATTCCAGGCTACAAGTTGTTTTCCGAGCTACCCGATGGTGAGCTGCTGCCTGTCGGCAAAGCTGCCGATGAGCTCGGTGTCGCGGCATCCACACTCTTTCGCTGGCTGCAGGACGGATTCATCCGCGGCGAACAGGACACTCCCGGCGCCCCTTGGCGGATTCGCGTCAACGACGAGTTGCGTGCACTGTTCGTCGAGGACGCGCCTCCGGGCTACGTGCCGATGTTCGACGCGATGCGAATACTCGGCGTCACCCGCCAGACTGTGTTGCAGCGTGTAAAGCGCGGCGAGCTTGAGGCGATCCACGTACGCAGCGGACGTCGAAAAGGCCTGCGTATACTGGTCCCACAGGCCGACTATGCCCTCTTTGACACTACCGCATGAACGCGTTGGCAGTGTGACGATGGCACCAAGAACTTCTGGACATCCAAATCGATGACCCAGTCGTACTTCCAGCACCGCGCCCGGCACACCGCGAGCGCGTCATGGGCCGACTTCTTCGGACGATAACCATAGGAGTCCCGGTGAAACCGAGGTTCCACCAGCGGCTCCAGAAACATGGCCACCGTCGTCTGAGCGACCCGGTCAGCGACCGTCGGCACGCCGAGCACCCTGACCCCCGGGCTGTGCGGCTTGGGGATCTCGACCGCCTTGACTGGGGGCGGAAAGTAGGACCCTGAGCTCATCCGATTCCAGATCCTGAAAAGGTTGTTCTCAAGATCGGCCTCGAACTCCTCCAGCGTCTGCGCATCCACCCCCGGGGCACCCTTGTTGGCCGCGACCTGCCGGTACGCCTCCCAGACCAACTGCTTGGGAATCGCAAACGGCTTGTCCTTCGGCTTTGGCTTGCTCATCTTCGCTTCCTCCCAGAACCTCGCGGCCCTGGTTGAACGACATGGACATTCCTGGTGAGCCGGCCCCTTCGCTCCACCACCACCCCAGCGAGCAGCGGCTTCACAGCTAATACGAGCCGGTCCGCCAGCGAGCGCCGCGACTGGTACTCAATGCCTCCGGTTTCTGCCGTTGACACGCTCCCTCTCGCCGCCCGTCGTACTGACCCGCAGGCCCGGACGGCCGCTATCGACGCTCGCCTTCTCACGTTCCGTGCAAGAGCCGCAGACCAGGCTCACGCCGCCTCTACGCCGGGCACCACCTGGCCAGCAAACGGGTATCCGCCAGGCTGATCCCGAGGGGCTCGCTAGGACCCCCGGTTTTGATGCCGTCTCTGAGTTTCGACGCCTCAACAGCGCACGCCCCACCGGGTCACCCCGGCCGAGCGCTTCTGGAACGTCTTCCTGGTCCCCACCTGACGCGATCACAACCGCGCCTTTTCCGGATCGCTCACCACGACGGTCTTCAGCCAACGCAGCATCCGGTGGTTTAGCGCCTGCCCCCGTGGGCCGACGCTGGAGAGCCAACAAGCCTCCATCTCTTGCACAGCTACGCCTATGTAGGGTCTTCTACACGACTCCTCCTTCAGCGTTCGTGACACACAGCGAGCCTCATACCGCCGAGCGGTTGTTCAAGCGCCGCGGTGATCTTGGAGGCGGTCGGGGTTCGGTACAAGCCCCCGCGTCCCTGCGGGACGCTGGCTGTGGCCGCGGGGTACCTTCCGATCTAGAGCGCGGGCGAGCGGCGCCCGCTTGGAAGCCCCTTCGGGGCTTTGCACCTTGCGGTTACTGGAGGTACCACCGTGGCCACGATCTCAAGCCTACTCGCCGATCACGTGAGCCTGCAGGTCCGCTCCGTGGACCGCTTGTTCTTGCAGGGGTACGTGCCGAGGTTGATGTGCGAGGGGCAGGTGATCCGGTTTCTTTTGGATCGCGGGTTCCCGATCCCGTCGCCGGCGGTGTTGGGGAAGATCGGCCGTGACTACGTCAACCAGATCAACGACTACATCGCCAGCAACGAGATCCCGACGGTGAAGTTCGTCAAGGGCGACGTGAAGGAAGAGATCGCCCGCAAGCACTTCCAGGCCGCCGAACGCGAGGGCCGCTACGGCGTGGTGATGGTCGGGATCGCGCAGGAGAAAACGAGCGCGTGGCGTGGCTGGCGCGACGGCGGCCCGGACGGGCACCCGCACTTCGTCTACCGCCGCCAATCGATCTTTCCCAACAACTACTACATCTATATCCGCGATCCCGACTGGGGACCGACGTTCATCAAGACCATCGCCTATGCGCCGTTCCCCGTATGGATCTACTTGAACGGGAACGAGTGGGCCAAGCAGCAGGCCGCCCAGCAAGACATCAGTTTCAAGGCGTTGGATAACGGCTTCGCGTCCTGCGAGCAGCCCGACGCGCTCGCCGAGGTCTGCAACAGCCTCTCGGCCGAGGATGTGTGGTTGTTCTTCGAGCGCTGGCAGGCGGCGCTGCCCTCACCGTTCAGCGACGAGGACCGCCGGCGCGGCTACGTCTACGACCTCGCGTTCCGGCAGCTGGAGATCTCCGACACCCGCATGTTCGATCGGCCGATCGCCGGACGCGCCTGGTTTGAGCAAACGCTCCCCGACCAGCTCACCCTCGGCCGCCCCGACCAGGCGGCAGTGATCTTCGGCCGCCGGGTCACCAGGCGAACCCCCGGCCGGTTCCAGACGAAGGTCTTCAACCACGGCGTGGAGGCCGCGATCCAGATCCACTTCCGCGCCTCGACGTCGAAGCAATGCGGATAGCCGCAGCCCCGGGCGATCGCGGCCGTCTCCGGGGTCGAGCGGCGTAGGGTACGATCGCTCGTGCCGTCGCTCCGCATACCTCGCTCATCGTGAGCTGTGAGCGGTGCATATCGGCTGCCTGCCGTTTGGGGCTCAACGTGTCGCAGGCCACGTGGTCGAGGCCGTGACCATCAATCCCGTGGCCGGTCGATTGCATCTCCCGCAGCCGCGCGGCGGACATGAACACTGCTCGGCTCTCAGCCCAACCGTCGAATAATCTCGTTCACCACGCCGCGCACAAGATCTTGCCCGAGCACGACCGCAAATAAGTACTTGAGCTACCGCTTCTCCGGTAACTCGTTGTTGGCAGCTACGATTTGCCGGTTCCTCGTCGATTGGCACCTCACTTGGTGGCGCACGACCTGATCGTCTGGACACAAGCACTCGTGCTTGACCGCGAGCTCGCGAACAGCGAACCGAAACGGCTGCGTTACCGACTGCTGCACATCAGCGCCCGGCTCGCGTCCTCCGGCCGCCGCGGCAAGCTGCATCTCCCTGCAGCCTGGCCGTGGGCCGAAGCGCTCGAGGCCGCATTCGAGAAACTCAAGACGCTCGCCGCCGCGACCGGCTGACCGTTGGCCGCCGCCACGCGAGATCCGAGCAGACCTCACGGCCACTGGCCGCGATCATCGCTACGCACAAACCCGGCGAACACCCGCCGGCGCTCCCGCGGAAACGCGCCGCGACCCTCAACTGCCTCGTACACCAACACCACCGCTGGCAGAACACCGCCGACCACCACCCGAAGTCACCTCCGAGCGCTTACTGCACGATCGGGGCCAAACGCCTCCGGAGTCAGGCCCGTTACCCCGTCCGAGCTATGCGGAGGGACGTAGTGATACATCGGTACGCTGAAGGCACACGCGCGAGGAACCTGTTCGACCCCGTTCCGACGAGTCGCCAATGTTATCTTCTTGGGTAGGGGAAGGTGGAGATGTCGCCGAGCTACACTCGTGCAAGGTCGCGGCCGTCGGCGCGAAGCTCGATCGGAGATACGGATAAGATGGCGTTGCCAATGGATCCGGTTCTCGTGCGACGACCCCCCTTTTGCGCATCGCTTCGCGGTCTGAGCGGCCCGTGGCAGGACACGCGCGAGTGCCACTGTCGGTGCCGTTTGTAGGCGAGCAAGAGGCCGCCTACCTCCGGCAGTGCATCGAACAGAACTGGGTGGCTTCGAAGGGCCCGTTCGTCGAGAGATTCGAGGCGCAGTTCGCGTCGATCCACGCGCACGACGACGCCGTCTCGACCGCCAGCGGCACCGCCGCCCTGCATCTCGCCTGCGTCGAGCTCGGGCTGGGTCCGGGAGACGAGGTGCTGGTGCCCGCGCTCACGTTCGCAGCGAGCGCAAACGCCGTTCGTTATACGGGTGCGACCCCCGTATTCGTGGACGTCGACCCGCTGAGCTACACGATCGACCCCGCCGATGCCGCGGAGCGGATCTCGCCCAGGACTCGTGCGATCATGGCCGTCCACCTGTACGGGCACCCGGCCGACATGGAGTCGATCGTCGCCCTCGCCCGTACGCAGGGCCTGGCGGTGATCGAAGACGCGACCGAGGCGCTTGGGTCGCGCTGCCGCGGACGGCTGTGCGGCACCCTCGGCGACTTCGGCTGCTACTCGTTCAACGGCAATAAGGTGATCACGACCGGAGGCGGCGGGATGGTGCTCGCCGCGGATCGCGATCGCCTCGCTCATGTCCGCCACCTCAGCCTTCAGGCGAAGAGTACAAGGGACGCTCGAGTACGTCCACGACGAGGTCGGATTCAACTACACGCTGTCGAACCTGCACGCCGCGGTCGGGCTTGCGCAACTGGAACGTCTCGACGACTTCGTCGCTCGGCGGCGGTCGGTCGCGGCGCGCTACGCGACCGAGCTTCAGGCAGCGTCTGACCTGCGGTTCTCGGCTGAAGCCCCGTGGTCGGTGAGCAACTACTGGCTGATGTCGGTCCTGATCGAGGAGTCGGTCCGGGGCCGCAGTCGCGACTCGGTGATCTCGGCGCTCGCCGCCGCCAACATCGAGGCCCGTCCGTTCTTCACTCCACTGCCGCTGCTCGCGCCGTACTCGAGCGGCGACCGCGACGATTACCCGGTGGCTCGCGACCTGCACCGACGCGGTGTGAGCATCCCATCCTCGGCGAGCCTGGACGACGAGCAGCAGGATCGGGTGATCGCGGCGCTGGTCGGGGAGGGGTAAAGAGCTGCCGACGCCTAGCCGAGAATAGAAGGAGCACATGGCGTACACGGACGCAGTCAGCCGGATCGGCCAGATCCAAACGGAGTTCACGGCCCTCCAGACGGCCTTCAGCCCGCCCGCCGCCGCGACGAGCAGCGGCGCGAGCACCGCTGGCGGGACGGCGCCGCTCCACGACATCGTTCGCCAACCAGCTCGCCCAGGCCAGGGAGCGGCCTCGGCCGCTGACGGTGCCGACGCACGTCGGCGACCGGCGGCGCCGCCGTCACGTCGATGTCCCCGCAGGCGATGTCACAGCTCACGACCGCCCAGCAACAGTTCGGCCAGCGGCTGGCGGCGGACACGGGCCTCAACCCCCAGGTGATCGCCGCGTGGATGCTCGCGGAGGAGTCTGGCGGGGCAGCTCAGTCGCGCCAGTCCGCGAGCAACAACGACTGGCACAACATCGGCTACACCGACAGCGGCACCTACGGCTCGTCGGACTCGGTTTGGAGCGACCCGACCACCGCAGCCGACGCGACCGCCGGCTGGATCAAGGGTCAGGACACGATCCCGGGATACGGCACGGCCGCCGCCGGGATTCAAGCGATCCTCAAGACGGTTGGCCAGCCGGCCGCCGCCCAGATCGCCGCGCTTCAGAACTCCGGCTGGGCCGGCAGCGGCTATTCCGATCTGCCGACGCTGCTCGCGCAGGTCGGCGGCGGCTGAGCGGCTCGCTATGACCCATAATCCCGGGCCGCATGCCATACACGGGCTGGCTGGAGCGTGGCGCAGGGAGTCCCGTGTCGCTGAGCGATCGCTCGGTGTTCGTCACCGACCGCCTATGGGCTGCTCGGCAGCTGGCTGGTGACGGTGCTGCGGGCCGGCGTGCTCAAGCGCGATCCTCGGCGCTCGAGCTCGAGGGACCAAACGGCACGTCGCGGTCGTGCACGGAGACTTGCGGCCAGCCCCTGATCGAGCGCGCGCTCGGCGAATGCGGCGTCGACACTCAAGCGCCGGCCCAACTGCGCCGGGCGCTCAGGTCATCTCGCGCCCACCTTCGTCTGCTCGGCTCGTTCTCGCGGGTCGGTTGTCCCTTGAGACCCGAGCCTGCCGGCCCGCTGCGCCTCCTCGGGTAGCCGAAGTAGACGATCAGCTCCGATCGCCATCCACACGCCGAACCGGACCCAGGTTGGGGTCTGCGGGTTCAGCATCAGCATCAGCTACAGCAAGGCGAGCACCGAGAGGCTCGGCAACACCGGCACGAACGGGGTGCGGAACGGCAACTCGAGATCCGGGCGCGCGCGGCGCATGACGACCACGCCGACCGCTACGAGCACGAAAGGAACAGCGTGCCGATCTTCACGAACTCGGCGAGTGTCTTCAGCGAGAAGTCGAACGTCAGAATCGCGACGAAGACGCCGGTCACGAGCGTCGTCCGGTATGGCGTGCCGTAGCGCTCGGACACCGCCCATGGACGGGCGGAAGCAGGTGGTCCCTGCTCATCGCGAAGAACACCCAGCGGAGCCGGTAGTGTCATCGGTGTTCGCGCCATAGTGAGCACTGATGTGTCCGCCCGCCTTGTCGGCCAGGGGTCCATGTGCGTACGACAGCGACTCTGATCCGCCCCCGATGGACACGCTCCGGGATCGAAACGAGCTGTAACGGCTTTGGCGGACAGGGGAGCCTTCGTGGCGGCTCCGGAACTGAGCGGGGATCTCAAGAGCTGGCGATCCGCCGATTACCTGGACAGCGGATGAGTTACAGCGATGCCGCAACACGGATCGGCCAGATTGAGGCCCAGATGGCCGCGATGAGCGGCGCCTTCTCGCTTCCCAGCGCCACCTCTTCAACCCAGGCCGGCGCCACCGGGGAAGGCTCGACTGCGGTCTCGAACAACTTCGCTTCGACGCTGGCCCAGGCCCAGGGAACGCCCGGATCGACCAGCCCGCTTGGAGTCGGTGCCGTTGGGTCGCGCCAGCTTCCCCCCCAAGGCCGCCGGCATGTTGACGACCGGCCAACAGCGGTTCGCATCCAGGCTCGCCGCCCAGACTGGCCTTTATCCGGGCATGATCTGCGCCTGGTTGCTGGCCGAGGAATCCTCTGGCGCCGCGCAGTCACGTCAGAGCGCGAACAACAACGACTGGCTGAACATCGGCTACACCGACAGCGGCACCTACGGCGCCGGCGCCTCGATCTGGAACGACCCGATCACTGCCGCCGACGCGACCGCCGGCTGGCTGAAGGGACAGGATACGATCCCCGGCTACGGCAGGGCTCAAGCGGGCGTCCAGGCCGTCCTTCAGACCGCCGGGCAGCCGCCCGGCAGTCAGATCGCCGCGCTCCAGCAGTCAGGCCGCTGATCTCGATGGCGATCGGCCTAGTCGACTACTTCAGAGCGGCTTGAGCGAGGACAAGAGCGCCATTGGCGCCACCGCGACGCCGGTCACGAGCGTCGCGCGCTACAGCCTGGCGAACCGCAGCGACACCGCCGGAAGATGCGTCGGAGTGACACACGCATCCGTTGTGTTCACGACGGTCGGCCTCGGCACGCTCGACACTCGCGTGACCAACGGGAGCCAAAGGCCGCGGCACCCGCGGTTGCCCACAAGCCGCTCGAGAGCGCGCACGAGCGTCGATCGACGGCTCAACGGTCACGGACTCGTCACCGACATACTGGCAGGCAGGGTCGCCGCCCGATCATCTCCATTGCCAAGATCCACGACATTGGACAATTCCCATGCTTGGGGATGCCCAGGAGGCTGCTACGGTGGCTCTCTCAGCGTGAGCTGAAGGCAGTGCCCAGGTCTCTCACGTGCAAGCTCATCTCCTTGTCCCCTACGTCGTCGCCGGCGCCCGGGAGGTGCTCGACGGACAGAGCTCAGCGGCCGCTCACGCTGGGCGATCGAGGACGCCATCGCGCGGCTCCGGGCCCAGCGAGACGTCGTCGACCGGAGAGGGCATCTGGACGAGACGCAGCGCCCGCGAGCGCCCTCATGCCATCTTCGGGCGGTAGCAGTGTGCAGTTCGCGGAGCTATTGCTCCAGTCCGGCCGCACAGCCCAGCTCGAACCCGCAGCAACCCTCCAAGAACAGGAGCGCCGTTCCTCCCAGCGCCTGGGCGAACTGATCGACGCGCTGGAGAGACTTGCCGAGCGGGACGGCGAAGCAGCCCGCCGGAGCTGACGACGTCTTTCGAGCAATCATCACTAGCGGCGCGCAGCGCAAGGCGTTTGCCGACATCTTCTAGACCCGAGCTCTCGGTGCTCTCTTGGCCCGCGGGCGCCGCGGTGTGAACGGGTACTGGGACACGTTACGGCGGTCGTTGATCGACCGAGCGGGAGCGCTCGGGGATTATGTCGACGGCCTGCAAGCCGCCAACAACAGGACCGATGACGGCTTCGCCCTCGCACTTGAGATGTGCCGGCGTTACACCGAGGTCTTCGTAAAGCAGGTCGAGTTCGACTGGAGCCGGGCAGCCGATGACGAGGATCGCCGTCGCGCGGAGCTACAGGCGCACCTTGAGCGGTTCTTAGAACGCGAGAAGTGGATCGACCAGCGGTTCGCACGCGGCAGTCAGCAGGCTATCCCGCGGGCGCTGAAGACAATCGCCCGCACCGAGTTCGCGGCGCATGGTCTGGAGGGGCACGAGCCGGTCCTGACGGTCGGACCGCCGGACAGTTTCGAAACCCACCAGTCCGACCTGTTCCAGCACCTGTTCGGCGAGCTGTATCTGGCTGGCCAGGACATTGGCCTCAGAACGCTGGGTGATGCGGCAAAGCTTTCGATCATCACGGTGCCGTACATCGAAGGCACGCGCGCGCTGTGGCATCCGATCACAATCGGTCACGAGATCGCCCACCTAAGGCTGGAGCATGCCCGTTCACTCAGGGCGCGAGCCGAACTGACTCGGGACTGGACCGACGATCCGCGTTTGGACGAATTGCTGTACGGCGAGCACAAGCGATCGGGTCGCTGGCTGCCGCGGGTCGTGTTGCTTCGCGCGTTCGAGAGCTGGGTCGACGAGGTCTTGTGCGATCTCAACGCTGTTCGACTTTTCGGACCGGCCGGGTTGAGTTCGATTGCTGAGTTCTTGGCTGTGCTCAGCGTCGGCCAGCCCGGGGATGCCGAGGTCATGACCGAAAGGCATCCCCCGCTCAGCCTTCGGCTCCGAACTCTTTTCCGTTACCTCGAGCGCCTCGGGCACCGACAGCTCCCGGCCTACGCGGCTGTCTGGCAGGACTACCTGAGGACTGTCTCGACCGAACTTCCTCCAGTCGCCGCGTTTCTGGCTGAGAAGCTCGTCCACGATGACCATGCCGATCGGCTGATCGACTTCGTTGAAGCGTGGGGATCGGAACGGGTCATACGACGGGAGCGGCGAAGCGGCCGCATGTGTGGAGCGTGACCTGCTGGACGGCATCCCTGGCGATACGCACTACTGCGTATCGCCGGGCGGCCATCGACAGGGAGTTGAGGTCGCGGACGTCGTCAATGCCGCATGGGCGGCCCGCGCAGCACTGGACGTCGCCGCCTCTGGCGGCGAGGTGCCCGCCGGCGCCCTGGTCGCGAGCCAGATCACCCCGCACCAGAAAAGACTCCGAATCGACAGCCTGGCAAGCAAGGCAATCGACTCGATCGAGTTGTCACGCCTTTGGGGGCCCGAGCGCGGCGTCATCAGCCTCGACGACCAGATGTTGGCGCAAGCCGCAGCCGACATTCCGAGCGGATCCGACGCCTCCCCTGGCGCGTTGTCGCGCAGCGCCATCGCAGACCGGCTGCTCGCTGACCGCGATGATCGGGCAAGCGAGCGTTTGGTCGTCACGCCACTCTTCGCGGACTCGGTCCACAACGCTGGGGTCGACTTGCGGCTCGGCCCGGACTTCATCGTCTTTCGTCACTCTGCAATCGGAGGGTTCGATCCTCTCGACACCAGTCAGGACCCGCGGATGCTCCAACAGCGCGTTCACAAGGCTTGGGGCGAGCGGTTCATTCTCCACCCAGGCGAACTCGTGCTGGCAGCGACATTGGAGTACATCGTCACCCCGCAAGACGTCGTCGCTCAGGTCATCACCCGCTCCTCATACGGACGCCTCGGATTGATCACGGCAACGGCTGTACAAGTGCAGCCCGGCTCGCGAGGCTGCATCACCCTTGAGCTGGTGAATCACGGAGACACCCCGATCGCGCTTAGCCCGGGCGCCCGCATCGCCCAACTCCTGCTCATCGGATTGCCGTACTCCAGTCCGGTAGTTCCCGGCAAGTATTGGTTCCCGGTGGGACCTGAGTTCTCGCGAGTCGAGGAGGATCCGGACGCGCCACGGCTCCGCAGCATCGCCGAACAAGCGCGATCCAGCACTGGCCGACCTGGGACTGGGCTGGCATCTCAAGAGCTCGGGTAATCCGCCGAGTACCTGGGGAGCGGATGAGCTACAGCGACGCAGTGACACGGATCGGTCAGATCCAGGCGCAGATGGCCTCAATCACCGGTGCCTTCTCGCCTTCGAGCGCGACGTTCGACTTCGGACGTCGCCAGTCGACCGCGGGCGCTCCACGCACTCGAACAACTTCGCCGACGCTGGCACTGGCCCAGGCGACGCCCGCCTCGGCCAGCCCGCTTCCGGGCACCGGCGGCGCGGGATAGGCGACCAGCTTCCAACCAAGGCCGCCGGCATGTTGACGACCGGCCAGCAGCAGTTCGCCTCCAGGCTCGCCGCCCAGACTGGCCTTGATCCGGGGATGATCTGCGCCTGGTTGCTCGCTGAGGAATCCTCTGGCGCCGCGCAGTCACGCCAGAGCGCGAACAACAACGACTGGCTGAACATCGGCTACACCGACAGCGGCACCTACGGCGCCGGCGCCTCGATCTGGAACGACCCGATCACTGCCGCCGACGCGACCGCCGGCTGGCTGAAGGGACAGGACACGATCCCCGGCTACGGCAGGGCCGCAGCGGGGGTCCAGGCCGTCCTTTCGACCGCCGGGCAGCCGCCCGCTAGTCAGATCGCCGCGCTCCAGCAGTCAGGCTGGGCGTCGAGTGGGTATCCGGATCTCCCGGGTCTGTACCAGCAGCTCGTCGGCTAGCGCGCTGATCCCGCGTACCCTCAAGCCACCCCGGCGCCGGTCGATCACTCACACAGTGATGTCGCGGCTTTCGAAACGCGGCTGGACCCCGTTCCGGCGGCACCGTTGGCTGCCCTCGCGCGCGCTGAAGCAGGCCCGATCTGAGCTCGCGGACGAACAGCAGACACTTGAGCGGATCGTTGAGTACGCGCCGGTCGGCATCGCCCTGATCGACGGCCGGGGGCGATTCACCAAGGTCAACCCGGCGCTGTGCCGGATGCTCGGCTACTCCAAGTCCGAGCTTGAGGGCAGGACGTTCGCGGAACTCACCCACCCCGATGACCGCGAGAGCAGCATTCGCCAATTCAGAGCCGATTGGGGCCGCGTCTCGGGCGGAAGCGAGATCGAGAAACGCTACATCGCGCGCGACGGAAGCGTGATCTGGGCGCTCGTCACCGTCTCCTCGGTTGTCGAGCTCGAGTCCGGCGACACGTTCCACGTCACCCACATCCAGAACGTCACCAAACGCAAGCAGGCCGAGGACCAGCTCGGCGAGGAGCGGCACTTGATCCGGGTGTTTCTGCAGACCACCGCGGACCTCGTCTATTTCAAAGATCTGGAGAGCCGCTTCACGAGATCTCCAACTCTCAGGCAGCGAGGTTCGGTTTCGACGCGCCGGAGGACGCGATCGGCAAGACCGATTTCGACGTGTTCTCCTACGAGCACGCGCGTGAGGCGTTCGAGGACGAACAGGAGATCATCCGCACCGGCCGGCCGATCGTGAATGCCGAGGAGCGCGAGACGTATCCGAATGGCGGCGAGGTATTTGTGGCTACGACGAAGATGCCGCTCCGCGATGAGCGCGGCACGGTCATCGGTACGTTTGGGATCTCCCGCGACATCAGCTCCCGCAAGAAGGCCGAGCAATCGCTCCAGAGCGCCGAGCGGCGGTGGCGAGCATTGCTCGCAAATTGCCAGGAGCTCGTGATGCTGGTCGACTCGGACGGCGTGTTCGTCTACGCCAGTCCCTCGGTGCAGCGCTGGCTGGGCTACAGCCCCGATGAGCTGCTCGGCACGCCGCTGGCCGCGCTCTGTCACGAGCAGGATGCAGATCGTTTCGCGGCGGCATTCGGGCGGGTCCGCGATCAGAGCACCGAGGTCAAAGAGCCGGTGGAGGTCTCCCACCGTGTCCGACACAAGGACGGCGGATGGCATTCGCTGGAATCGACGCTCGTGTCTCTCAAGGACGATCCGGCGATCCAGGCGGTGCTGGTCGACTCGCGCGACGTCACCGAGCGGGTCGCGCTCGAGCAGGAGCGCGAGCGGCTCGAACTGCAGCGGCGTGTGTCACAGCGGCTCGAGGCCGTGGGTCAGTTGGCGTCCGGGATCGCGCACGAGATCAACACCCCGATGGCAGCACCTGATTGATCTCGCCGATGTTGCAGATCACGCGCGGCAGCGGCCCGAGGTCAAGTTCGACGTCGGCGCTGTACTTGTACTCGTTGCGGCACACCGCCAGCGTCGTCTCGATCGCCTCGTTCAGATCGGAGCGCTCCGTCTCCGCGCCAGACGGATGTGAGAAACGCTTCATTGCCCTGACGATCGAGGTGACCCGCTCGATGCCGTCGATCGTCCGCGTGATCGCGGCCGGGATCCGTTTGCGCAGATAGTCGACGTCCGCCTCCTCAACATCGTGATCAATGCCGCTCACGCGATCCAGGAGCGAGTCGACGGCACCCAGGACCGCGGCACGATCCGGATCGCGACTCGCGTCGAGGGACGCAACGCCGTGGTTGAGATCGCCGACGACGGCGTTGGGATCTCGCCCGAGCTCCAGGATCGGATCTACGAGCCGTTCTTCACGACGAAGGCGATCGGCCGCGGCAGCGGCCAGGGCCTGGCGCTTGCGAGGGCTACGATCGCGCAGCACTCCGGCTCGATCGCATGCGACTCGGAGCTCGGCAAGGGAACCATGTTCACGGTACGACTTCCGGTCGACCCGCCGCACACGGCCGACGAGGCCGACGAGGCCGCAGCGGGGCACGCCCGAGCGGCCTGAGAAGGGCTACGCGACCCGGGCTCGTTTAAGGGTTCGCGAGCTCCCACTCGGCCTGGTGGCCGAGCGAAGCGCTCTTGAGCACCTTCAGCGACAGCAGCGCGCACTTCAACCGGGTCGCGGAAATGTCGATCCCGAGCAGGTCGAGCACGAACGCACGGTCAAGCGCCAGCAAGTCCTGCACCTTCATCCCCTTGACCTCGTCGGACGCCATCGACGCGGCCGCCTGCGAGATCGCGCAGCCGTGGCCGGAGAACCGGACCTCCGCGATCCGCCCGTCGGCATCGACCGCGAGCTGTACCCGCAGCTCGTCCCCGCACAGCGGATTGAGGTCCTGCGCTTCCAGGTCGACGTGCTCGAGCTCACCCCAGTTGTGAGGCCGCTTGTAGTGGTCGAGGATGTTCTCGCGATAGAGGTCGTCCATGCCTTGTCAGCTTAGCGGGCGCCGGCGCAGTTCTCGGCGGCCGGACGCCGGACCCTGCTAAACTAATGCTTGCCAGCAAGCAAGTATTAGCCACAAGGAGACTCGTGCCCGCATCTGCACCAGCGCTAGACGTCGACACCGCCGCCCGCCTGCGCGCGGCGATCGGCAGGATGTCCCGGCGCCTGCGTAAGACTGCGTCGGGCGCGGCGGCGGGCCTGACGCCCACCAAGATCTCCGTGCTGGTGCACGTCGCCCGCCGCGGGCCGCTGCGGCTCCCAGAGCTTGCGGCCTCGGAGGGGCTCAACCCGACGATGCTCTCTCGCGTTGTCGCGGATCTCGCGGACGGAGGACTGCTCGAGCGCCTCAGCGACCCCGGTGACCGCCGCGCCGCCTGGGTCAAGGCCACGCCTGCCGGTAAGCGGCTGGCCGACCGGATGCGTCGGGAGCGGACCGACGCGCTGTACCTCGCGCTCGCCGCGCTGCCTGAGCAGGACCGCATCCGCGTCGAGCAGGCCCTGCCCGCGCTGGAGACGCTCGCCGAGCAGCTCGCCGAGCGCGGCGGATGACGCGCGCGCTGAAAGCCGGGCGGGTCACGTTCGCCGCCCTCGCGGTCCCTAATTACCGGCTGTACTACGGCGGTCAGGCGGTCTCGCTGATCGGCACGTGGATGCAGATGACAGCCCAGTCGTGGCTGGTGCTGACACTCACCCATTCCGGAGCAGCGCTCGGAGGGATCGTTGCGCTACAGACGATCCCGGTCCTGCTGCTCGGCCCGTACGGCGGCGTGATCGCGGACCGCGTCGACAAGCGCAAGCTGATGGTCGCGCTGCAGGGCGCGATGGGCGTGCAGGCTTTGGTGCTGGGACTGTTGACGATCGCCGGTGTCGTGCAGGTCTGGGAGATCGGTGCACTCGCGTTCGTGCTCGGACTCAACAGCGCCTTTGAGAACCCCGCGCGGCAGTCATTCATGATGGAGATGGTCGGAGCCGACCATCTGCGCAACGCCGTCAGCCTCAACTCGGTGCTCGTCAATGTCGCGCGGACGATCGGGCCGGCGGTCGCCGGCTTGCTGATCGCCACCGTCGGCGAGGGCGTCTGCTTCCTCGTGAACTCCGCCAGCTTCGCTGCCGTCGTGACCTCGCTGCTGGTGATGGATCGAGCGCAGCTTCATCCCTCCACGCCGGCGGTCCGCGCCCCGGGGCAGTTGCGGGAAGGGCTGCAATATGTTCGCGGTAACCGGGACCTGTGGATCCCGTTGGTGATGATGGCCGCCGTTGGCTGCCTCACCTACGAGTTCCAAGTCTCCCTGCCCGTGATGGCGAGCCACGGCCTGCATGTCGGCGCCAGCGGCTTCGGCTTCATGACCGCTGCGATGGGCATCGGCGCGGTCGTCGGCGGCCTGTTGATGGCAGCACGGGGCAAGACCGGGCTGCGGCCGCTGGTCCTGGCGGCGTCGGTGTTCGGCGTCGCGATGGCACTTGCGAGCGCCGCGCCGACACTCGGATTCGAACTGGCCGCGCTCGCGTTCGCCGGCGGCGCGAGCATCACGTTCATGTCCACCGGCAATTCGACGCTGCAGCTGACCGCCGAGCCCACGATGCGCGGGCGGGTGATGTCGCTCTGGTTCGTCGCCTTCCAGGGTTCGACGCCGGTCGGCGGGCCGCTCGTCGGCGTAACGATGGGACTGCTCGGCGCGCGCGCCGGCCTTGGTCTCGGGGCGGTCACCTGCCTGGTGGTGGCGCTGGCGGGCGTCGTCACGCTCGCACGGCGCCGCGCTCGGGCTTCAGTCGAGCTGGAGCACTCGCCGAACGCTGTGGAGCCCGTCAATCAGCCGCTCCACATCCGCGGTGCTGTTGTGCACAGCGAAGGACGCTCGCGTCGTCGCCGATACGCCCAGCTTGCGCATCAGCGGCTGCGCGCAATGATGGCCGGCGCGGACGCAGACCCCCTCGCGACCGAGGATCTCGCCGATGTCGTGGGGGTGTGCACCGTCAAGCGAGAAGGAGATCAGCGAACCGCGATCCGCCGCCGCTAGCGGTCCGTGCATCAGCAGTCCCGGGATCTCTGAGCCAAGCCGCTCGAGGGCCTCGACCAGGAGCCGCTCCTCATGGGCGCGGATCTGCTCGATCCCGAGTGCCTGGATCCAATCGACCGCCGCCCCCAGTCCGATCGCCTCGGCGATCTGCGATGTCCCGGCCTCGAACTTCCACGGCAGGTCGGTCCACGTCGATTCATTGGCAGCGACCGTGCGGATCATGTGACCGCCGCCGATGAACGGAGGCATCTCCTCCAGCAGCGCTCGGCGCCCGTGAAGCACGCCGATCCCGGTCGGGCCGTAGGCCTTGTGGCCGGTCCACGCGTAGAAGTCAGCGTCGAGCTCACGCAGGTCGACCGGAAGCTGCGGCACCGCCTGGGTGCCGTCGACCAGCACAACCGCGCCGGCGTCATGGGCGCGCCGCGCGATCTCGGCGATCGGGTTGATCGTCCCGACGACGTTGGACACATGGACCACGGCCACGAGCTTCGGACCGCGCGCCAATAACGCGTCGTATGCATCGAGGTCGAGTTGCCCATCGGCGAGCACTGGCACGTACGCGAGCTCGGCACCGCGGTCCTGACAGAGCAACTGCCACGGGACGATGTTCGAGTGGTGCTCCATCTCGGTCAGCACGACCAGATCGCCGGGACCAACGTTCTGCCGGCCCCAGCTGTATGCGACGAGGTTGATCGCGGCGGTCGCGTTGGCGGTGAAGATCGTCTCCTCCGGCGTCGAGCCGAGCCACTCCGCGATCCGGTTTCGTGCCCCTTCGTAGAGGTCGGTTGCCTCGACCGCGAGCGGGTACACGCCGCGGTGGATCGACGCCCGCGACTCGGTGTAGTACCGGGTCATCGCGTCGATCACCGGCTGGGGCGTCTGCGAGGTCGCGCTCGAGTCCAGGTACGTGATCGGGTAGCCGCCGATCACGCGGCTCAGCACCGGAAACTCGGAGGCAACGTTCCGTAGTGTCGCGGCGGTGGCGCTCATCAGACCGGCGCTTGCTCGAGCTGGTCGGTGATCCAGCCGTAGCCCTTTGCCTCGAGCTCGTCGACCAGCTCCGGACCGCCCTGCTTGACGATCTGGCCTCTGAACATCACGTGCACGTGGCTGGGCTGCACGAGATGCAGGATCCGCTGGTAGTGGGTGATGATCAGTAGGCCCAAGTCAGGCCCCGCGACCGCGTTGACGCCGTTGGCGACAACCCGCAGCGCGTCGATGTCAAGACCCGAGTCGGTTTCATCGAGGATCGCCATCTCCGGTCGCTGAAGCGCCAGCTGCAGGATCTCCATCCGCTTCTTCTCCCCGCCCGAGAAGCCCTCGTTCAGGTAGCGGGTCGAGAACTCCCTCGGCACGTTGGTCAGCTTCATCGCCGCCTCGACGGTCTGGCGGAACTCCTTCAGCGGGATCGGCTCATCACCGCGCGCGTCGCGGTGTGAGTTGAGCACCGTTCGCAGGTACTTGGTCACCGTCACACCCGGCACTGAGATCGGGTACTGGAATGCCATGAACAGGCCCATCCGGGCGCGCTCGTCCGGCGCGAGCTCAGTCACATCCTCGCCCTTGAACAGGACCTGGCCCTCAATCACCTCCAGGTTCGGATGACCCATGATCGCGTTCGCGAGCGTCGACTTCCCGGAGCCGTTCGGACCCATCAGCGCATGAATCTCGCCCTTGTCGACGGCCAGGTCCAGCCCGCGCAGGATCTCCTTCTCACCAGCCCGGACGTGAAGGTTTCGAATCTCTAGGTCAGCCATTTCCCATCTCTTGTTTGTCTCTTTACGCGACCGCGGTCTGCTCGCGCTCATTGCGGCGCGAGAACTCGACCAGCTCGGCGAGCGTCGTCATCTGCAGCGAACGGATGATTCCGCCCTGCACGCGCATCCACAGCAGCTTCGTCGCGCAGCCGCGGCCGGCATCAGGCTCATGCGAGCAGAGCACCCGCTCGGTGTGGTCGTGCACGAAGCACTCCATCGGCGCGATCGAACCCTCCAGCGCCTGCACCACCTCATCCATTGCAATCTCCTCGGCGGGACGCGCCAACCAGTAGCCGCCGTGCGCACCGCGCGCGCTCATCACCAGCCCAGCCTTGCGTAGCCGCGCAACCACCTGCTCGAGGTACGCCAGCGGTAGCCCCTCGGCATCGGCAATCGCCTTCAGGCTGGTCGGCTGCTCCGGAGACTGGCGGCCAAGCTCGACCATCAGCCGGACGCCGTACTCGGCCTTCGAGGAGAAGATCATGGACAAATCCTACCAGGGAGGTAGGTTATTCTTCGGAGTCGGCCCTAGGCCCCCTCTGACACCGCCTCCAACTGTGCCTTCATCGCCTCGGCCAGCGCCATCGCCGCCGACAACGGCCTGACCATGACCGAAAACTCGTCGATCCGGCCGGCGTCGTCGGTGTGCAGGAAGTCGCAGCCGTGAAGCTCGCGGTCGCCGACCCGGGCCGTGAACACGAGTGCGTGATCGCGAGCGTCGTCGGCACCGATCTCCGCGACGTAGCGGAAATCGTCGAACACGCGGCTGACGGCAAACAGGATCGGCGCGACCGCATCGCGGCCGCGGTAGGGCTTGAACACGATCGGGCTGTGGAACACGACGTCATCGGCCAGCAGCGCCAGCATGGCCTCGAGGTCCTGGGCTTCGACGGCGGCACGAAATCGATGCATGCAATCCCAACATTACAGGGGGTGACTACGGCTCAGCGTTCACGTAGGATGCCCGGCAACCGAACCTTTACGGGGGCCCGATGTTCGGCAGAGAGAGAGGGTAGGGTCAGTCGATGGAGAGTGCTGCATGGTCACTCGCAACCTCTGCCGAGGTCGCGGAGATGGCGTCGCTGGCGCGTGCCAGCGGTCGTTTCGGGATCGACACCGAGTTCATGTCCGAGGGTCGCTACCGCGCCCTCCTGTGCCTGATCCAGGTCGTCGTCGACGACGAGCAGGCCCCCGAGGGAACACGGGTCATCATGATCGACGGGCTTGAACCGATCGCGATCGCCCCGCTGGCGGAGCTGCTCTCCGACCCTGAGATCGAGGTCGTCCTGCACGCGGGCCGCCAGGATGTCGCGATCCTGCGGCGCGTCTGGAATACCGGATTCACCAACATCTTCGATACGCAGATCGCGGCCGGGTTCGCCGGCGGCAGCGCACAGGCTGGATACGGCAACCTGCTCGGCGCGATCCTCGGCCGCCGGGTCGGGAAGACGGCAAGCTACACGCGCTGGGACGCCCGGCCGCTGTCCGCCGAGCAGCTGAGCTATGCCGCCGAGGACGTCGCCCACCTGCTCGAGCTGACCGATGAGCTGCAGCGGCGGCTGCGCGAGAGCGAGCGGCTCGAGTGGGCTCGCGAGGAATGCCGCCGGCTCGAGTCCGCCACTGACGAGCGCGATCCTGAGACCGCGTGGGAGCGTCTGCCCCGGGTCAACCAGCTGGACCCGCGCGGTCGCGCGGTGGCGAAGGCACTCGCTGCCTGGCGTGAGCGGACCGCCTCCCGCGAGGACCGCCCGGTCGGTTCGGTCCTCGCCGACCCACCGCTGGTCGAACTCGCCAAGCGCCAGCCGTCAACCGTCGGCGCGCTCGAGCAGATCCGCGGAATCCACCCCTCCGGGATCCGCCGGCGAGGACCCGCGATCCTCGATGCGATTGCCGTCGGCCGCGAGGCCCCCCCGATCGCGCGTGAGGAGGGCCGGGGCCGCTCGGAGCCCGGCGACGCGCCGTTGATCGCCCTCGCCGAGGCACTGTTGCGGGCTCGCTCCCTCGAGGCCGGCCTTGCCTACGAGCTGATCGCGTCGCGCCACGAGCTCGAGCAGATCGTCGGAGCAGCACGCCGATTGGATCCCGAGCCAGATGTCCGGACGCTGGCCGGCTGGCGCCGCGAGCTGGTCGGACAGGACCTGCGCGACCTGCTCGAGGGTCGCAGCGCTGTGTCGGTCGGCGAGGGGCGGCGGCTGTCGCTCAGTCCGTGCGAGGAACCGTCAGCTGGCCGCACCGGCACGGCCGCCGACCATCACGAGGCGCCCGCCTCGTAGAGCATCGAGATCGCCGATCTGTGCTCGAAGATCGCGCGTGAGAGCGCGAGCGTGATCGTGCGCGAGCGCTTGACCCAGCCGAGGTCGATGCCTCGCAGGTCGCCGTCGGGGGTCGCATAGGTGAGGCGCAGTCGATGCCCTGGGGAATCGGCGGCCTGCTGCTGGCCCGTGTCGGCGTTGGCGCTCGTCCACCCGAGCGACTTCAAATGAAAATGCTCGGCCTTCACCAGCGCGGCGGAGCTGCGGTAGCCGGGGCCGGCCACGACCAGCTCCCAGGCACAGAATGCGTTGGCGCCGGGATCGCACTGGCGGACCTGAACAAGCACGCGCGCGCCTCGCACAAGCGGCAGCTTCGTCAGATCCGGAGTGTGTTCGCTGCGGCTCTGGCCGCAGCCCGAGAGCGCCACAATCACGGCCGGCAGCGCCACCAGCTTCGCGAGCACCGGCGGTCTCACCGATGCCGCCCCACTTAGGCTTCTCGCGGTCATGGGATCGAGCGCAAGCGTAGCCGTCGCGCGTTTCGTGCTGGGCGTCACGGCGCTCATCGCCACGTTCGGCGCGCTCGGGTTTGCCGCACTCGTGATCCGCCGCCGGTACCTTGCCGACTGGACCGGCGCACCCGCGCGGCTCGCCGAAGTCGTGATCCTGCTGGCCCTGCTCACCGGTGTGCTCGAGGTGCTCGGGACGCTCGGGTTGTTCAGCCTGGTTCCAATCGTGGTGGCGTCTGCGCTCGCAGCGGCCGCGATCGCCCGGGCGCTCGGAGTCGC
Organism: uncultured Solirubrobacterales bacterium; assembly: GCA_963794285.1. Lineage (GTDB taxonomy): Bacteria > Actinomycetota > Thermoleophilia > Solirubrobacterales > Solirubrobacteraceae > Palsa-465. Next base: position 64,689 of record CAWCDS010000012.1, read on the forward strand.
GCGGCCGGCCGCGTGGACAGGGCCCGGACGTCCGGCGATCGCCGCGGCCACGATCGTCGCGCTCGGGGCCGCCGCGGTGACAGTCGCCGAATGGGCCGGACCAACGCTCGAGTCCTACGACGTCGGGATCCGCACGTTCGATTCGCTGTGGTACCACCTCCCGTGGGCTGCGTCGTTTGCGCAGACGGGGCAGATCACATCGCTGCGTTTCACCGACGTCGAGTATCTGACGCCGTTCTATCCCGCGACCGCCGAGATGTTCCACGGCCTCGGGATCGTGCTGCTGTCCCGCGACACACTCTCGCCGGCGATCAACCTCATCTGGCTCGGGCTGGTCCTGCTCGCGGCCTACTGCGTCGGTCGGCCGCACGACGCCGGCGCTTTGACCATGACCGGCGCGACGCTGGTGATGGCGACGCCAATGATGCGGTTTTCGCAAGCCGGTAGCGCCGCCAACGACGTCGTCGGCGTGTTCTTCGTGCTGGCTGCGGCCGCGCTCGTGGTGAACGCGCGAGATCGGCGGTTCGCGCTGGCGCTTGCGGCGGTCGCAGCCGGACTCGCGGTCGCGGTGAAGCTGAGCATGGTCGCGCCGGTGCTGGCGCTGTCGGTCGGCGTGCTGGCGATTTCGCCGGGCCGTGCACGTCGCGCCTACTGGGCGTGGTGGCTGCTGCCGCTGCTCGTGTCCGGGGGTTTCTGGTTCCTGCGGAACCTGATTGCCGTCGGCAACCCGTTCCCCTGGCTGAACCTGCCGGGATTGGCGACTCCGGCAGCGCCGCTGCAGGCGCACACCGGGTTCTCGGTGCTGCACTACCTGACCAACGGCCACGTGCTGAGCGATGTTGTCGGGCCCGGGCTTGCGTCGGGCCTCGGGCCGTGGTGGGCGGTGATCGCAGCGCTCGCCGTCGCCGGGCCCCTGCTGTGTGTGCTGCCAGGATCGGCCAGCCTCGTGCGGATGCTCGGATTCGTCGCTCTGGCCTCACTCGCCGCCTACGTGATCACGCCCGAGACCGCCGCCGGCCCCGCGGGCAATCCGCTCGGGTTTGCGTTCAACCTGCGCTACTCGGCGCCCGCGCTGACGCTGGCGCTGACGGTCCTGCCGCTGGCGCCGGCGCTGGAGGGCCGACGACGTCGGATCGCCGTGTTCGCCGTCCTGATCGCGGTGCTCGTCGCGACCGTCGCGCAAGCCCGCCTGTGGCCCTCCGGTCACCTGGCGGGAGCGTTGCTGCTGGCAGGCGTCGTGCTGGTCGCTGCAGTCACTCTCTCCGTCGCGCCCAGGCGCGCATTCGTGCTCGCCGTCGCGCCCAGGCGTGCATTTGTGCTCGCCGTCGCGGGCGGATTGGTGCTCGCCGGTGCAGCCGGCGGGTATGCACTGCAACGGCACTACCTGCGCGACCGCTACGTCTTCCATCCCGGCGTCTCGCAGCTCGCGAGGATGTGGGCGTTCTTCCGAGGCGTCCACGGAGCGCGTGTCGGGATCGTGGGGACGTTCGGCGGCTTCTTCTCCTATCCCCTGTACGGACTCGACGACTCAAACAGCGTGCAATACATCGCGCAGCGTGGGCCGCACCGGTCGTTCACCACGATCACGTCGTGCGCGCGCTGGCGGGCGGCGGTCAATGCCGGCCGTTTTCGCTATCTGGTGACGACGCCCGCCCGCGACCCGTGGCGGCCGCGGCTGCTCGAGGCGTCTCCCGAAGACAGCTGGACGCGGTCGGACCCGGCCGCCCGCCTCGTCTTGACGCACTCGGCGGCGGGCCGGCCGATTTCGGTCTACGAGCTGAGCGGCCCGCTGCAGCCCTCAGGCTGCCCTCGCTGAGACACCGGCGTTCCTGTTGCGTGCGCCGGCCTACTAACCTGCGTGCGATGTCTTCCACCGCCGAGCTGCTCACCGACCCAGAACTGCTTGCAACCGAATGGGATCTCAGCCCGCTCCTCGACGGCGCCGGCGTCGAGGCTGTCGATCGCCAGCTCGAGGACGCCAACCAGCGCGCGTCGGCTTTTGCCGAGCGCTACGCGGGCAAGGTCGCCGGTCTCGACGTCGAGGGCCTGCGCCACGCGATGGACGAGCTCGCAGCGATCAGCGAACTCGTCGGCAAGGCGGCCTCGTACGCGTCGCTGTGGTTCTCGACCGATACCGCCGACCCTGTGCGCGGCGCTCTGCTCCAGCGGATGCAGGAGCGCGCCACCGAGATCGAGACGAAGCTCCTGTTCTTCGATCTCGAGTGGGCGGCGATCGAGGACGAGCAGGCGGAGCGGCTGCTCGGAGGCGATGGGCTCGAGTTCTGCCGGCACCATCTGCGCAGCGCCCGGCGCTACCGGCCCCACCTGCTCAGCGAGCCGGAAGAGAAGATCCTCGCCGAGAAGTCGATCTCCAGCCAGAGTGCGTGGGGCCGGCTGTTCGGGGAGCTCGTCTCCGCGCTGAGGGTCCCGCTCGACGGTGACGAGATGCCACTGGATGTGGCGCTGTCAAAGCTGCAGGCGCCCGACCGCGAACAGCGGCGTGTGGCCGCCGAGGCGGTCTCGGGGACGCTCGAGCCGGGTCTGCGAACCCGCGCCTTCATTTACAACACGCTTGCTCACGACAAGTCAGTCGAGGACCGGCTCCGTCGCTACCCGCACTGGCTCGCCGCGCGAAACCTGTCGAACGAGGTCTCCGACGAGTCCGTGATGGCGTTGATCGAGGCGGTCCGCAGTCGCTACGACATCCCGCAGCGCTGGTACCGCTTGAAGGCACAGCTGATCGGCGTTGACCGCCTCGCCGACTACGACCGCGCGGCGCCGGTACTCGGCGAGGACGTGACGTTCTCGTTCGGACAGGCCCGTGAATTCGTGCTCGAGACCTACGCCTCCTTCTCCCCGCAGGCCGGCCAGATCGCGCGCCGCTTCTTCGACGAGCGCTGGGTCGACGCGCCGGTTCGCCCGCACAAGCGCGGCGGCGCGTTCTGCGCCTACACGGTGCCGAGCGTCCATCCGTATGTGCTGCTCAATTTCACCGCTCGCCGCCGGGACGTGTTGACGATGGCCCACGAGCTTGGTCACGGCCTCCACGCCGCGCTCGCGCAGCCGCAGGGCGTCTTCCACCAGTCAACGCCGCTGACGGTCGCCGAGACCGCGTCGGTGTTCGGCGAGGCCTTGACGTTCGGCAGGATGCTCGAAATGACCACGGACGCGGAGCAGCGCCTTGGCCTCCTCGCCGAGCGGATCGACGGCGCGATCGCGACGGTCTTCCGGCAGATGGCGATGAACCGCTTTGAGCACCTCGTGCACACGCACCGCCGCAGCGATGGAGAGCTCTCTGTCGATCGGATCGATGAGCTGTGGACCGAGACGCAGACCGAGCTGTTTGGCGACTCGGTCGAGATCACCGAGGGCTACCGGCGCTGGTGGTCCTACGTGCCGCACTTCATCAACAGTCCCGGCTACGTATACGCGTACGCGTTCGGGCAGCTGCTCGCGCTGTCGGTCTACGGCCGTTATCTCCAGGAAGGCGACGCGTTCGTCCCGCGCTATCTCGAGCTGCTGTCCGCCGGCGGCTCGCGCAGCCCGGAGGAGCTCGGCGCGATCGTCGGCATGGATCTGGCCGACCCCGGCTTCTGGGACTCAGGCCTGAAGCTGGTCGAAGAGCAGCTCAGCGACGCTGAGAAGCTGGCCGCGAAGAGGGATAACTAGCTTTCCGCGTGCGCGAGCGCTCTTCCTGGCGCTCGACGACGTTGACGATCAGCTTCATTACCTGCTCGATGCCGGTCGCCTTGACCTCGCCCTTGACGAACGCCTCACGCCAATCGCGGATGTGTCCCTTGATCGCGAGCTCGTTGAAGCGCGAGCGCTGCACTGTCAGCGTCACCTTGGCGTCCGCGGCGATGTCCTTGGACACCTTCGGTCCCGGCAGTTCGACGCGGTAGAGCTGCACATCGCCGCGCCCGTGCAGCTCGAGCCCGGCGACGATCTTCAGCGGTTGCAGCGACGGCACTTCGTCGAGAAACCGCTTAACTGCGGTCTCGATCAGCGCCTTGGTGTCAGACGGCGAGGCCAGGGGCTTGAGTCTACGCGCTCAGCGACCTAACCCGTGATCCGGAACGCGACGCTGATGACCTTTCCGGTCTGCCCATTGGCGCGCCCAGATGACGCGCTTGTGAGGAAGTTCCGCTGTCGCTGACAGCGGGCTACAGCTTGTGGCGCTGGAGCAACTTACGGCCGATCACCATCCGCTGGATCTCGCTCGTCCCCTCGCCGATCAAAAGCAGCGGGGCGTCGCGGTACAGGCGCTCGATCTCGTATTCCTTGGAATAGCCGTAGCCGCCGTGGATCCGGAACGACTCCTCGACGCAGAATCGGCCGGCCTCCGAGGCGAACAGCTTCGCCATACCGGCCTCGATGTCCGAGCGCTCGCCGGCGTCCTTCAGCCGGGCGGCGCGCTGCGTCAGCAGTCGAGCAGCCTCCACCTGAGTCGCCATATCCGCGAGCTTGAACTGGATCGCCTGGTGCTCGGCGATCGGCTTGCCGAAGGTCTTTCGTTCCTGGGAGTACTTCAGCGCCAATTCCAGGGCGCGCTGGGCAATCCCGACGCCGCGAGCGGCGACGTTGACCCGGCCGAGCTCGAGCGCGTCCATCATCTGCGCGAAGCCCTTGTTGAGGCCGGCGTTCTCGCCGCCGAGAATGTTCTCGGCCGGGCAGCGGTAGCCGTCGAACACGAGCTCGGTCGATTCGACGCCCTTGTAGCCCATCTTCTTGATCTGGGGCGGGACGTTGAAGCCCTGGTAGGCGCCGGTGTTCTCCGCGACTCCCGGCTCCTTCTCGGCGATGAAGCAGGTGAGGCCGCGGTGCTTGGGGTCAGCGGTTGGATCGGTGCGGACCAGCACGAACACGAGGCCGGACCGGAGGCCGTTGGTGACCCACATCTTGGTCCCGTTGATCTCGTAGTTGTTCTCGTCGACCTTCTTGGCGGCGGTCTTGATCGCCGCCACGTCGGATCCGAGCTCGGGCTCGCTCAGGCTGAAAGCGGCGCGCAGCTCCCCGGTCGCCATCTGCGGCAGGTACTTCTGCTTCTGTTCCTCGGTACCGAACTTCATCAGCAGGTACGAGCCGATGAAGTGGGTGTTGACGATCCCGGAGATGCTGATCCATCCCCGGCTGAGCTCCTCAACGATCATCGCGTAGGTCGTGAGGTCAAGGCCCATACCGCCGTATTCGTCGGGGATCGTGACGCCGAACAGCCCGAGTTCCTTCATCTGCACGACGATCGGCTCGGGGAAGCTGTCCTCGTGGTCGTAGTGCTCGGCGTTCGGGATGATCTGCTCATCGGCGAACTGATGGATCATCTCGCAGATCGCCTTCTGCTCATCGGTCTTGTCGGTATACGGAGTCGTTAGGGCCATGCGGTCGAGGATATCCATAAATCCCCGCCGTCCAGGGAGGCGGACTCAGTGCCTCGAGGCGATCCTCGAATCTAGGCCAACTCCTGGCTAGCCGCGCGTCTTCGCCGGCTCGGCGTTCTGCGCCTCGGATCTGACCCCGCGACTCCAGGGCGACTCGGGCCGCTGCTGCAGCTCGCCGTCGAGCTCGAGGTCGACCCGCTCGTTGAAGAAGCACACCGAACCCTTGATCCGCACCGCCTCGGCGATCGGCTCGGCGTAGTACCAGACCAAATCCTTCGCGAGCTCGTCGTCAGCGAGCTTGACCGAGTAGTAGCTCGCCGACCCCTTGTACGGACAGCGGGTGACCGTGTCGGTCGGCACGAGTTCGGCGACCACGTCCTCGGCCGGGAGGTACCACCGCGGAGGAAGGTTCGACTCGAACAGCGCCAACGCCCGGTGGCTCTCGGCCAGCAGCTGCCCGTGCAGCGACACGCGCACGTGGCGGTCGGAGCGCACGACGTCAACGCGGTGGTAGGGGTCGCGCGGGTGCACGAACACCTCCTCGTCCTCCTCGTACCAGTGGTCCATCCGGTTGAAGTAGAACGCGATCAGGTCTTTGATCGCCGGCGCGCCCGCAATCGGGTCGGGGTAGTACCAGGCGCCGTCGTCGACGACGTGGTCGCCCACCCGGATCGTGTAGTAGGAGGCCTCGCCCTTCTTCGGGCAGCGCGTGTGCCGATCTGAGTGCTCGAGCAGCTCGGAGCGCACGTCCTGCGGGGGGAAGTAGTAGATCGGCTGGTGCCCGGACTCGTGCAGCATCATCGCCTGGCGGCTGTCGGCCACCACCTCGCCGGCAACGACGACGCGCACGCGCTTGGGCGTCGGCTCCAGGTACAGCGCCTGCCCAGGCTCGGGTGCAGAGAAGTTGAACGTTCCCGCCGGCGCTCGTCCGAGCGGTCCACTGCCTGTCATCAAACCCATCGCATCCTCAGCTTACTCTTCGCGTTGATCGTCGTTCGGCAGTCTCCGCTGACCGACAATCCGTTACACGTGAGCAACCCCGGCTGCTTAACCGGCGACCACGATCCCGAGCCAGACGATCGCGAGCGAGACAAGGAAGATCGCCGCGTCGAGCGCGTGCCACTCGGGCCGGCGCATGTGCGCGCCGATCAGAACGCCCACGAGCACCACCAGGCCGAGCTTCACCTGCAGGGTCGAGTCGTGCCAGCGGTGCATGTGACTCGCCATCGCCGCTCCGGTCACGACCAGGACCCCGACAGCCGCCAGTGTCCCGATCCCGAAGCGCCGCGCAGCGGCACGCAACGGCGTTCGGTCCGCAGCCCCGCGGAACCCCGGAACCACTACGGCGGCGAGCATCAGCTGCCCGCCGACGAAGAACGCCATCGCCAGCAGGTGCAACCACAACATGCCGTTCCAGAACGTCATCGCCCGCGATGGTGCCACACTGCCGCCCGCATGAACTTCGCTCGCGATGTCGTCGATGCCGCCCCCCGAGCGGACCTCGCGCTGCTGGAGCTGACCCGTGAGGGCGCCCGCCGCACGTGGAGCTTTGCGGAGGTGGCTGACCGCAGCGCCCGCCTCGCCGGCACGCTGCTCAGCGCCGGCGTTGCTCGCGGCGACATCGTTATGACGCTGATCGGCAACCGGCCCGAATGGGTGCTGACGATGGTCGCCTGCTTCCGGATCGGGGCCGTTGCGCTGCCCTGCAACGAGCAACTCCGCGCCAAGGACCTCCGCCTGCGCCTGCAGCATGCGCGCCCGAAGCTGATTCTCGCCGACCGGCGCAACGCCACAGAGCTCACCGCGGCAGGACCGGAGTGCACCGTCCTGCTGATCCCCGACGAGACCTTGTTCACAGCTGCGCCCGCAGCCCCGGTCGAGCTGGCGCCAGCGGACCCATGTCTGATCACGTTCACCAGCGGCACGACCGGCGAGGCCAAGGGGATCGTCCACGGACAGCGCTATCTGCCCGGACAGCGGCTCCAGGCCGAGCACTGGCTCGACGCCCGTCCGGGCGACCTGGTCTGGTGCACCGCCGCGAGTGGATGGTCGAAGTCCGCCCGCAACGTGTTCATCGCACCGTGGATCCGGGGCGCGGCGGCGCTCGTGCACGATGCCCGCTTCGACCCCGCCGAGCGGCTCGAGATCCTGGCCGCCGAAAGCGTCAACGTGCTCTGCATGGCCCCGACCGAGTACCGCGTGATCGCCAAGCGGGCCGAGATCTCCCCGTTGCCTGCCCTGCGCGGCCTGGTCGCCGCCGGCGAGGCGCTCAATCCCGAGGTGCTGCGCGCTTTCCACGAGGCGACCGGGATCTACATCCGCGACGGCTACGGGCAGACCGAGACCGGGCAGCTGACCGGCATGCCGCTGGGAGAGCCGGTGCGACCCGGCTCGATGGGCCGGCCACTTCCCGGCATCGCGCTCGAGATCGAGGACGAGGAGCTCGTGCTCGTCGATCCAACCAGCGATCCGACGTTCTTCGTCTCATACCTGGAGGACCAACAACCGGCGCCGGTCCGATCGCCGTGGCGCACCGGTGATCGGGTCCACATGGATGAGGACGGCTTCCTGTACTTCGTCGGCCGTGCCGACGATGTGATCATCTCTGCCGGCTACCGGATCGGGCCGTTCGAAGTCGAATCGGCGCTCGTCTCGCACCAGGCGGTGGCCGAGGCGGCGGTCGTGTCGTCCCCCGACGAGGAGCGCGGGGCCGTCGTACGCGCGGTGGTCGTCCTGCGAGACGGCTTCGTGCCCAGCCCGGAGCTCGTCGCCGAGCTCCAGACACACGTCAAGAACGAGACCGCCCCCTACAAATATCCGCGGATCGTAGACTTCGTCCCGGAGCTGCCGAGGACGTCGAGCGGCAAGGTCCGCCGGGCGGTGCTGCGGGAACGCTGACTCGTCGTCAATAGCCGGCCACGCGGCTGGACGAGCTCGAGGTTGTGCTCGTCACAGCGCCACCGGCGCCGGCGCTGCCGACGACCAGCACGCCGTCATTGAAGCCCTACGATGACTTGCGGTTGTGACCGTATGGACGCCGCCGACACGTGAAACGTTCCCCGGGGCGCCTCGCTACGCTTCGCGGATGAGCGATTCACGCCCCGCGATCGGTATCTGTACCAGCCTCGAGCACGCCCGCTGGGGTGTCTGGGACCAGCGAGCGGCGCTCCTGCCGTGGGCCTACATCACGGAGATCCAGGCGGCCGGTGGGCTGGCGGTGATGATCCCGCCGGACCCGATTCTTGCTGAGCAGCCCGACCAGATGCTTGACCGGATCGACGGGTTGATCCTCGCCGGCGGCGCCGACATCGATCCTTCCGTCTACGAGGCCGAGCCGCATCCCGCGACCAAGGGGTCGGTCCCCGAACGGGATCGCTCAGAGATCGCGCTTGCGCGCCGGGCGGTTCAGCGCGACATGCCGGTCCTCGGGATCTGCCGCGGGATGCAGCTGATCAACGTCGCGCTCGGCGGCACGCTGCGCCAGCACCTCCCCGACCTCGTCGGTCACGAACAGCATCGCCGCAATCCCGGCAGCTTCACAAATTCCGACCACGACGTGCGCCTGCAGGAGGGATCGCTTGCCGCTCGCGCCGCCGGCGAGGATCTGCACGGCACGAAGTCTCACCACCATCAGGGCGTCGACGTGATCGGCGACGGACTGACCGTCACCGGCGTCTCGACGCTCGACGAGCTCCCCGAGGCGATCGAGGCGCCTGCTTGCAGGTTCGTCCTCGGCGTCCAGTGGCACCCCGAGGCCGATCAACAGAGCCGGGTGATCGGGGCGCTGGTGGAAGAGGCTCGGGAGTACTCGTCTTTCAAGACGTCAGTCGGGTAGCGCCACGATCGCGTCGATCTCGACCTCCGCGCCGAGCGGGAGCGCCGCGACGCCGATCGCCACCCGCGCCGGGGGACTTGACTCGAAGAACGAGGCGTACACCTCGTTGACCTGGGCGAACGAGCCGATGTCGGTCACATAGACGGTCAGCTTGACCGCATCGCCGAGCGTCGCGCCGGCCGCCGCGCACACGGCCGCGAGGTTCTCCAAACAGCGCCCGGCTTGCTCGCCGGGAGTGCGCCCGACAAGTTCCCCGGTACGCGGATCGAGCGGCACCTGACCGGAGCAGAACAACAGGCCGGCCGCGCGGACCGCATGGACATATGGACCGACCGCCTTAGGCGCATCCGGGGCGGTTACGGTCTCACGCTGCGCTGACAATTGATCTTCTCCTGATTGGGCCGCTGACTGGACGGACGCGACAGCGTATTGCCATCGCGTGCGGACGGGTACTCTGCTGCCGTGCCGAATCGACTTGCAGGGGAAACATCCCCCTACCTGCTGCAGCACAAGGACAATCCCGTCGACTGGTCTCCCTGGGGGCGCCACGCGCTCGCCCGCGCCCGCGAGCGCGACGTGCCGCTGCTGGTCTCGATCGGCTACTCGGCCTGTCATTGGTGCCATGTGATGGAGCGGGAGTCCTTCGAGGACCCCGAGATCGCCGCGCTGATGAACGAGCGATTCGTCCCGATCAAGGTCGATCGCGAGGAGCGGCCCGACATCGACGCACTGTGCATGGAGGCATGCCAGGCGCTGACCGGGCATGGCGGCTGGCCGCTGAACGTGTTCCTGACTCCCGAGCAAGCGCCGTTCTACGCCGGGACGTATTTCCCGCCGGAGCCGCGTCACGGGATGCCGAGCTGGCGAATGGTGCTGCTCGCGGTCGCCGACGCATGGTCCACCCGGCGCGAGGAGATCCACGAGCAGGGCGAGCGCCTGATCCACGCGCTCGGCGCGACCGCGCGGATCGAGCCGTCCGCCGAGCCGATCCAGTCGGAGCTCCTCGACAACGCGCTCGAGAACCTGCGCGCGAGTTACGACAGCGCGCACGGGGGCTGGGGCGGGGCGCCGAAGTTTCCCTCCGCCCCCACGATCGAGTTGCTGCTCGCCCGCGGCGAGCGCGAGATGTCGCTGGGGACGCTCGAGGCGATGGCCCGCGGCGGGATCTACGACCAGGTCGGCGGCGGGTTCGCGCGCTACGCGGTCGATGCAACCTGGACGGTGCCGCACTTCGAGAAGATGCTCTACGACAATGCGCTGCTGGCGCGCGCGTACCTGCACGGCTGGCAGGTCTCAGGCGAGGAGCGCTTTCGCCGCGTGTGCTGCGAGACGCTCGACTTCGTACTGCGGGAGCTGCGCGGGCCGGAGGGCGGCTTCTGCTCGTCGCTGGACGCGGACTCCGAAGGCGTTGAGGGAAAGTTTTATGTGTGGAGGCTTGACGAGCTTCGGAAGGTGATCGGTCCGTCGAGCTACACCTCTGCGGTTGAGTACTTTGGCGCCAGCGAGCAGGGGAACTTCGAGCGTGGGTTCAACGTGCTCGAGGCGCACGGCGTCGAGCCCGACGATCTGCCCGAGATCCGCGCCGCGCTGCTGCAGGCCCGAGCCGCGCGGGTGCGACCGGGCCTCGACGACAAGCGGCTGACCTCGTGGAACGCGCTGATGATCTCCGCGCTGGCCGAAAGCGGGGCCGTGCTGGCACGGCCGGACTACCTCGACGCCGCCGTCGCATGCGCATCGTTCGTGCTGTCGGAATTGCGCGACGCCGACGGTCGTCTGCTGCGCACCTGGAAGGATGGGCGCGGACGGCTCGGGGCGTATCTGGAGGATCACGGCTACCTGCTCGAGGCGCTGATCACCCTCTACGAGACGACGTTTGACCCGCGCTGGTATCGCGAGGCAGTGGCGCTCGCCGACACGATCATCGAGCGGTTCTCCGATACGGAGCGAGGCGCGTTCTTCACGACGCCGGTCGACCACGAGCGACTGGCCGCCCGTCGCAAGGACCTCGAGGATTCGCCGATCCCGTCCGGCAACTCCGCGGCGGCGTTCGGGCTGCTGCGACTGGCGCTGCTATCGGGCGAGGGAAAGTACGAGCGCCACGCGCTCGGCGTGCTGCGACTACTGTTCGTGCTCGCGGCTCGCCACCCGCACGCGTTCGGCCATCTGCTCAGCGCTGCCGACTTCTACCTCGCGCCGGTGCGCGAGGTCGCGATCGTCGGGCCGCAAGCAGAGCCGCTGCTGGACGTCGTGCGCGCGGAATTCCGGCCGCACCTGGTGCTGGCCGGCGGCGAGTGCAACGGCGTGCCGCTGCTCGAGGGGCGCGGCCCGGTGGACGGCCGCGCCGCCGCGTACGTCTGCGAGCACTTCGTCTGCAAGGCGCCGGTCACGACGCCGGAGGAACTCGCGGCGATCCTGATCAGCGGGCGCCTCATAGAACCGGCAGGTAACGCTCGAGCTCCCATGGCGTCACCTGCACCCGGTAGTCGTCCCACTCCTGGCGCTTGATCTCGATGTAGCGGTTGAACATGTGCTCTCCGAGCGTCCGCAGCACGAGTTCGGACTGCGCGGTCAGCTCGATCGCCTCGCCGAGCGTCTCGGGCAGCTGTTCGATCCCGAGCCGCCGGCGCTCATCGGGGGAGAGGTGGTAGAGGTTCTTCTCCATCGGATCCGGCAGCTCGTAGCCATGCTCGATTCCCTCGAGGCCGGCCTGGAGCAGGACGGCGAAGGTCAGGTATGGGTTGCATGCCGGGTCCGGGCAGCGCAGCTCCATCCGCGTGGTCTGCTCCTTGCCCGGGTGATACAGCGGGACTCGCACAAGCGCCGAGCGGTTACGGCGTGACCAGGCGACGTACACCGGCGCCTCATAGCCGGGGACGAGGCGCTTGTAGGAGTTGACCCACTGGGCGAAGATCGAGCAGATCTCGCGCGCGTGGCGGAGCTGGCCAGCGATGAACGCCTTGCCGACGTCGGAGAGGAAATACGGATCGTCCTCGTCGAAGAACGCGTTGCGGTCATCGCGGAACAGCGACTGGTGCGTGTGCATGCCGGAGCCGTTCTTGCCGAACAGCGGCTTCGGCATGAAGGTCGCGTGCAGGCCGTACTTCATCGCGTATTCCTTGACCGTGATCCGGTAGGTCATGCAGTCGTCGGCCATCTTCAGCGCGTCGGCATAGCGCATGTCGATCTCGTGCTGGCTGGGGCCGACCTCGTGGTGGGTGTACTCGATGTGGATCCCGAACTGCTCGAGCGCGAGCACCGTCTCGCGACGCAGGTCCGAGCCGGCGTCGAGCGTCGTCAGGTCGAAATAACCGCCCTCGTCGAGCACCTCGGTCGATTTCGAGTCGCGGAAGTAGAAGTACTCGAGCTCGGGCCCGACGTAGAAGTGGTCGAAGCCCATCGCCTCGGCGCGCTGCAACGCCCGCCTCAGCACGTGGCGCGGGTCGCCCTCATACGGCGTGCGCTCGGGCGTCTGGATGTCGCAGAACATCCGCGCGACGCCTTGTTCGGCGGGGCGCCACGGCAGCATCGCGAACGTCGTCGGGTCGGGCATCGCGATCATGTCCGACTCCTCGATCGCGTTGAACCCGGTGATCGAGGAGCCGTCGAATCCCATCCCGCCCTCGAACGCATCTGCCAGCTCGGTGGCGTTGATCGAGAATGACTTCAGCTGCCCGAGGATGTCGGTGAACCACAGGCGGATGAAGCGGATGTCGCGCTCCTGGGCCAGCGAGGTCACCTCGTCGGCGTTCTGGGGTCGTTGCGGCAGGGTCATCGGGCGCGGGAGGTTACCCGCTTTAGCGGCTTGCCCCGGCTTGGCGGCTTGCCCGGCTTGCCCCGGCGGCGGGCCGGTCCGTATGCTCCGGCGCCGTGCGCAACCGTCTCCCGATCCTCGCCGTGGCGATCTCGCTTGTTGAGCTGGACACACGGCACGGCGACGCGCTCAGCAACTCTGAGCTGAGCTGAGCTGAGCGGCGGCTGGCGGTCGGCCGCGAAGCTGGCGGTCGGCCGCGAATCAGCCCGTGCCCCCGGCCGGCGGTCCGTTCAGTTCGACATGCCGGCGGGGACGCGCTGCCGAGCCAGCGGTTGGCCCAGCGCTGCAGCTCCGACAGCGCGGGCTCGAGCTCGCGGCCCATGCGGGAGAGCTGGTACTCGACCCGCAGCGGCGGCCCCGGAATCACCTTGCGCTCGACGATCCCGCGCGCCTCGAGCTCCTTCATCCGCTCCGACAGCAGGCGATCTGACAGCTCCGGCACCGCCTGCGCGACCTCGGAGAAGCGCATCGGACCGTCCATCAGGACGCGGAGGATCGCGCCCGTCCATCGCCGTCCTACGAGCTCCACCGCCTCGTGGTAGAACGGGCAGCAGCCAGAACCGCGTCCCTCGCCGTTTGCGTTTTGCTCGTGCGAGCCCATTGCCGCTGAAGCAGGAGACTTACGCTGCCTGCAGGCCCGCGACTCCTCGCTGGAGCCGTCGACGGGCACCTCGCCGGCGACGTTGACCATCGCGGTGAAACCCTCCATCGCAACCGCCGCGATCGCCTCCAGGATCTGTTCGTCGTCCCAGCCCGCCTCGTGGGCCTCCTCGTGCAGGTGCATCGGCGGCCGCCCGCCTCTTCGACAAGCGCCTGCAGGTAGCGCAGCAGCGCCGCCTCGCGCTGATCCTTGGAGGCGAATTTCCGCGCCAGCCGCGACCTCGTCGAGCGCCAGACCCGCCGCGCGAGCCGCCCGCGAATGCATCTCGATGCCCGGCTCGGAGTGGTAGTGCTCGGCGACGGCGAGAGCGATCCGCTCGAGCGTCGCCAGCGTGAGCCTGCCGTGGCGCAGCTCCGAGCGGAAGCTTGCATAAGCCCGCAGCGCGGCCGGCGAGCCGGCCAGGACGCCGAGGAAGTTGGGTAGCTGACCGCCCGCCGCAAGCGCGCCGCGCAGCACCGGGACGGAGCCCTCGGGGGCCGTCAGGTCGTCGTGGATCTGGAATCTGCTCATCGAAGTTTTCATAACCGACCACCAGGGGGTCTAATTGCCTAAGGGAAAGGGACGCTGCTCATCGCTCACGTCCCCTTTACTTTCGAGACCTGCTTACGGTTGATAAGTGTATCCGTGGTGTCTCGATCGCACAAGGGATTCGCAGAGCGCTAACGGAAGGCCCACAACCGATCGCGCTGCTTTCGGCGGCGGGCGAATAAACCGCTCCTTCCCCTTATACGTAGCCGGATAAACGCCCGATCATCGGGCCTGACGAGGCTGATAAGTGGGTGCTTGGGAGCGGTGATCACCCGCTCCGGTTAACGGGCGCAGCTCGGTCCGATATCGCGGAGTCTCACGGCTCGGAAAGTGCGAAGTTTGGCGATTCACAGGCACCCCTCGCCGGTGAATGGCCAAACTTCGCGCCTCGGTCCGACGCGCTCCAGATCCTGCCCGGGCGTGCTAGCGGTTCACTAGCGGAGGTGCCGCGCGATCGCCATCGCGTGCTGGGCGACGGACGACACGTGGTCGGCGGCGAACGATGCAGGATGCGCGAGCACCGCTGCATGTGAGCTGGTCGCAGCGACCAAGACGAGCACGAAGCCGAGCAGCACGGCCCACATCGCCACCCGATCCGGCCTGAACCCGTCCCGTTCATGGGCTCGCCGCACCGGCCTGCGGCGCTCGTATCCGGCGTTGTAGCGCTCGGTGCCCCGGCCCTGGATCGTGACCGTCCGGCGACCGGGAACGCCGGCGCCGGCGCGGTTCGCCGCCGAGGCTCTGCCGTTGGCCGACGTGGTCGGGCGGAGCTGGGGGACGGGCCTGGGCGCCCGCGGCGCCGCCGCGGCGGATGCACGAGGCCCGGCGGACGCACGGGGTGCGGCGGCTCGCCGGGCGCTCGTGGGGGCGGCGGTGCGGGGCACAGCGGTTCGGTCGGGGGCGGCTTCAGCTTGGGGTGCGCGCGCAGATCTCGTGGGGCGCGGCGAGGCCGCTACGGCACGACTGGCGAGCGCCCAGTCGTCATCCGACCCGCCGGCGCGCACTGGACGAGGCCCGGTGTACGGGCTGTCGTCGAAGATCTGCTCGGCTGAGCCGTCCGTCCGAATCTGATCGGCGGTGAGGTCGCTGCGAGCTTCATCGCGGTGCACTTGACCCCGGGGCATTGACACGCCTGCTGGAGGCATCGTTGTCCTCTTTCTCGTGCTTGCGGGGTTAGCTGACGGGCTCGCGCCGAAAGAGCGGCGCTACGCGCAAAAAGCACGATTAGCCCCAACAACTTGGGTCCCCCGCTTCCATTGCCGCCTCACCCGTATCGGGATCCGCAGCTAGCGGGAATTCAGCTCATGCGCTCGCGATGCTAGCAACGACCGTGGACGGACGCATCCGGACTTCCCCGCTATTTCCGACAGTTCGCTCGGAGCCGGCGTGACGGCGGTCGACGGCGTGACGGCGCTCGACGGCATGACGGCGTGACGGCGGTCGACGGCCGGAGCCCTCCCTACTCCTTGCCGGCCACCTTCTGGACGAAGTTCGCGACGTCTTGCGCATCCTTGCCCTCGACGAGCTGGGAAGGCATCGTCCCGTTCCCGAGGCACGCCTGCGGACTGTTGTTCGGCGGATTCTGCAGACAGCCGTTGTTGATCGTGTTCACCACCAGCGACGCCGGCGGCTTCAACGAGTCGAGGTTCGGTCCGACCTTCCCGGTCGCGTTCGCCGCCGCAAGCGTGTGGCAAACCGCGCAGTCCTGGCCGAACAGCTGACGCCCGTGCTTCTCGGCGGCATTGAGCTTGATCCCCCCGACCTGGCCGCTCGCGTTCGCGTGGTTGCCGATCAGGAACACGAGCGGGATCGCCACCCCGAACCCGACGTACAGCACCGCGAAGATCACGCCGAGAGCCTTGCGCCCGCCGCGAGACTGCGTCTGAAGGGTCGCCCGTGCGCCTCCGAGCCCACCCCGGATCGCGACGAAGAACAGCGCGAGCGCAAGCGCGACCCAGAATGCGAGAAAGATAATGGTGGCAAGCACGGCGCGCCGCACCTTATCGCGCGGGGCCGGTGGATGGCGTAATGAGGCGGCGGAGATCGTCGACGTGATGGAGCCGCCGTTCCCGGCGCCTCCCCTGGATCGACGCTTGCACTAACTCGATCTTGTGCGTTCGCCGCTCATCTCCTCCTCCCAGACGCAAAACTCATCACGGGTGGGGCGACGGCGCGGAAATCATCGACCTCCGACTCGGTCTCCTTGTCACTTGGATGCGCCGCTCGCTGCTCCGCGAGTCCGACCCGCACTTGCTCGTCGAGCATCGAGAAATCCTTGACTTCAGCAAGCAGACGATCCGGCGCTGCGATCGACCCGATGCGGTCGACGAGCACGTTGATGACGCCACCGGCCGCTGCGAAGCGCTCGAGCTTGCCTTCGACCAGCATCAACGGCTCGGTCCTCACTGTCAGCCTGTTGCGCTCGTAGACCTGAGCGGGCACGATCAGGTTGATCGTCCCGTATTCGTCCTCCAGCAGAACGAAGACAATCCCATTGGCCGTTCCCGGACGTTGCCGGGCAACCACCAGTCCTCCTACTCGTACGCGGGTGCCGTGCTCGAGCAGATTGAGGTCGTCACTGGTGACCGAATCAGCCGGCACGCGGTCCCGCAGCAATGCCATTGGATGCTGATGCACGGTCAGCCCGGTCGTTCCGTAGTCGGCGAGCATCGACTCCCAAGCAGAGAGCGCGTGCAGTTTCGGTGGGGCCGGCAGGTCGAGCGGAAGCGCCAGCTGGGTTCCGCCGGGAACGTTCTTACCGGGGGTCGCGACCCCCAGCTGCCAGAGCGCGATCCGTCGCGGCGAAACGGCTAGCGGTGACCTGGTCGCTGAACCGGGCGGTGACCTGGGCGCGGACCCGGGCGGTGACCCCGCAGCCGCGACAAGCGAATCGCAGGCGCCTGACCAAGCCAGCAGCTCGAGTGATGGTGCGCCTGCACCGGCCCGCGACGCCAGCTCGGAAAGGTTGCGAAAGTGCCCGCTCGCCTCGCGGGCGGCGACCAATTGCTCGACCTCTTGCGAACGGACACCGCGAACATAACCGAGGCCGACGCGAACCCCGCCGTCGGCGGTCATCTCGCACTCCGCCCCGCTGTCGTTGACATCAGGCGCACGCACTTCGATTCCTCGCCGTTGCGCTTCATGAATCAGTGCGTCGGGCGGATAGAAGCCCATCGGCTGTTCGTTCAGCAGCGAACACAGGAACTCAGGGCTGTAATGGACGCGCAGCCACGTCGACTGGTATGCGAGCAACCCGAACGCCGCTCCGTGCGCCTTCGGAAACCCGAATCCGGAGAAGCCCTGCACCATCGAGAACACTCGCTCGGCGGTTTGCTCATCGACCCCATGGCGCTGTATAGCCCCGGCCACAAAGCGCCGGTGGTAGGCCTCGATCGCAGCCTCCGAGCGCTTACGGCTCATCGCTCGCCGCAGTCCCTCCGCCTCCCCCGCCGAGAACCCGGCGAACGCAATCGCCACCTCGAGCACCTGGTCCTGGAAGATGATCGTCCCGAGCGTCTCACCCAGCACCGGCTCGAGCGACGGATGCTCGTACGGGACCTTGTAGGTGGGGTCCACTCGCAGCCGCTGGCGGCGCTCGATATACGGATTGACCGCCCCTCCCTGGATCGGACCGGGCCTGACGATCGCAACCTGGATCGTGATGTCCTGGAGGTTCTCAGGGCGGGTGCGCCGAAGCGATTGCATCTGCGCCCGGCTTTCGATCTGGAAGACCCCGGTCGTATCCGCCGTCTGAATGCATTCGTACGTCGCGGGATCGTCATACGGGATTCTCGAGAGGTCGATGCGCTCGCCGCGTGTCTTGGCGATCAACTCGACGCACCGCTCGACCGCCGAGAGCATCCCGAGCCCGAGCAGGTCGATCTTCAGAAAGCCCGCGTCCGAACAGGAGTCCTTGTCCCACTGAGCAATCTGCCGCCCCTCCATCGCAGCCGGCACGATCGGACAGCAGTCGATCAGCGGCCTGGTCGCCACGATCATCCCGCCCGAGTGCTGAGAGAGATGGCGCGGAAGCCCGTGCGCCTCCTCAGCCAACCTCGCGAGCCATGCCCAGCGGCCGGTCGATCCCCGGCGGCCGGCTGATCCCCCGCCGCCGCCCCCCGGCTCGGCGCCGTGCTCCCCGCCAAACGCGCTCTCGATGTCCTTTGCCACCTGCCGCGCATCCCAGCCCTCGCTCCCCCGCGCCACCCGCTCGATCTCCCCCGGCGGCAATCCGAGCGCCTTGCCGAGCTCGCGGATCGCTCCCCGCGCTCGGTATGTCGGAAACGCTGCCACCAACGCCGAGCGATCGTGACCGTAGCGCTCGTGAACGCGCGGAATCAGCTTCTCACGGATGTCGCGCGGGAAGTCGAGGTCGATATCGGGGAGCGCCGTCAACTCCTCGTTGAGAAAACGCCCGATCATCAGCTCGTTGGCAATCGGGTCGACGTGCGAGAGCCCCGTCAGATAGCAGACGATCGAGGAGACGCTCGAACCGCGGCCCCTCCCCGGAGGCAGCAGCGCACGTGCTGTGTCCGGCCCCCTCACCTCGGCGGCAACCTCGCGCGCCAGCTCGAGCATGTCATGGTGAAGCAGAAAGAAGCCCGGGAGCTTGAGCGCCTCGATGATCCGCAGCTCCTCGCGCAATCGTGTCCTCGCGGTCTCGAGCGCGCCGGCGTATCGATCCTTCACGCGCGTCTCGCATAACTCCGCCAGCTTGTGCATCGCCTCCTCGTCTTCCGAACCTGGATAGCGGTAGCCAAGGTCGCTTCCGAGATCGAACCGCAGACGGTCGGCCAGTAGTGCCGCTTCCGAAACGGCCTCCGGATGCTCGGGAAACCGCGCTGCCATCGCCGCCGGCGAGGACAGCACGTGGCTGAAGTTGCCGCGTCGATCGGGTTCTGATGCGTCAAGCGTGGAGTGCACACGAATCGCCACGAGGGCGTCCTGCAGCGGCGCGCGCGCGCGAGCGTGTGCATGCACGTTCCCGGTCGCGACACTCGGGATCCCGAGCCGCCTGGCGATCCCAGACAGCCGCCGGTTGCGAGCGCGATCGTCGCGCAGGAACGGGCGTTGCAGCTCGATCCGCAGATTCCCGCGTCCAAAGGCTTCGAGCAGGCGCCTCAGCGTGAACTCGTCGCTGACGCCACGAAGCGCACACCCGCTCAGACAAACAAGACCCTCGGCGTGATCGAGGATCTCGCTCAGCGGGACCCATGCCTGCGTTGGCGGTCCTGGCTTTTCACGCGTGTGTGCGTGTGCGCGCGTCAGGATCCGGCACAGATTCGACCACCCCCGCGCGTCCTCGACGAGCAGCGTCAGGTGGCGGCCGTCCTCGAGATCGACCTCCGCCCCATGGATCGGGCGCAGTCCAAGCGCCCGCGCAGAGACGGCGAACTCCATCGAACCAGAGACCGAGTTGTGGTCGGTCAGCGCAAGCGCCTCATAGCCCAGCTCGAGCGCAGCCGGAACGAGCTCATCGGGAAGCGAGGCGCCGTCGAGGAACGAGAAGGCCGAGTGGCAGTGGAGCTCTACGTACATGGACGAACATATGTTCCCATGCTGCGAGGACGTCACGCCGGCCGCTCCGAATTTCGCTCGTTCAACCCCCGCGCACGACAACACAGCAGCGGGGCGACCCTTGACAAGTTATTAGTGGCTGCTAATCTTCTCATAGTTAGCACTCACTAAGAACCATTGGAAGGGGAGTTCCATGGCCGACAAATCCGAATCACGCCGCAGAGCCTGGACGCTCGGAATCGTCTCGATCGGACTGTTCATGGTCGTGCTCGACAACCTCGTCGTCAGCGTCGCTCTGCCCAGCATCCGCCGCGAGCTCGGCGCCTCGATCCAGGCGCTCGAATGGACCGTCAACGCATATGTGCTCGCCTACGCAGTGCTGCTGCTGACCGGCGCTGCGCTCGGCGACCTGCTCGGCCGCAAGCGGGTGTTCATCGCCGGAGTCGCGTTGTTCACCGCCTCCTCGGCCGCCGCCGCGCTCGCTCCGTCGATCGGCCTGCTGATCGCCGCGCGGGCGGCACAGGGAGTCGGCGCCGCGATCGCAACGCCGCTGACGCTGACGCTGCTCGCCGACGCATTCCCGCCTGACAAGCGCGGCGTCGCGCTCGGCATCTGGTCGGGGATCAGCGGCATCGCCGTGGCGCTCGGGCCGCTCGTCGGCGGCGCCGTGATCGAGCTCAGCTCATGGCATTGGATCTTCTGGATCAACGTCCCGATCGGCATCGCGCTCGTCCCACTCGCGGCGACGAAGCTCGTCGAGAGCCACGGACCCGCTCGTCGGCTCGATCTCCGCGGGCTGGTGCTCGCCTCGAGCGGCCTGTTCGGGATCGTCTACGGCTTGGTGCGCTCGCAGTCTCAAGGTTGGAGCAGCCCCGAGGTCGTCGTCGCCCTCGCTGTTGGAGCGGCGCTCGTTGCGCTCTTCGTCCGCTACGAGCTGAAGGTCGATGAGCCGATGCTGCCGATGCGGTTCTTCTCGAACCGCGGGTTCGCCGTGACCAACGCCGTCTCGCTCGCGATGTACTTCGGGATGTTCGGCTCGATCTTCTTCCTCAGCCAGTTCCTGCAGAACGTCCTGCACAACACGCCGCTTCAGGCGGGCGTGAAGCTGCTGGTCTGGACCGGCGCGACGATGATCGTCTCGCCGCTGGCCGGGTTCTTCTCTGAGCGTTACGGAAGCCGCCTGTTCATGGCCGCCGGGCTGGGCCTGCAGGCGGTCGCGCTCGGGTGGCTCGCGACGCTGGCAGACGTCGGCCAGAGCTACGCGAGCATGGTCGTTCCGTTCATCCTCGCGGGTGCCGGGATGGCGCTGGTGTTCGCGCCTGCCGCGAATGCGGTGCTGTCCTCGGTCCGGACCGATGAGACCGGCCAGGCATCCGGTGCCACCAACGCGATTCGGGAGCTCGGCGGCGTGCTCGGCGTCGCGGTGCTCGCGACGGTGTTCACCAGCCACGGCAGCTACGCCTCGGCGCAGGCCTACGTCAACGGGCTGATTCCGGCGATCTGGGTCGGTGTCGCCGTGCTCGCTGCCGGCGCGCTGATCGCCGCGGCGGTGCCGTTCAGCACACGGGCCTCGGCGCCGGAGCCGGCGCGTCGGCACCACCGCGGGAGCCGCCGCCTAACGGTCCCGTACGATCGAATACCGCATGTCCGCAACGAGAAATCCATCCCATCCTCCCCGACAGCGCGTCCCGGCCGCCGAGCGCCGGGACGCGCTGATCGAGGCCGCCGTCCACGAGTTCGCCAGCGGTGGCCTGCACGGCACGCCGGTCGATCGAATCGCGCGGCGCGTGGGCGTCGCGCAGCCGTATGTGTTCAGCCTGTTTGCGAACAAGCGGGAACTGTTCCTGGCAGCCGTCGAGCGCGGCTTCGAGCTCGTCGCTGAGACGTTCACGAAGGCCGCTTCGGAGTTCGATCCCACCACGGCGCCACCGGATGTCGACGTGCTCACGGCGATGGGCGTCGCGTACGTGGAACTGCTCACATCGCACCGTGACTACCTGATGCTTCAGCACCAGTCCTACGCGGCCTGCGACGACGATGTGATCCGCGAGCGGGTGCGCGTCTGGTACGCCCGTCTGGTGAGCCATGTCGAGCGGCTCTCCGGTGCCGAGCCCGAGCAGATCGATGACTTCTTCCGCTACGGGATGTGGCTGAACGTCGCCGCGGCGATGGGGGTCGAGGACCTCTCGGCGGGCTGCGAGTGGGTCCGCGCCGAGAACGTCAAAGGCGAGCTCTGAGGCGCCGGGCTACGTGGCCTGGCCCCGGGCCTCCAGGTACTGGGTCAGCCCGTCGTCGGGGATCGGCTCCCAGGGCACGGCGCTGGCGACGAACTGACGGTAGCTCGGACGGATGCCTGGGTCAGCGTCAAGGGTTCCAAGCCGGACTGCGATCTGCGACTGGTCATCCGGGCCACGGCTGAATAGAGCCGAGCCGCAGTCGCCGCAAAACCACTTCTCAAAGCCGCCGGCCGGCTTCCAGGCCTTGAGCCTGTCCTCGCCGGCGAGGATCCGGAATGAACCGGGCGCGGTGCGCCCGTTTGCCGAGGCGGCGGTGCCGGTGCGCCGCTGACAGCGCGTGCAGTGGCAGTAGCTCGCGGACTGCAGTGGCTCGGTGATCTCGTAGCGGACGGCGCCGCATCCGCAGGCCCCAGTCAGTCGGTCGCTCATGCGCGCAGCGATACCCGTCCGAGGTGCCAGTGCACTAGACCTGCACCAAGTCGCGTTCCGGCTCGATGCTCCAGCGCCGCGCCACGTCCTGGAGCCGCGGGTGCAGCGCCCAGCTGTCCGCCCTCTCAGCACCGAGATGCGCGGGGCTTGCGCCCTTCAGAGCCATGGATCCGGTGTTGTCGCCGATCGAGCGGATCTGCTCGACGTCGGCCGCCGTCAAGCGCAGCTCCGGTGGGAGCGCGACCAGTTCGGCCCGCTTCTCCTCGACCGGTCGGGCGCGGGCACCGACTTCCTGGATCAGCGTCGGGACGACGCACTCGACAGCTTCGTGGGCGAGGTTCCACTGGCACGCGAGCTGGAGCATCGTCAGGCCGGTGCGCTGCGCGATCGGGCGCATTGCCTCGATCCGCTCGCGACCAGCCTCGATCCAGCCGGCGGGTCGGAAGTTGCGGTGATCCTGCACAAGCATCTCCTGGCCGGGGAGCAGGTCGTCGAAGAACAGGCCGCCGTAGTCGACGACGCGTGTGATCACGCTGACTCCGGCGGTTGCAGCAGCGCCGAGGCACAGCTCGCCCGGCCACGGCTCGAGCGGGTTGAGGATGATCATCGCCCAGTCGATCAGCTCTCCGAAACGCTCGAGGCAGTCGATCACGTCGAGCGTGAAGCCGTTCGCCGGACCTGGTGCCACGCCGATCGCGCGCGCCAGACCGGACTCGCGCAGAGCCACCATCCCGTTCCAGACGGTCTCGCTGGTGTAGCCGGTGCGGTCGGGGTTATGAAGCAGCAGCAGGTCGAAGCTGTCGATCCGGCACCGCTCGAGGCTGCGCTCGGTCGCCATCTTCAGGTACCCGGCGTACTGGGAGGGTCCTCTGAGCCGCGGATCGGTGAAACGGGGGAAGCCTTTTGGACCATCGCGCTGACCGTTGTAGAAATCGTGCCCGACAGCCCCGATCACACACGTCTGATCACGCGCGCGGTCCTCGATCGCACGGCCGAGCATCCGGTCGGCATCGCCGGTCCCGTACACGTCGGCGGTGATCACGGTCCGCATCTGGTCGTCCGGCGCAATCAGCGCGTTGAAGCGATGATCCCCGAGCGGCTCGCCGAAGTGCATGAACCGGCCACCGCTCCAGGTTCCGACGGCGATCCTTCCTGGGTCTCGGGAGGCTGACGGTTCGGACATGGCTTCAGTTTATGACCAGCGGTCCGCAGGTATCGCTGTGAATGCCGACGCTACCGCTGCCGCCACCACCTCCCGCTCCCCAGATCGTGGAACACGACCTCGTTTCGACCACACGTGGTGACGATCTCCCAGTAGCGCCTGCGCAGGGGGCGATCCGTCCACCAGCGGTCCTCGACAAGCCACGACTCACGCACAGCGTCGACGTCTCGACCATCGACCGCGACCGGGCAGCCGTCGCTCCCAGCTGCGACCGACACTCGCCGCGGGATCGCAAGTCGCCGTGGGCCGCTCATCGTCGAACGCTCATCCCTCAAATGGCGCCAGTACCGCCCGGCGTTCAGGGACTCGAGATCCGGGGTCGACCTCCAGTACACGCAAGGCTGCCTCCGGACCGGCGGCGGCGCGAGCCTGCCGGATCGCTTCTCGAAGACGTGCAGCCCTGGCAGCGGCAGGATCCTCGAGCAGCGTGCGTTGATCGATCGCGGGCGGGCCGAAACGCTCGACCGAGAGTCTGATCAGTTCCGCCGGCGCAGGGATCAAGGCAAGGCGTGGGGTCAGGACCAACCGCATCCGCACGGAGTCCGAGAGCGCCTCGCGGAAGACGATCTGCTCACGCCAGGTTCCCCCCTGCTCGACCAGTACCGCGGAGAGCACAACCGATCGAAGCGTTCTGCCTCGCCGCTCTCGCCTTGCGAGCAGGCGGTCGATCAGGAGCCCGAGCCCACGCTCGAGCTGGGTGCCCGAAGCGGCCTCCGGTAATTCGAGCGACTCACGCAGGAATTCGGCCGCCGGCCGAGGGCGCAGCGCCGCGTCGCCGCCCGTTGCGAGCTCACGCGCGAGCAGTCCAGCCGCTCCGAAGCGATCGGCAACAGCAGCGGGTGCCAGCGCTGCCAATTCTCCGAGCGTCTTCACTCCGAGGCGCTCGAGCGCCTCGGGAAGCTCGGCAAGCGCTGGCCGTGCACGAAGCAGCGCGACAGGCAGCGAAGCCAGGTAGGCGCGCGCATGGGCCCTGCCGCTTGACCCTGCGCTCGCGCTGCCAATCGTCCCGGGGACGATCACCGGCCTGCGCACACGTGCACGCGTTGCCGCCGCGACCGCCGCGAACCGCGACGGCGCGACGCCGTAGCGAGCAGGCACGCGCAGGGAACGGCGCGTTGCCGACAGGACACCTTCGATCCCCCCGTGCAGTCGCAGCAGCCCGCGCGCGTCGAAGCATGCGAGCCCTGGACGCTCAGGCTCAACAGCCGCTCCGACCGACTCCAGCCGCACAAGCAGCCGCTCCCAGAAGTCCGCGACGCCGGCAGGATCAGGCGGCACCAGCGTCAGCCGCGGACAGCGCGCGAGCGCCTCCCCAAGGCGCATCCCGGGGTGAACTCCGAATGCCTCTGCACTGAGCGACACCTCCCCTACCTGCTGCGTACCTCCCGGCTCTGGCGCCAGTGCCGCCGGCGTCTGCAGCAGCTCGGTGCGATCGCCGGCTGCGACATTGAGCTGGAAGCGAGGGAGTAGTACGCAGACGATCATCGGAACCAGAACACATGTTCGCATACGCCGAGGACGGAATGCTTGCTACGGTGCCATCAATGGCACCCCCGAATCTTCCAGGAATCGCGGTCAAGAGTGCACAGACGCTCCGCGCGTTCGGCCAGCGTATCCCCGGGGCAGGCGATGTTCTCGCTCGCTCCCTGCACGACGCCGTCAAGGACCGGACGGCGTTGATCACCGGCGCCTCGTCTGGCATCGGTAAGCAGACCGCGCTCGAGATCGGAAAAGCCGGCGGCACCGTCCTGCTGGTCGCGCGCACTCAGGAGAAGCTCGACAACGTTCGGCGCCAGATCGAGGCGCTCGGCGGCACCGCCTACGTCCATCGCTGCGACCTCACAGATATCGACGACATCGACCGGATGGCGACAGAGGCGCTCGATCAGCACGGGCACGTCGACATCCTTGTGAACAACGCCGGCCGGTCGATCCGGCGCTCGGTCAGCAACTCATATGACCGCTTCCACGACTACCAGCGGACGATGCAGGTCAACTACTTCGGGCCGGTCAAGCTGATCCTCAACCTGCTCCCCGTGATGCGAGAGCGAGAGTCGGGGCACATCATCAACGTCTCGACGATCGGCCTGCAGGCAAACACTCCGCGGTTCTCGGCGTATCTGGGCTCAAAGGCCGCGCTTGACGCGTTCTCGCGCTCGATCGCCCCCGAGATCATCGATGACGGCGTCCACATCACCACCGTTTACATGCCACTCGTCCGCACCCCGATGATCGCCCCGACGAAGATGTATGACCGCTTCCCCACGCTCAGCCCGGAAGAGGCGGCGACGCTCATCACCGACGCGATCCGCAAGCGACCGAAGCGGGTCGCCACAGCGCTCGGAAGCCTGGGCCAGCTCAGCTATGCGATCGCTCCGGGTGCACAAGACCTGGTTGTCAATCGTGCCTACAAGCTGTTCCCGGAGGTCGGCAGGGAGAAGCCCTCGACCGAGCCCGAGAAGGAACCATCGGCCGAGCAGCGCGTGTTCGCCCGCGCGACGCGCGGCGTCCACTGGTAGGGAGACGAGATGAAGCTTGAAGGCATCCACCACGTGACCTCGATCACAGCCGACGCCCAACGAAACGTCGACTTCTACGCTGGGCTGCTCGGACTGCGACTCGTCAAGAAGTCCGTCAACCAGGACCACACGTCGATCTATCACCTGTTCTATGCGGATGAGACAGGCGGAGCAGGCTCTGACATCACGTTCTTCGAATACCCGGGGGCACCGATCGGACGCGCCGGCGCTGGCATGGTCCACCGCGTCGTCTGGCGCGTTGCGAGCAGCGAGGCGCTGGGCTTCTGGGAGCAGCGGCTCACGAGCGCCGGCTACGACGCGGCCCGCGGCGAGCGCTCGTTGATCTTCTCCGACTTCGAGGGCCTCACGCACGAGCTGTCGGTGGTCCAGACGACCGACGAGCCGCTGACCGCGAATCACCCGGAGATCCCGGCTGAGCTCGCGCTACAGGGCTTCCACGCGGTCCGCGCGTACGCGACCGATCCCGACCTGAGCCGCGAGCTGCTCGAGCAGACGCTCGAACTTCGAGCGCCGGGATGACGGCAGCTACGAGGTACGGGGCGAGCAGCGGGGCGGCTACTACATCTACGACCCCGCCCCGGCGCAGCGGCCAATGCAAGCAGCAGGCACCGTGCACCACGTGGCTTGGGCGTCACCGCTCGACGAGCACGAGGCCTGGCAGCGCCGCGTCGCGATGTCCGGTCTGGCGCACCCGACGCCGGTGATCGACCGCCACTACTTCCGCTCGGTCTACTTCCGCGAGCCATCAGGCGTGCTGTTCGAGATCGCGACCCTCGGCCCCGGCTTCACAGTCGACGAGCCGCTCGAGCATCTCGGCGAGAAGCTGTCGCTGACACCGCAGTTCGAGCACCTGCGCGAGCAGATCGAGCCGACGCTGACGCCGCTGCACAACCCTCGCGAGAGCTGGACCAGACGCTGATCGGGGCACCAAGCCCGCGTCAGCGGGCCCATAAATAAAGCCCTAAACGGTCGAGCCCGCGTCGCGCATCAGGCGCGCGATCGGAACAGCCGAGAGACCGTCGGCGTGTAGCACGATGCTGAGCTTGTTCAGCATCGGCAGCACCTGCTCGGGGCCTGTGACCGTCAGCTCGATGACCTCTCCGGCGTGCAGGTGGCCGACCGTGTCGCCTGGCTCGTCCAGCCTCACTGCGCCAGCGATCAGCCTGCCGCCAGCTCCGTGCGCGACCAGCCACTGACCGACGGTCGGGCCGCTCGAGGCATAGAGGAAGCGGCGGCCGAAGCCCATCGAGTGCAGCAGATGATGCAGCTGGTCACGGGTCTCGAGCCAGCGGACCAGACCACCGTTGGGGAGCCGCGGAAGCGCCTGGTCGCCGTAGCTGAGGACGCTGAGGTCCGACGCCGTCGGCACGTGATCCAGCGCAAACGAGGCGTGGATCCCGCTTGCGGCAAGAACACTGGCAATCCCCCGGACCTGGCTGCTCGGTGCGTCGATCATCACACCAACCTCTGGCCGCGACGTGGCGACCGTTGTCGTCGGGCGGATGTGGGCAAAGTGCGATACGAGGCTGTAGGAGGCGCCGGCGGTCAACGTCCACCCGACGACCGCGACAATCGCGGCACTGGCAGTGATCGCACGTGCTGTGCGCAGCCGCCATCTCGGTAGCTGGCGCGCGCGGCGCTCGTCGACGAGGATCAGCGACGCAGTTGACGGACGGCGCGCGAACGACGTGTCCGGCTCGGGCCGGCGGGCCAGCGCCTTCTCCAGGGCCGGACCGATGTCGGCCTGCTTGCGCGCGACCTGTGCCAGACCGAACCGCTCGAGCGCGCGGTTGCTGGCGCGGACGTGGCCGACGCCAAAGCCGTAGGAGATCACCGGGCAGCCGCGGATGATCGCCTCGAGCACGGTCAGACCGGCGCTCGAGTGGATCAGCGCATCGGCGGCCGCGAGGACGTCGCCCATCCGGTCGGTGAATCCCATCAACCGCAGACGCGGCTCGTCGCCGAAGCGCTTGGCCACCCGCGCGCGCAGCTTGTCGTTGCGACCGCACAGGCACAGGACGATCGCATCCGATTCGTCGTCCAGGGCTGCGCGGGTCGCGCCGACGAGATCGCCCACGCCCCAACCGCCGCCGGACACCGCGATCACCTTGCCCTCAGCGGGCAGTCCCAGCGCGCGACGCGCGTCGCCGCGCGAGCGGGCCGCAAGGAACGCCGGTGAGGTCGGCGGCTTCGCCCAGCGGACACTGCCAGGCCCCGCGATCTGCTCGACCTCCTCGATCGACTCGGGGTGCGTGACGAAGTGCAGGTCGATCCCCGGATGCGCCCAGAAGCGCAGACCCGCGAGGTCGGTGATCGAGGAGTAGCAGGGGACGTTGAGCTTGCCCTTGCGCCGCAGCTCGCCGAGGACCGCCGTGACGCCGGGGTAGGTGGAGACGATCTGGTCGGGGTCGTGTGCGCGGATCAGGCGCATCAGGCCACGGCTGCCGAACGCGGTCAGCAGGCGCTTGGCGAGCCATCGCGTCGGCGCGAAATACATGAACAGCCAGTACTGCATGTCGAACAGCCACGGCAGCCACTGGAACATGAACGCCGAGTTCTCGCGCAGAACCTTGGTCAGGACCGGACCCATCGCCGGGAGACCGTTGACGATCGAGACGTGCGCATCCGGGTCCTCGTCCTTGAACTCGCGAGCGACGGCGCGCGCCGGCAGGTCGTGGCCCTCGCCGATGTCGGCGGAGATGATCAGGACCTGGCGCGGCTTCGCCTCGGCATCCGGTTCACCGGCGGGGATCACGACCGCGTCTTCATGTGAAGCAGCCAGTGCCGCCTGTTCACGACGCCAGGCGACGTACTTGGCGACGCCGTCGCCGAATGGCGTGGCAGCGGTCCAGCCGAGCTCGTCCTCGGCGCGCTTGCTGCAGACGATCTTGCCGCCGAAATCGCCGGGACGGGCCGGCGTGTGGACGATCTCGACGTTGCCGATCAGCTGCTGGACGGTCTCGGCGATCTGCTTGATCGTGACGTTCTCATCGCTTGCGAGGTTGTAGACGCGATTGGTCGCGACGTCGTTGAGGCCGAGCGCGACACCGTCGGCGAGATCCTCGACATAGACGAACCGCCGCGACTGGCTGCCGTCGCCGGCCAGCGTCAGCGGCTCGCCCTTGAACGCCTTGTTGACGAACGCCGGGATCACGGCCGCCTCACGCGCGCGCGGCCCGTAGGGGATGCCGAAGCGCAGGATCGTGTAGTCGATCCCGTACAGCTCCTGATAGGCCTTGCAGTACAGCTCGCCCGCGAGCTTGGTGCTCGTGTACAGGTGGCTCGGGGCCGGCAGCAGCGTCTCTTCGTCGACCGCCTCGTCCACGCAGTCGGAGTAGACCCAGATCGTGCTGGCGTAGACGATCCGCTTGACGCCGGCGCGGCGGGCCGCCTCGAGCACCGTGACCGTACCGCGCGCGTTGACCCGCTCGGCGTCCTCGGGCGAGGCGTGGACGTCGTTGACGTCGGCAACGGCCGCGAGGTGCGCGACTGCGTCGCAGCTGTGGAGCGCTCGCTCGAGCGCCTCACGGTCGGTGATCGAGCCGAGCACCGTGTCGACGCTGTCGGCGGAATCGGTGTGCCAAGGCAGACGGGCGCAGGTCGTAGATCACGGGCTCGTATCCGCGCGCCCGCAGCTTGTCGACGACATGCGAGCCGATGAAGCCCGAACCGCCTGTGACGAGAACTCTCATTCAGATTGCCCCGATGGTCGGTAGTACAGCGGCACGCAGGAATGGTTGCGCGCGACCCAGTCGCAGTTCGGTAGCTCGACGTCGTGGCCGAGGATTCGGTGGCACGGCTCGTCGTATACCCGGCCGGTGGAGCGCTCGAGCCAGTCGAACACGATGTACTTGTAAAGGCCTGAGGTCATGCCGTCCGGGAGCTGCAGCCGGCTCGGGTGGATCGGGTCCAGCTCGGCGCGCGCGATCTCGTTCTTCCACGCGACGATCTCGGGCAGCCGCTCGATCTGCACCAGACCGAGCGCGGCGGTGAACTCGCTCATGCGGAAGTTGAGACCGTGGACGTCGTAGCTCGGCTTGCCGTAGTTGCGGAACGCGCGTGCGTGCTCGATCACCTCGGGGCGCGTGGAGACGAGCACGCCGCCCTCGCCGGTGGAGATCGTCTTGGTCGCGTACAGCGAGTACACGCCGACGTCGCCGTAGGTACCGGGCCGCCTGCCGTTCCAGCTCGCGCCGTGGGCGTGAGCGCAGTCCTCGATCAGGAAGATCCCGTGCTCGCGGCAGTACGCGGCGATCTGCTCGCTGTCGAACGCGATGTGGCCGCCGATGTGGACCAGGAACGCCGCCTTCGGCTTGTGCTTCTCGGCCTTCGCCTCGAAGTCGGCGAACGACATGCACAGGTCCTCGCGGTTGCAGTCGACGAACTGGACCTCGGCGCCCGAGCGGATCGCCGCGAGCGGCGTGGCCATGAACGTGTTCGACGGGCACAGGACCGTCTCGCCGGCGACTCCGGCGAAGTGCAGCGCCGCCAGCGCGCCGCCGGCCCAGCTCGAGAACGCGACGGCGGGCGCGTCGTTGTGGTCGGCCCAGGCCTGCTCGAACCGCGCGGTCATGTCGCGCCTCCGACCAGCGGTTGGAGTCGAGCACCTCGTCGATCAGCGCGTGCAGGCGCGCGCGATCGCGATCGGTCGAACCCGATCGCGAACTTCGCGAAGTCCGGCGTAGCTGGAAGCGAGTGGACATTGATTCTCGGGGCGGCGTCCGAGGACGCGGCGTGAGCGCGCTCCGCCGGCCGGCGGTCGCGAGTCCCCGCGTTCAAGCTTGCCAAATCCTCTCAGTGTCTAGTGCGCGCGCGGAGCAAGCGTGTCAGACGGGTAGGACGGTAGCGAGTTTCCGCGCAGCTGAGCTCTGTGAGGATCAGTCTGTAGCGCTCGCGCGGTCCGCCGGTGGGAGTCCTTCGAACTGTAGAAATCGGCATCGTGCAGGAGGATCACGTCGCCGGCAGCCGAGTTTGTCGGTGGCGCGCGCGGCGATTGCGCGCGGCGTCGTGAACTTCCGCCAGTCCTTGCCCCACCGAGACCACAGCAGCGGCGTCAGACCTGCGTCGCGCGCCGCGGCCAGACCGGCGCGGGCTGTAGATGCCGTACGGGGGCCGGTGAAACCGGGGCGAGCGTCCCGCTCGCATCCTCGATCGCGGCCACGCCGCGCGCGAGGTCGTCGCGGACGGCCTCGGCGCTGATCCGCAGCTGCAGCCGGTGGCGGTACCCGTGCAGGGCGATCTCGTGGCCTTGGGCGACGATCTCCGCGGCCAGCGCCGGGCGCCGCTCGACCTGCTCGCCGATCACGAAGAACGTCGCCCGCGCGCCCGCGCGGGCGAGCAGCTCGAGTACGGCCGGCGTTCCCTCGGGGTGGGGGCCGTCGTCGAACGTGATCGCGACGCCCGGCGTGCCGCGCGGGAGCCTGCGCGGGAGCTGTAGCGCGGCGGCGGCGCGAGGCACGACGGGGGCCAGTGCGTAGCGAAGCACGGCAGGATGATCGCTGGTCGCGACCTCGCCGTGTCCCGCATGGCCCGATAATCGCCAGGTACACGCCAGCGTCCCGTTCCCGTTGATGCTCACCGAAGCCACCGACGCAGTCCTGTTGCCCGTCCGGGTCAAGCCGCGCGCGTCGAGCACGCGGCTCGCGGGCGAACGGAACGACCGGCTGCTGATCCACGTGACCGCGCCGCCGGTGGACCGGCGTGCGAACGAGGCCGTCTGCAAGCTGCTGGCGAAAACGCTCGGGATCGCCGCCGGCCGCGTCACGATCGCCAGCGGCGAGCGGGCGCGCGACAAGCTCGTCCGGATCGAGGAGCTGTCGGCTCGCGAGGTCGCCGCGCGGCTCGGGCTGAAAGACCCGCAGCGATGACACCTGATCTCGATCGCTGGCTCCCGAACCCCGGCTTGCGCGTCGTTCACCGTCGCGAAAGCGACGCTGAGCGCACGAAGCTGTGGGACGCGGCCCGCGCCGTCAGGCTCTCAGACACCGCCGTGCTCGGTCGCCTCGTTCGCTGGCGGATTCCCGGCACCACCGCCGATCAGGCCTTCGAGCAGCTCCTGCGCAGCGCCCCCTTCATCGTCCTCGACGAGGATCAGCAGCAGCCGATGCTGATATCCGGACTCGTGGGGCGGATCTGGACGCTGCGACGCGACTACCCGTTGCTCGACGGTCCCGATCAGTTCCGCGATTGGAACAAGAAGGGCACTGCCCGGGTGGTGCTCGCAACCTGGATCGAGCCCGGCGCCGGCGCGCGGACGGCGCTCGTCACCGAGGTTCGCGTCGAGGCGATCGGCAGCCAGGGCCGCCTTGGCGTCGCTGCCGTCCGACCGCTCGTGAGCACGTTTCATCACCTGCTCGGAAGCGACGCGCTCGAGGCGGCGATTCGCCAGGCGGAGGCACGCTGATCGTGGCGAGGCCGTCCCGCTGCGCGACCACGTGGATGTACCGTCGGACCGTGGCACCGAGTCTTAGTGGCACCTTTCGTAAATACGGATCGACTGGCTGTACTCGGCGCACGGCCTCTCGATGGAAGGCGACGGGATCGGTCTGGACGGGCGTCAGTACCACATCGCAAATCTCGGCTCGGGCGGCTGGCTGACGGCCGCCGGCGGAGGCGGTGTTCGCTTCGGTGTGGGGGGCAATGCCCCCTACTGGCGGACCGGCGGATTCTGGCGAACGGGTTCGGGCGCTCTGACCTTTTCGCTGGGCACCGGAGGCTGGTCCAACGGCGCGGGCGCGAAGTACGTGCCGCCGCCCGCCGGGATCACGTTCGCTGCGGGCCCCTCGCGCCCGCTCGCGTACCTGCGCAGCGTTGCGGTCGACCCGAGCGTGATCCCGTTCGGCAGCCACATTTACATTCCCTCGTACCGGTCGATCAACGGCGGCTGGTTCGAGGCCGATGACACCGGCGGCGCGATCATCGGCCGGCACATCGACGTGTTCCGCCCGCCGCCGTCGAACCCAAGCGACACCGGAAACTTCGCGACGGGCGAGACCGTCTACATCGTCCCGCCCCGCGTCCAGCTCCCGTAGATTCCTTGACGTGCTCGACCTCGATGCCTATCTCGACCGGATCGGCCTGCGCGGACGCCCGACTCTTGGCGAGGTGCACCGCGCGCACGCGACCTCGATCCCGTTCGAGAACCTCGACCCGCACCGCGGCGTCCCGGTGTCGGTGGCGCCCGAGGACATCGAGCGAAAGCTCGTCGCGTCGGGCCGCGGGGGCTATTGCTTTGAGCAGAACCTGCTGCTGAAGGCGGCGCTCGAGGCGCTGGGGGCCGAGGTCGAGGTGTACCTGGCCCGTGTCCGCTGGGGCTCGTCGCCCGGCGAGATCCGCGGGCGCAGCCACGTCGTCTTGCGCGTGCGAGAGAACGGTGAGGACTGGCTCGCCGATGTGGGCTTCGGCGCCGGCGGACAGCTTGACCCGCTTCGATTCGGCCCGGGCCCCGAGCACGTGCAGTCGGGGTGGCGCTTCCGGATCGTCGATGACGGACCCGAACTCGTCCTGCAGACGATTCGCGACGGCGAGTGGATCGACCTCTACGGCCTGATCCCCGAACCGGTCCCGCCGATCGACTTGCAGATGAGCAACTGGTTCACGTCCACGTATCCGCGCTCGCCGTTTGTGACCGGCCTGATCGTGAGCACCTATCGCACGGACGGCTCGAGGATCGCGCTGAACAGCTGGGATGATCCGACCCTGGCCGAGCAGACCCCGACCAACAGCACCGTGACCCCGGTGACGCGAGCAGACGTTCCCGACCTGATTGCCGAGCGCTTCGGGCTGAGCGGATTCACGCTCGGCGCCAACGGCCGGATCACGCTCACAAACGGATGAGATAACGATCTGGCCGACGGAGCGGGCGCCACCAGGGCGCCCCGGCAACCCCAACCCCGGCCAGACCCTCAGGCCGCCTGCGGCGCCCCGGCGGTAGGCCGAGCGGTGGCGGGGCCGCGCACCTTGACCGCCAGCAGGATCGCGGGCACGATCGCCAATCCGGTCAAGGCGACCGCCCACCAGAACGTGCTCGCGAACGCCTGCGCCAGCGGCGGCGCGATCCGGTCGCGGACGGCCGGCGAGAGCGGCTTGATCGCGCCGCTGAGCCCGGCCGCGCGCGGGATCGCCGTGCGGATCTGATCCTCGAGCACGACCGCGAGCAGCGCCGTGCCGATCGAGCCGCCGACGCGCTGAAGCACGTTCAGCGTGGTCGTGGCCCGGGGCACGGCGTCGCGCGAGATCGTGCTGTACGCCGAGGCCATCGCCGGCATCATGCTGCAACCCAGCCCGATGCCCCGCAGGAACAGCGTGGCGCTCGTGACGGCGACCGGCGTCTGCGCGGTCCACATCGTCAGCCCGATCGTGGTGACGGTCATCACCACCAGTCCGAACAGCACGACCGGGCCGCCCCCGATCCGGTCGGTCAGGCGGCCGCTGATCGGCATTGTCAGCGCCGCACCGACGCCCTGCGGCGCGAGCAGCAACCCAGTCGCAAGTGTGGAGTGACCGCGGTCGATCTGGAAGTACAGGGGCAGCAGAATCAGCGACCCGAACAGCGCCGCTCCCATCAGCAGCACAACCGCGGCGGAGCCCGCGAACCCGGGTTCTCGAAACAGAGTCAGGTCCAGCAGCGGGCGCCGGCTGGTGTGCAGGGCGTGCCAGATGAACCCCAGCACGCATGCCGTGCCAACCATGATCGGCACCCACGCCCAGACGTATGAGATGCCATCGTGACTCGAGGTCTCCGACAGACCGAACACGATCCCCGCAAGCCCCGGCGACAGCAACGCGAGGCCGGCGAGGTCCAGGCGCTCCCCGCGCCGCGGCTCAGATCGCGGCAGCAACCGCCACGCCATCACCAGCGCGAGCGCTCCGATCGGCACGTTGACGTAGAAGATCCAGCGCCAGCTCAGGTTCTGGAGGATCAGGCCACCGAGCACCGGGCCGAGGATCGGCCCAAGCAGCATCGGGGCGCCGACAACGCTCATCACTCTGCCGATCCGCTGCGGTCCCGCCGCTTGCGCGAGGATCGTCATTCCGGCGGGCATGATCATCCCGCCGCCGAGTCCCTGGAGAACGCGGAAGATGATCAGCGACTCGGCCGACCACGCCAGGCCGGAGAGCGCAGAGCCGAGCGCGAACAGGCCGACGACGACCATCCACAGCCGTTTGGCGCCGAATCGCTCCGCCGCCCAGCCGGTCATCGGGATCACGACCGCGAGCGCCACCAGATAACCGGTCGCGACCCACTGGATCGTCGCGAGCGACGCGTGCAGGTCGTGGCTGAGAGTGGCGAGCCCGACGTTGACGATCGTCGTGTCGAGAATCGACATGATCGCGCCGATCACGACCACTGACGCGATCACGATGATCCCCCGATCGAGCTTCTCGGGAGCCGTTCGTGCCATCTCTGTATCACGGTAGCGACCGCAACCGTTGGGCGGCTAACGTCCCGGCGGTGAACGAGTTCGATGAAGAGGTCGTGGTCCGCCGCACGCGATGGGCAAGCGAGGAGACGGGCTGGGCTGTGGTCGACGCAGCGGACGAGGACGGAGAGCCGGTGGTGCTCGTCGGGCCGCTCGTGCACCTCGAGGAGCACGAACGCGCACGCGTCATCGGAGAGTGGGTCGACGACAGCCGTTACGGGCTCCAGGTCAAGGTCTCAGAGGCACGGCCGCTGCCACCGTCTGACGCCGAGACGCTCGCCGTGTACCTGTGCCGGGTCAAGCATGTCGGCGCCAAGCGAGCGCAGCGGCTGATCGAGCGATACGGCAGCGAGCGCGTGCTCGACGCTGTCGACCGCGACCCCGAGGAGGCGTTTGCGGCCGTCGGCCTGCGCCGCGCACGGGCACAGGAGGCGGCGCATTCATGGCATCAGCTGCGCGTCACCCGGCGGCTGCACCTGCTGCTCGCGCCGCATGGACTTGCGTACCTCGTCAAGCGGATCCACACCGAGTACGGGCCGACCGCACACCGCGTTGTTGTCGAGCACCCGTACGAGCTCACGAGCGTGTTCGGCGTCGGCTTCCTCGTCGCCGACAAGATCGCCCGCGGCGTCGGCGGGCCCGTCGACGCGGCGGATCGGGGCCGCGCAGGTGCACTGCACCTGCTCTCCGAAGCGGAGCGCAGCGGCAGCACATGCGTGCCGCAGGACGCACTGGATGCGGCGCTGTCGGAACTGCTCGGCACGCCCGTTCCGGACGGGTTGCTGGAGCACCTGCTCGCCGCCGGTGAACTCGTACGCGAGCAGACCTGGATCTACCGGCCCGAGACGGCGGCGCTCGAACAGGAGCTTGCCGAGCGGGTACACGAACTCGTCGGCTCCCGACCCGGTGGACGCCTGCGCGAGCCGGAGGAGCGCTCGCTCCCGGCCGGCGGCGAAGGGCCGCAGCTCACGCCTGAGCAGCTGATCGGCGTGCGCAATGCGCTCACCCACCGTCTGTCACTGATCACCGGCGGTCCCGGGACCGGCAAGACCGCCTCGATCAGGACGATCGCCGCGGTCGCCACCGCTCAGGGCGCCCGCGTGATGCTGGTCGCCCCGACTGGCCGCGCCGCGATCCGGATGAGAGAGGCCAGCGGCGTCAACGCCCGCACTGTGCACTCGGCCCTCGGATGGATCCCCGGCGAAGGCCCGACTCACGACGAGGAGGACCCGCTCGCCACCGACCTGCTGATCGTCGACGAGTCATCGATGGCCAACCTCGAGCTGATGGTCACGCTGCTGCGGGCGGTTGGATCCAGGACACATGTTGTTTTGGTCGGCGATGCCGACCAGCTCGCGCCTGTTGGCGCCGGAAAGCCGTTCGCCGAGCTCGTCACATCAGGCCTCGTACCGACCGCGCGGCTCACCCACATCTTCCGCCAGGCCGCAGGCAGCATGATCGTCCAAGGGGCGCACGCGATCCGTCGCGGCGAGACGCCGAGCTTCGCTTCCGGGCAGGAGATGCGGCGCGACCTGTTCCTGATCGAGCGGGCCGACCCCGTGGCGGCGCGAGCGGAGATCGTCTCGCTCGTCGCCGATCGGCTCCCATCCCATTACGGCGTCGACCCGGTCAGTGACATCCAGGTGTTCGCGCCGGTGTATCGAGGCGAGCTCGGAATCGACTCGCTGAACCTCGCGCTGCGCGAGGCGCTGAACCCCGACGGCCAGCCAGTCCGCGGCGGACGCCTGCGGCTCGGCGACAAGCTGATGATGACCGGACGCAATCTGCACGAGCTCGGGCTGATGAACGGGACGCTGCTGCGCCTGCTCGACGAGGTCTCAGGCTCGGACGACGACGAGTCCGCGCTGATCCTCGCCGCCGAGGAGACGATCTTCCGACTCCCGCCGGAGGAGTCCGAACGCTTGCGTCTCGCTTACGCGTGCTCGGTCCACCGTGGGCAGGGGATCGAGCTCCCGGTTGCGGTGATCGTCGCTCACCCCGCCGGCGGCGCCTTCTTCCTGCGACGCGAGATGCTCTACACCGCCGTGACGCGAGCGAAGATCGCGACCGTGATCGTCGGCACGCGGGCCGTGATCGCGAGGGCGGCACGAACCCCTGACACGGGCCGGCGGCACAGCCGGCTGGCAGAGCGGCTGACGAGCTCGGGCGGCGAGTAGCAGTTCCCCGCTGAGAAGAACAGCTAGCCCGTCCTAGACGAACGTCTAGGAGCGTTGCCGGCGGTCTCGCACGACACAAGATGTATGTGGGATCGCGACCCCAAGCTGATTGTCAACCTGGACACGATCCGCCCGAACAGGCACACACGCGTGTTGCTGGTGGCCACCGACCGCCGGTTCCGCGCCGCCGCCTCGACGCTGCTGGCCCAGCGAGGCTGCTCAGTGAGCGTTCACGACGGCTCGGGGGAGGTCCGAGCACGCGCCGCGCGCGACCGAGCGGACGTCGTCGTGATCGATGCAAGCTTGTCGCTGACGGCCGCGGCGCAAACCGCGGCGCGGCTGCAGACGCTCCGGCCGGCGGTCGGCGTCGTCGCGGTCAGCAGCGATCCGCAGGAGCAGCTGATGGCGCTGCCGCTGCTCCCAAAGTGGGGCTCATTCGACGACCTGTTCCTGGCAGTGCAACGAGCACGCGGAATTGAGGGGCGATGAGTAAACGGCCGTGGATGACGCTGGAGCGCTTCGACTGCTCGCCACTCGCAGGACGATGGGCGGTGGTGCGGATGCTGGCTGCGCTCGAGGCCGAGCTGCGGCCACCGGCCGGAGCGAGATTGTTCGTGCGACGCGGGCCCGCCGTGAGCTCGCACGGCGCGTTTGTCAGCGCCGCCGACCGGCGGGATACAGGCGCCACATCGGAATTGTTGTGGATCGCGTCGTTCGCGGTTCCGCTCGAGATCATCGAGTACCCGGGCGCCCTGTTCGAGCTCTGCGTCCCGGGCCGTCCCGTGCTCGGTCTGCCGGCGCCGGGCACCCTGGTGTTCCAGGCTCGTCGTGGCGAGCACCTGCCCGATCGCCGCTGGCTTCCCGCGCACGCCCGTCGCCGCATTGGCGCGCTGGCCACCGTGGTGGCGGTATCGACTGCCTCGATCCCGGCGAGCGGCCTCGCCGCCGACCGCACGGCTCACGGCATCGTCAAGAACTCGCTCGATGCTCACGGCATCGTCAAGAACCCGCTCGATGCTCACGGCATCGTCAAGAACCCGCTCGATGCTCACGAGCTGTCGCGAAAGACCGTCGCCGCCCTGCCCAGCCCGCGCGCAATCACGCTCCGGGCGCCAAAGGTGGTGAAGCTCGGCGGCCATCCCGCGGTGCAGGTGGCGGACGCGAGTCTCACCCCACCGCGCAAACGACACCATCCGAAGCGGCCGCCTGGCTGGGGTGCGGCGCGGCACGGCACCGTGACCGCCACGGACCCCGCCGCGCCATCAGCCCCCGCTTCGACCGCCCCGAAGCACCCTGTGACGCTGGTCGCGGTCCCGAGTCAGCCGGCCCCGCAACTGTGGAGCACGGGCGCCCCGAGCGCCGCTCCGAAGGACAGGCACGACCCCACGGCGAAGCGGCCCGCGATCCACCCCGACCAGCACCATCTGGCCCGGCCAGGGCG
This sequence comes from uncultured Solirubrobacterales bacterium, assembly GCA_963794285.1. GTDB lineage: Bacteria > Actinomycetota > Thermoleophilia > Solirubrobacterales > Solirubrobacteraceae > Palsa-465. Next base: position 103,884 of record CAWCDS010000012.1, read on the forward strand.
GCCGACGGGCGGCGCTTCAGTGTCTCCGCCGCTCAGCACCACCTCCCAGCTGCAACCCGTGCCAACGAGCCTCGGCTCTGCGCCGGAAGGGCAGAGCGAGCCGGGCGCAGAGGGCACCGGCGGGCTGTCCGCCGGAGCGGGTGGCACGAGCGGGGGCACCTCCGAGCTTTCCGGCAACCCCCCCGCCAGCCTGCTCTCGCGCATGTTCGCGGAGACCCAGGGTCCGCCACCGTTTCTGATCTCGATCTACAAGCGGGCCGCCCAGCGCTATCACGTGCCGTGGACCGTGCTCGCGGCGATCAACTCGATTGAAAGCGACTATGGGCGCAACCTCAGCGTGTCCTCCGCCGGCGCCGTCGGCTGGATGCAGTTCATGCCGGGCACGTGGCGCGAGTACGGCGTCGATGCCAACCACGACGGCAAGGCCAACCCCAATGACCCGACCGACGCGATCTTCGCGGCCGCGCGCTACTTGCATGCCAACGGGGCGCCTCACGAATTGCGGCGCGCAGTCTTCGCGTACAACCACGCGACCTGGTATGTCGATGAGGTGATGCTCCGCGCCCGCTGGATCTCGGTCAATTCGAAGCTGACGGTCAAGGGAGCTTCGGGACGCAGGATCGCGTCGATGACCGCGATGGCAGAACTGCTGGTCGGCCGGCCGTACGTCTGGGGCGGCGGTCACGGGGGCTGGCAGATCGTTCCCGGCTATGACTGCTCCGGATTCGTCTCAGCCGTGCTGCACGCAGGCGGCTACCTGTCGACGCCGCAGACGACCGACACGTTGCCTTCGGAGCCCGGCATCAAGACCGGACCTGGGCGGTACGTGACGATCTTCGACCGCACAGCCTCGGGCGCCCAGGGGCATGTGATCGTCGACCTGAACGGCACCTTCTACGAGTCCGGCGGCTCGGCAGCCAGTGGAGGCGGCGCCGGCGTTAAAAAGCTCGGTCAGCCGCCGTACGACTATCTGCTGTCGTTCAACACGATTCTGCACCCGGCTGGGCTGTAGTGCACTAGGCCCGCCGCTGGATCGGCAACCACCGCGAAGCCGCCTTGCCAGCTTGTAGGCTGGCCTATTCCCTGTTCGCCGCTGCAGAACGATCGTTGGCCGTGATGGCCGGCAGATTGACATCCGAGGGCACGCTCGCAGCGACCCTCGATCAACTCGCCCGTCTCGTCGACCACTCCGAGAGCGGACCCAGCGTCAGCGACGAGCTCAGAGATCGCAGCCGGACGCGCTGTCTGAGCCTCGCCCGGGCGATCGGATCCGATGACGGGCGCGCGCTGGCGGTCATCGCGTTTGCTTCAGAGCTGTTCTGCGGGGCCGTTGTCGATTTCGCCGCCCATCCGGCGGCTGCTGAGCGCTTCATCGGGCAGTTCGAGCGGATCACCGGCTTGGGCCGCGTTGCGCTCGGCCGCGAGGTCCTGCGCTGGCCACAGTTGCCGATGCTCGTCACAGACGTGGCGATCGAGGTGCAACTCGCCGTGGTGAGGGCCTTTACTCGGGCCGACTCCGTTTCGTTGTGGGCGCAGTGGCCAAGCGGCGAGCTCAAGTGCGTCTCACACGCCGGTTCCCTCGACGCCGGTGCCGGTCCGGCTCGCGAGTCCGCAGTCGTGCTGCTGCAACGCAAGGGGCCGGGCCTCGTCGAGCTCGGCTCCGCGCTCGGGATCCGCCTCGACCGCTGGCAGAACGAACCTGCGGCGCTGATCGCTGACGATGTCCCGGCGGTCGAGGATCATCGGCTGGTACTGCTCGAGGCGGCGGCGCCCGCCCTCGCGGCGGTCAACGAACGCGCCGAGCTGCTCGCTCAGGCCGATCCGTCCGGGGAGGCGATGCCGACGTCGCTCGAGCGCCGGCTGGCTCGGCTCCGGTTCGATCTCCACGACGGACCGCAGCAGGATGTTCACCTGCTCGCCAACGACCTTGCGCTGTTTCGCGAGCAGCTGCTGCCGATCGTCGCCAAGGACGTCAATTTCGCCCGGATCGTGGGACGGCTCGACGATCTGGCCGCCCAACTGGTCGCGCTGGACGGCGACCTGCGCCGCCTTTCGAGCTCGGTGCAGTCGCCGTTCTTGCCCCCCGGCACGCTGGAGGACGCGCTGCGCGAGTTGACAGACGGATTTGCGGCGCGCACCGGCGTTCAGCCGCAATCCGAGCTCAACGGAGATTTCTCGCAACTGACCGAGTCCCAGCAAATCACGCTGCTGGCCCTGATTCGCGAGGCCCTGAGCAACGTCCGTGAACATAGCGACGCGCGTCACGTCACGATCGCCATCAGCTCGGACACACACGGGGTGCAGGCGCGGGTGATTGATGACGGCCGCGGGTTCGAGCCGGAGACGGCGCTGCTGCGAGCCGCTCGCGACGGTCATCTCGGGCTCGTTGGCATGCACGAGCGCGTGCGGATGCTCGGCGGCCAGACTCAGATCGAGAGCCGTGCCGGCGGGCCCACTGTCATCTCGGTGAGCTTGCCCGCATGGCCGGCACCCACCAGTTAGGCGCCGCCTCGCGCTCCGGCTCGAGCAGCTCGCGCAGCTTCTGCAGCCCGAGCCGGATCCTGCCCTTGACCGTGCCGGGCGGCAGTTCGAGCAGCTCGGCGATCTCGCGGTGTGTCAGGCCGTCGAAATACGCGAGCTCGATCACCTGACGTTGCTCCGCCGGTAACCCGTCGATCGCCTGTGTCGTGGCCTCCCAGTTTCTCGATCGCGAAACGACATCCGAGTGAGAGCCCGACCGCGCGTTCGGAGATTGATCTTGATTACCGTAGACGCTCGTTCGAGGTGGTGCCGGCACGCGTGCGAACGGCTCGAAGAGCACCTAGCGTCCAACTGTCGCGCTCTCCGCGATTGACTAAGCCCTCGAGAAGTAGCACACGCAGCACCTCGACTACGCGGTCTGGTACAGTTTCGCTCGCGGCGTGACGTCGGGCGCGTCGCTCGCGATGCGTCGGCCAACCGCGTAGAACCGCGTGCGCTCTCTTGCCGGCAGACAGATCCACCAGCAGCACGCTGGCGCGCATCGGCCGACTGGCCTAATGCACGTCACCCGAGCAGCTCGCGCCGCACAGCTGGGCCAGCTCGGCGACCTGCGCGGAGTGGCCGAGCAGGAACCAGCCCCTTCCAGATCCGCGAACGCTCGCGAACGCAGAGCAGACGCGTTCGAGATCCACCGTGGGCAACCGTGAGCATCGCGAGGTGGTTCGCGGACGCCAGTGCGGCGGCGAGCATGTCCGAGCGTCTCGAGCGTCTCTAGGATCGCCTCAAGCCTCGGCGGCGAACCCGCAGCAGACTTCGGGGTCGAGGTGGTCGCCGGCCAGGCCGCGCACCGTTGCGAGCTCGGACTGCCACACCGCCGTCGTAGTGCGCCATCACGGCCTGCTCGGCGACGTGCAGGATCCGCGCCGCGACTGTCAGATCTTCACCTGCGAGGCCCATCGGGGAAGCCATTGCCGTCGTAGCGCTCGTAGACCTCGTCGAGCGCGGCGATCGCGCATGCGGGCAGCTCCAGCAGCGCCACGAGCGTCGGCCCGGAAGTCACTTGACGGTTAGGCGGAGCGCTCCATCGCCACGAGGCGATGCTCGATTGCGTGGCGGACGGCGCCCGCGCGGTTGGCCACGCCGAGCTTCCGATAGATATTGGTCAAATGGAATTTGACCGTGTGCTCGCTGATCCACAGCTCGCGGCTGATCTCTGCCGAGGTCATCCCCGAGGCGACCGCTGAGAGGATCGAGCGCTCGCGATCGGTCAGGGTCGGCGCCGCGGGATCGGCCAACGAGTCGAGCACGCTGGGCGGGCTCGACGGCGCGTGGAACACGGCACCGCTTGCCGCCTGGCGAATCACCGATGCGATGTCGACCGTGTGCGCGCTCTTCAGGATGTAGGCGGTGGCGCCGGCCCGCAGCGCGGCGTCGATCACCGGCCGCTCGTCGCAGGCCGAGAGGACCACGACCTTCAATTCGGGCCAGGTCTGGTGCAGGTACTCGATGCACTCGACGCCGGTGACCCCCGGCATCCGCAGATCCATCAGCACGATCTCAGGAGACCGGCGATCGACCATGCCGAGCAGCTCTGGCCCTGAGTGGGCTTCACCGACGACTTCGATGTCATCGAAATGCTCAATCGTGCGGCGAATCCCGGCGATGATCAGTGGATGATCGTCGGCGATCAGCACCCGGGTACGGGCCGGCTCGACGCCGATATCAGGGACCACACTCAGCTTCTGCACGGACGCGCTCATCGATCCTCCTGAGCGGTTAGTCGGCAGGATCTCCGCAAACTGATCCGCAGTTTCCCGCGGCTGCCATGTTGATCGCCGCACGTGCACGGACTACGGTTGCGGTCAGTGGCCTTCCAGCCCTACCGCGTCGTGTCGCCTGATGGCAACACGGTTGCCGAGCTCATTGTCGAGGCAGGAATGCTCTGCAGCACGCTGGTCGATGCCGGCGAGCAACTGCTCGACGGTGGCAAGGGACTGCAGGCGTACGCGCAAACGGGCGCAACGATGGGGATCCCGCTGCTGTACCCGTGGGCCAACCGGCTCGACGGGTTGCAGTACACCGCGGCGGGCGCCTCCGTGCAGCTCCCAGATGATCGCGCCCGAGTCCCGCAAGATCCCAACGGTCTTCCGATCCACGGCCTCGTCCCGCAGATGATGCGCTGGGAACCAGAGCAGCGTCAGGGCGAGGCATCGCTGACGGCGACGCTCGCGTGGAGCTCGCCGGAGCTGCTCGATCTGTACCCGTTCGCTCACGAGACGGCGATGACGGTCGCGGCCGACAACGGGGCGCTGACGTTCACGACGACGGTGCATGCGAGCGGCGAGTCCGCGGTTCCCGTCTCGTTCGGATATCACCCGTATCTGCGACTGCCCGGAAGCGCTCGCGCCTCCTGGCAGGTGCAGCTCCCGGCGATGGAGCATCTCGCGCTGGACCAGCGGATGATCCCGACCGGCGCGCGCGAGCCGATGGCGGCGGCAAGCCGAGCCTTCGAACTCGCCGACACCAGCTGGGACGACGGGTTCGCCGTGCTCGAGCAGCCCGCGCGCTTTGCCATCTGCGCCGCAGGCCGCGGGATCGCCCTCGAGTTGCTCGAGGGCTACCCGTTCGCCCAGATCTACGCGCCCCCCGGACACGACTTCATCTGCTTCGAGCCGATGACCGCGCCCACCAACGCGCTGCGCAGCGGCGACGGGCTATCGGTCGTGCAACCGGGCGATCAGTACCGCGCCGTGTTCCGGGTCAGCGCCTGGCGGGACTGAGCCGGATCGGGGCTTTCCGATCACGATGGCTCGATTCGCCGGGCGGCGACCGCTGCCTGGCCGTAGGAGATCCCGCCGTCGCCGGCGGGCAGCTGCCGCGGCGTTAGCACCCGCAGCCCGGCTCCGTCCAGACCCTCGGCCGTCTGACTCAGTAGCCGCTGGTTTGCGAACACGCCCCCGGAGAGCACGACCAGCTCCGTGCCGTTCAGCGACGCGGCCCGGGCGCAGGCCGCGACGGTCGCACGCGCGAGCGCCGCGTGGAAGCGAGCCGCGATCACGCCGACGGACTCTCCGGCGATGACGTCGCTGGAGACTGCGTGAATCGCCTCGGCCGGATCGAGCGCCAGCAGCGTGTCGGCGCCCTCGACCAGCTCGATCGGGTAGCTGCCGCGCTCCAGCGGATCGCAGGCCGCTTCCAGCTCGATCGCGGCCTGACCCTCGTAGTTGATCTCGGCGCGCACGCCGCACAGCGCCGCGACCGCATCGAACAGGCGCCCGACGCTCGTCGTCTGCGGCGATGCGAGGCCGGTCTGCGCCAGGCGGGCGACCTGCGCCCAGGCCCGAGGATCGACGCGGCCGATGAGCGCTCGTGGAACGAGCGGCACGTCGCCGCCGGTTTCGAGCAGCCACGCGCACGCCATCCGCCACGGCTGCTTGATCGCGCGCTCGCCGCCTGGCAACCGAACCGATCGCAGCGCACCGACGCGGCGGAACTGCCCGGCATCCCCGTAGAGCAGCTCGCCACCCCAGATGGTGCCGTCGAGACCGAGGCCGCTGCCGTCGAAGATCGCGCCGACCGCAGGACCTGGCTCGCCGTGCTCGGCGAGACAGGCCGCCAGGTGGGCGTGATGATGCTGGACGCCGATCAGCTCGATGCCCTCGCGCTCGGTCGCGTACTTCGTCGAGAGGTACTCGGGGTGAAGGTCGTGCGCGACGACTTCGGGCGAGACCGCAAACAGCCGCTGGAAGTGCTCGACCCCCTCGGTGAACGACCGCAGCGTCTCGAGATTCGACAGGTCGCCGATGTGATGCGAGACCCACGCGCGGGCGCCCTTCGCCACGCAGAACGTGCTCTTCAGCTCGGCGCCGCAGGCCAGCAGCGGGCGCGCGGTGCCGGCGCCGGGCAGCGGAATGCCGGCCGGCACGTACCCGCGCGAGCGCCGCAGGAACGCCGGCGCACCGGGACCTGGACTGGAGAGCACGCGCACCACCGAATCATCGGTGCGCGTCTGGATCGGGCGGTCGTGCACGAGGAACAGATCCGCGATCGCCCCGAGCCTGTCGAACACCTCCCCGTCGGCGAAGCAGATCGGCTCGTCTGAGACGTTGCCGCTGGTCATCACGAGCGTCATCCCGGCGTCGCCGAGCAGCAGGTGATGAAGCGGCGAGTACGGCAACATCACCCCGAGCTCTGGTGCGCCTGGGGCCACCGCAAGTGCAACCGGCGCACCGACGCGTCTGGGAGCCAGCACGATCGGACGCTGCGGCGAGCACAACAGCTCACGTGCAGCCGCATCGAGCTCCACGAGCTTCTCCGCGTCCGCGAGATCCCGCGCCATCAACGCAAACGGCTTGTCCTCACGGTGCTTGCGCGAGCGGAGCGTCGCCACCACGGACTGATCATCGGCACGGCACGCGAGGTGATAGCCGCCGATCCCCTTCAGCGCGAGGATCTGTCCGGCCAGCAGCGCATCGGCCGCGGCGCGCACAGCATCCCCGGCATCCGGTGACCAAGGCACCGGGGCGCCGCTCGCGTCGCGCAGGACGGCGGCCGGCCCGCACTCCGGGCATGCGTTCGGCTGAGCGTGAAAGCGCCGGTCGTCGGGGTCCTCGTACTCATTCCGGCACCGCGCGCACATGCGGAATCCCGCCATCGTCGTCATCGGCCGGTCGTATGGGATCCCCCGCACGATCGTGAATCGCGGGCCACAGTTGGTGCAGTTGATGAACGGGTAGCGATGCCGCCGATCGCCGGGGTCGTGAAGCTCGCGGAGGCAGTCGCCGCAGGTCGCCGTGTCGGGCGTGACCGGGGCGTCCGCGGTCTCTCCGCGAGGGCTTGCGCGGATCTCGAAGCCGGCGCCGAGCCCCAGCTCGCGTGCCTCGACGACGACGCGTTCGATCACGGCCAGCGGCGGCGCTTGCGCCGGCAGCCGCCCGAGGAATTCCTCGACCGCTCGCCCAGAACCCTCAACCTCGACGAGCACGCCCTGGGCGTCGTTCAGCACCCACCCGTCGAGCGCCAGCTCGCGAGCCAGCCGGTAGACGTACGGTCGAAAGCCGACCCCCTGCACCGTGCCCTCGATCCGCACGCATGCGCGACGACGGGCCGGGGCCGTCGCGCTCACCCCACCAACTCTCGCAGCACGTGATACGCGCTTGCCTGCGCCTCCTGGATCCGGGGAATGTGCTGCGAGCGCGTGACCACGACGTGGTCGGCGAGCCCCTCTGAGGCGATCCGCCCGCCGTCATACCCGACCAGCGCAATCGTCAACAGGCGCCGCCTGCGAGCCTCGCTCAGCGCCGCGATCACATTCTCCGAGCCGCCCGAGGTCGTCAGCGCCAACAGCACGTCGGCCTCTTGCCCGTACGCGATCACCTGGCGCGAGTAGATCGCTGCCGTCCCGATGTCGTTGGCGATCGCCGTCAGGATCCCCGCGTCTTCGGTCAGGTCGATCGCCGGCCACGCCCGCCCGGCGGGCGGCGCCACGTGAAAGTCGGCGACGACGTCCATCGCGTCGGTTGCCGAGCCGCCGTTGCCGAGCGCCAGCAGCGTCCCGCCGCGCTCCAGCCGCGCGCGTACGGCCTGGGCCGCCGCCACCAGCGCCGAGACGTTCTCGCTCAGCGTCTGCTCGCGCAGCACGCCGATCTCCTCGGACTTCATCAGCACCGAGCGGCGCACATCGTCGAGCACCTCATCGAGGTTGTCCTCGCGCTCGGCGAGGAATGGGTACAGGAAGCTCGACGCGCCGGCGTCGTGACCACGACGCTCCGAGCGCCCGGACAGCAGCCCGCGATGCTCGAAGAACACGTGCACGAGCTCCCACAGCACGTGGTAGAGCGTCTCGATCAGCTCCTGCCTGATATCGGCGTCGCCGGTCGGTGGGTCGAACTCCCACTCTGCCGCGGCCGCCGCCGAGAAGCCGATCGTCAGGCATCCGCGGCCCCGCGCGAGCGCCACCGCGCGTCCGGCCTCGCCACCGTCCTCGTCGGCGCCGAATGCAATCAGGATGTCCTCGGGGCGCGTCAGCAGCTGCACCTGGCCGGCCAGCTCCCCGCCTTCGCCGGCCAGCCCGATTGCGGGCAGTGCCCGCTTGCCGACGATCACCGGGTGCACGAACTCCACCGCCACATGGCGCGCGTCCGAGCGAGCTCGGGGCGAGCGACCGACCGCAATCAGTCGCCCGTCGCGCGCGAACCGCTCCGCCATCAGATGACAGAGACCGGCGAGCCGCTCAGCCTCCGCGCCGAAGAACTCGGCGTTGGCCGACGTCCGCTCCGCGAGCCGCGAGCGCAGTCGCTGCACCACGTGGTCGGGAGCCACGGCCCGATTCACGCAAGCGCCCTCTCACGCTGCGCGACCGCCAGCAGCCAGTTGCGCCATGCCTCGACGCCCTCCCCGGTGCGGGCGCTGACGAGCAGCCGCTGCACCCCCGGGTTCACCTGGTCGAGGTGATAGAGGAACTTGTCGAGGTCGAAGTCCAGGTGCGCGAGCAGGTCGATCTTGTTGATCAGCACCAGCTCGCACGTGCGGAACATCAGCGGGTACTTCATCGGCTTGTCCTCGCCTTCGGTGACCGAGCAGACCATCGCTCGCACATCCTCACCGACGCGGAACTCCGCCGGGCAGACGAGGTTGCCGACGTTCTCGATCACGAGCAGGTCGATCTCGTCGAGCGGCAGCGCCGGCAGCGCCGAACGGACCATGTTCGCGTCCAGATGGCATTCACCGCCGAAGCCCGGGTCGGTGTTCAGCTGCGTGACCGGGATGTGAAGCCCGGCGAGACGATCGGCGTCGAACGAGCCCTGAACATCACCTTCGAGCACACCGACGCGCACATCGGGAAGCGGTTGCGCCAGCGCCCGCTCGAGCAGCGTCGTCTTGCCGGCGCCGGGGGCGCTCATCAGGTTCACGACCGACACGTGGTGGTTGTCGAAGTCGTCGCGGTTGGCGCGCGCGATCGTGTTGTTGGCGTCGAGCGCATCCTCGACGATCCTCACCTTGGTCCGATGCACTGGGCCTCCTGTTCCTCGACTTCGATGTAGTCCACTTCGAGCTCCTCGCCGGCGACGATGCGGACCTCCGAGCTGCCGCAGTCCGGGCAACGGAATATGGGATCTTGCAGATCCCACCCAACGCCGCAGGCCTCGCAGCGCACCTGTGCTTCGATCTCCACCACCTCCAGCTTGGCATCCTCACATACCGTGGCGCGCGCGACGATCTCGAAGTAGAACAACAACGAGTCGGGCACGACCTGGCGCAACCGGCCGACCCGCATCCTGACGACGCTGACCGGGCGATCCTGAGCGTGCTTGACCGCCGTGTTCAGAACGGCCGTGGCGATCGACAGCTCATGCATCGCGCAGCAGTTCGCCAACAGTGTCGAGCACGACATCAGCCGCGCGCTCCAGCGACCCGCGGACCGGTTCGCTCAGACCGAAGCCGACGTCCTCGACGACCTCAGGCTCGCACGCGATCACAAACACCCGGCCTGGCCAGCCACCGACGTACTTCACGAACCGCAGCACCGTCTGCGGGTCCATCCCGTGCGGATCCAGAAGCTGACCATCCTCGATCTGCGCGTCGACGTCATCCGGGCTGGTCTCCATGACGTACAGCGTCCCTGGCTTCTCGCCTTGGCGGCTGACATCGATCAGGATCAGCGCGTCGTATCCGCGCATCACCTCATAGGCGAGATCCAGGCCGCCCGAGCCGAAGTCGATCACGTGCACGCCCGGCGGCAGCTCGCGGTCATCGAGCAGTTTTGCGACCGCCCCGCCGAAGCCGTCGTCGCGCATCCAGGCGTTGCCGATCCCGGCGACCAGGATCTGCTTGGTCCGCTGTGCCGTCTCACTCATAGCGTCTGCACCTCATTGGCGAAGAAGAACAGGTAGCGCCCGGTCTCACGCATCAGCTCCTGACCGGGATCGTCATCGACCGTCACCGCGAGGTACACGCGGTCCTCGTAGTCGATATAGATCCGCTCGAGCGTCGCGCGGCGGCCGTCGAGCATCCGGTCATATGGATCCCGATCGGTGCCCGGCCGCAGGAGCACCGTGGCTCCTCGCTCGAAGGTGACGCCGTCGACGGTCGCGCGCTCCTCACCGGGAACGTCGTAGGCGCCTGACGGGAATGCGCCCGGCCGCGGTCCGCTAGCGATCGCGCACCTCCTTCAAGCCGGCGTGCAGGGCGACGATGTCCGCCGGCGTCGTCGCCAGAGCGCGTTGCAGCATCTCCCGGACCACCGGATCCTGGAGCGCAGCCTGCTCGCGCTCGGCGTCGCTCAGCGCATGGACATGGAGCACAAGCGCCTCCTCGATCTCGGTGTTGTCGAACAGGTTGCCGCGGCTCTCGGGCGCGATCTGGGGGTGGTCCGGCAGCACGATCGCTGCGCCGAGGACCGCATCGTCGTCCGGCGACGCGAGCACCGGCCAGATGTTGACGCTCTCGCGCCCACTCTCGAGCGGCGAGAGGAACCGCCCGGAAGAAATCTGCAGCACGATGTGGGTCGAGATCAGCGAGTGGGTGAGCGCGGCAGCGCGGTCGAGCCCGGTTGCGACGTGCGCGCTGTTGTGCACGCAGCAGCGAACGAGCGCACGGCCACCGTCGCCGAGCTCGGAGCGGACGGTGAAGCGCCCCTTCCCGAACTCGATCGTCTGCCGCTCCCCCAAACTCACGTCCACCAGCTCGATCCGGCGCTCGAGCGCCTCGTGCCGCTCACCGCTCGGTGCAAGGTAGCGAAGTGTCGCGCTGAGCCTGGCCCCCGGCTCAGGCTCCGCGACGCATTCCATCCGGGCAAGATCGAACGCGCCCGAGCACTCGGCGGCATAGGCCGGCGGATACACGATCCCGAACGGCGTGGGGGTGGCGTTCTTCGTCGCACCGGGCGTGTACGGGTACAGCGCGTAGCCCTCGTACAGCAGCGACGTGACCAGCTCATCGAGCATCTGCAAGCAGCTCCTCGATGCATGCATCAAAGCTCGGCAGTCCCCGTCCGGCGCGGCGCTCGTTCAGCGCCGCAAGCGTCTCCTCGCTGACACGGATCCAGCCACCGCTCGGATAATGATCGGCGATCATCGCCTGCCAGCTGGCGACCGGCAGCGAATACTGGGCGCTGGCGCTCCAGGGCACGGGTACGACCTGAAGCCTGCCGTCGGACGCGCGGTAGAACACCGTCCCGCTGAAGTGAAAGCTGAGCGGGGCGAACCCGTCGGCGAGCGCATAGAAGTACTTCGCGGCGGCGACCTCGAGGTCGTAGGTGCAGGGCAGCTCGATCGTGAACTTCGTCGAGTCGGTGAACGACGTCACCAGCGCCGACACGCGTGCCCACGCGAGCCCCTGTGTGGACGGAGTCCAGCTCGCGGGAGGCCCGAACAGCTCGCTCAGCCGTTGCCGCGTGTGCTCGTCATAGCCGCGCCTGGCGGGATCGATCATCACCTGTACCGACAACGCAATCGATTGGATCTCGGATCCGCTCGTATCGATCGCTGTTGCGGAGAACACCATCGTCGGTGCTGCCGCGTGAGCGAGATGAGCGGCGCCGGTGACCGCGAACTCCGGTGCGGGAAGGCTCGCCTGGATCGGCTCGGTCACGGCGGCCCCCACGGTCATCGGAGCGCTCCAGGACGAGCACTCACGCGTCCTCGCAACTGCTCGAAGAACGCCGGCACCGCCTGGGCCAGCGCGTCGCCACCCGAGATCCCCTCCCACCGGGACTTGATCAGGCCCACGAGCCGGTAACAATCGTCGATCGGCGCGATCACGTACTGATGGGGATCCGTCAGCCGGTTGATGATCAGCGCTTCGGCGTCCGGGTCGAGTTCATCGAGCACCGGGTTGCAACCCACGAACTCTTCCCACGCCTCGAGGCTGAGCTCGGACTCGGTCGCCCCCGCAGGGCTTGGGTAGAACGCGACAACGCCGCCGCTGACGCTGCTGCGCATGAAGAACGTCAGCCCGATCGGGATCTGGAACATCCCCCACAGCTCATCGCTGAGCTGCAGCGCATCGAGCCACACGGTGCGCATCCCCGCGGGGCGGTACTCCGCGTCGCCGGAGTGAAGCGCCCAGCACGCCTCGCACGCGCACACGATCCGCCGCTCGGACAAATGGAGCAGGTGACGGTGATCGTCAGGAATCTGTGCGTTGCAGATGTCGCAGCGCTCCGGGGCCGGGGCCCGCGCACCATTCCCGGGCGTCGATCCGGGGGCGGAACCGGTCTGCGCGAGCGCCCGCATTCGCGCCACCGTCTCGGCCCGGAGCCGTGCCGCCTTGAGCGCCTGCAGCCGCTCGGACGAGCTGCTGCTCACACCGCCACCCTGACGCCGCCGTCCTCGAGCAGCGGGATCGGGGTGAGTTGCAGTGGCTCGCCGCCGGCGGCCCTGCCCGCGCGTCGGAGGTCGAACTCAACCTCACAATGCGGGCAACGCAGCATGCTGGTGATGAGGTCCCCGTCTTGGAGCGATCCCCCGCAGGAGGCGCATGCATTTCGGTATGCCAGCAGTGCACCCGCGACGTTCGCGAGCAGCAGCGCGGTGCCGTCGGCGGCGAGCACCCGGAGCTCCCCTGTCATGAGCCCCGCCCCACCTTCCAGCGGCAGCCACCGGGTCGGACGCTGCCCGTTTGAACTCGGCCCCGTCACTCCCCCTACATCAAGCACGATCAGCTCGGGAGCCTGCACGCTCGGCTCCGTAACGCCCTCCACCTCCAGCCCGAGCAGGTCGGGAGCATGCTCGTCAAGCGCCTGTTTGATCGCCAGTTCGAGCGTTGCGCGGGACGCCGCGCACCCGTGGCAGCTTCCCTGCAACGCCAGTTTCGCGACGCCGTCCTCGATCGCCACCAGCTCGACATTGCCACCGTGGGACTCCATGTACGGCCGGACGCTGTCGAGCGCCTCGGTTACCCGCTCCTCCAACCCGACCGGGTACAGGTCGTGGATCAGCAGCAGGCTCGCCACTGCCCCATCTTGAGCGAGCTGATCGAGAATCGTCGCGCCGGCCTCGCGAGAGCATTCGATTGCCTCGATGATCCGCCGCAGGCCGTCGCCGTACATCGCGATCACGGCACCGACGAGCTGCTGGGTCAGATCCCGCGCATGGGCATCCGGGAGTTCGTCCACCTGCGCGGTCAGCAACTGGACCCGGTCCAGCAGCTCGTCTGGAAGCGCGCCGACGCTCACCTCAGCTCAGTCCGGTCGGCGTGTGGATCACCTTGCGTACCCGTCCCTTGCCGGTGTACATGTGGACACCGCACGGCAAGCACGGATCGAAGCTGCGCACAGCCCGCATGATGTCAACGCCCTTGAAGTTGTCGGGCCCGTTCTCCTCGAAGATCGGCGTGTTCTGCACGGAGTCCTCGTACGGACCCGGGGTGCCGAACACGTCGCGGGGACTCGCGTTCCATGGCGTCGGTGGATATGGCTGGTAGTTGGCGATCTTGCCCTCGCGGATCACCATGTGGTGCGAGAGCACGCCGCGGGCCGCTTCGTGGAAGCCGCAGCTGACTGCCTCATCGGGAACCGTGAACTCCTTCCAGCTCTTCGTCCGCCCGGCACGGACCTCTTTCAGCGCGCGCTCGAGACAATGCAGCCCCACCAGTGCCGCATACGCCTGGTGATAGGAGCGGGCGCGATCGCGCTCGACCGCGTTTGACTTCTCGGGCACCTTCCACTCGAGCTCCATCTCCGGCATCGCCGCGGACTTCGGCAGCACCATCTGAATCGAGTCGCCGGTGGCCTTCAGGTACCCGAAATCGACGAGCCCGGCTTTCGCCGTGCACCACTGGCGCGCGAACGGGCCGCCGCCCGTGTCACAGCAGACATGCGTGTCAGTGCGCTTGTCGTAGATGCGCGGTGACACCACCCAGCTGTACTTGTCGGTGAAGTCCCGCTTCTGCGGCTTGGGCAGCGTCTGCTTGTTCCACGGATGGTTCTTGTCGACCGGGTTACCGAGCGGATCGTGCGTCACGAGTGTCGGCTCGTTCTCCCAGCCGTCGAAGTACGAGCTGCCGAGGAGAATCCTGATCATCAGGTTGATCTCCACGAGATCGGTGCTGATCAGCTCGCCGTTGATCGCGACGCCGGGGGTGATGTAGCGCTTGCGGCCCCAATCGGTCATCCCGCGATAGCTGTAGTCGACATAGTCCGGATCGTCGAAGCAGCCCCAGTTCACGAGGTTGGTGTCTCGGTAGCCGACCATGTCATAACCCGGCAACTCTGTCAGGAAGAAGTCGTACAGGTCGTCGTGCATCGGCACTGTGCGCTTGACGTAGTCCATGTAGCGCATCAGGCGCACGTAGTAATCGGTCAGCGTCTGATGCGTGATGTCCGCGCTGCACCCGCCCGGCATGATCGTCGAGGGGTGTGTGTGCCGGCCGCCGAACAGGCAATACATCTCACGCGTGTAACGCGCCACCTGAAGGGTCTCGAGATAGAAACTGCCCGTGAACGGGTTGAGCGCGCGCATGATGTCCGCGATCGTCTTGTGCCCGTGGATGTCCATGTGCGGGGCCGAGGTGTTCTCGGCCTTCGCGAGCAGCGTCGGGTTGGTGTCTTTGACCATCTGCTCGCAGAAGTCCACGTTCGCCATGCAGTCGTTGAAGATCGCGTGGTCGAACATGTAATCGGCCGACTCCGCGAGGTTGAACGCGAGGTCTCCCAGCGGCGGCGGCTTGACCGAATAGGCCATGTTCTGATTCAGGCACGAGCACGTGCAGTGGTTGTCACCGCAGATGCCGCAGATGCGGCTCGTGATGAAATGCGCGTCGCGCGGATCGATCCCCTTCATGAAGATGTCGAAGCCGCGGAACACCATCGATGTGCTGTAGCACTTCAGCACCTGCCGGTTGGTGAAATCGATCTCGGTGTGGATTCCGAGGCTGCCGACGATCCGGGTGATGGGATCCCACGACATCTCTTTGACGATGACCTGCTGCTTGCTGGGAGTCTCTACTGTGGACATTCAGGTCTCCTGAAAACGTTCGCGATCGGGCCGGGACGGGTTGGCACTACCAGCGCGGCGCGTAGCCAGTGCTGAGCGCCCGCCCTCGCCGCCGCCACTCGGGCTCGTGGTCGAAGTTCTTCTCGAGGTTGCGCTTGCGCATGTAGCGGAACACCGGGCCGTAGGTGAACCGCTGGAACGTCGCACCGGCGAGGCCCCACTTGTCCGGATCCATGAACGGCATGTACTTGTCGGGGAAGCCCGGCATCGTGCAGGCCATGCAGATGCCGCCGACGTTCGGACAACCTCCGATTCCGTTGACCCAGCCGCGGACCGGAACGTTGCATTTCACCACCGGCCCCTTGCACCCGAGCTTCACCAGACAGCGGTGGTCGTGGCCGTACTCCGTGGCGAAATTGCCCTGCTCGGTGAAGCCGGCGCGGTTGCAGCCCTCCCGTACCGTGCGGTCGAACAGCCACTTCGGCCGCAGCTGCTCATCGAGCTCGGGCACCGGCGCCATTCCCGCGAGGTGGAACACGAGGTACATCAGCACCTCTGTCATGTTGTCCGGCTGCGCCGGACAGCCCGGGATGTTGATGATCGGCAGCCCCGCCTTCGAGCGCCACTTCCAGCCAAGGTAGTCCGCCACGCCCATTGCGCCGGTCGGGTTGTTCTTCATCGCCGGGATCCCGCCGTAGGTCGCGCATGTCCCGACGGCGACGACGGCCGCGGCCTTGGGTGCGAGCCGGTCGATCCAGTCGTTCAGCGTGATCGGCTGGCCGTCGGACGGATTGACGCCGAATCCGGTCCAGTGGCCCTCGCCGTTGATCTCCTCGTTGCCGACGGAGCCTTCCACCACGAGCACGAATGGATCGAGCTTGCCCTCCTCGGCGTCGTACCACGCCTGGATGTACTCCTGCCCGACTTCGAACGCGATCACCTGGTTGTGGATCACGACCCGCGGCATCCCGGGAATCACTCCCTGGATGATGTCCTCGAGGCTCGGATTGGTCGCGGAGGTCATCGCGACCGAGTCGCCCTCGCAGGACAGACCTGTCGTCA
Source organism: uncultured Solirubrobacterales bacterium (assembly GCA_963794285.1). Taxonomy (GTDB): domain Bacteria; phylum Actinomycetota; class Thermoleophilia; order Solirubrobacterales; family Solirubrobacteraceae; genus Palsa-465. The sequence continues at coordinate 120,362 of CAWCDS010000012.1, forward strand.
TCCACAGCACGTGCGCAGTGATCTGCTCGGTCTCGTGCTGCCGTGGTGCGAATTCAATTCCCGTCGACATCAAGGCCTCTTCCTCTCGTGAACCTTGTGAACGTGATGGACCGTGTCCTCTCTCAACAGATGCGCGGCAGCGGGTCTCCGACTAGCTGATCCATCACCCGCCTTCCGCCAAAGCTCGTCTCCACGAGCACCATCCCGGGCGGATCGCTCCGCACTTCACCGATCACGGCCGCTCCCTCGCACCCGGGGACGGCCTTCAGCGCGCTCAGCGCGTCATCGGCGGCTTGTGGCGCGACGAACGCCACGAGGCGCCCCTCGTTCGCCACGTACATCGGATCGATCCCAAGTAGCTCGGCGGCGGCTGCAACGATCGGCGAGACCGGGACATCGGCCTCGCGTACCGCCACGGCGACCGCCGAGGCTCGCGCCAACTCGTTGAGCACCGATGCGACGCCGCCGCGCGTCGCATCGCGTATGCAGTGCAGCTGCGGGCCGGACGCACCGAGCAGCGCGTCGACGGCCGGCCACAGCGAACAGGTGTCGGATTCGATCGACGCGTCGAGCTCGAACTGGTTGCGGGCGAGCATGATCGCGGTCCCGTGCTCGCCGATCGGGCCTGACACCAGCACGTGGTCGCCGGGTGCGATCGCATCGGTGGCCAGCGATGCGCGCGGATCAATTGCCCCGATCCCGGTCGTGCACAGGTACATCTGATCGGCCGCTCCACGCTCAACGACCTTCGTGTCGCCGCCGATGATCTCGACGCCGGCGGCCGTGGCTGCCGCCGCGATCGCCGCGACCTCGGCGCGCAGCACGTCTGAAGCAAGACCCTCCTCGAGGATCATCGAGACGGTCAGCGCCAGCGGGCGGGCACCGGATACGGCCAGGTCGTTGACGGTCCCGTTGACTGCCAACTCCCCGATCGACCCGCCGGGGAAGCGCAGCGGCTTGACGACGAAACTGTCGGTCGTCATCGCCAGCCGGGCACCGTCGACCGTCAACGACCCCGCGTCGCCGAGGGCGGACAGGACGCCGGCCCGGCCCTCGTCGAAGGCCGGCACGAGCAGCCCTTCGATCAGCGTCTGCGTGGCCTTGCCGCCGGCACCGTGGGCCAATGTGATCTGCTGATCGCGGAACCGGGGGCGCTTCGCCCGCGCGGTCTCGATGATCTCGAGCACGCGTTGCTCGCGCCCGGCCGCGGGGGTGCTCACACGGCCTCCCGATCACGCGCAAGACGTCCGTAGTTGTAGTACGCCGCGCACGCACCCTCCGGTGAGACCATGCATGTCCCGATCGCGTGCTCCGGCGTACACGCTGTTCCGAAGACCTTGCATTCCCAGGGCTTGATCACGCCCTTGAGGACCTCGCCGCACTGGCACGCCTTGGGGTCGGCTACCCGGACGCCCGGCACCCCGAAGCGCTCCTCCGCGTCGAAGTCGCGATACGCCTCGGACAGCTTCAGCGCGCTTTGCGAGATGAACCCGAGCCCGCGCCACTCGAAGTGCGGACGCAGCTCGAACACCTCGGACATCACCTCGAGCGCGCGCAGGTTGCCCTCGCTCGGAACCACGCGCGTGTACTGGTTCTCCACCTCGCAGCGGCCCTCTGAGAGCTGGCGCAGGATCATCAGGATCGACTGGAGCACGTCGAGCGGCTCAAATCCGGAGATCACCACCGGCCGGCCGTAGTCGGCTGGGATGAACTGAAACGGGCGGGCTCCGACCACCGTGCAGACGTGGCCCGGTCCGATGAACCCGTCGAGCCGCAGGTCCGGCGATTCGAGCAGCGCTCGCAGCGGGGGAACGATCGTCACGTGGTTGCAGACGCACGAAAAGTTCTCGATCCCTTCGGCCTTCGCCCGCTTCAGCGTCAGCGCCGTCGACGGTGCCGTCGTCTCGAACCCGATCGCAAAGAACACAACCTCGCGCTCGGGGTTCTCGCGCGCGATTCGCAACGCATCGAGCGGCGAGTACACCATCCGCACGTCGGCTCCTTGCGCCTTCGCGTCAAGCAGCGTGAACTCCGAGCCGGGGACTCGCAGCATGTCCCCGAAGCAGGTGAAGATCACGCCGTCGTTGCGCGCGACCGCAATCCCGTCGTCGACGCGACCCATCGGAATCACGCACACCGGGCAGCCGGGACCGTGTACCAGCTCGACGCCTGAGGGCAGCAGGTCGTCGATGCCGTATTTGTAGATCGAGTGGGTGTGGCCGCCGCACACCTCCATCACCTTGTAGTGGCGGCCCGGCTCGATCTGGGCGAGGATCTCCCCCGCGAGCACCTGGCCAAGCTGCGCGTTGCGGAATTCGTCGACGAACTTCATCCGTGGGCCCCGACGGGAATTCGGGCCCCGAGATGCTTGATCGCCACCCCCGCATGCACGAGCAGCTCGTCGCCGATCGCAACCGGACCGACTAGATCGAAGGCGACATGGTGCCGTGCGCGAAGCTCATCCGCGCAGACGGCGTCTCCGTCTCGCAGCTCGATCACTCGCATCACGATCCCCTCGTCGCCACACGTGATGCAGTGCTCGTCCGTCGTCCGGCACGCCTCAGAGGTCATTCGATCACACTCGCTTTCAGCTCTTCGAGCTCTTGCTCGTACTCGGCGCCCATCTGCTCGAGCAGCCGCAGCGTCGCGTGTGCCTCCTCCTCGTCCACCTTGGACAATGCGAAGCCCACGTGGATCAGCACCCAGTCCCCCGGCACCGCCCCGCCGCCGTCATCTTCTGCCAGCAGGCTCACGTTGATGTTGCGGCGAACCCCGACGACGTCGACCTTGGCGATCTGGTTGGCGGGATCGATGATCTCCACCACCTGCCCGGGTATGGCCAAGCACATGACAGCGCGTTCTATCACTGGACGGCACCCGCGTGTCGGTGCCCTCCAGTCCACCGTAATCCTGGTGACGGTAATCCTGATTACGCTGCGCATTTTGCGATCCGAAAAGTAGTTGCGAACCCCCCGGGGGCCAGGCGTAGACTGCTCGCGAGCTGAGAGACGACGCCGCAGACTCAGTCCCACGCCGCTGGTCACGCAAGGCGCCGGCGCGCCAACGGCCGAGCTCGTACCAATACCTGCTCGATCTCGACGTCGATCTCGCCGACGAACTGGACGTTCGGATGCGGCTCGTCGCGCGCCCCGCGATCACGGCAGTCACGTTCGATGCCGACGCCGGCGAGCTGGCGATGTCCGAGTGGTTGACCGCCGCAGCACCAGGGCCCGGTGTGCTGGTCTTGGGCGGGGTGATCGCGGTCAGCGTCTGCGTCGGCGATCGGATCGCGACCGAGCTCGTCGGATCAGGCGATCTGCTGCAGCGGCGCCCCGGCGAGGACGACGCCCTGCTGGCCTGCGAGCTGTCTTGGCGCGCGCTTGTGCCGGCACGCTTCGCGGTGCTCGATGAGGAATTCGCGCAACGGGCCCACCCGTGGCCGCAGATCACCAACGCGTTGCTCCGTCGAGCGAGCCGGCGCGCGCACAACCTCGACGTGCAGCGGGCGATCGCCTCGCAGCCTCGGCTCGAGCTCCGCCTGTCATTGCTGCTCTGGCATCTGGCCGGGCGCTGGGGCCGGGTCGAGCCCGGGGGCATCCGGCTGCCGCTGCCGCTCACGCACCAGCTGCTCGGCCGTCTGATCGGTGCCGAGCGGCCATCGGTCTCGCATGCGCTGGCGCGGCTCGCGCACGCTGGGCTGGTCACCGGCCATGGCGATGAGTGGCACCTCCATGGCAGCCTCGAGCAGCAGCTCGCCTCGATGATCGGGCCCGTGGGCCGCATCGAGGAGACGATCAGCTCCGTCACGGCGATCAGGCCTCGCTGATGCGGGGCGTCGAGTTCGCACCGGGCAGCGCTCACGCCGAGCGCCAGGTTGTCCACGTCCTCTGGCTGACGGGGGGACTCGGCTGCGATGGTGAGTCGGTCGCGGTGACAGCCGCCACGAGCCCGAGCCTCGAGGATCTGCTGCGCGGCATCCTTCCGGGCACGCCGCGGTTGGCGATCTACAACCCGCTGCTGGCATTCGAGACCGGCGAGGAGTTCATGCGGGCGTTCCGGCGGGCGGCCGCGGGGCAGCTGAACCCGTTCATTCTTGTGCTCGAGGGCTCGGTTCCGAACGAGCGGATCAACGGCGAGGGTCACTGGGCCGCGTTCGGTACCGATCCCGACACGGGCGAGCCGATCACGACGTGTGAATGGATCGATCGACTCGTGTCACGCGCAGCCTGCGTGCTTGCGCTCGGCACGTGCGCGGCGTACGGTGGGATCCCGGCGATGCGCGGCAACCCGACCGGTGCGATGGGACTGCGTGATTACCTCGGTTCCGACTGGACCTCACGCCGCGGGATCCCGATCGTCAACCTCCCCGGGTGCCCGGTGCAGCCCGACAACATCACCGAGACGCTGCTGCACCTCGCGATGCACGTCGCCAGCGTCGAGCCGATGATGGATCTGGACGACCAGGGCCGCCCACGCAGGCTGTTCGAGCGCACCGTCCAGGAGGGCTGCGGCCGCGCGGGCTTTGCCGAGCAGGGCGAGTTCGCGCAGACCCCCGATGACGGCCGTGGCTGCCTGGTCAAGCTCGGCTGTATGGGCCCGGTCGTCAAGTGCAACGTCCCGGTCCGCGGATGGGTCGGCGGCGTCGGCGGCTGCCCCAACGTCGGCGGGATCTGCATCGCCTGCACGATGCCCGGCTTCCCGGACAGGTTCATGCCGTTCGTCGAGCCGAGCACGCTCGGTCTGATCGCCGCCGCCGGCGCCCGGTTCACGTACGGGCCGGTGATGAAACGGCTGCGCCGGCGCGCCATCCGTCACCACTTCGATCTCGAGCCGGGGTGGCGAAAGACCGCCGAGACGTTGGAGAGCGGTTACAAAGCGAAGTGGTAAGGAGGGTGCACCCTCCGCCCGGAAGGCCACCGACAGCCACACCGCTCTACGTCTGGGGCAGGAGCGCGCTGTCGATGCCGGCGCTGATCCCGCGCCGCGCGGCCAGTCGCTGGAGCATCAGCGCGGTGTCGGCGATCGGGACCCCGGTCAGCTGGTTGCAGCGAGTCTTGAAGTCGCGCAGGATCGTGTTGATCTCCACTTCGTAGGCGGCGCGGTCGTCCGCTGCGATCGCGGCGATCGCATCCGCCGTTTTCACAAACGCCTCCGATCCGGCGCGCATCCGAGCGGCGCACGCCTTGGCGCGCTCGTCGTCGCCGAGGATCACGGCCGCGATCGTTTGCGCGTAGGCCGCGGTCGCGGACTCGTCGCCCTCGTTCACGAGTTGGTCGCGCACGTACAGGGCTGCCTCTTCCTCGCCCTGTCCCGCCAGCACGGTTGCCTTCAGCATCCCGATGAGCCGTCCGTAGCTGGCCGGTGGCGCCACCTCCCACGACTGCCGATAGAGGGCGGCGGCTTCTCCGAAGGCGGCGCGCGCAGCATCCGTGTCTCCGGCCAGCAGGGTTCGCTGCGCGATGCCGTCTCGCTGGATCGCGGCACCCATCAGCTCGCGGTGGCGCTCGATCGCGGGCCCCACTTAGTCGCAGGTGGCGACGAACGGGATCCCGATCATCACGACCTTGGCTGGTGCGAGTAGGGACGGCGAATAATCATCAGACGCTCCACACCCTAGCGCCGCTCGCCGTTTGTGGCGAAAACTGCAACGATCCGGGATGCTTAGTGGCACCACTTAGGCCAGCCGAGATGGGGTTCGGGTCTGGACGAACGCCGCCTCGAGCTCGGCGGGCAGTGTCTCGAAGTTGCCGCTTTCCGATAGCCATCGCGCCAGCCGTATACGCAGCGCGTCAACGGTGCTCGGGTGGCTCGCCAGCACCGCGGAGAGGTCGCGGGTGCGCCAGCGGCTGCGCGGCGCATAGCGCCGATGGACCGATTCGTAGCGCTCACCGAGCGCGCGCCGCCACACCGCTTCGTCGCTTGCCGCCAGCTCGTCGGTGAGCGCCCTCGCCCATCGCCTTGCCGCAAGCCGCAGCAGACGCGGGCGCAGCCAGCTGGCGCCGCGCTGCTGGAGCGGCGCGCACGCGCAGGCCACGATCACACGCGCTCCGGAACGCTCGGCGTCGTCCCACGCGGGAGGCGCCGAGCGCAATCCGAACCACTCCCACAGCGCCGTCGCAGCGGCGTGCGCAGCGCGCTCGGCCTCTTCGACGGCGCGGTATACGAGCTGCTCAAACTCAGGCAGTTCGGCCATCAGCTGACGGACCTCGGTCGCATCCGCCGGCTCAGCAGCCCGGTCTCCGCGGAGCGACGCGACCATCGCACCGGCCGCGATGAACGCCTGATCGAGCGCCGCCGACGAGGCGTCCCCCTCGTACCGCGCGAGCGCGGTGCGCAGCTCTACGAGCTCGTTGTGGCCCGCGTCGCCGGCCACTATGCCGTTATCTCGGATCCCATCGTGCGGGCTTCAGTGTGAAGCTTAAGCCAAGCGTGCAGCTGGTCGGCGGGCAGCGGCCTGGCGATCTGGTAGCCCTGGACGAGATCGCACCCGAGCTCCCTCAGATACGCGACGGTCGGCCGATCCTCGATTCCCTCGGCCACGACGCGAAGGCCGAGGCTCTGGCCGAAGCGGACGATCGCCGTCAGGTAGTTGCGGGTCCGCGCGTCGGTCGGGGTCACGAACGAGCGGTCGATCTTGACCTCCCGGATCGGCAACTGGTGCAGTCGGCTGATCGATGCATGACCGGTACCGAAGTCATCGACAGCGACCTCAACGCCGAGGTCGCTGATCGCGCGCAGGACTCGCCGCGCGTCGGCGACGTCGTGGAGGATCGCGGTCTCGGTGACCTCGACGGTGAGGAGCCGGCAGTCAAGGCCCTTGCGCTTCAGCGCCTCGCCAATCCTGTCGGCCAGCGCCTCGTCCTCGAGGTCCTTGGCACTGAGATTGATCGAGACGCGCAAGCTGTGCCCCGCGTCGCGCAGACTCACCAGCTGTTCTGTCGCGAGCTCAATCACTCGGCCGGTCAGCTTGGCCATCAGGTGGCTTCGCTCAACCACCGGCAGGAACTCGGCCGGTGAGCGAGTCCGCCCGTCGCGGGACCAGCGAACGAGCGCCTCAAGCGCCTCGACCCTGCCGGTAGCTGGATCGAGCTGCGGCTGGTACACGAGCTCCACTTCCCGGCGATCGAGCCCGCGCTGGAAATCCGCCAGGATGCGGCGGCGCCCTGGCAGCCAGGACCGCGCGATCCCGACCGAAGCGGTCGCCGTGAACGGCAGCGCGAGCAGGCAGAGGGCCAGTGTGCCGCCGATCACGAAGATCAGGATGTCTCGTTGTGCCTCGCCGGTTGAGGAAAGGATCCGTGTGAGGGGGAGGCTGACCTCAAGGGCAGCGTACGTTCGACCGTTGGCGTCGCGGATTGGCTCGTACACGTCCAGCGTCCGGCCCGCCGGGCCCGATGAGTACTCGTAGCTGGAGTAGACCGTGCTCCCACCTGGACCGGTGATTCGAAGGCCGTCGAGCACATGCTGATCTCGCCCGCGGCTGATGGCGGCGTTGAGCTCGGCGACCGCCGTTGCCGAAAGGCCTCGTTGGAGCGTCGCCGGTGCGAGCTTTGGCAGATGTGGCCCCAGCGTCGCCAGCACATCGAGCCCATCTCGCGCACGCTGCTTGGCGTTGTTTGCGATAAAGCCGTCTGCGGTGCCGATCGCAAGCAACGTCGCAAGCCCTGTCAGCAGCGCCATCGCGGCCACGATCGAGCCCATCACAGCTCTCGCACGCACACGGACTTCACGGCGTTCGGCGCGCATCACAAACGCGCTGAACCAGATCCTGCCGGTCCGCGGAATCCATCGGAAGGCGTGCCGCATTGGACGGTGAGCTCCCATACATTAGAGAAGATCGTCCTGCTCGACGGATGCCCGACAGTAGAAGCAACCGCCCTGCGTGCGGCAAACCACGAGTCCTCGGCTCAGCAGCTCCGGGTCAAGCGCCTCGGCGATCTTCTTTGGCGTCGGCGCGCTCAAAGAGGAGTGACAGCCTGCGCCCGGGATCCTCTCCTTCGCGCGGCGGATCGAACGGCGAATGCGTCGCGATCCTGACGGTCCCGAGCTCGGGGTACTCAACCACCTCGGGCATCGCCTTGGTCGAGAGCATCAGATAGCGAGCCGGCTGATCGGAGCGGTTGCAGAGCGCATGCGCCCCGCGCCGGCCGCGCGGAAAGGCGACCACGTCACCCGGGCTCAACTGGCGCTCGCTCTCGAGCGTCCGCAGCGTCGGAGTGCCTGCCACCACGACCAGCAGTTCTTCCATCGCATAGTGAAGGTGCAATGGGATCCCGTCGGCGCCGGGCGCCAGCTCGTACAGAGTCCCGCCGAGCTCGTCTGCGCCTGCATTGCGCGCGACCGGCTCCGCTCGTACCGCCCCGCGGTCGATCGTGAACGTGTCGGCGAAGACATTCGGCGTGGGGTCCATGCGTTTTCATCCTAATGAAGGCGCGGCTGCGCGACGGCGTTAGGCTTGCGGGACCAGGTGGCCGTGCCTTCGGAAACCCCGCTGTCCCCGCGTAAGCGCCACGCGCTTGAGCTGTTCGCCGGGCTGCCGCGCCATTACGACCGCATGGGCGCCGCACTGAGCTTCGGCCAGGATCCCCGTTGGCGCCGGGCGATGGTCGCGGCCGTCGATCCGCAGCCGGGGCAACGCATCCTCGACGTTGCTACGGGCACTGGGATGGTGGCCTTTGCGCTCGCGCGGCGTGGAGGATGCAGCGTCGTCGGGCTCGATCAGAGCGAGCAGATGCTTGCGGGAGCGCGGGCGCGGCTAGCCGCCTCGCCCGAGCTGAACGAGCGCGTCAGCTTCGTCCGCGGGGAAGCCGAGCGGCTTCCGTTCGCCGATGCAGAGTTCGACGGCCTCACGTTCACGTATCTGCTCCGCTACGTCGATGACCGGCTGGCGGCGATCAAAGAACTCGCGCGCGTCGTCCGCCCCGGGGGGCGGATCGGGATGGTCGAGTTCGCCGTTCCGAGCTCGGGACCGCTACGGGCGCTGTGGCGGGTGCACACGCGCGTCGGGTTGCCCCTGCTTGGGCGCGTGGTCTCCGCGGATTGGGTCGAGGTCGGACGCTTCTTGGGGCCCAACATCGAGCGGCTGTATGCCGAGGAGCCCGACATCTCCTCGCTCTGGCGCGCGGCCGGAATCGCACAGGTCCGCGAGCGGCGGATGAGCTTCGGTGCCGGCCTGGTGATGTCGGGCGTCCGTGGCTCGGGTGGGGCGGTATGACGCTCGACGGAGCCGTGTGAGCCGTGGCGACCGCGCCGCGTGAGCTCGACCGGCCCGCGTTCTACGCGCTGCGTTCAGGCGGCTGGCGCGACCTCGTCACGCTGCTGCACCCGCCCTACACGGCCTGGCACCTGAGCTACGTCGCCTTTGGCGCCGCGGCCGCGCCGCACGTTTACGCCGGCCGTTTGGCGGCCGCGCTCGGTGCGTTTGCGCTTGCCGTCGGTGTGTCCGCCCATGCGCTTGATGAGCTGCATGGTCGCCCGCTGCGGACGCAGCTCTCGCGCGGCGCGCTGATTGGCTTGGCGTGCGCCTCGCTGGTCGGCGCCGTTGGCATCGGGATCCTCGGGATCGTGACGGTCTCGCCGCTGCTGATCCCGCTCGTCCTCGCCGGCGCGTTGCTCGTTCCCGCCTACAACCTGGAATTGGCTGGAGGGCGCTTTCACAACGACACCTGGTTCGCGATCGCCTGGGGCGGCTTCCCCGCGTTCACGGGGTATTTCGTCAATGCTCTGACGGTGCGCCCGGCCGGGCTCCTGGTGGCCGGGGCGTGCTGCATGCTGAGCGTCGCCCAGCGGCGCTTGAGTACCCCCGCACGCGAGCTACGGCGCGAGACGGTTTCGGTCGACGGTTCGCAGATCCTGGGCGACGGGAGCTCGCGCGCGCTGACGCCCGAGAGTCTGGCCTCACCGCTGGAGGGGGCGCTGTCAGCCCTGTGGCCGGCGCTCGTGCTACTCGCGGCCGGCCTGGTTGCAGTGCGGCTGTAGAGAAGAATGCCAATTCACCGCCGGCCGGCCTGGTTGCAGTGCGGCTGTAGAGAAGAATGCCAATTCACCGCCGAGGGGTGGCGGTTAAACGCCAAACTTCGGATCGAACAGCGTGCGGCCCGCCCACATCGACATCTCGGATTCCTACGGATGTCTGAGCGCGCCCGAGCCGCAACATTTCACAGCAAGCCGTGTCTTCGACCGCGACACCCGCTGGCAGCTCCGAGCGCCCGGCCCGCCAGGGCATGAGCTCGCGCGAGCGGGTCGACCTCGCGCTCGCGCACCGGGAGGCTGACCGCGTGCCGCTCGATCTCGGCGGCGGCCTCGTCACCGGGATGCACGTCAGCTCGGTCTACAAGCTTCGCCAGGCGCTGGAGCTCGACCCACCCGGCACGCCGGTGAAGGTGATCGAGTGCTACCAGATGCTCGGGGAGATCGCGCCCGACCTGATGGACGCGATCGGCGTCGACGTCGCCGGCATCACCCGGATCAACAACGCCTACGGCTTCCCCAACGACGATTGGAAGCAGTGGGAGGCGTTCGACGGGATCCCGATGCTCGTCCCCGGGGAGTTCCCGACCGAGCGCGAGCGCAACGGCGACATTCTGATGTACCCGTGCATGGACCGCTCGGCGCCCCCGTGCGCGCGGATGCCACAGGCCAGCTTCTATTTCGACGCGATCGTCCGCCAGGAGCCGATCGACGAGGACAAACTCGACCCGAGCGACAACTGCGAGGAGTTCGCGCCGATCAGCGATCGGGACATCGCGCACCTCAAAGCCCAAGTGCAGCGAATCAAGCCATCCGGACGGGCGATCTTCGGCGACCTCGGCGGGATGAGCTTTGGCGACATCGCGTTCGTCCCTGGACCGACTCTGAGACATCCGAAGGGCATCCGCGACCTCGAGCAGTGGTACATGAGCCTCGTCTCGCGCCCGAAATACATCTACGAGGTGTTCGAGCGTCAGTGCGAGATCGCGCTGGAGAACCTTGCCCGGATCCATGCGGCCGTCGGGGATGAGATCACGGCGGTGTTCGTCACCGGCACCGACTTCGGCACCCAGGAAGGCCCGCTGATCTCCCCGAAGACGTATCGCAACCTGTTCAAGCCGTTCCACGTCCGCGTCAATGACTGGATCCATGCCAACACCGGCTGGAAGTGCTTCATCCATTCATGCGGCTCGATCTGGCGGCTGCTCGACGACATCGTCGACGCCGGCTTCGACGCGCTCAACCCGGTGCAGTGCTCGGCGGAAGGGATGGACGCACAACGCCTGAAGGACACCTACGGCGATCGGATCACGTTCTGGGGCGGCGGCATCGACACCCAGCACGTCCTTCCGTTCGGAACGCCGGACGAGGTCCGGGCGATGGTCAAGGAGCGCCTCCAGATCTTCGGATCGGGCGGTGGCTTCATCTTCAACACGATCCACAACCTTCAGGCGGGCGTACCCGTCGAGAACATCCTCGCGATGTACGAGGCTGTTCGCGACTACGGCGCCTATCCGCTGGCAGGAGGGACAGCATGAGCGTGCAGCAACTCCATGACGCCGTCGTCGACGGCGAGGCGGCCGAGGCGGTCGCGCAGATGAAGCGCGGCATCGAGGACGGCGTATCGGTCGACAGCCTCCTCGAAGACGGGCTGATGGCAGCGATGCGCGACGTCGGCAAGTTGTTCGAGGAAGGCGAGATCTTCGTGCCGGAGATGCTCGTCTCCGCGCACGCGATGAAGGACGCGCTCGAGCTGCTGCGACCGCACCTCAGCGACCGCGACGTGCACGCCAGCGGCAAAGTCGCGATCGGCACGGTCAAGGGCGACCTGCACGACATCGGCAAGAACCTGGTCGCGATGATGCTCCAGGGCTCCGGGTTCGAGATCGAGGACCTCGGCGTCGACGTCTACCCGGACCGGTTCGTCCAGGCCGCCAAGGACGGCGCCGATGTCGTCGCGATGTCGGCGCTGCTGACAACGACGATGACCAACATGCGCGAGGTCGTCGAGGCGATCGAACAGGCCGGGTTGCGTGATCAGGTGCAGATCGTCGTCGGCGGTGCCCCGATCACGCAGACCTACGCGGACGAGATCGGCGCCGACGGCTACGCGAAGACGGCCTCCAGCGCAGTCAGGCTCGTCCGCAGCGTCCTCGGCCTGGTGGCGCCGACCGATGGCACCGCAGCCGCGGCGGGTTAGCGTCGAGCTCGAGCCCGTCGGCCGCCGCACCACCGTCACGGTCGGTGCGACGGTCCTCAGCGCCACGCGCGAGGCCGGCGTGGCGCTCGCGTCCGTGTGCGGTGGCCAAGGCGTCTGTGGCGGCTGCCGGATCCGCGTCATTGCCGGCGGGCTAACGGCCCCGACTGAGACCGAAAGACGGCAGCTGACACCGGTGCAGCTTCACGCCGGGTGGCGACTAGCGTGCCAGGCGAGAGTCACCGGCGACACGCGGATCGAGATCCCGCCCGAGTCGCTCACCGCGGCGCAGCGCCTACAGCTTGAATGCTCTGCCAAGATCGCGGTCAACCGTGACCGCGGCGAGATCGTCGCGCTCAGACCGGCCGGCACCCCGTCGCTCGGACTGGCGATCGACATCGGCACGACCAAGCTCGCCGCCTACCTCGTCGATCTCGCGAGCGGCGAGACCCGCGCCCAGACCGGCACGATGAATCCTCAGATCGCTCACGGCGAGGACGTCCTCACGCGCATCGCGTACGCCAATACGAGCGCCGCAGCGAAGCGGCAGCTCCACGACCTGCTGATCGACGCGGTCGACGAGATGACGGCCCGTCTGTGCCGGCAGGCCGGCGCGGCGCCGGAGGCGATCGTCGATTGCGTGGCGGTCGGCAACACTGCGATGCACCACCTGTTCACCGGGCTGCCGGTTCGCCAGCTCGGAGAGGCGCCATACGTTCCCGCCACAAGCGATCCGATCGACGCACACGCCGCGGATCTCGGCCTGACAACGCTCGCCCCGACGACGTCGGTGTATCTCCCGTCGCTGATCGCGGGCTACGTCGGCGCCGATCACGTCGCGATGCTGCTGGCGATCGGCATAGCCGATCAAAACCCAGATGACCCCGGCACCACGCTGGCGCTGGACATCGGTACGAACACCGAGCTCAGCCTCCTGCACGACGGGCGCCTGTGGAGCTGCTCGACCGCGTCGGGTCCAGCGTTCGAGGGCGCGCACATCAGCGACGGCATGCGCGCGGCGGCGGGCGCGATCGAGCGCGTGCAGTACCTCGACGGGCGGTTCCTCGTGCAGACTGTGGACGGCCGCCCCGCGATCGGCCTGTGTGGCTCCGGCATCCTCGACGCTGTCGCCGAGGGTCTAAGGGCCGGGATCATCAACCGACGCGGCGGCTTGACGCGCGACCATCCGCTCGTAACCCGGAGCAACGGCACCACTGCCTGCACGCTGGTCTGCGCTGCGGACTCGGGCCACGACCGCGACGTCGTCTTCACGCGTGCCGACGTCAGCGAGATCCAACTCGCGAAGGGAGCGATCCACGCGGGCACCGAACTCTTGCTCGAAGCGGCAGGTATCGAGCCGCACGACCTGTACCAAATTACGCTTGCCGGCGCGTTCGGAACCTATCTGGACCTCGCGAGCGCGATCCGCGTCGGTCTGCTCCCCGACATTCCGCACGCCCGCTTCCGCCAGGTCGGCAACGCCGCCGGGGCCGGCGCGCGCCGGCTGCTGCTGAGCCGCCGCAGTCGCCTCCAAGCGACGGAGCTTGCCCGCAAAGCCCGGTACCTCGAGCTGACCACGCACCCGGGGTTCGAGGACCACTTCGTCAAAGCGATCGGATTCTGATGAGCGCCACAGCACGCACCTACAGCACCCTTGCAATCGATGACGAGCGTCAGCTGATCTTCGGCCAGAGCCCAAAGCCGCTGAGCACCCGCAGCGGCCTCACGATCGGCGCCGGGACCGTCCATCCTGAGCTCAACTTCACGCTGCCGCCGATGTCGATCAGCGCCGCGACGATGCCCGCGGTCCGGGCGCAGTACGAAGGCATCATCGAAGACGCCCTGGAGCGCGCGGTGGCGCTCGAGCTGCAGGGGCTGGTGGTCGAGTTCGAGTTGCTGCCGGAGCTGACCTCAGAACCGGCCTGGGGCGCCGAGATCACGACGATCCTCAGAGATGCCCTCGACCGCTGCCGCGACCGCCACGGCCTGCAGAGCGCGCTCCGCGTCACGCCCAACGACATCCGCGAGTTCATCCGCCCGCCGCTGTTGCGCGAAGGCGAGAGGTGGGAGCGGATGATCGAGAGCTTCGAACGCTGCGCCGAGGCCGGCGCGGACCTGCTGGCGATCGAGTCGACCGGCGGCAAGGAGCTGCACGACGACGCGATCGTCGCAGCTGACCTCCCGGCCGCGGCGTTCGCGCTCGGGGTACTCGCCCCCCGCGACATGGCGTTTCTCTGGGATCAGATCGTCGCCACAGCCCAGCGGCATGGCGTCACCGCGTCCGGCGACACGGCGTGCGGGTTTGGCAACACCGCGATGGTGCTCGCCGAGATGCGCCACATCCCGCGTGTCTGGGCCGCCGTCATCCGGGTGATGACCGTCACGCGCAGCCTCGTTGCGTTCGAGCGCGGAGCTGAAGGTCCGAGCAAGGACTGCGCCTACGAAGGCCCGTACCTGAAGGCGATTACCGGCTGCCCGATCTCGCTCGAAGGCGCCGAGTCGGCTGTCGCCCACTTCTCGCCCGTCGGCAACATTGCGCACGCGGCCGCGGATCTATGGAGCAACGAGTCGGTGGCGAACGTCAAGCTGCTCGGCGGGATGGCGCCGACCGTCTCGCTCGAGCAACTTGTCTACGCCACCCGGCTGATGAATGCCGCGATTGAAACCGGGGCTGAGCACGAGCTCAGGGACCTGTTCGTGATCTCTGACTCGCGGCACGACCCGCAGGCCTACGTCCTGCGACCTGACGTGGTGATCGATATTTCGCGGAAGATCATCGCCGAGACCGGAGCCTACGCCCGCACCCGCACCGCGGCTGTCGAGACGCTCGCTACCCTCACGGCCGCCCACGAGCGCGGTGAACTCGCGATTCCCAAGCGCGAGCTGACGTGGCTGAGCCGGCTGGCCCGCGCGGCCGACGAGTTGCCCGAATCCGAGGATCAATTCGTCGAGCAGATGCTGGCGCGCGTGGACCGGACGAAGATCCGCCTCGATCAGTACGAGCTGGAGGCCGCGACGTGAAGCCACGCGAGCGCGTGGCCACCGCACTCGACCACGAGCAGCCGGACCGGCCGCCGTTTCAGGCGACGTTCGCCCCGGAGACGGCGGCGCGGCTCAGAGCGGAGCTCAAGCTCCCGAGCGTCTCGGCGCACAACCCTTACGGGGCGGGCAACCCACACGACCTCGAGATCGCGCTGCGCGAGGACGTGCTGCTGACCTCCGTCGGCTGGTCGAACTCCTACTATCAGCGCAAGCAGGACGATCTCGACGAGTGGGGCGTCGGCTGGCGCTCGGTTCCGTACTCGACGCCGTACGGCCAGGGTCATTACCCCGAGGCGATCTCGCACCCGCTCGCCGACGCCCGCGCGCTCGGCAGCTACCGCCCGCCCAACCCCAACCGCGAGCAGCTGTACGCACACGCCACGCACACCCTGTTCAGCTATCACGACGAGTACTGGATCGTCGGCGTCACGATGGCGACGATCTTCGACACGGCCTGGGCGCTGCGTGGGTTCGAGCAGCTGCTGATGGACTTCGTCGCCGATCCTGACCTTGCGCAGGCAATCCTCGACATCCCCTACCACTATCACCGCGCCGCCGCTGAGCGGCTCGCTCGGATGGGGGTCGACATGATCTTCCTCGGCGACGACATCGCCCACACCGCCGGGATGCTGATGTCACCCAAGCACTGGCGGCGATTCCTGAAGCCGCGCCTCGCCGAGCTGATCGCGTCGCTGAGCGCGATCAACCCGGAGCTGAAGATCGCCTACCACAGCGACGGGAACCTCGAGCCGATCGTGCCCGAGCTGATCGAGATCGGCATCGACGTGCTGCATCCCGTTCAGCCCGGCGCAATGAACGTCGCGTCACTGAAGCGCGACTACGGGCGCAGTCTCTCGCTGTGGGGAACGCTTGACGACCAGCACACGCTGCCGTTCGGAAGCGAGAACGAGGTCCGGCGGGAGGTGGGGGAACGGAGCAGGATCCTCGGCGAGCGTGGCGGCCTGATCCTCGGTCCGACGCATCACCTCGGCCTCGACATCCCGCCGGAGAACATCTGGGCGATGGTGCAGGCGGCGACCGGCGCGGCTCCGCCCTAGTCTCGAGCGCAAGCCATGGCCGACTACGTCCGACTCAAGGACGGCAGCAAGATCGAGATCAGACCGATCGAGCCCGCGGACCGCGACGCCCTTGCCGCGGGCCTCGAGCATCTCAGCGTCGAATCTCGCTATCGGCGGTTCTTCGCGCCGATCTCGAAGCTGAGCGAGCGACAGCTCGACTATCTGACACAGATCGACCATCACGACCATGAGGCGCTGGTCGCGGTCGAAGCCTCCAGTGGCGATGGGATCGGCGTGGCCCGATTCGTCCGAGTGGACGATCAAACCGCCGAGCCGGCGATCGTCGTCGTCGACGAGTGGCAGCGTCGCGGCGTCGGCAGTCATCTGCTCGAGTCGCTCGTTCAGCGCGCGCGTGAGGAAGGGATCAGCCGGTTCGTCGCGCCGGTGCTCGCCGAGAACGAGGGCGCGCTCGCGGCGTTCGAACGGCTCGGAGACGCAACCCTCACGCCGATGGGGCACGAGGTCGAGCTGACGGTCGATCTGACCGAACCCGCCCGTGCCAGTTCGCTGCTGCGCGAGCTGCTGAGGGTCGCGGCGTCGGGGGCGGTCGAGCCGGCCCGATCGCTGTGGGCGATGCTGTTGCGCTGGCTGCCCCAACAGCCCGGTTTTGGGCAATCGATCGTCCTTGGCATCGACCCATCGCAGCGCTCGGAATTCGCGATCGAGTGCACGGGCGAGCTGGCCGCCAGCCGCGGCTTGCCGGTCCACATCGTGGCCGCGTACCGAGCGCTGCTCGACAATCGCAGCGACATCGAGTCCGATCTCGCAAGCGCGCAGCGCCGGCTGAGCAGCAAGGGCATCGAGACCCACGCTCATCTGCAGCGCGGTGATCCGGCGCTGACGATCCTGTACGTCGCCGTGCGCGAGCGGGCGGGGCTGATCGTGCTTGCGGGCACGCCGCCCGACGCGGAGCAGAGTCAAGTCGTGCAATCGCAGATGTGGCACGCGATCGCACACAACGCCCAGTGCACCGTGCTTATTGCCCGCCAGCGCGACTCCGACCGGTAGGGTCGATCGAAACGTCCATCCAGGGAGGCGCGATGAGCGCAATTGACATTGTTCACGCCCGGCAGATCCTCGACAGCCGCGGCAATCCGACCGTTGAGGTAGACGTCAGGCTGCAGTCGGGCGCTTTCGGCCGCGCGGCGGTGCCCTCGGGCGCCTCGACCGGCACGCGCGAGGCGCTTGAGCTGCGCGACAACGAGAAAGCGTTCGGCGGCAAGGCGGTCACCCACGCCGTCGGCCACGTCAACGGCGAGATCGCCGCGGCCGCGCGCGGCCGTGACGCCGACGACCAGCGCGGGCTCGACGAAGCGCTGATCGCGCTCGATGGCACCACCGGCAAGTCGCGGCTCGGCGCCAACGCGATCCTCGGTGTGTCGATGGCGAATGCGCGCGCGGCCGCCGCGGACGCCGGCGTGCCGCTATGGCGCCACCTCGGCGGAGCGGACGCAAACCTGTTGCCGGTGCCATGCATGAACGTGCTCAACGGCGGCGTCCACGCGGACAACCCCGTCGACTTCCAAGAGTTCATGATCGCCCCCGTCGGCGCCGGCTCGTTTGCCCAGGCGATCCAGATCGGCGCGGAGGTCTATCACGAGCTGCAGCGCAACTTGAAGAGCCAGGGACTCGCGACCGCCGTCGGCGACGAAGGCGGCTTTGCGCCTGCACTCGAGTCCAACGAGGCGCCGCTCGAGCTGCTGACCGCGGCGATCCAGAGCGCCGGCTACCGCCCGGGCGACGACGTCGCGCTGTGCCTTGACCCGGCCACCAGCGAGCTGTTCAAGGACGGCTCCTACGTCCTGTCCGGCGAGGGCCGCTCGCTGTCCTCTGACGAGATGGTCGACTTCTGGGCCACGGTGAACGAGCGCTATCCCGTGCTGTTCCTCGAGGACGGCATGGCGGAAGGGGACTGGGACGGCTGGCGCAAACTCACCGACCGCGTCGGCAGCTCGCTCCAGCTCGTCGGTGACGACATCTTCGTGACGAACCCGGCGATCCTTCGCGAGGGGATCGACCGCGGCGTCGCCAACTCGATCCTGATCAAGCTCAACCAGATCGGGACGCTGACCGAGACGCTCGACACGATCGAGCTCGCCAAGAGCGCCGGCTATCGGGCAGTCGTGTCGCACCGCTCGGGCGAGACCGAGGACACGTTCATCGCCGATCTCGTCGTCGCGACGGGTGTCGGGCAGATCAAAACCGGCGCTCCCGCGCGTTCCGAGCGCGTCGCCAAGTACAACCAGCTGATGCGGATCGAAGAGGAGCTCGGCGAGCGCGCCCGGTACGCCGGACGCGGTTAGGACTTGACCCGGATCGCGCCGTCGCAGCCCCGGGCGTGTGCTCGTTTCAGTTTTCGACTCGGTGCCAGGCACCGAGTGCCGTGGCGCAGGCTGTTGGTTTTGCGGGCCTCCGATGAGTTTCGCTGTAACGGCCGGTCCTATGCGCGAGACCAACTGCAGGAAATGCTGCAGATGTCACATCCAACGCGCCGCCTGGCGCGTACAACAGATAGAGGCCACCCCGGGCCGAAGTGAAAACGCATGCTTGCCAGCGACCAGACCATCCCCGAGATCACCCTGCCGGCGCTTGACGTGCGGGCGCTGCTGCGACGCGCCGCGCTGCCGGCCTTGCTCGCTTGCGCCGCGTTGGCCACGGTGCTGCTCGCCGGCGGCCACGTCCACGCGATCGCGACGGTGCTGCACCGCGGTTTCGGCCAGGCCCCCGGCTGGGTTGCGATCAGCATCGTGCTCGAAGGCGCCTCGCTGGCCGCGTACGTCTGGCTGTTGTCGCTTGTCGCGGGTCGGGCCACCCCCCGGATCGGAGCCCGCGAGAGCGCGCAGATCACGCTGGCGGGCGCCGCTGCGACCCGGTTGCTGCCGACGGCCGGCGCCGGCGGGGCCGCGCTGACGGTCTGGGCGTTGCGGCGGACTGGCCTTGCGCCGCGCTCGGCCGCGCGCACACTGCTCGCCTTCATGGTCGTGCTCTACGCCGTGTTCCTCGGTTCGATCGTTGTCGCCGGCGGCGTGCTGACGCTTGGCGTCGTGCACAGCAGCGGGCCGCTTGCGCTGAGCGCGATCCCGGCGGTCGCGGCGCTGCTCGCTGTCGCAACCGCGCTGCTGCTCGCGCTTCGGACCCGCGCCGCCGCGGGCGACGCCACGCTGCACCGAGACGCTCGGCGCTCGCGCCTTCAACGCAGCGCTCGCCTCGTCGGCGAGGCTGTCGGCGACGCCTGCCGCCTGGTCCGCTCCGGCGATCCGCGGCTTGTCGGGGCGATCGGTTACTGGGTCTTCGACGCTGCCGTCCTGTGGGCGATGCTGCGCGCATTCGGCGCCGCGCCGCCGTTGGCGGTTGTCGTCCTCGCCTACTTCGTGGGCCAGGTCTCGAACACGGTTCCGCTGCCCGGCTCGGTCAGCGGCGGAATGACCGGTGCGCTCGTGGCGTTCGGCGTTCCGCTCGAGCTCGCACTTCCAGCCGTGCTCACCTACCGCACGCTCGCCGTGTGGGTGCCGCTACCGGTCGCCGTCGCCGCGGTGCCCGCACTCCGCGCGAGCATCGCTCGCTGGGAGCGTGAGGACGCCGCGGCGATCGCAGACCACTGCTAACGCTAGCTCGGCAGACCGCCGCCGGGGCAGACCTCCCGCATCACGGTCCCGGTGCCGGCATGGCCGGGGTTCGGACCGTAGCCCGGGTCGACCGCCACGAGCACAACCTTGGCCGTGTCGCCGGAGATCACGGGACCGTCCTTGGTGATGTGGCTCGAGACCACCATCCGGACCCATCCGGTCTCGGGATCCACGGGGCTGACGGTCTCAGGCGGGAACGAGCTGTCGCCGGGCCGAGTCGTCCACGTCTCGCCGCAGCCCGGCGCGGCCGTGTCGGCGAAGCCCTTGAACGAGGCCGGCGCGGTGCCGCCGCTGAGGTCGTTGTCCTTCCACCACTGTGCGCCCCAGAACGTGACCGTGGAGCCGACGTTCGCCGACTGGTCGCCGATCACAAACGAACCGGTACTCGAGAATGGGCGCGCGCTCGCGCCCGACGCGAGCGCCAGCGCTCCCAGCGCCATTGCCGCGAGCCCCATGCTCAACCTGCCCACCCGCTTCGTCCTTGAACCGTGCATACGCTGCTCCTTTGCTGGGGGTCGTCCAGATCGGTAGCGGCACCTGCGGCCGAAGCCTGGACCGACGCGCCTCGACACGGACCCCTGTACGAGAGACAGGAGTCGTCGGGCCGGACGACTGTTCGACTAAGACTAAGTGGCACCTTTCGTAAATACGATGACATTTGAGCGGCCCTGCACCCTTCGGCCGGCGCTCCCAGCAGGCCTCAGTGATACCCGATCGGCCAAATCGTCCAGTCTGAGCTCGGTTTAGGCGACATCCGTCGAGAGCCGCTGCGGAGGAACCGCTGACGTGCCGATCGGGCCGAAATGCTGAATGTGACGCTTTTAGCGACCACATCTGACCGTTCCCAGAATCGACCGAACGTGCGGCCGCCATGAGACTGGCCGCGCTGGCACTGCTGAGTGCTGCTGGCGAGGTCGAGCGCAGCAGCAAGACATTCAATCCGCGACACGGCGGTTCGGCTGATCTCGTCCAGCAGTCCCACGAGCTCGGGCGCGTGCTCGCGGGCGAGACGGATCGCGCGGTGTTCTCCGTGGACGGCCTCCAAGCCGCAATCGAGGCGGTGACGGACGCGCAGGGAACCCGGCGCGGGTTGTTGACGCTCAGCGTCGATCCAGCCTCCACGCCGGAGCAGGACGGCAACGCGGTGTTGACTGAACCGCTGGACGACAGTCCGGCGATCATCTGGTTGAAGGACCTCAACGGCAGGTACCTCCGCGTCAACCGGCGCTACACGATGCATGTTGGCGTCTCGGAGGATCGCATTCAGGGACATACCGATGCTGAGCTCAGCGCCCGCGAGACGATCGACGGGCCGCGACTGCAAGACCGTGATCCGGCCACCCCAGAGCCGCTCCAGCTCGAATACACCGTCCCATCGTTCGAGGGTCGGGCGGCGCTCTCGGTCCTGCGCTTCCCGGTGCGCGATCGCGCCGGAGCACCGATCGCGGTTTGCAGTGTCGCCGCCCCGCTCGAATCGACTCAGGTCGCCAACACAGAAGCGGCCCGCCTGATGGAGATGGAACGCTTCAGCAGACTCGACGCCAACGCTATCCGGGACGAGTTCCTTCGCGCGTGGGAACTCGTAGGTAGTGGGGGCGGTGTGGAGCCGAGCTCTCCCCCTTCGAGCTTTCCCCCTCCGAGTTTTTCCCCTCCGAGTTTTTCCCCTTCGAGTTTTTCCCCTTCGAGCTCCGCCCCTCGGGGCCCTCCTCCTCCGAGCGCTACGCCGCCGGCTCCGGCACCCGCCTATCCGGAGGAGATCGATGACCAGCTCTCGGATCTGACCACCGAACGAGACTCCGCGCTCGCGGGGCGGGCGGAACTTGGCCGTGAGCTGGCACACGCCCAATTGCGGCTCGCCGAACTGGACACCGTGCGAGCGCAGGCCGAGAGCACACGCGTCCGCGTCGAAGAGCTCGAGCGCGAAGTCAACGAGGCGCGAGCGCTGGCCGCCGAGGCTGAGTCGCAGGCACAAGCATCCGGCGATCGGGCAGACGGTGCCACGGCTGAGCGGGCTCAGGCGCTTGCCGATGTCGAGCGGGCGCGGGCCGACGCGGAGCAGGCGCGCCTCGATGCCGAGCGCGTGCGAGCCGACCTCGAGCGGGCGTGGGCCGACGCGGAGCAGGCGCGCCTCGATGCCGAGCGCGTGCGAGCCGACGTCGAGCAGGCGCGGGCCGACGCGGAGCGGGCTCGAGCAGAGCTCGAAGCGCTGCGGCCGCCGAGGCGCGAGGCCGAGGCCGAGCGAGGGAGCCCGTCGTGGACGACAGCGAGCACGTTGACGCGGTGCAGCAGACTCAGGCGCCCGTCGCAGACCTCGAGCCAAGCCTGCGCCAAGCGCTCGCGAGCCCGTCGGATCCAAGCCTCGACGGGAATGACGACGAAGACTTCGACTCCGCCGTTCGGTGGCTGCCGACCTCTCAGCGGAAGCTGTCAGCCTCGCTCGGGCGCATGTCCGTGTGGCGAACCGTACTGAAGGAGACGACAATCATCATCGGCTCCGAAGGCGGCTGGGACGCGGTCACGGCATGGGTACCCGACGAGCACGGCGGGCTGATCTGTGCGGCGATGTGGATCGCCCACCCGGGACTCAACGCTTTCGAGTCGGAGACCTGGGACGGACAGCAAGCCGGGGCCGGATCGCTGCCGGCCCAGGCGCTGCACGCGCCGCACCTGACCTGGGTCACCGAGATCGACGCCGTCGATGACGACCGGCTGGGCAGCGCGGCTGCACACGGTCTGCGCTCGGCGCTGCTGCTCCCGGTTCGAGACGGTTCGGTGACGATCGCCCTGCTCGAGCTCCTGGCTCACGCGAGCGTCAGTCCCGATGCTCAGATCGCGATGTCGCTCGAGGCGGCGGCGCTGCAACTCGGTCAGTTCGGCCACATGCTGCGAGTGGCGGGCTAGCTTGGCCGGTGGCCTGGTTCCTCGGTCGAGGGCTCACC
This sequence comes from uncultured Solirubrobacterales bacterium, assembly GCA_963794285.1. Classification (GTDB taxonomy): domain Bacteria; phylum Actinomycetota; class Thermoleophilia; order Solirubrobacterales; family Solirubrobacteraceae; genus Palsa-465. Next base: position 143,214 of record CAWCDS010000012.1, read on the forward strand.
GATCAGCACGCGAGGCGACGTTCGGCCCGCCGCAGTGCGCCACAATATGGCGAGTGCGCGTAACGCAGAGCACGGCCGGATATGCCGAGACCGCGGGTCGCTTGATCGAAGCGATCACGAGCCGCGGCCTGACCGTGTTTGCGCGGATCGATCATGCGGCGGGCGCCCGCGAGGTCGGTTTGCAGCTCGCATCGGAGGAGGTCGTGATCTTCGGCAACCCCCGAGCGGGAACCGGGCTGATGCAGAGCGACCCCCGAATCGGTATCGAGCTTCCGCTTCGGATCCTCGTGTGGGAGAGCGGCGAGCGCACCCTGCTCGGCTACGACGACCCGCTTGAACTCGCGCAGCGATACGACGTCGCAGCGCATCACACGACGCTCGAGACGATGTCGACGCTGATGGCGGCGCTTGTGACAGAAGCGGCCGGCTAGCTTTCTCGTAGCTGTACTGTTGCCTGCATGCCCGGACAGTCGCAGGTCGGCGGATTTGACCTTCCTGGAGCCCTGGCCCTCGTGATCATCCTGGTCGTGGTGTTCTCGCCGATGCTGCTGTGTCGTCGAGCTGCTCCGCCGGGAGGGTCGGACGATGAGCAGGACGATGGCGGCGGACCCGGTCCGCGACGCCCACCTCCTAACAAGCCCGGCCCGCCGCGAGGCGGCATTCCGCTGGACGACGCCCAGCCGGCACGGACACGACTTCGAGGTCACGAGCGACTGGCGGATCACCTGCCGGGTCGCGACCGGCGCCCGGCGCAGCCGCGGCGAGCGCCCGTGCGGACGTCCACGTGGACGCGTCGCTGAATCCCGCTCTGGCTGATGCTCGCTTCTGCCCGAGGTGCGGCCAGCCGGCGGAAGTCGAATTCCCGCACCTGATCACCTGTGCGCATTGCGGCTATTGCGCCTATTACAACCCCAAGCCGGTCGCCGCGGCAATCCCGGTCGACGACGATGGGAGGGTGATCCTCCTGCGCCGGGGTTTCGATCCCGGTCGCGGCCTATGGACGTTTCCCGGTGGCTTTGTCGATCTCGGCGAGTCCGTGGCGCAAGCGGCTCGGCGGGAGACCCAGGAGGAGCTCGGCATCGACGTGAACCTCGGCGCGCTGGTCGGGGTGTACTCGCGTGCGGACGAGCGCGTGGTTCTGATCGTGTACGGCGCCGTCGCCCTCGGCCGGCCGCGCGCGACGCCTGAGGCGGTCGAGGTTCGTGCGTTCGGCTTGGATGAGATCCCGTGGCACGAACTTGCCTTCTGGTCGACGGAGCTGGCGCTGCGAGACGCCTTCGCGACCGACCCCGCCATTACGGCTGGGGCGTAAAACCGGGCGGCTACCGCTCAGCGGCCCGCAACCGTCGAGACGTAGGTTGCGACGGCCGCGATCTGAGCATCGCTCAGCTTGCCCGAGAACGACGGCATTCCCCCGCCGCCCGATTGAACGATTCCCCTGACGGTGTCGGCGCTCGGCCGCAGCTGATCGAGGTTCGGGCCGACCGTGCCGCTCGCCCCCGCAGCCTTGAGGGTGTGGCAGGTGACGCAGCCGGCACTTGCGAACACACCGGACCCGGATGCCTTACCGGCCACGGTGGCGGTGGACTTCTTCGCACCGATCAGGCTCGGGCCGGCGAACAGCAGCACGACCGCGAGTGCGTGAGATCCGACGACGGAGTGTGGGCGTTGCCGTAGATCCCGAGCGTCAGCGCGAGGGCCGCCCCGACCAAACCTACGATCAGCAGCCGCCGATACGCCGGGTCCGGTTGCGGCACTGCCCCCGAGATCGTCTCTGACGGTTGTGTTAGCCCCATCTCGCCCTCGCTTGCGGTCCGGGGCGAGCCTATTGCCGATCCCGGCGAACGTGTCCTAAATTGGGCGTCGTGAGCAGCATTCGGTCCTGTCGCGATGACGAGCGCGGGACGATCCTCAGGATCGTCAACGCCGCTGCGGAGGCCTACCGGGGCGTGATCCCGGCCGATCGCTGGCATCACCCGTACATGTCGGCGACTGAGCTGGACGCCGAAATCGCCTCAGGGGTCAGATTCTGGGGTTATGACGCGGACGGATCGCTGATCGGCCTGATGGGCCTCCAGGCGGTCCGCGACTTCGATCTGATCCGCCACACGTACGTCCTACCGGACAAGCAGCGCCTGGGAGGAGCCGGGCGTTACTGCTCGAGCGTCTCGGACGCTTCCAGCCACGCCGTTTCCAACTGCTCACGCTCGGCCGTCAGCGCGTCGAGCTGGGTGTGCAGCTCGCTGAGGCGAGCGTGGTCGCTGGAGTTGATCGTAAGCTCCTCGTGCAACGACGCCTCGCGGGTCTCGAGTTTGGCCAGCGCTGCTTCGATCCGCCTGATCTCCTTGCGCGCCGCGCGCGACACCGCTCCGGGTGTCGCACCTCGGTTTTGGCGTGGTGGGCTCGGCTGTGCCTGATCGCCTTCGGTGCTGCGCGCGAGGTACTGCTCGACGCCGCCAGGGAGATGCGCAAGCCCTCGATCCGCCGTGATCGCGAACACCGAGTCGGATACGCGCTCCACGAAGTAGCGATCGTGACTGGCGATCACAAGCGTGCCCGGCCAGCTGTCGAGTAGGTCCTCAAGTGCAGTGAGGGTTTCGATGTCGAGGTCGTTCGTGGGCTCGTCGAGCAGCAACACGTTCGGGCCTTCCATCAGCAGGCGCATCAGTTGCAGGCGGCGACGCTCCCCGCCTGACAGGTCTCGCACGAGGCTTTGTGTACGGTCGCCGCGAAAGCCGAAGCGCTCGCACAGCGAGCCGGCGGTCAGCTCCCGCCCGTCACTCAGCGTGGCGATCCCACGCACTTCCTCGAGCGACTCCAGTACGCGCAGATGGCCGGGAATCTCGCCGGTGTCCTGGGAGAGGTGCGCCAGGCGCACGGTGCTGCCGCGCTCGATTTCACCGCGCGTCGGCTCGAGCTCGCCTCCGAGCAGCCGCAGCAGCGTCGTCTTGCCGGATCCGTTGGCCCCGAGCAGCGCGACTCGATCACCCGGCCCGAGGCGTAGCGTCACCGCACGCAGCACCTCCTGCGTGCCGAACGCCACGAACACGTTCACCGCCTCGAGCACCTTGTCTCCCAGACGAGCGCTGGCGAAGCGCAGCAGCTCCGCGCGATCGCGTACTTCAGGCTCGTCCGCAATCAGCGCGTTCGCGGCTTCGATCCGGAACTTCGGCTTCGTTGTCCGCGCCGGAGGACCACGCTGCAGCCACGCGAGCTCCTTGCGCAGCAGCTGCCGGCGCCGGCTCTCCCGGGCCACCGCCTGGCGCTCACGCTCGGCGCGCGCGAGGACGAATGCCGCGTAGCCGCCGTCGTACTGGTGGACCGTCCCGTCGGCGACCTCCCACGTGGTCGTGCAGACCGCGTCGAGGAACCAACGGTCGTGGGTCACGACGAGTAGTGAGCCCTGTCGCGCTGCGAGGTGGCGAGCGAGCCAATTGATCGCGTCGACGTCGAGATGGTTTGTCGGTTCGTCGAGCAGCAACAGCTGCGGGTTCTCGAGCAGCACGCTCCCGAGCGCGATCCTGCGGCGCTCACCGCCGGACAGCGGTGCGATCGCGGTCTCCAGCCCCGCCGGGAAGCGACTCAGCTGCGCGCCGCCGAGCAACCCATCGAGCACCGAGCGCAGCGCGGCGTCCCCGGCCCACTCATGCTGGGCGCGGTCGCCGATCAGCGCCTCGCGGACCGTGGCGAACCGACCGAGCTCATCGGCTTGTCCGAGAAGTCCCTGCTCCAGGCCCCGAGCACGGGTGACGGCCCCCGCGTCCGGCGTCTCACTGCCCTCAATCAACCGCAGCAGCGTTGACTTCCCGTCGCCGTTGCGACCGACGATCCCGACGCGATCGCCAGCACTGACTCCCAGCGTGACCTCGTGCAGAACCGATCGGCTTCCGTAGCCCTTCGCCACGGCGTTGAGATTGACGAGATTGCGCGCAACAGTCACTGAACGCCCATCCTGTCGCACAGCGAGGCGTCGCCACGAACCGCGATACTGACTGCGGTGAGCGAACGGAACGTGCTAGGCGGCGAACTCGAGCCCTGCGGCAGCGACCCGCTCACCGGGTTCTACCGCGACGGTTGCTGCAACACCGGCCCTGAAGATCGGGGCAGCCACACGATCTGCGCGGTTGTGACGGCAGAGTTCCTGGAGCATCAACAGAGCATCGGCAATGACCTCAGCACGCCGCTGCCGCAGTACGGATTCCCGGGACTGGTGCCCGGCGATCGCTGGTGCGTGACCGCCGTCAACTGGCTGCGGGCACACCGCGACGGCGCCGCGGCCTACGTCGTGCTCGCATCGACCCATCAGCGGGCGCTCGCGATAGTGCCGCTCGCCGTGCTTCAGCAACACGCAGTCGACGTGCCGGCGGACCCCGGACCGTTCACAAGCTGAGCAGCAGGTCCCGGCCGGCGCCGGCGCCCGGCGTCCGGCGCCCGGTGTCCGGCGCCCGGTGTCCGGCGCCCGGTGTCCGGCGCCCGGTGTCCGGTGGCCGGTGGCTGGCGCAAGATCTTGGAAGGATCTCGCCCGGTGCCCCAGGGCACGCGTTCGGCGTCAGCCGCGAGCAGGGCTCCGTCTACTCGTTCGCGCGCACCGGCGCGGCGGCCCGCACCGAGACCGCCAGGCTGACCGCCAGCGACGGCCTCCCGTTCGACCTGTTCGGCTTCTCGGTCGCGATCGACGCCAGCACGATTCTCGCCGGTGCGCAAGGCGACGACGTCGGCATGAGCGCCGATCAAGGCTCCGCCTACACGTTCGCGCGCACCGGGCCATTCGCGCGGACCGAGACGGCCAAGCTGACCGCTGCAGACGGGACCCCCGGCGCCGCGTTCGGCACCTCTGTCGCGATCGATCCGAGCACAATCGTTGTCGGCGCTCCGCTCGACACCGTCGGCACCAACATCGGCCAGGGCTCGGCCTCGGCGTTCTTCACGGCCGCAGCACAGCCTCCACCGCCGCCTCCGCCGCCGCCTCCGCCGCCACCGCCGCCTCCCCCACCTCCCCCACCTCCGCCGCCGCCCGCGAAGCCGGTTCTGTCAGCGCTCAAGATCAGCCCGAGCAGATTCCGCAGCGGGTCCTCGCTGCCGCGCTTGGCGCGCGCGCACACGGGAGCCAAGATCACGTTCTCACTCTCCGAGATCGCCACCGTCAAGCTCAGTTTCGCCCAGGCTGAGCCCGGCCGAATCGTCTCGGGCACGTGCGAGCGGCCGAACCGGCCAGGCGCTGCCCGGCCGCGATGCGTGCGCTTCGTGACCGTCGGCAGCTTCACCGTTACGGGGCGAAGCGGACCGAACGCGGTCGTCTTCCTCGGCCACCTCTCACGCACCAATCGCCTCTCCCCCGGCACCTACAAGCTAACGGCAACACCCACCGACAGCGCCCACCACACCGGCCAGCCCCGCACCACGAACCTTGTGATCACGGTTTAGCAGCCGGTGAAACGTTGGCAATTCACCACCACCCCACGGTGGTAAATCGCCGAAGTTCAGCCTCGGATCGAGCACGTAGGTAGGAGTAGCTTTGCGGATGTTTCAGTGGTTCTTGCGGACTTGACGCTCGGACGTCTCCGGATGTAGCAGGCAACGAAGCATGTAAGCATCGAATCTGCACGGACCGGGGGTACCGGCCATGGAGGGCTTATGCGGCTGTTGACGTTCGATCGGATCGATCTGGGGATGCCGGCTACGATCAGGTTGGCGCTGGCCGCCGCTGCCGTGTCGACGTCGGCAGCGGTGATCGAACTCGTGAAACCGGCGTATGTCGATGCTCCGACCGCCAGCGCCGGGGTTGAGACTGCGATCACGGGCTGCGTACTTTTGGCCGCTGGACTGCTCGCCGCCCGGTTCAAGCACAGCCGCCGACTGCACGACCTGCTGCTGCTCGCCGCATTGGCGGCGGTCGCTGTCACGGATCTGGCCTTCTCCGCGGTGCCCGCTCTGGGCGGATCCAGCAAAGCAGCGCCGGGAACCGGCGCTCAGCTGGCCATGCAGGCACTTGTCGCCGTCGCCTTCATCGCGGCGGCTTTTGCGCCACGCAAGACCGTCTCGGGTGGGGTCGGGCGGTCGATCGCCGTTGCTGGCATCGCAGGCATCGGCGTCGCGCTGGTTGCTGGACTACTTGAAAGCGTCGTCGGCCCGGGCTCGGTCGGCGGCCAGGTCGGCGCGTCCCAACCCGCAGCCACGCACCCTCACGCGGTCGTGATCGCGATTGCAATCGGCGCCAGCGTCGCGTTCGTTGTCGCCGGGATAAAGTTCGTCCTGCGTGCCGCGCGAGGAGACGAGAATGCAGGTCTTCTCGCCGTAGCATCCTTCCTTCTTGCTGCCGCGAAGGTCCAGCTCGTGGCGATGCCAATCGTCGCCGCGGACTGGCTGACTCCGGACGACGGATTGCGGCTAGCGGCCTACGCGGTTCTGGTCGCGGCTGCACTGCGCGCGTACATGGCGATGCGGCAGGAGGGGGCGCAAGCAGCGCTCACAGCCGAGCGGCAGCGGATTGCCCGCGACCTCCACGATGGCCTGGCCCAGGATCTTGCGTTGATCTCGCTTCACGCTCAGTCCCTGCACGCCGAGCCGGGCACTGAGCATCCCCTCGCGGTCGCGGCCCGCCATGCGCTGGCTGTTTCGCGCGGTGCCATCGGGGATCTTTCGGCTTCTCGGGCGCCGACGATGGGCGGGGCGCTTTGCGATGTGGCGGATGAGCTCGCAAGGCGCTTTCAGGTCGATGTGAGAGTCGAGATCGAGCCTGATTGCTCCCGGGCGCGCACGGGCGAGTACGACTCCAGACAGCGCGAGCACGTCGTGCGCATCGCCCGTGAGGCGATCGTCAACGCGGCCCGGCACGGGGACGCGCAACGGATTGACGTGGTACTCGAACGTCAAGGATGCGCGCTGCGGCTAAGAGTGTCTGACGACGGGTGCGGAATCCCCGAGGCGCTGCCGCAGTCCATGCACGGATTCGGACTGCCGACGATGCGTGCTCGCGCACAATCGCTGGGCGGCCGGTTGACGGCGCGTCCTAGGTGTCATGGGGGTACCGAGGTCGAGCTGCTGGTTCCATGAACAGGGCCCGCGTGAGACCGTCAGCCTGGCGCCGGCGCGGCACTGCGAGAGTTCGGCTCTACACGGGACCGCTCGGGGTCCGCGAACAACTCCAGCAGAGCCGCCCGCAGGCGGGCAGGGTCATGCACGGACGGAAAGTCGGCTCTGAGCGGGCGGAAGATAGCCGGCAGCCGCTGCCGTTGAAGCTGCTCGAGCGTGAACCTGAGCTTCGCGCCGGGATCGCAGAGCACCGCGTCGACGCGCACGCCATGGGTGTGCAAGGCCCGTAGGTGGTCGGCAGCGGTCATACCGCTCGACTCGCGCGCCTCCGGTGCGAGGTTGCAGATCCACAGTACTCGCCCACCGGTGCGCATGAGCGCCGATGCCACATCGGGAAGCGCCGTCGCCGCGAGCACACTCGTGAAGAGGGAGCCGGGGGCGAGCAGCACCCAGTCGGCCCCGCCAACTGCCTCGAGTACGGCTGCGGGCGTGATCGGCCGTTCTGGCTCGAAGCGAAGCCGGAGGATGGGCTTTCTCGCAGCGCGGATCGCGGACTCGCCGCGGATCACCTCGTCCCGGGTGACGGCGAGAAGCGAGACCGTTTCCGCGCTGGCTGGGAGCACGTGGCCGCCGATGTCGAACTGCTCGCCGAGCCAGCCGCTTGCCGTCTCGAGGTCGCCGAACGCCTTGGCCAGAGATTGGATCACGAGGTTGCCAAGGGGATGCTCACCGAGGCGATTGATCGTCACCGGCCACGCAAACGCTCGCGCGAGCAGCCGATCGTCGCCCGCCAGAGCAATCAGCGAGCGGCGCATGTCGCCGACTGCGGGACCCCCTTCACGACGCCGCAGCTCCCCCGAGGAGCCGCCGTCATCGGCGACCGTCACGATCACGGTCAGCTCAAGGGCGCGACCACGCAGCGCGTCCAGCACCGACGCGACGCCGTGCCCGCCTCCTAGCACGACGACGCGTGTTGGCATCGGTCATGTTCCTACTCGACGGTTACGGTCTTGGCCAGGTTGCGCGGTTGATCGACGTTCAGTCCGCGGGCCCGGGCGAGGTGGTAGGCAAACAACTGGAGCGGCACGATCGCGAGCGGCGACCTGGAGCAGCGGGTCGGTCCGCGGGACGTAGACGACGTGCTCGGCGTGCTCGGCGATCTCCTTGGCATCCTTCGCTCGCGACCGCGAGCACGCGGGCGCCGCGGGCGTGAGCCTCGGAGAGGTTGGAGAGCAGCTTCGGCAGCACGCTCTCCTCGGTCGCAACGCAGATGACAGGAGTGTCTGCGCTGAGCAGCGCGATCGGCCCGTGCTTCATCTCCCCGGCCGCGTACGCGTCGGTCGGGACGTAGGAGATCTCCTTCAGCTTCAGCGCGCCCTCGAGCGCCACCGGGCAGCCCGGACAGCCGCCCGAGGTAGAGGAAGAACGGGCTCCAGGCGAGCTCTCGGCGAGCTCGCGAACGCTCCCGTCGACCGAGCGCGACACATGGTTGATCCGCTCGGGTAGCAGTTCCGCAGCTCCGACTGCAGCTCCGCGCAGCCGCTCGGGCGACAGGGCTCTCGGTGAGGCTCGCGAGGCGCAGCGCGAGCGCGTACAGCAGCACGACCTGCGCGACGAACGTCTTCGTCGCCGCGACGCCCGATCTCGATTCCGGCGCGTGTGAACAGCACCGCGTCGGCATCACGCGTCGCTTGGCTGCCGGCGGCGTTCGTTACGGCGACCACGGTTGCGCCCCGTGACGCGCGCGAGCCGCATCGCGGCGAGCGTGTCGGCGGTCTCGCCCGACTGCGTGATGCCGAGCACGAGCGTGTCGGGACCGACGATCGGGTCCTGGTACCGAAACTCCGATGCGACGCTCGACCTCGACGGGTATCCGAGCCCACCGCTCGATCGCCAGCTGCCCGGCAGAGCCCGGCGTGATAGGAGGTTCCGCAGGCGACGATCACGATTCGAGTGATCCGGCGCACAGCGCTCGGCCTGTCAGGGCATCGTTCGCGCCGGCGTGCCAGGTCCGCCCGAGCACTCGAGAGCGTCTCCGCGATCGCGTTGCCCTGCTCGTGGATCTCCTTGAGCATGAACGTCTCGAACCCGTCCTTCTCGATGCGATCCTCGTCCCAGTCGATCCGCGTGACGTGCGGGTTGGCGCACCAGGCCGTCGACGCCTCGAGACGGTGACCTCGTCCGCGCGTTAGCACGACGATCTCTCCGTCCTGCGGGACAACGACGTCGCGTGTGTGCGCATGGAACGCCGCGATCGATGACGCGATGAACTGCTCGCCCTCCCCGAGCCCGACGACCAGTGGGCATTCGCGGCGCACGCCGACCAGCGTGTCGGGTTCGTCTTCGCACATCGCGACGAACGCGTAATGGCCCGACAGTTCGAGCAGCGCTCGCTGCACGGCGTCCGCCAGGTCGCCGTCGTAGTGGAGCGCTATCAGATGCGCGACGACTTCAGCGTCCGTCTCGGAGCTGCACTCGATCATGTCAGCGGCGAGTCGCCTGCGGAGCTCCAGATGGTTCTCGATGATCCCATTGAGCACGATCCAGACCCGGCCACCGGCATCCGCGTGGGGGTGAGCGTTGGCCTCGGTGACACCGCCATGCGTCGCCCAGCGCGTGTGTCCAATCCCGACCTCAACTGCGTCGGGCGCCGCGGCCGTCATGACCGCGGGAATCTGCTCTCGCGCGCGGATCGCGAGTGCGGCGCTCAGCGAGTCGAGGTTGCCGACCGCTCGGACCCGTTCGATCACGCCGTGCTCGCGCCATGCGAGTCCGGCCGAGTCATAGCCGCGGTATTCCAGCCGCTTGAGCCCCTCCAGCAGGATCTCTTGAGGAGCGCCGGTGGCCAACATAACCGATGATTCCGCACACGGGGTCTCCGTTCTTGGTGCCCCTCGGATTGGTTTCGAATTAGAGGGCACAAACCGCTCGGCGACAATGGGGACGGCGAGCCATTCCTCGTTCACTCTCTGATCGCCGGCGGCGTCCGGCGCCGTCAGTCGGGCGTAGGTCGGAGGGAGCGGTCGAAGAACTACGGATGTGAAAGCCGCTGCCGATCACTCGGATGCGATGTCATTCGATCGAGCGACCCGGTGAATAGGACAGGCGAGGAGCCAAGCGTCGTCGTGGTCGACGATCACGAGCTGTTTCGTGCTGGCCTCGTCGGCCTGCTGGAGCAGCGCGGCGTCCGGGTGCTTGGTGAGGCCGGACTGGGCGCAGAGGGCATCCGGCTGACGGTGGAACTGCACCCGGATGTAGTCCTGATGGATCTGAGCATGCCAGGAATGTCGGGGATCGAGGCGACGCAACGGTTGAACACGGTCGCGCCGTTGGTCCGCGTGCTCGTGCTGACGGTCATGACCGATGACGAGTACGTGATGGACGTCCTGCTCGCAGGCGCCTCCGGCTATCTGCTCAAGGACTCGCCGATCGACCAGATCGTCGAGGGGATCCGCGCGGCATCGCGTGGAGAGTCACTGATCTCGCCCCGTATCGCCAGTCAGCTGGTACGGCATCTACGCGAGCCGGCTGATATTGAGCGCGGAACCACCGGGGCTGAGCTGACACCGCGCGAGCACGAGGTCCTGGGGCTGCTTGCCCGCGGGTTGGACAACCACGAGATCGCCGACGGGCTCTACCTGAGCCCGCATACGGTCAAGAACCACGTGTCGAGCATCCTCGTGAAGCTCCAGGTTGAGAACCGCATCCAAGCCGCGGTCCGAGCGGTACGCGGCGGCCTCGTCTAGCGTTGACCGCCTACAGATGCTGGCCCGCCGGGTCGGCCTGCGCCCGCAGCGCGTCGATCGTTGCCCGTAACACTTCCAGCTGGGAGGCGATCTCGGCCCGTCGGCGTCGGAGCTCCACCAGCGTGCCAACGTTCGGCGCCGCGGCGTCATGCCGCCGCGCGAGCTCCGCATCGGTCCAGGAGTCGGCACGGAAGAAGTCGAGCGCGGCCAGCTGCTCCTCGACTCGCTGGCCCTCCGCGTCAAGCGCCAGCACGTATAAGTGCAGATCCGTCAGCGCGTCATGTACGCCTTGACCGACCGAGAGCGCCGGGCGCCTGTCGCAGGGGTCCTCGGTACTCGAACTGCGACGGCCAGGCTCGGGGATTCGTGAACTCACCGCCCAAGGGTTGCGCCTCAGCCAACCGTCGTCAATAGGTCGAGTGGGGGATTGATCGTCACAACGCTTCTCGCTGCTGGTTCTCCTCGCGCTCCAGCAGTTCGAGCGCGCTCTTGCGGTCGGGTACCTCGAGCTTGTGCACAATCGCGGAGATGTGGCGCCGTACGGTCACCTCGGAGATGCGCAGGTCGGCGGCGATCCGGGCGGTGGTCTCATGCTTGCGCATCTGCGACAGGACCTCGAACTCGCGGCCGGTGAGTTCGACGGGATGGCCGGCGACCGATAGCGCCAAGGCACGCCTGCGCCCGCGATTGCGGAACTCCTCAATTAGCCGCGCCGTCATCGGGCGTGGCAGCGCAGCCTCGCCGCTGACCACTCCGCGGAGCGCTTTCGGAAGCCGATCGGGCGAGGTTGACTTCAGCAGGTAGCCGGCGGCGCCGGCACGCAGCGCCGCAAACAGGTCCTCGTCTCGAGCGGATCCAGTCAGCATCACGACCTTCGTGTCCGGCAGCGCGCGGCTGAGCTGTTCGGCGGCAGTTATCCCGCTTCCGGGCAGGTTGACGGCGAGCAGGCAGACCGCAGGGCGATGCTGCAGCGCCGCGGCTACCGCCTCCTCGGCACTGCTGGCCTCGGCCACCACCCGTAGCCCTTGGGACTCGAGTGCGTGACGAACGCCTGCCCGGATCGCCTCGTGATCATCCGCGAGAACGACGGTCAACTCACGCGCCGGGTCGTCGGTCTGCCCCGGCGCTGCGGACCCCAGAGTCTCGTTTCGTTCGTGCTCCATCGTCATTCGGCGGCCGTTCTGCTTGTTCGCTGGTCTGTCCATGGTATCTGCGCCCGGCGTCCTGGAGGCCGCCGAGGTGGGAGTTCACGCATGAACGAACAACGGGCAGGCGAGCCCATGGCGAGCCCAGGCACGTCGGTTCAGACTCCGGGATGCCCGCTGTCACGGGCAACTCCAGAGGTCCCGATGAGTCTCATGTCACATTCGCGCAACAACAAGGTGACGGTCGAATGACCGACTCATCTGGACTTTCACGTGGCCCGCGCCGCAGGAAGGTGGGGATGTGGCTGAAGCTCGCGGGACTAGGCGTCCTGGGCATCTGCACGGTTTCGATTCCGCTGACCGCCGCGATGGTCCTGTCCGCCACGGGCTCGGACCTGCTCACGATCGGGAGCGTCAGTGCCAAGCATCGCCACCAAACACCGGCCAAAACCGTGGCGAGCCTGCGATGCGTCGCCACGCGGGGCTACTACGCCCTGACGTTCGACGACGGACCATTCCCAGCCACCACCGTACGACTCGTCGCAACCCTCGAGAAAGCCAAGGCCGTTGCGACCTTCTTCGATATCGGCCAGCGAGCTGCCAGCCGCCAAGACCTCGTCGAGGCGCAGCGTCGCGTCGGCCAGATTGCCAATGAGAGCTACGGCCGGCCCCGAATGACGCAGATCTCGCAGGCGAGACGGTTCCAGGAACTGCAGATGGCGGCCAAGGTCCTCGACTATCCCAACGTCTTCTTCCGGCCCCCGCTGGGCGAAACGAACTCTGCGGTGGACGCGGACGTCCGCAGCACGGGGCTGGTCCCGGTCTACTGGACGGTGGACGGCGACGATGCCCGCCTGTCAAGCGAAGAAGTCGTTGCGCGCTCGCTGAGCGTGACTTCCGGCGGGATCATCCGGCTCCATGACGGCATGGAGCAGACGATTCATGCGATTCCGCGGATCGTCTCGGTCTTGCGCAAGCGCGGCCTGTGCCCGGGCTTCATCGCCAAGACGCCGAAGATGGTCGTTGGCGCCAACGGTGTCGTTTACAACGCGATTGCAGTGAAGCCATGACCGCCGTCGCTGTCCCGATCCGCCCCGGTGAGGACGTATTCCTGGACACCCCGCAGTGGCCGGCTCTGCCGCCTCCGCAGCGCCTCAGCCGCATCGTCCTGGTGATTCCCGCCCACGACGAGGAGATCGGGATCCTCGATGCGATGGCGTCCGTCGACGCCCAGACACAGCAGCCGGACCGGCGGATCGTCGTCAGCGACAACAGCACTGATCGCACCGTGGAGCTGGCGCGGTCACGCCCCAACTGGGAGGTCTGGGAGACGGTCGGCAACACCGGCAAGAAGGGCGGCGCGCTCAACCAGGCATGGGCGATCCTCGACCCCTGGCTCCGGAACGGGGACTACGTCGTGACGATGGACGCGGATACGTTGCTCGACCCGCGGTTCGTGGAAGCGGCTTTTGTCAAGTACCAAGAGCGAGGCAAGCTCCAGACCCTCGGCGGCGTGTGCGCCAACTTTTCCGGCCTGCCGCTCGACTCCGCGCTTGGCGTACTGCAGACGATGGAGTACGCGCGAGCGGAGCGGATCAATCGCTCTCGCCGAGGAGTCGCCCCCGTGCTCGCCGGCGCCGCGACCATGTTCTCGGTGAAAGCTCTGCGCTCGGTCTACCGGCCGCGCGGGCACCTCTACGAGCCGGTCCTGACCGAGGACTACGAACTCTCCTTGGCCCTACGCGTCAACGGCTACATCACGATGGCGCCGCGTTCCTGCAAAGCGCAGACCGACCTGATGCCAACGTTCCGGATGCTCTGGGCGCAGCGGGTCCGGTGGTATCGCGGCGCCTTTGAGGCGCTGCGCTTACACGGCTTTCGGCGCGGAATCCGCAGCGACATCGGCTGGCTGGTGTTCTCGCTCTGGGCCGCCGCCTCGCGCTGGCTGTTCCTGGGCACGCTCGTGTTCATCATCCTCAGCGTCGGCCGCATGACCTTCTCTCCGTGGCTGCTGTCGCTTTTCGCCTTCGCGTCGCTGATTCGCGTCGTGCAGGTCAAAGCACTCGGCTGGAAGTACATGCTGCTCGCGGGGCTGATGGTGGAAGAGCTGTACTACGCATTCTTCTTGGAGGCGGTCCTTTGGAGGTCCGCCTATCTGGCCTTCTTTGCAAGACAGGGAGGCCGCTGGTAATGAACAGGGGGGCACACTGATGTTTCCAACCGCGCCGAGCGTATTCATCGTCGTCACGATCCTCGCCGGAGTCGTCATCTCGACGTTCGGGATATCGGTCCTTTGGGGGCTGTTCGCGGCCACGCTGGTCATCACCACGGGCGTCGCCATTCACCGTTCGATCCCTCGGAAGGAGCGGTAAGGCGCGAGCCACAGCACAACTCGATTCACCTCGAAGCATTCTCTGTGAAGGGGCACACCAATGAGAAGGATCTCTTTGTACGTCATCACGAGCCTCGTGCTCGTACTCACCTTCGGAATGACCGCCGGCACCGCCGCAGCTGCCCCAGGGGACCAGTTGCTCTTCGATCCCGGGGCCGAGATCGCTAGCGGCAGCACCCCGACGTACTGGAGTTCGTCCTCTTGGTCCACGGGCGAGGACCTCAAGGCGACCCCGCTGTGGTCCACCGACCACCACGGCGGCACCCACTCGCTTCGGTTCGACGTAACGGCGCGCCCGGGCGATGGCGACGCCAAGTGGTCGCCGGCACCGGTCGACGTGACGGCCGGCACCTACTACACCTTTTCGGACTGGTACAAGTCCAGCACGACGACCGCGGTCAGCGTCGAGTATTGGATCGCGGGCCAAGACCTAAATGAAGACGGGACTTGGGCGAACCTTTTCTCGGGGATCGCTCCGGCAGCGACCTGGACGCAGTACCGGACGGGATTCACGATGCCGGCTGGGGCCGTGAAGGCCATCTTCGTGCATTTCATCGCCAGCGTCGGATACCTCGAGACCGACGACTACGCGATGATCGAGCAGGCGGCGCCGCCTGGCTACAGCAGCCCCATCGTGAGCCTGACCTTCGACGACGGCTCTCAGGGTTTCTACGACAACGCCCTGCCAGTGATCAATGCGAAGGGCTTCAAAACCACGCAGTACATCCCGACGGGCGACCTCGTGAACAAGGACTATTCGTTCATGATGACGCCTACCGAAATCTCCACGCTTGCCCAGCAGGGCCACGAGATCGGTGCCCATAGCATCACCCACCCAGACCTCACAACGTGCAAGCCGAACTGTCCGGTCGTCGCTGGATACCCCAGGTCCACGCTGACCTCGGAGCTACAGGATTCCAAGTCGTTTCTGCAGAAGCTCCCGAACGTAGGCACCGTGACGGACTTCGCATATCCGTTTGGCGCCTACGACGCCAACGTGATCGCGGCCGAGAAGACGGCGGGATACGTGTCCGGACGGTCCGTCGAGGAGGGCTACAACACCAAGCTCGACCTTGAGCCCTACGACATTCGGGTTCAGAACATCCTGGGCCCGACCAAGGCCATTCCGGCCAAAGGGACCGACCCGGCCGTTCCGGCCACCCCGGGCACCACGCTCGCGGACTTCGCGGGCTGGGTCAACTACGCCAAAGCGCACAACTACTGGCTCGTGATCGTCTTTCACGAAGTCCATCCGAACACGACCCCGCTGTGTTCGAACCCGCCGGCTGAGGACACAGACCCCGATCCGTGCGTTGGTCCGTTTGACACGACGGTCAGCGTGTTTCAGCAGATGATCAACTACCTCACAACGGCTGGGGTCGGCGCGGACGTGATGCCCGTGAACCAGGCGTTCAACTCCGCGACGAGCCAGCTGCACTCACCGGTCGCCGGCACGGCGGCGATCTCGCCAACCGCACCCGCGACGAACGCGATTCTGACCGCGGCGGGGGTCGGGTTCACGGATCCCGACAACGACCCGCTGACCTACACCTACCAGTGGTCGGTGAACGGCACCGCCATCGCGGGCGCGACAACGCCCACGTTCGACTTGTCCGCGACAGGTCACGGCGACCATGGCGACGTTGTCACGGTTGCCATTGTGGCCAGCGATCCTGCCGGCCACAAGAGCGCGACGGTCACCGGTACCGTGACGGTCGCTAATACCGTACCGGTCAAGGGAACGGTTGCGATCACCCCATCTCCCCCGACGGCAGGGGCGAAGCTGACCGCGACGCCGTCCGCGTTCACCGACGCCGACAACGATCCGCTCGCCTACCACTATCAATGGTCGGTGAAAGGGATCGACGTTGCGGCCGCGACCGACCAGACGTTCACCCCGAGCGCAGTTCACGGCGACAAGATCGCCGTCACGGTCTGGGCCGACGACGGGCAAGGCGGCAGCACCGCGACCGTCAGCGCAACCACTACGGTCATCAACACCGCCCCAATCGCGGGCTCGGTCGCGATCACCCCGTCTCCCCCGACGGCCCGGGCGCAGCTGACCGCCACCCCGGCCGGGTTCATCGATGCCGATAACGACACGCTGATCTACCACTACCAATGGTCGGTGAAAGACGCCGACGTTGCGGACGCCACCGGCAAGACGTTCACCCCAAGCGCGGCTCATGGCGACAAGATCGCCGTCAGGATCTGGGCCGATGACGGCCAAGGCGCCAACAGCGCGACCGTCAGCACAACGACCACAGTCGCCAACACCGCCCCAACCGCGGGCTCGGTCGCGATCACCCCGTCTCCGCCGACGATCGGCGCGACGCTGACCGCAACCCCGACCGGGTTCACGGACGCCGATAGCGATCCGCTCAGCTACCACTACCAATGGTCGGTCAACGACGCCGACGTTCAGAGCGCCACCGACAAGACCTTCAGCCCAAGCGCCGCTCACGGCGACAAGATCGCCGTCAGGATCTGGGCCGATGACGGCCAAGGCGCCAGCACCGCGACCGTCAGCGACACCGTGAAGGTCGGCAACCTCGCCCCGATCGCAGGCACGGTCGCGATCACCCCGTCCCCGCCGAAAGCCGGGACGGCGCTGACGGCGACCCCAACCGGGTTCATCGATCCCGACGGCGATCCGCTCAGCTACCACTACCAGTGGTCGGTGAAAGGGATCGACATTCCGGCCGCGACCGATAAGGCGTTCACGCCGAGCGCAGTTCACGGCGACAAGATCGCCGTCACGGTCTGGGCCGACGACGGGCAAGGCGGCAGCACCGCGACCGTCAGCGCAACCACCACGGTCATCAACACAACCCCAATCGCAGGCACGGTCGCGATCGATCCACCCTCCCCAACGATCGGCACGACGCTGACCGCCAAGCCGGCCGGGTTCTCCGATGCCGACAACGACCCGCCCAACTACCACTACCAATGGTCGGTCAAAGACGCCGACGTTCAGGGCGCCACCGGCAAGACGTTCACCCCGAGCGCCGTTCATGGCGACAAGGTCGCCGTCAGGGTCTGGGCCGATGACGGCCAAGGCGCCAGCACCGCGACCGTCAGCGCAACGACCACGGTCGTCAACCTCGCCCCGGTCAAGGGCAAGGTCACGATCACGCCGACCGCGCCGGCGATCGGGGCGACCCTGACCGCCAAACCCACCGAGTTCACGGACGCTGATAGCGATCCGCTCAGCTACCACTACCAATGGTCGGTGAAAGGCACGGACATACCGGGCGCGACAACCGAGACGTTCACCCCGAGCGCGGCTCGCGGCGACAACGTCGTCGTCACGGTCTGGGCCGACGACGGACAGGGCGCCAAGACCGACAGCGTCAGCGACACCGTCACGGTCGGCAATCGTGCCCCGGTGAAGGGCTCGGTCGCGATCACCCCGTCCTCGCCGACGGCCGGGACCGCGCTGACCGCGACCCCAACCGGGTTCACCGATCCCGACGGAGACACGCTGAGCTACAGCTATCAGTGGTCGCTGAACGGCACCACGATCGCCGGCCAGACCAGCGCGACGCTGCCCGGCAGCGCCGTCCCTGCCGGCCAGATCGGTGTCCAGGTCACCGCCACCGACAAGCCCGGCGCCAGCAGCGAAGCGGCGAGCGCCACGATCACCGTCAGCGCGCCGCCGGCGATCGACACGACCGCACCGACGATCCTGATCGCAAGCCCAGCCGCCAAGGCATACCGGCTCGGACAGAAGCTGCCGGTCAGCTACTCCTGCACCGACCCGGCCGGGATCGCGAGCTGCACCGCAACCCTCGCCCGCGTCGGCAGCAGCCCCGGGAACGTCACCTCCGGCCAGAACGTGACGCCCGCCACGGCCGGCCACTACCTCCTCAGCATCACCGCCAAGGACCGGGCCGGCAACAGCAACACCGCGACGGTCGCGTTCACCGTCACCGACACGGCCGCGCCGACGATCCTGATCACCAGCCCCAAAGCGAAGACATACCGGATCGGGCAGAAGCTCCAGATCAAGTACTTCTGCACCGACATCTCCGGCATCGCCAGCTACACCGCGACCCTCGCCCGCGACCGCACCAAGCCCGGCAAGATCAGCTCCGGCAAAACCATCCGCCTGACCAAAACCGGCCGCTACACCCTCAAGATCACAGCCACAGACCACAACGGCAACACCACCACCAAAACACTGAAGTTCAAGGCCAAGTAGCGCCCCACCCGGATGAGCCCATCCCCCAATGGGCTCATCCGGCTCCTACTCGGTCAGCACATGCGCGGGCTCACGGACTGCCGTGGGCCCGCGCGCCGATCCCCACGTCCTGCACCAGCCCGGCCGCACCGGGCTGCAGTTCATTCCTGAACGCACAAGGGGCGAGCAAGCCCATACCCACAGCGGACGTACCCGTCCAGAATCGGAATCCGTGTCACAAGCACGTTTTCAGATTCCAATCAGTCGCCTGGCCCAGCCGTGGTCTAGGCCCACGATTGTGGACGCTCGCTCAATACGTCAACCGGTAGGACAAAAGGGGTACGACCGATGAAACGGATTTCCCTATACCTCGTCGCGATCCTCGCGCTCGCATTCATCGTGGGCGGCGCCGGGGCCGGCAGCGCGTCGGCGACCGTGGGTCAGCAGCTGCTGGTCAACCCGGGCGCTGAGTCCGGCAGCACCAGCCCTGATGGGTGGAGCCTCGGAGCTTGGGGTACCGGGCTCACAGCTTCGCTGACGTGGTCGGACGACCACCACGCGACGGGGTCGCACTCGCTGAAGGCGGAGATCACGGCGTACGGTACCGAGGGCGATGCCAAGTGGTGGCCGCAGCAGGTGCCGGTCACCGGCGGCACGTATTACGCGCTGTCTGACTGGTACAAGTCCAACATCCCGAGCGCAGTCAGCGTCGAGTACTGGATGTCCGGTGACAACCTCAACACGGACGGCCACTGGGTGAACCTGTACTCCGACATCGCCGCGTCGCCGGACACATGGACGCAGTACCAGACAGGCTTCACGATGCCGTCCGGCGCCGTCAAGGCGATCTTCGTGCACTTGATAGCGGGCGTCGGCTGGCTCGAGACCGACGACTACGCGATGACCGAGCAGGCCGCCCCGGCGGGCTTCAGCAGCCCGACGATCAGCCTCACGTTCGACGACGGCTCGAACACGTTCTACAACGGCACCAACGGCAGTTCTGGCGACTCGGACACCGCCTACTACATGCTCAGCCACAAGTACTCCCCTAACGGGTACAAGGCCACGACGTACATCCCGACGAGCATGATCGGTGAGACGGACTACATGACGAGCGATCAGATCGCGTTCATCGCGGGGAAGGGATACGAGATCGGCTCCCACAGCGTCAGTCACGGCGATCTTACGACGATCTCCGACGACGTGGCATTGGCGTCGGAGTTCACCGGCTCGAAGTCGAGGCTCGAGGGGATCGCGCCTGCCGTCGGCAGCGTGACCGACTTCGCCTACCCGTTCGGGAACTACAACGCCCACGTGATCGACAAAGCGCAGGCCGCGGGATATGTGTCAGGCCGCTCGGTCGAGGCGGGCTACAACTCGAAGGCGGACGTGCAGGCCTACGACATCCGCGTCCAGAACATGACGCCGGACGTAACGCTCGATCAGTTCAAGAGCTGGGTCAACTACGCGAAGGACCACAACTACTGGCTGGTGGTTGTCTACCACCGCGTCGTGCCGAGCCCGCGATACGGCAGCCTGCCCCGCTGCCCGGTCTCGGGCACGGCCGATTGCCTCAACCCCTATGACGTCTCCTCGAACGACCTCCAGAGCCAGCTCGACTACATCAGCTCGGCGCACCTGGACGCGAACGTGAAGACGGTCAAGCAAGCTCTGCTAGCGCTCGCGTCGCAGACGCCGCCTTCGACCGGAACCGTCAAGCTGACCCCGTCGAACCCGACGATCACCGATACGGTCACCGCCGCACCGATCGGCTTCTATAGCCTCGGTTATGCGGCGTTGCAATACACCTACGGCTGGAAGGTCAACGGCGCTCCGGTTTCGGGCGCGACCGGGCAGACGCTCGACCTCTCGCACGTTCTCAACGGCAAGCGCGGCGACACGATCACCGCCGAGGTCTACGCCAAGGATCAGGGGAACGCGCTGACGAGCACAACCGCCAGCACGACGGCGACCGTCGCGAACTCTGCACCGGTCAAAGGATCGGTCGGCCTCGCCCCGCAGTCGCCGAAGGCCGGCGACGTGCTGACGGCGACGGCGAGCGGATTCACCGATATCGACGGCGACTCGCTCACGGACCAGTACATGTGGTATTTGAACGGCACCGTCGTACCGGGCGCGACCAGCGCAACCTTCCCGCTGACGACGGCCGTTGGCGGCGACATCGTCAAGGTTGAGGTCCGGGACGGTGACGGCCACGGCGGAGTCAGCGATCCGGCTACGGCGAGCGTCACGCTCGCCAACACCGACCCGGTCAAGGGCTCGGTCACGATCGCCCCCGACCCGCCGCAGGTCGGGTCCATGTTGACGGCGACGCCGACCGGTTTCACCGACGTGGATAACGCTAACGATCCCAAGCACGATACGCTTGTCTATCACTACCAGTGGGCGGTCAACGGCACTGCAGTTCAGGACGCCACAGAGCAGTCGTATAAGCTCACGTCCGCCGCGCGGGGCGACACGGTCACGGTCACGGTCTCGGCCGAGGACGGCCATGGAGGCACAAGCGCAGCCGCCGAGCGCAGCGTTACGCTCGTGAATACGCCGCCGGTCAAGGGTACTGTGGCCATCACTCCGGTCGCGCCGAAGGTCGGAGAGACGGTGACCGCGAACCCCAGCGGCTTCGCCGATGCCGACCACGATGAGCTCACCTACAGCTACCAGTGGTCGATCAACGGAACGGTGATTACGGGCGCGACCGGGCGGACGTTCGCGCTCACGACGGCCGTGCGCACCAACTTGATCGCCGTCGCCGTGTCGGCCACCGACGGCCACCTCGGCACGACCGAGATCGTGAGCACCTACGTGATGGTCGACAACTCGCCGCCGATTCCGGGCTCTGTCACGATTACCCCATCCTCGGCGAAGGCCAAGGCGGTGCTGACGGCCATCCCAAGCGGGTTCACCGACATCGACGGGGACACCTCGTTCAACTATCACTACCAGTGGTCGGTGAACGGCGACGCCGTGCCGGGTGCCATCACATCGAAGTACACCCTCACCACTGCCGTTCGCGGCAATGAGGTCACGGTCGATGTCACGGCCGATGATGGCCGCCAAGTCGTCGGCGCGCCGGCCACCGCCAGCTTGACGGTCGCCGACACGGCGCCGGTCGTGGGTTCGGTGGCGATCAGCCCGTCCTCGCCGAAGGCCGGGACGAGCCTCACCGCGACACCAGGCGGCTTCGCTGACGTCGATGGCGACCCGCTCGTCTATACCTACCAGTGGACGATCAACGGCGTTCCGGCCGGCACCGGATCGACGCTCGTCAACCCCACTACCGTCCACGACGACGTTGTCAAGGTCACCGTCTCGGCCGATGACGGACACGGCGGCACGAGCGACAGCGCGAGCGCGAACGTGACGCTGACAAACACGCCGCCAGTCCTAGGTTCGGTGTCGATCAGCCCGTCATCGCCGGGTATCGGCGAGACGCTGACCGCAACGCCGGCGGGATACGTAGATGCTGACGGCGACGCGCCCGTCTACACCTACGAATGGACGATCAACGGCCACGCCGTTCCGGGCGTCACCGGATCGACGCTCGAAAAGCCCCCCACCGTCCGCGATGATGAGGTCTCCGTCACGGTCTCGGCCGCTGATGGCCACGGCGACACGACCACGAGCGTCAGCAAGCCGGTCGTGGTCGGCAACGTTGCCCCGCTCAAGGGCACGGTGTCGATCAGCCCGTCCTCGCCGATGACCGATGCGACGCTGACCGCGACGCACACGGCGTTTGTGGATCCTGACGGCGACGCGCCGACGTACAGCTACCAGTGGTCGGTGAACGGCTCGCCCGTCGACGGCGCCACGAGCGAGACGTTCGACCTCTCACAAGCAGGCCACGGCGACCACGGCGACGCCGTTACCGTCACGGTCAGCGCGGATGACGGCCACACGGGCGTGACGGACGTCAGCTCGAGCGTGACCGTCGTCGACAGCGCTCCGGTGAAGGGCTCGGTCGCGATCACCCCGTCCTCGCCGACGGCCGGGACCGCGCTGACCGCGACCCCAACCGGGTTCACCGATCCCGACGGAGACACGCTGAGCTACAGCTATCAGTGGTCGCTGAACGGCACCACGATCGCCGGCCAGACCAGCGCGACGCTGCCCGGCAGCGCCGTCCCTGCCGGCCAGATCGGTGTCCAGGTCACCGCCACCGACAAGCCCGGCGCCAGCAGCGAAGCGGCGAGCGCCACGATCACCGTCAGCGCGCCGCCGGCGATCGACACGACCGCACCGACGATCCTGATCGCAAGCCCAGCCGCCAAGGCATACCGGCTCGGACAGAAGCTGCCGGTCAGCTACTCCTGCACCGACCCGGCCGGGATCGCGAGCTGCACCGCAACCCTCGCCCGCGTCGGCAGCAGCCCCGGGAACGTCACCTCCGGCCAGAACGTGACGCCCGCCACGGCCGGCCACTACCTCCTCAGCATCACCGCCAAGGACCGGGCCGGCAACAGCAACACCGCGACGGTCGCGTTCACCGTCACCGACACGGCCGCGCCGACGATCCTGATCACCAGCCCCAAAGCGAAGACATACCGGATCGGGCAGAAGCTCCAGATCAAGTACTTCTGCACCGACATCTCCGGCATCGCCAGCTACACCGCGACCCTCGCCCGCGACCGCACCAAGCCCGGCAAGATCAGCTCCGGCAAAACCATCCGCCTGACCAAAACCGGCCGCTACACCCTCAAGATCACAGCCACAGACCACAACGGCAACACCACCACCAAAACACTGAAGTTCAACGCCAAGCCATAGCACCCCGTCACAGCCAAACCGCCGCGGTGTATGAGCCCACCTCAAGGTGGGCTCATTCGCGTCCGATACGTAAAGGAGTCCGTCGTGAAGCTCCGCGAGACGTGCTAGTCTGCCGCCGCTCCGCGACCGTTCACCCCCCAGCGCGGCGCGTTGACTGTCCTGAAACTCCGCAGACTCCTTCCCCTACTCGCCGTGCTCATGCTGACGGCGTCGACCGCGATGGCTCGGACGATTTCCTGGTCGGGCTACACGTGGGACGTGCGTCCCGCCGGAACCGCACAAGAGCCCGGCCCCAACGACTGGTCGGATTCCAGCGCCAACGTTCAGGTCAGCGGGTCGGATCTGCTGCTGGCGATCGTCAAAGACTCATCCGGCCACTGGACGAGCTCGGAGATCGACAATCAGCAGCATCTCGGCTACGGGACCTACCGGTGGGTCGTCGCCTCGGACCTGAGCACGCTGGATGCCAACGCAGTGCTCGGCATGTTCACCTACGGTGGCTCGGACCCGTCCAACAACGAGATTGACATCGAACCCTCGCACTGGGGCAACATGTCGTGGCCGACCGGGTCGACGACCGTGTGGCAAAACGCCGCGGCGAACCAGAGCGTGGAAAAGGACTTCAACTACTCTAGCCGGCCGCCCTATGTGAACCAATTTGTGTGGTCACCGGGGCGGATCACGTACCTGATCACCGACGCCGCCGGGACAGTGCTGCTGAACTGGACACTCACGAGCGGCGTGCCGACGCCCTCCGCCGAGGTGCCGGTGATCAACTACTGGCGTTTCAACAACGTCGCGCCGGTGGGGGTGCAGACCATGCGGGTCTCGAGCTTCTCGTGGGCGCCGCTCGGTCGGCAGCTGCCGCCGGTCGGAAGCGGTAGCGGTGGCGGCGGCACGGTGATCCCCCCGCCGCCATTGCCGGCACCGACCACACCGGCCACATCCGCCCCGAGCCTTCCAGTCGTTTCCGGCACCGCGACGGGACAACCGACAGGCAGCGGGGGATCGGCGGCCGGGACCAAGCCGGCGAACGCTGACTGGAGTTGCACGATCGGCGGCCGACACCAGGGGCATGTGCGGA
Source organism: uncultured Solirubrobacterales bacterium (assembly GCA_963794285.1). Taxonomy (GTDB): domain Bacteria; phylum Actinomycetota; class Thermoleophilia; order Solirubrobacterales; family Solirubrobacteraceae; genus Palsa-465. Next base: position 167,581 of record CAWCDS010000012.1, read on the forward strand.
TGTCACTGCGGTTTGCGGTCGCCAGCCGCGGCGGCCGGCTGATCCGCTGGACCGCGACGGGCGCGGGGAGGGTTCGTCTGGTCTTCGGGCGCCTGGTGCAAGGCAACCGGTTCGTGACGGTCGGCAGCTTGACCCGAACCGTGCACGCCGGGAGCGGGACTATCCGCGTTCCTTCGAAGCTCGGCAAGCGCCCGCTGCGCGCCGGGGCCTACGACATCCGCGTCACCGCCGGCGTAAGCCACGTGCGGTGCGCGCCGCAGCGGCTTCTGTTCACTCTCTTGCATTCCTGAATCTCGGCCGACCGGCGTTTCGGCACGGTCCTCCACGAGAGCTCACAGCCCGCGGTCGATGTCATAAACCTCGACCCACGCGATCACTGCTGCCGAGTGCCGTCACGAAAGCAGGTGATCACGCCGCAGCACAACTCAACCCGCCGCGGCCGGCACCGGCGGCAGATTGCGGCCAAGCGGCACCCACATGAAGCTGGAGATGCGGATCGTGCTCTCGCCGGCGGGTGCTAGGTTGTTGAAGCGCCAGTGATTGATGATCGGCACCTCCGTCGAGGAAGTCGGCACTCCGTCGATAGCCGTCCAGCTGAGAAGCGTCGCCCCGGTCGCATCGGTGACCAAGAAGCTGACCCTCCCCGGCGCCCATGTGAACTGGTTCACGTACGGCGGCCGGTTGGAGTACTTGAAAACTTGTGACGGGGGAATCTGTGTATTGGTGCTCTTCCGCACAACCGTCCCCCCGTTCGGCCACGATAGGTTGCCCCAGTGCGAAGACTCGATGTCGATCTCGTTGACAAGCGGGGCGGGGCCGGCGTAGGTGAACATCCCGAGCACGTCGTTGGCGTCGAGCGCGCTGAGATCCGACGCGACGACCCAGCGGTAGGTGCCGTAGCCGAGATGCTGCTGGTTGTCGACCTCCGCGCTCGTCCAGCGACCGGAGGCGTCCTTGACGATCGACAGCAACAGATCCGATCCACTAACGTGCACGTTGGCCTGCGAGTCCGACCAGACGTTCGGCCCGGGCCGGCCCGTCCCCGAGAGGCGCGCCGTCCAGGTGTAGCCCGACCAAGAGATCGTCCGCACGACGTAAAAGCTCAGCGTCTTGGTCGCAACATTGGCGCGGCGATCCTTGGCGGTGATGCGCAGGACGTAGCGCCCCGTCCCGGACAGCCGCAGCTTCTTCCCGGAGATCACCTTGCCGGCCTTGTCACCAACTCGGCTTACGGTGGCCGGGCAAGCCGCGATGCCGGACGGGGCCGTGCAGAAGAACTTCACCAGCAAATTCTGCCCCAGCCTGTAGCTCGTAGCCTGCGGGCTGGCGACGACGATCCTTGGCAGCACCTCGCGGCCGCGACCGGCCGCGTGGCCTGTCGTGTTCAACCGGCCTGAGTTGGTCAGAAACTGCCCGGCCACGGCTGCGGATGCCGGTGGAAGGCACACGGCGCCAATCGCCAACGTGAGCACGATCCTCGCGAGGACGTACGGCGGCATCCGTCTCATAGGGTTGCGCTCATAGTCGTATGCCTCGGGGTGAATCGTTGAGGCTTGCCGCGGTATCCCCCGACCGTAGCCGTCGAGGCGGCCTCAAGCATGCCCCGGACGCTGTCGCGCGAAGTCGCACTTCGATAGCGTCGCACGCCCCTTGAGCCCGCGCATCCGCCGTACGTGCGCGACAGGATACGGAGAACTACGCATCAGCGGGAAAGACAGCCTTAAGCGCCCTGCGATCTCGCGGCCATCGCGCCGCCTGGCCGGATGTCATGCTCGATGTCAGCCTCACGCGATGCCTGCCTGGCAGTCATGGCTTTGTCTAATCGCGCACCGGCGCCGGTCGGCTATTACCTAGCCCCGCAGGTAGCCCCTACGGATGGCACCGGTGCGGGCCCGCGACATACTAACCGGGAAGGATGTTTAGGGAAGGTGTACCAAGGGGCGGTGTCACCATGTTGATCATGATCTGCGTCGTACTCTGGCTGGGATTGTTGTCTGTCGCTTGGGCGCTCTGCACGGCCGCTCGGCGCACCAGCGATCTCGACAACACGTACCCGCTTCGGCGCAGCAGAGGTCGCACGGAAACGTGATTTTGCACGCCGTTCGCGCCTGCGCACGGGCGGATCGGTAACACGCACCTGACCAGCTACCGCACCCACTTCCGAAGCAGACGGTCGACTCGGCGTTGGCCCCTTCGCGACTCATAGCCAAAAGCACGATTTCACCGTCTCGCGGTGACACATACCCAGGGTCACCCGCGGCTCAGAGACCCGCAGGAGCCTGTTCACGTTAACCACGCCGTCACTCAGGGGAGGTGGTCGTAGAACCCACCATATCTTTCGTTAATACGACCACCCCCCGGCCAGCGCTCACGACCCCCTCCGTCACCCGTACCCCAGAAACCCGCGGATCGGCAGATCCACCGCAGCGACTCCACGCGTCTCTCGCATCGAGTCAATTCCGCGGCCTTCAATCATCAGACCGGCAAGGCCGAGAAGTGCACACTGTGCTATCCGCGGATCGAAGCGGGGCTCCCGACGATCTGCTCTGAGACGTGCGTTGGCCGGATCCGCTACCCGGGCTCGTTCTCTACGACTCCGACCGCGTCCACGGCGCGGCATCCGTGCCCGATGAACGGGACCTGCTCGACGCCCAGCGCCACGTGTTCCTCGACCCCGAGGACCCCGAGGTCCGCGCGCAGGCCGCCGGCGATGGGATTCCCGAGGACTGGATCGTCGCGGCCCGGCGCTCGCCGGTGTACGCGCTCGCGCACCGCTTCCGAGTTGCGCTCTCGCCTCACCCCGAGTACCGGACGCTGCCGATGGTCTGGTACGTGCCGCCGCTCTCGCTCTACCGTCTACAAGCTCTGCTCGCTGCTGTTGGAGTACCGCGACTCAGAGCTGCTGGCCGGGCGCGACGGGCTGCTCGACGCGATTGCCGAGCTGCCGCGAACCCGGGCTGTGGAGGCGCTCGAGCGCTTCTGCAAATGGTGGGCCGGGACACGCGAGCTGGAGCTCCAACAGCACTACGTCGAGACATTCGACCTGCACAAGCGCTCGGGTCTCTACCTCACGTTCTACGGCGAAGGGGACAAGCGCGAGCGCGGGGCCGCGCTGCTGCGCCTCAAACGGCTTACCGCGCTGCGGGCTGCCACTGGAGGGCGGCGAGCTGCCCGACTTCCTGCCGGCGATGCTCGAGTTCGCTGCCGCCGCACCTGCTGGCTACGGCGAGATCGTCCTGCGCGAGCACCGCGTGGTCGGGCACTGGTGGCGCTACCGCCGCGACCAATTCGCATGGACGAGCCGCTCCACACAGCTTCTTGACCGCCGCGTGCTGGGGTGGGCGAGCCCTGCGTTCCACTACGGCGCGCTCGCGGCTGTCGGTGGGACATCGTCGGCCTGTGCATCCCCGAGTCACTCACCAGCTCGGTCGGGGTCAGCGAGCACACCTACCGCTGGTTCTCCGCGGTCGCGTCGTCACCTACCTGCTGCTGACCGTGCTGATTCTCCTTGGTTGCTGGATGACGTTCGGCCACAACCTCGCGACCGATTCGCCGTACAACTACCTGGTCTCGATCGGGCGCTGGTGGCAATCGCTGTTCTACCTCCAACCGAACGTCAGCGCGATCAGCGGGGCCCCGCTGATCTATCAGCTGCACGCGATCGTCGCGTGGTCATTCTGGGCACTGTTCCCGTTCAGCCGGCTCGTGCATGCCTGGAGCATCCCGCTGCAATATCTCGGGCGCTTGTACATCCTCTACCCCGCCGCTACCAGGCAATCCGCTGAAGCGTGCTTCCCGGCGGCGCCACCGCAACCGGAATGGTTCCCGAGGAGGAATCGACGGAGATCCGGGCGAAGCGCGGATCTTGTGTCTGAACCGGGAGCGTCCACCCGATGCGCGAAGATGCGTGCCGGTGATTGCTCTTCACGCGATGTGGTCGCGCGATTCGAAGTTGTGCTTGTGGGGTGAGGACTCGGCGTTGTCGCCCTGCGCTCCTGCGCTGCGTGGACGGCCGCCGGTGAAGCCTCGTCCGCGCGCGCATCCGTTCGCGTGCGGGACTGACGTGCTAGGCGGGGCGCTGCGACGAGTGTGCCCCTTGGCTAAGCCGGGCGCGCTCGTCGAGCGCGACCTGTGTTTGCTGCTGCCCTCGTCCACGTCCGGTCCGCAGCCCTCGCCGCAGCTCTTGCGAGCGGATCAGGATGACGGCCCGCCGGGGCGGTTTGGTCTCCTTCACCCGTGGGTTGTCCCGACGGTCAGCCTTGGTTCCGCCGCTGCTCTCGACGTGCTGCTCGGTTTCCCATCCGCCGACACGCCGGGGATCGTCGTCGGCGACTCGGCGCGATTTCTGGCTGAGGCAGCGAAGCTCGCGTTGGAGCTTCTCGCGCGCGGGCGGGTGCTCCCGACGCTCGAGCGGCGGGAAGATCATTGGCTGGCTTGCTGGCAGCCAGTCACGATCGATCCGGGCGATTCCGCGCGGGTGCGACTGCTGGCGGAGTCGATTCCGCCGCTGCTGTGCGCGGAGGTCGGATCGTCCGAGCTCGGAAGGGCTCCCGACGCGGTCGTGGCCGACGTGCTCGGCGCAGTCGTCGACGGCTGTGCGCGACGGTTCCTATCCGGCGGTCGGCTCACACGGCGCGGACGGCGCCGATCACCGTCGGCCGTCGAGGCCTGGCTCGCGGCGATGGCGGGCGCCGATCCTGTCGCGCGGGGGGACGAGCTGGAGCTCGCAGCGCTCGCCGAGCAGCTCGAGCGATGGCGTCTGGCGATGGAGAGTTACGCCGCGCACCGGACGTTCCGGACCTGCTTCCGGCTGTCGGCGCCGGTGGAGCCCACCGAGCCGTCGGCCGAGGAGCCGGAGGTCGATACGAACGGAGGTGGGCGAGCACCGGAGCCGTGGCGGGTCGAGATCATGCTGCAAGCGAAGGACGACCCAAGCGTGCTCGTCCCGGCTGAGGACGTGTGGAGCTCGAGCGGCAGCGGCCTACGCGTCCTTGGCCGCCAGATCGAGGATCCGCACGAGCGGCTGCTGGGCGGGCTTGGTCATGCCCTGCGCCTGTGGCCGGAGCTCGAGTCGGCATTGCAGGAACCCGCGCCGGCTCGCGTCGAGCTCGACGCGGACGCCGCCTTCCGCTTCCTGCGCGACGCTGTCCCGGCGCTCGAGCAGGCGGGCTTCGGGGTGCTGGCGCCGGCGTGGTGGAGCAAGCGGCTGCGACTCAAGCTGAGCGCGGAGCCGATGACGGAGTGGGAGCCAGGCAGCGGGCTGTTCAGTCTGGACGGCCTGTGCGCGTACGAGTGGCAGATCGCAGTCGGGGACGCACTGCTGTCGCTGGCAGAGCTGCACGAGCTCGCGGCGCTGAAGCTGCCGCTGGTGATGTCGCGGGGGCAGTGGATTGTGCTGCGGCCAGAGGACGTCGAGGCGGCGGTGCGGTTCTTCGAGGGGCGGCCGGAGAGCGGCGAGGCGCCCGCCGCAGAGCTCCTGCGGGAGAGCCTCGCGCTTGGCGGCGGCAACGACGCCCTGCCGTCGACCGAGATCGAGGGCACCGGATGGCTGAGCGAGCTGCTGAGCGCGAACGGGGAGCGCAAACTACAGCTGCTCACGACCCCGGCCTCGTTCGTGGGCGAGCTCCGTCCCTATCAGCAGCGCGGATTGGCGTGGCTGTCGTTCCTGTCGAGCCTCGGGCTCGGGGCGTGCCTGGCGGACGACATGGGGCTCGGCAAGACGCCGCAAACGTTGGCGTTGCTGCTCGCCGAGCGGGAGCAGCCGCGCTCCCCGAGGCGAAAGCGCGTTGGCCCGACCCTCCTGATCTGCCCGATGTCGGTCGTCGGCAACTGGCAGCGCGAGGCCGAGCGGTTCGCGCCCAGCTTGCGCGTACTCGTCCACCACGGCACCGAGCGACTGAAGGACGGCGAATTCGTAGCAGCGGCTCGGCACGCGGACGTCGTGATCACAACCTACGCGCTGGCCACGCGCGATCGCGACACGCTCGCAGAGGTGAAGTGGGAGCGGGTCGCGCTGGATGAAGCACAGAACATCAAGACGTCCGACGCGAAACAGACCCGCGCGATCCGCTCGCTGCCCGCCCGCCACCGGATCGCGCTGACCGGCACGCCAGTCGAGAATCGACTGACTGAGCTGCACTCGATCATGGACTTCCTCAACCCGGGGCTGCTCGGTCCGGCAGCGACGTTCAAGCGCTGCTACGCCACACCGATCGAGCGCTGGCGCGACGAGCGCGCTGCCGAACGTCTACGCCACGCGACGGGCCCGTTCATCCTGCGCCGTCTGAAGATCGATAAGGACATCATCAGCGATCTGCCCGACAAGATCGAGATGCGGGTCGACTGTCATTTGACGAAGGAGCAGGCGACGCTATATCAGGCGGTCGTCGACGAGATGCTCGAGAAGGCCGCGCACGCGGAGGGAATCGAGCGCTCGGGAATCATCCTCGCAGCACTGATGAAGCTCAAACAGGCGTGCAACCACCCCGCACACCTGCTCAAGGACCGCTCCGAGCTCAACGGGCGCTCCGGCAAACTCACACGGCTCGAGGAGATCCTGGCCGAGGCGCTCGCCGAGGGCGACAAGGCGCTGTGCTTCACCCAGTTCGCCGAGTTCGGGCACACGCTCCGCAGTCACCTGCAGGAGCGGCTCGGGCGCGAGGTGCTGTTCCTGCACGGTGGCACCTCCAAGCCCGCGCGCGACGAGATGGTGCGTCGGTTCCAAGCCGAAGACGGCCCGCCGCTCTTCGTACTCTCGCTGAAGGCTGGCGGCACCGGGCTCAATCTCACGGCCGCCAACCACGTGGTGCACTTCGACCGCTGGTGGAACCCGGCCGTCGAGGACCAGGCGACCGACCGGGCGTTCCGGATCGGGCAGCGCAAGAACGTGCAGGTGCGCAAGCTGACGTGCGTCGGCACGCTCGAGGAGCGAATCGACACGCTGATCGCGCAGAAGCGAGAGCTCGCCGAGCGAATCGTCGGCAGCGGCGAGCGGTGGATCACCGAGCTCGACACCGCGCAACTGCGCGAGCTCGTGACGCTTTCGAGCGAGGCGGTCCAGGCACCATGAACGACTTCCCTGATTGGCGAGACTGGGAACCGACGCGGCCCTTGCCTGTCGACGGCGGGATCGCGGCCCGCAGCAAGCGCGGGTCAATCGGCGAGACCTGGTGGTCGCAGCGGTTCATCGCGCTGCTCGAGTCCTTCGGCGTCGGCTCGCGGCTCCAACGCGGGCGCAACTACGCGCGCCGCGGGCAAGTGGTCGAGCTCGACGTCGAGTCCGGCGTCGTGCTCGCAAAGGTGCAGGGTTCGCGCTACACGCCCTACCGCGTACGGATCCGCGGCAAGACACTCACAGAGCACCAGTGGCGGCGAGTCGAGAAGGCGATGGCGGCGCGAGCGCTGCCGCTCGCGAAGCTGCTCGCGGGCGAGATGCCGCACGACATTGAAGACGTATTCGCCTTCTGCAAGCTAACGCTGTTCCCGCGCTCAACGGCAGAGCTGAAAGCGAGCTGCACCTGCCCGGACTGGGAAAACCCCTGCAAGCACATCGCGGCCGCCTACTACATCCTCGCCGAGCGCTTCGACGAGGACCCATTCCTGATCTTCGCCTGGCGCGGGCGCGCCAGGGACGAACTGTTGGAGCGCCTTCGCGCACGGCGGGGCGCCCGCAGCGGAACCGGATCGGACGCTACGCGGTCGGCGACGGCTGAGCCGCGCGTGGTCCCACTCGCGGAGAAACTCGACTCTTTCTGGCGCAGCGGCCCAACGCTCGCCGATCTCCACATCAGCCCGCTGGCGGGCGAGGCTCCGGACACGCTGCTGCGCCAGCTCGGCCCCGCGCCAGCCGAACTTGCCGGTCAAAACGTCGTCGACGTGCTCGCGCCCGCATACGCCACGCTGGCCGAGAAAGCGGAGCGGCGCGCGCTCGAATGAGCGCTGACGCCCTGGCACGCAGACGACTCCGAAGCCATAGCCCCGGCAAGAATCGCGGATCCCGCGCCGCACGAAGAAGGGCTACGGGGCGTCGCCCATTCGGACGTGCGGACCCGGCTCCGCATCCGCCGCGTGGACCACGAGCACGTCGCAGCTCGCCGCGCGCACGATGCGGCTGCTGATCGAGCCGTGAGCACGGGGCACGCGTGGACGATGACGCGCAACGACGATCACGTCGGCTGCGAGCTGCTCCGCGGCGGCGAGTATCTCGGTGGCAGCATCCCCCACCGGCGCCAACGTGTGCGCCTCGATTTCACGCTCGGCCATGAACCGCTGCGCTCTATCGAGCAGGTGCCACTGCCGGCTGCGCTCCCCGATTGGCGGCTCGATTCGAGTGCCTACCCCCGGCTCCGGCATCACGTTCACGACAGTCACGCTGTCCCCGGGCCGAGCGAGCTCGGCAGCGTGCGCGAGCGCCCGCTCTGCCGCCGCCGACCCGTCATACGCCACGAGCATCCGCTTCACGTCACGCCCTTCGCTCTCAGTGCGACCAGGTCTCGCCCGCACTCGGCGCGGGAGTATGACCGGTCAGCGGAGCCCCGGGCCCTGAGAGCCCAGTCTCATCGAACTGACGCCGCCCACGATCTGGATGATCGGTGCCTCCCAGCGGAGGGGCGTACCACGTCGCCGCGACGACTCCGCTTCAGACCGTCGACAACGGCGGTGAGGGACTTGCTCCTCAACGGGTACAAACATCCGCCGCAGGACGAGCACCCAGAGATTCTCGATTCGGCCGCCTAGTCACCACATGTCAATGATGGGTTCAGCGAGCCTGATCCTCTATCACCGTCGTCCGCAATGTTTCCAGCGCTCGTGCCTGTTCCTCTACCCGTAGAGTCCAGTGCCGGTCACACCTGGGAAGTGCCCTACCGGTGTCGCTCAGAGGACTCCTGTACTGAACTGCACCCTCGCACCCCTCCGGGCCGTCGAAGCAGGGTAATGATTCTGTGGATGACAATGAGACCTCTCAGACTGCCTGTGCATCGACAAGGATGTGAACTGCTGGACCAGCACCTTCATCACCGGCGGGGTGATAGTTGTCAATCGTGAATGATGCGTTTGTGTGACCAGCATCGTTGCTATCTGCCTGCCTGACTGCCCACGCTGATGCAACTGCGCACCAAACGCGAGTCGGAACGTGTGGAAGGAAGGCACCCCCTGCATCTCTGTCCGCGTTCCTGGCAGGTGCGAGAACACACGACCTGATGGTGTGAGAGTCTAGATGCGTCCCTCTCTTTGACGCGAGTACGGGCGATGCGTCATCGGAATGCTTTGATGCCATCTTGTGCTCACGCAGTTCAGTGCGCCAGGTCGGCGCTCAGTGGCAGAGTCCTGGTAGAAGCGACGGTCCCAGGCCGCCTGGGGCCATTCTAGCGGTGGTTCGCGGACAAACCTGCCCAAACCTCGACCACAGGCACTTTCCCGTCGAGACAGACCTTCGCGAACACGGCTGCGCGCTTCTTCGGGGGTCGAACCACGCGATCCCGTTAAACCCAGAACGCGACCTCCGCGCACCGGTGACGGCACCAAGATGTCGCGGCCGGAACTGCCCGAGCGATCTGCCCTCAGCTTGGCGGCCCCCGCCGGTCGGACCCAGATAGAACACGCGACGCCCCGTATCTCCGGCACCTGGCGATGCTCATCGTCCAAACGCCCATGCGACCATCAGCGGGAACTCTTCTCTCCAGAATGCGTCGCCGTGTGACCCGACCCGCTCGGTCATGACAACGTCTGCACCTGCATCGCGCAGTGCGTCCGCCCACCGGGTCGCGTTTTCGAGGAAGAACGGCTCCTGGATGCCGGCCACGAGGTACGCGCGCGGAAGCGAGCTCGGCATCACAACGGGCGGTCGGTAACCAGCGCCCGGCGACGCGCACAGGACCGCGCCGTAGATGTCGGGATGGCGAAGCCCGATGGCGAGCGCGAGCTCTGCACTCGCCGAGACACCGAACACGGCGGTTCGGTCGGCAGGCAGCGCGACGTCGAACCGCGACTGCGTCCACCGGCGCACGTCCTCGACAAAGAACTTCTCGTGCGCGGCGAACCGTTCAGGGTCGAAGGCGAAGGCGGCCGTGTTCTCGCCCGGTGAGTACTCATGGAGCCGCAGCGTCTCATCGTCCAGGCGGTGTGCACCGATGATCATCGTGGGCGGTAGCTCGGCTGCCTCAAGGACGCCTCCCCACGACGTGATCAACTGGCCGTCACCGGCGAAGACGATGGCCTCGGGCGGAACCGGCGGGACATACGCCGTGACCTGCCGTCCACCGTCGTATTCAAACCTCTGGCTGACGAGCTGGCCGGCTGTGGGCGACATTGGCGTGGGCTCCTTGTTAGTAGTAGTAGCGGCGGCGGCCAGGTTTGCAGGGGTTGAAGGTGGCGGGTTCTTCGTTGCCGATCCAGTCACCGTCGGCGGTCGGCATTCGAGGTCGACGGTGAGCCAGCGAGACCTTACTGCTGCAATTCACAAAACCGAGCAGCCTAGACCGGCATACGACCAGGGCGAAGATCTCCCCTTTGATCGAAAGCGGTGGCGGCGATCGCGTCTCAGCGTCGACCCTCGCCGGCGTGAACCCTGAAGCGGCGCGGGCCTGCTCAAACCGGCCAGGCTGGGCCGCTGGCTGATCAGCCTAACTCGACGGGTCTCCCAGAACTTCGTTCCGGTCTTTGCGACGGCCGCGGTCGCCGTCGGCACGCCTCGTGATCCCGTCGCCGTTAGCCGGGCAAGTCTTCCGGCCGCTTCTCGGCGAGCTCCCCGCGGAGAGCCCCGGTGGCCTGGCCGACCTCGATCATGTAGCCGTCGGGGTCTCGCATGTAGCAGCGGATCTCAGCACCGCGATCGATCGGCGGCGTGACGAACTCGGCCCCCTTGGCGCTCCACTGCTCGTAACAGGCCTGGATGTCGGCGACGCGCAGGTTCATGAAGCTCGAGACCGTGTTCCCGGGCTCATAGTTCACGACCGAGACGTCGGGCTTGTCGGGGGTGGGGGGACCGCCCGGGTTCATCAGCACCCATGAGTTGGCCAGCTTGACGATGCACGGGTTCTCCTCCAGCACCACCTGGCCGCCGAGGACCTCGAAGTAGAACGCGCGGGACCGAGCAACGCTTCGTACGGTGATGAACTGGGTCACGACAATGCCCTCCGTCGGGGCGGGCAGGTTCTCGTAATCGATGAATGGCGCATCCTCGTGTGCTTCGGCGGCGCTCATGGCGACCTCCTGGTTGCGGTAGGGAAGAGCTCGATCGGTCTTCGTGTAGTGACGCCTTCTACCCGCAGCGACCGGACGCCGCGCGGAGCTCTTCGGAGAACAGTTGCGGTTCTTGCCAGGCGGCCAACTGTCCGCCTCGGTCGACCTCGTTGTCGTGGATCAGGTTGGGTAGGCGCGCTCTCCCGGGTCCCGAGCACCATGCAGTGGTTGGCGTCGATCATCCGGCGCGCCATCGCGTTGAGACCGGGATGGCCGCCCATCAGCAGCTCCCGAGAAGCCATGGGACTCGGAGCCTAAGCCTAGGCGGCAACAAGCCGCTGGTGCTGCCGACGGTCGGTCGCGTGCCAGCAAACGCTCTTCGTCATCGGGACCGCGACGGTCGGCGGGCGTGGGCAATGTCGTGACCGCCCCCGCTGGCCGCGCGGAGCAGAGCGCGTGGACTGCGAGGTGGCGTCGAGCCAGCGTCCATCGGTCCGGGTCTACGCCCGCCAGGTCGCCTGATGCAGGTCGCGCTGGCGGATGAAGTCGACCGTCTCGGGGGCTCGACCGGGCCAGTTGACGGTGGTGGCCACCGGGGGCGTCTCGGCGACGACCCGGCCGTGAGCGACCACGTACCACGGACGCACTTGGCGTCGAAGGGCGTCGAACGGGTCGGTCGCCGGGAGCACGATGAAGCTCGCCGGCCTGCCGACGACGACGCCGTAGGAGTCACCAAGCGACAGGGCAGCGGCTGCACGGTCGGTAATCATGGCGAAGCACTCGGCGATCTGTGCGGGCGAGGTCATCTGCGCGGCGAGCGCCCCGACGTGGGCGACGAGGAGCGGGTTGCCCGTACCCATCGGGAACCAGGGGTCCATGACGTCGTCGTGACCGAAGGCCACGTTGACCCCCGCGCCGAGCATCTCTTTCACCTGCGTGAGGCCCCTGCGCTTGGGATAGGTGTCGAATCGCCCTCCGAGGTGGAGGTTGACCATTGGGTTGCTGACCAGGTTGATGCCGGCCCGTGACAGGATCCGCTGCAGCTTGTAGCTGTACGCCGGGTTGTAGCTCCCCATGGCGGTGGTGTGGCTCGCCGTGACCCTCTCGCGCAGCCCGGTCCTCATGGCGTGGGTGGCGAGCACCTCGACGAAGCGGGACTGCTCGTCGTCGATCTCGTCGCAGTGGACGTCTACGAGCAGCCCTGCGTCGTTCGCGGTTGACAGGGCGATCTCCAAGGAGCGCACACCGTCCTCACGGGTGTCCTCGAAGTGGGGGATCGCCCCGATGGCGTCGACGCCGCGACGTGCGGCCTCGGCGATCAGCTTCTCGCCGTCGGGGAACGACACGATCCCCTCTTGCGGGAACGCAACCAGCTGCAGCTTGACGACATCCTTCACCTGTTCCCTGACCTCGATCAGCGCGTCCAGTGCCGTCAAGGTCGGGTCGGTCGTGTCGACGTGGCTGCGCACGTGGAGGACGCCGTTGGCGACCTGCCACCGCAGGACCTCGTTCACACGCGTGACGACGTCATCGTGGGTCAGCATCGCCTTGCGCTCCGACCAGCAGGCGATTCCCTCCCACAGCGTTCCGCTCTCGTTCCACCGTGGCTCGCCGGCTGTGAGGCACGTGTCGAGATGCACGTGGGGCTCGACGTATGGCGGGCTGACCATCGCCCCCCTTACGTCGATCTCCTGACCGATCTCCGCGACTCGCACGCCAGCCGGCTCGATGGCAGCGAACCGACCGTGCTGGACGAGCACGTCGACGAACGGGCTGGGCGAGTCATCGGAGGTGCGCAGCCGTGCGTTCCGTATCACGAGCTCCATCACACCGTCTCCTTCGTGTTCTCACTGGGCGCGGGTGGGGCGCCCAGGATCAGCGTGCCGACCCCGGGGGCGACGGGCGCGCCGCCCACTGCTCACGCGCCGCGTTTCGGCTGGGTCGCCCGTCTCCTTCTCGAGTTCAGCTTGATAGCTCTTGGTATACAGACGTGACTTGCTCGGCCGGCCGATCACGAGGTAGACCGCACCGGCGACGATCGAGCCGACCAGCCAGGTCAGGTCGATCTTGCCGATGGCATTCGCAATCGGGCCTTGCAGCCAGCTGACCTCCCCGTACTCGAAGCACCAGGCGGCGAACGCCCCGATTACGAACGCAATGATCGCCGACCACCGAACATCAGCAATCCTCGATCGCCCGGGCGGGTCGTACAGCGAGTCGACGTCAATCTCCTGCCGGAGGAAGTAGTAGTAGTGGATGAGCGTGATGGTGCCCCAGGGTGCGATCCACATCACCAGTCCGGACAGCCAAGTGTCCAAGGTGTTTCCGAAGCTCGTCTGGAAGACGAGGAAGATCCCGAAGGCGGTGGCGATGGCGCCGACCAGTGCGGCGAGCTTGCGCCGGTTGAGGTTCCAGTCCAGGGTCTGGGCGCACAACGAGGAGCTGTAGATGTTGAGGATGTTTGTGGCGATGGGCCCGTGCAAGACGAGGAGTAGGACCGGGATTGCGAGCACTCCGAACTCGTTAACGACGAGCGAACCGGGGTCGACCTTCTGGGTCACCGTGGCCAGCGTGGCGCCGAGGAGGCCGAGCCACACCACCGGGAGGAACTGGCCGAACACGCTCGCGAAGAACACCTTCTTCTTCGGCATGGTGGTCGGCAGGAAGCGGGAATAGTCGGACGCGTACGCGAACCAGGTGCATCCCCAACCGATCCCGATCGCCGTCATGATGGTTGCCTCGGCCGACAGGAGGGCGGCACCGTGCAGGTGAGAACCGGCATATGCCCAGTGCACGTTGCCCTTCGACCAGGCGAAGATGGTCATCGCCAACAGCACGAGGAAAGTGACCGGGACGGTGTATCGCTCGAACTTGGCGATCAACTCGAACCCACGGACTGCCAGCCATGTCTGAACGCCCATGACGAGCAGGATGATGAGGATCTTCAGGCCGGTGCCACCGCCGTGATACCCGAGTTTCCCGAGCAACGCGAGTACGAGGTCGAGCACGATCCAGGTGTTCACGGCGCACCACAGGGCCGAAATCAGGAACTGGATGGCGGCTGGGAGGTAGGCGCCACGACGACCGAACGCACTACGTGCCTGGACCATCTGGCTGACGCCTGTCTTCTGCCCCATCAGCACGAAGAAACCAAAGGCGCTCATCCCGATGAGATTGCCGAGCACCAGCACCCCCATCGTCTGGGCCAGGCTCAATCCGAGCTGGATACCGAGGGCGCCAAGGACCCAGTTGATCGGCGCGATATTCGCGCCGGCCCAGATCCAGAACTGGTGCCCAGCGGTCGAAGTTCGCGCACTCTCAGGAACGGGCAACAACCTCGTCTCGACCGCCTCGACCGCTTCCCGGTCGATCACAACGGAACCCCCGCCCCCACCGCTCCAACGTCGCCGGACCCGGGAGCGCGTCGCACCGCCGACAGGATGCTTAGAGTGCATATTCATCGTGGATCTCCGTGGTTCCGGGCGGCCCAAACTGCGCACCGCACATCGATTGAAGAGAAGACATGGCTGGCGCACGCGCGGACAGCCTCGACCGGGAGAGTGCCCCCACCCCAAGCGGATCCAATACCAATACGCGGCTGATGCTCATCAGCGCACCTGCGTATAACCCCTCGAGTCCTAGCGACGTCCCATCCAAGACGGTCACCGTGTCCACTATCGAACTTCCGGGTCTGACATACGGACGGTACGGGTTACCGGCTGTCCCGCCATCGGCAGAACCTACGCACCAACGCTCCCGATCGGGCAGCGCCTACGAACGAGCGCCGGCGGCTCCGGTCGCCCTAACTAAGCGCGGGACCGTGCGTACCGCTGAAAGGACAGACGAAGATGGATGCGGCCGTCCAGTCTCAGCCCCCGGCCGTCGCCGTCACCGGCTTGATTTGCTCTGACCCCTTGCACACGGAGACGACGCCATGGTTTAGCGCCGTAGGGTTGAATACGAATTTGTGCGTCAAGTTGGGCGCGATGAACTGGAAGCGGTAAGCCTTGTAGTTGCTGCCGGGACAGAATCCGCCGTCCGTGTAGGCGAAGCGGAAGAACGCGCGATTGTTGTGGGCGACGGTGATCGTCTTCACTGTTGCGGAAACGCGCTTCGCGGTCGCCAGCAAATGGCCGTGCTTGTCGAGCAAACCCGCACCCGGGTAACCCCGCAGAGTGCACTTACCGCCCGTGTTCTTGAACGCGAAGTCCCAGATCCGCTTCCCGGTGGCGCCCTGGAACAGCACTTCCCTGAGCTCGAGTTGTGACGAGTTACAGCCTGGCGTGGCCGCCGCGACAGAGCCGGTCGCGGGCCCCAGCGCCGCGAGCGCGATAAGCACCGCCCCGACGCCAAACCCGATTCCACGCGACCGGACGCGGATTCCAGTCATGACACTCCTTCCCCCTCGGGTGACTGTGTCGCGCGACCCTACTCTCCCACACCTGTGCGGTCAAGCAGCGGCGGTCGCGATCGGGTGATCTCGGTCACGGTGCTCGGCCCGGGGCTTATGGTTGACGCGCAGGTTGCTGAAGCTTGAGGATCGCGGCAAGCAGTCCGGGCAGTCGCTGTTCGAGCTCGGCAACCGGAACCTATTGACATTTCGGATCTATCCGAAATATCATCGGACGGAATGACCACCACAGATCACGGAACCAACGCCGTCGCCCATTTCGACATCGCCGGACCGGACCTCGACGCGCTCGGCGACTTCTACCGGAGCGTGCTCGGCTGGGAGCCGCTGCCGCAGGGCCCCGGGTACACGTTGCTGCGCACGCCCGACGACGGACCGAACGGCGCGTTGAACGAGGCGGACGCGCCGGCTGTGACGATCGGCGTTGCCGTTGATGATCTCGACCAGGCCGTTGCCGCGGCGACTTCGAGCGGCGGCAGTGTCGAGATGCCGCCGACCGACAACGGGTGGGTCGTCAAGGCGCAGGTACGTGACCCGGCAGGCAATCTGCTCACGCTGATCGCGCGCTGAACGACGCCCGTCTCAACGAGCTGCTCCGAGCGCTGGCACACGAGGAGCGGCGACGGATCCTGCAGGCTTGCCTTGTGCAGGCACAAGCCGCGGGGGAGCTCGCCGCCGCGTCGGGGCTGTCCGCGGCGAGCGTCTCCGAGCACCTCAAGGTGCTGCGTAAGGCGGGTTTCGTGGTACTCGAACGCCAGGGCCGCTTCCGGCTGTACCGCACTGAGCCTTCGTGCGTGCTGGCGGTCGCGAGCAGCATCGAGCAGCTCGTCTCACCGCGCCGCGCCCATCCGCTGTCGCCTCGCCAGACCTACCGACCCGTGTGATCACGGGTCAAGCACGAGCGCGAGCGCGTCGTCGACGGCTCGCTGCTTCTGGACACTGAGACGGCCAGCAAGCCCACCGAGGCGCTCAATGTCCACGGCGCGCAACTGCTCGACGAGCACACGCGTGCGGGGGAACCACAGTGGGCTAGACGGACCACAGGGCTTGCGTGGGTGAGAGGCGTGCGGCGCGTAGGGCGGGGATCAGCCCGGCGACGGCGCCGATGATGAGGGAGGCGGCGATGCCGCCGGCCCACGCTTCGGTGGGGATGATGGTGGCCCAGTGTTTGGTGTGGGCGTAGACGGCGGTGGCCGCGGCGCCGAGGGCGACGCCGACGGTGCCGCCGAGCAGTCCGAGCAGAAGGGCTTCGGAGAGGAACTGAGTGCGGATGTGGCCCTTGGTGGCGCCGAGGGCGCGGCGCAGGCCGATTTCGGAGCGGCGTTCGAGGACGGAGATGATCATGATGTTGGCGACGCCGACGGCGCCGACCAGGAGGGCGACGGCGCCGAGGCCGAGGAACAGGCCGTTGAGGGCGCTCTTGGCGTCGGCTTGGGCGACGAGGGCGGAGGAGGGTTGGCTGACGTTGACCTCGCTGGGGTTCTCCGGGTTGGCGGTGGTGGCGAGGAGGTTGTCGACGGCGTTGACCTGGTCGCTTTGGGCGCGGAGGTAGATGGTGGAGGGGTGGCCGTCGAAGCCCAGGTATTTCCGTGCCGCGGGGTAGCCGATGAGGACGGAGGTGTCGATGGCGGAGGCGAGCACGGCGGGTTTGAGGATGCCGGCGACGTAGAACCACTGGCCGCCCACCCAGATGCGTTCGTCGGGGTAGATGCGGTCGATGCCGAGCAGCTGGGCGGTGGTGGCGCCGAGCACGGCGACGGGTTCTTGGGCGGTGGCAGCGTTGAGGTAGTGGCCTTGGGCGACGGTGGTGGCGAGGACCGGGAGAAGATCGAGACTGGCCGCTTGGACGGTCAGGCCGTTGGTGTCGACCGACGGGATGTACGGGGTGCGGTACGCGTTGGCGCCGCTGACCGCCCCGGTGCTCTGCACATGCTGCACATCGCTGATGCGGCCGATCATGAGCGGCGCGCTGGTGGGCAGCTCCGCGGTGCCGCCGGTGAGGCTCTGCCCGTTGCTGACGGTGAGCAGGTTGGTGCCGAGCTGGTTGATCTCGGCGAGCAGGCCGGCCTGGGAGGACGCGGACAGGCCGAGCACGGCGACGATGGCGGCCACGCCGATGGCGATACCGAGAGCGGACAGCCCGGCCCGCAACTTTCGGGTGCGTAGTCCGACGGTGGAGAGCCGGGTCAGGTCCGAGAGCCGCAGTCGTCTCCGGGCCGGGGTGGCGGTGGCGGTCACGAGGGCTCGCTCGCGAACGGGCGCCCGGTGTCGGCGACGATCTGGCCGTCGATGATCTCGACTTTGCGGGGCATCCGCTCGGCGATCGCGTGGTCGTGGGTGATGACCACGATGGTCGAGCCGGCCTGGTGGAGCTGGTCGATCAGCGCCAGGATGGACTGCCCGGTCGCCTGGTCGAGGTTGCCGGTCGGCTCGTCGGCGAGCACGATGGCGGGCTGTCCGACGAGGGCTCGGGCGATCGCGACGCGTTGGCGTTGCCCGCCGGAGAGCTGGGTGGGACGGGCGTGGGGGCGCTGCGGCCAGGCCGACCAGCTCGAGGGCGTCGAGGGCGCGCTCGCGGCGCTGCTTGAGGGGGATGCCGGCGTAGAGGAGCCCGTCGGCGACGTTGTCCAACACGGTGGAGTGCTCGGCCAGGAAGAACTGTTGGAAGATGAACCCGATCCGGGTGGCCCGCAGGTAGGCCACGTCGTCGTCGGCCATCGTCGCGACGTCGAGCCCAGTGATCCGCACCCGGCCGCTGGTGGGCCGGTCGAGGGTTCCCATCAGTTGCAGCAGGGTCGTCTTGCCCGATCCCGAGGGGCCGACGATCCCGACCAGCTCCCCCGGGCCGATCGTGAGGTTCACCTCCCGCAGGGCCTGGACGGGCGGCTCGCCGGGATAGCTCTTGGTCACGCCGTCGACGTCGAGCACCGGCACCCCTGCACCGCCGATCGCGACGCCGTTGCCGGCCGCGACCGGGGTGTTGTCGGGTGTGGGTACCGGCGTGTGGGTCATGTTGCCGGGACCACCACCTTCTGGCCGGCGGCCAGCCCCGAGCCGGTGACCTGCACCAGCCCGTCGGCGTCGTCGAACAGTCCGAGCGAGACCGGCACGAGATGGTTCCTCGCGCCTGCGCCGACGACCTCGACGGCGTAGCCCCCGCCGGACCGGGCCAGCAGCGCGGTCACCGGCACCACCAGGGCGTTAGGCACGCTGGCGGTGGTGATGCCGACCTGCACCGGAGCCTGATCCCACGTGCCCGTGGCGGCCGGGTCGAGAGGGGGTGACGCCCACGCTGATGGTCGGTGTGGTGCTGCTCCCCGAGCTACCCGACGAGCAGGTGTCCGTTCCCGGCGCGGCGGAGCTGGACCCCGACCCGCCGGACCCTGAGCTCGATGGGCAGCTGGCGACCGCCCCCACCGAGGAGACGACCCCTGGGGTGGTGTGGTTGTTGGGCAGGGTGATGCGTCACCTTGTCCCCGACCGCCACGTCGGTCTGTTGCGAGGCGTCCAACGCCATCTGTACCTGGCGAGTGGTCGAGGTGGCCTGCATTACCGTCTGGCCGGGCTGGGCGCGGCCGCCGAGCTGGGCTGACAGGGTCGTCACTCGCACCGCGGCGGGTTCGAACACCGCCTGGCCAAGAGTCAGCGTGCCGGTCCGGGTCACCCCCACGGCTGCCTGGAGCTTCTGCAGGGCCGCGATGGTGGCCGGCCCGAAGGAGGCCGACCTTGGGTGCAGCTGAGCCGAGGTGGCATATCCGAGCGCGACCAGATCCGCGTTGAGTTCGGCCACGTCGGGGCCGCTCGCCCCGGCCGACAGGGTCCGGTAGGCAGGTGTCGAGCCGTGCAGCAACACCACCGGGCGATCGTTGACCCGGTAGAGCACGTGACCCTGCCGAGATCACCTGGCCGGCCGCGGGCAGCTTGGTGTACGTCCCGCGGGCCTGGTTGATCACCGAGTACGGCGAGCCGTCCGATCGCGCCCGATAGGTCAGGATCCCAGCCTGGGAGACCATCGCCGAGAGCGTCCTGCGCTCCACCTGCGCGGTGTGCGCCGGCGGCTGCTGCGCGGCCAGGGCCTGTTGCTTCGCGCCGGACATGACGAGCACGCCGCCGGTGGCGGTCACGGCAGCCAGGACGGCCGCTGCGGCCAGCACCCACGTCCTCCGCCTCACCGCGTGACCCCCGCTGCGGCTGCCCCATCGCTGCACTTCTGCATCGCGGCGTTGAGAATGCTCATCCCCCCAGGCGCGTTGGAGGACGGGATTCGATTCGTGTCGACGAGCGGCTCCATTTGGGACGGGGTCCGGAAAGTCCGTCACGCCGTTGGCGCGGATGCACTGGGCGAACTGCAGGGCCGCCGACTGCTGCTGGGAGCTGCGCTTGCTGCCCGTGAACCCCGCTGGCTCCAGGTGCTTACACGCGCTGATGGCCTGCTTGAACGCCGGGGCGCTCGGGTCCAGCGACGAGCCGTTCGCTATCCCATCGATGGTGAGCTTGCCCGACGCGCCCGGGTCCGGGAACTTGCTGACCCCGTTGCTGCGCATGCACTTGGCGAACTTCACCGCCTTCTGAGCATTGGCGGCGGTGTTGCCGCCACCGCTGCCGGTGCCGGTCTCGGCAGGTGCGCTCGAACCGCACGCGCTGATCAGGGCGACCGTGGCGATCAGGGCAAGGGCGGCCAGCGGCCGTCGTCGTCTATTCATGTGTTGTTCTCCTTTGGGCAGTGAATGCGTTGACATCAGTTCTGCGCCGAGGCGCGACGGAGTCGACCAGCTGCTTGGCGGCCTCGCCCGCGGCGGCGAGGAGCGCCGGCGTGTCGCTGCCCTGCCCCTGCCCCATCACGACGCCGACCGCGGTCAGCCGGCGGCCGCCGACCGTCACCTGGGTGAAGAACGCCAGGCACCCCCCCGCCGCGGAGTCCGACCCGGTCTTGCCGGCGTAGCCCTCGGCGATCAGGGGGTTGTAGTTGGTGAGCGTGCCGGCGACCGGCAGCGTCACGCTGGCCATCGAGACGATCTGGCGGAAGACCGGAAAGCGCATCGCCCGCTCGGAAGACGCGCAGCTGGTCGGCGGCGGTGGAGACCGTGCTCGGATCGAACCCGCTGGGATCGGTGTAGATCGTGTGGTCCATCCCGAGCGCGCGGGCCTCGGCGTTCATCTCGGCGAGAAAGCGCGTCTCGCTGCCCGCCACCCAGGTGGCGAGCATCTGGGCGATGTTGTTGCCGGAGGGGATCAGCAGCGCCTCCAGCAGCTGGCGCTCGGTCAGCTGCTCGCCGGCCCGCACCGCCACGACCGACTGGTCCTGGGCGGCGTCCTGGGCCTCGGCCTGTGCCTGGGCTGCGGTGACGGTGATCGTGAACCCGTCCTGCGCGCCGCTCAGCGGGTAGCGCTCGAGGCGTCAGGTAGGCGGTCATCACCTTCGCCAGGCTGGCGATCGGGGCCGGCTGCTCGTGCGGGCTCGCCGCCGGCCGGCCGTTGCCGAGCACAAACGCCGCCTGCCCGCGCTGCGGCCACCTGACCTGCGACAGGTACGTGCGGTCCTTGCCGGTGGCGCAGGTGCGCGCGGCTGCCGCGAGCGCCGTAGCGAGCGAGGAGTAGGACGAGCACCGCGCCGAGCAGCACGCGGCGACGAGCGACACGGTCGATCGGGTACGGCGGGCTGCTGTTCGTGCTGGTTCGCTGTAGGTCACGCCTCCCAGTCAAGGCAGCGGGGTGTTGCCAGCACGTATGCGGTTTTCGATACGCCGACGATATGTTCCGGCTGCGAGCATCGAGAGCATGCGCGTGCTGATCGTCGAGGACGAGCCCTACATGGCAGAAGCCATCCGCGATGGCCTACGCCTGGAAGCGATCGCCGCCGACATCGCCGGTGACGGCGACAGCGCTCTGGAGCTGCTGAGCGTCAACGCCTACGACATCGCCGTCCTCGACCGCGACATCCCCGGGCCCTCCGGTGACGAGATCGCCAAACGCATCGTCGCCTCCGGCAGCGGCATGCCGATCCTGATGCTCACCGCCGCCGACCGGCTCGACGACAAGGCCTCCGGGTTCGGGCTCGGCGCCGACGACTACCTCACCAAGCCGTTCGAGCTCCAAGAACTCGTGCTCCGCCTCAGAGCGCTCGACCGCAGGCGCGCCCACAACAGGCCACCCGTGCGAGAGATCGCAGGCCTGCGGCTGGATCCGTTCCGCCGCGAGGTCTACCGCGACGGCCGCTACGTCGCGCTGACCCGCAAGCAGTTCGCCGTGCTCGAAGTTCTCGTCGCCGCCGAAGGCGGTGTCGTCAGCGCCGAAGAGCTACTGAAACGGGCGTGGGATGAGAACGCAGACCCGTTCACCAACGCCGTGCGCATCACCGTCTCGGCACTGCGCAAACGCCTCGGCGAACCCTGGATCATCGCCACCGTGGCCGGCGCCGGGTACCGCATCGACACAGCACCCGGACACCGGGCGTGAGGGAGCAGACCGTGGATAGGGCCCCCGGTTTGAGCGTTCGCCTCAAGCTCACCCTCAGCTACGCCGGGTTCCTGATGCTCGCCGGCGCCTTGCTGCTCGCCGCCGTGTGGCTGTTCCTCCTGCGGTACGTCCCGGATCGTGCGTTCCTCAACAACGCTGACACCTCACTTCATGGTCCTTTTCCCGTCCGGTCCAACCTTCTGCACGTCTTCGCTCCGAGGGCAGCCGCAGTGTTGGCGTTTCTGCTCGTGTTCGGTCTCGTGGGAGGCTGGATCCTCGCCGGCCGCATGCTTGCACCCCTGGCCCGAATCACCGACGCCACCCGTACGGCGACGACCGGATCGCTCGCGCACCGAATCCGGCTGCCGGGCCGCAAAGACGAGTTCCGCGACCTCGCCGACGCCTTCGACGCCATGCTCGCGCAGCTCGAAGCACACGACGCCGAACAGCAGCGATTCGCAGCCAACGCCTCCCACGAACTGCGCACGCCGCTGGCGATCACGCAGACGCTCCTCGACGTGGCCCGCAACGATCAAAGCCGCGGCAACGACGAACTTGTCGATCGCCTCCACGCCGTCAACACCCGAGCG
Organism: uncultured Solirubrobacterales bacterium; assembly: GCA_963794285.1. Classification (GTDB taxonomy): domain Bacteria; phylum Actinomycetota; class Thermoleophilia; order Solirubrobacterales; family Solirubrobacteraceae; genus Palsa-465. Next base: position 190,219 of record CAWCDS010000012.1, read on the forward strand.
ATCGACCTCACTGAAGCACTGCTCCTGCTCAGCCGCGCCGACCAGCGGTCCTTCGTCCCAGAACACGTCGACCTGTCGCTCATAGCCGAGGAGGCCACCGAAACGCTCCTCCCCCTCGCAGAAAAACGCGGCGTCACCATCGAGACCTCTGGCGACGTGACCCCCACCATCGGCTCACCCGCGCTCCTGCTGCAGTTGACGACGAACCTCGTGCACAACGCGATCGTCCACAACCTGCCTGAACACGGCACCGTGTGGGTCACGACCAGCGCTCACCCCAAGACGGTGGTGCTCACCGTCGAGAACACCGGCGAGAAGCTCACCCCACAGTTGGTTTCCACGCTTGCCGAGCCGTTTCAGCGCGGCTCCAAGCGCATACGCACCGACCACGCAGGTGTCGGACTCGGCCTCGCAATCGTCAAGAGCATCACCCAAGCACACGACGGAACCCTCACCCTCACCCCCCGAGCCGCCGGCGGGCTCTGCGTCACCGTGCAACTACCCGCCGCGCCAGCGCACACCGGCAGATGAGGATCGGGTGCTTGCCGCACAGTCCGAGAGGTGCTCGATGCGACGAAAGCATGCGCGATTAGCATTAGCCCGCGAACAGGCGCCGGGCGTTGGCGGCGATGCGGCGGGCGTCGAGCTGCGCCTGCTCGACCCGCTCGGCGGCGCGCGCCAGCGGCGTCCGGCCGGTCGCGAACGACCAGCAGTCGAGCATCACTGGGCGCCCCCAGATCGCGCCCTCGAGCCGATCCAGCTCTTCAGGCTCGAGGTTCACCCGACGGGTGTAGCGGCTGATCACCGCCTCGAGCCGCGAGTGGCTGGCGGCAGCCCACAGCAAGAAGCCAAGTGACCACAGCCGCGGCCCGCGGCCGGCGCCGGCCCAGTCGATGATGACCGGGCTGTGCTCGCCCTGGATCGCGTTCGCGGGCACGAAATCGGGGTGGACGATGCAGTGCGGGAGGTCGTGGCAGTCGTCGGACCGCTCGGCTGCGGCGCGAAGCCGGTCGAGCAGCGCCAGCTCGCGCGCGTGCACGTTGGCGACCGCATCGTCGAGCAGCTCTGAGACCGCCGTGATCTCATCGGCCGGCGTCCCGACGGCGACGTGGTGCCAGCCCCCGCCGGCGGGCAGCCCGGCCCCGGGCCGCATGTGCAGGTGGCTGAGCAGCGCGCCGAGCCAGGCGAAGCTGCCGGCCGGTGGCCCGTCGATGAACTCGGTCACCAGCACCGCCCGACCATCGCAACTCGACACTGGCCGCTCGTCAGCGCAGCGCTCGGCGGGGAAGCCCGCCTGCTCAAGGCGCCTGAGCAGCGCCGCCTCCGCCTCGGTCGTCGCGATCGATCGCCTGCTGGCCGGATCCGTCCCCCCTGAGGTAGACGACCTCCCAATAGTTCTCCTCAGGATCGGCGAAGTAGGCATGTCGGCCTTCGAACTCGGCTGGGGCCGACGGCGGCTTGGTCACCGTGGCACCCGCATTCTCGGCTGCGGCGATCGCTTCGTCGACCTGCTCGGGGCGGTCGACGTTGATGCCGAGGCTGAAGCCGCGCATGCCCCGCGCGGGTGCAGCCGCCCGCGCTTGACCATCGGCGGCCAGCTTCTCCCTGGGGAACAGCGCCAGTAAGGCGCCGCGGAGTTGGAAGGCGCAGAAGTCCTCGGCTTCGATCGCCACCTCCCAGCCCAACGCGCAGTAGAAGCTGCGTAGCCGCGCCAGGTCGCGGGCGCCGAGCGTGACGACAGTGAGGCGTGCGGGGACCATCCAGGAAACCTACCTCCAATCGCGGCACCCGACCTTCGGAGCGGCGCTTCCGCCGGGTGTTGTCAGTTCAGCCCTAGGGTGGCTATCCGCTCCGGCGTGATCGCGAGAAGGTTCTGCCACGGACGGATTACCTCAAGCTCATCCGGGATGACATGTGATGCTCACAAAACTCAAGCGCCCTCGATGCCTCGGTTCCTGTCGCACGGCGTCCATGGCCGAGTCGGCTCCCGATTCCGATCGAGCAGCGTGACGATGCGTGTCGCGTTTGTTTTCTCCGGTGGCGCGAGCCTCGGCGCTTCGCAGGCCGGGATGCTGCAGGCGCTGTACGAGGATGGAGTCCGCCCGGACCTGCTGGTCGGCACATCGGCTGGAGCGATCAACGCGGCGTTCGTCGCTTCGCGTCCGCCCACGGTCCAGACAGCTGTGCAGCTCCAGGGGATCTGGCGTCGGCTCAAGCGCTCTCAGGTATTTCCAGCCAATCCCCTGACAGCAGGACTCGGCATGTTGGGGCTGAGGGATCACTCCGTCTCGCCTAGCCTGCTGCGTCGACTGCTCTCGTGCCACCTCGAGATCGATCGACTCGAGGACGCAGCGGTCGATTTGCACGTTCTCGCTGCGGACCTGCTGAGCGGCGAGGAGGTGCTCCTCTCAGACGGCCCGGCCATCGACGCCGTCCTAGCCAGCGCCGCGATTCCAGGGGTGTTCCCTGGCATTCCGTGGGAGTCGCGGCTACTCGTGGACGGCGGAATCGTCAACAACACCCCGATCTCACATGCCGTGGAGCTCGGCGCCGAGCAGATCTACGTATTGATGGCGGTCGGGACGAGGCCGCTCGGACGAGCACCACGCGGCGTCTTAGCATCCGCGGTCGCAGCCGTGTCCCGCGCGATCACGCGCCGGTTCGCCGAGGACGTCGCTCGCTATAGCCGCTCAGTTGACCTCAAGATCCTGTCCGCCACCCACGTCGAAAGCATCATGCCAACCGACTTCGGCCACGCGGACGAGCTGATCGCGGAGGGACTGAGCGCGGCACGCAGAAGCCTCGCCCAGTCCGACGGGGTGATGCACCTGCGAGCAGCGGCCTGACGGCCGTACACGACAGGGAGGCCTGCTCGCCCGTAAGGGACAAATGCCATATTCATCGGACCCTGTCCAGGGTTACGGTTGCGCCAGGACCGGCGTGGCGTCGCTCGACCCCGTCGGCGGGAGAACGACACTGGAGGGCGGGGAGATGGCGAACAAGTGGACGACGGTCTCCGTGGCGAACGCACCGAGCGGATTCAACGCGGGAACGATGCTGCTCATGGCTGACGGCTCGGTCATGATCCACGGCGACACGAGCAAGAATTGGGTGCGGCTGACGCCGGGCAACGACCCGACCAAGGCCGGCGGGATCTACGCCAACGGATCGTTCGCAACGACACAGGCGATGAGTTCGATCCGCGAGTACTTCGCCTCCGGCGTCCTGAACGATGGCCGCATGTACGTGATCGGCGCCGAGTATTCGGATACGTCGGGCACCCCGAAGGCGCTGAAGGACGGCCAGACGTTCGACCCGCAGACGGGTGCCTGGACCGCGATCAGCAAGCCGTCGCCCGCGTTCGACTTCGTGAAGGGCGACGTTGGCTCCTGCGTACTACCCGACGGTCGGGTGCTGCTCGGTGGGGACAGTGGCACCCAGGCCGCGATTTGGGATCCGACCGACGACAGTTGGGTTGATGCCGGGACCGGATTTGGAGTGGTGGCCAATACGAAGCAGGGTGGCCTCGACGAGGAGACGTGGACATTGCTACCCGACGGCACGGTGCTGACGGCCGAGATCACGGCGAGTGGAGCGGCCGAGAAGTACCTCCCGTCGACCGATAAGTGGGTCTCGGCGGGGACGGCCAAATCCCAGCTTGCGCTGATGAGCTTCGGCAACCCGTCGATCAATGTCAGCGAGATCGGCCCAGCGCTCGTCCTGCCCAGCGGCAAGGTGCTGGCGATCGGCGCGACCGGCAACACCGGGATCTACACGCCACCCGCCAACCTCGCGAACGCCGGGACGTGGGCGAAGGGGCCGAGTTTCCCCAACGACTCCTCCGGGAACCAGCTGACCGCGATCGACTCGCCCGCCGTTCTGACCCCTGGCGGGCGGGTGATCTGCGTCGGAGGGACGACGACCGCGACGACCAACTCCACGGGTCAGACCACCGGCTACTTCTCGCAGCCGTGCACGTTCCTCGAGTGGGATCCGTCGAGCAACGTCACGGCGATGCCGACGCTCGCCAGCCAGCCGCCGAACACGAACGTCTGGACCTACCAGGTCCGCTTCCTCGTGCTCCCCACCGGCCAGCTAATGATGACCATCAACAACGGCAACGTCTACATCTACACGCCCGACGCCACAGACGGCACGCCGGATCCGAGCTGGGCACCCGTGATCACCGGGTTTCCGAGCTCGATGATCGTCGGGCACAGCTACACGATCACCGGCCAGCGTCTGAACGGGATCTCGTCGGGGGCAAGCTATGGCGACGACGCTCAGATGTCGACGAACTACCCGGTCGTCCAGCTGACCGAGCGCGCCACAGGCAAGGTCCGGTTCCTTCGCAGCTACGACTTCTCGACAATGGGCATCGCCACCGCAGGCGACACCACGACCGCCTCGTGCCAGGTCCAGGTGCCCTCCGATCTCGACGAGGGCGCGTACGACATGGTCGTGATCGCCAACGGCATCGCGTCGGCGTCGGTCTCCGTCCAGCTTGGGACCCGCGACTGCTTCATCACGCTCGAGCGCGACACCTACAGCGAAGGCGACGTCAAGGGCATGATCCAGCAGGCGGGGGGCGGGGCCGCGGTCTACGACCCGGCGCTGTTCGTCGTCGTCGAGGGGTTCAAGCCGTCGGAGCTCGGCATCGCAAGCAGCGCCGACCTGAACGCGCCCGGCGTCGTCCCCGGCGTCGTCATGTCTGACCCCTCGGTCACGGCAAGCTTCTCCGGACCCGTCGAGCCCGAGGACAAGACCCTCCCCGATGCACCGCAGCGGTTCACATACCGGTTCGTGCTTTCGTTCGCCGACGCCTCGGCGTTCGGCTTCGACGGCCCGCAGTTTCCACTGACCGCGACCGCCCAGCTGAACGCGGCCGGAAGCGCGGTCAGCGGCGTGAGCGTCATCGAGTTGCTGAAGAGCCCTGACCCGATCATCCTCCACGGCGACCAGGTCGCCGGCTATCCGTGGTACTTGAGCGTTGATATCCGGGTCGTGCAGCTGAAAGCGGGCGATCCGCTCTTCGGGACGACCATGCCGACCAGCGGGACACCGTCGTCGGCAGCGGCGACCTTCATCCAGAAGGCGATCGCCAACCTCAACGGAAGCGGCACGACCACCACGGGAGCGCGAAACGACTTCAACGCGATCAAGCAGGCCGAGGACCTGTCCGAGCTCACGCTCGCGCCCGACGACGGCAACGGCCACAACTACTACAACTTCGGGCTGGCCCGAGTGCGGTTGCGGGACACCGTGCTCGATGCGAAGAACGTCGCCCTGTTCTTCCGTCTGTGGCCCGCCCAGCAGACGAACGCCGCCTACGACCAGAGCACGACCTACCGGCGCGGAACCAACCCGCACGGCGAAACGATCCCGCTGCTGGGGGTCAACGGCGACGAGATCGTGTCGATCCCGTTCTTCGCCGAGCCGCGCGTCGGCAGCGGCCAGCCACTGACCGCACAGCGCGACATCCACAACCGCCACGCCACGATCGCCCACGACCCGTCTGGCAAGGAGGTCGACGCCTACTTCGGGTGCTGGCTCGACATCAACCAGCCGAACGAGAGGTATTACCCGCAGCGGATTCTGGGGGTCTCGAAGGACGGTCCATTCAACACGGTCTCGCCGCTGTTTCCGATCCAGCAGCTCGTCCGCTCCAACCACTGCTGCCTGATCGCGGAGATCGAAATCGATGGGCAGCCGAGTCTGATCTCCAAGCAGGCCGACCCGTCGACCTCGGACAAGCTCGCCCAGCGCAACATCACTTTCATCGGCATCCCCAACCCCGGCGTGCTCGCTTCGCGGCGGGCGCCGCAGCCGTTCGAGATCAAGCCGAGCCAATCGGTCTTGCCTACGGGCCCGGGATTCGACGAGCTGATGATCGACTGGGGGACGGTCCCACACGGCGCCACGGCGCAGATCTTTTTGCCTGCCGCCTCGGCCGACGACATCCTCAGGCTCGCCAGCGGGCGTTACCTCACCCACCGGATCACCAAGGTCGACCAGTCGACGGTGCAGATGCCGACCGATGGCCTCGGGTGGCTGCCGATCCCGCCCGCGGCAGTTGCCAGCGTCAACCTCGCCGGGCTGCTCACAATCGACTTCCCGGCCACGGTCAAGCGGAGCGACGTCCACACAGTCGTCATCCGACAGGTGTCGACGGTCGGCCGCTTCGAGCAGCTCCGGGAGGCCGACACCGGCGCCGTCGCCCTGCGCAGCTGGCGGCGAGTGATCGGGAGCTTCGCGATGGTAATCCCGGTGAGCACGAAGGACGCGCTTCTGCCGGGCGCAGAGCGCAAGCTCTCGATCATGCGCTGGATCGGCGACGCGATCCCAAACCAGAGCCGCTGGTGGCCCGTGTTCCACCGCTACCTTGACCAGCTCACCGCCGGCGTGACCGCTCTGGGGGGCGACCCGAGCACGATCCCGACGACAGGGACGGGCTCATGGCCGGGATGGATCGGCCACCACGGCCGCCATGACGGTGACGGTGACGGCAACGGCGGGCACGGCCGTGATCGTGGCCACCACCGCCACGACGACGATCGCGCCGCCATCGGCAAGGTCATCAGCCTCTGCTATGACCGCTTCGGCGACTTCGACGGGGTCGTGCTCGAGAACTACGAGGGCCACCGCCGGCGCTACTGGAGCCGGGAGCGCCGGATCGAGCGGATCGCCCGGCGGGCATGGCTTGACCGGCTCGTCCTCGTCGTCTACACCGAGGAGGACGACGACCGGATCGCCGGCCTCGAGCTGCGCGGCTCACCGTCCGGCCCGGACTGTTGATCAGGGGACCTGAGTCGTCAGTCATGAATTCAGGCAACGGGATCAGCGTGAGTGGACCGCGGACCCGCTCGCCCAGACCTGCGAAGCTTGGGTCATGAACGGCTCAACTATCGACGTGCCGACCCCGGACGGGGTCGCCGACTGCTACCTCACCAAGTCCGCTGGCGATCGGGTGCGTCCTGGCGTTCTGTTAATGATCGATGCGATCGGGCTGCGACCGCGGATCGAGCAGATGGCCGATCGGATTGCCGCCCAGGGATATGTCGTGCTCGCTCCGAACGTCTTCTACCGGGCCGGACGCGCTCCGCTGTGGGAGACGCCGGACCTCCACGATCCTGACTCTCGCGGCAGGTTCTTTCAGTCGCTCGGTCCACTGATGGGCGCGTTGACACCCGCCGCCGTCGCGGCGGACGGCGGCGCCTACCTGGACAAACTCGGGGAGCTCACCGACGGCCCGGTCGGGGTCACCGGCTACTGCTTCGGCGGCCGGCTCGGCTGGATGATCGCCGCCGCGCACCCTGATCGCGTCGGCGCGCTCGGCGGCTTTCACACCGGTCGCATGGTTACCGACGGCGAGGACAGCCCTCACTTGCTCGCGCCCCGTGTCCGCGCGGAGGTCTACTGGGGTCACGCCGACCAGGACCAAAGCATGACTGCGGAGAACATCGCGACGCTCGACCAGGCGATGGACGACGCCGGCGTGCGCCACACGACCGAGCTCTACGAGGGTGCCCAGCACGGCTACACGATGTCCGACATGGGCGCCTACAACGAGGCGGCCGCCGAGCGGCACTTCACGGCGCTCTTCGCGCTCCTTCAACGAGCACTCCCGCGGTGAGAACATAACAAGCGAACGAGTGCCGGCGGGGGACATGCTCCCGCCCAGGGTTGGCAACATCTCTTCGTCGAACCAGAGCTCACCGGCCTGGCGGCCGGAGCTTCGGACGACCCCGCCGCGGGTTTGCATGCGCGTACTGAACGGCGACCTCGCGGGCCTCACCGGGGATGTGCGGGAAGCCCTGCTCGAGCAAGCTGCTGTTCTCCCCCGCTGCGATCCGGTCGGCAAGCGTGTGCACGCTCACCCGGGATCCGCGGATCACCGGCTCGCCACCCTTGATCTCAGGGTCGCGGACGATCCAACGATCCCTCAGCTCGGCATAGCGCTCTGCTCGGCGCCTCGCGACCTCAACCGCATCGACCCTGCGCACGACGAGCGCCGGGCTCAGCTCCAGCTCAGCCGGACCGGCTTTCGTCCGCAGCCACTTGCGGACAGCGCGCTTTTGCGCCGGTGAGAGCCGCATCGTCCTGAGCAAACCGAGCATCGCGAGCACCGGTACGTCATCGACCTCGATGCACGACTGCGAGCCGCGCCTGCGGCTCGGGACGACGTTCATGTCGACAGCCTTCTTGATCGTCGTCTCGGTGGTCCCGCTGAGCTCAGCGGCCTCGCGTCGGGTGATCAGTGTCTTCGACATAAATCTGTACCTTTAGGTACGAGATTATTACGGGTGGTAGCGTCCGCCCGATGACGGACATGAACGAGAGACAAGGCGAACGGAAGCGCGAAGGCGATCTGCTCGTGATCTCGGCGCTCAGGGAATGGAGCTGCTCGCTGTGCGAGCAGGGCGGCGGCAGCCTGCTGATCATGGAGGACAGCGGACCGGTGTGTCTCGCCTGCGCGGACCTGGACCACCTCGTCTTCCTCCCGTCCGGCGAGGCAGCACTGACCAGACGCGCCAAGGCCGCCAGCGGCCTATCCGCGGTCGTCGTTCGGTTCAGCCGCGCCCGCAAACGCTACGAGCGCCAAGGAATCCTTGTCGAGGAGGAGGCCCTGCACGCAGCCGAATCCGAGTGCCTGGCGGACGAGCAAGCCAGAGCGCGTAGGCGAGAACGCGACGCAGAACGACGCGTTCGGCAAGACATCGAGCTCCAGAAACGAATGGCAATCGAGATCACGAAGCTGTACCCCGGGTGCCCACCAGAACGCGCCCAATCGATCGCTCGTCACGCAGCCACGCGGGGCAGTGGCCGCGTCGGGCGCAGTGCCGCCGGCCGCGCGCTCGAGCCGACCGCGCTCGGACTCGCCATCGCGGCCTCCGTACGACACGAGGACACCCCCTACGACGAGTTCCTGATGTCAGGCCTTGACCGCGCCGAAGCACGCGACCGCGTCCGCGACCAAGTCCACGACATCCTCGACCGTTGGCGCGCACTCGAACGCTGACACCCCGGGACGCGCCCGAATCGTCGACGGACCCAACCGCTGGTCCGATCAGCCAATGCGACACTTGCGCATGCTGCGCTTGACGTCAGCTCAAACCGCGACGGGTTCAGTGGAGGGTCATCCGCCGCTGAGGAGCCGCCTGGCAGCCGCTAGGCTAGGTGGTCGGCATCGGTCCTTCGCGAATGCACCCCTCTACATCAGCGCTTGTGGCGCTGAATCCCCGGTCCTGCGCCGGCGCTGGTGACCACGCCATCCCCCACTCCCGCACAGGGCCGAACGGTTCGGGCCCAGACGCCCGCCGTCGCCGAAGCACTCATTGGTCTTGCATCAGTCCGAGGACGTTGACCTCGCGTCCTGGATGGTGGCCGTCCGGGCGCCCGTTACCGACATCATGCGCGCGCTCCCTGACGCTGGCTTCCCACGCGAATCCGTCCGGGTCGGTGAAGGGCCCAGCATCGCTGTGAAGGGCGAGGCGGTGCGCTCCGGTGCCGTCCGGGGAGACGCCGGCGTCCTTGGCCAGGGCTCGGCGCTTGTACGCGCCAAGCTTGATGTGCATTGACGGGGCGGCGAACTCGACGTACGTTCGGGCAACGCTCTTTGCCACCACCAGGCCGCGGTCGACGTAGAAGCGTTTGCTCGCGGCAAAATCCGCGACGCCCAGCAGCAGGACGATCTCGTTGATCTCCCGCGTGGCCGGACCAGTGTTCTTCTTCGACGAGGTCGCGACTTTCCAGATCGTCCCGTCCGGGGCTTGCACGACGCCGGAGTAGCCACCCCAGAATTGCTTCTGCGCCGGCTTGAGCAACGCGGCGCCGGCATCGAGGGCGGCGCGGACGAACGTGTCGACGGTGGCTGGCTGAGACACCACGAGCGACAGCGTGAACGCGCGAAAGCCGCTCGTCGGCGCCGTCGAGGCCCGCAGGCGCACCTGCGGACCGAACCCGAACGCGGTGGTGTAGAAGCGCTCGGCGGCCGAGGTGTCGGCCACTTCGAGGGTGACGTAATCGAACGACGCCGTACCCGTCATGGTCACTCCTAAGGTCATGGGTCAGATCGACCCCGTGTGTACGTTCGGGGTTAAGACAAACGGCGAGCCGCGAAATCGACAGCCGTCACCAAAACATGGACGTCACGGCTTGCAACCGCTGGAGACGTGGGCCCGAGCAACGCGGCGAACCGCTAGGCAATGTCGGCTACGTATTCGCCAATCGAGCCGTCGTGGCCAACAAGGACGGCCTGGGGCAGAACGTTGTTGAGAAGCCTGATCATTGCTTCGTTGTCGAACTGGATGTTCGCGTGCAAGCGCTTGATGCCGTGCTCGCGTGCGGCGCCGACAAGCAACGTGAGCATGTGACGTCCAATGCCGCGCCGCTGGTAGGGGTCGTGAACGGTGATCGCCAGTTCAGCCTCCGTCGGTGACTGCGCATCGCGCACGAAGCGTGCGATGGCGACCAGTCGGTCGGGGCGATCACGTTCGGTCGCGATCAGCGCGACGTGGTCGTGGCCGTCGACCTGGGTTAGGTATGCCAGCTCGCGCTCGGTGAAGCGGTGCTTGGGAGCGTGGAAGCGACGGTAGTAGGTGTTGGCCGAGGTGTAGGCGAGGGCGTCGAGGATCCGCACGCGGTCATCGGGACCTACCGGCCGCACCGAGATTGCAGGAGGTGCCGCTGGCCCGGTCGCCATAGCACGATGCTAGTTCCGCGGGGCTGCGGTCGACTCCGCATTGATTGCGGTCTCTTCTGCGTAGTCTGTGGCAGATTGCTCGCCGAGCATCGGACCCGCCTGCGACCACCATCGGCAGTGTCGCTCGCTTGCCGTCCGCGAGCGATGGGTGAAAACGGGCGGCGGCAGTGTGGCGGATGCCCTAACTCATGTTGAGGCTGCCCGTGGCGGAGGGTTAGACTCGGGTTCTTCCACAGATCGAGTTGACGCGATACATAGTGGTGTTGGTACGGATGGATGATCGGCGTTGTCTGGCCGCGGTGCGGGCGTAGCGGTTGCGTCGTGTCGGAGTGGGCGGCGGCGGCCGTGCGCGCTCGTCATGACTGGATTGCGTGGATTCGGGGCGCCGCCATGCACTTAAGGGCTGTCGGTTGCACAGCGGTCGCGTGCGTGGCGCTGTGCCTCGCGAGTCCCGGGGCGGCCGCGCCCTCGGCCTGGTCCATCCAGCGGACCCCAAATCCCGTCGGTGGGACGGACGGTGTCCTCTCCGGTGTCTCTTGCCCGTCGCCGACGGCGTGCACCGCGGTCGGATACTTCACCGATCTTGCCGGCGTCGGAGTTCCGCTGGCGGAGCGCTGGAACGGCACCAGCTGGACGATTCAGCGGACACCCAGCCCCGCCGACGCAACCACCAGCCTCCTGTTTGACGTGTCGTGTGCGTCGCCGCGGTCCTGCACTGCCGTCGGGAGCGTCACCAAACGATCGGGCATCACCGCGCCGCTCGCCGAGCGCTGGAACGGAACCGTCTGGTCGATTCAACGGACCCCGAACCCCAGCCACGCGAACAGGAGGCTGGTTAGCTACCTCGGTGGCGTGTCATGTGCATCGAGGACGACGTGCATGGCAGTCGGCTTCTCCGGCAACAGCGCCGGCACGAGCGGAGCGACACTGGCCGAGCGCTGGAATGGCTCAGTCTGGAGGATTCAGCGAACGCCCGACCGCGCCAACGCGAAGGCTAGCTTCCTCTCTGCGGTGTCGTGCACGTCGCCGAGGTCCTGCACCGCCGCCGGGTACTTCGCCAACCGCGGAGGCATCGGAATGACGCTGGCGGAGCGATGGAACGGAACCGGCTGGACGATCCAGCGGACGCCGACCCCGACCGGCGCGACCGCCGTGCAACTTGTCGGGGTGTCGTGCGCGTCGTCGGAGACCTGTACTGCCGTCGGCTACTTCACGATCATCACCGGCATCAACGTGATGCTGGCGGAGCGCTGGAACGGGACCGGCTGGACGATCCAGCCGACGCTCTACCCCGTCGGCGCGAGGTACGTGCAGCTCGCCGGAGTGTCGTGCGCGACGCCGAGGTCCTGCACCGCCGTGGGGTTGTTCAACAACGTCACCGGAATCGACGTAACGCTGGCGGAGCGCTCGATCAACAGCGACTGGGCGATCCAACCCACCCCCTACCCCGCGGGGGCGACAAGCAACTCGCTCCTGGATGTCTCGTGCTCGTCCGACGGCCGCTGCATTGCGGTCGGACGCTTCGGCGACCGCACAGGCACCGGCGCGACGCTCGCGGAGCGATACTCGTAGAGGCAACGGACGTCAAGCCGCCCAAACGCCCGTTATGCCCACGAGTGGTCACGAGCCAGGACCCGTCCTGGGCGATCGTGTGTCGCGTCTGCGTCGCTTCGCCGGTTGCTGGCCTTTCTGGCTATCCGTGGATATGATCGGCCCAGGTGCTCTGGTCGGCGAGGGTCGTAGCCGTGAGGGCCCCAGGTTGACAACATGTGCATCGTCAGGTGCTGCTCTGGGTTGGTCTGCTGGGAGACCGCCTGGACATACGCGTGAGCGGCGCCGACGAACACGGACGCGACGGCTGGCGGACAGCAATGAGCCACAAAACAGGGCATCATCCGGGACACTCCCCACCGGTCGCGGAAGCATCGAGAACACCTCTGCTGCCGGCCTGATCTGCCCGGCCTGCGCGCACGGGAACCGCGCTGCAGCGCGGTTCTGTTCCGAATGCGGCGGAGCCCTTCTGCGCACATGCACGTCGTGTGGCGCCGACGTGTCCAGGTCCGCGCGCTTCTGCGATACCTGCGGTGCATCTCTTAGGGCTCGGATGCGGCCGCCGGGCGCAGGACGATCACGGTCGTCTTCTCTGACCTAGTCGAATCGACGGCCCTGCAGGAGCGCATCGACGCCGAACCGGCACGTGTCGTCATGGCACGTTTCTATGACGCCATGCGTTCGGTCGTGACCGCGCACGGCGGCAGGGTGCAGAAGTTCATAGGCGATGCGCTGGTCGCCGTATTCGGCGCGCCTGTCGTGCGAGAGGACGACGCGCTGCGGGCGGTCCGTGCCGCGGCCGCACTCGGTCGCACGCTCGACTACGGGCGGTCACCCGAAGCGCTAGCGTCGACGGCCGGCTCCGGACGCCTGGTCTGTCGCCAATGCAATCGCCGGCTCCCACAGAGCCGTAGCGTCAAGGCGATCGTCCAGATGGCCAGACGTTCTGCGCCTTCGCCCTGCTGTTTCGCTCAAGGCCAGCAGTCCCGGTTCGGGGTGCCCCTGGCCGCGTCGGCCAGGGGCACCGAAACCCTCGCTCAGCGCCCGTTGAGACTGAAGGCGTACAGCTTGTTGTTTCCGGTGTACGGCAGTCCTGGCCCGAGGTGTGCGTAGCCGGTGCCCCAGTAGACCGTCCCGTCGACGATCGATGGGCCTGCGTTCACAGATGATCCGGCGGCGAAGCTCCAAAGGATCTTGCCGGTGCTGGCGTTGAGCGCGAACATATCCGGGTCTGATGGGTTGGGGTCCATGGACGCGGCGTAGAGCAGGCCGCCGGCCTCGCTTACCGGTCCGAGCGCGGCGTTGCCGCCCGGGGTCGCGGTCTGCCAGTCGATCTTGCCAGTCTGCGGGTCGAGCGCTGCCCACGAGCCACCGCTGATCGGTTGCCCACTGGGCGTGGTGTAGGGGATGGCGAACGGATCCGCCTCGGCGGTGTAGATACGCTGGCCGTCGTAGGCGCTCCCCCATTCCAGTCCACCGAGCGACGTGCCGGGACCGATCAGCGTGTTCCACACGATGTTGCCGGTGGCGATGTCAAACGCCCAGTAGATTCCGCTCTTTTGTCCGTCTCCAACGAGCGTCTTCAGGTGTCCGTTGGGGCCGGTGACGACAAAGAGATTCGGGGAGCTGCCGCCGAAGTCGAAGTCGGGGCTGGCGGGCGAGGGGCACCACGTCGCGCCCGGTGGATAGCCAACTAGGCAAGCGACATTCCAGGCATCCCAGCCCTCCACCTTGTGCCCCCACTCGATCCTCCCGGTCGTCAGGTCGAGCGCCACCACCGCGTCGAAATAGTCGCTACTCGCGCTGCAGTTGGCGTCCGACGTCGGTGGATCGGCGTTCTGGGCCGCGTTGGCGCAGGCCACCGCGGCGTCCGGCGCCGTGTAGTTATTGCCGGTGCCGACGAACACCTGATTGGTCAGCGGGTCGATCGTGGGAGTGGCCCAGACGGCACCGCCGGTATAGCCGCACCCGGCCGCGGGATTGGGCGACGCACACGGAATGTTGGTGTCACCGCCGCCGTTGTTCGACGGGACCATGTACGTCTTCCACAGCAGCTTGCCTGTGGTCGCATCGAGTGAGACCACTGCGCCGCGGAAGCTACAGCACGGATACGACGCGCTTTCTGCGTCCGCCTCCTCGTTGGATGCCACACCCACCACGATCCGGTTGCCGATCGCGATGGGGCTGGACGTCACGATTGCGGCCGGGTTGCTGTCGATTTGAGTGCTCCAGATCAGTTTTCCGGTGGCCCGGCTGACTGCGAACAGGTGCGCTCCGGCACTCTGGGCGCTCGCGGCGTTGTCACCCAGGATGAGGTCGTTGCCGACGATCAACGGGCTGTTGCGAGAAACTTGTCCCGCCTGCCCGTCGTAGTTGGAGATCTGCTTTTGCCAGATCAGTGCTCCGTTGTTGGCGTTGACAGCGTTGAGGTATCCGCCGAAATCCGGAAAGTAGACGTCGCCGTCGGACACGGTTGGTGTGGCCGACACGTCGCCGTGATCGGTGAACACCCACTTGGGCTCGAGGCTGCCCACAGTCAGCGGGTTGACCGCCAGATCCAGTGGTGCTGCCCGATCTCCCAGAATGCTGTGACTCGCCGTCGGCCAACTGCCGCTCGCGTGCGCGGCCGGTGCGCACAGCGCCACGAATGCCGCCATAGCAGCAAGCACTCCCACGCCACGCGAGCGTCTCAACCGGCACGTGCCGCGCTGCATGGAAGCTTTGCCCTGCCGCCCACGCGGCGGGCGTACCCACAAAGTGCTCGACATGAGCATCCCCTTTGATGATCGCCTCGCCCAGTGCGAAGACTCGACCGCGAAAGCTCCCGGGCGTAGACGGCGACAACTACCGCCACCTGGCCAGTTTTTTCGTCGGGTGGCTCCGCCGGCTTAGTGCTGACCTAGCGCCCCGCTGCCCTGGCCACGTCCGGGACCACGAGTGTCGGAGCTGTCCGCGATCGAACGCGCCAACTGGGTGCGATTCGCGACGCCGAGCTTCAGGTACACGTTGGAGAGGTGCATCTTCACGGTGCTGCGCGCGATGAACAGTTGCGCGGCGATCTGCGGGTTGGTGATGCCCGTTGCAGCCAAGCGGGCGGCTGCCGCCTCGGTCGGCGTGAGGCTCGCCCATCCGGAGCCCGGACGCTCGCGAGGCCCACGCGACCGGCGGGCGTAGGCGATCGCATCGCCGAGCGGCATCTTCGCGCCTTCCGCCCACGCTGCGTCCCACGTCTCTTGGCCATCGCGTGCCGTGCATTGCGCCTGGGCGGCGGCGACACGTGCGGCGTTTGCGGGCAGGGGGGCGCAGCCCAGCCTCGTTCGTGTCTCGTGTGCCGAGGCGGCGAGACGCGCCGCGCGGGTGCCGTCGCCTGTGATCGCGGCGATCAGCGCGAGCGTCTCTAGCGCGTCGGCGGCGCTTCGCTCCAATCCCAGATCGGCGTACACGGCCAGCGCGCTGTGGACGAGGTCCCGCCCACGTTCCAGGTCGCCGTCGAGAACCGCGGCGGTTCCCCACACGAAGTCCGCCAGGGCGCGGTGACGCGGGCTCGCGCTCTGGTCAGCGAGAGCTTTCAGCTGCTCGGCTTGGCGGGCCGCCTCCGCGACATCGCCTCTCGTCAATGCGATCTGAGCCAGTGTCTCGCGCATGAGCGCGACGGTGTGGACCTGCGGCATGTCGAGCAGGCGGCGCGCGCGATCTTCGGCGCTGTCCAGCTCGCCGGCCATCAGCTCTGCGATCGCCAGTGCCATCTCGGTGCCGGGCACTGCCATCATCGCCCCTGACTCCCGCGCGGCGTCGAGCGCGCGTCTGCCATCCGCGAGGGCCTCTTCGGCTTGTCCTGCGAGCGCCAGTGCGTGGACACGGAACCCGTCCAGGGTGAAATGGGTCATCGACGGGTAGTCGCCTTCAAGCGCGAGGCCGAGGCGGGCACGCTCGAGAGCGCGCGCGGGCGAACCGACGATCAGCTCGGTCCACGTGGCCGCCAACTCCGCCCAGGTGCGAAGCCGGGGATGCTGCGCGGCACTCGGCACCGTCAGGAATTCCTCATACGCCGTGCGAGCCGCGTCGAATCGATCGCAGATGCCCTCCGCCATCGTGACGTTGACCAATGCCCACGCCATCCCGAGCGTGTCGCCCGACGAGCGCATCAGCTCGACCGCCCGGTCGGCGCTTTGCAGCCCACCTGCCAGATCGGCGCCGGTCAGGATCAGCACCATCGCCGACATCTGCAGACAGCGGGCCCGCATCGCCGGGGCAGCCACCGCACCCATCCGGGCCATCCCTTGTTGTAGATGCGGGATCGCGCTGGCGTAGTCCTCATCTAACGTGCCGAGCATCGCCGCCCCCATATAAATCTCGGCACGTGCGCCCGCATCGTCGCAATCGTCGGCGGGTGCTTCGAGCAAACGCGCGATGGCGGCCCGCCCTTCCTCGAAGTGCTCGGCCAGGATCCAGTGCCGTAGCAACGAGCCGACCATCTCGGTCGCCCGCGGGAGATCGCTGTCACACGCCCGCTCGAGCGCAAGCCTGAGGTTGGGCGTATCACGATCAATCACCGCATGTCCATCGGACGCCAGCAGCAGATCGTCGATACTCGCCGCAAACCCACGGAACCACTCCAGGTGCCGGTCGCGCACGGCGTACGTCTCAACAGGATCGTCTTTCAGCCGCTCCTGCGCAAAGTCCCCAACCGTTTGCAGAAACGACCAACGCGCCTCGCGGTCGCCTGTGACCGCGACGATCAGCCCCTTCTCCTCCAGGCCGGCTAACAACCCGAGCACCTGTGTGTCGTCGCCGTCAGGCAGCGCGACGGCGCGCGCAGCGGATGCATCCCAGCCGCCGGAAAAGACCGAGAGTCTGCGAAGCATTCTGCGCTCGGCCTCGTCCAGCAGCCCATAGCTCCAATCAAGCGACGCGCGAACGGACCGGTGCTGGGCGACCGCGTTGTCGACGTCTCCTCCGGCTAGCCGGCCTCGGCGCTCGAGGCCCTCGGCGATTTCTCCGGGGGAGAGATGCTCGACTCGGGCGGCGGCCAGCGCGAGCGCCAACGGCAGCCCGTCGAGCTCGTGGCAGATCCGGATCACCGCGCGTGCGGTCGACGGCGTCAAGCCAAAGCTGGGGTCGGCGGACGCGGCACGGTCCACAAACAAGCGTCCGGCGTCGGATCGAACTACCGCCGCCACGTCGCCTCCCGGTTCCGGGAGCCCGAGAGGGGCGAGCGCGATCACCCGCTCCCCGGGGAGGCCGAGCGGCTCGCGGCTGGTTGCCAGAACACGAAGCCCGGGAGCGCCGTCCGTCAGCCGGGCTATGAGCTGCACCACCGCTGCCAGCACCTGTTCGCAGTTGTCGATCACCAGCACCATGGACTCGTTGCCAAGGCGATCAAGGAGAACATCGACCGGGCTACGTCCGGCCCGCTCGCGAAGCCCCAGGCCACGGACCAGCGCGTCGGCTACCTCGGTGGATCGCTGCGTGCTCGCCAGCTCAATTACGACCGCCTGTACCGGGTTGGGGCCGTCCTTCAACCGCAACGCCAGCTCGCCGGCGACACGCGTTTTGCCGCATCCGCCCGCCCCCGTCAGCGTGACGAGCCGATCCGCCCGCACCGCCAGTTCGAGCGCCAACAATTCGTGCTCGCGGCCAATCAGGGGCCCCTCACGCAGCATCGTTTGCGATCGTCTCAGAATCACGGTCGGCAGTCGATGCCTTACCGCCGGCCGGCGGGGCTCGCGGGCGGCGAACACGAGCGGCGCTCTCACCGGCCCACCGTACGGCGACCGATCCTCTGGAACCACGGCCAACTGGCCATGCCTCTGAAACGACGCCTAACGACCGTCCATCGCCTCGTGCCCTGCGCGCGAGAGCAAGACCGGCCCGCGTCCCAATTCTGGCCAAGTCGGGGTTGTTGTCAGCCAAGCGACGCGAGAGCCTGATGTGACCGGCAGCTGAACAGGAGAGATCACATGCCTGAGCGGACCCTCAAGACGCTGGAGGCCGAGACCGAGCGCATCCTCCAGTTGCTCGACGCGATGGACCTTGACGCGCTCGGCGCGACGCTGACCGACGACGCCCAGAGCGTTGACGAGATCACCCGCGGCTGGACCCGCGGCCGTGCGGCGATCGACGCCTACCTCGAACAGCTGCGTGCCACCGTCAGCGACATCCACTCGCGCGCACGCGACCTTCACGCGACCAGCTGGGGCGATACCGGGATCGTCACCTTCGTCCTCGAACAGACGTACACGCTCAACGAAACTCACCAAACACTCGAGGCGCCCACGTCGATGGTCTTCCGGCGAATTCGCGATGCGTGGAAGGTCGCACTCATTCACACAGTGCCACTCCCAGACGACACCAACACCTGAGGCTCATACAACCGTGCTCACTGCTCTTCTTAGGATTACCTGTACAAGGACGAGGCGTGTGTGGCTAGTCGGCGTCGTGACCTCCGTCATGCTCACCGGTTGCGGCGGCGGTGAAGCCGGCGAGGCGGAACTTCTTCTTCAGCGCCCCCGGTCGCTCGCAGAACGCGGAGGTGAACCTCCGGCGCTCGGTGTCATCCGCCGAGGCCAGACGCTCAAGCGGGATCAGCCCCAGGCGAAAGAAGTCCTCGAGGTCGTGAACGGCGTACGTCACGTCATCCGACCAGTCCATGATCGATGCCTCAAGAGAGCGCTGATCCTCATCTGAGCCGACCCGCGCGAACTCAAAGAAATCTCGCTCGCTCTCGTAGGCCCCCCACTTCTCCGTTTTCTTCTCGTCAGTGATGTCTTGACGCCACGGGTACTTGAGAATGGCGTTGAGCGTGCGACGCGTCAGGTTCAGCCCGCGGTAGTCATCGCTTCGTAGGGAGAGAAAGGTCACGATCCGAAACGACTGAGCGTTCCCCTCGAACCCACCCCATGTCCTCGCCTCCGAATTGAGGGCTGCCTCTGCGAGATGTCCGAACGGCGGGTGCCTAGATCGTGAGCCAGTGCGGCGGCCGCTGCGACCTCCTGGCGGTCCGTCGCAAGCCCGAGCCGCTTCGCTAGGCGCCTCGCCACCTGGGCAACCTTCAGCGTGTGGGTGAGCCTGTTGTGCATCGCGAGCCCAGATTCGGGCGCAGCGATCTGCGTGACGCCAGCAAGCCGCTGAAATGCTGTCGTGTAAAGGACGCGATCGTGATCGCGTTCGGCCTCGGTGCGGTTCTCCGGTCTCGCCTCGGTGTGCAGCCGCTGATTGGGTCCGGCCCGCCCTGGCACTACCGGCCCCTCCTGCTACCAGCGTGTGGACACCTCGTCTCCGCGCTACCGAGCGACGGGGAGCTCCTGGCCATTCCCGGCTCGCAGGCGGTTGGCGTTGAGGAGCCGAAGCACTGCCGCCCGAATCACCGAGTTCTCAACTTCGCCGAGCTGGTCCCGAACCCGCGCACTCAAATCGGACATTGTCGTTGGGTGATCGGCCTCGACCACACGCGCCACGACCTCCTCCACCTCTTCAAGCCGGGCACGGTCACGAGCATCAAGCTCCTCGAGCGGCTTAGTCTCTTCATCCTGGGTCATCGCGCCTCCGTTCCGGGTGTCTTCGCGATCGTCGCACACAACCTCGGCTGTAGGGTGCCGCGAGCGTTCCGCTTGCTCTCAGGTTCGATGGTTACGAACACGTGTTCGAGAGGGTAGTCGAGATCACGGACGGATCGCCCGACGTCGCTGGGGTGTGACGGCGGCACCCGGCCAGCCGCCTGTAGATCGCCGTCCGTTCGTGGACGCCGCTCATGGGGCACTCGTTCGATCTTGTCGACCCGCCGGTGGGAAGGGCCTGTGGGCGGGCATGCCACGCGTGCGATCCGCACATGTTTGGCTGCTCGTTGGCGCAATGCGCTCGAGTTGTGGGTCCGCCGCAGCACGCTCGGTACCTTGAACGCGCGAGTGATGCCCGGATTGGCCGTCGCTCGACCGATCAAAGCCAGCTTGATGTCTGCGTCGGCACGCTGTCGCGGGCCTCGTCCGGCCAGCAATGAGGCGACGGCTGCGGGGGTTCGCGGGGAGCTTGGGTGCTGCCAGCGTCGCCTCCGGCGGGGGTGCCCCCGATTTGACGACGCCCATCCGGGGCGTCGCCAAATCGGAGGCCGATGGTCTCCGGGTCAGGGAATCGCTCGATGCAAGACTCCCCACTTTTGGTGGCGGCGCCCCGATCGAGCCGGCGATCGTCAGGGCTTGGCTTCTGAGAGCCGCGGACGACCACGACCGGCAGATCGTTTGTGATGACGATCTGCCCACCGTTCGATCTCAGGGCGTAGCCAGAGCTTCAACCGTCCGTCGCCAAGCTCAACTACTGGACGGGGCATGTCGTCGTAGCGGGCCTGGTACTCGCTCACCGTGTTGCGGTGCGCGAGCCCGAGGATCTGGGCCACGGACTGCGTGTCGATGAGGTCGTCGACGTCGACCTTCCGTCCCATGCCAGTACCTTACATCCGTCAGCGGCAGAACCATACGGACGGAACCTTTCCGTCCGGCCCCGCTGATACCTTCCTTGCGTAAGTAATAAGCAGCCCCGGCGGTGGTGGAACACCCCGGGGCCTGGCCGAGACCTGTTTAGGAGGTCACGACGATGCAAGCGTACGCCACTTCCGAGC
The DNA here is from genome assembly GCA_963794285.1 of uncultured Solirubrobacterales bacterium. GTDB lineage: Bacteria > Actinomycetota > Thermoleophilia > Solirubrobacterales > Solirubrobacteraceae > Palsa-465. The sequence continues at coordinate 211,083 of CAWCDS010000012.1, forward strand.
GGCCGCCCTTGGACGACCAGTTCCGCACCTGCGAGCCGACGTCGGCGCACACAGCGGCCACGGCCGGCGAGCCAGACCGCACTCTGATCGATCAGCTCTTGGGCCGTCTCGCCGACCTGGTCGTCGATCGCCTGATGGCGTGCACCGAGGCGCAGAGCAAGGACAAGACCAGCGAGTGGTTGGATGCTCGCAACGCGGCCGAGTACCTCGGCATCCATCGAGACACGCTGCGGAAGCTCGCCGCCCAGCGCGCGATCCCGACCCACCAAGACGGACCTCGTTGCAAGCTGTACTTCCGCCGCGATGAGCTTGACGAGTGGCGTCGCTCGGCCCGGCCCACGGGTTCGCCCGCTGCGCAGCTGAGGGCCGTCTCGTGACCGGCTCCACGAACGCGCCCCGCCGCGTCAGGGTGGAGCGCAACATCTACCGCCGGCCGACCGGCGTGCTCGAGGTCGGATTCAAGGACGCGTCTGGCATCCAGCGGTGGCGGACGGTCGAGGGCGGGATCATGGCTGCACGGAAGCTGCGTGACGACTTGCTCGCCAGAAGGGGCCGGGGCGAGACTGTCGCTCCTGACTCGCGGCTGCGGTTCGGTGACGCGGCGGAACTGTGGCTAGCCGGGCCCGTGCTCGACCTGCGTGCGACCACGCAGGCCGGCTACCGCAGCGCGGTCGACCACCATCTCCTCCCCCGCTACGGCAACCGACGGCTCGATGGCATCACAGCCGATGACCTCGCCGCACTCGTCCGCGACCTCCGGCAGCAGGGTAAGAGCGAGGCGACGATCGCAGCTGTCCTCGGCGCAGTCGGCCGCATCTACAAGTTCGCTGCGCGCCGGCTCGGTTTCAGCGCGGTGAGCCCGGTCACGCTGATGCTGGCCTCAGAGCGGCCGAAGGTCTCGCTGGCCAAGCGCTCGCCGATCTTCACGCCGGAGCAGATCGAGCAGACTCTCGCCGCCGCCACCGAGCCCTACCGCCCGCTCTTCACCGTTGCCGCCCTCACTGGCGCCCGCGTGTCCGAGCTCTGCGGGCTCACTTGGACCGACATCCGCGTCGACGAGCTCGATGAGGCCGAGATCACGTTCGCCTGGCAGGTCGACCGGAAGGGGAATCGCCGGCCGACCAAGACCGATGGCTCTGCTCGCACGGTCCCGATCCCGCGGGACCTGGCGCTGATCCTTGCCCGGCACAAGCTCGCGTCGCGCCAGACGACACCGGAGTCGTTCGTGTTCGCGACGCGGTCCGGTCGCCCGCTATCGCAGCGCAACGTCGCCCGCGCACTCCGTAAGGCACAGCGCCGCGCAACAGACGAGAACGGCTGGCCGACGTTCCCGATCCGTCGAGACACGGGCGCTGACGGCAAGCCGGTGCCGGTACCGGCGGGCGCTGTGCCATCGATACATTCGTTCCGCCACACAGTCGCGTCGCGCGCTCTTCTGGCTGGCGAGAGCGTTGACGAAGTGGCCTTCCTGCTCGGACACCGCGACGCCACCGTAACCCGGGTCGTCTACGTGCACGAGATCGCCGATGCCCGTCGCCGTCAGATGCGGCGCTCACGGATGACCGCCGAGTACGCCGGCGCCCTGCGCGTCGTCCTGCAAGACGAGACCGTCGACTACCCATAACAGCGCACGGGTCCGCAGGCCGTCCAGCGCCTCCGCTCCTACCTCAGGGGCGGGGGCGTTTCGCTATCTGGCTTCCAAATCGCTTCCATGGACGCCAACGACAGGGCGAAAGACCAGAGCCGACGCCCGGACTCGAACCGGGGACCCCTTCATTACGAGCGAAAGGCTTGAGTTGCTCGCAGTTGCGTGCAGTTGTCGAACTCCCTGGAAATCGGCGGGAAACCGTCTGCGGTTGACAACTGGGAGCGACTCTCGGCGCAAACCTGGTGTACCCCCGTGTACCCTCGCGCCGCATGCGCCCGGCGTGCGCATCGCGGCGCTGTCGGAGCGCGCTCGACGCTCTGCACCCGCCGTACGCGAGCGCTGGCTAAGTCGCCTGCTCACGATCCCCGCGCGCTCGTTGCGGGTTCTGACTGAACAGCCTGGCGCGCGGCCTCGATCGCCGACTCGGCGTCGAGATGCTCCTGTCCCTCAAGCTCGTCCATCACGTGCCCGTATGTGCTGAGCGTCAGCCGCGCGTCGTGTCCGAGCTGTCGTGCCACCTTGATCACCGAGGCTCCCTCATGCAGCAGGAGCGAGGCGAACGAGTGTCGGAGATCGTACGGTCGGGCGCGCTCAATGCCGGCCGCGTTCAGCGCTCGCCGGAATGCGCGGCGGCGCCATGACCGATACGCGGCGTCGGTCCACGGTCCGCCCTTCGCCGACGGGAAGATCAGTGCCGTACTTGCTGGGCGGCCGGAACGCATCCGCCACTCGCGGAGGTCGGCCGCGAGTGGCGCCAGCAGCCGCACCGTCCGGTGAGCGGCCGTCTTCGTGTCCTTCTCGACGCCGAGCGATATCGCCCGTTCGACCAGAAGAGTCTTGTCACGCATATCGCCCCAGCGGAGCGCCAGCGCTTCGCCTGGACGAAGCCCCGCGTAGGCAAGGACGCTGACGAGCGTCGCGTCTCGGGCGCTGGCGGCCGCGCGCATCCTCTCAACGACGATTGGTGCGAGCGGCCGAACCTCGGGCTTGTGTGGGAGCGGCGCCCGGCGGACTGCACGGACCGGGTTCGTCTCGATGTGCTGCGCCTCGACGGCCCTCTGGAGGATCGAGCCGAGCAGCTTGAGGGCTTCCCGGACCGCTACGGGCCCGCTTCCCGTAGCGAGTCTCTCCGCCTGCCAGCGCGCAACGACGTCGGGCGTGATCTCGCGCAGCGTGAGCGGGCCCAGTTCAGACAGGAGATGCTTGTCGTAAATGTGGCCGTACCGGATGCGGGTGGCCGGCGCGAGATTCGAGGCGTAGGCGTTCGCCCAGGTGCCGGAAACGTACTGGTCGGGTCGCCGGGAGCATCTCAGCTCCCGGCTCCCACGGATCCCGGCGTGACAGTCTCCCGTCACCGGGCTCTTCTCACCGGCCTTTCAGTACGCGCGGACCCACTGCCAGTGGGCAAATAGGCTGGGCTCTCGTTCGAGTAGCCCGGTCCACCACCGCTTGAACCGCTTGTAGGTCCTCAGCCGCTTGTACTTCTTCCCTGCCAGCGCCTCAGGTAGAGGCTGACGCGCCGCAGGAGGGGGTATAACGCCGACCGGTAGTACCGGCCGTAGTAGTTCATCCACCCAGCAATGATGGGGTTCAGCCATCCCGCTAGGTCGTCCAGCGACAGGTTTGTTTGCCTGTGGATCCGCAGTTCGCGGAGCCGGTCGCTTTGGCCTTGAGCGCCTCGGGGCTGATCGCGGGCGAGAACCCCGTGAAGTGCTCGCCTCCTTGCGGTTGATCACCTCCGTGGCCGGAAGGTATACCGAGGAAGGTAAACCAGGTGTGCTGGTGCTCGCCCGACGCCTGCTGTCCTTGCAGTAGACGATCCTCGTCTTGTCGGGATGCAGCCGTAGCCCGACCTCTGCCATCCGCGCGGCGATCCCGGCCAGCACCAGTTCCGCTGCCGCTGCTCTTGCAGTGCACGACGGCATCATCGGCGTAGCGCTCGAACGGCTGCCGGATGATTGCGGGCCATCCACGTATCAAACGCGTAGTGCATGAATAGGTTCACCAGGACCGGCGAAACTGCCGATCCTTGCGGGGTTCCCTTGTCTCGCTCAACCTGGGTACGTCCGGGTGCTGCAGCGGTGCAGCCAGCCACCGCTTGACATACAGCAGCACCCACGGACAGTCGGTGACCGCCCGCACCGCACGAACCACGAAGTCCCAGGGAACGTGTCGAAGAACTTCTGGACATCCAAATCGATGACCCAGTCGTACTTCCAGCACCGCGCCCGGCACACCGCGAGCGCGTCATGGGCCGACTTCTTCGGACGATAACCATAGGAGTCCCGGTGAAACCGAGGTTCCACCAGCGGCTCCAGAAACATGGCCACCGTCGTCTGAGCGACCCGGTCAGCGACCGTCGGCACGCCGAGCACCCTGACCCCCGGGCTGTGCGGCTTGGGGATCTCGACCGCCTTGACTGGGGGCGGAAACAGGACCCTGAGCTCATCCGATTCCAGATCCTGAAAAGGTTGTTCTCAAGATCGGCCTCGAACTCCTCCAGCGTCTGCGCATCCACCCCCGGGGCACCCTTGTTGGCCGCGACCTGCCGGTACGCCTCCCAGACCAACTGCTTGGGAATCGCAAACGGCTTGTCCTTCGGCTTTGGCTTGCTCATCTTCGCTTCCTCCCAGAACCTCGCGGCCCTGGTTGAACGACATGGACATTCCTGGTGAGCCGGCCCCTTCGCTCCACCACCACCCCAGCGAGCAGCGGCTTCACAGCTAATACGAGCCGGTCCGCCAGCGAGCGCCGCGACTGGTACTCAATGCCTCCGGTTTCTGCCGTTGACACGCTCCCTCTCGCCGCCCGTCGTACTGACCCGCAGGCCCGGACGGCCGCTATCGACGCTCGCCTCTCACGTTCCGTGCAAGAGCCGCAGACCAGGCTCACGCCGCCTCTACGCCGGGCACCACCTGGCCAGCAACGGGTATCCGCCAGGCTGATCCCGAGGGGCTCGCTAGACCCCCGGTTTTGATGCCGTCTCTGAGTTTCGACGCTCAACAGCGCACGCCCCACCGGGTCACCCCGGCCGAGCGCTTCTGGAACGTCTTCTGGTCCCACCTGACGCGATCACAACCGCGCCTTTTCCGGATCGCTCACCACGACGGTCTTCAGCCAACGCAGCATCCGGTGGTTTAGCGCCTGCCCCGTGGGCCGACGCTGGAGAGCCAACAAGCCTATCTTTGCACAGCTAGCCTATGTAGGGTCTTTACGATTTTAGGTTGTGAAAGGCGAGCGTCATACGGCCCGAGTCGAGCAGCGCAAGAGTGCCGACCTGGTTTCGGCGCCGGAGCTCGGCCTCGAAATTCTGCGCGTCGCGCCTGCGGTCGAACACACGCGAGCGGTGACGATCGCCCTGGCGCCATCTGACTCGCCAACGGACGGTCCCGTCAGACAGGGTGCGCTTTTCGATCGTCATCTCGAGTCTCTAAGTGATCTGCTTGAGGGCAGCCTTGAGCGAGTATTCGTTTTGCTGCTGGCGTCGCCGGACGCGGCGCGCAGGTGGCGTTTCGATTGTCCCATTGGTGTCGGACTTTCCGGCCAGCCAGCGATCCACGTCCGAAGGCTGAATGCGTGCTGAGCGACCGACGCGGCCGGCGATCACAAGGCCTCCGTCCCGGACAGCTCGCCGAATCGTCTCGACGTGGACGTGGGCGCGCGTGGCTGCCTCGGCGACGGTCAGCAAGCGATCCGCCGGGGGATCGCTCGAGCTCGCGGCCGTCAGGAACGGTCGCACGCGGGCTGCAAGCCTCGCTGCCGCATCGTCGTCCAGCGCTTCCGGAAGCCCTGGACGAACGCGCGAATTAGTCGTTCCGCGTCGTCTCCGGGATCTGGCAGGGCCGAGCCACTGTCGTTTGGCGGGCGTCTTGGTCGCGCGCTCATGCCAACGGCACTCTGTAGTGCTCGAGGTACTCGTCGTCCCAGCCGACGGTTCCGTTGACGAGCCCGCGCACGTGCTCAGCCTCCCACGATCCTGGGCGGCCGGCGGTTAGGGCTTCCGTCGATCCGAGGTCGGCCGCAACGGTCGCCAGGACGCCCGCGAGCCAGCCGCCGAAATCGTGCTCAGCGCGGACCGCCGTGAGGATCGCGATGTGTGCTTCGTTGGTGTAGGAGCCGTTACCGGCGTCGGGGATCTCGGTCATCGCGTTACCTCCTGCTGTTGCGGGCGTGTGCTCTGGTGCGGGTGTGGTTGACGGTCGGGGCTGGGCGCAGAAGCGCGGCGACGGCCCCGACGCTGAGCGGTCCGGCCGGTGGCGCTTGCGCTCGATGATCCGGTCGGTGAGGTCGTAGCCGTCGTTGCGGCCCGGCGCGAGGCCGACGGCGTCGACCGGGATGCCCGCCGCCCGGAGGCTGGCGGTGATCTGCACTGCGGCGCGGCGCCCTGGCTCGTCGCAGTCCATGGCCAGCGTGACGTGCTTGTCCTCGAGCAGCTGCGCCCACGCCGGCTGCCAGGCGCTCGTGCCTGGGACGGCGATGGCTGCGAGCCCGCGCGTGCGGGCGGCGATCATGTCCGGTGGCCCCTCGACGAGCACGACGTACTTCTGGGCGACCCGCGCGGGATGAGGGATCAGCCCGAGGCGCGTGCCCGCCAACGCGAGCATCTTCGGCTCATGCTGCCCGAACGGGCTGTAGCGGCAGGCCCCTTGAAGGGCGCCTTGCGCGTGTCGGACGGGGATGGGATCCGGGCGCCGTCGAAGCCAATCTGCAGCTGGCGGATGACCCGGATCCCCCATGCGCGCTCAAGCGCGAGCCGGCGGGTCAGGCGAGCGTTGTGCTCGAGCGTCGCCGCCCAGGAGGCGATGTCGTCCTCGTCGGCGGCGAGGGGGGTCGTCGCAGCTAGTGTTCGCAGAGGTTTCGCACGCGCGACCGGCTGCGCCTGTGTAGCGGGGCGGTTTGTCGGCTGCCGTTGGCTACCCCTCTGCTCGGCGAGGCCGTGCGCAATTAGCAGCTCCATTGCCGAGCGCGGCGAGTGGCCGGTGGCGAGCGCGGCGTCGTAGGCGCCGCCGCGAGCGCCGCAGCCGTGGCAGTTCCAGGCGCCTGACGCGAGGCTGACCGAGCATGACGGCGAGCGGTCGCCGTGGTGGTGGGCTTCGGGTTGGGCGAAGCACCGGACCGGTGCGTCACGCTTGGACCATGCGGGGAGCTGGATGCCAAGGGTGGCGTAGAAGGCGCGGATGTCTGGCGCCGTCATTCGCAGACCTCCGGGATGTAGGCGGCGATGAACTCCCACTCGCCGTTGATCAGTGGCACCTGCTGCGGATAGCGAGCCGCCCAGGCGCAGCACTGCTGCATCGACAGGTCACCGCGGCGCATCGCCGCGATGCGCTCGTTTGCCGTCATTCGCCAGAGCGCCTCGAGCCGCGCTTCGCGCTCGGCACTGAGGCGGAACAGAAGTTCGTTGAAAGTCTCGGGACTCATCGTGGCTTGACACAAGTCGGTGGCAGTGCGGGTCCGCCTGGCGGCGCGTCCGCGGCTTGCCTCACGCCGCACCCAGCAGCTGTGCTTGGGGTGTCGGTTCGACTCATTCACAACAGCCCGCCGGCTCGGAGGGTGGCTCGCTCGCTTGCCGCGAACGCGCCCATCCGGTCGAGCACGCTGATGTACGCTCGGCGCTCGGCCTGTGTCGGCGCTCCGTCGACGCCGTAGGCGCAGCAGATGGCCTCGCAGCGGCGATAGGTCTCCGCGGCCGCATCAGCGAGCGCGTCGTCGATCACGTCCCACTCGCTGGGGCTCATGGGCGACACCGCGGGTCGGCGAGGGCGAGCTCGAGCTGCTGACTGAGTCGGAGTGCGCTTGGGACGTCCATCCAGACCTGAAGGTCTGCGTGCCCGCGGCCGCCGTCGAGCGTGAATCGCAGTTGCGGAACGTCGATTGGCCATGCGCGGGTCGCCTCGGGGACGGGGTTGAATGACGCGCGGACGGTGACCTCGATCGCGTCGACGTAGACCGTGCCGGGGTCGACACTCTCGTCGGGATCGAACCGCCGGTAGTCGCTCACCCTCAGCGAGCAGTGGCTGTGCTCGGACTGGGTCGAGGCGCCACTGTTCGGGTGTCGATCACGAATTGGAATGGGAATGGGATCGGGTCTGGTCCGGTAGCGGGGGGTGTTCACGTGAGCTGCCTTCGGATTAGCGGTTGTGGTGGGGGTGGGCGCCGTCGGCGAGTGCCGCCGACGCCCGCTGTGGCTCAGAAGTCGGCGGTCTCCTCGCCGGGTTCGGTGTCCTGGGTGTCCGGGGTGTTGCCGTTGGGCTTGCCGCCGAATTGGACGCGGCCGACGACGGCGTGCTTTGAGCGGCGGGTGCCGTCGTCGGCGACCCATTCGCGGTAGATCAGCCGCCCTGTGACGGCGATCGCCTGCCCCTTGGTCAGGTATCTCGCGCAGGCCTCGGCGCTGGAGCCGAACGTCGCGACGTCGATGAACAGTGGCGGCTGGTCCTTTTGGTCGTTGACGGCAAGTCGCATGTCGCAGACCTTGCGGTTCTCGTCGATGGGCTTGAGGACCGGGTCGCTGGTGAGGTGCCCGACGAGGGTGATTACTTGGAATTGAGGCGGAGGGGCTTCTGCGATGGCGAGCGTGGTCATGCCGGGGGCCTTTCTGGGGCTGTGGACGGATCGATCCGGGTCGACGAGCAGTGGCGCCGACGGCTGTGGGCCGCCGGCGCCGGTCGTTGTTCAGGCGGCCTCGTCCTGGTGGTCGCCGTTGGTGGGCTCGTCGCCGTTGGGCTTGCTGCCGAAACTGGACGCGTCCGATGATGTGGTGGCGGCTGCGGCGGGTGCCGTTGTCGTCCCATTCGCGGTAGACGAGCCGGCCGGTGACGGCGACGGCGCGGCCCTTGGTGAGGTACTTAGCGCAGGCGTCGGCTTGGGCGCCGAAGGTGGCGACGTCGATGAACATGGGCTGGTCCTTGACGTCATTGACGGCGATGCGGAGGTTGCAGACTTTGCGGTCGTCGTCGAGTTGCTTGGTGACGGGATCGGCCGTCAGGTTGCCGACGAGGGTCACGACGTTGACGGCGGGAGCTGATGCGCTCATCTTTGGTTCCCTCCTTGTGGGGATCCGGTGGTTGACGTAGCCCGAAATGCCGGCTGGCGGCCGGACGCGGAACCGAGCTTCGGGCGAGGGGAAGGGAGACGGTTGTCGACCTTGCAGCTGTCCGGCCGGTGGTCGGCGACACTGGGCGTCGGCAACCCGCCGGTCCCCGCAGAGGGGTGACCCGTGTGGGTTTTTGGCTCCGCTGGCTGGTTGGGGCGCACCGGTCGGCATGCGATGCTTGATGGATGCTTGACCTGTTCAGTGATCGCGCTCGCCTGGTCGTTGTGCAGGCGAGCGAGGCGGCCCGCTCGCTGGGCCACGAGTTCATCGGTGCCGAGCACCTGCTGCTCGGGTTGATCGCGGAGAAGCACGGCATGGCCGCGAGGGCGCTTGAGAACGTCGGGGTCAGCGGCGAGGCAGTCCGGCACGAGTTGCTCGCCCGTCATCCGCAGGGCGATCGGCCGACCGAGGGCTCGTTGCCGTTCAACGCGGAGGGCAAGAGCGTTCTGGAACTCGCGCGGGCCGAGTCGCAGCGTCTGGGCGAGTCCCGGATCGGGGCTGAGCACGTGCTGCTCGCGGTGTTGAAGACTGAGCAGCAGAGCGCGGTGGCGCTGCTCGAGGCGACCGGTGTTGACCCGGAACGAGTGCGGCTCGAGGTCATGCGTTTGATGGTGCGCCGCCAGTCGTTGCTGGCCGAGGTGGACAAGACACTCCGAGCGTGGGACACCGTCGCGCCGGACGGGCATCTGCGGCGGCTCCTGATGAACGCGGCTGAGCTGGCGGTCGACTGCGAGCGCTCGAGAATCGAGACCGCCGACGTGGTGTTCGCGGTCGCGCAGGACCCCAACGCGAGCGGCTTGCTCGTCGAGCTCGGGGTTCAGGTCGAGCGCGTCGCCGAGCTGCTGGAGCGCCACCGCTCCAGCCCGGGTCCGCCGGACCTCAACGGCCACGAGTGAATGGGAGCTCCCGCGGGACGCGCGCTGCTGCTCGTGACGGTCGGTCATCAGGTATCGGCCGTCCGGTCGGTGTCGGTGGCTGGTTCGCGCTCGCCGGTCTGCCGCGGCGTGTCACCGGCGGGCGTCGGGGTGTCGATGAGTCCCGTGAGGAGGCGGTCGATGGCGTCCTGGTCGCCCTCGACCGCGGCGCGTTCTTCGTCGGTGAGCGGGATCTGCACGAGCATCCGCTGCAGCCCGTCTTTGGCTTCGAGTAGCTGCGCCTGGCTGGACTGTTTGGGGAGGTAGAAGTCGCAGCGGGCGCATGCCATCCGGTGCGGGCATTGCTCGAAGAAGCTGTAGGAGCAGTAGCCGTGCCCGAGGTCGTAGAACTCGAACGGTCGGCCGCCGTTGCCGGCGTGGCCGTTGGTGATCGCGTCGCGGTCGAGCAGCACCTCGATCGTGCGGACGTTGCGGGCGAAGTACCCGGCGTCGGTGTAGGCCTTGGTCAGGGTGGTCGGGGTGATCCGCGCGTAGTGTTGGGTGGAGTGTGGTGATGAGTGTCCGAGCCACGCCTACAGCTCGAACAGCGTCATCGGGTCCTTGGCGTTGTAGAGCTGGGTGGCGATCGTCGCCCGGGCGCGGTGCCCGGTGATCGCGCCGCGGACGTCGTCGCGCGGGACGCCGGCCTTGCGGCACAAGAGCGGCACGAGCACCCGGTTGATGTAGCGGGAGCTGAGCTGCTGACCGCGGAAGCAGAACAGCATGTCGGCCGGCTCGCCGGTCCGGCGGTCGATGAACTTCGGGTGCGTCGGCCGCGCCTGCTCCCACTGGTCGATCGCGTCGCCGACGATCGGGTCGACCGGCTTGGTGAACGCGGTCGCGGGCTTGCTGGTCGGCACGTCGAGCAGGCACACCCGTTCGCCGGCCGGCTCGGTCTGCTGTTGCCAGCGGATGGTGCCGACGCGCAGCCGCAGGGTCTCGTCGGTCCGCAGCCCGGAGAACAGCCACACGAGCGCGGTCGCGCGGACGAGCTCGAGCGGATACCACGGTGTGCCGGTCCCGCCGCGGTTGGCGTGCAGCGGGAGATCGTCGCTGGTCAGGTTCAGCCCGGCCCACATCAGCTTCGCCCACACGTCGTCTGAGATCACGCGCGGTTCGGGTCCGATCAGCGCGGCGATCGAGCGGGGCAGTGCGAACGCGCGTCGGGCGTCGAAGCGGCGCTCGATCCATTCCCATTCCTGGATGTCGTTGAAGAACCGGCGCGGCGCCCAGATCAGGTGCGCCTTCGTGCGCGATAGCAGCTCCCCGCCGGAGCGGCGGCGCATGTAGGCGGTGTTCGGGCCGTGCGAGTACTCGCCGACGAGCATCCGGTCCACGCGCGCGACCCAGGCCGCGGCGAGCTCTCGCGTCCAGGATCCGGGGTCGGCATGCTCAGGCTGCTCGTGGTTGATCCAGCGGCCGATCTTGATCAGCGCGAAGTACGTCTGCGAGCGGCTTGAGCGCGTCAGCGTCGAGGTCTGAAACCACCGCTTCGCGTAATCCAGCCACAGCTCCGGCACGTCCAGGTCGCCGGCGCGGCTGCGCGCGAGCCATTCATCGCGGGTCAGCCGGGCCGGGAACGGCAGCGTGTCGAGGACACCCATGTCGACGAGCGTGCGGGCGAGCTGCTCGACCCCAGAGCGACCCGGGTTGTGGCTCGTGCGCTCCCGGATCTCTCCCAGCAGCTCGGGCCGGTCGGCGAGATCGTCGAGCAGCGGGCTTCGGGCGGCGAGCATCAGCTCATAGAGCGCGCGCTGCAGGTTCGGCCGTCTGAGCTGCGCCGCGTATCCGAGCGTGTCCAAGTGCGACTGGACGAGGCCGACTGTCTCGTCAACGGCCGCGTGGCCGAACACGCGGTCGCAGAACAAGCCGCATCTTGAACCCGCGGATCTCCCAGTGCAGATCGTTGATCGCGCACAGCTGGTAGGCGACCGCGATCAGCATCTGGCGGACGTCGACGTTCCCCGCGGCGAGCGTCCGCTCCCACTGCGAGCGATCCCAGCCCCAGAACGCTGTCTGCTCGCGGCCGATCGCCTGAAGCAGATCCCCGCGGGTCGGCGCCCCCGCCCACGACCCGGGCTTCAGGCCGGCGACCGCGAGCACATCGTTGATGGGGGCGGTGAACCGCGCCAACGCCTCGGCAACCCCGGCCGGCCATCGGCCGGGGCGATCGGTGATCAGGGCAAGCGCGCGCCGCTCCTCGTGACTCAGCGCGACGCGACGGTCATAGGCGGCGAGGCAGAGCGGCGGTGTCCACCGCCGCTCGGGCGCCGGCAGGGTGGCGGCAACGGCGGTCATGAGAGCACCTCGCCGATCAGCGCGACCCGCTCGGCGTGGATCTGGCTCATACCCCGCGCAAGCCGGTCGGCGAGATCGCGGCCGGAGAGATGGATGTAGCGCTGCGTCGTCTCGGTCCGCTGATGCCCGGCGAACGTCGCGATCGCGTGCAACTCCCACCCCGAGCGGGCAAGGTCGGTCAGGCACAGGTGCCGCAGCGTGTGCGTGCTGAACGCCTCAACGCCGGCGCGGACCGCGATCGACCGGACGACCTTCGACCACGTCCACGGCGAAATCGCCGACCCATGGTTGCGCGGCGACTCCGACACGAACAACGCGCCGCGCTCGCGGGTGATCGAACGACGATGCGCCAGATACCCGGCCAGCAGCTGGCCGGCGACCGCCGAGTAGGGCACCATCCGGCCGCGGCGCGTCTTCGTCGTTTCCGCCCGGACTCGCAGCGTCCGGTGCGCCGGATCGAGATCATCGGTCGCGAGAAGACACAGCTCCTCGCGCCGCAGCGCCGCGTCATAGGCCAACGCGAGCATCAACCGGTTCCGCAACGACTCCCCGGCCGCGACCTCGAGCACCGCCCGCCACTGCCCATCGGTCGGGATCCACGGCAACCCCTGAAACCGCGGCACCAGACCGCGACGGCCCCCCGGCCCGTCGCCAGCGCGGTAGCCCCGACCGACCGGGTTGCGGTCCCGCACACCCTCCTCAACCAGGAAGTCATAGAACAGCCGCACCACGGTGATCCGCAGCTGCAGTGTCGCGTTCGCCAGGCCAGCACCCGAGTCGAGCGCGACCACGTTCCGGCCGTGCCGTCCTGGCCGCTCGCGCAGATCGCGGACATACCCGGCGATCTCCGCCCGCCCCGCAGCGACGACATCGATGTCGTATCGGGCGCAGAACCGCAGGTAGTCGACCAGGGACCGCGCATAGGCCTCGACCGTCCGCGGCGACCGTCCGAGATCCTGCTGCCACACAAGCCACCGGACCGCGAGCGGGCAGCGACTCAGGTCAGGCCAACGCCCCAAGAGCGCGGAGCTCGCCGCGGCATACTTGCCGTGATGGCCGTCGAGTTGCCCGTCATCCACTCCAGCCCCAGCCCCCAGCGGCGCGACGAGCGCGACGCCGACCGCGAGCGACTCCAGGCCCGGGCGCGTCTCCTCGCCCGCGGCGGACTCGCGTGGCACGGCGTCGAGGCCGCGATCGCGATTGGTGCCGGCGCCGTCGCCGGATCGATCGCGCTGATCGCGTTCGGCGCCGACTCGCTCATCGAAGCGCTCGCCGGGATCATCGTGCTCTGGCGCTTCAACGCCGCCCGCGCCGACTCCGAGACCGCCGAACGCCGCGCCCAGCAGCTGATCGCGATCACCTTCTGGCTGCTCGCCGCATACGTCACCGTCGACGCGACCATCACCCTCGCCAGCGGCGAGCACCCCGCCAGCAGCCCGGTCGGGATCGGCCTCTCGATCATCACGCTGATCGCGATGCCGCTCCTGGCCAACGCCAAAGCCAGCGTCGCCCGCCAGCTCGACTCGCACGCCGGGCACAGCGAGAGCCGGCAGAACATGCTCTGCGCCTACCTCTCCGCCGCGCTGCTCGTCGGACTCACACTCAACGCAGCCTTTGGCTGGTGGTGGGCCGACCCGATCACCGCGCTCGTCATCGCCGCCGTCGCCGCCCGCGAAGGACGCGAGAGCTGGCGCGGCGAGAGCTGCTGCACCACCGACGGCAGCTGCTGAACCACCCACCGGGGCCTCCTCGGCGGCGCGCTCGCGCCAACGCGCGGCGCTCCTCGCCTCCGGCTCGTCGCTTCGCGCGCTGACGCGCCCCTCAGGAACCAAGCCCATCCCAACCTCCCAGATAGATGCAGTGATCAACACCGGCATCTATCCACTCCCCGCCCGGGATCCGGGAGCCCGCAGCTCCTGGTGTGCGCTATCTGGAGGGAATTCCAAGAAACACACATGCTGTTGACGGCGGGAGCGCTGGCGCTCATGTGATTCCTCCTCTGAGGGGATCGGGTGGTTGACGAGAGCCGGGGTAGCGCTCGCTGACGGCCGAGCGGAACCGCAGCCCGGGAGGGCAAGGGGAAGGGAGCGCAGCGACCTTGAAGCGGCGGGCCGTTGCGGGCGCACGATCGCGGCGCAGGCAACGCCTCGATCCACAAGGGGGTGGGATCGAGCGATCAGCCGCCTCTCACGATCAGGTCGACCGGCGCAGGGCCCGAGCTGTTTCGCGGTAACGACAGGCACGGGTGTATGATAACGCTAATTCGTTGATGACATTGGTTTACGTCAATAAGAGTGGTGCGGAGGATGTCGGGACGGCTGGCCCGATGCGGCTGTCCGGAGGCGGCGGACAGGGCGGAGTTGTTCTCCCGGAGCCGCGGGATCGCATGCGACGCCGGCGACTGGACGACGGCGAGCAGGCGGCGGTGTGGTGGCTTGGCGCGCATGGCGGGGCCGGGGAGTCGACGCTTGAGGAGCTGTTCTCCGGCTCGCGCGCGGCTGATCACAGCTGGCCGCTGAGTGCTGCGAATGTGGCGCCGGCGCGAGTGGTGCTGGTGGCGCGCACGCACGCGCGTGGGCTCAGGGCAGCGCAGTCAGCGATCCGCGAATGGGCGGGCGGAGACGTGGGGGTGCTGCTGATGGGTCTGGTGCTGATGGCCGACGCGCCCGGGCGGCTGCCACGCGGACTGCGGCAGCTCGCGGACCTGATCGCCGGTGGCGTCCCGGCCGTGTGGTCGCTTCCGTGGATCGAGGCTTGGAGGGTCGGAGAAACACCGGCGCCGCACAACGCACCGAAAGTGGCCCGCCAGCTCCTCGAGGACCTCCGCGCAATGACCGAGACCGCAGCCCCGACGAGAACGGGCGAGGGCTGATGTCGCACACCCCGTCCGCCGCCGTCACGCGAAACATCAACCGAAAGGAGTAGCGATGTTGCACCTGCTGACCCTCGCTGTTATCGACCCGGGCCAGGGTGTCGCGCCGCCTGGCGCCGGGAAGGTGACCCTGATCCTGCAGTGGACTGCGTGGGGCGTGTTCGCGTTGTGAGTGGCCGGGGTGCTGACCTGTGCGGCCAAGCTCGCGCACGCCCATAACCAGGGCTACGGCGGCGGGAGCCAGCACATCAGCAATCTCTGGTGGACGCTGGGGGCGTGCGTGCTCGCCGGCTCCTCGGCGGCTGTCGTCGGAGCACTCAGCTAGCCGCCGAGGCAACCACACCGGAGCTAGTTCGATGAGCGACCGATCCTCCAACAAAGGCGAGGCCTCGCCCGAGCGCTCGCCCTGGAGCCGCCCCAGCGTGCTGCTCTCCGGCGCGTTTCTACTGGCGCTCGTGCTGTTAGGGATCCTGGTCGCGGCGACCGGCGACGGCAGCAGCGCTGGCCGGCCAGGAAGAACGCCGAGAACAACCGCTGGCCGCCCGGTCGCGCTTTCGGCGAAGGCGACCGCGAGCGGCTGCCGTGAAAGTCCGGCTGGCAGTCAGACGGTCCCGTCGACGAGCCCGCCGCCAGCGCAGTGGGGGACCGTCGGGTCGATGCAGGTGCCGCAGAACCCGGCCGTCTACGGACCAGAACGCTCCGACGGTCCGTGGGAGACGTGCTTTGCCCACAATCCCTCCGGCGCGCTGCTGGCCGCGATGAACCTCTGGGCCGAGGGGACCGCCGCAGACCCGAGCGCGGTGTTGGCGCACCTGGCGATCGGGCCGCCTGCGGATCTCGGGAACAGCGACCGGCTCGACGCCGGCGGCCCGGTCCAGTACGCCGGCTACCGCTACGAGTCCTATGACCCGACGACGGCGCGGCTGCTCGTGGTGATCCGCGGACCCGAGGGGAAACTCGCCGCGGCCGAGACGACGATGACATGGGTCGCGGGCGACTGGAAATACGTGTTTCCGCCGGGTGGCGCCCCGTCGATCGAGGTCATTTCTGACCTGACGGGCTACGTGCCATGGAGTGCCTTCTGATGACGTGCCGGGCTTGGCGTCGGCGTTACGGGCTGGTTCTCGCCGCGTTTGGGATGACCTCAGCCACGGTCCTGATCGCGGCGGCGCCGGCGTCAGCACTCTTCGGTTGCGGTCTCAATCCGTTCTGCCTCGGCGGCAAAGCCATCGGTGGGGCGATTTCCTCCGTCGCTGGCGATGCGATCACCGCGTTGGCGAAGGCGGTGCTCGGCGCGCTGGGACACGCGGTCGGGTAGGCGTCGACGCTGTGGGTCGGGATCGGTACGCCGCCGGTCGCGGACAGTGCGGGGCAGTCGACGGGGACGGTCGCGTTTCTGCAGCAGCACCTGCTGGTGTTTACCACTGGCCTGGCGGTGCTCTCAGTCCTGATCGGCGCTGGGCGGATCGTCTACCACGAGCACAAGGCAGCGCAGCTGCGCGAGCTCGGGCGCTACCTCGTGACCTACGTACTGGTCTCCGGTGCGGCGGCAGGTGCGGCGAGCGTGCTGATCGGCGGTTCTGATCAGATGGCGTCCTGGTTCATCAATCAGGCGAGCGCGAACAGCAACTTCGCCGATCATCTCGCGAACCTATTGGGGCTTGCGACCGCGGGCACGACGCATGCGGCCGGGGCTCCGGCTGGGTTCACGGTCGGGCTTGCGGGGACGGTCACGACGGCGTTTATCGCGATCGTGTTGGGGATCATCGCGTTCCTCGCGACGGTCATCCAGATCATGTTGATGCTGGTCCGCGGCGGGATGCTGGTGCTGTTGGTCGGGACGCTGCCGCCGGCCGCGTCGGTGCTCGACCACGTCCACGCACCGTTTGAGCAGCGCGGCGGCGTGTTCGGAACCGCCCGGCAGATCCTGTCGTTCCTCCGCGACCCGGACATCGCCAGCTGGGTCACCAGCGCCGGCACCGCCGATCGGCGCCGGCAGCTGAACCTCGCCGCGTTCGTGCGGAGCCGCGAGACGCTGTACCTGCACAGTAAGGAGGGGCAGGGCAGCTCCGCCGGGCTGGTGACCGCGCTCGCGATGGCGCTCTGCGACGCCGCCGAGCAGCTCGCGAAGCGCTCCCCGGGCGGGCGACTGGCGGTGCCGCTGGTGGGGGTGCTCGATGAGGCGGCGAACATCTGTCGCTGGCGGCAGCTGCCCGATCTGTACTCGCACTACGGTTCGCGTGGGATCCCGCTACTGACGCTGCTTCAGTCCTGGTCACAGGGCGCTCAGGTGTGGGGGCAGACCGGGATGCGCAAGCTGTGGGGCGCCTCAAACGTGCGCGTCTACGGCGGCGGCGCGGCCGAGGAGGAGTTCCTCTCCGACCTGGAGAAACTGATCGGCGAGTACAACCGCCTCGTCGCAAGCCCGAGCCGCCAGCGAGCGCCCGGCGGTGGCAGCACCAGCACGAGCTGGCAGCTGACCCCGACGCCGATCCTGACCGTCGCGGACCTCGCCGCCTTGCCGCGCGACCGGATCATCGTGATGCCCTCCGGCGCGCCCCCGGTGCTCGCCGAGCGCGTCTACTGGTGGAACACCCGGCAAGCGGCGGAGATCCGCGAGTCGATCGCGACCCATGACCCGCCCGCCGTACTCGCGCGCCGTCACACGCCACAACCGGTGCAAGAGAGCTCGTGGACGAGACCGGCGTGAGCGACGGCAGGCCGCTGACCGAGCCAGATCCGCTCGCCGGCGCCTGGCCGCTGGTGGAGCAGACCGTCCGCAGCGTGCTCGAGCAGCACATCACGTCCGCCGTGCGCAAGGCGCTTGACCGCCGCGCCGAGAATGGGCTGGTTGACGCAGAGCGGATCGAGCAGCTCGTCGCGGCGGCCGCGGAGCGTCAGCTCGCCGACCTCGCCGACCCACCCCGGCTCTATTACCTGACGCTCGAGGAGTGGGTGGGGGAGTGGCTGTTCCCTGTGTATCGCCGCTCCGTGCTCGGCCACGACCGAGTGTGGTGTTCGCGGTGGTGGCGACACGCGGAGGCCGTCGCGCGCTTGGAGTCGCTGTGGCGGGCGTGGGAGCACCTTCGCCAGGACCCGGCGACCGGCTTATCGGTGTGGTTTCGCGACCACGCCGATCACCACATGACGATCCTGCTCGACGCCGACGGCCCGTTCAAAGGCTGCGATGGGCGCCACTCCGTCCGTCCCGTCGACGAGCTGCCGCACGACCCGCCACCAGTGGGCATGTTCGAACCCGACGAGAGCGCTCACTCAGCGACGGCGGGTGGACGCGCTGGCGGGCGAGCGCCGGCTCGGAACGCTGGGCGGCCGCGTGAGCATACGATCCACCGCAGCCGATGACCCAGCAACTGCGGGTCGCTGGAGCGCTCGGCGTGGCGATCGCCGCGCTGATGGCGCTGGCGTTGCCGGTAGCGATCCTGCTGCTTCTCGACCCGTCGGCATCCGCAGCGTGTGGCAGCACCCCGACCGGTCCCGGGCCCAGCAGCGTGCCCGGCGTGACGCAACGGTTCTTGGCGATCTACGAGGGCGCTGCGCAGCAGTTCGGGCTCGGCAGCGACGGCGGGGCGTACCTCGCGGCGCTGAACGACGCTGAGAGCAGCTACGGGGCCGACAACGGCCCCGGCACCGGCGTGCTCTCCGGCAGCAACTCCGCCGGGCGGCCGGCCCGATGCAAATCGGGATCGGCGGCGCCGCGACCGACAACTGGTCCACAGTCCTCGGACAGATCCCTCCCAACCTGCCCGGGGGTGCGCAACCGCCGAGCGTCTACAACGAGACCGACGCCGTGTACGGCGCCGCGATTCTGCTCAAGCGCTGGGGCGCGCCCGGGAGCTGGCAGGCGGCGCTCGTCGCGTGGAACAACTACCCGCCCGAGATCGCCCAAGTCACACAGCTCGTCGCGCAGTACACCAACACCGCCCAGGGGCTGGGCGGCGCACCCGCCGCGACGACGACGCCAGTCCCGGCGGGCGGGTTTTCAGGATGCGTGCCGGTCAGTGGTCCTACTACGCCCGGCGCTGTCGCAAAGATCCTGCCCAACGGGCTCGCCGAGATCCCACAACAAGCCCCGCCGGCCGTCCAAGAAATGATCGCGGCGGGCAACCAGATCATCCACTACCCCTACGGCTGGGGTGGCGGGCACGCGCCCGTGTCGATGAAAGTGCCACCCGGCCCGGACGCCGACCCAGGAAGCCAGGAGAACGGCGGCCCCGGCTATGACTGCTCCTCGAGCGTCAGCTTCGTGCTCTGGGGCGCAGGCCTCGGACAGAGCCTGCTCGCAGGACAGGTGCCCACCTCCTGGACGCTTGAGAACGTCGGTGTGCAGGGCGCCGGGCAGTGGGTCACGATCTACGCCGGCACCTCAGGCGGGCAGGGCCACACGTTCATCGAAATCGCAGGGATCGTGCTCGACACCGTCCACGGATCCGCGACGACCCCCGGCGGCACCGGCCCGCGCTGGCAACCCGCCTCCGACACCTCCTACGAGACCAACAGCGGCTCGTTCCTCACCCGACACCCTCAAGGACTATGACCCGCCCACGTTTTTCCTACTCACCGTTGCCGCATGTGTGGTGAGCCTCGCGGGCTGCGGCGTGGGCGCGACACGTCGCGCCGCGGACCACGACAAGCCAGGTTGCCCTCAAGGACGCGGCCGTGTCGCGGTTCGCCGCGACGTACGTCCGGTTCCTCGACGGCGTCGGCACGGCAAGCGGGCTGCCTGACGCGACGCCAGGCATGCGCGCGCTGGCCGCCCGGGCGGGGTCGATCCCTGCCGCCCGCCGGCGCGGAACGCTGCTGATCACCGAGCTACGCCAGGCGGTCGGCGCCAGCAACAGCTACCTGTTGACCGCGCGGGATGGCGCGCACGCGTTCTACGCGCAAATGACGCTCGCCGAGCAGAACGGACACTGGCTCGTTACGCAGCTCACCCCGCCTGACTTCGTGCAGGTGTTCGCACCGGCCGGCCCGCCGCCGCCGGCGCCGCCTCCCGGTTCGGCGGGAGCCGAAGAACGCTGCGCGGCTGTTCCTGCACCGCTATCTGCCGTGGCTCTACGGGCACGCGCCACTCCACGCGATCAGCGGCGCGACGAACGGGCTAGTCGCGAACCTCAAGGCGCACTCGCCGCGAGTGCCAGCGACGATGCAGGCGCTGCGACCGAACGTCGAGGCGATCGCGATGCAGCGCCGCGACCACGGCTGGCAGGCGCTTTCGAACATCAGCGACGGGCACGAGACCTACGAGCTCGTACTCACCGTCGCGCACACGCGCGGGCAATGGCTTGTCAACAAGGTCAGCTCCCCGCGATGAACACGCAGTCATCGCCACGCCGATCTCGAGCAGCTCCCCCGGCGTCGACCGGCACCACGAGTGAACTCTCCCAAGGAGGTAGGTAGTGATGCATGAGCCCTCAGACGGAATCGCCGAGGAAGTCGAACGGCAGCTGCAGCTCGCGCTCGCCGCAGCAGGAATCGCGGCACGACGCGCGATCGCCACACGCCAGCACCAGGTCGAGCAAGCGCAACTCGAGAGCGCACAGAACGCCCAAGCAGTAGCGGCTCAGATCGACGGCGAGCGGCTGCTGGCGGCCGCATACGTGCAGCCGGTGTTCGATCCCGAATGGTGGGAGACAGCCGGACCGCAAAACGTCGCAGACATGTGGCAGCAGGCAAATAGCTGGCGTGACCCCGACCGGGTCGCGGCCACGCCGACGATCTTTGATCGCGCCGCCTTCCGAATCGGCCAGGAAGTGCGCGATCGCGCCGGCCTGGACCCCACCCAAGTGGTGGCCCTCGCCGCCGTGCAGGAGCTCGAGCACGAACACCATGCGACGCTCGCCCCACCCGCCGAGCAAGAGGCCGGCGTTGCGATGGCCGAACCCGACCTCGCGACGCCACGCGGCTTCGATGATCCCCAGCGCCGCGAGCAGCTGCGTACGCGGCTCGTGGCGGCGGGCGTGCCCGAGCCGCGATCGAGGCGCGGACACTCGCCGATCTCGGCCAAGCCCGAGACGCTGCCGAGGCTGCGCAGACGCCCGTCGCCGCCGCGACCACCCGGCGGCCCGTGGCCGCTGCGAGCGCCAGTCGCGAGCAGCACCGTCGGCGTTGAGGACGTTATGGCGCCCGCGCCGATTTGTGATCGCCTCCCGGCCAGACTGGTCGCTGGTCACCCTGCCAACGCTGCGGTAAGCCTATACGGCTTATACGACCGCCGTTTTCGCTAGAAATACTGAGGACCGGAGGGCTGAGGTGGCGGCAGTGCTACGTACTTATACGGCTTATACGGAGGCGAGATGGTCGCTGAGCTAGTGTCGCCGTACACCCCAAGCTTCGGGATGGTGCCATACGTCCTCGCGGGCCGAGCCGAACTGTTGGAGGAGCACGTCACTGGTCTGCGCAGCGGGCCTGGCAACGCGCGCTTCACGCACGCGTTGACCGGCGACCGCGGCGTTGGCAAGACCGCGTTCCTGACCGTACTGGGGCAGCGGATGGCGGGCGAAGGCTGGGCCATCCTGGCATACCAGGCCCGCCGAGAGCGCGATGCCGTCCGTGAGCTGCTCGAACAGCTACCTGACGCGCTGCGGCAATCGTGGCCAGCGCGCTCGCTTCGATGGCTTCAGCGCGAGCTCAGCGTCGAAGTCAACGCGGGGGTGGTCAAGGTGACCGGAAAGCTGGTCGCGCCCCCAACCGAGCAGCGCGATTTCGTGATGCCACTGCAGCGCGCTCTGCGACGCGTCGGCGAGCGCGCCGCGAAACGCGGATCCGGTCTGCTGCTGACGATCGACGAAGCCCAGACCGTGCCACTCGACGCGCTCGCCGACCTCGGGATGATCATCCAGACCGTCGCGCACCGCGATTCGCTGCCGATCGCGTTTGTATTCGCCGGTACGCCCGAGCTAGGCGAGATTCTCCTGCGCTCAGGGTCCTTCCTCGAGCGCATGCCACGCACCGAACTTCGGATGCTCACCCGCGACGAGAGCAGGCTGGCGCTGCTTGAGCCCGCGAGCGCACACGGCGTCGTCTGGACCCAGCAAGCACTCGATGTTGTCGTCGCCGCCGCCGGCGGCTATCCATACTTCGTTCAGGTCGGCGGCGAACGTGCCTGGCGGGCCGCCGATGGCGGCCCGACGATCGGACTGCCCGCCGGCGAGGCAGCTGCAGGCGCGATAGCCCACCGTGCCGACCAAATGTTTCGCGACCGGTGGAAGCGACTCGGTCCCGCGCAACAGCGCTACCTCGCTGCCGCCGCCATCGCCACGCACGGCGCGCCAGGCCGAGCCGTGCCAACAGGAGAGATCGCATCGGCGCTCGGGAAGCAGCAGACCCAGCTGTCGCGGGTCAGAGCAAGCCTGATCGAAGAGCATCATCTGCTACGCGCCGGCGACTACAGGCACGTCGAGTTCGCCTTTCCCCGGTTTGCAGTATGGCTCCTGACAGCACCTAGCCGCAGACCGAGCCGGCACCGGCGATATCCAAGCTGTGCAGCTCGCGGAGCTCGGCCAGGCCCGCCCGTAAAGCAAGGCCCTGAATTCCCCCGCAGAGCAACGAGAGGAACGCCAAGCGCAACGCCTTACCACTCGGCCAGCTCCGGACCCGAGAACAAAGAGGCGCAGCTGAGACCATGTTGGCTAGCTTCAATTCTCGGCGCCGGTGATCGTCCGCTCGGCGTCTGATGCCGCCTGTCGGAGCCAGGCCGGCGGCTTACGCGCCGGAACGAGCGTTGCCTTGAGCCGGAGGCGGTCCGCGCTTATCTTCGGTTCAAGCCGGGCGAGGTGCTCGTTCTCGACGACACGAGCGTTACGACGTCGTCTGCTGTCACGGCGTGGCGATGTACCTCCCGTCGCTCACAGAGCTTGCAGGACACCTCGTCTGCGCCGCGCGGCCTGGCGGGCTGATCTCCCTGCTGACTCGCAACCGAGCCGGGATTGCGAGCGTGCCAGGATGACCGAGCAATGGGCAGATGCGCTTGTCGGGTTTGACGCGACCCACTACTGCAATCGCTTGGGCATTCAGCGCGCCCGAGCCGACGATCCGGCAGACGTTCGCTCGGCTCTCCGCGAGGCTGGGGCCGACACGATCGCCTGGTACGGCGTGCGCCTGTTCAGCGACCACTGGATCGCGATGCACAACTCGACGACTTCGAGGCCCTCATCAAAGCTGAGCTGGAGGCAGGCCGACGGGACCCCTACCGCGCCGTGACCGCACTTACCCACACGCTCGCAACAGTCCGCTAGAGCTTGATCAGCGGGTGCTTTCAGCCGTCCACCGACGACGCTCCGATGCCCGGGCGCGGCCGTCGCACAATGGGAACCCGCTACGGGCAGCCGTCTGGGAATTCCTGCGACCGATGCTCTCACCCCGCCTCGCGACCCTTCACCGCGACACGTTCGTGTTCGGACGAACCGCTCCAGACCACCGTCGAGCTCGCTGCCCACCGGGCAGAGTCCGACCTCGCCGACCTCGACCTCACCGACGACACCGAGCCGGCAGCGGCCTGACCACCGGCGGGAGCGCCTGCCTCCCGTCCCGCCAGCACGCGGGGCGGGAGGCACTCCCGCCCTCCCCCTTTTTCCGCGTCTGGACTGTCCAGCATGTCCGGTAGCTCCCGGGAGCACGCCCAGCCATGCCCGCGGGAGCGGAAGTGAGGAGCAATCATGTCGTCCTACAGACTCAGGCCAATCACACCGCAAGATAGGACCGAACTATTCGCGTTTCACGAGCGATGCTCACAGCGAACTCACTACCTGAGGTTCTTCTCTGCGAAACCGCACCTGCGGCCGGACGAAGCCGCATATCTTTGTGCGGTAGATCAGCATGCGCGCGGGGCGCTCGTCGTCATTGACCCAGACAGCCCGAGCAGCATTCATGGCGTCGGACGGTGGGAGCCAGTGGCGGATGATGCGGCAGAGATCGCTTTCGTCATCGAGGATGGCTATCAGGGCCGCGGCATCGGTCGCGCGCTCGTGAAGTCCATCCTCGCGGAGGTGATGAAGGCGGGCTACAGCAAAGCTGTTGCCGACGTGCTGGCGGAGAACGGCGCCATGCGTACGCTGCTCAGGCAGGCCGCGAGCAGCTACACCGAACGGCACGAAGGCTACGGAGCCGTCGCCTATGAACTGACGCTCGGAGGCTGAAAGCCCAGGCAGTAGGCCGGTGCTAGTCGCTCGCTCGCGTTCGGCCGCGTCTGCTAGTTCCGTGACCGCGGGCCGCCCCTCCCGTGTTTCGGTCGGCGGTGAGTTGAGAACCGTCGCGAGTGCGTAAGCGAGCGCCTCCACGCATCGTTACGGGCAGTTCTACCGGGCGTTGGCCGCGGGTTTGGGTTAGAAGGCGCGGTTTTGGGGGTCGCCAATGAGGATGGCTTCGGCTTCGTGGAAGCGTTCGTTCATGGCGCGGGTTTCGAGGAAGGTCATGAAGAGGCGGCTGGTCGGCACCTGCTGGCGCCAGAGGACGGCGGTGTGGGTGGCTGGTCCACCGTTGAAGTGATCTGTGGCGACGTCGCGGGAGAACGTGGCGGAGACGAACGATGGTGACGTGCGAGCTGGGAGCGGCTCGTCGACGGCGGTGCCGCGGTAGAGGGTCACATCGTGATAGCCCCAGCTTGTCCATAGTTCCTGGATGAACGCGAGGCGGGCGATGATGTGGTCGGTTCGACGTTGTTTGGTCCAGGGCTCGGCGAAGAGGTCACGGTTGCGCACGACTCTGGCGTGATATGGGCAAAGTCCCAGTTCGGCGAGCACGATCGCGTGTCCTTTGATGAGCTCTCCCGAGCTCGGGTTTCTCACGAAGGTGTCCGCGAATAGGCGCTCGAGTTCGATGACCCCACAGCTGCTCAGATGTTGGTCGAGTAGCGCGAAGAGTTTAGGGTCACCAGCGCGACGCTCGATCAGCGCGGTCAGCTCCGGAGGTTGGAGGTCATGCCGGGCAAGCCACTGGCGAGCGTCGGTGCGAGCGCTGGCGACGCGAACAAGAGTCTCCTCGCGGGCTGCCAGATCGCATTCGATCGAGGCGTCGTGGCTGAAACGCTCGAGCAGGTCCTGGAGGCGAGCCACAAGCTCGGGCGGGGCGGTCGCCGCGGTCGGGTCGAACTGCAGGTGGCACGCCTCCTCGGGCGGGAGCTCCCACCGAGCACCGGCGTCTTCGAAGCCGCCGATCTCCAGCTCGAACGCTGCTCGCTCGGGAATTACCGCAGTGATCACGATTGGTGTGCGCCGGTCGTCAAGCAGCCGCCCGTGGTTGCCGACCACGAGCCGGGTCAGATCGCCTGCGATGAAGTCGCTGTCCGGCTGTGCACCGGGATCGAATTCATAGACCATGCCGTTCATGCCGTCAGTCGCGGCGCACCTGCGACCTCCACCCTCCGCCCGGTTCCAGACGCCAATCCGCACCCGCTGCACGATCGCCCGGGGGACCCCCGGCTCCGACAGTCATCTGAGCAAGATCGTCTCAACGTTCGCGGTCGATGTGATTGGAAGAACACGATTCAATTCCTAGCGAGGCGTAAGCGTTCAGGGCGGCTCCATCGACCACCGAATCCGCCGATCCCCGCATGATGACTCTTCTCATTCTTATCGGCCCGAAGGGCAGCGGCAAGACGCATATCGGGGCGGTCAGCGAGGCGCGTCTGGGACTCCGTTTCATTCGGGTGGAGCCCATTTTCGCTGCCCTAAGCGACCAGAGCGCCGCGTTCGTCGAGGTCGAGCATCAGATTCGCCGTGCGCTCGCAGACGTGCCGGTGGCCGCGGTCGAGTCGACCGGCATCGTCCCCGCGCACATAACCGCGCTCTGCCAGCGATACCCGCCCGTTCGGCTTGTGCGCGTTCACGCCTCGGCACAGACGTGCTATCGACGATTCAGAGCCCGCGATGCATCCGCTCACGTCCCGATCTCGCTTAAGGCATTCCGCGAGATCAACCAGCGCGCATCGCAGGTGCGCTACGACTGGGATTGCGTGCTCGACAATGACGCCGGGTTGACGGACGACGAGATCGCCGCAGCCATCCGGAGCATCCTGTGATCGGTCATGTCAGTCTCTTGGCTCCACGATAGACCGAGATACGGTGGCCAACACCAGAACCTCGTGCGCTGAGGAGGTTGTTGCGATGCAGGCGATTCGCTATTCGGTGCGTCCCGAGCTGTGGGAAAGGACCGACGCCGTGACGGACGAGGTCTGGCCGGAGTACAACCAACACGGCGCGGTGCTGAACCGCTACTGGGGTCGGCTCTTTGAAGATTTTCCACATTTCCAGTTTGTTCTCTATGACGACCGGACAGTGGTGGCCGAGGGCCACACGGTGCTCTGCGACTGGGACGGCGCCGTGGCTGGACTCGGGGACGGCATCGACTCGATGATCGTGGCTGCCTTCGCCGCCCGTCAGGCTAACGTGAGTCCGACCGCGGTGTGCGCGCTCGCCGCCGAGATCCGGCCTCAGTTCCAGGGCCGAGGCCTGGCCAACCGCGTGCTGGACGTGATGGCCGACATCGCCCGCGACGCCGGCGTGAGGCACCTGATCGCTCCCGTCCGCCCCAGCTACAAGGATCGCTATCCGATCACCCCGATCGAGCAGTACGTGACCTGGACCCGGGAGGACGGCGCCCCGTTTGACCCCTGGATCCGAGTGCACGTCCGGCGCGGCGGCGTGATCGCCACGCCGATCCCGCATTCGCTTCACATCACCGGTAGCGTCGGCGAGTGGGAGCAGTGGACGAGGATGCGATTCCCCGCTGACGGGCTCTATACGTTCCCCGCGGGGCTCGCGCCGCTCGAGATCGACCGCTACAAGGATGAAGGTTGGTACTGGGAGCCCAACGTCTGGATTGTGCACGACCTTCGTGCCTGACCCGCAGCCCGGTTGAGCGGATCGCCGAAGCCATCCGGCCTTCCCGGAGTGACGGCATGTACGCAGCCGACGCCTGACCATGGAAACGGCTCGTGCCATCCTAGCCCTTCCGCGTCGAGTCGCTGCGACCGATCCAGATGTCGACAAGGGATGCCCTTGAAACGTTCGTCGCAGGACCGGCCAACTTCACGGTTGCGCAATGGCGTGCGCTGCTCCTGCGCAGCGTCGGCTTCGAGCCAGACAGGTTCACGACCCGCCAGCAAGACATCCTCCTTGTTCGCATGGTCCCGTTCGTCGTGACGAACTACAACGCCGTGGAGCTCGGACCACGCGGGACGGGAAAGTCGCACCTGTTCCAGCAGATCTCCCCGTATGCCCATCTCGTCTCAGGCGGTAAGGCGACGATCGCCAACATGTTCGTCAACAACCAGACCGGACGTCGGGGCCTGGTCGCCCAGTACGACGTTGTGTGCTTCGACGAGGTTTCGGGGGTGTCCTTCGACACGAAGGAGGGTGTCAACATCCTCAAGGGCTACATGGAGTCAGGCGAGTTCAGCCGCGGCAAGGAGGCATCCGGGCCGAAGGCGGGGTCATCATGGTCGGCAATTTCGACGTCGATGTCCATGAGCAGCTTCGGAAGGGCCACCTCTTCGGGCCGATGCCCAAGGAGATGCGCGATGACTCACGTTCCACGACCGTATACATGCATACATTCCCGGCTGGGACGTCCCGAAGCTCGACCCGTCCTACTTCACGAACCACTTCGGCTTCGTCAGCGACTTCCTCGCCGAGCGCTGGAGCCACCTCCGTCGAACCTCAAGGCTCGAGGCCACGCAAGGTCGCCTCCAATGGGGCGGTCAGCTGAGCGGCCGCGACCAGAAAGCCGCCAACAACACGGTCAATGGGCTGCTCAAACTGCTGAGGCCCAATCCAGACACCGAGGTGCCCGACGACGCGATCGCATGGGCCGCCGAGCTCGCCTTGGAACTGCGCCGACGGGTCAAAGAGCAGCAGGCGTTCATCGGAGTCGCCGAGTTCGGCAAAGTCGACCTGAGCTACCAGGTCAACGGGCGACCCGAGACGATCGTGCGTTGCGACGAGACGCTGCAGCGTCGGCTCCGAGGAGAGAGCGAGCAAGCTGCTGCCAGGCAAACCGGCGACAACGCGGTTCTCCCGGAGCCTGATCCTGCGGAGGTCCAATCGTCGCGCGGAGCCAAGGCCACCGAGTACTCCGTTGGCGACGTCATCGACGGACGCTTCAAGATCCTCGACGTACTTGGTCAGGGCGGTTTCTCAAAGGTCTACCGCGTCCTAGATGACGTCGAAGGCGAGGAGCGCGCGCTCAAGCTGTTCGACAATGCAGCAGGCTGTGAGGCAGTACGCCGCGAGATCGGAGCGCTGCGAAAGGTCCGCCATCCGCACGTCGTGGAGGTCTACTGGGCCGGTAAGACGACCGACGGCGACTGGTATCTCATCACGGAGTACATCGACGGCCAATCGCTCGATCAGTACGCGACGGGCAAGCAGCACCTGCGCGATCGCGAAGCCGTCGACGTCGCGCTCGACATCCTCGACGCCCTCGTCGCAATCCATCCCGACTCCGCGCGGCTGGGGGTGCTCGATCGAAAAAGTCACGACGAGGAGCTATCGGAGGCCGAATATGACGAGTGGCGCGACCTTCAGGACAAGGGCCTCGTGCACCGAGACGTCAAGCCGCTGAACGTCATGCTGACGCGAACCGGCGCAAAACTGCTCGACTTCAACATTGCATCGCGGGTCGGGGATCCGGTTCGCACTCAGTCCGGCACACCGCCCTGTCAGGCGCCCGATGCTGACCTCACCAGATGGGATGTATCTACCGACCTCTTTGCCGTTGGGGTGATGCTGTACGAGCTGCTCTGCAACGGACAGCACCCATATCCAGCAGCCAAGCCGATGCCGGATGAGGCGATCATCGATCCCAAGACCATTCGGTCCGACCTCAATGACGGACTCGCCGACTTCCTGCGTAGAGCGTGCGCCTCTGGACGCGACGCCCGGTTCAAGACCGCAGCCGAGATGCAAGGCGAGCTCCGCAAGATCCGGGCAGCCTTGTGAGGCGAGGCGGAACCGACAGCACAGTTTGCTTGTGTCCGCGCGAAGTTGCTCACCATCCTCAAGCCCAAGATCTGGTTATCACTCGTGGCCGCGTGGGCAAAGACTTCGCCTCGCTCGAAAACGAAGAGCGCTGGACGGTGGTTGGGCCCCTATCCGGGCGCGCGCCAAGCCCACAGTACTTCACAGGAATCCGCAAGAGTCTCGTCCGCGTCGCTACCGAGGCCGGCGCCGCGATCAAGTGATCCGCGCAGCAACCAAGACTGTGCGATGAGGTCAGCGCTCCTTACGAAGATAGACCCAGCGAACCGAGCCTCGCACAGCACGAGTTGCGCCAGGTTGAAACTCGCGTTGAATACGGGCGTGAGAGGGTGCTCTGTAAAGAGCAGCTGCGCGTGCGACTTGGGGCACTGGCGAGCGCCTCGACCGACTCGCACTCGGCCGCCACACCGACCTGGAGATCCACCACATCTTCCCGAAGGCGGTGCTGTACGCGGCCGGCTATACGCGACCTGAGGTCAACTCGATCGCCAACTTCACTTTCCTGTCATTGGAGACCAACCGCGAGATCTCAGCTACGAAGCCGCCAAGTACCTGCCCGAGCTTATGGCTCGACATCCCGGAGCGGTGGAGAGCCACTGGATGCCGCTCGATCCGGAGCTGTGGACGCCCGAGCGCTACCCCGAATTCCTCGAGCGCCGGCGATACGCTGCTCGCCGCGGCGACCATCGGCTTTCTAGGACCGTCTGCTCACCCGGCGTACAGCCGGAAACGGCCGAGGTGCCACTTGGGCCGGAGGCGCTGCCCCAGCCGCTGGTCGCGCTCGAGGCAGCGGACGAGGAGGAGCGGGTGCTGGCTGATCTGCGGAACTGGATGCGGACCCACGGGTTCGACGAAGGCGAGCTCAATCACGAGCTGGTCGAGCCCGATAGTTCGGTCTCGGCTGTTCTCGACCTGGCATGGCCGCGAGGGCTGCAGGTCGAGCTGAACGAGCCGGTTGCGCTGCTCGTGAACGCACCGCTGGACGTCCACCAGGTGGCGGCACGAAACGGCTACCGGCCATTCACGAGCGTCGAGGAGCTGCGCGCCTACGCGACCGACCTGGAAACGCTTGGAGCTGCCGCTTCAGCAGCAGCGTGACGGGAGGCATTGGTGTTGGCCCGCGCTCACGTACCTGTCCGGAGCCGCAAACGTAGGCGCCCCCACGGACGCTACCAATAGCTGCCTATCCAGCCAAGTGCTCGGGTTTGTGTGTCGAGACGGTCGGCATAGTCGCAGGGGTCGATAAGCGGGATACATGGAAAGTCCGCCAGCGCCTTCGTGAGCACCGGCGATTTCGCGTCGGCTGGGCGAGCGCGCGGGCGGGGCGAGACGCCTCGGCTCAGCCGAGCGCAAACACGTGGTTCGTCTATAGCTTGCTCCGGCGACCCGGGCGACCTCCGGCGACAACGTCAATGAGGATCTGTCCGCGTGTTGGCCAGCGGATAGGCACGCTCCACGGCGGTTTGCAGGTCCTGGATGCGGCGAGCGCGGCGACCGGGCAGCCGTAGCTGTGTGGAACGTCAGGGTAGAACCCTGCTGAGACGCGTGCATGAAGCAACGGCAGAGATGAAGCTATCGTTAGCAATCGCGATCCCGGGCACGAACCATTGCGCGCAGTTGAGCCGAGCAACGGGGATCTGAGGATGACTATCTCGATCCAGCGGCAAGCTTCCTTCACGGTCGAGTTGTCGATCTCGAGGGCTCGCGCCCTGTTTACCCCCGAGGGAGAGCGCAGCTGGGCGGACGAGGACTGGGACCCCCAGTACCCCGATCCTTCCCGGACGGAAGGGCCTGGCACGGTGTTCGTCACGACCGACGGCGGAAGGCAGACGGTTTGGGTCATGGCCGACGCGACCGCGACGTGCGTTCGATACGTGCGGACGACGGCAAACGTCGATGTCGGAACCGTAACCGTGAGCTGCGAGCAGGAGGGACCTGACCGCACGGCGGTCACTGTGACCTACGACGTCACCGCTCTGGGCTCCGAAGGCGAGACTGCACTCGACGCATTCACGGAAGAGTTCGACTCGTTCATCGACTCCTGGGCGGCCGCGATCGAGCAGTCTCGCACGAGATCGCCGTAGCCGACGCGCCACCGACGCGATGTGTCGCGGAGCACGATCTCGATATACGCCGTGGGTGTCGGTCGTGTGCTCGTCAATCTGCAGCTCGGTGTGGTTATCGAGGATCCCGCGCCGCACCAGCGACTACAGGTCGGTCAAAACAACTCCGTCCACAACCCCGATGCCACGGTGACGCTGATGGGCTCTGAGGTCTGTCCGCTGAAGGTCAGCGTGACAGCGAATCCACCTGAAGTCATGCTGACTTCGGGCACAGCGATTGTGAATGGCCGCTGCGTCTCGAACGCCGCGAGATCCCCGCCACCGTAGATGAATAGGTTTGGCTTCTGCTGCTGTCGCAACGATCTGGTCGCCGATCGAATGAGCGACGCGTAGTCGCCTTCAAAGCGACCGTTCTTCCAAGCGCTCAACAACGCACGGGTGAATGCGCCGTGCGAGGCGTCCTCCCAGGCGATCTGGTCGTCCTGACAGGCTGCGAGGAGAAGGACTGAGGCCGCCACACCGGACGAGACGTAGCGGCTTGCAAACTGGACGGCCTCGTAGGTCGTGCGTAGACGCTCGAGGCTGCGCTTGCATGCCGACGGGGGGATGAAGCGCGGCTGGCGCGGAGGATCCGCAGCGTGCTTCGCCTGATGCTCACCAGCGGCTTGTTCGTCAGCACGGTCAGCCGCCACATCCAGGGGCTCCTCAGTCTGCTCCTCGGCTTCGGCAGCCGAGCGTTCGTCTGCCTCGTTGCCGGTTGGAGGCATCCGATACGTATCAGTGCCGCTGTGGCAGCAGTCCGAGATGACGACGATCCTTGTGCCAAAAGGAAAACCGGCAAATGCTGCACGAAGCTCGTCATCGATCAGCATCCTGTCGTAGAGCACCCACGTCTCAGCTAGCCCGTCGGTCTCGTCGGGCATCGGAAGTTGCCCGCCATGGCCGGAGAAGCTGAGGATGACGACGTCGCTAGAGGTACACACCGCGGCGATCGTCGACAGGCGGGAGAGAATTGCTGCGGAGGTGGCCTTTTCGTTTGTGACCATCTCCGCGTCGTATCCCAGTGCTTCTGAGAGGCGGAGCATCGCCTCAGCGTCAGAAACGCTGCTCTGTGACGCTCCGTCCCAGCCGCCATAAGCATCGCGGTCGACTTTGTCGAGTCCGACGTGCAGCGCAAAACCCCGAGAGAGCAACGCGCCGCCTTGACCCGGTCGGCCCATTGGCGGCCGTGCCATCCATGGTCCCGTAGGGCGACCCATCGGCGGCCTGGGGGTGTATCCCGCGAATGGCGCCGTGAGCGCTGTGCCCCGCACTCCCCGTCTTTCCCCCATGAACATGCGCAAAATGTACCCCACATCAGCGCCGTTGTCGCACTGTCGAGCGCAGCTGAGCGCTACACGCGGATCGGCCCGGATTACGATTGCTGGGATATGTTGCTTGAGCGCGATGCTGAGCTGGCGCTCATTGATGATTATCTGCAGCGCAGTCGGCAACGCAGAGGCGGGACGCTGCTGCTCTGTGGCGAGCCCGGCATCGGCAAGAGCGCTCTGATGCTCGGCGCCGTCGCTGCGGCACCGGGACTGGTTCTCCGAGCGCGCGGGGTCGAAGTCGAGACTGAGATGCCGTTCGTCGCCTTGCGAGATCTGGTGGCTCCGGTGAGCGGCCAGATCTCGGAGCTGCCCGAGCTTCAGCGTCGTGCGTTGCTCGGCGCGCTAGCGATCGAGGATCATGCGTCGGTCGAGCAGTTTGCAGTGTGCGTGGGCACGCTTACGTTGCTCAGCTTGGCGGCGCAGCAAGACCCGCTGCTGGTGGTCGTCGATGACCTACAGTGGGTCGACGCTGCCTCGCTCAGCGTACTGCGGTTCGTGGCGCGTCGCATTGGGACGGAGTCGATCGCGCTTCTTCTCGCTGCGCGCGAGCCCCCTGAAGGTTTTGACGAGGACGGTTGCACGGTGCATCAGATCACGGGGCTTAGCCTCGCTGGCGTGCAAACGCTGCTCGACAACCACCGACGTGCTGCCAATGCCGTGACGCTGCACAGGGCAACCGGCGGCAACCCACTTGCTGTTACCGAACTGCTGCACGAAGGAAACGACCGGCTGCTGGAGGCGGATGGCATCTTGGAGCCACTTCCGGTCAATGACGTTATTCGGGATGCCTTCGGCAAACGCTTGACCCACATCTCTAAGGATGGGCAAGCTGCTCTGCTGGTGGCGGCCGCGACCGAGCGCAGCGAGCTCTCGATGCTGGTAGCTGCCGCCGAGCGGCTGAACGCCGGGCTTCGCGGCTTCGTCGAAGCCGAAGCGGCAGAGGTGATCAGCATGCGATCCGGGGAGCTTATGTTCCGGCACCCGATCATGCGCTCGGTGATCTACAGCGGCGCAGCCCCGCACGCACAGCGCGCTGCGCACCAGGCCCTCGCGCAGGGGGCGGAGCTTTTGGGCCGCGGTGACGAGGCAGCCTGGCATCTCGCTTCGGCCGCGATCCTTCCAGACGAGGAGGTCGCAGCCCGCCTCGAAACGGCGGCGAAAAGTTACGAGCGGCGCAGCGGACACTTCGCGGCAGCCCAGGCGCTGGTGCGGGCCGCCCAGCTCTCGCCGGAAGCCAACGTCCGAGCGCGGCGCCTACACGAAGCGGCCGAGTCCGCGCGCCGCGCCGGCCGTGGACCTTGGGCGCTCGAGCTGCTGGACGCGGCAGCGGCCACTGCACGTGGTTCGAGCCTCAAAGCCGAGATCGAGTTCACGCGGGCGATACTGCTCTCGTGGTGTGATCCGGCGGCCGGAGCCAGCCACCGATTCGAAGAGTTGGCCAACCGGACCGAGACTATGCACCCGGAGATCGCCGCCACCGCGTACGGCTATGGGGCAGCAGAGGCGGTGGTGGAGGGCGACATCGCCGCGGCGCGACGGCAGGCGCAGCATGCCGTCGCTGTCGCGGAACGGGATGGCGTGTCGGCCGCAGCTCGAGAGGTGGCACTGCAGGCACAAGGCACGGTCCTCGTCCTCTCTGGCGATCCGGACGGGCCCGGCATCCTACGCAAAGTTGCGCAGGAGATGTTGACCCGCAACGACCTCACCGGACGCGAGTACCTCGCGCTTCCGCTCATCTGGTTGGAGGAGTACGACCTCGTCTGGCAGCTGCTTGGGCCGCGACTCCAGGACGTGCGGAACGGAGGTGATATACGAGCGCTTACGGCTTCGCTCGAGGTGGAGGCGACGCTTCGGTACCGGACGGGCGACTGGACCCGTGCACAGGCTGCCGCGGCGGAGTCCGCGCGTTTGGCAGAAGACAGTAGCCAGACCGTCCAGCTCGCATACAGCCTTGCGACCCTCGCCATCGTCCAGGCTGGCCAGGGCCAGAAAGCCGCCCAGACCTCTGCCGATCGGGCCGCGCAGCTCGGCGCCGAGCTCGGACTGGCCGAACTTGACCAGTACGTGTGGGCAGCGAAGGGACTGTTCGCGCTGGGCCAGGGAGACGTGCTGGCCGCGCTGGCGTCAGTGGAACGAGCAGCCGATTACGCCGCACGCGCTGGTCAACGGGAACCCGCAGTACACCAATGGATGGCGGATCTACTCGACGCCGCCGTTCTGGCCAAGGACCGATCCTTGGCTCAGCACACAATCGCCAAGCTATCGGCTCACGAGTCGCGGCCATGGGCCCAAGCCGTCGCCTGGCGCGGCACCGGAAT
Source organism: uncultured Solirubrobacterales bacterium (assembly GCA_963794285.1). Taxonomy (GTDB): domain Bacteria; phylum Actinomycetota; class Thermoleophilia; order Solirubrobacterales; family Solirubrobacteraceae; genus Palsa-465. The sequence goes on from CAWCDS010000012.1 coordinate 245,656, forward strand.
GACGGCGGTAGCTGACGAGTATGCGGCAGCCTTCGAGCAGGCCATGATCTGGCACGACCGGACGGTCGCACCGTTCGAGCGAGCAAGAACCCACCTCTGGTGGGGCCGCCGTCTGCGCCGAGATCGCCGTCGCGTGGAGGCCCGGGGCCAGCTCGAGACCGCGCTCGCGATGTTCGAGCACCTGAACGCCCGACCATGGGCAGAGGCGACCCACCGCGAGCTGGTTGCGAGCGGTGAAAGACTCCGTCGCGATGAGACCGCACGGGACGAGCTGACCCCGCAGGAGGCGCAAATCACCGCCCTCGTCGCCGCTGGCGCCAGCAATCGGGACATCGCCGGGACCATGTACCTCAGCCCCAAGACCGTAGAGGCGCACCTCAGCCGTATCTACCGCAAGTTCGGCGTCCATTCACGCGCGCAACTCGCGGTTTGCGTACTTACGTCTGGAGAGGTCGACGCCGCCGCGGCTCGATCCGACCGACCCTAATCACCGGGTCGCGCCACGTCACAAGAGTAGGGACCCCCTCGAGGGATTTCCCCGACGCGACGTGCGCCCGTTGGCGGGACTCTGCACCTATGAAAACGACATCGCACCGACTGACCGCGGTGGCAGCAGAGCATCAGAGTTCTGCCAAGTACGCGAGCCTCGGCTATCGCGCAACGCATCCGGGCAGCGACCATCACTTCCGTACCGTCCGTAAGCATCGGCCGCGAGAGATAGCAACCAAGAAGCGCCAGCGGCCCTCCGGCAACGAAATCGTCGCGCTTCTCAAGTTCGCCGCCGCAGGGGACCAACGTGCATGGGATGGGCTCGTGCGGCAGTTCGACGGCATCGTCAAGGCGACCGCACGCGCTCACCGACTCTCTGACGCGGACATTCATGACGTTTCGCAAGAGACTTGGCTGAAGCTGTTCGAGCACCTCGATGACCTTAGGGAGCCAGAACGCGTCGGGGGGTGGCTCGCAACGACTGCTCGACGCGAGTCTCTACGCGTGTTGTGCGGGTCGCAGCGGTACGTGCTGTTTGCTCCGGAAGACGCTCCCGAGCGCGAGTGCCTCGACGCGCTACCAGGCGACGCGCTGCTCATGCGAGAACGCGACAAGGCTCTACGCCGCAGCCTCGGGTGCCTGCGCGCAAGCGACCAAGCGTTACTCCACCTACTAACAGCCGACCCCCGGCCCACCTACGAGGACATCTCGGCCACCCTCGAGATAGCGACCGGGAGCATCGGCCCGACGCGGGCGAGAGCCCTCGAACGGCTGCGAGCGCAGCTCGCCAGCGACGGAACGCGCACCCTCCTGACGGCTGCAGCTCAAGAGGCAGGAGGCATCGTAAGTAACACGCCGCCGCCACGCGTCCCAGTGCTAACAGCGGACCGTAACGGAGAACCGCCGCTGGGACGCGCACGTGTCGCGCGGGGGAAAAGGAGACGTCCCTATCCCGCGCGCCACTCCGCGGCAGCACGCGAACAGACACCTGTCCAGTGCGGGCGCCGGCCGGCCAGGCGACACCAAGATGACCAGTTCGACACTCGCTCACCCATACACCGTGCAGAGCTCGGAGGCCGGGAATGCCATCGGGCTCGCTTCTTGCCTCGCGCTGGCCGCAATAACGCACACGCCGCGCTAGGCAACGTGTCCACCCATTCTCTACAGGACGAACGATGACGGATCCCGAAACCCATATCTGCACGCACCAGTTGCAATCCGGCGCGTTGCGCTTTGACGCAACTGGCGCGCTGAGCGCGTACCTGGTCTGCGACCAGTGCGGCGCACTCACGCGCGAGCTCCCGGCTCAGACTACGGCTGTACGCAAGCTAACGCACGGTTGCTGGCATGACGGCTGCGGCCGCGCCGCCGGGTGCACTGGCCGCTTGAAGCGCTGCTCGTGTCCTGCCGATCGGCACGCTCGCACCACCCGCGGCGGGCTGGTGAGGCCGCCAACGCAGACCGCACGCGCGCTGTCGGTGCTCTCTTCACACGGCGTGATCGAGGATTGACAGGAGGCCGCGATGCGCAGCTACAAGTTCATACTCGAGGTCGAAGGTCTCGACCACTCAGTCTGGCAACTCGGCTACGGCCATACCGAAGCCGAATGCCGGCGCGACGCTGAAGCCCGCGTTGAGCAGATGTACGGAGGTAGAGCCACAACGTCGTGGGCTGAGCGTCGCTTGCAGGGCGACGGACTCTTACCCGCAGGTCACGAGCCGGTGCCAGAGTCCGCACAGGCCGAACTGCAGCTAGTCAAGGACGAGCTTTATTGGCACATGGAAGTCGATGCCTGGCTCGCCCAACTGAGCGAGATCCACGGACTTCCCGAAGGAGTAGCGATGACCTTACGTGATCATCACCGCGATGCCGGGCAGCCACTGCCTTTCATACCTCACGCCCGTGTGAGCGAGCGGACGCAGCCGGGCAAATCGGCAAATCTCTTACGCCGCGGTCCTGAGCGCGACATCGCCGGGGTCTGGCGAGCCTGCTGCAGCAGCCCGCAACCGGGTGCGGCCGGGCGGACCGCCCCGTCACATTTAGCTCCCAGCGCGGACCTCTCGGCTGCCGACCGTACCCGGGCGACACTCGAGGCGACACTCGAGGCGACACTCGAGGCGACACGGACGCTCGTGCGCGGACGGCTGCCTTCGAGCCACAGCGCTCACTGTCTGGGACATAGCTCACGCGTCGGGACGTGTCCAGGGTGCCAACGCGCCTCGCTGGCGGCTGCTCAAGAGCAACTGGCCGATGCGAGTCGACCGGCGCACCGGACAGCCAGGAGGGTGTAATGGGTCTGGTCTCGTATACGCGCGGGGCTGGCCTCATCGGACCGCGCCGACGCTCAGCGGCGACGACGCGGACCAGATGCTCTCGCGACGCGTCACCGGGCGCCGCCGCGCGGCTCACTTATGCGAACCGCGAGGACCGACAAGCTGACGTGGCTCTCTCGCCTACTCAGCCTTGTTGGGCTAATGATTGCCTCCTACCTGACCTACACATACCTACGTCATCAAGGCCGCCATTACTCGAGTTCGAGGAGAACACTATGACCGCCAACCACCACATCACCAGGCCCCTCGCGACTGAGCGTGTCGCCGAGCTTCAGCGCGAAGCCATGACCGCCCGGGCGCGACGCTCGCCCAGCGCCACCGAGAGGCGCTCGGCGCGTCAGCCCAGGAGCCGCCGCCAAGGATCGGCTCCCCGAAGGTCTGGAGGATCAGTTGGCGCTCGCGCCGGCGTCCCCGAGGCCGACGGACCGCCTGATCGTCCGGTCGCATCGCTCGGGGCGTCGGCACGACGTTCGGATGGCCGCTGGGAGCACCCAAGTCGGGCGTTGCCAGCCGATCCCAAACTATCCCCCCATGTGTCGGCGCTTGATCTTCAGACACACTCGCGGCACCCACACGTCCCGGGTCAACGTCCGCCCTCCTGGGTCGACCGGCATGCCGAGCCGCGCCGGCCAGCCGGCCGACTGTCTGACGAGGATCTCACCCGGCTGGTCCATTCCGCTGCGGCGGGTGACCAGGGTGCTTGGGAGGTGCTCGTCCACGAGTTCGACCGGATGCTGCGCCGGATTGCGCGGGCTCACCGATTGCATGACTCCGACGCCGCCGACGTGGCGCAGGCAACATGGCTGAAGCTATTCGAGCACTTGGTTGACCTGAAAGAGCCGACGCGTGTCGGAGGGTGGCTGGCGACGACGGCTCGCCGTGAATGTCTGCGTGTCCTGCATGCGTCTGCGCGTCTTGACCTGGTTGCTCCACACCAGACTCCCGATCGCGAATGCCTCGACTCTCGGCCGGCAGACGCGCTGCTGGCGCGAGAGCGTGACGAGGCGGTGAGGCACAGCCTTGCACGCTTGCGAGCGCGTGATCAAAGGCTGTTGCAGCTGCTCATGGGCGATCCGCGGCCCGACTACCACCGGATCGCGAGGGTGCTCGACATGCCGATCGGGAGCATCGGTCCGACTCGAGCGAGAGCGCTTGAACGGCTTCGAGCGGAACTTGAGAGCGCGGGCACACTCGCGTCGATTGCGGCCTAGAGGAGGCAGAGAACAATGATCAACAGGACCGAATGTGCCGTTGCGGACATCGCGCTGCGGCTCTACGACGATGCGTATCTCGCCTGGCTCAACGCCGAGGCCGACTCCGGGCAGGCGCTACAGGCCTGGTCGGACGAGAAAGCCAGCACACGCGCGGCCGCGTACCTCTCGTACCAGGCCGCCCTCGAACGCGAGGAGACCGCCGCCCGCGATCTCCAGCGCCTCTCGACGCTCGCCCATCGAGCTGGTGCGAGAGGCGAGAGGACCCAACAGGGCGTCGCGCCGAGTCGCTGCTCCGGTGATGCGCCATCCGCCGCGCCGCGCGGTCAAGTGCGCAGCCCGTCCGCGAAAGGCAAGCCATGGCCAATTCCATAGTCCATATCTGCACACAGCCAGCTGCAGTCGGGCGCGCTGCGTTTCGACGCCGGTGGCACGGGCGAGAGCCCTCGAACGGCTGCGAGCGCAGCTTCACAGGGATGGCACGCTCGCGCTCCTCGCGGCCCAGAACGGAGGGGATAGCAATGACTAACGACCTCGCCTATGACGTTGCCGACGTGACACGAAGACAGCGCGAAGTAGTCATCATGCGACATAGCATCGACGGTCGCCCGCGCGACATCACCACTGACGCACTGATCGCGTCACTCAAGCACCCCTCGATGGGAAGGCACGATCATGACCGCTGACGCGGCGCCCGCGCAGCGCGGCGCACTAGCCGGGCTGCTGGATGCCGATCTCAGCTGGTCGCGCGTGCTTCATGTCGATAACCTGACCTGGATCTCGCGGGCGCTGAGCCTGGCCGGGTTCGGGATCGCGGCGTATCTGACGAGCGTGTACGTCGTGCACGTGGCGCCGACGTGCGTCTCGGGTGGCGGGTGCGTCACTGTCCAGCACTCGAAATACGCGCACATCGTGGGAATCCCGCTCCCTGCGATCGGCCTCCTCGGTTACGGGGTCCTGTTGCTCGCCGCGTGCCTACCAGGTCAGCGGGCGCGAGCGGCCGGAATGGCGCTGACGGTGTTCGCGATCTGCACCAGTCTCGGCTTAACGTACCTCGAGCTGAACGTGATCCATGCGATCTGCGTTTGGTGCGTCGCATCAGCCACCTGCGCGGCGCTGCACGTCGTCGTGAACTCCACACGATACGTCCGCGGCGAGCCGCCGCCCGCACTCGGAAACCAGAGGCTCGCCGTGGCCGAAGACGCTGCGTAGCAGCGCCGTTCGCTTTGTCGCCGGCCGATCCGGACGCGCGACCGATGTGCAAGGGCAAGACCCGGCGGGCAGTGGTGGTCGCCGCCCGGCAAGGATGCATAATAATCTCGGCCAGCGGATAGGCGCGCTCCACGGCGGTGTGTAGGTCCTGGATGCGGCGAGCGCGGCGACCGGGCAGCCGTAGCTGTGTGGAACGTCAGGGTAGAACCCTGCTGAGACGCGTGCATGAAGCAACGGCAGAGATGAAGCTATCGTTAGCAATCGCGATCCCGGGCACGAACCATTGCGCGCAGTTGAGCCGAGCAACGGGGATCTGAGGATGACTATCTCGATCCAGCGGCAAGCTTCCTTCACGGTCGAGTTGTCGATCTCGAGGGCTCGCGCCCTGTTTACCCCCGAGGGAGAGCGCAGCTGGGCGGACGAGGACTGGGACCCCCAGTACCCCGATCCTTCCCGGACGGAAGGGCCTGGCACGGTGTTCGTCACGACCGACGGCGGAAGGCAGACGGTTTGGGTCATGGCCGACGCGACCGCGACGTGCGTTCGATACGTGCGGACGACGGCAAACGTCGATGTCGGAACCGTAACCGTGAGCTGCGAGCAGGAGGGACCTGACCGCACGGCGGTCACTGTGACCTACGACGTCACCGCTCTGGGCTCCGAAGGCGAGACTGCACTCGACGCATTCACGGAAGAGTTCGACTCGTTCATCGACTCCTGGGCGGCCGCGATCGAGCAGTCTCGCACGAGATCGCCGTAGCCGACGCGCCACCGACGCGATGTGTCGCGGAGCACGATCTCGATATACGCCGTGGGTGTCGGTCGTGTGCTCGTCAATCTGCAGCTCGGTGTGGTTATCGAGGATCCCGTCCAAGACACGCGCGCGGCGGTCGCGGAGGGCCCTCGAACGCGACTGTTCATTTTGACCGTCGCACGCGATGAACGCGAGCTCGGCCTGGGCTACAAAGCAGTACGGCCGCGGGTTAGAGGGTTGTTAGAACGCGCGGTTGGTGGGGTCGCCGATGAGCGTGGCTTCGGCCTCGTTGAAGCGCTCGCTCATGGCGGATGTCTCGAGGAACGTCATGAACAGCCGACTGATGGGCACTTGCTGGCGCCAGAGAACTGCCGTCTGTGTGGTTGGCCCGCCCGCGAAGTGTGCTGAGGCGACGTCGCTGGAGAAGGTGGCGGAGACGAACGATGTTGGCGAGCGGGGTGGGAGCGGGCCGTCAACCGCGGCGCCGCGATAGAGCGTCACGGTCTGCGAACCCCAGCTGGCCCAGAGTTCGTGGATGAAGGCAAGTCGAGCGATGATGTGCTCAGCGCGTTGTGCTTTGGTCCAGGGTTCGGTGAACAGGTCGGCGTCGCGCACGACTCTGTCGTGGTAGGGGCAGAGTCCGAGTTCGGCGAGCACGATGGCGTGGCCCTTGACGAGCTCTCCGGAGCGCGGATTGCTCACGAACGTCTGGGCGAAGCGGCGATCGAGCTCGGCCAGCCCACGATCACTCAGAAACTCGTCGAGCATCGCGAACAGCGCCGGGTCGCCCTGGCGGCGCGCGATCAGCGCCGCCAGCTCAGGAGCGCCAGAGCGATGCCGCGCGAGCCACTCCCGAGCTGCAGTTCGCTCGCTCGCGAGACGGGCCAGCGTTCTGTGGTGTGACGCCGGATCGCATTCGATCACGACATCGCGAGAGAAATGTGCCCGCAGCTCCTGGAGTTCAGCCACCAGCTCAGGCGCTGCGGTCCTCGTGCCTGGCGCGAATTGGAAGTGGGACTTTGGCGCGGCCGATCGTGGGCCTCATCCGGCGCCTGCCGGAAGACGCCGATGCTCTGAGCACCTGCTTCTAAAGCACGACCAGACTCGTACGCGCACGGAGCTGCGTCATGGGCATGGCTGCGGTCGTCGCGCTCATTAGTCCGCTGGGGGTCGATCCTTGCGCTGGCACGCGGGATCTCTCCCGCGGGTGAAGGTCAACGAGGAGCGGTCGTCTGAAGGCGTCGGTGACGCAGCACCTGGCCAATCTCCGGAAGGGAAGCGCCGGGCCCGAGCAATACCGGCGCGCAGCCCCAGCCTGAGTAGCAGCTTGATGATGGCCAGTTCCCTCACCGTGATGTATTAGCAACGCCGCGTCGCCGGTCTACCGAATGGAGACATGCTTCAACCGCGTCACTTGATCAGTCAAAAGTGAGGTCTGATGTTCGAGACAGCCATCGCCCAGTTGCGTTTCGGAGCCTCGATGGCGCTGGGAGTGCCATTCAGCGCACGTTCTCTGGACCGGATCGTCACCGCGATGAACGACACGAAGCGCGAGTTCGGAGCGATTGGGCAGGGTGCCGACGAGCTGATGTCCGGCCCAGTCCTAAATGACGAGACACGCCGCGACGTGCAGCTGCGGCGCTTCCGCAAGCAGGCATTGATGGCCTCACGTGAGACGGCCTACTACACCTCGGTCTTCGAGCAGGCGGGCGTCGATCCGTCGCGGATGCGCTTTGAGGACATCGCGCGCTTCCCGCTCACACCAAAGGAGCACCTGCGCGACGACCCCGACTCGTTCGTTCGCAGCGGTTCGAAGCCGACGCTGCGAGCGACCACGACCGGCACGACCGGCTGGCCGACGAGCGTGTACTTCTCCGATCGCGAGGTCAAGACGCTGGTTGCGCTTGCGGCGATGTCATTCATGAACCAGAACCTCATCGAGCCGGACGACGTGGTGCAGGTCAACATTTCGTCGCGGGCGATCATCGGCGTGACCGGGGTCACCGGGGCCTGCGCGCGGATCGGTGCGCCGGTGTACGTGGCGGGAGCCGTCAGCCTCGCGCACACGCTCGCACTGCTGACCGAGCGCAAGCGCCTGCCCGGCAAGCGCGACCGCGTCAGCATCCTGATCACCTACCCCTCTTATCTGGGTGAGCTCGTCGAATACGCGCTGGCCCACGGCTACGGTCCAGGCAATTTCGGGCTGCGGCGGATCTGGGCCGGCGGCGAGGTCGTCACCGAGGGTCTCAAACGGCGCGCTCGCGAACTCTTCGGCGATGTCGACATGCGCGAGAACTATGGGATGACGGAGCTAGTGCCCTTCGGCGGCACGCTCTGTCCGGAGGGTCACCTGCACTACGAGCCGTCCGGCGGCTTGATCGAGGTGCAGAGCCTCGAGGGGCCCGGTCCGGCGGCGCCGGGCGAGCCCGGCAGCGTCGTGGCTACGCCGTTTCCGCCCTATCGCGACACGACGATCCTGCTGCGCTACAACACCGAAGACGTCGTCCGGCCGCTGGCTGGCCCCCCGACGTGCCGCATGCGGGGCCTGCCGGCGACGTCGAACCTGCTCGGCAAGCAGCGGCTGTCGGTCCGCCACGACGACGGCTGGACACTCGTGCGCGACGTGATCGAGGCGCTCGAGGCGGTGGACGCCGTCCCGCTGCCGGCGCGCTACGGCTTCTGGCGGGTGCCCGGCGGGGTCGCGGTCGAGGTCGTGACCCGCAACCAGGGTGCGGCCGCGCGGCGCGCCGTCGCCGAGGCCCTCGAGCAGCGTGGCGTCCCGCTGCGCCGGCTGACGCTGTGCGCTGACCGCAGCGAGCTCGAGCGCCCGCTGCCGCTGCGCTGCGATCTCAAGGAGACCTCGTTCGCCCGTCCCCAGCAATCCGCCGTCCGCGTCGCGGCGGCACAAGGAGCGTGACCATGCACACCGCCTACTTCGTCGTGTTCGGTGGCGGGACGCTCGCCGCCCTACTGAGCTGGTGCTACTTCCGGCGCTACCAGGTCACGCGCCCGCCAGTCGGCGTCTTCAACGTGCGCGACGTCGCGATCCTGCTGACCGCGATCGTCCTCGTGCCGTACGTCTACCTGCACCTGCCGCTCGCGGTGGTGGCCGCGCTGTTAGCGCTGACGATCTCGAGCATCCTGTGGTTCACGCTTGAGCCGGTGGTGCGTAGCCGCTGGCTCGTTCTCGGCGCGGTGTCGTGCGCGATCGGTGCCGACATCGCGCTCGTCGTGACCGACGGCGCGTTCTCCAACACGTTTCTGGCCGTCAACAACCTCCTCATGATAGTAGCGGTGGTCGGCGTCGCGAACCTGTGGGCGCAGAGCGGCATGGGCGCTTGCGAGGTGACGCTGCTGGCCGCGGGGCTCGCGATCTACGACTTCATCGCGACCTCGCAGCTGACGCTGATGACCGACCTCATCGGACGGCTCAGCGAGAACCCGTTCGTCCCGTTCCTGGCGTGGGACGCGCATGGCGCCGGGCTTGGCGTCGGCCTCGGTGACCTGCTGCTGATCAGCGCCTTTCTCGCCATGCGCAAGAGCTTCGGACGCCGCGCCGGAGGCTTTGCGCTCGCCGTCGGGATCGCCGTGCTGGCCGGCGCGCTGGCGCTCATCGAGCTGAAGGTCGTCGACGAGGCGATCCCGGTAATGGTCGCTGTCGGGCCGCTGATGGTCACGCAGTACGCGTTCTGGAACCGCCGCGTTGCACAGCGCACAACCTTCCAGTACCTCCAGGCCGAGCCGCTGCGCAAGGCGTCCGGCCCCGCAGTCACAGGAAGGAGGTGAAATCACATGCGTAAGGCACACCTGCGCTACGCCAAGTACGCGCTCTCCACGCTCGCGACGGTCGGTTTCGCGGCGAAGACGACCTAACAACGTGGTGGGGAGCGGCCGTCCTACCCCGACGGCCGCTCTCCAGCGTTCTGTCGGTCCAGCGATGAGCTGGGGTTACCTTCCTAAGCCGGTAAGTCACACTTTCGCGCACAAGCGGGACCTCAACACACCCAGGAGCTGCTCCTTCGCACCAGGCTACACGAGTCGGAGAAACTAAGCCGTGGATTCCGCCGGGTGCACAACCGAATCGGAGGGGGCACAACCTCAGCTAAAAGGAAAGAAAGCATGCGTCGTATTTCACGCACTCTCACAGCTACGCTCACCGTGACGACTGCGCTGCTGGTCGCCGCAGGTGGAACTGCACACGCGGCGGCGCCGGGTGAAGGCACACTCTACTGGCTTGCCGCTGGCCCAAAGCCTACCACCTCGTCTTCCGGCGGCCGCATCATCCGCACGCCAACCCTGCAGCAGATTTCATCCTGGTCGGGTGGCGGAGGGACGCAGAGACTGGTGGTCGGGGTGCTCACCCTCCACGCGCCGCGGGCGTACCGCCTGCGACCAAGTCCACAGCCACCACTCGCTTTGAAAGCGACTCGACCAGGTAAGGCCACGCTCGTCGTTCGGTGTGGCGACAAGACGTACGCTTCGGGGACAATCGTCTTCCGTACGGCGGCTACCATCGGGTTCCGTCTGTTTCTCGCCAAGGTCGCCCAGCCTGGCAACTGTCTGCTGACCGTTTCCTTTCGCGCAAATCGAACCGCGCGAACTACAACGACTAGCAGGCCGCTCACTCTCCGCCGTAGCGCTACTGCTCCAGAACCTCCACCTCCACCGACGCCCGCCCCCCCGCCGGCACCCGTCACTCCACCTCCAACGACGCCCGCCCCCCCGTCGGCACCCGTCACTCCACCTCCATCATTGCGATGCACGGCGATAAGCGTCAAGGATGCCCCGGCGACGGACGGGGTCGGCTACATTTACACGGTCTCAGCGGTCCTCAACGGACCGGCGCCGAGCGGTGCGCAAGCGATTGCCGGTATTTCGTATAGCGACGGCGCGCAGGACGCCGCCACCGGGCAGGGAACGTCCATCACGTTCCGGCACGGCAGCTACCAGAACGCCGCGAAGATCATCCTTAGGATCACTGCGCCAGGTGTGTCTCCGTTGGACTGCGGCGCAGTGTACCCGCCACCCGACCGGCCTACGCAGCCGCCGTACTGCACTGGCGTCTTTTACACGCCGGTGCATGATGAGCACGGAACGATCACGGCGTTTTCGTTTGCCGCTCACATCTTGCCGGCGACTTGGGATCCTCCTGGTGTGTTGATCACCGGAGTGTTGACCGACGATGCCGAAAATGTGCTAGGGACGTGGAGCAACGCCGGAAGGATTCTCTACACGAGTCCATGGAGGTGGAGCCCATTGCTGCCCGGTCCTTGGAACTTCCGCGTGACGGTCACCGGCAGCGGAGAACCACCTGTGGTGTGCGACGCGATCTTCGGTTGAAGTTTCCCGGCGATGGCCCGTCCTACGGTGCGGGCGGGGGTCTGCCGCCGACGGCCCGCCCTACAGGGGCCGGGCCATTGCCGCCCACGGCTGGCCACAGCAGCCGCTACCTCTGCAGGAGTCGGCTGCGCACTACCGTCCGCCGCCGTACCGCGCGGTTCTGGTTCCACAGCCTGGAGACGCGTGCTGAATTGTGAGCCGTCGTGAACGTAGGCACGCATTCGCCTGCCGGTGAGAGTCCGGGTCCGGTGCCTGTCAGGACACCGGCCGTTGGCCAAGGCGCGTCGGCGGCAAGCGCCCGGTGGCGGAGCCCAGCGACCCAGTAGCTTTGAGAACGCGCGAGCCGTCAGTCAATAGCGTCGCGCCAGTCCAAACCGGCTAGTGAACTGCGCCCCGGTGGCAACCAACAGTTGCGCCAAGCCAATAGATAGATCGCGCAGGGCATGGACGCCACGACGACCTTGGAGCGCAGCGGTCGCGAACTCTGCCGCGAGCGACTGGACCGAACGCCGGCGGATGCCTGCGTAGCGCTTCCACGGCTTTGCTCGACGCCCTCAGGAACGCTGCCACACAGCGCCGGGCGCACCTGGGAGCGGGTCGCTACCCGCCGGTCGGCGCAGCTCCTTCAGCGCTTTCTTGCATGTCAAACCATACCGGGCTGCCGCAAGCCACCGGGTAAATATGGGTCGTGAGCGCGTCTAATGGCCGCTCTGCGCATCGAGCAGCGGAAGTAAGTAAGCACACTGATTGCACTTGAGACGAGCGACGTATCAACTGCGCCACCGCCTCGGTCCTCTTAATAGACGCCGAAGGAAACCTACCTTGACAGGAGGGCAAGATGTACCCAACTCACGGGTTGGGGGAGAGCCGCCGCGTGCGGTTCATTCCGCCACGGCAACCATCGTGGACGTGGCGCTGACGTTGACGTTGACGGTGACGCTCGTGGCCGGCCAGGCGACGGGCACACCGCAGCGGCTTAACATTGACCGAAAGCAGGCATTATGAAGACTATCTCACTCTTGGCCGTTGCGGGCGCGCTGGCACTGCCGAGCGTGGCACACGCGGCCTCAAACGAACGGCTGATTGTGACCTATCGCACTGGCACATCGACCGCAGCGCATAGCGTGGTTCGCCAGCACGCGACGGTCGCTCTACTGCACAGGCTGCGTTACACCGACAGCACCGAAGTGGTGCTGGCCTCGCCGGGCGACAAGGAGCGCCTTGAGGCAGACCCAGCCGTCGCCTCGGTCGTTCTGGACAGTACCATCTCACTGCTTCCGGGCGAGAATCCACGCCCCGGCCCGAGTTCGGGCAGCGGGGTGAGCGCCTTCTCAAATGATGAGTTCTTCGGCCTGCTGTGGGGGCTCGAGAACACCGGGCAGGAGGTCCACGGAGACCGGGGCACGCCCGATGCCGACATCGATGGCTCTGAGGCGTGGGCGGTCTCGACCGGCGCCGGCGCGACCGTATACGAGGCCGATACCGGCATCGATTACACCCATCCGGACCTCGCCGCCAACTATGCCGGTGGCTACGACTTCGTTGACAGCGACAGCGACCCAATGGATGAGCAGTATCACGGCACGCACGTCGCCGGCACTATCGCCGCGATCTACAGCAACGGCATCGGCGTCGCGGGTGTGGCGCCTAACGCGAAGCTCAAGGCCCTGCGGGTGCTCGACCGCCAGGGGCAGGGGTGGTTTTCTGACTTCATGGATGCCATCAGCTACGCCGGCAAGGAAGGGGCGCGGATTTTCACCGCCTCCCTCGGCGGCTCGCCTGACCAGGCAACCGTGACCGCGGAGTGCAACCTCATCGCCTCCTACCCGAACACGCTGTTCACTTTCGCCGCAGGCAACGGCGGCTCTGACGGCATCGGCGACAACAACGATGTCGTACCCAACTACCCCTCTAACTGCCAGAGCGACAACATCATCGCGGTCGCGGCGTCGGACCAGAACGACCGGCCGACGACTTTCTCCAACTATGGTTTCAACACCGTCGACGTAGCCGCGCCGGGGGCCAACATCGGCTCGACCGCTCCCGGCGGGGGCTACATCTATCTAGACGGCACCTCGATGGCCACGCCGCATGTGGCCGGCGAGGCGGCGCTTTTGGCCTCCGAGTACCCGACCTGGACCGCAGCGCAGATTCGCCAGCGCATCCTCACCACGGTCGACCTCAAGCCGGCCTGGCAGGGGCTCATCGCAACCGGCGGTCGTATCAACGCTGCCGCTGCGGTAGCTCCCATGACGTCCCCGCCCAACCCGCCGACGCCCAACCCGCCGACGCCCAACCCGCCGACGCCCAACCCGCCGACGCCCAACCCGCCGACGCCCAAGCGGCCAGCGCGGGACGTGACGAAGCCGCACCTGAGCGGCGTTCGCCTCACGGGCGCGCACTTCCCCGTCAAGGTGCACTGGATTCAGGACAAGGTGGCGACAGTACGCATCACGCTGACCGCCAAAGTCCGCGGGCACATCCGCACGATGCTCACGATGACGGTCACGAACGTCAAGAACGGCGCCTGGTACGCTGTCATCAAGCGCGGCCACCTGAAGAGAGGCCGCTACTGCTTCACCGTGAGGGTCAGCAACCAGTACGGCTACTCAAGCAGCATTGCCGGCTTCAGGACCATCAAACGCTGAGGCTAGGCAAGGACGGCACGAGCGCGGGGGACCCCGGCTCCCCCGCGTTTCGTTCAGCCCACCGGCCTGGCTGCCTCGAAGTGCCAGGGCTTCGCCGGACGATTCCCCGGCGAGGACGACCGAACGTGGGCGCTCAGCGTTCCCCACGACCGAGAGCGCCGAAGCCGTCACGATGCTGCAAGGCCCTCCTCATCCACGACACCAACGCCGAGATCGAGAGGAACGTCACCGACACGCACGGCGCCTCCATCGTCGGCTTCGCATTCTGCGAGCTGCTCGGCTTTCGGCTGATGGCCCGCTTCAAACAGATCGGCGCGATGCGCCTCTACGCCAGGACTCGCCAGCGACCAGAGGTCGGCGATCGTGCCGGTGATCTCCGCACGCAGGGTCAACTGGCAGCTGCCCGCCCAGCACTACGACGAGCTCGTCAAGCACGCCACCGCGCTCAGGCTCGGCACCGGCGAAGCTCCTTGACGCGGTGCTCCTTGATCCTCAGGCCGCGGGCGCCGCAGCCCGAGCCCGATGGCCGCTTGCGACGCAACGCGACCGTCACGATCATCCCGTCTTGGACCGCCGAGAGCAACCGTGCGGTCGGCAACGCTTTCCATTTGTCGGCATCGCGAGATGGCCCGAAACCACTTGGGAATCGAGACCGTCAGGAGGGCGCACGAACCAGCACGACTCGGAACCGGGGCCGCTCGGCTCGACTACAGCGTAGCCCGCGCCCGAGTCCGCTTGGGACGCCACGAAACACCTGCAAATGTGAGGTAGGGCGGGTGCCGCGACCCAGAGGTCGCGGACGGCGACAAATGCAAACCGTTGGATCTCGCGCGTTTACTCTCGGAGGTCAAGATCGCAACACGCTACGTCGTGTGCCCGATAAGCGCCCGGCGCGGGCGACGACGTCGCCCGACAGGAGATCCTGATCCTCGGTGGCGACATAAGGCGGCGTTGATGACAGGCCCCTCCACGGATTCACGTCGACGAGCAGGTTGCCGTGCATGAAGCCATGAAAGCAGCGGCATGCACGTGGAGGCCCGATGACGGTGGCCTCGACGTAGCGCCCGATAATGGTCGTTATGACAACAGATCCGTTATCAGATCATTGCGAAAGTGCTATCATGTTCTTGTGCTTAGTGCAAGCCTGATCGTCGAGGCCCGCCGCCGCGCGGGACTCTCACAGCGCGAACTGGCGCTCCGGCTCGGCAATCGGCAGGCCGAGATCGCGCGCTGGGAGCGTGCCCACGTCGTCCCATCTCTTGAGCGGCTGCGCGAGGTCGTCGCCGCGTGCGGCTTGGAGCTGACGGTCGGGCTGGCGGCTGCCGACGATTCCTACGTGGCGCCAATCATCGAGGCGTTGCAGCTGCCGGTCGGCGAGCGTCTGGCGCGCAGCCTCGCGGCCGCGGGCCGCGGCCGCCGAGCACGCGCGTTTGCGACCGGTGCGCCGAGGCCCGCCGTGCTCGATGTCGGTGGCGTGCTCCAGGCGCTCGCAGACGCGAACGTGGCGTACGTCCTCGTCGGGGAGATCGCCGAGGTCTTGCACGGCTCGCCGCTGATGCCCACCGCCGGCGTGATCACGATCGTGCCGCGAGCGGGCGAGCGCGTCCATCTCGACGCGGCGCTCGCTGTGATGCGGGCGCGATCGCTGACCGAGCCCTCGGCCTTCGCGGTCGACGTTTCCGAGGGCTGGGAGCTGGTCGCCTGCGGCGCCGAGCTTCTCATCGCCCCGGCGCCCGCCGGCAGCCGGGGTTATGAGGACCTGCGCCGCGACGCGACCACCATCCGGCTGGCGGAGGATCTCGACGTTTCGGTGGCGTCGCTGATCGACCTCGTGCGGATCGCAGAGGCCTCACCAGAAGGGCATGACCGCGCGCGCGTGCCGGCGTTGCGCCGCACGCTTGAGCTGGCCACCCCGAGCGCCGCCGGCGATGCCGCAGCCGCCTGAGTTCGACGGCAACGCGATCCTCGCCGTGGTCGCGCGCCACAAGGTCGCCTGCGTGGTGATCGGCAACTACGCCGGGCTGCTGCATGGTGTCGACCTGGCCACTGAGGACGTCGACATCACCCCCCGCCGCCAGCGCCGAAAACTTCGATCGCCTCGCCACCGCGCTCGCCGAGCTCCGCGCCGCGATCCGCGTCCCCCGGGAGCCACCCGTTCCGCTCCCCACCGACGGGCGGCTGCTCGCCAACGCGCAGACCTGGAACCTCACAACGCGCTTCGGCAACCTCGACATCACCACCCGGCCCAGCGGCACCGGAGGCTACGAGGACCTCCAGCGCAACGCTGACCCGCGGCCAGTCGCGACGGGCTTGCACATCAACGTGGCCTCGCTTGCGGACATCATCCGGAGCAAGACCGCCGCCGGCCGCGCCAAGGACCTCGCCGCCCTCCCCCAGCTGCGCGCAGCGCTCGATCGGCAGCGGACGCAGCCTGACGATCGAGACGGGCGATAGCGAATCGTTACCGACCGGCTGCCGCGAAGCGGTCGGCGGTCGTGCGGTCCAGCTCAGGCAGATCTCGCCAGACGATCAGTGCTTGACGTTGCGCTGGCATAGGTAGCTGCAGCAGGCCGCAAATGCCCTGGGGCATCGCGCATGAGGGTCTACCGCGTCCTTGTCGAGTGCGAAACCGGCTAGCCCCTCTCGCCGTTCGCGCAGTACCCGTCTACTGTCGATCACCAGGGGCCTCTATTGGCCCCCCGGGAAGAATGGGCGAGGAATCCTATCGATGGCGGTCGCTGAAACCCAACAACTACGGATGCTCGAGCGACTACGGAGCGCCGGCGAGCAGCCAATAACGCTTGACCAGTTGCGCGCCGGCGGGATTGACTTTCCTGCCGTAGTCATCGGCGAGCTCGAGCTCAACGGCTACGTGATCGAGCGCGTCTACGAACACGGCCGGCAGATCGGCGTCCGCCTGCTGGAGACCGCCGCCCCCGATCCACCCGCCTCACGCCGGCGCCAGCGATGGCGCCGAGTTTCTCGATAGCCCTCTGGCCGCGACAGCACGCCATCCGCGCCGCCCCTTCAGACCATTCCGCGCAGACCGACACGCGTTCGTTGGTAGCGAGAACGTCGCTCGTGACTGGGCTAGCGAGCGACGCGACCCCGCTGTTGGTCCGCTAGCAGCTCCGCGGGGATCTTGTCGATCAATGTGGACGTATGCCCGCGGCGAACACTCTGACGGCGCTCGCGAGCTCAGCTGTCTGTCTGGAAATCCGCGAGCGGCTCGCCATCGGCCCAAGCTTGGCGAAAGGCGTCCAGCGGCATATCAGAAGTTCGTATCGAGTCGACGGTTCCAGCCAACACCGAATTCAGAGGCGGTACCTCGAATGTCTGTGTGTCGTCGGCAATGACCCGTGCGTGGAGTCCTCGAGCTCGTTCAGCCGGAAGAACGCGCCAATCCGCGGCCACGCCTCGTTTCTCGAGTTCCTCCGAGAAGCGCTCGAAGGCCCGCTTGGCCTTGGCCGACAGATTCGCGGGACCGGACAGAAGATTCACTTCGTCGATTTCGTCGATCGGCAAATCATCAGTCAAGATCTCGAGCGCCTTCCGGTCCATGCGCTGCTCGTACCACAGCACTGACCCTCGAAGCTGCCGTACCACGCGGCGGATGGCGAGCTCATTCGAGAATGGGCGATCCGGGTGTAGGTAGGTATCAGCGAGCTTCTGAGGCACAAGAGGCGGCACTCCGGCGATGTTCTCCTGCACTGGAGATGCGCCGATACTCTCAAATCCCTTACGAACAACAGCGGCCATCATCTTGCGCCGCTCTTCGAGGAACGTGTCATACGGCATCGTGTCCCAGTCCTCAGGGAGAGCGTGGAGGAATCGATCGTCTGCAGTAAACCGCGCTGCGTACTGCGGCCAGTAAGCGCTCGGGGCCTTATCACTGATGTTGATGTTCTCCGGCCACTCGACGTAACTGAGGTTGGCAATCTGATTCACGTTACGCGTACCAGTGATGCCGAGCTTGTCAAGGTACTTGCGCGGAAACAGGTGGTGGCGCTCGACCGGGGCCTTCTTGGGAACGAGGACCGGGTCGAACAGATCGCGAAGGAAGAGTGCCGCTTTCTGCTCATGGGCGACCCCCTCATCCACAAATGGTGGGACGCGAGCATTCAACAGACAAAGCGACGCCGCATAAGCGAACAGGCTTGGGCCGCGCGCTGCGGATGTGGCCAAGGCTTGTGGCAAAGTGATCGTCCAGTAGTCGTTCGTCAACGTTGTGACGATTGCCTGTCGGAGTCGCGCGAGGTACTCGGCACCGTCGATCACGTCGGTGGTGAATGCCTGAACGTCTTGCGTGATTTGCGCCTCAAACGAGCCGGTGTAGCGTCCCGTCAGGGAGGACATGAAGAAATAGCGCGCGATCGTCGTGCGGAGCTCGCTGTGGGATAGGCCGTATTCGCGTCCAATCAGATAAAGCGCGTAGACCAGAACGACGTTGTTCTCCGATGAGATTTCGGTCGAGCGGCGGAAGCCGGCCGACATGAGGGTCTTGATGTACTCGTGCCAGCTGGTGAGGTCGAGCGACTGGTCGATCGCAGCGGTCAGCTTGTCGAGCTGAGCGTTGCGGTCGCTCTCGGTGAGCGTTGCGTCGCCGTCGACGCTACCGCCGCGGAGCAGCGACAAGACCGATTGAAGCCGCCCGCGCTGGAAGCCAACGAGGACGCCGACCCGTAGCAGCTGGTCCGCAGACGGTGAAACGAGATGGTTGTATGGGCTAGGCGCCCCATCGGCGGGCACGATGCGTGACTCCTTGGCAAAGCGTTCGAGTCTGCGGCGATCGTCCTCTCGGAACACCGACAGCAGCGTCAAGATGAAGTCTGCTTGGGTTAGCGTCGTCCCGCCGGAATTCACGCGTAGGAAGATGTCGGCGACCCGCTCCTCATCGACCTCGTGGCCGATCTGGACGGCTAGGAACGGAAAGTCCTCCAACCCGCTGAGGCGCCCGAGGGCACTACGGATGATCTTTTCGCGACCATCCGCGAGAGCCTCTGGATTAGCGGCTCGCAATCGCTCAACGAACGCGTCGATTACCTCCCAGTCCTCACCAATCCAGAGATCGGTGATGCTGGGAAGAAACTCTGGGTCCCTCTCAGTTGCGGCGTCGGCGACCTCAAACCGCCCGTCGCGCGGACGAAACGCGAGCCGAATTCGTCCGTGGCTGAAGTCCTTGAACGTGACCTCCGCGCCCTTCATTACGGCGTAGAGGCTCGTTAGTTAGGCGCTGCTGCCCGTCGATGATGAACTCCGTCGGTGTGTGCTGCTTGCCATCGATACCGATGAACTTGGCGTCCACTTCGGCGGCGTTCCAAAGCATGAGGTAGCCGACGGGAAAGCCGCGATACATGCTGTCCATTAGGTCTCGGACCGCGCTCTTGTCGCAGACGAACGATCGCTGCAGCTCAGGTAGAGCCAGCTTGCCGAGCACAATGTCGCCGAGCAGCTGACTCAGCTCATATTGCACCGGCCTGAAGAGTGTCTTCGCCATTGGCCGTAAGGCTAGACGCCGACGGACTGTCGAGGCAAGACCGGCCCGCCGGCGTGCGCAGTGAGCTAGGAGCGGTCAGCGATCGACTCTCGCAAGGACGCCAGCGCGCCGTAGCCCATCGATGTGCGATTCGATCTCGGCCGCAGCCGAGCGGTCACGCACGAGAAGGCCCAGCTCGATGTTGTGCGCGAGAGCGTGCTCGGTCAGGTTCGCGCTCGTCACGAGCGCGACTTCACCGTCGGCGACGATCGCCTTGGCGTGGAGGGAGCCGCCTTGCACCGGTCGCTGGTCGGCAGGCCAATGCCAGACCTGCACCCGGTCGAGCCGGATGAACGCTGGCAGTTGGTCGAAGCTGAGAGCGCCGCCCCGAGTCCTCCGCCGTCTCAAGGATGACATCAACTCGCACCCCACGGGTGGCAGCGGCTTCCAACGCGGCCAGCGCCCGGGCGATCTTGTAGGAAGCGAAGCTGATCACAGTCAGCCGCTCGGCGGCGCCGGCGATGATGTCCGCGAGGACGCCGGCCGTCAATCGCACCGGCTGTCCGGCGTCGGGCCCAGTCCAGACAGGCCGTACCTCGCGGCGTCGGTCGGCATCGACGGGGCACCCTGCGGCATCGAGCGCGAGCGCGAGTCCAGCTCCGCTGATTCCTGGTTGGCTCAACCACGCTGTCATCAACTCAGCAGTACGGGCGCCGAACTCGGGAGCTGCGGCGACCGCTGCAAGGCGCTGCGCGGTGGGACCGTCGGGGCCGTTGCAGGTGCCCAACGCCTCGACGAGTCGTCCGCGGTGAGTAGCCGGCCATGTCTGCGCCAGGCGCAGGATCGTCTCCGAAAGCTCGTTCACGGCCCAGGGAGCAGCGACGCGCCGCTGCACGTGAACGTGTCGACGAGCGCAGCACGATCGAGAAACCGGTTGCCACGCTCGCACGAGGTCTCGGATGCGAACTGGCACGCGTGACAGGCGCCGTGGTGGACCGACCCGTCTGTCGTTGGATCGTGCTCTGAGCACAGGGGGTCCGCGGAGCAGAGCCGAGCCCGTTCGAGTGCCTGCGAGAGTAGCCGGCCGAGGTGGTCGGGCTCGCCGAGGCTGACGAGTCCGCCGAGCGTTCCTTCGCTGTCGGGGGCCGCCGTGTAGAGCAGCACCCCAGCCATCTCGGGCACGTCGGGGCGTGTCGAGTAGATGCGTTCGCGGATCGAGGAGGCGCCGTAACCGCACTCGAGCGCCAACTCGCGGATCAGCGCGTGGGCGAGCGTGTGCAGGACGACGTAGCGGATTCCGGGCCAGCCTTTTCCGCTGTCGGTCGGGAGGTTTCGTCGGCGTCGCCAGCTGAGATGAGCGTCCCAGAGCTGGTGCGCGCGACCCGACGTCTTGTAGCGTTGCTCCCAGTCCTCGAGAGTGTCCTCGTCGAGCCTGGAGGAACAGGCCCTCGCCGCGCACCTCGGTGCACGGGACCCATCTGGGCTGTTCACGCGATATCGGTGCCGCCGGCGTGGGCTCGCCGACGGCATCGAGATCGTCGGGAGCTTCAACACGCGTGAAACTGCGGTCACGGTTTTCTCCTCAGATCCGATCATCAGAATTCCCCACCCCTCGGTAGGGCGTAGACACCGCGCGCGGGGTTCGACGTAGGCGAAGTTCCGTAGGGACGAGCCGTAGTCGATCCTCGCGCGCGGGCGCGGTTCTGTCGGGGGTCCCCCTCACTGTCGGTGGTTCTTGACGCCATGACAGCGAGAGGGACGGGTGGGGATGCTCACACAGGAGAACGACGTGGAGATATATGCGTTGGCGGCACGTGGCTGGAATCAGTCCGCGATCAGTCGTCACACGGGCCGGGACCGCAAGACGGTCCGCAAGTATCTGGCCGCCGGGGAGACGCCGGCGCGGCGGGAGCGGCCGGCGAGTTGTGTCGAGCCGTGGCGCTCGTATATCGAGGCGCGGTTCGTCGATGATGCGCATCTCGAAGCGAGCGTGCTGCATCGCGAACTGCTCGATGCCGGGTTCGATCGGGCGTACACGACCCTGGTGCGGGAGCTGCGCAGGTTGGAGCTGCGGCCGGTATGCCTGGTGTGCGCGCAGCGTCGCGGGTCGGCGGTGACGGTCGAGATCGATCACCCTGCGGGTGAGGAGATCCAGTGGGACTGGCTCGAGCTCGACGTCACCCCGTGGGGCGAGCCGGCGTTCGTGCTCGTCGGCGCGCTGTCGCACTCCGGACGGTTCCGGGCCGTGTTCTGCGAACAGATGACGTTCGGGCACTTGGCGGGCGCGATGCACGAGGTGTTGGTCGCGTTGGGCGGGACACCGCAGGTGTGGCGGACCGATCGGATGGCGACGATCGTGATCCCGGGCACCGACCGGTTGACGAAGGACGCCGCGCAGATCGCGAAGCACTACGCGGTGCAGGTCGCGGTCTGTCCGCCACGTCGCGCGCAACGCAAGGGCGTTGTCGAGGCGGCGATCAAATATCTGACGAAGAGCTGGTGGCGGACCGCGCCCGTGAGCACGATCGGCGAGGCGCAGAGCAGCGTGGACGCCTGGTCAGTCAGGATCGCTGACGCCCGTCAGCGTCCCGGCGGGACGGTCGGGGAACTCGGCGCCAGCGAGCCGCTCGCCGGCCTGCCAGCGATGGCGTATCCCGCGCAGATCACGGTCCAGCGGCGCGCGTCACGCTCAGCGCTCGTCAGCTTCGAGGCCAACGAATACAGCGTTCCGCCCGTCCACGCCGGGCGGATGGTGACGGCCATCGCCACGGTCGGCGACCCGCTCCTGCGGATCGTCAGCGCGGCCGGGGAGATCGTCGCCGAGCACCGCCGCGCACCACGAGGTGCCGGGCAGACGATCCGCACCAGCGAGCACGCCCGCCAGCTCGAGACCGCGGTCCTGGCCGCGTTTACGACCGAGAAC
This sequence comes from uncultured Solirubrobacterales bacterium, assembly GCA_963794285.1. GTDB lineage: Bacteria > Actinomycetota > Thermoleophilia > Solirubrobacterales > Solirubrobacteraceae > Palsa-465. The sequence continues at coordinate 268,042 of CAWCDS010000012.1, forward strand.
GCGTGCCGACGAAAGCCGAACCTCCCACCGGGCGAGAACGCGCTCAGCGAGCTCGCGCGGTGCCGTGGGCTACCGGCGGAGCAGACCGCGGTCGTTGTCTCGCTCGCCGACTACGCCGCGCTGGCACAGGTCGCACGATGACCGCCGAGAACAGCATCTACCAGCAGGTCCGCGAGCACCTCGCCTACCTGCGACTACCCGCGATCGCCGACCGGCTCGCGCCGGCGCTCGAAGCCGCCGCCCGTGACAGCACCGACTACACGACGTTCCTGGCCGACCTGCTGAAGGCCGAGGTCGACGCCGTCGAAGAACGACGTCTCCACGGCCGCCAGCGGTTCTCGAAACTCCCCGCCCGTCGGACCCTCGAGCAGTTCGACTTCACCGCCCAACCCTCCCTCGATCGCCGGCTGATCGAAGACCTCGCGACGCTGCGGTTCATCGAAGACAAGGCGAACGTCTTGGCGATCGGACCGCCCGGCACCGGCAAGACGATGCTCGCCACGATCCTCGGGCACCGGGCGATCGAATCGGGCTACCGCGTCTACTACACAACCGCCGCTGACCTCGTCGCCCGCACATCACGCGCCGCGCTCGACGGCCGCTGGGCGAACACCATGCGGTTCTGGAACGGCCCGCAGCTGCTCATCATCGACGAGCTCGGTTACCTACCGATGCCCGGCGAAGCCGCCTCACATCTCTTCCAGGTCATCAGCCGTCGCTACGAACACGGAAGCATCGTGCTGACCACCAACCGAGGGATCGCCGACTGGGGCTCCATCTTCGAAGACACCACCGTCGCCGCCGCGATCCTCGACCGACTCCTCCACCACGCCAGCGTCCTCGCCATCACCGGCGATAGCTACCGAATGCGGGCCCACCGCGACGCCATCAACGCCATCCGACCGGCACTCTCAACCCGCTCCCAGGGTGGGGAATTTCCGTGATCGCATCTGAGGAATTCCCATGATCTTGACATGAAACCTGTCAGCGCAACGACCTCACGGAGGCGCTCCACAAGAACAACCTCGGCGAGCTGGTCGGCAAACGCTTTCGGCGGAGGGACGGTCCGGAGCCGAAAGTCTTCTGTCTCCGGCGCGTCCGCAGGCCGGCTCAGCATCTCCCATTCGGGGAGCCGCAGATCGACGGGCGCATCGCCCTCACCGTGATTCCGCGCGTGTTCGATTGCGGCGAGCACCTTCTCGAATTCGTACTCGCGCAGCACAGAGAGCAGTGCCACACGTGCGCGTCCCTCATCCCGATCACCCGGCCGGTCTCCTTGTCGCGTTCGGCGATCGTCACCTTGGTGCCGAACTGTTCGCGCGGCTCATCCAGGAACCGCGCCAGCGCGACTGCGTCGCTGCGCTCAAGCAGCTTCCTCTCCCCCATGCGCACCGCCTCCGGTGAGCCGGCGACCAGGTGCGGGTTCTCGTGCTCCTCGCGCTTGCCCTTCCCGACCAGATAGAGCAGCACGCCGTGCGCCTTTCCGCCGCGGGTGACGTTCGGGATCACCGCCGCACCCCCGTCAGCTGGCGGAGCTCCGCGACCAGCTCGTCGACATCGGCGAGCGTCTGCTCCAGCCGACGGCCCTGGCTAACTTGCCCGGAGATGTTCGCCGAGCGGGCGAGCTGGTTCACGTTGTTCGCGACCGTCGCCAAAAGCCGGCGGGTCTCAAACAACTCCGCCACGAGCCGCCGCCGGTCGGTCGGCGTCTCCACCCCGGATAGCGCGGACTCGACCATCAGCCGCGGCACGGACACCCCCAGCTCCGCCGCCCGCAGGCGGAGTTCATCGCGCTCCTCCGCGGTCAGCTTGACCTTCTGGATCACGCCTCGCGCGACAGGCTCCCGCGCGCGTCTGACACGGCCATTCGGGCGTGTCGTGGGCTCGGCGCTCAACAGCGCCGAGCCCCCCAGCCAGCGCAGCGACCCGCCCCAAGGCGGGACATCAACGACGGCCGCAGCGCAGCTGGCGGTTCGACTAAGGGGCGCCAAAGGTGCCCCTTAGTCTATAGCTTGCTCCGCGCCGATAACGTCAACGATTGCTATTAACGCGTCTGAGCGCCGACAACGATGCCATCATCGATAGCGTGAACTATCGTTGTATACGTCAGGAGGAGACCGAGATCATGATGATGTCCGCAGACGCCGCCGAACAGCCGCTCGCCCCCGAGCTCGAGGCCGTCGCCACGGCCGCCGAACAGCAGCTCTGCACGATGGCGACCGAGGAACCTACGAACGCAGACCATCTCGGCCAGGCGCTCGCCGACGCGGCCACCGCCGCGATCGCCTTGGGCCACCCGATCGCCGCCGTGGCCGACGCCGAACAGCGCGGACAGCATCGTGCCCGCGCCGCGCTCTCACGCGAGCTGCTCACCCGGGTCCAGCGCGCCGCCCGGCGCCGGCGCGAGGCAGAACACGACCTTCACCGGGCGATTGCCCGCGCCGCCCGGCTCGGACTTGCCCACCGCGATATCGCGACCGCCGCGCAGGTCGCGCACGGCACCATCCGCGCGATCCTCACCCGCACCAACGGCGAGACCACACCCGCGCCACCCGAGCCCGAGCAGCCCCCACCAACGAGCCAAAGCACGGATCCGCCATTGCCATCCTGACGCTTTTTGTCGGCTGTTGGCCAGCTCCAAGCCAACCGGGCGGCGGACGACCCATCGCCAGCCTGGACAACGACCATCCACGGTGCCCTGGAGGAGGTCGCCGACGCCGAGCGCTCTCGACCTCGCCCGCGTACGCAAGCGAGATCCGCGCCGACAGGCTCCGACCGAGCAAGTGCGCTACCGAGGAACGAACTCCGCAGCGTGACACCGCGACAGCCGTGTCGTCGCCATCTGAACACTGGACCACCTGCGCCGGTTGAACACTGCCGCAGCCGCCGGCGTGAAGGAGCGCACGCTCACCAACGTCGCCCGCCACCGCAACCGGCACGTTTTCAGCGCGGCCCATCCGCGCCGCGCCCGCATTCAACGACGTCGGGAAAGTGCTGTAGGCGGGCGACAGTCCGGCGACGCCGACCACGCGTGCTTGTGCATCACACCTGAGGCAGTCATCGCACGGCGACTACTCCTTCAACGAACGAGGAGTCGCGCCAGCGCCCGCTGTCGCGCTGACGTCGTCTGTGGGCGAAGGCGATCGCGCGCTCCGAAGCCAAGGTCTGGATCACGGACGAGCGAGATGTCGCCCTTGCAATCGTCCGGTGCCGCGCCGGCGCGAGATCAAAGATGGCATGAGCAGTAGCGGTGGGTGGCCGCCGTGGGTGGCCGCCGCCGGCGCAGGTGGCCGGCCCTCCGCGTCGAACGACATACGTTGAAGGCGCGCGCGGGTACCAGCCGCGCGGCCGGTCATCCGAACACGAAGGGCCGACCGTTGACTCACGCTATGCGATGGGTCGGGCTGAACGCTGCCCGCGCGTTTCATTCGACGCGAGGAGAGGGTGATGACGATCGTGATGGGACTGGATCAGCATCGGGCGCAGATCACTGCGGAGTGGATCGATGCCGAGACGGGCGAGATCTCTAGGTCGCGGGTAGCGCCCGCGCATCGGGAGCCCGTCCGTAGGTTCCTGGCGCGGTTCAGTGGCCGGGAGCTCGAGGTGGCGCTGGAGGCGACGACTGGGTGGCGGTTCGTGGTCCAGGAGCTGCGGGCGGTGGGCGCTCGGGTGCATCTCGCCGAGCCGGCGCAGACCAGCGCGCTGCGAGGCAGCAAGAAGCGGCCGAAGACCGACCGGGCGGACGCCAGGCATCTGCGTGAGCTGTTGATGCTCGGCAAGCTGCCGGAGTGCTGGATCCCGCCGGAGCATGTGCTGGACCTGCGTGCGCGTGTGCGGTTACGCCACACGCTGATCGATGATCGCGGCGAGTGGCAGCAGCGGATCCGCGCGGTGCTCTACCACCACGGGATCCGCCACCGACGCGAGCTGGTGCTGCTGACAGCGGAGGGCCACGCCTGGCTTGAGCAGGCACCGTTGCCCGAGACCGCCCGCGAGCAGGTGACCGTCGCCCTGCGGATGATCGACGCGCTCGACCGCCAGCTGCCCGTCATCGATCGCCAGCTGCGAGCATACGCGCGTCGCCAGGTCGGCTGCAAGGCGCTGATGGGCCACTACGGGATCGGTGAGCTGACCGCGGTCGCGATCCTCGCCGAGCTCGGCGACTGCCGCCGGTTCTCCTCCTCGCGCCACGCCGTCCGCTACGTCGGCCTGGGGATGCCCCGGCCACGCCAACAACTTCTCACCATGAGGGGAGGGGCGTCAGCGTCATGACGTTTATCTCCGGCCCGACTGCCTGTTAGGGTGCTGCGATCGGAAGAGTGGAGGAGCGACGTACGGCGTGAGACGGCTGGGGCTGGGCAGCGGGATGGGCCGTTGCCGCGCGGCGAATGGCTCCGGGCCGTGCCGGCGAGATGCCAGCCGCTGAGCAGCCGTTCGGCCGCTACTGCCTGCTCTCCGAGCTGGGCCGCGGCGGCATGGGCGTCGTCTACCTGGCTCGCGACGATCAGGTCGGCCGCCTCGTCGCGCTGAAGGTGATCGGCGATCAGATCGCTGAGAGCGAGGAGTTCCTGGCTCGGTTCGCCCGCGAAATGCGCATCGCCGTTCGGCTCGAGCATCCCAACGTCGTCCCGGTCTACGACACCGGAGACGTGGCCGGGCACATGTTCATCGCGATGCGCTACGTCGAGGGCTCCGATCTCGGGCGCGTCTTGCGCGAGCAGACGCGGATCGAGGCATCCCGCCTGGCCCGGCTCGCGGTGATGCTCGGAGCCGCACTCGACGCGGCGCACGCGATCGGTCTGGTCCACCGCGATGTCAAGCCCGCCAACGTCCTGCTGACCCGCCCGGGGATCGACGAGCACGCATATCTGACCGACTTCGGTCTCGCCCGGGAGGCCGTCAGCGACCGCAGTCTGACCCACACCGGCCAGTGGATGGGCACCGCTGACTACATCAGCCCCGAGCAACTCGACGGCCAGCTCATCAGCGCCCGCACCGACATCTATTCGATGACCTGCCTGCTGTTCCACGCGCTAACCGGAGCGCCGCCCTACCCGGGGACGATGGCCGCCAAGCTGAAGGGCCACGCGCTCACGCCGATGCCGAGCATCGGCCCCGGCCACCCCCACGCCGGCGAGATCGACCGGGTTCTCAGGCGCGGCTCCGCCAAGCAGCCGGAGCTCCGCTACGCCTCGGCCGGCGACCTCGCCCGCGCCTTCGGCCGCGCCGTCGCCGGCGAGGGCTCGGCCGTCGAGGAGCGCGAGGTCGCCACCGGCGCGGCGCTATCGGGGATCAGCACCCAGGACCTCGCCACCCTGCGAGGTCCCGACCCGGCTGACGGCAATCGCCGCGGCCGCACCGAAACCGCGGCGACGGCGTTCGACTACGGGTCGGCCGAGACCCGGCTCGACCTGCGCCTCGATCCGCCGAGGTCGGCCGATCGGACACGACCGGGGCACGGCCCGCGGCGGCGGGCCGGGATGCTGACCGTGGGCGCCCTGGTCCTCGTCGCGATCGCCGCCGGGGCCGCGATCCTGGCGAGCGGCGGGTCTAGGCACCGACCCCGGCAGGCCACCTTGGCCGCGTCGGCCAGCAGCTTCGTGCTTACCACGCTCGGCGCGCGTGACGGATCGGTCTGGTACGTCCGGCGAGGCGCGCCGGCGTGGACGGCAACCGGACAGTTCATCGCCACAGGCAACCCGTCGCTGGCCGAGGGCGGCGGCAAGACGGTGATCGCGGCCCGCGGCCAGGGCGACAGCTCGATCTGGTACACGGTCGCCGGGCTCCCGGGGTGGACCTCGACCGCACCAGCTAAGGTGTTCACCGGGTCAAGCGACCCGACGGTCGCTGTCAGTCCGACCGGTCAGATCACGATCGCGGACCGCGGGACCAATAACACCGTCTGGTACGTCCAACCCGGCCTGCGGTCGTGGACCTCGACGGCCCGCTTCACCGCCGTGCGCGACATCGCGCTCGCGTCCGGTGACGGGCGGACCGTGATCGCCGCCCGGGCTCCTGACGGCTCGATCTGGTACACGACGATCGGCGCACCGGCGTGGACGTTGACCGCGCCGGCCAGCGTGTTCACCGGGTCGAGCGACCCGACGGTCGCCGTCAGTCCGACCGGTCAGATCACGATCGCGGACCGCGGGACCAATAACACCGTCTGGTACGTCCAACCCGGCCTGCGGTCGTGGACCTCGACGGCCCGCTTCATCGCCGTGCGCGACATCGCGCTCGCGTCCGGTGACGGGCGGACCGTGATCGCCGCCCGGGCTCCTGACGGCTCGATCTGGTACACGACGATCGGCGCACCGGCGTGGACGTTGACCGCGCCGGCCAGCGTGTTCACCGGGTCGAGCGACCCGACGGTCGCCGTCAGTCCGACCGGTCAGATCACGATCGCGGACCGCGGGACGAATAACACCGTCTGGTACGTCCAGCCCGGCCTGCGGGGCTGGACGTCACTGGGCGGTTTCACCGCGGCGGGGGATCCCGCGGTGACCGCGCCGGGGACGATCTCCCCGTAGTCCACGCTCGAGCAAGCGCCGGACGGAGGCCGTCTGCCCCCGGCCGGCGCTTGGCCGCCCGTGGACCCGGGTCCCCCCCGCCGTCCCGACGGGTGGCAGCGTCTCGCCAACCCGAAGAACGCTAACGCGGCCACCTGTGAGGTCGCGGTCGCCGTCAGAGCACCGCGAGCGCATCGTCGATCACGCTCGGCCACCGGCCGGCGACCGAAGAGCCGGCCCGCTTGCCTCGGGCCGCGACGAGCATCGCGCGGGCGGCGTCGCCATGACCGGCGCCGACCGCCTTGCGGGTGGCGTCGCCGATGTCGACGGGGGCGATCGCGAGCGTGCGCTGGCGACGATCCGGCGGCAGCTGGTCATAGAGGTCGGGCGCCATGCGGGTGGGATGAGCGAACGCTCCGGCGCCTTAGATCTCGCGCGGCGCATCTGTCCGCTCGCTGCGCGTTGCCTTTTGGCCCGAGGTCGAACATGATCATGTGTCTCAGCTCCCAATCCCGACCGGTGCGACGCGCTCGATCACTCGAACTTGAGGGCACCGAGCGACACATCGCCCCATGGGCCCCAGTCGCGACAGAAGCCGCGCTAGCCAGCGACAAATGACGCATCTCACACCATCCCGGTTCTGATCATGAACGCGGCCCACAGGACCCGCGGCCACTAACCCCGAGAGTGGCCACCGCCATTAATTAAAGCGTAGCGGCAGCCGCTGAGCGGCGGGAAAGCCAGAGTCGAACGACCAAAGTGCACAGCACCACGACACCGACGGTGTAAAGCACAAGCCCGGAGCCGGCGCTGACGGTCACGTATCCACCGTCGGCCTGCTGCTCGACGTTATGCAGATCCGACCAGTTCGTCATCGCGAGGAGCGTCAGAATCGCGACGACCACCGTCGTGGGGACCAGTCGCCGCTTGGACAGCGCTCCCGTGAGAAGCGGCCGCGCGACCGCGACGGTACAGATCGCCAGCAATAGGAAAACGACGACACCGCCGCCACCCGGATGGGCTGAAATTCCGCTGTACCCGCCTACGCTCTCCTGGTCCCACGGCAGCAGCGAACCGATGAACACCAACAGCACACCCCCTAGCAGCCACCAGCCCTTCCGGGTCACCGGCCCCCACGGCGGCATTGCCACCGTGATCGACGGGCTCGCCGACGGACCGGATCCTGGCGAGCCGGCAGGGTCCCCGGCCGGCGGGTCCGAAACGGATGCCCCGGACACCGATGCCCTCGCCTGCATGACCGGACGGCCGCACTGCGCGCAAAACGCATCGGCCCTCGCAACCGCACCGCCGCACTCCGGACATACGGGCATTGCCGAATTCGATCCCGTTGGCTCGCTTGACGAACCTACGACGACCGGCGCGCGACGGTCAAGCGTCTCAAAATCTTCAACCCGGGCGTGCGAGCCGGGCGGAATGAGCCTGGGGTGCATCACTTCCTCCTGTGTCGTGGCATCTGGTGCCGATTTGCCGCCACCAGTGTCCGCGGGAAGCGCGGTTCGAACTACCCATCCCTGGTGTCGACATCCATTACCTCGGGAGCGAGCGACCGCACGTGCTCGGCGCGCTCGATCGCAGGCCATGTCCGTGTCGGGGGAGCGGTGCGCCGCGGCGTCGCGTTACGGTCGCGGTCGGATGCGCGTAGCGTGACCGCGTTATGTCCGAGATTCGGTCATCGAGTGGGTTCGCGAAGGTCGTGCGTGCAGTAGGGGCACGGAGCCAGCGGTGCGGTCTGTTCTGCGCGGGCGCGCGCCGCGACGGGCTCGCACGGCGAGCTTCGGCGGTCCGCGGGTGGTCTGCGTGGGCGATGGGCCGTACTCGGTCTGGTTTGCTAGTCGCAGTGGTGGGCGTGGCCGTAGTGGCTGGCTCGTCGACTCCTGTCAGCGCAGAGTCGCTGGCGTCGTCTGACCCGGCGACGACGACGATCGACAGCGACTACAACGTGGACGCCGTGGGGTGTCCGTCAGCGAGCCAGTGCACCGCGGTCGACTACGACGGCCGAGACGTGACGTTCAACCCGGCGGCGCCGGGCACCCCGACCCAGACGACGATCAACAGCGTCGGCGACGACCGCCTGACTGGCGTTGCGTGTCCGTCAACGAGCTAGTGCACCGCCGTCGGCTACCTCGGCCACGAGGTGACGTTGAACCCGACGCCTCCTGTCCCGCCGCCAGTGCTGGGACGCACGGCGAACGTCGCACCGGTGTCGGGGACGGTGATGGTGGAGTTGCCCGGTAGCGAGACGTTCGTGTCGCTGAGTTCTGCGGCGAGCATCCCTCTGGGGATGACGGTCGATACCACCCACGGCAGATCAAGCTGACTTCGGCGACCGACGCTCGCGGTCACACGTAGGTAGGACAGTTTACAGTGGCGAGTTCAAGGTCGCCCAGGCACACAGGCCACCTCAGCGATCCAGAACGGCAAACGCGTCGAGCTGACCGACCTCACCCTCGCCGGCCCCCGCCCGCCTGCGCCGCTGCCGCGACCGTCTCCCGCGGCACAGCGAAACCCAAAGCGCCGCCACAACCGAAGACCCGGAGGCTATGGGGCGACGCGCGCGGCAACTGCCGCACGATCGGCACGAACGCGTCAGCCACGGTCCGAGGCACCGAATGGCTGACCGAGGACACCTGCAGCGGCACGCTGATCAAGGGTCACCCGCGGGGTCGTCAGCGTCGATGACTTCCCGCAGCACCGCAGCTTCCTGCTGGCGACACCCCGCAGCTTCCTGGCGCACCCGGGCCGCGGAGGGCTAATGCTAATGGGCGGTGCGCTGCGCTCTGCGATCGCCGCGGCGGGTCGCCATGATGCTGGTCGTCGCGCTGGCGTCAACCGGTCTTACCCTGGTCGCGAACCGCGCGCATCTGCTGCAGCGTTTGGAGCAGGCCTCGGTCGACACGCGGTTTCAGATCCGCGGAGCTGAACCGCAGCTGACCCGCGGTCCGGTGGTCGTCGGGGTCGATGATGCGACGATCGCGGAGTTCGCGCGCAGGGGGACGCACTCCCAGTGGCCGTTGCCGCGTCGGTATGAGGCGCGCGTGATCGACCAACTGCAGCGCGCGGGTGCGAAGGTGATCGGAGTGGACGTGCAGCTCACCGAGCCGACCGATCCGAGCGACGACAATGCCCTGATTGAGGCGATCAAACGCGCCGGCAATCTGGCGTCGAGCACGACGCAGGTCGGTGTCGGAGGCTCGACCGATGTCCTCGCAGGCGATGCGGTGCTCCGTGGCGTCGGCGCGTCTGCCGGTGAGACGAGCCTGTACCCGGATTCCGACGGCACCATCCGCGACACGCAGTACTCGATCCTCGGGCTGAGGACATTCGGGGTGGTGGCGGCGGAGGCTGCGACCGGCAGGACTGTCAGAGCCTCGTGGTTCGGTGGCGCTTCAGACCCCGTTCCGATCGACTATGCCGGTCCGTCGGGGACGGTGCGGCGATCTCTTTCGCACGCGTCTATGACGGGCGCTTCCCGCGCGGGGAGTTCGCCGGCAAGATCGTGATCGTCGAGGCCACGGACTCGACCCTCGGGGACGTCCACCCGACGCCGATGTCAAGCGCCGAGATGTCCGGCCCCGACTGCTTGCGAACATGACTGCGACGGTCCTACGCGGCATTGGGCTGCGTTACGCCGGCTCGTGGGTGACGCCGACGACGATCGCGCTGCTGGCGCTGATCGTCTGCCTTGCCGGCGTGCGACTGGGGACGATCGAGGTCGCGGTTCTCGGAGCCGGACTGCTCGTCGCCTGGTCGATCGCCACCCAGTTGACGTTCGACTCCGGAACGCTGCTCGATTACACCGATCCGATCGCCTCGCTGCTGCTGGCAACCGTCAGGAGCGCAACCGCCTGCTGACGCAGTACGCAGCCGGCGTGAGCGGGCTCGTCGAGCGTGTCCTTGACACCACCGACCACGGCCGCTGGAGCTGACCGCGATCATCGCCGGCTACCGGCTCGAGACGGTCGTCGGGCGCGGCGGGATGGGCGTCGTCTACCGTGCCACTCAGCTGGCGCTGGCAGCTCGCCGGCGCACTCGATGCCGCGAACGGCCGCGGTTTCGTACACCGGGACGTGAAGCCAGCGAATTTCCTCGTGACCAGCGACGCGCCGGAGCACGTGTATCTGACCGACTTCGGTGTGGCCAAGTACGTCGGCACCGCCGGCGGGGATGACCGTCTAGGGTCAGCTCGTCGGCACCCTTGATTACCTGGCGCCCGAACAGATCAGCGGCGGTGAGGTCGGCGCCGGCGCCGACATCTACGCCCTTACCGGCCTGCTGCATCACTGCCTGACCGGACAAGTCCCGAGCCCGCGGGAGAGCGACGTCTCCAGGCTGTGGGCCCACGTGAATGCAGCGCCGCCGGCGCCAAGCGCGCTCGTGCCCGGACTGCCGGGCGCGATCGACGACGTGATCGCCCGGGGAATGGCGAAGGACCCGCACGCGCGATTCGATACGGCTGGCCTACTCGCGCGCGCGTGCGCTGAGGCGCTCGGCGTGGCGATGTCCGACCCGGCCCGCGTCACGGTCGAGGAGACGACTAGCGCTGCTCCCTCCGCGACGGCTCCAACGATCATCTCGGAGTAGCTCACGCCCAGCGGTCGGCGAGCCGGACTCAGCGAAGGTCCTGCTGGGAGACGACCCCGAACTGCAGAGCCGTCTCGGCGAGCCTCGTCCGCTTCTCATTCTGCGGAAGCTGCGCGAGCTCGAACTTGATGAACAGCGTGCGCAGATGCATCTTCACCGCGTCCACGCTGAGACACAGCTCGTCCGCGATCTGCTGGTTCGTCGCCGGTGTCGAGAAGCCCTCCCCGTCACGGAGCGGGCGGCACAGCGCAACCACAACCCGCCGCTGGGTGTCGGTCAGCGTCTGGCGCATCTGCGCCTCGCTGGCGGTGACCGTCTCCCGCACCCCCGCCGATTCGAGTGCCTTGAACGCGATCACCGTCTGCCCCACCCGCACCCGGTCGCCATCCTGCAATCGCAGCCGCCCGTTGACCCGCCGGCCATTGACGTAGGTGCCGTTTCGCGACAGCCCGTCATCGACGATCGTCCACTCGCCGCCGAACCCGTGAAGCTCGGCGTGAAGACCCGAGACCTCGACATCCCAAGCGATCGCCAGGTCCATCTCCGTACGACGGCCGATCCTCAGCGTCTTGGCGCCGCTTCCCGCCGGGAAGATCACCAGCGCGTCCTCACCATCTCTGAGAACAAGGTGCGAGCCCCCGGCTCGCTCGGCATTCAGCAGCAGCGCCAGCTCACTCGGTGACAACGTGTGACGCGCGAGCGGATCGGCCTGCATGGCACGCCGCGGGAGCCCCGTACCTCCGACCATACGACGCAACCGTAGATCATCGACCCCGGCCCGTCCAGCCGAGCTGGCGAGGGACTTACCACTCCACCCGCTCGCAAGCGCAATGACGAGCGTGTGCATGGCCATGTGATTCTCCCCGTAGGCGGCCGCCGGAATTCCCCGCGGGCGGCCGCTCATTCTCCCCGCGGGCGGCCACGAATCTCCCCACCGGCTCTGTTCTGAGGGCCCGGTAGTCCCGCGCGTCTTGATCATCGAGACGCGCAGGAGGCGGGCACATGAAGAAACCGGAGGACGTGATGGAGATTTTGGAGGCGTATGACTTGACGGCTCGTTCCGTGCGGCGGGGGGCTTGGTCGGGTGTGATCACAGGACGATCGCGTAACGAGTGCGACGAGGCTGGCGGGATGCCGGCGGTGGAGCGAGCGCGGCCAGCGATGGAGGCTGTGTTTGCCTCGAAGATCGACGAGCTGGTCGACGGTCCCCCGGGCAGATCCGGGCGGATGTCGCGCATGGGAGCTGACCCGCTTCCTCGTCCCTGAGCGTCGGCCGGTTCGGCGAGTACGTCGAGCGGATGCGCGGAGCCGGGTCGTCGCGACCAGGTGGCCGACGTGCTCGCCGAGATGATCCGGCGCGCCCTTCACAGCGAAGAGCCCGCCTGCTCATCAGCGCGAAGGGTCAGGCCCGGCTGGGGACAGCGGGTGCTTGCTAGGGTCGCACCGCGAGCGCGCGAGTCAGGTCGCGACTCGCGCGCGTTATTCCGTCGGGTGACTAGCGGCGGAGCGCGCGACGGAGCCGGACATCGCGCCGGAGCCGGCTTCCGCGCCGCAGCGTGACGGCGGAGCCCTGGCGGCGGATACGACGCAGGCCGTCAACGCGTACATGCCTGCGCAGGCCGTCAACGCGTACATGCCTGCGCATGGCAGCGATGCTCCCATGCCTGTGCAGGCCGTCCGTCCGCACCATCGCCGACGCCGTCGTACCGAACGTCAGCGCTCCTGTTGCGGCGAGCGCGAGCACAATAGCTTGGAGCCGCCGGCGTCCTGCGCGGCGGACGACGGACCGATGATGTGTCGCGGTGTGAGCTGCGTGACGCGAAAGACGCCCTCCGTCGGCGGACTCGTGGATTTCCGTGATCCGATCGTTGACGAGGGCCTGGATGAGATGTGGATTCTGCATGGTGAGTCTCCTGGTTGGTTTGGAATCTGCGGGGCCTCTGGGCCCGTGAAGGTCGGTATCTCAGGCGATGCTCCAGCTCATCTGTCCGGCTCCTTCTTGGTGTTTCGTGATGGCGACACGGCGGATCGTCCCAGCGGCGGCCCGCGCCGGACAGACCCCCAAGGTGTAGGCCCTCGTTACCACCGGCCAACCCACAGCCGCGGGCTGTTGAACGCAGCTCAATCCGGCAGGCCGATGTCGCTCATCGTCGGCATCGGGGCGCGAAAGAAGAAGTAACCCCGGAGCGGCGCGTGGACCGGCACGCAAACGGCTTGCGATGAAGGGCGGCGGGTCGGATGCGCGCAGCTGTGCGTCGCGCGTTGAGACCGCTTCTCCCTTGTCGATCGCTCGCCACGGAGCGGGTCGGGGCACGCGAGACGTTGCCGAGCACGAGTGGTGGGCGGCAAGCGATGCGACCCATTCGCGCGTAGCGGTGCCGGGCGGGCCTGGGTCGCGGGCGCTAAGCTGAACTCAGACGGCGGCGGGCGGCCGCGCAGCGGCCTGCAGGTAAGACCTCACGACCGTGCTGTCCGGAATAACTGCTTCCTGATCCGGAGAATGTGGCAATAACGGTGCCCGGCGGGAGATAACAGGAACCTCCGGGACCCGGAGTGGTTGTGTTGCAGTCACCGTGTATAAACCAGCCGAGTAAGGGGCGGCGACGAGTTCTCAAGCTCCGACGGGCAACGCTCCGGCGCCCGCGGCCGCGCGGCAGCCGCCGATGCGATGGCCCGGGAGTTCGGGTTCCGCCGCGGCGCGCTGAACCTCGTCAACTGGGTTAGCGACCAGTACAGCCAATACGGCACCAAGGTCGTGTCCGTCGCCGAACGCGAAGCGATCCACACCCTCGAAGCGATCCTCCACACCCCGTTGCCGATCGCCGAGCACACCACCCACACGCATGGCGCGACCGAGCTCGTATTCGCGCTGTTCGATCTCCTCGGACTCAGCTTCATTCCCCGCCTCCGAGACGCCGGCGATCTCCGTCTCTACCTCCTCGGCGAACCCGCCGGCCTACCCGTGGACGTCGTGCTGCGATCCCGCGCCCGGCCGCAACGGATCGTTGGGCAGTACGACGACCTGCTGCGAACGGCCGCGTCGCTCAAGCGAGGCTGGGTCCCGGCCAGCCTGCTGATCACCCGCCTGAAGAACGCCACGCCGCAGACCCCGCTCGCTGTCGCGCTCGGCGAGTACGGCCGGATCGTCCGCACCAACTTCCTGCTGCGCTACTGCGCCGACCCATGCTCCGTGCACGGATCCACGGGCAGCTCAACAAGGGCGAGACGCTCCATGCGTTGCGCCGTCACCTCGTGATCGGCTCCCGCGCGCAGATCCCCGCCGACGAAGACGACCACCACCGCCAGCACGCGCTGTGCCTCCAGATCCTCGTCAACGCCGTCCAGGTCTCGAACGCCCGGTACATGACCGCCTCGATTGACCACCTCCATGCCGCCAAGCCCGACGTCATCGCCGACGACGAGGCGCTCAGCCGCGTCGCCCCGGTGACGCGCGCGCACGTCAACTCGCTCGGCCGCTACGACCTCAACCGCCAGCCACCGCCATCAGGGCAACTCCGACCCCTCCGCCAGGAGAACAGCGACGACCGAGCTGCCCCAACCCCGCCGCTCGGCGTGAGTGGCGACAAACACTAAGCGTTGGATTTTGCGCGGATGATGGCGCTAGCCGGGGTCAGCGCCGGCGGCGTTGAACGCGCGCACTTCGAACGTGCACTTGCCGGACTTCAGCTGCGTGTAGGTCTCCGGGCGACCTGCACGCTTTGGATGTCGGCTAGGGCTTCTTGTGGTGCTTCTTCGGTTTCTCGACGAACGCCCACACTGCCCCCATGGAGCGGTCGTCGCCGGGGCCGCCGATGAGCGCCGTGTCACCGTCGCCCGACAGCGCCACGCTGGTGCCCTGGGATGCGCGGCCGACGGCGCCGGTGCCGACCAACTTCGGGCCCTGCTGGGTCCAGGTCCTCCCGGAGCGCGTGAACACCCACGCCGCCCCCACGCCGGTGGTGCCGCCGACGAGCGCGGTGTTCCCGTCGCCCGACAGCGCCACGCTGCCGCCCTGGTTGTCCTTGCGAGCCGCGCCGGTGCCGACGAGCTTCGGGCCCTGCTGGGACCATCTCGTCCCCGAGCGCGTGAACACCCACACCGCCCCCACACCGCGGTTGTCGTCGTAGCCGCCCTCGAGCGCGGTGTTCCCGTCGGACGACAGTGCCACGCTGATGCCCTTGGCGGCGTGGCCGACGGCGCCGGTGCCGACGAGCTTCGGGCCCTGCTGGGACCATCTCGTCCCCGAGCGCGTGAACACCCACGCCGCCCCCATCTCGTGGTCGTCGCCCCAGCCGCCGACGAGCGCGGTGTTCCCGTCGCCGGACAGCGCCAGGCTGTCGCCCTGCACGGCGTCGCCGACGGCGCCGGTGCCGACGAGCTTCGGGCCCTGCTGGGTCCAGGTCGTCCCCGAGCGCGTGAACACCCACACCGCGCCCTCGATGTTGTCCTCGGGGTCGCTGACGAGGGCGGTGTTCCCGTCGGCCGACAGCGCCACGGTGCCGGCCTCGAAGACGCCGCCGGCGGCGCCGGTGCCGACGAGCTTCGGGCCCTGCTGGGTCCAGGTCGTTCCCGAGCGCGTGAACACCCACACCCCCGCCGTGACGTTGTAGCCGGCGCTGCCGCCCTCGATCGCGGTATTCCCGTCGGCGGACAGCGCCACGCTCGTGCCCTGGTGGGCGACGCCGACGGCGCCGGTGCCGACGAGCTTCGGGCCCTGCTGGGTCCAGGTCGTCCGCGAGCGCGTGAACACCCACACCGCCCCGGCCCCGTTGTTGTCGACGCCGAGGCCGACGAGCGCGGTGTTCCCGTCGGCCGACAGCGCCACGCTGCCGCCCTGGTTGTGGTCGCCGGCCGTGCCGGTGCCGACGAGCTTTGCGCCCTGCTGCACGAACGGGTCGATCTCCAGCGGATAGCGCGCGCCACGCGCGGCAACACGAACCAGCAGCCTGCCGCCGGTCACGGACAGCCACGCGTGCAGCACACGCCCGCGCGCGTCGACGGCCCGCAGACCCACATAGCGAAGCACGACCCCCCCGCCTGGGGCGATGAAATCGACCGCCTCGCCGCCACCAACCAGACGCGCCGTCAGCGTCCCCCCGACACGCAGCGCGATCGTCACCGGGCCGCGCGCCGCGCCCGCCGGCGGCGCACGCAAGGTAAAGCCCTGCTCGAGCCCCAACGGGCCGTTCTCAAACCACTGCGTAAGCGTCCCGTCGGCGTACGAGACACGGTTCCCATCCGCGCTCGGCGCCCGAGACCGAAGCGCCCTCAACGACGAGCCGTAGCCAACCCCGGCCAGGCTCAGCGCGAGGCGCCCGCCACGCGCGGAAACACGCACACCCGAATCCAAAAAGTCGGCCGAGAAACCCTGCGCGCCGTTCACCAACGCAAACCCGGCAGCCGCGCGCCTAACCCAGAACGCGTGCTCGCTGCGACCGAGCGTGCCCGACGCCAGACCGCGCAACGGGACCGGCAAACGCGCCAACCCGCCCGCCGCCGACGCCCGCGCCGACGAGCGCGCGCTCGAAACGCCCCCCCGAACACCGACAAGCGCCGCCGCCGCGACCACCGCCACCCCGGCCAACAACGCCGCAGCGACCAGCACCCCAACACGACCTCGCCCCGGCCGCCGAGAGCCCACGCCCTCACGCCCCCGAGCCTCGACGGCGATCGCATCCGCAAACGTCAATGACGCACCCGCCATAGCTACCCCCACCTCAGCAGGTATCCGCGCGGCTGTCAACACGATCGGCCCACCCCAGCGCCGGGCGCCCCAGGCGCAGCGCGCAACCGGCCTCCTCTGACCCACTTCCGCGCCGCAGCATACCCAGTGGGGGACCGCGACTGACACAAGCGCCAACAAACCGGCCGATGACACGCTCCGCATTCATCAGCGAGCGACTGATATCCGGCCTTCCGGTAGTAATGGAACAGGAACGTACGCCAAGCCGGAGCCTGCCTGTCGACCTGCGGGCGGGATCCCGCCGCTGAGCGCGGATTGCGGCGGCCGGCTGGGCATCGACCGGCGACTACGGAGGTGTGCTCGCTTACCAAGTAAGCCTGGCTTGTCGTTTGTGGACGCGCCGCTACCGCTCAGTAGAACGAGTGCATCAGCGTGCTCTGCAGGCTGCGGCTGGTGGTCAGCGCGTTGTCGGCGATCCCGAGCTCCTCGACCACCCCGCCGCGGACCTTCAGCACCGCCGTGTAGGTCGCCTTGCGCGCCAGATACCAGTAGTTCAGGCCAATGTGGAACGGCGGCTCGGTGCCCAGCACCCGCGACGCGGTCGCGATCGACTCGCCCGCCCGGATCCCGTCGAGGGAGTAGTACGGGTTCGATGTCGACGCCCACACGACCCTGCCTTGATCCTTGGCCCGCTCGTGTTTGGGCAGACCGTCGAGCAGTATCGGTGATGCGTAGCCGACGCGAACGCCGATCGGGGTCAGGCAGAAGAAGTCCTGGTACTGCTTGCCGCGATTGGAGTGCTGGCGGTACAGGTAGCGCGCCCGCGAGTCGGGTCATCCCCAGCGTGATCTGCCCGATCGTGGTGCCGGTCATCGAGCCGGTCGCGCCCGGGCACATGCGGCACTTTCGGAATCGGGATTTTCACAGCGTTGCTTTGCGCCGATGCGTGCCCGGCGGCGTTGCTCGCGGTGACCACGCACGTCAGGGTCGTGCCCTCATCGAGGGTCCCGAGCCGGTACGTCGAGCCTGTGAACCCGGCCAGCGACGTTCCGTTGCGGTACCACTGATAGGCGAATGTCGTCGGATTGTTGTTCCAGCTGCCCCGTGAGCAGCTCAGCGTTCCGCCCGCCTTCGCGCTGCCGGTCACCTTCGGTCGGGTCGTGTTCACCGGAGGCGCCGGGTTCACCGGAGGCGGCGGGCTCACCGGAGGCGGCGGGCTAAGCGCGCGCGGCGGCGGCGAACTCATCGATCCGGTTGTCGAATTCGGCGACGTAGACGTTGCCCGAAGGATCGGTGGCGATACCGTCGGGGTTGTTGAGCGCCCCGGCGCCGTCGCCGCCAGCGCTGGCCTGGCAGGTGGTGGTGCAGGTCTCAAACCGGCTGGCGCCGTCGCTCACGCCCCAGCCGTAGGCCTCGATGAACGCGCCGGCGGCGGAGAACTCGTCGATCCGCTCGTTCCCCAAATCGGCGACGTAGACGTCGCCCGAGCTATCGGTGGCGACGCCCCAGGGGATGAAGAGCTGCCCGGCGCCGCCGCCCTCGATCCCGGGCTGGCAGGTGCTGGTGCAGGTCTCAAACTGGCTGATCCCGTCGGCAACGCCCCAGCCGTAGGCCTTGATGAACGCGCCAGCGGCGGAGAACTCATCGATCCGGTTGTTGTCGTCATCGGCGACGTAGACGTCGCCCGAGGGATCGGTGGCGACGCCTTCGGGTTCGTCGAGCTGCCCGGCGCCGCTGCCGCCGATCCCGGACTGGCAGGTGCTGGTGCAGGTCTCAAACTGGCTGGCGCCGTCGCTCACGCCCCAGCCGTAGGCCTTGATGAACGCGCCGGCGGCGGAGAACTCATCGATCCGCTGGTTGCCCTCGTCGGCGACGTAGACGTCGCCCGAGGGATCGGTGGCGACGCCCTTGGGGTTACCGAACTGCCCGGCGCCGCTGCCAGCGATCCCGGACTGGCAGGTGCTGGTGCAGGTCTCAAACTGGCTGGCGCCGTCGCTCACGCCCCAGCCGTAGGCCTTGATGAACGCGCCGGCGGCGGAGAACTCATCGATCCGGCTGGCTGCCGGCATCGTAATCGGCGACGTAGACGTCGCCCGAGCTATCGGTGGCGACGCCTGTCGGGGCCGACGAGCTGCCCGGCGCCGACGCCGAAGCATCCCGCGCTGGCAGGTGCTGGTGCAGGTCTCAAACTGGCTGCCGCCGTCGCTTACGCCCCAGCCGTAGGCCTTGATGAACGCGCCGGCGGCGGAGAACTCATCGATCCGCGCTTCGCCGTAATCGTCGGCGACGTAGACGTCGCCCGAGCTGTCGGTGGCGACGCTGTGTCGGCTCTGTGAGCTGCCCGGCGCCGCCGCCGGCGATCCCGCCCTGGCAGGTGCTGGTGCAGGTCTCAAACCGGGCTTGACCGTCGCTCAACGCCCCAGCCGTAGGCCTTGATGAACGCGCCGGCGGAGGCGTCGGCGCTCGGCGCTACAGCGAGGGTGATGCTGAGGAGAAGCGGAACAGGGCGAGGGTCCGCAGCGCTGCGCGGGGCGGCCACGCCTCGCTGGCGCTCTCCTTCCCGTGTCGCTCGCTCACCCGCATCTGTCCGCTCCCTGCGCGTTTCCCTTTGCTCGGGCCATAAACGCTTGATTGATCCTGCCGCCGCCAGTCGCCTGCGCGCCTGGAGCCGTGAGTGCCAGCGCCACGGGTCGTTTCGGTAGAAGGAGCGAAAGGTACAGCCAACAGACGGTGCCTTGCGTGCCAGTCGCGCGAGTGGCGGATGGGCGGTGTGTGCGGGGCGAATGCTCGGGTGTTCATGCGGGTTCCGGTTCCTTGTTCAGTCGGGCGCTTAGTCCGATTGTGAGCGTGACCGCGCATGGCAGATGCAAGTCCTGCCGGACCGCAGCGGGTGCTCGCGGTGTGGCACCGCGAGCGCGCGCGAGTCAGGTCGTGATTCGCGCGCGCTATTCCGTCGGCTGACTAGCGGTGGAACGAGCGACGGAGCCGGACATGGCTGCCGCGCCGCAGCGTGACGCCAGAGGCCTGGCGGCGCATACGACGCAACCCGTCAACGCGTACGTGCCTGCGCAGGCCGTCGACGCGTACGTGCCTGCGCAGGCCGTCAAGGCGTACCTGCCTGTGCAGGCCGCCGATGCTCGTATGCCTGTGCAGGCCGTCCGTCCGCACCGTCGCCAACGCCGTTGCACCGAACGTGAGCGCTCCTGTTGCGACGATCGCGAGCACACCGGCTCGGAGCCGCCGGCGTCCTGCCCGGCGGGCGGCGGACCGACGATTCGCCGTGCTCTGAGCTGCGTTACGCGCAAGACGTCCGCCGGCGGCGGACTTGTGGATTTCCGCGATCCGCTCGTTGGCGAGGGCCTGGATCAGATGTGCATTCTGCATGGTGAGTCTCCTGGTAGTTTTGAGATCTGCGGAGCCTTTGGGCCCGTCAAGCTCGGTATGTCAGGCGATGGTCCAACTCATCGGTCCTGGCTGATTCTTGTGTTTCGTGATGACGACACGGCGGATCGTGCCAGCAGCGGGCCGCTCCGGCCAGACCCCCAAGGTGTAGACCCTCGTTACCACCGGGCAACCCACGGCCGCGCGCCGAGACGCTTTCGCACACCCAAATTCGGGGCCAACAGCTCCTGAACCTCAGTGGGCATTTCACCCCAGAAGAAGTAACCCCGGAACGCCGAGTCGACGGGCACGCCAACGGCTTGCGATGAAGGGCGGCGGGTCGGATGCGCGCAGCTGTGCGTCGCGCGCTGAGACCGCTTCGCTTCCGCTCTTGATCGCTCGCCGCGGAGCGGGTCGGGGCACGCGAGACGTTGCCGAGCACGAGCGCTGGGCGGCGAGCGATGCGACCCACTCGCCCGTAGCGGTGCCGGGCGGCGAGGTAGGTGCCGCGGTAGCGGACCCACGTGGTGCCGTCGATCGAGTCACAGCCGATCGATGCGGCGTAGGCGAGTCGGCGGAGGCTGTTGACCCGGCCCATGTGTGTCCAGATCTTCCGCTGGCTGGCCTCGGCGACGATCGCCTCGACCTCGGGGCCGAGCTTGAACTGGTTGCTGGCGCAGCCGATGAAGAGAGCACCGATCGACCCCCAGGGGATCCACGAGCGTTCGTACTCGACACCGGGCTCTGGGAGCACGTAGGCGGGAGGGAGATCGTGGCGCCAGAAAACTGGCGCGTATTCCTCGAACAGCAGCGATGTCAGTCCGGCCTCGCCGACGACGTCGGGGCAGACGACGAACAGGCACCCGGGCAGCCCGCTGAGCGTGTCGACCATGCGCAGGAAGCGGCGCTCGGAATCGGCATCCCACCCGTTGAATGCGTCGTTGTCAGCGGCCCACGGCACGCCGGAGACGGCGGTTGCACGCGCGCGTGGGTAGTGGCGGGGTTGCAGCAGCCGTCCGAGGTTTGGGTGGCGGTGCTCTGCCATCTGCGGCTCTGCCTGGGTGGCGAGCAGCAGCATCAGGAGAGCTCCGCGAACAGGGTCGGTTGCGAGGGTCCGGGGTCTGCAGCGGGAGGCTGCGGAAGGTCTCTACTGCTGTGTGGT
Source organism: uncultured Solirubrobacterales bacterium (assembly GCA_963794285.1). Classification (GTDB taxonomy): domain Bacteria; phylum Actinomycetota; class Thermoleophilia; order Solirubrobacterales; family Solirubrobacteraceae; genus Palsa-465. Next base: position 289,379 of record CAWCDS010000012.1, read on the forward strand.
GGCGGTCTGAGCCTTCGCCGAGTGTCTGACGCGGGTGCCAGAGGGTGGCGAGGATCCGGCCCTCCGAGGGCCGCGGTTCGCGTGAGCGCTCGATCCAGCCTCGGCGTTTCAGCGCGTCGAGGTGAGGCTCGCTGACGATGTTCTCGATCCGTCGCATCACGCATCCACGAACAGCCGCAGCTGCGGTTCGGCGGTCAGCTTGACGGTGGGGGCGAACTCGCGGCCGCAGTCCGGGCACGCCTTGGTGCGGCTGATTGCGGTCCCGCGGCTCGTTCCGACGAGCTGGCCGAGCAGCCCACCGTCGTCGAGGCTTCGGTAGAAGTGATCGTCGGGGCAGCCGGGGAGCCCGCCCGGGAGTACCTTGAACGTGGAGCCGCGGTCGCATGTCCAGGTCGGAGCGGTCCGCTCCCACGCTTGCTGGCGCTCGTTCTCGAACGCTGCGCCCAGGTGCTCGCCGGGGCGCGCGGCGAGCATGTCGTGCAGGGCGTCGCCGTTGAACCGGACGGTGACCTGGCAGGCTGGGTTGGCCTCATAGAGCCGGTGCAGCGAGTCCAGGAGCTCGTGGTCGGGGCTCCTAGGTGAACCAGGCCGCGAGCATGTCGGCGGCAATGGCGAGCACCATGTCTTCGTGTCGCTGGTGCGCGATCTGGCGCTGCTGGATGGCGGTTGTCATCGGCTCGCCTCGCCGAACAGCAGCAGCTGGTCGTCCTCGACGTCAACGTGGCCGTTGCCGGACACGCCGGGCTGCGGCTGGCGTCGTGACGCTGTCGCGGCCATTGTTCTCAGCGCGGCTCCCGCGCCCGCGGTCTCCGCGAGGGAGCGGCGGATCGCCTGGAAGGTGCCGATGCCGCCCTCCTGGGCCATCAGCGCGAGCGCATCGATCACCGGGACGCCCTCGCGGGTGACCATGTCGAGCATCCCCGGCACGTTCTCCATGCAGAAGCTGCGGGGGTGGATCTCGCAGACGATCCGCATGAACTCGAACACCAGCTCATTGCGAGGATCGTCCTGCTCGCGCTTGCCGGCACGCGAGAACCCCTGGCATGGCGGGCCGCCGAACACGCAGCCGACCTGATCGCCGGTCAGGTCGAGCTCGTCGAGGATCCGCTCGCCGGTCAATGAGCGGACGTCCCCGAAGAAGAAGACCTCGCAGGGCTGGACTTCGGTCTGAGTGGCGATCCAGCCCGAGCCGGGCTCAAGCGACGCCCGTCCGGGCTGGGAGTGGTAGCGCTCAAGCCGCGTCCGCGTGCGGGTCCATCGCCGCTCGTCCTCCGCCGTGCAAAAAGCGATCCGCGTCTGCGGTGAGCCGAGGTTGCAGAGATACGTGTGCGCGGCCTCGACGTCGCACTCGTTGGCGGCGACCACGTGGCAGCCCGCCTGCTTGAAGCCGCAGGAGAAGCCGCCGGCACCCGCGAACAGGTCGATCCCGATCGGCCGGTGCTGAGGGTTCTCGATGATCGACCCCGGTCGCACGTCGTCCAGTCCGGCCCAGTCGGGGACGTAGATGCCGCTGCCGGTGAGATCCCAGCCTTCGCCGGTACCGATCGTCCGGGTCGCACGAAGCGTCATGACTGCCTCCCGCTGGGTGTCGCAGTCGCTGGCAGCGGATGCATTGCACCGCCCCAGAACTGCTCGCCGGTGATCGCGTCCGCCGGGGCGTCCTCCTCCTCCGCGTCGGCGCTGAGCGCCGTGATGAAGAAGAACTCGTCGTCGACGATCGGGACCTCGTGCGGGCGACGGGCGGCCCATTCGAGCATCTCGCCGAGCGTGAGCTCGCCGCGGTTGGCTGCCGCGATGCGCTGCTCGGGGCTCATCGCCCACACCGCGTCGATCCGCTCGTCGCTCGTGACCAGGCTCGTGACGCCCGGGAGCGCTTCACGGGTTGCGACCCGCGCCAGCTGTTGTGCCGTTTCCCCCATTGAAAACCTCCTTCGGGCGTTGAACATGGCCGGGGAGGCGGCGAAGGCGAAGGACGCTGTCCAGCAGAAAAACTGGACTCTCGCCGTACCGCCGGCGCGTGTGCGCTCGTGTCTGCCCTGCCTCGTGCGGGCGGCGGTGCCGGTCAGCGCCGGCGGGGCTGTTTTCTGCTTGACAGCGGACGAGCCGAGCCAAACTCCGAAGGTCTGTTCAACGACTTGCGACGCGAGGTCGCACGCTATGAGTGCTCACGCGAGATTGGAGGTTCGGCTGATGCCGTAGGCGATGTGTCAGGTCCGTGCTCGACGGCCTGTCCCCGCCCCGACGTGCGTCGTCCGGTTCTGCCGGGCGGGGTTCGAAGCTCGGGGGAAAGCCCAAGGGCGGCCCGTTCCATCCGGGCGGCCACAGGCGAGGGGAATTGACCGGACGGGTGAATTGCGTGAACCCCCGTTGATGCCTCGTAAAGCAGAGCCCAGCCGATGGGATGCAGTAGCTGGGTGCAAGGACTGGTCGCTGAGAAGCGGCGGGCGCCGGTTGAGCAGTCGCCTTGGCCGGGAGGAGCACCGCCGTCCTCGGGGTCGAGGGGGCACCCACCCCGGTCGTAGCTCGTGCGTGCGGAACGCGGTAACCCCGTCGGGGTCCGGACTCAGGTTCGGTAAGCCGACCGTGAGGAAGGCCCAATCCCCCGGGCGGGAATCGGATGACCGAGAAGCGAAATGCCGGCAGCCGAAAGGCAGCGGGAAACCGGGACGTGGTGGTCGGCCCTTCCAGCCGACCGTCTCGGATAACCGGCCGGATACGGACCCCTGGTGGTCCGGCCCGAAAGGGCGCTGACGCGGTCAGGTGAGCCTGTGAGGAAGAAGATGACCGAAGCCCCGGAACCCGAGGACAAGTTGGACACCACGACGAACGTCGTGGTGAACGGACCAGAGGACGCGACCCTTGCTTGGCGCCAGATCGACTGGCGTCACGTTGAGGCGGACGTACGGCGGTTGCGGCAGCGGATCTTCACGGCGTCGCAGGCCGGGGACCTCAAACGGGTCCGCAGTCTGCAGAAGTTGATGCTCCGCTCGCGCGCGAACACGCTTTCCAGCGTGCGGCGGGTGACGGAGCGCAACGCCGGTCGTCTGACGGCGGGCGTGGATGGCGAGGTCGTGCTCTCCCCCGAGGCCAAGCTGAAGCTGGCCGACCGGATCCAGCACCCATCCGAGCCGTTCAAGGCCCTGCCGGTCAGACGCGTGTACATCCCGAAGAAGGGCAGCAGCACCAAGCGCCGTCCACTCGGAATTCCCGTGATTCTCGACCGCTGCCATCAGGCACGGGTCGTTAACGCGTTAGAGCCCGAGTGGGAGGCGCGGTTCGAGCCGAGGTCCTACGGATTTCGGCCCGGCCGCGGCTGCCATGACGCGATCGAGGCGATCTACCTGACCGCTTACGGCAAACGCACGAAGCGGCGGTGGATTCTGGACGCCGACCTAGCGTCGGCGTTCGACCTGATCGCCCACGATCACATCCTGGCCATGATCGGCACGTTCCCCGCCCGGGGGATGGTCGAGCAGTGGCTGAAGGCGGGTGTGGTCGAGAACGGGCGGCTGTCGCGCACCGAGGAGGGAACCCCCCAAGGCGGTGTCGTCAGCCCAGGGCTGTTGAACATCGCGCTACACGGGATGGAGGACGCCGCCGGAGTTCGCTACGAGAAGGTCGGCAGCGATGCCGCCTGGACCGAGCGCGGCTCCCCGGTCGTGATCCGCTATGCCGACGATCTCATCGTCCTCTGCCACTCCAGGCATGAGGCCGAGCAGGTCAAGGCGAGGCTCGCCGCATGGCTGGCGCCCAGAGGACTGGCGTTCAACGAGGACAAGACGCGCGTCGTCACCCTCGATGAGGGCTTCGACTTTCTGGGATTCAACGTCCGCCGCTACCACGGCAAGCTGCTGATCAAACCGAGCAAGGCGGCTACCAGACGGATCCGGGAACGGCTCCGCGATGAGCTGCGGTCCCTGCGCGGGACCAACGCTCCGGCGGTGATCAAACGACTCAACCCGATCATTCGGGGCTGGGCCGCCTACTACCGGACAGCGGTCTCCAGCGAGACGTTCCATGCGCTGGACGGCCTACTGTGGAAGCTCACTTTCAAGTGGGCGACCTTCAGCCACTCGAACAAGCCGACGTCCTGGGTCGTTCACCGGTACTTCGGCCAGTTCCACAAGACCCGGCAGGACCGATGGGTGTTCGGCGACCGCGACAGCGGCGCCTACATGCTCAGGTTCGGCTGGACCAAGATCGTCCGACACCAGATCGTGACAGGCACGGCGTCCCCTGACGACCCTGCCCTGACCGAGTACTGGGCCGAACGGCGACGCAAGACGCCCCTGCCGATCGACAAGACCAGCCAGTGGCTCATCAAAGCCCAGCACGGTCGCTGCCCGATCTGCCGGGACGCGCTCCTGCCCGCCGACGACCAGCCACAAACCCCACGCGAGTGGGAACAGTGGCTGGCGATCACCCGCAAGACGATCGTCAAAGACGCCCTGCGGGAGAACGGCAAGTCGGGCACGGCTGAACCCCGTCTCATACACGCCCACTGCCACAACGGACATCGCGCCCGCGACGGCAACGGCCCGGAGCTTCTGCCCGCCAGCGATCCTTCAGGGCTTGCTTGAGCCGTGTGCGGGGAAACCCGCTCGCACGGTTCTGAGGGGGGCCGAGCGCAGCAATGCGCTCGGCCTACCCGGCCGACGGGACGTGCCGGACGCGAAGCGGCCGGCGGTGACGTGGCTGTTACCGCGCGAGTGGGTTAGCTGTTGGCGAGTCGCTTGGCGGCGATCGCCTCAGCGTAGGCGAGGGCATCCTCCTCGCTGTAGGGCCTCGTGATCCGGCCTTGGAGGATCTCGCTGGCATAGACGCACATCGCCTCGACAGTTGAGCGGTCTGAGGCGGCGAGGTCGGTGGCGATGATCGCCCGGTCGCGGAGCACCGTGGCGACCAGTTGGCCGTTGTGGGTAATCGGCAGAACGTTCGTCATCGCCGCGATCATCGCTGCTGATTTGTCACGGTTGTGCAACGCGTCGTCACAGGTGCGCGGTTCATCGTCCGCGCCGTCGGCCCGGCGAGGGGTTCGGCGCTCGCGGCGCCGCGCGGGGTTGGTCGGCTGACGGCGGCTGGCCCGGCGAGAGCCGAGGCCCGAAGCCGCGAACGCCCTGAATCTCGACTGTGGATCCCACGCCGCGCAACTTCTCGCGGATCCGCGCGAGGTGCGAGTCGCTGGTCCTGCCGCGCATGTCGGCAAACCCCCAGACTCGGTCGGTCGTGCAGCTCCCTGAATGGGACGGCTTGGTTGGGTCGCTCGGCGAGTGTGCTCAGCAGCTCGAACTCGCGATTGGTGAACTGCACCAGCTCGCCTGCGACAGTTGCCGTGCGAGCGTTTCGATCGATCCGCAGGTCGCCGACCTGCAGCGCGGGCGCTGCAGCGACTTGGCGGACAGCGCGAGCACTGAGCGCATGAACGGTGGCGTTGATCAGCGTTGGTGACGCTGTCGTGGGCAGGGAGATGTCGGCGCCTGCCTGGTAGTGGCGGATCAGCTCGTGGTCGTGGTCAGCGCCGATCGTGATGACCGGGATCGCGGGATCAGCATGCGGGATCTGTCCGTTGCGCAGCTCGCGCAGCAGCGTAAGCGTTTCGGGCGCGTTGTCGAGATGACCGAGGATCAGGCCGCTCGCCGCCGGCAGCTTCACGCGCGCGGCGGCGGCGCTGTTGGCTGTGTTGACCTCGTGTCCGTCGGCGAGCAGCTCGTCGGCGCGCAGTGTGAGCGTCGCGGGGTCGGCTTCGACGAGCAGAATGTCGTTCATCATGTGGGGCTCGCAGCAGGGTGCGGGCGGCGGTTGTGGGGTTGGCCGTCTCGTCGACGGGCGATGATTGCCGGATGCGGCGTGAGTTTGAGGGTGTTGAGGTGCTGGCGAACGCGAGGCGGGAGCGTTGCTTGACGTCGGTGCAGACCGCCAGCGCCTATGTTGTGACGCTGATCAGCGTGCTTGAGAGCAGGGCGCTGAGGCTGGTCTCGGCGTATGTCGCAAACATCGGCGGCGAGACCGCGGTCACGCATCTGCGCTTGGCTTCAGGCCAGCGGGCCGGGCTGGTGCAGCGGCCGATCGTGGGTATGGCGGGCGAGACGCATCTGCGCGCGTGCTTGCTCGAGCACGCGTCGGAGCTTCGCGACTTCCTGGAGGAGTCCGGCTGCACAGACGCGCGCGTTGACATCGCTGACGTGGCCCTCGAGCAGGCTGCTGCGATGTGGCGCGACGCTGCCGAGCACGGCTAGCCTCTCCCGCCCGAGTGGACGGCCGGGTTGTGGATCGGGGTCGTGCGGCTGCAACGGGGCTGGCTGCGGGCGCGGGCGGACGCAGGGCGGGCGACTCTGGAAACGCCGCGCCGCTCCCCTCCCGCCGCCGATTCCTCCCCGCCGCCCGGCTCGTGCAGAACGGACGTCTGGCTCGCATCGCATCACTTACCGTTGCCGAGCGCTGGTGCTGCCGCTGAGGATGATGGTAGGTAGCGCAGGCGACTGTCGATCCGGGACGCGACGTGGTCGAGTCTTCCCTGCCAGTTCTTGCGGACGGTGATGTCCATTTCGCCGGGGCGCTCAGAGTCGCGGTCGTAGTGGTCGTCTCTGTAGAGCATCAGCACGCAGTCGGCGTGCGACAGGTCGTGCGCGCGCTCAGTCGACGCGGATGCGTCGCCCCGTACTCGAGGCTCGGGGACGGCGATTTGGCGGAGCACGGCTAACTGCCTCGTGGCGGCTTGGCAGTGGCGCCGCTAGCCGTGCTCGGCGCGGACGGATTGAGCGTCTTCATCGGCGACAACGGTGGCGAGCTGCCGCAGGACGGTCGCGAGCTCGCCGAACGCGCGAGCGACGGCCGGGAGGCTGATGCCCTCAAGCGCCTTGTTCAGGTCCTCCCATGCAGTGTCGAACGTCGCCCAGAGCTCGGCGGGTCCGCGGCGGCCGCTGTCGGGGCGTAGCTCTGGCGGTGGCGGGCGCCTGGCGGCGGGCATCGGCTCCCAGCCGAGGCCTTCTTGTGCCGCGTAGTCGCAGGCGATCTGTTGTGACTCGCAGGCATCGGCGAAGTCTTTGAGCCGCCGGGGAAAGCCGGCGTCCGGTGGCGCCAGCCGGTGCTGTCGGAGTGCCGCCCGGAATGTGTGGTCGGCGGCGTTCATGTTGTTGATCGCGCGTTCGACGCTCATGGATCATCGCTGCGGCGAAGCTGAGCAGTTAGCGGTTCGTCCTCGAGCCGCGCCTCTGCGTTGGGGCCCGCTGGGCGTAGGGGAATGCCGAGGCCTTCGGCGAACGCGAGGAAGTCCGGGAGCCGGATGCGGTACTCGCGCCCGCCGGTCACTTGGATCGCGGGGAGCTTGCCGGTCCGGATCCAGTGGCGGACGGTTCCTTCGGTATAGCGAAGCGTCTGCGCCACTTCGGCGACCGTCAGCAACTCCTCAAATGTGGTGCCTTCGGGCATAAGGTTGCTCTCTTATCTACCGCCGCGTGCGGGTGTACGTTATCCGACGTCATTGATGCTAACGTATTTGCGCCGCTATGAATTTGTTGCCGCTCACTGAAGTTGTGTTTATGCAACGTACCTGCCCACTCCGTAGCTACAGCCGATTCGGCACTGGCCTGGGCTGCGCGACGGCACCCGCATCTTGTCGGCACGGCGCCTGATCGACGGGAATGCGGATCCCAGAGCGGTGATCGGCGGCGGATCGCCCGTGTTTGCAAGGGGTTCATGTCCAGAGGTTCAGATACGTTTCACGAACACAACTGAGGGGTTCAACTACCTCTCACATACACAACTTCGATGAGCGCCTACAGAATTTGTGGGTGTCCGGCGACGATCACCGTGATACGTCGGCTCGCAGCAGGCGCGAAGGGGTAGTCGCCCATCGGCAGCGACGCGATCTGGAACCAATAGGTGCGATGGATTCGCGGGTCGCCCGGCCCGAACGACGCGACCGCCGAGAAGCGACCGTCGCCGCCGACGTGCTCCTGCACACCATAGCTGTTGAACGTCGATCGGTACCCGAGACGAAGGCGCACGAGCGCCCCGCCGGGCGGGAGGTAGCCGCCGACAAGCTGTCCTGTGAGATGCACCGTGGTGTCCCACGGCACTCGGCGTGGCCAGACGCGCAGCAGCTTCACCTCGGCGGGCACGATCAGGTGGACCTGCGCCGATTGCGAGGCCTCGGTCGTCGACCCACCGTCGTAGACGGCCTCGACCAGCCGCGACGGTCCCGCGGGAAGCGCCGCGGTCCAGCTTCCGTTCGCCGCCGTTGTCACGACGGCCGCTTGCGAGAACTGGCCGAGACCGTTGTCGGGGGCCGTCAGCACGCGCACGTTCTGCCCACCGAGCGCGATTCCGCCTGTGGTTCCCAGCCAACCGCTGACCGTCGTTCCATGGCCGTAGCGGACCCGGCGCGTCGTCGAGCCAACGAGCCGGGGAGTGAGCACCACCCGCACGAGCTTCGTGCGTCTGACCCGAACCTTCTTGCCGTGCCGGCGAACCGTGACCCAGACTGTCACCCGCCGTCGCGCCGTTCGCGGATGGCAGCGAACCACCTTCACGACCTTCGTATGGGCGCGCCGCCGGAGACGAACCAGCTTGTGATGGCGACGGACGGTCACCCAGTGCGCGGGCACCCGGACGCGCTCGCGCACGCGCTTGCAGCGCGGCGCGTTGATGACCTTTCCGAAGGTGATCGCCGAGGCCGTCGGCTCGCCGATCTTCAAGCTCGTTGTCGCCGGAGTCGTCGACCAGCCATGGCTTCCGTCCTGCGCGACCGCCGTGTTCTCTGCGCTGCACTGAATCGCGTGCACGCCAAGCCCGCTCACGGGCACCTGGGCGCTCGGCTGCTGGGCGCCAGCCTCGGAGTAGCGCTGCGTCGGACCGCCATCCACGCTGCAATCGATCTCAGCGATCCCCGACGGGCTGCCGCCGGCCGTCGCGGTCACATACTGCGCATCAGCCGTCACAGGCACGTCCCCGGAAGACTGCAACGACACCGACGGATGGGTGTTGTCAACCTGAATCGTCTTCGTGTACGCGCCGCCCGTGCACGCGCCCGCGGCATCGCATCCCTCGATCACCAGCGGCATCGGGCCCTGCCCGTAATCGGCGGTCTGGATTGTCGGGCTCGCGCTCGCGCCCGCGCACTGATGCCACGTGCTTGAATTCCGTGCCACGGCCGCGCCGGGCCCCAGCGTCACCGCCTGTCCGTTGATCGACGTCTCAAGGCTGCACACCCCCGATGGCAAGTCGCCGTAGAAGACGAGCTGCCATTTGTCACGCACCCAACCAGGCGCTTGCCACAGCCCGGACGGTGCTACAAGCCACGGTCCCTGCTCCTCATCTGCGGTCAGATCGACCCCGCCAACGTTGATACTTGCCCCGTTGCTGCACGATGCCCACGCGCAGCTCATGAACCACCCGACGGTCTGATTGTTGAAGGAGGCCTGGCAGCAGCCGAACTGCTGAAAGCTATTCGTGATCTGGGCGCTTCGGCCGCTTAGCCCAGGGCCTCCGTTCCAGAAGAACTCGCCCCACCACCCGTTACCCGACCCAACGCCGGTCGACAAGTCGTTAACCGTGAAAATATGAGTGATCGTGATGCCCGCGGGTGCAGTTGCCGTCCAACTCGCACCCTGACCATTCTGGACCACCTGAGGGTCGACCCTCTCGAGAATCAGAGCCGCGGCCGCTCCCGAGCCGCCGCAGTCAAACGGGTAAGCCTGAGTGCCCGGAGCGGCAGCCGCAACAAATGGTCCGGAATTGTTGCTCCACGACCCGCAGACGAAGACGTTGTAGCTAGCCCCTACTGCAGGAGTCGACGAGCACACTAGGGTGCAGAACAAGGCACCTAAAAAGATGCCGCCTCGTTTCACCTGTTCACTTTCTGGCTGCCCGCAGACGGGCAGACGATCGTAACCGTTCAGCGGGTCTGATCTCGGATCAGGCCTGAAGCGGCGTGGGGATTGGCTGCCCGTGTTGATGGGCGGTGATCGCGTCAGCGAGGTAGGTATGGAGGCGGCGACCCTGGAGGCGGCAGGTTTCGCGGATCGTCAGCAGCCGCTCGACGGCCCGGTTGCCGTGGTCGGTCTGGGTGCCGTAGCTTGTTTTGCGCCATATGACACCGTGGCGGAGCGCTCGCTCAGCGGTGTTGTTCGTGGCCGGGACACCGGCGACGCGGGTGAATGTCCAGAGCGCGTCGTAGCGCTCGAGCAGTCCGATGCAGAACCGGGCGGTCCGCTGGTCGTGGCCGCGGGCGCCTTGCTCAAGCAGGGTCTTGAGCTGTTCGCGGCAGGACGCAAGGTCGGCGCGGAGCGCGGTCAGGTCTTCGCGGTCACGTTCGGGTGCGCTGAGGATCGTGAACACGTCGGCGAGGCACCGCTGGAGCTTGTGGCCGAGGCGGCCCGACGCGCCGGCGCGCTCGCCCAACGCGACGAAATCGCGTAACAGATGAGCGAGGCACAACTGGCGTTTGGAAGCGTCGATGTACAGGTAGACGGAGGAGCGGTCAGACACGATCACCCCGCCCGGATCCTCACCCAACAGCGCCCGGGTCGCGTCACGATCACGCCGGGTCGCGATCTGGAACAGCGCGGCGTCAACGGCCGCGGCGACCGACAGCCACCGCGGATCGCCCGCTTGGCGCCACGAGGTCTCATCGGCGCAGCGCACCGTGGCCTGGTCGAGATGCTCAAGGATCCGCACATACGGATCCTCCAGCGCAGCGGACACCTGCTTGACCAGCGCCTCCACCGACGCGGCGCTGACCCCGATCCCGCACAGGTCTTCCAGCAGCCGGCTGGTCTCGCGACGCGACACGCGCGCAGCGGTCAACGTCGAAGCCGCAGCCGCCACACTCGCCCCGAACGCGCCCTCCGGCACCCCCGCGGGCAGCGGCGCGAGTGTGCTGTGACCACACCCGCAGCGCGTGCGCATCCGCCGGTGCTCGCACACCTTCACCACAACCGTGATGTCACTGACCTGATGGGAGACTGGATCGCCGTCCGCGACCCGATCGCCCTCGCCGATCGGCGCGCCACACCCACCGCACTCAGACGGCCAATACGTCTCAACGCGATCCGGGTCAGCCACCATCGGCCGATGCTGCCCGGGATGCCCGGGCTGACCGCCCTGACGGCGGCCCGAGCCCTTCTTCTTCGGCCGCGCCTTGCGCGCATCCGGGGAATCACGCGACGGCGGCAACGAACTGTTACGCGAGTTACGGCCAATCTGCCGCTCAAGCTCCTCGACCCGCGCCATCAACGACAACACCAGATCGATCACAGCCTCCGGATCACGCTCGATCGCCGCTCGAAGCTCTTCCCGCCGCACACCGCAAGATTCCCTGCAACCAGCAGGAACCCTCTACAACGATCCGACGACCCCCTGAACGCTTACAGCGCGATCAGGGGAAGACGTTGACAACGATCGCGGAGAAGCTGAATCAGGGCCGCGTACCGACTGCCGGGGGGCGGGCAGCGGCGGTATCCGTCTACTGCCACGCGGTGCTGTGGTCCCCGAGCAACAACTGGACAGCAAGGCAAGGCAGCTCGATCTGAAGCCTCGACCCCGCCGTTGTGGATGCACCTCCCCCGTGTCCACGGACGCCACCCGGCATAAAGACAGCAGCGAAAGCAGCAGTTGGGGCAGAGTAGGCGAGCAGACGACACGAGACTCTGCACGGAGGTGACATGTACGCAGGTAACTTCACACCAAGTCAAACTCTAGAATGGCTTCGCCCCCGTGGCAAACAACGCGTGTTCCGGTGGGGTGAGTGGGAGCGTGTCGACGACTACATGTATGTAGTGACGGAAAAAGTCATTTGGGCACCCAATGTTCGCCACGTCCGCTACTTGGTTCCTGAATCCGAGTTGCGGGTTTACGTTCCACCGCCGGCTCCTCCGCCACGGCCACCCACTCAGAAGCAGCTCAGGCGGAAAGCCAAGATGGCTGCAAAGGCGGCGAAGCGAGAAGCCAAGACCGCAAAGAAGTGCGAGCGGGCAGTTCAGGTGAACATTATGTCCGGCAAAGTCATCGAAAGCACTGCTCCGGCCATAGAACCCCTCGCAACGACGGGGAAACCCCACTATGTGTGGGACTGGAAAACCGGCATGCCCGGGAAAACGGAGTTCTTGCCAGGTGATGCCAGCAACCTCAACCCAGAGGACGAGATCAATGATCTGTGACTACACAGGACGAGGTGCGGGCACCCGCGCTGAGTGGAGAAGCGAGATCGCCGGCAGCTGAGCTCATGTCCTGGCCAGGCTACGCCGCGCCGGGTCACCGCCGCGATCGTTGACTTCATCGTGACCAGCTTCGGGCGCTTCGTCGCTGGGCTTATGGGCGCCGCGTGCACGGCTCGCTCGAGACGGGCTATCTATGGCCCGAGGGGGATGACGCGCTCGAGCTGCTCGAACGCTCCGTCGCCGAGCACGTGGATCCGGGACTTGTGGCCAAGACCGGCGAGGATCTCTATCAATTGTTGCGCGTGCTCGTACGCGCAAGCCCGAGGGGAGAGAGTCGGATCAAGCTCGGCGTTGGGGTGCTCGGCGGTCGTGAGGCGCGGGCTACGCCCGGGCGGCCCAAGAACGAGGTGCACGGAGTGGGTCTCTACGCCCTCGTGACCGACGAAGGTCGAGTGAAGTTCGAGGGCGAGGTCTCCGCGCGGAATGACCGTGTGCACGGTCAACACGTGCGCTCCGGCCCACGTGCAGGTTGTCTCGCTCTGTATGCGCTGGTCGTCGAGCGACAAGTCGAGATCGATAAGTCGTCTGCCAGCCATGGGACTGCACGGTATCGCGCCCGCCCGTCGCCCCTTGCTTTGTCGTGGTGCGTGCTGCAGCGCGGCTGAACCGCACTCCACCGTGCCGCTGATCGAGTACCGATGGCTTGCCAAGGTTTCCACGAGATCCGCAACGCACCCGACGCCGTGAGGAGGCAACGAGGGTCCAAGTGGGCGCAGCCCTCCTGACCGTGCGGCGTCCCGGAAGCCGAGCAACGAACCCATGCTCGACGGCGGAATGAGCCATACGGTATGAAGCGGGTCCTCCTCCGTGGTGAGCGAACTGGAGTCTCGCCATAAGGCTGGATACAACAAGCAGTTGTACGAGCCTTTGTGATGTCTGACCGCCAGACTGCAGTTCGAGATGCGGCCGAAGGGTTGCGCCCCGGGAAGCTACCGCTAAGAGCTATCCCCGGGCTTACGTTCGCCGATGACGAGACCAGTCACCGCAAGGGTGCTTCAACGCGCAATCTCGTTGCGGCCGCCCGGGCCCGGAGGAAGGAGGGCGGTCGCACCGACGGACCGGCGCGGGCTGCGCGGGCAAGCGCCAACCGGCGGCGAGCGAGCGCGGAGCGGCCGAAGCTTCAGGAAGGCCCCGACCCTCCTACTAACGGGCCATCAGCCGTCACGGAGCGCAACTACCGAGCGCGGCTGCGACGCTGGCACCACTGCACGGGACTGGTGGGTCGCCCGCCTGGATCATCGCCCATGCGAAGGGCCAAACGCGGGAGGCGTGCAACCCACCCACGGCTCACGGTTCGCGCTCGCGTTTGCGGGCGACAAGCTAGTGGCGGCCTTCACCGTGGGTGCGCGAATCCTCGTCGTGAGGGGCACGAGCGCTACGACGACGTCCGGACGTAGCCGCCAGCCTCCCGAGCTTGCGGGTGTGCCACGTGGCACGCCCTCCTCAGTCTGGAGTGTCTGAATCGTCGAGCAATCCGATTAGCCGTTCGCCGGCGGCTTGATCCAGGATCACCTGGTAGCCAAGACGGTGCGGGCGTGCTTGGGCGTGGCAGCCCGTGGCCTTCGCGAGCGCGTCTTGGAGTCTGGCGGCGGCGGCCTCGTGGTCTGGGTGCGGCGGTGGTGGCTTCGGGCGTGGGTTCGGCCGGCGTGCGAGTTCGGTCTCGAGGGCTCGGATCGACCAGCCTTCCTGGGCCGCTCGGGTTGCGAGCATCCGCCGCCGGTGGTGGTCGGGTTCGGTCAGCAGCGCCTTGCCATGACCTTTGCTCAGGGCGCCGGCGTTGATGAGGTCGATTGCCTGGTCGGGTAGGTCGAGCAGGCGGATGGTGTGGGCGAGGTCGGTGCGGCTGCGGCCGAGTCGTTTCGCCAGCCCGGTCGTGGTCAGGTTCAGGTCGTCGAGCAGGACGGCGATCGTCCTGGCTTCTTCGATCGGCGTGAGGTCCTCGCGGACGACGTTCTCGATCAGAGCGAGCTCGAGCGACCCGGCGCCGTCGACGCTCGCGTCGATCAGCGCCGGGATGCTTGCCCGGCCTGCGAGCTGGGCGGCTCGCCACCGACGTTCGCCGGCGACCAGCTGGTAGCCGCCAGTCGCGTTTGGGTACACGATGATCGGTTGCAGCACGCCTCGCTCGCGGATCGATTCGGCGAGCGAGACAAGCGCCTGCTCGTCGAAGCGCTTGCGGGGCTGGTCCGGGTTCGGGTGGATCTCGTCGACCGGGATCTCTCGCAGACGCCCGTCCGGCGAACCGGACGCGGCATGGCGTGCCACGTGGCACGCTTCGCCGCTCGCGATCGGATCGTCGATCGTAAGCGCGCGTCTCGGTGTTGGGCTCATCGTGTGCTCACCCCCACGATCGTCTCGACAAGAGTCCCGTATGCAATCGCCGGGGAGCTGTCGGGCTCGCTCAGCGACAGCGGCACTCTGCGCGCCGCCGCCCGTGCGATCAACGCCGATCGGGACGGGATCCGCGCGAGCTGCGCGAGCTGCGCCGCGTCCAGAGCAGCTTCGGTCTGCCGGCTGCTGATCCGATGGCGCTGCCAGCGCGTGAGCACCGCGGCGAGATCCGGTACCGTCACGCCCAGGCGTTCTGCCAGCTTCGCGATCGTCTGCCGTAGCTCGAAGATCCCGTGCAGCGAGGCTTCGTCCTCGACGCTAACCGGGGCGAGCACGCGATCAGCGCACACGAGCGCGTTCACGGTCAGCAGCCCGAGGTTCGGCGGCGTGTCGATCACGACATGGTCGTAGCCGTCGAGGACCGGGGCCAGAGCTTCGCGAAGGAACCACTCGCGTCCGAGCTCCCCGACCAAGCTCATCTCCACCCCGGGTGATCAGGTCGGTGTCGAGGTCGTCGAGCTCGAGCCTGGATGGCGGCTTTCCGAGCTTCGCGTTGGCGAAGCTGAGCAGCAGGCGCATCGTGTCGCGGTACCCGGCGATCGTGTGCGGGCTGGCTTTAGGAGCAGCGCCAGCAGCAGAGTTGGACGTGGGCTTCGATGCGGTCCTCGCGGCGGTGATCCGCGGGGCGCATGTCGACTGTGTGCTTGACGTCGCGCCAGCCGCGCTCGACCTCGTAAAGCGCCTTGTAGCCGTGGGCGAGGTCGGCGGGCGTGAGGCTCTCATCGGAGGTCCTCAGTAGGAACTTGCCGTCGAGCTTGGCCTCCTTGGCGACGGCTGCGCGGTCGATCCGGAGCTTGCCGGTGGGTGTCTTGCGCAGGAAGCGCTTGTAGGCGGGCTTGGTGGACAGCGCGCCGTAGAGCTCTTGACGCTTGCTCGGCGCCAGCGCGTCGGCGTGGTGGATCTCTTGGGCGAGGCGGTCGAGGATCTGCTCGCGCACCGCTCTGTCGCGCTCGGCGCGCTCGGGGTTCTGACAGATCACGAACCGGTCACGCACTGTGCCGTCATCGATCCGGACCTGCTTGACGCGCAGGTTCCCCTCGACGGTCTGGTAGCGACCCTGGCGGGCCAACGCGGCGTTCGCTTCCTTGGAGTCTCCGCGGAGCTTCTCACCGACGATGTAGTGCCCGCCAGCGCGTTGCAGGTAGCGGCGGTTGCGCTCGGACGTGAACCCGCGATCGAGCACCCAGATCACGCGTGAGAGGTTCCAGCCGCGCAGATCATCCTTGACCTTGCGGATGATCACCTGATCAGAGGCGTTGCCGGGAAACGTCCACATCCTGACCGGGATCCCCTGGCGGGTGACCGCCATCCCGACCACCACTTGGGGCAGGTCCGGGCGGTGATCCTTGCTGTGCTTGCTGTAGCGCCGCCGGCCGGACTCCTCAAGCACCGGCTCCGGGTCACTGTCACCATCCAGGTCACTGTCACCATCTAGGTCACTGCCGGGTTGCTGGTCCTCGTTGTCTTGAAGCTCGTCGGGCAGGCGGTCGGTCTCCCAGTAGGTCGAGGTGGTGTCGAAGAACAGCAGGTCAACCTCGAGGTCCAGCAGGTTGGCGACTGTGACGAACACGCGCTCCTGCAGCTCGCCCAGCGCGGCGTGCAGGAAGTCCATCGCCCGATAGCACTCATCGTCTGAGACCTCGGCCAGCCCCTCGATGAACGCCCGCTCGCTTACCCACCCACAGCCGGCCAGCTTCGAGAGCGGCTTGACCGACAGGCGATTGGCGACCATCGCGAAGATCGCGCGCTCCACCCGCTCGCCCGCAAGCCGCCGGCCGCCGGCACACTTGATGATCGTCTTGCCGATCTCCAGGCGCTCCCACAGCCGGTCAGCCAGCCACGCCGACCCCATCGCCCGCGACTCGATGATGCTGACCTCACCCGACGCGGTCGCCGCGACCGCCTCGCCCGGATCGAGGAAGCGGCTGATCGAGCGCACCAGCCGCGCGAGCCCGTCACGGTCGACCTGATCAGCACGTCCGAAGCGGTGGATGACCCGCGCGCGCGGCACCCCAGTCCTGGGGTCGCGCTCGTTCTGCGCCAGCGCCAGGTACGAGACGCTGCTCCCGTCCGCGTTCCGCCGCTTCGTCTCGCGGAGATACATGCCCCTACACGATAACCGGCAACGCCCGTACTCACAAGCGAAATTCGCTAGAGCGTGTGCCTACACGATTTCGACTCTGGCGACACTCACACCCAACGATTTGCAGGGAAAACGTGTTCCAGAACCCTTTCAGATGCCTACGAACTGCGGAACTCCGGTTTTCAACCGAAACCCCGGTCACAACAGGACAGTTCTCGCCAGGCGACGCCACGAGCGCGGCGAGCAGCGGCCTCGCGCCCGCCGGCGCCGCGACCCGCCGAGCCGGCGTCTGGGCGGCCGGCGCCGCATCCGGCAAAGGCCGCACCTGCCACACGTTCGTGTTCCCGCGCCCACCGCCGCCCTCGACGAGCTCGAGCTCACCGCACTCGAGCAGCTCACCGCGCGCCCGCCGGTACGTTCGGTCCTCAATCCCGGCAGCCGTGCACAGCTCCTCCTTCGACAGCCCGGACACAACACCGTCCGCGTCGGCGAGCGCCGCCATCGCCGCCAACAGCAGCCGCGCCGGACCACGCCGCCGCGTCCGCGACAGAACCGCCTCGAACAACTCCGCATTGACCTGCGCCTCCCACCACGGCCCCTCCGACACGAACGGCAGTGACACCGGGATCGAGATCGGCTGGGGATCACCAACCTCCAGCGGCCGCACCCTCGCCCAGCAGATGGGCGACAGCGCAGCAGCGAACCCACCCGCCGGCGCGCAAACGACTTGGGGAGAGAGCTTCAAACACTTCTTCGGCATCCACTGAGGAGGAACACGCATGCCGCGACCAACTGACCCATCCAGCTGCGAGCACCCCCCCCCCGTCGCCCCTGGCCGCCGCGCTGATCGCGCTGACCCTGGCCGGCTGCGGCGGCACGTCCGCCGCGGTGAGTCACAGACCGAACGGGGCGGCGAGCGCGTCGAGGGCCGCCACCCGCTTCTCACAGCAGCTGATGAGATCGTGGTGCCAGGCGCCCGCAGGCGACCGCCGCCTCACCGAAGCGCAGGCGCGCAGGTGCCTGCAACAGGCGTGGGATACGTGGCTGCGCGAGCTTCACCGCAACGGATATGACCCGAACCGCGTCGGGCGGTGATACACGCGGAGAGCAGCCAGGCGCACTGCCGTTGAGATAACGGCGCCGCAGGCCGTCGTCGCGGAATCAGCCCCTTCCTGGGATGTCCCCCTGGGAGCAGACTTCGAGCGGGAGCATATGCAACGCCATACGCAGCCGCACTCGCAGCAGACGGCTGGGTCCGCTCCTGGTTCTCGTCCAACTCGCGCATCGGCGAACGTCGACCTCGACGATCGCGTTCATGGCCGAGCGCTCGTGTGCCGGTCGACGCGCTGGCGACTCCCCTCGTCGCCATTGCGCTCGCGCAGCACAAGGTGGCGCGACGACGAAAGCACTGGCCGGCGAGCCGCCTCGGAACCCGCAAATCGCCGATTGCAGGGCCCCGGGGACGTGCTCGGGATCCCGCCGCGTGCATATGCAGGCTTCGGGGCTTCAGTGCGAGATTTTGCAAGCAGCGGAAGCGCGGGCGTTTGGCTGGTGAGCCCTGCTGTGGTTCTGCGAAGGCACGGTCGTACCCATGTGAAAGGATCGCGGGGTGCGTTGCGTTCGGGGGTTGCTTGCCATGGCGCTTGTCGTCGGCCTGGCCGGGTGCGGTTCCTCGGGATCCGGCGGGTCCGGACCCGGCGCGGCTGCCTGCAGCTGGCACGTGCAGCGGTCCGGCGAGAGTGCGGATGACCTGTCGGGCGTTGCGTTCCCCGACGACCTGCACGGCTGGGCGGTGGGAGGAATCGACCGACCGGTGATCCGGGTGACCACCGACGGCGGCGCCAGCTGGCGCGCCCAGCACGCCTCAGGGACCAACGGCCTGAACTCGGCCGCGTTCACCGACGATCGCCACGGCTGGGCGGTCGGAGTGCACAATCTCCTGCTCGTCACCACCAATGGCGGCGGCTCCTGGAAGCCCGGGAACCCCGACGTGTCGCACGACGGCAACCTTTACGGCATCACGTTCGTCGGCGCTCAACACGGTTGGATCATCGGCTCGGGCGGGGTCATCCGCGCCACCACGAACGGCGGACGGACCTGGACCGCCGAGCGCTCCGGGACCGGTGCGGACCTGGCTCACGTGCAGTTCACCGACCTCCGTCATGGCTGGATCACCACAGACAACGGCGAGATCCTCCGCACGACCGACGGCGGGACAACGTGGACGCGCGTCTTCGAGGGCAGCGCCACGGACAACGAGGAGGTCGCCAACGTAATGTTCCTCACCCCGCAGCTGGGCTGGATCGCCGGCTCGCGCGATGACGGCTTCAGCAACCACGGTCTCATCACCAAGACGACCGACGGCGCTCAGAGCTGGAAGGCGACGGACGTCAAGCAGTTCGACGACGTCCGGTTCGGCGACGTCGATTTCACCGACAGCCTTCACGGCTGGGTCACGGGCTACCAAAGTGAGCTGTGGTACTCAGACGACGGCGGCGCGCACTGGGGCAGCCGCACCACCCCCGCCCCCGCTCTCGGAGAGAAGATCGACGACATGGTCTTCCGGGACGCTCGTCATGGCTGGGCGGTCGGCGAGTCGGGGACGATCGAGGCCTGCACGGCCTGAACGCCGGCCGGGCGTCGAAACAAGATCCCGCGATTGGCACCGAACTTCGGATCGGGAGTGTCCGGGACGCCGCCGGTACGGATGCAGTGCGCCTTGGCGAACATCCCCTGCTTCTGGGCTTCAGACACCGGCGCGGGATGGCCGGCCGACAGCCCGCAGGCCTGCGCGGCGGCCGTGTGCGCCGGTCCGCCGACACTGACCCCGTTGACCATGAGCTCGGAGTTGCCATTGACGTCAGACTGAATCGAGAACCCTCCTCCACCCTCCCCGGCCACAGTGCTGGCGTCGGGGAAGTTCGAGACGCGGTGAGCGCGCAATGCACTGAGCGACCTTGACGTTCGCGTCATAGGACACACCGCCGGCCGCCGGAGGTTTGCCCGCGGACCAGCACACGGCGACGCGCCACTGCAGCCGCGATCGCAGCGAGGGCCAGCACGACAGGGAAGCAGCGCATCGGCAGAGTTCTACGTGACGTGATCTAACAACGCCGGAACGCCGTTATACGGCCGTTCACCGGCCGTAGCTGATCCACGCCGTCGACGGGAAGCCGCCGAGCTCCGGCGGCACGCAACACACGCACGGCCATGCCGCTCGCCGATTGGAGGGCCCAGGGACAAACGGCTGGCTCGCGAGATCTGCCTATGCAGAGTTCGCTTCCGGCCAGCGGTCTCGGAGCGTGGTTCCTGGCGGTCGGGTTGTCGCGAAGGGACTCGTCAGGCAGCAGGCGGGCTGACGATCGCAAGCGTGGCCAAGCGCTCGCGCGCCGCCGGTCGGACTGGCCACTCCTAAGTCGCGAGGCCGTCGCGCAACTGCTTCGGGGCACCGGCCGGTGGCTGTGAGCTGCGAGCGGACGTTGACGGTGTCAATCGTCGTGATCGTTGTTCAGGCCGCGACGGCGGCGAGTTGGTGGCGGTGGAGCTTGGTCAGGTTGTGGGTCGCCATCAGAAGGCGCGATTCGGTCCGCACCGCGACCCGGCCTCTTCTGTGGAATCGAGTGATCAACCGGTTGTGTTTGGTGTGAGCGAACACGGGCTCGATCATCTGGATCCGTTTTCGATAGATCAGCTTGCCGTGGTTAGCCAGAACGGTTCGCATCAATGCGTAGCGCCCGCCGGTCCACCCCGGCCGCGGCTCGGCCCTGCCGGCTGAGTCGGGAGGGATCAGGACCTGGATGTGCTTGGTGGCGATCACCTCGTCCATGTGCTGCTCGTTCCAGTAGCCAGCGTCAGCGAGCGCGATCTCTGGCCGCTCGGCGACCCCGGCTCGCTCGAGCTCGCTGAGCGCGGCGCAGATCATCGGGTTCAGGTTGGAGAAATCACCGGGGGTGTTGGTGATCTCCGCGGCCACGACGATCTGTCCCTCGTCCACGACCGCCTGGGCGTTATAGCCCTGCACGTACCCGCGGTTGGCCTTCATCCGCTGGGTATCGGGATCGCTCAAGCTCACCACCCCCTCAGGCAGCGCCGGCGCGACCCACGGTTTCGGGCGGCGACCGAGCCGGCGGCCTTGCGTGTCACGCCCATTCTCCCCGTACTCCTCATAGGCCCGGTTGGCCGCGATCTGCGCGTCGCGATCGGCCTCCAGCCGCGCACCGGCGAGCACCAGCCGTTCCTCACGTCCACGCGCAACAGGGACTCCTTCCTTCCAGCGGCGCCGCTCAACCTGGCGGTGCGCGTCGCGCGTCCACCCCTCGCGTCCCTGGTGACGGGCCACGATCCGTTCGGTGTCGAACTCGAGCTCTGGCTCCGCAGCCGAGACCGGCTCCGCGTCCGGGTCGCGCTGATCTTCGCTCTCGACGGCGCGTCGCTCGCGCGCCTGACGGAAGAACTCGGCCCGTCCCTCCCGCGTGCGCAGCTGCTCGGGCAGCTCATCCCCGCGCTGATCGCCATACAGCTCATCCTCGGCCTCATCGACTGCCTTCGCCTCCGCCAGGATCTCCCGCGCGATCTGCCCAAAGTCGCGGGTGGACTCACGACTGGCGTTGCCCGCCATCTTCGTGCCATCGATCGCGACCACCCCCGGCCTGACCAGCCCGGCCTGGGCGCACACCCCGAGCACCTGGCCGAACAGCTCGGCCAGCGCCAGCTCGTGCCGCGCCACGAACCGCGCGATCGTCGCGTGATCCGGCGTCTCCATCATCGCGATCATCTTGAACGCCACGTCCTCCACGCACGCCCGCTCGATCGCCCGCGCCGACCGCACCCCACGCGCATACCCGTACAGAAGCAAGGCAACCATCGCCGACGGGGAGTACGCCCGCCGACCGACCCCGTCAGCCCGATACGCCCGATAGAAGTCGCGCAGATCCATCCCCGCGACCGCGTCCAACACGAACCACGCGAGATGACCCTCCGGCAGCCAATCCCTCACATCCGGAGGCAACAGAAACGACTGATCCCGATCCCCGCCAATGAAATTCTGAGCCATCCCGGAATGGTCTTAAACCCGCCGGACGGACACGGTAATTGCGCGACATCCTCTCGCCATTGCGATGGCGCGCTGCCAGGACTGCGGGATCGGAATGCAATCGCCACGTCAACGGGGGGCGTCACCGGGCGCTCATTCACCGGCGGCCGTCGACCGAGCGCACGATGCGGCGTCCCGCCACTCCGAGACCCTGCTGTCCGTCGACATCGCACATGCCTCTTCCCCCTCGCACGAGCTGAGCCTCGAATCACTCCGAAACGTCGCGGACGGTTACGCTACGGGCGTGAACGCAGATGACGACAGGCGGCCGAGGTCAACGGCCTCGCTGGACAGCGCAAGCGTCGACACCACGGTTATCGGGTTCTCTGGGGGTGTGTCGAGCCTCGAACTTGGCCTCGAACACATACAGGTGCACGATTGCCCGTGACAGGCGATCCTCCCGGGCCTGAGGCCGATGAAGGTGGCGCCGGATCGCGGTCGGGCGCGCTTGAGAGTTGGGCGGAGCGGACGCGCGCTCACTCGCGAGATGGAAGCCTACGAGCGTTCGGGCAGGTCGAATTCGTAGCGCAAACCGGATTTCTCCTGTCAGAAGCTGCCTTCGCGGGATGACGGTCCCCTACCCCAGTCTCTCCTCTCATCTCGCTTGATTGTCGAGCTGCTTCTGCGCGGTCACGATCGTCTGCTTGAGCAGCGTCTCTTGGACTGACAATCGCGTGGCCGCGTCGGTGATCGTCGAGCTGATTTCGACCAACATCGCGTTGCGAGTCAGTTCGGACTGACGCCTCAGATACTCGACCAGCAAGGCTGGATCGCCCATCCGCCAGCTCTGCGGGATAAACGGAGGGTTACTAGGGGGCCCGGTCGCCGTGAGATCCCGATAGATCGCGAACGCGTAGCCGCCGGACTGAGGCGGTGGGAGCAGTTCGTTGGAGGCGGCAGCGATCCCGGCGCCGCTGTCGACCACGACCCACCGGTCAAACGCCACCAGTGAGTTGCTCGGCCAGGACACGGTGGCAGTGACGGTCACCTGATCCTTGCCATCTGTGTATGCCACGTCGTCATCGACGTCGACGGCGGTTCCCCGGGCCACGCTGGGTGTAACCGAAAACGGATCGTCCGAACCATCCCAGTCGATCCAGTCCCCGGCGGTCTCAGAGAACGCGTCGAAGATCAACCCTGGGCGGCCACCGTTGGTACCTGGCGCGATATACCAAGCGGTCTCCAACCCTGGCGCTGGACCCGGCGCGAAAACCGGAACAGGATTCAGCGTCAGCTGCCCCGGCGGCTGTACACCGCTTCCCGAGAGCGCGCCCGCAACGCTCCAGAACAGAAAGCGGTCACCCGCGACCTCGCTTGGCGCGGTGTTCGTAGCTAACCCTTCAGCGATTTCACCCGCCGGGCCGAAGATGTAAGGCTGCTCCGCCGCCGTCGGATGGTGACGATGACGATGCGGACTCCACAGTCGCCCACCGCTGGTCAAGCTGCTCATCGAGATACCTCCTCGTCACGTGCTGCTTTTGCCCGCAGCGTCGGCCTCCACCGAGGCGTCGATTCGCCACCGCCTTGACGCGCCAATCTATCAGAGCATCGCTCGTGCGTTTGACTTACTTGAAGACCGCGAATAACTACGCGTCTGAGGTTGCGGACGGATGAGCCTCGCCAGGTGTCGGGGAAGCCGCAAAGCCCTTCCAGTAGCGCACTAATCGTTGCCTTGGGCGCCCTTTCGCGCGAGATTTGGCACGACGTCCGGCGCGAAGCTGACGCGCGCAAGGTTCGACGCAGGCGCGGCCCGAGGGCCGAGCCGGAGCGCTCCGCGGGCGCGTGCGCGCCCGTTGGCAGCCCTATCACGCAGCGGTGGCTGCGGCGGCGAACAGCTTTGCGGGGCGCTTGCGTCAGGATGCCCAGCAACAAGTGCTCGGTCCCGACATCGCCGTCGCGAAGATCGATGGCGCAGGTTGTTGCTGCCTTCACCACCTAGCGTATCGGCTCGGTGAAACGGAGCGCGAGTGAGTTCTCAGACATCATGTCGATCGTAAATCCGGCGCCGGTCGTTGACGAGCTGCAGGCACCGAGCCGCAGGACCTCACTCAGGGACTCGCTCCGGCGCTCGCGGAGGCGGGTCATCGCCCGACGCGGGAATCCATGCTGGACACATATCGTCGGGCTGGGCGCGGCCATGGAGAAGCCCGGGGACTACGACGCCGAGCAACGCGATCTCGTCGAGCGGCTCACCTCGCATCTCAGTCACGCACATGATCCCAACTCTGTGCGCTGTGCTGGGTGGTGGTGGACCGGATGGCTTTCGCGACGGGGGGTCGGTGCTCGGGTGGCGGAGATTCCGCGGGACCACGTGTCGGGGCGGGCGGGGCGTGAGCCGGGTTGGAGTGAAGATTTGACTAAGGCGGCCGTCGCATCTTGACTTCGCTTCCACTGCGCCGTTAGGGTGGGAGCGCTTTTCGGTCTGGGCGCCCAGCAGGGGTGTTCACCCAGCAAACAGGGCGGGTGAGGTGAAAGTGGTGGCATGCGTGGGCTTCGCCGCGCCGTTGTGGCGTGGCGCGATTGGCAAGCGATGACCTCGTCGGTCCGACCGCTGGGGCTCTACGACCTGCTCGGCCCGGAGTTCCTCGCCGGCTTCACGTTCCCGGACTACGTCGATCAGTATCTCAGGCCGCTGTCGGTGTCGGGCCTGGCGATGAACAGTGACGCCGACGGCGTGCTCTACACCGGCACCGTCTTCTTCGGCAGCGATGGCGAGCCGCCGTCCAACACGCACACCGATCCGAGCGGTGCGGTGTTCGAGTGGACCGACCTCAACTTCCAGTTCCGCCTGCGCGTCTGGCGCGAGGCGTCGCCGGAGATCCAGACCGTGACCAACGCCATCGGCAGCGGGTCAAACAGCCTGTCGTCGCTGCTCGGTCAGTTCGGGACCGCCACGAGCCCCACCGACTACCCGGGGCTGCGCTTCCGCCTCGAGCTGCTCCTGTCGCTGGTCACGTTCCACCTCGGGCCGCACTGGTTCCCCGGGGTGATGGATCCCACCTACCACGTGGTACGGGACTCCACCGCCCAGAGCAACGACGTGAAGATCGCCCTGCCGAAGATGCTCTTCCGCTACGAGCAGGTGGAGGACTTCAGCCAGGCGCCGACCTTCACGCTGGACTCCTGGGGCAGCCAGGGGTTCGACGCCCCCACCGACCTGGCCGAGGGAGAGCTCGTCACGATGGATCCTCCGCTGGCGCTCCATGAGAGCGGCCAGTGGGCTTTCAGCGTCCAGGACATCGCCCTGGACCTCAGCCAGAACAGCAGCCCGCCGGAGATCCTGTCTCACTTCGGGGCCGGAGACGACTTCGAGGGCGTCTACATCAAGGCGCTGCAGTTCTACTACTCCGACAAGGACAAGGACTTCGCGTTCAACATCGCGGTACGCGACGCGCTCATCTCGTTCAAGGGCGAGGTGTGGCTCGAGGCCGAGCTGGACCTGATGTTCGACCCCACGCACTCCGGGAGCTCGACCCTGTCGGTGACACCGAGGTTCCTCGTCGCCAACCAGCCCATCTCATTCAACGCTGGCACCGCCCAGGACGGGCACCCCAACACCATCCAGGGCGGCTCGGTCACCGCGCGGGCCAATGTCTATCTCCAGCTGCAGGTGTCAGGAGGCATCCCGCCCTACACCTACGACGTGGAGTTCACGCCACAGGGGGGCGCGGCGGTGTCCATGTGGGACGCATCCCAGAACCAGGCGCATTTCGCGACCCTCCCGACGAGCGACGAGACCGGCCACCTCGTCATCACTGTCAGGGACAACACGCCGAGTACTCCGCTCATCTACACCAACACCATGTCGATGACGGTGAACGCGCCGAGCAGCGGGCCCCCGGACGGCACGCCATCTGACAGTCCTGGCGGCACGCGCGCGTCTGCCGTCGCCGCCTGGGATCCGCGTCCGGCGGGGATCCCCGACGCCTACCAGATCAGCTACCAGCCCGCTACCTCCGGCACCCTGGAGACGCTCGTGGCCCAGGGCGCTCCGCCCGGAGTCACCGTGACCGTCACAGCCACCAACGGCGCTCCCATCCCCAATCCACCGGTCTCGGATTCCGGCCGGTTCGCCATCGACGTACCAGCTGGACAGACGATGCACCTCGACATCGCCTACGGGCCCATGGCCACGATGCCCGGGGAGATGGTCGTGCACTTCGATTACGACAAGCCCGGCAGCGAGGCGGCGGTGTCCAGCTACGTCCTCGCGTCCACTGCGGACGGCACGTTCAACGGCGTCACCGTTCCCGCCGGCGTGCCGCGCGACGGAACCTCGCACACCGGCGCCGACGCCGTGACCTACTTCGTGCACACGGCGCTCGACACCCACCAGCCGATCACGATCACGGCGAGCGCGAGCTGGGAGGACCACCCCGACACCACCGACCACAACCAGGCGCTCTCGGTCCGGCGCGGTGAGGTCGCGCAGCAGCTCGTCCAAAACGCGGGCGGCAACGCCGGCTCGCCGACCGCGAGCGGGCAGAGCGCTGCGCAGAGCGCCGGCCGGGTCGGCGACACCGATGACCGCGTCGCCAAGATCGTTGGAACCCCGCTGGCGGGAAACGCGGGATACCACTTGACGGGAACCCTCACCCGCGCGGCGACACCGAGCCACACCACGCCGAGCACGCCCGGCTCCACGACTGCCCCGACGACCCCGCCCGGCGCCACCAACACGGGACGCCCCTCGGCGTGGCGACGACTCAGCTTCCGGGTGCGGCTGGAACGCAACTTCCCGGTCCTGATGGAGATCTCCGGCGAGCTCGACTTCGCAGCCCAGACGCAGCCTGCGTTGCAGCAGGCGCCGGGTAGCAACCCGAGCGGTTCGCTGGACATGCAGCACACGCCGAACGCCACCGCCAACCCGCACGCGTCACAGTCGACGGTGGACTTCACGCTTAACGTCACCTACGACACCGCCACGCAATCTCTCACCGAGACGCTGACGCTCGGCTCGGGGCCTGGCGATGACAACGGCCTGCTCCAGATGCACAACGGCGACGGGACCGCGACCGGGCACTACGACGCGTTCAAGAACATCTTCGGCGCGCTGCTCGTGTTCACCCCGATCCTCGACGCCGCCACCACGGCGATCGACCCGGCGAGCGCCGGTGAGTGGGCCGACATAGGGATCAGCCTCGGCCCGCCGGTCCTGATCGGCGGCCTGGGCTGGATGAACACGGTGTCGGTGACGCTGTTCGGTGGCAGCCTCATCGCGCGCGAGAACGTGCCCGACGGCCTCGGCTCGGTCCAGTTCACCTCCGCGGCGCTGACGTTCGACTACGGCGTCACGTTCCGGTTTGACATCGGCGCGCTCGGCGTGCACTCCAGCCGCAATCTCAGCATCCGCTACAAGGCCGTCGGGTTCAGCCTCAACTTCACCGGAGACCCCACGTTCAAGTTCGTGTTCGACACGAGCAAGGGCTACACGCTGGACCTCAGCGACCCCTCGCTGTTCAACCTGCCTGCCCCGCTCGGCGACCTGCTCAAGATCGCCGAGGCACGGATCGCGCAGTTCAACCCGCTCACCCTGGAAGTCGACCTCGTCGTTAAGGTCGACCTGGGCGTCGTCACGATCGACCGCTTCCAGATCAAGCTCCCGCTGGACGGATCCTCGGCGCCGATGGTGCTGCCGTCAGGGATCCACGTCAACGTGCCCGGCGCGCTCAAGGGCGGTGGCAACGTCGCGTTCCTGCCGGCGGGCGGGTTTGAGGGCAACTTCGACCTCACGCTTGTGCCGCTCAACCTGCGCGTGGCCGCCTCCATCGGCGTCGAGCCCGTTCAGCAGGGCGCTCGGTCAGCCACCGCCGTGTTCCTGGGGATCGAGGTCGACTTCCCCACACCGATTCTGCTCGGTGACACCGGAATGGGGATCTTCGGGCTGTTCGGGCTGTTCGGCATGCATTTCACCCGCAACCTGCCTACCGTGGATGCCGGTTCGGCGGTCGGCCCGGATCTCCAGTGGCTGGTGAACGCGGGTGGGCAGCCGCAGTTCCTCTCGCTGCCAGGCACCTCGGTGGAGAACTGGGTGCCCCAGCTCGGCAGCTGGGCATTTGGGATCGGGGCGCTGCTGGGGACCGTTGACGGCTTCCTGATGAACATGCGCGGCGCGCTGATCGTGGAGCTCCCGGGCCCGCAGATCATCGTCACCGTCAACCTCAAGATCGTCACCGACATCGGCGGCGGCGACAGCGGGATCGACACTGACAGCCTTACCGTCGGGATCGTCGGGATCCTGGACCTCGACTTCAACCTCGGCCAGATCACGATCGGCGTCATGGTCAATTTCGACGTCGACGAGCTGATCACGATCACCGTCCCCATCTCGCTGTTCTTCAGCTGGGAGGATTCGGACGACTGGCACATCTGGCTCGGCACGATCGAGACACCGGTGACGGCCCAGATCCTGGGCATCGTCCGGGGTTCGGGCTATCTGATGATCGGGGGCGAGGCGATCACGCTCCCGGCCCCGTCCAGCGCGACGCTGCCGGGCGTCGCCGTGGCGACGGGGATCCGGGCCTCGATCATCTGGGGCAGCGAGTCGGCCGGCATCTACCTGGAGGTGACCGTCGGCGCCGACCTGGGGGTGTCGTTCTCCCCGCACCTCTTCATCGTCGGGCAGATCCACCTGTCGGGTCAACTCAAGCTCCTCATCGTGTCGATCGGCGCCACCGGCGACTTTGAGATCCAGGCGCCGACCCCGTTCTACCTGGACGTGAAGGTGTGCGGGTCGGTCTCGTTCTTCTTCTTCAGCATCTCGGCGTGCGTTGAGTTCTCCATCGGCAGCACCACGGCGCCACCGGATCCGCCGCCGCTGATCAAGGCCATGTACCTGCAGAGCTACGCGCCGGTGATCCCGTCCGGGCAGGGTGGGTCACGCCCGATCGACGCCAGCCTCGGCGACGCCACGGAGACCGTCGCCTCCGGCCTGGCGCTGCTGTCGCCGGCGACGCAGTCGAGCGGCCTGGGCCCGGTGCCGATCGATTCGGTGCCGGTGCTCCAGTTCCAATACGGCGCCGACACGAGCACGGTCACGTCCACGTTCACCGAGCCACTGCCTCAGTGCTCGGCGTTCCCCACCAGCCTCGGCGGCATGCAGGTCAGCCTCGGCGGCGGCCGGACCGCCACCTACCAGCTCACCTCACTGTCCATCGATCCGCCGCTGCCTCCGGGCGACCCCGCGCCGCCCGCCGTGTGGCGCAAGAACACCTCCCAGAACGACACCAGCGCCACGCAGGCCGACCTGGCGCTGTTCAGCCGCGACCCGAATCTCGCCAGCCACGCGCTCGAGCGCTCGACCACGCTCAACAACCAGCTCATGTCGATCTGGGGTGGCCTGTGCGAACCGACCGCGCCGCCCGCGTGCGTCCTGTGGACGTTCTGCGGCCAGCCGCTCGGTCCCGCGCACGCGGGCTGGAACCTCACCGGCATTCCCACCCCGGATCCGCCGGGGACCACGCGCAGGGCACCCGTCCCGACCGCGATGCACGTCGACAGTCCTGACCCGGCCGACGGCGACAGCCTGCTCGGGACGTTCGGCCCCCTGCTCGGCGCCGCGGGCTACCAACCGGCCGAGGTCATCGGCGTCGGCGGCGTGCACACGGCCTCGGTGGTCGTGCGCAGCCGCTGCATGTGCGGTCTGGAGCTGCCCGAGCTGGTCCGCAGCCCGGCGGTGGCCGGCCTGGAGAAGCTCCTGCTCGCCGCCGACCCCGAGCTGGCCGGCGTGATCGAAAAAGCCAAGGCGCAGGTGTCGGCCCAGCAGCTGGACGACCGCTGGGTCCGCTTTGAGACCGGCGCCGCCACCAGCGTGCAGCTCTATCTGGCGGTTGGCCAGGGGCTCGCGCACGGGGTGGGCTCCCCGGCACCGGTGACGGGGACGCAGGCCTCCAACGCGATGCTGCGCGCCGCCGGGGTGCTGACTGCGCCGGTGGTCGCCGGCCCCGTGAAGCCGCCGGTGACCGGTCCCCCGGTCGTCGCTCCGCCGATGACCGGCCCACCCGCTGCCGCGCCCGCCGTCACCGAGGTGGTCATCCGCGAGCGCGATGCCTCCGGAGCGCTGTTGCGCGAGTCGCGGCTGGAGTCACTCGGGCCGCGGATCGTCACCACCACCGCCGACCTCCCGGCGAACTGGAGCAGCGCGCCGTGGGCGACGGAGATCGACCCCCTGGTCAGCTTCTTCAACTCTCAGCTGAGCACGCTGGTCAAGCTGTGGGTCCAGTTCACCCCGCTGGACGCAACCACCGTGATCGAGGTGGCCGAGACCGGCCCGGGCGGGCTTCCGACGCCGACGGTGGTGGTGGGGGCGATAGTCGCCTGCCCGGCGAGCGACGCATCTCGCTACGAGACCGGCGTCCAGGTCCAGTCAAGCCAGGTCTCCACCCTCGAGGGGTACCTGGACGGCGGCTCGCCTGTGCCGCTGCTGGCCCCGGACACCACGTACACCATCACCGCCGAGTACAACGTCACGACGAACGAGACCGACGGGACCACGACCTCGCACACGGGCGTCCAGCAGGGCTTTGAGTTTTCCACCGACTCCGCGCCGCCGCCCAAGCTCGATCCGTGGGTCATGTCCTGCTCGCCGGCCAACGACGAGGAGCACGTCTTCTATAAGGACCCCGTCGTGGTGGTGTTCAACGACCACGAGGCGATCCAGCTGTGGGGCGCCTACGGAGACCAGCTCGTGCTTGACCTGCGCGCGGCCGATGGGCTCAACGACCCCGCCACCTCGGTGCAGAACACGGTGTCGGTCTCCGGCCTCGGACCGGCCGGCTACGACTCGCTGCTGCAGATGGTCCAGGACGGCACGCTGCCGTGCGTGGGGGCGACGAGCTCCTATCAGAACCAGCAGTTCACCGCCGACGTGGCCCTGCGTCCCACGATGGCGTACACGCTTGACATCGTCACCGACCCGGCGGCGCCTCCGCCGCCCGCCGGCCAGCCTCAGGTTCCGCTCTACCGGACCCGCTTCACCACCTCCAAGTTCCCCAGCCTCCAGGCCCTGGCCGCCGAGCTCGGCGCGTCTTCGATCGCCCACCGCCATCTCAGCGGGCCGCTGTCCACCCTCACCCCGCCCACCGGCGGCGACGCCACATCCGCCGCTGACCAGGACATCGAGGCCGCCTTCCTGGCCGCGGGCGAGCAGGCGCTGCCCGCCCCCACGGCCAACACGATCACGATCTACTGGATCCCCGGCTCCGGCGGAGCCTATGTGCCCTACTGCCTGCTCCTGGACTGCACCGAGCCGCTGTGGCGGACGCGTCAGGAGCCCAAGCTCATCCCGGTGGAGTCAGACGACCCGAGCTTCACGACGGTGCAGATCACCCCCACCGCTGCGCTCGAGGTCACCGAGAGCGGCGGCCCCAGCATCGCCGGCTATGTGTACTCCACTTCGGGCACGCGCACGATCGCCTTCTTGAACCCGGGCTTCGCGCCGCCGCCGGACGGCACCACCGTGACGCTGGCGCTGCACCGTCCCGCCAGCACCCCATTCGGGTTGTCTGACGCCACCGCAACGATCGTGGCGGTGACGATCGGGGCGGTCGCTCCCTGGGAGAGCGACCATGTCTAGGCGGATCGTGTGGCCCTACGCGTTCACGCTGCAGGTGCTGCAGCTCGTCGAGGCCTTTCGCAGGGGGGCGGTGAACGATCTGGCCAAGGTGTCCTCCCTGCTGCCCGAGGGCTCGCCGACGGGCGCCGCGCTCGGCATCCCGACGGCCCTGCGCTGGTCGACGATCCCAACGCTCGGCATCCCGCGTGTGCCCTTCCAGGTCTACCGGCGCCAGCGCACGTCGATCCCGCCGACGATCATCCGCCAGCTCGTCACCACGCCGGTGACGGTCAACGGCTCGGTCGACGTCCCGTTCGCCGGCGGCGCCGGCCTGATCTATCTGGCGTCGGTGACGCTCACCCCGGCGAGCGGTGGCGGCCTCAACGTCGCCGCCTATGACCTGTACGGCCGCCCGCTGCCCGGGCAGAGCTGGGAGACCAGCACCGGCGGCAGCCACCTGCTCTCCGGCCCTGGGATCGCCGGCATGCGGGTCACGGGTAGCGGCACCATCGGCCCTGTCTCCGGGGTGGAGCAGGACGAATACGCCAACCTGCCCGACTGGCAGCTCACCCAGGTCGTCGGCCTCCCCACCCAACAGGGCCAGTTCGCCCCCCACTACGACTCGGCGGCACCGCAGGGCTACGTGGCCCCGACGATGCCGGGGGCGAAGGCGGCCGAGCTGCGGTTGCTGATCGCCGAGCTCCTCCGCGGTCAGCCACAGCCCAGCCCCGACGCCCAGTTCCCGCTGCCGGCCTGGCCGCCGTCCTCGGCGCCCGGGTATCTCCAGAATCTCACCGGGGCCGACAACCTGCTGGCACTGATCGGCGAGTGCCTCACGGTGAGCGTTGACGCCGACCCGGCCAGGATGCAGTCGCTGTTCACCACGCCGATCACGCTGGACGGCATCAAGCAGGCGAACCTGCCCGGCGCCGCGGCCAATCCGAGCCAGCCCAGCACCGCGCTGGTACCGGTGGTCAGCACGGCGATGCTCGGCGTCAGCACGGACTCCGACGCCGCGACTGCCCTCGGCTACGGCACGGTCGACTTTCCGGCCCTCGGCGGCAAAGGCAAGCCGGGTGAGCCGGGCCAGCCGGTCGCGAGTCAACCTGCCCAGCCGGCAGCAGGGCCGCCGGCGCTCGCCGAGCAGGTGGGCACGTTCCAGGCGGCGGCGGCTGTCGCCGCGGTGGTGACGGACTACATGGTCTCGGCGCCCTACGCGCTGCCGTTCGGCATCGACCTCACCCTTGCCGCCCTGTCCCAGGCCGCGCCGGCCGTCCAGCCCGCCACCGCGTTCGCCGCCGCCGTCGCCCAGCGGCACGCGACGCCCGCCCGTGACCAGACGGCCCAGGTGGCGGTGGAGCTCTCCTGGACCAATCCGACGGTGCCCCAGGCCTACGCGCTGCTCGCCTCGCGCCAGCCGCTCACCTCGGCCGTGCTCAACGCGCCCCGCGCGCCGTCGGTCGGCGGCTATGACCCGTTCGTGGGCCTCCCGCCGGCCAGGCCAGATCCGAGCCTGCCCGTCGCCGAGCAGGGCCCCAACTTCAAGGACGCCGCCGGGCAGCTGCCGGTCGACGGGACCGCGTCGACCAACTACCTGGCGGCCGGCATCGATGTGTTCAGCCAGTGGTCGACCTGGAGCGAAGCGGAGGTCACGCTCACCGCCGCCCCGATCGCCCAGCCGGGGCTGCGCGGCGCCTCGTTCGTGCTCGGCACCACGCCCACCACCGGCACGACCGTCCTAGCAGAGCTGGTGGTCGAAGTGATGTGGAACTGGACCGATCGCTCGCCGGACGCGATCCGGATCACCGGCCAGTTCGTAGCTCCCGGCACCGCGTTTGGCCCCGCGTTCCTCAGCGGGCTGGCGCTCGGCAACGACCTGCCCGTCGGCGCGCCGCTGATGCTCGCCTTCAACTACGGCGCCAGTGACCCGGCGACCGTCGCCCCCGGCGCTGTCGTCCCGGTGATCACCAGCGGCCACACCGGAACGGTTGAGCTGATCACCGATACGAGCGGCATCGCGGGCAACGAGACGATGCAGTACCGGGTGACGCTGCAGGACATCCAGCTCGACTTTGCTTCGGCCACCGAGCTCGATCTGGCCCTCTATGCCACCGCCACCGAGCACCTGCGCCCCGGCGAGTGGAGCGATCCCACGCTACCCGCGCCGCCAGGCTTCACCGGGCGGATCGTCCGGGCGCACGACCCGTTCCCGCCGCCGGTGACGTTCACGCCGCCCTCGATCAGCTGGACGGCCCTGCCGGACGCCAACAACCGCGCCCGCGGCGTGCTGGAATGGACGAGCGATCTCGCGGCGGCCGGCTACATGGTGTGGGAGTCGACCGAGGGTGCGCTGCTGTCCCTGCTGTCACCGGCCGCGCCTGACCCCGATCCAACCGCCTCGCTGGTCGACCGCGGGGCCACGCTCAAGTCGCTGGTGACGGCCAACCACGAGCAGTCGCTGTCATCGTTCAGCCGGCTCAACACCGTTCCGATCGTCGGCTCACGCGCCGAGATCGAGCTGCCGGGCAACGCCTCGATCCTGTATGCGTACATGGTCTCAGCGGTGAGCGCCACCGGCGTCGAGGCCGAGCGCCCGCCCCAGATCGCCGTGTTCGGCGTGCCCCGCCGGGTCGTTCCCGGGCAGCCCCAGCTGCGCCTGCGCACGTCCAGCACGCCGGGCGGCATCCAGGTCGTCGCGCTTGCCGCCCGGGGCGGAGATGAGCCGGCCGGTTACCGCGTGCTGCGAATCCGCAGTGCCGCGTTCGCCGCCCAAGCCGGACTCATGGGCCCGCCGAGGATCACCGAGTCCGACCCCGGCTGGACCGCGTACAGCGATGCCCCGCTGGGCGGTGGCACGGCGGTGAGCGGGCAGAGCGTCGTTGACACCTCGGCGACACCGAGCTGGTACCCGTACTACTACCGAGTCATCGCGGTCGGCGCCGACGACCAACCCAACGGTCGCTACCCCGGCGAATCGCTGCCGTCCGCCGTGCAGCCCGGCTACCGCCCGCCGGACGGGCCCCCCGCGCTCATCCCACAGCCGCTGCAGCAGGGATCCGGCGCCGCGCTGCTGGTGGCGAGCCTTGACCTGCCGATCCCGCCCAGCCCGCTGGGCCCGTCGCTAGTGGAGCTGCTCCGTGCCGAGCCCGACCCGTCGGCGCACGGACGCACGGTGCAGACCGTGGTCCTCTCCTCGGCGCCGGACGCGATCGCGCAGGGGGTCCTGCACCTGCCGCTGCATTTCGCCGCCACCGCTACCGCGCCCCCCGATCCTCGGGCCCCCAGGGCCGCCGCACCCCGGGGCGGAGTCCGCCGCGCTCGTCCCGGTTGCGCCCGTGCACCCGATTCTGCCCATGGGCCCGCCCGTCCCGCCCATCGTTCCGCTCCCGCCTGTCTTCCGTGGCCCGGCGCTGGCGCGCTCGGTCCCCGCCGACGCCGACGCCCCGTGGACCCTCTACGTCCTCGTCCCCTACGCGACGAGTGATGCGGGGACCTGGTCGGTGCGGCTCACCGATCCCCGCACGCGCCAGACGACCACCACCTTTTAGAAGCTGAGAGCGAGCCCCGCCGATGACCGACACGCTGACCCAGTCGTTGCAGACCGCCGGCATCAGGGCCTTCGGGCTGGCCATGCCGGTGCTGGCCCAGGACTGGTCGGCGACCGGCTCCGGGACCTTCACGGTCGACGAGCCCACGATGGCGGTCACCCTGGCGGGCGACGACTGGGCTGCGCCGTGTGACGCGGCCTGGACCGCGGTCAACGCGGGCGGCGAGTCGTTTCCGTTGCCGATCACCTTGGTCGCCGCCGGCGGGACCGTAGAGACGACCGGCGGGGTACTGCTGACCGTGTTCGAGGCGGCGTGGCTGCGGCTCGGTCGCCTGTATGCCGAGATCCTGGAGTCCGCCTCCGCAACGCGGTCCGAGCGGGCGCGCGGTCTGCCGCTGCGCCAGGTCCCCCGGTACTTCTACTTCCCCGGCCAGTTGACGGAGACCATGCAGGGGATGGTCGACGTCGGTGGCGATCTCGGCTTCAGCGGCGAGTTGCGCATCTATGACAACGACGGGCTGCCGATCGACCCCGTGGCCGTCATGGCCGCGTTCAACGCGCTGATGGTGTCAAACCAACTCCTGCAGGCCGGCACGCCGACCGCCTCCCCCGCGCTCGGCAGCCACGTCACTAGCCTCGCCGCGTCAAGCGAGACCCGGGTGCGGGTCGTTACTCCCAACGGCGGTCCGTTCAGCGGCAGCCTGCTCACCGGCCTGACCGCCGTATCGACGGCGA
This sequence comes from uncultured Solirubrobacterales bacterium, assembly GCA_963794285.1. Taxonomy (GTDB): domain Bacteria; phylum Actinomycetota; class Thermoleophilia; order Solirubrobacterales; family Solirubrobacteraceae; genus Palsa-465. The sequence continues at coordinate 324,998 of CAWCDS010000012.1, forward strand.
GCGCGGCCGGCATCTCCACCGCAACGTCGTCGACCCCGGTGGCGGTCCAGGCGGTCAGCTCCACGTTTGCCCAGGCCGACCATGACCGGGTCGTCGTCGGCCCGGTGACGAGCGGTCGGCTGACGAGCAGCTTCTCGGTGCCCACCCTGCCCTCCGGCGTGACCCTGGGACGGGACTTCTTCACCCTCGCGCTCGTCCAGTTGCGACCGTACCTGCTCGGTACCCCGGCATCGGCCGACCCGGGAACCCAGGCACAGCCGCGGCCCGAGGTCCGGATCAACGAGAACCCGACGCTGCTCGCGACCGGCAACGACGTGCTCGGTGCGCTCCAGAGCGCATTGCCGACCGCGGCGAGTCCCACGCTCGCCGCCGCCCCCTCGCTGGAGGGTGGCTTCACGCTGCCCGCCTCGTCCGGCGCGGTCGCCCATTGGCCGCAGTTCCCCACCGGAGTTACCGTCGACGCCTCGGCGACGCTGCCGGTCACGATGCCCGACGGCTTCACGGTGACCGCCGCATGGTTCAACACCGCCGCCACCGACTTCACCAAGGCCGACGTCGTCCTCACCCTGTCGGGCTGGCCGGCTGTGGTCCAAGGCGCGTGGGTTCGCGTGTTCAACCGCCTGTTCGGCCTCAATGCCGTCCAGTCCCGGGGCGACGGCCAGGGCCGGCTGATCCCCGCCACGGGCTCGGTCTCGATGTATCTCACCGACCCGCTCGGCCTGCACCAGCCCGGGCTGGCCGCCGACCAGATCGTCATCCCCGTCCACGGCACGCTCAGCTTCGACATGGCCGTCGTGCTCCCCAACGGCAGCGCCCGCATCTACGGGGACCTATCCACGACCGTGACCGCCGGGCCCACGGCCGATCCGACCGGATCGCTCGGATCCAACCCGGTGGGCGCCACGAGCGCGCTGCGCGGCATCTGCAGCGCCGGGGTCCTCGGCCTGGGACGGCCGCTCAGCTTCACGCCACCGACCTCCCTCGCCGGGTGGGTCAACCTGCTCACCGGTGACGCCAACCCGCGCGAGGCGCCGCGGCTGCCCACGATGGCCCGGCGGGAACTGCTCGCCGCGGGATTCAACGCCTCGGCCTGGTCCGGCGTGCTCGCGGGCGGACGCGTGGCGCATGAGACGGTGTCCGACCTGCCGGGGATCGGCTCCCCCGGCGGACTCGGCGGCCGAGACACGATCGTCACCGGGGTTGCCACCGCCGGCGGCCGGCTCGCCTACGACATCGCCCGGCATGCCCTGCGCCGCGCCCAGAGCACGGAGGACCGGGTGGTGACGCTGGCCGCCAGCGCCTGGAACCTGCCGGCGGAGCCCTCGGCCGTGGCCGTCGGCCAGCAGCCGAGCGGCGTCAGCGGCACGTTCGCGGCCGCAGCGCTGCAGAACATCGCGCCCTACTGCGAATCGCCCGAGCTTCAGCCGATCCTGGCCGGCGACCCGACCAGGATCGACGACGCGATCGACTCGATCACCGGCAGCACGACACTGCTGCCCGACTCGCTGCCCAACCGGCAGGACATCGTCAACGCGCTCAATAGTCTCAAGTCCAGCCCGCCCCCGGGCAACCCCACGCCGAGCGACACCGCCCTGACCATCGCCGGCGAGCTGATCCGCGAGCTGTCCACGTCGGCGTTCGGCCGGCGAGACAGCCAATGGGCGTTGGCCGACGCGATCACCGGGGCCCGTCATTTCGTCTACATCGAGACCCCCGGCTTCTGCTCCACCGCCGCCACGGCCACCACCTCCAGCCCCCTGCCCGCCTTTGCGCTTGACCTGGTGCAAGAGCTGGGCCATGCGCTTGACGGCAAGCAGGGCCTGCGGGCGATGATCTGCTGCCCCAAGTACCCGGACTTCGGCCCGGGCTACGAGGGCCTAGCCGCCTACGAGGTGGCCGACCGCTTCAAGCTGCTCACCGGCGATCCCAGCGCCTCCCCGGCCGTGATCCCGACGCTCGCGTCCGACGTGACCGTGGGCTTTCACCCGATCGGCTTCCCCGGCCGCTACAGCCGGATCGAAACCACGATCGTGATCGTCGATGACCGCTGGATGCTGATCGGCGGGTCCACGTTCCGCCGCCGCGGGCTCACCTTCGACGGCTCCAGCGACCTCGTCCTCACCGACACCCAGCTGGAGAACGGTCGCTCGCCCGCCATCCGGGACTTTCGGCGCACCATGATGGCCACCAGGCTGGGGATCCCCACCGACCAGGAGCACCCCTCGTTCGTGCAACTGTTCGACGGGCAGCGCTCCTTCGCGCTCATCCGCCAGATGCTCCAGGGCGGCGGACTGGGCAAGATCGACCTGTGGTGGAACGGCCAGACGCCGGGCCTGACCCCCACCACCCCCCTGACCGCCGATCAGGCCAACCCCGACGGACGCAACCTCGACCTCGCCACCGCGGACCTGATCGCGGCAATCGCCGCCAGCAGCGCCGGGGTCTGAATCCCTCGCGCGGCTTTGATCCGCTGAGGTGTTTCTGAGTCAAAGCCACAGATGGGGGAGCGAATTACGCCTCATCGGCGGGGCTCCGGCGGTTGGCTTTGGCGTGTTGTAGTCGATGGTAGGTGATTCGGGCCCAGCGGGCGTGTCGGAGCCCACGTTTGCGGGCGGCGCGGATCCGTGGGCCGCGGCCGTCGTGCTCGTCGTTCGGGGTGACGTATCCGATCCCGGCGTGCAGACGGGTCGTGTTGTACTGGTGGCGGACGTCGGCGAGTTCGGCGCGCAGGACGTCCGGGTCGCGGATCCGGTCCAGGTGCGGCCAGTCGGCTTTGACGTGCGAGAACAGGCTCTCGATCCAGGCCTGATCGGTCGGCGTTCCGGGCCGGCCGAAGTGTTGCGCGATCGCGCACATCGCCATGAACGCACGGGTGTCGGCCGAGGTCATCTGCGGCCCGTTGTCGCTGACGGCGAGCAGCACCGGTGGGAGAACGTCAACATCGGCATCGAGGGAGAGGGGATCGGGCGCCGCAGCGTCCTGGCGGGCCTCGATCAGCTCGAGCAGCCCTTCGGCCTCCAACGCGTCCATGAACACGACCTGCACCTGGGTGGAGGTCTCCTCGATCGAGACGAGCTCGGTGATCCACTTGCGGGTCACGAGGTCCATCACCGCGAACACGGCGTGCTTCGGGCAGCCGGCGAAGTGGGTCACGTCGTAGATGTAGATCGAGTTGCGCTGATAGTCCGCCCACTCCGGGAACGGCCGCCGCTCTGACCGAACGCGTCGGGGGCGCTTCAAAACCAGACCGTGAGCAGCCAAAACACGCCGAACGGTGGCTGGTGAGACCCACACCCGGCCGATGTAGCTGCCGCGGTGCGCGAGCTTGCGGTGCGAGCGATCAACCTCGCCCCAGGTCTCGAACAGCTCGAGGATCGCGGTCAGTTCCTCGGGCCGCAGGCCGTGCACCGGGTTCCCGCCAGGCCGCCCGTCCTCAAGACAGTCGGCGTCGCGCCGGCGCCGCCAGCGCCACGCGCGGCTCTCGTCCAGCTCGAGATAGCCGCACACGCGGCGGTGCTCCCAGCCACCGGCGAGGGCCTTGTCGATCATCACGAGCAACTGCTGCTTGGTGACCTCATCCACACGGCGAGGGACTCGGCCACTCAGTCCCAGCGCTCTTTTCCCTCCGCCAGCATCAACCGCACGCCCATCTCCTTCAGCGCCTCTGAGAGCCGCGCGATCTCCGCCTTCGCAGCCACGAGCTCCGGGTCCTGACCGCCCTGGCGAACCCCGGGACGCGACGAGGAGAGCGCGTCCAGCGCGCCCTGCTTGGCGACCTCACGCACCCGCATGATCGTCGAACGATCAACCCCCGCCCGATCCGCCGCCTCACGCGTCGAGAACTCGCCGCGCAACAACCCCAACCAGATCTCATACTTCTGCGAAGGCGAGAGAAACCGCTTCCGTCGAGAGCCGCCCCCGGCACTGCCTGCTGAACGTCCCGGCTCGGTCATCAAGACCCCTTCCATATCGTGCCGGAAGCCTCGCAGATGCTGCGTAATCAAAACCCGGATCTGTGGCGTTGACTGAGTCGTAAATCCCCCCCGCGGTCGGGGAGTCTGTAGGGGTTGGTCAGGCGGCCTCCGGGAGTGGCTCGAGGATGACCTGGTGGCCGAGGCGTTCGAGCTGGGCGATGAGCCGCTTCTTGTAGCGCTCGGCGTTCGCGGCCTGGCGCTTGTGGAAGTAGTCCTCGCCAAGGTCCTGGTGGGGAACGCCGCGCTGCAGGATGTAGTAGGCAGCCACGAGGATCGAGTGGCCGACCGCGACGGTCGCCTTGGCGTGCCCGCGTCGGCCCTTGATCCGGTGGTAATGGGCGGAGTAGTAGCTGTTCTTGGTGCGCGAGGCGCCCTTGGCGGCTTCGATCAGCCCGGATCGCAGCCACTTCGAGCCCTTGCGCGTCTTGCCTGAGCGGCGCTTGCCGGCCGACTCGTTCTGGCCCGGGCACATCCCCGCCCACGACGCGAGGTGGCGATGGGTCGGGAACTGGCTCATGTCCGGGCCGATCTCGGCGAGGAGCAGCTCGGCGGTCCGCTTGTCCACGCCGGGGATCGTGTCAAGCAGCGCCACCTTCTCCGCGAAAGGGGCGATCACCACGTCCACTTGTCCGGACAGCGCCTCGATCGACTCATCAAGGAAATCGACGTGGGCGAGCAGCTGCGAGACGATTAGCGCGTGATGGCCGGAGAACCGACCCTCGAGCGCTTCGCGCAAGGCGGGAAGCTTGCCGCGCAGCCGCCCCTTCGCGAGGTCGGCAAGGATCTCGGGGTCGTGGGTTCCGCTGCACAGCGCGTTGAGCATCGCGCGGCCGGAGACGCCGAGCACCCTTGACGCGACCGAGGACAGCTTGATCCCCGCATCCTGCAGAACCTTGTCCAGCCGCTGCACCTCGCGCGTGCGCTCTTCGATCAGCGCCTTGCGATAGCGAACGAGGTCACGCAGCTCCCGCAGGTGCCGCGGCGGCACGAAGCTCGGCCGCACCAGCCCATGCTCGACCAGCTGGCAGATCCACTCCGCGTCCATGATGTCGGTCTTGTGCCCGGGGACGTTGCGCAAGTGCTGAGCATTGAGCAGCCAGCACTCCATGTGATCCTCCAGCACGTAGTACACCGGCCGCCAGTACACGCCGGTCGACTCCATCCCGACCAGCGTCACCCCGTAGCTGCGCAACCAATCCAGCAGCGTCAACAACGCCTGCGTCGTCGTCCCGAAGCTGCGCGTCTCCTGCACCCGAGCGCCGTCCGGCCCCGGCACACGGACGCACGCCACAACCGAGTCCTTATGGACATCGAGCCCGGCACACCGCTCGACCAACCGCTCCATCCTGCTCTCCCTTCAGATCGCCATCAACGACGCCCGTCCGGGGGAGCCTCCTCAGAAAGAGTCTGAGTCTCGTGCACATGGCAACAGTCCTGGGTGCCTGAGACCCCCACGCCACACTCAGACACGGACTCGCAGCACCAAGCAAACCCGACGTTGACCGGGCGGGACCAGACCATTTTCATCCATCCCGGGTGGCGCGAGCGCCATCACCACTCAGACGCAAACCACCGCCCCTCGCTGCCATGGCTCCCGCGGGCGGAGACCTCGGTCCCGAGCATGATCTCGGCGAACCGCTCATACCTCCACTGCTCCTCGCGGGCGCGGTCGGCGAGCACTGGTAGCGTTCCCAACCCGTCAAGTCATCCCGTGTCCACGGGAGCGGGGGCAGCTCAGCGCGAGCTTGGACGCGGTCATGGCCACCAGACGGGGATCAGCGCGTCGTATCCGGCGAGCGGACAGATCTCGACGTCGACGTCATGTCGCTGCCGACGGCGGACCCGCTGGCGTTCAAGCTCGGTCTGAGGGACGGGTCGGTGAACGTCACCCGGCCGGCGAACACGTGACGATGCGCCGCGGATGCTCGTTCATGTTCCCGTTTCGCTGGACGGGTTGCTGTCCCTGCTTGCTGCGTGTTTCACGCAACCGACGTTTCAGACGTTCCCGGACGCTGGCGGTCGGCCAGGTGAGCCAGACGGGGCGGCGGACGGGTACGGGATGCTCGTCGGCGTCTGTCGGGGGTGTGGGAGCGCTCGCGTGCGCACCGGCTCTTCAGTCGCGCGCGCCACGCCAGTGCGTGGACGCCCGCGACTGCGCTCTCCAGATCGGGCCAGGCCGCGGAGCCGGCGACGGTAAAGAAATCTGTGTCGCCGGCCACCGGTACCGCTGGTGGGTTCTTCGCCACCGGCCGGACCACATCGGCAGCCTCAGCGGGACCGTCCTCGCGCCACGACCCTACCGGCCGTGGCGTCCGGAAAGCTGAATGCCGGCGATGAAGAACGCTGGAGAGGCGTGTGCGGGAGAACCGCATGCACGGATCGAGGTGGCGGGGGGAGGAAACCAGGCCAGTCGGGCCAGCACGTGCCGCGCAGCCCAGGCGCCTCTCGCAACCCACTCACGATCGAGGACCGCAGTGCTGTAGGTGGCCATAGGATCGAAGATAATGCGCACTTAGCCAACCGTTGTCCTGTTGGTCGGAGGGATCAATAATGGAGTTGAGTGGTAGTGAGAATGCGGTGGGTTTGGGCGGGGGGGTGGTTGATGCGGTCCTGGCGAGCGGCGCCGTCGTTCGGGTGCGAGTGTCTGAGGCGGCGGGTGGCTTGGAGAATGTTGGTCGGTTCACCCCAGGTGATTTGGAGGAGGCGTTTGCCGCGATCGGGGACGTCGCAGCGGCGCTTGAGCGCAAGTTGGCTGCGATCGCTCCGCGACGCGCGAGCGTGGAGTTTGGCGTGAGCTTGTCGGTGCGGTCGGGGAGGCTGGCGGCATTGGTCTTTGATGGCAGGGGCGAGGCGTCGTTGACAGTACGACTTGAGTGGGAGCACGAAGCCGCGCCGGGGACGCCGGCCGTTGATGGTGATTGAGGATCTTCTGCGGGCGTGCACGGTACGGGTCGATGGTGGACCTAAGCCGGGCGTGGGATTCTTCGTGGCACCGGGCGTAGTCATGACGTGCGCCCATGTAGCGGGCGAGCGCGCGGATGCGTTGGCGATCGTGTTCGGGGATAAGCGGCTCACGAGTGTCACCCGGGTGACGCGGTTGGTGTCGCGCGGTCGGCCGATCGCTGTTTTGGATGAGTATCCCGATCTTGCTGTCTTAGATATCAGCGTGTCTGATCATCCCTGCGTCTGGATCGACGAGGAGCGTCCCACGACGGCGGATCGGTTTCAGATCTACGGCTACCCCGAGGAGGGTAGTTCGGTGAACCTCACGCCGGCGATGCTCGACTATCGCGGTGTACAAGGCGACGAACCTACCCAGTTTATTGATCTGATGAGCGATACAGTCAAACGGGGGATGAGCGGCGCGGCGCTGTTGAGGCTGGGCTCGGGCGGTGTGTGCGGTGTGATGGTCGCGACCCGCGACGCGGTCAAGCCGGACGGCGGCTTGGCGATCGCCTGGGCGGCGGTGTCGGCGGACTTGGAGGAGTTGCTGGCGGCGAATCGTGCGTTTCACGCCCGTGATGGGCAGTGGCAGCGAGCATCGGAGCGGTCGCGAGAGGGGCGGATTCGCTTCGGGTTGCCACTCATGACCCGGCACTTCCGTGGACGTGAGCCGGAGCTTCGGGCGCTTGACCGAGCCATGGGGCGTGATGACCGGGCAGTGGTGTCGCAGGCAATCATCGGCCTTGGGGGGGTCGGCAAGAGCCAGCTCGCGGTCGCCTACGTTCAGGCGCATGCCGACGAGTACGCGATTGTGGCATGGATTACTGCGGAGGATGGTGGCGTGGCTGACCTGGCGAAGCTCGCCGGCCGGCTTGGGATCGCGACCGAGGGGATAACGTCGATCGAACGAGCCGAGCGCGCGGTGGACTGGCTCGCGTCAACCGAGCAGCGATGGCTGTTGGTACTCGATAACGTCACCGACGCTCAACAGCTCACAACGTGCTTGCCGGGCGGGAACGGCCGGGTGCTGATCACCTCCCGTAATCAGAAACTCGACGCATTCGCGCAAGTGGTGTCGATCGACGTCTTCGACCACGAGACTGCGGTGGACTATCTGCTCGCCCGTGCGGGTCGCCATCAGGAGCGAGATGCCGCGGGCCGGCTCGCTGAGACGCTGGGACGGCTCCCGCTGGCGCTATCGCACGCCGGAGCGTACTGCGCGTCCGGGGCGAGCTTTGATGATTATCTTGAGCTGCTCGGCGCGCTGCCCGCCGCAGAGCTGTTCGACAGCTCACCGGAGGACTCCTATGAGCAGACGGTCGCCGCGACGTGGAATGTATCCATCCAGGCAGCTGCCGACCGCGCCAAGCTCGCCCGCTCCGTGCTTGAACTGGCCGCGTTTCTTGCTCCCGATGACATTCCGGTCGGCCTGTTTGATGTCCTGGCTAATACGTCAACTCCGGGTGGCAGAAAGCAGCTGCACGACGCGCTTGATGCCGCGGACATGTTCTCATTGATTCACAAGGAGCGCTCAACGGTGAGCGTCCATCGGTTGTTACAGAAGGTCATACGTGACGACGCGGCAGCGAGGTCAGAGCCGCGAGGGGCCCTTGCTGCTCTCCAGGCGCTCCAGGAAGCCCTCCCGAAGGATGCCGGTGCCCCGGCATCCTGGCCACTCTTAGACGACCTTGCCTCGCACGTGATGGCCCTCGCTCGCTGCTTTCCAGATCTTCCCGATGCCGGCCCCGCAATCTGTTGGGCGGCTAACCAAGTCACGCTCTATCGACTGCACTCAGAAGACACGATCCGAGCGCCAGAAAGCGCCGCGCTCAGCCTGAATCTCGCCGAGCGGCTGCTCGGCCCAGAGCACCCAGACACTTTGACCGCGCGGGGCAACCTCGCCGGTTCCCACTGGCTGGCGGGCCGCACCGCGGACGCGATCGAGCTCCAGGAGCGGGTCCTGGCCGACCGCGAACGGCTGCTCGGGCCAGAGAACCGAGACACGGTGGCCCTGCGGGGCAACCTCGCCGTTTCGTACTGGTCGGCGGGCCGGACCGGGGACGCGATCGAACTGCTGGAGCGGGTGCTGGCCGACAGCGAACGGCTGCTTGGCCCAGAGCACCCAGACACGCTGGCCCTGCGGGCCAACCTCGCCGCTTCGTGCTGGTCGGCGGGCCGGACCGGGGACGCGATCGAGCTGCTGGAGCGGGTGCTGGCCGACAGCGAACGGCTGCTCGGCCCAGAGCACCCAGACACGCTGGCCACGCGAGGCGACCTCGCCGCCTCGTACTTGTCGGCGGGCCGGACCGGGGACGCGATCAAGCTGCTGGAGCGGGTGCTGGCCGACAGCGAACGGCTGCTCGGCCCAGAGCACCCAGGCACGCTGAGAGCGCTAGGCAACCTCGCCGCGTCTTACTTGTCGGCGGGTCGGACCGGGGATGCGATCGAGCTGCTGGAACGGGTGCTGGCCGACCGCGAACGGCTGCTCGGCCCAGAGCATCCGGACACGCTGAGAGCGCTAGGCAACCTCGCCGGCGGCTACCGGTCGGCGGGCCGGACCGGGGATGCAATCGGGCTGTTGGAGCGGGTGCTGGCCGACAGCGAGCGGTTGCTCGGCCCAGAGCACCCAGACACGCTTGCCACGGGGAGCGACCTCGCCGCATCGTACTTTTCGGCGGGCCGGACCGCGGACGCGATCGAGCTGCTGGAGCGGGGGCTGACCAACAGCGAACGGTTGCTCGGCCCAGACCACCCAAACACCCAAGCGGTCCGTGCCGCCTTGACCGCGGCGTGCCAGCAGATCGAGGACCCGTAGCCTGCCAGGGAACTGCTCGGCACAATCAATCCGCCACCCACCCGGATTGCGACGCGATCGCGCGCGTACAGTTCGTCGACATTAGGCATCACGCGGCTGGCGTGAGGTTCGCCCCGCCACTACACATTCCGATCTACCACGAAGTACCAGATGCCCGCGGATAGCGATGGTGACGTGACCGCCGTCTCGACGAGTCCTCATAGGTCCTTTGGTGGCCTCGACCGCCGCCGGGAGAGGGCCACGATTCCTTGCCCTTGACGGAGGGCCCGCCAGCGACGGACCACATCCATCGGCAACGTGTCGATCCTTCGCGCACCGGCCGCCAGAGGGTCGATGCGCAGGAGCAGTGCTGTCGACGCCGTCGCTTTACATATGCAGAGCCGCAGTGCTGCAGGCCGTCGAGTCCGCCTCGCTATCGGCGAGGCGCGAGGGTTGTGGCGCCGAGCGGGCGGCCGGCTAGGTCGGCTAGGGCGACGTCCAATCGGCGGGGGGCGAGAGTTCCGCGCCATTCACGCCGCGCGTGTAGTCCGGACGAGACTCGCGTCGCGAGAGGTTGTGGCCATGCCGATGGACACGACGCGGCTCTCGTGCCGCTGTCGCACGATGGGGGCATTCTCCGAGGAACAGCCACTCGGAGCTCAGTCGTAGCGCAGCAACGGGATGCCCGACGCATTGGCGCGACCTTCCGCCGTCACGTCGAGCACGTTCCAGATCGGCCAGATGGAATCGACGTGGCGCGCCTCTATACCCTCTTCGCGCGGTGCGTACATGAGCTCAGAGGACCACGTGTGGCGGCACTGGTCGCCGTCGCGGACGAAGGCGCTCAGAATCGGCATCTGTTCGCCCTCGGGCGTCTCGGCGTTGTAGTCGCGGTTGTAGGTGTTGCCTCGCGAGGACAGCAGCCGCAGATGCGTCCAGCCCCGCTCGCGCGCGAAGTTGCGGATCCGCTCGGGATCTGACTTTGCTACCACGACCAGATTGATCACCTGGTCGAGGTGAGGCGCGGCGCCGTCCAGCGAGTCAAGAATCGAGGTGCACGACGCACACGGAGTCTCGATCAGCGGGAGCTTCGCGGTCTCACCTTCCGTCGGTCCGGGTCGTGTGTCCCCCGAATAGCGCGGGAACATGAAGCTGTAGATCACGAGCGTGTCCTTGCCCGCCTCGAACAGCTCCCTGAACCGCACCTCCCCGCCGTCTGAGACGTCCTCGAAGCGATAGGCGTCAGGGACGAGGCCGCCGGGCGGCAGCGCACGACGCTGCGCGGCGACCTTTTCGATCTGGCGCCGCAACTCGGACTCGGCTTGCAATAGCTGGTTGCGTTCGCGACGGTATTCCTCGGACTCGCCAGGGAAACGAACGCCAGGGTCCATATCTGTCATCTGACTGCCTCCTCGTTTGCGGCGCATCGCGGCGGCTCGGACATTGGCAGCCGCTGGTTGGTGGTCGTTGGTGGCGTACATGGCGACTGAACATCTCCCGGCTGGAGTGTGACGTGCGACGTGAGCCCAACCACCCGGCCGAGGTGGCGGCTTTCGGGCGATGTGCACGCCATCTCCGCTCCGTTGAGTCGTAGCCGGCGCACCGCCGGCCGGGTTTTGTCTAGGTGACGAACGGGCGGTACTCAGACGGACACGCGACCGCTGCCCGGCGTCGCTCGATCGCGAGCACGCGAGCCCGCGGACCCGCGCTAGCAGGTCTCATGCTCCAAGCTGTCCGCGCCACGCTCCTCGCCAATCTCGAGGCTGTGGCCGCCAAGGCCTACGCAATGACCCGGGTCTGAGAGTCGGCACGTCCGCCCTGCTCTCGGCGACGTGCGCGCTCGGTCTCGGGCGGATGCGATCGTCAGCCGCAGCGCCGACCGGCCTGGAGCTGGATTTGTGGATCGTCGCCATTGCAATCAGGAGCGTTGAGGAGGCGGGCCGACGAAAGCACTCGCCGCGTTGGCGACGGAGCGGAGCTGCCCACGGACGCTCGTGGGCGCAGCTTCGACCTCGACGGTCGCGCGCCGACACGGTGTCAAGGCCGGCCGGCACATGCATCGCCTCCGCCCGAACCGACTCGCCTTGGCGAGTCGAACGGTCAAAGTGGACCATCACGGACCCATCCACAGGGTCGGGGTCGTCCATGCGGCGGGTGTCGCGAGCGACCTTGAGCTACCGGTTGGCGTTGAAGAAGAGGTCGCAGCCGTTGATCAGCAGGTCGCCGCTGTTGTCGCGCTTGACGCCGGCGACGGCGAAGATGAGGTCAAGCCGCGCGTGCAGCTTCTTCTTGCCCGAGCGAATCTCGACCTTCTGGCCCACGAGCCCGTGCAGGTCGTTCGGGTTCGTCCGCTTTGGATCATTGAACCCGACAATCCAGTTCGAGACACCGCCCTGGCTGATCAGCCGGAGCTCCTGCGTCCCGAGCACCGTGACCTTCCCAAGGCCGGCACAGGATGAGCCAAGAAGGTGCAGCCCGGAGATCGACTTTCGCTGCTTGCTCACCGTAAAGCCGCCGCCGCCGCTGATCTTCCACTTGCCCGCCTGCGGCGCCGCCACAGCGGCGAGCGCAGTGGCCGAGACGACGAGCGCAACAACGAGCGCGAGGCACATTGTCCGCTTCCGCATGAACGGCAACCTATCAGCCCTGCTATCGACGACCGGCACGGCATCACGCTCCGGCAGCGGGCGCATCGACCGCTGCCGCCAGCCAGCCGTGGCGCCGGTCGCGGTGGGCACAGTGTCGCCTCCGGCGAGTGGCGGGTCTGGCTACTTAGAGGGTTTACAGCGGGGCGACAGCATCCTCCGTCAGATCAGCCGCCGGCGCCTGATCGTCACGCGCCTGGGCGCCCTAGGGTTCCGCGGTGGGAGCCGTTCGCGCGCGCTCTTGGATCGTTGCGATGATCGCCGTGTAGTCCTGGTGGCCGCGGCCGTCGCGCTCGGCGTCCAGCAGCCAGCTGAGTCCCGCCTCATCGAGCCGCAAGTGCAGCCCGGCGCGCTGCGCAGTCTCGGCCACCAGGTCCATGTCCTTGCGCGCAAGCGAGAGGCGAAAGCGCGCTGAGTAATCGCCCGACTCGACCATCGGTCGTCGTCGCTGCGCTTGCGCCGCCAGCGGCGTCTGGGCAAGAACGTCGAACATTACCTCGCGCGGCACCCCAAATGCCTCCGCCAGCGCGAGCGCCTCGCCCAGCAGCGCCAGCGTGCCGACCAGCGTCGTTTGCACGATCAGCTTCGCGCCGGCCGCTGATCCCAGCGGTCCGATATGTAGCACCGAACCAAGCAGCTCGAGCACCGGCCGGGCCTGCTCGAGAACCTCCGCATCGCCACCGACGAAGATCGCCAATGAGCCGGCCCGAGCCGAGTCGGGCGGACCGTGCACGGGAGCGTCGAGCAGCGCAGCGGATGCGGGCAGAGTGTCGCGCAGGACGCGAATCGCGTCCGGTCCAACCGTCGACATCTCCAGGGCGATCAGCCCCGGGTGCGCTCCAGCGGCAACCCCCTGTGCTCCCTCGCTCACGGCCCGCAGGGCGACCGCGTCGCTGACGCTCGTGATCACAAAGTCCGATTCAGCAGCCACCTCGGCCGGTGACTGCGCCGCGGCAGCGCCGAGCGCGACCAACGGATCCACCGCAGCGCGAGTGCGGTTCCAGACACGCACCCGGTGCCCGCACGCCAGCAGTCGCTCAGCAAAACCGCTGCCCATCGCGCCGGTGCCGAGGATCCCCACGCAGCTCATCTGCCCGGCACCTTACCGGCACCCCACGCCCGAAGCCCCCACCTCCACCCCTGCGTGGACAAGCCGACGCACTGATCGGCGTGATCGTATCGTCGCCATTGCGATGGCGCGCTGCGCCGGCGGCCCGGAGGTGAAAGCAATCACACTGCGGCCGTCGCGCCGACGCTTCAGTCTGAGCGTTTTGGGGAGCCGACCGAATTCGCGTTGCTGCTTGCTAACGGGCCGAGCAGCACGCGGCAGCTAGCGTGAGGCCTATTAGCGGTGGGTGCTTGCCAGCACCCGATGGTCCTGGTGGGCTTTGGGCACCGGCATGTGCTGCTGCCGGGCCGAAGCGCGAAAGAGGAGCAGGCGCACCTGTCATTTCTTCCGCGCAGAACGACGCTCGCCGAATCCATTCTTAGAACCCTCTTATGCAAAAGTGGCGCCTCGGTTTGCCGCGTTCACATCTTGGGGCACATGCTTCAAGCCGAAAAATTCGGCTCTCCTGTCGGTTTGGGGGTGACTCATTGGTGAGGGAGCGTCGATCTGGATGCCGGCGCAGCAGAGGTAGATCATCGCGATCAGTGCGTCGGCTGAGTGGAACCCGTGGGCGCGGTGGCTGATCAGCCGGACGCGGCTGTTCAAGGCTTCGAGGCGTCCGTTGCTGATCCCCGAGCTCGATCGCTGCGAGCACGCCGGACTTGTGCTGTCGAATGGTGCGGGCGAGCTTGACGAACGGTTTGAGCTTGGAGCGCGATGCCCATGCGAGCCACGCGTCGAGCCGGTCGGCGGCTTCGTCTTTGGGGAGTCGGTAGAGGTAGCGCAGCTCGCCGAGCAGCAGGAACGCGCGGTACATCGGCTTGTTGGTGAGCACGACCTCGGCGAGCTTGAGTAGCTGCTTCGTGGTCTGGTTGGCGGTGTCCTTGAGCAGCGAGTAGCGGGCGCCCTTGATCCACTTCCCCTCGCCGGTCGAGGAGCGGCCGTGGCGGTTGTACTCGTCGCGGCGGACTTGGTCGGCGGCCTTGCCGCCGAGTTGCACCACATGAAATGGATCGAACGCGACGGCAGCGTCAGGGACCGCGGCGCGGACGCTTTCTCGTAGCCGGCGGACATGTCGATCGACACGGCGGTGATCGAGGAGCGCTACTCGGCGCTCAGCTCGTCGAAGAACGCCTGCAAGGTGGCGGCGTTGCGGCCCGGCGCGGCCCACACCACGCCGCCGGTCTCGTGATTGGCGACGCAGGTCAGGAAGCGATGCCGAGGCGTAGCTGACCTCGTCGACGCCGATCATCACCAGCCCGTCCAGACGGCCACGATCGAGCTGGTCGGCCACGACCCGGGTGAAGATCTTCCCGACCGATCGCCACCCCGATCCGCATCAGCTTGGTGATCGGCGTCTTGGCCATCTGCTGTGCCAGGAACGCGACCACGTCCTCGAAATCACGCGTATACGGGCTGCCGGCGCGGGCCCACAGCACCTGCTCGTAAACATCGCCACAGCCCGGGCAATACAGCCGCCTGAGCACGCACTCGATCTCGCAGCGACAGGCGCCGAGATCCAGATGCCGCCAGCTCTTGGAGCGATGCTCCTTGATCGTTCAGCCCGCGCGCGCCGCAGCCCGAGCAGAGCGGCCGCTTGCGCCGCAACCGGATGGTCACGATCACCCCCTCGATGCCGAACGCGACGTCCTGCACAGACGCTCGGGGAAGGCTGAGCATCCGGTTGAATGCAGTAGTGACTCGCACGCCGCCCTCCTTCGTAGACCGCTGAACTTCAGACATCCAGCAGCCTGCCGCAGAAGGGCGGCGGCGGGTCGCCACGTTCGTGCGCAACCCGACAGAGGACCTACACCACGAAGAACCCGAGGCTCAGCAGGCGCTTCCGCGGAAACGCGACCCCCGACTCACCCCCAGATGGACAGGAGAGCCAAAAATTCAGCGGAACACCTTCTGTTGTCCTCAATGGTATGTCCTCAGCACTGCGAGTCTTTCCGTGGAGTTCGCGTAGTCGCTTACCCCGAAGCCGCCGACCATGACATAGCTTCCAGCTAAGTCAGCTGAGCGAGTCTTGGGTACGTCATAGATGAGATCACATGTGGTCGACATACCAGGCTGAAGAGCCTCCCTTGCCCCGGCCTTCCATATGCACGACTTCTGATCAGGGCCATTTTCGGCATCGAATGCCTCATCGTACGAGTCGTTCGTATCGCTGCCGGCCGCAGCAAGAGACAATGCTGATTGACGGCTGTCCCAGCTCTGCGATGAGTGCAGCTTGTTATAGATGGTCACCGTTGCGATGATGAACTTGCCCTTGGCCACAGCGCCGTCCATGCCATCGGGGTCACTCACCGAGTCCGTTGAGCGAACATCTTGAAGGGACACGTCCAGCGAAGCCAGGTGTGCAGTATTGCCTTTGTTCACAACATAGTCCTGCTCGCCCTGGGAACTACTCGGTCCTTCACGTAGCTTGGCTGGGTTGATGCCGAGTGCATCACAATCAGTAGGGTTCGTCGCAGTTCTTGTGCTTGTGGTTGGTGACGTGTCAGCGTTGGACCCGGCGCCAGACGAAGTATCAGCGCCGACGGTCGTAGTTTCCGCGACGGTCACCGTCTTGGTGCCGCCGCTCCCTCCGCAACCGGTGATGGCGAGAATTGCAACTGCCGTGGCTGCCAAGGAAATCAATGCTTTGCGCACCATAGTGTACCTCTAGTACTCGTTGGTCTCAGACTGACAACAATCGCGCGGAGGCAGTCTACGCTGGCGCATGCCGCTTCTTCGCATCTCTTTCAAGAGCATCGGAAGCAGTGCGACGCACTGGAGCGTACTGTTGCACATGTTCGCGCGGTAGTTCCAGCGGACTTCTTACACGCGGCTCACGACGCCTAAGTTATAAGTTAAGTTAGCTAGCTGAGCGTGATCTTGAACGGTCCGTCCGCATTCACCTGGCATTCTTGTAGGTGCCCGCAGAGACGGCGCTCTGGCCGGATGTCCAGATCGCGGGAACGATCAGGTAGCCGCCCAAGGTTTCTCAGCGGCGGGATCGTAGTGGCGCTCATGATCTTCACACTCGGTCTCGGAGTTTATGTGTATATGCAGAGTGAGCTGAACAAGGCTTGGCAGTCAGATGGGATTCAAGCTGCCCAGAACCGCGCCGCAGTGCGGCCACCGCCCGCGACCGCAACCGACGATCTTGACCGGATCGCCAAACTTGCCGGGCTTCGCGCGTCCGGGGCGCTCACCGACGCGGAGTACGAAGTGGAAAAGGACAAAGTGTTGAACCCGCAGTACTTCTAGCTGAGGATGAGCGCACTGCCGTTCGAGCGATCATCGGCGCCCGGACTCGCTTTGATGTCCAGACGCGCCTGTCGGCGCCGAGGCCGGCCGGCTCGTTATGCGCGGCAAGCGCGCCTCGGGCAGAAGGAATCACTGGAAACTCGACGCCTGGTACGAAACTAGTTTGAGCGGCAAGAAGAGCTACACCTTGCCCAAGCCCCACGCTCAGACTGCGACGCGCACCGCCCGACATACGGTGTCGGAGACCGGCGGCGTCAGTCAGCGCGCCAGATCGCCCCGATGGCAGGCTGAACTCCACGTCTGGCTTGAGTTCTACGATGCGGCCCGTGCTCCCCGAAGCCGACGTCGCCAGGATCCGCGAACTGTGCGAAGCACGGGTGCCTCCCGAGATCCGCGAGCACGTCCGAGTGGAGCTTGAGCAAGAACGCCAGGCAGTGAACATCGTTGAGCGCCGACCGCCGTGGCGCGAGGACTACAGCCCCGAGTGGTCGAGGTTGCCGATCGCGCGGCTGCGATACGTCGCATCGAAGCGTCTCTGGACCCTCTACTACCACCGCCACACCGGCCGTTGGGAGCGCTATCCGCTGCTCGGCCCGTCCCGCCGTGTCGCCGACCTTCTCAGCGAGATCGCCGATGATCCAATCTGCGTGTTCAGGGGCTGACAGTCCCACACGCCGAAGCGGACCGCCACGATCGTTTTGATCCTCGGCGGCGGCGCACGGCGCGCCATCGCAATGGCGACGTTTCGTGTTGAGCGCTTTGACCCGGACGTTCCGATAGTCGAGAGCGACGCTGCCGCTGGTCGGCTATTCGTTAGCGACGGAAGCGCTCGAACATCAGTGGCGCGAACGCCTCAACCCAGTCGCCCACGAGCTGGCCGTGATCGGTCGGACGCATCCGCCCATTGCGGCCGACCGGAAACCGACCCGCGTCCCGCCAGGCCAGATACGAGGCCCAGCGATACGAGTCCCCGCCCCCACGCTGGTCAGAGCAGCTGCCACCTCGCGCGCGGAGAACCGATAGCGGCGCGCCCCAGCCGGGCCTTGGTGGTCCGGCACGTTGCGCTCACAAGCGTCACACACATACCTCCTGGCGACATCTGGCGCGGCAACGGTTCCACGAAGCGATGAAACGCTGCTCCGGGGGGCCGCGCGGCCACCCGGATAGCAGCGGAACCGTTGCCGGCGATGCCCCGGAGCATGTAGTGGCCATCGAGCACCACGAGAGCCTGAGTGCCGAGGGGACTCCGGCGCATCTGAGCGCGGACGTCGCGCCATCGCGAGCGTCCTTGCCTTGATCCGAAATCCGTCGTCCGACGTTGATCGGCAGACCGAGCAACGGTCACACCTCAAAGGGACGCACGGTGAGCGCTAGCCGAGTGCCCCGAGGGGCGTGCCCGTCAGGCGCTGATTGCGGGTATGCGCACGTCCTGGTCGGTAATCCGCCGCCGTGAAATCGGCTCGCGCTACGGATGACGCTGGTCTCTGGGTCGCCGACACATTAAGCGGAACGGGACATTTGCCCTACCGAGCCCGTGCGGAAATGCCAACGGAGGGAAATGTCATGGCGGTTGCTGATCACAACACTCAAGAGACTCGTTCCAATGGCCCGGGCCCGCCCATTGGCGGAGGACCACCGCAGACGACCAAGCAGTCCTGGTGGCAGCGCGGGTGGGGGATCGGGGTCGTCGCGTTCGTCGGGTTGGCGATCGGTGCTGCAATAGGCCAGAGCAGCGGCAAGAAGGAGACGACCGTCTCGAACCAAGCTGCCGCGCAGACCGTCACTCAGACGGTGTCGTCCGTGAAGACCGTGGCGCGTGTCCGGACCAAGATCGTGCCAAGAGTCCGCATCAGGACCGTGACCCAGACGGTCACAGCCAGCGCGCCGACGACTCAGGTTCCCGGCACGACGCCGGCCCCGTCCTCCGCCGATTCGATCATGCCCAATGTGGTTGGGAAGAACCTAGACACCGCGATCACCGAGCTCGACAACCAGGGCATTCAGTATGGCCTGAACAGCAACGGCAAGCACGTCATTCTCAAGTTCGATTGGGGCGTTTGCTCGACCTCCCCGGCAGCGGGTCAGCCCGTGACCGGAGTAGTAGTTCTGAACCTCGGCCATTTCACCTGCGGGGTCTAGCCCGACCAAGGACGCGGCTCGCAATCCTATGCCACAGAGCCGTGAACCGGCGGCGCTGGATGCGTCGCGCGGCGGCGGCGGTCAGCGTCAATTTCTCGTACTGCTCGATGTTGGTGCCAAGCCCGCCACCGGTCAGGTTGCCCGAACCGGAGAAGACGATCAGATCCCCGGGGCGGATGATCAGGTAGAGCTTGGGGTGAAAGGTTTCCGGCCGGTCGAAGACGAGCCGCGCCTGTGCGCCTGCGTCGACCAGTGCCTCGACCGCTGCGGGCTCGGTGATCACAAACCCCAATCCGATTACGACTCGCGTGCTTGGCGGAGGGCCGAGTTCCAGCAGGCGACCGGTGCCCGTCGCGCGGGTATATGCCACGGCAACATCGAATCGTGATGCTCCGCGCAACTGTTGCCGCAGCCGGTCAAACAGGCTGGTCTGGTGATTGAGGTGGCAGATGACCGATATGCCCGAAGCCGTGCAGCAATGACGCTCGCCACGCAACTCTTACTGGGGCACCAGCGGACTGCACCTCGCAGCTCTGAGAGGGATCGACGCGCCCTACGGTCCGCTTGCTCTGACCGACATCCGGGCGCGTCGATCGCTGCTTTGCTCGTCAGCATTCGGCTGAGCCGGCGATCAAAGTGGCAACGATCCGATGTCTTGGCGAGGCGGCGCTCGCCGGCGGAGCTGACGATTGGTTTCGTCCGCCTGAGGTGACCTCGGCGCGCCATCGGATTCGCGACTTGTCGCTCGTCCGTTATCCAGACCTTGGCGTCGGAGCGCGCGATCGCCTTTGGGCCCAAATCCGAGCGCGACGGCGGCCACCGGAGACGCGACAGGCTGCCCCAGGGCCACGCGGGCACGCTGCATATGCATCGCACACGTGCGGCACGCCGCCGCGTGCGCCCTGCTTACGGCGACAAGCACGTCTCCCGCCACCGCCCATACGCCTGCTTCCACGGCGCGATGCCCCACCGGTCGCACGCCTGCTTCGCCACGCTCGCGACCACCGAGGCGGCGCAACGGCGCTTGTGCTTTCGCCCACGAGCGAGCGTTCGGCCACCGCGATCCGCACGATCAAATCCATGTTTCAGGCGCCCTCCAGGCGACGAGGGCAAATCGCGACGACGCAGTCGCCAGCCCGTCGACCGTCGGACGAGCGCTTTGCGATGAACGCACTCGTCGGCGGCCCAGCCGGCTGTACGATCGCAATCCACGACAGCAGGCGTGCGCAAGCCGATCGACCACCGCACGCTTCCTGGCGGTGTCGAGGCCTCCTGCGGTCGGCGTCGCGGGCGTCGCAATGGCCCAAGGACCAGCGGACGGTGTTCTCGATTCATTGACGGGGCATTTATGCCGTGCCGCCGCGGGGGTTTGCTGCCGGGTGGCGGGCGACGGGGGCGTTGGGCGATCACGGGCTGCGGGTCGGCGAGGAGTCGATCGAGGCGTTCGAGGCGAACCTTCGCGACAACCTGTACAAGGTCTGGAATCGGACGTTCTGGGGGAGTTACATGCGACCGCCGGTGAGAGCGGTTGAGATACCGAAGAAGGGCAGCTGCTCGCGCTCATCGACGTGCAGCTTGGTGGCCCGGCGGGCGCCCATGGTCTCAGGCAGAGCGGTGTCGTGGCTGTATCGCCGGTCCTGTGCCATGTCTATCGCCGGCGGCTCGACTTGCGCAGCGGAAAGCCGGAAGCGGTCTCGATGTGGTCGCGTAGCTTCTGGGCTTCGCTGAGGTGTTGGAGCTTCTTGAGCGACTGGTTCTCGATTTGGCGGACCCGCTCGCGGGTGACGTTGAACGTGCGCCCAACCTCGTCGAGTGTGCATGGGTGCTCGTCGCCGAGGCCGTAGCGCAGCTCGAGCACCCGCCGCTCGCGGTAGGAGAGGTTCTCGAGCGCCTCGCGGAGCGCCTCCTTGGTGAGGATCTCTATGGCGCGCTCGTATGGTGACTCGGCTTGTTCATCGGCGATGAACTGACCGAACTCGGACTGCTCCTCGTCACCGACGGGCTGCTCGAGCGAGATCGGCGCTTGCGCTGAGTGCTTGATCGATTCGACCTCCGCGGGCTCGATCCCCGTCACCTCGGCGATCTCTTCGACCGTCGGCTCGCGCCCGAGCGCCGTGACGAGGCTGCGCTCCGCCCGGCTGATCTTGTTGAGTTTCTCGACGATGTGGACGGGGATCCGAATCGTGCGGGCCTTGTCAGCCAAAGCACGGGCGATCGCCTGGCGGATCCACCACGTCGCATAGGTGGAGAACTTGAAGCCCTTGCGGTAGTCGAACTTCTCCGCCGCGCGGACGAGACCGAGCGTTCCCTCCTGGATCAGGTCCAGAAACGGCAGCCCCTGGTTGCGGTAGTTCTTCGCGATCGAGACGACGAGCCGCAGGTTCGACTCGACCATCCTCTGCTTCGCGTCCAGCTCACCGCGCTCGATCCGCTTGGCGAGATTGACCTCCTCCTGAGCCGTCAACAGCCGCACCTTGCCGATGTGCTTCAGGAACAGCTGCAGACCGTCCGTCGTCCCCGCCGGCTTCAGATCCAGCGGAGCCTCGCGGCGGGTGCGCTTCTCGGGCGCGCGTTCGATCTTCAGGCTCGCGGCAGTGGCCGGGTCGATTTCCTCGACCAGCTCGATTTCGCAGCGCTCCAACAGGCCGTGCAACTCCTCGACATCGGTTTCCTCGAGGCCAAGCTCGGCCGTCGCGGCCATGATCTCGGCGTACGTGAGCACGCCGATCTGCAGGCCGCGGGCGATCAGACCCTTGACCTCTTCAAGCTCCTGAAGATCCACCACTGACATCTGATCGCGTTCCGCGTTCAACCCGCGACGCTCAAACGGACCCACGTCGCTGCACGGCCTGCCGACCAGGAACACGTCGACCGTGATGTTCGCGTGGACACCACTCTCGCAGGCGCGTTCGTGACCGGGCCCCGGTCCCATTCCAGCGCGCACCAGACGAACCCGGGCCGCAGGCGAACCCCAAACGTTCCTCTGCCGGCGCCGTTAGCGCCGATGCCGCCCGTCATCGACAGCTCCGAGTGCTCGCAGCGGAGCGCATGTAGTGCAGCACGCGCCGTGAGGCGTTGCAGCGCGTGCATGATCTCAATCGAGTCGGGCTGCATGCTGATCTCACAATCCTCGCCAAGCCCTCCTGCGCGCTCGCGCGCGGGAGCCGTACCGCTGGCGGCGTCCGCCGAACCTTCGGCGTCCTTTCCGAACGGCGTCAGGCCGTCACCCAAGGTTTCCTTGCCCGTTACGCAACCCGCGGGACCGTCTGAGCGACTCGGCAGCGCGCTCACGAACCCTGTCCGCGCGGCGGATGATCTCGCGGTAAAGCTCGCGCTCGTTCTGATTGTCTCCCACACCTCCACCATTGCGTGTAGTCGACCGCCTCACCAGACCCTCCTGGTCGTAGGGTCGCGTCGGGTACGCGTAGCGGCGATCGTTCGGACCGAACGGGGCTGCGTTGGTCCGGGTGTCGTCCGCCTGCAGGGCGGTTATACGTCGTTGGGCATCGATCGTCGGCGAGATCCGCCGCGATCCGCGATCACGACTGAGTTCGCCTCGCCTACGCGCTGCCACATTCTGCTCGGTCCGCGTCATCGTCTTCAGGCCTTCCCGTCACTCTGTTGGGTCCGCGCGCAAAGGAACAGGGCGAGAACCCCTGCGCGCTCGATCAGATCGGGACGCGTCCACCGGGCCGGTGGGGTAACGCCCGTAGAAGTACGGCGCCGTCCCCGCAGTCAAATCAGTAACCCGCGCCTATCGCCTCGTGGCGCAGGTCGCGCCGTCGGTGGCATCAGGGCTCAGGCCCGAGAATCCTAGCCGCAGGGCCAGCTCACGTCCGACTGTACTCCGATCACCGGCCCGTTATCTGAACCAGACCCCAAAAGGTTTGGTCGCGCTCGTCCGCGGGCGCAGGCATCGGCCATTTGGCGCAGCCGCCGGGGCTGGCCAGGAAAGCTGCTGCCGCGGAAGCATTGAGCGAGACCGCGACACCAGGACACAGCATCGAGGGTCGGGATATCCGCTGACCGGCGATTGACCCATATCACCCCGGAACGCTGCGCTCAGACACGAGACCCGAGCACTTGCGATCGGCGACTCAGATGAGTCGTGCGACGGGTTCAGGTGGTGTAGCAGGCGATCGATCGGCTGGGTCGGCCGAGATGGTGGTTGGGTGCGACGGCGGCGAGTGCGGCGAGCGCGGGGCGGGATCGCAGGCTCGGTCAGCCCGCAGCTCGTGCCAGGGCAAGGATCCGCGGGTGGCCGTCGATCTCCAACTGATCGACGAGCTCAACGTCGTCAAGGCCGACGATCCGCCCAAGTCGCCGCAGACCCTCGGCCGAGAAGCCCCAGTAGACGAACTCATCGCGCGCGTACACATCGCCAGGCTCGTGAACCTCGATCGCCGCGATGTCGGCGGGAAGGCGCGAGCCGTAGGTCTCAAGCACGATCTCGCCACCCGGAGCCAGCACATCCGCGAGCGCCCGCAGCAACCTGATCGGATTGGTCACCCCGGTGCAAGATCCCGAAACACAACACAACATCGAACCGCTCGCCGAGCTCGCGCACGTCCAGCGCGTCCATCCGTCGGTACTCGACCCGCGAGCCGACCAGCCCCGCGATCGCACGAAAGCCAACGCCACCCAGAAGCGCCACACCGAAGCGAGCACGCACCCAGTCAACGTACTGCTCATTGTCGACCGCGACCACGCGCCGCGCGCCGCGGAGCTCCGCAAGAAAGCTGTAGAAGCCATCGAACGCGCCAATATCGAGCACGCTACGGCCCGCAAAACGATCCGGGCCGAGCACCGCAAGGCGGTAGCCGTGGTCGCGCGCGATCCCAGGCGTGTAGATCCCAGGCGCAAGCGCGAACGTGTGAAACCACAGCGGAACCGAATCGCGGACACGCTCAGCATCCACGGCCAGCGCGCCGATCGCGTGCACGTCCGCGACGACCCGCTCCGCACACGACGTCTCAGGAATCGACTCGATCGGCTCGACCGCGTCTGCAAAGCCCGCCAACGCATCAACTCCAGTCTCTCGTTCACATGACGTTCACACCAGCATCACAGATCCGCGAACCGCTCTCCACCGCCGGGACACCCGGACACCCTCAGAGCGTCGCGCTAGGCGCAACCCGGGCCGATTGTCGAGACCGTCGTTTCCGCCCGGTTGATCCCGAACCGGGGCGCTGCACCGGCCACCCCACATGCGGCCTCAGCTTGCTGACTCAGCTCGCCGTCGGTCTGGCCGAATCGCGAAGAGGGGTGCGCCGCACTCGGGGCAGCAGCCCTGCCAGCCGGCACGATCGTTGGCAGGGTCACCTCCCGCGCGTCGGTGATGGTGACCTTTCGCCGGAGAGGAACGCAT
This sequence comes from uncultured Solirubrobacterales bacterium, assembly GCA_963794285.1. GTDB lineage: Bacteria > Actinomycetota > Thermoleophilia > Solirubrobacterales > Solirubrobacteraceae > Palsa-465. The sequence goes on from CAWCDS010000012.1 coordinate 349,224, forward strand.
CGGGCGTGTGGGTCGGGCTCCGGTGCCTCTGGGTGCCTGGCGCTTGGTTCAGCCATGCCCAAAGCACCATATTCCCGGCCGATTGGCGTTCCCGCGCGCGCTGCCAATCAACCCCCGGCGGACTTGCGGGCGGAGCATCCGCTGGCGTGGCTTGTCGGTGCATTGGGTCAATTGCGAGGGATTGTCCCGCGGTTGTCATGAGACGGTGACGAACGTGAAGCCGCCGTACCGCAAATGATCACCGTCAAGCATCTGATGGCTCGTCGCGATCGCCCGTCGGATCGCGGACGGGCGCCCGGCGCCCACGACCAGCAGCTCGTCCTGTACTACGCCGCCTCGGTATTCATGAGCTTCCTCGTCGGACTGCTCACGATGGACCGCCTCGCCCGCCGGAATGCCGACAAAAATCGTCCGTTATGAACCTGACCGGAGCGATCGTCGTCGCGTTCACCCTCATCGCCAACCTCGCCGCGGAATGCCGCGGCATCGCCCGCACTCGCGCAACCGAAGACGACGACTGACCGGGCGGCCCTTGAGCGAACACACCAGGCCCGAGAGACGCAGGCGCGAACGTGAGATGAGATCCGGCCTCGTGCACCGATCGGCGAGCGAACGGATCACCGGCGAACCGGGCCGGCCCACACTGCTGTTGACCCCGTCGCAATCGTGGAAGGTCTTGCGAACACGTCTGAGAGGCGCGGATCTGGCGACAAGCAGGTCGCAACCGAAGGCGGGGTCGACACCTGCCTTCGTGTTCGCACTGGTATTCGCCGCTGACGGCGCCGGCGTGGCTGCCAATGTCCGGTTGCAGAAGTCCTGAGCGGTGATTCAGCTTCCGCTCTCACTGCCGCTTTGCGCGGGGTTGAGCTGTGATGTGGCGGCGTAGCTCGTGTTGGGTGATGTGTCCGATCACGGCGATGTGCGCGGTGCTGGCGCGTGCCGGCGCGGTGCGGGTCAGGATCGCCAACGGGCGGCCGTCCCACGCAGAGCGCAACGTCGGCGAGAGGGTCGAGAGCTCGCGGCTGGCGGCCTTCAACACCGAGGCGAACTCGGGCTCGATCACGAGCAGCCGCTGATCGCTGATGCCGGGATCCTGGCTGGTGGGGTCGCGGACCGCCCAGATCAACCCCTCGCCACTGGACAGGCCGGTGAGGATCCGCGGCTCGATCGACGGATCCACGGCCGCGAGGAGCCGGCGGACGTGATCCCAGGATGACCCTTTTCTCGCCTATGTTGCCCCCCAACCTATGTTGCGCTGAGGCGGACCGGGGCGTGTGAGACCGCGCGGGGGTTGATGATGGCGGTCGCTGGCTGACCGCGAGCGCAACATATTTCGGCTGGGGTGATCGAGTCGTGCGTTCGTGTCCGTTCCGAGAAGGAGGCATCACTCGTGTCCGATCAGCCAGCACCCGACCGTGTCCGGGTGAGCGGCCCGTTGGTTGGGTTCGCCGACGGGTTTCGCGGCGATCTGCTCGCGCAGGGCTACTCGTTGTGGGGCGCGCAGGAGCAGCTCTACTTGCTCGCGCATGTGAGCCGATGGATGGAGTCCGAGGGGCTTGAGGTTGCGGCGCTGACGCCGGGAAACCTGCCACGGTATTTCGCCTGGCGCCGGCAGCAGGGGTACCTGTCGAGTCTGTCGCCGCTGAGCCTGCGCCGGCTGTTGGGTGTCAATGGCCATCGAGTTCTCCCCAACGGCGGCCACGAATTTCCCCACTGGTGGCCATCAGTTTCTCCCCGCTGGCGGCCACGAATCTCCCCACCAACAGAAATGCTTGTTTTCGGTGTTTAGTGGAGTGGTTTGACCCCCTTGCCGGCGGTCGCCTGGGCGAGGCGGTAGCTGTCCTGGCCGTCGGTGATCAGGACGTGCGCGTGGTGCAGCAGCCGCTCGACGGTCGCGGTCGCGAGGCTCTTGGGCATCAGCTCGTCGAACCCTGACGGGTGCAGGTTCGACGAGATCGCGATCGATCGTTTCTCGTAGGCAGCATCGACGACGCGAAACAGCGCCTCGGCCGCGTCGGCTGAGATCGGAAGTAGCCCGACATCGTCAACCACGACGAGATCGACGCGGATCAGCTTGCTGATCGCCTTGTTGATGCTGTCATCGACGCGGTGGCGGCGCAGCAGTTGCGCGAGCGTCTCGGGGGTGTGCCACGCAACGGTGCGGCCCTTGTCGATCGCCTGGTGCCCGAGCGCCTCGATGAGGTGGCTCTTGCCGGTGCCGGACGGGCCGCAGACGCACAGCACTTCGTGGCGGTCGATCCATTCCAGCGTCCGGAGCGCCTGCTGGGTCGCGGCGGGGATCACGGACCGCTCAGGTTCCCAGGCGTCGAATGTCTTGCCGGCGGGCAGCCCGGACGCGCGGCGGCGTGTCCGGATCGTTGCCTGGTCGCGGCCGGCGGCCTCCTCGGCGAGCAGGACGCGCAGCACTTCGGCGTGTTCCCAGCGTTGCGCGGTCGCGGTCGCGATCACCTCCGGCGCCGCTCTGCGCACGTAGGGCAAGCGCAAGCGGTGCAGCAGGCGCTCGAGCTCGCCCGGGAGCGGCGGCGCAGACGGTGTCTTGACCGTCATCGCGGGCTCCTCATCCGCTCTGCCTCGCTGGCCAGCTCGAGCAGCTCGAATGCGAGATCTCGTGCTTGCTCGGGCTCAAGCGCCTTGGCGGCCGGTCGCATCGTGGGCCGGTCGTAGCTGTCGGTGAGAATCACGCTCAGCGGCTGCGCGACGCCGCCATCCGATAGCGGGTCTGCCATCTCCGGGTCGATCAGCACGCGGATCTGCGAGTAGTAGAGAGTCATCGCCCGAGGCCCTCCCAGCTGCAGGTTGAGCGTTGCAGCGAGTGCTCCTCCGAGCGGGCGGGGAACAGGATCAGCTCCCCGCCGGCCTGCTGGCGGTGGTGGGCGAGGATCGACGCGAGATCACCGTCACCGAACCTCCCAGCCTCGGCGCACGCGCGCAGAGCGCGCTCGACCTCGGCGATGCCGTGCAGCTTTGAGAGGTCGACCGCCTCGGCCATCTTGCGCCGCACCCGCTGCGCACCCGCCGCGGCAGCCTGGATCAACCAGGCCTCGGCACCGTCGCCCAGTCCGAGGAACGCGCGCTCCTCCTGTGAGCGGGCGCGTGGACGGCGCTCCAGAGCGCCCGCCGGCCGGGGCGGGTAGTGATCGTCCTGGATGCTCGGCCGGCCGGGGGTCGTGAGCCGGTGCCGCGCGACCTCCCGCGGCCCGCCGGGCCCGTCGACATGGATCACGATCAGCTCCTCACCGGTACTGCGCGCCCAGACGCGCTGATCGACAAGCTCGTGCGGGACGGAGTACTGCGCGCCACCCACCGAGATCAGCGACTGCCAGTTCACCTTCCGCGTCTCCCCGAAACACAGCGTGTGCGGCAGCTTCGGCAGCCGGTGCAACCGCTCGTGCTCCTCGGCCAACCGGATCACCGGCGCCTCCAAGGTGGAACGGTGCGGGCGCGTGTTGACCTCAGCCATGAACGCCTCACACGCCGCCTCCAACTCAGCAAAGCTGGCATACGCCGGCCTGAGGTTGTGATCGGTCGGGACCAGATCGGCCTTCGCGACCCGCACCGTTGCCTCCGAGCCACCCTTCGACTGGGGGTCCGCGGGCACGCACGTCGCGATCGTCAACCCGTAATGACGACCAACATCGACGATCTGCGGGTTACGGACCGCGATCCCGCACACATGATCCACGCTCACCGTCTTCTCGTTGTCGGTGAGCGCGTACGTGGGACAAGCCCCAAACAGCCTCAGCGCCCGGTCCAGGCCGATCACCACCGACGGCAGCGTCTTATCCCGCAACGGCACCACCACCCGAAACCGCGACCACGCCAGCCACGCGCAGAACAACACCGCCGCCCGCCCGTCCACGACCGGCCCATCGCCATAGTCCCACTGCATCCACAACCCCGGCTCCGGGATCCACGGCCGCGTCCGCCGGCCATGCTTGCGACGCCAGCGCCGCTTCGCGTCAGCCACCCACCGACGCGTCGTCCGCTCAGACCCCAGGTAGCCGATCGCGACCAGCTTCCCATGCGCGACATCCGCCCGGATCTGCCCGTGCGAGCGGTCGACCAACTCATCGATCTTCGCGGCGAACACCGCCTCCATCGCCGGCCGCGCCCGCTCCACCACTAGCGTCCCGCCAGCCTCGTCGCGCTGCCGCACCCAGTACGCGACCGTCTTGTGATCACACCCGACCAAGCCCGCCGCCGCGCGGAACGACCCCGTCAGGTCATACGCCTCCAGAATCTCCATCACATCCTCCGGTTTCTTCATGTGCCCGCCTCCCGATCGCGTCTTGATGGTCAACACGCGCGGGATTACCGGGCGCTCAGGACAGAACCGGTGGGGAGATTCGTGGCCGCCCACGGGGAGAATTAGCGGCCGCCCGTGGGGAATTCCGGTGGCCGTCTACGGGGAGAATCTCATGGCCACGCACAGTTGGGTTACCTGGACGGTCTCGGCGTGCTGCCGCTCGCCGATGCGGTGATCTCGCCGGTTGATCAGCTGCTCGGCGAGTTCCAGGATTATTTGGTGCGGGAGCGGGGGATGATGGCGAACTCGGCCGCGAAGTACGACCCGACCGCGCGCCTATTTCTCTCTGAGCGCCCGGAGCGTTTGACGGATGGTCTCGCGCGTGTGTCCGCCGCCGAGGTCAGCACATTCGTGTTGCGGGAGGCGCGCCGGCGTTCGACGCGCTCGGCCGAGACGGTGGTCTACTCGCTGCGGGCGCTGCTGCGGTTCTTGCACGTGCAAGGGTTGATCACCGAGCCGTTGGTGGACGCGGTGCCGTCGGTCGCGCGGCGGCGGGAGGATCTCCCGCGCGGGCTGCCGGTCGAGCAGGTGGGGCTGTTGCTTGACAGTTGTGATCGCGCGCTACCGAGCGGACGTCGCGACTGCGCGATCCTGCTGCTGCTCTCGAGGTTGGGGTTGCGCCGCAGTGAGGTTGCCGCGCTGTCGCTCGACGATCTCGACTGGCGGGCGGCGAAATCGTGGTGCACGGCAAGGGATCGCGGATCGATCGGCTGCCGCTGCCTTGCGACATCGGCGAGGCGATCGTCGACTACCTGCGCCACGGTCGCCCACGCGTGTCGGATCGCGCTCTGTTCATCAACGCGTGCGCGCCGCTGATCGGCATCTCGCGCGGGTGCGTCACCGATGTGGTGATACGCGCCTGCCAGCGGGCGGGGATCCCCCTGGTTGGCGCGCATCGCCTGCGTCACACTGCCGCGACCGAACTGCTGCGTCACGGTGCCGGCCTTGCCGAGATCGGCCAGGTGCTCCGCCACCAGGACCAGACGACGACGTCGCTCTATGCCAAGGTCGACCGTGCGGCGCTCTCGCCGCTGGCGCTGCCGTGGCCGGGGAGCGAGCGATGATCCCCCTGGTCCAAGGCGTCGATGACTACGTGGCGATGCGCCGCGCGCTCGGCTACCAGCTGACCGAGCACGGCCGCGTGCTGCCGCAGTTCGCCCGGTTCCTCGATGAGCGCGGCGAACCGCTGATCACGACCGCGCTGGCGCTCGAGTTCGCGATGCTCCCAGCCGAGGCGAGTGTCGTGTGGTGGCATCAGCGGTTAGCGATCGTGCGCGGCTTCGCGCGCTATATGCAGGCGTTCGACGCGCGCCACGAGGTCCCGCCGGTCAATCTGCTGCCGGCCACGTTCCGACGCGCGAGACCGTACCTGTTCTCCGAGGCGGAGATCGCAGCAATGTTGGCAGCGGCGCGGTTGATGCGCCCGCCGCTGCGCGCGGCTAGCTGCGAGGCGCTGATCGGGTTGCTGGCGGTCAGCGGGATGCGCGTCTCGGAAGCGTGCGGGCTTGACCGCGCAGACGTTGAGCTGGCCGAGAGCAGGCTCACCGTCCGTCACTCCAAGAACGGCCGGTCGCGTGAGATCCCGCTGCACCCCAGCACCGTTCTCGCGCTCGATCGGTACGCCCGCACGCGCGACGAGTTGTGCCCGCATCCCAAAGACCCGGCCGCGTTCTTCCTCTCCGGCTGGGGTGGACGGCTGACCCGGCACTTTGCCTGGAAGTGGTTCGATCAGCTTCGGCACGCGACCGGCCTGGATCAGGAGACGCTCGGTCGCCGCGCGCGTCTGCATGACGTCCGTCACAGCTATGTGTTGCGCGTGCTCCTGGGCTGGTATCGCGACGGCGACGACATCGAAGCGCAATTGCCGCGGCTCTCGACCGTGCTCGGACACGTCCATCCCTCCGACACGTTCTGGTATCTCGAGGCCGCGCCCGAGCTGCTGGCGTTGGCGTGCGAGCGGCTCGAGCGAACCTGGGAGGCACCCTCGCACACCGGAACATCGGACCGCCACACGCGCCTGCCGCTGTCCAGACCGACCAGGCCACGCCAGGTCCGCCGCAGAGGACGCGGGCGATGAGCGCGCTCGCGCCGCTGCTGCAGGCGTTCTTCTCCGAGCGTCTCGCGCGCCAACGTGACGCCAGCCCGCACACGATCGCGTCATACCGCGACAGCTTCCGGCTGCTGCTCGAGTTCCTGCACGAGCAGACCGGCACACCACCATCGAAACTGCAGCTCGAGGATCTCGACCCGGCAAGGATCGCCGCGTTCCTATCCCACCTGGAGAGCGAACGCGGCAACAGCGTCCGGACTCGCAACGCCCGATTGACCGCGATCCATTCGTTCTTTCACTTCGCGTCATTCAAAGCCCCGGACTGCTCGGAGCAGATCGCGCGGGTGCTCTCGATCCCCGAGAAGCGCTACCAGTCAACGCTGATCAACTACCTCACCAAGCCCGAGATCCAAGCGCTCCTGGCCGCCCCGGACCGCTCCACCCAAACCGGCCGACGCGACCACGCACTCCTGCTGCTGGCCGTGCAGACCGGACTCAGGGCCTCCGAGCTCGCCAGCCTCCGCTGCCAAGATCTCAACCTCGCCTCAGGCGCCTGGGTCAGGTGTCAAGGCAAAGGCAGGAAAGAGAGGTGCACCCCGCTCACCAGCGTCACCGTCAAGGTGATACGCGTGTGGCTACGCGAACTCGACGGGAACCCCGCCGGTCCGCTGTTCCCCAGCCGCACCGGCGGCCACCTCACCCGCAACGCGATCTGGCGACTAGTCGCCAAACACACCACCACCGCACGCGCCCAGTGTCCGTCACTGGCCGCCAAGAACATCACCCCGCACGGGCTGCGCCACACCTCGGCGATGCAACTCCTGGCAGCCCCGGAGCCGGTGGATACCACCATGATCGCGCTGTGGCTCGGCCATGAGACGCTCGACACGACCAACAAGTATCTGCACGCCGACATGGACCTCAAACGCCGAGCCATGGACCGCACCACACCCCCGAACGTCAAGCCCGGACGCTACCGCCCGCCCGACCCGCTGCTCGCGTTCCTCGAGAACCTCTAACCGCCCGAAATATGTTGCGGCGACGAACCCGATCTCCTCCATCGACAACGACATGACGCGTCAGCGCAACATAGGTTGGGGGGCAACATAGGCAAGGATATGTTGCGCGCAACATATCCTTGCCTTGGCGCTGTCGCCGACGAGAAGCATGAACTCGTTCGGCGCGTGGCGGGTCGCTTCGACCTGGAAGAACGCGCCACGGCCGACCGCGGCGCCGAAGCCGACGAGGAGTTGTGTGAGGATCGCGACCGGGTCGGCCTCGGTGTGCGGCGCGATCTGGTTGACGATCTCGCCGAGCAGCTCGTGATAAGCCGCCGCCTCTGGCGGGGCCGGCCACCCCACCGGCGCCGCGAGCTCCGTGTCGGTGTGTGTCGGTTCCTCGGGCGGCTGGTCGAGGAGTGACAGTGTCATTCGGAGGAGATCTCCGCGACCGCCGCCCTGACGGCGGACTCATCCACGATCCCCTGCTTGGCAGCGAACGCGGCGATCAACGACTGGACGGCAAGGTTGTTGATCAACCTGGGCAGACCGCGGCTGGTGGTGTGGATCAACGAGATCGCGTCGTCGGAGAACAGAGTGTCGGAGCGTCCCGCGAGCGCCAAGTGGTGCTGCACATAGCTGGTCGTCTCCTTCAGATCGAGGCCGCTGATCGCGTAGCGGACCGCGATCCGTTGATCCAACGCGGTGAACGTGCCGTTGCGCAGCTTGCGGCGCAACGTGGGCTGGCCGAGCAAAAGAAGACAGAACGGGGCGGTCTGGTCCATCCCCATGTTCGACAGGCAGCGGATCCCTTCGAGCGACTCGGCGTCCAGGAGGTGCGCCTCGTCGATGATCAGCACGACGTTCTTGCCGCGCTCCGCCGATTCGGCCGCGAGCATCTCCTGGGCTTGAGGGATCAACGCGGCGTGATGAAACCTGGGGGTGCCGCCGAGAGTGGTGATGATCAGCCCGTAGATCCCGCGCAACCCGACACCGGGCGTGCCGAGATAGAGCACCGTGTGCCTTGAGGCGTCCAAGCCCGCCACGGCAGCGCGGGCGGCGACGGTCTTCCCCGCACCGCACTCGCCGCTGATCACGCCGATCGTCTGCTCGCTGATGCACCACGACATCCGGGCGACCGCCTCGGCGTGCGCGCCGTGCGCGTGCAGCATCCCCGGCGCGAGGTCTTTCCCGAACGGCATCCTGGAGAACCCGTAATGCGCGCGCAACCTGTCAATACTCACTGTTCGTCCTCCTGCTGGTTGGTGTCACGATCCTCGCCGTCGCCGTCGCCGTCGCCGTCGCCGTCGCCGTCGCCGTCGCCGTCGCCGTCGCCGTCGCCGTTGGCGAGGCGTGCGTAGTCGATCCGGTGCCCGCTCAGCTCGGCGTCGCGCTGCTCGGCGAGCAGCTTGAGGTAGTCGATCCCGGTCCCGGTCGGTGGTGGCGGGAGCTCGCGTGCGGCCTGCGGATGGGTGTGCCGACCGATCACCAACGGCGTGGCGGTCCCGAACGGTCGGTGCTGATAGCGGACCTCGATCCGGGTGAGGTCGAACGGGTCGAACACCAGCTCGACCTTCCGAGCAATTGTCAAATGTTGTGGATTCCGCAATGAAGAAAGATCAGGCGGCGACCCTCTCGTCCGTCGTGGTGTCGTCGTCAGTGACCTTGATCCCGTCCTTGAACTTCACGCCGTCGAGTACGTCGCCGACGAGCTCGTGGCCGTTGAACCGCCGCCAGCGTTCCTGGGCGGCGTCCAAGAGCTTGTAGGCCATCGCGAGCGCGGCCTTCTTGCTGCCGGCGCCCTTGGTGACCTTGGTGCGGAGCTTGACGGTCGCGAAGCTGCTCTCGATCGGGTTCGTCGTCCGTAGGTGTCGCCAGTGCTCGGCGGGGAAGTCGTAGAACGCGGTAAGCGCGTCCCAGTCCTTGTCGAGCTTGGCGACCGCCTTCGGGTATTTCGCGTCGAACTCGTCGCGGAAGCGCTCCAGCGCCTTGCGAGCGTCCGCCCGCGTGGGCGCCTCGGCCATCTCGTGCAGCAGGGTCTTCGCCCGCGGCTGCAGCCGCTTCGGCAGCGCGTCGAGGACGTTCGCTGTCTTGTGCACCCAGCAGCGCTGCTCCCTCGCTCCGGGGAACACGTTGCGCAGCGCCGCCCACGCACCGAGCGCGCCGTCGCCGGTCACGAGCTTCGGCTCGTTCATCCCACGGGCGCGCAGGTCGCGGAACACGGCGCCCACGAGTCCTCGCTCTCACGGTAACCGTCCTCGACCGCGAGCAGCTCCTTCTCGCCGTCCTCGCGGACACCGATCACGACCAGCAGGCACAGCTTGGGATCCTCGCCGAGGCGGACGCTGACGTTGACGCCGTCGACGAACAGATACGCGTAGCGGTGAAACCGCAGCTCTCGGGAGCGGAACGCGGCGTGCTCGGCCTGCCACTGCTCGGTCAGCCGCTGAATCGAGCTGGACGACAGCCCCGACGCGTCCTCGCCGAGCAGGTCCCGCAGCGCGGGCCCGAAGTCGCCGGTCGAGAGCCCGTGCAGGTACAGGACCGGGAGCACATCGGTCACTTTCGGCGAGCGCCTGGCGTACGCCGGCAGGATCCTGGAGCTGAACCGCTTGCGCTCACCTGTCTCCTCATCGACACGCTTGTCGTTGATCCGCGGCGCCCGGATCGGCAGCGTCCCCGAGCCGACCGTCAGCTTGCGCTCCTTCGCCTTCCCGTTGCGGACCACCAGCCGCTTGCCGTCCTCGTCGCGTTCATTGACTACCGACCCGACGTACTGGTCGACCTCGGCCTCGAGCGCCGCGGCGATCATCCGAAGCGCGCCCTCCCGCGCGAGATCATCGAGCGTGACCCGCACCTCGTTGTCCTCCCCGACAGGGAGCCTGCGAACATCCACCATTGGCGTGCCTTCCTGCCGGCCATCGCCGGCTTCGGTCTTCGATCAACCGGGAAGGTACGCCGCCTTCCTCTTCACACGCATCCACAACTTCTGGGTATAGCTCGCCCACCAGCGCGGGGTCGACCTCGTAGCTGTTGCCGTGCAACGCCACCGTCGCGGTCTTGGTCACCGTCCGTTCCTGACTCCAGAGGAACGCTTCGCGCAACAGCGCGGGGGTCGGTAGCGCGGGCGCGCCGGCGGTGTCGAACCTGGCCAGCGGGGTCTCTGTCGTCTCTGAGTGGACGCGTCGGTGATAGACGACCTCCAACCAGGCGGAGAACAGACGGTTGAGCTCCGCGAGCTCGACGCCGTCGTCGATCTCGACCAGGAACTGATCGCGGACCGTCCTGAAAAAGCGTTCAATCTTGCCCTTCGTTGTCGCCGCGCGCGGGCTCGCGTGAATCAGCCGGACGCCCAAGACGGCGCAGGCACGAAGCAGTTGCGAGGACACGAACGCGGAGCCGCGATCGACCAGGATCGCTTCCGGTAGCCCGCGCGACATCAGCCCCGAGCGCAGCGCGGCCTCGAGGCGGAACACGTCCTCACCCGTGCCCCACCGCCACCCGACCAACAATCTGCTGTGATCGTCGATGAATGCCAACAGCACCGCGCGACGCGCCACCGCGCCGGCGAGCTTGGGGCCGTGCAGACCATCCCCAGTCCACAACTGGTTGCGCGCGTCGGCTTCGAAGCGTCCATAGACCTTCCCCGGCGATCGTCCGTCAGCGCGGACGTTCAGCCCCTGCCGCGCGAGGTGCGTCTGCAACGTCCGCAACCCGGGCACATACTCACCCTCGCCGGCGGTCGCGAGCATGATCTCGTGGACCTGCGCCGCGGTCCGCTCCGGCCGCTCCCGTTTCAACTGGAACGCCAGCTCGAGCATCCCGGCCGGCGTGCGCAGCGGCACGACCCGAGGCTGGGGGACGAGCGCTTCGAACCCGCCGTGACGGTATGCGCGGATCCACTGATCAAGGGTGCCGCGCGCGACCCTGACCAGCCGCCCGTCCGGACCGACATGCTCCCGGCCGGCGATCGCGCGGACCAGTCGGCCACGCTCCCGCATCGACAACCCAGGGTCGGCCGCGTCCCGCACAAGTGCGTACCGGAACAGGCCGACCTCGCGACGACTCTCCACATCCGTTCTCGCCCGCTCGCTCATCCGAGCGCGAGACCCTGTCAGCCGGTCACGCCCACGGGAAGGCGGGAGCTCGTGTTGAGCTTGTCTGGATTTGACGGAGACCGAATTGCGAGGATTCCAACCTCGGGGAAGGAAGTTCGGTCTCATGGCAAGACGATCGAGGTATCCGCAGGAGTTGATGGACCGTGGCGTGCGGTTGGCGCTTGAGTCGGGTCGGCCGGTGGCGCAGGTCGCTCGCGATCTGGGGATCGGCGCCGAGGCGCTGCGCAAGCGTGTCAGGCGGGCTGAGGCCGATGGCGGGCTGCGGCCTGATCTGCCCAGCAGCGAGGAGCGTGAGGAGATCCGCAAGCTGCGCAAGGAGGTGTTCGAGCTGCGTCGCGCGAACGAGATCCTGAAGGCCGCCTCGGTGTTTTTCGCGACCGAGCTCGATGCAGACCGTCGGAAGTGAGCGCGTTCATCGATGAGCATCGCGAGCGCTTCGGCGTCGAGCCGATCTGTGAGACCTTGGACGTGTCGGCGTCCGCGTACTAGCAGCGAGCGACAGGCGAGCGCTCGGCCCGCAGCGTCGAGGATGAGCGCCTCGCGGCTCGGATCCGCGATGTGCACGAGCAGAACTTCGAGTGCTACGGGTATCCGCGGGTGTGGCACGAGCTCCAGCGTCAGGGCGAGCAGGTCGGCCGTGACCACGTTGCCCGTCTGATGCGCGAGGAGGGCATCCGTGGGGCGAAGCGGCGCGGCAAGCCGTGGCGGACCACGATCGCCGATCTCCAGGCGCAGAAGCGCCCAGATCTCGTCAAGCGCGCCTTCACGGCAGATCGGCCCGATCGACTGTGGGTCGGTGACCTGACCTACCTGCGCACCTGGGAGGGACGGATGTACTTCGCGTTCCTGATCGACGTGTTCTCGCGGCTGATCGTCGGCTGGCAGCTCGCGTGCCACATGCGCACCGACCTGGTGCTCGACGCGCTGCGCATGGCGCTGGGCACCCGACGGCCCGGCGTCGAGGTGCAGCTGGTGGCAGCACACCGACCAGGGATCGCAATACAGCGCCGAGGACTACACGCAGGTGCTCGATGACCACCACGTGCTCGCGTCGGTCGGCACGGTCGGAGACTGCTACGACAACGCGCTCAGCGAATCGTTCGCCGACAGCTATAAGACCGAGCTGATCGCCGACCGCGTGTGGCGAACCAACGCGCAGCTGGAGCTCGCGACCGTCACGTACGTCGGCTGGTTCAACCACCGCCGGCTGCACTCCTCGATCGGGAACCGACCACCCGTCGAGCACGAACACGAGTACTGGGCGCGGGTCGCGCTCGGGTACGAACCGTTCCCGGCTCAGGCCGCCCCAACAGTCACCGATCTACGAGACGTGCTGACGCTGGCCTCTCCGCTGTCCTGTGTCGAGCAATCGCACTGACTGATATAATTAACTACTCAACTACTAACAACTCTCCGCCGAAACCAGGCAAGTCCATGTTGCCAACAGCGCTCCGCCCGACAGTCGTGACACAACCGCCCATGGGTCGGCCGGCCCGAACCGCAACACCCACGCCCTCGCTGCGACCGCGATCACCTCGACCGCGTCTGCGGTGCCGCTCCCGACCGGCATCACCCGGCCGATCTCCGCATCCAGCGCGACCGCGCAGCGCGTGAAATGCGCCCGCAGCATCCCGGCCCGCTCACAGAACCGGCGCAGCCAGCCCCGCACAGTGTCCGCCGGCACCCGCAACTTCGCGGCGATGCGGCGATACCCCTCGCCGGCGACGCTCGCCACGATCGCGGCGCCGATCACCGACACCTCGTCCTGGCGCCGCGACAACGCGATCTCCGGCAATAACACGTGGGTGACCGCGCACCCCCGACACCGCGCCCGCCGGGGCCGCAACCACCGATCCCCTGACCGGCACCGCAGCACCCGATCCCGGGCATGACCCCACGGTCTCAGCACCTCACGACACGACGGGCACGCCAACAGCCCACCGACCAGCCGAGCCTCCACCAACGCCACCTCGGCGCATACGATCAACATCGGGGTGCCACCTCCGGCATCCAAGAGAGCCCTCCCTGAACCGCCAAGCTCGAGGGAGGGCTCTCGCGCGTTCAGAACCGCGCGAAGCCTGCCAACCCAGCGCGCATCATGCCGCCGACCAACGGCACCACCGCCACCGCCCGTGCCGGATTCAAACGGCGTTCAACAGCAGCGGGCTCCGGCGCGTCGGGTACGACGGGGTGCGGGTCTTCGTCTGGGTGGGGACGGGTGGGCGAGACCGCCGAACACTGCGTAGGGGTTGGTGGACGGCGTGGGCAGCGGGCCTCTGAGGCGGCCTTGCCGACGCTGCCCTCCGTCGTGACCGTGCTCTCAGCCGGAGCCTCGCGCCGTGCGCGGTCAACGAGCCCGTCGGCGCTGTCCTCGTCGCCGGCGCCGTGGGTTGAATGCCCAGGAAATTCAGTAACTCGGCGGCGGTCTGGTCGTTGATGGCGGCATGCGAGGACTTTCGTGGTGGGTGGGGATTGTGCTGGTGGGGCTGGCCGTGAGCGCGCCGAGCGCGGGGGCGACGTTTCCCGGGGCCAACGGGGTGTTGGCGGTTCAGCCGAGCAGCGGTGGCGGGGTGCTGCTGGTCGACCCGCGCAGCGGGACCTCCCTGCCGCTCTGTCCGCTGAGGTGGTGGTTTGCGTCTGAGTGGTGATGGCGCTCGCGCCACCCGGGATGGATGAAAATGGTCTGGTCCCGCCCGGTCAACGTCGGGTTTGCTTGGTGCTGCGAGTCCGTGTCTGAGTGTGGCGTGGGGGTCTCAGGCACCCAGGACTGTTGCCATGTGGTCGGGTCGCCGGGAGCATCTCAGCTCCCGGCTCCCACGGATCCCGGCGTGACAGTCTCCCGTCACCGGGCTCTTCTCACCGGCCTTTCAGTACGCGCGGACCCACTGCCAGTGGGCAAATAGGCCGGGCTCTCGTTCGAGTAGCCCGGTCCACCACCGCTTGAACCGCTTGTAGGTCCTCAGCCGCTTGTACTTCTTCCCTGCCCAGCGCCTCAGGTAGAGGCTGACGCGCCGCAGGAGGGGGTATAACGCCGACCGGTAGTACCGGCCGTAGTAGTTCATCCACCCAGCAATGATGGGGTTCAGCCATCCCGCTAGGTCGTCCAGCGACAGGTTTGTTTGCCTGTGGATCCGCAGTTCGCGGAGCCGGTCGCCTTTGGCCTTGAGCGCCTCGGGGCTGATCGCGGGCGAGAACCCCGTGAAGTGCTCGCCCTCCTTGCGGTTGATCACCTCCCGTGGCCGGAAGGTATACCCGAGGAAGGTAAACCAGGTGTGCTGGTGCTCGCCCCGACGCCTGCTGTCCTTGCAGTAGACGATCCTCGTCTTGTCGGGATGCAGCCGTAGCCCGACCTCTGCCATCCGCGCGGCGATCCCGGCCAGCACCAGTTCCGCCTGCCGCCTGCTCTTGCAGTGCACGACGGCATCATCGGCGTAGCGCTCGAACGGGCTGCCCGGATGATTGCGGGCCATCCACGTATCAAACGCGTAGTGCATGAATAGGTTCACCAGGACCGGCGAAACTGCCGATCCTTGCGGGGTTCCCTTGTCTCGCTCAACCTGGGTACCGTCCGGGTGCTGCAGCGGTGCAGCCAGCCACCGCTTGACATACAGCAGCACCCACGGACAGTCGGTGACCGCCCGCACCGCACGAACCACGAAGTCCCAGGGAACGGTGTCGAAGAACTTCTGGACATCCAAATCGATGACCCAGTCGTACTTCCAGCACCGCGCCCGGCACACCGCGAGCGCGTCATGGGCCGACTTCTTCGGACGATAACCATAGGAGTCCCGGTGAAACCGAGGTTCCACCAGCGGCTCCAGAAACATGGCCACCGTCGTCTGAGCGACCCGGTCAGCGACCGTCGGCACGCCGAGCACCCTGACCCCCGGGCTGTGCGGCTTGGGGATCTCGACCGCCTTGACTGGGGGCGGAAAGTAGGACCCTGAGCTCATCCGATTCCAGATCCTGAAAAGGTTGTTCTCAAGATCGGCCTCGAACTCCTCCAGCGTCTGCGCATCCACCCCCGGGGCACCCTTGTTGGCCGCGACCTGCCGGTACGCCTCCCAGACCAACTGCTTGGGAATCGCAAACGGCTTGTCCTTCGGCTTTGGCTTGCTCATCTTCGCTTCCTCCCAGAACCTCGCGGCCCTGGTTGAACGACATGGACATTCCTGGTGAGCCGGCCCCTTCGCTCCACCACCACCCCAGCGAGCAGCGGCTTCACAGCTAATACGAGCCGGTCCGCCAGCGAGCGCCGCGACTGGTACTCAATGCCTCCGGTTTCTGCCGTTGACACGCTCCCTCTCGCCGCCCGTCGTACTGACCCGCAGGCCCGGACGGCCGCTATCGACGCTCGCCTTCTCACGTTCCGTGCAAGAGCCGCAGACCAGGCTCACGCCGCCTCTACGCCGGGCACCACCTGGCCAGCAAACGGGTATCCGCCAGGCTGATCCCGAGGGGCTCGCTAGGACCCCCGGTTTTGATGCCGTCTCTGAGTTTCGACGCCTCAACAGCGCACGCCCCACCGGGTCACCCCGGCCGAGCGCTTCTGGAACGTCTTCCTGGTCCCCACCTGACGCGATCACAACCGCGCCTTTTCCGGATCGCTCACCACGACGGTCTTCAGCCAACGCAGCATCCGGTGGTTTAGCGCCTGCCCCCGTGGGCCGACGCTGGAGAGCCAACAAGCCTCCATCTCTTGCACAGCTACGCCTATGTAGGGTCTTCTACACGACTCCTCCTTCAGCGTTCGTGACACACAGCGAGCCTCATACCGCCGAGCGGTTGTTCAAACGCCTCGGTGATCCTGGAGGCGGTCGGGGTTCGGTATGAGCCCCGCTCGCGGGGGCGTCCCTGCGGGACGCTGGCTGTGGCCGCGGGGTACCTTCCGATCTAGAGCGCGGGCGAGTGGCGCCCGCTTGGAAGCCCCTTCGGGGCTTTGCACCTTGCGGTTGCTGGAGGTACCACCGTGGCCACGATCTCAAGCCTACTCGCCGATCACGTGAGCCTGCAGGTCCGGTCGGTGGACCGGTTGTTCTTGCAGGGGTACGTCCCGAGGTTGATGTGCGAGGGGCAGGTGATCCGGTTTCTTTTGGATCGCGGGTTCCCGATCCCGTCGCCGGCGGTGTTGGGGAAGATCGGCCGTGACTACGTCAACCAGATCAACGACTACATCGCCAGCAACGAGATCCCGACGGTGAAGTTCGTCAAGGGCGACGTGAAGGAAGAGATCGCCCGCAAGCACTTCCAGGCCGCCGAACGCGAGGGCCGCTACGGCGTGGTGATGGTCGGGATCGCGCAGGAGAAAACGAGCGCGTGGCGTGGCTGGCGCGACGGCGGCCCGGACGGGCACCCGCACTTCGTCTACCGCCGCCAATCGATCTTCCCCAACAACTACTACATCTATATCCGCGACCCCGACTGGGGACCGACGTTCATCAAGACCATCGCCTATGCGCCGTTCCCCGTATGGGTCTATTTGAACGGGAACGAGTGGGCCAAGCAGCAGGCCGCCCAGCAAGACATCAGTTTCAAGGCGTTGGATAACGGCTTCGCGTCCTGCGAGCAGCCCGACGCGCTCGCCGAGGTCTGCAACAGCCTCTCGGCCGAGGATGTGTGGTTGTTCTTCGAGCGCTGGCAGGCGGCGCTGCCCTCACCGTTCACCGACGAGGACCGCCGGCGCGGCTACGTCTACGACCTCGCGTTCCGGCAGCTGGAGATCTCCGACACCCGCATGTTCGATCGGCCGATCGCCGGACGCGCCTGGTTTGAGCAAACGCTCCCCGACCAGCTCACCCTCGGCCGCCCCGACCAGGCGGCAGTGATCTTCGGCCGCCGGGTCACCAGGCGAACCCCCGGTCGGTTCCAGACGAAGGTCTTCAACCACGGCGTGGAGGCCGCGATCCAGATCCACTTCCGCGCCTCGAAGGTCAAGCAGTACTTCAAAGAAGGCCGCGCGCTCAGAACCGAGACAACGATCAACGACACCCGCGACTTCGGGATCAAACGCCGCGTCACCGCAGAGAACTGGGACGCGCTGATCGACGTCGGTCATCAGGTCAACCAGCGCCTCCTGGAGCACCAACTTACGCGTGCGCATGCGCACCAGACGCCACGCTCCTTGAGCGCGTGGTGCTGCCATCCCTAACCCCCGATGGCCTACCCGCCCCCGGACTCAGATTCGGGGAACCCCGGACGATGGTGCTGCTCGCCTGCCTGTGCAGCTTCCAACACCTGTTCGCCGGGTTGACGAACCGCTCGCTGCGCGAGCTGATCGCCGGACTGATCCCCGGCTACACCGCGCGGCAGATGACCTACGACCTCCGGCGCCTGCGCCGCAAAGGGTTCATCCAGCGGATCCCCCGCACCCAACGCTACGAGCTCACCCGCGAGGGACGCCGACTGGCCGTCTTCTTCACCAAGACCTACACGCGGATCGTCAACCCCAGCCTCGCCGAACTCGACCCCGCCCTCCCAAACGAGATCGCCAAACGCTCACCGCTCGCCGTCTCCTACCGCGCATTCGAAGGCGCCATCGAGGACAAAATCAAACAGGCCGCTATCGCGGCCTGAAGATGACTCGTTTGTGAACCCGTCAACGGCCTAGCGGAGCTAGTCCTCAATCTCGCGCTCCGCGCGATGTTCGCTGGTCCTTTTGGGTTGTGAGACGGCCGGCGAGCACCGGCGACACGACGTCGCCGGCGACGTTCACCGCGTGCGATGGCAGAATCCACGCGCGAACATTGTCTCGCCGCTGGTCCAAGACGAAGCCATGGAGCACCGCCGCCCTTGTCGTAACAGGACCCAGCGTGATCGTCGGGCGGCAGCCGCAAACGTACGCGTCACAGAGCTCCAGCCGCGTCTTGAAAGGGGGTTCGGTCAGTCGATCGAACCCGCCTGATCGATGTAGCCGATTCTGTCGGAACCACCGGATGCCTGGCTCAAGCGCGTAAGGTCTGCCTTCTCGGCACGCCGGGCATCTCGGACCGCCGACAAGGACGACTCTCAGGACTCGCGGCTCGCGGTCCAGGGCCGAGCACAGCGAGGTCCATCGAGCGGCTATCCCCTGTCACAGCGATTGGTGACCGTGCGACAACCATCTCGCAAGGAGGAGCGTCACAGAGGAGCTTCTGACTACGGCACGGCCGCGGCGAAGTCCCAGGACCAGTCGGTCGTCAGGAACGAGCCGATCCTCCCGCTCCCGTTCAGCGTGTCGGTTGATGGACGCATCGAATTGAGCGGTCCAGCGCCTGACTCGGTCTCGAGATCGACGAACTTGACCGACGGCGTTCCTCCACAGCTGTCGGTGATCGTGAACGGTGGCTCGCTCGTCGTATTGATGACCGCGCTGTACTGCGTCAGGTCCCCTCTGATACGGAGCTCGCTCGGGAGGCCCCAGGGATCGTGAGTGACCGGGCCCCCCTGGCCGGTACCGGTGCAGCCGCCGGCGGTGATGGTCACCGTCTCGGTGAGCTCTGCGTTCGCGGAGTACACGAAACTCCGGGTGCTCGGATCGAACCGCGTAAACCGAAAGAACGAGGGCCCGATCTGTGCCCGGTCAAGGACGTCCCGGCCGCTCAGGCTCGATACCTCATGCGTGTCGAACGTAAGAATGAGCCACTCGCGCGCGACCACCGGGATCTCGCGCCAGAGTTTCAGGTTGTTGTGTTCGTTCGATTCCCGCACTGCCTGCTTGGCATCCGCGTTCGTATAAAGCCTGACGAACCCCAGTTTGAAACCGGCGTCCACATCACCCGAGACGATCGTCGTGTCGGTGCCCCGCGGGCCAAGCCGGCCAACCGGCACCAACGCCGTCGCAGTCGTGCGGTTGCCGAGGATGCTGACCTTCGTCTCCGACGGCCCAGCGGTGGCATTGCCGACGTTCTTCGTCGTGACATGCACCTGGAACGGCTGCGTGTGGCCCTTGCTGTCGAGCAGCAGATACGGATTGGCGCTCAAGCCCGTGATCTTGACCCGCGTCACGACCAGATCAGGCCCAGCGTGTGCGGACGCCGAGGCCGGCAGCGCCCCCAGCCCGATCGCGATCATCCCGGCAAGCAAGCCTCGTTGAACTGTTCCCACGACCGCGGCCCCTTTTCGAAGTGCGGCACGCAGAGCGTCCCGCGTTCGTTTCACTCCGCGCTGGCGCGCTGGAGAACGGACTCTACCCTTCGTGCGCCGGGTTCTCCAACCACCGCGTCGAATGCGCCGAAGGCCTGCCGACGGCGAGTCCAAACGCGGCTGTTTTATGATCGAGGTGCTCCGCAACGACGAACTCGTGCGCATGAGTCGCCGCCGTGCGCAGAAGGTTGGGTTCTGAGACGCCGTCGCGCCAGGTTCCGGACGCCAGGATCGGGCGGCCCAGTGCGTACGGTTGTCGATCCCCATCGCGACGCTGCGACGGACCCGTGGAGAGCCCATAAGCCGGAGACCAGATCGCAGCCGACCGTCGTGTCGTCGGCGTCGAGTGTGTGCGATCGCCTTCGCTGGGAAGGAGTCGGGCGACGCCACGGCCCCGAACGATCACTCGGTCGCCATTCCGATCGTGAGGTCTGGGACAACTCCGTGGCGAAAGCGAACGCGCCGTCGGGCAGGCGGTGGCTGATCCCGACGAGTGCGAACCATATCGCGGCGACGCCTCAGGTGGCCGGGATAGCGGCAGTGCGGCGACCCGCGGTCGCCTACGTTGATCGGCTCTACTGGTCCGTTGGGGGCGGGCCCAGGAGCGGCCCGAAGACTTCGTGGAGGTCCGGCATCATCATCACGTCATTCACGTCGATCCTCCCGCCGCTCAGGTGGTAATAGGCGAGGCCACGTGACGTTCGCTGGGTCCCGTCCGGCAAGGTGATCGCGTAGTCGAACCGCGCAAACACCGCATCGCCCTCGGCGACCAATTCGAGAGAGCTCGTCCGCGCCTCGCCGATCACCGCATGCAACGCGCTCGTCATGCCTTCAGACCAGCGATGTCGACACCCTCGAACGCAAGGTTGACGTACCCTGGCGCAAGCACGTCATCGGCAACGCTGACGTCACGACCCGACGCCACGTTCCGATGAACCGCCGAACGACCGCCTTGTTGTCTTCGGTACCCATATGCTCCGCCATCCTCGCTTCAAGACCTCAGGACAAGAACCATCAGTCGGGTTGGGATGCTGTGCTGGCGTTTCCCTGAGGTTCAGGCCGGACGTGGGTCGGTGGGGCGTCGGCCCGCTACCGACGTTTGGTCCAGGTCGCATTCAGTAAGACGACGTAGCCGACCGTCCCGGTGCCGCCGGCACGCTCCTCCCCTTGTCCTAGCGCGGGGAACATGGCGAAACTCAGCGGCCCGGTCAAGTCTCCATAATTGCCGGTGTCGTCGGCGGGGATCGGGACGCCCGGATCAAGCACTGAGATCGCGAGAAGTTCATAGCTCGCAAATCCCGTGCGCGGGTCGATCACGAACGTGTTGTGCACCGCAAAGTTGACCCGCAGCGTGGTGACCGCGTTACGACGCGGACGAAAGATCCTCGTCCTCGCGACCTGTTTGCAGCAAATCGTGTCTGCGGTGTTGCGAAGCGCATTCAGGACCACGACCCGCATCCGCCCCGTCACAGCACCGACTCTCACACGCACACGCGTGATCCTCCCGTTGCCGACCGGCACGATCGTGCCTTCCACGCCGGTGGCGTAGTTTCGCCCAACCGTGAACCAGGTGCAGCTGGTCGCGCCAGTGGGTAGCAGGACAGGGTTCCCGAAAGCATCTGGCACGGGCTGGACAGTGCAGTCGAACCTTGCATCCGCATGCCTCCGGAGGTTGGCGCCGAAGGTCACGGCACCAGCCGCCGGAACCAAGAGGAGCTGCGCGCAGAGCACCACCACGAACCGCTTCATCCGCGGATGATCCGCGGCACCGCGAAGCACGTCAAGCCGACCCCATCGCAGCATCGCGACGCGCTCGTCGCCGCTGGGCGCCGTCCGGGATCAACGAGGCGGCGCCCTCGGTCGAGGAAAGACCACGCCGATCGGTGAAAGCTCCCGCCGCTGCGCTCTCGCTGAGACTCACACGCCGTCGCGCCACGCAGGTGCAAGGGCGCCAACCCGGAACCTCCCAGTCGGCAGATTCGGGACCACGCGAGGCGAATATCAGCGAGCCCGCCCGTTGGCAAGCACCGTCCCGCACACCACAGTCGGACAGGGCGACGAGACCGCCGGTGTCGGCGGGAAGCGGCCACCGCCACCGCGTGGCCGGTTGAGGCGTACTCGAACGGCGGGTCCACGGCTCCCTCACCTGGCTGTATTCGTGCGCCGGCGGTCCGTCCCGGCTGACTGACTTTCGCGTCGGTCGCGTGGGCCGGGTTCGAGCCAGCTATCGCTTCGGCGACCGAGTGATCGTGCGGATCGTCGACGTCCGACGACTCCTTAGCGGCGAATCCAATCGCCAGCAGCCGTCGCAGTGATCCTTGGGTAGTGCGACGCCTGCCCGATGTCGGACGCGCCGGCGGTCGCGGCCGCCGGAAGCGTGCGGTTGTCGATCGGATCCGAGACCTCTGGGCGGGCGCTGCGTGCTACTGCTTGTAGCCCAAAGGGGGAAGCGCCAACTCACCGTCTAGCTGCAATCCGACCGCGCAACCAGCGGCGACATTGCCGGTCATGTCCAAGGCGCCGACGCGGGACATGCGATCACGCAGTTCCAGTTGCTCTCCGACCCTCATCGTGATCGTCACCGTCAGCAGGGGATACTCGAATTCGCCGGGCAGCAACGAGATCAGGCGAGGAAGCGCCGAGTCTCCATACCGATCAAGAAGTAGCTCCTCGGAGACGACTTCCTCGAACTCAACTCTCAGCTCATCGCCGTCGGGGTATCGGACGTGCAGGAGTCTCCCGTGGGGTGGCGACTCTAGGTCGGCGGGAGAACCCGTCTCGATCCAGTCATTCCGCTCGATTCGGAATCGGACCTGTGGTGAGGCCGTCTGCGACGGCATGTTCACGTCGAGCAAGAACCAGCCGTGCTCGTCGCGTTCGAACGCAACGACTGGCACGGTCCCGATCCTGAGCGGAATCGGAGTCTCGTAATAGAAGTTTCCGCCGACGACGGCCAACAGCTTCTCTCGCATCCAATCGAAACGACCCCTGACGGCCGAAGTTGATCCGGTCTGCTTGAAGGCGCGCAACTGATCCCGAGTGAACGCACCTGCGTCAGCCTTTGCGTGATGCTCGCCGCAGAGGGCGATCATCCCCTCGGGTCGTGATGGTGGCTCACCGCCCACCCGGGTCAAAATGGTGGTAGTACAGGTACGGGTTGCCGCACGCGTCGCCGTCCTTGGCCACCGGGCACCCGAAGCCCACCTCTGTCCGGAGGATGCGGCGTACGTCTGTCGGTGGCGTCCTGTTCATCGCAGGCACGACTCTAGGCAGACAACTCGACCTTCGCGTCGTGCTCGTCTCACTGACCCGCCGTGATGCGGCTTCGATCGACGAGCGGCAGCCCGGCCGTGACCGCGTCAGCGTCCGATAGGCGTTTCCCGTTGTGCGACGCGGCGAGCCCATCAAGGAACGGCCTCACGGGACGCTCGGGACGTCCGCTGGTCGATCCCTTACGGACGGCTGCTCTTTGCATTGCGATCGTCCGGCGGGCCGGGCCGCCGGACGAGTGCGGCCATCGCACAACGCTCGTCCGCCGGTCCACGCGCTGAGGGCTCCCTCGTCGCCCATGAGCGCTGGCCGGCTGTGAGGCAGCGTAAGAGCCGAAGGCGGTCGTCGCCGAGTTCCACCGCTTCAGCGCGCTCAGCGCGACGCCGCGTCGAGCCCAGAGATGCGTGTCGCGGCCGGAAGGCAGTTCGCCGGAGGTCTTGAACCTTTGAGTGACCGTACGCGGGCGTGCCCGAACGACTTCAGTCGACCAGGAGCGTGTTGGCGTACCGCGCGCCGGAGCCGAGCGGCGTGATGGGCGGACACGCGGCCGTGCGTCACCCGCGATGACCCCTGGCCGCCCGGCTCGTTAGCGCTTGATCGTGAAGGTGAACGTCAGCGTCTTGGAGGTCCGGCCGGTGGAGTCGCGGGCAGTGATCGTCGCCCGATAGCGGCCCGGGGCGTACGTGCGGGTGTTCAGCTTGATGTGGTTCGGTCCGGCGATGCCCTTGATCGTCAGTCGCGTCTTCGAGACATAGGAGGTGCAGCGCTTGCCCTTCTTGGCGTTCGCGCGGCATGTGTTCTTGACCTTACGACCGGACAGGAGTTTAGCGACCTGAACAACGATCGTGGCCTGGTTGGAGAGCGTCAGTTTGAGCATGACGCCTTGGTTGGCGTGGAACGTCGAGCCGGGGATCTCGCCGCTCAGGTGTGGTGGGCCGCCCGGTTGCGTTCCGGTGCTGACGACCGCGGTGTGATCGGAGTTGGCGGGCGTCGAGCCCGCGGAGTTGGTGGCCGTGACGACGAGCCGGAGCGTGTGACCGACGTCCGTGGTGCCGAGCAGACGGGAGTTCCCGGTCGCGCCGGCGATGTTCGCGCAGTTGGCGCCGGCCGCGTCGCACGACTGCCACTGGTAGACGTACGATGTTGGCGAGCCGGTCCAGGAGCCGGTGGTGCTCCTCAGCGTCTGGCCCGGGGTGGCGGTGCCGGAGATCACCGGTAGTGCCGTGTTCGACGGCAGGCCAGCCGAAGGCGGCGCGATCACCGCGGTCTGCTCGGAGCTGCCCTGCCCGGTGCCCTTCGCGTTCGTCGCCTTGACGACGATGCGCAGCGTGTGGCCGGCCTCGGTCGCCGTGAGCAGATGCGTGTTCGCGGTCGCGCCCGAGATGTTCGAGCAATTCGCGCCGGTTTCGTCGCACAGCTGCCGCTGATACGCGAACGACGTCGGCGAGCCGCTCCACGACCCGGTCGTGGCGGCGAGCGTGTGGCCGACGGTGGTCGTGGCGGCGAGCGTGTGGCCGACGGTGGTCGTGCCGGTGATCGTCGGCGAGCCGGTGTTTCCGGGCGCACCTGGTTGTGAGGCCGGATTGACCGTGATCGCGATGTTGCCGTGGCCCTGGTTCCCCGCGCCGTCGGTCGTCGCGACCGTCGCCTGGTACACGCCCGCTTGCGTGTAGGTGTGCGCCGGCGTCGCGCCCGTCGCGCTCCCGGTGTTGTCGCCGAACGTCCAGTTGTACTGTCCTGAGACGCCCGAGAGTGTGTCGCTCGCGGTGGTGCTGAAGTTCACCAGTTGACCGACGCTCACGGTCGTGGCGCTGGCGTGGGGGGTTACTGTCGGTGGCATGCGATCGAGGATGAGACTGCGTCGAGCAGCCCTGATCGAACTGGAATGCGGCGCTCTGCCCGGGCGCGTTCTGGCACGCGGTCGAGGCTGTATTGACGTTCTTGCGCCAGCAGTCGAACGTGCTCCCCGCCGGCCAAGGAGGACTGATCGAATCGGAGTACACGATGCCGAGGTTCATCACCGGGCTGGTGGTGTACGTGGCGGTACCGTCCACGCTCGTGTACGCGGACGGCGTCGAGCTGTCCATCGTCGTGGTCGTGCACGCCGTCGAGCCGGGCAGCCCGTTGTAATACTCGGTCGCGCACATGTCGTAGAGCGTTCCGGACTGCAGACCACTCTGGTTGTCCCACACCTGACCCGCTTGCGCGAGCGAGTGGCCGTAGGTCGAGTCGACCTGAACACCGTTCAGCTTGAAGACGACGTAGTAGCCGCTTGCCCCCGTCGGCTGCTGGTAGCTGTACCACCAGCTGTTCGTGGTCCCCTTCGTGTATCTAGGCTCGCTGACGGACACGATGCTGGCGCCCGCGCTCGCGGCGAAGGTCCCCAGCAGGATCAGCGCAACAAACAGAACCCCTGCCACCCCCAACCACACTCGCTTTACAGTCGCAAGGCCGGACATGGCACACCCCGATATGACGCACTTCTCTGCGCAACACACAGCGTTCCGCTGCCCGCCGTTTCGCGGCATCCGCAAAGCCCCGCACAACAGCCGCGGTGGACGACTGAGAGACCGCCCGAGAACTACTGAAAGACCGACCGCGCGTTCGAGAGACCATCCTGCCCGCGATCGGCCAGAAACGCAAAGCAGTCGGCCGGGGGGCCTTGTCCGGCGCGGTTCGCCCCCGTTGACAGAAGGCGTCTGCATCTCGGCCTCACCGAGCACGAAGGAGGCGGTCGCCTCCCGCGGCGGAGGCCTCATGGTGCTTGGTGGCACTGACCGGCCGCGTGATGGTCCGCCGCCCAGTCCGGGCCGGTATCAAACCCCACGAGCACGTCGGTTTGCGCAACCAGTTGACCCGCTGACGCGACTAGCTCGATGCGGAAACCCGCCGGGTGAGATCCTCGGTACTACTTGACACGTTTCAACGTCA
The DNA here is from genome assembly GCA_963794285.1 of uncultured Solirubrobacterales bacterium. Lineage (GTDB taxonomy): Bacteria > Actinomycetota > Thermoleophilia > Solirubrobacterales > Solirubrobacteraceae > Palsa-465. The sequence continues at coordinate 375,039 of CAWCDS010000012.1, forward strand.
ACTTCCAATGGAAGGTCGTCTGCGAGTCGTGGTCGGCCTCGTGCTCCGACTTGTGTGTGTTGCCGATGACCGTGACCTGGCCGTGGTCGCGTAGCTCGGATTCCGGCAGTCGGGCCTCAGCGGGCAACATCCCCCACCGATCCAGGCCGAACAGTGGCCAGGACAGTGCTCGTAGTGCGGCGGCGTGAGGGGCGTAATGTCGCTCAACGCCAGCGAGATCACGTTGGGGTCGTTGTACTCGAGGTCCAGCCACCAGTGGCCCAACGGCTTCTTTCCGCAGTCCGCCTTGGGCGGCGGAGGCGGGTTCTCGTCACCGCTGCTGCACGGGGATGACGTGCCCGGAATCTGTGTCCAGACGGCCGTGCCGTCGCGCGTCATCGTCCCGCCGACGCCAATCGACTTGGAGGTGCCCCGGATCGGCGCCAGCAAGGGCTCGCCGTTCCCAACGCCGAGCACCATTGTCGTCATCACTCTGAAGGTGTTGCAGTCGGTTGTCTGTGACCCACTGCCGCTGCCGTTGAAGTTGTCGCAGGGATCTTTGGCCGGGTCGGCTACGTGATGGAGGGTCCAAGTCGACTTCTGCGATCCCTGGACCGTGACCACGAAGCGCGCCGGCCATAGCTTCATGTGCGGGCGCGACTGGGCGAACGCCAGGCAACCCGTCGACTGAGCGGCAGCAGCCGACCGGGTGAACGCCTCACCGAGTGCCCGGTTTGCGCTCCGAGCCCGTCGCTGATCGGGAGTTCAGCGGATTCGCACCGTGGTCGTGAGGGTGACCGGAGCGCTGCCGCGCGCGGTCGGCGTGAACCGGACGTTCACGGTTGCGTTCACCTGCGTATGACGGCCGAGGGCCTTCGCGATGCGCCCAGCCACCGAGGCGGGAACGGTGAGCTTGAGCGTGCGCGCCGACCCTGCCGCGAGCGTCGCCCGTTCGGGCCGCAGCGCGAAGCGACCGGGCATGTGCGCGATCTGCACGGACCCGCCTGCGCGCAGCGTGCATGCGAGCGAGCAAGATGCGAGGACGGCAACGGAGTGCGACGTCGAGTGCGCCGGGCGCAGCCGCGCAGCGAGGGCCGGCGCGGCCGTGGCGGCGCTCCACGCGGGCGCGCTGGCATTTGGGATGATGAGCTTCGGCGTGCCGCCGGAGGCGGAGACGACCGCGATGCCTGTTCCCTCCTGGAACGCGATGAGCTTTCCGTCGGGAGAGAAGTCCGGATGCGTCACGGGCACGCCGGGTGGGGTGAGGAACGTCAACGGGGACGGCATCGAGTCGGTCGCGGTTCCGCCGATCGGCAGCGTGATCAGGCGCTGCGCGTTGCCTGACACGACGCCGTAGACGGCGGCGATGAGCTGCCCGTTTGGGCTGAGCGCGGGCTCGGTCAGGTCCTGGTCGACGCACCACGCACCCTCGATCGTCACGTCGCCGTGCGGGCGCACTGTCTGGCGCACGAGGCCGTAGCGGCCGAGCTCGCACGTCGCCGTCGGGTAGCCCGCGCCGAGCTCGTCAGAGAGGATCGATGCGCCCGCCGGGTCCCCGAACGTCACGTCCACGGTGGCGTCCCCGGCTCCGGTTAGCTGATCGGTCCCGTCGAGCCGCTCGGATATCGGCGCCCAGTACGTGGTTAGGCAGCTCCCGCGCATGCAGTCGAAGTATGAGTGCGGCCACGCGATCAGGTCGCCGGGTCCGTCGATCGAGACGGTCCGCGTGATCCCCGCGGCGCCCGGTTGCATGTTCTTGTTGTCGGGATTGGCCACGGAGTGGCTGCCGTCGGCGTTCATCGCACCGAACACGTCGCTCGTCGCGCCCGACGTGTCGTCCACGCGCAGCCAGGCGAGCTTCGGGGCGGCTTTCGCGGCCGCGACCCAGACGTAGGGCAGGCTCTGGGTCCCGTCATGGGTGACCTGGCGCGCCGCGGACCCGTCGGGCGCGGCCGCCCACACGTTCTCGCCCCGGATGAAGAAGATCGTGCTCGCACCGGCGGCCGGCGCAGCAGCGAGAGCCGTGGCCGCGGCAAGCGCCGCCAGCCCGGCAAGCCAAATCGCCCGCATGACGAAGCTCCTTATCAATCGAGACCAACGCTACGCCCGCCGGCGGGCGGGGTCATCCGCGCAGGCAACGAATTCCGCTCCGTACGAACTACGACGACGGATCAGAAGCGACCGGATCCACGATCGTCCGTGATGATGGTGAGAAGCGAAAGATCTAGACGCTCCTGGCGCCGCTCTCGGGTGCGCGGCAGTGCCCGTTGCGCCAAGGTCCCGAGCGGTGATGTCGATCGGTATGTGGCCATTGCCCCGCGGCCGTCGCGGGTGGCTGCCGGGTCCGTAGATCTGTGCAGCGCGGCTGCATCTTTGGCGCGGAGCGGTTCCGTTCCTTCTCCGGATGACGGGGCGGCCACGAGGCGCAAGCTGGGAGTTGGAGACCTCACAAGGAGGCTTTGTCATGGTCTTTCGTGGGCGCATCAGCATTGTCCGGCTGGCGGCTGCGAGTTGCGTGGCCGCGATCGGCGTTGCCGGCGCCGCCGGTTCGGCATCGGCCGCGACTCGCTACGCCGGGTCTGCCGCGAACGGACCGGAGCCCTGCAGCCAGGCGGCGCCCTGCGCGCTGACGAACGCGGTCAACAACGCGAAGGACAACGATGAGATCGTCGTGCTGCCGGGCAGCTACACGTTGACGGCGCCGTTGAACGCAAGCTTCCGTGTGCTGAACATCCACGGCCTGCTCGGAAGAGCCGGCGCGAGCACGATCTCGGCCGACGGGCTACCGCACAACGGAAGCGGAGTGGCGGCCCTCGGCATGAGTACCGGCGGGCGGGTCGCTGATCTCACCTTCACCTCGACGCAGCAGGCGGTGAACGTGAGGGACATGATCGACGCAGTGGGGTCAGTGACTGTCGAACGAGTCCGGATCTTGACCGTTGACACCAGCGGCGTCGTGTCCGGAGGCGCTTCGACGGTCGTCAGCGACAGCGTGATCAGCATCACCGGCAACGCCGTCGGAATCTCGCTGTGGAGCGCCACCGGCGCGCAGATCTGGAACGACACGATCGTCGCGACATCCGGGACAAGCGGGACGGCGAGCGGAATCGCCGCCAGCGGCGGGGCGGCGACCGCGGTGATCAAGAACTCGATCATCCGCGGCAACCACACCGACCTGAGCCCCGGAGGCAATCCCGGCACGACCTTCGCCGTCGACTACTCGAGCTACGGCAGTTCCCCGTCCGGCGGCGGTGGCGGGATCGTGACCGCAGGTCCGCACAACCAGACCAGCCAACCGGTGTTCGTCAACGCCGGCGCCGGGGACTTCCGCGAGGCCGCTGGGTCGCCGACGATCGACGCCGGTACGAGCGGCAGCACCGGGAGCTACGACGTCGCCGGCAATGTACGCACGGCCGGCCCGGCCCCGGACATCGGCGCGTATGAGTACCTCGCGCCTCCGTACGCCGCGACCGGCGGCGCCACGGGTCTGGCATCGGCTGCTGCGATCGTTGCCGGTACCGTCAACCCGCTGGGCCTGGCGGGCACCGGCTGGCAGTTCAGCTATGGCCTGACGGGCGCCTACGGAAGCTTGACGGCATCGGTCGACGCAGGCTCGGCCAATGCCCCATCGACGGTCAGCGCGACGCTGAGCGGTTTGCGGCCGTATACGACCTACCACTACCGGCTCCTGGTGACCGGTCCCGGCGGGGTGACCGATGGCGGCGACAGGACATTCACGACACTGGGGATCGCTCCGGTCGGCACTGCGGCTCCGACGGTCAGCGGGACACCGGGCCTCGGCAGCACGCTGACGTGCTCGCCCGGCGGCTGGTCCGGCACGCCTGCACCGACGCTCACCTACGCGTGGCTACGCGACGGCGCCCTGATCGGCGGCGCGACGAGCGCCAACTACAACATCCAACCCGCCGACCAGGGGCACACGCTGGTGTGCGCGGTCACGGCCACGAACTCGAGCGGCCACGCGGCGGCGACTAGCTCGCGCTAGGCCGTTGACGGGTTCACAAACGAGTCATCTTCAGGCCGCAATAGCGGCCTGTTTGATTTTGTCCTCGATGGCGCCTTCGAATGCGCGGTAGGAGACGGCGAGCGGTGAGCGTTTGGCGATCTCGTTTGGGAGGGCGGGGTCGAGTTCGGCGAGGCTGGGGTTGACGATCCGCGTGTAGGTCTTGGTGAAGAAGACGGCCAGTCGGCGTCCCTCGCGGGTGAGCTCGTAGCGTTGGGTGCGGGGGATCCGCTGGATGAACCCTTTGCGGCGCAGGCGCCGGAGGTCGTAGGTCATCTGCCGCGCGGTGTAGCCGGGGATCAGTCCGGCGATCAGCTCGCGCAGCGAGCGGTTCGTCAACCCGGCGAACAGGTGTTGGAAGCTGCACAGGCAGGCGAGCAGCACCATCGTCCGGGGTTCCCCGAATCTGAGTCCGGGGGCGGGTAGGCCATCGGGGGTTAGGGATGGCAGCACCACGCGCTCAAGGAGCGTGGCGTCTGGTGCGCATGCGCACGCGTCAAGTTGGTGCTCCAGGAGGCGCTGGTTGACCTGATGACCGACGTCGATCAGCGCGTCCCAGTTCTCTGCGGTGACGCGGCGTTTGATCCCGAAGTCGCGGGTGTCGTTGATCGTTGTCTCGGTTCTGAGCGCGCGGCCTTCTTTGAAGTACTGCTTGACCTTCGAGGCGCGGAAGTGGATCTGGATCGCGGCCTCCACGCCGTGGTTGAAGACCTTCGTCTGGAACCGACCGGGGGTTCGCCTGGTGACCCGGCGGCCGAAGATCACTGCCGCCTGGTCGGGGCGGCCGAGGGTGAGCTGGTCGGGGAGCGTTTGCTCAAACCAGGCGCGTCCGGCGATCGGCCGATCGAACATGCGGGTGTCGGAGATCTCCAGCTGCCGGAACGCGAGGTCGTAGACGTAGCCGCGCCGGCGGTCCTCGTCGCTGAACGGTGAGGGCAGCGCCGCCTGCCAGCGCTCGAAGAACAACCACACATCCTCGGCCGAGAGGCTGTTGCAGACCTCGGCGAGCGCGTCGGGCTGCTCGCAGGACGCGAAGCCGTTATCCAACGCCTTGAAACTGATGTCTTGCTGGGCGGCCTGCTGCTTGGCCCACTCGTTCCCGTTCAAGTAGATCCATACGGGGAACGGCGCATAGGCGATGGTCTTGATGAACGTCGGTCCCCAGTCGGGATCGCGGATATAGATGTAGTAGTTGTTGGGAAAGATCGATTGGCGGCGGTAGACGAAGTGCGGGTGCCCGTCCGGGCCGCCGTCGCGCCAGCCACGCCACGCGCTCGTTTTCTCCTGCGCGATCCCGACCATCACCACGCCGTAGCGGCCCTCGCGTTCGGCGGCCTGGAAGTGCTTGCGGGCGATCTCTTCCTTCACGTCGCCCTTGACGAACTTCACCGTCGGGATCTCGTTGCTGGCGATGTAGTCGTTGATCTGGTTGACGTAGTCACGGCCGATCTTCCCCAACACCGCCGGCGACGGGATCGGGAACCCGCGATCCAAAAGAAACCGGATCACCTGCCCCTCGCACATCAACCTCGGCACGTACCCCTGCAAGAACAAGCGGTCCACGGAGCGGACCTGCAGGCTCACGTGATCGGCGAGTAGGCTTGAGATCGTGGCCACGGTGGTACCTCCAGTAACCGCAAGGTGCAAAGCCCCGAAGGGGCTTCCAAGCGGGCGCCGCTCGCCCGCGCTCTAGATCGGAAGGTACCCCGCGGCCACAGCCAGCGTCCCGCAGGGACGCCCGCGAGCGGGGCTTGTACCGAACCCCGACCGCCTCCAAGATCACCGCGGCGCTTGAACAACCGCTCGGCGGTATGAGGCTCGCTGTGTGTCACGAACGCTGAAGGAGGAGTCGTGTAGAAGACCCTACATAGGCGTAGCTGTGCAAGAGATGGAGGCTTGTTGGCTCTCCAGCGTCGGCCCACGGGGGCAGGCGCTAAACCACCGGATGCTGCGTTGGCTGAAGACCGTCGTGGTGAGCGATCCGGAAAAGGCGCGGTTGTGATCGCGTCAGGTGGGGACCAGGAAGACGTTCCAGAAGCGCTCGGCCGGGGTGACCCGGTGGGGCGTGCGCTGTTGAGGCGTCGAAACTCAGAGACGGCATCAAAACCGGGGGTCCTAGCGAGCCCCTCGGGATCAGCCTGGCGGATACCCGTTTGCTGGCCAGGTGGTGCCCGGCGTAGAGGCGGCGTGAGCCTGGTCTGCGGCTCTTGCACGGAACGTGAGAAGGCGAGCGTCGATAGCGGCCGTCCGGGCCTGCGGGTCAGTACGACGGGCGGCGAGAGGGAGCGTGTCAACGGCAGAAACCGGAGGCATTGAGTACCAGTCGCGGCGCTCGCTGGCGGACCGGCTCGTATTAGCTGTGAAGCCGCTGCTCGCTGGGGTGGTGGTGGAGCGAAGGGGCCGGCTCACCAGGAATGTCCATGTCGTTCAACCAGGGCCGCGAGGTTCTGGGAGGAAGCGAAGATGAGCAAGCCAAAGCCGAAGGACAAGCCGTTTGCGATTCCCAAGCAGTTGGTCTGGGAGGCGTACCGGCAGGTCGCGGCCAACAAGGGTGCCCCGGGGGTGGATGCGCAGACGCTGGAGGAGTTCGAGGCCGATCTTGAGAACAACCTTTTCAGGATCTGGAATCGGATGAGCTCAGGGTCCTACTTTCCGCCCCCAGTCAAGGCGGTCGAGATCCCCAAGCCGCACAGCCCGGGGGTCAGGGTGCTCGGCGTGCCGACGGTCGCTGACCGGGTCGCTCAGACGACGGTGGCCATGTTTCTGGAGCCGCTGGTGGAACCTCGGTTTCACCGGGACTCCTATGGTTATCGTCCGAAGAAGTCGGCCCATGACGCGCTCGCGGTGTGCCGGGCGCGGTGCTGGAAGTACGACTGGGTCATCGATTTGGATGTCCAGAAGTT
>CAWCDS010000013.1:0-8722 GCA_963794285.1 uncultured Solirubrobacterales bacterium
AATGTCAAGGATCACGAGAAGTCCCCAGGTGTGATCACGGTTTTTCCCCACCTGTGATCGCGGGTCGGAGCGCGGCGATGGCGTCGCGGTGGGCGCGCATGCGGTAGCTGTCGCCGTTGATCGCGATGACGGTGGCGTGGTGGAGGAGTCGGTCGAGGATCGCGATCGCTGGGGTGGTGTCTTGGAAGATTTGGCCCCAGTCGGCGATGTGTCGGTTGGTGGTCAGGATGATCGAGCCGTGTTCGTAGCGGCGGGTGACGACCTGGAAGAGGTGGGAGGCGGCTTCGGCGGGCATCGGGAGGTAGCCGAGCTCGTCGATGATCAGGACCTGTGGCCCGTTCCAGAACCGCATCGTGGTCTCCCAGCGTCCCTCGATCGCGGCCTTCGTCGTGCGGGCGACGAGGTCGGCGGCGGTCGTGTAGTAGACGCGGTAGCCGGCCTCGACGGCCCGGTAGCCCAGTGCCGTAGCGAGCATCGTCTTCCCAACTCCGGGTGGGCCGATGAGGAGCACGTTGGCCTTCTCCTCGACGAACCTGAGTGTGGCGAGGTCGTCGATCAACCGGCGATCGAGCGAGGGTTGGGCGGCGAAGTCGAACTGCTCGAGCGTTTTGCGCGCCGGGAGCTTGGCGAACCGCAGCCGGCCGGCGAGGCGCCGCTGGTGCAGGGCGGCGACCTCGTGGGTCAGCATCTCGTGCAGGAACTCGGTGTAGCCCGGCTTGTCACGGTCGGCGGCTTCGAGCGCGGGTGCGAGTCGGTCGGCCGCCGCCGCGAGCCCGAGGGTGTGGAGGTGCTCGCGGACCTGCTGGTAGAGCGTGTCAGCGCCGCTCATCGTGCGACCGCCGTGGTCGCGTCGGCGAGTTGCTGGTAGTCGGTGAGGCTGACCACCTGGCCGGGCGGTTGTTCGTGGCCGGCGAGCCTGGCGAGCTCGGCGAGCGCCCTGGGGCCGGGCGGCCGGTTGGCCTTGCGTCGGCAGCCGTGATCGGTGGTGAACGCGGCGAGTACCGCCTTCTGAAGCAGGGCGGCGTGCTCGCTGGTGCGGATCGTCTGCCCGGCGCCGGCCGGTGCGCGGTGATGGGCCGCGACGACCTCCCCGGCTGCGGAGACGATCCGGATCATCGGGTCGCCGACGCGTCCGAGCACGGTCACGGTCCGTCCGGCCTGCTGGGGTGGGACGCTGTAGCGGTTGCCGTCGAGTGCCACCAGCGCTGACCGGGACGCCCGGCGGGTGACCGTGATCACGGCCGGGTAGGCGAGCGCCGGCAGCACTCGGAGCGGCTCGGCGACGCCGATCTCGCCGACCGTGCCGCCAGGACGCGCCCGCTGGTCGGCGACCTCGACGCTCCAGCGGTCAAGCGACGTCTGCGCCTCGGCCGGTGAGCTCACGCGGGCGGTGCGCCACCACGAGCGGGTCAGGTACTGGATGGCCTTCTCGACCACGCCCTTGCGCTGCGCGCGCCGAGGCGGGCAGACCGCGATCTCGACGCCGTAGTGCTTGGCGAGGTTCGCCGCATCGACCGTCAACCGGTCGGTGCCGGGCACAACGATCGTGGCCATCCGGTCGGTCCGCCACACCCGGGCGCTGCCGCCCAGCCCGACGAGGATCGTGTGGGCCGCCTCGGCAAGGTGCCCGAAGGTCATCTGCTCGCAGAGCACCGCCCGGAACCGGCCCGAGTGCGACAGCGCGCCGACCAGCACGAACGTCGGCTCGCCCCACGGCGTGTCATGCAGCTCGAGCCAGTCCCACTGGATCTCCTCCCCGGGCGGGTGCTCGATCTCCACCGTCGGCGCCCGGCCAGATCGCTGCTGGCAAACCAGGCACACCGGCCGCAGCTCCAGCCGGCGCAACTCCCGCACCAGCGTCGGATAGGACCGATCAAACCCGGCATCGAGCAGCTCACGATGCAGCACGGTCGCGTCGACGTGCGGGTCGTCCTCGAACCGCGCCTCCAGATACGGCCGGAACCGCTCAAGACAGCTCGGCGCCGGCGCCCTGCGCTCGCCCGCCGGCCGGTCCAGATACTTCGCGACGGTCTTGCGGTCCCGACCGGTATGCCGGGCGATCGCGGCCTTCGTCCAGCCGCGCGCCGCCAGTGCGTGGATCTCCACGTCGTCCTCCTGGGTCAACATCCCCCACGGTCCTCCTCACATGTCCATGGCCTGAAGAACCGCGGACAGTGAGGGGGACCCCCGACAGAACCGCGCGCACGCGCCAGGGCACGACAGCAGGCTTCGGCCCTACGGGCCTTCGCCCACTGCCGCACCCCGGCGCGCGTCAGCTCACACCCAGCCGGAGTGGGGAATTTCGGTGATCAGATCCGAGGAGAAAACCGTGATCGCGGGCATCAATGATCCGCTGGATGTAGTCGGCATACGAATCCAGCTCAGTGTTGTGTGTCAGGAGGAGGAGGGCGTCGCGCTCGGCCGCGGTCAACTTCGGCTCAAGGTCCTCGATGGTGAGCTCGCAGTCTTCGATGACGTCGTGGAGCCAAGCAACTCGCTGGACGGCGTCATCCGGAGAGACGGTTTGGGCGACGCGGGAGACGTGGTCGATATGCAAGCTCCCGTCGCGATCGCGCTGATCACCGTGGGCGTCGGTGGCAAGCTCCCGCGCGTCAGCGGCCGACATCAGTTCTGCGTCGCTTCGCATCGACCGGACCTTCTCACAGAATGGCTCTGCAGTCGCCGAGTTCATCGCCAGCCTCACTGGCGGCGGCAGTGTCGAGCAGACGCCGGCCGGGTGATCAAGGCACGGGCGCGAGCCGCGGTCTGAAGAGAAAGGCTCGCGTCTGGCGATGGCGGTTCAGGCAGCGAGAACGGCGTCGATCAGGCGTGGCAGATCAGCCATCTGATCGAAGCGGTATTCGGCCGACGCAAGCCGGTCGCGCGGGGTCTGCGCGGCATACCCGAGGGTGTGCATTCCTGCCGCTGATGCGCCCGCAATGCCGGCGGGTGAATCCTCGACGACGACGCAGCGGTCCGGTGGGACTCCCATGCTCGATGCCGCATGAAGGAAGACATCCGGCGCGGGTTTGCTTTCAGTGACCTCGTCGCAGGAGTAGATCCGTCCGGCGAAGCGCTCGTACAGCCCGGTCAGTGACAGCGTCAGGCGCATCTTCTGTTGGCTGCCACTGGACGCGACGCACGTCTGGTGACGGATCTGATTAAGGGCCTGCATGACGCCGGGCACCGGCGTCAGGCGCTCCTTGAAGGCTGTCTCGACCGCGACCGACAGCTCGTCAAGCCACCCCTTGGGAAGAGGGACTCCGAGGCGCTGCTCAACCAACTTGATCGTCGCGTTCATCCCGATCCCGAGGTAGTCCCGCACGCAATCCTCGTAGGTTGTCGGCAGTCCGATACGCGTGAGCGCGTCTGCCTGGACCCGAAGCGACAGGCGGTCGCTGTCGACCAAAACCCCGTCGCAGTCAAAGATGACGAGCCCGGTTGCGCTCACGGCGTCAACGTAACGCACCGCCACTCGTCTGATCGATTTCAGTAGCGCCAGCCCGGACTGGTCGGAGAGCGTCACGTGAGCGCGCTACGCGTCGTGAGAAGCGCGGCGGCGAGTCGTGGGAACCTAGGCGAGTGGGAAACATCTCAATCAAGGGCGTGCTGTTTGATCGTGACGGCCGAGTCTTGCTGTGCCACAACGAGCGCGGAGACTGGGAGCTTCCGGGAGGCCGCCCCGAGCGCGATGAGGACGACAGGTCGTGTCTGCGGCGCGAACTACGGGAGGAGACTGGTCTGGAGGTGGAGGTCGCCGAGTTCGTCAGCCTGTATCGCTTTGAGGTTCTCCCCGGCCGCGAGGTCGACATCCGCGCCTACGGCTGCCGGATGTCAGGTCCAGCCCGCCCGCCCGTGCGCAGCGACGAGCACGTTGGTATCGCCTTCGTCTCGCCTGAGGTCCTTGAAACAATGAGCCTGCCGAGCGGCTATCGAAACGCGATCGCGCTGTGGTGGACGAGGAACCGCGGGAACGTTGGAGCAGACCCGTCGCCGCTGGATTGATCGCCACGCAGCAGCTCATAGGAAGCAGCGGAGCGTGGTGGCGCATGAGATGCTGGGTGTGATGAATCAGCGGCTTGTCCGTAGATTGGTTGGGTTGAAGCTATGCCCTATCGCATTGCTCGCGGGTGTGCTCATCGCCGGGTGTGGCGAGGTGACGGCCTCATCATCGTCGGCCCCGCCTGCACGAGAATCGATTGTGGCGGCGAGTTGCACGGGTGCCTCGCCGGCGCAGGATTTCGCGATGGCGCGCGTCGTGTTCCTGGGGCGGATGCTGCCGGGGACGGCGACGTCGTTGGATCGCCGGCGCGTCCTCGGCTCCCCGGCGACGATGCGTATGTTGGGCCATCTGAAGGGAACCGGCCCACAGACGGTCAGGGTGAGGACCGGGGCGACGATCACTGCCAACGGCGTGACCGTCGCCGAGGATGGGATCGAGCCGCAGGTCGGCGAGATCTGGAAGATCTACACGGGCTCTCGCCATCAGCCGTACGACACGTCGATCTGCGGCGGCAGCACGCGCATGACGTCGGCCGCCCGAGTCGCAGTCGACCTTTGGAGCGCGTTTCCGGTGCGCCATGTACCGAGGCCGGTCGTGCTGGCAGGGGACGGATACGTTCTCGATCCGAGCACCGGATTCCCCGGCGACGCCGCCGGAATCGCCTTCGACGAAGGCCGCTTCACACTCGGTGCATCGCTGCCCGGGAGCTCGGGCGCGGCGGGTCACGACCATATGCTGTCTGCCCGCGCCGCCTATCGTGTGTTGCACAACGCAGGACGATCGAGCGCCATCAAGGTACCGCCGCTGGTCATCCGGTCCGTGCGGCTCGGAGTTGCGACGTTCTCGACCGACCGCGGACGGCGCCGCCTGCCGGCGTGGCAGTTCTGGTTCCGTGGGGTTGCGAAGCCAGCATCGGTGCTCGCGCTCCTGCCTCCGGCGATTTTCAACGCGCCTCCGTTGGAGGAGCTCGGTCCGCCCGGGGACTCGATCGACGCCCCTGCGAGAGTCGACCGGGCTGGTACTGCGATCACGATTTCATTTATCGGTGCCCCGCCAGGCGGGCCGTGCGATGCGCGATATCTCGCGAGCGCCATCGCCGACCGTCACGCGGTTGCCTTCACGATCAATACGATCTCAACGCCATCGCCGCGTGCGATGTCCTGCCCGGCCTTCGGCTACCACCGATCTGTCGTTCTTCGACTCGCGAGCCCGCTCGGCAAACGCGTCCTTGTCTCCAGCAACGATGCCGGCGCGGTCCCCGTGACAAGTGAGTATCGACCGCCCCACGGCGCCTGACCGATGATCCGGCCCAATCCGCGACGCGACAGCCTGTCCTCACAACCGCGCCGTCGATTGGTTCGAGTGCTCGCCGGCGACGTTAGTCGAGCAGCGAGAATGCAGGCGTGCCGATTCGATCGAGCCGCGGCAGTCTCGTACCGTCGGGCGAGAATCGCTAGATACTTCCCGAGGAAAAAGTCGGGGGCTTGAGCGCCCCGGTTTCCGTCCGGTGTGACAGTGAGAATGCCCTGTAACTGATGGGGTTTCTTGCTGAAAGGGGAGTGCATGCTGACGCTCTTGGCGGAGCAGCCGGAGTGCCTGTGGGACGACGCTTTGCCGATCGAGGTGAAGGAGTTGCCCGAGGATCTGGCGGCGTTGGATGTGTTGTTGGCCGATCCGGAGTTGTTGTGGCCGGTCGTGGAGCGTTTTCGTCGCGAGGTGGTCGAGGAGCGGCGGGCGGTGCTGACGGACGGGCGGCCGACGATCGCGATGGAGACCTACATTCGGATGATGGTGCTCAAGCAGCGCTACCGGTGGGGGTACCGGACGCTGGTCGCGGAGGTGTCGGACTCGATCCATCTGCGCCGGTTCTGCCGGATCAGCCTGTCGGAGCGGGTACCGGACGAGTCGACGGTCCGCAAGCTCACCCGGCGGATCGGTTCCGAGACGGTGTCGGAGCTCACGCGCGCGATGATCGTCAAGGCGTGTCGGGAGAAGCGGTTCCGGCCGCGGGCGGTCCGAATCGACTCGACTGTGGTCGACGCGGATGTGAAGTACCCGACCGACTCCGGTCTGGCGTCCAGCGGGGTTACGGTTCTGGCCCGGGGAGGACGCAAGCTCGCGAAGCTGATCGGGGAGAAGAAGGCGCGGGTCCGGGATCGTTCGCGGGCGATGGGCCGCAAGCTCCGGGCGATCACGCGCACGGTCCGTCGCCGTTCTGGGGATGCCAAGCAGGAAGTGCTCAAGCTCACCGAGCAAACCGGCGAGCTGTTGGAGCGCTCGGTGAAGGAGGCGCGACGGCTCGCGAGGATCGCCCGCGGCACAGCACGGGGTCGTGGCGCGAAGGCCAAGCTCCGGGCGGCCGCGAAGCTGGAGGAGATGGCGGAGCGCTGCGAGAAGGTCGCCGGCCAGATCCGCCAGCGGGTGAAGGGCGAGCCGATCAAGGACAGGATCGTGTCGTTGTTCGATCCAGACGCCCGACCGATCCGCAAGGGGAAGCTGGGGAAACCGAACGAGTTCGGGTTCGTGTCGCAGTTGGCGGAGGTGACCGAGCACACCCACCGCGGCGCGCGCGGCCTGATCCTGCCGGCCGCAGCGACGGAGATCGGCAATCCTGCCGAGGACACGCTGCTGCCTGGCACCGTCGCCGAGCTCACACGACTCGGGATCCGGGTGCAGGAGGTCGCCCTGGATGGCGGGTTCAACGTCGGACCGACCAGCAGCGCGCTCGCGGCCCTTCAGCCGAAGAACGTGTTCATCGCTGGCCGCCAGGAACCCGGCTCGAAACGCACCCAGCGTCGGTTGCGGCGCTATCGAACGGGCGCGGAGGGCCGGATCAGTCACCTCAAACGCCGCTACGGCATGGACCGATCCCGCTTCAAAGGCGACGAAGGCCGGCAGGCGTGGACTGAGTGGGCAATCCTGGCCTACAACGCCGACACGCTCGCCGTCCGGGAGCGGTGAAACACTCCCAACCGCTCCTTCAGCAAGAGCAAACCCATTACTACGAAGCGGCCGCGCGAGTTCACTCCGCGGCCGTTTCGTCCGGAGCCTGTCAAGCCCGGTGAGACGCTTTGGTGTGGAATTTAGTGAGCGACCTCCTTCGTATCGGCCGGCTTGTTGATCCAGGCGGCGGTCGGCAGCTCCGGCGGGACCGGCGGCTTGCGGACGAACCGTTCCGGGTGCTGCTGGTAGGCGGCATCGAGCACGACGGCGCGGTCGGCGTGCAGTTGCTTGGCGTGTCCGTAATGCATCGCGGCGGGGGTCATCAGCCCGATCCCGGAATGGCGGTGGACGTGGTTGTACCAGTCGACGAACACGCGGCAGTGACCGCGGGCGCGGTCGATGTCGTCGAACCGGGCGGGGAACTCCGGCCGGTACTTCAGGGTCTTGAAGTTCGACTCCGAGTAGGGATTATCACTCGAGGTGTACGGACGCGAATGCGTTTTCGTGATACCGAGGTCCGCGAGGAGAAAGGCCACCGGCTTGGCGCGCTGCGGCGCGCCGCGGTCGGCGTGTAGCGTCAGGATCTTCGGCGTGATCTGCTGCTGCTCGGTCGCCTGCTCGATCAGCGCCATCGCGAGCTGGGCATTCTCCCTGTACTGCACCGTCCACCCGACGATGTAGCGGCTGAAGACATCGAGGATGACGTACAGGTAGAACCAGGTCCACTTCGCCGGACCCTTCAACTTCGAGACATCCCACGACCACAGCTCGTTCGGGCGTGTGGCGAGCAGCTCGGGCTTGGCGTAGGCCGGGTGGGTGAGTTGGGCACGCCGCTCCCGGACACCGCCGTGGTGGCCGGCGAGGACCCGGTACATCGTTCGCGTCGAGCACAGGTAGGTGCCCTCGTCCAGCAGCGTCGCGTAGGTCTCCTCTGGGGAGACGTCGACGAACCGCTCGGAGTGCAGCACGTCGAGCACCTGCTGGCGCTCGGGCGCTGTCAGCGCCCTGGCCGGTGTCGGCCGCGGCTTGAGCGTTCTGGGCTCGGGCGGCCTCCGGCGACGGTACATCGTTGCCACCGACGCGCCCAACGCCCGGCACGCCGGCCGGGTGCCGATGATCGGCGTCAGCTCCTCGACGGTGGCCGCGATCATCGCTCGGTGCTCCTCTGCGCGCTGCCCGATCCGAGCATCTCTTCCAACAGCGCCGAGACGTTTCCCTGAATCTCCACAACGCGCTTCATCTTCGCCAGCTCGGTCTCCGCGCGCTCCGCCCGCCGCGTCAGCGCCGCGATCTGAGCGTCGCGGTTGTCGACTGGCTTGCGCCCGCGTGGCTTGCCGAGCTCCTTCAGCGCGCCGTCCTTGCGCTGCTTGCGCCAGTACGTCAGATGCGACGTGTACAGCCCTTCGCGGCGCAGCAGCTCGCCGACCTCACCCGGACGGGTGCACGCATCAGCCTTGGCAAGGATCTTCGCCTTGTACTCGGCGGTGAACGAGCGGCGCTTGGCCTGCTCGACCAGCTCTGGATCAGGGACCTCCCCGAGACCGCCGACCCCCTCGGGCGCGGCGCGCCCGCCGGCCCCGAATCCCAGCTCGCCTACGCCAAGCTGATCTTCGCGGCCGGCGGCGGCAGCCTCAACCGCTGCTCCAGCTCCATTCGTGCTCGTCTGCATGTCCGGCGTGCTCCGTTCTCGCCCTCAAGGTTCATTGATTCCTCGATGGTGAGCGTCTCGCCGGACGTTGACAGAGAGGGGTCGCTGAAGGGTTTATCCGCGGCAAG
>CAWCDS010000014.1:0-152117 GCA_963794285.1 uncultured Solirubrobacterales bacterium
GCCACGCCCACCTAAGCCTCACAGGCGGCCCGCAAGCGCGACTGCCGCCGTTCCGTCGATCCCGCGCGCAGGACCATCTCTGAGGTCGCCTCCGCGCGTCTCCAAAGGGGCCGTGTGAACGCGCAGGGACGACCGGCTCCTGCAAATGGCCGCAGGACAGCCGAGGGCCTGCCCGAGATGAGCTCCGCGCGCCTGCGGGATGCCCGCCCTCGCCGTTCCTGGCGACCAGGCGTGGGACAGCGCCTGGGCCCTCGGGTTCGAGGACCGTGACGTCACGATCGATGGACGCCGATCGGGCCGGCCGCCTGGCGGCGCAACGCATCCAGCGCGACCTCACCGACGTCGTGCGCACGTCACCATCGCCGACCTCGCTCCCGATCGCCAGGACGGCTAGGACCTCACTGACTGACTCCACGGGCATCGCCACCTTCGCCACCACACCCTTCAGTGCATGTTGTTGCCCGACGTGTGTCGCTCGCCAACGAGGACCAGGTCACCCGATCTGAGCACGCGGGGGCAACCGCATCCCGAGCCTCCTCCTGCGTATCCGTCCGCCAGCCGACCGCCCTGCGACCGCACCCAAGCAGCCCCCGTCCCCTCCCCGCCGGCCCCCGGCAGTTGGAGTTGGGCGGCCTCCTTCGGTTGGGGGCTGTTGCGGGCTCTCGTCCTCGACGCGGCCTCCCGGGCGCGTCGGCGGCTATGAGCGCGGCCTGTTATCGCTATACCTGGTCTCTTGCTGTCGCATGAGCCAGGCGTCCCCAGCGGCGACCGCGTCGGCCAGCTGGGCGGCCTGCCGGTCGTAGGCCGCCTGCTGGCAGTTGGCGCACGGTCCGACGTGGACCCGGTGCCCGCACCGCACGCGCTCGCGCACGGTCGGTGTCTGGTAGGTGTGGGTGGTGGCGAGCCTCATGGGGTCGCTCCTCCCGTGGTGGTTGGGGGGCCTGCTCCTCAGCCTGGCCAGTCCTCCCGGTTGGCTGGGGACCAGGCCCCGGGCGTGTTGGCCCGGGGCTGGGTCTGGGCTGGCTACTCGACGGCGAGGCCGCGCTTGGCGGCTGCCTTCAGCAGGCCCTGGATCGCGCGGCTGGCCGCGGGCTCCGTGTGCGGGTATGGCCTCTCGCCGTCGCCGGCCTCTGGCCGCCGTTGACCTGCCCGCTGCTCGGACGCGCCGGAGCCGACCTCGTCGCGGTTGGCGACGAGGTCGGCCGCGACGTCCTAGCGTCCCGCGTTCCCGACCACCAGCCCCAGCAGGAGGACCAGGAAGAACACCGTCTGCGCGCTGTGGACGACGATCGCCAGCAGCGCGCTCCGGCGCCGCTTAGCGGGGAGGGCGAGGACAAAGCTGTCGCACAGGGCGCTCGGGATGACCCAGGGCTCGTGCAGGTGATAGGCGGCGAAGATCACGCCATTGGCAAGCCAGTCGAACCGGCCGAACGTGCGGTTCATGCGCGGGAGCAGATACCCCCGGAACAGCAGCTCCTCGCCCAGCACGGTATTGAACACCAGCATCACCGCGGTCAGAGCGAACCAGCCCCACGCGCCGGAGAAGAACGCATGACCGGCGTGCGAGCCGAGGAACAGGCCGAGGTCGCGGCCGCCCGGGTGCGGCAGCGCTGGCACGAGCAGGTTCGTCACCGCGGAGGCGACGACGAGGCCCGGCAGGATCAGCCAGCCGCGGCCGCCGCGCCGTCCGCTGCGCGGGTCGCGCGGCGCGCGCAGCCAGAGCACCACGCGGACCACCGACCAGCGCAGGGTGCCCTGCTCGCGGTAGACAAGGCCGACGACGAGGGCGAACTGCCAGATGAGGCCGAGAGTGAGCGTGATGATCAAGGCCTTCACGAGCGGTGCCGGGCCGCTGAGGCCGTCGGCGAGCCGCGGCGCGACGACCCAGCTGAGCAGGCCCATCGGCACGGCCGCCGCGGCCCAGACGCCGGCGACGCCGGCGGCGGAGAGCTGGCGGACCGGCCGCGGGACCGCGCTTTGCTCAGGGCAAGCATCGGTCACGACGCGTAGCGGGGCGGGGGGTGCGAATGTGCTCATGGGACGGGACCTCCTGTGGGGTTTCGGGGTGTCCCCACGCTAGGTCCGGCCGAGCGCGGCGTCGTCGTCGGAACGTCGCGTTCGTCATGGCACTCCCCGACGACCTGGGGTCCTCCTCGAGGAGGAGGCGGATCCGCGGGGTCCTCCTCGAGGAGGAGGCGGAGCCCGCGGGCCCGGTGTAGCCTGCGCTCGTGAGCGAGATCTACCGGATGAGCGAGATCGCCCTCTACAGCAGCTATCAGCCACCGGCGCCGCCGATCCGAGCACCGCCAAACGAATGAGCCGATCCGCTGCCATCAGCTGAGAATCCCGCTGCCAAACATCCCGGACAAACCACTGCCACAAGTCCGAATCTCCACTGACAAACGTTCCGGATCCGACACTTGCTGTAGGCGCGGGTCGAATGACAGTCGGGGTGCGGTCCCGCCCAGCGCGGCTCTTCGGTTCGCTCCACGAACGTTCACGCCCGGGCTTCCGCTCATAATCGTGGCGAAGCGCCCGTCCGCAGCCACGGCTCGTCGCCGCTCCCCGCACGCGAATGCGCAAACTGGCTAACGAGGCACAGCCGAGCATTGCCGAGTCGCTCAAGGGGCTGTCGTTGACTTGACCGCGAACGCCCCTGGGAGTAGGTTGGTTGACATCCACCACGAGCGGAAGCGTCTCGGGGTGAGGCATTTGGGGCGCTTTTTCACAGCCGAGCCGGGCAAGTACGCTTGCGTGCGAGCGTGGCATGCGTGGCACGGTTCTGTCGGGCCTCTTGAGCGTGGCGCCCACCGCCCGTGCGAGCACATCATGGGTTGCTGGCTGCCCAGATTGCGTTTCGCCGTGGTGGGTTTGGTCGCGCTTGCCCGCTGCGTGACTCCTGCCAGCGCGGCGGTGCCCGCGCCGATCGGCGAACATTCGCCTCGCGCGCCGGCGCTTCCGATAACCGAAACCGCAGCGGCGTGGGAAAGCGCTGCTTGTGGGGTCGGAAGGATTACCAAGCGCAAGTCCTTGACCGTCTCCATGGTACGGGTGATAGCGAGCCGCCCGAAACCGGGGAGCAAACACCCGGCCGGCACCAAGGTGGCCCTGACCGTCAGTCGCGGGAAGCACTGACCACCACAGTCATGTGCCGGACGCTGAAAATACGGACTGGACTCGGACTTACAACCGTAGCCCTCATCATGGTGCTCGCGCTCACCAGCACGGGAGCGCAGGCGACTGGCAGCGCAAGGATCGCGACCGCTTGCTCCAACGAGACGGTCAACGGAGGAAAGTACGTCGAAGTACCAGAACTCCGCGGAGAACTCACCCTTCGATTCGTACTGATCGGAAGTGTGACGTGCGACGAAGCTCATCGTTTGGTGCGTGCCTATTTCCGCAAGGTGGCCGCAGGCGCAGGGCAGTGCGGCAAGCAGAACAGCTTCTGCGAGCTACAGTTCGCCGGCGGATGGGACTGCTTCGTAGTCCCCGCCGGACAGTCCCAAGATGGCGCCCATGCGGACTGCGGTCGGACCGGCGCCAAGATCCTGTTGTACAAGGCCACGGCTGCGCGGACCCCGCGATCTTATGTCATCGCCGGTGATCTCTATGGGGTGGCCGCCACCTCCGTTAACAGTGCCTGGGCGGTGGGCAATACCAACAGCGGCAAGACGCTTACCGTCCACTGGAACGGGACCGCCTGGAAGCGGGTGCCCAGCCCGAGCGTCCTCGACTACGCGTCCCTCTCGGGCGTCGTCGCCACGTCCGTCAGCAACGCGTGGGCGGTCGGCTCCGCCATCACAAACGCGGGCGCCGGCCAGACCCTGATCCTGCACTGGAACGGCACCACCTGGACGCAGGTCCCGAGTCCAAGCCCCGGACCCCACGCCAGCCTCTTCGGTGTCGCCGCCACCTCCACCAGCGACGCATGGGCGGTGGGCAGCGCAAGCAGCGGCATGCCGTTGATCCTGCACTGGAACGGCACGGCCTGGACGCAGGTGCCCAGCCCGAACTCCGAGGGTGATCTCGAGGCCGTGGCTGCGACCTCGACCAGTAACGCCTGGGCGGTCGGCTTCGCCGGCTCACCCGGAGGGGCAGGTATTGAAGGCACCAACACCCCTCTGATCCTGCACTGGAACGGCACGGCCTGGACGCAGGTGCCCAGCCACCTCGCACCCGGCCTCGGCAACCTTCGCGGCGTCACCGCCACCTCCGCTGGCACCGCTTGGGCGGTCGGCTGCAGCGGCTGCTTGGCCGAAGGCGCCGGCGACCCCCTGATCGAACGATGGAACGGCAGCGTCTGGAGCCGGGTTCCCGGCCCGAGCCCAGACACGATGGACGGGCTCTGGGGTGTGACCGCCACCTCACCCACCAACGGCTGGACGGTCGGAACTGGCACCACCACGGGCATCGTGCACTGGAACGGCACCAGCTGGAAGCGTGTGCCCAGCCCGCACTCGGGCGAATCGGAGGATCACATTTATGGCGTGGCGGCCGCCTCCACGCTCAACGCCTGGGCGGTCGGCGTCCACGAGGGCACCGTCTACAAGACCCTGATCCTGCACTGGAACGGCACGGCCTGGAAGTGACCGGCCCCATCGCCAGGCAAACATTCCGGTCGCGTCCGCACTCGCGGAGCAACCGGCAACACCAACGATCCTCACGGATGTCATGGTGGCGATCCCGGCGAGATCGCGGTGCGTCTAAGTCTTGTATCTGCCGGCCGCGCGGCGGGTTGCAAGGCGTCTGAGGCTCGCACCGTCGCTCCCCTGGTGCTGGGCTGCGGATGAGGGCGACGAGCAACGTGGTCCTGAGAGCGATCCGCCGAGCGATCGTGGTTTGGGCCGTTACGGTGTCGGCGGCGGCGATAGCGTCTGCGGCGTCGGCCGCCACGTGGACGACGCAGACGACACCGGGTCCGAGTGGGCCGCCCGATGCGGCGCTGACCGGCGTGTCGTGCGTCTCTGCCACGTTCTGTATGGCGGTGGGGAGCGCTGACTACGGCCTCGACAACTTTCAGGAGCCGATCGGACCCGAAACGTCCGCCGAGCGCTGGGACGGCTCGTCATGGATGGTCATCCCAGCTCCGGTGGCGGGTGCGAATCCGGAGCTTGAGGCGGTGTCGTGCGCGTCGGCGACGTTCTGTGTCGCCGTTGGCGAGAACGCCAGCAACGGATTCAAGGTTCGCAATGCTCACGCCCTTCTGGAGGCGTGGAATGGCGCGAGCTGGACCATCCAGCCGACTCCGGCTGGATCCGTGACCGCGAGTGGGCTGTCCGCGGTCTCGTGCGTCTCGAGCTCGTTCTGCATCGCCGCGGGGGCGCCCGTCAGCGTGGTCTGGCACGGATCCAGCTGGAGAAAAATCAAGATCCCGACAGCGAGATACCACAGCGAGCTGTCGGCGATCTCGTGTGTGACCGTCACCGAGTGCACCGCGGTCGGCTACTACAGCATCAACAGAACTGGGGTGGAAGAGCGCCGACCGCTCGCCGAGCGCTGGAACGGACACAGTTGGACGATCGATCGTCCGCCCGCCGAACTCTACCGCTACCGCGGCAAGCTGCATTCGAACATCACGTGGCTTACAGCAGTTTCCTGCCTGTCACGATCGTTCTGTCTTGCGGCGGGGGACGCGGTACGGGCAGAGAACGGCATCTACGATGGCGCTTACGCCACACGATGGGATGGGACGGGAGACGCTGGACAAGAGCCACGGAGGGTCTGCCGTACCACAGCCCCTTCAACGGCATCTCGTGCCTCTCGAGCACCGACTGCTTCGCGGCCGGCCAGTTCGACAACGGCGTGTTCCCACTGCCGGCCACCCAACAGCCGCTGGTGGAGAACTGGACCGGGACGCACTGGACCCGTATCACCCTCCCACACGTACCGACCGCGCCCGGAACCAGCTGGAGTCCCACAAACCTCGGTGCCCCGACTCTCTCTGCAATCTCGTGCGTGGCGCGAGTCGGCTGCACGGCGGTCGGCAGCCAGGCTCAGGGCAGGGATGCGGCGAACCTCGCGCAGAGCAACATGGGCGCTCTAAGCGCGCTGGCCCGACCCTATGCGTCGCCAGGATCTGTGCGGGTAGCCCAGCCGTCAGTTGGTCGTTCGAGTTAGTTCACCGCGCAAGAGAAGTACCAGATCCGCGCCGGGATCTCGCCGTCCTCGCAGATCTTCCCGCGGCCGGCCAGCGTCCAGACACGTCGCGTGGCGCGGAACACAGCCGTAATGTCATCAGCAATGCGGCCGTGGACATCGATGAACTGACCGAGTGCGTAGCTCCCGACGCACTGCCACCCTCTTGAGAGGTAGCTTGGCGCCAGCGACCGCTTGTGGAAGGCGCGCTTCAGCGCTCCGGTCAATGCCGCTCGTGTGCAGGGCGGATGGGGACCAGCCGAAATCTGGCTGACCCGAGACAGATTCCCGGTCGTGATCCGGAAGCCCTTCCCGGTCGCGATGACCGTACACACGACCCCCGTGGCATTGGTGAAGAAGTCCCGGCCGGTCGGGATGCATGCGAACGGGCCGACCGTGGGCGCGGAATCGGTGATCAAGAGTTTCTTGTACACGACCCCCGGCCACAGGATGCACCCGGGCGAGGATCCCTGCGGCTCGCTGCACGTCGCAACGTTGGAGTCGGGCGTCAGCGTCGCCGACACGGTCTGGGACGAGGTCGCGCTCTGGCATGAGACCGAAGCCGTCGTCATCGAGCACATCACGCCGCTGCTGCCGACTGTGAAACTGAGACTCGACGGCGCGGCCGCGACGACCGCCGGTGCCAGAGCCGCCGCAAACATCGCAGCGATGAAAACGAGCCTCAACCGCACGCTTCCACCGAGCATCGAGCCAGCAACGTAAGACCGTAGTGACCGCTGTCACTACACGGAACGTCACCAGTGGACGACCCGGCTTGAGCACCGCCCTCTCGCAAGCGTGCGCGCTCGGCTCGGCTGAAAAGTATCCGCAAATGTCTCACCCCAAGACGCTTCCGCTCACCCCGTAGTACGTCGATCGTACACCCGACAGACCCGAAGTCAATTGTCCGAGCCCCACGGCACGAGACGACCGAGTCGGACGATCGGCAACCTCGCTCCGCGCGACGGTGATCGACAGCCGCTCGACGAAAGGGGCGAGCCAGCTTCGGCGCCTAGCCGGGTGGCCCAGATCGCCGGTCCTAACGACCCGCGAGCGTCAGCGGTGACCGAGCTGAATACCGCGTTGGGACTGGCTCTCTACGCGCCTAGCTAGCGCTAGCTACTTCCCCCGGACAAACTCCGAGGGTGCATCGGAAATGGGAGCGCCGGCGTTGGCAACCTCAAGTTTACAGTCCCACCGATATGCGGTAAATCGTCGATGCGAGTGTCATTCCGCCTTTTTCCGGGGGAAGTAGCTAGTAGCACGCGCCCCGGAATTCGCCAGCGGTACGTGCCTCCTCACTTGTGCTCACGCCCAGCACAGCCGTTCGCTCTCGCTTGCGCTCACGCGTGAACGAGCGGCCGCGGGCGGTGCGCCGGGACGAGTGCTTGGCCACGACCGCGACCCTATCGACCCGTCGACCGCGCTGCCGACCGCGGCGCAATGCGGTCAGGGCGTTGGCGTGACCGGTGTAGGCGTGACCCGGCAGTGCCGACCGCGGCTCTCGAATGCGCGATCGGATCGGGCGCGAGCCCTGCTCTGATTCCGCGGCGGGGATCTCGGGCGCGATGCCGACTGCCCTGCAACGTGCGCGGAAACCAGGACTCGTCGCAGATGTCCATGGTCCAGTGCACGGTCGCGAGCGTCGTCTGATGCCGTCCCTTGATGGCGTCGCCGCGCCGCCAACCTCAGCGGACATCGCCCAGGAGTCGCCGAGGATGTCGAAACACTGATCACACCGGGTCGAACCCGGCGTGCTACGCCGTCCGCGGCGTAGCTGGGTTGTAAGCCCAGTTGACACGGCCTCGGCGAGTCTGCTCGAATCGTCCCGACCAGAACGGGACCAAGCTCAGGAGGTTCGGGATGTCAGTGATGATGGGACTTCGGACGGAGGTCGACGTCGACAAGTTCAAGGAGATGGCGGCTGCGAACGGCGTCACGCTTGAAGCGGTCTCCGCCCGCGGCCGAGAGAAGGGCTGTCTGCACCACGCCTTCTATGCGAACGCCGACGGCGGCGAGATCCTCGTCGTCGACGAGTGGTCGGACAAGGAGTCGTTCCTCGATTTCTTTCAGTCGACGCCCGAGATCCCGCAGATGTTTGCCGACGCCGGCGTGCAGGTGGAGCCGCATCCGGTGTTCTGGGAAAAGGTCGACACTGCCGGGACCTTCTAGGGCTAGGGCCCACTCGCCGGGAGACGCACGCCGCTAATCCGAGACGGGCGTCTGAGCACCGAACGCTCAGCGAACGTCGCCGGGAACGACCCGGCTGCGGGTCGATCGCGAGCACGACCGCGCGTGCCGTCGGCAAAAGCGTCCAGCGGCCCCAGTTCCAGACGCGCCCGTCAGGAGCGGGCAACAGCTGACTGCGGCGGCGAGCGAGTCAATCGCTTCTCGAACCAGTGGTCTGCGAACGGTTCGTCGTTGAATCGCGGCACCTCGACCCAGCCGCTCGAGCGGTACAGCGAGAGCGCCTCGGCGCTCACCGCGCTCGTCTCGATGTGCGCGACGCGCGAGCCACCCTCGCACGCACACGCCTCCAGCGTGTCGAGCAGCCGCCGCCCGAGGCCGAGCCCACGTGCGTGGGGAGCGATCCACATGCGCTTGATCTCGGCGGGCGCATCGCGGTGATGCTTAACCCCGCCGCAGCCCACCGCGTTACCGTGCAGGTAGGCGACGAAGAAGGCCCCGGCGGGGTGTCGGAGCTCGTGTGGATGTGCGCTGGCTCCAACTGCCGGGTCAAAGACGCGGTACGTGTGGCGCTCACGGGCGCGTCGATTCAGTTCGGCGACATATTCGGCGAGGCAGTACTTCGCATCGGCGTGCTCGGGGTCGATGTGTGTGATCTCAACGCTTGCGGCGGTCAGGAGTCGCTCGACGTCTCGCATCGCGGCCACCAGCCGTTCGCGCTGCTCGGCGGACAGCGGCTCGAGCAGCGACGCAGCGCGTTTGTCGGATCGGCGGTCGATCATCGCCCGCTCGCGCCGCCCACCCGTCGTCTGCGATTGAAGCGGCGCACCTGCTCGACCATCGCGTCGGCCATTCTCTGACCCTAGTCAGAAGACCACGACCCGTCAAGACATGGGGTCGCGCAAGTTCACGCACGATCTTCCCAATTCAATTGGGGGATCACGGTGGCCCTGACGCTCGGCGTGACTCTGCTGGAAAGTCGGCTCACCAACCAAAGATCAGCGGACGTCGGCGCGGAAAACACGCGGGACGGGATTGACGCTCGACACCGTCGATGGACTGACCTCAGACACAGATCGGCGTGGCGCAGAACTGCGGTCTTGTCCGGATGACAGGCGCAATTCCAAGCGCAACCATGGAGGTGATGGCTATGGCCTACTCAGTAAGGAGGGTCAGCCATGTCGACAGAATCGCTGTCAACCATCCGTCCGACAAGGCAGCGTCGTTCTCGCAGCTTTTGGCTTGACGCAACGGCGTTGTGGGCGGGCGTTGCAATCGTGGCCATGTGGCTCACGGTGTTGTTCGTAGGCGTGTTCGGGAACGCCTTCGTCAGCAACAGCTCCGGCAGCAGCACCTCGATACCGGTCGTCGTGTTCCTGCTGCCTTTTGTACTTCCCGCCTCGATCTCGGTGGCTCGCCATGGGTTCAAGGAGTCTGATTCGACCGACACACTGCGAGGGGAACTGGAAGAAGAGACGCGCGCGCGCGAGGAGTTAGCCGATGAGCTCTCCGAGTTGCGAGCCAAGCTTCCTAGATAGATACAGAAAGGCACCGCCTGGGGCCACCAACGGCGCCCATAACCGGAACGACAACCGCACCCGCCGGACCGCCCGATCCGGGGTCCGGAACTTTGAGCAAGCGAGGCTGGCTCGATCTCGGGCCAAGCTCGCTCACATTTGATTGGTGCGCAGCCGCTGGCTCGCAGCGACCCAGAGCCGTTGGTGTTCTCGTTGGGATTCGCGTTGCCAGGGTGCGTGCGTTAGAAGTAGATGTCAATGTCGGCAGCGACCTCGACTGGGTAGCCACCGAACTGAACGACCGGCCCGCAAACGGCTCGGCTTCGCCAAGCCGATCGAGGAGATCGGACCACTCCTGTTGCGATAACCACCAGAATCCGCCGATGGGCATCTGAGACGAGACGCGCAATCCGCGCCCGAGGCAGGGCGCTCGCCCGATCGGGGCAAGATTCGCGTCGCTGCGCGACAGCAGGTGTGCGCAGTCACCTCCCAAAGCTGTTTCTTCTGCATGCGCCTGATGATGGAGGCGTTTACCGACGGGCAGCCCTCGCTCTTGCTGCGTGTGCGACGGGAGAGCGAACTGGGCTGGGTCGGCGTGCTCGCTTGCCGCACGAATAGAAGTCCCCGCGACCCGAACCGCAATTGGATGCAGGCGATCTATTGGCGTCCGCGCCATCGAGCCCGAGATCCTCGCGCGCGAGGCGGAAGCCGAGCGAGCGGCTCGCACCAAGCCGCTCGTAGTAACCCCGACTGCAGGCGCCGCACCAGGACCGCCCGACTGCGCGCCGAGCAGACGGCGATCGAGCGGCGCCTGGAACGCGCTGTGCGCCCGAACATGGGCGGGCCGGTGCTCGGCCGGTCCAACATCGCCTACGAGCTCTCGGCGCGCACGAAAGCCACGGGGCACGGCGGGATCGGCGTGATCGCGAAGGTGATCAGCGAGGTCGGGCTGGCCGACGAGATCGACAGCTCGCTGGAACTGCTGAAGTTGCACAAGCCGTACTACGAGTCCGATCACGTGTTGAACATCGCCTACAACGCGCTGTGCGGCACCCCTGCTGGCGGGCGGTCGCGACCTGGTCCGCCTCGACCCGTTCCGCGAGCCGGTGCAGAGCTAGAGCTGCGCGGAGTCCCAGCGACGGGTCGTTGGAGGCGATCGCGGAGGCGATGTCTTCGGCGTTCATTGCCGTCAGTCTAGATTGACAACGGGACGTTTGTCAACCCAAACTGACGCCGCGCTGCCGGCGATCTCCAGTGAGGTATACGTCCGACCTGACCGGCCACCGCAGGGAGCATTCGAGCGTCGTGTTGTCGTCTGTGGATGAGCTGATCCGAAAGCAAGCGGGGCAACACTGGCGCTTTGGGTGGACCCCGATTCGCCTGTTTCCAACGCTCGATAATCGGGCTTATGTCTACCTATAAGTCGATCAGCGATCCGTGACGTCGTCGCGTCTACCGCGAGGGGCCCCAGGATGCTGTCGATTCCCACTCAGATGTCAGTGAGATTCCCGCGGGTTGTCAGTAGATCGTCCCAGTCGTTTGTCAGTGCTCGGATCGGGGGTGCTGTCGACGCGAAAGCTGCTGTAGAGCGAGTGATCAGGTTGGCCAGCTCGTAGCCGGCCCGTGCCGGGTTGGTGTAGGCGTGGAGCGCGTGGATCTCTCGCGCAGTTACGTATACGTGACAAGGGAGCGCGAACGAGTGCTGGTCGGCTACATCCGGGTCTCCAAAGCAGACAAGTCCCAGACCACCACGCTGCAACGCGACGCGCTGCTGGCCGCCGGCGTCGACGCCGCCCACGTCTACGACGACCACGCCTCCGGCCGCCGCGATTACCGCCCGGGGCTCGCGGCGTGCCTGAAGGCGCTCAGGAGCGGCGACACGCTGATCGTCTGGAAGCTCGATCGGCTCGGCCGCAATCTGCACCACCTGGTCAACACCGTCCACGACCTGACCGCTCACGGCGTCGGGCTGAAGGTGCTCACCGGACAAGGCGCAGCGATCGACACCACCACCCCCGCCGGCAAGCTCGTGTTCGGGATCTTCGCCGCTCTGGCCGAGTTCGAACGCGAGCTCATCTCCGAACGCACCACCGCCGGGCTCGTCTCCGCTCGCGCTCGTGGCCGCAAAGGCGGGCGGCCGTTCAAGATGACCCCGGCCAAACTGCGCTTGGCCGCCGCGTCAATGGGACAGTCCGATACCAAGATCGGCGAACTGTGTGCGGAGCTCGGGATCACCCGACAGACGCTCTACCGGCACGTCTCGCCGACCGGAGAGCTCCGGCCCGACGGGCACAAGCTTCTCGTTGCTAGCGGCCGCAAGACCCTGCGAGAACCTGTCTGATCGGTTCTGTCGGCGGAGACTTCGCGTAGCGTCAACCGACGGCAGGCCGTTCTCGCGAGCTCCCGTAGACTCCGACAGTGACGCTCGATACTACGCGCTGCTCTGTAAGCAAGCAGATCGGTGATCGGGGTCCTCCGGCGGCTGCGAGGCTTGCCTTGGCGCGCTTCAGAGACTGGCTGCAACGCGCTTCAAGTTGGCGATCTCGCGCCGCTCGGCCGTTACCGTCGAGGGCGCGATGAGGGCGTCGGGGAACGCGCTGGCGGCTGGCGGACTCTTGGTGATCAGTGATCGCAGCTCGCTGATCTCGCTGTTGGTTAGACCGGCGGCGCGGAGCTGGCGCTTCGCGGTCGGCGGGAAGCCGTGACGGAGAAGCTTCTTGCGGAGCCGCACGGCCGTGGCTTTGCTCACGGCGACTCGTTTGAATCCGAACCGTCTTAGCGCAGATACGAGTGCCTTGCGGTTCTGCAGGTCGCGCTGCAGGTCGCCCGCGAGCCTACTTGCGAACCGGCGAGCAGCTAGCACCTGCATCGACACGTTCGGCAGGGCACCGGCCTGCAAGGCCTGATCGGCACGATCGAGTGAGCCTGCCAGCGCCCCGACGTCGGCGCGCAAAACGCTCTGGGTGCGCAACATGCGCACGACAAAGGGCCGTGCGCGCCTCGGCACACCGCTGTTCGGCAATCGACTGCTAACCGGCTCCACACGCGGGCGCACCAACGTCGTGATGCTGTTCGCTGGCGCGACGCCCATTGGCCGCCTCGTCGATTTCGCGCTCTTGGGTCCGAGACAGGCGGGTGAATTAACGCACCAGGGCCACAAGGCTTTCGGCACAATGTACGTGAGCGCAGCAGCCGCGCAACCTACGGCAGTTCCTACTGTGCACGCGCCAACCGCCAAGCCCGCGGCCACTGCGTCACCCGCGACGGGAAGCACGCTACGCAAGTAGCCCTTGGGGTCGGCATTGCTCGTCAGCGCGGTCCCCTGTGATTGCTCTTTGGAACCGTCCGGGTACTCGTATGTGACTGTCACTGTGTGGGAGCCGACGTCGGCGTAGGTGTGCGCGGTTGCAGGGGTTACGATCGTGCGGGTCGTGCATATCGGAGGCCCGCACGGCTGGATTTCCGACACCCCTGTGTGATCGCCCCAGTCGATCACTACCCTAACGTCACTCGAGACGTCGGGGACGCTGAGAACGACAGTACGACCGCCCCACGCCGGTTCGACCTGCTGCGTGAACCCGCTGTTGTCGGCGGGGAGGGGTGTTGGCTTGACCGCGGCCGAGACCATCGAGCAGTACTGGTCGGAGCAGGCCGTCGGTGCCGCTCCGATCTTCGCGCATCCTGGAGTTTCCAGGCAGTCGTTCGGCGCTGGCTCGGGCGGGGTAGGACTCGCGGCGGCGGGATTAGTGGTGAATACGAAGCCTTGGGATCCCTCGCCGAATGGTTCGGTGCTGAGAAGGGGTGCCGGCGTCGGGATTGCGATTGCCCTGACGGTGTGGGCGGCGCGAGGCGATTTGCGAGGATGCGGTTTCCTGTGTTTCGGCTTGTGGCGCGGCGCGTTCGGGACCACCAGCTCGCGCGTTTTGCCCGCGTTGCCGGCATCGTCCCGAGCGAGGAGCGATACCGTCGCCTTCGCCCGCAGTCGGCCCAGCGTGAGTTTGTGTGCGCCGGACCGGAGTCGCCGTTGCGAGATGTTCCGAAGGGCGCCGGTACCGCTATCCACGACGCCGGCAAGGCTCGCTGTCTCAGACAGTGTGAACGACAGGGTTATCCGGCCCTTGCGGTCGCGCGTCAATCGCGCTCCGCTGACGACCGGAGCGACGTGGTCGTTGACCAACGGATGGGAAACCGGCGAGCTGCTCGCGCTGCTGGCGGTCTGGTCAGCGCCGTATGCGGTGCCCACCGGCGTCGAGACCACAAGCCTGTAGTGGATCGCCGCTGAAGGGCCGACCCCGGTGAGGGTCTCGGTCACCGGTTGATCGCCGAGCGTCGCGGCGATCGTCCTCGTGGGTGTCTGGCTGTCATAGCTGCTGGTCGGCCCGTACTGGAATAGGTACGTGCCGGCCCGAGCGTGGGGACGCGCGATCCCGTTCAGGGCGACCGACGTGGATCCCGCGGCGGTCGCGGGCTCGGTAACCGCGGCGGGCGGGATCGACGCCAGCGCCTTCGCGGCGTTGGCTCGTCCGCCGGTGACGGTCTTGCCCGCGAGCGCGGGGATCGGGTCGACACCGGCGAGCAGAGCCTTCTTCGTGTCCGCGACGCCGATATCCGGCGCCGCCGCATCGACGAGCGCGGCGATCCCAGACACCATCGGCGCCGAGAAGGAGGTGCCGTCGCCGTAGGTGAAGTCGTGACCGGTCGGGTTCTCGGTCGAGCAGCGGATCCCGACGTCGTCGATGTAGGCGCCGTCGCCCTCGTTAGTCGCGTCTGACTCGAACCTGAATCGCACATACACGCTCGAATCACCAACAAAAGGCGCAAGACTGTCGCCGCCATTGACGAACGCTCCGTTGAAGCTTCCGCTCCAACGGCTGAGCGCAGTCCACGGTCCAGATGGATCCGTCGCCGCTTCCACATAGACGAAATCGAACCCAGGTTCGGTGTCGAGCCGGATCGAATAGTCGATGCGGCACTGCTGCTGGGAGCTGAGATCGACCGGGCTCGTGGTGCGTATAAAGAAGTTGCTGTTGTCCTGATAGTTGCCGCCGGGCGAGTCGGTCAGGCTGAAGCTCCCCCCGGCCGCCGCGGCGTCGTTGGTCCGTGCCCACGTGCTGCCCGGCCCCTGTGTCCACTTGCTCAGGTCGGTCTCGAACCCGTCAGTGAAGAAGTCCGCGAACGGCTGCTGCGCTCCGAGAATTCCCACCCCCGGCGCGCCAAGATCGACCGTCGTCGCACCAAAGTCGGAGAAGCTCGCCAGCTCGTCGTTCAGGCCGGTCGCGGCGACACACACGACGTTCGGCAGATCGATCCCGCACGGCTGCACAGGGTTTGCGTCGTTATCAAGCGAGTCGTTGCCCGCGCTTGTGACATACAGCGTGTTCGGGTAGGCGGCCATCGCGTCCCGCTCGACGTCTGACACATGGACGCCGCCAAAGCTCACGTTCGCGATCTTGGCTCCCCGCATCCCGGCGTACGCCATCCCGGCCGCCGCGTTCGCTTCGGTCAGGGTCCCCGACGTGTCCGCGACCCGGATCGGCAACAGCCGCACGTGCTGCGCGACCCCGGTGACACCGGAGCCGTCGCCGCCGCGCGCGCCGATGATGCTGGCAACCAGGGTGCCGTGCTGAAACGCCAGCGTCGGATCGGAGGGATTGTTGTCGTTGTCGACGAAATCCCAGCCCCGGACGTCGTCCACCAACCCGTTGCTGTCATCATCGACGCCGTTTGAGTCCTTGCCGCTCCCCGACTCTCCCGGGTTGACGGCGATCTGGGGCGCAAGATCCGGATGCGAGAACGCGATCCCGGAGTCGATGACCGCGACGAGCACGTTCTCGCTGCCAGTCGTCACGTCCCATGCCTGGGGGGCGCTGATGTCCGCGCCGGCAGTGCCAGCCTTGAACTGGCCGATCACCTGGCCGACGTTATGGAGCGCCCACTCCTCGCTCAAATACGGATCGTTCGAGACGCCGCTCAGGTGGTCGTAGTAGTTGGGCTGCGCCCAGACCACGTCGGCCTGCTTCTCAAGCGCAAGAGCAGCCTGAGGCGGCGACTGACCAGATCCAAGCTGCAACAGCTTCACATGCCGAATCGGGAGGCTGCGCTTCACGCTCGCATCCTGACTGCGCATGGCCGCCGCCATCACCCGCGTCGAAGTGTCGCGGAACTTCACGAGTACCTGACCCGGGACATACGCTCCCGTCGGCGCCGACGAAGCCACGCCACCAATCGGTCCGACAGCCGCCTCACTAGACGGAGCCAGAGCCGCACCGCCAACGCACGAGAAACCCGCTAACACCGCCAGATAACCCCAGCCTGCCGGCCAACTCGTGCCACGACACGCCCCCGCACCGACTCCGAGCCTGCCGACCCGCACAACCCCACACGAGGCCCGGCGCGACCCCTTCCAGGCCCAGCCACCGCAACCACGCGTCAACAGCCTACATACCGAACGCCGAAGCATCTCAGCTCCGTTGGCACATCTCTAGCCCCCTTCGTACAAAACCTACCTTAACCAGCTCAATGCCATGCTGTCAAGCGGACCACTTAACAAGGCGTGCCACCGCCACGAGGCAGTCAAGTCGTGGACTCCACAAGGAATCGACTCCAGAGACGGTGCACTCGCCTTCTCACGGCGGTGCAGTCGCCTTCGGAAAGCGACAGCACTCAAGTGCCGTCTGGGCGTTTTGGCGTCCGTAAACGTCTCCGGCAATCAACGTCCAGGCCGGTCGTGGCGTCCGCGGCTTCTGGGACGATCGCGCGCATGGCGCGATGCCTTTCTGTCCTCGACGGCCGGCCCGGGGCCGACCGGTCCCGAGGTACCGGGTCAACCCGGAGCAGGAAGGAGGACTGTGGACTCCACAGCCCTCGTAATCACGCTGCTGATCGTGCTCCTGGTCGTGATCGACCGGGTGGTGCGGCGGTAGCACCGGCGCAGCGCGCCGTAGCCCCCGGGTCGGGAGTCGGCCCCGCCGCCTGGCCCGGGGGCGCCTTAAACGAAGGGAGCGCCGCGGAAACCGCGACGCTCGCCTTTGCAGTAAGGAGTGCCGCGGAAACCACGGCCCTCGTAATCACACGACAGAGGATATCGCTGCGGTGAGCGAACACAAGACGCTGATCGGCTACGCGCGCGTCTCCACCCGCGCCCAGGACCTCGCACTGCAGCTCGACGCGCTTGAGCGGGCCGGCTGCGAGCGCGTCTACAAGGACGTCGGCTCAGGGACGATCCGCCGCCGCCCGCAGCTCGACGCCTGCCTCGACTATCTCCGCGCCGGCGACACGCTCGTCGTCTGGCGACTCGACCGGCTCGGGCGAAGCCTGCGGCATCTCGTCGAGCTCGTCGGGGAGCTGCAGGAGCGCGAGATCGCGTTCCGGTCGCTGACCGAGGCGATCGACACCGACACGCCCGCCGGGCGGCTGCAGCTGCACCTGTTCGCCGCGCTGGCCGAGTTCGAGCGGGAGCTGATCCGCGAGCGCGCCACGGCCGGACGCGAAGCGGCCCGCGCCCGCGGCCGCCTCGGAGGGCGGCCGAAGCTGATCACGCCGGAGAAGCTCGCCGCCGCACAGGCGATGCGAGCCCAAGGCGAGCTGACGATGGCGCAGATCGCCCGCACGCTCGGCGTGGGTCGCTCGACGCTGTATGAGAACCTCGACCTCACGGCCGAACGCAGCGCGCAGCTCGAGGAGGCTGCGTAGAAGGCCCAGTGCTCGGGCGCCCACGCGATCAGAGGTAGTCATTGGCGACGCTGCTGAGGTACAGCGCCTCCGCGTCGCCGGCGTCGCGGATCGCCGCGCGAGTCGCGGGGATCTTGAGGTCGAGGACGCGTGGCGTTCCGCCTTTGATCTCCGCGACGGATTCGATCCGGTGGAACTCGTCGCAGTACTGCTCCGCGTAGTCGGCCAGACCACGGAGCTTTGAGAGCGCGTCGCCAAGGTGGAAGCCGTGCGGATCGACGATCGACACTCGCACGCTCTTTTCGTCGCCATGGAAGAAGACGAAGTCGGGGCACATGCGCCGCCAGTTGCCTTTGCCGTCCTTATAGGCGATCGCCAGGGAGTCGTCGGAGGCTCGGCCGGGGTTGCGGTACCACGCCAGGAAGTCCGGGCGGGCCATCTCGGCTTCGAGGACGCGGCGCTCCCAGGCGTTGAGCACGCCGATCGGGAACTCGCCGTTCTCGGCTGCCATTAGGTGGCCGGGCTCGGTCGGCACCGGGTTGCCGTCGTCGTTCTTGGTCTCCTCGGCGCGAACGCGCGGGCGCAGGATGTCGATGCGCTGTGGATCGCGGGACATCGCGATGATCTCGTCGTAGACGGCACGTCGCTCGTCGGCGAGGCCTTTGATGGCGACGCGATACTCATCGAGCCACTTCTTGGTAAGAGCGTCGGCCGCACGGTCCAGCTCGCCCTGGACGCCGTCGACCTTCGCGAGCGCGGCCACCTTGACGTGCGCGTCGAATAGGCCGTCGTCGTCGTCCGTCCCCACGGCGACGTGGTCGGCGTACTTGCTCGCGAGGTCGGGTGAGAGCACACGGCCAGCGGCCTTGAAGTCCGCCTCGACTGAGCGGTCATCAGCGATCTCGGTGAACTTCTCGGGGGTCGGCGCCGCGTCGGAGCCGACCGTGGCAACGAGCGTCTCGCCTTCGACCTCGAGGATCCCGTAGGTCGCCTCCTCGAGCTTGTCTTTGAAGCGAGAGCTCAGTCCGTCGAACACGCCGAACAGCTCGGCGTAGGCGTCCTTGCGCGCGTTGGGGCGCAGCGCATCGCGCGAGATGGCTTGCGCGAGCGCGCTGAGCCGCTTGACGGGCTTGGCGGTCTTGCGCGGCAGCGTCTGCGACGGGAGCCGGTCGAACGCCTCCCACACGTGCGCTGGGATCGCCTCGTTGACCTGCATGTCGACAGCCGCGACAAGCACCCGACGCCCGCCGCCGCCGCCGGTCCCGCCGGTGCCGTCGTCCGCGTCGGATTTCTTGCCGAGCAGCACCTCGGCCACGACCGTGGCGGTCTTGCGGTTGAAATGCGGCAGCACGCATTCCACCGAGTTGAGGCGGTCATCTCCTGGAATGCGGCGAGCGAGCGGTGCACGAACCATCCGCCCGAGCAGCTGGGTGATGTGCGTCTGGTCGGTCGCCGGGCGGAACGAAACGAGCACCTCCGCGCGGGGGCAGTCCCACCCCGTCGAGATCGCGTCCTTGGCGAATAGCACCCGGATGTGCGGGCGGTCCTGCACGGTCTCCGGGCTCACGTGGGGGATAACCTCGCCGCCGAGCTCCAGCGCGCTGTGCTCGCCGAACACGTGCGCAATCGCGTCGTAAGGCAGGTCAGGCCACGCGTCCCGGATCGTGGCCACGGCTGCGAGCAGCAGCTCGTCCGATGGCGTGTTGGGCACCTGGACTACCAGCAGCGGAGCGACCGGCTCGGCCGGCGGATCCTGCGCTTCGGCGTACCCGCCCCACAGCGCAGTCGATTCGACGACCTTCTTGGTGGCGCGCTTGAGGAGCACTGTGTCGAACTGCCCTGCCTCGGCCGGGAAGTCCAGACGGATGTCGTCCTTGAGCAGGCCGGACTCCTGCACGCGTGTCGGGTCGACGACCACCGGCGCGTAGCGTGTCCGGCCCTCCGCCTGCGCCATCGCATCGTCGAAGCGCTGGACAGTGGCCGAGATCCCCCACACGACGGGCACCGCCGGCATCCCGTTGGCGCCGTTGATCAGGCGCTTGACGGTCGTCTGCTTGTCGGCGCGGTCCTGCGTCGTCTTGGTCTTCATACCTCGATGCGCTTCGTCGAGGATCACGTAGAGCGTGAGCTGCTCGTCCTCGATCGTGTTGCGCAGCGTGTCCCAAAACGAGAACTGCCGAAGATCCGGCGAGACGGTGTGGTCCACGAGCGGCAACTGGGTCCCCAGTGTGGAGAACAGCTGATCGCCGGCCTCCGGCGCGCCCTTCACCAGCAACGAGTTCTTCGACAGTTTCTGCGCATTGAGGAAGTACACCCGGCCGGGTTCGAGCTTCTCCTGGTTGAAGGTGTTCTCAACCACGACGAGGCGCGAGGCGGCGATCCGGTCGCTCGCCTCGATGAGCTTGAACCGGGTTTGCTCATTCAGAGACGGGTCGTCGGTGAACCACAGCACGACCGCGCTGGGGTCCGCCTCGAAGTCGTAGTCGGCGTCGCCGTCGAACAAGGCCTCGATCACGGCGGCCGCCATCACCGTTTTGCCCGCACCAGTCGTCGCCGTGAGCGAGAACGCGACCGGGCGCTGCTTGCGATGCCAGTCGTCGCGCGCGTCGGCGAGGTTGCGCAGGACGTCCCCGACGGCATCGACTTGGTAGTCCTTCAGCGCGAACCTCATCCGCCGCTACTCCCGCCCGGTGTTGATCGTGAAGTTGGTCAGGTACGACGAGTACAGCCGGACCGCCTCGACTCCGGCTGGGAATTCAGCGCAGACCATCTGAAACGCGCGGTCGTCGTCGGTCACGATGAACGCCATCTGGACGCTGTTCGCGTTGTGCAACGCGGTCAGGAACTCCCGGGAGCAGTCCGTGTCGAACAGAACTGCGTACGTGTCGGCAACAGCGAAATCATCGGTCGGCCTCTCTATCCGACGCCCCTGCGCGCCAGCCTTCAACCACAGCAACGGCGCGACCGCCTGGAACGACCGATGGTGCGCTACGGCGCGCGGCGCCTCATAGGTCATCGTGAAGTACTCGACGTTCTCCTCGAATCCCTCGGCGATCGGGAACTCGTCCGTGAACTTGTAGTCGCCCTTGACAGGTTCGCCGTCCGACGTGAGGCCGCTGATCGCCGCCGTGATCCTCGGCTTCGTCACGTGTTCGCAGATGCCGAGCGCCTCCCAGCCCGCGTCGCCCGGTCGTAGGCCGCCTGCGCGGAGCACGTTCTGCTCATCCGCGGACACCTCGTTGTTCGTGACGCAGATCGACCGTCGGCGGCCATCGTCCTGCTTATTGAGACGCATCACGGCGTGGGCTGTAGTTCCGGAGCCAGCGAAGAAGTCGACGACGACGGCTTCGCGCTTGCTTCGTACGAATAGGCGCAGCACGTCCTCGACTGCGTAGAGCGACTTCGGGAAGGGGAAGCGCCGTCCGGGGATCAGCGCCCCGAGCATCTTCGTTCCATAGTCGCCGGCGCTGTGGCGTGTTTCGCGCCACACCGTCTTTGGCCGGGAGGTCTTGCCCGCCGGGGCGACGACGACCTTTGAGCCATCCTCGCGAGTGCCCGCGACCACTAGCTCGCCGGCATTCAGCTTCCTGATGTTGGGCGCCGTGAGGTAGGAGATGATGAACGGTTGCTTGTCGTGACCCGATGTCGCACGGACAAACCCTTCCGACGCCGCTTGCATGAGGCTGGGCCCTGTTAGTCCCACTCCATCTCGACGCCATCCTCGCGAATCGGAAACACCGCGACCAAGCCGTCCGGAACTTCGACCTCGGTCACGCTCACGTCTGGCGCGATGGGATCGCCGACACCGACGACTCGGAGCACGCCCGCATTCACATCGACGTAGACGGGGTAGAATTGCCGGGGTCGAGTCCCACGCTGAGACTCGTCGTCCTCCCGGCGCAGGTATCGCCAGCGGACCGGCTGACCCGCTGACGACCGGTCGTGCACATCGGGGACGCTGGCGTCACCGAACAGCACGAAGAACACGAACTCGTCCACACGTGAAAACGCGCGAGGGCGCGATGTGCCCTTCGGGTTGATCGTGATGCTGATCATCTGGATGTTGCCCTCGGGGAAAGTCTGCTCAAGCAGCAGCGCCAGGCGATGAATCTCCTTTTCGTCGATCGTCACGATCAGGACCGAATCCTCCGGATTCAACAGGCGCCGGGCCAGCTTCAACCGCCGCTCCATGAAGGCGAGCCACTTGGAATGCCGGTATAGGTCGTCTGCGTCGACGTAGTTGTTGTTGTACTTCCAGTCCTTGTCCCGCGTGTTGTAAGGCGGGTCGATGTAGATCGCGTCCACCTTGCCCTCGTGGGCGTAGAGCAGCGATTGGAGGGCGTGGAAGTTCTCGGCGTTGATGACCGTGTGGAATGGCTTGTCCCCACCGCGCGCGACCTTCCCGGTCGAGACGAGGCCCGGGTAGATCGGGTCACGGAACTCCGCGACGACGACGAGGTCCTCGACTGCGCGTTCGACGGGCTCGTCCGAGGACGCGGCCGGTTCCGTGGGCAAGAGCTTCGCGACGCGGTCGCCGTCCTTACGCGTGATGCCGATGACCTTCCACAGGCGCTGATCGACGCTCCTCGGCGACTCGCGGCGCGGCGCGAGGAAGCGGACCTTGTCCCCTCTACGGATCGGGCGGCCGTAGAGCTCGACCGTCTCCGGGGTGTGGCGCTCGAAGTTCAGCCCGAACTGGCGGCGCTGGCTCAGCGCCTCGACCTCGCGAGCGAGGTCGGTGGCCAGCTGCGGGTCCTTCTCCCCGACCTGGCGCAGGAAGCTGCTCAGCCGCGACATACGGCCCCTCCCGCGACACCCGGCGCGAGGACCGCCGGACGCGCCTGGGTGATCCTCCCCCGGGTACGCGCGTGTGTTGCTCCGGTCGTCGGC
Organism: uncultured Solirubrobacterales bacterium; assembly: GCA_963794285.1. Classification (GTDB taxonomy): domain Bacteria; phylum Actinomycetota; class Thermoleophilia; order Solirubrobacterales; family Solirubrobacteraceae; genus Palsa-465. The sequence continues at coordinate 22,401 of CAWCDS010000014.1, forward strand.
ACGGTCCCCGATCCTACGAACGCTCGCGGATCGCGGCGCCCAGACCACGTGTTGGGATGACGGGCCGTCGCTTCTGAACGCTCCGTGACCGCACTCTCGGGCGTCTCGTAAACGGCTGTGAGCAGTGCGCCGGGCGCCGAGAGCCGCTCATCCCGTGCCGTCCACGAATTCTGCACGCCTGTCCGGGCAGGCGCGTCTGTGGAGTCCGAGATAGATGGCCGTAGATCGGCTCACCTGGACGTCAACAACCCAGTGCAGCGCGAGCCGGCTGTCCAGAGACCCGAAGCGCAGGCGAATCCGGGAGTCGTCGACCGAGCTTGCGTGGGCTCCCGGAAGCCCTGCCGCATGTCCGGCGAGGCGGCTGTCATTCGACCGTTGTTCTACAGATGCGGAATCACTGATCGCATATTGATGCGTTAAACGTCAGCATCTATGATGCAGCTATGCGTACAACAATCGATCTCGATCCGGACGTCGATGCTCGCTTGCGAGCGCTAGCGCGCGAGCGCGGCGTGCCCTTGCGAACCGTCATCAACGATGCATTGCGTGCCGGTAGCCAACCCGGTGCCGGCGACGCGCCGCCGTACACACTTCCGTCCCGCCGACTCGGGGTGCGCCCTGGAATCGATCTGGATAAGGCGCTGCGGCTCGCCGGCGAGCTCGAAGATGATGAGATCGTGCGCAAGCTCGATCTGCGCAAGTGAAGCTGCTCGATGTCAACCTGCTGATCTACGCCGTCGACGAGGACTCTGCCCGTTTCGCTCGAGCCCACCCATGGGTCGAAGGCGTTCTCGGCGGCAGGGAGACCGTGGCGCTCCCGTGGGCGGTCCTGCTGGCGTTTCTCCGACTCACCACCAAGCCGCAGGTCATGACCTCGCCGCTCACCGCGGGCGACGCCTTTGACCTCATCGACGGCTGGCTGGCTCGCCCAAACACCGTCGTCGTCCACCCGACCCAGCGCCACTCGGCGGTGCTCTGCGAACTGCTCGCGCCGCTCGGGACAGCCGGCAACCTGGTGACGGATGCGCACCTCGCGGCCTTGGCGATCGAGCACGGTGCGGAACTCAACTCATGCGACGGCGACTTCTCGCGATTCGCCGGCTTGCGGTGGACCGATCCGCTTCGCACTGCGGTGGGAACTCAGCCTGGATCGCGCCGACGACGTCCGCACTGACGTGGCCGATCTGACGATCACGCGATACGGCCACGAGCCGCTCGCCGACCGGGTCTGGGCCCTGCGTGACATCTACGCACACCCGTAAGCGTCGACGCGCGCATTTCGAACGCCCGTTCGCTAGGTATCGCTCGAATACATGCGATTGCCGTTTGTCGTGCTCGGTGAGCGGGGCAGCCGTCGTTTCGATACGCGCGACCAGTCAGTGATGTAGCCGTCTTCGGTGATCCTGCCATTCTGTGGCGGTCGGCGCGGAGTGTCGCCGGCGACGAGATCGTGGATCGCGTCCGATGGGCCGTGCCAGTGATCAACCGCAACACCCGCCGCGGTGTCGGTGCGGTGGGCCACATGACCGCGACCGACATAGCTCAGCGGCCAGTCCTCGAGGACGAAATCGAGCCCGGCCCCAACCGGCAGGAGGAGCCCGTCGATCAGCATTCCTCGCTCGGACACGTCGAGCACCTCATGTCGATTCGTGTCCCCCGACGGCTGCGTTATGACCACGGAGAGCATGCTGACCGATGCGCGGTCGTGCCTGCGAGAATCTCGGTTCATGGGGCGCCTGCGTGGTAGCGACGGGTCCGTGGGGAACAGGCCGGGGATCGCCGAACCGGTCAACGTCATGCGCGCCGCGACCAGGGCGCAGATAGGACGACCCGCCGGACCCTGCCAACTGCGGAAGCGCAGGCCTGTCGCCCGATCCGTGCGGTGCACGATCTCAACCTGTCCGGCGAATCGAAAGCCCGGCCCCGCGAGCTCAAAACCAGCTAGTTGCTGCGCGTCGAGATCGCTCGCTGCGGCGACCAGCATCCCCCCTTCTGAGAGATTCAGCACATCGGCGACAACTCGCGAACCCCGGGCGGGTCGCAGCGTCGCGGAAAGATCTTTGGTGTGCGCAGTGCGCGGATGATGGCGCTTATCGAGCATGGGGATACCTCTGAGATCACGGAGCTTGCGGGATCCGCGGCGTGCTGGCACGGCCGATTCCGCTGATACATAGATCCCGCCAGTGCGAGCCGAGCAACCGGCACCCGACCTGCTCGATCTTGGCAACTGGGACGCGCGGTGTCCGAGACAACTGCGAGTCGGTCGACAGACAACGCATCCTAGCTCCAGGGGCGGTGTTCAAACAACGAACGCTCTTACACCCACCGTTGAGCCGGTCACGCGACCTCTGGTACGCGCTGATGAGCCTCGACACCGGACGGCGCTACCCACGCAGCACCGTGAGGCCTCTGTACTTACGTTACCACGCTACGAGCCGCACGCGGTATGAAACCGTACTTTCCAGCAGGTTACGCACGTTCTACGCCTGAGAACCTGCTCAAGATCATCGTGTTCGCAGCCGCGGCTCGTGGTCAATCGAGCCCGCTACCACGTGCCGCGATTGACAGGTCTCTGCGAAGCGAATGGCACGGCCGGTGCCGGAGAGGTGTCAAGGGCTTGTTTGGAGACGCGCCACGTACGCAGCAACTTCAGCCGGCGGGTGGTGTTTCGTGCTCTTGTTGTCGATGACCGGCTGACCACCTTGGGTCAGGCGCGTTGATCTCGGTCGCGCCGAATCCTTCCAGGGGTCCGTCGACGAAGAAGATCTCCATCGTGATGTCGGGCTCGACGTGGGCTTGTGAGAGGAACGCGACGACGTTGCGGCCTGTGACGTTCTCGATCGTGTCGGTGAAGTGCTTGGTCATCACGGTTTGGAAGTCGTGGCGCATCGCGACGACGCGGTCTGGATGGCCGCTGTCCATGATCGTTTTCTCAAGCGCGGTGAAGCCGCTGCCGCGCATCACGACGACGATCATGTCGTCGATCACGTAGGTCTTGGCCTTCATCGGTCCGCGGCCATAGTGCTCGCGCAGGATCGCGACGACTCCGTTGGAGATGGCGGTCAGGAGTTGCCCGCCGGCAAGAGGGGCCGTGTTGCCGGAGCCAAGTGAGGGCTGCATGTGTCTGCTCCAGTCCGGACAAGCCAGCGAGACCTTGTCCGTCCATCGATTGCGTTGTCCGACTTGGCCCCGGATGATCGTTGACACCTTCACGAGCCCTCGTCGCACCCCCAGGATAGCCATCGGTTGGCCCGATGGGGGTGAATTGACGGTCGTTCGTATGCAGAGGGCCCGACTGTTTCCTACCAGCAGTATGCGACGTCTACATCCCGCTGGGTGACAGCGCACCATCGGCAATGACTGCGGGACCGCGTGATATCGCGCGGTCGCCGACAGCCCAGCCGGCGTAGATGAGGGAACCAACCGTCGCCGTGACGGTCAGCAGCAGGCCGGCAGCGGCCGCCAAGGCGACGCCGTGCGTGCCGAGGATCAGCACTGCGGCTGCTGCGCCGAGACTGGGCCCGACCGGCAGCTGACCGAGCGTGAACATCGCAATCAGCAAAGCGATTGCGTCCAATATCGAGACGTGCACACCAATCCCGCGCAGGACGAGCCAGTTGCGCGCGATCTGGGCGACGATCGCGAGCACCACGAGCGCGACCATTCGCGCGCGGCCACTTCGCATCACGGCCAACCCATTCCAGAACCCGAGACGAAGCCTGTCCGAGAGGCGACGCAGGCCGATCATTGCGGCGATTGCGATCGCGATGGCGACGATGGGCACCCACCAAGGCATGCCGAGCGGCCCGACGAGCGTGAACGAAAACACCGCGGTCAGCGTGATTTCGACGCCGATGATCGGAACCTCAGCGGCGAGCAGCGCCGGGACTTTCGGGGTGGTTTGGGGGGCCGCATGGCGAAGCGAGGAGATCCGTGCGGCAAGTCCGAGTGAGCCGTTGAGGACGCTGAACAGATACCCGACCCCCGCGGCGCGGAACAGCACGCGGCGAGCGACGGTCGCGCCGGTTGCTCGGACGCAGACATACCACGCCTCCGTGCGAGCGATCAGCGCGACGAGCTGAAGGAGGACCGCAAGCGACAGGATCCAGATCGGCGCGGCGTGAAGCGCGGCGGCGAACTGGGCTCTTCGCCCCGCCAGCACGACCACGAGCGCGCCCGTTACCGCTACGGCTCCGAAGACGCTGAGTACCGCCCGCCGGCGAAGCGCCGGAGGCTGCAAGTTAGGTTGATCGACCGACGGGATCTGTTCGCCCGGTCAGCGAGCCCTGTGGACTCTCGCGGCCGACACCCTGTCCGGCCGCGATGCGACCGGGTGTCGGTCCTCGGCGCGCTTCCGGCGCCGGTCCGCCGCTTCTTGCTTGAGCTCGGCTTGCTTGGTCGAGAGCGCCTCGATCTCTGCGGCTCGTCTCTCGGCGCTGGTTGGCCGCGGCGTCGTTGGTCGTACCGACACCGTCACTGGGTGCTTTACGCCCATAACGTCCCTTCTTTGCTCTTCTGACCGGATAGGGTCGCCCGGAAAGCGAGAAGAGCCAGGGCTCACTGAGCGCACGGACAACGCTAGCGCATTCCGATCGCATCCCTCGGAATTGTTTGGTTGTCGCTAGACTGAATGCGGGCATTTCTCCGCTTCTGCAAAGCGCATTCGCGCAAAGCACCTTCGGCGATCGTCGCTCGGGAAGGTCGTCCAGATGCAGAACGTTCAGTACTCCGGGCCCCCTGCGGGCACCGGGACAAACGGGTCAGACCGCTGAGGTGCTGCGCGAGGCGGTCGTGCTCGGTCCGCCGAGGACGTTGCGAAATCCGCCGGCTGCGACATTGCCCAGGGCGCGCTCGTCACACCTGCTGACAATGGTTGACGAGGTCGGGATCATCCAGCATGCAGACGGCGTCGTGCCGCTGCGCTCGTCGGGCTACTGCACCGACGATGTCGCCCGCCTGGCGATCGTGGCGTTGCGCCTCGGACGCACAACCGGCACCGAGGTGTACCACCGTATGCTGGCGCGCAGCGTCGGTTTCCTCCGTCACGCGTGGAGCTCCGAGGAGCGTGGCATGCGCAACTTCATGTCGTATGAGCGCCACTGGCTGGACCAACGACACGTCGGGGATCATTTCGGACGGGCAGCTTGGGCGCTGGGTGAGGTGGTCGCCGCCGCGCGGGTGTCGGCACTACTCGAGCCGAGCCTCCAATTGCTGCGCGAGATGCTGCCTGCACTGGCTGAGCAGCGCTCGCCCCGCACGATCGCGTTCGCGGTGCTCGGCCTCGCGCGCGCCGACGCCGAGGTCGTCGGCGGCGAGGGGACGGATGTGCTTGCACTGCTCGCTGGGCGACTCGCGGATCAGCAGCGGTTGAACGCATCGGCGGACTGGTATTGGGCGGAGGACGTGCTCGCCTACGACAACGCTCGGCTGCCGCAGGCGCTGATCGCGGCCGGCCTGCGGCTGGGCGACGGGAAGCTGGTGAGCGAGGGGATGCGCTCGCTCGAGTGGTACGCAGGCGAGCTCGGCATTGCCGGTCCGTGGTTGCGGCTGGTCGGGCACCACGGTCGCCGCCGTGGTGAGCCTCAGCCAGGCGATGGTGACGAGCAGCCGCTCGACGCTGCCGCGGTCGTCGAGGCGGAGGTCGAGGCGTTCGTTGCCACGGGGGACGAGGTGCACGCGCGGCACGCGGTTCGCGCATTTGAATGGGTTCCTGGGCCGCAATCGGCTCCAGCAGTCCGTCTACGACTTCGCCACCGGCGGGTGCCACGACGGGCTGGGCGACTCACATGTCAGTCGCAATGAAGGGGCCGAGTCGACACTTGCGTACCTGGCGCTCCTCGTTCTCGATGCCGCCGGGCTGCAGGCAACGCTGCCCGAATGACAAGTCCACGAAAGCGTGCTCCGTGACCGATAGCGCATCACTGTTCACTCGCCACCCGGGCAATCCGCTGTTGGCGCCCGAGCGTTGGCCCTACACCGTCAACGCAGTCATGAATCCGGGAGCCACGAGGGTCGATGACGAGACCGTGCTGCTGTGCCGGGTTGAGGACCGCCGCGGCTTCTCGCATCTGACCTGTGCACGCTCCCGGGACGGGATCTCCAACTGGGTTGTGGACGAGCACCCGGCTCTCGCATACGACCCCGCGTATCCCGAAGAGGAGTAGGGGCTCGAGGATCCGCGCGTGACGTTCGTCGAGGAGCTCGGCCGATGGATCATCACCTACACCGCGTTCGGCCGCGAGGGGCCAGGCGTGTCGCTCGCGCAGACCGAGGATTTCAAGACGTTCGAGCGACTGGGGCTCGTTATGCCCCCGGAGGACAAGAACGCGGTGCTGCTCCCGCGGCGTATCGGCGCTGACTGGGTGTTGTTTCACCGGCCGACATCGAGACAAGGGGCCGACGTTTGGGTGTCACGCTCCTCGGACCTGAAGAGCTGGCGATCGCCTGAACTGGTGCTGGCCCGCAGGCAGGGCGGCTGGTGGGATGCGGCTCGCGTCGGCATCGGCCCCCCGCCGCTGGAAACCGAGCACGGCTGGCTCGTCGTCTACCACGGTGTGCGCCAAACCGTCGCTGGGGGGCTGTACCGGGCAGGGCTGGCGTTACTCGACCTCGAGTCCCCTTGGCACGTCACGCGCCGATCTGATGAGTGGGTTCTCGGACCCGAGGCGGACTACGAAATGGCCGGCGACGTTCCAAACGTGGTCTTCCCGTGCGGCCTCATCCACGACAGCCCAAGCGACAAGCTGTTCCTGTACTACGGGGCGGCGGATACCAGCATCGGACTTGCCACCGCCCACTGCTCGGACGTCCTCGATTACCTGTTGGCCTGCCCCCCAGGCTAAGTGCTCGACTGAGCTGGGTTCCCGGTCTGCAAACCGGATGCGCTCCGTAGTTGACCGCAGACAATCCGGGCCGCGCTCAAGCGCGGAAGCGTGGGCGCCGATAAAAAAGCAGATGCCGAACGCCACATCGTCGAGGAGCTAGCCCATGTCGAATGCAATCAACCCGACCGGCGGCCCGAACGATGCTCTGGTCCACCCTGAGCAGACGCCGTCCCGCAGCGCCCGCCACTTGCAGGAGGCCGACCAGAACGCCGCCGCCCAAAGCACCGATGCGGCCAAGGTCACGATCTCGCATCAGGCGGCGTTCGTCAGCGACACCATGCGGGTCGTCAATGCCGAGAACGTCGCCTCCGCGCGATCCTCGGTCTCCGATATCGGCCGCGCCTCGGAACTCGTCAAGACGCTTGCCTCACAGATCTCAGAGGAGCCGACCGTAGCGATCGGTGCTCAGGCGCTGATTGACCCCAGGGTCGCCCTGAATCTCCTGAGTTAAGTCTGAGGCGGCGCCAGCCCCGCGCCCCGCACTAGCGGCGAGAGGTCGTCCCAACCTGGACCGGGCCCCTTGACCTCACGGCGGTCCAAGGTAGGATCGCCCCCCGAATCGGCGAGTCGATTGGGGAGCAGCGAGAGGAGGCAGGATGAGCAGGTCGCTCACGGGGCAGCGCCGAAGCGCCGCGGTGCGTCAGGACCGCTCGCTCGGTCTCGTGCTCGCCGCCGGCGACCCCGACAAGATCCTCGCCGGCCTCGCGGACGACGGCTTGAGCTACCAGTCGTTCACGCTCGGGCACTGACAGGCAGCCGCGAAGGTGAACGGAGCAGACGTAGAGTCCGAGGCGATGCGCTCGCTGGGTGAGAACAGAATTGCGATCGATCGGCTGAGCCGCGAGGACGTTCGCATCCTCAAACTGGAGGCCGGGGCAATCCGCGGTCACACATGCAAGGTGATCGTCCTCGAGCCCCGAGGTGAGCGCCCGCTGCCCACGCTTGACGTGCTCCGCGCGCACATCGATGCCCGGCTCGACGGCGCGCAGAGGCTCCGCAAGCGCCTTGTCTCCACACCGCTGGGAGTGAACAACCCGATTTGGCTCGACGATCCGCATTTCGAGATCGCGCGTCACGTAACCCGAGTGCAGTCCCGCCGGCGGCCGAGCCGGAGTGAGCTGCAGGAGATCGTGGCCGGAGTGATGGCACAGCGGCTCGATCGCGCTCACCCCCTGTGGCACTTGAGCGTCGTGGAAGAGCTCGAGGACGGCACGATGGCATTGATCTGGCGCATTCACCATTGCATGGCCGACGGCACCGCCTGCATGCGGCTGATGTCGAGTGTGCTCTGGAGCCGGGAGCCAGACGGAGCGTGCCTGCCTGAAACCCGCTGGCAGCCGGAGCCCTCCCCGGGCACGCTCGATCTGCTTGCGCTCGGTCTCAAAGACCGCCTGCGCAGGCGGGGAGCAGCCTTCGATCACGCGTCCCGGCGGCAGCTCTCCTCGCTGCTGGGCTCGCGGACGATCGTCAGACGCGAGCTCCGCCCGAGTGCGGTGCGGACACCGCTGGACAAGCGCGCCGGCAGCGAGCGCCAGGTCGCCTTCGCGAGGGCCCCGTTGCTTGAGTGCAAACGCGCGGGCAAGGTGATCGATGAGGCAGTCACACTCAACGACGTCGTGCTTGCGCTCGTCGCGGGTGGTGTGAGGACGTGGCTCGAGCACGGCCGCGGACACCTCAGCGGCGTTCGCGTGAAGATCCCCGTAAGCCTCCATCAGCGCGGCGAGGTGGACGCGATCGCCAATCACGATTCCTACTTCTTCGTCGACTTACCGGTTGCGGAGCCCGACCCGGTCAAGCGGGTTCTGGCAATCAACCGGGAGACGCGCGAGCGCAAGCTCGGGCATGACGCCGAGACCCTGTACCGCCTGGGGACCCATCCGTTCCTCGCGCACTGGGCGATGAGCCCGCATGTGTTCACCTTCAACGTCTCGAACGTCCCCGGCCCCGCGGCCGAGCTCTACATCTGTGGCGCCCGGATCCGCGAGCTCTACTCACTGGCCGAGATCGCCCACCACCACGCGCTCCGGGTGGCGGTGGTCTCGGCCGCCGAGTCGCTGTTCTTCGGTCTGTGCGCTGACCGCGCCGCCGTCCAGGACGTGGGCATGATTGCCGACGGCATCAGCCGAACAACCGAGAAGCTGTTGCAGCCGTTGTAAGCCTGGTCTGGGTGCAGGATGAGCCGGCCGATCTACGCCTCCGACCCGGATGGTCTGCCCGACTCGCAGTTCGAGCCAGGAGAGATCGCTCACCTCGTGACCGGGAATCGCGGCCGGATGCTCGATGCCCGGCGCACCCCGGTGACCGTGCGGGCGGTGACGCCCGCAACGGGATCGTTCGAGCTCGAGCTCGGTGCATTTGAGGACGCGGGCGCACGCTGGGAGCTCGGGCTCGACGAGATCGATCGCTTCCAATTCGCCCGCGGCTCCGTCCGCACGGACCCAGCCGCGCTCGAGACGCTGCGGCGAGCTGCTGCGCGCTTTGACAGAGAACTGGCAGTCGCATCCGAGCCGCGGGAGCGGGATCGAACCGAGGACCGGCTGGCCCGCGAGCGAGCCAGGGTCAGGGCGTGGCTGGGTCGCCGGGGACCGCTCCCGACGGTTGACCTCGACGGGTGCATCGAGCGCCGGGCGGGTGATCCGCGGCTATTCACGCTGCTGGAACGATTTCTCAACGAGCGTGGACTCGAGGAGATGGATCGCCGCTTCAGCGAAACATTCGTCAGCAACCCCCGCTCCGGCGAGCTGGTCAAGGGTCACGCGATCGTGCTCGCAGAGCTTGGACTGAGGCAGTACCGCGGCAAGATCGTCCGCCACCCGGACCTATTCGCAGGCTCTTGGTCAAAGCACCGGCGCGCCGAGCATCTGCTCGCCCGGATGGCGTTCGTGCGCGAGCTTTGGGCGAGCATCGGCCTCGAGGCCGTGACGCTGTACCGCGGCGCCGCCGTCGACGGCACGCTTAGACCGCGCCGACCCGGCTCGCTCGCCTCGGCAACGTTCTCGAGAGCGGTCGCCGAGGCTCACTTCGACGGCGCTGCGAGCACGAGCGCAGCGCTGTTGTGGCGCGCACGGATCTCGGTGGACCGGCTCGTGATGACGTTCCTCGAGACCGCGGCGATGAACGAGCGCTTCAACGAGGCCGAGGCCGTGCTGCTTGACGGGCCAGACGTTATGTAGACAAGCAGTAGCCTCCCCCGCGGAGAACCGATGCGCCTAGCTCCACATCCTCAGGTCTATCGCGTGCTCGGTGCGCTCGTCGCACTGGCGAGCGTAGCCCTACCCGCTGCGGCGGCGAGGGCCGCCGGCGGGGGTGGCGCTGGAGTTTCCCCTTCCCCCTCAAGCGGCCAGAGCGGCACCAGCGGCGGCCCCAGCGGTGGTGCGCCGATTGGAGGCCTTGCGCCCACGCAGAAGCCCACCCACAAGGCACCGGCGCCTCCGAGCAAGCACGATCACGGCACCTGGCTGCGGGGGGTGACGATCACCGAGTACTGGCCGGCGCCTGAATCGTGGTTCGTGGGACGGCCGGTGAGCACGCCGGGCCTGCCCGGCAAACACAGGATCGACTGGCTTTATTCCGCCACCGGCGTCTCGATGGAGGGCGAAGGACTCGGCCTCGACGGCCGCATCTACCACATCGACGCCCTCGGCAACGGCGGCTGGGTTACGGCCTCTGGCGCGGTCACCAGACCCGGGACGGCTGGGCGAGCGGCTCGCCGTACTGGCGCCAGGGTAGGTACTGGCGCAACCGCGCCGGGGCGGTCACATTCCCACTGGAGCAAGGTGGCTGGTCGGCGGGTGCCGGACGCAAGTACGTGCCGCTGCGCGGTGTCACGTTCGCTGCCGGTGCATCGCTGCCGTTGCACTACTACCAGTCGATCGCCGTCGATCCGGCGAGTGATTCCGCTCGGCAGCCGGGTCTACATACCGGCGTACAAGCGCGACGGGTACGGGGGCTGGTTTGTCGCGCAGGACACAGGCGGCGCCATTTTCGGCGATCACGTTGATGTCTACCGAAACCCGCCCGCGAGCCCCAGGCAGGCCGGTCAGTTCCTGACCGGGCAGCGCGCGTATGTGATCAAGCCTCACCGATGATGGCCAAACCGTTCGACGTGCTCTAACGTCGCACTAGTGCTGCACTAGACTGACGCACATGGCCAAGCAGCAGCGAACGATGCGGATCGAGCAGCGCAGTCAGCTCGCTGCGATGCAGCAGCTGGAGGCACGCTCCGACGAGGAGCTCGAAGCCGAGACCAAGTTCAAGGCCGCGGCGCAGGCGATCCTCGGTGCTCGCGCAGCGGAGCGCTACGACGCCAAGGCGGCGCGCGCCCACTTTCAGCGTGCGCTCGCGTCCGCGCGGCCACAGGAGCGTCTACAGCTGCGCCGGATGGCAGACGCGTCGCTTGCGTTGGCAGAGCGCCGGGCCGACGATCTCAAGCGGGCCACCGAGCGGCTCGGCGTCGAGGGTCCGACCTCGCGCCAGCTGCGCGGGCTGAAGTTCATGGGGCTGGTCGCGCCGCCGAAGAGCGCCGGCATCCTCCTGCGGATCCGCGGGATCCTGATCGTGATCGTGCTGATCATCGTGATCCTCGCGCTCGGCTTCGGGATCGTGAAGCTGATCTCGCTTCCGTTCGGTGGCATCTCCACGGACCTCAACATCTTCTACGGCCTCGTGCTCGTCGCGATTGCGCTCGGGGTCCTGGCATTCCTCGGGCGACGACGGCAGAAGAAGGCGCAGGCCGATAGAGCCGAGCAGGTCGGCGGCCCGCTCACGCTGACCCGACTGCGCTGAACGCTCCGTGTGCGGTCGCTACACGCTCGCCTCGCCTAACCCAAGCGAGGTCCGCGCCCGTTTTCAGATCGCCGAGTCGATCGACGTGCGCCGCCGGTTCAACGTCGCGCCCGGGGACGACGTGCTCGCGATCACCACCGACAAAGACGGCGCACCGCGCGGCGATGTCCTGCGTTGGGGGCTCGTGCCGTCCTGGGCGAAGTCCCCGGATACCGGGCTGAAGATGATCAACGCTCGGCGTCGAGACGGTGGCGGAGCGGCCGGCGTTCAGGCGCGCGTTCGAGCGCTACCGGTGCCTGATCATTGCCGACGGCTTCTACGAATGGCAGCCGATGCCCGGCGGCCCCAAGCAGCCGTTTCACATCACGCGTGATGACGGCGCGCTGTTCGCCTTCGCGGGCCTGTGGTCGATCTGGCACGCGCCGGATGGCGGCAAGCTGCGCACCTGCACGATCGTGACCGCGGCGGCGAACTCGGCGATCGCACCCCTGCACGACCGGATGCCGGTGATCCTCGATCCCGACGCGGAGGCCGCGTGGATCGACGCGACGACACCGCGGGCGCAGCTGGACGAGATCCTTGCGGGCCTTCCATCCTCCAGGACCGCGCTCCGCGCCGGTCGGCAGCGCCGTCAACGACGCGCGATACGACGGACCGGAATGCCTCGCGCCTGCCCTCGAGAGCGCCCAGGCCACGTTGTTCTAGCTCGGTCGCGAGCCCACGTGCCGCTCACGACACCGAGACAGTCACCTTCGACATGACGACGGCCGGCGTCGGGACGCCGTCGCCCGCCGGGTTCGTCGGCAGCGCGCCGATCGCGTCGACGACGCTCATCCCCGACACCACCTTCCCGACAAGCGCGTAATCGGGCGTCAATCCGGCGGACTGGGTGGCGTTGGCGGCGGTGACGATGAAGAACTGACTGCCGGAGGCACCCGGCGGGTCGGCCTGCGTCTTGGCCATCGCGACGTCGCCCTGGAGGTACTGGGTCCCAGCCGCAGGAGCGCTCGTCGACCGAATAGCCGGGCCCGCCGGAACCGTCGCCGTTTGGGTCGCCGCCCTGGATCACGAATCCGGCCGCGACCCGATGGAACGTCAAGCCGTCGAAGAACCCGCGCTTGACCAGCGAGTAGAACGAGGCGGACGTTTTCGGCGAGCGCTTGACGTCGAGCGTGAACGCAAAGGACCCGCAGTTCGTGCTGATCGTCACCGTGTAGGTCCTCTGTCGGGTCGAGTTTCAACGTCGGGGCGGAGAGGTGTTGCGGACCCTTCGCGCTCGGGACCGCTACCGTGCGGCATGGACCGGAGGCCGGCTTTGATCCAGTGGTCGTGGCGCTGTGACTGCTGGAGCCTCCACATCCCGCCACTGAAAGCGCCAGCGCCAGCGTTACTGCAAGCTTTCGCACGGCGCGCAAGGAAAGCACATTGCGCCGCGATAATCCGCTTGCCCCACCCATGGCCCTCTCTCCCCTGATAACCGCTACGACCATGTCGTGCTCGATCTCGACGGCTGCGTCTGGGTCGGAGAGTCTGCACGCGTGAGGCGCCGCAGGCGATCTCGGAGCTGCGCGCGGCCGGCAAGACGCTCATGTTCCTGACCAATGACGCCCGCCGCTCGCCCGAGGACTATGTGCGGAAGCTGTGGTCGCTCGGGGTGCAGGCGTCGCTTGAAGAGGTGGTGACGGTCGGATCCGCGATTCAGTATGTGCTCGCCGAACGCGCGCGCGGCACCGGCGCTTACGTGATCGGCGCGCCGGCCGTATTTCCGGCATGTAGCCGATGCCGGGCTACCGGGTTCTGAACGGCACGGAGCTGGCGCCGCACGCCGATGTCGTTGTCCTGGCGGAGCACGATGAGATCCGCTTTACGGATCTGCGGGTCGCGATCCAGGCCGTCCTCGGCGGAGCCGAGATGCTCGCCGCCGGCCGCGATCGCATGATCCCAACCGAGGACGGTCCCGCACCCGGCACCGGCGCCCTTGTGGCCGCGCTCGAGTACGCCACCGACCGCGCAGCGAAGATCGTCGGCAAGCCCGATGCGCAGATTTTCCGCACGGCACTGGATCGTCTCGGCCCGGGCTCGACGCTCGTCGTCGGCGACCAGCTCGACTCCGATCTCGCGGGCGCCGCCGCCGCCGGGCTCGACGCCGCGATCGTGCTCACCGGCGTGACCACCCGCGCGGACGCCGAGGCCGCGGTCGACCCGAAGCCGGTTGCGATCGCCGATGATTTGCGCGCACTGCTTGTGGGTGGCTGATGCTCTCGCTGATCGTGAATCCCTCTGCTGGACACGGCCGCGCCGGGAAGGTGCTTCCAGAGGTGCAGGCGGGCCTGTCAGAGCTCGGGCTCGAATACCACATCGAGCGCACCCGCAGCCTCGAGCATGCCCGCGAGCTCGCCGTGAATGCCGCGGGTCAGGGCGAGATCGCCGTGGCCCTCGGAGGCGACGGGCTGATCGGCGCCGTCGCCGATGCGCTGAAGCACTCAGACGGCGTGCTCGGGGTGCTGCCCGGCGGTCGCGGCAACGACTTCGCGCGGGTGCTCGGGATCCCGCTGCAGGCGCGGGCCGCCTGTCAGGTGCTGGCCAACGGCGAGCCCCGCAAGCTCGACCTCGGGCAGATCGGGTCGAGCACGTTCATCGGGATCGCCAGCTGCGGTTTTGACTCGGACGCCAACCGCGTGGCGAACGAGTCCAAGCTCGTACGCGGCAACCTCGTCTACGCATACGGAGCACTGCGCGCGCTGGCCGGCTGGAAGCCGGCGCGCTTTGAGGTGCGGATCGACGGCGGCGAGGTCCGCGCGCGGACCGGCTACACGGTCGCCGCGGCGAACTCAAAAGCGTACGGCGGCGGGATGTTCATGGCACCGGACGCTTCTCTGCAGGACGGTCTGCTCGACGTGGTCATCGTCGGCCACGTTCCCAAGCGCACGTTTCTGCGGCTGCTGCCGACGGTGTTCAAGGGTGAGCATGTGCACCAGCACAACGTCGAGGTTCTGCGCGGGCGCGAGGTGGAGATCAGCTGCGACCGCCCGTTCACGATGTACGCCGACGGCGACCCGATCGCCGAGCTGCCGGTGACCGTTCGCGTGCTGGCAGGGGCGGTGCGAGTGATGGTTCCCAAGGGGCCGATGGCCACGCAATGACGGCGCTCGGAGCCAAGATCGCGGCCGCACGGGCGGTCGGCGAGCTTGCGCGGCGCGCCGGTGCAGGCGGCGGGACCAGTCTGCCCGGCAAGGTGCTGATGCGTCTTGAGCCGCACGCGATCGCCGAGCTGTCTGGCCGGCTCGAGCGCGGATCGGTGCTCGTGTCTGCGACGAACGGCAAGACGACGACTGCGGCGATGATCGCCTCGGTGCTCGAGCGATCGGGCACCGCGCTGGTCCACAACCGTGCCGGCGCAAACATGGCCGGTGGGATCGCCTCGGCGCTGCTTGCAGCAACCCGTTCTGGCAAGCGGATCGACGGCGAACTGGGGCTGTTCGAGGTTGATGAGTTCTGGCTTGACCGGGTCACGGCCGAGCTCAATCCTCGTGCGATCTTGCTTGGCAACCTGTTCCGCGATCAGCTCGACCGCTACGGCGAGCTCGAGACGATCGCCGATCGCTGGGCGGCGGTCGTCGCGGCGATGCCGGCCGCAGCGCAACTAGTGCTCAATGCCGATGACCCGCTGATCGCCGACCTCGGCCGCGAGCAAGCCGGTGTCACCTATTTCGGCGTCGAAGATCAATCAGTCGCGCTGCCGGAGATGCAGCACGCGTCTGATTCAAAGCACTGCCGAAGGTGCGGAGCCGCATACGTGTATGACGCCGTGTATCTGGGGCACCTCGGTCGCTACCGCTGCCCATCCTGCGGACAAGAACGTCCCGTACCGACGATCGCCGCGGAGAAGATCGAGCTGGACGGGACAAGGGCGGCGCGGTTCGAGCTGCGCACCCCTGCCGGCAGCGCCACGGTCAAGTTGCCGCTCCCTGGTCTGTACAACGTCTACAACGCGCTCGGCGCGGCCGCGCTGTGTCTCAGACTGGGTGTCTCGCTCGAGCAGGTCCGTGCCGGCCTCGAGGCCGTGACCGCCGCATTCGGACGCGCGGAGTCGGTCATGGTCGGCGAGCACGAGCTTTCGATCCTGCTGATCAAGAATCCGGCCGGCGCCAACGAGATCCTGCGCACGCTTGCGCTCGAGGACGGCGAGCTGGATCTGCTCGCGATCCTCAACGACCGCACCGCCGACGGCCGCGACGTCTCGTGGGTGTGGGACGCGGACTTCGAGGTGATCGCCTCGAGGGTACGGCACGTGACATGCGCGGGCACGCGGGCGGCGGAGCTTGCGCTTCGCTTCAAGTACGCCGGCGTGCCGAGCGAGCGTCTGGGCGTCGTCGGAAGCCTGCCGGAGGCGCTCGACACGGCCCTCGCCGCGGCGCGGACGCGCCGACTGTTTGCGTTGCCCACCTACACGGCGCTACTGGAGCTCCGCGACGAGCTCGCCGGCCGGGGACATGTCGCGCAGTTCTGGCAACGAGAGCCGCAGGCGCCGTGACAGCGGTGATCTGGCATGACCTCGAGTGCGGCGCATACGCCGAGGACCTCGCGCTGTGGCGCTCACTCGCGGCGGAGCGCGGCGGCCCAGTGCTCGACATCGGCGCCGGAACCGGGAGAGTCTCGCTGGACCTCGCCAAGCGCGGCCATCGCGTCACCGCCCTGGACTCCGATCAGGAACTGCTGGACGAGCTCGCCCACCGCGCACGACAGCTGCCGATGGATACCGTCCGCGCGGACGCCAGGGACTTTCAGCTCGGGCGGCGGTTCCCGCTCTGCTTGATGCCGATGCAGACCGTCCAGCTGCTCGGCGGATGCGACGGGCGCCTCGCGTTCCTGCGGTGCGCGCGCCGCCATTTGCAGCGCGATGGGCTTCTCGCGATCGCGATCGCCGAGACCCTCGATCTGTACGAGGTCCAGGACGGCGTGCCCGCGCCGCTTCCCGATATCTGTGAGCGCGATGGCGTCGTCTACTCCAGTCAGCCGACCGCGGTCCGGGCAAGCGCCGAGCACTTCGTGCTCGAGCGCCGCCGTGACACCGTCACGGCTCGAGGAGTGCGCTTCAGTGAGCACAATGCGATCGAGCTCGATCGACTGACGCCGGTGGAGCTCGAGGAGGAGGCGCGGCGGGTTGGATTGGTGCCCGCCGGGCAGGCAGAGATCCCGGCGACCGCGGATTATGTCGGCAGCTCGGTAGTGATGCTGAGTGCCTGAGCTGCGGGTCTGCGCGCTGTACCCCGAGCTGATGAACATCTACGCCGATCGCGGCAACCTGCTGCTGCTCGAGCGCCGCTGCCGCTGGCGCGGGATCGAGTTCTCCGTTTATGCGAGCGATCTCGGCGACGAGCTCGATCCCGCCGGTGCAGATCTCTACTACATCGGCGGCGGTCAGGATCGTGACCAGAAGCTGTGCGCGCTCGATCTTGCTGAGGTGAAACGCGACGCGCTGCACGCCGTGGCGGCGCGAAGCGGAGTGATCCTCGCGGTCTGCGGCGGTTACCAGTTGCTCGGGCACTCATACCAGCTCGGGGAGGAGTCGCTGCCGGGCGTGGGCTTGGTCGACCTCCAGACGGTGCGAGCGGACGGCCCCCGCCTGATCGGCAACGTCGCGATCGAGGTCGAGCTCGATCCTGGAGACAGGCGCGTGCTCGCCGGCTTTGAGAACCACGGTGGCCGCACGCACCTGGGGGCACAGACACAGCCGCTCGGGCGCGTGCTGCGCGGCCACGGGAACAACGGAAGCGACGGACTGGAGGGCGTGCGCCGGGGCAACGTCATCGGCACGTATCTCCACGGGCCGTTGCTGCCGAAGAACGCCTGGTTCGCAGACTGGCTGATCCGGACGGCGCTGCAGCTCGAGGAGCCGCTGGGTGCACTCGACGACCAGCTCGAGGACGCCGCTCACGCGGATGCCCGACGAGCAGCCGGGCTGTAGTGCATCAGCGTCAGCTCCTACGATGCTCGCCGTCGGTCTCTGCCATGCACTCCCCACGCCGAACAGCAACAACCGCGATCACGCTCACAGCGGTGGCGTTGCTGTCCGCATGCGGGTCCTCAAAGCCCGACTCCCCGACGCCGTCGAGCAGTACGACTCCGTCGACGACGTCCACAAATGCGACCACCAGCACGGGCACGACGACGCCGCTGCCCGGAGCGGGCAAACCAACGGTCACGATCGGCGACAAGAACTTCACCGAGCAGTTCATCCTCGGCGAGCTGTATGGCGAAGCGCTCAAGGCCCAGGGCTTCAACATCGTGCTCAACCGCAACATCGGCCCGACCGAAGTCACGACGCAGGCGCTCGAGAGCGGCCGGCTGGGCATGTACCCGGAGTACCTGCGGATCTGGGACCAGGCGATCGCCGGCGTGCAGCGGAGCTTCCACAGCCGGGCGGGTGCCTACCGGGTCGGCCAACGCTACGCCGTCGATCACGGCCTCGAGCTGCTCACGCCCACCCCGTTCAGCAACACCGACGCGATCGGGGTGACCCGCGCCTACGCCGACGAGCACGGTCTGCGCTCGCTGTCGGATCTGCGCCGGGTGGCTCCCACGATGACGCTCGGGGGCCCGGTCCAGTTCCAGCAGAGCCCTGACGGCCTGCCGGCGATCGAGCAGGCGTACGGGTTCGTGCCGGCCGCGTTCAAACCGCTCGACGTCGGTGCCCAGTACCAGGCGCTGGATCAGGGCGCCGTCCAGGCGGCCGATGTCAACACGACCGACGGCCAGCTGACCCGCGGGGACTACGCGCTGCTGCGTGACCCTTTGCACACCTTCGGTTGGGGCAACGTCGTGCCCGTCGTCTCCGCCAAGGTGATGACCGCGGAGGGGCCCGTGTTCACCGCGACGATCGAGCGCGTCAGCCGACTGCTGAGCACGTCAGTGATGCGGCGGCTGAACGCCGCCGTTGACCTCTCGAATCAGGACCCGGCACTCGTCGCCAAGCAATTCCTGCTGGCGCACGGGATCCCCGCGCAGACCGCGTGAGCCTGTGATGATCAGCTGCCGCTTGAGCCGAATCCGCCGGCCCCGCGCTCTGAGAGCGCAAGGCCGTCGACCTCGAGCACGTCGGGCGTGTGGACCTGCGCGAGCACGAGCTGCGCGATCCGGTCCCCCGCGGCGAGCTCGACCGCGCTGTGACGGTCGGTGTTGAGCAGCAGCACCTGGATCTCCCCGCGGTAGCCGGAGTCGATCAATCCGGGTGCGTTGACGAGCGAGATCCCGTGGCGGGCGGCGAGGCCTGACCGCGGCAGGACCAGGCCGGCCTGGCCATCGGGAATCTCGATCGCGATCCCCGTCCGCAGCGAGATCCGCTCACCTGGCCCCAGGGCGGCACCGTCGAGCGCGTACAGGTCCAGTCCGGCATCGCCGGGATACGCGCGTGTAGGCAGCTTCGCTCGTGGGTCCAGGCGCCGGACCCGCAGCTCATTCATACGCCGTGTCCATCGAGCGCGAACGGCTGGTATCGCGCCGCGATGGTCGCCGGCAGCCGGACGATCACCCGGACTCCATCCGGTGTGTCCTCGCGCTCGAGATCGCCCGCGAGCTCGTGTAGCTCAGCCAGCCGAGCGCCCTCGTCAAACGGGATCAGCAGCTCGATCTCGATCAGCGTCCGGGCAAACTCAACCTCGATCCGTTCGACCAGTTCGGCCAGCCCCTCGCCGGTCAGAGCGGACACAAGGACGCCGTCTCGATGACGGTTGGCGAGCTCGGCTCGCCGGTCCTCGTCGATCAGATCAGCCTTGCCGAGCACCAGGATCCGCGGCGCCTCCTCGGCACCGATCTCGAGCAGCACGTCCTCGACGGCGCTCGTCATCGCGAGCAGCTCCTCCTCCGCAACGGAGGCGTCGACGACGTGCAGGATCAGATTGGCGAGCCGAGTCTCCTCCAGCGTCGCCCCGAACGCCTCGACCAGCTGATGGGGAAGCTTGCGGATGAAGCCGACCGTGTCGGTCAGCAGATAGTCACGCCCTCCAGCCCGGAGTACGCGCGTCGTCGGATCAAGCGTCTGAAACAGCCGATCGCCAACGCCGGCGGTGGCGCCGGTAAGCGCATTGAGCAGCGTCGATTTGCCGGCATTTGTGTAACCCGCGAGCGACACCGACGGCAGATGTGCGCGCTGGCGCTCGGCGCGCATCACCGACCGGCTCAAGCGCACGTGGGCAAGCTTGCGCTTGAGCGCGGAGATCCGGTCGCGCGCGAGGCGCCGGTCGGTCTCGATCTGAGTTTCGCCGGGTCCGCGAGTCCCGATCCCGCCGTCCATCCGGCCGGCGCCGAGCCGCTCGAGGTGCGACCACAGGCCGCGCATGCGCGCGAGGTTGTACTCGAGCTGTGCGAGCTCGACCTGGAGCTTGCCCTCGGCGCTGTGCGCGTGCGCGGCAAAGATGTCGAGGATGATCGCAGTGCGGTCGATCACCGGTATCCCGAGCACCTTCTCGAGGTTGCGCTCCTGGCGCGGCGAGAGCTCGTCGTCGCAGGCGACGAGGTTCGCGTCCGACTGCGCGATCTCCGCCTCCAGCTCCTCGAGCTTCCCGGATCCCAAGTACGTGTTGGGATGAGGCTGCTCACGGCGCTGGACGAGTTCGCCGACGTCGGCGACCCCCGCCGTTCGCAGTAGCTCCCGAAGCTCGGCCAGCTCATGCTCATCCGCATCCGGAGGCGCCGCGATCAGGAACGCGCGCTGACGCGCGCGGCCCTGCGGTCGCTGCCCGTCGCTCGTCGTCTGCTCGCGTCCGTGGGGGGTTCGCTGCACAGGTTCATGGTAGCCGCGGGGCTGGCGGCCTCAGATGGCGCCGGCATCGCCGCCGGCGCGCTGACATCCGGCCGCTACTGGAAATGGAGGTCCTGGCTGCCGGTGATCTCGACCTTGTTGCCGCTGGCCATGTGGATCGTGACAGTGCCGCTGTGATCGGCGTTCGCGGCCTTGTCGTGGAGCACGACTTTGCACGCATAGGTCCCTCCGACCGTTTGCTTGACCCCACCGGGGCAGTTGGCCGATTTGACGGTGACCTTGCCCTGACCGAACTTCTTGACGTAGTCCTTGATCAGGTGCTCGCCGGACGCCGCCGAGTCAAAGCCTCCGCATGCGCTGAGGCCAATCGCACATGTGAGCGCACCGACAGCCATCACGCCGGACATCCGCCGAGGAAAACGAGTCTTCATCTCAGAGCATCTCCTCACGTCTCAGTCAGGTCGGCTAACCCTCCCACGAACGGCAGACAATTGCTACAGCCCGCGGATCCGCTGCACCGCCTCCAGCAACCGCTCGTCCGGAGTCGTCAGTGAGATGCGGAAAAACCCCTCGCCGCTGGCACCGTAGGCGCCGCCGGGCGAGATCACGACGCCTGCGTGCTCGAGCACGTGCTCGCAGTACGCCGCGGCCGAGTCGAATCCCTCCGGCACCGGCGCCCAGATGTAGATCGTGCCCTTGGGGGGCGTGACGTCGACGCCGGCTTGCGCGAGCGCCTCGCAGACGAGATCGCGTCGGCGCTTGTAGACGGCGTTCATCGCACGAACGTGCTCGTCGATCTCGGGGCTGAGTGCGGCCGCGCCGGCAAGCTGCACCGCCTCGAACAGGCCCGAGTCGACGTTCGATTTCAACCGCCAGTAGTGCGCGATCGCCTCGGCGTTGCCGACGATCGCCGCGCATCGCCAGCCCGTCATGTTGTAGCCCTTCGACAGCGAGAACACCTCGACCCCGACTTCCTTGGCGCCGGGCGTGGCCAGGAATGACGGCGCCACGTAGCCGTCGTAGGTGGTCTCGCTGTACGCGCTGTCGTGCACGGCGAGGATCTCGTGCCGGGCCGCCAGCTCGACCACCTGCTCGAACAGTCCGTCCGGAGCGATTGCGCCAGTCGGGTTGTTGGGATAGTTGAAGAACAGCAGGCGCGCTCGCTCGAGCACGGCCGGCGGGATCGCCTCGAGATCCGGTGCGAACCCGCGTTCGGCCCGCAGCGGCATCAGAAACGGCTCGCCGCCGGTCAGCAACGGCCCCCCGGTGTACACCGGATAGCCGGGATCGGCCGCCAGCGCCACGTCACCTGGGTCCAGGAACGCGAGGTTGAGGTTGAAGATGCACTCCTTGGCGCCGATTGCCGCCATCACCTCGGTCTCCGGATCCAGCGTGACGCCGAAGCGACGCTGATAGAACGCGGCCACGGCCTCGCGGAATTCCGCCCGGCCGCGGTTGGAGGGATACGTGTGTGTGCTCGGATCGGCAACCGCCTGTTGCGCTGCGGCGACGATCGGAGCATAGGTGGGCATGTCCGGATCGCCGATCCCGAGACTGATCACGTCGACGCCCGCGGCCCTCTTGGCCGCGACCTTGCGTTCAAGCTCCGCGAACAGATACGGGGGGATCGTCTCCAGACGCCTACTCGATCGCATGCAGCTCCTTTACGAACTCATCGGACAGCGCGCCCCGGAACACCGGAACCGCCCATCCGGTCAGGTTGATGTGCAGATCCTCTCCGACCTCGACCTCGAGCTGCCCGCCGTCAAGCAGGACCGTGACCGGAGAGTTGCCGCCCCGGGCGACGTAGGCGACCGCAGCCCCGGTCGCGCCGGTGCCGCTGGCGGACGTCTCCCCGACGCCGCGCTCGAAGATCCGCGCGCGGATCCGCCCGGGGGCTACGACGGCGAACCACGAGACGTTCGTGCGATTCGGAAACAGCTCGTGATGCTCAATCCCGGGCCCGATTGCGGGCAGCTCGAGCGCGTCGAGCTCCGGCTCGCCGGGCACGGCGATCGCGCACTGCGGGTTTCCGACCTGGACGTGCTGAAAGGCCCACGTCTGGGAGCCGCTTGCGAGCTCGCCTCGCCCGTCTGGCGGGCCGGTCGGAAAATCGGCGCTCTGAAGCCGCGCGCGGCCCATGTCGACGGTGCATGTCCGCGGCGAGGTGATCGTGGCGCGGATCTCCCCTGCGGCGGTCTGGATCGAGAACGTGTCGGCGTCGGTCCAGCCGCGCCGGCGCAGGTACAGGATCGCTTCACGGGCGCCGTTGCCCGACAGCTCGGCCTCCGAGCCGTCGGGGTTGAAGATCCGCAGTCGCGCCGCGAACCCGGTCTCGTCAGCGGCCGACAGCAGCAGAATGCCGTCAGAAAACACGCCGGTGTGCCCGGCGCAGATTGCACGAATCCGCGCTGGCGTCAGCGCGAACTCGAGTGCTCGATCCTCGACGATCAGGTAGTCGTTGCCGAGTGCGTGCCACTTCTCGAAGTCCACGCGGGCGCAGTCTATGTACCGTCGCCCGGCGATGACTCGGCGCCTGAAATCGATTTCGCTGCCGGTGGTGCTCCTGGGGGTGCTCTCCGTACTGTCTCTCGGTGCGCGGATTGCGTGGCTCGGCGAGCCCTGCCAGGCGCCGTGCCGCTCGGGCAGCGACCACGTGCTCGTGTTCGATGAGTCCTACTACGTCAACGCCGCACGCGTGATCGCCGGAATCGCTCCGGCGGCCAATGAGAACTACGCGACGGCGCCATTTGGCGATGATCCCAACGCTGAGCATCCGCAGCTTGCGAAGCTCTTGATGGCGGGCTCGATCGAGCTGTTTGGGGATCGGCCGCTGGCTTGGAGGCTGACAAGCATCGTGCTTGGATCGCTCGCGATCCTGGGGATGTTCGTGCTCGTGCGCGCAGCCGGGGGCGGGCCTTGGGTCGCGCTCGGAGCGGCGGCGCTGATGGCGGCCGACAACCTGCTGCTCGTCCATGGGCGAATCGGGACGCTCGACGTTCCGGTGCTCGCGACGATGATCTGGGCGGCGGCGCTCTACCTCCGCGGTCACCCGCTCGCTGCGGGTGTCCTGATCGGCGTTGGAGCCTGCATCAAGCTGGTCGCGCCGTATGTGCTCGTCGTGCTGCTGCTCTATGAACTCGGGCGGCGGCTCGTCACCAGGCGCGCTCGATCGCCGGAGCGGTTGTGGCGGCCGAGCGCCCGGCTGGCGTCCTGCGCCGCGATCGCGGCTGCGGTGTTCGTCGGGCTGCTGGCGATCCTCGATCGGATCGCGCCGCCGTATGACTCAGCCAAGGCGAAGCTGGTGAGCGGCGGCCCGTTCGGTCATCTCGCCCACATGCTCAGCTACGGCGCCAATCAGACAAGTCCGCACGGACCCACCGGGATCGCGTCCTATCCGTGGACGTGGATCGTGGACTACAAGCCGATCGTGTACCTGAACGTCAACCCAAGCAAACCGAGCCCGGGGCTGGTCGGAGTGCACCCCGCCGTTCACTTTCTCGGCATGATGAGCCCGCCGATCATGTTGCTGGCACTGCCGTCATTGGTGCTTGCAGGGTGGCTGATCGTGCGACGGCAGGCAGATGGGCAAGCTGCGGCGCCGGGCACCGAGCTACCCGTGATCGGCGTGGCCTGGTTCCTCGGTACGTTCCTGCCGTTTGGCGTGTTGACGATCCTGTACGGCCGAACGAGCTACCTCTACTACATGGTGGTGGTGATGCCGGGGATTTACATCACCGTCGCCAACCTGCTGTTCGGAACTCGGCGCTATCGGGCGCTGATCGCGGTGTGGGCGCTGGCGGTGCTCGTCGCGGCGATCCTGATGTATCCGCTCACGCCGGTTCCTTTGCCATGAGGTTGTGTTGCCGTTAGCGCGCCAGCCACAGCGCCAGCACGTCGTCCGCGACCGCGTCGGGCGAGCGACTGGTTGCGTCGACCACATTGACCGACGCCAGCTTGCGCATCCACGTGAGCTGGCGGCGGGCGTAGTTGCGCGTGCGCCGCTTCATCGCATCGACATCGCCGGCGAGCAGCTCTTCGAAACCGAGCGCCTTGCGCGCGGTCACGGATGCACCGCCGGCGTTTGCGCGCACGACTTCGGCTTGTGCGCCGGCCGCGACCATCTGATCGACCCGGGCATTGATTTGCGCATAGAGCTGCTCGCGCGCCATCACGACGCCGACGAGCAACGTCGGCCGGCGCACCGAGTCCGTCCACAGCTCTGATTCGCCGTCCGGTGGTTCCAGCTCGCCGGCGTCGAGCAACTCGAGCGCGCGCACAATTCGCTGCCGGTCGGCCGGCTGGATTTCTGCCGCCGCCCACGGGGCGCGCTGCGCGATCACCGCGTGGAGCGCCTCCGGCCCGCGCTGTTCGAGCTCGGCCATCCAGCGCTCCCGGACGCCCTCAGGTGGAGGGGGTCGCAGGCTCAGCTCGGTGAGCGCTGCCCGCAGATACAGACCGGTGCCGCCGACGATGATCGGCAGCTGGCCGTTCTCGACGAGGGAATCGATCTCGGCGTGTGCGAGCTCCGCATACTGCCCGGCGCTGAATTGCGCATCGGCGGGCAGGAACGAGATCAACCGATGCTCGAGCTGGGCCCGTTCGGCAGGCCCGGCCGCCCCGGTCAGGAGCTCGAGTCCCGAGTAGACCTGAAGTGCGTCGGCGGACACCGCGACCGGCCGTTCGCCGAGCCCGCGCAAACGCTGCGCGACCGCGATCGCCACGGCGGTCTTTCCCACCCCGGTCGGGCCGAACAGCGCGATGATCTCCGGGCGTGGCATGTCGCGCAGTATCGTGAAGCGATCGAGCCAGAGGTTCTGAAGTGAGCGTCAAAGCTGGCGCAGGCCTATCGACCCTGCATGACCCGCTCGAGGCAGGCCGGGACGCTGCGGGTGCGGCCGCGCGCACGCTGGGCAGCGCGGAACCAGACCTCGCGGTGGTGTTCGCGAGTGGCAGCCACCTGGTCGCGCCTGAGGCTCTGCTCGAGGGCGTGCACAGCGCGCTCGCGCCACGCGCGCTGGTCGGGTGCGGCGCCGGGGGCGTGCTCGGGGAGAGCAGAGAGCTCGAGTCGGGGACCGCGGTGGCGGTCTGGGCGGCGGATTTTGGCGGCACGGGCGATGCAAGCGTGTTCCATGCGACCGTCCAGAGCGACGGACCCGACGCCTGGCTCGACGGTCTTCCTCAGCTCGACGGGTGCAGCGGTGCGATCCTGCTGTCCGATCCGTATTCGTTCCCCGCCGATCTCGCCCTCAGCGAGCTGGCCGAGCAGTGTCCCACGGTGCCGGTGCTCGGTGGCCTCCTCAGCGCGGGTTCACAGGACGGCGCGGGCGCACTGTTCTGCGACCGCGACGTTCGTCAACAGGGAGCGGTCGGCGTCGGCCTGCGCGGGGTCGAGATGCTCCCGTGCGTGTCCCAGGGCGCGGCCCCATTCGGCCGCGAGATGACGATCACATCGGCCGAGCGCAATGTGATCCACGAACTAGCCGGGCGCCCGGCGCTCGAGACGGTCGAGCGGATCATCGCCGAGCTCGGCCCGAGAGAGCGGGCGATCGTCGCCGCCGGGCTGCTGATCGGGATCGTGATCGACAGCGGCAAACCCGAGTACGAGCAGGGCGACTTCCTCGTGCGCGGCGTGCTCGGAGCGGATCCGGATACCGGCAGCATGGTGGTCGGCGCGACCGTGCACGAGGGACAGGTGGTGCGGTTACAGGCGCGGGATGCCAGATCGGCCGATGCGGACCTTCGCCGAGCGCTGCGCCTGCAGAACCGAGGCGATGAACGGCAGAGCCCCTGCCGGAGCGCTGCTGTTCTCCTGCAACGGGCGCGGCCGGGCGATGTTCGGAACCCCCGACCACGACGCCGCCGTCGTGGACCGGGAGCTGCAGGGGGCTCCGGCGGCCGGTTTCTTCGCGGCCGGCGAGATCGGACCTGTCGGCGGGCGAAGCTTCCTGCACGGGTTCACCGCGACGCTCGCTGTGTTTCCGCAGTAGCGGGGCGATGGGTACACTGCCGCCGCGATGAGCCTCGTCGAGGGAAAGGTCCTGGTGACCGGCGCGACCGGCGGGATCGGGCAGGCGATCGTGCGCGCCTTCGCCGCCCGCGGCGCCGACGTGATCGCAAGCGGCCGGCGCGCCGATGTGCTCGAGCCGCTGGCCTCGGAGGTCGGCGGCCGCGCGGTCGGCTGCGACCTGGGCAACCGTGACCAGGTGGCACGGCTGGCCGAGGAGGCGGCCGACGTCGACGTGTTCGTCGCAAACGCAGCGCTGCCGGCCAGCGGGCTGCTCACCGAGCTGACCGAGGAGCAGATCGACCGGATGCTCGAAGTGAACCTTCGCGCTCCGGTGGCGCTCGCCCGCGCGCTGGCGCCGAGCATGATCGAGCGTCGCCGCGGTCACATGGTGTTCATCTCCTCGCTCGCGGGCAAGGCCGCCTCCCCCGCCTCATCGATCTACTCGGCAACAAAGTTCGGTCTGCGCGGCTTCGCGCTGGGGCTCCGGGAGGACCTGCGGCCGTTGGGCGTCGGCGTCTCGGTCGTGCTGCCAGGTTTCATCCGCGACGCCGGGATGTTCGCGGACGCCCAGGTGGAGCTGCCGCCGCGGAGTCGGAACGCGCTCGCCCGAAGACGTCGCCGCGTCGGTGATCCGTGCAATCGAGCGCAACCGCGCCGAGGTCGAGGTCGCGCCGGTGGGGCTGCGGGTCGCGGCGAGCTTCGCCGGCGTCGCGCCGCAGCTCGCAGCGACCCTCAGCCGCCGGATCGGGGGCGAGAAGGTCGCCTCGAATCTCGCCGCTGCGCAGACCGACAAGCGCGGCTAGCAGCTTGCTTGGGCCTCAGCGGCCGCTCGGCGCGCCGGGGCTGCCGCACAGCCGTCCTGCGCGCTCCAGAGAGGCCTGGTCCTCGTTTCGCAGCGCGCCCGCCTCCGCGGCTGCGCAGCTCAGGGCGTCAGACTGGCGATGCTGCCACGCGCGAACGTCGCCGGCGAGGTGCGCCACCGGCGTCGTGACCGCTGCGGGCAGCGCCAGCGCGCCGCTGTGCACAGTGAACCCGAGCAGCCCGATGCAGAGGAGCGTCATCAGCGGAGCCCGGCACAGACCAGCGCGAACGAGCACGAACGCGAGTAGCACGACGATCAGCAGGACGACCATGATGAGCGGCTCGTTGCAGCGCGTCGGATGGGCGCTTGACGGTTTCCGACGAGCCTGCTCGCGGGCATCCGGTCCGCGACAGTGGCGCCGTCGGTCGCGCGGGCGAACTTGAACACGCGACGCTCCTTTGGACGTTTGTTCTAGAGCGACATTGAACCTTTTATTAGGGTTCGGCAACCGGGGAAAGCGACGCACGTAGTCGGGAGAAACTACGGGCTCTCTGTCTCCGAGCGAATGTAGTGGTGCGAAAGGTGCCGGTTAGCTGTCAGTGGACCGTCGAGGACTCGTCGCGCACGACCGGGTGCTCTCCGGTCACCGACGAGAGCGCGGCGATGATCTCGTCCGCGAGCTGCGCGCCGTCCTTGGCTCGATCGGGCGTCGCCTGGACCCGGACGACTACGTCATCGCCGTCGATCTCCTCGAGCAGCACTGTCGCCGAGGCCCGGGTCGGCGTGCTGATCTGTTCGTCGAGAATTGCCTGCACCTGGCTTGGCCGTACGCCCGAGCCGAGCCGCACCTTGACATTCACCGGCTCCGGCTCTCGCAGCGGTACGACCGCTGCCCCGAGCACAACGTTGTTGGGGATCATGATCCTGTCCTCGCCGCGCGCGAGCGTTGTGTACAGGAGGCCCAGGGAGCTGACGATCCCCTCGACCGAGCCGCCCACTGCTCCCGCTTGCAGGCGGATCCGCTCGCCGACTCGGAACGGCCGCGCGCTGAGCAACACCATCCCGGCGATCAGGTTGCCGAGCGTTTGTTGCGCTGCAAGACCGATGATCACGGCGGTGAACGCGCTCCCCGCAACGAGCGTTGCTGGGTTCACGCCGGCGACCCGCAGCGCGATCAGCAGCGTGATCCCGACCGTCGCCAGGCGGATCAGAAACCCGGCCGTTCCTGCCGTGGCGGGGTCCATCCGCCGGAAGATTGTCGGTCCCGCCATTTTTCCGGCGACGCGCGCGATCGTCCAGCCGAGCGCGAGTAGCGCCAGCACGGTCATGATCTGCGCGGGCGTGTCCCACTTGTTGCTCTTGACGCCGAACCATTGCTTCCAGTTGTCGTAGAGCACCAGCACGGCGATCAGCAGCGCCAGGAGCACGAGGATCTCGCGCTTGGCGCGGCGCAGCGCCTTCTGGTTGACGCTGACGTCCAGCCCGGCTCGTTCCCAGGCCTCGCTGCGGGTCTCGAACATGCGCTCCAGATGGAGGTCGCGATGTGATTTCGGAAGTCGTTTCATATGGGGTCTGCCGGTTCCCTGATTCCGGCTGTGTCTACCTCCTATCACCAACAGGCGATGCGGGTTTCATGGAATTAGCTCAAGATTTAGTGCCCTTACTCAAAATAACGTCGCTTGCGTCGGCTTCAGCGTGCGAGTTTGGGTTTGCGGCGCAGGGTCGAGCGCTCCCCCGCGCATCCGCTGGCCAGGCGCCAGATCGGACCCTCTGACGAGTTGCGCGAGGCGCCGGCGCTCCTCCGCTGGAGCGTACGCGCCACGTCTGTAGAGCTGCCGATAGCGCGGCAGCAGATCTGGCCGGCGCTCCTGGAGCCAGTCGAAGAACAGCCCCTTCAGCTCCCCGCGCAGGTGCAGCGCGATCCCTGTCACGTACGCCGCACCCGCTTGCGAGGCGAGTTCGAGGATCTGCGCCACCTGCTCGGGGGAGTCGTTGATGCCTGGCATCAACGGCGCGATCAGCACGCCCGTCGTGATTCCCGAGCGCGTCAGCTCGGCCACGGCGTCGAGCCGTGCGCGCGGGTTCGGTGTGTGCGGCTCGGTCGCTCGCCACGCGCGCTCATCGAGCGTCGGGACCGAAACCGCCGCGCTGAACTCGGTCCGCTCAGCGATCTCCTTCAGCAGCGTCAGATCGCGCAGCAGCAGGGGCGATTTCGTCAGCACCGAGCACGGATTGGCCGCGTCGCGCAGCGCCTCCCAGATCCCCGGCATCAGCTTGTAGCGACCCTCGACCCACTGATACGGATCGGTGTTGGTGCCCAGCGCTACATGCTCTCGCTTCCACGACGGCCGGGCCAGCTCGGCCCGCAACAGCTCCGGTGCGTTGACTTTGACCACGATCTCGCGCTCGAAGTCGCGGCCGGCGTCGAAATCGAGGTATGTGTGGGTCGGACGAGCAAAACAAAAAATGCAGGCGTGGGTGCATCCGCGATACGGGTTGATCGTCCAGCGAAACGGCATCCGCGAGGCCTCCGGCACCCGGTTGAGGATCGATTTCGCCCGCACCTCGTAAAACCTCGTCTCGAACTGCCCCGGGCGCCTCAAAATGGCGCACGACCACGTCATCCCGGTATCCGGGTAAGCGCGTGCGTTCCTCTCCCTCCGCTGCCAGGTTGCTCCACCGCATCGAACAAATGTTCGCATAGCCTGCGGACGGACGCACGAGAGCGATTGCCGAGCGCGAGCCTGCTCGGGTCCCTCAGCGGGCGGCCCGCGACAGGATCGGCTCGACGCCTGACAACGTTTGGCTCGTCGCCCCGCTGATCTCGACGTCCACGAGGTCTCCGGGCGCGCCGAGCCCGGTGAAGTTGACGACCTTGTTGTGGCGCGAGCGGCCGCGCAGCCGGCTCGGGTCGGTTCGTGACGGCCCCTCGACGAGCACCTCGAGGGTGCGGCCGAGGAAGCGCTGGGCGCGCTCCTGGGCGCGGCGCTGGATCACGTCGACGAGGCGCTGCATCCGCTGCACCTTGAGCTCGTGCGGGATCTGGTCCTCGAGCGTGGCGGCCTCGGTCCCGCGGCGCGGCGAGTAGATGAACGTGAACGCGCCGTCATAGCCGACCTCCTCGGCAACCTCGAGCGTCTGCTCGAAGTCGGCCTCGGTCTCGCCAGGAAAGCCGACGATGATGTCGGTGCTCAGCGCGCAGTCGGGGACGTGCTCGCGGATCAGCGCGACGCGGTCGAGGTAGCGCTCGCGGGTGTAGGTGCGGCGCATGCGCTTGAGCACCGCGCTCGAGCCCGATTGCAGCGGCAGGTGGATGTGCTCGCACAGCGCGGGCAGCTCGGCGTGCGCGCGGATCACGTCCTCGCGCATGTCTTTGGGGTGCGGGCTCGTGTAGCGGATCCGGTCGATACCGTCGATCGCGTCAAGCTCGCGCAGCAACTCGGCGAACGTCACCCGTGCCTCGCGCGGCAGATCGCGTCCGTAGGAGTTGACGTTCTGCCCGAGCAGTGTCACCTCGCGGACGCCCTCGGAGGCAAGTTTCTGGACCTCAAGCACGAGTTCATCCGACGGACGACTGACCTCTCGGCCACGCGTAGCAGGCACTATGCAATATGAACAAACACAGTTGCAGCCGACGCTGATCTGCACCCAGCCGTGGAATTCCCGCGCGCGCTTGGCCGGCAGATGTCCGGTGAAGCCCTCGAACTCGAAAAACCCCTGTGCGGTGATCGAGTCGCTCGTCAGGAACTCGGCGAGCTTATGCACCTGCCCGGGCCCGAACGCGACGTCGACGAACGGGAACCGCTCGAACACCTCGTCCTTGACCGATTGCGCCCAGCAACCGCCGACGCCGACGATCGTGTCGGGGCGTTGCGCCTTCAGCCGTTTGGCGTGACCGAGGTGCGCCGTGAAGCGGCTGTCGGCCTTCTCGCGGATCGAGCAGGTGTTGAACAGGATCAGATCGGCCTGATCGGCCGACTCGGCTTCGCCATAGCCAAGCGATTCGAGCATCCCCCTAATCCGCTCGGAGTCGTGCTCGTTCATCTGGCAGCCGAATGTGGTGACGTGGTAGCGCTTCATCGCAGAGCGCAAGCGTAGTACGTCAGCGCGGCTGAAAACCCGGGAGGATCAGCTCGACGCTTGCCCCGCGCCCGTCACGCGAATCCCGCGCTCGCACCTGTCCCCCGTGTGCCTCGGCGATCGCGCGCACGATCGCCAGGCCCAGCCCGGCTCCGCCCGCTGACCGGGTGCGCGCCGGGTCGGTCCGGTGAAAGCGCTCAAAGATCCGGTCGCGCTCGACGGCCGGGATCCCTGGGCCGTCGTCGATCACCGCGAAGCGGATCTTGTCGGGGGCGAGGCGCTCGACCTCGAGGCGGACCAGCCCCGTCTCGTGCGCGGTGTGTTCGATCGCGTTGCGGGCGAGGTTGCGCACCGCCTGCGCGAGGCGGTCGGGATCCGCCTGCAGTGCTCCATCCGGGATCGGCCCGAGCTCAAAGCGCCGCTCCGCCGTCAGGCTGAGCCCGTCCCAGAGCTCATCGACGAACGAGTGCACGTTGATCATCTCCGGACGCAGGAAATCGGTCTGTTCAGCTTGGGCGAGCAGCAGCAGATCGTCAACGAGCCGGCTGATGCGGGTGATCTCAGCCTGCACCAGACGCTCGACCCGGCGGACCTCCTCTCCGGAGGGGTCCTCCTGGGCGGCCAGCACCTCGAGCTGTCCGCGGATCACGGTCAGCGGGGTGCGGAGTTCGTGTGAGGCGTCGGCGACGAATTCTCGTTGGCCGCGGAACGCCTCCGAGAGCCGGTCGAGCATGTGATTGAACGCCTCCGCGAGCACGAGCACCTCGGCGCCGCTGGCGGTCGGCGGCGCCATCCGCGGTTCCAGATCGCCGGCATCCACGCGCTGGGCGACGCCGGCCATCCGCCTCAGCGGCGCGGTCACTCGCGCGCCGGCGAGATACGACGCGAGCAGCGCGAGGAACAGGGTCACCCCGCCCGCGAGCGCAAATGCGCGTGCGACCCCGTGCTGGGCCCGCTCGACCGTCACCAGCGGCTCGCCGGCTCCGACAACGACGCTCACGTCGCCGACGCGGACGGTGCGCTCGTGTACGCGCATCCGGCCAACGTCGGGGATCCGCTGGATCGAGTAGCCAAGACGCGGTCGCAGCAGCTGCCGCCCCGAATGATCCTCGCGGGCTTGCTCGGCGGTAGTCTCGCCGCTCTCTGGTTTCGTGGTGCCGAACACCTCGGGGTGATTGCTGACGGTGCGCGCGCCGGGCACGACGGCGAACAGCAGGGTCGAGGTCGCGGTGTAAGGCTGGCCACGCACGTAGCGGCTGGCGGCCGCCGCGACCTGCGTCGCCGTCTGGCCCGCGAGTGGCCTGAGCGCCTGGGACAGCTGCGTGGTATCGCCGGCGATGTCCCGGTCGATCTGGCTGCGAATCTGCGTGCCGGTGCTGATGTAGACGACCGCGAACACGACGGCGGCCGAGATCACCATCACCCCCGCCACCCACGCCGTCAGCCGCCAGCGCAGCCCGGAGGGCAGCCGCGCACTCAGGGCACTTCGCATCTAGTCCGTCGCGTCGAAGCGATAGCCGACCGACCGGACAGTCACGATCGGAACCTTGGCATCGCCCCGGCGCAGCTTACGGCGCAGATAGCCGACATAGACGTCCACCACGTTCGTCCCGGGGTCATACTCGTAACCCCACACGGCGCGCAGGATCTGCTCACGGGAGAGCACGCGGCCGCGATTGCGAAGCAGGTACACGAGGAGCTCGAACTCAGTCGTCGAGAGCCGGACGAGATCGCCGTCGCGTCGGACCTCGCGAGTGATCAGGTTGACCTCGACGTCGCCGACGTTCAGTGCTGTCGGCGGCGCCTGCGAGGCGACTCGCAGCTGCGCGCGGATGCGGGCGGCCAGCTCGCTCAGCGAGAACGGCTTTGTCAGGTAGTCGACGGCGCCGGCATCAAGGCCGGTCACGCGATCCTCGATCTCGCCGCGCGCTGTCAGGACGATCACCGGCAGCGTCGGTTTGGCGTCGCGCAGCGTCTGTAGCACCTCGAGTCCGCTGCGACCGGGCAGCATCATGTCGAGCACGACCAGATCGACGTCGGCACCCAGCGCCTGGTCCGTGCCGCTGACACCGTCGAGCGCCGAGGCGACGTCGAATCCGTTGGCGCGCAGCCCTCGCTCGAGGAAGTCGACAATGCCCGGCTCGTCCTCGATCACGAGGATCAGAGCGGCCACAGTCGGCTTGTCTCTCGCGCTTGTGGTGCGGGTTCGTCCATGGGCCGATCATAAGACGCGGCCCGGTCCCACGGGTTGGTGAAGAGCATTCTCATCGCCCGCTGAAGGTCGCTTCAACTGACAGGCGAACACTGTTGACGTGCAGGCCCGCGACCACACGGTTTCCCAACCGCGCGAGATTCCGCGCCGTGCGGTTGCCGACCGCCGGCGCGGTCTGCGAGCACTCACGAGCGGCGGCCCGGACGGGAACGCGCGGCTGACGGTGATCACAGGGGTGATCCTGATCGTGTTGCTTGCGATCATCGGCCTGACGATCCTGCGGATCCGTCAACTGATCTCCGTGCACCTGTTCGTCGGGCTGCTGCTGATCGGCCCGGTGGCGCTGAAGATGGCGAGCACCGGGTACCGGTTCATGCGCTACTACAGCGGCAACCGCGTGTATCGCGAGAAGGGCCCGCCGGAAACCTGGCTGCGGCTGCTCGCACCGGGCGTCGTGCTGAGCACCGTGCTCGTGTTCGTCACCGGCGTGCTGCTGATGTTCGCCGGTCCCGCGCACCGCAACCCGCTGCTCGAATTGCACAAGGTCGGCTTCATCGTCTGGGTCGTCCTCACCGCCCTGCACGTGCTCGGACATCTTCCGACGGTTGCCGGGCTATTTGGCATTAATCTCAACGCGGACGCAGATGCCGGTGACAGGACCGCACTCGGCAGCCCCTCGGGTTCCGCGGGCCGCTGGATCGTGTTGGCCGGCGCGCTCGTTGCCGGGCTGGTCCTGGCCCTCGTGCTGATCCCGGACTTCCACTCCTGGACCTCGCAGAGCTCGTTTCCGCATCACGACGGCTAGACGGGCGGGCGGCTACGTGTCAGCGGGCGTACTCGACCGCGCGTGACTCCCGGATCACGGTCACCTTGATCTGGCCGGGGTACTCGAGCTCCTTTTCGATTTCCCGGGCGATCTCGTAGGAGAGCATCGTCGCAGCGTCGTCGTCGATATCGCCTGGAGCGACCATCACGCGGATCTCGCGGCCCGCCTGCATCGCGTAGACCTTGTCCACTCCCTTGTGACGGGTGGCGATCTGCTCGAGGTCTCGCAGCCGCTTGACGTACTGCTCGAGGGATTCGCCACGCGCTCCCGGGCGCGCGCCTGACAGCGCGTCCGCGGCCTGCACGATCACGGCCTCGATCGTCTGCGGCTCGACCTCGTTGTGATGCGCCTCCATCGCATGGGCGACCGCCTCGGACTCGCCGTATTTGCGGGCGAGCTCGCCGCCGACGAGGGCGTGCGGACCTTCGATCTCGTGCGTTACCGCCTTGCCGATGTCGTGTAACAGCGCCGCTCGGCGCGCGGTCTTTGAGCTTGCGCCGAGCTCCTCGGCCATCATCGCCGCGAGCTGCGAGACCTCGATCGAATGCGCCAGCACGTTCTGGCCGTAGCTGGTGCGGAACTTCAGCCGACCGAGCAGCTTGATCAGCTCAGGGTTGACGCCCTGTACGCCGGCGTCGAACACGCCTTGCTCGCCGAGCTCGATGATGTGACCCTCAAGCTCTGATTTAGCCTGATAGTAGGTCTCCTCGATCCGCGCCGGATGGATCCGGCCGTCCTGCAACAGCTTCTCGAGCGTGATGCGGGCGATCTCGCGCCGGACCCCGTCGAAGCCCGAGAGCACGACGGCGCCGGGAGTGTCGTCGATAATGAAGTCAACCCCGGTGAGGTTCTCGAGCGCGCGGATGTTGCGCCCCTCCCGTCCGATGATCCGTCCCTTCATGTCGTCGGCTGAGAGCTGCACGACGGAGACCGTGGTCTCCGCGGCATGACCGGCGGCCAGGCGCTGCATGCAAACCGAGAGGATATTGCGGACGCGGCGATCCGCCTCGCGCTTGGTCTCCTCCTCGATCTGCCGGATCTTCCGCGCGGCGTCGTGCCTGGCCTGATCCTCGATGTCCTTGAGCAGCAGCTGCTTGGCGCGTGCGGCCGATAAGCCTGAGACCCGCTCGAGCTCGCGCGACAGCTCCTGCCGGCTCTCCGCCAGCCCCTCGCGTTCTTGCTCAAGCTCAGTCTCGCGCCGAGCCAGCGCCTCTTCACGCCGGGCCAGCGAGGCGGCCCGTTCCGGTAGTTCCGTGTCTATTTGTCTCGGGCCGGCAGCAGGCGACATCGTTGTCGCAGACCGGACACCGTGTAGCCGCGCGTACACAACCGCGGCGGCCACGATACCCACCGCGATCAATGCTGCGGCGGCGATGTTGTCCATGGTCGTTCCTCTCCTGGCGGTTCCGGCGGGGCCGAAACCGTTCACTGCTCACTAGGTTTTGGGGAGCGACCGAGCGGCCCGTGCGAGGCGCACGAACGGATGCCGGTTGGGTGACCTAGCCGACGCTGTTCAGTCGGCGGCTAGCTTGGCGAGTGCAGTGTGTGATCTGGGCGGGTCAAGCGACCCGTTCGAAGTTGCCGTCACGCTAAATCCGGAATCCAAGAACTCTGAAGTTTGCTGGTATTTTTCGGCCCTCTGGGCCGTTCGTTCGCTACCGGCATCGTAGTACCGGCAGCGGTACGGCGCAACGTGGCGATCCCGTGCGCGGCGCCTACTCGCCGGAGCCCCGCCTGTGGCGCTCGTGGGTGAGCGTGAAGGTGGCCTTGCCGGAGCACAGCTTGTGTGTCTTGCCGTCTTTACGCTGGTCCGAAACCGTGCCGCTGATCGTGTTGCCCGAGACGGTCCCGTTGACGATCGCGGTCGGCTTCTGCGGAGCGGCACCGACAAACGTGCCACCGAACGTCGAGCTCTTGATCTTCAGCGCCGGGAATCCCCATGCGTTCACGAACAGGGACTTGCCGCGCGCGCAGCGGTCATCGATGTGGTACCTGAGGCCCTTGATCGTATTGCCGGTCACGGTGAACGAGATCGGGCGCCGCTGCGAGGTCTGGCCGCTGTACTTGACGCCGGTGGCGGCGACTGCCGCTGCCGCGAGTGACAGCGCGGCCAGCGTCGCGATGACCGCAATCCGAACGGGCCTGTTGCGCGGGTCGATCATTGACGTCTCTTCCCCACGGCGGCTGTGATGTGGACGGGCGCGTGCAACCTACAACAACTAACGGTCTTCCCGCGCGTGAGCGGCGAGTGCATCGAGCGCAAGCTCGCTGTCATAGCCCTTGCGCAGCAGTACGCCGAGCGCACGATCGCGCTCGCGCCGGTCGCGTGGTGGCTCCGGGAACCGCCGCTGCAGCAGGCCCATCGCACGGTCAAGCTCGGTCTCTTCCTGATCGGGTGTCAGCGATTGCTCGATCAGGTCGCAATCGATACCGCGCTCCCGGAGCGTGCGCCGGATCCGTTCGTTGCCCCATTGCTCGAGCCCGCGCTTGTCTTCGACGAACAGGCGTGCGAAGCGGGCGTCGTCGAGAATTCCCTGATCCACCAGGGAGGCAATTGCGGCCTCCACGGCCGCGGCCTCGACGCCACGCTGCTCGAGCCGGCGACGGACCTCTGCCGCGGTTCGCTCCCGTGTGTTCAGGTACGCGTAGGCAAGCTCCAGCGCGTGCTGGATCCGGTTCTCGGTGTCGAGCACTGCTTGGTCAGGCGGCCTCGGTCAGGCGGCCTCGGTCAGGCGGCCTGGCTCCCGACCGGTTCGACGACCTCGAGATCGCCGAGGGCGCTCTCGTCACGTGGCTCGATCACCTTGACGAGGTCGCGACCGATCCCGAGCACGGCGTAGATCTTCTGTTCGATCTCCTTGGCGGTCTCCGGATGCTCGTCGAGGAATCCCTTGGCGTTGCCGCGTCCCTGTCCCAGCCGCTCCTCGCCGTAAGAGAAGAACGAACCGGACTTGGTGATGATGTTGTGCTCGATCCCGTAGTCGATCAGGCACCCGGAGGTCGATATGCCCTTGCCGAACTCGATGTCGAACTCGGCCTGCTTGAACGGCGCCGCGACCTTGTTCTTGACGACCTTCACTCGCACCCGGTTGCCGACGGCCTCGGTGCCGTCCTTGAGCGTCTCGATCCGGCGGATGTCCAGTCGCTGGGATGCATAGAACTTCAGTGCGCGACCACCCGGCTGGGTCTCCGGCGAACCGAACATCACGCCGACCTTCTCACGGATCTGGTTGGTGAACACGCACAGGGTCTGAGTGCGGTTGAGGTTGCCGGCAAGCTTGCGCATCGCCTGGGACATCATCCGCGCCTGGACGCCGACGGTCTGATCGCCCATCTGGCCCTCCAACTCGGCCCGAGGTGTGAGCGCCGCGACCGAGTCGATGGCGATCACGTCGACCGCCCCTGAGCGGATCAGCATGTCGACGACCTCGAGTGCCTGCTCGCCGTAGTCAGGCTGTGAGACAAGCAGCTCGTCGATGTCGACCCCGATCACCTGTGCGTACAGGGGGTCCATTGCATGCTCGGCGTCGACGAACGCGCACACGCCGCCCAGCTTTTGCGCCTCGGCGAGGATGTGGTAGACAAGCGTGGTCTTACCCGAGGACTCCGGGCCGAAGATCTCGATCATCCGCCCGCGTGGGACGCCGCCGATTCCGAGCGCGACGTCCAGCGAAAGCGCGCCGGTCGGAATCGCATCTACCGCTACGCGCGCGCCCGGATCCCCCATCCGCATCACGGTGCCCTTGCCGAACTGGCGCTCGATCTGAGTCAAGGCGCCCTGAAGGGCGGCCTGTCGCTTGGCGTCGGACTTCGCGTCCGCAACCGCGCCAGCCTTTGCGCTGGCTTTCACGTTCTCGCTCATCTCAGCTGGCTCCTTGTCTCATGCGCTTTGAACACCCCACGGTAGGACGGGTGGCGGACGGAACGACAAGCTAGAGCCGAGGCCTGTAACGGAACAAGACGCGTTCGCAACGAGAGGCGAACAATTCTGTGCCAATAGTGAACGGACGGGCGGACGTGCCGGAGCGGCGGCTCACTCACGCCGGTCAAGCGGTCAGAATGTCTCCGGCCTCGCACGTTATGTACGCGTAGCCGGGGGTGGTCGTGAAACCCACCGTATATGTATATTTTTCGCTTTCACGACCAGCCTCTCGGCACCGCCAGCAGCTCACGACGGATCAAGCTCGACCGAGTGCAACGGCTCGTACCGCGCCCCCCCGGCGCCGACGTGTGAGCGATAGAGCGTCACCGTCGACCCCCGCATCGGGTCGGCTCCCGGTGCCGGCAGCTGCACCCGCCGCACACGGGCGCCCTTGCGCGCCCGCGCCACCGTGACGTGCGCAAGGAACCGCCGCTTCTCGGGGACGTACCACCCACCCGACTCAAGCGCGCGCGAGAGAGCGCTCTGCGCGCGCCCGAGCACACCACCGCGATCCTCGAGCTCGACCGCCAGCACGTTCGGTCGTCGCGGCGGCAGCCAGATCGGCTTGCCGATCACGAGCTCGGCAGCGGGCGAGGCTCTCACGACCTCGCACGCCGCGCTCATCGACTCGATCTCGTCGACCCAGCGCCAGCCAAGGAAGCACAGCGTGACGTGCAGTCCCTCGGGCGCCAGGAGCCGTAGTTCAGCGCGGTCGCGCAGGACCCGCGCTCGCCAATCAACCAGCGCCTCGCGACCGGGCGCCGGCAGCTCCAGTGCGACGAACAGCCGCGCCCGCTCGCGCTCCTCGCTCACAGCGTCACGTCCACACCGTCACGCTCACACCGTCACGTCCACGCCGTCACGCTCACACCGTCACGCTCAAGGCGCCACTCAGGTCGGTGCGGACTGCGAGACCTGCCCGGGCAACACGAGATTGTCTGTCTCGCCGCGCAGGACGCGCCGCAGCAAGTGCATCGCGACCGTCGTCGAGCGGTCACGGACATCGGCGCGGTTGCCCGGGAGGCGGGTGCTGCGAGTGATGCGGGCAGCGGCCTGCTCCCCATCGCCGCGCGTGCAGACCGAGAAGCACACCGTGCCGACCGGCTTCTCCTCAGTTCCGCCGTCCGGGCCGGCAATACCCGTGATCCCGATCCCGACGTTCGCCGCGAATCGCGTCGCCGCGCCGTCCGCCAGTGCCTGCGCCACCTCGGTGGAGACGGCGCCGAAGCGCTCGATCAGCGCCGGGTCCACGCCGGCGATCTGCGCCTTGGCGTCGTTGGAGTAGGCGACGATCCCCCCCGCGAAGTAGGCGGAGGATCCGGGTCGGTCGGTCAACCGGGCGGACATCAGGCCGCCCGTACACGACTCAGCGACGGCGACCGTCCGGCCGTCCAGCAGCGCCGCGACCTGCTCGTCGATCGTCGAGCCGTCACGTGAGAACAGAGTGTCGGCATGGCGAGTGGCGATGAACTCGACGAACGCGTCATAGGCCTCCTGGGCGGGGGGCTCGTAGATCGTCGTGACCTCGATCTCCCCCCGGCGTAGGCAGGTCGTGATCTCGAGCTCGTTGAGGTCCAGCCCGTCATCGGCGGCCGCGCGCAGGGTGTTCGCGATCTCAGACTCCGGAATCCCGAACAGCCGGACGATGCCGCGCAGGTACGTAGGCGCGTCCGCGATCGCCGCCTGGAAGGCCTCGGTCTGACGTGCCATCTCCCACATCGGCTGAAGCTCGCGCGGCGGTCCTGGAAGGACGACGACCGTCGGGCCCGAGCCCTCGGTCGGCGGGACAACGAGCCCCGGGGCGGTCCCGACCGGGTCGAGCACGGTCGCCCCGTGCGGGATCACGGCCTGCTTGCGGTTCGAGGCACGGATCGCATCGGCGTCGAGCCCCGGCCAGCGGCGCATCATCGGACGCAGGATCTCGGCGATCCGTTCCTCGAGGCGCGGATCGAGCTCCATCTCGCGTCCGCTGAAGCGGCCGACGATCTCGGCGGTGAGGTCATCGGCGGTCGGCCCGAGACCGCCGCTGGTGACGATCAGCGACATTCCCTCACGCGCCATGTAGTCGAGCGCCGCGAGCAGGTCCTCGGGCCGGTCGCCGACGATCTCGATCATCGCCGCGTCGACGCCGAGCTCTCGCAGCCGCTCGGACAGCCACGGCCCGTTGCGGTCGGAGATGATCCCCGTCAGCACCTCGGTGCCGGTGATCAGGATGCCCGCTCTCAGCGTCATGCGCACCGCGGTTGCTTGGAGACGGGCAGCCGTGCGGTGCCGGTCGGCTGCAGCATGAAGCCGATCGACGAGGACGACGGTGTCACCTTGACGCTGGCACCGTTGACTTTCATCTGCACCGACGCGTTGCCGAGCGTCAGCAGCAGTTTCGAAGCGGTCTTCGTGGGGATCGTTTGACCCTGGTTGTAGATCAGGCCCGGAATCAGTTTGTTGCCGCTGCCGTCGACGAGGCACACGTACACGGTGCCGGTCGCCACCAGCTGCAGCTTGACGGTCTTCGGCTTGGGCTTGGCAGGAGCCCTGGGCGGATGATGCGCGCGACGCTTGCGGTGGCTCGTCGTCCCTGTCGGCACGCTCGTTGTCGGCGTCGTCTTGCTGTTGTTGCCCGCGGTGCCGAGGAAATACAGCGCGACCACGACCGCAATCAGCACGCCGCCGATGATCGCCCACGACGGCAGCAGCGGTCCTTTGGCGGCGCGCTCGCGCTCGCGGCTCAG
Source organism: uncultured Solirubrobacterales bacterium (assembly GCA_963794285.1). Taxonomy (GTDB): domain Bacteria; phylum Actinomycetota; class Thermoleophilia; order Solirubrobacterales; family Solirubrobacteraceae; genus Palsa-465. The sequence continues at coordinate 63,412 of CAWCDS010000014.1, forward strand.
GGTCGCGACGGGCCGCATGTCGTGGTCAGGACGCTCGTAGCGGCGCTTGTACTCGTCCACGAGCAGGCGGCTGTCGAGACCGAGAAAGTCACCGTAGGTGCGTAGGAAGCTCTTGACGTAGATCGGGCCCGGGAGCAGGTCCCACTCTTCGTTCTCGATCGCGCGCAGGTATTTGGCGCGGATCTTCGTCCGCGCCTCGACCTCACTCATGTCAATCCGGGCGCGCATCCGCGCCTCACGCAGCGTCGACCCAATGTCAGCCATCCGGACGAAGGCTACCGACGGTGAGGGCAATCAAAGGTCCCGGAAATCGCGTGTAACGGGACTCTGCAAGCAACTATGCACGGATTCGCCGCTCGTGAGGGGACCAGCACGGATTTGGTTCGGGGCGCTCGCGGCGTGCGCGGCCCGCAGTTACGGGCTGGGCCCTTACGGTTGTTCGCTGAGCTCCGGCGGCTCGTCTGAGCTCGCACTGGCCGCACCGGCGCGGCTGCCGACGACCGCGCCGCTGTCGGCCTCCGCCAGGTGCGAGAGGATCCGTGGGACGTCGGCCTCGGCGATCAGCACCTGCCGGGGCTTTGAGCCCTCGTAGCCGGAGATGATCCCGCGGCGCTCGAGCATGTCGATCAACCTGCCGGCGCGGGTGTAGCCGAGCCGCAGCCGGCGCTGGAGCATCGAGGTCGAGGCCGTGCCCATCTGTGCCACCAGGAAGATCGCCTCCTCGAGTAGCGGATCCTCGTTGGGGTGGAACTCCGGGTCATCGGACCCGCTTGCGGCATCCTCGCCGGGTACCTCCTCGAGCAGCTCCTCGTGGAACTCGGGCTCGCCCTGTCGCCGCCAGGAATCGGTCAGCTGGGCGATCTGATCCTCGTCGATGTACGCCCCCTGGATTCGTTGCAGCTTGCTGGAGCCGACCGGTGAGAACAGCATGTCGCCCTGGCCGAGCAGCGCCTCGGCGCCGTTGTGGTCGAGGATCACCCGTGAGTCGGTTTGGCTGGAGACGGCGAACGCGATCCGTGATGGGACGTTCGCCTTGATCATTCCGGTGATCACGTCGACGCGCGGTGATTGTGTGGCGAGCACCAAGTGGATGCCGACGGCGCGCGCCTTCTGTGCGAGGCGGATGATCGAATCCTCGACGTCGGCCGGAGCGACCATCATCAGGTCGGCGAGCTCGTCGATCACGCACAGGACATAGGGCAGCGGCGGCTCGCCATGCTTCTCGCGCGCGCGGTTCAGCTCCGGCAATGAGCGCGTCCGCGCCAGCGACATCGTGCCGTAGCGCTGCTCCATCTCCTTGACGAGGTTCTGGAGCGCGTTCGCCGCCATCCGCGGGCTCGTGATCACGGGCGTCAGCAGGTGCGGGATGCCTTCGTAGTGGTTGAGCTCGACCTGCTTGGGGTCGACGAGCACCAACCGCACGTCGTGCGGTGTGGCGCGGAGCAGGATCGAGGACAGCATCGCGTTGACGCACGCCGACTTCCCGGCGCCGGTCGTGCCGGCGACGAGCAAGTGGGGCATCTTCGCGAGGTCCGCCCCGATTGCCCGGCCGGCGATGTCCTTGCCGAGCCAGACCGTCAGCGGCGACCAATCTGCGGGCGGATCCTGGAACACGTCGCCCAGGTGCACGATCCGCCGACGGGCGTTAGGAACCTCGACGCCCACGGCCTGCTTGCCGGGGATCGGCGCGAGGATCCGGATGTCGGTAGCGGCCAGCGCATAGGCCAGGTCGTCCTTCAGCTGCGCGACTTTCGCGACCTTCGTCCCGGGCGCGAGCCGCAGCTCGTAACGGGTGATATGCGGCCCGGTGACGCGACCGATCACCTTGGCCTCGATCCCGAAATGACCGAGCGTCTCGACCAGGGTCTTGGCGACCAGCTCCTGTCCGGCGGTGTCGGGCTTTGCGGCCTCCCCGGTCGAGCGGGTCAGGAAGCGTGCGGGCGGGACCCGCCATTCGAAGTTCGGGTCATCGGTGATCGAGCCCCGGTAGCGGCCCTGCGGCGTCAGATCCTCTGCTGAGACGTCGATCCGCGCCCGCGGCTCCGCGGCGGGGTCCTGTGCCTCGACGACGGCGTCATCCCCGGGCGCGTGCTCGTCGGCCGCGTCCGTGGCGCCGTCCCCATGCCCATCCTGCGAGTCCTCGAGCGCACCGATCGGTGGTGCCTCGACGTGCGTGGCCCGGACCACGAGCTCCGCCGTGTCGGGCTCCGGGGGCAGCAGTGGCTCGGGCTCGGGGTCGGGCTGATCAAACGTGGCCGCTCGCGCCGCCGCGGTCGCGGGGCGCCGCGTGGCGGTTGGGGCCCGGCGAGACACGAGATCCTCTGTGGAGGTCCGCAACGCGCGGCTCGTGCCGGCCAGGCCCGCGCCGGTCACGCGGATCACCGAGGCGAGCGTTGCGCCGCTGACGAGGATCATCCCGGCGATGAACAGGAAGACCGCGAGGATGTGCGCGCCGAGCGTCGAGATCAGGTGGGCTACGACCCACAGCTCCGACTGCCCGATGATGCCGCCGCGTGATTCTAACGCACTCGCGCGCCAGAACTCGTGAGCCGGAGTCTGCCCGGGTCCCAGCCCGAACGTGCCGGCCGCGAGCGCCAGCGTGAGCGCCGCGGTCAGGCACAAGAGGCCAGTGCGCAGCGGGCGCGCCGGCGGGCGAAGCTCTCGCAGCAGCACGAGCGCGCCACCAGCCACGAGCGCCGCCGGCACGGCATAGCCGAGCGAGCCGAACACGAACTCGGTGCCCTTGACGGCGCCGTTGCCGAGTGTCCCGCCCGCCCAGTGCAGGTAGGCGACGCCGGCGAGGAAGATCCCGATCGCGATCAGCGCCAGCCCGAAGATGTCGACGTGATGAGGCTCGAGCTCGACCCGCGGGAGCGCCAGCGCCGGGCGTCTTGCGAGCAGCGAACGCTTGGCGCGCTGGCGCGGCGCCTTCTTTCGGGTTGCGGGTTTGCGGCGGCTGCTGGCGGCGGGCATGTCCGAAGGAGTGGCTTCGACGCCGCGGCCCGGGGTCCTGCCGGTGGGGTCGTGGGATGTTGTTACCGCATATGTATGAGATGTATCAAGCGGCACTAAATATCGCGGCGAAGTGCCGAGGACCCCCCTACCATCAACGGCAATATGGGTGATTACGAGCGTCCCCCCCGCGTGCTGGTCGTCGAGGACGACGATGCGATCGCGCAGGTTCTGCAGCGATCGCTGCGGATGGAGGGTTACGACGTCAAGGTCGCGGGCGACGGGATCACCGCGCTCGATCTGTCCCATGCGTTCCTTCCGGATCTCGTGATCCTCGACCTCGGGCTGCCGGGGCTCGACGGGATCGAGGTCGCCAAGACGCTGCGCCAAGGCGATGATGTGCCGATCCTCGTGCTCACGGCGCGGGATGCGGTCGAATCCCGGGTCGAGGGGCTGGACTCCGGCGCGGACGACTACCTGGTCAAGCCGTTCGAGCGCCAGGAGCTGCTCGCGCGCCTACGGGCGCTGCTCCGGCGCCGGCCCCCTCGGGGCCAGGCGACGCTGACCGTCGCAGACCTGAAACTGAACCCCGACACCCATGAGGTGTGGCGCGGGGAGCGAAGCATCGACCTGACCCAGCGCGAATTCGAGCTGCTCGAGTACCTGATGCGCAACGAGCGCATCGTGATCTCACGCCAGCGCCTGCTCGATGAGGTCTGGGGATATGACCCGTTTTCGATGACGAACACGATTGAGGTGTTCGTTTCAAACCTTCGGAGGAAGCTCGAAGCCGGTGGAGAGCCCAGGCTCCTACATACGATCCGCGGCGCGGGCTACGTTCTCCGCGTATAGGTCGGTCCCGATCCGCTGGCGGCTCGCCGGCGGATCCGCGGCGCTGACGTTCGTGATCCTCGCGGGGTTCGCGGCGATCGTCGGCGTGCTGACCGACAGGCAGGTGGTCGGCCAGTTCAACGACAATGTCAACGGGGCCGCCGACAGCCTGCAGCAGTCGATGAACGGCAAGCTGCGCTTCATCAAACTCTCGCTCGACTGCGACAAGGCTCCCGTCCACCTCAACGACTTCGCGAGCGCCGAGCATGCCCAAATCAGGGTGTTCGCCGACCACCAGCTTTCGTGCACGCAGAGCAGCGTGATCAAGAAGGGCGCGAAGGCGCCCTACTACCCGTCGCTGTTCTCCGCGCCGCCGGAGGTCAACTCGCGGATGTTCACCGACCAGGGATACCGAGTCGCCGTTCGCGGGCTCGAGATCAACGGCCCGATCCACTACGACGGCGTGCTGCTGTACGCACGTCCGCTCTCAGACATCGACCACACGCTCTCACGCGTGCGGTTCTTCCTGATTCTCGGAGTCTTCGGCGGGACGATCCTCGCGCTGCTCGCCGGACTGGCGACCGCGCAGCGAGCGATGCGCCCGATCGCGGAGCTGACCGACGTCGCGCGCGAAATCGAGCGCACCCGGGACCCGAGCCGGCACATCCCGCATCCGAAGGCCGACGACGAGGTCGCTGAGCTGGCCCGCACGCTCGAGGGGATGCTCGGAGCGCTCGACTCCGCACGCGCCGACACCGAGGCGATGCTCGATCGCCAGCGGGAGTTCGTCGCCGACGCTTCACACGAGCTACGCACCCCGCTGACGAGCGTGCTCGCCAACCTCGAGTTACTGGCCGAGGAGCTCGGCGGCGAGCAGGCCGAAACCGCGCACGCGGCGCTGCGCTCAACCAAGAGGATGCGCCGGCTCGTCGGCGACTTGCTGCTGCTCGCGCGCGCCGACGCGCAGCGCATCCAGCCCCACCGCGCGGCGGACCTGGGCGAGGTGCTGACCGAGGCCGCGGGCGAGCTCGGTCCAGTGGCCGAGGACCACGACCTCGTGGTCGAGCCCAACCCCGTGATCGTCTCCGGCGTGCGCGACGATCTCCACCGGCTGGTGCTGAACCTGATCGAGAACGCGCTCAGGCACACCCCGCCCGGCACCCATGTCCGCGCTCGCACCAGCACCGAGGACGGATCCGGGGTGCTCACGGTGGAGGACGACGGACCCGGAATCGCACCCGAGCTCCAACGGAGGATCTTCGAGCGGTTCGTGCGCGGCGGCCGTGACGGCGGCCGCGGATCAGGCCTCGGCCTGGCGATCGTCCGCGCGGTCGCCGAGTCCCACGGAGGGACCGTCACGCTCGAGCATCCGAAAACGAGCCCGCCCGTCGGCACGCGTTTCGTGATCAGGATCCCGCTGGAACAGCAGCCGGCGCCGGTCAGCGCCAACGGCGACGCGACCGGCGAGGCAGTTGTTGTTGCGGAGGATCAGACCTCCACGACGACCGGCAGCACCATCGGCCGCCGGCGCAACCGGTCATAGACGAACGTCGCGAGGTCGTCGTGCAGCTGCTGCTGGAGCATGTCGATCTCGCGCACGCCGCCGGTCGCGGCCCGCTCGAGCGAGTGCTCGACCTCCTCGCGGATGTCGGAGACGAGTTCGCCCGCCTGCTCGACGAACGGAACGCCGCGGAAGATCACCTCGGTCGGCGCGACAGGACGCCCGCTCTGTTCCGAGACGGTCGCGACGACGATGAAGATGCCGTCGGCGGACAGCATCCGCCGGTCGCGCAGCGCGACGTCGGCGGGGTCGCCGATGTCGACCCCGTCGACGAAGATCATCCCGGACTGCTCGGGCTCGCCGAAGCGGGCGCCGTGCTCGTCGATCTCAAGCGGCAGTCCGTTCTCGCCTTGGAACACGTCATCGGGATCGATGCCGACCGCGTCGGCGAGCTCCGCGTGCAGGTGGATCCGCTTGTGGTCGCCGTGGACGGGCATCACGTAGCGCGGCTTGACGAGGTTCAGCATCAGCTTGAGCTCCTCGATGTAGCCATGGCCGGAGGCGTGGATCGGCGCCTCGCGCGGGGTGATCACATTGCAGCCGATGTGGTACAGGCGATCGACCGTCTCGTTGACCGCGCGTTCGTTGCCGGGGATCGGCGTGGCGGAGAACACGACCGTATCGCCCTTGTGCAGCTTGATCATCCGATGATCGTTGTACGCCATCCGCCGCAGCGCCGAGAGCGGCTCACCCTGTGACCCCGTCGAGATCACGACGACCTTGTGGTCCGGCCAGTCCTCGACTTCCTGCGGCTGGATCAAAAGTCCCTCAGGCACCTCGATATGCCCGAGCGAGCGCCCTATGTTGACGTTCTTGCGCATCGAGCGGCCGACGAGCGAGACCTTGCGCCCGAGCGACGCGGCCGCGTCGATCACCTGCTGAACGCGATGGATGTTGGATGCGAAGCTGGTCACGACGATCCGACCCTGTGCGCGTGAGAAGACCTCCTCGAGGTGCGGACCGACAGTGCGCTCAGACGGGGAGTACCCGGGCCGATCGGCGTTGGTCGAGTCGCCGCAGAGCAGCAGCAGCCCCTCGCGGCCGAGCTCGGCGAGCCGCGAGAAGTCCGCCGGCGGCCCGTCGACGGGCGTCTGGTCGAACTTGTAGTCGCCGGAGACGAGCACCGTCCCCAGCTCGGTGCTCAGCGCGACTGCCGCCGAGTCGGGAATCGAGTGGGTCATGTGGATCATCTCGATCGTGAACGGCCCGGCGTCGATGTGCTCACCGGGTGCGACGTCCTCGAGCTCGGCATCGCGGAGGTTGTGCTCATCGAGCTTTGACCGCGCCATCGCCACCGTGAGCCGGCCGCCGAAGACCGGTGGGGCATCAGCACCGAACTCTCGAAGCACCCAGGGGAGCGCGCCGAGATGGTCCTCATGCCCGTGGGTGATGACGATCGCTTCGATGTCCCGCGCGCGCTCGCGCAGATAGGCGAAATCCGGGAGCACGAGATCGATCCCGAGCATCTCCGCGGTCGGGAACCGCAACCCGGTGTCGACCACGACGATCCGGCCGTCGTACTCGAACACGGTCATGTTCTTGCCGATCTCGCCGAGCCCGCCGAGCGGCAGGACGCGTAGTTTCTGACTCACGCTCTGGCTGCTTGAAGGAGCCCGTGTCGTTCGAGCATCGCGCGCACGGTCGCTTTCTCCTGCTCGTCGAGTTCGACGTAAGGAAGCCGTGGCCCACCGACGTCGATCCCGAGCATGTTCAGTCCGGCTTTGGTCGAGCACGCGAGTGGCGCCACCGCGAGATCACGGTAGACGTCCTGCAGGCTTTGCTCGATCTCGCGCCGGCGGTCGGGCTCGTCGACCATCCTGTGCATCTCGTTGCCGAACAGATGACTGGCGACGAGAATTCCGCCCGGCTCCCCGAGATCGAGCACGTCGGCGAGCAGATCGTCGTTGCCTGCGTAGATCTCGAGGCCGTCGATCTTCGCAAGATTGTCGGGGTTGGCCTGCTTGACCGCGGCGATGTGCTCGAGCTGCGCCAGCTCAGCGAGCAGGTCGTTGGGCATGTCCGACGCCGTGCGCTGGGGGATGTTGTAGAGCACGATCGGACGATCCGTCGCGCGGACGACTTCCTGGTAGTGGCGGATGATGCCGCGGCGGCTCGGACGGTTGTAGTACGGGTTGACGGACAGCAGCCCATCGGCCCCGAGCTCGGTGGCGCGCTCGGTCAGATGGACGGCGTGACGCGTGTCGTTGGAACCAACGCCGGCGACGATCCTGCAGCGGGGGTGGGCGCCTTTCATCTCCCCGACGGCGAGCCGGATCATCCCGAGGTGCTCCTCGTCGGTGAGCGTTGAGGCTTCACCGGTGGTCCCGCAGATGACGAGCCCGTCAGAGCCATGGCCTGCCAGGTGGTGCATCAGGCGGACCGCCGCCTCCTCGTCGACGCGTCCATCCGAGTCGAACGGGGTGACCATCGCAGTCAGGATCGAGCCGAGGTTGGCTGACATCGACTCCGATTATCGCAGGGGCGCGCGATCGAGACCCGCGCGACCGGCGTCAGCCGGACTTGGCGGAGCCCCAAGCGAGGACCGACAGCGGTCCCATGACGACACCGAGATCCTCGTGCACCGGCGCCGGAGCGGTCGGCATCTCGGGCCGGGGCGGTTGGGAGACAAGGTGAGTGACCGAGGCGCCCGTCAGCTTCGAGATCCGTTCGGGCAGCCCGGCGTGCATCCACTTCGACAGCTTCATCGGTAGCGTCGAGACGACGATCTCGTCATAGCTGCGGGGGTCCCACGCTTCGATCACCGCGACGACGGGGTCCGGGTTGCCGACGGCTCCATCTGCCTCGAGTCCGGCCGCCCGGAGGCGGTCGATCGCCTCGAACACCTTCGTCTCGGCGGCGGCTCGCCCGCCGCCGAACGGCGTCGCAGGGACGATCAGCGTGAATCTTGCCGGTTGCCGCTGTGCGCGCGCCTCGAGCTCGGCGAGCAGCTCATCGGATGTGGCGGTGACGTTGGCCACGACGAGAACGGTCCTTTTCCACGCCATGACAGCCTCCCTGATTGCTGGTTGTTAGCGCTCTCAACATACCGCGCGTCAACCAGCTCGCAAGGGCTGTGTGACCGGCGGCGGCATACTTAACCGGCCGACAATGTCGGATTGTCCAGAGGGCCTAGCGGTCGGATGTTTGCACCGACTTTTTGCGCATCCCGCTCGCGCTGCTCGCGGTACGGGCGGACCGGCGATATCGATGGACCGGGCTTGTCCGCGCCGGGCCTGCACGGCCGTTAACGCAACATGGTGGGCCGCCGAATGGCGACCCACCATAGTTGCGAGGAGACCTCAGTCTCGGTTGGTTCTACACGCCAGCGGCCGCAGCCGGTGCGGCCCCGCCGCTCTCGCGCTTCTTGACCGAGCGCAGGACGGAGTCGGGGTTGCGCAGCGCGCCACCGACCGCCAGGATCGCGAAGCCGAAGCCCGAGAGCAACAGCGCGATTCCGACAACAACGCCGAACAGCGCGGTCTGGTCGGCCATGTAGCTCGTGTTGAGCGCGGTCGACAGTGCGGTCTCATTGATCCACACGTCGCGTGCCGGGTTGTCGAGGGGCTGACCGTTCTTGCCCTTCAGCGCCAGCGTGTCGACGTTGGTGCCCTTGCCGTCGAGGCTCGCATAGCGCGGCATCTGCGAGTAGTACAAGCCGCCCGACGCCTCGAGGGCGTGGATCTGCATGTACTGCGCGAAGCAGCGGGCGGTTGAGCCACTGTCGACGGTCTTGCCGGCGACCGTGCAGGTTGGGATCGGGATCTTCGACGTGTCGAGGCCGGCCTTCTTGGCCTCGGCGGTGATCGCCGCCGGGGTCATGTCGGCGGATCCGACGATCTGCTGTTGCTTGAGACTGTCGGACACCGTGTTACGTCCGTTGAACCCCATCACTACTGCGGCGATACCAAACGCAACGAGCACGACTGCGGCAACTAGCCCGCCGATCTCGAAAACTTTGCGTGACATCAATCCTCCTCGATGAACCCGACCGTCCGCCGGGTGTTTGCTTGATGCCAGGAGTTTCGATCAGCCATAACGATCGGCCATCCGCTCACGCCCACAGACAGTCTGCGGGTAAATGCGTGGCCCCGACCGGGACGAGCCGCGATCGCCCGAGCGGCGTTATTGCGCGCTGAGCAGGTGTTCTAGCCCGATCACGGGCGATTCTGAGAGCGTGCCGACGCGCCGGATCGCCAGCAAGACGCCGGGCATGAACGACTCGCGGTCGATGGAGTCATGCCGGATCGTTAGGGTCTGCCCGACGTCGCCGAGAATCACTTCGTGGTGTGCGACAAGACCGGGAAGGCGGACCGAATGAATCGGGACCTCGTAGTCGTCGCCGGCGGCCTCGCTCATCAGCGACGCGGTGCGGGCGGCGGTCCCGCTCGGCTGATCGAGCTTGCGGTCGTGATGCAGCTCGATGATCTCGGCCCGGGCCATGTGCCGGGCAGCCTGCGCCGCGAACTGCATCATCAGTACGGCACCGATGGCGAAATTGGGTGCGAGGAAGATGTTGGCACCGCTCAGGTCCCGGAGCGCTGTGGCGTCAAAGCCCGTCGTGCCGATCACGACGTGGACCCCGGCGCCAACCGCATCCCGGGCGTTCTGGATCGCCGTGCTGGGGATCGTGAAGTCGACCAGCACGTCCGCCTGCGCGAGCACATCCTTGACGGCCGTACCAAGCGCCGGATCAGCGCGGCCTGTCAGCTCCATGTCCGGCGCGCCCGCTACTGCTCGGCAGACCGTTTCCCCCATGCGCCCCGCGGCCCCGGCAACGGCGACGCGGATCAAGCGACGACCTCTTCGGAGACCTGTCCCGGTTCGATCGCCGCAACAGCTTCGCGCCACTGTCCTTCGTCAGGCCCGATCCCTGCCGCGGCCAGGCGTCCAGGTCCCCACAGCTCTTCGACCAGTGCGCCCAGATCGTCGAGCGAGACCGCCTCGATCCGCTCCACCACGTCGTCGAGCGACAGCAGCGGCGCCCCTGCCAGGATCTCTGACCCGAGGCGATTCATGCGGGCGCCGGTGGATTCGAGCGCGAGCACGACCCGTCCCTTGAGGTTCTCCTTGGCTCGTGACAACTCGGCGTCGGTGGCCGGCTGTTCACGCAGCCGGGCAAGCTCGGATCCGACAACCGCCAGGGCCTCCGCCAGGTTCTCGGCCCGCGTGCCGACGTACAGGCCGACCTGGCCGGTGTCCTGGTAGGCGCTCGTGAACGAAAACACCGAATAGGCCAGGCCGCGGCGCTCACGGATCTCCTGGAATAGTCGCGATGACGACGTTCCGCCGAAGATCGTGTCGAGCACCCGCAGCGAGAAGCGCCGCGGATCGTGGCGCGAGAGGCCGAGCCCGCCGAGGCAGACGTGGTACTGCTCGGTGTCCTTGCGCTCGAACCGTCCCCGCGGCGCGAACTGCGCCGGCGACGGCGCAGGTGCGAGCACACGGCCGGCGGAACTGCTGGCGACGCGATCCTCGGCCAGTGCCACGAACTCATCGTGGTCGACGGACCCGGCCGCCGCAATCACGATGTTCGACGGCGTATACCGCGATGCGTGAAAGCGCGCGATCTCCTTAGCGGGCGTGTCCGCGATCACCTGCGCCCGTCCGATGATCGCGCGGCCGAGCGGATGATTGCCGAACACGGCGGAGCCGAGCACGTCGAACACCTTCTCCTGCGGATCGTCCTCGTACATCGCGATCTCCTCGAGGATCACCGCCCGCTCGGAGTCGATCTCCTTCAGCGCAGGGCGGAACACCATGTCGGCCATCACATCGAGCGCGTCAGGAAGATGCTGGTCGATCACCCGCGCGTAGACCGAAGTCGTCTCCTTGCCGGTGCCCGCGTTGAGCTCTGCTCCCATGCCGTCGAAGATCTGATCGATCTCGAGCGATTCGTACTTGGCGGTGCCCTTGAACAGCAGATGCTCGAGCAGGTGGGAAAGGCCCGCCTCCTCGTCGCTCTCGGCCCGCGAGCCGGTGCCGATCCAGAAGCCCAGCGACACGGATCGGACGGAGGGCATCGCCTCCGTCACGATCCGGACGCCCGACTCGAGCGTCGTCAGGCGGTGTTCCTGTACCACGCGCGACTCAGGTGCGCGGGCGGTCTGGGTCCCGGTCGCGCACCCGGGCCGCATCGCCGCCGCCGCCGCGCGGGGCGCGGTCTCGATCGCGGTCACGATCCCGGGGAGCACGGTCACGATCGCGGTCACGGGGGCCACGGTCACGTCCGCGGTCACGGTCGCCGCGATCCCGTCGAGGCGGTCCGCCGTCCCCGCTGGTGACGGACGCGAGCTCCTCCTTGGTTTTGCCGGCGACGTCTGGGTCACTGGCCAGTCGCAGCCCGATCCGGCCACGCTCGCGGTCGACTTCGACCACCAGGACGTTGATCTCATCGCCCTTGTTGAGGACCTCCTCGACCGTTGCAATCCGCTGGCCGGGGGCGACGTTGGAAATGTGCAGCAGGCCGTCGGTGCCCTTGGCCAGCTCGACGAACGCGCCGAACGTCGTGGTCTTGACGACCTTGCCGCTGAACGAGTCGCCGACCTCGACCTCCTTCGTCATCGAACGGATGCGATCGACCAGTGCGTCTCCCAGCTCACCGTTGGCGGCATAGACGAGTACCTGACCCTCGTCGTTGACGTCGATCTGCGACTCGAACTCCTCCTGGAGCGCGCGAATCGTCTCGCCGCCCTTGCCGATCAGCAGCCCGATCTTCTCGGGATCGATCTTGATCGAGGAGATCCGCGGCGCGTGCTTGGACAGTTCTGTCCGTGGCGCGTCGATGACCTCGGTCATCTTGCTCAGGATGAACTCACGTGCCACCTTCGCCTGTGCCAGCGCGTCGCGCAGGATCTCGAACGTGACGCCCGTGATCTTGATGTCCATCTGCAGCGCGGTGATCCCGTCCTTGGTGCCGGCGACTTTGAAGTCCATGTCGCCCAGGTGGTCCTCGACGCCCGCGATGTCGGTGAGGATGACGTAGTCATCGCCCTCCTTGATCAGCCCCATCGCGATTCCCGCAACCGGGGCCTTGATCGGCACGCCGGCGTCCATCAGGCTCAGCGTCGAGCCGCACACCGAAGCCATCGAGGATGAACCGTTTGACTCGAGGATGTCCGAGACGACGCGAATCGTGTACGGGAAGTCCTCCTGGCTCGGGATCATCGGCACGAGCGCCCGCTCGGCGAGCGCGCCATGTCCGATGTCGCGACGCTTGGGGCCACGCATGAACCCGGCTTCCCCGACGCTGAACGGCGGGAAGTTGTAGTGATGGAAATAACGCTTGGCGGTCTCCAGACCAAGCGTGTCAAGCCGCATCTCCTCACGCGTGGTGCCCAGCGCCACGACGCTGAGCGCCTGCGTCTGGCCGCGCGTGAACAGCGCCGAGCCGTGCGTGCGCGGGGCGACGCCAACCTCGATTGAGATCTGCCGGATCTCATCCGTGCCGCGGCCGTCCGGACGCTTCTTCTGGACTGCGATCCGCTCGCGAATAAGCGTCTTCTCGAGCTTGTCGAAAGCGCGCTGCGCATTGGATTTGAACTCGGCGTAGGTCTCCGCCTCGGGATCGCCGGAGTAGTGCACAAGCACCTGCTCCTCGACCGCCCTGCATGCGTCCTGGCGCTCGAGCTTGTCCTCCACCTGGGTCGCTGCGTCGAGCGCCGCCCCGTGCGAGGCCTTGATCTGTTCGTAGAGCTCCGGATGGACCTGCGGGACCTCGACTTCGAGCTTCGGCTTGCCCGCCTGGGCGGCGAGCTCGCGCTGGATCTGGCAGAGCTTCTTGATCTCGCTGTGGGCGATATCGAGCGCGTCGAGGATCTCGGCCTCCGGAATCTCACCGGCGCCGGCCTCGACCATCAGGATCGCCTCGTCGGTGCCGGCCACGATCAGGTCGAGCTCGGTGTTTTCGGTGAGGTCCTCCTCGTCGGGGTTGACGACGAAGTTGCCGTCGATCTTGCCGATCCGCACTGCGCCGACCGGCGTCGGCAGCGGTATCTGCGAGATCATCAGCGCCGCGGAGGCGCCGTTCATCGCAAGGATGTCGTATGGGTTGACGTGGTCGACCGAGATCGGCAGTGCGACCAGCTGGGTCTCATAACGCCAGCCCTTGGGGAATAGCGGGCGGATCGGGCGGTCAATCAGGCGCGCGGTCAGCGTCGCCTTCTCCCCCGCGCGGCCCTCGCGCTTGAAGAACGAGCCGGGAATCTTCCCGGCTGCGTACATTCGCTCCTCGACGTCGACCGTGAGGGGCAGGAAGTCGACATCACGCAGATTCCCTGCCGTCGCGGTACATAGAACCATGGTGTCGCCCGCTTGGACGACGACGGCGCCGGAGGCCTGCTTGGCCAGCTTGCCCGTCTCAAATGAGATCTCCTTGCCCGCGATCTCGACGGACACGCGCGTTACGGCGTCAGACATATATTCAGTTCCCTTCTGCTCCGCCCTTCGGTCGGCGGAGTGCTTCGTTTCTCTTCTTTGTTCCGAACAATCGGATGGTAGCGGGCGGGACCAGCCTCGCCCGCCTGCGGGCTGTCGGCCGGGCCCGGGTCGGCGGGGCCGGTTGGCCCGGGTCGGCGGGGCCGGTTGGCCCGGGTCGGCGGGGCTGGTTGGCCCGGGTCGGCGGGGCTGGTTGGCCCGGGTCGGCGGGGCTGGTTGGCCCGGGTCGGCGGGGCTGGTTGGCCCGGGTCGGCGGGGCCGGTTGGCCCGGGTCGGCAGGTCCCGGTCATTCAGGAACGGCGCAACGAAGGGAGCGGGTCCGCGGTTGCCGGTTGGCGCCGCCCAGGCTATTGCACCGGAATCTGGGATCGTAACTGCTATCTCGTCCGCCAGCGCGACACGAGATTGCGGGTGTGTGCCAGGTGGGCCGAGTTCGGCGGACGAAAACGGACACAATCTCCCCCAGTCCGCGCGGTGCTGTGAGCTGCGGGCGATCGCTACCGGTATCCGGACACCAAGTCCCTCACCTCCCGGGAGCCGGTGGACTGCGGCAGATCGTGTTCGTTTTTCGCGCTCCGGAGCCCGGACGGCCGTGCTGGGTGTGAGCGTCAACGGCAACCGCGGCAGGGACCACAGCACAACGACACCTCTCCCAAGCAAATCCGGCCAGGCACCACGACCGATCAGAACGAGCTCGCACAGACCACGATCAACATCCAACAGCCCAACCGTCAAACTGACCGCGTTGCGCTGACCGCCTGAGCCCGAGAGTCGCTGCAGCAATCTCGGGGGGACCGCACGGGATTGCAGCTGTGTCCTCATGGACCCGCGCGGTCCCCACCCGCCGGCGCTCCGAACCGCACCCTTCGATGCTGCCGTTGTGCGGGCGGCATCCACGGACACATCCGCCCCCACACATCGTCGCAAAAGTGGAATCGATCACACAACCGGACCGCACGGTCCGGTTGTGCTATCTTATCCGGACCTTGCAGTCCAGTTTACACCGTCCAGCCAGGGAGCTCATATGAGTACGACGGAGCCTGCCACCGAATTCGCGCCCCCGGGACGCCACAGCGCCCGGGGCGTGACGACGCCTGAAACCAGCGGTCCCCACGCCAGCAGCCGCTGGCTGATCCTCGTGATCGCCTGCCTTGCGCAGTTCATGGTCATTCTCGACGCGACGATCGTGAACGTGGCGCTGCCCTCGATCCAGAAGGGCCTTGACTTCTCCCCCTCGACCTTGCAGTGGGTCGTCAACGCGTACACGCTCGTCTTCGGCGGCTTCCTGCTGCTCGGCGGCCGCGCGGCCGACCTGCTCGGCCGCAAACGGCTGTTCATGGCGGGGATCGCGCTGTTCTCGGCGGCGTCGCTGCTCAATGGGCTCGCCCAGTCCTCGACGATGCTGATCATCGGGCGCGGGCTCCAGGGCCTCGGGGGCGCGCTCCTGTCCCCCGCCGCCCTGTCGATCATCACGACGACCTTCACCGAGACGAGCGAGCGGACGAAGGCGCTCGGCGTGTGGAGCGCGATCGCGGCCGGCGGCGGCGCCGTGGGCCTGCTGCTCGGCGGCGCGCTCACCGATCTCGCCTCGTGGCCGTGGATCTTCATCGTCAACGTCCCCGTTGGGCTCGCGGCGCTCGCGCTGACGCTCCGGTACGTGCCTGAGTCCCGCGTCGACGTGGCGCACCGATCGTTCGACGTGGCCGGCGCCGTCACCGTCACCGCCGGCCTCGTGGTGCTCGTCTATGGGATCGTCAAGGCCCAGTCGTTCGGCTGGGGCTCGCCGAAGACGCTCGGTCTGATGGCCGGCGGGATCGCGCTGCTCGGCGTGTTCGTGCTGATCGAGCGCCGCAGCAAGGCGCCGCTGATGCGGCTGAGCATCTTCCGCGTGCGCACGCTCGCGGTCGCCGACGTGGTGCTGCTGCTCGTCGCCTCGGGCATGTTCGGGATGTTCTTCTTCGCCTCGCTGTACGTGCAGGAGATCCTCGGCTACAGCCCGCTCAAGGCCGGGCTCGCGTTCCTACCGGTAACGGCCGGGATCGTGATCGGCGCGGGTCTCGCTCAAACGCTCGTGCGCAGCATCGGCGTGCGGGGCGTTGCGCTCATCGGGATCTCGCTCGCGGCGGCTGGGATGGCGTGGCTCACGCAGGTGCCCGTCGACGGCAGCTACGCCGCCGATCTGCTCCCTGGCCTGTTGCCGATGAGCATCGGCATGGGCCTTGTATTCGTGCCGATCACGTTGCTCGGCACGGGCGGCGTTGGCAGCGACGACGCCGGGCTCGCCTCGGGCCTGTTCAACACATCCCAGCAGGTGGGCGGCTCGCTCGGTCTGGCGATCCTCTCGACGCTCGCGGCGAGCAAGACGGCCAGCCTCGTGCACGGCGCCTCGAGCGCGTCGCCGGCGGACCTCGTGTCCGGCTACCAGGTCGCGTTCCTCGCCGCGGCGATCATGCTCGCGAGCGGGGCGGTGATCCTCGCGGTGGCGCTGCGCAAGCGGGATCTCGAGGGCCTTGACCTCGACCTGGCGCCGTCCGCAGTCGCCGCATAGGACAATGTGCGAGCGATGGCAGCTGAGGAGAAGCACCTACGAGCAGACGCCGAACGCAACCGGCGGCGTCTGCTCGAGGCCGCCGAGGCGCTGTTCGGCGAGCGCGGGCTCGATGTTGGGGTCGGGGAGATCGCGCAGCGCGCAGGGGTCGGGCGCGGAACGCTGTTTCGCAACTTCCCCTCCAAGGAGCACCTGATCGCCGCGATTGTGGCCGAGCGGATGAACTACGCGGCCGTGCGCGGCACCGAGCTGCTGGAGGCAGACGATCCGGGTGAGGCGCTGTTCGGCTTCCTCGATGAGATCGTCGGGCGCCAGCAGCAGGACCGGGCGCTGTTCGAGTCAGTCGGCGAGATGTATATGTCCAACGAGGAGATCCGCACGGCCCAGAGCGAGGTGGTCGGTGTGCTCGATCAGCTGCTCGTCCGCGCCCAGGCGGCCGGCGCCGTGCGAGGCGACGTGGGCGCTCTCGACGTGCTGATGCTCGTCAAGGGCGTCTGCCAGGCGGCGAATGCGTTCCAGCACCTCGAGCCAGACATCGCCCAGCGCCATCTGGACCTGATCCGCGCGGCGCTCAGCGTGCCGTCAAGCACGCAGCCGCTGAGGGGACGGGCGCCGACGCTCGAGGATATGGCGCGCGCGTTCGCGCCCGGCGAGCCCGACGCGGCGCCCGGTCGCGCGACGGGCTGAGCGAGATCTGCGCGTCCACCTCAGCGAATCGCCGCGTCGATCGCGACCGCGACGAACAGCAGCGCCAGGTACAGCAGCGAGTAGTGGAACAGCAGCGCGGCGTTGGCTGAGCTGTGCTCGCGCCACAGCCGCCACGCGAGCGCACACAGGATCGCACCCAGTACCACCGCCGCCGATATGTACAGGACGCCGAAGGTGCCGACGAGCCCGGGCACGAGCGTCACGGCGACGAGGCCGAGCGAGTACACGAGCACGTGTAGCGCCGTCGCCCCGGCGCCTTTGACGACCGGCAGCATCGGTACGCCCGCTGCCTTGTAGCCCGGGGCGAGCAGCAGGGCCAGCGCCCAGAAATGCGGCGGCGTCCACAGCAGCACGATCACGAACAGGAACGCCGCACCGAGTCCAAGCCGCCCGCTCGCTGCCGCCCAGCCCGCGAGCGGCGGGATCGCGCCCGCAGCCCCGCCGATCACGATGTTCTGCGCCGTTCGCCGCTTGAGCCAGACGGTGTAGATGAGCACGTAGAAGGCGCCTCCGGCCATCGACAGTGCTGCGGCGAGCAGGCTGTCGAAGGCGGTCAGCACGATGAACGCGAGCCCCAGCAGGCTCAGGCCGAAGGCGACGGCGCGCGCCGGCGGGATCCGGCCGGCCGCCACAGGCCGGTTGGCAGTGCGTGGTCCCATCAGGCGGTCGATGTCGCGGTCGAGCACGTGGTTGAGCGCGCTCGCGCCGCCGCAGGCGAGCGCGCCGCCAACGACGAGGGCGGCGAGGCGCACCGGCGAGGGATCACCACCAGCGGCCGCAATCATGGCGCAGACCGACGTGAGCACGAGCAGCGACATGATCCGCGGCTTGGTCAGCGTGACGTAGTCGCGCCAGCCGGTGCCCAGGCGCCACAGGGGGCGGGCCGGGGCGGTGGCCGGCATCGCACGGGCGAGATCGAGATCAGACACGCCCGTGCCCAGAGCCGGCGAGCGACGTCAGGTCGTGGCTGACGGAGCCCGCGATGAACGGGTACAGGTAGGCCGAGCGCTCGTATCCGCCGCGGTCGATCAGGTAGAGGGCCTCGGTGTGCACGATGTCGTCCTTCGTCGGCTGGACGAAGATCCGGTAGGCCTTCCAGACGCGCGCGAGCTGCGCGCGAGCCCCCGACAGCCAGTACCAGGAACCGGCGGCGGCGAGTCCCCACTTGCGAGCGGCGGCGCGCTCGGAGGACGGCGTGTCGCGTGGATTGACGCTAACGATCACAAGCACCGGTCGCTGCGCCGCGGGCAGCGCTCGCTCGGCCAAAGCGAGCGCGCGGCCCTCGAGCGGGCAGGCCTGGTTGCAGTGAGAGTCGAAGAACGTCATCGCGACAGTCCGGCCCCGGAGCGAGCTGAGTGAGAACAGCCGCCCGGTCTGGTCGTGCAGGATCGTGATCGGCGGGGCCAGACGTGTCCCTTCGGCCCAGGCCGCCTGGGCTTGCATGCCGAAGCGTGTGGACACGGTCGCGTGCGCCGCGGGGCTCCCGGCCGCGAGGCGGTGCACGCCGAATCCCACGCCCAGCCCGACGACTGCGGCGGCGAGCAGAACCGCGACGATCCAGGCGGGGCGCGCAGTCGCAATGCGCGACGCCCACTTGGTGTCCGCACCCGCGTCCATCAAGCCCTGGGCTCTGGCGGGAGCGCCTCTGGGATCCTGGGCCCCAGGTTCGCCTCGGCGGGTTCCGTTCCGGGTTCGGGTCCATCGGTCGTCTCGGGCACGCGCACAGAGACCTTCCAGTACCAGATCGCGAGCGCGATCAGCAGCGCCAGGGGGAGCAGGATCGTGAGCAGCGCGCCGGTAAGGAAGGCGGCGATAGGAACCATTGGCACGTCTGTCTCCTCCTCAGGTGGTGAAGGCCGTTGACATTGCGCGACGCGACTGGTCCGGCTCCAGCCAACGGTAGAAACCGATGATGAACGTGATCGCATAGGCGAGCGACCCTGGGACCCACATCACGCCAGCGGCGAGCTGCTGATCTGTCAGCGCGCTGATACCGCCGGGCCGGGTCTGGAGCGCCGAGTAGTAGCCGTAGATCGCGTGCGGAGCCATCACCAGCGTGATCGCCAGCAGCCAGCCCACGACCATCGCGCTGGACGTGTAGGCGATCCGTGCCGGCCAGACCAGGCGCGGGCGCAGCGGGCCGGGATCGATCACACGCGCCCAGAACAGAAGCCCGACGAAGAAGAACATCGCATGCTCGAGCGCGTGGACCACCCCTGATGTGAGCGTCGCGTTGTAGGCGCCGGGAATGTGCCAACCGATGAGCGTCGCGTTGAACAGGATCCACGCGGGAAGCGGCCGGGCGAGCGCCCGCACGGGCGCCATCCAGCGGGAGAGGGCAAGGCTCCGCGCGACCGTCGTCCGCGGCTCGAGCGGCAGCGCCCGCCACATTCGCGGCCACGGCCGTCCGAGCAGCAACAGCGGCGGTGCAACCGTGAGCAGCAGGACGTGCTGCACCATGTGCACCCAGAAGAGCTGATCGGCGTATTGGTCGATCGGCGAGTCGAGCGCTACCACGATCGTCAGCAGGCCCGCGAAGAACGCGAGCGCCTGCAGCAGCCGCGGCCGGTTCCGGCCGCGGCTGCCGAGCACGTACAGCGCCCCGGCCAGCGCGACGTACACCAGCGACGGGTCCAGCGACCAGGCCGTCCAGGACATGGTCAGCCGACGAGGTACAGGAGGATGTAGGCGAGCACGCCGATCGCGACGAAGAAGGCCCAGTAGAACGAGGAGGCCTCGATCCCCGCCAGAAGCAGCGCGGTCTCAGTGGTGGGCACTTCGGTTTCGCGCATGCTGCCCTCGCGCCGCACCCGCCACAGGCTCGCGACCTGGATCTCGATCCAGTACAGGCCCATCAGCGCCACGATCGCGTACGTCACAGTCCACCCGAAGAAGACCGCGGCATAGCCGCCGCTGGCCGCGCCAAAGTCGATCACGACGTACTCGATGAACTGGAGCACGACCGCGACGAACCCCGCGAGAACGGCAATGATCCCAGACGCCATGGAGTCGCCGGTCGGACGCCTCGCGCCGAGGCGGTAGATCACAGCGCTGAGTACGAACAGGGACGCGATCGAGACACCGATCCCGCCGTCGGGGACCACGTGTCCGACCTTCCAGTTGTGGTTGACGTCGAGCGCCTTCAGGTAGAAGAAGGCGAACAGGAACGAGGCGAAGAAGAACGAGATCACGCCGCACAGCAGTCGCCCGCTCAGCCAGAGCACGCGGGGCTGCCACTCGGGGGGCTCGGTCTCGATGTGCGGCGCGGTGGGTGCTGAGGCTTCCATGGCTTAGGCTCCTCCCCCGGCCGGGACGGCCGCCGGCGCGCCGGCGGGAGCGGTCTCGACCCCGTAGGGATACGGGTCGCCGTCGAACACCGGGAACCGATCGAAGTCGTGCACGGGCACGGGCGTTGGCAACGTCCACTCGTACGACTTGGAGTTCCACGGGTTGGGCTCGGCGGGCTCGCGCTTGACGAGCAGCGACCAGACCACGTTGAACAGGAACACCAGCATCGAGAGTCCGATCACGTAGGCGGATCCCGACACCCAGTCATTGAGTCCCTGCCATGACGCGTTGTAGGTCACCACGCGGCGGGGCATTCCCATGAAGCCGAGCCCGAACAGCGGCGCGAACGTCGAGTTGAAGGCAATGAACAGCGTCCAGAAATGGATCTTCGCCAAGCGCTCACTGAGCTTGAACCCGTACATCTTCGGCACCCAGTAGTAGATCCCGGCAAAGAAGGCGAAGATCAGCCCGCCCATGATCGTGTAGTGGAAGTGCGCCATCACGAAGAAGCTGCCGTGCGTCGTGATGTCGCTGGGCACGTCGGAGTTGAACACCCCGGAGATCCCGCCCCACAGGAAGTTGAACATCCACGCCAAGCAGAACAGCATCGGCACGCTCAGCCGTATTCGCCCGCGCCACATCGTCCCCATCGCGCACAGGAAGATGAACCCCGTGGGCAGTGAGATCAGCTCGGTGGACAGCATGTAGAACGGCCGGAGGTCGGCGTTGATTCCCGAGACGAACAGGTGGTGCTGCCATACGAACCAGCTCAGGAACGAGATGCCGAGCATCCCCGCGACAGCCAGCCGGTAGCCCCACAACGGCTTGCGGCTGAATACCGCGATGATCTCGAGCACGATCCCCATCCCAGGCAACGCCAGGATGTACACCTCCGGGTGCCCGAACACCCAGAACAGGTTCTGGAACAGGTAGGCGCTGCCGCCCTGCCCGGGCACGTAGAAGTTGGTCTGAATGGTCCGGTCCATCGCCCCCATCAGCAGCGCGGCGATCAGCATCGGCGCCGCCAGCGCCATCAACCACGCGGTCGCGAACGCCGCCCACACGAAGATCGGCAGCCGCGACCAGGTCATCCCCCGAGCGCGCATCGTGATGACCGTCACGATGATGTTGAACCCGAACAGGCACATTGAGAGCCCGACCAGCGCGAAGAACCCGATGTACGCGTCGTAGCCGGCGGTGCCCTCCGCCCCCAGCGGCTGGTAGCCAGTCCAGCCGGTCTGGAAGCCGCCCCAGAAGATGGTCGTGATCAGGATCACCTCGCCGGCCATCAGCAGCCAGAACGAGAGCGCTTCGATGCGCGGGAACGCCATCCGCCGCGAACCGATCATCAACGGGATTAGCCACTGGGCAAACGGACCGAGCAATCCCGAGGTCATGGTCCCCATCATCATCGACCCATGCAGGCCGACCAAAGTCAGGTACTGGTTGGCGCCGAACACGTGCACGTTGGGTTGCAGCAGCTCGGTCCGGATCAGCATCGCGTTCAGGCCGGCGACGAAGAAGAACAGCCCGATCCCCACCATGTACTGCTTGGCGACGACCTTGTGGTCGGTGGACATGGTGAAGTACCGGAGTACCCCCTCCCCCTCGGCCTCGTACTCGGCCAGCGCCGGGGGATGTCCGAGCAGCCGCTTGAGCGGGTAGTTGGCAAAGCCCATGCCGATGAGGAAGCCGACGACCCCGAGGAAGTAGCCGAGGAAGATCGCGATGTCGTTCTGGCCCGTGTCGTCGTAGTAGGCGATGCCCGCGCCGGTGAAGCGACCGCCGATCAAGTGACCGAGGAACCAGCCTCCGATCCCGAGCAGGATCGCCGGTCAGCCATGTTGAAGCCGATCAGCTTTCGCCAGCCCCTTCGGGGGGCACGGCACAGATACTGCGATCGCGCTCATCCGGCCCTCCTCTGTGGATCCGGGAAATAGGTCTTCGAGTACGGGGGCAGGAGCTTCGTTGCGGGCGCGTACTTCTGCTGCTGCTGGGCGATCCACGCGGCGAATTGCGCTTCGGGCACGACCCCGCCGTGATCGAACATGTAGCCGTGCCACACGCCGCACAGCTCGGCACAGCGCACGTGGAAGCTCACCGGTCCCTTCGTCGTCGCATAGGCGACATTGTTGACGCCCGGGTTCGCATCGGCCTTTACGCCCAGCTCGTACGCCCAGAACGAGTGGATCACGTCGAGCGAGGTCACGTTGAACTGCACGAGCGTGTGCTCGGGGAGCTCAATGTTGGGGGTCTCGACTCCGCCGTAGCCCGGGAAGCGGTACATGAACTGCCACTGCTGGGCGATCACCTGCACCACCAGCGGCTTGCCGCCCACGTCTGCTGCGGGGGTGGCGATCGGGTTCGGACCCTGACCCCCGCCGGATCCGTCGGCCAGGAGCCTGACCGTGCCGTAGCCGGCCAGGAACAGGACGAGCGTCGTCGTGACGATCAGCCACCAGAATTGGACGCTCGAGTTGCCGTTAATCGCGGGGCCATCGACCACAACCTCTGGCGTGCGCTCCCGAAAGGCCCAGATCGCATAGCCCATGAAGACGAGCACCGCGAGCGCGACCGGTGTGGCGGTGGCCAGCAGCACGGTGTTATCGGTGACCTGCCCCGATGCCTCGACGCTTCCACTTCCGGGCGGAAGCCCCGGGCCGATGACCCAGATGACGATCGGCAGCACGATCACGTTGGCCAGCACCCACAGGAGCACGACGTTGCGAAAATGGGGCCTTTCGGTCATGTCAGCCGCCCACCCGCTCGCTCATACGACCTTGATGAAGCCATCCATGTAGCCGACGGTCTGCATCGGACCGCCGAACCCGGTCGATGTATCCCGCCGCGCACGGCACGAAGCACTGCCAGCGGTACAGCCCCTTGCCCGGCGTGCGGAATGTGAACGAGGTCGTGGTGTGGTCGAACGAGAGGCCGCACGGCGCGTTGTCGCACGGATTCTTCGCGTCGTCCGGGAACCCCCTTGATCGGCACCGACAGGCCGATCTGCGGGATCGCGAAGATGTGCGAGGCGTCGTCGGGGTTGATCGTCTGCGTCGGCTTGCCGTCGAGCGTCATGCCGCTCGTGGTCCCGGTGGCGTAGCTGATGAACGGGTTGCGAAGCCCCGAGCCGCCATCGAAGTTGTAGATCGTCACGTGCACGAGTGTGTTCGCTGGCAGCACATACGTCGTCTTGTGCTGCCAGTTGCCGGAGTTGGCATCGACCGCGTAGTAAGAGACCCAGCGTGGGGTGCGGATCGCTCAGCTCCGATGCCGGCACGGTCCCAAGGTACAGCTGCGTCCCCGACGAGGTCTGCACAGCCGCCGCCGAGCCGGGCACGTTGACGAGGTACAGGCCGATGTACAGACCGATCCCCACGCAGACGAGTACACCTGCAATCGTCGCCGACAAGAATTCGTTTCCCGGTAGCACTCATTCAGCGTCTCTCTCTCATCGGCGTGCGTTATATCTCCCCCAGCGGCGGCAACCGATGCAGATGACGCCAATGTCATCAAGTTGTCATTTACAGGTCATCACCGGACGGCTCAGAACGACGCCAGTGTGCATGCGCGGGCGCTCAAGGGGGCGCAGCGCGCTCGCACCACCCGCCTCGCTGTCCAGCGGTGCGCGTCAGAAGTCGCGCGAGATCGCCTGAACGACGGTCGCCTTGTTGGCCACGCCCTCGCCGAACGCCTGATAACAGCCCGCGTTGATCGCGTTGATCAAACCGGTCGGCGCTGGCCCCCATCGTGGAGAAACAGCACCATGCTCGGAGACGTAGAGCCTCGCATAGGCATCCTGGCGGATCACGTTCGTCGAGCCCCACTCCTCGCAAGTGGTGCTATCCGTCACCGCACCGGCCGTCGGTCCGAGGACGATCAGCAGGAAATAGACCACCATCATGGCGCACACGAATGCGACGACCAGTGCAGCCGCCTTGTGGGACGCGACCAGTCCCCGGATTGTCCACGGCGCGCTGCCGGCCGGGGTATGTGTTGCCGAAGGGCTGGTGCTCACGATGAGAACACGTTCCGCTCAGAGGGCCAGGCAATGCGTCGTTGCCTGAAGCGCCCAGAGAAGCATAGACGGAGTCACCCGACTGCCTCTTCTGCGAGCACCGGACTCATGGCCGACGGGTCGCGGAAGATCACAGCCAGGGGCAGAAAACCAAGCCGCGTGGCGTTCATTTGAAACGGCGGCATGAGCGAAGACGACAGCGAGTCATCTGTCCGTCATTTACACGTGATCAGAAAACCCTTATGGTCCTGGGGTCGAGAGGTGGCCGGAGAGGATGCGATGCGAGTTCTGATCGTCGAGGACGAGGCGCGGATTCGGGCCTTCCTCGCGCGCGCCTTTGCGGCCGAGGGATACGCCACCGATGTCGTCGAGGACGGCGGCGACGGCCTCGTTCGCGCGCTCGCTGGGAGCTATGACCTGGTGATCCTCGACCTGCTGCTGCCGGGACGCGATGGACTCGACGTCCTCCGCGAACTCCATGCGCAGCACCCCGACCTGCCGGTGATCATTCTGTCCGCCCGCAGCGATTTGCAAACCAAGCTGCTGGGCTTCGACCTCGGCGCCGTCGACTACGTGGCGAAGCCCTTCTCGCTCGACGAGCTGCTGGCGCGGGCCCGCGTGCAACTGCGACGGACGCGCGTCAGCGACGACGGGACCCTGATCAGAGTCGGCCGCCTGGAACTCGACCTGGCCTGCCGCCAGGCGCGGGTCGGCGGCATCGTCGCGGACCTATCCGACCGCGAGTTCCGGGTGCTCCACTTTCTGGCGCTGCACGTCGGGGAGGTCGTCAGCCGCGAGCGCCTGCTGTCGGAGGTGTGGGGCTACGACTTCGATCCACGATCGAACGTCGTCGATGTGTGCGTCCGGCGGTTGCGCCGGCGTCTCGGCCCCGATGCGCCGATCGAGACGGTGCGCAACGCCGGCTATCGAGCCGCGGCCTAGTGGCTGTTCAGGCACGAGCGCGCGAGCTGCTGCGCCGCTATGACGTCGAGCTTCTGTGGGCCGCCTTCGCGGGACTCAATTACGCCGCGATGGTCGCGTGGCCGAGCTGGGAGACGATCCCGTTCCACTTCGTCTGGATCAGCCTGACGCTCCTGTACGGCTTCCGAGTGTGGCCGATGCGGGCGACGCTGATCATCCTCGCGACCGTGATGACGACGACTGCCGTGTCGATCTCGTTCGATGCGTTCGACGGAGTCCAGCTCTGGGGCGAGCTGTTCGAGGTGCCGCTGATGGCCGCGATGTTCCTCGCGATGGTGTGGCATGCGCGCAGGCGCGTCGAAGCGCAGCGGATCGCCGAGGGTCGCGCGGAGGAGCGCCGGTCGATGCTCGAGCGTCAGGAGCGATTCATCCACGACGCCTCGCATGAGCTGCGGACGCCGCTGACGATCGCCCGCGGGCACCTCGAGCTGGTGCGGCCGCAGGGACCCGGCGAGGCCGAGCTCGAAGTCGCGCTCGAGGAACTCGAGCGGATCGACGCGATCATCGAGCGCCTGCTGGTACTCGCGACCGCCGGCCAGCCGGACTTCTTGCGCGCAACCGAGATCGACCTCGAACCATTTCTGGAGGACGTGGTCATGCGGTGGTCGGAGGTGGCTCCGCGTGCATGGCGGCTCGGGCCGCTGGTCGCCGGGCGCCTGCTGGCGGATCCAGAACGCCTGCGAGCAGCGCTCGATGCGCTGCTCGAGAACGCCGTCAAGTACACGCGTGGCCGCGACGCGATCGAATTGCGCGCGCACGTCGAAGGGGTCGGGCGGGTCGCGATCGAGGTGCGGGACGAGGGGTGCGGCGTCCCGCCCGAGGCGCTCGAGCGGATCTTCCATCGCTTTGCGCGGGTCGATGCGGCGCGGACGCGCTCCGCGGGTGGAGTCGGCCTCGGTCTGGCGATCGTTGACGCGATCGCGAAGGGGCACGGCGGACGCTGCACGGTGGCCAGCTCGGGGAAAGGCTCGATCTTCGCGCTACACCTGCAGGATTTTTCGGTGGACGGCGGGCAGCCGCTCTCCGCAGGGCAGGTTCGGCTTGGGCCCCTTACCCCGAACCCGCGCTGATCCGCGCAAGCGTCGCCGCGTCGACGAGTCCCGCGTGCATCTCCTCGCCCACGAACAGCGTCGGCGTCGTCACGACCCCGGCGCGGACGCCGGATGTGAAATCGCGCTTGACTCGCGCCGTGACGGCGTCATTGCGGCGGTCCTCGTCGAACCGGTCGATGTCAAGCTCGAGTCGTTGCGCGCGATCCCACAGATGGGGATCTTCGAGCCGACCCTGGTCGGCGAACAGCAGATCGTGCATCTCCCAGAAATGCCCCTGGAGCCCCGCGGCCTCGGCTGCGCAGGCGGCGGCCCACGCGCGCGGATGGCTCGAGCGAACGGGAAAGTGCCTGAACACCCGCCGCAGCCGCAGACCGGCCAGCCTCACGCTCACGGCGGCGCAGTACGGACACTCGAAGTCGGCGTACTCGATCATCAGCGTGGCGCCCAGCGGACCGCGGAGGTGGTCCTCGCCACTCGGCGGCGGGGCGGGCGCGGAGCCGAGGCTCACGGCCGCGCGGCGTCAGCCGCCGAGGCCGTCGAAGATCAGGTTGGCGCCGGGCAGATCTGAGGGCGACGGAGCCTGGTAGCTCCACTTCACGACGAGGTCGGGCCCCACGATCACAAGCGCACGCTGCGGAAATCCGCCGGCGTGGTAAACGCCGAGCGCACGGCAGACCTCGCCCTTGGGCTCGAAGTCAGAGAGCTGCTCGATGCTGACGCCGAGTTTCTCCTGGAACGCCGTCTGCGACCAGGTTGCGTCGCAGGAGACGCCGTAGAGGGTGGCGCCACGGGCGGCGAACTCGTCCAGGACCTCCTCATAGAGGTTGAGCTGATCGGTGCACACCGGGCTGAACGCAAACGGGTAGAAGACCAGCACCGTCGTCTGCCCTTCGAGGTCGGCGCGCGTAAAGGCGCTGCCGTCGCCGCGACGGAGCGTGAATTCGGGCACCGCCGTTCCCGCCTCGATTACCGACGCAATGGCCTCGGTGCTCACTTACGAAGGCCGAGCTCGCGCAGCAGCGCCCGGTAGCGCTCGAGATCCGTGCGCTGGAGGTAGTTGAGGAACCGGCGCCGTCGACCCACGAGCATCAACAGTCCGCGGCGAGAGTGATGATCCTTGGTATGAGTGCGCAGATGCTCGTTGAGCTCGTTGATCCGCTCAGTGAGCATCGCGATCTGGACCTCGGCCTTGCCAGTGTCAGCCGGGCTGTCACCGAACTTTTCGACCAGCTCCTGTTTGCGCTCTTGCGTAAGGGACATGCGGCGGATGAGGCTAGCAGAGTGCGGACCGATCGCTACTGCGCGCACAGCTCCCTGGTCATCGCAACGTCCTTGTGCATTTGCTCGACGAGCGCGTCGACAGTCTCGAACCGGCGTTCGCCGCGCAACCGGGCCACGAAGTCGAGCTTCAGCACCTGGCCGTACAGCTCCACGTCCTGATCGAGCAGGAACGCCTCGATGAGCACCGCCCGCCCGGTGCCGAACGTCGGCCTGACACCGACGTTGACCGCTGCGCAGGCCTCGTCCGCCCATGCCGCATAGACCCCATGCCCGGGGCAGACGAGTGCCTCGTCGGGAACAATGTTGGCCGTCGGGAAGCCAAGCTCCCGACCCCGCCGGTCGCCGGTCACGACCTCGCCGCGAAGTTGAAACGGGGCTCCGAGGAACCTCGCTGCGAGCTCCACTTCACCCGCCAGCACAAGGCCGCGGATATGACTTGAGGAGACGACCTCGCCGTCGACCTCAACGAGGGGGACAACCCGCGTCTGAAAGCTCTGCTCGGCCATCAGCATGCCGGGATCGCCACTCGCGCGGTGGCCAAAGCGGAAGTTCTCACCGACCGACACGTGCGTGGCGCTCAACGTCCCGACCAGTATGTCATCGATGAATTCCCGCGGGCTCTGGTGAGCAAAGCTCTCGTCGAACGGGATCACGACCAGTTCCTGGACCCCGAGCGCCTCGATCAGCTCTGCCTTGGCCTCGAGGCTCGTCAGCAGCTTCGGCGCCGCCTCGGGCCGTACGACCCGCAGCGGGTGCGGCTCGAACGTCAGCACCGTGTCGTTGCCGCGGATCACCTCGCGATGCCCGAGGTGCACGCCGTCGAACTCGCCGACGGCGATCCTCCGAGCCCGGGGCTCGGCATCCTGAAGCATCGTTACCCGCATCGGCGCCGAAGCCTAGTGCACTAGTACGGACGCCCCGATGCTATGCCCTGAAGCCCACGATTGGCTTCAGGGCGTGTCGCTCGAGGTCGGGCTCCGCCAGGGCGATCAGGCCGTCGCCGTCGCTGAGCCGGAAGACGGTCGCGTGCCCGACTGGAAGCTGCTCGACTTCGATCGCCGCGCCGTGGCTCGCCCGGCGCGCCTGCTCGCCTTCCAACTGCACCTCGGGAATGAAGCCGAGCGCGTCATTCAGTGCCAGCAGACGCTCAGGGTCAGCGTCGCCGACAGCGAAGCGGCCAATCCGCGTGCGCCGCAGCTCCTCGCAATACGCGTCGCCCAGGTCTGCGATCAGGCTCCGCACGTACGTACCTGAGGAGCACTCGATCTCAAATCGCCGGCGGTCGCCGAGGCGCTCGAGCTCCGCGAATCGGTGGACGGTGACCTCCCGCTCGGGGATCTCGACCTCGATCCCCTGGCGCGCAAGCGTGTATGCGCGCCGCCCGCCTACCTTCACGGCGGAGAACGCCGGCGGCCGCTGACGGATCCTCCCCACGGGCAGGCGCAGATCACCATCGGGCACGAGCCCCGTCTGCACGATCTCGCCCTCGGGATCGCCGGTACTCGAAACGGCTCCGAATCGCGCCAGCACCTGATACGTCTTCGGTAGCGCCATCAGAAATCGCTGCGCCTTGGTGGCCCTGCCGATCAGCACCAGCAGCAGCCCGGTCGCGAACGGGTCGAGCGTTCCCGCGTGTCCGACCCTCACGCCGCGCTCACAGCCGCGCCGGACACGCGCGACGACATCGTGAGAGGTGATCCCTGCGGGCTTGTCGTAGAGGAGCACGCCGCTGCGTTTGCCCCTGCTCCCGGCCGGCGCGCTCACTTCAATTGCTGGGCAACCTCATCCCGCAGGAACGCGACGAGCTCGTCCCACTCCATCACGGTCGTGAACCCAGCCGCTTGGCGGTGCCCGCCTCCTCCCTGGAGCCTCGCGATGGCGGAGACGTCGACGCGCTCATCGCTGGCGCGCAGCGAGACCTTCCTGCGCAGGCTGCCGTCGCCGTCGGAGTCGCCGATGCGGTCGCGGATGAGCGCTGCGACGGCGGTTCCCTGAACCGCGCGCAGATGGTCGATGACGCCTTCGGAGTAGCTCTCCTCGGCTCCGGCCTGATCGAAGTCCTCGGCCCTGAGCGCTGTCACAGTGAGCCGGCCCTCGTCGTATCGCTGGACGTTGGCGAGGCCCCGCGCGAGCAGCGCCAGCTTCCCGAACGGAACGCCCTCGTACACCCGGCGGTAGATCTCATGCACGTCGACGCCAGACTCGATCAACTCGGCCGCCATCAGGTGTGCCCTCGCGCCGGTGTTCTCGTACATGAACCGCCCGGTGTCGGTGATCAGCCCGACGTACAGCGCTTCTGCGATCGTCACGTTGGGGGTGACGCCGAGCCCGTGCATCAGATCCCAGACGATCTCGGCGGTGCACGAGGCGTGCGGGTCGACCAAGTTCACCGTGCCGAAGTGGGTGTTGTCGTGGTGGTGGTCGATATTGAGAATGTGCGATGCGGTCCCGCCCGCCCGCTGAAACGCCTCCGCCGGATTGCGCTCGAGGTTGCCGCAGTCAAGGAAGACGATCGTCCGCTCCTCCAAGTCTTCGGGCGGCGAGGTGACCAGGCCGTCGAGCGGAAAGAAGCGGTACTCCTGAGGCAGCGGGAATTCACCTGCGTCGATGAACATCACGCTGTCCTTGCCGAGCGCGGCGAGGATCTCCTGCATCGCGATCAGCGATCCGAGTGCGTCGCCGTCGGGGTTCTCGTGAGTGATGACGACAAGTTTCTGTGCGGCCCCGACCTCGCTCAGGACCTGCTCACGGCTCGAGCGATGTCCGTTCTCATTCATCGTCAGCCGGCTCCGTGTCGTGGAGGATTTGGGTGATCCGCATCCCGCGGTCAATCGAGTGGTCGTACACAAAGACCAGCGTCGGCGTGTGTTTGAGCGCCAGCTCGGAGGCGACGTGCCGTTGCAGGAATCCATGCGCCGAGCGCAGACCCTCAAGCGATTCATCGCGGGCCTGCTCGTCTCCGAGAACGCTCACAAACACGCGTGCGTGGCGCAGATCTTGGCTGGTCTTGACTCCGGTCACGGTTACGAATCCGACGCGGGGATCCTTCAGATCCGACGCGATTACTTCGCTGAGGACAGCGCGTACCGCTTCGTCAACGCGCCTCATCCGCGCACTCATCGGCGAACCGACCCTGGCGCGTTGACGCGGAGACTGCGCCGCATCCGTCCGGCGCTCATCCTATCCCTCCCCACATAAACGTGAGCGAAACCGGCTTGTCATCCATGCAGTTCCTCCACGGACGCCAGGAACCGCTCGACGCGGACGCCGTCGGGGCAGCGTGCCTCGAGCCACCGCTCGACCTTGTCGACGGCGGCCGACAGCGTCGTCAGCGAACCGCCGGTCAGCGCCGCCGTCAGTCTCGCGCGCTGCCACAGATCTTGGCAATCGGTCTCGGCGACCGCCAGGCCGAGGCGGCCGTGAAGCTGGGATTTGATCGAGGACAGCTCCTTGCGCTTGCTCTTGAGGCTGCCCGCCTCCGGAAAGTGCAGATCGATCGTGAGCACGGCGACGAACGCGCTCGCCGACATCGGCGCCTACCGTCCGACCTCAGACGAGCTCGCGCTCGACCTGGCGCGTGGCGTAGGCCTCGAGCACGTCGCCTTCCTTGATGTCGGCGAAGTCTCGGAGCACGATTCCGCACTCGAATCCTGCGGCAACCTCGCGGACATCGTCGTTGACGCGCCGCAGGCTTGCGATCTCGCCGTCGTAGACGACCGTGCCGTCACGGATCAGCCGCACCTTCGAGCCTCGGGTGATCTTGCCCTCGGTCACGTGCGAGCCTGCGATCGTGCCAACGCGCGAGGCGCGGAAGATCTGGCGAACCTCGGCGCTGCCGAGCGTCTCCTCGACCTCCTCGGGCGCGAGCATGCCCTGCATCGCGCTCCGGAGCTCTTCGATCGCGCGATAGATCACCGCGTAATGCCTGATCTCGACGCCCTCTCGCTCGGCGACCGCCCGCGCGTCGCCCACCGGGCGGACGTTGAACGCGAGGATCACCGCATCGGAGGCGGCCGCCAGCATCACGTCGGACTCGGTGACCGCGCCGACCGCGCGGCGGATGACGTTGACCGACACCTCGTCCTGCGGCAGTTTCGCGATCTCGTCTTCGATCGCCTCCAGCGACCCGGCAACGTCCGATTTGAGCACGAGGTTCAGCTCCTGGACGCCGCTCTTGAAGATGTCCTCCAGCGATACGCGCTTGCCGCTGCGCCGCGCGAGCGATTCGGTCTTCAGCCGCGTCGCGCGCTCGCCGGCGAGGTGGCGCGCTCGGCGCTCGTGCTCGACAACCCGGACACGCTCGCCCGCCTCTGGCACTCCGTCGAAGCCAAGGACCTCGACCGGCTCACCGGGCAGCGCCTGCGCGACGCGCTTACCGAGGAAGTCCGACATTGCGCGGACGCGTCCCCAGTGTGCGCCGGCGACAAGCGCGTCGCCGACCTCGAGCGTGCCGCGGATGATCAGGATCGTGACCACCGGGCCGCGCCCGGGGTCGAGCTTTGACTCGATCACGGTCCCTGAAGCGGGCGCGTCGGGATTGGCGCGCAGCTCCTGAAGCTCGGCGAGGGTCGTGATCGTGTCGAGCAGGTCGTCGAGACCGACCCTCGTCTTCGCCGAGACATCGACGAACTCGGTGTCTCCACCCCACTCGACCGGCTGCAACCCGAGGTTCGTCATCTCCGTCCGCACTCGCGTGGGGTCGGCGCCTTCTTTGTCGATCTTGTTGACCGCGACCAGCATCGGGACCCCGGCGTCCTTGGCGTGGTCGACCGCCTCTTGCGTCTGTGGCTTGACGCCGTCATCGGCCGCGACCACGATCACGGCGATGTCGGCGCCTTTGGCGCCGCGGGCCCGCATCGCGGTGAACGCCTCGTGGCCCGGCGTGTCGAGGAACGTGACCGTCCTGTCGCCGTGATGGACCTGGTAGGCGCCGATATGCTGGGTGATGCCGCCGGCCTCGCCGGCGGCGACCTCGGTCTCGCGGATGGCGTCCAGCAGCGAGGTCTTGCCGTGGTCGACGTGTCCCATGATCGTCACGACCGGGGCGCGCTCGACGAGCTGCTCCTCAGCGTCGTGGTACACGGGCTCGGCGACGGTCTCGTCCTCGGAATGGACGATGTCGACCTGCTTGCCGAGCTCTGTCGCGAGCACCATGATCGACTCGTCAGAGAGCGTCTGCGTGAGCGTCTTCATTTCACCGAGGGCCATCAGCTTCTTCATCACCTCGGGCACCGGCACGTCGAGATACTCGGCGACGTCCTTGACGGTCGAGCCCGAGTTGATCAGGACCGTGTCCGGCTCGGCGACGGCCGTGCGCGTGGGACGCGACTCGGCCTCTTCGTCGTAGATACCGCGGCGTCGGCGCCCCCGACGCTGGCGACGGGGCGGCTGGTTGGACTGAGGCGGCCCGCCCGGACCGGAAGCCCGGCGTGAAGCCTGCGAATCGATCACGACGCGCCGGCGGCCGCCGGCCGCGCCGGGAGTGCGCTCGCCTTGCAGCGAGTCACGGGTGGGACGCTGCTTGTGGGCGCCCTCGCCGTTGGCGCCACGCGCAGCCTGCTCGGCGCTGTCGCCGTGACCGGCTGCGGGCACGCCGTCGCCGGCTGCGGGCGGTGCGGGCGCGGCGGCTTCTGCGCGGGCGGGTGCGGCGGCTTCTGCGCGGGCGGGTGCGGCGGCTTCTGCGCGGGCGGGTGCCGCCGGCGACGCTTTCTGCTCGCCTGTCTGGCGTGGCGCAGGCTTTGCTGCGGCTGCGCTCTTGTCACCGTTGCCGAGCACGCGCAGCGCCGCTGCTTCGTCGACGCTCGAGGATGCTGACTTCGCCGCGACGCCCGCGGCGTTCAGCTTCGCGAGTACCTCTTTGGCGGGGAGTCCCCGTTCCTTGGCGATCTCATGGACACGCTTGTTCATCTGGCTCCAGTGTAGTTCGCCTATGAGGTCGCTTCGGTCGTTTGCGCGCCCGCATCGCCGTTGCCGGCGGCCTCAGCGCCGGGATCGGGATCGTCCGGCGCGGCTTCGACCTGGTCGGTGTCCTTGCCCGCGAGCGCCTGGTGCGCC
Organism: uncultured Solirubrobacterales bacterium; assembly: GCA_963794285.1. GTDB lineage: Bacteria > Actinomycetota > Thermoleophilia > Solirubrobacterales > Solirubrobacteraceae > Palsa-465. The sequence goes on from CAWCDS010000014.1 coordinate 97,119, forward strand.
TCGATCCCGCAGTAGCGAGATCCGGGCAGCGCGGCGTTCGGGCAGCGGCGGCCGTTGGACAGGATTGCCCCGCAGCGGCCCTGCGCCTCTTCCTGCTCGTAGCCGTGCTCGGCCTCCTCGGCGGCGAACTCGGTCTCGGAACGGATGTCGATCCGCCAACCGGTGAGCCGTGCGGCGAGCCGTGCGTTCTGGCCCTCGCGGCCGATCGCCAGCGACAGCTGATCGTCGGGCACGATCACGGTCGCCTGCTTGTTGGCGTCGTCGACCAGGACCTCTCTCACGCGCGCCGGCGACAGCGCCTTGGCGACGAACCGAGCCGGCTCGTCGTTGTACGGGATGATGTCGATCTTCTCGCCGCGCAGCTCGGACACGACCATCCGCACGCGCGAGCCGCGCGGGCCGACGCAAGCGCCAACCGGGTCGACGCCGTCGACGTGGGAGACGACCGCGATCTTCGATCGATAGCCCGGCTCACGGGCCACGCCTGTGATCTCGACGAGGCCATCGGCGATCTCAGGCACCTCGAGCTCGAACAGGGACTTGATCAGCTCGGGGTCGCGCCGCGAGACGATGATGCTCGGGCCCTTGGTCGAATTCGAGACATCCTTGATCACGGCCTTGATCCGCTGCGAGTGGTCGTAGCGCTCGCCGTCGACCTGCTCGGACTTCGGCAGCAGCGCCTCGACTCGCTCGCGCAGCTGCACGAGCGTGTAACGCGAATCGGACTGCTGCACGATGCCCGTGATCAGCTCGCCGACACGATCGCGGTATTCCTCGAACATCATGTCGCGCTCGGCCTCGCGGATCCGCTGCAGAATCACCTGCTTGGCGGTCTGCGCGGCGATCCGGCCAAAGTCGTGCGGGGTGACGTCCTCGGTCTCGATCTGGTCCTCGTACTGCTTGAGCTTTTCGAGGTCGATCTCGGGCTCGGGCGGCTCACGCATCTCCCCTGTCTCCGGGTCGACGGTCGGCTGCTGGTCCGTCGTCGCCTCGACCAGCAGTTGCTCCTCGAGCTCCGGCGGGATCTTCAGCTCCCAAACCTTGAAGTCGCCGCTTTCACGGTCCATCTCAACCTTCGCGTACGGCGCCGATCCCGGCGTCTTCTTGTACGCCGACAGCAGCGCATCCTCAAGCGCCTCCATCAGCTTCTCATGGGAGATGTTCTTCTCCGCTGCCAGTCCTCGCACCGCTTCTACGATTTCTCTCGACATGGCTCAGTCTCCCGGGACGAGGTTGGTACGGTCGATTTCCTCGTATGGGATCGTCACGATCCCGCCGCCTGCGGCGATCGTGACGTCCTTCTCTGAGGCGCCGACCAGCTCCCCGGTCACGCTCTTGTGACCACCGCGCGCCTCGCGCAGCCGCACGCGTGCGCGGCGGCCGAGGAAGCGGCTGTAATGCTGGGGCTTTGTCAGCGGGCGGTCCTGCCCGGGCGAGGACACCTCGAGCGAATACTGCTCGCGGTAGTCCGTCAGATGCCCGGAGACCCTTTCGCATAGGGCAAGTGTCACCCCGTCGGGGTGATCGATAAAGAGGCGCAGCGTGGCGCCAGGCGCGACCTCAGCGAGCAGCACCTCGACCTCGGGCTCGGTTTCAGCGAGCCTCTGTTCGATCTCATCGTGAAGTGCGTTCACTGTCTCCTCCGTCGCAAAACTCATAAAAAAAAGCGGGCGAGCGCCCACTTCCGGTACTACCACCGGGAAGCGCCCGGCGCGAAAGTTGTCACCGCAGGGTAGCACGTGATTGTGAAGGGTTGCGGGGCTTTGGGGGTCGTGCGCGGGAGCGCCCATGCACCTCGCGGGCTCGGCTATGAGCCTTCGACCGACTCCCCGGCGCGGGCTCGTGCCCGGTCGCGGTAGATGCGGTAGTCGCGCCGGCCGGGCTGCAGACAGGCCGCGAGGGTAAGTGGCTGGCGGGCCTCGGCGTGGCGGCCGAGGAGCTGCAGGCAGCGGCCGAGGCAGAACAGGGCGTAGTCGTTGATCGGCGACTGGTCGATGATCGCCTGGAACTCGGCGGCGGCTTGTTCGTAACGCTGCGTATGGAACAGGGCCCGGCCGAGCGCCTCTCGAATCGAGGTCTTGTCCGGCGCCAGGTCCCGCGCACGCGACAACGGGATCGTGGCTTGGTGGTTGTGGCCGGCTTCGAGCAACTCGGTCCCGCGGCGAAAGAGCTCGTAGACGTCCTCCATCAGTGTGATTTTAGGCCCCTCGCCGGCCTGCTCCGAGAAGGTGCCCATCTCGGCGGCAGCGCCCAGAGCGCGCGCAATCGCCCGAGCGTCCCAAGGCCGAAACGCAGCTGTCGCCGCACGGCACGGCGCTGGGCCACGGTCGGCAGCTCGCTGGCGCCGCCGAAGCGGAGCATGCGGATTGCGCGGACGTACTGCGCCGCCGGTTGCGAGTCGCGGAAGCGGTGCTCGAGCGCCACCAGCGTTACGCCCTCCCGCACCGGTCGCCCTGCTCGCGCGAGCGCGCGTTCGAGCTCAGCGACCAGGTCGTCGCCGCTGGGCGCGCTGAAGCGGACCAGATTGCGTAGCGCGAGCGCCATCAGCACGGTCAAGACCGCCAGCGTTGCGAGGATCGGAAGGGTCGCGGTGCCGGCGCTGTGGCTCTTGATCGTGCTCGGGGTCGTGAGTGGTGTCGGCTCGGCTTTGCGGACCGGTCCGGCCTTCGGGGGCGCCGCGGAGCCGCCGGCGCGGAGCGTCGGCAGCGGGACCTGGCCGCCGCGAGCGGGCGCGGACGCCGGCGTCGGATCGAAGCGCACCCAGCCGTAGACTGGAAACCATGCCTCGACCCAGGCATGCGCGTCGAGGTCCGAGACGATGTACTGCTTGCGCGACTTGTCGTAGGTGCCCGTCGTAAAGCCGGTCGCGACCCGCGCCGGAACACCGCCCATTCGCAGCAGCAGTGCCATCGCGCCGGCGAACTGCTGGCAGTAGCCGACTTTGTCGCGGAACAGGAAGCTCTCGAGCGGGAACTGGCTCGGGGGCGGAGTCTCGTTGTAGACGTAGCCATGCGAGAGGTGGCCCATCACCCGCTTGACGAACGCATATGGGGTCGCGGCATGCTTGGCAAGGCTGCGAGCGAGCGCGTAGGCCCTGGCATAGGGCGATCGCTTCAGCGCCGTGATCCCGCCCGTACCCGTCACCTTGGCGAGCTCCTGCGGTCCGGTGTGGGAGCCGAACGGAGAAAACAGGACCTGGTCCTCGGGCAGACCGAGCCGCGAGAGTTGGATCGTGAGATCGCCCTGGACCGCCGCCTCGGGGTAATCGGCGCCTGCTGCACCGAGCTCGGTGCCGCTCGGCTGTGGCGAGTAGGTCACGATTCGGTAGCTGTCGCCGGGCTGCAGGTCCGAGATCGTCGTCCAGGTCCCGCGGCCCACCCCAGGCACGGGCTGCAGTGGGAGATCCTGCGGGGGTGACGAGAATCCCGCGCCGATCACCTCGCGGGTCCGCATCGCGCGCAGCGTCACCTGGATCGTCTGTTCGTACTTCGCGACGACATCCGGCGCCGGTCCTGGCGGCTGCGCCCCGAAGTCGGTCGAGCCCGCGGCCCAGCCGGTCCCGTTGAACAGGTCGAGGTTTTCTGCCTTCCAGTAGTCCGCGTGGCTGGCTTGGACGTCGAGCACTTCGCGGCCCTGACGGGGCCAGTTGAGCGGGCCGTAGCGCTGCGACCAGTCAAACGACTCCACGTGCCCCGGCGCGAAGCTGCCGGCGAGCGCCTGATAGTCAAACCACGGCTTGTGCGCGTCGAGCGCCGGGGCAGCGATCATCGCCGCCGCGCCCGCGAGTGCGGCGATACCGATTGCGAGCGGAGCGTCGTACCGGGGGATGCGATCACCCCACACGAACGCCGCCAGCAGCGTGAACAGGATCAGTCCGTGCAGGTAGGCGAATTGGGGCCGCGCCAGCGTCGAGGGGACCACGGCGAGGACGAGCAGCGGCAGGGCTGCGACCGCGCGGCGCAGCTCGCCGAGCGGCCGCGGCGCGAAGCACACCATCATCGCGGCGTCGAACAGCAGCACGCCCGCACCAAGCAACACGACGACGCGGACCCACTCGTTGATGCCGTTGTAGGGCACGAGCACGTGCGGAAGCGCGGTCAAACCCTGATCAATCGCATCCGCGGTGACGGCGATCCTGACGTGGCGCACCCACCCGAGCGGGATCCCAGAGAGCGGGAAGATCACGACGACCGCAACGGCGGCCGCAATCAGCGAGAGCGGCCGGCTGTATGCGCGCAACTCTCTGCCGGGCCCGGCGATCAGCAGCGCCACCGCGACCAGCCCGAGCAGGCGCCACGTCGGCACCGGGGTGAGCATCGTTCCCCACCGAAGCGCTCCGTACAGCGCCAGTCCGCCGAACGCGACAAGCCGCACGCGGGGCCGCTCGACCGGCTGCAGATCTGAGCGCGCGCGCGACTGGCGCACGCCGCGCGCGTCGAGCACCGCGACCTGCGCGCCGGTGCTCATGCGGCACGGCCCCCGCTGAGTCCGCTGCTCGAGCGGATCGTGTAGCCGCGGCAACCCGCTACCTGGAAGCTCGGGCCGGTCGTCGTGCGCTGCCCGAGCGCCACCGGCAGGACGAGCACGAACGCGGCCGCGCCGACCCCGGCCAACGCTGCCGGGAGACGCTCCAGCGCCTGCGCGGCGACGTAGAACAGCGGTCCGACGCGGGCGCCCGGTCGGAGGATCGGCGCGCGTGTCTGCGGTCCGCCATCGATCAGTGCCAGCCGCGTGTGTAGTCCGGGCCAGCCGGCGAGGTCGGGCTCGACGCCGACCGCCCGGCGCTCACCGGGGAGCAACAACCTGCAGCCGCCCTGCCGTGCCAACTCGACGGTCAGCGAGGCGGCCGCCCGGACGGCGGCGTCGAGATGCTCGGGCGGGCCCGCGCTGCGCGCGTCCAAGACGACCAGCGGCCGGGTGTCGCCGTCGGCGCGCAGGCGCCGCTCGAGCAGTCCCGCGCCGCGGGCGAGCGCGGCCCAGTGGATCCGCGAGGCCGGCGTTCCCGGTCGGTATGGTCGCAAGCCGTCGATGTCGACAGCAGCCAGCGGCTCATCGACCGGGCGGGCGTCGGAGCCCTCCGATCGTCTCCCACGATCGCGCGCAGTCCAATTCACCGGTTCGATCCGGGGCAGCACGAGCAGCTCCTGGACGTCGCCGGTCCCGGGCTTCGAGGTGCTGGCGAGCTCGAGCATGTCGCGTACGACCAGCGCCGGCGGCTCGAACCGGCGCAGCCCGCGACGGCTGAACCGGGCGACAACGCGCACGTCGGCCTTGAACGTGCCGGCGATCAGGGACAGCGGCCGGCTGAGCGAAACCGGGGTGCCCGCCAGCGGATCGAGCACCTCGCCGCCAGGCAGGCCAAGCGGGCCGCGGCGCACCTCGATCATCGCCTCGACCGGCTCTCCTTCGATCACCCGGTCGGCGAGCAGCCGGCGCTCGACCGTGGCGCTGCGGGCGCTCGCCCATACCCACAGCGGGGTGAGCGTCCCCAGCAACGTGAATGCGACACCGGGCACGAATAGCGGCGCGGCGTCGAACGTGAAGGCGGCGAGTGTGATCAGGATCCCGCAGCAGGCAACCGACGCGGCTCGCCGCATCCTGCTCACAGGGCGCTGACCGAGGCGACGGCGTCGACGATCACCTCGCGCGCGGCGGCGCGCGGATACTCGGGAGCCATCACCAGGCGGTGGCTGAGGACCGGCTCGGCGAGCGCCTGCACGTCGTCGGGGAGCGCGTGGTCGCGCCCCCGCATCATCGCGTGCGCCTTCGCGGCCCGCAGCAACAGCAGCCCGGCGCGCGGGCTGGCGCCGAGATCGACGCGGGGATCCTCGCGAGTGCGCCACAGCAGGCGGACGACATAGTCGCGCAGCGGCTCCGATGCGCGCACGCGCATCGCCGCGTCCTGCGCGGCGAGCACCTCGGCGGCGGTCGTGACCGGCGTCAGCTCCTGCACCTTGTCGCCGGACTCGTGGTCGGCGAGCATGCCAGCCTCCGCGCGGCGGTCCGGGTACCCGAGCGAGATCCTGACCATGAACCGATCGACCTGTGCCTCGGGCAGTGGGTAGGTCCCCTCGTACTCGATCGGATTCTGGGTCGCCAGCACGAGGAACGGACGCGCCAGCTCGTGCGTGTGCACGTCGACGGTCACGCGGCGCTCCTGCATACACTCGAGCAGGCCCGACTGGGTCTTCGGTGAGGCGCGGTTGATCTCGTCGACGAGCACGATGTTGGCGAACACGGGACCAGGCCGGAACTCGAAGCGCTGCTCGCGCTGGTCATAGACGTTGGTCCCGACGACGTCCGCGGGGAGCAGGTCCGACGTGCACTGCACGCGCGCGAACTGACAGTCGATCGAGCGCGCCAGCGCCCGCGCCAGGGCCGTCTTGCCGACCCCCGGGTAATCCTCGATCAGCACGTGACCCTCGGCGAGCAGCGCGACGAGCACGTGCTCGAGCGTCTCCTGGCGGACCTGCACGGCGCGCGCCACATTGCCGGCCAGCCGCCGTGCCAGTGCGGCGAATGCTTCAGACTCCTGCGGTGCTACCGGCGCCTGCTCGGGTGGTTCCATCCACTACCTCCCTCGTCGTCGTGCGCAGTCGCTCGACCTCGTCGAGCACGGCGCGGGCAATCTGCTGCTTGCTCGCTTGAGCGACATGGCGCGGTTCGCGATCGGCAGTCAGGATCGTCACCTCATTCTCCTGGACGTCGAATCCGATCCCTGGCTTCCCGACGTCGTTGACGATCACCGCGTCAAGCTGCTTGCGCTCGAGCTTTCCGCGGCCATAGTCGATCGCGCCGGCGCCGTGCTCGGCGGCGAAGCCGACCAGGACCTGCCCGGAAGCGCGGCGCCGCGCGAGGCCGCTGAGCACATCGGTGGTCGGCTCGACCTCGATCGCGGGATGGGCGGGCATCTCAGTCTTCTTCAGCTTGGCTTGCGCCGGGCTGGCGGGCCGGAAGTCTGCGACTGCGGCCGCCATCAGCAGCACGTCGCAGGTGTCGAACTCCTGCTCGCAGGCACGGGCAAGCTCGGCAGCGGTCCCGGCGGTGAGTGTGCGCACGCCCGGCGGGTGCGCCAGCGTGACGTTGGCCGCGATCAGCGTCACCTCGGCGCCACGGCGGGCGGCCTCGGCCGCGAGCGCGATCCCCATCCGGCCCGAGGAGCGGTTGCCGATGAAGCGCACGCTGTCGATCGGCTCGCGCGTGCCGCCGGCGGTCACGAGCACTCGCAGCCCTGCCAAGGTCGGCGCGGCCAGCAGCGCCTCGCACGCGGCGAGCAGCTCTTCGGGCTCAGCCAGCCGGCCGATCCCGCGCTCGCCGTGCGAGGCCAGATCGCCCTCTCCCGGTCCGATCACCGTCACCCCGCGCGCCTGGAGCAGCTCGAGATTCGCCTGCGTGGCCGGATGCAGATACATCCGGTGGTTCATCGCCGGCGCCACGGCGACCGGGCAGGCCGCGGCCAGCGCAGCGGTGCACAGCAGGTTGTCAGCGTGGCCGTGGGCGAGCTTGGCGAGCGTGTTCGCGGTGGCCGGGGCGATCACGAACAACTCCGCCCGATCAACCAGCGCGAGGTGGCTGATCGGCGCGCGCTCCGGCAACGGCTCGCCCGGATAGGAGCCACGCGCCGGGTCGGGATCGAACTCGCTGATCAGCACCGGCGCGCCCGTGATCGCCTCAAACGACGCCTTCCCGACGAACCGCTCGCTGACCGGCGTCTGGATCACGCGCACGGCGTGACCCGCCTTGACGGCAAGCCGAGCGGCTTCCAGCGCCTTGTATGCCGCGATCCCGCCGCTCACACCAATGAGCAACCGGGGCATTGGCGCCGCTCCCTACAGAGCCCTTACCGGTAGTGGTACTTCAGCTTGCCCTGCGCCACTTCCTCCAGGGCAATCGTCAGGTAGTTCTTCGAGCGCGTGTCGACCATCGGCGGCGGAAACTCGTCGAACGTACCCTCCCCGAGGTTGTGGTAGTACGAGTTGATCTGCCGCGCGCGCTTGGCGGCGACGATCACGCTCGCGTAGTCGGAGTCGACGTGGTCGAGCAGCTTGTCGATGCGGGGAGAGATCAAGTCTTCAGTCCTTTGACGTTCGAGGTTCCCACAGGTTAGCGGGCGCCGGGGGTAGTGGCTGCAGCGTTCTGGCTGCTCCGAGCGGGCAACTTTGGCTGATCGTGCCACAGAGCGTGAAGCGATCAGCCAAAGATCCCGCCGTCCGCCGCACCTCACCGCCGGTCGAGCTCACCCCGCACGATCCGCTCGAGCTCGTCGGTCGCATCCTCGAGGCGGTCGTTGACGACCACGTGGCCGAACTCGGGCTGGGCCTGGAGCTCGCCCTCGGCCGTTCGCATCCGCTCGTCGACCTGGTCGGCGCCGTCGGTTCCACGGCCCACGAGCCGCGCGCGCAACGCCTCGCGAGACGGCGGTGCGATGAACACCGCGACCGACTCGGGCATCGTCGCTCGGACCTGGCGGGCGCCCTGGACCTCGATCTCGAGCACGACCGGGACCCCTTTGGCGAGCCGGCGCTCGAGTTCGGGGCGCAGCGTCCCGTAGCGGTTGCCCGAGTAGGTGGCGTGCTCGACGAAGTCTCCCTGCTCGGCGTAGCGCTCGAACTGCTCGGGGGTCAGAAAGTGGTATTCGACGCCGTCGCGCTCGCCTCGCCGGGGCCGGCGCGTGGTCGCCGAGACCGACAGCTCGAGCGTGGGCACCCGCTCGAGCAGCCCGCGGATCAAGGTCCCTTTCCCGACCCCAGACGGACCGGTGATGACGAACACCTCGGCCACTGTCTGGGGTGGGACTGGGGACGTTCCGCCCGCGTTATCGGCGGCGCATCAGCGCAACGAGCTCTGTGCGCTGGCGCTGGGAGAGCCCACCGATCGTCTTGCTCGGCGAGATCCTGCACTGAGTCAGAATCTTGTTCACCTTGACCCGGCCGTACTTGGGCACGGCAAGTAGCAAGTCGAACACCTTGGCGGTCTCGAGATACTCAGGCGGCTGGAGCAACAGTTCGTGAATCGGCTGACGTCCAGCCTTGAGATCGCGCTTGAGCTGGGCCCGGCGGCTGCGGATGTCATTGGCGCGCTGGAGTGCCTCCATTCGCTGCACGAGGGAGCGCTCCGGCGCAGCGATGGGCTTGGGTGGCGATTCGCTGACCGGCGGCATGGGCGGCGACTATACATCTTGGGGACAGGCGATCAAGGCCAATGCGGTCAATTCAGGTTGACCTCAAGTTGAGGTCGAGCATTGTCGAGGATGGTTACGGTAATAAACCGAGTTTGCAGGGGGTTTTATGTGCTGTTAGCAACTGATACCCCGGAAAGCCGAGCTTTGCCTACGAGCGGTCTACCGTTGCTGGGGTTTCCCGCTGTTTGCGGGTTAGCTGCGCTAGCTCCGCAGCAACCCGCGAGGCAGCGGCGGGATCGCTAAAGCTCTCCGTTCCGACCGCGACTAGGTTAGCGCCTGCTCGCATCAGATCGAACGCGTCCTGGCCGCTCTGGACACCCCCCATGCCGACGAGCGGGATCTCGACAGCCTCGCGCAACGGCGTGAACCTGCGCCAACGCAACCGCTCGGACCGCCGGTCCCGACACCCCGCCGGTGGTGCCGCCGAACCACGGCTCGCCGGATCGAGGGTCAAGCGCCATCCCGCGAATCGTATTGATCAGCGACAGCGCGCTCGCGCCGGCTGTCCTGTGCTGCAACCGCCACAGCGGCCACGTCGGAAGCGTTCGGCGTGAGCTTGACGATCAGCGGCTTGTCGGTTAGCGGCCTGACACGCTCGAGCAGCGCCGAGATCTCCCCCGGGTCTGCTCCCATCATCAGCCCGGTCTCGACGTTCGGGCACGAGACGTTCAGCTCGAGCGCGCAGACCTCCTTGCGCTCAGCGAACGCGCTCAACGAGCTCGGCAAGCTCCTCGCGGCTGAAGCCCATCACGTTGACGATCAGCGGCACGGGCAAGCGTCGCCAACTTCGGGAGGTCCTCCGCGAGGTAGCCCTCGAGTCCCTTGTTCGGCAGCCCGATCGAGTTGATCATCCCGCCCGCCAGCTCCCACAGGCGCGGCGGCGGGTTGCCCTGGCGCGGCTCGAGCGTGACGGTCTTGGAGACGAACGCCGCGAACGGGAAACGCTCGATCAGCTCCTCCCGAACGCGCGCTGCGCGGCGATCGCGTCGAAGGTTCCGGAGGCATTGATGATCGGGCCAGAAAGCTCGATACCGCAGAACTCGACCGCTGAGGCTGTCAATGGCCCGCTCCGGCGACGAGGGCAGTCTCGAGCGCGGCCGCGTCGAGCACCGGGCCGTCGACGCACAGGCGCACGAAGCCCTCGCGCGTCGGGACGACGCAGCCGAAGCAGGCGCCAAAGCCGCATGCCATCCCCGACTCAAGTGCGAGCTGCGCCGGCGTCCCGAGCTCCGCGCACAGCCGCCGGACCGCCTCGAGCATCGGCGGCGGCCCGCACGCGTACACCTCGACGTGCTCGTCCTCGTCGAGCTGCGGCGGCCACCAAATCGGTGACGAGGCCGTGATGCCCGACGCTGCCGTCGTCGGTCGCCACGCGTGCGTCGGGCAGCAGTGCGGCTCCGGCGGCATGGGCGGCGTCGCGGAAGCCGACCAGCGTCCCAGCGGGATCGGCGCTAGCCGATTCCGCCAAGATCGCCAGCGGCGCGATCCCGACCCCGCCGCCGACGAGCAGCGGCGCCCGACCGTCCCGGGGTGGGGCAAAGCCCAAACCCAGCGGACCGACCAGCAGCAGATCGTCGTCGGAGGCGAGCTCGCACAGCCGGTTCGTGCCCGGGCCCACGTCCTCAATCAGGAACTGGAGTTCGTCGGTCCCCGCCGGCGCACGCAGCACGCTGAACGCTCGCGGCAGAAACGGGCGCTCGGCGTCGCCTCCGCCCCACCGCGTCGCGGCACTCAGCATGTAGAACTGGCCGGCCTGCGGGCGGGGCCCGGCGCGGTCGGTGCACCTCAGCACGACGTAGGCGCCGTACTGATCGCGCGCACGGATCGGGACGGCGCGCCGGCCGAATGGAGCGGTCACCCTCAAGGTACGTGCGAGGTCCGCGCGTCGGGCGTGGATCTCCTGGAGCGAGAGCACCTCCGGCTCGCCGCTGCGCCTGGCGGCGGCAATCGCCCGCGCCGCCGCGATCCCGCCGGACATCGTCGTGATGCACGGGATTCCCCTCGCGATCGCGGCGGATCGGATCTCGTAGCCGTCGGTACGGGCGCCCGTGCCGACCGGGGTGTTGATCACGAGGTCGACCTCGCCGCGCTCGATCCAGTCGACGACGTGAGGCGAGCCTTCACCGATCTTGTTGATCGGCTTTGCCGGGATCCCCATTCGGTGCAGCGCCTGCGCCGTGCCGTGCGTGGCGATGATCTCGAACCCGAGGTCATGCAACGTTGTCGCGATCCCGGTCGCGGCGGGTTTGTCGCCGTCGGCGACCGTCAGGAACACCGTGCCTGAGCTCGGGAGCTTCGCTCCAGCGGCGGCCTGCGCCTTCGCAAACGCCGTCGGGAAGTCACGCGCGATCCCCATCACCTCGCCGGTCGAGCGCATCTCCGGCCCGAGCAGCGCGTCGGAGCCGGCGAAGCGGTCGAACGGCAGCACCACCTCCTTGACGCACACGTGACCGTTGGTCGTGATCGCCGGGAGGCCGAGCTCCGCGATGCGCTCGCCGAGCATGATCCGGCACGCAAGCTTGGCGAGCGGCAGCCCGATTGCCTTGGAGACGAACGGCACGGTGCGCGACGCGCGCGGGTTGGCCTCGATCACGTGCAGGCCGTCTTCGCCGTGGATCGCGAACTGGACGTTGAGCAGTCCGACGACGCCGAGCGCCTTCGCGATCCCGGCGGTCTGCTCGGAGATCAGCGCCAGCATCTCATCGCCGAGCGCGTGCGGCGGCAACACGCAGGCCGAGTCGCCGGAGTGGATCCCCGCCTCCTCGACGTGCTGCATGATCCCGGCGATCCAGACATCGGTTCCGTCGCACAGTGCATCGACGTCGACCTCGATCGAGTCCTCGAGGAACCGGTCGAGGTAGATCATGGGGTGGGTGGGGACGGTGTCAATCCCGACCCGGTCGAGGTAGTTCTTGAGGCCGGCGACGCTGTAGACGATCTCCATCGCGCGTCCGCCGAGCACGTAGCTGGGCCGGACGAGCAGTGGGAAGCCGACGCTCGGCGCGATCTCGAGCGCCTCGTCCTCCGAGAGCGCGGTGGCGTACGGGGGTGCCTTGTAGCCGAGGCGGTCGAGCAGCGGGCCGAACCGCGAGCGATCCTCGGCGAGGTCGATCGCCTCGATGTCGGTCCCGAGGATCGGGACGCCGGCTGCGTGCAGGCCGGCCGCGAGCTTCAGCGGCGTCTGCCCGCCGAACTGGACCACCACACCTTCGAGCTTGCCGCCCGCTCGGCGTCCAGCCTCGCCTGATTGGGCGGCGCTCGAATCATCCAGCTGGTTCTCGATTGCGCAAACCCCGAGCACGTCCTCGAGTGTCAGCGGCTCGAAGTACAGCCGGTCGGAGGTGTCGTAATCGGTCGATACCGTCTCGGGGTTGCAGTTGACCATCACGGCATCACGCCCGAGCTCGCGCACCGTCTGGGCCGCGTGCACGCAGCAGTAGTCGAACTCGATCCCCTGGCCGATCCGGTTCGGGCCCGAGCCGAGGATCACGACGCTCTGGCGATCGCCGCGGCGCACCTCAGTTGGTCCTCCCGAGCCCGGGCGCTCCCAGGCGGAGTAGTAGTAGGGCGTGCGGGCGGCGAACTCTGCGGCGCACGTGTCGACGGCCTTGAATGTCCGCTCCCCGGCGAACGGCGCCTCCGGATCAGCGACCAGCTCGGAGAGCTCGTTGAGGAACCACGGATCGATGCTCGTGCGGTGGTGCAGCTGATCGACGCCGACGCCTCGGTGCAGCGCCTCGAGCAGGTGATCGAAGCGCTCGGCGCCCGGCATCGCGACGAGCGCGATCAGCTCCTCGTCGGAGTCGGGCGAGCTCGGCTTGGAGTCAAGCTCGCGCGAGCGCAGCGCCTTCGCGAACGCCTGCTTGAAGGTGCGCCCGATCGCCATCGCCTCTCCGACGGACTTCATGTGGGTGGTCAGGCCAGCCTCGGCGCCGGGGAACTTCTCAAACGCGAATCGCGGCCACTTGATCACGCAGTAGTCGATCGCCGGCTCGAAGCTCGCCGGGGTCGCACGGGTGATGTCGTTGGGGATCTCCTGGAGCGTGTAGCCGACGGCGAGCCGTGCGGCGATCTTCGCGATTGGGAACCCGGTCGCCTTGCTCGCGAGCGCGCTCGACCGGGACACGCGCGGGTTCATCTCGATCACGACGATCTCGTCGGTTTCGCGGTTGACGGCGAACTGCACGTTCGAGCCGCCCGTCTCAACGCCGACGGCGCGGATCGCGGCAATCGCTTGGTCGCGCAGCGCCTGGTATTGCTTGTCGGTCAGCGTCTGCTGCGGCGCGACGCAGACGCTGTCGCCGGTGTGCACGCCCATCGGGTCGAGGTTCTCGATCGAACAGACGATCACGACGTTGTCCGATCGGTCGCGCATCACTTCGAGCTCGAACTCACCCCAGCCCAGAACGGACTCCTCGATCAGCACCTGGCCGATCGGCGAGGCTTTCAGCCCACGGCCGACGACGCGCTCGATGTCGGCCTCGGTGCGCACGACCCCGCCGCCGCTGCCGCCGAGCGTGAACGCCGGGCGCACGATGAACGGCAGGCCAACTTCGGTTAGGGCGGCGCGCGCGTCGTGGATTGTGTGGGCGATCACGCTCTTCGGCACGCGCAGCCCGGCCGCGGTCATCGTCTCGCGGAAGCGCTCGCGGTCCTCGGCGCGGTCGATCGCCTCGTAATCGGCGCCGATCAGCTCGACGCCGTTGTGATCGAGCGTCCCGTCCTCGTACAGCGCCTTGGCCAGATTCAGCGCGGTCTGCCCGCCGAGCGTCGGCAGCAGTGCGTCGGGCTTCTCGCGCTCGATCACCTGGCGCACCGGCCCGGGCAGCAGCGGCTCGATGTAGGTGGTCGTCGCGACCTCCGGGTCGGTCATGATCGTGGCCGGGTTGGAGTTGACGAGCACGACCTCGTAGCCCTCCTCCATCAGCACCCGGCAGGCCTGCGTGCCCGAGTAGTCGAATTCGGCGGCCTGCCCGATCACGATCGGACCCGAGCCGATCAGCAGAATCTTCTCGAGGTCCTCACGCTTTGGCATCTGCGATCTCCTCGACGAAGCGATCGAACAGGTGCAGCGCGTCGTGCGGGCCGGGGCCGGCCTCGGGGTGGTACTGCACGGTCGCGCCCTGGACGTCTTTGAGCCGCAGACCCTCGACTGTGCGGTCGTAGAGGTTGATGTGGGTGAGTTCGGCTGTGCCGAACTCCGTGTCCCAGCGGACCGGCTCGTCGTCGTCGATCGTCTTGGCGCCGCCCGGGCCGAGCACCGCGAAGCCGTGGTTCTGGCTCGTGATCTCGGTCCGCCCGGTCGTCAGGTCCTTGACCGGATGGTTGGCGCCGTGGTGGCCAAAGGGCAGCTTGTAGGTGTCGAGGCCGACCGCACGACACAAGAGCTGATGGCCGAGGCAGATGCCATAGACGGGCTTTTTGCCGACGAGCTCTTTGACGGTCCCAACGACGTAGTCGAGCGCGGCCGGGTCGCCGGGGCCGTTGGCAAGGAAGATCGCGTCGGGGTCGTCTGCGAGCAACTCGGCTGCCGTCGCCGCGCATGGGTGCAGGGTCACCGTCGCACCTCGCTGGCGGAGGTTGCGGACGATCGATTCCTTGACGCCGGTGTCGATCATGGCAATCCGCTGGCGCGGTTTGCTTGCGAGTTCGCCTGGCCACGAACTCGTGGGCTCGAGGACGACACGCTCGCGCGTCCCCACCTCGCGCGCGAGGTCGCGGCCGGTCATCGAAGGCTCGGCGGCGATCAGCTCCTGCGCCTGGGACTCGCTGACCGCGGCCGGGAACAGCCCACCTTTCATCGCGCCCTGGTCGCGGATGTGGCGCACGAGCGCGCGCGTGTCGAGGTCCGTGATCGCCGGGATCCCGCCGTCGGTGAGCCAGGACAGCCAGCCTCGTTCAGCGCCCGACGCGTCCTCGCGGTCGACGCCGGCACGCATGATCGCCGCCCGGGCGTGGATCCTGTCGGATTCCATCGCAGCGGCGCTGATCCCGTAGTTACCGATCTGCGGGTAGGTGAACGTCAGCAGCTGACCGGCGTAGCTGGGGTCGGTCATCGCCTCCTGGTAGCCCGACATCGAGGTTGTGAACACGATCTCCCCGACGGCATGCTCGTCGGCGGCGCACGCAAGCCCGTCGAAGCGCGCACCGTCCTCGAGCAGCACGTAGGCGGTCGTGACGCTCACGATCTGCTCAGCGCGTTTGTCTGCGCCAGCAGCGGTCCCTTGAATGCGAGCGCGCCGGCGGCGACGGTCAGCTTGATCCGCCCGTGCAGGGTCCGGCCGTGGAAGCAGCAGTTGGCCGAGCGGCTCACGTAGCCCTCTGCGCCGACCTCGAACTTGGCGCCGAGGTCCACAAGCGTGATGTTCGCCCGTTCGCCGACTGCGATTCTCGGAATCGGGAGCTCGTACAGCGCTCCGCCGGCTGTCAGCCGCTCGATCACGACATCGAGCTCGAGCTCGCCGGGGAGCACGAGCTCGGTGTACAGCGCCGCGAACGCTGTCTCGAGGCCGGTCGTCCCCATCGGCGCTTGCTCGAACGGGACTTCTTTCTCGTACCGGGCGTGGGGAGCGTGGTCGGTTGCGACGCACTCGATCACACCGTCGTTGAGAGCTTCGATCAGTGCCTTGCGGTCCCGCTCGGCACGCAGTGGTGGGTTCATCTTGAAGCGGCTGTCGAGCGTGCGCACCACCTCGTCGGTGAGCGTCAGGTGATGCGGCGAGGCCTCGCCGCTGACACGGATTCCGGCCGTCTTGGCCGCGCTCAGCGCGTGCACCGATTCCACGCACGAGAGATGTTGGAAGTGCACTCGCGCGTCCTCGTATCCGGCCAGTGCCGCGTCGCGCGCAACCATCGTCGACTCGGAGATCGACGGGATCCCGGTCAGGCCGAGCCGCGCCGACACGGCCCCCTCGTGCATCACCCCGTCGCCTGACAGGGCCGGGTCCTCCTCGTGCAGGGCGATCACACCGCCGCACAGCCGTTGGTACTGAAGCGCCTTGCGCAGGATGCCCGCCGAGACGACCGGCTTGCCGTCGTCGGTGAAGCCGAGCGCGCCGGCATCGCGCAGCTCAGCCATCTCGGTCAGCTCCTCCCCTTTGAGGCCATGGGTGATCGAGGCGAGGAATCCCACCGGGACATGCGCGGTGCGGCTCGCGCCCTCGATCAGCGAGCGCAGGATTGCGGCGTCGTCGACGATCGGGTCGGTGTTCGGCATCGCGATCACCGCGCAGAATCCACCGGCTGCCGCTGCGGCCGTCCCCGTGTCGAGGTCCTCCTTGTACTCCTGGCCGGGAGTGCGCAGGTGGACGTGCGGATCGACGAACGCGGGGAACACGTGCATGCCGGTCGCGTCGATCGTCTCGATGCCCTCCTCGTGGTCGCGGGGCGAGCGCGAGTTGGGCGCGCCGAGCTCCGCGATCCGCCCGTCTGCAATCAGGATGTCGTGAGCCTCATCGATGTCGCTGCGGGGGTCGAGCACTTGGGCATTGCGGATCAACAGATCGGCGGGCTGCTGCTCGCGGCAGAAGAGGCGGTTGTTGGGCAGCGCGCTCATGCTGCGACCGCCAGGGTTGGAGCTCCCGCGAGTAATTCGTACAGGACCGCCATCCTCACCGCAACGCCGGCCTTGACCTGCTCGCCGATCAGCGCCTGCGGGGAGTCGATCGCATCGGCCGAGAGCTCGACACCGCGGTTGACCGGGCCGGGGTGCATCAGCAGCTGACCGGGGCGCAACCGTGCGGTATTGACCTGGTAGCGGACGGCGTACTCACGCAGCGACGGCACGAATGAATCGCGCATCCGTTCGAGCTGCATTCGCAGGACGTAGACGACGTCGGCTTCGTGCAGTCGCTCGAGCGTCGGTGTCGCTGCGCATCCGAGCGCCTCGATCGCTCTCGGAATCAGCGTCGGCGGGCCGCAGACGGTGACGTTCGCTCCCATTCGCTGAAACGCGAGGATGTTCGAGCGGGCCACGCGTGAGTGCATCACGTCGCCGACGATCCAGATGTTCGCCCCGTCGAGCGCGCCGAGCCTCCGGCGCAGCGTGTAGACGTCCAGCAGAGCCTGAGTCGGGTGCTCGTGCTTGCCGTCGCCGGCGTTGATCACGCTGGCGGGCGTCCAGCCGGCGACGAGCTGCGCGGCGCCTGCATGCGGAGAGCGGATCACGATCGCCGCAGGGTCATAGGCCGAGAGCGTCTGCACGGTGTCCTTGAGCGATTCGCCCTTATCGACCGCTGACCCGGCGCTGCGGATGCTGACGACGTCTGCGGACAGCCGCTTGGCGGCCAGCTCGAACGATGAGCTGGTTCTTGTGGAGGCCTCATAGAAGAGGTTGACGACCGTTCTTCCTCTCAGCGCCGGAACCTTCTTGATCTCCCGGCCGGAGATCTCGGCGAACGACTCGGCACGGTCGAGGATCCGCTCGATCCCAGGACGGTCGAGGTCCTCGATCGAGATCAGATGATGGAGTGTGCTGGTGCTCATGCTGCCTCCGTCTTGGGCTGCGCTACTGGGACGATCCTCACCTCGTCGTGCCCGTCGATCTCCTCGACGCGGACGTTGACCCGCTGGTCCTGTGAGGTGGGCAGGTTCTTGCCGACGTAGTCGGGGCGGATCGGCAACTCGCGGTGGCCGCGGTCGACCAGCGCCGCGAGCTGCACGCGGGCGGGGCGGCCGTAGTCGAAGATCTCGTCGATCGCCGAGCGAACCGTGCGGCCGGTGTAGAGCACGTCATCGACGATCACGACCGTGCGGCCCTCGACGGGGAATTCGAGCTGGGTCGCGTGCACGACCGGCGCGCTCGGGCGCGTCGCGAGATCGTCGCGGTAGAAGGAGATGTCGACAAACCCGAGTGGGACAGCCTGCGAGAGCAGCTCGCTGGTCAGAGCGTGCAGACGCTGCGCGAGCACCGCGCCACGACGGTGGATCCCGACCAGCGCAATCGCCCCGTCCGAGTTCTTCTCCACGATTTCATGTGCGATCCGCACGAGCGTGCGACGCATATCATCTCGGTCGAGGACGACCGTAGCGGCTTGCAACGTGCTCCTTCCTGGTCTCTCGGGACCGGGTTAAAGGGGCCGACTGCGTCAGCGTAGCAACGGGGGCGGCGGTACTGTCAGGTCGTCTCAGCGGTTCGCCTGTAGAGGACGTGGTCGAGGCCCTTGTGGACGATCTCACCCTCGAACACGAACCCGGCCTTCTCCATCACCCGGCGCGAGGCGACGTTATCCGGGAGTGTGAACGCGACGATGTCGTCGAGGCCGAGGTCATCGAAGGCGAGCGCCACGGATGCGTGGGCGAGCTCGGTCGCGAGACCCTGGCCCCAACGCGCCGGGACGATCGCCCAGCCCACCTCGATCTCGTGGTTGCCGTTGACGAACGTGTGCTGAAGGCCGCCGCGGCCGACCATTGCGCCGCTGGCACGGTCGCGCAGGAACCATGGCCCGAAGCCGTAGTGCTCCCAGTGCTCGAGCTTGTCTTGAAGACCTTCCAGGACGCCGGCCTCGTCCAGCGGCATGCCGTCGGCGAACGTCGTGCGGGAGACGCGCGGGTCGCCAAGCAGGATCAACAGCTCCGGCGCATGCTCGAGTGCCAGCCGCACACAGATCAGCCGCTCGGTCTGAACCCGGTCACGACTGGAGTCGCTCATGCCGCAGGGTCGACGACGGGTTCGGCGGATTCCAACGGCTCCTGGCGCTCATCCCAGCGCACGAGCTCCGGCTCGCCGCGCTCGGCGAACGGGATCTCGATCGTGTCGAAGTCCCTCGGCAGCACGGTGTTCGCGAACACCGCCCTCGCCTCGTCGCGGAGCACCCCGACCGGATACCGCGTCGAGAGATGGGTGAGTGCCAGCATCCTCACGTCCGCCCCGCTTGCGATCACGGCGGCCTGACCCGCTGTCGAGTGGCCGGTTTCCGCGGCGCGGTCGACCTCTTCCTCGGCGAACGTCGCCTCGTGGATCAGCAGGTCGGCCTCGTGGGCGGCGACCCGCAAGGCCTCGCAGGGCGTCGTGTCGCCTGAGATCACGACCTTGCGGCCCGGACGTGCGGGACCCATGACCTGCTCGGGCGCCACGCCGTTGATCGTCTCGCCGCGCTGCACCCGGCCGAACTCCGGACCGGGAGTCAGTCCGAGCTCGGTCGCACGCTTCGGATCGAACACGCCCGGCCGGGTGTCCTCAAACACCGCGTAGCCCAGCGCCGGCCCGCGATGCCGGACCGGCACCGGCGCGATCCGGTAACCGTCACGATCGAGCACGACTCCCGGCTCGAGCTCGACGACATCGAGCTTGAAGCGGACCCGGCCCGCGGTGCGCAGCGCCAGCCCGAGCAGGTCGCGCAGGCCCCGTGGCCCGTGGATCGCCAGCGGCCGATCGCGCCCGCGCAGATCAAACGTCTTGAGCAGCCCCGGCAGCCCCAGCCAGTGATCGGCGTGGAAATGGGTCAGGAAGATCTCGGTCAGGTCCATCAAACCGACCGAGCTGACGAGCTGGCGCTGGGTGCCCTCACCGCAGTCGATCAGGATCCGGTCGCCGCCGCGACGAATGAGCACCGCCGGCAGCCCGCGCCGAGCCGTCGGAATCGAACCGGCAGTACCGGCGAAGAACACTGAGAGATCCACGAGGTCAGTCTGTCAGTCGAGCGTGACGAGCTCGAACGTGACAGCCCCGTCGCGGATCGTCGCGATTCCCATCGTGTGCTTCGGCGAGCGCCGGCGTTCGGTCGGGCTGCCGGGATTGAAGAGCTGAAAGCCGTCCCTGCCGTGCTCGTGCAGCGGAACGTGAGAGTGCCCGAACACAACCGCATCTGCCTGTGCGAACCGTCGCCGCATCCGTGCGAGCCGGCCGACAGACGGACCGGCGTCGTGCACCACCGCGATCGCCACGCCGCCCCTACTCACGAGCGCGGCCTCGGGCAGGGCTGCCCGCACGTCGGCGCCGTCCACGTTTCCATGCACGCCGACAACGTTTCCGGCTCCGAGCGATTGCAGCTCCTGCAGCACCGACAGCGCCACGAAGTCCCCCGCGTGGATGATCAGGTCGGCTCCGCGCAGCCGTCTGATGCAGTCCTGCGGTAGCCGGCGATCGCCGCGCGGCATGTGCGTATCGGAGATGATCGCGATCTCCACGGTAAGCTGATCTTCTCACCGGTCCGCCGGTGCCCCCGCGCCCGTAGCTCAGGGGATAGAGCGTTCGCCTCCGGAGCGAAAGGTCGCAGGTTCAAATCCTGCCGGGCGCGCTCGAAAATACCTGCAAAACGTAGTTTTTCTCGCAGGGCGACAGGGCAGAGCGACCAGTTCTAGGCGCCGATCGGAGGCCAGGGGCCCATTCAGGGGCCTAATGTCCTCGGCTATTGATGGTTACCGGAATCGACGTCTCGCTGCGTGTTCGCGTCGTCCAGCCGCTCGAGCTGTCGGTCGAACTCGCCGTTGTCCACAAGAGCCCGGCTGCGCGGGTCGTCCGGTGCGAGCCGGGTTAGCTGTCTGCTGGGCTGGCGCTCGGCCGGCTCGTCGGCGAATCGCATCACGGTCCAGATCGCCTGCTCGTCGATGTACCGGCGGGTAGCCACCTGCCGGTAGACCGAGAAGGTGAACTGCGGGTCGGTGTGTCCGATCTGCGAGGCGATCCACTTAGGGTCGCGCCCGACGCTCGCGGCAAACGTTGCCCACGTGCGCCGCATCGAGTGCGGCGTGATCTTCGGAAGCGGCGGCAACCCTTGCTGCGCGCGGCTGGCGTTGGCGCGCTGAGTGCGCGGTAGAGGATCCGGTCGCGGAACCGGTCCTGGTCGCGGCGGTTGCCGCTGGCCGTTCCGAAGAAGTAGTCCGATGGTGCCAGCGGGAGTCCGCAAGCGCGCCGGTCCATTGCATACTCGAGCAGCTCGTCGCGGAGGTACAGAGTGATCTCGACCTCGCGGATGCCAGCTTCGGTCTTGGCGTCGGCGAGCTTGAACCGGCTGCGTGTCAGGTCGACTTGCGCGGCACGGAGGTCGAGCATCTCGCTGATCCGGAATCCCGCGAGGCCGAGTGTGGCGCACATCGCGCGGCGTCCGAGCCCCTTGCGGTCGGCGCGCGCCTCGGTCTCGAGCTCCCGGGCCGCGTCGAGGAGCGCGTGGAACTCGTCGATCTCGAGGAAAGAGCGATTCGGCCGGACGCGCGGTAGGAAGCGTGCGGAGCGCTCGCCGACGCGAACCGGGTTGCGTGGGATCAGCTCGTAGTCGACGGCCTGCTGGAGGATCTGGCCGAGCAGCTTGATCATCGCGTTGATCGAGGTGTTCGACAGCGGCCGGCGTCGGCGCTGGTACGTGCGACCACGCTTGTCGGTCACGGTCTCCATCAGTGGCCGGCGTGCCTTCTCCGTACGAGCCCGCTCTTGAGCGGTACGGATTGTCTCCCCCTGCTCATGCAGCTCGTCGCGGAACCGATCCACAAGACGCGTTGTGATCTCGCTGAGGTCGTAGCGGTCGAAGAATCGGTGCAGGTACCCGAGCCGCCACTGATAGTCGCTCTCGGTGCTCTTATCGATGCTGAGCCGCTTGGAGGCCCACCAGGTCTTGGCGAACGTGCGGAAGGGCTCATCGACATGCATACCAAGCTGGCCCATCGCCTCATGAAGCCGGTCTTCGCGGGGCTCCAGCCGCGGCGGAACCCACGTCCCGCGCTCGATCCGCTGGACGAGCTTCTCGGCCTCAAGCTCCGCACGTTGCAGGTTCGACCCCTGCTTGTTGGTGCCGAGCGTCACCTTCTCGCGGCGGCCATATGCGTAGACGCGGGCTACGTAGCTGATGGTCTCACCGTCCGCCCAGGGCTTCTCAAACACGCTGCCCGTCTTGTGGCGAGGCATCAGATGGTCCGCTTCGTGGTCTGGAACTGCATTTCCAACGTGCGTGCGATCAACGGAGCCGGTGAGGTGATGCGCTGCGGGCGCCGTCACCAGGTGCTCCCATCGTCGCACAGCGCGTGCCTTCGTTCCCGGAACGATCGAGCACGTTGCGAACGGTTCCCGGCGGTGCCTTCCCTGATCTGACGCAGCGCGCCGAGCTTCGAGCACGCGCAAGGCATTTCAATCGCTGAGGAAGAAAGCGGCGGTCGAGGCTGTCGCGCGGGAATGCGGGATCGAGCCCGAGCCCACCTACCGCCTGTGCTTCCCGTGCGAACGCCGCGTCCGGGTCTCAAGCGCTTGGCGCGCGCGGTCCAGGTCGAAGCGGATGCGCGCCCTCGGCCCTGAGCCGAGTCTCATCGCGCCGAGCTCCACGGCGTGGGCGTACACATAGTCCGTCGACACGCCGAGCTCCTCCGCGAGCTCGCGCGCGTCGACGAGTCCGAACGTCGCGGAGTGCGCGCGGACGATTTCCACCACTTTCCGCGCGATCGCGTCGGCTATTGCCTCCACATCGCCGGTCGAGAGAATCCGATCGCTCACGTCTCAGTCGCTTGAATGGGGCCAAATCGCCGGCGGATGGACGGCAGCCGCGGATGTTGCCTGTGTTCGCATCCCGAGCATTTGCCTTCCAAGTACCGGATCTCTTGCGGAAAGCCTCGCTCCGTCAGCGCGCTCGGGCTCCACGGTGTCGTTTCGTCCGTGTGGCCGGCGCCCCAGAAGGTTGATGGGACCCGGCTCAGATCAGATTCGCGGCCACTCCGTGGCCGCGGCGCAAATGGTCGGATCTCGCACACGTGATCGTCGTGGCGCTTGTCCGGTCCGAGCGAACCTTCGTCCGAGGGGAGTGCGAGCTTCTGACCATGTTCCGATGGAGTTTTCCCCGCCGCCAGCAGTACCGGCGGCTGCGCCGAGCAGCAGCGAGCGGCGCTGTCGGCATGGGGACGGGCGCTTCCGCGGTCATAGCAGCGGGCGCCGGCGCAATCGCGGCGGCAGGTGTGCTGTTGCTCATCACGGTTGGTCCGTTGATCTGCGCTCGTCATTGGTTGCGCCTCGCTCGCCGCAGCCGTGTCGGCGCGCGTTCTGAGGACGAGGTTCGACGGGTGCTGGCCCCGCTGAGGGCGGAGGGGTGGCGAATGCGTCACTCGCTGCCGTATCAGCGGCGTGGCGATATCGACAGCGTGGCGATCGCACCAACCGGGATCGCGTTTACGATCGAAACGAAGACCCGAACGTTCGACGCACGGCACCTCGTCGGTGTCCGGGAGATGGCTGCGTGGCTTCACCGTCGCCGGCGACGGTGGTGCCGCCGTGGAGCGCTCCCAGTCCTATGCGTCGTGCGCGCCAGAAGATTGGAGCGCGTCGAGGACGAGGTCCTAATCCTGTCGCTGGACCGCCTCGTGCCTGTGCTCAGAGTCGCTGCGGGAACTTCACAGCGCCCCGCGTTCCTGGCCGACGAGCCCTCGCACAAGTGATCGCGCTTGGACCGTGGCGCCTGCTCTTGGGCGAAAGCGCTCGTCCGTCATGCCGACGATCGAGTCCGGTCCGGGCTTGTGCAACGTCGCCATTGCGATGGCGCGCCGTGATCCGCCGCCCTAGGTCAAAGCGATCGCCGGGGTTGACGCCAGCCGTCGCGTGCTGAGGCACTTCGCCGCCACTCTCGGGGCGGAGTTATGCAGCAGCACGTGGTCGTCCGGGCGCGCTGCTGGGGCAGGCCTATAACGGCGATGTTACGGCTGTGGCCGCTGTTCACCGCAAGCGGCAACGCGGTCGACCGAGCGCATACGGTCGCGATCGTGGCAACCGGAAACCCTTTGCTCGGTGTCGGCACGTCGACGAGACAGCAAGGCGACCCGCTGTTGGCCCTTAGGACGGACGTGGAGTAGGCGAGACAGGTGGCACCCCGCGACCATCGCTGTCCGAGTTCAGATGAGTGAGGGATCGTGAAGCCGCCCGCCTAACAACTCGCGACCGATCCTGCTCGGCTCGGCGAAGGCTCCGTCTGATCTTCGAGTGCCGCGTCTGAGGGGCGGGGTCAAATCCGAGTCGGTATGCAGCATGGGCTCGGGCATTTTGGTCTGGGTGATGCTCCAGAACCTCGAGAAGGACTTCGGTCTTGCGAGCGGACATCGGATCGTCGTCCGTGATCCTTAGCAGCACGGCATCGCGGTACGCCGCGTCTCGCTGAATGCGTGTCGCTCTGACGCCGTGGAGGCTCTTCGCATCGGGTTGCAGCTTCGCCTCTAGGCTGTGGATCGCCTCAGATAGCCGACGGTCGTGGACGTATTGCTTCCAGGTTTCGGGTGGCCTCCGGCGCATGTTGTTCGCTGCGGCCGGCCAGGCCATGATGGCCTCCTTATCGAGCCGTTCTGGCGGTTTCTTGTGCTCACGCGTGGCCCACCGCTCAACATCCAAGTCTTTGACCGGCTGCGCAGCCTTGGCCCAGATGTTGAAGAACGTGCAGGCCTTCTCGGCGTCGGCGTTGCTGAGCACGACGCCGAGTTCATGGTTGCCGCCGCCCCCGAGTCCTCGCTCGGTGAGGTTGGCTGAACCGACGTACGCCCATGAGCCTACGACGACGAGCTTCGCATGCAGGCCTTGCAGGCTGCAGATCTGAAATCCGCTGTCCCGCAAAGCTTTCGCTGCGACTGCACTGACGAAGCCTTGCTTGAGCATGGCGTCCTCCCAGCACACGAGGGCGCGCTTGTCCGCGTCGCGGTGGGATTTAGCAAGAGACGCGATCCAGCCGCCGAAGGTGCGTCCGAGAAACGGGGCCGCCAAATAGATCCGTGATGGGCGGCGCCGCGGACCGAGCAGCGTTTCAAGCGTGACCCGAAGATCGTCCTCGGCAAAATCCACGGCCGGACCCTACGTCGATTACAGCCAACGCCGCAAATGTTCGCCGCGAATGCCGATGGCCGACCACTGTCATGCCACGGTGGCGATCGCGTGCTCGCCGTCGATCAAAGCATCCCTCACTGAGCGAAGCGGCCACGAGATCGACGCCGCCGCCTCGCCGCGGGCAGCACCGCTCTCGGACAAACCGGATCACTTGACCGGCGCCGTCTCTGGCGACCGCTCCGCGCCCGAAAGGGCGGCCATCTCCGCGTCTCTCGGCGGGCCTGCCCGCCCGAGGACTACAACCCGCGACGCCGGCGAACGAGAGGACCGACCGCGCCAGGGTCGGCGCGTGGTTGAGGCGGATCTGCTGGTCCGCAGCCGTGACTACCGGGTCCGGCGGCTGCCATCGGAAGGTCGCCAATACAGTCGCGCGCTGTTGGGCGGGGTCGGGAACGAATGCGATCCCGCAGGGGCGCGCTTTCAGCGATGCGGGCTCGACCGTCGTCGCGGTGGCCACGTCACGGGAGCCTAGGAGGAAGCTCCCGACGTGCGATTGAGCGCGTCCAGCACAGGTCCGGTTCTGCGACGCAAGCGCGTAGTACGACCAGCTGTTTTGGAGAGCGCTACCAGTTGCTGGCTCGGCAGGCTTTGGGCAGTCTCTTCAAGGCCTCTTCGGTCGATTGACCTGGCGCCAGATAGCAGTCCGGTGGTGCAGGGTCGCTTGTCGTCGCTGGTGCTGTCTGCGTTGCGGTGGTGGTTGTGGACGCGTCAGACATTCGGAGCCCGAGGGTCACGGGAATGGTGTCTTGCCCTCCGTCGCAGTGCATCACCTGAACCTGAACAACGTCACCGGGCCGATGATGCGCGATTTCTGGTAGCAGGACGTCGACATCACATCAGGAACCGACATGTCGTTCACGGATGTGATCACATCACCGCCGACCTTGTAGCCACCAAGTGTTGCGTCGCTGCCCTTGAGGCCTGCGGTGTCTGCGGGCCCGCCGGACACAACCGTTTCGATAAGGACACCGTGCGTGGGGGTCTGGCAGCCGTGTAGAAGCTCCGAGTCGGCAACGTCACTCAGAAGCGCCGGACCGGCGCTGGTTCGGTCAGTGAGGTTCCTAACCTCCGCATCGAGCGCAGCGGGTCGTTGAGGTCGCGATGTATGCGCCCAAGGTACGACTGCGCAGGCAACCTGACCAGGCCGTCCGCATTGGCCGTCGCTGGGGTCATGGTCGTAGCCGCCGCAGGATTGTTCGCCGTGGCACAGTCCTGCGGACGACTTTGTCCCCTGTGAGCTGGTGGAGGTCGGTGGTGGCTGCGGTGATGAGCTGCTGACGGTGCGGGTAACCGTGACGACTTGGCCGCTGCGGCCGCAGCCGACCGAGACGAACAGGAACAACGTGATCGCCAGCGCGCTGACAACTCTGAGGACCACACGCATGATCGTGGCTCCGCTCGGTCTACCGCGCTCATGATCGAGCCTGCGATGCCGCGTGTCATCGGTATCAACCCAGGATCACGGCGCGGCCTTCTATGTGCCTGTCCTTCAGCTGCGCCCCATCCCTCGGCGGCGACCAGCACTTCTCTTCCATGAGCGAGGGACCACCGTGCGCCCAGAGCGCGTACGCAGTCCGTGGGCGCCGTCGTGAGCTCGGAAAGCCGTCCGACTCGATCGTCGAGTCGCCGCGCCAAAGGATGACGACCCACACGTCGTCGGAGCAGCACGCAGCGTTTCGCACAGCTCGCCGGTGGGCGGCCGGCGCCGCATGCCACGGACGATCGGCTCCGCGATCACCGCTATCTGACGCGATGTGTGTGGTGGCAAATTATTGGTGGGTCCAGAGGCGAACGCGCTTGCCGGGTTCTCCTGCCGCCTGTGTGATCCCCACTGCTTTGACGGTCGAGCAGGCGCGCTACCCGATCGCCGTTGAGCTGAGGGTCTGTCGCCGACGGCGATCGCGGCGTTCGCGGCCGTGAAATCGGATCGTCGTGAGCGGACCGTCGCCGATGCGATAGCGCCGCGCCAATGGGCTGGCAGGATCGAAGCGATCGTCTTGGCCGCCGCCGCCGCCGACACTTCGCCCCAGCGCAGCTCGTCGGCTGTGCCGTTGCGCCGGCGCCGCGTGGGTCAGGTGTGACGACTAAGTCGGCTTGCCCTTTGCATCACATATCGGGCGCGCTTTGTTCGGCCCGATTCCGGTCGGGCTCGGCGGTGCGCGATGAGTTAGTCGGCTACCGGCCTGGGAGCTGTGATCAGGGCGAGCTACATCCCGGATTCTGGGTATTCGCCGCGATCGTCGGGTTCTGGTTCGCGGCGACGCTATTTCCCTGCACTTCGACAGTCGTTACGGCACGCTGGCAGCCGTTTTGCTCGGTGAAGGTCACATCGCACGACCGCAGACTCTGTCCAGATCCGTTGGTGCCCTCGTCGGTGCACTGGATTTGCTGGACGGACTTCGCGCCTAAGTAGGCCCTGATGTTGTCGGCCGACTGCTGCGCACTGGACTGTCCGCACCCAGCCATTGCCACCATCGCGGTTACGGCCCAAGGCACCGCTATCACGCAACGGAAGCCCCTCATGCCGGGGTCATGCGGGCGACGAGAGCGGCTGCGGAGCGGACCACAAAGCATGGGTTCCTTCCTTTACCTTGTCCTGGCAGCTAGGGCGCGTCGTTCTGACTCACTTGTCAACAGCCGGGCAGGCTCGCAGACGGATCAGACGCTACCCACTCGGATCGTGGAGGAGCCCAAGTTAAGCAGCAGCCAAGACCGGCGGTGGCCGAAGGTTCCGGTCGGAACGTGGGGTTGAGGCGTCGTGGCGGTCATTTGGCTTGCATGTCGAACGCGGTGGCAAGCCGTCGTGGAATCGAAGCCGTGCAGGTGCTGGTTTCCATGAGCGTCGTCGGACGGTCGATACGATCCGAGCCTCAACCATGGCATCTTCGAAGACCGTCTTGAGCGAGGAGAGCGCAGAGGCGTTCATAGCCGCGGTGCCGGATGATGCTCGGCGCGAAGACGCGCAGAAGCTGTGTGACTTACTGGCTGCGTGGACCGGCGAGCCTCCAGTGCTGTGGGGTACCAGCATCGTGGGCTTTGGGTGCTACCGCTATCGCTACGACAGCGGTCACCAGGGCACGGCCGCGCTCGTCGGGTTCTCACCCCGCAAGGCAAACCTCGTCCTCTACCTCGTTGGCGGCGTTCAGGACCGGTATCCAAAGCTGCTGCAGCAGCTTGGTCCGCACAAGGTGGGGAAGGGTTGCCTTTACCTCAAACGTCTTGACGACGTTGACCACGAGGTGCTCCACACACTGGTCGAGCGGACCGTCCGAGTTCACCGCGGCTCCGACCGACGAGCCAGCCACGGCGCTTGACCTGGCGTGATCGCCCAAGCGGGACCCACAGCGCGTGGTGGCTCGCGCTGGCAGGCGGTGAACGTCGCACGAGCCGTGCCCTACTTCCGGCACGAGCATCTTGCTGCCCCGCCAGCCTTCCCTGCAATGCGCACGGAATTCGGGACTCGCGCCCGCGCGGTGACGGGAGGTTATGGACGATGCTGACCGCGTCCGCAATCCGATCGACAACCGTACGCATCGGACCGCCCGATCGGGGCGTCCGGAACCTGGCGCGACAGCGTCGCACCAACCAAGGACCACCGGGCGCCGGGCCTCGACGACGCTTGGCGGGGAGTGATACGTCGGATCCTCAGCGGGCGGGAGTCAAGTCGGAATCGTCGGCGTACCGCGTTTCGCGCTGCTCGAGCTCGACGACGATCGCCTCGGCGAGGCCGCGCAGGAAGAGCACGTCGCGTTTGCCCAGTTGTGGCCGCCGCTCGTGTGCCAGACAGCAGAGCACGTACAGGCGCGCGTCGAGTGTCGTGAGGGGTACGCCGATGTAGGCACCGATGCGAGCCGCACGCGTGATCTCAAGGTCCCGCAGCTGATCATCCGCGTGCGCGTTCGGAACGACATTCGAAACCGTCCCCGTAAGCAGGCGGTGACAGTAGGTTTCCTCGATCGGCATCGAAGCGCATGGCGCCAGGCCGAACGACCCGTCACCGGCCACGAAACGCACCACCTCGCGCCCGCCGCAGACCTCGCCGAGCACTGCGACATCCATCTTGGTCTCTGCTTGGGCGAGCTCGAGCGCAGCGGTTATCAGATCCGCTCCTGAGCTCGGAGGAGACCACCGCGAGCCGGCGCCGATCGTGTCGTCCTCTTGGCTGCGGCCCAACGGGCGGGAGACCGGCTTTCCGCGCTGCTGCTCTCCCCATGCCAGCAGCCAAAGCGCGGCGCGCTCGTCGTCGCTGATGCTTCTGATGTATCGGAGTTCCCGATCGATCTGCTCGAGCGACGCACCGCGTTCGAGTTGATCGATCACACGCTGACGCCAAAAATCGCTCATTGCCTGACTCCCGGCACGAGCTTTGGTGCGCACCAGCGGGATCGGGTGTCGATATGAAGGTCGCGCATTACGCGTTTGAGGGAGTGGTGCCCGTTGGTGAAGGGCGGACGGATGGCGATCGTAACAATTGAGGGAAGGCTGAGCGAACGGGCTGCTCGACGGCATATATGCCGGGGCGCTCTTGGCGAATGCCGCTCGGATGCGAGTGTGCCGGATATGAGCCAGATCAATCGACACGCGACCGCGCTCATCTGTGGTGGACGGATGTTCGGGTTGATCGATCCAGGAATGTTTGAAACGTTTTGTGAGCTTCGATTGGCGGTGCGTCGGGGTTTGCCGGGGGGCAACTCCTCCAGGGGCGCTGGGGTATACACGGACTCCTCCGACGCACCGCCGCTACTCCCCGGTGGGCAGGACCGCGCAACTCCCCTTTCGGACGACTGATTCCAGGCCGCGAGCAACAGTCGCGCGCTCGCTTCCGGCCCAGCAAGGAGGAGCCACCGCTCGGCGGATCGGGCGCGTCGTTCGCCACGAGCGCGAGCGCCGACGGCAACTACGACGCCAGCCGACTAGTCCGGGCGAAAAGCAATCGCTGGTCGAGAAGCTTTCGACGTCGTGACGGATGTCGAGGGCGACTCGGCCCGCGCGTCTCAGTCGGGCAACGGCGGATTCATCAACGCCGGCGACGCCTCTGCCAGGGAACACGTCGCTGCTCCTACTCATATGGAGGACCGGCTGTCAAGTGAGCAGCGTTGGATGCCCCCCTCGATGCTGTCGTTCGGGGGTGGGTGCGACGGGTTGCTCGGGTGGGGAGGCGACGGGCGAAGTTCTCGACGTCGGTCAGTCTCATATGCGGGGGTTGGCTACCCCAGGTCGCTGGTTCCGTCGCTGGCTGACGCGTGTCTAGGATCGGGCGTGGCCTGGTCAGGGCTGCCCATAGTAGTTCCGCGCGTACCAGCGGACTTCGGGGCCCGGCGCCTCCCCACCCGAGCGGGGCAGGGCTGTCAGGACGGGTTATGGGGCAGTCGCGGCGGCCCACAGGAAGCAGGCGAGCTCGCGGGCGCACGCGACCGTGATCACGTTGCCGGGCTTCTTGCGTTCCCGCATCCGCCGGTGGATTCGGTAGAGCCGGGTCTGGGCGCGGCGTGCGATCTGCAGGACATGGTCGGGCAGCCCTTCCTGGCGCTCGTAGAGCGTGCGCCCGATCCGCGGCGGGCGCGCATAATGCCACGCGGCCTCGACCAGGATCCGTCGGGCGTCCCGGGAGCCAGTCTTGGTGATCGACCCGTACCGGTCGGTCTCGCCGGACTGCTCGCGTGAGGGGACCAGCCCGAGCCACGAGCCGAGCTGCACCGCCCGCTGAAACCGGGTGAAGTCGGAGACCTCGAGCACCAGGATCAGCGCCGAGAGGGTGTCGATCCCACGGAACGCGCGCAACCGCCGCACGATCGGCGAGAACTCGGGATCGGTCGCGATGTGCGACAGCCGCTCGTCGAGCGCCGCGCGCCGCGCGCTGAGCCCATCGCAGGCGGCGAGGTTGTCGATGAACGCCAGCTCCGTGTTGGACTGCTCGAAGACCTGAGCGCCCAACCACTCGCGGTGCGCCTTGGTCCACGCCGTCCGGTCCCACACACGGCCGTGACGCAACAGCAGCTTCGACAGCCGGTGCCGGCAGCGCATCAGATCCACGCGAACCTGCTCGCGC
Organism: uncultured Solirubrobacterales bacterium; assembly: GCA_963794285.1. Lineage (GTDB taxonomy): Bacteria > Actinomycetota > Thermoleophilia > Solirubrobacterales > Solirubrobacteraceae > Palsa-465. The sequence continues at coordinate 128,124 of CAWCDS010000014.1, forward strand.
GCCCGGGCGAGATCGCGGGCCGCCTCGCCCGTCACCGACGGGACAGCGACCGCTGTCAACGCGCCGGCCATCAACTGCCTGAGCAGATGATCGGTGTCGCGCCGATCGGACTTGTTGCGGTCTCCGGACGGGCGCGGCGTCTTGGACGGTGCGATCACCTGACACTCGACACCCGCCGCGACCGCCGCCCGATACAAGCCGAACCCGGTCGGGCCCGCCTCGTAACACGCACGCACCGGCTCCGGCAAGCCCGCCAACCACGCGACCACCGGCTCCACCGCCCCAGTGTCGAATCGTTGACGCGAGAGCTCGCCAGTGATCACGTCCAGCGACGCCGCGTAGGTCGAGCGCGCGTGGACATCCATCGCGGCCCATGTCATCGTTCCAGTCACGGCCGGACCTCCTTCGTATGGGGTCAGCCGGAGCCACTCTCCGGCCAGTCAAACCCCCGCAAAATGCGACCGAGGTCCGGCCTTCAACGCCTGCGCGAATCATCCTCCATAGTGTCTAGACGAGTAAGCCCGTTGCGGCACCGGCCATAGGCACCGGTCATATGTTCAGGAGTTCAGCCCAGGAAACGGTCCACGCGTGCAGCCCAGTTCTGGGTGTCTTGGAAGAGAAACCCGTGGGCGGCGTCAGGGTAGATCTTGAGCTGGGCGTGTGGGATGCTGGCAGCCAGGAGATGGCTGTCGGCCACCGGTGTGAGCCTGTCCTTGGCGCCATCACCGATCAGTACGGGGGCGTGGATGCGCTTGAGCAGGTGACCAGCGTGGTCTCCCCCGCCCCCCAATAGCTGTTGGCGTAGCCGTCCTAGAGCCCTACCGCATCCGGCCCCTCGTAGTAGCCGGGGTATTCGTGGATGCTGAGCTCGAAGGCGTGGACACGCGGAGCGTTCTGGTGATCGGTGGGGAAGAGAAACCACCACGGGTAGCTCGGGACCCCAGCGAGTTTCTGCGGAACGGTTCGTCCGTCGCCGGGGGCGCTGGCGCAAAGGATGATCCGGGAGTATCGACGCAGACGGCGGACGCGATCGTCGAGCAGAACGCGAATGCGCGGATCGCCGGGCTGCGGTCATCGCTGTCGGTGATGGCCATCATCGCCCTGATCGCCGTGTTCTTCAGTTTTCGGATTCCAACCGAGCAGCCGGCCTCGACGCGGCCGACCTGATCGCGCCGCCGGCCCGCACCTACCTGGTCGCTTAGCCCGCCTAGGGTCGAGCTTCAGGTGGCGAGCGTGGCGGCTTCAGCCGCGCCGGCCAGGCGGTTCTCGGCAGGGGCGGCTTGGTCATCGAGCTCGCGGGCGGCTTTGACGGCTGCGCGCCCGACCGCGTTGGCGTATGTCGGGAATGAGAAGGGAACAAGCGCGAGTTGCTCGACCGTCATCTTGGCTGCGATCGCGATCGCCGCGAGCTGGGCGAGTTCGACGGCGCGTTCGCCGACGATGTGGCATCCGAGGACGGTGTGACGCTGACGGTCGACGATCAGTTTGCAAAAGCCGGTGGGTCGCCCGTCGATGATCGGTCGTGGCAGGGAGTCGAAGCGCTGGATGGCGACGATGACTTCCCGGGTCGTGCGGGCGGTCGTCTCGGTGAGTCCGACGGAGGCGTATTCGGGGTCGGTGAAGCTGCCGAGGGGGCTGACCTCGGCCGGTAGGGCGGTCGTGGTTCCGAGGACCGCGTTGGTCGCCGCGAGGTATCCCTCGCGTATGGCTTCGTGGACGACCATCACGTGCCCGGTGACGTCGCCGGCGGCGAAGATGTGTGGTGCGCTGGTGCGAAGCTCGTCGTCCACCTGCACGTAGCCACGTGGGTTGGTCTGGACGCCGGCGGTAGGGAGGTCGAGCTCCGCGGTGTTAGCGACCCAGCCTGCGGCGACGACTGCGATGGTGGTGTCGATGTGGTGCGCGGCGCCATCGTGTGAGTAACTCAGCCTGACTCCGGCCGCGGACGGCTCGAGCCGGTCGATCGTCCCGGCGTTCTCGAGAATCTCGATTCCGGTCACAGCGAGCGCTTCGTTGAGCGCGGAGGCGACGTCCTCGTCCTCGCTCATGAGGATCCGGGGGGCGGCCTCGAACAGCGTGATGTGTGATCCGAAGGCGTTGAAGATCGAGGCGAGCTGAACCCCGGTCGCGCCGGCGCCGATCACGACCATCGACGGAGGAGCGGAGTCGAGGGTCCAGGCGTCGCTGTGGGTGCACGCCAGGTCGAACCCGGGGAGCTCGAGTCGACGCGGCATGCCGCCGGTGCAGATGATGATCTTCGCGGCCTGGAGGCGCGGGGCGTCCTCGCACTCGATCAAGTGCGGTTCGGTGAACCGCGCGGCGCCGGCGTGCTCGTAGATCGTGACGCCGGAGTGCTCAAGTTCTTCATGCAGTGATGAGTGGGTGCGCACCTCGACGGTGACCTCGCGGACGCGGTCGAGCAGGCGCCGATAGTCGAGCGCTGGTTTGCCGGCGGTGATGCCGTAGAGCGGGAGTTGCCTGGCTTCACGGATCAGGCGGGCGGCGTGCGCCAGCGCGCGGACGGGGACTGGTCCATCGTTGGCGGCCATCCCCCCGAACTCGTCGCGGGTGACGAGCGCGGTGCGTGCGCCAAGTCGCGCGGCGCGAAGCGCCGCGACCACGCCGGCGGGCCCAGCACCGATCACTGCGACATCGACGCTGGTGATGCCTGAGGAAGTCATCATGAGCATGGTCCGGGCCGGGGCGCCGAGCGGCGTCGTCCGATTCGGATGACGTCGCGTCGGCGGCGCTGTGCGAGGGTGCCCGCCATGCGTGCGATCACGGCGGTGCCAGGCCAGCGCGGGCGCGTCGGCGTCCAGGAGGTCCCGGAGCCGGCCTTGGGGGACGGTGCTCTGCTGGTCCGCGGGCTCATGATGGGCGTGTGCGGCACCGACCGTGAGATCGCCGAGGGCGGATACGGTGAGCCGCCGCCTGGCGAGAGCGAGCTGATCATCGGTCATGAGGGTCTCGGCGAGGTGCTCGAGGCGCGAGCCGGTTCGGGCTTTCGTCCGGGGGACCTGGTGGTCGGGATCGTGCGCCGTCCCGATCCGGTTCCGTGTCCGGCGTGCGCCGCGGGCGAGTGGGACATGTGCCGCAATGACCGGTTCGCCGAGCGCGGGATCGTCCGCCGCCACGGATACGGCAGCGAGCTGTGGCGCGTCGAACCTGACTACGCGCTGCGGATCCCCAGTCAGCTCGGTGAGCTGGGCGTGCTGCTCGAGCCGACCTCTGTGCTGGCAAAGGCGTGGGACCAGGTCGATCGGATCTCGCAGCGGGCGTTCTTCCAGCGCGGCCGGGCGCTGGTCACCGGCGCGGGCCCGATCGGCCTGCTTGCCTGTCTGCTGGGGGTGCAGCGGGGCTTTGAGGTGCATGTCGTCGACCTGGCCGCCGAGGGCCCCAAGCGCGACCTGGTCGAAGCGCTCGGCGCGCACTATCACGCCGGAGAAGCCGCGGATATCGCCGCGGACGTGGAGGTCGTGATCGAATGCACCGGGCTGGGCGGGGTTGGACGGTCGGCCGCGCAGCGGGTGGTCAGCGGCGGGATCATCTGCCTCACCGGGATCATGAACGTCGAGCCGCAGTTCGACGTCGACGCGACCACGATGAACCGCAACGCCGTGCTACGCAACCTCGTGCTGTTCGGCACCGTGAACGCCGGTCGGCGCCATTGGGAGCAGGCCGTTGACGCGCTCGCCACCGCCGACCCGGCCTGGTTACAGGGGATGATCACCCGCCGCGTATCGCTCACTCGCTGGAGCGAAGCGCTGGAGCGCCAGCCGGACGACATCAAAGTCGTCGTCGACCTCACGGCATGACCGCTTCACATGTGGTCCCGTGGTCAGGGACGCCCGGGCTGCTCAGCGAGGGCCCCCGCTGGCACGAGGAGCGACAGGAGCTGCTGTGGGTCGACATCCTCGGCGGGCACATCCACCGCGGCACGCTCGCCGCCGACGGCAGCCTCGACGAGGTGACGACGGTCTCACTCGACCGGCACGTCGGCGCGGTCGCGCCGGCGCTCGAAGGGGGATACGTCGTGGCTGCCGGACCCGGGTTCCTGTTCCTCGACGAGGACGGGTCGGTCCGGGACATGGCCCAGCCCGAGGCCGACCGAACCGACGTGCGGATGAACGACGGAGCGTGCGACGCACAGGGACGGTTCTGGGCAGGGACGATGGCCTACGACGAGACGCCCGGCGCCGGCACGCTCTACCGCCTCGAGCTCGACGGCAGCTGCAGCACCGTGCTCACCGGTTTAACGATCGCCAACGGGATCGGCTGGAGCCGCGACGGCAACACGATGTATCTCAACGACAGCGGCACCGGCTGCGTCGAGACATTCCGGTTCGATAGCGACAGCGGGGCGATCACCGACCGCCGCACGCTCGTGCACAGCGACCAGCCCGGCGTCGTCCCCGACGGACTCACGGTCGATGAAGACGACGGGATCTGGGTCGCTCTCTGGGGCGCCGGCGCCGTCAACCGCTACGCGCCCGACGGAATGCTCCTCGCCACCATTCAGCTGCCAGTCGAGCGACCCACCTCATGTGCGTTCGGCGGCCCCGACCGCGCGACGCTGTTCATCACCACCGCTCGCGAGGGGCTCGACGACGATGCGCTCGCCCGGCAACCCGACTGCGGGCGAGTGTTCGCGATCTCCGGCCTCGGCGTCCGCGGGCTCCCGTGCCAGCCCTACCGCGGCCGAATCCCAAGCGTCGAGTCCAGTCAGTGACCGCCAAGCTGGCGCCATGAAGCACACGTCGGTCGATATTTACCTGGTGATCGACACGTTCCTTCTGCTGCTGATCGGCGTCGGTCCGAAGATCGCGCTGGTGCCGTTCGTTGAGATCACCGCTCCGCTCGACGCGTCGACCAAGGCCCTGGTCGTTCGGAAGATGTTGAGGACGGCCGGTGTCGTTGCCCTGATCCTGGTTGGGCTCGGCGAGTTTCTCTCCAGGCTGCTGCATTTCTCGACCGGGTCGCTGTCGGTCGCCGGCGGGATCATCCTCTTCCTGATCGCGATCACGATGGTCCGTGGGAGCGCGGAGCCCGACGGCGGCGGCGCGATCGCGGGACGCGATCCGATGCGTATTGCGGTGTTCCCGCTGGCGATCCCGTACCTCCTCAATCCCGCCGGGATCGTTGCTCTCGTGACGCTCTCAGCCGAGGCGGATTCAGTCGCAGTCTTTGCGATGGTCCTCGCCGTCCTCGCCGTGGTGCTCGCGCTCGACGTGGCCGTATTCCGGCTGGCCAACCGCGCCAGCGACCACCTGGACGAAAGCCGCATGCTCGTCACCGAGAAGATCTTCGGCATCCTGCTGGCGGCGCTCGCCGTCCAACTCGTCCTCGACGGCCTCGACAGCGTCGGCGTCATCCACCTCTCCGGTCACTGACTGGCTCACCCCCGACGACCCGAGCTGTTCGCGGGAGCGGCGCTATGACCGGAGGGCGGGGCCGCCCGGTAGCGGCAGGGGCTGAATCGTCACCCCATTCGGATGACGTGTGGACCTCGGACGATGCCTAGCGTGTGCGATCAGCAAGCTCCGCGTGTCGGGGCCGTTCCGACACGCGGGTAAGCCACCGCCATCCTGAATCCCAGCCACCCAGCCGCGGCCAGCCAATCCTGCCTCGGCACTCATTAAAGGGGCCGTGACCCATGACGTTTCTTTGGATCATTCTGGGCGTCGTATATGTAGCGTGCTGGATCTACTTCGGACTGAGTACGTTCCGCAAAGGGCATTACTGGCTCTTCTGGATCGGTTTCTTCTTCCCGTTCCTGTGGATCATCGGCGCATTTGATCAGGCCGACGCCACGCGCCGCCGCCCGCATGGCATAGCCGCGATCCTATGCACGCATGCGGCGCCTGATCCGCCTCTCGAGGGGCGGATCAGGTTTATCCTCGGCATCCAGCTCGGCGCCGCCCGGGAGTCGGAATTCAGAGCGGCTCGATCAGGTGCCCGAGCCGGGGCCGCGCTTGGGTCGGTTCTCATGGAGGCCTTGGTGCTGGGGCGAGCCACGGGCCGCCGATCCCGTGCGGCGCTGATGAGCCTCGGCCCGCAATGAGCACGTGCGCGAATCGTCATCCCATGTGGATGATGTCGCGCAGTCCGACACCGGGGAGAGTCCAACTCGAGCCGGTCCCGTTCGAGTTCACCGGGAGGATCAACAAGGTTGTGTTCGACATCAATCCGCGCCTGAACGAGGCGGACCTTCAGGCGATCCAGCATGAGCCGCACGCCGCGCTCGCCGACGGGATCAGTGCGTAGATGGGTGTGGTTTCCGAGGACGAATCGGCGGAGGCTCCGGCGAAGGTGCCGCTGACGGCACGTCTGCTGCTGCGTGAGTCGCTGACTGCCCGCAGGGCCGCCGCGATCATCGCGGCGTTTACGGTGCTGGTCACCGTCGTGGGCGGGATCCTCGAGCGGCTGCTCGACCATCAGGAGTATCCGACGATCGGCAGGGGCCTGTGGTTCGCGCTGCAGACCGTGACGACCGTGGGGTATGGTGACGTCACGCCCGAGCGGGCGGTGGGTCGATTCATCGCCTCGGTTGTGATGCTCTCCGGCATCGGCTTCCTCGCCGTGATCACGGCATCGGTCACGGCCACGCTGGTCGAGAGCAGCAGGCGACGCTTCGCCGCGCAATCCGACTTGGACGAAGCGCGGCAGCTCGACCGGATCGATCAACGCTTGGCGCGGATCGAAGCGACACTCGCTCAGCGAGAGTCCGGTCGGTAACCCGATGGGGTCGGGCGATGAGACCAGCTCGATCCCGTCCGGGACGAGCGACGAGCACGCCGGCTCGACTGTGCTCGTGGTAAGCGAGGAGCCGTCCCCGAAAGGCCGGATCAGACGAGCGTTCTCGAGTTCGCGCGAGCTCGTGCGCATCGCCTACCGCGACCCTGAGCACGTGTCTGAGCGACTGACGCTATACACGGCGGCTCGGCTGGGCGATCCGTCCCGGGAATGGGCTCAGTCTGCATTGAGCTCTCGTCGGGATTCCCATCCCGCCCAGATCGCCGAGGAGTTGCGGACAGACTCGGCGCATGTCGCGCGGATCGATGGGGCGATCGCGGGCACACCGTTCTTTATCGCGCTGGTGCCGGGCTACCTGACCTATCTGGTGCAGGAGATGCGGATGACGCTGCGCACCGCAGCGCTCTACGGCCGCAATCCGACGGATCTGCGAACGTCGTCGGAGATGCTCGCCCTCCGCGGCATCCACCCAGACGTCGAGGCCGCGGAGGCGGCGCTGGTTGCGGTCCGCGAGCAGGGGATCCCGGATCGGCCGCAGAAGCGGCGATCGTTGCGCACGTGGGTGCACAGCGTGTACTTGCTGCTCGTTTTCGGCGGCTTCATGTCGCCGTCTGCCGCCAAGGAGGACAAAGGCACGCTCGGCAAGGTCAAGGCTGCGTTGAGCGTTCTAGTGGGCGTGGGGATCTGGCTGACGACGTGGGTGTTCCCGGTCACGTTCATGGTCGCGATGGCATGGGGCTGCGAGACTCACGCGCGCCAGCTCGGCCGCCGAACGCTCCTCTACTACGACGGTGGGGCCACGAGCGTCCTTGACGCGATCAAGGTCGCCGATCAGCGACAAGATCGCGGCCACGACAAACGGGCGATCGTCCGTGCAGTCGTGCTGTTCCTCTCGATCGCCGTTCCGATCGGGTTCATCGCGTACGTCGATCACGTCCGGAAAACGGTCGGGGTTAATTGGCTGGGCGCGCTCGGTGCGCTCGTTGCGCTCTCGTTGGTGATCGCCACCGCCGTCATGTCCAGCCGAAAGTAGAGCGGGGACGGGGCTCGTGGCACCCGCGCAGACTGGGAGCGGGGCGGCCGATCCGGCTGCTCCGGGGCCATCCGCGGAATCCGCGGAGGATCGCGGAGCCGGCCCCGGCCCACCCTGCTCGCGGCCAGATCCGGAATCGCCGCAGCATTTAGCCGGGACCCAGCTGGGCCGTAAGCACTATCGCGCAAACCGCCTCGTCGAACGCGGCACTGGATTGGCGGTCCCCGTCAAAGCGGTCACTACGCCGAGATGAGATGAGGCGTGCTCCGGCAGCGCGGAAGGCCGCTCTCGGAACCCCTGATCGGATTCGGGCGCGAGCCCTGCTCTGACTTCGCGACGAGTATCGCGCCGGCGCCAGGCCCAGACCTCCTATGCGCGGCCGGCACGTCGCTGTCTCACAACCGATCGATGAGCGGACGCCAAGCCGGCTCGCGTGAACACGTTGAGCGCCGACCGCGAGCGCGCGTCTCAGCAACCAACGTCTTGCGAACGCCCGCGGAGCACGGTCGCGTCGGCGACCCCGACGCACTCCCTGATATCAAGCGCCTCCCCGCCCTTCTGCGAACAGAGGGAAGCGCGACACGAATCAGGGATTCATAAGCAACGTCTATGAATGAAGCGTGATTTCGGTCGAGCCAGCTCGTAGAGCACGACCGCGTCGAAACGATCGGCTTTCCCGGGCGACGGCCGGAAGCGATCGCGAGCCGCCGTGTGGAGTGTGGTCTTCCACGGACCGTCTTCCGCGTCCTGTGCGGATGCGGGATCCGTCGTAAGTCGGGATGCTGTCCTTATGCGAACAGACGTTCCCCTGATGGTGTCGGTTGACCATAACCCTGGCGGCGGTTGGGACATCGAACTGCCCGACCACCACGGGCGAGTTCGATGCGAAACACTCGACGACGCCAAACGGGTCGCGTTCCTACGCGCCGCGCACAGCCACGCTTGCACCGTTGTTGTCCGAGACGCCTATCACCGGGTCCTTGACGAGGAATTCATCGCGAGCGACGACGACGCGCGCCGGTCAGCGCCACAAGATTCGAGGGCCGCTGACGATCGTTCGCGGTAGACGCTTATCTGCACGACGCCGGGGGAGAGCGGCGTTGAGCACAAAGGATTCGCCGGCCTCATATCCCGCCGGTGGATGTAGCACCTCTCCTCTCCAAACCGCCGGGGCGTCTCATCAAGCCGCCCCGGCGGTCTCCTTCCACGCCGGGGAACTCGGGCAGCTCGCGGCTGATACGTCTACAGACCTGCCAGGCGCGCACTGCCGCAGGATGCGACCCCCGGTCAAGACCGGACGGGCATTTCGACATTTGCAGCGCGGCGTGATCCTGTATGCGGTTAGTCGCAACGCGGGAGTTCGAGCTCGGCTGACCCGCCTGTCCGCATGGGGAGCACAAGCGCATGGGAGCGCACCGGACGACCTGCGGGAAGTTACGGACCGATATCGGCAAGGATCACGCTTTATCCCGGGAAGGAACTCGGGGAGGATGCCGCCTCGATGCACAGCGATACGATCGCCCTCAGCCCCGAGCGAGATCGCCTCGAGCAGCGAGTACGCAGAGTCGAGCTGGTGATCGCGAGTCTGCGTGATCGCGCGGTGTATCGGGGTTCCGGGATGGGCGTGACCCCGGTGCCGCTGCGCCTGGCGATAGCTGACTTCGAGTCCCAGCTCACGCAGATGCGCGGCCGGTTAGACGAGCTGCGTCAGCTCGATCAAGCGCCAAGCGCCGAACCGACGCGGCCCCTGGCAAGCGCCTGCGCGGCCGGCGGCGAGCCGTCGTTGCGAACACGCGCTCGCGATCAGCTCCGCTTCGGGGCGGCTCGCAGCGTGAACGCGGCGGTCGCGGGCGCTGAGCGGCGTTCGGCCGCGTTCGTGGCGGTGACGGTCAGGCGATAGCGACCGGGGGCGAGCTTGTGGCGCTTGGGTAGGACGCCTTCGAACTGGACGGTGCATGGTCCCGCCTCGTCTGTGAACGTGTAGGTGCCGGCGCGTACGTAGCGGGCGCAGGCCTTGTATTTGCGCAGCCTGGCCGTGGCTGGAATGCATTTCTTGTCCACGAGACGGCCGGTGAGCGTCCGCTGGAAGGTGAGCGTCACGGTCGCCTGCTCGGACAGCGTGAAGCGGATCTTCGTGCCGACCGGCGTCTTCGGGGCGCGCGAGACGACCGGCAGCTTCGATCCGAGCGCGAACGTCCGCGCAGTCAGCATCAGCCCGATCACCCGTGGCGTCGTCGGCGCGGCCGCCGGCACGCTCAGCGTGCTGCTAGTGTTAGCGGTCGGGTCGCCGGGAGCATCTCAGCTCCCGGCTCCGACGGATCCCGGCGTGACAGTCTCCCGTCACCGGGCTCTTCTCACCGGCCTTTCAGTACGCGCGGACCCACTGCCAGTGGGCAAATAGGCCGGGCTCTCGTTCGAGTAGCCCGGTCCACCACCGCTTGAACCGCTTGTAGGTCCTCAGCCGCTTGTACTTCTTCCCTGCCCAGCGCCTCAGGTAGAGGCTGACGCGCCGCAGGAGGGGGTATAACGCCGACCGGTAGTACCGGCCGTAGTAGTTCATCCACCCAGCAATGATGGGGTTCAGCCATCCCGCTAGGTCGTCCAGCGACAGGTTTGTTTGCCTGTGGATCCGCAGTTCGCGGAGCCGGTCGCCTTTGGCCTTGAGCGCCTCGGGGCTGATCGCGGGCGAGAACCCCGTGAAGTGCTCGCCCTCCTTGCGGTTGATCACCTCCCGTGGCCGGAAGGTATACCCGAGGAAGGTAAACCAGGTGTGCTGGTGCTCGCCCCGACGCCTGCTGTCCTTGCAGTAGACGATCCTCGTCTTGTCGGGATGCAGCCGTAGCCCGACCTCTGCCATCCGCGCGGCGATCCCGGCCAGCACCAGTTCCGCCTGCCGCCTGCTCTTGCAGTGCACGACGGCATCATCGGCGTAGCGCTCGAACGGGCTGCCCGGATGATTGCGGGCCATCCACGTATCAAACGCGTAGTGCATGAATAGGTTCACCAGGACCGGCGAAACTGCCGATCCTTGCGGGGTTCCCTTGTCTCGCTCAACCTGGGTACCGTCCGGGTGCTGCAGCGGTGCAGCCAGCCACCGCTTGACATACAGCAGCACCCACGGACAGTCGGTGACCGCCCGCACCGCACGAACCACGAAGTCCCAGGGAACGGTGTCGAAGGAAGACACGACAGACTGCCCACCTCGATGGCTTCCCGCGGACGGTCCGGATCGTGCGCGAGCGTCACCCGTTGGAGGGCCGCTCGCTTGAGCTGGCGGGCTGGATGCGCCGCTGGCGCCAGTTGGAGCTGATCCTGGTGCTTCAGGACGGCAGCACCCTGCTTGTCCCTGCAAAATGGACGGATCTCGTAAGCGTTCAGTCCCTGAGGCTCAGTAGGTGAGCGCGGGGAGTGGGTCGCCGCGATTGTGAGCGGCGATCAGTTCGCTGAGGTAGGTGAACAGCGAGCGGCGTTGTAGTCGGCAGGTGCCGGCGGCGGAAAGGGCGCGTTCAGCGAACCGCTCGCCATCGTTGCTTTGGGTCCCGAGCGAGACTTTGCGGTGGATCACGGGTGCGCGGAGCGCACGTTCGGCTGGGTTGTTCGTCGGCTCGACGCCGTCGATGATCGTGAACGTCCAGAGCGCGGGCCAGATCTTGAGCAGGTTGTTCGCGAACCTGCGGTGCCAGCGGGTTCGCTGGCTCTTCGGGCTGGCGTTCTCGAGCAGCTGGCTGAGCTGGGTCTGGATCGGCGCGATCTCGGCCTGCAGTCGGGCGCGGTCGTGATGGTCGTGCTGGTAGGCGCGCCAGGCGGCGAACACCTGCTTGGTGAGCTCCAGGCCGCGCTCGCCGAAGGGTTTCTGCTCGCCCAGCCCATCGGCGTGGCGGCGGAAATCGCGTTGCAGGTGCGACCAGCACGCCTGTCTGCGCTGCGGGTCAAGGTGGCTGTAGCCGTTCCAACGATCGGAGATCACGATCCCCGGATAGCCGGTGCCGATCAACGCGTCGAACACCTCGCGGTTGCAATGCTCGGCGATCTGCAAGAACACCGCGTCCGGGGTGCTCGCCCCCCACAGCGCGCGCCCGTCACCGTTGGTGCGCCAACCGGTCTCATCCACATGCACGGCCGGCCGATCCAAGACCCAGTCCTGCAACTGCAGGTGCGGGCCCGCGAGCGCCTGGGACGCGCGTTGGCAGATCGCGTCAGCCGCGCCAGTCGAGAGCGTGACCCCGAACAGATCACGAGCGATCTCGGTGATCCCACGCCGCGAGACACGGTACGCGGCGGTCAACGTCACCAGCGCCGCCTGCAACCGCAGCCCGAACGGTGAGCCAGCGATCTCCTCCGGCGTGCAGGCGCTCGTCCGCGCGCGGCAACACCGGCAGCGCAACTGGTGGGTGCGATGCTCGGTGAAGGTCACACTGATCGGCGGCAACTCGGCAACCTGATGACGACCGAACCGGCCACCCGGCCGCTGCTGCTCGGCCGCGAACTGAGCGCCGCACGCGCCGCACACATCCGGATAGTGATCAACGATCTCATCCATCTGATCAGACGGCTTCAACTCCCGACCAGCGCCACGATGTCCGGACTGCCCACCCTGCTTGCGTCGCTCACCGTCTTTGCGCATCAACTCCTTCGCTTTCGCGCGCGCCTCCGCCCGCCGCTCCGCCCGTGATTTCGGAGGATCCATCGACGGTGGCTTCGAACTGGTGCGCGAGTCCTGACGCGCCTGAGCCTCCAACCGACTCAGCCGCTCGTCCATCTCCCGCACCCGAGCAGCGAGATCAAGAATGAACTGGACACACGCCTCACGCCCTGAGTCGTAAATCGCCTCCGCCTCGGCACGTTCCACGCCTGCAAGATTCGCTGCACCAACAAGGAATCCCTGCCACAGGCCCCGACGACTGAACGCTTACCGGATCTCGAGGGTCACGCCGACCCGCCACCGGCAGGGACGCTCGGGTCGCTGCAAGACCTGTTGGCGGCGCGGCGAGTGCTCGATCGTGTGCTGGAGGCTGTCGTGGCGCATGAGGCGGCGCGAGATGCCGTCCTTGCCAAGCGCGATGATCGTCGACGCGAGGACATGAGCGATGCAGCTGCGTCTGGATCTGGCGGAGGGCCCGGCGCCCGCGGCGGTGCTGTGGGAGCTCGTCGGCGAGGAGCAGCGCCAGACGGCGACGGCACTGTTGGCCGCGCTGATCGCGCAGACAGTCGTCGGCGAGCCGGCGGGCGATGAGCCGATGATGTCTTGTGATGAGACGAGCAGGTGAGCGCGGGTGAGTGATAGCTCGAAGCTGACCTCCTCGCATCTGCGCCGCCAGGCGTTCGTGTATGCACGCCAGTCCTCCCAGGCGCAGGTCGAGCACAACGTCGAGTTGACCGCTCTCCAGTACGCGCTTGTCGAGCGCGCGATCGAGTTCGGCTTCACCCGTGAGCAGGTTGTTGTGATCGACGATGACCTAGGGATCAGTGCCGATGGGACGGTCGACCGTGAGGGCTTCGGGCGCCTGGCGGCGGAGGTCGCGCTTGGCCATGCCGGACTGGTGCTCGGCACTAACGTTTCGCGTGTTTCTAGAAATAATGCCGATTGGTACCGGTTGCTCGATCTGTGTGGTGTAACTGACACTGTGATCGGTGACCTCGATGGGCTGTATCACCCCGGTTCGTTCAATGACAGGCTGCTGTTGGGGCTCAAAGGTACGATCAGCGAGGCTGAGTTACACATGATTCGCCAGCGCCTCGATAGCGGGATCCGTAACAAGGCCAAGCGTGGTGAGCTGCGTCGCGGGCTGCCGGTCGGTTTTGTGTGGGGCGAGGGAGACGGCGAGGTGTTGCTTGATCCCGATGAAGCTGTGTACGGCGCGATCACAACGATCTTCGATCGTTTCGCGGAGCTTGGCTCCGCGCGTCAGGTGTGGCTGTGGTTGCGCAGAGAAGGTGTGCAGTTTCCACTGCGGCGTTTTCAGGGCGCTGAGATCACGTGGGTGACACCTACCTACCATCAGATTCACAATGTGCTCTCCAACCCCGTGTACGCGGGTGCCTACGCGTTCGGTAAGACGCGCCGCGAGCGCTATGTCGATGAGCAGGGGCGTCCGCGCAAGCGCACCCGCAAGCTCTCACGCGATGAGTGGGAGGTCCTGATCTGGGATCACCATCCTGGCTTCATCGACAAGGCCATGTTCGAGCGAAACCAGGCACAGCTGGCTTCCAACACCCGCCCGCGCGCGCACGAGCCTGGTGGCGCTGTGCGCGAGGGCCAGGCGCTCCTGCAAGGTATCGCCGTCTGCGGGCGCTGCGGGCGCAAGCTGATGGTCCACTATCAGGGCCGGCGTGGTCACAAGAGTCCCGCCTATCACTGCCCGAGCAGCGACCTGGTCGAGAACCGCGGGAGTTGGTGCATGCGCATCGGCGGCGGGCGAATCGAGCAAGCCGTGGTCGGCGCGCTGCTCGCAGCGCTCACCCCGGCCGGCGTGAAGGCCGCGCTGCGTGCGGCCGAGATGCTCGAGGCTGACCACGACGCGGCTCTTGCGCAGTGGCGCCTTCAGGTCGAGCGGGCGCGCTATCAGGCGGAGCGAGCCGAGCGCCGCTACCGCCAGGTCGAGCCCGAGCACCGGCTGGTCGCGCGCGGCCTCGAGCGCGACTGGGAGAAGGCGCTTGGTGAGTTGGCCGAGGCCGAGGCCGAGCTTACCCTGCGCGAGCGCGAGCGCCCGCGCACGCTCACTCCCGATGAGCGCGAGCAGCTCCTCGCGCTGGGCTCTGATCTCGGGCGGGTATGGTCGGCGCCCACCACCACCGACCGTGATCGCAAGCAACTCTTGCGCTGTCTCATCGAAGAAGTGATGCTTGACGTCAACCGCGCGCAGCGGCGGGCGACTGTCACACTGCGCTGGCGTGGCGGCGCGCTGACAGAGCTTGCCGTTTCGCTGCCGAAGCCCCAGCCCGCGATCCGTACCGATGATGACACGATCGCGCTGATCGAGCGCCTCGCATGTCACTATGACGATGGCAGGATTGCTGGAATCCTCAACCGCCAGGGACGGCGCTCTGCGACAGGTGAGCGTTTCACCAAAATCATTGTCGGTGGCCTGCGACGTTACCGCAACATTCCAGGCTACAAGTTGTCCTCCGAGCTACCCGATGGTGAGCTGCTGCCTGTCGGCAAAGCTGCCGATGAGCTCGGTGTCGCGGCATCCACACTCTTTCGCTGGCTGCAGGACGGATTCATCCGCGGCGAACAGGACACTCCCGGCGCCCCTTGGCGGATTCGCGTCAACGACGAGTTGCGTGCACTGTTCGTCGAGGACGCGCCTCCGGGCTACGTGCCGATGTTCGACGCGATGCGAATACTCGGCGTCACCCGCCAGACTGTGTTGCAGCGTGTAAAGCGCGGCGAGCTTGAGGCGATCCACGTACGCAGCGGACGTCGAAAAGGCCTGCGTATACTGGTCCCACAGGCCGACTATGCCCTCTTTGACACTACCGCATGAACGCGTTGGCAGTGTGACGATGGCACCAAGAACTTCTGGACATCCAAATCGATGACCCAGTCGTACTTCCAGCACCGCGCCCGGCACACCGCGAGCGCGTCATGGGCCGACTTCTTCGGACGATAACCATAGGAGTCCCGGTGAAACCGAGGTTCCACCAGCGGCTCCAGAAACATGGCCACCGTCGTCTGAGCGACCCGGTCAGCGACCGTCGGCACGCCGAGCACCCTGACCCCCGGGCTGTGCGGCTTGGGGATCTCGACCGCCTTGACTGGGGGCGGAAAGTAGGACCCTGAGCTCATCCGATTCCAGATCCTGAAAAGGTTGTTCTCAAGATCGGCCTCGAACTCCTCCAGCGTCTGCGCATCCACCCCCGGGGCACCCTTGTTGGCCGCGACCTGCCGGTACGCCTCCCAGACCAACTGCTTGGGAATCGCAAACGGCTTGTCCTTCGGCTTTGGCTTGCTCATCTTCGCTTCCTCCAGAACCTCGCGGCCCTGGTTGAACGACATGGACATTCCTGGTGAGAACGCGAACCGCGAGACGAGCTGACCGCCGTCGATGTAGCGAAACGCGAGCGTCTGCCACGCATCGGCGGTAGATCCGCCGACAAGCTAGGTGATAGACTGAGGTTCGGATTCGGTCCGGAAGACGCTCGGCGCGCGGCCACGCGACCGGGGCGTCAGCGGCGGGACAGCGAAAACGGTGCCAGACGGGTAGACGCTGCATTCCGGGGCGACGCTGAGGACGTAGTCGATCCCGTCATCGTGCAGACGGGTGCGAAGCTTGGTGTCGTTGCCGTATGCCTGGTCACCAAGCACCGGCGCCCTTCGTCTCCACCCACCACCCCAGCGAGCAGCGGCTTCACAGCTAATACGAGCCGGTTGGTTGAAACTAGACACTCGCGGGGATCTTAGTTTAAAGGTGGTGGATAGGGTCTGGCACTAGTCTCGGGCACGTAGAGCTAAAAACAACGGGACCGTGCCCTTCGTGCTGACCGCCAGCGAGCGCCGCGACTGGTACTCAATGCCTCCGGATTTCTGCCGTTGACACCGCGAGTGCTGCCGTACTTCGGAACTCCGGTGTCATCCTGCACCCAGGCCACAGGCTCGATCACCGCGCTCGCCCGCTCAGCGACCGCCCGGTCAGGCCCCGCCGGCCCACGGCCGCTATCGCAGAAACGCTACGCCTCTCTCACGCTCCGTGCAAGCAGCCGCAGACCAGGGCTCACGACTCCGCGGTCCATCATCAACGCACGCGCGTAGTACTGAGCCGCACACCGCTGCTCGGAGCGGACAAGAGCCGACGCGACCTCAGCGAAGTACTCTGCCAGCCGATCGACCAACGCCGGCGCGACAACCGTCCTCTACGCACGGGCACCACCTGGCCAGCAAACGGGTATCCGCCAGGCTGATCCCGAGGGGCTCGCTAGGACCCCCGGTTTTGATGCCGTCTCTGAGTTTCGACGCCTCAACAGCGCACGCCCCACCGGGTCACCCCGGCCGAGCGCTTCTGGAACGTCTTCCTGGTCCCCACCTGACGCGATCACAACCGCGCCTTTTCCGGATCGCTCACCACGACGGTCTTCAGCCAACGCAGCATCCGGTGGTTTAGCGCCTGCCCCCGTGGGCCGACGCTGGAGAGCCAACAAGCCTCCATCTCTTGCACAGCTACGCCTATGTAGGGTCTTCTACACGACTCCTCCTTCAGCGTTCGTGACACACCACGAGACTCAGACTCTTTCTGAGGAGGCTCCCCCGGACGGGCGTCGTTGATGGCGATCTGAAGGGAGAGCAGGATGGAGCGGTTGGTCGAGCGGTGTGCCGGGCTCGATGTCCATAAGGACTCGGTTGTGGCGTGCGTCCGTGTGCCGGGGCCGGACGGCGCTCGGGTGCAGGAGACGCGCAGCTTCGGGACGACGACGCAGGCGTTGTTGACGCTGCTGGATTGGTTGCGCAGCTACGGGGTGACGCTGGTCGGGATGGAGTCGACCGGCGTGTACTGGCGGCCGGTGTACTACGTGCTGGAGGATCACATGGAGTGCTGGCTGCTCAATGCTCAGCACTTGCGCAACGTCCCCGGGCACAAGACCGACATCATGGACGCGGAGTGGATCTGCCAGCTGGTCGAGCATGGGCTGGTGCGGCCGAGCTTCGTGCCGCCGCGGCACCTGCGGGAGCTGCGTGACCTCGTTCGCTATCGCAAGGCGCTGATCGAAGAGCGCACGCGCGAGGTGCAGCGGCTGGACAAGGTTCTGCAGGATGCGGGGATCAAGCTGTCCTCGGTCGCGTCAAGGGTGCTCGGCGTCTCCGGCCGCGCGATGCTCAACGCGCTGTGCAGCGGAACCCACGACCCCGAGATCCTTGCCGACCTCGCGAAGGGGCGGCTGCGCGGCAAGCTTCCCGCCTTGCGCGAAGCGCTCGAGGGTCGGTTCTCCGGCCATCACGCGCTAATCGTCTCGCAGCTGCTCGCCCACGTCGATTTCCTTGATGAGTCGATCGAGGCGCTGTCCGGACAAGTGGACGTGGTGATCGCCCCTTTCGCGGAGAAGGTGGCGCTGCTTGACACGATCCCCGGCGTGGACAAGCGGACCGCCGAGCTGCTCCTCGCCGAGATCGGCCCGGACATGAGCCAGTTCCCGACCCATCGCCACCTCGCGTCGTGGGCGGGGATGTGCCCGGGCCAGAACGAGTCGGCCGGCAAGCGCCGCTCAGGCAAGACGCGCAAGGGCTCGAAGTGGCTGCGATCCGGGCTGATCGAAGCCGCCAAGGGCGCCTCGCGCACCAAGAACAGCTACTACTCCGCCCATTACCACCGGATCAAGGGCCGACGCGGGCACGCCAAGGCGACCGTCGCGGTCGGCCACTCGATCCTCGTGGCTGCCTACTACATCCTGCAGCGCGGCGTTCCCCACCAGGACCTTGGCGAGGACTACTTCCACAAGCGCCAGGCCGCGAACGCCGAGCGCTACAAGAAGCGGCTCATCGCCCAGCTCGAACGCCTCGGCCACCAGGTCATCCTCGAGCCACTCCCGGAGGCCGCCTGACCAACCCCTACAGACTCCCCGACCGCGGGGGGGATTTACGACTCAGTCAATGACACAGATCCGGGTTTTGATTAGCCCACATCTGCGAGGCTTCCGGCACGATATGGAAGGGGTCTTCGATGACCGAGCCGGGACGTTCAACAGGTGGCGCGGGTGGCCGTCGTCGCAAGCGGTTTCTCTCGCCTTCGCAGAAGTATGAGATCTGGCTGGGCTTGTTGCGCGGCGAGTACTCGACGGTCGAGGCTGCGGAGCGGGCGGGGGTTGATCGCTCGACGGTCGTCAAGCTTCGGACGGTCGCCAAGCAGGGTGCGCTGGATGCGCTCGCGGCGTCCCGACCGGGGGTTCGCCAGGGCGGACCGGATCCCGAGCTTGCCGAAGCCAGGGCAGAGATCGCGAGGCTGTCGGAGGCGTTGAAGGAGATGGGCGTGCGGTTGATGCTCGCGGAGGGAAAAGAGCGCTGGGGCTGAGTGGCCGAGTCCCTCGCCGCGTCGATGCGGCCACCAAGACAGCGCTGCTGGATCTGATCGACCAGGCGATCGCCGACGGGTGGGAGCACCGCCGCGCGTGCTCCTATCTGGAGTTGGACGAGGGGCGGGCGTGGCGGTGGCGACGCCGGCGCGACGCGGGCTGCCTTGGCGATCTGAAGCCGGGCAGCGCGGTGCATGGGCTGCGGCCCGAGGAGGTGACCGCGATCCTGGAGCTGTTCGAGGGCTGGGGCGAGGTTGATCGCTCGCACCGCAAGCTCGCGCACCGCGGCAGCTACATCGGCCGGGTGTGGGTCTCACCAGCCACCGTTCGGCGCGTTCTCGCTGCACACGGCCTGGTTCTGAAACGCCCGCGGCGGCCGGTGCGGTCAGAGCGGCGGCCGTTCCCGGAGTGGGCGGACTACCAGCGCAACTCGATCTACATCTACGACGTGACGCACTTCGCCGGCTGCCCGAAGCACGCCGTGTTCGCCGTCATGGACTTGGTCACGCGCAAGTGGATCACCGAGCTCGTCTCGATCGAGGAGACCTCCACCCAGGTGCAGGTCGTGTTCATGGACGCGTTGGAGGCCGAAGGGCTGCTCGAGCTGATCGAGGCCCGCCAGGACGCTGCGACGCCCGATCCCCTCTCCCTCGATGCCGACGTTGACGTTCTCGCACCGGTGCTCCTCGCCGTCAGCGACAACGGGCCGCAGATGACCTCGGCCGACACCCGCGCGTTCATGGCGATGTGCGCGATCGCGCAACACTTCGGCCGGCCCGGAACGCCGACCGATCAGGCCTGGATCGAGAGCCTGTTCTCGCACATCAAAGCCGATTGGCCGCACCTCGATCGGATCCGCGACCCCGAGGTCCTCCGCGCCGAGCTGGCGGTCGTCCGCCACGACTACAACACGATCAGGTTGCACGCCGGGATCGGGTACGTCACCCCCGCCGACGAGCACGACGGCCGCGGCCCAAGGATCCGAGCAGCTCGCCGACGCGGGCTCCGGCACGCCCGCTGGGCCCGCATCGCATACCATCAACTACAGAAAACCAAAGCCAACCGCCGGAGCCCGTCCGATGTGGACTGATTCGCTCCCCGATCTGTGGCTTTGACTGAGTCGTAAATCCCCCCCGCGGTCGGGGAGTCTGTAGGGGTTGGTCAGGCGGCCTCCGGGAGTGGCTCGAGGATGACCTGGTGGCCGAGGCGTTCGAGCTGGGCGATGAGCCGCTTCTTGTAGCGCTCGGCGTTCGCGGCCTGGCGCTTGTGGAAGTAGTCCTCGCCAAGGTCCTGGTGGGGAACGCCGCGCTGCAGGATGTAGTAGGCAGCCACGAGGATCGAGTGGCCGACCGCGACGGTCGCCTTGGCGTGCCCGCGTCGGCCCTTGATCCGGTGGTAATGGGCGGAGTAGTAGCTGTTCTTGGTGCGCGAGGCGCCCTTGGCGGCTTCGATCAGCCCGGATCGCAGCCACTTCGAGCCCTTGCGCGTCTTGCCTGAGCGGCGCTTGCCGGCCGACTCGTTCTGGCCCGGGCACATCCCCGCCCACGACGCGAGGTGGCGATGGGTCGGGAACTGGCTCATGTCCGGGCCGATCTCGGCGAGGAGCAGCTCGGCGGTCCGCTTGTCCACGCCGGGGATCGTGTCAAGCAGCGCCACCTTCTCCGCGAAAGGGGCGATCACCACGTCCACTTGTCCGGACAGCGCCTCGATCGACTCATCAAGGAAATCGACGTGGGCGAGCAGCTGCGAGACGATTAGCGCGTGATGGCCGGAGAACCGACCCTCGAGCGCTTCGCGCAAGGCGGGAAGCTTGCCGCGCAGCCGCCCCTTCGCGAGGTCGGCAAGGATCTCGGGGTCGTGGGTTCCGCTGCACAGCGCGTTGAGCATCGCGCGGCCGGAGACGCCGAGCACCCTTGACGCGACCGAGGACAGCTTGATCCCCGCATCCTGCAGAACCTTGTCCAGCCGCTGCACCTCGCGCGTGCGCTCTTCGATCAGCGCCTTGCGATAGCGAACGAGGTCACGCAGCTCCCGCAGGTGCCGCGGCGGCACGAAGCTCGGCCGCACCAGCCCATGCTCGACCAGCTGGCAGATCCACTCCGCGTCCATGATGTCGGTCTTGTGCCCGGGGACGTTGCGCAAGTGCTGAGCATTGAGCAGCCAGCACTCCATGTGATCCTCCAGCACGTAGTACACCGGCCGCCAGTACACGCCGGTCGACTCCATCCCGACCAGCGTCACCCCGTAGCTGCGCAACCAATCCAGCAGCGTCAACAACGCCTGCGTCGTCGTCCCGAAGCTGCGCGTCTCCTGCACCCGAGCGCCGTCCGGCCCCGGCACACGGACGCACGCCACAACCGAGTCCTTATGGACATCGAGCCCGGCACACCGCTCGACCAACCGCTCCATCCTGCTCTCCCTTCAGATCGCCATCAACGACGCCCGTCCGGGGGAGCCTCCTCAGAAAGAGTCTGAGTCTCGTGCACATGGCAACAGTCCTGGGTGCCTGAGACCCCCACGCCACACTCAGACACGGACTCGCAGCACCAAGCAAACCCGACGTTGACCGGGCGGGACCAGACCATTTTCATCCATCCCGGGTGGCGCGAGCGCCATCACCACTCAGACACACCTCAGGCCGCGACTCATCGAGCACTTGATGTCGGGCAGGCCGCCTTGGCGGAGCAGGCCGCAGGCTGCTGGTTGGGGTTGGCGGTGCGGACCAACACGATTGCTGGGCTCGAGCATGGCGGCGGGTTTGAAGTCGGCATGGACGCGCTGGCTTGGTGTCTATTCTCCGGCGACGGTTCCGACTGCCGGCGACGCCACAGCGCTGGCAAACGATCTGGGAAGAATCGACCTGACTGTGGCCGAGACGACCCAGCCAGGCGATCTCCTTGTAGCGGAGATACGTCTCGAACTTGCCGATGAAGTACCCGGATCGGCATCACGATGCCGCGCCTGCGCGAGTCGCTGAGTCGGGTCCGCCGCTGTCAGGCGCGTGGGAAGAACTTGGCGACGATCGGGCTCGGCTCGGGCGGCTGCCACGCCTTGTATGCCTCACCACGCGGCTGGGGCCACGCGAGGTCGACGTCGACCCGCGTCCCGGACGTCGCGGCGCCCGCGAGCACCGCGAGCGCAGTGTCGAGCACAAGCTCCTGCGTGCGCCGGTCGTGCGGCTGTCCGAACGGATGACCGAACGGGGACTCAACACCCACGATCCGCGGCGCGAGCAGCCGCGCCGCGATGCTGGGCATCATCGTCACTACCACGGTCGCGATGCCCGCCGCCTCGATCAGACGCGCCAGCACGGGCACGTTCTTACAGCAGTCCGGTCAGACAGGCGCGAGCACGACACCGTCGGCACCCTCGTCGCGCAGCATGTCGATGATCCTCGGCGCCGTCTGCGTCCGCCACTCCTCAAGGCCATACTGCTGATAGCCCATCACCGACACGTGGCTCGGCGCCGCCCGCGCAATCCGCCCGTCGCGCGCGACGTCCTCGAGGACGTCCATGGGCAGCGCCACGTTGCGGTCCGCGAGGATGTCAGTGTTGTTGACGTGCAGGTGGCTCATGACCAACTCCGCCTCGGTCAGGTGCGGGATGACCCGGTGGCTCGGATCGCCCCACTCCGGCTCGCGCCGCTCGCGCGTTAGATCGAACGGCTCCTGCTCGCACGCGAGCGACAGACCCGCCGAGCTCAACAGCGCGATCGACGCATCCCCGAGCCGACGCTCGAACGGCGCCCAGACCGGCTCCGTGTCACCCGGAGCCGGCTCGAGCTGCTCATACATCCCCACAAAGCTGCGCGGCAGAAAGCGGTAGCTGTCGACGAGCACCGCGCGAGCCTACCGGAGCAGCTTCCCAGCGCCGCGAACAGCCCGATCAGACCCCGCAGTGCCCCCGCGGAGTCCGACCCCGCCCGCAGCCGGCCGCCGCCGGCCGGCCGATCGTGATCTCTGACTATCTGGCTCCCAATGGGTCGGTCACCACCCGGTCCTAGCCACCGCCCAGAGACCCACTCCCATCGCGTGACGAGCCTTCTCTCCGCAACGGACGACGAACGTGCTAAGCGCGGATACCGGAACTATCGCATTCGCACTTCCGGCCCGCCCAGCCCGGCGATTGGATTAGCGACACAGGGATCGTCCGGATCGGACCCGATCGCCGCTGCGGCGCGCGATCGGGTTCGCCCGAGAACCGAGCGTCACAAGGGTGACCCACGAGCTCGGTGCGCGTCGGCGCAGCGGCATGAGCCGACGCGCACCCGCCCTCGACCCGGTGTTCGCCACAAGTAGGGCTGCCGCCCGGCACGGAGCGACGCGCCGGAGCTACCGGAACCCCGTTTGACGCTCCAGCGGGGTACTCTCCCGCGTTGGTTATCGTGTCCCACAGCGACCCGCTCGACGAGCATCCAGCGACACCCGAGCGCAGCCTGGATCAACGCACGGCCGCGCTTGAGATCGCCAACGAGGCGCGCGCAATTCAAGCGCGATCTCAAGGCCAGCAGAGCGTCGATCGGCGAGCTGCTGCTCCACCCTCCCGCGTTCCTACAGACCGCGAAGGTGTTCGACATGCTGCTCGCGCTCCCCAAGGTCGGGAGGGTCAAAGCCGCCAAGATCATGAACGAGTGCCGCGTCTCGTCCACCAAGACCTTCGGCGGCCTCAGCGACCGCCAACGCGCAGAACTCGCCGAGCGCCTGAACCAGTAGCCGCCACCCAAAGGCGGACGTGGGCAGCTTGTGCCTTCGGGCAAAGCGAGAGTCTCGGCACACCAGCTCCGCGCTGCTCAGCCCACGCGAAAGCCCGCGCCGACTCGCGGACGTGTAGATCGTCGCTCGAGGGTCGTCTGCCTAGGCAAAGCCAACGATCAAGGAAGCGTCGGCTGGATCGATGCCGGAGTCCAGCTTTCCGCGCATCCCAGGGAAGTCGCCGCGCGAGATGCACGTGCCGTCGCAAAAGCAGGTCTGCGCGCGAGACGCTCCAGGCTAAGCGCTGCTGCTCGCGCGGGAGCGGTGGCTGACGAGCGACGCGGGAACGCGCCTCCGCCCGCTCACGAGCGGTACAGCGAGTCGACTTCTACGGACTAGGTCGAACTAGCGTGACCGAGCTATCCGAGCGGATCGCCGGACGGCTCGGCGGGCGCGAGCGGGGCGGCAGCTGGTGTGCTCTCGGCAGGCTGCTCGCTCTCAGGCGCCTCGACCTGG
>CAWCDS010000015.1:0-65710 GCA_963794285.1 uncultured Solirubrobacterales bacterium
AGCTCCCAGTACAGCGGCTACCTGTGGCCGATGGGGCCGTTCTACTCGGCGCTGCACGAGATCGGGCTCGGGCCGTGGGTCGTCCAGCGCCTGTGGCTCGCGCTGCTGCTCGGTCTCTCGGCGTGGGGGATGCTGAAGCTGCTCGACGTCCTGGTCGGGCGTCCGCGCGGCGTCGTCCATGTCGTCGCCGCCGGCTTCTACATGATCAACCCGTACACGGTCGTGTTCGTCGCGCGCACGACGCTCAACCTGCTCGGGTACGCGGCGCTGCCGTGGCTGTTGCTCGTGACCTATTACGGGGTCCGTGCGAGCTCGGGCTCGTGGCGATCGTGGCGTGGCTGGTGGTGGGCAGGTGCGTTCGCACTGATCCTCACCTCGACCGGGGGAGGGGTCAATGCCGCCGTGGTCGGCTGGATGCTCGTCGGCCCGCTCGTGCTCGCGTGCTACGAGCCGGTGATCGGGACCGTCAGCTGGCGCGATTCGCTTGGCTTTCTCGGCCGCGCCGGCCTACTCGGGCTGCTCGTGTCGCTGTGGTGGATCGTCCCGGTCCTGGTCCACGTCCGCTACGGGATCGACTTTCTCCAGTACACCGAGCAGCCCTCGTCGATCTGGGCGACGAACAGCACAAGCGAGTCCTTCCGGCTGCTCGGCTTCTGGACGTCGTACATCGGCGTCGGCTATGGCGCCGCCCGCCCGCTGTTCAGCGATGTCGGGACGATGCTGTTCAACCCGTTCGTCGTCGGAGCGTCGTTGCTCCTGCCCGCGTTCGCAATCGCGGGATTCGTGCGCTCGCGGCGGATGCGCTACGCGCCGCTGTTCCTGGCGCTCGTCGTCGTCGGCGCGACGATCATGGTCGCCGGCTTCCCCGACGGCACACCGCTGCGCAGCGCCATGACGTGGGTCTATCGCAACGTGTTCGTGCTGCGGTTCATGCGCACGACCTACAAGGCCGGGCCGCTGCTGGCGCTCGGGCTCGCAGCGCTGCTCGGACTCGGGGCCCACCAGGTCGCGATCCGGCTGCGCACGGTCCGTCCAGCGGGCAAGCGAACCGTCGCCCTCCGGACTGCGGGCACCGCGCTCACGGCGCTGATCGCGCTCGCCGCGCTCCCCCTGATTCAGGGAAGGGCGATCGACACTCAGTCGCAGTGGAAGCGCATCCCCACCCCTTGGAACCAGGCCGGCAAGGGCCTTGACCGGACGCTCGCCTCGAATACGCGCGCGGCCGTCTTACCCGGCCAGATCTTCGCGTACTACAACTGGGGCGGCACGATCGACGCGATCCTGCCGCGGCTCACCGACCGGCTCGTTGCGGTCCGCTACGAGACGCCGTACTCGGACCTGCATGCGGTCGACCTGCTGACCGCCGTCGACGACCTCGTCCAGCAGCGACGCCTCGTGCCCGGCGAGCTCCCGGCGCTGCTGCGTCTGATGGGGGCCGGCGCGGTGATCACCGGCACCGACGACGACACGACGCGCAGCGGTGCGCTCGACCCCGCGGAGGCCGCCGGCGTGCTCGCCGAGCAGCTCGGGCCCACGCCGGCGCGCAGCTACGGCGCTGCGCGGCCGATCTCGAGCTCCGGCGGAGACATCCCGACACCGGTTCCGCTCCCCGAGGTCCGTCGCTACGACATCGGCGGCGCGCGCGGGATCGTCCACGTCGACCCGTCCGGCCCGGCGACCGTGATCGACGGCGGCGCGCAGGGAACCGCGGACCTCGCCGCCTTCAAGGGCCTTCCGGCGCGCGCGCCGCTCTGGTACGCCGGCGATCTCTCTGCGCAGGCGCTGCGCCACCAGGCAGCGAGCGGCGCCAGCATCGTGATCACCGACTCCAACCGCCGGCGGGCGTTCCTGCCCCAGTCCGCGCAGCAGAACCGCGGCGCCACGCTCGGAGCCGAGGACACGCTGCCGACGAACGCCGCCTCGATCAACCCGTTCCCGCTCGCGGGCGGCGACGGCCAGACCGTGTCGATCCTGCGCGGGGCCCGGTACGTTCGCGCGCCCGAGATCGCTGGCCAGCTCCAGTTCCCCGAGTACGGCCCGCTTGCCGCGTTCGACGGCACCACCTCGACGGCATGGGTCGCCGACCGCTTCGCGCAGACGTCCGACCGCTGGATCGAGGTCGGCTTCACGGCGCCGCGAGCGGTGCCCTACGTCGACGTGTACCCGCTCAGCGACCCGCACGCGATCGTCACCGACGTCGACGTCAACGGGATCCACCACAAGGTCGGGCGTGGGTGGACGCGGATCCCCGTCAACCTCAAGAACGTCGGCGCGCTGCGGATCACGATCGACCACGTGATCCAGCCCAACACTGGCAACGACGGGGCGGGAGGTTTCCGCGAGATCCGGATCCCCGGCTTCCACGTCAGCGAGGCGCTGCGCCCGCCGGTGCTCGCCGCCAGCGCGCTCGCCGGGACGAACCTCAGCCGTGACTCGCTCACCTACCTGTTCGAGCGCACGACCGGCGATGACCCGTTCAAGCGCAACCCGGACGGAACGACGACGGTGCTCGACAGCCCGCTCGACCGCGGCGACGCCGAAACCGCGATCGACCGGATTGTCAGCTCGCCCGCGACGCGGACATACGCCGCCGAGGCCTGGGTGTATCCCGCGGTGAGCACCGCCGACCGGGTTCTCGACCGCCTCGCCGGCTACCGCGGCCCGGACACGTTCGACTCCTCGACGCGCTTCCAGGACCAGCCGCAGTACCGCGCCTCGAGCGCATTCACGGGTGGCGGTCCGGGGTGGGTCGGACTCTGGCAGCCGTCCAAGGCGCCGTTGCCGTGGATCTCGTGGACCACGCCGCATCCGCTGACGTTCTCGCGGCTGACACTAGCGCCCTCGCCGCTGCCGGTCCGCCGCCCGACCCTCGTCCGCCTCAGCTCCGACGCCGGCAGCACGCCCCCACTCCGGGTGGCCCTGGACGGATCGGTGACGCTACCGGCGCCGGCACATGGGCGTGCGTTCCGTTTGAGTGTGCTCCAAGCGGAGCACACGGCGACCAAGCCCACCGGCGCACCTGCCGCCGCGGTCGGGATCGGCGCGATCTCGGTCCCGGGTCTCGCGCCCGTGGGGATCCCCACCGCCGGTCTGCTCCGGACCAGCTGCGGAAGCGTCGCGATCACGGCGGCGGGCCGGACCGTCCCGATGCAGGTCTCGGGCACCGTCGAGCAGCTCGACGGCGGCCTGCCGCTCCGCGCGCGCTCGTGCGGCCCGGCGTTCACGATCCCCGCAGGGACTCAGGAGGTCCGCGTTCTGCCTGCTGCCTTCAGCGTCGATCTGTTGCGGCTCAGCTCTCCGGCCCCTGCGCCGGCGCTCGCTGCCGCCGGCGACGGCCGGGTCACGAACCCGGGCACCGTCGGACAGAGCTCGTTGACCGGCACGCGTGTGTCGCTGACCGGCCCGGCCTGGATCGTGCTCGGCGAGAGCTTCGATCGCGGCTGGGTGGCGCGCTGTAACGGCCGCTCGCTCGGCGTTCCCCAGCCGATCGACGGCTACGCCAACGGCTGGCTCGCGCCCGCCGACTGCCACAACGTCTCGTTCTCGTTCTCGCCGCAGGACAGCGCGAACCTGAGCTACATCGTCTCTGGCGTGACCGCGCTCGCGCTCGTCGTGTTCCTGCTCGCCGGCGCGCTGCGCCGCCGGGTGCGCCCCGCGGTCCGCGGCGCCGTCACCGAGCTCCCCGACCCACCCGGGCGCGGCATGCCGCTTCCGTACGCGGCGGCGCTCGCGCTGGCGCTCGCGATCCCGATCGGGGCAATCTTCGCGCTGCGGGCCGGAGCGGTGTCGTTCCCGCTGCTGGCGCTCGTGCTCTGGCGTGGCGCGCGACCGCGGACGATGGCCGCCGTCGCCGCGCTTCTGCTCGGCGTCGCGGTGCCACTCACCTACCTGATCGTCGCCCCAAGGGACCTCGGCGGCTACAACTTCGACTACAGCACGAAGCTGATCGGAGCTCACTGGATCGGCGTCGGGGCGCTCGTGCTGCTCGCGCTCGCGACGTTCAAGACGCTCGCCGCCGCGCGGCCGCGGTCCGGCCGCGCCGGTCCGCCGTCAGCCGGCCGGGGCCTCGACGAACGCGAACACGACCCCGCGCGCGGCGTAGAGCAGGAAGTCGTACGGGGCTGAGAACGCCTCGTCGACCGCGACCTGCACCCAGAAGCGGCTCTGCCTCACCCGCCGCAGACCCGTCGCACGGCTCAGGGGGATCGCACCGTCGCGCAGGGCGGCGTCGAGCGCGGGGTTGTACCCGGCCGGCACCGTGAACACGAGCCGCCCGCTGGGGGCGAGGATCCGCGTCAGCGCGAGCGCGGCCCGCACCGCCTTCTCCGGCTCGCGCGGGCGCTCGTCCCAGCCGACGTGCTCGAGCGTCGAGATCGCGACGATCAGGTCGAACGGGCCGAGCCCGTCGAGCTCGAGCACGTCGCGGTTGAGCACGCCGGTGGCCGTCTCGTACTTGTCGACGATCACGTGGCGCTGCTCGGGGCGGTAGTGGGAGAGGACGTTGCCGACCTCGAGGATCCGGTCGGCGGCGCACGCGTCGACGATCCGCTGCACGACCGGGACCTCGACCGTCCGCTCGGTCAGCCACGTGTGCTTGTAGCGATGGAACAGGTAGCCGTAGCGCTCGCCTGCGAGCGTGAAGCTGCCGCGGGACCCGGGCACCGTCCACGGCAACCCGGCGGCGACCCCGCCGGCCCAGCGCGCGCAGTGCAGCGCAACCGGGATCGCGCCGCGCTCGCGCGCCGCCTGCCGGACCCGCGTCAGCGGCGCCGGCAGTATGTATCCCTCGGGCTCGGTCATGACGGCGGGGCAGGATAGCCGCGCCGGCGCCACCCCACGACGAGGGCGCCGAGCACGGCCAGCAGGCTGACGAGGCTGATGATCCAGCCGATCCGCCAGCTCGCCGGGGAGTAGCTGAACACGATCGTG
Organism: uncultured Solirubrobacterales bacterium; assembly: GCA_963794285.1. Lineage (GTDB taxonomy): Bacteria > Actinomycetota > Thermoleophilia > Solirubrobacterales > Solirubrobacteraceae > Palsa-465. Next base: position 4,930 of record CAWCDS010000015.1, read on the forward strand.
TGCTGTCCGGGCGGCAGCGCGACGCCGCGCAGCAGGTAGTCGACGCGCTCGAGCGGGGCGGCGTGGCCGTCGACCGACACGCTCCACCCCGGGTAGGACGTGTCGGTGAAAACGAGCAGCGACGGGCGCGCGGCGGTCGCGTCGACGACGACCCGCTGGGAGGCGTACGAGTGGATCCGGGCGCTCGCGCCCGCGGCGGGAGCAGCAGCGCTCGCCTGCGGCAGCCGGGGCAGCGGCCGCTCGGTGACCGCGACGCCGCGGCCGTCGAAGCCCGGCGCCGTGACCGCGGTCAGCGCCGCCGAGTCGTTGCTGACCGTGCGCTGGTGGTCGACGACGAACACGCGCGGCAGCGCCCGGTCGTTCGCGTAGACGACCGCGTCCGGGCCGCGGTAGGCGACGTGTAGGCCGGGGGCCTGCGGCGGCAGTCGCGCTGCCTGCACCGGGCCGAGCACGAGGTCCGAGACGCTGAGCAGATCGAGCGCCTGGAGCGCCTCAGGCGTGTCGCCGGCGAACTCCTCCGGCTGGGTGAAGTCCCCGACCCCGGGCGCGACGCTCCGGCGCCACAGCGCGTCGAAGCGCTTCTCGACCGGGAAGTCGTATCCGCGTGCGTCGTAGAGCCCGAAGCGCATCGCCAGGTCCGAGGGCAGCGGCTGGCTGAACTGGGCGGTGCTGACGCCGACGAACCGTTGAGGCAGGCGCGACTGGAGGTACCGGATCGCGCCCGTCACCGGTGGCGTGGCCGTGCGGGTGGGGATCGCGGTGTTGAAGCCCATGTTCGCGCGGAACAGGTCGATCGCGACCAGCGCGACGGTGAGCCCGACGAACAGCGCCACCCCCAGCACCGGCCGTCCGCCTCGCAGGCGCAGCCGGAGCGCGACGAGCACGGCCGCGGCGCCCGCGAGTGCCGTCCACATCAGCAGCGAGCTGTCGCGGATAGCCCCTGCGATCGCCGCGCTCGGAGGCGAGCCCGGTGCCGGGATCGCGGGATCCGAGAACCCCCAGGAGATCTCGAGGCCGTGGCCGAGCTGGCCGAGGTTGAGCGTTCCCGCGGCTACCAGCCAGACGACCGGGATGCAGAAAATCACCGCGCACGCGCCAAGCACCCATCGGCGCGTCAGGCCGCTCGGGAGGCGCGGCACCGCGGCCGACAGGTCGTCTAGGCCCCAACCGGCGAGCAGCGCCAGACTCAGCAGCACGTAGATGAGCAGCCGCTCGTTGTGGGTGGCGCTGAAGCCGGGGATGCTCGAGACGACCCCGAACACCGGCGGGATCCCGACGATCATGCACACGCAGAAGCAGACGAACACCGCGATCGCGATCCGCTCGGCGCTGCGGCGCACGATCAGCGCGGTGGCGGCGAGCATCAGCGTCGCGGCGCCCGCGTACCAGCCGCGGATCTGCATGAACGGCTCGAGATCGAGCTGGGTCGGGCGGCCCCAGTAGTCGTGCAGGAAAAGGGCGCCGAGGTACTTCCGCGGCCAGAACCCGGCGGCGGTGTGGGCGCGGCGCGCGAGATCGCCGGAGTGCAGCACGAACTCGACGAACGGGGCGAGCGCGACCGCGGCGAGGCCGACCCCCGCGACTCCCGCCAGAGCGAACGCGACCGCCGGGCGGATCAGCGAGGAGAGCGGAGCGCCGCCGCGGCGCTGCGCGAGCAGCGCCCGGAACACGAAGAACACAATCGACACGAACACGAGGTGAAAGCTCGACTCGGGGTGCCCGCCGAGGAACTGAAGCCCGAGCACGGCGGCGAGCGCCCCCGCCGCGAGCGGGCCCGGCCGGCGGATCAGGAGCTCGATCAGCGCCAGCGTCCATGGGATGAACGCGTACACGCTCGTCAGCGGCCACGCGAGCCAGACGACGAAGAACGTCCCGAACGCGAACACGAGCCCGCTCAGCAGGGCGCCGCCGAAGCGCATCCCGAGCATCCGGGCCAGCACGTAGCCACCGAACGCCGCCAGGAACAGCTTCAGGATCGCGACGACGGCGAGCGACTTCCAGAACGGGAGCACGTACGACGGGACGCTGAACGGCGAGAACACGGCCGATTGCCCGTCCGCCACGAACGGGCGGCCCGCCATCACATACGGATTCCAGAGCGGGACCGAGGGGAGCTGCGAGCGCGAGTACTGCAGAAACGGTCCGAACACGTCGGCGGAGTCGGCCAGCTCGAAGTTCGACCCGAGCCCGCGAACGTCGGCCGGCTTCGAGCTCTCCCAAGGGGTCGAGCTGAGCAGCGAGTCCGAGCCCGACAGCGTCCTGCCGGGCAGCAGGCCCTGCCCGACGAGCAGCACCGACAGCACAGCGTAGAGGAGCGCTGCGGCCGCGGCCGGGCGTCTGGCGAAGAACCGCGAGACTCCGGAGGCTGCGCGGACCCGGGGGCCGGCCCGCTCCGGGACCGCAGCCGACGTCGTGGTGCTCTGCACGCTGGGCAGCGTATCCACCCGCCGATTCCGTAAGGTTCCGCCCCCGGTGCAGTCCAATACCCATCTAGAGAGCTCCGCCGTCGCACTCGACGGCGTGGGGCAGGAGCTCGGCGGCGAGGATCTCGGCATCCAGCAGCGCGAGCCGGCGCTGAAGATCCTCGTGCTCGCCGATCGCGACTGGACCCACCCGCAGGGCGGCGGGACCGGCGCCAACGTCTACCACACGGTGAGCCGCTGGGCCCAGTGGGGTCATCACGTCACGGTCGTTGCGGGTGAGTACCCCGATTGCGTGCGCGTCGAGCAGGTCACGCCGAACCTGGTCGTGCACCGCATGGGGGGCCGGGCCTCGGTTTTCCCGCGCACTGCGTGGGCCGTCATCCGCGGTCTCGGCCGCGATGCCGACGTCGTCTTCGAGGTGATCAACGGGATCGTGTTCCTGACGCCGCTGTGGCTGCGCAAGCCGCGGGTCGCGCTCGTCAACCATCCCCACCGCGACCTCTACACCGGTGAATTTGGCCCCCGCTTCGGCCGCGTGCTCGCCTCCCTGTTCGAAGAGCTTCCGCTGCGGCTGCTTTACCGCCGGGTGCCGTTCATCACGATCTCGGGCTCTGCTCGTGACGAGCTCGTCGCGATCGACGGGATCCCGGCCGAGAACATCACGCTCTCCTACTGCGGCGTGGGCCCCGGACCCTACGAGCCGGGCGAGCGCTCAGTGGATCCTCGGCTGCTGTACGTCGGGAGGCTGAAGGCCTACAAGCGCGTCGAGCTGCTGCTCGACATGCTGATCGAGCTGCCCGGCGTGACCCTCGACATCGCGGGCCAGGGCGACCACGGCGAGACGCTCGACGACGAGATCGCACGCCGCGACCTGCGCGATCGGGTGCGCGTCCACGGGCACGTCGACGAGCAGACCAAGGCCGACCTCTACCGTGAGGCGTGGGTGCACGTCACCGCCTCGGCCTCGGAGGGCTGGTCGCTGACCGTGATGGAGGCGGCGCTTTGCGCGACGCCGAGCGCGGCGCTCGCGGTTGGCGGGCTGCGCGAGTCGATCGTCGACGGTCAGACCGGCATGCTCGCGCACTCACCCGAGGGGCTGACCGGCCGCGTCCGCGAGCTGCTCGCCGATCACGAGCTGCGCGAACGGCTAGGCGCCGCCGCCAGAGAGCGGGCGCTCACGTTCACGTGGGAGCGCACCGCCGCCACCAGCCTCGAGGTGGTCGAGCGCGAGGCGACCGCCGCCGTGCCCGGCGCCCACCGGCGTCGCCTCGGGGGGCGCTGAGCCGTCGACGATCGCTCGGACCGAGTTGCTCGACTCCGCGAGCGGCGCGGTGTTCGCTGGCCAGAAGCGCCCGAGCATCGGGAAACGCAGCACCGGGACGAGCCACAGCGCCTCGATCGCAACCGGCAGCGAGATCTTGCTCTCGCCGACGGTCCGGTCCTGGAAAACGATCGGAATCTCCGCAACCCGCGAGCCGGCCCGCAGCGCCCGGAACGTCAGCTCGATGTTGAACACGTAGCCCTGGGAGCGCAGCGTCGGCAGCTCGACCTGCTGGAGCACCTCGCGGCGGATGCATCTGAAGCCGCCGGTGAGGTCGCGCACGCCAACACCGAGGATCGTCCGTGCGTACAGCGACCCGGCACGGCTCAGAAGCCGGCGCAGCGGCGGCCAGTTGGCGGTCCCACCTCCGGGGACGTAGCGCGAGCCGAGCACGACGTCGTTGTGTTCGGCTGCGGCGAGCAGTTCGGGCAGGTACGCGGGGTCGTGCGAGTAGTCCGCATCCATCACGATCACCAACTCCGCCCCGGCCGCGAGCGCCCGCTCAAAGCCCGCTAGGTAAGCCCTTCCGAGGCCCTGCTTACCGTGGCGATGCAGCACCTCAACGTCCGCCAGCTCAGCGGCGAGCGCGTCCGCGAGGGCGCCAGTTCCGTCAGGCGACGCGTCATCGACTACGAGGATCCGGTAGTCGCCGGGAGCGGTGCGATCGAGCAGTGCGCCCGCGTCGCGAACGATTCGCTCGACGTTGCCGACCTCATTGAACGTCGGAATCGTGAGCCAGATCCGCGGCGACATCGCGCAAACCCTATTGGGTTATTCTCCGAGCGATGAGCACGGCGACGGAAGCGTCGGCTCCGGCAGCCGATCCGCTGTCCATGGCGGTCGTGCCTGAGGCCGTATCACCTCCGCCCGGTCAGCCGCGGTTCGTGCTGATGGACTCCGTCCGCGCGTTGGCCGCGCTGGGCGTGCTCCTGGCCCACGTCAGCATCTTCTCTCAGAAGGCTCAGACCTACTCGTGGGGTGTCCTGCCGGCCAACCTGTTCATCGGCGTGCCGATCTTCTTCGTGCTGTCCGGATTCCTGCTCTACCGGCCGTTCTTCAACTCCGAGCTGACGGCGGTGGGGCAGCTGCGGATTCGCGACTACGCGCGCCGGCGACTGCTGCGGATCGTCCCCGCCTACTGGCTTGCGTTGACGGTGCTCGCGATTTACCCGGGCATACCCGGAGTATTCACCTCGCAGTGGTGGCGCTACTACGGATTCGTCCAGTTCTACACCCGCGACACATCGGTGGCGGGGCTGGGAATTGCGTGGACGCTGTGTATCGAGGTCGCCTTCTACGTGCTGCTCCCCGTGTATGTGGGCGTGACGCGACGCGCCTGTCGACGCTTTGATGCCCTCGGCAAAGTGCGCTTCCAGCTGGCTCTGCTCACGCTTCTCGGGGCCGGTTCGATCACTCTGCGGGTTGTCGATCAGGGCGTGGTGATGCAGAACTCCCTGCTGACTCACTTCTACTGGTTCGCGGTTGGGATGGCGCTGGCTGTCGTCAGCGTCGCAGTCCAGGGCCGCGGTATGAAGTCGCGAGCGATTGAGCGGTTGACCGCCAGGCCCGGGGCGTGCTGGCTAGCGGCGGCCGCCGTTTACCTGGTGATGTGTTCGATCTTGTCGAGTGCTCCGCAGCACCTGCTGTACTCGGTGTTCCAGAGCTTCTGGCTGTACCTGCTGAGCGGGGTCATCGCCGCCTTGATTGTGCTACCGGCGGTGTTCGGCGAGCCTGGATCGGGGTGGCCGAGGCGCGTGCTGCGCACACCGTTGCTTGCGTGGCTGGGACTGATCTCCTACGGCCTGTATCTGTGGCACGCGACGATTGCGCTGACGCTGATCCACCACGGAGTCGTTAGGTGGTGGGAGGTGTTGATCGCGACGCTCGGTCTGACGGTCCTCTGCGCGACGGCCAGCTACTACGTCGTTGAGCGCCCGATCCTCCGCTTCAAGGACCGCAGATGGCGCTCGCGACGCAATGCTCGGCGCGACGCGCGGCGCGACGCCCGGCTCGCCGCCAGCGTCGGCCAGTAGCGGCGCCGACCAGCAATGAGCAGTAGACGCCGGGAAACGGCTATCCCGATCGTGCTGGGCGTCGCGGCGTTCGCGCTCGCGTTCGCGCAGCGGCCGGGGATGGCGACCTCGGACACCCACATCAACCTGCACGTCGCTCCCGGGCGCTTCCTGTCCGACGTCGCCTCGATGTGGACCTCGACGGGACAACTGGGTGACGTCCAGACCGGTCAGCAGGCCGGCTACCTGTTTCCGATGGGGCCGTTCTTCGCGCTCGGTCACGCGCTCGGCCTTTCGGCGTGGGTCGTGCAGCGCCTGTGGCTGGGAACGCTCCTGGCGCTGGCCGCGCTCGGCGTGGTCCGGCTGCTTGATGCGCTGCTGCACCGCCCCCGCGGGATCGCCGCGCTGAGCGCCGGCGCGGTCACGATTTTGAATCCGTTCGTTGTCACATACGCGAACCGGACGACGGTCACGTTGCTGGCCTACGCGGCGCTGCCGTGGCTGCTACTGGCGGTCCATCGCGGGGTTCGCGAGCCCCGCGGCTGGCGCTGGCCGGCCGCCGTGGCGCTGCTCGTCGCCGCCTCGGGCGGGGGGATCAACGGCGCGGTGCTCGCCTGGATGCTCGTCGGGCCGCTGCTGTTGCTCCTGTACGAGCCACTGTTCGCGGAAACCGACTGGCGCGCAGCACGCTCATTCCTGCTGCGTGCGGCGCCGCTCACCGTACTGGCCTCGGTGTGGTGGCTGATCCCCGCGTACGTGCAGTCCTCCTACGGGATCGACTTTCTGCATTTCACCGAGCAGCCGGGCACGGTCTGGGGCACGACCAGCTCGACCGAGACCTTGCGCCTGATGAGCTTCTGGCTCTCCTACGTCGGCGTCGGGTTCGCCGGTCGTCCGATCCCGTACTTCGACGACGCCCGCACGTTGCTGTTCTCGACCCCGGTCGTCCTCGCCACGCTGCTACTGCCGGCGGCCGCGCTGAGCAGCTTCGTCTGGACTCGCCGCTGGCGCTACGGCCCGTTCTTCCTGATCATGGCGCTCGCGGGTCTGCTGGTGATGGGCGCCGGGTTCCCGGATGGGACGCCGCTGCGCCACGGGCTCACATTCACCTACAACCACCTCGCGGCGGTGCGCTTCCTGCGTGCCTCGTACAAGGGGGCACCGCTGCTCGCGATCGCGCTCGCGTGTCTGGCGGGAGCCGGCGCCGCAGAGGCCTGGGCTCGGCTACGGGCAATGTCCCGCGCCAGGCTGTGGGGCGCAATCACCGCGCTCGTCGCGCTCGCGGTCCTCGCCCTCGCCGCCTGGCCGCTCGTCACCGGCCGGGCGCAGGACGCACAGGTCTCGTTCAAGGCGGTGCCGCCCGCGTGGCGCACAGCGGCCGCGGACCTTGACCGACAGCTCCCGGCCAATTCCCGCGCGATCGTATTGCCCGGCGATCTGTTCTCCTTCTATGACTGGGGTGGCACCGTCGACCCGATCCTGCCGGCGCTCAGCCGTCGGCCGATCGCCGAGCGGACCGAGGTTCCGTACGCGGACGTCCGCGCGACCGACCTGTTGTGGACGATCGATGCGCTTGTGCATCAGCAACGCCTGCTGCCGGGTCAGCTCGGGCCGCTGCTGGCGCTGATCGGCGCGCGGTCGGTGATCACGGGCACCGACGACGATCTTGCCCGCAGCGACGCGCCGCCGCCCGCCGATGCCGCGGCCGTGCTGGCGGCCCAGCCCGGATTTGCCCGCGCCGCTCGCGCGTACGGACCGAGCGCCGCCTTCACCCCGAGTCGCCCCGGCGCCGCGATCAGCCTTCCCCAGGTGCGCCGCTACGACCTTCCGAGCGGCCGGGGGCTCGTGCACGTCGAGTCACAGCAGGCGCCGGTCGTGCTCGACGGCTCGGCCGACGGGATCGCGGGTCTCGCCGCGTTCAATCAGCTCGCACCTGGCCGTGCCCTCCTGTACGCCGGCGACCTCAGCGCCGCCGCGCTCGGCGGCCAGCTCAAGCGCGGCGGCGAGCTCGTGATCAGCGACTCGAACCGCCGCCGGGCATTCGTCGCGGGCTCGCTCGAGCAGAACGCGGGTCCGACACTGTCCGCCGATCAGAGCGTCAGCGCCGACGGGATCATGCTCGACCCGTTCGGGCGCGGACCGGACTTCGAGACCGTCGCGAGCTACGAGGGGATCGCATCGGTGCAGGCGCCGTCCTCGCCGCAGCGCCCCCAGTTCCCCGAGCATGCCCCGTTCGCCGCGGTCGACGGGTCGACCTCGACAGCCTGGGTGGCGGATCCGACCCTGGGTCCCGGGCGCCGCTGGCTCGAGCTCGACTTCACCAAACCGACGGACGTCAGCGACATCGAGTTGGTCCCCTACGACGACGCCGGCGGCGCCGTGCGCGGGGTCGAGATCGCCGGACGCACGTTCGCCGTGCACCCCGGCGAGAACAGGCTGCACCTTGGCCTGCGGGCAGCCCGGAGCCTGCGCGTCACCCTCAGCGACGTCAGCGCTCCGATACCCGGCGTGGCTGCGGGCGCCGGCGGGATCCGCGAGTTGCGGATTCCGGGTGTCACAGCGACCGAGAGCCTGCGGCTGCCGATTGACGCCGCAGCCGCAACCCGCGCGGCGAACCTCGACGCCGTCACGCTCAGCTACCTGTTCCAGCGCACGACCGGGGACGACCCCTTCCATCGCGACCTCGCGCACGGGCGGTGGTCCGCGTCGAACGTGCACGATGGCGCCGATGCCGAGTTGACGCTGCGCCGCACGTTCGTTGTGCCGGCGACACGGCGCTTCGACGCCTCGGCCTGGGTCAGCGTCGCGGCGCAGACCCCGGACTCGACGCTTGACCGGCTCGCCGGCTACCACGGTCAGGTCGGTGTCGACTCGTCCGGACGCGCCTTTTCCGAGCCGGGGTGGCGCGCCTCGCGCGCGCTCGACGGAGAGCCGCGAACGGCCTGGATCGCCGACTATGACCCGTCGCACCGCGCGTGGCTGGCGCTGCGCTCGCCTCACGAGTTGAGCCTGCGCACGCTGCGGCTGCTTGCGCCAGGGACCGAACTCGTGCGCCGGCCGACGAGCGTGCGGATCTCGTGGCCGGGCGGCGTCACCGGGGCGCTGGCCGTCGGCCCGCAGGGCACCGTGAGCTTGCCGCGGACCGTCCGCACCCGAGCGCTCAAGCTCGAGATTCTGAGCGCCGTCGCCCCGCCGGGCGCGTCCGTGGCCGACAGGCGCGCCGTCGGGATCGCGGAGCTGAGCGGCATTGGCGGACTTGCGCCGATCCGTGAGTTGGGCATAGCCCAACTCAACACCCCATGCGGCGCCGCGGCACTGAGAGTCGGTGCGGTCCGCATCCCGCTGCGCGTATCGGGCACGCTCAGCGCCTTCGATGCAGGCACGCCGTTGCCGGCGGCCTCATGCGCTGCGCCGGTCGCGCTCGCTGCCGGCACGCAGCAGCTGAGGTCCGAGCCGGGGCCGTTCGCGGTTGACCTGCTGCGCCTGCGCTCGCGCGCGCCCCGCCCGCTGGCCACGGTTGCGACCGGCAGCGGTCAGGTGCTCGACCCGGGCCGCCCCGGCCACGGCTCCTACGATCACGTCCGTGTCGCCGTGACGCGGCCCGCGTGGCTCGTGCTCGGCGAGGGCTACAACCGTGGCTGGCAGGCCTGGTGCGACGGCCACGTGCTGGGGACCCCGACGCCGATCGACGGGTATGCCAACGGCTGGCGGATCAACCCGAGTTGCCACCAGGTGCGCTTCGCCTTCGGGCCCAACAAGCTGGCCGGGATCGGCTACCTGATCTCAGTCCTGGCCGGGATCGCCTGCTTGCTGATCGTCCTCGTCGCGAGCATCCGGAACGGCCGCCGGTCTGGCGAGGTGCCACCGATCCGCGAGCTCGACGTTCCCGAGCGCGATGGCCCAGACGCACCCTGGCGCCCGGAGCGCGCGGTCGCGGTGGCGCTGCTGGCGGGCGCCGCGTTCGGCTTCGCGTTCGGCGCGGGCGCCGGCGCTGCGTCGGTGCCCGTGATCGCGGTCATTCTCTGGCGGGGGATCGGCGCGCGGACGCTGACGCTGCTCGCCGGCGCGCTGCTGGCGATCGTCGTCCCACTGCTCTACGTCGTGCATCCCGGCGACGCCGCAGGCGGCAATCACTACGGATATGCGACGCAGCACATGGCTGCTCACTGGGTCGGCGTCGCCGCGATCGGGCTGTTGATCGCGGCGCTGTGGCGAACGCTCAGCGCCGCGGCGCGAGCTCGCTCAGCGCCAGCAGGGTCCCGGCGAGCAGCACCGCCAGCAGCGTGACGGCCGGCATCTCCCAATCCCAATCGACGGCCACGTGGCAGGCCCACACCACCAGTCCGGCGATCAGGCCGCTGGCCAGGCGAGGAGCAAACAGCCAGGCCCGCCTGGCTGCGAGCGCGACGCCGCCGAACAGCGCGCCGAGCAGCACGACTCCGACCAGGCCCAGCTCCGCGAGGGTCTGGATGTACAGCGAATGGGCATCGTTGGCGCCGGCGTCGATCGGCCGGTAGCGCAGCCAGTAGGCGGCCCACCCGCCGCCGCCGACGCCGCGCAGCGGCTCGGCCTTGAACGCTCGCCAGGCGACGCGCCAGTACGCGTAACGGTTGCTCTGCAAGCTGGTCAGGCGGGTCGCGCCCGAGGCCAGCGGCGCCGTGCTCTTCTCCTTGGCGCCCACGAGCAGGAACAGTCCGAACCCCGCCACCACGATCACAGTCGCTGTGATCCCCGCGCGCCGCGGCAGCGGCAGCGCGCCGGTGCCGATCCGCTGCTCGCGCTCGCGCCGGCACAGCGTCCGCTGGAGGAGCACGGCGGCGAGGACGATCAGCGCAAGCGCAACGAGCACGACCGTCCCCTGCAGTACGCGGTGCCGGTGCGAGCCCGACAGCAACGTGACCCCGGAGAACGGAGCCGCGCAGAGCGTCGCCACCAGCCCGGCGCCGAGCGCCACCGCGATCCCGCGCAGCGTCGAGAAGTTGGCGTCGAGCACGAGCAATGCCAGCAGTCCCGCCGCACACGCGAAGAGCGCCCCGCGCGAGAAACTCATGTACAGACCGAGCCCGAGCGGCGCCGCGGCGCCGGCTGCGGCCACGCGCATCCAGTCCGGTCGCCGGTCGTCTCCCGCGAGCCGCGCCGCGAGCACCAGCCCGATCGCGGCCACGCCGCCGATCGCATTCCAGTACGTCAGCGGCTGCTCGAGACGCCCCTGAGCGCTGATCGAATGCTGGAAGCTCAGCAGCCACGGGAGCAGTCGCTCTGAAAGCCCATACCCGATCACAACCAGTGTGCTCGCGCCGAGTGCGGGCTCGACCAGGCGGACGGTCCGACCGCCCAGCAGCGCGCAGGCCGCAATCATCACGCCGAGGTACAGGAACACTCGCTGACCGTCGTGGTAGGCGGTGCCCGCAACCGGAGACCAGGTGAATGACAGCAGCGTCCAGACCGCGAGCAGGGCCAGGCCGGCGAGCGCCAGGCGCGCCGGGCCCGAGCTCGGCACGGGGCGCCGCGCAGCGAACACGGCGACCGCGACGAGCGCCCAGGCGATCAACCCGGCCCACACGCGCGGGCCATCGAAGTAGCCGCCGGAGAAGAACGCGAGCACGAGCGGACCTGCCAGCAGCGCAGCGCGCGCGCAGTTCAGAGCACCGATTCGCAACTGCGGGCCGCCTGCTTGGCTCAGCTGCTGTGGCTGCCGTCGGGCACGGAGGCGAGCGGCTCTGCCAGCGGCTCCGGGACGATCGCCTCGGGAGCGCGCCGTGCAGCAGTCGCCTGCTCACGGATGTAGGCGCGGCTTGCGATCAGCTCGCGCAGCACCGGAACGACGACCTGCGGGATCGAGAGCCGCGACCCCGGCCGGTTGACCCACACGATCCCGCAGGGCCGGACCCGGTAGCCGAGTGCCCGCGCCAGCGCGAGCGCCTCACCGTCAAATGCCCACCCATCGATCCGAGCGCGCATGAAGACATCGTGCGCGGCGGCGGCCGTGAACAGCTTGAAGCCGCAGAACACATCGCGCAGCGGCTCGCCCATCACGCGCCGGCAGAGGAAAATGAAGCCCAGGCTGGCCGCTCGCCGCCGCAGCGGCTGGTGGCGCGCGACCTGCGAGTCCGGAGCGTTGCGTGCCCCGGCGACGATGTCGCACTCGTGCAGCAGCGCTTCCATCGCCGGCAGCGAGGCCAGCGACGGCTCGCAGTCGGCATCGCACATCAGTCGCCGCTCGCCGATCGCGGCCAACATGCCACGGCGCACCGAGTACCCCTTGCCACGGTTGCGCTCGTTGCGCAGCAGCCGCACGCGAGCGTCTGCCAGCAACGGCTGGATCGCCGCGACCGTGTCATCGGTGCTCGCGTTGTCGACGACGATGATCTCCCACGTGCCGCCGCGAGCATCCAGCACCTGACGCACGGCGGGAACGATCCTGGTGATCTCCGCCGCCTCGTTGAAAACGGGGATGATCACCGACATCGAGGGCGGCATCGTCACGTGGCCATAGTCTATGTCGAGCGGAGCCGGTACAGCAGTACGCCCCCGGTCGCGACAGGCTTGACGCCGAGCGAGCCAAACAGCGTCCGCCATGGTCCGGGGACGGTTTGGTCGACGACCACAGCGGTGACCCGCTTGTCGGCCACGAAGCGGCGCAGTTGCGCCGCGTAGTCGGGCGTCAGCCGCCCGGTCAGGAGCGTGTTCCAGGTCGGATAGCGGGCGTACTCCTGTGGGAACTGCTGCCCCGCATACCCGGCTGACAGGTTGAAGCGAAAGCCGGTGTCTGCCTGCCAGCGCTCGTTCGCACCCCAGACCGGGATCGTCAGGACGTTGTCGCTCGGCTTCAGATACCCGCGGTAGGAGCCGCTGCTGAAGAACGCCGGATCGGCGATGTGGGTGTTCCAGGCGGAACTCCCGACGTCGGGAACGATCGACGCGATCACCAGCACCGCCAGCGCGGCGGCGCCGATCTGTCGGCTCCCCCGGAGCGAGCTGCTGCTCAACCACAGGGCCACGATCAGGGCGGCGGGCAGCGCGACGAACAGTGCGAACCGGACCGGGATCGCATATCGGAGAACTGGGAGTTGCGCGACCAGGTCCCACGGCATCGGAATCGAAGTCTGTTGGTGGCGGACGTTCAGGTGCCGGCCGAGCGAGAACGCCGCCGCGATCAGCAAGGTGAGCGCGATCAGCCACGAGCGGCGGCTGTGGCGTTCCTGCCACACGAACAGGCCGACCAGGATGATCAGCGGTAGTCCCAGGTACGTCTCAGGGATGGATCCGACGAACGCCGGTTGATGGCGGGTCAGGGCGATCAGCGAGGAGGGGGGAAGCGCGAACGCGGCGAGGTCCGCCGAGAAGTGCGTATCCCCGGGCGGGTATTGGTGGCCGAAGAAGAAGAACAACAGGAACGGGCTGATCAGGACCACGGTCGCGGCATAAGCGACCACCGTCAGCTTTGTGACATCGATCAACGCTGCGCGGTGCTCGGCATAGAGCGCGTAGGCGAGTATCAGCGCGATCCCGCCGAACAACGTGGCTGTAGCAAGAACCTCGCCTGCCACCAGGTACTGGGCGGTCAGCGCCGCGGTCATCGTGATCACGAACCGGCGCGGCTGCATCGAACCGTCGATCCGGCGCAAAACGAGCAGCACGAACACCGGCAGCAGCGCGACCAACGCCAGATGCGGACCGCCGGTCAGATGGACCAGCATGTACGGCGAGAAGCCGAAGACGTAGCCGCCGAGAAGCGACGGCCAGGTTCGAGCGCCCAGTTGGCGGCACAGCAGGAACGCAGTCCAGCCGCTCAATGCCGGTGAGAGGAGCTGGATCACGTTCCATGTCACCGCCGGTCCGAACGCCAGCGTGACGGGGGACAACAGGATCGCCGGCCCGGGCATCGTCGTCGACCAGCTCAGGTTGTAGCCATTCGGGACGAACATCGCGTGCGTGACGAACGGGTTGAGGCCGTGAAGCAGGGCGTGGGGCCACCACGCGAAAAACCACATGAACGCACTCGAGTCGATCGCGTCCGCGGCGACGATCCGGCTGCCGAAGTGCCCGAGCACAGGCAGCCCGAACAAGAGCAACGACAGCAACGTGTACAGGCCGAGCGGCCAGAGCCTGTGAACCGCGCCGCCCGAGGACGCAACCGGCGGCCGAGTCATGGGAAGCGGAGAGTAGCCCGCTGCGCCGCGGACTGGGGCTACAATCGCCCGGCCTTGGAGCAGTACACATACCGCGAGCAGTTCGAGCTCGAGGACGAGCATTGGTGGTTTCAGGGACGGCGCGCGGTGATCTGGTCGCTGCTGGGGCGCGCCGGCCTCCGCGATCGCCCGCGCGTTCTCGATGCAGGTTGCGGTACTGGCCGCAACCTGCTCGAGTTCGGCACGCCCGGCAGCGCAACCGGCGTGGACTTCTCCCCGGAGGCGGTGCAGTTCTGCCGCCAGCGCGGGCTTGAGGAGGTCCAGGTGGCCGAAGTCGAGGCGTTGCCGTTCGCCGAGCAGTCCTTTGACCTGATCCTGGCCACCGACGTACTCGAGCACGTCGAAGACGATCTCGTCGCGCTGCGCGAGCTGCGCCGGGTCGCCAGCTCCGGCGGGCACCTGCTCGCCACCGTTCCTGCGTACCGCTGGCTGTGGAGCCAGCACGATCACGCGTACCACCACTTCCGTCGGTACACGTTGCGAGAGCTCCGCGAACGGGTTCAGTCGGGCGGCTGGGAGCCGGTTGCCTGGAGCTACTTCAACTCGATCCTGCTGCCACCGATCGCCGCGGTGCGCGTCCTTGCCCGCCGCAAGCCGACCCACAACGGGCGGCCGGACCTGCGCCTGACGCCACGGCCGCTCAATCGCCTGCTCGAGCAGCCGATGCGCGCCGAGGCGGCGCTGATCAGGCGAGGCGGCCGGCTCCCGGCCGGGGTCTCGATCGGGATCGTCTGCGTGGCGCGGTAGGCCTAGCTCCTCTGGAGCTGCACGGTTTCCGTCGAATAGCGATAGGAAGTTTGCGTTTATTCGCCGACCGCCACCGGCGTGCCCCGCCCGCGCATCGCGCCGATCAGCTCGGCGAGCAGCTCACGCTCGCGTCGCAGCGCGACAGCCGCATAGATCGCGACGAACAGCGCCAGCTCGACCAGTGCCTGCCCGAGCGGGCGGTGTCCGCCCCAGAGGGCGGCGCGCACGATCCCGACGGCCGCCGCCGCGAGCGCGATCGGTAGCAGGGTCGGCGCCAGCAGCGCCTGGTAGCGCACGTCTCCAAGCAGCCGGCGGATGAACACGCGGCGGACGGCGAGCACGATCAGGGCCGCGGCGATCCGGCCCAGGACGAAGCCGTCAAAGCCGTCCAGCAGCAGCCCGGGCACCGCGAGGGCCAGGAACGCGACGGCGCCGACGGCCGCCTCGACCGCGGGCGGCCCGGTGTCGCCGTGGGCACGGTAGAACGAGAACCAGTTGAACCCGAGCTGTGTGATCGCGCCGACGACCGCCAGTCCCTGCAGCAGGATCACCGCGGGCGCCCAGCGCGCCCCCAGGACGAAGTGGACGAGGTCCGGAGCGAACAGCACGATCCCGACGGCGTAGGGCAGTACCCACATCAGCGTCGCGCGGTTGGACTTCACGTAGAGCTCCTCGAGCGCCTCGCGCTGGTTCTGGATCGCGCAGATCGCCGGGTAGATCGTCGCCGTCACGATCTGATCGGCGCGATCGATGTAGCGGGTCAGCGTCACCGCGAGCGTGATGAAGCCCGCCGCGGCGAGTCCGTCGTGGAGCTTGATCGAGAGGATCTGACCCTGGGCGATCAGCAGCGCTGCGACGACCGTCAGCAGGATCGGCGCCGAGAACCGCAGGTACCGGCGTGCGACGTGCCGGTCGAAGCGCAGCGCCAGCCGGTAGGGAGAGGCGAGCAGCGCCGCCCCAACAGCGACCACGTACCCGCCGACCTGGCCGATCACGAGGCTCCAGACGCCGAGGCTGGTGGCCGCCGCCAGCGGCACTGTGATCATGAACGACACGAGCGGCTGGATCGCCTGCAGCGAGCGCTGGCGCGCGTAATCCATACGGCGGAAGAACACCCACAGCGGCGCCTGCAAAGTGAATGCGATCGGCAGATAGGCAAGCGCCGCGGTCAGCGCGAGCAGGCGCTCGTCGCGGTAGATCGCAGCCACGAGCGGCGCGGCGGCGAGAATGATCAGCGACATCGCGGCCGAGAGGCCGAGTTCGAGCGTGAACGCGTACTGGAACTCCCGCTCCTGGTCGGGCTCGTCCTGTTGCACGAACAGCTCATCGATCCCGACGCGCTTGAGCGCGATCAGCGAGATCACGACCGTCGATACGACGCCGTAGAGCCCGATCTCACGCGGCCCCAGCAGCCTGGTGACGACCAGCCCCTGCACCAGCACGAGGCCGTCGATCAGCATCAGGAAGCCGCCGGTCACGAGCGCGCCGCGGACCGTGCGGCGGCGGAGTTCGGCGCGCGGGAAGGAAAAGCGCTCGGTCACGTTGAGCGCACTAGAAGCTGGTAGACGCCGAAGCGCGCGTACGGCCGGAAATGGGAGGCCAGATACGTATCGAGCACGTGCACGCCGCTCGAGCGATCGGCTCCGTCGTGCTCGACTGCGGTTGCCCGCGGGTCAAGCCAGCGGATCACCACACGCGTCTGCGAGCGCTCGAGCGATCCCACGATCTCGTTCTGCACCTTGGCGGTCGTGACCAGACCGGGCTGCATCACGTCGTAGCGCGTTGGGTTTGGGTGGCCGAGAATCACGTACAGCAGCGGATCGCCGGCCTGCACCAGATCGTGGCGCGGGTTGGCGACGAAGATCGGCTCACCTCGGGCTGTCAGCCGTCCGACCGCGGCCTCGAGCGCGCGCAGTGACCGCGCGTCGGTGGGGTCCGTCTGCACGCCGTCGCCGGCCGCTCCCGGAACGTCGGCGAGCGCTGGGGGATGCAGCAGCTGCCCGGCCTTGCGATCGAGTCCATGCAGGGCGATCAGCGCAAGTGCGACCAGCAGCGCGACTCTGATCGCACCGCTCGCCGCCACCGCTGCGGCGGCCAGCATCACCGCCAGTACGACCGACAGTGGGATCAGGTGAAACTCGTCGGCGCGCCCGAGCAGGTAGGCCAGCCCGAGGACCGCCAGCGGCGCCAGCGACAGCGCCTCTGCATCTGGGTAGGCGGGGCGGGCGCGCGCCCCGATGCCGGAGTGAAGCGCCACCTTCGAGCGCGCTGCGGCGGCCGTCCTGAGCCCGATCGCGAGCGCCCACACCGCGCTGCCGAGCACCAGGATCAGCGGCATGTAGAACTCGATCAGCTTGCTCGGTCGCAGCGGACCGCTGAAGTCCAGCGGGAACGGAACGCGCTGCAGGCTCTGGATTCCATAGAAGCCGAACAGATCGTGGAACATCGCGCCCGGCGCCACGACGAAGAACGGGACCAGCGTCAGGAGTGCGACGAGGGCGGCCGCCGCGCCGGTCTTCAACCGAGCGCCACGTGGTGCCGCGATCACCGCGCCGAGCGCGGCTGCGATCCCGACCTCGATCCGGAACAGGCAGGCCAGGCCGGCCAGCGCTCCGCCGGCGAGCGGCCGCCGGGGAGCGAGCAGCAGCGCCCCGAGCGCGAGCGCGATCGCCGCGGGGTTCGGCCCGGGACCGGTCGGGAACGCCATCGCGCCGGCCGCCGCCAGCCACACGAGCAGGGCCAGCGGCTCTGATACGTGGCGGCGAGCGAGTCGGAAGGCGAGCAGTGCGACGACTGCATCGAGCGCGACGCGAAGCACCCGCCAGACGAGCAGCGAGGCGCCGAATACTTGCTGCAGACCGCCGAGCACGAGCGGCTGCCCAGGTGGGTAATTCGTCCAGAAGTCGCGATACGGCCACTGCCCTGAGGCGATCCGCGAGCCGGCCTGGAGCATCAACCCCTCGTCGTGAGGCGCGATTCGGCGCAGGATCGTGAATCCCGACAGCACGGCCGCCAGCACGAGCAGGATCACCGTCTGGAGTCGATCGCCTGAATCGTGCCCCTGGGAAAGAGCCGTGTTTGGCAGCGCCGAGGTCAAGAACGGGCGCCGGCGGGCCCCTGCCCGGGTGGAGCTCACCCGCGCCTGCCGCGAATCGGCCTCGACGCAACGGCCGCCTGGACCGGGACGACAGCGGTGCGGCGCAGTGCGCTGCGCTCGCGCAGCACCGATGGCAACTGTCTGAAGGCGGCGAGCGCCCCGGTGAGCTGCCAGCGCAGGCGCCGCTCGCGCAGCGCGTGCCACGCCCACCCGAGCTGGCGGTATGCGACCAGCGGCAGCCATCGGACCGGGAACGCCTTGGCCACGAGCAGCAGCGTGTTGCGCTGCACCCAATGCTCGACGGGGGGCGTGAGTTGCCACGAGGAGCCGCCGCCCGCATGCACAGCGACAGCCGGTTCGTAGGCGCAGCGCCACCCCGCGAGCCGCAGTCGCAAGCCGAGGTCGACGTCCTCCAGGTACGAGAACAGTCGCTCGTCGAAGCCGCCCGCGGCCAGCACCGCGTCGCGGCGGTACACGGCGGCGCCCGCGCACGGCGCGAACACCTCCCCGGCCGTATCGAATCCCCCGTCGTCGAGCTCGAAGCGGCCGCGTTGCTCGCAGACACCGTCGCGGCGCAGGAAGTCACCGGTGTCATACAGGCGCCGCTCGTCACCCATCTGCACCATCTTGCACGCGACGGCGGCGAGACCGCAGTCGCGCTCGAGCGCCGAGAGGAGTCGCTCGATCCAATCGCGCGCCAGAACGACGTCGGTGTTGACGAGCGCGACCGCATCCGTCCGCGCGGCTTCGATCCCGCGGTTGGCCGCGTACGCGAAGCCGGTATTGCGGTCCAGGGCGATCGCTGTGACCGGCAGCCTGCACTCGCCGGTCAGCGACAGCGACCCGTCGGTGGAGCCGTTGTCCACGACCAAGATCTCGGCTGGCGGCCTGGTCTGCTCGCTCAGCGCCTGCAAGCACTGTGCCAGCCAGCGCCGCCCGTTCCAGTTCGGAACGATGACGGCGACGTCCATCCGCCGCGAGTCTATCCGCGCTTGTGAAGGTGTACGGTCACCGCCGTGAAGATCGGCGTCGACGCTCGCTCGCTCACGGGGCGCCGCGGCGTATCACGCTACTGCGCCGAGCTACTGCGGGCGCTCGCGCACGAGTACCCCGGCGACCGGTGGGTGCTGTTCGTCCCCGGGCGTGGGGCGGTGGGCGGCTTGGAGTTGCTGCGCCGATTCCCCAACGTCGAGATCCGCAGGCATCGGCTGCCGGGCCGGCTGTTGTTCGGGTTCGCGGCGCTGGCGGGCAGGCCCCGGCTCGAGCGGCTGCTCGGCAGCTCGCTCGACGTGCTCTGGGCTCCCGCGCCCGCGCCACTGGCGCTGTCGGGCGATGCACCGTTCGTGCTCACCGTGCACGACCTGAGCTTCGAGTTGCGCCCGCACGACTTCACCCGGTATGAGCGGATCTGGCACCAGCTTGCGCGGCCCCGGTCGCTGGGCCGCCGAGCCGTGCGCGTGATCGCCGATTCTGAGCCGACGCGCGCGGCGCTGACCTCGCAGTGGGGAGTGCCCGCCACGTGCGTGCATGTCGTCGAGCTCGGGGTGCGGTTGCCCGAAGATGCTCCGGAGCGGGCTGCGGTCGAGGCGACGCTTCGCGGCTTCGGCCTCGAGCCCGGGAGCTATCTGCTGGCCGTCGGCGCGCTCGAGCCCCGTAAGGGCTGTGAGCTCCTCGTGCGCGCATTCGTCTCGGCGCGGGGGCGCGGGCTGAAACCGCAACTCGTGCTCGCGGGTGAGGGACGGCTGGCCCCAAAGCTGACTGGTCCCGGCGTCAGGCTGCTGGGCCGGGTTCCAGACGCCGAGTTGGACGTGCTGTATCGGGGCGCGCTGGCGCTGGTCGTCGCCTCGTTCCTGGAGGGTTATTGCCTGCCGGCCCGCGAGGCGCTCGCGCGCGGCACGCCGGTTCTGGCGAGCGATTTGCCGGTGTTCGGACCCGAGCTTTCAGCAGGCCTGCTGCGATTCCCGGTTGGCGATCAGGCAGCCCTCGCCGACACGATGCTCCGGATTGCGCACGACCGCGATCTGCGACTGCGTCTTACTGCCGGCGGAACCGCTGCCGTGGCCGGTCTCAGCTGGGAGCGTGCCGCCCACGGCACGCGGGCCGTCTTGGCGGAGGCCGCCGGTTTGGGTTGACCGTGCGCAGCGAGGGGTAGCCAACGGCCATGGCTGTGATCAATCACCCAACAGAGCCCGCCGCCGCCGATAGCGCCGCCGCGAGCACAGACGCGGCCCCGGCCGCCACCGTAGATCAGAGCACTGCGACCGCAGCACCGGCACGCCGCCGCTGGTGGGGTCGCCGTCGCACCGTTGCCACCGAGAGGGACGCGGCCCCCGTGGCCCCAGCTCGGCCCGGCGCGGGCACCAGGGCGGCTGCCGCCGGAGCGGGAACCGCGGTGTTGATCGCGCGGATCATCACGACGATCGCCGGCGTCGTTGCGCTGATCATCGCGCTCGGGATCGCGTTCGTGGTGCTGAAGGCCTCACCGAGCAATACGATCGTCTCGCACGTCCATGACTGGGCCAAGTGGCTCGCCGGGCCGTTCGACGGGATGTTCCATCTCGACAGCGCCCGCGGCACCGTCGCGCTCAACTGGGGGATTGCGTTGGTCGTGTACCTGGTGATCGGCTCGCTGCTGGCGCGGATCGTGCTGACGCCGGTGCGAGCGTTCCGCCGGCGCACGCCGGCGGTCTGAGGTCCCGTAACGCAGGCTGGCCTAGCTGACGCCGGCGATCTGCCGGGCGCCGGCTCGCGCCAGCTTGCGCCGGGCGACGGCCTCGAGCTCGACCTTGCGCAGCCGGATCGCGCCTGGGGTGACCTCGACGCATTCGTCGGCGCGCAGGAACTCGAGCGCTTGGTCCAGCGACAGCTCGCGCTTGGGCACGAGCCGGACCAGCTCATCCGCGGTCGAGGAGCGGATGTTCGTGAGGTGCTTCTCCTTGCAGGCGTTGACGTCGAGGTCTTCGGCGCGCGAGTTCTCGCCGACGATCATGCCTTCGTAGACCTGGTCGCCGGGCTCGATGAACAGCGTCCCGCGCTCCTGAAGATTGAACAGCGCAAACGCGGCGACGGCGCCGCGCCGGTCGGCGACCAGCGATCCCGTCGGTCGCGTGCGCAGCTCGCCATGCCAGGGCTCCCAGCGGTCGAACACGTGGTGCAGCAACCCCGTGCCGCGCGTCTCGGTGAGGAACTCGGTGCGGAATCCGATCAATCCACGCGCCGGGACCAGGTACTCCATCCGCACCCACCCGGTGCCGTGGTTGACCATCTGCTCGAGTCGCCCTTTGCGCAGCGCCAACAGCTGGGTGACGACGCCTACGTACTCGTCCGGCACGTCGACGCTCATCCGCTCGATCGGCTCGTGCACGCGGCCGCCGATCTCGCGAGTCACGACCTGGGGCTTGCCGACCGTCAGCTCGAACCCCTCACGCCGCATCAGCTCGACCAGGATCGCCAGCGCCAGCTCGCCTCGACCCTGCACCTCCCACACCTCGGGCCGCTCGGTCGGGCCGACCCGCAACGAGACGTTGCCGACGAGCTCACGCTCGAGGCGGGCCTTGACCTGGCTGGCCGTCAGCTTGTCCCCGTCGGTCCCCGACAAGGGTGAGTCGTTGATCCCGATCGTCACCGACAGCGAGGGCTCATCGACCGTGATCACCGGGAGCGGCCGCGGATCCTCCGCGTCCGTCAGCGTTTCCCCAATCGTGATCTCGGCGATCCCCGCGACCGAGATGATCTCTCCGGCGCCCGCCTCCTCGGCATCCACTCGATCGAGCGCTTCCGTAACGTACAGCTCCGTCACTTTGACCTGCTCGATCTCGCCGTCTGAGCGGCACCAGGCGATCGTCTCGCCACGGCGGATCACGCCCTGGCGAACCCGGCAGATCGCGATCCGCCCAACGTAGAGCGACGCATCGAGATTCGTGACGTGCGCCTGCAGCGGGTGGCCGGGGTCATACGACGGGGCCGGCACGTGCTCAAGTAGAAGGTTGATCAGCGGCTGCAGGTCGGTCCCGGGCTGCTTCGGGTCAAGTGACGCCAGACCGGCCTTGGCGTTCGTGTAGACGATCGGAAAGTCGATCTGCGACTCGTCGGCGTCGAGGTCGAGGAACAGCTCATAGACCTCGTCGACGACCTCGTCGATCCGCGCATCGGGCCGGTCCACTTTGTTGATCACGAGGATCACCGGCAGCCGCGCCTCGAGCGCCTTGCGCAGCACGAACCGCGTCTGCGGCAGCGGTCCCTCGCTCGCGTCGACAAGCAGCAGCACGCCGTCGACCATCGTCAGTCCGCGTTCGACCTCGCCGCCGAAGTCGGCGTGTCCTGGCGTGTCGACGATGTTCAGCTTGACATCGCCGTAGCGGATCGCGGTGTTCTTGGCGAGGATCGTGATCCCCTTCTCGCGCTCGAGATCCATCGAGTCAAGGACGCGATCGGCCACGTCCTGGTTGGCGCGGAAGGCGCCTGATTGCCACAGGAGCGCGTCGACGAGCGTCGTCTTGCCATGGTCGACGTGGGCGACGATCGCGATGTTGCGGATGTCCGCGCGGATTGCCATCCCCGTTCACGATAGAGGCTGCACGTCGATATGCTCCCGCGCCATGTTCAGGAGGGAGTGGCTCGTCGCGTGGTTGGTCGCGCTGTTGGCTTTCGCTGCGCCCGCCCTCGCCTCCGCGGCGGTGCGGCGCGATGCCGTCGTCAGTTCATTCGACGGCACCAAGATCCACTTGCATCTCTTCACCGCCGTCGGCTTGCAAAGGGGGCAGCGCGCGCCCACAGTGCTCGAAGGCCCCGGCTGGGGCGGTTCGGCGATCACAAATCCGAACGCGCCCACCAGCGCCGCATTCGGGTTCGTCGGTGTCGGTCCGCTTCGTCGCGCCGGCTACAACGTGCTGACGTGGGATCCACGGGGCTTCGGTGCCTCGGGCGGCCTCGCGGAGGTCGACAGCGCTCAGTTCGAGGCACGCGACGTGTCCGCGTTGATCACGTGGCTCTCGCATCGGCCCGAGGCGCTGCTCGACAAGCCTGGCGACCCGCGCGTCGGCATGGCCGGCGGCTCCTACGGCGGCGGCATCCAGTTCACCGCCGCCGCGGTCGACCGCCGGATCGACGTGATCACGCCCGACATCGCGTGGAACTCGCTGATCACGAGCCTCGACAAGAACGACACCGTCAAGACGGGCTGGGCGCAGCTGCTGTTCCTCGGCGCCGCGGCCGCTCACCAGCGCAACGATCCGCTGATCGCGAAGGGCTACGCCGAGGGCCGGGCCGGCTTCACCTTGACGCCGGACGTGGTCGGCTTCTTCCGTAGCCGCGGTCCGGACGACGTGCTCGGTGCAATCCACATCCCGACCCTGCTGTTACAGGGGACGGCCGACACCCTGTTCACGCTTCAAGAGGCGGTCGACAACTACACGCTGCTGCGCGCACACCACGTTCCGGCGAAGATGCTCTGGTTCTGTGGCGGGCATGGCCTGTGCATCACCAACCCCGGAGATCAGGGCCGCGCTCAGCGCGATGTGCTGGCCTGGTTCGCCCGCTACCTGAAGCGCGACACGCACGCGAGCACCGGGCCAGGTTTCGAGTGGCTCGACCAACGCGGGCACTCCTACAGCGCGCCGAGCTACCCGCCGGCTGCCGGCAAGCCGCTCGCGGCGAGCGGCTCGGGCACGCTGCCGTTGATCGGCACGGGCGGCTCGGGTGCGTACGCCGGCCCGTTCCCGAAGTCCCTCGGTCCGGTCGGCGCCGCTTTCGGAGCCGCAGTCGCGACCAGGGCGAGCAACGCGGTCAACATTGAGGTGAGCCCGCCGGCGAAGACCCTTGTGCTCGGCGCGCCGCAGCTGACCCTGACCTACTCGGGGACGTCGAGCGCGCTGCAGGGCCGGGTCCTCGCCCAGGTGGTCGACGAGCGCACCGGCAAGGTGCTCGGCAATCAGATCACTCCGATCGACGTCGTGCTCGACGGCGCGCGGCACACGATCACGGTGCCGCTCGAGGTCGTTGTCGGGGCCGCCAACGCCGGCCAGAGGTTCACGGTCCAGTTGGTCGCGCAGAGCTCGCTCTACGACACGTTCCCCGTCGGCGGATCGGTCAGTTTCTCGAAGGTGTCGGTCTCGTTGCCCACGGCTCGCTGAGCGATACTCTCGGGCACGCCGGTCTCTAGCTCTCGCGCGGTTCCGGGCTCGATTTGGCCGTCGCCATCGGCGTCCGTCCACTCCGGGGTCGGCTCGGCGGCCGGCACCTGATTCCCGGATCTGCCGACGGCCTCGAGCATCGGCTTGATCAGATCAATCGGCATTGGGAATACGACGGTGGAGTTCTGAGTTGCACCGATCTCGCGCAGCGTTTGCAGGTAGCGCAGCTGCAGCGTGACTGGGTTCACGCTGATCACGTCCGCGGCCTGAGCGAGCTTGGCGGCCGCTTGAAATTCCCCCTCGGCGTTGATGATCCTGGCGCGGCGCTCGCGCTCGGCCTCGGCCTGGCGCGCGATCGCGTGCTGCATCCGTTCGGGAATCTCGACGTCCTTGATCTCAACCGTCGTGACCTTGATCCCCCACGGCTCGGTTTGGGCGTCGATCACGTGCTGAAGGCTCTCGTTCAGCCGCTCGCGCTCGGAGAGCAGCGTGTCGAGATCGGACCCGCCGAGGACCGAGCGCAGCGTCGTCTGGGCGATCTGCAGGATCGCATTGTGGAAGTTCTCGACCTGCGTGACGGCGCTGTTGGGATCGATCACGCGGTAGTACGCGACCGCGGTCACACGCACGGGGATGTTGTCGCGCGTGATCGTCTCCTGCGCGGGGATCGTCAGTGTGATCGTACGAAGGCTGATTCGCACCATCCGGTCGATCGACGGGACGAGCAGGATCAGTCCGGGCCCGCGCTGGTCCATTAGGCGCCCGAGCCGGAACACCACGCCGCGCTCGTACTCTCGCAGCACGCGGATCGAGGCGCCGGCCACGGCCACCGCGACCACCGCCAACACAACCAGGATCACGATGATCGCCGTGATCACGGCGCGAGCTCCCAGTCCTCCGCTCGCCGGACCGCAAGCGTCAGGCCGCTGAGGCGCTCGACCACGACCGAATCGCCCTGATGCAGCCCATCAAGCTCGTCCTCATCGTCGCTTCCCCAGGATTGCCGCGCATGCCACAGCGCGCCGTCGACGAGCACCTTTCCAGAGGCGTCGGCCCAGCTCCGAACAACGCCGACGTGACCGATCAGGCCCTCGGGCCCAGCGCGCACCCGGCGGTTGCGGACGGCGATCCCCTTGCGCAGCGACACACTGAGCACGGCTCCTGCCGCTGCGACCAGAGCTAGCGCAGTGATGAGACCCAGCACCACGCCACCCCCCAGCCCGCTGATCGCGAGCATCGCCCCGACGCCGAGCGCGACCACACCAGGGCCCCCGAGCAGGCCCAGCGTCGGCACATGCGCCTCGACCACGATGACGATCGCCCCGATCACCAGCAGCGACACGCCCAATGCGGTCATGGCAGGAATGGTACGCCTGTGGGCAGGTGGGGAAACGCGAGAAACCCCGGTTCTGCAATCGGGAAAACCGAAAGGCGCCCGGGCTGTGGGATCCTGCTACCGCATACGCACGACAGCCTCCCCCACCCCGGCCGCGGGTAGACGCCTCGCCCAGTCGCATAAGTACGTACGGACGGCGACCGCCGGACTCGCCGCTGTGGCGCTGCTCGTGGGCTGTGGATCGTCGGCGACGCAGCGTTCGGCAGCGCCGGCGCCCACAGCCTCAACGACGACGACGACGGCGGCGGCCGCGACGACGACGGCGACGGCGTCGCCGCGGCGGTCCAGCGCCGACGGACGCCGGGCGTCTGCGCGCCGTGCTCGACACCGTCCGCCGCCGCCAGGCTCGCTCCCGCAGACCCGCCGCCTTCCCTCGGCGCACACCGCCGAGTTCCGGCTACAGATCGACGCGCTGTGGCGTGGGATCAGCACCGGCTCGGTGCGCCCGGCGCTACCGGCGTTCTTTCCCGAGAGCGCATATGCACAGGTCAAGGCGATCGCCTACCCGCGCGCCGACTACGTCGGGCGGCTCGTAGCCGGCTATCGGCTCGACATTGCCGCCGCGCACGCGCTGCTCGGCGCGCACGCGCGGCGTGCGCGTCTAGTGCGCGTCGAGGTACCCGTCGGCTATGCCCATTGGGTGCCACCGGGAGCCTGCTACAACCGCGTGGGTTACTACGAGGTGCCGAACTCGCGACTGGTCTACAAGGGCGACCGACAGGTTCGCTCCTTCGGGATCGCGTCGATGATCTCCTGGCGCGGCGTCTGGTACGTGGTCCACCTCGGTGCCGTGAAGCGCACCGGCGCGGGCGGGGTCGTCGACGATCCGAGCACGGGCGCCGGCACACCGACGCCGTCGTCCACCTGCTAGTCCGGGGAACTTCGGGCTAGTGCAACGCCACGGTCAGCTGGTGCTGCGCGCCCGCGGGGCGCAACGGTCACAGATGCAGTGGCGGCCGTGAACGGGCGAGACGTTGAGCCCGCTCATCGCGGGATGACGGTGTGGGATCTCGCTGGAGGCCGCGCCTGCGGCAGGACCGCGACGCCGCGTCCCGCGCATGCCCCGGAGCAAATGGGGCCAACCCATTGATGTCATTGAAGGGGCCATAAGCCTTATCTCGGCACGAATTCGCGGAGCTGAACCCCGCGTCGACTCTTGTTCCAGTGGCCGGTCATCGACCAAGGTTCGCACCACGGCTGGAGACCGTCATCGGTGGTTGCGTGCGCATCTACTCGGTGGTTGCCTGCGCACCTCATCGGTGATCGCGTGCAATCCGGTGCGGTGGTCTACCGAGCCGCGGGGAGGCTGAACCGCACGCGGGTTCCGGTCGCCGTCTCAGGCAGCCAGATGTGCCCGCCGTGCGCCTCCACGATCGCACGCGAGACGGCAAGCCCGAGGCCGGCTCCGGCGCTCGTGCGAGCGGCGTCGGCGCCGCCGCGATAGAACGCCGTGAACACGCGGTCGCGTTCGGCCACCGCGATCCCGTCGCCGGTGTCTGCCACCTCGACCTCGATCTGGCCGGCGACCGGCTCGGCACGAACGACAATGCTCCCGTCGGCCGGTGTGTGGCGGATTGCATTCTGGATCAGGTTGAACAGCACGCGCTGGAGCTTCTCGGGATTGGCTCGTGCCGAGCCAAGCGCCGCCGGGACGTGCGCGATCACGGCCACGCCCTTGCGCTCCGCCTGCACGCGCATTGCCTCGACCGTCTCGCAGACCAGTTCGTCGAGCGGTACCCGCTCGAGCGTCCAGCGGATATCACCGGCTTCAAGCCGGGACAGCTCGAACAGGTCATCGATCAGCGCGCTGAGCGCATCGATGTGCGTGCGCATCCGCGCGAGGTAGCTCGCCCGGGTCTGCTCGTCGACGATCTCATCCTCGACCGCCTCCGCCAGCAGCCGCAGCGACGTGATCGGCGTGCGCAGATCGTGCGACACGGCCGCGACGAGGTCACGGCGCGCCGTATCGGACTGGTCACGCGCCAGCTCCTCGTTGCGTAACCGCTCGATCATCGCGTTGGCAGCACTCGCGAGCTCACCCAGCTCGTCGTGCGCTTCGGTTTCGATCCTGACATCCCTCCCGCCGGCGCCGACGGCGGTCAAGCCGTTGCGGATCCGCTCGACGTCGCCGAGGATCCCATCGGCGATCAGTTTGGCCGCGACGACGGCAACCGCGCCAGCACCGACGACGATCGCCGCGACGAGCATGGCATCGTGGCCGGAAACGACCATCAATAGGCCGACGACGACCAGCGCCGCCAGCACGGGCGCGACGGCGATCGCGACGGCCAACGCGAACTGATGCGACAGCGACCCCGCCCTGGTCCGGATACGTGTCACGAACGCGTGCGGCCCGGCGCGGTCCTCGGTTCCCGTCACGGCTGGAACCGGTAGCCGACGCCCCACACAGTCTCGATGCGCGAGGGGCGCGCAGGGTCCTCCTCGATCTTCGCGCGCAGGCGTCTGACATGGACCGTGACCGTCGAGGTGTCGGTGTAGAACGAGTACTGCCAGACCGCGTCCATCAGCTGGTTGCGGGAGAACACCTGGCCCGGGTGGCGGGCCATGAACAGCAGCACGTCGAACTCGCGCTGGGTCAGCTGCACCTCATTTCCGCGCACCACCACGCGGCGCGCGGCCGGGTCGATCGTCATGTCGGAGAGCTCCAGCGGGGCCTCCTGCGCGGGCGAGGTGTCCAGTCGCCGCAGTACCGCGTCGACGCGGGCGACGAGCTCCGCGGGCGAGAACGGTTTCACGACGTAGTCGTCCGCTCCCAGTCGCAAGCCGATCACGCGGTCGGATTCTTCGCCCTTGGCCGTCAACAGGATCACGGCGATCCGCGTTCGATCGAGCTCGCGCAAACGGCGCATCACCTCGAGACCGTCGATTCCGGGGAGCATCAGATCGAGCACGACCAGGTCCGGTCGCTGGGCCACCGCGGCCTCGATCGCGCCGAGCCCGTCGCCTGCGATCCGGGCGCGGTACCCGGCTCGCTCGAGGTAGCGCGCCACGACCTCGGCGATCGTCGGTTCGTCATCGACGACCAGCACGTTGCCCCGAATATGGTCGTCCATCGGCCGATTGTCCCAGGCTCGGCCTGGCCCGACCGGTTGATCGGGCCAAGTTCATCGGTTGTTCAGGATCGCCGTAGCCTTCGTGCACGGATGGACGTCGAGACGTTTGTATTCGAGGACGACGGCGGGATACCGAACTCTCCGCTGCCGGTGCTCGTGTTCCATGGCGTAGATGCCGCGACCGACGCAGGCGTCTGTGAGCGTCTGTTTGCGCGCAACGGCTGGCTCGGTGCCTGGCGAGACGGGATCTTCTCGTTTCACCATTTCCACTCGACCACGCACGAAGTGCTCGGGATCGTCGCCGGCTCGGCGACCGTCGTCTTGGGCGGCCCGAGCGGGCGGAGCCTTGAGCTTCGGGCCGGTGATGTGCTCGTGCTGCCTGCCGGCACCGGCCACTGCAACGCCGGCTCGAGCGCTGACCTGCTTGTCGTCGGCGCCTATCCGGACGGCATCTCGTGGGACGTCCGCCGTGGCGATCCCGCGGAGCACCGCGAGGTTCTCGAGAACATCCAAGCGGTTCCGCTTCCGGACGGCGATCCCGTCGAAGGTAGGGGCGGAACGCTCATCCGCGCATGGGCCCGGGCCTATTGATCGATCCGCAGCCGACGGCCTGCTGTCGGGCCGCAGCCGACGGCCTGCTGTGGGGGTTGATCGGGCCGCAGCCGACGGCCGGCTGTGGGGGTTGATCGGGCCGCAGCCGACGGCCTGCTGTGGGGGTTGATCGGGCCGCAGCCGACGGCCTCGTCCAGGGTTGATCCAGCCGCAACCGCATCCCTTGTGGGACCGTTCCCAACGTTTGTCCAGGCGGAGCGCGTAGGAGTGTGTAGTTGCGCGGTGGCCGGTCGATTACCTCGTCCATAACCAGTTCACATCGCGTCAGACAGACTGTCACGAGTGAGCCGGTGGAGCCCCTCTTCCAGCCATAGGTCCTACCATGATCAACCCTGAGCCAACACAATCATCCAGCCTTCCCAGGCCGCTAACTCAGTGCGTGGCGTGCGGCGAGCCGCTGTACGCCGGGTCCCCGATGCGCAGCGTCCCGGGTGGCGCGATGCACGTCGGCTGCCATCTGCTCGAGATGCGTAAGCGCTCGGCGCCGCGCCACCTCGAACTGGTCGTGGACAACACCGTCCGCGCACCCAGGCTCATCGACGGCAGTGGCCTCAAGCCGGCGGCGTGATCAGGCTCTGACCGACAGGTCACGGCCTGTGCGCCGGGCGGGTCATCGCGACGTCATCTGCGGCTGTCTGCCGTGAGCATGGGGGCTCTCGCCCCGTTCCAATTGTCCGAGATGGTCGCTGCGCAACGGCCGTCGGTCAGCACTGCCGTGTCTCGGCTTGAAGCGCAGGGCCGCGGTGCGGCTCGTCGCCAACCAGGCTGACCTCGCTCGCCGGCCAGACGGGCTTGTAGGGACCGCTATATCGCGCGTGCAAGCTTCGCTCAGCCGCGCAGCGTGTGGACACCCCGCGAGCCGTATTCCGTGATCGGACTGCTGGCGCCGTCGGACAGAAAATGCACGTCGCCGCCGATCCTGTACACGAGCCAGCTGAAGTGATGTGCGACCGGGTCGATCCGAATCAGCATGTACTCCAGTTGCGAGAGCGGAACGCCGCCGTGCGCGGCGATCCGTCGCGCCAGCGCCGCCGGGACATTCGCGTGTACCTGGGCGAGCGTGAACACTTGCGTTGGCCCGTCCAGCGGGCGGGTGAAGAACGTCAGGTAATCGCCGTTGGCCCGGATACCGACGCTCCGCTGCTGGCCCTGGGTGACGATCGTCAACTGCGCTTCGCCCGGCGCAAGGCGGAGTTCCTCGATGTCGGCGCGCGGCCCGAACCGGGCCCGCGCGGTTCTCAGCACGCGCGCGAAGTTCACCGTGCGAAACAGCGAGCTGGGATCGGTCGGCTTGATGCTCGAGGGATCGAACGGCGGGCGCGGGGCGCTCGGCGTCGAGCTGCTGGAGACGCCGGTCCGAGGCGCCGTGGTGCCAGGCGAGGTGTGGGTGCTGTTGGCAACCGCGGTCGACACGGCGACGGCGCCCGCGATCGCGCCCAGCCACACGACCAGCGCGATCGCCACCCGCCCCGGACCGAGACCGTCGCTAGAGCTCGTCAAGCAGTTTTGCCTTCTCGCGGTTGAACTCGTCTTCGGTCAGCGCGCCGCTCTTGCGCAATTCTGCGAGCTTGGCGATCTTGTCCAACGGATCGGCGCCGGCCTTGCGCCCGGTGGCCTGCAGGGAGGGGGTGAAGGACGGTATTACGGGCGCCGGCGCCGACACGCCTCCCGGCGTCCCCGCGGCATATGCGCCCATGATTGCGTCAGGCTGCGAGGCCGCCGCGCCGAACGGAGACTCGGCGCTTTTTGCGCTTGCGTTGAACGGCGTCGGTGTGCGCGTCGGCGCGCGCGCAGAGCTTCGCAGGCGACCGATGCCGCTCCATGCGATCACCAGCGCAGGGATCAGCCCGGCTGCGGCGAACGCTCCACCGAAGATCAGCGCGAACGTCTCCATGCCCGACGAACCGTGGCCCTGGAAGGCGACAGTCAGCGAGCCGATGCCGATCGCCCCGAACACTGCCGGGATGATCAGCATGGCACTCGAGCCCTGGGTGACGAGGCCGCCGATCACGACCATGAAGATGCCGCCGATCAGGAACAGGATCCACCAGCCGGTGCCCTTCGGGCAACGTGGCACCGGCCCGAGGTTGGCGCTGTAGCCGGTCGATGAGCAGGTGCCGGTCGAAACCACGTGATGCATGCCAACGCCAAGCAATACGGCTCCAAAAAGCAGTATTGCGACCCCGACAATCGTGCTGTTGCTCGGCTGTGGGCGCCCCGATGCCACGCGTCCGCTCCTCGATAGCTCGGGGGCAACCCTATCCTGACCGTCGCTGCGAGCAGCGTGCCAGCCTCCGCGCGTAGCTGCACAGCGGCATCGTTGATCTGGCACAGGAG
Organism: uncultured Solirubrobacterales bacterium; assembly: GCA_963794285.1. Lineage (GTDB taxonomy): Bacteria > Actinomycetota > Thermoleophilia > Solirubrobacterales > Solirubrobacteraceae > Palsa-465. The sequence continues at coordinate 36,272 of CAWCDS010000015.1, forward strand.
GTGGCCGCAAAAAGTCTGCGTAAACCTCAAGTTGCCTTGACAACAACCAATCTCACCTCACGGGTTCGTGCCGACAAGCCGATCATCGGAGAGAGCGCGGATCTGAACGCAGGGCAAGCCGGATGAGGTTCGCAAGGCATGGCTCCTGTCGCCGGCGGCAAATTGATAACACAGAAAGTCTTCACCGCTGGGCGCGTAGCTCAAGATCGCCAGGAACCGACCAGCGTCATCTCACGGCAGCGGCACCGCTCACGGACCCGGAACCCCGGTGAGCGGTGCCCGCGCCGCGATCAGCATTGATACTGCCGCGGCCGACTTCGGCACGCTGCCCGTTGCCGGGATCACGCCGGAGATCGCAACACGCGGGTTGGGGCCGCGCGCGCAAAGAGAGGAGCTTTCCAGCTTTCCGCGCGAATGCGCGCCTGCCAGCATCGCCGTCATGACACGAAGCTGCGGGGCAGCGGCACGATCCTGCAGAGGCTCGGCTCGATCAGTCACCACTGGATCTTCACGGCGAATGCCGCATAGGCGGGCGATATCAATCGCGCGTCCGCTACCCGTCTGGATCGAGGTACTCCACTCCTCGGCGTCGCTGGCTTCGCTTGGCCGCTCTACTTAGCTTCGTACTGGTCTCGCGGGCGGAACCACGCTCCAGTGTCGTTGCGCCCCTTCGGCGCCCGGTCCAGCCACTGGTACATGCCCCACAGCCCGTCGAGGCCGCGCGCATAGGCTGAGTAGGTGTGGTACACGACTCCGTCCTCGAGGGCGAAGGCGCTCATGCCGGGCTGCTCGCGCGTGTATGTGGCCCTGTCGGTGCCGGCCATCGCGGCGTGCTCGGCAGCGCGGCCCTCCCTGCCGGCCTCCCAGAGCCACGTCGTGTCCGTCGGGCGGTAGTTGTAGTCGATGGTCCCCGAGCGCTGCTGGTCCTCGGTGAACGAACTGTTGAAGTCAAGTTGAACTCGCTGTCCAGCGACGAGGCCCAGGTGAAGGTCCAGCCCATGCGTCGTTTGTAGGCCTGCAGCGCGGCGATCGGGGCGCGCGAGACCGCGATCATCCCCACGTCGTGGTGCTCCAGGTGGACGGCGAAGCCGTTGAAGCCATCGGCGATCGCCGAGCACGACGGGCAGCCCCCCTTGTACTCCGGTCCGAACATGAAGTGGTAGACGAGGAGCTGCGAGCGCCCACCGAAGAGGTAGGCGAGCGACGTGGCGCCGGCTTCGGTTTCGAAGCGGTAGTCCTTCTCGACGGGGACCCAGGGCAGCTGCTGGCGCTGGCGCGCCACGTCGTCGCTGCGGCGGGTCAGTTCCTTTTCGGCCTCGAGGAGCTCGAGGCGGGCGGCGAGCCATTGCTCGCGACTGGCGGTGGTGCGACTGGCCATCGGTTATCTCCTCGTGGTTCAGGTTGCGGCGATGGCGATGCCGAGGGCGACGATCGCCAGAGCCAGGGCACGTCGACGGGGCCACTCGCGCTTCGGCGGCGTGAGCTCGTACAGTCCCGCGCCGACGATCAGCGCGCCGGCGGTCACGGCGCCAGGCGGCCGGTACAGCAGGGTGGGACTGATATCCTTGCCGCGGTCATCGCGTCAGCCCGAGCCTGGCCGGGGTGTTCTGCTGTAGGTCCGGGAGCGTGTCGCCGGTCTCGAGCAGGGTCTTGAGGTTGGCCATGACGCGCGGCCAACCCTGGCTGATGAGCGAGCCGGTGATGCCGCCGGGCTCGAGGCCGTCGTGGATCACCGTCAGCTTCACCTGTTCGCCGAGCGGCTCGATCTCGAAGGTGACCTTCGAGCGCGGCTCGGCGGCCAGGCGGTCGTGGGCGTCGTCGGTGAGATCCAGCGACTCGGCCCATTCGGGGGTGAACGTGTGCCACGTGTAGGACAGGCGGCGGTAGGGCTCGGACTCGATCACGACCTGCTCAGGGTCGGCGATCTCACGGCCGCGCGTGTGCCAGGTCACCGTCGAGCCGGGCTTCCAATCGGAGTCGAAGGTAGTCGCCCAGTAGCGCTCGGTGAACGCCGGCTCGGTCAACGCCTGCCAGAGCCGTTCGGGCGTGGTCTGGATGTAGGTCGCGTAGACGAACGAGGGGTTCTCCACGGGGGTGTCCTCCAGTGCTCTTTTGAGATCGGCGAGCGCGTGGACGCGGTCCTGCTCGTACCGCGTGATCCAGCGTTCGGCGATCTCGTTGATGGGCGCCGCGTTGAGGTAGTGATGCTTCTCCCGGCCGCGGCGAACGGTCGTGATGAGATTGGCCGCCTCCAGCACGGCAAGGTGCTTGCTCACCGACTGGCGAGCCATCTCCAGCCGCGAGCCCAGCTCGCGCAGCGTCTGGCCGTTGCGCTCGTTCAGGCTGTCGAGCAGGAGCCGCCGGCTCGGATCCGCCAGCGCCCTGAAGACGGCGTCGTCCATATGCGAATAGGCAGCCATCTGGCTGCCTACAATACGCAGCCACACGGTTGCCTGTCAAGGCCGTCCCACCGACACGAGACGTCGCACCCACACAAGCAGGAAAAGCTCGAAATATGATGGCCCGCGTGGTCTATCAGCGCGGCACAGGATCGATTGGAGAGCCGTCATGCCTGATCTGTCGTGGAGGAGCAAGCGGAAACTGAAGTCGCTGCGCCAACACGGCGGCAAAGCCGCGCTGGCGACGGTGATCGAGTTTGACAAGCGTTGGGGCGTGCCGGAGAGCGGTTACGGTGGGATGCCGCTCGGTCACTCTGAGCACTACACCCTCAAGATCCGCTCGATGCCGACAGCGTGATCCCGCCCCGAGCCGGTGGCGCCCGGCTGAAGCCCGTCGAGCAAGACATGTTCCGCGAGACGGTGTTCGCGAACCTTGAGAAGCTCCGCGCGGGCGGACAGCTCAGCGAGCAGCAATACCAGCACAAGCGAGCGCAGATCGAGGCCGAGTTCGGGCCGGAGGCCTCGGCGGCGGCTCAGCCGACGCGCGACACCGCAGCGCAACTCGTCGATCTGGCCGCGTTGCACGATCGCGGCGTTCTGACCGACGCCGAGTTTCAAACGCAGAAGGCGAAACTGCTGGGAGAGGCTTGAACGTACGCGTTCGGTCGGGCCGGGCCGCGTGAGGGGCCCACTCCTGCCGCCGCCGACGGTCCAAGGTCACGGCATAACGCGCGCGGGCAAAACGGTCACCCTGGTGAGCAGCCAATCGTCGGCCGGCGACCTTATGCGCGCCGCAAGCGCGATTCGCGACACTACGGCAAGAGGACGAACGAGGCAGTCGCCTTGGCCCGAGTTGTCGTGCCGGTACCTGTTGTTGCGATGAGCCTGTAGGAGCCGGCTGGTAAGAGCCGATCTCCGACCCGCCCCTTGAACGTGAGACTGTTGGCTCCCACAGCCTCGGCTTGTGCCAGGCTGCCAGGAAGAGTTCTGAGGCGGCTGCAGGCTCTTCGGCTGCGATTGGCGTTGGTGAGTGGCTCACAGGTGTCGGCGACCATTCGCCCGGGGAGGACGCGTTCGATCGTGAATGTCACGGCGGCTGCCACGTTGAGCGCGTAGCTGATGTGGAGCGTGGCGGGCCGGTCGCACCGTGGGCGCCGGCGGTTCCCGCGGGTGGGTGCGTCGCACCGCCCACCGGTCAGCCTGCCGCCGACGGCTAGCCTGCTGGGACTGACACGCAACCCTGAAAACATCACCGCCGGCGTCGGCGAGCTCGGCGGTGGCGGCCTCGGCGTTGGCGGGCTCGGTGGTGGCGGGCTCGGCGTTGGCGGCGTCAGCGGTGTGATCGTTACCTGTGGCGTGCGCGAGGGATCGAGCCCGACCGTGGCGTTCACGGCCTGAGGCGCCGCATAGCTGGAGCCACCTCCGCCAGCACCGAAGTCGTCACAGTAGTTCTCCCCGCATTGGGCGACCGCGCCTCCGCCACCACCGTAGTAGCCACCACCGCCCCCGCCCCCGTTGGCCCCGTCCCCGCCCTGTCCCAGTGATCCGGGGTTGCCGGAGGGCCCACACCCGGAACATGGGACACCCCGGCTCCACCGCCGGTCAACGTGCCAGCCCTGCCGGCCGCCGAGCCGCCGAGCCGCCGAGCCGCCGTTGCCGTCCGCGCCCGCGTTACCGCCATAGAACGACGCGACTCCCCCGCCCCCGCCTGCGACGATCAACCTCGAGTCGATCGAGTCCGATTGCGCGCGCGAGTAACCGCACATCCGACGCGTCGCCACCGTTCGGAGCTCCCCCACCATTGAAGCGAGCGCCGATCCCGCCGATTTCGACGTACAGCGCGCTCTGGCCGGCCGGGATCGGCAGATTCGCCGAGACCACCGACCCCAATCCCCCGCCAACCGTCTCGCCCCCTGCTCCAACTGCACCCCCGCCCGGCGCCCCGACGACGATCACGTGGACCTGTGTGACACCCGTCGGAACGCCATAGACCTGCTCCGCGCCCGTGTACGTGAACACCTGACCCAACGCGACCGCCGGTGTGACCACGAGCGAGGCGACAAGGATGCCCGAACATCCAACCGATCTCACGGGAAACGAGCCACCGGACCGCCACCACGGACGCCGACGACCTTCATCACGCCGACTCACCCGTGTCCTCCAGTCTGACCCGCACATCGCGAGCCACAGCTACGCACGTCGCGATAACAACGCGGTAACAACCGGTGACCCCCGGGCGGCCCCTTGCGTCACCACCCATGATGGATGAGAACCCTTGGTGCCGCCGGGCCTCGTCACCCCGCAGCTGCGCCACGTCCGGCAGGAATTCGCGACCGATGCTCGAACGCCTCGTTGTGGCCGACCCGGGGAAACCACAACGGGGTCAACCGCCCAGCGGAGCTGAGCCGCCGCTGCCCAGCACCGATTGGCAGGTGGCGCTGGCGGAACAGCGGCGTCAGGGAAGGGAACAGGAACTCTGGAGCATTCCCGCGATCAGTATTGCCGCCCAGGCCTTCCTCTTCACGACAGGGCTCGCCGCAGACACGAAGCCAGCGGCCCGGCTAATCCTCGCCGTTATTGGTCTCCTGACTGCATTGGGCACACTGCTCGCAGTCCTGCGACAAGCCGCCCGCGTCTATATCGCTGAGCAGTGGATGGAAGAGATCCATCACGCGAACTCTGTCTGGGCGCTCAGGCAGCAGCTCATCCGAAACCGTAAGGAACACAACAAGCCAGAAACGACCTCGGTGCTCGAACGCCTCCCGAACTGGATCCTCGGGCCCGAGGATCACCCTCAAATCTCGACCGGCCACATATGGATACTCCTGCTTCTCGCCTTCGCCGTTGCGGATTTGCTCGTGATCTTCTCCTCCGTTGGTGGCTTGCACGTCCTTCACCTTGGGAGGTAGGAACTATCGCTCCCTTTGGTACCGATGCGTCGCTCACGACCCCCGCGCCGACCACGTCGCGATTGGGACGGTAGAGCGCGCACCGCCGGCCACTTCTGCTGCCCGTGCCGGGAGGGCAATGACAGCAGCTCGGGAGAACGCCGCTGGCCGGCGCACCGCCACAGCGGCGCGGTGCCATGTTCCGCCCGCCTTGAGTGCGGGCCGACCAGCTAGCGACCGCCTGACGGGAACACAACGTCCGATGCGGATCCTCGGTTACCGCGCGTCGCCCACTCCCATCGCGTAAATCCGAGCGACGCGGCCCCCGGTCTCGGCCATCGGCCGCCGTCGATCTTGTCGCGCTCAGGTAGACACCCGCCCTCGCGGGCGAGTCCCCGCGTCACCCGAGCCGAGCCTGGCCCGTCGACGCTTGCAGGCGGTCAGCCAGCCTGTTCAAATTTGTGCTGAGAGCAATCCATCGAAGGAGAGGGCATGTCGGTGATCATGACTTTGTCGTTGAAGGGTGACTCGAAGAAGCTCGAAGAGCACGCGGCCAGCGATCCCGATGCGATGCGTGCGATCGTGGAGTCGGCGAAGGGACACGGGCTGATCGCACATCGTTTCTACGGCTCTGAAGGCGGCGAGATCATAGTCGTCGATGAGTGGCCTGATGAGCGGAGCTTCCTGTCGTTCTTCGAGGAGAACGGCGGGAGGATCGGCCCGCTGATGCAGGCCGCCGGCGTGACGTCGGAGCCGCAGCCCAAGTTCTGGCGCAAGCTCGACACGCACGGCGACTATGGCTGGGACGGATAGGCGTCCCACACTCGCGGGACGCAAGCCTGCGAAGTCATGCTCACAGGCTCGTGCAGATACGGCGATGCTCGCTGTTCGTCCGGAGCGGAACCGCGGGAGCCGGGGCATCGCCTCTGGATGTCATAGAGGGCATTAGGTCTGGATCGCGCTCGAACCGGCTGCTGCCCGTGAGTTGGCGCCGGACGAAGGCTACAGCGAGCGCGCGTGCTCGGCCTGACCAATACATCCGTCGAGTCGGAGCAAAGATGCTTGAGGGCTCATGCCCACGGACTGGGGTGCCGATGACCGTTGTGTGGATCTTTCTTCGCGGTGCGTAGGTGCTGTCTTGACGCGATCTCGTGCGCTGGCAGTCGGCCGCGGGCTCTAAAGCGGACGACGCCCGATGAGGCGCGTATCCAATAGGCCGGATCGTGGCTATATGACTGGATGGTGCAGGCGCAGATGACGGTGCAAAAAGCCCCAACTGGGATCGCAGGACTGGACGAGGTGCTCGGCGGCGGCCTGCCGGTCGGTCGCGTGACGCTGGTGTGTGGAGGTCCGGGGGCGGGCAAGACAATGCTGGCGACGCAGTTCCTCGTGAGCGGGGCGCGGCAGCTCAACGAGCCGGGCCTGTTCGTCAGCTTCGAGGAGCTTTCGGAGGAGCTGGTGGCGAACTCGGCCTCGCTCGGATGGGACCTAGCCGAGCTGGTCGGGGACGGGCGGCTCGCGCTTGAGGAAGTCCGGGCGGCGCGCGCCGAGCTGACCGAAGCGGGCACCTATAACCTCGAGGCGCTGTTCGTGCGGCTGGGCCACGCGATCGACGCCGTTGGCGCGCAGCGAGTGGTGCTCGACACGGTCGAGACGCTGTTCGGGGCGCTACCGGATGAGGCGTTGCTGCGCGGCGAGCTGCGGCGGCTCTTCGGCTGGCTGAAGGAACGAGGGGTTACCACCGTGGTGACGGCTGAGCGCGGCGACCGCACGCTCACCCGCTTCGGCCTGGAGGAGTACGTGTCGGACTGCGTGATCCTGCTCGACCACCGCGTCCGCGCCGAGGCATCGACGCGCAGGCTACGGATTGTGAAGTATCGCGGTTCTGCCCACGGATCCGACGAGTACCCGTTCATGATCGACGTGGACGGACTCTCGGTGTTCCCGCTGACATCAGTGGCGCTCGCCCACGAGGCGTCCAGCGATCGCGTCGGGACCGGGGTGCGGCGCCTGGACGAGATGCTCGGGGGCGGCTATTACCGCGCCTCGACCGCGCTCGTCGCGGGCGGTCCAGGGGCCGGCAAGACGACGCTGGCCGCTGCATTCGCGCGCGCCAGTTGCGAGCGGGGGGAGCGTTGCTTGTACATCGCGATGGAGGAGTCGCCGAGCCAGGTGCTTCGCAATATGCGCTCGGTTGGGCTCGACCTGGAGCCCCTCGTGCACGATGGGCTTCTGCGGTTCTTCACGCTGCGGGCGACGCAGTCCGGGCTGGACACCCACCTGGCGGCGATCCACCGGGCCGTGTCAGCGTTTGTTCCCGAGTCCGTCGTGCTCGATCCGATCAGCGCGTTCGGTGGGCAGGCGCTGGAGGTGGAGGCCGCGGTGACGAGGTTGATCGACTTCTTCAAAGGACAGGGGCTCACCGCACTGCTGACCGTGCTCAGCGAGCCCGACGACCCGGGGCTCAGAATCTCGAGCCTGATCGACACGTGGCTCAGCGTCACGAACATCGAGCTGTTGGGCGAGCACAACCGTGCGATTTCCGTGCTCAAGTCGCGCGGGATGGCGCACTCAAACCAGGTTCGGGAGTTCGTTCTGCGCGATGACGGTATCGACATCGTCGACGCCTTCGCCGGTCAGGAAGGCGTCCTGCTGGGCACTGCCCGGCTGGTGGCCGAGGCTCGCGTACGCAATACCGCGCTCGAGCAACAGCGCGTACTCGAGGCCAGGGGGCGCCGTCTCGAGCACCGCCAGGCGGCCCTCCACGCGCAGATCGCCGCGCTCGAGGCCGAGCTGGCGGCCGACACCGCTGCGGAGGAGGTCGAGGACGAGGAGGCCGAGTCGCGCGAGGCGATCCTGCTCGAGACCGCACGCGGTCGCGCGCTGTCACGCGGTGGCGCCGGCCCCGGCGCGGACTCGCCATGAGCCTCGCGTCGCCGGAGTGGGACGGTGAGCCCACGGAGCAGGACCTGGAGTACGTGCTGCGCCTCTATGTCGTGGCCGGCAGCCCGGCGTCGCGGCGCGCCGTCACGAACCTGCGTGCCGTCTGCAACGAGCGCCTCGCCGGCCGGTACACGCTTGAGGTGATCGACCTGCGAGAGCAGCCGGCGCTCGCCGGCGAGCGCGACATTCTCGCCGTGCCCACGTTGGTGAGGGAGTTGCCGCCACCGGCGCAGCGGCTGATCGGGGACCTCTCGAACCGCGAGCGGCTACTCATGGCACTCGACTTGGAAGCCACGTGATCGACAGCGACCTGGGATCGGAGCACTCGGCCTCAGGCGGCGGCGAGCTCGCGGCACGACTCGCGAAGACCACCGCGGCGCTGGCCGAGGCCGAGGCAGCGCTTGCTGCCGTCGGAGCCTGCGAGGTCGACGCCCTCGTGACCGGCTCGGGGGCCGATCTGGAGGTGCTCACGCTGCCAGAGCCGGACGGTCATCCCGAGTTCTTTCGAGCCCTCGTCACAGCAATGCAGGAGGGGGCGGTGAGTCTCGACCCCAGCGGAACCGTGCTGTACGCGAACAAGCGACTATCCGAGCTGCTTGGCCTTCCGCTCGAGCGCGTTGTCGGTCGCTCGCTTGCCGAGCTCGCCGCCGACGCGAGCGGGCCGTGTGTCCAGCGGCTGCTGGCGCAGGCCGCTCGTGGCGCGGCGCGGGCGGCGCTCGAGCTCAGGCGAGGTGACGGGCGTCGAATGCCGGTGGAGGTGTCAGCGGCCCCGCTCGCCGGGGGGTGCGGCGAACTGTGCCTGCTCGTGACCGACATGACCATCGAGCGGCTCGCCAAAGCGGAGCTGCAGCGCGAGCGCGCCGCGCTCGCCCAGGCACAAGCGATCGGGGAGGTCGGCAGCTGGGAGTGCGACCTGGACACTGGCGAGGTGCGGTGGTCCGCCGAGCAGTTTCGTCTGCACGGCCTCGACCCCGGGGACAACGTGCCGCCGCAGCTCGAGTACTTCGCGCGCGTGCATCCAGATGACCGCGCGACGTTGGAAAGCTCGACGGCCGACCACCTGCAGCAACGCGTGGCGCACATCGAGGAGTACCGCTTCGAGCACCCCACGCTCGGCACCCGCACACTGCTGGTACACGGTGACTTCCTCGAGGCCGAAGCGGACGGGGGCAGGCCTGCGCGGCTGGCCGGCACCTGCCAGGACGTGACCGACCAACGTGCCGCCGGGGCCGCATTGCGGGCCGCCGAGGAGCGCTTCCGCTGTTCCTTTGAAGAGGCGCTGATCGGGATGGAGATCGTCGATCTCGACGGCCGTTACGAGCGGATCAACGACGCGTTCTGCGCGATCGTCGGCTACACCCACGAGGAGCTGGTCGGCCTCTCACGCGAGAACATCACGCACCCTGACGACATCGCCGCCGACGCCGCCGCGCTGCGCACCCTGCTCGCGGGCGAGGCCAGCTCGCACATGCGTGAGAAGCGCTACATCCACGCGTCCGGCCATGCGGTGTGGGCCGCGATCAACCTCACACTGATCCGTGACACCTCAGGTGAACCGCTCCACTTCATCGCCCAGGCCCAGGACATCACCGAGCGTCGCAGTTACGAGGGCCAGCTGAAGCACCTGGCCGACCACGATCCGCTGACCGGCCTGCTCAACCGCCGCACCTTCGAGCGGGAGCTGGAACTTCACGCGGCCCGAGTGCAGCGCTATGGCGCCGCCGGCTCGGTGCTGATGCTCGACCTCGACAACTTCAAGTACTTCAACGACACGCAGGGACACGCCGCAGGCGATTCGCTGATCACGCGGATCGCCGAGGGCCTGCAGGCGCGGCTACGAGACAGCGACCTGGTCGCCCGCCTCGGCGGGGACGAGTTTGCCGTACTGCTCCCCAATCAGGACGAGCACGAGACCGAGACCGTCGCCGAGGCGCTGCTTCAGATCGTTCGCGACGAGGAGATGCCGGCGCTGATCGGCGAGCGCAAGCGGGTCACAGCGAGCATCGGCATCGCCCGTTTCGACGAGGGCGAGCTGTTGACCGCCGAGGACATGATGGTCAATGCCGACCTCGCGATGTATGACGCCAAGGAAGCCGGCCGCGACAAGTGGGCGCACTACCGCACCGAGAAGCACGACCGACCGAAGATCGCGAGCCGCATGAAATGGGCCGAGCAGATCAACGATGCAATCGCCCATGACGGCTTCGAGCTACTCGCGCAGCCGATCGTCCCGCTCACAGGCAGCGGACCCGCGCAGTACGAGTTGCTGCTGCGCATGCGCGATCCGCGCGGCGACCTGATCCCGCCCGGATCCTTCATCTACGTCGCCGAACGCTTGGGGCTGATCGGCGAGATCGACCGCTGGGTCACGGCACGCGCAATCGACATGCTCGCCGGGCAACGCGCGCTGGGTCGCGACCTGCGCTTCGAAGTCAACCTGTCAGGCCACACGATCGGCGACGACCGGCTGCTTGAGCTCGTCGAGCGCCAGCTGCACGATCGGGACGTGCCACCCGATCGCCTGATCTTCGAGGTCACCGAGACAGCGGCGGTCGCCAACATCGCCCGCGCCAGCGTGTTCGCCGAATGCCTCTCCGATCTCGGATGCAAGTTTGCCCTGGATGACTTCGGCGCTGGTTTCGGCTCGTTCTACTACCTCAAGCATCTGCCCTTCGACTACATGAAGATCGACGGTGAGTTCGTCCGCCACTGCGCCTCCAACGAGACCGATCGCATCCTGATCTCCGCGGTCGTGCAAATCGCCCGCGGCATGGGTAAACAGACGATCGCCGAGTATGTGACAAACCAAGCAACGGTCGATGTGCTCACCCGCCTCGGCGTCGACTACGGGCAAGGCTTCCACCTCGGCCGACCTGCTCCCCTTGCCGACCACCTCGCTGCGGGAGACGCAGCGGCCGCCGTCCCCACGCTGAAGCGATCGATCCTGCGATCCTGAGATGCGCGAGACGGCTGAAGTCCTCGACGGACGGCAGGTCGGCCGCCTGCGAGACTCGGCGCGTGCGGCCACGTAATCGACGAGCTCGAGGACACGCCTCACATCGATGTCGAGGCCGCGGTCGCGGCCGCGCGGGCCTCAGCCGGTCCGACCCAGGTCGAGCCCGTGCGAGAATTCGGGTCGTGACAAGAGCGGAGCTGCATAAGCTCGTTGACGAGCTGCCCGACGGTGCGGTTGAGGGAGCCGGCGTCCTGCTGCGCGGGATCATCGAGGGACCTGTAGATCCCGACCAAGCCTGGTTCTGGACGCCCGAATGGCAGGCCGGGGAGCGGGAGGCTGACGCTGAACTCGCCGAGGGCCCAGGCGTCGTCTACCGCAGTACCGACGATTTCATCGCACATCTCGAGAGCGTGCCGCCGCCCGAGCCAGGCTGAGCGCGGATCGAGCGCCTTTTCCGATGCCTCCTGTACCCGTTTGGTACCCGAACCAACGGCGTCGGCGCCGGCACACTCAAAACCCCCGTTACGACAGGCGATCCTCGTAGTAGTAGTAGTTAGTAGTGGAGCTACGGGTGTCTGGGTTCAGGACATATGTCCCAGGTGATAGGTCCCTCATGAGTCGGGACATAGGTCACGCCTAGACCGGCGTTCGTCGCGGAGGCGCGAGCGGAGCGAGTGCCGGAGCGGCGATCGCCGGTGCGTGCCTGTCCGGGGGTGGGCTGACAGTCGCGGGCATGTCTCATGCTCGCGTTGCTGTCCTTCAAATCGTTTCCAAGCAGCTGTTGGTCACCGCTGCTGCTGCCGAGTACGGGTTCTCCCGCCGGCATCTACAGCGTCTTCTTGCCCGCTACCGGGAGGGTGGTCTTGACGCTTTGGAGCCGCGCTCCCGCCGTCCCAAGTCGACACCGATCGCGACGCCCGAGGACGTCCGTCAGCGTGTGCTTGAGCTGCGATCGCAGCTGAGCTCTGATGGCCTGGACGCCGGGCCGGTGACGATCGGATGGCATCTGGAGCGAGAAGGTCTCAGGGCGCCGTCGACCTCGACGATCCGTCGGATCTTGCGCCAGGCCGGGCTGATCACGCCGGAGCCTCGCAAGCGTCCGAGATCGTCCTACACGCGGTTTGAGATGGCTCAGCCGAACGAGATGTGGCAGTCGGACTTCATCCACTGGCGGCTCGCCGACGGGACCGACGTGGAGATCCTGAACTGGCTCGATGACCACTCCCGCTACCTGCTCTCCTGCACCGTTCACCGGCCCGTCAGAGGCGATGACGTGGTGGCCGTTTTCCTAGCGGTCATCGACGATTACGGGCCGCCGGCGAGCACGCTGACCGATAACGGCAGCGTCTACACCTCCCGGTTCACCGGCGGTCGCAACGCCTTCGAATACGTCCTGCCGCTGCTCGGTATCCGACAGAAGAACGGGTCCCCCGGGCACCCCCAAACCCAAGGCAAGACCGAACGGTTCCACCAGACCCTGCAACGCTGGCTCAGAGCTCGTCCACCGGCCTGCAGCACCGCGCAGCTGCAGCGCCAGCTCGATCAGTTCCGCGAGCACTACAACGAGCAGCGCCCCCATCGCGCGCTGCACCGCAGAACCCCAGGCGACGCCTACCGCGCCACCCCCAAAACCGCCCCCGCGACCAACGGCCACGCCCAAGCGCACTACCGCCTCCGCTACGACCGGCTCGACACGAAAGGCAAGATGAGCCTCCGCCGCGCCGGACGGATGCACCACCTCGGCGTCGGCAGCCCGCACGCCCGCAAACGCGTCCTCGCGCTCGGCGACGAGCACCACATCACGGTGATCGAACTCGAGACCGGCGAGGTCCTCTCCACCCCATCTCATCGAGCCCGACCGCGCCTACTGGCGCAACCAAAACAACAAGCCCGGCCGCTAGCCGAGCTCCCCGAACTGAGACCTATGACGCGACTCATCTGAGACACATGTCCCGACTCATCGCATAGTGGAGCTAGGGGGACTCGAACCCCCGACCTCCTGGGTGCGATCCAGGCGCTCTCCCAACTGAGCTATAGCCCCGAGCGGCGGCAACTGCCGCACGGTTAGGGGAAACAGTGTAACCCTGGTCGGCTGATCGTTCATGCTGCTCGGCCCTGGCGCATGCGATGTCGTCGACTGAATCGGCTGCAACCGGATGACTCGGGGCTTGCGTGATCTTTCACAATCGTCGATACGGTCAGCACGGGTCGGGCCGCTCATGAGCTTTCGTACGCGCCTAACTACACTAGCTTTTTTCTCCTGATCGTTGTCGTCCCGATGGTGGCCGTCGGTGTCCTCGTGTTCCGATTGATCGGGGACAGCGAGCAGGGCAAAGCCGACGCGCGGGCCAACGGTCTGGCGACTGCCGCCGCGAGCCTCTACAGCAGCGATCGCGCACGCGCAACGGCCGACGCCGAGACGATCGCCCACAATCCGGAGTTCCTCCGGGGTCGCCCGCTTCGGGCCCGGCTCGAGGCGTTCTCCAACCAGGCCGGCCTGGCCCGCGTGACCCTGATCACGGGCTCGAAGGTGATCGCCGACGTCGGCGACCGGACCGCGATTGCACCGGGCACGGCGACCGTCAAGGGCATCGGGCGTTCGCCGATCACGGTCAGAGTCTCGGACATCACGGCGTCCGAGTACGCCCACGACCTCGGAGCGTCTCCAAGCGTAGAGATCGTCGTTCGTCAGGCGGGACGCGTCCTTGGGGCCACTCGAAACATCGAGCCAGACCACTCATTCCCCCGGCTGGGGACCGTGTATCGTTCGGCAGCGTCAATTACCGAGCCGTGACGCTCGGATTCGGCGGCTTTGGGGCAGCGCCCGTCAACGTGGCGGTGCTCTCGAACTTCTCCGCGACCGCAGCGTCGGTGAACGGGAGCCGGTTCTTCGCCGCGGTCGTGATCGTCGGCTTCTTGATGCTTGCGTTCTCGTTCTCGGTGCTGGCGTCCCGCGCGCTGAACGGTCAGCTCAGCCGCTTCCTCCAGGCCGCCCGCCGGCTGGCCAGCGGTGACTTCTCATCACCGGTTCCGATCGAGGGCAACGACGAATTCGCCGCGCTCGGGCAGGAGTTCAACGATATGTCCACGCAGCTCGCACACCGCCTCGATGAGCTCTCGCAGGAGCGCGCTCGCTTGCAGGAATCGATCCGACGGATCGGAGAGACGTTTGCCTCAAATCTCGACCGTCCCGCTCTGCTTGAGCTGGCGCTCAAGGCATCGGTGGACGCTGTCCAGGCGAGCTGCGGTCGTTTGACCGCTCGCGCCGTCGCCGAGGAGCCCTTATCCGAGACCGCTCGCGTCGGGTCGCTGGCGGGGATGGAGTCCGAGGTCCACGAGGCCGAGCGCGCGGCGCTCGGCGACGGCGGCGTGGGCGAGGCGGCGACGGAGGCCGCCTGCATCGTCTCGATTGCACTTGGGTCGATCGAGGGAACCGGCCGGACGCATGGTGTGATCACCGTCGCGCGCGACGGGCGCCTTCACCGAGACGATCGCGACGTGCTCCGCTCGCTCGCCGCGCAGGCCACCCTCGCCTTGGAGAACGTCGATCTTCACATCGAGGTGAGCAAGCAGGCGATCACTGACGAGCTCACCGGGTTGGCAAACCACGGGCGATTCCAGGAGCTGCTGAGCGGTGAGATCGAGCAGGTGCGCCGCTACCACCACCCGATCGGCTTGATCATGCTCGACATCGACGACTTCAAATCGGTCAACGACGGCCACGGTCACCAGCAAGGTGACGTCGTGCTCAAGCACGTGGCGCGAGTGCTGCGCGATAGCTCGCGCGAACCCGACACCCCAGCGCGATACGGTGGGGAAGAGATGGCGCTGATCCTTCCCCACACCGGTCTCGACGGGGCGTACGCGATCGCCGAACGTATCCGCAGCTCGATCGGGAGTCTGCGGATCCCCCGTCTGGACCACGACGGCGTACTGCGAGTCACGGCCAGTCTTGGCGTCGCCGCATCAGCCGACGGCGACAAGGACGCGCTGATCAGCGACGCCGATATGGCCCTCTACGAAGCCAAGCGCCAGGGCAAGAACGGGACGATCCGGGGGCAGCCGCAGACCGCGAACGCGTCCACAGCCGAGTAGGCTTTGTAGCGATGGGTTTGTTGGACGACGCGATTCGCGAGCATCTGGATCTCAAGCGGCGCCGAGGTGCGGACCCAGCCGAGGTCGAGCGAGCCGAACGCGAAGCGCTTGGCCCGGTCCGGCGCGGGCCGGAAGGGCCTGAGACGGCCGAACCATCGGCTGAGGCCGCTCCTGCGTACGACCACCAGGACGAGTCCGACTGGCACGAGCCGTTCAACGAGCCGGCCGACGGCCACATCCCGACCGGCGTGGTCGAGCCCGAGTCGATCGCTCCGGATTCCCGTGACGATCCCGGTCTGGCCGATCCGTTCGCCGGGGAGTTCGGACTTGGCGGAGCTGTCGAGCCGGAGCATCTTGAGCCCGATTTCGACTCGCCGCCCACCGACCCCGGGCCACTTGCGCTGGAACAGCAGCCCCGGCGCCGAGGCTTCCTCGGTCGGCGCAAACAGCAGCCGCCCCCGCCCGAGCCAGAGGATCATGCCGATAACCTCGACGACGACGATCCGTTCGCCGACCCGCCCGCCGAGGCCGCCCCGCCCCGCTCGGCACAGGCCCCTCCACCGGCTGGGCACGAGCATCCGGCCGATCAAGCCGGCGGCGAGACGGTCGAGTACGAGGTCGAAGCTGCCTTCAAGGCCGAGGGCGAAGACGACTCTGAGGACCCACTAGAGGAAACCCCCGAGTTCCTCCAGGACACGCCGGACCACGACCGCCTCTGGTTCGAGCAGCGCCCACCGCGCGACTTCGACTTCGACGGCTGACCTGCGGCTCTCGCCGGCGCGGTTAAACTCCGGTCCAGACGGGGCCATAGCTCAGTTGGGAGAGCGCCTGCTTTGCAAGCAGGAGGTCGCCGGTTCGATCCCGGCTGGCTCCACTCACCAAAAAGCCTGCTAAAAGCAATCTTTTGGGGCAGCGCAGGCGGGACTCTTCGGACGTCGTTTTGGCAAGAGATCCCGTTTTTCGGGCGTTTCTTGCCAAAACTCGCGCCAACCCAGCGCTAATCGGGCGCTCTGCGGGCCCCGTTTCCGGGCTCCGCACCGGCGCTGCGAGATCGCTCGGGATCTGGCACGTAGCGCCGCGTCAGCCGAGGGCGGATGTCGTGAGCGCGGCCGTGGTTAAGGCGCGGCCCAACACGCTCGACACTCGGGTCACACGGGGGCCGTGGCTCTCATTGGAGGCCTTGTGAGCAACTCCGAGCGCTCTGTTCAGTCCGTCGAGATTCGCGACCGCCGCGAACTGCCGTTCTTCCAGGTGCGCTTACGCGCTCTGAGCCAGATTCGCTCGCAGGTTGACGGACCGCGTCGCGTGAGGACTGTCGGCTTCTACGCGCTGATCTGCCAGATCGCCAACGAACAACGGCACACAGGCCAGCACCGCACCGTGCAGATCACCTACGAGCAACTCGCTCACCGAAGCGGAGCTGGGCGAAGCTCGATCCGCCGGTTACTCGATGTGCTCTGTGCTGCTGGGATCATCGACTACGGCTTGGTCAACGATCCGACTAGGGCAGCTCCGGTCGGGGTGATGCAGCTTCTCGTCCAGGACGGCCCATGGGAGGCGATCACGGTCGCAATGGCGAACGAAATTGCACGCCCGCGTCCCGGCGGGCATGTGCTGCGCGACCTTGGCCTCGTGACAATCCTGCTCGAGTTCTGCGCCGAGCAACGCGACCATCACGGCGGCCTACGCGCAGAGATCGCTCGCGGAGATATCGCAGCTCGGGCCGGCCTGACCGTCGATCGCGTCGACGATTGCAACCGCATCCTCGAACTGTGCGGCATCCTCGAAATCTCCCGCCGGCGGAGTGAGCGGGGCGGGCGCAACCTCGCAAACGTCTACGCGATTCACGAAGCGCCGAGCCGCGGCATCGAGGGCGGAGAACCAGAACCGGCAGGGCGGCCAAACAGGACTGACAGGGCGGAGAACGAGGACTGGCAGGGCGGAGAACGAGGACTGGCAGAGCCGCGCACCGGGACTGGCAGGGCGGAGAACCAGGACTGGCAGGGCGGAAAGTCCGCCGACCTGGGTCCCACAACGCCGCCCTCTACTACGCGTGCGGGGGATGGCCGACAGAAGGATGTAGAAAACATCACCCCCATCTTCGGAGGTGTGGAGCAGGAGGGGGAAGGGCGAGAGTCATCCTCCGAAATCGCCGAGGCGCTGAGGGCCGAGCGTCTGTGCGCCGCGCTCGTTGCGGCGTGGCGCCCGGCGCTTGGCGAAGCGGCCGAGGACACGTACGCCGAGGACCGCGAGCGATGGCACCAGGCCGCCCAGCGTCTGCTCGCTAAACACCCGCCGACGAGGCTGCAGCGCGCGATCGCGTACATGACAACCGACGACATCCTCGGCTCCCAAGCCATCACGATGCCGGGATTCGCAAAGGTCGTAAACCAGCTACTCGCCCGCAGCTACGCACGTGAGCAGCGCACGCGCGCCGCGCCGGCGAGAGCACCGTCCGAGGGCGCGCTGTCCTGGCAGGAGGCCAAGGCACTGATCGAACGGGCAGTCACGCGTCATGGCCGGGACGGCCGCGCGCCCGCCCTCACCGAACTGTCCAGGCACAGCTCGCTGCTCGTCCGCTTCGTGGACGAGGTCCGTTGGACCGTCCTCTGTGAGCAGCCTATGCGCTACGCCGAACGCCATTACGCCGCGCTGTGGGCACAACTCGCCGATTTCGAGCACCACGAACAGGAGCCCGCAGCATGACCAGCACGATCTCGTCCCAGCAACTCGCGGTGCCGCCGCACAACCTCGACGCCGAGCGCAGCGTCCTCGGCGCCGCGCTGCTCGACGAGCACTACCTGGGCTCGATGGTGCTCGAGACCGGGCTGAGCGAGCACGACTTCTACCGTCCCCAGCACGGTCTCGTGTTCTCGGCAATGCCACGAACTTCACGACGCCGGCGAGCCCATCGACCCGCTCACCGTCACTTCCAAGCTCGCGGAGCGGGGGAAACTCGACGAGGCCGGTGGCGGCAGCTACGTCGACGAACTCGCCGGCTGGGTTCCCGCTGCCGGACATGCCGTCGCCTACGCGAAGATCGTTCGTGACCACGCCCAGGCGCGCGCTCTGCTCCGCGCCACCTACGACATCCAGGCGCTCATCAGCGAGCACGGCCGCCGGGGCGAGGAGCTCGTCGACGAGGCGGAACGACTCGTCTTCTCACTGCGCGCCGGTGCCCTCGGAAACCGTACGCGCCTGCTTGAAAGTGCCGTCGCCGACGAGCTGGACCGACTCGAACGCGCCTCACGCGACGGACGCGAGATCCCCGGTCTATCGACCGGCATGAGCGGCCTTGACCGGATCATCGGCGGCCTCCAAAGCGGCCGGCTCTACATCCTTGCCGCACGGCCCTCGATGGGCAAGAGCATGCTCGCACTCCAAGTCTCCAGGCACGCCGCGTTCCTCGAGCGCCGGCCCGCCCTGTTCGCATCGCTCGAGATGAGCGATTCGGAAACCGCACAGCGGCATCTCGCAGCCGAAGCCGACGTCGACCCAGAACAGCTCCATCTCGGCAACATCCGCGAAGGCGACTGGCCGGCGCTGCTGAACGCCGCCCAGCGCACAGCTCGAGCACCGCTTCACCTCCTCGACGACGGCGACCTCACCCTCTCCAGGCTCCGCGCCCACGCTCGTCGCCTCGCAACTCGTCCGGACGGTCTGGGCCTCGTGACCGTCGACTACCTCCAACTGATGCGAGCCGAGAAGCCGTCCGGCAACCGCGTCGAGGACGTCTCGGAGTTCAGCCGCGGGCTCAAACGACTCGCCCGCGAACTCGACTGCCCCGTGCTCGCCATCTCACAACTCTCCCGCAACGTCGAGCAGCGACCCGACAAGCGTCCCGTCCTCTCAGACCTGCGCGAATCGGGCCAAATCGAGGCCGATGCCGACTGCGTGCTCATGCTCTACCGAGACGACTACTACGACCCCGACTCAGAGCGCCCGGGCGAGATGGACATCATCGTCCGCAAGAACCGCCAAGGCAGACTCGGACAGGTCACAACACGAATCGACGGTCGGCTGCGCTTCCGTCAGCTCTGACCGTTACCAGGCAATGCGATGCGACGGCGAGGTCAATTCTGTAAGCAGGCCAGTCACCGCGGCGGAGCGTTGAGATGCCCGTCGCGACCCAGGTCCGGCTATAACCACGATCAGCAGCTCTCGTTTGACGCCCTCTGGGCCGACCCCGAGCCCGCGCACGATAAACAAGTGCGGCCGCATGGCGATGAGTCATTGGGAGAGGACCGATCCGGAGCGCTTCCGGCAGATCCCGGAAAGCGAGACGGAGGCGTTCTTCAACGAGCTGGGGGAGAGAGCGGAGAACGAGATCCAGCAGCTCCAGGACGCGATCGCGGGCCCGGACCTAGCGGGCGAGAGCCGCCTGGAGAACGTCGGCAGATTGAACATGGCGCGGCTGCAGGCCGAGGAGCGGGTGTTGACGGAGCTGGTCCTGATTCCGGCGCCCGAGATCCCGGAGGCGGAGGACTTCGGGGACAACGACGCACCGGCCCGGCATCTGGAGCTGATGCGCGACCTGCAGAAGCTCCACGAACAGGGCGAGTAGGCCCGCCGCCGGCCGCGGCGCGCTTTGTGCCCACGGCGGCCGCCAGCTCGCGCCGAGCGGGCAGCATGCGCGCGTTGAGGCGAACCTTGCGCGCTGCGCCTGCTGCACGTGCTCGAGCGCGACGATCGCCCGGCGGTCGGCTTCTCGCCAGCCTGGTGGACACGCCTACTCCGACTGGCGACGGGCCGTCCTCGGCTGCGACCCGTTCATCCGAGCCCTGCGAAGAGGACGAGCGATGATCGCTTCCCCGTCACGCGCCGCCCTCCGCCACCTCGCGGGCAAGGGGCGGGTCCTCTTCGAAGTGCTTGCGCAGCAGTTCGACATCCACCCCGAGGTCGCCGAGCACGCGCGAAAGCTCAGGGTCACGCGCGAGCCCGCGGAGCAGATCGCTCACGCCGAAGGTTACGCGTCCCTCGGTCAGCGCCAGGCCGGCGCTCACCATCAACACGCGCTCCAGAGCCGGGTCAGCTGCCGGCCTGAACTCGATGGCCGCACCCAGCGGCGGCTCTGGTTGGGATCGCCTTCGGGCAGGCAGCATCGCGACGTTCACGGGCTGACCGGGGACCGGAGCCGGAATCCGTTTCTGGACCGCCAGGCGAACGCTCTCGGCGTCCGCCCCGAGCTCCTGCAAGATCTGGCAGGCGCCACAGTCGGTGCGGACAATCCCGAGCAGCACGTGCTCGGCGCCGATGCGCGGGCTTCCCAGCGACAGCGCCTCGCGCTGCGCCACCTCGAGCACCTCCTTCGCCAGCGGGGAGAACGGGATCTGCCCCTGGATCGGCAGTTCGGGACCCGGTCCCAGTCGTTCCGCAACCAACGCGCGCACCGGATCGATCGTAATCCCAAGCTCGCCGAACGCCTCGGCGGCGATCACGTCCCGCCCCGCCAGGCGGAGCAGCGCGAGCAGCTGGTGCTCGGTCTCAACCGCGCCGCTCGCGGAGAAGCGCGCCTCCTGTTGGGTCCAGGTCATGACCTTGGCTCCCTCGTCTGTGACGCGCTCAAACACACCAGAAGCATCCCACCCGATTTCCGCCCGGGCAAGCGCCTAACGCTTTCTCAGACCGAAACGACCGACGCAGCTGCAGTGATCGAGGCTCAACTTGTCCTCCCGTCGCCCTTACCGGGGAGCCGGTGGATTGCCTTCGCGCAGTTTCGCCGACCTGCCCGGCCAGTCGCTTCAAGGTCGCACGCTCCCTTCCCCTCGCCCGAAGGCTCGGTTCCGCTCGCCGGACCAGGTCGGCGTTTCGGGCTGCGTCAACCACCGGATCCCCACAAAGGAGGGAACCAAAGATGAGCGCCTCAGCACCCGCAGTCAACTCGGTCACCTTGGTCGGAAACCTCACCGCCGACCCCGTTCTCAAGCAGCTCGACGACGACCGCCGCGTCTGCAACCTCCGCGTCGCGGTCAACGACATCAAGGACCAGCCGATGTTCATCGACGTCGCGACCTTCGGCGCCCAGGCCGACGCCTGCGCGAGGTACCTCACCAAGGGTCGCGCGGTTGCGGTCACCGGCCGGCTCGTCTACCGCGAGTGGGACGACAACGGCACCCGCCGCGGCCGCCACCACGTCATCGGACGCGTCCAGTTCGGCGGCAGGCCCAACGGCGACACCCCGGATAGCGAGTCGAGCGAGGAGGCCGCCGCCATCTAACCCCGACCGGGCGCCGACGACACCGGGACCTCGGCGCCCACCACATCACCGCCCAGCCCCGTCGAAAGCAGGCCCACTCATGACCGCCCTCACACTCGCTGAACCCGACCACTCCCAATTCCAAGTAATCAACATCGTCGGGCGTTTGACCCGTGACCCGGAAGTCACGGAGCTCCCGTCCGGCAGCAGCGTCTGCAACCTGCGGCTCGCCGTCGACGGCCTCGCCCCCAACCGGGAGACCGGCTACATCGACGCCGCGGCGTTCGGCAAGCCCGGCGAGGCCGCCGCGCGTGTGCTGGCGAAGGGCTGGCTGGTGGCGGTCAGCGGCCGGCTCGAGCGCCGCACCTGGAAGGCCGAGGACGACACCAACCGCCACGACTACCGGGTGATCGGCGACGTGCAGTTCCTCGCCGCTCCCCGCGGCGACGCGGACCGCGCCGAACCCTCCGAGGAGCCGCAGCCCGCGGCCGCGTAAGCCACGACGAGCACAGCGGGACGCCCGGCCAGGGGCGTCCCGCCAGCCCGCTCAACCCGAAGGAGAGCGTCATGCAACAGCACATCTCTACCACCCCGGCCGCACGCATCCATGTCGGCAGCCTCTGGATCGACCGCGCCCACCACCACCGCCTCGTCGAGGTGATCCAGATCCCCGACGAGCACTACGTCCGCCTTCTGCCCGTCCGCGAGTCGCACCACCCCGCGCAGAGCTACCTCGAGCACGCCGCGCAGCTCGTAAGCGATTACCACCGGGTGAGGCCATGACCGTCGCCCGGGCCCACACGAGTCGAGCGCTCGACGCCCCAGATGATCGCCGCCGCTGCACGCCGGCGGAAGGGGCCGATCGAGCCCCCGATGCGCAAGGAGCCGCCGCCGTGCCGCACCCCACCCTCGCCGACCGCGTTCGCCTACGAGCACACCGACATCCCCGCCGGGCTGACGATCCGCGAATGGCGCCGGCACCGGACGCCGCCGCCCCAGTGCCGCCCGCGGCGGCGGTCGCCGCTCACACACGCGTTGAGGCAGTCGCGATGAGGCCCTGGCGAGCGATCGTTACCGACGACGTGCTGCCGGCACTCGCTGAGCGGGCCGGCGCTCGCTCGGCCAGCACGCCACAGCCACGACACCAAGCGCCCGCGCTCGCGTCCATGCTGCTCGGCGTCAGCCAGCTACCGAACGATCAGGGCCCGTCACGGCGCGCGCGCCCCGGCGGGCAGCGCACCGTCTGGCTGCACGAGACATCACTGCCGCTGTCGCATCACGGCTGGCCGATCTGCGATCAGCCGATCACCACGTGCCACGACCCGCGATGAACGATCTCGACCGCTACCTGCAGCTGCTCGCCGGCGGCCGCCCGGCCGGGCGGCTGATCGAGATCCGCTACACCACCGGCCGCGGCGGGATGAACCGCCTGTTCATCCCCGCCCGACGCATCGATACCGCGGCGCGCACAATCGCTTCACTCGCCGACCGCGCCGACGTCTACTGCGGCGCGCTGCTGCGCTCCCGCTACGCCGGCGGCCGCGACGCCGTCGCCGAGCCGCAGCTAGCGTGGGTCGAGATCGACCAGGCCGACGCGCTCGAGCGGCTGCAACGGTTCAGTCGAGTACCCAACATGATCGTCACCTCCGGCACCGCCGGGCACGCGCACGCCTACTGGCAGCTCGATGGCCCCGTCGACGTCGCCGAGCTCGAGCACGCCAACCGCAAGCTCGCGCACCGCCTCGGCGGCGATCTCGCCTCCGTCGACGCCGCCAGGATCTTGCGCCCGTGTGGGACGCTAAACCATAAGCGCCAGCCACCGACGCCGGTCAGCCTCATCGCGCACCACCCCACCTACCGCTACCTGCTCGCCGAGCTCGTGGACGGCCTCGAGGATCCCCCCGCTCGGCGCCCACGCGCCGCTGGTGGTCGGGGCGGCCGCGGGCGGATGACCGAGCTCGACGAGCTGCTGCTCGCGATCCCCGCGAGCACTTACGTCCACCAGCTCGCCGGGCTCGAGCCGACGCGCAACGGCAAAGTCAACTGCCCGTTCCATCACCCCGACCACACGCCCAGCCTGCAGCTCTACGACGACGGCACCTTCTACTGCTTCGGCTGCCGCACCGGCGGCAGCATCTACGACTTCGCCTCGCGGCTCTGGCGCCTTGAGACGAAGGGCCGCGCGTTTCTCGAGCTGCGCACGCGGCTCGCAGACGAGCTTTGTCGCCGCTCAGGCAGTTTCCAGTAGGAGCTCTAGTTTTCAATGCCTCCGCGACGGGTTCCCATGTGGCAAGCGACCTGACCGGCCCGTCCCGGGGTCCAACTGTCTGCCAAATGGGACAGTAGCCGGAGCGCTTACAGATCTGCATCTCGATCCCAGCGGCGCGGTGTCGGCAAGCTGACGATGTGGTGGCGGCCCGCGGTACACCGCCTCGGCGCGCTGCTACGCCGCGCCCAGCCACGCCGGCAACCGCGGATGCTGCGCGCCAAGGAGTACCAGCTGCTGCTCGCGTTGATCGCCGAGCCCGAGCGGGTGCTCACCCGCCACGAGCTGCTGCGCAGCGTCTGGGGGTCCACAGGCGACGCGAGCACCCGCATGCTCGACTCGCACGCCGCCCGCCTACGCGTCCGCCTCCAGCTCGGCGAGCAGCGGTTCGTTCGCAACGTCGAGCGCTCCTACCACCACGCTCGCCACTACCTGGGCTACACCGACGACCTGGAGGCGCGGGTGGCCGCGCACCGCGCCGGTTCCGGCAGCCCGCTGGTCGCCGCCGCGGTGCGCGACGGGATCGACTTCTGCGTGGCCGCGACCTGGCCGGGTGACCGGCGCGAGGAGCGCCGCCTGCACCGCTACCGCAACTCGCCGCGGCGGCTGTGCCCGATCTGCCGGGCGACGCCCGCCCCGACCGCCTCGGCAGCGCCGTCCACCTCCTACGAGGGCGATGAGCGCCTAGTGGCGGCGCTGGTCGACGTCGGCGAGCCCGTCACCCTCGTGGCGCTGAACGCTCACCTGCGTCGCCGGAAGCTGGCGCCGGTCTCAACCTTGCACTGCCGCCTGGAGCTGCTGGCGAAGGCCGGGCGTGTCGCCAAGACCACGGTGCTCGGGGAGCTGGCCTGGGGCGCCCTCTAGGGGGCCGGGCGTCCGGGCTGCTCGCCCCCTGCGAAGGGTGGCACGCCCTGGCGGGCGTGCCGCAGGGGTGCGGTCAAGCAGCCCGGCCCCCGCCGGGACGCACCACCCGACCTACAAGGAGGCCAGCTATGGCTACCAAGCAACGCCGTCCCCTCACCGACGAGGAGCGCGAGGCCCACAGGGCCGCCCAGCGCGAGCTGGTCTGCGCCTCGATCGAGCAGCTGCGCTCCAGTGACGGCTGGCAGGGCTACCTCAAGGCCAGGCGCCGCTTCCCGTCCTACAGCTGGCGCAACGTCCTGTTGATCCTCCACCAACGACCCACGGCGACGCGGGTCGCCGGCTTCCGAACGTGGCTCGATCTCGGCTACTGCGTGCGCAAGCGCCCCGACGACGTCCCCGAGGGCGGCTGGGCGATTCGGATCTGGGCGCGCTGCGAGCCGAGCCGCAAGCGGATGCAGGCGTGGCGGGACGCCGGCGCCGACCCCGACGAGCGGCCCCGCGCCACCTACAAGCTCGTCAACGTCTTCGACAGGTTATCTCGTGTTCGATCTGGAGATGTCGCCGACGCCCGAGGCGGGCTAGGTTGCCCGCCGGGATCTCGCTCCTGTTCGTGCGCGCGCCCGGGTAGGTGGGAGGCCGGGCTTTCGGCCTGCGCGGTCGTCGCGGAGCTGGCGCCCGAAGGGCGACGGCGTAGCGGCGATCGCGCGCGCGTCTCGCCGGTACCCCCGAGAACAGAGGCGTCACGAGCAGGCGGCGCGAACGACGACACCCTTGTTCCCAAGCCGGGAATCTCGCCGACGGACCGTAGCCGCCGCAAGGCTGCTGCCTTGCACGAGGTCGAGCCAGGCGCCCGGCGCGAGCGATCGTGGCTGCATGTGTCCGAAGGGAGCAGTGCCGTCCCGGCTTGAATGTCGTCGCGGCGTGGCTCCTTTGCGGGCCGAGCAGGTACCGGCTGCTCTCCGCGCCGGTGCTTATCGGCGCAAGGAATGGGCAGCGCCGGGACGCGCGGACGATTCCCATTCGCGCCAGCGCAAGTCGCCGGCGGCGGGCACCAACGCGATACCTGCCTCTCGTCGAAACAGCGGTCTCGAGATGGCCTGAAGGCCGCTATGAGCTGGCTGGTTCTTGGTGGGGGAGGAACGGGGCGCCGACGAGAGGAGCCTCGTCGCGCTCACGGCCCGTGGTGATCCCGAAAACAGCGGGCGGGTCAGATGGGCAGCGGTCAGATCGTCGAGCGCGCCGGGCCATTGTGACGATGCCACGCCGCGACGGGGTCACCTACCGCGATACGGCGCGGTCCAGGCTTGGGTGAAGGTGCAAAACGGCGTGACGGCGTGAAGGGTGCCGGCGGCCTGTGTTGGTGTGATGTTCCCGTCTACGTCGAACCGGCTGCCCTCGTAGGTGTAGGAGAATCGAAAGTGGCCGTTGTGTATCGCGCCCGGCCCGCGGGCCGAGTAGGAGAGCAGTTCGCCAGCACCCGCCGGGCCGAGGGAGACAGGCACACCCGAGCTTGTGCCATCGCAGCTCGCCGAGCCGCCGAACACCTCCACGAACGGGTGTGGATTGCACAAGACATAGAGGAATTCGCGCGGAATCGTGGAGACGACGGAGGCGGAGGTGTCGTACACACCGCGGCGTGCTGTCGTGCCGCAGCCGGTCGCCGGTCGCGGGGCGGGGCATGACATGGGCCCCGCCAGAAGCGCCAAAAAACCTTCGGCAGCGCCGGCGGCACGGCAGGTGCGGTCGCGCGAGCACGGGTCGGGGTCTGGCGTGATGTTGAATATCACGCCGGTGGGCTCCGTCGGCGCGAACCCGCCGCCGCCACTGGTGTACGCGAAGGCCATCGAGCCCGGCCACGGCTGGGTTCCCGGGGCCGAGCCGTGAACGCAGAAGTGATACGTGTGTGTTCCCGGCGAACCGCTGAGGTCCTCCGGTGCGTTGGACCCCAGTCGCACCCACAGTTTTCCACCGTCGGGCAATGGACTGATCGTGATAGTCGCTTGGCCGACATTTCCTGCCAGCCGGATGCGCCCGACGTTGGCTGCGTGGAGCGGGGCGACCGCTGGGATGCTTTCCGGAGTCAGCGCCACCTCTCGATCCTCGTTGTAGGGGGGCGTTTCGCCCAACCCGGCCGCGGTGCCGTCAGCCAGGTGCAGTCCCCAGAAGCGCCCCAGCTCGGTACCGAAGCTCAACCCCAACCCCTGCCCCGCAAGCGCGTCCGCCAAGATCGGAGTCGCCTGACTATTTTGCACGAGGCCGGGCACTGAGAAGGTGTCATTGAGCACACGCCAGAACAGCGGCCCCCCGAGATCCTGGAGCTATACCCAGAAGTTGTGGATGGGTGTGAAGAGGATGGCGGCGTACCTTCCCGGTTGATTGAAGACCGACCGCCTCGAAGGCGGGAAAGGAAGGCACGCCAATGGTGGATGTTCGCAGGCTCCCCGTCGGGGAGGACAACGAAGAGGTTCGGCTCACGCTCGATGATCTCGCGCGGGAGGGCGCTCGGCGGATGATCGCTGCCGCGCTTGAGGCGGAGGTTGACGAGTACGTCGGCTCGTTCGTGGACGAAGTCGATGAGGACGGGAAGCGGCTGGTCGTGCGTAACGGCCGCGCGCGGGAGCGGAAGGTGACGGTCGGCTCGGGCACCGTGCCGGTCCGCGCGCCGCGGGTCAACGACAAGCGCGTCGAGGGGGAGACGGGCGAGCGCAAGCGGTTCAGCTCGCGGATCTTGCCGGCGTACGCGCGTCGGTCGCCGAAGGTCACCGAGGTGCTGCCGATCCTGTACCTGCACGGCCTCTCGACCGGGGATTTCGGGCCGGCGCTCAGGGATCTGCTGGGCGAGGACGCGTCGGGGCTGTCGTCCAGCTCGATCCAGCGGCTGACCGAGGCCTGGCAGGCCGAGCACGCCGCGTTCCGCACTCGGGAGCTGCGGTTTCACCGCTACGCGTACCTGTTCGTGGATGGCGTGAACGTCAGCGTCCGCCTCGGCGAGGATCCCAAGCTGTGCCTGCTGGTTGTGATCGGTGTCCGTGAGGACGGGGAGAAGGAGCTGTTGGCGGTCGAGGACGGCTACCGCGAATCCGAGGACTCGTGGGCGCCGTGTTCCGCGACCTGCGCGATCGGGGGCTGAACGAGCCGCGCCTGGTGACCGGCGACGGTGCGCTGGGCGCGTGGGCCGCGCTGCGCAACGTGTTCCCCGGCGCCAAGGAGCAGCGCTGCTGGGTTCACAAGACCGCGAACGTGCTCGACGCGCTCCCGAAGCGGCTGCAGCCGCGGGCGAAGGGTCTGCTGCACGAGATGGCCGAGGCGCCCACGCGGGCGGACGCTCGCAAGGCGCTTGAGCGGTTCCGCGGCGAGTTCGACGCGAAGTACCCGAAGGCGGTCGCGAAGCTCGACAAGGACTGGGACGCGCTCACCGCGTTCTACGACTTCCCGGCTGAGCACTGGCGGCACCTGCGGACGACGAATCCGATCGAGAGCAGCTTCGCGACCGTCAAGCTCCGCACCAAGGTCACCAAGGGCGCCGGCTCGAAGAAGGCCGCGCTCGCGATGGCCTACAAGCTGCTCGATGCCGCCCAGGAGCGCTGGCGGCGGTTCAACGGCCACGAGCTCGTCGGCGACGTGCTCGCCGGCGTGAAGTTCAAGGATGGGATCAAGGTCACAGACGACGAAACCACGACGACGGATGAGAAGGTCGCCGCCTGATGCTTCACCTTCTCATCCACAACTCTTGACAATTGCTCGGATCGTGAGCCAAGAACTGCACGAAGCGCCATCGCGCCTCCCACTTAATTGGTGACTGTCCCGGGCGAAGGGGATTGTCGATCGCCCACGCGGATGGCGCAGGAACCAGCCGTCTTCGATCGCCCGGCGCGGCAAGTCCACGACCGTCGAGTTCCGCCCCCACTCCGCTGTGGCTTCGGTCCACCAGCCGCTCTGCTGAGAGTCCGATACCTGGCCACGCTGAAACATGTGAAACAGCTCATGCGCGACGATTCCGTGCAATGCGACCTCAGGCTGATCAGTGACGAGAACCACCGCCGACTGGGTCGCATTGCAGTACCCGAGGGTGGTGCCGCTGGGGTGGTGCCGTCATGGCCCCGCCGGCAGAACATGGCTCGGCACGACAAAGATCTGCCACGGGAACGCGCCCCCGAGCACGGTAGGCGGAGGTCGCTGACGAAAGCGTTCCGCCCAGCGCGTCCAGCTCGATTCCACCCACGGAGCGATTTGCCGGGCCACGCCACGCAGATCGCTTCGCCCGGATGGCGCCAACACCTCATAGTGATGGCGTGATTAGCCACAATGACGTCATAGCCAGTCGCGAAGCGGCTGACACACTACCACCGTCGGACAAGCGCGATAGCGCTCGCGGTCGAGGCGGACACGGCGCAGGCGAATATGCCACAGACCGCCGCGGCCATCAAACGGAACAAAACGAACCGCCGCGGAGGTCGCACTCGGCTAGTCTACCGCCGTTTCTCGCCGTACCGGGAGCGGCATATGCCGTGCGAACGCCCCGCCACCAACGCGCGCACGCCGGCCGGTGTTCAGACGCTCCGGCCGCGCCTTCATCTCGACACGAGGTCCGAATGGTACCCGCCCGCGATGCCCTGCTGACCATGAACAGAAACGGAACCTCCTGTCGCTTTCCACATGCAAACGAGCAGCGCGGCGGAGCCTGAGCGGACGCGTCATATCGCGTGAATCCGATCGCCAGCCCGCGATGTCGGTCGCCTTCCGCTTCCGCCCGGACGCATCGGCGCCGCGGCCGCCGACGACAGTGCTGGTCTGTGAAAGGAGCCGCTGCCGCCGCCGCTGCCGGTTTACGC
>CAWCDS010000016.1:0-849028 GCA_963794285.1 uncultured Solirubrobacterales bacterium
GGGCCGTCCAGTTCGTGCCATGCCACAGCGTACCACACTTATATAACGAACTTAAGGGCCAGGACACTAGGTCCACGTCGGACGCGTGAGCGGCCGCAGCCCAGCGACTGTGACGCCTTGGGATTCGTCGCGCAGGCGCTGAGCTTGCGGGAGGCGTTGGAGCTTCTTCAGTGACTGGTTCTCGATCTGCCGGATCCGCTCGCGGGTGACCTGGAACGCACGACCAACCTCATCGAGCGTCCGCGGCTGCTCGCCCCCCAGCCCGTAGCGCAGCTCAAGGACGCGACGCTCGCGGTAGCTGAGGGTCTCTAGCGCTTCGCCCAACGCGTCCTTGGTCAGGGCCTCAACGGCCTGCTCGTAGGGAGACTCGGAATGCTCGTCAGCGATGAACTGACCAAACTCCGACTCATCATCGTCACCGACCGGCTTCTCCAGCGAGATCGGCGTGCGCGCAGTGTGCTTGAGCGAGTTGACCTCCTCGGAAGCGATGCCTGTGACCTCGGAGATCTCCTCCGCTGTCGGTTCACGCCCGAGCTCGGTCGTCAACCTGCGCTCCGCCCGAGCGATCTTGTTGAGCTTCTCCACCACATGGACCGGGATCCGGATCGTCCGCGCCTTGTCGGCGAGCGCACGGGCAGTCGCCTGCCGGATCCACCACGTGGCATACGTGGAGAACTTGAATCCCTTACGGTAATCGAACTTCTCCGCCGCGCGCACAAGCCCGAGCGTCCCCTCCTGGATCAAATCCAGGAACGGCAGGCCCTGGTTGCGGTGGTTCTTCGCGATCGAGACCACCAACCGAAGGTTCGACTCGACCATCTTCTGCTTGGCGTGCAAGTCACCACGCTCGATCCGCTTCGCGAGGCCGACCTCCTCCTGCGCGGTCAGCAAGCGCACCTTGCCGATGTCCTTCAGAAACAGCTGAAGCGAATCGGTCGTCATCTCCGGCCTGAGCTCAACCGCCATCGTCGATCTGCGGCCGCCGCGCTTCTCAGGCGCACGCTCGAGCTTCAGGCTACCGCCATCGCCGGATCGAGCTCCTCGACCACCTCGATCTCACTACGATCCAAGAGGCCGAGCAACTCCTCGACTTCCGCTTCCTCGAGCCCGAGATCGGCACTGGCAAGCGCGACCTCCGCGTGGGTGAGCACACCAACCCGCAGCGCCCGAGCGATCAGACCCTTGACCTCGTCAAGCTCCTGAAGATCCGCTTCCGACATCCTGTCGCTCCCCTAGAGATCCATCCACGCGCACAGCGCGCACACGGCCGCATGGTGTACCGACCTCGGAATGAGTCGACGACGCCGTCACGTTAGGCGCCACCGTCGTCTCCTCGCACCCGCAACGCCCGTCGCTAGCCATCCGCGCGTACATCAAACGTCAAGGCCGCACAACGAACGTCCTAAGCACTGTACTCGCAACGCATCCCGGAAGCCACAACTCCGGTAGCGGCGGGGTATCCGAGGTTAGCAGTGCTGGCGCTCGAATCCTTGGTGCCGCCAAGCGCACTCGAGGAAGCCCCGGCTGCAAAGCTCGTCGGCGAAACGAGCTCAACACGCCCACCTGCCAGATGGCCACAATTGCGCTCGATTTTGAGGTCTTTCATCGCTGGTAGAGCTGCGCGTGCCCGGGGGGTATGCGGCGGGCACGATCCGCGTTACGCGAGCTGACTGTTCGCCGGCACGGCTGCGATTCGATGACGTCCGCGGCGTCCGGCAGCGAGCTTCTCACTCGGCTTGTCGCACGGGATATCGGTTGCACACCAGACGCTGGGTTGGTCGGCTCAGGCGAGGATTTGCGCGGGGTCCCGCGTGCCCGCGGGACACTGTGGCGCCTGCTGGTGAGAGCGGGTTTACTCGACGGCTGTTCGGGTGCTGCTACGCGACGCGGGTGTCCCTGATCGAGCGCGGTGGGAGCGGTTGCGGCCGGCCGAGGTGGTAGCCTTGCTCGAGCGCGACTTGAAGTGCCTGTTCTCGCAGTCGACGAACCCGAACCCGGCCGGCGCGTCGATTGGAGCGTCTCAAGCAGCGCGAGTGACTCTCCCGTCCAGCGCCGCGCCGCGTGCAGAGTCTGCTCGAGCTCGCGATGATCCTCCCGATCGATCAGCGTGCCGATCCAGCTGACGATCTCGCCATCGCTGCTGCTGACCGGAAGGGCCTCGCAGGCGTGGACGCGATACACGCCATCGCGACGGAGCAGGCGGTGCTCGATCGCGAGCGGAACCTCAGCCGCAATCGCATCGCGCCATGCCCGCGCCGTCCGATCAGCGTCCTCGGGATGCAGCAGCTCAAGCCATTTCCATCCGCCGTTTGCCTCGGCCTCTGGCGCCGGGCCCAAGCTCGCGTGCTGGTTGAAGTACTCGCTCCAACCATGCGGGGCGGCGATCCACACGACCTGTGGAACTGACGCAGCGATCAGCTCAAACTCAGCGTCGAGGGACCCAGACGCACGTTGGTGATCGAACGACTCCATCAGCTGCCACGCAAGCTTCGACGATCCACCCAGAACGGTAATACGAGGCCGGCATCGGCACTGACACCGTGGCGGACGACTCCGTGCTGGTCAAACCGCGCGCGGTTGAGCTCCACCTCCAGCCGATGCGTGCTCTGTGTGCGCAGCGCCGCGCTGGCGCGAAGTTCACCGAGCCGGTCCCGAGGGCTATGCATCGGATGCCGATCCGGGTGTGGCTGGTTGATCGTCTGGCGGGGTGTCTCGGAGCTCGAGCACGAACGACTCGATCGCGACGTCGGGATTCACGTGGTTAGAGCTCATGAACGCGGCAACCTTCCTGCCGCTCAAGCGCTCCACAATCGCGGTCAGCTCAACGCGCATCGACTCCTGATAGGTCCGGCGGATCGCGAGCACCGCCTCTTCCTTGCCATCCCTGACGAGGCTGAGCTCCCCCTTCGTCAAATTGTCGTGCAACACACAGACGATCAGGTTCTCCTCCACGTAGCAGCGCGAGCGCGGCGCCCCGCGGCCGGTGAACTCCGACATCAACGAGACGATCGCGTTCGACAGCGCAGCAGCAAGCGATCCCTGCGAGCCGGTCATCGAAGCCCCCGGTCGCGACGGGCAGCGACGGTCGGTGCGCGGGCACCGGATGTGGCCTGGTCGCGTCTGGCGAGCTCGCCGGTCAATCTCGCCAGCAAACGCAGCTTGGCGCTGCCGTCACGCGCCAGCTTGGGCGTGCCTGCGGCAGCCGTCCGTGAGGATCGCCCGATCTGCGCCCTGACGGCCGAGTTGAGCTTGACTCCGCTGCGAGATCCGCGCATCCGTGACCTCTCCCTGGCCCCTGACAGGAGCCGATCAGATGCACGGGCCAGGATGTGGCGGCCAATGTATGACCGCGAACCGTTCCCGTTCGCTAAGGCGCAGCCCAAGGCACAATCACCGACCGCGCGACACGGACCGCTGTCCGACCGATCCTACCGCGCCGCAACCAGTTAGCAAGGCCGAACCCGCAACACTGGGCGTGGACTGCACGAGCGATCGACGCCGAACCGCAACGATCGACGCGGGGCTGCGCAACCGCGCGCTCCCCGAGAAGACCAGCAAGCGCGCCCCCGAGCTGACCCACGGGCGGAGCCATCGCAAGGATCGAACCCCTAGCTCGCCGCCGGCGAAGCCCTCGATCCAGACGCCCCCTGCCCGAGCCGCGGCTGTGCGTCCCGATGGTCTCGTCCACGACCGGCTCGCGGAGATCAGGTATTCCGATGACTACGAGAGCCATAGCCGCGCAGGCTGGGATCGGTATCGGTGGTCAGGCGAGGTCATCCAGGAGGCCGAGGCGCGGGCGCTCGATGACGGGGCGAGACGTAACTGAAACGAAGCAACAGGTACATAACCAGCGCCCGTCTAATCGAGCGCCCGCGCCTCGGCCTCCTGGATGACCTCGCCTGACCACCGATACCGATCCCAGCCTGCGCGGCTATGGCTCTCGTAGTCATCGGAATACCTGATCTCCGCGAGCCGGTCGTGGACGAGACCCATCGGGACGCACAGCCGCGGCTCGGGCAGGGGGCGTCTGGATCGAGGGCTTCGCCGGCGGCGAGCTAGGGGTTCGATCCTTGCGATGGCTCCGCCCGTGGGTCAGCTCGGGGGCGCGCTTGCTGGTCTTCTCGGGGAGCGCGCGGTTGCGCAGCCCCGGTCGATCGTTGCGGTTCGGCGTCGATCGCTCGTGCAGTCCACGCCCAGTGTTGCGGGTTCGGCCTTGCTAACTGGTTGCGGCGCGGTAGGATCGGTCGGACAGCGGTCCGTGTCGCGCGGTCGGTGATTGTGCCTTGGGCTGCGCCTTAGCGAACGGGAACGGTTCGCGGTCATACATTGGCCGCCACATCCTGGCCCGTGCATCTGATCGGCTCCTGTCAGGGGCCAGGGAGAGGTCACGGATGCGCGGATCTCGCAGCGGAGTCAAGCTCAACTCGGCCGTCAGGGCGCAGATCGGGCGATCCTCACGGACGGCTGCCGCAGGCACGCCCAAGCTGGCGCGTGACGGCAGCGCCAAGCTGCGTTTGCTGGCGAGATTGACCGGCGAGCTCGCCAGACGCGACCAGGCCACATCCGGTGCCCGCGCACCGACCGTCGCTGCCCGTCGCGACCGGGGGCTTCGATGACCGGCTCGCAGGGATCGCTTGCTGCTGCGCTGTCGAACGCGATCGTCTCGTTGATGTCGGAGTTCACCGGCCGCGGGGCGCCGCGCTCGCGCTGCTACGTGGAGGAGAACCTGATCGTCTGTGTGTTGCACGACAATTTGACGAAGGGGGAGCTCAGCCTCGTCAGGGATGGCAAGGAAGAGGCGGTGCTCGCGATCCGCCGGACCTATCAGGAGTCGATGCGCGTTGAGCTGACCGCGATTGTGGAGCGCTTGAGCGGCAGGAAGGTTGCCGCGTTCATGAGCTCTAACCACGTGAATCCCGACGTCGCGATCGAGTCGTTCGTGCTCGAGCTCCGAGACACCCCGCCAGACGATCAACCAGCCACACCCGGATCGGCATCCGATGCATAGCCCTCGGGACCGGCTCGGTGAACTTCGCGCCAGCGCGGCGCTGCGCACACAGAGCACGCATCGGCTGGAGGTGGAGCTCAACCGCGCGCGGTTTGACCAGCACGGAGTCGTCCGCCACGGTGTCAGTGCCGATGCCGGCCTCGTATTACCGTTCTGGGTGGATCGTCGAAGCTTGCGTGGCAGCTGATGGAGTCGTTCGATCACCAACGTGCGTCTGGGTCCCTCGACGCTGAGTTTGAGCTGATCGCTGCGTCAGTTCCACAGGTCGTGTGGATCGCCGCCCCGCATGGTTGGAGCGAGTACTTCAACCAGCACGCGAGCTTGGGCCCGGCGCCAGAGGCCGAGGCAAACGGCGGATGGAAATGGCTTGAGCTGCTGCATCCCGAGGACGCTGATCGGACGGCGCGGGCATGGCGCGATGCGATTGCGGCTGAGGTTCCGCTCGCGATCGAGCACCGCCTGCTCCGTCGCGATGGCGTGTATCGCGTCCACGCCTGCGAGGCCCTTCCGGTCAGCAGCAGCGATGGCGAGATCGTCAGCTGGATCGGCACGCTGATCGATCGGGAGGATCATCGCGAGCTCGAGCAGACTCTGCACGCGGCGCGGCGCTGGACGGGAGAGTCACTCGCGCTGCTTGAGACGCTCCAATCGACGCGCCGGCCGGGTTCGGGTTCGTCGACTGCGAGAACAGGCACTTCAAGTCGCGCTCGAGCAGGGCTACCACCTCGGCCGGCCGCAACCGCTCCCACCGCGCTCGATCAGGGACACCCGCGTCGCGTAGCAGCACCCGAACAGCCGTCGAGTAAACCCGCTCTCACCAGCAGGCGCCACAGTGTCCCGCGGGCACGCGGGACCCCGCGCAAATCCTCGCCTGAGCCGACCAACCCAGCGTCTGGTGTGCAACCGATATCCCGTGCGACAAGCCGAGTGAGAAGCTCGCTGCCGGACGCCGCGGACGTCATCGAATCGCAGCCGTGCCGGCGAACAGTCAGCTCGCGTAACGCGGATCGTGCCCGCCGCATACCCCCCGGGCACGCGCAGCTCTACCAGCGATGAAAGACCTCAAAATCGAGCGCAATTGTGGCCATCTGGCAGGTGGGCGTGTTGAGCTCGTTTCGCCGACGAGCTTTGCAGCCGGGGCTTCCTCGAGTGCGCTTGGCGGCACCAAGGATTCGAGCGCCAGCACTGCTAACCTCGGATACCCCGCCGCTACCGGAGTTGTGGCTTCCGGGATGCGTTGCGAGTACAGTGCTTGGGACGTTCGTTGTGCGGCCTTGACGTTTGATGTACGCGCGGATGGCTAGCGACGGGCGTTGCGGGTGCGAGGAGACGACGGTGGCGCCTAACGTGACGGCGTCGTCGACTCATTCCGAGGTCGGTACACCATGCGGCCGTGTGCGCGCTGTGCGCGTGGATGGATCTCTAGGGGAGCGACAGGATGTCGGAAGCGGATCTTCAGGAGCTTGACGAGGTCAAGGGTCTGATCGCTCGGGCGCTGCGGGTTGGTGTGCTCACCCACGCGGAGGTCGCGCTTGCCAGTGCCGATCTCGGGCTCGAGGAAGCGGAAGTCGAGGAGTTGCTCGGCCTCTTGGATCGTAGTGAGATCGAGGTGGTCGAGGAGCTCGATCCGGCGATGGCGGTCAGCCTGAAGCTCGAGCGTGCGCCTGAGAAGCGCGGCGGCCGCAGATCGACGATGGCGGTTGAGCTCAGGCCGGAGATGACGACCGATTCGCTTCAGCTGTTTCTGAAGGACATCGGCAAGGTGCGCTTGCTGACCGCGCAGGAGGAGGTCGGCCTCGCGAAGCGGATCGAGCGTGGTGACTTGCACGCCAAGCAGAAGATGGTCGAATCGAACCTTCGGTTGGTGGTCTCGATCGCGAAGAACCACCGCAACCAGGGCCTGCCGTTCCTGCTTTGATCCAGGAGGGGACGCTCGGGCTTGTGCGCGCGGCGGAGAAGTTCGATTACCGCAAGGGATTCAAGTTCTCCACCTATGCCACCTGGTGGATCCGGCAGGCGACTGCCCGTGCACTCGCCGACAAGGCGCGGACGATCCGGATCCCGGTCCATGTGGTCGAGAAGCTCAACAAGATCGCTCGCGCGGAGCGCAGGCTGACGACCGAGCTCGGGCGTGAACCGACAGCGGAGGAGATCTCCGAGGTCACAGGCATCGATTCCGAGGAGGTCAGCTCGCTCAAGCACACTGCGCGCGCGCCGATCTCGCTAGAGAAGCCGGTCGGTGACGATGACGAGTCGGAGTTTGGTCAGTTCATCGCTGACGAGCATTCCGAGTCTCCCTACGAGCGGGCCGTTGACGTCCTGACCAAGGAAGCGCTGGGCGAAGCGCTAGAGACCCTCAGCTACCGCGAGCGTCGCGTCCTTGAGCTGCGCTACGGGCTGGGGGGCGAGCATCCGCGGACGCTCGATGAGGTTGGTCGTGCGTTCCAGGTCACCCGCGAGCGGATCCGGCAGATCGAGAACCAGTCACTGAAGAAGCTCCAACACCTCCCGCAAGCCCAGCGCCTGCGCGACGAATCCCAAGGCGTCACGGTCGCTGGGCTGCGGCCGCTCACGCGTCCGACGTGGACCTAGTGTCCTGGCCCTTAAGTTCGTTATATAAGTGTGGTACGCTGTGGCATGGCACGAACTGGACGGCCCAAGCAGGTGTTGGAGTTGACTGGCACCGAGCGTGAGCAGCTTGTGAGATGGGAGCGCCGGCGGAAGTCATCGCAGGCGTTGGCCTTGCGTTCACGAATCGTTTTGCGGTGCGCTGAGGGGCGGTCGAACACGGAGGTCGCGGCGGCGTGTGGGGTGTCGGCGCCGACGGTGGGGAAGTGGCGGCGGCGGTTCTGCGAGTTGCGTTTGGACGGGCTCGTGGATGAGCCCAGGCCGGGTCGGCCGCGGACGATCACGGTTGAGCAGGTGGAGAAGGTGGTGGTGGACACGTTGGAGTCCACGCCGAAGGACGCGACGCACTGGTCGCGGTCCAAGATGGCGGAGCGCTCGGGGTTGTCGCGCTCGACGGTCGGGAGGATCTGGGGCGCGTTCGACCTCAAGCCTCACCTCGCGGATACCTACAAGCTGTCCAACGATCCGCTGTTCGTGGAGAAGGTGTACGACATCGTCGGCCTGTACCTGAACCCGCCCGAGATGGCGGTCGTCTACTGCGTAGATGAGAAAAGCCAGGTGCAGGCGTTGGCGCGCTCCCAGCCGGCGTTCCCGATGATGCCCGGCATGCCCGAGAAGCGCACCCACGACTACGTCAGGCACGGGACCACGAGCCTGTTCGCGGCGTTCAACGCTGCTGACGGGACCGTGATCTCAAGCGTGCATCGCCGGCATCGCACGATCGAGTTCAAGAAGTTCCTGGCCAAGATTGACGCCGAGGTTCCCGAGCATCTCGATGTGCATCTGGTGTGTGACAACTACGGCACGCACAAGACTCCGGCGATCAAGAGCTGGCTTGAGCGTCACCCACGCTTTCACATGCACTACACGCCGACGTACTCCAGTTGGATCAACCAGGTCGAGCGCTGGTTCGCGTACCTCACCCAGGATCTGCTGCAACGCTCCGATCACCGCAGCGTGCACGCGCTCGAGCGCGACCTCCGCAGCTGGGTCGTGGCGTGGAACGAGAATCCCAAGCCGTTCATCTGGACCAACACCGCCGAGCAGATCCTTGAGTCCACAAAAACGACTTCTACAACGAATTAACGGTTCAGGACACTAGTCTGGCTTGTCGTCGCGCTAGCGATCCGAGCCCAGCGCCGCTGACGTGCTTGTCGCCAACCTCGAAGCAGGGCTCCCGGGATTCGTCGAGTCTTTCAGCGCCGCGCTGATCGCGCTCGAACACAGCGCGGCAAAATCGGTGATGCGATCACCAGCGTCTGCGGGGCCGCTCACCTGCTTGCGCGAGCGCTTGGGTTATGGCTGGCGTTGGTGGTCGGCGTTGAGGATGTTGGTGAGCGGGACGGGTTTGCCGATGTGGTAGCCCTGAGCGTAGTCGACGCCGAGTTGCCTGACCATTCGTTTGGTTTGTTCATTGGCCACGAATTCGGCGATGGTTTCTTTGCCGAGGCCGCGGGCGATGCGGACGACCGCTTCGATCACGAGTTGGTCGATCTGTCCGCTGGTGGCGTGTTTGACGAATTCGCCGTCGATCTTGACGTAGTCGAAGGGGAGGTGTTTGAGGTAGTAGAAGGATCCGAAGCCGGCGCCGAAGTCGTCGAGTGCGAAGCGGCAGCCCTGGTCGCGGAGGTGTTGCGCGAAGGATTGGGCGTGGGTGACGTTGGCGACGGCGGCTGTTTCGGTGACTTCGAAGATGAGGTGTGTGGGGTCGCAGTGGCTGTTTCTGAGGCGGTCGTCGATTGCGTGAAGGAGGCTGGGGTCGCCGAGCGATTTGCCGGAGATGTTGATTTCTAGATGAAGGTCGGGGTGCTGTTCGATCAGCTCGATCGCGCGGGTTGCGACCCATTGGTCGATTTTGGCGATCGATCCGAACCGTTCGGCGATGTAGAGGAACGCGGCGGGTGGGATCAGGTCGTCGTGCTCGTCGAGCATGCGGATCAGTAGTTCGTGTTGGCGGATCTGTTCGGTGTGTAGGTCGAGGATCGGTTGTGCGACGAGGACGAAGCGGTCCTCGTTGAGTGCTTGGTCGATGCGGTTTGACCAGGTGAGCCGGGCTTTGGTGCGGCTGATCTGGTGATCTGAGGTTTCGTAGAAGGTGTGTTGGTCGCGGCCGGCCTCCTTGGCGTCGTACATCGCGAGGTCGGCCTCGATCAGGATGCTCTCGCCGTTGGGTTGCTCGCCGCCGGCGGTGAACATCGCGATCCCGAGCGAGGAGGTGACCGTCTTTCGCTCTCCTCCGAGGAGTGTGGTGTTCGTGCGGATCGCCGTGACGATCGCGTCTGCGACCTCGGCGGCTTCGTTGCGGTCGGCTTTGGGCAGCAGGACGGCGAACTCGTCGCCGCCGAGTCTGGCGAGGATGTCCGAGGCGCGCAGGCGCTGGCGCAGCACGCTGGCGGTCGAGACGATCAGTTGGTCGCCGGCGTTGTGCCCGAGCGTGTCGTTGACGGTTTTGAAGTTGTCGAGGTCGAGCACGAGCACGGCGCCTTCGGGGCCGTAGCGTTTGATGTGCTCGACGTGGCGGTCGAGCTCTGTCTCGAACTTGCGGCGGTTCAGAAGGCCTGTGAGCGGGTCGTGGTCGGCCATGAACTGCAGCCGCTCTTCAAAGCGCTTGCGGTCGGTGACGTCGAGGAACTGGCACAGCAGCCGCCCGGAGCGGTCTGATCCGTAGCGCAGTCGCGTGGCGTGGACGGAGAGGTCGACCGCGGATCCCGCCGCCGGGATGACCCGGAGGTCGAGCGCGACCTGTTCGCTGTTCTGCGCGGCGAGCGCTCGGAGCGCTTCGATGCCGGTTTGGATGTCGGCTGGGTGCAGCAGCGCGCGGAGTTCCATGTTCTCCAGGTCGCGGCGGGTGTAGCCGCAGATCGCTGCGAGCGCCGTGTTCGCTTGTTCGAGCCGGCCATCCTCCGAGATGATCGCCATCCCGATCGGGGCCTGGTCAAACGCGCGGCGGAAGCGCTCTTCGGCGTCCGTGAGCGCGTGTTCTGCGCGGCGTTGCTCGGAGACGTCGCGCGCGACGCTCGACGCCCCGATCACCTCGCCGGCCGTGTCCTTGATCGGCGAGACGGTGAGGGAGACATCGATCAGTTCCCCGTCCTTGCGCTGCCGGATCGTCTGCAGATGCGCGACGGGTTCGCCGGCGGCGACCGCCTCCAGGAGGCGGGCGGCGTCGTGCTTGTGCGTCAGCGGTCGCGAGGATCGAGGCGTGGTTGCCGATCGCCTCTGCGGCGCTGTAGCCGTAGATCAGCTCGGCGCCGCGGTTCCAGCTGGTGATCGTCCCCTCGAGCGTCTTGCCGATGATCGCGTCCTCGGAGGACTCGACGATCGCTGCGAGCCTCGCGGCGGCTCGCTCGGCTCGGCGTCGCTCGCTGACGTCCTGCGCCAGGCATGAGGCGCCGGTGATCGTTCCGGCGCCGTCGCGGATCGGGGAGATTGTCACGGACGTCTCGACGCGACTGCCGTCGCGGCGGACGTCCTCGCTGTCGAAGCGGATCGTCTCGCCGGCGAGCGCGGCGTCGACGTGCGCGCGGCTGCTTGAGCGCTGGGGCGGGTCGACGATCGTGATCGGCTGGCCGATCGCCTGCTCGGGTGAGTGACCATACAGCCGCTGAGCGCCTGCGTTCCAAGCTCTCGATCACCGCGTCGCGTCCGACGCTGATGACCGCGCTCGAGGTCGAGTTCACGATCGCGGCCAACCGGGCAGTGGCCTGTTCGGCGCGCTTGCGATCGGTGACGTCGCGGATCGCGCTTGAGACGAGCAGCCCCTCGTCGGTCTCGATCGGGTTCAACGTGATCTCAGCCGAGAACAGACTGCCATCCTTGCGCCGCGCTTTGAAGTCGCCGGGCCGGTTGCCGTGTCGCGGCCGCGGCTGATCAGCGTAGCCCTCGCGTAGAGCGGCGTGCGCCCGTCGTTTCTGCTCCGGCAGGAGCATCTCCACAGGGCGCCCAATGAGCTCCTCACGCGTGTACCCGAAGATCGCTTCCGCGCGGGCGTTCGCGAGGACGATCTCGCCACTGCGGTCAACGATCACGATCGCGTCCGGCGCCGACTCAAGCAGTCCTCGGAACCGATCCTCGGTGCGCCTGCGCGCCGAGACGTCACGGAAAACGCCCGTCACCGACCGCACACCATCCGTCTCCGAAACCGCCCGCGAGACCTCCACCCGCAACTCCCGCCCGTCCTGGCGCACGATCCGCAGCTCCTCCACCGGATCCTCAGACGTCACGGTCGTTGTCAGAGTCCCAGGATCGAAGCGCCGGACCTGCTCGGCACGCGCTGGCTCAGGGAACAGGACACCGAGTGGCTCGCCGACGAGTTCGGCCGGCCGGTAGCCGAACATCGCTGCGCCGCCACGGTTGACATATCGGATGGTGCCCTGTCCGTCAACGGTCACGAGCGCGTCAGTCGACGTCTGCGACATTGCGAGGAACGCGTGGTGCGCCAAGCCCCGCTCCGCGCTGCGGCGCTCGATCACGACCGCCATCGCCCACGCCAAGCTCGCGAGGATCGCGATCATGGCGCTCGCATCAAGCCACGCTCCGACGCGCACTCCGAAGAGCCCGGCGTCCTTGCCCGCCAGCGCGAGGCCGGCAAGTACTAACGGAGC
The DNA here is from genome assembly GCA_963794285.1 of uncultured Solirubrobacterales bacterium. Taxonomy (GTDB): domain Bacteria; phylum Actinomycetota; class Thermoleophilia; order Solirubrobacterales; family Solirubrobacteraceae; genus Palsa-465. The sequence goes on from CAWCDS010000016.1 coordinate 12,241, forward strand.
GGCCACGGCGACCGGTAACAGCCAGCGCAGCAGCACGCCGCCGGCGCTCGGGCTGCTGAACAGCGCCACGGCGCCGTGATCAAGCCGGGCCAGCAACGTGGCCGCTGCCAGCATCACCAGGCCGAGTGCGGTTGTGGTCGCGATCGCCTGACCGGTCGCGAGGTCACCGAGCGACGTCGCGCCCGTCGCCGTCCCGGCCAGCGCCAGCAGCCCCAGCGCGCCCGCGGCCCCGGCCAGCGCATGACTCGGCCACCATCGCCCCAGCCGCACGTCCAACAGCACGATCGCTCCCGCAAGAAGCGCGACCCCCAACGCGGCGTTGAACGCCGGGCGACCCGGATAGGGGGCCCTGCCGATCGCGTGGTCGCTAAACAGGAACTGATCGACGCCCAGACGCCAGCCGAAGACGTACTCGCACAGCGTCGCCAGTGCGATCACCGCCGCGAGCGCCGCGCAACCCGCGCCGAGCCTGCGCCAGCCCCCACCCACCCGCTGGCGATAGCCAACCAACGCACCGGTCAGCAGCAGCAAGCACGATGCCGTGTTCGCCTTCATCGGAACGCCGCTCACCGCGGCCCGCTTGAGCAGATCGACGTTCAACACCCAGCCGAGCAGCGCGACCCCGCCGAGCAGCCCCACCGCGATCGTGAGGATCGTGCGGGTGCTCAACAGCACTGACGTGGCGTCGCGCCTGAGGCGCATCTGGGATGAGGCTCCCTCGTGTCCCGCGGTCTCGCTGCCGTGCCGGTCGCAGGCAACTTGAGAAATATTTCGGCATCTGGACAGATCACTGATCCGCAAAAGCCCGCAGCAAGGAACCGTACGATCTACGCACTCGCCCCGAGAATCCCATCCGCGCGAACCAGACCAGCTCCGGCGACAGCAAACCAACATCCCCACGCCAGACCAGACCCTCCTCCCGACCGCAACGAGCGGCAAGCGCCGCCTCCCGCGCTCCTCTGGCGAACTCTCCGGCGTCGCGCTCGTCGATGAGACGACCTCGGGGATGTATGACTCAGAGACGGCTAGCCCCGAGACGTGCGTCGTGCGGGCTTCCCTCTTTGGGCTGACGGCAATGGGGATCTCAAGTCGGGGGCGGCGAGGTCGATCCCGATCCTATGGAGCCGCCACGCGCGCGCGTGCTCGTGGCCGAGGATTCCCGGTCACAACGCGCCTATGTCGTCGACATGTTGCGCGCCGAAGGGCTCGACGTGCACGAAGCCCAAGACGGACGCGTAGCGCCGGACCTGTGTCGAATCATGCATCCCGACCTGTTGATCCTCGATCTCGGGCTGCCGCGACTGAGCGGAGCAGAGGTCCTCATGCGGTTGCATGCAGACCGCAAGATTCGCACCACTCCGGTCGTCGTTCTGACTGACGATGAACGCGAAGCGACAGTGTCAGCCGTGTTGGACGCGGGCCCGACTGACTTCCTCGCAAAGCCAAGTCCGCCGGGCCGAATTGCTCGCAAGAGTGCGTCGTGTGCTGCGTGAACACGCCGACCTCGACCGGCTGATCAAGCGCAACCGAGTGCTCGCGCAGGCGGCTGAGATCGATGCGCTGACTGGCCTGCCGAACCGGCGCGCGAGCGCTTCGGCGCTGTCCGCGGCAGCTGCCGCAGCGCGGGAGTCCGGCCGTCCGCTTGCGGTCGCGATCGTCGATGTCGATCACTTCAAATCCGTCAACGACCGCCACGGCCACGCCGCCGGAGATCAAGTGCTGTGCGCGATCGCTGGCCGGCTGAGCGATCACGCCCGCACGGTCGACGTCGTCGGCCGCTGGGGCGGCAAGGAGTTCATCGCCGTGCTGCCAGACGCAGGACCGGACGTCGCCGCTGCCGCGGCGCTCCGCGACGCCAGCGCCATCCAGGCAGTGGAACTCGGCGAGGCCCTAGTGGCCGTGACGGTCAGCGTCGGCTGGGCGTGCGGAACCGGCGCCGCGCCTGACCAGCTCGTTGAGCTGGCCGACGTCGCGCTCTATGAAGCCAAAGCCAGTGGCCGCAACTGCGTCCGCGCCGCGCCATAGCCACGATGGCCGATCCGGCGACTATCGGAGGCTCGATGCGCCGGCGCGGATTCCCAGGCCGGGCTCGCAAGAGCTGTTGCGAGCCGTCGCGTCGAATCAGTAGTCCGCGGCGAGGTCGACCCGGCCTCTCCCCCGTGAGGAGGACATCTCTGCCGGTCTGCACCTGCCGCTCCTGCTCTGTTGCCAGCGCGCGCGTGCAACGTCGCGACAACCCGATCGTCCGCAGCGCCGCGTGCTGTCCAGCGCGAATCGCCTCGGTCTGCTACGGCTCGGAGTCGGGGTCTGATCTCCGCGTCGATCTCGCGGTGGGGTGGTTGCTGCGTAGCTCATCGACCACCGCCTCTAGGACGCACATCCAGACGAAATTCCTCAAGCGCCACACCTCTGTGCGGGTCGTAGCGGTCGAGTGAGTGGATCAGAGCCCCGAGCCCCTGCTCAATCACGTGTTCGAGTTCGTTGTGCGCCAGCACATCGCTGATCTTTCGGCACACGATGTACTGGACCATCGGCGCGAACCTCAGCACCAGCTGATCACGCACTCGAGAATCGCCGGCGGCCGCGTATGAGCGCCACAACTCAAGCGCCTCAGGCGTGGGCGTGCGCCGCACACTTCCCGTGTCTGTCGTGCCGATCTCCGCCATCGCGACCACATCCCAGGGAAACCGTTGATGTGCCGGACTCGATCGGGCGAGCGGTTAGCCCGATTCCGGCATCTGGTCAATATCGACCGCAACCTGCCGAGGGTTGATCCGCATCCTTCCGCGCACCCGGTTCCGTACTTCTCCGCATACGCCTCCGGCTCGGTGCCGACACCCAGATCGCTGGGTCCGGATCACCCCGATGCACACTGTCTGCATCGCGGCCAAGGCGCGATTCCGGCTCGTCGTTAGGCGTCGGCGTCGAGCGTGACGCGATCTCGCCCGGCGTCCTTGCTGCTGTACAAAAGGCGGTCGGCTCCGCGCACGATCAGCTCCGGAGTGTCGCCGGGGGCGGCGAGTGTTCCGCCGATCGGCGCCCAACGGTTGACGTGCGTTTCTGAGGGTGCGACGATCGTGCAGTTAGACGATTCGCGGGCGGGGCGGGGATGGGGCTTTGCCCTTGGGGAAGTCCGCCCTCCTTAGCGAATCTGGGGGAAGGCGCTTCGGAAGCAGCGGTTGGACAGACGGGGCGCTCAGCGCCGATCTAGTCTTCGCTCGCACCCACCCCAACACGCTGCGGTGGACTCCAGCTCAGACATGGTTCAGCCCGCCGCAGTGGGGAGAGCGGCGGCACGCGGGGAGGGCAGGCAGCCGACACCGTTCGTGCTTGCCTTTGGGTGACCCGATGTTGTGGACGCCCTGCAGGCTCCACCTCGGCGCGTGGGCCTCAGCCTGTGGTGTCGATGGTCTGGCCGTTGTCGGTGAAGACGTCCTGAACTGGTGCGGGGCGTCCGATCGCGTAGCCCTGGGCGTAGTCGACGCCGTATTCGGAGAGCAGCTCGAGGGTCCTTTCCTCCTCGACGCCTTCGGCGGTGGTCTTCTTCTCGAACGCTTGCGCGAGGTTGACGATCGCCTTGACGACGTGCTGGTTCTGAGGGTTGTCGCAGAGGTCGTGGACGAACTCGACGTCGATCTTGACGTGCTGCACCGGCAGGCGCTTGATGTAGCTAAAGCCGCCGTAGCCGGTGCCGAAGTCATCAAGCGCGATCGCGCAGCCGCTGTCGGCGAGCCGGCGGACGGATGCCTCGGCGACGGCGGGCTCGCTGGCGAGGGCGGTTTCGGTGATCTCGCAAATGAGGCGACCGGGGTCGGCGCCTGATGCGGCAAGGATCGCGGCGATCTTCCCGATCAGCTCCGTGCGGCCGAGCGAATCGCCGGAAAGATTGAAGCTGATCGCCCGACCCGTCGCTGCGAGGGTCGCGGCCTGGCGGACGACCCACAAGTCGATCTCGCCGATCATGCCGAAGCGCTCAGCGGCAGGGAGGAACTTGTCGGGTGCGATGATCGCCCCGTGCGGGTCAACGATGCGAAGCAGCAGCTCGTGACTGACGACCTCGCTGGTGCGAATGTCGATGATCGGCTGGGCGTAGAGGATCAGGCGATCGTCGTCGAGCGCGTCACGGATCCGTCCCACCCAGCTGAGCGCCTCGACCTCGTCTTGGCGGCGGCGCTCCTCCAGCTTGCGATCACTGATGTCGTAGAAGACGACCACCGAGCCCTGGGTGCTCCCATCGACGATCGGCGACGCGCTGTAGGCGACCGGCGCTAGCTCACCGTTCCTGCGCGTGAACACGTCGTCGTCGATGAAGATCGACGCTCCCGCAGTTCGCACCTGCAGCAACGGGCAGTCCTCGACTGGATAGGGGGAGCCGTCCTCGTGCTGGTAGTGCGTGGCGTCGTGCATCGAGCGACCGCGAAGCTCGTCCGCGCTCCAACCGAGCATCTGCTCAGCGGCACGGTTCATGTACGTCACGCACCCTTGCTCATCGAGCGCGAACATTCCTTCCACCATGCTGTCGGTCAGAGCCTTCAGGAACCGCTCGGCGGAACGCAGCTCCAGCTCCTGCTGCTTGGCGCGCAGCGCGAATGACATGTCGAGCGCCAACTGCTCGAGCAGCCCGCTCTCCTGCTTGGTGAACCAGCCCACCTCCGTGGCATACACCGAGAAAACGCCAATCGCCGCTCCGTCGTCGAGCAGCGGGAATGCTCCTGACGCCGCGAATCCGTGCGCGAGCGCGCGCTCGCGCCACGGCTTCATCAGCGGGTCGCTAGCGACGTCGTTACAGATCACGACTCGAGCTTCGCGCAATGCCGTTCCGGTCGGCCCACGCGCGCTCTCGTCATCGGGCGCGACGGTGATCCGTAGCCCGCCGAGATACGACTTCGCGCCGCTGGCGGCGACCGGCATCACCAGACCGCTCTCCCGATCAAGCAGCCCGATCACGGCCAGCGCGAAGCCGGCCGTCTCGACCGACACCCTGCAGATCCGCTCAAACAACTCATCGGCTGTAGCTGCCCCAACGATCCCACCGTTCGCATCGATCACGAGCGCGTAGAGGCGCATCAAACGCGCCTGGAGCCGCTCGCGCTCAGCCTCGTGACGCTTGCGCTCGGTGATATCGCGCCCGGTCACCGCGTAGCCGTCCCCGAGCCTCACGGCCCGCAAGTCGAGCACCAGCTCGATCTCGCGACCATCGACCGATCCGTGGTAGACGACGTCCTCGCGGGTCAGCCGCTCGCCCGTCCCCACGAGTCGGCAGTACGCATCGAACAGGCCCGACCGGCGGTGATCGGGAAACAGCTCGAGCAGGCGCTTACCCGTCAATTCGCCGTCGCGCAACCCCATCATGCTGCACAGCGCCGCGTTGGCGAAGTCATAGCAAAAGTCGATGATCTGTCCCTCGTCGTCACGGACCGCGCTCATCATCGCGTAGCCGTCGGGCATCGCCTCAAGCGCCGCGTGAAGCCGTGCCTCAGTCTCGCGCAACGCCGCTTCTGGCGCATCCCGTCCGCGCCGCTCCGCCCCCGCGCCAGCCGACGCAGGAGGCTGCGTCCCGCCGGTCCGTCTTCGCGATCGAGCCGCAGCACACTCCTCGTGGTCCATGATCACCGCCCGCTCGAGTCGGGCAACTCTTCTCTACCGCTTCGCAGCGAGCGCGTCACCCGGCGTGACCAAAAAGTGGATGGTATCCCCCAGGCACCGCAACGACCGTGCCGTGGCGGCGTCGCACGGCGTGATCTTGACAGAAAGCGGACCGCCATAGCTAAGCTCCTCGGTGCGTCCGACATTGGGTTCGCATGTGTCTGAAATGTGCGAGGACTCGTAGGGAATACGGATTGCGGTTTGCATGCCCAGTGGTACCTTCCTGACAGATACGTCGGGACCTAACGACGCCTGCCGGTAGGTTGCGAGCAGCGAAAGCGGAACGGCTTGTGCGGTCACACGTTTGGCCGCGACACCTTGGTCCGTCGCACCAGGTTTGCCTCTTCGCTAGGAGCTTGCTTTATGCGTGGACCGGCTCCGCCCGCGCAGATCACAAAGCCGGAGACCAAGCAACCGACCGGTCCGCCGCGCTCTGGCGCCGTCGTTGTTGGCAGGCGGTTTCGCTGACCGCTGTTTGCGTTCGGACACGCGGCTGGCGAGCGACCTCACGCTCGAACGCAACCTACACGGCCGCGACCACCAGGATCGTGGAAATGCTCGAGCTCGCTCGCGCTGGTGCTCAGCCAGGACCGAGGACACCAGTTAGCGCAAACCACTACACGAACGATTGCTATGAGCACTAAGACGGTGCGCGTGGCCGCAACCAGCCGCGGAACTTGGGAGATCGCACTTTCCGGCGAGTGCGACCGGGTCACATGCGGAACGCTCGAGGAGGCCAGGCGGGTGGCGTACCTGTGCGCAGCCCACCAGCATCCTTGCGAGCTGGTCGTGCTCGACGCTTACCACCGCGTTCTGGAGGACGAGCTCATCGATGTCGACGAGCGCGATGTAGCTAACGCTCATCATGCCATCCAGGCGAGTGGTGCAGTTCGAGCCCGCTTCCCGGCGGCCAGCGATTAACACCTGCGGCGGCTCAGGTCCTCGAGCCGTAGGCGGTAGGCGAAGGCCGACAAGATCATCCGGGAGATCATCGAACGCCGCGAGACCCGGAACGATGAGGGGTCATCGTGAGCGAGCGACCCCGACCCACAGGCGCGCAGCGCAAACGCCGCCAGCACCCAGCCTCTCAGCACGCCGAGGCCTGCAGGGCCCTTCAGGACACGCACGCCTCCACCCGCCCGGCAGTGTTCGATCCACCTTGGAGATATGCGACGCCCTCGGGCCCGGGGCGAACACCTTGAAAGGCGTGCGGTTGTCGATCGGTATCCGAGACGAACGGACCACACGACCCTGGCCGGCGGCTCGTGGTTGGTCAGGCCAGGCAGCCTGTCGGCCGAGGTCATTCGGGGCGCGCTGCCTTTCTGGATGTCAGAACGGCGAGCGGGTCGCGTGGAGCGGCGGTACGCAGCTGCTCTAGAGAATTGGCGCCGGCTGCGGTCTGGCGTAATCGGGATACGCGGCGTAGGCACGCGTGACCAAGCCGTGGCCCTGTGGGAGTAGCTGGCTGGAGCGCTCGAACAGCGCGTCGTTGTTCTGGGCGATCGCCTCGTCGCGCGAACGCAATCCGCTCATCGTGATCTGGATCGCTCGCCCTAGCAGGCTGTTTGCCGTCCGGAATTGAGCGGGTACGACTGGTCCGCTGAGCTCGCTGGCCATTGTGCGTAGGTCCGCGATTACCCGCTGGTCGGTGTCGTAGCAGCCCTGCTTCGTGCCGCCGATGTTGCAGACCCCGGGCGACGACGAGGTTGCGGCGTATGGTGAGGCGTCCCGATCGACCGCCTGCCAGGTCGCGCTCCACCTCGCATCGTAAGCGCTGCTGTTCACTGCCCGATGGACACCCGGACGGATGCGCCGCACCCTGACAGCATCAGCCCCGTGCACAGTCCGCCTAACACGAGAACTCGGCGGCCGATCACGGCAAGACTCTCCACCCAACTAGCGGCGCGGCGAGCCTCTGTATCAAACGATTCGGGCCACCGACTGTCTGCCCGACCGGGACGGCGCGACCGGGCCGAGCTTGCCCCGCTCTGATTTCACCTGCGACCACAGTTCCGTCATCGGCACGTCCGCCCAATCGAATGAGATGTCACGGCTTGTGCTCGCCTCCCGTCGGCGACGGTCCCAAGCGGACTGACTGACGGCGGTCCCGACACGCTCATGCTGCTCCGGACGCACCGCTGAAGTGCTGCACGTCTGGACTCAGTCGTCCCGATAAAACCAGGACCCTTATGCCAGCCGATCATTCGACCGACCAAAGTCGAGTTCAGGCCGGCATCGAGGTCGAACTTGGTGCAGTCAGCGATGGCCGTCTGCGACGCGGCCTGAGATGCCTGCCGTTGGGGGACTGACGGTCGCCTCGGCCGACGAGGTCGTGCTGGCAGCGGAGAAGCCCAGCCCGGCGCAGTCGCAGTCACGGCGCAGCTGTCGCGCCCCCTCCGGCGAGCCAACTCGGCGCGGGCGTCCGGCCGGAAGCGATCGTCCGCCGCCACGACAGCCGGGCCGGATCTGGCCATCACAACGTCACATAAGGCGACAAAGCGCTCGCTGCCAAGCTGCGGCCGGTGCGGCGAATGCGATCGTAACGTCGAGCCAACTCGCTACGAGCGACGGCTTTCTTGCACTCGCGCCTCCTGCGCTGCAGTCAGCGGAGGCTTTCCCTGCTGGGCACGTCGAGCATTCATCGTCGCGATGAGCTTCGAGTCCTCAGCGGCGGCGGCATTCGTTTGAACGCATGCCTGGTCGCCGCCGTCGACTCCCTCGGCAACGATGATCGCTGCGTCCGGGCTGCGCACCGTCGTGATCGCTCCTAGGAATAGGGCATCAGGTTGGTGGCGGCCGCCATGACACGCGACCAGACTGCCTCGATCGGGACAGCTCTCGACCAGACACGTGCCCGGCTAAGGGTTAGCCCGTGATCAAACTCAAGCCCTTCTGGCAGAGCGGCGATCTCCTCCGTCGAGAAAGCGCGATACCGAGACCCGAGTACGGCATCGCCAACAAACTCGCGGTGCGGGGATCCGACGGCGACGATCAGCCCGTCGCCGGGGAGCAGCTTCGATCTGAGCTGGGCCGACGTCGGAACCCCCCATAGGCCCAAGGTCAACATCGAAATCACCTGCTCCTTCGTCTTCTGCGGAAGACTGGTGCCGCTTTCCGTTGCGTAAGCGATGTAGTGCGCCGCCGCGTAAACGTACCGCTTTGGCTGTCTCGCAGCCCGCATCGAACGCGCGATCGCTGCGCTTCGAACGGCAAGAGCGGTGTCGCCAAGGCGATAGCTGACGCGATTTGGTGCGCAGGCCGAAAGCGATAGCCCGGCGGAACTGGCCGAGTGCCCGGTCTACAGGCCCCGTACGTCGGGGCGCAAACACGATAAGTAGTTCCGCTGAGAATGCAAACGAGCAGTCCCGGTCAACCCAGGTCACACTCGATGTTGGAGAACGGCCGACCAAGCGCGGCTCTACAACTGGAGCAACGCGGACGGGAGCGCTACAACTGCTCGGAATGCGGTCAGATCGCTCGTGCACGTGATCCCAAAGGCGCACCTGCGCGAGACATCACAGGCGATCCTGTCGGCGTTCGGTGGGACGTAACGGGCCATCATCACCCGGAGGCCGAGGCTTCTGATCTTGACCGGCCCAGGCGGGCGTCTGGTCGGCCGGTAGGTAGCAAGATTAACTAGGGTGCGTCCCCCGGGGCGAAGCGGAGTAGTCTTGAGCTACGCTCTGGTTGCTGGGCTGGCGGGCTACAAACGGCGTTGGCTGGTGGGGGTGCTTGTATGCGGCGGTGGTCTGTGTCGAGAGCGTTGGCGAGGCGGGGTGGCGTTACCGCTAGTCATCTGGGCGCTCTAGCGCGATCGAGTGCTTGGGGCCTAGTTCAAATCGGCCGTGTCAGCGTTAGGGCGCGCCGGGAGACTGCACAGCATCCTAGTGAGCGGCTACTACTGATCGGGGGGCTTAGTAGTGCTATGGCAGGTGGTGGGAAGGGTTATGTAGCCCGGCGGTGAACTTGGTTGGCATGGCCGCCGCGAGCGTGATGGACGTTGGGATGTTGGAGGAGACGGTTGGGGTCGCGCCGGCGGTGGTCGATCGGCTGGCAGAGTACTTCGCTGAGGTCGCGTCGGGTCTTGTCCGCTCCGAGCAGCGGTGGGCGGCGCAGTACTACGCGCGTGCGTTGATGATGGACGGGGCGCGGAAGTCGTTGGAGCCGCTGGTCACGCGGATGGGCGGCACGAGCGTTGAGTACGAGGCGCTGCAGCATTTTCTGGCCGATAGCCCTGGTTTGCGTCTGAGTTAATGACACAGATCCGGGTTTTGATTACGCAGCATCTGCGAGGCTTCCGGCACCACGCGGAAGGGGTCTTTGATGACCGAGCCGGGACGTTTATCAGGCAGCGATGGAGGCGGCCGTCGACGCAAGCGGTTTCTCTCGCCTTCGCAGAAGTATGAGATCTGGGTCGGGTTGCTGCGCGGCGAGTACAGCACGCGCGAGGCGGCTGATCGGGCCGGGGTGGATCGCTCGACGATTATGCGGGTGCGTGAGGTCGCCAAGCAGGGCGCACTCGACGCGCTCTCCTCGTCGCGGCCGGGGGTCCGCCAGGGCGGTCCGGACCCCGAGCTCGCCGAGGCCAAGGCGGAGATCGCGAGGCTCTCGGAGGCGCTGAAGGAGATGGGCGTGCGGTTGATGCTGGCGGAGGGAAAAGAGCGCTGGGGCTGAGTGGCCGGGTCCCTCGCCGTGTGGACGCGGCCACCAAGCAACGAGCTGCTCTGCTTGATCGATGAGGCCGTCGCCGGCGGCTGGGAGCATCGCCGTGCGTGCGGCTATCTGGAGTTGGATGAGGGCCGCGCGTGGCGTTGGCGCCGCCGGCGCGACGCCGGCTGCCTGGGCGATCTGAAGCCGGGCAGCGCGGTGCACGGTCTCAGACCCGAAGAGGTGACCGCGATTCTCGAGCTGTTCGAGGCATGGGGCGATGTCGATCGCTCGCACCGAAAGCTCGCGCACCGCGGCAGCTATATCGGCCGGGTGTGGGTCTCACCAGCCACCGTTCGGCGTGTTCTCGCTGCACACGGCCTGGTTCTGAAACGCCCGCGGCGGGTGATCCGGTCGGAGCGGCGGCCGTTTCCGGAGTGGGCGGACTACCAGCGCAACTCGATCTGGATCTACGACGTCACGCACTTTCACGGCTGCCCGAAGCACGCCGTGTTCGCCGTCATGGACTTGGTCACGCGCAAGTGGATCTGCGAGCTCGTCTCGATCGAGGAGACCTCCACCCAGGTGCAGGTCGTGTTCCTCGACGCGCTGGAGAGCGAAGGGCTGATCGAGCTCGTCGAGGCCCGCCAGGACGCCCCGGCGCCCGATCCCCTCTCCCTCGATGCCGACGTTGAATCTCTGCCACCGATCCTGCTCGCCGTCAGCGACAACGGACCGCAGATGACCTCGACCGACACCCGCGCGTTCATGGCGATGTGCGCGATCGCGCAACACTTCGGCCGGCCCGGAACGCCCACCGATCAGGCCTGGATCGAAAGCCTGTTCTCGCATGTGAAAGCCGACTGGCCGCACCTGGACCGCATCTGCGACCCCGAGGTCCTCCGGGCCGAGCTAGCGGTCGTCCGCAACGACTACAACACGCTCAGGCTGCACGCCGCGATCGGCTACGTCACCCCCGCCGACGAGCACAACGGCCGCGGCCCACGCATCCGCGCCGCCCGTCGCCGCGGGCTCCGACACGCCCGCTGGGCCCGCATCGCATACCATCAACTACAGAAAGCCAAAGCCAACCGCCGGAGCCCCGCCGATGAGGCGTAATTCGCTCCCCGATCTGTGGCTTTGACTCAGACACACCTCAGCCCGTGGGATCCGGCGGTGCTTGACCGGGCGGTCGCTGAGCGGGTGTGCGCGGTGATCGAGCCTGTGGCCTGGGTGCTGGATGACACCGGAGTTCCGAAGTACGGCAAGCACTCGCCGGGTGTCAAGCGTCAGTACTCCGGGACGCTCGGGAAGATCGGCAGCTGCCAGATCGCGGTGTCGCTGCATGCGGTCAGCACGAAGGGCACGGTCCCGTTGGGGTTCCGGCTCTACGTGCCCGAGGACTGGTGCCAGGACCCGATCCGCCGCCGGGAAACGAAGATCCCCGCGAGTGTCGAGTTTCAGACCAAACCGACGCTCGGTGGTGAGCTGATCGCCCGGGCGGCGGGCTGGAAGATCCGTCGGGCGCCGGTGCTCGGCGACCAGGCATACGGCAACGACACCAAGCTTCGCACCCGTCTGCACGATGACGGGATCGACTACGTCCTCAGCGTCGCCCCGGAATGCAGCGTCTACCCGTCTGGCACCGTTTTCGCGGTCCCGCCGCGGACGCCGGGGTCGCGTGGCCGCGCGCCGAGCGTCTTCCGGACCGAATCCGAACCGCAGTCGATCACCGAGCTTGTCGGCGGATTGACCGCCGATGCGTGGCAGACGGTCGCGTTTCGCGACATCGACGGCGGTCAGCTCGTCTCGCGGTTCGCGTTCGTGCGGGTAATCGCCGCCAACCCGATCGAGCACCTCCGCCAAGCACCTCGCGAGGAATGGTTGATCGTCGAGTGGCCCGAAGGTCACGAGCATCCCAGCGACTACTGGCTCAGCAACCTGCCAGCTGACACCGAGCTCGAGCAGCTCGCCCGCCTCGCCCGGTTGCGGTGGATGATCGAGCTGGACTACAAGCAGCTCAAGGGCGAGCTCGGTCTTGACCACTACGAAGGCCGTAGCTACCTCGGCTTTCACCACCACTGCTCGCTGGTGACGGCCGCCCACGGCTTCTTGACGCTGGAGCGGCAGAACCCAAATCGCCAGCGGCCGGACTGACACTCCCGCAAGCGGTGCTGCTCCTGCAGCCCGTCTGGAAGTGCTGGACCGGCCGCTGCTCCACCTGCCGGCAGCCGGTTACCCTCGACGCTCTCCCGCTGCGCCGCCCACTCAAACGGGAGTAACACGACCTACCAGAGCACTATTAGATGATGGGGTTGGGAAATGGCGACCAAGTGCGGCTTGAGGGGCGAGGGCGCGTCTCTCGACGCTGTCTATGGGTTCTGCTCTGCCTGAGCGTTTCGGTCGGTCTTGCGGGTGCCAGCAGAGCACTAGGCGACGCGACGAACACGCTTCCGGAGTACTCGATTTCGTGGAGTCCGTATCCAGACGGGTCACTCCCGGACTCGGTTTCGTTCGAACTCGAGAGCTGCGGCGATCAAGATTGTCCGAGCCAGGGTTATCTGACTCTCTCGCGGAATGGCACCGTGATCGCGACGTCCAACACAGCTACTTGGGCTGGTGGGAATGGTGGACTCGAGGCGGGCGTGAGCCCTGTGCCCGGAGGTCTTCAGGACGGCGACGTCGCTACCGTCTACGTTGACGGCTCCGACGTAGGCACGGCGACGTACTCCCACGAGCCGACCATCACGCCCGGCGCTTGCGGAGACACCACGATCACGGGGACCACGGGGCCTTACACAGACATCGAGGCCACGACGAACACCGGTGGCTCCGTCACAGGGACCGTGTCAGGAGACACGTACTCGGCGTCACTGCCAGCGCCCCTGAGCACAGACGACGGCGTCGACATCCAAGGCGTCTTGACGACCACCGGCCCGCTCGGCAATGAAATCATCGTCTTCTCGAACCTCGAGACCTACAACCCTTGTACGCAGCCAACGCCACCGACCACCCCGGCCCCTCCGCCAACCACGCCTCCTCCGCCGACTACAGGCGGGCAGAATGATCTGTCCCTCAGCCTCGGTGGACCGGGCTCAATCGGATCCGAGGGTCTTACGAAGTATCGCCTGACGATCGACAATCACTCATCGCTGCCAGCCGCGGGGGTTGTGGTGAAAGGGAACCTCCCCCGAGACATCGTGCCCGCCACTCGCCCCCGCATCGGCAACAGCCTATGCACCACTGGTCGGCAGTTCGTTTGCCGCCTGGGGACATTGCATGCGGGCGACTACAAGACGATCGCGCTATCGCTTCGCGCGCAAGGGTCGCTTCAGGGTCTGATCGCACTCACCAGGATGACGATCTCCTCGACGACTCCCGACGCCGATCTGTCCGACAACGTGACGCAGGTCAGGCAGCAGATCCCTGCGTCGCGGCCGAGCGTCGGACTGTCGCACTCCACCCATCAGGCTTTCGCGGCGTCAGTGGCGGCCGGGTTCAGCGCGCTGAGCTGGAACCCCTACTGTGGTGGCGTGGGAAGCGGCGCCGCGGGTGAGGGCACGGCGGGCGCGTTGCTCAAGCTGGCCGAGTTTGGGAAGAGCGGCACGACCCACTTCACGTTGGAATGGGAGCTGCAGGAGGAGAACGAGCTCGGCGGCTGGAACTGGGCAGGTGGCTGGCAAACCGGGGTAGTCGAGTTCCCCGACGACAGCAACTCCTACCACTTGTACTTCAACCATTACTTCTCGCTATCGGACGACGGTGCGACCTATCGCCTGCAGGTCCGGGGGAAATGGATTCACGACCGCAGATTTTTGCCGGACAAGGTCCTAAAGGACACCGGTTGGTGGGTCGCGGCCCGATGCGTCGGCTCTGGGTGATTAATGCGAAGCACGCCGAACCTCACCCGGCGGTGGGCGCCAGAAGAGTCGCGCGCATATGCTGGCAACCCGGCACCATTACCGGACGACGTCATCCGTGAACATCCTCCCAGCCACCTCGTGCGAGCCCGCCCCTGACCGGCAGGCGAGGAGCCGCAGAAGACGCAGACGCGAGCCACAGCGTGAAAGCCTCACCGCTCGGACAGCGGTCACTTGAGCGCACGCGCTGTGGCGGACGCCGGCACTGTCGCTTTGCCTCCCCATCTGCGCCTAGCGCACTGCCGCAATGCCGACCAACCGCAGGCCCGCCGCCGGCCGCCTGCTTGCTCGTAGCCCGCTAGCAGCTAGCACCGCGTCCTCGCGGGGGTGCGGCTCTTCTGAAGTGACCGGGGGTTGACCTGTCATGCGGCCGGGATGGTGTGGTTGTGGTAGCGGGTTTCGTGGACATGGTGTCGTTCTTGGGCCAGGTGGAAACGCCAATACTCCTCGAAGTCACCGTTGGCGATGATGGCGCGTAGCTTGAGGATCGCCTCGGCGCCGGCGAGCCCCCAGCGGGCGCCAGTGATGTCCATCCGATCCTTGACCAAATAGCGGCACGCGCCCTCGACGATCCCGGTCGCGATCGGCCAACCCTCTCGGAGCGCGGTCATGTAGTCGAGGTAGGGCGCTTTGTTGGTCAGGTAGTTGGCGGCGTCGTCGACGGGCTTGCGAGAGGAACTGTCCAGGCGGGCGTTGGTCGCTTGGCGGCGGATCGCGCCGGCGACCTTGCGGGCCTGCCCTTGGAGCACTCTCGTCGCCTGGCGGTGCACCCATTGCGCGGCGGCTTGGTCGTCGTTGGGGTGAAGGCAGCCGGCTGCGTTCCACAGATACCCCAGGACGTGCACGAAGTCAACCACGATCGTGACCTTGACCTCGCGTTTGCGGGCTTCGAACTTGATCCGCTCGATCTGGTGGTTGGCGCCGTCGACCAGCGCGACCCAGGTGCGGCGGTGTTTGGGGTCACGCCGCTCGGCTTCGTCGAAGATCCGCTTGATCACCTCCGCTGGGGCCTTGACGATGCTGGCGGTCAGCCACTTGTTTCTCGCGACCGGCCCCGTGGCGGGCTCATGGCCCTCTGGCGCCGCGGAGGTGAGGATGTCGGCCGCCGTGCGCGGCGCTGGCTTGGCATCGTAGACGGCGCCGATCTCCGCCATCCGCTTGCGGTTCTGCTGCTCCTCACCCGAGAGCCTGGGTTTGGGGGCGGGGCCCGCGCGGGGTCTGGCTGGGGCGCGGGTGCGCAGGGCGCCGGGGCGCATCACGATCCCCTTGCCGTCCGCGGATAGCAGCAACAGATCGCCTGGCTTTGATCGCGCCGGGCGCCGGGTCTCGTAGAAGTCCTCGAAGTCCATCGCCGTCAGCCCGGCGAGCTCCTCGACCTGGCGCTTTCCGAGCCTCACGCCGGTCTGGCGCTCGATCGCGTCGATGGCGCCGTCGAAGCTGCCGCGCGGGCTCTCCAGCGCGCACAGCTTGCGCAACCCGTGCGAGTGGCGCTCCACCGGCAGATTCAGCGCCGCGTCGGCGGGATGCAGGTTCCCCACCCCCGGCGCCCGATACGCCAGCCGCCCCACCGACACCGTCCCGAACACCGTCTCAAGCTCGCGGACGTGACCCTTCTCCACCCGGCCGCGGACCACCCCCTCATCGCCAGTGACCTGCTCAAGGCGCAACTCGCGCAGCGCCCGCAGCGCCAGATGATCATCAAGCAGGCAGCGCAACAGCTCCCGTCCGTGAACATCAAGATGCTCCTCAAGCTCGGCATGGGAGAAGCCGGCGGCGTCGGCCCCGTCAAGGAAGCCGATCAGCGACTCGAACTGCTCCCGGCTGGCGGCAAAGGCAGCACCGCCAGGCGCATCGAGCGGCGAGTCGCCCCCGGCTGGGGCTGCATCTTCACTGTCAGCCTGCCCGGCAGGCAGGACTTCATCGCCCGCGGCGTAAAGTTCGCCAACACGGGTGTCGAGATCGGCGGTCACGTTGGCCACCTCCGTGGTCGACGTAGGACATGAACAACGCCGACTTCGACACCCTCACCATGACTCCTCACCCGGCCGACGCCCCCGGCCAGGCCCCGCCAACCGCTCAGAACCTGGGCCAGAGCAGCTCAGACGGCCGCAAACCCCGCCAAACACGACCAGCGGCCGCTCCCCGACACACCAACCCGCACCCGACCGAACGACCCGAAACCCCGTAGCTACAGGGAATTCAGTATCACTTCAGCCCGGTCCCCCAGGTCCCTTCAGAAGAGCCGCACCCTCCTCGCGGGACTGCGCTTGGTCGCCAAAGCAATTGCAGGCACGAGCTCGGTTTCGCGTCGGAACCGATCGTCAGCTGGGACTACGCCGGGCGAGCCGAACGCAGCCACGGGAGCCAGCTCTGGACCCGCTGTTGGACCACGTTTGCAGCAGCGCGGAGGTCGCCGACGGTAGGGCCGGGCCGCTGCGTCATCACGAGGGAGTACCGCTGCATACTCTTGGCGGCAATAGGCACCACCACGTGCGTGCCGGGCACGGCCGCCGGCTGCCGCGATGGCGAGACAGCAGGCTAACGACACGACGGACAGTGAGGGCGGTCTCCAACCGCCGTCGGATCATTGCCGAACAGCGGCCCGACGGGGCTGATCGCGTTCGGTGTTGGTGTTCTCCTTCAGCGCGGCGGCAGCGCGCCGCGAGGAGATGTCAAGCTTCGAGGACACGCGCGGCAGCTGCGTGTCGATTGTCTTCGTGGGGTGACGAACAGGGCGTGTGCGATCTCGTTGTTCGTGCGGCCCTCGGCCGCCAGCCGGGTTACTCGAAGCTCGCTCGGGTTCGGCGCGTCGCGCCCGCGTCGCTCCGCCGAGCGGTGGTGTGGCCGTTGGGGTTGGCGGGCGGCTCGGTGCGTGCGAACCAGCCGCCCGCCGTACAGCGGTTAGGTGATCGTGATCACGCCGCGTTCGACGATCGTGCGGTGGCCGCGGCGGCTCGTGAGTGTCAGCGTGTAACGGCCGGCATGGAGGCTGCGGTGGCGATGGGTGAGTACCAGTTGCCAGTGACCGGCGCCGGTCGATATCGCCACGCCTGTGGCGTACGTGACTCCGCCGCGTGACACGGCGGCGCTGACGTTGCTGTTGATCGTGAACTTGACCGGGCTGGAGACGAGGCGGGTCGTGCAGTGCTGCACGGTGACCTTCCGCTTCTTGCCGCCCTTGGTGATCGCCTTGGTGGTCTTGGTGCACACGACCAGTTGGATCTGCCCGGCCGGACCCCGGGGCCCGGCCGTGCCGGTCGCTCCGGTCTGCCCGGGTGGACCCTGGGGCAGCGAGCCGCCGTTACCCGACAAGGGAACAGCCGCAGGGCTCCCCTGCGCGTTAGAGACGATCTGCAAGCTCGCACTGCGGGCGCCCTGCCCTTGCGGAGCGAAGTTGACCCCGAGCGTGCAGCTTGCGCCTGCGGCGAGCTCGCCAACGCACTTGTTCGAGCTGATCAGGAAGTCCTGCGGATCGGTTCCGGCGAACGTCAGGCTCGAGATCTGAAGCGGCCCGCTGCCCGTGTCGGTGATGGTCAGCGAGATCGGGCTCGACACCGTCTGCATCGGCTGCGTCCCCGGGAAGCTCTGACCCCCGGCGGGGCCGACCGAGACGGTGGCAACGAGCGGTGTGATCGTCACTTTGCCGGTCGTCTGCGTGGCCGTGGTCATCGAGGCCGCAGTGACGAGCACCGAGTTGACGTAACTCGAACCCGCGCCTCCGCCTGAGCCTCCGGGAGTGCCGTCGGTACCGCCGCTTCCGCCGCCGAAGTAGCCGCCGCCGCCGCCCCCGCCGTTCCCACAGTTGCTGGTGGGACTCGACGCGCCGGTTCCCCCAGTGCCGAGCGTGCCGCTCGTAGCGGCGGTGATCGATTGACAACTCCCGTTCGAGGAGCCGAATGAGCTTCCTCCCGATGCGCTGCCGGGCTTCCCACCGCTGGCGAAGGTCGTGCTGCCTCCCGCCGTCGCGAACAGGCCGCCTGCTCCGGCGGTGCTGCAGCCGATGTTGAAGGCTCCCGTGCCGCCGCCGCCTCCGGCGACCAGCAACCGGCTATCGGCCGACCCGAGGCTGACTGACGCCTGCTGCAGCCGCACGTCCGACGCGCCGCCGCCACCGCCACCGCCACCCGCGTCTGTGCCGCCATTGCCGCCGTTCGTCCCGCCGTTCGCCCCGCCAGGGCCCGCCGAGGGGGCGGAGCTGCCAGCCCCGCCAGGTCCGGCGACCTCGGCCCACAAAGTGTCTCCCGGTGTGACGGGCAAGGTGCCGGCCACCTGCGCCCCGGACCCACCAACACCGCAGCCGCTACCCGCCCCGCCTTGCGCTCCGACCGCGACCACGCGCACAGCCGAGACACCAGCCGGAACCGTGTAGCAGGTCTCGCCAACCGCCGTGATCGTCGCCGACCCGGTTTGGCAGGGCACAGCTCGCGCTACCCCAGCGAACGCAGCCAGCCCCAGCAGCGACATTCCAACCATGGCCGCCAACACCGCGACATCGCCACGAGTCGACGTCACAAATCGCTTCGCCCTCAACACCATCCGACCCCCTCGATTTTGCGGCCAGCCCAAGCCCCGGACGAGATCGCCGTGCCGCACTTCGTCGCGAACGCCTTGGCGATCGGCTCAAGCTCGCCGTTGTCGATGACCAGCTCGGCCTCGCCATCGAGCACGACATTCGAGCGCGCCGACGGAGGGGTCGCTGCGCCCGGTAATTAGGATTAGGATGCAGCCGGCTTCCAACCCGCGCTGGGGCGGAAAGCGCGCATTTCGCGAATGATCGCTTTCGGCATCCGGCGACCGCGGAGCTGGCGATTGGATCGGCGACGTCTGGATCACGCGGCCGGCTGACCTCGGACAGTCCTTTGCCGCGAAAGGGAGCGTCCGTCGCGCAGCGGCCTGACGATCGCTCCCGCCCATCAGCAGGCGCGCGTAGACGCGGCCGCGGACGAGCGCTTTGCTCGGCCCGCGGTTGCAGAGCTCACGATCCCTATGGCGACGTTGCGATGGCCAGATCCGGGCCCGACCGACTGCCGACGTGGCGGACGATCGCTCTCGGCTGCGCGTGCCGCGTCGGCTCTACGGTGAGGGCGCGAGTACGTGGCCGAGAAGGCGATCGCCACGGCGGTCCGGCGCCGCCAGAGGTGATCGCAATCCGTTGCAGATGAGGTTCCCGTTGTGCGACGCCGTCGGCGCCCACAAGGAACGTCGACCGTGGACGCTCAGGACCGTCCGCTGATCGATCCGCTTGTGCGACGCAGACCTGCAGTCCGGGCGTTGGGGGACGCTGGCGAGCGGAATCGAGATGCCTGAGGTGGCGATAGGGCAGGAGCGCCTGGAACCCGCGATCGTAGCGCTGCTGCTCGACAGTGGCTGTGAGATTGAGTGTGGAGTCCCTGCGGGAGCAGCAGCGCATCGAACACGGGCGGATGGCAGCTTGTTCGTTGCCCGGTTGGTGTGTCGTCCGGCCGATGTCGGGCGTGTGCGTCGCGCCGAGTCGCGAGGTCACCCGCGGCGCGGCGGCATCAGTGTGGCTCGGCGCCGGTGACGCGTTTGCGACGACGGCGTCGTTTACCGTGCCCGGCAACTATTCGTTCTTGGTGCCGGTGGGCGTCACGAGCGTCGCGGTCATCGGCGTTGGGGCCGCGGGCGGCGGGGTCGCGGGCCGGCGGCGGCTGCACGGGTGAGAGCGGGGGTCGCGGCGCGTCGGTCAGCGCGACCCTGTCGGTGTCACCGGGAGAGCAGCTGCTGGTCGGCGTCGGCGCGGTCGGCGGCAGCGGCGTCTGCGGTCAGACCGCTGGCGGGTCGGGCGGCAGCAACGGCGGCGGCAGTGTTATCGGCAGCGGCGGCAGCGGCGGCACGGGCGACACCCGCCGCGCCGTTGCTGGTGGCTGCCGCGGGCGGCGGCGGCGGTGGAGCGGCTGGCTCTGATGGCACTGGCGGTGACGCGGGCGCCGCCGGAACCACGGCAGCGGGGTCTGATGGCGGTGGTGGCGGCGCGGGCATGGCCAGCGCCGGTGGCAGCAGCGGCAGCGCCGGCCCTTGCCCCGCCACGAGCGGTGGAACGGGCGCGTTTGGCACTGGCGGCGCCGGCGGCAACAAGCTCGGCGGTATCGGTGGCGGTGGTGGCGGTGGCTACTACGGCGGTGGCGGTGGTGGCGCTGGCTGCGACGGTGGTGGCGGCGGTGGCGGTTCGAGCTTCGCGGCCCAAGGGGCTTTGACCGCGACGGCGACCTCGGCGCCAGCGAGCGTGTCGATCACCTTCACGGTCGCGTCGCCGCCGACCGCGTCGATCACGACGCCCGCGAGCGGCGCGACCTACGCTCAGAACCAGCTCGTGAACTCGAACTTCAGCTGCGCCGAAGGCACCGGCGGCCCGGGAATCAGCTCCTGCCTTAGCCAGGCCAGCCACGCGTCCGGGTCAGCGATCGACACCTCGACGACCGGCCCCCACAGCTTCACGGTCACCGCGACCTCGAGCGACGGGCAGACCACCAGCAAGCCAGTCGCTTACACGGTTGCGGCGCCGCCGAGCGCACGGATCGCTTCGCCCGCCGTCGGCGCAACCTATGTGCTTGGACAGAGGGTCCAGACCAGCTTCAGATGCGGCGAGGGCGCGGGCGGTCCCGGGATCGCGTCGCGCAAGGGCTCAAACGGTGCGTCGAGCCCGAACGGCAAGCTCGGCACCTCCAGCACCGGCATGCATACCTACACAGTGACGGCCACCAGCAAAGACGGCCAGATCGCCGAAGCGACACTCCGCTACAAGGTCAAGTCGCCAACGCCCCAGCTTCGCACGCTACGCTTGGTGCCGGACGCGTTCCAGGCCGCGACGCGAGGGCCGACGATTGTGAGCGCTTCGGACACGGGCACCACGATCAGCTACCGCGACACGCTCGCTGCCCACAGCACCTTCCGAGTGCTCCACTGCCGCAACACGCGCGGGAAGTGCACCGGGCCGCTGTTGGTCGGCTCGTTTACGCACCACGACCGAGCCGGCGTCAACCGACTGCGCTTCAGCGGCCGGCTGGACGGCCGAGCGCTGAGCGCCGGGAACTACGTGCTGCAGGCAACCGCCGGACTCGCCGGGCAGACGGGCCGCGCCGTCGCTGGTACCTTCCAGGTCCTGCCGCCGCTCCCGACTTGTCAAGATCCTGACAACGACGGTGACTGCGACGCCGCCGGCCAAGTCTAAAGCCAACGACGCGAACACGCCGCCGGCGGCGGTGAGGAGTTCAAGCACGACTGCCGCTGCCGCCACCGGGGCGGGCGGGAGTGCGCTCGAACGCATCAGCCGACCACCCCCTCTCGACGTTTCCGCGCGCATTGCGAGACCGCGACGGCCGTCAGCAACATGCCCGTCGGATCACGAAAGCGAGGCTGCGGTCGGCGCCAGCCGTCCTAAACGGGTTCCGTGGCTCCTTCATGCGCCTGAAGCGTCCCCGACCGCGCGGCTACTGATCCGCGCGGAGAGCGGCAGTGTGGTCGAGACGGCCGCTGCGCGAGAAGCAGGTGCCCCGCTCGCCCGAGGGCCATGCCTCCGTTGGCCATCGTCCGAGGAGAGTCAGCACTGCTCCTATCCGCCCGACGCGAAAGCGAGCCGGAGGGGGCGCTATGGCTCGGTCGAGCGATGTCCTGGCCGATTGACTAGCCGGAACCTCGTGGTTGTGACGGCTCCCGAGGGATAGTGTCACTCGCTGTCCCGCGGCGTGGGTACAGGGCGCGCGCCGGCGAGATGAGCGAAAGGAGGGCGGCGTCCGCTTTGGCGGCCGCCATGCCATAGTGTCAGCCGAGCGACCGCGTGCCTATGTGTCAGCGAACTCTCTGGCGCGGTAACCCGCCGAGAGTCCTTGAGCACCCGCCCGCTCGTGAGCGCGCGTGCCCGTTGTCCAGTCCAGGCCGGCGACGCCCGCGGCTGGCCGCGCTCGCTTCGCGTGCCCGCCGCCGGACAGGTCCACGCCGGTTGCCGAGACACCTCAGGACCCGACTGTGATACCCCCAGCGGTGATGGTCAGCTGGGCGAGATCGCCGCTGTCGGTGAACGAGGTCACTCGGCCGACAGTGAATGTGAACGTCACGATCGGCACGGCGGTAGGGGTGTATAGCACCACCTGACCGTCAAACGGACCCGTGCCGAGCAGCGCGTCAAGAGCCGCCGGGGGCGGCCCAATCCCTCCCGGCGGTACGGCGATTTGCGCCACAGTGAGGAGTGTGGGCGGCGTAGGGCATCCGATGCCGCCGATCTCGAAGTTCGACAGCCGATATGACGTGCTGTTAACCGAGAGCTCGGCTACGTCACCAGTCGGCAACGCCGGAGCATTGCTCAGGTCCGGGACACAGCTTGCGATCGACGCTGGCCCCTGCGGCCCGGTCGCCCCCTGCGGCCCGGTCGCCCCCTGCGGCCCGGTCGCCCCCTGCGGCCCGGTCGCCCCCTGCGGCCCGGTCGCCCCCTGCGGCCCGGTCGCCCCGGCGGGCAACTGGCCTGCCGCGAAGTCCACGGCCTGAAGCGAATGAGGCTTGACGCTGCTCGCCGTCACAGCGCCTGAGTGCAGCTTGGCGCCCGTGACTGCGCCGTCCTTCAACTGCTTCGTGCCGACGCTGTCGTTGGGCAAAGCCAGCGCGGCGAACGCGCTGCCGCCCAAGGAACTGAACAGCGCCAGCAGGGCCACCGCCATCGCTGGCGACGGCCGATAGGTCAGAACACGGTGCATCGAGGGCCCCCGATCAGTTTGGGCTGCGGTGAAAGTCGAAACAGACCTGCTGCACTAGCCGTATGCCTCCCAGAAGGCGCCACGCACGACGCTGCCATCGCATCGAACAGACTCACCCCGGAGGCATCAGCCGCGACTTCGCGGCAAGACTTACCCAAGCCTCATCAGAAGTCAAGCCGGCGACCCGCCTGGAGCCGGCCGACCACCTCCATGCCCACCGACTATCACTCGCACCCCCACGCCAGCCCGCGGCACACTACCGCGTTCGCGACCAGGCGATCGCGACGACGTAGGCCGATCGCGCGATCGGATTACCCAATGGGAGGCCTCGCGGGCCGAGGCCCGCTACAGGCAAGGCGAGCGCCGCGACGGAACAGAGGCAGACTGCCGCTCCTACGATGGACGAGACATCTCGCGTCCGTCGGATGCCCCTGTCGACGCTGCCGCTATCGGGACAAAGGGAGTCACGACGCCCGCGTGTCCCCGGCCGTTCGCTGATCCTTGGTTACGGAAACGGCCGCTCGACGATCAGAAGCAGCCTCGAGTCCTCCAGCGCGGCCGTCCGGTGGCCGAGCCCAGCCAGGTACGCCGGGTTCGACGCGAACGCGAGAAAGTCATCGACGCTCGCCTGCCTGACCAGCATCACGAGGTCCCACCGTTCGTCGCTAGGGCCAGACAGGTTCGATGGCCGGCTCTCGTCCCGCGGCGGAGCGCGCGGCAAGGAAGAATCTCGCTGCGTCTCGTGCCGTCCGGCGTTCGCTGAAGGTTGGCATATGCGATGCCGGCGGCGCCGAAATCGGAGGCGCTGATGGGGTAGTCCGGAGCGTCCGCTGGTCGATGGGCGTCTGCGGACGCCTGCTTTGCATTGTGATCGTTCGCGGCGACGCTCGCCGACACTCGCTAGGGGAACGGCTGTCAGTTAGCAGCCTGCACGCGGCGTCGAGCGAACCGGGGCTCGGCTCGGGGCCGACCGCTCGCTTCGGCGATGCGCCGCGAGGAGGCTGTGCGCGGTGCTCGCGTCGACCGCCGCGCCGGGAAGTGCGCCCTGGCCGAGGGTGCAGCCGAGGTTCACGAGCAGGGGTAGCTGCTCGGGACGGTCCAGTCCTTGGGCGACGCTCGTGAGCTCTAGACGGTCGGCGATCTCGAGGATCGTTGTGAGCAGCGCGTCGGTGCGCGGATAGGCTGGATTGCGGGGGATGAACGGTGCCGCGATCTTGAGCAGATCTAGTGGAAGTGTGGTCAGTTCGAGCAGCGAGGTCCGCCCGATCCCAAAGTCGTCCAGGGCGATCTGGATCCCGAGCGCCTTCAGCGCGTGAAGGTTTGCGAGCGCCTCGGGAGCGTCGTGAAAGGTTGCGTTACAGCTGAGCTCGAGCATCACGGCAGCCGGCGGCAGCGCACTCGTGATCGTCGAGCGCACCGCAGCCATGTACCGGGGATCGGCGAGTTCGCGCTCGGAGACGTCTAGTGAGATCGTGATGGCGTGGGCTCCGAGGTCGGCTGCCGCGTGTTCCAGAAGCCAGAGCGCCAGGTCGACGACGAGCCCGTTCTCCTCGGCCACAGGGACGAAGTCGGCCGCGGAAAGGATGCCGCGTCCCGGATGGCGCCAGCGCACAGATGCCTCAAACGCAGCAATCGCTCCCGTGCGGAGGTCCATGATGGGCTGGTAGCAAGCCTCGAGCTCGTCGCGGTTGATCGCGTGCCGCAGGTCGGTGTCAAGAGCACGCCGCGAGATGGCCGCGTCGCGCATGCGGGGCTCTAACTAACTGCTCATAGCGAGCTGCGCCGCGTCGTTTTGCGGCGTACATCGCGAGGTCGGCGTTGCGCAGCACGTTCTCCGCTTCCTCGCAGCCGCTCGCGATCCCGACGCTGGCGCTGACGAAGATGTCCTGGCCCGCGATCTCGAAGCGCTCCCCCAGGGCAGCGATGATCCGCTGGGCGATCAGCGACGGCTCGCTGCCATCGCCCAACAGGACCGCGAACTCGTCGCCGCCGAGCCGGGCGCACGAGTCGTTGGCGCGAACGCAGCCCCGCATACGCTGCGCAACCGCGATCAGCAGCTGGTCGCCGACGAGATGGCCAAGCGTGTCGTTGACGACCTTGAAGCGGTCGAGATCGATGAACAGAACCGTCACGAGCCGCCGTGCGCGATCGGCGCGCCCGAGCTGGTGCTCGAGATGATCAAGCAGAAACGCCCGATTGCCGAGGCCCGTCAGCGGATCGGTCAACGCTTGCGCGGCGGCGTCGGCGGCACGGGCGACCGCGAGCAGGGCGCCAGCGTGGCGGGCGTAGTCGCGCAGGAGCGCACGCTCGGCGGGCTGCCAGTCACGCGTGACGTTGCAGGCAACGAGCAGGCTCCCAACGGCGTCCTCGCCCTCGAACAGCGGCGCCGCCATCGCCGCGCGCTGGGTCGCGGGCGCGATGTGCGACCCAGCCAGCATCGGCTCGTGATCGCCGAGCGCGACCAGCTCGCCGAGCACGATCGCCCGCCCGCTCACGCCTTCGCTGATCGGTGCCCGGGCATGCCAGCTCTGCTCCAGCACGGTCGGGAAACCCGCGACCGCGATCGTCCACGAAGGATCCGATCGATCGCGGAAGCGAAGGGATGAGATCTCGGCGCCCAGCAACGCGATCGCCCCATCAACCACTGCCTCGTACACACCGGGCAGCGGGGCGCGCCGCGCGACCATCTCCTGCAGGCCAGTGACAGTCGTGAGCAGCGCCTCCCGCTCAGCGGAAGACGCGGACGCTTCACTCGCCTGCGAGCACGGGTCATCCATTACATCGGTTATCGGGTGCGCCTCAGGAAGCCCTGAGGCACTCAGACAACAGTTGGACGGGCTCCAGCCACCAACGGGCTGCCTGCGCTACAGCCTGATCTAGCCGGCACACCATGAGGACGCCCGTGAGCGCCAGCCCTGCTCACCGCTGCGGGACGCGGCTGCTCCAACGAGATCGTCGACGTACTCCCATGGCTGCGCTCTGCGCCGTTCAGAAACGCCCGGCATGGCGCAGATCATGAGCACGAGGGTTCTCCCACCGCGGCCCCCCGGTCCCGTGCGGTGGCCGGCCCTTGACTTTCAAGACCGTACACGTCCGCCGCCAGCACCGCGACCTGGAGCGATCAGCAAGCGCCGCGGGGGCTGGGCGACAGGTGTGCGGCAGTCCTTGGTTGGTTGCGACTGGCGCCAGCGAGGCTCTACGGGCGTCGGCGAGAAGTCGCCGACCCCCAACGCGCACAGGCCTCCTCCAAGGACGAGCCGTTCCAACCGCCCCGTAGTATCAGGTCCGATGGCGATCAAACCGCTCCCGGGATACGTGAGGGCCGGGCGGCTGGCCCGTCGCCCACGGCCGTTCATGCCCTACCGAGTCGCGCGCGTCCGCCTGGTTGCGCTCGCGCTCGTCGGAGCGCTCGCCATCGTCTTGCTTCTACTTGGGCTCGCCGGCGTACACGGCGTCACCGACCACTTCCGCATTCACTAGCTCTTCCGCGCGCCCGCGAGCGCGTTGTCGGCGATGCCGGCCCGGCGAAGCGCGCCGGGTGGCCGGAAACACGACATCGCGATCGTGGGTCGCTCTTCAGCCGGGTGTGGAGCGTTCGCAGAACGTTGGGGCAGTGAGACGCCGATGCGGTTGATCGGTGATTTGCCGTAGCCGGTCGCGGACATGCTGCGGTGATCGCCGGAGCTGCGCAGGCCGATCTTCCCAGCAAGGCAAGAGAGCGAACACGGGGAGCATCACGATGACGCAGTCCGCCGCCCACATGGAGATCGCTGTGCCGCCGCGGGATTGCAGGCATGAGAAGCATCACGGCGCGTGCCCGTGCTGTCAGCGTCATCAGAAGGCTCGCTGGAACGCGCAGCTTGATCAGGTCGCACCCGTTCGGAGCTCAAACCCGCTCCGGCTCGTTGCGATCCCGGCCTGATTCTCAACGCAGCGAGCGGAGCTCGCCTCTAGATGCTCCCCGCGCCAACGTTCTCTCGTGCCTGCCGGCCTGAAAAGCGGAACTCCGCCCGCGGCGCGACGGAACGCCCCGCCACCGGGCGGCTCCTCACATCGTGCGCACGATCGCTCGTCGCGTGAAGGGAGGCGCTAGGACGACCGCCGCGACCAACCGACGAGCTCTGCTTCGCTGGTCCTTCCCGTTGTGCGACGCGGCGACGCCATCAAGGAACGGCCTCGGGGGACGCTCGTGACCGTCCGCTCATCGATCCCTTGTGAGACCGCGCGCCGCCGCGTACGGGGCCCTGCTCAGGCGGTCAGTGCGCTGCGGTGAGCTATCAGCTTGTGAGTCCGGCGGGCTTGCCCGGGCGCGTGAGCCGTGGCGTCGTGGACACTGTCGGTGTGCTCACGACCGCGTCCTCGAAGTTCGTCGTCTGCCGCGACTCGCGCCTGCCAACGCGAGCCCGCGCGGTCTGCTTGACGCGTCCCGGCCAGGCTCTTGGGCCATGGCCGGACGTAGTCAGGGAGCGTCCCGGATGGAGGATGATTGCCGCCAACGGCTCGCTCGCTCGGTCCCGTATCCGGTGTGCTCCTGACAGTCTGCCACGAGCCGACAACGAGAGTCCTCATACCGCGAGCGCATGCCAGCCGGTGTCCTCAGCGGAGGTTCTGAGTCCGCTGATCGAACGTTCGTCTGGCGCTGACAGCTCGCAGGGACGATCGCCTCGTCACGGCGACCGGCCCGCTGGCGTGATTCCCACCCGCGGGCGGACCCGGTTCCGGTCACTCTCCTCGGCCAGTACCCGCGGCAGTCAGGAAAGAGGAGACCTTCCCTGGGTGCCGCGCGGTCCCAGCGACCGTGTCCGCCCCGGCCGCCCCGGCGCTTGTGTTCATCAGCGGACAGCTCCATGTGCCGGGGAATGGTCTTCGCTCGTGCCGGCTGGCCGGCCCGGCCGAGGACACACAGATCCGCCTGATCGCACGACGAGCGTTTGGCTTCCACTCACCCGCCGCGCTGATCGCACGGGCGTTGCTCAAACTCGCCGACCTGTGCCCACCAATACCGCGGTGACACGACCCCCTGAGAAACGTCAGGAGATTCTCATAAAAGCGCGTCGGACGGCCGCGCTGGTTCGGGCACTGGTAGCGTCGTCTGATGCCGCGTCGCCAGGCGTCAATACCACGGTCAGCCGATGAACCTGCGGGCAAGACAGGCGCGACCGCAGCTGGAACGCTGCGCCACCCCGCTGACCGCGGAACGAGAGACGCGCGCGGGCCCTTTGACCACCTTGCCGAGCGCGCCTCATTTCTCGCCAGCTCACCGGTGTTCTTCGTTCTCTGCCTCGCCATAGTCCTCGCCTGGGCCGGCGGGCTCGTACTCGGCGCAAATGACCGTTTCGAGGCTGCGAGCGCCGGCCTCATGCCGGCGATGACACTAATGCTGGTCGCGCTGCTCAAGAACGCCGAGTTGCGCGCCGAACGGGCCATTCAACGCAAGCTGGACGCGATCGCCTCCGCGCTTCTCGACCATGAACCGGGAGACCGGGGGAGCTCCGACCGCGAGCTCAAGGACGCGATCGGCATGCACGAACAAATCTGAGCTACGCCGGAGCGCAGCTTGGATCCAGAAGCCGATAGCGGCCGCTAGACGGAAGTTTTTGAGGGTTTGAGGCCCGATCCCCAGTGTTTGTGGGGGTCGGGCCTTCTTTTTGCTGGATAGATGTAGCCAAAGTCATGACTGGTATCTGTCCGCGATATGGTTTATATTGTTGGTATGGCGAAGCGTGGTGGATCGGCTCACGTAGCCACAATCAAGACGAAAGGGAAGGACGGGGCGCTGTACACGTCGCAGCTGTTGCGCCGCTCCTACCGCGAGGACGGCAAGGTCCGCCACGAGAACCTCGGGAACCTCTCGCATCTACCGCCGGAGATCATCGATGTGATCCGCGCGATGCTCGCCGGCCGCCGACTCGTCGATCTTGACGAGGACTTTGAGATCACGCGGTCGCTGCCGCACGGCCACGTCGCCGCGGTGCTGGGAGTGCTGCGCGATTTGGACCTGGAGCGGCTGATCAGCCGCGATCGCTGCCGGGAGCGTGATCTCGTTGTCGCGATGATCTGCCAGCGGCTGATCGGCCCGGGCTCGAAGCTCTCAGCGACCCGGCGCTTCTCCCAGAGCACACTGGGCGATGAGCTGTCACTCGGCGAGGTCTCAGAGGCCGAGTTGTTGGCGGCGATGGACTGGCTGTCAGAGCGCCAGCCGCGGATCGAGCGCACGCTCGCACGCCGCCACCTACCCGGCGATCAGGACAGCAACGCGTTCGTGCTCTATGACCTGTCCTCGAGTTACATGGAGGGTCGTTGTTGCCCTTTGGCGACGCTGGGCTACTCACGCGATGGCGTGAAGGGCAAGCTGCAGGTCAACTACGGGCTGATCTGCAGCCCGGACGGGCGCCCAGTCGCGGTGTGCGTGCATGAGGGAAACGTCACCGACCAGCAGACCGTTCCCGACACCGTCAGCGCGGTGTGTGAGCGGTTCGGGATACAGAACGTCTGCTTCGTCGGCGACCGCGGAATGATCACCCAAGCGCACGCTGCCAGCCTCAAGGAGCAGGGCGTGGACTTCATCAGCGCGCTCAAGAGCGTGCAGATCCGCTCGCTGGTGCACTCGGGCGATCTGCAGCTATCGCTGTTTGACGAGGTCAACCTCGCGGAGATCACCTCACCCCTGTTTGCCGGCGAGCGCCTCGTGGTCTGCCGCAACCCGGCCGTCGCCGGCGAGCGCGCCCGCAAACGCACCGAACTGTTAGCCGCGACCGAGGTCGAACTCGCCAAGGTCAAGGCCAGCGTCGAGGGTCCGCGCGGGCGACTGCGCGCAGCTGACGCCGGGAAGATCGGCGAGCGCGCCGGCAAGATCATCAACAAGTACAAGGTCGCCAAGCACTTCACCCTGACCATCACCGACGGGGCGTTCGCCTATCAGCGCAAGACCGATCAGATCAACCAAGAGGCCGCCCTGGACGGCCTCTACGCGATCCGGACCACCCTGCCCGCACAGACACTCGCCGCGCCGGCCGCGGTCCGCGCTTACAAGCAGCTCAAGCTGGCCGAGCGCGCGTTCGGAACGATGAAGGACACGATCGAGATCCGCCCGATCCACCATCACCTCGAGACCCGCGTCCGTGCGCACGTGTTCCTCTGCATGCTCGCCTACTACGTCTCCTTCGAGCTCCAGACGCGCCTGCCCGAGCTGCTGTTCACAGACGACACGCCGCTCGCCCCAGCCGACCCCGTCAAGCCCGCCACCCGCTCCGCCAAAGCAAACAAGAAGGCCGCCAGCGCCACCACCACCAACGGGTACCCCGCGCACACCCTCACCGACCTCCTCGCCGACCTCGGCACCCTCTGCCGCAACACCGTGCGCATCGGCCACGCCGAGCACACCTTCACCCGCCTCACCACACCCACGCCACTACAAGCCGACGCCCTACAACGACTCGACGTCAAACTCCACCAGTAGCCAAAGCCAAACCAGCCCGCAACACCCGAATCCCGCGCCACCACGCGGGATTCAACGCTTCAAATGCGAAAACTTCCGGCTAGAGACGGAAAGCTTCAACCAAAATCGGCGTTGAATCGCAAGCTACTCGGCGAAGCGCTCGTCGACATGGCGGCGGCGGTGGCGTCGTATTCCGGACGTCCGTCGTCGACCGCGTGTCCGGCGGCGGCGACCAGCAGAGACTCGGTACCAACATGGCCGGACCTGATCTCGCGGGCCTCCTCCTGCGCGAGAACGACAGCCTGACGACCCCGCTCGGTGAAGCGCCCAAACACTCCCACAGGATGGCAGCGCGATGCGACCCGCCTCAACCAAACGCACGAGTCAACGAGCTCGCGGCCGATCCAACTCTCTGGACTTGCCTGGTTTCGGCGGAGAGTTGTTAGTAGTTGAGTAGTTAATTATATCAGTCAGTGCGATTGCTCGACACAGGACAGCGGAGAGGCCAGCGTCAGCACGTCTCGTAGATCGGTGACTGTTGGGGCGGCCTGAGCCGGGAACGGTTCGTACCCGAGCGCGACCCGCGCCCAGTACTCGTGTTCGTGCTCGACGGGTGGTCGGTTCCCGATCGAGGAGTGCAGCCGGCGGTGGTTGAACCAGCCGACGTACGTGACGGTCGCGAGCTCGAGCTGCGCGTTGGTTCGCCACACGCGGTCGGCGATCAGCTCGGTCTTATAGCTGTCGACGAACGATTCGCTGAGCGCGTTGTCGTAGCAGTCTCCGACCGTGCCGACCGACGCGAGCACGTGGTGGTCATCGAGCACCTGCGTGTAGCCCTCGGCGCTGTATTGCGATCCCTGGTCGGTGTGCGCCACCAGCTGCACCTCGACGCCGGGCCGTCGGGTGCCCAGCGCCATGCGCAGCGCGTCGAGCACCAGGTCGGTGCGCATGTGGCACGCGAGCTGCCAGCCGACGATCAGCCGCGAGAACACGTCGATCAGGAACGCGAAGTACATCCGTCCCTCCCAGGTGCGCAGGTAGGTCAGGTCACCGACCCACAGTCGATCGGGCCGATCTGCCGTGAAGGCGCGCTTGACGAGATCTGGGCGCTTCTGCGCCTGGAGATCGGCGATCGTGGTCCGCCACGGCTTGCCGCGCCGCTTCGCCCCACGGATGCCCTCCTCGCGCATCAGACGGGCAACGTGGTCACGGCCGACCTGCTCGCCCTGACGCTGGAGCTCGTGCCACACCCGCGGATACCCGTAGCACTCGAAGTTCTGCTCGTGCACATCGCGGATCCGAGCCGCGAGGCGCTCATCCTCGACGCTGCGGGCCGAGCGCTCGCCTGTCGCTCGCTGGTAGTACGCGGACGCCGACACGTCCAAGGTCTCACAGATCGGCTCGACGCCGAAGCGCTCGCGATGCTCATCGATGAACGCGCTCACTTCGGACGGTCTGCATCGAGCTCGGTCGCGAAAAACACCGAGGCGGCCTTCAGGATCTCGTTCGCGCGACGCAGCTCGAACACCTCCTTGCGCAGCTTGCGGATCTCCTCACGCTCCTCGCTGCTGGGCAGATCAGGCCGCAGCCCGCCATCGGCCTCAGCCCGCCTGACACGCTTGCGCAGCGCCTCGGCGCCGATCCCCAGATCGCGAGCGACCTGCGCCACCGGCCGGCCCGACTCAAGCGCCAACCGCACGCCACGGTCCATCAACTCCTGCGGATACCTCGATCGTCTTGCCATGAGACCGAACTTCCTTCCCCGAGGTTGGAATCCTCGCAATTCGGTCTCCGTCAAATCCAGACAAGCTCAACGCGACTGCTCAAGCGGCGCTCGCGGCGGGCGAGCCGACGATCTCTGTCGATGCCAAGAAGCGAGAACTGGTCGGCGATTTCAAGGCGGTCGGGCGGGAGTACGAGCCGAGCGGCCGGCCGGTCGAGGTCCGCTGCCACGACTTCAAGGACAAGGATCTCGGGCACGCGATCCCGTACGGCGTGTACGACATCCAGGCCAACGAAGGGATGGTGTCGGTCGGGGTCACCAACGACACCAGCGCGTTCGCGGTCAACTCGATCCGCGCGTGGTGGCAGCACCTCGGGCGTAAGCGCTACCCCAACGCGCAGACGCTGACGATCACCGCTGATGGCGGCGGCAGCAACTCCAGCCGCACGCGGTTGTGGAAGACCGAGTTGCAGAAGCTTGCCAACGAGACTCGGGATCCCGATCCGCGTCTGCCACTTCCCGCCCGGAACCTCGAAGTGGAACAAAATCGAGCACCGCATGTTCAGCTACGTCAGCCTGAACTGGCGCGGGCGGCCGCTGGAGAGCCTGCAGGTGATCATCGACCTGATCGGCGCGACCACGACCAGCACCGGCCTGAAGGTCTACGCACGCCACGACCCCGGCGAGTACCACAAAGGGATCACGGTCACCGACGCGGAGCTCGCCAGCGTGAACATCGTTCGTGAGGAGTTCCACCCGGACTGGAATTACACGATCCACCCAATCCCTACAGACCCACTAATTCTTCCGTGACCACTGAGGTCGAAGTCCGGCGGCCGTTCCGGGGATTCCTGGCTCTCCGTCGGCGTCCTGCGTTCGCCGCACCGTCAGACGCCTTGATGACGGCGTTGCTGGCCGTTTTGCTCGCGTTCGGGGTGCTGGCTCAGCTAAAGGTCCGACACGGACTGCAGGCAGCGGTGAATGACGTGTCAGCCACGCTCGGCGCGTTCGTGCTCGCTGCTGTCGGCGTCGTGTCAGCTGGCTTGATCATCATGGTCCTTCAGAGTCGCAGAGTCTGGGCCCAAGGCACCAAGCGCTGGCTCAAGGCCCGCGAGCGAAGCCTGCTCGGCCTGGGAGACCCACGCGCATGAGACCTCGTCCGGCGCTGCTCCTGGCGATCCACGAGCGCCACGCGCGGCGCATCCTCCAAGGAGACAAGCGGGTCGAGTTCCGTCGCAGTCCGCCGCGGTGCGAGCTGCCGGCCGACGTACTTCTCTACACGACAAAGCCTCTAGGCGCGATTGTCGGTCGATGCCGGTTCGATGATCTAGTTTCCGGTTCTCCGGCGGAGGTGTGGAAGGCGGTTGGCGCACTTGGATGCGTGACCCGAGACCAATTCGACGCGTACTTTGCCGATCGCGACACCGCGCACGCGCTGTTCGTGGCTCGTCCCGAGCCCGTCGGGCCAGCCAAATTGCCGTTCTGCGCCCCTCAGTCGTTCCGATACCTCCGCCTGTGCACCCTGGAACACGGGCCGCTACTTGCCTTGCTCGCGTCTGGCGCGGCCTTATAGTGGAATGAAGGATGGCGCTCCGGCTTCCCACCAAGACGACGCCTCGCGCATATCGAAGCGAGGATCGCGACGCTGTACTACGGTCCTTGACGCACCCGCTCTCACGGCAATACCCGGGTGGCGCTTCGTGGCTGCGCAGCCGTCTGCGCGACGTCGACCGCGGAGCGGCGCGATGCCATGTCCATATGGACGACGACGCGCTGGTCGGCGTGGCGATCGAGACGCCTAAGGGCCCCCAACGGCTCAAGCTGTCGACGCTATGGGTAGCGCCGGACGCCCGTGAACGCGGCTTCGGGAGTGCACTCGCGCGCCACTGCGTTGCCGGATGGCGCCAAGAAGGGATCGAGCGCGTCCACGTCACCGCCTCCGAGGAAGCGTTGCCCGGCGTCCGCCACCCTCGAGCCCTTGGGCTTCCGCACTGCCGCGGTCGAGATCGACCGATACGGACCCGGACGGCATGAGACAGTCCTGGTCTGGACGCCTTAGGCAGCGGGAAAGCGCCGCTCGTTGATTCGGATCTTGTCTAGAGCCGCCGCAATCGGATCGATGCCGAGCGTGTCGGCAAGCTGCAACAGGTAGATCAAGACGTCGGCGACCTCGCCCCGGATAGCGGCGACCGCATCGATGTCCTTGGCATCGATCTCACCTCCGGCGCGCCATTGGAAGCACGCGAGCAGCTCCCCGGCCTCTATTGCGAGGGAAACAGCGAGCTCCTTCGGCATGTGCTCAGCCGCCCACCCGCGCCGGTCCCCGAAGTCGCGCAGCCGTCGGATCAGTTCGGAGATCTCGTCGGCCATATGTGGATTGTGGCGCAGTTCGCGGCGGTCCTTTCCGCGCTCGGAGCGCGAGCACGGACGGGGATGCTGCGACAGCGGAACCGATTGGCCACAGAGCTGGCGATCGCTTCCGTCGTGAAGGCGCTTTCTCGCCAGCGAGCGCTTCGGCGACCTTCCGGTCGTGCGGGCGGGTGACGATGCAACGCGCTCCAGTACCGAGTGAGCTGTTCCCTGGCCACCAAACCGTCGGCTAGGCGGGGAGGTCCACCTCGAGCGCCCAGAGGCCGAGCCTACCGCGTATCGGCACGGGTTCGATCGGGCGCGGTTCTGAGAGCACCCAGTGGTAGCACCGAGGTTCCGCCCAGCGACTGCTCGAGTCTCGGACGACGTCCATGAGCTCGACGAGGCCGATGATCGCGCCGCGCGGGAAATCATCGATCCTCCCGACGATGCTTCGTTGCCAAGGCTGTAGGTCCCGGTCGAAACGCTGGCCAGCGTGAATGGCGAGCACGCCGCGGTAGCGGGTAGTCCACGTGCGATTCTCGACGTCCTTTTCGCCGCAGATGATCAGGCTTGCCCACGGCTGCCGAATCGTCAAGGCGCGCATTCGCCCCATTATGGGGACGCAGCGAGCGCCGGCTCCCCCTTTCACGCGAAAGCAGCAGCTCGCCGTGTGACCGGCGCGGCCGTCTTCCTCCTGTCGAGTCTGCATGAACGCAGCACTCTGCGTTGTCGGTCGATCGGCGAGTCCTTCACGCGCTGCAGCCGGCGCCGCGTTTCGAGTGCCGACTGTTGCTTGGCCGAGGTGGCCGCTTCAAGGACGACTGCTGCTTGCAGTGACGGAGCGGCGCCCTGGCCGAACGCGGGCGCTACCAGGTCGCGCTCCTGGATCGCGCCGGCTTTCGAACTGCTGGGCGGATCCGCCAGTCTCGCGTCCC
The DNA here is from genome assembly GCA_963794285.1 of uncultured Solirubrobacterales bacterium. GTDB lineage: Bacteria > Actinomycetota > Thermoleophilia > Solirubrobacterales > Solirubrobacteraceae > Palsa-465. Next base: position 47,607 of record CAWCDS010000016.1, read on the forward strand.
GCCATGAGGTCGCTGGGTGTAGCCCGGAGCGGAAGCCAGCCGATGTCGTTGGCTACCGCTTCACATGACTCGCTAGCACCGATGCCGCAAACACAACTCCCGGCGAAAGCCTGGTAATCCGCGTGCAAGAGGACGGTGTCGGCGTAGGGTCGCAGGCCCGATGCGCACGCGGGAGGCAGGACTCCGAGCACTGATCGCGTCGGGACCTGCAATGTTCGAGAGCAGGGTGTCCGGCCGACCGCGCGGCATGCCGCTGATCGATGGAACCGACACGCTCCACGGTCCAGGATCGCTCTTCATGCAGCCCCGAACGAGGCAGTGTCGGGCGTGCGGCGTCGATCAGCGGATGACGATGATGACGAACGGGGTGCGTGAGCCGATCCGAGGGTCAATCGCGATGCGGAACCGCGTCCGCTGTGCCAGCAGCTGTGCGCTGCGCGGGGTCCGGGCCACGGAGTCGGCGGTCGCCTCGTGACGGCCGACGAACCAGACGGCGCCCCGGTCGGATCCGGGACGGGAAGGTCCAGTCGGCCGCTCATCTCGCGCCCAATCTGGATCGAGAATCGCGCGCTACGGCCGACAGACACCCGAGCCGCGCGGGACGGGATCGCGCGTGCACACGAGTCGGTGGGGATCGTCTTCGTGCCAGCGTGCGGAACACGAGCGCTAATGACAAAATTCACCGGAGCCAGCACGGTCCGGTGCCTAGCATGGGATCGTCAACCGTGGATGAGGGGAAGGTGGCGGATGGACGAGAGACGGTGGATCGTTTCGTGAGCGATCCGGCGGATACGCGAGCGGAAGCGAGTCGGCTTCTCGCGACAGATGAGCAGGAGCTCTTCGCAGCCTTGGTTCCCGTGGTGGACCAAGAGGAATTGCACAGCTTCAATGACGTCGTTGCCCGTGGAAGGCAGATCTTCCGCCGCGCCTTCCTGGACACGCGCGATGTCGTCTGCCCCGTATATCAGAAGCACCGACTCGACAGCGACGAATCGGATCTCGCGCTGCTGATCGCTGGCTCGCTTGTCGGTCAGACCGTTCTCGGTGGCATTCCGGTGGTGCCCCTAGCCGCTCTCATGGTGAAGATCGGTTTGGGGAAGCTGTGCGCGGCCGAGACCGTGGACGCATGAAGGACAACGGAGCATGGCAAGCAGAAGGCGCGATCAGTTTCACGTCGTTCGCGACGCGCCTGCTCCGAACCGACGTTTCCGTCCTCGACGACCCAGGCTTTGCGATGGACGATGACGCCGTCCGACTGTCTTTCTGGTTCAATGCTGCCAAAGGGGCGGCGCTCAGGACGGACTTCGTCTCCCACCAATCTCTGCCGCCCGCCATGGGGCACGAGACACGTAGCCGGCTGTTTCATGAGCGGCTCCATTACTGCCAGCTGATGTCCTACCCGCTTCTGCAGCTCCATTCGCTGCTCGGGCTGGAGTCGCTTCGAACCGCGATGCTCGACCATGGTGGTGCTGCGTTCATGCTCGCTGGGCTGATCGGCTCCGGCGAGCGGCGGAATCCTTCCGAGCTTGGCGGTGCCAGGACGGTGACCGAGGCGTTGGTGAGCGGCACGACCGTACCGACCTCGACCAAGGTCAGCATGCCCGATGGCGTCACGGACGCCGGACTCGTCGACGCGCGGCTCGTGCGTGAAGGTGCGCCTCCGTGCCCGGGGCTGGCCGGAGTTCTTCGTTTGGAGGAGGACGACGTGCTCGTCGCCTTCAACGCTGAGAACCTCCTCGAGTCAGCCGCCTACGTCTCGCAGTTCTTGTTCGAGCGGCAGGAGCCACCGCGGTTGCGAGATAGCGACGCTCAGCGAGAGCTGCGCTACCTCGGATGCTGGGAGGTGTGGTGCCGGTTTCATGAGGCGCGATACCCATCCACCCGCGATCTCGCCCTCGGTTTCCTGGCAGCCATCGATCTCGCGCTGGGGGCTCACGTTCATGCTCAGCTCGATCATCGGATGCAGGACCACCTCCGCCACCCGGCGACGAGCGCGCAGATTCGCTATCCGCATGCCCGCTTCGGGTTGGTCCTGCTCGCGGCCGCCTTAGTGAAGCCCGTGGTTGAGAATGTCGACCCTGCTCTGTCCATCGCCGCGATCTCGCGCTTTCAGCACGAGATCTGCGAGAACCTGGGTTGGGGAGATCCGCAGCGCGGCTTTGCCTTCATGGGCGCGTTCTTGACTCAGCGGTTCATCGTCACGACGTTGTGGTCGTTCGAGGACAAAGTGGAGATCGACGATGATCTGGTGGCGCACGCTGTGAACACGCCGCTCGCCGATCTTGCCGATGATCTCACGGCGCTTCAGCCGATCTGGTCGAAACTGGCCGAGGCGTTCCACGCGGTCGTACCCGAGGTGGCGGGCACGGTATCGGTCAATTGCGTGTTCGGCTCGCGCGTTCTCGCCAAGATGATCGCTGCGTCGTACTTTCGCGGGACCCGGCCACCGGTGACCGCGGCGCCGCACCTCGATCCCGCGCGACTGCATGAGCGCTTTGCTCTGCCGCTCATCCGGATCGGCGGCCAGTACTACGCCGACATTCAGCTCAACGACGACTTTGATCCGACGGTCCATGGACTTGAGCTCAAGGTGCTCCACGAGGATCCGTTCCGCTTGTCCTCGGTCGACGTGCTGACCGACTGCGTCACCCTCGCTGCCCTCGACGGCGTGCGGCGCAACGGAGGCACCTGCGGCCTGATCGATCCCGTCACCCGTGAGCCAGGCTGTCTCTATGCCGCGGCCGGGGCGGGATGTCCTCAGCTTGGCCTCGCCGCCGACGAGGCGGACTTGCGTCAGCGTAAGGGAATAGCAGACTGGTGTCACTGGACGTTCGTCGCAGGCGCCACGGGTCTGCAGCACCTGACGCTCGATCCGAGGCGGCCCGCGACGGCGAGGTGATCGCTTTGGGCTAGCAGCATCGTCGAGCTGTGAGTTGCTGCTTGGCTCGTGAGCGGCGGCCGGGGTGCGGGAGCGCGGCTGCGCTCCCGCGATTGTTTGCTACAGGGCGAGGCCGGCGCTGGCGTGCATCATCGGTGCGCGCCTGGCGTGGACGGTGGAGATGATCTCCTCGGTGTTGATCCCCTCCAGGTAGGTGCCGGTGGTCGAAAGGTGCGAGTGACCGAGTTGGCGCTGGATCAGCGGCAGCGGGATCCCCTCGTGCAAGAGCTCCACCGCGTGCGCGTGGCGCAGCTGGTGCTTGTGCCGACGTCGGCACAAGCATCAATATGCCGACCCGATCGTTATGCCGACCAGGCCGGCGAGGTGCTGCAAAGTGCCAATTCAGTGGTCCGAAACATCGGCATAATTCCACTCCATTTCGAGGGCCCGCTGGGCGGCCGATGCGAGGCAGCAAAGACCGTCAGCTGAGACCGGTTTGACGTCTGACCGCGCGCCCGCGACTCAGCAAACCGCATGCGTGCAGCGCCTTCGCCGCTTGGGCCGTCGATCGGCCAGACCGACGCGGCGTTGGTCCACAGTGGCCCCGTTAGGCCGAAGCGTGACCGCGAGCGGCGGCGCGTTATGCCGACCCCTGCGCCACGATCAACCCAGATTGCCATGGCTCCCGCGCCCGCGTCGGCTTAACGATGAGGTCGGCATATTGGTGGGGCGCGAAGCGGCGCCTGACTCCGGCTTTGAGCGCGAGGTGGCGCAGCTCGACCCGGGCCGCGCTGGCTGACCACGCCCGTCCGTGGGTCGGGCCGTCGATCACGCAGAACAGCGGCCCCACCGGCAGCGCGGCCCGGTCAGCCAGCCACGGGTCGATCGCTGACCAAGCCCAGGCGTCCATCCCGACCTCGCGCCGGCGGTCGTTCTTGCCGTGGCGGACCAAGACTGAGCCGCGGCGCTGGTCAAGGTCGGGTTCGGTGAGCGACAGCGCCTCGTTGATGCGCAGCCCGGTGCGCCAGAGAACCACGATCAGAGCAGACAGGCGATGGCCGTGGCGATCGTGGCCGGCTTGGCGCATCACGGCGACGATCTCGTCAACGGTGGGCGGGTCGGCTGGGTAGCGCTGGCCCTTGTTGCGCGGCGCCACCCCGGTGCGGAACCACGGCATGGTCGCCGGCGAGCGGCGACGGCCGGCAGCGTCACGCAGCGATGAAACAGAAGACATGGCTCGCTCCTTTGAGAGCTGGACGATTACCCGACCACCTCTACCGATAACGGGCTACCCCACCCACAAGAAGCAGCAGTCGTGCAGCAGCGTTGCTGCTCGATCAAAGGGGGAGCCCTGGGCTATCTACCAGGCCACGGCTCCGAGGTCGGGGAGCGACTCGCGCCACGATCCGGGCATCAGCCTCCCGTTGGTGATCGCCCCGGGGATGATGAGGATCCGTCGCGTCGTGCCGGAGGTGCTGAGCTCCTCAACGACTGTCTGGTCACCAGCCGCATAGCTCGCGAGGAGCAGGCTTCCTGGAGACGTCGGGCTTCTCGCAACCGCGATTGCGCCGTCAGGGCTGGTCCCGTGAGGTGCGCGCAATCAGCGGTCAGCGGCGCGGGGAGCGCCGGAACGTGGACGAACACGACCACTGCATTCTGCTGGCTGTTCCGCAACAGCGCAGTCTCGGGGGTCGTCCGACCAAGGTCCCACGGGGTCGGCGATGGAACGATCGCGATGTGCGACCCGTCGCCCAGCCAGTCGATGGTCGCGCTGAGCATGTCTGCGGCGGTGCCGAGTTGGCGCAGCGCGATCGTGCGCGTCTGAGCGGTCGCGAGATCGCGGACCGCGAGTCCACGGGGCGAGGCGGCGTATGCGAGTTGCGTCCCGTCATTGCTGAGCGCCGGTTGCGCCCCGTCGGCGATGAACGACTGATGGTCGGTCGCTGCGTCCAGACGCATCACGTCCAGCGAGAACCGTCGCGGATGGTGCTGGGGATCAACGTGAAGTACACGGCGCTGCCATCGGGCGCGTACGCCAGGTCGTTATTAGTAAACGTCTCGCCCGAGAAGCTCGCCAGCCGCCGGACGATGGCGCCCGTGGTAGACGAATAGAGTGAGATCTCAGAGCGGAACGGACGCCCGTCCTGTGTGACCACTACGCAGGTCGCGTGTGATGTTGGACCCGACGCGCGAGTCAAGGACGGCCCGATCATGAACGCCAGGCCGACCAGGCAAGCAAGGACGACCAATCCGTTGCGCGCACGCATCGCGACGGTCATCGCAGAGCCCCGCAAACGGGCTGATCCGAGCTATCGCAGTTCGATCGAACCGGCACTTCTGCGAGCGGACCGTCATCCGTACGGATACTCGCCCTCCGGCGCCGGGTTGACCGTATCGGCGTCTGCGGCGAGCGAAAGATCTACGGCGACTCACATGCTCTCCGGGGCGTCGTGTGCCAGCAGCGCCTCGAAGCAGTCCTGATCCGGGAGCCGCAGGCCCCTCTTTACACTGGCCTTCGCTGCGGCACTGGCGTCGTGGAGCGTCGCTGGCCTCGATCGTCACCGGGTCGAGGCGCTGGCGCTTCCATCCGAACCCTTCTGCGCATCCTCAGCCGTGGTGGGTTCGTCCTCGTCACCGGAAGCGAATTCTTCGATGATCTCGACCAGGCTCATCGTCTGGTCACCGGATGGTGGACTGGTCGGGGCGACGGGAAGGAGAACGCCGGCGCCCCCTTCCCCTGGGGGAGGTCCATGCTTGTCCCACAGGAACCGTTCTCGGTACGTGTACCGCGCGTGGGCCGCGGTACGCCGCAGGAGCGCCGAGTTCAGGCCAGCGCCGACGACCACGCCTACGACTGGGAGTGCCATTGCGAGCCGCTGCTTAGTGAGGCGGATCGTGAGCGCTTGATAGACGCGCCGCACGACCGCCGTCGTTGCGTGCTCGTTCAGTTTGGCCCAAGTCTGTCCACGGACGAGTCCCTGGACGAGTGCATTTAGATCAAGAAAGGCTGCTGACTTCTGAGCCTGGGTGGCGGCGGAACCTAGATTCAGGCAGGCTAGAAGGTATAGCTGCTCCTCAGGCGAGGCGGGATCGTATCCGTAGTACGCCGAGGTGTGAGCGACGACGCGAGACGCGGTGGCCAATGCTAGAGCCGCATCCGCGACCATGATGCTCAAGACTTGTGCGGCGCCTGGCGCTGCTCCGGCCCCGAGCGTGACCACCGTTTCGCCCGCGGCGAGCAGCTCGCCACCCCCGATTGCAACCCCAGCGGCCGCGCCTTGAATCCCAGATCCGATCTGATAGAAGCCGGACAGCGGGGGAATGACGTCGTCAATGTCCGCCAGGTCGAGCTCTCGGATGTCCGCGAGCGCGTTGACGGTATGACCACGCTTCTGGTACGCGCGAACGATCGCGCCTCGTCTGACGCTCACGACGGCCACGTCGCGCAACCCCTCTCCTAGTCCCTGCAAACCCGTGGTGATCGCCCGGTCGATCGTTTCGATACCCGGAGCGCTTTCGGCGAACTGCCTGAGCGTCCGCGCGCGCTCGCCGGCGACGTCGCGCGCCCGCTGCGGAATTAGCTTCCGTGCGCGCGGCCTTTGCTTCCGCGCCTTCCAGCGCTCGATCTGCTCCCAGGCCTGTCGATCGTAGTCGTTCACCGGCTCTGCCTTCGTCGGCGCAAACGATATCCGGCCTCGCCGTGCGAGTGATTGGAGTTCTTGCGTCACGGCGATTGCCTAGAAGGATTTGACGATCTATGGCAAAGGAACGTGCCTCATGATGAGAGGACCGGCATCTTGGCCTCGGCTACGAGTAGGCGCACTCCCCAAAGCGGGGCAGCGAACCCGCCGAAGTGGCGCCGCGTAGCGGATACCGCCTTCTCGGTCAAACCGGCGCGGAGGCATCCCCGACTCCAGCGCGGAGAGGCACGCACAGTTTCTGTCGAATCACGATAGAGGCGGTGCATCATCGGCGGGCGCGATCTGCCACCCACCCGTGGCGCCCGCCGGGGTATGGCGGCCGAGCGTCCAGAGCTCCTCAGCCGGAGTGTCGCATCGGGCTAACAGCACCGACGTCGACGAGCGCGTCACATCGCTGGATCCGCCGGGCAATCCGAAAGCCGGCGCAACCCAGCAGCGCGACCCGGTCGGCCCGCGCGTTCACCCAGAACGCCGCTCCGCTACTGCAAGCGGCAGTCGTTCTCGAAGCGACCGTCAACGCTACGCAGGAGTGAGCGCCGGCTAACTCGCCGCGCTGCTGTCGCGCTGGATGCAGTCATTCGTACCCGTCTCGAACACCGCTGCTATAGGACGATCAACAACAGCGCGATGCGGAGCGCGGCCGTATGCTGCCGCGCTGTCGCTTCGAGGCAGAAGCGGCAGCGCTGACGTGCGTGAAGAGTGTCGCGTCGCTCCATACGCAGCGGCCTCAAGTCATGCACGCTTCAGACGTAGCCCGGCGGCGCACCCCGCATCGGCCGACACACCTGCTCTGCCTTCGTCAGGAGCATCTCGGTCGCGACCTCGACTTCCCTGCTGCGCGCGGAATGCAAGGCGCTGGACGCTCCTAGACCGCCTTCGGCCCTGGCGATCCGTTCCTCAGCGCCGAGGCCGATGGCACGCCAGCGCTTCGGCGACGTTCCGCTCCTCGCGGCCGGGCCCAATCAGCGCCGCTGCGGACGATCGAGTTCGCCCCATGAGGATGCGCTGGGCCGCCAGGCGAAGCCGGCGCGGACGCTGCGGTGAAGTCGCGGACCTCCCCGATCAGCCGCTTGAGGGCGGGTCCTGACCCGTGCCCGCCGCCACCCGGAGGATGTGCGTCAAGCGGTCGATCGAGACCACCAGAACGTCGTCCTCGGCGCGTTCGACGCCCCGCGCACGGGCAAGGCACATGACGGCAAGGGCGCCGTTGCGGGTCCACATTCGCCGGCGCCGAGACAGCCACGCCGCCTGTTCGCGCACCCGAGCGAGATGACGAGCGTCGTATGTCCTGGTCTTGGTCTCGATCGCTATGGCGATCCCGTTCGGCGCGATCGCGACCGAGTCGATGTCTCCCCGACCCTGCCACGGCAGCGAATGGCGCAGCCGCCAGCCCTCGGCCTCCAGCGGTGCGAGCGCACGCTGCACGTCGTCCTCGGAACGAGCACCGACGCGGCTGCGACCGGCGAGCGAGAGCCAGTGGCGAGCGTAGAGGCCGAGCCCAACCGCGGTGAGGAGCAGCAGCCCCGCGGGCGGCGCCGCCCCGGCGCCCGCGGCAACCAGCGCAAGCAGCGCCGCCGCGACGCTCCCCGCCGCCGCCCGCCCGGCACGCGACAGGCGCCGGTATTCCTGTCGACGCGCGTAGTTCAACCGGCCTCCTCCCCCCTCCCGGGTCTTCTGGCGGCTCGGCTACCTCGACGATCAGCCCGCGCTCGACCTCTGCGACCGCCGCCGCCAGCCATTCAGGCTGCTTACCCGGCGAAAGCAACGTCGCCTGTCGGATCGCCTCTCGCGCCGTGGAGCCCTGTTTCCAGTCACGTTGCCCACGCCGGCGGGCAAGCCATTCCCAGTCCCACCGGCTGCCGGCACGCTGTGAGCGCCATTGCTGGCGTACCACCTCGACCGGTCCTCTCAGCGTCCTAACTGTCAAGGGCTCCGAGCGGTTCGCGACGGCTCTACCCGCCATCAGCCAGACCCCCTTCCGCCCGGCACGTCGGGCGGCCGCCCCAAGAGCGCCCGCTGCCGACAAGAAGGCTCTCAATCATGGTGTCGATCTTCCCACTGGCCGAGGACGCGCTTCGGACCGGCACGCCTCGTCGGCTTGCCGCGACCTACCGGTTCTGAGCAAGAGATTGCGCTCGATTCGTCCTATACCTCAAGGCAAGCGCATTCTCCGAGCCAATACTCATGGCGACCACAAACAGATTCCTTGCGACGTACTTCACCGCCTCGGCGCCCGACCCGGCCCTGAACGGGACACGTGCGCCCTCGATGCAATGGTGCGGATCGTCAGCTGCGGTCGCGATGGCACATTCGTCTCCTACCGAAAGCGGCCGACGGTGGACAGGCTGCTGACGGCTGACGAGCTCGCGGAGCGTCTCGGGATGAAGACCGAGTGGGTCTGGGCGCAAGCGCGCGCCGGCCGTATCCCCCACGTTCGCCTCGGCCGCTACCGCCGCTTCCGTGAGTCAGCCGTCGAGGAATGGCTGCGCGAGCTCGAGACCGGCGGCGCCACCAATAGGGCCGCGCATCGCCCATCGCCCCTCCGCCGTACTGCCTAGCACCAACCTGACGGAGCGGTTAGTTAGACGCGGCTAGCGCATTTCTGGCGCGCCAGGCACAGCAGCGCGGGGATCTGATGAGCCCATCCACAAACGCGCAGCTAGACGTTTAGTCCCCCAATAGTCCCCTCGCGAGATTTTCCGCCAACCACGCCAATCTAGAAAATCGGCGCATAGCAGGAACTTCTGGAGGGTGAGCGAGGGGACTCGAACCCCCGACCGCCTGGACCACAACCAGGAGCTCTACCAGCTGAGCTACGCCCACCGCGGGGCGACTGAATCTAGCAGTGGATCCCGGTCTGTTGAAAGTGCCGGCTTGACCGGATCGCCCTCGCCGTCGTGAGGATTGGCCGCCGATCCACCGAGGAGTGCTCATGTCGCACGCGGGATCGGTGCGCAGCTTGCTCGTCAGCTGTCGGCGCGAGTCCACCCGGTGGCGCCGACCCGGCCGTCGTCGCCACCGGCCAGGGGCCTGACGGGGCGCAACCGAGCCGCGCCGTTTGAGGTGGCAACAGCCGGCCGGCGACCGGGACCCGAGGGGTGTGCCGGCACCGATGCGCCTCGGAATGTGAAAGGCTCGCGCCTGCAGTGCCGATCCCAGCGACTTCCACCAGGAAGGACGGGACGGACGCCCCCGGCAGGACTCGAACCTGCGACCCACGGCTTAGAAGGCAATCCGCGGATCCCGTAACGTCTGCTTTGGTCGAGGTGGACGCCCACCCCGACGGCGGATAGTCCGCTCCGGTGTTCGGTTACAGGGCGAGCGGAGGTGGTGGGCCTCGGAGGCGCGGTCGTCATCGCGGACGAGTACCGAGGCGGCCGACACTGACGCCAGATGCGAGGATGGGTGCGTCACTGGTGCTCGTGTGGATTAGGTGTGTCGAAGATCGAGGAGGTCCAACAGGATGAGCTTGAACCTTGCCACCATGCTTCGCGAGTCCGCCCTGGCGTACCCCGGGAAGCCTGTTGCGCTGTATGACGGCGTCCAGCTCAGCTACGCGGAGCTCGACGCGCTGTCAGACCGGTTCGCCGCCGGGTTGCGCGCGTCTGGGGTTGGCCCTGGGGAGACCGTCGGGCTGCAGTTGCCCAACATTCCCCAGTTCCTGATCGCCTATTTCGGCATGCTCAAGGCCGGGTGTGTTGCCGTGCCGTTGAACGTTCTGCTCAAGGCCCCAGAGGTTGCCTTCTGTCTCGGCGACGCACAGGCCCGAGCGTTGGTCACGTGGGCCGGGTTCGCGGATGAGGCGATCAAGGGCGCGGGCGAGGCCGGCGTGGGCGCCGTGTACGTCGTCAACACCCCCGGTGTGATGGAGTCCTCAGCCGGCCGGCGGTTCGAGGAACTGCTGGCCGTCGAGCCGGAGGCGCCGCTGCTTGAGCAGACCGACCCGGGCGACACCGCGGTGATCGTCTACACGTCCGGGACCACGGGAACCCCGAAAGGCGCAGAGCTGACGCACTACCAGCTGTACATGAACGCCGATACCCCCGGTCGGCTGTTCGGTATCCGCGATGACGACGTCGTGATGGTGGTGCTGCCGCTGTTCCACGTCTTCGGGTTATCCAGCCAGCTCAATGTGTGCGTTCGCTTCGGGGCGACCATGTCGCTGGTGGCACGGTTCGACGCCACGAACGTGCTCGAGGTCATGCAGCGCGACGGCGTCACCGTGTTCGAGGGCGTCCCGACGATGTACGTCGCACTGCTGCAGCACCCCAACCTCGCGGACTATGACCTGTCAAAGCTGCGCGTCGGGGTCTCCGGCGGCGCGCCGATCCCCGCCGAGGTCTTGGACAGCTTCGAGGAGAAGTTCGGGATCGTGATCCTCGAGGGGTACGGGCTGACCGAAACGGCGTCCACGACCACCTTCAACGTCAGTGCCGAGGAGCGCAAGATCTACAGCGTCGGTAAGCCGATCTGGGGCGTGGAGGTGCAGATCTGGGACGACGAGAATCGGCCGCTGCCGGCCGGCCCCGATCACGTCGGCGAGATCGTGATCCGCGGCGTCAACGTGATGCGTGGCTACTTCGGCAACCCCAAGGCGACCGCTGAGGCGTTCGCCGGCGGTTGGTTTCACTCCGGCGACCTTGGCTACCGCGACCAGGACGGCTTCTACTTCATCGTCGATCGCAAGAAGGACCTGATCATCCGCGGCGGCTACAACGTGTATCCGCGCGAGATCGAGGAGGTCCTCTACACACACCCGGCCGTCGCCCACGCGGCCGTCATCGGCGTGCCCGACGAGCGCTTGGGCGAGGAGATCAAGGCATACGTAGAGACCAACCCCGGCGCCACCGCCAGCGAGCAGGAGCTGATCGAGTACGTCAAGACGCGGGTAGCGGCGTACAAGTACCCACGGACGGTGGAGTTCCGGCCCGACCTGCCCAAGGGCCCCACCGGCAAGATCCTGAAGAAGGAACTCCAGTCGTATCGGTCATGACGGAGGGGCTGCGCGATGGGTCCTGCGTGGTGATCCGGCCGATCGAACCCGATGACCGTGCGGCGCTCGCGGAGGGCTTCGAGCGCCTCAGCCAGAGTCGCGCTACCGGCGGTTCTTCGGGCCGGTCACGCAACTGAGCGAGCACGACCTGGACTACCTGACGTGCGTTGACCACCACGACCACGAGGCGCTCGTCGCGGTCGCGGAGGCGACCGGCGAGGGCGTCGGCGTCGCGCGCTACGTGCGGACCGGTCCGGACGTAGCCGAGCCGGCGATCGTGGTGGTGGACGCCTGGCAGGGGCGGGGTGTCGGGAGCCGACTGCTCGACGCGCTCGTCGAACGCGCGCGGGCGGAGGGCATCGGGCGCTTTCAGGCGCCGGTGCTCGCATACAACGCAGATGCCATTCACCTGCTCGAGAGGCTCGGGCAGACGACCCGGAAGCAACAGGGCCGCGAGGTCGAGCTGACGATCGACCTGCCCGATGCCAAGGCCGCGGCGCGCCTCCGGCCACTGCTGAGACAGTTCGCGATAGGAGCGTTGGCGCCGGCGCGCATCCTGCTCGAGCGGCTCCCGCCGCGACGCCGGGGCGCGCCCGGCGGCCCGGTCCGCAACCTGATCGTCGTCGGGACGGACGGCTCTGAGCATGCTGCAGCCGCCATCGAGACGGCGGCCGCGCTGGCGACCGTCTGGGGGGCGACGGTGGACGTGGTCGGCGTGCACCGTTTCCTGGCAGGCGAGCAATCGGAGATCACGGCCGCCGTGTCCGCGGCGGCCGGGTCGCTGCGGGCCCGCTCGGTGCCTGTGCGTGAGCACGTGCGCCAGGGTGATCCGGCCCTCATCCTCACAGACGTTGCCGCCGAGGAAGATGCGCGCCTGATCATCGTGGGCGCGGGGCAGCACAGCAAGCTCGTCCGCCGGCTCATCGGGGGCGTCGCGGACCTGGTCGCCGAGCGCGCGCCCTGCAACGTCCTGATCGTCCGCCCCCAGCTCATATAGAACTCCCCGCCGCTGGCGATCAGCTCCGTTGCCGGAACGCGTCGAGATACCGGGCGCGAGTGAATCGATTCAATCCGGGCCGGTAACCGTCCGCCGGCGGTTAGCACGGGTGATCGACTTCGAGTCGACCGCCGCTCGTTACCAGGAAGGTTGATCAAGGAATTCGGGCTTCCGCCGGTACGCCACGTAATGTTGGCAGCGTGACCGCATCCGGCAATCAGGTGCTGCCTGTGCCACAACTCGAGAAGGTACGAGGCATTGTTGTCATGAGCCTGCTGAGGTCGCCGGATTGGATACACCGGCGGACAGAGACAGTGACGCTTCTCGACGAGAATACGATTCACAAGCGTGTCACCATTGACTCTACCGTTCCGCCGATCGTTCGAGAGCGGGTAGCAGTCAATGCCCAGATTCTCCCATTTGTGCCACTGGGCCTAATGCCGAAGCTGAAGCTGCGGAATTTCGACATGACGGACGCACGTGGTGATCGGCTTCCGGTCCTAACAAGGACGGAAAACGGGGATATTGCCGCAAACGCACTTCGAGCGTACGCCGAGAACATTCTTGGTCGGTCACCGACGGACACGGTGACGCGCGACCTGATCACAATCGCAAGAGACACGGGAGAGTCGCTTAAATCTGCACTTGCGAGGATGACGACCAGTGAAGACGACGGAGGTCAAGATGCCATCGACCGCCGAGCTCTCCACGACGCAGAAGACTTCGTAAGCATACTGTTCGACCTAGCTCAGAACTTCATCCTCGCAGCTGTTACACATCCCGATCCAGGCACGCAGCGACTACTGAAGTTTGCCTACGATGCCGAGGTTCAGAAGGGCCGTGGGAACACCTGACAATGGTTTCGTACGCGCATGGGCTGGATCGCCCCAGATTTCTATTTGCGCGCACGATTTAGGGTTGTGCGGACCGGCTTCCTCTATGCCGCCCTGTTTACGAGCGCCTTAGCGTCGATCCTCCTCATCCTTTGTAGGACTCGGTTGCAGGAGCTCAGTGCGGCGATCGACGCTAGTTCAGCGCTCTTGCTGATCGTGCCCGGACTCCTTGCGGCCTACCTGGTCAGACCTGGAGAGCATGCCCTGACGACCTCGGTGCTGGTAGGCGTACGCTGGATGTTGATCATCTCGGGACTATGCGCGCTCGCGGGCGTCGGCTCGCTGGTTGCCGATCTTCCCGCCCAGACGCTGCGCTTCGTTTGGGACTTCATCGCAACGTTGTCCACGCTAAGCCTTTGCATTGTTGTCTCGGCGGTCATTTTGCCGATGCGGGGCAAGAGATTCGGGGAATCGCTCTCGCGGAGCTAGACTTCTGAATGTCGATCCAGTCCGAATTCGAATGAACTTTCGCCGACAGCCGGACCAAGCACAGAACGAGCCGATTCAATCTGAGCCGTCGCTCGGATCTGAGTCGGGCGGGCGCTCCGCGATCAGCTTCGGTTATGACCAGAACGGCTTGCCGCATCTGGGCTCCTCGCCGGAATTGGAAGGCTACTTCGTCGTTCCGTCAGAGCTCGGAGGCGGAATCAGTGGTTTCCCCACGCTGGACTTCGACCAAGGCACAAGAGAGCTTGAGGACCGCACAGACTCCGTTCTCGAAGGCCTTGGGTATCACCGAAACACAGCTTCTTAGCGCCGACTCGGTCGGCTAATGCGGCCGCCGCGATACTGATTGCCACGCATCCTTAACCCATCGGATTGGTTGGCGCCCTGTGTGCCGTTCTCTTTGGTGTCTCCGGGTTGGTGGCGTACGTACTCGACAGCCCGTTTTCGTCGGCTAGGCATCATGGTCCCTCTGTAGTCACCTTAACCTCGTGCTGGCCCTCTGGCGGCGGATTTACGGCTCGTTTTGATGAGCGGCACCCTACGGAGACGATCCGGATGTCTTCCAACGGCCCACTCCATCTCACCTGTGTCGCACGACTACACTGAATCCTGATCAGTCTCCGTGGTAGGCGGCCACGACCACGAGGGGGTTGGAAGAGCATGGGCATCGCCCTTAGGACAAAGAGTCTCGCGTTGTCAGCGCTTGCCCGCGGCGGGCAGAGACTTGGCCTGCAGGTTCAAGTGCCGGCCGATGGCCTCTGCGATCCCGCGGACGGGCACGCCTTCGTCGCCGACAGCGTTGAGCACAGCACCGGCGGGGGCCTGCTCGACGGCCAGCCGGTAAAGACTCGCGGCGTCCTTCACGTGGACAGCGGGCCAACGGCTGGTCCCATCGCCGATGTAGCCACAGACGCCCTTGATCCGGGCCATGGTGATGAGCTGGGGGATGAATCCGTGACGTTCCCCCTGGCCGTGCACCGAGCGGGGCAGCATGAGCAGGCAGGAGCGCACGCCCCTGCCTGCGGCAGCCAGCGCGGCCTGCATGTTGGTGATGCGGGCCGCGATGGGTCCGGCGGCGATGAGTTCGTCGCGTTCGGTCGCGGGTCGTCCGGGCCTCACGAGCGTTCCGCCAGAGATGACCAGGGGCTTGCCGGAGCCGGCGAGGCTGGTGGCAAACGTCTCGATCGCCCTGGGGTCGGTCCGCGTCGCAGCCTCGGTCACGCTGGGCACGACGAAGGCCAGGTGGATGATGCCGTCGCTGTCGAGGTGGGGATGCTCGCCTTCACCATCGCCGTTGAGCGCTGGCTAGAGGCAGACAATGACGAACCGTTCGCGCGCTCAGGCGGCCGCCCGAATCCGCCTTCGACAGGGAGAGGTACAAACAGCGGCACGCGGAGCGCGCGTAGACCCGGCCGTGGACCAGTGCTTGCTCCGCCCGCGCTCTGGAGACGCACAATGCCTATGGCGACGACGATGCAATCGTGCTTGGCGGATGCGCAACGCCGAGTTGGGCTGCGGTCGCTCAACCAAAACGGCGGCACCGGAGCGCCTGTCCCTCTGCATTTCGGCAGGGATCGCGACGAGTCGAATTTTACCTCGCGTCAACCCGATCTCCGTGCAGGCACGGAGGCGGATTTCGGTGCTCGCGCCGATGCGCCTCGACAAGCGTTGACGGAGGCTGTCGCGCATGTGCTACTCCCTGACGATCCCCCGCCGAGCGCTGCTTGCGCCGACCCTCGCAATCCTCGCAGCCGGTGCCCTCTTTGCCGGCGTCGCGCAGGCTCAGACGACCGTTGTCGTCGCCAATTCAGCTAACAACCAGATCGCTTCCTACCCCCTCGGCGGCTCGTCGCCGATCCGGTCGATCGCCGGAGCGGCGATCGGCCTCGTGGACCCAACCGACATCGCGACCGACCGCGCGGGCAACCTCTACGCGGCGAATGTGCAGGGCTTCAGCGTCACGGTCTATGCGGCGAACGCGACCGGCAATGTCGCGCCTGTTCGCAAACTCGCGGGCGCGACCACCGGCCTCCGCGCCCCGTTCTCCGTTGCCGTGGACGGGACGGGCCGCCTGTACGTCTCGAACGCGACCGCCAACACGATCACCGAGTACGCACCTGGCGCCACCGGCAACGTGGCGCCGGTGACGACGATCGCCGGCTCCGCCACCGGCCTGTTCGAGCCGAGGGGGATCGCAATCGACCATGCGGGACACCTGTGGGTGCTGAACTCGCA
Organism: uncultured Solirubrobacterales bacterium; assembly: GCA_963794285.1. Taxonomy (GTDB): domain Bacteria; phylum Actinomycetota; class Thermoleophilia; order Solirubrobacterales; family Solirubrobacteraceae; genus Palsa-465. The sequence continues at coordinate 63,751 of CAWCDS010000016.1, forward strand.
AGGGATGGTGAGCGAGTTCTCGGCGGGTGCCACCGGAAACGTGGCGCCGATCACGACCCTATCGGCGGTGAGGCTCGACTTCGCCACGCACATCGCTTTCGATCCCGTCGGCGACCTGTTCGTCAGCGGCGGACTTGGGAGCACGCCTCAGGTTGAGGAATTTGCCGCGGGCGCGACCGGCACGGATGCTCCGATCGCGATTCTTCGCGGAGCCCACACCGGGCTCTCGGGAAGCACGGGGCTCGCGACCGTGCCTGGGACCGATCAGCTGCTCGTGGCGAACATGAGTGGCCAGAGCGTCAACCAATACAAGATCCCGGCAGACGGGGACACCGCGCCGGTGGCAAACGCCCTGCCGGGAGCGACGCTGGCCGATCCGACCGGCCTGCTCGTGCAGACGCCGCCCACCGTGATCGCCCCGGGGCCTCTCACCGGCATCGCCGAAGCCCGCTTCTCAGCGACACTGACAGCCGGCGGTGGGTTCGGTCCGTACACCTGGTCGCTGGCCTCCGGTGCACTGCCGTCTGGGTTGACGCTGAGCTCGACGGGGACGATCTCGGGCACAGCGACCACGACGGGCACCACGACGTTCTGCGTCAAGGCAACCGACCAGTCGCTGCCGACGCCTCTGTCTGCTACCGCAATCGTGTCGATCACGATCAAGCCGGCGATCCAGCCCGCCGTGTACGTCGCCAACGGCGGCAACGGAACGCTGACGAACTACGCCCTCGGCGGCTTCGGGAACGTCTCGCCGCTAACAGCGTTCCCGCGCCTTGGCTTCGGGCTGAATGCTCCTGCCGGAGTGACGATCGCGCCAAGCGGCCGCATCTACGTCGCCAACAGCGGCAACGACACGATAACGGAGTACGGTCCCGGAGCTCCCGCGATGCCGCTGACGACCATCTCGGGCTCGGCGAGCGGACTGCAGGGGCCCGCCGCCGTCACGCTCGACGGATCCGGCCGGGTCTACGTGGCCAACCAAGCCGCGAACTCGATCACTGTCTACAGCGCGACCGCGGGCACGAACGCCGCGCCGCTGGCCACGATCGTCGGGTCTGCGACGGGCCTCGGCAGCCCCGATGCGCTGACGGCCGACTCCGCCGGCAGGCTCTGGGTCGCGAACTCATCCACCAACAGCCTCACCGAATACGCGGCCGGGGCGAGCGGCAACGTGGCGCCGCTGGCCACGATCGCCGGTTCGGCCACAGGACTCAACTCCCCGCGCGGGCTTGCTCAGGACGCTGCCGGCGATCTGCTCGTCACGAACCTCTATGGGTTCTCGGTCACCGTCTACGCGCCGGGGACCAGCGGCAATGCCTTCCCAAAGGCCACCCTGTCGGGCTCCTCGACGATGCTCGCCTACCCGACCGGGATCGACGTTGACAGCACCGGGCGGCTGTACGTCGCCAACCAGTACGACAACGACGTCCACGTGTATCCCGCCGGCGCCAACGGGAACGCGATCCCGATCGGGACGATCGCCGGACCGGCGACCGGATTGTCAGGACCTGGCGCGCTGGCGGTGACGCCGCCACTTTCGATCCTCACCGGTCGCCTTCCGGCTGCACGCCGGCATCACCGTTACCTGGCGCGGCTCATTGCGGGCGAGGGCAGGCCGCCGTACCGCTGGTCGATCGCCCATGCAGGCCGGCTGCGCGCGTTCGGTCTTCACCTGAGCCGCGACGGTCGGATCAGCGGGACGCCCCGCCGCACGGCCGGGTTCGGCTGGCGTTCCGCGTCACCGACTCCGCAAGACCACGCACGCACGTGATCCGCACGCTGATGCTCATCGTGCGTCGCTAAGCGTCATCGTGCGCCGCTCGGCGGGCCATCGCGGGCGATCCGCGCGATGGCCCGCTCGGCTTGGCCGCGCCAGACCACGCACCCGAGCACGTCGTTGATCCGAACCGCATCCTCGAGGTGGCGCGTCGCGTCGTCCTCGCGGCCGAGGAGCGCGGCCAGGCCGCCGAGGGAGCGGTCAACCGCTCCGAAGCTGCAGACGGCGCGGCCGGCGGTGACGGGCCGGCCCGCATACGGTGCGAGCCGTTCGTACAAGGCGGCCGCGAACGTGGCGTCTGCGAGCAGCACGCTCGCCTCCGCGAGCTCGACTTGGAACGACAGCCAGTTCGCGTCGAACGCGTGTGCGAGCTCCATCGTCGCGCGCAGCTCTTCGCGGGCGCGCTCGGTCTCGCCGAGCCCGGCAAGGATCCACGCGTGCGAGCCACGGTAGGCGGTGCCGGCGGGCGAGTTGGCGATTTTGTCCTCGAGGAACTCGAGATCGATCTCACCGAAGGCATCCCGCTCCAGCTGGGCGCAGAAGCGCACCATGCCCACGAACAGCTCGGCGTTGCGATCGCCGGCGCGCACGCCGGCTTGGACCGCCTCGGCGCTCAGGCGCTCGACGTCGTCGTGGCGGCCGGCGAGCATTGCCTCGACGGCCGCCCACAGCGGCGTGTACCACTGGAAGGCGGGGAGACGCAGCTCGTCTGCGAGGCGCGCATGCCGCGCTGTCTCCTCACGCCAGGCCGGCATATCCCCGAGCTCGAACAGGTCGGCAACTCGCCAGTTGTGTGCCTGGAGCTCCGCATGGCGGTCGCCGGCCCCGCGTGCCGCCGCGATCATGTCCTCGGCGATGGCCAGGCGCTCCTCGACACGGTCCGGGCGCCACAGCGCTACGTGTCGTGCTCCAAGGGCGGAGGCGAGAGCGCTGGGGTCGCCCGACGCGTGGGCGGTCGAGATTGCGTCGGCGCTCAGTGCCTCGGACCGCCCACGGTCGGGGGCGTAGTAGAGCTCGACTGCGAGGCGCGCCTGGAGGCGGGAGCGAAGTGCCGGGTCCGCGAGCCGGGCAAGCGCTTCCTCGAGCCGCGCGATCGTCTGGGTGTCGAGGTCGACGATCGCGATGCCCAGCCCGGCGAAGCCGAGTGCGGCATTCGCGAGCAGCGCGTTGTCGCCCAGTCGGAGCGCAAGTGCGCGCGCCGCGGTGAACGCCTCTCGTGCCGCATCGGGCTCGCCGGCGCGTAGCAGCGCGTCGCCGCGAGCGAGCAGCACGGGGCCGGACTCATCCTCGGCGCCGACGAGTGAGAGAGCCTCGAGAGCGCGGTCGAAGCGCTCGGCCGCGTCCTCGTAGGCGAGCCGATCAAGCGCGCGGTGACCCGCTCGCAGGAGCATCGCGGCGGCGCGCCGTGCGTCCGCGATCGATGCGGCCTCGAACAGGTGCATCGCGATCTCCTCGAGGTGGCGTTCCTGGCCGAGAGCGGTGAGCGCCGCGGCCGCCCGGCGGTGAAGCCGAGCGCGGCGCAGGACGTTGCACTCGTCGTGGACCGCCTCGCGGACGAGCGCGTGCGTGAACTCGAAGCGCTGGGCGGTGCCCGCGGGCCGCAAGAGCCGAGCGCGCAGGATCTCGTCGAGCGCTGTCTCGATGTCGGCCGGCTCCAATCCTGCGGTGGCCTGCAGTGCGCGAGCGTCGTGCTCCAAGCCAAGGATCGCGGCCGCTGTGATCAGCTCGTTCGCCGCATCGCCCATGCGCGATAGCCGAGCCCCGACCGCGTGGCGGACGCTCTCCGGCACGGCGTCCGGCCCGGACTCGGCCAGCTCCCGCAGCACCTCCTCGACAAAGAATGCGTTGCCGTCTGTGCGCGCGTGGACGCGAGCCGCGAGCGCGTCGGTTCCCAGCGCCGCGCGAGTGAGCGTCGCGACGTCGTCCGCCGGCAGCCCACGCAGATCGATGCGGTCAAGCGCACTGCCTCGACCAAGCTCGGCGAGCGCAGCGGTGAGCGGGGTGTGTCGCCCAAGCTCGGTATCGCGATAGGTGCCAAGGACGAGCATCGGCCCTCTGCGGCTCGAGCGCAGCAGGAAGCTGGTGAGGAGCAGTGTCCCGCGATCGGCCCAGTGGAAGTCGTCGATCATGAGCAGCAGCGGGGCGCTCTCGCAGATGTCTGCGAGAGCGGCGTCGACGGCGTCGAAGAGGCGATGCCGAGCACCGTCGTCGCGAGTGTCGCCCGGATCGAGAGCATCGGAACTGCCCGCCTGCGAGAGCGCCTCGAGGAACGGTTCGAACGGCGCGAGTGGCTCCTCCGAGCACCGTCCTTCGAGGACGGTGCCGCCCTCGGCGAGCACGGCTGACGCGAAGTGGTGGACGAGCCTCGTCTTGCCGATTCCGGGCTCGCCGGCGACGAGCACGATGCGCCGGTCGCGGTGCATCTGCACCCCGCCCCAGGATGCGCGCAGCCGCTCCAGCTCGGCGCGCCGGCCCACGAACTCGGTCTCATAGGCGCGCGTCAGGCTCCGCGGCGGCCGGACGGCCGACGGCTCGCCACGGCGCAGCGCGTCCAGCAGCGCGCGCGTCTCGCGCGACGGCGGAAGGCCAAGCTGCGTGCGGAGCCGTTCCGCATACAGGCGGCCTGCGTGCACTGCAGCCGCACGGTCGCCCCCGGCCGCGAGCCGTTCGATCAGGCGGCGGTTGGGGCCTTCGGCGAGCGGATCGAGCGCCACCTGGGCGCGGGTCAGGCCGATCGCCTCGGCTGAATCGTCGGCGACAGCAGCGGCCTGCTCCAGCGCCTCGCCGAGGCGGTGCGCGTGATGGTCGCGCGCCTCGAGCGCCCAATCATCCTCGAAGCCGTCGAGGATCGGAGCGCTGCACGCCTCGAGCGCGCCCATCGGGTCGCCTTCATCGAGCGCCTGCTCGAACGCGCGCGTATCCACTCTCAGGTCAGGCCCGTCAAGTGCGACCGTGTCCCGGGTCGCGACCACATAGCCGGCCGCCGGCCCAAGCGCCTGCCGCAGCTCGGTCAGGGCCACCCGCAGGCTCGCGCGTGCCGATTCGTCGAGCACGTCCGGCCAGAAGCGCGCGGCCAGCCGACCCCGCGGCTGTGGGGCACGGTGAAGCGCCAGATAGGCGAGGACGGCCCGCGCCCGCCGGCTCGCGGGCAGGGCGAACTGGGCGCCGTCGACGCGCACCTCCAAGTCACCCGCGAGCCGGACCTCGAGCATCGCGTCAACTGTCGTTCATCGCGTGGCGTTTGCGCAAGCTTTCACGCAGCCCGAACGGTGCGCGAACGGTCACCCGCGACGATCCGCGCCATGTCCATTCCACACAGCCATGACCTCCGCCTCCTCGCCGGCGCGGCCGGCCTCTCGGCACTCGGCGACTTCATGGCGATCTTCCCGCTCATCCTGCACGTACAACAGCGCACCGGCTCCGCGCTCGCGGTCTCGGCGCTGATCTTCGCGCTCTGGGGACCGGTCGTCCTCGCCGCCGGCGTGGCGGGCGCGATCGTCGATCGCTTCGAGAACCGCCGGATCCTGATCGTCGTCTCGCTCGCCCAAGCCGCCGTGGTCGCTGCGATGCTCGCCGGCATCGACAGCCTCTGGACGCTCGTGCCGCTGATGACGCTCCTCGGACTCGGCGTCGCCGTCAGCCAGCCGGCGGAGTTCGCGCTCATCCCCGCGGCGGCCGGGCCGGACACCGACGCCGCCCGGGCGAATGGGCTGATGGAGACCGCGCGCTCGCTCGGCTTCACCGCCGGCCCGCTCGCCGGCGGAGCGCTTGGCGCTGCAGGCCTGCTGCAGCTCGCGCTCGCGCTGAACGCGCTGTCGTTTCTGGTCGTGGCCGCCGCGGCGGCGCGGCTGCACGCGCGCCGCCGGCCGCAGCGTGCCGCGGGGACCGAGGACCCCGTGCGGGCTCGCGAGGGTTTCGCCTTCGTCGTCCGCGAGCGCGACCTCGCGCTCACGCTCAGCGGCGCCGTCGCCGGACTCGCCCTCTTCTCGATGTCGGCGACAGCCGAGCCGTTCTTCGTCACCGACGTGCTCGGCGCCGGCAGCCTGGCATACGGCCTACTACTGACGTCGTGGACGATCGGGATGGCGGCCGGGTCAGCGGAGCTCGCCCATCGCGTCGGGCGGACCCGGCTCGCGGCGGGCGCCCTCGTCGCGGTCGTCCTTCAGGGGCTCGGCATCGCGGGCGGGGGGCTGTCGTCGGTCGTGTGGATGGCGCTGATCGGCTTCTCATTCGGCGGCGTCGCCCACGGGGTCAAGAACGTGCTGCTGCGCACGCTCATCCACGAGCGCGCACCCGAGGCGCTGCGCGGGCGGGCATTCGCCGCCTACAACGGCGCGTGCAACGGCGCCGAGCTCGGTGCGCTCGTCCTCGGTGGAATCGTCGTCGGCGCGCTCGGTGCGCGTGTCGCATTACTCATCGCGGGGCTCGGACCGGCCGCGATCGGCACCGCCTGCCTGCTGCTGATCAATAAGCGCCGCCAAGCCGACACCTCGGCGGCAACCATCACAACCGAAGGGAGAGCACTCCATGCACGTGTCCAAGGATGAGCTTGAACCGATGATCATCGGCGAATACGAGGGCCGGAAGGTCGACGCGGCCGATATTCGGATCGCGTTCGAGTCGATGCCGGCGCACTTCCCCCCGGACGAATCGCCATTCAGGGGGCTACCCGATGATCGCTGCCAGTGCGATCACTGGGGGTACGTCTTCAAGGGATCGTTCCGCGTGACCTACCTCGACGGGCCCGAGGAGATCATCAGCGCGGGCGACGCGTACCACCTTCGCCCGGGCCACTTCGTCCAGACGATCGAGGCGGTCGAACTGCTCGAGCTCAGTCCCGTCGCCGAGCACGACTGCACGATGACGACCCTCGCTCAGAACATGGGCCTCGTGACGTCATGACCAACACCACCACCAGCTACTCGGCGAAGTCGATCAATGAGCTGCCGACGCTCTGGGACGGCTTCGCCAAGCTCGTCCGCGCCGGGCTGGGCATCACCGCGTTCGGCGCCAACATCATGGACCTGCCGCCCGACTACTCGACAACCTCGCACGACGAGTCCGAGTCCGGCCAGCAGGAGCTGTACGTGGCGCTACGCGGCTCGGGCTCGGTCGACGTCGACGGCGCGCGCCTGCCGTTGGACCCCGACCACCTCGTTCGGGTCGACGCCGCCGCAGCCAGAGCACTGTCATCCGGGCCCGACGGCCTGCGGGTCCTCTGCATCGGCGGCGTCCCAGGCGGGGCATACGAGCCGCCGGACTGGAGCTCAGCCGGGGACTGAACACGACGCCGGGTGGGCGGCGATGCCGTCCACCCGGCACCGCCGATCCGTGGTACCGGGCCCCCACTGCGGGGCCCCTTCGTCGTTGGCACCCTCAGTTGTTGCGCAGGTAGCTGAGCACCGCAAGGACCCGCCGATGATCGTCGGAGGCGGGCTGCAGGTTCAGCTTCAGGAAGATGCTGCGAACGTGGGACTCGACCGTCCGCTCGGTCAGGAACAGCCGGCTCGAAATCGCTCGATTCGAACGACCCTCGGCCATCAAGCGCAGGACCTCGCGCTCGCGCGCAGTCAGCTCATCGAACGGATCGTGCGTGCGGGCACGGCCGACGAGCAGCGACACGACACTCGGATCGATGACGACCTCCCCAGCGGCGACGCGGCGAACGCTCGCCGTGAACTCGTCGAGATCATCGACGCGATCCTTGAGCAGATATCCAGCCCCACGAGGGCGGTCCTCGACGAGCGCGAGCGCGTAGTGGGCCTCGACATATTGAGAAAGCACGAGCACGCCGACCTCAGGGAATCGCTCCTTAATCGCGCGGGCCGCGACCAGCCCCTCATCGCGATGCTCGGGCGGCATCCGAATGTCGACGATCGCCGCGTCCGGCTCCTCGGACTCGACGAGCTCGAGCAGCCCGTCGGCATCCCTCGCCTGACCGGCAACCTCGAAGCCGCCGTCGGCGAGGAGCCGAGCGAGCCCCTCACGAAACAGGAGTGAGTCGTCAGCCAGCGCTAGGCGCACGGGAGCTCCGCCGTCAGCACGGTTCCACATCCGGGCGGGCTGTCGACGCCGAGACGACCGTCGAGCGATGCGACCCGATCGTAGAGACCGCGCAGCCCGGTGCCGGCGCCGAACATCGCACCGCCGACGCCATCGTCTCGCACCTCGACCACGACCGACCTGTCCCGCTCCGTCACGGAGATCGCGACCGCAGATGCAGTCGCATGCTTGATCGCGTTTGTGAGCGCTTCGGCCACGACGTAATACGCGCCGATCTCCACCGCCGCCCCAAGACGCCCTTCGGGGCAGGCACGGATCTCCGCGGGGACCGGCGAGCGCAACACGAGCGACTCGAGCGCGCGCGCGAGCCCCTGCTCGGTCAGCACGGCGGGATGGATTCCGCGCGCGAGATCACGAAGCTCCGCCAAGACGAGCTGGAGCTCTGACCCTAATTCGTCCAGGACCGCCAGCATGCCCGGACCGGCGTCGGACCCCAGGCGGGCTTTCGCGACGCGCAACGCCATCGTCAACGTCACGAGGCGCTGCTGCGCGCCGTCGTGCAGGTCGCGCTCGACGCGGCGGCGTTCGGCGTCCGCTGCCTCGACGATCCGTACCCGCGACGCACGGACCTCGGCCAAGCTGTCGCGCAGCGCCTGCTCATACTGCTTGCGCTCCGTCATGTCCTGGCACGTGCCGACCATCCGGACAACCTCGCCCTCGGACATCCAGACCTCGCAGCGGCCCTCGATCCAGCGGACGCCTCCGCTCGTATCGGCGAGGCGGTGCTCGACCGCGAACGGGGCGCCGGTCCTGAACGCCCGGCCGACGGCGGATCGCATCGCACCGCGGTCCTCGGGATGGATCAGCGCGAGGAACGTATCGAGATCGACGTGGCGGCACTGCGGCTCAAGCCCATAGATCCGGTACTGCTCGTCCGAGAAACTGACCGTGTCGGTCCGCCGATCCCACGTCCACGACCCGATGTGCGCGAGCGCTTGCGAATCATCCAGTTGACGCCGGCTCTCGGCAAGATCATCGACCACGACCGCAGGAACACCAATCGCGACGCTCACGCCATGACCTCGAGCACCGCCCGCAGCGCGTCCCCACACAACTCGGCCTTGGCGATGAAGCCGCGAGCGCCGCACCCGCTGACCGCCGCGCCGTAATCGAACGCGTCCCGCGTCGAGATGATCACGACGGAGGTCTGGTCGGTATCGCTGCGGACGTCGCGCGCCACCGAGAACCCGTCTATGTCCGGAAGCTGTACGTCGAGTAGGGCCACGCTCGGTCGCAGCCGGCGTACGACATCGAGCCCGGAGGCGCCGTCCGCCGCCTCGCCGATGACGTCATAGCCCTCGTGTGTCAAGAGAGCGCGTGCGTGTGCGCGAAAGGCAGCGTTGTCGTCCACGATGACCACCGTCTCACGCACCGCCGAATCGTTACAGCCGGCGGCGGAATCTTCATCAGTGCCACCACGGAGGCGAAATCGAGGGCCGGACGGTGGCTTGCCGTCCCACGAACGACGTAATCTCCGACAGGCGTGAACCCGTCGCAACTGCAGACATGAGCTACGAGAATCTTCCCTGCAGAGACTTCGTCGAGCCCGTGATGCACTCGCTGATGGACGCCTTCCGGGCGCTCTCCGGCGGGGCAAATAACGCTCGTTTCGCCGGCTATTGGAGCGTGCCGCCGAGCCGGTTCTTCGAGCTGCCCGAGGAACGGCTGCTCGCCAAGGAGACGCTCGAACTCGTACACACCGTGATCGCCGCGCTGCCCGACCGCCACCAGCGGGTCATCCGGCTGCGCGACGTCGAAGGATGGGATGCGGCGGAGGTGTGCGAAAGCCTCGGCATCTCCGCCGCGAACCAGCGCGTGCTCCTGCACCGTGCCCGTGCAGCCGTCCGGGCGGCACTCGAGGAGCATCTCGGCGAGGGCGTCGCCCTCCAGTGACACCCGGCTACAGGCTCAGCTCATCCGCGAGCCAGCGGGCCTGCGCTGCGCGCTCATGGGCGAAGGCCGCGTCATAGGCCTCGCCCGCGCGAGAGCCGGTTGCGCTCTCGCCGGCGAGCAGGGCCGTCCAATAGCCGGCGGCCGGGGCGAGCCCGCGCTCGACGAACCGCTCGATCATCGCGACGAGCTCCGCGCCGGCGGCGTAGGCGCGCACGCTCGCGTGGGCACGCTCGGCGCAGTCCCTGGCGAACCGCTTCTGAGCGTCGTCGTCCCAGCGGCTGACGCGGCGAACGAGCCGCGCCTCGGATGCGACGAGTGCCGCCTCGGTCGTGACGATCTCGCCTCCCAGCTCGATTTCCCAGAGCTCGGCTCCCAGCCACTGCGGCAGCTGGTCCACCGTGCAGGCGTGAATGCCGTTCAGGCACAGCTGCGGCGACCCGGCCGCATGCAGCCACTCGCCGGCTGTCTCCCCGTCGGGCAACGGCCAGCGGAAGCCGGTGAACTCAGATCTCCCGTTGCTCAGCACCTTGTAGGCGCGCACGCGACTCCTATTCCGCTGTGGCAGCGCGGCAGTCTAACGCCGCGCAGCCGCTCGACCTCGCCCGCGGAAGCGAACGTGCTGGCGGTGGTGATGCCGGACGACCGTGACGTTCGGCGCGGTGGTGAACGTCTGCGTCGCCCCGTGAGTGGTGCCGGTCGTGGCGGTCGTCGTGTCGAGACGGAAGTAGTAACGCGTCCCGGGCTGCAGGCCGGTCAGCACGGATTGCACAAGTTGGGGAAGCGTGCCGGCTCCCGCGTCCTGGCTCGGAGTCGAGGTGCCAAACGTCGTGGTGGTGCCGTACTCAAAGCTGTACATCGTGTCCTGCCCGTCGGGCACGACCACACCATTGAGGGTCCCCGAGGTGCTCCCGAGGCCCGATGCCGGAGCAGTGACGCCGGCGTTGCACGATGGCGAGCTCACGCTCGCCGTCGCGTCCACGCCGTTCAACTCCCACGTGACCGTGGGCAGGAAGTGCCCGTCGAACTGCACCGCAACCACGCGCGGGTAGTTGCCGGCATTGAAGTGCGTCGGCTGCCCTTGATCGATGGCGCCAGGGAAGATGTTGTTCTCGTCCCCGATGTTGAACGTGAACGTGACCGGGCCTGTGTTGTTGTAACCGTAGTACGCCGTGTACACGGGGTTCGCCGGATCGCCGTTGAAGTGCACACAATCGACGAACGGCGTGACCGGCACCGCTGCACTCGCCGCGGCGGCGCCGGACGCAAGCAGCGCGCTCGCGGTGGCGGTGGTGGCCAGCAGGCACAGGCGGGCCCTCGTGATCCTGAACATCTTGATCCTCCTCGATAGCTCGGGTAGTGGAGGTCCGGAGGATCGCGACGCACGCGGCCGAGCACATCAGCGCAGGCACCAGATCGACACTCCGTGCCAGCACGGTGCTCTGCCGCGGCGTTATGTTCGCGTGCGCCGCCGCGAGTTGGCGCTCGCCGCACGGAGCATCACGAGTGCACCGTCCAGGGCCACGCGAAGCTGTGCCGGGTCGCGGCGCGCCTGGGTGAGCAGCAGGCCGCCCTGGAGGCTCGCCATCGTCGCGGTGGCGAGCCGGGCCGGGTCAGCGTCAGCGTGCAGCTCACCTCGCGCTTGCATTTGAGCCAGCCGGTCGGCGAGGTGCTGATCCCAGCGGTCAAATGACCGCGCGAGGGCGTCACGCGCGCCTTCGTCTCGTTCGGCGAGCTGCCCCACGAGCGAGCCGATCGGACACCCACCGCGCGCATCGAGCTCCACCTGCATCGACACGAGCGCGTCGAACCAACCCTCGATCCCGGCCCACGTGTCGAGACGGCCGAGATGCTCGAGCTGGGACCCCAGCACCTCGTCGGCCGTGGCATACACGACGGCGCGGATCAGATCCGCCCGGTCCCCGAAGTAGTGATACAGCTGGCTTCGACTCGCCCCGGCGCGCTCGCAGATGCTGTCCAGGCTCATCGCGACGGCGCCTTGCTCGCCGACGACCGTCGTCGCGGCACGCACGATCCGCTCTCGGGTCGCTCGCCCCTTCGGGGTCTTGGGCTCGGCGATCGGCATGTCGGAAATTGTAATGAGATTGGACTTGACAGTCCAATCCTTGGTTGATCGCGAGCATCCGGCTCGTACCCGCGGCCGTCGACGCCGTCGGCTGGCGCTTCGCACTGCTCCCGCTTGCCATCGGGCCGCTCGCCGGAACGGTCGCGATGCTTCGGCTGCGCGCCCTCCCGGCCGCGCGACGACTCGCCGGCGGCCGGGGATGGATACTCAGCCCGGGTCGTGGACAAAGCGAAGCGTGCGCTCAGCAGCCTTCTCGACGGCGATCACAAAGCACACGCGATCCGGACCGCGGCTCGGAAATGGCTCGCTCGTGTACTTGATCGAGATCGGATCCATATATAGAGACAGTCCTCGTCGCGCCGCACTTCGACGACCCGCCCCTGAATCGCGGCCATCCGGTACGGATTGGCACCGTCGGTCACGGACATCGCGACGCGGGGGTCGCGTCGCATGTCTTTCGCCTTCCAGATCGCGTCGGACGTGCAGACGAGGATGTGCTCAGCTTCAAGGCCAACCCAGACCACCCAGTTTCGCGGCGAGCCATCCGCCCGCAGTGTCGATAGATGCACGTAGTTGGGGGCGTCGAGGAGCTCTCGAACGTCTTCGGGAATTGGGATTGGCATGGCCTCAGCCTCCTGATGTCGCACCGAACCGATACAGGATCGTCTCAGCGGGTTGCAGACCGCGGCGCTCGTAGAGCCGCTGGGCGCCCGAGTTGCCGACCATCACGGCGACCCTTAGGTCGCGAATGCCACGCGATGCCAGTTCGGCGTCGACGAAATCGAGCAGCCGCGTGCCGATTCCCCGCCCGCGACACTCGCGCGCCACCGATAGCGAGTACAGCTCGGCGAAGCCGTCGCCAAGGCGAAACGTGTCGTCGGAGCCCTCCTCGAGCAGCACGAATGCGTAGCCGACGACGCGGCTCCCGTTGTGCGCCAACGCTAGGAATCCCTCCTCTCGCTCCAGCGAGCGGCGGTATAGAGCGCGCCGCCAGCGCCACGATTGCTCGTCTTCGGTAAACGGAATCGACGTCGCAACGCCGCGTTCGTGCTGGTGCAGCTCCAGCCACAAGCCGCGGACCTCGTCGACGCGTTCCGCACCGGCGAGCTCGACGTTCAACTCGACCATCACAGCACCACATCCGTCCGAGGCGAATACCCCGCCACGACCTGCCAACTCCCGCGGCGACGTAGGTGCTCGGCGGCCAGTGCTGCAGCCCCCGCATCGGCCCGATCGGTCGCCGCGACGTACGAGTCATAGTCGCTGTGGGTCAGCGACCTGCTCCAGTTCGCGTACGCGTCATCGGCCTCGCCGCTGGCTGCGCGCCACGCGCGATAAAGCTCGTCCAGGTACCACTTTCCGGTCGCAACCCCGTCCGGTAGCTGATCAAATGACATCGCACCCTCCTCAATGGTGGTGACGTACGGATCTGCGCATTGCGTCTCTGTGTGACCACCAAGCGCCAGTCGTTACGTCGCCATCGCGCTGCGACGACGATCCTCGCGCCGAACTGACTCGGACGCCTCCTTATTGCACCGGGTCACCGAGCGTCGCGAGTAGCGCTGCCGTGTCGGCGAGGAACACCTCGCTGCGACGGACGCGGCCGCCTTGCACGTCAAGCAGCTCGACAACGCGCAGCGTGACCGAGAGAGCGGTGCTCCGCGTGGTGAACGTCACCTTCATCCGCAGCACGGCGGTCCGGTCGTCGAGCGCGTGCACGCCCTGGGGCTCGAAGGTGAGCTTGAAGACGCTTCCGATCTCCTGCCTCAGCGCGATGTAGCGATCGACGCCGTGGTGGGTGCCTCCGTAGGGCAGCGAGTCGGGCTCGATGATCCCCTGCGCGACCTCGGCAGGCGCCGTCTTCGGGTCGTCGATGCCGGCGAGTATGTCGGTGTCGATCCCGCCCGGGTAGACGCGGTACGCCGCCCGCACGTCGGAGTCGACCTTCTGGATCTTCGACACGTTCGGCAGCGAGGACGCCCGCTAGGCACACATCAACGGCGAGATCGCCGCCGCGCTGATGGCGAACGCCGACGAGCTGCTCGCGGCGCCACCGGAGATCCTCCCGGCCGACGTGCTCGCCGCCAAGTAGGCAGAGGACCGCGCGATCGGCGGATCGCGTGGCGCGCTGCCGATGAAGCCCGTTTACACCCGGTGCTCGGGGTTGTCGTAGTCGAAACGCGTCCCGGTCGCCCAGAGCTCCGGCTGGTTGCCGTGCGGGGGGATGCCGCCGGCGTTCTTGAGCATGCGCGCGAGGTGCAGGAGATTCCAGGTCATGAAGGTCGTGTTGCGCGCGGTGAAGTCGTTCTCGGGCCCAGCCGAGCCCAGATCCAGATAGCTCGGGCCGGGCCCGGCCGCACCGATCCATCCGGCATCGGCCTGCGGCGGGATCACAAAGCCCAGGTGCTGCAGCGAGTACAGAATGTTCATCGCGCAATGTTTGATCCCGTCCTCGTTGCCAGTCACGATGCAGCCCCCGGCGCGCCCGTAGTACGCCCACTGCCCGTTGTCGTTCAGCAGATGGCTGTTGCCGTACAGGCGCTCGATCACGTGGGTGCAGACCGATGACTTCTCGCCGAGCCAGATCGGGGTGAGCAGAACGAGGATGTCGGCAGCCATCACCTTCTGGTAGATCGCCGGCCACTCATCGCGCTCCCATCCGTGCTCGGTCATATCCGGCCACACCCCGGTCGCGATCTGGTGATCGATCGCTCGGACCACCTCGACCGAGACGCCGAGCTTCTGCATGATCGCGATCGAGTGGTCCGCCAGCCCCTGGGTATTCGAGACCTCAGGCGAGCGCTTCAGCGTGCAGTTGATGAAGATCGCGCGCAAGTCGCTGAAATCCCACGGCGACGACTGACAGAGCAGCTCATCCCTTTCACGCACGACGGTCCTCCATTCGATTGAGTGCCCACGGTTCGACGTGCAAGGCGAGCCTACGTCGTCGATGAGCGACGGGCAAACCGTCCTCGGCTCGAGCACGTGAGCGAGACTGCGAGGACTACACGGTCGTCAACGCGCTCGTTCGGGTCGGATCCGACGCCGAGGTTCGCGCGGTCAGCGTCTCCGGTGGGGTCGGATCCAGTTGAGCAGGACCCTGTATGCGGGGCGTGGATGGCCGCTGGGGCCGATCAGGCCGGAGTCCCAACCGGCGGACGGCACGCCGATCCATTGGTAGTGATAGATGCGCTTGATGCGGTGAAAGCGCTTGGCGAGCGAGAGCAGGAACCGCTCGTCGCGAGCGGCCGCGGTGGCGCTCTCACGGGGCCACGTACCTCGTTGGAGTACGCCTCCCGTCTCATCGAGCCAGATCGGGCCCGAGGTCATCGACATCAGCGTGCGCAGCTGCGCCGCGTCGTGGCCGCGGACTTCCCGGTAGTCGTGGAGCGCCCAACCGTCCGGCCGGTGATGCAGACCGCGGACGTAGGCGCGCAGCCAGGGCCCCAGGAGTCCGATGGCGTGGTTGATCTTGGGCTGCCCGCTGGTCGGCAGGTACACGTCGCCGGCGAGCACGGTGCACCGTGGACAGAGGACATCGAGGGCGTTGAAGTAGTTCGCGGCAAGCGCCGGATCACGGGCCAGGCGACGCCACGAGAAATCCGGCTCGTTCCAGGCCGTGTAGTCGTGGATCTTCGGAAAGCGTCTGAGAAACGTCTTCACGGCATGCTCATATTGCGAGGTCGTCGGGGCATAGCCATCCGCCCTCGGACTCGTCCAGTCAGCGCCGAAGGAGACCAGCGGGCTGACGTGCGCCGCCTCTGCCGCACGCAGCCAGGCGCGGAAGCTCCGCAGGACGCCCCGATCGGCACGACTAGTGGCGACATCCCATGGCAGCACCACCCGCGCCGTGGTGATGTGCAGCGCGACGAACCGCGGGTCCGAGAACATCGCAGGGTCATTGCTGCCGACGCCGATGGTGACCGCTCCTGCGACCGCCGGCCCGGCGGCGGCGGAGCCGAGCGCCATCACGACTGAGACCATTATGCCTGCCAAACGTCTGGCCATTTCAGAGTCCACCTCCTCGCGCATGGGCGAGCTCGCTTGCTGGGCGCGCTACGGCACACTCCCCCGGCTCGGCACCGGCCGCGCGTACTCCTCCCACTAACGCGTCACGCTGTGCGGAGTTGCGGTCCCACCCCTGTTCGAGCCGACCGTCCGTCGGTCGCACCGTCGGGTGGGGTGAACCCCGTCAGCGTCGCCGAGCACGACGGGCTTGTCTACGTCGCCAACGCGGGTGCGGGAGGCTCGAACTACACGGGCCTGGTGCTGTACGACGATGGACGGCTCGCGCCGCTCCCACGCCGGCTCGGTGTCCGCGTTCGGCGTCAGCGGGACCGGCACGCTCTCCCCGATCGGTGCCTCGCCGTTCGCCGACAACCAGACGGCGGCGTGCTGGGTCGAGATCACCCACGACGGCCGCTTCCTGTTCACGGTGAACACGGGGTCGGGCAGCATCTCCCGCTACTCGATCGCGGGCACGGGGACGCTGACCCTGCTCGGCTCCACCGCCGTGAGCAATCAGTCAGGCGTCGGCGCCGTTGACGCCCGGCTCAGTGACGACGGCCACACGCTGTACGTCAACGAGAGCCGGACCGCCACCGTGGGCGAGTTCACGGTCAACGGCGGCCAGCTGACCGAGATCGGATCGGTCTCGTTGCCGGCGGGCGCCACCCCGGCAGGTGTCGCAATCAGCTAGCCATTCACTGACCGTCAGTTGGATCGCCTAGCCCAGGGCCGGAGCGTCACCGCTCCGGCCCCGGCGGCGCCTCGGAAAAGAACCGCTCGCGGCTCAGGCGATCGATCCTCGAGCCTCGTCGCTCTCGCGACGCCCGAGCGTGTGTAACAGACCGCTCGCTGCAGTCACTGAACTGCAATGTCTGCCCCTGTCAACCCGTGAAGAGCCCACATGACCGTTCTGCCGAAGCCCACGGGCCTGTTCGAAACACACCTCACCGTCAGCGATCTGGACCGCTCGGTCGAGTTTTACCGCGATGTGGTCGGGCTGCCTCTCGCGCTGCGGCTGGAGGACCGCGGCGCCGCGGGCGTCACGCCGTTGTCGTTCTTCGGCGCCGAGACGACCGAGCCGAGCGTGATCGCTTGGATGCCGGCAGCTGCCGTGTACTTCCGCGACCCCGACGGCCATCTGATCGAGTATCTGGCGATGTTGGACGAACCACCGTGCGCCGAACTCGGGATCGTTCCGTGGTACCTGGACGAGCGACAGTGCCCACGCTGAGGCGGTTCGCGTCGATCGCCATGACGGCCCGCGCAGTGAGCTGCGGGCACTGTTCGAGGAGGCCGAGGACTCGGCGGCAGAGCTGGACCCGTACATCGACGCCGGCGAGGTCCTGGTCGCGGTCACGAACGGTGCCGTGGTCGGGCATCTCCAGCTGATCGATGCTGAAAAGCACGCGAGCGAGATCAAGAACATGGCGGTCGACGCGGCGTACCGCGGACGCGGAATCGGCCGCGCCCTCATCGAGGCGGCGATCGACCTGACCCGGGGCCGCGGCCACCGGACCCTCGTCCTCGCCACCGCTGCCGCCGATGTCGGCAACCTGCGCTTCTACCAGCGCGCCGGCTTCCGGCTCCGCGCGATCGAGCGAGACGCCTTCACGCCGCTCGTCGGCTACCCAGCCGGGATGACGATCGACGGGATCTTGCTGCGCGACCGCGTCTGGCTCGACCTGGAACTCGACCCGATGACGCGGTGAACGACGGCGAGCTGTACGACCGCGGAACCGAGACCTTGCTCGCCTCATGGGAGGCGTATGCCATCAGGGCGACCGGCGCCGCCGTACACTGGTAACGGGCGCCGCGACCGATTGGTCCGGGCACCTGCGGATTGCCGGGGTGCCCCCGGGCCCCCTCAGCGGTTTCGACGCCGCCGCTTTCCACGTCCTCAGCTGTACGAAGCGCTCGCGCGAGGATGCGAGACAGCCAGCCTGCAATCGACGGCAATCGCCGAGCGCGTGTATGCCGCGGTCGGGTTCCGCGACCTCGGACGGATCCTCGAGTACGTCGCACCGCAGCCTGAGACGCGTGTGTAACGCTCGGCGTCCAGCCTGAGACCAAGCTCAGCCATGCGCGTCCCGGAGCACGCCGACGCCGCACAGCTCGCTGCGCTGCGAGCCGGCGATGAACGTGCGTTCGCCGATCTCGTCGATCAGCTGAGTCCGCGGATGCTGAAGCTCGCGCGCGTGTACGTGACAGGCGAGGCGAGCGCCGAGGACGCGGTCCAGGAGGCGTGGCTCGTCGTTCTCAGAAGCCTCGACCGCTTCGAGGGTGGCTCGAGACTATCGACGTGGATCTTCGGGATCGTGGTGAACGTCGCACGCGCGCGCAGCCGCCGCGAATCCCGAAGCCGTCCTTTCTCTTCACTGAGCGCGGACGACGAGCCGGTCATTGACCCAGACAGGTTCCTGCCGCCCGATCACGAGCGCTGGCCGGGGCACTGGGCGATCGCACCGATCCCGTGGCCCGAGCACGCGCTCGAGACCGCGGAAGCCACGCAGATCATCGACGACACCGTTGCGGCGCTGCCCGAGGCGCAGCGGACCGTCATCACCCTGCGCGACATGATCGGCTGCACGCCCGAGGAGACCTGCAACGCACTCGGGCTCACCGACACTAACCACCGCGTGCTCCTACACCGCGCCCGCACCAAAGTCCGCGCCGCGCTCGAGGCAGCCTTCGACACCATGGGGATCCCCGCGTGAACGAGATGGCATGCAAAGAGCTCGTCGAGGCGATCACGGCATACCTCGACGGAACCCTTCCGGACACCGACCGCGAGCGCCTCGAGAACCACCTCGCCGAATGCCCTCACTGCACCGAGTACCTCGCGCAGATGCGCCAGACCATCGCCCGCCTCGGGACCATCGACGAGACCACCCTCTCACCCGGCACACGAGAGCAGCTCCTCACCGCCTTCCGCGACTGGCGCAGGCGATAAACCGTACCCCAGCCGTCCGGGGGCTCGTAACAACAGACGCCACCGGCACTCAGCGTGCATGTTGAGGTCGTACGGGCGCGTCCTGCGCCACCACAGCTTCAGAGATCTCTTCCTCGGTCAGGCAGCGAGCGTCATCGGCGATCAGATCGTGATCGTCGCGCTCGCGCTGTTCGTGACCCAGCGGACCGGCTCGGCCACCGATCTCGGGCTGGTGCTCGGCGCGCAGTCGCTGGCCCTCGTGGCGCTGCTGCTGCTCGGCGGTGTCTGGGCCGATCGTCTGCCGCGGCAGCGGATCATGCTCGTCGCCGACGCGGCCCGGGGGCTCCTTCAGGCGCTGTTGGCGATCCTGATCTTCACCGGCGTCATCGAGGTGTGGGAGATGGTCGCAATCGCCGCGGCCTACGGCGGCTTTCAGGCGTTCTTCGAGCCCGCGTACGCGGGCCTCACTCCACAGACCGTGCCCGAGGATTTGATCGGGGAAGCCAAGGCGCTGACCGAATCGATGTCGAACGTGGCGGTCCTGATTGGGCCTGCGCTCGGCACGGCGCTCGTGCTCGGGATCGGCGCCGGCGAAGCGTTTGCGGTCGACGCGCTCACGTTCGCGTTCAGCGTCCTGTTTCTGCTGCGCGCGCTCGCACCACGGATCGCCCATGACGTGTACGGCTCGACCGGGGTGTTCGGTGTACTCGAGAGCGTCGCCGGCCTGGGCGCCGTCGTCGGCGCCGTGACCGGGCTTCGCTGGCATCCGGCGCGGCCACTGATGACCGGCATGCTGCTGATGCTGGCATGGCCCGTTCAGGATGGACTGTTCTCGCTTGGCGCACCGCTCGCGCTCGTCGTGCCATGTGCGTTCGCGACAGGGTTCGGGTTCGCTCTGTTGATCATCTGGTGGGAGACGGCGCTCGCTCGCCACATCCCCCCAAACGCGCTCTCGCGTGTCAGCGCCTGGGACTGGATGGGCACGGCGGCGCTGCTGCCGGTCGGCTTCTTTGTCGCCGGGCCGCTGGCCATCGCCTTCGGCGCGCGCACGGTGCTGGGCGTCGGGTGCGCGATCGGGCTGGTCCTGCTCGCGCTGGGGGTCGCGCCGCGCTCGGTGCGCACGCTGAACGGACAGCCGCCGGCGAGCCGCGCGTCAACGATCTCGCGCTCGAAGTCTCGAGCGCCGCCTAACGCCACGAGCGATGATCGCGTTCGCGCTCGAGACGAAGACCCGAACGTTCGACGTGCGCCACATCCCCAGCGTCCGGGACATCGCCTCATGGCTTTACCGTCGCCGACGCGTCAAGGTTTACCCTCGGCACATGTCAACGACCGACAGCGAGTCGACTCCTCGCTTGCGGATCGGCGAGCTGGCAGGACTCGCGGATACGACCACGCGCACGATCCGGCATTACCACGCGATCGGCCTGCTCGCCGAGCCGGAACGTGATGATCGAACAGCTGGCCGCCGAATACGTCGCACTGTTGCCGGCTCCGCAGCAACGACCACCGGCTGTCGATCTCGACTCAAGAGGCGGCTCCTACTTTCGGCGGAGGCCGAATCCCATCCCCGCGGTCGATGTGCGCAGACCGTCGCGCTCGTAGCTTGGCTGGTATGTCAACAACACATGCCAGTCAAGATCACCTCGGGCCTGCGCTCCAGACCGTGGGACTGACCAAGCGCTTTGCCGACCGCACCGCGGTCGACCACGTGTGCCTCGAGGTCCCGCGCGGCACCGCGTACGGCTTTGTCGGCCACAACGGGGCCGGCAAGACGACCCTGATCCGGATGCTGCTCGGGCTGACCCGGGCCAGCGCCGGCCGCGCGACCGTGCTCGGGCTACCGGTGCCGGCACGGCGAGCCCAGGCGCTCGCTCGAGTCGGCGCGATCGTCGAACAGCCGTCGTTCTACGTCCACCTGACCGGAGCCGAGAACCTGCGGGTCGCAGCGGCGATCCGTGGACCCGAGACCCGGCGGCGGATCCCCTCGGTGCTCGAGCGGGTCGGTCTCGCCAAGCGGGGCGGTGACCAGGTGGGAACGTATTCGCTCGGTATGCGCCAGCGACTCGGTGTCGCGCGATGCCTGCTCTCCGACCCTGAGCTGCTGATCCTCGACGAGCCGATGAACGGCCTCGATCCGGGCGGAATGCTCGACATGAGGCGGATGATTCGCGGTCTCGTCGACGGCGAGGGACGGACGGTGTTCATCTCCTCGCACCTGCTCGACGAGGTCGAGAAGACGTGCGACGAGGCTGCCATCATCGACGGTGGCCGGGTGATCGCCCAGGGTCGGATCGAGGAGCTCGTCGCTGATGAGGCCGGTGAGCTCGTGATCGAGTGCGACGACCCCGCTCGGGCGCTGTCGCTGCTGGCGGGCGATTCAAGGGTGCATGAGCTGCGGATCGAACACGATGCGCTGCGAATGGGCCTGGTGGCCCGCGAACAAGCCGGTGCGATCAACGCACGGCTGGTCGGTGCCGGCGTGACCGTGACGCGGCTTGAGCCGCGTCGCCACAGCCTGGAGGAGAAGTTCCTGGAGATGACGACGCGACTGGAGGTGGCGGTGTGAAACTCAACCTGACAATTGCGGGGCAGATGATCGGAGCAGAGCTTCTGCGTCTGCGCAAGAAGCGGGGTTTTGTCGCGCTCGCCCTGCTCGCTGTGGTCGCCCCCCTGGCGATCGCGATCGGCTACGACGCGATCCAGCACGCGTCGGATCCCTCCCATCATGGGCCGGCTGGTGGTCTGCACAATTACTCGGGGATCCTCGGCCTGCTCGGCGTGTTCATGGGCCCGGTCGCGGCGGTCTTGGTCGGCGCCGAGGCCGGCGCGGGCGACGTCGCGGCTGGCGTGTTCCGGGACAACGTGCTCACCGGGCGTTCGCGGACGGCGCTGTTCCTCGCACGGATTCCGGCTGCTCTCGCGGTCAGCCTAACCGTGACAGCGATCGGATTCGTGCTCGGCCTAGCTGCTACGTTCGGGTTCGCCGGCGGGTCGCCGACTCCGGACCCGGCGCTGATCCTGCAGTCCGTCGGGTGGCTTGCGCTGGCCAATGCGACGGTGTGCGTCGTCGCGGTTGGTCTCGGGTCGTTGACAGGCTCGCGGCCGGGCACGATCACGGCACTGATCGGCTGGCAGCTGGTGCTGAGCCCGCTGTTGGTCCGCTCGAGCTCACTCGGATCGATCCGGCATGGCCTGCTCGACGGAGTGTTCCTGTTCCTCAAACCGGGCCCCGTGGACAGTGCCCCGGCGATCACGATGTCGATCGGCGTCGCGGTCGTCGTGCTCGCGATCTGGCTGTTGGTGCTCCCGTCGTTGGGCGCCTGGCGCACACGAACCCGGGATGCCTGAGCGGTCAGCCGGATGGCCCTCGCCGGGCCGCGGTCGCGGCGGGGGCCCCCGGCGTCGGGTTACCCTCAGGACATGACGCGCGTCGCTTCAGCGGTCGAGGCGGTCCGCGATGCGCTCCGCCGCCATCCCTGGTGGTCCGACTCGCTGCTGGCGCTGGTCCTCACCTTCATCTCGGTCTCCGCGGTGATCTTCGGCGGTAACGGCGCCGACCGGTCGGTAGCCGTGCTCGACGTGATCCTCGTGCCGCTCACCACACTCCCGATCGCGCTGCGCCGCTACCGGCCCCTTGAGGTGCTCGCGGTCACGGTGATCGCGGAGACCGTGCTGCTGGTCTTCTCCGATCGCGTCCAGGTTCCGCTGGGCGTGATCGTGGCGCTGTACACGGTCGCCTCGATCTACGAGCGGCCGATCGCCGCCCGAGCGGGGGCGTGGGTGGCACTTCCGATCACGGTCGGCGTGATCGTCAATACCGGAGTCCACCCCGGCCGGGCGATTTCGAAGCTGGCGCTATTTGCCATCGCCTGGGTGATCGGAGACAACCTACGCACACGGCGGGCCTACCTCGCCGAGCTCGAAGCGCGGGCCGCACGGCTCGAGCAAGAGCGAGAGACGCAGGCCGAGCGCGCCGTTATCGAGGAGCGGACCAGGATCGCGCGCGAGCTCCACGACGTGGTCGCCCACAACGTCAGCGTGATGGTCGTACAGGCCGCCGCCGGCGAGGAGCTGTTTGACACCGATCCCGCCGGGGCCCGCGAGTCACTCGCGGCCGTTGCCAGCACCGGCCGCGCCGCGCTCGGAGAGCTGCGCCGGCTGCTGGGCGTCATCCGATCCGACGACGACGATCGAGAGCCGTCGTTTGCACCCCAGCCCGACATCGACTACCTCAGCGAGCTCGTTCGCCAAGTACGCGACGCCGGGCTCGCGGTCGAGCTCTCGGTGCTCGGCGAGCCCCGCGGACTTCCGCCGGCCGTTGGACTGTGCGCCTACCGGATCGTGCAGGAGGCGCTCACCAACACGCTCAAACATGCGAACGCCTCGGGAGCGCAGGTGAACGTGCGCTACCGCGCCGACGCCCTCGAGCTGCAAGTCGTGGACAACGGTCGCGGCACCTCGGCAGCAAATGGGGAGACCAACGGCCACGGGATCATCGGCATGCGGGAACGCGTCGCGTTGTTCGATGGCGAGCTGACGGCGGCGGCGCGCCCCGGCGGCGGCTTCTCGATCCGGGCAACGCTCCCGCTCGAGCAGGCCACGCCGTGAGCATCCGGGTGCTGATCTGCGACGACCAGGCGCTCGTGCGCGGCGGGTTTCGCGCGATCCTCGGTACCACGCCCGAGATCGAGGTCGTCGGCGAGGCCGAGAACGGCCGCGAGGCGGTTGCGCTGGCCGAGCGCCGCCGTCCGGATGTGATCCTGATGGACATCCGGATGCCGGTCCTCGACGGCGTCCAGGCGACCCGGCAGCTCGCCGCCAAGGGCTCCCCGGTACGGATCCTCGTCCTCACCACGTTCGACCTCGACGAGTACGTGCACGCCGCGATCCGAGCCGGCGCGAGCGGCTTCCTGCTCAAGGACGTCACCCCGGCCGAGCTGATCCATGCGATCCGCGTCGTGGCGGCCGGCGACGCGCTGCTGGCACCGTCGGTGACACGCCGGCTGCTTGAGCGCTTCGCCACGACGCTCCCCGTCGGCGACCACACCAGCGAAGCGCTGGCCCAGCTCACCGCCCGCGAGACGCAGGTGCTGGAGCTGCTCGCAGCCGGTCTCTCGAACGCCGAGATCGCGAACGAACTCGTGGTCAGCGAGGCAACGGTCAAGACGCACGTCTCAAGCATGCTGCACAAGCTCGGACTCCGCGATCGCGTCCAAGCGGTGATCCTCGCCTACGAGACCGGACTCGTGCGGCTTCCGAACCAGCCCCACCCGGCAGATACCAGCCCGCCGACAGCCTCCTCGCCTTCCTCGAATCACTGACGACTATGCCGACCAGCCACTAGCACCAACCCGCCTCAACGTAGCGAAAACGAGCGTCACGAAACCCCCGGTCGGCATAACCTGAAGGTCAGGATAATTGCAGGGAAGCTTGGCGGAGCAGCGAGATGCTTGTGCCTGGATGCGGAGCAGCTTGTGCCTGGATGCGGAGCAGGGGTCGTCCGCTAGCACTACGCCATGGCGACGAACTGGAGAACGTGGCACGCCAGGTACGACGAGCCCGGAAGCTCTCTCGCTCGCCGCCTGACGATCGTCCGTCGGCGCGTCGCCGAAGCCCTCGCAGGCCAACGAGACCGAAGCCCGATGCGGATCTTGAGTCTGTGCTCGAGTGACGGCCGAGATCTCTTTCCGGAACTAGCCAATTGCTCCGAGGAACGCCCCCGATGGCATTCGCGCGAGCGTCGTTAGCAAGTCTCTCGTCTTGCTCAACCAAGGCAGCATCATGTACCCAATCCGGAGCCGACCCCGATCGAGGACAAAGTGAGGCTGGGCGTCCGCGGACACACCCCATCCCCACAATGCGCCCGCGTCTCTCCCCACCTGCCTCGCCCGTCTATCGACGAACGACACCCCCGTTGACAGCCCCAGCGAGACAGGTAAGGAGTAGGTTGCAAGTTGGTGGCCCGAAGGCCAAAGATCTCGGGGGTGGCGGGAGCCGCCCTGATCTGCAGCCTGCTGCTCGCAGCTTGCGGCGGCGGCAGCAGGAAGGTGGCGGTGAGCGCCGCATGCAAGACAATCGCCGGGACTTCGAGTAGCGCGATCCCGCTCGCGGGATCATGGCCGGATCCGAACGCCGACCTCGCGAACACACGGGTCGCGCCGGGCTCGTCGATCTCGTCGGCGAACGTCTCCAAGCTCGCGCCGGGCGTGGAAGTTCAAGATCACCGGGATCGCGGCGGCCGGCGTCGGGGCATCGGGGTCGCCGTGGTGGGCGGCAGGGTGTACGGGGCGACGAACACAGCCGTCTTCGCGCTCAACGCTGCGACCGGCAAGCCGGACTGGGTGGACTCGGGCGTCCTCGCCAGGGGCCAGGGGACGTTCGGGATCCAGCCGCAGGTGTCTGATGGCCGCGTGTATCTCGCAAGCCAGTATGCGATCGGCCCGGGCGGAGGGGTGCTGGTCGCGTTGAACGCGTCGACGGGCGCGGTGCTGTGGAGGTTCAACACCGTGACAGGCCCCGACCCAGGCGTGGAGTCGCTCGGCCTCGGGTCGGGCGGCGCCTGGGAGGCCGCTCGTCGGCACCGACGGATCGGTGACCTACGGGATCGGCAACCCGTACCAGTCGATGGAGTCGGCGATCGCGCACCCCGCGGCCCAGCTGTACACCAACAGCGACGTGAACCTGGACGCGGCGACGGGCAAGCTGCGCTGGTACTACCAGGGCGTCCCGAACGACTTCAAGGACTACGACATGCAGGCCTCGCCGATCTCCGCGGTCGCCGGCGGGGTTTCGGTCGTGATCGGCTCGGGCAAGATGGGCTACGTCTATGAGACGAACGCCGCCACCGGCAAGCTGATCTGGAAGGCGCCGGTCGGCGAGCAGAACGGCACCGAGGGCGACTCGCTCAAGCTGCTCGAGCATCGCATCGCGCTGAAGGTGCCGTACAGGATCGCTCCGGGATCACTGGGCGGTGTGCTCACCGACCTGGCGCTTGCGGACGGCACCGTCTACGCAGCCACGCTCAACGTGCCACTTGCCTACACGAGCCTGAGTCAGCCCTCGGCGGTTAAGCCCGTCGGCCGGGACGAGGGCAGCGGGGAGGTGGTGGCGCTGAGCGTCGCGACCGGCAAGGTCGTGTGGGCCACGAAGCTCAAGGCGGTGCCGCTCGGCGCCTTGACCGTCTCGAAAGACCTCGTGTTCACGACGAACTTCAACGCTCTAGTCGCTTTGAACCGTCGCACCGGTGGGATCGTCTACGAGCGAAAGCTACCGACGACCACGAACGCGCCGATCGCGATCGCCGGCCGGACGATCATCGTGCCGGCGGGCGGGATCACCGGCAAGCGATTGGGAGTGAGCCTCAACCCGCAGGTCGTCGCCTATCGGGTTCCCGGCAGCTGACGACTGACACCCTCGGCCTGCGCGTGCCGGATCGGCCATCCTTTGAGCCGGCATGAGGATCGCTGTCGTCGGTGGAACGGGAACGATCGGGCGTCGCGTAGTCGCGGCGCGATTACGCGACGGCCACGAGGTTCGCGGGCTCAGTCGTCGCTCCGCGCAGTATCCCGTCGACCTCACCAGTGGCGCTGGGTTGGACGCCGCGCTGGTGGGGTGTGAAGTTGTCATCGATGCGAGCAATGGACCGCCGTCACGGAGGGCGCGAGCGGTGCTTGTCGACGGATCGGGTCGCTTGCTCGGGGTCGAGGCGCGCGCCGGTGTTGGGCACCACGTGTGCGTGTCGATCGTGGGAATCGAGGATGTGCCGATGGCGTATGACGGCGTGAAGGTCGAGCAGGAGCGTGTCGTCGAAAGTGCTGGTCTGCCGTGGACGCTCGTGCGCTCGACGCAATTCCACGACCTGCTGGGCTCTGTGCTGTCGGCGACCGCACGCCGTTAGGTGCTGCCGGCGGCGCGAGCTCAGTTTCAGCCGGTCGATGTGGAGGAGGCGGCGGGTGCCGTCGCTGCCGTTGCGATCGACGCGCCGAGTCTGGCGCGGGTAAGCGTCGCGGGACCGGAGGTCCATGACCTGCGCTCGCTCGGTCGCATCTGGCGGGAGGCGAGCGGCCGCCGTGCGATCGAGATCCCGATCCCGCTGGCGGGCAAGCTGCGCCGCGCCCTGCGGGAAGGGCGGCTGACGTGCGCGAACCCCGAGGTGCGGGGAACGCAGACGTTCGCGGCCTGGCTGCAGGTGAATGCATCCTGAGCACCAGGGCCAGCCAGCGGACGTTGAATTTGCACGCCGACGCTCACCGGGGTCGATTTCTACGGAAGTCTTACTCGGCCGGGGCCCGAGGGCGCCGATATGTCGAGTGATGGGAGTTTCTTTGCTTGTCGCCCTTACTGGTATGGCGGTCACGATTTCGCTGGTGCTGCTCGGCCTGCTGATCCGGACCCGCGCATCCATGCATGCGCTGCTGGAGCAGCGCACGGCACATCTGCGCGCTCTGGCGTTTCACGACCCGCTCACGCACCTGCCGAATCGCCGCTCGCTGATCGAGAGCGGCGAACGAGCGCTGGCGCGGTCGCGGCGGGCGGGTACGACCATCGCCGTGCTGTTCATCGACCTAGACGGTTTCAAGAACGTCAACGACACGTTTGGTCATGCCGCCGGCGATGACTTGCTGTGTGAGATTGCGAGCGAGCTTCGCCGCGCTGCGGGCGAGACGAACATCGTCGGCCGCATCGGCGGCGATGAGTTCGTTGTGCTGTTCGAGGGCTGGACGTCGGACGCGGCGCCGCAGCCCGTCGCTCAGCGGCTGCTCGATGCCGTGCGTGCGGCCGGCGAGGTGTTCGCTTCGCGCAATGACATCGGGGGCATGCACCCAGTCTCGGCGAGCATCGGGATCGCCGAGGGGATGCCGACCAGCGTTCTGGAGCTTGTGCACGATGCTGACGATGCGATGTATCGCGCAAAGTCGCTCGGCAAGAGCACCTGCGTCGCGTTCGATCGCGCGCCCAGCGAATCTCGCCTGTGCCATAACCGAGCAGCCCGGACTCGAGCGCTCGCAACGGCAGGCGCATCGTTTGCGCGATGAGGACCGGCCGAGGCCTGTGCGACGCTCCTGAGAGAGCGTCGCGGTCCTTTCCAGCGCGATCCGTCGCAACGCGGGAGCGGGTCTAGGGAGTTGCCGGGAAGTTCGGCTGCAGACCATCCGGAGTGGGCACCTCGACCTCGCGTAGCGCGTGGGCGTCGACGTCGTAGACGAACCCACGAACGCCGTCGCGGTAGGGCAGGAACGGCGACCGGCGTACGCGCAACACCGACTGCCTCACGTTCGCGTCGACATCCGAGAATGATTCGATCGCGAACGCAGGCGCCATGCCAGTCGTCTGTTGCAGCTCGGCGCGGAACCCGTCGTCCGTGATCTTCTGCATCCCGCAGTCCGTGTGGTGGATCAGCATGACCTCGCGCGTTCCAAGACGACGCTGGGACACCGCGAGCGAGCGGATCACGTCGTCAGTGATGACGCCCCCGGCATTGCGGAGGATGTGCGCCTCGCCGCTGCCGAGCCCAAGCGCCGCGAACACGTCGAGCCGCGAGTCCATGCAGGTCACGATCGCGAGGCGTCGGCGCGGGAAGAGGTCAAGGTGCTGCGCGGGGAGCGAGGCGGCGTATTTGCGGTTGTTGTCGAACAGCTCGTCGATTGCGGACATGGCGGGCACAGTAAACGAGTGTTCGTGCCTAGCCGCGTGCAAGACGACCCTTGGCCCAGCAACGGTTGACGGACCCACGCAACGAGAGCAGGGCCGCGCGACCTGCCACGCCGAGTGCCGCTCCACCGTTGGCACCGGCGCCGAATACCGCGCCGAAGCGAAAGAGGGTGGGCTTGCGATCCCCCCCAAGCTCAGAACCAGGAACTCGAGCGCGACGTCCCTTGGCCGCACCGACGGCGTCCGGTGATCGATCGGCTTACGCGACAAACCTGCCTTCCGCGCTCACCGTGGAGGATTGGCGGAACATCGAGATGCTCGTGCTTGAAGGGGAGCAGGTGTCACCATTCGGGATCGAGCGAGCGCTGCTGCAGGACACCTAAAGGGCGACCTGGAGATCGCGGTCGAGACCGCTGTCCGACCACGGGTGCAGCAGCGCGACCACGTTGCGCTGCCTTGATTTCGCCCGGTGGCAGGGAGACAATGCCGAGCGGTGGAAGGAAGGCAACTGGGGGCCGGGGTTGGTGGTCGGATTCGTGTGCAAACGGCCGGCACGGCCCAGCCGCTGAGGCGGGCGACATCGTCGCCGGGCCCCGAGCTGGCCGGGCGGCGCGACGAACTTGGCGTGCTGGAGGATGAGCGTGGGAGCCGAACGTCTGCTGGCACGTCGCGCCGGGTCCGTGCGATTCCGGGAAGTTGCGGGGCGTGCGTACCCGCGGGCCGCGCGTGTAACGAATCGCGCGCCCGCCGAACTTAACGCGCGTCAACGCATGGTTGTCCTCTCCCCACAGGCTCAGGCCCACACCAGCGCCGAGGCGGCCCTCGAGGTCCTCGATGTCGTCCGCACCAGGACGAACGCGCTGATCGCCTCCATCAGCGATCGCGACCTCGAGCGCTCCCACTCGCCGCTCATGAGTCCGCTGGTGTGGGACTTGGGCCGCATCGCCGCCTACGAAGACCTCTAGATCTCCTCCCGCTTCGGTGGCGGACGACGCCCCGAGCTTGCGGACGTCTACGACGCGTTCGAGACCCCGCGATCGCAACGAAGCAGGATCCGTGGCCTTGAGCTCGTGGAAGTCCAGCTGGGCCGTTCGGGCTCGGCGCCCCGAGCGGCCGGTTCTCCTATGACAACGAGCGCCCGCGCCACGCTGTCGACGTCGACACGTTCCGGATTGGTCGCACCCCGGTCACCAATGGGAGAAGTCGCGCGCAGCTTCGAGCACATGCTCGGGAGACGCGGACGTGTGAGCCGAGACGGTGACGTCGAGCGGTCGGGCGCTCAAGTTTTCGCTCCGTTCCCGTCGCCGCTTGTGTCGATCGAGCCGCAGCTAGGCGCGACATCGACCCTGGACAGAAGGCCGTTCGCCCCATCCTCGTGGCGCTGCATCGCTCCAGCCCACTGTCAGGCGCGCATTCAGGCGCCACGCTCGCGGGCGCCGGCACCCGATCGGGCGCCGGCTCGCGAGCGTCGTCGAGGGTCAGGGTGCAAACGCCTGGTTCGTCAGCTCCGTGTCTTCGCTGCCGCGGAAGTACTGGACCTTGCCGTCGCGCAGGCGCCAGTAGTGGTGCATCGTCATCGTTGCTTCCCGTCCGGTGGCGATCGATCGGAATGTCCAATCGACAAGCAAGTGGACGTCGTCGTTCCCAGCGGTGAGCTGTGTGGCGTGAACTGCGTGATCTCGATACTGCCGGCGAGATCGCTGAAGAACTTCGCGACTCCGTCTTTGCCGGGTCGCGGCCCGTGCCACGGCGCCCCATTGCCGGCGGCTTCGGCGGCCCAGTCAACGTCCCCGGCGACGCGTTCGAGGATCGCGTCGACGTCGCCGCCCCCGACTGCGTCGTAGATCTCCTTGACGGTGTTGATGTTCTGTTCCCGGCTCATGCTGTGCGCTCCTTTGCTGGTTGGTCTATCGGGTGTGATCGTTGCGGTTGAGTGGTGGGCGCCGATCGCGCCACGGCCGGGCGGTCTCGATCTGGGCGGCCAGGGAGATGATCGTGGTCTCGCTGTTGGGTGGACCCGCGAGCTGGATCGCCGTCGGAAGCCCATCAGCGTCGAATCCGGCCGGGATCGAGGCGGCCGGTTGGCCGACGTGGTTCCAGGTCGGCGTGTAACAGACGTAGGGGCTGCCGTGGTTGAACGAGCGCAAGGCCCCGGCTCCGCGCGAGATCTCCGCCGACGGTGGCGGGGCGGCTGTGGTCGGGGTGATCACGGGCTCGTGGTCGTCGAACACCTCGTTCAGGCGCCTGGCCACCGACGGCTCGCGCTCGATGCTGCGTCGCAGCGCCCGGCCGCTGAGTCGAGCGCCCACAGCCGCCAACCGCTGCGTCCGTTGCTCGAGGCCATCGGTCTGCTCGAGTGCGTCGGCGCGGACACCGGCTGCCCATCGCGGCGTGAAGGTGACGAGCAGCTGCGGGTGGGCGAGCTTGTACTCGCGCACCTCGTGACCCAGCGAACGCAGCAGCTCGGCGGTCTGCTGCACCGCCGCGATTGCCACGGCCGACGGCTTGACGCCGGGAATCGCCGGCTTCAGCGACACGGCGATGCGCAGCCGTCCGGGCTCACGGCTGGCGGCCGCCGCAAACGAACGCTCGGGCTCAGGCGGCGCGGCGCTTGCGCCCGGGAGCGGGTGGCGGATTGCGTCGTCAAACAGCGCGACGTCGAGGACGCTGCGTCCGAGCCCGCCGAGCGCCGTGCATCCGTACCAGTGGTCGGCCAGCGGCGCGAGCGGGATCCGGCCGCGCTGGGGCTTGAGCCCGAAAAGCCCGCAGAATGCCGAAGGGATCCGCATCGAGCCGCCGCCGTCGGATCCGAGCGCGATCGGCACGAGCCCGGCCGCGACCGCGGCAGCGCTGCCGCCGCTCGAGCCTCCCGGGCTGCGGTCGAGCTTCCACGGGTTGCGCGTGATCCCGAACGCCTCCGAGCTCGTAAAGTGCCCCCAGACCGCGAGCTCGCACAGTGCGGTCTTGCCAAGAACGATCGCGCCGGCCGCACGGAGCCGGCGCACGACCTCGGAATCCGCCGGGGCCGGCTCGCGCCTGCCAACGCTGCCGTGGGTGGTCACCTCGCCGGCGAGGTCGACGTTGTCCTTCAACGCGATCGGGATCCCGAGGAGCGGTCCAGGCTCGCCGGCGCGCAGCCGCCCGAGTGCCGCGTCGGCCTCGGTCAGAGCGTGCTCCGCGCGCACGTTGATGAACGCTCCGAGCATCGGGTCAATCCGCTCGATCCGCGCCAGATAGAACTCAGCCAGCTCCCGCGGCGTCACCTGCCCACGGCTCAGCAGCTCGCTGAGGCGCGTGAGACCCGCGAACGCCAGATCTTCATCCGCGGTGGCATTTCCGCGCGCATGGTGTTCGGTCGTCGTCGGCATGTCGATCCTCCTCGTCGGTTGCAGCGACAGTAGAAACGGGAGCCGCAGCGCACATGGGGCGAACGCCCCATGGCGCAACGAAGCGATCAGGGCAACAGGAGGTCGTGCTCGACGGCGAACAGTGCCGCCGCCGCGCGCGTCGACGCGCCGATCTTGGAGTAGATCGACTCGACATGGCGCCCGACCGTCTTCGGCGAGATCTCGAGCTGCTGTGCGGTCTGCTTGTTCGTCATCCCGCGCGCGAGCATCCGCAGCACCTCGATCTCCCGAGGCGTGAGACCCGCCGGCGCCTCGACGACCGGCCGAGCCCGCTCGCCCACCGCCTCCAACACGGCGTCGACGGCCTCACCACCAAGCTTCCCGGCGCTCGCCATGCCGCGAAGCGTGTCCGCCGCGTCAGCCGCGGTGCCTGCGGGCCGGTACGCGCGGGGCTCGCTCATCGCACACCAGACATCCGCGACCGCGAGCACTCGTGCAGCAGGCGGCAGCTGTGCTCCCGCCAGGCCGCGGTGATAGCCGGACCCGTCGAGCCGCTCGTGATCTGACGCGGCCGTACGCGCAAGCTCGACAAGCGCCGGGATCCGCGCCAACAGCCGTTCGCCGAGATAACTGTGCAGCCGCACCTGCTCCCACTCGCCGCCCGTCAACGGACCAGACTTCTCCCAGACAGCGCTCGACACCGCGACCCGCCCGAGGTCGTGAAGCCACGCCGCACAGCGAAGCTCCCCGACCGCCTCCGCGTCGAACCCGAGCCGCCAGGCGGCTGCCTCGGCGACCTCCGCCACCGCGCGCGAATGGCCAAGCGTCCCGTACGACTTCAAGTCGGCGTAGTCGGCGATCACCTGACACGCCTGCTCAAGATGATCGCCGATGAACACGCGTGGCCGCGGCTCGCCCGCCACCACCCGCTCCCAAGCGTCGACGCCTGAGACCCGCTCTAACAGCTCCCCGGCGTGATCGCACAGCAACGCGCTCAACGAGGGATCAAGGCTCGAACCCGCACACCGCTCAGCCATCGCGACCACCATCTCCACGCCCCCGGCGACCGCGAACGCAGACGCGTCGCGCGCCGCGTGCAGGATCCGCGCCGCGATCGGGATCCGATCCCCCACAACCCCGGCAGGCATCCCCTTCCCATCCCATCGCTCGAACACGAACCACAACCCCTCGCACACCCGCGCCGGCAGCCGCAACCGCTCCCCCAACCGCTCGCCCACCTCGCAATGGCTGCGCATGTTCACCCGCGCGAACCCGGGGCCGGCAGCCATCGCTGCGACGAACGCCCGCAGCCGCTCCGGCCGCGGAGCCGTCGGATAGACGTTGCGCCACAGGTAGCTCACGATCTCGGCCGGGCGTCCGGGGTCGATCAGCGTGTACGCCGCCTTGTGCGCTCGATCGTCGCCGAACGCGCGCGCGGTCACCGGCGCGTCGGCCGTACACCCGATCGAATGCAACAACCCGAGATAGAACGCATCCTCCACCGCCTCGCCCTCCAAACCAGCCAACTCCGCCAGCTCCACCGCCAACAAACACGTACGCAGCCCATGCTCCGGCTGCTGACCCGTCCCGAGATCGGTCGCCAGCGACAACGCCGCAAACAACTCCCCCGAACGCACGCCACCAGTCACCCGGCCCACCGCCCCAAAACGCCAACACTCAATCCGGTCACCGGCGAGTTCTACAAGCCGGCCCGGCCGCATCCTTACTGCCCTGTCGAACGTGTTGGTCTCCGCCCAGCGGCACACAGCCCCGAGCCACGGACCAGCACACTCGCGCCGGTTCCAAACGCGCCCTCTCCGGTGTGCACAAGACGGCGGCAGGGGAACCTGGGCGAGTTCGCCCGAACCCGTCCTCCCCTGTGCCCCGACCGGCCTCGAGCCGGGCCACGAATGCATACGGTGTGCTCATCTGCCGCCTGGGCTGTTTGTCGAGCCGGCAACTTATCGCGTCGCACCAGGTGCATTCGTCACCGCGGGGCACTGCACGAGCTGGGGACGCCGTGCCCCCAGCTCGTGCGGTCCCGGGCCGCGATGATCCGGTGTGCGGACGCTAATTGACGACGATGCCTGCCGGCGTGGCGCCGGCCGGCAGCGAGGTCGGCGAGCCGGCCAGCTCGCTTAGGTTGCCGTCCTTGACGCTGAACGCCCCGACGCTGCCGATTCGGCTCTCGTCGACGTACAGCGTGCGGCCGTCGGGGCTCAGGCGGGCGTCCACTGCGCCGAGACCGCCGGCGGCGCCGACCGAGGTGCTGCCAATCAGCGTCAGTGCCCCACCCGGGGCGATCGAGTAGCGCGAGATCGAACCTGACGCGGTGTTGACGGTGAACAGGAACCGACCGTCCTGGGTGATCTCAACCCAACACGGGGCGGTCTGAAGATCACCGAACGGCGAAGCTCCGATCGGGGACAGCGTGCCGTCGGCGGCATCGCTGAACGCCGAGACCGTGCCACTGCCGGCGCCTGCGTTGTGGGCGTTTGAGACGAACAGCTGATTGGGGTTCGTCGGACGGAACTCGCTGCCGAATGGGCCGAGGCCCTGAGCGGCGAACGGCGAGCCCACCGCGGCCGTCAGACGTCCGTCGCGACCGACACTGAAGCTGTCGACCTGGGAGGTCCCGACGCGCGTTCCGACGAGCTTCCTGCCGTTGCCGTTGAGCAGCACGTCGCCCGGCTGAGCGCTATCGGGCAGCGCCACAGTCGAGCCGACCAGCGCCTCCAAACGGCCGTCGTCACTGAGGCGGAAGCCCGTGTAGTTGCTGGCGCCGCTCCCCGCGTTGGCGACGTAGACCAGCTCCTCGTGGATCGTGACGCTGACGGGCAGAACCCCTCCTGAGGAGACGACGCCGTCGCGCACCAGTCGAAGCGAGCCATCGTGCTTGATTCGCAGAACCGAAATCTGGTTACTGCCGGCGTCGACGGCGACCAGAAAACGACGATCTGATGAGATCTGAAGCGCACCTTGAGAGGCGAGGCCCGCGCCGGTTCCAGCTCCGCCGGCCGAGAATGGAGATCCCGGCTCGGGCGTCAGGGATCCGTCGCGGTGACGGTCAAACGCCCCGATCGTGTTCGATCCAGCACTGTTGTCGTTGACATATACGTGACCGACGACATCGGACAGCTGATGCGCGCTCGCAGAGCCAACCGCCGGCCCCGCGAGGGCCAGCGCGAGCAGCGCGAACGGCAGCGTCAAGCGTGAACGCAAGCGCATTACGTCTCCTTACTTTTTGGGGTTGCCCTCGAGTCGGTCTCAGACAGCGGAGGGTCCGATTGCTCTACCTCAGCTTGGACCGGAGGGTCCAGTCAGTGGACCACGGAGGCACCGACCCGTCAAGACAAACCCAGCACGCGACTCAAACAGTTAAGAACCATTGCGAAAGCAGTTCACGCCGCCTCGTCGATCGCCGGTTCGGCGACATGGGGAAACTCCACGCCGGCTCGCGGCTCGCGGCGACTCGGTCGACTCGCCCGGCGCTGCTCGCAGGTCGATCCGAGGATGATCAGGATCCGGGGGATCGTGCCCATCTGGGCTCCTTTCAGGCCGCCTCGGCCGCCTAGGCGCGGGCGTAGGTCAGGTCCGCCGCCACGGTCTTGCTCTTCATCTCAGCTCACCGCCGAGCGTGAGAACGAGCGGATCGAGATCGCGGTGAGGGCCGTTGCGAACAAGGCGACGACGGCGAGGCTCAGCCACGCTTCGGCCGTCACGTTGCTCATTCCCCAGATGTCGTGCAGGCCCTTGCCGCTGGGGTCGATGAAGCCGTAGCGCAGCAGCGCGTGCGTGAGCGGGAGCAGCTTCGCGATAGCGGTCAGCGCGCCGGGCATCGCGGCGATCGGGAACAGCGCGCCCGCCAGGAAGAACGGCAGAATCGCGACAGCGGGGACCGCGCCGATGTAGTCCTCCTGCTTCTTCACCCGGCTCGCGAGTGTCTCCGCGAGGGCGTACATGAAGACGGTGAACAGCAGCGCGGCGGCCGCGAACCACGCGACCCCCGTTGCTGTGATGTGAAACTGCCCGCCGCGGATCGCGGAGAGCCCGATCAGTATGACGACCTGGAGTGCGGACAGTGCGATCGCGACGATCAGGTTCCCGAGCACCAGATATCCGCGCGGGACGGGGGCGGCCAGCAACTCGCGTTGCGCGCTGCCGGCCCGACCAGCGGCACTGCGATCTGGCGGGGGTTATGGGCGGTCAGCGCCGCCCGCCGCGAGGCGAGCGTGCGCAGCGCGCGGTAGAGCGGTGGGCGCCGTGACGCGCCGATGCGTGGCGCGAGTAACGTAGGTTGAGCGGTTGTGGTAGCCATCGCTTGGGTCCTTATGGGTTCAGGCGGCCGCGGCGATCTCGTCGCCCGTCAGTCGCAGGTAGACGTCGTCAAGGGTTGGTTGGCGGGTGCTGATCGCGCTGGTGCTGAGGCCGGCGTGGTCGATCGCGGCGATCGCCTCAGCGGCGCTCGCATCGTTCAGCGGCACTGTCAGCGTCGAGCCGACGACGAACGCGTCGCGGGCGGCGATGCCGGGCGCGCCGCGCGCCGCGAGCGCGATCGACGCATCGCCATGGATGCGCAGCTCCAGTAACTCGCTTCCGAGCCCGGTGAGGAGCGCCGCGGGCGTGTCCATTGCGACGATCGATCCATCGTGGATGATCGCCACCCGGTCACGGAGGAGCTGGGCCTCTTCGAGGTAGTGCGTCGTCAGCACGATCGTCATCTGATCTCGCTCGCGAAGGCCGGCGATCACGTCGAGCAGTTCGACGCGGATCCGCGGGTCCAGGCCGACCGTCGGCTCATCGAGAAACAAGACCTGCGGCTGCGAGACCAGCGCGCGTGCGATTTCGAGCCTGCGGCTCTGCCCGCCGCTATAGCTCTCGACCGCCCGATCGAGGATCTCCGCGAGGCCGAGGACCTCGGCCAGCTCGCCGATCCGCTCCGCGGCACCCGCGCTGTCGACCCCCCCGAGCTGCCCGTGGAGCTCGAGGTTCGCGCGGCCCGTGAGACTACCGAGGAGGCCGAACACCTCTCCGGCGGCGACGTCAAAGTCGATGCCTTTCACGGCCTGTACTCCGCCCGGATATGTCTTTGTCAATTGGTTGACCGCGACCGCCCCAGCGGCAAGCCGCTCGGCAGCTTCGATCACGTCAGCATCGGCTCGGTCAGTCGTCCGCGTAGCCATTTCAGGTCATCTCCTTCTTCCAGCGATGTCGTGTGTTCATCGCCGTGGGGGTTCACGCCTATGACGAAGCCGAGCGCAAAGATGTGACCGAGCCCGGTGTCTCGTCACATCGACGGCTTTGCGCGCCGTCGCCTACCGGATGCTCGGCTCGATCAGCGACGCCGACGACGCAGTGCAGGAATCATGGTTGCGCCTGAGCCGATCCGAACCGGAAGCGATCGCCAACCTCCCCGGCTGGCTCACTTCAGTCGTCGCCCGCGTCTCACTGGACATGCTGCGATCGCGCCGTGCGCGACGGGAAGACTACGTCGGCTGCTGGCTCCCGGAACCAGTGGTCAGGCTCGAGAACCGCGAAGCCGACCCCGAATACGAGGCGCTGCTCGCCGACTCGGTCGGGCTCGCGCTGCTTGTCGTGCTGGACTCGCTCGCGCCACCCGAACGGCTCGCTTTTGTCCTGCACGACATGTTCGCCGTGCCATTTGGTGAGATCGCACCGATCGTCGGCAC
This sequence comes from uncultured Solirubrobacterales bacterium, assembly GCA_963794285.1. GTDB lineage: Bacteria > Actinomycetota > Thermoleophilia > Solirubrobacterales > Solirubrobacteraceae > Palsa-465. The sequence continues at coordinate 101,195 of CAWCDS010000016.1, forward strand.
AACGCCGACCGCCGCGCGACAGCTCGCCAGCCGGGCACGCCGGCGCGTTCGTGGCGCCGCACCCGATGAAGATGCTGATCTGGCCGCTCAGCGCGAGCTCGTGAATGCGTTTCTGACGGCATCGCGGGACGGCGACTTCGACGCGCTCGTGGCCGTGCTCGACCCCGACGTCGTGTTCAGGATCGACGCCGGCGGTGCTGGGCCGCGCGCACGGGAACCCGTGCGCGGAGCCGACGCCGTCGCGCGCCAGGCGCTGGCGCGCGGGCGCCCGTTCGCCCGATTCGCCCGGCTGGCCCTCGTCAACGGCAATGCGGGCCTCGTAGTCGCGCCCGAAGGCAGGGCGATGGCAGTCGTCGGCTTCACCTGCGCTCATCACCAAATCGTCGCGATCGACTTGATCGCCGATCCGGAGAAACGGCGCCGGCTCTCACTCGAGCCCAACGACTCATAGTGCTACTCACCGCGCAGCCCGGCAAGACGGGCGAGCGCTACTGCATCAACACCTGCCCGCTCGAGTTTGAGACTCACCGCCCGGCGCGAGCGCAACATTCGGCACGAATCGATCGGCGGCTTCGCAGAACCGATCGCGCCCGACGCACGGATCGGGACGTTTGGCGGCGCGACGCGCTTGCGAAACCAGCCAGTCGGCGCGTGGGCAGGCGATCCGAGCAGCCAGCGGCAGGGCTCATTCGGGGACGCCGAGCACGACACGGTCGTGACCTTCGATCGTGGGCGCGAGGTCTCACGGACTCCGGGGGGCCAGCGCTGCCGCTGCGAGGCCGATCGGGACGTTGACGAACAGGACCCAGCGCCAGTCCAGGCCGCTGGTGAGAATGCCGCCGAGCAGCACGGCGTCCGAGCAGGTCGGCCATCCGGCCGCCGAGTAGCCGGAAACCTCCGAAGGCAAGCGCGTAAGCTTCACGACCCACGACAGGTCCGTGCGCGCGAGTGCAGCCCCTGCCCGATTGACGGCAGCGCGACGTTGACGATCGAGGCGTCGATCACGACCACGAACTGCGTCACGCCAGCAGCACGAGCGCGAGATTCTTCGCGCGGGGCCTGTGCGCGATCATCGGCTCATCCCCAGCATCCGGCCGAAGCCCGACAGCGACGCGAATGCAAATCGCTGGAGGCGCGAGGTTCGGATCGCGGTCGGGTGGGTTTGAACAGCATCGCCGCGTAGATCGCTTGACGCGGACTGTGAGGTGCTCCGGCGCCCATCCTCCCGGTCGATGTCAGCGACGCCATGTCGCGAAAGAACGCCTCGTAGTCGGCGGCGGGGCGGTGGCGATTGATGAACCTAACCGGCTCATCGTGAGTGTTTCGCAGGGTGTGCCGGTGACCGGGAGCCGCTGCGGCGCGCTCTCCAGGACCATAGGTACGCCAGGTGCCGTCGAGCTTCACGTCAAGTCGGCCCTCGACGATCTCAAAACTGTCTTCGGCATTGTCGTGCACGTGCACAGGGGGGCTGTGGCTGTGGGGACCGAGCCAGCCATTTACCTCAAGAACTTCACCATCGGTGTCCTCGCCGTTGCGCACGATCTCCCAACACATATCCATGCCCGGGCGAAAGTCGATCCGCCGAATAACGGCAGGGCGGTCTAGAGGGTCAAGGGAAGCAGTACTCACAGGGGCTCCATTAGGTCATTGGTTCTTTATTGGTTGCAACTCTTGCGACGGCTCGTCGTGAGATTGACGTGATGCAGCGCCAGCGACGGCGCGGCATCGGCGTTCGAGGCCGCCGTCCGCGCCGATCTCGCACAGAACGGCTTCGGCGATGTCACGCCCGCGCAGTCCGCGCTCTTGCGCGACATCGGCGACGACGGTGCCCGCCCCAGCGACCTCGCCGCGCACGCCGGCGTCACGCGCCAAGCCATCACCAAGCTCGTAGACGAGCTCGAGCGGCTCGATCTCGTGCGCCGCGACCCAGACCCGCACGACGGGCGCGGCGTGATCGTCAGATACACCGACCGCGGACGCGGCAGGCGTTGCTATCGCGCGCAAGCGGATGCTCGCGCTGGAGCGCGACTACGCCGCGCGGGTCGGCGCCAATCGCTGGGCCGAGGTGCGCTCAACCCTCGAGACCCTATTCGGTGACGATCCTCCCGAGGACCTGAGCCTGCCTGCCGCCGCAGACCTATCCAATCGGGAACGCCTGGACCACAATCAAGCACGCACGACCGGTAAGTGAGCGGTCAGGCAGTGGGTCCGCGCCGTGCGCCAACCACCCACCCAAACCGCCTACACGAACGCAGAGACACCCGTCTGCCGCCCGCCGGTTGGCGGCATCTCGCGATTCCGCGCTCCGGCGTTACGGTCCGAGGACGCGTACGTGTTAGCACGGATGTGAGATGTAGTGCTCGCGCCGATGTGCCCGAGGTCGTGCGCCGCGATGCTCCGCCGCGTTGATTCTCACGCGATGGAGGGCCCACATGCCGAACACGATTTCAACCGATGAGACGCTCGTGACGCTGTTGCCGCTCGCGGTCGAGCGCCATGGCGAGCGGGTCGCCGTGCGCTATCGCGATGCGGCGGGGTGGCGGGACCGCAGCTATGCGGAGGTCGGAGAGATTGCCACCTCGATCGCGCTCGGGTTGGCAGACCTTGGCGTCGCGCGGAGCGAGCGGGTCGCGATTCTTGCATCGACCCGTCCGGAATGGACCTACGTGGACTTTGCGATCTCAATGGCCGGGGGCGTCGTCGTTCCGATCTACCCGACGAACTCGCCCCAGGAGTGCGAGTGGGTGCTCGCCGACTCCGACGCCGTAGCAGTGGTCTGCGAGAACGCCTCGCAGGTCGCGAAGGTCATGAGCGTGCGCGCGCGGCTGCCGCGGCTTCGCACGATCATCTCGATCGAGCCGGCGGACGGCGCGCTCAGTCTGGACGAGCTCATGGAACGTGGCCGCGCCGGGGATCGGCGCGAGCTCGACGATCGCGCCGGAGCCGTTCGGGACACGGATCCGTACACGTTCATCTACACGTCGGGCACGACAGGGCCGCCGAAGGGGTGCGTCCTCACGCACGGCAACTTCCGGGCGGTTCTCGACATGATTCGGGAGCGGGATCTCCTGGCGGGGCGCGACGACGTCACGTACCTGTTTCTGCCGCTCGCTCACGCGCTGGCGCTGATCATGCAGCTCTCGAGCATCGAGGCCGGCGGCGCAATCGCGTACTTCGGCGGCGATACCCGCGCGATCCTGGCGGAGCTGGCCGAGGTCGCCGCGACGTTCTTGCCGTCCGTGCCGCGGATCTTCGAGAAGGTCTATGCCGCCGTCACTCGAGATGCCGATGCGGAGATGTTGCGCGCCGCCGTCCGAGTCGGCGGCGCCGTCGAGGACCTACGGCGTAGCGGGCAGGCCGTGCCGGAGGATCTGACGGCCGCCTACCAGCAGTTCGATGCACTCCTGTTCAGCCGCGTCCGCGCGGCGTTCGGGGGGCAGTTGCGCCTCGCCGTCAGCGGGGCAGCGCCCGTGGCACCAGAGATCCTCGAGTTCTTCTGGGCGTGCGGCGTGCCCGTCATGGAGGGCTACGGCATGACTGAGACCGCAAGCGCGATCTCGATCTGCACACTCGCCGAGCCCCGCTTCGGCAGCGTCGGCAAGCCGCTGGCCGGGGTTGATGTGCGGATCGCCGAGGATGGCGAGATCCTCGTACGGGGCGCCAACGTGTTCCGCGGCTATCACAAGCGAGCGGACACAGGGTCGTTCGGCGCGGTCGAGAACGGCTGGCTTCACACGGGCGATCTCGGCATGCTCGACGACGAGGGCTACCTCTCGATCACGGGACGCAAGAAGGACATCATCATCACCGCGGGCGGCAAGAACCTTGCGCCGGCGAACCTCGAGAACGACCTCAAGCGCAGCCCCTGGATCTCGCAGGCCGTACTGCACGGTGACCGGCGGCCGTATCCCGTGGTGCTGATCACCCTGGACGAGGAGCAGATGGGACCGTGGGCCACGCAGCGCGGTCTACCAACGGACATCGCCTCGTTGGCCGGCCACCCAGCTGTGCACGAGCTGATCGAAGCCGAGCTCGACGCCGCCAACGCCAACTACGCCCAGGTCGAGCAAGCCAAGAAGTTCGTGATTCTCGATCACGACCTCTCTCAACAGACCGGCGAGCTGACACCGACGCTCAAGGTCAAGCGGGACGTCGTCAACGAGAAGTACGCGGCGCTGTTTGACGCGCTGTACGCGTGGTCACCTCTCATAACCACACCACAACAACCGGAGGTTCCACGATGAAACGCATTCGTGTCCCGTCGCCGTCCCTAGCTAGTGGTCGGCACAGCTGCCCTGTTCCTCGCCCTCGGGGGCAGCTATGCCGCCGCGTCGACGAACTGGAGCGGCAGCCAGAGCAACGTCAAGCAGCTGATCGCGCAGTCGACCGCGAACAATGCGAAGCACCTCGGCGGGCGCGACGCACACTCCTACCTACAGGCGAAGCATTTCGTCAGCTCGAACGGTGAGCATTTCTTCAACGTCGGCCAGACGGTCACCCTCGGAAAGGCGGGCCATTTCAAGTTCACCGCGAGCTGCACGAATTCGGGCGGCACGACCGGCGGTCAGCACGTGACGTTCGACGTCGTCGCCGACACGACGGCCGGTCTCGACGGTAATCCGCCCCAGTCGGCTGGCAGCAAGGTCAACATCCATACCAACAGCGACGCGATCGACACCACTGCCGACAACACGCTCAACCCCGGTGATTTCGACCAGGTCGGGAGTGCGAGCTCGTCGACGGAGATCGCCGCCGACGGCCAGGAGGTCGACGTGTTCTACAACGACGGCGTCAACTGGCCTTCAGGGAACGGTTCATCGGCGCATGACTGCTTCGCCGGCTACACCGGCTTGCTCGGGAGGTCGTGTGCGCGCTTGTCGCGAGCCGCCTGTGTTCCCCCTCGCCGCTGTATGACATCGCTGGGTGGGCGTCAGGGGCGGCGGTGCATGAGTTGCTTGGGATCCCGCCGGCGTTGTTGAACGATGATCGCCTCGGGCGGGCGCTTGAGACGTTCGCGGTTTATGCGGAGGATCTCCGCTGCAGGGTCGCGGCCGGTGCGATCGAGCGGTTCGGTGTGACCGCGGGCCGGTTGCATGTCGATCTGACGACGGTCGGGGTATCGGGCGCGTATGAGCACTCGGCGCTGGTCGCGAAGGGGTGGGCGTCGGATCGTCGGGTCGCCCGGCAGGTCCGCACGTTGCAAGCGTGCGCGCCGGATGGGACGGTGCTCTATAGCCGTCCCGATCCGGGCAACGCGGCGGAGCTCTCGTTGGTCGGCGCGTCGCTGGAGCGACTGTTGGCGATCTCCGGGCCGGGGCTGTTGATCGTGTGTGACTCCGCGATGGGGCAGCCCAAGACGATGCGTGAGATTGACGGCGCGGGTGTCAGGTTCGTGGTGCCGTTGCGCGCGAGCGCCGGGTTCCGCGAACGGTTCCTCGCCGAGGTCGGCCACCAGACGCTGCGTCCGCTGCGGTACGTGCCACAGCGCGAAGCGAAACTCCCGCTGAAGCTGCGAACTGTCTTCAAGGGCGCGCTGCGTGACTGGGAGATCCCGGCCACCGGCGAGCATCCGTCGCTGAAACTGCGGGTGGCGTATATCCACTCCTCAGAGGAAGCGACCCAGGTCGCGGACGCGCGCGAGCGTGCGCTCGTGAAGGCCGAGGACGCGCTTGAGCGGATCCGCAACGGTCTGGGCGGCCGGTACTACAAAACCCGCGAGCAGGTCGAGCGTCGGATCGGCCAGATCATCGGCGTCAACATCGCCGGCCTGATCGACGTGAGCGTCAGCACCCCCAACGGGAAGCTGACCCTGGCCTGGGAACGTAACCAGGACGCGATCACCACGGCCGCGTCGTTCGATGGGATCTACGCGCTCGCGACGAACCTCCCCGGACAGATCACCGCCGGGCACGTGCTACGGCTCTACAAGGACCAGCAGATCGTTGAGCGTCGCCACCGCGATATGAAGCAAACGCTGAAGGTCCGGCCGATCTTTCTGCACAACGACGACCGCGTCTACGCGCTGCTGAGCATCGTCGGGATCAGCCTGCTGATCTTCGGGCTGATCGAGGCGCAAACCCGTGCCGCGCTCGGCCCCGAGCAACAGCTACCAGGACTGCTGCCCGAAGGTCGCGCCGCGAAACCGACCGGCCGCAACATCCTCGCCGCGTTCCAGGGCCTCGGCCTCACCTACACCCACACCGGCATCCAACTCGACCCACTCACCGACACCCAACAGCACATCCTCGACCTACTGCAGATCCAGCCGTCCTGGCCACAGCAGGCAGACCATGCCCTCACGAGCTGCGGAAAATGGGGCTAGCGACAGCGACATCTACGGTCGAACAGGGGGCCCCACCGCGGGGCCCCTTGCTAGTTGCTGCGCAGGTAGCTCAGCACCGCCAGGATCCGCCTGTGATCACGCACGGCTGACAAGCAGCGCCACGACGCTCGGGTCGACGACGACCTCGCCGCCGGCGACTCGCCAAACGCTCGCGGTGAACTCCCCGAGGTCCTCGACACCAACACGCCAACCGCGGGATAGCGTTCCTTGATCGCGTGGGCGGCAAGCACGCCCTCGTCCCGGTGCTCTGGGGCATCCGGATGTCCACGATCGCGACACCGGGCTCAGGCTCTTCGATCAGCGCGAGCAGGCCGTCAGCGTCTGTGGCCAGGCCTGGCTTGTGAATCCTCGTCACGCGGTCCTTCGGCCTCGACGGGACCAAGCCTCGCCGGCGCCAGCCCGCATCCATGGCGGCGAGGCGATGTCCAACGGCAAACGGCGCACCGGTGTGAAACGCGCGGCCGACCGCGGAGCGCATCGCGGCACGATCTGCGGGTGGGTGAGTCCGAGGAACGTGTCGAGGTCGACGTGGCGGGATTGCGGCTCGAGTCCGTAGAGACGCTATTGCTCGTCGGAGAAGCTGACAAGCTCACCCCACGACCTCTAGCACTGCGCGGAGCGCATCTCCGCACAGCTCCGACTTCGTGATGAAGCCGCGAGCCCCGCACCCGCTCACGGCACCGCCGTAATCGGTCGCGTCGCGCGTCGAGATGATGACGACCGCGGTCTGGCGGACGTCATCACGCACATGTGCGGCGGCAGAGAACCCATCGGTGTCGGGAAGCTGAACGTCGAGGAGCACCACGTTCGGTCGCAGGCGGCGCACCGTGTCGAGACCGGATGCGCCGTCCGCTGCCTCGCCGATGACCTCGTAGCCCTCATACGTCAGCAGGACGCGCGCTTGAGCCCGAAAGGCCGGGTTGTCGTCCACGATGACAACGGTCTCGGACACGCGCAAATCGTTACAGCCCTTCTCGAGGCATTCATCAGTGCCAGCACGGACTCGAGATCCAGTGGCTGCGCCGATGTGCGCGGCGGCTCCCGCGGCGATCCTGACAGCCGCCGGATCACCGAGCCACCGAGGAGCACCAGATGCCCATGTTCAGACTCATCCGACGCGCACTCACCGTGTCGCTGCTTGCGCTCGACAGGCGCCGGCGCGGCGGCGTCGGCCGGGGCGGCCGCGCCATCCCTGTACGTGACGAGCTCGCTCGCGTTCAACGTTCCGTCGAGACTCACCGGCTTTGCGGTCGGAGCGTCCGGCAACGTCGCTCCGCTGACCGACCTGAGCGGCTCAGCGACAGGCTTGGGCGGAGCTGTTGACCTCGCGCGTGACCCGCAGGGGCTGCTGTGGGTGCCAAATATCTTCGCCTCCACCCCGTCGCTCACCGCGTATGCCGCGACCGCCACGGGCAACGCGGTGCCGGCCGCGTCGCTCGCGGGTCCAAGCACAGGGTTGGCCACGCCTGCAGCGCTCGCGTTCGACCGGTCGGGGCGTTTGTTCGTCGCGAACACGGCCACGCCGTCGATCACCGAGTACGCCCCCGGGGCGCGCGGCAGGCTCTGGGTGACGAACAGCGGCTCCAGCAACACCGTCGCCGAGTTTGCCCCCGGCGCGACCGAAAACGCGCCGCGCCCGGCGCCTCCGGCAACGCATCCCCGTCCCGTGCGGGATGACGGTCGCCGCCAGAGTTGCGGTCGTCTGGCTGACACCGGCCGAGGGCAACGTGGCGACGCTCGGGGCGGAGACAGCAAACACGCCGATCGCACCGTTCAGGCCGGTGGCAGCACCGGCGATCACCCGCGGTCGTTGGGCCGTACTGGAAGTAATACGACGTGGGCGTACCGTTTCAGCACGGCATCAGGCAATCCAGGCGGCACGCCGTTCATCTACGCTGCGAACGCGTCCGCAGTCAACATCAGCGGAGCGGCAACCGGCACGCCTGCGATCCTCGGCTTTCCCTCCGGCGCGCGGGGCAACCTGGCACCAACGGTCAACATCTCCGGCTCGCTCACCGGTCTGAAACAGCCCCAAGGGGTAGCCGTCGACGGCGCGGGCGACATCGTCACCCCGGACACCGACGGCGGAAGCCACGTCGAGATGACCTAGATCCGCGAGTTCACGCGCGGACCACGGGGAAGATTCTTCGCGACCGCCTTCCGAAACCTCGGCCAGCACATCTTCCGAGGCTACGCCCTCCGCATACTGAGGGACCTCGAACAGCTCGAGCAGCGCGACGGCAAGTCGTTGAACGGAGGGCTTGGGAGCCCACCACACTGGCCCGCTCAGCTCCCGCGAGGCTAGAGGCCGCTGCGCCCCTCCTCCGGTGCATGCTCGCGCTCCAGCGAAGGGCCTACTGCTCAGGAATGCTCGCCGTGCAGTGCCCGGAATGCGTCCAACAGCGATTCCATCACCGGCTCCGGCACGTCTTCCTCGCGCAGCTCACCGGTCGCTCGAATCACCGCGCGCATCTGTTCGAGGTAATCGACGCACGGGGCGCAGAACGCCAGATGCCGCTCGACCACCAGCCGTTGCTCGACCGTCAGCGCCCCCTCCAGGTAGTCGGTCGCGAGCTCGACGAAGTCATTGCAGGGCAAATCCTCGTAGCTCACTGGTCATCCTTTCTATTGCCGACGGTCGTCGGGCTCATGCCGGCACCAGCTCCGAGAAATGCGCCTCCAACTGTGCGCGCACCTTGGCGCGGGCGCGATGCAGGAGCACTCTCTGATTGGCCTCGGAGATGCCGATGTTCTCGCACACTTCGGCGGCTTCCCAGCCTTCGACGTCGCGCAGCCGCATCACCTCCCGCTGACGCTCCGGCAGCTGGCTGATCGCGCCTCCGACCAGCGCCCTGCTCTCCGCCGCGAGCAGCTGCTCCTCCGGCAGCTCGAAGAACCTGCTCGGCGGGATGCTCCAGTATCCGGCGAATGCATTCCCGGCTTCGAGGAACCGATCTGGATCGACGGTCGGTCCCTGCTCGTCGTCCTCAGTCATCAGGGACGAGAAGGGCATCGTTCGTTGCTCACGCACGCCGCGGGTCTTCGCGCGGTTGACCAGGATCCGGAAGATCCATGTCTTGAGCGTCGAGCGACCTTCAAACCCGTCCAGGCCGCTGATCACGGCCAGCCAGGTCTCCTGAACGACCTCGTCCGCGATCGCGGGCGTCGAGACGAACGATCGGGCGACTCGCGTCATCGCACTGTGATGCTGCCGGACGAGCGTCTGGAACGCCAACTCGTCACCGGTCCGAAGGCGAGCGAGGAGCCCCGCTTCCGTCGATGACGCTGCGCCCACACCCGGGATCGTTTGCATCGTTCGCAGTCTCCCAAACCGCCGCTTGCGTTACAGACAGGATCGCGCACTATCGCCTCGGGCGCGTCGGGGGTCGTGCCCGAGGCGGGTGCAATGAGGACCACTCGACTCGCAGCTAGGGTCCGCACACCGCCCGCGAACAACGGCAGGCTGAGTCGGGCGGGCAGCCGGCGGGAGCGTGGGAGCTGCCGTTATCACGGGTTAGGGATGTCAGCGTCAGCCGGCGCCGAGGGGGTTGTGTGGGGGGCGGCGGTCTAGCTTGAGAGCAGGCGCAGGGTCTCCTCGGAGCGGCTGCCTGGTTCGGCGGTGTAGACGTTGATCGCCAGCCCCGCGTCGGCGGTGAGCGTCATCGTCTCGAAGCTGAGCTCCATTTCGCCGACGATCGGGTAATGGATGCGCTTGGTGCCGGTGCGATGAACGGATCAAGAAAAGTGAAGCGAGCGCTGTTAGCGGGCTGCTCGGGGCTGTCGAATAGGGGCGCGTACAGCGCACGGCCGAGCGCGTTGGCGGCCAGATAGTGCTGCACGTTGGCGCGAACGCCTCGGTGGCCGCTGCGACGCCGGCGGGGCGCGACGGGCCCGGCAGCACGAGCGAGGTCAAAGAGATGCTCGCGCTCGGCGTCGTCGAGCGCCAGCGCCTTCGCCAGCCCCTCCAGGACAAGGTCAGAGACTCCACTGAGGTTGCCGCGCTCCAGGCGCTTGTAGTACTCGACGCTCACGCCCGCCAGCGATGCGACCTCTTCGCGGCGCAATCCCGGCACACGGCGGACGCGGTAGGTCGGCAGTCCGGCCCGCTCGGGAGTGATCCGTGCTCGGCGCGAGGAAAGGAACTCAGTGACGTCGTTGCTGGGGTCCATGCCGGTCAGAGTAAATCCCTTTTGACCCTGCTGGGGTGTCCTGTCAGGACCCCTCTGACAACCCTCCCACCTTCGCTCGAGAAGTGCTTGATACAGCGCGGCGCAGCGCCGTGGCGCCGGCTGGATCTCGTCGGGCGGGGTCGAGCGGCAGGTCGAGTTCCTCGGTCCAGACGGTGACGTCGACGATGCGATCGACAGCGCGTACGGCGACAAGTACGGAGCGTCATCCAGCGCCACCCAACGCATCATCGCCCCGCTGGCGCGCGGCACCACGATCCGGCTGATACCCGCCGACCCCGACTGACTCTTTCACCTCCTCCCAAAGGAGATCAACCATAAGTGGCAATCGAAACCCCGGCCGCGTCGCGGTCATCACCGGCGCCTCATCGGGGATCGGCGAGGCCACCGCGCGAGCCCTCGCCGCCGACGGTCACCGTCTAGCGCTGCTGGCGCGCCGCGGCGACCGCATCCAGGCCCTCGCCGCCGAGCTCGGCGATCACGCCATCGCGATTGAAGCCGACGTCACGGACCGCGACTCGATCACCGCGGCAGCTGAGCGCGTCAAGACCAAGCTCGGCGGCGCCAACCTGATCAACATCTCCTCAGTCGCCGGACGCACCGCCCGCCCCGGCAATGCCGGCTATGCGGCGACGAAATGGGGCATGAACGGCTGGTCAGAGTCTCTACGCCAGGAGCTTCAGCCCGACGTGCGCGTGATCGTCATCGAACCCGGCGCCGTCGCGACCGAGCTGACCGATCACATCACCCACCCTGACACAAAAGCGGGCGCGGAACAGATGTATGAGCAGACCTCGATCTCCGCGAAGGACATCGCCGAGGTCATCGCCTTCGCGATCGCACGCCCGCACAACGTGTCACTCAACGAGATCCTCATCCGACCCACCGGGCAGGCTCTCTGAGACGGGAAGCCGTCATGAGACGCAGGCGGCGTCTCACACGGCAAGGACAATCGGATGCAGCGGCGTGATCTTCTCGCTCGGCGAGTTCTACGAGGAGCTTTGCGCGTCAGGTCAGCCCGGTGGCGCCTGACGGCGACCTGCGACCGGGCTCGGCGAGCGTTGCTCGACAGCGTGCGGTCCAACGCGGCGCTCCGAGCCGCTGACAGAACGTGACGGCGTCGGCAAAGCGGCGCTGTGCTTCGTGCCCGCGCTCGAGTGTCCGGGCGAGAAGTCCGAGGTGGTAGTCCACGGGCCCCGCGAAGAAGGCGAAATATGACCCCTGGCCGCTGAAGGGGACGATGATCTCGTACAGCCTGGCGGCGCGGACGGGATCGCCCAGCCGTGCGACCGGAGCCGCCATGTGCGCGAGCAGGCCGATCGGACTCAGGGCCGTCAGACCGTGCCGCTCGAATCCGTCGAGCAGCGCGTCGATGTTCCCGCCGACGGTCTCCATCGCTCCGATCTCGCCGTCGATGAAGCCGATCGCGGGCCAGTCGAACACCCCCGATGGCGCGAAGAAGGCCGCCGCCTCGTCGCGGAGCTCGTTGAGGCGATGCTGCTCATGCCGCACCCCCATCAGCTGGGTCAGGCGAATCGCCCCGATGATCGTCGGGTCAAGGCCCTGCTCGAGACCGACGGCGGCGGCGCGCTCGACGAGGAAGTCCGCCTCCGCGATCCTGCCGCGCAACAGCGCGAGCGACGCCCGACTGTAGGCGAGCGAATGGTGATAATTGCCCATCCGCAGCAGCTGGGCGTCCTCGCCGGCGTTCTGATGTAGCCGTTCCAGCTCGTCGCCGCGACCGTGCTCGATCGACGTGACGACCCGCCACAGCGACGCTCGCATGCGCTGGCCCGGGTCGTCGAGGCGCTCGGCAAGCGCGAAAAGCTCCTCCTCCAGGCGCTCTTGCTGATCGACCAGCCCGGAGCCGGACAGCGAGCGCCGAGCCGTCGTCAGAACGTGAGCGAGGGTTCCCTCCTCGCCGACCTCGCGGGCCAGCGCGATCGCCTCCTCGGCTGCGCGACGGCTCGCCGCGCTGCTCTGCCGCCACGCCTGCGCGCTCGCCACGTGTCCCAGCACGCGGGCGCGGCGGTGGGGCTCGCGAGCGCCGAGCGCGGCGAGCGCTTCTTGATAGTGGGCGAGCAGGCGGTCGTCGATGTACAGCTCCTCGCTCGCCGCGCCCTCATCCGAGAACGCGACGACCGCGTCGGCCATGCGGATCGGGTCGTCCAACTCGCGCGCGGACGCGAATGCCCCTTGCAGCGTCTCGTGTCCGTCCGCCTGTCCGAGGGCGCGCTGGGCGCCGCCGAGCAGGATCTCGAGGTCGAGCCGGGCGCCCGGATCGGGATCGCCGGCGGCGCCCAGGGCCTGGAGCGTCCGGCTGGCGATCGCGATCACGTCCTCGTAGACGCCGGCTCGATAGGCCGCCTGCGCGACCGGAAGTCCGTAGCGCAGCGCGCGACGCCACTCTCCCAGCGGCGCCGCTGCGCCGAAGTGATACGCGAGGCTCACGGACGCAGCCCGGTCGGGTGACGGACCTGCCTCGAGCGCGGTTCCCAATCGCCGGTGGACAATCAGCCTTGTGTCCTGAGCAAGCGAGTCGAGCAGGATCGAGCGCACGAGCGCGTGCCGGAACGCAAGCCAGCCTGCGTCCCGGGTGGCCGCGACGAGCACCCCGACCCGCCGACCCGCCTCGAGCGCTTCGATCGCCGCGTCCGGCGCCACGCCGCTTGCCGCCTTCACGACCTGCGGGTCGAACTCGAGACCAGCGACCGCCGCCGCCTGCAGGATGGCCATGCTTCCCGGCGGTAGCAATTGGAGCCGCTCCCGCACGAGTTCTCCGATCCGGGCGGGAGGCTCATGCTCGCGGTCGTCGTGGCGCGATCGCAGCAGTTCCAGGGCCAACAGCGGATTGCCGCCCGACATCCGCCACGCTTGCCGCGCCTGCTTACGGCGGGCCTCGGGTTCTCCGCCGATGGCGATGGCGTCGGCCAGCTCCTCGACTTCGCGGGCCGTCAATGGCTCGAGCGCGACCTGCGTGACCCGGGGATGGACGGCGAAGTCAACGAGCTCGGTCATGCCAGCGAAGTCCCGAAGCACGACGAGCACGAGCAGCGGGAGCCGTCGGGTTTCCCTGATGATCGCGTGGGCGACGCTCACCTCGAGGCGGGATGCCCACTGCATGTCGTCGAGCACGAGCAGCGCTCCTCCGTCTCCACCGAGGAGACGAAGCGTGGCGATGATTGCCCGTTCGAGTCGCAACCTGTCGAGGTCCTCGACCCCGGTCGGCTCGAGCGGCCTGGCAGCCGTTGCGAGGGACGGGAGCAGCGTCGCCATCACCCGGGCGTGGTCTCCGAGCCGGTCTGCCAGCTCGCGCGGATCGAATCCCGCGAGAGCGCTCTGGAGGGCCTCGAGCAGCGATCCGTACGGAAGCCCGATCCGGTCATCCGCCCGGCCGTACAGGACGATCATCCCCGAGGAATGCGCGCGGGCGGCGAGCTCTGCTGCCAGCCGCGTTTTCCCAACTCCGGGCTCCCCGGTCACGCAGACCGCCAGGGGCCCGGCCGCGATTGCGAGGTCCAGCTGAACGGCGAGGCGCTCGAGCGGCGCGACCCGACCCACGAACGGGGTCTCGCGATGCACGAGCAGCAACGGTGTTTCTGCCGTCGGGCCCGGCCGTCCGGGCACAGCCGCAATGCGGTGCTCGCCGTGATCCTCGGCCAGGATCTCCAGAAACAGCGCCTCGGTCTGGGGCGAGGGCGTCGCGCCCAACTCCTCGGACAGTACCCGCCGGCACGCGTCGTACGCGGCGAGCGCGGCGCCCCGGTTTCCGGTCGCGACGAGCGCTTTCATCAGCAGGCGGTGGGAGTCCTCGCGCAGCGGCGCCGCGGTGATCAGCGTGCGCGCCGCCTGCTCGGCCCGCGGCGCGTCCCCGATCGCGAGCGCGGCCTCACCCTCGACCCGTCGCAGCCGGACTGCGGCCTCGTCCACCTGGAGGCGCAGTCCCTCGATCCAGTTCCCACCGAGGCCGGGAGCCAGAGGGGCCGAGGAGATCGTCAGCGCCCCTTCAGCCAGCCGCAGCGCCTCGCGATCCTCCCCCCGTCGCAACAGCGCCTCGGCGTGGTCGGCCTGGCCCGCGAGCGCGGCGACGTCGACGATCGAGCCGGCCGGCAGCTCGAGGCAGTAGCCCTCCCTCACCGTCCTCAAGTCGAGGACCCGTGCCAGGCCGGCTGTGGCGATCCAGCGACGGATGGCGACGATCGCGTTGCGCAGCGACGACTCCCAGGAAGCCGGCCGGCGGTCGTCCCAGATCGCGTCCGCGAGCGCCTCGCGCGAGACCCTTCGGCCGGCGTCCAGCGCCAGCCGCGCGAACGCGACCTCCGCCAGCCCGCTGCGGAGGCTCGCCCCTTCAAGTCGTCCGCCAGGCGCCCGGATCAGCAGTCCGCCGCCTAGCGTGACGTGCACCGCGCCTGCATCGTGATCCCGCGATGCAGCCATGAATTCGGCAAGCCTAACGACGGCGGGACGGGGCTGCGTGCGCGCAAATTGCACTCGCGTTGCGCGGCCCTGGAATAGTGCGCGGCCAGGGCCCCCGGCGGGCGGCGCAACGACGGCGATGTCGGAAGGATGTGGAGAGTGTCATCTGATCGCTCGAGCTCGGCGAGCCGGGCAACGACGGCCGGCGCCCCGCCCAGCCTCAGCCTCTGTAGGAGGCCGCCGCTGCTCGTGTCCGCACTGGCGGTCTTGGCAGGCGTGTTTGTGTCCACGTCCGGGCTCGCGCTGGCCGCCAGACCGCTGCCCGTGGGCAGCCCGGTGAAGATCGTCACCGCGACGGGTGGGCCCGTGATGGGCCCCCGTCTGCGGGTGAGCGCCGCCGCGGCACCGCGTGTACACGCTGGAGCCCTGACGGCCGCGCGGTTCGTGAGCCCGCGCTCGGGCTTAATGAATTGGCCGGAGCGTGGTGGTGACGGTGCTCACCAAGCCGCGGTTGCGATCCCTCCGAATTCGTGTGAACGGACACGTCGTCACGGGATCTTTCCGGCGCGTCGCGGCGGGACGGTGGTCCGCCGTGTTGCGCGTCGGGCGTGAGCTTCGCCCTGGGGTCACCGTCGTCTCGATGGTGGCGAGGGGTCTTGAGGGCGATGTCGAAGCAGGGAGTCTGCGGCTGATCGTGGGCCGTGTTGACTCACGGCTGCTGTCGGTGTCGGTGAGTCGCCGAGCCGGTGAGTGGTTTGCTCGGGTCGGCGTCAGCGCGACCCCGGCGCTGGTTGCCGTCACTGTGAACGGCCGCGCGGAGGCGTCTCTGTTCTCTCCGTTGGTGAAGGGACGCGCCGACTATCCGCTTGGGATTGATGATGGGTTGCGGTTCGGGGCAAACGTCTTGCGGTTCACCGTCGCGCGCAACAGCGGCGCGTACCGCCGGGTAGTGGTGCGGTTCATCGTGCCGCGCGACCGTCCGCTCGTGGGCGCCCCGGACACCCACCTACTCGTGGGGTCGACCGTCCGCTTGCGGGCGCTCACCGCTCTGCCCGGCGGCGCGCGCGGCGCCGCGCCCTTCAGCTGGGCCCTGGTGCGAGCTCCAGCGGGTTCGCACGCGCATCTGGCGGCGGCGCCGCGTGGTTTGGCCTCGGCGGCGGCACACGCGTCGAGCCCAGTGTTCACCCCGGCGCGTCCTGGCGCCTACGTGTTTCGACTGACAGCTGGACGTGGCAGTGCTGCGGGTGCTGACACAGTCACGGTCGACGCGTCGGCGGTCTATCCGCCGATCGGGGCGGCCGTGGAGACAATCGCCAGTGAGCCTGGAAGTGGGCTCGCGATCGACGTCGGCGCGAATTGCACGGCGGTGATGCAGTCGTGTGCGCACAACATGTACCCCTATGGCTCGGGCCGCGTGCAGCTGCTGATCCTCGATCGCCAGACGCTGGCGGTTGAATCTGACCAGACCTACGCGGGTTCGGCGTCGGATGCCTCGGCCGCGTTCAGCACGCTGATTGCCGAGGCCCACAAACCTATTCCGGGGATCGCGATCCTGGCGGCGCTGCCGGGCAGCAACATCGATTCGTCATGGCAGTTCGCGTTTGACCTGCTCGTCTTCTCGCCGCTGGTGCACGCCACTCATGGGGGGTGGTCGGCGATCGGGATTCCAAACACCGAGAACGGTCCAGGAGGGATCGAGAACCCGGGTGACAACCCTCAGCCCGGAAGCTCACCGGCGGGGGACATGCACGGTCCGCTGCAGTTCAACGCAGCCGATGGCTATTGGAGCTTTGTCAGCGGCGACTACGCCGCATATGACACAAGCGCCCCCAAGGCGCCGGCGACCTACAACCTGATCACGGTCGGATCACAGTCGTTCCTGTCCGCTCCCTTGAGCGGCTGCGCCGGCGGCTATCAGCTTGTGCTCCTCAAGGCGGAGACGCTGACCGGGCCGACGGACTATCCGGCGAACAACACCTTCCTCACGAACTGTCCCGGCGTCTCCGACAACGCTCTCGAATGGCAGTACCTCGGCGACGCTCTCAACAGGGCCCTTGGCGATGCCCAAACGCAGGGCCCCGAGCTCGTCTTCCTGCAGAGCCTCGGGACCCCGTTTGACGGCACAACCCAGTCGGCCGGCGCGGCGGCGGCGATCTCCCCCCTGATCACGCGTCTCGGGGGGACGTCGGATGTTTTCAACACCGCGAACCTCACGGCGTCGATGAAGGGGTACGCGCTGGCCGGGAGCACGGTGATCCGGGCCGATGCGCCGTTTGGTGAGCCGCAGTACTACGCGCCGGAGGCGGCCAGCGAGCAGAATCAAGGGCCCGCGTTCTTGCAAGGGCTGCTGCAACGCAACCGCAATTGGCATTTCACGCCGGTGCTCGGCGCAGCGGCCAACGCCGATGCCGCGACGGTTCCCACGGTCGTATACACGCCGGCGAGTCCGTGGCCGACGGGCGCGACTGCCGACCAGCAGCACGCGCTGAGCTACATCAGCGGCCCGAATGTGTTGGACCTCGAATACAGCCCCCAGTCCTCCTGTTATGACCCGACGTATCCGGATGTCCGCTTTGAGTACTGCGACACGAACGTGTTGGCGAACGCCGATGCCGAGGCTGACCAGGTTGCGACTACCGCCTACACCCCGGCCTGTAACTGCAGTGCGCAGGCATGGGCCGCCGTGACCGCGGACATCGCGCAGGAGCTGCGCTGGGTAGGGAAGACGTACTCGTACTTCCAGGCAGTGAAGGAGGTGTACAACTCCGTCGGCACCGAGACCGCGGTGATCAACTGGAATCAGATCGCGACGACGATCACCGACGCGGTCGACCCTCCGAGCGACTCCCAGGTGAGCGGCTACTGGACCGGACTCAGCGGCTCGATCCTGTACGTCGCGGCGCTGTTCAGCGGCGAGACCGGGAGCGCCGTACTGGGAGGGATCGGCGCAATCGCGAACCTCGTCTCCGGACTGCTGAGCTCCCCGGACGGCTCAACCGGGCTCGGCCAGATCGTCAACACCAACGCCAGCAACTTCGCCAACCAGATCCAGACCCGCTACGCAACCGCGTGGAAACAACTTGGCCACTTCCGCGACATCATCGTCGGAAACTACGGCGCCCTCCGCGCCGCCGGCCAGAGCCCCGACTTCCAACTCGACCACAACGCGATCGTTGCCGAAGACAGCCTGCTCACGCTCGCCGCCTACCGGTACGCGTACGAAGAGCTGCTCGGCGCTCCTCCATTCGTCGCGTGGTACCTGATGAAGACACCCAAGAATCCCGATCCGGTCAACCCGACGCAGTACGTCTGCAACGTTCAGGACATCCAGGAGACCCGGCTATTTCACCCCGCAACCCCGGGGGACTGGACAGCGCTGTCGAGCTTCGATCCGCCCGTTCCTCAATTCGGCAACGGCACCCCAGGGTCAGTCGTCATCGCCGTGGCACACAGGCCCGGTGTCCACTACCACTCACCGCCACAATCGATCATGGGACCGCTCGAGAGCACACCGGTCACCTTCGATTCCAACGGCATTCCGCAGACCTTCGGCGAATGGCCGATCTGGCTGTTCACCCACAGCTTCACTCCGAAGGGGATCAGCTGCAGCTAGTTAGTGTTAGTTTGGTTAGTTAGTTACTTTCCCCGGGGGAAGTAGTTAGTCGAGATCTTGCCGACAGCCACAATCGTGCAGGTGCCAGGTAGTGGCAGCGAAACCTCCTCCCGGCGAATGTCGCTTCCGGCGCAAGCTGGCGACCGGCCCGCAGCAGGCCGCGGCTCCTTGCGCCCCTATTGTTCGTGCCGATGGACCTCTGCTTGATGATCGAGGGGCACGAGGGCGTGACCTGGCTTCAATGGCAGGCGCTCGCGCTCGCCTGCGAACAGCACTCGATCCCGGCGTTGTTCCGCTCTGACCACTACCTTGACAGCCTGCACCCCGAGCGTGGATCGCTTGATGCGTGGGGGACGCTCAACGCGCTCGCGGCGGTGACCTCGACGCTGCGGCTCGGCACGATGGTCTCTCCCGCGACGTTCCGCCATCCCTCGACGCTCGCAAAGCTCGTGACGACGGCCGACCAGATCTCGGATGGAAGGATTGAGCTCGGACTCGGCGCCGGCTGGAACCAGCGAGAGCACGCGGCGTACGGCTTTCCGTTCCCCGACACCCGGAGGCGGATGGACATGCTCGAAGAGCAGCTTCAGGTCATCCTCGGGAACTGGTCCGACGGACCGTTCTCGTTCGAAGGCGAGCACTATCAGCTGCATGACCTCGAAGCCCAGCCAAAGCCGGTCCAGCGCCCCCACCCGCCGCTGGTCATGGGCGGGAACGCAGGGCCGCGGAGCTGCGCGCTGGCCGCCCGCTTCGCTGACGAGTACAACACCGTCTACCCAACCGTCGCGGAAGTCCGTGAACGGCGCGAGCAGGTCCTGGCAGCCTGCGACCGCGCCGGTCGTAAGGCGATCCCGTTCTCAATCATGACGGCCGTAATCGCCGGCGCCGATCAAAAGGACCTGCGAGATCGGCTCACGCGGGTGGCCCGAGTGCGCTGGGACGGGCCTGACGCGATGATGGCTGAACATCCGCCAGGATGGGTCATAGGTACCGTCGAGGGCGTGGCGGAGGAGTTGACCGCGCTGCGCGAAGCAGGCGTCAGGCGCGTCATCTGCCAGCACCTCGCACCTGAGGACCTCGACTTCGTCGCGCTGCTCGGCGGTGAGCTCGCGCCATTGGTCGCCTGAGCACGCAAGAGCCCGTCGCAGAAACGGATCGATCGGGGAACGCGCGGAGCGCCGGCTGAGGGGTGTCATGCTGGCGGCCGACAGCGTGTCAGTCGGCCAAGGCGCAGCGGACGCCGGCGGCGTGGCGGCGGCTTTGCTGCCGCCTTTAGCCCGAAGCGGCGGTGAACCCGGGGGTCCGGGCGTTGCGCCGCGACGCAACGTGCCGCTTAAGGAGTAGTCCGACCTGTGCGATTGGAGAAGGACGGTCCGCCGCGCGCAGGATCACCACCGAGCCGACAACGCGCGAGAGAGAGGTCGGCGCACGCAATCGATACATGCGGCTTCCGATCTCACATCCGCAGCCGACCCATCGTCTTGTTCCCAGACCACGTCACCGGCCGACGGCAGCACCGCCCCATTGGCCTAAGGCCATACGTTCCAGCCTTGCGCATCCCCTACTCCCACGGAACAGCCGCCACCGCGCCCGATCGACTCGCCGACGATCACGCCGCGCATGTTCGGCCTCGTGGGGATCCGCGCCAAGGTCGGGAGCGTCCGATCAACGTTGGTTCGGGCGGCGCAGCGCGCGCAGAGGGCTCGTGGATACCGCAGCGTCTGGGTGGCGGCGCCAGCGCAAAGCGGACAGCGCCCAGCTGGCTCCTTTTCCGCGCGGCCAACGGTCATCTGCCCCACGATCGCACCACAAACGCGGCAAACCCGGACAGCCCGTTCTCGGTTGAGGCACTGCCCGGGTGATCCGCAGCGTGGGCTCGTGGCGTGGTGCTGTCTCACGGTTGCGGTTCGTTTGACGATGCTCTCGGGCGCGGATAGGGTCGCGTGACAGCGATGCCTGCCGCGAATATCGAGCGATCGCTCAGCGAATGGGCGCCAGAACCGATCGTGGCGTGGTGCAACGGTCAGAGCCTCGAATCCCGCTACTTCTCTTCAGTACCTGCGCCCGTGGGTGGGGCGGCCGGCGGCATTGGCGCAGGCGCAGTCCTGCGGCATCAATTCACTAAGGCACGTCGGGACGATGCGGTGTCAATGCCGCGCTTCCCGGTGATCGCGGCAGCCGCCGAACGGATATACGTGTTTGACGGGCCCGTCGCTCGCTTACCGGCGATCGCCCTGGTCGAGCGGCAGAAATGCGGCGTGCTGGTCAGCGGGAATGGCATGTGGCGCCGGCTGGACATCCTCGTCGAGGACGAGCCGCCGCGGTCCTACACGGCGGTTTTCAACGTCCTCCTTGGCAGCCACCGACGGCTTGCCGCGTTACTTCGGGCGCTCGGTCTCGATAGGTAGGCGCCGGCGCATGTCCGTTGGCGTCATTGCGTTGGCTGTGCCGCCCGTGGCCGTCGGAGCGTGCACTGGCACACCGTCCCATCTCACGTCGTCCGGATCGCGTGGAGGCAGCCGCCGCTTCTGATTCAACACGCGGGCCTATAAAGACAACTGCGGCCTGTGTCGCCGCGACTCCTTGGCTCGCTCCGACAGCGCGTCCGAACCCAAGGATCGACAAGGGACGGTACGCCGGCTCTCGCGAGCACGTTCGGCGCCGACCGCGAGCGCGTCTCAGATCCCAACGACGAGCGAAGTGGGAGCAGCCAAGTGTTGTGACCCAGCTGCGGTGCTGGACCCGGGCGGTGTCTCCGGTTTCACTGTCGCTGTGGTCGCGACCCACTCAGCGATTGCACGTGACTTCTGCCTGCTGCACGGCCGACGAGTTGAGACTAAGCCTGAATCCACCGAATTGCGCGGGGGTTCGGGCGGGATCGGCCTGATTTGGTGGGTTGGTGAGCGGTAGTGGCGCCGCGAGCTGTGTTCGGGTTGTGGTGTGTCGGTTTGAGCGTTCGTGAGCCCCGTTGTTGCGGTTTGGGGTGTTGTTTCGGGCAGGGGCGTGCTCCACTGTTGCCAGCGGAGCCGTTGATCGTTGTCGGTGCGCCCCGGGGTGGGTCAGGTGCGCGCGGATGCGGCCGAGCGCGTCGTCGAAGTCTTGTTGCCAGGGCCAGCGGGCGGGCATCCGCAGTGTCCATTGCCGGGCGCTGCGGGTCAGCCGCCCGGGGATCTGGAACAGCCGGCGCCGGCGGGTGGCGGCGGTCCGGGTGCGGTCGCGGGGCAGGCCGATCTGGCTGGTCCACCGTCCGAGGTTGTGTGCGAGCGCGGCGATCACGCTCCAGGCGCTGTTGGCTGCGAACCGGCCGGAGGGGAAATGCGCGAGCGCTTGGTCTTTGAGATCGCGGATCGCGAGTTCGACGACGGCGTGCTCGCGATGCTCGGCCTCGACGAGCAGCAGCGGCTCGGTGCGGTTGGTCGCGAACGCGAAGTACTGCCAGTTGGGAAACAGCTCGGCCTGCTTGCCGACCAGACGGGTGCGACGCGCGATCAGCCGCCAACCATGAAGCGTGGTCTCGGCGATCTGCGCCTCCCCGCCCTCGGGGTAGTCCTCCAGCGTGATCCACGCGGTCTCCTCGATCCGCTCGATCAACGCGCGGATCGGCTTGCGCTGCTTGACGCCGATCGAGAACTCCACCCCGCGGGCGTCGAGCGTCCCCCACAGCTTGTGGTTCTCAAACCCGGTATCGGCGCGGATCAGGATCGTGGCACCAGCGCCCGCGCGGCGCACACGGGCGAGCAGCTCATCGACGAACCGCGGGTTCCCGCGCTGCGTGTTCGCCTTCCCCTTGCGGGTTACGGATATGGAGCACCTCGCCGCTGCCGGCACGGATCGCCACCAACGGGTGATAGCCGAGCTGCTTGGTGTACCCGTAGGACGCGCCCTGCTTCTGATAGCCGTAGACCTCCCCGACGAAGCTGTTGATATCGATCACCAGCCGCTGATCACCCGGGCCGGCACCCGCCTCCCACGCCCGGCGCAGCGACTCATCCAGGACATGGTCCAGTTGGCGGACATGCCCGAACGTGAACGCGCGCAGGAACCTCCCCAACGTGGACGGGCCCATCACCGTGTGCCCCAGCACCAGGCCGGTGGACCCGGCGCGCAACACGTCCATGTCATCGATGCTGTCAGCGCCGACGAGCATCCCATGCACCAGGCTCATCACCTTGCGGCCCGGCAGCGCCGCGCCCGGCGCCTTGGGATCGAGCCACACACTGTCGTTCACGAGCTGCTCGACACCCAACCGCTCGGCCAGCGACCCGGTCAACAGCAGCCCCGCGTCGCTGACCAACCGCTGCTCATCGAAGCGAACTGCGATCTGATCAAGCGTCGCGGGACCCTGGATTACGTCCGGCTGATCGTGCACCATTCAGGTGACCTCCTGACAGGGCCGCGGTTGCCACACACAACCGCTGAAAAGCCCTGCTCAGGAGGACATTTAACGTCAGGGTCGGACGGAACCACCGGTATTACGCGGTGGATCCAGGCTAAGCCCGGGCACCTCAGAACGTTCAATCCCGCCGCCGGCCAGGAACTTTGGGGTCCGGGAAATTGGGGACACCATGTGCGCGCATCCACCGCGCGAACGCCACTTCCTTGACCTTGGTGCTGTCGGGAACCCCACGGTGACCTCGGGCGCTCGGACCGAATCTGCACGCCCTGGCGGCGGCGGTGAACGCCGGACCGCTGAACGCGACCCCGCCGACGGTCACCGTCGAGTTGCCGGGCGTCCTGGTGACTGATAGGCCCTCGCCTCCCGGGCTTTGTGCGGGACCGGGGAAGTTGAGGTCTTTCGCCCGAATTGGGTGATCGGGGCTCGGCTTACTGCGTGTATGGTCGGGCCGTTGGTTCTCTGACTAGAAGTCTGCAACCACCTGAGGGGGTATCCCGTGGCCGCGACAACCACAAGCCAAGCCCTCGAGCCTGCGACCGCGGCGCCGCTCGGCGCGCACTATGACGGCAACGGCGCGAGCCTCGGGCTGTTCAGCAGCGTGGCGGACGCCGTCGAGCTGTGCCTGTTCGACGACGCGGGCAAGGAGACGCGCCGGAGTCTTGAGCAGGGCGAGGGCTACATGTGGCAGGGCTACCTGCCCGGCGCTAAGCCGGGCCAGCGCTACGGATATCGCGTGCACGGGCCGTGGGAACCACAGTCGGGCTCCCGCTGCAACCCCGCCAAGCTGCTGCTGGACCCCTACGCCCGCGCGGTGGTGGGTGAGGTCCGCTGGGACCCGGCCGTCTACGGTCACGTAGCCGGTGACCCCAATCAGGCGGACGGCAGCGACTCGGCACCGTACGTACCGCGCTCGGTGCTGGTTGCCGGGGACTTCGACTGGGGCGAGGACCGTCGTCCGGGCCGGCCGATGGCCGACTCGATCTTCTATGAGGTGCACGTGAAGGGCTTCACCCAGCTGCACCCCGATGTGCCCGAGCGGCTGCGTGGCACCTATGGCGGACTGGCCCATCCGGCGGCGATCTCGCATCTGCAGCGGCTTGGCGTGACCGCCGTGGAGCTGCTTCCTGTGCACCAGTTCGTCCACGATGCGCAGCTGGTGGCGCGCGGGCTGCGCAACTACTGGGGCTACCAGTCGATCGGCTACTTCGCGCCGCACAACGGTTACTCGTCCGCGGGCGACAGCGGTAGCCAAGTAGACGAGTTTCGCCAGATGGTCCGCGCGCTGCACGCCGCCGGGCTGGAGGTGATTCTCGATGTCGTGTTCAACCACACCGCGGAGGGCAGCGAATCGGGGCCCACGCTGTGCTTCCGTGGCATCGATAACGCGGCCTACTACCGCTTGCAGGACGACCGCTCCCGCTACGTCGATGACACCGGCTGTGGCAACACCCTGGACCTGTATCTCCCACAGCCGCTGCGCCTGGTGATGGACGCGCTGCGCTATTGGGTGCAGGACATGCACGTGGACGGCTTTCGTTTCGATCTCGCGGCCAGCCTCGGGCGCGCGGCGAACGACTTCTCCCCCTATTCCGCGTTCCTGGAGGCAGTCGGCCAAGATCCCGTGCTCGAGGGGGTGAAGCTGATCGCCGAGCCGTGGGACATCGGAGCCTACGACGTCGGACAGTTCCCGGCCGGCTGGAGCGAATGGAACGGCAAGTACCGCGACACAGTGCGCAACTACTGGCGGAGCACGGCCGGCACGCTGCCCGACTTCGCCACCCGAATCAGCGGCTCGAGGGACCTGTACGGCCACGGCGGCCGGCGACCCACCGCCTCGGTGAACATCGTCACCGTGCACGACGGCTTCACGATCGCGGACCTCGTCAGCTACGACAGCAAGCACAACGAGGCCAACGGCGAGGACAACCGCGACGGCACGAACGACAACAACAGCTGGAACTGCGGCATCGAGGGCCCCACCGACGATGCCGCAATCCTCGCCCTGCGCGCGCGCCAGCGGCGCAACTTCATCGCCACGCTGCTGCTGTCCGAGGGCGTGCCGCTGCTGCTCGGCGGCGATGAGTTCGCCCGCAGTCAGGGCGGCAACAACAATGCCTACTGCCACGACGACGAGCTCACCTGGTTTGACTGGAGCACCGTCCGAGAGAACGCCGACCTGGTCGACTTCACCGCCGCCCTATGCCGTCTTCGCAAACAGCACCCGGTGTTCCGCCGCCGCCAGTTCCTCCGCGGCACGCCCGCGCCCGAGACGGGCCGCGACGACCTCGACTGGTACCGCCCGGACGGCGACGCGATGACCGGACAGGACTGGGGCGATTCCTCCGCGCTGGCAATCACGATGGCGCTGAGCGGCGACACCGGCGACGACGCACATCCCGACGATCCGTTCCTTGTGATGTTCAACGCCTGGTGGGAGCCGCTCGACTTCAGCGTCCCCGCGTCGCTCCGCGACGTGGCCTGGCAAATCGAGGTCGATACGGCCGATCCCACGGCAGCCGGCCGGCCCGTCGACCCGTCGGCCGCCGTCCCGCTGACGGGACGCTCGCTGATGCTGCTGCGCGGCGCACAAGCCGCCAACTGATCCTTACCTGATCCGCGAGCCCTCGCTAATCGTCATCTGACTCCGCTCGCTGTCCCGCCCTGCGCCGGCCGGAGTGTGCGCTCGACGAGCGCGGCGGCGCGTTCCTCCTCGGCCGGGGTCCCTTCTTCGGGGGCGCAGTAGTGCCAACCGCGCTCGAGGCTGCGCCGGACCGCTACCACGGCGATCACATTGCTGAGCTGACTCGAAGCGCGACTGCTGTCGCCTCGCGATATCTATGCACCGCAGACCCAGACAGGACGCAACGGCCAGCTGTCGTCCGCCCGGACACAGGATCTTCTCGAGCTTCCAGATCCCGGCTCCAACGCTCCCGACCACACTGGCAGCAGCAGCAGCAGTACGACGTCCAGGCTGCCCAGAGACCGCGCTCGGATATGCGCCTTGCGCACCCGGTGTGCTCAGTACCCTGGGCACTGTCCCAGTAGACTTGCACCCATGGTTGCCGGTTGTGGCGGCAGGTGGCAGTGAGGCCGATCCGGTCGTTCGAGCATTGCAGGGCGTAGCTGCGTCCGCGGCGACGCACGCTGATCGTGAGGGGTGGTTCCTGCCCTGCTCTCGCAGCTTTCTCCAGGTCGTTGTCGGTGGTCCTTGCCGAACGCACACCCGACGAAATGAGGATCGACCGCATAGTCGTTTTGGCGGAACCGCGTGGGGCGCTGCATCCATGTGCTTCTTGCGCTCGCCGCCGGAGCGAGCATCAGCGCTCCGAGCAGCACACTGAGCGGCAGGGCACGTCTGACGCTCGGCGGGATGTCAAAAGTTCGCAGGATCATGGCTCGGCCTCGGTTCCGCTGGCTCAATCGTTCAGTACACGGGTCGACGCGAACGGAAGGAGACTCAAGCAAACCTCATGCTCGATGATTCCGCGTCAGACCCGGCATGCCATCAGGGCTGACCCCCAATCGGCCGGGCATAACTACTAGATTCTGGCGCGATGCAGAGTGCCATTCACCCGTAGCGCTTGAGGTCGGCGACCTCGACGAGGCGCTGAGTTGGTACGGGCGCTTCTTCGAGTTCGAGCTGCGTGGTCGTGCCGGAAGGAGGGTGGGCTTCATCGACATCGGCGACCAGTTCATTGCGCTTGCCGCCGGCATGACTAAACGCGTATGCGATGACCCTCACGGTTGGACGTCCGGCACCCAAGGATCATCGAACGCCGGCGACGCGACAGCAGGGGGAACCCCGTAGCTGCTGCGATTAGGCGTGATCCGCTAGTGCGGAGGTTGCTCTCAGGACGCGCGATCAATCGGGCGCGAGCACGACTCAGGTTCCCGCCTGGAGCAGCGCAACAGAGAGGCGACCGCCGCCGTCGTGATCGCGCGCGGCGGGAGGTCGCGCGATCGCGACTCGGCCCAGAGATTCTGCCGCGCCACGGTCGCGTAGCCGCCAACTGCGCATCAGCGGACGCGCTTGAGCTTCAGCGTGTAGGTGATCGTCTCGTTGCCGTCCGTCTTGTTGGGGTCAGCGACGTGGATCGGAAACACGATCGTTCCGGCGGCCGACCTGCTTCGGCCGGTGCGAAGCCCGAACACGGCGCTCGTTCGAAGGTTCGTCGATAGCTCTTCCTGGAGAAACGGGATGAAGCCGGACTCGGACCCAGCAGTCGGAATGTCGGTGCCGAGGGCGTTCGTCGTCCCCGTGCAGGTGACGATCGCCAGAGGGTCTTCTCCGCCCGTCTCGCCGCTGTAGTAGAGAAAGAACCTGCCCGGCTTCAGCAGCGGGTCGCCGCGATCGAAGCGATTGGGGGCGTAGAGACCGAGGGTGAATGTGTAGGAGTGCGTCTGCTGGTTCTTGAACGTGCATGGCCGCGAGAACGTGAACGGAGTGAAGCCGGCACACACGCTGGGATCGACCGGCTGCGTCGAGAACGATCCGGGCGGGAAGTAGTTCGGGTCGACGGCCCAGCCGCCGCTCACTTGGTCCGACGCGGTGGCGTCGAGCGAGCTCAGCGTCAGCGGAAAGAAGAACCCAGGAGTACCGAGCCCGGGCAACAATGGTTCCGGAACCGGTTTGGAGCTCATCCGCGCCGAGGCGTGCAGTTGGTAGGTCGTCGTGGTGTCGTCAAGGCAGCCGGCGGGTGGCTTCGCGTTGTAGGCCTCGTCGAGCCCGGGCCGCGAGTAGCTGTCGTCGGTGCGGGCGATCCCGCTGAGAGACACCGTCCACAGCTTCGCCTTCGGCTTCGCGGCTGCGGCGACGGTCGTCAGGAACAGGGCCGTGGCCGCGAGCGCAGCGGCGCTGGCCAGCAACCGAAACCAGCGAGACATACGAATCCTCCGATCCTCGTCGCGCGGCAATTGCTGCATCACACCGATCATCCCATCCCCAGGGCTACCGTTCGCATCGGTGGCCGCCACCAACACGACCACCAACAGTAGCCGTCTGGCCGGTGGAGCAGAACCGCTGGATCGTCGTCTCCCACCGGAATACAAAGCACGTCCGGTCAAGGATCGAGGCGGCCTGTGTTCCTCGCCCAGGCCTACCTGAATGCGGCTGCGAATGGAGGGGCGCGGTTTCGAATGAGGTCCGCCCTGACACAGTAGGGTCGGCTTGCAGCTCTTGGCACGCGACCGCGCAAGACGCGCGGAAAGGATCGGGGATCGAATGGCACTTGGGTTTTACTTCACACCCAGCGGGTTCACCCAGGACAAATACGACGAAGCGCTTAGTTAGCAAGCTCGAGGCTGCAGGTGCGGGCGCGCCTGAAGGACGCTCCTACCACATCGCCCTCGAGACGAACGGCGAGATCCAGGTTTTCGACATCTGGGAGTCGCAGGAGGCATTTGAGGCGTTCGGGGCGACACTCGTTCCGATCATGACCGAACTTGGCGCCGATCCCGGCGAGCCGATGGTCGCCCGGGTGCACAACGTGATCAAGGGCTAAAAGGACACCTCGAGCGGGCTCCGGCGGAGAGGGGAACTTCTCTGCCGGAACGCGGCGCGGGCGGTCGCAATGGAACGTCGGTCCGTGCCGCATCCGTCCGCCACAAGATGCGGCTCCGACGGCGAGTGCCCAACCAGCCAGACCGGGGACACGCCCCCAGCCACTACAAGAGACGAACCACCAGGCGAGACAGCGTCGGCCCTCCGCTGTCGCTTCGCGCGAACAGCGAGCGTGAACACGGGTAGGAATTCGCTTCGCTCAAGGATCGAGGAGCGGACGCGCTGCGCCCGATCCGGCCGGCGACCCGCTGCAGCGGCTCCGAAGCCTCGCGACGGCCGGCGACCAGCTCGCGAGAGGGCGCCCGTAAGAGGAACGATCAGCGGACGGGAGCGCGCACATTCTGCGCCGGGAGCTCAGGTCAAAACGAGCCGTCGTCTGCCGCTAGCCGAGTGGGATCTCGTAGTAGTCCTCGGTGGTCGTTTGATTGAACCCGAGGGAGGTATAGAGGCCGAGAGCGTGGTCGTTTTCGACCGCGACCTCGAGGCCGATGCGCCGGATGCCTTCGTCTCGGAGCTCGCGGCACACCCTCCGCAGAACATCCCGTCCGATGCCGCGGCCCTGCCAGGCGGGGTCCACGGCGAACCCATAGATGCCGGCGGACTCATCCTCGCGCGTCACTCGGATTGTGCCCACGACCGAGCTCCCGAGCTCCACCACCATCGTCCGCGCCGAGTCCTCTGCCAAGCGGTCTGCCAGATCGATCGGCGGTTCGCCGAACGCGGCCGCGAGCAACCGAGAGAGCTCAGATGCATCCGCCGACGTCGCCGTTCGCAACGTGAGCACCGGGTCGGTTGGGCCCTCAGTCGGCGCTTGGAGCAGAACGAGAGCGTGCTCGGAGTGCTCGAGCACGGCGCCTCGTCTTTGGGCGAACTCTCGCCCCGCGATGGACCCGCGGGGAGTCACAAGCAGCGCTCGCCGATACCCACGATCGCGACAGATCGGCAATGCGGCGTCAAGCAGCTCCGTCGCGATCCCGCGACGTCGAGCGGCTGGATCGACCATACCGGCGATCTCGACCGTCGCTGCCTCGAAGCGATAGAGACCCAGGAACCCGAGCAGCCGGTCGTCCTCCCGCCACAGCAGGTCCTCGACGTACTGGCCGGCACGAGTCCTGAGCACATGCCACTCCAGCTTCAGCCGACCACCGTCTGCCGCAAGGACCCGCGCCTCCAGCGCGGCCATCTCCCGCAAATCACCAGGAGATAGACCGCGCGCGAGCTCAAGCATGCGTCGCCCAACATAGAGCCTCGGTCCTGTGACACGCTGCGGTAGCGTCCGGACGAGCACATCTGAATCGCTGTTCTCGTGTGCAGTCCGTGTCTTGAGCGCATGCGATTGACGTCTGCCGCGGCGCGAGAATCGGCCGTCCTGATCCTTTGAGCTTGGTCCATGACCGTGGATCGCGCCGTTCGAGGCGTCAGGGCGTGCGGCGGTAGGATGGTCGCTCGGGTCCGTGTCGGAGGCTGGCGTATGAAGCTCGGTATCCATTTTGTGAATTTCACGCTTCCGGGTGGTCCGGAGGCTCTCGGCTCGACGTTGTCCGCGGCCGCAGGGGCTGCCGAGCAGGGTGGTTGCTCAACCTTCTCGGTGATGGACCACTGGTTCCAGATGGAGCAGTTCGCCAGTTCACGGGATCCGA
This sequence comes from uncultured Solirubrobacterales bacterium, assembly GCA_963794285.1. GTDB lineage: Bacteria > Actinomycetota > Thermoleophilia > Solirubrobacterales > Solirubrobacteraceae > Palsa-465. Next base: position 131,350 of record CAWCDS010000016.1, read on the forward strand.
TGCTGGAGGGCTACACGTCGCTCGGGTTCCTCGCCGGCCGAACGGAGCGCATGACATTGGGGGTTCTCGTCACCGGTGTGACCTACCGCCATCCTGGGTTGTTGGCCAAGATCGTCACGACCCTCGACGTCCTCTCAGGCGGTCGTGCGCAACTTGGCATCGGGGCGGCGTGGTACGAGCGGGAGCATCGGGGCCTCGGAGTTCCGTTCCCGCCACTCGGTGAGCGGTTCGAGCGGCTGGAAGAGACGCTGCAGATCTGCCATCAGATGTGGAGCGACGACGAGGGACCTTATGCCGGCCGCTACTACCAGCTCGCCGAGACCATCTGCTCGCCACCTCCGATTCAGCGGCCGAGGCCGAAGATCCTCGTCGGCGGCAGCGGTGAGCGAAAGACGCTACGACTTGTCGCCCAATACGCCGACGCCTGCAACCTGTTCGCGCGGGACCCACCGGTCGTGGCGCACAAGCTCGAAGTACTCGCCCGCCACTGCTAAAGCGTAGGACGCGACCCGGCAACGATCGAGAAGACCATCTTGGTCGTGGGCAACAACCCCCTAGATGACGTCGACGCCTTCGTGTCCAGAATGGAGGAATACGCTCGGCTTGGCGTCGAGCTCGCGGAGGTTGTGCCGACCGGAGCCGACCCCGTCGCGTTCGTGAGGGAGCTAGGCGAGCAGGTCGTCCCGAGGTTGGCCGACATCGGCGCGCCCTAGGACTGTCCGGGTGCGCCCGCGCACAGCGGCGTTGCGCCAGGGCCGGGCTGCCGGATGCGTGCCATGGTCGAAAAGTGGGCCCTGGGATCGAGGCTTGGCGGAGAATCGTGGGCCCCACGGTGTGAACCCCAGCCGTCCCCCAATGCCATAGGGTCACCACCCGCTGCGGACGTCCGATCAGAGGACCCGGCGCAGCGCCGAGGCCTCTCAGATCCCAAGCCTCAGCGGACACCGCGCAGAGGCGAGATCGGTCGTATGTCTGCTCGCGACCCGACCCGCGCTGGACAGCCCCCGACGTGGTCGGCATCAACGCTCTCGGTCGCCGCAGGCAATCGGGCCAGCGACGCCAGCATCTGCGTTACGTCGCCGTGACCGACGGCTAGCACCGACCATCGCGCACGTGCGCGGCCGCGTCCTTGTAAGCGTCCACGGGAGGCGCTCCAGGCTGTCTCACGAACGGAAGGTCCTGCGGCACACTGGCGTATTGGAAGTGAGTAAGCCGGCGACTAGGATCAGGCGATGGCCGTGCTGACCGGCGTCTCGCCCGTTCTTCTGGTCGCGGATCTTCAGCGCTCGGTGGACTATTTCAGCGACGGTCTGGGGTTTGAGTGCCACGTGTTCGGCGATCCGCCGAATTTCGCCACGGCCGTGCGTGACGCAGCGGTCATCCTTATCGCCCTTTCAGATCAGCCCGAGCGCCTCGTACCTCACTGGCAGATCGTCGACAAGATGTGGGACGCGTACATCCGCGTCGACGATGTGGACGCGATCTATGAAGAGGTTCAGAAGCGCGGGACCGGCATCGACTACACGATCTACGACGCCCCACATGGCTTTCGGGAGTTCGGTGTGCAGGATCCCGACGGCCACGACATCGCGTTCGGGCAACGACTCGAGGCGTAGAGAACCTTCGGCGCGGGCGTTGCTGACGCGACCGGCAGGATTGGGCCCCCCAGGGCGGCCGCCTCGATCAAGGACCGGACTGCCTTCGAGTGCCGATCGCCGGACCGCGGCACCGGGGGACGCCCCGACCCAGCCCGAGAACTACCCGGCTCAGTCTCAGTGAAGGAAGGACGACCGAACGCCTCGGATGGCGCTGTTGGGTGTCGCCGATTACGCGTCAGGCCCGGTGCCGCGGCGTCGGGCTCCTGACCTGCGGGTTCTGCTCTTCGCTGCCGACGATCGCGGCGAAGCGCTTGGCAAAGGTGTGGACGTCGCCGGGCCAGCGAGCCGAGAGGTAGCTGCCGTCCTGCACGACGAAGGCGGGGCGCTCGTCCTCGACGGTGTCGCGGTAGCAGCCGCTGGCCTTGCGCGTCGCGTACGGGTCATCGGGAGGGACATCTTGAAAGTCCTCGACGGCGGCCAGCGCACGGGTGACCTCCGCCTGGACTGACATGTAACCCGCTGGCTGTCCGGGCTGCTCTGTGTAGGTGCGATAGTAGTCGCGATCCCAGAAGCGAATGATCCGCGCGACGCGCCACCCCATCCGCTCCAGCGACCAGGTCAGGCCGGTCGTCTTGCGTCCACAGAGCACCGATCGCCCAGTGGCGGGGTCGATGCTGCGCGCGGCGAGCAGCACGCCGTGGCAGATCGCGGCGACCGGCATCCCCCGTCCGAACGCCTCGACGACCCTCGCTTGCAGCAGTTCGCTCTCCAGATACACACGCATGCCACGTGCGCGGTGGCCACCGGGGAGCAAGACCCCGTCAACCGCCGCCAGATCGATCTCCTCCCAGCGGATCGGGGAGCGGAACTCGGTCGAACTCTCCATCTGCGCGTAGGCGTCGCGCGCGGCCCGGTCAGCCCGCAGCGGTCGGCCGATCACCACCACGCGCCGCAACACCGGCATGAACCCCCAGAGATCCAGGCCCTCCCCGGTCAGCATCAGCTCGTCTGCTCGAGCCATCTGCCCGTGGGGAGTCGCGAACACGATCTCATGGCCCAGCCGTGTGAGCACGCCCCAGCTCACGGCCACCTCGGTCGCGTCGAAGTCGACCGCGGGAGTTGGGATCAAGACGCTGGCCATCGCTCCTGCCCCGACACGATACGTCGAGGCGCACGGGGTAACGCCAATCACCCGCACGACGTCGGACGTTCGGCTCGCCGCGATGCGGCGCCTCACAGCCCAACCCTCAGCGCACAGGCGCTGACTGTGGGTTCTCCCCGAGACGCACGATGAAGCGATCTCCGAAGTCGAGCGTAGGCGGGTCTCCGATCCTGATGCCACCTGGGTCGCTTCCAGCGCACGGGCGAGTGGGCAGTCGCGCGAATTGGCGTCGCGCCGATGAAGGGCACCGGGACGGCCGCGACCCCGCCGGCCGCGCCTCGCGACGATCCACCGCGCCAAGCGATCCGGGCGGCGGGGAGCGCCGCGCTGCTCGAGCACCGTAAGGTCGCCCGTTTCACCTGCTGATCGGGTGCCTGCAGGTCCCCGACGGCTTCGCCGCACGCGTGCTCTCCCCGATCTGGGAAGACGGCGAGCTCGGAGCGATCGGCGAAGCAATCGCGTTGGCGTGCTGCCACGGCCGCATCCCTCGTAATAGCACCTTCGGGCGGGCACCTTGGCGAGGAACCGGGCGAGGCCTGGGAGATGTCGCCGCGTGTTCTCGACGGCTGAGCCTGTGTCTGCGATGACGATATGGCGGCCCGCGTCGTGGGTCGGCGTGTCGAGGACGATGTTGATCTTGGATGGCCACCAGCGGTAGATCGTCTGCTTGGCAACGCCGACGCGGGCGGCGATTCCCTCGATCGTGACGCCACCCGCGCCTCGCTCGAGCAGCAGGTCGTCCCAAGCGTGCAACGCGGCGAGGCACGCGTGCTCGTCGCGTCGGTGCGGTGCGGGTCGCCTACGGAGCGCGAGGGCTGGTGGTAGTGCTGTCTGGCACAACGTTGGATCGTCACAACGATCGTCGTAGCCCTCCAACACCCACAGCCATGGACACAAGCCATGAGGATCAGCATGGCAACGCGTTCGCTGTCTGCACCCTTCATCTCGCGACTGGCCCCGGGACACTGGATGGAGCCGGATCGACACGACCGAGCTCGAACCGTCGAAGGTCGCGCCGGCGAGTCAGAACTTCGCTGCAGCCGGGATGGTTATGTGTTGCTCGGCTGGGACTTTCCTGTTGCGTCGGGGATTCCTGCGGTTGCCATCGCTGACCAGTGATCCTCTACGGGGTGAGCGAGGAGGATGAGGTCGTGAAGCATGCCGTCGTGATCGCGCACGTGATCGCGCAGGAATCCCTCGGCTTGGAAGCCGAGCGCTCCGAACATTGCGACGGCACCGTCTTGGTCAGCGACAACCTCGACGGTCAGCTTGGTGAGGCCATGGCTCAGTGCCTGCAGCAAAGCCCAGCGTGAGAGCGCACGTCCAACGCCGCAGCGGCGTCGCTCAGGGTCGACGACGAGCCGGACCTCGCCGACATGATCGGACCAGCCTGTGAGCGGCACGACCGCGACGTACCCGAGCACGCGCTTGTCCTCAAGCGCCAGTCCGCGGCGCCCACGGTCGCTCGTCAGCCACCGCTCGACCGTGTCGCGATCGAGCACCTCTTCCTTGAAGAAGGTTCGCTCCGAGTCGGGGACACGGGCGAAGAATTCAAGGAGCTGCTCGAGGTCACCGAGTGTTGGAGCGCGGATCTGCATCACACGCGCTCGCTGTGGTCGGCGATCCATGCGGCGATGCCCGGCAGTGTGACCGTCGCCGCTGCTCGTCCCGCCACCAGTCCGACGTGCCCCGCGTCCAGCCGCAGCTCGTCCGCCTCGACGGAGCCGACGAGCGCCGGCACGGGCTCGGCGGCCGACAGCGGCACGATGTGATCGCGCTCGGCGATCACGCTGAGGACTGGGCAGCGGATCCTCCGCAGGTCAACCAACTCGCCGCCGAGCTCGAGCGTGCCCTCCAGCAGTGCGTTGCGACGTACGAGCTGCTCCACGGTCTGGCGAAACGCCGCGCCTGGAAACGGGACATGATCGTGCGTCCACTGTCCCATCGCTTGGTATCCCTGCACGTATGCATCGTTCCAGAGGTTCTCCCAGAGGTTGGCGTACTGCGATAGCTCACCGGTCGGTTTGAGCAGCCGGAACGCATTCTGAACCACCTCGGGCGGGACGTTGCCCGTCTCGTCGATGATGTCCTCCGGATCGAGGCGACCGTCGCGGACGAGGCTCGTGATGGCCTGCATGCCGCTGAAGTCGACGGGGGTCGCCATCAGGACGAGATTGCGAACCGGCAGCTCGAGATGGCGCGCACACGCGAGGAGACTCAGAACGCCACCCAAGCAGTAGCCGAGCAGCGTGGCATCGTGGCTGCCCGTGGCCTCGCAGGCGGCGGACACCGCGGCAGGAATCGCCTCGTCTGCGTAGGTCTCCAGCGAGTTGCCGGCGTCCGCTGCGTCAGCGACGCCCCAGTCGAGCAGGAACACGTCCAGCCCAGATCCCAATAGGAAAGCGACCGCGCTGTTGCCCGGATAGAGGTCGAGCACGTAGCTGCGGCTGACGAGGCTGTGGACGATCACCACCGGCTGCCGATACTCGACGCCATCGTTGCGATACCGCCAGAGCTGTGTCTTGTGGTCCGACCACACCACGCGCTTGGGTGTTCGACCCACCTCCGGGCGATTCACTCCCGCCGCATACCGCAGGCCGTTGCGGCCGCGCAAGATCGCGCGCTCGACATCACGCTCAACCCGACTTAGCACCGAGGACGGCGTCAGCGATGGCGTCATCCGCGGTCGTCTCCACGCTCACGGTCTTCCATCTCCCGCAGTTCTCGGCGCAGCGCCGCCACCTGCTCCGAGAGCCGCCGCACATCCGTGGCGGCCGGGAGATTCAGTAGATGAAGCAGCCGACGCGAGCGGAGCTCCACCTCGCGTTGCATCCTACGACTGAGGCGCCAGCCGACGGCAACGGCATCACCGAGGACGTCGCTCCTGGTCCCGGCTTCGACCGGCCCCGCAATGCTGCGATCGACGACATCGAACAGCTGCCGCCATAACGGCTTGGCCATGACACCACGGTACCCGGCCGGCAGCATCGCGCGCCACCAGAACCGAGGTTCGTCGACCGCCTCGCGCCCCTCGGCCCCGCGGGCCAGCTTCGGTGAGGAATCCCCGAGCGGCGCTCGCGCCTCGGTCTCCGGTTCAGGTGTCGCGATCAACGACGGTGTTGTCGCTCTCCCTGCCGGGTCTGCGCGGTGCCCAGGCACGAAGAGCAGGCGCACGAAAGCCGATTCGCTGACCGCACACTCCGAGCGTCCGATCGGACTGTCTTCCCCGCGTCAGAGGCGTCTCACATCCGATCGCTGAGCGAACGCGCCGACTACGCCTGGACGTGAGCTACGGCGTAGGACGAAGTGCCGATGGACAGCGTATGCGCCAGGCGCAAGTATGAGGACAACGATGGCTCGGATTGTTGGGATCAACCACGTAGCGCTTGAGGTCGGCGACCTCGACGAGGCGCTGAGTTGGTACGGGCGCTTCTTCGAGTTCGAGCTGCGTGGTCGTGCCGGAAGGAGGATTGGCTTCATCGACATCGGCGACCAGTTCATTGCGCTTGCCGCCGGTCGCACGCAACCGCATGACGGTGCGCGACATTTCGGCCTGGTGGTCGATGACAAGGAGGCGGTCCGAGCCGCGATGCAGGAGGCCGGCGTCGGCGTGCAGTCGTCCGGATCGCTCGACTTCCGTGACCCTTGGGGCAACCACGTCCAAGTCGTTGATTACCGTGAGATCCAGTTCACCAAGGCGCCAGCTGTACTCCGAGGCATGCAGATCGACGATCTCGATAAGACCAAGTCGGCGCAGCAGGAGCTGCGCGACAAGGGCCTCGCCGACTAGCGACATCACAGACAACGCAACGCGCCGCCCGAGAGCTCCGGCGTCGGGGCACCCATCGCATGACTGAACGCGTATGCGATGACCCGCACCGTTGGACGTCCGGAACCCAAGGATCATCGAACGCCGAGGACGGGAGAGAGGCTCGCTGCCGCCCGACACCCTTGAGCACGTCTATGAGCAAATCCGGGGCGGCTGCCTGCGCGATGTGCGCTCGAATGTCACGCCACCCGCGGGCGAGTCGAATCTCGCGGTCCTCGCACTCATGAATGTGAGTGTGCCGTCCTGAAAGGGGTTCCCCCAACCGGCAGGCGGGTTTCCGCTGCCGTCGGATAACGGCTGATTCGCACGCCAGAACGTGCCGTTGATTCGCCCACACCACGGAAGCGACCGCTCGTCGCGACATAGCTCCATGTGAGCGCGCGATAACCGATCAGCGAGAACGAATCAGACGTCGTCATCGGCGTCGAGGGCACGTTCGTAGGGTCGCAATCAGCCAACGTCACCACGACCGCCGATGAATGAACACAGCTCCGTCTGGACCAAGCACGGACTGACTCCCGGACCGACCTCATGTCGCGTCAAGACGCTTCCCACCAGGGCAACGCACGACCGAGCTCGACCGGCTGGTGCCTGGGACCGGCGACGACCGCGGAGCCTACCCACCGTGACGGCGCTGTGTTACGCGGACGAGACGCCGTGTCCCATCTTGCGGACGTCTGAGCGTCCAAAGTGCCTAGACGCCCTGGATCTGGTGGGTGATATGCCAGTGGTGCCCGCCGTCCGTGCTCAGGTAGACCGAAGCCGTGGCGGGAGTGCCGCTCGGAGGCGCGCTGTCAACCACGGCGATGAGCGTGCGCCCGCTGAAGACCACGGCGAGCGCGGAGTCGTTGACCAACGTTCTCCACCAATGCTTGCCACCGTCGCTGGTCGCGTCGATCGACTGAGCACCCCACGCGAAGTACGTGCTCGCACTGGCGGCGCCAACCTGCGTGACGGCCAGCGGTGCCTGCGCTGCGGGGACGTGAAACACGGGCCCATTGATGCGCCACGTCTTGCCGCCGTCGGTCGTCACGGCTGGGTACGAGGCTCCAAAGCGATCGGGCGCGAGCGCGAATCCGCGGCGCGAGCTTGTAAATACGCGCGTGCCCAACGTCCGCGCCGGAACCACGGCTCCTCGCTTGAGCGTCCCGACCGGGCTCACCGTAATCAAGCTCCCTGTGAGCGTCGCGGGCGGACCGGCCGCCGTCGTCGCGAGCCCGGAGCTCGACCGGGCCGACGTTTGCGCGAGTGCCGTTCCGCACGCTGTGAGTCCGGCTGCTGTGAGCAGGAGCCATACCGACCCTCGGCCAAGCTTGCTGGAGATGAGCCTCGTACCGTCAACCAACGTGAAATTCGCCATTGCCTACTCGCCCCTTCATCGACGTTTCCTGAATGCTCGACGATCCTAGTCTGCGAACAAAACCGTGCGTCGAGCACCTGGCCCGCGGCGAGCTCAGGGGTCGCGCAGGTTGCTCGTGCACCGTTCTATCTGGAGCGACGGGTCGCGCACCCCAGCTCGTAAACGCGACCACTCCAAAGCGGTGTTGCCAGTGACGACACCGAGTACTACGCGCCGATCGGCGAGCTCGTCTACGACGGGATGACCGCGTGGTCTGCCATCTGGGCGAAGTGCGATGCAGAAGGCTGACCGAACGCGGCCGGCACCCCCTTTCGGTGGCCTCAGACTGGCCGCGTCGAGTTGTGCTGCTGCGTTCTCGGCAGAGACCACGCGAGCAGCCATAGCGCTGCCTGTTCGTCCTCATCGAGCGCCGCCGGCTCGAGCAGCACCTACTCGCCCTCGGTCGCCGCTACGAGCAGATCGCCCAACCGTTCGAACCTAGGTACGCCCCGATCAGGCATGACCCGGGCGGCCGGAGCTCGGTGCCGATCTTCAGCCCCGCCTGCACAGAGAGCGCCCCGCGCGTCAGCCCGAAGACGTTCGACGTCCCATGCACCTTGTAGGTCTTGCAGCCGCTCGTGTCGATCGACCCCTTGCACCCCGGGTCGCTGGAGAGTTCGGTGACGTTGTTCTTGTACGTGATTGTTCCGTTGAACGGTTGTTTCGCGAGGTCGAGTTCTGAGAGTCCACGCGGACCTGGGACGAGCAGCGTCCAGCGCCCGGCGGCGGCGTTGATCTCCACCAGGGCCTTTGCAGGCCGCTTCCAGCGAAATGTCGACGTCACCGAGCCCGTCCCGACCGGACCGCAGCCGAGCGGCGCCGTGCGCGTCCAATCGTCGGTGATCGACACCTTGAGCGAGACGGTGTGCGTGAACGTGAACGCGCCGGCGAGCGCGGGACTGGCCGCGAGCACGGCCAGTGCGGCGAGTGCGACGTTCGCTGCTCGTGCCCGGCTGCCCACGGTCGCGCTCACAACAACTCCGATCGTCGGCGCACAGCATCGCACTGGACGGATCGCTCCGTTAGGGTGCCCGCAATGGCCGATACGGCGCTCGTGACCGGAGGGACGGGATTCCTTGGAGGGTGGCGCATGCCAGCACTGCTCGGCCAAGGCTACAACGTGCGAACAACGGTACGCGACCTCGCGCGGGAGCCCGACGTCCACGCTGCCACCCGCGCCGCTGGAGCCGATCCCGACGGGCGGCTGATGTGTTCGCCCCCGACCTCAACTCAGATCACGGGTGGCCCGAGGCCGCCGCGGGCTGTCGGTACGTGATGCAGTCGCATCGGCGTTTCCGCCGGTCCAGCCGAAGAACCCTGACGACCTGATCCTCCCTGCGCGCGACGGAGCGCTGCGGGTGCTGAAGGCAACTCTCGACCTCGACCGCGTCGCTCAGCGGCTCGACCTACCCGCCAGCAAAGCCCGGCTAGGAGACCGGTTGACAGGGGTCTCACGTAGGAAGAACGAGCGATCGCCGAGGAGTGCTGGCGCGCGGTGTGCTTCGCCTGGCCGAGTGGGAGCCCAATGGTGAGGCGTGACCGCTCGTGCCGGTCGTCCAAGCGTCCCAAGCGTCCCAAGCGTCAGAGATTTCAGATGGTGGGCGAGGACCGAGTCGCCCGGAGCGGGCGAGAGTCCGGCGACACCGCGATCCACAACTCACGCGCGGACAAGCCAGCCCGGCGTGGAGCGGACGACAGTCGCGCTCATTTTGAGCGGCGGAATGTCGAACGGACTGCCGTACCCCGGTTCCGCGAACGCGGTGTCGGTGCCAAAGTGCTCGTCGAAAGCGAATAGGTACCTGCCGATGAATCGGCGCCCCACCCTCACATGCTGCTGGGCGAAGTCCCACCGCCTTCCTTGCGGGGTGAGGTTCACGCAGTGCCGTCCTGATTGTGTCCGACATGCCTCGACACTGAGCGAGTCGAAGTCAGGAGCTATGCCGCCGGAATCGATCCCGGCGTTGGGCGCGTAGCTCGGATCCGCCAGCCATCCTCCTCTCCACGTTGCGTTTTGCGGCGTGACGCGCCCTCCCGCTTGCGCGCTCCCCTCGAGCGGCGGCGGACGGGTTGCGTGCAGGCGCCCAGTCCGCGTTGCGGTGCGCGCGGTATATGTGAGCCCCTGGTAGATGGCCCTCGCCTGAAAGATGGTTCCTGGAGCGGACGCGCCCGGCTGGAGGAACTGAGACGCGCTCTTCGCCGGCGTGCAGACCGACACGTTCGGCGGCATGCAGATTGCCCAACGCGCCGTTGCCAGGCTCCCATCGGGCGAGAAATTGGCAACCAGCGATGGATCGCCGCGGCTCCCATGGGTCGCCTGGATCTCAATGTGGAAGTTCCAGTGACTCGCGCTTGAGCGGCGAAGGTCGGTGTGAACGGGCCCCAGCTTCGCCAGATCCGGGTAGCGGTTTGACACTCCCCCGTCGGTGATCCGGCCGGTAGACGCGTTCACCACGAGGGTGAGGACCGAGCCGTGCGGGGCGGGTGCCCCTGGTGGTCTCGGTGCGTTCTCGAGTACGAAGCGCCCCCGCTCCGCAATCAAGTAGGACCGCTCCCCGCCTGGCACGACGTCGCCGGAGTCGACCAGATTCGCGTCGCGGCGCGTCCCCTCGCTGTGCTGGATGAGCGTCGGGTGCGGGTCGCCATTCTGGGTCGCTGCGCTCAGCGCGGTCTGCAGGAGCCGGTGCTCTGACAACTGCGGCTTGTGATCAGACGCGCTTCCGCCGGCCGTCGCCGACGACAACACGGCCACGGCGAAAGCGGCAATGACCGCAGCTGCGACGGCGGCGACGAAGCGGCTGTGAGTAGCTCTCCTGCCCATTGTTAGGAACCGACCCGACACTACGACCGGCGCGCCGCGATGTCACGGGTCCCAGCTCGAATCAGCACCTGGTCCAAACGGCAGCGCCGTCCTGCCGCCGACGTCTGTCCAATGACCGATCCACCACCGCACCGTCGCGAGCGTCCCTGAGGCCCTTCCCTGACGGCCTCGCCGAGTCGCAAACGGGAACCCGGAGCGAACACTCGAGCGAAGTCGGAGCAGCGAAGTGTCGGGACCCAAGAGGCGGTGTGACTCCGGGCGATGTCGCCGGTCTCGCTCTCGCTGTGGTCGCGGCCCGCTCAGCGATTGCACGTCACTTCTGCCCGCTGCACGGCCAGCGAGTTGAGACTGAGCCCTGCCACCTCAGGGCGTTCAATCCTGCCGCCGGCGGGGAAGCTTGGGTCCGGGAAATTGGGGACACCGTGGGCGCGCATGCACCGCGCGAACGCCAGTTCCTTGACCTTGGTGCTCTCGGGAACCCCACGGTGACCTCGGCCGCCAGGACCGAATCTGCACGCCCTGGCGGCGGCGGTAAACGCCGGGCCGCTGAACGGGATCCCGGCGACCGTCACCGTCGAGCTGCCGGGCGACCTGTTCACCGAAAGGCCCTCGCCTCCCGGGCTTTGTGTGGGATCGGGGAAGTTCGGGACGCCGTGGGAGTGCATGCACTCCGACATCGCGAGCGCGGCCGAGTCGCTGGAGCCGGGCACGGTCGATCCGCCGCCGGTGGCGCCGAGGCCCGAGCTGCCGCACGCAGCAATCGCGATCGCGCTCAACACCCCGGCGAGGGTTCTCGCCAGCCAGCGCGCGCGGTGCCGCGAGGGCCATTCTGTCTTCTGTACGTCGATACCGGCGACGGTCTCCGTCGGCATGCTCATACCGCGTCGACACCACAGGTGCCCAGGTAACAGCGGCGTAACGCCCGCGCACGAACGTCGTTGGGACGTCTCGCGAGACCAACGATCACTGCGACGTGGCCGGCGCCCGTCGCCAGCGACGCCTACTTGGCCAATCGGACGACGCGTGTCGCGCGGTAGAATTACCCGTCTTGACCGGGCGGCTGATGCTCCCAGTCGAACTCCACGCGCTCGCCGTCGTCCAACGAGCGGTATCCCTCGGCGTCTATGTGGCTGAAATGCGCGAACACCTCGCTGGGAACGTCGGGCGACGTCAGGACGCCCCAGCCGTCGTCATCGCTTCAGTGCTTGACCGTACCGACCACCATGCGCCCAAGCATACGGTCGGCTCGCCCGACCCGGCGGTGCTTCGGGACTCCGCGCGTTGGATCGGGGTGTGCCCGAGGCGAGGTCTCACCCACACGAAATGCGTGTCACAGCAGACCGTCGGTGCGCGGCCAGCGAGCGTCTCACGTGGGAAGGGGGACGCCGATCCGCCGGACCGGGCTGCGTGCATCCACTGGCCGGGCGGAAGTCTGCCGGTAACGGAACGCTTGCTCGTGCAGAGCGGGCGGTTGTCGTTAGCTGCGTTCCCAAGGCGCGACTAGGTCCGCTGCCGGACCGTAGTGTGTAGCAGCGGTCGTTCGCGCCGCAGGCTCGAAGGTATGGCTGTTATTGCCGTGGCGGCGGTCGCGATGCGGACCACTGGTGTTCAGTTCGCGGGCAGTGACGCCGAATCTACCCGCCGGGCCGCAGCTTCGGCCCCGCGCGGCCTCCCGAACCGGGGAAGCGACACGCTGCGGCGGCCCGCTTGAACGCGCGCGACTGAATCATCGACTGCGGCACGGAGAGGAAGGCGCCAGGGCTACCGAACGCTATCCCGCCACCGCTCGGAGGTGCCGACGGCGGTGATGCTGTCGGGTCAGGGAACGTCGCCAGCCCATGTGCACGCATGCACTGGGCGAGCTTAACCAACTCCTCCTTGCGTGCTTCGGAGTTTTGTCCCCTGCCCGGCCCGCCACCCTGCAACAGCTTCTGGCACGCGCTCTGCGCAGACTGGAACGCTGGCGACCGGGGATTGATCCCTGAGCCGTCGGGGATCTGGATCCCGCCGCCAGAGCCGCTTGGATCCGGGAACTTCGGAACCCCGTGCGAGCGCATGCAGGCGGCGAACTTGACACCGGCCGACACGCTGGCGCCGGAGGCACTGCTTGGCTGGCCCGCGGAGCCGCAGGCGGCGAGCGCGAGCGCCGAGCAGGCGGCGACTGCCATAGCAATGACGCGCATCTCCAGAACTTGTACCGACCCTTCGGTTACACCGGAGTAACGCTAGGTGCCCGCGGATCGTCAGCTGTGCCGCCGTCTACTTCGCCGCGGTCGAGAGGACGTTCGTCCCCGTCGCACTCTCCTTCGGCGTCATCCTGGCTCCGAACGCCGACAGCATCACGGTGACAGCGCACCCCGCAGGCTGTGCGCGTGACCGGTCGCCGATCGACCAGCGCACGCCGAGAACCTCCGATCGGGGCGTGCGGATTGGCCGAGTCGGCGTCGCAATACCCAAGGGTCATCGCACACCGACTTTGCGGCGGGCCTGCTGCGACAGAGTGCTGCTCATGATCAGGGCGGCAGCGGCTTTGGCTCCGGGGCTGGGGGTCCAGATGACCACACCAGACGTCGGAGCCTGTCGTGGTGGTCGCCGTTGCTGACGACGCCGAGGTATCTCGCCACGACGGTCAGAGCGAGCGAGGAGCGGAGCAGCGGGTCTCTCTGTGGCGAGCGTGGACCGATCAGTGTCTCAACGCGTTTGATCCAGTCGCTTGTCGGTGGCTCGGATTCGACTGTCTGTGCGACTTCTGCAGTCGCAAAGGACTTACGCGGCAGCACGCCCGAACCGGGGATCGAACAGCGAGCGGTCCCGAGCATCCGCTGACGGCGTGCCGCTGACGGCGCAGCGGGCTGTGGGTTGCGCTTTCGTCGTACCGTGCGCTTCTCGCCTCGGTCCACCACCAGAGCTTCGTCCGCGCTCAGACCCCCCATGGCATTCCAATACTGTCTAACCCGTGGATTTGATCCGCCGAATCGAGGCCGGCCAGGGCGAGTTCCTGCTCTTTGCCCTCACCCCACCACGTCTCGCGACGGATCGCGAACGCGCGCAAGAGATCGCCGACGCGACAGTCGCTCGTCTTCGTCCGCTAGACCAGGCCTGGACGGCCTGATCCTTTACGACATCGACGACGAAACTGAGCGGAATCCCGCGGAGCGTCCGTTTCCGTTCATGCCGACGCTGGACCCCGCCGACTACCTCGCCAATCATCTCGGGACCTGGCCAACGCCGGTGGTCGTCTATCGCGCGGTCAGCAAATATGCTCCCGCTGAGCTTCGCGCCTGGCTATCGGCGCAAGATCCCGCACGGTTGATGACGGTCCTCGTCGGAGCAGCCTCAAGCACCACAACGGGTCGGACGTCACTCGCTGGCGCCTCGGTGCGACTCGCAGAACGGCTTCAAACACAGTTGAGGAGCTAGGGAGGGGACGAGCGAAGATCCGTCTTGGCCAGGCGTTCGCTCGCGGAGCAGCTGTTTCGCGGCGGGCCGCTCCGAAGGGTTGAGTAGTGGACGCTGTCGCGAGTAGTCACCTGCTTTCACCCTGGCGCGCAACCCTTGCCGTAATCGAGACCGGACACGAGTTGCGCGGCAAGCAGGGAAGCTCCGGGGCAAGTCGGCGCCGGCGTCCGCGAGCCGATCCCGCTGCGGACGCGCGTGAAGCCCCAGCGCCGCCTATGAGGTGGGTCAGCCCGCGGCCACGGCGCGGCCTGTGCGCAGGCGCTTGGCCTCCTCGGGGGCAAGGCCCGCGTCCGTGTCGGGCAGCACTTCGCCGTGCTGAACGCCAACGGTCTTGAGGAAGCGCTGCTGTCCGAGCGTCAACGCGATGAAATGCCCAAGCTCGACGAGCTGAGCCTCGGTGAAGTGACGGTGGAGCCGTTCCCAGAGGCCGTCGGCGGCAAGCGTCGGGTCCCAAGCGATCGCCATCGCCCACTCCAGGGCGGTGCGCTCGCGCTCGTCAAATCGGTCCGAATGCTCGAACTCGAGAATCTCGTCGACCTGTGCTTCAGTCGCGCCCTGCTGTCGGGCGAGCGATGACCGCTGACCACCGCAATACTCGCAATCGACCGACTTCGAGATATAGAGACGGCACAGCTCCTTGATCGCGTGATCGGTCACGCCCTGACGGAAGAAGACCTCCCAGGCATTGTTGAAGGCCTTCATCACCTCCGGGTTGTGCAGGCGGATCGCCTGGCTCTCCGGGCGCGGCGTGCCGTGCGTTCGGGCCCGCTCCATGATCGCCCGGAGCTCTGGATCCTCGACGGTAGCCGGGTCAACGTAGCTGACGTGCGGCATCTGTCCTCCTCGATTGCGCTCTCCGACAAGCGTGGCGCAGACCTGATTGTGATCCAACGCATGACACGCTGCTCAGCGGCGTTCGACAAACGCACGCGTATCAGGGTGTCCGCCCCGGGCCCGAGGGCGTCGCACAGCCCAACGCTGTGCGAACGCGCGCCCGGCTGGCGGTCTTGGGACCGGCGGGTCGCCAGACTGCCGAGGGAAAAGGGGGTGATTGGGCCGGGCCGAGGCGCTCAGCGGTCGTGGTCAGTGACGAGCCCGTGCAGGATCGGCCGGCCGGCGAGCGGCTGGTGGAGCATTGTTGAGAGCGTGCCGCCGAGTCCGACGCCGGCGCAGACGGCGCCTTGTCCGGCGGTCACGACGTGGATGAGCACGCGGATCCTGATCGAGCGAGCCGTCTCGACGAGGTCGATTCGGGCATCCGGACGAACCTTTGCGTCGCACGTCCCGGAGATCCACGTCAGGGTGATCGTCCGGCCGCGCACGCGCGCGAGGTGCCAAGGAACGCTCTGCACAGTCCGTGTCTCCGGCGCGGGTGGCGGCGGGATGTTCGGGTGCAGCACAGCGTGCCCGTCGAGGTAACTGACTTCGAAAAGGACGCGACCGGCCTTGATCTTGGCCGCGGGAATCGCGCTGACCGCGACCGTGCGAAGCGCGAGCGGACGGTCGGTCACGGGGTTGTAGATCAAGACCGTCCGATATGCGCCGGGCGGCTTGTCCGCGCCGGTGCAACCGGCGCCGCCCATCGGGTTGGCGCAGGTCGACCCGGTCGCGACGATGATCGGGTGGAGATCCGATGCGGTCTCCGCGACCGCCACGCCGACGCGACCGCGAGGATCGCGGACCCGTCCCAAATGCTCAAGGCCGGGAAAGCCGGCGATTGCGGTCAAGGCCGCGGCCCGTGCGGACAGCGTCGTCGGATCATCCGCAAGCATCATCGCGAGCTGCGCCAGCCAGCTCAATCTGCTGGTTCGCTCGGCCCGGTCCATTTGCCCGGCCTCCAGCCGTCCCGAACGCAACAGCCTCATCACGGCAGCCGGAGTCTCGGGCAGCGTCTCGACGTCCAGCGCATCCCAGTCGCCAAACCCTGGTTCCGAGTCGCCCCACGAGTACCCGCCCGGGTCCCTGGTCAATCCGTTCGGACCGTGGCGAGCGAACAGTTCGCCAGACCACAACATCCACTTCCGCACGACCTCAGCACCGGCTAGGCGATCGCTGAACACAGCTGGGGGTGACGTGTCGAGCGTCTCGCTGAACCACGCCGCCCCTTCTGGCAACGGCAACGTACCGGCACTCGCACTCAACGGGCGAGTGCCGGCACAGAGAGAGGTCTCATACGGCTGCGACGTGCTGCTGGCGAAGATCTGCCAATGCTCTCCGGCGTGTGGCTGGATCCCGTCCTCGGTCGCCGACTGAGCACCCTCCGCGGCCGTAACCCCAGTAACGACCGAAACGACCGACGGTCCGGTCCCCTTCGCGTAACGCTCGACGCGCACGCGTGCAGGCGACGCCAGCACCCCGCCGGTCCCCGGCACAACCCGCCCCGCCAGCATCCTCCCATCAAGAATCACTGCAGCCCCGGAGAACTGCTGGCTCACGCTCAGCGCGGCGCAACTCGGCGCAGCGCCAACCACCTGCCGTTGATCCGCAGCCCCAACGCCGGCCGTCGACCGCGCGCCACATCCCCCGATCACGACAACCCCGGAAAAGCACAAACCGATCACGGCCACGCGACCGATCATCACGAACACTCTACGCATCACCACCGGCGACATCACACGCTCGCCGGCTCGACGGAGATCCTTGCAGCTGGGGAACCCGCACTGCGACGTCGACCTCCGGGCTTGATGCGTCCCTTCGTGTGGCAGGGAAGATCCTGAAGATGAGCGCCGCGCTGATCTTGACCGGCTCGCCGGGATCGGGGAAGTCCTCGGTGCTGGACGCGCTGAGCACGTTGCTCGAGATCGATGCGACCGCCTTCGCGGCTATCGAGTTAGAGCAGCTCGCCCGCGGGTGGCCGTGGCTTTCCATTTCGGACTCGCTCCCGCAGCTTGCCGCCGTCGCCGCTTTACAGCGGGCTGCTGGAAGAGATCTATTCCTGGTGGTCGCAACGACGGAAACGTCGCTCGAGCTGCAGGGCGTGATCGATGCTCTCGCCGTTGATCGTGTGCTCGTCGTCTGTCTTTACGCGCCACCTGAGGTGGTTGCCGACCGAGTAGCTAACCGCGAGCCTGACACGTGGCCCGGGAGGGTTCCGCTGATCGCGCATGCGCGAGAGCTCGCCATGTCCATGCCGGCGATCGCCGGGCTCGACGTTGTGGTGGATACGGACGGTCGTTCGGCGGTAGAGGTGGCTTCCCAGGTCCGCGCGCTCCTCCGCGACCGTGACCTAATCGCGACTCCCGACGGGTGATCGCAATCGAAACAGCTGTTCGATGACCAACGCCCAGCGCACACTTGGGACCCTCGCGGACGAACCGTGCTGGGCCTGGTTCTCTAACTTGATTGGCGATGAGCTCGGAGGTCACGGGGACGAACGCTGTGACGCTTGCGTCGTATGAGGCGGCGGCCGACCGCTACGCTGCGCACCAGCCGGCGGTGGCACCTGTGGAGCTGTTGGCGTTCCTTGCCGCGATGGCGGGGTTGCTTCCGGCTGGCGGCCGGGTCCTGGAGATCGGTAGCGCGACGGGTCACGACGCTGCGCTCTTGGAGGCGCGCGGTCTGAGTGTGCATCGCACCGATGCGACCGGCGCGTTCGTCGAGCAGCTGCGGTCGCGGGGCTTGGAGGCCGAGATCCTCAATGTCATCACCGACGAGCTAGGCGGTCCGTGGGATGGCGTCTACGCCAACGCCGTGTTGCTGCATCTCGACGCTGGCGAGCTTGCCTGCGTGCTCGCTAGGACCGCTGGCGCGGTGGTGTCGGGAGGGATCCTCGGGTTCACGGTCAAGGAGGGTGACGGGGCGCGCTGGTCGATGGCCAAGCTCGACCTCCCGCGGCATTTCATCTACTGGCGTCCCGCTTCGCTGCGAGCGATGGTTGATGCGTCGCCATGGGATCTGATCGCGCTCGACCGCGTCGCGGGCGCGTGCGACGATTGGCTGTACTGCCTTTGCCGTGTGCCAGGCGTCAGCACGATTGGCAGGCAGGATCCGAAGCCTTAGCCTCGGCGCTCGTTCACTCATGAGCACCACTGAAACCCTCGAGCAGGCTGTCCCCCCGTCCGCAAGCTCGCGGCCGGCCTTTGGCTCGCCCGATCCCTGGCACCCGCGCCGCCGCAGAACCGGAGGAACGTCTCTTGAGACCCCGCCGCAGCACAAACGCTCGGCTGAACGCATCCTCCGGAACGAGACCTCGGCTCGGCGGTCCACCTGCGGAGGGGGTCCGAACGCGATTAGCCTCCCGCGAGATGCCGCCACCGGCGCACCGGCTCGCAGTTGCCCTCGATTCCGCCGCGCGCGGTGAGTTCCCCAAAGCCGACGGGGTCATCGAGGTGCTACCGCCGCCTCCCGGCCGCGCGATGGCGGTCGTCGCGTTCACTGCGCATTTCATGATCGCGAGCTCATTGCCCGAGGAGTAGATCCATGGCCAGCTTCCCCGGATCATCTCCTGGCGCCGATCAGTCCTCGGTTTTCTCACCGCGCTCGGGGACAGGCTCGGCCGCCAGGATGACGGGATCGATGTTCTCCTCGCTGCGCGCGGACCTTCAGGGCCGAACGACACTCCGCGAGAGAACCTCAGACGGCCATCCTCGCGTGACGCGAGCCCACGCGCACCGAGACCACGTGCGCGTGTTCACAGACCCGACCGGCGCCGCAACGATCGTTCTCGGCCGCGGACTGGCGAACCGCACTGAAGTCGCCATCGAGATCGACCCGGATCACCGTAACCAGGGCATCGCACGACAAGCCCTCACCGAGGCGCGCCGAATCGTTGGCGCAGACCAAGTGCTCTTCGCCCAAACCGCCCCCGGCAACGCGGCCTCGATCCGCACGTTGGTCACAGCTGGCTTTCAACCGATCGGCAGTGAAGTCCTCTTCTTCGCCCGCAACCCGCAAGCCGTTTAGCCCATCGGCCTGCTGCACCCGACCAGCTGCCGATCTCAGTTGCGATCCAGACGCGCACGCCCCGGGCAACCCGCTCAGCGAATCCTCAACGCCGGACCCAGGAGCGACCCTCTGTTGCGATCACCGCGAGAACCCAGGGAACGCCCTGCGAAACGGTCGGCCGGACTGTTGCGACGCTGCTCGTGATGATGAGTAGCGGGTGCCGGGCGAGTCGCGGCGTGGGTCCTGCTTCGCTCACACTACGGGTCTTGGCGTCGGGGGCTGGCTCCTTGCGTGGCGTGTGGGGGAGGACGGCGGTTCTGTCGCGAGCGATCACTGTCGATGATGTGTCTGAGCGACGCGGTCACGGGCCGCAGGTCGGGCGAAATTGGTCACACTGCCGCCGTGCTGGCTGAACTGGCTCGGGGTGCTGTTGACGATCTGCTCGTACGGCTGGACCGTGTCGTTCCGCACCGTATCGAGGGCTTCCACGTCGTCGGCTCGGCAAGCATGGGAGCGTTCCGGGCAGGGCGCAGCGATGTGGACTTCGTCGCGCTCCTCAACGGCACGTTCGGACCTGCCGAGCTCGCGCGGCTACGAGCGATGCACGTGGGGCGTTGGACTTCGTCGCTGGTTCACGACCTGGCCTGGCGAGGGCGCTGGCCACTGCTGTGCAACGGCATCGACCTCAGGGCCGCGATCTCTCGATCTCGCCACTCGAGGTCACGCCGCTTGCCGGCCACCTCACGGGGCGATTCAGGATCGCGACTCGCGAGGGGTTCGACGTGAACCCGGTGACCTGGCGAGTGCTCGCAGAACACGGCATCGCAGTGCGTGGGCCTAACCGCGACCGTTTGGAGATCCGCACCGACGAAGCCGAACTGCGGGCGCGGACGCTCGCGAACCTCAACGACTACTGGCTTCGCCGGGCAGCGCGCGCGCGACGGGACGGTTGGAACAGAAGACGCGTGCCGCCGCGGCGCCTCGCCGCGTCGGGCGTACGTGGAGCCCCAAGGCTGCACGACACGATCGCGACCAGCGCGATCGCGACCAAGGAACTCGCCGCGCACTACGCGCTCGAAGCGTTCGAACCTCGATGGCGCGCGCTGATCGAGGACGCGGTCGCCTGCCGTCGCGGCGAGCCGCCGCCTGGACAGTACCAGCGCCACCCCGCCCGCCGTCGCCATGACGCCGCCGCATTCGTCGGTTGGGTGATCGACTCCGCCAACCAACTCATGTCCCGATAACGCCCCTAGCCTGCTTCGGCGTTTCCGCGGGCTCGAACGCGATCCGATCGACGCTCGCTTCACGCGGCGTAACAGCCGTCTTGGATCCAAGCCCGCAGACCGACCCATCCGCGCGTCGAAGCGCTCCTCCAGCGCTCCTCCAGCGCGCCGATCAGATCTCGCCTAGTCCGAGCCGCCGCCGGCCGCCGCCTCGTCATGATCCACACTCCCCGATCGAACGCGCGGCGTGCTTCGCCGCCGGCGGCTGAAACCGCAGAGCACACGAACCCGAACCACAACCGCACGCCCCGAGCGTCCGGGCGACGGCGCCGCAGTCGCGACGTGAGCGTCTCAACTGGGGAACGATCAGCGAACGCCGGTGCTCGCTCGCTGCGCGTCCACCTGGCCGCCTTCCGGCGGTCTGCGCACCGGTGCGGCGCGCTCCAGCTCCGCGATCCGACGCTGCAGCTGTGCGTTCTTCAGTCGCAACCGGGCTATCTCACGCCGTGCATCAGCTGTCTCTTGAGCCATCGCGGGCAAGATCACGCGAAGCTTGTGCACGCGCTCGATCAGGTCACCTGCGTCGGATTGGGCATGGCGCTGCTCGTTCATTGTGAACCACAAGGTAGGGAAGGCGGCGTCAAGCCCCTGTCAGGATCGGGGCGAGGCTTCGACGTCCGGCGTGTGGCTGGACGAGGGCGCGGAAACCAAGGCGGGTTGACCCCGGCCGATACGCTCGCTCGGACTATGGGCAGAACGACTTGCTTGCTCGCCACCGGGGCCGTGTTGTTCGTCGGCGCGTCGAACGCGGCCGGCGCATCAGTTGACCGATTATCTGCGGCGAGATTCGTGGACGCAGCCACGAGCTTCCTTGAGGCTGCTTCGCCCAGGGAACCAGCTCAACGTGCGGCAGCGAGGACGTTTGTAGCTGAGGCTCAGGAGGGCTGCCCTGAATCGCTGCCGTCCAGCTGGAAGACCGGCAACCCAGCTCAACAACAGTTGTATGAGGCGTTGTTCAACGAGGCGGCGCTCGAGCTCGCGCTTGCCGAGCTGCGCCGCTACGACACGCCGCCCATCGCTTCGCCGGCACGGTCGCGCGTCTGAGCTGAACCAACAAGGCACTCGCGCGCGCGATCGCGATCGGCGCTCGCGATTCGACCTACCTGCTGCGGCTCAACCCGCCGAGGACTGTGCACAGACCTTCAGACGGCTGAAGCGACGATGCGCACACCGAAGGCCACGCGCACCTTCCTGCACGCGGTGAAGACCCACAGCGACTTCGGCGGAGACGAGGTGCCGACGATCGTCGCGCTTCTCGGGCCGATGAAGCCCTACCTGAGCGAGAGCAGGCAAGAGGTAGCGGAGCTGCGCGCGCTCGATGCCCGGTATCAACAAGCGTTTGGGCACATCACTGTGACGGCGTTCGCGAAGCTGCTTCGGACGCTTCTCTCCTCGACCTCGTAGTCAACGGAGACCGTCGGCACGGGCTGCTCGCCGTCTCATTCGGGAAGGTCGTGCGAACAGTCGGCCGAATGTTGTCCGGCCCTGCCCGTGGCGCGAATCTGAGGACGGGGCCCCTGTTCCCGCGAGGAAGACCTGCTGCGCTATCGGTGCGAGGGTCCTGTGCGGTCTGGCGAGACAGTTGCTCCGAGCAAGGGAGAGACCGTTTGGGCCAGCCTGCCGCCTGGGCGACGAAGCGAAGCGACGGTTGCTAGTCAGATTCGCCGGCGGCGGGAAGGTAGGGAAGCCAGCCGTCGCGCGGGTCCGCGCCGGCGAGGAGGTCGGCGATGACCGCGGTGACGTTGTCACGGCTGCCGTGATTGAGCGCAAGGTCGACAAGTTCGCGTACGGCGTCGCTGGTGTCAGCGTTCCTGAGGACCTCGGCGATCTCAGCGTCAGATACATAGTCGCTGAGGCCATCTGAGCACAGCAGCAACCGGTCGTGCGCGCGTGCGTGGAGCTTGTGGACCGGGGCGAGCGGACGCTCGACGCCGTCCAAGGCCTCGAGCACCACCGAGCGCTGCGGATGCTGCCGAGCTTCGTGCTCGCTGAGCACGCCCTGATCGATCAGCGCCTGCACCAAGCTGTCATCACGCGTGAGCCGCTGCAGTTGCCCATCGCGCAGCAGATACGTGCGCGAATCACCGACGTTGGCGATCAAGTACTCGCCGTCGTTGGAGAGCGCGACCGCCGTCAGCGTGGTCCCCATCCCAGCGCGGCGGGGGTCGTAGAAGGTCGCAAAGGCGATCACGCCGTTCGCGTCGAGCAGCGCGTCATTGAGCTCCTGCTCAAGCGGATGCTCAATCCGGCGCTTCTCGAGCGCGATCATCTTCAGGATCGCGAGCGTGCTTGCAACCTCGCCCGCGGCCGCGCCCCCGACCCCATCAGCCACGGCGATCAGGCGAGGCGAGGCAAACACCGCATCTTCGTTGTTCTCGCGGCGACCGACCTCGCTGATCACCGCGAGCTGCATTGTTAATGCCGGCACGCGACCACACGCTACCCGGGTCGGGCAGCCAGCGCCTCACGTGCGACAGACCGGAGGGCTGTTTGCCACCGCGCTCAAGCCGCGACAGCGCCACTCGCCTCTCTCTTGACGAACCTGGGAAGTCTCGGCGTCCGCCTCGCCCGACCTGAGATGGCCGTCGGACCGTGTCTAGCAGCGCAGCCGTCAGGCCCTGGTTTCGTTCCGCGACGAGCATCGCCGCGACGCGATCGAGGCCCTGCTCCGCGCGGATTCCGAGGTTGCGACCACCGCACGAATCCAGGGATCGATCAGCGGACGGTCTCGAGCGTCCCACGCGGCGGTTCATTGCTGGCGCCGCCGCGTCGCACAACGGGAACGATCAGCGAACGACAGAGCGAGAGAGACCGGCTTTGGTGTCCAGTTCGGTGTTGTTGCCTCGAGCCGATTCGGCCCGCGCCTTGATCCCGCCGAGCATCGCGCCTGCCTGGACGACGTCGCCGAGTCCGAAGCCCGCGGTGACCAGGAATCGTATGATCGGACCGGGTCCGATCGGCGTGTAGCTGACGCGAGCACGCATGATGCGGCGGGTGTCCGCACCAGCGTCGTCGAGGACGAACGCCCACGAGAAGTCGACGTCGCGGTAGATCGGAAGCGGATGGGTGTGGGAGACCAGCACGAGCGCTCGATCCTCAGCGAGCTCGTCCACGGTGAAGTAGGAGAGGACCGCGTCGGGGCTGTCAGGCACGCGGTCGCCGGGCGCAAGGTTCTGCAACTCAGGGATGATGTGATCGGCGCTGCGGGTACGGATGCCGAAGATCAGCCGGTCCATCCAGTAAGGGGTGCACCAGCCCGCGCGGTGCGTCGGGTAGCCCATCTGCACCAGCCAGGGCCACACCAGGTCACGATGCGTGTGGATGGTCGTCGCGCGCGTCGCCTGCCACAACGGCCGAGCGATCAGTCCGTCGCCCGGCAGCGGCTTGTGCTTCTCCTCTCCCGTTGCGCATGTTCGACCCGCCCATTTCACGAAGGTCATACAGCCCGCGCCGGTCAGCACCACCGCGAAGCTGCGAGCTCGTGTCATGTCGAAAATCTGCCATCACAGAGCGTCCGGATGAGTCGGTGTGTTGGCCCTGCGCGACCTCGCATCATGCGTTTCGGCGTCGGCGTTGTCGACGCAGTTGAGCGCTCATCATCGAGATCGTCGGGCTCTCGCCTTCAGCGCTGGTGACAAACTGAAGATTCAGAGGGCCGTCGCGGCTAGCGGTGCTGCATCTGCCATTGTGCGGCGTCGCAACACCGAACGATGACTGCGACATCGCACGACGCTGGCACCGGCGGCGACTACTTGGATAGTCGGACGAATCTCGTAGCGCGGTAGAAGTAGCCGTCTTGGCCGGGCGCGTAGTGCTCCCACTCGAGCTGCACCTGCTCGCCAGCGTCCAAGGAGCGATATCCATCCGCGTCAATGCGGCTGAAATGCGCAAACACCTCGCCGGGCACTTCGAGCGACGTCAGGACGCCCCAGCCGTCGTCACCGCTCCAATGTTCACCGTGCCGAGAACCACGGCGCGAAGCATACGGCCGGATCGCCCTACCCGCAGACGCCGCTGGCGGTCCGTCGGGACTCTGGATCGCGGAGTCGGGTGTACGTAAGCGACCGCGGAGGGGACGCCGGGATCGCCGTCCATTGCTGCGCTCAGTCGCAGTGCTGTGCGTTCATCCGGTGTCTGCGGGCGGGGGCGCTCGTCTGGAGGTGGCTGTCAGTGTGCTCGGGGTCTGCTGGCGGCATGATCAAGCTTCGCAACTTGGCTGTGCTGCCGTCGTTGTAAAGCTATTGATTCGTTGCGCAGGAGCAAGCTCGCCGTCACCGAGATGCCCATCGCGCGAGCAAAGTGGAAGCCGGCCGTGACGCGGGAATGCGCCCTGCTGATGCTGAACTCAGCAGTGGCGCGGGGGGCTGCTGAACCCCGCGATCAGAACGGGAGCCGGTAGGCCGTGGCATCGAGCGCCTGCGCCGTGACCGTCGCGCTCTTTAGGCCGGCTCAATGATCGGGAATGACCACGAGCCATCGAGCACCTCCGGGCGGGGTCGGTAGAGTCGGACCGTGTAGTTCCAGCCGTCCATGATCGGCAGGCAGTTGTGCCGATCGTCGCCGCAACCGCCGAAGTGGACGGTGACCGAGCCGTCGGCGTTTGTGATCGCGGTGATGTTGTTGACGCTGTAGGCATGGCGCTCGTTTGCCTCGAAGAAGCCTTCCGCGTTGTAGACCGAGATCGACCAGAACCCATCGACGGGGACGTCTCTGACCGTGAGCTTGTACTCGCCGACGGGTAGTCCCGGTTCGACTCCGAGATAGCGAGCTTCCCCGTCAGGAAGCCCACCCCAGCCGGCCGCGGTCGCAACCAGATGGCGAACCGGGTCAACGTCGCGTTTGGCACCGAACGCGCGGTCGAAGCTGCCGAGGCGTTTGGCGAGCTCGAGCAGGGCCTTGCGCGTCGCGTCCAGGCTAGCCGTGTCGTAGTCCGGCATTTCGAACGGCCGTGATGAGTTGGCGTTGACCGCGAGCTGATCCTGAAGCGCGTTCACGGTCGCCAGGTCGTCCTCATCTGCGGGATCCACGAGAATCCTCGCGGCGACACCAACCCACGGCGTGTCGAACTCCTCAACTGTCAAGCGATGCTCGCCGGGTTCGTGGAGGATCTGGTTGATGAAGTGGTCCTGGTTGACGACCATGACCGAGACGTATCGATCCCCGGCATCCGGAAGCGTGACCGTCGCGCCTTGCGAGATGTCGACGACCGCGGAGCTGTACAGCGTGTCGCGGTTCATCCGGATCACCGGCTGATGATCGACCGGAGTCGGAGACCGGTTGTGCTTGAGACGATTCACGCCTCCGGCCTCGGTCTGCAGGGAAGCGAACATCCGATCGCTCTCGGCACGAATGAAGTTCTCGACGGTCACAGCTAGCGCCATGGGTTCACCCTCCATCGTGTCGGTCCGGTCAGCAATCCTGGGTCATTCGAGTGAGGAAGCATCATCTCAAGAGATGAACACACCGCGCCTTCACCAGGTCTCCGAGCGCAGTTTCGTGGCTCCCGGGTCCGCCAGCGACCGCGTTCGCTTGACGTTCGGTATTGAGACGCCTCGAGCGCCGGCCTTAGACGCCCTGATCGGGCGGTCCGGTGCGTACGGTTGTCGATCGATCAGCGGACGGCCTGCGCGTCCCTTGAGGCCGACGCTTGATGGCCTCGCGGCGTCGCACAACGGGAACCCTGACTGCGACCGAGCCGAGGCGGCGGGCGAGGCGCCGATTCCTACCGCGATTGGCCTGGCCCTCTGGTGCGAGCTCGTGGCCGTTTCGGCTGACTGGTCGTCTTGCACGGAAGTCGGGCGTTCTCCGGGATTGCCGGATGCGAAGCAGTATCGGTCGAGCGCCTGCGCAAAGCCTTCGGGCGATCGCGGGGGACGGGTTGGACGTTAGGCGGCGACTCGGCGGGTGCGGTCGCGCGGGATGATCGTGCCGTCTTGGAGCAGATCCCCGCAGATCAGCCACCGTTCGCCGGAGCGCACGGAGATCAGCGTGCTGTTGAATGCAGCGTCGGGGTCGGCGACAAGCCGTAGCCCGATCAGATCACCGACTGTTGCAGCGCCAACCGCGACGGCGACAACGGTCGTCGGGACCGGCTCAGTCCATCCATGGTGGGGCGTGTCGCCCACCTGTAGTTCGACGACTAGCTCGCCTTCGTCGCGACTGGCGGTTCCGGCGATCAATCGGTCATAGCTTGCGGCCATAACCGCGATCTCGGCGTCGAGCAGCTGGCACAGGTCCTCATCGCTGACGGCTGCGCGCGCCACACGGAAGTAGTGGTCGTTGGGATGGCGGAGCAGGAACCCGGCGGTCGTCGAAGACGACGATGGAGGGTCCGAACGACCTTCACGCTCCCGAAGCGCGTGGAGCTCGGCGCCCCGCTGCCGACCTCGTCGACTCGCATCAAGCAGCCCGTCGACCTCTTCGCGGACTCGCGATCGGAAGTCCTTATCGTCCCCGCCGCCGATCCTCGAATCGATCCAGTCCAGCACCGCCAGATTGAGATCGGCGGTCCCACCATCGATGCCGGCCTCGAAATTGATAGCGACCTGCCGACGCGCCAGGGCTGCGGTCGCGACCCACGTCGCATCCTCTGCGACGTCTGTCCCCGGCCACAGACCCGCGGCGAACCTGATCATGAACCGGACCATCGGTTGCGCTGCGGCGAGCAACCACTCCGCGTCGAAAACCACGGCAGGATCTGCTCGCGGGGACTCCACCAATCTCACGGTGGCCTCACGATCCCACGCATCAGCCGGGGCGCCAAGTTCCACGAGGTAAGAGTCCGCGACGCTCATGAAGCAATAATCGCTCACAGCCTGTCAACCGACAACCCACGATGGACTTTGCTGGCGCGCGGTAGCCGTCCTGGATCCTAGGCTGCTGCAACGTCGCCAACGCAGCCACGAAACCCAGACTGCCGGCCTCCGCCAGCACCAGGCGTGACGATGAAGCGTCTCATCAAGGATCGACTATCGCACGCGGCCTTGAGCGCCGCCAGCCGCGTGCTTTGAAGCGGTGGGCGGGGACGGTTCGGCGCGTCGCAGAAGCCAAAGACCAGCGGACAAGTGCGGACCGCTGCACTCGCCACTGGTTACTTCGCGCGGGCCGATCGGTTCGGCGTCATGACGGGGGAAGGCGCGCCTCTTGCCTGCGGCGCCACGGGGACGTGATGCCAAACTGGGGACGTGCAGCCAGTCGCTAGCGCCGGGCGCGGGCGCCGGGTTACGACGTGGATGGATTTTGTACGCCTTGGACTGAGTCGGTGTCGGTGCATTGATGCGGTGGTCGGTGCCGCGATCGTCGTGTTTTGCGTCGGTGGTTGCGGGAGCGGACGAAACGGTGCGAGGGGTGTCAGCGGACGGACTCTGGAATCGTTTGGGCATGTTCCAGACTCGCCGTTCGGGGTGACGGTGACCCGGGACGGTCGTTATGCGTTCGTCGATCTTGTCGGCGGTCGGGTGCTTGTGTATTCCGTGGCGGGGTTCGCCTTGCGTCTGCTGCGGGCGGTCGGTGTGCCGGGCGAGGCTGTCGGGAGCTCGCTCACACGCGATGGACGGCTGCTGCTGGTCGCCAGCGGGCGGGGCGCGACGGTCTTGAGCGTGTCGCGTCTTGAGCGCGGCACCGCGGACCCGGTACTCGGAATGCTGTCGCCGCCGCCGCGCGCGCACCTGCAGGCGCTGGGCGCGATCGAGACCGCCAGTAGCGCCGATGGCCGCTACGTGTTCGTCTCGCTTGAGTACGGGGCGCGCGGCGGGGTGATCGCGGTCTATGACCTGCGGCGCGCGGGTGCGCCGCACGTTGGTGCCGGCGACTATCTCGGCGCGATCACGCTGGGCGATGCGGTCGTCGGCTCGGCGCTGTCGCCGGATGGCCGCTACCTGTATGTCACGAGCGAGGTTGCCGGCCGGCGCGGAGGCGGGCGGGGCATGAGCCGCAGGGACGCTCAGCGTGATCGCTGTCGCGAAGGCGGAGCGCGACCCTGGACGCGCCGTGCTCGCGACCGTTCCCGCGCAGCATGAGCCCGTCCGCGTGGCTCCGTCTCCCGACGGATCGGTCGTGTGGGTGACCGCGCGTGCCAGTAACCGACTGCTCGCGTTCTCGGCCGCGAGGCTCCTGACCGATCCCGCGAGGGCTCTGATCGCCGAGGTGACGGTCGGAGCCGCACCGGTTGGGGTCGCGATCTTCGACCACGGCGATCGTGTGATCGTCGCTGACTCCGATCGCTTCAACACCCCAGGTGCGCACGCGGCACTCACGGTCATCGATACGCGCGCCGCGCTCGCTCACCGCCCCGCCGTGATCGCAACGCTGCCGTCGGGTGCATTCCCACGCGAACTCGCCGTTGCGCCCAACGACAAGCTCGTCCTCGTGAGCAACTTCGCCTCTGATCAGATCGAGTCGGTAAACGTGTCGCATCTGCAGTTGCCGGGCGAGAGTCGATAGAGCAGGCGGCGGCGCTATCGAGTCTGCAACGCGCACAACAGAGCTGTCCGTGGTGCCGCGCCGCTAAGGCGGTTGATCCCGGTTCGTACGTTCAGTGATCGGATATGCCAACGAGCGATCCGTTCAGGCTCAGGCCCCGGCTGCTGGATTGATCGAGAACCAGAAGCGCGTCCGCAAGCCGGTCGGCCAGTGGACATCGCTGCGAGGTTTGCTGCTCTGCTGTGGTTGGCGCACGGGTTTGAGTCGCCAGTGTGTTGGCGGCCGCGGAGGCGCCCGACAGTCCCGGCCGACGCGGACTGGTGCGCGTGGCCGGTCGGCGAACCGGGTGGCAACGTTGTGGAAACGGTATGCCAACGCCCCCGTGACAATTTCCAGTGCATCAGGTCGAGGCGGCCGAAGAACCTCCCAAGTTCCAGGGGCGTGGAACGGAAGGAGTGAGGGGGCGACACTTCGTCTGAGGGCGAGCGGCGCGGGGCGGCGCTGACTCGCCTCCAGACGGCCCAGGGTTGCATGTGGCAGGCGCGTCTTTGAGCCGGCACTACCGTATGGCGATCGTCAGCAGCGCGCCGCTCGCGAGCGCCCTGGCCCCCGCTCCGCGACCACCTCCCAAAGCGGATCGATCACCGCACGCCTCCGGCGGCTGCGGCCGGGCGTCACCTGCACGGCGGCGAGCGTCTCACATGTCGAACCCGACCGAGACGGACCTCGACCACGGACTCGAAGTCGCCGAGTCGAGCTCGGCGCAGGACAGGAAGAAGGAAGCAAGGCTGTTCGCCGCAGGACCGCTCATCGGCGAGTTAGGACGCTGGATGCACGCTGACGTCGAGCGTGCTGGTCTGGGCTGCAAACGGCGGGCTGCTGGGGCCGGCGCGCTGTAAGACAAACACCCCGACCCCAGCCATGCACCGACAATGGGGGCGCAGCGCCAGCGCAGCGCCGGAATCGTTCCGGCGGAGAAGACGATTTTACTCGGCTCCCCGTGTCTTGGCGCCCGAAGAGTGTCTTCGGCTCGGAGAAATGTCGTGCTGGCGCGAGAAGTCCTTCGCCTGGACCAACCTTTGCGCCGCTGGGTGCGTCTCTAGGAGCAGCAGGGCGCAGCGTCGGGCAGGAAGGCACGGCCGGGTGAAGGTCTGGGGGCGACCTGGAGCCGTGCTCGTGCCCTCGGGGGACGCGAGAACGAACGACGCCCGGGGTGATGGGGCGCATCCCGGGCGTCGGTCAGTTCACTGACCGTGATTGTTCAGTCGAGCGAGTCGCGCTTAGACTGTCGCTCGTGGCTGTAGCGTCCCGCGTGACCCCGCTCCCGCTACCGCGGGGCCCGCACGGACTCAGTGACCGGCTGCTTGTGGCGCGGGTCGCGTCCGGGGACGATCAGGCCTTCGGGGAGATTCTCGACCGTTACGGTCCTGCGCTGCTCAGCTTCTGCGCGCACATGCTGGGAAGCCGCGAGTGGGGCGAGGACGCGCTGCAGCTGACGTTCGTGGCGGCATACAAGGCGCTGCGCCGCGGTGGGTGCAACGGCGATTTGCGAGCGTGGCTGTACGCGATCGCGCGCAACCGCTGCCTATCGGAGCTGCGCGCCCGCCGCGAGATCCCTGACAGCGAGCGGGTGAGCGCTGATCGTCCCGCGATCGATGATCCAGCGAGCCTATTCGCGCGCCGAGAGCAGCTGCGCGAGGTCGTCGAGGACATTCAGCGACTGCCCGCCGATCAGCGCGCCGCGCTTGTTCTGTTCGAACTCGCCGACCACTCTCACGAGGAGATCGCGACTGTGCTCGGAGTCCGTCGCGACAAGGGCAAGGCCCTCATTTTCCAAGCCCGCGAGGGACTGTATCGGGGACGCAGCGCCCGCGAGAGCGCCTGCGCACAGGTCCGCGAGCGGCTGGCGAATGCGCGCGGGAGCGCCCCTGCTCGGCGTTGTGCGCGCCCACGTCGACCGTTGTGCGCCCTGCCAAGAGTTCGAGCGCGAAGTGCGCAGGCAGCGGGCGGCGCTGGCGCTGGTCCTCCCCATTGCGCTCAGCGGAAAACTCAAAGCGCTCGTGCTCTCAGTGCTTGGGCACGGCAGCGGCGGCGCGGGTAGGCGCGGTCGGCGGCGCTGGCTCGCTGGCGGGCGCGACGACCGCAGCCTCCGGCGCGGCCACACTCGCAGGAACGGGGCTCGGCGCGAGCGCGAGCGTGGGCGCGCTCGCGTCCTCGATCTCGCTCACGACAGTGGCGAAGCTCGCGACGGTGGTCGCAGTCGCCGTCGGCGTCGGCGGCGTGACGCGCAGCGCGCTGACGCCATCCCCCCGGCCCCAGGTCTCGCTCCTCGCCCGTCAGCCGGCGCCGCTGCGCTCGCCGCTTCAGCCGCTAGGGTCAGGCATCGCCGATCATCAGGCCAGCGCGACCGAGCCCGGGTCGCAGCCCGGCGCGGGCGCGACGGCACCCGCTGCTACACCGCCGACGGACGCGGCGAGCGCGCCCAACCCGTCCTCAATCGCGGCGCCATCCTCCGCCGCGGCGAACCCCGCGCCGGTCAGCGGCCCCACCCCCCCGACGGGAACGACCTCCGCTCCGGCCGCCTCCGCACCCAGCGACGGCTCGGCCACCACGACTGCGCCTTCCTCCGCCAGCACCACAACGACCGCAACCACCACGACGACCACAGCCTCCTCGCCGACCGGGTCCGGCAGGAGCACGTCCACCACCACGACAGCCTCCTCACCGACGACAACCACCACGGGGTCCTCATCGGGACCCTCCACGAGCCAAGGACCCGCCGGCGGTTCGTCCGGCGCGCCCGGGAACGGCCCCGGCAATGCCACAGTCCAGGGCCAGTCATCCGCGGGCAATCCCGCCGGTGGCGTCACCCAGTCGAATGGAAACGGCCCGCCGGCCACCCCGCCGGGGTGCGTGAACAACCCCGCGCCAGGCTGCGCTAAGAAGGCTCCCCGCTCCTAACTGCCCGGTCGTCTGCCGGCGACATCATCGGGCCGATGCAGTTCGCCAAGCCCACTCAGAATCGGCGAGACGGAGGGCGGGAGGAGGTTGGCGTGCGGCAGACCTGCTGTTCCGATGACACGTCACTCTCGGCACGTGGCCATCGGGAGTTCGTTCTGTCGGTTGGACCTGGGTCAACCCACGGGTTGATCTGCGAAATCAACCCGCGGCTCAACCCTCGGGCCGACGACTGGCTGGCGCCTGGAGCGGAACATGGCGGCTATGAGAACTACCGATTACCTCATCAACGCAGTGTTCGTGCTGATCGTCTTCCGTCAGGCTCGTGAGCGGGAGCTTGACCGCCGCAGCGCGATCATTCCGCTGGCGATCGTTGCCTATGTCGCGCATCTGTATGTGCGCTCGATCCCGACCGCGGGCAACGACCTCGTCCTGATCGCCGCGCTTGGGACTGTTGGTCTGGGGCTCGGCGTTGCGAGCGGGTTCGCTACGCATGTGCGTGCCGGCGAGAACGGTTTGGCTGTCGCGCGAGTCGGCTGGATCGCCGGCGGGCTTCTGATTGCCGGGATCGGCTCGCGGATGTTGTTCGCGTTTACGCTCTCGCACGGTGCGCGGCACGCGGTCGCCAGCTTCAGCTACGCCCACCAGATCAGCGCTGCTGCGTGGCCTGTCGCCCTGGTGTTGATGGCGCTGCTCGAGGTGAGCACACGGATCGCGATCGTCCAGGTCCGCGGCCGCCACGCAATCCAGGCCACACCCGCCCAGATCCCGGCGACGGCGTGAAGACCACGGCTTCCAGATCGCAGTCTCCGGCCCGCCCCGAGCGGGCCGGATCGCGTTCTATCGTCCGTATCGCGGTGACCGATTCACAGTCAGTGGCGGACAGCGAGCGGGTCGTCGAGGCTCAGGCCCGGTCTCAGGACCGTCTGCATCGTCAGCGACAGTCGCTGCGGCCGCTCGGCTGGGCGGTGATCCTCGTTGTGGTGCTCGCGAGCGCCAACAGTCATCCCGTTCCCGGACTGCACGGCAAGGGATTAGCGGTCGTGGTCGCGCTCATCGTCTTCGCCGCGATGGTGCTGATCGCGATCCGTGACAGCTTCCCCGAGCGCCCACTCAAGCTCCAGGGTGCTGTGATCGCCGCGATGGGCGCCGCCGGCGTGGCGATCGCCGGGCTACAGCTCAGCGGCGCCACCGGCGTCGCCGCCGGGGTCGCGGTGTTCATGGCGATCACGCGGCTGCCGTTGAACGCCGGGGTGGCGGTCGCCGGGATCGTGACGGTCGGCCTCGGAGCCGTGACCGCGATCGCCGGGAGTTCCTCCTCGGGCGTGGCGGCAGCGATGCTGGTCACGGTGCTGTTGGGGGTGGTTGCGCTGTTCTTGAAGCGTTCGCGCGAGAGTCAGGATCAGACGGAGCTGTTGCTCGCCGAGCTGGAGGACGCGCGCGATGAGCAGGCGCGCGCGGCGACGGTCGCCGAGCGCAGCCGGATCGCGAGCGAGCTGCACGATGTGCTCGCGCATTCGCTCTCCGGCGCCGCGATTCAGCTTCAGGGGGCTCGGAAGCTCGCCGACCGCGAGCACGCCAGCCCGGTCCTCAGCGACGCGATCGACCGCGCGAGCGAGCTCGTCAAGTCCGGTCTCGCGAACGCCCGCCAGGCTGTCGGGGCGCTGCGCGGGGATACGCCGCCGACGGTGGCCGGGCTTCCGGCGCTGATCGAGGGCTATCAAATGGGTCCAGAACGGCGTCTCGGCCGCTGCGGCGCGCGAAAGGATGGGCGGCGGCCGCGGGCTGGAAGGGCTGCGAGAGCGGATTGAGCGGTCCGGCGGCAGGATGTCGGCCGGCCCGACGGTCGACGGCTGGCGGGTCGAGATCCAGGTCCCGGCATGACGATCCGCGTTCTCATCGCCGATGACCAGCCCGTTGTCCGAGACGGATTGGCGATGCTGCTCGACCTGCTGGATGACGTCGAGATCGTCGCCACCGCGGCCGACGGAGTCGAAGCGATCGAGCGCGCGCGCGCCGAGCGGCCGGACATCGTGCTGATGGACCTACGGATGCCGCACCTGGAGGGCGCGGAGGCAACGCGCCAGATCCTCGAGTCACTGCCCGAAACGCGCGTGCTCGTGCTCACCACGTACGCAGAGGACGAGTTTTTGTTCCCGGCGCTCCAGGCCGGGGCACGCGGATACCTCACCAAGGACGCCACCGCGGAGGAGATCGAACACGCGATCAGAGCAATCGCCGCCGGCCAAACCCACCTCGACCCCGCCGTCCAGCAGCGGCTCGTGGCGGCAGTTCTCGACCAGGCTGAGCCGCCGGCTGCGTGCGAGACGCCGGCACCGCAGGCCGACGTTCCCGCTGAGCTCACGCCGCGCGAGGTCGAGGTCCTCAAGCTGATCGCCGCCGGGCTCTCGAATCGTGAGATCGCCGACACGCTCGTCCTCAGCAACGCGACCGTCAAGACGCACATCAACCGGATCTTCTACAAGACCGGCGCCCGAGATCGTGCCCAAGCCGTCCGCTACGCCTACCAACACGGCTTCGCGTAACTCCCACGCCACACAACACGAGCAGACCGAACAGCCCCGCCCGTGCGACCGCGCGACTATCTCGACCCCACCGGCGAGTTCCCTGATCCGCGTTTTCGCCAGGTTGGCCCTGTGCGCTTGAGTCGCACGGCGATGATCGGCCCGCCAGCCGCACGGGCCAGTGCCCAAAGCCCACCATGACCGTCGCGTGTAAGCACCCGAGTGCCCCTTTGTACCCGCCCGGATTGGCACCGGTGTTCGTCCGCGCTTGCCGGTAGTCGTTCATCTCCTGGACGACGAGGAGGAGATACTTACTGGCTTTCGCGCGGTGCCGGTCCAGTCGTTGCCGGTGCCGCGCCATCTGCGCTGGCCGTGCGCGTTCGAGCGCGAACACCTCGGGGCATCAGCCGCGATCGGCGAGGAGCGCGAGGCGTTCCGGCGGTTCTTGGCCGAGATCGGCCGGTCGGAGCGATCGGTGCGCGACGCGATCGCGCGGCGAGGTCAAGGCGGTCAAGCGTGGTCGCGGCTACCTCATCACCGCCGCTGCGGTGGAGGCGTGGGCGACGCCGGCACAAATCCGAGCGGCGCAGTCGAAGCGCACGTCGATGCCCCTCGATCACCGGCGCGGCGGCGGGCCGAGGCGCCGGGCCCTGAGCGGGTCGTGACGCCGACGGTACAGTCAAGCTGAACCAAAGGCGGCCGGGGTTCACGAGCGCACGCTCGTGGTTCACGCGCCGAAGACGCGGCGGCACAGCTCGCAGCCGCGGACCGTGCGGCTGCTCGCGCCGCTCGCGCAGGATCTCCGCGAATGGCGGCTGGCATCCGGCCGGCCCGGCGATCGCGAGCCGGTGGTCCCAGCTCTCGACGGCTCGAGTTCGGACGGGGCGGCTGAGCGCGTGCCGGAATCGGAGCGCCAAGGGTCTCAGAAACCCTTGTTTCCAGTATGTTCGCTGATGGATGCGATTCGATGGATGATGGATGGATGATGCGCCCCCGGCAGGACTCGAACCTGCGACCCACGGCTTAGAAGGCCGTCGCTCTATCCAACTGAGCTACGGGGGCTCGTTGCGAGGGAGACTGTAGACGTGTTTGGGACTGGATTCGGCTTGCGGAGGACCGGCGTCGTGGCGTGCATCGCGTCGTCCGCAGTCGTGATCGTGATGGCCGCGGGGTCGATCGCCGGAGCCGCGGGCCGCAAGCACCATCGCCGGCCGACGGGGTGTCTGGTCCCCGGCTACGAGAAGTCGATCAATCACCTCTGGCGTCCCGACATGGCCTCGGCGATCGGCTACGCGCACACTCGCACCGGCGACATCGCGTTTGCGGTCCGGACCGACCACCGCTTCTACGGCTACCGCGCCGACCACGTTGAGTGGTCGGCGAGCGTGGTCAAGGCGATGCTGATGGTCGCCTATCTCGACCAGCCGTCAGTCGCGAACCGGCCGATCAACAGCCACGACGCATCGCTGCTCGTCCCGATGATCACCCAGTCGGACAACAACGCGGCGTCGACCGTCATCGGGATCGTCGGCTTGTCAGGGCTCAGGGCGCTCGCGGCCCGGGTCGGGATGCACAGCTTCGAGCCGGTGTTGCCGATCTGGGGCGAGACGCATATCACGGCCGCTGATCAGACGAGGTACTTCTACGGCATCGACAGCTACATCACCCCCCTCCACCGGGCATATGGGATGCACCTGCTCGCGTCGATCACGCCGTCGCAACGGTGGGGCATCGGCGAGGTGACACCGCGAGGATGGACGCCGTACTTCAAGGGCGGCTGGGGATCGGGCACCGGCCTGCTCGACCACCAGGTCGTGTTGCTCAAGCGGGGCTGCGCGCGCGTCTCGATCGCCGTGCTGACGATGTTCGACGGCTCGCATGCCTACGGCAAGGACACCCTGAAGGGGATCTTCGAACGGCTGCTGCGAGGATTCCCGCCGGGTGTGCGCACGCACCACTCCCGTTAGCGGCCCTGGTCGGTTTTGAACCGGCGAGCACCGCGCGCGTTATCTATCTATCTATCGGGGCGCCCGGATTCGAACCGGGGACCTCCGCCACCCAAAGGCGGCGCGCTACCAGGCTGCGCCACGCCCCGCGAAGTTCGTCGAGTCTACCGGCCGGCAGCGCCAACCGAGTAGCCAGTAGCCTCCGGCCCGGCGATGGCACAGATCGAGCCCTTGCGCGCGCTGCGCTACGACCTCGACAAGACCGGCGGACTCCAACCCGTTGTCGCGCCTCCGTACGACGTGATCGACACCGCGCAACGCCGCGAACTCGAAGCACGGTCGCCTTATAACGTCGTCAGGATTGATCTGCCGCAGTCCGATGGCGACCCGTACGCCCACGCCGCCGAGTTGCTCGACGCATGGCGGGCAGACGGCGCGGTCGTCGAGGATCACCAGCCGGCGATCTGGCCGCTGGAGCAGGACTACACCGGCCCCGATGGCAGGACGCGCACACGCCGGGGCTTCCTCGCACGCGTGCGCGTGGAGGAGTACGGCGCCGGCAGGATCCGCCCGCACGAGCGCACCCATCCCGGACCACGAGAGGACCGCCTGCGGCTGACTCGTGCCACCCGGGCCAACCTGTCCCCGATCTTCTCGCTGTTCTCTGACCCCAAAGGAACCGCCTGGGGGGCGCTTGCCCCCTTCACCGCCGACGTTTCGTGGGCGCACACGACTGACGACGACGGGACCGCAAACCGGCTCTGGCGGGTCGACGACGAACGGGCGATCGAGGCAGTCCAACAGGCGGTCGCACAGGCCGAGTTGCTGATCGCCGATGGGCACCATCGCTACGAGACGGCCCGGGTCTATGCCGAGGAAATCGGAGGTGAGGGACCGCACCGGTATGTGCTGATGTGCCTGGTCGCGCTCGAGGACCCAGGGCTAACGGTGTTCCCGACCCACCGTCTGGTGCGCGGGCTGCGCCCCGATCAGCACGAGACGCTGGCGAACGCGATCCGGCACGACTTCGACGTTGAGCCCCTGGACGATCCCGTCGCGCTCTCACCGGCGCCGACCGAGCGGATCAGGATCGGTTACATCGACGCGCACTTTCGCCGGCCGTTCATGCTCACGCTGAAGGATCCGGCGATTGCCGACATGGCCTTGCCCGAGCACGCGGAGCCGTACCGACGCCTCGACACCGCTGTGCTCGAGGCGCTGATCCTGAAGGGCGCGCTGGAGATGACCGACGAGGACATCGACCACCTGAACGGACTGGGATATGCGCGGGACCACGACCAGGCTCTGGAACTTGTGCAGACCGGCGAATACGACGCGGCTTTCTTCATGTCGCCAACGCCCGTCAAGCGCGTACAGGCGGTCGCCGCGGCCGGCGAGAGCATGCCTCCAAAGTCGACCTATTTCTTCCCAAAGGTCCCGACGGGCCTGCTCTTCAATCCCCTCGCATAGAACGCGTTTTGCGGCGCTACGATGCTGGTAGGCACAGCGCACAAGCCAACTATGAGGACTAGCCAATGAAGGCCATCGCACGTCGCACTGAAACGACATCTTTCGTTCACCGGATTGACGTCCGCCAGCATCACCTGACTGCCGATGAGCCGATCGAGCACGGCGGTGACGACGACGGCCCCAGTCCGCAGGAGCTGCTTGCCGCAAGCCTCGCGTCGTGTACCGCGGTCACGATGGAGATGTACGCCAAGCGCAAGGGCTGGGATCTCGGACCGGTGGAAGTGCAGGTCGAGTACGCACCCGCCGAGCGCGGCTGCCCGACTAAGTTCACGCTATCTCTGCGGCTGCCGAGCGGCGTCAGCCAGGATCAGATCGAGCGCCTGCGCGTGATCGCCGCGAAATGTCCCGTACACCGCACGCTCGACGGTGAGGTGATGTTCGAGGACCGCATCGAGCTGATGGAGCCCGCAACGACCTAGTAAGCGGCGTTGGCGGCCGGCGCCGGCTGCCTGCGAGGCGTGGTCGCTTGCGGTGAGCCTTGTCGCTGGAGTCGCGGCGCTCGGGAAACGGCGCTCGGGAAGGGGTCCGAGAGGTTCGCGGGTCGTCCGCCGGCGACGCGGCCGCTCGCCACCGCCTCCGCCGACCACGGCCGACCGCCAACCACCGCCAGCCGCCGCGGTCTACCGAGGGGGTGGTCGCACTAACGAAAAATGCGGTGGCTTTCACGACCACCCCCCGCAGGAACCCAGCCGCCGAGCACAGACTGACCCAGAGAACGGCGATTGGAGGATGTGCGTGTCCGCAGCACCATGTCCAGCCGCATTGCACCGGTTTCGGTGGTCGTAAGCGCAATCTCGGCCGGTCACACACGACGAGATTGACGGTACGCGCCCTGGAATCCGGGCAAAGGTCGGACCCGGCACCGCCACCCTCGATGCGCCGATCCGGCGCAAAGGCTGGAGTCCGGGACCATCCGCAGCCGCGACCACCCGCCCCTCGATGCGCCGTCGACTGAGCAGCGCACCGCGCTCACGGGCGCCGGAGCAGCGCGCCATCGGGGACCGGGACGGCGACGGGGACCGGGACGACGGCCGGGACCGGGGACCGGGGACCGGGGACCGCGACGGGGACGGCGACAAGGACGGCGGCGGGGATCGGGACGGGGACGAGGAGCCTGGGACGAGGAGCCTGGCACGAGGCGCAGGCCGGGGACGCCGGCGGCAGCTGAGTCGCCGCCGCCGGGTCCCGATGATCACGCTGTCAGCAGCATCGTCCGACGCGCACTATCAGTCCCCACTGGTAGCGCTGCCGGACGTTGTGGTGCTCGTGGTCGTCACGGTCGTCGTCTGCACGGTTGCAGTCGAGGGTCCGCCGTGATCGCCACCGCCACCACCGCCGCCAGTTCCATCGCCGTGGCCGTCCCCCGAACCGCCACCTGACGATGTCACAGTCGTACCGCTGCTCAGCGTGCTCCCTTCCCTCCGCCGCCGTGGTCGCCGCCGGAGCCGCCACCCGAGGTCAGGGTGCCGGTCGTCGAGCTGTCTTGCCCGCTTCCGTTGTGGTCGCCGCCGGATCCCCCATCCGAACCCGAGCCGCCGCCTGAGCCACCGCCACCACTCGACCCCCCGTCCTTTCCGCCGCTGCGGTGGCTCGAGCCGGAGCCGGAGCCCGAGCCGGAGCCCGAGCCGCCGCTCCGAGAGCCGCCATCCCCCCCACCGTCATGGCCCGACCCGGACTGCGGGGTCTGGCCAAGCGTGATCACATGATCCGCTTGGCGTGCATGCCCATGTCCGCTCGACGCGCCGCCAGGTACCGTCCGCCCGCGGCCGGCACCCGCGCGGCCGGCGCCCGCGCGGCCCGCCGTGCTCCCGGCAGACGCCCGGCGTGTCGTGGCGACAAGCGGCGCTGCACTGACCGAGGCGGCCGCACCTGCGTGCTGACCTGCGCTCGCGCCGGATCCCCGCTTCAGCGCTGAGGCCTCAGTCAGAGGGTGGCTAACGTGCTGATGAGTGTGCGTCTGCGTGATTCCTGCCGCGGTGGCGATCGCGCCGACGCTCACGACAAGTGCGCCGCCCTTGATGAACACCGCACCGAGGCCGGCGCCGCCGCCGGCGATTGCCTCGTACAGCCCTGCCGAGCGGCCGGCGCCGGATCCTTGCTGGCGAACCGCCCAATGCACGAGGGGCGCCGGCGTCATGGCCGCGGCCGCGGCCCGCAATGTCGCGCGCGCCCGGTAGATCAGTCCACGGACCGCGCCATGGCTCAGTCCGAGCGCCGTCGCGATCTCGTCATGGCTGCGGCCTTCAAGCGCCGTGCTCAACATCACCCGGCGCGGCAGCTCCGGCAGCGATGCGAGTCCGGCGAGCGCCTCGCGGATCTCCAGCCGGCGCTCACCTCGTAATCCGCTCCGGAGGCACCTTCCGCATCCGCAACTTCGACCGTGTCGTGGATAGGGCGGCGCAGGTTGCTGACGGCGACGTTATGGACGATCCGGTACAGCCACGCTCTCGCGTCTCTGACCTCGACCGTACCCGTCGAAAGCGCGACCCAGGCCTGCAGCAGAGCCTGCTGGAGCGCGTCCTCGGCGCTGGCTTCCGACGCAGTGATTCGCCGGCAATAGTTGAGCAGTGGCCGCCGATAGCGCTGGATCAGCGCCTCAAACGCCCGCTCGTGCCCCGCTCGTGCCAGCTCGACGAGTCTGCCGTCGGGCTGGGTCTGAAGAAAGCGGAGCGATAGCGCGAGAGGGCTCATGCAGGAGTCATTCCCGGCCGCTCGACGGGAGCGACCCTAACCGTAGGACTGTCAGGAGCCCGCAAAGCTTCCCCACGAATTTCGATCACCATCAGCGTCCGATTCCTTTCTTGAGCAGCCGACCGGCGGCCCCGAGGTTGGGCCGCCGGTCGCTCCTCTCTCCTCGGATCCTTGGGGGCGTTCGGATCCGTCGTGGGGCGCTAGGAGATCAGGTCGATCTTCTCCCAGACCGAGCCGTCGCTCGAAATGCGAAGCTCCGCGCCGCCGACTGACGCGCCGGGCCTCAAGTTCGCGGTCGCGCAGGCCTGGTTGTTCTCGTTCTCGTTCTGGTCGTCGCCTTGGCCGTTGTCATCGCCGCCGCTCTGGTTGCCAGAACCGCTGCTCTGGTTGTCGCCGCTGCCGTTGCCGCCATGGTCACCGCCACCATCGTCTGAGTGCATCGTCGTCGACATCGACGGGGCCTCGCACTCGATCTCGGTGTCGTTGGTCACCACCCCGCTGACGGTCGATCCGTCGGTGAGCGTGATCATCAAGGTCGTGCCGTCAAAGGACGCGACTGTTCCGATCGCGCTCGCCGGCGGGGTCCTCGGCGTCGTGGGCGGAGTCGTCGGCGTCGGCGTCGTCGTGGTGCTCGACGGTGGCGTCGTCACGTCTCCGAACCGCAGGTGCCGGACACGCACGTGATGAGTCCGGGCATGATGAGTCCGGCCGTGATGGCGTTTGTGGTGGTGGCGCTGAGCGAGCGCGCTCGCCGGGGCAACCGCGAGGACCAGGGCGCTCGCGGTTGTGGTCAACACCATTCGTCTCATCCACTTACCTCCCTTGGCGGCGCCCGATCGGCAGACGGCGCCTCGTATTGCATTGTGCTGGTGAGACGCGCGCCCTTCACAAACGTCACGCGGAGGAGAACAACTTCATCAGAACTACATGAGGGCGGCCGCTCGAGCGAGCGCCTGACGGGCCGCCGAATTGCTCTGAGCCCGCTGCAATACCTGGGCGGCGGCGCTCATTCCTCGATGCGCACACCCGCTCGCAGGAGCTCGGCCAGCGCCCGTTCGCCGTCTCCCGGCTGCACCTCTACGGCGCGTGTTGCCCCGCGATGGACGATCACCTCAAAGCCCCGGCGCTTGGCGTCCAGAGCCGTCGCCTTGACGCAATAGTCCAGCGCGAGCCCGGCGACGTGCACGGTCTGGACCGCGTGATCGTGAAGCAGCTGCTCGAGCCCGGTGCCCTCGAATCCCGAGTAGCCCTCGCGGTCGCGCTCCAGCCCCTTGTCAACAATCACGTCGACGTTGCTCTGATCCAGTCCCGGGTGCAGCTGTGCCCCGGAGGTATCGCGCACGCAGTGGACCGGCCATCGCCCGCCGTGCTCCATGAAGGACCCGTGGTCGGGCGGATGCCAGTCACGTGTCGCGGCCACGTATGGCGCGGCCGCAGCAAGCCTGTTCACATGCTCGACCACGTGGTCACCGTCTGGGACCGCAAGCGCACCTCCGGGGCAGAAGTCGTTCTGGACGTCGACGATGATCAGTGCCCTCATCGAGGCCAATATAGTCACGCAATGGCTTCTCGCCTGTGCACGATCCGGGATGACCTACGGCGGGTGCTGCTTTCGCCGGAGGAGGCGGCCTCGCTGGAGGTTCACGGCCAGACTGATGCAGCTGTGCTGGTGCCGCTGTACGTCGAGGACGACGAGATCCACGCCGTCTTCACGAAGCGGCGAGAGGATCTCCGCCGCCACCCGGGAGAGATCTCGTTTCCCGGTGGACGCTACGACGAAGGCGAGCCCAACCTGCGGGCCACGGCGCTGCGCGAAGCGCATGAAGAGATCGGCCTCCCGCCTGACGCCGTTGAGATCCTCG
This sequence comes from uncultured Solirubrobacterales bacterium, assembly GCA_963794285.1. Taxonomy (GTDB): domain Bacteria; phylum Actinomycetota; class Thermoleophilia; order Solirubrobacterales; family Solirubrobacteraceae; genus Palsa-465. The sequence continues at coordinate 173,715 of CAWCDS010000016.1, forward strand.
GCGCGCTACAGCCGACGCCGACGATCGCGACCGGCTACGCGGTCTACCCGTTCGTCGGCCTGATCGAGCCCGGGCGGGTCTGGACGTTGAGCGCACGTGAGGTCGCCGAGGTGCTCGAGTTGCCGCTGTCAGCGCTCAGATCCGGATATGCGCGCCGCCGGCTGATCCGCCGTGGCCTGCCGATCCGCACCGACACGTACCTAGTCGGCGACCACCTGATCTGGGGAGCGACGGCGAGGATCCTCGCCGACCTGTTCGACCGGATCGAAACGCTGCTGGCCCGCGAGTCCTCGTAGCGGCCGATCAGCGGCCGATCAGCACCCACTCCACTGCATCCGACGCGACTTGCAGCCATCGATCTCGATCCTCGGGATCTGCGTCGAGAAGCACGTAGGGGATCCGCGATCCCTCGCATGCGACTCGCACCCGCTCGGCGCCGGCAGCGAGCACGCTGGGATCGGCGGCTCCGGCCGCTTCGTAGACAACGCCGCGGATCGTCGTGTCGAGCATCCGCAGCAGCAGCATCTCGAGCCGTGTCCCATGCAACGCCTGCAGTTCATCGGCACAGCCCGCGGCGGAGCCGAGTAGTACACACGCAACGGCGACGTGCTCGAACGCAGGGGCGATTGTGGCGACCCGGTCGGGATCTCCGAGAACCGGTTGTACTCCGGCGGCTTCGAGCTCGGCAAGGCGGTCCGATCGCCGGGTGCTGCCGCGCACGGCGTGGCCCCGCGAGCGCAGCTCACTCGCGAGCGCCAGCCCACGGCAGCCGCAACCGATGATCAGGCAGCGTGCCATGACAGCGAGCGCTCAGTTATCCCGCGAGGGCCCGCGGCCGAACTCCTCCTGCACCTGGGCTTGTGTGCGCTCTGGAAGCCCACGAGCCCGGCGGCGAGCGTTGGTGGCGTCGAGCAGCTCGTCGAGTTCGCGATCGGCCAGGTACTCCTGACGACGACGGCGCTGCTCGGACAGATCCTCCATCACCCGGGTCTCGAGGTCGCCGACAGTCAGCTCCTGCTCACCTCTGGCACGCCGGCGGGCGTTGTGCGCCGCGAGCATCTGTTCGAGATCCTCGGCCTCAAGCGCCTCGCGGGTCTCGGTGATCTCCCGGGCGCTCCTCAACCCCAGCTGCTCCAGACCCGTGCCGGGGTAGTGCTTGCCGAGTAACCAGATCCACAGGATCAACGCGACCAGCCCACCCAGCAGCACGAGCGCAAACGGGTCCACTGAACGTGAGTCTAAACGGCACCGCGAGCCGCGGAGCGATACCGATTTGAGACTGATCCGCGATTGTCAAGCACGACCCCCCCGCCTAGCGTTGCCCGCACACAACCGACCCCAAGGGGAAAGCGAATGGGTTTCTTCAAGGGTCTCGCCGCTGAGCAGCAGAAGACCTCGGCGCTGATGGCGAGCGGAATCGTCGGCCAGGCACAGATCGACAACCTCAGCGACACCGGCGCGGCGATCAACGACAACCCGCGGCTTCAGCTCAACCTGACCGTCACGATCCCCGGCCGCCAGCCGTATCCCGTCACGCTCATTCAGGTCGTCAGCCGGATCGCGATCGGCAGCTTCCAGCCGGGCGCGACCGTGCCGGTCAGGGTCAGCCCGGATGACCCGCAGAGCCTGATCATCGCCTGACCAAGCAGCGGGGGCCGACCCGGCCAAGGGCCGGTCCTCTTTTCTGCACGTGTGAATCTGGAGCGGCGCAACTTTCGCGGCCGCTGTGGTGTTTGAGGGCCGTCAGTTAGCCCCGCCCGGACGGGAGCCGGAATCCCGGCGGTGGCCTCATCTACCACACGCTGGGAAAGGAGGGCCTCATGCGCCTACGCTTCGCCATGCTCGGAACCGTGCTGGCCACGCTCGCGGTCGCAGTCTCGCCGGGCGTCGCAGCAGCCGCGCCCAGGCACAACCATGGCCTGACGATCAACGCCACCCCCAACCCAATTGTCGCTGGAGAGGGCGTGTTGATCTACGGGCAGCTGAAGGGAGCGCCGGTCGCCGGCCAGACGATCCGTCTGTACCACCGGGTCAACCCCTCGCCGTTCTTCACCCTGATCGGTGCGACGACGACCAACTCGTTCGGCTTCTACAAGTTCACGCGCGAGGAGGGCGTGGTGATGTCCAACCGCAGCTGGTTCGTCCGCGGTCCGGGTTTCACCCACAGTCGCACCGTCCATGAGCACGTGGCCGCGCAAGTCAGCATCAACGCCAGCAGCACAACTGCTGACACCAGTACGCCGGTCACGTTCACAGGACTCGTCACGCCGAGCCACGCGGGCCAACGCGTCTTCCTCCAGCAGCAGGTCGGCAACAGCGATGACTGGCGGACGATCGACAGCGGCGTACTCGACGGCACGTCGAGCTACTCGATCACGCACCGCTTCCTGGTGCCTGACGCTCGCGACGTGCGCACCGTTCTGCGCTCTGATCCGCGCAACATTCGCAGTGAGTCAGATCCGGTGACGGTGACGATCCAGCAGGCACAGGTCGCGGACTTCACGATCAACACGTCGAGCCCGATCATCCCGGAGGGCTCGGCAGCGACGATCACCGGCGTGCTCGACATGCCGGGCACGACGACGCCGGAGCCGAGCACCGGTGTGTCGCTGTGGGGCCGCACCCGCGATGAGGGTCATTTCCTGAAGCTGCAGGACGCGACCACCGGTACCGACGGCAGCTACAGCTTCAGTGTGCAGCCGACCGTCAACACCGTCTACCAGGTGCGAACAACGTTTGCCCCTGCTCGCCATACCGCGGTGCTGTTCGAGGGTGTGCAGGACGCGCTCCAGTTCGCCGCGGATCAGACCACGACGACCGTGGGCGGCAAAGTGACGTTTACGGGGTCCGTGACGCCCGGCAAGCCGGGTCATCTCGTCTACCTGCAGCGGCTCGGGTCGGACAACGACTGGCACCTCGTAGAGGTGACGCGCGTGCGTCCCAACTCGACGTTCCAGTTCGCATGGAGGTTCGGGAAGGCGGGCTCAGAGCAGTTCCGCGCCCGCATCTTCAGCGACCGCAGCAACATCGGCGGACACTCGACGCCCGTGACAATCACGGTGTCGCCGACCGTCGCGCCGGTGTCCTCGCTGCCGCCCGCTGCCTAGGGGGACGAGCGGGAACAGCACGCCGTCCGGCCCCTCGTCGCACGTTCGCGGCGGGGGCCGGCGGCGTGTTGGCCACGGCGAAAGGGGGTGGTCGCAGTAACGAAAATACGGTGGGTTTCGCGACCACCCCCCCGTGCTCCGCGAGCAGAAGCGGCCCGACCAGGCTATGCCGCCACGGCCCACAGGCGCCAGGTCCCCGGCACGCCCTTGAGCTCGCGTTCGCCCCGGTCCTCGAACGGGATCCCCGATCCCACCACGAGGTCCTTGACCGTGCCCGACACGAGCACCTCGCCGGGGCGGGCGCTGGCGCCGACGCGTGCGCCGATGTGCACGGCGATCCCACCGACGTCGTTGCCGATCAGCTCGATCTCGCCCGTGTGCAGGCCGCTGCGGATCTCCAGCCCGAACTGGGCACGCGCGCCATCCCTGATCGCGGTCGCACAACGAATCGCGCGAGCGGGCCCGTCGAACGTCGCCAGAAAGCCGTCGCCCATCGTCTTCACCGCCCGGCCGCGGAAGCGCGCCAGCTCGCGCCCGACCACCGATTCGATCGTCTCGAGCAGGTCACGCCAGCGGCGATCGCCCAGCTCGGCAGCGCGTGCAGTCGAGTCGACGATGTCGGAGAACATCACGGTCGCGAGGATCCGCTCGGTGTCCGAAGTGTGCCGGGCGCCCGTCAGGAACTCCTCGACTTCGTCGAGCAAGGGCCCTGTGTCCGCACCGAACGAGATCGCCTCCTCCCCCGGCAGTTCGACGTACCGGGCACCCGGGATGTGCTCGGCGAGGTAGTGCGAATGGCGGATGTCGATGAACGTGTCGTTCGAGCGGTGGATGATGAGCGTCGGCACCTGAATCGTCGGCAGCACCGCGCGCACGTCGACGTCCACCACCATCGATGAGAACTTCGCAGCGGTGGCGGGACTGGCAGCGAGCCGCTCGAGCCGGGCGAACCACTGCCGCAGACGCGGGTTCGCCGACGACTTCGGCGCCAGGCCGAGGATTCGCGACCCATCGCCCCAGTCCCCGTCGAACAGCGTGCGGTCCTCGGGGCGCAGGGCCCAGTCGTAGTCCGGCGCCCACGACATCCGCGGCATCGCCTCGTACAGGATGAGCGCCGTGGTCCGTTCGGGGTGGGTCGCAGCGAACAGCGCCGCCATCGCGCCGGCCTCGAGCTGCGCGTACACCGCCGCACGCTCGGAGCCGGCCGCGTCCATCACCGCGACGACGTCGTCCATCTGCTCCTCGAGCGTCGGCACGCCGGCGACGGGGTCGGACAGGCCGGTGCCGCGGCGGTCAAACATGATCAGGCGCGAGAACGACGCGAGCCGCTCGAAATAGCGCGCGACGATCGGCTCGTCCCAGTAGTGCTCGACTTGCGAGATCCACGTCGGTACGTACACCAGGTCGAGCGGTCCGTCGGCGGTGGCGGGCGGGCGGGTGGGACCGGCGACCAGATAGGCGATGTGAACATCGCCGCTGCGCGCGTACCGCGTCTGCGAAACCATCGGACGCCAGCGTACTCCGGACCTTTCGGATAGCGTCCGGTGCCATGGACTTTGAACTGAACGACGAGCAGCAGCTGATCAGACAAACAGCGCGCGCATTCACCGACAACGAGATCGTTGAGCGCGCGCGCGAGAACGATCGCAACGAGCATTTCGACCTCGAACTGGTGCGCAAGATCGCCGACCAGGGATACCTGGGTGCGATCGTCCCGCGCGAGTACGGCGGCGCCGGCCTCGACTACGTGACCTACGGGCTCGTCGTCGAGGAGATCGGCCGCGGCGACTCGGCGATGCGGACCGTGATCTCCGTCCAGACCTCGCTGGTGTGCTCCTCGATCCTGCGCTGGGGCACCGAGGAGCAGAAGCAGCAGTACCTCCCGAAGCTGTGCTCGGGCGAATGGCTCGGCTGCTTCGGGCTGACCGAGCCGGACACGGGCTCGGACGCCGCGAACCAGCGCACCCGCGCGCGCAAGACTGACGACGGCTGGGTGATCAACGGGGCGAAGATGTTCATCTCGCTCGCCAACCACTCGAAGGTCGCGCTGATTTTCGCGCAGACCGACCCCGAGAAGGCACACCGCGGGCTCGCCTGCTTCCTGGTCAACTGCGACCAGCCGGGATTCCAGCCCCAACCGATCCATCACAAGATGGGCCTGCATGGCTCCGACACGGCTGCGATCTCCCTCGACGACGTCCGCGTCAGCGACGATCAGATGCTCGGCGAGGTCGGCGAGGGGTTCAAGGTTGCGATGAGCGCACTCGACTCGGGGCGCTACAGCGTCGCCGCCGGCTGCGTTGGCATCTGCCAGGGCTGCGTCGAGGCATCGGTCACCTACGCCAAGCAGCGCGAACAGTTCGGTCGCCCGATCGCGAGCTTCCAGCTCGTGCAGGCGATGATCGCCGACATGAAGGTCGAGACCGACGCCGCCCGCATGCTCGTCTGGCGCGCCGGCTTTCTCAAGGACACCGGCAAACCGAACACGACCGAAACGTCGATCGCGAAGCTGTACGCCACCGAGGCTGCTGTTCGCTGCGCGAACACCGCAATCCAGGTCCACGGCGGCTCGGGGTACGTCGACGACCACCCGGTCGAGCGTTATTTCCGCGACGTGCGGGTCACGACTCTCTACGAGGGAACCTCGCAGATTCAGAAGCTGATCATCGGCCGCGCCCTGACCGGGATCAACGCGCTCGTGCCGAGCTGAGCCCAACGCCCACGCAGGGACGCAAATGGCCACCACGCAGCCACCGCAGACGATCGGGGTCGCCGGCGCCGGCACGATGGGAGCCGGGATCGCGCAGCTCGCGTGTCTGTCCGGGGCGCGGACGTTGCTGCACGACCCGGCACCGCAGGCGCTGCAGCGTGGGATCGACGCGATCCACCGCCACCTCGATCGCGGCGTCGAGCGCGGACGCCTCCAGCAGTCCGACGCGGACGCCGCCAAAGCGCGCCTGACCGCGGCGCCAACCCCGCAGGACCTCGGCCCGTGCGAGCTCGTGATCGAGGCAGCACCGGAGTCGCTGCAGATCAAGCAAGAACTGTTCACGCGGCTCGCCGACGGCGTCGTGGCCGAGGACTGCGTGCTTGCCACCAACACCTCGTCGCTGCTCGTCACGGCGATCGCCTCGGTCGTAACGCACCCCGAGCGAGTCGTCGGCATGCACTTCTTCAACCCTGCGCCGGTGATGCGCCTGCTCGAGGTGGTCGCCGGCATGGAATCCTCAGGCGACGCCCTCGATACCGCGCGCGCCGCCGGCGAAGCGATGGGCAAGCACGTGATTGACGCGGTCGACGGCCCCGGGTTCTTGGTCAATCGCTGCAACCGGCCGTTCGGGCTGGAGGCGCTGAAACTGCTCGCAGAGCGGATCGCGCCGCTCGAGCAGATCGACCGCAGCTGCCGGATGGGCGGCGGCTTCAAGATGGGGCCGTTCGAGCTCATGGACCTCGTCGGCGTCGACGTCGGACTCGACGTCTCGCGTTCGTTTTACGAGCAGAGCTTCGGCGAGCCACGTTGGCGCCCGTCGCCGATCACGGTCCGGATGGTCGCCGCCGGCCGCCACGGCCGCAAGTCCGGGCGCGGCTACTACGAGTACGGCGACGGTGAACATCGTCCGCCTGACCCCGAGGCTCCGGACGCCCGCGCCGGCGACGGGCTCGTCGTGATCGCCGGAGACTCGCCGCTCGCGGCCGAGTTGCGGGCGGCCGCGCACGCGGCCGGCTGGGATGTCGCTGTACCCGAGGAAGCGCTGGACTCCGAGGCGCCGCGGCTGATCCTTGACCTGAGCCTGCACGGAGAGGAACCGGAGGCGCCGCTACAGGGTGCGCCCCAGGCGATCTGCTGCGCAGCCGGGTCGCTGGGCGCACTCGATCCCGGCGGTTCGGCGGTCGGGTTTCATGCCCTCCCGCCGTTCGCGAAGTCGCGGCTCGTCGAGCTGACGCGGGGGCCAGACAGCGCGAGCTCCGCAGCACGGGCGACCGAGCATTTCTTCGAAACGCTCGGCAAGCGAACGGCGTGGGTCGGCGACGCGCCCGGATTGGTGCTTGGACGGATCGTCTGTCAGGTCGTCAATGAGGCGGCGTTCGCACTCGGCGAAGGCGTCGGCACCGCCGAGGACATCGACGCCGGGATGGTCCACGGGCTCAACTACCCGCGCGGCATCCTTCGCTGGGCAGACGCGATCGGCCTCGACCATGTGCTGTCCGTGTTGCATGCGCTCTGCGAGGAGCGGCGGGAGGAGCGCTACCGCCCGGCGCCGGCGCTGACCAGACTCGCCTGGTCGGGTCGGCTCGGGCGCCAGACCGGCGCCGGCTTCTTCGACTACGACGAGTGAGCGGCGGGACGCCAGGCGGGCGTCGATCGCCGCGACGATGGCTCCGCCGGATCGCGCTCGACTTCTCGCCGCTGCGCGTCTCGCGCGACTTCCGGCTGCTGATGCTCGGCGAGGCGGTCTCGAGCCTCGGGAGCCAGATCGCGCTGGTCGCGCTTCCGATCCAGATCTACCTGATCTCGCACTCGGCCGCGCTCGTCGGATTGCTCGGGGCGTTCGAGCTCGGCCCGATGATCTTCGCCGGGCTCGTCGGCGGAGCGATGGCCGATCGGCTTGACCGCCGCAAGGTCCTGATCGCCGCCCAGCTCGGAGTCATCCTCGCCGCCGCGACGCTGGCGGCCGTCACGCTCACGACCCACCCACCGGCGATCGTGATCCTCCTGCTCGGCGGGTTGCTTGCCGGCAGCGTCTCGCTTGACAGCGTCACGCGCGCGGCGATCGTTCCGCGAGTGGTGCCGCTCAACCGGCTGCGGTCGGCGCTCGCGTTCAACTACGGCGCGTACCAGCTGACCGGGATTGTCGGACCGGCGCTCGGCGGGATTCTGATCGCCGCGCTCGGGCTCGCCGCCGGGTACCTGATCGACGCCGGCAGCTGTCTGGCGATGGCGATCGCGGCGATGCTGCTCTCGCCGCAACCGCTGCTGGCGCTCGGCGAGCCACATCCGCCGATCCGGCAGTCGATCAGTGAAGGTCTCCGCTTCGTCCGTCGCAATCAGGCGCTGAGTGGCAGCTTTGCGATCGATCTCGTCGCGATGACGTTCGGCTGGCCGCGATCGATGTTTGCGGTTCTGTCGCTGACCGTGTACGACGCGGGCACGAGCGGCACGGGTCTGCTGTTCGCGTCGCTCGCACTCGGCGGGACCCTGTCGGTGCTGACCGCGGGCTGGATCGAGCATGCGCGCTGGCTCGGGCGGATCACGATCGCGGTCGTGCTGATCTGGGGCGCGGCGATCGCCGGCGCCGGGCTGGTGCGTTCGCTCGTTCCCGGGATGGCGCTGCTGGTGGTCGCGGGGTTCGCGGACGGCGTCAGCGCCGTATGCCGCTCGACGATCAATCAGACGGTCACCCCCGATCACCTCCGTGGCCGGATGGGCGCGCTGTACATGGTCGTGGTGACCGGCGGGCCCCGGCTCGGCGACATCGAGTCCGGAGCGGTCGCCGGCCTCACTTCCGCGACGACGGCGGTGCTCACCGGTGGACTCGCCTGCATCGCAGGCGCGATCGGGGTGGCGCTGGCGTTCCCAGCCCTGGCGCGATACGACGGCGACCGACACACAGCCGAGGCGGTTGAGGCTGGCTAGGGTTAGGGACGCAGCCGGGCTGACCGGGCTTCACATATGCTCACGAGCCCGATGCGAGCAGTGACGTTTCAAGCCCCGGAGGACGTCCGGGTCCAGGAGGTCCCCGAGCCGGAGCTCGAATCCCGCGGGGACGCGATCGTTTCGATCGAGGCAAGCGGCATCTGCGGCTCTGACCTGCACATCTACCACGGGCGCGTGAAGATCGAGCCGGGGTTCACGATCGGACACGAATTCGTCGGAACCGTGATCGCCGTGGGCGATGATGTCACCCGCGTCGCGGTCGGAGACCGCGTGCTGGGGTGCTTTCACACAGCGTGCGGGACGTGCTTCTTCTGCCTGCGCGGCGTCTACCAGAAGTGCGACCAGGCGCGGGTGTTCGGCCATGGAGCGACGCTCGGCTCGCTCCAGGGCACCCAGGCCGAGCGAGCGCTCGTCCCGATGGCCAACATGACGCTGCGGCGCGTGCCCGAGGGCCTCTCCGACGACATCGCGCTGTTCGCCGGCGACGTCCTCGGTACCGGCTACCACGCGGCGTCCGAGGCCGACGTCAGGCCCGGCGACAGCGTTGCGGTGCTCGGCCTTGGGCCGGTCGGTCTCTGCGCAGCTCAATCTGCAATTGCCGCAGGCGCGGGGCAGGTGTTCGCGATCGACAGCGTGCAGCAGCGCCTCGACGTCGCCAAAGGGTTCGGCGCGATCCCGGTCCATCTGACCGAGGAGAGTCCGCGGGATGTCGTGCGCGGCGCGACCGACGGACGTGGGGTCGATGCCGCGATCGATGCCGTCGGCCATCCGGAGGCACTCGATCTGGCGATCCGCCTCGCGCGTAAGGCCGGAACCGTCGTGGCGATCGGCGTGTACGCGGAGCCCTGCCAGGTTCACATGGGGCTTGTCTGGATCAAGGGGCTGACGATTCGCGGCGGTCAGGCCAACGTGATCGGCCACGTTGATCGGGTGCTCGCGATGCTCGCCGCCGGAACCGTCGACCCGGGCCCGCTCGTGACTCATCACATGTCGCTTGACGACGCCGCTGAGGGATACGGCGTCTACGACCGCCACGAGGCGCTGAAGATCGTGCTCTCGCCGTAGAGCCCGTCCAACGACGAGGCATCGAACCGGCCGCGAAGGGCTCGAGGCTTACCTGAAGACAAAGACGGTCTGGACGAGCCTGGCGTAACCGGCCGGCGGCTGGACACATGTTCGATCAAGCGGCGGTGACGCTCGGCATCTGGTGGCGGTCGCCCCGATGCAGAGACCATGGTTCCCAGTCGATATCTCGTCGCTCTGCCGACGCTCCTCACCACAACGATCATTCTTGCCGTCTCAGCAACCGGCGCGGCCGGCTCCCGCACTACCGCGATGCATCACGGGCTCCACGACGTCCGGGCCCGCACCGCGCAGCACGGCTGTGCCGACGCGAACACGGCCGCGACGGCGGCCTCGCGACAGGTGATGCGCGCCTCCGTCGTGTGCCTGATCAATCAGCAGCGTGTCAAGCACCATCTTCCCGCGTTGCACGTTGCACAGGACCTCAACCGCTCAGCCCAGGGCTGGACGAACGTGATGGTCAACACCGGGCAGTTCACCCACGGGGCCAACTTCGCCGGGCGGATGTCAGCCGCCGGCTACACCTGGTCCTCGGCCGGCGAGAACATCGCAACCGGGTTCCGGACGCCGTGGCAGGTTGTCAAGGCGTGGATGGCAAGCCCCGACCACTGCCAGAACATCCTTGATCCGACGTATTCAGACTTCGGCACCGGCCTCAGCACGCACAAGCTCGGGAACTACGGACCCGCGACCTGGACGCAGGACTTCGGGCTGTGGATGGGCCACCGGGCGCCGTCTGGCAACCGCGGTCCGCAGCACGGCTGCCCCTATCACATCTGATCGGGATATTCCCGATCAGATCGGCGCAGCGCCGGCGGCGAGATCCTCAGTTCCCTCCAGCGGCAGTGGCGTGTCGCGCAGGTACCACTCGGCATCGAGCGCAGCCTGGCACCCGGAGCCGGCGGCCGTGATCGCCTGACGATAGGTGTGGTCGACGAGATCGCCGGCGGCGAACACACCCTGAACGCTCGTCAGCGTCGAGCGGCCCTGGGTCACGACGTAGCCCTCGGCGTTGGTCTCCACCTGCCCCTGGACCAACTGCGACTGTGGCACGTGCCCGACCGCGATGAACGCGCCGGCGATCGGCAGCTCGCGCTCGGAGTTGTCGGCCGTGTTGCGCATCCGCGCAACGGCCAGCGAGCCCTCGCCGCCGGCGGCAAATTCCTCCACGACGTACGGCGTCAGAAACTCGATATTGGCGATCTCCCGAGCCCGCTCGAGCATGATCTTCGATGCGCGGAACTCGTTGCGCCGGTTCACGATCACGACCTTGGAGGCGAACTTCGACAGGAACATCGCCTCCTCCATCGCCGAGTCCCCGCCGCCGACGATGATCGTCGGCACATCGCGGAAGAAGGCAGCGTCGCAGGTGGCGCAGTAGCTGACGCCGCGCCCGGACAGCTCGACCTCGCCGCGCACATCGAGCTTGCGGTGTTGCGCGCCCATCGCGAGCACCACGGCTCGCGCGACGTGCAGGTCCTCGCCGACCCAGACCTTGTGCAGGGTCGCTGGGTTCCCATTCGAGAGCTCGACCCGGGTCACGTCATCGGTCTCGAGCCGACCTCCGAACCGCTCCGCCTGATCGCGGAACTTCTGCATCAGCTCGGGCCCCATGATGCCGTCCGGGAAACCGGGGTAGTTCTCGACATCGGTGGTCTGCTGAAGCAGACCACCCCATGCGAACCCCTCGATCACCAACGGCTCGAGATTCGCCCGCGCGGTGTACAGCGCAGCGGTGTACCCCGCAGGACCGCTGCCGATGATGATCACATTCTCGATTCGCTGTTCCATCGCTTCATTAAGTATAGCTAGGGGCGCGCTCGGTGCGCCACCGCTGGACGGTCCGCCGCAGCTGCAAGTATGCGACCGCACCGGGGATCGTCGGTAGCCAGAACGCGATCCCACGATACGCGAGCACCGAGACGATCGACACCTCGACGGGCACGCCGAACGCGGAGAAAGCGCCGATCATGCCGCCGTCGACGCCCCCGATGCCGCCGGGCAGCGGCAGTGTGTTGCCGATCATCCCGATGAAGTAGGACATCACGATCACGGCCTGCGGGGGCGCAGCCCCAAAGGCGTGGAAGCACGCCCACAGCACGGAGATGTCGAATCCCCACCAGCCGATCGCCCCGAGCAGATAGGGGTCGCGCGCGCGCACCAGCGACAGCGCCGTCCGCACACCGGTGGCGGCCGCGGCCGGGGCGGCGGCAAGCCGCCGTGCCAGCCTTCCGAGCAGCAGATCTCCCGTCCACCGCGCGACCAGACGCTCGAAGTCCCCCGGCAGCAGGGACACAGCCAGGAACACGACGATCACGGTCGCACCGAAGATCGCCGGGATCACAGTGATCGCAAACGGCGCCGGCCCCGCGAACAGGCCGGCATAGAGACCGAGGCCGACGATCACGAGTGCTGCCATGTACACGCCATAGAGCAGCGCCAGGAACGCGATCATCCGGCAGGCCACGATCCGAGCCTCCATTCCGGAGCGCCGCAGCGCCCACGCCGTCAGCGCGATCCCGCCGGCGCCGCCGGCCGCGAACAGCCGCGTCGCGGCCAGCCCGGACATCGTGATCTCGTAGCTCTCGCGCCAGTCGATCCGTGACTCGCCGCGCACGAACACGGCCCGGAACAGCGCGATGTAACAGAGAAACGAGAAGATCTCGAGCACGATTCCGAGCGCCAGCCACCACGCGTTGCCCTGCTGCATCCGGTTCCAGGTCTCCTTCAGACCGAGAATCTTGGGCAGCACGAGGTACAGGAACGCCACCGTCGAGATCACGAATGCCACCGAGATCAACAGTCGCCGGCGCGTGAACGCCACGCGCGGCATCTCCTCCCGCGAGTGATCCCCCATTTCGGCAGCGTCCGGCGGCGTCGGCGCCCGCTGCTTGGTGGGGGCTCGATCTGTCACGTGCTGCTCTAACCAGCCGCTCGGGCCTCGAGTGACTGCACGATCGCCGAGAACCCACGCGCGAGGGGGGCGATCCTCGGCGCCTGCAGGCGCACCGTCTCAGCGAGCGCCGCGCCCGCGAGCAGATCGGCCGCGTAGTGCTCTCCGAGGTACACCAAGGCCAATCCGAGGGTGAAGGCGTACGCCCATCCCAGCGAGCCGGCCACCGGACCGACGTCCGTGAGCACGTGCGCGGCCATCAGCGATGTGGCGAAATGAAGCGACGGCATGGCAGCCAGCGGGTTTCCTCCCAGGACATCGTAGAGGGCGTCCCACCGGTCCCCCCAGAACTGCTCACCGTACTCGATCATCATCCGCCGCATATGGACCGTCTGGCGATCCTCGAGCTCGCCGTGAAGCGCCGCGTACCAAGGGGGAGCGGTCGGAATCGCCCAGTAGAACAGGGCGCCGAGGTCGAAAACCGCGTACATGCGCGCGGCGGCGCCTCCGAATTGCTCGCGGTGGCGGAGCAGCACGTAGACGACGGATCCGTGGGGGACGAAGAACCACATCCAGTGGCACCAAACGAGCACCCGCTCGAACCGGTTCACGGTCCCGGGCCGCGAGAGCGCGCGCTGCAGTCTCAGCGTCGGCGGCACCCCAAACCCGAGCACTCGATCGATCGCGATCGGATATCGCACGTGCACCCTCGCGGCAAGCCGCTCGGGGTCGTCGTTGGGCATCTCGTATGCCGCCAGGTACCCCCACATGTTCAGCGCGCAGACGGCCGCATCGCGCGTGCGGCTGCGCGGGAGAGCGACGCACAGCGCGATCGGGGACAACGCCGACGGGACGATCACCGCCGCGTGCGGCAGCTCCACCCGTTTGCGCACGGCAGGCGCAGCGACCCCCGCCGCGACGAGGGCCCATGCCGCAGCTCGGATCCCCCTCGACACGCGCAAGTTACGCCAGTATAAGTCGCCCACATGGGGACCGACGGGTACTCACCGGGCCGCCCTGGATAGAATGCCGCGGCCTTGCGATCCGCCGTCCCCGACGCCCAGCCACGCCGTGCAGGACGCCTGCTTGCCGGGCTCACGCTCGCGCTCGCGGCGTCGCTGATCCTCGCTCCGAGCGCGCTGGCGAACTTCATCACGCCGAAGTCGGGCGGCTCGCCGAACGCCGATCAGATCGCCAGCCTCTACAAGATCATCCTGTACGTCGCTGCGGTCGTGTTCGTGATCGTCGAGAGCGCGCTGGTCTACTCGGTCTACAAGTTCCGCGCCAAGAAAAGCGCCGTCGCGGCGCAGATCCACGGCAATACGCGGCTCGAGATCGGCTGGACCGTTGCGGCTGCGATGGTTCTGGTGGTGCTGACCGTGGTCACGTTTGTGAAGCTTCCGAGCATCATCAACCCGCCGAATTCGAGCGCCAACGGGTTCCTGTCGGCATCGCTGACGCCGCCGAAGCCGCCGAACGGCAAGAAGCTCATCGTCTGCGTGCAGGGCCGCCAGTACATCTGGCGCTACACGTATGGCGCTCAGTGCAACAACGACGCCTTCAACTCGCGCCTGCCCTACAGCTACCAGGAGATGGTGGTGCCGGCGAACACGACCGTCGTGCTCGTGATTCAGTCGACCGACGTGATCCACTCGTGGTGGGTCCCATCGCTGGGCGGCAAAGTTGACGCCGTGCCCGGCTACACCACGTACACGTGGTTCAAGGCCCCCAAGGCGAGCACACCCGGCCATCCCGTCATCTTCCACGGGCAATGCGCGCAGTTGTGCGGGCGCAATCATGCCGCGATGACGGCACTCGTGCACGTGATCGATCCCGCCGCGTACTCGCAGTGGCTCAAGGACCAGGCCGACAAGATTGCCGCGGCCAACCAACAGGTCACACAGCTTCGCCAGATCCTGACCCAGTCCGGAAATCTCTAGGAGAGCCGAAAGCGCCGATGTCCACCACCGATTACGCACTCCGCCCGGTACCGCAGGCGATCGCCCACGAGGTCACCGCGCCACGCCAGACGAAGCGCTGGGTCGACTGGCTGACGACCACCGACCACAAGAAGATCGGGATCCTTTACCTGGTCACGACGTTCGTGTTCTTCGGTCTTGGCGGCATCGAGGCGCTGCTGATGCGAGTGCAGCTCGGCGTCCCGAACAACACGCTGATCACCTCCGAGCACTACAACGAGCTGCTGACCCTGCACGGGACGACGATGGTGTTCCTGTTCGTCGTGCCGATCATGGCCGGGTTCGGGAACTACTTCGTGCCCCTGATGATCGGCGCCCGCGACATGGCGTTCCCGCGGCTCAACGCGCTCTCATACTGGCTGCTGCTGCTCGGTGGGATCGTCTTCTACTTCACGCTGTTCTTCCATCCTCCGGAGGCGGGCTGGTGGAGCTACCCGCCGCTGTCGAGCATCCAGTTCTCCCCGAGCGGCGGCCAGGACGCGTGGATTTACCTGATCCACATCACCGGCGTCTCCTCGCTGATCGGCGCGATCAACTTTTACGCGACGATCGTCAACATGCGGGCTCCGGGGATGAGCTGGGGCCGGTTGCCGCTGTTCGTGTGGGCGATCCTGGTCTACGCGATCCTGCTGATCATCGCGCTGCCGCCGGTGGCCGCAGCGGTGACGATGCTGCTCACCGATCGCCACTTTGGAACGCACTTCTTCGACCCCACCGCCCACGGCTCGCCGGTCCTCTGGCAGCACCTGTTCTGGTTCTTCGGGCACCCGGAGGTCTACATCATGGTCCTGCCGGGGTTCGGGATCATCTCCGAGGTCATCCCGGTGTTCTCGCGCAAGCCGATCTTCGGCTACAAAGCGATCGCGGCCTCGACCGCCGTGATCGCATTCCTGGCGACGCTCGTGTGGGCCCACCACATGTACGCATCGCCGGTACCGATCGTCGTGCTCGGCTTCTTCATGCTGAGCTCGTTCCTGATCGGCATCCCGACGGGGGTGAAGATCTTCAACTGGATCGCGACGCTGTGGCGTGGTTCGATCCAGATGACGGCCTCGTTGTATTTCGCGCTCGGGTTCATCGCGCTGTTCGTGCTCGGCGGCATCACCGGCATCTTCCTCGCGGTCTTCCCGGTCGATTGGCAGCTCACCGACACCTACTTCGTCGTCGCCCACTTCCACTACACGCTCGTCGGCGGCGCCGTGTTCACGATCTTCTGCGGGATCTACTACTGGTTCCCGAAGATCACCGGCAGGATGCTCAGCGAGACCGCCGGCAAGATCTCGTTCTGGTTCATGTTCATCGGCTTCAACACGACGTTCTTCGTCCAGCATGCGCTTGGGCTATCGGGGATGCCACGCCGGATCTACACCTACCAGCCGAATCTCGGATGGTCGACCTACAACTTGATCTCGACGATCGGCTCCTTCATCCTCGCGATCGGCATCCTGATCACGGTCGTCAACGTTGCTCGCAGTCTCAAGGTCGGCAAGATCGCCGGGCCCGACCCGTGGAAGGGGAACACGCTCGAGTGGTTCACCTCGTCTCCCCCGCCGGTCAACAACTTCGACGAGATCCCGCGAGTGCGCTCGGTTGAGCCGATGCGCGACATCCGCCGGCAGATCGAGCGGGAGACAGGTGTGACGCAGAAGACCGGCGGCAGCGAGCGCTACGCGCGCGTCTAAGGGTGTGAAGGCTTGAGCGCCTCAAGCGCAAGTGCTAGTGCCGTCCGGCTGGCCTCCGCGACATCTGGCGCGCGCCAGCTCCTGGCGGACTACGTCGAGCTGACCAAACCGAAGGTCCAGTCGCTGCTGCTCTTGACGACCGTCACGACGATGGAGGTCGCCGGGAGCCCATCGGTATCGAAGATCGCGCTGACGTGTGCGGGTGGCTACCTCTCCGCAGGCGGGGCCGGAGCCGTCAACCACTACTACGACCGCGACATCGACGCGCAGATGACGCGCACGGCCTCCCGTCCGATCCCCGCCGGTCGGGTTGCGCCCCGCGCGGCGCTTGTGTACGGCCTCGTGCTCGCGGCGCTGTCGTTCGCGCTGCTGTCGCTGACGGTCAACGTGCTCGCGGCGTCGCTCGCGCTCGGCGGATTCGTCGGCTACGTCGGGGTCTATACGATGTGGCTCAAGCGCCGCACACCGCAGAACATCGTGATCGGAGGCGCCGCGGGCGCGATTCCACCGCTCGTCGGCTGGGCCGCGGTGCGCGGGTCACTGTCGTGGACCGCGATCTATCTGTTCGCGATCGTGTTCTACTGGACCCCGCCGCACTTCTGGGCGCTCAGCCTGCTGATGAAGGACGAGTACGCGAAGGTCGGGGTCCCGATGATGCCCGTCGTGCGCGGCGAGCGTGAGACGCGCCGCCAGATCCTGCTCTACACGCTGCTGCTGTACGCGATCTCGCAGTTGCCGTTCTGTGCCGGGGAGTTCGGCGGCATCTACCTGGCGGCCTCGATGACGCTCGGGTGGGCGTTCCTCGGCGGGGCGTGGTGGCTCTACAGGCGTGCGGACCGCCGCACGGCGCTGCGGCTGTACCTGTTCTCGCTGCTGTATCTCGCGCTGCTGTTCGGCGCGATGGTGGCGGACGCAAAGCTGTAGGCTGCCAAGGCACCATGGATCGAAAACTCGCGCGTAAGAACATTCGCTCCGGGCTGATCGCCGGCGCGATCTGCGTGTTCATGTTCGGGATCACGTTCGTGGCCGCCGCGATCTACGTTCACTCGTGAGCGACATCCCGCAAGAGGCGCCGCCGGTTGCCGAGGAGGTTCATCTCCCCGGGCCGACGCTGATTCCGCTGGTCACCGCGGTCGGCCTCACGCTGACGGTGATCGGCACGACGATCAGCTGGCTCATCTCGATCGTCGGCGTCGTGATCCTCGTGCTGAGCGTGATCCGCTGGATCCGGGACACGCGTCGGGACGTGCGGTCCTTGCCCGAACAGCACCACTAGCGTCCCGGCGGCTCAGAGGATCTCGCGGCCGCCACGGTCGAGCTGGGACTCGAACTCTGCCCCGGGAACCGGACGTGCCAGGGCGAAGCCCTGGATCAGCTCGCAGCCGAGGTCGCCCAGCACCCTCCAGGTCTCCGCGTCCTCGACGCCCTCAGCGACGACTCTCATCCCGAGCTTGTGCGCCAACTGGATCATCGCGAACACGATCGCCGCGTCGGTCTTGTCGATGCACATCCACGAGACGAACGAGCGGTCCAGCTTGACCTCGCGAACCGGGAGCGCGCGCAGATGCGACAGCGAGGAGTAGCCGGTCCCGAAATGATCCAGCGACAGCTCGTTTCCGAGCTCCCCGAGGCGCCCCAGCACGTCGCCGATCCGGACCGGGTCCGAGAGCACCGAGCTCTCCTTGATCTCGAGCACGAGCGAGTCGGGCGGCAGTCCGCGCTGCTGCAACGCAAGTGCGACCTCCGCCGGGAAGTCGTCATCGAGCAGGTCGGCCACGGTGGTGTTGACCGCGACGTCTAGATCGCGCCCATGCGCGCGCCAGTCACGCAACTGATCGAGCGCGATTCCCAGGACCAGCCGCGTCAGCGCGCGGGATAGGCCGGCCTGTTCGGCCGCCGGGAGAAACTCGCCCGGCAGCCGGAGCGTCCCATAGGGCTGACGCCAGCGCACGAGCGCCTCGGCACCGACGATTCGGCGCGTCTCCGCCGCTGCTTTGGCCTGGAAGTGCACTTCGATCTCGTCGTGATCGAGGGCGCTGGCAAGCGCCCCGGCGAGCAACAGACGCTCGCGGGAGTTCGTATCGCGATCCGGCGCGTAGTGCTCATAGCCACGGTGCCCCGCTTTCGCCAGGTTCATGGCCACGTCGGCGCGCCGCATCAGCTCCGCCGCATCGCCGGCGTGCTCGGGGAATGAGGCGATGCCGATGCTTGCGGTCAGGCGAAGGCGCAGGCCCTGGACCGGGCAAGGCTCGCTCAGCGCCCGCAGCAGCTTTTGGGCGACGCGGTCCGCGCCCTCGTCGCGATCCTGCTGATCGAGCAGGATCCCGAACTCATCGCCGCCCAGCCGCGCGATAATGTCCGTCGAGCGCAACACACGGACCAGGCGTGGACCGACTCGCTGAAGCAACGCATCGCCGGCTTCGTGACCGAGCGTCTCGTTGAGGTCCTTGAACTTGTCCAGGTCGAGCATCAGTACGGACAGCCGCCCGTCGGTGATCGCGGAGGCGGTGATTGCGTTCTTGGTGCGCTCGATGAACGTCCGGCGGTTCGGGAGCGAGGTGAGGTCATCCGTGGCCGCCTCGCGGCGCACTTCAGCGAAGCTGCTGAGATCCCGGAACGCCAGTGCCATTCGCAGGATCGCCGCCAGCAACGTCACAATCGCAAGACTGAGAGCGAGCGGGTCAAGCCGGATGAAGTGGTCATAGACGAGCAGGCCGAGCGCACCAAGCGTGAAGCCGGCCGGGAGCAGGAGCACCAGCCACCTCGTGCGCTGCCGATCCGGCTCTACGCGCTTGACCTGCCACGCACCGCCCGCGAGCAGCGTCACGCCCACCATGAAGAACAGGTTCGCGACGCTGGTCGTGTTCGTCGAGCCGCCGGCGACCTTCACCGCGTAGATGCAGTCGGCCATCGCGAGCGAGAGGAATCCACCGGTCAGGAGCGCCCAGCTGCGGTCAAGCCGCCAGCCGCGCATCGCGAGCACGCCGAGGATCAGCGCAGCGAGCAGCAGATCGCCGATCGGATACGCCAGCTCGGTCGCGACCGTGACCGGCTTGCCGCTGCTGGCCGCAAGCACGGGTCCGAATACGAGCGCGGCCCCAATCGCGGCGAGCCCGGCGCCAACGATGATCCCGTCCAGCCACAGCCTCGCGGGCACGCGCCGCTGTCCTTTCACCCGTGCCAGCGCGAGGCTATGCGCCCGCCGCTGCGGGAACTTCACAGCTGGCGCCGTCGCCGGTCCAGCAGCGGACGATGTCCCGCATCGACAGGATCCCAACCAGCTCGCCTCCGTCGACCACGATGAGGTGACGGAAGCGCCCGCGAACCATCGCCGCCGCGGCCTCCTCCAGCGACCAGTCCGGTGAGGCGAACGTCAACTTCGACGTGAGGTGATCAGCAACGAGCTCGGTGTCGGGATCCTCGCCGTTGCCGAGTGAGCGCAGGACGTCGCGCTCAGTGATCACGCCGGGACCCGGAGCATCTGGATCGAGCACGACCGCGGCACCTACGCTGCGGCGGCACATCGACGCCGCCGCTTCCCGCAGCGTGTGTCCAGGGCCGACACTGAGAACGACATCGGACATCCCCTCGCGCACTTGCATGGCGCCTCCAGGTAGTTTGCAACGATTGACTCAATCATAGTCAAGCGACGCCCGCATGCGGCTGGGAGCAGGGCCGCAACGAAGCCGTTCGTCGCGCAGAACGCATAGGATGCCGACGAGTGATGCTCGAGGGCTCGGTGCTTTCAAAATCAGGGTCTGGAGACCGCGGTGCGTAATCGGCCGCTGATACAGATGCTCGTGATCGGCGCGATCGCCGTCGTGATCGGTGTTCCGGTCGCGCTCGTGATCCCGTGGTTCCCGGCCAACGCGGCCAAGCAGGCCGGAAACGTGCGGACGCTCTATGACGTCCTGCTGATCGTGTCGGTGCCGGTCGGCGTGTTGGTTCTGACGGTGGTCATGTACTCGGTGTGGAAATTCCGCATGCGCCCGGGCGAGGAGAACAAGGACGGGCCGCCGATCCACGGCAATACGCGGCTGGAGGTCGTGTGGACGGCCGTGCCGGCGATCCTGATCGTCGGACTGTGCACGTACGCGTACACGGTGCTGCGCTCGAACGAGAACAGCAAGAAGAACGAGATCACCGTCAACGTGACCGAACGGCAGTTCGCGTTCGAGTTCTCCTACCCGGAGGCCGGCGGCAAGACCGTCGTCTCGTCGCAGTTGTACCTCGCGAAGGGCCAGCCGGTTGTGTTCAAGCTGCGCTCGCTCGATGTAATCCACAGCTTCTTCGTGCCCGACTTCTCGGTCAAGCTCGATGCGGTGCCTGGGATCACGACGACCGTTCGCGTCACGCCGACGCGGCTGGGCTCGTATCCGGCCGAGTGCACGGAGCTGTGCGGCGCGGGCCACGCGCTGATGCGGGCTCCGGTGCGCGTCGTCAGCCCGCAGGCGTTCCAGACCTGGCTGCAAGCGCAACCGGCGAATGCGCCGCCACCGATCGGCACGCCGCCTTCCAACGCGGCCCAGCCGGGCGTGCCGGGCGCGGGAGCGTCCGCACCCTCGACCTCGACGACGTCAACAGGCCCGTCCGCCCCGACCGCGCCGCTCAGCGCGTCGGCCACGGCCGGCAAGGCAGTCTTCACCGGCGCAGCGGGCTGCAGCGGCTGTCACACGCTGGCCGCCGCCGGCGCGACCGGCACGGTCGGCCCCGATCTGGGAACGAAAGTCGTTCCGAACGCGAAGACACGCGGGCTGCCGCTCAAGCAGTTCATCGAGGAATCGATCGTCAAGCCGAACGCCTTCATCTCCCCCGGCTTCCAGCCGAACATCATGCCCCAGACCTTCGCGAAGTCGTTGACCCCGGCGCAGATCCAGCAACTGGTCGATTTCATTGCAAGCGTGACCAAGTGAGGGGTAGCCTGAAGATCGTGTTCGGATGCAAGGAGAACCGCTGATGCCACTGCCCGCAAAGCTTCGCGCGCCCGGCTGGTACCGCGCCGCGCTGTTCGATGTCCTCGGCTTCGGCTTCGCGTTCGGCCTGACGGTCCTCGTCCGCTCGTTGATGCACGAACACCCGGTGATCGACGGCAGCGCGATCACGATCGTCGCCCTGATCGCGGTGCCGCTGTTCTTCTTCGTCGGCCTGGGAGCGTTCGACTACTGGTTCTACTGGGCCGCCGGCAGGCGGACCCGCCCCGAGGATCACTCGGACCACGGCGCTCGCAACTGGCGCGATTACTTCCGGGTCAACACCGACCACAAGGTGATCGGGATCCAGTACACCGTCACCTCGTTCTTCTTCCTGATGGTCGGCGGGCTGCTGGCGATGCTGATGCGCGCCGAGCTCGCGCAGCCGGGGATGCAGTTCGTCACGCCCGAGGAGTTCAACGGGCTGTTCTCGATGCACGCGACGCTGCTGATCTTCCTGTTCGTGATCCCGGTGTTCGCGGGCCTCGCGAACTTCGTGCTGCCGCTGATGATCGGCGCGCCGGACATGGCGTTCCCGCGGCTGAACGCGCTCTCTTACTGGATGCTGCCGATGGCCGGGATCATGATGCTGATGAGCCTGCTCGCGCCCGGCGGCTCGTTCGCCGCAGGCTGGACGGCCTATGCGCCGCTGTCGACGACGATGCCGCTGGGGCAGCTGTTCTTCACGGTGGCAGTGCAGTTCGCGGGGGCGTCCTCGATCGCAACCGCGCTCAACTTCCTTGTGACGATCATCACGATGCGTGCGCCCGGAATGAGCTTCTTCCGGATGCCGCTGCTGGTGTGGGCGAACTTCTCGACCTCACTGCTCGTCGTGATCGCGACACCATTCATCGCCGCCTCGCAGTTCTTCGTGCTGCTCGACCGGGCGCTCGGATTCCACTTCTTCGACGCGTTCGTGGGTGCGGGCAAGAACGGCAACGTGATCATGTACCAGCACGTCTTCTGGTTCTACTCGCACCCGGCCGTCTACATCATGATGTTGCCCGGGTTCGGGATCATCTCCGAGATCCTTGCGGTCAAATCACGCAAGCCGATCTTCGGCTACCGGATGATGGCGTTCTCGCTGCTGGCGATCGTCGTGCTCGGCTTCACGGTCTGGGCGCACCACATGTTCGTGTCGGGCATGCAGCCCTGGATCCGGATCCCGATGATGATCACGACCGCGATCATCGCGATCCCGACGGGCATCAAGATCTTCTCGTGGCTGGCGACGCTGTGGCGCGGCGTGCTGCACCTCGACACGCCGATGCTGTTCGCGCTCGGTTTCTTGACGATGTTCACGCTCGGCGGGATCAGCGGCGTGATGCTGGCGATGATCCCGTTCGACATCCACGTCTCGCAGACCTACTTCATCGTCGCCCACATCCACTACGTGCTGTTCGGCGGCAGCCTGTTCACGATCTTCGCGGGCGTCTACTACTGGTTCCCGAAGATGACCGGGCGGATGTTCGACGATCGCCTCGGCAAATGGCACTTTTGGACGACGTTCATCTTCTTCAACCTGACCTTTGCCCCGATGCACCTGATCGGAATCCAGGGCATGCCTCGCCGCGTCGCCGACTACTCGCAGCAGTTCGCCTCGTGGAACCTGATCATCTCGCTGGCGAGCTTCGCGCTCGGCCTCAGCACGCTGATCTTCATCTACAACGTCATCGCCAGCTGGCGCGGCGGGCCCCGGGCCGCGGCGAATCCGTGGCGCGGCCTCACGCTCGAGTGGCAGGTCTCCTCTCCCCCGCCGATCTTCAACTTCGATGCGGTTCCGACCGTCGTCGGCGGCCCGTACGAGTACGGCGTCCCCGGCGCGGTCCACGGGATCTTCAAGTCGCCCGCTGAGGCCGCCAAGACGGTCGCTGCCGGAACCGCAGGCCCTGGGGCCCTGAGCACGCCGCCGAGCCAGGGGAGCCACGAGTGAGGGCGCCAGATCCAGCCACCCGGACCGTGCTGGTCATCGCCAACGAGACTCTCGGCGCCGGCAACCTGCTCGACGCCGTCCGCGAACGGGCGGCAGAGGACGTCCGCTTTGTTCTCTGCGTCCCCCAGAACCGACCGCGCGCTGGACTCGTCGTCTACGACGACTCGGTCTTCGACGCGGCGCAGGTCCGGTTGGACCTGGCGCTCGAGGTGTTTCGCGACATGGGCGTGCGGGCGATCGGCGAAGTCGCCGATCCCGATCCGTATATCGCGACGCTCGACGGCGTCCACGAGTACCGGCCCGAGGAGATCGTCATCTCCACCTATCCGGAGACCCGTTCGGGGTGGCTCCGCCGTGACCTCATCGAGCGCGTGCACGAGGCAACGCGGCTTCCGGTGACCCATGTCGTCTACGACGAAGATGCCGGAGAGCACCTTTTCCATGTCACCCTTGCGGTGGCCAACCGCACCGCCTCGGGCGACGAGCTGCTCGAAGCGCTCCGACGCCGGGCGGAGAAGTACGGTGACGAGGAGCGACGCCAGCTGTTCATCCTCGTCGTGCCCCAGGAGGGCGGCGACGGCCAGTCCGCCCGGCGCGCCCGCACGCGATTGAAACTCGTGCTTGACCGCCTGCACGTGCGCGGCCTGTACGCCGCCGGGATGATCGGTGACCCCGACCCGTTCACGGCGATCATGAATTCGCTGCAGTACTTCCGCGTCGACGACATCGTCGTCTCCACCTTCCCGGAGACGAAATCCGGCTGGCTGCGCGCCGACCTGATCGAGCGTGTGCGCCGCAGCACCGGAAAGCCCATCGAGCACGTGGTCCACGACGACGTCGCCACCGCCGCCTAGGAGAAGCCACAGTGGAAGCCGCCTCGATCGCTCACGCCGAGCACCACGGACCGCCCCCCGCTCACCGTTCCTCGCGGGTCGAGCCCGCGACCCTCGGGATGCTGCTTTTCATCATCTCCGAGGTGATGATCTTCGGCGCGTTCTTCACCGCCTACTTCTTCATCCGCGTCGTCAACCACAACCCCTGGCCTGCTGCCGGGACGACCCTGCCCGAGGCGGTCGCCGGCATCAACACTGCGATCCTGCTGTCCTCGTCGCTGACGATCCACTGGGCGCTGCACTCGGTCAAGACCGGCAATCGCTTCGGCCTGAAGGCCGGGATGCTGACAACCTTCGTGCTCGGCCTGACGTTCCTGATCGTCCAGATCAACGAGTACATCCACATCGGCTTCGCCGGACACGATTCCGCCCAGGGGACCGTGTTCTACTCGCTCACCGGCCTGCACGGCGCCCACGTCTTCATCGGCCTGTGCCTGCTGCTGATGGTCACGATTCGCGCCTTCCGCGGGCACTACTCGCCTGAGGAGCACCGCGGGATGGAAGTGCCGGGGATCTACTGGCATTTCGTCGACATCATGTGGATCATCGTGTACACGACCGTGTACGTGATCTAGTGCAACGTACTGGCCGGCGTCGGGAGCCCCGTGGCGTTCAACCCGCTCCGGAATGAGGCTGACGCCTTCCGGGTGCTGATCTGGGTCGTCGTCGTGGTCGCGGCGATCGTGGCGGTGGTCCTGATCGTGCGGGCGCTGTCGTAGCCCGCTGGCGGGAATCGTCTGAGCCCGCCGCCGGTTGGCTGGTGCGGGACCTCTTCTTGGCTTAGCAAGAGTGTCGTTTGGCTACGGTCCCTGGGGCGGCGACCTCGGGATCCACAAAAACGTCACATGCGTCCGCGATACGGCTGTCGTGCAACGTTCCGGCGCTATCGAACGCTGACAAGACGTGAGCCTGGCTCGAGATCAGCGGCTGGAGGAGTGCCGGCTGAACGCACTTCCTATCGCTATTCGATGGAAACTGCGCGTTGGCTGGTCTCCGCAGCATGGATAGTGCTCATGTCTTGACAATCCGGCCCCGCGAGCCGCGGCTTGTGCGCCAGCTCTATGCGGCGGTGGGGCGATTCAGTCCCGGCTGTGAGGACGGCCCTCTGCACACCCAATCCTCGTTGCCCGAAATTTCGGCGAAGACCGTGCACACGGCCACCCGACGCCCGCCCTCACCCCCGACCCGTCACCATTAAGACCTCCGTGACGCCGTTCCCGCTTCCGCTAGCCGCCGTCGGTCCCGTCGGCAGCATCGTCGCTCCCCTCTCCGTCCTGCTGTTCTGGCTGCCCTACCGCGCGCGGGCACACACCCTGGCGGCCGACGGGCGGCGCGTCCCGGGCTGGCGCCAGGCTTGCTACGCGGCCGGCCTGCTGCTGCTCGCCGTCGCGCTCAGCCCTCCGGTCGACAAGCTCGCCGATGAGTTGCTGGCGGCGCATATGGCCGAACATCTGCTGATCGGAGACCTGGCGGCGTTGCTGCTCGTGCTCGGCTTCACGGGGCCGCTGCTGGCGCCGCTGCTGCGCAACCGCGCGATCGGATGGCTGCGGGTATTCACCCACCCGGTGGTCGCGGTCACGGCCTGGGCGATCAACTTCTATGTCTGGCACCTGCCGGCCCTGTATCAGGCGGCGCTGCGCCATGACGCGATCCACGCGCTCGAGCACGCCACCTTCCTCGGGTTCGGGATTGCGGTCTGGATGGGGCTGCTCGGCCCGCTGCCGAAGCCGCAGTGGTTTGGCAACGGCGCCCGGCTCGTGTACATCATCGCGGTGCGCCTGATCGGGACGGTGCTGGCCAACGCGATGATCTTCTCGGGCACGGTTTTCTACCCGTACTACCGGACCGGAGACGCACACTGGCACATCAGCCCGATCGCGGACCAAGTCGCCGCTGCGGGACTGATGATGGTCGAGGAGAGCCTGCTTACGATCGGGCTGTTCTGCTGGCTGTTCCTGAAGGTCGCGCGTGAAGCAGACGAGCGCCAGCGGCTGCTCGACTCCGCCGCGGCCGAGGGGATCGAGCTGGACGAGCGCCGGGCGGCGCGCGCGGTGGCCGCCGGCCGCGGCGACGAGTTGCTCGAGCGCGTCCGCGCCCGCGCCGGTACTACTTGACGATCAGCGTGCCCTTCATGCCGGCCGCCTCATGGCCGTCGACTGAGCAGAAGAATGTGTAGGTACCGGGCTTGAGCGTCACCGACACCGTCGAGATACCTCCGTTGGTGACGACAGGCCCGACCTTATTGAGCCCGGCGCCCTTGATGCCAATGTCGTGCGGCACGCTGGATGCGTTCTTCATCTTGACCGTCACCTGTCCCGCGGTCGCCGTCGCGCCCGAGGCCGTGAACTTCAGCTGCCCGGTTGGGTCAGCGTCGATCTGCAGCGCGCCGTTCTGCTCCTTGACGACCGTCTGCTGGACCTGCTGGACGGCCGAGCCAAGCGCGCCCGTGTCCTGGCCGGGCTTCGCGGCCACAGCCGCAACGTACCCGGCGACGTCCTGCGCCGCCTGGCCTTTGACCAGCTTCGCCGGCATCACGCCCTGCACGTTCGGGTACTGGATCCAGTAGTCGACCAGACCGCGGATATCGGAGGTGCGGAGGTTGTCGGCTCGGTCCTGGCGGAATGCGTCGTCGAGGTTCGGGCCGACGGTGCCCTTTGTGTTCGCGTGGCTGAGGGTATGGCAGGAGCCACATTTCTGGACGAACATCTGCTTGCCCGTCACCAGGTTCGGAGTGGGATGCTTGACTGAGCAACCGCCGAGCGCAACCAGCAGCAGCGCGCCCGGGACGAGCGCGGCGAACTGCCTTGGAATACGGACGGGGCTGGCCATACGGTGCGGGCGGCACTCTATCCAAGCGCACGGCGTGGAGGCGGCGCGACAGGGCTCTTCCAGGCGGTGGCCGCCGCGGCCCGTCCTGGCATCCGGGGCCGCTGCTAGCATGGCCCACGATGAGGATGCGCCAGAAGTACCGGATGCGGACGCCCTCGACCGGAAGGGAAGTCGTGATCGAGGCCGAACCCGGCGTTGAGTACGTTGACCGCGAAACCGGTGAACCGCTTGAAGTCGTGGCACAACTGCTGCCGCTCGCTCCGACCCCTTCAGAGCTTCCGTGGGCAGTGGAGAACCTTCGATTTTGCAATTGGTGCGATCAGCTCACCCAGAAGGACCTCAACGACTGCCCAAACTGCGGCAGGCGGATGGACCCGCTCGGCTCCTGAGGAGCACCGCCATGGCTGGTAGCTCGCGTCTGATCGCCGCTCTGTTGGCCGGCATCATGCTGTCGGTCGGCGTTGCCGCCTGCGGCGGTGGCGGCTCCGCCACCACCGACACCGCCGGCGCACCGCAGCTGACGGTGCCGACGGGCGCGTCCGCCAATGTCTCAGCCGTGTCGAGCACCACCACCTCAAGCACGTCGTCAACCCCGGCCAGCAGCGCCGGCGGCGGGACATCCACCGTCGGAAGCTCGGCAGGGACGGCCGGCGGCAGCTCCGGGACGTCTGGAGGCTCCTCGAACTCCGGCGGCTCGAGCTCCGGCGGCGCCGGGACGGGCACCAATGCCGGCTCCGGCGGGACCGGCGCGACCGGCGCGACCGGCGGGACCGGCGGGACCGGCGGGACCGGCGGGACCGGCACGACGGGCGGGGGCGCGTCCAACAGCGGCGGAGCCGGTCTCGGGTCCGCGTTCTGCCAGCAGAACCCCGGCGCCTGCTAGTGCAGCAGCGTCAACGCGTCGCCTGCTAGTGCAGCAGCGTCAACGCGCGGTCGCAGGCGGGCGCGTCTGGCGCCGCTCTCCACCCGCAGGACGCAGAACGCTTCGAACGAAGACGCCGGTCGTCCGGATCAGCCGGTCGGGCGGTCAGGGGCGTGGACGTAGTTTTTCGTCTGGACCGGATTGGTGATCTCGGTCGCCGTGTACTCGACCTTCGTGCCTGGGTAGTCGCAGCCGTAGGTCGCCGTCGCGCCGATCAGGAGCTGCGACTGCTGGGTGTCGGCCGGGATCGCGCAGTTTGTAGCGCGGCTCTGCCGGTAGGCGAACGCCGTCGTGGTCTGGTTGATCGTCAGCACCGGCGCCCACGTCGGGATCGTCAGCGCGACCGCGTCACCTGGCTGGACCGGCAACGGCTTCGCAAGCGGGAACTGCACGACCTGCCCGAGGTACGGGATCAGATGCACGGTCGGGCTGCTCTCGCCGGTGACCTGCCAGCGGTGCTGTGAGGCCTTGCCGACTGGCCGCAGGACAGTGATCGCGGCCTGCGGCACGCCGCCGTGGTGGGCGTCGAGGAACTTGAGGTCGGCCTTGGCCTTCTTACGGTCAGGATCGAGGCTTGAGAGCCCGAGAGTGAACGCGACGATCTGACCGGCCTTCGTCGCCTTCGTCGGGTACGCCTTGCTGTCGCGGATCGTCTCGAGGGCTGTCACCTGCGTGAGGACGATGTTGCAGGCCGCAGGCGCAGGGGGACAGGTCGGCGCGATGAGCTCCGACGAGGTCGTGCCGAGTTCGATGACCTTCGCTGTAGCGGACGCCGGCACAAGCACCCCGAGAAGACCGGCGGCGGCCGTGCCAGCCAATAGAGAACGTTTCATGTGCACCATTGAACACGAACGCCCGGCAGCAGTTGCGCAAGGTTGCTTGCAAACATGCGCGACGCCGTGGCACGTCGCGGCGGCTCGGCCGGCTAAATCTTGATGACGTTGACCGCCTTGGGGCCCTTCGGCCCGGCTTCCTCCTCATATGAGACCTTCGCGCCCTCGGCCAGCGATCGGTATCCGTCGCCGTTGATGCCGCTGAAATGGACGAACAGATCTCGGCCGCCGTCATCTGGCGTGATGAAGCCGAATCCCTTGTCGTCGCTGAACCACTTGACACTACCCGTAGCCATGTACTCCCCTTCGGTGCTGCTCGCTCTCGTAGGTATCGGGCCCGATGGGCCGATCGAACGCGGGAAAAGTACCAGGCCCGGACCTTTGCCGACTAGTGGTGCACTGAAAGCATGTTTTTTGCGCAACTGACCGGCTCGGGCGGAGCCGGCTCACCGGAGCTGTTCAGCGACCGCCGCAATCTCCTCGATGTCCCCGGGAGCGGGCGTCCAGGGCAGCTTCAGCGGATCCCCTGAGTAGCGAGGGATCACGTGAATGTGGAAGTGGTACACGGTCTGCCAGGCCGCGCTACCGCGGGAGTTGAGCAGGTTCACGCCGTCAGCGCCGAGGCGCTCGTGAACCCTGTGTGCGAGCCGCTGGGCGGCGAGCGCGGTGGCCGCCAGGTCCTCGGGACCGATCTCGAGCAAGTCTCGAGCGTGGCGGCGGGGGACCACCAGCGCGTGCCCACGGGTGGCTGGGTTGATGTCCATGAACGACAGCGTGCGTTCGTCCTGGTCGACGATCTGTCCGGGCAGCTCGCCGGCGATGATCTTGCAGAAAAGGCAGTCGGGGTCGCGCACGCCCGGGAGCCTATCGCGGTCGCGCAGCGACCAATCAAGAACCGAGGAGCTCGCGCGCCCGCTCGATTGCTTCCTCGGGCGTTCGGATCTCGCCGGCGAACGTCGCCTCCTCGAGATCGTCGAGCAGGCGACCGATCTCAGGGCCCGGCCGGATCCCGATCGCCTTCGCCAGCCGATCGCCGCGGACTGGCGGCCGCGGGCGCTCGGCGCGCCACGCGAGCGCTTCGCCGAGGAGCTGGTGCGCGAGCTCGACGTGGCGTCTGATCGCCTCCTCCGAGCCGCGTCCGCGGGTAGCGAGGCGGTCGGCGACGCTCAGCAGCGTCACATCGACTCCAACTGGCTCGGACGTGCGCAGGTAGCGGTAGATCGCCCGCCGGCTGAGCGGCATCTCGTGCACGAGGAACCCGAGCCGGAGGTGATAGCGAGCAAGCGCAGCGACGTGCTCAGACAGCCGCTCACTCGCGCGAAGGCGCGCCAGCACAGCCGCCGCGACCTCGGCGCCGCTCTCGTCGTGCCCCATGAATGTGACCCGGCCCTCCGGGGTCACGTCGCGCGTCTGCGGCTTTGCCACATCGTGAAAAAGCGCGCCGAAGCGCAGCGCCTGACCACGGTTGAGCTCATTGGCAAGGGGTTCCGCGAGCACCTCGCGCAGGGCGGCGGCATGTTCAGGGAACCACCGCTCTGGCTCGCGTTGAAGCTCGATCGCCTGCGCCAGGACGGCAAGCGTGTGGTCGTGCACGTCGAGATGGTGGTAGGGGCTCTGCTGCACGCCTCGCAGGCGGCTCAACTCCGGAAGCACGATATCGGTAGCGCCGAGCGAATCCATCAGCTCCAGCCCGACGAGAGCCCGGTCGGCGATCACGATCCGCCTGAGCTCCGCGAAAATCCGCTCCACCGCGACGCCCTGAAGCGCAGCCGTGCTCGCCCGGGCGGCCGCCGCGGTGTCCGGCTCGACTTCGAACTCAAGCTCGCACGCGAGCCGTGCCACGCGAATCGTCCGCAGCGGGTCATCGGCAAACGCCCGCGCAGACACCATCCGGATCCGCCGCGCATTCAGATCAGAGAGCCCGCCGAACGGATCTACGTACGCTCCGCCACCAATCGGCTGCGCGATTGCGTTGATCGTCAGATCGCGGGCCGCCAGGTCAGCCTCGATCGACTGGTCGCCAAGCGGAAGCAGATCGACCTGCCAGCTCCGATCGTGTGCGACCACACGCCATGCGCCGAACCCCTCCGACAGCGAGAACGGATGTCCTCCTGCAACCCTCGCAAGCGTGCGCGCCAGCCGCCGCGGGTCGCCGGCGAGGACCACGTCGTAGTCGGCAGTCGGGCGTCCCAGCAGCCTGTCGCGCAGCGCTCCGCCAACGAGCCACGCACTGTCCTCGACGATCGAAGTCAGTGCGGTCAGCGGCTCGCTCACACCGGCCCTCCATCACGGTGATAGGTCCTCGGCACGCGCTTGGAGATCCCACACAGGATCTCGTAGTTGATCGTCTCGAGACGGTGAGCCAGATCCTCGGCCGTCTGGCGCTCAGAGCCGTTTCGGCCGATGATCGTCGCGACGTCGCCGACCCGCACCGAGGTCTCGGCGCCCAGGTCGATCGTGATGTTGTCCATGCTCACGGTTCCGATCAGCGGGTACCGCGCGCCAGCGACGATCACCTCGCAGTTGTTGGTGAGCGCCCGGCGCAGGCCGTCGCCGTATCCGAGCGGCAGCGTGCCGACCCAGGTCTCTCGCGGCGCGACGAACCGCCGGCCATAGCCGACGCTGTCGCCGATCTGCGCACGCTTGACCGCCGCCACATACGAGCTCAGTTCGAGCACCGGCTCGAACTCGTAGCGGGACGGATCCTGGTTCATCGGATCGCCGCCGTAGATCGCGATCCCGCAGCGGACCATGTCGAAGTGGCTGGCCGGCGCGCGGAGCGTTGCCGCGCTGTTGGCGGCATGGACGACCACGCCGGGCGCGAGCGCGCGCAGGTTCTCCGCGAACGGCACGAACCGCGCGAGCTGCTGGGCGAGGAACTCAGGGTCGTCGTCCGCGGTCGCAAAGTGCGTCATCGCACCCGCGAGCACCATCATGCCTTCGGCGCGGGCGACCCGCGCAGCGATCGCGGCGGCTTCCTCAACCTCACGCGTTCCCAGCCTGCCCATCCCGGTGTCGAGCTTGACGTGAACCCGTACCGCGCGGCCGTCCGGACTCGCACGCTCGAGCTCCGCGACGAACTGCTCGCTCCACGCCACGAGATCAGCGCGCGCCGCCAGCGCCACGGGGAGCTCGTCGGCGCTGATCGCGCCGATCACGAGGAGCCGCGAATCGATCCCTGCGGCACGCAGCTCCGCAGCCTCATCAGCAGTTGCGACGACGAGCCAGCTGGCACCGCCCGCAAGCGCGGCGCGTGCAACCGGGACCGCACCGTGGCCGTAGGCGTCAGCCTTGACGACGGCGCCGAGTTCGCTGCCGCGCGCCAGCCGCCTCAGCCGGACGACGTTGCGCTCAACCGCCGCGAGGTTGACGCGGGCGATCGCGCGCAGCGGCATGGCAGCTGAAGACCCCTCTGGTCCTTACTGCGCGGAGACGACGTCGGTGTGCATGATCTCGGCGACGGTCGCGATGGCGCTCAGCGTAATGCCTTCACCGCTTACCGGTCGCGTGGCTCCTCGCCGGCGCCTGTGAGCGGTGCCAGCGCTCGTGGCAGCAGCTCGATCACGTCCCGCGCGATCACCCCCTCCGGGCCGACCCCGCGCGCCGCCAGGCGGCCGGCGACGACGTGCACGAACACGCCGGCGCATGCTGCGTGAAACGGGTCCATCGACTTCGCGAGATAGGCGCCGATCACGCCGGAGAGGACGTCGCCGGTCCCGGCAGTCGCCAGCGCCGGGGCGCCACCGCGGCTGATTCCGACGCGCCCGCCCGGCTCCGCTACGATTGTGTCGTCGCCCTTGAGCACGACGATCGCGTTCGCCTCGGCGGCCGCGGCGCGCGCGCTGCGCAGCCGGTGTGACTGGACGGCGCCGCCGTCCAGGCTGAGCAGCCGGGCGAGTTCGCCCGCGTGTGGCGTGAGCACCGTCGGCGCATCGCGTTCGGCCAGCGCCTCGAGCTGTCCGGCATACGCGCTGAGGCCGTCGGCGTCGAGCAGCAGCGGAACCTTCGCGGCCGCCGCGAGGCGGTGCGCAAACAAGACTGCCTCGTGCTCGCGCCCGAGGCCCGGGCCCAGCACCAGTGATTGAACGCGCATACTGCGCTGGAGCGCCTGCTCGGCACCGCTGGAATCGAACGCTCCGCCTGCGTCGGGCAGCGGCACCGTCATCACCTCGAGCAATCGCGTCTCGAAGATCGCGTTCAGCGAGGACGGCACGCAGGCCGTTACATACCCGGCGCCTGCCCGCATCGCCGCTTCCGACGCCATGCATGGTGCGCCGGTCAAGCCGATCGAGCCGCCGCACACGAGCACGCTGCCGGCCGCGAACTTCGTCGACTCGCTCCCGCGCCGCGGAACCGCGTCGCTCACCCGCTCAGAGATCAGGCCGATCTTCGGATCGGCAGGGCCACCAGCCGGAATGCCGATCTCGATCGCCCGCACCGCGCCGGCGTGAGCCTTCCCGGGGGCGATCCACAGTCCCGGCTTGGCGGCGTGGAACGTCGCGGTTGCCCGTGCCCTGACCGCGACCGAGTCAACCTCCCCCGTCGATGCGTTGACGCCGCTCGGGACGTCGCAGGCGATCACGACCGCACGCTCGGCGTGGGCGTTGATCGCCTCGATCGCGCTGAGCGTCGGCTCGCGGGGCTCACCCGCGAAGCCCGTGCCGAGGATCGCATCGACGATCCCCGCAGCGCCCTCCAGCGCCGCCGGCTCGAACGGATCCGGCGCGGGTCCGGGCAAACGGTCCGCGTTCGTGCGAGCGTCGCCGCTGAGTTCCGTCACGGGGGCGAGCGTCAGCACCCGCACCTCGCGTCCGCGCTCGCGCAGGAGCCTGGCTGCGACAAAGCCGTCGCCGCCGTTGTTGCCCTTGCCGCAGACAACCGCGATCTGGCCCGCGCGGACCATTTCCGCGACGAGGTCGGCAAGCCCGCGTCCGGCTCGCTCCATCAGTTCGACGCCCGGGATCCCGAGCTGTCCGATCGCCCATTCGTCGAGCGAGCGTTGCTCGGCGGCGTCCGGCAGCGGCTCCAGCCAGTCCGGGAGGCTCACTCCACCGTCACGGTCTTCGCCAGGTTGCGCGGCTGGTCCACATTCAAGCCGCGCAGGCGGGCGATGTGGTAGGCGAGCAGCTGAAGTGGGACCACGGCGAGCAGCGGCGCGAGCATCCAATCGGTGCGGGGGACCCAGATCACTTCGTCGGCGTGGTGACGGATCTGCTCATCGCCCTCGGTCGCGACGACGATCACTTGCGCTCCGCGCGCCCGCACCTCCTGAATGTTTGAGATCACCTTCTCGAGCACGGGGGAATCGGTCGCGACCGCGACCACAGGCGTGCTTTCATCCAGCAGCGCGATCGGTCCGTGCTTCATCTCGCCGGCCGCGTAAGCGTCGGTGGCGATGTAGGAGATCTCCTTCAGCTTGAGCGCACCCTCGAGCGCCGCCGGGAGCCCGACATGCCTGCCGATGTACATGAAGAAATCGGCGCGGTACTTGTCGGCCGCGATCCTCTGCACCTCCGGCATGCCGTCTGACAGCAGCTCCGCGATCAACGTGGGCAGATGCTTGACGTCTGAGATCGTGGCCCGGAGCTGACGGCGGTCCATCGTCCCGCGCAGCTCCGCGAGCCGCAGCGCCAGCAGGTACATGGCCACGGCCTGCGCAAGAAATGTCTTCGTCGCGGCGACGCCGATCTCGAGTCCGGCGCGCGTGTACAGCACGCCATCGGCATCGCGCGTCGCCTGGGACCCCATGAGGTTGGTGACGGCGAGCACCCTCGCGCCGCAGTCGCGCGCGATCCGCATCGCCGCCAGTGTGTCGGCCGTCTCACCGGACTGCGAGATCCCGATGACGAGGTCGCCCGAGCCGACGAGCGGCTGGCGGTAGCGGAACTCCGAGGCGATGTCGACCTCGACGGGCAACCGCGCCCACTCCTCGATCGCGTAGCGGCCGAGCAGGCCCGCGTGATAGGAGGTCCCACAGGCGACAACCACGATCCGGCGAGTGCTTCGCAGCACATCGTCGGTGATCGCGCCCATGTCGCCGAGATCGATCCCCACGCCCCGGGCCGCTCGCTCGCCGATCGTCTCGGCAAGCGCGTCCGCCTGCTCGTAGATCTCCTTGAGCATGAACGTCTCAAAGCCTTGCTTCTCAGCGGTTTCGGCGTCCCAGTCGATCTCCGTAATGTCCCTCTGCAGCGCTTCGCCCTCGGCGGTCTGAAACTCGACCCCGTCGGGCGTGAGCACGACGATCTCGTCGTCGTGGATGTACTGGACGCGGTGTGTCTCGCGCAGGAACGCGGGGATCGCCGAGCCGATGAACTGCTCGCCGTCGCCGCGGCCGATGATCAGTGGGCATTCCTTGCGGGCACCCACGAGCAGACCGGGCTCGTCGGCGCACATCGCGACGAACGCGTAGTGGCCGCGCAGCTCGGCGTAGGCGGCGCGCACGGCCTCGACCAGACTGCCGTGCGCGAGGTGATGGGAGATCAGATGAGCGATCACCTCGGCGTCGGTCTCGGACGTGAAGTCCGCGCCCATGTCGATCAGGCGGCGCTTCAGCGCGACATAGTTCTCGACGATCCCGTTGACGACGACGTGGACGCGATCGGTCGTGTCAAAGTGCGGATGGGCATTCTCCTCCGTGACCCGCCCGTGCGTCGCCCAGCGCGTGTGCCCGATGCCCGTGCCGGGTTGCTGATCCGGCGCGACTGCGACGCTTCCGTTGCCGGAGCCATTGAGCGCGACCCTGGCGTCGATCGCGGTGCGCAGCGCGCTGAGGTTGCCGACCGCGCGAACCGCATCGATCCGACCGCCGTCGAGCACGGAGATGCCGGCGCTGTCGTAGCCCCGGTATTCGAGCTTCTCGAGTCCCGCCAGCAGCAGCGGGCGGGCTGCTCTGGGTCCGACGTAGCCGACGATGCCGCACATGCCCTTGGTGCTCCTGGAATCGGTGAACCGTGGTCGAGCCGCATCGGCGACTCGCGTCCAGCAGCATTCCGGCCGCAGAACGAGCTTCTCATGGTAGCGCGGGCCTACGCCATCAATGCCCGCTCGACGATCGCCGTCAGGCGCTCGCACACGTCGGTGGTTTCCTGATCGCTCGGTGCCTCGACCATCACGCGGATCAGAGGTTCGGTCCCCGAGGCGCGCACGAGGACCCGACCGCGGCCCGCAAGCGCCTCGTGTTCGGCGTCGACGGCGGTCTTGACGGCCGTATCTTCGATCGCGGCCTGGAGCGACGCGCGATCGGCGGCTCGGATGTTGTGCAGGCGCTGCGGGAGCTTGTACATCGCATCGCGATCTGCAAGATCGCGGCTTCCCAGCGCCTCGAGCGTCAGCAGCGCACTCGCGATCCCGTCGCCGGAGGGCCCGAAGCCGAGGTCGATGATGTGACCGGATTGCTCACCGCCGAGTGTCCAGCCGCGCTTTCGCAGCTCGTCGAGCACATAGCGGTCCCCGACCGCGGTGGTCGCGACCTGAACCCCGTGTGCGGCCATCGCCATGTGGAACCCATAGTTGGTCATCACCGTAACCGCCACTCCGTCTCCGGCCAGGCTGCCGCGTTGACGCAGGTGGATTGCGGCCAGCGCGACAAGCTCGTCCCCGTCGACAACCGCCCCGGTGCGATCGACGGCCAGCACTCGGTCGCCATCGCCGTCGAACGCGAACGCCAGATCGTGGGCGCCCCGTGCCACCTCCTCCGTGACTCGCTCGAGGTGGGTAGAGCCACAGCCGTCGTTGATGTTGCGGCCGTCGGGCTGGTCGGCGAGCACTTCGACCCCCGCGCCGAGCCGCCGGAAGATCTCAGGCGCGGCGCGATACGTGGCCCCGTTGGCGCAATCGAGCAGGACCCGGCGGCCGCGCAGGTCCAGTTCGCCGAAGCGGACCTCGAGCTCCCGCAGGTAGTCCTCCAGTGCTCCGTGCAGCCTCCGTACGCGACCGATCCGCTCCGGCGACTCGAGCGGGCGCTCGAGCTCCGCCTCGATCGCGCGCTCATCATCATCGTCGAGCTTGAACCCGTCGCCGGCGAACAGTTTGATCCCGTTGTCGTCGTAGGGATTGTGAGACGCCGAGATCACGGCTGCGAGGTGCAGTCCGTGGCGACGAACCAGCAGGGGCGCCGCCGGTGTCGGAAGCACGCCGGCCAGCAACGCGTCTCCGCCCGCGGCGGTGACTCCTGCGGCGATCGCAGATTCGAGCATCTCGCCGGACTCCCGCGTGTCCCTCACGATCAGCACCTGCGGGCGCTCCTGCTTGGCGTGCGCGACCGCGGCCCGCGCGAGTCCGAGCGCCAACTCGGCCGTCAGGAACTCCCCTGCGCGCCCACGGACACCGTCCGTGCCGAAAAGCTGGCGAGGCATCAGCTCACACCCTTACGCCTGCGGGGGAAAATCGCCCGACGGCGTCTCATCCTGCTCACGCGGCTCATCGCGATTCTCCCAAGGCAATCGCCCTCCGGGCGATTGCCCTAGCGCTTCGAGAACTGCGGCCGCTTACGGGCCTTCTTCAGGCCGGCCTTCTTGCGCTCTTTCACGCGCGGATCGCGTGTCAGGAAACCGCGGCGCTTGAGCTCTCCACGCAGGTGGGGGTCAGCGACGAGCAGCGCACGGGAAATGCCGTGGCGCAGGGCTCCGGCCTGGGCCGAGACACCGCCGCCGTGCATCCTCGCGACGACGTCCATCCGCGACTCGTAGCCGACCGTCTCGAGCGGCTGGCGAATCATCCGCTGCAGCGTCTCGCGCGGGAAGAACGTATCGAGTTCCTTGCCGTTGATCGAGTAGGTGCCGCTGCCCGGCTTGAGGATCACACGAGCGACAGCCGTCTTGCGCTTGCCGGTCGCCGTGTATCGGGCGCCTGCTGCCAGGTCGATCGCCGCGTTTGCGATCGGCTGGGCCTCATCGTCATCGGACTCCTCTCGGGCAGCGGCGGCCTCGGCCTCGGCCTCCGCGGCTGCCTGGGCCTCGGCGTCGAGGAACTCCTCGCCCTCGGGCACGATGTCGGGAATCAGGTCCGCGCCGGGAATCTCGGGCTTCACCCGCGGGGTGATTTCGACTTCCTCGACTTCCTCGGCTTCCTCGGCGGCTGCGGCCGCAGGCTCGGCGGCGGGGGCGGCCGGGGGTTCCTCGGCGGCGGCGGGGGCGGCCGGGGGTTCCTCGGCGGCGGCGGGGGCGGGCGGGGGTTCCTCGGCGCCGGCGGCGACGGCCGGGGGTTCCTCGGCGCCGGCGGCGACGGCCGGGGGTTCCTCGGCGGCGACGGCGGGCTCCTCAGCCGCGACGGGCTCCTCAGCCGCGACGGGCTCCTCAGCCGCGACGGGCTCCTCAGCCGCGACGGGCTCCTCAGCCGCCACCGGTTCCTCGGCTGCGACTGACTGCTCCGCGGCGGCTGGCGGCGCGTCCGCGGCTGGCTGCGGCACCTCCGCGGCAGTCTCCTGTTCCTCGCTGCGCTGCTCGTCCTCGGGATGCTCGACGTCGGTCACTGCTGGGTCTCCATCGGTTGCGGCTGCTGGGCTGCGTGCGGATGATCCGGACCGGCGTACACCTTGAGCTTGGTCAGCTGCTTGCGGGCGAGGCGATTGCGAGGCAGCATTCCCTTGACGGCGAGGCGGATGACCTCTTCAGGCCGCCGCTCGAGCATCTGGGCCAGCGAACGCGAGCGCAGCCCGCCGGGATATCCGGAGTGGCGGTAGTACATCTTCGCGGCGCGCTTGTTGCCGGTCACGGAGATCTTCTCGGCGTTGACGACGATCACGAAGTCGCCGGTGTCGATGTGAGGCGTGTACGTCGGCTTGCGCTTGCCGCGCAGCGCGTCGGCGATCTGCGTGGCAAGACGGCCAAGCGTCTGCCCCTCGGCGTCGACGAGCAGCCAGTTGCGTTCTCGGTCTGTAGGTGTGGCGGTATAAGTCTTCATGGCACGCACAAGCCGCGCCTCGCTGGCGCGGCCTGAGGCCAATGATAGGGAATGCGAGCGCGCGAGGGCCTACGCTGGTGCAATGGCCCAATTCTCCCGGCTACCGGTTGGTCTGCGCAGGCGCTTCTACAGGCTTGCGTACGCGCTTCTCAGCGTTTACTGGTTCGTTTGCCGTCCGGAGTGTCACGGCGTCAAATGCGTGCTCACCGACGGAGAGTCCGTGCTGCTTGTCCGGCACACCTACGGCCCCGCGCTCTGGGACCTGCCCGGCGGATCGCTCAAGTCCGGTGAGCAGCCGCCACTGGCCGCGCGTCGCGAAATGCGTGAGGAGCTCGGTGTCGACATCGCCAACTGGTCCAACCTCGGCGAGGTCACGGGACGAATGCAGCGTCGCCGCGACGTCCTGCACTGCTTCCGGGCCGAGCTCAACAACCCGAAGCTGACGCTCGACCTCGGCGAGCTGGCAAGCGCGCGGTGGTGGTCACCCAGCGCGCTGCCGCCGGACCTCGGCGAGTACGTGCACCCAATCCTCGATCGACTCCCGAACTCCGCAAGCGCCCCCGAGAATCGCCCCCCGGGCGATCTCGCTAAGTAATCACCGCTCGCCCCCAACCGAGAATCGCCCCTGCGGCGATCCCGCTAAGTAATCGCCGCTCGCCCCCAACCGAGAATCGCCCCTGGGCGATTCTCGGTAACAAACGAGGGGATCAGGCCGGATTGCTGCGATCGTCACCGGCATGCCGAAACGACCGGGGATCACGGCACACACCTCGCCCGAATCGGCGGGGGTTGTTCGCTCATCCCCGATTTCCAGGGATGCCAGCACACACCTCGTGGAATGTGTTGGGGGTGCGTGATCCGATCCCCGTTTCGGGGATGAGGGACGAGCGCATCGTGCAGCTCGCGCGCCTGCAGCGTGGCCGCGTCGCCCGCCGTCAGCTGCGCCAGGCCGGGATCCCAGACAACGCCATCGATCGCCGGGTCGCGAACCGGACGCTGCGTCGCGAGCACCGCGGCGTGTTCGCGGTGGGCCATGCCGACCACGGACCGCTCGACGGCGTGAGACCTCGGCGCTGCTCGCCTGCAGGCCGGGCGACGCTTCTGAGCCACAGGAGCGCCGCGGAGTTGTGGGCGCTCCTTCACGCCGGCCCCGAAACGCGCCCCGTCGAAGTGACGATCGCCGGCCGCCAGACCGCCCGGCCCGCAGGCGCGTCATCGTCCATCGCACCCGACGGCTGCACGGAACCGAGATCCGCACGCATCACGGCCTCCTGGTCACCTCCCCCGCCCGGATCGCTTGCGCGACGGTCGCGTTGATGTACAGTCAAACTGCGCGTCGCGATCGGGGTCCCTGCAGCGGCACCTTTCGCAACGACGCAGTGATCGTCCCTGGCGCGATCACTCCCACTCGATCGTGCCCGGCGGCTTGCTGGTGATGTCGAGCACGACCCGGCCGACCGGCCGGATCTCGTTGATCATCCGCGAGGCGATCTGCTCGAGCAGGTCGTAGGGCAGCCGCGCCCAGTCGGCGGTCATCGCGTCGTCGCTGGTGACGGCGCGGATCACGATCACGTTGCCGTAGGTGCGCGCGTCGCCCTGGACGCCGACCGTGCGGATGTCGGGCAGCACGCAGAAGGACTGCCACAGCTCGCGGTACAGGCCGGCCTTGCGGATCTCGTCCTGGAGGATCGCGTCGGCCTCGCGCAGCGATGTCGAGGCGCTCCCGGGTCGCCTCGCCGCCGACGATCCGGATCGCCAGGCCGGGGCCGGGGAACGGCTGGCGCCAGACGAGCCGCTCGGGCAGGCCGAGCTCGGCGCCGACGGCCCGGACCTCGTCCTTGAACAGCGCGCGCAGCGGCTCGACGAGCTCGAACTCGAGGTCGTCGGGCAGGCCGCCGACGTTGTGGTGGGACTTGATCGTCGCCGCGCCGGTGCCGCCGCCGGACTCGATCACGTCGGAGTACAGCGTGCCCTGGACGAGGAACGTCGGACGTCCTCGAGCTTCGCCGCCTCCTCCTCGAACACGCGGATGAACTCGGCGCCGATCCGCTTGCGCTTCTCCTCGGGGTCGGTGACGCCCGCGCAGCCGGGCGAGGAACCGCTCCTCGGCGTCGACGGCGACGAGCGGGACCTGGAAGTGGTCGCGGAACGCGGCGATCACCTGCGCGCCCTCGTTCTTGCGCATCAGGCCGTGGTCGACGAACACGCAGGTCAGCCGGTCGCCGATCGCGCGGTGGACGAGCAGCGCCGCGACGCTCGAGTCGACGCCGCCGGACAGGCCGCAGATCGCCCGAGCCGTCGCCGACCTGAGCGCGGATCCGCTCGATCTGCTCCTCGATCACCGAGCTCGCGCTCCAGCTGCGCTCGCAGCCGCACACGTCCTCGAGGAAGTTCGTCAGCACCTGCTGGCCGTAGGGCGTGTGGACGACCTCGGGGTGGAACTGGATCCCGTAGATGCCGCGCTGCACCGACTCGAACGCGGCGACCGGCGACGCCGTCGAGGAGGCCAGCGCGGTGAAGCCCGGCGGCGGCGCGAACACGGTGTCGCGGTGCGACATCCAGCACGTCTGCTCGCGCGGGCGTGCCCGCCAGCAGCCGGCCGGTGCTCGCGCACGGTCAAGCTGCGAGCGCCCGAACTCGCCGACCTCGGCGCCCTCGACGCGGCCGCCGAGCTCGCGCGCGAGCAGCTGCATGCCGTAGCAGATGCCGAGCACCGGGATCCCGAGCTCGAGCAGCTCGCGGGTCGAGCGGCGGCGCGCCGTCGGCGTAGACCGACGCCGGGCCGCCGGAGAGGATCACGCCCTTCGGCCGGCGCCGCGGCGACCTCCTCGGCGCCGACGTGGTGGGGCAGCAGCTCGGAGAACACGCCGCACTCGCGCACCCGGCGCGCGATCAGCTGCGAGTACTGGCCGCCGTAGTCGAGGACGACGACTTCCTCGGTCGCGCGCTGCGGCGCATGCGACCCTCCGGCCGACGGCGCATGCGCGGTCGGCCGGGTCGGCTGCGATCGCACGGCCGCGGCGTCAGCGCGCTAGTCGGCGACACCGACCGTCGCGGCCTTGCCGCTGGCGCCCATGCCGACGCCCTGCTCGCGCTGGAGGTGCTTGCCCTCGGTCTGGAGCGCCGGCGCGACCATCAGCTCGGCGCGGTTGAACTCGGCGATGTCCCGGTAGCCGCAGGTCGCCATCGAGGTGCGCAGCGCGCCCATCAGGTTGAACGTGCCGTCGTTCTCGCGCGCCGGGCCCTTGATGATCTCCTCGAGCGTGCCGTTCTGGCGTCGTCGCGACGCGCGTGCCGCGCGGCAGCGTCGGGATGGAACGTCGCCATCCCCCAGTTGTAGCCGCGGCCCGGCGCCTCGTAGGCGCGCGCGAGCGCGGAGCCGAGCATCACCGCGTCGGCGCCGCAGGCGATCGCCTTGGCGATGTCGCCGCCGTTGCGCATCCCGCCGTCGGCGATCACCTTGACGTAGTCGCCGGTCTCGAGCATGTGCTGCGAGCGGGCGGCCGCGACGTCGGCGATCGCGGTCGCCTGCGGCACGCCGATGCCGAGCACGCCGCGCGTCGTGCAGATCGCGCCGGGGCCGACGCCGACGAGCACGCCGGCCGCGCCGGTGCGCATCAGGTGCAGGCCGGTGTGGTAGGAGGCGCAGCCGCCGACGACGACCGGCGTCGGCGCGAGCTCGCGGATGAACTCCTTGAGGTTCAGCGGCGGCCGGCTCTCGTCGCGCGAGACGTGCTCGGCGGAGACGACCGTGCCCTGGATCACGAGGATGTCGAGGCCCGCCTCGAGCGCGACCTCGTAGTACGTGCGCACCTTCTGCGGGGTCAGCGACGCCGCCGCGACGACGCCGCTGCGCCTTGATCTCCTGGATCCGCTGCGCGATCAGCTCCGGCTTGACCGGCTCGCGGTAGATGTCCTGCATCTCGCGGGTGGCGATGTCGCGCGAGAAGGTCGAGATCCGCTCGAGCTGCGCGTCGGCGTCCTCGTAGCGGCAGAAGATGCCCTCGAGGTTGAGCACGGCGAGCCCGCCGAGCTTGCCGATCAGCCCGGCCGTCTCGGCGAGACGACGCCGTCGAGCGCGGCCGCGAGCAGCGGCAGCTCGAACCGGTAGGGGCCGAGCGTCCAGGTGATGTCGACGTCGTCGGGATCGCGCGTGCGCCGCGACGGGCACGATCGCGATGTCGTCGAACCCGTAGGCCCGCCGGGCCTTCTTTCCGCGTCCGATCTCTACTTCCATTGCGCCATCCTAGAAACGCGCCGCGGACGACAGCGGCGAGCGTCGAAGGGCTCGATTGTACGGCGGCAACCATCGGTTTCGATCCTAGCAGCGGCATCGACGACCGGTCCGGGCGGCCGTCGCCGCAATGCGGCGGCTTCAGCCGATCTCGGCGCCGATCTCGAGCCGCTCGGCCTCGACCTCGTCGAGCAGCCGCTCGACCCTCGCGCGGGTCGAGGATGCCGGCGCCGAAGTGCTGCGTCGACTCGGCCCCGCAGGCGACGCCGAAGCGCAG
Organism: uncultured Solirubrobacterales bacterium; assembly: GCA_963794285.1. Classification (GTDB taxonomy): domain Bacteria; phylum Actinomycetota; class Thermoleophilia; order Solirubrobacterales; family Solirubrobacteraceae; genus Palsa-465. The sequence continues at coordinate 216,909 of CAWCDS010000016.1, forward strand.
GCAGTCGACCGGCGGGCGGCCGGCGTAGCGGGCCGCGACGTAGCCGGCGAGGAAGGCGTCGCCGGAGCCGATGCGCGAGCGGGCCTCCTGCTCCTCGACCCGGACCCGATAGAGCACCGGGAGCCCGTCTTCGAGCACCTGCGCGTAGCAGCCGTCCGGACACGGTCATGATCGCCTCGCGCGGCGCCCAGCCGGGTGATCTCAGCGACCGCGTGCGCGCGGTCGTCGACGTCGTTGAACTCGTGCCCGACGAGCTCCTCGGCCTCGAGCTCGTTCGGGCGAGACGACGTCGGGCTCGGCGCGCACGGCGAGCCGCAGCGGCTCGCCCTCGGTGTCGACGATCGTCGTCACGCCGAGCTTGCGGACGCTCGCGGATCAGGCCCGCGTAGACGTCGGGCTCGACGCCGCGGGGCAGGCTGCCGGCGAACACGCAGATGCTCGCGCCCTTGGCGAGGTACAGCAGCTTCTCGCGGAACAGCTCGAGCTCGTGCGCGGAGACCGCCGGGCCGCGCTCGTTGATCTCGGTGTGCAGGCCGGTCGTCGGGTCGAGCACCGCGGTGTTGGTGCGCGACTCCTCGCGGATCCGCACGAAGCCGTTGAGGATCGACTCGTCGTTGAGCGCGTCGACGATCCGGGTGCCGGTCGCGCCGCCGGCGAGCCCGGTCGCGATCACCGGCTGGCCGAGGCGCTTGATCGCGCGCGCGACGTTGACGCCCTTGCCGCCCGGCCATCGTCGTCTGGTCGACGGTGCGGTGCCGCCGGCCAGGCGTGAAGTTCGGCACCTCGAGCGTCTTGTCGAGCGCCGCGTTGAGGGTGACGGTGATGATCATGCTGCCTTCGGACGAGCCGCGTCTCTTCCCCGCGATCGCGAGCGCCAAACCCCGACGAGTACAGACGACAACGCCAAGGAGCGCAAAGAGCGACACAAGCGTAGACGGTCGAGTGAGGAAACGGGCAGCGAGAGTCAGCGGGCTCACCGCCGGGAGCGCACGGGCGAGCAGCAGCGGGATCCGCGCGATCGCCCGCCCGTTCGCGAGTACGACCACGCGTCCGATCGCCGTGTGCGATTCGAGCGGGCCTGCCAGTTGCCGCGGCGCATCGATCTGGAGCGTGACCTTCGCGGTGCGCGGCAAGACGCGGGTGAGCGTTTCGGCCGCGATCAGGTCTGCGTGAACGCCCGGGCGGTCCTTGACGGTGGCGGTCGCCAGCACGGTGCCGGCCCGGACGGGCGTCTGCAGGCGGAAGTTGTCAAAGCCGTAGTCGAGCAGCGCCAGCGTGTTGGCGTCGCGCGACGCTTCGCTCGAGGTTCCCAGGACCGCGCTCAGGAGCGTCATCCCGTCCCTGGTCCCGGATGCGACCAGCACGTAGCCGGCGCCGCTCGTGTGTCCGGTCTTGACGCCGTTGATCCACGGCACACGGCCGACCAGGTCGTTGCGGTTGGCGATCAGCCGCGTGTGACCGCCGGACTGCAGGACGGCGTGCGGGAGCGCCACGATCCGCGCGAAGTACCGGCTGTGCCTCAGCGCGTAGCTCGCGAGCTTGACCAGGTCGGAGGCGCTCGAGTAGTTGCCCGGCGTGTCGAGCCCGATCGGCGTCGAGTAGTGGGTGTGCCGGAGCCCGAGCTCTCGAGCGCGGGCGTTCATCATCCCGACGAAGCGAGCGATCGACCCGCGACCGACGTTGAAGGCGAGATCTTCGGCCGCATCGTCCGCGCTCGGCAGCATCAGCGCGAGCAGCAGATCGTGGACGCTCATCCGCTCGCCGGGAACCAGCCCGATCTGGGAGTCGACGGGCGCGGCGTAGTAGTTGTTCTGGGTGAATACGCGGCTGAGGTGGCGGACGTGCTCGAGCGTGATCAGCGCCGTCATCAGCTTCGTCGCGCTGGCGATCGGGACGCGCTGATCGGGGTTCACGCCGTACAGACGCTTGCCGGTGCTCTGCTCGACCAGGATCGCCGTTCGCACGTTCAGCTGCGGCGGGCCGCTCGCCAGCGCCGCAGCTGGTCCCGTCCCAGCGGCCGCGGTCATGCACAGCGCGCTCGCCGCCCCGACGGCGAAGCGCACCAACGGGCATCTCACCGCCGCAGCCTTATCCGCTGGGACGTCTGCAGGGCGTTCGGATCGATGTTGGGATTGAGCGCCTCGAGCGTCGTCAGCGCGACGCCCGTGGTCCTGGCAATGCTCGTCAGGCTGTCACCGGGTTTGACCTGGTAGAACCGCCCGCGGAACTTGCGATGCACCTTGCCGGTGGTCGCGCTGTGGGCGGGAGGCGCATGCTTGTGGGTCAACCCGTCGTGGACGATCAAATATGTTCCTGCGATCGTCGCTGCGAGCGCGATCGGCGCCAGGAAACGCGCTGGACTCCGCATCGCACGGCGATCATACAAGCGACGGTGCGGCAGGAACGAGCCGCTGGAGTCTGAGTCAGCCACCGAGATTCCAGGCGAGCTCGCGCAGGCGCGCCGCTTCCCGCGCGGCGGCGGCGTGCGGATCTGCGCCCGAGCGTTCGTAGGCGGCGACGATCCCGCGTGAGCTCGCGATCAAGCCGCCCGCGCGACCGGGTGCGAACGCGGCCGCCAGATCCTCGACGTTTCCGCCCTGGGCGCCGACCCCCGGCAGCAGGAAGATCGAGTGGGGCATCAGCTCACGCAAGCGTTCCAGCCGTTCAGGCGCGGTGGCGCCGACCACCGCGCCGATGTCCGCGAGCCCGGCATCGCCGACCGACGGAACGCCAAGCACGGTGGTCATCTCAGCGAGCCGCTCGCTGACCGACCCGCCGTGCGCCAGCGAGAGCTCCTGCAGATCGGCAGCCCCCACGTTCGAGGTCCGGACGAGCACGAACAAGCCGCCGCCGTGAGCACACGCGGCCGCGACGAAAGGCGCGAGCGAGTCGGCGCCCAGCAGCGGATTGACGGTCAGCGCGTCCGCGCCGAGGCCTTTCACGGGGCCAAAACGCCACCTGGAGCTTGACGGCGACGCACTCGTCGGCGACCGCCTCGATCACCAGGGCGCAGTGCGTCGCGATCGCCTGCGAGGCAAGGACAGCAGGCGGGGCAGGCGAATCGCCGGCCCCGCCCATGAGCTCGATCGCGCGCGGCCACAAACGGGCGGGGTCAGGATCGAGCCCCAGGACCAGCTGCGAGCCGCGGTTCGCGACCTGGCTCGCAACTCGATCGCCGAAGCTAAGTGGCACCTTTCGTAAATACGACGACATTCGAGCGGCCCCCGGCGGCGCTGGGCGGCGTCCTCGTTCGGTCACGTGCCAGGGGCACGCTCCCTCACTGCGTCCTTGCCCAGCATCCCCCGGGTGACCACTCTCGGTGTCGCCATAGTTACGAAACGCACCACTAAGTGGCACCTCAGAGCCCGACCACTCTCCCGAGCCGAATGGCGCCAGCTGAGCCCCCTCGGCGCCGCTAATCGCGGTCATGGCGGATACCCGCGACCGCGGCGTCCGTGCGCACGCCCGGCGCTACTTGATCGCTTTCTTGAGGGCGGCCCCGGCGGTGAACTTCGGCACGCGTGAAGCCGCGATCTGGATCTTCTCGCCCGTCGCGGGGTTTCTTCCCTCCCGCGCGCTCCGATCGGAGACGCTGAACTTGCCGAAGCCGGAGAACGTGACATCGCTGCCGCGCTTGAGCGCATCCTCGATGGTTTCCAGGACCGCGTCCACAGCATCTCCGGCGTCCTTCTTGCTCAACCCGGCGCGATCGGCGACCTGGTCGACGAATTCAGACTTCGTCACTTGCTCCCTCCTTCGAGGTGGTAGGAATGCTCGACGCTAACAGGATCCGCGGACGAGCCTCCACGTGAAAGGCCGCGGAATCAGCCATTCTCTCCATTGAGCCACACTGCTCGTGGGGAGTTCCTGAGCAGTTTGTCCGCAATTTCCGCAATTCTCCTGCGCGATGATCCAGCACGTCACCCGAGAAATCCAGCCCGAACAGCTCGATGCATGCGTAAGGTTCTACCGCCTGCTCGGGTTCGAGCAGGTGCCAGAGCCCAGCGGATTGGCCGGACGGGTCGTCTGGGTGGAGCGCCATGGAACCCAGATCCACCTGCAACCGAGACCCGATGCCCGCCGGCAAGCCGGCCATGTCGGGGTGCTCGTAGACCCTTACGCCGACGTGATCGAGCGGCTGCGGGAGGCCGGCCACGAGGTAGAGCCCCGGACCGAGTACTGGGGGTCGCCGCGGGCGTACGTGCGCGATCCGGCCGGCAATCTCGTCGAGCTTGTCGCCCGGGCTCCGGGCGACGATCAGGTGGGGGCATGATGAGCGTGGGTGCCGAGCCCAGCGAGGCCACGGTGGCCGCCGCCCGCCCCGAACCCAGCGAGACTGTCGCCGCGGGCGCCGCTGCCCGCAGCGCCGCCGTCGGCGCCCCGGAGGCTCCGGCCGCCGGCCCGTCGGCCGGTTCTGAGGCGAGCGTCGGCGCCGAGGGTGAGAATACGGTTGTGGACCTCGCCCGCATCGGCTGGCTCGCGACCGTCATAGCCTGCCTGATCGCAGTCCTGATCCTGGTGGTCCAGGGCTATTTCGGGTATGCAGGGGTGACGCTCGCGGTCGCGATCTCGGCCGCGATCAACCTGACCTAGGGAATCGACCGCGGGCCGGTTCAGCCGTTCCGTTCGGCACCAGCCTCGGCCACATCGCAAAACCGGGCGTCCGCCCCGACGCGCTGCTGCGATTGCGACCGTGGCCGTACACCGAGGAAAAGTCCACACACCTCTAGTCATGCGTACGACGCTCTTGGACGGGGGTGGTCGTGAAACACCGTATTTTTTCCCGCTCGCGGCCTCAGCCGCCCAGCCATGCCGCAAGCGCCCTGACCGCGCGGCCGCGATGGCTGATCTCGTCCTTCTCCTCATCACTGAGCTCAGCCATCGTCCGCCCCAAGCCGTCTTCATCCGGCAGGAACGCCGGGTCGTAGCCGAACCCGCCCGAGCCGCGCTGCGATTCCGCCAGCCGTCCCCGGCACTCGCCGAAGAACACCTCCTCGACCCCACGCTGCGGATCGACGTATGCCAGCGCACATACGTACCGCAGCGCGCTTGCGACAGGCGCCTCGCGCATCAGCTTCGCGAGGTTTTCCTCATCGCTCGCGCCTACCCCGGCATAGCGCGCGGAGCGCACGCCGGGAGCGCCGCCGAGCGCCTCGGCCTCGATCCCCGAGTCATCCGCGATCGCCGGTCTGCCCGTCGCCGCGGCAGCCGCGCGCGCCTTCGGGAGCGCGTTCGAGGCGAACGTCTCGCCGATCTCAGGCGGCAACTCGACGCCGTCTCCTAGCGCCTGCACCGCGATCCCGGCAGGCGCCAGCAGGCGGCTGACCTCCCTGAGCTTGTGCGCGTTTGCGGTCGCAAGCACGAGCGAGCCCGGCGGTGGCTGCGAACTGCCCTCAGACACGGGGCTCAGCTCGCCGCGGCTGCGAACTGCCCTCAGACGTGCCCTTAGCCACCGGGCTCAGCTCGCCGCAGCCGCGATCGCCTCGTCCTGCCTGATTCGCAGCGACTCGATCCCCCGCCCCGCGAGCGCCAGTAGCTCGTCCAGGTGGGCGCGGGACAGCGGCGTGCGCTCGGCGGTGGCCTGCACCTCGACCAGCCCGCCCTCGCCGGTCATGACCACGTTCGCGTCGACTTCGGCAGCCGAGTCCTCCGGATAGTCGAGATCAAGCAGCGGCACGCCGCCGACGATTCCACAGGACACGGCCGCGACCGCGCCGGTCAGCGGCACACGCTCAAGCAGCCCGTCCGAGATCAGCCGCTCGCAGGCGAGCCGCAGCGCGACCATGCCACCGGTGATCGACGCGCAGCGGGTTCCGCCATCCGCCTGGAGCACGTCGCAATCGACGTAGATCGTGCGCTCGCCCAGCGCGGTGAAGTCGATCACGCCGCGCAGCGAGCGGCCGATCAGCCGCTGGATCTCAACCGTGCGCCCGTCGGGGCGGCCCCTGTTGACGTCGCGCTGCTTGCGATCGCCGGTGGACGCGGGCAGCATCCCGTACTCGGCAGTGACCCAGCCGCGGCCGGAGCCGAGCAGCCACCGGGGCACGCTCTCCTGGACCGATGCGGTGCAGATCACACGCGTCTCACCGGCCGAGATCAGCGCCGATCCGGTGGCCGTTCGCACAAACCCCGGCTCGATCTCGAGCGGCCGCAGCTGATCGGGCGCCCGGCCGTAGCTGCGCTCGGGCGCTGTGCCGCCGGCCGGCGCGCTCACGCCGCCACCCCGGCGCCGAGCTCGACGTGGACGACTTCGCCGAGCGGCATCTGCAGGAATCGCGTTCCGAGTGCCTTGAACGACTCGACATCGGCCGTACAGCGGAAGCGGTAGCTGCCCTCGCCGGTCTGCGGGTTCAACAGCCCACGTGAGGCGAGCGCACGCTCGACGCTGCGGGCGACACCCGCGCCGGCGGACACGAGTCGGACGTCACGGCCGAGCATGCGCTGCAGCATCGACGCACACAGCGGGTAGTGGGTGGAGCCGAGGATCACGGTGTCGACCTGGGCTTCACGAAGCGGCGCACAATAGCCACGCACCGTTTCGACCACGTGTTCGTCGAACGGGAAGCCACCCTGGATGATCGGCGCAAGGTCCGCGCACGCGACGCTCTCGAGGTGCACGTGCGGATCGGCCGCCGCCACGGCACGCTCGTAGGCACCGCTCGCGACCGTCGCGGGTGTCGCGAGCAGCCCGATCCGGCCGGTGCGGCTGGCGACGACCGCGAGCTGCGCGGCCGGCCGCAGCACGCCGATCACATCGATCTCGCGGCCGGTCCGCTCCAGGTGGCGCTCGAGCGTGTCGATCGCAGCAGCGCTCGCCGAGTTGCACGCGACGATCAGCAGCTTCGCCCCCGCCTCGAGCAGGTGGTCGGCAATCTCGACCGCAAACGCCCGCAGCTCGGCTTGACTGCGCTCGCCGTACGGAAAGCGTGCCGTGTCGCCGAGGTACAGGTAGTCCTCGGTCGGCAGCGACACCAGCAGTTCGTGCAGGACAGTGAGGCCGCCTACCCCGGAATCGAATACGGCAACTGGCTGCTCTGATGAAAGCGTCATCGGCGCCTGATGGTGCCAGAGCGGCGGGCGGACTTGTCTGGAGGCCGGCTGAGACAGCTCGGTCGGGCCGCGCGCCCCGGGCTCCGCCCGCGCCTTGGGGCTACGCCCGAGCCCCGGAGTACGCTCGCCACCGCATGCGTGCGCTGATCGTCACGAACATGTATCCGAGCCCGGAGCGGCCCGCGCTCGGCAGTTTCGTCCGCGACCAGGTTCAGGCGCTGCGGCGGATCTCGGATCTCGACGTCGAGCTGTTCACGTTCAATCCCGGTGACCTGACGGCATACCCGAAGGCGGCGGCCGCGCTGAGACGCCGCTATCGCCGCGATCGGTTCGACATCGTCCATGCCCACTTTGGCCTGACCGCTTGGCCGGCGCTCGCGGCCCCCGGCCGCAGTCACGCGGTCACGCTGCACGGAACGGACCTGATCCACCGCCGCTCGCGGCCGATCACGCTCGCGGCGCTGCGGTTCCTCGACCTCGTGGCCGTCGTATCCGACTCGTTCCGGGACCGAGTCCCGCGCTGGGCGACACGCAAGCCGCCGGCGGTGCTCCCATGTGGCGTCGATATCGAGCGCTTTCACCCGATTCCGAGACGGCAGGCCCGCACGGCGCTCGGCCTCGACCCCGAGGGCCCATACCTGCTGTTCCCACACGACCCCAACCGTCCCGTCAAGCGCCATGACCTCGCGCGCGCGGCCGCCGGCGCGGTGCCGCTGTTGACGCTCGGCCGGACCGATCCGGCCGACGTTCCATTGTGGGTCAATGCGGCCAATGCCGTGCTCCTGCCGTCGGAGTGGGAGAGCTTCGGGACGGCGGTGCTCGAGGCGCTCGCGTGCAACGTACCGGTGCTGGCGACCCCGACCGGGATCGCGCCAGTCGTCCTCGACGGCTTGGCGGGAACCTACTGCGCAAACTTCGAGCTCGATGCGTGGCGCGCGGCGCTGGCGCCGCACGTGGCTGCCGAAGACCCGCGCGTGCAGGGACGCGAGCGCGCGGTCGAGTATTCCTCCGATCGGATGGCCGCCCGGGTGGTGGCGGCGTGGCGCGAGCTCGGATCCAACGGCTAGGACTGCGCAAAATGGCTCCGTTTTCGCCGGCGATGAGGGTACGAGGACACATATACTCGTCGCCGGTCGGAGCATCATGAGCGGCCTGTTAGAGCGCATCGTCCGCCGCCGCCGCGCGTCGGCGAGCCGTCGACTAGGTCCCCCGTCATCCGACACGGTTGCTGACGGCAACGGCCGCGTGGATGTGAACGGCGCAGCACCCGCCGAGCCGGCGATCCGCGCCTTGCACGAAACCCAGCCCGGGCTCGCGGGACCATCGGCCGAAGAGGCGCAGTCGGGAACCGCGGCGCAGGCGCCACCGCTGCCCGACGCCGAGACGCCCGAATCCGGCGAGCTTGCCGCAGCGTCCGAGCCCGGCCTCCGGGAGCGTGGGCGGATCCGCCGCCGTGCGCGTTACCTGCGCCGCCTGCGCGAGGTGCAGTTACGCGATGTCGGAGGCTTTGTGCTCGAACTGGACCGCTTCGGGCGCGAGCGCCCCGACCTCGTGCAGGCGAAGATCGACAACGCTGCCCGCACCGATGCCGAGTTGCGAGCGCTCGAACGAGCATTGCGCGAGCATCTTCCGCTGCGGGAACTGCGTGAGCCGGGGATTGGCGGCGCCTGCCCCGAATGCGGCGCCGTACACGGCAGCGAGGACCGCTTCTGCGCGTCCTGCGGCGAGCCTCTGCGCGACGATGACAGCCCAGCTGATGACGATCCCTTCGAGTACGGGCACGTGTACCCGGAATGACGTTCACAAGCGAGGCGCCGCCGCCCCAGTCCGGAGCCGCAGAGATGAGCTCCGCCTGTGCGTATTGCGGCTCGCCGCTCGCCGACGACCAGGAATGGTGCCTGGAATGTGGTGCCGCGCAGACGCTGATCCATCGCGCCCCTGATTGGCGGGTCGCGGTCGCGATCGTCACGACCGTCGTGATTCTCGCGCTGATCACGCTGGCGATCGTGCTGGTCAACCTGTCGGCCGATGTCAGTCGGCCCGCGGTGACGGTGACCGCGACGAGCAGCCCGTCGAGCACCGCGGCCGCGGCACCCGCGCCGCCGGCCGCGAGCGCCCCGCCGACGTTCTTGGGATGGCCCGTGGGCCTGAGCGGCTGGACCGTCGTGCTGGCCCGCAGCCGCACCCAGACGCTGGCCGACCGGTCAGCGGCGGTGTTCGCCGCCGACGGTGTCAAGGTCGGAGTACTCGACTCAAACCAGCATCCCAGCATGCCTGCCGGCTACTGGTTCGTGTTCACGGGTCGTTATCCCGATCGGGCCCGGGCGCGCGCAGCCGCGGCCAGGCTCCGGCTTGAGGGCAAGCCGAGCGCCGTCGCTGTGCGAGTCGCGCGACCGGGAGGCCTGTCAGGGCTAGCCCGCTACGCCGCGCTCAGGCCCGCCTACGCCGCGCTCAGGCCCGCCTACGCCGCGCTCAGGCCTGGCCACCACGTCGACAGCCGCTCCTGCGCCGCTGCAGCCAGCGGCGCGACGCCGACAGCGTCGCCTTCGGAGGCGGTGCTCAGCGGGACCGTCAGCGCCTCCAGGGTCGCCGCGACCGAGCGCGCGAGCGCCTCGAGCGCGTAACCGCCCTCCAGCACGCAGCCGAGCGGCGCCCCGAGGTCGGCGCAGATTCGCCGCGTCGAGCGGGTCATCGCGCCAAAGCCGGCATCGGTCACGTGGCACTCCGCCAGCGGATCCTCGACGTGAGCGTCATAGCCTGCGGAGACGAGCACGAGCTGAGGCTCAAACGCCCGCGCCAGCGGCCCGACGACATGCTCCACGAGCGAGCGGTAGAGCGCGTCGTCGGAGCCCGGCGGCACCGGCAGGTTGACCGTATAGCCGGCGCCGGCGCCGGAGCCGACCTCCCGCGTCTGGCCGGTTCCGGGATACAGCGGCGACTGGTGGATCGAGACGAACAGCACGGCGTCGCTCGCGTAGAAGATGTCGCTTGTGCCGTTGCCGTGATGAACGTCCCAGTCGAGGATCAACACGCGTTCGATCCCGAGGCGATCGAGCGCGTACTGGGTGGCCACGGCAACGTTGTTGAACAAACAGAAGCCCATCGCTCGGGCTTCGGAGGCGTGATGCCCGGGCGGGCGGTGCGCGCTGAACGCAACCGGCGCCTCGCCTCCGAGCAGCAGCTCGACCATCCGCACAGCCCCGCCCGCTGCATGTAGCGCTGCCTCGAACGAGCCGGTGCTCATCACCGTGTCGAGATCGAGCTGGCCGCCGCCGTTCGCGGCAACGCGCTCGATCGTCTGGACGTACGCAAGTGGATGAACCGCCGTCAACGCCGCCTGGTCGGCCGGTGGCGACTGCACGCGTTCGAATCCGAGCCAGTCTCGCGCCGAGAGCTCCGCGGTGATCGCGGTCATCCGCGCAGGCTGCTCCGGGTGCGGTCCGGTCTCATGCGCCAGCGAGGAGGGATGCTCGAGATAGACGGGCTGAGGAGCCATCGGCAGTACCGTACCTGGCCGTGACGGCGCTCCGGAACACGAAGGGCCAAATCGAGGTCGTGGTGGTCGGCGCCGGCGCGGCCGGTTTGTACACCTCGCTGATCGCCGCGCGCCAAGGCGCACGGGTCAGGCTCGTGAGCGCAACCCCGCTCGCGGGATCGTCGAGCTACTGGGCGCAGGGCGGTTTGGCCGCCGCGATGGCCGACCAGGACAGCCCCGAACTTCACCTCGGCGACACGGTCAAGGCCGGGCGCGGAGCGACCCGCGAGTCGGCCGCGCGGGTCCTCTGTGACGAGGCTCCACAGGCGGTCGACGACCTCCAGGCGCTGGGTGTCCGCTTCGACGCTGACCGGCGCGGGCGCCTCGCGCTCGGGCTGGAAGGAGGTCACAGCGCCCGGCGCATCGTCCACGCGGGCGGGGCCGCGACCGGGCGGCGTCTGATCCGAGAGCTGAGCGCGCTTGTCGCCGAGCACGGGCGGATCGAGGTCCTGGAGGGTCGCCGCGCAATCGCGATCCTGACCTCCGGGAACCGCGCCGTCGGCGTCCAGCTGAAGGAGGGCGAGCAGATCGTCGCTCGCGCCACTGTCCTCGCGACCGGTGGCGCCGCGGCGCTGTGGTCGCGCACGACCAACCCTGCGGGGGCGACCGGCGGCGGCCTGTTGCTCGCCGACAACGCGGGTGCGACGCTCGCGGACCTCGAGCTGATGCAGTTTCACCCCACCGCGGTCGTGGCCAGGAACGGCGCGGACGGGTTCCTCGTCACCGAGGCGGTGCGCGGCGAGGGCGCGACGCTCCGCGACGAACACGGCGACAGGTTCGTCGATGAGCTTGCCCCGCGTGACGAGGTCGCGCGCGCGGTCCAGCGCCAGATGGTCCGCTCGGGCGCGTCTTCGGTCGATCTCGATATGCGCCACGTCGACCCGGCTCTGTTCCCGAACGTCGTCACCGCGCTTCGCAATGCCGGCATCGATCCCGAGCGGGAGTTGGTCCCGGTCGCCCCGGCCGCCCACTACATGATGGGCGGGATCGCGACCGACCTTGATGCGCGGGCCACGCTGCCCGGCCTGTACGCCGTCGGAGAGTGCTCCTGCACAGGCCTGCACGGCGCTAACCGGCTCGCGTCGAACTCGTTGACCGAGTGCTTCGTGTTCGGGGCGCGGGCAGCGCGCTCAGCGCTCGAGGAGCCTGAGCCGAACCCGACGGTGATGCCGGAAAGCGCAACCGGACCGCCGCCCCAGCTGACAGCCGAGAGCCGCGAGGCCCTGTGGCAGTACGCCGGGCTCGAGCGTGATGGCGAAGGACTCCGGAGGCTGATGCACGATCAACATCCGCTCGCGGCGCTGATTGCCTCCTCAGCGCTCGCGCGCGCTGAGAGCCGCGGCGCGCATCAGCGCCGTGACTTTCCCGACACCGATCCCGGACTCGATCGTAAGCACGTCACGACCCGGCGCGACCAGCAGCCCGAACTTGCACTCTGGGTGTAAAGGACCAAGTTTCGGCTTAACGTCGACTTAATAACGGCGCCTCGCACTCTTCAATGGCCGCCTGAGACGGCGATCGCGACACTGAATCCAGGTCAGGGACCCCGCGTTTGCGGGGTCCCTTCTTTTGGGGGCTGTGCCCCAAGTCGAGAACCTGGATCGAACAGGCCTGCTCCGTGTAACGTGCGCCGGCCAATGCTGCTCGGGGTCGACGTAGGCGGAACCTTCACCGATGCCGTGCTGGCGTTCGAGGGCCGGCTCGTCACCGCGAAAGCGCCGAGCACACCGCACGATCAGTCCGAGGGGGTGATGGCGGCGGTGCATGCCGCGCTCGAGCGTGCCGGCCGCCCGGCGCGCGAGGTGCTGGCGTTCTCGCACGGGATGACGGTCGCGACCAATGCGCTACTCGAGGGACGCGGGGCGCGCACGGCACTGGTCGCGACCGAGGGCTTCACCGACATCGTCGCGCTCGGACGCCAGAACCGGGCGCAGCTCTATCGCCTGTGCGCCACACATCCCGCGCCGCTGGTTCCGCCGGAGCTGCGGTTCGCGGCACCGGAGCGGATGACACCCGACGGTCCGCTGAAAATCCCGACCGCGGCTGAACTGGACGATCTCGCTGCGCGTGTCGCGGCCGCCGGGCCGGAGTCGGTAGCAGTCGTGCTGCTGCACGCATACCGGCACCCCGAGCACGAGCAGGCGATCGCAGATGCGGTCGCGCGGGCCCTCCCCGGTGCGCACATCTCGCTCTCACACGAGGTCGTCGGCACGTTCCGCGAGTACGAGCGGGCGGCTACGACGGAGGTCGACGCGGCGCTGTCGCCATTGCTCGGGCGCTATCTCAGACGGCTGTCGGACCGGGCGCGCGCGGAAGGACTGCCACAGCCGGGAATCATGCAATCGAACGGCGGCCTGATCGATCTCGCGGCGGCTGCGGACCACGCCGCCTGGACCGTGCTGTCAGGGCCCGCCGCCGGCGCCGCCGGCGCCGCCTACGTCGCGATCGCAGCGGGCGCGCCCGACGTGCTGTGCTTCGACATGGGCGGCACTTCCTGCGACGTCTGCGTCGTCGACGGCGGCGCTGTGCAGGAGCGCGGCGCCGGCGAGGTCGCGGGGCGGCCGCTCGCGCTGCCGATGCTCGCGGTGCACACCGTCGGCGCCGGCGGCGGCTCGATCGCGTGGCGCGATCCGGGCGGCGCGCTCCGGGTCGGCCCGCGCTCGGCCGGGGCCGACCCGGGACCGGCGTGCTACGGGCGGGGAGGCACGGAGCCGACGGTCACCGACGCAAATCTGGCGCTCGGATACCTGAGCGACGACGCGCCGCTGGCGGGCGGCGTCGCGCTTGATCGCGGGCGTGCCCGGGAGGCGATCGAGACGCTGGCGGCAGCGCTCGGGCTCGAGCCGCTGGCGTGCGCGGAGGGGATCATCCGCGTCGCCAACGCGGAGATGGTTCGCGCCTTGCGAGTGGTGACGGTCCAGCGCGGGATCGATCCGCGGCGATACGCGCTGCTCGCGTTCGGCGGCGCCGGCCCGCTGCACGCGGCGGCGATCGCCGATGAGCTTGGGATCGGCACAATCGTCTGCCCCCGCGCGTCGGGAGTGCTCGCGGCGCTCGGGCTGGTCATCTCCCCAAGGCGCCGTGACGCTCAGCGCAGTGTGCTGCTCAGCGGTGAGGGATTGACCGCTGCGGCGATCGCCGGCGTCACGCAGGCACTGGGCGAGCAGGCGCGCCGAGCGCTCGGAGAGCCAGCTGCCGAGCTCAGCGCCACCTATGAGCTGCGCTACCGCGGCCAGGCGTTCGAGCTGCCGATCAGGGCCGGCGTCGACGCCAACCTGGCGCAGCTGCGCACGGCGTTCGAGGCGATGCACGAAGACCGATATGGCTACAGCGACGCCGAGCAGTCGCTCGAGCTCGTGACGATCCGCGTAACCGCGATCACCGCCGGCCCCGACGTGCGACTCGCGGAAGCGGACCCAGACCACACGGTGCAGCGCGGGCACCGGCGCGCGGTCCTCGCCGGCGCCGAGGTCGGGCTCGAAATACTCCGCGGCGCACCCCCGCCCGGAACCGAGCTCTCAGCACGAACCGTTGTCGAACTGCCTGAATCGACGCTGCTCGTGCCGGACGGATGGTCCGGCCGTGTCGACCAGACCGGCACCGTGACCCTGCGGCGGTCGGAATGATCGACCCGGTCCAGCTCCAGGTCCTGACGGGCGCCCTGCACGCGATCTGCGAGGAGATGGGCGCCGTGCTGATCCGCGCCGCGCACTCGGCCAACATCAAGGAGCGCCGCGACGCCTCGACCGCGCTGTTCGATCCGCACGGCGAGATGGTGATGCAGGCCGAGCACATCCCCGTCCACCTCGGGGCGATGCCGGCAGCAGTCGCCGCGATCCTCGAACAGGACCACGCCCCCGGCCGCTCCTGGATCCTCAACGACCCGTACCGGGGCGGGACCCACCTGCCCGACATCACTGTCATCACGCCGGTATTCGGTGGGATCGGCGCCAGCCGATCCCACCTGATCGCGTTCGCCGCCAACCGGGCTCATCACGCCGATGTCGGCGGCCCCACCCCGGGCTCGATGCCGGCCGACAGCCGCACGCTCGCCGACGAGGGCGTCGTGATCGAGCCGCGCGTGCTCGACGACCGCGCGATCGCCGAGCTGAGCGCGCAGATGCGACAGCCCGACCAGCGCCGCGCCGACCTGCGCGCGCAGCTGGCCGCGGGCCGCACCGGCGTGCGACGCTTGCAGGAGCTATACGAGCGCGTGGGTCCCCAAACGCTTGCGGCAGCTTTCAGCGAAGTGCTCGGCTATGCCGAGCGGCGAACGCGCGCATGTCTGGCAGAGCTGGCGGACGGCACCCGCACGGCGAGCGACCTGCTCGAGGCGCGTGAGGGGGACCTCGAGATCCGGCTCAGCGCCACGGTGCAGGGCGAGCGCCTGACGCTCGACTTCACCGGCAGCGCCGCCCAGCACGAGGGCAACCTCAATTGTCCGCTGGCCGTCACGGCCTCCGCCTGTTACTTCGCGATCCGGGTGCTGACCGACCCCGAGATTCCGCCGAGCGCCGGCGCTTACCGCCCGATCACGATCATCGCGCCCGAAGGATCGCTGCTGAACGCGCGCCCGCCTGCCGCGGTCGTCGGCGGCAATGTCGAGACCTCCTCGCGGGTGGCCGATGTCGTGCTGGCGGCGTTCGGACGCGCGCTGGGACAGGGGACGATGAACAACGTCGTCATCGGCAGCGAGGAGGTCGTGTACTACGAGACGATCGGGGGCGGGCAGGGTGCCTGCCCCGATGCCGACGGCCCAAGCGGCGTGCACGTGGCGATGAGCAACACGCTGAACACGCCGATCGAGGCGCTCGAGCTCGAATTCCCACTGCGGATCATCCGATACGGCTTGCGCACCGGTTCAGGTGGCGCGGGTCTGCATCGGGGCGGTGACGGGGTCGTGCGCGAGTATGAGGCGCTGGCCCCGCTGCGCTACTCGCTGCTGACCGAGCGCCGGCGCCATCCGCCGCCGGGCGCCGACGGCGGCGAGCCCGGCGCTACCGGGCGCAATCTGCTCGACGGCGAGGAGCTGCCGCCGAAAGCGGCCGGCAGGCTGCAACCGGGCCAGCGGCTGCGGATCGAAACCCCGGGAGGCGGGGGCTCATCGCCCAGGGGGCGATGAGCCCCCGCCGTGAGCCCCGTCAGGTCGGCTGACGGTGCACGGTGGTGGCGCCAGATTGATCGCGTGCGAGCACGACGATGGTGTCGATGTTGACGTGGCTCGGGCGCGTGGCGGCGAACACGATGCAATCCGCCACATCTTCGGGCGTCAGCGGTGTCATGCCTTCGTAGACCGCGTCGGCAGCGCGCTCGTCACCTCGAAACCGTACGAGGCTGAACTCGGTCTTGACCATGCCGGGATCGATCTCCGTCACACGGATCGGTCGCCCGAGGAGCTCGAGGCGCAGCACTTTCGTCATCGCCCGCACGGCGAACTTCGCTGCGTTGTAGCCGCCACCACCGACGTAGGGCTCATAGCCCGCGATCGATCCGACCATCACGACGACGCCGTCGCCGCTCGCTTCGAGCGCCGGCAGGAGCGCTCGGGTCATACGCAGCGAGCCGATCACGTTCGACTCGTACATCGAGCGCCAATCGTCGTCGTTGGCGTCCTCGATCCGATCGCGGCCGATGGCACCGCCGGCGGCGTTGACGAGAACGCGGCACTCGGACACCTCGGCACAGAAACGTTCTACCGACTGCGGGTCCGTGACATCGAGACGGATGGCGCGTGCCCCGAGCTCCTCAGCGAGAGCACGAAGGCGGTCCTCACGGCGCGCGCCAACCACGACGTCGAAGCCCTCGGCCGATAGCCGGCGCGCGGTTTCCATGCCGATCCCGCTGCTCGCTCCCGTGATCACTGCCGTGCCGAGGGCCATCGTCGGAATCTATATCGCACTTCCAAAGGGCACGTTTGGCCAAGGTCCTGGAGGCCCCGGCGGGCACAAAGCTATAGCGGTGTAGCGAGCAAAAACCGACATATTTGCAGGGACATTTGGGGGTTCTGCAGGAGATCGGCTAGAATTGACGGTCCCCGCTGACGCCGTTGCATCTGATGCGCGCGCGGGGATTCATTCGTAAGCCCCCCTTAATCCCCCACACTGGAATACATGCCGATTGCTTTCAAAGAGTGGGCCGTTACCGTGCGGGCTCTCGCCGAGGGCGAGCAGCTCCTGACCCTTCGTAAGGGCGGTATCCGCGAGCCCGACAAGCACTTCAAGCTCGAGTACGACCGTTTCTTCCTGTACCCGACCTTCGACCATCAATGCTCCGACCTCGTCCGCGAATCCCATCGTCCCGAGCTGTCTCGAGCGCTGGAAGAGGGCGTCTGGAGCGACGGCGAACCGCCGCCGGGCGCCCTGCTGCGTGACGGCGAGATTCCTCAGCCAGATCGCGTTCGGATTCGGGCCTGGGCGGAAGTCGCCGGGCACTTCACCGTCACCGATCGCCGAGCCGTCGATGCGCTCTCGCCGTTCTACGTCTGGACGACGGATTACGCGGAGAAGCGGCTGGCTTGGAAGCGCCGCCATCCGCTGCACGTGATCCTGCTGCGCACCTATCGGATTCCGCGTCCGGTGACAGTCAAGGTTCGTGATGAGTACGGCGGCTGCCGCTCCTGGCTCGAGCTGACGCGTGAGCTGCCGTTCGAAGGCACGCCCGTGCTCTCGGACGACGAGTTCGAGCGTGCGTCTGAGGAGATCGCTTCGATCGCCTCCGACCGCCAGCCGGTACTGGTCTAGGACGAGCTTCTGCAGGCGGTCGCGGCGGCGACCGCCTGCGACCGCACATGGCCTGGGTCGAATCGGCATCACGCTCCTTTCGCGCCAGGCACGACTCCGACTGCACGGAGGATGCCGCGCGGGTGCTTGATTCACTCGAGCAGACGCGCGCATACCTCGTGGACCTGTTCCCGCGCGACGTCGGTGAGGTCACAGTCGTGCTGCACCGAGACGCGTTCTCGCTGGCGCTGTCGAATCCAACGTTGCCGCTACGGTGGTTGACGACTGCGCCATCCGCGCGCCGCTACGTGGCGGGCTGGGCCGGCGCCGCCGAGCTGCATGTGCTCGCTCCGGCGGCGCTCGATGCGCGCGCGTCCAACGTCCCCGGCTCGCGCGAGATGCTCTCGATGTCGGCGGCGGCGCTGTACGCGCGGCGGGTCGTGTACGAGAACAACCACGACCTACCGCGCATGGGGACGCCTGCTCGGATCGCCTCCGAGCTGCGCTGGGCGTGGCTGCTGGACGGCGCCGGGCGGTGGTTCTCCGGCCAGACCGATCACGCCCGGCCCGCGATCGCCCGCCGCCTGCACGAGGGCCGCCGCCCGCGGTTCCCGCCCGGCGTCCGGGACGCGGCGCTGCTCGGAGGCACCGTGATCGACCTGCTCGCGCTCGAACAGGGTGAGCCGAGCGCAGCCCGGTTCGTGACACGACTGCACCCGCAGGGCGCTCGTGCGGCGCTCAGCAAGGCGTTCGGCGGCCGTGCGTTCGTGCATATCGAGGGCGCCTGGCGCACACACCTGTCGAGGATCGCAAGCGCGGTCTGAACGGCGGCCGGCGGGGTCGAGCGGCCGGCTCCGCGGCTGCTGTCGGGCGCAGCGTGACCGTCGGCCGCTCAATGCGACACCAACTCGTTCGCCAGCCAGATCACGAGCGCACCGAGCGCAAGTGCCGCCAGCAGCCCGGCCAGGAGCCGCCCAGGGGAGACGACACGAGTCGCCCGCTCCTCCCCGATCAGGTCAGCCTGCAGCAAGATCTCGCGGGCGGTGATCAATCCCGCCTGCGGGACCAGCACGTCACGCGGACCCGCCGCGAGGAAGTCCGGCACGTCGAAGCCGGCGGTCCGGCGGAGCATGCTTGGGACCCCTTCCTCGAGCAGCAACCCCTGGATGAACTCGGCCTCCACTTGGTTGCGCGCTCCCGCGACGCGCACGAGCGGACCTTCGGCCAGTTGCGGTTTGATCTTGCGAGCGCGTACGTGGCGTTCGCTCTCGGGCGCGGGCGCGGCGCCGGCGTCGTCATGGACCAGCGGCATCCCGCACGTCCGGCAGAAGCGCTCATCCGGCGGATGACCCGCGCCGCAGCTTGGACAGACGAGCGGCCCGGGATCCTCGATCCGCCGCGCCATCACCCGACGTCCAGCTGCGCCTCGCTGACGGTCCCGTCGTCGATCCGCCACGTCTGCACAATCGCCTCGCCGTCCGCGAGCCCGACGATGATCCAGAGGACCCCCGGCCACCACGCGGCGAAGTTGATATCGGTCTGCGAAGGTCTGGGCTCGGTCCGCGTGTGCGAGTGGTAGATCGCGCCGAGCTCAAGCTCCGCAGCCTCGATTTCGCCGTGAATGCGGATCTGCTCGGCGGGATCGATCTCGAACCGCAGTGGGCTCGCGGCGGCGTTGGTGGTCGGGTAGACCGTGACCGCCTCCCCGTCACGCGAGGCGACCATGCCACAACACTCGTTGGGCGCCTCCGCACGCGCGTGCGCGACCATCTCGTCGTACAGTGCGGGCGAGATTCGCATTCCGGCGCCGAGGCTACCAGCAGCGCTCAACTCAGCCCCTGCCCTGGACGAACGCGACCGGAACCGCCTTGACGAGGGCGTCGGGATCGCGCGTCTGGCTGAGAATCGTCCGGTGCTGCGCCTCGCTGGCCATGATCTGAGCGCTCCGCAGCAGCAGCCGCGGATCGGTCAGCTTCGGGATCGCGTGGTAGTAGGCCCCCTCGGCGACCTCTTCGACCCTGATCAGCAGCGCCAGCGAGTCAGCGTCATTGGCGATCGTCGCGATGCTCTCCGGCACCTGCTTGGTCGTGAGGATTGCATCGAGGGAGTTCGTGCTCGCGCCCGCGAGGCTCGGCGGCTCCGCCATGCCGAGCGCGCGCAGGTCCCGCCCGAGGACCCTGGCATGCACCCACTCATACGACAGCAGCCGACGGGCGAGCAGTGCATGATCGACTGACAGCTTCCCGGAGGCGATCACCCGCTCGTAGACAGCGATCACCAGGAGCTCCACCGCGAGCGTCGCATAGACCAGCTGCCCATCGGTCTCAGGGGCAGCGGCCGCCTCCGCGGACAATGGGTTGATCACCGCGCCGAGAGCCGATCCGCCGGCGATCAGCCCGCCCGCGGTGATCGCCCGTGACACGAGCAGTCGCCGCGTGATTGCGTCCGGGTCGCTCATCGGGCCGACTGCAGGCCGCCGGCAACGAAGGCACCGGTCAGCGGCTCCAGCCCGAGCTCTGAGCGCAAAACGACGTCGTGCTGGGCGTCATTGGCAAGGATCGCAGCGAGCACCCCGCGCGTCGGGCCGTGCGATACAACCGGAACCGCGGCAACGTATGCGGCGATCTGGCCACGCTCGAGTCCGTGCAGCAGAGCCAGCACGTCATCGCGGGTGCGCGGCTGTCCGAGCGCGTAGCCCGCCTTTGCCTTGTCGGGCTTGCCGCCGGCACGCTTGATCATCGAGAACAGCTTGCTGGCGTGGTAGAGCTCCTGCGTCAGGAACTGCTTGGCGGCGTCGTGCGCTGAGCCGTCGAGCAGCGGAATCCCGGCCGTATACGCCGCGATCGCCTTGTATTCGCGTTCGAGCAGCTGATTGAGGATCGCGACGTCGGCGTCGCCGACCTGGGCGGTTGTGGTGGGGACGAGCTGCTGACGGCCGTGCGTGCCGCACGCACCGAGTAGGACCACCGCACCGACCGCGCTACCGCCGAGTAACGCACGCCGCGTGTTCGCTACGGCGCCGGGCTGCCGGCTCACCACCAGACGGTGGCGTCCAGGTTCTCGATCTCCTCGACCGGACGGGTGTAGATGCCTGAAGAGAGGTACTTCCAACCATCGTCGGCGACGATGAAGACGACATTCCCCTCGTCCAGCTCATTCGCGATCCGGACCGCCACGCGGGCGATCGCGCCCGAGGACACACCCGCGAACACGCGCTCCTCGTCAAGCAGCTTGCGCGTGAACACGATCGCGTCGGTGTTGGTGACGAAGATCTTCCGGTCCAGCAGCGAGAGATCGATGATCGGCGGGATGAACCCATCTTCAAGCGAGCGCAGGCCTTGCACGGGCTCGCCCTGCATTGGTTCAGCCGCGACGATCTTGACGTCGTCGCCGAGTTCTTCCTTGAGCCGGCGTGCGTTGCCCATCAGCGTGCCGCCGGTCCCGAGGCCCGCCACGAACGCGGCGATGTCGTCGAGCTCCTCGAGGATCTCGAGCGCGGTGCCGTTGTAGTGCGCGAGCGGGTTCGCCTGATTGCCGTACTGGTAGGGCATGTAGTACGAGGCGTCCTTCTCGGCCATGTCGAGCGCCAGCTCGACGGCCCCGTTTGAGCCCTTGGATCCCTCGGAGTACACGATCTCCGCGCCGTACATCCGCAACAGCTCGGTGCGCTCGCGGGTCACGTTCTCGGGCATCACGACCTTGACTGGATAGCCCTTCCGCCCGCAGATCATCGCCAGCGAGATCCCGGTGTTGCCGGAGGTCGGCTCGAGGATCGTCTGCCCGGGCCGGATCAGGCCCTTCTCTTCGGCATCTTCGATCAGCGACCGCGCCACGCGGTCCTTAACCGACCCGGTCGGATTGCGGGACTCGAGCTTGGCCCAAATCCTGACGCCGGGCTTGGGGCTCAGCCGCTTGAGCTCGACCAGGGGCGTATGGCCGATCGACTGAACGATATCGCCGTACCGGCCCCCGCAGGGCTTGTTCTGAAGGCGTTCGGCGGCCATAACGCTTCACGAAGTATAGCGAGGGGGAAGCCCAGCGCTCAAAGCTTCCCCGCGCGACTACGTGGGGTGAGGACCGTGAGCCTGCGGGTCGGCGCAGGCCCACGGTCCTCTTTGCTGTGGGGGTCAGCAAGCTCGGCCGCTCAGTTAGCAGTACGGCGGGTACGCGCAGGAGGTCGTGGTCGAGGTGGAGGTGGTCGTCGTGGTCGTGGTCGTGGTGGTCGTGGTGGAGCCGTTCGAGGAGCTCGAAGCCTTGACCGCGTGCCAGACGTGACTGCCGATCGACAGCCCTTCACCGTTTGCCTGGCCCTTGCTCGAATCTCCGGAGTAGCGGTACAGCGGGCGACCGTTGAGAGTCACCTGGAAGCTGGAGCCGCGTTTGAGGACGCCCAACTTCCCGGTGACCCCGGCCGCCTTCGACAGCTTGGCCTTCGCCGAAGGAACGGTCAGCATCGGCCATGAGCTGAGGCAGAAGCTCGCGGTGCAGATCAGGTGCTTGGGCCGGCTCGTCTCGCCGCTGAGCGCGTATATGGTCTTGCCCTTCGAGTCCGCCGCGACCGCCTCGGTCCTGCCGTTGACGCTGACGTCCTTGGTGACGTTGACCGTGAATGACTTCGCCACCGCCAGGCCTGCAAGCGCTGCGAGCGCGAGACCCGCCACCGCAGCGACGAGGAACACCACCAAGCGTCTGGGGGGGATGGCACCAGCGCGCGGGGCTCCGGCCTTGGGTGAACGAATCATCTGGCTCCCTTCGAAATCGTGGACGCTCCGATTTAAAGACGCCGCAGCGCGCCAACCCTTCCCGGGATCTATTTGCGACAGCCGAGCTAGTCCGCGCCGCCGGCCATCGCCGGCAGGATCACAAGCGTGTCGCTGGCCCCGACGGCGGTGTCGAGGCCGTCGAGCACCCGCACGTCCTCGTCGTTCAGGTAGACGTTCACGTACCGGTTGAGCCCGCCGTCCGCCGAGAACAGCTGCGACTGCGTCTCAGGATGGCTCTCGGCCACCGAGCGCAAGATTTCGCCGACGGAGGTTCCCTCCGCCGACAGCTCCTTTTCGCCGCCGACTGACGGGCGCAGCACAGGCGGGATCCGAACGGTGGCCATGCTCATACCCTAATGCGCCCCGGCGCAGAACGCTTCGTAGTCCGGGAACATGCCGAGCTCATCCTCGGAAATCTCGTCGGGCTCACGGGAGCAGATCGGGCAGTCGGGGTCGCGGCGGACCTTGACCTCGCTGACGCGGGCGGACAAAGCGTCGTACATCAGCAGCCGCCCGATCAGCGGGTCGCCTTCGCCGAGGATCAGTTTGATCACCTCAGTGGCCTGCAGCAGGCCCATCGTTCCGGGCAGCACTCCGAGCACCCCGTTGGCACCACAGGACGGCGCAAGCTCGGCCGGGGGCGGCACCGGGAACAGGCAGCGGTAGCACGGGCCCTCGTACGGCGCGAACACCGACAGCTGTCCTTCGAAGCCGAGGATCGCGGCGGACACGACCGGGATCTGGAGACGCACCGAGGCGTCGTTCAGCAGATACCGCGTCGGAAAGTTGTCGAGGCCATCGACGACGATGTCGTAGCCGGGCAGGATCTCCATGATGTTGGAGGCGTCGAGCCGAACCGGATGCTTTTCGACCTTGACGTCGGGGTTGAGCGCATTGATCGTCTGCTCGGCGGAATCGACCTTCCGGACGCCGATCCGCTCGCTGGAGTGGATCACCTGACGCTGCAGGTTTGAGAGGTCGACTTCATCGTTGTCGACGATTCCGAGCGTCCCGACGCCGGCGGCGGCGAGATACAGCGCGGAGGGCGAGCCGAGACCGCCGGCGCCCAACAACAGCACCTTGGCGTCAAGCAGCTTCTGCTGGCCCTCGATCCCGACCTCGGGCAGCAGCAGGTGACGCGAGTAGCGCTCGCGCTGCTCGGCGGTCAGCGTCCGCGGCGTCTGCACCTCGTAGCCGCGGTCCTTCCACAGCGTGATCCCGCCGGTCATCGACTCGACGTTCTCGTAGCCGAGGTCGTCAATCAACGTCCGCGCGGCCCACGCCGAGCGG
Source organism: uncultured Solirubrobacterales bacterium (assembly GCA_963794285.1). Lineage (GTDB taxonomy): Bacteria > Actinomycetota > Thermoleophilia > Solirubrobacterales > Solirubrobacteraceae > Palsa-465. The sequence continues at coordinate 240,266 of CAWCDS010000016.1, forward strand.
TTGCCCGACTGGCAATAAAGAATCACGTGCTGAGAGCGATCGGGCGCTGCGCCCTCGATTCGCGTCTCGAGGTAGCTCTTCGGCACGTGCTTGGCGCCGGGAATGTGGCCGGTCGACCACTCGTCTGTCTCGCGGACGTCGACGACGACGGCCCCGTTGGAGACCTGCTCGCGTACGACCGCTGGATCGACCTCGTCAATCCTGCTCTTGATCTGCCGCAGAACCTCGGCTCCGGACGGGCTCATCACAAAACTCCTAATTGCTGTCGGGATTCAATACTTCAAAGAGTGTAGCGGCTGCCATGGGGGTTAAAAGGCTCGGGGCGCTCCGTTTTTCAACAGGAGCGCCCCGAGGAGCCAGACCCAATCACCGTCATAAAAGCCGCTTGCCCGTGCTGCCAGGTTCAAGATGCTGTGGAGGCTTTCACTAACCGTTATCGGTAGCAACCGCTTTGGCCGATATCGGGTGTAGACCCCATCTTGGCCAGCGGGGAATTACCGACGCCCGCCGCAAGCGTCCCGGGGCTCGTTCGAAGATGAATTCACGACCTCTGCTAGTACAAGTCCTCGCGGTGAACCTGCTGCTCGTGGCCGGCACGGTGCTGGTTGCAACGATCGCCGTCGACGCACACATCACCGGCGTGGCCCGCGGTCGCGAGGCGTTCGTGCTGGGGCTCGCAGTCGTGGCCACGTTGCTCGGCAACTGGCTGCTGGTGCGGCGCCGGTTCGAGCCGCTGGACGAGCTCATCTCCTCGATGGAGCGGATCGATCTGGGGACGCCGGATCACCAGCTGCTGTCCGCGCGCGATGCGGACAGCGAAGAGGTGCGCCGGCTCGAGGCGGCGTTTCATCGGATGATCACGCGCCTCGAGGCCGAACGACGAGAGGCGGGGCGCGCGGTGATTCAGGCCCAGGAGCGGGAGCGGCGCAGGATCGCGCAGGATCTGCACGACGAGGTCAATCAGGCGCTGACGGCAGTTTCGCTTCGGCTCCAGGCCTCGATCGAGAACTCGCCACCGGAAATGCGCCGCGAGCTGATGGAGACCAAGCGTCTGTCCAGCCAAGCGATGCAGGAGCTGCTGGCGCTCGCGCACCAGCTGCGGCCGGCCGTGCTCGACGACCACGGACTGCTGGCGGCGCTTCACAGCCAGGTGCAGGACTTCGCCGACCAGACCCGGGTCCAGGCAGTCTTTCAGTCCTGCGGGGCGCAAGCGAAGCTCGCCCCCGAGCAGCAGCTCGTGATCTACCGGGTGACCCAGGAGTCGCTCTCGAACATCGCGCAGCACGCGCAGGCGCACAATGTCGACGTGGAGCTGTCGTTCATCGGCCAGACGGTGCTACGGATCAGCGATGACGGTCGCGGCTTCACAAATGGTCGGGAGGGCGGCCTCGGCCTCTCCGGGATGCGCGAGCGCGCCCTGCTGGTCGGCGGTCAGCTCTCGATCTGGTCCGAGCCGGACCGCGGAACGCGCGTGGAGCTGACGTTTCCATGATCAGGATCCTGGTGGCCGACGACCACGGCATCGTCAGGGCGGGAATCAAGCTACTGCTCGAGCGCCAGCCGGGTCTCGAGGTCGTGGCGGAGGCCGCAGACGGGATCGAGGCAGTCGAGCAGGCGTTGTCCTCGCGTCCGGACCTCTGCATTCTCGATGTCGGGATGCCGCGGCTGACCGGCCTGCAGGCGGCTCGCGAGATCCGTTCGCACCTCCCCGAGGCGCGTGTGCTGATTCTCTCGATGCACGACGACCAGCGCTACCTGTTCGAGGCGCTGAAGGCCGGCGCCTCGGGTTACGTGCTCAAGCGCGAGGCCGACCAGGACCTTGTCGCAGCCGTGCGCGCGGTCGGCCGCGGCGAGGCGTTCCTCACGAACGCGGCCGAGCGCTCGATCATCCGCCAGTGGATGGCCGACGGTCCGGGCCCGGCGGTCCCGCTGACTCCCCGCGAGGAAGAGGTGGTCAAGCTGATTGCCGAAGCTCACACCAACGCGCAGATCGCGACGCTGCTCCATCTGTCCGAGAAGACCGTCGAGTCACACCGCGCCAACGTGTTGCGCAAGCTCGGCATGCGAGATCGCGTCGAACTCGTTCGCTACGCCATCCGCCGCGGGCTGATCGAGGCCTGACGCGAGCGATTCTCGAACGGAATCGGCACAATCGCGGCCGATGCGCGCACCGGCGCAACCGATTCATGCCCCCCCGTTCCCACCGAAGCTGCCGTGGATCAACGTCGCGATGTTGCGCATGGACCAGCAGCTCGGGCGCCCTGTGCTGATCGAGTTCTGGGACTTCTGTCGTCCCAATTCGATCCGCACACTGCCGTACATGCGCGCGTGGCATCAGCGCTACCAGGAGCTTGGGCTGCGCGTGATCGGCGTGCATGCGTCGGGCTTTGAGCCCTCGGCGGATGCCGATGCCGTCCGCGAGGCGGTCGCGAGGCTCGAGGTCCCATATCCGGTCGTCGTCGATGTCGAGCACGAGATCTGGCAGCAATACGGCAACCTCGGCTGGCCGGCCCGGTATCTGTTCAACCAGGAAGGTCTGCTGTTCGACTACCACTACGGCGAGGGCGGTTACGAAGAGACGGAGCAGGCGATCCAGGAGTTGCTCGGATTATCCGAGCAATCAACACTGCCACCGCTGCGGCCCGAGGACGTGCCGGGCGCGCTGCTCGCGCCGCAGAGCGAGAACATCGAGGGTCCCTACAGCGGACCGTATGACGCGGGCGGCGTGTGGGCGGTCCTTGACGGCAGCGGCTCGGTGCTGGCCAACGGCCGCGAGCTCACGGTCGACCATCCCGGTTGCTACGAGCTGATCGCCCACGAGCGCAGCACGCACGGTGAGCTGGAGCTCGCGATCGGCGAGGGCGTCCGCTGCTTGCGGTGTGCTTCACGCCGGGACTGCAAGCGTGAGGCCGTCGAGCAGGTTCCCCAGCGTCGCCGGCCCCTGATCATCGATCGACACGTGAAAGCCGGCGCGGTACGGGCTCTCGTGCGGCCGGTCACCGAGGAACCCCGGCTCGTGCACCCAGCATCCGGTATTGAGCAGCTCCGCCCCGGATGGGCTGCGCCACTCGCCGCGATCATCCGCGGCCAGCGGGCCCGCGCGGTGCGTATGGCCGAACACGACCTGGCGGGCGTCGATCTGGAGTCTCGCGACCACCTCGCCGAACGCGCGTAGCGCAGCCCGGCGCAGCTCGGGACCCGAGATGTCGTGGCGCAACGGACCAAGCCGTGCCCGGTTGAGGCCCGCGACGAGCGCCGGAAAGGCTGCGATCAGGGCGCGCCGGCGCAGATTCCGCCGGCGCGGGTCAGTGCGGCTGCGGTTGCCGTCCAGCGCCCGCCATGCCTGGGCGGAGGCGCCGTGCGAGCGCCGGGGTGGGCGGGAATCCAAATCCGGACCGCCGGACTGGGCGATTGCGTGGATCCACGCGTAGATCGGCGAGAGGATCGCCTCGTAGTCCTCGGCGCGTGTCGGGCCGCCGTCGGGCTCGCGGACAATCCGGGCCATCGCGCCGGCGCCGAGCCGCTCGAACATCGGCACGGTGGTGTGTCGGTCGCCGTAGTGGCCGTGCGTGGCATAGATGTCCTCGCGCAACCAGACGCCGGGGTAGCCGGCGCGGACCTCGGTGGGACCGAGCAGCCCCGCGACCGTCGCGAGCGGCTCGCCGGGGATGAAGTCGACCGCTGTCTCGAGGCCAAGCGCCGCCGGCGGCCCGTGCTGAGCGCGGCGCTCGAGCCAGGCGCCGAGCAGGTGGTGGTCGTGGTTGCCGGGGACGATCACCACCTCGCGGCCTGGGCCGAGCGCCTCGCCGATCGCGCTCAGCACCGGCCGCGCCGCGCTCATCGAATCTCGGACGGGGCCGTGCCTCAGCTCCAGAACGTCACCGAGCAGCACGAGACGATCGACGTCCCCGAGCGCGTCGAGCAGCCGCTCGCGCGGCTCCTCGCGGCGCAGCACGTCGCGCCCCGTGTGCGTGCCCAAATGCGGGTCGGAGACGACCAGCGTTCGCAGCGGACGCCTGCTTTCGCTCTACGAGCCCGCCGCAGCGCCCGCCATTGCCTGACGGATCGCCTTGGGAAGCATGAAGCGGACGTCCTCCTGAATAACCTCCAGCTCCCGCACGTCCTCGGTGCCGCGCGCACGGAAGAACTCGACCAGCCGCTGCACGAGTTCTTCGGGCGCGCTCGCGCCGGAGGTGATCCCGACGACGCGCTTGCCGGCCAGCCACTCCTCGCGCACCTCGCGCTCGTTGTCGATCAGGTAGGAGTCGGCACCGTGCTCGCGCGCGACCTCGACAAGGCGGTTGGAGTTGGAGGAGTTGCGCGAGCCGATCACCAGCACGAGGTCGCACTCGCGAGCCAGCTGCTTGACGGCGGCCTGCCGGTTGGTCGTGGCGTAACAGATGTCGTCGGTACGGGGGCCGACGATCGCTGGGAAGCGCTCGCGCAGGCGGGCGATGATCGTGCGCGTCTCGTCGACCGACAGCGTCGTCTGCGAGATGTAGGCGACCTTGGTGGGGTCAGCGACCTCGAGCCGGTCGACGTCCTGCTCGTTCTCGATCAGGACGATGTGCTCCGGCGCCTCCCCCATCGTGCCCTCGACCTCCTCGTGTCCGGCATGTCCGACCAGCACGATCGTGTAGCCGTCGGCGGCGAACTTCTTCGCCTCGACATGGACCTTGGTCACGAGCGGGCACGTGGCGTCGATCGTCTGAAGCGCGCGCTGCTCAGCGTTCGCGTGCACGCTTGGGGCGACGCCGTGCGCTGAGAACACGACCGTCGCCCCCTCAGGCACTTCGGTCTCTTGATCGACGAACACCGCCCCACGGTCGCGGAGCTGCTCGACGACGTGCTTGTTGTGGACGATCTCCTTACGCACGTACACCGGTGCGCCGTAGAGCTCGAGCGCCCGCTCGACCGTCTGCACGGCACGATCGACGCCGGCGCAATATCCGCGCGGCGCAGCGAGCAGCAGCTTCTCAGGAACAGAGCTCATGCCAGAGAGTGTAGGAGAGCACCGGTGGGCGGCAGCCGGTTGGAGCGTTCAGTGAAGGAAGTTCACAACGACGACAACGAACCCGACCGCAAGCACGAGCTGCACGAGCAGCGCAACCACCAGCACCCGGACGGACATCAGTCGTTGGCCGTGACCGCTTCCAGAAGGCCGGCGAACTGACGACGGGCCGCCTCGCGCCGGGTCGGGACGTGCTCGCTCGGCATGTCATCGGCTGGTGCCTCATAGCCGCGCAGCACCTGGCGCGCGACCGATGCCCGGTGGACTTCGTCGGGCCCGTCGTAGATCCGGGCCGCCCGCGCGAACCGGTACATCGCCTCGAGCGGGAGATCGGTCGAGTAGCCGAGCGCGCCGTGCGCCTGAAGCGCGCGGTCGACCACGTCATGCAGCATCTGGGCGCCGTAGAACTTGATCAGCGCAATCTCCTTGCGCGCGGCAGCGACCCCCTCGGTGTCCATCTTCCAGGCCGCGTGCAGCGTCATCAGCCGTGCGGCCTGCATCTGGGCCTCGGAATCCGCGATCCAGTTCTGCACCGTCTGGTGCTGTGACAGCGTCGAGCCGTGGGCGTAGCGGTAGAGCGAGCGCTCGCAGAGCATGTCGAACGCCCGGCGCGCGACCCCGAGCCACCGCATGCAGTGGTGGATCCGGCCCGGGTACAGCCGCTGCTGCGCGATCACGAAGCCCGCCCCCTGCATCCCGAGCAGCGCCTCGCCGGGGATCCGGACGTTGTCGTAGACGATCTCCGCGTGGTTGCCGTAACGGCCGAAGGTGTCGTACGGATGCTCCATCGTCGCGACGTCGCGCAGGATGTTCACGCCCGGCGTGTCGGCATCGACGACGAACATCGACGCGCGCTGGTGCGGGCGGGCGTCGGGGTCGGTGACGGCCATCAAGATCAGGAAGTCGGCGATCGAGCCGTTTGAGGAAAACCACTTGCGCCCGTTGATCACCCATTCGTCGCCGTCCTTGACCGCCGCGGTCTTGAGCAATGTCGGGTCCGAGCCGGCCGTGTCGGGCTCGGTCATGCTGAAGGCAGACTTGAGATCGCCGGCCAGCAGCGGGTACAGGTAGCGCTCCTTCTGCTCGGGCGAGCCGGCCAGCGCGAGGATCTCGGAGTTGCCGGAGTCCGGCGCTGCGTTACCGAACGCGAGCGGCGCAATCGGGCTGGTACCGAGGATCTCGTGCATCAGGCCGAGCTTGACCTGTCCGAATCCCTGTCCGCCGAGGTCGGGGCCGAGATGGGCGGCCCACAATCCCTGCGCCTTGACGTGGTCCTGCAGCGGCGCGATCGCTCTCGTGAGGCCGTCCCAGCCAAGCTCGTCGAGCAGTGTCTCGAGCGGCCAGATCTGCTCGCGGACGAATCCGCGCATCCAATCCAGCTGGAGCTGGAACTCAGGGTCGGTGGAGAAATCCCATGGCATGGCCGGAAGCGTACCCTTCTGCATGCCGTCCGTCTGCGCCGCGCCTGATTAGGGGGATTCCGATTCAACAGCACCTTGACCGCCTCACCTCGACCGATGCGTCGTTCCTGCATCAGGAAGGGTCGGCGTCGCATATGCATATCGGCGGGGTGCTCGTCTTCGACGGGCCTCCACCCGCGTTCAACGACTACCTCGATCACGTCCGTGGCCGGCTGCATCTGGTTCCCCGCTACCGGCAGAAGCTGGCGACACCACCGCTGGAGACCGGACGCCCGCTGTGGGTCGACGATCCCTCCTTCAACCTCGAGTACCACGTCCGCCACGCCGCGCTGCCCTCGCCAGGCACCGAGGAGCAGTTGTTCCTACTCGTCTCGCGGATCGCCTCGCAGCAGCTTGACCGCTCGAAGCCGCTGTGGGAGAGCTGGCTGGTGGAGGGACTGCTGGACGACCGTTTTGCGCTCATTTTCAAGACCCATCACTCACTCGTGGACGGCGTCTCGGGCGTCGATCTGGCGACCGTGCTGTTCGACCTCGAGCCGACTCCGGCGCCGCTGCCGACCGATCTCGAGCCCTGGCAGCCGAAACCCGAGCCCTCCCCCGCTGAGCTGATCCTCGCCGGCGTCCGCGGCGCGCTCACCACCACCGCCGAGCTCGTTGCGCGTGCGGTCAGCGCGGCGTCACGGCCGGCAAGCTCGTTCGGGATGGTCCGCGATGCCGCCGAAGGGCTCGGGGAGATCGTGTGGGCGGGGCTGAACCCGGCGCCGCAGACCCCCCTGAACGTCGAGATCGGGCCGCACCGCCGCTATGCCGTGGTGCGCCAGCACCTCGATCAGTACAAGGAGGTGAAGAACGCGCTCGGCGGCACGGTCAACGATGCGGTCCTGACGGTCGTCTCGGGAGCGCTCGCGCAGTGGCTTCGCTCGCGCGGAATCCGGACTGAGGGCCTCGAGATGCGGGCGCTGGTCCCGGTATCGGTCCGCACCGCAGATCAGCGGGGTACGCTCGGCAACCAGCTGACGGTGATGCGCGGGCCGCTGCCGGTGTACATCAACGACCCTGTCGCGCGCCTGCGGGTCGTCCGCCAGGCGATGGACGGCTTGAAGGAGTCAAAGCAGGCAGTCGGGGCCGCCACGATCGCCCGCGTCAACAATCTCGCCCCGCCGACGATCCTGGCCCAGGCCTCCCGGCTGAACTTCTCGACCCGGCTGTTCAACCTGATCGTCACCAACATCCCCGGTCCGCAGCTGCCGCTGTACGTCCTCGGACGGCAGCTTCGCGACCTGTTCCCGATCGCGTTCCTGCCAGAGCATCACGCGCTCGCGATCGCGATCATGTCCTACAACGGCGCCGTCGACTACGGCCTGCTGGGCGACTACGACGCGCTCCCTGACATCGACTTGATCGCCGAGGGGATCGAGGCATCGCTCCAGGAGCTGCTGGATGCTGCGCGGGGCAAGCCCGCCCGCGCCTCGGCGACCCGCCAGAGCGCCGCCGCCGGAACCGCCAACGGAGGACCCGCGCCGATCGTCCCGTCGGGGCATACACGCCCCTCGCGGGGGCCGGCGGCGGACATGCGCGCCAAGCGCGAGCGGGCCCGTGGCGACAGGCCGGTGCGCAAGCGACCGGAGGCATAGCGCCTGCTGCTCGCCCGGTCGTGAGCCCGCGCAGTCGTGACCCCGCCGCAGTCGTGACCCCGCCGCAGTCGTGACCCCGCCGCAGTCGTGACCCCGCCGCAGTCGTGACCCCGCCGCAGTCGTGACCCCGCCGCAGTCGTGAGCCCGCCGCGGTCGTGAGGCCGGCGCGGTCGTGAGGCCGGAGCAGTCGTGAGCCCGCCGCGTTTTACGGGGTGCGGGACGTTGTTTTTGCTTAAGAAGGGTGTGGGTTGGTCGGGGTCCCCGGCGCGCGACGGCTTGGGATCCTCATAGCTCCCACCTGACGGCCGTTGCCCGCGACGCTCAGGTCCGGACGGCCGGCTGCGTGTCGGAGCGCGAAACAGACACGATCTGCCGCAGTCCGCGCCCTCGTGTGAGGTGCGGGAAATGGTGTCCGTATACCAGTGGCGATCGCCCACAGCTCCCAGAACCGAGCGAACTGCGGGCGATTGTGTCTGTTTTCGTTCGCCGAGCCGGGCCCAGCCCGGCTACCCGCAGCGGCGACAACGCGTCACGCGCCGGGGCTGATGGAGCCCGGCGCCCGTCGCCGGCGAGGGCTAGGACGTCGTGCGGTCGCGGTTGGTGGCCCGATAGGCGTTTCTGGCCGGCGCTGCGGTGTGGTCGCGGGCTTACGATCGGGGTCGGGTGGTCGTGTTAATTAACGAAAAATACAAATACGGTGGGTTTAACGACCATTCCCTTCCAGCCAACCCCCGGACAGCCCTGCCGTTGGGTCCCGCCACCCCGCGACGACCGCAGATGCCCGCACACCCTCTCTTCGTTGCCCGAAGTTCGTCCTAGACCGCCCATCCGGCCGAGCGCCGCCCCCGAGCGCCACCGCGCACCCGGCCGAGCGCCACCGCGCACCCGGCCGAGCGCCACCGCGCACCCGGCCGAGCGCCACCGCGCACCCGGCCGAGCGCCACCGCGCACCCGGCCGAGCGCCACCGCGCACCCGGCCGAGCGCCACCGCGCACCCGGCCGAGCGCCACCGCGCACCCGGCCGAGCGCCGCCGCGCAGTCGCCGCGCCGTGCCGGTCAGCGCGCCCGCCGTGCGACCCGCGTGGTCACGTCCACCGGATGCGACTCCCGGTTACCGGCACGGTCGACGGCAACGGCATAGAACACGTAACGGACCCCCGGGCGTCCGCGAAACAGCAGCGCGTGACGGGCGGTGCTCGCGATCAAGCGCGCCCGCCCACGATTCGCCCGGGCGTAGATGTCAAACCGCACGATGCCGGCGGCGATCAGGCCGGGATGTTCCTGATCATGGCCGGTCCAGCGCAGCAGCAGCGTGCGGCGATTCGAGACCGCCGGCGCGAACAGGACTGACACCGCCGCCAGGCGATCGACGCGCCGGATCGCGTCGAGCGCCGCGCCGGCGTTGAGGATCCCCCACCCCAGATCGCTGCTCCACCCGGTCCCGGCCGGCCGCTGGGCGGTCTGCTTGAGCGTCGTCAGCACATCGGAGAGCGACGCATACGGGTTCAGCGCGCGCATCATTGCCGCCGCGGCGGCGACCTGCGGGGCGGCCATCGATGTCCCCTGCAGGTACGCGTAGCTGCTGCTCCCTTCGAACGTGGTGCGGCAGCCGCACGGCTGCGGCAGCGACTCCAGATCGGTCGAGCTCGCCGGAAACGCGCCGAAGATCCCCGGCGCGGGTCCGGTGACGCCGAGCAGCCCGGGCGCGTCCGGATCGAGCGCGCCGAACGCGGCCAGCGAGATCTCGCTCCCGAACCCGGCAAAGCTTGCACGCGCGCCGTTGTGCGCGGCGGCGGTGACGTCGAGCCCGATTCCCTGCGCGATGTTGGGCCCCGTGCCGGCGGGCTGGACGACGTTCGCGGGGTCGCCCTGCTCGCTGCCGGGATTGTCGGCCGCGGCCGCCACCAGCACAACTTTGTGCGAGGCCGCATAGTCGAGCGCCCTCACCTCGGAATCGGGCGCCGGCGCGATTGGGCCTGAGGGGTCTGGACCGAAACTCATGTTGAGCGCGCCGACGCCTCGGTCGGTCGCATCGACGATCGCCGCCGCGATGCTCGAGTCCGAGAAGTCGCTCTTCTCGGTCACCAGCCTGCAGTTGTAGCCCGCTCCCGCCATCCCGATCCCGTTGCCGGTCACGGCGCACGCGAGCGACGCCACGTGCGTGCCGTGACCCGCCTCATCGGTACTCGCGTTGCCGCGGGCATCCGCGGGATCCTGCTGGTCGGCGGCGACCGCGATCTTGCCGGCGAGATCCGGATGCGAGGCATCGACCCCGGTGTCGATCACGCCCACCAGCGCCCCATCGCCGTGCGTGATGTTCCACGCGTTGTAGAAGCCCTCACGGGCCAAGGCCCATTCGACGACGCCACTGCTCGGGTCCGGCGCGGTCAACGCGGGATCGTTGGGAAGCGCTCTGATCACGTACCGGTGCTCGACCTGGACCGACGCGACCCCTGGCAACCGGCGCAGCGTGCTCTCGAACCGGTTGAGGCCGACTCCGGGCGGTGGGCGCACCGTGATCAGGCCGATCTGCGGCACTGAGCGCCCAGTGCGCGCCCCATGCACGCGCGCGATCGCCGCCCGCACGGCGATGCCACGAGCTGCGGCGTGGGCCCGACCGCGGGCCAGCAGCACGAGCAGGTTGCCGGTCCTCCCGGAAGGTGCAGCAGCCGCGGTTCCGCCGGTTGCTACCAGCCCGCAGACCAGCGCCAGCACCAACCCGATGATCAGACGGACGCGGCGCACCGAGCCAGAATCTGCGCCGTACGGCCCGGACGCGCCGGCCGACGACGTTTGCCTACACGTGGCTCGGCGGATACCGTACGAAACACAGATGGACGACGACCTCATCCGCCCCGGAGAAACCGCGTTCCGGCTGGAATTGACCGCAGCGCAACTGAAGATCGTGCACACCGCGCTGAAAGCTCTGTTCGACGATCTTGGCCACGAGGAACACGACGTTCAACAGGTCGTCGCCTCGGTGCTGGACAAGCTTCCAGGCGAGCACGAGATCCGGGCGATCGATCTGGATCGCGAACTGCACGGCGACGACGGCTAAGGGCGCGTCCCCTGAGCGCGGCAAGCCGCCAACCTCGAGCTCGACCAGCGGTTAACCGAGTGTGGCTGGGGAGCTCGGCGTCCACTTGGTCCCCGCATCCGCCCAGTCTCGGCCGGCGGCGTCTACTCGGAGGCAGACAAGCCGGTGGGCGGAACATTTGGGCGGGTTCGACCGATCGGACCCGCCCAAGCCCCCTGTGTTGTGTGCACCGGGGTCGCTCAGCGGGCCACTTAGAACCCGAGCGCGAATTTCGCGTCTTCGCTCATCCGCTCCGGAGTCCACGGCGGCGAGAACGTCATCGTCGGTTGCACATCCTGCACACCGTCGAGCTCGCCAACGAACTCCTGGATCTGCTCGGAGACCTGCGGGCCGATCGGGCAGCCGGGACTGGTCAGCGTGTAGGTCACGCTGACGGTTCCCTGCCCGTCGATCTCGACGTCGTAGATCAGCCCGAGCTCGACGAAGTCGAGCCCCAGTTCCGGGTCGATCACGTCGCGAAGCGCTTCTGTGATGTCGTCAACGGTCACCATCGTGAGCTCAGTGTACGAAACGATTCGATCTGGCTTGTAATGACAGCCCAACTTTCGGTAGGTTTTCGAGATCGTCGCTTTCGATGACAAGCCCCCGGTCCTGCGCTGCCGCGGAGACGAGGACCGGACAACGCAAGGATGCCGTCGGCGAGCGATGGTGCGCGCGATCGGTGCCGACGCTGATGTGATTGTCGATCTCACCGAACTTGTGTTCGCCGACACCTCGCTGATGCTCGATCTCGCGATGGTCGCACGACGCCTGCGCGTCCGCGGCCGTGGATTGCTGCTGCGCGGGGCCCAGCCGCAGATCCGCACGCTGATCGAGATCGTCGGCCTTCACCGGCTTCCCGGGATCCTGCTCGAGGGTCCCTCCCCGGCGCTCGCGTAGACGGGGTCAAGCTCCGCAGTAGCCTTCAGGGCGATGCTCGTCGCGCTTGCCGTCTTCATCCTGTGGCCACTCGCCGAACTGTTTGTGGCGATTCAGGTTGCGAACGCGATCGGCGTGCTCGCCACGATCGTGCTGCTGATTGCGGGCTGGCCGCTCGGGATCTGGGCGCTGCGCTCGCAAGGACGCGCAGCCGGGCAGCGACTGGCCGCGGCCGTGTCCGAGGGTCGTCCACCAGCGCGCGAAGTCATCGACGGGACGCTGATCCTCGCCGGCGGCACGCTGCTGATGATTCCCGGCTTCATCACCGATGCGCTCGGCATCTGTCTGCTGCTGGCACCGACCCGTGCACTAGTGCGCCCGCTGCTGGTGCGCAACCTCCACAGCCGCTTCGTGATGCGGGCGGCACGGTTCTCGAGCGGTCGTGCGGAGTACGACGTCGACTCCACTGCCAGCGACATCGACCAGCCACAGCTACGTTCATGACCGGCGGCGGCGCGGTCGAGATCCGGACGCTTGCGTTCGGCGATTTGCAGACGGACCTGTGGGCCGCCGGCTGGATCGGTCCTGAGTCGTTCCTTGCGTTCGGAGTGCTGGCTCCCGGCTCACCGGCGTCGACGGTCCGCGTGACCGTCACCGGCGCGCAGGCAGGCGAGGATTGGTTCCTCTCCGGCGACGGCCTTGAGCTGACCGTTTCACCCGTCGGCGATCCCGTTAGCTCTTCCGAGCTCGAGGGTTATGACCAGCTGTGCCGGCTGCACGGCCGGCTCGTGCTCGCCGGTTCTGAACAGACGGTCGAGGTGCCCGGACGGCGCAGTTCGCGCGCGGGTGTCGACCTTGGCCGGCTGGACTCGCTGCGCGACATCTGCGCTCTATTTGGGCCGAACGACGCCGTCGCGCTGACGGCGCTGCGCCCGCGGCGGGCAAGTGGCCATGGCGGCGACCTCGTGGTCGCGACTGTCTTCGACCCGGCCGGAGCGGTCGCCGTCGCCGACCCGCGCCTGTCGACGACGTACGCCGCCGACGGGTCGCCGACGCGTGCAGGCATCGAGTTGTGGTTGGACGTCTCTGAAGGTTCCGGTGAGCAGTATCCGCGACGGGCAGCAGGCGAAGCGACCGGCTTGCGCGCGTCCGCAACAGTCGATGGCCTGAGCGTGACCGCTCACGCGTTCTCGTGGCACAGCCGGGGCATCGACGGCGCCGGCGTCTACCTGCTGGCGCAGGCAAGATGAGTCGCATCGAGGCGATCATCAGTGATTTCGGGGGCGTGCTGACATCGCCGATGCTCGACTCGTTTGTCGCGTTCCAGGATGCCTCTGGGATCTCGCTCGAGGAGCTCGGCAAGGCGATGGCGGCCGTCGCGATGCGCGATGGGGCAAACCCGCTGTTTGAGCTCGAGACCGGTCGGATGACCGAGGCGGCCTTCCTGGATTCGCTCGCCGCGCAGCTGACCGAGCAGCTTGGTGCAGACGTGACGCTCAGCGGTTTTGGCGAGCGCTACTTCGCGCACCTGCATCCCAACGAGCACCTGATCGGCTACATGCGAGAGCTGCGCGAGCGCGGCTACAGGCTCGCGATCTGCACCAACAACGTCCGCGAGTGGGAGCAGCGCTGGCGCGCGAAGCTGCCGGTGGATGAGATCTTCGACGTTGTCGTCGACTCGGCCTTCGTCGGGACCCGCAAACCCGAGTCACGGATCTACGAGCTGACGCTGGAGCGCCTCGGCGTCAGCGCGGATACCGCCCTGTTCATCGACGACATCGAACTCAATTGCGATGCGGCCCGAGAACTCGGGATCCGCTCGATCTGGTTTCGCTCAAACGAGCAGGCGATCGCCGAAATCGAGTCAGTTCTCGCTTCCTAGTCGATCCCAGCAGTACAGCTGCAGGCACTCGCTGGCGAGCTCGACGCATCGCTCGTCGGACAGCCACGGCAGGACCGTGTCGAATGCCTGCTCCTCTCCGACGCCCGCCTCAAATGCCTCCTCGCCGCGGAACCCCGCGGCGATCTTCAGCGCCTCGCGACGATTCTCGCCGAGCGACGGAAACACGTTGACGAGGAATTCCTTGTTCGGCACAGGGTGCCCCACTTCGAGCGAGGCGTGCCACGCCGCCAGCAGCGACAGATCATGCTCGTCGAGATCTGCGACCGCCTTGGCGTAATGGGACTCCAGCTCGGACTCGGGGATCTCGTCGACCCATGCTCGTACGACTTCTCCGAGGATCTGGCGGCGTGCCTCACGCCCCACCGAGTCGGCGATGACCCGGATGGCGTTCTGCGGTTCGATGAAGCAGAGTGACATTGCGGCTCCAGCTCGGGAATGCGGACGCCGCAGAAGGTAGGACGTGGACCGGACGGACAAACGGCCGGGTGAGCCCGTCAGCGCTGGGGAACCGCGACCGTTTCCGAGGAAGACTGCACGTTGCGGGAATCCCCTGGGAGCGTGACCCTGAACGTGACCGGCCCCGGGGGCTTGACCGGCCCACCCCGCGAAAATGCCACGCTCAGCTTCAGGCGCGAGTTCTTGCCCAGGCGCGGGCGTGCGAGCACCGTCCAGCCGCGGCCCGATCGTGATTCGAGCATCAGGCGTTGACGCGCGTGAGCCGGGCTGACATGGGCGCGCAGCGTCACAGTCCCGCTGTTGGCAACCTGCGCCGTCAGCGTCACCAGAGCCTGCACCTGCTGCTGGATCGTGGTGCTGCGCAGCGAGCCCGCAGTCACGTACCACTCGCGGTTCGTCACGGGCACCTGCGAAATTGTGTAGCTCCCGAAGCCGTCGATCGATTGGGAAAGGAGCTTGTGGAACTGGCGCTGTCCGGGGAGCCGCTCCCAGAGCTCGACGCCCGTCGCTGCCGCCGTGCTCGGCACGCTTCCGGAGATCGTCACCTTCTGCGGCTCGGTCGACGGGTTCGGGGACGTGGCGATCGAAAGCAAGCGCGCACATAGCGCATTGCCCGGGCAGCACGGGTCAGCCGGCATCAGATCCGAGCGGGAGGCCTGCGCGACCGGCGGACCACAGCAGTTGACGACAGGGCCCGGCGCAGCGCCTGCGTGCACGCCGGCAACCGGGCAGATGACGATCGGCGCAGCCGGTGAGGCACTCGCGAGCATCACTGCAGCGACGGCGATCGCAGTCGATGAAGCCAGGATCAGCGAGCGGCGCATTGGAAACTCACTTAGTGGCACCTTTCACTCAGCGAGGCTGTTTACCACAGCTGCGCCGAGCCCAAACCCAGATCTCAGTGAGAGCGCGAGCACTAGGGCCTGAGCACTAGAGCCCGAGTGCATGCTGCGCCGACTCGAGCGCGTCGGGATCGGGCTCTGCGTCCTCGCCCAGCCCGAGCGTCGCCCGTCCCCCCCGTCCCCAGTTGTAGAAACCGGCGTCGAGTGCTTCGAGTGGGATCGCGCACGCGTGGGCAAGCTCGAGCGCGCGCCGCTCCAGCAGCAGCGGATCGCCGATCCCGAGGATCCGCTTTGCGGCAACCGTCACTTCGTTTTCGCCGCCGAGTTGCAGCGCGCCGGGTCGCAGATCATAGAGCCCCAGACGGCCGAGGGTCACGAGCAGGTCGAAGCGCGCATCGCGGTGAAAGCCGGGCAGCGCCATCCGCTCAAACACGCGCTCGAACCGTCGCTCAGGCGGCCAAGCGCTCTCCCCGGTGAACGCCGCAGCCTGCGAGCCGGCTCGCTGCGCCCAGGCCCGATAGGCGTCGGTCGTGCGCGTGCCTCGCTCGGCGTCGTGCGCCGTCCGCGGTCCCAGCTCGATCCCGTCGAACTGTGGCTCCTCGCCGGAGGCCCACCCCGTCCGCGCCGCTGCAATCGCGCGGAACGGATCCTCGCCGTCGAGCGGTCCGACGTATGCGATCAGGAACGCGAGCCACGTCCGCTCCTCGACGTCCTGGCCGCTGTCGGCAACCTCGGCGTACAGGCCAGGCGGGTTCTGCTCCAACCGCGCGAGGCGGGCGACCCCGAACGCGAGCTCCTCGGCCAGCCGTTCTGTATCGGTGCTCGATCTCAGGCCCGGGACCAGCCGTGAGCCGTACCCATCGTCGGCACCCCGCGCGAGCCGCCGCACCTTCAGCCCGCCCGCGGTCCGCGAGCCGGCGGCCGGACGGGCATTTGACGCGCGCGTGCGAGTCGTGGTCGATCCCGTGCGAGGCAGGCTCGAACGCGGGGCGCTCGAGGAGACGATCGGACGCGGTTCGATTTCCTGCTCTCGAGAACAGATCGGACAGTTCTGGATCATCCGGTTGTGACGGCAGAACGTGGGCATGCTGATCCCCAATGCTTGCATGCCGGGCCAGGACAGCTGGCGTCCATCGCGTTAAGAAGTCATCTGGAACCGCTGAGAACGCCCGTGCAGCGGCGCGCTAGGTCACGCTAGACGCTCGCGTGGCGCTCGCGATACGTCCTCGCCTTCGCTCGGTTACCGCATGCCCGCATGTTGCACCACGCCCCCGAGCGGTTCTTCGTGTGGTCGTAGAAGACGAACTCGCAGCTGTGATCGCGGCAGGCCTTCAGCCGACGCCACGTACCCTGCTCAATCGCGATGTGAACGATCGTCAGGATCCGGCCCAGCGCACCGTCGACTCCGCTTGCCTCCGCCTCGAGCGCGGCCGCCGCGCCCCCCTCGCGCGGACGGAAACGCAGCCGCACCCGCGCTCGGCAGACGGTGTCGTCGAGTGCCTCATACGCAGCGGCCGGCGCCGATCCATCGCCGTTATGCGAGAGCAGCACCGCGCGCAGCGCTTCCCGCAACGCGATCGCACGCGCCAAATCGGCGCTGCTTGCCCGCAACTGGAGCGGCGCGAGGCCGTGCTCGACGAGCCACGAAGCCAGGTCGGCGCCGCTGCACAGCTGTTCGTCGCCCTGCTCGAGATCGAGTGTATTGACGAACTCCCTGACCAGCTCCAGCTCGCCCGGCGCGTGCTGCTGCTTGCTCATAACCAACAATCTTACTTGACTGGTTACATCACCGTCTATAACATTTAGGCAGTTACGGCGACGAACTCGGAGGAGTCACATGCACAGCTTGAGTTTTCTCGCGGCGCGCGAACACACGCGCGACCTGCGCCGGGCGGCGGACCGGGCTCGCCCCGGCTCGAGCGAGACCCCGGTATCGCGCGTCACGCTGCGCTACGCCGCAGCCGCCGACGCCAAGCGCCTGCGGGTGCTGGCCGAGCTCGACTCGGCAGTCGCGCCGACAGGACCCGCGCTGGTGGCGGAAATTGACGGCCGGCTGCGGGCCGCGCTCCCACTCGACGGCGGGGCCCCGTTCGCCGATCCGTTTCATCGCGGCGCGGAATTGATCGAGCTGCTGCGCGTCCGGGCTGCGCAGCTCGCGCGGCCCGCGTGAGCTACGGCAGTGAGCTACGGCAGTGAGCTACGGCCTGAAGTACGGCCCGGGCTACAGCCTGAGCTACGGCTCGAGCTGCCGCCGAGCGGTCTGGCCCAGCCGCTCGATCCCGCCCAGGAACAGCTCCGTCGCGAACCTCGCGGCCCCGTCGACATCGGCGGGGTCGCGCTCGGCCATTCGCACGCCAAGCTCGAGCGCCGACCCGGCCATCGCACCCGCCATGTAGTCCGCGTCGAGCGGCGGGATGTCTCCCCGGGCGATCGCCGCGGTCAGATCCTCGAGCAGTTCCTCGACCCCAGCGCCCAAAATCGGATCGCCGAACAGCGCCCTGATCGTGCCGGCGTTGCGCTGCATCAGCTCGAACATCAGCCGGTCCTCGACCAGGAACTCGAACCACGCCCGGTAGGCGTCGCCGACGAACGCCTCGAGCGTACGGGCACCGGCGCGGACCGCGCGCAGCCGCCGGCGCACGTCCTGCGCACTCTCGTCGAGCAGCGCCCGGAATACCGACTCCTTGTCCGGGAAGTAGTTGTAGAACGTCCCGGAGGCCAGCTCGGTCCGCCTGATCACGTCGCGCACTCCAGCGGCGTCGTAGCCGAGCTCTGCGAACACCTCGCGCGCGGCGGCGAGGATCGCGGCCCGATTCTGGGCTTTGGTGCGGGCCCGCTTACCCTCGGAGACGGCGCTCACGCCGGCCTTAGGGCCCGTAGGAAAATTATCTGACGGTTCCGACGGCGTCTGGACGCGCCTGGCGGGCGGCGGCGAACCCGCCGGACCACCAGTACGACTTGGTTCGCCGCCACCCGCCAGCCACGCCCAGCCACTCGCCGGATTCCGCACCTAATTTCCCTACGGACCCTTGGTGCAACTAGTTCGCGATCCTCACCCACATGCAGGCCGACGTGAATCATCCGGCCGCAGCAGCGCTGACGAGGTCCGCGCGCGGCGCCACCGGCAGCCGGAAGCCGGCCGCCTGGGCCCGCGCGGCGCCGGCCTTCAGCTCCTTGCCGAGCGCGTAGAGGTAGTTGTCGAAGTCCACCTGCATCGTGTGACGCTTCGACGCGACGTAGCGCTTGAACATCGTCTCACGCTCGCGACGGATGTCTGCCTCCATCTGGGAGCGGGAGGGCAGCTGGTACTCGCCACGCAGGTAGGCGGCCAGCCAGCGGCCCTGGGCTTCCGCCAGCGGCATGATCGCCCCGAGCGGCTGCAGCAGGCCGATGAAGGCGAGATTGTCGATCCCGGGCTTGAACACTCGGCGGAACAACGGCAGGTCGTTGTCTGGCGCGGACAGGAAATCTTCGTCGAAGAACGGGAACGTCACCTTGTAGCCGGTGCACCAGACGATCACGTCGATCTCCTCCGCGGTGCCGTCCTGGAACGAGACGCCACCGCCCTCGAGCGCCTTGATGTGCGGTTTCCAGGTCATGTCGCCGTGGGCGATCCGGTTCAGGAAGTCCGCAGAGATCGTCGGGTGCGCCTCGCCGAGGCGATGGTCGGGCTCCGGCAGCCCGTAATCCGACACCCTGCCGACCCCGATCCGGTACATCGCCATCAGGATCGCGCGGCGGAACGCAAACGGCAGGATCGGCGTCAATGAGTTCACGCCGATCTGGTCGAGCGGGCGGCCGAACAGGTACTTGGGCAGGATGTAGGCGCCGCGGCGCGAGGAGAGAAACGTGTTGCGCGCGACGAAGCTCGACTCGACCGCGATATCCATCGCGCTGTTGCCGATCCCGACGACCAGCACGTTCTTGTCACGGAAGTCGGAGTTGTCGACGTAGTAGTGGGAGTGCATCTGCACGCCGTCAAACGTGCCGGGGAACGCAGGCTCTGGCCAGCGCGGATTCCAATGGTGGCCGTTGGCCACCAGCAGCGCGTCGAAGCGGCGGCTCTCGCCGGTATCGAGCGTGACCGTCCAGATGCCGTCGTCCCCGCGATCGGCATGCTCGACGCCGGTCTCGAACGTGATCTTGTCGCGGAATCCGAAGTGATCGACGTAGTCGTCAAAGTACTTGGCGATGTGGGTGTGATGCGGGAAGTCGGGATAGGACTTCGGCATCGGAAAGTCGGTGTATTCCATCCGTTCGCGCGACGTGTTGATGTGCAGCGACTTGTACGCCGAGGACATTCCGTTGGTGTTGCCGAACACCCAGTTCCCGCCGATGCGATCGGATTTCTCAAAGCAGTCGAACGGGATCCCCCGCTGATGCAGTGCCTTTGCGACGGCGATCCCGGAAGACCCGGCACCGATCAAGCAGACGGACGGAAGGTTGGTCATGAACTGGGCTCCTTGACGGTTTGTCTGGCGACTACGCGCGCGGCGGGGGGGCGGATCAGCGTGCCAGCGTAGAAAAAAGTGACGGGGGCGTCAAGTTTGTCGCGCGAACGACTCCGGCGCGGGTGCCATCGCTTCGCTGCGCCGGTGCTCACGCCCACGCTCGAGCACCTCGCGGAAGCTCTTGAACCGGAAGATCAGGACCAGCGCGGCGAACCCGAGCACACCTGTCAGCACGGCGGTGGCGATCTGCTGGCCAACCGAGAAGGCGGCCACGTCGGGGTTGCCGGCAAAGATCGCCAGTAGCAGCGCCTGCTGCACGCCGGCACCGCCGGGCGTGAACGGGAATACCGAGGCGACGACCTGCACCGCGAGCACCAGCAGCGCGTTGCGGACCGAGCCGCCGATGTGAAACGCGTCGAGCAGCGCCCAGTAGGCAGCGAAGCGGAACACCCAGCTGGCGGCCTGCCAGCTCGCCATCTCGCGCTCGTAGCGGCGGCGATCGCGCAGGATCGTGTAGCCCTGCCGGACGCGCGCCCAGAACGCCCGCACCTTGGCTGACAGCAGCGCGAACCCGATCACGAACAACACCCCCACAGCGGTGAGGAAGAACAGCGTGAAGCGCATGTGTGACGCGAAGAAGCTGATGTCGAACGCGGGCAGCTTCGAGAAGTCCGGGGGCTTCGGAAACACGCCCTGCGTGAACGCGAAGCACATGATCAGCAGTCCCATCAGCCAGTCGAAGATGACCCCGGTGGAGAGCGCCGCCGCGATCGTCGGATAGCTGCTGGGCGGGATCGCCACCCTGGTCAGGAACAGCTGCGCGATGTTGCCGCCGCCGAGCGGGAACACATTGTTGACCGCGTAGCCGACCATGTAGGCGCCCCAGACGTCGCGCCAGCGGACCCTCTCCCCCGGGTACGCGGCCCGCACCGCGTTGAACAGGGCCCGCGAGCGCAGCGCCAGATACAGCGCGTACAGGACGAGCGCAATCAGCAGCGATCCCCAGCTCAGGTTCGCGATCTGCGAGAAGAACTGTCCTGCGTTGTCCAGGAATTTCGCAATCGTGCTGCCGACGGACGCGTAGTGCTCCGCGGGTCGCACCAGGAGGCCGACGGTCGGAAGGACTGCCATGTACGCCACACGGTAGCCGGGAACTGGTGAGTCGCGCCCGGGGCCGCCATTTCGGGTGTGACGTTTCGGTGGGACCCACTGGGCGTTCCTCACCGCTCGGCCGTTCTCACGGCCGGAGCAGAGCCCGTTAACAGACCCGGGGGGCCCAGATCCATCTGGACCCCCCGGAGAGTCAGGGAAGTGGGGGCGCAGTTCCCTGACCGACAGGGGCGAGTTTCCCCGTCCCAAGCCTGCAGTAAACCTAAAACATTCGTCCAGCGCCACCGTGCGGGTGGTAGTTCTGCCCGCAGCCGATTAAGATTAGCACCCCTGCCGCATGCACTCGGGGAATTCGATCGCGGCTCTCCTCAGCGCCTCTGGTCGTGGCCCCTCTTCGCCTCTGGTCGTGGCCCCTCCTCGCCCCGGTCGTGGCCTCTGCTCGCTTCGGTCGCGGCCTCTCCTCGCCTCGGTCACGGCCTTCTCAGCGCCGGCGTACGGGGCCGCTGAAGAACTCTTCGCCCGGTCTCACCGTTCCCGCGGCCTCCGCCTCGTGGCGCAGGGTGCGGTCCGGCTCGCCGCTCCACGCTCCGAGCGCGAGATTCTCGCGATCCTTGTCCATCGGGCTGCCGCCGAGGTCCTTGTTGACGATCCGCGCACAATTTCGCCCCTCGGCGATCGCGGTCACGATCAGCGACTGCCCGAGCCGCGCATCGCCGCAGGCATACACACGATCGACTGAGGTGCGGTAGGTCTGCTGGGTGCGAATGTTGCCGCGATGGTCGAGGTCGAGGCCGAGCTGCTGGACGAGGCCGTCATGCTCGGGATGCTCGAAGCCGATAGCGATCAGCACGAGATCCGCGTCCAGCACGAATTCGGTTCCCGGGACCGGGGTCAGGTCGCGCGAGGAGGTGCCGGTGACCTGGCGAGC
This sequence comes from uncultured Solirubrobacterales bacterium, assembly GCA_963794285.1. Lineage (GTDB taxonomy): Bacteria > Actinomycetota > Thermoleophilia > Solirubrobacterales > Solirubrobacteraceae > Palsa-465. Next base: position 261,977 of record CAWCDS010000016.1, read on the forward strand.
CCAGACCTTGCTGACGCGGCCGTTCTCGCCGTGGAAGCCGGTCACCTCCGTCCCCCATCGGCGCTTGCCGCCCTCCTCGAGCGCATATGTGGTCAGCGTCCGCTTCGGCGGTAACGGCCACGGGTGGCGCGGATCACGGCCGCTCGCGGGCAGCGCAGCGTAGACATCGAGCATCACAACGCTGCGCGCGCCCTCGCGGTGCGAGTTCGAGATGCAGTCCATTCCGGTGTCGCCGCCACCGACCACGATCACGCGTTTGCCGGCCGCGGAGATCTCGGTCCCGGGCTCTGGCAGTCTGAACGGGCGGCCCTCTTGCGCCGCGACCCACCGGTTGCGCTGGTACAGGTAGTCCATCGCGAAGTGGATCCCGCTCAGCTCCCGCCCGGGGGCATCGAGGTCGCGCGACACGCGTGAGCCGATCGTGACAACCAGGGCGTCGTGGCGCTGGTCCAGCGCCGTGGCGTCGATGTCGCGCCCGACGTCGGTGTCATAGACGAACTCGATCCCCTCCTGCGCGAGAATCTCGACGCGCCGGTCGATGATCGACTTCTCCAGCTTCGCGTCCGGAACGCCGAAGCGCATCAGACCGCCCGGTCCCTCATCACGCTCGTAGACGGTGACGTTGTGTCCGCAGCGATTGAGCTCGGCTGCAACCGCGAGGCCCGCAGGCCCGGCTCCGATCACCGCGACCGTCTTGTCCGTCCGTCGCGGCGGCGGTTCGGGCACGACCCATCCCTCCGCGAACGCACGCTCGGCGATTGCCATCTCGATCTGCTCGATCGTGACCGGGTCGTCGTTGATCGCCAGTACGCAAGCGGATTCGCACGGAGCCGGACAGATGCGGCCGGTGAACTCCGGGAAGTTGTTCGTCATGTGGAGCTGGTCGATCGCCTCGCGCCATTTGCCGCGATAGACGAGGTCATTCCAGTCGGGAATCAGGTTGCCGAGCGGACAACCCTCGTGACAGAAGGGGATCCCGCAATCCATGCATCGTGCGCCCTGACGCGCAAGCTCATCCTCGGGCTGCAGCACGAAGTACTGCCTGTAATCGTGCACGCGCTCCTGAGGCCTGCGCTTGTCAAAGCCAACCCTGTGAATCCGCAGAAATGCGCCTAGCTCACCCATCGGAGCCGGGGAGCGTAGTGCACCGTCCGCCAAACCGCGTAGAGTTCTGCCGTGGGCGCGATGGGGAGAGGTGTTGTCGGCGGATCGGCCGCCATCCTGGCGGTGCTGATTCTCGCCGGTCCGGCCGCAGCGGACTCACGCCCCGCCGCCCGCCCGGCCGCGGCGGGCTCACACCACGCCCCGAGAGCGGCGAGCACCGCCCCTCTCCTCAGCCTTGTTGCCTCACGATCAACGATCGTCAGCGGCCAACCTGTGACCCTGTCGGGCCGTGTCGAAAACACGACGGCCGGCCGCGTCGTGCGCCTCTACAAAAGCGCGTACCCATATCGGTCATCCGCACTCGTGCGCACCGCGACGCCGGCCGCCGACGGCTCGTTCTCGTTCACGGCGTTCCCGGATCGGGATGCGCGCTACCGCGCGGTCGTCCCCGGCACGCCCGCACACGCGGAGGTCCAGGTGCTGGTCAGCGGCCGCACCGTGACGAAGATCAAGGCGCTGCCGCTCGGCCGAGCCGGGGTCACGATCATCGTGTTTCACCCCCGCGACCTGCGGTGGGGCGGCGCCCAAACCCGGTGGTCGTTCGGACCCGGGTTTCACGGCTCATTCACGACGATCGTGGCGACAAAAACCGTGAAACTGAGCCCATTTGCGACCGCGCTCTCGGCGACGGCGACCCTGCCCGCCGGGCATTTCCGCTGGCGGGTGTGCTTTCACGCCCCCGCCGACCACGCGCTGCTCAATGACCGCCGGCCGCGAGGCTGCACCGGGCGCGGCTACTACGGCGGCGGCTCGTTGCCGGTCGGCTTCCCAGCGCCCTCCGCCGTCGGACGCGCCGCCGGATACCTAGCCGGCCGCGCCGGACGGACCGCGTTTGCCGTCGTCGACAGCGAGGGCCGGATGTCCGGCGTCCACGAACACTGGACGTTCGTGTCCGCGAGCGTGGTCAAGGCGATGCTGCTGGTCGCCTACCTGCGCCGCCTGGACGCCCGTGGCCAACGCCACGTCGACTCGTTCAGCAACTCGTTCCTGTATCCGATGATCAACGTCTCGGACAATTCGGCCGCCACGCAGACCTGGTCGATCGTCGGCGACAGTGGGCTGTACTCGGTCGCGCACGCCGCCGGGATGACCGACTTCTCAATCGTCGGGATCTGGGCAAATGCCCAGATCAGCGCTGCCGATCAGGCAAAGTTCTTCTTCGAGATGGATTCGCTGATCCCCAGGGAATTCGTCGGCTACGCGCGCTTCCTGCTCTCGACGATCGCCGGATTCGAGAGCTGGGGCATCCCCGCAGTCGCGCGTCCGCACGGCTACACGGTGTTCTTCAAGGGCGGCTGGCGCGGCACCGGCCTCGGGCAACTCGTGCACCAGGTCGGGCGTCTGGAGCGAGGCGGCCGGACGTTCTCGATCGCGGTGATGACCGACGGCGATCCATCAATGGGATATGGGATCGCCACGATCCAAGGCGTCACCGGGGCGCTGCTGTAGGTGCGAGCGCGGCGAATCGCAGCCGCCGTCATAGCCGGGCTGACGTTCGGCGTTGCTCAGGCCGCGGCAGCGCCGGCGGCGGACGTGCCGAGCGTGTCGCTGCGCGCCACGCCGCGAACCGTCTCAAGCGGCAAGGCGGTGACGCTCTCCGGCGTGGTCAGCGCGACGCCCCCGGGCAGCGTCGTCCGGCTATACGCAAGTCCCTACCCGTATCCGGTCGCCAAGCTGCTGCACAGCACCGTCACCGCTGCCGACGGCTCGTATGCGTTCACCGTTCACCCCGATCGCAGTACCCGCTACCGGGTGCTTGTCCTCGGAACCCCCGCACACGCGCTCGTCCAGGTCGGCGTCAGCGGCGTCGCGATTGTCAAGGCACGAGCGGCGCCGCTCGGACGCGCGCTGGTGACGATCGTCGTCTTTCACCCCCGTGACCTGGCGGACTGGGATGGGTCGAAGGTCCGTTGGTCGTTCGCGAGCGGTCCCCGTGGCCCATTCGTGGCGGCCGCGTCGACCCAGGCGCGTAGGCTCAGTCCGAACGTCGTGATCCTGCGGACGCTCGTCTCGCTGCCGGCGGGCGCGTACGCCTTCCGGGCGTGTTTTGACCCGCCGGGAGCCGGCGCGCTCCTCGACCGTCACACGCCTCCCGGCTGCACCGGCCTCGGCTACAGCGGTGGCGGGATCCTGCCGGTCGGCTTTCCGGCTCCGGACGCGATCGCACGCGCCGCGAGCTACCTCGGCGGCCGGATCGGCCGCAAGGCGTTCGCGGTCGTCGACAGCGAGGCCCGGCTCTCAGGAGTCAATTTCCACTCGACATTCCCGACTGCGAGCGTGGTCAAGGCAATGTTGCTGGTCGGCTACCTGCGGCGGCTCGACGCCCGCGGGCAGCACACCGTCGACTCGTTCAGCAACTCGTTCCTGTACCCGATGATCCACATCTCCGACAACAACGCGGCGACGCAGTGCTGGTCGATTGTCGGCGACAGCGGGCTGTATGCGGTCGCGCAGGCGGCGGGAATGACCAACTTCAGCGTGTCCGGGCTATGGGGCAGCGCGCTGCTGAGCCCGGCCGACCAGGCGCGCTTCTTCTTCATCATGGACTCGCTGATCCCGAAGGAATTCGTCGGGTACGCCCGGTTCCTGCTGTCGACGATCGACCCCTCGCAAAGCTGGGGCGTACCGGTGGTGGCGCGGCCACTTGGCTACCAGACGTTCTTCAAAGACGGATCGGAGCCGACCGGACTTGGCCAGCTCGTGCACCAGATCGACCGCCTCGAAGGCCACGGCCATACGTTCTCGATCGCCGTGATGACCGATGGCGATCCGTCGATGCGCTACGGCGAGCAAACGATCGAGGGCCTGACCGCGGCGCTGTTGCGGTAGGCGTGGCCGAGCTCGCTGCACAAGGGCCGTTTTCGCTGCAGGCCGCGGCCGAGTTCGGGTTCGGGCCGACGAGGGCCGCCAGGCGCCCTTCGACGGCGCGATGCGGCTCGCGTTTGCGGTCGACGGCGGACGTGGATACGCCGGCGCCGTGCTCCGCCAGGCGATCACCGACGGGCCGGTGAGCGTCGAGCTGCAGACAACTGCGGGCACCGACGCAGCCGCCGCGTTGGGGCAGATCGCCCGGATCGTGTCGCTCGACCACGACGGCACTGAGTTCGTGGCCGCCGGCGAACGCGACCCGGTGCTGGGGGCGCTCCAGCGGGCGCACCACGGCCAGCGCCCGGTGCTGTTTCACAGTCCGTATGAGGCGGCCGCGTGGGCGATCATCTCGGCGCGGCGTCCTGCGCGTCAGGCGGCAGCCGTCCGCGCGGCGATCGCCGCCGAGCACGGCGCCAGCTTCGAACTCGCGGACAGGACGCTGCTGAGCTTTCCCCAACCCGATCGGCTGCTTGAGCTCCCGGATGTCCTCGCCGGCCTGAACGCCGACAAGATCGCCCGCCTGCGAGGCGTCGCCGCCGCAGCGCTGGCCGGAGAGCTCGACGTCAAGCACCTGCACGAGCTCGGCCCCGACCGGGCATACGAACAGGTTCAGCGTCTGTCCGGCATCGGCCCGTTCTACGCGACGCTGATCGTGGTGCGCGGCAGCGGCTTCGCGGACGCGCTGCTGCACGTTCCCGAGCCTCGGCTGATGCAGCGCGCCGCCGAGCTCTACGGCCTCGCGCAGCCGCCGACGATCGAGCAGTTCACGGCGATGGCGGAGCCGTGGCGGCCGTTCCGAACGTGGGCGACGGTGCTGATCCGGTTAGCCGGCGACCGCGCGTCGGGGCTCCAGGGCGGCTCGCGCTGACCGCTCCTCGAGCGCCCGCTTGTAGTCGCGCGGCATCACCTTCACGAACCGATCGCGCGCGCCCCGCTCCCAGGAGGCGAGCACGTTGCGAGCGACCAGCGATCCGGTCCGCATCGCGTGCTCGGAGATCAGCGCCTTGACCTCCTCGGCGTCGGCATCGGTCAGCTGCTCGAGGTCGACCAGCTCGACGTTGCAGCGGTCGGCGAAGCGCCGGTCGACGTCATACACATAGGCAACGCCGCCGCTCATGCCGGCGGCGAAGTTGCGGCCGGTCGGGCCAAGCACGACGACTCGCCCGCCGGTCATGTACTCGCAGCCGTGATCGCCGACTCCCTCGACGACGGCGGACGCGCCGGAATTGCGCACCGCGAAGCGCTCGCCCGCGAGCCCGCGGAAGAACGCCCGCCCGGCGGTCGCGCCGTAGAGCACGGTATTGCCGACGATCATGTTCTCCTCGGCCCGGAACAGCGCGGTCTCCGGCGGTCGCACGGAGACGATCCCACCCGAGAGCCCCTTGCCCGTGTAGTCGTTGGTCTCCCCCCGCAGCGCAAACGTGACCCCGGGGGCGAGCCATGCTCCGAAGCTCTGCCCAGCCGAGCCTGAGAACGAGATCTCGATCGTGCCCTCGGCCAGCCCCTCTTCGCCGTGGCGCCGCGCGATCTCGCCCGACAGGATCCCGCCGACGGTGCGGTTGACATTCCTCACTGGGACCGGCCCGAGCCGCACCGCCTCGCAGCGCTCGAGCGCGGGTGCGCAGCGGCGGACGAGCTCCCAGTCAAGCGCGTCGTCGAGCACCGGGACCTGGGGACGGGTGCGACAGCGGGGGGCGTCCGCCGGCAGGTCGGGCGCCTTCAGGATCATCGACAGATCGACGCGGCGCGCCTTCCAGTGCTCGATCGCGTCGTCCATGTCGAGCAGCTCGGTCCGCCCGATCATGTCCTGGACGCGTCGCACGCCGAGCGAGGCCATGATCTGGCGGACCTCCTCAGCAATCAAGATCATGTAGTTGACGACGTGCTCAGGCGTGCCGCGGAAGCGATTTCGCAGCTCAGGATCCTGCGTTGCGATCCCCACCGGACAGGTGTTCAGGTGGCAGACGCGCATCATGATGCAGCCCATCGCGATCAGCGGCGCAGTCGAGAACCCGAACTCGTCGGCCCCGAGCAGCGCTCCGATCACAACGTCGCGCCCGGTCTTCATCTGGCCGTCGACCTCGACCGTGATCCGCGAGCGCAGGTCATTGAGAATCAGCGTCTGCTGGGTCTCGGCGAGGCCGATCTCCCACGGCACGCCGGCCGCCTGGATCGAGGACTGAGGCGAGGCGCCGGTGCCGCCGTCGTGACCTGAGATCGTCACGTGATCGGCATTGGCTTTCGCGACGCCCGCCGCGACCGTCCCGACCCCGACCTCGGAGACCAGCTTGACCGAGACCGAGCCGGTCGGGTTCGCGCAGCGCAGGTCATAGATCAGCTGCTTGAGGTCCTCGATCGAGTAGATGTCGTGGTGCGGCGGAGGAGAAATGAGTCCGACGCCCTGGGTTGAGTTGCGGATCTTCGCGATGTAGTCGTCGACCTTGTGGCCTGGAAGCTGGCCGCCCTCGCCGGGTTTGGCGCCCTGGGCCATCTTGATCTGGAGCTGGTCGGCGTTGACGAGGTAGTGGATCGTCACGCCGAAGCGCCCGGAGGCGACCTGCTTGATCGCGGAGCGGCGCAGGTCGCCGTTGTCATCGGGCGTGTAGCGCGAGGGGTCCTCGCCCCCCTCGCCGGTGTTCGACCGGGCGCCGAGCCGGTTCATCGCGATCGCCAGCGTCTCGTGCGCCTCGCGACTCAAAGCGCCGAGGCTCATCGCGCCCGTCGTGAACCGTTTGACGATCTCCGCCGCGGGCTCGACCTGCTCGAGCGGGATCGGCTCGGGCAGCGTTCGCAGCTTCATCAGGCCGCGCAGCGCCGCTTTCGTCGTCGCGTCCTCGTTGGCGAGGCGCGCGAACTCCTCGTAGGTCTGGAGGCTGTCTCCGTTCTGGCCGCGGACCGAGTGCTGAAGCTTCGCGATCGTGTCGGGGTTCCAGATGTGAACCTCTCCGTCGCGGCGCCACTGAAGGACCCCGCCGACCGGCAGCAGATCGCGACCGGTCCGCGGATATGCGCGGAAGTGGCGCTCGAGCGCCTCCTTGGCGAGCACAGGGGTGCCGATTCCGCCGATCCGCGAGGCCGTGCCGGTGAAGTGCTTGTCGATCAGCTTGCGCTCGAGCCCGACAGCCTCGAACACCTGCGCGCCGCCATAGGACTGGATCGTCGAGATCCCCATCTTCGAGATCGTCTTCAGCAGCCCCTTGCCGATCGCCTTCACGATCCGCTTCTCGGCCTCGTCGCGATCGAGCTCCCCCGGCAGTAGCGCCCGGTCCGCGAGCTCGTCAAGCGACTCGAACATCAGGTACGGATTGATCGCCGCAGCGCCGTAGCCGATCAGCGTCGCCATGTGATGGATGTCGCGCGGCTCGCCCGACTCGATCACCAACCCCGTGCGAAGTCGCGTACCACGCCGCACCAGATGGTGGTGGACAGCAGCCACGGCCAACAGCGACGGCATCGCCACACGCTCGGGCCCGACGTTGCGGTCAGACAGGATCAGGATGTTGGCGCCGTTGTCGACGTAGCGAGCGGCCTCGACACACAGGTCCTCGAGCCGGACGTCCATCCCGGTGACTCCCTGCTCCACCGGCCAGGTGATGTCGAGCGTCGCGGCGTCGAATACGTCGTGGGAGACCTGCCGGAGCTTCTCGAGCTCGTGGTTGCGCAGGATCGGCTGATCCATCACGAGCTGATGGGCCTGCTCCGGGCACTCGCTCAGCAGGTTGACCTCCGCGCCGACGCCCGCCTGAAGGCTCATCACGACGGATTCGCGGATCGGATCGATCGGCGGGTTGGTCACCTGCGCGAACAGCTGCTTGAAGTACGAGAACAGCGGCGGCTGGCGATCGGAGAGGACGGCCAGCGCGGCGTCGTTGCCCATCGACGCGACCGGCTCCTCACCCTTGGCCGCCATCGGCGCGATGATCATGCGCAGGTCCTCCTGCGAGTAGCCGAAGGCGAGCTGCTTGGAGCGCAGCGGCTCGATCCGCGGGGCGCGTGGCTCGCGGTCGGGAAGATGGTCGATGTGGACGACCGAGCGCTCGTACCACTCGGCGTAGGGCTTGCGGCGGGCGACGCGGCGCTTGACCTCCTCGTCCTCGACGATCCTGCCCTCCTCGAGGTCGACCAGGAACAGCTTGCCCGGCGCGAGGCGGCCCTTGCGCTGGACGTGCTCGGGCGCGACCGTCATCACACCGGTCTCGGAGGCGAGCACGACATAGCCCTCGGTGTCCTGGATCCAGCGTCCGGGGCGCAGCCCGTTGCGGTCGAGCACCGCGCCCGCGAGCCGACCGTCGGTGAAGACGACCGCCGCCGGACCGTCCCACGGCTCCATGATGCAGGAGTGGAAGTCGTAGAAGCCCTTGACGTCGGGGTCGAGATCCTTGCGAGTGCGGTACGCCTCCGGGACCATCATCATCACGGCGTGCGGAATCGCGCGGCCTGAGAGCACCAGCAGCTCCAGCACGTTGTCGAAGATCGCCGAGTCAGAACCGCCCTCGCGGACGACCGGCACGACCTTGTCGAGGTCATCGCCGAACAGCTCCGAGGCGAGCTGCGACTCCCGTGCCCGCATCCAGTTGATGTTCCCGCGCAGGGTGTTGACCTCACCGTTGTGGGCGATCAACCGGTACGGGTGCGCCAGCTCCCAGCTCGGGAACGTGTTCGTCGAGAAGCGCGAGTGCACAAGCGCCAACCGGGACGCGACCCGCGGATCGCGCAGGTCGGTGAAGTACCGGGGCAGCTGTGGCGCGGTCAGCATCCCCTTGTAGACGATCGTGCGTGAGGAGAAGCTCGGTAGCGCCAGCGCCTGCGCAGCCTCGCGCTCGATCACGCGGCGGATCACATACAGCTTGCGCTCGAACGCGTCCTGGTTCTGGATCTCCTCCGATGCCTCGATGACAACCTGGCGGATGAACGGCGCCGAGAGCTGTGCGGTGTCGCCGACGTGCCGCTCATCGACCGGAACGTCGCGCCACCAGAGCACACGCTGGCCTTCGGCCTCGATCTTCTCCTCGATCAGGTTCTCCAGCGCGAGTCGCTGCTCGGGATCGTTCGGCAGGTAACAGACGCCGACGCCATAGCGGCCCGGCGCCGGCAGATCCACCCCAGCCACCGCCCTGATGAACGCGTCGGGCATTTGCAGCAGAATCCCGGCTCCGTCGCCGGTATTCGGATCGGCACCCTCAGCGCCGCGGTGCTCGAGGTTCTCGAGCGCGCCGAGGGCCTTCTCGATGACGGCGTGGCTCGCCTCGCCCCACAGCTTTGCGACGAGCGCGATGCCACAGGCATCATGCTCGTTGGAGGGGTCGTAGAGGCCAGTGGCCCCCGGTGCGGAGGTGCGTTTGTACATAAGGAAGTATTTTGGGCGCCCTGGAAGCGGGGGCACCCGGGCGGGGCGGCGCGGGACGGGCGCCAAATCCTACCAACGAGTCTGGGTGAGGCGTTAGTCGGCGCGCGTCCTACCCGCCGAGTGCAAGCGTCAGCGCTTGGCCTTGGCCGGGCGCTTGGCGGGCTTGGAATCCGACCCGTTGGCCTTGCCGGCGGAGGCCCGTTTGCGCGGCTTCGGGGCCGCCGGCGCGGGGGTGTCGTCGCTGTCCGCCGTGACCGCGGCGAGGCTCGCCTCGAGCGCCGCCATCAGATCCGGCGCGGCGGCTGGTTCCTCGGCTTGCGGTTGCACCGCGATCTCCTCGCCGGCCGCCTTGCGCTCAATCAAATCGAGCACGCGTTCGCGGTATTCGTCCTTGTACTTGGTGGGCTCGAATTCGCTGGACAGCGACGCGATCAGCTGCTGGGCCATCGCCAGCTCGCGAGACGTCGCTTCGGCCTCGCCGATCGCGTCCAGCTCGTCGATCCGGTCCGGCGCGAGCACCTCGTCGCCAAACAGCATCGTCGTCAGCGTCAGCACGGGATCCCCGCCCGCCCGCCCCCCATCCACCGGACGCAGCGCGCAGAGCTGCTGCTTGGAGCGCAACACGACTCGGCCGATCCCGACCTTGCCGGCCTCACGCATCGCGTCGAGCAGCAGGCGGTATGCCTTGGCGCCGCCGGCAGTCGGAGCGAGGTAGTAATTGTGGTCGTAATAGATCGGGTCGATGTCGATCAGGTCGACGAACTCCTCGATGTCGATCGTCCTCGTCGCTTTCGGATCGAGCGCGTCGAGCTCCTCCGGGTCGATCATCACGTAGCGGTCCGGTGTGATCTCGTAACCCTTGACGATCTCCTCGAACGGAACCTCGTCGCCCGTCGTCGCATCGACCCGCTTCTGGCGGATCCGGGCGCCGGTCTTGCTCGACAGTTGATGGAAGCGAACGGTCTTGGGCGACGTCGCGCTGTAGAGCTTCACCGGGACATTGACCAGCCCGAAGCTGATCGCGCCTGACCAGATTGCGCGCGCCATGTCAGGTTTGTATAGCGAACACTTGCACTCTTCAAGGTTTGACCGGCGTCTTGCCGCAAACTCATCGCGTAATCACCCCCTGGGCGATTCCGCCCGCCTCACACAATGACCCGCTCACACGTTCCATAGCCAGTGGCGCTTCCACCGTTTCAGCAACTGCTCGAGGCCCACGGCCGCGACGTCCATCATTTCCTCGTCGCGATCGTCGGCCGCGACGCTGCGGATGACTGCTATCAGGAGACCTGGATCGCGGCGCTGCGGGCCTACCCGCGCCTGCGCGACGCATCGAATCTGCGCGGCTGGATCCTGACCGTCGCGCACCACAAGGCGATCGACCACATCCGCTCCCGCGGGCGCGCAGCGGTGCCCGTTGAGGACGTAGCCGACCGGCCGGACGGGGGCTCGGCATCCGGGCCATCCGAGCTGCGTGACGCGGAGTTGTGGGCGCTTGTTCGGGATCTCCCGAACAAGCAGCGGACAGCGCTCGCCCTGCGATACGTCGCCGACGCGGCGTATCCCGAGATCTCGGCCGTCATGGGAACCAGCGAGGAGGCCGCGCGACGAAATGTCCACGAAGGGCTCAAGCGACTGCGAATGGAGTACCAGCGATGACCGAAAGCGATGCATTGGAGCGGGCGTTGATCGACGCCGCGCGCACCATCGAGGATGCGCAAGCTCCGCCATTGCCCGACCTGAGCGAGGCCGCGGCCGCAGCCGGCCTCCTCGACGTCGCCTATGCGACGCTCGATTCACCCGTCGGCCCGATCCTGCTGGCGATCACACCGCGGGGTCTCGTCCGGCTCGCCTACCTCGACGGCGAGGGAGAGGAATCGGTCCTGGAGGACCTCGCCCTCCGGGTCTCCCCGCGGGTGCTCGCAGCTCCGCGCCGGCTCGACGAGCCGCGCCGTGAGCTGGATCAGTACTTCGCCGGGCGCCGCCACGCGTTCGAACTCGCACTCGACTGGCAGCTGGCCCACGGGTTCGCCCGTCGCGTGCTGCAGGCGACGGCGAGGATCCCCTACGGCTCGGTCTCGAGCTACAAGCTGATCGCCACCGATGCCGGCAGCCCGCGCGCCTTCAGAGCCGCCGGCAACGCGCTCGGGACCAACCCACTGCCGATCATCGTGCCCTGTCACCGGGTGCTGCACTCAGGCGGCGGCCTCGGCGGCTACACCGGCGGGCTCGAGCGAAAGCGGGTGCTGCTCACCGTCGAGGGCGTCCTGGCTGAGTGAGCCGGTTGGCCGGCGCCTGCGCTGGGCGTTCGGCGCCGGCCGCCCGACCTGCTCTCGTCGCTGTGGGTAGCTCGCCTGGGCGGGGCTCGGCGCACGAAAACAAACACGATCTGCCGCAGTCCGCTCGATTCTGCGAACTGGGGGCGATTGCTACTGGTAGACGGACATCAGGTCCCGCACCTCCCAGCAGGCGGTCAACCGCGGCAGATCATGTCCGTTTCGCGCTCCGACACCGGGGCGGCCGTCCCAGGTGTCAGCGCCAACGGCAACGGCGGCAGGACCCACAGCACAACGACACCCGTCCCAAGCCACATCCGGCCCGGCACCACGACCTCAGCCAGGCCGTTCCAATGGACTTCACCCGCGAGGACCTCCACGAGCTGCTCGCCAAGACCGACGCCCGACCCACCTCCCTGCCCGCATGACCTCTCCACGCGATCCGTGCGCGAACCTCCGAGCCAGGCCACTGATATGGCACCTGTCGCACCACTGAGCGAGCATGCTCAGGGTTCGCGAGGGAATTAATGGCGGAATTGGACGGTCGACCCGTGGATGCTGGGCGCCGCACGCGAGCGCAGGCGTGCCTCTGGCACGTTGAGCATCGCGGGTGGCGTCCAGCGCCGCAGCCGGATGACTCGAGCGCAGCCGAACCAGCGAGGCTGGATGCCGGGCAGGCTGCGCTCGAGGGCCGGACTAGCCGTCAGTAATTCCGTCGTGAGCCCCACCCCGTAGTGGGGTAGCACCGAACGGTGGACCTCCTCCTGCCGGTTCGGGCGTTTGATCGCCAGCAGCAGACGCGCCCGTGGCTTGCTGTTCCGGTCGCCGTGTTCAAGAAGTTCTCTGACGATCAGGCCGGCGGCCTGGCCGCCTTGATCGCGTACTACGCGTTCTTCTCGCTGTTTCCGCTGCTGCTCGTGTTCGTGACGATCCTCGGGTTCGTGCTGCAAGGCGATCCCAGCGCGCAGGAGTCGATCCGCAACTCGGTGCTTGCGCAGTTCCCGGTGATCGGCAAGCAACTTCAGGGCAAGCAGCTCGAGGGTCACACGGTGGCGCTCGTGATCGGCCTGATCGCGGCGCTGTGGGCGGGCCTCGGGGTCACCCAGGCGATCCAGAATGCGTTCGACACCGTGTGGGCGGTTCCGTTCAAGGAGCGGCCGGACTTCCTGCGCAAGCGCCTGCGGGGCTTCGCGTTTGTTGCACTGCTGGGAATCCTGTTCTTGATCTCGTCGGTCGTCTCGGGATTGGCCACCGGCGGCCTCGGTGGACCCGCGCTCAAGGTCGTCGGGATCGCTCTCTCGCTGGTGCTCAACTTCTGCATGTTCGCCGTCGCCTTCCGGCTGCTGACGGCTGCCAGCGTGGCGACCAGGTGCCTGTGGATCGGCGTCGGGATCGGAGCAGTGATGTGGGAGATCCTGCAGATCCTCGGCGGCATCTACGTCAGCCACATCGTCCGGCATGCCAGCAGCACGTATGGCTTCTTCGCGTTCGTGATCGGCCTGTTGGCGTGGCTGCACCTCGGCGCGCAGATGACCCTGTACTCCGCCGAGGTCAACGTTGTGCTCGTCCGCCGGCTGTGGCCCCGCAGCCTGCTCGACCCGCCCGTCGCCGGCGACGAGAAGACGCTGACGGCGCTCGCCAAGGTGCAGGAGCGCCACGAACGCGAGAAGATCGACGTCCGCTTCGATCCCCCTTCGCCCGAGCCGGGTGGCGGCTAGAGGCCAAAACTAGAACAACGTATCCGGGGCGTCACGGCGCGTTGCCGCCAGCGGCCACGAGCACAGCCCGCCCTCGGCGGGGCAGCCGCGACAGACCGAGCGCTGCGGAACCTCGGTGACGGTGAAGCGGCGAGCGAGAACGCCTGCCGCCAGGCTCGCGAGCTCGCGCTCGAGCCGCGCGCGATCGCCGCGCTGATAACGAACGGTCACCGCTCGTTCCGGCGCCTCGAGGAACACGTGCACGACATCGACCGCCTCGGCCCCCGCGTGAATCGCCGCCAGCGCGTAGACGAGCTGCTGGAGGCTGTACGCCGATCGGACGACCGTGGCAGGGTCGGCCCCGCCGAGCCGGTCGCTCTTGTAGTCGACGACCAGCAGCGCGTCGCCGGGCTCGCGGGCGAGAACATCGAAAGCCCCGGTGATCAGCACGCCAGGTGCGCCGTCGAGCAGGAACGTGAACCGTTCCTCGCGGCGCGGACCCGTGGCGCGGGCAAGCCGGGCACAGAGCTCGGTGGCGGCAAAGCGCTCGACAAGTTCGGCGAGCTCTTGGGCCTGTTCCCGACTCGCTGCCGGCCCGATCGACTCCGCGAGCGCCCCGATCGCCTCAGCGCCAGGCGCCACGGGCCGGCGAAAGTCGAGCTTTTCGAGAAGTGCGTGGGCGAGGATTCCGCGCTCGATCCCGCTCAGGCCCACGGCGGCGTCGGCCGGGGCGGCGTCCGCCGCCGCCCGGGCTCCCGGCGCCGCGTCCGCCGCCGCCCTGTCACCCGGCGCCGCGTCCGCCGCCTCGGTGTCCGCCGCCCCCGGCTCGAGCGTCGGCAGGTGCAGCACCCGCTCGGCGTAGAACCGGTAGCCGCAGCGTGCGTACTCGCCGAGCGCGGAGTAGCTCAGCCGGCCAACCGGCGCGCCCGCACCGGGGGGCGAGACCGGCACCGCACGCAGAACGGGCGGCCCGGCAACCTCACCCCCATCGCGAGCTGGACGCTGCAGGGGCTGCAGATCGGCGCCGGCATATTCGGGGTCCTGCACCGGCCGGACGAAACGCACCGCAACGCCGCCCTCGCTGATGAATCGCGACTCCCCGTCCGCAGCCGCGCGCTCGGCGAGCTCGGGCACGAACGCCGGGCCGATCCAGCCGATCGGGCCACCCCCACCCCACGGCTCAAGCCGCGCGGCGCCGCTCAAGATGAGCCGCTCGCGGGCCCGCGTCATCGCGACGTAAAACAGCCGCCGCTCCTCCTGTTCCTCAAAGCGCTGCTGTTGCTCGCCAAGCGCCCGGTAGTCGAGCGCCGGCTCGCGCTTACCGGTCCCCGGCTCCGCCAGGCGCAAGCCGAAGCGGTAATCGCGCCCGATCCGCATCAGCGGGGCGACTCGCATCGGCCCGCGCCCGAGGTCTGCAACGCAGACGATCGGAAACTCGAGTCCCTTCGCGCGGTGGATCGTCATCAGCCGCACGGCGTCGAGCGCCTCCCCCTCGACCGGCGCCTCGCTCTCACGGGAATCTGAGGCGCCGCCCCAGCCGGCGCTACGGGCACCGACGAGCTCGAGGAAGCCGTGCAGATCGCGACCCGAGAGCGCCTCGTACTCCCGCCCGAGCCGCATCAGCTTGCGGACGTTGGCAAGCCGTCGCTCGCCGCCGGGGAGCGAGAGCATCTTCAGGTCGTATCCGGTCGTCTCGAGTGCCCGCTCGATCAGCTCGTCGATCCCGATCCGGGCTGCAGCGGTCCGCTCCGGACCCAACCACGCGGCGAACCCGTCGAACAGCGATCGCTCACGCTGATCGCACTCGTCCAGTCGCCCGTCGGGCTCTTGCAGCACCCACCAGGGGTGCTGACCGGAGGCACGAGCGGCAGCAGCGAGCAGCACCAGCGCGTCGAAACTGACTCCGACCAGCGGCGACGCGAGCACCGTGTAGAGCGCCTCCTCATCACGTGGATTGGCCAGCACCCGGAGGTACGCGACAAGGTCCAGCACCTGGGGATGGGCCCAGTACCCGCGACCACCGATCACATATGTCGGGATCCCGAGGTCCTCGAGCGCTCGCTCGTACGCCCGGAGATCGGTCGTCGCCCGGTTCAGCACGACGATCTCGCCGGGCGTCGCGCCGCCGTCGATCAGCTCGCGGACGCGGACTGCCAGCGCCCGCGCCTCCGCGATCCGCCACGGCGAAGCCAGCCCGTCGGATAGCCAATCGGCTCCCTTGTCGGCGATCAGCATCTCGACGACCGGATCGGGCCGATCCACGTCCGGCTTGCGAGACTCACGCCCTGCTCGCAGCCGGCGGAAGCGCTCTCCCAGCACCGCGCCGAAGGCGGCGTTCAGCGCGTCAAGGATCTCCGGCCGCGAGCGGAAGTTCGTCTGCAAGGTGGCGCGCGCACCAACCGCCGCAAGCCGTTGCCCGCGGCGCTCGAACAGCTCCACGTCGGCATGTCGGAACCCGTAAATCGACTGCTGCGCGTCCCCAACCGTGAACAGGTTTCCGGCAGCGACGCCCTCGATCAGCTCGAGCTGCACCCCGTTGGTGTCCTGGAACTCATCGACCATCACGTGAGCAAAGCGCCGGCGATAGCGATCGCGCAGCTCACTGCCGGGCGAAAGCAGCTCGCTGCACAGCAGCTCCAGATCCTCAAAATCGAGCGCTGAGGAGGCCCGCTTGCTGTCGGCGTACCGCTCGCCGAACGAGCGCAGCAGCCGATCCAGCAGGGCATGGGCCGTTGCCGCTCGGCGGTGCTCAAACGCCGTCCGCAATCGCGCCAGCGCCTCGGAGTACGCCTCACATGCAGGCGTCGACAATGCTGCGCCGTTGCCCCCAGGCAGCGCAATCGCCTCGATCTCCCCGGGCCACACATCGGCCGCCGCGACGACCGCCGGGCACCGCTGGAGGCGTTCGAGCGCCTGGGCGACGCGGACCGCGGGACTGCGGATCGCGCCAAGCTCTTCGGACAACGAAGCGGCTGCGCGCAACAGCTCCTCGCGCGCCGCGTCCACCGACGGCGGGTCGGGCAACGGCGGCAACTGCGGATCGCGCTGGCCCCGCGAGCGCAACTCGTCGTGCACCCCGAGGATCGCCGCACGCAGCGGGCCGCTGCCGTACGCCGCGATCAGATCGACGCCGCCCGGGGCGTTCCGCGCCAGGTCATCGAGCGCGTCCTCGAACGCCGCGTCCGCGAGCCGCTCCGCCTCGGGCTGATCGAGCACCACGAACAGCGGATCGATCCCGGCCGCCAGCGCGTGGGCCCGCAGGACGCGAGCGCAGAAGCCGTGGATCGTCGAGATGAACGCGCCCTCGGTCGCGCGCGCGGCCTCGTCGGCTCCCAGTTCGCGCAGGCGCATCCGGATCCGGTCACGGAGCTCGGCCGCCGCCTTCTCGGTGAACGTGATCGTGAGGATCGCCGAGACGTCGACTCCGTCCTCGAGCACCGCGCGCACGAACCGCTCGACGAGCACCGAGGTCTTACCGCTGCCGGCGCTGGCGTCGAGCAGCAGATCGCCCGAGCGGCGCTCAATCGCGTCCCGCTGCTCCGGGGTGAAAACACGTTCTGCGGTCACGATCGCCACTACGCGCTTCGGCAGATTCCCGGGTAGCGGCACCCGTCGCGCGAGCACGTTTCCGGGCATGGCGTCAGCTCACCCGTTCGCAGCCGCGCTGCGAGCGCCACCGCTCGCTCCTCGGCCTCACGCAGCAGCGCCTCGAGCTCGTCCGGTTCGCGAGCGTCCCGATCGACGAGCCGCATGCCCACCGGCGCCCCCTCGAGATACACGCCGCGCGCCCGCAGATCGCCGCCCCCCAGCGGCTGGTACAGGCCCGCGACCGGCTCGAGCCCAAGCAGTCGCCGCACCGCCAGCATGTACAGAGCGACCTGCAGCCGCCGATCGGCCTGCCAGCGGGCGGCCGGATGCTCCGGGCGCTGAGAACCGCTCTTGTAGTCCCGGACGATCGCGCGGCCGCCGCCGCGCGGATCGACGTCGACCCGATCGATCACCCCCCGCAACCGGACCTCGTCGGGACCTCCGGCGCCGAGCGTGACCGCCGGCAGCGAGCCCTCCTCGGCCTCGAACCCGAAGCGCAGCTCGAGCCCCTCGGGCTTCCATCCACAGCCATCGGCGGCCTCATGCTCCAGATACCGCCGCAGATCGGCCTCGATCGTTCGCAGCGCCGCTGCACGCACCGCCTCGGGCCGGCCCGGCGCGATCGTCGGAGGCATCTCTGCAACCACCTCCTCGAGGATCCGCAACGCGTCGCCGAGCGACTCCGCCGTGACGCCGCTGCCGAGCCGCCCGATCACCTCCTCGAGCACCGCGTGCATGTAGCTGCCCCGCGCGAGCGGGTCGGGATCAGGCTCGAGCGACGCCGGTGCGAGCTCACGCTCGACCAGCCACCTGACAGGGCAGTCGGCGAAGCTCTCGAGCGCACCGCCGGAGACGACCTCGCGGTGGCGGACGTGACCCAGCGCGACGGCTCCCAAGCGCCGCTCAGGCTCCGCCGCTGCGTGCGCAGCCGCGCCGGCAGCAGCCTGCGCTCGCTCGAGCTCACGCGCGGTCGGCGCCACGGCCGGCTCCCAGACCACATCGGCGAGCAGCCGCCGGCGCCGTCTCGCGGTCCACCCGGGCACGAACAGCTCGGTCAGATCGGCCAGGAACGGCGAGGGCAGCGCGAGGTTGCCCTCCTCGTCGGAGCTGCGGTAGCTGAAGACGATCTGCTCGGTCGCCCGCGAGACGCACGCATACAGCAGGTAGCGCTCGCGGTGCAGCGAGGCATCTCGATCCGCAAGGCGCAAACCCGATGCGAGCGCCAGCTCGTGGCGGTGCTCATCGGACAGGAACGGCTCACCGACCCCGGCAAGCGGGAACTCGCCCTCGTTCAGGCCGCAGACGAACACCGCCCGGAAGCGGCGGGCCCGGATCGCGAGCGGCTCGGACAGCAGCACCGCTCCCGCACGGACGGCGGGTTCGGAGACGATCTCGAGCCGATCGAGCAGCTCGAGCAGGTCCGCCCCATGCACCGCCTCGCCCAGGTCCTCGAGCTCGCCGAGCGCGCGCAGCAGCGTCGCCAACGCGCGAGCATCGAGCTCCTCGTCAGCTCCCAGTAGCGGCGCCGTACCACGGTGCGGGGCCGCGAACAGTCGCCGTGCATGCCACGCGAGCTCCCGGGCCTGATCGCCGGCGGCTGCGAGCGCATCGATCTCCGAGAGCTCCCATCCAAGCCGCTCCCGTGCCTGTTTCGCGCCGTGAAGTCCCTCTCGCCGAACCGAGCTCTCGAGCGCGTCCACGACCTCGAGACGCTCGAGCAGGCCTGGGCTTCGCAGGTAGTCGAGCAGGTCATCCGCGTGCGCACGGTCGCCGAGCACGGCGCAGCGCGCAAGCGCGCGGACGGAGCGACCGAGCGCGGTGTGGGTGAAGGGGATCCGCTCCCGCCCCGCCAGCGGGATCCCGTACCGAGTGAATACGTGCTCGAGCAGCGGGGCGGCCCGTCCGGGCGAGCGGCACACGATCACGATCTCCTCGGCCGACACGCCTGCGCGCAGCAGCTCCAGCACCTCGGCCGCGACCAACTCCGCCTCTGCGCGCTCGCCGCCGGCTTCGAGCAGCCGGACGGCAGCTCCTGGATCGACACGCTCACAATCGGGCTCGAACAGCGAGCGCTCAAGATGATGCAAGGCCTGGCGCGAATCCGGCTCGTAGTACTCATCCAGCGCCGGCAGCTCCCGGGTTTGAGCCGCGATCGCGCGCAGCTCCTGCACGACCTGCGCCCGCGCGCTGAGCGCGGCGCGCGCAGGCTCGTAGGTCAGCGACACGGTGACCTGCACGCCGACGACTCGCGCAAGCGTCTCGATCGCGTCGCGCTCCAGCGCGGTCAGATCGTCAAAGCCGTACACGTACACGGCGTCCTGTCCCCAGCGTCCGGGGTCAGCACGCAGGCCGTCGAGCGCCCGCCACGCGTGCAGCTCGGCGTCGACGCGTCCGATCCGCTGTAGCTCGCCCACGTACTCGCGGTACAGCGAGGCCAGATCGCGCGCATAGCCCTCGCGCCGTGCCGGATCCTCATGCGCCCACGAGCGCAACGCCCGCTCGAACCGCTCGGGGGAAATCAGCGCGCGCTGGAGCTCGGCGATCAGCTCGCCGGCCGCCGCGACGAACCCGTGCGCCCTCGCGGAGCGATCGACGACGTCGAAGTGGAGCCGCTTGACGACCCGCCGCAGCACGCGCTCGCGCTGCAGCGGCGACAGACGCACGCCCACAAGACCTGCGCGCCGGGCGATCTCCGCGGTCAGCCCCGGGAAGGTCAGCACCGAGCCGATCACCGCGCCCTGTCCGGCCAACTCCCGGGCGTAGTGCTCGGCATCGAGCGCCGTCGGGACGACGAGCAGGGCTCCCTGGCGCGCGGCAGCGCCATAGGCTCCGAGGACTTCTCCAGCCTTGGCGGAGTTCGCAGGTCCGAGCACGAGCGTGAGCGGCATCGCCGTCCATGGTGGCGCGCCGCCCCGACGTAATCGCAGCCGGCCGCGCTACCGGCCGCGCTCGTGGACGGCTACGCCGCCTCCGGTTGCTGCTCTGTGCCGGGCGCGGCGACCGTGCCCTCCTCCGGCTCGGCCTCGGGCGGCTTGGCGCCTTCCTTGGCCCACGGCTCGTCGAACTCGACGCGCCATTTGCCGTCTTCGGACTGTTGCAGCGCAAGCCGCGCGCGGAAGCTCTTGCCCGAGCGGCCCTTGAACCCGGTTACCGCCTTCTCGGTGCGTCCGGTCTTGATCAGCTCGCGAGCGACGGCGACCGGCAGCTGCTTGCCGGCCTTCGACTTCCAGATCACGAATCCGCAGCCGGGATCCTCGCGTGACCAGCACGAGTAGCCCTTGCGGTTCTCGACGATGTCGTGCCCGCACACCGGGCACGGCCCGAGGTTGGCGCGGGGGATCCGCACATCCTTGAGCTTGGCGTCAAGCTCGCCGACGGTGCTCTCGGTGAACTTGACGATGTCGCCCATGAACGCCTCGCGCGAGTCCGTGCCGGTCTCGATCTTCGCCAGCCGGGCCTCCCAGTCACCGGTCATCACCGGCGAAGTCAGCGGATGCTCGCCGAGCAGGCGAACCACGTTCAGCCCCTTCTCGGTCACAACCAATGCGCGGCCGTCGCGCTCGATGTAGCCGACCTGGAGCAGCCGCTCGATGATCGCGGCCCGGGTCGCCGGCGTGCCGATCCCGGAGTCCTTCATCGCCTCGCGCAGCTCCTCGTCGTCGACCAGCTTGCCGGCGGTCTCCATCGCGGCCAGCAGCGAGCCCTCCGTGTAGCGGCGCGGCGGCTTGGTCTCCTTCTCTTCGGAGCCGACCTCCTTGACCTCGGAGCGCTCGCCCTGCTGCAAGCGGGGAAGCTGCTGCTCGCGGCCCTCGTCGTCTTCGGAGGCAGCCTCGGCGTCGGCGGTCTCGCCGTAGACGCCGCGCCATCCGGGAACGAGCATCACCTTGCCGCGGGTGCGGAACACATGGGTCGCGACGGTCGTCTCGACGCGCGTGTTCTCGAACTCGGCGTCGGGGTGGAAGATCGCGAGGAACCGCTTGACCACCAGGTCGTAGATCCGGAGGTCGTCGTCGCTCATTTTGTGAACCGGATGCCCGCCCTCCTGCTCGGCGCGCGTCGGGATGATCGCGTGGTGGTCAGTGACCTTCTCGTTGTTGACGACCCGACCGAGCGGCAGCACGTCCAGCGAAAGCACATACTGGGCGCCCTGCGCGTACTGTGGCTGGCCGCCGACAAGCTCGGCGATCGGCTTGATCTCTCCGACCATGTCGCTGGTCAGGTAACGCGAGTTCGTGCGCGGATACGTCAGCGCCTTGTGCTCCTCGTACAGCCGCTGCGCGGCGCCCAGCGTGCGCCGCGCGGAGAACCCAAAGCGGCTGTTGGCGTCGCGCTGCAGCGAGGTGAGGTCGTACAGCAGCGGCGGGCGCTCTTTGCGCTGTGACTTCTCGAGCTTCGTGATCTCGCCGGTCTGGCCCTCGCAGTCGGAGACGACCCGCGCCGCCTCGTCAGCAGTCTTCAGCCGAGGGTTCGCGCCGGCGTGGTAGCGGCCCTCGTAGACCCGCGGGCCGTCGAGCACCGTGTCGAACACGGCATCCACGACCCAGTAGGGCTCCTTCTTGAAATCACGGATCTCCTGCTCGCGGCGAGCGAGGATCGCCAGCGTCGGGGTCTGCACACGCCCGAGCGAGACCGCTCCGTCAAACGACGAGCGCAGGCGGATCGTCGCCGCGCGGGTGGCGTTCATCCCGACGATCCAGTCGGCCTCGGAGCGCGAGCGCGCGGCCGCCTCGAGCAGCGCCAGCTCGTCTCCCGGCCGCAGCTCGGCGAACGCGTGCTTGATCGCCTCGGTCGTCATCGAGTTCAGCCACAGCCGCTGCACCGGCTTCTTGGAGCCGGCCTTCTCGTACAGGTAGGCGAAGATCAGCTCGCCCTCGCGCCCGGCGTCGCAGGCATTGACGACCAGATCGACGTCGTCGCGCCCGAGCTGGCGCTTGACGACGTTCATCTGCTTCTTCGAGCGCTCATCACGGACGACCAGCTTGAAATGCTCGGGCACGATCGGCAGATCCGCCATCCGCCATTTCTTGAACTTGTCGTCGTATTCGTCGGGGTCGGCAAGCTGCACGAGGTGGCCGACCGCCCAGGTGATCACGTGGTCGGGGCCTTCCAGAAAGCCCTCGCCTTTCGTGAACGGGCCCGGCAGGACGCGAGCAAGGTCGCGCCCGACGGACGGCTTCTCGGCGATGACGAGCGTTTTGGACATGAGTTCGCGGAGGGTAGCGCTCGCCGCAACCCACGCGGGAAAGGTTCCTGTCAGATCTCGGTCAGCCGCGCAGCCCGTGGATCCGGCGCGCAACCGCCGCGAGGTCAAGCTCCCCGGCCGTCCGCGCAGCCGCCGCGATCAGCTCCTGCGCCCGCCGATCGCCGCGCCCGAGCAGCTGCGCGTAGTCAAGCTGCGTGTGCGCCAGGTGCACGGGCGCCTTCAGCTCGGCGTTCCCGGCGAGCGCCCGTTCGAAGTGCATCGCGGCATCGTCGGCGCGGCCCGTCGTGGCGGCGAGACGGCCGAGATACCGCGCGGCCGACCCGAGACACGCCGCGGCGAGGCCGATCACCACGTTCGCCTCGCGATACGGCGCCAGCAGCTCATAGAGCTGTCCCGCGCGCTGCTCGTCGCCGAGCTCGACGGCACAATCCGCCAGCAGCGTCATCGCGATCATCCAGTCCCCGTCGCGCTCGATGTCGGCGAAGTCATTTTCGGCTATAGCCGAAAATTCCGCCCGCGCCTCCACCAAGCGCCCGGATTCCCACAGCAGCGTCGCGACAGCAGCGCGCCAGGCCGGGCGGCCCGGGTTATAGCCGACCATCTCCAGCGCCGGCTGTTCGAGCTCGGCCATCCGTCCCTGCTCGCGCCGGATCGCGAGGAGCTGGATCGCGTAGTACTGTGCCGCCGCCACCGCCTCGCCGGTCGACCCCGCGGCGAGGGCCTCGGCCGCGAACCGGTCGGCCTGCTCGAGCTCGCCCGCGAGCAGCGCTCGCATCGCGCGCCAAACCGCGGCCTGCCACAGATACAGCGGCTGGCGCAGTTGCTGTGCCCCCGCCGCGAACGCCGAGATCTGGGCATCGACCGCGTCTGCGTCGCCGTGCTCGAGCAGGTCGAGCACAAGCCACGCGTGGCCCTGTAGGGCGAGCTCGGAGTCGCCCGCCTCGCGGGCGAACGTCAGCAGTCCGGTCGCGTCGGCGAGGCGTTGCTCCAGATGCTCCGGTCCCCAGAACGCCCGGCGGCGCGCGGCGGCTGCAAGCGCGCGAGCCTCGGGGTCTCCGAGCTCCTCGGCGATCGCGGTAGCCTCCGCCGCGAGCTCAGCCATCTGTTCGCGCCACGGGGAGTAGTAGAGCGGGCCGCACAGCCGCGCGAGCAGCCTGACGCGCGCGACCGTGCGCTGCCCGGCAGTCATCGTCAGGGCCCGCCGGAGCATCTCGATCAACTCCTCGTCGACCACCCCGGGGGGCTGGATGTAACGGCTCGACGCGCCGGTCGCGGCCCGCGCCAGGCTGCCGCTGTCGTCGAGCCGCGCAGCGAGCGCCGCCGCCTCGCGGAACGTCTCCCACGCCAGCGGCCGATCACCCGCGCGCACGTGTGCCTCCCCGAGCGCGATCAGCAGCTCGCAGCGGCGCGCATCGTCGTCGGAGATGAACCGCTCGAGCACCTCGAGCGCCCTCGTGTAGTGCTCGGTGGCTTCCTCATGGGCGAGCATCGCGGTTGCCTGCACACCCGCCCGCCGCGCGTACTCGATCGCCTTCTCAGCATCCTGCGAGCCGGCCGCACGCGTGAAGTGCAGAGCGAGCGCCGTCAGATTCCGCTCTGCACCGGCCGCCTCGAGTGCTTCCCCCACCCGCCGATGGGTCCGCGCACGGCGCGGCGCCGACATCCCTTCGTACAGGGTCTCGCGGATCAGCGCGTGCGAGAAGCTGAAGCGCCCGGGCCGAGCCGGGGCCTCGACCACGAGCCCTGCGGCGAGCGCCTCATCCAGCGTGTTCAGAAACTCGTCCTCATCGAGGTCGACGACGCGCTCGAGCAACGCTGCATCGAAGTCGCGTCCGATCACCGCCGCGACCCGCAGCCACTCGATCGCCTGCAAATCGAGCCGCTCGAGCCTGCGCGCGATCACGTCCTTGACGCCCTCGGGAAGTCCGAAGCGCTGCAGCGCGCGCGCGTCGGCCTGATCGGCCCGCACGCCGGCCTCGGCCAGGTGACGCACGATCTCCTCGATGAAGAACGGGTTGCCTTCGGTCTCCTCGTGCAGCGCATGGCAGAACGACCCTGAGGCGATCGCGCCTGCGCGCATCCGAACGAGCTCGACGGTCTCCTCCTCGGCGAGACCCCCCACCTCGATCTGCGTCACGAGTCGCTCACGGCGAAGCTCCGCGAGCGCGTCGGCGAAGCCGTCGGCGCGGGCCTCGGTCGAGCGGTAGGCGCCGAGCACGAGCACGCGTCCCTGATCCGGCGCCCGCGCGATGTGGCGCAACAGCAGCAGCGTCGGGCGATCCGCCCACTGCAGATCGTCGAGCACGAGCAGCACCGGGGCTTGGGCCGACATCTCGCCGAGCAGCCCGACAACGGCCTCGAACAGCCGGTAGCGCTCGGTCTCCGGCTGTGCCTCGAGCGGCGGCGGCAGGTCCGGCGCGCGCCGGCGCAGCTCCGGAACGAGCCGCGCGAGCTCGGATCCGTACTCGCGGGCGCTCGCCCGCAGCTGGGAGAACGGCACGTTCAACACGTAGTGACGGAGCGCCTCCACGAATGGCTGGTACGGCACGAGCGCCTCCTGTGGCGAGCGGCCGGCGAGCACGAAGGCGCCCGCCTCGTGGGCTCTGCGCGCGATCTCCGCGACCAGCCTGGTCTTGCCGATCCCGGGGTCGCCGGTCAGCAGCACGACGCGGCCGGTTCTGCGGGCGGCGTCGTAGCTGGCCACCGGATGTGGCTCGGCGGCCACTTCCCAGAGACGGCCGAGCTCATCGAGCTCGCGCCTGCGACCGACCATCGGCACCGCACCTCGGTGCTGTAGCTCGGCCGGGAGCCCGATCGAAGCCCCGCGCTCGTGAGCGTCCGCCCCCTCCTGTGGCCGGCGGCGCCCCGCGGGACGCAGCAGGCGCTCGTGCGCCGCGATCGCGTCGGGCGAGGGCGACGTCCCAAGCTCCTCTCGCAGCAGCGTCCGCAGCCGCTCGAACACGCGTAGCCCCTCTGCCACGTTCCCCGCAGCGGCGTACGCGTCCATCAGCAGCACGTAGCCCGACTCGCGATAGGGCTCGGATTCGATCAGGCTCCGGGCGACGCGCTGCACGGAGGCAAGTTGCGCTCCGCCGAGCCCGAGTCCGGCCCGCCCGATCACCTCCAGCGCCTGCAGGCGGGTGTCCTCGAGCTCGCGCCGGCGCGGCTCCAGCCAGGCCGCGTGGGCACCGGGCAGCAGTCCGCGGCTGGCGATGTTGAACGGCACCTGCGCGAGCGCCCAGGCGCTGCGCGGATCGCCCTGCTCGTGCGCCTGGCGCGCGCGTTCGATCTCGACCGCAGCCGCCTCGAGGTCGATCCAGACCGGCGCCGGGAGCTCGAGCATCAGCTCATCACGCCCGACGAGCGCGTCCTGTCCGAGCGCTGAGCGCAGCCGCGAGAGCAGCGTGCGCAGCGCGGCGTCCTGCGAAACCGGCGCGTGCTCGGGCCACAGCGCACCAATCAGCTCCTCGCGCCCGACGTGCCGGGTGCGGTTCAGCAGCAGGTACGCGAGCAGCAGTGGCACCTGCTTTCCGCGCAGGTCACCCGACAACTGGACGCCGTCAATCTCTACGGACAACCGTCCGCATAGCTGGATTCGGGTTCTCTCGGGTGCGCTACCTGCCACCGGCAACGATCTGGAAACGTATCGACAACGGCCGCGAGGGATCGTGCCGACCGTGGACACCGGGGTCTCACAAACCGACGCGCTCGGTGGGGCGCACGAGGTGGAGCTGACCGACGAAGGCCACGGACATATGACCGCGATCAAGAACAGTCACCGGCGGATCGCATTCTGCGAGTGCGGGGCGCAACTCGCAGGTGACTCCGAGTCGGAGCTGTTCGCTTCAGTTCAGCGACACCTCGCCCATCATCATCCGCAGCTCCTGGGGGCGTTGGAGCTGGAAACGGTGCATCAGATGGCCGAGGACGTCGGGGGGCACTAACGCCTAAGGGCGGGCGGTGTGCAGACCACCGCCCGCCCATGGCTTAGGCCTGGGCGCTCCGGGGGCCGCCCAGGCCTTTCATTGTTGTTCCTAGCCCGCGCAGGCCCCGGTGCTGATCGGCGCGGTTCGGGTCTGTGCCAACGCCAACTCTTTGCGGACCACCGCGTTCGGGACTGCAAAGCCCCCGCGGGTGGCCGTCGAACCGGTGATCGCGGCGAACACGGTCGCCACGACCTGCCCTGCCCCGTCGATCATCGGCCCGCCGGAATTGCCGGGCCGGACGCGGCCGCGCAGCGGCGTGATCTGGCGGACGATCGGGCCGTTGCCGTACGCATCCTCGGTCCTCACCGACTGGGTTGCCCCGATCCGGCCGGGCTCCGCATCGAACGGCCCGTCGAGCGGGTAGCCGAGGATCGCCGCGGCCGTCCCTGTCCGGGGCGAGGGGGCCATGTGGAGTGCCGGCAGTGTGAGGCCGGTCACGCGGAGCACGGCAACGTCGTTATGGGGATCGAACGCCACCGCCTGCGCCGGCAGGCCTGGCGCCTGTCCGCCGACCTGCACGACCGTGTCGGTCTCGCCGGCGACCACGTGGGCGTTGGTCACAACGAGGTCGTCGCCGGCGACCCAGCCGCTGCCTTCGACGCCCAAACCGCACGCCGAGCCGAGGACGCGCACGACGCTGCGGCCGGCCGCGCGCACGCCCGGCGTGGTGATGACGCTCCGGATCGGCGGCGGCACGTCGGCCGCCGGTCCGCGCACTGACGGCAGCGGGTCGAATCGTGCCAGTGCGTTCAGGACCGGACCAGAGGGCGGTAGCAACTGATTGAGCTCGCGCAGGATCGCGGAACGCTGGATGTCGCGTCGCAGCGGCTCGGATCCTGACGACTGCAACGCGACCGCCCCGACGATCCATGTGATCCCAAGCCCCACGCAGGCCGTCAACGCGGCGCCGAGCAGGCCGTCGACCGCCTGTAACCCGGGCAGGCGCAAGACCGACCGCGCCCGCATCCCGACGCCTTCGAAACCGCTGGCGAGCACGCCGCCCGCCAGCAGCGCGCCGATCAGGCCGAACAGCGGCGCGTATTGCGAATGCGACCCTGCCGGCAGCAGCAGCGGCCCCAGGCGCGTGCCCAGGAACGCGCCGACGGCGAAGCCGACCAGTGACAAGACGCCGACGATGAACCCCTGCAGATAGCCATAGAAGGCGAGCAGCGCGGTGAAACCGACGATCACCCAATCGATCGCTGTCATTTGCGTGAGGTTACGACGCTCTAGCCACGCGAGCCCACCATCTTCTACCTTTCCATGTGAGGTGGCTCAAGGCGGAGTAATCGTGGTGGGCGAGCGACCGCGTCCTCAGAGGCGAAGTACGCGGCGCCGACGCTTGTGGACGCGCGCGGCGCCACTCGGCGCGGTAGCGGTGCTGTCGTTCGCGGCAGGAGTGTTTACGGGAGCCGGGCCGGACCAGGCCGAGCGTCATCTCGTCCAGCAGTATGTTCGCGCATGGGCGCAGGCCGACTTCGCGAGAATGTATTCGCTGCTCGACTCCGGCTCGCGGGCGGCGACATCGAGGACGCAGTTCGAAGCGAGATACCGAGCGGCCGCCGCCACGGCAACGCTGCGCTCGATCGTTCCGGTCCACGTCGGCAGCCGCCGCGGCGATGAGATTCCGGTGCAGGTCCGGGTCCGCACGCGGGTGTTCGGAACGCTGAACGAGACGCTTGAAGTGCCGCTCGCCGGCAGCGGCTCGGGCGCGAGCGTCAGGTTCTCCGGCGCGCTCGTGTTCCCGGGACTCAAGCCCGGCGAGCGGCTCACACGCAAGGTGACGCTGTCGTCCCGGGGCGATCTGCTCGCCAGCGACGGCACGCCGCTCGCCCAGGGTCCCGGCCGCACCAGCCCGATTCCGGATGTCGCCAGCCAGATTGTCGGCACGCTCGGCCCGATCCCTCCCGGCGAAGCGAAGGCGTATTCGGTCCTTGGATATCCAGCCGACGCGAAGATCGGCCTGACCGGCCTCGAACGGGTCTTCCAGAAGCGTCTGGCCGGCAAACCGGGCGGGACGCTGCTGGCCGGAACCCGGCCGCTGGCCCGCTCAACGCCCGTCGCGGGGCGGACCGTCACCACGACGATCAACCCGACGATCGAGCGCGCGGCGCTCACCGCGATGGCCGGCCGCTACGCCGGGATCGCGGCGATGGATCCACGCACCGGGGGACTGCTGGCGCTCGCCGGGGTCGCCTTCTCGGCGCTGCAGCCACCCGGCTCGACAATGAAGATCATCACCGCGACCGGGGCGCTCGAGGCCGGGATCGTGAAGCTGACCGACACGTTCCCGATCCAGGACTCGGCGAACGTCGGCGGCTTCATCCTTCACAACGCGGGCGGCGAGTTCTGCGGCGGGACGTTCCTCAATGCGTTCGCGGTTTCGTGCAACTCGGTGTTCGCGCCGCTCGGGGCCAAGCTCGGCGCCAAGAAGTTGGTCAACATCGCCGAGCGCTTCGGCTTCAACCAGTCACCGTCGATCCCCGGTGCCGCCACCAGCGAGATCCCCTCCGCTGCGACGATCGGCGGCGACACCGATGTCGGCTCCTCGGCGATCGGGCAGGGAAAGGTGCTGAGCACGGCGCTCGAGATGGCCGACGTCGGCGCCACGATCGCGATGGGCGGCCGGCGGCCGATCCCGACGCTGCTGGCGCACGGGCGACGGCACTTCGTCCACGTCACGAGTCGCCACGTCGCGCGGCTCGTGCAGCGGATGATGATGGCGGTCGTCGAGTACGGGACCGGCACCGCGGCGCAGATCCCCGGGGTCAGCGTCGCGGGCAAGACCGGCACGGCGGAGTTGCGCAACACGACTGACCCCACCGACCCGAACGCGAATTCTCCTCAGAACACCGACGCCTGGTTCGTCGGCTACGCCCCTGTCGGGCGGCCGCGGATCGTGGTCGGGGCGCTGTTCCCGGAGCAGGGCGCAGGCGGCGCGACAGCAGCGCCGGCCGTGCACGATGTGCTCGCGGCGGCGCTTCAGGCACACTGACTCCTGTTATTTCGGCTGGTACACGGCGCCGATCACGCTCTGCGCGAGCGTGCCCTGCGTCCATGTAGCCAGCGCCTGGCCCAATGCGCTGAACGTCAGCGACAGATCGGCCGCGAAGTCCGTGCTCGAGACGACCTTGGGCGAATCGAGTCGCCGCGCCCCGGCGCGGCCCGCGGCACCGAGCACGTGGCCGTTCTGGATCCACGTGACGAGTTGCTGACCGCTGGGGCCGACCGCGGCGGCCGGAGCCTGCGAGGCGTCAGCGCTGCCGAGTAGCTGCGGCGAGCCGAGTGCGCTCCGAGCGCTTCGCAACGCGACGCGCAAGACGCACGTGCCCGCGAGCGTGCATCCCTTCCATGCCAGCAGCTGATCGCCTTTGGCGTCCGCCGAGAACGCGATCGCGGAGGCAAGCTCGCCGGGGAGCGAGACGGTGATCGGGCGAACGGTTGCGCCAAGGTCGGCCACCTCCAACTGCGATTGATACCGGCCGGTGGCGTCATACCAGCTCTCGATCCACGCGACGGTTGGCGTCCGGCCGTTCGCGGCCAGCGCAAGCTCGTCGATCCAGTGATCCGCCGGGACCGTGATCACCGCGCGAGGCGCGTGCGGGGCTTGCTGCACCGAGCCCCGGGCAATCAGAATGCTCCGGGCGCCGGGCGGAGTGCTGGCGCCGGGGACCTTCGGGTCCCCGTTGGTCGCAGCCCAGGCGACGACGCTCTGGCCCCCGACAAGCGTGGTCGCGTCGAGCGCCTCGGCCAGCACGTCTGATCCAGTCAGGCGACGGGTGGGCCCGAAGTGGCCGTCACCGCCTGACTGGCTCACCCACACCCCGCGTTCTGTCGCGATCGCCGCGAGCAGCCTGCCGGGCAGGCTGACCAGTTTGGCGACCGCCAATCCCACCTGACCGGTCAGGAGCTTGCGCAGCGCGCCGAAGCCACCGCCCGCACCCGTCTTGGCTGCACTGACGGCGCTGCAGCACGCAAGCCCGCGCGGGCTCGAGCCGACCAGCAGGACGAGCTTTGTGCCCTGATAGGCGAGGGCGAGGGTCCGCTGCGCTCCGCGTACCTGACGGGGGGCCCCGAGACGTGTCGCGGCCGCGCCCGCGGCGGCGAACGCGGTCGACGATCCTGGGCTGTCGAGGTCCTGAACGCCGAATCCGAGCGCCGCTGCGCCGGTCGCGGAGAATGCTGCCTGCGGCGGGATCAGATCAAGCGAGAACGGGGCCACGAGCCGGACCGGTCGGCCCCAGCCGACCGTTGCGGCGCTCGCGGCCGGCGCCGCCAGCAGCACGGCGCTGAGGACTAAAGCCGCGGCCCGCGCCGCCAGCAGCACGGCGCTGAGGACTACAGCCGCGGCCCGCGCCAGACCTGTCCGTCGCGATGGTCGACCCACAGACCCGCGATCAGCCCGGCGAGCAGGCCGACGATCACGCCTACCGCGATCACCGTTGTGTTCGGTCCGGCCGCCCGCGTGTAGCCGAATACCACGACCGGAATCGTGACCGCCGAGAACACCGCAATCCCCGTCGCCAGCGGATTGAAGCGGAGATCCTGTGGGGCCGACGGCCCGGTCGTCGGGGGCTCGTCTGGCCGCCGCCGCGGATCGTCGTCCAAAGTGCCTAGAGGTCAAGCGATACCGTGGACGGCTTCGCCTGCCCCGGGGCAAAAATCTGCAGCGTCAACGGTCGGTTGGAGTAGACGGAATTGTTCAGCTTGAACACCAGCAGCGACCCTTGCGGCGGCGAGAAGGAGGCAGTGCTGTCGGGCACCGGCACGGTCCCCAGCGGCTTCAGCGTGATCGGAGTCCAGGCATACGGGTTCATCTGGCGGTTGATCGGAACCGGGTAATACTTGTCGCCCTGGGTATCGACGATGTCGAACGTGTCGGCAGTCGTGTGGTTTTGGCTGGTCTCGTTCCTCGCGTAGAGGAACACGCCAAACCACAGCTCATCTGGCCTCGGCGGGGGTGCGCTGACGCCGTTCAGGTATCCCCGATCCTCGACGTCGAACGGGTTCAGCTGCCGGGACAGCTGCACCTGATAGCTCAGCGGGCCGGCATCGACGTACACGCCCTCGTTGTCAGCGCTCGTGGGATGGGCGATCTTGTGGCCGCAGGCGCTCAGGCCAAGCGACAGCACCGCGGCTCCAGCGAGGATCCAGCGGCGGTGGCGGTGCTTCGGGGACGCAAAGGAACGGACGCTCACGGCGGGCGCGAAGTCTATCCAGCGCGAACTCGGGAGGACATCATCGCCCGGCGACCGACGCGCGGCGCCCTCTCCCCCGGTCTTCCTCGAGGATCGTGCGTAGTCGCCGCATCGCCTTGGCGGCCTGCCGGCGGCTCCAGGCCCGCCCGCCGAATGCTTCCAGCAGCCTGTCTGACAGCAGCGCCGGTTCGGTCTCAAGTGTGTACTCGACCTTCGTCGTGCCCCCGGGACCCGGCGAGAGCGTGTAGGTCCCGAGCATCCGCACGCGGTTGTACTTCCCACCCCGGCCGCGCTCGACGATCCGGAATGGTGGCTGCAGCTCCGAGAACGTGAAGTCGGCCCACGAGAACCGGCTCAGCGGCGCCTTGACCTTGAATCGCGCTCCGGCGCCTGAGCCGTAGGAATCCTCGCGCGTCAGGTGCCAGTGCACCAGGTAGTGGTCGGTGAACTCGGCGTGGTTGGCGATGTCGGCGAGGTACTCGAACACCTGCTCGCGCGGCTTGGCGATCGTCGTCGAGACGGTGAACGGGTCCACGCCCTGGATTCTAAGTGGGGGCCACTAAGGATGCCGGCCCGATCGATGCCGGCGCGACCGGATGTCCGAAGATCGATAACGAGGACCGGCTAGGCCGCGGCGCGCTGGTCGGTGATCCGCATCGTGTGCCCGAACTCGGGGCCGTGCACGATCCTGGAGGTCTGCGGCGGGTCTGAGTGAAGCACCCGGCACAGCTCGCAGAGGATCACGTCCGCGCCGTATGTGTAGACGCGCTCGCCGATCAACGGCGTCCGCTGACAGTGCGCGCAGCGCTCGCACCCCGCCGACAGTCGCTCGACACCCCGGCGCAGCAGCGCGAGCTCGAGGTCGGGCATCTCACGGACAGTGCTCTCCATGCACCGACATTCGGCGATCGCACGCCGGTTCCTCCCGGGCGCCAAGGCCGTTGCATTCTCCGGCGCCCGACTCCGTCCCGACCGGCGTCCGCACCCCTTTTTCTACCCATTCCTTAACACACGTAACCCACTTCGAACAGGTGCGCCATGCACACAAAAAAGTCTTTACTCGGTCTTTGACCTACAGGCTATGATTCTGGTGCCGGGTTGGACAGCCCGGCGGGTCTTTCAGCCCGCAACAAGGAGATCGCGCCCCTATGAAAGCTTGGATGACGGGCAACGTCGCGGGGACCGGAACATTTCGCTGTACGGACTGTGACTATCCGGTCTCGCTCGAAGCCGTCGATGAGCTTCCCACCTGCCCGAACTGTGGAGGCAAAGAGTTTGTTCGGGCATCGCTGTTCACGACGGCGCAGACGAGCGTCGTCGACGTGTCGTCGGATGTCGAGGATCGCGCCTGGCTCGAGGAGGCCCGCGAGGGTCTGGAGGAGCCGGGTCAATACCTCGCCTACCGCACCGCGGACAGCGACGTCGTTGTGTTCACATTGCAGCGTGAATGGACTCGGATAGGTCGCAGCCTGGCCGCCGACATCCGTTTCGATGACCCAACCGTTTCCCGCCGACATGCGCTGATCGTGCGCCAGCCCGATGGGCTGCGCGTGCTCGATGACCGCAGCCTCAACGGCGTGTTTGTGAACGGTGAGAGGGTCGAATGGAGCACGCTGGCCGACGACGACGAGATCGTGATCGGACGCCACCATCTTCACTTCGTGGACGTGCCGATGATCTCGGGAATGCGCTTCAGCGGAACCGGCGAACGCAGCACGGGGGCCGGCGCAAGATAAACCTGAGCACGGCTCTATAGTGGCGCCGCGATGGCCACGATCGCGGTCCTATCGCAAAAAGGTGGCACCGGGAAGACAACTGCGGTTAGAACTCTGACCGACATCTTCCGGCGGGTCGACCTGCGGGTGCTCGCAGTCGACCTCGACCCCCAGGGAAATCTTTCCGACTACCTGGACGTTGATCCGGATGCCTCCCCGACGATCGGCGACGTGCTCACCGGCAGGGCCAAGCCGCTCGAGGCGGTTCACGGCGGAATCATCCCGGCGAACCTCGGCCTGGCCGAGGCCGAGCTCACGCTCGGCGGCAAGATGGGTCGCGAGCTGACGCTGAAGAAGGCGCTGCGCGAGCTCCAACGCGATTACGACGTTGTCCTGATCGACTGCCCACCCGCGCTCGGGCTGCTGACCGTGAATGCGCTGGTCGCCGCCGACTACGCGCTGCTCTCCGCGGAGGCGCAGTACTTCGCCCTGCAGGGAGTCGAGCAGGCCCTTGAGGTGATCGAGCTGGCGCGGGAGAGCCTCAATCCAGAGCTCGAGTGGCTTGGCGTCGTACTGAACATCGCCGACATGCGCACCCGGCACTCGCGTGAGGCGTTCGATTCGCTGCGCGAGCACTACGGCGAGAAGCTGTTCGACACGACGATCCGCGCGTCGATCGCGTATGCCGAGTCGGCCGAGCGCGCGGTATCGATCGTCGACTACCGCCCCGATCTCGCGGTCGATTACCTGAACGTCGCCGATGAGTTGCTGCGGCGGCTGGGGATGGACTCTGCGCAGCGCCGGCTTGCCGCCCTTGCGAGCGGCAGCCGGGCTGCGGTGTCGTAACCGGTTGGGTCTCGATACCGGTTCCCGGTCCGTCGCGGGGTCTCACCTCGCTAAACCTAGACCGATCGCTGATAGGACCGAAACGCTCTTGTCGCGAACGCCAGACCGAGCGCCAGGAGCGCCGCGAGGAATCCCGCCCGCGAGGCGACCAGGCCCCAGTCGGGGTGGCTCGAAGTGGCGGCGCGGCCGGCGACGACACCCCAGTTGACAGGGTTGAAATCCGACACGTGCTGGATCCACTTCGGCATCAAGTTGGATTCCAGGAACGTCGATGACAGGAACGTCAGCGGCAGTACGACGAACTGCACCGCACCGATCAGCGCCTCCTCCTGGCGCATGATCAGGCCGAACCCGTTCGACAGCGCGCCGAACGTCGCTCCGAGCAGCGCCGAGACGACGAACAGGGCTGCGACGCCGGCGACTCCGCCCGGGAACGAGGCGCCGACGATCAGCGCCAGCGCGACGATGATCAGCGACTGGATCACGACCACGACGGCCTCCTTGACGATCCTGCCGGTGATCAGCGCCTCGCGGCGCACGGGCGAGACCAAGAAGCGCGCCGTGACGCCGCGATTGATGTCTTCGATCAGTGCCATCCCGCTCCACGCGGAGTTGAACATCGCCGTCATCACGACCACGCCGGGAGCGAGGAACGCAATGTAGGAGTGCCCGTGGAAGCCGGGGATCTCGACGATCTTTTTGAACAGGGCCCCGAACAGCAGCAGCCAGATCACCGGCTGTACCAGCGTCACACCAACGAACCACGGCTGGCGCCACAGCTCGCGCAGATGGCGAACCGTCATGTACATCGTCTGCCTGGCAAGCGTCATCGCTTCACCTCCGTGGCGCGAGCCTCAGCCTCGGCCGCGTCGAACGTGCGGCCGGTGTACCTCAGATACACATCATCGAGCGAGGGCCGGGCGACCCGGACCTCGGCGACGGAGATCCCGTGCGCTTCGAGCGCCTGGAGCACGGCCGGCACAGCGCGCCCGCCGTCGTCGGCACGTGCGCGCAGCGCCCGGCCATCGAGGGCGATGTCGCGGATGCCGGCGACGCCGCTGAGCGCGGCGTTGACCGATCCATTCAGATCGCCGGTGGTGTCGAGTTCGACGTGAATCGCGTCACCACGCAGCTCGCGCTTGAGCTCATCCGGTGTCCCCTGTGTGACCACCTTGCCCCGGTCCACGATCGCCAGCCGTGCCGCCAACTGGTCGGCCTCCTCCAGATAGTGCGTCGTCAGCAGCACGGTCTTGCCGTGCTCTGCGGCGAGCCGCGAGATCTCCTGCCACATCTGGGTCCGGACTTCCGGATCGAGACCTGTCGTCGGCTCGTCAAGGAACAGCACCTCCGGGTCGTGGATCAGCGCCATCGCAATGTCCAGCCGGCGCTGCATCCCGCCGGAGTAACCGCGTGCGATCCTGTTGGCCGCGTCGGTGAGGCCGAAGCGCTGCAGCAGCTCCCCGGCGCGCCGCTCGAGCGACTGTCCGCGCATGCCGTAGAGCTGGCCCTGCAGGCGGAGGTTCTCGCGCCCGGTGGCCTGGACATCGACGCCCGAGCCCTGCGCGACCGCGCCGATCGCGCGGCGCACCCGGTCCGGATGTGCGACCACATCGATTCCGGCGACGCCGGCCCGGCCCTCATCGGGGCTCGCCAGCGTCGTCAGGATCTTCACTGCCGTGGACTTGCCGGCGCCGTTCGGCCCGAGCAAGGCGAAGATCGATCCGGGCTCGACCGCGAACGTGAGACCGTCGAGCGCCGTCACCTCCTTCGGATATGTCTTCTTGAGGCCGTCAGCCTCAATAGCAAACTGCATCTCTGCCAGCCCTTCCGCTCGATATCATTTCCTCATGCGGCAAGTATCTTAGCTACTAAGATTTTCATATGTCAAGAGATTTCGTAGAACGACGAGCGCTGCTCGAGCAACTGGGCGATGAAGTCCGCGCCAACCAGCGCGCCACCGCGATCGTCGACGAGGTCGCGGTTGAGCTGATGGGCGTCAACCGCACCGACGGGCGCTGCCTCGACCTGCTCGAGCATCGCGGCCAGATGAGCGCCGGCGAGCTCGCGCGGGCAAGCGGGCTGACGACCGGTGCGATCACCGCCGTGATCGACCGGCTCGAGCACGCGGGTTACGCACAGCGGGTGGCCGACCCAGCGGATCGCCGGCGGGTCCTGATCGAGCCGACAGCAAAGGCCCGAGAGGCCGCCTGGGAGCTGTTCGCGCCGCTCGTTGAGCTCGTCGAGCCCCTGATGGCCCGCTACACCGACGAGGACGTGCGCATGCTGATCGAGTTCCAGCGGCTCGGGCGCGAGATCCAGGAGCGCCACGCCGAGCTGCTGCGCGAGCGACTGGCGGCGCGAAAGCGCAGCTGAGGCCGGCTCAGAGCCCGCGGACGTCCGCGCCCTGGGACTCAAACGGCGCGCGGATCACGTCGGCCCAGCCGGCGGATCGCCGCGTCAGCGCCTCGGCCACGACGCCGGTCTGCTCGTAGTGGCACCAGACGAGCACGGCCGGCCCCGCGCCTGAGATCGTCGCACCGAGCGCTCCGAGCTCGCGAGCCCCCTGGAGCAACTCGGCGGAGCGCGGATACAGGTGCGCGCGGTGCGGCTGATGCAGTCGATCGCCCAGCCCCGCAGCGATCAGATCCCAGTTGGCGCTTGCCAGGCCGAGGATCAGCGTCGACGCCTGCGCGACGTTGAACACGGCGTCGGCCAGCGGCACGCTCGCGGGAAGCGCCGCGCGCGCAGTATCGGTCCGCACCGCCTCACGCGGCACGACGAGCACGGCCTCGAGCCCGACCGGCGGCTCGAAGCGGTGGGCTCGGATCCCATCCGACCCGTCGCAGATCACGAACCCCCCCTCCAGGGCCGCGCCGATGTTGTCCGGATGGCCCTCGACCTCGGTTCCGAGCGCGAGCACGTCAGCGTCGAGCTCGAACAGGTGGTCTGCTGCGATCAGGCCCGCGACGATCGCGGCGGCGCTCGAGCCGAGCCCGCCGCTGAGCGGGATCTTCGAGCTGATCCGGAACTCGAAGTCGTCGGCTGGATGCAGCCGCTCGAATGCCCGCACGACCAGATTGCTCCGGTCGCGGGGGACGTCGAGCTCGGTTTGCACTGCGAATCTGCCGGTCTCGACGACCTCGAGCTCGAGGTGCAACGCGAGCGCGACCGCGAGCACGTCGAGCCCTGGTCCGAGGTTGGCCGAGGAGGCCGGCACCCGGACCAACCGCCGGCGGCCGAGCGTCACTTCAGCACCGCGGCCTCGATCGCGGCGATCTCCGGCTCGCATGGAATCACGGCGCCGGCCTGGGCCAGCGCCGTGTCCGGATCTTTCAGACCATGACCCGTGAGCACGCACACGACGCGCTGTGCGCCGCGCGCGCCGTAGGCGAGCAAGCCGGCAACGCTCGCCGCAGACGCGGGCTCGCACAGCACGCCCTCGTTACGCGCCAGGAACCGGTAGGCGTCGAGGATCTGCTCGTCGGTGACAGCGTTGACCGCGCCGCCGGAGGAGGTCATCGCATCCATCGCCTCCTCCCAGCGCGCGGGGTTCCCGATCCGGATCGCGCTGGCAACGGTCTCAGGGTTCGCGACCGGCGCCCCGTGGACCAGCGGAGCGGCGCCCGCCGCCTGGAAGCCAAACATCATTGGACGCCGCGCGAGCTCGGGCAGTTCTTTGAATCCACGCCAGTACGCGGTGATGTTGCCGGCGTTGCCGACCGGGATGCAGAGCGCGTCAAGCTCGCCGGCGAGCGCTTCGGCCAGCTCAAACGCGGCCGTCTTCTGTCCCTCGATCCGAAACTCGTTGACGGAGTTCACGAGCGCGATCGGGTGGCGGCTTGCGAGCTCGCGCACGAGCTTCAGCGCTTCGTCGAAGTTCCCGCGCAATGCGATCACCCGCGCGCCGTGCATCAGCGCCTGCGCGAGCTTGCCGGTCGCGATCTTGCCCTCGGGGACGATCACGGCGCAGCGCAGCCCGGCGCGGGCGGCGTATGCGGAGGCTGAGGCGGCCGTGTTGCCGGTCGAGGCACAGATGACAGCGTGCGCCCCTTCTCGCATCGCTGCCGAGACCGCACACGTCATCCCGCGGTCTTTGAACGAGCCGGTCGGATTCGCGCCCTCGAGCTTCAGCCACACCTCGGTGCCCGCTCGCTCTGACACGCGTGGCGCCGGCACCAGCGGCGTTGAGCCCTCGCTCAGCGACACGACCGGATCCTCCGGTCCGAACGGCAGGCGCTCGCGGTATCGCTCGATCAGCCCCGTCATCGCCCGCAGCATGTCAGAGCGCCCGCCCGCGCGGCGGCGCGGGGCGGGGGCACGATCAGCGCTGGGCATGCCGGCGGATCGAGCGCGGCAAGCCGACGCCCGGATCCGCAACGGCCACCCCGGTCGGCAGAAACGGAAGAGAACATTCCGTTCTGATACGCTTTGGGGCATGCCGCGAATCCCCAGCGATATCGCCGCGACCCTCAGCGACCGCGCCCTGAACCGCGCGCTGCTGGCGCGCCAATTCCTGCTGGGGCGCAGCGCCGACGTGACCCCCGAGCAGGCCGTGGGCCATCTCGTCGGGCTCCAAGCGCAGGCACCGATGCCGCCGTACATCGGGCTCTGGTCCCGGCTGCAAGACTTCGACCCCCACGCGCTCGGAGCGCTGCTGACCGACCGCCGGGCCGTGCGACTTACGTTGATGCGAGGGACGGTGCACCTGGTCACGGTGCCGGACGCGCTGGCGCTGCGACCGCTCGTCCAGGAGGTGATCGAGCGCGGCTACAACGGCGCCTTCCGGACCCGGCTGCAGGACACCGACCCGGACCTGCTGGCAACCGCCACCCGCGAGCTTCTCGCCGCGGCCGCCACGCAGGACCCGGATCGCCCGCAGCTGACCGCACGGGAGCTCGCCCGCCGTCTGATCGCGCGCGGGATCGGAAGCGACCTCGAGGCCGTGACCAACGCGGTCCGCGTGTACGTGCCGCTCGTGCAGGTCCCGCCGCGCGGCGTGTGGGGCGCGGGCGGGCTCGCGAAATACGCGACGATCGAGTCGTGGACCGGCCACCCGCTCGAGCCCGAACCGAGCCTCGAGGATCTTGTCCTGCGCTACCTGCGCGCGTTCGGGCCCGCGTCGGTGATGGACGTGCAGAGCTGGTCGGGCCTGACCAAGCTCGGCGCCGTCGTCGACGGCTTGCGGCCACAGCTGCTCGCGTTCCGGGACGAGCGGGGCAGGGAGCTGTTCGACCTACCTGACGCGCCGCGACCGGACGCTGCCGTGCCGGCGCCTGTTCGCTTCCTCGGGGAGTTCGACAACGTGCTGCTCGGCCATGCCGACCGCAGCCGGATCGTTCCCGGCGCGATCAGCTGTGGATGGACTCGATCACCGGCGGGCGGCACGTCAACAACCTGCTCGTCGACGGGAGTAGCCCGGGCCGCGCGAATTACGCGGCGGCCCTGACCCCACCGAGCGCGTCAGCGTCGAGGATCACGACGAGGCGCTGGTCGAGCTTGGCGACACCGCGGACGATGTCGCGGTCGTTGACTGTGCTGGTGTCGAGCTGGTCGTGGTCGATGCTCAGCACCTCGTCGACGGCGTCGACGATCATCCCGACGGTGCCGGTCGGGGTCTCGATGATCACGATCTTGGAGTCATCGCTGTGTGTGGTCGACACGCCGAGCCGTCCGGCGAGGTCGCCGATCGGCACGATCTTGCCGCGCAGGCTGATCACGCCGATCACCCACGGATCCTGAGAGACAACCGAGCGCGGCTGCGTAAAGCGAATCACCTCTTGAATCTGGGCGATCGGGAGCGCGTACTCCTCGTTGCCGACATGAAAGACGACGAACTGGCGAGAAGCGTGGCTTTCCGCGTTTACGGTGCTCATGGCGTGGCTCCTGGATTAGGCAGTGAACGGTCCGAACAACGATCGAGCTCACGGGCGAGCCGCGCGAGCCCCTCGCTGGAGGTGCTGATTTCCGATATCGATCCGGACGATTCGTTCGCTTTGAGGTGATCCTCGTCGTTCGTCGGCTTATCGCCGTGCGCGTTCGCACGATTCGGCGGAAGGCTCATGCAGTCCCTTCGTGGGTCAGGTACTAGTCCATCGCTGTAATCGTCCGGCTGGCGGCTTGCTTGAGCCGCGCGCGCAGAAAGGAACGGCTCAGGCGGAAGGCTGAACGACGTCCAGCACGACCTTGCCGACGGCCGCGCGGCGATCGAGCAGCTTCAGCGCCTCGCCGGCGCTCTCGAGCGGGAACCGAGCGCCGACGATCGGCCGCACGAACCCCTGGTCGATCAGCGCCGACAGCGCGGCCCCGATCTCACGAGTCACTTCGGGCTTGCCTGTGATGTAAGCGCCCCAGCCGGCGCCGACGACTTCTGTGTTGCCGAGCAGCAGCCGGTTGACCTTGACCTCAGGGATCGAGCCGCCGGTAAAGCCGACGACGACGACGCGCCCGCCCTCGCGCAGCGCGCGGATGCTGTCGGTGAAGCGGTCGCCGCCGACCGGGTCAAGCACCTGATCGACGCCGCCGCCGGAGATCTCCTTGGCCTGGTCCTTCCAGGGGCCGTCGGAGCGCACGACCTCGTCGGCACCC
The DNA here is from genome assembly GCA_963794285.1 of uncultured Solirubrobacterales bacterium. Lineage (GTDB taxonomy): Bacteria > Actinomycetota > Thermoleophilia > Solirubrobacterales > Solirubrobacteraceae > Palsa-465. Next base: position 302,450 of record CAWCDS010000016.1, read on the forward strand.
GCATCGCGCGCCACCTGCTCCTTCTCGTCAGTCGAGACAACCGCGATCGTCTTCGCCCCGACCCCTCGCGCGACCTGCAGCGCTGCGGTACCAACCCCACCGGCGGCGCCGTGCACGAGCACCCACTCCCCGGCGGCAAGCCGCCCGCGCAGCTTCATCGCGAACCATGCCGTGTGATAGTTGAGGACGAGCGACGCACCCTGCGCGAAGTCGAGCTCGTCGGGCAGCCGGAAGCAGAAGTACTCAGGCGCCACCACGACTGAGGAAAAGCCACCCAACATGCAGAACGCGGCCACTCGGTCGCCGGCCTTGACTGCCGCCTCGGCAGGCGCCGAGCGGACGATCCCGCCGACCTCGCTGCCGGGGACGAACGGCAGCGGCGGCTTGAACTGGTACTCGCCGCGGGACTGGAGCAGCTCCGGGAACGACACGCCGGCGCAGTGCACGTCGACGACGACGCCGCTGCCAGGCGTCAGCGGATGCGACGGCTCGGGGTCGGGCAGCTCGGCGACGCGCAGCGCGGAGTCCGGCCCGGTCAAGTCGACGATCTGTACGGCCCTCATGAGCCGCGCACCCTATCCGAGAATCGCCATAAAGCGCTGACTGAACCACCCGCGAGAATCGCCGCCAGGCGCGCACCGAACCGCCCCGAGAATCGCCCCCAGGCGATTCTCGCTAGGTAATCGGCCCCCAGGCCGATTACCCAAACTGTTCTTCAAGCACCCTGATCGCGCGCGGCGGGCTTCGCATCACGTCGAGCTGGGCGATCTCCTCCATCGCGGCCTCGAAGCGCGATTCGAGCACCGGGTGCACGACCATCACCAGTCGCGCCTGCTGGCCGAGCCCCTTTTGCACGACGGATTTGACCGACACCTGATGCTGCGCGAGGACCTGCGCGACCTGGGCGAGCACGCCGGGCTGGTCTGCGACCTCGAGGTGCAGATAGAAGGACGAGACGACGTCATGGACGAGCTCCAGCACCTCCATCGTGGGCGGCGTGGACGCGGGTGGAATCATCGCGCTGATCACGTCTCCGAGCACGGCGCTGGCGGTCTGCGGGCCCCCCGCCCCCGGGCCGGACATTGTGATTTCGGTGATCGCCTCGGACTCGACGGTCACCGCATTGAATGGTCCGCTGACCGAAGCCAGTGGATGGCCCGGATACAGGAACAAGGGGTGAACGCGGACCGAGAGTCCGCCCTCGACCCGTTCGGCCGTCCCCACGAGCTTCAGCCCCAAGCCGAGATCGCGCGCGTACTCGAGGTCATCGGACTGGATCTGCTCGATCCCGTCGTAGCGCACCTGGTCGAGGTGGACGGGAGTGTCGAATGCCAGTCGCGCGATGATCGCCATCTTCGCGGCCGCGTCACGCCCGTCGATGTCCTCCGCCGGATCGGCCTCCGCATACCCCAGCCGCTGCGCCTCGGCGAGCGCCTGCGCAAACGTCATTCCGGTGCGCGCCATCTCCGAGAGGATGAAGTTCGTGGTCCCGTTGACGATGCCGTGCACGCGATCGATCGTCGCGCCGGCAAGCGACTCCTGCAGCACCCGGATCACCGGGACGACGCCCGCGACCGCTCCCTCGAAGCGCAGCTGGACGCCGTGCTCGCGCGCGGTCTGCCAGAGCTCCTCGCCGTGCTGGGAGAGCAGCTGCTTGTTGGCTGTGACGACGTGCTTTTCAGCGCGCATCGCACGCAGCACGTAATCGCGCGCGGGCTCGATCCCGCCGATCAGCTCGACGATCAGGTCGGACTGCTCGAGGATCTCCTCGAACGAGCCGACCGATCGCGTCAGCACGCCGGAGATAACGGGCTCCAAGCCGGTCTTCAGCGCGATCCGGGAGGCCTGCCGGGGAAGCACCTGCTCGAACGCGCCGCCGACCGTGCCGCGCCCCAGCAGCCCGATCCGGAACACCCCCGAGGGCGTCGTGCTCACGGCCGAGGAGGCTCCTGCGGCTCCACGTCACGTGCCATCAGATCCTCGTATCGCTCGCGGCGCACGACCACGCGGGCGTCGCCGTCGCGGCAGAAGATCACGGGCGGCCGCGGCACGCCGTTGTAGTTGTTCGCCAGCGAGTAGCCGTATGCGCCGGTCACCGGCGTGACGAGGATGTCGCCCGGGGCCGGATCGTGCAGCGGCGCGTCGCGCACGATCACGTCGCCGGACTCGCAATGCTTGCCGGCGATCTGGAAGTGCTCGGCGGCAGCTGCGAGCGGGCGATCAGCGATCACCGCCTCGTACACCGATCCGTACAGCATCGGCCGGAGATTGTCCGACATGCCGCCGTCGACGGCGACCCACCGCGAGACATTGCGCTTGACGGTCTGCACGGTGTAGAGCGTGACCGTCGAATTGGCCACCAGCGAGCGCCCGGGTTCCAGCAGCAGTCGCTTGTCCGCGCCGAGCTCGGCGTGCAGCGTGCTCACCAGCGCCTCGACGTACTCGCCCACCGCCGGCGGGCGCTGCGAGGCCGTGTAGGCAACGCCCAGCCCGCCGCCGAGGTTGTAAACCGGGAAGTCCCCAAGCGTCGCGATCGCCCGGACCGCAGCGCGGAATGGTTCGAGCTCGAACAGCTGCGAGCCGATGTGGAAGTGCAGGCCAACGAGATCCAGATGCGGCACGCTTGCGAGCCGCTCGATCGCGTCACGGGCTTCGTCCACCGAGAAGCCGAACTTCGAATCGGCCTGGCCGGTCGAGATCGCGTGATGGGTGTCACCGGCGACGCCGGGAGTCACCCGGATCAGCACCGGCTGGCGGCTGTCGAGTTCGGCGACGACCTGCTCGAGGCGCTCGAACTCGTCAAAGGAGTCGAGCACGACGTGCCCGACCCCGGCAGCGATCGCCTCGCGCAACTCCACGCTGGACTTGGCGTTGCCGTGAAAATAGATCCTGGCCGGGTCAAACCCGGCCCGAAGCGCCAGTGCGAGCTCGCCTCCTGAGGCCACGTCGCAGCCGAGATCCTCTTCCGCCAGCACCCGATAGACCGCCGTGCAGGGGAATGCCTTCGACGCGAACAGCACATCGAAGTCGCGATGGCGGCTGCGCAGCTCCTCGAGAAAGGCCCTGGACCGGGCTCTGAGGTCGTCCTCCGCGACGACATACGCAGGAGTGCCGAACTCGCGGGCCAGTTCGAGCGCGTCGCAGCCACCGATCTCGAGGTGCCCGCGCTCGTTGACGCGCGTGCCGAGCGGATACACGTGCGAAAGCTGCGTGGCTGCGATGCTCATTGCCGGTCGATCATGCCATGACCGATCCGGGACTGGCATCATCGCGTCGTGCCGCGAATGCGAACGGTCACCGACGCGATGCCCGACGAGATCGCCACGCACGACGGGCTCGCGTACTCGCTGTGGCTGCCGAAGCGGCAGGTCCCCCCGAAGGGCGGCGTGGTGATCCTGCACGGAGCCGGCTCGTGCAAGGAGAGCCACCACGACTACGCGCGACTGGTGCTCGCGGCGGGGTTCGCGGCGATCGCGTTCGACCAGCGCGGGCACGGTGCCAGCGGCGGCCGCCTCGACGGCCGCCTGATCGAGGACACCGCCGCGATCGCCGAACTGCTCCGAGCGAAGGTCGGGGACCCGGAGCACCCGATCGCGCTGCGGGGCTCGAGCATGGGCGGCTATCTCGCGATCGTCGCCGCGGCGCCGACGCAGGCTGCCGCGGTGGTCGCGATCTGCCCGGCCAGCGCCTCCGGCCTGCGGCGTGCGGTGGCGGCGGGAGCGTTCCAGTTCGACGTCGATGTCGAAGCCGTCCATTCAGTGCTTGCCGTGAACGAGCTTGACCCAGTCATCGCCGCGCTCGAGACGCCGCTGCTGCTGCTGCACGCCGAAGGCGACGAGCAGGTCCCAGTGCAGCATTCACGTGAGCTCGCGGGCCAGTTCTCAGCGCCGGGCAGCCGGCTGATCACAGTTCCCGGCGGTCACCACCGCTCAGTCCAGCACGACGGTGAACTGCAGGCCGTGAGCCTGCGGTTCATCGAGCAGGCGCTGGCTCGCACTGAGGGTCCGTGGGCCCTTAGACTTAGCAGATAGAAGGCGAATAGCGCCCCGGGGCGGAAGCGATCACGCATCCGCCACAGCCACCATGCGATCAGGCCCATCGCGAGGGTCTCGTAGACCGGTGTCGGCTGGACTTTGACGCCCGGCGGCGTCGGCACCGTCCCGTGCGGATAGCCCATTGCCCACGGGAGGCTCGAGACCTTCCCGTAGTCGCCGTCGCCCGACAGCTGGCGGCCGATGCGGCCGATCGCGTACCCCATCGCCAGCGGCACGGAGGCCAGGTCGAGCAACCCGAGGTTCAACATCCCCCGCCACGCTGCCCAGGCGATCACCGCGATCGCCCCGCCGATCACGCCGCCGTACCAGACCAGTCCCGAGCCGGAGAACAGGCTTCCGATCAGGTCGTGCTTGACCTGACCGTAATTCTGCACGACGAAGTAGACGCGCGAGCCGACGAGTCCGCCGATCAGTGCTGCCATCGCCATCTCGTAGGCGTAGTCGATCGGCTTTCCGAGCTCTTTCAAGCGGCGGGCGATGATTGCCCCGGCGGCCACGAACCCCAGCGCGAACACGAGCCCGAAGGTCTTCAGTGAGATGCCGAGAACCTGAATCCCAGGGCGCACTCCGAACAGGTTAGGGAGCCGGATCGCTGGTTAGCGCAGTAGCCGCCGCGAGAACTCATCGCTGATCTTCAGAGATTGCTTATCCGGTCTGCCAACATAGTCTTAACCATGGCGCGCTCCACGTCCTTCGGCCGAGACCCCGGGCTTCAGGCCCGGATGCTGCTGACCATCTTCTTGCTTGGGCTGGTCTACGCGGTCCTGATCGGCGTGCTGTTCGCAGCCGGTGCGGGTGCGGTCCTGATCGCGGTCGTCGCGGCCGGCCTATTCCTGGTCCAGTTCTTCGCATCGGACAAGATTGCGCTCGCTTCAATGGGAGCCCACGCCGTCTCCCCTCAGCAGGCTCCCGAGTTCCACGCGCTGATCGAGCGGCTCTGCATCCAGGCAAACCTTCCCAAGCCGCGCGTCGCGATCGCCGACACGCCGATGCCGAACGCGTTCGCGATCGGCCGAACGCCGAAGCACGCGACCGTGTGTGCGACCACCGGGATCCTCAGCCTGCTCTCCCCGACCGAGCTCGAGGCCGTGATGGCACACGAGCTGACGCACGTGCAGAACCGCGACGTGATGGTGATGACGATCGCGAGCTTCTTCGCCTCGATCGCGTCGTTCATCGTCCAGATCGGCTTCTGGTTCGGCGGTTGGGGTGGCGGCGATGACGACGACAACGGCGCGAGCTGGCTCGTCGTGGTCCTGATCTCGGCGGTCGTCTACATGATCTCGTTCGTGCTGATCCAGGCGCTCTCGCGTTACCGCGAGTTCGCCGCCGACCGCGGGTCGGCGATCATCACCGGCCGTCCGAGCGCGCTGATCTCGGCGCTGATGAAGATCGAAGGGACGATGGGCCAGATCCCGCAGCGCGACCTCCGCGCCGCCTCCGGCGAGCTGGCGGCGTTCTACATCTTCCCGCCAAAGGCCAAGCAGACCGTCGCGACGCTGTTCTCAACGCACCCTCCGCTCGACGCGCGGATCAAGGCGCTGCAGCGGCTCGAAGCTCAGCTCCAGGGCACCGCCTAACAGCGGCGGAAACAGCCGTCCGGCGCATTTATGCGTCGCGTCTCACACATTGGTCCAGTTTGATGCCGTATTCTCGCGACATGAGTCTTGACGTCTTAGAAGCTCATGAGACTGCGAACGGAGTTGCGGTCACGTTCATCACTGAGAACGGACTCGAGCCACTTGAGGGCAGCTGCGCCGAGATCGCGCGGCTGGCCCAGGTGATGCAACAGGTAAGCGTGCTTGCGCCGCTGAACGTCTTCGAGCGGGTTTGGCTCGAAGATGTTCCGGTCGGGGACGCGACTGTGCGGCTCGGGCTCGAACCCGGTGGCCGGGCGCGGGTGCTGATCGTCCGCTCGCAAACTCGCGAGTCAAAACCACTTTGAAATAGCAGTCGGCAATCCCTCTCTGCGAAGATCCGCAGCGATGGGTTTCCTCGACGTCCTCACCGGCAAGCGCAAGCTCGCCGGCCCAGCGCCCGACCGGCTGTTCGCGATCACGACCGCCTATGTGACGCTTGAGACCTCGCTCGGCATCACCTCGCGCGGCAGCGCCGCGATCGTGTTTCAGCCGCTCGCCACAGTCGACTTCGAGTCGATCGTGCGCGAGATGGAGGAAGTGGTCAAAGCGACCGCCGGCGACAGCGGCACGACCGTCGAGACCAGCGATGACAGCTACGGCTTTCGTTGGCTGATCCTGCGCGGGAGCGGCTTCGAGGACCTCGTCGTCGGGATCAACGCTGTCAGCGGGGCGCTCGAGACGGGCGGCTACGGCGACCGCGTGCTGTGTGCGGTGTTCGCGTTCGAGGACTCCAAGAAGCGCCCGCTGTACTGGATCTACAACTACAAGCGTGGCGCCTTCTATCCGTTCGTCCCCGCGGGCGGCGAGCAGCAGCGCGACAACGAGCGCGAGCTTGTGCTCAAAGCGCAGATTGGCAAGGAGCTGCCCGTCGAGCAGGAGCTCGAGCGTTGGTTCCCGCTGTGGGGGATCCCGATCTGAGCGCTTCGAGGTCGCTTGCGGACGTCATCCGCCTCGGCGACCCGGACGCGATCGCCGGCTTCAGGGATGCTCATGTGGGCAAGGTGCGGGCCTTCTGCGCCGCGGTCTGCTTGCCGGAGTTGGCCCGGCAACAGCGCAGCTGCGCGACGTGCCGGAAGACCGCCACGCTGATGCTCGAAGCAGAGCAGACGTTCGTGCTGGCTTCAGGCCCCGAGGTCGGTTGATAGATTGGCCGCGATGACTCGTGTTCTTGTGACGGGGGCGGCCGGCAACGTCGGCACCGCCGTTCTCCGCAACCTGATTTCAGATTCCCGCTACGAGATTCGTGCCTCCGACCAGCGCGAGCTGGCCGATTGGGTGCGCGATGCGTGCGAGGTCCACAACGGCGATCTTCGTGATCGGACCGAGGCCGAGCGTGCGCTGCGGGGCTGCTCGCACGTCATCCACCTGGCCGCGATCGTCGGCGGGATCGCCAACTTCCACCAGCTCGCGTTCACGCTGACGGAGGTCAACAGCGCGCTCAACAATGCCATCTTCGGCGCCGCGGTCAAGCTCGGCGTCGAGCGCCTCGTATACATGTCGTCCTCGATGGTGTTCGAGAACGCCCAGGTGTTCCCGACCACCGAGGACTACCTACCCGACTGCCCCACGCCATATTCGGCCTATGGCTTCTCGAAGCTCGCGGGTGAGGTCTACTGCCGCGCGGCGAACGAGCAGTTCGGCCTCCCCTACACGATCTGCCGCCCCGGCAATGCCTACGGCCCCGGCGAAGTGCCCGCCGACGAACCAGGGATCACGCACGTGATCCCCGACCTGATCGGCAAAGTCCTCTCCGGACAGCGTCCGCTGCAGATCCTCGGCTCCGGCAATCAGACGCGTGCGTTCACGTACCTGGACGACACGGCCGACGGGATCGTCACCGCGATGTCGTCTCCTGCAGGGCTCCATCAGGACTTCAACCTCACGAGCTCCGAGGAGGTCACGATCGCCCAGCTGGCCGAGATCGTGTGGGAGGCGTCCGGGAACGATCCGGACGAGTTCGAGCTCGAGCCACTACAGCAGCCCTACAAGACCGACGTGCAGCGGCGCATCCTTTCCGGGGAGAAGGCCAGGCGCCTGCTCGGCTGGGAGCCGCAGGTCTCGCTGCGCGACGGGATCCGGATGACGGCCGAGTGGATGGCCGGCAACTGGTCCGCGCTGAAGAGCTGAGTCAGATGAAGAAGCGCGCTCTGGTCACCGGTATCACCGGGCAGGACGGGTCCCATATCGCGGACCTGTTGCTCGAGAAGGGCTATGAGGTGCACGGCATGGTCCGCCGTTCCTCCACGGAGAAGTTCGACCGGATCGAGCACATCCGCGACAAGGTGAAGCTGCACCAGGGCGATCTGCTCGACCAGCGCTCGCTCGTGGACACGATGCGCGCCGCCCAGCCCGATGAGATCTACAACCTCGCGGCAATGTCGTTCGTGGCCACGTCTTGGATCCAGCCGACCCTGACCGCCGAGTTCACCGGGGTGGGCGTGACACGGATGCTCGAGGCGATGCGCGAGGCGTGTCCCGAAGCCCGCTTCTATCAGGCCTCATCAAGCGAGATGTTCGGCGCCGTGCGCGAGGTTCCGCAGAACGAGCAGACGCCGTTTTACCCGCGTTCCCCGTACGGCGTGGCCAAATGCTACGGGCACTTCATCACCGTCAACTACCGCGAGTCATACGGCCTCCATGCCACCAGCGGGATCCTGTTCAACCACGAGGGCCCGCGGCGCGGGCTCGAGTTCGTGACCCGCAAGATCACCTACCATGCCGCGGCGATCAAGCTCGGGCTGATGAGCGAGCTGCGCCTCGGAACCCTCGACGCCAAGCGCGACTGGGGCTACGCGGGTGACTACGTCAAGGCGATGTGGCTGATGCTTCAGCAGGACGACCCGAGTGACTTCGTGATCGCGACCGGCGAGGAGCATTCGGTCAGAGAATGCGTGGAAATTGCGTTCGATCACGCCGGAGTCCAGGTCGAGCCGCACCTGATCCTCGACCCCGAGTTCATCAGGCCTGCCGAGGTCGAGCGCCTGCTGGGCGACGCCGGCAAGGCACGCCGCGAGATGGGATGGGAGCCCGAGGTGGGCTTCGAGCAGCTGATTCGGATGATGGTCGACGCCGACCACGCGCTGCTCAAGGGCGAGCACATCCGCGGCATCCCGGTCGCGCCGGCGTAGGCGTTTGGCCGCCGCTTCGGCCCGTTCGTCGCGGCGGAGGGTCCGGCACGGCGTTGACGCTGTGGGGCCGGACGCCGGGGCGGGCTGCGAGGTCCGTTCGCACTCAGGGGGTGGTCGCATTAACATTGCGACGGATTTTAGAGCGGCACTTCGGCCCAGGTCTCAGTTACATACGAGCTGCGCGTTCGCCCAGTCGCCGTGGTCAAGGCCGTTGCCGTCGCCGCCGTCGCCGGTCACGAGGTCGAGCTGCTGCGCTCCGGTGACGTCGACGTCGAGCGGCACCGACGCGGAGGTGCCGGTCAGTACCGGCGTGCTCGTCAGCGTGCGCCCGTCGGCGATCACCGAGAACGTGATCGAGCCCGCCGATCCGACCTCGTCGTCAACGCCGACGACGGCCGTGAAACGGGTGCAGTTGCGGCCGAGGTACAGCGCGACGTCGCTGACCGCGTTGTCGCCGAGCCCCTTTGCGTACTGCACGCCGTTCAGCGTGATCGTGTGCCCATCGCCTGCCTGCTGCTCGCCGTTGGACGTGTCGCGCTCGACTGGGCCCCAGCCGTTGGTCGCCGACAGGAACTGGAGATCGCTGACGAACGCGGTGCCGGTCGGAGGCGGCGGCGGCGTGCTGACGGTCGCGTCGGCGTCCGCGCTGTCGGCCCGCCCGTCGCGCACGTAGCTCGCGGTCGCGCTGAACACAGCCGCCGACGGCTGGTCACCACTCGGGCCGTTGACGGTCCAGGACGCCGTCGCGTTGGCACCCGGGCGCACATCTGAAAGCGTCGCCGGGCCGGCCGGCGTGGCGGTCCATCCGTCCGGCGCCTGCAACGCCACGCTCACGCCGTGGGCGGTCGCCCGCGAGGAATTGAAGAACGTCGCGGTGATCGTCCCACTACCGCCACGCTGGATCACGTCGGGGGCGCTGAGCGACAGGCTCGCACCGGCCGGCTCGACCGCATACGTGCGCGGGTCATACCCCCGGGAGAACACGTCGTGCACGCGCAGGCTGCTCGCCAGATTCGCGTACTCGTCGAGGTTGACGGTCCCGAGTCCGCCGGAATGGTCGTCCTGGTTCCAAACGGCGATCGCGAGCGTGTTGAGCCCGTCGGGCCGGACGATCCCGGTCGGCACCGGGAACGAGTGCTCGGGGCCGGTGTCGTTGACGTAACGGCCGATCAGCCAGCCGTTGACGTAGATCAGCGCGCGATAGTGGTGGGACGGGTCGTCGCTCAGCTTGATCCCGAGCGGCACGTCCTGGCCCTGCGGGAGATGCAGCGCGAACGTCGTCCGATACCAGCCCTCGCCGGGCGTCGCATCGCGGTGCGGGAGCGTGACTGTCTGCCACGACCCGTCGGGGAAGCCGGGCAGCGACCAGCCGCTGCGCTCACCGAACAGACCGCCCGTGTTCATCGGGCCGCGCACGGGGTCGACGAGGTTCTCGCCGCCGAGACTCCCCTGGATCCGCCAGCTCAGCTGCGCGGTCGAGCCGACGAGTGCGACCTCGGTCAGCCCGCGCGGCTGCTTGTGCGAGTCGTCGGCGTTGAAGTCCTCGTTGTGGCCCATGTTCTCGACCATCACCGCGAGCACGTTGTCCTCGCCGGCGCGGACGCTGCCGGACGGGAAGTCGAAGCGATGCGTCGCGTCGTCGCTCGAGCCGAGGAAGTGCCCGTTGAGCCAGGCGCTGTAGATCCCGGCTCGGCCGGTGATCGCCGAGACGACCGCGCCCGTCTCGGTGCCGTGCGCGCGGAAGTGAGCGCGGTACCAGACATCCCCGTGGTGGAAGCCATAGTCGTCGGCGTACAGCACCGGCGGCGCCGCCGGCGGGGTCGGGTTGTTCGTCGTCGTGTGGTCGGCGAGGAGCCAGCGGCTGTCGTCGAAGCCCGGCTGGGCCTCGGGGCTGCCGGCGTGGAAGCGCCATCGCGTGAGCGCCGGCGGCGACACGGGCGCCGGTCCGCCCACCGAGCCCGTCAGCGAGCCGTCGGCGTTGCGCCGCACGTTCACCCAGCGGCCGTTCCAGGTGAGTGAGCCGAGCTGCCGCGGAGCCACGAACGTGATCGTCGTCGGTCCGCTCGTGTCGCCGGTCAGCGCCAGTGTCCGCCCGCGCACCGACGCGGTCCGGACGAGCTCGGGGCCGCGAACGAGCACCGGTCCGGCCACCGTGTCCTGGCGCCAGAACTGCGCGGCGACCTCGTCGGTGGCGATCAGCAGCTCGAGCGGTGTGCCGCCGGCGGCCGGCGTGATCAGCACTTCGGCAAGCCCGTCGTGCGTGTAGTTGAGCCGCAGATCGCCGCGCGAGGAGTCCCACGTCGAGCTGACGCTGCCGGCGAGCACCGTCACCTTCGGCTGCTGGCCGTACCGCAGGACGGTCTCGCCGTCCTGCCCTGCACGGCCGTAGAGGAGCGCGACGTCGCGATCGCCGATTCGCCCGTGTGTCATCAGCTCCGAGGTCGAGTACTGCAGGCGCTGGCCGTCCATGTCGTAGCCGGCGATCAGCAGCTTCGCGTCGCGGCCGTTCAGCGTGATGTTCGTGCCGGGTTGTTGCGGGACGCTCGGGTACAGATCGCCCGCGGCGGCGCCGCTCGGCACGTCGATCGCGTCGACGACCGCGTAGGCGCCGCTCGCCGCCGGGTTCTTCGTCCCGGTCGCGACGATCATCAGTGTGTGCTGGCCGGCCGCGAGGCCGTCCTTGGCGTAGAAGATCGTCTGGAATTCCTTGCTCGGCGAGTAGCCGTCGACGGTCGCGACCTTCGTCCCGTCGAGGTAGACGTCTGAGATCCCGTGGCTCGGGTCGGCCGAGGAGATCCAGCGCACGGAGGTCCCGGTGAACGTGACCGAGACGCTGTCGCCGGCGTGGTTGGAGAAGGACTCGGTGTTCTGGTAGTCGCCCCCGGTGTAGCTCTGATTGGCGACGTGGCTCCAGCTCGTGCCGCTGTAGCTGAGCGCGGGATCGGTGTCGTCGTACGTGTACGTGCCGCGGGTGGACAAGTCGATCGCGATGTGGGTCTGATCGGTCGCGGTCGACGTGCTGCTCGTGTGGCGCAGCTCGTAGAAGTGCGTGCCGTCGTCGGGGTTGCCGCGGGCGGCCACGCGGATCGCCGGATTGGTGGCGGGCGCAGCCGCCACCTGGTCGGTCTTCGTCAGCGGTGCCACGGACGCGAGCATGTAACCGAGTCGCTTCTGCTCGTCGTACTTGGTCGTCAGCTCCTGGTCCTCCTTGATCGCGGCGCCGTAGTCGTAGGAGCTGTAGACCTGCGACGGATCGGCAAGCCAGCCCCACGACGTCCCGCCGTAAGTCATGTAGAAGTTCTGCATCGTCGCCCCGTCGATGATGTTCTCCTTGTAGAAGACGTTCTCGAAGTCCGGCCCGGTGAGCTGGCGGCAGTTGTCGTAGCCGGGGCCGCCCCACGGGTCGAACGAGCCGCCCTGGAATTCCGGTGTGAAGATCGGCGCGTCGTCGCGGAAGCGCGGGAGTGTGGCGACGCCGCTCCAGTTCGTCGGGTTCGAGCAGTTGAATCCCTGCGGATAGCTGTCCTGGCCGGGCAGGTCGACGGCGCCGGGGCCGGTCGCCCAGGTCGAGTTGCCGCAGCAGTGGTTGTGGGTGAGCGGGACGGTGATCCCGTCGGCGCGGATCTGCTGCTCGAGGTCCTGCATGTAGGCGGCGTCCGTGTTGCTGCCGTACTCGTTCTCGACCTGGTAGAGGATTACCGTGCCCTTGCCGTTCGTCAGCTGGTGGCGCGCGATGATCGGATCGATGTGGCGCAGCCAGTCGTGGTAGGCGGCGGTGTAGTCCGGCGCGCTCGAGCGCGCCCGCCCCTTCTGGGTCGCAAGCCATCCGGGGAAGCCGCCGCTGTCGGTCTCGGCGTTGATGTACGGGCCCGGTCGGGCGATCACGTAGATGCCGACCTGGTCGGCGATCTCGAGCAGCTTCTCCACGTCGCGGACGCCGGTGAAGTCATAGACGCCGGGCTTCGGCGAGTGGTAGCCCCAGTCGAAGTAGATCGAGGTGGCGTTGTAGCCGGCCGCCTTCAGCTTCTGCAGCACGTCGCGCCAGAGGTCGGGACTCGGCAGCCGCCAATAGTGAAACTCGCCGGACCACAGATACACGCGCTTGCCGTCGATCTTCAGCGAGTAGTGGTCGTAGGTCACGGTGTGCGTCGCCGCCTCAGCGGGCGCAGCGGCACCGAGTGCAACGGCGACGATCGCGATCGCGCACGCCGTCCGCACGCGTGACGCACTGAGTCTGACCTTCACGATTCTCTCCTTCGTCGGGACCTCCCTGGGGGTCCCCCAGCGGCTGTCTCATTCCCGTCTGGGCATATGCGCAAACTCACATATTCGCCAACCGGCGTTTGTGATCAGGAACGTGATCCCGCGGCCGCCCAGCAGGCGGCCGAGCTCGCCCGCGATCCCGACGAAGTAGCGAACGTCGGTGTGCTCGGCATTCTCGCGCGCCTGAAGGGGGCTGAACTCCGCTGCGGTCCGGGGGCGCGTTCCGGCTGGCCAACATCCCGCTCAGGCCAATCGGAAACAAACTGAGCGTGCGCGCCGTTAAAGCACTCGACCCGGCTGATCAGCCGGTCCAGATGACCGCTATCGGAGGTTCGAATTGAATCGAACTTGCACGTTCCGGATTCCAGGCCGCTACTGTTTTTCCTCGCAATGAGTGCCGATGTCTCGATTATCGGGCTGGGGCGGGTCGGCCTGCCGCTGGCTCTGTGCTTCGCCGACCGGGGTCTGCGGGTTCTCGGCGTCGATCGCGACCTCGACCGGCTCGAGTCGGTTCGGGCAGCACGGATGCCGTTCGACGAACCCGGCGCTCAAGAGATGCTCGAGCGGGTGATGGCCGCCGGCCGGCTCGAACTGACCGACCGCGTTTCGGACGCCGCAGCCGCACGGGACATCATTCTCACGCTCGGGACGCCGTCGTTCTCGCACATCGAGATCGACATGCGCGACATCCGCTCGGCGCTCGACGGGCTGCTGCCGGTGCTCGCGCCGGGTCACGCGATCATCTTGCGCTCGACCGTGGCGCCCGGCACGACCGAATTCGTCGCCGGCTACATCGAGCAGCGGCGCGGCCTGCGCGCCGGCGAGGACATCTTCGTCGTGCACTGTCCGGAGCGAATCGTCGGCGGTCGCTTCATCGAGGAGATCGACACGCTCCCGTGCATTGTCGGTGGCCCCGACAGCGAATCGACGGAGCGGGCCGCGGAGCTGTTCAGCGTGTTCAACGCGCCGATCCTGCGCACGACAGCCGTCCAGGCAGAGCTCGCGAAGATCTGGGCGAACATCCTGCGCTACACGAAGTTCGCGCTGCCGAACCTGCTGATGATGGACTGCGAGATGTACGGCGCGAACGTGTTCGACGTGATCGAGCTGATCAACCGCGAGTATCCGCGCGGCGGGATGGCGTCGCCCGGCCTCACCGCCGGCACCTGTCTGCGAAAGGACTTCGCGTTCAGCGAGGAGCGCTCGCACGCGCCGGGAATGCTGCTTGCGGTCTCACGCGTGAACGAGTCGGTTCCGCTGTTCCTGGTCGAGGGCGCCAAGGCTCGCCTCGGCTCACTCGCGGGACGCAAGGTGGCGGTTCTCGGTCTCGGGTTCAAGCGTGATTCCGACGACGAGCGCGACTCGCTCTCGCACAAGCTCGTGCGCCTGCTCGAGCGCGAACTGGCCGAGGTCAGCGTCTGCGATCCGCACGCGCACTCGATGACCCAGCCCCTGGACGAAGCCGTCCGCGACGCCGACGTGATCATGGTCGCAACCAATCACTCCGACTTTGAGACCCCGGAGGCCCGCGAGCTGATCTTCGGGACCTCCGCTCCGGGTTGTCTGATCGTCGATCCCTGGAATTCGCTGGGGATGACGAAGGTGTTCGCCTCAACGAGCGGCGCGCCCCTTGTCGACAGCGCCGATCTCGAGTTGCCGGTCGGCGACCCGACGGCCTAGTGCACTAACGCGGCGTCTCGCCCCGTCGTGCGATGATCGCGCGGTGGCGCTGAACCACGTCGCGTTGACGGTCAGCGACCGGGAACGGTCGGCGGCATTCTATGCCGAGCACTTCGGGCTGACCGAGCGCGTGCACGACGACGACCGGTGGGCGCAGTCATCGGAATCGTCGTGATCCTCGCCGTGGTCGGGCTCGCGACCTGGGCGGGGCGGCCGAAGAAGCCAAAGGGCCGGCGCGGCACGGGCTACGGCGACCGCAGCTTCCGCAGCTGGAGATTGAGTACGGCTGGAGCGACGGCGGTGCTCATCCGGACCCCGCGACCGACCTGCGCCTGGCCGATGATCCGAGCCCCGATCTGGTGCTTCCGGCTGACTAGCCGTTCGTCCCGGAGCCCGTGGGAACCGGCGAGTTGGTGCTCCGATCTCCTTTATTCTTGACCATGTGGTCGATCGCACGCGCAGGCGGGGAGGTCTTCTCACCGAGCGCGATGCGCCGGCTGCGACCACACCGAGGGATGAGCGGCCCGAGCAATCGCCCTGGCTGCCGGACGTGGTGGAGCCCGCCGGGAGCTCGCTTTCTGAGACCAAGTTCGCCGCGCTCGACCCCAAGCGGCTCGAGCGCGCCGTCAGCGCTTACTGCAACGAGCTGCTCGACTCCCGGCCGACCGCCGAGGCGACCGAGACGATCCTCTCGCGCTTCAACGCAGTCGCCGATGGCTCACGCGCAACCGCCGATGAATTGCTCCGGCTGACGCGCAAGACCGCGACCGATTACGCACGTGCGCCCGATGCCTGGCGCGGATTGACCTCGGCGGTGCGCCGAGAGGAATGCCGTGCAACCCCCGCGCGAATCGCCGCCCGCGACGGCAATACGCTGGCCGCTGCGGCGCGTGCCGAATTGGACGCGCACCTTGACCGGTGCCTGAGTTGCCAAGCGATCGACCTTCGTCTCCAGTGCGCGGGTCGCGCGTTCGCGACCACGCTCGAGGCGACGACCGAGGACGATCCTCACGCCGCGGCAGCTGAACAGGCCTCCGCCTCGGGCGCCGCGGCCGTGGCCGGACGCACCCGCAGGCGCCGGTTGCGCGGCATCCCTGCCTGGCAGCGGCTAGCTAGCAGGCGCAGCAGGCATGCTCGCAGCGCTAGCCGCGCTCACGGTCCTGCTCGGCACCGCAGGCCCGAGCAAGCACGCGACAACGGCGGTCCCGGCGAGCGCGAGCACCGAGCCGGGTCCGGCAACGTCGACAACCGTTCATCACCGGGCCAAGGCGGTCAAGCGCCGCCCGGCCCGGAATCACGGCCGGACCCACCGGCCGGCGAAGCGAGCGAGGCCTCGGTCCGCGGGCAATGGCGCATCGACTCCAGTGGCGTCAACGTCTGCCGGATCGTCCGCGGTTCCAACCGCGCCCGCCTCGACTGTGGCGCCGGCAGTGGCTGTGCCCACGCCGGCCCCTGCCGCCAGCTCCGGCTCCACCGGCGCGGGCGGCTCGCGTGGTGGCGCCGGCGGCTCGAGCTCGAGCTCCGGGTCCGTTTCAGTGACGCAGCAGGGGAGTGGCCTGCCGGCGCAAAGTGCGCCGACGCAGGGAATCGGCTCCGGAGGGTCTTCGGGGTCACAGCACTAGTCCAGCCGAACAAGCAAGCCCTCGGGAGGGACGTATATGTCTGATGACTTCATCCTGGTCGCAGGTGCAGGCGGCTTCATTGGGGCCCACCTCGCCAGCAGTTGCGTGCGTCGGCTGAGCGTCTTATGCGCAAAGTTCCTCCCGGATAGAGTTGCGGCGCGGACACGACTGACGCACCGGAATCCTGTGCGCCATGAGATTGGGAGGAATCAGCCGGGGATCAGGCCCTCGCCGCTGAATTCGGCCTTGGCCTCCTCCAGCGAGACATCCGGCGGCGGCAGGATCAGATCCGAGCCCTCGAGCTCGCTGTCGCCCAGTGGCCTGCCCTCGGTCCGAATCAGGTCCAGCAGCTTGCCGTAGATAGCCTGGAATCGCTCCTCGTCGCCGGAGTCACAGGCCGCAACCGCCTCGTTGTCGAGCTCGTTCAGCGTCATGACGGCGCCGTCTTCAACCTCGTACTGCCCCTCGGTTGCGATCCTGACGATCACTGAGACGCCTCCTCGGTGCTCGGGGTGCCGCCGCCAGCTCCAAGCTGTCCGGCGGGCGCCGAGGAACCGCTTCCGAGCTCGGCCTTCATCTTCTCAAGCTCGGAGTCGACCTCAGTCGAGCTCGAGAGCTGCTTGAGCTGGCGATCGATGTCATCCTCGGCTGGGCCGAGTGCGGTCAGATCCTCGAAGGTGCCCGCGGCTTCCAGTTCTTGCACCGCGTCGGCGCGCGCCTTCATGTTCTCGGTCTTGTCGAGCGCGCGCTGCATCGCCATCCCGACATCGGCCATCTCCTCGCCGACACCGGTCGCGGCCTCGGAGATCCGGACCTGCGCCTCGGCGGCGGAGTACTGGGCCTTGATGACCTCCTTCTTGGAGCGGAACTGCTCGAGCTTCGTGCGGAGCTTCTGCTCCGAGGCGGTCATCTGATCCTGCTGCGCTTCGAGCTGCGAGATCTGCGAATCGAGCGACTGCAGTTCCGTCTGCACCACGTTCTTGCGCTCCAGCGCGGTCCGAGCGAGGTCCTCGTTGCCGGCAGCAAGCGCCTGCCGCGCCTGCGTGTCGAGCTTGACGACCTGGTCCTTCATCTTCTGTTCCTGCAACTGCAGACGCTTCTTGGAGGTGACGACGTCGGCGATCCCCTTCTTGACGTTCTGGAGCAGCTCGATCTGCTTCTGGTAGCTGTAGTCGAGTGTCTCCGAGGGATCTTCGGCACGGTCCAGCAGCTTTGAGATCTTGGCTTTGATGACTGTCGACATGCGCCCGGAAAGGCCCGGCATCGCATCCTCCTTGGCGGGTTACGAGAGAAGCTTTACGTAGCGTACCCCAGGCCGACTGCCGCCCGCCATCGACCGAGCACCCGGCGGCCGATTACGATCCGGCGGATGGATGGCAGGCCAGTCTCGGAATCGACGGCTGTGCTGGCGCGCCTGATGGGAATCGGCGACGCCAACAGCGCCGGCAACGTCCATGGCGGCACCGTGATGAAACTCGCCGACGAGGCGGCTGGGTTCGCGGCAATCAAGCACTCGCGCAACCGTGTCGTCACCGCCGGGATGGACCGGATGGCGTTCCTGGTTCCAATCCATATCGGCGAGCTGGTCACCTTCACGGCGACGGTCAACGCCGCCTGGCGGACGTCGATGGAGGTCGGCGTCCGGGTCCAGTCCGAAAATCCGCGGACCGGGGAGGTCCGCCACACGAACACGGCCTATCTGACGATGGTCGCGTTGGATGGCGATGGGAACCCGGCACCGGTGCCACCGGCGATCGCGCAGACTCCGACCGAACAGCGCAGGATGCGCGAGGCCG
This sequence comes from uncultured Solirubrobacterales bacterium, assembly GCA_963794285.1. Taxonomy (GTDB): domain Bacteria; phylum Actinomycetota; class Thermoleophilia; order Solirubrobacterales; family Solirubrobacteraceae; genus Palsa-465. Next base: position 320,634 of record CAWCDS010000016.1, read on the forward strand.
AGTTGCGGCGAGCCAACCGCCTCGCCGAGCGGGCAGACATCATGGCCCACCGGGAGCGGGAGGGCGAAACGGGCTGACCAGCGCGGCGCGCGGCTACAGGCCGGCGAGATGCCGCGCCATAAAGCCCTGCGGATGCGTGAACAGCTGCCGCCAGCGTGGCCCGGAGCCCGGCGGCGGATTCGGATCGGCCTCCGAGGAGGTGTCGAACCTGATCCCCGCGATCTGCACGAACGCATGGCCGGGGTTCGTATATACGGTGATCCATTGTCCGAGCCCCTTGATGCCCCACTTCATGAAGTCGCTCGAATCGAACGGCGTCTTCAGCAGTCCGGCGGCATGCAGCACGTAGGACACCGATCCTGAGCAGTCGTAGCCCTTGGCGATGAAGCTCTGGTGACCGCCGCCCCAGATGTAGGGCTTGGTGCGGATCTGGTTGCCCGCCCAGATCGCCTCCTGGACTTGGATCGGAGCGTAGGACGGGGCGTACGCGACGCCGCCGATGATCTTCGCAACGAAACCGGGGACGATCGGTTGCGTGGGCGTGCTGACGCCGGGCGGAGGAGCGGTGGTGCCTGCACCACCCGAGTTGGTCGACGTCGTCGACGTGCCGCTGGACGGGGTCGCCGAAGCGCCACCACCGCCCACGGTTGCGCCACCACCGCTGGCGAGCGCGTCCGGGGCGCCGATCAATGCCGCCACGGCCAGGCTAACAAGTATCAGTTGAATGACCCGCAAGTCGCTCTCTTTCGTCAGCCTGCGGGGTTAGCTGTCGGGCTGGCGCTAAAAGAGCCTGCGCCTCCCGCGGATTCACCGCGGGATTAGCCCCTGGGGATTTGGGTCCCCCGCTCCGCGGATTTTTGAATCCCGCGGATTAGGCGTTAATGCAATATACATACTATTGCGGCAGTTTGCTGCTTCCTACCGGCTGCGACACTCCGCACGTACCGTGTTTCGCCGCGCTCCAGCAGCCTCCTTCCCCGGTCGACGACCGGCGCCGGCGACGGAGATCGCAGCTAACTTCCTCGCCTGGTGAGCCGAACGATGCGCTGGAAAACTGCTTTAGTCGCCACTGCCGCCATGCTGGCCGCGCTCGCGCTCGCCGCCTGCGGCGGGACGCGTCAGCTGATCGGCACGTCCAGCCCGAACGGCGCCACTCCGAGCGTCGGTCCGAGCGTGAAGGTGCAGTCAAAGACCCCGGACGCCGGCGTGAAGCTCGGATTTCCGCTGGTTGCCACCAAGAACACGACTCGCGTCGCCGGCAGCGATCCGGTCGCGGACGCCGCCGGTGTGGCGCTCGCTGTGTTTCCATCACAGACACCCGGAACCCACCCGTCAGTGGTCACGATCGCGCCGACCGACGATTGGCAGGCCGCGATCGCGGCCTCGACGCTGATGGCTCCGCCGATCCGCGCGCCGGTGCTGCTGTCTGGAAGCTCGTCGATGCCCTCCGCTACCGCCGATGCGCTGAAGCTGCTGGCGCCGACCGGCTCGGGCGTCGTGGCGGGCGCCCAGGTGATCCGCGTCGGCGATGTCCCCAGTCCGAGCGGCGTTCATTCCCAGGCGATCTCCGGTAGCGATCCATACGCGCTGGCCGCAAGCATCGACCGGTTCGCCAGCGCCGCTCGGGGCAGCGCCGGCGACACGGTGGTGATCGCCTCAGGCGACAATCCGGCCTACGCGATGCCGGCCGCCGGCTGGGCGGCCGAGAGCGGCGATCCGGTCCTGTTCGTCAAGAGCTCGTCGATCCCGAGCGCGACCGCTCAGGCGTTACTCGCCCACCAGCGCCCGCATATCTACGTGCTGGGCCCGCCGAGTGTGATCTCGGACGCGGTGCTGACGCAGCTTGGGAAGTACGGCACGGTCAAGCGGGTCGGAGGGCCGGATCCGGCGGCTAATTCGGTGGCGTTTGCGATCTACCGGGATCCGCCTTGCCCCTTCGGTCAGCCGTGCGCACACGTGCCGGGCAGCTTCGGCTGGGCAATGCGGAGCCCCGGGCACGGGTACGTGCTCGTCAACTCATCCCGGCCGCTGGATGCGGCCGCAGCGGCGCCACTGTCCGCCAGCGGCGACTACGGACCACAACTGCTTGTCGAGAACCCCTCTAAGCTGCCTGCGCCCGTGCTGAACTACTTTCTCGACTACGCGACTCCCGGATACACGCAGGAAGGTCCGACTGCCGCCGTCTACAACCACGGGTGGGTGATCGGCGACACATCGGCGGTCAGCGTCCCGGTTCAGGCCGAGCTGGACAACCTGCTGGAGGTGGTACCCCAAAAATGAGCAACTGGAAGACTCTCGCCGCCGCCTTACAGGCGAGCCCGGATGGCGAGCGGCGGCGATGAGCGAGAGCGAGCATCCGGATCGTCTCCGTGAGGGCCGTGAGGTGACGGTCGAGGACGTGCGCCAGCTGATGGGCGCCTCGACTCCGCACTTCGCGCTGCAGCTGCGCAACCGGATCCGCGCGCTGATCCGCGACCTCCCAGCCGGGCACCCCGCCCGACTCGAAGGCGAGCGCGAGATCGCGCGGCTCGACCGCCTCGCGTTCGATGGAGAGGTCCGCGGACATCCCGCCGAGCCGGGGCTCGAGCCGCTGCGAAGCGTCACAGGCGACCCGGCGCACTGAACGCAGCGTTCGGTTTTGGCCACTCGTCCTTGGACGAGGCGTACAAACCTTCACCATTACTTAGGCCATCAGACGCTTGCGGTCACCCCCGCGGCGGCACAGAATCCCGCGACCCCCGGCCGCGGGACAATCCGTCCAACCCGCCCGGCCCCATTTCAACCATCCGTAGTCGAGAGAGAGGTCGCCTTGGAAAGCGCGACAGTGTCCCAGCCGAGCGGCATTCACGTCGAGGACAAGGGCCTGAAGAAGAACGCGATCTCGTTCGTCTCGAACATCGTGATCAGCGTGGCGTCGGTCGCCCCGGGGTACAGCCTCGCGGCGACGCTCGGGTTCATCGCGGCCGTCGGTGGGCTCGGGTTCCAGGCTCCGGCGGTGATCATCGTCGCGTTCTTCCCGATGGCGTTCATCGCGGCGGCCTACTACTACATGAACCGCGCCGACCCGGACTGCGGCACGACGTTCGCGTGGGTGACGAAGGGATTTGGCCCATGGATGGGGTGGCAGGCCGGGTGGGCGATCGTCGTCGCGGACGTGCTCGTGATGCCGAGTCTCGCCGATGTCGCCGGCAACTACACGTTCCAGCTCTTCGGGGTCACGCCGACGACGGCGGAGGTCGTCGCCGTCGGGATCGTGTGGATCATCATCATGACGGCGATCTGCTACATCGGGATCGAGCTCTCGGCGCGCACGCAGCAAGTCCTGTTGACGCTGGAGTTCGTCACGCTGATGGCGTTCGCGATCGTCGCGCTCGTGAAGGTGTACGCGAACCACCCGCCGCACTCGGTCACACCGCAGCTGTCGTGGTTCAACCCGTTCGACATCTCGAGCATCAGCGCGCTCAACGGCGGGATCCTGCTCGCGATCTTCATGTACTGGGGCTGGGACTCCGGAGTCAGCGTCAACGAGGAGACCGAGAATTCGACGACTGCCCCGGGCCGCGCCGCGGTCATCTCGACGTTCGTGCTGGTGGCGATCTACCTGTTGGTTGCGACCGCTGCGCAGGCGTATGGCGGCGTCGACTCGCTGGTGAACAACTCCAGCGACGTGTTCGCGCCGCTCGGAAAGGGCGTATTCGGCTCGGGGCTCGACAAGATCCTGATCATCGCGATCCTCAGCTCCGCGTCGGCATCGACGCAGACGACGATCCTCCCCACGGCACGAACGACGCTGTCGATGGGACGGGCCGGCGCGATCCCCAAGCAGTTCGGCTCGGTCAACCCGCGCTTCCTCTCGCCTGGCTTCTCCACGATCTGGATGGGGACCGTCTCGCTGCTCGTCTACATCCTGCTTTCAGTCACCAGCCACGACAACCTGATCGCGGACGCGTTCACATCGCTGTCGCTGACGATCGCCTTCTACTACGGGATCACGGGGTTCGCCTGCGTCGTCTACTACCGCAGGCACCTGCTTGACAGCGTCAAGAACTTCGTGATGATCGGCGTGCTGCCGACCGTCGGTGGACTGATCCTGACGTGGGTGCTGATCAAGGCCGTGATCGACTACTCGAAGGCCGACGGCGGCTACTCCAAGCCGTTCCTCGGCATCGGCTCGCCGATCGCGATCGCCCTGTTCACGGTCATCCTCGGGCTCGTCGGAATGATCGTCCAGCGCCTGTGGATGCCGGAGTTCTTCAGACGCAAACCCGAGGTCGTCGATCCCGCGGTCCTGGCCGCCGCGCCGGCGGGGCATTCGTCATGAGCAGCGGCATCATTGTCGGCTACGACGGTTCAGATTGCGCCAAGGCCGCGCTGCGCACCGCACTCGACGTCGGGAAGGCGTACGGCGAGAAGGTCACGATCGCGTTCGGCTATGAGGTCAACCCGATTGCGGGCGAGGTCAAGGACTACGCCGCCGCGCTCAGGGAACTCGCGCACAAGCGGATCGAGGAGGCGAGCGGCATCGCGGCCGGTTACGACAGCAGCAACGTGGATGCCGTGATGGTCGAGGCTTCGCCCGCCAAAGCGTTGGCAGATCTCGCCGACGAGCGTGACGCGCGGCTGATCGTGGTCGGCACCCATGGCGAGAGCCCGATTCGTGGCGCACTGCTTGGCTCGACTCCGCACAAGCTGCTGCACATCTCGCGCCGGCCGGTACTGGTCGTCCCGTCACCCGACTGATGACGCAATCGCGTCTGCTGATCGCCGGCGAGCTCGTTGCCGGCACCGGCGCCGCGCTCGAGATCGATAACCCGTGCACCGAGCACCCGACCGCGGGCGCGGGCCGAGGAGCTGGCGCATACGATGAACGCTCGACGGAGGAGGAGCAGCTGATGGAGAATCGCGACGAGGTCGGCTGGACCGCGGCCGGGCGAATCCGCACGAACGTCCCCTGACGGGTTTATGGTTGCGCTTTCGGTCCTTCTGGAAAGGAGATCACGTTGACGGGACGGATCAGGGCCTCTGGCGTCGTCGCACTAAGCGCCGTGGCACTCGTGGTCGGGCTTGCCGCGTGCGGCAGCAGCAAGTCGAGCTCCAGCACCAGTGCTGCCACATCCGCCAGCGCGAGCAGTTCGGCGACGAGCTCGTCGAGCGCCGGCAACTTCAAGGTCGGGCTTGTCACCGACATCGGCGGCCTCAACGACAAGGGCTTCAACCACCTCGCGTACGTTGGCCTGCAGCGGGCGATTGCGCAACTGCACATCCAGGGCAGGGTCCTGACATCGAGCTCGGGCGCCGACTACCTGCCGAACCTCACGACCCTCGCGCAGCAGGGCTACAACCTGGTCATCCCGGTCGGGTTCCTGATGGCGGACGCGACCGATGCCGTCGCCAAGCAGTTCCCGCAGGTGAAGTTTGCGATGGTCGACTCCGACGCAACGGCCGAGAAGGGCAACCCGAAGAACATCGAGGGCCTGCTCTTCGAGGAGCAGCAAGCGGGCTATCTCGCGGGCTATCTCGCCGGCCTGTACGCGAAGGCGCACGGCTTCAAGACAATCTCGAGCGTGGGCGGCCAGAAGATCCCGCCGGTCGATCACTACATCGCGGGCTACCAGGCCGGCGCGAAGAAGGCTGATCCGGGCATCACGACGCTGAACGGCTACTCCCAGGACTTCGTCGACCAGGCGAAGTGCAAGCAGGTCGCGCTCAACCAGATCCAGCAGGGCTCGAAGGTCGTCTTCCAGGTCGCCGGCGCGTGCGGGCTCGGCGCGCTGTCGGCGGCACAGGGGGCCGGCCTTCAGGGGATCGGCGTCGACGCGGACCAGGCCTACCTTGGGTCCTACATCCTGACTTCGGCCGAGAAGAAGGTCGACGTCGCGGTGTTCAACGCGATCAAGGCCGACATGAACGGCCAGTTCGCCGCTGGCGCCAACGTCACCAATAACGTGGCGAACGGTGGGATCGGCTACGGCAAGATCGGTCCTGCGGGGCTGTCGTTCGCTCCGCAGATCGCGAAGATCTACGACCAGATCAAGTCAGGCGCGATCGCAAACATCCCGAACACGGTTCCGTAAACGCGCTGAATGGAAGCTAGTCCGCCCCCGGCTCTCGAGCTGAGGGGCATCACGAAGAAGTTCGGCTCGGTCGTCGCGAACGACCGAGTCGACTTCGACGTGCGCCGGGGCGAGGTGCACGCGCTCCTGGGCGAGAACGGCGCCGGCAAGTCGACGCTGATGTCGGTGCTCTACGGGCTCTACACGCCGACCGAAGGCGAGATGTTCGTCGACGGCAAGCCGGTCGAGATCGAGTCGCCCTCGGCGGCGATCGCCCTCGGGATCGGGATGGTCCACCAGCACTTCATGCTCGTCCCGGTGATGACCGTCGCCGAGAACATCGTGCTCGGACACGAGCCGAGCCAACACGCCGGGCTGCTCGACCTCAAGACCGCGCGCGCCCGGGTGCGCGAGCTATCCGATCGCTACGGCCTGGCGGTCAACCCAGACGCGACGATCGAGGACGTGAGCGTCGGCGCTCAGCAACGTGTTGAGATCCTGCGTGCGCTCTACCGGGGGGCGCGAATCCTCGTGCTCGACGAGCCGACGGCCGTCCTCACCGCACAGGAGGTTGCGGAGCTGATCGGAGTGATCCAGCGCCTCAAGGCGGACGGCACCGCGATCGTGTTCATCTCCCACAAGCTTGGGGAGGTGCTGGAGGTCGCCGATCGGATCACCGTGTTGCGCCGCGGCAAGCGGATCGACACCGTGCCGCGGCAGGGCGCGACCGAACGCAGCCTGGCCCGGCTCGTCGTCGGACGCGACGTGCTGCTCTCGCTCGAGAAGGGACCGAGCAAGCCGGGCGATCCGCTGCTCACCGTTGAGGACCTCCACGTCCGCGACGACCGCGATCTCGAAGCGGTCGATGGCGTCTCGCTGACGGTCAGGGCCGGCGAGATCGTCGCGCTCGCCGGGGTCGACGGCAATGGCCAGCCAGAGCTCGTCGAGGCGATCACAGGTCTGCGCGTACCGGAGTCTGGGAGCGTGATCGTCGCTGGTCGCGAGATCGCCGGGCACGGCGTGAAGGCGGCGACGCGCGCCGGCATCGCGCACATCGCGGAGGATCGCCACCGCCGTGGCCTCGTCCTGCCCTTCACGCTGTCCGAGAACCTCGGTCTGCGCGAATACCGGGAACCACGTTTCAGTGCGCGCGGCTGGCTGCGGCTCAGCTTCTGGAAGGAGCGCGCTTTGGGGCTGTTGCGCGAGTTCGACGTCAGAGGCGGCGGGACCGAGGCGTTCGCCTTGTCTCTGTCGGGCGGTAATCAACAGAAGGTGTGCGTCGCGCGTGAGATCGCGTCCGATCCGAAGGTGCTGATCGCTCACCAGCCGACGCGGGGCCTCGACGTCGGCGCGATCGAGTTCGTGCATCGCCGGCTCGTCGCCGAGCGTGACAAGGGCCGCGCCGTACTGCTCATCTCACTCGAGTTCGAGGAGGTCCGTGCGCTCGCGGACCGGATCCTCGTGATCTATGAAGGGAAGATTGCCGGCGAGTTTGCACCGGATGCGACCGAGGAAGAGCTCGGGGTCGCGATGACCGGAGGAAAGGCACAGGAAGGAGCGGCCGCATGAGCGTTTCGGACGACGACGACGCCCTGGTCGAGGCCGAGGTCGTCGAGGATGAGCACGTCGAGGCGGCGCTGCGCTCGCCCGCACGGCTGATGACGTCCTTCCGCGGCCTGCGAGGAGGAGTGGTCGTGCCGCTCCTGACGACTCTGATCGCCTTCCTCGTCGCCGGTCTCGTCGTGCTCGCGACGGGTCACGACCCGTTCAGCACGTACAAGGCGTTCTTCAACGGGACCGGACTCAACTGGCTGTTCCCGTGGACGAGCGGCGCGGCGCGGGTGAAGGCGGCGCTCGACCTCCAGCAGACGCTGATCCAGACCACCGCGCTGATTCTCGTGGGGTTGGCGGTCGCGTTCGCATTCCGCGCCGGGCTGTTCAACATCGGCGGCCAGGGCCAGTACACGGTCGGCGGGATCATCGCGGTCTGGATCGGTTCCTCGTTCTCCGGGATGCCGGCCGTCCTGCACATCACTGTGGCGATCGTCGGCGCCGCGCTCGCGGGCGCAGCGTGGGCCGGCATCGCAGGGGTCCTGAGGGCGACGGTCGGCGTCCACGAAGTGATCTCCACGATCATGCTCAACTGGATCGCGATCTGGATCGGCGTCTTCCTGCTCCAGCTGCACGGGCCGCTCCAAGATCCGACGCAGCCGTCGATCCCGGTCTCGAGCACAGTGACCGCATCGGGCAAGCTCCCCGTCATCTGGGGCAACCCGCAACTCCAGGGATTGCCGATCGGGATCTTCATCGCGCTGGCGGCCGCGTCCGTGTTCGCGGTGCTGATCAACCGGACGCGTCTTGGCTACGAGGTGCGCGCGGTCGGCTTCAACCCGGACGCGGCCAGCTACGCCGGGATGAACGTCGGGCGCAACTACGTGAAGGTGATGTTGATCTGTGGCGCGTTCGCGGGGATCGCCGCGTCGCTCGACATCCTCGGCTGGAAGTTCTCACTGTTCACGAACGACATCCAGGCCTCGCAGATCGGGTTCCTCGGGATCGCAGTCGCGCTGCTCGGTCGCAACACCGCGGTCGGTACGGTCGCCGCTGCGTTGCTGTTCGGGGCGCTGCTCACCGGGACGTCGCAACGCAACCTCGATCCGAGCACGTTCGACCCGAACCTCGCGCAGTACCTGACGTTCATGATCCAGGGCCTGATCGTGCTCCTGGTCTCGACCGATCTGATCGCGCTGCGGGTGCTGAACTCAGGGCGCGGGATCGCGGTCGGGCTGAAACGGAAACCGCCGAAGCCGCCGGACGCGCCGGCTGTGGACGAGGCATCATGAGCGTCGGGACGATCGCCGCGGCGCCGACCCGGATCGCCTCGCCGCGGCGACTGGGTCAGGCCGGCATTGTGCTGGCCGTCGTCGCCTGGGTGATCACGCTGCCCCCGCTGCTGGTGCGCACGCCGGTACCATCGGTGCTGCTCGGGACCTTCGCAATCCTGCTCGGCCCGGTCGCGCTCGCCGGTGGCGAGCGACGCCTCGGAATCGGCGACATCGCGCTCGGCCTCGTCGGGATCGCCGGCGCGATCCTGTCGACGAGGGCCGGCGTCACAAACCTCAAGATCGTGTTCACGTGGTCGGCGCTCGTCGCCGCAGCGCTCCGCTACGCGACGCCGCTTCTGTTCGCAGCGCTCGGCGGGATCGTCTCCGAGCGCAGCGGCGTGATCAACATCGGTCTCGAGGGAATGATGTTGATGGGCTGCTACTTCGGCATCTGGGGAGCCGATGTGCTCGGCTCCTGGGTGCTCGGACTGATCGTCGCGGCCGTCGCCGGCGGACTGCTCGCGCTCGTGCACGCGGTCTTCTCGATCCATCTGCGCGCCAACCAGGTCGTGAGCGGCACCGGGATCAACTTCCTCGCGCTTGGGATCACCGGCTACTTCTTCACCGCCCACTACGGTCCCAACGGAACGCCGTCGAACATCTCACAGGTGCCGAACGTCAAGATCCCAGGGATCCAGCACGTCGGGTTCTTCGGTGCCGCAATCGGCGATGCGAACCTGATGACCTGGTTTGGCATCGCGCTCGTGCCGCTGCTGACGATCTTCCTCTTCCGGACTAGGTGGGGGCTGCGGCTGCGCTCGGTCGGCGAGAAGCCCCGCGCGGCGGACACGGTCGGCCTCCCCGTGTTCTCGATCCGGTACGCGGCGGTCATCGTGTCCGGGATGCTCGCGGCGCTCGGCGGGGCGTACCTGTCGGTCGCGTTCGTCGGCTCGTTCACGCCGGGCATGACCGCAGGTCGCGGGTTCATCGCACTCGCGGCGGTGATCTTCGGCCGCTGGCGACCGTTCGGGGCACTCGTGGCGACGCTCATCTTCGGATTCTCGAGCGCGCTCGCCGACAGGCTGCCACAGTTCTCGCAGACGCTCGGGACGCTGTTCGAGGCGTTGCCGTACCTGCTCACGTTGATCGCTGTCGCCGGCGTGATCGGGCGCTCGCGGCCGCCTGCCGCATCCGGCATCCCGTACATCAAGGAATAGGGCTTACGCCCCGACCGGGTGCCACGCGGTCTTCAGCTCAGTGACCGCTTCGAGCCGCTCGAGCGCATCGGCGACGGCGTCCTCGTAGCTCGTCGCCGCGGAGCCGTGACGGACCCGTTTGATCGTCTCCGCGGCGAGCCGATCGAGTTCCGCCGACAGCTCGCCGTCACCGGCCGCGTCGACGATCGCGTTCAGGTCGCGGTGGGCACCGAGCGCCGTCGCCAGCTCGCCGCGGCGGCCCGACAAGACGTTCGCGACGCCCGCGGGGACATCCGCGACGCCGAGCACCTCTGCCAGGTCGAGGCCGGCCAGCGGCTGCGCTTCTGACAGGATCGCGACGGCGACGTTGCCAGCCGCTAGGACCGGCGCCAGCTCGGCGACGAGCCCGAGCAGCGGCGACTCGTCGGGCGCGATCACGCCCACCACGCCGGTCGGCTCCGGCACCGAGAAGGACAGAAACGGGCCGGCGACGGGGTTGATTCCACCGAGCACGGGATGGAGCTTGTCGGTCCAGCCCGCGTAGTGGACGAGCACGTCGACGGCTGCGTCGACCTCGGCACGACCGACGCTCATCGCGAAGCGCTCGGTGCTCGATTCGAGCGCCTCGGCGGCGCGGTACAGGATCTGACCCCGGTTGTAGGCGGTCCGCGCCGCCCACGGGGCGGCAGCCTTGCGGGCTGCGCCCACCGCGTCACGGACGTCCTTGCGAGAAGCCCGCGGGATGTTGACGACGCGATCTGATGCTCCCGCCTGCGCGTGGTCATACCTCCCGGACTCCGAGCGGACGAACGCGCCGCCGATCCACAGCTTGTACGTCTTGCGGACCGCCAGCCGCGTCATCAGACCACCCGCGTACTCACCGCACCACTCGCAGGTACGGACGCAGGCCGGCGGGACCACCCTCGCGCCCGAATCCCGACTCCTTGTATCCGCCGAACGCTGCGGTCGGATCGAAGTGGTTGTAAGTGTTCTGCCAGACGACACCCGCCCGCAGCGCGCTCGCGACCTCGAAGGCCTTCGCGCCCTTGTCGGTCCAGATCCCAGCCGCCAGCCCGTAGCGCGAGTTGTTCGCCTTCTCGATCGCCTCGGCCTGGGTGCGGAAGCTGAGCACCGAGACGACCGGCCCGAAGATCTCCTCCACGGCGATCCGATGGGCCGGCGAGACATCGGTGAACATCGTCGGCGCGAACCAGTAACCGCGCTCGGGAAGCTCGCATGCGATCGTGCGCCGGACGGCTCCCTCGCCCTCCCCGGCGGCGACGAGCGCCTCGATCCGCTCGAGTTGCTCGGCGGAGTTGATCGCGCCGACGTCGGTGTTCTTGTCGAGCGGGTCGCCGACGCGCAGCCGCGCCATCCGCTGCCATAGCTTCCCGATCACCTCGTCGAGCACGCTCTCCTGGATCAGCAGCCGGGAGCCCGCGCAGCACACGTGGCCCTGGTTGAAGAAGATCCCGTTGACGATCCCCTCGACGGCCTGATCGAGCGCGGCGTCCTCGAACACGATGTTCGCGGACTTGCCGCCGAGCTCGAGCGTCAGCGGCGTCTTGCGGCCGGCCAGTGCCGTCTGGATGTCTCGACCGACCGCGGTCGATCCGGTGAACGCGATCTTGTCGATGCCGGCCGCCCGCACGAGCGCCGCACCCACGCTGCCGTCGCCCGGAATGATCGTCACGACCCCGGGCGGAAGCTCGGCCTCCTGGCAGATCTCCGCGAGCAGCAGGGCGGTCAGGGGCGTCGTCTCGGCCGGTTTCAAGATCGCCACGTTGCCGCACGCGAGCGCGGGCGCGAGCTTCCACGCGGCCATCAGCAGCGGGAAGTTCCACGGCACGATCTGCCCGACGACGCCGAGCGGCGCCACCTCGCGGGCGGCGACGCCGTAGCGCAGTTTGTCCGCCCAGCCGGCGTAGTGGAAGAAGTGCGCCGCCGCCAGCGGGATGTCGACATCACGAGACTCCCTGAGGGGCTTGCCGCCGTCGATCGTCTCCGCGACGGCGAGCTCGCGGGAGCGCTCCTGGATCAGCCGGGCGATTCGGAACAGGTACTTCGCGCGCTCCACGTCGGGGAGCGCAGCCCACTTCGGATGAGCGGCGCCGGCGCTCGCGATCGCAGCGGGCACGTCCGCAGGCCCCGCCCAGGCCACCTCGGCGATCGGCTCCTCGGTCGCCGGATTGAACGTCGGGACGTACTGACCGGACGCCGGATCGCGGAACTCGCCGTCGAGGAACAGCCCGTAGCGATCCTTCAGCCGGAGGTGGTCGGCCGACTCCGGCGCGGGAGCGTAATCCCAGACGATGCTGGTGCGGGTGCTCATTCCTTCGAGAAGTCCTCCGAGCGGCCGTAGTGGCCCGTGTCCGTCTTGGCGTACTGCATAAGGAGATCATTGAGCACGGACGACGCCCCGATCCGCAGGCGCTCGGGCGTCAGCCACTCGTCGCCGAGCGTCTCCTTGACGAGCACGAGTCGATGCAGCGCCGCCTTGCTCGTCGACACCCCGCCGGCCGCCTTGAACCCGACGATCCGCCCGGTGCGCTCGGCGTAGTCGCGGATCGCCTCGAGCATCACGAGGCAGACACCCGGGGTCGCTCCGCTCGCGGCCTTGCCGGTCGAGGTCTTGATGAAGTCCGCGCCCGCCTCCATCGCGAGCATCGACGCGTGCCGGACGTGCTCGTAGGAGCCGAGCTCGGCCGTCTCGAGGATGACCTTGAGATGAGCGTCACCGCAGCGCTCCTTGACCGCGACGATCTCCGCCATCACGCGTGTGTCATCGCCGGCGAGGAACGCTTCGCGCGACATCACCATGTCGATCTCATCCGCGCCGGCCGTGACCGAGTCCTCGGTGTCACGCAGCTTCGCCTCGAGCGATACCTGCGCGGCGGGGAAGCCGGCCGACACGGCTGCGGTTTTGACCCCGGTGCCGATCAGCGCCCCATGGGCGACAGCGACCATCGAGCCGTAGACGCAGATCGCGGCGACCGAGGGGATCTCGGGCATCGTCGGCGCCGGACATACGGCCTTGGCGCACAGGTGGCGGACCTTGCCGGCCGTATCGGCGCCCTCGAGCGTCGTCAGATCGAGCATCGACACGGCGAGGCGGATTCCCTGCTGCTTGGCGGTCGTCTTGATCGAGCGCTTGCCAAGCTCGGCGGCGCGCTCCTCAACTCCCACTCGATCAACGTGCGGCAGACGCCGGATCACGAACGGAGGCTACTACGCTCCCGATGGCGTCGCCCTATCCCGATCCTGCACGGTAGGCTCGCGCGCGTTCATGTCACGCGTCAACGTCGAGTTGAAAGCCCGCGACCCGAACCCCGAGGCGACTGCGAGCCGCTGCCTCACGCTCGGCGCTGCCGATCGCGGTGTCCTCGATCAGCGCGACACATACTTCGCGGCGCGGCGCGGCCGGCTCAAGCTCCGCGAGCAGGTCACACACAGCGCCGAGCTGATCGGCTACCGCCGGCCGGACGATGCCGAGCCGACCGAGAGCAGGTTCGTGATCGCGCCGGTCGCAGCGGCCGCCGAGCTCATCGAGGCGCTCGATGCCACCCTCGGCACGGTTCTCGTCGTGGCCAAGCGCCGGCGGCTGTTCGTCTGGGAGGGCGTGCGGATCCATCTCGACGACGTCGAGGGGCTCGGGACGTTCATCGAATTCGAGGCGGTCCTCCCGGACGCGGGCGATCTCGCGACCGCCCACGCGAAGGTCGCCCGGCTGCGAGCCGAACTCGGCATTGACGATCGAGCGCTCGTCGCGGTCGGCTACGCCGACCTGTTGATGGACCGACCGGAGGCCCTGCTGCGTGCGGCCGACGCCGCAATGCGAAACGCGCACGCGCCGTACTCGGAGTTCAAGGTCGGCGCCGCCGTGCGCGGACGCAGCGGCGCGATCTACGCCGGCGCGAATGTCGAGAATGCGGCCTACCCGCAGGGCCAGTGCGCCGAGGGCTCGGCCCTCGGCGCGCTCGTCGCTGCCGGCGAGTCCGCGATCACCGCGGTTGCGGTGGTGGCAGAGCGTGTCGAGCAGTGCCCGCCCTGCGGCGGGTGCCGGCAGCGGCTGGTGGAGTTCGGAGCGCCCGACACCCCGGTGTATCTCGGCCGGCCGGGAGCGTTGGTGCAGACCGTGACGCTCGGGGAACTGCTGCCGTTGTCGTTTGGCCGCGGGGCGCTCGAGGCGTGAGCACCGCCTTGGACGTGCTGACCGAGCATGCTCCGCTTGTGGGCGTCGTGCTCGGATCGGGCCTCGGGGGCGTGGCCGACGCAGTGCAGGACGCCGTCGTCGTGGGCTACGAGGAGCTGCCGGGCTTTCCGCGTCCCAGCGTCGAGGGACACGAGGGACGGGCGGTGCTCGGTTCGGTGGGGGGCGTGCCGGTGGCTGTGCTCCAGGGGCGGGCCCACCTGTACGAGGGCGGGGATGTGGACGCGCTTCGCAGGCCGGTCCGGGCGCTGAAGCGTGCTGGCGTCTCGTCGCTGATCCTCACGAACGCGGCCGGCTCGCTGCGAGCGGAGGTCGGGCCGGGGAGCTTGATGGCGATCACGGACCACATCAACATGACCGGCGTGAACCTGCTTGCCGGACCGAACGACGCGTCGATCGGGCCGCGGTTTACCTCGCTCCGAGACGCGTACGACCCGGCGCTGCTGGACGAGCTGCGCGCGGCGGCACACGAGACCGGCGTTCCCCTCGCGGAGGGCGTCTACCTCGCTGTGACCGGCCCCACCTTCGAAACGCCTGCAGAGATCCGCGCATATCGGACGCTCGGCGCTGACGCTGTCGGCATGTCGACCGTCCAGGAGACGATCGTCGCCCGCCACTGTGGCCTGAAGGTGGCGGCGATCTCGGTGATCACGAACCTGGCAGAGGGCATGAGCGACGAACCTCTGACCCACGAGCAGACTCTGCGAGACGCCGAGCGCGCCGCCGGCGACCTGACCCGCGTGCTGCTCTCGTTCATCCCCCGCGTGGGCCGTGCTGGTCGCTGAGCTGATCCGGCGCAAGCGTGATGGCGGCGAGCTGACCGCGGCCGAGCTCGAGGAGCTCGTCGCCGGCATCACGGACGGCACCGTTACCGACGCCCAGGTCGGCGCGTTCGCGATGGCCATCGTCTGGCGCGGTATGAGCGCCGCCGAGCAGGTGGCGCTGACCGGCGCGAAGACACGATCCGGAGACGTGCTCCAGTGGGACGATTCACGGCCGATTCTCGACAAACACTCGACTGGTGGCGTCGGCGACAAGGTCAGCCTGTTGCTCGCGCCGATCGTCGCGGCCTGCGGCGCGGGCGTGCCGATGATCTCCGGGCGCGGGCTCGGGCACACGGGCGGGACGCTCGACAAGCTCGAGTCGATCCCGGGGTACGACGTTGCCCCGGACCCGGACCGGCTCCGCGAGGTCGTGGGGCATGCGGGGTGCGCGATCGTCGGCCAGACGGCCCGCCTCGCGCCCGCCGACCGCCGGTTGTACGCGATCCGCGACGCCACGGGCACGGTCGAATCGATCCCGCTGATCGTTGCGTCGATCCTGTCCAAGAAGCTTGCGGCGGGCCTGCATGGCCTGGTCATGGACGTCAAGTTCGGCTCCGGGGCCTTCATGCCGGATGTCGACAACGCGCGCGCGTTGGCGCGCGCGATCGTCGAGGTGGCCGTCGGGAACGGGATGCCGACGACGGCGCTGCTCACGGACATGAACCAGGTGCTCGGGCGCACCGCCGGCAACGCGCTCGAGGTCCGTGAGGCGATCGACCACCTGACCGGCGCCGCCACGGACGAGCGGCTGCTCGCGGTGACGCTCGCATTGAGCGCCGAGCTGCTCGTGCTAGGCGGGCTGTACGGCGATGTGGACGCCGCTCGCGAGGCGGCCGTGCGAGCGCTCGAGAGCGGGGCGGCCGCGGAGCGCTTCGCCGCGATGGTCGCGGCGCTCGGCGGCCCGGCGAGCCTGATCGAGGAACCGGATCGGTTCCTTCGCAGCGCGCCCGTGGCCCGCGCCGTCGAGCCGCACTCGGCGGGCATCGTGACTGCTGTTGACGTGCGCGGCGTCGGGATAGCGATCGTCGGGCTCGGCGGCGGCCGGGCGCGAGAGACCGATCCGGTCGATCACAGCGTCGGCCTGACCGAGATCGCGGCGCTCGGCGAGCGCGTCGAACCGGGCGGGCGGCCGTTCGCGCTCGTCCATGCACAGGACGCTGAGAGCGCCGGCCGCGCCGCAGATGCCGTCCGCGCCGCGTTCACGCTCGGCGACGCCGCGCCGGAGCTCCCCCACCCCGTGCTCGAGGTTCAGCGGATGGTGTAGACGCCGGTCGACTGCGCGTGGTAGCCCTTCGACCCGATCGACAGCGCGAGCGTGCTGCGCGGATCGGCTCCATCGGCGAGGCGCTCGAGCGCGGCTCCAAAGTCATGGCAGGGTGACCACCCAAGCTCGCGCCGGGCACGCTCGTTGACGTACACGCGCTCGATCGAGGCAAACATCTTCCATCCGGCCCGGGCGTAGACATCTTCGTACTGGGGGTATAGGCGTCGCATGACCGCCGGCAGGTCAGCGCGCACCGCCGCCACGTCCTGTCGTCCGAATGGTGTGGTGGCGCTGATGATGTAGCGCCCGAAGCCGATCTCCGGCGCGCGCTCCAGCGCGAGCCGGTGCGCACCGACGACGTCCTCGATATCGACCCGCCGGTTGAGCAGTTCGTTGACCTTGATGTTGAGGTCGTCGTAGGCGCCGCGGACTTCGTCACGATCGTCGAGCTCAGGGAAGAACCGCGACGTGCGCAGGATCAGGATCGGAAGGTCGTGGTCGCGGTGAATCAGCTCGCAGAGGTCCTCGGCCGCTGTCTTGGTGGCCCCGTAGATGTTCCGTGGAACGGGCTTCACGTCTTCTGTGATCCAGGCCGCCGGCTCGCCGACCGCCGGCTGAAGGGCACGGCCGAAGGTGCTCGTCGTGCTCGTGAAGACGAACCGGCTGACGTTGGCGGCGACGGCCTCCTCGAGAAGATGCAGCGTCCCGGTGATGTTGGTGTTGACAAAGTCGACACGGCTGTGCGAGCCGACGTGCGGCTTGTGGAGCGTGGCGGAATGAATCACCGCATCGACCCCTTGGATGGCGCTCCGCACCGCCGCACGATCGGCGATCGACCCGACCACGCTCGTGAACGGCGACTCGATGACATCGAGGCCGACGACCTCGTGGTGTTCGGAGCCGAGCACGCGGACGAGTGCCTCCCCGAGGTGCCCCGCGCTGCCGGTGACGAGAATCCTCACACCCCAGGCATATCAGATAGAACTGCCGGACCGATGCTGGCCAAGGCCGAGCTTCACGTCCACCTCGAGGGCACCGCTCCTCCGGACCTCGTGCGTCGTATCGCGGCGCGTAACGGCATGGCTCTCCCGGACCGGCTACTGGGCGCCGACGGGCGCTTCCGCTACACGGACTTCCTCGACTTCCTCCGCACGTACGACCTGGCGGCCAGCGTGATGCGCACCGGACAGGACTACCGGGACATCACGTACGAGTATCTGTGCCAATGCGCCCGGGGCGGCGCGATCTACGTCGAGCTGACGGCCTCGCCCGACCACGCCGCGCTCGTCGGGCTGAGCGACGAGGAGCACTTGGAGGGCATCGCCCGGGGGATCGACGAGGCCCGCCACGACACCGGCATCGAGGGGCGTATCCTGATCTCGGCCGTTCGCAATTTCGGTGTCGAGCAGGCGCTCCGGGTCGCCCACCACGCCGCGGAGCACCCGCATCCGTATGTCGTCGGCTTCTCGATGGCCGGCGACGAGGAGAACTTCCCGGCCCACGACTTCGCGGAGGTGTTCACGATCACCGCGCAGGCGGGGCTCGGCTGCACGATTCATGCCGGCGAGTGGCGGGGGCCCGACAGCGTCCGCGCGGCGCTCGAGCTCCCGATCACCCGCATCGCGCACGGCGTGAGGGCGATCGAGGACCCCGCGCTCGTCGACGAGCTCGCCGTGCGCGAGATCGTGCTCGACTGCTGCCCGACGAGCAATGTCGTCCTCGGCGTGTACCCGAGTTACGAAGAGCACCCGCTCGCACAGTTGCGCGAGGCCGGCGTCAAGGTCACTCTCGGGTCCGACGACCCTCCCTACTTCGGGGCAACGATCGAGACCGAGTACGAGCTATGCGCGGAGCGCATGGGTCTGACGGCGGACGACCTCCGCGACATCACGGGCACGGCGATCGAGGCTGCGTTCTGCGACGACGAGCTTCGGACCGCGCTCCGTTCCCGTCTTTAGGGTTCGTCACCCGTAGACTCCCGCGCAGCGTGGAACGCGACGACGCGATCGGGCGGGTCCTCTTGACAGAACAAGAGCTGGACCGCCGCGTCCGCGAGCTTGGCGCGGAGGTGTCGCGCGACTACGACGGCAGGGACCTGTTCCTGCTCGCGATCCTCAAGGGCGCCGTGCTCTTCGTCTCCGATCTGATGCGCTCGATCCGCCTCCCGGCGGAAGTCGACTTCATGGCCGTCGAGTCGTACGGTTCGGCGACGAAATCCTCGGGCGTGGTCCGGGTCCTCAAGGATCTCGACAAACCGATCGAGGGCCGCGACGTGCTGATCGTCGAGGACATCGTCGACACCGGCCTCACCCTCCGCTACCTGCTCGAGAGCCTGCAGGGCCGTGGTCCGCGCACCGTTGAGGTCTGCGCGCTGCTGGCCAAGCCGGCGGCACGGGTCGTCGAGGTTCCGGTCAAGTACGTCGGCTTCGAGATCCCAAACGAGTTCGTCGTCGGCTACGGACTCGACTACCGACAGCGCTACCGCGGGCTCCCGTACGTCGCGACGCTGAGCCCGGCCTGACGTCGTTACGGGAGCGCGCCGATGCGGTCCGTCAGGAGCGCCAGGAAGCGGCCGGCGTCGATATCGACCGCCACGTGACAGTTCGGCGCCCACGTCGCGCTCCGGAGATCGACGTGCGTGCGACCTCTCGACAGCTCGGGCCCGGTGTCGACGACCACGCCGCAATGAGTGGTCTCGAGCAGCGTCGGATCGACGACGTGCGCGAGCGCGACGGCATCGTGGACGGGCGCCCCGTCCCAGCCGTAGCGGCGGGCGTGGAACCGGGCGTAGAAGTTGTAGAGGTCCGACACCAGCTTGCCGGCCTTGCCGGCGCTCGCCAGCCGCTCGACGTGGGCTGAGCCGATCAGCGCCTTGTGGGTTACATCCAGCCCGACCATGGTCACTTCGAGCCCGCTCGAGAACACCCGGTATGCCGCCTCCGGGTCGGCCCAGATGTTGAACTCGGCGGCCGGGGTGACATTGCCCTCCCCGATCGCGCCGCCCATCAGCACGATCCGCTCCACCTTCTGTGCGGCGAGGTCGGGGTAGACGGCCAGGAGCAGTGCGATGTTCGTGAGCGGTCCCGTCGGGACCAGCGTGACCGGCCTCGTTGTGTGCTTGAGGGTCTTCGCGATCCACTCGACCGCATGGAGCGGCTCGGGCTCTCTGGCCGGCGGCGGCAGGTCGGGGCCATCGAGTCCCGTCTCACCGTGGACCTCGGCGGCGACGTGCCGATTTCGTATCAGCGGTCGCTCCGCGCCCGCCGCAACCGGGATGTCGTGGCGCTCGACGTGGTCGAGAACGCGGATCGCGTTCGCGGTCGTCTTCTCGAGTGTCTGGTTGCCGGAGACGGTTGTCACGCCCAGCAGCGCTATTTCGGGGCTCGCTAGGGCGAGCAGCAGGGCGATCGCATCGTCGTGGCCCGGATCGCAGTCGAGAACGATCTCGGTCGGGGTCATCGGCTCAGGATTGCATCCACCCCGGCGGCAGTCGAACAAGCGCACGCCCTCGGCAGCTTCAAGTGCGCGGGCGTGAGCCCCCCGCAGCGATGAGCAAGGCGCCGAAGCACACCAAGCGCCGTTGAGGGCTTCCGCATCCACGGGTTGTAGGCTCGAAATCCGACATGCCGATGCCGGACGCCGAGCGCGCAGCCACCGCACCACTTCGTGAAAGCGACCTCCCCGGGCCCTACCCCGTGGGATCGTATGCGGCGCAACTGAAGCAGCGGCTGCTGGAGTTCGCGCGCGTGCAGCTGGTCGGCGAGGTGTGGGGATTCAGGCCGAGCCGATCCCGCGTCTACTTCGAGCTGCGTGATGTGCGCGGCGCGATTCCGTGCTCAATGTGGCTCAGCGACTACGAGGCGCTGAAGATGACGCTCGCCGACGGGATGCGGATCGTCGTCGGTGGTGGCTGCGACTACTACCCGGGCAGTGCGACATCGTCCCCGAACTTCACCTTCGCGGTCACCGAACTACGGGTCGAAGGCGAGGGAGATCTGCTGATCCAGCTCGAGCGCCTGCGTCGACGGCTGGCCGCGGACGGCATCTTCGAGCCGCAGAAGCGGCTGCCCAGGCCGCTCCTGCCGCGCACGATCGGAGTCGTGACCGGCGAGCGCGGCAAGGCCCGCGACGACGTGCTCGCTGGTCTGCGGCGCCGCGGCTGGGGCGGGACTCTGGTCTGGGCGTTTGCGCCCGTGCAGGACCGTCACGCGGCTCCGCGGATCGCTTCCGCATTGCGAGAGCTGGCCGCGATCGAGCAGGTCGAGGTGGTGATCGTCGCACGCGGGGGAGGCTCGCTCGCTGACCTGTTCGCGTTCTGCGACGAGGGCTTGTGCCGGACGGTCGCGTTGCTGCGAGTGCCGGTGATCTCGTCCGTCGGACACCACACTGACCGCACGCTGATCGACGATGTCGCTGCGGTCTGCTGCTCGACCCCGACCCACGCCGCGGAGGCCGCAGTGCGGATCGACTGCCGGGCGGCGCGCAGCGACCTCGCCGCGTTCGCACGCCGGCTGCACGGCCACGGGCGCCGGGCGCTCGTCGACCGGGCGCGCGCCCTCAGCCACCTCTCGCGCGCCCCGGGGCAACACGTGAGCAAGCACCGCCGGCAACTGCACCAGCTGCTGCGGGAGCTGCGCGCCAGCGCACGGCGTGCCTGCGAGCACGGACGCTCACGAGCGGGCGCCCATCTGCTCGTCCTGCAGCGGACTGCCGCACGCGCACAGAGCTCAGACGCGGCCAAGCGTGCAAGCGAGCTCGAGCGGCTGGGCCTGGCGCTCGCCGCGCACGACCCTCAGCGGACGCTCGCCCGCGGTTACGCGCTGGTCGAGGATGACGCCGGCGAGCCGCTCGGCTCGATGTTCTCGGCCCGCGCCGCCGGCGTCGTGAGGCTTCGGTTCCATGACGGAACCGTCCGGGCCCGGGTGGATCCGGAGGATCCCAAGTGATGACAGAGCGCAGCTACGAATCCGCCGTCGCACGGGTTGAGGAGATCATCCGCCGGCTCGACTCGGGTGAGGCCGGGCTGCGCGAAACGCTCGAGCTCGTCAGGGAGGGTCGCGAGCTGGTCGATTACTGCGCGAGCGAGCTCGAGGCGGTGAGCGCCGGACTCCAGGAGCTTCGGCTCGACGAGCTCGTCGCGCGTCTGGAGGCGGGAGCGGCCTCGCGCGAGCCGGACGGCAGCCGCTGAGCCCGGCCTCATATCCTGTTGCGTCGTGGCCACGTTCGATCTCCTCGCCGACCTGCCGATTGACGTCGACGGCTATGCACTCGAGGGTCTCCAAGCGGAGGTCTCCAGTGGGTTCGAGCGTCTCAGTACCGTCGTCCATCTCCAAGGTGGCGGGCTCGAGGGCGTCGGCGAGGACGTCGTCTACGACGCCGTCGACCACGTCGAGCTTCAGAAAGCCGGTCCGGTGCACGATCTCAGCGGTGCCCGCTCACTCGGCGAGTTCTGCGAGCTGATCGACTCGCTCGATCTGTTCGGAGTCGAGCCCCAGCGCGAAGTCTCGCGGCTGTACCGCCGCTGGACGTTCCACAGCGCCGCGCTCGACCTGGCCCTGCGCCAGGCCGGCAGGCCGCTGCACGAGGCGCTCGCCCGGCCGCCGCAGCCGCTGACATTCGTCGTCTCGCTGCGGCTCGGCGAACCCCCGAGCATCGAGCCGATCGAGCGCCGCCTCGCGCGCTACCCGACGCTGCGCTTCAAGCTCGATCCGACGAGCTCATGGACGCCGGAGCTGATCGATCAGCTGGTCGCGACCGGTGCCGTGGATTCGGTTGACTTCAAGAGCTTGTATCACGGGACGGTTGTCGATCAGCCGCCGGACCCGGTCCTCTATCAACGCGTTGTCGATGCCTTTCCGGGCGCCTGGATCGAGGATCCCGACGTCGTCACCGAGGCGACCGCGTCCGTGCTCGCCGATCACCACGACCGGGTCACATGGGACGCGCCGATCCATTCAATTGGCGACATCGAAGCGCTGCCGTTCCCGCCGAAAATGGTCAACATCAAGCCCTCACGGATCGGCGGGCTGGCGAAGTTGTGTGCCGCTTACGACTACTGCACAGAGCACGGAATCCGTGCCTACGGCGGCGGCCAGTTCGAGCTCGGGCCCGGGCGAGGGCAAGCGCAGTATCTGGCATCGCTGTTTCATCCCGACACGCCTAACGACATCGCCCCGTCCGCCTATAACGAGAACGATCCGCCGCCAGGGCTGCCGTCGAGCCCGTTGGCGGCGCGACCGAGCGACATCGGGTTCCGCTGGGAAGCGAGCTGATGTCCGACTCGCTGAAGGGAACCGTCGCACTCGTAACCGGCGCCTCGAGCGGGATCGGCGAGGCGACCGCGCTGGCACTCGCCGAGCACGGCGCCGCGGTCGCGATCGGCGCACGCCGGATCGACCGGATCGAGCGCCTGGCCGAGCGGATCCGCGAGGCCGGCACACCGGCGTTGGCGCTCGAGCTCGACGTGACCTCCGCGGAGCAGGTGCGCGCGGCGGTGGACCGAACCGTGTCCGAGCTGGGCCGGCTTGACACGCTGGTCAACAACGCCGGCCTGATGCTGCTTGGGCCGGCGCTCGGAGCCCCCCTTGAGGACTGGCAGCGGATGCTCGACGTCAACGTCGCAGGCGTCCTCTATTGCACCCAAGCGGCGATGCCGCATCTGCTCCGCGCCGCCGAGGACGGACCACGCCGCGTCGCGGACCTGGTCAACGTCAGCTCGGTCGCCGGACGGGTCGTTCGACGCGGCAGCAACGTCTACAACCTGACCAAGCACGGCGTCGGCGCGTTCAGCGAGTCGCTGCGGCAAGAGGTGGCGGAGCGTCACGTTCGCGTCTCGCTGGTCGAGCCTGGCGCCGTCGACACCGAACTACGCACGCACAACCGCCCCGAGATCCAGGAGCAGATGAAGCAGCGATTCTCGAACGTCGAGATCTTGCAGGCGAGCGACATCGCCGAGGCGATCCTCTACATCGTCACGGCGCCGCGGCGGGTAGCGATCAACGAGATCCTGATCCGCCCGACCGAACAGGGGGACTAGCCTGGTCGGCGGCCCCGGTTCGGCCGCTGGAGCGCCGAGCCGACGATCGACCGCTACCGGTAGGTGACGAGCCGGACCTCGTCGAACTTCAGGTACTCGTTTGACTCGCGGCTCGGCGCGACGCACACGACCGTGACCGTGACCGGCCCGGGAGCGTCGCCGGCCTTCGCGACGATCCGCTTCAGTGCGTCGGTCACGATCACGACTTTCGCCGTCGGCGTCAGCGGCTGCGCCTGGCGCAGATCGAACGGGTCCTGTGGCGCGGTCGGGATGTCGCAGTGGCCGACGTCGCCGAAGCAACCGCCATGTCCGAAGATGTGGAACGACCCGGCGTAGGACGGGTGCTCGCGCCCGGTGCCGGCATTGGCCTTGGGGGCGTTGATGTAGACGCGCCCCTCGTAGGACGCGAGCGAGTGATCGACCCCATGAAAGATCAGATCAGCCCGCGAATACTCGCCAGAGGCCGCCGCCGGCGATGGCGCGATCGGTGCTGAGACGTAGCGCGAGACCATCAGCCGCTCGTCCCTGGCGCACTTGCGGTCGAGGTCGCATAGTCGTAACCGAGCGCTGAAGCTGTGGGTTCGGTGCGGAAGTGGGACTCACGACTCGCCGCCGAGCCTATCCGGCCGCGGCGAGCCGATGGTGTTTTTTCCCGGCTGTCAGTGGTCAGATCCGCTGGATCAAGGTCCCGGTCCCGAGCCCGCCGCCGCAGCACATCGTCACCAACCCGATCTCCTTGTCGGAGCGCTCGAGTTCATGCAGCAGCGTTGTGATCAGCCGGGCTCCGGTTGACCCGAGTGGATGCCCGAGCGCCATTGCGCCGCCGTTGACATTGACGCGATCCATGTCGGGGTTGTGGACCCGGCGCCAGGCGGCGATGACGGGGGCAAATGCCTCGTTGATCTCGACCAAGTCGATGTCGTCGACCGACATCGAGTTGCGCTCCAGCAACTTGGCGGTCGCCGGGATCGGTCCCTCCAGCATCTTGACCGGGTCGCAGCCGACCGTCGTCTGGTCCATGACCCTTGCGCGCGGCGTCAGGCCCAGCTCGGCGGCCTTCTGCGCGCTCATCAGCAGCACGGCGGCCGCCCCGTCTGAGATCTGCGACGAGTTGCCCGCCGTGATCACGCCGTCCTCCTTGAACACCGTCTTCAGCTGGCTGAGCGCCTCGAGGCTGGTGTCGGGACGGATCCCCTGGTCGGAGATGTAGGTGTCGCCGTTGACGCGCATCGGGATGACCTCGCGCTCGAAGCGGCCTTCCTCGGTCGCGCGGTGGGCGAGCTGGTGGGATCGCAGCGCGAGCTCATCGAGCTCCGGACGCGCAATCTCGTATTCCGCAGCGATCATCTCCGCGCCGAGGCCCTGGCCGACAATGTTGTGCTTGGCCATCAGCTCTGGCGTGAACGCGTAGCCGAACTCCTGCTGGGTCTTCGTCGTCGCGGCGAACGGGAGCTTGCCCATGTGCTCGACGCCGCCCCCGATGACGACGTCGTGGACGCCTGAGGCGATCTGACTCGCGGCGAAATTGACCGCCTGCTGCGCGGAGCCGCACTGAAGGTCAATCGTGGTCGCCGAGGTCTCGATCGGAAAGCCCTGCTCCAGCCAGGCATTGCGCCCGACGTGCAGTCCTTGCGGGCCGAACTGCGCCACGCACCCTGCGATCACGTTCTCGACCTGGCCGGGATCAATCCCGGCCCGCTCGATCACGGCGCGGTAGGCGGAGCCGAGCAGGGCATTGGGATGCGTGTCCTTGTAGTAGCCCTTCTCCTTGTGCCCACGCCCGATCGGGGTCCGGGCAGCCTCGACGATCACTACCTCGCGGCCACGCTCTGCCGGCATCTCTGCTCCTTGCTCTCAGGGGGAATCGGCGCCTAAATGAACGGTCCCGTACTGTACCCCCCATGGATGAACGACTTGGCATCGCCGGGGCGGGCACGATCGCGTGTGGACTCGCTGCTGCGGCAGCAGGTTTCGGCGACGTGCTGCTGTGGGCGCGTTCGGACGAGTCGGCGCAGCGGGCGCGCGCCGCGGTCGCGAAGGCCTGCTCGAAACTCGAGGGCGTCGATCCTGGCCGGGTGACGGTGGTGACCGATCTGGACAAGCTCCGCGACGCCACGTTCCTGGTCGAGGCGATTCTCGAGCACCACGGTCAGAAGGCGGCGATGCTCGCGGACCTCGGGGAGCTGGCTCGTCACGCCGGCAGCGGAGCGGTGCTCGCGACGACGACTTCCTCGCTCTCGATCGCCGAGCTCTCGCAGGCGAGTGGACACCCCGAGCAGTTCGCCGGCCTCCACGTGTTCAACCCGGTGCCGCGGATGAAGCTGGTCGAGGTTGTCTTTCCTCCCGAGGCAACGGCCGAGACCCGCAGCCGTACGGTGGCGCTCTGCGAAGCTCTCGACAAAACGCCGGTCGAAGTGCCCGACATCGCCGGCTTCGTCGTCAACCGGCTGCTGTTCCCGTACCTGTTCAGCGCGGCGGAGCTGCTCGCCGAGACTGGTATGGCCGCCGAGGACATCGACAGCTGCATGACGCTCGGCGCCGGCCTGCCGATGGGCCCGCTCGCCCTGCTCGACTTCGTCGGGCTCGACGTCGCCCGCGCGATCGGCGTGGCGCTCAAGATCGACGTGCCCGAGAAGCTGATCGAACTGGTCGAAGCCGGCGCCCTCGGACGCAAGGCCGGCCAGGGCTTCTACAGCTACGGCTGACAGCCCGCCTGCACTGCAGGATCTTCGGATCGCCTCTCTAACTATTTAAGACGCGTTCAGGTCCGGAGCGCATCCTTCCAATCGCGACGTACCTCATAGCAGCACCTCCTCCCCAGAAGCACGAAGCCGGCCCGTCCCCAGCGGGCCGGCTTCTTTTTTGGCCTCGGCCGCTCCGGGTGGCGGGCGCCCCGTCGGGAGGCCTTCGATCCGACTTCTCCGCCGCGGTCTACCGAGGGGGGTGGTCGCATTAACGAAAAATATGGTGGGTTCCACGACCACCCCCGCCGAAACCCAGCCGCCAGCCGCTATCCGCCATCCGCCGTCCGACGCAGACCGCGTCCCGAGATAGTTGAAGCCGGCCCCTGAGGGCCGGCTTCTCTCTCCTCTCAACCACCGGGAAGGTGTGCGCTCTGCGAGAGCGACTCACCCGGTTGTTGCGCAAACGTGAAATGTAACGAATGTCGCGAGCTGTGGCAACGCGAACACTCTGATGCCGCTGACCCGCAGGCGGGTCGTCACTCGCGAGATTCAGCCGCGCTCGGACGCTGCCTGATCCGCACCGCCTCGATTCTGTTCTCGCGGACCGACTCGACCCGGATCGAGTAGCCGTTCGCGGCCACGGTGTCGCCGCGCTTCGGCAGTCGCCCGAGCTGATCAAACACAAACCCTCCGACGGAGTTGTAGGCGTCGGTGTCGACCGGTAGCACGAGCCCGTAATCCTCGAGGTCAGACACCGCGACGTGGCCCCGCACGAACCAGTCGCCGTTCGCCAGCCGCCGGATCTGGCCCCCTGCGGGATCTGTCTCGTCGGAGATCTCACCGACGACCTCCTCGATGATGTCCTCGATCGTCACGATTCCAGCCGTCCGGCCGTACTCGTCGATCACGATCCCGAGCTCGGTGCGCTCGCGCTGGAGATCCGCCAGCAGGTCATCAAGCGGCTTGGTCTCCGGGACGATCGGAGCCTGGCGGACAAGCGCGTCGAAGTGAGCAGCCCCTCCCTTCGTCATCAGCAGCTTCACGAGCTGGTTGACATGAACGATCCCCCTGACGCGGTCAGCGTTGTCGTCCTCGGTCACGACCAGGCGTGAATGGCCGGTCGAGACGCAGAGCTGTAGTGCCTCTTGAACCGTTTGGGAGACATCGACGGTCACGACCGCCGGAATCGGCGTCATCACCTGTCGCGCGTCCTGCTCGTGAAGGTGGAAGACGCCCGTGAGCATGCTCGCCTCGCCGACGTCGAGCTGGCCTTCGGTCTGGGACTCGGCGATGATCCGTTTGAGCTCGTCCGGGGTCCCCCCTTCCGGCTCGGCGTCGGGGTCGGTTCCGAGCATCCGCAGCATCCGGTCCGACGCAGCGCTGAGCAGCAGGATGAACGGGTGAAACAGAACCCGGAAGAACTGCAGCGGCCGTGCTGTCCGCCGCGCCACCGCTTCGGCGTGCTGGATCGCGTACAGCTTCGGGACCATCTCCCCCACGATCGTCTGCGCGATCGTGATCAAGAGGTACGCGCCGACGACCGAGATCGCGACCGCCGCGGCGTGGCCGAGCGCGTGACCGAGCAGCGGCTCGAGCAGGTGCGCGATCGCCGGCTCCCCAAGCGCCCCGATGCCGATCGAGGCCATCGTGATCCCGACCTGGCATGCCGAGATGTAGTCGCCGATGTTCTCGAGCTGGATCAGCGCCAGGCTTGCGCCCCGAGCGCCCTCCTCGGCCATTCTCTGCAGACGCGCGCGGCGCGAGCGCACGAGCGCGTATTCCGCGATCACGAAGAAGGCGTTAGCAAGGACCAGCAGGCCCGTGAGGATGATCAGCAGTGCTTTCACCGCAACGCTTGCGCGGTGCGGATCTCGGTCCGCGCCCTGCTACTTCGAGGTAGGTCGTCGTTCATTCCAGCGACCTGGCGAACGGTAGCAGCCGGTCAAGCTGGATTCGGTCGCGCACGGTCACGACCCCTCAGAGGTCTCTGGGGCTCACGACGCCGCTCGTCAGCGCCAGCTCGACGAGCCGGATCCGCTTCTGGTTCTGGGGCAGATCCTCGATCCCGAACTTCGCAAACAGTGCGCGTAGGTGCGTCTTGACGGCATCGACGCTGAGAAACAGCTCACCGGCGATCTGCTGGTTGGTCGCCGGCGTGACATAGCCGGCGCTGTCCTTGAACGGCCGGCACAGCGCGAGCAGCACACGTCGCTGAGCCTCCGACAAGCTCGCGCGGTCCAGCACCTGGGAGGCCACCTTGGTCTCGGTGGCGTCCGCCACCCGCGGCTGGCGGTAGACCGCCGCTGTCTTGCCGATCCGGATCACGTCGCGATCATGCAGCCGGCGCCGGCCGACGACCCGCTCCCCGTTGACGTGCGTCCCGTTGCGCGAAAGCCCATCGTCGGAGACCGTCCAGTCGCCGCCGATCCGCTCGAGCTCAGCGTGCATGCGCGAGACCTCGGTGTCCCACTCGACGCTGATGTCGGCGCCGACCGCTCGCCCGACCGTGACGCGATCGAGCGCTTCGCCCAGCACAAATATCTGCTGCTGCTCGCCGCCGTCTCGGTAGACAAGGAACGGCAGCCCTTCCCGCTCGGCCTCGATCTGCGCTTTCAGGTCGCTGGCGCTCTGGAGGGGTGTGGCTCCGGCGTTTTCACTCATTGCTGTGGCGATCGTACATCCGCGGGCAGTCACGCTATAAACAGCCCATATGTCTGACCTCTCGGTGGGGTCCACGGTTGCCGGCTGCCGGCTCGACGCCGTCGCCGGTCGTGGCGGCATGGGGGTCGTCTATCGCGCGACCCAGCTCGCGTTGGACCGGACCGTCGCGGTGAAGGCGATCGCCCCACGGCTCGCCCAGGACGAGGCCTACCGTGAGCGCTTCCAGCGCGAGTCGCATCTCGCCGCGTCGCTCGAGCACCCGAACGTGATTCCCGTCTACGAGGCCGGTGAGCTCGACGGGACGCTGTATTTGATCATGCGATGGGTCGACGGCACCGACCTGCGCGCGCTGCTCTCGGCCGATGGCCGGCTCGAACCGGAGCGGGCGCTGAGGCTGCTGCGCCCGGTCGCCTCCGCGCTCGCGGCGGCCCACCGGCGCGGGCTGATCCACCGTGACGTCAAGCCCGCCAACGTTCTGATCGCGCTGGGCGACGGCGGCGACGAGGAGCACGTCTACCTGACCGACTTCGGAATCGCGCGGCGGACCGACGGACAGAGCTTGACCCGCACCGGTGTGCTCGTCGGAACGCTCGACTACACAGCCCCCGAGCGGATCGAGGGCGCCAAGGGAAGCCCCGCATCCGACATCTACGCGTTCGGTTGCATGCTGTTCGAGGCGCTCGCCGGTCATCTTCCGTACAACCGGCCGAGCGAGATCGCGAAGATGCACGCCCACATCAACGAGCCGGTGCCGTCGCTGCAAGCCGAGCAGCCCGGCCTGCCCCTCGTGCTCGAGCAGATCGTCGCCAAGGCGATGGCGAAGCGCCCGGAGGACCGGTACACCTCGTCGGCCGAACTCGTCTCGGCGCTCGATGGGGCGCTGGTTGCGATCGAAGCAGGCGAGCGCCCCACGACCATCGCGACGGCGCCGCCCCAGGAACCTCCGCAAGCAACGCCCCACGACGCCGCGCCGCCCACGCTCCCGCCGCCGCGATCGCGCCCGCGATCCCCCCTGCTGCTCGGCTCCCTGGCACTGGTAGCGCTGCTGGCCCTGGCCGGCGTCGTCGTCGCGATCGTGCTCGGCGGTGGCGGAGGCAAACACGGTGGCGCCGTGCCCCCGGTCAGCTCACAGACTCACGCCACCGGGCCGACGGCCAACCTCGGCACGCCGGTGCTCCACGGCACCGGCCTGACGCTGGGAAACCCGATCAAGTTCACCGGCAGCGTGACTGCTCTCGCCGCCGACGGCACGCACGCCTGGGTGATCGCGCCCGGCCGGCTCGCCGAGATCGGCGACGGCGGTGCTCCCAAGCCGATCTCGCTTCCAGGCGATCCGACCAACGTCGCGGTCGATCCCAGCGGGCGCATCTGGATGACCGGGGTCGAAACGACCGGCGTCACCGTGTTCGATCCGAACGCGGGCCAGCGCACAACGGTGGCCGACGGCACGGACACGAACCTGATCGCGATCAGCTCCGGCGCGGCATGGCTCGCGAAGTCAGGCGCAACCAGCATCTCGCGCGTGCCACTGGCCGGCGGCACACCTCAGGTGATCCCGATCGCCGACCCGATTTCCGCGCTGGGAGAAGCCTTCGGGCGGGTGTGGGTGGCCCCCGAGCGCGGGGCCGTGACCGTCCTCAACAACGACGGCACCCACAACGCCCTGGCGGGTCCGGTGATCCCGCCGGGCACGCTCGGGATCGCCCACAGCAACGGCGTCTGGTTCCTGAGCTCCGCGCTGACGCGGGTCGACCCGCGCACACAGGCCGCAACCGGCGGCGTCTACGCCGCGCACCGCGAGCAGGCCCCCGTCGGCTCGATTCCGGCGGCGATCGGCGCGCTCGACGGCGACAGCTCGATCTGGGTCCTGTCCAAGGGCGACCTCAAGCTGCGGAGGATCGCGACGAGCGGCACGACCAACAACAGCGTGATCGCGACCGTCACGTTCCCCGCTACGCCCGGGGAGCTCGCGGTCGGCGATCACATCCTCTGGGTCGATGTCCCGAGCACGAACATGATCTACCCGATCAGGTTCTGAGCGCTACGACAGCTCGTCGAACTGCTTCGCCATCATCTTCCCTCCTATCCTCCGGTTGCAGAAATGCGAATCGTCAGCCTTGTCCCATCCGCGACCGAGATGCTGTTCGCGCTCGGGCTTGGACCCGACCTTATTGCCGTCACACACGAGTGCGACTACCCGCCGGCGGTCGACGCCCTACCGAAGATCACGCGCGATGTGCTGCCGGTCGGCCTGAGCGCGTCCGAGATCGACGCGGCGGTCAAGGAGCGTACCCTCGCGGGACAGTCGATCTACGAGCTCGATACCGAGATGCTGCACGACCTGCAGCCGGATCTGATCGTCACCCAGGCGCTGTGCTTGGTGTGCGCGGTGTCGTACGACGACGTGCGCGAGATCGCTGAGGAGATCGACTCCCAGCCACTCGTGATCTCGCTCGATCCCCATACGGTCGGCGAGGTGCTTGGTGACGCGCGGACGCTTGCGCAGGCGACCGATAGCAAGCAGGCCGCGGTCGATCTCGTTCGCGAGGCATCTGAGCGGATCGACCGGATCCGGGTCGCCGTGCGCAGAGCGAAGCGCCGCCCACGGGTCGCTGCGTTGGAGTGGCTGGACCCGCCATTCGCGGCGGGCCACTGGACGCCCCAGTTGATCGAGTACGCCGGCGGCGAGGATGTCCTCGGCTTCGCCGGTGAGAACTCCGAACAGCGAAGCTGGCAGGAGATCGAGGCGGCGCGGCCCGACGTCGTGATCGTGATGCCGTGCGGTTATGACGCGGAAATCGCTCACCGCGAGGCGGAGATGCATCGCGACCAGCTCGCCGCGATCGGGGCCGGCGAAGTTGTGGCCGTCGACGCGTCGTCCTACTTCTCGCGCCCCGGGCCGCGGATCGTCGATGGGCTTGAGCTGCTCGCGCACATCCTGCACCCCGAGCTGGTACCGCACGCGCCCGCCGAGGCGCTGACGGTAGAACTGTGACCGCGCGCCGCGTCCTCATCGTCCGCGCACCAGAAGATGTCTGGGGGCGCTACGCGCCCGCGCGGCTACTGGCGGCGCTTCACGAACTGTATGACGCGATCTAGCTGTAGCTAGGTGAACCCGACGCCGCCGGGCGCCAGCCCGTGGCTGCCGGCAACGGCGATCGCGCCGGCGATGCTGGCGGCGGCCAGCAGTACGCACGCCGCGATCGCGAGCGGTTGGTTACGGCGGCGCTCGGCCAGTTCCACGATCAGCCACCCCGCGATCGCACCGCCGACGAACCCGCCCAGGTGCCCGCCGATCGAGATCCCTCTGACGCTGAGCGAGAACACGATGTTGATCAGCAGCGTCGGGCCGAGCCCGCTTGACCAGATCGATATCCGGCGGGCGCGCGCGACGACGAACAGGCCGCCGAGCACGCCGAAGCAGGCCCCCGACGCTCCGACCGTCAACGCATCCGGGGTGAAGAGCAGGGCGCCGAATGACCCCGCCAGCAGCGATGTGAAGTACAGCACCGCGAAGTTCAGATGCCCGATCGCCGGCTCGAGCATCGCCCCCATGATGTACAGGAAGAACATGTTGAACGCGATGTGCAGCACGCTGTAGTGCAGAAAGCCGCTGGTGACGAGGCGCCAGTACTCGTGCTGGTGCACGATCGCCGGGCCGAACAGCGCTCCCTTCGTGAGCACGGTGCCGCCCCCGCCGCCGCTGAGGTTGCTGCCACCCGCGGACTCGGCGATGTAGACGGCGATATTGATCGCGATCAGCGCGTGGGTGACGATCGGCGTCGAGGTGATCGTGCGGATCGTCTTGACCTTGGTCCGCTCCCGCGAGCACTCCGGGCAGCGCATGCCGACCGGCGTCGGGGTCATGCAGTCTGGGCAGATCGGGCGTCCGCATGACGAGCACGAGACTCCGGTCTCGCGGTTGGGATGTCGGTAGCAGACGGCCACTGCACGGAAGCTATCAATGGCCGATGCCGCACCCGATCCGGACCGTCGGGTCGTTCGGGCTACCGGTCGGGGAGGATCCTCCGCGCCTCCTCGGCGAAGTCATGAAGCGTCCGCTCGGCAAGCTCGAGGATGTTGGCCGATTGCTGCTTGCGCGCACGATGGCGGCCGCGAACCCGGAGCACGACGAGCGCTGTGCCCGCCGTGGCGCCGACCACCACAGCCGCTGCCGGCCGCACCCAGTTGCGCGGGTCGCGCATCGCGGAGAGCTCCCAGGCCTCGAGCTCGTCCTGGGCAAGCTCAGTGAGATTCACGAGCGTCACCTCGAGGCGCTTGGCCAGATCCGCAGGGGGATCGACCGGCGAGAGCGCCTCGCGCAGCAGCGCTTCGAAATCTGTCGCGCCCGAGCTCATGTCACCTCCTCGGCATGGACACCGTCCGGCGAGTTCTCGGAAACCATTCCCTCGAGCTGGCGGATCGCTCTGTGCAACAGCACTTTGGTCGCTCCGTCGGTGCGCCCGAGCGCTCGGGCGATCTCACGGTTGTCCATCCCCAGCGCGAAGCGCATGATCAGCGCCTCACGGCGGTCGTCGGGAAGCTGCTGGACACCCGCGAGGATCGTCTTCAGCTCCTCGCGTCCCTCGACCAGTGATTCGGTCGTGTGCGGAGCGGAGATCATGCCCGCGTCCTCGATCGCGGACTCAGGTTTGCGCGAGCGATCGCGGTAGAAGTTCGCAGCGAGGTTGTGGGCGATCCGGATGAGCCACGGTCGCAACGGGCGGCCGTGCGACTCGCGGAGCGCGCGCTCGAAGTGGCGGTAGGCCTGCAGGAACGTCTGCTCGGTGAGGTCCTCGGCGTCGTGGTGGTTGCCGACTCGGTAGTAGCTGTAGGAGTACACATCGCGCAGATGCCCTCGGTACAGCTCTGTGAAGCGAGCATCGAGCTCCGCTTTGGTTGTTGGCAGTTTGTCCGGCACCGCATGGGAGCCTACCCCGGCTATGCCGCGCGGACAGAGCGGGAGCGCTTCCTGCGCGCCGGCTCGGTCACCGTCGCCGCCCACTGCTCGGGTTCGATGCGTCCTTCGATCAGCGCCGTGAGGCTGTCGATCGCCGGCGTGTGCAGTTGCGCGCCGCGGGCGACCGCCGACAGCAGCGGTACGCAATCGACAGCCTCGGCGACGTGCCCGAGCACCATCCCGATCTCGCTTGGCGGCACACCCTGGGACAGCAGCTCGCCGGCGCGGCGGTTGCGAGAGCCGGATGCCAGGACCGTGGCCACGAGGTCGCCGGCGCCGGCCAGCCCGGCGAACGTCTCCGGGCGCCCACCGCGCCGGCGCGCGATCGCGTCCACCTCGGCGAAGACCTTGCCGGCGGCTGCACCGGCCACGTTCGGGCCGGCGGTCGAGGCCGCCGCGGCGGCGAAGACCGCAACGTGCGTGGCGCATCCAGCGAGCTCCACCCCGGTGACGT
Organism: uncultured Solirubrobacterales bacterium; assembly: GCA_963794285.1. GTDB lineage: Bacteria > Actinomycetota > Thermoleophilia > Solirubrobacterales > Solirubrobacteraceae > Palsa-465. The sequence continues at coordinate 354,801 of CAWCDS010000016.1, forward strand.
CCGGGCTTGTGCTGACATCGAGACCCGCCTTGCCGAGCGCGTCGGCCAGCTGGCGGGCGAACCCGCCGTCAAGCGAGGCCAGCACCACCGAGGCGCCGTGCTCGAGCGCTTCGGCGGCATGCGCCGGACCACCGAGGGCCGCGACAGCACGTGCGCGGCAACGCTCTGCGGCGAAGGCCGACGGCAATGTCCCGAGCGGCGGGACCAGTCCTTTGGAGAGGACCAGCACCCCGGCCCGCGGCGTGATGTGCTCGCCGTGCGCCGCAAGCACGCTCGGCAGCGCGCGCGCGGGCACAGCCAGGCAAACGAGGTCGTGGCCGCTGAGCTTGAGCTCTGATGCGCGCATCACCCTGATCGCATCGGGTAGCGTCACGCCCGGTAGGTAGGCCTGGTTCTCACGAGCGTCGGCAACGGTCAGCGCCTGCTCGAGGGTCCTGCAGCCGAGGTCGACCTCCAAGCCCGCCCGCGCGAGGCTCACCGCGAGACTCGTGCCCCAGCTGCCGGCGCCGACGATCGCCGCCCGCCGGATCGGCGGCAGCCCGCCTAGCCACTCCCATTGCAGCATCACGCACGGCCAGATCCGATCAGTCACCGCGCCGGCAAGCGCCGGCGACGCATCGTGGACCTCAGGGAAGCGAAGCGCACGGCCGGCACGGATCCGAACCTTGCGGGGCCTGATCCTCCAGCCCTTGCGAACGTCCTCGGTGCCGATCACGGCGACCGGGACGACGGGCGCCCCACTCTCCAGCGCCAGCCGGCCGACCCCACGCCTGGGGTGCCCAAGCGCTCCCGGCCGTGTGCGCGTGCCTTCCGGGAAGATCAGGGCGATCTCGCCGCGCCCGAGAATCGCCTTGGCGGTCTCGATCATCTCGCCGTCCGCGGCGCCGCGGTCGACCGGGAACGCGCCGAGCGCGTTCAGGACCCAGGCCTGCCACGGACGCGAAAACAGCTCCTTCTTGGTGACGTAGTACATCGGCCTGCGCACCATCGTCGCGATCACGAACGGATCGAGGAAGCTGCGGTGATTGGCGGCGACGATCACCGGACCCTGTGACGGGATGTGCTCGCGCCCGATGCGGCTCAGCCGGAAGTAGATGTGGAAGAACGGCTGGAACAGCGCCCGCACGAGCCAGTAGACGAGCGGGTTGGCGCCCTGCTCGCGAGCGCGCTTGTGCAGGAGTTCGTGATCCATCGCACTTTGGCGTACCCGTTCTGGCCTCGCCCGTTACAGTTTGCGAGAGTTGAGTCCGCCGATCGACCGCACCCGCACGCTTCGAGGAGCCGTCTGCGGCGCCGTCGCCGCCGCGACGTGGGCGCTGCAGCAGCCGCTCGACAAGATCGTGTTTTCAAGCCGCTACGACGACGTCGAATTGCTTGGAAAGGCGGTGACCCGGGGCGACGGCTGGTACCCGGCTGGGCTTGCCCTGCATATGCAGAATGGCGCTGCCTTCGGCGCGATCTATGCGAACATCGCGCCCGCCCTGCCGCTGCCACCAGCGCTGCGCGGTCCGGCGATCGCGCTGCTGGAGCATCTCGCGCTATGGCCGTTGGGAGCGCTGTCTGACCGCCTGCACCCGGCCCGCAAGGAGCTGCCGCGGCTGGCCGGCAACCGCCAAGCGTTTGCTCAGGCCGCCTGGCGACACCTGCTGTTCGGTGCGGTGCTCGGCGAGCTCGAGCGCCGCGTCAATGCGGTGCCCGAGCCGGCTCCTCCGGAGCCCGAACCCGATTTTTCGAGCAACGGCCACGGGACGCTGGAGCACGCGGTCACCGTTTCGGAATCCGGCGGATAGCCGTGGCCGGCATCGTAGTGCCGAGGACTCCCTAGCCCGTTGCGCGTCCTGATCACCGGAGCGTCTGGTTTTGCCGGCGGCTACCTGGCGCGCGCGTGCGCGCAGGCCGGCGAGGAGGTCGTCGGGGTCTCGCGGAGCGGCTCGATGCCGGCCGACTGCGGCGAGTGCCGCGCCGTCGATCTACGCGATCGCGACGCTGTCCGGGCGGTGATCCGTGAAGCCGCGCCCGACGTCGTCTACCACCTCGCGGCGCTCAGCTCGGTCGGCCATTCGTGGGATGACCCGGCCGGCACGCTCGAGGAAAACGTCGCGACCGCCGTGAACGTGTTGGAAGCTCTCCGGCTGGACGTCCCTGGCGCCCGCACCGTCTGGGTCAGCAGCTGCGAGGTGTACGGGACCTCGGCGCAGCTTCCGGTACAGGAGTCCGCGCCGGTGCTGCCGGCGAACCCCTACGCGGTCTCGAAGGCAGCCGGCGATCAGCTTGCGGCTGTGTATGGGGATGCGTATGGCCTGGAGATCATCCGGGCGCGGCCGTTCAACCACACCGGCCCCGGCCAGCGGCCGATCTTCATCGTCTCCTCGCTCGCGCAGCAGGCTGCCGAGGGTCGCCTGGCGGGCGCCGAGCGCATCCGGATCGTGACCGGCAACCCCGACACGCGCCGAGACTTCACCGACGTGCGCGACGTTGTTCGCGCGTACCGGCTGCTCGCCGAGCGGGCCGCGCCGGGGATCTACAACGTCTGCTCGGGACGGTCGGTTTCGACCGGGGACCAGGTGCGGCTGCTCGCGGAGCTCCTCGACCCGATCGAAGTCGACCATGAGATCGATTCGACACGCGTACGTGCGCACGAGGTGATGGATCTCCACGGATCCAACGAGCGGCTCAGGCGCACGACCGGCTGGGAGCCGGAAATCTCCTTCCGGCAGACGGTCAGCGACAGCATCCAGTGGTGGGAGCGGGAGCTCGCGCGGGCGACTCCCGCCGGCGACGCCCGCAACGGCTAGGTCCGGCCGAACGATCGTTGCTTCGCACCCAGCATCCCAGCCACGGGCGATCCCATCGTGAGACACTGAGCACAACCGCCCGCCTAGCTCAATTGGTAGAGCACTTGATTTGTAATCAAGCGGTTTCCGGTTCGAGTCCGGAGGCGGGCTTCGGTCTGTCTGTGAAAACGCTGCTGGGGGGATTGTCGCGGGTCGCGGCGGAAGTCACGTTCATGCGGATGCGTTGATTGAACGACGGCGCTTAGCTTGCGGCGGAGCAGTGTCCCTCGATTGAGCGTAGGCGACTGATTCCGTTCCCATCGAACCTAGGGGTAACGAACGCATGGTCACGGCTAAGCGGTTGATTACCGCTGCGACAGCCATCGCAGCTCTCGGGATAACTGGCTCAGCAAGCGCTCAGGTGAGCGTTTCGCTGGATACCCCACAGGGAGTAGCGGCATCTGCATCCGGGATGGTCTACATCTCGGACTTCAACCACAACGTCATCAGGAGAATTGCGCCAACCGGCAAAGTCAGCGTCGTCGCTGGCAACGGTCAGTTCGGTGCTCCAACGCCAGGACCAGCCACCCTGTCAGCGTTGAACTATCCAATCGGGATCGCCCTCCATCAAGGCGCGCTGTATGTCGTGGATTTCGGCAACAACGTCGTTGAGAAGATCTCAGGCGGAACCCTCTCGATCGTGGCCGGGATTCCCGGCAGGTCAGGCAACCCGACCCCAGGTCCGGCTACTCACTCGATGCTACGCAGCCCCATCGGCGTTGCGGTGGATGCTGGGGGAAACATATATATCGCCGATCAGGGCGTTCAGTTCGGTGAGAGCAACGTGGTCGAGAAGATATCGACTGGCGGAACCCTCTCGATCTTCGCTGGAGAGGTCGCAGCCAGCGGCTACGCAACGCCAGGTCCAGCCACTCAGTCGATGCTGAACTACCCGCAGGGGGTGGCGGTCGACGGTAGCGGAAACGTCTACATCGCAGACATGAATCAGGTCATCGAGAAGGTCACGACGAGCGGCATGCTCTCGATCTTCGCCGGAGTGCAAGGCGGGACAGGTACACCGACCCCTGGTCCCGCCACTCAATCGCACTTCAATGATCCCAACGGTGTAGCTACTGACGCCTACGGCAACGTCTATGTGGCCGACTCTGGCAACGACCGAATCGAGAAGATCTCAAATGGCGTTCTGTCGTTCTACGCTGGAAATGGCAGTCGAGGTGCCGCCACTCCGGGATTGGCTACTTCTTCGATGCTGAACCTGCCTGTCACGATGGCTGCCGCGGGCAGGAGTGTCTACATCGCCGATACCTACAACAATTCGATCGATCGGGTCACTGGAGGCGTCCTCTCGATCTTCGCTGGCTAACGGAATGTCGGCTAGGACCCGCTAGCGTTGACGGTCATCATTTGTTGCGCTCTGGCGCCTCACCGTGACGGTGAACGTTCCGCCGTTCCCGCTCAGTTTCTCGACGCGCGCCCGGCCCAGCCATCGAACCTGGTCGTCGAGTCGCTGACCAGCGAGCGTCACGTGTCTTGGTCGGACGAATCGCCGCCGATCCGGAGGACGTATCGATCGTCCCCGGGAACGTGAAGCATCGTCAGCACGCGCTTGTAGAGCGCGGTGTGGTGCTCGTCAGTGGGCAGCGTCCAATACTCGGTTGAGAGGCCGAAGAACGAGCGCTGGATGCGGACCGCAGCTCCGTGACCCGGAATCGTGACGTCCGCCGCGTCGCGTTCGACCGCGGGCACCTGCTGGATCGCGTCGGTCCTCGCCTGGGGAACGACGGCTTTTGAGTCGCGGTGATCGGAGCCGCCCGCGTTCAGGATCGCGGCGATCACTCCCACCACAAGCACCCCCAGACCCACGGCAATCAATTCGCGTGCGCCGCGGCGAGAATTGGGTTCCTTCATCTCAAGCTCCCCCGGTCAAGGCTCAGCACCGTTCCATATCCGCCCGGTGCCTCGACCGGGGAGTTGTATCGCGTTTTCCGTTGCTCGGTAGGCTGCGATTCTCCGACTCGAAAGGCTTCTGATGATGTCTGCCAACGCGACTCCCACTCGTGGTCGCAGTCTGCGATCTACGATCTCCTCCAGCGGCGAGTTGCGCCTGGAACTGGCCGAGCGCGCTGTTCCCGAGCCGGCCGGCAGTGAGGTGCTCGTTGCCGTCGAAGCCTCGCCGATCAACCCCTCGGATCTCGGCGTGCTGCTGGGTGCGGTCGCGCCTGGCACGTTGCGGCCCGACGGGCCGGATCTCGTGGGCACAGTTCCCGAGGCGGCGCTGGCGCGGTATCGCGACCGATTGGACAAGCCGTTGCCTGTCGGCAACGAGGGCGCCGGCACCGTGATCGCCGCGGGCCCGCAAGCGACCACGCTGGTCGGCCGTCGCGTCGCGCTGTTCGGCGGGTCGATGTGGGCTGACTACCGCGTCGCCGACGCAGCCACGATCGTCGAGCTACCCGATGAGGTGAGCACCGCCGAGGGCGCAGCGCTATTCATCAACCCGCTCACCGCGCTATCGATGCTCGAGACGATGCGCGCCGAGGGCCATAGCGCCCTCGTTCATACTGCTGCCGCTTCCAGCCTCGGGCAGATGCTCGTGCGGATCTGCGCCGCCGACGGCATCGGCCTGGTGAACATCGTGCGCCGCGGCGAGCAGGCCCAGCTGCTGGGAGAGCTCGGCGCGGTCCATGTCGTGGACTCCTCACAGCCGGACTTCGCCAACCGGCTCACCGACGCGATCCGCGAGACCGGCGCAACCCTGGCCTTCGACGCCATCGGCGGCGGCTCACTGGCCGGCGAGATCCTCGCCGCGATCGAACGCGCGCAACCGCCGCTCAGCTCCTACACGCCCTACGGAACCACCGTGCACAAGCAGCTCTACATCTATGGCTCGCTCGATTTCTCACCGACCGTCATCGATCGCACGTTCGGACTGACCTGGAGCGTCAGCGGATACCTCCTGACCAACGCGCTAGCGCGCCTGGGCGGGGAGGCGATCAGCCGGATGCGCGCCCGCGTCCTGGCCGAGGCCACGACAACATTCGCCTCCCGCTACGCGCAGACCATCGGGCTACTCGACGTCCTACAGCCCGATGTCCTCGCCGTCTTCGCGCGCCGCAGCACTCAGACGAAGTACCTGATCGACCCATCCAGCGACCGTCCAACCTGACCAACCACCCGCCACCCCAACCGCAAACGCCGATCTCCCGCTCAACGCAACCGTCCCGACAAATCGCACCGACTCAAGCCACCGGGTCCTGAGTAGCTGCGCGAGTCCGGAGGCGGGCTCCGGAATCGGATGCGTCGAGGGCAGCCAACAGGACCCCGCTGCGAACACCGCCATTCGTCTGGGATCCCAGGGAGATGTTGCACGCCGCGGTCAACGAAACAGATCCCGGATGCGGCCACGAGATCCTTGATCGTGCTGGAGGCGAGCACCTCCCCGGGAGCCGCGAGGGCGCCGACGCGAGCGGCGATGTGCACCGCGATGCCGCCCACATCGTCGCCGATGAGCTCCACCTCGCCGATGTGCAAGCCGACGCGTACCTCCAATCCGATAGCCCGGGCGTCGGCGGCGATCGCCTGGCCACACCTGATCGCCCGGGCCGGTCCGTCGAAGGTGGCGAGGAAGCCGTCACCGAGCGTATTCACCTCGCGGCCGCGGAACCGGGCGAGCTCATCGCGGACGGCTGCGTGGTGCGCGGCCAGCAGCTCGCGCCAGTGCGCATCCCCAAGCTCCGCCGCGTGACTGGTCGAGCCGACGAGGTCGGTGAACATCACCGTTGCGAGCACGCGGTCCGACTCGGGAACCGAGCGTGTCCCGGTCAGGAACTCCTCGATCTCTCCGAGCACCGCGTCGGAGTCGCCGGCCCACGGCAAATGATCGATGCCGGGCAGCTCCACATAGCGCGCGCCTGCAATGGCCGCGGCGAGCTCCTCGCCGGCACGCCGATTCACGACCCTGTCGCCACGCCGATGAAGGACGAGCGTCGGAACATAGATCGTGGGCAGGACGGCCCGCACGTCGATGTCCAGGAACATCTCGAAGATCTTCTGGACCATTCCCGGGCTCGCGGCCGAACGTTCCATCTTGGCCGTGAACACCGCAGCCTGCGGATCGTTCGCCAAGCTCGGAGCAAACAGCTCCACCATTCCTTCCGCATGCCGTCCCCAATACGGGGCGATGAACTCAGCGGCAGACTCGCGCAGTGCGTCCGCGGGCGACGCCCAGGGATAGTCGGGCGCCTCGGTCGTGCGCCCCATCGCGCCGTACAGCACCAGCGATGTCACGCGAGCCGGATGAGCGGCCGCGAACAAAACGCTCATCGGCCCGCCTTCCGAGATCCCGAACAGAGCCGCCCGCTCGGACCCGGCGGCATCCATCACCGCTCGCACATCGTCGATCCGCTGCTCGAGCGTCGGCACTTCCGCGACAGGGTCTGACAACCCGGTCCCGCGCTTGTCGAAGATGACCAATCGCGAGAACGAACTGAGCCGCTCCAAGAAGCGAGCCAACGGAGGCAACTCCCATTGGAGCTCGAGATGAGTCGCGAACCCGAGTACGAGCACCACGTCGAGCGGCCCGTCGCCGACCACCTGGAAGGCGATCGAGGCATCGTCGGACCTGGCGTACCGTGTCGGCGTTGTGCTCATCAGTTTCGGCGCGTCGAGCGTCAGCGAGGCGACGCCCTCAAACAACGGCCGATGACGGATGGTACGGGCCGATCACAACGGTCGGCATCGGCGGATATCGGTCATCATCAGCTGACAAGCTTGCTTGCAAAAGAAAGGTGGCTGTGCATGGAGACTTGGGAAGCGATCACCTCTCGCCGCAACGTCCGACAGTTCGCTGATCGCAAGATCGAGGAGGATGTCCTTGACCGGATACTCGAGGCCGGCCGGCGGGCGCCCTCCTCACGCAACGGGCAGCCGTGGGACTTCGTCGTCCTCACCGACCGAAAGCAGTTGCAGGAGCTCTCAACGGTCTGGCGTGGAGCCGGTCACGTGGCCGACTCGGCAGCGACGATCGCGCTTGTCGTCAAGCACGGTGAGGACCAGGACGCGCGAGCGAGAGCCGAGTACGACCTGGGGCAGGCCACGATGGCGATGATGATCGCGGCCGCCGACCAGGGAGTCGGCAGCGGCCACGCAGCGGTCGCGGACCAGGCGAAGGCGCGGGAGGTACTCGAGCTACCGGCCGACCGCCGGGTTGCCTACCTCATCGACTTGGGCTACCCCGCCGATCGCCCGCTGAAGCCGATCGAGCGGCCGGACCGACGGCCGTTTGACGAGGTCGTCCACAAAGGGCGCTGGTAGCGACGCCACGCAGTCCGTCCCTCTCTGATCAGCTGACGCCATCGTCGCGTCCCGATGCCGGCTGATCAAGCGCCGCTTCGATCCGAGCCAGTCGCTCGCTTACCTCCCGCAGCCGCTGGGTCACGTCCACGTCAGACTGCGCGGCGAACCGCCGTCGGCTACTCTCGACCAGCGAAGCGGTGGCCGAGGCCGTGATCACCGCGAGAAAGCCGAGCCCGGTGAGCATCACCACGGCACCGATGAAGCGCCCGTCGGCCTGCTTGGGCGTCACATCCCCGTATCCGACCGTCGTGACCGTCTGCAGCGCGAACCACAAGCCCCTGCCGATCGTCGGGAACTCCTGATGATCGACCAGCCGTTCAAGGATCCCCCCCGCAACGGTGATCAACAGGGTAAACCCGGCGATGATCCCGGCAGCTCGGCGTGCCGTGAGCGACCCGTGCAGGAGGAGCCGCGCGGTCAGCGGGACCTTGTCGGGACGGTGCTCTGACTCGACGTTGGCAACGTGAGCTTGGCGACGTTCATTCTCGTTCACTGACGCCGGTCCTTCCGGAGATGGGCTGCGATGCAGGCGGAGAGACGGTCATCTCGCTCGCGCTCCGAGACGACCCCCAGCCGCAGCGAACGTGACTCGTCCGCCACTCCTCGCCGAGCCATCGTCGTTGCTCCGGACCGGTTCCGGCCCCCTCGCGCGATTGGTTGCGTCAGATTCGCCCGATCGGCTTGGTTCGGCATCACCCACAACGGATGACATCCGGCAAGCCGTCTGCTCGTCTCGCAATCGCGATCGGGGTCTGGTGATCCGGTCGGTCGCCGGGTCCGTATAGCGAGCGAGACCGGCGCAAACGTCTTCGGGGAACTGATCTATGTCGAGAACAAGCGGACAGGTTCGTTATGACCGGGGGCATCTCGTCGGCCGACAGGCGCTCACGCCGTGACCCTGTCATCCCAATTACCACTCGGTTGCAATAGCGAACGGGTGGCCTGTAGGTTCATTTCGGTTGCGCGCGCGACCCCGTTTTCGGTGCGCCGCAGTGAGGAGCGTCTGATGGAAGCTTCGTCTTTGTCGTCGTTGGGCCGGTCGCGGCTGGCGCGGATCAAGGGATCGATGTCGCCGGCCGAGTGGCGTCGCGCGGGCGGGATGGCGGCCGTGATCGCGGGGCTGCACGTGGTCGGGTTCGGCCTTTTGATTCTGGTTGTCGCGCCGCAGCATTTCAAGTTGGGAGCGGCGGGCACGTTCGCGATCGGGACGGGGATCACCGCGTACACCCTCGGGATGCGTCACGCGTTCGACGCCGATCACATCGCCGCGATCGACAACACCACGCGCAAGATGATGAGCGAGGGCAAACGCCCGTTGAGCGTCGGGTTCTTCTTCTCGCTCGGGCACTCCAGTGTCGTATTCGGCCTCGCGTTCCTGCTCTCGATCGGCGTCCGTGCGCTCAGCGGCCCTGTCCAGAACGGCGGCTCGACGCTGCACAGCGCGACGAACGTGATCGGCACGACCGTGTCGGGGTCGTTTCTCTATGTGATCGCGATCCTCAACATCCTGATCTTGGTGAGCATTGTGCGGATCTTCTTCGACATGCGCCGCGGCGCCTATGACGAGCAGGAGCTCGAGCAGCAACTGGCCTCGCGCGGGCTGATGAACCGGTTCTTCGGCAAGCGGATGAACAAGATCAACGAGCCCTGGCAGATGTATCCGCTCGGCGTCCTGTTCGGCCTGGGGTTCGATACCGCGACCGAGGTCGCGCTGCTCGTGCTCGCGGCGGGCGCCGGCGCGGCCGGGCTTCCGTTCTACGCGATCCTGTGCCTGCCGATCCTGTTCGCTGCCGGGATGTCGCTGCTTGACACGATCGACGGGTCGTTCATGAACTTCGCCTACGGGTGGGCGTTCTCAAAGCCCGTGCGCAAGGTCTACTACAACATCACGATCACCGGGCTCTCGATCGTGGTCGCGCTGTTCATCGGCACGATCGAGCTCGTCGGCCTGCTGACCGACAAGCTGGGACTGCACGGCTCGGTCGCGGACTGGTTTCAGAACTTCAACATCAACACCGCCGGCTTCATCATCGTCGCGATGTTCGTTGCGACGTGGACGCTCGCGCTCGCGGTCTGGCGCTTCGCGAAGATCGAGGAGAAGTGGAGCGTCGGGATGGAGCTCGCCAGAGCACGGTCAGCGGGAGAGGCGGAAGCCTGACCCGCGGCTAGGATTGACCGCCGGCAGGCCGCCCGACGGCACCCGGCCCGCCACCAGAACTGACGCCGGTTGACCGACGCACCGCAGACACCACCGCTGCACCTTGCCACCGTCGATGAGGCGATCCACGCGATGCGCGAGCGGGGGATGCGCGTCTCCACGCCCCGCCGGCTCGTGCTCGAGGCGCTGTTCGCCGCCGACGGCCCCGTCTCCGCGCAACAGCTCTCGGGCGACCTCGCGATCGACATCACCTCGGTCTACCGAAACCTCGAGGTCCTCGAGCGCTTCGGCGTCGTCCGTCACGTCCACCTCGCACACGGAGCAGGCCTCTACGTGCTCGCCGGACGCCAACAATCCGAGTACCTCTACTGCGAGCGCTGCGCCACCCTCACCGCAGTGGCTGTCGAGGACCTCGACCCGGTCCGCGACCTGATCAAAGAGCAGTTCGGCTTTCAGGCGCGCTTCACACATTTCGCGATCGTCGGACTCTGCGCACGCTGCGCCACCAGCAGACGCGCTCGCGGCTCGAACCCTTAGCTGGCCTCATTCATGGCGTGACCGATGAATTTGGCTTGTGACCCCAGTCTTAGCGTCTGCGGCCACGGCCGCACAAATGACCACCGATCAGGAGGATCAAGTGCGCGCCCACGACGACATCAGTTGTGAGTTGAGATGGCCAAGCTGATCTATTCGGCAATCGCGTCTATCGATGGGTATGTTGAGGACGAGCGCGGTAGCTTCGACTGGGCGGCGCCGGATGCCGAGGTGCATGCTTTCGTGAACGACCTCGAGCGGCCAATCGGCACCTATCTCTATGGGCGCCGGATGTACGAGACGATGGTCTTCTGGGAAACCGCGAGCACCGCCGGTGGTTCGTCGGCGGTGGCCCGGGACTTTGCCGTGATCTGGCGGGCCGCCGAGAAGATCGTGTACTCGAGGGCACTTCAGACAGTGTCCAGCGCAAGGACGCGGATCGAGCGCAGTTTCGACCCGGATGCCATCCGGCGTCTCAAGGAGACCTCGGAAACGGACGTTACGATCGGAGGAGCCGAGCTCGCCGGCCAGGCGATTGCCGCCGGTCTGGTCGACGAGTGCCACCTGTTCCTCGGGCCGGTGGTGGTGGGCGGCGGGAAGCGCGCGCTGCCGGACGACGTCCGTGCGCAGCTCGAACTCCTGGATGAGCGCCGGTTCAGATGTGGCGTCGTGCATCTGCATTACCGCCTGGTCAGCTGACGGCAGGGACATGCTTCGTCGCCGCAGCGGCGATCTCAACTGCCGACCGCGCCGCTTCTCATTCGCGCCCCAAGGCTGCGCGGCGACGTGTTGCTTCGAGCTGCGGTGGCGATTCGATTCGTTGACGCCAGCGTCGATCCGCCGGCCTCGGTTGGAACAAGCCGCGTCCGATCGTCCAACCCGCCCGCTTGCTCGGCGGACTCGTGGATGGGGTCGGCCCCGACGAAGCGGCCGAGCGGCTCACCCACGAGCCTGCGCTATCTCAGTGTCAGGCGATAGACGAAGCCGTTCTCTGAGGCTATGTACAGCCGTCGCTGTGCGTCAGTGCCGAACGACGTGACTAGTCCGTGGACCACGAGTCCTGTTGGACCCGTCGCGAATGCATGTCCGCGGGCGTCGATCCGCGTCGAAAAGATCCGCCCGGTGCAGTGATCGGCGAACAGGTAGCGTCCCTCGAGCGGGCTCACAGCGGGGTCGCGCAGCACGTAACCGCCAATCACCGCGCACCAGTTCTCGTGCGTTCCCGACGGTCCGCTGTGCTGCTCAGCGAGGATCGGGAACACTGCGTGCGGAGCGGAGCGGTTCGAGTATTGGGAGAAGCCCTCGAAACGGCTCCATCCAAAGTTGACACCTGCGAGCTTGCCCTCGGGGCGGTAGTCGATCTCCTCAAAGCGATCCTGACCCACATCACCGACCCAGATCGCGCCGGTCACCGGGTCAAACGAGAACCTGAACGGGTTTCGGAAACCGTACGCAAAGATCTCCGGGAGATCTCCAGCATGATGCACAAACGGATTCCCGCGCGGGATCAGGTACTTGCGTCCTCGTGCCTGCGGATCGATCCGCAGGATCTTCCCGAACAGGTTGTTAAGTGTCTGAGCGTGATTCGGGGGGTCTCCGCAGCAACCACCATCACCAATCCCGACGTACAGGTCGCCGTCGGGACCGAACTGCAACTGGCCCCCGTAATGGTTGACAGCCGGATGTCTGAGCGCGAGAATCGTGCGCCCTCCAGGCGACGTCCGGTTCCCGTCGCGCCGGGAGCGGTGGAACTGCACGACGCGGATGTCACCGTGCAGGTCGGTGTAGTAAACGTAGTAGAGCCCGGACTTGGCGTAGTTCGGTGCGAAGGCCATGCTCAACAGTCCCTGCTCGCTGTTGGCGGCGAGCCGGATGTCACGGTGCAGGTCAAGGAACGGCCGTCGGACGCGGCGGTTGAAACGGACTATCCAGATGCGCCCGGTCCGTTCAAGCACATACACGGCGTGTGGGTCAGCGGGCGTGCTGGCGATGTAGGTTGGAAAGTGAAACTTCGCAAACGGAACCACCTGAACGTGGCGCGTACTCCCGGATGCGTCCCGGGTGCCTGCTGACACACCGATCGCGAGCGCCAACACCACAGGCACAAGCAACATCAGTCCCTTGCACGCGCGGGGAGCATGTGTCACCAGAGATCTCAAGACGGTTCCTCCTGTAGCTGTTCTACCCGAAGCGATGCGGACACCAGGGTCAACCTGCCCTAAACGACCACAGATCGCCGCGCCAGTTGCCGGCGAGCAGTCGCCCGTCGGCGACCGATGGCGCAGTGAAGCTAGTCGCGCCGAGGCCCGCCGCCCACAGCCGCTGGCCGTCGGTCAACCGATAGGCCCGCACGACGCCGTTGCGTCCGGTTCCGATGTATAGGACTCCCTCGGCGATCGTCGGTGCGCTGCCGGCGTCCGGTGAATCGAAGCTCTGCTGCCAGCTGGGATACAGCTGGCAATGTGGGCTGAGGACAAAGGTCTGGATTCCGGCGCGTAACGGGCTTCCCGGAGGCGCCGTCGGACTCACCAGCACCAGTCTGCGGGTGGACGGGTCGTACGCCGGCATCCCATATAGCGGGATTGTGCGATTGGTACTGTTGGCGACCCGAACCGTCTGCCGCGGTCCCCGTGAGATCGAATCGGCCGCGTATCTGTAGAGGAAGCCGTCTTTGTTGATCGCGATTGCCTGCAGCGGGCACCCCGGAGCACGGATCAACACCGGAACGGTCCCGAAATCGCGGTCGGCGATCCGGAACGGCGGCCTCAGCGGGTAGTTGTGCTGGAGCAGCGTCAAGCTCGGGGTCAGGCGAACGACCTGCTCGGCGTGACCTTCGGCCTCGTCGGGGGTTCCGATCGAGTTGCCTGACGCCGCGAACACGTCGCCAGTGCCGGCGTCGACCGATAGACCGCCCCATCCCCAGATCCCCCCGGCCCAGGCGCGTGTGCCACCGGTCGTCTCCCAGACCCGGTTCCGCTCGGGATGATCGACATCGATCGCTTTGATCCCGCCGTAGTACCGGCCCTGGTCGCACAGCGACGCGAGCGGCACATACAGCCGGCCCCGTGACAGCGTTAATGCACCCCAATCGAAGTCTGCGCCGTCCGCATGGACCCGGACCGGCCAGCCGCGCACCACCTTGCCGTCATCAAGCCGCAGCGCCCACGCAAGGCCCTTGGCGTCGACAACGTACAGGCGGCTGGCCGACTTGTCGGCGACCATCGTCCCGGTGACCCCAAAGATCCCGTCGGGACTGGCCTGGCAACTCGGCCTGATGGTCCTGAAACCGACCCGCCGCCTCCAGACAACTCGGCCGTTTCTGACATCAAGCGCCGCGACGACGCCGTGCTCGGTCCCGACCAGTACGAGATTCCGGGAGCGGCGGCCGACGCGCACGCCGTTTGCGATCAGGGTCTGAGAGTCGATCGCGCCCGGCAGCCTAGTCCGCCACGAGCGGTGAAGTCGGCGCGCCGCCGCGACCGAGATCCCGACCGGACCGGGGCTCGCGGCGATGCGGGCGTTTCCGTAGCCGTACGTCGTCAAGTCCGTCGCTCTTGCAGGGCCGGCAGATATCGCGATGGTTGCCAGGCCGCAACACGGCAACGCCAGCCGGCGGAATTTCCTCACGTGCATTCACCCCCAACGCGATCGGAACAGATAGCCTCGCCTCCCGGGCAGTCGCTACTCGGGGACGACGGACGCGGCGGCAGTCTACCGGCCGCGCTCGGCGTGCGGCGCGTCACCAGGGTTGCTGGGCGAGAGAGCGGCCGAATCAGAGAGCGTGCAGCAGAAATACGACCGCGGCGGCGGCGGGCACGACCACAAGCGCGAGCGCAAGCGTCCCGGTCGCCACCACAGCGATCCGGGCCCGTCGAGTCCACCGCCCCAGCCGCGCCCGGGCGATGAGCAGTCCGGCGGACAAGCGGACCGCGATCGGCGCACCGCGCTGCGCGAGCAGGGCCGCTCCTACGCGCTGCTCCCAGCGGATTGTCATCCGCTCAGCCTCGCGCCGCGCGCTCACCCGATACCACGGCAGCTGCCGTCCTCGCTGGCGCCAGTATCCGAGCGACTGAACCCCGTCTTCGAGATCCGGGGCCGCCAGCAGCCGCGTCAGAAGCTGTTCATCCTCGGATCGCCGGCGTGTTCGCATCACACCCCATTCTCGCAGACCGCCGCGGCGTCCTTGCGTGCCTTTGCCGTCGAGCACTAGAACGACGTGTCCCACAGCGCACCGTCGCCCTTGTCTTCTGAGAGTGTTGCGCCAACGTCACGGGCAGAAGCCGCAAGAGAGAAAGGACAAGTCATGCCGGCTGATGATCTAGGCGCTGTTCCTCGAACGCCACGCGGAGATCAAGCGATGAGCGCGGCGTCAAGTACTGTCGAGGACTTCGCCCAACGGATTGGGCGCGCTGCCGGCCAGGCCGCGGAGGCGGGGCTGGCCGGCGTGCTCGTCACGCCCGGGCCGGATCTCCGCTACTTCACGGGCTATTCGCCGATCGTGATCACCGAGCGGATCACGATGCTCGCGATCAACGCCGCCCGTGACCCGGCGATGATCGTCCCGATCATCGAGCGCCCCGATGCGGAGAGCGCACCGGGATCGCCGGCGCTGTCGCTGAACGATTGGACCGATGGGGATGACCCGTACGCGCTCACAGCGAGACTGCTCGACGAGCGCGGGCGCTACGCGATCTCTGACTCCGCCTGGGCGATGCACGTGCTCGGCCTGACGACGCACGAACCGCCGTACGTGATCGAAGGCGAAACACACCTGCTCCAGCCCGGCATGTGCTTCTCGATCGAGCCCGGGATCTACCTCCCCGATCGCTTCGGCGTACGCATCGAGGACATCGTCACTGTCACCGAAGACGGCGGCCGACGGCTGAACAACACCAGCCACGAGATGCGCATCGTCACCTGAGAGAGGACCCGCATGAACGACACACGAGAAGCTGCCGGCCGCCGCAGCGTCTGAATGAGTGCGACCTTGATCTTGTCCGTTGAGCACGTGGCCAGCCAGGTAGTGTGGTTGCGGTTGACGCGCTGAACGAGACGACAGAGCGATGCTGCGGCGGATTGGTGTGGCGATCTCAGTAGGCCTGGCGGACTCGCTGAATCCCAGCACGGTCGGACCTGCGCTGTACCTGGCCACGGTCAGACACCGGGTCTGGCGGGTGACCCAGTTCACGATCGGCGTGTTCGGCGTCACCTTCGCCGGCGGCCTCGTGCTGACGATCGGGCCCGGGCGGTTGCTGCTTGGCCTGGTCCCGCATCCCCAGGGAACCGTCAGACACGTGATCGAACTTGTCGCCGGCGTCGTTCTGCTGATCCTCGCGGTGGCTCTCTGGCTTGGGCGGCGGAAGCTGGCACGGCGGGAGCTCCCGGGGCGCAGCGGCGGCAGTGGCTCCGCGTTGATCGCGGGAGCGTCGATCGCGGCGGTCGAGCTGCCAACTGCCGCCCCATATTTCGCGGTCATCGGGGGGATCGTGGCCTCGAGCGCCAGCGTTCCTCAGGAGATTGGGCTGCTGGCGCTCTACAACGTCGCCTTCGTGCTGCCACTGCTCGCGATCATCGTCGTCATCGCGTTCGGCGGAGAGCGTGCTGACCGATGGCTCCAAAGCAGCGGAGCGTGGCTGCAACGTCGCTGGCCAGTGGTGCTCGCAAGCCTGCTTCTCTTCGTCGGCAGCGTCTTGGCGATGCTCGGCGGCACCGGCCTCGTGAGGCAGTAGCGCCAATCAGGCTACACCCGAATGTCCTCGGCGCGGAATCGATCAGCGGTGCCAGCGGGTCCACAACCGAAATGTCGCGGACGAGAAGTCGAGTCGCCCAGTTTGCGGAAGGAATGCGACCTTGAGCAGTCTTAACGGTCTAACACCCCGGCTTTGCGCTCCTGCTCGGCCCGATCTGACTTGCGTCTGTCCCGCCCCTAGATGGAGAATCCGACTATGACTAAGTTTCCAGCTCTTGTGTTGACCGCCGCGGCGCTCGTCGTCGGTCTTGCCGCGTGCGGAGGATCAAGCAGCAGCAGCAGCAGCAGCTCAGCGGCGCCTGCAAGCTCCACCGCGAGCAGTCCCGCGACATCGACAAGCTCGGCCGCGAGCAGCGCGCCATCGGGCGGCGGTGGCAGCACCCTGACACAGGCCGCTGACCCGAGCGGCAATTTGAAGTTCGTGAACTCCTCGCTGACGGCCAAGGCCGGAGCCGTCACGATCAAGTTCACCAATGCCTCGGCGGTGCCGCACAATTTCACGCTCCAACAGGGCACGGGCGGAGCCCCGGTGGGAGCGACACCGACGTTCAGCGGCGGCGGGACCAAGACGCTGTCGGTGAACCTCAAACCCGGCACCTACACGTTCTACTGCAGCGTCGACGGCCATCGCGCTGCCGGAATGCAAGGAACGCTCACGGTGAAGTGAACGGGCGGGCGCCTGTGCCATCCGCAGCCGAAGCACCCACGAGGGTGCCTCTGACTACATGGAACCCTGCGCGACACTACGGATGTCGGCAGCTGCGGAGCGGCATATGGTGCGCTAGATGATGGTCGATCGCCGCGACACCGACAGACGATCGAGCTCGGGTGCCCGGAATGCAAGCGGTCGTTCGTCGGGGGCGGAGCGACGTCCTGTTGACATCATCGCGCAGCAGATGGGGGTCGCGAGGCTGGCGCGCGTGACCGGCGACTGGCCAGGCTACGAACGTGCGCGCGACAACGCCGTGCGCCTCGTCCTGACCCATCGAATCGAAGATGAGGTCAGCCGCTTTCGGCAGGTGATGATCGCCTGCACCGGGTTGCAGAATTGGGGCGAGGACGCACGGGAGCTGATTCTGAAAAGGCTGTCGGACGCGTTCCTGGAGGGCACCGCGCGCGGACAGAGCGCGCACGATGTGATTGTGCAGATGCAGCGCAGACCCGGCTCAGATCGCCGCGAGGTTGACGGGCCGCGACTGGGCCAACTTCGCGATGCCGTTGCTGACGTTGTCACCTGGAGAGCCGCGCGACGAGGTACGGGTCGCAGCTCGTAAGTCGCTGCGCCGTACGCTCTCCGAAACCGCATCGCGGTAGCGGCGCCTCATCTCAGGCGGCGCCTCATCTCAGGCGGCGCCTCATCTCAGTTCGTAGTTGGAAGCGCAGCGGCGCTCTGGGTCATGCGGTCTCCACGATCGCGCTGCCCAGGTCAAGCCACTCGATGGCTTGGTCTCGCAGCTTGAATTTTTGGATCTTGCCGGTGATGGTCATCGGGAACTCTTGCACTTCGATCACGTAGCGCGGGATCTTGAAGTGAGCGATCTTGCCGCTACAGAATTCGCGCACCGCCTCGGTGGTGACCGTGCCGGGCGTCCGTGTGATGACGAACGCGGCGATCGCTTCGCCGTAGCGCTTGTCTGGGACTCCGACGATCTGTACGTCTTTGATGTCGGGGTGCGTGTAGAGGAACTCTTCGATCTCGCGCGGGTAGATGTTCTCCCCGCCTCGAATAATCATGTCCTTCGAGCGGCCAACGATGTTGACGTAGCCGTCCTCGTCCATCGTCGCGAGATCGCCGGTGTGCATCCAGCCGGCCGGGTCAATGGCCTGTGCGGTCTGGTCGGGGTCGTTCCAGTAGCCGAGCATGATGCTGTAGCCCCGGGTACACAGCTCGCCGGGCATTCCGCGCTCGACGCATGCGCCGCTGATGGGATCGACGATCTTGATCTCGACGTGCGGGTGCACCTGCCCGACGGTGCAGGTGCGGTGATCGATGTCATCGTCGGCACTCGTTTGGGTCGACACGGGTGAGGTCTCGGTCATGCCGTAGCAGATCGTCACCTCGGCCATGTGCATGCGGTCGATGACGTTGCGCATCACTTCCACCGGACACGGGGAGCCAGCCATGATCCCGGTTCGGAGCGATGTGAGATCGAAGTCGTCGAACTCCGGCAGGTCAAGCTCGGCGATGAACATCGTCGGGACGCCGTAGAGTGAGGTGCAACGCTCATCCTGCACAGCGACAAGCGTCGCCCGCGGCTCAAATGACGGTGCCGGAATGACCATGCATGCCGCGTGCGTCGTGCAGGCGAGATTGCCGAGCACCATCCCGAAGCAGTGATAGAACGGCACTGGGATGCAGACTCGGTCCTCAAACGTGTAGCGGCACGTCTCACCGATGAAGAAGCCATTGTTGAGGATGTTGTGATGAGTGAGCGTCGCGCCCTTCGGGAAGCCGGTGGTGCCGCTGGTGTACTGGATGTTGATGGGGTCATCGAACTCGAGTCCCGTCGGCAGCGAGACGTCAGCGTCGCCGGCTGCGAGCAGCTCCTCCCAGTCGCCCGAGTCCAGGAACACGGTGCGCTCGAGCGCGGGGCATCTCGGGGCGACCTCACTGACCATCCCCACATAGTCCGAACTCTTGAACGCACGGGCGGAGATCAGAACGCGGCAGGCGGACTGGTTGAGGACGTATTCGAGCTCGGACGTGCGGTACGCCGGGTTGATGTTGACCAGGATCACCCCCGCCTTGGCCGAGGCATACTGGATCAGCACCCACTCGGCGCGATTGGGCGCCCATATCCCGAGGCGATCTCCAGGTTGCAGTCCGATCGCTACGAGGGCGCGTGCGACCCGATCGACCCGGGCGGCCAGCTCGGCGTACGTCCAGCGCACATCCTGATGGCCAACGACCAACGCGTCCCGATCCGGATAACACGCAACGATTCGATCGAAGTTCGCGCCGATCGTCTCTCCGATCAACGGAATCGACGATGTTCCATGCAAATACGAGGTACGGCTAGACACCGCTCACCTCCTTCGACTGCGGTCGGGGCAATAGGGTTTTCGTGGCCGGTGAGAGGCCAGACAGAGGGCCAGCCCTGTCATCTGAGCAGTCGCAATCATCGTGCGTAAGAGCCGCTTTGACGACGCTCGGCACCGAGTATGTAGTCCTCCCCCGGTCATCCGGAGACCTCCAAGATCCTCCCCTCGGGTCGCCGTGACAACGGTACTTACCACGGTTTCTCAACGGAAATCCCACACTCCGACCAGCGCCGCAGGGCGTCAGCCACAGCGGGGGTTCTCGATGCCACCTCGACGCTCTGCGCGATCATCGTGCCGTTGATGTTCGGAGTGTAGGACACCTCGTCGCCCGTCTGCCGCCCGCGAGCGATCAGATCCTCGTGCAGCGGTTGCGTGACGAGGTTGAGCAGCGCCGCCTGACCGCTGTTGGGTCGAGGGGTGGTCGGGAAACCCACCGTATTTTTCGCTAACGCGGCCACCCTCCCGAACGAGCGCCCGGAGTGACGGCGGGCCGCGCTCAGGACCTGACGGTGTCCAGGGCACTCATCGCGTGCATCGCGCCTGGGGTTCCGTGTGATCCGCCTGGGATGACCAATCCGGGCACGGACTCCGGGACGGTGAGAACGGCAATCGCCAGCGCCAGCAACACGACCGCGGTGGCCCAGATCGCCGGCCGGCGCCACGGGATCGTCTTCTCCAGAACGATCAACGCAGCAACAACCGCCATCCACGTCAGGCTCATGACTCCGAGGGCGAACAGTGCTGCCATCAGAGCCCAACAACAGCCCACACACCAGCCCGCGTGCACCGAGCCCATTTTCATGGCACCGAGCCGCCCGTCGTCCCAGCTTCCGAGCAGGAACCCGACGGGGCTTCTGCACTTCGAGAGACAGGTGTCTTTCAGCGGCATCAGCTGATACACCGCAGCGAGGACGAGGACGGCGGATGCCAGCCAGCGGCCGCCGCGATGCCAGGCCAGCTGCCCGCCGAATAGCTCGCTGCCGAGCTGGAAGAGGCCATAGGCGACTACGCCCGCCAGGCCCCAGATCACCAGGTAGCCGCCGGCGAACAGCAACGGACGACTGACCCCGCGACCGCGTGTCATGTCCGTGTAGAGCGCCAGCGTCGGCGTCAGTGACGGCAGCATCATCGCCGCCATCATCACCACCCACACCCCCAGGAACCAGCCGAACGTGCCGAGATCGGTCCCCGGCCCGGCGTCCATTCCAGCCATCCGATCAGCCGTCGACCACCACGCGACCGCCGTCAACGCCAGCACCGCGATGACGAGCCCCGACCGCGAACGTACAGCCGCATACGCCGCCGCCAGCTCGCTAGCGCCCGGGCGGATCTCAGGAACCGATGCCATTCTCAGATGAGTACTCAAACGTCGACTCGTAGGCGCAGCGACCTTGAACCGAGAATGCCAAGCGGCCGGCATCGACCTCGATCGAGTCGCTGAATAGCTCGAGACCTTGTCGGTCGTGCCCAGGGATCACGCAGGTAACCGGCTCCTGGTCTGAGACATACCCGCGCATCCTAACGGCAACGTTCCCTCCCGCCCTGAACCAGCCCCGGCCCGGCGTGTGGTCGATCTGGATCTCGACCGCCTCCACCGCAAGCAGATCCGCGGCCTTGAAGACCCAGGGGAACTGCTTCGCCGGCGTGCCGCCAAGCCGACCGGTGAAGATGTCGGCGATCGCTTGGCGCTGGCGCTCGTCGCCGGCGGCGTCGACGAACAGGACGAAGGTCCACGGCGACCCTGGCTCGTCGTCGTGGTAGCGGGTCGCCAGCACCACTCGCATCGCCGCCAGATCGATACCGCCCGCCTGCCCCTCCTTGATCAGCCACGAGAGTGCCCCGAGGCACTCACCGTACGTTGAGCGTCCGCCTGATCTCCCGCCAACCCGGCGACAGGGGCAGATCGCCTCGCAATTGCACGCCTCTAGGTAGCTGCCCGAGATCTTCCACGACCTCGTATCCACCGACCGATTGTCCGCGCAATCGGTGTCGGGGTCAAATCGGCGCCTGGCCG
This sequence comes from uncultured Solirubrobacterales bacterium, assembly GCA_963794285.1. Taxonomy (GTDB): domain Bacteria; phylum Actinomycetota; class Thermoleophilia; order Solirubrobacterales; family Solirubrobacteraceae; genus Palsa-465. Next base: position 376,448 of record CAWCDS010000016.1, read on the forward strand.
AAGCGGCACCGCCCCGTCAGATCGCTCCCCCTGGCGATGAGTTCACCGCTGTACGGTGGTCGTAGGGACTGACCCCCATCGGAAAGGACGCACAATGCCGCAGATAACGAAGGTAGGACGGGTAATGGTGCCGGTGGGCGATCAAGACGCGGCAATCGCGTTCTACACCGGCAAGCTCGGGTTCTCGCTGGTCGCGGACGTTCCCTTCGGTGATGGCGATCGCTGGGTCGAGGTCGCGCCGAGCGGTGGCGGAACCTCGATCGCTCTGGTGCCGCCGCGCGGCGAGTACCAGGCGGGCCGCATGACCGGGGTCGCGCTGGAGTCGACTGACCCGCGCGCAGATCACGCCGAGCTGACGGCAAACGGTGTCGACGTGGACGCGGAGCTGATGGGCGGCGATGGGACGGTGCCACTGCTGTTCTTCTTCCGCGACCACGACGGAAACCACCTGATGGTCGGCGAAGCTCAATAGCAACGGAGCAACGGCGCACCGGCGCACCGGCGCTGCCGGCACCATCGGGCTCAGCCCCCGGACTGGGATATTCGCCCGTTCACAGCTTCCAGCGTCCGCCGCGCCTGCGCTGCCAGCCGCACGACAATCTCACCGGCCGGCGCCTGCACCGCTAGTGAGTGCGCTTGGCCGGCCCAGAGATTGATCGCCTCGGGATCCTCGGCCGTTCGCGCGGCGGCGCGCAGTGGGGTGGTCAGGTGGTGGACGTCCGGGTAGGCGACCGGCGCGTCGTCGCCGTGCTCACGCATGAAGCGGTTGACGATGCCGCGCGCCTGCCGGCCGCTGAAGGCCCGCGTCAGCTCGGTCCGGCCACCGGCGCGCAGCGCCGTGCGATGAGCCGCTGAGGTCCCCGCCTCAGCCGCCAGCATCAGGGCGCTGCCGATCTGTGCAGCGATCGCGCCGGCACACAGGACCGCGGCAACCGACGCGCCGTCGGCGATGCCGCCGGCGCCGACCAGCGGAAGCTGAACGTGGCCGGCGACGAGCCGCAGGAGCGTGAGCAATCCAAAGTCCTGCGCCTCCGGGCCGTCGATGAAATAGCCCCGGTGCCCACCGGCCTCGAACCCCTGGACGACGAGGGCGTCGGCGCCGACGGCCTGCGCCTCAAGCGCCTCATCAGGGCTCGTCACCGTCACCCACACATCGCAGCCGGCGCCGTGCAGGCGCTGCACCACGTCGGACGGTGGGCAGCCGAACGTGAACGAGACAACCCCGACGGCCTCCGCGGCAGCCAGCTCGAGCTTCTGCTGCAGCGCATCGTCATCGTGGCGGGGTTCGCCGAGAGTGACGCCGTAGCGATCCGCGTCGGCAGCCAGCCGCGTCGCATAGCGTTCGACGGCATCTCCATCGGATGTCGGCGCCGGCGACGCGAACACGTTGACGCCGAAGGGTGCCTGGGTCAGCGACCGCAGCTCGCGAATGTCCGCCCGAACTGCGTCGGTCGACTTGTAGCCGGCGGCGAGGAAGCCAAACGCTCCGGCCTCCGAAACTGCGGCTGCCAGCCGCGTGGTCGACGGTCCACCCGCCAGCGGCGCCTGGACGATCGGCAGCCGCAGGGCCGTCAGGTCGATCCTCACGACCTGATCCTATTTCAAGGGCGGCGGCACCCCTTCGGCGCTCACGGCGAGCGCTTGGTCCCATTCGCAGACGACGCAGGCATGCCTGAACGCCGAACGGGCAAACGACAATGCCGTCGCGCGCGGATCGGCGCTCGCGCGAGCATCGTCCCAATCGAGGACGTACTCGCCGAGGGCGCCGTCCCAGCGAGCGGCCGGCGGCTCGAGCGTCGCCGCTTCGAAGCCCGCCGGAGCTGGATGCGCGTAGGCGTAGAAGGCGGCCTTCCCGTACCGTGCGTCGCCGGGCCACCAGCCGACCGCGACCTCCTGCACATTCATCGCGTTGCGCATGATGAAGTCATCCGACGGCGGGTCCGCCGGCAGCCCTGAGAACAGGCTCACCGCGAGGTCGAAGGATCCCCACCATGCGTTGACCGGCGTGGAGCGACCGCGGTACGGGGCGCGGAACGCGGCGAGCGCAAGCGCGGCTTGCGTCGCAGCGCGGAAGTACGAGGCGACCTGATCGCGGTTGTAGTGGTGGTGCTCGGTGTCCTGGTCCAGCGGGGCGCGCCACGGAACCTCCTGCGGCGTCGGATCGATCTCGACCGCACCGCCGAGACGCCCGACCGCGTCGATCAACTCGCGCGTGAAGTCGCCGACCGCGCGCCCATCGGTCAAAGCGATCCGGTGCGCGGAACCGTTGTTGTGCTCCGCGACGGCCTCGTGCGCGCGCAGGTCAAGCGTCACCACCAGTGCACCTGAGCCGTCTGGCGCGGGGAGCGGCGCGGTCTCCCATCCGCGGGCCGTGAGCCGCAGTGCTGCATGCTGAAGTTGGGGCTCGGGCGGGGCGAGCTTCACCGCCAACTTGCCGAGCACCTGCGTGTACGCGTGGAGCGTGTCGCACGTTTCACTCCAGGCCTCGTATGAAGCGGCAGGCCATCCGGAGGGCACGTCAGTGACGCTACCGGATTTGCACGCACGCGTTGGCCGAAACGACCGCGACGGGACCCCGCGGCAGGCTCGAACATCCGTCCAGCCCCGTGCGGAATGCTCAGGTACGGGTAGCTCCCATCGAGTCGAGAATCGGATCCCGCGACGCACAGGACGGGCAGGGATCCGGCGTGATCTCGCGGCGCTTAGGCGATTGCCGCCTGAGCCCGAACAACCCCGAGGAGGGATTGGATGTCAACCGCAGTAGTCATCGTGATCGTCGTTGTCGCGATCCTGGTCGTGATCGCTCTTGGAGTGCTGTTTCCGCGCGCGCGCCAGCGCCGGCTGGTCCGCGCACGTGAGCGTGAATTGGCGGCGCGCCGCCGCGACGCTGCCGCGGCGCACCGTCGCGAGGCGGATGAAAGCGCTGCCCGCGCCAGAGAAGCCGAACAGCGCGCACGGATCGCCGAGCAGGAGGCCCGGCGTGCACGCGCGGATGAGCAGCTGCAACATGAGCATGCCGCGCTCCACGAGCAGGGTCTCGCCGACGGCGAGCTGACCGGCGAGGAGCCGGCCGGCGATCAGCCGGTGGGCGACGAGCCGGTGCGCGAACGCGAACTGGTGGCCGACGAGCAGCGGCGGCAAACTCCGTGAGCTCTACACGTCAAAACGCCACCGCCGGGGACCGGTGACGGCAGCCGCCAGCCGGTCAGTTCTCGCGCGGTGCCAGAGCGATGTCGTTGTGCACCGACACCCAGTCACAGTCGACCCCGGGCGGCCGCTCGGGGTCGTCGGCTGAGCGCTCGACGAACGCGCGCAGCAGCGATGGCTTGACCGCGAACACGGCGTCGGAGTCGAGGTAGTCGCTGTCCTGATCGAAGATGTGCGTGGTCAGCGTTTGGTAGCCGGGCGCGCGCACGATCATGTGGATGTGAGCGGGACGCCACGGATGGCGCCCGGTCGCTGCGAGCATCTTTCCGACCGGGCCGTCGTACGGGATCGGGTACGGAACCGGCCGGACCGCGAGGAACGCGTAGGTCCCGTCCTGACGAGCGGTGAATCGCCCGCGCAGGTGATCATCAGCTGCTTCGGGCCGCTGGACGGCGTAGAGCCGGTCGTCGCCGTTCTGCCAGACGTCGAGCTCTGCACCGGCGATCGGCTGGCCGCCGGCGTCGAGCACGCGACCGTGCACCCATGCCGGCACACCCGCCGCTTCTGCGGCGATGCCGGCGCCGTACTCGCGCAGTGGTGCATCCGGCACGTAAAACGGTCCGAGGACCGTTGACTCGGTAGCACCAGGCGGGAGTCGGTGTTCGAGTGCGTCCACGAGCATCGAGAGCCCGAGCGCGTCAGACCACAGGATGAATTCCTGGCGGCGAGCATCGGTGATCTGGCCCGTCTCGGTGAGCACGCGGATTGCCTGCGCCCACTCCTCCTGGGTCAGCCCGACCTCGGCCGCAAAGGCGTGAAGATGGCAGACCAGCGCGCGCATCAGTTCCCGCAGCCGCGCGTTTTGGCAGCCGTCGAGGCTCGCGATGACGGCTTTCGAGATATCGGCTGGCGAGGTCGAGGAATCGAGCGAGCGCATGAGCTCAGCCCCGGGTGCCTGCGGGGCCGGTCCTGCTGCCGAGCACGATCAACGTCTTGGTGTTGATGATCTTCGCGCTGCCACGCTTGCTGCGGCGGATTCGGTCGAGCACACGCTTGAGGTGCTCCACGTCCCTGACTCGGAGACGGACGAGGGCGTCGGGGTCGCCGGCAAGCGTGAAGGTCTCGACCAGCTCGGGCAGGTCGGCGACGATCGAGTCGATGTCGTCGACCTGGGTGCCCGGAGCGAATCGGAACTCGGAGAACGCCTCGAGGTGACCGCCGAGCATGCTGTGGTCGAGGATTGCCGTGTAGCCGCGCACATAGCCGCTGTCCTCGAGGCGGTCGATCCGGCGCTTGGTGGCGGCCGGGGAGAGGTTGACGATCCGGCCGATCTCGGTGGCCGACCGGCGCGCGTCCTCGACAAGCAGTTCGAGAATCCGTTCGTCGACGGCGTCAATCTGGCTGCGGCCCACATCAAGAATCTATCGCTGCGAGCCGTCTTGACGCAAATTTCCTCCGCCTTTGGCTGGGTATTCACACCTATCTCTGGATTGGGCAGCTGCGGACCGCGAAAATGCTCGAATGGTGCCTACCGAGAGCACCGACGCGGCGCTCCAGACGCTGGAGGCGGTGCAGGACCGCGTCCTGTGGCTTGCGACCTCGATCGTCCACCACGCGAATAAGCTCCGCGAGACGAGCTCCGGAGTGAAAGTGGGAGGCCATCAGGCTTCCTCGGCGTCGATGGTCTCGATCATGACGGCGCTCTGGTTCGAGCATCTGCGCGCCCCGGATCGGGTCTCGGTGAAGCCGCACGCGTCGCCGGTGCTGCACGCGATCGAGTACCTGCTGGGCTTGCTGGACCGCCGCTACCTGACCGAACTGCGCGCTTTCGGAGGGCTTCAGAGCTACCCGAGCAGGTCCAAGGATCCGGTCCCCGTGGACTTCTCGACGGGATCAGTCGGGATCGGGGCAACAGCCCCGATTTGGAGCGCGCTCGCTCACCGCTACGTGGCCGGACACTTCGACGTGCCCCAGGGCGGGCGCCAGATCGCGCTGCTCGGGGATGCCGAGCTGGACGAAGGTGCGTGCTGGGAAGCGATCGTCGATCCGGTCGTCGGTCAGCTCGGCGAGGTGCTCTGGGTCGTCGATCTCAATCGCCAGTCGCTCGACCGGATCGTCCCCGAGATCGCGGCCAGCCGGCTGGTCGCGATGTTCGAAGGGGCCGGCTGGCACGCCGTGACGGTGAAGTACGGCCGCTGGCTCGGAGAGCTGTTCGGACGCGACGGCGGCCAGGCGCTGCGACGAAGAATCGACGAGATGCCCAACGAGGAGTATCAGCGGCTGCTGCGCTCCGATGCCACTGACGTGCGCGAGCGCCTGCCAGGGGCCGGGCGTGGCGCGAAGGAGGTGCGTGGGCTTGTCGGCGGACTCGATGACGAGGAGCTGTTGCGTGCGGTCCGCGACTTGGGTGGCCATGACATTTCCGAGCTGCTGGCGGCGTTCGAGCAGGCCGATCGGGTGACCGATCGCCCGTCAGTCGTGTTCGCGTACACGATCAAGGCGTGGCGGCTGGCGACCGAAGGGCATCCGGGGAACCACTCGGCGTTGCTGAGCCCGCAGCAGTGGGAGCAGCTCGCGGCGGAGCTCGGCGCCGATCCTCGTGATCCGTGGGCGCCGCTCGGGCCGGACTCCCTGAGGCCGAGCTTTGCCGGGTGGCCGCGGCGCGGTTACGGCGGCCTGATATGTCGCTGACCGCTCCCCCGGGTGTACCCCCCGGCCCTCGGGCGCAGCCACTCCGCCATCGAGTCCACACAGCAGGCATTCGGACGCTTCTTCGTCGACCTCGCCCACGGGGCGCCGGGGGTCGCTGACCGCGTGGTAACCGTCAGTCCGGACGTCGCGTCCTCGACCAACCTCGGCGGCTGGATCAACCGCGCGGGCGTCTGGCGCCTCGGCGAGCGGATCGACTGGTTTGCCGATGACACCGACACGCTCGTGCTGGCGCGAATCGGAACACGGCCGGCACATCGAGCTTGGGATCGCGGAGGGAAACCTCGTCGGCCTGCTGTCAGAGCTCGGTCTGACGTGGTCGCGCGATGGTCAGCCGTTGCTGGCAATCGGCACGCTGTATGACCCATTTGTCAACCGCGCGCTGGAGCCATGGTCGTTCGGGATGTACGCCGGCGCGCAGTCGATCCTTGTCGGGACTCCCTCCGGCGTGACCTTGGCGCCCGAGGGCGGCGCTCACCAGTCCGTGATCACGCCATCGGTCGGACTTGAGCAGCCGCGCTGCATCGCCTGGGAGCCGGCGTTCGGTCAGGACTTGGAGTGGACGCTGCTCTACGCGCTGTCGCGTCTCGGCCGGCCCGATGGCAGCTCCTCGTACTTCCGGCTGACAACGCGCCCGATCGACCAGGCGCTCGCCGCCGTACCAGAGGATCCGATTGAGCGCGATGCGCGCCGCCGCCAGGCCTTGGCGGGCGGCTATCTGTTGCGCGCGGCGCCGTCGGTGCCGTCGGTCACGGTGGTGGCGGTTGGTGCGATGGTGCCCGAGGCGATCGCCGCAGGCGACGAGCTGGAGCAAGCGGGCGTCCCGTGCGACGTCGTCTGCCTCACATCAGCGGACCTCGTCTTCAGGGCGCTGCAGGCAAGGCAGGGACTGGCCGACGGGGGTTACGGCATCCTCGAGCAGCTGTTCCCGGCCGATCGCCGCGCGCCGATCGTCAGCGTGCTCGACGGGCATCCGCACACGCTGAGCTTTCTGTCCGCGATCCGATGTGCACCGATCGCGTGCCTCGGGGTCAGCGATTTCGGTCAGTCCGGGGACGTCGGTGACCTGTACCGGCATTTCGGGATCGATGCCGAAACGATCGTCGGCGCTGCCGTCGACCTGCTCGAGGGGGCCACGCTGTGAGCGAGATCGTGATGCCGAGGCTGTCCGATTCGATGGAGGACGGCACGATCCTCAAATGGCTCAAGGCGAATGGAGATTCCGTCGCGGCGGGCGATGAGCTGGTCGAGATCGAGACCGACAAAGCGACGATGACCCATGAGTCCGAGGCCGACGGTGTGCTCGAGATCGTGGTGCGAGAAGGGCAAAGCGTCCCGGTCGGGACCGTGATCGCTCGCGTCGGGAGCTCGTCGGCCGCTGACCGCTGCCAACGGTCGCGCAACGCCGCGCGCGCCGGCCACGCCTGTCGCGAAGAGGCTTGCGTTCGAGCACGGCATCGACCTTGGTGATGTTGTCGGGAGCGGCCCCCACGGGCGGATCACCCGGGCGGACGTGGCCGCGAGCGCGGGCATTGCACAGGTGCCGCGGCAGCGGCTCGCGAAGCCGGCATCCGTGCCCTCGCAACTCGAGCCTGCGCCGGTCGTCGGTCCGGGCGACTCGCGGCTGGTGGAGCTATCACGCCTGCAGCGGACGATCGCCCGGAGAATGGCTGAGGCCAAAGCGACAATTCCGCACTTCCAGGTGCAGACCGAGGTCGCGATGGACGAGGCCCTGGCGCTGCGCACGCGTCTGAAGGCGCTCGCCGCCGAAGCTCCGGCGCCGTCGCTGAACGACTTCGTGATCAAGGCGTGCGCGCTGGCGCTGAGACGCCATCCACGCGCCAACGGCTCATTCCTCGAGGATGGGTTCGAGTTGCACGATCAGATCAACGTTGGGTTCGCGGTCGCCTCTGAGGACGCACTCGTCGTGCCGACGGTCGTGGAAGCGGACGCGAAGTCACTCGGCCAGATCGCGGCGGAGACCCGCAGACTTGCCGCGCGCGTGCGAGCGGGTGAGGTGTCACCCGCCGAGCTGAGTTGGGGCACGTTCACGGTCTCGAACCTGGGTATGTTCGGGATGACAGCGATCATGCCGGTCATCAGCCCACCGCAAGCTGCCATCCTCGGAGTCGGAGCACTGCGCGAGACGCTGCACCGCGTCGACGGCGAGATCGTCGACCGAACATTGATGACACTGACCTTGAGCTGCGACCACCGCATCCTCTACGGCGCGGACGCAGCTCGCTTCCTCGCCGAGATCAAAGCGCTGCTCGAAGCTCCGCTGACGATCGCGTTGTAGCGCAAGCCTCAGCCGTCGAGACACCCCAACGCAAAGTTCCTATCGAATAACGAAAGGAACTTTGCGTTCAGCCGGCAGTCGGTTAGGTTCTGCTCGGCATGGTGCGCAGCGATCAAACCTGGAGGGCAATGCCGCGGCTCGGACGCGACATCAAGCCGCATCGGTCCTTCGATCCGCGGCGCGTGGGCAACCTCGAGTGCGCGGCGTGGATCGCTTACTACCGGCGCCAATGGCTCACGTTCCTGCGCGCGGCGCTCGGACTGACACGGCATACGTTCGGATTGGGATGGCCCGCTACCGTCCGCGGTGCGTGGCTCGTTCTGCGCGCCAACCAACTCTGGGCTCCGTTTCCCGACAATGATCCCGATGGTGCTCGCCGGGCGATGGAGCGCTTCTACCGGCTGGTCGCCCGCACGCATCACGAGTCGTTCGACCCGGTGACCGCCGCGCGGCTCGAGGTCGAGTGGTGGCGCGTCCACCGGGAGCATCAGCACCGAACAGCCGGCGGCGACGACGCCGAGTTGATCGACGCGCTCGCTGCCCTGTACTCGTACGTGTACGGAGTGGCCGCGGGCGATGTCCGCCTAGCCGCCGAGCAGCGGGCGCTCGCGATGCGCCATTCCGACGAGTGGGTGGAGAGCGGCCGTGACCCCGCAAGCCCGTTGGTCGAGGAGGAACGGGCAGCGCTGGTACGCTCCTACGCTGCGCTGCTCGCTGCGGTGCATCGGGTATGAGAGTGCTGCGTCTAATCACCACGCTGGCCTGCGCGGCCATCGCTACCATGTGCCTCACCTCGGCCGAGAGCGCGAGTGCGAAGACGGTCTGGCTGTGTCGGCCTGGTCAGCTCCCGGACCCATGCACGCCTGCTCTTTCCACGACCGTGTACTCGCCGACGCTCGCGCAGCGCGGTGTGCAACACCTGAAGCAGATGAAGAACCCGCCAATCGACTGCTTCTACGTCTACCCCACCGTCAGCGACCAGAAGACGATCAACGCGAACCTCCAGATCGATCCGCGGCGATATTGGGAGTAACGGGCCGTTCGTGCTCCGGACCCTGATCGCCAAGGACGTCGACGCCAACGCCGCCGTGCGCAAGCGGCTGATCTCGGCGATCCTGCTCGGAGGCAACGTGCTGGTCAAGCGGGGAACCGGCATCGGTGGCGACTTCAAGCATGTTCCGGCGTGCCGCAGCAGCAGCCAGCTCGGATGCGTGATCGCGTTCTCGACGTTCGATCAGACGCCGCCTGCAAATGCCATTTTCGGGCGCACGACGATCGCTGGCGATCAGGTGCTGTGCGCAAACCCGGCCGCTCTCAGCGGAGGCGCGGGGGTTGTCAATCCCATCTTCCCGAGCCAGCCGTTCGCCCCCGGATCGACGATCTCGGCCGGCATCCAGCTGCTCGGAATCACGCAGCCGACGCCGAGCACCGTGTGGTCGACGGAGCCAGGCTCCTACAGCGCGCAATGCTCGATTGCGGGCGGCGCAAGCGTGCTCGAGATCACCGCGCTGCAAGGCGCGCAGGTGGCAAAGCCAAGCCCGGATCCGACCTGGGGCCTTCACCTGCTTGATGCCAACATTGCTCTGGGCAATCTGATCGACATCGTCAAGACGGAGAGCGCCGCATTCGCAGCGGCAGCCCACCACTAGCGTTATCCGCCCGTTCGACGCGCAACCTGATCGCCGCAGCGCAGGCCGGGACTGATTAGGCTCCGCGCTTGCCCGGCGAGCCCCCCACGTTCGACCTCCAGAGCCACTCGCAGCACTCCGACGGAGCGCTGTCGCCGCGCGAGGTCGTGGCCGCGGCTGCCGCTGCGGGCGTGGAGCTGCTGTCGCTGACCGACCATGACACGGTCGACGGTGTGCGGGAAGCCGCCGATGCGGCGGCGCGGCTCGGGCTGCGATTGGTGAGCGGGGTCGAGATCACGGCGATCGACTCCGACGAACGCGATCTCCACATCCTCGGGTACGTGATCGACGAGCGCGACCCCGGACTGCTGCGGCATCTCGAGGGCTACCGCGCGGATCGAGAGGCGCGAGCGGACGCGATGGCTGCCGCGATCAGGCAGCTCGGATTCGAGCTCGACGACGACGCCCTGCGAGATCGCGTCAGCGAGGGCAAGTCTGTCGGCCGCCCCCACCTCGCGGCGGCGGTCGTCAGCCGGGCGGCGAACCATGACCGGTTGGCGAGCGAAGGTCGCCTGGACCCATCGGCGTTCCTCAAGGGGTATCTGATCGAGGGTCGCCCGGCGTTCCGCCCGCGGCGTGGCCCGTCGGTTGCGCAGGCGATCGCGGCGATCCACGACGCCGGCGGGGTCGCAGTCTGGGCGCACCCGTTCTGGGATGTCGCGGCTGCAGCGGAGGTGCTGGCGACGATCGACCGCTTCCGGGGCGCCGGGATCGACGGCGTTGAGTGCTTCTACGCCACTCACAGCCGGGAGCAGGCCGAGTTGCTGGCCGACCGCTGCGCCGAGCTCGGGTTGCTAAGCACCGGATCCGCCGACTTCCATGGTCCCAGCCACCGAGAGTTCTCGCGGTTCCGCGCGTTCAGCACCTACGGGCGTGAGCCGGTGCTCGGCCCGATCGCGGCCTGAAGCGCGCGCAGACCCCGACTGGCTACGCTCGCGGCGATGACGTTGCAGCCGCAGAGGCCGTCGATGACCAGCGTGGTGCTGGCCTGCTGCCAGCTCGCACCGCGAATCGGCTGTCTCGACGCAAACCGCGCGGCGACACAAGCCGCGATCACCGCGGCCGCGGCGAGCGGCGCTCAGATCGTCGTCCTGCCGGAGCTTGCCGTCAGTGGGTATGTGTTCAATGATGCGCGGGAGGCACGGGCGCTCGCCGAGCCGCTCGACGGCCCGACTGTCAGCGTTTGGCATGAGCTCGCGCGGCGCCATCGCCTGGTGATCGTGGGCGGGGTCTGTGAGCGTGACGCCGGCGGGGAGCTGCGAAACACCGCCGTGCTGATCGACGCTTCGGGGCTCCGGGCGGCCTATCGCAAGGCGCACCTGTGGGATCGCGAGGGCGAGAGCTTCATCGCCGGCACCGACCCGCCGCCGGTGATCGACACCGAGCATGGACGGATCGGGCTGATGGTCTGCTACGACCTCGAATTTCCCGAGTGGGTCAGGCTTGCCGCGCTCGCGGGAGCAGAGCTGCTGTGCGCCCCTGTCAACTGGCCACTGACCTCGTACCCGCCCGGCGAGCGCCCGTCCGAGATCGTGCGCGTGCAGGCGATGGCCTCGGTCAACCGCATCTTCATCGCCGCCTGTGACCGTGCCGGACGCGAGCGCGGCGTCGATTGGATCGGCGGGAGCGTCGTCGTCAACCCGGACGGTTTCGCGATCGCCGGCCCGGCGCGCGCGGAGGAGGTCGTGACGCTGCTGGCGCGCTGCGAGCTTGCGCAGGCGCGAGACAAGCGTGTCGGCGAGCACAACGACGTGCTCGCCGATCGCAGACCCGAGCTCTACACACGCGTGGTGCTCGCCGACCGAGCCGACTAGCGGCCGCGCCGCTAGTCGGCTATTTCACGTCACGCGCGAGAACCACCATCCGGTTCGGCCCCTTGAAGACGAGCACGTGCTGGCCGGACTTGATGTCACTCAGGTTCGCCGCTTGGCGGTTGTCGCGCACGAGCGCATCTGACGGGATCGTCAGCGTGATCGACTTGTAGGTCGCGGTCTTCGTCCCTTCCTTCAGCGTCAACTGCTGTCCGCTGACGGACTCGGCGAAGCCGCGGTCGAACGTCACGCTCGCGAAGCCGTTCTTGGTCGGGACCACGAGATCTCCGTGGACCGAACCTCGGATCGCGCGGCGCACGGCCAGCCGCGGGTGCGCGACCTTCGCACTCTGGGCGCTGGTGGTCGTGGATGTGCTCGCTGCACCAGCGCTCGCGATCACGCTGGCCGCGGCTCCGATCGCCGTGCAGCTCGCTGCGACGGCGATCAGCTTGACGTGCTTACGCACAAATGACATTGCCTGAGACCTCCGGTTATCTGGATTGCCTGGATCGCGTCCAAGCGTCGCAGCGCCGCGCAAGCTGCCGGTCAGCGGAATGTCAGCTGCGTGTAAAAGCCGGTCCCGCCCGGCCCGGCCCCGCCTAGGATGTCGCCGATGACGGCGATGATCATGGTCGTCGAGGACGAGCCGAACATTGGCGCCCTCGTTCGCACGTACCTTCAGCGGGCCGGCTATCAGGTCCTCTGGGTGAGGTCGGGAGAGGACGCGCTGGCAGAACTGCGCCGCCACCCGATCAAGCTCGTGGTGCTGGATGTCGGCCTGCCGGGGATCGATGGGTTTGAGGTCTGCCGCCGGATTGCCGGCGGCGTCCCGGTGATCATGCTGACAGCGCGCGATGAGGAGCCCGACCGCGTCGCCGGCCTCGAGGTCGGCGCCGATGATTACGTCTCAAAGCCGTTCTCCCCACGCGAGCTGGCCGCTCGGGTCAAGGCCGTGCTCAGACGGGCGGGCCCGAGCGCCGTCGCCGAGGACCTCAGCACGCTGGGGCCGGTGACGCTCGCGCGCGGCGCTCGGGAAGTCCGAGTCGACGGGACCGAGGTCGAGCTCACGCAGCGGGAGTTCGACCTGCTCGAGTACCTGCTGCGCCACGTCGGGCAAGTGGTCGGGCGCGATCAGCTGCTCGAGTCCGTCTGGGGGTTCCTCGCGCCCGGCGAGACACGCACGGTCGAGGTCCACGTCGCTCAGCTGCGCAAGAAACTCGGGCACCCCGAGCTGATCAAGACCATCCGCGGGGTCGGCTACAAGGCGAGTCAGTGACGCTTCAGCGGCGCGTGCTGGGGTATCTCGCGCTGGCTGCGATCGCCTCGTGTGCACTGACGGTGGCAGTCGGAGCGGTGCTCGTCCGGCGCCAGATCGCCTCCCAACAGCTCAAGGCGCTCGAATCTTCGGCCGACGCGCTCGCGTCCTTGGGTGGCGCTCCTCGCGCCCTCGCGCCGGGTCAGCATGTCTACAGCGTTGAGAGCGGCAGACCGAAGCGGATCGGACCGATCCGCGCGGGAATTGTGCTCGCCTCGATCCCGACAGGAGATTCCCAGGGGCGTGTGACGGTCGCGGGCGTCCGGCTGATCTACGCCGCGCGGCAAACAGCGGGTGGACGGATCGTGCTGGTCCGCTCCGCGGGGCTCGCCTTCTCCGCCTGGCGTCCGTTTCTCGGCAGTCTGATCGTCGCGGGCCTTGGCGGCGCGCTGCTTGCGCTGGTGCTCTCCTACGCGCTGGCGCGGCGGCTGACGAAGCCGATCGGGTCGCTGAGCGAGGCGACCCGGAGGCTGGCGGCCGGCGAGTCCGATGTACGGGTGCCGCTGGCGGGTGAGGACGAACTCGCGAACCTCGGCAAGGCATTCAACGAGATGTCGGGAGAGCTGGCACGCGCCCGCGAGTCCCAGCGTCGGTTTCTCGAGTCGGTCAGCCACGAGTTGAAGACGCCGCTGACATCGATCCGCGGATATGCCGAGGCGGTTGACGAAGGCGCCGTGGCGCCCGCGGAAGGAGCCCGGGTGATCGCAGCCGAGTCGAGCCGGCTTGAGCGACTTGTTACCGACTTGCTCGACCTGGCCCGGCTCGGCCGCGCCGGATTCTCAGTCGCCAGCGAACCGCTCGATCTCGCGCGGATCGCGGGGCAGGTAACTGAGCGACATCTTCCTCGCGCACGAGAGCTCGGGGTCAAGCTGACCACCGCCGATGCTGGACCGGCACCGGCGCTGGGCGATGAGGGCCGCCTGGTGCAGGTCATCTCGAACCTGGTCGAGAATGCGCTGCGGCTAACGCCGGCGGGCGGGACCGTCGTGATCAGCGCCACGCCAGGAGTCGTGACGGTCCGTGACAGCGGCCCGGGACTCGCCGAGGACGACATCCCGCGCGCGTTTGAGAGGTTCTACCTGCACAACCGTTATCGCACCGAGACCGATGTCGGGTCCGGGCTCGGCCTGACGATCGTCAAGGAGCTGGTCGAGACGATGGGAGGTTCGGTGCTGGCCGCAAACACGCCGGGCGCGGGCGCCGAATTCATCGTTCGCTTGCCTGCGCCGGTGGCGACTGCGTGATCGAGCTACGCGGCGACGTTGCGATCGGATAGGTGCTGGCCAACTTTTCTCTTGACGCGCTGGAGCGCGTTGTCGACGGTCTTGCAATCACAGCCGAGCCGTCGTCCCACCTCCTCGTAGGAGTGCCCGTCGAGGTACAGCGCCAGCACCCGCGACTCGAGCTCTGAGAGCGCCGTCGAGATGCAAGCCACGAGCGCTCGCAGTTCCTCGGAGGAGATCACCTGGTTCACCGGATCGTGGACCGAGGACCCTGGGAGCATTTCGTCAAGCGTCGACTCGCTGTCGCCGCTCGCCCCGGAGGGCGAGCTCGAGAACGAGATGTACTGGTTCAGCGGCGTGTGCTTGTTGCGGGTCGCGGTCTTCACCGCCGTGATGATCTGCCGGGTGATGCATAGTTCGGCGAAGTTGCGGAAGCTGGACTCGCGGTCGGTGCGATAGTCCCGCACGGCCTTGTAGAGCCCGACAAGTCCTTCCTGGATCAGGTCATCCGCGTCGCCGCCGGCCAGGAAGTACGACGAAGCCTTGAGCCGGACGAAACCGTAGTAACGGCGCACGATCCGGTCATATGCATCGGCGTGTCCCTGTTTCGCGAGGGCGATCAAGTAGCCATCCTCAACCTGAGGTTGAGGTTGAGGGCTAGCAGAAAGTCGGGCCACGATACGTTCCCTTCTTCGCCCAGAGCGACCAGCGCCGAGCGCACGTAGTTTCGTGACGCGTCACCTCCCCTGGCGCCGCACCTATTGACGTCCGAGGATGCGGCTGTCTGGTCCGCACCTCCTCCTCAAACCGAGCCTAAAGCTCGACTTGATCCTTATCTCCCGGGGCGAGCTTGACATAGCAATGCCGCCGTGTCAAGGATTGGGCCCAGCGCTGCGGCTGCGAACGGCCGCGTACAGGAGCACCGCCGCGGCGGCGCTCACGCTGAGCGAGTCGATCCGGCTGCGGATGGGGATCGAGACGATCACGTCACAAGCCGAGGCGACCCGCGGCCGCAGGCCGCGCCCCTCGGAGCCGAGCACGAGCACGACCGAGCCGCCGTAATCGACCGAGTCGTAGGCCACCGCGCCCGCGCGATCTGCCCCGTAGCACCAGCTGCCGGCGGCCTTGGCCTCGGCCAGGAAGTCGGCGAGGTTTCGGACTCGCGCGATAGGTAAGTGCTCGACAGCGCCGGCAGAGGCCTTGCAGACAGCTGCCGTGACCTCCACCGCCCGGCGCTCCGGGACCACAACCCCGGTGGCGCCGGCACACTCGGCGCTGCGGCAGATTGCACCGAGGTTCTGAGGATCCTGCACCTGGTCGAGCGCGACGATCATCGCGTCCGGAGCCGCCAGCAGCTCCTCGGCGCCGGCGTAGGAGAACGGCTCGACCTCCGCGCAGACTCCCTGGTGCCCGTCCGAGCCGCAGCGCTGCTCGATCTCCTCGGCGCTGGCAAGGGCGACGCGGCCGCCCAGCCCGGATAGCCACGGCTCGCGCGACGCGTTCTTCGTCGTCCACACGCGGTGGACCGAGCGTCTGCCGCGGATCGCCTCGCGGACGGGATTGCGGCCGTAGACGATCACGGCAGCGGGATCAGCTCAGGCCCGTCAGGGCCGTCGCGGACCTCCCAGCCCATTGCCCGCAGCGCGTCGCGGATCCGGTCGGCTTCGGCGTAGTCGCGCACCGCGCGGGCGCGCTCGCGGGCAGCGCCGAGCGCGAGCACTTCGGCCGGCGGCTCGGCAGCGTCGCGCTCCAGCAGGTTCTCCAGGGCGAGCACGGCGAGCATCTCGCGGAGATCGTCGTCGCCGACGCCCTCGCCGGCCCGGTTCGCCTCCCGGATCCACTCGAACATCGCCGCGAGCGCACTCGGCGTGTTGAAGTCCGCTGCGAGCGCGTCGAAGAAGCGTTCGCGCAGTGGTCCGGACCACGCCGGCGAGGGACCTGCTGTGAGCCTGCGGGCCGCCTCGTGGATCCGCTGCACCCCAAGCTCGGCCTGCCGCAGGCGCTCGCTGTCGAACTCGATCGGCTGGCGGTAGTGGCCCGAGCAGAAGTACACGATCAGCGCGTCGCGCCCGTAACGCTCGAGCGCCTCGTGCAACACGAAGATGTTGCCGACCGATTTGGCCATTTTCTCCTTGTCAAGGCGCACCATCCCGTTGTGGACCCACAGCCGCGCGAGCGCCACGCCGTGCGCCGCCTGCGTCTGCGCGGCCTCGTTCTCGTGATGGGGAAAGATCAGATCCGACCCGCCACCGTGGATCTCGAAGTCGACACCCAACAGCGCCTCGGCCATCGCCGAGCACTCGATATGCCAGCCCGGCCGCCCCCGGCCCCACGGCGAGTCCCAGGCGCTGTCCTCGCCGGGCTTCTGAGCCTTCCACAGCGCAAAATCGAGCGGATCGCGCTTGCGCTGCGCCCCTTCCACTCCCTCCCCCTGATCCATCTCCTCGATATTCCGGTGAGACAGCTCTCCGTATTGAGGATAGGAACGCACCGAGAAATAGACGTCCCCCTGCACAGCGTACGCATGCCCGACCTTCACCAGCTGCTCGATCAACGCAATGATCTCCCCGATCGTCTGGCTCGCGAGCGGCTCATGATCCGGCCGGCCGAGGCCCAGGGCCTCGGTATCGGCGAGGTACGCTGCGGACATGTCGGCCGCCAGTTCCTCGCTGCTGGTGCCCGCGGCCTGCGCGGCGGCGTAGATCTTGTCGTTGATGTCGGTGATGTTGGCGACGAACGTGACGTCATAGCCCTCGTGAATCAGGAACCGCTTCAGCAGCGAGAACACCACGAACGGGCGAGCGTTGCCGACATGGATCCGGCCGTACACAGTCGGGCCGCAGGCATAGATGCGCACCCGGCCGGGCTCGCTCGGCGCGAGCTCTTGCACCGTTCCGGTGAGAGTGTCGTGCAGCGAAATCGTCCGCAAGGTCCGGCAACCCTAGCGCCCTACGGGCGAACCGCCCGCGCCGAGCAGTAGGGTGGCGCCGGTGCCCGGGCAGCTTCCCAACGCTCAGCGGCTGGAGGTGGTCGACAAGGCGTTCCGCTCGCTTCCCGACCGCTACCTCGGAGCCAGTCCCGGCTTTGACGCGACCTTCCACGTGAAGCTGTGCGACCTCGGGCACTGCTGGGAGGTGCGATGTACCAGCCACGGGGCCCGCGTGCGCAAGGGCGCGAGCCGGCGCAGACCGGACGTCACGATCTCAACGGACGCCGATACCTGGCTGCAACTGCGTCGGGGCGAGTTCTCTGGGGTCGAGGCATTCCAGCGGCGTTTGCTCGGGGTCCGCGGAAACCTCGACCACGCCGTCGCGTTCGAGGGTATGTTCCGGCTCGTCGGCGGCCGGCCGCCGCTGTTGCAGATCAACGACGTCCCGGTCGGCCGGCATCAGATCTCGACGCTGACGATGGGCAACGGAGCGGATGTGCTGCTGCTCCACGGCCTCGGGGGCACTCGCGCGTCGCTGTTCGAGACCGCCGGGGCGCTGAGCGAGCGATACCGCGTGCACGCGCCCGATCTCCCCGGCTTTGGATCCTCGAGCAAGCCCCGGCTCGGCTCCTACAGCGCTCGCTGGTTCGCGGACGTGATCGTTGGGCTGATGGACGAGCTCGAGATCTCACGCGCTCACATTGTCGGCAACTCGATGGGCGGCAGGGTGGCGATTGAGGTCGGCCTGCAGGCGCCGGACCGAGTCGGGGCCCTCGGCCTGCTGTGCCCCGCGGTCGCCTGGGTCAAGCGCGGTTTCCATCCGATCGTCCGGCTGCTACGGCCCGAGTTCGGGATGCTTCCGCACGGCATCCGCCGGTCAACGGTCGCCTCGCAGTTCTGGAGCATCTTCCACGACCGCGATGCGATCGATCCAGCCGTCGGGGACCTGATGGTCGACGAGTTCCGACGGATCTACCAGTCCGCCGGCGCCCGCTACGCCTTCCTCGCCTCCGCTCGCAACATCTACTTGGAGGCGCCGTTCGGGCGAAACGGCTTCTATCCGCGGCTATCTGAGCTGCAGCCGCCGGCGCTGTTCATCTGGGGCAGTCACGATGCGCTCGTGCCGGCCGCGTTCGGGCGCCACGTTCAGAAGTGGCTGCCGCGTGCCGAGCAGCTGACAATCCAGTCCTGCGGGCATGTTCCCCAGGTCGAGCGCCCTCGGGAAACGAGCGAGCTGCTGATCCGGTTCTTCGAAGGAGCCCAGCGCATGGGGACTGAACCGATTGCGCTGCGGGCCGCTGACATCGAGGCCGCCTGATGCGCGCCTTCTGAGATCATCGAGGCATGACGGAGACCGGGATCGCCGGCAGACCGGGCAGTAACGGCCACGTAACATTCCCCGAGGGCGGACCGTCCAACCCATCCCCACGGCCGCCGCTGCTGGGGCGCGTGTTGCGGGTGCTCGCCGAGCAAGCGCAGCGCCGGATTCCCCGCGCCGACCTGGACGAGCGCGATCCCGACTTCATCCGCGAGCGACTGCCGCTGATGTGGTTGCTGGCGAGCCTGTGGTTTCGAGGGGAGGTCCGCGGCCTCGGGAACATTCCGGAGTCCGGCCCGGTACTGCTCGTCGGCAACCACTCGGGCGGGAACATGACGCCCGACACGATCGTCTTCACGCTCGCGTTCAACACCTATTTCGGTGTCGAGCGGCCGTTCTTCCAGCTCGCTCATAACCTCGTCCTGTCGATGCCCGCACTCGGCGGCCTGCGCAAGTTCGGCACCGTTGCGGCGTCCCACGAGAACGCGCGCAAAGCACTCGACGCGGGCGCGGCGCTGCTGGTGTATCCGGGCGGCGACTACGAGGTCCACCGCCCGAGTTGGGATCGCAACCGGGTCGACTTCGGCGGACGTCAAGGATTCATCCGGCTCGCGCTCGAGCAGCACGTCCCGATCGTGCCGGTCGTTTCGATCGGTGGTCAGGAGACAGCGCTGTTCCTGACCCGGGGTGAGCGGCTCGCGCAAGTGCTCAGGCTTGACCGGATGTTCCGCCTGAAGGTACTGCCGGTCTCACTCGCGATTCCGTGGGGTCTGAACGTCGGCGACATGCTCGGGCACATTCCGCTGCCCGCGAAGATCACGATCGAGACGCTCCCGCCGATCGATCCGCAGGCCGAATTTGGCCCCGACCCCGACATCGACGACGTGTATGACCACCTGATCCGCCTGATGCAAGACACGCTCGACGCACTTGCCGCCGAGCGGCGGGTGCCGGTGCTCGGATGAGGGTCGGGGCCAGGACCCAGGTGTCCGCGCCAATCGAGCGGGTGTGGTCGATCGTCACCGACCCGACGCGTGCGCTCAGCTACATGTCCGGGGTCACGCGCTGGGAAGTGGTGAGCGATCCCGCGATCGGACTCGGAGCTCGCTACCGGATGCTGCTGCGCGTCGGGTCCGCCGAGGTCGGCGGTCTGATCGAGGTCGTCGAATGGGACCGGCCGGGTGACTTCGCCTGGACATCGGTCACGGGCATCGACCAACGCGGGCGCTTCCGGCTGCGCGAGGCGCCCGGCGGGCGCACGACCGTCGAGCTGCGGCTCGCTTACGGAGTCGCCGGCTCAGGCCTGTCAGGATGGCTCGCCGAGCAGTTCGCCGCACCGACTGTCCGCGGGCACCTACGCCGTAGCCTCCAGCAGCTCAAGCGGCTGGTTGAGTACGAGCAGCTGCGTGAGCGCGCGGCGGCGCGGCGGACCGCCGCCCAGGGCTGAACACGGCGCCTGTCAGCGGGCGACGAGGCCGTCCATCACGAGCGCCAGCACCCCGGACCGGGTCCGCTTCGCGCTCCAACCATGTCCGAGGCGCAGGTGCGTGTATGTATGCCCTACGACGTTGAACAGCACCGTGGCCGTCTCCTGCGCGTCGAGCTCCGCGAGACTGCCGTCGGCGCCGCCATCGAGCAGCAGCCGCTCGAGCGGTTCGACAAACACCTTGCGCGTCAGCGCGCCAGGCCCCTCCTCGTGGTAGATCGCGTCACGCGAGGCGGCAGACAGCGCCGAGAGCAGCGCGAGGTTGCGCTCGGTCACGCCACAGAGCAGCTCCAGGGCGTGTCGCAGCCGCTCCTGGCCCGTTCCGCTCGACACCAGCGCCGGCCAGATCGCCTCGCGATAATCGGTCTCCAGCTGCTCGGCGAGCGCACGCAGGATGTCGTCCTTGGAGACCCCGCGGCGATGGAGTGTCATTCGCGAGACGCCGGCGGCCGCTGAGATCCGCTCGAGGGTGGCCGCCGCGAGCCCATCCTGCGCAAGCACGTGACGCGCTGCGTCGACAATATGTGGAGGGACCGAGCGCGGCTCGCTCACGCCGGTTTGCGGGCACTGAAGCGGAATGCGCGTCCGCCACGACCGATCCGCGGCTCGTCCAAGCCGGCCGCCTCCAGACGCGCCGGCAACAGATCCGGGTCGATCGGCTCAAGGATGTCGCCGACGTGGATCAGCTTGAACAGTCGGCCGGTACCGAGGCTGTCCGTTCCCGCGAAGGTGCCGCGGGGTGCCAGTACGCGCGCGACCTCAGCAAAGGCCTGGTCCTGCAGTTCGGCGGATGGGATGTGATGCAGCATCGTGAAACAGATCGCCGCCGAGAAGCGGCCGTCCTCGAACGGCAAGCCGGTCGCATCGCCCTGAACGACGGTCACCGAATTGCCCACCGACGCGCGCAGCCGCTCGCAGTAGCCCTCGTCCAGCTCGAGCACCGTCAGACGAGGCAATCGCCGCGAGAGCACTCGCGTGGTCGCGCCGAACCCGGGCCCGATCTCCAGTACGTCGTCTCCCAAGTCGCAGCCCTTGAGCCCCCACGGCAGCAGCTCGTGCTCAACTCGTCGCGCCCACCAGCCCGAGGAGCACAGCACATTGTGGATCCCGTTCATCGTTACGGAAGAGTATCAAACTGATACAGCTATGTAACGGCCGTCCGTTCGACCGTCGCGACTGCGAGCGCCGCCGCCCCCTCCTCCCGGCCGACGAACCCCATCCCTTCGCCGCGGGTCGCCTTGATGCTCACATGCTCGGTTCCGAGCCCGAGCGCCTCGGCCAACGAGGACCGCATCGCGTCGCGCACGGGCGCCAGCTTTGGCAGTTCGATCATGACGGTCGCGTCGACGTGCCTGACCTCGAACCCGTGCTCGCGGAGCATCGCGACGATGCTACGCAGCAGCACGATGGAATTGGCGTCGCGGTAGGCGTCGTCGGTGTCCGGGAAGTGCTGCCCGATATCTCCGAGCGCGGCGGCACCGAGCAGCGCGTCGATGATCGCGTGGGTCAGCACGTCCGCATCCGAGTGCCCGAGCAGCCCGCCCTCGGGCGCGATCTCGACCCCGCCGAGAATCAAGCGGCGGCTGTCGTGGAATCGATGACAGTCGTAGCCGAGGCCGAACTGAACGCTCATTCTCCCCGCTCTCGCAGCAGCAACTCGGCGACGTGCAAATCGGTGATCGTGGTGATCTTGATGTTCTGCGGCCCGCCATCGACGACGCGGACCTTGCCCCCGGCGCGTTCGACCAGCCAGGCGTCATCTGTCGCGGCTGAGAGCAGCTCATCGGGAGCGTCCAGCAGGGCTCGCTCCAGCGCCGCTCGCCGGAATACCTGGGGCGTCTGAACGGCCCACAGACGGGAGCGATCAAGCGTGCGCGTCACCGTACGGCCGTCGGTCCCGACTTCCTTGATCGTGTCGGACACGGGCGCCCCGGCGATCACGGCGTCCGCGGACGAATCCTCCAACTCCACGAGCGCACGCCAGAACAGCTCCGGCGCAGCCAGTGGCCGCGCGGCGTCGTGCACGATCACGGGATCGCCGTCGCCAGCTGCGCGCAGCGCCGCTCGCACCGACTCCGAACGCGTCTCGCCGCCCACCACCGCCACGGTGTCCGCCGGCGCCTGTGCAAGAGCCTCCGGCGGCAGCGCGACGACGATCCGCTGGACTGCGTTCACTTGCCTCAGGGCCGCGACGCTCCACTCGAGCATCCGCTTGCCCGCAACGGTGACGAGTGCCTTGGGCCGGCCGGACCCAAGGCGCTCCCCACGGCCTGCGGCCACGATCAACGCGACCGCCATCTCCGTCGCAGCCGAGGACCTACTTCGCGGCTACGGCCACCTTGCCGTTGACGTTCGAGCCCGACTCTGCGAGGAGCTCGTAGAGATGCGCCTCTACCTCCTCCTCGTTCATCTCGAGCGCATACATCAACTCGGACGCAAGGATCTTCTTGGCTCTTGTGAACATCTGCTTCTCACCGGTCGAGAGCCCTTTCTCGGCCTCCCGGATCGCGAGGTTGCGTACGACTTCGGCCAGCTCGTAGATGTCGCCCGTCTTGATCTTGTCGCGGTTGTGCTTGAACCGGCGATTCCAGTTCTTGGGCATCTCCGAGCACTCGTCCTGGAGCACGGCGAGCACCTTCTTGACCGTCTCCTCATCGATCACGCGCCGTAGGCCGGCGAGCGCCGCGTTCTCGGTGGGGACCATCACGGTCATGTCGTTGTGCAGGATCTTGATCGTCAGATACTCGCGCTGCTCTCCGAGGATGTCCTTGAGTTCCTTGCGGAGCACCTTGCCGGCGCCGTGGTGGGGGTACACGACGTTGTCGCCGATCTCGAACTCGATATGAGGAAGCGGCTCGATCGCCTCAAGATCCTCCAGCTGCTCTTCCATTAGCTCTGTGATGGTGTCCTCCTCTGTCCTGGCCGTGCGGGGCGGAGGCCCCGCGCTTTGCACTACGTCTGCAGGTAGCGATCAACGAGGTTGATCTCCTGCTGGCGGCGAAGGCCCTCACGGATGTCCTTCGCCCGGATCTCGCCGACTCCGTCGACGGTCTCCAGCTCGCCGTCTGTTGCGGCGAGCAATTCCTCGAGTCCCCCAAATTCGTCAACGATCCGTTGCACTACGAGCTTGGGCAGTCGTGGTATGCGCCCCAGGATTCGGATGCCACGCGGGGAGATGGGGTAATCGAGGGTGTTCAGCTTGCGGTCGTAGCCGAGCAACTCGGCAAGTCGGCCGAAGTCCAAGAGGTCTTGATGAGGCAGGCGCACGAGCTGATCGAACGCCGTGGCGAAATGCTCGTCGTTGTCCTCGACCAGGTAGTCGTGGACGAGCGCGGCCTTGTCGGCGGAAACGCCGACCATCGTCTCGTCGAGCTGCATCTCGATCAGCCGCCCCTCGGTGCCGAGCTCGACGATGTAGCGCTCGATCTCAACCGCCATCCGCGTCACCAGCTCAGCGCGCTGCAACACGGTCAGCACATCGTGAAGCGTGGCGCCACCCTCGAACTCGAGCGCCGTCAGCCTCGTCGAGACCTGGTCCAATCGGCTGCGGTACTTGTCGAGCGTCGCGAGCGCCTGGTTGGCCTTGGCGAGCACGACCGGAATGTCCTCGAGGATGTACTTGATCCCGTCAACGTAAAGCGAGACGACCTCGCGCCGCTCAGATACCGCGACGACGAGCGCGTCGGTCTGCTTGGCAGTGCGTTCGGCGGTCCGGTGGCGGGTACCTGTCTCCAATGTGAGGATCGTCGGATCAGGCGTCAGCTGCACGTTCGCGTGAACGATCTTGGTCGCGTTCGCGTTCAGCACGATCGCCCCGTCCATCTTTGCGAGCTGATAGAGGAACGCCGGCGAGTAGTCCAGCTCGAGCTTGACTCCGCCTGAGAACAGGAACGCGAGCTCGTCGACCTCGCCGATCACGATCAGGCCACCCGTGCGCGCGTGCAGGATGTTGTCGATGCCCTCACGCAGCGACGTCCCGGGCGCCACCATTTCGAGCGCCCTCACCATCCGGGACTCCTGTCGAGACTCGAGCTCTTCTTTGAGCTCTTCCCCGGAACGAGACGCCATGAAGGCCGATTTTACCCGGTCTTGATCATGCGGCCATTGCTGAGCGATCGCCGCTGTGCAGGGCACTTCTGAGTGCCGATCGAAGGGTGCTGTGAACGTCCGGCTCTAGCACAGGAGTCAAGCCGAACTTCTCCGCCTCGGCGATCCGCCGGTCGCCGTGCGCCACCGTCCGTAGCTCCCCCGTCAAGCCGAGCTCACCGAAGCACGCCAGCGGCCGCTCCCCGCCGGCTCCGCTCAGCGCCACTCGCTTGGCCGCACTGGCGACCGCGAGCGCGACGGCGAGGTCGGCCCCAGGCTCGTCGACGCGGACGCCGCCGACGACGTTGACGAACACGTCGGCGGCGCCGAGGCCGACGCCGCCGTGGCGCCCAAGGATCGCGAGCACGAGCGCCAGCCGGTTGCGATCGAGGCCGGCGACGACCCTTCGCGGCGGGACCAACTCGGAGGGCGACACGAGCGCCTGCACCTCGACGAGCAGCGGACGCGAGCCCTCCATCGCGCACAGGACGACGCTTCCCGGAGCACGAGTCGCTTCGCCCACGAACCGGGCCGAGGCATCGATCACCTCGACCAGGCCGTGGTCGTGCATCTCGAACACTCCGGCCTCGTTCGTCGATCCGAACCGGTTCTTGATCGCGCGCACCGTGCGGTACGTGCGCTCGCGCTCGCCTTCGAACTGGAGCACGCAGTCGACGAGGTGCTCAAGCACCCGCGGTCCCGCCAGCGCCCCGTCCTTGGTTACGTGCCCGACGAGCAGCACAGCGATCCGCCGCTCCTTCGCGACGCGCATGATCTCGGCAGCCACCTCACGAACCTGGCCGACCGAGCCTGCGGCGCTCGTCAGCTCGGCGCAGTGCAGCGTCTGAACCGAGTCGATCACGCAGACCTCGGGCCGCTCACGCTCAAGCGTCGCGAGCACGCTGTGCAGGTCAGTCTCGGCGACCACCGGGATCCGCATCGGCTGGCCGCTCGTCAGGCGCTGAGCGCGGAGGCGGATCTGCGCCGCGGACTCCTCGGCCGAGACATACAGCGTGCGGCGCCCGGCGGCGACCAGGTTCGCCAGCGCCATCGTCGTCAGCGTCGACTTGCCGATCCCGGGCGCTCCCCCGATCAACACCAGCGAGCCGGGGACGATCCCGCCGCCGAGGACGTTGTCCAGTTCCCCGATCCCGGTGCTGAGCCGTTCGTGCTCAGCGGCGACGACATCGCTCAGCGCCACCGGTGTCAGCGCCGCGCCGGCGGACCCGCGCCGGCCCCCGACCTGGCCACCTCGCGCAGCGCTCTGCTGCCGGGTCTCCTCGACGAGCGTGTTCCACTCGCCGCACCCGGGGCACTGGCCCGCCCAGCGTGGAGTCTCATGGCCGCACGCGGAACAGACGTGAACTGAAGTGGGCTTCGGCATGTCGGCCTAGGCTACGCTGCGGGTCCGACGGCATCGCCCTACGCGCCCCTTGCCGTGACAGAGTCGTAGCGCCACGTGACGGATTTATTGCGATGCGGGGCGCGAGGCGTCTTTTTTGCTGAGGAAGGGTGTGGTTTGGCAGCGGCCGCCTGCGGAGGCCAGCCAACGCAATGTTCCTATCGAATGGCGATAGGAACTTCGCGTTCAGCCGGCACTCCTCCCGGCCGCTGATCTCGACCGAGGCTCACGCCTGTTATCTACGACCGCAAGCGCTCCGCACACCATCTCTTCGTTGCCCGAAGTTCGACGCAGACCGCGCCCACAACCACCCGGCGCGACGCGCCCAAGAACCCAACAGCCACCAACCCCGCCGAACGCCCGCACACGCGCGAGCCGGACGGCCCGCACGTGTGTGGATCGGAATCTATTCGGCTTCTGTAGGGGCGTCGGGCGAGGCGGGCAAGTCCGGCTCGGGTTCGTCGCCGCCCTCGCCGCCGTCGCCGCCGTCGGCACCGACGCCAACGGGGGTCGGCTTCGGCGCCGGCTCGATCACCGACAGCTTGACCTCGTGATCGTTGGGATCGTCCGGCGATGCCGGCTCGACGATCACCGTCGAGCCCGAGGGCACCTGTGCGCGCAGGACGAAGTCCGCAAGCGGGTCTTCGATGTAACGCTGGATCGCACGCCGCAGCGGCCTGGCGCCCATCGATGGATCCCAGCCCTTGTCGACGAGCAGCTCCTTCGCCGGCTCGGTCAGCTCGAGCTGGAGCTCGCGCTCGGCCATCGACGCGCGGATCCGCCGCAGCAGCAGTTCGACGATCTCCTTGATCTCTTCCTTGGCCAGCTTGTGGAACACGATCACGTCGTCGATCCGGTTCAGGAACTCGGGCCGGAAGACCTTCTTCAGCTCGCCCATGATCCGGTTCTTCATGTCCTCGTAGGTGATCCCGGTCTCGTCGTCGGAGACAGCAAAGCCGAGTGGCGTGTTGCGCGCGATCTCCGAGGCACCAATGTTCGAGGTCATGATCACGATGCAGTGACGGAAGTCGACGGTCCGGCCCTGTGCGTCGGTCAACCGCCCGTCCTCCAAGATCTGGAGCAGGATGTTGAACACGTCCGGATGGGCCTTCTCGATCTCGTCGAGCAACAGCACGCTGTAGGGCTTGCGCCGCACAGCCTCGGTCAGCTGGCCACCCTCGTCGTAGCCGATGTATCCGGGAGGCGACCCGACGAGCCGCGACACTGCGTGCTTCTCCATGTACTCGGACATGTCGATCCGGATCATCGTGTCCTCGTCGCCGAACAGGAACTCGGCAAGGGTGCGAGCAAGCTCGGTCTTGCCGACCCCTGAGGGTCCGAGGAAGATGAACGAGCCGGTCGGCCGCTTCGGGTCTTTGAGGCCCGCCCGCGAGCGACGGATCGCCTTGGAGACGACCTCGATCGCGGGATGCTGGCCGATCACGCGCTTGTGGAGCTCTTCCTCCATCCGCATCAGCTTCGCGGTCTCGGCCTCGGTCAGCTTGAACACGGGGATGCCGGTCCACATCGAAACGATGTCAGCGATCTCTTCCTCGCCGATCGACGGACGGTCGGTCGATTCCCCGGCCTCCCACTGGTCCGCGAGCTCACGCTTCTTCTGCGTCAGCCGCCGCTCCTTGTCGCGCAGGTTCGCGGCCTTCTCGAACTCCTGGGACTCGATCGCCTCTTCCTTCGCGCGCCGGGTCTCCTCGATCTCGTCTTCGAGCTCGCGGTACACAGGCGGCGAGGTCATCGACTTGATCCGCATCCGTGATGCGGCCTCGTCGATCAGGTCGATCGCCTTGTCCGGAAGGAAGCGGTCTGAGATGTAGCGGTCGGCAAGGTCCGAGGCCGCCTCGAGCGCCTCATCGGTGATGTTGACCTTGTGGTGCTGCTCGTAGCGGTCGCGCAGCCCCTTGAGGATCTGGACCGTTTCCTCGGTGGTCGGCTGGTCGACGACGATCTTCTGGAAGCGCCGCTCGAGCGCGGAGTCGCGCTCCAGGTACTTGCGGTACTCCTCGAGCGTGGTCGCACCGATCGTCTGCAGCTCGCCACGGGCAAGCGCGGGCTTGAGAATCGAGGCCGCGTCGATCGCGCCCTCGGCCGCGCCGGCGCCGACGAGGTTGTGGAGCTCGTCGATGAACAGGATGATGTCGCCGCGCTGGGTGATCTCCTTCATCACCTTCTTCAGGCGCTCCTCGAATTCACCGCGGTACTTCGAGCCGGCGACCAGGGCAGCCAGGTCAAGCGTGTAGATCTGCTTGCCCTTCAGCAGCTCGGGCACGTCGGCGTTCGTGATCCGCTGGGCGAGGCCCTCGACCACGGCAGTCTTACCGACGCCAGGCTCGCCAACCAAGACTGGGTTGTTCTTCGTGCGCCGGGAAAGGATCTGCATGATCCGCTCGATCTCGGTCTCGCGACCGACGACCGGGTCGAGCTTGCCCTCGGCGGCCAGCTTGGTCAGGTTGCGACCGAACTGGTCGAGCAGCTTCGACGACTTCTTGCCCTCGCCTTGCGGACCGGCTGCTCCGGCTGCACCGGCGGTCCCGCTTCCGCGGGCGCGGCTGCCGGGCCCGGACAGCATCCGGATCACCTCATTGCGGATTTTCTCGGAATCTGCGTCGAAGTCGAGCAGGATCCGCGCTGCAACGCCCTCGTTCTCACGAACGAGACCCAACAGGATGTGCTCGGTGCCGATGTAGTTGTGGCCCAGGCTGAGCGCCTCGCGCAGCGCCAGCTCCAGGACCTTCTTCGCACGCGGCGTGAACGGGATCTGACCGGAGGTCACTTCCTCGCCGGAACCGACGATGCGCACGACCTGTGCCCGCACACGCTCGACCGTGATGTCGAGGGACTCGAGCACGCGTGCTGCGAGACCCTCCTCTTCACGCAGGAGGCCGAGCAGGATGTGCTCAGTGCCGATGTAGTTGTGCTTGAGCGTTCGCGCCTCTTCTTGCGCCAAGACGACCACCTGGCGGGCTCGCTCTGTAAATCGCTCGAACATGATTCGTCTCGTACTTCTCTTTCGGGCGGGAACTCGGGCTGTTAGTCGGTCGCGGTGTTTTCCTGGTCTAGCTCCCTACGCTGCCAGAACCGTCAAGTGCTAAATCGGCTGCAGGGACGCCGATGATCCCGGTCTCCCACATAATCGACAGCTACGCGGCAACTGATGAGGGGGAACGGTCTCGTATTCGGGCCATGGCTCAGTCTACCAACAGGTCTCGGCCTTCTTGTGAGACCTGTTTCTCGGAGCGTGCGGGAGGGGCTCCTGAGCGGCTATTCGGGGTCGAGGGTCGGATCTATTCGGGGTCGAGGGTCGGATCGAGGCCCAGGCGTGGTCGCGCCTGGCGGACGGCGGCATCGGGAGTGAGATCCCCCAGTGGTGACCGCGTCGCGTTGCGTGCTCGCTCGCTCGCCTCTGCCAGCGTCGCCGCGTCGGTCCCAAGCTCGGCGAGCAGCCGCTCGTAGAAGCCCCCCGGCACGCTCGCCAGCGCGATCAGGTAGTCGGCGACGTCGGGTTCGCGTCCGAGTTGCTCCCGGATCTCACGCGCGATCTCGACGAGGAACGCGAGCACCTCGCTCGGAACCAGCGCCAGAGGGCCGGACCGAGAACTTGAAATCGTGGCCGAGCGAAAACCTGCGCCTGTGCTGACGACTCGCTGGATCCGCTGCTCTTGGGAGGCCGCCAGCATCGAGCTCACGCGCTCGCCGACGATCTCCTGGTCGACCCCGTGCTCGAGCAGGATCCTCGCCGCAAGGCCGTCGCCGACGTCCATCAGCCCGAGCAGCAAGTGCTCGGTGCCGATGTAGTTGTGGCTGAGTTTGAGCGCCTCGCGCAGCGCCGACTCCAGAACGCGCTTCGCCAGCGGAGTGAACGGACTCGGCGCCCCGGGCGGCAGCTCGGGAGCGGTCGTGAGGCGTATCACGTCCGCCCGCAGATCCGGCAGCGAGAGCTCGAGGGACTTCAGCGCTTGGGCGCCGAGCCCATCGGACTCACGGAGCAGTCCGAGCAGCAGGTGCTCGGTGCCGATGTGGCCGTGGCCGAGGGCTCGCGCCTCCTCTTGGGCCAGCACGACGACCTGGCGCGCACGCTCGGTGAACCGCTCGAACATCCCAAGGCAACGCTACACCCCGTGCTAAATGTCCAACAAAACCTGCAAAACAACGATTTCGAGCTAATCTGCTGAGCGGTGGGGCCTGTGGGAGTCGTCACTATCACGATCCACGTACTCGAGATCGTCGGCGCGGTGATTCTCGTGCTGCTGTACCTGCTGTTCAAGGTGTGGCGCCGGATCTGACCCTCGCCGGGCCCGAGCCCGAGCCCGAGCCCGAGGCGCTCTAGTCCCGCATCGCCGGGAACAGCACGACCTCGCGGATCGACCTGCGGCCGGTCAGGAGCATCACGAGCCGGTCGATCCCGATCCCGATCCCGCCGGTCGGCGGCATCCCGTACTCGAGCGCCTGGATGAACGCCTCGTCGTACGGCTGGGCCTCCTGATCGCCGGCCCCGGCCAGCGCGCGCTGCTCCTCGAACCGCCGGCGTTGCTCGTCGGGGTCGTTGAGCTCGGTGAATGCGTTGGCGATCTCCATCCCGCCGACGTAGGCCTCAAAGCGCTCGACCAGCCCCTCGACCGAGCGGTGACGCTTGGCAAACGGCGAGAGCTCGACCGGGTAGTCGAGCAGGAACGTCGGCTCAACGAGGGTCGGCTCGACGTGCTTTGAGAGCAGCTCATCGACGAGCTGTGGCCAGGTGTCATCAGGCGGCACCGCCAGGTCGCGGGACTGCATCTCCGACGCGAGCGCAGCGCGGTCGCGAAACGCGAGGATGTCGATCCCGGTCCGGGTCAAGATCGCGGAAGCCAGCGTCTCGCGCCGCCACGGCGGGGAAAAATCAACCGGACCGTCATATCCCACTTCGGCGGCGACGAACGCGATCAGCCGCTCACAGCGTGACGCGACGAGGTCATAGTCGGCGTACGCCTCGTACCACTCGAGCATCGTGAACTCGGGGTTGTGCTTGTACGACAGCCCCTCGTTGCGGAAGTCCTTGCCGAGCTCGTACACACGCTCCAGGCCTCCGACGATCAGCCGCTTCAAATACAGCTCGGTCGCGATTCGCAGGTACAGGTCTCGGTCCAGCGCGTTGTGGTGGGTGGTGAACGGTCGGGCTGCCGCGCCCCCGTACAGGGGCTGAAGCACCGGTGTTTCCACCTCGATGAATCCCTCCGTGTCAAGGAACCGCCGCACGGCCGAGATCACCCGTGCGCGCGTCGCGAACAGCTCGCGCGCGTCGGCATTGGTGATCAGGTCCAGCTCGCGGTGGCGAAAGCGGGTCTCGACATCGGTCAGCCCGTGATGCTTCTCGGGCAGCGGGCGCAGCGACTTCGCCAGTAGCTCAAATGCGCTCACGCGGAGCGTCAACTCGCCCCGCCGCGAGCAGAACGCCACCCCGTCGACACCGATCAGGTCGCCGAGGTCGAGGCTCAGCAGCCGCTCCATGCCGTCGGTGCCGAGCTCGTCCACCCGCGCCTGCAGCTGGATCCGCCCGGAACGGTCGACGAGGTCGAGGAAGGCCATCTTGCCCTGACCGCGCCGCGCGGCAAGGCGCCCGGCGACCCGGTGGGAGACCGTGGTTTCCTCACCCGCCGCCAGTGAGGCATGCGCCGCGCGCACCGCCTCCACCGGCTCGACGCCTGCGAACTCGTGCGGGAACGGCTCGACCCCCGCCGCACGCAGCGCCTCTAGCTTCTGGCGGCGGGCGGCGAAGACGTCAAGAGGCTCCTCCGCCAAACGGCACTCACTTCCCGACGTCGATCTTGGTGATCTTCAGCTTGCGCTCACCCTTCGGCGTCGAGATCGTGACCTCGTCGTTGCGCTTGTGACCGAGCAGCGCCTTGCCGACCGGCGACTCATTCGACAGTCGCGCCTCAGCCGGGTTCGCCTCAGCGGAGCCGACGATCGCGTACTTCGTCGACTTGCCGGCCTCGTCCTTGACGTGGACGATCGTGCCGACCCGGACGACGTCGGTGCTCAGATCGGAGGCGTCGATCACGGTCGCTGACCGCAGCTTCTCCTCAAGCGTCGCGATCCGCGCCTCGAGCATTGCCTGCTCGTTCTTGGCGTCGTCATATTCGGCGTTCTCGGAGATATCGCCGAACTCGCGAGCCTCTTTGATCCGCGCCGCTACCTCGCGCCGGCGCGTTGTGGATAGGTGCTCGAGCTCGGCCTTGAGGTTGGCCAGCCCGTCGGGGGTGAGAATGACGTCCTTGGGCATTGCGTAGAGACCTGTACTTGAAGCGTTTTGGACGAGAAAAAACCCGCTAGGCCGCGGGAATGCACACGCATCCGGTCTGCGTGGGCGGACGAGTATAGACAGCTCGTCAGCGCAGCCTGAAAACGAAGGGACGGCCGACGTTCCCGGCGGCGTCGATCGCGCGGATCGCAGCGTATCCGGTGACCCCTTGCGGCAACCGAAGCCGCTGGGTCGACCCAGCACGAGCAGGCACCAATGAGACGGCCCCGCGCCCGGGCGAAGCTCTGGGCGGTGATCGGCCGCCGTGAGATCGCCACCTGGTAGGAGTGCGCAATCCCACACATGAGGTTCTCCCCCGGTGCGACGAAACTCAGGCGCCGGCCGACAACACGCCCGTTCATCGGGGTTCCAGGCGCAGTCGCGTCCCGCGAGTAGTCGCCGGAATTGGCGTTGTCGTGATGAAACCGCGGCGAGGAGCTGGGCGAGCATGCGCCCGCGGGCGCCCGAAACACCGACAGGACCCGGAGCGGGTCACGGATACGACGACCTTCCGAGCTGCTGCCGCCGTGTCGAGCGTGCCGAGCGAGCCAAGCGTCGGGGTCGCGGCGGCCCAGTCGCCGGTCAGCTTCGGCCACGCCTTGCTCGCCGCGGATCCGCGGTCGCGTACAACGCCGCCTGCGCAAAGCGGTTGGCGTCGGTCACGAACGACTCACCGACGCGCAGCGGCAGCACCATGCAGTTCGGGCAGGTCCCGAGATCCCCGCCGTTGTTCGCCTCGGCACCGGAGTCACGCAGCTCGCCGGTGCCGTGCCCGTACTGGACGTCGTCGAACGGGTCATTGTTGTCATCGAGGAAGTTCCAGCCGGCGATGTCGAAGGCAAATCCGTTGCGGTCGTGGTCGATCCCATCGGAGAAGGCGAGGATCAGGTCCTCCGGCGTAAGGAACCCGCGAGGCCGTGGCGCAGCGCCACCAACAACCACCGCTGCCACACGCGAATCGCATGCGTAGTCGAGCACGTTGAATACGCCGTCGCCGTTGACGTCGTAGCTGCCGAGCGGGTCGTAGTCACCGCCGCCGGCGGCGGTCAGACGCGAGCAGTCCATCCCGGAAACCAGGGGTGTCCGCAGATCACGGCACATACGGGAAGTCGGCGCGCGCAAGCGGTGCGAGACACACAAGCCACGCCACCGCGACGACGACTAGAACACGTCGAGCCACACCCGCCCGCCGCGGGCATCGAAGTAGCCGCGGGTGTCGCGGTCTGGCAGCGTTTGCGGGAGCCCGCTGAGCGCCATCCAGCGCAACGGGACGACAACCCGGCCTGAGGCCAGCCGAACCGCACGGGCCGGCCGGCGCGCGCCCGTGAACGTGGTGTCGACGTTGCACTTGAGCTCGGGGCCGCCGAGCGGATCGCGAGACAGGACGCCGCCCGGCAGCACATAGCGCCCGCGGACGACGGTCTCGGCCACCCCCTCATGCGCGTCAAGCACTCTCACGAGAGCGCTGCCAACGCTGTCGGCGGCGTGCGCGGAGGTGGCCTCGCTGTCGTCGGAATGCCCGCATCCGAACCGGTCGGTGTCGCTGGGATTGAGGTTCGCAGCGCTGGGGATTCCGACCGCGTTCCCGCTCGGGAACAGGTAGCCGAGCATGTCCTCACCGAGCCCGTCGATGAACCGGAACGGCGCGTGCATGTGCGGGATCAGCCACGGCGGCAACGGATCGGCGGGCGTCTGCATGTCCTGCGGGCCGAGAAAACCACGCAGGAACGTGAACGGGAACACCTCGCCCGGAATCGAGATGAACTCGCCGTCGCCGATCCTGAACGCCGCCACCTCCGACTTCAGCGCCTGTCCGGCGGAGGCTCCGTTCGGCGCCACCGGCGACGCCACCGTG
Organism: uncultured Solirubrobacterales bacterium; assembly: GCA_963794285.1. GTDB lineage: Bacteria > Actinomycetota > Thermoleophilia > Solirubrobacterales > Solirubrobacteraceae > Palsa-465. The sequence continues at coordinate 410,008 of CAWCDS010000016.1, forward strand.
CAGTCATGGTTGTAACCCGGCTTGTGCGCAAACACGCCGAGTGAGGCGCCGAGCAAGAACAGCTGGTTCTCGAGCGGGATGCAGATGCTTGCGCGCGCTCCCCACAGCGTGTTCGACGCCGACCAGTGATAGGCGCCGGAGCGAAGCGCCTGCATGATCGGCCCGGCCATGTCGAGGCGTGCCGCCGTTGAACCCGAGCGTCTCGGCATGCTGTGAGACGCTCGCGAGCGTCACGATCGCCCTGCCGCGCGAGTCGACGGCCTGTAGCACCGGAATCCGCTGGTCGTCGACGAACGGGTAGGAGGACCAGCACTGACGCACGTTCGAGGGCTCGAGCACCTCGGTGTAGCGGATCGTCGCGGGGACGATCGTCCGGTCGGCCCGCTCAATCGCGCCGGCGCTCTGCGCGACCATGTAGTTGACCCAGTAGTCGTTGACGCCCGAGGTCACCTGGTCGACTCCGCCGAGGCCGAGGCTGTCCGGGGCCGACTCGTCGTGGTTGGCGGAGATGAAGACGCCATCGAGCTTGTAGCCGTCGGCGGCGAGCTTGGCCCGGATCCGCTGCTGATAGACGTCGAACAGACCCTCCTGGTCAAGAACCTCGACGGCAAAGCGGCGCTTGCCGACGGCAACCACCATCGCGCGCGCTGTGACGGGATCTGCGACCCGGTCGTAAACGCCCCGGTGTGGTCGCAGTCAGCGGCGTCGCCACCGGCTGCCTGCCCGCGCAGCGGGGGCGAGATGCTCTGGACCGCGGCGCCCGCCCGGAACGCCGCCGGATGACCATGCACGTAATGGCCGTGATAGCCACCGGCTGGGGTCAGCAGCAACCCAAGGGAAGCAAGCGTCTTCGCTAACAGCACGTTCTCTCTCTCCTTCGAACCCTCCGGGTCCGGGCGCGCACCCTACTACGCGGCGGCGCGGTGTGGGGCTGTGTCGTCGGCGAGCAGTGCGCGGGCTGCGTCGATGCCGGGCGCCTGCTGGACGGCCGCCTGCAGCGCGCGCCCGCCCCCGATCCGCTCGACGTACCACGGATAGAACTTGCGCAGGTAGTGCGCCGCGCGCGCTGCGCCCAGATGCTCGCAGGCCCGCTCGATTACCCAATCGAGCTCGGCGAGGATCTCCTCGCGGTCCGGTTCCCCGGACCGTACGCCGAGCAGCTCCGCGAACAGCCAGGGGTTGCCGAGCGACCCGCGCGCGAGCAGCACGCCCTCGGCGCCCGTTTGCTCGAACGCGACGCGAGCCTTCTCCGCAGTCTGCAGCCCGCCGGAGATCAGCACCGGCACCGGCAGTTCCTCCACCAGTTGACGAGCGATCGCGTAGTCGGGCTTGCCCGCGTGGCGCTGTGAGGCATGGCGAGGATGGATGCAGATGCCCGCCACGCCGCCGTCGAACACCAGCCGACGCGCTACGTCGAGCCCGCAGTCGTCGCCGGGGCGTAACCCCGAGCGCAGCTTCACCGTCACCGGCAGACCGCTGCCGCGCGCGGCGGCACGTGCGAGCGCGACCGCCCGCGCCGGGTCATCGAGCAGGGCGGCGCCGGCACCGGTCTTGCAGACCTTCGGGACCGGGCAGCCCATGTTGAGATCGATCAAATCCGCGCCGGCCGCGGCGACGAGTTCGGCCGCTGAGGCCATCACGTCCGGATCGTGGCCGAACAGCTGAATCGAAACCGGCCCGCCCACCCGCTCCTCGGGGTGGATTCGCAGCAGCTCCCGGCAGGTCTTTTCGTTGCGGTAGTGCACGGCGAAGCTCGACACCATCTCCGAGACCGCCAGCCCGGCGCCGTAGCGCTTGGCCTGCAGCCGCACGAACCAATTCCCGATTCCCGCCAGCGGCGCGAGCACGAGGCGGTTGGGGATCTGGACGTCGCCGAGGGTCCAGCTGTCGGTGAGTGCTCGGGTCATGTTCGTTTCATGGTACGAATCCGGGGGTGGACGTTGGCCAGCTAATCAAACCGTGGGCTGAGATCGTCCGCGATCAGGTCCCGGGGCTCGAGCTCTTCGACGTGCACACGCACATCGGTCAGAACGATCCCGACGGCATGAGCAGCACGCCCGAGCAGCTGCTCGACACGCTCCGGGTCGCGGACGCCCGCGGCGCGTTCGTGTTCCCGATGCACGAACCGGACGGGTATCCGCCGGCCAACGACTTCGTCCTCGAAGCCGCGGCCCGATCCGACGGCCTGCTCGTGCCGTTCTGCCGATTGAACCCGCATGAGAACCCCGTCCCCGAGGCGGAGCGCTGCCTCGCGAACGGTGCCCGCGGGATCAAGTTTCACCCCCGCGCCGAGCAGTTCACGCTCGATCACCCGCAGGTGCGCAACCTCGTCGCACTCGCGCACGAGCGTGAGCTCCCGGTCTTGATCCACGCCGGCCGCGGCATCCCCGCGCTCGGGATGCATGCCGTCGAACTCGCCGAGGAATTCCCCGGCGCTCGCCTGATCCTCGCGCACGCGGGGATCTGCGACCTATCGTGGATCTGGCGCGTTGCCGCTGACTACCCGAACCTCCTGTTCGACACCGCCTGGTGGATGCCGGCCGACCTGTACACGCTGTTCTCGCTGGTGCCGCCCGGGCAGATCCTGTTCGCCAGCGATGCCCCGTACGGCCAGACCGGCATGTCAGCCTCGTTCATGCTGCGCACTGCGCTTCAGGTCGGGCTCAGCACGGAGCAGGTCCGCTCGATCGCGTCCGGCCAGGCGCTGCGGATCGCCGCCGGCGAGCCGCTGGCGCCGATGGGGCCCGCGATCGGCGAGCGCGAGCGTGCCTCACACGCGTTGCTGGACCGAGTGTCGGAATTCCTGCTGCTCGGCACGATCGCGTCGATGCGGGGACTCGACGCCGGAGCCGAGATGCTGGCGCTCGCGCGGCTGGCGTGCGACGTGCCGGACGACATCGACGACGCGCCCGTATTCGCCGCGATCCGGCAGCTGATCAACATCCACGACGACATCCACGCTGCCGACCCCAGCGACCGGCGCCGGCTGGCATTCCTGATCCTCGCCCTGACCACGGCCCGCACGCCGGACGTGCCAGTCCCGGCGCTCCAGTCGGCGTCATGATTCGGCTATAGGACCGGGGTCGGGCTGCCCTGCGCCGCCCGAAGGGCCGCCCCAGCGCCGCCCGAAGGGCCGCCCCTGCGCCGCCTGCGCCGCCGCCGCATCGGTGAGGTCGGCTGGGGCGGCTTCTGACCGTCGTGGCCGCCACATGCTCAAGAAACGGCGCATCGAAATGCGAGAGACGAGGGCTGGCCGGGTTCGGCGGTGGTGCCGTCGGGTACGAGGCCGGTCCTCCGGACCGGACAGCTTGGAAGGCTCGCGCGGTGCCCCCGCGGGGCTGGGTGAGGCCTAGTTTGGCGTTTTGCGCTACGGGGTGTGATGCAACACGCCAAAGTTCGTTGACGGCTGGGCGCTCCGGTCACGAACGTTGGCGTTTTACCGCCGAGGGGTGGCGGTGGAACGCCAACGTTCCCCCAGATTGGCGGCTGCGCGGAGCTCGGACGGGCGTCGGCGCGAGCTTTGCCCGCCGGCGACGACGCTCACCGCTGGTTGCGTTCCCAGATCAGCCGTAATCCGATCAGCGTCAGGAGGTCGTCGACCTCGTCGATCGTCTCACGTACGAACGGGACCAGCGCATTGGCGAGCCCGCCGGTCGCGATCACCGGCGTCGCCGGACCGAGCTCGGCGCGCAGGCGCCGCACGATCCCCTCGACCTGACCGGCGAACCCGTAGACGATCCCACTGCGGATCGCGTCGACCGTCGACTTGCCAATCAGCGCGCGCGGCTCGGCCAGTTCGACCTTGGGCAGCTTCGCTGCCCGCTCATACAGCGCATCGATCGAGATCTCCGCTCCGGGGCTGATGATGCCGCCGAGATACTCGCCCGCGCGGGAGATCGCGTCATACGTGATCGCGGTGCCGAAGTCGACGACCACGCACGCGTCCCGAACACGCTCGTACGCGGCGACCGAGTTGACCAGCCGGTCGGCCCCGACCTCGCGAGGGTTGTCGATCCGGATCGGCATTCCCGTGCGGATCGCCGGGCCGACGACGAGCATCTCGTGCCCGAGATAGCGGCCAGCCATCGCCGTCCACTGCTCGGAGAGCTGGGGCACGGTCGAGGAGATGATCGAGGAGCTGATCTCGTCGAACCCGAGTCCGCGCAGCGCAAGCAGGTTCGACAGCGCCGCGCCCAATTCGTCGCTCGTCGACTCGCGGACAGTCGCAAACCGCCAGTGCTCGGAAATGGTCTCCTCGCCGCGGGGGAACACGCCGAAGTGCGTCTGCGTGTTGCCGACATCGACGACGAGGAGCATGGCGCGGCATTATCCACGCCCGCGCCATATCCTCCCGCTCAGGATGCGCATAAAGCTATACGTCGTCCACGGGTCACATCCGTGCGCCGCGGTCGAGAAAGCCCTGTCGATCAAGGGCCTGGACTACAGCGTCGTCGAATGGCCACCGCCGATGCAGGTCCCGATGCAACGGCTGATCTTCGGCGAGCGCACTGTCCCGGCGCTGCGGATCGATGGTGAAAAGATCCAGGGCTCCCGCGCGATCATGCGCCGCCTGGACGAGCTCGCGCCCGAGCCGCCGCTGCTCCCGTCGGATCCCGAGCGCCGCGCGCAGGTCCTTGAGGCCGAGCGCTGGGGGGATGAGGTCTTCCAGCCGATCGCTCGGGAGCTGATCTGGGCCGGATTCGTGCGTGAGCCCCACGCGATGGTCAGCTACAGCGAGCATTCGCGACTGCCCCTGCCGGCCCCGGCGGTGAAGTTGATCGCTCCGGGGATCGCGCGGCTCGGGCGACGCGTCAACAAGACCAGCGACGCGATCGCGACCAAGGACTTGGGCGCCCTTCCCGGCCAGCTCGACACGATCGACGGATGGATCGCCGACGGCACGATCGGCGATCGCGAGCACCCCAATGCCGCCGACCTCCAGCTGCTCTCGACGGTTCGGCTGATGCTTACGTTCGCTGACGCGCGCCCGCTGATCGAGGGCCGTCCGTGCGGACAGGCTGCGCGCGCGCTGTTCCCGGAGGTTGACGGCGAGCTTCCGGCCGGGGCGATCGCCGCGGCCTAGGCGGCCCGGGCCCGCCGCGGGACGGCTCAGTGCGCCAGCGGCGGACCGACCCGCCTGACCTCCTGCCCGGGACCGAGGCCCGCCAAGGCCTCCGCCAGCCGACCCCCGTCGCCAGGCAGCGTCAGCTCCGGATCGAGCTCGAGTAGCGGCACCAGTACGAACCGACGCGAGCTGACCTCGGCGTGCGGAAGCGTCAGCCTGGCCGAGGAATACTCGATCGTTCCGAGCAGCAGCAGATCCACATCGATCACACGCGGGGCGTGCCGGGCTGTACCCGCGGCGCGGCCGACGATCCGCTCGACCTCCTTGCACGCATCGAGCAGCTGCTCTGGTCCGTGCGCGGTCTGCACGCGCACACACGCGTTCAAGAAGTCAGGCTGGTCGAGGACCAGCCCAACCGGTTCGGTCTCGTACACCGAGGAGGATGCGAGTACCTGAACTCCGTGCGTCCCGAGCCCCGCAACGGCAGCTTCCAGATTCTCACGCCGCTCGCCAACGTTCGATCCGAGCCCGAGGTACCCCGACCGAACCTCCGTGGCGGCCACCTTCTACTCCGCTTCCCGCCAGACCTCGACCGACACCTCACTCAAGGGGAACGCGAGCGGGGGCTCAGGCTTGGCCGCCTTGACCCACACCGAACCTACGCCGTAGTGCTCGATCAGCCGGTCGGCAATCGCCGCGCAAAGCCGCTCGAGCGTCTTGTACGAGCGCTGCTGGGCGACCAGGTTGGCCGTATCGCAGACTTGCGCGTAATCGACCGTATCTTCGATCCGGTCGGTCACCGTCGCATCGCAGTCGCCGACTTCGAGCCTCAGGTCGAGCAGCAGGCGCTGGCCGACCTCCCGCTCGGCGGCGGTCACGCCGACATGGGTGAACAGGGAGAGTCCGCTGATTTCGATCGTGACCTCGGGCTCGGAGTGCCCTCCGTGCTCCTCCTCGTCCTCATCTACCTCGTCGAACTCGTCGTCGTCGTGGCCGTCGGCGTCCATGAGCGGCTGACCGTAGCAGCAGCCACGCGCAGGGCGTCGGCGACCGGGCCGACATCGTGAACGCGGAACACGCGTGCGCCCCGCTCGTATGCGAGGACGTTCGTCGCGATCGTCCCGGCGAGACGGTCGTCCACCTCGCGCCCGGTGATCCGCCCGAGGAATGATTTGCGCGAAGTGCCGATCACGACCGGACGCCCCAGCGCAACGAGCTCGCCCACGCGGCGCAGCAGCGTGAGGTTGTGCTCGAGCGTCTTGCCAAAACCGATTCCCGGGTCGAGCAGGATCCGCCGCTCGTCGATCCCCGCGGCGACCGCGAACGCCATCCGCTCCTCGAGGAACGCCTTGACGTCGCTCACGACATCGTCGTATTGCGGGTCGTCCTGCATCGTCCGGGGGCTGCCGAGCATGTGCATCAAGCAGCAGTCCGCGGCCCGGTCCGCGACGATTCCCGCCATCTCGGGGTCGCCGCGCAGCGCGGTGACGTCGTTGACGAGGGTGGCCCCCGCGTCGAGCGCAGCGGCCGCGACCACGGCCTTGGACGTGTCGATCGAGAGCTGCGCGCGCGCTCCTTGCGAGCCGAGCCCCTCGATCACTCCGAGTACGCGGAGCAGCTCCTGCTCGGCCGGCACCGGCTCGGCGCCCGGTCGCGTCGACTCGCCGCCGATGTCGAGGATCGACGCACCCTCTCGCTCGAGCAGGATGCCGTGCGCGACCGCAGCTGCGGTATCGAGGTACAGGCCCCCGTCGGAGAAGGAGTCGGGCGTGACGTTGACCACGCCCATCACGCGGAACGCCTCGCGGGGTTCCAGCTCAGTCATCCGGCCACCGCCCATGCTCATCGAAGTACACCCGGGCCTCCTCCTCCCGCTCCCGGTCTCGATTGCTCTCGAGGCTCAACCGGAACAGCCAATTGACCATCCAGACGATCACCGCGGTTCCGAGCAGCACGACCCCAGCCCCCGCGAGCGCGGTATGCCCATGCCCGAGCACGATCGCCACCACGCCCGCAACCGCGATCGCGACCGGCAGCCAGATCCGCGTGATCTTCAACAGCGGTCCGGTCGAGCCCATCCTGATCCCCGGATAATGAGTGCGACTGCCATGCTTGGCCCGCACGTTACATCGCCCAACCAACGTCAACCTCGCGCACGTGCCCGACGAGATCCGCGCCGTCAGCCGCGATATCCACGTGGCGGCGCTCCCGTTGCTCGGGGCCCGCAGATGAGTGCAATCCGCGGGCATCTCCTCGTACTGGCTACGGCGCTCGCTGTCGTGGCTCTCGCCACGGGGAGCGCGCGCGCGGCGACGGCGGCGCAGACGGTCGCGCTGCTGAACACCCAGCGCGCGGCGAACGGACTGCCGGCGGGCATCGTCGAGGACCCGACACTGTCGAGCGATTGCGCCGCTCACGACCACTACATGGCGATCAACCATCAGCTCACGCATGAGGAGCAGCCCGGTAATCCCGCCTACACCCCTGGCGGAGCCTACGCCGGGCAGCATGCGGTCCTCACCCAGAACGACAACTGGGATGCGGGGAATCCCTATGAGACCGCGCCGTTGCACCTCAACCAGCTGCTCGCGCCGCGCCTGGCGCAGCTCGGCAGTGCCGACGCCGAGGGCTTCAGCTGCACGACGACGTTCCCCGGCTGGGTCCGCCCGGACCCGGCGACGCTCACGGTCTACAGCTACCCCGGCAACGGCGTGCAGATCTACGCGAGCGAGATCGCCCGCGAGCTGCCCTGGACCCCGGGTCAGATCGCCGGGATCCCACCCGGGAGCCGGACCGGCCCGTACCTGATCGTACTGGTCGACGCACCGGGCCAGAGCCCATTCAACAACCAGGCGACGTTGAGCGGCGCGACTCTGACAGGCCCGGCCGGCCAGGTCACCGTCATGTCGGTCGACGGCAGCACGCAGGTACCGGACGGCCAGGGTTCCTCGCTCAGCTCCTACATCTCACCCGGGGGTTTCATCGTCCCGGTCAAGCCGCTGTACGCAGGCGTCACCTACCACGCGCACGTGGTGGTCGGGTTCGCCGGAACCCAGACTCCGTATGACTGGTCGTTCACGACGCTCGGCGCGAGCCCGCACAGCGTGCTGAGCGCACGCAACAACAGGCTGTCTTTCCATTCGTCCTCCGCCCAGCCGGTGTCGGTCACGTTCACTCGCGCGGGCGGCCAGCACGCACGCGCGGTCACGATCGCCCCGGGACGCAGCGTCCCGGTCAAGCTCGCACCTGGTAGCTGGCAGGCCTGTGGTCATCAGCCGGGAACCAGCAGGTTCGCCCCGTTCGACGGCTGCATCGCGCTGATCGTCACAGGAAAGCCAAAGCTGCAGCTCGGGAGGCCGCGGATCGCCGGATCCGGCGTGAAGCTCCCGCTCGCGTTCGACGCCGTGCTGCGGGGCCGCACCGCGACATTGACCGTGACGCCGCTCACGGTCAGCTGCCGCGCGCACGCGTGCACCACGATCCCCGGCAAGCCCGTGACGAGCGCGCTCACCCTCCGAGCCAGGACGCTGACGCTTCCGTTGCCGGCGTCGGGGCACGGCGTGGACGTCAAGCTCGAGACGCCCGCGTTCCAGCTCGGCGATGCGCCGTGGGCAGCGGCGCACTCGGCGGTTCGGTTCATACGCCGTTAGGGTTGGGGCAGAGCCCCACCGCGGTTGACATCGCGGTCACACGCACAGAAACGAGCGCCGCTTGAATCCGACGATCGAACAGACTCCCAAGCTCGACGGCCATCTGACTCGGCGGACGCTGCTGCGCGGCGCGGCCGGTGGCGCAGCGCTGATCGCAACGCGGGGCCTGCCCGCCTGGGCGCGCCCGGTGGCGGCCGCGGCCGGCGTGCGCCGTCCGGACAGCCGTCCGTTCCCGCACCTTCCGGCAGGCCACCCCAGCATGCCCGAGATCGACCACATCGTCGTCCTGATCATGGAGAACCATTCGTTCGACAACCTGCTCGGGATGGTTCCCTACCAGGTGCCTGGACGCGAGCAGGTCGATGGCCTGACCCGCAAGCGCGGCCGTTTTGCCAACGTCAATCCCGACACGGCCGGGCATCGGGTGTTCGCCGAGCACGCCGCCTCGCCGTGCCAGCTTCAGGGACTACCGGGGCAGGATTGGAACCGCAGCCACACATCCTGGGACAACGGCCGCAACGACGGCTTCGTCCGCGCGAGCGGCCCGATCGCGATGCGTTTCTGGGACCAGAGCGACCTGCCGTTCACGTATTCGCTGGTGAAGCACTTCCCGATCGGCGAGCGCTTCTTCTGCTCGACCCTCTGCCAGACCTATCCGAACCGCCGGTTCTTCTTCACCGGCACCGCGTCGGGGACGATCGCGACCGACGGGACGACATTCAACATCCCGGCGGCGAACGGCACGATCTTCGACCGCCTCGACGCACACAAGGTCGACTGGGCGGTCTACTACCAGAACGTCGGGAGCTTCCTGATCGTTCCCGACGTGCTCAAGCCGCCCGGCCGTGCGGCCCGTTACCGTCACTACTCGCAATTCCTCACCGACGCGTCGGCCGGCAGGCTACCCAAGTTCACGTTCTTGGATCCGCAGTACGTCACGACCTCGGAGGAGAACCCCCAGGACATCCAGGTCGGCGAGCGGTTCGTCGCGCAGGTCGTGCAGGCGCTGATGCACGCCCCGACGTGGAAGCGAACGGCGCTGTTCATCACCTACGACGAGCACGGCGGCTACTACGACCACGTTCCCCCTCCCCGCGCGATCAAGCCCGACTCGCTCAAGCCGCTGACCAAGCCCGGCGACGCCCCCGGCGGCTATGACCGCTACGGCTTCCGCGTCCCGCTGATCGTCGTCTCGCCGTGGGCCAAGCCCGACTACTCATCCCGGATCATGCAGGACTTGACGTCGATCACGGCGTTCATCGAGCGCAAGTGGAACCTTCCGGCGATGACCTTCCGGGATGCGAACGCGAACCCGATGACCGACTACTTCGATTCAGCGGCAAGCCGGCGTTCGCAAGCCACCGCGCCTCGCGGGCGCCCCTCAGGCCGGGCTGGCGAAATGCCACGCTCAGGGCTTGACGCCGCCGCTGGACGGAGTGCCGGGTGCCGCTGCGGATACGACGGACGTGGCGCGGTATCTGCCCGGCCGCTGAGGCCTGCTCGTCGCACGCGGACAGGTCCGTAATCGCCCCCAGGGCGATTACGGAAGCGAATCGGCGCCAGCCGATTCGCCCTACTCGGCGGTGCCGCCGGCTAGCCCCGGACGCGGCAGCGGCCGCGGGCCCTCACGTCCTGGCGAGCGCTCGGGTCCGGGCGTGCCCGGCAACGGGATCTCGGGTGGTGGCGGAGCTTCGGTGCCGAAGACCTCTTCTTCGGTGCCGCCGTCGAGCAGCGCTTCGAACTGCTCCTTCTCGATCGTCTCGCGCTTGATCAGGATCTCTGAGAGCTTGGACAGCGACTCGCGATGCGCGCCCAGGATGTCCTTGGCCTGAATGTGAGCCGACTCGACGATCCGCCGGATCTCGTCATCGATCTCCCGCGCGATCTCGTCCGAGTAGTCCGGCTCGGCGCTGAACTCCCTACCCAGGAACGGCATCCCGTGATCGTGGCCGAACACCCGCGGACCGAGCTTCTCCGACATCCCGAAGCGCATCACCATCTGCTTCGCGGTCGCCGTGACCTTCTCCAGGTCATTCGATGCGCCGGTCGTGATCTCGCCGAACACGATCTCCTCGGCCGCACGTCCGCCGAGCGTCATCGCCATCACGTCCAGCAACTCCGCGCGCGTGGTCAGGAACTTGTCCTCGCCGGGCAGGGAGATCGTGTAGCCGAGCGCCTGGCCTCGGGAGATCACCGAGATCTTGTGGATCGGATCGGAGTTCGGCAGGTAGTGGCCGACGATCGCGTGGCCCATCTCGTGGTAGGCGGTGATCTTGCGCTCCTTGCCGCTCATCACCCGGGTCTTCTTCTCCGGGCCGGCGATCACGCGCATGATCCCTTCCTCGAGCTCGATCTGCGTGATCTCGCGCTTCCCGTTGCGGGCGGCGAGCAGCGCAGCCTCGTTCACGAGGTTCGAAAGATCGGCGCCGGTGAAGCCCGGGGTCTGTCCGGCCAGTGCGTCGACGTTGATCTCGCGCGCCAGCGGCTTGCCACGGGTGTGGACCTCGAGGATCTTCTTGCGCCCGAGACGATCGGGCCGGTCGACCACGATCTGGCGGTCGAAGCGCCCGGGCCGCAGCAGCGCCGGGTCGAGGATGTCGGGACGGTTGGTGGCGGCGATCAAGATGATGTTGTCCTTCATCTCGAAGCCGTCCATTTCGACGAGCAGCTGGTTCAGCGTCTGCTCGCGCTCGTCGTGACCACCGCCGAGTCCGGCGCCGCGATGGCGCCCGACGGCGTCGATCTCGTCCATGAAGATGATGCAAGGGGAATTCTGCTTGGCCTGCTCGAACAGGTCGCGGACCCGCGAGGCGCCGACGCCGACGAACATCTCGACGAAGTCCGAGCCGGAGATCGAGAAGAACGGGACGCCCGCTTCACCGGCGACGGCGCGCGCCAGCAGCGTCTTACCGGTTCCCGGAGGTCCGTACAGCAGCACGCCCTTCGGAATCCGGGCGCCGAGCGCCTGGAACTTCTTGGGGTTCTCGAGGAACTCCTTGATCTCATGCAACTCCTCAACGGCTTCGTCGACCCCCGCGACGTCACGGAAGGTGATCTTGGGCGAGTCGACCGACATCCGCTTGGCGCGCGATTTGCCGAACGACATCACCTTCGAGCCGCCGCCTTGGACCTGGTTCATCAGGAAGATCCAGAACCCGATGAAGATCACGAACGGCAGGATGTAGGTCAGCAGGGACAGCCAGCCGTTGGAGGCGCTTGCCCTGAATGTCGAACCCGGAGGGCTGGACGTTCTTCTCCGCTGAGGCGATCAGCTCCGGCGTGTACTGGTCAGGGAAGCCGACCGTGTACTTCTGCCCGTCCGTCAGCGTAACGCTGGCGGTGTTGTCCTTCTCCTTCAGCGTCAGGCTCTTGACCTGGCCAGCGTCCAACTGCGCGAGCAGGTTGCCGAACGTCTGCTTCTGCGAGTGGCTGGAGTTACCGATCAGTTTCTGGGCGAAGAACGCGAGCACGACCACGATCAGAATCGGGAAGGCTGCGCTCTTGAAGAACCTGCTCATAGGGGATTCCGCGCATCCGGCGCGACGGCTCGGGATCGGGAGTTGTCAAGCGTAGCACCTGGGTTTCTGCCTCAACGAAGCTTTGCATCACGCGTCTTCATTCCTTTAAGGCGGCGACGTAGGGCAAGTTGCGGTAGCGCTCGTTGTGGTCGAGGCCGTAGCCGATCGCGAACCGGTTCGGGATCTCGAAACCGACGTATCTGGTCTTCAGTTCGACCTTTCGTCGCTCCGGCTTGATCAGCAGCGCGCAGACCTCGAGCGATTTCGGGTCGCGGCCGGCGAGATTGCGCAACAGATATTGCAGCGTCAGCCCAGAATCGACGATGTCCTCGACGATCAGCACGTCCCGGCCTTCGATCACCGCATCGAGGTCTTTGAGGATCCGCACGACGCCAGACGATTTGGTCGCCGACCCGTATGAGGCGACGGCCATGAAGTCGACTTCGCACGGGATCACCAGGTGGCGCATCAGGTCCGACAGGAAGAACACGGCACCCTTGAGAACGCCGATCAGGACCAGATCCTTGCCGGCGTAGTCGCGCGACACGTCCGCGGCAAGTTCGCGGACCCGGCGCTCAAGGTCCTCGGCGGGGACGAGGATGTCCCCGATCGCGTCGTCTGCGTCCACTGCTTTCTTAGTTTATGGACGAGGCTAGGTCTCGCCGCTCGCCGGCCAGAGCGGCGGCGTTCGCTCAAACCGCAGGATCCCCCGCTGCGCGATCGCTCGCACCCCATGTGGCAGGTCGAGCGCCACGGTGCCGTGCTCTGCGAGCGCCGCGATCTCCTCTGCGCGCCGAGCCGTCCCCGGCGCGGGTTGCCCGGCCGCTCGATCCGCCAGCCGCTGCAGGATCAGCCGCTGGAGCGCAAGCGGCTGTCCCCGCAGTCGCGCGAGCGAGATCGTGTGGCTGCTTTGCAGCGCGTCGGCGACGAGCGCGTCGAGCACCTCGGCTTCGTCTCGCAGAATCTCGGCGACGGCCAGCACGTTCTGCTCAGCGGCCGGATGGATCTTCCGGAGCGCCGGGAGCAACTGCGTTCGCACGCGGCCTCGTGCGAACGCGGGCGACTCGTTGCTCTCGTCCTCCCGCCACGCGAGCCCTCGCTCGGTGCAGTAGGCGGCGGTCTGCTCGCGCGTGAACTGAAGCAGCGGACGGATCAAGGAGCCCTCGCGCTCACGCATGCCGAGGAGCGCGCGGCGGCTCGGTGAGGACGCGAGCCGATACAGGACCGTCTCGACCTGATCGGTCGCGGTATGCCCGGCGGCGACATCAGCACGGCGCTCAAGCGCCAGCTGCGCAGCCGCCCCGTAACGCTGGTCGCGCGCCCACGCTTGGAGGTTTCCGGTTTCCGGCGGGTGCGGCCGGCGAACAGCGAGCGGCACGCCGAGGCCGCGGGAGAGCTCGGTGCAGTAGGCCTCATCGGCTTCGGAGGCATCGCGTAGTCCGTAGTTGACGTGCAGCGCGCTGACCGCACCAAGTCCTGCGATCCGAACCGCCACGTCCAGCAAACACGTCGAGTCGCGGCCGCCCGAGAGCATCACCAGCACCGGACGGCCGTCGGCCAGCAGCCCCGCATCGCGAACACCTTCGAACAGCGCGTTCAATCCTCCACCCCCGCGCGCGCGAGGCCGGCCACGATCTCCGCCGCTGCCGAGAGCGCGTCGGCCGTGGCTGCGGCGAGCGCGCCGGGCGGTAGGCTCGCGCGCGTCACTTCGCTGGCGATTTCAAGATCGCGAGCGAGGCGCGCGATTGGGAAGTTGCGGGACTTGAGGACGTTCGCCAGCCACACTGCCTGCTCGGATAGGAGCACGGTCCCGTCGCGCGCGTCTTGGATTGCCCACGCGAGAAGGTATTGATTGTCGTGTAGGCACCACTGGGTTCCAGCCGGTCCGTAGCGGTCCTCCTCGTCGGGAAACTCGGTGCGATAGCGGCTGCAGATATCGCTCGCCAGGAGTCGCAGATCGATTGTGTTGCCGTCCGAGGTGAACACCTCGGCTGGCGGCGTCGCGCCAGAAGGCGGCGCGGGACGGTTCATTCGGCGACGACCTCGTAGGTGTGCAGGTGCTCGAGGCTCTCGAGCTTGATCGCGCCGTGCAAGTCACGGTCGATCCGGCCATGGGACTCGCGATGATCCTGGCTCTTCATGTAGGCCTTGAAGCAGTCCCGGTTCTGCCAGCGGCTGACCATCAGCAGCTGTCCGCTGTCGCGGTCGGACTGCCAGACCTGGATGTCGATGAAACCCTCGTGACGCTCGACCAAACGCGCTCGGTTTCTGAACGCCGCGACCAGTTCGGGCGCGTGATCCTGTGGAACGCGTAGTCGGGAGAGAGCGACGTACATCGCGCCGTTCACAACTCCGGCCGGCCGGCCGGAGGGACGGGCGGGATGCGCGCCGCCAAGTCCGGCGGCACGAGGCCGTCGGACGGCGGTGCTGCGAGCAACTGCTCGACGATTTCCAGCACCTGACTGGATTGGGTGACCATCGGCGCGGTCAGTCCCTGCTCGATCGCACGGCCGACCGCGCGGCCGCCGACCATCACCCGCAGCGGCTGCTCCAGTTGCATGACCTCGTTGATCTCCCAGATCATCATCGGGACGTTCAGCCACATCGTGGCCGTCAATCCAAGGACCTCGGGTCGATGGATGCGACAGGCCGCAACCAGGGCATCAAGCGGCACGTCGGCCCCGAGATACAGAACGTCATAGCCGGCAGCCTCCAACACATCAGAGGCGAGGCGCAAGCCGAGCACATGCTGCTCGCCTTGGACCGCGGTCATCATCACGCGCCCCGGTCTCGCCGCAGGAACGTCGAGGAGCGCACGGAAGAAGATGCGCGCCGCGACCTCCTGGCAGATCGCGGTAGCGACGTGCTCTTCAGCGACGGAGATCTCAGCACACTCCCAGAGTTCGCCGATCGTTCTCATCGCGGGCTCGATCAGCTGCGTGTGGAGGGCCGCGATGCCGGCGCCGGCGTCGATCGCCGCGTCAGCGGCGGCCAGTGCCGCCTTGCCAACGCCGGCCCGGAGCGCCTCAGAGAAGCAGGCCACCAGATTCTTATCGAGGCGTTCGACGGCGGGGCGACCCGCGACGGCGACCGCGGCCGCGGCCGAGCTCGTCAGGCTTCGCAACTTCCGCGACGTGACCAGCACGCGGACCCCATCCTGGAGCTCAATCGCGTCAAAGCGCACCGCCGCCAGCAGCCGCTCCCCAGCCCGCGTGCGCAGAACGAGTTCCGCCTGCTGGGGTTCGCCCGTCGAGATCGCCAGTTGGACGCACTCATCTCGGCGGCCGATGTCCTCCCAGATGTTGATCTCGCGGGCCGTTCGCCCGCGCAACTCTCCCTGCTCGTACCCCAACAAGCGCACGGCCGCATCATTTATCTCGTGGATTAGCCCGTCCTCGGGGCGGATCAACGCAACCGCCTCCGCCGTCGCGTGAAAGACGGCTGCGAGGAGAGCTTCGGTGTTCTTGAACGACTCTTCCGAGCGCGATGCGGGAGCGCGACCGAAAAGCTTGTGCATCCCGGCGATCCGCAGCGGGTCAACCTCCGGTGCGCCCCCGAGCGCGGCGACCGCGCGGTTTCTGTGCGCGAGCAGGTCAAGCGCGATCGGATAAAGCCGCGCCCCGGTCTCGGTCGCGGTCACACCGCGGCGGCCCCGTACGAGCAGCGGGGTCTGCGCCAGCACCTCGAGTTGGCGGATCCGCTTGGCCGCCGCTTGCGTGCTGATCCGCAGCCGACCGGCGGCGCGCGAGATGCTGCCCTCTTCAAGGGAGAGCACGAACGTCTCCAGCTCCGACAGCTCCGGCGCCCTGATCGGCTGCCGAGTCGCCGCCACGATCGCACTATACCCCGGCTCCCAGTTCTGGAACAACGTGCGATTAACGCCCCAGAAATAGTCGGCGGCGGGACCTCGATGAGAACGAGGCCCCGTCGCCCGCGGGCGAGACGGCCCGCTGCGTCGGCCGTGGGCGCTCGTCACGTTTCCGGCGGCGCCTCGCGGATGTCTGCCCGGGATGGACCGGCATGACACCCACGATCCGGCCTGTTGCCTTACTTAGTTCGGCAAGGTCTACTCGCACTCCAGGGATATGTCAAACCAAATCAGCGGAAATCGACAGGTATTTGCGAACGTCGTACCCTCGCCTGCCGTGACCGCCACGATCCATCTGCACCCGACGGCGCCGCTAGCCGAGCGGGTGCTGCTGCCGGGCGACCCCGGCCGGGCACTGCTGCTTGCGCAGCTGCTGCTCGACGCGCCGAAGATGTTCAACCACAACCGGGGGCTCTGGGGCTACACAGGAACGGCCGCCGACGGTGAGCCGCTCACGATCCAGAGCACCGGCATGGGCGGCCCGAGCGCGGCGATCGTGGTCTCCGAACTCGCCGACCTTGGAGCGCGTCGGCTGCTGCGTGTCGGCACGTGCGGTGCGCTTGACCCATCACTGACGCTCGGGCAGATTCTGATTGCGACTCATGCGCTGGCGGCGGACGGCACCAGCCGGGCACTCGGCGCAGGGGAGCTCGTGCCCGCCGCGCCCGAACTCCTAGCGGCGTTGGCAGGCGCCGCCAACGGAACCGCGGTCGCCGGCACAGTCGCATCGACCGATCTCTTCTACGAGAACCGTCGGGACCTCGAACGTGAATGGCTGGCGGCCGGCGCGCTCGCGGTCGAGATGGAGACCGCCACGCTGTTCGCGCTGGCCGCCAACAGCGGGCTTGCGGCCGGCTGCCTGCTGATCGTCACCGATGTTCTGTTCCCGGAGCGCCGCCGGATTCCCGAGACGGACCTGCGGGCGGCCGAGCACAGGATCGGAGAGCTCGCCGCCGGCGCCCTCTCGGGCGGTACCGGGCGTGTTTGAGGGAACGGTTGGCGGCCGCGTCAATCCACGGAGCAGGGTCTCAGTTCGACGGCGTCGAGGCGCTGAGAGCTGCCTCGATCGCTTCGAGCCGCCGCTCGATCGCCTCGAGCGTTTGCTCGATCGCCGTGTGCGATCCGAGGCCGTCGAGTCGCTGCTCAAGCCGGTCCAGGCCGTCCTCAATCCCCTCAAGGCGCTGCGAGACGCCGCGCAGCCGGCGGGTCAAACGCTCGAGGTCGCTGGCCGAGGGCAGGTTGAGCGCGCCCATCGCAACCTCCTGCGCGCGCACGGCCCGCTCGCGCGTCTCAAACGCTGCCGATAGCGCCCCTGAAACGACCGGGTTCTCAAGCAGTTCCTGCGCAAGCTTGCCGATCGCCTCCTCGCCCTGTCGCGTCATGCGCTCGCGTAGGCCCTTTTCTTCGCTCATGGTCGCGTCCGCCTCCTCGGAAGTTCTCTCACGCCGCCACCGTAGCGCGGTCTCGGCCGTCACGTGCTGGATTGGGCAACTCTAACTCTCAGGTTGAGATTCATGGCCGTCCAATGACCGCTGAGGGGGCTACAGTCTTGTTTGAAACACGCCGATGCGGAAAGTGTCGGTCGGCTTGACTCGATTTGGGCCGTCCGGCGCCACGTAGAAAGTACGGACTCCCACTACGAACGGTTCGGCGTTGCAAAGCTTCAGAGCAGTCAGTAGCGTCCATTTCGCGCAGTCGCATGAGCGCGACGCGTTCCCGTGGCGCACGCCGCTTGGCGGGAGGTGCTAGGTCAAAATGTTGAGACGCCGAAAGCTGACGGTTTTGCTTGCCACAGTGGCGACCGTGCTTGCTGTGCAAGCCATTGCCATGCTGCCGATTGCGTCCGCCGATGCATGCGTCGTCACCGTCCAGCTGCTGACCGGGCAGACGATCTCGCTGAACCTTGACCTCCCCTCCGGGACGCCGCTGTCGGCAATCCCGGGCTTGCCGGCAGGCGCGACCGCGGTGAGTGAGTCGTGCACGCCGAACACGACGACGACAACCACCTCGCCGTCGACGACGTCGACGAGTTCGTCATCCTCATCCTCCTCGTCGTCGTCATCGTCCTCGTCATCGTCGTCTTCCTCCTCTTCTTCGTCGAGCTCGAGCTCGACGTCAAGCTCAACCTCAACCTCAACTTCACAGACGCCGCCGAAGCCCAAGGGTCCCGGCACGTCGCAGCAGCCCTCTTCGCACCAAGGTGGCCTGAAGCCGGCGAGCAACCCGTCGGCGAATAAGGGCAAGGGCAAGCCGAAGAAGAAGGCCAAGAAGCCGTCGAAGCCGCGGAGTAAGCGCGGGGTGCCGACGGCGTCCAATCCGACGTTCTCCTTCGCCCTCCCTGGTGCGGCGCCGATCGGGGTGCCGAACTTCTTCATCGACAGCTTCCGGATCCCGCCGTTCCTGCTCCCGATCTACCAGGCAGCGGGAATCCAGTACGACGTCCCGTGGCAGGTGCTGGCAGCGATCAACGAGATCGAGACCGACTACGGACGCAATCTGAGCGTGTCGAGCGCCGGCGCAGTCGGTTGGATGCAGTTCCTGCCCTCGACCTGGAAGACCTGGGGCATCGACGCCAACGGCGACAAGGTCGCAGATCCGTACAACCCGGTCGACGCGATCTTCTCGGCAGCTCGGTACCTGCGCGCGGCGGGCGCGTCGCAGAATTTGACTCAAGCGATCTTCGCCTACAACCACGCGTCGTGGTACGTGCAGTCGGTGCTGCTGCGCGCGAAGCTGATCGGCGGGATGCCCGACCAGCTGATCGGCGCGCTGACCGGTCTCGTCCAAGGCCACTTCCCCGTCGCGGCCGCGTCGAAGTACGCCGATAACGGCGTCGAGGCGCTTGCGAAGCGTCACGTCAAGAGCGGCAATGCGGCGGTGCCGATCGCCTCGGACACGAGCAAAGCCGTGTCGATCTACGCCAAGCAGAACTCGCCGGCGATCGCGGTCAACGACGGCAAGGTCGTCAAGGTCGGCCAGAACGCCCAATGGGGCAAGTACATCCAGCTGCAGGACCAGACCGGCAACATTTACACCTACGCGCAGCTCGGGTCGATCCCCTCCAAGTACCCGGTCCCCAAGCCGGTGAAGATCACCGCCAAGCAGCTCGCCAAGGAGCTCGCCGCGCCGGCGCTGCCCGCGCCAACCGCGCCCGCGAGCGCCGGCTCGCAGCAAACGACGCCGACCCTCACCGCCGCGCCGGCGACGAAGGAAGCACAGGCCCCGGTCCATCAGCAGATCACCTCACAGTTCCTCCCGAGCGCAACCGCCGCCCCGGCCCACCAGCAGATCACGCTGCCGACCAAGACAGCCGCTCCCGCGCCGCAGCAGACAGTCGCCACGCCGATGGTCAAGGAACGGCTGTTCGCCGACCCCAAGCGCCCCGCCTCGTTCGCGGCCGGCGGCCGCCTCCAGGTGACCGGTGGCACGGTCCAAATCTCGAGCTTCCGTAACTACTTCTCAGACGTCCTGCATCTGGGCAAGAACCAGTACACGCTGGAGCCGCTGAAGGCAGGCGCGGTCGTGGTTGCGGGTACGATCCTCGGTCGGATCGCCCCCGGCGATTCCAAGCAGGCCGCGCATCTGCAGTTCATGGTCCAGCCGGCCGGTAAGAATGCGCCGCAGATCGATCCCAAGCCGATCCTCGACGGCTGGAAGCTGCTGGAGGCCACGGCCGTCTACCGCGCCGCCGGGGTCGACCCGTTCTTCGGTCCCGGCGCCAAGAACGCCTCGATCGGCCAGATCCTGCTGATGAGCAAGGAACAGCTTCAGAACCGGATCCTTCAGGACCCGCACGTACAGATCTACAGCTGCGGTCGACGCGACATCCTCGCCGGACTGATCGACCGGCGCGTGCTCGCGACGATCGAGTTCCTGTCCGCGTCCGGCCTGGACCCGGCAGTCTCCGGCCTTGAGTGCGGTCACGCGCTGCTGGCCAGCACCGCAGGCCCCAACGCCGCGGGCGCGACCGGCAGTTCCGTGGACATCGCCAAGATCAACAACATCCCGATCGCCGGCCACCAGGGCCCCGGCTCGATCACCGACATCACGATCCGCCGGCTGCTGACCCTCCAGGGCGCGATGAAGCCCGACCAGATCATCTCGACGATGAGCTACAAGGGCCAGAAGAACACGCTCGCGCTCCCTGACCACACGAACAGGATCCAGGTCGCATTCACGCCGTTGTTCGGGAACAACAAGAAGCTCTCCAACGAGATCAAGACGATCCTCCAGCCCGGGCAGTGGATCCAGCTGATCAACCGGATCAGCCAGATCCCGGAGCCCGTGGTTCCGATCGCCCCGAGCAAGTACGCGATCCACACCGCCGGCATCCACTGAGTGGTGGTGCGTTTCGTAAATACGGTGACACCGAGAGTGGTCATCCGGGGGATGCTGGGCAAGGACGCAGTGAGGGAGCGTGCCTCTGGCACGTGACCGAACGAGGACGCCGCCCAGCGCCGCCGGGGGCCGCTCGAATGTCATCGTATTTACGAAAGGTGCCGCTAAGCGAAGAAGCGCTCTGATGGCCCCGGCAGCGATCAGCGCCGCGGGTACGACGGCCGGGCTCATATTCCATTTCAGCCAGATCGAGCTCCCGTGGGAGCTCGGCCCACCCCAGGGGCGCTACCTCCTGCGTCGTCCTGGGGATCCGGCTGGCGCGCCACCGGCGCATGTGCTCGTGATCGCGACGCTTGGCGCCCGCGAACGGCGGCGGCGACTGGCATCGAAGAAGCGATCTGAAGCTAAACCTGAGCCTGAGCCTGCATTGGTTGCGACGGGCCGAGCAACGGTCATCGACGTCTCCGAGCCACTCGACGACATCCAGCAGGCGCGGGCATGGCTCGCCAAGGCCTCGGAGGCGGAGTTGATGCAGGATCTCGCGGTCCTCAACCGAGCGCTCCACGCGTTTCGCCTCGCGACAGCCGACCCGTACATGCGGCCGGTAAGCCGGCAGCAGTTGCTCGTAGCGCGGGTGGGGTTCGGGGCAGGGGAGCGCGTCGCCGACGGTCGCTGGACCGAGGCACACGAACTGGCGCTGGCGCCTGCGCGCCGGCGCCGGGGCGCGGCGCTCCGATCCCAAGCCCGCTTTGCGGCCGTCCTGGGTGGCCGCGAGCGAGCGCTCGCCTGTGAAGAACTGGCGCTTCGCGCTCGCCTCGATCTCGATCAGGACCGCGATCGCGAGGCGGCGCTACAGGTCCTGGTAGCGCTCGACGCGGCGCTGGCCGAGCTGGCGGTCGACCCGACCGCCGCTGCCCTCGTGGAGCGTCTGATAGAGCTGCGCGGGCAGCGTGACGCCGTTGTTCTCGCCGCGCAAGCCGCACTCGCCGGCGCCATCTCCCCCGCCCAGCGCGAGGCGGTCACGCTCACGCTCGGGCGGATCGAGGCGGCGCTCCGGGCCCGTGCCGTCGCCGGCTCCTGACTGCAAAGTTGACAGCAGCCCCCGCGGGGTGTGGACTTCCACGCAGCTAGGCTGGTGACAGATTCGGAGGGAGATGGCTAAGACCGCGGCTGGGCAGGCAACGCAGTCCGGCGCCCCGGGTCCGGCGAACGAGGGCAACGGGACCGAAACTGGTGTGAAGAACGGTGCTAAGCCGGATTCGCGAACGTTCGATCCTGCGCTCGTGCGGCTCGAACAGGCGCTTCGCGCCGCCACCGCAGGCGACTTCTCAGTTCGCCTGCAAGCGCGGCGCACGGACGCGATCGGGCGCCTGGAGTCCGCCTTCAACGATCTGGCCGCGCGTAATGCGGCACTCGAGGCTGAGCTGGTGCGGATCGGACAGATCATCGGCCGCGAGGGGCGGATGACCGAACGCGCCCACCTCGCTGACGCCGATGGGGCGTGGAGCACCACGATCGACTCGATCAACGGTCTGATCGACGACCTCGTGCGCCCGACCACCGAGGTCGCCCGCGTGATCGTCGCAGTGGCCGAAGGCGATCTGTCCCAGAAGATGGCGCTCGAGATCGAGGGCCGGCCGGTCAAGGGAGAATTCGCCCGGATCGGGACGACCGTCAACTCGATGGTCGACCAGCTCTCAAGCTTCGCCGACGAGGTCACGCGCGTCGCCCGGGAAGTCGGCACCGAGGGCAAGCTGGGCGGTCAGGCGAAGGTACCGGGGGTCGCCGGCACCTGGGAGGACCTCACGGACTCCGTGAACTTCATGGCGTCGAACCTGACTTCGCAGGTTCGCAACATCGCTGACGTTACGACGTCCGTGGCGAAAGGCGATTTGAGTCGGAAGATCACCGTCGACGTCAAGGGCGAGATCCTCGAGCTCAAGGACACGATCAACACGATGGTGGATCAGCTGCGCTCGTTTGCCGACGAGGTCACCCGCGTGGCAAGAGAAGTGGGAACGGAAGGGATCCTTGGAGGTCAGGC
Source organism: uncultured Solirubrobacterales bacterium (assembly GCA_963794285.1). Taxonomy (GTDB): domain Bacteria; phylum Actinomycetota; class Thermoleophilia; order Solirubrobacterales; family Solirubrobacteraceae; genus Palsa-465. The sequence continues at coordinate 432,491 of CAWCDS010000016.1, forward strand.
TGAGGTTGAGGGTGTCTCCGGGACGTGGAAGGACCTGACCGACAACGTCAACTTTATGGCCCGCAACCTGACCGACCAGGTCCGCAACATTGCCACCGTCACGACAGCGGTCGCCAACGGCGATCTGAGCCGGAAGATCACCGTCGACGTCAAGGGCGAGGTGCTCGAACTCAAGCGAACCGTGAACACGATGGTCGATCAGCTCTCCGCATTCGCCGACGAGGTCACGCGCGTCAGCCGTGAAGTCGGCACCGAGGGGATCCTCGGTGGGCAGGCCGAGGTGCCCGGCGTGGCCGGAACCTGGAGCGATCTGACCGACAACGTCAACTTCATGGCCCGTAACCTGACCGACCAGGTCCGCAACATCGCCCAGGTGACGACCGCGGTCGCGCAGGGAGACCTGTCGAAGAAGATCACCGTCGACGCACGAGGGGAAATCCTCGAGCTCAAGGACACGGTCAACACGATGGTCGACCAGCTCCGCTCGTTTGCCGCCGAGGTCACCCGCGTCGCGAGAGAAGTCGGCACCGAAGGCATCCTTGGAGGTCAGGCTGAGGTTGAGGGTGTCTCCGGGACGTGGAAGGGCCTGACCGAGAACGTCAACCTGATGGCGTCCAATCTGACGACCCAGGTGCGGAGCATCGCCGGCGTGACGACGGCCGTCGCGCACGGCGACCTGTCTCAGAAGATCGTCGTCGACGCCAAGGGCGAGGTGGCGGCGCTGGCGGAGACGATCAACCGGATGGTCGATCAGCTGCGCTCGTTCGCGGCCGAGGTGACACGGGTGGCAAGGGAGGTCGGAACCGAAGGCATCCTCGGCGGCCAGGCTCAGGTCCCGGGCGTCGCGGGCACCTGGAAGGACCTGACCGACAACGTCAACTTCATGGCCCGTAACCTGACCGACCAGGTCCGCAACATCGCCCAGGTGGCGACCGCGGTGGCAAACGGCGATCTCACCCAGACGATCACGGTTGACGCGCGCGGGGAGATCCTCGAGCTCAAGCAGACGCTCAACCGGATGGTCGCCCAGCTCTCGAGCTTCGCCGCCGAGGTGACGCGCGTCGCACGCGAAGTCGGCACCGAAGGTAAGCTTGGAGGTCAAGCTGAGGTTGAGGGTGTGTCCGGAACCTGGCGCCGGCTCACGGAAAACGTCAATCAGCTGGCCGGCAACCTGACGACTCAGGTGCGCGCGATCGCCGAGGTCTCGACCGCGGTCACCCAGGGCGACCTGACCCGCTCGATCTCCGTCGAGGCACAGGGTGAGGTGGCCGAGCTGAAGGACAACATCAACCAGATGATCGCCAACCTGCGCGAGACGACCCAGCGCAACGCCGAGCAGGACTGGCTGAAGACGAACCTCGCCGGCATCTCCGGGATGCTCCAGGGACAGCGTGATCTGGCGGCCGTGACCCAGCTGATCATGAGCGAGGTAACGCCGACCGTGAACGCGCAGCACGGGGCGTTCTTCCACGCGGAACCGGGCCCGGACGGCACGATCGAGCTCGTCCTCGCCGCCTCCTACGGTTACGCGCCGACGCGCACCGACGCCCCCCGGCGGTTCCGGATCGGCGAGGGGCTGATCGGCCAGGCTGCGTTCGAGCACAAGGTGATCGCGCTGACCGACCTGCCGCCGGGCTACATCAAGGTCGGATCCGGACTCGGTGACGCGCCGGCTGCCGGGCTGCTGGTGATGCCCGTGCTGTTCGAGGACCAGGTCCTCGGGGTGATCGAGCTCGCATCGATCCGCCCGTTCTCCGACGTCAACCGGGACTTCCTTGACCGGCTTACGGACACGATCGGCGTCGTACTCAACACGATTCGGGCGAACATGCGCACCGAGGAGCTGTTGACGCAGTCCCAGAGCCTCACCCAGGAGCTGCAGAAGCAGTCCGAGGAGCTGCGCAAAACCAACGACGAGCTGCAGGAGAAGGCCCGGCTGCTGTCCGAGCAGAACCAAGACATCGAGATCAAGAACGATGAGATCGAGCTCGCGCGGCGCGGCTTGGAGGACAAGGCGGCTCAGCTGGCGCTGTCGTCGAAGTACAAGTCGGAGTTCCTGGCAAACATGTCGCACGAGCTGCGCACGCCGCTGAACTCGATGCTCATTCTCAGCCGCCTGCTCGGCGAAAACGAGGACGGCGTGCTGAGCGAGCGCCAGGTCGAATTTGCTCAGACGATTCACTCCGCCGGCAACGACCTGCTGTCGCTGATCAACGACATCCTCGATCTGTCGAAGGTCGAGGCCGGGCGCATGGAAGTCGACATGGCTCCGGTCGCTCTGTCGGATATCTACGAAGACGCCGAGCGGGCGTTCCGTCATGTCGCCGAGGAGAGCGGGCTGCAGTTCGTCGTCGAGATCGATCCGGCGCTGCCGCCGTCGATTGTGTCCGACGAGCAACGACTCGGTCAGATCCTCAAAAACCTCCTGTCGAACGCGTTCAAGTTCACCCACGATGGGGCGGTGACGCTGTCGATCGGCTACCCCCCCGACGAGACGCTGTTTCGAACCGAAGCGCTGCGAAATGCCGAGCGGGTGGTCGCATTCACCGTCACCGACAGCGGCGTCGGCATCGCCGATGACAAGCTCAGTGCGATCTTCGAGGCCTTCCAGCAGGCAGACGGGACCACATCGCGCAAGTACGGCGGGACCGGTCTGGGCCTCTCGATCTCCAGAGAGATCGCGCGCCTGCTCGGCGGCGAGATCCACGTGCAATCCTCGCCCGAGCGTGGGAGCTCGTTCTCGTTGATGCTGCCGTTGACCGAGCGGGTCCTGGAGCAGCCGGCGGAGGGCCGCTCGAACGGAGCCTCATCGTTGCTCACCAGCTTCGAGCCTGCCGAACACGTCCGCGCGCATCGTTTCGTCGACGACCTCCGCGAGCTCGACTCCGATGATCGCGTGATCCTGGTGATCGATTCGCAGCCGGAGCGGGCCCGCGCGCTCGTCGATGCGGCCCGCAGCCATGGGCTGAAGGCGGTCCTCGCGCGCCATCCCACCGCCGGGCTCGGGCTCGCTCGCGAGCACCGTCCCGAAGCAGTGCTGCTCGCCGGCGAGCTGGCGCGAGTCGATTCCGTCCTGGCGCAGCTGAAGAAGCACCCGGACACACGGCACGTGCCCGTCGTGATGATTGGTGACCCCGGGGCGCGAATCGAGGCGCTGCGCGCAGGCGCCGCGATCTTCGTCGAGGAGCCGGCCGACCCGGCGGAGCTTGAGGCGGCCCTCACGCGGCTGCAGCGGATGGCGGAGCTGCCCGGCCGGCGCATCGCGCTCGTCTCGGGAGCCGAGGAGGCAGACGAGCATCTCGACGCCATGCTGCTCGGCGGCGAGCACGTCGAGCTGCAACGGATCGAGCCCGCGGAGGCGCTCGCGGAGCTGCGCCGCACGCCGTTCGACCTGTCGGTCGTGGTCGTTGGCCGCGATCGTGACGACGCGCTCGCGCTGCTGCGCGCGCTCCCCACCGATGAGCGGCTGCGCGAGCGTCCGCTGATCGCATTCACGCCGCACGAGCTTCCGAAGAGCGAGCGCGCCCGGCTCGACGCGCTGGCGAAGGCCGCCGTGATCTCCGTCGCTGATTCGCCCGAGCTGCTCGTCGACCGGACCGCGCTGTTCCTGCACCGCGTCGAGGCTCAGCTACCCGCGCCGACGCGAAAGCTGCTCGATCGCCTGCGCACCGGCGACGCCCCCTTGCACGGCAAGAAAGTGCTCGTGATCGACGACGACATCCGCAACGTCTTCGCCCTGACCTCGACACTCGAGCAGCGCGGGATGAAGGTCGTGTTCGCCGAGAACGGCCGTGAGGGAATCGACCGCCTACACCAGCATCCGAACACCGATCTTGTCCTGCTCGACATCATGATGCCCGAGATGGACGGCTACGAGACCGCCCAGGCGATCCGTTCGATGTCCCGCTTTGAGCATCTTCCGATCATCTCCCTGACCGCCAAGGCCATGCAGGGAGATCGGGAGAAAGCGATCGCGGCCGGAGCGTCTGACTACATCACCAAGCCGGTCGACGTTGATCAGCTTGTGGCCATGATGCGCGTGTGGCTGGACGCATAGTGCACTTGGCCTCCGGGCCGCAGCAAGCAGAGAGCCGCGCCGCGCTGATCGAGCTGACCGCGGGCGATGAGCTGCCCATCCTGCTCGTCGATGACCGTCCTGAGAACCTCCGCACGCTCGAGGCCGTCCTCGCGCCGCTGGGACTGCCGTTGCACACCGCCACCTCCGGCTACCAGGCGCTGCGGATGCTGCTCGAGCGCGACTTCGCGCTGATCCTGCTCGACGTGCGGATGCCGGGCATCGATGGACTCGAGACAGCGCAGATGATCAAGGGCCGCACCCGCACGCGCGATATCCCGATCGTGTTCCTGACGGCAGCGCGAGACGAGCTCGGGGACATCATCCGGGGCTACGGCGTCGGTGCGATCGACTACGTGCTCAAGCCGTTCGATGCCGAGCTGTTGCGCTCGAAGGTCGCGGTGTTCACCGAGCTCGAGCGCAGCCGCCGTGCGCTGAAGCGCTCCGAGGCGCTGCTGCGCGGCGCGTTCGAGGCGGCCCCAATCGGCAAGACCGCGCTCGGCGCCGACCGCCGGATCGTTCTCGCCAACCCCGCCTTCGGCCGCCTGCTCGAGCGCCCGTCTCGAGAGCTGCTCGGAGTCGCAGTCGCGGAGCTGTGCCACCCGGAAGACCGGGACGCACTGTCAACGGCGCTGGACCAGCTTGCCGGCGCTGATGCCGGTCCAGCGAGTCAGGTGGATGTCGATCTGCGGCTGCACACGAGCTCGGGGGCGGAGCGCTCGGTCGCGGCCGTCGCCTCATCGATCGAGCCGACCGAGTTCGCCGAGCCGCTGCTGCTGGTGCAGTGGATCGATCTCAGCGCGCGCCGGCGGGCCGAGCAGGCACGCGCAGAATTGCTGCTTGAGCAGTCGGCACGGACACACGCCGAGGCGATCGCGGAGCGGCTCAACAAGCTTCAGACGCTCGCGGACGCGACGGGCTCACTGTCACTGGACGAGCTGCTGCCCGAGCTGGCGTCCCGCCTCGAGGAGCTGTTCGGCGCCGGCAGCGTCGAAGCCAGGATCGAGGCCGGGCCGTTCGAGCGACCGGTCGCGGTCCGCGTCGTCGCTGGCCAAGTGCTGCCTGCCGATGAGCGCGATCAAGCTCCGGGTGCTCAGTGGCTCCAGGTGCCGCTGTCGATCGACCATTCGAGCGTCGGCGTCCTACGACTGGCTTTGCCGCCGGGAAACTCCTTCACCGCGGCCGACCGCTCGCTGCTGCAGGACGCCGCCGACCGTGCCGCGCTGGCAATCCGCCGTGCACAGCTGCACGACGAGGAGCACCGGATCGCTGTCGAATTGCAGCGCGGTCTGGTGCCCAAGCGCCTCCCTGACGTCAGCGGCATCCAAGTCGCCGCGCACTACCAGCCGGCCGGCGTGCTTGCCGAGGTCGGGGGCGACTGGTATGACGCGTTCGCGCTGCCCGGTGGGCGGATCGGCGTGGTGCTGGGCGATGTCGCCGGCAAGGGGATTCCGGCGGCCTCGACGATGGGCCAGCTGCGGAGCGTCACGCGCGCATTCGCGCTCGCCGAGGAAGGCGGGCGGATGCCTGGGGAGGTGCTCACGCGACTGAACCGCTACCAGCTCGCCCACGATGAGCAGGACCTGTTCACGATCCTCTACGCGATCGTCGACCCGCGCGAGCGCGCGATTGCATGGGCCAGCGCAGGACACCTCCCGCCGCTGATCCTCGAGCGCGGCGAGACCCGTTACGCGACCCGCGGCGACGGGCTGATGGGGCTCGAGGACATCGAGTATCAAACGCTGCGGCGGCTGATCTCGCGCAATGGGCTGCTGCTGTTGTTCACTGATGGGCTGATCGAGCGACGCGGCGAGTCGCTCGACGTTGGCCTCGAGCGCCTCGCGATCGCCGCCGCGTCGGGACCGGACCAGCCACAGGCGCTCTGCGATCACGTCCTCGCACAACTGCTGCCCGACACCCAGCAACTGCGCGACGACGTCACGGCCGTGGTCGTGAAGGTCGTCTGAGCAGGCGTGTACGGCGAGCTCGTCGCGCGCACCGGGCTCTCGGCAAGCCATCGGCTGCTCCTGGAGTCCGTTGCCGACGGTTGCACCGTCCTCGATGTCGGGTGCTCGGACGGGTACCTGGCGGCGGCCTTGGCGCAGCGCGGCTGCCGGCTCTACGGGATCGAGACCGATCCCGCGGCTGCGGCCGCCGCACGCGAGCACTGCATCGAGGTCTGGAACATCGACGTCGAGGACGTGTCCGCACGGGAGGCGGTGCCCGAGACGGTCGACACGATTCTGTTCGGCGACGTGCTCGAGCACATGCGCGACCCCTGGGCGGTGCTCGCCTGGGCTACGACGCGCCTGCCTTGTGGTGGGCTGGCGGCTGTCTCGGTGCCCAACGCCGTGCACTGGGCGGCGCGGCGGGAGATCATCTGGGGCCGCTTTCCACTCGAAGATTGGGGAACCTTCGATCGCACGCACCTGCGCTGGTTCACGCGCGCGAGCGCCCATCAACTGATCCGCGGGGCGGGACTGCTGCTCGAGCGCGAGCGATTCACGCCGGCGCCGCTTCCCGGCGAAGCGAGGCTGCGGCGCGTTCTCGGCCGGGGCGATGTCGATCTGCCCGATCTCCGGCTCAAGTGGTTACGCCAGCAGCTGGCCGACCGTCGGCCTGAACTGTTCGCCCTTCAGTTCGTGCTGAGCGGGCGCGTGCCGCAGCGCGCCGATCGCGCCGCGGGCGCTTAGCCGTTTAGATTTAGACGTCGTCGCCGTCGACGAACGGCAGGTGCCTGTCGACCCCGGTGAGCGTGAACACGCGCATCGCCGTCTCGGCGGGCTTCACAAGCCGCAGCTTCCAACCACCGCTGCGGGACAGCCGATCGGTCTCGAGCAGGAACTTGAGCCCCGAGGAATCGATGAATCGTACGCCGCGCAGATCGATCACGACTTGGCTGGGGCTCGCGGCAAGCGCCCGGTCGCGAGCATGCTCGAGCCGTGTGATCGTTGCTATGTCGATGTCGCCCGCGACCGTGACGGTGGCCCCCGCCAGACCCTGGTCGACCTCGATCTGGAAACCCGGCGATCCTGACACGTGCAACCCCCGGCGCCCTTCAGGACAGCCCTAATGCGTCCAGAACCGCCGCGAGCTCGTCGATCACGTCACCGCCGCAGCGGACCACTGCCTGCTCATCGAACCGCGTCGGCCCCTGGGTCAGGATCGCGATGCGGCCGCCCGCGCTCAGTGTCACCTCGGGGAGCTGCGCGACTGGGTAGACCTCGAGCGAGGACCCGATGCACAGCATCAGATCGGCACTCGCGGCGAACCGCTCGGCTCGCGCCATCGCGTCCACCGGCAGGTACTCGCCGAACAGCACCACATCGGGCTTCAGCGGCTCCCCGCAGTCGCAGCGCGGAATCCCTCCGCGGTCCGCTTCCTGCCGATCGCGGACCTCGGCCAATGGAAACCCGTGGCCGCACCGCAGGCAGGACGAGCGGGCGATCGTGCCGTGCACTTCGATCAGCTCGCGCGAGCCTGCCCGGGCATGGAGGCGATCGATGTTCTGGGTGATCACAGCATCGAGCATGCCGGCTCGTTCCAGCTCTGCCAGCGCCTCGTGTGCACGGTTCGGGCGCTTCTGCTCGAGCGTGGCAAATCGCTCCCCGTAGAACCGCCAGAAGCGCTGGGGGTCGCGCCGGAACACGTCGATGTGCGCGACCTCCATCGGATTGACGTTCGCCCACAATCCGGTTCCCGGCGAGCGGAAGTCCGGGATCCCCGACGGAACCGAGATCCCGGCACCGGTGAGAGCGACCACCGAGTCCGACTCGCGGATCAGCTCAGCAAGGCGCGACGCCGCGGTCTTCACGGTGCTCATCCGAACGCCCCCGATGCCGCGCTCACTTGCCCTCGAACCGTGGTGTGCGTTTTTGCAGGAAGGCTGAGATCCCCTCTTTCGCGTCCTCGGATCCGAACGCCGCCGCGAACGCTTGCTTCTCAGCCTCGATCCCGGCGTCCAGGTCTCCGGCAGCCGATACCGACTTGATCTGGGCAACGGCGAGCGGCGCCTGACCGGAGAGCTTGCGAGCCCAGGAGATCGCGGTGTCGAGTAGCTCGTGGTCTGCGACCACGCGGTTCGCAAGACCGAGCTCGTACGCCTCTTCGGCCGAAATCGGATCGCCCGTCAGGTTCATCTCCAGAGCCTTCGCCGCTCCGACCAGCCGCGGGAGCCGCTGCGTGCCGCCGAAGCCGGGGATGATCCCGAGATTGATCTCAGGCTGACCAAACGTCGCAGACTCGGCGGCAATCCGGAAGTCACATGCCATCGCGAGCTCGCAGCCGCCTCCGAACGCGAGTGCATTGACCGCGGCGATCGTCGCGATGCTCGAGTGCTCCATCTCGCGCAACATCCCGTGCATGCCGTCGAGCAGCGCCTTTCCGGCGGCGGCGTCCATCGTGGTGAACGCCTTGATGTCGGCGCCGGCGCAGAACAGCATCGGGTTCGCCGAGGCGAATACAACCGCCCGGACCGTGCCGGATCCGCTGACGGCGTCCCACAGCTTCGCAAGCGCCTCGACGACCTCGGGGGAAATCGAGTTGGCCGGAGGGCGATCGAGCCAGGCGATCGCGATCTTCTCGCGCGTCTCGAGCTTGACGGGGCTTTGATCCCATCCGGCGTCAGGCTTGGCGTACGGGAAGAAGCCCTGGCCTGTCTTGACGCCGAGCCGGCCCTGGGCCACAAGCCGCCGAAGAACGGTCGGCGGGCGGAAGTTCTCCCCCCATTCGTGGGCGGCACGCTCGAGCTTGGCGAGGATCTCGTCGAGGCCGATCTGGTCGGCTCGGGCGAACGGCGGCGGGATGATCCCCGCGCCGGCCATCATCCCGAGGTCGATGTCCTTCATCGACGCCACGCCCTCCTCGAGCACGAGGCAGCTCTCGACCAGTGCCTTCAGCGTGAAACGGTCGACCACCGCCGCCGTGTCGAGATCAGTTCCCGTGCTCATAGAAACCCTTTCCCGTCTTGGCGCCGAGGTTGCCGGCGGCGACCAGCTCCCGTATTTGCTGATGGACGAAGAAGCGGTCGCCGTAGGACTCCCTGAGGTACTCGGCGACGTGCAGCACGGTGTCGAGCCCGAGCAGGTCGGTGAGGAAGAACGGGCCCATCGGTGCCGCCTTCGATTCGGCGACGATCTTGTCGAGGTCCTGGATGTCAAGTCCGTTTTCTTCCTGCAAGCGCCACAGCTCGGACGCGCTCGAGTTCAGGATCCGGTTGACGACGAAGCCCGGCGCCTCGCTGCAGCGAATCGGCATCTTCTTGATTGCGTGCGCAAAGCTGCTCGCGGCGTGGCTGGTCTCCGAGGAGGTGTCCTCCCCTTCGATCACCTCGATCAGGCGCATCACAGAGGCCGGATAGAAGAAATGAAAGCCCACCACCTTGTCGGGCCGCCCCGTCGCGTCCCCCATTTCCGTGATCGACAGCGAGGACGTGTTCGATGCGAGGACCGCGTGGCCAGGCGTGACCTCGTCGAGCTCGGAGAGCACGACCTGCTTGATGTCCATCCGCTCGGGCACAGCCTCGATCACGAAGTCCACGTCACCGAACCCGTCGTAGCTGGTTGTGCCGGTGATCAGAGCGAGCTTGCGATCGAGCTCTGATGCCTCCATTTTGCCAGCGTCGATGCGGCCCTGCCATAGCGACCGGGCCTTGTCGATCCCGGTCTCGACGAACTTCTGATCGACGTCTTTGAGCACAACCGGGATCTCGGCGTTCGCGATCGTGTGCGCGATCTCGCCTCCCATCGTGCCGGCGCCGACCACAGCAGCTTTGAAGACGAACATGTGCCTCTGCTTTGGTCGTTTCCGGGGGTTGAGCTGCCCCGCCGAGGGGAGCCATGCAATGTCAGTCTAGTGCTCGGCGACCGCGATCCGCCGCTCGGCGAGCTGTGCTCCGAACCTCGCCAGCGTGGTCGCGATCGACCGCTCCATCGCCCTGCGAATGAACAGCAGGTCGATCACTCCAGTGACGATCGAGCGTTTGGAAATCTCGTAATCGAGCTTCAGTTCAACCGTGACCCCCGCGTCGACCGGCGTGAACGTGACGCTCTGCCGGGCGCTGATCGATTCGTCCTGGACCTGCAGCGTCAGTCCCTGCAGCGGCTCGTGATCGATCACCCGTTCGCTCACGCGCCCGCGGCCTGCCGGACCCGAGTGCCAGATCACGCTGGACCCGGGGTTGGGCCAGTCCAGGCTGGTCTCCAGAACTCGATCGAGGCCGTCGACCCACGCCGGCCAGCTGCTGGTGTCACACCAGCAGCTCTCTGCCTCGTGCACCGTTGCGGGGAACTCCGATGCCGCGCTGACGACGCTCACCGGCGGTGGTGCTCAGCCGTGCAGCAGTTCGTGGCGGATCTCATCGATCGTGGTCGCGATCGCGGTCAGGTTCGGCTCGAGCTGACCGACCAGCCGCCGGCGCTCGGCCTCGCCGTCCGCTGTGATCCGGTAGAAGCGGCGCGTCCGGCGCTCCGGGTGCTCCCACTCCCCCGCTACCAGGCCGCGCTGCTCGAGCAAGCGCAGCAGCGGGTACATCGTGTTCGGGTTGACCGCGACCGCGCCGCTGGTCAGGGCACCGATCCGGTTCATCAGCTGGTGCCCGTAGCACGGCTCGCAGGAGACGTAGTGCAGCACCATCAGCGTTACGAGCCCCGAGCGGCGCAGCTCGCCGACAAGCGGATCAGCGGAGCCGGGACCTGCAAGCGATGCCATCGATCGCGATTATGGCTCGCTTGACGGACCGGTGGCGAGTAGGCTCCAGGACTGAGGGGTCGTGACCGAGACACTGCCGGACAACATCGAGCCGTACACCAATATCTCGCCGAAGGCGTACGAGCATCCGGCCGACCGGGCCGCGACGGCGGCGCTGAAGTCGGTGCCGATGCTCGATGTCGTCGTGCGCAAGCTGATCGAGTGGGGGTTCGAGCGCGCGCTGAGGCAGTTCCACCTTGGCAACTCGGTCAAGGTCGGCGAGCAGCAGCTGGCGGATCTTTGGGCATCGCACACGGCGATGTGCCGGGTCCTCGACATGCCGGACGTGTACAACCTCTACGTGACGGCGCCGGTGCTCGGAGTCGCGCAGGCGGTCGGGACGACCAAGCCGATTCTCGTGATGGACTCGATCGCGTTGAAGAACCTCGGCACGGGAGAGCAACGTGCGCTGATCGCCCACGAGCTCGGCCACATCCTCTCCGACCACATGGTGTACCGAACGGCGCTCAACATCCTGCTGAGCGTCGGCAGCCCGCTCGGCATCTTCCTCGGCATCCCGTTCCGCGCGGTCCGGGCGGTGCTGCTGGAGTGGTACCGCGCCGCGGAGCTCAGCTGTGACCGAGCCGCGACGATTGCCGTCCGGGACCCGCAGATCGTCTGCCGGTTGCACATGGTGCTCTCGGCTGGGATGCCCGCGTCGGATCTCAACCTCGACGGGTTCATGGCACAGGCGATGGAGTACGAGAATTGGGACGACCCGAGCGACCGAGTTCGCCGCTTCTTCAACGAGCTTGGCAAGACCCATCCGGACAGCGTCCGCCGCGTCTCAGAAGTGATGAAGTGGGTCCAGAGCGGCGAGTACGACCGGATCATTCGTGGCGAGTACCGCACTCGAGACCAGCCGGCCGACGCCCGCAAGGAGGCCGGCGACGCGATGGAGTTCTACGCCGAGCGCTTCCGCACAATCTTCCGGGAGGCCGGCGACAACATCGCGACCCTCGGTTCACAGGTCGGCGGGATGGCCGAGCAACTCGCCGACTGGATCCGGAAGCGCGGCGGCCCCGGTGGCTCAGGCGAGTCGGGTGGCTCAGGTCAGCCCGGCGGCTCCGGCGAGTCCGCCGGCAACGGCACACACGAAGACGACGACGAGTAGTCGGGCTCCCGGCCGCCCCCGCGGACCGGAGCGCGGGTGGCGCAAGGCTTGGCGTCCGTCGCCCGCGGGGTGCACGGGCCGGATTTGCTTGGGAGGGGTGTGGTTGCGCTGTGGCCCCTGCCGCCGTTGCCCTTGACGCTCACACCCCGGACGGGACACCCCCGCGCCGGAGCGCAAAACAGACACGATCTGCCGCAGTCCACCGCCTCCCGGGAGGTGAGGCACGTGGTGTCCGCTTGCCGGTAGCAATCGCCCCCAGCTCACAGAACCGGTCGAACCGCGGTCGATTGTGTCTGTTGTGGTCCGTCGAACCCGACCCCAGCCCGCCCATGCCGGACAGTTCTTGACAGTCGACACATCACGATATATCGTTAACCTATCGTGACATTCACCAATAGGAGTAGACACATGGGCTCAGATGAGTTCACCCAACACCTGCCGCCCCATCTCGGCCGGCTGATGGCGAAGGGCCCGGGCCGCGGGCGCGACATGTCCAGGGACGAGCTGAAGCGGATGGCCGTACTGCGCCATTACGCCGGTACCCCGTTTGGCGGCGGTCCGATGTCCGGAAACCCGTTCGGAGGCGGACGGGGACGCAAGCGCCGCGGCGATGTTCGCGTGGCGCTGATGATGCTGCTTGCCGAGGAACCTCGCAACGGCTACCAGCTGATGCAGGCGATCGAGGAGCGCAGCGGCGGTCGCTGGCGGCCGAGCCCGGGTTCGGTGTATCCGACGCTCGCTCAACTCGAGGACGAGGGCCTGATCCGCGCGGCGGAGCAGGACGGAACGAAGCTGTTTGAGCTGACCGACGCCGGCCGGTCGCAGCTCGAGGAGCGCGCCGACACCGCCGCCCCCTGGGACGCAGCCGACGATCCGGGCGCGCACACGTTCATCGAGGTCCGCGCGCTGCTGATGCAGGTCGGCAAGGCCGCCTGGGAGGTTGCTCAGGTCGGAGACGAGCGCCAGGTGGCGCAAGCGTCCGACGTCCTCTCCGAAGCCCGCCGGGCGCTGTACCGCATTCTTGCGGAGGAGGGCGATGCCTGACACCGTAGCCTTCATGCAGGAGATGGCGAACATCACCGACAGCTCCGAGCCGGTACCCAAGCCGGCGATCGCAGTTCGCGGGCTGGTCAAGAACTTCGACGAGGTGCAGGCCGTCAGAGGCGTTGAGTTCGAGGTCGCGACCGGTGAGGTGTTCGGCTTCCTCGGCCCCAACGGCGCCGGCAAGACGACGACGATCAACATGCTCTGCACGCTCGTCAAGCCGACCGCCGGCTCCGCCGAGGTCGCCGGCCATGACGTCGTCCGCGAGCGCGACGATGTGCGTCGCAACATCGGCTTGGTGTTCCAGGACCCGACCTTGGACGGCTACCTGACCGCGGCGCAGAATTTGAAGCTGCACGCCGAGTTGTACGGGGTCCAATCGGACCTCGTGCAGCCGAGGATGCGGCAGGTGATGACGATGGTCGGGCTGTGGGACCGCAAGGACTCTCCGGTCGCGACGTTCTCCGGAGGGATGCGGCGCCGGCTCGAGATCGCCCGCGGCCTGATGCACTCCCCGCGCGTGTTGTTCCTCGACGAGCCGACGATCGGGCTCGACCCACAGACGCGACGCTCGATCTGGGAATACATCCGCGAGCTCAAGGAACGTGAGGAGATCACGATCTTCATGACCACGCACTACATGGACGAAGCCGAGTGGTGCGACCGGATCGCGATCATGGACCACGGCGAGATCGTCGCCCTCGATGCACCAGAGACGCTTAAAGAGCAGGTCGGGACCGACCGCGTGACGATCCACACCGACGACGACGACGCGGCAATCACCGCGTTGGGGGAGCGATTCGACATCGAGGCCCGAATCGCCGAGGGCGCCGTCACCTTCGGCGTGCCGCAGGGCGAGGAGTTCGTCCCGCGCCTGTTCGCGGAATGGGATCCCGCCGACCCGCCGATCAAGGCGGTCAGCATCTCTCGCCCAACCCTCGACGACGTCTTCATGTCCTACACCGGCAGCACGATCCGAGACGCCGAGGAGGACCAGTCGAAGATGCGAAACCGTGTGATGATGCAGATGATGACGGGAGGCAGGCGGTGAGTACGACCACCGGCCGGGCGCAGCCGGCGGCCCCCCAAATCCCGACCGCGCAGCCACCCGAGATTGTCCGCGTCAGCGTTCCCAAGCGCACGATCGCGAGCGAACTGCGCGCGATCCGGATCGTCTGGAGACGCGAGCTGATCCGCTTCCGCGCGGACAAGCTGCGGATGATCACCTCGCTCGTGCAACCGCTGCTGTTCCTGTTCGTGCTGGGCGCGGGCCTTCAGCGCCTGTCCAGTGCCGGAACCCACGGCGTCGGCCTCAAGACCTTCATCTACCCCGGAATCCTCTGCATCTCGGTGATGTTCACGGCGATGTTCTCGGCCGCCTCGATCGTGTGGGACCGGGAGTTCGGGTTCCTGCGCGAGATGATGGTCGCGCCCGTCAGACGTAGCTCGATCGTGATCGGCAAGTGCCTGGGCGGTGCGACGGTGGCCAGCTTCCAGGGCGTGATCGTGATCTGCCTGGCAGGCCTCGTGAACGTGCCCTACGACCCGCTCCTGATCCTCGGCATCTTCGTCCTCCAGCTGGCGCTGGCGTTCTCGATCACGGCCTTCGGCGTCATGATCGCGGTGCGGATCAAGCAGATGCAGTCGTTCATGGGCGTGATGCAGATGGTCGTGATGCCGATGTTCTTCATCTCGGGCGCGCTGTTTCCGGTGGCCGGGCTGCCGGGCTGGCTGACCGTGCTCAATCGGCTCGACCCGCTCACCTACGCCGTCGACCCGATGCGCCGGCTGGTCTTCAGCCACCTGACGATCTCCCCCGCCGCGCGGCACGCGCTCGACCCTGGCGTCACGTGGTGGGGGTGGCACGTCCCTGCGCTGCTCGAGGCAGGCGTGATCGTCGCCCTCGGGCTGGTGATGCTCGGGATCGCGATCTGGGAGTTCAGTACGACCGAGTAGCCCCGCGAGCTGGATCTTCCGCCCGCGACGCAATTCGCACTGGAACCTTATGAGCGCGGGCTGGACGGGGGGTGGTCGTATTGACGAAAGATACGGTGGGTTTCACGACCACCCCCTGGGCGGCGGCGCGCTTGAAGGCCCCATGGCGCCGGGGCGCCTCTAGGCCCTACGTCGCGGCGTACGTCACCGTCACCGTCGTGTATGCAAACCGCGGCACGATGCAGCGGTGGACCTTCTTGGTCCCGACCACCTTGCGGTGGCCGTTGACCACCTTGAATACGGACTGACGTAGCGTCCCGCAGAACTGGTTGAGCCCGAAGGGCCCGAACAACGAAGAGCCGGGTCCGTAGAAGTTGCCGCTCTGCGCATCCGAGACCGAGATCACCGCACCGAGCGTCAGTCCGGTCGACTTCGCGTACTCGCTCGCATACTCGTGCGCCTGCGCGATCGCACCCTGGACCGACGCCTTCTTGGAGGCTTCGACCGCCGCATTGATCGACGCGTTGCTCTTGCGATCCTTCGGGACCACAAGCGTCTGACCGGTGCCCGTCGCGGTCACGCTCTTCGGCTGATCCGCGAGCGCCGGCGCCGCCCCCAGCAGCATCGCGATCAGCGGCGAGAGCACGAGTGAACGCCGTGACATCTGACCCTCCTAGATCCTTGCGCCGCCCCCAGCCGAGGCGGAGTCGCCACGAAGCTTGACAGACGCGCGGGCGCACCGATGAAACCAGCGTTGCGGATCGACAACGGGCCGCCGCCGCACACGAGCGGCCCGTTGGACCACGTCTCTACGCGGGCGCGGCCGCCGGCTCCTCGACCCGGCGCGGCAGCAGTGTCTCGCGCGCGATCACGAGCCGCTGAATCTGCGCCGTGCCCTCGTACAGCTGGAGGATCTTCGCGTCGCGCATCAGCTTCTCGACCTTGTACTCCTTGATGAAGCCGTAGCCGCCGTACACCTGGACGGCGTCGGTCGTGACCTCCATCGCGCTGTCCGCCGCAAACCGCTTGGCGTGCGAGGACTCGAGCGTGTTGCGCCGCCCCTGATCGAGCAGGACCGCGGAGTTCCACGTCGCCAAACGGGAGAGATGGACCTTCGTCGCCATGTCAGCGATGATGAACTGGATCGCCTGGTGCATCGCGATCGGGACGCCGAACTGAACGCGCTCCTTGGAGTACTCGATCGCGAACTCCATCGCCGCCCGCGCAACGCCGACGGCCATCGCGGCGACGCCGGGGCGGGTGCGGTCCAGGGTCATCATCGCGATCTTGAAGCCCTTGTTCTCCTCGCCGACCAGGTGGTTCAGCGGGATCTCGACCTCGGGGAACGTGATCGTCGCGGTGTTCGAAGCCCGCTGGCCCATCTTGTCCTCGTGCTTGTCGACGATCACGCCGGCGTCACGCGGGACGACGAAGCAGGAGATCCCGCGGTGGCCGGCCTCCTTGTCGGTCTTCGCGTACACCGTGTAGTAGTTGGCGTACTCGCCGTTGGTGATGAAGCACTTGGAGCCGTTGATGACCCACTTGTCGCCCTTGCGGGTCGCGGTCGTCTTCATCCCGGATACGTCTGAGCCGGCGTCCGGCTCTGTCAGGCAGAAGGATGCGAGCAGCGGTGCCTCGCTGAGGCGGCCGAGGTAGTCCTTCTTGATCTCCTCGGACGCGGCCAGCGCGATCGGGGTGGTCGCGAGACCGTTGCACGTCACCGACGTCCCGATCCCAGAGCAACCCCACGCGATCTCCTCCTCGATGATCGCGCCATCGAGGTAGCCAAGACCAGGCCCGCCGTACTCCACCGGCAGGTGGCCGTTCATCAACCCGAGCTCCCAGGCTTGTTCGATGATCGCTTGCGGCCAGGTCCCGTCCTTGTCGTACTCCCAGGCGACGGGCCGCATCTCCTTCTCGGCGAAGTCGTGCGCCATCTCGCGCATGCTCTTCTGCTCTTCAGTAAGTGTGAAATCAACCACCGTGGATTTCTCCTTGAATGCAGGCGCCGATGAGCTTGGAAGACCCTGATTTGCAGGTTTTCTTTGCCGTTTAGCGCTTTAACTGGACCATGCCTCCGCTACCGGCTCGAAGGCAGATTGACTAGTCAGTCAATGGCTATGTAGCAAAGGTTACCCGATCGCATCGGCCTCGCAACGGGGTTGCACCGCGACGGCACTGCGACGAACTACGGAGCCCGTCCAGCGGGTCTCGGCGCACCGGCTGAACCAAACCCGCGAGCTAAGTGGCACCTTTCGCAAATACGGTAAGCACCACTCCGGTGTAATCACAGCCCGGCTGCGCAACACTTAAGCAGCGGTGCACGCTGCGTTCGGAACCGTCGTCTGGGTCGTCTGCGCTGTCGGCCTGCTCGCCGCGGTCGCGGCGCTGGCGCTCAGCGGCAGGACCTGGGAGGAGTACGGCAAGGACCTGCTGCTGATGGAGCACGACGCTCATCGCGAGCTGGCGAAGGCGCCGGGCTCGGCATCGGCGCTGCTGGAGCGCGACACCGAGATCCGCCAGTTGCTCGAGGCGCGCAACGCCCGCCTCCAGCGTCGCGGCGAACCGCCGATCGACATCGAGCAGGAGTTGACGCGGCTGACCGCCCCGCAGATCGACGCAGAGCTGCGCGCGGAGATTCGCGACCTTGTCATCGCGCGCAACCATCGCCGCGTACGCGCCGGCAAGCCCCCACTCGATGTGGAGGCGGAGATCGAGCGCGAGATCGCCGACCTGCGCGGTCTCTGAACACCTGCCACGAGACCCGCCAAAGCGATACGCTCACCAGCACATGCCAGACCCACGCAGCTTTGAGCTCGAAGATCTCGTCAACCGTCCGGGGACGTATTTCAACCCCCAAACGGAAGTTCTGATGATCATCGACGATTCGCCCGAGCTCGACTCCGAGATCTTCAACATGGAGGAATACGAAGGAGCCGATTGGGTCCTGATCTCCGACGAGCTGCCGGTCGACGAGCCCCGCCGCGACGAGCTGATCGAGCGCTTCCAGGTCCACTATCACCCCGGCCGGATCACGGCGGAGGACGACGAGGACAACGCCGACGACGAACTCGAAGAGGACGATCAGGAAGTCGGGCGGGAGTAGACAATCGGCTGGCCGGATGCCAGCCGGGTGCTGAGCGCCGCCGCAACCGGGGTGGTCTCCCGGAATCCTGAAGCGGAGGTTGCGGCGGCCCAGAGCTGGATGCGTTTTCGCCCTACTTGGTCAGCAACGACGCGCAGCGCTGCATCTTGGCCGTGTTCTGCTGGGCGGCCTGGACGCATTGCGTGTAGCGCTGGAGGCTTGCCGCACTCGCTGAGGTCGACGAGCCCGCCGCGGTGGCCCCCTGCACGGTCGCGAGGAACGAACGCAGCTTGGTCGTGAATTCGGTGAACGGCCGGACGCTTGCGGGTGGCTGGATCGTCTGCGGCTGGTTCAAGTTCGCGTACTGGAGGCTCAGGCCGATCTGCGCCGAGCGCAGGCCGCCGAGGAGGCTGGACACGTGTCCTGAGACGGGCACCGTCAGCGCGAGTGACAGCTTGCGCACGGTCTTGTCGCTGTTTCCCGTCCAGAGGTCGACTGTCGGGTTCTTGACCTCGCCTGCAATCCGGCTGCGCGTCGTGTCCGAGATGCTGCTCGGCAGCTTGGTCGCGCCAGAGACCCCGAGCGATGTGGCCTTCTGCAGGAAGATATTGATGTCCGCCAGCAGCGCCGCGACGTCGACTCCGGCGCGGATATGCGTCGTATCCGCCCCTCCGAGGCTCTCGTGGCCGATAACCGATGGGTTCACGAGCCAGTGCAGCGGATCGATGCCGAGCTTCGACAGGGTGCCGCCGTTCGATCCTCCGCGCGGCGAGGACGCGACCTGGGCAAAGCTCGACTCGAGCTTCTGGAATGTCGCCGCCGGAAGCTGATAGCTGATCCCCTGCAGCGTGACGTACCCGCTCGTACCGGTCGACAGGATCCCGAGTGATCCGGAGCGACCGGATGCGGCAATGCTGATGTTGAAGTTCGAGGCCGGCAGTTGGCCCTTGCCACGACTTTGGAAGGGACCACCGAAACTCAGTGTGATCGGTCCGCTCAGCGTCCGTGAGCCGGACGGGTTCACGGTCAGGCTGAGGGTGAGGTTGCCGCTCGTGACGGTGTGCGCACCGCTGAACGTCTGCTTGAGCAGACTGTTTGCGTCGCCGCCCGAGCTGCTGCCGCAGGCGCTCAGCGCGATCGACGCGGCTGCCATCAGCAGTGCTAAGGCGATGCGCATTCCCCTGGTCCGGTGATGCATTTCTGAAACTTCCTCCTCAGTCCTGGCGTCAGAACCGCAGCGAATCTAGCATTGGTGTGAGTGAGTAGGGGTCGGTTGGCTGGAGTTGCGATCGGCGCGCTGTGCGCGCTGTGGACCTCGCCTGCCCTGGCCCACGCCGCGACCGTCGTGGTGCTGGGGGCGCACGGGCATACCGTCCGCAACGACCCGTTCCTGAGCACGGCAGCGGTGACGCCGACCCCGATCGGCCCGGTGAGAGCGCAGACCGCACGCACCTCCGCTCGCAAGTCAGCGGTCGACCGCAACGTTCGTGCCGAGCTCGCGCGGCTGCGCGGTGCACACGCGATCTCGGCTTCCGACTATCGTCGCTATCTCGGGAGCTTCAACGCGGCGCTCGGCACGGCCGGGCGCCTGCGCGGCACGCGCGCGGTCGAGCTCGAGTCGGTGATCCAGAACCTGCACGCGATCGCCGCTTCGGGCCAGCTCACACCTTCCCGGCTCCCGGTGCTGTTCCTGACGCTGGATCGCAACCGCCAGTGGTGGACGACGGGACCGCTGCTCGCGTCCGGCCAACGGGTCGAGTTCAGCGGCTCGGAGCTGGTGTGGCAGTACTACCCGGGCCAGGGGATCGAGCTCCAGGAGCTCGGCAGCTTCGGCAAGGCGGACGGCCTGTACACAGCCGGCCCGCTGGACTATCCGCGAATGCGCCACCTGCTTGCGGAGCTGATCCCGCTTGCCGCCAAGCGCGCCGGCGGGATCGCCTGGGAGTACTACTTCCAGTTCGATGGCGGCGTCCCACCGTGGACGAGCGCGATGTCACAGGCAACGGCGCTTGAGGCGTTGACCCGTGCCGCTTCAGCGTTCGCCGACATCTCCTACCTGAACATCGCCCGGCAGGCGCTCCCGATCTTCAGCGTCCGGGCCCCGCTCGGAGTCAGCGTCGGCGCTTCGCATGGCGCCTGGTACCTGCTGTATTCGTTCGCCCCGGGGGCAACCGTCGTCAACGGCTTCCTGCAGACCCTGATCGGCCTCTACGACTTCGCGCACGCGACCGGCGACCCCAAGGCCGCGCGCCTGTTCGCCGCCGGCGATGCCGAAGCCCGCTTCGCGGTGCCCCGCTATGACACCGGCGCGTGGTCGCTGTATCAGCCGGGCCTGGAGGACGATCTCAGCTACCACGAGCTCGTCACCGGTTTCCTCCACCAACTGTGCGATCGCGTTCACGCGGCCGTCTACTGCACGACCGCGGCGCATTTCGATTCCTACCTAAAGACCCCCCCGGCCCTCCAGCTGCTGACACGTCAGGCCCGGAGGGGCGCGCCGGCGACGATCCGCTTCCATCTCTCGAAGCTCTCGCACGTCGGTCTCGTCGTGGCCTACAACGGACAGACCGTGTTCCTGACCAGCGCGAGCTTCGGATATGGCACCGACGCGTTCTCGATTCCGGCGCTGCCCAAGCCGGGCAGCTACACGGTCCGCCTCGCCGCGACGGACCTCGCGAATAACTTCAACCGGATCGTCGGGACGATTCAGGTCTCGGGCTGAGGCGGCCTCCGCCAAGCGGATGCGACGTCGCCCGTCGACTCGTAGACTCGCCCGTTCATGAGGCCGCGCACGATTCTCTACACCGGTAAGGGTGGGGTTGGAAAAACGTCTGTTGCCGCCTGCACGGCCCGCAGCTGCGCCGCGTCGGGGCTCCACACGCTGGTGATCTCAACCGACCCTGCGCACAGCCTGTCCGAGTCGCTCGAGGTCGAGCTCTCAGCCGAGCCGCGGCCGGCCGGCGAGGGTCTGTGGGGTCAGGAGGTCAAGGCCCAGGAGGAGATGGAGCGCCATTGGTCAGGCGTCCAGGACTGGCTCGGGGAGCTGTTCATCGAGCGCGGCGTTGACCGGATCTCCGCCGAAGAGCTCGCAGTTCCCCCGGGAATGGACGAGCTCTTCTCGCTGCTGCGGTTGCAGGCGCAGCATCAATCCGGTGAATGGGATGCGATCGTCGTCGACTGCGCCCCGACCGGCGAGACCCTGCGGTTGCTGTCGTTTCCCGACGTTGCCCGGTGGTGGATCGAGAAGGTATTCCCGATGGAACGCCAGATTCTCGCTGCGGCAAGGCCGCTCGCCCGCTCGCTGCTCGACATTCCGCTCCCGAGCCAAGCCGTGTTCGACGACATCCAGCGGCTGTCCGAGAACCTGATCGCGATGAACGAGATCCTGCGAGATCGCGACCGCTCGACGATCCGGCTCGTCATGACCCCGGACAAGATGGTGATCGGCGAAGCGATGCGGACGTTTACGTACCTCAACCTTTACGGGTATCTGACTGATGCGGTGATCGTCAATCGTGTGTTCCCATCCGAGGTCGGCGACTATTTTGCCCAGTGGCGGCGGGTTCAGGAAGAGCATCTGAACCTGGTCCAGTCGGCGTTTTCGCCGGTACCGGTGCTCTCGGCCCCGTACTTCGATCAGGAGGTCGTCGGACCCGAGATGCTCGACCGGCTCGCCGACGCGATCTTCCGCGAGCACCAGCCCGAGGCGATCCTGCACGACGCCGTCACCCAGGAACTGCTCGTCTTCGAGGACGGCGCAAAGCTGCGCCTGGCGTTGCCGTTCGCACGCAAGGGCGAGATCTCGCTGAAGAAGATCGGGCTCGAGCTGATCGTCGGCGTCGACGGGCAGCGCCGTACGATCATGCTCCCATCCGCGTTCGCGGGTTTCCATCCGGCCGGCGCGACGTTCGAGGACGGAGCGCTGGAGGTGACCTTCAATGGATCCGAACGAGCCGCCGGAACCTGACCCCCAGGAGCCCGAGGCTCCAGGCGGCGCGGCCTACGAGGCGCTACGGCGGCTCGAGGAGCGGCTGGACCGGGCCTCCGATGCGGCCGAGCGACTGCTCGCTGAGGCGACCGCCCGCGCGGCCGCAGCCGGCCGCCCAGCGGCGGCCCCGCCTGAGTCGGATGCCCCGCCGGGGGACGGCGATGCTCCGGGGGTCGGTGGCGATTCCCCGCCGGCTCGCGCGGACCACAGTGCGGGCGCCCAGGAGCCGCCGCCGGCCGGCTGGCAAACGCCGGGGAGCTCGGACGATCACCGCGGCGCCGGAGACCTCGAGCTGCTCGCCAACCTCGTCCAGTCGCTGCGGGATCTGATCCCAGCCGAGCTTCAGCGGCGGCTCGCGGAGGCCTTGCGAGAGCTGCTCTTGGCACTCCGGGCCTTGATCGACTGGTATCTGGAGCGTATGGACCAGCGGCGCCGGGAGCCGGCCGAGGTCCAGGACATCCCGATCCTCTAGACCACGGTGAACCCTACAATTGTTGCCGTGACCCGAACCTGCTGTAGCTCGGGGTCGCGGGAGGTCCGACCCTTGTCCGATCATGTGGCAGGCATGCCGTTGCATCGGATCACGTCTGCCGTGAGCGCCCGCCGATGAGAGATGGCCGTACGGTTGCCGGCGCCGGCGCCCGAGTCGGGTCAGGTGCAGGACGCCTGATCCGGGCCTGGCGGACGATGCCGCACGAGCGGCGACTGGCCGCATACGCCTCGCTCGGTCTGTTCCTGACGATGTTCCTGCCGTGGTATCAGCGTCAGTTTTTCGTCGTCATCGGCGGGAAGCTGCAGCCCGCTTCGGACTCGCAGACGGCCTGGGGCAACTTCACGTTCGTCGAGGCTGCCGTGCTGCTCGTCGCCGCCGGCGTTCTGACATTGCTCTTCCAGCGTGCGGAGGGCAAGGCGTTCCACCTTCCCGGCGGGGACGGTTTGGTCATCACCGTCGCCGGCTTCTGGACCTGCGCGCTGATCGTCTGGCGGATCTTCGACAAGCAGGGCGGGATCAGCCGCGGACAGAATGTGATCAGCTACGGCATCGAGTGGGGGATCTTCGTCGCGCTCGCAGTGGCCGCCTCGCTCGCCTACGCCGGCTCCCGGATCAGAGCCGCACACCGGCCCGAGCCGCCGCTGCCCGGCGAGGATGACCCGCCGCGAGGAGGCTGGTCCGCCCCGCAGGACCCGGACCCGGTCGGGCCCGACGGTCGCGCTCGCGCGCCGCAGCGTTACCGAGGCGGCGACGAATCCACGCTGGTCCCAAGCGAGCGCTCGGGGTTTCCGGCCGAGCGCGATCAGGAACCGACCGCGCGCCGGCGGGCGTCGAGCGGACGCCCCCGGGAGCCATCGAGCGGACAGCCCCGGGAGGCGTCAAGCGAACGCCCCCGGGAGGCGTCAAGCGAACGCCCCGGGATCCCCAGCGAACGTCGGGCCGGCTGGCTGACGGCGCCACCGAGCCACACGGAGCAGCCCGATGCGGCGCAGGCCCCGCCGACGGACTGGCCCGCGCCCGAATGGCCGCCGCCATCCGCCGCCAGGGGCAACCGCCCGCCGAAGCCCGTTCCGGCGGAGGACCCGCCGACAATCCGTGCGCGCCGAAACCCGCAGGCGCCGCTGCCCCCATCCACGCCGGCCGCGCCGCTTCCGCCCTCCACGCCGGCCGCCCAACGCTCCAGACGCCCCGAGTAGACGGCGCGGGTCCAGGGGGTGGTGGTGTTTACGAAAAATACAGTGGGTTTCACGACCACCCCCCGCATAACCTCTTGCCGGACCCCAACCGCCGAGCCCAGACTGACCGAGAGCGCTGCGGGCGTCAGCGCCCGGTCGGCTGCAACACGAACGAGAAGTAGGCGCTGACGAGCCCGATCACCAGGATCCCGGTGATAATCAGCGTCCGCGACTTGATGATGTGACCGAAGACGCCGATCGCCAGGCCGAACGCGAGCAGCGCCGTAAAGACCCCGAGATGCGACTCCGAGGCCGCGAGCAAGAGCATCACCACGGCCGAACCCTATCCTTGCACCATGGCGCACAGCCCCGCTTCCGTCAGCGACGTCTCCAAAGGCCTCAGCGACGTCGGCTACCTGCCCGGCGAATCGACCGCGCTCGTGGCGTTCCTCGCGACGAAGCTCGGCAAGCCGGTACTGGTCGAAGGGCCCGCCGGCGTCGGCAAGACCGAGCTCGCGAAGGCGCTCGCCAAATATCTGCAGCGAACCCTGGTCCGGCTGCAGTGCTACGAGGGCCTCGACGAGGCCAAGGCGTTGTACGAGTGGAACTATCGCAAGCAGCTGCTGCGAATTCAGGCCGAGGCCGATGCCGCCGGCTGGCAGGAGGTTCAGGACGACATCTTCGGCGAGGAGTTCCTGCTGCAACGGCCGCTGATGACCGCGATCGCCAGCGAAGACCCCGTCGTGCTGCTGATCGACGAGATCGACAAGACCGACCAGGAGTTCGAGGCGATGCTGCTCGAGCTGCTCTCCGACTTCCAGATCAGCATCCCTGAGCTGGGCCGGATCGAGGCGAGAACCCACCCCGTCGTGCTGCTCACCTCCAATAACACGCGCGAGCTGACCGAGGCGCTCAAGCGGCGCTGCCTGTATCTCTGGCTCGACTACCCCGAGCTCGAGCACGAGCTCGCGATCGTCCGTCTGCACTCGCCCGAGCTGGACGAGACCGTCGCCCGCAAGCTGGTCGAGATCATCCATCAGGTCCGCGAGCTCGACCTGAAGAAGCCCCCGAGCATCGCCGAGTCGATCGACTGGGCCCGTGCGCTGATCCTGCTCGGCGCGAACGACATCGACGCGACCACGTTCAAGCAGACGATGAGCGTAATCGTCAAGCACCGCACCGATCTGGACACGGTCGCCGCCCGCGTCGGCGTGAAGCTCGAGCCGGCGACGCCTGCGGATGCCGCCGCCTGAGGGCCCGAGCCCCCGCAGCGGCTACGCGCGGATCCCGGACGAGCCGCCCGGCGGCTTCGAAGCGCAGCTGTTGACCCTCGCCGAGGAGCTCAGATCAGAAGGCGTCGCAATCGGTACATCCGAGATGCTCGATGCGTTCGAGGCGCTCGCGTACGTGCCGTGGACCGACCAGATCGACTTCAAGGAGACGCTGGCGGCGACGCTCGCCAAATCGCCCGATGACCGGCGCGTGTTCGAGCTCGTGTTCGACCGCTTCTTCTTCCGCGCCGCGGAGTCCGCGGCCGCCAGGCAGGGCGTTTCCGAATCGAAGGACGGCCGGCACGGCACTGACGCTGGCGCGAGCGATATCGACCTCGAGACCCTCAGGCAGCAGATCGCAGCGGCGCTGCGAGACGGCTCCGACGCTGCGATGCGTGACCTCGCGCGCCTCGCGATCGCCGCGTTCGGAAAGGGTGAGGGATCGGGTGTGCTCGGCGTCGACGTCCAGCGGATCCGCAGAGCGCTCGGGCTCAGAACGGAGCCCCAGCCGGAGCTCCCAGAAGACGATCCGCGCAGGTCGGGGATTCCGAGAGACCAGCTCAGGCGGTTTGAGCAGCACCTCAGACGAGAGCTCGAGCGCGATCTGATCGAGCGCACCAAGAGCCTTCCCCCCAAGCGCCCGCTCAGCGAGCTCGATCGCGCGCTGCCCAGCGGCCCGATCCAGGACCTCGCCCAGGTCCACAGGGTTGTTGCACAGCTCAAGCGCCGACTTGCGACCCAGGGGCACGAGCTGAAGGGGCGAAAGCGCCATGCTCACGTCGACGTCAGGCGCACGATGCGCGCCAGCCTCCAAACCGGCGGTGTCCCGATCGACCTCAAGTACCGGCCCCGGCGCCCACGCAGACCCGAGATCTTCGTTCTCTGCGACGTCTCGACCTCCGTCACGAGCGCCAGCACCTTCTTCCTCTCCGTCCTCCACGCCCTGCACGACGCGTTCCGCAAGCTGCGCTCGTTCGTGTTCATCGAGCGGATCTCGGAGGTGACCGAAGTGTTCGAGCGCGAGCGCGACTTCCGCGCCGCCAGCGAGGCCGTCTCAAGGGATGCCGGCGTCGCTGACATCTCCGGCTACACCGACTATGGCCGGGTATGGACCGAGTTCCTGGCGCTAATCGAGGACGAGCTACACCCGCGCGCGACCGTGATCGTGCTCGGCGACGCGCGCACAAACGGGCGCCCGCCGCGCGACGACGTGTTCGCCGCGATCACCGCCAAGGCGGGCCGCACGTTCTGGCTGAACCCCGAGCCGCGCCTCTACTGGAACTACGGCGACAGCGTCATTTCGTCGTACGAGAAGCACTGCATCGCGTTCGAGTGCTGGCGGACAGATCAACTCGAGCACTTCGTCAAAGCGCTCACGACTCCCGTGACGCACTGACGCCCAGCCCCCGCCGAGCCCAGAACGGCGCCTCGACAGCGCCGAGCGACGTCGCCGGCTCGTCGCCGTGCAGCAACTCGAGCATGATCCGGTGCCAGTTGCGCGTAGCTCGCAACTGCCCGAGCACGGCCAGCACGCTCGTCTCGACCCGGCGCAGCCAGATCTCCTCCGGCGGGACCTTGAGCTGCCTGATCAGCCGCAAGGCGCCCTCCATCGCGCGTGGGTCGATCAGCGCCGAGATCACGCCCGCGACGTAGTCCGGATCGATCCGCAGCTCACGGTCCTTGAGGTACCAGTCGCCGACCTGCAACGCCTGCGCGAGCAGCAAGTCCCGATCTATGCGCCCGGCATCTCGCACGTAGCCCAGGTCTGCGGCGGCGCCCACAAACCGCTCAGCGTCGCCCTCGACGGCAGCCATCACCGCCCGGCGCATCACCTCGCGGTCGCCGACTTCGACGGTGTTGCCGAAGTCCAGAAACGCCATCCGCCCGTCGTCGAGCAGCATGTAGTTGCCCGGGTGCGGGTCGGTGTTGAACCGCCCGACACGCGCCATCGAGCCGAAGAAGAAGCGCACGAGGATCTCCCCCACGCGGTTGCGCTCCTCCTGCTCCAGTGCCAGCATCTCCTCGAAGCGGCGGCCCGAGACCCACTCCGTCACGAGCACGCGGCGCCGCGACAGCGACGTGATCACCTCAGGTACATACACGAACGGATGGCCGCGGTATGCGCGCGCGAAGGTTCGCTGCTGCTGAGCCTCGAGCTCGAAGTCGAGCTCCTCGAGCACCCGCTCGCGCAGCTCGCGCGCGACCAGCTTCGGATCGAGACCCGGCGCGATCGCCCTGCCGAGCCCGATCATCACCGAGGCGAGCTCGAGATCGGACTCCAGCGCGTCGGCGATCTCCGGGTACTGGACCTTGACCGCGACCTCCCGCCCATCCGCGAGCACACCCCGGTGCACCTGGCCGATCGACGCCGCCGCGACCGCTTCGTGCGAAATCGAGGAGAACAGCTGATCAACGGGCTCATCCCACTCCTGCTCCAAGACCGCTCGCACCTTCTCCCAGCTCATCGAGGGCGCCGCGTCGCGCAATTTACCCAGCTTCTCTTGGTAGATCGCCCGGTACTCCGGCGGCAGGAACTCAACGTCGACGAACGACGCGAGCTGGCCGAGCTTCATCGCGCCTCCGCGCAGGTTCCCGAGCACCTCGACCGCGTGATCGGCGACCTCCGCGTGCCGCTCCTCGAGCACCTCGCGGGCGCGCTCGGGTGAGCGCCCGAGACTCGCCAGCAGGCTGCCCGCGAGCCGGGCGCTGCTGGGACCGAGCGCCGCCGTCGTGCTCCTCGCACGCTGAACCTTGCCGGTCGGAATCTCGTCGCGATCGCGCGCCATACAGCTACAGGTTATTAAGGTTGCGGCCTTCCGACCGCCGGTGGGGTTGCGCGGCTTGACCCGGCTAGGAGACCTGCACGAACCGTGTCTGCACCGTTCGGGTGTCGCCGTTGGCGTCGATCACAACCCATTTCGCGCTGTAGCTGCCCGGCGCCAGCCCTTGGACCGGCGCCCCGCGCGCGGTGTCGACGTTCGCGGCCCGGAACACGACCTGCCGCGATCCGACCGGCGTGATCGTCAGCGCCACCCGCGCGCCGCTCCCGATTGTCGATCCGTTCGGCCCCGGAAGGCCGGTCTGCGCCAGCGCCACGAACTTCCCATACAGGTTCGCGTCTTGCACGGGCGAGGTCCCCTCGAGCTGCGGCACCTCGGTGCGCGTCTGGCCGCCGCTCTGATCGTCGACCTGCGAGATCAGCTTCGTCGACAGGCCCTTTGCCTTGCCGCTCAGCGGGCAGATCGTGCCGGTCCCGCCGGTCCCGGGGACGCCGATCGCGAGGCTCGTCGGGGGCGTCGTCAACGGCGGGCCGTAGTAGTCACCTGGCTGGCACTGTCCCGCAGTGATCGCTGTCTCGACACCGCTGAGGTCCACCCGCAGGTGGGCCACATGCAAGCTGGTCAGGATCCGGCCCGCCGCATTGCGCAGCGATAGTACGTCGCCGCCGGCGACCCCTATGCCCGGGAAGCCGCTGAAGCGGGCAACGCCAGACCGGTTCGCCCTGGCTCGCGTGGTCGCGTGTCCGCGCTTGCTCGCGAGGGCATAGCTTGCCCCTGCGACCAGGCCGCTGCATCTGACCGCCTGCGCGCGGAGATCCGCTGTGCACGAAGGGAACCCGCTTGGGGAGAACAGCACTTGGCTGTTGCCGAGTGAGGACACGCTCCGCGGCTCGCCGAGCGGGATGGTGAGCTTGATCAGCGCGCCGGGCGGATTGTCGACGGTGACCGCGCGGTTGTCCGAGCTGCTCATCCGCAGCAAGGTCGCCCCGCGCAACGACTTTGTCTGCAGGGCCGCGAAGTCGGTCTCGGTCTCGCATTGCTCAACCGGTGACGCGGTCGCCGCGCCGTCGACGAACACGCCAAGCACGCCTGTCTGCGAGCAGGGTCCGACGAGCACCGAATTCGAGCGCACGTCATAGCCGTGGTCGAGCGAGAACCAGCCGGTCCAGCCCGTCTCCGTGAACGGGTTGCCACCGTTGCCGGTCTCGACCAGATCCGGTTTCGGGCCGCCCGCGCCATATCGCACAAGGATCTCGTCGCGATCATCGCCGAGCGCGTGGAGCCCGCCGCCCTTGACCGCGTGCAGCGCGCTCGGACCCCAGCTGCCCGCTGAATTGGTCAAGCCGCCGCCGGCCGCGATGACCGTTCCCGCCCGCGCCACCAGCACCACGGCCGGCACGCCGCGCTTGGGGGTTCCGATGTTGCCGCTGACGAGTGGGCTGAACTGCGTGAAATTGACAGTCGCCAGCGGCAGCGCCGACCTGGTCGACGATGAGCTCTGCTTGCAGCCCATGGCGACGTTCGACCACATCAGCTGGATCAGGTACTTGTTGCCGTTGATCAGCTGGTTATAGGGCGAGCCGTTGGTCCCATACCCGAGCGGGGTGCCGTACTCCGGGTTCTCGCACTTGTCGGCGACCTCGAACCCGTTGGGGTCCATCCAGGCCGTCCCTTCTGGATCGGTGACTGCCTCAACCGCCTCGTGCGCGACGGTGTTGATCCCGTTCTCCGCCTCGGGATTGCCTTGCGGATCCTGACCGGGTCCGGGGGTGCCCTCGATCAGGATGTCGGGAATGTTCGCGTACACGGTCCCGCCGCGGCCGAGGTTGAACAGCGAGTGATAGCCGGCGAACGCGTTCGTTCCGCAGACGGCCGGTGAGATGCACGTGTCGACGTCCGGGGGCAGGAACACGAACCACAGGTCGTGGAGCCCGCGCCCAGCCGGATCGCGTGCTTGGACCACGCGGTCGAGCTCCTGCTGAAGCTGAAGGTCGGTCACGCATGTCGCGACACCGGCAGGCGAGACGCACTGGTGCCCGGCCGTCGGGTAGGGGTCGGTGACGTCGATCGAGTCGGCGGCGGCGCTGTAGGAGAAGTTGTAAAGCCCCCCGCCGCCGCCGTCGGGGTACTCGCCGAGAGTCGAGAAGATGTTCGACGCGGTCGCGCTCGAGTCGTGTGCCGCATCGGTGAAGAACTGCTCGATCAGCGCTTGATAGCCAGGGACGCCGGCCGACGGCGAGCCGTTGAACCTATAGCCGCTGGGCGCCCAGAACACCGTGTGGATCGTGACGCCGCGCATCACCAGACCGCCGTGGAACACGACCGGGATCCCCGTTCCGGTCGCGATCTCCTGCTGTCCAAGCGCGGGCATCAGACCCATCGCGGTGCCGACTCGCGGCCTGAATTTGGACTTCGCGATGGCGGCCGGCGCGCACACGCCGAGCGCGATCAGCGCTGCGATCAACCATCGGCTCCTCGTGCCTAGCACCAGCGGCACCCTATCGCACGCGGTAGGATTGTCTGGCGCACCTGACAACCCAGGGGGGCTGGCGGGTAAGCCGGCTGAGATAGCGCCACACGCGAAGATGCGACCCAGCGCTGACCCTTCGAACCTGTGGGGTAATGCCCGCGGAGGGAGTAAGCAGACGATGATCGAGGCTCCCGTCAAGGAGCCTCGCGATCTTGACGGACCCGGTGGCGTCGTGGTCGAGATCGTGAGCCGCAGCTTTGGCGAAGTGCAGGCCCTGTCCGGGATGTCGATGCGCGTATCGCCGCATGAGGTGGTCGCCGTCGTCGGTCCCAGCGGATGCGGCAAGACGACGTTGCTCGAGCTGATCTGCGGTCTACAGCAGCCCGACTCCGGCACGGTGCAAGCTGCGCCTGCGGCGTTGATGCCCCAGCGCGACCTGCTGCTGCCCTGGCTGAGCGCGATCGACAACGCCGGATTGGCGTTGCGCGCGCGAGGCGTTTCCCGCGCGGAGGCGCGCGCGGCTGCCGCGCCGTGGCTGCGCCGCTTCGGCCTGTCGGGCTTTGAGCAGTCCAGGCCGGCAGCGCTGTCCGGTGGCATGCGCCAGCGGGTTTCGTTCCTGCGCACGCTGCTGGCGGGCAAGCCGGTGCTCGCGCTCGATGAGCCGTTTGCCGCGCTCGACGCGATCACCCGGGTGGAGATGCAGGGTTGGCTTGGCCATGTCCTCGAGCTGGAGCCGCGGACGGTCGTCCTGGTCACGCATGACGTCGAGGAGGCTGTCGTACTCGCCGACCGCGTCGTCGTGATGTCGGCGAGGCCGGGCCGGACCGTCTCCGAGATCACGGTCGATCTCCGGCGGCCGCGCCGTCGGGTCGATCCGGCCGTGGTCACGCTGCGCGAGCAGGCGCTCGAGGTGCTGGGAGTTCGCGAGTGAAGCGTGTCGTGCTGCCACTCGTGCTGTTGATCGTGTTGCTCGGAGCGTGGGAGCTGTACGTCGATCTCGGTGGCGTCGACCCGGTGATCCTGCCCGCTCCCCACGACGTTGCCAGCGCCCTGTTCAACGATCGCTCACTGCTGTGGAGCAACTTCCTGGTGACCGCGAAAGAGGTGTTGCTCGGGATTCTCGTGGCGGCGCTGCTGGGCGTGGCGCTTGCGATCGTGATCCACTTCTCGGACACGCTGCGCCGAGCGGTGTACCCGCTGATCGTGGCATCGCAGGCGATTCCTGTCATCGTCCTCGCGCCGATCCTGTTGACGTGGCTGGGATTTGGGCTTTTGCCCAAATTGGTTGTAATCGCTCTCGTCTCGTTCTTCTCGATCGTTGTCACGACACTGGCCGGGCTGGCCGCCGTCGACCCCGATCTGATCAAGCTGATGCGCACATTTGACGCGACACGGATTCGTACTTTCCGCCTGATCGAATTGCCGGCCGCGCTCCCGGGAGTTTTCACGGGCACGCGGATTGCAGTGGCGGTATCGGTGATCGGCGCGGTGTTTGCCGAGTGGATCGGGTCGAATTCCGGCCTCGGCTACCTGATCCTGATTTCGACCCCACAGCTGCTCACAGCGCGGGCGGTGGCCGCAGTCGTGATTCTCTGTCTGTTCGCAGTTGTGCTGTTCGGCCTGCTGACGCTTGCGGAGCGACTCGCGGTCCCGTGGGCATACCAACCCAGAGGAGAACTTGCTCGATGAAAAGACGCCTGACGATCGTTGCTCTGACCGCGCTCGCTGCCCTGACCCTCGCGGCCTGCGGCGAGAAGAAGGACGTGATCTCTCCAGGCGCGGGCTCGAGCCAGCAGTTCACGTTGATGCTCGACTGGGTGCCGAACGCAGACCATGTCGGCATCTATCAGGCGCTGAGCGAAGGGGACTTCTCGCAGGCGGGGCTCGATGTTCGCCTCCAGGTGCCGACCGATCCCGCGACGCCGCTGCAGCTCGTCGCTGACGGCAAGGTCGACGCCGCGATCTCGTACGAGCCCGAGGTGATGCTGGCGCGCAATCGCGGATTGCCGTTGGTGTCGATTGCCGCGATCGTGCAAACGCCGTTGACGTCAATCGTCTCGCTTGGGTCAAAGCACATCCGCACTCCTGCGCAGCTGCGCGGCAAGACCGTCGGCACCGCCGGGATCAGCTACCAGCACGCGTACCTGGACACGATCCTGTCCCGTGCCGGCGTGCGCGCGAGCAAGGTCAAAGAGATCAACGTCGGCGCGAACCTGGTTCCGGCGATGCTGTCAGGCCGGGTGGATGCAACCCTCGGGGCGTACTGGAACTACGAGGCGATCCAGCTCGCGCAGCGCCGCAAGCGCCCCAACGTGATCCGGATGCAGCAGGTCGGCGTGCCCAGCTACGACGAGCTGGTACTCGTCGTTAAGCGCGGCACAATCGCGAGCAAGACCGACGAGCTCAGGCGCTTCGTGCAGGCAATGGCCCGCGGCTACGAGTCTGCGCGCAAAGACCCCCAGGCGGCAGTCGGAGCACTGGTGCGGGCGAACCCCGGTCTTGACCAGAAGCTCCAGCTCGCCAGCGTCCACGCAACCTTGCCTGCGTTCTTCTCGAGCATCGCGGGCAAGCCGTGGGGGTGGCAGGATCAGACGCAGTGGAACGCCTACGGGCAATGGATGCTCAACAACCACCTGATCTCCAACCCGCAGGCGGTCGTCGATGCTTCCACGAACGAGCTGCTAGCCGGGCAGGGCGTGTAGCCGCGGCTCCCGGCCGGCGCGCACCCCGCGGTCCTCGAGCAGCGTCAACGCGAGGCGTGTGGCCAGCGCCATGATCGTGAGCTGCGGGTTGACCCCGAGCGCACTCGGTACCGCCGAGCCATCCGCCCCGTAGACGCCGCGCGTGCCGTGTAGCTGAAGCCCTGAGTCGATCACGCCGTGCGTCGCGCGGGCGTCCGCGCGTGCCGTGCCGAGCGGGTGAAACGCCATCAGCTTCAGATCGCGCCGGCGGGCGTTCTCGGGGCGAACCCCGTGAGGAAGCGGGAGCAGCACCTCCTCCGCGCCCGCCGCGAGGAACAGCTGCTCGAGTGCTCGCAAGCCGACCCGGAACTTCTCGAGGTCGGGCTGGTTGAGGTCATAGCGGATCACCGGACGGCCGGCGATCACCTGCACCCGCCCGCGGGAGCTGTCTGAGACCATCAGCCCGAACTGCGCCAGATGCCGGTACGCGGCCATCCCGCGGGATGTCGGTGATCCCGGTGTGCTGCTTTGCTGAGGTCGGGCAGCCGAACGCGCACACACCGGACCCGACGCAGCCCTTGGCGTTACGGCGTAAATATCCGTGCGACCAGCCGAGCCGCTCGGCCCCGCGCCGGGCGACCGCCGCGTTCTCGCCGGCGAGCTCGGGCGTCACCTCGGCAACGGACAGCGCCCGCTCGACGCGCCGGAAGTAACGGCTCATCGAGGACTCGTCGAGATCCAGTCCAAATTCGGCCCGCCAGCGCTCGAGCACGTGCGGGCGCGGACCGGATCAGCTCCTGGAGTCCGTCGCTCATCGCCCGCTTGCCGAGCGCGGCGCCACTCGCCTGAGGACCATTCGCTGCTCCTGCGCAGCGGCGAGCTCGGCCATCGCGGCGGCCGCCGCATCGGCGTCACGGTCGCGGATCGCCTCGGCGGCGCTCGCGTACAACGACAGCAGCTCGGCGCGATCGGCGACGACGTCGGTGAACGCCTCCGCATTCGGGAGATACAACTCCCTGACCGAGTTCATGATCAGCTGGAAGACGAGGTTGCCGGCCGCTTCGATCACCGCTGACATGTACGCCCAATCGGCCAGCAGGGCAGTGTGATCATCCGGGGCGTTGGCGAGCGCATCTGAGAGCCTGCCGAGCGTTGCTGCCTGCTCGTCGGTGCGCCGCGAGGCCGCGAGCCGGGAAGCCTCGACCAGCAGCAGCCGCCGAGCTTCGAACAGCGCCGCGATCGTGCCCGGATCGACGCTGCCGAGCACGGCCAGCGCCTCGAGCCCGCCCGAGCGTCTCCAGTCGAGCACGCGCGTGGCATCGCCGTGACGCACCTCGACCAGGCGCAATTGCTGCAGACGCCCCAGCGCCTCGCGCACCGAGGCCATGTTCACGTCCAGCTCGGCAGCCAGCCTGCGCTGGGTCGGCAACCGCTCGCCGGGGGCATAGCGGCCGCTGAGAATCGCCTCGCACAGCTCTGCGAACACCAGATCAGGGACCGAAGCGCGGGAGATCGGCGCCATTGTTCCAGTGTATCGGTGTTCGGAACAATTTGTCGCGCGGCGGGCCGGTATTTTTCTTTAACACGACCACCCCCTGCGTCGAGCAGATCCGCCGCCCCCCGGCGACGCTATGACAGGAAGAAGGCGATCAGGCCGAAGATGAACGCGTAGAACACGATCGCCTCGGTCAACGCGAACCCAAGCCACTGAATCGAAGTGATCTCATCCCGCATCTCCGGCTGCCGCGTGACCGACTCGATCACCTTGCCGAAGATGAAACCGACCCCGATACCGGGGCCGATCGTCCCGAGACCGGCGCCGACGCCCAGCGCAATCGCCTTACCGGCCTTACGACCAATCGCCTCATTCTCGGGAATCGTGGCGGCGAACTGAAGGATGGCGTGGAGCATGTCTGTCTTATTCCTCCGGAAGCTTTTGGTCGGCGGGTGAAAGGTCCATCGTCAGCTCCTGTCCGCGTACACGCTCTCGGGAGCGGTCGCGAACTCGGCGACGAGCGTCGCGAGCCGCTCCGGCGCATCCAGCTGGACGAATGTCCGCGCGTTCTCGATCCGCTCGACCCGGGCGTTCTCGATCCGCCGGCCGAGGACCTTCGATCCCAGACGCTGCTGTTGACGAGCAGGCCGTGGATCAGCACGACCGCAGGGCCTGCGCCCTGATCGCGATAACGAACTCCCTTGCGTGAGCTGGATCTCCGGCATGTCACTTCCACCTCGACGGTAGTGTTACGTACACAGTGTACGCATCTTCACATACAGACAGTATGCATGTGAACCCAGAACCGAAGGGCGACCAGAGCGCCCCGGAGCCGCAGGGCGACCAGAGCACCTCGGAGCCGCAGGGCGACCAGAGTGCCCCAGAGCCGCAGGGCGATCCCGGCACCCCGCCGCGCCGCACCAAAGCCGCCCAGCGCGAAGCCACAACGGCGGCGCTGATCGCTGCCGCCCGAGCCCTGTTCGCCGAGCGCGGCTACGCGGGCGTCGGGACTGAGGAGATCGTCCAGCAGGCCGGCGTCACCCGCGGGGCGCTGTATCACCACTTCAAGGGCGGCAAGGAGGATCTGTTCCGCGCCGTGCTCGTGCAGGTCAGCGCCGAGACGGCCCAGCGCGTCATGCATGCGGCGCTTGCGGCTGACGATCCGTGGGAGGCGCTGGTCGTCGGCTCCGACGCATTCCTCGATGCGTCGGTGACGCCCGAGGTCCAGCGGATCATGCTGGTCGACGGCCCCTCCGTGCTCGGCTGGGACGTGTGGCGCGCGGCGGACGCGGACTATGCACTCGGCATGCTCGAGCAGGCGCTGCAACGCGCGATCGACGCCGGCCGGCTGGTGCCGCAGCCGGCGAGGGCCCTCGCCCACGTGCTGCTCGGGGCGCTCGACGAGGCCGCGATGGTCGTGGCCAGGGCCGACGATACGACAGCCGCTCGGGCCGAGATGGGTCAGGCGGTGCGCCGGCTGCTCGAAGGCCTCAGAGGGCCGCAGCCGTAACCCCGGCGAGCGCAACCGATGCTCCTTCGTGACGACGACCGAGGGGTGCTGGCGATCGGGCAGCCGTCGCACGCTTGGATCTCCGGGCAGCTCGCCCGCGCCTGGGGCAACGCGCGCTTCGGCCTCGTGCAGCCCCGGGAGGAAGTCTGCCTCGGCGCCGAGCAACACGACATCGGGATGGCGGGCTGGGATCTGGAACCGACCCTCAACCACGACACCGGCCTGCCGCACTCGTTTATCGAAATGCCGATCGAGACCCATCTGGAGCTATGGAGCGCCGGCCCGCGCCGGCTGCTGCGCCAGAGCCGGTACGCGGCGCTGCTCACCTCAATGCACGGCGTCCGCCTGTACGAGATGCGCGATCTGGACAAGCTTCCGCCGGCGCAGGCCGCCGCCGTGCGCGCGTTCATGCACCAACAGCGCTGCTTCCAGCAGGAACTGGTGGCGAGCCTCGGCGCCGATCCAATCGGCGCGCCCGCGGCCACACCAGAGGCGATCGCCCGCAACAGCCAGCTGATCTGGACCTGGGATTTCCTGTCGCTCGCGCTGTGCCTTGACTGGGCACCGTGCACTGCTGAGGAAGTTCCGACGGCCAACGGCCAGGCGGACGTGCATCTGCGACCGGGGCCCGTGCCAAACGGCATCACATTGGACCCATGGCCGTTCGCCGAGGCCACGGTCACCGTCCGCTGCGAAGGGCAGCGACTGACCGGCCGGTTCGAAACCGACGAGCAACTCCGCGCGGCTCTCGCAGGCGCCCCATGGGAGACCATCGAGCTCGAGTTGACGACGGCCGTCGCCTAGTGACTACCTGATGATCGGAGGATGCTGCGCCCGGTCGGCGGGGAAGACGGGGATCAGCTGGCCGTCAATCCACTGCACAAGGGTATAGCTGCCCTGCGGTTCGCCGATCGCGTTCCAGCTCAACTTCCCGACCAGCGTCGGCCGGCTACCCGAGTGCAGCGAGCGAACGATCGTCGCGTTGTCGATCTTGCCCGTTCTGCGGGCGATGTCCTGCAAGAGCATCCCGGCCGAATAGCACTCGGCCGAGGTCGCGTCGATGTTATGGCCTGTGCCGCCGTACTTGGCGATGTAGGAGCGTACGAAGTCAGCGTCGGCCAGGCCGGTTGCGTCGGGGAACCAGTCGCCTGAGGACATGATCCCGTCGACGCGACCGGCGCCGACCTTGTCCGGGAACTCGCTGCGCGCCGTACGTCCGTCGGTACACCGTCTTGACCCCGGCCGCCTGGAGCCGCGACCGAATGTATTCGGCGATGGGAGCGGCGAACGGGTCATCGAGCTCGGTGTAGGCGGCGGTCTTTGGCCGCTGCTTGCGCGGCAGCGACAGCACGTAGTCCGCGAACACGGCGCCCTCTTTGACAACAGGGGCCTGCTGGACGAAGAACAGATTGCCCAACTTGGGCGCGAACACATTCGGACCGCCGCCCGCCGGCTCGATGAACGCGTAGCCATATTGCTTGGCCACGATCGCGGACGGCGCGGTCAGCAAGCTTGAGAATGGCCCGAGGACGATGTCGACCTTGTCGCGAGTGATCAGCTGGCGATAGTCGCTGACCGCACGGCTCGGCGTCGATCCGTCGTTCAGGACTGTCAACTGCACGTGCCGGCCGAGGATCCCGCCGGCCGTGTTCACCTTGTCGGTCCAGAGTTGGTATCCGCGTAGTGCCGCGCGACCGGGGTCCGCGAAGGTGCCGGTCAGCGACAGCGACACTCCAATGCGCAGGGGCGCGGCCCGAGCACTTGCCGGCGGGGTGCCGGACGAGCCGCATGCGGCCATTCCGAGCGCCGAGACGGCAATCGACGCCAGGGCCGCGACGCGGCCCGCGATTGTCACTGCACGGGTTCGGCGCATCGTCCTGTTGATCGGCGGGCGGGAGCGAGGCTTGAAGAAACCCCTTCAGGCTGTGCCACCACTGCCGATTCCCCGGGAATGGAGCGCGTGTTCCGACCGGCGTCGTTGGTCCTTGGGCGGCTCCGCTTTGCGCTGAAGTTCGTTGTGGTTGCTCTTGTGCTCGCTGTGCCGCTCGGTGTCGTCGCGTTCGCGTACTCCAAGGAGCAGCACAGCGGCGTCGCCGCCACGGCGCAGGAGCGCGTCGGACTCGCCGCGATGGAGCCTCTGCTGCGACTGGACGAAGCGGTTGCAACCGCCCGCCATGCCGCCGTCGCGAGTGGTGATGCCGTGCCGGTGCGTCCTGCCACGGTCGCCGCGGTCGACTCAACCCAGCACAAATGGGGCGCGCAGCTCGGAACCGCAGGCGCATGGGGAGAGTTGCGTCAGCAACTCGTGATCGCCGGCACGACGTCCGGCCGAGCGACCGCTCTCGCCGCTTACGACGGGGTTGGCATCGGGCTCGAGAACCTGATCGTCTCGGTCGGTGACGGTTCGAGGCTCAGCGTCGACCCGGATCTCGATGCCTCATACCTGCTCGACGCGATCGAGCGCCGCATCCCAACGCTGCTCGATACGACGAGTCGGATCGTCGATCAGGTCAGCGTCGACGCGCGCGAGGGGTTTCCCGACCGGGTCCAACTGCTGAGCCAGCTCGATGTCGCCGTTGGGTCGATCGACGGCACCGCCGCCGCGCTCGATCGAGACGTGGTGACGGCCACGTCGCGCACGACCGACAGGGGCGTGCGCGCGCTCATGCCGGCACGGCTGACGAAAGCCGATGACGCGGTCAGCATGCTCGACCAACATCTTCGAAACGTGCGCCCGATCCGCTACTCGCTCGCAGCGATTCCTGCTGCGGCGCGCCCGATCGCTGCTGCCAGCCGACAATTGACGCAGGCCGCGACAAGCGCACTTGACCGGCTGCTCCGAGCGCGGATCGCGGCCGACACGGCACGTGCCAGCCTCGTCGAACTCCTCGCGGCCGGGGCAGCGATCGCCGCGATCTATCTGTTCGGCGGCTTCTACTACTGCGTCGCGGGGGCCGTCCGCAAGATTGTCATCTCGCTTCGCTCGGTCGCAGCGGGCCAGCTGGGTGGGCAACTCGTGGTCAGCAATCGCGATGAGTTGGGCTACGTGGCGACGGCGATCAACGACATGGTCGACAAAGTCCGGCACGCAACCGAGCGGCTTGCGCACGACGCGACGCACGACAGCTTGACCGGGCTGCCCAATCGCCCGTCGGTGATCAAGGAACTTGAGCGCAGCCTGCCGCGCGTCAGTCGACGGCAAACACTGTCGGTGTTGTTCGTCGACCTCGACGGTTTCAAGCTGATCAACGACTCGCTTGGTCATTCGATCGGCGACGAGGTCTTGCGAGAGGTGTCAGCCCGGCTGCAGACGACGGTGCGCCCGGTCGACACGGTCGCCCGTCTCTCGGGCGATGAGTTCCTGATCGTGTCCCGTGGGCTGCGCGACGTGCCCGAGGCGGTCGGCATGGCTGAGCGGATCCTGGCAGCGATTACGCCTCAGATGACAGTTCGCCCAGCCGAGGGCGAGCCGCGGCGTGTCAGCGTCGGAGCCAGCATCGGCGTGACCTTCGCAACCGACCCGACGACCAGCGCTGACCAGATCGTCCGTGACGCGGATGTCGCGATGTACCGGGGTAAGGAGCTTGGGCGCCGCCGCGTCGAGGTCTTCGACGAGGAGATGCGAGCAACTGCCGAGCAGCGCCAGAAGCTCAGCGAAGAGCTACGTCAGGCAATCGCCGACCAGGAAGTGCGGGTGTATTACCAGCCGATGGTCGACGTCGACACAGGTGATCTCAGAGGCTTCGAGGCGCTCGCCAGGTGGGCCCACCCTGAGCGCGGGATCCTGGGGCCGGACGCCTTCATGCCGGCCGCCGAGCGCAGCGGCTTGATCCTCCCGCTCGGGACGCAGGTGCTGCGCGAGGCGTGCTCGCAGCTCGCCATCTGGCAGGCCGACCCGGCAATGCCACTCGGACTGCACATGGCGGTCAACCTCTCGGCCAGGCAGCTCGCGGACGACGGCATCGTTGACGTCGTCGTCGCAGCGATCGATGACGCTGGAATCGAGCCAGCGTCACTGTGGTTGGAGATCACCGAGAGCGCACTGCTGGCCGACGCACACGCGGCGACGGCAGTGCTCGTGAAGCTGCATGAGATCGGCGTCCTGCTGGCTGTTGACGACTTCGGAACGGGCTACTCATCCTTGCAGCATCTGAAGATCTTCCCGGTCGATGTCATCAAGATCGACCGCAGCTTCGTCTCCGGGCTTGGCACCGACGAGGGCGACGAGGCGATCGTGCGGGCGGTCATCGGACTCGCAACGGCACTCGGATTCACGGTTGTGGGCGAGGGAGTCGAAACGCCCCGGCAGCGCAAATGGTTGCTGGACCTGGGCTGCGAGCTCGCTCAGGGCTACCTGTTCGCCCGGCCTGCACCAGCGTCCGAAATCAAGGTGCCGGCCGCACCGGCGACCGAGGCCGGCTGATCTTATTTCCCTACGAACCCTTACGCCGCAATCCGCAGCGCCGCCCTGCTCGAGCCGGCGCGCAGCGCATACGCACCCGCCAGCCCAGCCCACGGCTCATACGGGGCGAAGAACTCCGTGACCTGCTGCTCGTCGGCGCGCACTCGCGGATCGCCGCTGAGCAGCCTCCCGACGAGCTTCAGGTAGGCCAGGTCGCCGGCCGGTAGCTGGTCAAGTCGGCCCTGTCCGCTCAGCGCCAGCGTCTGTACCGTCCAGGGGCCGATCCCGCGAATCGCGCGTAGGCGCCGCCAGCCGCGCTCATGATCTGGGGCGAACAGGTCGACCCGCCCGCTGGCGACCTCTCGCGCGCAGCGCACGAGCGCCAACGCCCGAGCCGGCGACAGGTCGAGCGACGCCAGCAGCGCGGGCGCCTGGTCCGCCAGGACCGCCGCGGTGGGCGCGTCGCGCATGCCGCTGAGCCGGCAGCGACGGCCGAAGCGAAAGATCAGCCTGCGCTGAATCTCGGCAGCGCGCCCGTATTCGATCAGCTGCTCGCAGATCGCCCACGTGAGCGCCTCGAACGGGTCCGGGCGACCCGCGATCCGCAGCCCCGGGTCCGCGCGCGTCGCGGCCCCGATCAGCGGGTCGAAGCGAAAGCGCCGATGGAACGGTTGCAGGTCCTGGTCGACCCCGAGCGCCAACCGCATCCGCTCGATCCCCCACTCCGCAGTCGTCCGGTCCGCTGCCTGGGCCCCGAACAGCACCGCCTGCGGACCGAGCTGCGCGACGCGCATCAGCACCGGTTCAGAATCGCGATGCAGCAGCCGGTGCAGCACACCCCCGCGGACTGCGCTCAGCCCGTCGAGACCGCGGAAGCGCGGCATTCGGAAGTGCCAGCGCGGTCGTACCTCGACCCGCAGATCGACGGCCCAGCCGGCAGCCGCGCTGT
The DNA here is from genome assembly GCA_963794285.1 of uncultured Solirubrobacterales bacterium. Lineage (GTDB taxonomy): Bacteria > Actinomycetota > Thermoleophilia > Solirubrobacterales > Solirubrobacteraceae > Palsa-465. Next base: position 473,705 of record CAWCDS010000016.1, read on the forward strand.
TCACTCGCCGGGTTTGCCGATCAGATGGACGTCCACCAGGAACGTCCTGCTGCCGATCACGGGCAGCATGTCGATCGGCCGGCGCGGCTGAGATCGAGCCAGCTTGCGCGCGCTGTGGCGCTTGACCAGCGCGAGCGTGGCGGCACCGGCGACGAATCCCGTAGCTGCGGCGGCCGCGGCCTGGACAGCAGGAAGTGCTGCCGAAGAGGAGCGCTCGATCGTGCGGACCTCGGCCAGCACCGGCAGTCCATCGACAGCTTCCTCTTCCAGGTCGGCGACTTGATCGAGGAGCTCGTGTTCCGGCGGGGTCATCGGCACGACATGGTGACAGCGGGCGCGGTCATGTTCAAAGGATCTTCTCGTAAACCCGGTAGGTCCGCACGATCCGGCCCCCCATCCCCTCCATCGCGCGGTTCATCGACTTGTTCGATTCGAGGATCCAGCCCATCTCACCGCCTGTCTGCGGCGTGCGCGCCGCTGAGTCGAAGTGGAGCTCGTAGAACTTGGCGGCGATCCCGGTGTGCTGCCACTCCCGCTTGACGCCGAGCGCGAACACCCGCACCCGGTTGACCTTGCGCCGGTACCACAGCGCCTTCGCCCAGCCGAACGGCAGCAGCCGGCCGTTCATGTGGACCAGCACCTGGTTGTAATCCGGCAGCGTCAGCGCCGCCCCGACCGTCTCGCCGTCCTTCTCAGCGACGAACGCCCAGTTCTCATCAAGGATCGGCTTGAGGTCCTTGGCGTAGTGGCGGACCTCTTCCTCGGTCAGCGGCACGAACCCCCAGTTGCGCTCCCAGGCCGCGTTGTAGACCTCGAGGAAGCGGTTGATCTCGGCCTCCATGTGCTTCTTCTGCATCGGCCGGACGGTGATTCCGTGCTTGTCCTCGACGTCGCTCGCCACCTTCCAGATCGCCTCGTGGACACGGGTGCGGTCAGAGACCTCGAGGTTCCACATGTAGAGATCCATCGCCTTCGTCAGGCCATAGGACTCGAGCAGACCCGGGTAGTAGGGGTGCTGCCAGTTGGTCAGGATCGTCGGAAACAGGTCGTAGCCATCGATCAGCACGCCGCACTCGTCGTTGGTCGTGAAGTCCATCGGCCCCACCATCCGGTCCCGGCCGCGAGCGCGCAGCCACTTTTCGGCCGTCGCGAGCAGCTCCGAGGCGGCCTCCTGGTCCCGCTCGCACTCGAAGAATCCGAACATCCCCCAGTCGTGGCTTTGGAACTCGTTGAAGTGCCGATCGATGTGGGCACTGAGCCGACCGACCGCACGGCCGTCGCGCCAGGCAAGGAAATACTCGGCTTCGGCGTGCTCGAAGAACGGGTTGCGCTCCCGGTCGAAGAAGCGCTTACGTTCGAACAGCAACGGAGGAACCCAGTTGGGCTCGTTACGATACAGCCGCCACGGCAGCTTGATGAAGGTGTTCATGTCGCGCTTGGACGCGACGGGCCGGACTTCGAGCGCCATCCGGCCAAGAAACCTACATGCCGACATCGATTGACGTCTTCGCCAAGGCTCGCGACTTCGAGCGACTCGAGCAGCTGAAGCTCGCTCGGGAGCTTGACGCGCTCCCCTATTTCCGCGTGCTCGAGGGCCCGACGCTGCCGGTCGTCGAGATGGAGGGCCAGGCACGGATCATGCTCGGCTCCAACAATTACTTGGGACTGACCGGCGATGAGCGGGTTAAGCAGGGCGCGCTCGATGCCCTCAACCGCTACGGCACCGGGCTGACCGGCTCTCGGTTCCTCAACGGCACGATCGGCTTGCACCTCGAGCTCGAGCGCGAGCTCGCAGAGTGGATCGGGACCGAAGCCGCAATCGTGTTCACGACCGGCCATCAGGCCAATCTCGGCGCGCTGGGAACGATTCTCGCGCCGGGGGACACCGTGATCGCCGATTCCGGCGACCACGCTTCGATCCTCGACGGCTGCATCCTGTCCCGCGCCAAGCTCCGGGCATTCCGGCACAACCGCATCGATCTGCTCGAGCGCCGGCTCGAGCAGGCGCAGGCCGACGGCGGCGGGATCCTCGTGGTCGTCGACGGCGTCTTCTCGATGGAAGGTGACGTCGCGCCGCTCGCGGAGATCGTCGAGCTGTGCTCGCGCTACGGCGCGCGGCTGATGGTCGACGAGGCCCACGCACTCGGCGTGCTCGGTGCCCGCGGCGCGGGCAGCTCCGAGCTGCTCGGCGTCGAGGACCGCGTCGACCTGCGGATGGCCACGTTTTCCAAGTCACTCGCGTCCTGCGGTGGAGTGATCGCCGGGCCAGCCGACGTGATCGAGTTCCTGCGGATCCAGTCGCGGCCGTTCATCTTCACCGCCTCGGCGGTTCCCGCCGCGGTCGGGGCGGCGCTTGCGGCCGTGCGGATCTGCCGCTCGGATGAAGGCCGGACGCTGTTCGCGAAAGTGCTCGACAACGCCGAGTACTTGCAGCATGGTCTGCGGGCGCTGGGGTTCAAGCTGGTCGAGCCGACGCGGCTCGCCGACGGGACCGAGATCGTCACCCCGGTTGTGCCGGTCGTCGTGGGCGACGATTGGAAGGCCGTGTTCCTGTGGAAGGCGCTGTACGAAGCCGGCGTGTTCGTCAACGTCGCGATTCATCCAGCGGTCCCTCCTGGCGGCGCGCTGCTTCGCACGAGCGTGATGGCGACCCACGACCATCAGACGCTTGACCGCGCGCTGGACGCGTTCGCGAGCGCAAAGACCGCCTTCGAGTCAGAGCACGGGCCGCTCCCGGCGGCCGAGTAGCGCCGCTGCCGACCCACGAGTTCTTGTGCATGACTGCACAAGAATCCGAGCCACACAAAAAACACGCTCTAAGCAAATGGTCCAGCGAATGTGACCTTGCTGTTACCGCTCACTTCCCGTAGGTTCCCCTCTCGTCGAAGGTGGTCGGCCGGCAGCCTAAGGGCACATTGGGGTTGATGTGACCTGGGCGCAGCAGGGACGACAACAAGACCAGAAGACGGTCGGAAATATGGAGCAGCACCCGTCGGCGGCGCCGTGAGGAGCGTCGGCGCCGACGGCACTCGTCAATTGCGTCCGCCCCCGCGGACACGATGCAGGGAGAGAGATAGCTACATGATGGAGACCGCCACGATGACGCCAGAGCCGCAACGACTGCGCGCCCTGGAGCGGGCCAACGAGGTCAGGCTCGCGCGTGCGGAGCTGAAGCGACGGATCGCCGAAGGTGAAGTCTCCGCCGCCGATGTCATCATCGCCAATCCTCCGGCGGCGAGCAGCTGGACGGTAGGAGAGTTACTGATGAGCCAGCGGCGCTGGGGCAGGACCCGGTGCCACAAGTTCCTGAACCGGAATCAGATCGGCGAATTGAAGCCGGTCGGAAAGCTCACTGAGCGTCAGCGGCAGATGCTCGCCGGTCAGCTCCAGCCCTCGGAAGCGCGCGCGAGTCAGGTCGGCTCGTGCGCGCCAGCTGAGCTGCAGCTGGTCGGAGCCGCCTGAGCACGTGCCCTACATCGGCCCCGTGTCGCGACTGGCGGCGCGGGGCCGATGATCCCTGAGGCCCGCTAGATCTGAATCCCAACCGGCACAGGGCTAGTCCCGGCGAAGAAGAAGAACCAAACCGCGAACGCAGCGAGCGTGAAGCCGGCGCTGACGACGAGCACGCTTTCGAGCACGAAATGGCCGGGATCGTCAAGCCCGCGAGCGCGGCAGTTCGCGCGATAAACGTTGCTGAGCTTCGCGAGCACTGAGGCCAGCAGCGAGATTGTCGCGATCACCCCGACGAACATCGAGCCAAGCGCCGCGCCCAGCGATGACGTCGCCCCTTGGATCTGTGAGCCGATCCAGAGCCACAGCAGCGGCGTTCCGATCCACAGCACGAGGCTGCCGATGAACATGATCAAGATCACCAGCATCGCGCCGGTGCCTGTCCGGAGCAGCTCGCGCATCCGGCCTCAGGATATCCCGTGGTGATCGAAGCTCAGGGTCGTCGGTGCGAGTGCCGACGACCCCCGGCTAACGGACAGCCCGAGGAGAGCTTGACCTGCCACCAGCCCATCAGCATCCCCAGCAGGCCAAGCCGCGGCCGTACGTGCCAGGCGCCACAGCCGGGCTCGCCGATGTCCTCGCGTGAGATGCGGGCGAAGCGGTAGCGCCCCGGTTCAAGCAGCATCCGCTCGAGCAGCACGCGATTGGCCGCGTACCGGTCCGCGCGCTCGCCGATCGTCGCGCGCGCGGCGCGCAGCCGTTCGGTCAGCTGATCGCGCAGCCGCTCGAGCTCGCCGAGGTCGAGCAGCCGAGGCTGATCGGCGGGCCCGACCGGCAGCTCGATGCCCCCCATCGGATACGCGGTCACGAACGCATCGGCCAGCTCACGCTCAAGCCGCGCGATCTGCGCACGCATCGTACGGCGCGCAGCGCGCTGCGCCTCCTCGGTGACCGTCGTCGCCGGCGCCGCAAGTGGCACCTGCGGAACGCTGAGTACCTGCTCGAGGAGCTGCATCACTTCCTCCTTTCCAAAGTGACCATCCCGCGGTTACCGGCGTCGCAGCGCTTCTCGGATGGCCACTCAGCGCTCGCCAGCTTACCAGGGGTGGCTAGTGCCTCGAGCCTGTTTGCAGTGCCTCGACGCAAACCCATAGCGCCTCCTCGACGTGGATGGCCGGAACGCCCTCGACACCGACCGCGAACAGGACCACGTTCCTGGTCCGTGGTGTGACTTCGTGACCCGGCGCAAGCTCGCCGAACAGCAGCGCGTGGATCCGGTGAGCATCGCCGACCGCCAGCCGCCCATCAGACACGTAGTCGGCGTAGTCGCTGCTTCCCAGTCGTTCGCCGCCGGCCGTGACACGAATCCCGAGGCTTCCCGCATCGACGAGTTCGCCGTCGAGCGCCCATACCGGCACACCTGTCTCGATCACGGCCAGCAGCAGAGCATCGTCGATCAGGTTCTCGGCGCGGAACTGCCCGTGTAGCAACCGCGCCACCGCCGCCTCCTCGCTCGGGATTCTCGTGATGTCGGGGTCAAGCCCAATCTGGCGGAAGAACGCCCGATAGGCGTGCGGGATCGGCTGCGTCCGCATCGCGATCACACTTGCTCCGCGGTACCGGCTGGAGAGGTCCAACAGCCGCCGCTTGAGCTCTGGCGGGCTGTCGCGCTTGCGCGCCTGGGCGGCAACGAAGTCGAGCCTCAAGCCCGGAAACTCGGCGCGCAGCTCCGCCTCGACGAAGCCGGATGCGACCGCGATGCCAGGGTCCTCGCTCACTTGCCCAGCAGCGCCTGCACCTGCGCGGCCAGTGCTGGCACGCTCAGCCAGTGGGAGCCGATCAGCCGTTGCGCAACGGTCCCCCCCGCTTTAGCAAGCTCGATCATCGGGCAGATCTCAACGCCGTACAGCGCTCCGATCGCCCCGGTGCTGTCAAACGCGACCGGAATCGTCCAGCGGTGCGCACGCACGAGCCGCCGCGTCTGGTCACGACCACCGCTGACTGCGACCGCCGCGAACTGCACATCCGCGCCGCCAAACCGTTTGGAGACGGCCTGGAGCGTGTCGACTCCGCGCTTGCAGCTATCCGAGCCCGGCACGAAGAACGCGAGGACCAGCGGTGTTCGCCCGCACACGTTCAGCGCCAAGGGATTGGGATGAGCCGGGTCGCAGCGAGGCCTCGTATTGGCGGGCAGGTTCGGCCCGACGGTCGCCAGCGGCGCCACGAACTTGTGAAGCCGCTCGCCGGCCGGGACGCCCGGGGAAGCGATCCCATGCCTGGTGAACTCATAGACCGAAAACGCGATCAAAAGCACGACGCCGAAGATCCCGATCATCCAGCGGTAGCGTCGCGTGTCGATCACCTGGGCCGGCGATGACTGCACCAGCGAGTGGCCGCCGCCGGCCTCGGCGATCGCCCTGTCGGGATCGAGCGCGTGTCCCGGAGCCGGCTCCTGCTCCCGATCCTCGGACCCCGCCGACGTACCGCTCACGCGATTCGCGGCCGCCGCCGCAACCGTGGCAACGCCACGAGCGAGCGGACGAGCTCGGGCAGGTTCCCGCGCTCTGAGACCGCCAACACGGCGGGCAGCACGAGCAGCACGCCCGCGAGCGAAACCGACAGGTCGATCACCGTCACGAACCCGAAGTCTCGCAACATCGAGATGCTCGACAGGACGAGCACGCCGAATCCCGCGATCGCCGTGATGCCGGATGCGAGCACCGCCATCCCCGTCGAGCGGTAGGTCCGTCCGAGCGCCTCGGCCAGCTCGTATCCCGCCGCTCGCTCCTGGCGAAAGCGCTCTGACAGCAGCACGCTGAACTCGGTCGAGATCGCGATCACGAGCGCGCCCAGCGTCGCCGACATCGGGTTCAGCGGGATTCCCGTGGCGAAGAGGATCAGCGCTGACCAGCCGGTGGCAAGCACGATCGGGACCAGCGGGACAAGCGCCCGCTGGGGGCGGCGGAACACGATCATCAGCACAATCCCGACCGCGATCAGCCCGGCAAGCAGCGTCAACAGCCGGCGCGCCGACGATGCGAGCGCCGCATTCGCGTGCGCGGCGAGGACCGGCAGCCCGGCGAGCCTCGCGGTGACCCCCGCAGGCGGATGCAGCTGCGAGGCCATGTAATCGAGCACCCGCTGCTGCTTTGACAGTGGCATCAGGCGGATCCCGAAGGCGAGCGTTGCGTCCCGGTGGTCGGGGGTGATCACCGCCTGTGAGAAATAAGCGGGCACGGCGCTCAGCAGACTGTTGATCTGGGACTGCGACGGAGCCGTGGCCTGCGCCCCTGCCGAGAACAGATCCGGCAGCGACAGCGCCGGGCACAGCGTCGAGTGCGCGCAGCCCTTGGTCTCGAGGTAGCCGTAGTGGGCCATCAGTGCCTTCTCATAGCTGACCATCCATCCGACCACGCTCGGAGTCGCGACGTTGCCGGCGTGTACGACGACGTCGATCTCTCCTGACACACCGGTGACTTTCTCGAGCGTGTGCAGATCGCGGAGCGCCGGCATGCTCGCGGGCACCAGCTTGGTCACGTCGGACTGGACCGAGGTCTGGGTGTCGGCGACCCATCCGAGCACCGCCAGCACCGTCCCGATCGCGAGCACTCGCTCCGGATGCGCGAGCAGAGCTCCGAGGACGCGCTCCGAACGCGCGCGAGACAACAGCGGCCCGCGCCGGCGAGGGTGAGGGTGAGGGTGCCGAACGGCCTTGATGCGCGGGCGCCGCTCGCGGAGAATTTCGACGGCACCGCGCACGGAGGCGGCGAGGACCCCTCCATCTCGGTCGGAGAGCACGATTGCCGCGGAGCCGAGCGTCAGCGCGCAGACCAGCGCGATCGCGATGCCGACCACCAGCAGCAGCCCGAAGCCTCGGACCATCGGCACCGGGGAGAGCAACAGCGCAAGGAACCCCACGGCGCTCGCAAGCGCCGCCGTCGCGATCGTCGGCGCGGCAGTGCCCGCCGCCCGGGCAACCGCCGTCTCGCCGCTCGCGGGGGCGGCACCGGCAGCGCTACGAGCCTCCTGCGCCCGGGACTGGAACTGGATCGCGTAGTCGACTGCCAGCCCGATCAGGATCGGGAGCACCGCGATCGATGCCATCGTCAGCGTCCCGCCGGCGAGCGACAGCGCTCCGAACGTGATCCCGGCGGCCGCCAGCGCGATCGCGAGCGGCAACAGCCGGAGCCTGGTGCGGAACACGATCAGCAGTGTCGCGGCCATCACCAGCAGCGCGGCGATCAGCAGGCCCGCGATTGAACCCGTGATCTCGGACGCGAGGTCGTTGACCACGACCGGCGCGCCGGTGACGGTGTAGCCGCCACCGTAGGCCAAGCGGAACATCGGCATCTTCACGGCTTGGCGGATCCAGGCGATCGCGCGGGCCTGCGCCGACTCGCTGAGCGATGCCTTCAACCGCACCTGGATCAGCGCCGAGCCAGGGGTCGGGAACAGGTATGCGAACCGCGACTTCGGCTGGTTCGGTCCTCGCGTCGCGTCGAACACGATCTGATCGATGAATTGCGCATTGTCGATTCGTGGCGAGCCGCTGATCCCGGAGTCCAGGTACAGGCGCTCGAGTTGCTGGAGCTGGCGCTGGCCCTCGAGCGTCCCGGCCGCCTTCGCCGCGGCGTCGGCCTGCTTGCTCGTGAGCCCACGTCCCAGCGCGAGCCGTCGGGCGGCGCTCTGGGCGCTGGTCACAGCCTGACGTGCGTTCTTCAGCAGCGAGGTGACCGCGAGATTGACGGCGGCGACCGCCTGATTGAGGAAGGTCCCGGGTCCGTACACGACCTGCACGGGTTTGGCCCTCATCAGCTTCCCGCATGCGCTCCCCAGGCCGCCATATGGCGCGTGCGCGCCGGGCGGCGCCGGCTGGAATGCCTGCAACTGCTCGCTCGGCACCGCGTACTGCCCGGCGAGACAGGCCTCCAGAAACGTGACCTTCGCCAGGTCTTTGCTCTGGACCAGGTCTCGGAGCGGTTCCTTGATCAGGATCGCGACCGCGTCGCCGCCGAAGTCTCTGTGGTCCTGTGCCGTGGCTTGGAAGCTCGACGACGACCGCGAGACAAATGTGTCGCTTCCCGCGGAAGGCTTCAGCCCGAGCGCCAGCAGGGCGCCCGCGAGCGCGAGCGCAAGCACGATCGAGCCGGTCAGCACCGGACGGCCCGCTGCCAGCCGGGCCAGCCCCTCGAGCCTCTCCTTCACCTTCATGGTCTTCTCAGGCTACCGGCGGCCGTCGCCGACCGCGCCGGTCAGTCCATCGTCAGCGGTCCCTGGGACTCCCCGGAGAGGAACTGCCGAATGAACGGGTTATCGGAGTTCAGCATGTCCTCGGCCGGGCCTGCCTCGACGATCCTCCCCTTCCACAGGACGTTGATGTAGTCAGCGACCCGGCGCGCGCTCATGATGTCGTGAGTGATGACGCAGAACGTGGGCAGATGCTGCTTCTGCTTGGCCTTCGCCTCATCCATCATGTCGCGGTGGATCTCGAGGATCAGCTCGCCGAGCAGGGCGGTGCGGACTGGGTCAAGACCTGAGTCCGGCTCGTCGAACAGCAGGATGTCCGGCTCCAGCACCAGCGCGCGAGCGAACCCGGCGCGCTTGCGCATGCCGCCGGAGAGCTCGTTTGGCATCAGGTCCCGGGCACTTCCAAGGCCGACCTCGTTCAGGCGGCGCATGACGATGTCCTCGATCTCGTCCTCGGACTTCTCGGTATGCTGGCGCAGCGGGAACGCGACGTTGTCGAAGATGTTCATCGAACCAAACAGGGCGCCGTCCTGGAACAGCAGCCCGAACTTCTTGCGCATCTCGAACAGATCGTCATCGGGCATATTTGGGACCGACTCGCCGTGTACCAGAATGTCCCCCTGGTCGGGGTACAGCAGTCCGACCATGTGCTTGATGCACACCGACTTCCCCGTCCCGGATGGACCGAGAATCATCGAGACCATCCCTTCGGGCAGGCCCATGTTCAGCCCCTGGAGGATCCGCGCGCGACCGAACGCCTTGTAGGTATCGATGAACTCCACGGCATCCGGGCGACCCGACGGATACACGGTGTAGGTGTGCCATTTGTACTCGTCCTCGGAGGCGCCCGCAGGCGGCGCCGGCCGCGGCGGCTGCTCGTCGACCACCGACACCCGTGAGGTCGCCTCCGGCGGGCCCTGCGCGCCCTCCGTGGGCGCGGCGTCGATGTCGGCCGGCTGCTCCCGCTCGTCGTTGTCGTCGCCTTCAAAAGCGAAAAGCGGCATGTCAGCCTCCGATAGGTGCCCTCGGATTGGCGCCCCAGAAGAGCTGCGTACCGAGCATTCCGATGAGATGTACGGACACGATGTTCACGACCATAGATTTAGCAGTCGCGGTACCCACCCCGACCGGCCCGCCGCTGGCGTTGTAGCCGTAATAGCAGCCGACGAGAACGATGACCGTGGCCATCGCCATCGCCTTTATCAAGCTGAATAAGAGATCCGGCGGGTTCTGGAACTGCCAGAAGATCAGGAAGAACCCGCCCGAGGAGACATCGCCGATCTGCTGGACCACCACCAGGTAGCTGGCGAAGAAGCCGGCGCCGATCGAGCAGATGTACATGAACGGCAGCACCAGCCACGCCGCGAGCAGGCGGGTCGCGCACAGGAACGTCATGCCGCTGATACCCATCACCTCGAGCGCATCGATCTCATCTGAGATCCGCATCGACCCGAGCTCGGCGACGATTCCGGTCCCGACCTTGGCGGCCATCATGTACCCGAACGCGTAGGGCACGAGCTCGCGCAGGTCACACCATGCAGCGAACACTCCGGCATATGCGGGCACGCCGTTCGCGCGGTCGAAGTAGGCGCCCTCGACGCCGCATTCCAGGCCGATGATGAACACCAGGCCAAAGATCACCAGCGTCGAGGAGACGATCAGGATCCCGGACTGGCGCAGGGCCTCGCCGAAGAACTTGAATACCCGCAGGCGGAACACCTCGCCGACGATCCGCGACGTGAACCTGACCAGATCTCCGAACGACTCGATCCAGCCGCGCGGGGTTGCCAGCAGACCTTCCATCAGCTCGCGGTCACTTCGCCACTGTGGTGATCTCGGGGTGCGTGGCGAGCAGCGTCTGGGTGAACGCATAGTTGAACGCGAACACGCCGAGGAACGCGATCACGACCGCCTGGTTGACGGCACGCCCCACCCCCTCGGCACCGCCCGAGGCGGTCATCCCCTTGTAACAGCAGACGATCGCGATGATCGCCCCGAAGATCGTGGTCTTCACGACCGACCCCCACAGGTCGGTGGTTGAGGCATTGTTGAAGAACGTCGCCCAGAACGGCCCGAGCGGCGCGTTGTTGACGAGCGTCGCGACGATCCCGCCGAAGATGCCGAACAGCAGCGCGTAGATGTCGAACAGGCCGGTGACCAGCATCAGCGCGAGAAACCTCGGGACGACCAGGTTCTTGACCGGGTCGACGCCGAGCACCTGCAGCGCGTCGAGTTCCTCGCGGATCTTGCGCGCTCCGAGATCGGCGGTGATCGCGGTTCCGGCGACGCCGGCGAGGACGATCGCATCAACGAACGGCGCAAACTCCCGGATCGACGCGAGTACGAAGAAGCCGCCGAGGCGGTCAAGGGCCCCGAACAGCACCAGGAAGTTGGCAGCCTGCAGGCCGGGGGCGGCGTAGCCGAACGCGACCGTCGAGATCAGCAACGGGAACCAGCACAGCTTCATCGCGAACAGGAACTGGCCGACGAATTCGCTCCCGTAGGGGTATGGCGGCCGGATCGCCGAGACGACCGTCTTGCCGGTCAGGATCATCATGTTCCCGACTTCTTCCAGCACGTTCCGCATCGGCGGGAACGTTCGATCGGCGACGGCTCGGACCAACCTCTCTCTCACCTCCGGGAGTCTGCGGTGCCGCGCGGGCGGCTGAGGCGGGTAAGCCTACGCGAACGGTCCGGCTAAGACCAACTGGGAACCGACGCCTCAACCGGCGTTCGCGTCCCCAACGGCGTGGTATGTTGCGCCCGCATTGAGCCGATGGCGAAGGAGATGTTGTGTGGCGCTCGGCGCCGTCGGGGCGAGCGCTGCGCTGGGCGCGTGCGCCAGTGGCGCCCGCCAGGACGCCAATGAGCCCAGCGGCAACTTCACCGTCACGGTGCCCGTCGCGAAATTTCCCGCCTCCCAGCGACTGGCCCAGCACACCCATCTCGTGATCTCGGTGCGCAACTCCGGCACGAAGACGATCCCCAACATCGCGGTGACGATCACCAACCCCAGGTACGGAACCGCGGCCCAGGCGTTCGGCGGGCTGATCTCTTCGACGACCCAGCCACTGGCGAGCCGGTCGCGGCCGATCTGGATCATCGACCGGCCGCCGGGACCATGCGTCTACAGCTGCCTCTCCGGAGGCCCGGGCGGCGCCGTCACCGCCTACTCCAATACGTGGGCGCTCGGCGCGCTGCAGCCCGGCGCGACCGCCACCTTCGACTGGGCGGTGACGGCGGTCAAGCCCGGCACCCACCTGGTCCAGTACCGCGTCGCCGCCGGCCTCAACGGCAAGGCAAAGGCAGTGCTCGCAGGCGGCGAGCCGCCGGTGGGCACGTTCAAGGTCAACGTCACGAGCGTGCCGCAGCAGTCGTTCGTCAACAACAACGGTCAGGTCGTCAAGACGGGGTAAGGGTCGGTAGCGGCGCGGGGCCTGGAGCTACGCGCTGCTTGACTGCTCCCAGATGTTGATCCCGCCCTCGACCGCGTAGCGGTCGATCTCGTCGAGCTCGTCCGAATCGAACTCGAGCTGGTCCACGGCGGCCACGTTCTGCTCGAGCTGTTCGACGCTGCTGGCACCGAGCAGCGCGGAACTCACGCGTTCGTCGCGTAGCGCCCAGGCGATCGCGAGCTGGGCGAGACTCTGGCCGCGGCGCCGCGCGATCTCGTTCAGCGCCCGCACGCGCTCGAGGTTCTCAACCGTGATCAGATCCTCGGAGAAGTGCAGCCCCCGCCGGACCCGCGAATCGTCCGGCACGCCGCCGAGGTAGCGGGCTGTGAGCAGCCCCTGGGCAAGCGGCGAGAACACGATCGCACCCACGCCTTCACGCGCCAGCACCTCGAGCAGCTCCTCCTCGATCCAGCGGTTGAGCATCGAGTAGGAAGGCTGGTGGATCGTCAGCGGCGTGCCGAGCTCGCGCAGGATCTCTACCGCCTCCTCCGTCCGCCGCGGTCCATAGGAGGAGATGCCAACGTAGCGGGCCTTGCCTTGCCGGACCGCCGTATCGAGCGCGCTCATCGTCTCCTCGAGCGGCGTGTCGGGGTCGAACCGGTGCGAATAGAAGATGTCGACGTACTCGAGTCTCATCCGGGCGAGGCTCTGGTCGAGGCTGCCGAGCACGTGGTTACGCGAGCCCCACTCGCCGTACGGACCGGCCCACATGTCATAGCCGGCCTTCGTCGAGATCACCAACTCGTCGCGGAAGCGCCGGAAGTCCTCGGCGAAGATCCGCCCGAAGTTGATCTCAGCGCTCCCGTACGGGGGGCCGTAGTTGTTGGCCAGGTCGAAATGCGTGATGCCGAGGTCGAATGCACGCCGCAGAATCGCGCGGCTGCCCGCCAATGGGCGGTCATCGCCGAAGTTCTGCCACAACCCCAGCGAGATCAGCGGCAGCTTCAGCCCGCTGCGCCCGCAACGACGGTAGGGGATCCGCTCGTAGCGGTCCTCCGCGGGCACGTACAAATCGAAGCCTAGCCGTGGATCGAAGGGCACCGTGCGAGTATTCCACGGTAGGGTCGCGGGCGCGGTTTAGGCTCACAGCGGGCGGCCGGTCGCACTTTCGACGGACGGCGAACGGATTTTGCGTCTGTTTGGCCATTGGGATAGTGACCGCCGGTAGGTTCAGTCCCCTACGCTGTGCTCGCCCGACTCATCGAGACGGCTCACTCACGCACGCACGCGCCAATCGGCACCCACCAATCCACCTCAGTACGGCGCGGACCAGGAAGGAACAACCACGCATGCCTCGCATCCGCCAGCAGAACGTTCTTGCAGCGCAATGGGCACCAAACGGGGGCGCGCTCGGCGCGCCCGACCTGACGGTCGCCGACAATCAGGTCTTCGGATCCAACGTATTCAGCCCAGCGATCCAGCGCCAGCGGCTGCCCAAGGACGTGTTCCGCCGCCTGCAGCAGACGCTCGCGCGCGGGGAAGCGCTTGACACGTCCCTCGCGGACGCGGTCGCACTGGCGATGAAGGAGTGGGCGCTCGAGAAGGGCGCCACCCACTACACGCACTGGTTCCAGCCGCTGACCCATCAGACCGCCGAGAAGCACGACAGCTTCTACGGGCCGACCGGCGAGGGCACCGCCTTGGCCGAGTTCTCCGGCAAGGAGCTGATCCAGGGCGAGCCCGACGCCTCGAGCTTCCCGACCGGCGGGATCCGCGCGACGTTCGAGGCGCGCGGCTACACCGCCTGGGACCCGACCAGCCCGGCGTTCCTGCTCGAGAACCCCAACGGAGCGCTGCTGTGCATCCCGACCGCGTTCGCGTCGTGGACCGGTGAGGCGCTTGACCACAAGATCCCGCTGCTGCGTTCGATGGACGCGCTCTCAAAGGCGGCGGTCCGAGCGCTGAAGCTGTTCGGCGACGCGACCGCACAACGTGTGTTCACGACCGTCGGACCCGAGCAGGAGTACTTCCTGATCGACGAGCAGTACTACTTCGAGCGACCCGACCTGGTGACGACCGGACGGACGCTGTTCGGCGCCAAGCCGCCGAAGGGACACGAGCTCGACGATCACTATTTCGGCTCGATCCCTGAGCGGATCCTCGCGTGCATGCTCGAGACCGAGCGCGAGCTCGCAAAGCTGGGAATCCCAATCAAGACGCGCCACAACGAGGTCGCGCCCAACCAGTACGAGGTTGCGCCGGTATTCGAGAACTCCAACGTCGGCGCCGATCACCAGCAGCTGACGATGCAGGTGATGCAGAACGTCGCACGCCGCTACGGGCTCGTCTGTCTGCTGCACGAGAAGCCGTTCGCCGGCGTCAACGGTTCGGGCAAGCACAACAACTGGTCGATGGGCACCGACACCGGCAAGAACCTGCTCGATCCGGGCGACACGCCGCACGACAACCTCGAGTTCCTGTTCTTCTGCACCGCCGTGCTTCAGGCGGTGAACAAGTACCAGGGCCTGCTACGTGCGTCGATCGCGTCCCCGGGGCAGGATCACCGTCTCGGTGCCAACGAGGCGCCGCCGGCGATCATCTCGATCTTCCTCGGCGCGGAGCTCGAGAAGGTGTTCGGCGCGATCGAGCGTGGTGAGGCGGGCGAGTCGACACCCGGCTCGTTCCTCGGTCTCGGAACGCCGGTGCTGCCGCCGCTGCCGATGCACGGCGGCGATCGCAACCGCACCAGCCCGTTCGCGTTCACCGGCAACAAGTTCGAGTTCAGGGCGCTCGGGTCGAGCATGTCGCTGTCGCTCCCGAACACCGTGTTGAACACGATCGTCGCCGAGGCGATCGACGATCTCGCCGGTCAGCTCGAGACCTCGCTGGAGCACCACGACAACCTCGAGGCCGGCCTGCGTCCGATTCTGCAGCGGAGCTATGCAGCCAACAAGCGGATCGTGTTCGGCGGCGACAACTACTCCGAGGAGTGGCACGCCGAGGCGGAGCAACGCGGTCTGCTGAACCTCCGCCAGACACCGGATGCCCTGCCGTACCTCGTCTCCGATCAGACGGTGAAGGTGTTCTCCGACTACGGCGTCCTCTCCAAGCGCGAGATCGAGTCGCGTCACGAGGTGTACCTCGAGCAGTACATCACCAAGCTCAACATCGAGGCGGAGACGGCGGCGGCGATCGCCAGGACGATGCTGCTGCCGGCGGCAGCGCGGCACCTCGCGCTGCTGCGCGAGGCTCAGCTGCCGGAGCTGATCGCCGAGTGCGAGCAGCTGACGACCGACTTCGTCAGCGCGATCAAGCAGCTCGAATCAGCAAACCTGGCCGAGAACCAGCCGGACGAAGCGATCGCGCACGCGAAGTACATGTGCGACACGATCGTCCCGGCGATGGGAACAGTCCGGACAGCCGCCGACCAGCTCGAGAAGGTTGTCGCGGACGACATCTGGCCGCTGCCGAAGTACTCGG
The DNA here is from genome assembly GCA_963794285.1 of uncultured Solirubrobacterales bacterium. Taxonomy (GTDB): domain Bacteria; phylum Actinomycetota; class Thermoleophilia; order Solirubrobacterales; family Solirubrobacteraceae; genus Palsa-465. The sequence continues at coordinate 489,277 of CAWCDS010000016.1, forward strand.
AGATCCTCTTCATCAAGTAGCCGTTGAGCGGTCGCACGCCGTCCTGCCTGCCGATGCGCGGGGCAGCGGCGGCGGCCTTACTCTCGGTGGGCCGCCCGCGGACCCGGCGGAGGCGGCTGGGAGCCGGCGCCGTGAACCGAGTACCACAGGATCCTGTCAAACACGTCCTGCGGCACTCGGTCGGGATGGACGAAGTCGCGACCGCGGGCGAGGGCTCTGTTCGCCGCCGTGTTGGCGTTGCGCTCGAGCAGCGGATAGGTGGGCGCGAGGACGTTGTACGGCGCGGAGTTCGAAGGCGTCGGTCCGAACGCGTCGTACATCGGGGTCGCGACCGCGTCGGGGAACCCGAGCGGCTTCATCCCGAGGATCAGCTCGATCGAGCGGATCATCGACAGCATGTCGTAGCGCGTGCTGATGACGGCTCCGGGCCTGGCGTAAGGACTGAAGACGCCCGCGGGCATGCGGTGGGCATCGACATGATCGGCGCCGTCCTGCGAGTCGTCTTCGATCACGAAAATCGCCGACGAGCTCCACACGTCTGAATGCGAGATCTTGTCGACGATCTGTCCGAGGCCATAGTCGTTCTCGGCGACCATGGCGCGTGGTGTGCGCGTCCCCGGCTGGACACCTGTCGTGTGGTCGCTCGGCAGGACCATGTAGTTGAACGCGGGCACCGTGCCTGCGGCGAGTTGCGCGTCGAACGTCTTCTCGAAGCACGAGAACCGCGACTCCGAGCTCGGCGATGCGCCCGGCGGAATCGATGAGTCGAATGTCTCCAGCTGCGTACCGGCAAGCGCGGCCGCGATCGAATCAGTGCCGATCGAGAGATCGTTCGGGTAACAGCCGAACGGATACCCGAGGTTTGAATGGGCGAACTTCTCGGTCTCGAGCTTGGCCTGAGCGGGCCCGATGTCCTTGTCCGTCACGCCGACCACCTTGAGGATGTTCGGCGGCACCGTGCCGGCGACGGCCTCGCCGTAATTGAAGTACGAGATACCTTGGCGCTGCGCACGATCGAACAGGAACCCGGTCCCGGGCCAGCTGATCGTGTACGCACCGAAGTCATACGGGCGATTGCGGCCCGCGTAGTTCTGCTCCCAATTCTTCTGCACGTAGTCGGACACGGCTCCGGCGCTCGTCCAGAAGTGGCCGTCGATTGACGCCTCGGAGTTCGCGTAGACGTGATCAAGGAGCGGGAACCGCCGCACCAGGGCGTGCATGTTGGGCGTCACCTGTTGGCCGAACAGCGTCAGCGCCGGGTCGCCGTCGCCGCGCCGATCGTCACCGAGGACCTGGTCGTACGTCCGATTCTCGCGGATGATGAAGAACACGTGCTTGATCGGGCCGCCGGCGCGCAGCGGGGTCCCGGCGGGTGGGCGCTCCGCGTTGACCGGGAGCAGCTGGCTGTTCGCCTGCAGCGTCAGGCGACGGATCCGCCGGTCGCTCGGGAAGGGCAGAATGCCGGCGCGGCCGGAGCTGAGCACAGCGCTGCCGGGATGCGCGAGCAGGTTGCCGTCGTTGGTCGTGTACGGATTCGGGCCGTTGCGATTCGGTCCGGCGCCGAGCCCCTTGCCGGCGATCCACAGCAGGCGCTGGTCGGTCGCCTGGACATCGGCAGGATAGGCGGCGGTCGGGATCCGACCGAGCGGCGCTCCGGACGGGAGCGCGAACACGGCGAGCTCGTCGGCGGCCGCCTCGGCCACCAACAGCCGGCGACCGTCCGGTGTCACGGTCAGCGCGACCGGAGACTCTCCCGCGCCTTGCGGACGCTCGACCGAGAGCACCTTGTCGAGTTTCATCCGTTTCGTGTCGAGGACCGCGACCTGGTTCTCGTTGGCGATCGCCACGTAGGCGCGCGACCTGATGGGATCCAGCGCAATCGCCTCTGGATGAGAGAGGTTCGCGCCGACCTGGATGTCCTTGATCTTCCTCGCGCGGCCGAGGGCGATCACCGACACCGTGCCCGGCCCCTCGTTCGAGACCAGGCCTGTCCGGCCGTCGGGCAAGATCGCCGCCCCATACGGATACGTGCCCGTTGGGACGTAACGGACGGCACGAGAGCGCGTATCGATCACAGCCGCGGCATCGGCGAGGTTGAGCGGCACGAGCAGCGTTGCGCCATTGGGCGAGACGGCCAGCCGGTCCGGCCAAGACACGTGGCCCGATTTCTTCGGCGGAAAGTTCTGCGGTACGGGCGCTGAGGGCGGCGGCGGCACCGCGATCGTGCCCGACTCACGGGCGATGCCGCTGCGACGGTTGTAGCTGAACACGTGGATCACGTCGCCGCCCCGGCCAGAGAGCCCCGGACGCTGCTGATCGGCGTTAGTCGAGTCGGCGACGCCCGACACATACACCCGCGAGCGCGTTCCGTCGATCGCGATACCGCCGGAGGCGCCGGGCAGCGGCAGGATCTGGATCACGCGCGGGTGCTTCACCCCGACGGCGACGATCCGGATGTCGTTCAACGCCCTCCCGGTTGACACGGTCCAGTAGAAGCGCCCATCAGGAGTGAGCGCGCCTCCGGTCGGGAAATGGCCGAGCGCTACCAGCTGGCCCGGCGGCTGCAGCAGCCGGCCGTTGGCGGTGATGTGCGAGGCGGGACCGATCCGGCCGGAGCCGATCGTGCTTGCCGCGATCGCCGCGCCGGCGAGACCGACGGCAACCACCAGAGCGATCCCGATGCGGAGTCTTCGAGACGTCATTGAGTGTCGCAACCATAGTAGTGCTACTAGAGGGCGATCCCAGAACCGAAACTTGCGGATCTCCAGGGGGTTATCCGCTACGGTGAACCGCGGTATGACGGAGGACCGCCACGCGCGGGGCAGTTGCTTTATGGGGCACCGTCGACCGCGCGCTCATGTGTACTTCGCCGCGCTGGCGGTGCTGCTTGCTGCTGCGCTGACGTCGGTCGCGAGCGGGGCCTCGGGAGGCGCCGGGGTCGGATCGGGCGGCACCACGACCACCGGCGCGCCGGTGACGGGCAACCCGGCTCGGGGAAACCCGTTCGGCGGGCGCGGGATGTGGATCTGGTTGCTGTCGAATTCCAATGGCGGCGACCTGAATGCGATCGTCGCCCGTGCACGGCTCAACGGGGTCGGGACGCTGATGATCAAGAGCGGCGACGGGACGGGGACCTGGTCGCAGTTCAACTCGCAGTTGGTCTCCGCGCTGCATCACGACGGCCTGCGCGTGTGCGCATGGCAGTACGTCTACGGCGTCCATCCGGTCGCCGAGGCGCAGGTCGGCGCCGCGGCCGTCTCCGACGGCGCCGACTGCCTGCTGATCGACGCCGAGAGCGAGTACGAGGGCAAGTACGTGTCCGCGCAAACGTACATGAAGACGCTGCGCGGTCTGATCGGTAACAAGTTCCCGGTGGCGCTGGCCGGCTTTCCCTACATCGACTACCACCCGGCGTTCCCATACTCCGTGTTCCTCGGCCCAGGCGGCGCGCAGTACAACGTCCCGCAGATGTACTGGTACGACATCGGCGCCTCAGTCGACCGCGTCTACGCGCACACGTACGACTTCAACCGGATTTACGGGCGCCCGATCTCCCCCTTGGGTCAGATCTACAACTCCCCTCCGGCGCGCGACATCCGCCGCTTCCGACAGCTCTCGCGCTCGTACGCGGCGCCCGGGGTCAGCTGGTGGGACTGGCAGGAGGGCACCGGCGGAGCGTGGCACGCGACCTCGCAGCCGATCGGGTGGCTGAGCAACTTCAGCCCCGACACATCGCTCGCGACGCTCGGGCCAAAGGATCAAGGCGACGTCGTCGTATGGGCGCAGGAGCACCTGGTGAGCGCTGGTCAGAAGGTCGGGATCGACGGCTCGTTCGGTCCCAAGACGGAGACCGCGGTGCAACTGTTCCAGACCGCTCATGCACTTCAAGCGACTGGACAGATCGATGCGGCGACCTGGCAGGCGCTGCTGCGTTACCCGCCGGCTGCCGTTCGCTGGACGCCCAAGGGCGCCAAGACCGCTTCCGCGACAGGCGCGGGGCCCGGCGCTGCGCGCCCGGTGCCGCGCTCGGCGTCGCTACCGGCGAAGCGCAACGAGATCGCCGGCGCCGGCGGCAGCGGGCAGTCGAAGCGCTGAACGCGTCAGAGCAGGCCGTGCTCGCGCGCGTAGGAGACGAGCTCGGCGCGAGTTGTACGACGCGTCTTCTGCTGGATGTGGGCGCGGTGAGACTCGACCGTTCGCACGCTCAGGTACAGCGTCGAGGCGATCTCCCCGTTGGTGTGCCCGAGCGCGATCAGGCGCAACACCTCGACTTCACGGGCGCTCAGATCATCCGGTGGGCCGGCGGCCGCCGGCGGCTCAGCCGCAAGCCGAGCACCGAGCTCGGGATTCAGGTAGGTGCGTCCTTCGGCGGCCAGGCGTACGGCTTGGACGAGCTCGGTGTCCGCCGCCTCCTTGAGCACGTAACCAGTGGCTCCGGCCCTCAGCGCCTCGCGCGCGAATGCGGGATCGTTCTGCATCGTCAGAACGACGATCTGCGTCTCCGGCGAGCCCTCGCGCATCCGGGGGATCGCTGGAAGGCTCGACTCGCCCGGCATGTTGAGGTCGAGAATCAGGACCCGGGGACGGTAGGCGCTGAGCCGTCGCTCCGTCGTCGGGACATCCCCCGCCTCGGCGACGACCTCGAACTCCTCCTCGGCCTCGAGCAGCAATCGCAGCCCCGCACGGACGACCTGATGGTCGTCCGCGATCACGATCGTGATCGGCGAACTTCCTGATCCCTGTTCTTCCATCGCGTGCACGATAACGCCACCGGCGGTCTCGTCGTTGTGGAAAGTTGTCTCAGCGGTCATCAGCGCCCCGCCGGAGGGACGGGCACGGCGGCCATCTGCGGATCAATTTCGAGCTCGATCGGCACGCTCCGGGGCGCGGTTGGCTGGCTCATGATCTGACCTGAGAGATACGGAGCGAGGTAGCGGCCAGCGATCTTGGCGGGAGGCCACCATAGCGGTCGGGTGCTCGCCGCGCCGTCGTTGCCGTCGATCGCGCCCTCGAGGTACCGAGGTTGACCGCCGGTCAGCAGGATCCCGCGCAGCACCGGCCGAAACGGCGACGGTGTCACGGATGCACCCAACCGCGCGGCAATCGCCTCCGCCGCCGCCGCCGCCTGCTGCGCCGCGAGCCCACCGTGCTTGATTCCGAATGCGACCGCATCTCCGGCCGCGTAGACGTTCGTGGTCCCGTTGATGAGGCCGTGATCGTCAACCGGGATAAAACCCCGCTGATCGTGCGTAAGGCCGGGCATCGCGGGCCCGCGGAGCCTTGGCAGCGTGACCACCGCATCAGCCTGGATGCGCACATTGCCCGGTCCTGCACGCAGCTCTCCCCACGCGATCTCGTGCGCCAGCAGGCCGGCGATGAAGTGAATCCCGTGGTCCTCCAGGTCCTCGAGCACCGCACCGCTGGCGCGCCCGCCAAATGCCGCCAGAGGGGCGAGCTCGGGCGTGATCAGCGTGATCTCCGTCGCGGCGCCCTTTGCGCGCAGACGCGCGGCGGTGAGCAGCGCAAGCTCGTACAGGGCTAACGGCCACCCGGCCTCAGCGGGAACCGCAAACACCAGCCGGGAGATCTCGCCGTTCTCGGCCTGCTCGAGCATCGCGCGAAAGCGGGCGGACCCGCGTTGCGCCCCAAAGGTGATCGCGCCCGGGATTGCCTCCTCGCCGCGAGCGCCGGTCGCCACGAGCAGCGCATCGAAGCTCCGCTTCTCGCCGCTGGCGAGGGTCAGTGAGCCTAAGGACGCCCGTACCTCCGTGATCGCGTCGATCGTGCAGATCGCATCGACGGACCGCACGAGCTCCGGAATCTCGATACTCGGCGCCGCGCTCCCGCCGAAGGCAACAGCGACCATCAACGAGCGCCAGGCGAATGTGCGCTCGGGCGAGATCAGCTCGAGCTCGGAGCGGTCTCCAGCGAGGGTGCGCAGCGCAATGAGCGCCTCGAGGCCCGCCACGCCCCCGCCTGCAACAACGACCCGGACAGGGCCATCCGAGTGCGGTAGCAGACGCATTGACACGCGGTGCACGTTAAGGGCGCCCCGTGTCACCCTCATCCGGCTGCTCTACGCCCTCCAGTCAGTAGTTCCTACGGATTCGCATCGGCCGCGACTGCCGACTGATCGAGCGAATCCAGATATGGCGCCAAATAGTGGCCGACGAGCTTGTTCGACTCCGGCCAAAGCGGGCTGCTTGACGCCTCAGAGCTCGCTTGAAGCCGATCCCCGAGCTCGGCCCGCAGGTAGCGCGTCTCGCGCCCTCCGTAGAGCACCGCGCGCAGTACGGGCACCGCCTGACGCGGCTCGAAGTCCGCGCCGAGGGTCCTCGCGAGCAGCTCGGCGATCGCGTCCGCCTGCTGGGTCGCGAGCCCTCCCTGCTTGACTGGGAACGTCGTCGCATCGCCTGCCGCGAACACGTCTTGCAGTCCGGTCACCAACCCATTGCGATCCACCGGCAGGAACCCCTCCTCATCGCTCGGTAGACCATGAATCGCGGGCCCGCCGAGACGGGTCATCGCGATTGCCAGATCGACATCGAGCTCACGCCCTCCGGCCAGCAGCAGCTTGCCGGCATCGTGGCGGATCGCGTGCGCGCTGATGAAGGTCACGTCGTGCGCGCTCAGCAGCCCCGCGACCTCGTCGCTGACACTGGCCCCGAACGACGCGAGCGGCGAGGGCTCGGGGCTGACGAGCGCCAGCGGAACGCCCGCGATCTCCCGATCGGACAGCCACACAGAGGTATGGAGCGCCAGCTCGTACAGCGGTAACGGCCACGTGTGCCCGCCTGGGACGACGAACGCGACACTGCGATGGCGCCCTGAGTGCGACTCGAGCAGCAAGGCCCTCAGCGCCGCGGCGTCCTGCGCTCCGCGAAACGCGATCGCCCCGGTGAGTGTTCCGATCGCCCGTGCGCCCACGGCCACGATCAGCGAGTCGTAGGTTCGCTGGGCACCCGAGCGAAGCGAGATCGTGTGTGAGTCCGGGTCGACAGCGGCCAAGGCATCCCGGATCAGGCTCACGCCAAGCTCTGTTGCGATCCGTTCAAGCCGGTAGCGATGCTCCCGGCCCTCATGAAACGGCGCCAGGACTTCATATGCCCGGACGATCAGATCCGGCTGTGGCGCGATCAGCTCGAGCTCGGCTCGTTCGCCCGCCAGCTTGCGAAGCGCCAGCAACGACTCGACCGCTGCCGGTCCTCCTCCGGCGACGAGGACACGATGCGCCTGCGCCATACCGTGATGCTACTCAGCGACCCAGCTTATGGTGCACGGAGCGATCGTCAACGGGTCAGGCGGTCTGGCGGACCCGTTTCCCGCTGGGGAGTGCAGCCTCGATCTTCGTGCCGGCTGCCGAGCTCGAGATCTCCAGATGGCCACCGGCGAGCGCGATCCGCTCGCGCATCCCAGTCAGCCCGAAGCCGGCGGCCGGGGTGTCAGGGTCAAAGCCCGCTCCGTCATCACGCACGGCGAGATGGATCTCGTCCGCACGCTCGATCACCTCGACCTCAATCCGGTCGGCGCGTGCGTGCCGAGCCGCGTTTGTCAGCGACTCCTGGATCACGCGATAAACGGTCGTCTCGATGTCCGGATCGAGCCTCGGCTCGCGCAGCCCCCCCGGGTGGGCAAGCTTGACGTTCGCCTTGACCTCCAGTCCGTGGGTCGTCTGGACCCGCTCGATCAGGGCGTCGAGGGCGGGCCCAAGCCCAAGCTCGTCCAGCGCGGCCGGCCGCAGTTCGGTGATCAACGACCTGAGGTTCGCGATCTCCTCGGCCAGCTGGTCGATGGCGCTGTCGAGCGCCGCCCGCATCGCTGAAAGATCATTGCTGCGACGGGCGGAGGAGAGCACGACACGCAACCCACCGAGCGCCTGAAGCGTCTCGTCGTGGAGCTCGCGGGCCCAGCGCCGCCGCTCTTCCTCGGCCGCGCGCAGGCTCCGCCGGAGCCGGTCTCGCTCGACCGATTGCGCGGTTGCCACCGCGGTTGCCGCGCTCGCCGCGGCGGCGAGCAGCATCCGCTCGTCCTCGGGCCGGAACTCCGGGCCGCCGGCGCGGTCGAAGGCTTCGATTACACCGAGATTGGCGCCACGGAACTGAAGCGGAACGAACATTCCCGAGCTTGCCGTGACGCCAAGATCCCCGAGCGCGAACCGCAGAGAGCTCGAGATGTCGCTGACTCGCTCGGCGCGGCCGGACTCGACGACACGCCCAGCGACCGAGCCGCTCTTCGGCACACGGCTGCCCGTGATCCGCCGCGGGATCTCGCCCGCCGTCGCCGCAACGATGAACTCGTCGCCCTCGTCGAGCAGGATCGCGACACCGGCCGCCTCGACGAGCGCGCGCGAGCGCTTGGCGATCAGCTCAAGGACGCGCTCGAGCTGCGTCTCGCCGCCGACCGCGCGAGCGATCTCGGAGGTCGCCTCGAGCGCTCTCACCGACCGCTCGAGCTCCGCCCGGCGCTGATCGGTCTCGCGATAAAGCCGGGCGTTCTCGACGGCGATCGCAGCCCACGACGCGAGCACGACCGCGGCCTCCTCGTCGGCCTCGTCGAACTCGCCGTCCTGCTTATCGGTCAGATACAGATTGCCCCAGGACTCGCTCCTGATCAGGATCGGGACGCCGAGGAAGCTGCTCATCGCCGGATGGCCGGGCGGAAATCCGTAAGAGCGCACGTGGGCACCGACGTCACCCATCCGCAACGGTTCCGGATTTGAGATCAGCAGCCCGAGCACGCCGCGGCCGCGCGGCAGGTCCCCGATCAGGCTGTGAGCATCGGGATCGATCCCGGCGGTGATGAAATCGGCGAGGTTCTCGCGCGCGTCATCGAGCACTCCGATCGCGGCGTATCGAGCGCCGGTCAGCTCGCGTGCGACGTCGAGCAGCCGGCTGAACACCCCTTCCAGCTCGCGCTCGGCGACGACCGAGCGCCCGGCTTCTATCAGCCGCCGGAGGCGGTCCTCATCCAGCGTCGATCCCGATTCTCTCCGTGCCTCCATCTGCGCCCGATAAGTTGGATTCTCAGCTTGGCCGGTTTCGAGATGAGGAATCTCTCACCTTTGGTGACCTCGGGATGCGCTCACACTCCGGGTAGGTGATCCCATCCATGATCCGAACACTGCCTTTATGCACCGATTGTACGTTGGCACAATGCTCGCCCGAGGAGCCATGACCTCACAGGCCTCGGATTTGTACGGGCCGTCGGTACTGCTCGTCGAGGACGAGCGTTCGATTGCCGAACCGTTCGCGAGCGCGCTGACGCGCAGCGGATTTCGCACGACCGTCGCTGCAACCGGCAACGAGGCGATGGCGCTGATCGCGGAGCTCGATCCGGACGTGGTGCTGCTCGACCTGTCGCTGCCCGACGGCGACGGCCGCGACATCTGCCGCCGCCTGCGGCTCGAATCCGACGTGCCGATCATCATGGTCACCGCAAGTGGCACCGTCACCGACCGCGTTGTCGGCCTCGAGCTCGGAGCCGACGACTACGTCGTCAAGCCGTTCGCCACGGGCGAGGTGATCGCGCGGATTCGTGCTGTGCTGCGGCGCGGCCGCAGCGCCCAGGCTGGCGCCCAGCGTCCAGACGGAACGCTCGCGGTCCAGGACCTGCGGATCGACCTCGGAGCTCGTCGTGTTTGGGCCGGCGACCGCGAGCTCGAGCTCACTCGCAAGGAGTTTGATCTGCTCGCCCGGCTGGCGCGCGACGCCGGACGGGTGGTCACGCGCGAATCGCTGATGTCCGATGTCTGGGATCTGAATTGGTTCGGTTCGACGAAGACGCTTGACGTCCACATCGCGTGGCTGCGCCGAAAGTTGGGCGATGACCCCGGCGCGCCCACCTACATCCACACCGTGCGAGGCGTCGGCTTCCGCCTCGCGGAGCAGCGGGAGCGGCAGCCGTAAGATCGGCAACCAGTCTCCGGCTGCGCCTGCTGGCAGCGCTGTCATACGTACTGCTGCTCGCGATCGTCGCGCTTGGCGTTCCGCTCGCGCTCAACCTGAGCGCGCGCGTCAACGCGGAGGTCCGGACTCAGGCGCAGGGCCAGGCTGACCTGGTCGCCGCAACCGCGGCCGACCTGCTCAATCCCTCGGCCCGCGCCACCCTGCAGTCGCTCACGACCTCCTCCGCGCGCACAATCCGTGGCCGGGTCGTGGTCGTCGATAGCCACGCGACGGTTCTGGTCGACAGCGGGACGCCGTCACAGATCGGGCAGAGCTACGAGTCCCGCCAGGAGATCGAGAGGGCGCTCGACGGCCGCCAGATCCAGTTGCAGCGGTATTCCAAGACGCTCGGGCAGGAGATCTTGGCGACCGCCGTCCCGATCATCCACAACGGACAGATCGTCGGCGCGGTCCGCGTGACCCAGAGCGTGGCGGCGCTGAACTCCGCGGTCCACCGCACCCAGTTCAGCCTCGGCCTGATCGCGCTGATCGTGCTCGCGCTGGGTCTGGCCGCGGGCGCAGTGATCGCCGCACAGGTCGGCCGGCCGCTGAAGCGGCTCGAGGAGGTCGCGCGACGCGTCGCCCACGGCGATCTGCGCGCGCGCGCTGAGCTCGAGGGCAGCCGCGAACAACGCTCGCTGGCCAGCTCATTCAACGAGATGACCGACCGGATCTCGAGGCTGCTGCACGCACAGCGGAACTTCGTCGCCGATGCCTCACACCAGCTGCGCACGCCCCTGACGGGCCTGCGCCTGCGCCTGGAGGAGGCCAGGGCGGTCGGCTCCGGGCCGGCCGAGGTGGAGATCGACGCCGCGATCGCCGAGGTCGATCGGCTCTCGCACACCGTCGAGGAACTGCTGCTGCTGAGCCGCGGCGGCGAGCGGCAGACGGCCGGAGGCCCAATCGATCTCGAAGAGGTCGCGCGGTCGGCCGTTGACCGCTGGCAGGCCAGGGCCGACCAGACCGAAATACAGCTCGAGCTTCGAGCCGAAGGCGAACGCGACCTCACCTGGGCGGCGCGGCTCGACATCGACCGCGCCCTCGATGCGCTGATCGAGAACGCACTGCACTACTCACCGAACACGACGCTCGTCACGATCGTCGGCTCCGCCGGGAAGATCGAGGTGCAGGATCGCGGCCCGGGCCTCGCCGCCGATGAACATGAGCTCGTATTCGAGCGCTTTCGCCGCGGCCGCTGCGGCCGCTCAGGACCGTCCGGGAGCGGGCTCGGTTTATCGATCGCGCGCGAACTGACGCGCGAGTGGGGCGGCGAGGTGTTTCTCAGCGACCGTCCCGGTGGAGGGACGATCGCGACCTTGACGCTCCCGAGCCGGCGCCAGCCTCAGACTCAAGCTGACGCCGAGGGACGCTTTGCTCCAGCTTAACCGTCCTCTGGCTACGTTTGACACGGCAATGACGCAACGCACGATCATGTGGGCCGCAGCCGCGCTGATGGGGATCGTCGCGACGGCGACGATCGCGTGGTCGGCCAGTCAGATCGCGGGACAGCGGATCGGTCTTACCTCGGAACCGCTGTCGGTCGCCAGTGGCCTCGCCCCGGCCAAATCACCGGGAGAGCATCACCCCGGCAAAACCGGCGAGGCCCGGGGTCCCGCGCCCGCGCCCGCGCGCGTGAAGCCAAGGCACGCAAAGACAGCGACGGCCACCAAGAGCACTGCGGCGGCATCGCCGACGATAGCTTCGTCGTCCGCGGGAGCCGGATCGTCCGCGGGAGCCGGATCGTCCTCGAGCGGCGCGAGCTACTCCGGTGCCGCCGGCGCGGGCTCCACTGCGGCGCCGAGCAGCGCCGGTTCCTCAGGTCCCTCGCGGCCGACCACGACCGCGACGCCGGCCAAGGCGCCGCAGTCGTTCTCCTCATCGAGCTCGCCGGCGCCGTTCTCAAGCTCGTCGTCCCGTTCTGGCTCAGGCTCGTCGAGCAGCAGCTCGAGCGGCCAGGACAGCAGCCACAGCGGCTCGCACGACGGCGGCGGCGGCGGTGGCGGCAACCACCGCGACGACTGAGCGCTCCGGCGCGCATCGCTCAGGCGCGCGTTAGTTACTTCCCCCGGGGGAAGTAGTTAGGGGTAGATCTGCTCGTCGGTCTGCGAGTCGATGATCCGGATCGCGGTGCTCGGGCATGCCTCGGCTGCGGCCATCAACAGATCGTCGGGGCCGGTCCCGATCACGTGCGCGACGTCGTCCAGCTCGAATACCTCCGGCGCGACCTCGACGCAATCGCCGTGCGCAGCGCAGGCGTCCTCATCGATCTCAACTACGTAGCTCATGGATGTCTCCGTTCTCGATCAGCTTTCGGGCCGCGGGGAGTGCACGAGGCCGATCGACGAGCAGCGCGGCGACTGCGCGTCCGGCGCGGGTGAAGGTTGCCGTGAAGCCAAGCTCGTCCGGGTCGGAGTCGATTGTGACCGAGTCCGCCAGACGCGCGTGGCCCAGATACTGAATGCGGATGCCGTGCTGATCCGTCCAGAAGCTCGTCAGCGGCACCGAGCCGGGGTCGAGCCCGAGCATCGCACGAGCGGCGCGTGCTCCCTGGCGCCCCGCGGCCTCCCAGTGCGATCCGGGCACATGAGCGCCGATCAGCTGGTCAAAGGTGGACGCAGCGTCGCCGGCGGCGAACACGTCCTCCACCTCGGTCCGACCGTGCGCGTCGACGGGCACGCCGCGCTCAAGCCGGATGCCGCTGTCGGCGAGCCAATCGACGTCGGCTTCGACGCCGATCCCGACAACCACATGGTCGACGGCCACGACCCGATCGTTTGACAGCTTCAGCTCCGTGACGGCGCCGTTCGTGACGATCTCAGTGACGGTCGCGCCGGTGATCACGTCGACTCCGCGCTCACGGTGAAAGCGCGTGAACCAGTCGCCGAGCCGAGCGCCGAGGATCGCGTGCAGGGGTGTCGGCGCGGCTTCGATCATCACGACCTCGGCTCCGAGCTTGCGCGCGGTCGCGGCCACTTCCTGACCGATGAATCCGGCGCCGAGGACGGCAAGCCGTGGACGGGCGGCGAGTGTCTCTGCGAGGCGGCTTGAGTCATCGACCGTGCGCAGCAGCGAGACGTTCTCGTAGCCCTGTAGCAACGGCAGCATCCGCGGGCGGCTGCCGGTCGCGATCAGCAGCTTGTCGTAGCACAGGCTCGAGCCGTCAGACAACGAAACCTGCCGCTGGGCGAGTGACAACCCGCTCGCACCGACGCCGAGGATCAGGTCGATCTGCTTCTCCTCATACCAATCCGGCGCCCGGAACGGAAGCTCGTCGAGATCGTGCTCGCCGGTGAGCATCTGCTTCGATAGTGGGGGGCGGTCGTAGGGCCGGTGAACTTCGGCGCAGAGCATCTTGATCGGGCCGGCGTAGCCGCTGCGGCGAAGCGTCTCCGCGCAGCGTTGCCCGGCCAAGCCTCCCCCGGCGATCACGATTCCGTCCGTGGTTTGGTTGGTCATGGCGGCAATCCTGGCCGTGGCGTGTAAAAGCACAGTTGGGCCCCGGTAAGACTGCCCTTACCTTTACCAAAGCTTTGCCCATGCTTGGGCTCGGGCTGACCCTGGGATCGGCACAGTCAGCGCTGACCCCGACTTGGAGGATGGGAATGCGTAGGACACATACCCGAATGGCTGCGGCGATCACCGCGGTCGCCGCGGGCGGCGCCGCCGTCTTCGCGATGCGGCCGGCTGATAAGCCCATCGCAACGCTGGCGGCGAAGTCGCCGGCAGTGCAGTACAGAACTCAGGTGATCCGGCGCACGGTTCACGTGATCAAGCATGAGTCAGGCGCCAAGTTCCCGACGCCGCGCGGAGCGGTCGCCACCGGCGGCCATGGCCCCCGCGGCAAGGGCGCCGTGAAGACGCGCGCGAGCGGATCGCACGCACGCGGATCTGCCGGCGGCGGCTCAGTCGCCGCAGCGGGCTCCGTCGTCACGCGCTCGAGCGGCTCACACGCTTCGTCCGGCCTGTCCTCCGGCGCCGGCGCGCCGTCGAGCGCGCCCGTGAGGACCCGCACCAGCGGCTCGCACCACTCATCCGGATCCTCATCCGGCTCATCCGGCGGCAGCACCCACACGAGCAAGCCGGTGAGCACGCGCTCCAGCGGCTCGCAACACTCATCCGGATCCTCCTCATCTGGCTCATCCGGCGGCAGCACCCACACGAGTGCGCCAGTCACGACCCGCACCAGCGGTGGCTCCTCGCATTCCTCGGGCAGCTCCGGCAGCTCGTCTCCCAGCAAGCCGGTGACGACCCGCTCAAGCGGCGGCGGCGGTGGTGACCACGGCGATGGCCACGACCACGGCGACTGAGCGGCCGACGGAGGTCGGCCGCCCACGGCCCGGACGCCGCGCTGCGTCCGGCCCCGGGCGCCGGGCTGCGTCCGGTCCCGACAGGCTGACGGTCCTGCTGCTGACAGTCGCGGCGTTCCTCGCGGTGCTCGCGGTGCTGGCCAGCCAGCTACGTGTGAGCAGCGTCGGCGGCTCGGCCAAACCGGTCGTCGTGCTCCGCAAGGTCTACGAGACGCGAGTTGTCGAGACCGTCAACGGCAAGGGCGGCGCTACCGGCGGAACCTCGGTTACCCAATCGGTCAGCAGCTCTGGATCCGCGGCCCCGGCCTCGGCTCCGACCACCCGTTCGTCGTAGGGTTGACAGCAGCGGCGATGAGCACTGAACTCGACTACACGTTCCACGCGATGGGGAGCGACATCCGGCTGCTGATCGGCCCGCGCCTCGTGCCGACAGCGCCGGAGCCGCTTGCTGCGGCGGACCGCGAGCGCGCCTACGTGCTCAGCTTCGGCGAGCGGCTGTCTCGGTTCCGGCCGGACAGCGAGCTCAGCGCGCTCAACCACGACGCCCGGACCGAGGTGCCGGCCTCGTCGCTATTGCGCACCGCAGTACGGGCCGGCCTGTGGGCGGCGGAGCGTAGCGACGGGCTGCTTGACCCGACACTCGTCGGCGCGCTGGAGCGAAGCGGCTACAGCGCCTCGCTCGACGGTACCGAGCCGGCACCACTGTCGGAGGCGCTCGCGAGGGCCCCCGAGCGCGGACCCGCGCACGCTGATCCGAACTCGCGCTGGCGCGAGATCGAGATCGACGACGACGCCGGCGTGGTCATCCGCCCGGTCGGGGTGATGCTCGACACCGGCGGCACGGGCAAGGGGTTGTGTGCAGACGCGGTCGCACACCGGCTCGGTGGCTACACCCGCTTCGTCGTCGACTGCGGCGGCGACATCGCGGTCGGCGGTGTCGGCGCGCAACTGGAGCCCTATGAGATCGAGATCGAGCACCCGCTGACGCGACGTCCGGTCGGCAAGGTTCGGCTCGCTCGTGGCGGCATCGCCACGTCTGGGCTGAACGTTCGTATCTGGCGTGACCACGAAGGGCGCTACGCCCACCATCTGCTCGATCCCAGCACCGGCGCTCCCGCGTGGACGGGGCTCGTCGGGGTGACAGCGGTCGGCGGCAGCGCACTCGAGGCGGAGACGTTCTCGAAGATGGCGCTGCTCAACGGACCCCGCGGCGCCCGCGAGGTGCTCGCGCAGACAGGCGGCGTGATCATCCACGACAGCGGCGAAGTCGAGACCGTTGGACCGATCGACGGGGTCATATACGCGACCGGGCAACCCGAAACCTGCGAGGCGTCATGAAGCCCGCCGCACCGATCCATCTGATCTGGTGGCTGGTCAGCCGCGCATCGGGCATCGTCGCGCTGGTGCTGATCTCGCTGTCGGTGCTGATGGGACTGGCGATGGCGGCACGAGTGCTGGGCCGCCCCGCGTTAAAAAGGGCGGTCGCGCGGCTGCACGAGCACGTAGCGCTGGTCGCGTTGGTCGCGATCGCCGTGCACGGTCTCGCGCTGCTCGGCGACCAATGGCTGAAGCCAGGCTTGCGCGGGATCGCGGTGCCGTTCGCGCTGAGCTACCGGCCATCGTTCACCGGTCTCGGAATCATTGCCGGCTATCTCGCGCTGTTACTCGGCCCCAGCTTCTACGTGCGCAAGCGGATCGGCGCCCGTCGTTGGCGAAAGCTTCACCGCTTCACCGTGGCCGTCTGGATCCTCAGCGCCGTCCACACGCTCGGATCAGGCTCGGACCGCTCGAAGCTGTGGCTGCAATGCATCGTCCTGGCGCCGGTGGTGCCGATCGTATACCTGCTGGTGCTGCGGCTGCTGCCGGGCGAGGCGCGCGGGGCCGCGAGGCAGAAGCGATCGGGCGCGGTCGCTGGCAGCCCTCGGCCGACGGTCGCCGGCCATACGGGCCGCATTCATCGCCCGCACGCCCATGCGCCCGACCGTGGCCACGTCGCCGGACGCCACGCGCTCGAGGAGACTGCGTAGCCGATCAGCTCTCCTTCGCGATCGCGTAGCCGACGAGCTCGGCGACGTCGACGATCTGCTCGCCGATCCGCGAGCAGCGCCTGTAGACCTCACGTCGCGTGATCACCTCACGCAGGTCCTCGACCTCGAGCAGCGCGGCCATCGAGCGGCGGTACACCTTCTCGACGTTGCGCTCGGCCTTGATCGCGGCCTCGGCGGCCTCGACGGGATCGCCCGGCGCCGAATCGAGGCGCGCCACCGCCTCCGCGAGGTTCCGCATCGCGTCCGCCAGCAGCTGCGCCATCTCCGCGATCGCCTGATCCGGCTGACAGGCCATCACCTCTGATTCGCCGATCACGTCCTTGGCGTGGTTGAGCACCCAGTCGATGCCGTGCGAGAGTGCGAACAGGTCCTCTGGCTCCATCGGCGTGGTGAACGCCTCGCGCAGCGCGAGCTTGAGGTCTCGCTTGAGCACGTCGGCCTCGTGTTCGAGTGCTCGCGTCCTGTCCGCAGCGCTGTCGTCGCCGGCTGCCCAGGCCGCGAACTCATCCATCCCCATGACCGTCACCGCCAACTGCCGCTCGAGCATGCCGAGGAGGTCGGGGGAATCAGGTAAGAACCAGCGTCCGCGCTTCATCAGCACCTCTTCCATACGTTCATCAGCACCTCTTCCATACGTTCATCAGCACCTCTCCCGTAGGTTCATCAGAATCCCCTCCATACGGTGACCACGACCGCCGCAAGCGCGGCCGTCGCAGGAATGGTGGTGATCCATGTGACCGCGATCGCCTTCACAACCGCCCAGTGGATGTGCTGCCATCGCCGCCGGCCGGCTCCGATCCCGACCACGGACGAGGCGACGACCTGCGTGGTCGAGACCGGGCCGCCGAGCAGCGAGGCGCCGAAGATCACCGCGGCCGACGCGGTCTGGCTGCTGAGGCCCTCCAGCGGATGGATCCGATAGATGTCGCGCCCGACCGTTTTCACAATCCGCCAGCCACCGAGGGCCGTGCCCAGCGTCAGTGCGCCGGCGCACGCGACCTCCGACCAGACGGGCGGAGCGAAATGATCGATCTTCCCGGCGGCCACGAGCAGCGCGGCCACCATCCCAACAGCCTTCTGCGCGTCGTTCGCGCCATGGCTGAACGACAGCGCGGCCGACATTGTCCACTGGCCGCCGCGGACCAGGGTGTCCCAGCGCCGTGTCGCTCGCACCGTGATTCGCCTCAGCGCGCGGATGTTGAACCACCCCGCGAGGCCGCCAAGGACCGGGGAGAGGGCGAGCGCGACCAGCGTCCCGATCACGCCAACGGGCTTCAGACCGTCCATCCCGCCCCATCTGATCGCTCCCGCGCCGCCTGCGACGAGCCCCGCTCCGATCAGTCCGCCCACCAGGGCGTGCCCGGAACTCGACGGAATCGCGCGTTTCCACGCGACGAGGTTCCAGAGCACCGCCGACAGCAGCCCGGCACCGATCACCTCGATCGCGGCGCCGTCGCCGATCACGACGATCCCGCCGACGGTGTTGGCCACGGCGGTCCCGACCAGCAACGGGCCGAGCATGTTGAACGTCGCTGCAATCGCGATTGCCTGGCCCGGCCGTGCGCCGCGAGTCGTAACCAGCGTTGCGATCGCGTTTGCGGCGTCCATGAACCCGTTCGTGAACGCGAACGCGAACGCGGCGACGAGAGCGACGATCAGGCCTACGGAGAGCACGTCAGTACGTGGACTCTTGCGCGCGGCCAAAAGCCGCACATCGGTGAACAACCGCAGCGATCGCCCGTTGTTTTCCGACGCGTCGGCGGTGCCGCTTAGCCGCGCAGGGCCCGCAGCGCGTTGAGGATCACCGCGAGGTCGATCACCTCCTGGAACAGGGCCCCGGCGACAGGCGGCAGGTAGCCCGCGGCGGCGACGAACATCGCGGCGATGCTGAGGCCCATGCCCGTCAGGATGCTCTGGCGGGCGATGAACAACGCGCGGCGCCCGACATGAATCGCATCGGCGACGCGATCGACGCGGTCGACGGTGATCACGGCATCCGCGGTCTCCGACGAGACCGTGGCACCCGCTGCGCCCATCGCGATCCCCAGATCCGCGAGCGCGAGTGCCGGGGCGTCGTTGATCCCGTCGCCGACCATCACCACCGGGCGCAGCTCGGGATCTGCTTGCAGGCGCCGCACGACCTCGAGCTTGTCGGACGGGGACTGTTCCGCGTAGACGCGATCGACGCCGAGTTCGCGACCGACGCGCTCGGCCACCGAGCGACGGTCCCCCGACAGCATCGCGACGTGGCGCACACCCTCTGCCCGCAACCGCTCGACGATCGTGCCTGCATCGGGACGCAACTCGTCGGCCATCACGATCACACCGCTGATGTGACCGTTGAGCGCGACGATCACATGCACCTCGCCGGAACCCCGGGTACCCAACACAGCGGAGGACGCGATCTCGTCCGCGGGCGCGCCCGCGGCGCGCATGAACGCCCTGCTGCCGACCGACACGTGGCGCTCGCCAACCATCCCCTCGATCCCCTGGCCCGCCTCCTCGCGCACTCCGGTCGGCACCGCGAGCTCCAGCCCGGCGTCGGCGGCAGCCCGCACGAGGCCGTCGGCGAGTACGTGCGCGGACATCCGGTCAAGCGACGCTGCGAGCCGCAGCAGCTCGGCTGGCTCGCTGCGGTCGCGGCTCAGGATCTCCCGCACCTCCGGCGTGCCGACCGTGACCGTTCCGGTCTTGTCGAACAGCACCGTGCGCGCCTCACCCAGCGTTTCGATCGCTCCGGCGCCTTTGACGATCACCCCTGCACGCGCGGCACGGGAGAGACCGGACACCAGCGCAATCGGCGCCGCCAGGATCAGCGGGCACGGCGTCGCGACGACCACGACCGCGAGCGCCCGGACGGGATCCCCACTGTAGATCCATGCAGCAGCCGCCACGATCACCGTTGCCGGCAGGAAGAACCCGGCGTAGCGGTCGGCCAACCGCACCAGCGGCGCGCGCTGCGACTGAGCCTGCTCGACGAGGCGGACGAGCGCCGCATATGCGCTCTGGCTGGCAGGCCGATCCGCCTGCACGTCGAACGGGCTCCCGGCATTTGCGCTGCCGCTGAGCACCGGCATTCCGGCCTTCAGAGTCTCGGGCAACGGCTCTCCGCTGAGCGTGCTCGTATCGACGACCGCATCGCCGCCGACGATCGTGCCGTCAACCGGAACAACCTCGCCGGTCCTGACGACAACGACGTCGCCTGCATTCACCTGCTCGACCGCCACCTCGCGCAGTCCGCCGTCGACCCGAAGCTGCGCGACCTTCGGAGCTCGCTGGATCAACGCGGTCAGCTCGCGCCTGGCGCGCGTCGAGGCGACCGCCTCGAGCGAGGCGCCGCCCGAGAACATCAGGCCGATCACCGCTCCGGCGAGCTCCTGATCCAGCGCGAGCGCGCCGACCATCGCAACCAGCGCAATCGTGTCCACGCCGAGGCTGTGCTCGACGACGATGCTCCGGACGACCTCGGCCGACAGCTCGAGAGCGAGCAGCGCAACGGCCACGCGCCAGACCTCACGCCCCGTGCCGGCTTCGCCCACTGCGTGCAGCACGAACCCGGCCGCGATCGCCGTCAGCGCGATCGTCGCCAGCAGCTGCGCGCGGTGCTCGACGACCCAGTCCAGCCACTCGCGCCAGCGTGGCGCGCGACTGCTCGGGATGACGCCCAGAGGCGCGCTAGTGGCCACCGCGGCTCCGCGCTTCGAGACCGCTTCGGTGCAGCGCAGATGCAAGCCGCGTCTTCATCCGTTTGACGATACGTCCCGGCGACCCGGCGGTCGTCCGAAGAAAGCACGCGGCCGTGCGCGGGCTTACCCCGATGCTCGTGCGCCGGTCGCGGGTCAACACCTGCGGCAGCGGTGAAGATCGCGATGCACTTTCGGTTGCGCGAGCGCGAAACTTCTGCGCGGTGGCGCGCGGATGCGTAAGCTAGCCGCAGACGCGATCAGATCGACAAGGAGATCAGTACATGCCCCCCGCCAAGAAACCGGCCGCTCGCCGCACTACACGCGCCGCCAGCGCGCCTTCGCCGACGGCCCCGATCACTCGCAGCGAAGTGGAGGCAGCCGTCGCACGGTTTGAGAAGGCGCTCGAAGAGGCCGGCACTGCGCTCGACAAGATCCGCGAGGACCTCGGCAAGAGCGCCAAGGGCGCCTACAAGGACGTCGCCAGCGCGCTCAAGACGCTGCGCCGCGATGCGCAGAAGACGAGCCGTGTCCTGATCAAGGACATTGAAAACCTGCGCGCGTCGGTCACTCCGGCGAAAGCGTCGACGACCCGCGCAACGGCCACCAAGGCGCCCGCTCGGGTCGCCGGCAAGACGACCGCCGCGAAGACACCTGCCCGCAGCGCGAGCAAAGCGACGGCCGCCAAGGCTCCGACGCGGAGCGCTGCCAAGGCGCCGGCCCGTAGCGCAGCGAAGGCGCCGGCGCGGACCGCCGCCAAGCGGACGACGAGCCGCAGCTCGCGCACCACTTCGAAATAGCCGGAGTCCCTTCGCCCGGTGACCATGGGCGATGAACTTCCGATTCGGCGTTTGCTCGACGTGGGTCGTGCGCTCGTGTCCGACCTGGACGTACGCGCGATCCTCGATCGAGTGCTGACCGCCGCCCGGGAAATCACCGGAGCCAGCTACGCCGCGCTCGGAGTCCTCGACGAGTCGCGCACCGAGCTTGCCGAATTCTTGACCGTCGGCATCGACGCTGTCACTCGCCGTGCAATCGGCGAGCCGCCGCATGGGCGAGGCGTCCTCGGCGTGCTGATCGCGGACCCTCGGCCGCTGCGTCTTGCGGACGTCAGCGCGCACCCTCGCAGCTACGGCTTCCCCGAGGGTCACCCGATTGTGCACGGCTTCCTCGGCGTACCGGTGCTGATCCGGGGCGAGGCCTGGGGAAACTTGTATCTCGGAAACAAGCGGAACGCCCAGGAGTTCACGGATACCGACGAGGAGTCGGCGGTGATCCTCGCCGAGTGGGCGGGGATCGCAATCGAGAACGCGCGACTGTACGAGCGCAGCGAGCAGCGTCGCGAGGAGCTCGAGCGCGCCGTCCGAGGGCTGGAAGCGACACGGGACGTCGCTGTCGCGATCGGCGGCGCGACCGGGACCGAACGTGTGCTGGAGTTGATCGCCAAGCGGGGCCGCGCCCTGATCGATGCCCGCGCCGTGCTGATCATGCTGCGCGAGGGACCTGACCTCGTGGTCGTTGCGAGCGCGGGGTATGCGATCGACGTCAACGGGCACCGGCTGCCAATTGCCGACTCGACCTCCGGGCAGGTGCTAGATCGTGGAGCACCCGAGCGGATCGCGCAGGTGGCCGCGCGGCTTCGGATCACCCCCGCCGAACTCGGAGTACCGGACGCGCGTACGGCGCTGCTGGTTCCGATGATGCACCGGGGCTCGGGGCTCGGAGTGTTGGCTGTGTTTGACCGCGGCGAGCGCGCGGATCCATTCACGGAATCCGATGAGCATCTGCTGCAGACGTTCGCCGCGTCAGCCGCGAACGCCGTCGCGATCGCGCGGAGCGTCGAAGCCGACCGCCTGCGCAGCTCGCTGGCCGCCGCCGACGCCGAGCGAAGACGATGGGCGCGGGAGCTCCACGACGACACGCTTCAGGTGCTGGGCGGGCTGAGGATCCTGCTCTCCGGCACACTGCGCCGCGCCGACCGAGACAAGTTCGAAGCCGCGATCCGCGAGGCGGTGAGCACGATCGAGCAGGGGATCGACGGGTTGCGGACGATCATTGCCGACCTCCGCCCGGCCGCACTCGATGAGCTTGGCCTCAGCCCGGCGATCGAGGCGCTGCTCGAGCGCCGTCGCAACGCAGAGCTCAAGATCGAAGCGCAGCTTGAGCTGCCCGAGCCGAGCGCCGCCGATCGACCGCTTGACCCGGAACTCGAGACGACGGTCTATCGAGTCGTCCAGGAATCGCTCACGAACATTGTCAAACACGCGCGCGCGAACTCCGTCGAGGTGAAGGTGATCGCCACCGGCGATCTCGTGACGATCGAGATTCGCGACAACGGCGTCGGCTTCGACCTCAACGCCAGCACGGAAGGGTTCGGTCTTGCCGGCATCCGCGAGCGGGTCTATCTGTCAGGGGGTTCGCTCGAGCTCGAATCGGGCGAGCATGGAACCGTGCTGCGCGCGGAGCTCCCGACGCGTCACCGCAGCGGAACAACGCGCGACGCGATGCGCGGGCTTGTGTAGACCTCGTCCCGCGCGGCTCGTCGGACTGCCTCAGGCAGTTCGACGTCGGCAGTGTCCTTGAGGACGAATCCGATCGCTCCAGCGTCGTGGGCCTGCCGCGCAAAGGCCTGGGCCTCATGCATCGTGATCACAACCACCCTGGTCTCCGGGGCGCGGGCGCGCATCTGCCGGACGCAGTCGATGTTCGAACCGTTCGGCATCCGTAGGTCCAGCACCAGCACCTCGGGGTGGTAGCGCCTCACCTGCGCGATCGCCGAGCGGATCTCGTCCGCTTCGCCGACGACGTCGA
Source organism: uncultured Solirubrobacterales bacterium (assembly GCA_963794285.1). GTDB lineage: Bacteria > Actinomycetota > Thermoleophilia > Solirubrobacterales > Solirubrobacteraceae > Palsa-465. The sequence goes on from CAWCDS010000016.1 coordinate 512,070, forward strand.
TGTCCGGTTCACCGTCAAGCAACTGCCGCAGGCTCCGACGCATCGTCGCGTGGTCCTCGGCCAGCACGACACTGACTCGCGGGCGCGCCGACGCGTCCGCGGAGGCATCGGTCGGCGGGGCGCTCGCGAGGTGGTCGCTGGGAGTCATGTAGGCAACTTAGCCGCCCCCGCGGTTCCGCACTTCCGGGCAAACGCGTCAATCTGCTGCGGCAAATTACGACTCGGTGCGCGCACCACGGGTTGATCCGTAGGAACTGCCCACCGGCAGCCGTCGGGGTACGCAGCGAAGAACCGCGAACCCCCACAATCATTGCCGGGATAAATGCCCTGGTTGGTGGACCGGGGCGTCAATACAAATCCCGCATGGATCGCGTGGCCACGGTCGAGACACTCCCGCTCGGCGACGGGCGGGCCCTGTGCGCGCGGCATTGGGCCGGCAGCAGCGATCACGCGGTTGTGCTGCTGCACGGGCTGCTTGATTCCTCCGAAGGCTGGACCGGCTGTGTGAGCGCAGCCGAGGCCGGCAGATCGCCTTCGATCTTCCCGGGTTCGGGCACTCCGACGCCCAGTCGAGAGGCTCGTCGCGGGGTACGCCCGGGACATCGCCGAAGGGCCTGTCGCTGCTCCGCGTCGAGCGCTTCACGCTCGTCGGCCATTCGCTCGGCGGCGCGGTCGCGGTCGCGCTCGCCGAGATGATGCCCGAGCGGGTGCACGCTCGTTGGTCTACTGGCGCCCGCAGGATTCGGACGGATCCCTCTGGCCGAGGCCGTGTCGGTTCCGGGCGTGCGATCCTTGGTGCAGTCGGCGCTGCCGGTCGCGCTTTGCAGCCGCCTCGCCGTGACCGCCGGCTACGTGACGATGGTCACCAACGGCCGGCGCCCGACCGGATGCTCGTCGATCGACTCACCACGCGGGGCCCGAAGCCTTGTCAACGGCGCCCGCGAAGGAACCCGTGCGGTCGTCGAAGCCGGTGCAGTCGGCAGATGCCTTCCACCGACGCCGCGTGCGTTACGACGGTCCGGTGTTCGCGGTCTGGGGTGAGCCGCGACCGTCTCGTGCCGCGTCCCATCGAAGCGGCGTTCGCGCGGCGTTTCCGCAGGCGAGCATCGACGTCTGGCGAGGGATGGGCCATCACCCGATCCGCGAGCGCTTTGACGATCTCCGAGCTCTCCTGACGCTGGGCTGTCGCCGCCGGCCGGCGGCCGCCGGGACGGCTCCCGAGCAGCGTGATCCGCAAGTCGGGGGGTGGTCGTGAAACCCACCGCATTTTTGGTTAATGCGACCGCCCCCGCGATCCCGTTGATTTCGCCCGCACGACAACTAGGCGGCAGCAGCGTCGGTCGATTCGGCGACCCGACGGTGCCGATCGGAAGCCGCACAAAGAAGGTGGTGCCTTCCCCGGGGTGCGACTGGAAAGTCAGCGACCCGCCGTGGCGCTCGACGACGATCCTGCGTGACAGCGCAAGGCCTTGCCCGTTCCACGGCCGAGTTCCTTCGTGGTAAAGAACGGATCGAAGATCCGGTCTGCGACCTCGGGCGCGATCCCCGCCACCGGTCGTCGGCGATGCTGATCGTCGACATCATCGATGATCCACCCAGCGTCCGGACGTGGATTGAACCGCGGCGCCGGAATCTCCACGACGTCCGCGATCGCGTGCGCGGCGTTGATGATCAGGTTGAGGACAACCTGATTGATGTCGCCGGCGTTGCACACGACCAGTGGCAGCTCGCCGAGAGTCGACGATGACGTCAGCGACGTACTTGTACTCGTTCGTCGCGATCGTGAGCACGTTGCGAATCGCCTCGTTGAGGTCGACCGGCACGGGATGGGTCGACGGAGGATCAGCAAACGCCCGCATCGCGGTGACGATCTTCGAGACGCTCTCAACACCCTGAACGATTCGCTCGCATGCCTTGGGGAGGCGATCGCGCAGGTAGGCGATGTCGGCCGTCTCCTCGGCTTCCTCGACCCGCCGCAGCACCTCAGGCGCGATCTTGCCCTCCTCGGCGGCTGCAAGCAGCTCGCCATAGGCATCCAGCACGGGCATCAGCTCGGCGAAGGAGTTGTCCAAGAATCGGCTCGTATCGCCGACGTACTGGATCGGCGTGTTGATCTCGTGGGCGATGCCGGCGGCAAGCTGACCGACTGCTTCAAGCTTTTGTGCCAGCCGCAGCTCGAGCTCGAGCGTTTTGCGATCGCTGACGTCCCAGATGTGGAGCACCACTCCTTGCCAGTGCGGATCCTCGAGCAGACTCGTTGCCCAGACCTCGCACGTGCGCTGCGCACCGTCGGGGTGCTGGACGCGGATTTCCACCGCATCGTGCGCGGCCCCGGCGCACAGCTCCAGCAGCGACCCGACATCAGCAGGCTCGACAAGGCTCGTGAGCTTCGTGCCGCAAAGCTGGTCCGGCTCCCGTCCGAGCACCCGCGCCGGTGACCCGGCTTCGTACAGGACTGTGGTGTCCGTCGCCACGACGACGACGACAGCCGAGGAGTTGTCGATCAGCGCGCGCAGGCGTGCTTCCGCGTCGTGCACGACCCGCCGTTCGCTCTCCGCGAGGTCCTGCCGACGACACGCTCTGATGAACAGGAGGATCATCACGAGTAGCAGCGCGCTGGCGCCGAAGGCCGCGGCGAGCGTCGAGCCGGACTGAACCCTGTTGGTGTGGGCGATCTCGCGGCGCAGCCGCTGATCGGCGAGGCCGAGGAGCTTGTCGAGTTGCGAAAGCGCAGGCGCGACGATCGTGTCGTTGGCCGACTTGGCGGCGTCCAGACGGTGTGCGGCGACCAATCCGATCACCGTGCTCACCGCGGAGTTCAACGTCGCAGCCTGCACTTGCACTCGCCGCGAGATCCCATCCTGCCACCGCTGCCGCAGCGTGTCCGCGGCGAGCGCAAGGACTGCTTGCAGTCTCGCGGAGGTCTGGAACTGCCCGGGAACCGCACGCGCACCGTCGAGAACGCCCTGCGACTGACCCTGGACGTCGATGCCGGCCGCTCGCACCTGCACCACGGCGGTTTGGGTGCGCAGCTGCGCCTCCTTGTGCTCGCTCACGGCGAGCGCGAGGAGGCGTGTGCCGAACAGGGTTCCGATCACCGCGATCGCGACGAGTAGCAAGCCGCCGTTTCGTGCCAGCGATCGCGACACCCGGTCCATGCCTAGTGCACTTCCTCCTCTATCTGCCTGGCGGCAAGCGCGCGCCAGGCGGGAATGAGTTCGGTCAAGCCGGCGGCCTGGAGGTATCCCACGTCCATCCCGGTGGGGGGTAGTGCGCTCGGGTGAAGCTTCGCCTCGAGTTCCTCCATCAGCACGGTCGCGATGTACGTGACCGCGACGCTGTCAAACGGGGCATGTCCACTGGGACGATCGTGATGGCGGGCGACCGCTTCAGTGACCGGGTGCGGCAGGCCCCACAGCGCCAACAGATGCGCTCCGACCTCAGCATGTGTCACGCCGAAGCGCTCCTGCTCGATGATCTGCAGCGGGCGGCGCTCGGCTCGCGATGCGGCCAGGACCTCGACCAGCTCTTCCCGGTCCTGAGTCGCGAACACCAGCAGCCCGACGTCGTGCAGCAGCCCGGCCGCGAACGCTTCCTCCCCGTCCCACGTCTCGCCGCAGATCGAGTGAGCGAGCCGCGCAACCCGGCTGCAGTGGCGTTGGAGGTCCTCGACGTCGAATCCGGGGATCGGCGGGTGGATGGGGAAGCGGTGAAACGCCTCGGCCGATAGCGCGAGCGCTCGCAGCGCCTCGAGGCCGAGGTAGGCGACCGCCTCGCGCACGCCCGTGACGGGGTGTCGACGGCCAAAGAACGCCGAGTTCGCGAGCTGGAGGACTTTTGCCGCCATCGCGATGTCGCGCTCGACGACGCGCGCCGCGTCGTCCGCACCAGTTTCGCCTGACCGCAGCAGCTCGGTCAGCTCGAGGTACAGTCGCGGAACTGATGGCAGTGCAGAGGCGCCGGCCACCCGGCGGTTTTGCTCGACGCGGGTCGTGATCTCCTGGAGCGCGCACGATCGCTCAATGACGCGCGACAGCTCCTCGATCTCGCAGGGCTTCGCGAGCAGCCTGTGCGCCACCCCGGCGGCTCGCGCCACCATCCGCAGCTCGGCCTGACCGGAAAGCACGATCCTGACGGTGGTCGGATGTTTCTCCCGGACCAGCCCCAGCAGCGTTGCGCCGTCCATTCCCGGCATCCGCAGATCGGAGACGACGACGTCGTGCTCTTCATCGTCGAGCCGGGAGAGGGCCTCCTCGCCGTTCGTCACGAAGCTCATCGACCACTGACGGCGGAACGGGCGCAGTGCGTCACGGAGTCCATCGAGCAAATAGCGCTCGTCATCGACGAACAGGATTCGCTTCACGGCGGATACCGGGCCGTTTGCCGGTTCAATCACGTGCATGTGCGCCGGGGCTCCCGAAGACTTCGGTGGTCGTCCTGTTGATCGGCCACGCAACCTCGCCCTTGAATGCAGGGCGAGGCGTCAGGTCGTCGCGACGGCACCTGCCACGACGCCCTCAAGCGCGGCGTCAGTGCAGACGCTTGGATGGTTGGGCGCTCGCCGGCGACAGGCGATCCAACCCCCGCTGAGCGGTGGCCGGGGACTTGTCTGGAACGCCGATGCCGACGAGCACGCACAACCGTCGGATCTCGTAGGGACGCCCGAGTGCCGCAGGAGACGCTGGCAGGGAGGCGGGCAACTCTGGCGACGAAGAGATCATGTCGAGAACCCTAGGCGTCTTAACCACGACCACCATCCGCAACTAATGCCTGATCGCTGTGCGGCGTATTACGGAATCCGGCAGCGGGTGTGGGTTTCTGCTGATGCCCGGGCCGGCGGAATGCTCAAGGATTGTGGAGGATGGCCGATCCCCCCGTCACCGTATTCGGACCCGACTCGCTGCTCAGCGTCACGATCGAGCAGCGAGGTTCGGGCGACGACGTTCATCTGCACGCTGCAGGCCAGGGGGTCTGGGTTGCACGAATGACAGCGGAGCTTGGAGCGTGGCCGATCCTCTGCAGCTTCATCGGCGGGGAGACCGGGCTCGGCGCTGCTCCCGCTGATCGAGGCGCTGCCAGGCGAGCGTCGGCTCGTCCGGACGTCGGGGTCGAGCGGTGCGTATGTCATCGATCGCCGCAGTTCGCAACGCCGGATTCTGGCAAGCCAGATCCGGCCCGCCCCGGCGCGCCACGAGATCGACGATCTTGTCGCCGCCACATGCGCGGCGGCGCTGGGCAGCGCAGTGCTCGTCGTCTGTAACCCCTACCCGGCCGACGGATTTCCCGACGAGGTGTATGACACCGTCCTCGCAAACGTGCGCGCGGCCGGCATCCCGGTGATCGCCGACCTCTCGACTCCTCGCCTCGACCACGTGCTCGCCTACGAGCCGGATCTGGTCAAGCTCAACGATTGGGAGCTTGCCGAGTACGTCCGTGGCCCGGTCGACGGCGAGCTCGGGATGCTCGCTGCGCGGCGCCTGCGCGATGCCGGCGCCCGCACCGTCGTGGTCACGCGCGGGGAGCGGCCGGCCCTCGTGCTGCCTGCCGATGGTGACCCCTTCGAGCTTGTCCCTCCAGCGTTCCCGAATGGTTTTCGCGAAGGCTGCGGGGACGCGATGACGGGCGCGATCGCCGCGGCGTGGGCCCGAGGCATGGAGCTACGGGACGCGCTGGCGCTCGGCGCCGCTGCCGGCGCCGGCAACTTCCTGCGTCACGGGCTCGGGACGGGAAAGCGAGCGGCAATCGAGGAACTGGTCCCACGGGTCGTGCTGCGAGCACTCGCGAACGCTGACGGGACTAAAGCTAAAACGGCGGTGTCAGGTCCTGGCCGCCCACGATCGCCGCGGGCGCAACCTGCGCGATCCAATCGACGTGCGACGTCAGCGACGGCACGGCGCCGAGCGCCCGGATCGCAGCCCTGAGTGCAACCGGACGACCAGCACGGGAGGAGTGAGCGTCGCTCCCGAGCACATGGATGACACCGGCGCGAGCCAACTCCCGCATGCCGGAGGCGGTCTGTTCGTCGGTCAGAAACGCTGCCGTCGCCTGGACAACTGCTCCGTGCTGGATCAGCCGCGTCAGGCGCTGCACGAGGTCAGCGCCAAGATGGCGTTCGGGATGCGCAATCACGGCCCGCAGTCCGTGGGCGTGTAGGCGCGTGACCGCGTCGTCGAACGTCTCGTCGAGCGGTCCCGGCGCCGGCTCGAGCAGGATCCACCGACCGGCGCCGCCGAGCGTCAGCGCGGTCAGCTCGGGGGCATCGAGGCCCTCCAGGGCCGTCGACGCGACCTCCGCGCCGGGCAGGACGCGCGTGGCGCAGCGGCGTTCGCGGAGGACAGCGATCAGCTCCGCCCGCCGCTGCGGCAGCTCGCCGATCCTGACATCGTGATCGTGGCGGATGTGCGGGGTGGCACAGATCGCCTCGATCCCATCAGCCTGTGCCTGGAATGCCATCGCCACCGCGTCCTCGACGTCGCGCGCGCCGTCGTCGAGTCCGGGCAGGATATGGCAGTGGAGGTCGAGCATCTCTTGGTCGCGGTGATGTGCGCACCAACGCTAGGGGATTTCACGGATGCAGCGGGGCACACCGTCGACGACGCTTTAGCCGTGCAAGCCTCGGTGCTTCACGAGGCGCGGAGCGTCGCGCCATGAGAGTCGGACTGGTCCTAGGCGCAGGCGGTGTGCTCGGCGGGGCCTGGCTCGTTGGCGGGCTGCACGCACTCGCGACCGAAACGGATTGGGTATACCGCTGGCATCCGGCCGTGCCGGTACTCGGTCCGGGGTCCTGGCGTCTGGCGTTGGCATCGCTCGCCCGTCCCTACCGATACTCACCCGCCGCACTCCTCGCGGGTTGGCTTCCGCGCGGCCTGATCTCTTCGGAGCCACTGAAGCAGACGATCCGGCGTGTCGCCGGAGAGGAATGGGCGCCGCACCCGAACCTCTGGATCATGGCGTGTGACTACGCCAACGGGCGCCGCGTGGCGTTTGGACGCGACGACGCGCCTCGCGCCTCGCTCGCCGACGCGGTTGCCGCCTCGTGCGCGATTCCCGCTTTCTACCGGCCGGTGAGGATCGGCGCACGACGCTACGTCGACGGCGGCGTCGCGTCGACCTCAAATCTCGATCTGCTGGCGGACCGCGACCTGGATCTGATGAACTCGACCCGGCGCCACCAGGTGATCGAGGTGGCCGCCGAGACCGTCGCCAGGCACCTGCGCGCGCCGGCGGTTCACGAGCAGCTTCAAGGACTCCCGGCCGGCGACCCCGTGCTCGTCCGCCGCCCGCAACAACCCGTTGACGCGCGGGTTGACTTCTTCGCGCTGGCGGACGAGCGCTGGGCCGCTACTCGCTGATCCCGGCCAGCGTCACCGGGCGCACGCTTCGGCGCCGCAGTTCATCGGCCGGCACGAGCATGATGTCGAGCGAGCGGCAGTTCTCGATTCCGACCATCTCGCCGGCGCGGCTCACCATCGATCCCATGAACCGGTACAGGTTGACGCCGTCGGTCAGATAGCGACTGGCATGGCCATCGCGATCGGAGATCGCGTCGACGAAGGACTTCATCTGCCGCTCAGGGCCGCTGCCTGCTGTTCTGAAGAACTTCGCCAACATCCGGTCTCCTCTCGCGTGTTCCCCTCGGCAGAAATCTAAGTCGTGCGCGTGGACAAGTCATCGGCAGCCGGCCACGTATCCACTGGGCAGGTTGCGCGAGACAGCATCCGTATTCGTCCGCAGTGGAGTGCGAACGCCGTGCGGCTGGAGCCCGGCGACCCTCAGCCGCCGAAGGCGGCGTCGCGTGCGATCCGCACCACGGTCCGGACTCCGTCTCGCCCGTCGACCGCGATCATCATCGGCGCAAGCAACGTCCAGCTGTCAACGATGATCCGCTCGGGATGATCGACAAGGTGATGCAGCGTGGTCGGCAGGTGCGGTCCGCCCTTTGCCACTGAAACCTCAAAGACGTCGCCGCGGTAGTCGTAGCCAACGCCCTGCAGTGCCAGGTGCGATGCCTCGACGAGAGACTGGTCGGGCCCGGTGATCACCTCGATCGAGACGTCGGCGTTGAGCAGTTCCCTGCTCACCGCGTCCAGGTACTCCGCCCAGGCCTCCGGTGCTAGCTCGCGTGTCGCTTCCATGTCGCCCTCCGGCGTGTTGACTTCATGAGGCAAGCTACGCCGGCGATCGACCCTCGGCGAGCGGCATTTGCCGCTTATTCGATGTGGCGAACTACGTTCGCTGATCGTCCTGGATGTGGCAAGTCACGCGGGTACCGCGGCTCACAGCCGCGAACTGTTGAGTAGGCTCGCGGGCTGTGCCAGACACGCCAACCGCCGAAGAGCTCGACCCCGAGGCGCTGCGCCGCAGCTGCTCGGCGGAGGATCTTGGTTTCAGGTCCACCGAGGACGTCCCGCCGCTCGACGGAACGGTCGGCCAGACACGGGCGAACGAAGCGATCGCATTTGGACTCGAGGCCGAAACGGCCGGCTACAACATCTTTGCTACCGGGCCCGTCGGGACCGGCAAGCGAACCTCGCTCGAGGCGCATCTGCATGAACATGCCCGCCGGCGGCCGACCCCCGGTGATTGGGTCTACCTGCACAACTTCAGTGATCCGAGGCGCCCGATCGCGGTCGCGCTGCCAGGTGGTCACGGACATGAGCTGGCCGCCGACATGCGCCGCTTTCTCGAGGACGCCAAGCGCGACCTGACGGCAGCGTTCGAAAGCGACATGTATTCGCGACGGCGCCGGGAAGTCGTCGAACCGCTCGAGCGCGATCAGGAGGCCGCGCTCGCGGAACTGCGGGCAGAGGCGCTCGCCGGAGGGATCGCACTCGAGCTCACGCCGGCAGGGATGGTGACCGTGCCGATGCGCGACGGTCACGCGCTCACTGGAGCGGAATTCGGGCAGCTGCCGGAGGACGTTCGGGAGGGCTATACGCACCATTTGGAGAGCCTCGGCCCGCAGATCCAGGCGTTTCTCACGCGGATGCGCTCGCTCCAGCGTGAGGGGCGTGACCGGTTGCGCGCGCTCGAACGGGAGGTCGGGCTGTTTGCTGTCGGGCACCTGATCGACGAGCTCAAGGAGCGCCACGCGCACTCGCCAAGGCTCGCTGACTGGCTATCAGCCGTGGCGGAGAACGTGACCGAGAACCTGGGACAGTTCCAGGCGACCGGCCAGGAGTCGGCGGACGGCGCGGAGCCGCTGCTGACAGCCATGATCGGCGGCACTGGCCAGCACCCGTTCCTCCGCTATGAAGTCAACGTGTTCGTCGCGCACGACTCCGACGGCGGCGCGCCCGTTGTCGTCGAGACGAATCCGACGTACCCGAACCTGTTCGGCCGGATCGAGCATCAGGGGGTGCTTGCGGGCGGATTCGTGACCGATCACCAGATGCTCCGCCCGGGCGCGGTGCACCGCGCCAACGGCGGCTATCTGATGCTGCCGGCCGCGGAGATGCTCTCACAGCCGCTCGTGTGGCTGAAGCTCAAGGAGGTGCTGCGGACCGGCCGGATCCGGCTCGAGAATCCTGCCGAGGAATATGCGCTGATCCCGACCAGCACGCTGACACCCGAGACGATCGAGCTGGATCTGAAAGTCGTGCTCATCGGCCGTCCGCCGCTCTACGAGCTCGCGTATTCGCTCGACGAGGACGTCCGCAAGTTGTTCCGCGTCAAGGCGGAGTTCGACTGGCGTGTGCCGTGGGACGCGGACGGAGTCCTTGGCTACGCCGGATTCGTCAGCTCGCAGGTACGCACTGCCGGGCTGCACCACTTCGATGCGAACGCGGTCGCTCGGATCGTCGAGCACGGCGCCCGCATCGCCGAGAACCGCGAGTGGCTCTCAACGAGCTTCGTCGAGATCGCGGGGCTCGTCTCGGAGGCAAGCCACTGGGCGGGCCAGGACGGCGCGACGCTCGTCGGCGCCGAGCACGTCGAGCAGGCGATCGAGCACAAGGTCCGGCGCTCGAACCTGATCGAGCAACGGCTGCTCGACATGGTGCGCGATGGCGCGTTGATGCTCGATTTCGACGGCGAGCGCGTCGGACAGATCAACGGCCTTTCAGTGCTCGATCTCGGCGACTACGCGTTCGGCCGTCCCGTCCGGATCACGGCCACCGCCGGGCCCGGACGAGGGGCGCTGCTCAGCATCGAGCGGGAAACCGAGCTGAGCGGCCAGATCCACGACAAGGGATTCCTGACCCTCAGCGGCTACCTTCGCGGGCACTATGGCGGCGAGCGCAGGATCGCCCTCGGGGCAACGCTCACATTCGAGCAGTCCTACGACCATGTCGACGGCGATTCCGCCGCCAGCGCCGAGCTGTACGCACTGCTGTCCGAACTCGCCGAGGTGCCGCTGAGGCAGGACATCGCGGTGACGGGGTCGGTCAACCAGCATGGGGAAGTTCAGGCAATCGGAGGCGTCAACGAGAAGATCGAGGGCTTTTTCCGCAGCTGCTCGCTGAACGAGCTGACCGGGCGCCAGGGTGTGCTGATCCCGGAGTCGAACGTCCGCAACCTGATGCTCAGCAGCGAGGTGGTCGAAAGTGTTCGCGCCGGCCGCTTTCATGTCTGGAGCGCACGCGATATCGATGCCGGAATCGAGCTCCTGACCGGGATTCCGGCCGGGAAGCGCGATGCCGACGGACGCTTCCCGGACGGCACGATCCACGCGCTGGTTGAGCAGCGTCTCGAGCGATGGGCGCAAGCCGGCGAGACCGACCAGGCGGAGAAGGGCAACGATCACTGAGCTGAACTGAATCGGCCCCGAGCATGCCAAAAGAGCGTGAGCGCCGGGTCGGTGCGGCTTGACGCCGCTGGCCTGTTAGGCGGTCGTTCCATTCGGAACACTCACGCTCTCTGACGCCCCAAGTCTAGCGCCGAGCGCTGGCGTGCAGGTGTGAGAAGCAACACACTCCTCGCGATCGACTCTGGCGCTCAGGCAGCGTGCAGTGCTTCGAGCTCGCGTACCCGGGCCAGCCGCGTGAGAGCTCGCTCCTCGAGCTGACGAACGCGCCCCGGGTCAAGCCGCAGCTTGCGTCCGATCGCGGCGTAGCTCTGTGGCTCGGGATCGCCGTCGAGGCCGTAGCGCAACCGGATGATCGAGCGCTCCGGCTCGGCCATCGTCGCGACCGTGAGCCGGACCTGCTCCCGCTCGAGGCTGATGTGGACCTCCTCGCCGAAGTCCATTGCCTCGGCCGGGATCAGCGCGCCGAGCGTCGTCTCGTCGTCCTCTCCGACCGAGCGGTCAAGACTCGTCACCACTCGCGGAGCCTCGGCCAACGCGACCACCTGCCGGAGCTCGAGACCAGTCGCGTGCGCGATCTCCTCCGGCGTGGGATCGCGTCCCAGCTCGCCGGCGAGCCGGGTGTGAGCCGCGGCGATCTTGCGTTCCTGCTGCTCAACCGCCACCGGAAGGCGGATCACGCGCGCCTTGTCCGCCAATCCCCGCTGGATCGCCTGGCGGATCCACAACGTCGCGTAGGTCGAGAACTTGAACCCGCGCCGCCAGTCGAACTTCTCGGCCGCTCGGATCAAGCCAAGCGTGCCTTCCTGAACAAGGTCGAGCAGCGTCATGTCGGAGGCACCCTGGTAGCGCTTGGCGATCGACAGGACCAATCTCAGGTTGTGATTGATCATCTTCTCCTTGGCGCCGAGGTCGCCCTGCTCGATCCGCTTGGCGAGCTCAATCTCCTCAGGCCCAGTCAGCAGGCGGTAGCGACGAACCCCTGAAAGGAACAGTGCCATCGCGTCGACGGTGTAGTGACTCAGCTCGTCGTCGCTGTAGGAGGTCGCCGGCACGCCCTGCTTGCCGAGGTCGTCGGTGACGTCGATCCCGGCGCCCGCGATCCGCTCGCGCAGCTCGTCCACTTCCTCGTCTTCGAGCTCGAGCCGGAGCGCGAGGGCGTCGATGTCGGATTCCGAAAGCGCTCCGCGCGCCTGCCCGGACGAAAGCAAGGCGGCAATGTCGATCGCTTCCCTGGACACGATTAGAACCTGAAACCTTCGGCGGGCGGGCGCCAACCGGGCTCCTCACGGTTTGGATAGGTGGGGTAGTACTGACGAGCGCAACCGTCGCAGCCGTAAAGCGCCCAGCCGTAGTTCTCACCGATGTCGATCCGGGCATTCGCCGGATGCCCGTTTCCGCTTGCGGCGGGAGCATCGGTGTTCATCGATATGGATGGAGCGTTCGGAATGAGTCCGATCAACATCGAGATCACAGCGCGAGGCGAGATCAGCGACCACGCGCGAGTTCATGCGCGCGAGAAGATCGGTGCGCTCGAGCGGTTCGTCAACAGCCCGATTCTGGGCGCCCGGGTCGTCCTGTTCCACGAACGCAACCCGCGGATTGCCCGGCCGGCCCATGCTGAGGCCGACATCGACCTCCAGGGAAAGGTGATCCACGCCCACGCTGAGGGATCGACCGTCGAGGCAGCGATCGACGAAGTCGCCGAGCGCTTACAGCGCCAGCTGCGCGGCTATGTGGACCGGCTCGTGACGCGCAAGCGCGAGCGCGCGGAAGCGGCAAAGGCCGAGGACCACCGCGCCGCCCGATTGCCGACATAGAGCCTTGATCGGCCCGAAGGACCTGATCACGTCAGCCTCTGCACCTCCGCCGTCGCACGAGCAGCGACTACGGAGTAGCGTGCGTGCGGGGGACCACCAGCATCGGGCAGACGGCGCCGTGCAGCAGTGCCTCACCGGTGCTCCCCAGCAGCAGCCGGGCGACCGTACCCCATCGCCTTGAGCCGAGCACGAGCAAGTCGACCTCCTCGGACAGCTCGAGCAACAGATCCGCTGGGTGACCGCTGAGGACCTCGACGCGAGCATCCACGCCTGCGCCTTTCGCGGCCTCGACGGCCTGTTTGCGAAGATCCTCGACATCGTCGGCGATCAGCGACTCCCACTCCGCGACGACCCGCGAGCCGCGAGGTCCGCGTAACCCGAAGGTCGGGATTCGGTCGTCAACGACCGCTCGCACACCGAGCTCTGCACCGGCGGCACGAGCGATGACGCCGGCCAGCGCGAGCGCCGCCTCGGACTCCGGCCCGCCGTCGTAGCCGACCCCGATCCGCTCGATCGCCGTCGTACCAGCCTCAGCGAGTCCGCGCGGAGCAACCGCCAGCGCGCATTGCGCATCCCCGATCAGCTGCCGCGTACGGTACCCGATCCGCACCTGGCCGGTATGGGCCTGGGGGCTTGAACCGAGCACGACAAGATCGACGTGCTCGCGGGCGGCAACACGCTCGAGCGCGCGCGCCACCGAGAAATCGGTCTCGATCACGACCCGCGCATCCGGAACCAGCGAGTCACGCGTCTCAGCAAGCGTGATCTCGGCCTGCTTGTGCAGTTCCTTCCAGCTCAACCCGGTGAGCGGGACGATGAGCGGATCGCTGAGAACGGCGACGAGCATCGTGTCCGCTCGAGTTGCCCGTCCGAGTGCAGCGGCGAGCACCGCGGCATCGCGGCCTTCCGGATGCCCATCGACCCCGACGGCGATCCGGCGGAGCTTTGGAGGGTCCGTGGGGTGGGGGGCGAGATCCGAAGGTGCGCTGCTCATCACACAATCAGCGTATGCCAGAACGGCTCGTGCGTGCGTCGTGGTCGTGAGCGGCGACCCCGAACTGCGATCGATCGCGTCGGCGCTGCACGTGGCGAGCGGTTGTCGGTAGGGTCGGGAAATGGCAGATCTGCCCGACACAGAGAGCGCCCTCAGGATCGTGATCGCCGACGATCACACGGTGATGCGCAGCGGGCTGCGGATGCTGCTCGAGGCAGAACAGGGATTCCATGTCGTCTCCGAGGCCGGGAGCATCCAGTCGGTCTACCGCGACGTTCGCACCCACCGGCCGGACATCCTGGTGCTCGACCTGAACATGCCGGGCGGCTCGAGCGTCGAGGCGATCTCGCGGCTGTCGCGGATTTCGCCCAGGACGGCCGTCGTGATCCTGACGATGGAGGACGATCCGGGCTTCATGCGTGAGGCATACGCTGCGGGCGCGCGCGGATATGTGCTGAAGGAGTCGGCAGCGACCGAGCTGGTGCAGGTGATCAGGACGGCCGCGGCTGGGGCCGGCTAGCGGAAAGACCGAGCTCCGACGGATCGGCACGATCCGTACTCAGGCTCCGACGAGCGCGCGGGCCTCGTCCCCGACCGCGCGCGCCAACTCCGGGATCGACGCCCGCACCGCTTCGCTCATCTCCGCGCCGGCCTCGAAGCGGGCCCCCTCGATTCCATAGACCACGACCCGGTCGGGAAGGCCACCGAGGGTTCGTGCCAGCTCGATTGCCTCGGCCAGGCCGATCGTGTGGCTCGAGGCTCGCCGCAGCGGCGACGGTATCGGTCCGCCGCTGGCATCGATCCGGTGGATCGTTCCGGGCCTCTCGCCGGAGCTCACGGTGTCGACGAGCACGACCGCGTCGGCGTCCTGCCATAGTTCGAGCAGGCCGACGGCCTCTCCGCGGTGCTCGTGCACGACGACGCCGGAGGGGACGCGCAGCCGCCTGACGACCTCGAGCCCCGATGCGTCGTCACAGCGCAGTTCGTTGCCGACCCCGATCACAGTTACGGTGGGCGTCAGCGCCGATCAACCGTCAGTTCGAGAAAGTGCGTAGCACAGGAGATGCAGGGATCGTGGTTACGAATCGCCTGCTCACACCGATTGCGCAGCTGCTCGTCCGGCAGCTCGGCATGCCGCTCGACCACCGCCCGCAGGTCCTCCTCGATCGACAGCTGGTTCTGCGAGGTCGGGGGCGCGATCTTCGCGTCGAGGATCGTGCCTTGCTCATCGATCTCGTAGCGGTGATAGAGCATTCCGCGCGGTGCCTCGGTGGCGCCGTGCCCGACCGCGTGCCGTGGCGCCACTTCCACCGCGGGCCGGTCCGGCTGCTCGTAGTTCTCGATGATCGACAGCGCCTCGTCGCACGCCTGCAGGATCTCGACGGCGCGCACGACAATGCTCTGGAACGGGTTGGTGCACCTGCTCAGGCAGCCCCGCCTCGCGAGCGGCATCCCGCGCCAGCGGCCACAGTTTGTCAGAGGCCAGGTTGTATCGGGCGAGCGGACCGGTCAGATAGCTGCCGCGCTCCTTGATCCGCGCGTGCAGCGCGTTTGAGTGCTCGACATGCTCCTCGACGACGTGGTCGTAGAAACCAGACGGGTCGATGTCCAACCCGCGGTCGGAGACGATCCGCCCGAGGTCGATCGGATAGCGGTCGGGCTCGCTCAGCGCGACCAGCTCAGGGGCCCAGTCGACCTCGGGGAAACTGCAGCCCCCCGCTCCAGCGGACGGTCTGCAGCGCGGTCTCCCGTGCGCGCTCCAGGGGCTCGACCAGCCTCGAGCGCAGCTCCGCCCGCGTGGGCGCTTTGTAGAAGCCGCCGATGCGCAGGTTGACCGGGTGGATCTCGCGACCGCCTATGACCGTCACGATCGTGTTGCCCACCTTCTTCAGCTGCAGCCCCTGCTCGGCCAGCTTCGGGTGCTCAGCGGCCATCTCGACGAATCCGTCATAGCCGAGGAAGTCGGGCGCGTGCAGGAGGTAGATGTGCAGGCCGTGGCTCTCGATCCACTCGCCGGCGTAGATCAGGCGCCGCAGGTCCCGGATCGGACCGCTGTCGATTGCGATCCCGCAGGCATCCTCCATCGCCCGGATCGCGCTCATCTGGTAGGCGATCGGGCAGATCCCGCAGATCCGTGAGGTGATATCGGGGGCCTCGGTAAAGGCACGGTCGCGCAGGAACGCCTCGAAGAACCGCGGCGGCTCGTAGATCCGCAGCTTCACGTCGGCGACCTTGTTGCCGTCGAGCTGGACATACATCCCGCCCTCGCCCTCGACGCGCGCCAGGTAGTCGGTCCGGATCGTCCGGCTGGAGCTAGACGCGCTCATGGGCCTCACTCGCTTCCCGGAATGGCGCTCTGGCCGCGTTGAATGTTCGGTAGACCCGCACGATGTCGCGATCCTCCATCCCGCTCCACGAGTTCAGCGACGCCGCGTTCGGCGTCTCCTTTGGCCCGAAGCAGCCATAGCACCCCCGGTCGTAGCTCGGACAGATCGCGCCACAGCCGGCGTTGGTGACAGGGCCCAGGCACGTCGTCCCGTGCGCGACCATCACGCACACGGTTCCGCGCCGCTTGCACTCGACGCACACGCTGTGAGAGTGGATCCTGGGCCGGCGCCCATTCAGGTACGCGTTCAGCACCTCGAGCAGCTGCTCCTTGCTGATCGGGCACCCCTGCAGCTCGAAGTCGACTGGGACGTTGGCGCTGATCGGGGTGGATGTCGCGAGCGTGCTGATGTAGTCGGGGCTCGCGTAGACGATCCGCGTGAACTCCTCGACGTCGGCGAAGTTCCGCAACGCCTGCACGCCACCGGACGTCGCGCACGCGCCGATCGTGATCAGCGCCTTGGACATCGCGCGCACCTCGCGGATCCGGTCCGCATCGTGCGGAGTGGTGATCGAGCCTTCCACGAGCGAGACGTCGTAGGGACCTTCGACGACCGCCCTCGACGCCTCCAGGAAGTAGGACAGCTCAACCGCGCCGGCGACCGTCAGCAGCTCGTCCTCACAATCGAGCAGGCTCAGCTGACACCCGTCGCAGGAGGCGAACTTCCACACGGCAATCTTCTTCTTCGGCATCACAGCTCCCTGATCGCCAACCACGGTTCAAGCTCGGACCACTTGTACACTGGGCCGTCGCGGCACACGAGCGTCGGCCCGAGCTGGCAGTGACCGCAGTGACCGATCCCGCACTGCATGTTGCGCTCCATCGAGACGAACGTCCGCTCGGCCTGCAGACCACAGTCCTGCAGGCCGGCCACGACGAACCGCATCATCACTTCGGGACCGCACGACATCGCGACCATGCTCTCGCTCTGGAGCCCGGCGCGGCGGATCAGTCTCGTGACCACGCCGACGTGGCCGATCCACTCCGGACCGGCAGCGTCGACGGTCACGAGCACCTCGAGCCCGCGCTGTTGCCACTCCTCGAGCTCATCGGTGAACAGGAGTTGATCCGGGGTCCGGGCGCCATAGAGCAACACGATCCGGCCGTAGCGCTCGCGCCGTGCCAGCATCCGCAAGATCGCGCCGCGCAGCGGTGGCAGGCCGATTCCGCCGACCGCGACGACGACATCTGCGCCCTCGATCTCCTCGATCGGCCAGGAGGAGCCGAACGGCCCGCGCACCGCGAGCACCTGCCCGGGCTGCGCGGCGCAGATCGCCTGCGTCGCCAGCCCAACGGCGCGGATGGTCTGCATCAGCTGCCCGGGCTGATCGGCGTCACCGCTGATCGAGATCGGAACCTCGCCTGCGCCGCCCGCGGAGAGCATCGTGAACTGCCCGGGCTCGAACGCAAACGGCTCGCCGGAGCTTGGCTCGAGCCAAACCGTCCACGTGTCCGACGTGTCCTGCCGGCTCTTTCGCACCGTGAATTGCGCCGGCACCATCGGGCCGGGCTCGCTCATCAGATCGAGATCGAGCCTAGGCTGGAGCACGCCCATAGACGTCCAGCAGCTGGAAGCGGGTCGCTTGGAGGCGGTCGATCAGGCTCGCCGCAAAGCGGCTCATCAGCTCGTAGCCGAGCTCATGATCGGCTTGCACCTTGTTGCGCAGGCAAGCGGCGTCGAAGGTCACAATGCTGCAGTCCTCCACCGCACGGCCATCCATATGCCAGCGATAGGGCTCAAACAGCCATGACCAGCCGACGACTTCTCCGTCGTGCAGCGTCTGGATCACGAGCGGCCCAGTCGGGCTGTGCAGCTCGAGCGAGATCGCGCCCGTGCGAATCAGGAAGAAACGGTCAGCCGGCTCACCTTCACGCATCAGCGTCGTTCCGGCTGCCACCCGCTCGTTGTGGGCACAGCCGGCAATGAACTCGAGATGCGCGGGCGCGAGCCCAGAGAACGTCGTCGTCGCCGCGATCTCCTGTTCAAGACCTTGCATCTGATCCCTCCTCGCTGTCGCGGATTGCGCGCGCCTCTTCGGTGATATCGATCGCGACCGGACACCAGGTGATGCAGCGGCCGCAGCCGACGCAGCCGCTCGTGTCGAACTGGTCCCACCAGGTCGCGAGCTTGTGCGTCATCCATTGGCGGTAGCGCGATTTCGGCGTGCCGCGGACCGCCCCGCCGTGAATATTCGAGTAGTCGACCGTGAAGCACGAATCCCAGTGCTGCTGTCGCTCGACATGCCCGCCGTCGAGATCGGTCACGTCCTCGACCGTCGTGCAGAAGCAGGTCGGGCAGACCATCGTGCAGTTGCCGCACGTGAGGCAGCGATCCGCCACCTCTTCCCAGCGGGGATGGTCGTAGTTGCGATACAGCAGGCCCTTGATGTCGTTCGTGTCCAGCTCGCGCCCCATGCTCGCGGCGGTGCGCGCGTGAACGGCCCCGGCGGCGGTCCGATCCGGTTCATCGGCGTCGCGGTGGGGCACCTCCGCCATCACCTCGGCGCCGCGCTCAGACCCGACCTCGACCGCGAAGTAGTGGTCCCCGTCCTGGAGGATCTCCGTCAGCGCCAGGTCGAAGCCGCTCTTGGCGACCGGCCCCGTGTTCATCGAGACGCAGAAGCACGTGCCGCCGGCCTCTGCGCACTGCACGGCGACGACGAACACGCCGTCGGTGCGCGCGCTGTCGGCCGGGTCCGGGTGCGGGCTGCGCATCAGGACGCGATCGAGAATCCCCGTGGCGTGAAGATCGCAGGAGCGGGCACCGAGGAAGGCGTAGCGAGGTGGTTCGCGCGGCGGCTCGGTGAAGTCGCTGAGCGCGCCGTCTTCGCCGACCTTGGCCCGCCATACCGTCACGGTCGACGGCAGCTGGTACTTCTTCCAGGAGTGTGGGCCGACCGCATATCCGAACAGCGCCTCGTCGTCGCGCCGACGCAGCCGATACGTCCCGCCATCCTGCTCGTCGGTCCACCCGATCGGCAGGTCGCTCGCCGTCGCAACCTCATCGAACACGATCGCCTGGTCACGGACCGTCGGACCGACGATCGTGTACCCACGACGGGAGAGCGCCCCCAACAGCGCGTCGAAATCTCCCCTCTCGATGACGTGTGCCGCAGCCATCCGTCGGGCACTTTACGCGCTGTGGGTGACGAAGTGAACTTCTTTTAGCCCCTCGAGCGAGAATCCCTCGGCCGCGCACAGCCAAACGTCAGTCTCAAACCCCCGACCGCAAAAGCATCAGCGGGCCGTAGGCGGCCTCGAGATGAGCGATCATCTCGAGCGCCGCCTCGGTTGCTGCAACCGCAGCCCCCATCAAGCCTTAGTGATTCTCAGAAGAACCCGAGCGGGTTCGGGTCGTAGCTGACGAGCAGGCACTTGGTCTGCGAGTAGTGCTCGAGCATCA
Source organism: uncultured Solirubrobacterales bacterium (assembly GCA_963794285.1). Taxonomy (GTDB): domain Bacteria; phylum Actinomycetota; class Thermoleophilia; order Solirubrobacterales; family Solirubrobacteraceae; genus Palsa-465. The sequence continues at coordinate 531,417 of CAWCDS010000016.1, forward strand.
TCCGGTGGTTCTCACGGCCGACGCCCGAGGTCTTGTAGCCGCCGAACGCCGCGTGCGCCGGATACTGGTGGTAGCAGTTGGTCCACACGCGTCCGGCCTGGATCGCGCGACCCATCCTGAACGCGCGAGAACCGTCCCGGGTCCAGACGCCCGCGCCGAGCCCGTACATCGTGTCGTTGGCGATCTCCAGCGCCTGCGCCTCATCCTTGAAGGTCGTGACGGCCAGCACCGGACCGAAGATCTCCTCCTGGAAGACGCGCATCTTGTTGTGGCCCTTGAGCACCGTCGGCTCGAAGTAGTAGCCACCCGCAAGGTGGCCGTTCAGCGGCGTGCGATGCCCGCCGATCAGCACCTCGGCGCCCTCATCACGACCGATCTTCACATAGCCCTCGATCTTCTCGAGCTGTGCGGTGGAGACCTGCGCGCCCATCATCGTCTCGCGGTCGAGCGGGTCTCCCTGCTTGATCGCGGCGATCCGCTCCAGGCACCGAGCCATGAACTCGTCGTAGATCGACTCGTGAATCAGCGCGCGTGAGGGACAGGTGCAGACCTCGCCCTTGTTGAACGCGTACAGGACGAGACCCTCGACCGCCTTGTCGAGGAACGCATCGTCTGCCGCCATCACGTCCTCGAAGAAAATGTTCGGGGACTTGCCGCCGAGCTCCGTCGTCGACGGAATCAAATTCTGAGCGGCGTAGCTCATGATCAGCCGGCCGGTCACCGTCTCGCCGGTGAACGCGACCTTGGCGATCCGCTTGTTGGAAGCGAGCGCCTTGCCGATCAGCGCGCCGGGACCGTTGACGATGTTCAGCACCCCCGGCGGAATCAGCTCGCCGATCACCTCCATCAGTTTCAGGATCGACCACGGCGTCGGGCTCGCCGGCTTGACCACCGAGCAGTTCCCGGCGGCCAGCGCCGGCGCGATCTTCCACGCCGCCATCAGCAGCGGGAAGTTGAACGGGATGATCTGACCGACGACGCCCAGCGGCTCGTGGAAGTGATACGCGTAGGTCTGATCATCGATCTCCGAGATCCGGCCTTCCTCCGCGCGCACGGCGCCGGCGAAATACCGGAAGTGATCGATCGCGAGCGGGATGTCCGCGGCGAGCGTCTCACGAACCGGCTTGCCGTTGTCATAGCTCTCCGCCACAGCGAGCATCTCGAGGTTCTCCTCGATCGCGTCCGCGACGGCATCCAGGACGGCCGCGCGTTCGGCGGGCGAGCGCTTGCCCCAGTCGGCCTTAGCCGCGTGGGCGGCATCGAGCGCCAGCTCGATGTCCTGCTCGCCGGAGTAGGCGATCTCGCAGAACGGCTCACCCGTGGACGGCGTGAGGTTCTCACGATGCTCGCCCGTCGTGGGTGCGATCCACTGTCCGCCGATGAAATTCTCGTAGTGGTCCTTCAGCTCGACCGGACTCCCGGGCTGACCGGGAGCGTCAAAGGTCGAGGACTCGACGATGGCCATGGTGGCTCCTTTGCGGTTTGACGACGCTCCACCAACATCACCACCGAATCGCGATCTTGCCATCGGGGGGAAATGCCGCACGACGGCGGGGTTAACTCCGGATCTGGTCGCGCGCAGTGCCCGGATGAAACGTCCTCGCGCGGGGCTTAGCGTCCATCGTGCGTAATCACGAAGGAGGCAAAGAGCAATGTCCGCGAGCACTGACCCGACGTACCACGGGAGCTACCTGATGCCGTCGATCGCGCACGCGACCGTCGCGGACGCCATGCACCCGGGCATCATGACGTGCGATCCTGACGCCGCGCTCACGGAGGTGGCACGGATGATGGCCACTCACCACGTGCACTGCATCGCGGTGATGGGCCTCTCGCACGAGCACGGAGAGTCACTCGTCTGGGGCATCGTCTCCGACCTCGACGTCGTCCGCGCCGGCGTCGGCGACGGCGCCGAGAAGACCGCCGCTTCGATCGCGACAGGCCCGATCGTCAGCGTCGCTCCCGCGACGCCGCTGCGCGAAGCCGCCGAGCTGATGCTCGCGCACCAAACGCCCCATGTGCTCGTGATCGACCCCGCCCAGCAGCGGCCGGTCGGAATGCTCTCGACGCTCGACATCGCCGGCATCCTCGCCTGGGGCGAGGCATGACCGACTGCGTCAAAGCTCATAAAACCATAAATACGTTCTTACTACTGAGCAGGTCTGCCTTCAGGTGCGGATGGCAGGGCAGAGGACGACACGTACCGTGCGGAACTAGACCCAAGCTCACGCTCGCCGCCGACCAACCGCAGTGCTGGTCGCCAGAACCCACCAGGAGGTGGAGAGGATGCTCTCGCTAGCGAAGTTCTCGATCCGGCGCCCAAAGACCGCACTGACTGTTTGGTTCTTGATCGCGGCGGCCCTGGTTTACATGGGATTCGGCGTGTCGAAGTCGATGTCGCCGACGATCACAGTCGTGCCGAACACGCAGTCCGCCCGCGCGCAGCAGCTCGCGAACGCCCAGTTCGGCCAGAGCCAGCTCGTGCCGATCCTGCTCGAGGGCCCGAGGGCGCAGCTGAACAAGGTCGGGCCAAAGCTCGTGATCGCGCTGACCAAGCGCCCCCACACGCGCGCGCTTTCAGCTTGGGACAAGGGCGCGGCCAGCACGGGACTGCGGCCAAAGCCGACGGCGGCGATGATCGTCGTATCGGTTGATCGAACCGAGAAGGATGTCGTCAAGTACGACCAGCCCCAGATCGAAAAGCTGGTCGCCGCCCAGATCGGCTCCGCGCAGGTCAAGGCGTACATCACCGGACAGCCGTCGATCGACCGTGCGCTGAAGGACGCGTCCGTCAACAAACTTCGCAACACCGAGCTGATCGCGGCCGGCATCCTGTTCGTGCTGCTGCTGATCGGGCTGCGCGCGCCTCTGGCAGCGCTGCTTGTCACGGTGAAGGGCACGGTCAGCATGCTCGCCGCATTCGGCGAGGTCGCGCTGCTCGGCCACTTCATGAAGCTCGACAACGTCGGCGTCGCCGCGGGTTCGATGACCGGTCTTGCGATCGGCGTCGGGTTTGCGGTGCTGATCCTGGATCGCTTCCATCGCGAGCAGATGGCCGACGGCAAGGAGGCCGGCGATGAGGTATCCGCTGCGATGCGGGGGCTCAACACGACCGGCAAGGCTGTTCTCGTCGGCGGCACCGGGCTGATCATCGCCCTCGGACTCGTCGCGATCATCGGTCCGATGGAGCTGATGGTGTCGGTCGGCACCGCGGCACTCACGTGTGCGATGTTCGCGACCGGAGCCGCGGTTGTGGTGATGCCTGCAGCACTGGTGCTGTTCGGTCGCCACATCAATGCCTTCAGCTTCCCCGCTCCGCACTTCCTCCAGAGCATGTGGTCGGGACTGCTCAGCGGTGGCAACTGGGTAACCCGGCATGCGCTCTACGCCGGCTTCGCCGCCACCGCCCTCCTGGCCGCGCTCGCGATCCCGGCGCTCGCCCTGAGCTCCGGGCAAGAGAGCGTCAAGCAGCTTCCCAAGAACGCACAGGCGAGGATCGCGTTCACGGAGGTCTCGCGCGTGATGGGGGCCGGATGGGCGACCCCGTTCACGCTCGTCGTCGTGTCGAACAACCGCCCGATCACAACTCCGGCGCTACTCGCGAGCATCGACAAGTTCCAGCGGCAGATCGCCAAGGACAAACGAGTCTTTTCAGTCGCGGGTCCAGGTTCGATCAACTCCACCTCGAAGCAGCTGAAGGCGTTCGGGCCAGGGCTGAAGAAGTCCGTCAAGCTCTCGAACAAGAGCAAGAAGGATCTGCTCAAGCTGATCAACGGGCTCGGACAGGCCGGAGCTGGATCAAGCCAGCTGCGGGCCGGGCTGAACGCCGCCGTCAGCGGCGCCAACCAGCTCAACGGCGGCGCGGGCCAGGCAGCCGCCGGCTCCGGCGCGCTGCGCTCCGGACTGCTCCAGGCCAGCGGTGGCTCGGTGCAGCTTGAGAGCGGCCTCAACCAGGCGCTGTCCGGTGCCAATCAGCTGAAGGACGGCGCCGCCCAGGCGCTGGCGGGCGCAACCACGCTCGGCGCGAACATCAACGCCTCAGCCGGCGGGATCCCTGACATCACCGGGCAGATCGGCAGCACCAAGTCGGCCGTCGGCGCGACCAGCTCGGCTGTGGCCTCGGCCAAGAGCCAGGCCGGGTCAGCCGCCGGCGCGATCCAATCAGCGATCGGGGCGGTCAGCAAGAGCGACCCCAACTACAGCTCGATCGTCGCAAGCCTCAACCAGGCAAGCGCACAGGTCGGCTCGCTCTCGGGCTCACTCAGCACCGCGGCCGGCAGCGCGTCAAAGGCCTCGCAGGCCGCCAGCGACGCCGCCTACTCGGCCTCCGGCCTCGCCCCGGGATTCAAGGCACTGCGCGACTCTGCGTCGCAGCTTGCGAGCGGCATCGGCCAGCTCAAGAACGGCAACGCACAGCTCGCGGGCGGCATCAGCCAGCTCGCGGGCGGCGGCGGCCAGCTGCGCAGCGGCCTCGGTCAGCTGACCAGCGGCGCCGGGCAGCTCGAGGCCGGGCTCGCGCTGCTGAGTGCCGGAACCGGCCAGCTCGCGACCGGGCTGGCGCCCGCTCCGACCGGCGCCGGTCAGATCGCCACGGGACTCGGGATCATGCAGGCGGCGGTCCGGAAGTCCCGCGGTCAGCTCCCCTCGACGAAGGACCTCGAGACGCTGTTCAAGCAGTCCCCGGGGATGTTCAACTCGGGTTACTTCGTGCTCGCCGCGGTCGAAGGCGCACGCGGCTCCGATCGCAACGCCGCGACGTTCGCGATCAACCTCCTGCACGGCGGCAACGCCGGCGAGATCGTCGTCATCTCCAGGTACGCGTCGAGCGCACCGGAGAGTACGGCGCTGCACAATCAGCTGGTGGCGATGGCCGGGACGTTCGCCACCAAGAACCACGTCGCGGTCGCTGTCGGCGGACCCGGCGGCAGCCTGATCGACCTGACCGGCGCCGCGAAGTCGAGGATCTGGCTCGACGTGGCGGTGATCGCGATTGCACTTGCGCTCGTGCTTGCGCTGGCGCTCCGCGCAATCGTGCTGCCGGTCGTGACGGTGATGTTCAACCTGCTCGTGGTCGCCGCGGCATTCGGCGTCATCCAGATGCTGTTCGGCGGGTCGAAGCCGCCGCTCGGCGGGCCCGGATACCTGGACCCGATCACGACGATCAGCGTGTTCACGGTCGCGTTCGGGATCTCCGTCTGTTACTCGACGCTGCTGCTGATGCGCACCCGCGAGGAGTATGTGACCAGCGATGACGGCCGTCAGGCGATCGCGACCGGGATGCGCGAGACAGCGGCCGCGGCCACAGGTGCCGGACTGGCGATGGTCGCCGCCGTGATCCCGTTCGCCGCCACCGAGCTGATCAACGTTCGCGAGCTTGGCGTCGGCGTCGGCGTCGCCGTCCTGCTCGACGTGATCCTGCTGCGGCCGGTGCTGCTGCCTGCCGCCGAGGTCGCGCTCGGGCGATTTGGCTGGTGGCCGACCAAGGGACACCGGCCCCCCACGGCCTCGGGCCCGGCCCAGCGAACCCGCCGCCTGCCGAGGCTCGGGCGAATCCCGCATCCGCACCTCCCGCACCGCGGGCCTGGACCGGCGCACCAATAGGAGTGTGCGATGAATCCGCCGACGACAACAGAAACAACAGCAACCGGCGCGGCAATCACTGCCGCGCCGGGCACGACTGCGGTTCTGAAGGAAGGGCCACGGACGCTCGGCGAGATGGTGCTGAATGCCGCCGAGCGCTTCAGCGGCGTGGCACTCCACTCAGAGCGCAGCGGTGCGAGCGTCGAGATCACCTACCCCGAGCTCGGGGCGATCGTCACCGAGATCGCACGCGGTCTGATCGCGCTGGGGATTGAGTCCGGGGACCGCGTCGCGATTCTCGGCTCGACCTCCGCGGATTGGACCCTTGCCGACTATGGCGCGCTCTGCGCCGGCGCGATCGTGACGCCGATCTATCACACGAACTCCTCGGAGGAGTGCGCGTACGTGCTCGAGCATTCCGGGGCGCGGCTGGTGTTCTGCGAGGACCCGGACCAGGCGGCGAAGATCGCGCCCGTCCGGAACCGCTGTCCTGACCTCGAGCACGTTGTCCTGTTCGAGGGCCAGGCGCAGGACACGATCTCGCTCGGCGAGCTGCGGGCACATGGGGAGCACACACCCGTTCACGCGGTCCACCTCCGGCTGGCGGCAACGGACCCCGACGATCTGGCGACGCTGGTCTACACCTCTGGCACCACCGGTCCGCCGAAGGGCTGCATGCTCAGCCACGCGAACATCCTCGAGACGACGCGGATGTACGTGGGGCAGCTCCGCATCGACGAGACGCACACCCTCTATCAGTTCCTGCCGTTGGCCCACGTGCTCGCGCGCGTCGCGCAGGCAGTCGTGATCAGAGCCGGCGCCCGGGCGTGCTTCTGGAGTGGGGACCCCGCGCGCATCGTCAGCGAGCTGTCAGAGCTCCATCCGACCCACTTCCCCGCTGTCCCGCGGATCTACGAGAAGATCCACAGCGCCGTTCTCGGGAAGGCGCAGGACGGCTCGCCAATCCGGCGGGCGTTGTTCCACTGGGCGCTGAGCAGCGGCGCACGAGCGCACCGAGGGCTCCGTGAAGGAACCGGTCCGGGATTACTCGCCGGGCTCCAGTTCCGGCTGGCCGACCGGCTCGTCCTGTCGAAGATCCGCGGCGTCTTCGGACCCGAGCATCAGATGGCGCTCGTCGGGGCGGCTCCGGTCGCGCGCGAGCTGCTCGAATTCTTCGATGCCTGCGGCGTCCTCGTGCTCGAGGGCTATGGCATGACCGAGAGCTGCGCTGCAGCGACCTTGAACACCCAGCGCGCGGCGCGCCTGGGAACGGTCGGCAGGCCGCTGCCGGGGACCGAAATCGCGATCGCCGACGACGGAGAGATCTTGATCCGGGGTCCGCACGTGTTCAAGGGCTATTACAAGGATTCGGCCGCGACCAAGGCCGCGCTGACCCCCGAAGGGTGGCTGTGCACCGGTGATCTCGGCGCGGTCGATGACGGCGGCTTCGTCGCCATCACCGGCCGCAAGAAGGACCTGATCATCACCTCCAACGGGAAGAACATCACGCCTGTCAACATCGAGAGCGAACTGCGCGACAGCCGCTACATCACCGAAGCGGTCGTGTTCGGCGACAACCGTCCGTATCTCGTCGCGATGCTGACGCTCGACGCGGATGAGTCTCGCAAGCTCGCCACGCGGCTCGGTGTTGCGATCGATTCGGCGACGGTCGCCCGCGACCCGCGGATCCGCGCGGAGATCCAGAAGGATGTCGACGCGGTCAACGCGAACCTCGCGCGGATCGAGCAGGTCAAGCGCTTCGCGATCCTCGATCACGAGCTCAGTCAGGCCGAGGGTGAGCTGACACCGACGCTGAAGGTGAAGCGGGCGCTTGTCTACGAGAAGTACAACGACGTGTTCGCCGGTCTCTACGAGGACGGCGAGGCAGGACAGTCATGAGCACTCGCTTCTCCAGCGCGGATGCCGCGTGGCTTCACATGGACCGTCCGACCAACCTGATGGTGATCAACTCCGTGATGCTGTTCGACGAGCCGGTCGACTGGGAACGGGTCAAGCAACTGACGAAGGAGCGGATGGTCGACGTGTATCCGCGTTTCCGCCAGCGGCCCGTCGAGAGTCGGCTCCCGTTCCGGCCGCCGAAGTGGGTAGACGACGCGGACTTTGCGCTCGAGCACCACATGCATCACCTCGGGCTGCCGGCCCCCGGTGACGTCGCCGCACTGCAGGAGCTTGTCAGCGACCTGATGACGATGCCGCTGGACCGCAGCCGGCCGCTGTGGCACACGTACATGATCGACGGGTTCGGTGACGGCGCAGCGATGATCACCCGGATGCATCACTGCATCGCAGACGGGATCGCACTGGCGAGGGTGATGCTGTCGCTGACCGACTCCAAGCCGGACGCGGGGATCGGCCCACCCGAGCGCGAGCCGGCCGGCACAGGTCGGCCGGGTCCGATCGGAGATGCGCTCGACTCGGCGATCGAAGCATTTGGCGACGTCAAGCGAATCGGCGGGGCGGCGCTGCGTCAGGGGATCGACATGGCGGGCTCACCGTCGCACGCGGCCAAGCTGGCGGGCGCGGTCGGCCGCGATGCCGGGACGGTGATACGGCTGATGCTCACACCCGCGGACGGCGCCACGGCAATCAAGGGGGATCCTGGCATCAGCCGGCGTGTCGCCTGGAGCGCACCGCTGTCGCTCGCCGAGGTCAAGCACATCGCGCACTCGCAAAAGGCCACCGTCAACGACGTACTGCTGGCGGCGGTCAGTGGAGCGCTGCGCCATTACCTGCAGGAGCGCGGCGGGCCCGTCACCGAGATCCAGGCGATGGTCCCGTTCAACCTGCGCCCGCTCGACAAGCCGGTCCCGCGCAAGCTCGGCAACAAGTTCGGGCTCGTGTTCCTGCCGCTGCCGGTGGGCACCAGCGGCAGCTACCGGCGGTTGGTCGAGGTCCACCGGCGGATGGAGGAGATCAAGACCGGGCGTGACGGGCCCGTCTCCTACGGTCTGCTCAGTGTCACGGGCTTGACGCCTCAGCCGGTCGAGCGGCGGATCATCGACATGTTCACCGCCAAGACAACCGCCGTGATGACAAACGTGCCGGGCCCGCGTGAGCCCGTCTACCTCGCCGGGACACCAGTGCGCACGGCAATCGTCTGGGCCCCGACGTCGGGCCATATGGGCATGAGCGTGAGCATTTTCAGCTACCGCGGCGAGGTCACGATCGGGCTGATGACCGACGCCGCGCTGGTCCCTGATCCGGACCACATCGTCACCAGACTGGAACGTGAGCTCCGTTCGCTCGCGCCTCTGAGAAGAGCGCCTCGCCGGCGCCAGCAATCAAAACCGACACCCGTGAAGGAGTAATCAATGCGCAAATGGGCAATTACCGCCGTGGTCGCAGGGCTGGCGCTCGCGCTGGCCGGCGTCGCGCTAGCCACCGCATCGTTCAGCCAGGTCGCCAACATCACGTTGACTGCAAAGAAGGCCGGGCAATCGAGCGGCATCAAGGCCGACGTACATTCCACCGACCCCGCTGCCCCGGGCCAGAAGCCCAAGGCGGCAAAGAACCTGGTGATCACGTTCCCGGCGGGCACGAAGTTCAACTTCGGTCGCGTCAAGGCCTGCACGCTCTCCGACAAGCAGCTCACGACGGTCGGCGGACCGACGTGCCCGTCTTCCAGTAAGGTCGGCACCGGCTCGGCGATCGCGAACGCGAAGCCGCTGCCGTTCGGCACCGTCCACGCGCAGGTGACGTCGTACGTGCGCAACAGCAAGACCGTGATCCTGCATGTGACGACGCCGATCGCGCCTCCACAGGTGATCATCGAAACCGTGTCCGGGACCAAGCTGACGATCCCGGTGCCCGTGCAGAAGATCAACGGCGTTGCGATCGTGCTCTCGTCGCTGAAGCTGAATATTCCCGCCCTCGGAAGCGGCAGCAGAGCGCTGATCACAGCAGGTAAATGCGTGTCCAAGAAGTTCGTCGTCAAGACGCACTTCAGCTATGTGGACAACTCGAAACTCGACGTGACCAGCACGTCCCCGTGCTCGTAGCAGCCTGAAGTTCACGAGTCACGTCTTGCGGCCGCCCTCAGCCGAGGGCGGCCGTCGCGCGACGCGTGCCGCCATCGCCCGCGACGCTCAGATCCGGGCTCCCATGACGCCCGGGCCAAGACCGCGCTCGGCGCCAATCACGAAATCTCCTCCTTCGACTGCACTGGACTCGTTACTGTGGGAGCCAAGGAGGCTGTCCAATGCCCGATGACCTGCAGTTGATCGACGCTTACTGGCGAGCGGCGAACTACCTCTCGGTAGGCCAGATCTATCTACTCGCAAACCCGTTGCTACGTGAGCCGCTGAAGCCCGAGCATGTCAAGCCACGGCTGCTCGGCCATTGGGGGACCACCCCAGGCCTGAACTTCCTCTACGTCCATATGAATCGCGTGATCCGCGAGCGTGACCTGAGTGCGATCTTCATCACCGGTCCCGGCCATGGAGGACCCGGACTGGTCGCCAACACGTACCTCGAAGGCACGTACAGCGAGGTCTATCCGCAGATCGGACACGATGAAGAAGGCATCCGGCGCCTGTTCCACCAGTTCTCGTTCCCCGGTGGAATCCCGAGCCATGTCGCGCCGGAGACGCCCGGTTCGATCCACGAGGGCGGCGAGCTTGGCTACGCACTCGTGCACGCCTACGGCGCTGTATTCGACAACCCCGACCTGGTCGCTCTGTGCGTCGTCGGCGACGGCGAGGCCGAGACGGGCCCGCTGGCAGCGAGCTGGCATTCCAACAAGTTCCTGAACCCGGCGCGCGACGGAGTGGTCCTCCCGATCCTGCACCTCAACGGCTACAAGATCGCCAATCCGACGGTGCTCGCGCGGATCCCGCACGAGGAACTGAATTCGCTGTTCGAGGGATACGGATATGCCCCGCGCTTCGTCGAGGGCTCCGACCCCGAGGCGATGCACAAGCTGATGGCAGCAACGCTCGACGAGGTCATGACCGAGATCGCCGAGATCCAGCGGGCCGCGCGCGAGGACGGCTCGAGCGAGCGGCCGCGCTGGCCGATGATCGTGTTGCGCACGCCGAAGGGCTGGACCGGCCCGAAGTCCGTCGACGGACATCCGACGGAGGGGAACTGGCGCTCGCACCAGGTCCCGCTGGCCAATGTGCGCAACGACACGGCGCATCTCGCGCAGCTCGAATCGTGGCTGCTGTCGTACCGCCCGGATGAGCTGTTCGAGTCAGGCGGCGCGCTGCGTGCCGACCTCGCCGCGCTCGCGCCCGTGGGTGAGCGGCGGATGGGCGCCAACCCGCACGCCAACGGCGGGCTGCTGTTGCGCTCACTCGAGCTTCCGGACTTTCGCGGCTACGCGGTCGACGTGCCGGCACCGGGGACGAAAACCAGCGAGGCGACACGCGTGCTCGGTGGGTTCCTGCGCGACGTGTTCGGCTTCAATCCGAACAACTTCCGGATCATGGGGCCGGACGAGACCGACTCCAACCGGCTCACGCCCGTGTTCGAGGTGACCGACCGCACGTGGGAGGCGGAGCGGATCGAAGGCGACGATCACTTGAGCCCCGACGGCAGGGTGATGGAGGTCCTCAGCGAGCATCTGTGCCAGGGCTGGCTCGAGGGATATCTGCTGACCGGCCGCCATGGCCTGTTCAACTGCTACGAGGCGTTCATCCACATCATCGATTCGATGTTCAACCAGCACTCCAAGTGGTTGAAGACGACGCGCGACATCGAGTGGCGGCGGCCGATCGCCTCGTTCAACTACCTGCTCTCCTCGCACGTCTGGCGCCAGGACCACAACGGCTTCTCACACCAGGACCCCGGCTTCATCGACCACGTAGTCAACAAGCGGGCCGAGGTCGTACGGGTGTACCTCCCCCCGGACGCCAACTGCCTGTTGTCGGTCGCCGACCACTGCCTGCGCTCACGTGACTACGTCAACGTGATCGTGGCCGGCAAGCAGCCGACGCTCGACTACCTGACGATGGAGGAGGCGATCGCCCATTGCACACGCGGCATCGGGATCTGGAACTGGGCCTCCAACGAAGGGCCCGATGAACCCGACGTCGTGCTCGCCTGCGCCGGGGACATCCCGACGCTCGAGACACTGGCTGCCGCAGCGATGCTCCGCGAGTATCTTCCGGAGCTTCGTGTGCGCGTGATCAACGTCGTCGACCTGATGCGGCTACAGCCGGAGACAGAGCACCCGCACGGCCTCTCCGACAGAGAATTCGACGCGCTGTTCACATCCAATCAACCAGTGATCTTCGCCTACCACGGCTACCCCTGGCTGATTCACCGCCTCACCTACCGCCGTACCAACCACCAGAACATCCACGTCCGTGGATACAAGGAAGTCGGCACGACCACGACTCCGTTCGACATGGTGATGCTCAACGACCTCGATCGCTACCACCTCGTGATCGACACGATCGATCGGGTCCCTGGGCTCGGCCAGCGGCTGGCGCCGCTGCGACAGCAGATGTCCGATACCCGCCTGCGGATGCGCCATTACACGCGCGAAGTCGGGGACGATTCGCCCGAGGTGCGAGATTGGACGTGGCCCGGAGCGCCGCCGGCACCGACCGGCATAGCGGACGCGGTGTCTTGAACGGCACCCCGTAGGTGTGCGCGTCCTCGTCGTCAACGCCGGATCGAGCACGGTCAAGCTCCGGCTGCTCGGCGATGACGACACCCTGCTCGCCGACCGCGAGCTCGCCGCGCCGCAGTCCGAGATCGATCAAGCGGAGTTGCGCGCGGCGCTCGACGAGGGCCTCGCGGAGGCGGATGCGGTTGGGCACCGCATCGTCCATGGCGGCGAGCGTTTCTGTGACCCCGTGCGGGTCGACGCACAGATCGAGCATGCCTTGCACGCGCTCTGTGCCCTGGCGCCGCTGCACCAGCCAAAATCACTGGCCGCGCTTCACGCGGTCTCGGCGGCGTTGCCGGGAATTCCCGCTGTCGCTTGCTTTGACACCGCCTTTCACGCCGCGATCCCGGAGCCGGCCAGAACATACGCGCTTCCGGCGAGCTGGCGCGAGCGCTGGCGGCTGCGGCGCTACGGCTTCCACGGTCTCTCCCATGCCTGGGTCTCCCGGCGTGTGCCCGAGCTGCTGGGCGCGCCGGCCTGTGAGCTGAGGATCATCAGTTGCCACCTCGGCGCCGGCGCTTCGCTTTGCGCGATCGAGCACGGCGCCTCGATCGACACAACGATGGGGTTCACGCCGCTGGAGGGTCTGGTCATGGCAACTCGCTCTGGCAGCGTCGATCCGGGGATGCTGCTGTGGCTGCTCGAACGAGAACACGTCACCGAGCGCGAGCTCGCCGAGGCGCTCGAGCATCAGTCAGGCCTGCTCGGACTTGCTGGCACCGCCGACATGCGCGAGGTGATCGACCGCGCGCGGAGCGGTGAGGAGCCGGCGACGCTCGCGCTGGAGGTCTATATGCACCGCCTGCGGGGCGCGATCGCCGCGATGGCCGCCTCGCTGCAGGGTCTCGATGTGCTCGTCTTCACTGGCGGCGTCGGCGAGCGCGCCCCGCTGGTACGCTCGCGGGCCGCGGCCGGCCTCGAGTTCCTCGGCGTGCGGATCGACGAGCAGTGCAACGACGAGATCAACGGGGACGGTGATCTGAGCGCGCCGGACTGCGCTGTGAAGACGGTTGTCATCCACGCGCGTGAGGATCTCGAGATCTCGCACGAGGTTCGGCGGCTGCTCTCACGCGCGTAGAGCGTCACATCTGTGCGGGTTTCCCGCAATCCATCTGTAGCTGAACCCGGATGCCTCCGCGCATCCACGCGCATACCTTCCCAGGGCAGGAGCGACAGGAGCAAGCTGCCCGGCGATAGCCACGCAGAAAATTTCAGCGAGCGCGGTCCGCAGGAGTATCGTGATCCGACGGGCCGCGCTGCCGCGAGAACGCAGGGGAAGGTTGGATGACCTCACGGTCTAGTCTTCAGGCAGGAACAATCCGGATCAGCACTCGGCGGCCAACCCTGGTCGCCAGTCTGCCGTTTCAGGGGGCGGCGCGATGAGCAGCCCGTCGCACGACATCACACCACTGCCGGATCTGCTGCACAGCATCGCCCGCTCGGGTGCCGTCCGCGAGCGACGGCCGGTCTATGTCGACCTGCTGCCGCCGTGCAACGCCGGCTGCCCGGCGGGCGAGAACATCCAGGCCTGGCTGACCCACACCCAGGCCGGCGATCACGAGCTCGCGTGGCGCCAGCTCGTCGCCGACAATCCACTGCCTGCGATCCACGGACGTGTCTGCTACCACCCCTGCGAGATCGTCTGCAACCGCGCCAACCTCGACAGCGCGGTCTCGATCCACTCCGTCGAGCGGTTCCTCGGTGATCTCGCGCGTGAGAAGGGGTGGCAGTTCGACCCGCCGGCCCCTCCCAGCGGCCACCGTGTGCTCGTGATCGGCTCCGGGCCAAGTGGCCTGTCGGCCGCGTACCACCTGACGCGTCTCGGCCACGATGTCGAGATCCGCGACGCCGGCGCTGAGCCGGGCGGGATGATGCGCTACGGGATCCCGGCCTACCGGATGCCGCGCGACGTGCTCGACGCCGAGCTCGAGCGAATCGTCGCACTCGGCGTGAAGATCACGTCCGGTCACCGGGTCGAGGATCTCGCCGCCGAGCGTGACGAGGGACGCTTCGACGCAGTCTTTGTCGCCGTCGGCGCCCACTTGTCAAAGCGCGTGGACATTCCCGCGGTGGACACCGGCCCGATCGTCGACGCCGTCTCATTCCTGCGCACGGTCGCCTCCGGTGAGCGACCCGTGATCGGGCGCCGGGTAGCGGTCTACGGCGGCGGCAATACCGCGATGGACGCAGCCCGCACGGCGCGCCGGCTCGGCGCCGAGGAAGCGCTGATCGTCTACCGCCGCACCCGCGAGCAGATGCCGGCCCACGAGGCAGAGGCCGAGGACGCCGAGCGTGAAGGCGTGCGGATCAACTGGCTGCGCACGATCACCGCCGTCGAGGGACCAGAGCTCCAGGTCGAGGTGATGGAGCTGGATGAATCCGGCTTCCCGCAGCCGACCGGACGGTTCGAGACGCTCGCCGCGGATACCGTGATCCTGGCCCTTGGTCAGGACACCGACACCGGGTTCCTGCAGACGGTCCCCGGCGTTGAGTTCGATCGTGACGGGACCGTACAGGTGTCGACTTCGATGATGACGGGCTCGCCCGGGCTGTTCGCCGGCGGCGACATGGTGCCGAGCGAGCGCACGGTGACGATCGGCGTCGGGCACGGCAAGAAGGCCGCGCGCAACATCGATGCGTGGCTGCGTCAGAGCCCACTCGCAAACGGACCAAAACACGATACGGCGACATTCGACAAGTTGCACTTGTGGTTCTTCGGTGACGCGGCCCGGCGCCTCCAGCCCGAGCTCGAGCCGCACGAGCGGCTCGCCGGGTTCGGCGAAGTAGTCGGCGGCCTGTCGGTGCAGGAGGCGGGCTACGAGGCGCACAGGTGTCTGTCGTGCGGGAACTGCTGCGAGTGTGATGGGTGCCTGGGGGCGTGTCCAGAGGACGCGGTGATCAAGCTCGGGCCGGGCAACCGTTACAAGTTCGACTACAACAAGTGCACCGGCTGCGCGACGTGTTACGACCAATGTCCGGTGCACTCGATCGAGATGTTCCCGGAGCCGCACTGATGACCCGCACGACGATCGACGGCAACGAGGCGGCAGCATCGGTCGCCTACCGCTGCAGCGAGGTCTGCTGCATCTACCCGATCACCCCCTCCTCGCCAATGGCCGAGCTCGCCGACGAGTGGGCCGGACGGGGACAGCCGAACGTGTGGGGCGCCGTTCCGGGCGTCGTCGAGATGCAGAGCGAAGGCGGTGCATCGGGCGCGCTCCATGGTGCGCTGCAGGGCGGGGCGCTGGCGACGACGTTCACCGCCTCCCAGGGACTGCTGCTGATGATCCCGAACATGTACAAGATCGCCGGAGAGCTGACTGCCGCAGTGATGCATGTGGCCGCTCGCTCGCTGGCGGCACAGGGACTGTCGATCTTCGGCGACCACTCCGACGTGATGGCGGTACGCCAGACCGGTTTCGCCCTGCTGGCGGCCGCATCGGTCCAGGAGGCCCACGATCTGGCGCTCGTTGCCCATGCGGCGACACTCAAGACGCGTGTGCCGTTCGTGCACTTCTTCGACGGATTTCGCACATCGCACGAGCTGAACACGATCGATCTGCTCTCGGACGACGACCTGCGGGCACTCGTCCCCGAGGAGCTCGTTCGCCAGCATCGCGCGCGCGGCCTGTCGCCCGAGCGGCCCTTTATCCGCGGCACAGCGCAGAACCCGGACGTGTATTTCCAGGCTCGTGAGACCGTCAACCCGTTCTATGATCGCGTCCCCGGCGTGGTTGAGGCAGCGATGGACGAGCTCGGCGAGCGCACTGGCCGCCACTACGGGCTGGTCGACTACAGCGGGCACCCCGAGGCCGAGCGCGTGATCGTGGTGATGGGATCGGGCGGGGACACGGTGCGCGAGACCGTCAACTACCTGCACGCCGCCGGCGAGCGCGTCGGCGTCGCGCAGCTGCGGCTGTACCGGCCGTTCCCCGCACAGGCGCTGCGACAGGCGCTGCCGGCGAGCGCACAGCGCATCGCCGTGCTAGACCGGACCAAGGAGCCCGGCTCGCTCGGCGAGCCGCTGTTCCTCGACGTGCTCGCAGCGCTGAGCGAGGCTCACGCCGACGGCGAGCGCGAGCAGTTGCCGAGCGTGATCGGTGGTCGTTACGGCCTCTCCTCGAAGGAGTTCACCCCGGCGATGGTCGCCGCCGTGTTCGAAGAACTCGGGCGCGAGCGCCCGAAGCGGCGGTTCACGATCGGGATCACCGACGATGTCTCGGGCCTCAGCATCCCGTTCGACGCCTCGCTCGACATCGAGTCGCCCAAGACCGTCCGCGCGGTGTTCTTCGGCCTCGGTTCAGACGGGACGGTCGGGGCGAACAAGAACACGATCAAGATCCTCGGCTCCGAGCAGAACCTGCACGCCCAGGGCTACTTCGTCTATGACTCCAAGAAGTCGGGCTCGCAGACCGTCTCGCATCTGCGCTTCGGCCCGGAGCCGATCAGCGCGCCGTATCTGATCTCGCAGGCGAGCTTTGTCGGCTGTCACCAGTTCGGCCTGCTCGAGCGCGCCGAGGTGCTCGACCGCGCGGCGCCCGGAGCGACCCTGTTGCTCAACACCCACCATCCGGCCGATCAAGTCTGGGACGCGCTCGCGCGACCTGTCCAAGCGCAGATCCTCGCCAAGGAGATCGAGCTGTATGTGGTCGACGCGGGTGCGATCGCGCGCGACGCCGGGCTTGCGGGGCGGACCAACACCGTGCTGCAGACCTGCTTCTTCGCGATCTCGGGTGTGCTCGAGCGCGAGGAGGCGATCGAACGGATCAAGGCGTCGATCGCCAAGACATACGGCAAGCGCGGCGAGGAGGTCGTCAAGCGCAACCAGACGGCGGTCGACAGCTCGGTCGCCGGGATTCACCGCGTGAGCCTGCCTGAGCGCGCGACGTCGACTCGCGAGCTCGCGGCAATCGTTCCAGATCACGCACCGGAGTTCGTGCGCACCGTGACCGCGGTGATGATGGCCGGCCGCGGCGATGAGCTGCCCGTCAGTGCGCTGCCGGTCGACGGCACCTACCCGAGCGGAACGACCGCATATGAAAAGCGCCGGGTGTCTGAGCTGGTCGCGGTCTGGGACCCGGAACTGTGCATCCAGTGCGGCAACTGCAGCTTCGTCTGCCCGCACAGCGTAATCCGCTCGCGCCACTACGAGAACTCCCTGCTACAGGACGCGCCCGAGGGCTTCCCGTCTGCACCGCTGACGGCTCCGGGGCTTCCCGACGAGCGCTACACGCTGCAGGTCTACGCCGAGGACTGCACCGGCTGCGAACTGTGCGTCCAGGCCTGCCCGGTATCGGCCCCGGGCGACCCGGCGCACAAGGCGATCAACCTCGCCCCGCTCGAGCCGGTGAACGGCACGCGGGAGCAGATCGCCTTCTTCGAGCAGCTGCCGGCCGGCGACCGCTCCCGCGTCGATTTCGGCACCGTCCGCGGCACGCAATTCCTGGAGCCGCTGTTCGAGTTCTCCGGCGCGTGCGCCGGATGCGGCGAGACGCCGTACCTGAAGCTCGTTTCGCAACTGTTCGGCGACCGGCTGACGATCGCCAACGCGACCGGATGCTCGTCGATCTACGGTGGCAACCTGCCGACGACTCCGTGGACGGTCGACGCCGACGGGCACGGTCCGGCGTGGTCGAACTCGCTGTTCGAGGACAACGCCGAGTTCGGACTCGGTCTCCGGCTCGCCGCCGACCGCCATACGGAGCTGGCACGACGGCGGCTGTCGGAGCTGCGCGAGCCGGTCGGCGCCGAGCTCGTCGACGAGATCCTCCATGCGCCACAGTTGCACGAGTCCGAGCTGCGCGCGCAGCGCCAGCGCATCGCCGAGCTGCAGCGGCGTCTGGATGCACTCGACGACGCGGCGGTCGCCGACCTGCGCAGCGTGATCGACCATTTGATCCGGCGCAGCGTCTGGATCGTCGGCGGCGACGGCTGGGCGTACGACATCGGCTCGGGCGGCCTTGATCACGTGCTCGCAAGCGGGCGCAATGTCAACGTGCTCGTCCTTGACACCGAGGTCTACTCCAACACGGGCGGTCAGATGTCGAAGGCGACGCCGCTCGGAGCGGTGGCGAAGTTCGCCTCCGCCGGCAAGACGATGCCGACGAAGGACCTAGCGCTGCAGGCGATCGCCTACGCGAACGTGTACGTCGCGCGCGTGGCGATGGGCGCTGACCCGCAGCAGACGCTGCGGGCGTTCCGCGAGGCCGAGGCTTATGACGGGCCATCCCTACTGATCGCCTACAGCCACTGCATCGCGCACGGGATCGAGATGCGCGACGGCCTCGACCAGCAGTACAAGGCGGTCGCGAGCGGCCACTGGCCGTTGTTGCGGTATGACCCGCTTGTGCGGGCCGAGGGAGGCAACCCGTTCCTGCTGGACTCGCCGAGGCCGCGGCTCGCGCTCAGGGACTACCGGAAGCAGGAGCTGCGCTTCCGCTCGCTCGCCAACACCGAACCGGCCGAAGCCGAGCGACTTGCCGAGCTCGCGCAGCAGACCGTCTATCAGCGCTGGGTCACCTATGAGGAGATGGCGACGCGCACCGCCGCCGACTTCCCGGCCGATGCACGCAAGGGTTCGTAGATGAATCTGTCGACCAACTACATGGGCCTGACGCTGCGTAACCCGTTGGTAGCGTCGGCGTCGCCGCTGTCCCACACGCTCGACGGCGTGCGATGGCTGGCAGACGGAGGCGTTGGCGCGGTAGTGCTGTACTCCCTGTTCGAAGAGCAGGTCCGCGAAGAGGCGGCCGAGAACGCACGGCTGGCGGAGGCCGGCACGGAGAGCTTCCCCGAATCGCTGTCGTATTTTCCGGCCACGGTTGACGAGGATCCCGGGCCCCGCCAGTACCTGAGCCTGCTTGAACGCGCCGCCGGCGCGCTCGACGTTCCCGTGATCGCGAGCCTCAACGGGATCACGCCCGGAGGCTGGTCCGACTACGCGCGCTCGATGCAGGACGCCGGCGCAGCCGCGATTGAGCTGAACATCTACTACCTACCTGGCGACCCGCGGATCTCCGCCCGCGACGTCGAGCAGCGACACGTCGACGTGCTTGCGCGGGTCAAGGAAGCGGTGACGGTGCCGGTCGCGGTCAAGCTCGGCCCGCACTTCAGCTCGACCGGCGAGATCGCGCTGCGGCTCGATCAGGCGGGCGCCGATGCGCTCGTCCTGTTCAACCGTTTCCTGCAACCCGACATCGACGTCGACACGCTGGCCGTGGTGCCCACCGTGGGGCTGTCGAGCCCGGCGGAGGGCCGTCTGTCACGCACGTGGATCGCACTCCTGCACGGCCGCCTGCGGGCGTCGTTGGCTGCGACCACGGGTGTCGAGACTGCCGAGGACATCGCCAAGTATCTACTCGCCGGTGCCGACGTGGTAATGAGCGCCTCGGCACTGCTGCGCCATGGCCCCGGTTACGCGAGCGCGCTGCTCGAGGGCCTGACGGCGTGGATGCAGAGCAAGGGATTCACGGCGCTGGACGAGGTGCGGGGGATGCTGGCGGTACCGACGGATGCCGACGGGTCCGAGTACGAGCGCTCGGGCTATGTCACCGCGCTGCGGGCGGCCAACGCCTCGGACTTCGGCTCGTTCCGGAGCTCCTAGGGCAACAGCTCCACGCCACAGCCCCGCACGACGCAGCCGTCAGACAAACAGCCTGGGGTCCGCGGTCGCGATCCCATGTACGCCGAGGGCGCGCAGACGATCGATCGTCCGACGCTCATTGACCGTCCAGGCGTACAGCCGAGCGCTCCGCTCGGCGACGTCGTCCAGCAGCTCGCCGTCGATCAGCTTGTGTTGCGCCATCAGCGCATCCCACCGGTGCGCGGCCAGTCCGGCCAGCACGTGCTCGCGCCAGCCGCCCCAGCGCCGGCTCAGCCGCGCGAGCCGGCCGCCGATCGAGATGCCCGTGCGTGCGCTCGGCTCGAGCGCGCGCGCGCGATCGAGCACAGCGGCCACCTGGCTGCAGATCAGCGTGCGGTCGAGCAGCCCTGCGTGACGCAATCCGTCGATCACGCCTGCCTCGCAGCCCACATGTTTGACGTCGAGGTTCAACCCGACGTCCGAGAACCGTGTGCCGGAAAGGTGCGCCAGCGCCTCACGCAGGCGGACGTTGCCACCACGCCGAGCGTGGAACATCGTGTGTGCGAGCACCAGCTCGCCGTTCCACGCCCGGACATCGAACTCGACCATGTCGACCCCGACGTCGACAGCGGCATCGAACGCTGTGAGCGTATTCGCCGGCGCCAGCGCGCTGGCCCCGCCGTGACCAATCCGTTCGCACGGTAAACGCATTGCATCAGGTTGACAGGTCCGGCAGCGCTCCGGAGACCGGCTAACCGGCCGCTAATCTAACTAACGCATGCACGAGCCAGATTACGCGGCCTTCAGGCCCCCGGGGGGTTCAGGTGCTCCGACGTCGCCTGTCTCCCCGCCAGAGATCAGCCGCCGGATCAGGCCGAAGTAGCGCATCAAGCTGTAGGGCCCGAGGAAGCCGTCGCGCACGCGCTCATGAGCGGCCTCGCCGATCTGCTCGGCCCGCTTCGGGTTGCGCAGCAGGTCGGTGACCGCGGCTCCGTATTCGGCCAGGTCGTGCGGGTCGGAGATCAGCACACCCGACTCTCCGTGCACGATCTGGTCCTGGATCCCGCCCACGCGACTTCCGACGACGGGACGGCCTTTCCACATCGCCTCGGCGACGGTCAATCCAAACCCTTCCGCGAGACTCTTCTGGACGACCACGGTCGCGTGGCGCTGCAGCGCGTTGACGATCGCCGCGTTCTCCTCGAGGTCCGCCATTGGTAGCGACGCGAGGTGCACGCGACGGCGGACCTCATCCGGCAGGCCGTTCCACACCGCGTTGACGTCGGCGAGGATTCCCGCGCCCTCGGGGTCGTCGGCCACCGACTCGGTCGAGGGCCCGGCGAGCACGAGGTGCGCGTCGACGTTAGGGGCGACGTGCTCGGCAAAGCCGTTGATCACTCCGAGCGGGTCCTTCAGCCGATCCCAGCGCGAGACCTGCACGACGGCGCGGTCATCGGGCTTCAGCGGCTCGACCTCGACCATCTCGGCGCGCCTGTCGACTCGGCCCGGCGTACCGTCCGAGCGAAGGAACATCGGCTCGTCGTCGCACTCGTGGGGAATCAACCCGGCGCGGGACAGAATCGCGATCGACTGCCCGCGGGTCTGCTCGGCGTTTTTGGGATTGAAGGCATCGACGGTCGGCTGGATCACGGCGATCTTGGCTGGATCGAGACCCTCCCACGCAAACGTCTCGCGCGAGAACACGTAGGCGTCGGCTCCGAGCACGTAATCGCGCAGGAAGTCCCAAGCCTCGCGGGCGAAGCGGTTGGGGTGATCAATGCCCACATGGCAGCGCCAGATGGTCTTTGCGCCTGTGCTGCGCACAGCCGGGATCAGGCCGGCGGTCTGCGGATCATGGAGGATCACGATGTCCTGCGCGCGGACGAGCTTTGAGAACTCCTCCGCGGCGTCGGCGAGCGTCTGCTCGTAGATCTCCCGCTCGGCGTCGCGCATTGTGCCACCATCGCCGTCGAAGCCGTGCAGATGATTGTGCAGGCGCTTGGTGAGCTCGAAGAATCTGGGCGCGCCGCCGATGACGGCCCACCGAGCGTCGACTCCGGCCCCGCGCGAATACCCGAGCAGCGGCCGCAACAGCTCGACCACGCCACCGCCCTTGGCGGTCGAGTTCACGTTCCAGATCACGCGCCCCCGGAGCGAGCGCGCGCCATTGTCGATCAGGTCACGTAGCCGTTCGTACTGGTCCGGCGCCAGCACGGATTCGAAGCGATGGGGATCCATCGCTTCGACTGGAACATGTTCAAGGCTCGTCATGGTCAGTCCACATGAGGATCGTGGATGATCGTGGCGCAGCTAACGACCGAGTAGCCCACGGAACCTTGCTGCGGAAAACACCCGCCACCGCTGCGGCCTTATCCGGATGTCCGTACACGCCGGTGGTGCGAATCTGCAATGGACATGGCGATCGCAATCAACGAGTCTGGTTCGTCGCCCGGAGGCGAGTGGGTAGCGCGTCTGGATGGGTTTGTCGATCGCGCGCAGGAGGCTGCCCGCGCGATGCGAGCACTCGACCAAGAGGCAGTCGACCGGATCGTCTGGGCGATGACCGTCGCCGGACTGGAGAACGCCGTCGAGCTCGCAGAGCTCGCGATGGAGGAGACCCAGTTCGGGGTGCTCGAGGACAAGGTGCTGAAGAACTACATCGCTACCGAGTTCCTCTACGACTACCTGAAGGACAAGAAGTCGGTCGGCGTGATCGAGGAGGACCGCGAGCGCGCGATCCAGTACATCGCCGAGCCGATCGGCGTCGTGCTCGCGCTGACGCCGATCACGAACCCGACCTCCACCACGCTGTTCAAGTCGATCGTGTGCGCGAAGACGCGCAACGCCGTGATCTTCCGCCCGTCCTTCAACGCCCAGCGGTGCTCGATCCGCGCGGCCGAGATCCTGCAGAAGGCCGGCGAGGCCGCCGGCCTGCCGCCGCACGCGATCCAGGTGATCCCCGACCCGACGCTCGACGTCTCGCAGTACCTGTTCCACCATTCCGGCGTCGACTTCATCTGGACGACCGGCGGCCCGAAGGCGGTCGCCGCCGCCAATGAGGCGGGCAAGCCCTGCATCAGCGTCGGCTCCGGTAACGCACCGGTCTACCTGCATCGCAGCGCCGACATCCGGATGGCAGTGGTCGACATCCTCGTCTCGAAGACGTTCGACTCGTCGGTCATCTGTCCGGCCGAGCAGACGTGCATCATCGACCACGAGATCTACGACGCCGTAATCGACGAGTTTCGCCGGATGGGCGCGCGCCTGCTGACCGAAGAGCAGACGGCGGCGCTCGCGTCGAAGTCGTTCACCGAGGACGGCCGGGTCGATCTCCAGGTGCTCGGGCAGTCCTGTCTCAATCTCGGCGCGATCGCCGGCTTTGAGACGGGCGACGGCGACAAGGTCCTGCTCGCTCCGCTGCCCGCGGAGCTGGACGACCTGGCGGCACATCCGTTCTTGGCCGAGAAGCTGATGCCGGTCCTGGGGGTGGTGCGCTCACCATCGCTCGAGCACGGGATCAGCGTGTGTGAGCTCGTCACCGAGCACGGCGGGCTCGGGCACACTTCCGCTGTGTACGCGACCGACGAGGACGTGATCGAGCGCTTTGCCCTCGCGATCCGCACAGGGCGTATCCTCGTCAACGCTCCGACTGCCGTCGGCGCGCTCGGCGGCGTCTACAACTCGATGACACCGACGTTCTCGCTCGGTTGTGGCACCTGGGGCGGCTCGAACACGACGGACAACGTCAACTACCGCAACTTGCTCAACATCAAGGCCGTATCCCGGCGGCAGACGCCGCCCCAGTGGTTCCGCGTTCCGTCGGATACCTATTTCAACCCTGGCGCGTTGGAAAACCTGAGAATGCTGGGCGCCAGGCAGCCGATCATCGTCACAGACGCGCCGACCGAGGCCCGCGGCGTCGCCGACGAGGTGCGCCGGTATCTCGGGACCGATGCCGTCCACGTCTTCACCGCGATCGAGCCTGAGCCGACGGAGGCACAGATCCGCGCCGGCGTGGCTGAGCTCGAGCGCGCCGACGCCGATGTGATCATCGCCGTCGGCGGTGGCTCGGTGATGGACGCGGCCAAGGCGATGCGGCTGTTCCACGAGAGCCCGCAACTGTCGGTCCGTGAGCTCTCACTGCCGTTCCTAGATGCGCGCAAGCGGATCGCCTCGTTCCCGCAGGTCGCGCACGCATTGCGGCTGGTGGCGATTCCGACGACCGCCGGAACCGGTTCGGAGGTCTCGCCCGCCGCGGTCCTCAGCGTCGGCGAACGCAAGGTTACGCTGGTCGACTACTCGCTCGTTCCGGACATGGCGATCGTCGATCCGATGCTGATGGTGACGATGCCGCCGGCGCTCACCGCCGACACCGGCATCGATGCGCTAACCCATGCGCTCGAGGCCGCGGTCTCGATCTTCGCCTCGCCGTACACCGACGCCTTCTGCATGCAGGCCGTGCGTCTGATCCTCGACGCGCTGCCTCGGGCGTACCAGAACGGTTCCGATCTCGAGGCCAGGACCGCGATGGCCAACGCAGCGACGATCGCCGGGCTGGCGTTCTCCAACGCGTTCGTCGGCCTCAACCACGCCCTTGCGCACGCGGTCGGCGCCCGCTTCGGCATCGCGCACGGCCGCGCAAACGCGATCTTCCTTCCCCATGTGCTGCGCTACAACGCCTCGCTGCCGACCAAATTCATGCCGGCGCCCGGCTATTCCGCGTACGTGGCTCCGGAGAAGTACGCGCAGGTGGCTTGGATCCTCGGCTTCGGCGGACGCTCGGAGGACAACCGGCGTGAGCGGCTGTTCGCGGCAGTCGACGAGCTGCTGATCGCGGTGGAGGAACCGCACTCCCTGGCGGAGCTCGGGATCGCCGAGGCGGAGTTCGAGGCCGCGCTGCCGGACCTGGCGAAGGCGGCGTTCAGCGACCCGAGCATTCGGACGAATCCGCGCATTCCTCTGCTGCGCGAGATCGTCGCGCTACTGAAAGCGGGTTACGGCGGGTGATCCCTGCCAAGATCGATTTCAAGCGCGAGCTGCGGCAGTTGTACCGCGCGCCAAGACAACCGGGGTTCGTCGACGTTCCGGAGCTGTCGTTCCTGATGGTCGATGGCCACGGCGATCCGAATACAAGCAGCGAGTACCGCGATGCGATTGCCACCTTGTACTCGATCGCCTACACGCTCAAGTTCGCGCTCAAGCTTGCGCCGGGGGGGTTCGACTACGGGGTGATGCCGCTGGAGGGGCTGTGGTGGGGCGCCGACAACGTCAATGTCGTGATGGCGGACGAGTCGAGCTGGAACTGGACCGCGATGATCATGCAGCCCGACGAGATCAGCGACGAGATCGTCGCCGACGCGACAGTCGCCGCCGCCCGCAAGCGGCCGGTGCCGGCCGCTGACAAGCTGCGACTCGAGCGCTTCCACGAAGGCCTCTCAGCCCAAATGCTGTACATCGGCCCGTATTCGGACGAGCTGCCGACGATCCAGGGGCTCCACGCCTTCATTGCGGGGCAGGGCTATACACCCACCGGCAAACACCACGAGATCTACCTCGGCGATCCTCGCCGCTCGGCGCCGGAGAAGCTGCGCACGATCATCCGCCAGCCGGTTACCCGGCAGTGAACGCGGCGGCATCCCCGTACAACCGATAGAGCAGGAACGCGCTCGCATACAGACCGGACGAAAACAGACACGATCTGCCGCAGTTCGCTCGGTTCTGGGAGCTGAGGGTGATCGCTACTGGTATGCGGACGTCATCTCCCTCAGCTACGAGGAGGCGCTGGACCGCGGCAGATCGTGTCCGTTTCGCGCTCCGACGCGGGGCGACCCGCCGGGGGTATGAGCGTCAACGGCACCGACGGCACGGACCACAGCCCAACGACCGTCCCGTGGGGCTTTGGATGTTGTGGTCGGCCGACGATTTCATCCAAGGACCCCCTGCGATCTCGCGGGCGCGCCCAGGCCCACAGGGCGCGCCCAGGCCACAGTTGGATTGGGTGCCGCGGCTGGACCGCGCGCGGTCCAGACCCGCCGAACCGGCCGCCGGGGCCGCGCCCGAACCCAGTTACGCAACACCCTCTATGAGGGAGGAACCTTGCGTAGGCTGGCCTTCTGAGCATGAACAGTGGGCGCCCCCGTCCACTCCTCTTCCCAAGCGCCGTTGGACCCGACCCGGCAGCACGCCGGGGCTGCCACGCCGGTCAACCGGCTACGACCCCTCCCGATCAGACCATCGCCGCCGAGCCGACCTCCGGGTGATGGCGCACGAACTCGACCAGGCGGGCCGCATAGCTGCGGAACGGCGGCACCTCGATACCGCTGCCGGCGAGGTCGGCGCGGACGTGATCGGTCAGGTAATGAGTCGGATGAGCAAAGTAGTCGACGGACTCCGGCGGGATCCGCATCAGCTTGTACAGCGGCGGGATCCGGGCCAGCGCGCCTTTGGCGACGGCGCGCGGCAAGGGCACCTTGATGAGCTTGCGGCCGGTCGCGCGCGCGAGCGTGTCGGCGATCTCATCGACGGTCAGCGGATGCGGGTCGGCGAGCTGGTAGGTCCGCCCCGACGATGCTGACAGGCCGCTGAGGTAGCCGACGGCATCGACGATGAAATCGCGCGGCACGACGTTCACCCGCGTGACCGTCGGATCTCCCGCGGTCGGAAGCACAGCGCGGCTCGGCTGGCGGAGCAGCCATTGCATGATGAAGTACGGCCCGTCGTACTTCTGCGTCTCGCCGGTGCGGCTGTCGCCGACGACGATCGAGGGCCGGTAGATCGTTGCGGGCAAGCCGCCTTTCATCCGCCGGCGCACATCGACCTCGGCCAGGTGCTTGGTTTCCTCGTAATAGTTGTTGAACGGCGCCCCAACCTCGAGGTCGTCCTCTGCGAATGGACCCGCGTACCGTCCGCTGACATAGCACGTGCTGAAGTAGTGAACGCGCTCCAGGCTCGGACAATGCTCCAGAGCGTCGAGCACGTTACGCGTTCCCTCGACGTTGACGAGCATCCCCAGCTCTCGCTGGACCGCAAGGTCATACACCGCCGCGAGATGCCACGCCTCGCTGACGTCGCGCAGCGCATCCGGCGCCACGCCGAGCCCAGGGATCGTGATGTCGCCCTCGAGCAGGCGGATGCGCCCCCGCAGCGCCTCGTCGGACGCAGTCAACTCCTCCACGCGGCGCTCCGCGAGCGCGGCGAACTTCGCCTGCACCAGGCACAGCGCTTCACCGTCAGTGCGGCGCAGGATCCCGGGCAGCAACGCGCTACCGAGGAATCCCGGAAATCCAGTCATTAGCACGGTCATGCTTACAACCATACGGCGCAAGTTGACACTCACATCAGCCCAACCCCGGCCGTTTTGTCCGTAGTGACTACTGATGCCCGATCAGCACGGGCAGCCGATCGTGTTCAGGCGGTCAACACCGTCCCGGGCGCGATCGTCGTGGGCTCGTCAACGGTGACTTCGACCGCGCCACGGACCACGACGCGTTCGCCGAACGTGACATCTCCGTGCACCACCAACCGCTGCGCTTGCAGCAGCGACGGCGGGCCAGCCGGGAAACGCCGCTCAAACGCGTCGAGCAGCTTGTAGAAGCGCTTGTCGAGCTCGACGAATGGCAGGCTTCCGCTGCGCTCGGGGACGGGCTCGACCAGCATCTCGTCGGTCAGCGAATAGACGTCGGAGCGGAGCACCAGCAGGTCATCCGTGGTCTTCACCGGAACGAACCGCGTCCGCGAGACGCATAGCAGGCCGGCGCCAGGAAAGCTCCCGATCGCCGCACCCATCGCGCTCTCGAGCTGGATCACCGCGGGCGACTTCGAGTCGCGAGGGTCGACGGTCTTGCGGTTGACGATCAGCGGTAGCTCGAGCACTCCATCTCGCTGCTCCAGCGCCTGCGCGAGAACCTGTAGATCGACCCACAGGCTGTTCGTGTTGTAGTACCGCCAGCGGCGGTAGTCGCGGAATGACTCCTCGTCCTCAGGTGGGGTCTGCGCCGTCTCGCGCAACACGAGCTGACCATCGGCGCGCCGTCGCGCGATGTGTCCGCCCTTGCGATCGGCCTCGGTGCCCTCGACGACCTCCATCAGAAACGGGATCTCCTGCGCGGCGATGTGCCCGGCGATCCGCGGGTCGAGCGTCGCCCCGGTGTTGTCTGCATTCGAGATCATCGCGTAGCGGAAGCCGTGCCCGAGCAGCGCGTCGAGCATCCCCGAGCGACGCAGCGCTCCGTACACGTCGCCGTGGCCTGGCGGGCACCACTCCAGCGCGGGCGCCTGCGGCCAGCTGACGGGCGCGAGCGACTCGGCCTCGAGCTTCGGGATCATGCTCTGCAGAAAGTCCGGTTCGAGCTCATTGACGGCGAGCCCATCGTGCCCCGAGAGCGCCGCAAGCGTCTCCGCCTGCGTGGCCTCGCTGTCCATCAGCACGAGCGGCAGGCGCGCGCCGTAGCGGCGCCTCATTGCCATTGTCTGGCCGATGATGATCTCGAGAAACGAGTGGCCGTCACGAGCCTCGATCAGCGACTTCGGCCGCTGCAGCCCCATCGTCGTCGCCAGTCCGCCGTTCAGCTTGATCACCGCAAAGCGATCGAGCACCGCTGGATCGCCGGGCTCCGGCAGCTCCTGGAGGAGGGGAACATCGCCCGCAGGCTCGAGCTCGGAGGTTCTGATCACCGCGGACTCGCCTGTGACCGTACGCTCGTAGGCGCTGCGAAAGCTGCGGACGGCCTCCTCGGAATGGCCGGCCGCAAGCATCTTCTGTTCGGCTGCTCTCAGTCCATCGTCGTTCATATCGGCTCATTATGCCCGTGCCAGGCACGGGAACTCGCAACGTGCAAGGATGCTCTCGCGATGGAGCGGCGACGGATCGAGCGGCTGGGACGGGACGTGACCGTGGTCGGGCTGGGTACCTGGCAACTCGGCGCCGACTGGGGCTCCGTCGCGCCCGAGGCCGCCCACGCGACGCTCGAGGCCGCGGTCCAGGAGGGCATCACCTTCTTCGACACCGCCGACGTCTACGGCGACGGCCGCAGCGAGCAATTCTGCGGCGAGCTGCGCCGCCGCCACCCCGACGTGTTCGTTGCCACGAAGATGGGCCGCCGCGTCGACCAGCTGACCGAGAATTACAACCGCGACGCCTTCCTCGCCTGGAACGACCGCTCGCGGGCGAACCTCGGCGTCGATCGGCTCGATCTCGTCCAGCTGCACTGCCCGCCGGACGGGGTGTATGAGAACGACGCGGTGTTCGATGCGCTCGACGAGATGGTGGCCGACGGCCGGATCGCCGCGTACGGCGTCTCGGTCGAGACCTGTGCCCAGGCGCTTGCGGCGATCGCCCGGCCGGGCGTCGCGTCGGTCCAGATCATCCTCAACTGCCTGCGCCTGAAGCCGCTCGAGGAGGTTCTCCCGGCGGCGCGCGAAGCCGGAGTGGGGATCATCGCGCGCGTGCCCCTCGCATCCGGGCTGCTGTCCGGCCGCTACGACGAGCACACCACCTTCGCAGCAGACGATCACCGCAACTACAACATCCGGGGGGAGTCCTTCGACGTTGGCGAGACGTTCGCCGGGGTTCCGTACGAGGTCGGGCTCGCCGCGGTGCGCGAGCTCGATCACAACGTCTCCGATCCGGGTATCACGCTCGCGCAGTTCGCGCTGCGGTGGGTGATCGACCAGCCCGGTGTCAGCACCGTCATTCCCGGTGCGCGCAATCCCGAGCAGGTCCGCGGCAACGCCGCCGCGGCCTCACTGCCACCGCTGCGCGAGGATCAGCTCGCCGGCGTCAGGGACGTCTATGACCGCCTGATCCGCGAGCACGTGCACGATCGCTGGTAGCGCCGCCTTACGCGACCGCGATCCCGGCTCGCGAACGGTCAGAGCCTCTCTGGAACCCACGCTGGTCGCGTCAGGAGAGCATCACTTCGATCGCATCGTCGAGGATGCCCTGGCCCTCGAGGAAATCAATCACCGTGTAGCGCGCGCGCAGCCGGCTCGCGTAGTGAAACGTGGCACGCAACGTAGGCTCGTCGATTTCGAGGTATCCCGGCGAGGCGGGGATGCCCGCCACGTCCAGCGCCCTCTCGACCGCGTCGAATCGCGCGAGCTCCTCCGCGAGCCGCAACCGGACCGCGGCCCACCCGGCGGGATCGGCCGGCCAGCCGTCCGGCACGCGCGCGACGAACCGCTGCTTCTCCTCGACGGCTGCGATCAGCTCGCCGGCGGGCTCCCCGAGCCACTCGCGTGCGGCGGGCCCGAGCGGATCGACCGGTGCCGCCGGGCGCCTCAGCTCGCTCGCAGCGCCGCCGAACGCAAAGCGCTGAAGGCGCATCGCGAAGCGGGTGGCGTAGCCGACCTGCAGCCCGTGCGAGGCGTGCGCCCGGCGTCGATGTGCGGCGAGCAGGTCCCAGAAGTGCGACGCGTGGTGCTCGCTGCCGCTGGCGGGGCGAGAGTTGCCGAAGATCGCCATCGCGATCCCGGATTGCACCAGTCCTGAGAGCAGCGCCCCGATCGCCTCCGCCTCGCCGTCGACCACGCGGGATGCGTTGCTCGCCGCAAACGTCAGAGGCTCGAGCACCAGCGCCGCCACCTCGGCATCGAAGCGCTCGCCGTAGAGCAGATGTGCCGCGAGCCAGTCCACGCGCGCCGTCGCCTTGGCCAGCAGATCTCCGATTCCCGATCGGGTCAGCTCCGCCGGCGCCGCGGCCGCCACTCGCGGGTCGGCGAAGATCCCCGTCGGCGCCCGCGCTCCGAACGTGACCTTGACACCATCGATCTGCATCGCTGCGACGCTCGATGCATACCCGTCCATCGACGCGGCGGTCGGAACGCTGACGAAGTCTCGATCGGTCAGATGCGCCGTGTAGCGGACGATGTCGGTGATCACGCCGGAGCCGACCGCCACGAGCCGGAGATCGTCGCGCATACTCGCGCGCACAGCCGCCACCTCCTGATCGCCGGCGAGCAGACCCGCTCGAGCCGGAAATACGAACTCGCGTGCAGCGATGCCCGCGCGCCGCAGCGCCGCCGCGACCAGCGCCCCAGCCGCCTCCCGCGTGTTTGGGTCCATCACCACAAGCGCCCCAGGCCAGCGCTCCGAAGCTGCGTGCGCGGCGAGCCGCTCGATCGCGTCCTGCGCGATCACGAGTTCGATCTCGGGCTGCCGCGAGCCGTCGATCAAACGCTTCAGGACTGGCCGTAGTAGGCGTGCGGTCCGTGCTTGCGCTGATGGTGCTTCTCGCGGACGGCCGCGTCGAGCGCCGCCGCCCCCGGTGCCAGCACGTTCGTCAGCAGCGCGATCCGCGCGACCTCCTCGAGCGTGACCGCGTTCTCGACCGCCGCCGCGGGGCTCGCGCCCCAGCAGAACGGGGCGTGCCCGCGCACGAGCGCGCACGGCAACTCGGCCGGGCCAAGCTCGCCGACCGCTTCGATCAGCACGTCCCCGGTCGAGCCTTCGTAGTCGGTGGCGATCTCGGCTTCGGTCAGCGAGCGAGTCAGGGGGATCGGATGCGCGCACAGGTCGGCGTGCGTGGTCCCGAGCAGCGGGATCTCGCGCTGGGCCTGCGCCCAGGCGGTCGCCCACGTCGAGTGCGTGTGCACGATCCCGCCGATCTGCTCGAACGCGCGGTACAGAGCCAGATGCGTCGGCGTGTCGGTCGAGGGGCGCCGCTCGCCCTCGATCACGTTGCCGTCGAGGTCGACGATCACCAGGTCCTCGGCGGTCATGTTCTCGTAGGAGACGCCACTCGGCTTGATCGCGACGAGGCCCGTGCCGCGATCGATCCCGCTGGCGTTGCCCCACGTCAACGTCACCAGCCCGTGGGCGGGCAGCGCCAGATTCGCTGCCAGGACCGCTTCGCGCAACGAATCGCCCGCGCCCGTCGCCAAGAGTCAGATCTCCTCGTACTCCAAGTCGAGCAGCTCAGCCAGCCGGCGCCACCGTCCGGCGTGCTCGCCGAGGTTGATCGCGAAGTGATGCGGCGCACCGAGCCGGAGCCAGTCGTCCATGAAGGTCTCCATCCCCCGCTCGGGCCGGAAGTGGAAGTAGTGCATCTCGACCTTCGGCAGCTCCGGCGTGTCGAGCACCTCGCCGTGACCGACCACCAGACGGTAATACTCGCCCTCGAGCGGAACGAGCGCAGCGCTCGTCGCCGGTCCCGGCTCGGCGGAGAACACCGGGGTCGGCGGGTTATCGAGCCGCCCGATCCCGAGCGGGCGGTCGATCAGTCGCACCGGCCTGTCTTGACGCGCGATCTTCCAATTGCCCTCCCCCATGTGGCTGATCAGCACCGAGTCGAGCTCCCAATCCATCGCATACATCTCGCTGAAGTGAGCGTTGCCGATCAGCGTCTGGGCGGCGCACATCAGTGTCGCGGTGTTCGTGTCCCCTTCGGCCGCGAAGCCGTAGCCGTCGGCCATCACGTCCGAGGCGGCCAGCAGCGGCAATTGCTTGAAACGCCCGTCGCCGCCGATCGAGTCGAAGTGGAATGAGAACCCCGCATAGCCGCCGTCGGACAGCATGCTGCGGATCGCCAACTCGAGCCGCGCGGCGTAGGCATGGCGCTCGCGCGGGAGATCGGACGCGACATCGAACAGGTCGTGATGGACAGCCAGCAGCGCATCCACGTCGGCATCCGGCACCGCCGACATGCGCGCGACCAATGTCCCAAGATCCTCGCTGACCACGGTCGGCCCGAGCCGGCGCAGCAGTGCCGGTGGGTCGTAGCGAATGTCGCCCATGCCGTTCATCGGATACCCGAGCAGCGCGATCCTCGCCCGCTTCAGCGAGGTGACGGTTTGGGCAGCACGAGCCCAGTCCGAGAACGCTGCGGCAAACTGATCCGATCGCCAGTCGCCGGTGATCACAGAGAACGGGATCTCGGCGCGGACCAGCGCGTTGGCCTGGTCCTGGGCACCATGGATTCCCTGGTTATAGGTCAGGTCGGACATGTCCCACTCGGCGGTGACGGCGCGCTCGGGCTGGATGTTGGCGAGCATCAGCGGCACCGGGACTTCAAGCAGCGCGCGCACGGTCCGCATCGCCGGCCCGTAGGTGAGCATGACGATCATGATCCCGTCGACGCCGCCGGCGACCAGCTCGCGTGAGACGGCCTCGACGTCCTCGCGGGTGCGTGCCGGACGCGTGAACACGACGTCGGCGACGCCGGAAAGCCGCTCGGCGACCCGGCCCGCATACTGAGCCTGGTGCTCGGTGATCCCCGGCATCATGTCGTCGTAGAGCTCCTGCATGATCCCGAGAAGCCCGATCTTCGGTTGCTCGCTCACGCGAGTCTCCTTTCGGTACGGATTCGCTTCAGGTCGTGCAGCAAGCCCACCTCGTCGCGGCCGAGGAGCTCGTACAGACGGCGGTAGATCGCGTACACCTGCTCGAAGGTCGCTTTCGCTGCCGGATCGGGAACGTAGGTGCGGGCGATCTGCGGCCGGGTCGCGGCGATCGCGCTCGCGATGTCCGGGAAGTACCCCGCCGCGACAGCGCCGAACAAAGCCGCTCCGCGGGCCGGGATCTCGCTCGATGCCGGCACGTGCACCTCCCGGCCGCTGGTGTCGGCCAGCAACTGCATGATCAGCGGGCTGCGTTCCGCGATCCCGCCGCAGGCGACGATCTGATCCAGCTTGAAGCCGTGCTCCTCGAAGTTGTCCATGATCCGCCTGTTGCCGAACGCGATCGACTCGAGCAGCGCCCGATAGACCTCCGCCTTGGTGCTCTGCAGCGTCAAGCCGGCGATCACGCCGGTCAGATCAGCGTCGGCGAGGATCGTGCGATTGCCGTTCCACCAGTCGAGCGCCACCAACCCGGTCTCCCCCGGTGCAAGTGCCGCGGCGGCTGCTTCGAGCGCCTCGTATGAGCCCTCCCCGGGCGCGAATGTGTCGACGAACCACGCGAGCATGTCGCCGACAGCGACCTGTCCCGCCTCGTACCCGTACAGGCCCGGCAGGATGCCGTCGCGCACGACGCCGGTGATCCCGGGCAGGCGGATCTCGTCCTCGTGCACGACCATGTCGCAGATCGAGGTGCCGACGACCATCACATACGCGCCCGGCTGCTCGATTCCCGCACCGGGCATCGACACAAACGAGTCAACATTTCCGACCGCGACAGCCACCGACTCGGGCAACCCGATCGCCGCGGCGGCGGCCGCGGTGAGCGTGCCCGCGCGGGTGCCGAGTGCCACGAACGTGTGACCGAGCTTCTCGCCCGGGGTGTCGAAGCCGGGATAGGCGGCGTCGAAGTACTCCTTGGAGGGGAGACCCTCCTCCGGCGAGAAGAACGCCTTGTAGCCCGCCGCGCAGCTCTGGCGAACCTGCTTGCCGGTCAGCCACCAGATGACCCAGTCGGTCGCCTCGATGAATGCATTGCACTCGTCGTAGACCTCTCGATCCTCGAGCCACAGCTCGATCAGCTTCGGGAAATACCACTCCGAGGAGATCCTTCCGCCGTAGCGAGACAAGAAGTCCTCGCCGCGCTCGAGCGCGACCTCGTTGAGCCTGTCGGCGACGGGCTGCGCGGCGTGATGCTTCCAGAGCTTCGGCCAGGCGTGCGGCCGCGGGCGCCAGTGCTCGTACTTGCACAGTGGAATCCCTTCGCTGTCCACCGGCAACACGGTGCAGGACGTGAAGTCAACCCCGAGGCCGACGACGTCCGCGGGGTCGACCGACGCCTCCGCCACGACGTATTCGACCGCGTTCTCGAGCACTGTGACCCAATCGTCGGGATCCTGTAGCGCCCAGTCAGGGCCCAGCCGCTCGCCGCTGCCCGGAAGCTCACGGTCGATCACTCCGTGCGGGTACGGGACGACCCCGACGGCGAGTTCGCGGCCGCTGCTCAGGTCCAGCAGCAGCGCGCGTCCGGACTCGGTCCCGAAATCGACCCCGATCGCGTACTTCCGCTCGCTCACGGCGCCGAGCCCGCCGCGGCGATCATTCGTCGCCGTTACCGCGGGCGCTGCGCGCGGCCGCTTGCTCGGCGATCGCCGCCTGCCGCGCCCGCCGGTACTCCTCGACCACGATCTCGGTCAGCTCCTCGACCGACGTCTCTGACGTCGGCTTGTCGAGTCCGATCACGCCGTCCTGAATCAGGTTCACCCGGTCACAGGTGGCAAGCACGTGGATGAAGTTGTGCAGGATCACGATCACCGAGACCTCGCCGTCTTCCTTCAGGCGCTGAATCAGTTCGAGGATCTGGCCGCCCTCCTTAGCGCCCATCGCCGCGAGCGGCTCGTCGAGCAGCAGGATGTCGCCGCCGCCGTTGACGGTGCGCGCCACCGCAATCGCCTGCCGCTGCCCTCCGGACAGCCGCGCGACCGGCACGTCGATGTGAGGAATATTGATCCCGATCTGATCGAGTCCCTTCCGAGTCTCGCGCTTCATCAGGCTGTTGTGGAGGAACGGGATCGGGGCGTGCACCCTTTCACGGCGCAGGAACATGTTGTGGTACACGGATAGCTGGTCGACGAGCGCGAGATCCTGGAACACGGTGTCGACGCCGTGCTTGCGCGCGTCATCGACGCTCTTGGGCTGGAAATCCTCGCCCTTCAACCACATCGTTCCGGAGTCCGCCTTCTGGAAGCCGCAGATGGTCTTCACGAGCGTCGACTTGCCCGACCCGTTGTCTCCGAGCAGTCCCAGCACCTCGCCCTTGCGCAGGTGGAGGTTGATGTCGCGCAGCGCGATCGTCGGACCGAAGCGCTTGGCGATGTGCTCGACCCGGAGCACATCGTCCGACGCGCTCGTCGGGGCGACGATCGTCTCGTGGGCGGTGGGTGCGTCAGCCACGGCCCGACCCCGTTCGCACGCGGGACACGTATGTGTTGAACGCCATCGAAATCAGGACCGCAAGGCCGAGGTAGAACAGGAAGTAGTTGGCGCTGACGCCCTTGATGATCAGACCGTCCCGGAGGATCCCGAGGAACAGCGCGCCGATCAGCGCGCCGACGACGGTCCCCGCGCCTCCTTGCATCAGCGTGCCTCCGATCACTACCGCCGAGATCGCCTGGAACAGGATGTCGTTGGAACCAGACGGGTCGGGCGTCGCGGTCGACGAGCGCACGGCCTCGAGAATCCCGACGAACCCGGCGAGCATCGCGCACATCGCAAAGTTGCGCGTCATCACGAGCTTCGTCCGAACGCCCGCCTCGGACGCGCCGAGACGGTTTCCACCGACGGCGACCGTGTAGATGCCCCATCGCGTGAACGACAGCAGTATCTGCAGCACCGCCACGATCCCGAGCGCCCAGAACAGCTCCGCGTACGTGCCGCCGCCGAAGATCTGGGCGAATGTGGGAACGGTGACGGCGTTCGTGCCCGGGGTGGTCACGGGCGTCGCGTGGGAGATGATCAGCGTCAATCCGTCGAGCGTGAACAGCGTGCCCAGGGTGGCGACGAACGAGGAGATCCCGACAACCGAAACCACGAGCCCGTTGAACGTCCCGACCAGCATCGCCACCAGCAGCGACAGGATCACCGCCAGCAGCAGCGGGATGCCCGCGTCGTGGCTGAACTTGTAGTAGATGAACGGCGTGAACAGGTACACGGCGCCGATCGACAGGTCGATCTCGCCCATGATCATCACGAACACCTGACCCGCCGCCATGATCGCGTACGGCGCGAAGTACGGCAGCAGGGCCTTGAGGCCGGCTGAGGTCAGGAACCGGTCGCTGGTCGCCGCGAAGTAGATGAACGTGATCAGCGTGACGACGATGATGCTGCCCTCGCGCAGCGTCAGGAACTTCTTCGCGAGGCTGAGCGCACCCCCGCGTTGGGCCCAGCTCTTGGCTGGGCCCTGCGGGGCGACGCTCCGCTGAGCTTCGCTGTCAGATTCGACAGCCATGACTATCCGTGCATCGTCGCGATAGTGAGCGTCAGGCTACTACTACGCCTTCGTGACGCCAACCCCTGTGCCGGTGCCTTCATAGCGGCTCTTCGTGCTGTTGTACGGAACGACCGTCGTCTTGTCGAGGAACTTCAGACCTGTATTGACGTCGGCCATACCGGTCAGGGTCTGCGTCACGTTGTAGAGGTACAGCTCGATGATCGGGAAGAACCCCTGCAGGTACGGCTGCTGGTCGATCGTGAAGTCGATCTGATCGGCGGCCAGCAGC
This sequence comes from uncultured Solirubrobacterales bacterium, assembly GCA_963794285.1. GTDB lineage: Bacteria > Actinomycetota > Thermoleophilia > Solirubrobacterales > Solirubrobacteraceae > Palsa-465. The sequence goes on from CAWCDS010000016.1 coordinate 568,327, forward strand.
TGCTGCGTGACCGGGGTCAGGTCGTAGCCGCCGCCCTTGACGCCCTTCGCGCGGAGACCCTGCTTCTGGATCGTCTGCGCGACGCTCTGGGTGCTGCCGGCGTCAACCGCGAAGTAGCCCTTCGTGTTCGGATGGGCCGTCGCGTAGGACTGGATTGCTGTCAGCTCGGCCGGAACCGCCGCTCCCGTCGCGATCGTGTGCGTTGTGATCGATGAATGGGCCTTGAGCGTGTCCTTCGCTCCGTCGATCCGTGGCTGGATGTTCAGCGACCCAGGTGTCGCGATGAACAGCGCGACGTCACCGGATGGCACCAGCGCGGCGATGTGCTCGCCCATCTTCTGTCCGGACACGAACAGGTCCTGACCGATGTACGCGAGCCGGCCGTTGGTCGCGGCGTCGGCGTTGTAGGCAACGACCGGGATCTTGGCATCGAGCGCCTTCGTTGTCGGCGCGTTGAACGCCTTGAGGTCGATCAGCGCGACGGCGATTCCGTTGACGCCGGCACTGACCGCACTGTTGAACGCGTTGACCATCTCGCCGACGTTGCTCGTCTGCGAGCCCGTCCACTGATACGAGCAGCCGAGCAGCTTGCAGGCGTCAGATGCCCCGCTCTGCGTCGGCGTGAAGAACGGGTTGGTCGTCACGTGGTTGACGAACGTGAACTTGTAGGCCTGGCTCGATCCGAAGATCGCCGCCGCCGAGCTTCCACTGGCAGCCTGCGCCGTGCTCGTGCCTGTATTGCTGCTGCTGCTGCTGCTGCTGCTGCCACAAGCTTCCAATGCCGCGGCAGCAAGACCTGCGGCTGCCCCAGTTAACGCGGTTCGCCGCGTGACCTGGCGCCAGCGCTTCAACGGGGTGTCGTCCTCCTTGCGCTCATCCCACTCAAGGCGCTCGACTGCGTCGCCCAAGATATCTTTCTCAGACATCTGCGCTCCTCCTTTTGTCAGTCGGACACGACCCTCCGCGCGTACGCTCTCAGACTCGGGCCACGTTGTCCACAAGAATTAACGATGTGACAACGGTCCCACTCCGGCAACCCGGTGTCATGAGCGCAAAACCGGCGCGTAGGTGCGTAATTAGTACTGATCCAGCCAGCGTCCAGATGGCGGACGTGCAAGCGTGGTTGCACCGCATGAGCAGTCCGCGGCAAAACCGCATGAGCACTCCGCGGCAAACACCGACGCGCGCGCGCCGACCGCTCACTGCCCGCGAGCCCCTCGACCCATAGCGGGCACGCAAGGATCCGTCCGCTCCGTACCACCAGCTCTCCTCTCCTCGGAAGTCGCGCGATGTTAGCGATCACACGAACGGCGTGTCAACCACCGCGTTTCGGATACAGCGTTTTTCGTCACCGTGCCGCCGCCGTACTGGCGCGGACGATCAGCTCGGGCTGCACGGCCGGTCCAGGAGCAAGCCGCTCGCCCGACTCCATCGTCGCCAGCAGCAGTCGTACGCCGCGGCTGCCGAGCTCGTTGAAGTCCTGACGGACGGTCGTCAGCGGCGGCGTGAAGTACGGCGCCTCGGGGATGTCGTCAAACCCGACCACACTGACCTCCCCGGGGATCGCGCGTCCCGCCTCGTGCATTGTGCGCAGCACGCCGAGTGCCATCTGGTCGTTGGCCACGAAGATCGCCGTCGCCTTGGGCTCTCGGCTCAGGCGACGACCGAGCTCATAGCCGGCGCTGGCGCTCCAATCCCCGATCAGCTGCTCGGGAATCTCGACGCCGGCGCGCTCCAGCGTCGAGCGCCAGCCCTCGAGGCGCTTGTGCGCCTCGAACCAACCGGTGGGCCCGGCAATGTGCCAGACCGTCTCGTGCCCGAGGTCGAGCAGATGCTGGGTCGCGGCGACAGCGCCGGCGACTTGGTCGACGGCGACGACGGGCACGACGTCCTCAGGACCGGCCTCAACCGCGACGAGCGGGATGTCCTGCGGCGCGTGCTGCAGCGCGTCGATCGCGTCCTCCTTCGGCGTGATCACGAGGATCCCGTCGACGCCGTGCAGGCGCAGGCGATCGACCGCCTCGGCCACTGACTCGCGGTCGAGTGACTCGAGGCTGGCAACGATGATGAAGTACCCGGCCTCGTGCGCGGCGCGTTCGATCCCAAACAGCGTCGACGCCGGGCCGTACAGCGTCGTGTCGAAGCTGAGGACCCCGAGGGTGTTGGACCTGCCGGTGACGAGCGCTCGCGCCATCGGGTTCGGGCGATACTCCAGCTCGCGCATCGCCGCGATCACCCGCTGTCGCGTCTCCGGGCGCACGTGCGGGCTCCCGTTGATCACGCGCGAGACGGTCTGGTGCGAGACGCCGGCAAGCCGTCCGACGTCGGACATCACTGCTCCGCGGCGCCGGCGCGTCGGCGGTATGTCCTCCTTCGCGTCCATCTGCAGAGCACCCTTCTTGAGGACGACCATGTTAGCGCTCACGCGAGCTTCACGCGGGGCGTTGCCGCGGGCATTAGGATCAGCCCGGCGTGACCGGCCCGTTCATTGGCATCGACGTCGGTACCTCCGGCGTCAAAGCGCTCGCGATCGACGGCGCGGGCACGGTCCACGCCCGCGCCGAGCGCTCCTACCCGCTGTCGACGCCGGAGCCGGGCTGGGCGGAGCAAGATCCGATCCGCTGGTGGGAGGCGACCGAGTCTGCGCTGGCAGAGTTGCGCGCAGGCGCCGGCAAGCCCGCCGGGATCGGGCTGAGCGGCCAGATGCACGGGCTGGTCGCGCTCGACGCCAGCGACCGGGTGCTCCGTCCGGCAATCCTCTGGAACGACCAGCGCACCGGCGCGGAGTGCGCCGAGATCGAGCACACGATCGGCCTGCAGCAGCTCATTTCGCTGACCGGCAACCGCGCGCTGACCGGCTTCACGGCGCCGAAGTTGCTATGGGTACGACGGCACGAGCCCGATGTGTACGCCCAGATCGCACGGATTGAACTGCCCAAGGACTATGTGCGGCTGCGGCTATGCGGCGAGCACGCGACCGACGTCTCCGACGCGTCCGGGACGCTGCTGCTGGACGTCGCCGCGCGTCACTGGAGCGAGGACGTGCTCGACGCGCTGGCGCTCGAGCGCTCGTGGCTGCCCCGTGTCCTCGAGAGCCCCGAGATCTCAGGTGTCACGAGCGACGGCATACCCGTCGCCGCCGGCGGCGGTGACCAGGCCTGCGGCGCGCTCGGAGTCGGCGTCGATCGGACCGGCCCGGTATCGGTTGTGCTCGGCACCTCGGGTGTCGTGTTCGCGGCGCTGGAGGCGTTCGCCGCCGACCCGCAGGCCCGCGTTCACGCGTTCTGCCACGCCGTGCCCGGCGCCTGGCACGCGATGGGCGTGATGCTCTCGGCCGCGGGATCTCTGCGCTGGCTGCGCGACACGATCGCTCCCGGCGTTGGCTACGACGAGCTTGTCGCGGGGGCCGAGGCGTGGCCGGCGGGAACCGAGGGCCTGCTGTTCGCGCCCTACCTGGCCGGCGAGCGCACGCCGCACGCCGATCCGGATGCGCGCGGCGCGTTCACCGGCCTCAGCGTGCGCCACGATCGCGGCGCGCTCGTGCGGGCCGTGCTGGAGGGGGTCGCGTTCGGGCTGCGCGACTCGCTGGATCTGATCTCCGAGCTCGGCGGCAAGCCCGCGACCGGGCGCGTGTCCGGCGGCGGCGCCCGCAGCGAGCTGTGGCTGAAGATCGTCGCTTCGGTGCTCGAACTACCACTGCAGCGCGTCGCCATCGACGAAGGTGCGGCATTCGGCGCGGCGATCCTCGGCGGTGTCGCCGCCGGCGCCTGGCCCGACGTTCACGCTGCCGTCGCGGCGACCGTGAAGCCCGGCGAGCAGATCGAGCCGGTCCCGGAGTGGGTCGAGCTCTACCGCGAGCGGCGTGAGCACTTCCGCGCGCTGTATCCGGCGCTGCGGGATCTGTGAGGGCACTACGCCCGCACCCCCAGCTCCGGGTGCGCCCACGCGAGCTCGCCGGCGAGGATCGTCGCCGCCACCAGCGGCATGCCGGCGCGGTAGACGATGTGCAGATACGACGGAGCTGACAGGACGACGGCGTCGGCCCGCGCGCCCGGCGTGAGGCGACCGACGTCGGTGCGGCGCAGTGCCCTGGCGCCCCCCGTTGTGGCCGCCATCAGCGCCTCTTCGGCCGTCATGCTCATCTCCCTCACCGCGAGGGCGATGCAGAAGCTCATCGAGGTCGTGTAGCTCGAGCCCGGGTTGCAGTTGGTGCCGAGGGCGACCGTCACGCCGGCGTTGATCAGACGCCGCGCGTCGGGGTACGGCTGACGAGTGGAGAAGTCAGTCGCCGGCAGCAGCGTTGCCACGGTGTCCGAACCGGCAAGCGCGTCGACATCGGAGGCCGACAGGTGGGTGCAGTGGTCCGCTGAGGCTGCCTGCATCTCGACCGCCACCTGCACCCCACGCCCGAGCCCGAGCTGATTGGCGTGCACCCGCAGGCCCAGGCCCGCGCGCCGGCCGGCGTCGAGCACCGCGCGTGACTGGTCGGGGTCGAACGCGCCGCGCTCGCAGAACACATCGATCCAGCGCGCATACGGAGCGCACGCCTCGAGCATCTCGCCGCACACGAGCGCGACGTAGTCATCAGGGCGGTGCTCGTATTCGGTGGGCAGCAGGTGCGCTCCGAGGAACGTGACGTCGTCGGTGAGCTCCCCGCCGAGCTCGCACAACCGCTGCTCGCCCGCGACCTCGAGCGCGTATCCGGACTTCAGCTCGAGGTGGGTGATTCCGGCTCGGATCGCGTCGCGGCGGCGGATCCGCCCCAGCTCGCGCAGGTGCTCGCTCGTCGCCGCCCGGGTGCTCGCGACGGTCGCCCGGATCCCGCCCGCCGCATACGGCTCGCCGGCCATTCGCGCGGCGAACTCCTCGGCACGGTCGCCGGCGAAGATCAGGTGCGTGTGGCTGTCGACGAACCCGGGAATCACGCAGCGCCCACCCGCGTCGATCCGCATATCGCCCTGCGCCCCCGCCGGCTCGACCGCCGCCACCTTGCCTTCCTCGAGCACGAGCGCCGCGTCGCGCACAATCCCGAGCGCGCCCTCTCCCAACGCGGGATCGTTCGTCACGAGCAGGCCGATGTTGTCGACAACGGTGCTCACAGCCCCACCTCCCTGATCGCCGCGGCCAGCTCCCGCGGAACGTCGATGGTCACGTGCTGTCCGTCTCGGACGACGGAGCGGCCGCCGACCACCACGTCGCTGACATCGGCCGCGCCGCCGGCGAACACGAGCGTGTCGACCAGCTGCCCGTCGCCGAACCCGGCCAGCCGCACGCTGTCGGTGCCAACAGTCACGAAGTCGGCAAGCGCGCCTTCCCGGATCATGCCGCCGTCGCCCCAGCCGAGGCTGCGGTAGCCGCCGGCGCTCGCGGCGCCGAGCAGCTCATCGGCGCCGTGCTGAGCGCGTACGCCGCTCGCCAGCCGCTCGTCAAGTTCAACCCCGCGCGCCTCCTCGAACAAGTCGATCACGGCGTGCGAATCGCTGCCGAGCGCCAGCCGCGCCCCGGCATCGACCAATGCTCGCGCCGGCCCGATTCCGTCGGCGAGGTCGCGCTCGGTCGTCGGGCACAGGCAACAGCACGCGCCGGCGTCGCCGAGCAGCGCCCGGTCGTGCTCGGAGAGGTGCGTCGCATGCACGGCCGTGAAGCGCTCAGACAGCGCGCCCGCGGCCCCAAGCAGCGCTGTCGGCGTCGCCCCGTACGCCTCAGCGCACTGTTCGTTCTCGGCCGGCTGCTCGGAGACATGTGCGTGCAGCGGCGCAGCGCGCTCGTTCGCCCACGCCGTGACAACAGCCGCCCCAGCGGGATCGACGGCCCGCATGCTGTGAATCGCGGCGCCGATCCGCGCACCGGGACGCTCCGCCAGCGCCTGCACTCTCGTCGCCCATGCCTCCGCGTCGCGGTCGGCGAACCGTTGCTGCGCGCCGGTTGCTTTGATCCCGGGGCCGCCGTGCAGGTAGCAGGTGTCGAGCAGCGTGATCCGCAGACCGGCCTGAGCCGCGGCATCCAGCATCGCGGCTCCGATCGCGTTGGGATCCTCGTAGCTGACGCCGCCGGGGCCATGGTGCAGATAGTGGAACTCCCCCACGACCGTCACCCCCGCCATTGCCATCTCGGCGAACGTGGCGCGCGCCAGCGCCAGCATCCGGTCAGGGTCAAGTGCGTCCGCGAGCGCGTACATCTGCTCACGCCAACTCCAGAACGAGCCGCGTGCACGCTGCGTCCGGCCCCTGAGCGCCCGCTGAAACGCATGCGAGTGCGCGTTCGCGAGCCCCGGGATCACGACGCCGCGCAATCGCTGCGCGTGTGCCGGGGGATCGACGCCGGGCCTGACCGAGGCGATCCGTTCGTCTTCGACATCGATCAGCACCGACGCCGCCACGTCGGTGCCCCCAAGCCACGCCCGCTCGCACCAGAACGCGCTCATCGTGTCGAGCTGCCGCCGGCCCCAGGCCCTTCTGACATGGGTAGCCGAATGCCGCGCTCGTGCGCGACCTCGAGCGCGCGCTCGTAGCCGGCGTCGGCGTGGCGCATCACTCCGGTCCCCGGATCGCTCGTCAGCACGCGCTCGAGCTTCTGCGCCGCAAGCTCGCTGCCGTCCGCCACGCACACCATCCCGGCGTGGATCGAACGTCCGATGCCGACCCCGCCGCCGTGATGAATCGAGACCCAGCTTGCGCCGGCGGCGGTGTTCACGAGCGCGTTCAGCAGCGGCCAGTCGGCGATCGCGTCGGACTCGTCGGCCATCGCCTCGGTCTCGCGATACGGCGAGGCGACCGAGCCCGAGTCGAGATGGTCGCGGCCGATCACGATCGGGCCGCTCAGCTCGCCTGAGCGAACCATCTCGTTGAATCGCAAGCCGAGCCGGGCACGCTCGCCGTATCCCAGCCAGCAGATCCTCGCGGGCAGGCCTTGGAACGCGATCCGTTCCGACGCACGATGAATCCAACGGGCCATCGGCTCGTTGTCCGGGAACTCCTCGAGCACCGCCCGATCGGTCGCCGCAATGTCGCCGGGATCGCCCGACAGCGCGACCCAGCGGAACGGACCGCGACCCTCGCAGAACAGCGGCCGGACATAAGCCGGGACGAACCCGGGGTAGGCGAACGCGCGCTCAAACCCACCGAGCCGTGCCTCCGCGCGCAGGCTGTTCCCGTAGTCGAACACTTCGCTGCCGGCGTCAAGGAACCCGACCATCGCCGCACAGTGGGCGGCGATCGCCGCGCGGGAGCGACGCAGGTACTCCTCCGGATCGCTCGCGCGCAACTCGAGCGCCTGCGCCAGCGACATCAGGTTGGGGACGTAGCCGCCCAGCGGGTCGTGCGCGCTGGTCTGGTCGGTGACGATCTCGGCCTCGAACCCCCGCGCGAGCAACTCCGGGACCACGTCCGCCGCATTCGCCTCCAGGCCGACGCTCAACGCGCGCCGCTCCGTCTTCGCCTTCAGACACCGCGAGACAGCGTCGTCGAGCGAATCCGCCACCTCGTCCAGATACCGCGTCTGCAGGCGCCGCTCGATCCGGTGCCGATCGACCTCGACGCACAGCGCGGCCCCACCGTTCATCGTCACCGCCAGCGGTTGTGCGCCGCCCATTCCGCCGAGCCCGGCGGTCAGTGTGATCGTGCCGGCCAGCGATCCCCCGTGGCGGCGCCGCGCAATCTCGGCGAAGCATTCATATGTCCCCTGCACGATCCCCTGGCTGCCGATGTAGATCCACGAGCCGGCCGTCATCTGCCCGTACATCGTCAGACCGAGCGCCTCGAGCCGGCGGAACTCATCCCAAGTCGCCCATTCCGGCACGAGGTTCGAGTTCGCGATCAGCACGCGTGGCGACCATTCGTGGGTCCTGAACACGCCGACCGGCTTTCCTGATTGCACCAGCAGCGTCTCGTCGTCAGCGAGCGTACGCAGGGTCCGGACAATCGCGTCGAACGCTTCCCACGAGCGTGCCGCCTTGCCGGTTCCACCGTAGACGACGAGCTGCGCCGGGTCCTCGGCAACCTCTGGGTCGAGGTTGTTCATCAGCATCCGCAGTGCCGCCTCCTGCGGCCAGCCCCGGCATGAGATCTCGGGCCCTCGTGGAGCATGTACCGGTCTCACATCAGCGCTCCGATCTGCGCCTCGACGGCCGCGACGATGGCGCCGGAGCCGACGAGCTCTTCGGCCGCGGCCAGCTCGGGCGCGAGGAAGCGGTCGGGCCCCGGTCCCGGGACGTGCTCTCGCAGTGCTCCGAGCGCCGCCGCAGTGCCCGGCGCGGGCCTCAGCGGCGCGCGCAGGTCCAGCCCGCGCGCGGCGCACACCAACTCGACCGCGAGGATCCTCCCCAGGTTCGCCAGCGACTCACGGAGTTTGCGCGCCGCGCTCCACCCCATCGACACATGATCCTCTTGCATCGCGCTTGTCGGTAACGAGTCGACACCCGCCGGCGCCGCCAGCCGGCGGTTGTCGGCGACCATCGCGGCCTGCGCGTAGTGGGCGAGCATCAGCCCGGAGTTGACGCCGGGGTCCTCTGCCAGGAACGGGGGCAAGCCGTGCGAGCGGGTCGAGTCGAGCAGGCGATCGGTGCGCCGCTCAGCGATCGCGCCGACGTCGGCGGCAGCGATCGCCAGAAAGTCGCAGGCAAGCGCCAGCGGCGCGCCGTGGAAGTTGCCACATGACTGCACCCGGCCGTCCGGCAGGACCATCGGATTGTCGATCGCGGATCGCAGCTCGACGCCGGCGACCTGGCACGCGTGCGCCAGCGTGTCGCGTGCTGCCCCGGCCACCTGTGGGGCGCACCGCAGCGAGTACGCGTCCTGGACCCGTGGATCTCCGTGTCGGTGGCTTGCGACGATCTCCGAGGCGGCAAGCAGTGTCCTCAGATTGGCCGCACTTGTGGTCTGACCGGGGTGTGGTCGCAGAGCGACCAGGTCCTCCGCGTACGCGCGATCGGTCCCCAACAGTGCCTCGACGGACATCGCGGCGGTGATGTCGGCAACGCGCAACAGCCGCGCGAGGTCGGTGCTCGCCAGCACCAGCATCCCGAGCATTCCGTCGGTGCCGTTGATCAGCGCAAGGCCCTCCTTGGCGGTCAGCTGCACCGGTTCGATCCCGGCATCGGCAAGCGCCTGCTCGGACGGGCGCCGCACCCCGTTGGCCTGCACCACCTCGCCCTCTCCGATCAGCGCCAGCGCGCAGTGCGCGAGCGGGGCGAGGTCACCGCTCGCCCCGAGTGAGCCGTGCTCGGGCACAACGGGCGTGAGTCCCGCGTTCAGCAGCGCGAGGATCGTCTCGGCCAGCAGCGGCCGTGCGCCTGAGTACCCCATCGCGAGCGAGCGCGCCCGCAGGAGCATCATCGCCCGCACGACCTCGCGCTGTACCGGCGGTCCCATGCCCGCCGCGTGCGAGCGGATCAGCGCGCGCTGGAGCTCCTGACGCCGCTCGGCGGGGATCCGCACTGCCGCGAGCGAACCAAAGCCAGTTGACACGCCGTATGCAGGTTGCTCGGATTCCGCCAGCGCGGCGACGACATCAGCGCCGCGCTGCATCGCGATGCGTGCGTGCACGCCGAGAGCCACCGGGACGCCCGCACGGGCGACCGCCACAACCTCATCCATGCCGATCCCGGAGGCCGTGAGCTCCACCGCCTCGCTCTGAAACTCCCCTCTATCCCCAATTCCCATCTGCCAGGCCACGATACGCGACCGGCCCTGCCCGCGGACAAGCGACTATGCCGTCACGCGCTCGGCGAGCGGACGGTGCAGCTCGAGGTACGGCGTCAGGTATCGCGCGAAGACCTTGCCGTAACTGCCCGGATCCTCCGTGGCGACGCGGACGAGCGTCGCCATCGTCGCCCGACCGTATTGGTCGAGTTCGGCGCGGAGAAACAGCGGCTGCGGGCCACCGATCAGCCGAGCCTGAAGCACCCGTCGCAGCCGCGGTTTACTCAGCTCAGCGCCGGCCCGCTCCGCGATCGCGTGCGCGATCAGATCCGCCTGCTGAGTGGCGAGCCCGGCCTGCTTGATCGGAAACGTCGTGACATCGCCGGCGGCATACACGTCTGGGAGGTTCTCGACCTTCCCGGCGCCGTCGACCGGCACGAATCCCCACCAGCTCGCAGGCACGCCGGTGATCCACTGGCCCCGGAGCTGCGGTCCGGCGACCACCCGGTCGGCTTGCACTACCTCGCCCGAGCCCAGCGCAAGCGATCCGTCCCTGAGCACCGCACGAGCGGCGGCATTGCCGATGAACGTCACCCCACGCTCGGCGAGCAGTTCCCCGACCAGACGCGAGGGCTCCGCGCCGAAGACCCCGAGCGGGCCTTGTTCCGGACTGACGACCGTGATCTTCGTCTCGACCCGCGCCGAGGCTGCATGGTCGGCCGATAGCAGCGCAAGCTCGTAGAGGGGGACCGGCCACGAGCAGCCGACCGGCAGGGCAAACACGAGCCGACGCACGGTCCCCGCCGTAACGTCGCGCAGCAGCCCTTGGAACAGTGGGACGTCACGCTGATCGCGGAACATCAGCGCCCCCGAGATCGTGGCGGCGGCGCGTGCCCCGAGCGCGATCACGAGTGCGTCGTAGCCCAACCGGCTCCCGGACGAGAGCCGGATGTACTGTGCCTCGCTGCCGACGGACTCGAGCCGGGCCTTGTGGAATGTGGCTCCGAGGTCGGCCGCGATCGCCCGCAGGTCGTAGATCCGCGGCGCGCTCTGCTCAAACGCCTCCAGCGTCGCGGCTGGGCGATAAGCAAACTCCAATTCGGGCGAGACCAGCGTCACCCGCACGTTATCGCCGGCCAGGGCGCGCAACGCCAGCAGTGTCTCGACGCCGGCAAACCCGCCGCCGGCGATCACCACATGCGGCAGGCCATCGGATCCGAACATGCGTTCCACTGACCTACACAATGCCCGCCGATCGGGCAGGAGGCATCCGGAGGTTCCCACACCACGCCTCGGGAAACCACGGATCCCATCGCCGGGTGGTTATCCGCACGCTTCGATTCGGCGCTGCTGCGCCGGTGCGATCGTCCTCACGTAGACGATCACGGACCCGCCCGCGAGATTGGTCGTGAGCGTGCGGTTGTACGTCTTGATCCCTCGATAACCCGAAACCGCTGCCAGTGCGGTTGCGAAGACGTCGACTTCGGCCGCCGAGTACCCGCCGACGTCCACCGACAGGGCGACGTGGGACACGCCGCCGGTGCTGTTGAGGCCCGCGTCCTCCACGGCGCCTGACGACTTGTCCAGGCACGAGGCGACGCTCTCCACGCGTGCCTGCGACGGGCCGGACGAGGAGGCTCCCGCGGTGGCCGCTGCCGCCACTCGATGCTCCTGCACGATCAGCCACTTGTCACCCGTCTTCTTCAGCGCGACGGTCGCGGTCGGCCGCCCGCTGAGGTTCGTGGTCGCGGTCGCGGTGTCGCCCCTCGTCCGCAGGTCGCTGACGCGCAGCTGTCCGATGATCGATCCGTAGAACCCGGCACCGTTCGTGATCCCCTGCTCGCAGGAAGCGCCCTGAACCATCTCTGCCTTGGCGGTCGCGGAGAGCTGCGCGCATGCGGTCCGCGCGTCCCCCGCCGCCGCCGCGCGCAGAAACGTCTGGAGCGTCTGTGCGGGCGAACCGGAATCGGAGGCGCCGAGTGTGACGATCACGGGGAAGCCGACCGCCGCTGTCGCGGCCACGATCAGGATCCATAGGTGTTGCCTGCTCATACGCGTTCAGGACTCCTATCGTCGCCTCTGGAGCTCGACCCATAGTTTGACCCGAGGAGTTCGGCACTTAGTGGCACCTTTCGCAACACTCAGGGCCCCACGGGGAACCCTGAGGGTGGTCAAGAACTGGCTACGAGATGGGCGCCCGGGCCGGGGCGAACCGCGATCGCGCCCTGCGGCACGCCCGCCTCAGGCGGCATCAACCCGAGCACGTGGCCGCCGAAGCCGCCGCCGAGAATGCGCGCCCCGGCGGCCCCGGCTCCGCGCAGGCGGCAGACCGCGGCCTCGACCGCAGGCGTCGAGATCTCATAGCAGTCGCGAAGGCTGGCATGCGAGGCATCGAGTTGCCGGCCCACCGACTCCATGTCGCCGCTCGCCAGCGCTGCCACCGCCGCCTCAACGCGCGCGTTCTCGGTAATCACATGACGGGCACGGAGCGATAACGGCGGCTGCAGGCGATCAGCCATCTCGATTGTGGCGTCCCGAAGGCTGGTAATGCCCAGCTCCGCACACGCGGCCGCGCACTCGGCACGCCGCTGGTTGTAGCCGGAGGCCGCATTGGCGTGGCTCTCGCCGGAGTCGAGCGTAACCAGCCGGTAGCCGCCCAGCTCCAGTGCAACGGGCTCGACACTGATCGCGCGGAAGTCGATCCGCAGCGCGCAGTCGCGTTGACCGAACAGCGACGCGAGCTGGTCGAGCAGGCCGGTCTGGGCACCGACCCAGTCGTTCTCGATCCGTGAGCAGAGTTGGGCGAGCTCCACGCGATCCGGCTCCTCGGCGCCGGCTAGCCCGATCAACGCAAGCGTCAGCGCGACCTCGAGCGCCGCCGAGGAAGACAATCCGGCGCCCTGCGGCACGTTGCCGCTGATCTCCAAGTGTGCCCCCGGAACCCGGATCCCGATCTGCTGCAACTCGGCGACGGCGCCACGGACAAACCCGCGCCAGCCGTCTGCCCGGGCGACGCCGTCGAGGTCGAACTCGTCGCGTTCGGGCAGGTCAGCAGCTACCGCTTCGATCCGGCGCTCTCCCAGCACGTCGGCCCGAACCCTGACGCCCTCGCTGATCGCGAACGGAAGCGCGAGCCCGTTGTTGTAATCGGTGTGCTCACCGATCAGGTTGACACGGCCGGGAGCAAACGCGGTGACATGGTCAGCCAAGGTTCTCTAGTGTCCAGGGTGTGCCGGTCAAATGGGGAATCATCTCGACAGCCGCGATCAACCGGCTGTTCCTGGCGGGCGTACGTCAATCGAGCGTGGTCGAGATTCTTGCTGTTGCAAGCCGCGAGCAGGCAAGTGCGGAACAGTACGCGCGCGCGTACGACATCGAGCGGGCATATGGCGGCTATGACTCGTTGCTCGCCGACCCCGATGTCGAGGTTGTCTACATCTCGCTGCCGAACTCGCTGCACGTCGAGTGGGCCGTGCGAGCGCTGGAGGCCGGCAAGCACGTCCTCTGCGAGAAGCCGCTGAGCCGGCACGTGACAGAGGTGCAGCGAGCGTTCGACGTCGCCGAGCGTGAGGGCAGGCTGCTGATGGAGGCGTTCATGTATCGCCACAATCCTCAGACCAAGCGCCTGAAGGAACTGGTCGACGACGGCGCCGTCGGACGCGTGCGGATGATCCGCGGCGCGTTCAGCTTCGTCGCAGGCGACCCAGCGAACGTGCGCCTCGCCGGCGGCCTGGACGGCGGTGCGCTGATGGACGTCGGTTGCTATTGCGTCAGTGGAGCCCGGCTGCTCGCCGGCGAGCCCGAGCGCGTCAGCGCCGAGCAGTCGCTCGGCGGCGACGGTGTCGATGTCGCATTCGCCGCGACGATGCGCTTCAAAGGCGATCTGCTGGCCCACTTCGACGCCGGGCTTGCGCTTGCCAACCGCGACGAGCTCGAGGTGGTGGGTGACGCCGGAGCGCTGTTCCTCGACGATCCCTGGCACTGCCGCAAGCCCGTGATCGAGCTGCGTCGCGACGACGGCGTCGAGCGGATCGAGCTCGATGCGGTCGACTCCTACCGGCTGGAAGCCGAGAACCTGTCCGCCGCGATCCGCGGGGACGGCGCGCCGCTGCTCGGCCGCGAGGACGCGATCTGCCAGGCCCGGACGATCGAGGCGCTGTACCAGTCAGCCGATAGCGGCCAGATGGTCACGCTGCGCCACGCGTAACTGAGAAGCTCTCAGGCGCCGCTGAACGCCGGCGCCCGCTTCTCGACGAACGCCATCGTTCCCTCGAGGAAATCCTTCGTGCGCCCGAGGCGGTGCTGAAGCTCGCCTTCGAGATGCAACTGCGCGTCGAGATCCCCGTAGATGAAGTGATTCAGCGCTTCCTTTGAGCCTGCGTAGGATCGCGTTGGGCCTGCCGCCAGCCGCTGCACCAGCGCGTCCGCCTCGGCTTGCAACTGGTCGTCCGGATGGACCCAATTGACCAGGCCCCAGTCGAGTGCTTGCGGAGCGGGCACGCGCTCGCCGAGCAGCGCCATCTGGAACGCCCTCGCCTTACCGACAGCAGGCGGGACGAACGCGGTCGAGCCGCCGTCCGGCATCAACCCGATGTTCACGAACGCAAGCCCAAAGAACGCCGACTCGGCCGCGAGGATCAGGTCGCACGCGAGCGCCAGCGAGCAACCGATTCCGACGGCCGCGCCATGAACCGCGGCGACCACCGGCTTCGGGAGCCGTCGGACGCCGGCAATCACGGGGTGGTAGATCCCGTGGAGCTCCTTGCGGATGTCGGGCATCCCATCCTCGGCGGCGTCGAACCCGGCCTTGAGGTCCGCGCCGGAGGAGAATCCCCGGCCCGCGCCGGTGATCAGCACGGCGCGCACCGAGTCCTCGGCGGCTTCACCCTCGATCACCTGCCTGAGCTCTCGCCCGAACTCTGCGGTCCATGCGTTGAGCGTGCTGGGGCGGTTCAGGGTCAGCCGCCCGACGCCTCCGGACTGCTCCCAGATCACCGTTTCATAGCTCATTGGACTGCTCCTTTCTTGGCGTATTCAGACTCAGTGGCGGCAACCAGGTCGGCATCCGCGTGGCCGTGGGCAAGCACGATTCCGTCGTATCACTCCGGAGTATTACTCTGGAACGCCGGGCGACCCGAGCAGTCAGCAACTTAGGGGATGGCAGCTCCCCACGAACTGAAGCTGATTCCCGACCTGCTGCGGCAGCAGGCTGAGGCCGAACACGCCGAACAACGGGCGCGCGGCGACCCACCGCGTGCCTCCGAACGAGAAGCTCATCAGGAATTGCGGCGGGTATGCGATGGAGGTTGAAGGCGGCAGCCGGAATCTCAGCGAGACGGCGCCCCGGGCGCCGACGCGTGCCCGTAGCCGCACCACCCGCACGCGCTTGTCCGTGCGCTTGATCACGACGCTCAGGCTGCCCCCGGCGCTGAGCGGCGAGCTGATGCGGCCGGTCAGCTTGAACACCGGCCCGCGGGAGTTGAACAGACGCCAGGTTCTCGGCTGTGGGTAAAAGCCGGTCTGGACGTCCTCAGTCGGCGTCGGCGCGCTCCACGGGCCCGGCTGCTCGCCGCCCCCGACGCTGCGGGCCACGCATGCGTAGCTGCCGGGCTGCTCGAACAGGTTGCCGGCGTGCATCGTCCAGCTCGGTGTTTCGTAGCCGTTGCCGCCCTGTTGGACGATGAGGCCGCCCGTGAGCGTGCCATCCGGGGCTGGACGCGGGTCGCGCGCGCAGATGATGTCAGTGCCGCCCGCGCCGAACGCCGGGAACACCTTGATCCCGCCGAACGGGTCGCGCGGGTTCGGATCCGAGGTCACCATGTGCCCGACGAACTGGATCGTTGTCGGAGCCGACGCGGTGAACGTCCCGGTGGTCGTCGGGCCGGAGCGACAGTTGGTGCCGATGTCGCCGTTCGCTGCTGGGGTGGCCGTGACCGAGATCGAGTACGTGCCGTCGCCCTGATAGCGGATGTCCTCTGGGCCATTCTGGCTGGCCGGCACGATCTGGTCCGCCGTTCCCGTGACCTCAGGACAGATGTTGGAATAGACATCCGGCTGAGTCGGCGAGCCGCTCGGGACCGAGTTGACGACAACGTTGATCCGTTGCGTGTTTCCAGGCTGACCGGTGTCCTGGATCCGCACGCCAATCTGCCAGCGGTTGACCGAACGCATGCTCGCGCCCGACATCGGGATCCAGTTGCCGATCGGCTGGTTGCTCGGGTCCATCTCCTGGAGGAACACTTCGGGCGCCGACAGCGCCTGCGCAGCCGGGGCGGCCAGCAGTGCCACGATCAGCGCGCCAGCCGCCGCGAGATGCCTGCGGAGCCCGATCCGTGGAACCCCCATGGCCGGTGATTATCTCGGCGCACAGGCCCGTGTGCAAGCCACGGTGCCGGCGGATCCGTCCGCCGGCGCCGCCGCTTGGGGGCCTGTAACGTGATTTGAGCTATGCCGCGGATGGCACCGGGGCTGCCACACGCTCAGCAAGCTCGACGAGCCTGCTCGAGTAGCCCCACTCGTTGTCGTACCAGGACACGACCTTGACCTGCGTCCCGTCGATCACCGTTGTCAACGCCGCGTCGAAGATCGACGAGTACGAGGACTTGACGATGTCCGAGGAAACGATCGGATCCTCGGTGTAGGCGAGGATGCCGTGCAGCGCGCCCTGATCAGCGACGCTCGCGAACGCCTCGTTGATCTCCTCCTTGCTCGTCGCGCGGTCGGTCTCGATCGTGAGGTCGACCAGCGACCCGGTCGGCATCGGCACGCGGACGGCGAAACCGTTCAGCCGGCCGGCCAGCTCGGGAATCACGAGCCCCAGCGCCTTCGCCGCCCCGGTCGACGTCGGGATGATGTTGATCGCCGCGGAGCGTGCCCGGCGCAGGTCGCTGTGCGGCCCGTCGAGCAGGTTCTGATCGGATGTGTACGCGTGGACGGTCGTCATCAGCCCGTGCCGAATCCCGACCGTCTCGTGGAGGACCTTGGCAACCGGCGCCAGGCAATTGGTCGTGCACGAGGCGTTGGAGACGACGTGGTGCTTTTCGAAGTCATAGACCTCATCGAAGTTCACGCCGAGCACAAGCGTGGCATCCGGCGGCTCCGCGCCTTTGGCGGGGGCCGAGATGATGACCTTGCGTGCGCCGGCCTCCAGATGCTGCGCGGCCGCTGCGCGTGTCCGCAGCCTGCCTGTCGACTCGATCACGACGTCAACTCCCAGTTCCTTCCACGGCAGGGCCAGCGGATCGGTCTCGGCCAGCGCGCGGACCTCAGATCCGTTGATCGTGAACCCGCCGTTGTCGAGCGCGACATCGGCCCGAAAGCGCCCGAACACGGAGTCGTACTTGAGCAGATGCGCGAGTGTCTTGGCCTCCACGAGGTCGTTGACCGCGACGATCTCGATATCCGCGCCGTTCTCGTGCGCTGCTCGGAACACGCTCCGCCCAACTCGGCCAAACCCATTGATTGCTACACGTACCGACATCAATACCTCATTTCCTCGGGGGTTTTTTCGAGCTCCGGCACCAGTGCACGGAGCTCCTCGAGCCCTGCCTCGATCCCGTACGCGAGAACGTCGAGGTCAGGCGTTGATTCACAGTCGGCGCTGATCCCTAGCGTGACCATGCCGTTGTAGGAGAAGATCGCGATCCCGACCGCATGCTCGGCCGCGAGCGGAACAAATGGGTGCACCTCACGTAGCTGCGAGCCGAGTGCGTAGAGGGGTCGCTCCGGGCCCGGGACGTTGGTGATCGTGACGTTGAACAGGCGGCGCGCGAACTCGGTGCGCGCCAGCGCGGCCCGCACCGCAACCGGTGGTGCGAGGTCCGCCAGGTCGACGAGCGTCGTCGCTCCGGCGGCGGCACCGGAGTGCTTCAAGCGCTTGGTCTCGATCACGATCTGTCGCAGGCGCCGATGGGGATCAGGTTCGTGCACGGGCAGCACGACGAACAGCGAAGAGACTCGGTTGCCGAGCGACACCTGCCCCGAGCCGTCGCGGAGGCTCATCGGGACCATCGCGCGCAACCCACCCGACGGAAGCCTCTCGCCCCGTTCGGTGAGCAACCGCCGCAACGCGCTGCTGCAGACGGCAAGGATCACGTCGTTGACCGAACCGCCGAGCTCGCGGCGCATCGCCTTCAGCTCCGCGAGCGGGACCCGCACGACCGCGTAGCGGCGCGCCTGGCCGATTGGCACGTTGAGCGAGGTGTGCGGAGCACCAATCAACTCATCGCGAACGATCAATTCCGCCAGCGCACGCGATCGATCGAACGCCTCCCGCGGGTGCCGCGCCGCATGCACCCCGGCGGACGCCGCGCGCGCTCCGGCGTGGGTGGCCTGGATCACGGCCTCGGGAGCTCCTGGCACCCCGGATCGGCCCGGCGAGGACCCGCCGTTGGAAGCGCTCGTCGCCGGGGGCGCCTCCGGGTTGCGCTCAGCATCGAGCAGCAGGTCGACAATGTCGACCGAGCCGACGCCGTCGACCAGGCAATGATGGATCTTCTGGCCGATCGCCCAGCGGCCGTGCTCGAGCCCCTCGATCAGCACCATCTCCCACAGTGGGCGGGTGCGGTCGAGCCGATGCGAGAAGAAGCCGGCCGTCCAGTCACACAGCTGGCCGTCTATCTCCCGGCGCCGGCAGTGCGATGTGCGAGACATGGTTCGCGATCTCGAAGCGCTCGTCGGACTCCCAGTGCGGCCACGACCAGAATCCCGTGCGCGTCGACGACAGCCGCTGTGTGTAGCGCGGGATTTCACCAAGCCTTGCGGCCAAACTCGCCCGCAGGTCCTCGACCGCCGGCGCGCCGCCGCACGGCAACGGGTCGAACACCATCACCCCACCTATGCTCATCAGCGCACCTTCGTCGAGCTCCTCGAGCTCCAGGAAGGTGGCGTCGAGCGCCGTCAACCTATCCATGGAACGAAGCTACGACGCCCGGGCGCTCCTGTAATCGTGAGTAATCGCGTGCGCTGCTCAGTAATTCGCCGCGATCTGCAACAGGCTCCGGCTAAGTGGGCTATTAAGCCCGCAGCGACGGCATCGGCGCGACGGGCGGCGCCGTCTCCAAGCGGACGCGGGCGTCCACGATCGTCGCTCCGTCTGGGGATGCGACCAGTGGATTGAGATCGAGCTCGGAGATCTCAGGATGTCCGTCGACCATCGCGCTGACGCGCAACAGCACGTCCTCGATCGCTGCGATGTCGCAGCGCGGGACGCCGCGGTAGCCGTCAAGCATCGGGAACGTTTGCAGCGAGCGGACCATCTCGCGGGCGTCGAGGTCGGTCACCGGCGTGATCCTCACCGCAACGTCTTTGATCAGCTCGGCAGTGGTCCCCCCGGCGCCGCACGCCAGCACCGGGCCGAAGCTGCGGTCGTTGACCACCCCGACGATCAGCTCCACTCCCTCCGGCACCATCGGCTGCACCACGAGCCCGTCAAGCGTCGTGACCGGCGCGCTCAACGGCCGCCTTGATGTGTAATGCCGCGTTGCGGACGGCGTCGGAGTCATCGAGACCGAGCAGTACGCCGCCGGCATCGCTCTTGTGAACGAGGCCGGTGGCCGTCGCCTTCAGCGCCACCGGGCCGCCGAGCTCCGCGGCCGCCTGCACTGCCTCCTCGACGCCGCGCACGACCTGCGTGGACACGAGCGGGATCCCGTAGCACTTCAGCAGCTCCGCGACGCTCGCCGGCGAGAGCCAATCCGATCCGGATGCAAGCTCGGTGCTGATGATCGCGGCGGCCTCCTCCGGGCGCATGTCGGCAAATTTAGGGAACCGACCGCTGGGACGAGTCCGCCAGCGCCCGTGTCGCGCGGCCAGCGCCACGGCCCGGGCCGCGTCCTCCGGGAATTCAAACGCCGGGATCTGTACGCCGTCCGAGCTCAGCTCAGCCGGCGGCCCCTCGCTTGTCATGAACACCGATGCGATCGTGACCTCTGTGGACGTTTGCGCCGCTTCGCGGACTGCACGCGCGACGTCGGGAGCCTGGGTGACGAGCGGCGGCACGAACAGCACTAGGATCGCGTCGCACGCATCCGCTTGCACCAGCAGCTCGATTGTGCGGCGAAAGTCATCGGCCGAGGCCGACGCGATCATGTCGATCGGGTTGCCAAAGGACGCGGTCGCGGGCAGGAACTCGGCCAGCCGTGCCTGTACTTCCTGCGGCAGCTCCGGCACCTCGACGCCGTAGGCCTGGCACGCGTCCGCGCACATGATCCCTGGGCCTCCGGCGTTGGTCACGATGGCAACGCGATCGCCGCGCGGCACTGGTTGCTTGGTCAGCAGCACGGCGACGTCGAACAGCTCGTGGAGCGTATCGGTCCGGATCACCCCCGCCTGCTCGAACAGCGCGTCGATGGTCACGTCCGAGGCGGACAACAGCGCTCCGGTATGTGATGAGGTCGCTCGTGCCCCGGCCGCGGAGCGGCCGCTCTTCACCGCCAGAATCGGCTTCTTGCGAGCAACTCGCGGCGCGACTCGGGCGAACTTGCGGGCGTTGCCGAAAGACTCGAGGTACAGCAGTGCGACGTCGGTCCCCTCATCCTGCTCCCAATACTGCAGGAAGTCGTTGCCCGACAAGTCGGCCTTGTTGCCGACCGACACGAATGACGAGAGGCCGATCCCGAGCCGCCCGGCGGCTTCGATGATCGCGATTCCCAGACCTCCGCTCTGCGACAGGAACCCGACCGGTCCGGGCGCGGCGGGGTGCGGGGCGAAGGTCGCGTTCAGTCGGACCTCCGAGCTGGTGTTGAGGACACCGAGGCAGTTCGGCCCAATCAGGCGGATGCCGGCGTTGCGGCAGACTTCGACCAACTCACGTTGCCGCTGCACGCCCTCGGAGCCCGCCTCGCCGAAACCGGCAGAGATCACGAGCAGTGCACGAACCCCGGCCGAGGCGCACTCGCGTGCGACGCCGACCACGTACTCCGCGGGGACGACCACCACCGCGAGCTCGACCTGACCGGGAACGTCTCCGACGGATGGGTAGGCAGGAAGCGACTGGATCACGTCAGCCCGCGGATTGACGGCGTAGACGACCCCTTCGAATTCGGATGCGAGAACGTTGCGCAGAATCGCCGCTCCGATCGTCCCCCGCCGGCGCGAGGCCCCGATCACTGCGACCGAGTGTGGCTCGAGGAAGCTGCGTACGGCTGCAACCGCGGCGCTCCGCTCGCGTTCCTCAAAGCGCTCGCGTGCCTGTTCAGATAGCGATGTCGGCAGTTCGATCGCGATCGCATCAGGCGTCGAGCGCATGTCGACCGGGAATCCACTTTCCCGGAAGACCTCAATCATCTTGTGGTTGTGCGGCAGCACCTCAGCTGTGAACGTCGTAATCCCATGCAACTCGGCGATCGCCGCGAGGTGGGCGAGCAGGATCGTCGCGATCCCGTGCCCATGCCAGGCGTCGGACACCAGGAACGCCACCTCGGCTTTATCGGGACCGGTTCGGATATACGCGGCATGGGCGATGATCGCCGACGGCGAGCCGCTCACCACCACGAGCGCGAAGCGATCCGCGTAATCCACGTCGACGGACCAGTGGGTGACCCACTCGAGATCCGGGGCACCGAAGAAGCGAAATCCGATCGATTCCACGGACAGGGCCTTGAGGAACTCACGGATCTGTACGTCGTCGTCCACCCGGACGGGGCGGACGTGCACGGTCGAGCCGTCCCGCAGGACGACGTCGGCCTCGCGCTCATGCGGATACGTCGGGCTGACGCTCATGGGCGAACTGTCGGGAATTTCGGCAGACACCGCATCGGCGATTTTTACGTATTGCGCTCTCGGGATGGCCGCGACTGCGACGTTTTACGGATCAGAACGGGTGCGCAACCCGGATTTGCGCACCCGCGCGGGCACCTAGCCTCGGTCTGTGAGCATGAAGGCCACGTCGAAAATGGTCAGAGGCAGTCTGCGTTCGGACGTTGACGTCAACGGCCGGCACGCGCTTGTGACCGACGAGCCGGTGCGGCTCGGGGGAACCAATGAGGGGCCGGCACCGCACGAGCTTCTGCCGGCGGCGGTCGCGTCGTGTGTGGCGACAACGCTCGCGATGTACGCCCGGACCAAGGGCTGGGATTTTGAAGGGATCGCGGTCGACGTCGACTACGACAATGAGGCGGTGCCGCGACGCCTGCAGATCGACGTCCACTTGCCGGACTCCCTCGCGCCCGCGCAAGTCGAGCGTCTGCGTCGGGTCGCAAAGACTTGTCCGATCCGCCGCGCCCTCGAGACCGGGTTCGCGTTCGACGAGCGCCTCGTGACCGAGCCGCGCCACGTGCCCCATCAGGCGGCGTAGCGCTACAGCGAAGCCTCGACGTCGAGCGGGTCCTGTCCCGCCACGCGCAGACCCTGCTCGAGCGCTCCGATCACCGCGCTGAGCACCGCGACCCGCGCGTACGACTTGTTCTCGGCCGCGATCAGGTACCAAGGCGCGCGCTCGTGATCGGTGAACTGCAGCATGTCCTCGACCGCACGCTCGTACGAGGCACGGTGCGCGAGGTTGCGCCAGTCCTCGTCGGTCAGCTTCCAGCGCTTGAGCGGATCGCGTTCTCGGGCGCGGTAGCGCCGCAGCTGTTCGGCCTCGGAGATGTGCATCCAGCACTTGACGAGCACCATCCCTTCTCCCGACAGGGTCCGTTCAAACGCGACGATCTCGTCGTAGGCACGGCGCCACTCGGCCTCCATCGCGTAACCCTCCACCCGCTCGACCAACACCCGTCCATACCAGGATCGATCGAGCACGACCATGCCGCCCCAACCGGGAAGCACCGGCCAGAATCGCCACAGAAAATGATGGCGCTTCTCGCGCTCGCTCGGTGCGGCGAACTGCTCGACCCGCACGTGCCGCGGATCCAGCGGGCCGGTCAAGCGCCGGATCGCGCCGCCCTTGCCGGCAGCATCCCAGCCCTCGAACACGATGCACAGCGGCGGGCCCAACCGCCGATCTCCGAGTAGACCCGCCGCCTGCAGCCGCAGCGCCAGCAGCCGCCGCTGGAGCTCCTCGAGCTGTGCGATCCCGTCGGCCCGCGAGACCTTCAGCGAGAGATCGACGTCGTCCAGCCCGCTCACACGCGGATACTCTCACAGCTTCTCGTGGCCAAGCTCGATCCTGCAGTGCTCCGAGCCTCGCTCGAGCGTCTCACGTCTGAGCGCGTCGACTTGCGCGAGACCCATATCTCGCTCGTGTTCCTCGCCGGCGCCCGCGTGCCTTCAAGCTGAAGAAGGAAATCGTGCTGCCGTTCCTCGACTACGGCACGCCTGCGCGGCGGCGAGCGATGTGTGGCGAGGAGGTCCGCATCAACCGCCGGCTCCCGCCGGAGATCTATCTGGGCGTGCGCGGGGTCGCTGTCGCCGATGGCGGCCTCGAGCTGGTGGACGAGGATGATCCACGTGCGATCGACTACGTGGTCGAGATGCGCCGCTACGACGAGCGACAGACGCTCGCCGGCGCGCTTTCCCGGGGCGAGCTGACACGGGAGCAGGTACGGGCCGTCGGAGGACTGCTCGCAGGGTTTCACGCGCGGTGCATCCCGACGGACGAACCGCACGGCGGCGCGCACGAGATCGAGCTCGAGGTTATGCACAACGTCACCGAGCTGCTCGAGGTGGCGGAACTGCACGCCGAGCGCGAGCGGATTCATTCCCTGTCGCGATTCATCACCGCGTTTCTGGGGGAACGCGCGGAAACGCTCGACGGACGGGCGACGCAAGGGCTGATCCGCGACCGCGCAACGATGTCGGCGACTACCCGGGTACCGGTTCGTCGGGGACTACCCGGGTACCGGTTGCGCCGCTCAACATCGATCCCGCGTCGGCCAGCGCGCCGATCACGGCGAGCCCTCCGGTATCTGTCACGAACCGGGAGGCAGCCTTCGCCTTTGGACCCATTGAGCCGCCGGCAAGTTCAAGCTTTGCAAGCTCGCTTGCGGCTATCGTGGCGATCGGCCGCTCCGTTGGCCTTCCCCAATCCGCCTGGATCGCCGATACGTCGGTGAGCAGCAGCAGCGCGTCGGCTCCGAGCTGACGTGCGAGCAGCGTCGCCGCCAGATCCTTGTCGATCACCGCTTCGACGCCGCGCAGCCGGCCGTGGCCGTCAACGATCACCGGCACCCCGCCGCCGCCGACGCAGACGACGATCATGTCGGCTGCGATCAGCGTGCTGATCGCCTCCATTTCGATGATCCTCAACGGCTCGGGCGACGGCACCACCCGGCGCCATCCGGCGCCGTCGGGAGCGATGCTCCACCCGCGCTCACGAGCCAGTCGCTCAGCTTCCGCTCGCTCGTACACCGGGCCCACCGGCTTCGTCGGCTTCCCGAACGCGGGGTCATCCGGATCGACCACGACCTGGGTCAGCAGCGTCGCAACGCGGGCGCCGGCAATTCGGTTTTCAAGACCCTGCTCGAGCAGATATCCGATCATCCCCTCGGACTCGGCCCCGAGGACGTCGAGCGGGTAGGGCTGCACGTCGGTGTAGGCCTCGGCCTGGAGCGCGAGCAGCCCGACCTGCGGTCCGTTGCCATGGGTCACAACTAGTTGGTGCTCCTCCGCGACCTCGGCCAGCGCGTCGACCGCGATCGCGACGTTGCGACGTTGTGTCTCGGCATCGGCCTTCTCGCCGCGACGAAGCAGCGCGTTCCCACCAAGTGCAGCGACGACCAGCATCAGTGCCGTACCCCCATCCGCGGGCGCGGGGCCCCCGATTCGGCGGTTTTCATGGTGCGCTCCTTGCATTGTCGCCGCGTCAGCTGGCGGCGCATCGCTCCCGGTTCACGCCGACGCGCCTGCCCGAAAGAGCTCGTCGGGCAGGCGCGCCGCGCGGCACAATCACCCTCCATCTACCGCCCCGGCAACGTCGTTACCGCTACGCACCGAGACGGACCGAGCGCGTTCTTGATTAGTGTGGCATCGATCACACCGTCATACATCCGCGGATGCTCCCGATCCAGGGTTGGACTTACTACGGATACCTGCCCGGCGGGACCGGTGGCTGGACCACGAATGGCGGTCCGCCTGGCGCTCGGCGGGCAGCGGACCGCCGACGTCCTCCGCCGCGTCCAGGCACGTCACCGCGAATTCAAACGAGCCTCTGCGGGCGTTGGCATCCGCCATCTCAAGCAACAATTCGACCGCTTCGCGTTCCTCGGCGCGTGCCTCGTCCGCTGTCTCAGTCTCGCCCGGTCCTGGGCGATCGACCAGCGGGGATCGAGTTAGCGACGGATCCCCGGGATGGGCCAGATAGGGGGCGAGGTATCGCCCGGCGATCTTCCCAGGCGGCCACCACAGTGGGGCAAATGACACTTCGGAGGCCTGCTCGCCGTTCGTGCCGGCGCGCAGATACCGAGGCTCGGCGCCCGTTAGCAGCATCCCGCGCAACACCGGCGTGAACGGTTGGGCACGATCGATCGCCCCAAGGGTTGCCGCGATCGCAGCGGCCACTGCGTCGGCTTGCTGCGCCGCCAACCCGCCCTGCTTGATCGGAAACGCGACACCATCGCCGGCCGCATAGACCCCCGTCAGGCCCGGCACAGAGCCATGCCGATCGGTCGGGATGAATCCGTGCGCGTCCTGGGGAAGTCCTTTGACCGCGGGTCCGGCGAGTGCCGGCAGCGCGACGACGGCATCCGCGGCCAGCTTCCGGCCCCCTTGCAGAATCAGATGGCTGCCGTCGAACTGCTTCGCGCTTCGGCCGGTCAACAGCTTCACCGAGGCGTCGGCAAGCAATCGCGTGAGCGTCTCCGAGGCGGTGCTCCCGAAGGCTTCCAACGGCTGCGACTCGTTGGTCAGGAGCGACAACGTGAGACCGCCGATCTCCCGTTGGTTGGCCCACGCGGCGGTGAACAGCGCAAGCTCATAGAGGGGGAGCAGCCAGGCCACTTCGGTCGGCGCCGCGAAGATCAGCCGACGCACCTCGCCGGCAGCGACACGCCTCATCAGGTCCTCGAGTGCATCGCGATCATCGCTGCCGCCGAACGTCAGCGCACCGTCGAGCGCTGCCCATTGACGCGCGCCGGTCGCCACAACCAGAAAGTCGTAGGACAGTTCCTCACCACGATCAGTCCGCACCACGGACGCACCTGCATCGACTGCTTCGAGAGCCGCATGACGGAGGTGTGCACCGTGATCGGAAGCGATTCTCGCAAGCTCGATCTGTCGGACCTCGCCGAGGCCGAACGGCTCGGCCACCGCGATCGGGCGGTAGTTGAATTCCGGTTCGGCCGCCAGCAACTCGATCTCGACGGTGCCGCCGAGCAGCGCGCGCAGCGCGAGCAGCGCCTCGAGTCCAGCCACACCTGTACCCGCGATGATGATCTTCGGTCGGTGGTGGACTGCGTGGAGCTTAGGCACATATCCAGCGTAGGCACGAGCCGCACCCGGGGTCACCGCAGCGACTACTCATGCGATTTCGTAGTTCTCCGAAGGGCCCGTGCGACTACTCTGCGACCAAGCGTGCTCTATTTCCACCATGACTCCTCGCGAGAGCACGACCCGAGCGTCCTCGCACCCGAGCACCCGGACACTCCCGCGCGGATCGAGGCGATCGAGGCGAAGCTCGACGCGGCTGGCTGGCCCGGTTGTGAGAAGCGATCCGCGCCGGCGGCGCAGCAGCGCGAACTGACGCTGATCCACACCGAGGAGCATGTGCGCTTCATCGATGAGCTGTGCATGAGCGGCGGCGGCCAGATCGATGCTGACACGTATGTCGGCGAGCCCTCCTACCGAGCGGCGCTACACGCCGCCGGCGGCGCCTGTGCGATGGTGAGAGCCCTGCTCGCCGGTGAGGAGGACTGCGGTTTCTGTGCCGTGCGCCCTTCGGGGCATCACGCCGGGCCAAGCAGCGCGATGGGCTTCTGCCTGTTCAACAACGTCGCGATTGCGGCCGAGCTGGCGGTCCGCGAGCTGGGGGCCAACAAGGTGCTGATCATCGACTGGGACGTCCATCACGGCAACGGGACCGCCGAGAGCTTTCGCAGGCGCCAGGACGTGGTTGTCGCCAGCATTCACCAGATCGGGCTGTTCCCGCCCGGCACCGGCGCGCTCAGCGATGCCGGCTCCGGCGAAGGTCTCGGCCACACGATCAACGTGCCGATCCCGCGCGGCTCCGACGAGGACGTGTGGCTGTCGGTGCTGGAGCACGTAATCGTGCCGGTCGGGCTCGAGTTCGCACCCGAGCTGATCCTGGTCTCGGCCGGGTTCGACGCCCATCGGGCCGATCCGCTCGGCGACTGCCTGCTCGAGACAGAGTCCTTTGCGCAGATGGCGTGTCAGGTACGGGATCTCGCGAGAACCGCCGGCGCGCCGGTCGGCGCGGTGCTTGAGGGCGGCTATGACCCGGCCGCGCTCGCCGACTCGGTGCTTGCAACGATCCGGGCCCTTGACGGCGAAGGCGAGGCCGAATCGATCGCACCGGACCCGCTCGTCACCTCACGCGTGGCCGCGCACGTCGGGCACTTCTGGACGCTCTGAGCGTGCGACGAGGCGGTTGCCTCGGGGGGTTGGCTTGCTCCGCGACCGACGGGCATACTTTCCCTGTTACTACGCCAGCTAGCCTTTGTGACAATGAGCGCTTCGTACCCGGATGGATCAGCGCTGAAGCCGACCCCGTTCGCGATCAAACTCGACACCGCCGGCGAGCATCACGTGCGCGCTCGGCTCACGGGCGAGCTTGACCTGGCAACCGTGCCCCAGCTCAAAGACGTCTTGCGCGAGCAGCTCGCGGGCGGCCACGACGTGGTGCTCGATCTCAGCGCGCTGGAGTTCGTCGACTCGAGCGGGCTGCAGGCAATCCTCGTCGCGTTGAAGGAATCCGCCTCGCTCCCGGGGACGCTCACGATCAGCTCGTCGATCCCGCCGCAAGTCCACCGGCTGCTCGAGATCGCCGGGGTGCTGTCCATGCTGCCGCTGGTCGACGACTGACGGGCGGGCGGAGTTCCGAGCCAGCGCTGGTTTGGCGGTGCGGGTGGTCGGCTTAACCAAAAATACGGTGAGTTTCACGACCACCCCCCCGGAGTGGCGGCGCCGATATGCCACACGAATGCGTCCTCGAGTGTCGGGCGCTGGACCGTCACAGACTCCACCTCAAGCTCCCCGAGCAGCTCGCGCGCCTGCCCGGCGACCGCGTCCGGGTCGCCGGCGGGAATATGCGCACGCCGCCCATACAACGCAGCCTGCGGCCAGCGCCCGCGGATCAGCTCATACGCCCGCTGCCACGGACGTGCCTGAACCGCAACGATCTTGATCGCGGTCCGGTCGACCAGCTGATCGGGTGAACCGACGGCAATCATCCGCCCGGCGGTCATCAGCCCGACGCGGTCGCATCCCTCCGCCTCCGCCATCGCGTGCGTGGTCACCAGAACGGTGGTTCCCTGCCGGGCGAGCGCCTTGATCAGGTCCCAGAACTGCACGCGCGAGCGGGGGTCGACGCCACTGGTCGGCTCGTCGAGGAACAGGAGCTCGGGATCGTGCGCGATCGCGGCCGCGAGCGCGGCCCGTTGACGGATCCCGGTCGGCAGTGCATCCGCGCGCGTCAGCCGCTGCTCGCGGGTTACGCCGACCTGCTCGAGGATCGGATCGAGCGAGCTCTCGGCGCCGCGACCGTAGACGGCGCTGTAGAACCGCAGGTTCTCCTCGACGGTCAGGTCTCCGTACAGCGAGAACCGCTGCGACATGTACCCGACGCGTGCGCGGATCTCGCCCGCCCGCTCGCGCGTGTCGAACCCGAGCACGCGTGCATGCCCCGCGCTCGGGCGATAGATCGCGCACAGCATCCGGATGATCGTGGTCTTGCCCGCGCCGTTGGCACCGAGCAGGCCGAAGACCTCGCCGCGACCGATCTCGAAGCTGACCCTGTCGACGGCGACGAAGTCGCCGAATCGGCGGGTTAGACCCTCGACAAATACGGCCGCGTCTGCACCCGAGACGGCCGCGCTCACATCGCCTCCAGGAAAGCCTCTTCGAGGGTGCGATGTGCGCCGCGTAACTCGTCGGGCTCGCCCCCGGCGATCACGCGGCCTTCATGGAGGAACACGACGTACTCGCAGCGCTCGATCTCGTCGAGATAGGCACTGGCGAGCAGGATCGTGGCGCCGTCGGCGTGGAGGTCTTCGACGAGGCGCCAGAACTCCCTCCGGGAGACGGGGTCCACGCCGGTGGTCGGTTCGTCGAGCAGCAAGATCGTCGGCGTGTGTACGAGCGCGCAGGCCAGTACGAGCTTCTGCTGCATCCCTCCCGAGAGCGTGCCGGCCATCCGCCGCCGGTGCTCGCGCAGCCCGGCAAAGCCGAGCAACTCGTCGATCCTCGCGCGCAGCGTCTGCGCGTCGATCCCGTACAGGCCTCCGAAGAACAGAAGGTTCTCCTCGACCGTGAGGTCGCCGTAGAGATGAAAGCCCTGTGGCGCGAACCCAATTGAAAGCTGCCCCGCCTCCCCCGGTTCGACCTCCCCTTGATCGGGGCGGTACAACCCGGCGATACAGCGCAACAGCGTCGTCTTGCCGGCCCCGTCAGCGCCGACCACGCCCCACAGCGCGCCGCTTGGGACCTCGAGGTCGACGCCCTGCAGCGCGTGCACCTCGCCGAAGCGCTTGACCAGCCCGCGCGCTGCGATCGCGCCCAGAACCATCAGGCGAGCTGCTTGCTGACGCGCGAGGCCGCGAGTGTGATGATCGCCACCGCCATCCCAATCAGTACGACGGTCGGCACCCACAGATCGGGAAGTCCCAGCCCCTTGAGGAAGATCCCGCGGACGATCGGGATGAAATACGTGAGCGGCAGGATGTAGCTGATCCATCTGATTCCCGGCGGGATCGAAGCGAGCGGAAAGATCCAGCCCGACAGCAGCACCTGAGGCAGGAGGATCAGGACCGCGAGCTGCATCGCCTGCTGCTGGTTCTGGGACACCGTCGAGACCAACAGGCCGATGCCCAGCGTCGAGATCAGAAACAGTCCCGCGAGCACCAGCAGCAGCACCGGACTGCCGCGCAGCGGGACGCCGAACAGCGCTAGTCCGACACCGACGATGATCGCCATGTCCAGGAAAGCAATCGCCAGATACGGGATCATCTTTCCGAGCATCAGCTCAAGCCGCGTGATCGGCGTGACCATCAGCTGCTCCAGCGTGCCGCGCTCACGCTCACGCACGATCCCCAACGATGTGATCACGATCCCGATGAAAGCCATGATCAGCCCGACGAGCCCGGGCACCATGAAGTACGCGGACCTGAGCGCCGGGTTGTACAGCACGGTGATCGCCGTCCGCGCCGAAGCGACGCCTGCCCCCAGCCCCTGAATGTTGCGCAGCGTGGTCTGCGCGACCAGCAGGTTGCTCCCGTCGACGAGCACGTCCGGTGGCGCACCGCCGGCCCCGACAACGATCGCCGCCGTCACCCGCCCGGCGCGGAGATCGGCTCGTGCGGCGCCGAGATCGCGCGCGATCCCCGAGCGCACCGAGAACGCGCTGCCGGCGCGCGCCAGCTCGGCACGCAGCGCCGCTGAGTCGCGGCCCGCTAGCTCGACCTTGACGTGCTTGACGTCGAACGACGCCGCGTAGCCGAACACGAGCAACCACAACAGCGGAATCGCGATGATCATCGCGAGCGTCCGCCGGTCACGGCGCAGCTCGATGAACTCCTTGCGGATCAGTGCCCACAGACGATGCCGGTCGAGGGGCACGATCTCGGGGCGCCTAGGACCCCGATCGCTCCTCGGCGCGACCGCGCTGTTCCAGATACGGGGCGAGGTACTTCGCCGCGAGCTTCGCCTGCGGCGGCGATGGCGCCTCGTCGCTGAGCTCGGA
Organism: uncultured Solirubrobacterales bacterium; assembly: GCA_963794285.1. GTDB lineage: Bacteria > Actinomycetota > Thermoleophilia > Solirubrobacterales > Solirubrobacteraceae > Palsa-465. The sequence continues at coordinate 598,756 of CAWCDS010000016.1, forward strand.
GCTGAAGCCGTGTCCCCCGGTGATCTCGGCAGTGATGTAGCGCGGCTTCTCGCCGGTCAGCAAGATGCCGTGAATCGCCGGGCGAAACGGCTCCGGCTCCACCCCGGCACCGGCGAGCGCAGCGATCGCGGTGGCGGCGGTATCGGCCTGCTGGGACGCGATCCCCCCGTGCTTGATCGAGAACTCGACCGCATCGCCGGCCGCAAACTCGCGCTCCATACCCCGGATCTTGCAATGCAAATCGATCGGGATGAACCCGTGGTCGGCCTCGGGCAGGCCGGGCAGCGCGGGACCTTCGAGCTCGGGGAGCGCGATCACCCGATCGGCTCGCACGACACGACCGCCTGGACTCGCCTCGATCTGACCAGGCTGGGGGATCTCGCAGTACGCGGAGCTGATCACTTCGATCTTCCGCTCGGCCAGCAGTTTGCTGAGTGCTTGACTGGCGCCGCCACCGAAGACGGCAAGCGGCGCGTCCTCGGGAGTGAGGATCGTGATCGCCAGGTCGATATTTGAGTCATACGCGCGCACCGCGGTCATCAGCGCGAGCTCGTAGACCGGCAGCGGCCAGGCCGGCCGTGGAGGCACCACGAATGCCAGATGCTTGACATAGCCACCCTCGACGTCCTGGATCAGCCCGTGGAGCTGCTCGTCGATGCGCCGGTCGTCGATCGTCGTCGCGTACTGGTAGCGCGCGCGGATGCGAGCGCCAAGGGCGACGAGCAAAGCGTCATAGCCATGCGTCGCGCCGGACTCCGTCCGAACCGTTGCAGAAGCCGGGTGGACGGACTGCAACGTGCCCTCGATCAGCTCCCCGCCGATGTCGCGGACGACCGCCTCCAGCGGATAGCGCTGAGCGGCGCCGAACGAGAACGGTTCCGTCACGGTCATCGGCCGGTTGACGAACTCGCGGTTCGGGGCGATCAGCTTGATGTTGACCCGGTCGCCGGCGAGGTTGCGGAGTGCCAGCGCTCCCTCGAGCGCGGCGACGCCGCCGCCGGCGATTAGGACCTCAAACGGGGCGGACGAAGCGGGATCGGTGGTCATGGGGGGCAGCTTAGCCTTCCGGCATCGCGCACCGGTTGCCCGATTGCTCAACCCCGGGCGCAGGCACCATGTCATCGCGCACCAGTGCAACGTAGGCTGTCGACGTGCTGCCAGAAGAACCGCCACCTGCCGTTCCCGAGCCGACCTTCGACGAGGAGCTGCTGCTGTGGCTGGGAGATGAGTCCCCGGAGGTCCGTGCCGCAGAGTCCCAGCGAATCCATGAGATCGCCGCCGAGTTCGCGATGGGCTTCTCACGGCTCGGCCGGATCGGTCCGGCGGTGACGATCTTCGGCTCAGCCCGCACACCGCGCGAGCACCCGCACTACGAGCTGATTCGTGCGGTTGCCGCCGAGATCGGGCGTCGGCGGTTACGCCGTGATCACCGGTGGCGGCGGCGGCCTGATGGAAGCGGCCAATCGCGGCGCCAAGGACGCCGGCGCCCTCTCGATCGGGTGCAACATAGAGCTCCCGCGCGAGCAGCAGCTCAACCCCTACCTCGACCTCTCTCTGCGTTTCCGCCACTTCTTCGCGCGGAAGGTGATGTTCGTGCGCTTTGCCAGCGCGTTTGTGATCGGGCCGGGCGGCTTTGGCACGCTCGATGAGCTGTTCGAGGCGTTGACCTTGATCCAGACGGCCACGATCCGCCACTTCCCGGTCGTCCTCGTCGGCGATGGCGAGTGGGATGGGATGCTCACATGGCTGCGGCACAGCGCCCTCGCCGATCACCGGATCGGTGCCGCGGATCTTGAGCTCCTTCACAGGGTCAGCGACCCCTCCGAGGTCGCCCAACTTGTCAGCAGCGCGCATCAGCGCCAGCGCGAACAGCGTCAGGCACAGCGGCAGCGGCGCCGGCACGCCGGCTGACTCTAGTGCAGCACTAGGCCCCGAGCAGGTCCCGCCGCTCGAACCGCGCGACCGCGGCCGCCGCGGCGAGCGCTCCGATCGCCACCATCACGACCGCCGCTGGAAGCCGGAAGGGCTGGATCGGGATCATCCCCACGTGCGCGAACGGCGTCGCGTCGACGAGCCACTTGGGGACGCCGAGCAGCGAGCCGAACAGCTGCCAGAGGAACGAGGCGATCACGAGCCCGTACGCGATCCCGGCGCTGGCACGCGGCACCAGCGCGTAAGCCAGCGCGGCAAGTCCGAGGAACAGGATCGCGATCGGCAGGCAATTTGCACCGGCCTCGAGCATCTTCGGCAGCGACAGGTCGGCGACGCCTGAGGATGCCGCTCCGGCCCATGTGAAGAAGCCGGCAGCCAGCGAGATCAACGTCGCTCCCGCAAGCGCGAGCGCAAGCCGGCCACCCAGCCAGGCGCGCCGGCTGACTGGCAGCGCAAGCTCCGTCTCGAGCTGCTGCTCGGCTTCCTCGTGTCTCGCTGCGCCGATCTGGGCGCACATGAACAGCGACGCCGCCAAGAAGAAGAAGATGAAGGCGAACGCGATGTAACCGCGGGCCGTCGCGATCGAGCCGGTGCCGAGCTTCGCGAACGCCTTCTGGAGGTTCTCCGAGATCCCGGCGGATGACACGCTCTTGGAGACGACACCCATGATGTACGCGAATGCGCCGACGCTGAGCAGCCACACGCTCACACCAAGGCGCTCGCTGCGCAGTGCCAGGGCGGTCGGCGAGGAGAGCAAGCGCAGCTGTGGCTCAGCGCTGTCGCGGGAGCCGAGCACGGCGCTGCCGAGATCGCGATGCGCCGCGACTGCGCTCGCGACCGTCAGCAGCAGCGCACTGGCCGCGAGCGGGAGCAGCAGGACGAGCGGACGCGCGTGGTGAAACGGCTGCATCTCCTCGGCCCAGCCGAGCGGCGTGGACCAGCGCAGCCACTCGGCACCCGACGAGGTATCCGCAATCACGCGCAGCGCGAACGCGACGGCGACGACCGCACCGCCAAGCTCGAGCGCGATCCGGCGGGTCGGCGCGAGCTGGCTGGCGAGAGCGCCGACGCCGACGAACACAGGTAGCACCGACGCCACCGACAGCGCCAGGAACGCGGAGTCACCCGCGGCGAGGCCGCCGAGGAGCAGACCGGCGAGGCACGCAAGCCACAGGATCAGCATGCTCGCGCCGATCGCGACGAGCGCGGCAGCGAAGGCCGTCTGTCGGCCGATGATGCCCGCGAGCATCAGCTCGGCTCGCCCCGCATCCTCCTCGGTCCGCATCGCGCGGACGGCGGCCAGTGTCCCCCACGCAGCGGCGAAGATCACGAGCGTCCCGCCGACCCGCCAGGCGGTATAGCCGCCGATCGTCAGCAGGTCGTACGGCGTGCCATAGAACAGGCGCACGGCGCTGTTGCCCCCGAAGCTGTGCGCGAACGCGATCCGGTCTGAGAGCTTCGGGTACGCGTCGCGGTAGCCGACCGGCTGGATGTATGCGATCGCGGCGAACAGGTACGCGAAGCCGATCGTCCTGATCTTGGAGTCGGCGAACGCGCGACGCGCGATCGCGATCGCCGGGGCAAGACCGCCTCCGCGCGCGGCGGCAAATCCGGGCGCTGCCTCAGCGTGCGTGGCCATCGGACCCGTCGTAGTGGTGCAGGAAGATCTCCTCGAGCGAGGGTTCGCGGCTGACGAGCGTCTCCACCCCGTGGTGCGCGAGCGCGTCGATGAGCGGCTCGATCGGCCCCGTGACTTCGAACCGCAGCGTCTTCGGTCCGGCGCTCGAGACGTGGATCCCCGGCAGCTGCGCAAGCTTTGGAACCCCGTCCCGGAACGTGACCTCGACCGTCTGCGCGCTCAGGTGCCGCAGCTGCGCCAGCGTGCCTTCGTCGACGAGCTTGCCGTCCTTGAGGATGCCGACTCGATCACACAGAGCCTCGACCTCACTGAGGATGTGCGAGGACAGGAACACCGTTTGCCCGCGTGCCTTCGCCTCCTCGATGCAGTCGCGGAACGCGACCTCCATCAGCGGATCAAGTCCGCTGGTTGGCTCGTCGAGCAGCAGCAAATCGGCGCGCGTCGAGAGCGCCGCGACGAGCTGCACTTTCTGGCGGTTGCCCTTCGACAGCGCGCGGATCTTCTTGCGGGTATCGAGCTTGAAGCGTTCGACCAGCTCACCGCGATAACCGACGTCGGTGCCGCCATGGAGCCGCGCGAGAAACTCGAGCGTCTCCGCGCCCGTCAACGCCGGCCACAGGAACGGCTCGCCCGCCACGTATGCGAGCCGGCGGTGAGCCTGCACCGGGTCGCGCCATGCATCGACACCGAACAGCTGCGCACGGCCGGCGCTCGGCCGGTGAAGCCCGAGCAAGAGCCGGATCGTGGTCGTTTTGCCGGCACCGTTCGGGCCAAGGTACCCGTAGACCTCGCCCTGCTCGACGGTCAGGTCGAGCGCATCGAGCGCGAGCGTCTCTCCGTAGTTCTTGCTGAGACGGTCGGTCGTGATCGCGCTCATCGCCTCCTCGCCTTCGTCGTTGGCATCGGAGGCGCTCCTCGCAGCACGTCGGCGAACCACTCGAACGTGTCGTGCGCCGCCCGGACCCGGCTGGAGCGCTCGCCGCTGCCGCCGAGCATCTCGATCGCATCCGCGGTGATCTCGGCGAAGGACATCACCTGATCCACGCGCCGCCTGATCGCGTGCTCCCAAGCGTCGTCATCGACAACGTAGTAGGCCGTCCGGTCTCCGGGTCGAGTCAGTCGCTGGGCGAGTCCGCCCGCAGTCAGCAGCCGCATGTTCGTCGTGATTGACGCTCGGCTTGCGCCGATCGCAGCGGCGATCTCGCCACCCGACTGCTCGGGCGGGTCACACACCATCAGCCAACCGAAGATCCGGCCGGTGATCGGCGGCAGGCCGTACTGGTCGCGGAAGAACATCGCCACCCGCTCGACCCACTCGAGCAACTCCGCCGAAGCGGGCGATGTCTCCGTGCGGCCTGGGAATGTTGTCGGAACCGAGCTGGCCATTGTTTCGTTCCGCAAGATACCAGCTATTTCAGTATCTACTGAAATAACTAGCATCGAAAACGATCCGTAGTTTCCCCCGCCGATGCCGGGGAAGCGCCCGGATGTGATCTGGAGGCGGGCACGTGAAGCTTTCCGCCATGCACAACGATTCTCACCGGGACTCGGCGCAATGAGCCTTGAGCTCCGTCACATCCGCGTGCACGACTGCATGCACCACGGCATCCTCAGCTGCAGCAGCGACGCGCCTCTGGGTGAGGTAGCCGGAATGATGGCGAAGCATCGCGTTCACGCGGTGGCGGTTACCAACGGTGACGGGCGGCGCGTGATCGCGATCGTCTCGGACCTCGACGTCGCCGCTGCCGCTGCGACGGGCAGAGAGCCGACCGCGCTGGAGGTCGCTGCGACCGAGCCGCTGACGATCTCAGCTAGCGAGCCGATGCATCACGCGGCGCATCGGATGGTCGAGCATGGTGTCTCGCACCTGGTCGTGGTCGACCCAGCCAGCGGCTATCCCGTGGGCATCCTGTCGACGCTTGACGTCGCAGTTCTCTACGCCGGGGCGATGATCGACGGGTAGCCTGTGACGACGCTTGACCTCGCCCGAACGCACGCTCGAGCTCACGATGACCGAAAAGGAGCGCTCGGATGGTTCTGATTTGCTACGACGGCTCGCCTGACGCTCAGTCCGCAATCGAGCACGCCGCGGAGCTGCTCGATGGGCAACCAGTGACCGTCCTGACTGTCTGGGAGCCGTTCGTCGAGGTGCTGGCGAGGACGCCGTCTGGGTTCGGGCTCGCGCCGGGCATGGTGCAGGTCGACGAGATCGACGAGGCCACCGAGCGCGCCGCCACCGAGCGCGCCGAGGAGGGCGCGGAGCTGGCACGCACCGCCGGTCTGAACGCGCAAGCCCGCGCCTGCCCGCAGCGAACGACCGTGTCCGCGGCGATCCTGTCGGTGGCCGACGAAATCGGCGCCAGCGCAATCGTGATGGGTTCACGGGGCCTCACGGGCGTGAAGTCCCTGCTGCTCGGCAGCGTCTCGCACGCCGTCATCCAGCACGCCGACCGTGCCGTGATCGTGGTTCCCTCGCCGAGCGTCGCCGCCGCCCGCGAGCGCGGAATGCACGCCCAGCGGTCGGTCGACTGACGCCGCCGCAGGCGCGCGCGACGCGGCCCAGCGCGCCCGCACGCGACCAACCCCGCGGCCGCCGCTCCGTTCTATGCTGGAGGACAGATGCCCAGCCGGTCATCCGCATCGCTCGGCGAGATCATCCGCCATCAGCGCGAGCTCGCCGAAATGTCGGTGCGCCAGTTCGCAGAGATGGCCGGGATCTCGAACCCTTACCTGTCGCAGATCGAGCGAGGTCTGCGCGCCCCCTCCGAACAGGTGCTCGAGGGCATCGCCGGCGCGCTGAAGGTCTCGGCGGATGTCCTCTATCGCCAAGCCGGCATGGCCCCGCCTGGGGAGGAGCCCGAGGACAACGCGGTGCTCGACGCGATCGCCGCCGACCCGCGGCTGACCCCGCGCCAGCGCTCGGCGTTACGCGAGGTCTACGACGCGTTCACCGCCTCGCCGCCACGTCCGCGCCGTCGACCGAGGTCGGCCGGCAGCGGGTAGCGTTCTCGCAGTGACCCCGCTGCACGCAATTGCGATCTTTGCGGCGGGGATCGTGGCGGGAACGATCAACACGGTGGTCGGAAGCGGCACCCTGTTCACGTTCCCGGTGCTCCTCGGCGTCGGCTACTCGCCGGTCGTCGCCAACGTCTCGAATACCGTCGGGCTCGTGCCGGGCTCCGCCGCCGGCGCGTTCGGCTACCGCCGCGAGCTGCGCGGCCAGCGCCGCCGGACGATCCCGCTGGCGGCGGCATCGGTGCTCGGTGGGATCACCGGCGCGGTGCTGCTGCTGAGCCTGCCGGCATCCGCGTTCAAGGCGATCGTGCCGGTGTTCATCGCGATCGCGCTGGTCCTGATCATTCTGCAACCGCGCCTGGCCCGGGCGCTCGAGCACCGCCGCCGGCCCGCGCATGCAAACGCGGGACCGCTGGCCACGGTATGCGTGTTTGCCAGCGGCGTCTACGGCGGCTACTTCGGCGCCGCTCAGGGGATTCTGCTGCTGGCGATCCTCGGACTCGCGCTGGACGAAGAGCTGCAGCGAATCAACGCGCTGAAGGTCGTGCTCGCGGGCCTCGTCAACCTGGTGGCGGCAATCGTGTTCGTGTTCGCCGCGCACGTGGCGTGGCTGGCTGCGGCGCTGATCGCCGTCGGCGCGACACTCGGCGGACTGATCGGCGCGCACGCCGGCCGGCGCTTGCCCGAGGCCGCGCTTCGCGCGACGATCGTGGTCGTGGGCGTCGTCGCGATCGTGAGGCTGCTGGCGTAAATGACCCAGCGGCCCGGCGGCGCCGTCAGCCGGAATGATCGTTTGCGGGCGCCGCGGGCGCCGAGGGCGGGCCGCCGATCACGTCAAGCGCGCGCCGGTGACGCGCTGCGGCCCGCGCGAAGCGAGCGTGCGATCGCGCCAGCTTGCGGCTACCGGGCTTGTATCTCTTGCGCGCCCAAGGCGAGGTCGGCGAGGCCAGCCTGACCGCTCCGATCAGCGCTGTCAGCGGAATGAAGACCCCGAGGAAGTGCCACGCGAGTCTGAACTCGACCGCGGCAAACACTGCGGTAGTAACGCAGAAGCCGTTCGGCGATTCAACCCCACGGCAGCCCGGAACCACTGACGCACCGGCACCGGCGAGGCCACAAGCCTCACCGGTGCTCCAAGCGCTTTGCCGACCGTCACGACAGCGACGGTGCTACTTGAGCAAGCTCCGCGCGGTCGTCGCGTACGTTTTCGTCAGCTCCCGCGTGAAGTCGACCTGCGCCTCGATCAGGCTCTTGAGCCACTCCTGCTCGGTCATCCCGGCGACCTTGAGCTCGAGCTCAATCGCACGGTCGACGGCCTTCTCGTAGGAATCGAGGTACAGGTTGCCGGCTTTGCGCGCCGTCCCCATCACCTGCTCGTTGAAATCCTTGAACTGCTCGAACGCGGCCTCGATCGGAGGTGTCGCGTCATTCTTGGTTTGCGTGGTTGCCATGATGCGCTCCAGCGGTTGTCAACGGGATCTGCTTGCATGCTAACAGAAATCATGCGCGCATGCAAGCGCGCTAGCAAACTTGGTGCAACTGTGCAAGCGCGACCGGGCAGGTCATCACGGCAGTGCCTCCCGTACCGCATCGGCGAACGCCGCGACATCCTCGGCAGTCGTGTCCCATGAGCACATCCACCGCACCTCCCCGGTGTGCTCGTCCCAGACGTAGAAGGCGAACTGCTCCTGCAACGCGGCGGTGGCCTCGCGATCAATCCGCGCGAACACCACGTTGGTCTGGACGGGACGGGTGATCTCGACCCCCCGAATGGCACCCACGGCCTGTGCCAGCCGGGATGCCATCGCGTTCGCCTGGCGCGCGCAACGCAGCCATAGATCGTCGGTCAGCAGCGCGTCAAACTGCGCGGCCAGAAACCGCATCTTCGACGCCAGCTGAAGCGTCTGCTTGCGCAGGAACTCGAACCCATCCGCAAGCTGCGGGTTCAGAAACACGACCGCCTCGCCCCCGAGCAGTCCGTTCTTCGTGCCCCCGAACGACAGCACGTCGACGCCGACATCGACGGTCAGCGCGCGCAGCGGCAGCTCGAGCGCCGCCGCGGCGTTGCTGAGGCGAGCGCCGTCCATGTGCACGAGCATCCCGTTCTCGTGCGCGAGATCGGCGAGCTTGCGGGTCTCCCTCGGCGTGTAGATCGTGCCGAGCTCGGTGCACTGCGTCAGCGATACGACCCGCGGTTGCACGGCATGCTCATCGCCGACGCGTACGATCCGGCTGCGCACGAGATCCGGCGTGAGCTTCCCGTGCTCGCCTACGACGGTGAGCAGCTTGAAACCGCCGACGGACTCCGGCGCGCCGCACTCGTCGACGTTCATATGCGCGGTCTCCGTGCAGATGGCTGCCTGCCATGGACGGCACGCTGCGCGCAGCGAGAGCACGTTCGCGGCGCTGCCGTTGAACACGAGAAATGCGCGCGCCTGATCGCCAAAGTGTTCGCGAAACAACGCCTGCACCCGCGGCGTGTAGTCGTCATGGCCGTAGCCGAACGCGTGACCGACGTTGACGCGAGCGATCGCCGCGAGTACGTCTGGATGGACCGTGGCGGAGTTGTCCGAAGCGAATCCGCGTGCGCTCACGCGGGGAGCTTAGCTTTGAGCGAGCTGTAGAAGATCGATAGCGGGAATTCGTCGTCGAGCACACGATCGACATACGGCCGCGGGTCCTCGACGTCGGCGAACTCGCGTGCGCCTGCGGCCCACTTCGAGCCGACGGCCGGCGGGACGTTTGCGGCGACAAGGTCGTGAGCCGCCGCCCAGTGCTGGAGCTTCGAGCGGTCGATCCCCGTGCGGTAGAGCTCCTGAACCTCCGCGTGCAAGGCCGAGACGCCCTCCTGCACCCGGTCCCATTCGATCGTCAGCCGGTTGTCGGTCCAGTGCAGATACCCGTGGCGGTGCAGGAACGCGAACAGCAGCTGTCCGCCGAGGCCGTCGTAGTTGCGCACGCGCGGCCCCGTGATCGGGAACCGCAGCAGGCGGTCCAGCAAGATCGCGTACTGCACGTGACGGGCGAACGTGACCCCCCCGGCCTCGAGCTCGAGCGCCTGCGTGAACGCGGTCAGGTCACAGCGCAGCTCCTCGAGCGCATACATCCAATACGGCGCTCGCTGGCGGATCATGAACGGGTCGAACGGGAGGTCGCCGTGGCTGTGGGCGCGGTCGTGGATCAGGTCCCAGAGGATGTACGCCTGCTGAGAGATCTCGGGGCTGTGCAGCAGGCAGGCCGCGTCGGGCGGTAGGTTCAGGCCGAGCAGATCCGCACCGGCACACACCACTCGGCGCAGCCGCGCGGCCTCGCGATCACAGAAGATCGCACCGAAATTGTTGACCGGCCGGCCGGCGACCGACACGGTTTCCGGGAACAGCACCGCACATTCGCTGTCGTACCCATGCGTGCCGTCGATCAGCTCGACCGGCACGAACTTCGGGTTGTCAAAGCGGGTGCGCTCGAGCGCCGCGATCCAGTCCGGCCAGGGGACGCGGATCGTCAGCGCCTCAAAGCACGTCTCGCGCGAGGCGTTCTGCTTGTACATCGGGAAGAGCACGAGGTGTTCGATCCCGTCCTGACGATGCTGTTCCGGTCGGAACAGCTCCAGCGAGCTGCCGAAGTCGGGCTTCGCGTAGCCGCCGTCAGACCACGCCCGCAGATCGGCCACGGCCGCCCGCAGGTAGTCACGTTGATGGGGATAGCGCGGCGCGAGTGCCTCGATCGCCTCAGCGATCTGTGCGACGTGGCGGCCCGCCTCGCCGGCGTCGCCGTTCAGCGACCCGTCCGCGGCCTGCAGCCGCGCGAGCGCGTTGGTCTGGTCGCGCAACTGCGCCCAGTGCCGATCCTCGCGCGCCGTGGCAGCGGCCAGACTTGGCCGCGCTTCGTCGCGCGGAGCGGCGGATGGGCGGGCTGTCCAATACACGAGGTTCAGCCACAGGGCGCGGTGGTCGAGCTCGCCGATGCAGTCATCCCCGAACAGATCCGAGTCCGCCAGCACCACGACATGGCCATCACCGTGCTCGGTCGTGACGATCAGAGCGGCGCCTGGCGCCGAGGACGTGGCGCTGCCGCGCGCGAGCACTCGGGCAGATTGGGCGGGGGTGGGCGGGTGGGTCCCATTCGTCGAGATCGTCGTCGAGCGGTACAGGCAGGCCGCCTTGACGCGCGCGAGCAGGTCGCCGTCAGCACCGCGGCCGCCCTCCCCCAGCTCCCCGAGGATCCAGCTGGGCGCACCGAGGTTGTGCTCGTAATCCTGGACCGTGTCGTTCTCGAGATGCAGGCCGAATCGGCTGAGCAGATCGTTGAGGTTGTTGCCGTACTTCTCCTGCTCGGTCTCGCCGAGCACGATCAGCCCGCCGCCACCGCGCACGAACGCGTCGATCGCGTCGATCTCCTCGGCGCTCAGCCGCGGCGAGCCGCTGCCCGTCGTCCGCTCCCAGCGCGGATCGGAGGGATGGGCGATCACCAGCACGTCGCAGGCCCCGAGCCCCGCGGGCGTCAGCGTGGCGTCCCCGTTTGCAGCGACCTCGAACTCGCGCTCAGCCAGAGCCGCTGCGGCCAGGGCATAGGAAGAGTCGGCCGGGTGCGCCGGCTGCATCGCGCTCGCCAGCTCGGGCCGGATCGTCCAAGCCTCGCTGTGCGCCTCATCGAACAGAACCCTTGCAAGTGGCGCAGACATTGTTCATTCAGCCTATCGGTGCCCCCAGACGTTGTCGATGCCGAATTCAATGTAATCTGCGCAATGAATCGCCGTATGGACGTCGCTGACCGTCAAATTCTTGCGTTACTCGTCGAAGACGGCCGTCGGACCTACGACGACATCGCCGGCCGTGTCGCGCTCTCCGCGCCGGCGGTCAAGCGCCGGATCGACCGGCTGCGCTCCCGGGGCGCGCTACGGGGCTTCACGGCGGTGATCGATCACGCCGCACTCGGCGATCAGACCGAGGCCCTGATCGAGCTGTTCTTCGCCCCGGGGACGCTGCTCGACCAGGTCGCCGAGACCCTGCGGGGCCTCCCGGAGGTCGCCGAAGCGTGGAGCGTGACCGGCGAGGCGGACGCAATCGCCCGCGTCCGCACGCAGGACAACGCCGACCTCGAACGCGTGATCATGGACCTCCAGCGCGACGGGCTCGTGCAGCGGACGCGCTCGCAGGTCGTGCTGTCGCAGTTGGTGGCGCGCTAGGCGTTTCTGGTCGGCGGGCGGACCACGCCGCGGACACTCGGAGCCCAACCTTGCCACAACTATGTCAAGGTTCTCCACGATCTTGGTAGCATCCAAAAACCGATGCGCGACTTCCTTTCCGCGATCCGCGACCGCGTCCTCGTCTTCGACGGCGGCATGGGCGCCACGCTCGAGCAGTTCGAGCTGAGCCTTGAGCGGGATTACCGCCTGCCGGGCCGGTGCCATGAGGCGCTGATCCTCAACCGCCCCGACGTGATCGAGGGCGTCCACAGCTCGATGATCGAGGCCGGCGCCGACGCGCTCGAGACCGACACGTTCCAGGCGTCGAGGCTGAAGCTCGGCGAGTGGGGCCTCGAGGACCACACCCAAGAGATCAACCTCAAGGCGGCCCAGATCGCCCGTAAGGCCGCGGGCGAGCATCGCTTCGTAGCCGGCTCGATCGGCCCGACCGGGTTCCTGCCCGCCAGCGACGACGCGACCCTCGGCCAGATCACGTTCAAGGAGCTCGTCGACGTGTTCACCGAGCAGGCGAACGGGCTCGTCCAGGGCGGCGTCGATCTGATCATCATCGAGACCGCACAGGACATCCTTGAGGTCAAGGCCGCGGTGTTCGGTGTGCGCGAGGCGTATAAGCGAAACGGCACGAGGCTGCCGATCCAGTGCAGCGTCTCGCTACTGCCCCAAGCCGGCAAGATGCTGCTCGGCACGGACATCAGCGCGGTCCTGGCGACGCTCGAGGCGCTCGACATCGACGTGATCGGCCTCAACTGCTCGACCGGACCCGAGGACATGCGCGATGCGATCCGGTTCCTCGGAGAGCATTCTCCGCTCCCGGTCCACTGCATTCCCAACGCGGGCCTCCCGCTTCAGGGGCCGAACGGCGAGACGATCTTCCCGGAGGGGCCGGAGCCACTCGCGAACACGCTTGGCGAATTTGTCGAGCGCTACGGCCTCTCGATCGTCGGCGGCTGCTGTGGCACGACTCCCAAGCACATCGAGGCGCTGGCGGAACGGGTCAAAACCCGCCCGCAGCAGACGCGGCCCGCGCGACGCCCACCGCACCTCAGCAGCATGATCGCTGCGACCCCGCTCGTGCAGGATCCCCGCCCGACGCTGGTCGGTGAGCGGGTCAACTCACAGGGCTCACGCAAGGCCAAGGAGCTGCTGCTCGCCGACGACTACGAGGGCCTCGTCACGGTCGCCGAGGACCAGGTCAACGGCGGCGCGCACGTGCTCGACATCTGTGTCGCGCTGACCGAGCGCCAGGATGAGGACGAGCAGATGCGCCAGGTGGCCAAGCGCATCAGCCTCACCCAGCCGGCGCCGATCCAGGTCGACTCGACCGAGCCGGACGTGATCGAGACCGCACTGGAGCAGATCCCCGGCCGCGCGATCGTCAACTCGATCAACCTCGAGGCTGGGCGCGCGAAGCTGGATCGCGTCGTCCCGATCGCGAAGGCCCACGGCGCCGCTCTGATCGCGCTCACGATCGATGAGGTCGGGATGGCCAAGACCGCCGAGCGCAAGGTGGAGATCGCGCAGCGGCTCAAGCAGCTCTGTTGCGAGGAGCACGGACTCGATCCCGAGCTGCTGATCTTCGACTGCCTCACGTTCACGCTCACGACCGGCGACGAGGAATGGAAACCGAGCGCAATCGAAACGATCGAGGGGATCCGCAGGATCAAAAAGGAAATCCCGGATGTGAAGACCTCGCTCGGGGTCAGCAACGTCTCCTTCGGCGTCGGCCTGGCGGCGAGAAGCGTGCTCAACAGCGTTTTCCTGCACCACTGCGTCGCGGCCGGGCTGGACCTCGCGATGGTCAACCCGAACCACATCACGCCCTACGCCGAGATCCCGGACATCGAGCGTGAGCTCGCGGACGATCTCGTGTTCAACCGGCGTGACGACGCTCTGGAGCGCTTCATCGCGCACTTCGAGTCCAAGGGCCCGGAGCAAGCCGAGGACACGGCCGACCCGACCGAGGGAATGGAGCCGGAAGACGCGCTGCACTTCCACATCCTCAGGCGCAAGAGAGATGGCGTCGAGGACTGGGTCGACCACAGCGTCGCCAAGATCGGCGCGGTCCCCACGCTGAACGCCGTGTTGCTGCCGGCGATGAAGGAAGTCGGGGACAAGTTCGGCGCCGGTGAGCTGATCCTCCCGTTCGTGCTCCAGTCCGCCGAGGTGATGAAGCGGGCGGTGGCGCAGCTCGAGAAGTACCTCGACAGGCTCGAGGGGTACACAAAGGGCACCGTCGTGATCGCGACCGTGTTCGGCGACGTGCACGACATCGGCAAGTCGCTGGTGAACACGATCCTCACCAACAACGGCTACACGGTCGTCGACCTCGGCAAGCAGGTGCCGATCTCGACGATCATCGACGCCGCTGTCGAACACGACGCGACCGCGATCGGCCTGAGCGCGCTGCTCGTCTCGACCTCCAAGCAGATGCCGGCCTGTGTCCAGGAGCTCCAGGCGCACGGCCTCAAGTTCCCGGTGCTGATCGGCGGCGCCGCGATCAACCGCAACTTCGGCCTGCGGATCCTGTACCCGAACGGAACCGCCTCCGACGAGATCTACGAGCCCGGCGTGTTCTACTGCAAGGACGCGTTCGAGGGTCTTGCGAAGATGGATCAGTTGATCGACCGCGGCGAGCGCAAGGAGCTGGTGATCAAGACCAGGGAGGCCGCCAAGCGCCTGCGCGAGCAGCCCGAGGCCGAACCCGACGACGCGCCGCCCACGACCGACGCGAGCGTCCGCAGCAACGCCGGCACCGACAACGCAATCCCGACGCCGCCGTTCTGGGGCGTCAAAGAGATCGACGTGCCACTCGACGAGGTCTACCACCACCTCGACACGCATGTCCTGTTCAAGCTCCATTGGGGCGGGCGCGGGGTCAAGGGCGAGGACTGGGCGCGACTGCTCCGAGACGACTTCCAGCCGCGGCTCGAGCGGATGTGGCGCGAGCAGACCTACCTGCACCCGCGCGCGCTGCTCGGCTACTTCCCGTGCAACTCAGACGGCAACGAGCTGATCATCTGGGACCCGAGTGCCCCAGGCCGCACAGAACTAGACCGTCTAGTTTTTCCGCGCCAGCCGAAGCACGACCGTATCTGCCTCGCCGACTTCTACCGCCCGTTGAATCCGTCCCAGCCGCCCGAGCCGGACGTGGTCGCAATCCAGGCGGTCACCGCCGGCGAGGAGGTGACCGAGCTGATGGCACACCTCGAGCAGGATGGGGAGTTCGCCGAGCAGCTGTTCGTCCACGGCCTCGGCGTGCAGACCGCCGAGGGCATGGCCGAGTGGCTCCACGCGCGAGTCCGCGCCGATCTGGCGATCGCGCCCGACCAGGGCCGCCGGTACTCGTGGGGCTATCCGGCTTGTCCCGAGCAGTCAGAGCACGAGAAGGTCTTCCGCCTGCTCGATGCCCCGTCGATCGGTTTGCGCCTGTCAGGCGGCTACGCGGTCGAGCCGGAGCAGTCGACGCTGGCGATCATCGCCCACCACCCGCAGGCCGTGTACTTCGGGATGAAGTCGGGCTTCCTGCCGAAGAGCGACAAGCAGGCGCGCGACGAGCTGATTGCCGGCACCGACAAGGATCCAGCCCGCCTGGCCCCGCTCAGCGACTCTGACCCGAGCGACGCGCCCGTGGGCTCGGAGAACGGTGAGCCCGCGATGGCCGAGGCCTGACCGCCCGTCATGCCGCAGGCCGGAGCGCCTCGAGCTCCCGGCTCTCTGCCAGCTCTGACAGCGCCCGACGCTCGAGTCGGCGGACCGCGTCCTGCGAGATCCCCAGCTTGCGGCCGGTCTCGCTCAGCGGCGTCGGGGCGTCGCCGTTGATGCCGTAGCGGAGGTTGACGACCTCGCGTTCGCGTTCGGGCAAGCGGTCGAGCGCGCGCCGCAACGCGTCGTCGCGCAGCGCGATCTCCACCTCCTCATCGGGCCCTCGCTGATCGCTGGGCAACAGCGCTCCCAGCGTGGTCCCCTCTTCCTCGCCCACCGGCCGGTCAAGGCTCGTGACGACGCGAGCGGCGTCACGCGTCGCGCGCACGTCGGCGACGTTCATGTCGGCCGCCTGTGCGACTTCCTCGTCGGTCGGCTCGCGTCCGAGGTGCCCGATCAGCTCCTGCGTCGCCTTCCCGATCTTCCGCTCTCGCTGGCCGATGTGCACCGGGATCCGGATCGTGCGCGCGCGGTTTGCGATCGCGCGCTGGATCGACTCGCGGATCCAGAACGTCGCGTACGTCGAGAACTTGAAGCCCTTGCGGTAGTCGAACTTCTCAGCCGCCCGAATCAGCCCCAGGATTCCCTCCTGGATCAGGTCCAGCAACGGCAGTTCGAGCCCCTGGTACTTGCGCGCGTTCGAGATCACCAGCCGCAGGTTCGAGTTCACGAGCTGTTCCTTGGCGTCGAGCTCGCCACGCTCGATCCGCTTGGCGAGCTCCAGCTCCTGCTCGCGCGTCAACAGCGGGTAGCGCCTGACCTCCTGGAGGAACAGCGACATCGCATCGGTCGTCTGCGTCGACAACTCGTCGTTGACGTAGCTGGTCTTCTCCACCTGCGCACGGCCGCAGTCGTCTCGCAGCTCGAGCCCCTGATCCTCGAGCAGGTCGACAATCGCCTGGGCCTCCTCGTCGCTCAGTTCTCGCTCCTGCACGACCTCGCTGAGCTCGCTGAGATCGACGCAGCGCTGTGCGCGGGCCTCCCCGCGCGCGGCTAATGCCTCCACGATCTCCTGGAGCGATTCGCGGGGAGTCTCGGCGGCGTGGACGTCATCGGCCATGACAACAAGGTACCCCTACGGGACAGGCTCCAGCGCGCCCGCTGCGATCAGGGCGAGTACCGCGACGGCCCCGGGCATCGCCGCAGCTGCGCTCACCCCTCGGCCTTCACCGCGTCGCCGCCCCTGCGCGTACCTGCACGGGCGCTCCGGGACGGTCGGGCCGGCAGCTTCACCGGCGTGGCGTTCATCGCACGCAACCTGACCTCGCGCCAGGACATTCCCTCTTTCAGCAGCGCCGGCATCCCCATCAGGATGGCGGTGCTGACCTCGACGGCCTGCAGGATCACGCCGTACGCGACCCCAGCCGGGATCCCCACGTGCCAGCCGGTATGGAGGACGGCGACGCACGCAGCCTGGAACACTCCGAGGTTCGCCGGCGTCGCGGGCAGCGCGGCGGTGATGTTCACCGCGAACAGCACGCCGGCAGCAGCTGCGATGCCCGCCTGATGGTTCAGGCCAAGCGCGACCAGCAGCACGTAGCAGGACAGCCACTGCAGGCCCCAGGCACAAAGTTGCGCGACGGCTGCGATCGAGCCCAGCCTTGGGCTGCGGAACACGCTTAAGCCGGCGCGTACGCGCGTGAGCGCCTGGCGCGCGCGGACCACGAAGTCGTTCGCCCGCGCGAAGCGGCCCTTGCCGGACCGGGCTCCAGCCTGCAGTAGCACCGGCGCCAGCAGCACGAGCACAAGCAGCGTCAACGGCGCGATCGCGGCGAACAGCAGCGCGGTCTGGTGCCCGTTGAAGAGATCGACGGAGGAGAACATCACGGCGCCGAGCACGGCGAGCGCGACTATGTTCAACATCGTCTGCGACACGAGCGTGCCGAGCACCACAGGCAGGTGCTCCCGCGGGCGTCCGGTGCGACGAGCGACGACCAGCGCCCTTGACGGCTCGCCGAGCCGGGCCGGCAGCGTCGAGGACATCAGTACGCCGATGAACGTGCCCTGCATCGCATCGGACAGCCGCACCCGAGCGCGGGGCAGCGCGGCGCGCAGGATCGCGTGCCACGAGACCGCGCGGAGCACCATCGAACTGCACATGATCCCGAGGCCGAGCAGCACGAACGCCGGGCTCGAGTTGATCAGCGCCGAGGCGACGTTGGAGATCCCGATCTTCTGCAGCGCGAGCCACGCCAGTACCACGCCGATGATCGAAACGGCGGCCAACCCAGCCCGCCGCGCAAGTGCGAACGCGCGATTGCTTTTGACGGCCGGGATCGGCTCGAGGCTCGGCAGCCGCTGAGCCCGCACGCGAGGCTTCAGATCGGCGGCGCGCGCCCCAACTGTCACCGCCTTGCGCTGTGCGGCTCCCACCGGAGCCGGGGTCGCGATCGCATCCTCGTAGGCGCGCAATACCTCGGCAGCCACCCGCGGCCACGCGAACCGCTCGACGTCCGCCGCGGCAGCCCGCGCCAGCGTGGCGCGCCGCTCGGGCTCGTCGTAGAGGTCGCGCAGCGACTCGGCCATCGCCTGCGCGTCGCCGACCGGAACGAGCACGCCGTCGACGCCGTCGCGAACAACGTCACGGTAGCCGGCGATGTCCGACGCGATCACCGGAGTTCCGGCGGCAAACGCCTCCGTCAAGACCATCCCAAAGCTCTCCGCTCCCAGCGACGGCGCGCACAGCACGTCGGCCTGCTCGAGCACCTGCTGCTTGCGGGCCTCATCGACCTTTCCGAGCGCGGTCACGCCGCGCGGGTCGAGCATCATCGGCGAGAGCTCCTCGGGGGTCGGCCCGATCACGACCAGCTCGGTCGGAATGTGCTCGCGCAGCGCCTCGAACGCGCGCAGCAGCAGCGGCAGCCCCTTGCGCTCGACCGCCTGACCCACGAACACGATCCGCAGCCGGTCGTCGGCAGGTCGTGTAGCGGCCGCTGCCGCCTGCGCAGGATCGACATGAACGCCGTTTGGGATGACCCGGTAGTGACCGCCGAACCAGCGCCTCCCGGTCCAGGCCGCCGCCTCGGACACAGCAATCCGCACGTGCAGGTGGTTGAGGACCCGCCGCGCCCCGAGCAGGTTCGCGATCCCGTTCGGCATGCGCTTGTTGGAATAGGAGTGGAACGTGCCGACGAGCGGCAGTCGAGTCATGTCGGTCGCGACCCAGCTCAGCAGCGGCGCGACCGGCTCGTGCACGTGGACGACGTCGTAGCCCCCGTGGCGGAGCTCGTCATTCATCGTGGCCACGCCGTAGGGCGTGATCGAGAGGTTCGAGACCGCGCCGTTGGCTTTGAACCCGATCGTCCGACCGAGCGAGATCAGATAATCGGGGGCCTCGAGGTTCTGCGGCCGGGCGCCGCGATGAAGCACCGCCGAGGTGCGGTCGGGCGGATCAAACGGCGCGAGAACGCGAACGTGATGCCCAGCCTCGATGAAGCGCTCGGCCAGAGCTTCGATATGGCGCGTCACGCCGCCGGGGTACGTCCATGAGTATGGCGACACCAAGGCGATGCGCATTACCTTCATGCTAGTCCCTAACCCACCCGTGAAGCTAGGTTTCGCTCGCCTATGATGAGCATTGTCATGCCTGCCAGGCATTTTGTGAAATACACCTTCTTGCAGGTCGATCCCGCATGGCGCCGGCTCGACGACGATCGGCGGGCCGCAGACAAGCGCGAGTTCATGGCCGCCTGCGAGGATTTCGCCGACGGGCACCTGCTGCGTGCGTTCTCCCTCGTCGGGACCCGCGGCGACGTGGACATGATGCTGCTGAGCCAGGCGCAGAACCTCGATCGGATCCACGAGTTCCACGTGATCCTCGCCCAGAGCGGCCTGATGAAGTGGTGCACGATCCCGTACTCATTTCTGGCGATGACGAAGCCCTCGGAATATTCGGAAGAGTCTCGCATGGAGGTTCGACCCGGGCATGGAAAGTACCTGTTCGTCTACCCGTTCGTGAAGACGAGAAGCTGGTACGCGCTCCCCGCCGACGAGCGCTGGCGGATCATGCAGGACCACATCAAGGTCGGCCGTGAGTTCCCGTCCATCGACCTCAACACAAGCTACTCGTTCGGTCTCGATGACCAGGAGTTCGTGGTCGCGTTCGAGACCGACAACCCCGCAGACTTCCTCGATCTCGTCCAGCGCCTGCGTACGACCGAGTCGAGCTCCTACACGCTGCGGGACACACCCACGTTCACGTGCGTGTCCTGCTCGGTCGAGCGGGCCTTGGGCGCCCTCGATGGCGCCGCGCTCGGCGTCGCAGCGCCTTGACCCGCGATCCGGTCGCACACCTGCGAGCCGCAGATCCGGTCCTGCGCGCAGTGATCGACGACCTCGACGGAATCGACGGCCTCGGCGACCCGCGCGCCGGGCGCCCTGATGACTACTACGGAGCCCTCGTGCGCTCGATCGTCGGCCAGCAACTTTCGACGAAGGCCGCGCGGGCGATCTACGGCCGCCTGACCGAGCGCTTCGGCGGTCGCACCCCGACGCCCGCGGAGGTGCTTGCAGATGATCCTGACTCGTTGCGAGTGGCGGCTGGCCTCAGTCGCGCGAAGGTCGTCTACCTGCGTTCGCTGGCCGAGCATGTGATCGACGGCTCGCTGGAGCTGGAGAGCCTGGAATCGCTGCCCGACGATCAGGTGATCGCCGAGCTCGTAGCCGTGCGCGGCTTGGGACTCTGGAGCGCCCAGATGTTCTTGATGTTTCATTTGGGCCGACCTGACGTCCTCGCGGTCGGCGATCTCGGGATCCGCCGCGCAGCGATGTTGCACTATGGGTTGGCGGCGCTGCCGACACCGGCCGAGCTCGAGGCGATCGCCGAGCCCTGGCGGCCGTACCGAACACTGGCATGCCGGTTCTTGTGGCGCTCCCTCGACGCGACGCCGGCCTGACGAGGCCGCCGGGATCGCTACCGGGACAGTGGCCGTTGTCAATAAACCGACGGGGCGGGCGCCGTCCAACGTCGCCCGCCCACGCCAGTGGAGTTTCGCCCCCCAACCGGGGAAGAGGGAGCTCCGCTCTCATTGCTATGACGCTTCGCGCGCAGAAAGATCACGCGCGACCGAGCGGCGAGGCGGCGAGGCGGCGAGGCGGCGAGGCGGCGAAGAAACGGAACTAGACGGCGGAGACTTGTTCTTCTTCGGCGACCCGGAACGAGGATCCGCAGCCGCAGGCCGCAATCACGTTCGGGTTCTCGACCTTGAAGCCGGCACCCTGGAGTCCGTCGACGAAGTCGATCGTCGAGCCCTGCACGTACGGCAAGCTGGGCTTGTCGACGAGCAGGCGAATGCCCTTGTCCTCGAACACTTCGTCCCCATCACGCTGCTCGTCGAACGCAAGCGCGTACTGGAAGCCTGAGCAGCCTCCGCCGCGCACGCCGACACGCAGGCCGGCAGTGTCGTTGACAGCCGCCTGCGCCGCCAGGAACTCCCGGACCTTCTCGGCACCGTTGTCAGTGAGTGTGATCATTGCTTCATTCAGTATAGCGACAGCATCTCGCTACGCTTGAGCGGTGTCTGCGACACCCGAGGAGCTGAAACAGCGGATCGAGGCCGGGATTCCGGGGTCCAGTGCCGAGGTTACCGGCGACGGCCATCACTTCAACGCGGTCGTCAGAGGGTCGGCGTTCTCCGGGCTCAGCCGGATCGCCCAGCACCGGCTCGTCTACGACGTGTTCGGCTCCGAAGTGGGTGATCGGATCCACGCACTATCTATCCAGACCAAAGCTGAGTGAGGTTTCGAATGAGCGAAGAGACCAACCCGATGCGCGACGCGATCAAGTCCGCGATCGAGGAGAACCCCGTGATCCTGTTCATGAAGGGCAATCCCGATCAGCCCGCCTGCGGGTTCTCGGCTCGCACCGTCGCGGTGCTTCAGTCGCTCGGTCAACCGTTTGCCGCCGTCGACATCCTGCCTGACCCTCGCATTCGCCAGGAGCTCTCAGCGGTGTCGAACTGGCCCACGATCCCGCAGCTGTTCATTGATGGGGAGCTGGTTGGCGGCTGCGACATCGTGATGGAGATGTATCAGTCAGGCGAGCTGCAGCAGGCGCTTGGGCTGGGGGCCGCGCCGGCCGAGGAGAGCCCCGAGACGCAGATGGCGCAGGGCCCGCCGCTGACGATCGAGAACCGCCTCTAAGGGTTAACGACTGACCCGGAAGATCAGTTTCGCCGAGCCGTTGATCACCAGCTTCGGGTCGCGGTAGGCGTGTTGCCGCTTATGTGAGCCGAAGCCAACCACCAGTCCGTCGTACGTGCCGACGCGGGTGAACGCCTTGCAGCGACGAGGCGGCGGGCACCGCCGTCACGATCCCGCCCGCCCGCCGGCCGGCGCGCTGGAGCACGGAGAGAACCGACGGCGAGAGCCCACCAACGGTCAGCGGGCCGAGCAGCGGATGACCGCGGATCGTGAATCGCGGCGCCGAGGACGGTGGCGTAACCGGTTCGCCGAGCATCCGCTCGATCGGGGTCGCCAGCGCGACCCGGTTGCCGTACTCCCCGATTCCCTCCGAGACCGCGCCCGCATTGCGAGGCGTGCCGGTGGTGTCGTTGCAGAAGATCGGGGAGCCGGACATACCCTCGGCTACCCCCGTCGTGTCGACGGCGGGCCCGGAGACGCTGATCAGGATCCGAGGACCCTCGACCGGGTCCTGGACGATGTCGATCACGTGAACGTTGAACTGCGAGATCGTCGTTCCTTGCACGACCGTCTCACCCGCGCAGTCCATTCCCGCGTGAATTTCCGAGAGCGGCATGATCGGGCCGCCATCGGCGGAGGCGCTGCCGCCGCTCAGTGCGAACGCGCCGAGCACCCCCACCAGTAGATGTCGCCGCCGCACGCCAGTTCGCCCCCCAACCTCTCCTCTGCCCGAGGTGCGGGGCAATAGCATCGCTGCATGGCCGCAATCGGGCATTCGCGCGCGGGCACCGTCCGGGCAATTCGGTTCGAGGACGGCACGCTGTGGGCGCTCGACCAGACGCTGCTGCCGTTCCAGGAAGTCGAGTTGCCGTTGCGAAGCGCACCTGAGGTCGCCGGCGCGATCCGCAGGCTCGCAATCCGCGGTGCCCCACTGATCGGAGTGGCTGCGGCGTACGGCGTCGCGCTCGAGCTGATGCGCGACTCGGGGCGCCCCGCACTTGAGCATGGCTGCGAACTTCTGCGCGGCGCCCGCCCGACGGCTGTGAACCTCGGGTGGGCGGTCGATCGGGTCCGCGCAGCGGTACTCGATGCGCCGCCTCGCGACGCGGCGAGGGTGGCGCTGCGAGAAGCCCAGGCGATCCACGCCGAGGAGCAGCGGGCGAGTGCCGCGATGGCTCGCCTCGGAGCGGATCTGCTGTCCGGCGCGCGACGGTTCCTGACCCACTGCAACACCGGCGCGCTCGCGTCGCCCGGATCCGGCACGGCGCTGGGCGTGATCGCTGAGCTCGCACAGCGCGGCAGCCTCGAAGGCGTCCTCGCGACCGAATCCCGCCCGCTGCTGCAAGGCGCGAGGCTGACCGTGTATGAACTGGCTCGGCTCGGTATCGCGCACGAGTTGATCGTCGACTCGGCGGCCGCCGGCCTGATCTCCGGGAGGGCCGTCGACGCCGTGATCGTCGGATGTGACCGCGTCGCTGCCAACGGCGATGTCGCCAACAAGGTCGGCACGTACGGGCTTGCGCTCGCCGCGGGCGCGGCGGGAATCCCGTTCGTGGTCGCCGGCCCCACCTCAACGATCGACCCCGGCTGTCAGTCGGGCGCGGAGATCGAGATCGAGGAGCGAGATCCCGACGAGGTCCGCCGCGCGGGGGGCACGCAACTGACGCTGGCCGGGACCCCGTGTCGCAATCCAGCGTTCGACCTCACACCGGCGGCGCTGATCACCGCGCTCGTCACCGAGCGAGGCGTCGCGCAACCAGTGAGCGCTGACTCGATCGCGCGATTGCTCGCCGGGTGAGCTACGTCGCGAGTTCGCGGCGGAACTCGAGGTGCTCGACGATCCGGCGCGAGTCGCAGATCGCCTCGCCCTCGATCACCAGCACCGGTACACGCCGCTGATCGGTCAGCGCCTCGACCTCCGGCCGGCGCGAGCGGCGCTGCGGCACGCTCACCTGCTCAAACGCGATCCCGTCGCGCCGTAGTGCGCGGGCGACCTTTCCACACGGGCACAGCCAGTCGGTCGGAGTCGTGCAGCGGTACAGAGTCGCCATCGATCGAAACGATAGGCGGTTGCGGGCGTCTACACGCCGAGGCGCCGGAGCACGCCCGCGGCGATCCGCAGGACCTGCGGCTGGCGCGCCCCGACGGGGGCAAGCAGATTGCCTTCGCGCTCTCGGTACCACGCGATGGTCGCCTCGAGGCAGTCCTCGTGCGGCCCCGGCTTCCACCGGAGCTCGCGTTTGGCCTTGTTGTTGACGAACGCCCAGTTCAGCGCCGAGGCACGGATCGCCTCAGGGCTCGGCGTGCGCATGCCGGCCGGGCGCACGGCGGCGGCCAGCGCCAGGGCGAGCGGCAGCGGCAGCCTCAGCCCGGGCGGCTCGACCCCTGAGAGGCGGCCCAGATCGGCGAACAGCCGAGCGAACGTGAAGTTCCGGTTCCCGAGGATGTAGCGCTCGCCGATGGTCCCACGTTCGTCGGCAAGCAGGTGCCCGTTGGCCACATCGTCGACGCCGACGATGTTGAGCGTACCGTTGACGTAGGCCGGGATCTGCCGGCGCATGAATCGACGCACCAGCGTGGTCGAGGAGCGACCTGGGTCCCCGGCGCCCATCACCTGTGCGGGGTTGACGATCACCAGCGGCAGTCCCCGCGCTGCGAGTCGCATCGCCGTGACCTCCGCCTCGTGCTTGGAGTCCACGTACGCGATCCGGTAGCGCCCGGCGTCCCAGACGTTCGCCTCATCGGCGGTATGTCCCGCCGGCGCCGGCCCCACCGCCGCGACCGATGAGGTGTAGACGACGCGCTGCACGCCGGCGCGCAGCGCCTCTTCCAGGACGATCCGCGTCCCCTCGACGTTGACGGCGAAGGCTCGTTCTCGCGATACCGCGAGACTGGTCGTTCCTGCGACGTGGAAGAGCCGCTCCATCCCTCGCATCGCGCGGCGGATCGCGCGCCGGTCGCATATGTCCGCGCGCACCGTCCGTACCGGCAGCCCGTCGAGCATCGACAGATCCGACTGCGGCCGCGCCGTCACATAGACCTCATCGCCGCGCGCCACGAGCAGGCGTGTGACGTGCGAACCGATGAAGCCGGTGGCGCCGGTGACGAGCGTGCGTGGCATGTCTGCTGTCGACGCGGGCGTACCGCGAGGTGGCCGAGTGTAGTCCCGGGGCGGGAGAGCCGCTCGGGCAGGCGCTGCAAGGTCGCTCGGGCAGGCGCTGCAAGGTCGCTCGGGCAGGCGCTGCAAGGTCGCTCGGGCAGGCGCTGCAAGGTTGTACTAGGGTGCCGCGGTCATGTCCGTCGCGATCGTCTCTGACACCTGTCATTACCTGCCCGCCGACCTGGTCGCCAAGCACGAGATCCATCTCGTCAGCCTCTACATCCATTGGCACGACGAGATCACGCGCGAGAGCGACATCTCAAACTACGACGACTACTACGCCCGGCTGCGCGATTCCAACGATCTGCCAACGACCTCGCAGCCGTCGATCGGCGACTTTCTCGCGGTCTATGAGCCGCTGCTGGCCGCCGGCCGCGACATCGTCTCGATCCACCTCGCCGGCGGGATGTCGGGCACCGTCAGCGCGGCTGAGCAGGCCCGCGAGCAGTTGGGGGAGCGAGCCGATCGCGTGCATGTGATCGACTCTGCCTCCGCCTGCGGCGGCCAGGGTCTGGTCGTGCTCGCGGCAGCCGCGGCTGCGCGTGACGGCGCCGACGCGGACGCCGTTGCGCAGCGCGCGCACCGAGCCCGCGCCGAGCTAAAGCTCTGGTTTGCGATCGACACGCTCGAGTACCTGCGGCGCGGCGGGCGGATTGCCGGCGCCCAGGCATGGCTCGGATCTGCGCTGAAGATCAAACCGATCCTCACCGTCGAGTCGGAGATCACGCCGGTCGAGCGGGTCCGCACCTCACGCCGCGCGTTCGAGCGGATGGTCGACCTGCTGCGCAGCTGCAAGGAAGACGGTGCAGAGGGCTACATGGTCCAGCACATCCAAGCCCCACATGAAGCTGAGAAGCTGGCCGCCCGCGGCGTTGAGATCTTCGGGCACGAGCCGGTCGTGATCTCGGAGATCGGACCGGTGATCGGCACCCACGTGGGTCCTGGACTGCTCGGGGCCGGCGGGATCCCGAGTGCGTTCCTCTAGAACGAGGTCCAATGCCCATGATTCTGGACCGAACCGCTATGAGTCCAACGCCCGAGGAGTTCCCGCGTTAACGGTCATAGCTCCAGCGGCGCCTTTTGTGCCCCCGCATATGTTGAAAGGGAACGCCCGGATGACGTCTGCGCACATGTCAGCAGGAAGCTCCACTACAGTTGCCGAATTCATCCCCGCCCGTGGTCCACTCGCGATCATGGCCGTCGGCCGTTGCAGATGCGGCGGCAGAACCCTCGCAGGAGGGTATTAATGGTGCTTTTCATAGGTCTCATCGCCGGCGTGATCTGGGTGCTCCTCGTGATCGTCGCCGTCTTGCTGTGCTCTGCCGCGGCTCGGGCAGACGCTCAATCCAACGGCTTCCTGCGCGCCGCGATCTTCTAGGCCGGCGCAGTCGGCGCGGCGCCGGCGCGGCCGGCGCGGTCGGCGCGGCTTCAGCCCTTGCGGCGGCGCCGGCCGAATGCGAGCGCGCCGAGTGCGGCGATCCCTCCGCCGAGCACGAACCCGGCCACCCCGGCGCCGATCACGGCCTGCGTCTGATGGTGGCGAAGCTGTGAGCGCCAGTCCGTCAGGCGGATGACCTCGACTCGCAAGTTCTCGATCGAGGTCCCCAGCTCGTGGCGGTTCTGCTCGATCGATGCCCGGATCTCCTCCGGTGTACGCGCGACCGGCATCAGTCCGGCGCCCCAGGCTTGTTGCTGACGGTCTCGCGGATCTTCTTCGCCTCATCGATCGCCATCGTTGGCGCCGGCGGACCGACCTTGAGCTTGTTGCGGGCGAACAGGAAGGCTCCGACGGCGGCGAGGACGAGCAGGATCAAGACGATCAGGAAGCCGAGCCAGAGGCTGCTGAGCGCGGAGTTGATCCCCCAAGCCAAGGTGCTGAGTAGGTAGATGATCGCGAACACGCCGAACACCGCTCCCGCTGCGACCGCAGCGGCGCCCCGCGCGATGCTCGTGGCCTTCTGCGTCATCTCCGCCTTCGCAAGCTCGATCTCCTCGCGGATCAGGACCGTCATCCGCTCGGACACCTCGGTGATCGCGGTCGCGATGTTGTCCGGTTGACCGTTGTTAGCGGGCAAGGCGTCTGAGGATCATCGCGAACAGGAATCCTCCGGCGAAGGCCGCTCCGATGGCCACCTCCGGGCGGTCACTGCCGGCCGAGACACCGGCGGTCGGGCCACCGACAGCCATGGGCTCGGGTGGCGGCGGAGGCGGCGGTGGGGGCGGGGCAGGCGCCACCGCGGGGGGCGGTGGTTGCACCGGTTGCGGCGCCTCGGCGGCCTGGGTCGGCTCCTCGGCGGCCTGGGACGGCTCCTCAGCGGCCTGCGTCGGCGCCGCTGCGGCCTGGGTCGGCTCCCCGGCGGCCTGCGTCGGCGCTTCGACGACCTGCGTCGGCTCCTCAGCGGCCTGCGTCGGCTCCTCAGCGGCCTGCGTCGGCTCCTCAGCGATCGACTCGACCGGCGCGGGGACGTCTGCAGGCGTCTCGCCGGCCGCGTCCTGCGCGCTCTCCGGTGTCTGGGGCTGCTCGGTCACTCGGGCGGTTCTTCGCCGAACACGCGCGTCCAGATCACGCTCGCCAAGCGGGTCGTGGCGACGCTCGCAAGCGCGCCAATTCCGGCGAGAAGTCCGGACCAGAGCAGTCGTTTGACCAGGGGGCTCTCCGTCATCGGCCGGGATTCAATCAGACTTCGGGACGGGGGCAGCGCACAGTGCCTTTAGTACTTACCGCTCGAGCCCTCGGCAAATCGTCTCCACGATCAAAGTCTTTGCCAGCTCGAGCTCCTCGTCGGCCAGCGGCGAGCTGTCGAAGATCCAGCCGCTCAGGACCTGCTCGACCGAGCCGTAGAACGCGAGGGCCGCGAATTCCGGCGTAATCTCGGGCCGGAAGATGCCGTCGGCCTGAGCGCGGGCGACGATCGCCGCAATCTGCGCGTATGCGTCGCGGATCTTGCCCAGGTGGGTCCGGCCGAAAGTGTTGGCCGCCCGCGTGACCTCGACGATGATGACCTTCATCAGGTCCGGGTCGTGCCGGTAGGAGTCGATGATGAAGCCGGCGATTGACTGCAGCTTGTCGCGCGGCGAGCGCTCAGAGGCGTCCGCTTCGGCGATTGCTGCGAGCATCACGTCCCAGCGCTCCAGGAACAGCGTGTCAAGGATCTCCTCCTTGGAGGAGAAGTAGTGGTAGACGAGCCCGTAGGCGACGCCGGCCTCATCGGCAATGTCCGACACCCGGCAGGTGTGAAAACCCTGGCGCGCAAACACGCGCACGGCAGCGTCGAGGATCACCCTCCGCTTGCCGACCGCAGCCGTCGCCATCAGCGAGCGGTCCGATCGGTCGCCCGGTAGGCATCGGGCCGCCGATGCGTCAGCGCGGGCAGGCGGCGGCGCACGTCTCGCAGCAGCTCGAAGTCGAGCTCGGCGACGATCGCGGTCTCGTGGTCCGGCGCGCAGGCCAGCACGAGCCCCCACGGATCGATGATCGTCGAGCGACCGCCGGCGCGGTTGCCTGCTCCGTCAGTGCCGATCTGGTTAGCCGCGATCACGAAGCACTGGTTCTCGATCGCGCGGGCGCGAAGGAGCACCTCCCAGTGATCGCGCGTCGTGGCGAGCGTGAACGCGCTCGGCACCGTCAGCACCTCGGCGCCCTCCGCCGACGCGACCCTGTAGAGCTCGGGAAAGCGCAGGTCGTAACAGATGCTCATCCCGACCGGCACACCGCTCGCGAGCTCCGTGACGACGACTTCGTCACCGGGTTCCTCATTCGCCGACTCGAGGTACCGAACGCCGTCGACCTCCACGTCGAACATGTGAATCTTGCGGTAGACGCCCCGGATCTCCCCGTCTGCACCGACGTGGACGCTCGTGTTGGCGCACTTCGCCCGTCCCTCGACGCGCTCCACGATCGAACCGGCGATCAGCTCGATGCCGAGCTCGCGCGCGGTCGCGCGTGCCCACGTGATGCAGCGACCGTCGAGCGGCCCGGCCCCGGCCGCGAGTTGCTCGCGCGTGCCCAGTACGCTCCATTTCTCCGGCAGCACGACCAGCTCGGCTCCGCGCGCCGCGGCGTCGCGAACGAGACGGTCGGCCGTCTGAAGGTTGCGGTCGGTGTCCTCGGTTGCGTTGAGCTGGACGGCGCCGGCGCGCATTCTGACCTCGCTTACTAGCTGAGAGCGGATCCGATTGACCGGTCAGTCAACCGTAAACGTGAAGAATAGCCACCAGTCAGAAGCTGGTTCCCTCCCCTACCGCGGGCGGTTCGGGGACCGCCGTCCTGGATCACTCTCGCGGCTTGCGCTGCCGCCGGGGCCGATGCCGTCACGGCAGCGGCTTCGGCCGCTGAAGGCCTGGCGCTACGTCGGCGTCTACGGCCCCGACCTGATGTTGTGCATCGGTTCGGTCCGGATCGGACCGGCCAGGCAGGCGTTCTGGGCAGTGTGGGACCGCAGCTCGCGCCTGCTGCACGAGCGCACGGTGCTCGGGCGCGGCGCGGTGACGCTCGAACCGGGCCGCGCGCGCGTTGCAGATCGGGCTATCCAAATCGATCTCAGCCTGGCGGAGACGTCGGGGATCGAGACGGTTTCCGCGGCGGGCGACAGTTACGCCTGGACGCGCAAGCAGGGCGGAATCCGGGTCCGGGGCACGGTCGCGATCGACGGTCAGCCCCGGGTCCTCGACGCGCACGGCGTGATCGACGACACGGCGGCGTACTACCCGCGCCACACGAGCTGGCGCTGGTCGGCGGGCGTCGGCGTCGCGAGCGACGGCCGCGGCGTCGCCTGGAACCTCGTCGCCGGCGTCAACGACGGCCCGCATGACAGCGAGCGGACGGTGTGGATCGAGGGACACGCGGTCGAGGCCGGGCCGAGCGTCTTTGCCGACGATCTCTCAGGCGTCGACGGGCTCGCGTTCGAGTCCGAGGCGGTCCGCTCCAGCGACGAGAACCTGCTGCTGATCCGCAGCTCCTACCGCCAGCCGTTCGGGACGTTCTCGGGTCAGCTGCCCGGAGGCGTGGCGCTCGCCGAGGGCTACGGCGTGATGGAGGAGCACGACGTCCACTGGTGATCGTGTCATTGGAAGTTGTGGTCGCATACCGACAACAACATCCAAGGCGCCGCTATATCTGGGTCCCGTTCACTCCACGGTGGCGGCGGAGCGCCGCCAGCAGCAGCTTCGAGTGCATTGCGCCGATCAGCTCTCGCAGCGGCTCGGCGCCAGACGCCACGATCTGGACCGCACGCTCGACCTCCACCTGACCGGCAAGGCGGTCGAGCAGGACACGCACCTCCTCCTCCACCAGCGGCTCAAGCGCCCTGCGGTAGCGCAGCGTGTCGTAGACGGTGAAACCGAGCGCCTGCTCATAGCCGCCGGCGCGAAAGCGCGAGATCGCGGCGATGATCGAGACGTCGTCGGCGTCGTAGCCGCGCGCCGCCGGGGTGAGCACGCCGAGCTCCTCGAGCCGCTCGAGCACGTTCTGCGGGATCTCGTAGGTTTCGCGCACCTTTGCGCGTGACACCCGGCCGGTCTCGCCGGCCTCGATTGCGCGCTCGAGGATCCGATCCTCGAGTTCGATCAGCCGTGTGGCCCGCTCGGGGCCTTCCGCCATCAGCTCGCGGATCACGCGCAGGGGCATGAACCGCTCCTCCTGCAATCGCTTGATCAGCTGGATCCGCTCGACGAACTCCGGCGGGTAGTAGGCCATGTTGCGAGACGTGCGGACGACCTCGTCCTCGGAGCCGAGCAGGCCCTCGCGCAGGTAGTGCTTGATCGTCCCAGCGCTGACGCCGGAGCGCTCGGCGAGCTCGCTCATCTTGAGCATCCCGCTGGCGGTACTGCTCATGACGTCTTGAGAAACGCGCCCTGCGCCGAGCGTGCGGGCCCGGCGACGGCGCCCGCCTCATACAGCGCGGCGATCTCCTCGGCGCCGTATCCCGCGGCGGCGAGCACCCCATCGGTGTGCTCGCCGAGGCCGGGGCCGGGCGCACGAACCGGGTCGGCCGGCGTCCGGCTCAGTTTGACCGGAACGCCGAGCAGCTTGACCGGTCGCTCGGCGCCCGGCTGCGCGAGCTCGACGACCATCTCACGGGCGGCCACCAGATCGGACTCCAGTACCTCGTCGAGATCGAGCACCGGCTCCAGGCAACAGTCGTTCTCCGAAGCGAATTGGCGCCATTGCTCCCGGGTGCGCTGCGTGAAGATCTCGGTGACCGCCTTGTGCGCGTCGGAGCCTGGCGGATCGAATGCGTGGTCGAGCAGGTCCTCGCGGCCGACCCCGCGGCAGAAGGCACTCCAGAACTTCGGCTCGAGCGCCCCCAACGTCACGTAGCCGTCGGCACACTGGTACGGGCGGTAGCAGGTCAGCGACCCGGCGAGTTGCAGCTCGCCGCGGCGGGCGGCCCGGCCACTCGCGAACGCATCGGCCGCGACCAGCGCCAGCCACGACAGCGCGCCGTCGAACATCGAGCAGTCGACGAGCTGGCCTTCGCCGGAGCGCTCGCGCTCGCGCAGCGCAATCAGCACGCCGATCACGCCCATCAGCGCGCCACCGCCGATATCGGCGATCTGCCCGGCGGCTTGCACCGGGGCTCCCTCGGCGTCGCCGGTCAGGCCGAGCAGCCCGTTGAGGCCGAGGTAGTTCATGTCGTGGCCCGAACGGTCGCGGTTGGGGCCGTCCTGTCCGTAGCCGGTGATCGCGCAGTACACGAGTCTGGGGTTGTCCTGGCGCAGTCGCTCGTATCCAACGCCGAGCCGATCGAGCACGCCGGGACGGAACGACTCGAGCAGCACGTCGGCGTCGCGAGCGAGCCGCAGCAGCACCTGCTTGCCCTGCTCGGTCTTGAGGTCGATCCGGATCGAGCGCTTGCCGCGATTGAGCGCCAGGAACAGTGCCCCGCGTGCGGTCTCGTCAGCACCCTCGTAGTAGGGAGGCGACCAGCGCACGTAATCGCCGAGCCCGGTGTCCTCGACCTTGACGACATCGGCACCGAAGTCCGCGAGCATCAGCGAACAGAAGCCGCCGGGGAGCAGCCGACTCAGATCGAGTACGCGGATGCCCTCAAGCGGCAGCGCGGAGTCATTCATGCGCTCGCCTCGGCGGGCGCCTTGATCCCGAGCAGCGTGCGCGCCTCCTCGACGGTCGCCGGCCGTCGCCCGAGGTCCTCGGTCAGCTGCCGCGCCTTGGCGATCAGATCGCCGTTGGAGCGGGCCATCGTCCCGTCGGGCAGGTAGAAGTTGTCCTCGAGGCCGACGCGGATCGAGCCGCCGAGCGTCAGCGCCGCCGCCACCAGCATCCACTGGTCGCGCCCGATCCCGATCACGCCCCAATGATGGGTCTGGCCATCGGAATTCGGTCCCCGCCCCCCACCCCCTGCCACCGGCATGTTGTCCGCCATCGCCGCGAGGTTGCGAGCCGTCGGCGGCACCCCGCCGACGACGCCCATCACAAAATCGGCGTGCAGCGGCGCTTGCAGCAGCCCCATGTCGACCAGTGGCTCGAGCGAGCCGACGTGCCCGAGGTCGAAGCACTCGTGCTCGGGCTTGATCTCGAGGCGCCGCATCGCCTCGAGCAGCTCGATGATCTCGTCGAACGGGTTCGCGAACACGAACTTGAACACGAAGTCCTTGCGCTTGCGCGAGTACTTGGCGTAGTTCATCGAGCCCATGTTCAGCGCGGCGACCTCGGGCCTACCCGCCTCGAGGTAGGCGATCCGCTTCGCGACGGGGACGCCGATCGTCCCCGTCGAGAAGTTGATGATCGCCGCGTCGCCGACCTCCGCGAGGATCGCGTCCTTGATCGCGACGAAGTCCTCGATCTCATAGCTCGGGGTCCCGTCCGGCTTGCGCGCGTGAATGTGGATGTGGACGCCCCCCTCGTCGACGATCCGGCGCGCTTCCGCCGCGTACTCCTCGGGTGAGTAGGGGATCGCCGGGCATTGCTCACGGTTCGCGATCGAGCCCGAGATCGAGCAGGTGATGACCGCTGGATGGTCGAGGCTCATTGGTGCAGCGTGTGGAGCATCTGGGCGCAGGCGGCGAGAATCGCGCTCTGCCCCCCGGGGGTGTACTGGCAGTTGAGCTCGTATTCGTCGTCGCCGAGGAAGACGAGCGTCACGACGCTCGTCGCGTTCACGGGGAGACCGACGACGTTCGCCGCGGGATACGCGAGCGCGGGGAGACCAGCGACCGAGGTGACCTTGCTTGTCAGCTTGCGCTCGAACGCGCTGCCGATCACCGCATCGAAGGCGCCCTTCAGCTTTGCGATGTTCGATGAGGTCACCGCGATCGGCCGCTTCGGGAAGCGCGTGACGATGATCAGGTCGTAGAGCCCGACTCCGATCGCGGCATGCGACGCCTGCCCGGCATTGCCGCTGACCCGCTTGGTTGGCGCAAGCCGCAATGCCCGGAGCTTTTCGGGGTACTGGAAGTGGATCAGGATTCCGTGGGCGGCGAACGTCTTGGCGCCGGCAGTGGCTGTCGACGGAGCGACCGCGGCGTTGCTGATCTCGCTGCTGGAGGAACTCGACGACGAGGATCCGCAGCCCACGAGCACGACGGCAACCGACGCGATCGTGACGCTTCCGGAGGCGAGCCGCACCCTCGTCATACGGGCACGACGCCGCTTCGCTTCCACGGCCGCTCGATCTTCTTGCTCGTCGCCATCTCGAGGCCGCGGCAGATCGTCGCCCGAGTCTCGCGAGGGTCGATCACATCATCGATCATGTCGTTTCCGGCGGCGACATAGACGTCGATGATCTTCCGGAACTGGTCGATCAGTTCCTGGCGCTTGGCGGCCGGATCCTCGGCGGCCTCCACCTGCTTGCGGAAGATGATCTCGACGGCCCCCTCGGCCCCCATCACGCTGATCTCGGCGCTCGGCCAGGCGACAATCAGGTCGGGCTCGTACGCGCGCCCGCACATCACGTAGTAGCCGGCGCCGTAGGCCTTGCGCAGCACGACGGTGATCTTGGGGACGGTCGCGTTGGCCGTCGCGTAGAGCATCTTCGCGCCGTGACGGATGATCCCCGCCTGCTCAACCTTCGTGCCGACCATGAAACCGGGCACGTCCATCAGGAACACCAGCGGGATTCCGTACGCGTTGCAGAGGTTGATGAAGCGGGCGGCCTTGTCGGCGGAATCGTTGTCGAGGATGCCCCCGAGTTGCTTGGGCTGATTGGCGACGATCCCCGTCGGGCGCCCACCGAAGCGAGCGAGGCAGGTGATGATCGTCTTGGCGAACTGGGGCTTGAGGTCGAAATACGAGCCGTCGTCGACGATCCGGCGGATCACCTCGTACATGTCGTACGCCTTGCGGTTTGACTCCGGCAGCACGTCAAGCAGCTCCTCGTCCGCACGATGGACGGGGTCCGCGCTCCGGGCGATCGGCGGCTGCTCCTCGCAGTTCTGCGGGAAGTAGCTCAGGTACTCCTTGATCTTCTCGATGCACTCGGGATCGTCGGCCACCTCGAGGTCGCCGACCCCCGACTTGCGGCAGTGCACGCGCGAGCCGCCGAGCTCCTCTTGCGTGACGTTCTCGCCGACCGCGGCGCGGACGAGATGCGGGCCGGCCAGCGCCATCGAGCCACGGCCCTTGACCATTGGGACGAAGTCGGCAAGCCCCGGGATGTACGCGGTTCCCGCGGCACAGGGGCCCATCAGCGCCGCGACCTGTGGGATCACGCCGCTCATGATCACCTCCTCGCGGAACAGGTGACCGCTGCCGGCGAACAGCGAGCCGACCGCTTCCTGAATCCGGGCTCCGGCCGAATCGAGCAGCCAGATCAGCGGGATCCGCTTGCTCAGCGCGAGCTCGCGCAGCCGCGTGACCTTCAGCTCCCCTGTCATCCCCATCGACCCCGCCATCACCGTGAAGTCGTAGGCCGCAACGGCGACGAGACGCCCGTTGACCTTCCCGTAGCCGGTGATCACGCCGTCGGCCGGCGCCTCTTTGCCCTCCATCGCGCGCTGGGAGAAGTGCGGACGACCGTGAAGCCCAAGCTCGACGAACGTGCCCTTGTCGATCAGCAGATTGAGTCGCTCGCGCGCGGTCAGCTTCTCCTGCGCGTGCTGAGCTTCGATCTTCTCGGCGCCGCCGCCCAGCTTGACCTTCTCGCGCCGGGCGTTCAAGTCCTCGGCGAGGGGGCGCAGCAGGCTGCTCGGTGGGGCGTCGGTGGTCATCGCGAGAAGTGAGACGTTCTACTTCCTACTCTGTCAGGATCTTGGCGCAACCGTCAAGCGATAGTCTGATGACCTTCAGGTTCATCGGCGGACGGCCGGCCGCCTCTGCTCATCAAGAGGTTGCCGTGCCCGGAATGCTCGCCCGTCATGCTCGGGCCAACGCCGTCGCCTACGCCGCGCTGTTCGTCGCCCTGAGCGGGACCGCGCTCGCTGCCGGGGGTCTGGCTCGCAACTCGGTCGGCACCGCACAGCTGAAGAACCGAGCCGTCACCGGGCGCAAGGTCGCGCGCAAGACGCTGACCGGCGCGAACATCCGCGTGCTGACGCTCGGGATGCGAGCAGCTAGTGGTTCGTCTGAGACGGACCACCAGCTAGTGTCGCGAGGCAGTGATTCGGTTGCGGAGGGGTGGGAATGTGCCTCGACCGCGGCGGCGGGGATCGCAGCACGCACCCCCTCCGTCTCGCAGAGGTGAGTGCTCTCATCCCCGTATTCCGGGGATCGCAGCACACACCTCGTCCGTGACCCAAGGGGTGCGTGCTCTCATCCCCGCAGGCCTAACGGCCCTTCCACTCGGGCGCGCGCTTCTCGAAGAACGCGCGCACGCCCTCCTGGATGTCCTCGGTCGAGAACGCGATCGTCAGCTGCGAGCGCAGAAAGTCGATCGCGTCGGCGAACGCCATGTCCTGCTGGCGGAACATCGCGTCCTTGCCGAGCTTCATCAGCACCGGCGACTTGCCGGCGAGCTTGAGCGCCCACTCATCGACGGCGGCCTGGAACTCCTCGGCGGGAACGACACGATTGACGATCCCGATCCGCTCCGCCTCCTCCGCGCTGATCTGCTCGCCGAGCAGCAGCAGTTCGTTGGTCTTCTTGCGCGGCACGTTGCGGTAGATCAGCGCCATGATCATGAACGGGAACGCGCCGACGTTGATCTCGGGCGTCCCAAACCGTGCGCCCTCGCGCGCGATGATCAGGTCGCACGCGAGCGCGATCCCGAGCGCGCCCGCCAGGACGTGACCGTTGGCCGCGCAGATCGACGGCTTGCCGAGCTGACCGATCAACGTGAACAGCCGTGGGAACCGCTCGGTGGCGAAGTGCTTGTGGACAAGCGGGGCCTCGGCAGCAAATCCGCCGAGGTTGGCGCCGGAGGAGAACACCTTCTCATGGGTCGAGGTGAGCACGACGCAGCGGACGCCGGCGTCGTCACGTGCGGACTCCAGCGCGGCGATCAGTTCCCCGAGCAGCTCGTCGGACAGGGCGTTGCGGGTGTCGGGCTGGTCGAGCGCGATCGTGGCGACGCCGGCCTCGGACACGTCATAGCGAAGGGTGGTGTAGGTCATCGGCGGCGAAGCCTACGGATCCGCTCGCGAGGATGCTGACGAAGTAGGAAGTAGGAAGTAGGAAGTAGGAGAGGAGTAGGAAGTCCTACTGTTTACTTTCGAGCAGCGCTTCGATAGCTTCCGAGCCGCCGCCGCCCCGACGAGGAGACACCACGACATGGCAACCGCCGACGTCCTCAAGCCAGACTTCGCCACCCAGCGCAAGCACTTCATCTTCACCGACGAGCACGAGCAGCTGCGCGAGTCGATCCGCCGTTTCGTGATCAAGGAGTTTCAGCCCCACGCCGAGGAGTGGGAGCGGGACACCTTCCCCGATTGGGTGTTCGAGCGGATGGGCGAGCTCGGTTTCCTCGGACTCGACAAGCCGGAGGAGTACGGCGGCCAGGGCGGCGACTACTACACGTCGCTGGTGCTTGCCGAGGAGATGGCGCATGCCCATTGCGGCGGACTGGCGATGGGGATTGCGGTTCAGACCGATATGGCGATGCCGCCGATCCTCGCGTTCGGCAGCGAGGAGCAGAAGCACGAGTGGGCCGCACCCGCGATCAGAGGCGAGAAGATCCTCTGCATCGGCATCACCGAGCCGGATGCCGGCTCGGACGTCGCCGGGATCAAGACGCGCGCCGTCCGCGACGATTCCGATCCCGCCCACCCCGAGTACGTCATCAACGGGTCCAAGACGTTCATCACCAACGGCCATCGCGCGCACGCGATCGTGCTCGTGGCGAAGACCGATATATCCGATCCCGCCCACCCCCACGCGGGGATCACGCTGTTCCTCGTGCCGATGGACCTGCCGGGCGTGATCCGTGAAAAGAAGCTCGAGAAGCTCGGCATGCACGCGTCGGACACGGCGCTGCTCGCCTTTCAGGATGTACGCGTGCCTGAGTCCGCGGTGCTCGGCGAGCTCGGCAAGGGCTTCTACCACATCTCCTGGGAGCTTCAGGGCGAGCGGCTGATCGGCGCCGCCGGTGCGGTGGCGGGCGCCCAGCACGTGTTCGACCGCACGCTCCAGTACGCCAAGGAGCGCAAGGCGTTCGGCCGGGAGATCGGCCACTTCCAGGTGATCCGCCACAAGTTCGCCGAGATGGCGACGAAGATCGAGACCGCGCGGCAGATGGTCTACACGACCGCCTGGCGCTTTCAGAACGGCGAGTACCCGGTTCGGGAGATAACGATGGCGAAGCTGTACGCGGCCCGGATCGCAGTCGAAGTCGCCGACGAGTGCATCCAGATCCACGGCGGCAACGGCTACATGAAGGAGTACGGGATCGAGCGCTCCTGGCGTGACCTGCGATTGAACCGGATCGGCGCCGGCACCGACGAGATCATGCTCGACGTGATCGGGCGCTCGTACGGGCTGTAGTGCAACCTAGTGCAGCGCCGAGGGGCACCAGCGAATAACCCCGCGCTCGCGCCATAGCCGTTATCGTTGCGCGGCGTGGAAGGGGCTGTGACAGAGGGCGGGTTCGGCACTGCCGGTGGGGGCGGTTCGCCTGCCAGCGGCCAGGGCCTGCGCCCGCTCGGCGTCGGCGAGACGCTCGACACGGCGATCAAGCTCTACCGCAACAACGCGGTTGCGCTGTGGACGATCGTCGCGATCATCATCGTTCCGCTCGAGATCATCGAGGTGATCGTGCGCCGCCTGGCGCTGCCGAGCGACGTGTTCGTGTCGGGTGGCACGCTGTACACGTTCACGACCAACGGCTCAAGCGGAACGAGTGGGACGGTGGCGCTGCTGCTCGTCGCGCTGCTGGGGCTGCTGGGACAGCTGGTCTCAACGGGGGCCGCGTTCAAGCTGATCCTCGATTCCTACCTCGGGCGCACCCCGGACTGGCGCCAGTCGTTCGCCTTCGCCCGCCACCGCCTGGGCTCGCTCGTATGGCTCGCGATCCTCTCGACGGTGCTGATCGCGATCGGCTTCGTGCTGATCATCATCCCGGGCATCTGGCTGATCGTGGCCAGCTCAGTCGCGGTCCCAGCGCTGATGCTCGAAGGCGTCACCGGCTTCAAGGCGCTCAAGCGCTCGATGAGCCTGGTCGACACGCGCTGGTGGGCGACGTTCGGGCGCCTGCTGGTGGCGTTCCTGCTCTACGGGGTCCTGACGTTCGTGATCCAGGAGCTCGTGCGCGCGTTGACGAAGGGGCTCGACGTGACGAACGTGACGCTGTGGGTCGCGATCGACGGCGTGCTCCGGGCAGCCGTGATCATCCTGATGACGCCGTTCATCGTCGCGGTGCTGACCACGATCTACATCGACCTGCGCGTTCGCAAGGAGGCGCTGGACATCGAGTTGCTGGCCAGCCGCTTCGGCGAACCCGGCAGCACCGTGCCGCCCCAAGCCGGCCTCTCGGCGCAGGTCAGCGTCGCGCCCCAGGCGAGCGTTCCGCCGCCGGCAGGGCTCGAGCGTCCTGACGACCCGCACGGCGGGCTGCCACCGCCGGAGCCGCCCACCTGGCCGCCCGCTGGATGAGCCGGCGAGCGCGAGTCGCCGCAGCGCTGACGGCGCTGCTCGCGCTCGCGGTCCCCGCCGGCGCAGCAGCTGCAAGCGTTAACAGCCGTCAACTGCACGTACTCGCGGCGAGTGCCGCCGCAGGCAGCTCGCGCGCACTCGCGCAGCTGCGGACGGTGACCGCGGTCGACGGCCGCCCTGCCCAGATCGCCGCATCGCTGAACACCGACAACGCGGCGCAGCTCCAGTCGCGCCTGGCGGCGCTCTCGGCCGGCACCTCGGCGGACCGGAACGCCGGCCCGAACGCCGGCCCGAACGCCGGCCCGAACGCCCGCCCGAACGCCGCCGACTCGACCGCGGCCGCCCAGCGCAGGGCCGCCGCGATCCTGACCGCGAGCCAGTACAGCAAGGCGCCGGTCCCCGACCCCGTCAACAGTGCACTGCACGACCTCGCCAAGGCGTTCTCGAAGCTGGCCAACGGCACGCCGGGCGGACCGGCGGTCTTCTGGCTGTTTGCCGGGGCGCTCGTGCTCGGACTGGCCACACTCGGTGCCCGGCGCATGTTGCGCCGGCTGGACCCGGTGGCGCAGGCCGCCGCGGCTGCCGCTCGATCGGCCGGCGAGGACCCGACGGCGCTCGAGCACGCGGCGCAGGCGGCCGAGCAACGCGGGGCCTTCGGCGATGCAATCCGCCTGCGGTTCAGAGCAGGGCTGTTACTGCTGAGCGCTCGACGAGCGATCGAGTACCGCCCGTCGCTGCTCACCGCGGACGTGGCCAAGCGCTTGCGCTCACAGCAGTTCGACGCGCTCGCAGCGAGCTTCGAACGCGTCGCCTACGGCGGTGCGCCGGCCGCCGAGTCAGACGCCGCGGCGGCTCGTGATGGGTGGCGCGCGCTGCTGAACAAGCAGGCGGATCGCTGATCGTGCTCACCCGCAGGCGCGCCAAGCAGCTACTCATCGTCGCGATCGGCGTGCTGCTGGCGCTCAGCGCGATCAACAGCTTCACGCCCCGATCGAGCGGTCCCGCGTCTTCCTCGTATGCCACCGCTGCCGACGGGCTGGCCGGATACGCAGCGCTGCTGGCGCAGTCCGGGCACCCGGTCACGCGCGTGCGCGCCGCGCCGGCCCACGCCAAGCTCGATCCACGCGAGACACTGGTGCTGCTCGATCCCGACGTCATCGTCCCGGCCGATATCTCCGCCCTGCGAGCATTCGTGTCCGCGGGCGGCCGTCTGATCGCCGGCGGGCGCGAGCCGGGCGCGTGGTTGTCGAAGCTGCTCGCGGGCGCACCTGAGTGGTCAGCATCCGGTGCAACGACGTCGACACCGCTGCTCCCGGTGTCAGAGACGGCCGGCGTCGGTCTCACCGAGAGCGACGGCGCCGGCGCCTGGAGCAACCCAAACGCCGCGCTGCCCGTGCTCGGCGAAGCTGACCGCTCGCTCGTCGCGGTGGCGATGCTCGGAGCCGGTCAGATCGTGTTGCTGGCGGACAGCACCCCGCTGCAGAACCACCTGCTGGCGCACGCCGACAACGCCGCGCTCGGCCTCAGCCTCGTGGGAGGATCGCATCGCCCCGTCGCGTTCGATGAGGCCGTGCACGGATACGGACAGCGATCGGGACTCGCCGCGCTGCCAACGCGTTGGAAGTGGACCCTCGTCGGGCTCCTACTTGCCGCTCTGGTGATGGTCGCCGCCAGGATCCGCCGACTCGGGCCAGCGCAGCCGCCGGCACCCCCTGCGTTCCCGCCGCGACTGGCACACGTCGAGGCGCTCGCCTCCGCACTTGGGCGTACGGGCAGTCCCGCAGCCGCGGCGAGGACCGTGCAGAGCCATGCACAGCGGCTCCTGCGTCAGCGGACCGGCATCGCCACGGACGCCGACGCGCAGGCCACGGCCCAGGCCGCCGCCGCCCTCGGGCTGGATCCGATCGAGGTCCGGGCGCTCGCCGCGCCCGCCCTCTCAGACGACGATGTACTCGCCGTCGGCAGCGCGCTGGCGAAACTGTCGGGAGCGTCGAGATGAACGAGCTGCGCGAGCGCATCCACGCCGAGATCGGGCAGGTCGTCGTCGGCCAGGACGACGCAGTCGACCTGCTGCTCAGCGCGATCGTCCTCGGCGGCCACGTGCTGCTCCAGGGGGTTCCCGGGGTCGCCAAGAGTCTGCTCGCCAACGCGTTTGCACACACGGTGGGAGGGAGCTACCGCCGCGTGCAGTTCACGCCGGACATGCTGCCCTCGGATCTGACCGGGACGATGACGCTCCGTGGGGGCGAGCTCGCCTTCCGCCCCGGGCCGGTGTTCACGAACGTGCTGCTCGCCGACGAGATCAACCGGACTCCACCGAAGACGCAATCGGCGCTGCTCGAAGCAATGCAAGAGCGTCAGGTGTCGCTCGACGGGACCGCGCACCCCCTGCCGAACCCGTTCCTCGTCGTCGCCACGCAAAACCCGATCGAGTACGAAGGCACCTACCCACTCCCGGAGGCACAGCTCGATCGCTTTCTGTTTCAGGCCGAGGTCGGCTACCCGGACGAGCAGCAGGAACTCGCGGTGCTGGCGCTTGCGCGCGAGGGCGTCGCCTCGCCGCCGCTGGACCGGTTGAGGCCCGTGCTCGACCCCGCCCAGATCGCCTCGGCGCGCGCGCAGGCCGACGCAACGACCGTGTCGGGCGAGGTCGCGGCGTACGTCGTCGCGTTGATCCGGGCGACCCGGACACTCCCGAGTGTGTCGCTCGGGGCGAGCCCCCGCGCTGCGGTGCATCTGCTCGCAGCTGCCAAAGCTCGCGCCCGGCTGGCGGACCGAGATTTCGTCACCCCCGACGACGTCGCAGCGATGGCGCCGGCAGTGCTCCGTCACCGCCTGGTGCTGACGCCCGAGGCCGAGCTCGAGCGATTCGGCTCCGCCCAGGCGATCGCCGCGGCGCTCGCTTCGGTGCCGGTCCCGCGGTGAGCGGCGGATGAGTCCAACGCTCCGCGCCGCGCTCGCGCTCGGAGCGATCGCACTGAGCGCGCTGCTGCTGCCACTCGGGCTGGTCGCAATCGCGGCAGTCGTATTGGTCGCCGCAACCGCGTTCGATGCCTGGATCGTCCGCCACCCACCGGAGCTGACGCGCACGAT
This sequence comes from uncultured Solirubrobacterales bacterium, assembly GCA_963794285.1. Taxonomy (GTDB): domain Bacteria; phylum Actinomycetota; class Thermoleophilia; order Solirubrobacterales; family Solirubrobacteraceae; genus Palsa-465. Next base: position 640,625 of record CAWCDS010000016.1, read on the forward strand.
CCCACCTGTGCTCTCCCGGGGCGTCCCTGTACACATCAGGATCAGCGCATTTGTGCCCGCGGCACGGCGCCTACGCGTGCGCCAGGTGGTCCCCGCCGCACTGAAGCTCGATCGCAACGACAGCGACAGCGACGGCGACGGCGACGGCGACGGGGCGCTCGAGGCCGAGCTTGTCCCACGCGCTCGGGGCCGTTACGAGCTTCCCCAGGCCGGAGTTCGCGCCGAAGGGCCGCTCGGGCTCGGGGCCGTGTATCGCCGCGCGGGCGGAACCGAGGAGTTGCTCGTCTATCCGGACCTGGTCACCGCGCGGCGGCTGGCACGAGCCGCGCGTGAGGGCCGGCTGCTTGATTCAAGGACCCGCGCTCGCGGCCCGCTTGGGCTCGGGACGGACTTCGAGTCTGTACGCGAGTGGGCCCCTGACGATGACGTGCGGCACATCAACTGGGCCGCCTCTGAGCGGATCGGCCGGCCGATGACCAACCAGTACCGACTCGACCAGTCGCGGGAGCTCGTGTTCATGCTCGACGCCGGCCGGCTGATGGCCGCTCCGCTCGGTGAGCGCACGAGACTCGATACAGCCCTCGACGCCGTGACCGCGGTTGCGCTCAGTGCCGATGCGCTCTCCGACCACTGCGGCGCGATCGCCTTCGACTCGGAGGTTCGGCTAGAGATGCGGCCGCGGCGCGCCGGTGGCCGCGAGGTCGTGCGCGCGCTATTCGACCTGCAGCCCCGCCTTGTCGAAAGCGACTACGAGCAGGCGTTCCGACGCGTCGCCGGCGGCAGGCGTGCGCTGATCCTGATCCTCTGCGACCTGTTCGACGACGCCGCGGCACGCGCGCTGACCGACGCTGTCCCGGTTCTCGCGCGGCGCCACGCAGTGCTGGCGGCCACCGTCACCGACCCGGACCTCGAGCGCCTCGTGCGCACGGCTCCCGCCGCCAAGAGCGACGTCTATGCGGCCGCGGTCGCGCTCGACCTGCTTGATGCGCGGGCACAGGCAGCCGCGCTCCTGCGGCGAGGCGGCGCGAGCGTGATCGAGTCCCGACCCGAGTCGTTTCCCGCTGCGTGCGTACAGGCCTACCTGACGGCAAAGGCGCGGCTGCGCCTCTGAGCCAGGGAGCCGCTTCTCAGCCTCCGGCCTCGACGTTCGCGAGCAACCCTAACCGGAGCGGCCCAGCGATGCGACCAGCGCCCAATACGGCGCCGCCAGCCCCACCCCGATCGCCAGCGCGGGCACGAGCGGCAGATGATGCGGGGTGACGAACCCCTCGACGAGTCCCGCGAGCACAAGCCATGGCGCGGTCGCCAGCACCAGCGTCACCGCTTGCGGCGCAGCGTCCGCCAGCGCCTCGAATCGGCCCCGCGTCCCGGGTTCCACCAGCGCCCACCCCATCCGCATCCCCGCTGCCGCACTGACCGCGATGCATGAGAGCTCGAGCACGCCGTGGGGCGCGATCAACTCGACGACGTCGGTCCCGTGGGAAGTCGCCGTACCGATGCCCATCACCGCGCCGAGCAGCAGACCGTTGTAGAGCAGGAAGAACGCCGGCGCGATCCCCAGCGCGATGCCGCTCGCGAACGTGCTGAAGGTGACGCCGATGTTGTTCGTGAAGATCGTGATCGACAGCGCCGCGGCCTGTCCGGCCGCAAGTCCGATCGCCCGATCCGGGCCTCCGCCGCCCCCCGCGATCGAACCCGGAACGACGCCCGCGGCCGCCCCGGGGTCATGGGCTGCCCACACCGCCGCCAGCACGGCCGAGCCGAGCAGCAGGACCCAGGCCAGCAGCACCACTCGCCCGTGCCGGCGCACGGCCTGCCAGTAGCCCGCCTTCACGTACTGGCCGACCGAGCCTTTGCGAGGCGGCACCACATAGATCGTCGCGCGCGCGCGGTTGACCAGCTCCGCGAGCGCGCGCACGGCGGGATCGGTCGGTGAGGACCGGCGTCCGCGCGCGAGATCGGCGACCGCGCCGCGGTACAGCTCACCCAGCCGGAGGACCCCGTCCGGACCGAGGCGCTCGGGCCGCCCTCGCGCCCGGCGCAGGAGCCCGTCCAGCTCTGTCCAGGCTCCCTGGCGCGAGCGCACGAAAGCCTCTAGGTTCACGACCGTGGAGTATGAGGACCGAATCACGATCTGGGCACCCGAGGGCATCGAGCTCGACTATGCGCTGGCGGGTTTGGGTTCGCGTTTCATCGCCGCCTCGGTCGACACCGTGATTCGGATCGCCGTGCTCGCGGCGGTGCTCGGAATGCTGTCAGCGCTCGGGGCAGGCTCGACCTTGCTGCTGATCGTGCTGATCATCGGGTCGTTTCTGGCGCTGTTCGCCTACGACGTAGCATTCGAGGTGTGGGCGGGCGGGCGGACGCCCGGCAAGCGCTGGAGCGGGCTGCGGGTGCTGATGGCGACGGGTCAGCCCGTGTCATTTGCCCCCAGTGCCGTGCGCAACCTGATGCGAATCATCGACGAGTGGGCCACGGCCCTGATCCCCGGGACCGTCTCGATCCTCCTCACCAAGCGCAACCAACGGCTCGGTGACCTCGCGGCCGGGACGATCGTCGTGCGGGAGCGCCGCGCGGGCACCGGCGCCGTCTCGCCCGGCGAGCTGCGCAACCCGTACCCCGCGCTCGACGTGACGGCCGTCAGCGCAGCGGAGCTTGCCGCGATTCGTGACTTCCTCGCGCGGCGCGACAAGCTCACCCCGGAGTCCCGCACGCGTGTCGCGGGGGTGCTGGCCGAGCGGATCGCCGCGAAGGTCGGCGGCCTCACGGACGGCCATCTCGCTCCCGAGCAGCTGCTCGAGACGATCGCGGCGGCGAAGGCCGCAGCGCCCGGCTGAACCGCGCGTCGCCCGTGGCAAGGTCCCGCGGTACGGTTTCGTTCCACAGACTGAGCCCAGGAGGCACGCGATGACACAAGTGGGGGTGATCCGGCCAGGATCCGGCGCCGCTGCGGCGCCGATTCCGCCGTTCACCGCCGAGCATCAGGAGTTCCGCTCCGCGGTACGGCGATTCGTGCAGACCGAGCTCCGTCCCCACGCGCGCGAATGGGAGCAGGCGCGCTGGTTTCCCAACGACGTGTTCGCGCGTCTTGCCGAGCTCGGCTACATCGGCCTGAAGTTCCCGCCCGAGTACGGCGGCGACGGCGACGTCGTCGCCGACGCGGTGTTCGTGGAGGAGCTCGCGTGGTGCGGGTCCGGTGGTCTGGCCGCCGGCATCGGAGCCCATGGAGGGATCGCGCTGCCGCCGATCTGGAAGTTCGGGACCGAGGATCAGAAGCAGCGCTATCTCGTCCCAGGCATCCGCGGCGAGAAGATCGCGGCGCTGGCGATCACCGAGCCCGACAGCGGCTCGGACGTGGCCTCGATCCGAACGCACGCGCAGAAGGTCGAGGGCGGCTACGTGGTCAACGGCGCGAAGACGTTCATTACCGGTGGCGTGCGTGCGGATCTGCTCGTGACCGCCGTCAAGACGACGCCAGAGGGCGGGCACCGCGGCCTCTCATTCCTGATCATCGAGCGTGGGGCCGGCGTCGAATCGAGGGCGCTGGAGAAGCTCGGCTGGCACGCCTCGGACACCGCCGAGATCACGTTCGACGACGTCTTCGTCCCGGACGAGAACCTGCTCGGCGAGGAGCACCAGGGCTTCTATCTGATCATGGCCAACTTCCAATGGGAGCGGTTGTTGATGGCGCTCGGGGCGGTCGGCGCGATGCAGGTCGCGTTCGAGAAGACGCTCTCCTACGCGCTCGAGCGCGAGGCCTTCGGGAAGCAGCCAGATGACTCGGGGGCCGCCCAATCAGGCGAGGCCGGATGCCGAGCGGGCAGCGACCCCGAGGGCAAGCACCAGGCGATTCGCCACAAGCTCGCGGAGATCGCGGTCACGATCGAGGCCGGGCGAGACGTCACCTACGCGGGGCTGCGCCGCTATGTCGCGGGCGAGGATGCCGTCCGTGAGGTCACGATCGCGAAGCTGGCAACGCAGCGGGCGTGCTTCGAGGTGATGGACAGCTGCCTGCAGATCCATGGGGGCGCCGGATACATGGTCGAGTACGACATCGAGCGCGCAGCCCGGGACGCCCGGCTCGGGCCGATCGGCGGGGGAACCGACGAGATTATGAAGGAGATCTTGGGGCGTTCGCTGGGGCTGTGAGCGAGCGGCAATCTCGGAGTGATCGCTCGCAATCCTCACAAATTGCGTGTATCGTGCGGCCGGCAGGTGGCTTGAACCTCGTGGGGCGAGGCAGGACGGCACCCGTCGCAGCGGCGACGAAGGCTGGACGATGAAGCTGACTCTGAAACCGAGCACGGGTATCGACATCGTCGTGTGGCGTGACGACGAGATGTTTCACGCCCGTCGTGCGAGCGAGGCCGCCGAACCACAGATCTGCCTCGGAGTGGATCTGTTCGAGGTGATCGCTGAGCTGGCCGAACTCCACCTCGACGACGCCGGCGACGCCTCCGAGGCCGTGCTGCTCGCAGGTGACGCGCAACTGCGCCTGCGAGAGGGTGCCGCGGAGGACGGCTGGCCGGCGCCAGACTCCGCCGCCGACCAGGATTGGCGCCGCTCCTCGTAAAGGCACTACCACGGTGAGGCCCGTTGCTGCGATCCTGCATGGGCGATGGAGTCCGTCCGCGGCCAACTGCTGATAGCAGGACCGGCACTGCTCGACCCCAACTTCTGGCGGACCGTGGTGCTGATGATCGAGCACACCGCCGAGGGTGCACTGGGACTCGTGCTGAACCGGCCGTCGGAGACGACTGTCGGCGAAGCCGTGCCCCAACTGGAAGAGCTCGTCGATCCCGAGGACCAGCTGTTCATCGGGGGCCCGGTCCAACCCTCGGCTGTGATCGTCCTGGCGGAGTTCGAGGACCCAACTGACGCGGCGCTGATCGCGTTTGAGGACATCGGCGTCCTCGGTACCGGGTCCCCTCCAGAGGAGCTGGCAGCCGGCGTGCGCGCCGGCCGGGCGTTCGTCGGGCACGCCGGCTGGGGGCCGGGCCAGCTCGATTCCGAGCTCGAGCGCGGAGACTGGATTCTCGAGCCTGCACGGCGCCAGGACGCGTTCACCGGCACGCCGCCCGAGCTCTGGGCACAGGTCCTGATCCGAAAGGGCGGCAGCTACGCGCTGATCGCGCGGATGCCGCCGGACCCGTCGGTCAACTGATGGCGACCGACGCTCACGCGCACGCGCACGCGCATGGCGGACACGGCCATTTGCACGGCCGTGAGGCCGATCGCGGTGCGCTGAAGACCGCCCTGATCCTGATCCTCGCGTTCATGGTCGCGGAGGTGACCGCCGGGATAGTCGCTTCCTCGCTCGCGCTGCTGTCCGATGCGGCGCACATGCTGACCGACGCGGCCGCGCTCGGCTTATCGCTGGCGGCAGCCCACCTTGCGGCCAGACCGGCCCACGGCGCGATGACCTACGGCCTCGGCAGGGCGGAGATACTGAGCGCGCAGGTCAACGGCATCACGCTGCTGATCCTGGGCCTGCTGATCGTCTACGAAGCGATCGTCCGGCTCGTCTCACCGCCGCACGTCGACGGTGGCCTGGTCCTCGTGATCGCGATCGCCGGGATCGCCGTGAACCTGACCGCCGCGAGGATCCTGACCCCGCGTGACGGCCCGCGCAGCCTCAACGTGGAGGGCTCCTACCGGCACATCCTGACGGACCTCTACGGCTTCGTCGCGACGGCCGTGGCCGCCTGCGTGATCCTCGCGACCGGCTTCTCACGCGCGGATCCGATCGCATCGTTGCTGATCGCATCGCTGATGCTGCACGCCTCCTACGGACTGCTCAAGGAGTCGGGCCGGGTGTTCATGGAGGCTGCTCCGACCGGACTCGATCCGGAGCAGATCGGCCGCGCGCTCGCTTCTCAGCCGGGTGTGGCCGAGGTTCACGACTTGCATGTGTGGGAGGTCACTTCGGGTTTTCCCGCCCTCTCGGCGCATGTCGTGGTCCGGGCCGGGGACGACTGCCACCAGCGCCGGCGCAATCTCCAGCAGCTGCTCGAGGATCAGTTCGGCGTGCGCCACACGACCCTCCAGGTCGATCACGAAGCGGCGCAGCAGCCGCCGCTGCAGATCGAAGTGCCGGCGATAGACTCGCCGCATGAGGGTGGTGAAGCCCGGCGCTGACCGTGACGTGCCGCGTGGCGTCGTCGGTGGCGGCGAGATCTCGCAGGCCACCGCCGGGGCGCAGAACATCTACATGGGCGTCTTCCGGGTGCCACCGGGCGCGCGTTCGCGCCCGCACTACCACGAGGGCTGTGAGAGCGCCGTGTTCATGCTCTCGGGCAGTCTCCGCGTGAAATGGGGCGACCACTTGGAGCAGGAGTTGCTGCTCGAGCCGCGCGACCTCGTGTACGTGCCGCCGCGCGAGACGCACATCCTCGAGAACGTATCGGACACCGAGCCTGCCGAGTACGTGGTCGCGCGGGACTCGCCGCACGAGGATGCGGTGGTGGTCCCGTGGGCCGAGGAAGCCGGGTGAATCGGAAACAGCACCACCTGACGGGGGCCGGCGGCCTGCGTATCGTCCCGGAGCGCCGCTGTTCCTGCTCGGGCACAGCATGGGCGCGACGGTTTCGTTGTGCTACGCGCTCGAGCACCAGGACCGGCTTGCGGGCCTGATCCTGTCAGGGCCGCTGGCGGCGCTCGACGCGGCTTCGCCGCCGCAGCGGATCGTCGCTCGCGTGCTGTCCGTGATCGCACCGGGACTCGGAATCGTCGACATCGACGCGAACCTCATCAGCCGCGACCCGGCGGTCGTCAAAGCCTACGTCGAGGACCCGCTCGTCCACCACGGCAAGCTTCCCGCCCGCACGGTGACCGAGCTCGCCGATGCGATCGACTCGTTCCCCGAGGCGGTCGCCGCGATCACGATCCCGACGCTGGTCATGTACGGCACCGCGGACGGGCTGTGCCCGCCCGCCGGGAGCCTGATGCTCGAGCAGCGGCTCGGGTCCGCCGACAAGACGCTGCGGCCCTACGACGGGCTGCGCCACGAGATTCTCAACGAGCCAGAGCAGAACGAGGTCCTGGACGACGTCTGCTCGTGGCTCGCGGTGCACGTCGCGGTCAGGGCCTAGCCATCGCGAGTCAGCGCTGCGGCGCGGCCGAGAGCGCATCCGGTTGTTGCCGATCGGGTTTCGGATCGTGCCGATCCGCCGGCGGTCCGCGGTCGCGCCGCCCGGGTTCACGATGATCGCGTGACGATGCTCCCGCTGCCGCTGCTGGCGGTGCTGCCGGCGCTCGTGCCCTGGGTGCTCGAGGACGTGTCGGTGTTCGAAGCGCTCGCGGTGCTGCCCGAGCCGTCGCCGGATGAGCTCGAGACCGTCGACGGCGATGAGCTGCTCGAGGCGACGCTGGCGGTCTGCTTGCTCAAGGCGGGGTCATGGCCGCTGATCAGCACAATCGCGATCAACAGCCACGTCGCCACGAACAGGGCAACGGCGCCGGAGATCACGCGGCGACGGATCGTGCGGCCGCGCCCGGCCCTCGCCTCGCGTGCCAGACGGGCGCGTTCGCGGGCGGCCTCGCGGTCAGAGTTGGTCGGTGTCATCGTTCGTTCCTCGTGCTCGTGGATTAGCTCCAGCACGAGAGAGGCTGACCACTCCCCGTATCAACGGCGTGAGCAGGCGCTAAGAAGCGTGTATGAGCCCCGGCGGACCCTCAGGAGGTCGTCCGCATCCTCGAACACGCTGCCCGCAGGGGGTGGTCGCATTAACGCGAAAAATACGGTTGGTTCCACGACCACCCCCCCGGAATCGGACCAGGGCGGCCCGATCTCCCTCAGATTAGACGAGCTCGAACCGGCAGCCGCTGTAGTACTCGCCTGCCGGCGAGACCAGGAACGCAACCAGCTCGCCGAGATCGTCCTCGCTGCACGCGCGGCCGGGCAGGATCGCGGTGGTCGTGATCCGGTACCGGGCCCATTCGACCGACAGTGTGCGCGCCAGGTTCTCAAGCGCCTCGCGAGCTGCGCCGGCGTGCGCACCGGCATCCGGTCGTGGTGCGGTCAGCACCACCTTACCCCCCTGTGCCGGGATCAGCGCTCCGTTTGCAACCGCGGCAATCGCTCTCCAGCTTTCCTCGAGCGCAACGCTGAGGCCCTGCGGGCCACCTGCGCCGAATGCGCCGCCCGCATCGTGATGCAGCGCGTCGAGTGGGCCGTGCGCACGGACGAGATCGACTCCGTGCTCGTCATCAAGGGTGCTGGGCAGCTCAAGCTCGCAGACCGAGGCGCCGAGCCGCACGAGTCGATCGCCGAGCGCGCCGCTCGCACCGCCCCCGCTGATCGCGATCGTCCTCCCGGCGAGCAACACTTCGCGCAAAACCGTCATCGAAGACGGGACGGTATAGGTTCGCGGCTGATACTCGGCATCGAGAGAGAAGGTTCAGAAGTACAAGATGCGCGAGACCGGCGTGGACGAGCTGGGACTGCGCGCGACAGCGGCGATCGCGACGGCGTAGGGCGGCGTCAGATCCCCGCGGCCGCCCGCTCGCGCGCCAACTGCGCGGCGCCGCGGTGTCCGACGCGCGAGAGCTCGCCGTGCAGCTCGCGGATCCGCCCGAAGATGATGTCGGCAGCCTGCTGCTGGAGCTCACGGGTCGTGTCCGAGACGACCTCGAACCGCAGTGGCTTGCCGAGCATCACCGTCACCTTCGGGAAGTGCAGCTTCTTCCAGTTGCGAACCTGGTAGGAGCCGAGGATCGCGACCGGCACGACCGGCGCGCCTGATTCCAGCGCGAGCCGGCCGATTCCCGGACGAGCTTCGTCGGCCAGCCGGCCGGTGCGCGAGCGCCCGCCTTCGCAGTACATGACGATCGCGCCGCCGCGCTGGAGGATCTTGAACGCGCTGATGAACGCCTCCTCGTCCTGATGACCGCGCCGTACTGGAAACACGCCGCCGTGGCTGTAGACCCAGCTCAAAGGGTTTGACCCGAATAGCTGCGACTTGCCCATGAATTGGATCCGACGCCGGATGAACGCGCCGGTGAAGAAGTGGTCCATGAACGAGGCGTGGTTGGGAGCGAGGATCACCGGCCCGTTCGGCACGTTCTCGCTGCCACAACCGCGCGCTCGAAACGTGATCAGCGCGTTCAGCTCGGTCACTACCCGCACGACCTCGTACACCGGCTCGGGCTCGTGGTCGCGCACGCGCGCGTGGAACGGGTCGAAGTACTCCTTCGGTCGCGGATCCTTGTAGATCTGCGGCTTGATTTCAACGTCTGACATCGGTGGCAGCGCCCAAGATACCCTGACGCGCGCCGCGATACGGCTTATCCCGTCAGCGGCAGCACCAGCGACGGCTGCTCGATCTGATGTTCGGCGCTGATCGGGACGACGCCGGTGCCGATCGCGAAGAACTCGATCACATGCGACCCCCAGCCGTGGCTCTGCCCGGTGATCCGCGTCCCGACGATCCCGCCCGCCTGAACCTCGGTGGCCTCCGCTTGCATCCGCTCCATCGCGAGCTCGCGTGCCTCGTACAGCGCCTGCGTGTAGGTCGGCATCTCCATGTTGCGCCCGACCTGCTTCCACGCCGCCCGTAGCCCCTGGTGCGCGACGTGGTAGACGCAGTTGCCCATCACCAGCCCGACCGGCCGGTATCCGGCACGCAGGAGCGTCGAGAAGTCCTGACCGCTCAGGTCAGAGGTGAACGGCCGGCCGTTGGGGGCGCGGTGAAGCTCGCCCTCGCGGTGCTTGACGGCGGTGCCGACCGCGATGAACTCGGCCAGCTCCGCTCCCCACTCATAGCGGCCGATGTCGAGCCGGACGCCAACGACCCCGTCGGCGCCGAGCTGGTCGGCCTCCTCTTCCATCCGCGTCATCGCCAGCTCGCGGGCGTGATACATCGCCTGCGTGAGCACGCCCATCTCTTGGTTCTGGCTCCAGTTGGATTGCTGGAAACCGATGTGGTAGATCGAGCTGCCGAGCACCATCCCGAGCGGCTCGAACCCCGCCTGCTTGACGAGCAGGAACTCGTTGACCGACAGGTCGCTGGTGAAGAATCCGCGGGCGACGTCCTGCTTCATCCGCTCGATCCGCTGGCGGCCGGATTCAGGGACCCCGGCAAGCGAGCCCAACTGATACGCGCCCGCCTGCGGCGCCTGCTCCGGGGGCATGTTTTCGACGGCGACGCCCTGATCCTGCGCCTGCTGCGCGCCTCCGTCGTCGTCGTCCCGCTTCAAGAACCCCATGATGCCTCCTAGCTATTGGATCAGCAGCCGCTCCAGCGCCTGCCGCGTTTGTTCGCTGCGCTGAGCCTCCGCCGAGAGCGCGCCTCCGAGCGCACTCATCCAGGCGTCGCTGTCCAGCTGCTCTGTCTTCAAGACGATCCCTCCGGAGAGGCGCGCGCGTCGCATCTCGATCACGTCGCCGTCGCTGCGCAGCAGCTCGAGGCGGTCTGGTCCGGTATCGAGCGCGATCTTGCGCACAATCTTGGGCCCGAACATGCCGCGGCGGACGCGCTGAACGCTGATCCGTCCCGGCAGGACCTCCTCGAGCTTGCGGGCGAGCCCTTCGACGAACGCGCCGAGATCACTGGAGTCGGCGCGCAGCGATGCCGCGAGCAGATCGATGTCGAACGGTGCGTCCTCCGCTGTCACTGAGTGGTCCTTGTCGTATCTGCGATGGGGGCCACGTAGCAGGAGCCTACCCCTGATCCCACGCTCGCGCCCGATCCACCGCCCGGCGCCAGTCCTGCAGCAGGCCCTCGCGCTGATCGGAGCCCATCGTCGGTTCGTACCGGCGCCGCTCGCGTACGAGCGCCTCGTGACGCTGATTCCGCAGCTCGGTGCAGCGTCCCGCGTGGGTGACTCCCAGATCTCGCTCGCATCGTGCTCGACCCAGCCCGGGCGCGGGAAGGGCTGCTCAAACTCCCGGTAGGCGCGCCCGATCAGCTCCGCTTGCTCGTCGAACACGAGGCAGGTCGTGCCGGTCGTGCCCTGATCGATTGCGAGGATCACGGGGGAACTATCCGGAGGCGGCGAGCTCGTCCGTCGTCGACCACCTCCAAGCGTCGAATCCTACGTTCACCAGCGGGATGCGGGGCCACGGATCGCGCCAACGACGCGGCCCCGCCAGTTCCCGCTCTGACCGCTCCCCTGCTAGATCCCGCCCCGGCCGACGATGAACGCAACGACACCCATCGCCAGCACCAGCAGAGTCAGCAGCAGCTGCGGTCGGAGCGTGCTTCGCGTAGATCGCCTCCGCGCGAGCTGACGGCGAGAGCACGAGCTTATGAAGATGCTTGATCCGGCCATCTCACAACTCCGCGCGCGAATGCAACTCGCGCAGCGAAGCGCAGTCAAGCGGACGGGTCGGACGGAATCCGCAAACTGGCACAACTGAGTGCCAAGATGTTCACGTGGAGTTCGCGGACGTGGCCGCCGCCGTGGAAGGGATTCCGACCATCGCCCCCGGTCTGGGCCGGCGAGTGTATGACCACGTTCGCCGCACTCAGCCGGAGCACGCGCTCGAGCTCGGCACTGCGCATGGCGTCGCCGCCGCATTCCTCGCCGCGGCACTTGACGCCAACGACTTCGGTCAGCTGACGACCGTCGATCACGCCGGCGCTGCATACGACCCTGAACCCGGGCAAGTCCTCGATCGCGCCGGTCTCGCCGACCGGGTCAAGCTGATCCACGCACACAGCTCATACAACTGGTTTCTGAAGGAGCAGATCCAGCAAGCGAGCGACGCCGAAGGTCGTTGCGAGGCTCGCTATGACTTCGTGCATCTGCTTGGCTGCGATGACTTCAGCGTCGACGGTCTGGCGGTGATCCTGATCGAGAAGCTGCTTGCACCCGACGGCTGGCTGCTGATCGACGATCTCGAATGGAGCTTTGAGGACGATCCCAGGGCCGCGTTCGACCTCCACGGCCGCCCGCTGTCTGAGAGCGAGCGCCTCGAGCCGCACCGGCTTGCTGTGTTCGAGATGATCGTCGAACAGCATCCCTCCTATGTTCACGTGATCCGGGACGAGTCCGGCGACGGATGGGCCCAGAAGCGCTCGGACCCGCCGCCGCAGCCGGAACCCGACGCAGGCCGCCCGCTCGATGCCAGCGTCGCAGCGGAGTTGCGGCGGCGGCGCTGGCCGGGGCGCCGATCGAGATGACCGCACGGCCGGCCGGCGCGTGGCACCCTGAAGAGGTCGCATCGCCGGTCACGGATATCCTGCCGCCGGAGTCAGCGAGCACAGGAGGGTCATTCAGTTGCCCGAGGTCGAGGCCCACATCACGGGCACCGTCTGGAAGATCGAAGTCGCAGTCGGTGACAACGTCGAGGAGGGCGACACGGTCGTGATCCTCGAGTCGATGAAGATGGAGATGCCGGTCGAGGCCGAGGACCCTGGTGTCGTCGCGCGGATCCTCTGTGAAGAAGGCCAGTCGGTCTCAGAGGGCGACACACTCGTTGTCCTCGACTGACGCGCAAGACACCGCCGCGGGAGGCGGTGGCCGGCTGTTGCTCGACGAGCCCGTGGCCGGCGTCGCGCGGCTGACGATCTCCAACCCCGGCAAGCGCGGCGCGCTCGACCACGCGATCCTCGACGGCCTCGCCACCACGATGCCGCGCCTCGATGCCCACTGCGTGATCATCACCGGCGAGCAGAACACGTTCTCCGCCGGATACGACATCGGGACGATCTCCGATTCCCGGACCTTCGCCGACGAGGCCGAGCAGCTCATCGCGCACCCATTCACCGAGGCGATCGAGGCGGTCGAGGCCTACCCCTACCCCACACTCGCGGTCCTCAACGGCCACGTGATCGGCGGCGGCCTCGAGCTGGCGGTGTCCTGCGACCTGCGGATCGCCGCGGCCACGATCGCCCTCGGCATGCCACCCGCCAAGCTCGGCCTCGTCTACTCCCACACCGGCATCGCCAAGTTCATCGACACGATCGGCGCCGCGCGCACCCGCGAGCTGTTCCTCGTCGGCCGCCGGATCGACGCGCGCACGGCTCGCTCGTGGGGCCTGGTCAACGCGGTCGCGGAGCCGGGCCGTTTGGCCGAGGAGGCGCTCGAGTCTGGCGGCCGAGATCGCCGGCAACGCGCCGCTGGCGCAGCTTGGCAACAAGCGCGTGATCCGTGCGGTGCTGGCGTCCCGGGACGTGCTCGCAGCCGAGGTCGAACGCGAGTTGATCGAGGTGCGGCGGGCCTGCTTCTCCTCCGAGGATTTCCGCGAGGGCGTGAGCGCGTTCGGCGAGAAGCGCACGCCGGAGTGGAAGGGGCAGTAGGCGGGCGGCGGGCGGCGGTCGGCGGTCGGCCGACGCGGATTTATTGCGACCGGAGTGTTCGAGATCAGCGGCTGGGAGGAGTGCCGGCCGAGCGCACACTTTTGCCCGGTATTCGACGGAAACTATGCGTCGGCTGGACTCCGCAACATGGACAATGCTCATGTCGTGACAATCCGGCACCGCGAGCCGCGGTTTGTCCGCCGAGACAGGAAAAGGTCGCACGCTTGCGGCCGCTGCGAGCACCGTGCGGACTTCTCCCTCTCAGAGCGTGTCGATCTCGCACAGTTCGCCGAGACGCCCACAGTGTGCGAACTTTTCCTCGTCGCGTAACCGGGTGCCCCGGTCCAGCCCTCGTTCCCAAGCGCCGTACGCACCCGACCGGGGACCACCGAGCGCCGGCACGCCACGACGGCCCACTCGCGACGCCGAGCCCCCCGTCGAACGCTGATCACGCGATCACCCACCCACTCGATGCGCCGTTTTCACGACTGGACAGGCCATGGCCGCGGAGCCCGTGCCCAGCTCGCGATCACCCGACATCGGAGGACATCCAACACTCAGCGCCCGCTACCGACCCAACACCGTCCGGCCCACCGCATACCTTTCGCGCGATGCCACCGCTGATCACACCCGAGGAGGCGCTGCGCCTCGGCGAGCTCGAGGACCACGCTGAGATCGAGGCGCTGGTCGAGCGCGCCTGGCAGGCCCGGCGTCGAGCGCTTCGGCGACTCGACCGACATGTGCTCGCTGGTCAACGCGAAGTCGGGCGGCTGCGCCGAGGACTGCGGCTTCTGCGCGCAGTCACGTTACGCGGAGGCCGACACGCCGATGCACGCGATGATGGAGCCCGAGCAGATCCTCGAGCACGCCCGCGCCGCCGAGGCCGGCCGGGCGCGCACCGGTTCTGCATGGTCACCCAGGGACAGGGCCTGTCCAAGCGGGACTTCGAGAAGGTGCTCGCCGGCGCTCGGCTGGTCGCCGAGCACACCAACCTCAAGCGCTGCGTCTCGATCGGGCACATGTCGGCCGAGCGCGCGAAGGCGCTGAAGGACGCCGGGATCCAGCGCGTGCACCACAACGTCGAGACGGCCGAGTCGTACTACCCCGAGGTGTCGACGACCGTCCGCTACGAGGGGCGGCTGCGGACGATCGACGCGGTCCGCGAGGCCGGGCTCGAGACCTGCGTCGGCGGCATCCTCAACCTCGGCGAGACGCGGCGAGCAGCGCGTCGAGATGGCCTTCCAGCTCGCCGGAGATCAACCCCACGAGCGTGCCGATCAACCTCCTGAACCCGCGGCCGGGCACCAAGTTCGGCGACCGCGAGCTGATGGATCCGTGGGAGGTCGTCAAGTGGATCGCGATCTTCCGCCTGATCCTTCCCGAGGCCCTGTTCCGGCTGTGCGGCGGGCGGGTCGAGAACCTCGGCGAGCTGCAGGCAACCGCGGTCAAGGCCGGGCTCAACGGCGTGATGATGGGCAACTTCCTGACGACGCTCGGTAACACGCCCGAGCAGGACCGGGACGATGTTCGAGGAGCTCGGGCTGAACGTGGCGCGCCAGCCTGACAACGGCTCCAACCCGCGGCCGGACAACCGCAGCCGGCTGGCTGGAGGGCGAGACGCCCGACGTTGTCACCGCGGCCCTGCGACAGAGCCCGGACCGCCCGACGTTGACGATCCGGCTGTGGGACCCGGCATCGCAGCTGCGCTTCGAGCGCAAGCGGGCCGTGCCGCCGCGCCCCGACGGGGCGCCGAACACAGGTCACGACCGCGCCGACGCGCGAGGCGTCGGTGCGCGATCCGCCACCCGTCCGGGCCCGTCTGACCGCGACGCCCGCCGGTCTGATCCGCGCCGCCGGCCGGTCTGATGCCGTCCGGCCGGGTCGATCGAGTCCGGGCCGTTCTTATGTTTCCTCCAACATGATCGAGATCGAGGCGCGGCTGGACGAGCTGAAGGCCCTCGGGCTGCATCGCCGCACCCGTCTGATCAGCGGCCCGCAGGGACCGCACGTGCTGCTCGACGGCAAGCCGGTCCTGCTGCTGTGCTCCAACAACTACCTCGGTCTCGCCGATCACCCGCGCGTCCGCGAGGCCGCCGCCGAGGCGGCGATGCGCTGGGGCGTCGGCGCCGGCGCCTCGCGGCTGGTGTCGGGGACGATGACGATCCACCGCCGGCTCGAGGAGCGCCTCGCCGAGTTCAAGCGCCGCGAGACGGCGCTGCTGTTCGGCTCGGGCTATCTCGCGAACACGGGCGTCGATCGCTGCGCTGGCGCGGCCGGGCGACGTGGTCTTCTCCGACGAGCTCAACCACGCGTCGATCATCGACGGCTGCCGGCTGTCGCGCGCCGAGGTGTTCGTCTACGACCACTGCGACGTCGAGCACCTCGAATGGGGCATCGAGCAGGCCGAGGGGCGCGGCGCGCTGATCGTCACCGACAGCGTGTTCTCGATGGACGGCGACGTGGCGCCGCTCGCGGAGATCGTCGAGCTCGCCGCGCAGCACCGCGTCCGCGTGATGGTCGACGAGGCGCACGCCACCGGCGCGCTCGGTCCCGGCGGCCGTGGCGCGGTCGCGGAGGCCGGACTCGAGGACGAGGTCGACGTGATCGTCGGCACGCTCGGCAAGGCGCTCGGCTCGTACGGCGCGTTCGTCGCCTGTGACCGGCACGATGGCCCGTTACCTGGTCAATGCCGCACGGACGTTCATCTTCTCGACGGCGCTGCCGCCGCCGGCGGTCGCCGGCGCGCTGGCTGCGCTCGAGCTGCTCCAGGAGCGGCCGCGGCTGCGTCAGCAAGCTCGCCGCCAACGCCGCAGCGCTGCGCGCGCAGCTCGGCACACGAGGGGTTCGACGTCGAGCGGCTCTCGCACGCAGATCGTCCCGCTCGTCGTCGGCGACGCCGGAGCTGGCGATGCAGATCTGCGAGGCGGCGCTCGACGCGCGGCGTGTTCGCTCAGGCGATCCGGCCGCCAACGGTGCCGCCGAGGACCTCGCGGCTGCGGCTGGCGGTGATGGCCTCCCATCGCGAGGAGGAGCTGCGAACCGCCGCCAGGATTCTCGGCCAGGCCGCCCGCTCCGCCGGCTACGAACCGCAGGCACGTCCGGCCGCAAGCGCCGCTGCAGTCGCCCAGAGCTCGGCCGAGTCCACCGGAGCACGGCGTACCGAGACCGATCGACGCGCCACCCCCACCGAGGACGCGCCGCCGCCACCGCGCGCGGGCGTGTTCGACTTCGAGGCTCCGGAAAAGCGGGCCGCGTAGCCGCGGGCGTTGCGGGGACTGTTCGTCACCGGGACCGACACCGGCGTCGGCAAGACGGTGGTCGCGGCGGCGATCGTCGCCGCGCTGCGCGCGCGCGGGACGCCGGTCAGGGCGCTCAAGCCGGTGATCACCGGGCTCGACGAACCGCCCGATCCCGACTGGCCCCCGACCACGAGCTGCTCGCGCGAGCCGCCGGCGCCAGCCCCGATCAGGTGATGCTAGTAGGCTACGGCCCGCCCGTATCGCCCCATCTCGCCGCCGAGCTGGCCGGCCGGCCGATCCGCCCCGCGGAGCTGATATCCGCCGCGCGAGACCAGACATCGGCGGACGAGATCACTGGTCGTCGAGGGCGTCGGCGGACTGCTTGTCCCGCTCGCTGACGGCTACGACGTACGCCAGTTCGCGGTGGACCTCGCGCTCCCGCTTGTGATCGCCGCTCGCCCGGGCCTCGGGACGATCAACCACACCCTGCTCACGCTCGAGGCCGCCCGGGATCAGCGGGCTGCGCGTCGCCGGCGTCGTGCTGACGCCCTGGCCCGCGGAGCCGACGGAAATCGAGCGCTCGAACCGCGAGACGATCGCGCGGCTCGGACAGGTCGCGGTCTCGATCCTCCCGACGATCGCGCGCGGTCAGCTCGAGCAGCTCAGGGCCGCCGGCGAGCAATTGCCAGTTGACATGTGGCTGGCGCGGTAGGTTCAGCCCCGTGGCGACGCTGCGCACAACCGCTGCGGCACTGCTGGCGGCACTCGTCCTGCCCGCCTCCGCCGGCGCCGTCAGCGACTACGCAAAGGTGCTCCGGAGCTACGAGCGCAACGGCACAATCCCGGCCTGCGGATTCTCAAGCACCCAGCTCTCAAGCGCGCTCAAAGGCGTCGACACCTACGGCGCACAGTACTTCGCTGACTTCACCGACGCGATCAACAGCGCGCTGGCGGCTCGCGCCGGCGGGGCAGTGCATCGGGCGGTCCAGCGGGCCGCAGGCCACACCGGCCGACATCGGCGGTCGGCTCGCCAACCAGCAGCTCAGCACGGTTCGCTGACGGCGGCGAGCACTGGAGAGCTGCCGGTCCCGATCCTGTTGATGGCGCTGATCGCAGGGTCGATCGCGATCGCGCTGGTGTTCGCGCGGGCTCGCCCGGATAGCGGGGCTGGGATCCCAGCTGGGCGGCCGGCTGGCGCCACGCGTTTGGCGAAGCCGGGTACCGGGCCGGCGGCGCATGGGCGGGATTCGTCGACTGGCTGCGCTCGGCATAGCGGCCCGCCCGCAGCAGCCCGCCCGCAGCAGCCCGCCCGCAGCAGCCCGCCCGCAGCAGCCCGCCCGCAGCAGCCCGCCCGCAGCCGCTCACCCGCCGCGAACGGGAACGCTCCGGCTGTCGAACACCTGGCCCCCCGGAGCGGTCCACGCGATTCGCACGGAGCCCGCGCCCGGCACGCGCACGTGGGCGCTCATGAAGCCGCTCGGTTCGCTGGTGCTGACCGTCGCGAGCGCACGGTACTGGCCGCGCGGTGGGCTGCCACTGAATCTGAGCCCGCTGTGTGGTGCCGTTGCGGCGCCGCCCGGAGCATCCCCCACACGATCATCTTCGCGCCCTCGCCGGACGACCGGAATCGGGTACGAAGATCGGCAGCCGGTAGGCATCGAACGACGGCTTGTGCGACGCCGTCGCGGTACTCGAGTCCCGGTCTGGAACGTCGACCAGTAGCCCGGGCTCCCGGGCGGATAGCTGCGGTCCGGCGCCGAGTCCACAAGCAGAAACTGCGCCAGGGACCCGGACGCGCGGGTCCTGCCACGCGAGGTACTGCGCCTGATTCAGATACGCCGCCTGACGCGCAACCGGGACGCCACGGTAGGGGTTCGGGCGGATTGGTCTCATACCCGTACTCGGTCAGCTCGATCGGAAGCTGCCGGCGTACCCCGTACGTCGTGAAGATCCGGTCCAGGCCCTGCTCCAGACGCGAGAGATTCGCCAGCGGCACGAAGTTCGGGTCGGCGATCTGCTTGTCTGGCGCCAGGAAGAACGAATATGGGTGATGGGCAAATCCGCTGGCCTGGAACAGGCCGGGATGCTCCGCCACGAACGCGCTTGGCGTGCCGGCGCTCGGACAGTGCTCGAGTGGTGCGGTCGGACCGCGGAGCGGCCGGTACGACCCATCGACGCAGTACAG
This sequence comes from uncultured Solirubrobacterales bacterium, assembly GCA_963794285.1. Lineage (GTDB taxonomy): Bacteria > Actinomycetota > Thermoleophilia > Solirubrobacterales > Solirubrobacteraceae > Palsa-465. The sequence goes on from CAWCDS010000016.1 coordinate 659,293, forward strand.
ACTGCGGATGAACGGCATCGGCGGGATAGGATCGGCGTCGCCGGTGCGCTCGCTGCCCTCGGGCGCTAGCTCTCCCACCAGGAAGGTGTCGGTCAACGTGCCGTGTCCGGTCTGCTTCAGCGCCGCGAACGCAGCGTCGACGTACAGCCGATACAGGCGCGGCGCGTCCGGCACCCGTCGTCCCGCGACGAGCCGCCACTGAGGTTGCAGCCACCCCGGCTGGTTCGGCTCGTTCCAGATCGTCCAATAGCTCACACGGGGCAGAAGACGCTCACCCCCGGGGGTCCCGAGCGGCGCAGCGTAGGCGCCGCTGTAGCGCTTTCCGACCGCCGCCACGAACGCGCCGAATTCGCTCGGTGACGGGCGATAGTGATGTGCCGCCTTTGCGTTCGGCGCCGGCTTGGCCATCGCCCACAGCGGCCCCGGCGCCGTCAGGTTGAACGCCACGGCGATCCCCCTCGCGCGCGCGAGCGCCACCAGCCGGTCATACGGTCCCCAGGCGGCCGTGCCGTAGGCAGCCGGGTCGCTCCCGTCGAAGCCCGCCGGCCGCGTGTAGGAGCCGGCGGCGGGCGCAATCGCCGACCACAGGACGGTGACGCGGATGCGGTCGACGCCAAGACCACGCAGCGTGTCGAGCGTCTGGACGACGGTCGAGGCGGGTGCGTAGAGCAGCTCGGCGTCGTCCTGGAAGATCGACGCGACCGGCCGCCCAACCAGCCGCGTCGGCTTCGATGACGTCACGATCACGATCACGGCCGCGAGCGCCGCAAGCAGCACCGACGCGGCCGCAATCCGGCGACGAATGATCTGACCGCGTCTACGCACGGATCGGAAGGCTGCCAGAGACGGGCGCGAGCACCGCAAGCTTCCGACCGGAGCGCGAGCTAGGTTGCCGCCCATGCGAATGACTGAGGACTTGGCGACCGCCGATCGCCGACACCTATGGCACCCGTTCACCCAGCAGCAGGGATGGTCGGAGGAGGAACCGCCGGTCGTGATTGACCACGCTGAAGGGACCAATCTCTTCGACACAGACGGAAACGCCTACATCGACGGTGTCTCTTCGCTGTGGTGCAACGTCCATGGCCACCGCCATCCGGCGATCGACGCCGCTGTCCGTGAGCAGCTCAATCGGGTTGCGCACTCGACCATGCTCGGCCTTTCTCATGAGCCCGCGATCACACTCGCCGAGCAGCTCGTCGCGATCGCGCCGCCAGGGCTCACCCGCGTGTTCTATTCCGACAGCGGTTCGACTGCGGTCGAAGTCGGGCTGAAGATGGCATTCCAATGGTGGGCGCAGCGCGGAGAGTCGCGGCGGACGCGTTTCATCTGCCTCGAGAACGCCTACCACGGCGACACGATCGGCGCCGTCTCGCTCGGCGGGATCGACCTGTTCCACTCGATGTACCACCCACTGTTGTTCGACATCCGGCGCGCACGCGCGGGCGATCCGGAGCATCTCGCAGCCCTGTTGCGCGAGCAGGCAGAGCAGGTGGCGGCCGTCATCATCGAACCGCTTGTCCAAGGCGCAGCAGGGATGCTGATGCAACCGGACGGTTACGTTCGGCGTGTGCGCGAATTGTGCGACGAGTACGGGGTGCTGTTGATCTGCGACGAGGTCGCGACCGGGTTCGGCAGGACGGGTCGGATGTTCGCCTGCGACCACGAGGATGTGACACCTGACCTGCTATGCGTCGGCAAAGGCCTGAGCGGCGGCTACCTGCCGCTCGCCGCGACGCTCGCAACCGAGCGGATCTACGAGGGCTTTCTCGGGCAGTTCGATGAATTCCGGACGTTCTTCCACGGTCACACCTACACGGGCAACCCGCTCGCGTGCGCTGCGGGCGTCGCGACGCTTGCGACATTCGAGCACGAGCGGACGATCGAACGGCTCGCTCCAAAGATCGAGCTGCTGGCGCGGCTGCTCGCGCACCAGATCTCGGTGCTGCCGGGGGTGGCCGAAGTCCGTCAGCGCGGTTTCATGGTCGGGATCGAACTGACCGAGTGCGCCGCCCGCGAACGGATGGGACATCGGGTCGCGCTCGCTGCCCGCCGCCGCGGAGCAGTGATCCGGCCGCTTGGCGACGTGATCGTGCTGATGCCGGCGCTCGCGATCTCAGAATCCGAGCTGCGCCGCCTCGTGACGATCACGGCAGCGGCGATTACCGACGCAGCTGCGCGGCGCCTCCCCGCGGCGGCGTAAGCGCCTGGCTGCCCGTCAGCTTTGATCGTCGACGCTGTCGACGACCTGCTGGCTATCTGACTGGTGGTAGTTGATGTCGACCTGGTCGCCTACCGCCACACCGTCGAACAGACCCTGCGTCGGGTCGGCGGTGAAGGTCTGCGGCTGGCCGGGGTCGTCCGGGTCGATCGTGCTGAAGGTTGAGATTGTTCAGAGTGTCGGTGGCCATGTGCAGGCGCAGTAGCGAGCCATCGACTGTCTGGAGCAGAAAGGCGTCAGTGTCGACTTCGGTGATCGTCCCGCTTGCCTGCTGCGCGGTGTTGAGCGTCGAGCCGTCGGGGAACGCGATTGTGATCGACACGTTGCCCCGGCCGTCGACCGTCTCGGTGATGAGCACGGTCACGCCGACTTGCAGCCCGGAGATGCTGATCGTGACGCTGGAGGCCGACGCGCCAGTACCCGCCCGCACGCCGTGCTTCTTGTGACGGTGGGCGGGCTTCGGGCGCGTGCGCCTGACCTGCTTTGAGGAGAAGCTGACGGTCTTGCCATCGGCAAGCCGCACGGCCAGCCCGTTCTTGCTCGAGCGGACCACCTTGCCGAGGAACGAGACGACGCGAGATCCGTTGGCGGCGAGCTTGACCGCTTGGATCGACGTCTTTGAGCCCTGGAAGCTGATCCGGCTTCCGGCGCGCAGCTTCGGCAGGCGACCCCGGTAGTGGTAGGCGTGCACGACGTGGTGCGAGTCAACGACCTCAATCACGTGGTGCTGGGCGTCGAGGGACAGAACGACGCCGCTGCCGGACGCGGCCAGCGCGCTCGCGGGCAGCGCGAGCAGTGCGCCGATAGTTGCCAGAGTCAGTCGTCTCATCGTCCCGTCCTTGGTCGCATGTGCCGAGTGGTCTGCTACCCGGAGCCCCGTGACGCTCGTGGTGTGTCGTCGTTCCATGCTTGAGAACGCCGCTAATCGAGGTCCGCGGGAGCTTTCCCTGACCCAATTGGACAAATGTCGGGGTATTGGCGGCGGACGAGCTCGCGTGAGCTCGTTGCAACCCGCGAATCCCAGCGAGTCGCCACGATGATCCGCCCCGTCGACTAGCGGGAGGCGGGATCTTGCGCAGGGTTACCTTGTCATTGACGTGTGTGCGCGTGCGAGCTTGGCTGATGCTGCTCGCGGCCGCAGTGCTGGCTGTCAGTTGCGCGCTGTGGCTGGTTGTCCCCTCGGGGCAACTGGCGCAGGCCGAGCTCCTGGGGGCGCCCACCGACCTACTCGCACTCGGACTCGGCATCGGTCAGACGCCGACAGCGGTCGCGGTCCAACACAACCCCGAGCCGCCGCTCGAGGCGACTCCACGTGCCGTCTGCGGGCCGGGATCGCACCCGCCGGCGGGAATGCAGGGTCGAGTTCCGGCCGCTGCGATCAGTTCAGCCGACGGCGCCAACGGATACTGGTGCAACCTGACGCTGATCAGCCATCAAGGCCACTCCCGCACGAGTCGCTGAGCCTCAATCCTCGCCGCGGTCTGCTCGCGGCGGTGCTCGGCAACCCCGCCACCTATCCGGGGCTGGTGTCGATCTACGACGTCAGTGCCGACTGCCGGCATCCGGTGCTCGACTCGACCGCCCTGGTGGCGCGATTCGGTCACGAAGGCGCGTTCTCGCCCGACGGCAACACGTTCTATGCGGCGGGCACGTCGGTGCAGTCGATCACGGCGATCGACATGAGCGATCCGACCAAGCCCCATCCGATCTGGCAGGGGAGCGAGTACTCGCATGGACTGACGATCAGCGACGACGGCAATCGCGCCTACGTCGCCGATCCGATCAACGGCCAGTTGCTGATCCTTGACACCAGCGAGATCCAGGCGCGCAAGCCCAACCCGCAAGTGCGCGAGATCCGCCGATTGACGTGGGGGCCGGTGACAATCCCGCAGAACGCGATCCCGATCACGATCCACGGCAAGCCCTATCTGCTCGAGTTCGACGAGTACGCGGTCCGCTTCAGCGCACCGGCGCCACCGGACACCGTCGGCGCCGCCCGGCTGATCGACATCTCCGATGAGCTGCACCCGCGCGTCGTCTCGAACCTGCGCCTCGAGGTCAATCAGCCCGCCGGGCACCACGAAGCCTCGGGCGATCCCGGCGCGATCAGTCCCGTCCAGGGTTACGCCGCCCACTACTGCAACGTGCCGCGCGAGAACGATCCGGGGATCGTCGCGTGCTCATTCATCTCCTCAGGCCTGCGCGTGTTCGACATCCACGATCCGCTGCACCCGAAGGAGATCGCGTACTACGTCGCGCCCCCCCACTATGCGCCGGAGAACGGCGAGGACGGCAGCAACTTCGCGATGTCAAAGCCCGCGTTCGCCCCCGAGCGCCGGGAGATCTGGTACAGCGACGGGACCAGCGGATTCTAGGTTCTGCGCCTGCCGGCGAGCCTGTGGCCCGACGCCGTGGCGCCGGCGTCATCTGCCTGAACGGCGGCTCGATCGGGCCAGACCGACCCGCCGAATCCGTACTCGTCCGGTGCACATCGAGTAGTTACCGCCGACTCGCGATGCGACGGCCTGCCGACCGACGAGGATGATGCCCTTCGCGGACAAGATCGACGCACGCTACCTATTGGAGACGTTCCTCGCGAACACGCCGGACCATGTCTACTTCAAGGACGCTGACAGCCGGTTCACTGCGATCAGCCGGTCGCTCGTCCGCTGGATGGGCGTCGACACCGAGAGCGACTGCCTCGGTCTGACGGACTTCGAGTTCTTCGCCCCCGAGCACGCGCAGGCAGCGCGGCAGGACGAGTTGCGGGTGATGCACACCGACGCGGCGATCGTCGATCTCGAGGAGCGCGAGGTCTGGCCTGACGGCCGGATCACATGGGTCTCGACAACAAAGGTTCCTCTCTATTCGCGCGACGGCCGGGTGATCGGCATCTTCGGGCTCTCGCGCGATATCACCGCCCGCAAGCTCGCGGAGCAGAAAGCGGCCCAGCAGGCTCAGCAGCTTGAAGACCTCACCCGCGAGCTGGAGCAGCTGGCGATCCACGATCCGCTGACGGGTCTCTACAACCGGCGCGGGATCGACCTGATGGGCGGCCGAGCGATGCGCAGGGCGATGCGAGAGGGCAGCGACGCCAGCGTGCTGTTCATCGACGTCGATGGGCTCAAGGCGATCAACGACGGCTTCGGCCACGCCGGCGGCGATCGGGTCCTCGTGGGAGTCGCCGCCGTGCTGCGCGATGCCCTGCGCGCGAGCGACATCGTCGGCCGGATCGGCGGCGACGAGTTTGCTGCGGTTCTCGCCGGGCGACCGGCTTCACACGCCCGGGAGGTTTGCGCGCGCGTGAAGATCGCGATGGCGGAGGTGCGCTATGTGCAGGAGGCAATCTCCGTCAGCATTGGGATCGCGACGCTGCGCGAGGGTCCAGCGCATTCGCTGGAGGAGCTGATTGACGACGCAGACCGCGCGATGTACGCCGTCAAGCGCCGGCACGTTCAACAGCGCAACCAGGCCGCGTAGCGCGGCTATTCCTCGTACGGCGTGAAGTCGCGCTTGCGTGCCCCGCAGACCGGACAGAACCAGGTCTCGGGGATGTCCTCGAACGGCGTGCCGGGGGGGATCCCGCCGTCCGGGTCGCCTTCGGCCGGGTCATAGATGAACCCGCAGGATTCGCACATCCACTTCACGCGCGGAAGCGTAGTGGTTGAACCTCGCCGCGGTCGTCAAGCCGTGCAGCGCGATAGGGTCGGGCGATGGAGATCGACAGACCCGCTCCGGGCGAGGAGCTCAACCGCGGCCAGGAGACGGTGCCGCGGCCGGCGGCGACGGTGATCCTGCTCCGGGGTGGCGCGGAATCGCTCGAGGTCCTGCTCGTCCGCCGCAACCCGCAGGCGCGCTTCATGGGAGGTGCCTGGGTGTTTCCCGGCGGCGCGGTCGACCGCAGCGAGGGCGAGGGTCAGACGGCGCTGCGGGCGGCCGCCGTGCGCGAGGTCGCCGAAGAAGCAGGGATCGCGATCTCCAAGCCTGACAGTCTCGTCCTGTTCTCGCGTTGGATCACCCCCGCGGCGGTGAAGATCCGCTTTGACACGTGGTTCTACCTCGCGCCGCTGCCGGCCGGCGCCAACCCCGACGTCGACGGCGCCGAGATCGTCGACGCGCGGTGGTATCGGCCACAGGAAGCCCTCGAGGCCCACCGCGGCGGCGATCTGTTCATGGTGTTCCCAACGATCAAGCACCTCGAGCAGCTCTCGCAGTTCCCGACCGCCGACGCCGTCATCCTCCATGCCCGTGATCGCGACGTGCGCCCCGTTCAGCCCCGCGTGGTCCTGTCCGGCGAGACCGCGCGGATCCTGCTGCCCGGAGAGCCGGGCTACGAAGACTGATCCGCCGCGCGTTGCGACCATATACTCGCGCGCGATGACTGCCTCTCTTCCACCCGAAGTTCAGGCGGTCTTCGAGCGCTTCATCACGACGGAGCTGACGACGATCGACGGGAGCGGCCAGCCGATCACCTGGCCGCTGACGCCGTACTACTCGGCGGGCGCCCCCTGCATCGACGTCACGACGGGACTCGGGTACCCGAAAGAAGGCAAACGACGCCCGTGCAAACCCGCTCGTCTCGCTGCTGTTCTCAGACGCGACCGGCAGCGGTCTCAGCGATGCACCGATGGTGCTCGTGCAGGGCACGGCGGCTGTCGACGACCGCGACCTCGAGGCCAACCGGGAGCGCTACGGTCGCGAGTCGGCGATCAAGCTCCCGGCGACGGTGAAGATGCAGCCGCCCGATCCGGTCAAGCGCTTCTTCGGCTGGTACTACACGCGGATCTACATCCATGTCCGCCCGGAGCGCATCTTCGTCTGGCCGCACGGCGACATCGGTGAGGAGCCGCGGCTGTTCGACGCCCACATGGAGGAGGTCCGCTCCGGGCACTCCGAGGAGCCGGAGCGCTTTCACGCAGACCCCGTCGGCGGCGCCAGCACGTGGGGCCCGCGGATCGCCGAACTCGGAACCCGCTATCCGACCGCGGTGCTCTCGATCGTTTCGCCAGACGGCTTCCCGTTCTCGCTCAGGGTGCCGATCCGGGTCGATGGCGCCAAGCGCTGGATCACGATCGAAGGCACTCCCGACAGCGTCCCGCTGCAACCCGGACTCGCGTGCCTGACCGCGCACGAGCACGCACCCGACTTCACCTGGCAGCAGAACTTCCAGCTCCGCGGTGACCTCGTGTCCGTGCAGGACGGATGGGCGCTGCTCCCGCACAAGCTCATCGGCGGCTTCGAGCTCCCGCGCTCGAAGCTGGCGGTGGTGCGCACCAACGCAGCCAAGGTCCGTCGCTTCCGACGGATCGCCAGGCGTGAGCTCGCGCGGCGCAGCTGATGGCGCAGCCGGCCCGTGGTATCACCGTCGCGGTGACCGGCCCGACCGGCGACATCGGCCGCTCGCTGCTGCGGGCACTGGAGCGCAGCCGGGAGGTGCAGCGCGTCGTGGCGATGGCGCGGCGGCCGTTCGATCCGCGCGCGGCCGGCCTGCGCAAGACCGAGTACCACCAGGGCGACGTGCTCGACCGCACCGCCATCGAGGAGCTGGTCGCGCCCGCCGACGTGGTCGTGCACCTCGCGTTCGTGATCATGGGCAGCCTCGACGAGACCCAGGAGGTCAACCTGACGGGCTCTCGCAACGTGTTCGAGGCGGCGGCGAGCGCGGGTGTGGAGCGGCTCGTCTACGCCTCATCGGTCGCGGCCTACGGGTTCCACGCCGACAACCCCTCGCCGCTGACCGAGGACGTCGCCCCGCGCGGCACCGAGCGTCACTACTACTCGGCGCAGAAGGCGCAGCTCGAGGGCGTGCTCAGCGACGTGCTCGCCGGATCGAGCGTCCAGGCGTATGTGTTCCGGCCGTGCATCGTCGCGGGCCCCGACGCGCTGCTGCTGTTCGACAACCTTCCCTACATCCAGCTGTCCGAGCGGATGCCCGCAGCGATCCTGCGCGCGCTCGAGCTGATGCCGGCGCTCAAGCCGGTGCTGCCGGACCCGGGCGTCGCGTTCCAGCTCGTTCACCACGACGACGTCGCGGCTGCCTTCCGGGCTGCCGTGCTCGGGCGCGGTAAGCCCGGGGTCTACAACCTTGCCGGCAGCGGCACGCTGACGATGTCCGACCTTGCCGACGCACTGGGCTGGTACAGCCTGCCGCTCCCCGACATCGCCGTCGACGCGGCAGCGGAAATCGTGGCGCGGCTGCCGTTCGTGCCGGCCGAGGCGCAGTGGATCGAGAGCTTCCGCGCCCCGGTCGTGATGGACACGGCCAAGGCTCGTCGCGAGCTCCGCTGGCGTCCGCGCCACGATGCGCGCGGAACGCTTCGGGCAATGGTCGACACCGCGCGGTCCGAGCGCCTGCTCCGCTGAGGCGAGACCCGGCGGGCGACTCGCCTGCTTCTTTGGCGTTTTGCGCCACGGGGTGTGATGCACAAAGCCAAAGTTCATCGCCCGCTCCGTGATATACGCAAAGCATTTGCGTATATTCAAGTGGCGTGCCCCGAGTCGCCGTCGCATATCTTCGTCCTCCGGACGTCCTCACGCCACCGTCGGACACGATGCTCGACCTCGACGTCATCGCGGTCGTCTCCGAGCCCGACGGAACCGGACGTGAACGGCTGAGGACCGCGCTCGAGCGAATCGCCGCGGGCGAGGCGGACACGCTGTTCCTGATCCGCCTCGGCGCCGCCGCGGAATCCCTCGGCGAGCTGGTCCGGCTGCTCGACTGGCTCGGCGACGCCGGCGCGTCGCTGCTCGCCGCCGACGTCGGACTCGACACCGCCGCGCAAACCGGCCGGCAGGCCGTCGCACTGCTGCACGAGATCGACGGCTGGGCGCGTCAGCCGAACCCCGATCGCCGTCCCCGCGGCCGCCCCGGCTTGGCCTCCGGGTCACCTCGGCTCGCCGAGCGCATCGCCGGCATGCGCGAGCGGGGCCTGAGCCTCCAGGCGATCGCCGAGGCGCTCAACAACGACGGCGTCCCCACGCCGCGCGGCGGCACCCAATGGCGCCCCTCGAGCGTCCAAGCCGCGCTCGGCTACCGCCGGCCGCGTCCGCCGGCGCCGGGGGCCCCGCCCCCGCCTCCCCCACGGCCGGGATCTTCGCGATCGCCCGGGGGCATCGATTAGGCTGTGAGGGCAACGATGGAGGGAGGCGAGATGGACGACGACAAGCAGCACTCGCGCAGCGCCGACGCGGCTGCCGCGCGCTACGGCGAGAAGCACCCCGAGGACGATCCTCAGCACGCGCCGCCCGCGCCGGTCCCCGAGCCCGAGGACGAGGTCCCGAACCGTCACTCCGCGAGCGCTGAAGCAGCGTCGCTGCGCTGGCACGAGCAGCACCCGGACGACGATTAGAGTTCGTGCCAATTTGGTTCCGGACGGAACCAAATCAGAAGCGCTAGGCTATGCGCCGCCGTAGGAGACGATCAGGTCGGTCACGACGCCGATCATGAACCCGGCCGTGACCATCAACAGGCCCAGCTCGCGGTGGCCGTAGCGGCGCATTCCGTTCCAGACCTCGCCGATCACGTACAGGATCGCGCCGCCGGCGGCCGCGTAGAAGGCCAGCTCGAGCGGGTGGCTGGTGACCGCATAACCGACGATCGAACCCAGAAACGTCGGGCCGCCACCGATCAGCCCGGCCAGCCCGAGCCAGCGCCACGAAGGCCTGACGTCGCCCAGCGGGCCTACGATCCCGAAGCCCTCGGTCGCGTTGTGCAGCGCGAAGCCGATGATCAGGACGGTCGCCAGGCTGATCGCTCCGGCCCGGGCCGACACGCCGATCGCGAGCCCCTCGGCGAAGTTGTGCACGCCGATCGCGGCGGCGATCGTCAGGCCGGTGCGTAGTGCTCGCCGGCGCGCGGCATCGAGCTCGAGCGCCATCGCCTCGGCATCCGAGACGCTCAGCGCCGTCGTGTCGGCGCCACCGGCGATCGGCGGCGTCCGCCGTCCCAGCGGTCGCATCTGACGCTCGATCATCGCCAGCCCCGCGCTGCCCGCGGCGAACCCCGCGCCGAGCAGCACGACGAGCCAGATCAGGTACTCGACCGATTGATGATTGTGCTTGACGCTCTGAAGCGCGGTGTCGACGATCCCGATCCCCTGCGAGAGCACGTCGACGAAGATGAACGCGAGCACGCCGACCGAGAACATCGCGAGCGCAACCCGCGGGCGGTTGCCGAGCAGCTGCAGACGCCCCACGGGCAGTCCGAGGTAAATCGTGAAGCCGGCGAGTGCTCCGAGAACGACGGTTTGAGCGAAAGACACGAGTACTTACGAAGAGTTAGGGGACCCTAATCGGCCGAGGCGGGCAGACTAGCAGCTTAGGGACGCCTAAGTCGCATTAATTCCAACCGTCGCGGTCGGAGATGTAGAACCCGATTACGTGTCGGCGTTCAGATCGGGCAGGCCAAGGCTCTGGAGCCAGTGGTTCACGGTGATGTTCAGCTGCGTGAATTCTCCGGTCCAGATCAGCACCCCCATCCCGATCAGGACAACTCCGCCGGCGCCGATCACGATCCCGTAATGGCGTTTGACGACGGTCAGCGCGGAGGTGACGCTGCCGAATGCAAGCCCGGTGATCAGGAACGGCACCGCGAGTCCGAGACAGTAGACCCCGAGCAGGAACGCGCCGTGTGCTGCCGAGTTCGAGGTCCCGGCGGCGGTCACGATCGCGCCGAGCGTCGGACCGGTGCACGGCGTCCACGCCAGCGCGAACGCGGCCCCGGTCAGGACCGGTCCGCCGCGGCCGGCTCGCTGCATCAGCGAGTCGACGTGCCACGTGCGCGAGAGCCGCGGCACGAACGGAGCGAGGACGAACAGCACGCCCATCATGATGATCAGCGCCCCGGAGACCTTCTGCGCGCCTGGCCCGGTGAGCGCGCCGTGCAGCGCCTGCTGCCCGAGCAGCCCCAGCGCCATGAAGATCACCGAGAAGCTACCGACGAACGCCAGGCTCGGGCCGATCACGTTCCTGGCCCTGATGTCCGCCGGCGCCACCCCGGCCACGGCCGAGATGTAGCCGGGCACCAGCGGCAGCACGCATGGGGACAGGAACGAGATCAGCCCGGCCCCAAACGCCACCGGTATTCCTATGCCGGAAGCAGGATCCATCGATCCCCATTATGTCTCGCGGCCGCTCTTGCGCCCAGGCAGCATCGCGATCCCCGCGGCAGAAGTGATGACGACGTCGGTCATTCTTGTCCTCTCGGTAGGTAGGCGCGCAACGGCAACGGTGGTAGGTTCGCTCGGTATGGCGACAACTTCCTCCACAGAGCTCCAGAATTTCATCGACGGGTCCTACGTGGCACCCGCCGAAGGGCAGACCGAACCGGTCCTCAATCCCGCAACCGGCGAGGTGCTCGCACACGCGCCGCTGTCGACGGCAACTGACGTCGAGAACGCCGTCAAGGCTGCGCGCGACGCGTTCGAGACCTGGGCCGTAACAACTCCGGGCGAGCGCGCGGGCATGCTGCTGAAGCTGGCCGACGCGATCGAAGAGCACGCGGATGAGCTCTCCGAGCTCGAGTCCGACAACGCCGGCAAGCCGATCAACGCGTTCCGCGACGACGAGATCCCGTTCATGGTCGACAACCTGAGGTTCTTCGCGGGTGCCGCGCGCTGCCTCGAGGGCCGCGCCGCCGGCGAGTACACCAGCGGCTACACGTCGATCATCCGTCGTGAGCCGGTCGGCGTGATCGGCCAGATCGCACCGTGGAACTACCCGCTGATGATGGCCATATGGAAGATCGGACCGGCCCTGGCTGCGGGCAACACGATCGTGCTCAAGCCGGCCGAGACGACGCCTCTGACCACACTCAAGCTCGCCGAATACGCCGCGGAGATCTTCCCCAAGGGCGTGCTGAACGTGATCACCGGCCACGGCAACCCCGCCGGCGCCGCGCTCGTCACGCACCCCGATGTCGACATGGTCTCGCTGACCGGGTCGGTCGGCACTGGCAAGTGGATCGCCGCGCACGCGGCCGACACGCTCAAGCGGGTCCATCTCGAGCTCGGCGGAAAGGCACCGGTCGTCGTCTTCGACGACGTCGACATGGAGACCGCGATGGAGACGATCGCAGCCACCGGCTACTACAACGCCGGTCAGGACTGCACCGCCGCCACGCGCGTGCTGAGCGCCGCCAAGATCCACGACGACGTGGTCAACGCACTTGCGGAGCAGGCTAAGGGGCAGGTCCTCGGGGACACCCGCTCGGCCGACACGACGCTCGGGCCGCTCAACTCCGCCCGCCAGCGCGAGCGCGTCGAGGGCTTCCTCGAGCGCCGGCCCTCGCACGCGGAGATCGTCACCGGCGGCTCAGAGCCCGATCGGCCCGGCTTCTACCTCGAGCCGACCGTCGTCTCCGGTCTGCACCAGGACGACGAGATGATCCAGCGCGAGATCTTCGGCCCGGTAATCACCGTGCAGCCCTTCAGCGACGAGGCCGAAGCGATCGCGTGGGCGAACGGGACGCCGTACGGTCTGGCTTCGTCGGTCTGGACGCGGGACGTCGGCCGCGCGATGCGCGTGGCGAAGGCGCTGCGGTTCGGCTGCGTGTGGATCAACGACCACATCCCGATCGCCTCGGAGATGCCACACGGCGGGTTCAAGCAATCCGGGTACGGAAAGGACCTCAGCATGTACGCGCTCGAGGACTACACCGAGGTCAAGCACGTGATGGTCTCGCTATCCTGATTGGACGCCAGGAACTTTTCCGGTGACCGCTCGTTTAGAGTGGGCACCAGGGAACTCACGTGGAAGCCTCCGCACTCCAAGCACCTGCAGGAGTAGCACGGAGCCGGATCTCGATCGGGGCGCCGCTCCTTCGCCTGCGATCGGACGAGCAACTCGTGTCGATGTTCCGGGCGGGCAATGACGATGCGTTCAGGGTGATCCACGACCGCTATCGCCAGCGGCTGTTCGCGTACACGCGGCAGATGCTGCCCGGATCGCGCCAGGATGCTGAGGATGCGCTGCAAGACGTGTTCGTCAGGGCGTATTCCGGCCTGCGGGCAAATGATCGCGACGTCGCTCTGCGGGCGTGGCTGTACCGCGTCGCACACAACCGCTGCATCGACGAGCTGCGCCGGCCGCCTGTCCCCGTACCCGAGCTGATCGAGCTGGTCAAGGCGCCGATTCACGACCCGATCGCGAGGGCCGAGCAGCGCGAGTCCCTGCGCCGCCTGATCGCCGATGTCAGGCGGCTGCCCGAGCAACAGCGCTCGGCGCTGCTGATGCGCGAGCTGAGCGGAATGAGCTACGTGGAGCTTGCCGTCGCGCTGGGAGTCTCGGTGCCGGCCGTCAAGTCGCTACTGGTGCGGGCCCGCGTCGGGCTTGCCCAGGCCGCGGAGGCGCGCGAGACCGCATGCTCGACGATCCAGGACGAGCTGGTGGCCGCTCACGACCGGCGCGTACGGCCCAATGCGACGGCACGGCGGCACATGAGTGACTGCGCGGCCTGCCGTGAGTTTCGCTCCGACATGCGCGGAGTCAGTCGCCAGATCGCGGGGCTCGTACCGGCGATCGGCCCGATCGGCGTGCTCGCGAAACTGCTCGGCATCGGCGGCGGCGCCGGCGGCGGTGCCGCAGCGAGTGGTGGCGCGGCGGCGGCCGGCGGTGCAGCGACCACCGGCGGGTTCGCAGCCGGGGGCGTGCTCGCGACCGGGGCCGCGGGTCATGTCGCGACGATCCTCGCGGCGGCGGTCGTGACCGCCGGCGGGGCGGTCGAGATCCAGCACTCGATCTCGACGCCCGTCCAGCACCACACCCGCCATCACCTTCGGGCTTCGGCCCGCGCTAGCACGGTTCAGAGCAGCCCGGCGATCCAACCGAGCGAGGTTGTCGCGGACACCGCAGGCGCATCGGAGCCGCCCGCAGCGCCCGCGGCCGCTACTGCGACGGCGTCGCCCAAGCCGCTATCCGGGGCGGACCCCAAGCCCGCACAACAGCGGGTGAAAGCCGTCGATCAGGCGACGCTCGACGCGCCGGCCAATGGACCGAGCACCGGCGGGAGCCCGCTGAGCAATGTCACCAGCACCGACCCGGCGGCCGCCACGACTGGAGACGGCACGACCGGCACGACCGGCACGACCTCGCAGCCGGGCGGCGCCAGCGTCGCCGGGAGCGGCTCAACCCCGGCCACAACGTCATCCACGAGCACGGGCGGCACCCCGTCTTCGCCGGCCCAAGAGGGCGCCGCGTCAACGGGCAGCACCGGCAACACTTCGACCAGCGCCTCGACGAGCAGCAGCGAATCGTCGAGCGGCTCGACAAGCTCGGGCACCGGCTCGACGAGTTCGGGCACGGGCCCGGGGTCGGGGTCCGGGTCAGGGTCGGGCTCGACGGGCTCCTCGAGTTCGAGTGCCACCGGCTCCACCAACCTCGGCAGCGGCTCCGTCAGCCTCGGCCATTGAGCCGGTCCCCGTCCGACGTGCACTGAAGGGCGGGCGAACGATCGACCCCTACCTGGAACGACTCGACCACGAGGAAGTGCTCGTTCGTCGCGGCCGGCGCTCAGGCTTGTTCACGATCGTCGCCGTTCACTCGACGATTCGCGGGCCGTCGCTCGGCGGCTGCCGCATGTGGGAATACGACGACTCGCGTTCGGCGCTGAGGGATGCGCTTCGCTTGTCGCGCGCGATGACGTACAAGGCGGCCGTCGCCGACCTGCCGCTGGGCGGCGGCAAGGGCGTGATCATGCTCCCCGCGGGCCGCCACATCGGATCTGAGCGCCGCCACGCGGCCCTGCTCGATTTCGCCGACACCGTCGATGCGCTCGACGGCCGCTACATCAGCGCCGAGGACGTTGGGACCTCCAGCCGCGATATGAGCGTGATCGCGCAAGGCACGAGCCACGTGGCGGGACTGGCGCGCGGCCGCGGCGGGTCAGGCGACCCGAGCCCGTTCACCGCGCTGGGGGTGCAGGCCGCGATCCGCGCGAGCTGCGAGCGCAGCTTTGGCTCGAGCTCGTTGAGCGGGCGCACGATCTGCGTGATCGGGCTTGGTCACGTCGGCTCGCGGATCGCGAAGCTGTGCGCCCGCGGCGGCGCGAAGCTGCTGTTGGCAGACGTCGATGAGCGTAAACGCGCCCTCGCGGAGCAACTCGGGGCGCGCTGGATCTCACCGGAGCGCGCGCTGGCGGCAGATGTCGATGTGCTTGCCCCGTGCGCACTTGGCGCGCTGCTCGACGACGACTCGGTCCCGCTGCTGCGCTGCCGGGTCGTGGCCGGAGCCGCCAACAACCAGCTTGCCACCGATTCCGTTGCCGACCTGCTCGCGGCGCGCGGGATCCTCTGGGCGCCCGATTTCGTCGTCAACGCCGGCGGTCTGATCAACATCGCCCAGGAGGTGGACGGCTACGACGCGTCTGTCGCCCGGAGCAGGGTGCGAGGCATCGCCCAAACGCTGTCGCGGATCTTCGACGCGGCGGAGGCGAGCGGGGCCACGCCGCTGACGGCGGCGATGGAACTGGCGCGCCGTCGCTTGTCCGGCCGGGACTAAGACTAAGTCAGCGGCCGGCGCTCAGCGCGGGGGGCGGTTCAGTCCGGATACTCGTCCTTGCGCCACGTGCGAGGCTCAGCGGGCGGGGCCTTCGGCGTGCGGTCGAGTAGGAAGTTGTGGTACGGAGCGACGAACGGGTCGGGCGCCATCACCGTGTAGGTGTGGTAGACGGTTCCGTTCTCGCGCGCGAAAGCGATCCAGCCCGGTCCCTCGCGCAGGCCGTCCTTGAGCTCGGCCCCGATCTGGCCCGACCACTCCTGCAGCCAGCCCGGCGGGTTCTCGATCATCGCCTTCACCTCGGGGACCTGCTGTGCCTGCTCCTCGGTCATCGCAAGGCCGAAGTCGAACGGGAAGTCGCTGTCGTAGGTGGAGACGTAGGGGAACTGCCAGCCCATCCGCTCCTTGTACGCGACCAGCCGGTCGATCGGCGCTCGCGAGAAGCAGATCAGCGTCACGTCGCTGTGGTTCAGATGGACGAGCCCGCCGTCGAGCCCGTCTCCCAAGCTCGTGCATCCGGGGCAGGCACCGAGCTTGTAATCAGGCCCGAACATGATGTTGTAGGCCAGCAGTTGCGAGCGGCCTTCGAAGAGCTCGGCGAGCGTCTTCTTGCCGAGCTCGGTGTCGAACTCGTACTCCTTCTCCACCGGTACCCAGGGAAGCTCGCGCCGCTTGCACTTGATCTCCTCGTTTTGCTTGGCGTGCTCGGCCTCGAGCCGAGCGAGCTCGTCGCGGGCCACCTGCCATTCCTCGCGCGTTCCGACCTTGTGCTCAGACATCTGACGTTCCTCCTCTTGGCGCCGACCGCCGATGTGGATCAAACTGCCGTCGCTCGGACGCTATCTGGATCACGAAGATGAGACCGAGGACGCCGCCGAAACTCATCGGAGGTTAGAAGAGCCCTCACCACCCCCGCGCCGGCCGCTGCACCCCGTCGGGCAACCGGCCCTCGTCCTCGAGCTTGTCGAGGTGGGCCGCGAGCGTCACCGCGGCCGCCGGCCTCAGCACGACCGGAGCGTCGTCCCAGACGTCGTCGAGTAGCTCCTGCACGGTGCGAGCACCGGCAGCGAGCGCGGCGATCAGGCGCCGCTCGCGATCGAGTCGGTGGGCGATGTACTGCTCGAGCTTGGCCTCGACGTCGGGGACCGGCGGCCCGTGCCCGGGTGCAAGCACCGACAGCTCGCGGCCGCGAAGCCGCTCCAACCCGGCTAAGTATCCGGCGAGCGCGCCCGGGTCCGGCGAGATGAACACGCTCCCTTCACCGAGCACGGCATCTCCGGTGAACGCGACCGGACCGGTGACAAACGCGAGATGGTCGGGAGCATGACCGGGAGTCTCGATCGCCACCAGCGGACCGAACTCGCGTCCCTGCGCAAGCGCCAGATCGACGTCCCCGCGCGCGCCGGCGAGCTTCGCTTCCGGAAACCGGGCGCGGATCGTCGGCACCGCCTCGCTGTGATCGATGTGATCGTGCGTGAGCGCGATCCCGGCCAGACCACCGCGACGGTCGATCTCCGAACCGATCGACTCGACGTGTTCGACCATCGCCGGGCCCGGATCGATCAGCCACGCCGGGTCGCGCCCGATGATCCACGTGTTCGTACCGCTCAGCGTGAACGGGCCGGGGTTGGCGGCGCGGATTCCAGTGATGTCGTGTCCGTTGAGCTCAATGCGCGTCATCGTGATCCGGATGGTATTGCGGCGCCCGAGAGTTTCACCTCTCGGTAACCGTTCAGCAAGCGCCGCTGCCCGGCCTCCGGAGAAGCTGCGCGACCATGCGCAGCTTTCGTACTTCAACTCGCTGAAGGCCCCCGCCGTGTTCACCCCAGGTGACAACGACTGGGTCGATTGCGACCGAACGCCCGGCTACAACGATCGGGTACAGCTGGACAAGGAGCGCGGACTGTTCTTCTCGACGCCGTTCACGCTCGGCCAGCACCGCCTCCGCCAGGAGGTTCAGCAGACGCCGCTGTGCCTGAGCGCGAGCGGAAGCACGCCGTGTGTGGAGAACCGCCGCTGATGTTCGCCTCGGACGTGCTGCGCTTCGCTTCTGTATAGGCTTGCCCGATGCCCACCGAGATCGTGTTTGCGAGCGGCGCCTCGGTCAAGGTCATGGCTGATATCGACGACGTCGATGCGTCGATGGGCGCGGGCGATACGGCCCTTGACACTGCGCGCTTCGCCGGCTTCCGCGGCGAGGATGCCGTGGCCGGTGAACGGGTGGTGGTCGTCCTCGGGGCGATCGCGTACGCGCTCGCGATCGCCGGCCCGTAGCGCTCTCAGCCCTCCAAGAACGCCAGCACGGAGAGGACGCGCCGGCGCCCCGTCGACGCCGGAGAGGTCGAGCTTCTCGAAGATCGACGTCACATGACGCCGCGGCGGCGTGGCACGATCAGGACCAGGGCGATCAGCGCCGCGAACGAGCCGATGCCGAGCGCCCAGGGAAAACCGCTGTCGCCGCGGTCGAATCGGGCGCGCTGCCGACCCTGAGGCGGGTGCCCGGCGACGGGCCCTCGCACAGCGAATGTGCGTGTGTTCATGGCCGCGAGTGGCACGCTGTTGCTCTCGATCCGCAGCGTCGCGCCCGGTCCGAGCGCGAGTCTGGCAGTGGACAGGTCCGCGCCGGCAAGTGTCGGCAAATCGACGCAGAAGGCCGAGCGATCGACCGTGTCAAGGGCATGGATGAACGGTGCGCCACTGCCGCCGCCGTACAGCGTGTAGGCCCAGCGTCCGTCAGCGCTGATCGTTCGCGTGAACGGCACTCCCTGCATCTTTTCGTCGGGCTGGCGCGGGTCCACGATCGGCTTCGAAAGCAATCGCCGATTCGCAAGGTCGTAGGCCCGCACCGCGTAATCAATGGGGTTCGACCGGGACCTGTAATGAATCAGGTACAGCCAGCGTCCCGTCGGAGAGATCGCATCAACCGTGAAGTAGCCCCGCAGCGCGATCCGCGCCTGCGTGCGCAGCCGGACGGCGTCGAGCACAACGAGCGTTGTCCGGTTCGGCGGCAGATTGCTCGTGTCCGCGAGAACGAGCGTCCGCCCGTCCGCCGATAGCCCCGTCGTGGTGCCGTCGAGTGCCGCACCGGGCACTCCGAACGGCCCGCGAAGCAGGCGCCGGCCGTCGACCCGCGCGCCGTCGCGACGCACACGCTCCACGAGCGTCCCGGCGCCCGAGGCCAGTGCAATGAACTTGAACGGGCCGCTGGTCTCGGTGACCCCCGTTCCGCCCACCACCGGGGGGATTGGACCCCCGACCGCCAGCGCCCGCTCGGGGGCGACGAGTCCGAGCCCGCAGAGCATGACCATCAGCACGCGTCGCATCTGTTCCCTCCTTGAAACTGGAGCTTCCGACGCCATATACATCTGCGGGCCGCGAACGGTTCCCGAGTTTCCTCAGTGCATCGAGTCCGCGATTCCGACAGCGGTCGCCTTGGAGATGTGCGCCTCGATGCGGACG
The DNA here is from genome assembly GCA_963794285.1 of uncultured Solirubrobacterales bacterium. GTDB lineage: Bacteria > Actinomycetota > Thermoleophilia > Solirubrobacterales > Solirubrobacteraceae > Palsa-465. The sequence goes on from CAWCDS010000016.1 coordinate 678,464, forward strand.
AGCGTCTTGCCGTGACGCCAGATCAGGGTGTTGGTGGCCAGGCGCAGCGTGTCTGGCCGGATGTTCCCTTCGGCGTCGCGGAATATGACGAGGTGGGGCCGGCCCGCGATCCAGACGGCCGGTTCGCTTCTGATCGTCAGCTGCTCTGCGGTCGTGCCGGGTCCGAGCGTCTTGCCGAGGAGCTCGCGCGGCTGGTCGCCTTGGAACTCTGTGATCAGCAAGCCCGCCCCAGTGCCCGAGGCGCTGGGAAAGCCTGGTCGTGGGGCGTAGAGAAGCGTCACGCGCCCTCCCGGGGGGAAGCGCTGAGAAACACGCTCGGCGCTGCGCCCGGTACGCGCAGCGGGACCAGGACCGGGAATTGGACGGACGCCCCGGCGCGGCCGAGCGTCGACCGGCGACCGAGCTGGGGGCCGATGCCACTGGCGCGGACCGGCGGGTTGGCCGGCTGCGCCGGCACGCGCTCGATTCGCACGCTGCTCAGCCCGAGCCAGCGCAGTACGGTGTGCCGCGCGGCCGGCACCGCCGCGATCGCACCGGTCGCGACCAACAGGAGAGTCGCAAGGGCGATCGCGATCGTGCGCCGAGTGGCCCCGCGACGCCAACCGCCGCGATTGCGCACCCGCGCAATTACCGGCACTGTTATCTCCGGTGTCGGCGGGTAGTTGAGCTCACGCCCGACCGTTTGCAGCAGCTGCTCGAGCTCGTTCATAGGCTTGCGTCCTTGATCAGCTCGGCTCGCAGGCGCGTGAGCGCGCGCGACAGCCGCGACTTGAAGGTCCCTTGCCGCCATCCCAGCGCCTTTGCGGCATCGCGTTCGGAGAGATCGAGGAAGAAACGGCACGCGATCGCGAGTCGGTCCTCTTCCCGCAGTCGCTCCAAGGCGCTGAGCAGCTCGCGCCGCTGCTCGCTCTCGAGCAAGGCAGCCTCCGGGGACTGATCGGAGTCCTCAGCTGACCGCTCCGCGGCCGCCCGGACGGTGAGCGCGTCGCGGCGCGCCGTGCCGCGGAGCCGGTTGCGAGCCTCGTTCACCGCGATCTGGAGCAGCCACGGCCGCAGCGATGCACCAGCACGAAAACGTCCCAGCGCCCCGAACGCCTTCACGAACACATCCTGCGCGATCTCCTGCGCGTCGGCACTCGAGCGCGTGACCAGATATGCCGCACGAAACACAGGCTCCCGGTAGCGCTCCACTATCTGCTCGTATGCGGCCACGTCGCCACGCTTTGCGCATTCCACAAGCTCGCCATCGGCGGACTCACCTAAATTCAGCGGCCGAACCACCACCACAGCCTCTACACCACAGGCACAGCGCTGGTTCCCAGACGCTGGTTCCCAGACGCTGGTTCCCAGGCTCACACGGGTGGACTCGTGCCACCGGCCAACCGGCCCATCGGACCGCTTGCGTCCCGGTCAGAAACGAGCGTTTCGAGCGCGGCGAATGAGTCGCCGTCGAGGCGCTGTGGCACGTCGGCGCGCATCAGCTTCAGGGCTTGGCCAGGGGTGTACGCGCCGCGGTGGGGACGCTCTCCGGTCAGTGCCGCGTACACGTCGGCAACGGCGAGCACGCGCATCGGCATCGTCAGCCTGTCCGCCGCTACTCCGCGCGGGTAGCCGCTGCCGTCGAGACGTTCGTGATGCGCGCTCGCCAGCGGCGTGAGTGGGCCCAAGCTCGGCACCCGTTCAAGGATCCGTTCCGTCACGAGCGGATGCTCCTTGACCTTGCGCCACTCGGAATCGGTCAGTGGCCCGGCCTTATCGAGAATCCGGTTGGAGATTGAGAGCTTGCCGATGTCCTGAAGCCGCGCGGCGCGACCAAGATCGCGCCGGACGGCGTCATCGAAGCCCAACTGCGCGCCGATCCCGACGGCGATTGTGGACACGCGGTCGCAGTGCTCATGGGTCCACGTCGACTTCGCCTCGATCACTTCGCCAAACGCCTCGGCGATCCGATCGAGCCGCTCCTGATCGGCGATCAGCACCCGGTCGGGCGGCTCGACCGCGGATACGTCCGGCGTGGCCAGCGAAGCCCAGAAGCCGTCATCACCACGGAACGAGATCAGCGCCACGACGAGCTCAGGATCAAACCACTGCCCGCTGCGCCTGACCGCCATCCGGCAGGCCGCACGCACGCCGCGCGTGAAGTGAAAGACCTCCACCGTCTGCGCCAGGCACAGGATCCTCGCCGCCAACGGGATCTCCGCTGCCCTCAACCCTCGTGGCTGGCCGCGACCGTCCCAGTGCTCATCGAGCGCAAGGATCGCCTCCGCGGTCGCTTCGGAGAACCCAAGCTTGCGCGCGATCTCGGCACCGCGGTAGCACCGCGCTCTCATCAGCGACTGCGTCACCGCGCCCTCGTTGCGGATCGCCCACAGACGCTCGGTCCGCGCCGCCAGCGACCTCCCCGGCGCCACCGTCCGCAGCGACCACGCGAACGCCGACAACGGCCGCGACCAGTCCACGAACTTAGACGTCCGCTTGGCCACCTGGTCATCGGCACCGAACAGCGCCGCCATGTGCGCCGAGTTGGCCGTGCACCCCGCGTCCTTGAGCAGCAGCGCGTAGAACAGATCCGATCGCTCGGCAGCCCCGAGCCCGAGCTCTTCTGCGACCCGCATCCCGATCAAGCACGATCGCGCCGCGTGACCAGGAGGTTCCCCTTCGGCGACATCCAGCGCACCGGACAGGCCACCGATCAACTCTGACAACGCGATTCCACCCAAGCCCGCCTCCACCACTGCAGTATCGCTCCCAAGCACAGCTGCGGTCGAACCGCCACCAACCGTCGTCAGCCTCTGCGCAACCTCCGCTGTGCTTTAGCAGGTCTTTCTCCGGGGGGTAGTCGTCCGACCCACCGTATCTTTCGTTAATACGACCACCCCCCACTTCGCGAGCGGCCGAACCCAATGCTACGACGGGGACCACTGCTCGCCACCCGGAATTCCGCCGCCGGCCAAGGACGAAGAAGCCATGCGAACGACGTCAGGCGGCTAGGGATTTCGTTGCGCCGCCAGTCGACGAGCCACCACGAGCCCAGCGTTCCACCCCGGCGCGCGGCCACGGTCTGGCGGCTGGAGCGACTCCGCATTCAAGCCACTGCTAGCAATCAGCCACGAGATCACCGAGTTGGAGTTCCACATCTCGCCGGCGGCCAACTCGTCCCGACCCCAAACCGGCGTCGGGAGGGAGGGCACCAGGTCAAGCAATCGGCGTGCACACTCTGGATCATCGGTCAGCCGCCGCGGGCTATCGACAGCCTCGCCGACATCCGCGATGACACCATCGCGCCAGCGACGCACCTCGTAGCGGAAGATCCGAAAGCGCCCGGCCCAGCGCGCGCCCACCGCGCCACCAGCGGCCACGCCACGCCGCGCTCCGTCACCGCCGGGAACGGGCGCTTGCTCAATCACGAAGCGTCCCTCCGGCACGCGCACCTCAAGCGCGGCGTGGTAGAGATCACACGCCGGCCGATGTTCAAGCCGCGACACGACCGCTTCGAACACCCGACCGTTGAGACGGACGCAATGGCCACCCGCCCCCAACGGCAACCAGAACAGATCGACGCCGGCAACCGGCCCACCGCGGCCGGCACTCGGCTGCTCGAGGTCGTTGGTCGTCATCCGAGCAAAGGTTCCCACGACCGGACCGGGCCGATCCTCGGATGCGGATCAGCTTGCCTGCGCAAGCGCGGATGCCCCAGTCTCGAAGGCCGGACGCGGTACGCTGTCTGCCGGCTCCCACGTGAAACCGTCCGGGTCGGTAAAGGAGCCGGCATCGCTGCCAATGACGATTCGGTGCGATCCGGTGCCGCCCGGGGCGACGCCGGCGTCCTTGGCCAGCGCGCGGCGTCCGTACAGCGCCAGCGTGATCGGCGCCGTGTCGAACTGGAGGTACTTGCGGCCGAAGCTCTTCGCCACCTCCAGGCTGCGGTCGACGTAGAACCGCTTGCTCGCGGCGACGTCCGCGACCCCCAACAGGAGCACGATCTCGTCGATCTGCCGAGTGGCGGGACCGGTGTCCTTCTTCGATGACGTCGCGACCTTGCAGATCGTCCCGTCCGGGGCTTGTATGACGCCGCCGTAGCCCCAGAACGACTTCGTGACGGGCTTCAGCGGCGTCGCGCCGGAGTCGAGGGCAGCGCCGATGAGTCCGTCGACGTTGGCCGGCTGGGACACCACGAGCGACAGCGTCAATGCGCGAAAGCCAGTCGTTGGCGCGTCCGAGGCACGAAGGGCCACCCGATTGCCCAAGCCGAATGCGACCCCGTAAAAGGCGTTGGCGGCCGTGGGGTCGGGCACTTCGAGGGTGATGGAAACGATGGACGTCACAACAGTTCCTTTCGTGAAGTTTGGCGTTGCCTGGATGGCGACCATCATGGTAGCGCACGATGATGGTGCGCTACAACCATTGTGTCTATCCAGCGAACGTGCGAAGATGGAGCAATGGCAGCGTCTATGTCGACCGACATCGAGGTGGCCGAGTTCACCGGCCAACTCTTCTTCAGGCTATGGCGTGCCTCGCACACGCGAACCGCGGAGACGCTCCACTCAATCGGTCTCACGCCCGCGCTGTTCGCGCTGCTGAACGTGCTCGGCGCCCGTGACGGCGCTATCCAGCAGCAGCTGAGCTCCGACATGGGCATCGATCCAAGCGCCATGGTCAAGCTGATCAACGAACTCGAGAGCGCGGGACTGGCCAAGCGCCGGCGGCGCCCAGGCGATCGCCGCGCCTGGGAGGTGTCGATCACGCCGAAGGGTCGGCGCACCCTGGAGCGGGCCAGACGATTCGTCACGCAGGTCGAAGACGAAGTGCTCGGCGGGCTCACCGCCGCCGATCGCAGCCAGTTGCTGATGCTCCTCCGTCAAGCTCTCCTCTCAGCGCCCCCCCAACCTCCGTGGCACCCCGAGGAGGGGGACTGAGCGACACGGGCGATGGGGCGCACACCCGCGCGTGACGTGCCGGCCGGCTGAAGGCGGCACCACCCCCATCTCCGTCACGCAGACCGGAACGCCCGCGTCGCCAGCGGCACGAACGCCGACGACGCGAACACAAGCGGGAACACCCAGATGAAGCCGACCGCCAGTTCATGGTCTTGGTCATCGACCCGGTCCTCCGCCGGATGTCCGGTCAGGGTCATGAAGACGTCGTCGACGCTCGGCCGCTGCAACTCGACGCTGGCGAGAAGCACTCCGCTTGAGTCCAGGCGGCGGATCGCCTCCGCCGAGCTCTCGGGATCGGCGACCGCGAGCCGGATCGTTCCGTGGACGGCATCGACCCGAGGCTGCTCGCCGGCGGCTAGATCCATCAGCGCCGCGGCCGCGCGGCCGATGTCGCCGGGTTCGGCGATCCGCACACTGAGCAGGTTGCCGCCGATCGTGGCCTTGAGCTGCTCGGGGGTCCCCTGCGCCGCAATCTGTCCGTGATCCACGACGGCGATCTCCGTGGCGAACCGGTCGGCCTCCTCCAGGTACTGCGTCGTCAGCAGCACGGTCGTGCCTTCTGCCGCAGCTCTTCGACGATCGTCCACAGCTCCTGGCGCGAGCGAGGGTCAAGGCCGGTCGTCGGCTCGTCGAGCAGCACTACCGGCGGGCGACCGATCAGTCCGGCCGCGAGGTCAAGCCGTCGCCGCATTCCTCCCGAGTACGTCGCGACGCGACGATCGCCCGCGTCCACGAGATCGAAGCGGTCGAGCAGCTCACTCGCCCGCCGGCGCGCCTCGGCGCCCGACAGCCGGTACAGCCGGCCGATCATCTCCACGTTCTCCCGCTCCGTTGGGTCCGAGCAGGCCGAACACGGTGCCTTCTTGGATCTCCAGCTCGAGACCGTCGAGTGCGACGACGTCGCCGTAACGTTTGCCGAGGTCCCGGGCCTCGATCGCTGGTTGTCCGCTCATGTCTGTCTCCGTTCTGTTCTCAGGTGACGGAGCCGTCGTCCCCGACCGGGTAGCTGCGATGGACCGTGATGTCTCCCATCGCGCTACGGGCCCGCACCTCGACTCTGTCGTCGTTTGGTCCCGGGGGTCCCCCAGCCTCCAGCGTGTTGAGGAGGTGGCCAAAGTGGGTGTTGAGGTCAAGCCAGGCGGCACTGCCATCGGCAATCCCGATCTCGACCGCCCCCATTCCGGTCTCCGCGACCACCGAGCCGCGCCGGACCGCCCCGAGGCGGATCGCGCCGTTGGCCGTCTTCGTGACTACCGAGGCCCGCGCGTGGTCGATCGCGATGTCGCCGTTGGCCGCGTTGACCCGCACCGCGCCGGCAACGTCGCCGAGGCGGATGCCCCCGTTGGAGTTCTTGATCACGGCGTGGCCGCCGATCGCGCCTGCGTGAAGCTCTCCGGAGCTCGTGTTCAGCTCTGCGTCGCCGGTCGCCTTGCTGAGCACGACGTCGCCGGCGCCGGTCGTCAGCGCGACCACGGCCGCCTCCTCGACATGAATGTCGCCGATCGAGGTCTTCAGCCGGCAATCGCCGAGCGGGCCCGTGCACCGGAATCCGCCCAGGGCGGCTCTGCCGTTCACGCGCGAGCCGGCGGGGAGGCCGATCTGGATCTCGACTGCGCCTCCGTCGCTGGACGGGCTATATGCCCGCCAGCGCCGTCCGGTCTTGATCAGCAGCCGGCCCGCCGAGTACTCGAGGCGGGTCTGCTCCGCGGCGGTGACGTCGAGCCGCCGGCCGCTGTCGCTGGGACGCACCTCGACGACCGTGTCGGACCGCTCAGCGGCCTCGATGCTGACATCCGCGACGGTCAGCTCGAGGTCGAGGAGGATCGGCTCCGGTGTCTGAAACGTGGGCATCGTCACCGTCCCCATCCCGTGTAGTGCTGACCGCCGCGCGGGGTGCCTCGGTCCCCTCGCGCGCCGCCCTCGGCGCGGTCGACGGCCGTGGCGGCGGCGCGGACCAGCCAAGTGTTGATCGACAGCCCCTCGCGGTCCGCCGCTTCCTCAACCCGGGTCTTCAGCTGTTCGGGCAGGCGCAGATTGATCCTCGCCACGCCTCCTTCGCCTGACCCGGTTGTGACCGCTGCCGAGCCACGGCCGGCGAAGTCGTCGCTCGCGTCCGGCATGCCCGCCGGCGCTGCGCCCGCCCGATCCGCCGGCGCGGGCGTGATCACGAACTCGGGATCGCCCCCACGCAGCCGCAGCTCAACGGAGCCGGGCGCGAGCTCGCTCGTGATCTCGGCGGTCGCGATCTGGAGCGCGTCGAGCAGCATCAGCCGGATCGCGGCGTCGAGTGGCGCGACAAGCCGCTACTCGAGCCGCAGCCGTTGCACGCGTTCCGGGCTCTGGCGCAGACGGCGGCCGACGCCGAGCAGCAACCGCTCCCCGCCCCAGCAGCCGAGCGCGAATGCGACCGTGGTGCCGGCCACGGCGCCGGCGGCGCCCGCCACGATCACGCCGACGATCGGCAGCCCGTGACTGGTGGCCGCGTACAGCGCCGCCGCCACAAGTGCCGTCGTCCCGGGCAGCGGCACGCCGAGCGCCTGTAAGGCCACGATCGAAAACACCAGTGCGAGCCCGTACTCGTTCAACAGCTGGTGAATCTCGTGCGAGCTCATCGCACGAGAGTCTGGCGCACCGAGAGCGCTGTCGGCATCTGTTGCGCATCAGTCCGGCCCAGAGCGGCCGATCATGGGCGTCCTGGCAAGATGGCGGCATGGAACGTGTGCTTGGAATCGGTGGATACTTCATGCGGGCCGCGGACCCGGCGGCCCTTGGCGCGTGGTATCGCGATTGCCTCGGCCTGGACGCCGACGAGAACGGCCTGTGGCGTCAGGGAGCCGGGCTGACGGTGTTCGCGACGTTCGAGTCCGAGACCGACTACTTCGGGTCCCGCGCCCAGCAAACGATGCTCAATTTCCGGGTCCTCGACCTGGATGCGATGCTCGCCCAGCTCCGCGCTAAGGGAGCGGACGTGGCTGAAGAGACGCAGGACATGGAGGGTGTCGGTCGATTCGGCTGGGTCACCGATCCTGAGGGCAATCGGGTCGAGCTGTGGCAGCCCGCCTGACCGCGTCTTCACGCAAGCGGTGACGTGCGGGAGGGGGCGCGCTCCGCCGATCACGCGCCCCGCTCCGCTCGGTCGTGGGCGGGCCGGCTTTATGGCCACGGTTCTGCGCCGCCATCGCGGGCGCGGTGAACGTCGTCGCCGCGAGCACGGTGCCCGCGGCGGCGATCAGCGCGCGGCCCAGTCGCGAGCGGCGCGCCTTGACGACCGGGGCGCTGCGTCGCGCTCAGCCGCCGAGTCCTTACGCGCGGTACGGCACATCTCTTTAGACGGACGTGGCGCTCTTCAGACGGACGTATGGTCCGCGCGGGCGCGTCGCAGGTGGGACTATCCGTAGAGGACCATGTTGAGCAGAATCGGTGGTTGGAGCTCGATGACGGGCGCAGTCGACGGTCCGTACCACAAGCGAAGGGTTGGGTTGACGGTGTCGCCGGCGATCTCGGCGTGTGGTTCGGGGACATCGACACTCCTGTCGCGGGACGGCCAGCTGGTCGAGGTTGTCTGGATGACCGCCGTCTGGAGCTCGGCGAGGGCGGTCCGGGTGACGTCAAGCAGCCGGTCGCGACCGGACTGGTCAGAGGTGACGATCCAGCCCATGTCGATCGCGTAATCCTCTTCTGAGCGTGAGTTGGGAACCCGAAGCCGGAAGCCGCCGCTGCGACCGCCGGCGTGTATGACCCATCCCGCTGGCAGTTGTTCGCGAAACCAGTTGGCGAGCATCCGGATCAACAGGTCGAAGGAGATCACCCCGCCGCCATTGACCTCGCCGGTCGGATGCTCATCTCCTGGCAGCTCGCGCGTCAGCGTCCGGGCGAGCCGATCGTGCATCGGTCCCGAGCCCATCACGCCGCTGCCCACGATTCGGTCGATCGCTCGGTCCCGTGCGTCCAGCGTCGCCAACAGCAGGTGGCCGGTACCGATCCAAGGGTCACCGCGGCGGTAGGCGTAGCTGAGCGCCCGTTCGGCCACGATGTGTCGTGTCGCTGGCGTGAAAATGCCGGTCGCTTGGTGCGCGGGGCTGGGACCGTACATCCGCGCTCGCTCCATCGCCTCACCGACGGTCCCCATGTCGCTGGCGGCCAGTCCGGCGTCAAGCACGCGCCAGGCCAGGCTCTCGGGCACGTGCAGGCAGCCGAGCAGCAAATGCAGCGGCTCGACGTCGTGCTGCTCGAGCAGCGCGGCGGTCTCCGAAGCGGCCCGGACCGCACGCTGAGCCTCCGCGGTGTACCGCTCAAACACCGGCGGGACAGGACCCGGCTGCGGCGCAGAGGACCGCGCCCCCGCGCGCAAGAGCCACTGCTTCAGCCGCTCGGGGCTCACTGCCGCCCGCCGCTCTCCGGGCCTGGCGTCGACGAGCGCGACGACATCGCGCACCCCCACCTCCTCCAGAATCGCCGACATCCGCAGGTTCTCGCTCACCGCGAGCGCGAGCAGGACGTGCTCGCTGCTGGGACCGAGCACCCCGCGCTCGGCGGCCATATCCACCGCACGCTCAAGCACTGCATCGGTTGCCGGCGATCGCGGCACCGCGCCGAGCACAAGATCATCGCCAATCCCCGACGCACGGACGATCGCTGCATAGATGTCGCTCCCACTGATTCCCCGCTGAGCAAAAAGGGTTCGCACGTTCCCGTGGCGCAGGAGAGCGAGCAGCAGATGCTCAGGCTCAACCATCGGCCGTCCAAGCATGCGCGCCTCATCCTCGGCGAGCAGGATCAGATTGTGCGCCTGATCGGTGAACACACCCAACACCGGACAGATCGTCCCACAGAGGTCCGGCCGTTTACGGTGACTCCACGTGCGGCCGCTCGTCCTCAGGCGCCGGCGCGAGCAGGTAGACGGCAGCCGCTAGTCCGAGGATCGGACCGATGTCCCGCAGCATCGCCAACAGTCCGTTGGCCACGACATCGGGCCTTGCGCTCGTGATCCCGAGCGAGCCGGCCTTGTCGAGCTGGCGGACGATCTCGTAGACGTGGACGGCGACGAGCACGAAAGTCATGCCGGCGAGGCCGGCGACGACGAACAGCGCAATGCTGGCGACGCGCCCGTCGGCGAGCTCGGGCAGCACCGCCGCCGTTACCACGGCGCCGGCGGCGAACGCGAGGAGAAAGATGAGGATCGGCACGCCCATGCGATTCAATACTTCAGACGTCTGATGTCTCGCGATCCTTCCGCTGTGTCTCAACCACCGGCTCGACAGGCGACCGGCAGGCGTGCGCCCGGCGGCAGACATCCTTTGGCAGCCTGGGGGACGGTGGCGGTTCGCATCGTGTACAGCAACGCCACGCCGACTCGGTTGGGCGCAGTGATCCGGATTTCAAGCTTGGTCCCCGTCTGCAGGCCGCGGTGCTCGAGCATGCCCGCCAACGCGATCCGAGGATTGCGGGGCCTGAGCACGCGGCGGGCAAACGGGCAGCCTGGGCCACTGCAGGAAACGGTGATTTGAGTAGCAGTGGGCAGCTTCGTGAGCGTCATCTGTTGAACGAGCGTCACGCAAGGACCGCACGGCCGGAACGTCCATATCCACGCGGTGTCCAGGTGCCACCTGATAGGTGGGTAGGCGAACGTGATCGTGCGGCTCGTCGGGGTCGGGGCCGTGAAGACGAATGCTGTGGGCAGCTTGTCGAAACGCAGAAGCAGCTTCCTGCCGGCTGCATTGGCGCTGATTCGCAGCGTCGCGGCCTGTCCGGCTTGGATGTCGTAGCTGCCGGTCGCGACGATCACGGTCTTCGCCGTCAAGCGAACTTGCGCGCTCGCGCCGACGGCCACGATTGTCCGCCCGCGCAACCGCTCCTGGACCGTGCCCCGCAGGGTGCCCGAGCATCGCTGGCCCGCGGCCCCGTGACAAGCGACCGTCACGAGCGCGGTGGCGCCGGCAACCGACACCGAGCGCACCGAGATGCTTATCGGCGGCGGTGGCGGCGGCGGCGGGGGCGGCGGCGGGGGCGGCGGGGGTCCGGTCCCCTGCTGGACCGTCGTAAACGTCTGGTCTGCTCCTGTGGCTGTTCCGATTGCGTTGTGGGTGACGAGCCGGAAGTGATAGGTGGTACCTGGCGAGAGGCCCGCCAGCTGCGCGCTCACCCGGGACTGGGCTGTCGTGGGATTCACCGGTTGAACAGGACTGCTGCTGCCGTATCCAATCGTCGTGCCGTATTGAAAGAACGCTGTTGCGGAGGCCAGATCGGGGTTTGACGCAATCCCGTTGAGCACGGCCGAACCTGTCGTCACGGAGCCCGCCGGAGCCGTAGTGGCGCTCGCGCCCGCGATCTCAAACGCGCCGACTTCGCAGCCGCCGCCGGCGGGGCGCAACACCCCGCGGGCGTCGGTAGCCGGGCACGCAGCGGGCGCAGCGGCGTTGATCGCGGGGCTGCCCGGGTTCAGCGCAGCCGTCTCGACGGGTCCGCCGTTGTTCGCAAGTGGCGCAAGCAGGGGATCCGTGTTGACCACGTCGCCGCCGGCGTGAAACTTGCATTGATCTTGGCTGTCGATGTTGTTGCCGAGGGACACCAGTGCGCCCCCAGCACCGCAGTTCTCCGAGCCGGCGTCGGCCGCGCCGGAGGCGATCACGGTGTTCTTGATCGTGGCTGCGGCATCGTCCGCGACGAAGATGTTGCCGCCTTGATTGGTGCCACCGCCGGCCGCGCTATTGGCCGTGAGCGTCGCGTTCGTTAGTTGCTGGCCCGGGTTGTCGCCGAGGAGGAAGATCGCGCCACCTCTGCTGGTGGCGTTGGCTGCGTGGGTACGCGCGACGTTGCGGGTGAACGTGACATTCGTCATCGTCGAAATTGGACTTGAACCGACTTCGAGCAGTGCACCGCCGCCGAGGGCAAAGCCACCTGACGCGCCGGGGCCGGCAGACGCGTCGGCGACATTATCGTTGAACGTGCTTGCCGAAACGGATGTCGCGTTTTGCGCGTCGAGCCCAGCACCGTCGGCCTCGCCGCCGGTTTGGCTTGAGTTGAGCACCATCGGCTGCAACTGTCCGCCGCCGCGCGCGTCGGCGCTGTTGGCCTCGAGCGTGGAAGCTCGCACGTCGAGCGGGCCTTGGCTCCACACGCCACCGCCCTCGGCCAGGCCACCCTCATGGCCATCGCTACCAACGGCACTCGCGTGGTTGTCAGCGAAGTCGGTGCGAACGAGGTTCAGCGGTCCCGTACTGGCCACGCCGCCCCCAGTGGCGAAACCGCCGCCTCCATCCATCGCGCGTCCGTTCGCGTTTGCCTGATTGTGAGCAATCACGTCGTCGATGAGCGTCAGCGAGGCCTGCTCGTTGAGTATTCCTCCGCCCTGGACCTGCGCCACTCCGGTTGGCGGGAGGGCAATTCCGTTGCGGATCGTCACACCGCTGATCGTGACCTGGCTGCCGGGGGCCTCGATGTGAATGTCACGGGAGAACCGCTGCCCATTCTGCCCATCGATGATCGTTGTCGCGGCACCGGCACCCGAGATCGTCAGCGTCTTGCCGACCAACAGCTCGCCGAGCGTCAAAACGTACGTACCCGCGGGCAGGATCACGGTGTCGCCGGCGGCGGCGCGTGTGATCGCGTCTCGAAGCGAGCCGGCGACACCATCGGTTCGGGTTGTCACCGTGATCGAGTTCGGGCTTGAGTTCGCCATCGGCGGCATGACGGCGATGAGAGCCGCGATGACGGCAAACGCTGTCGACACGATCTGGCCGCGCTTTGCCCACCCGCGAAGTCGATAGATGTCTGATGACATCAATGGTCTATGACTGCCATCCGACGCGATTCCTTCCCGCCCGGTCGTCGAAGCCTTCATCCAGACCGCCCGCAGTGCAGAACATGAGGCGCGCCCTCTGGTACGGCGCCCAGGCGACGACGCGTGTGTTTGGCACTGGTGATCGGCGGCAGACGAGGACCTCGCGGGCGCGTGTCCATTTCGACCGATTCCGATTCGTCTTCGACATAGAGCGCCGGCAACGGGTCGGTGCCGACACAGGAGGAAGCAGGAATGGCAAAGTTCATCTTCAGCTACCGCTCCGCGAAGGGGCGTGGTCCGCTTCCCGACGGCAGTGAGCTGGCGGCGTGGCAGGCTTTCCTGAACGACGTCGTCGCTCCGAACGTTGTGGATCCGGGCTGGCCGGTGTTCGAGCCTGCGACGGTTCTGGGCGACGCCGGAGGGTCGACGCAGATCGGTGGATACTCGGTCATTACGGCGGACGACCTCGACACAGCGGTCTCGATGGCCCGCAACTGCCCCACCATCGCAAGCGGAGGCGGGGTCGAGGTCGGTGTCTTGGCGGAGCTTCCGCCCGAGCATCCGGCCGAGCAGATGCGCGCACGACTCTCCAAGGCCTGATCTTGGCGGCAGCGCTCGAGGCCGGGCCCCGGCGCGCGACGTCCCGGCCTCGCGCTGGCCGATCAGCAGGCAACATCAGAAGGAAGACTTCGGAATGCGACTAGAAAGAGAGGGGCCGATGCGTTACGCGATGCTGTTGGCGATCGAGGAGCGAGAGGACTTGAGCGAGGAGGACCAGACGGGACGATACGCGGAGTTCATGGCCTTTCAGGACGAGATGGAGGGCCGCGGTGTGCTCGTGGCGCGGGAGCGACTGCGGCCGACGTCGATGGCGACGTCGGTGCGCGTTCGCGAGCAGGGACTCGTGGTTGCCGACGGGCCGTTCGCGGAGACCAAGGAGCAGATCGCCGGCTTTTACATCATCGATGTCGAGGATCTGGATGAGGCGATCGAGATCGCGTCTCGCAATCCTGGCGCGCGGTACGGCACGATCGAGGTCAGGCCGGTGTGGGAGATCTAGCCGGCGGGCGGGAGGCAGTCGCTGCGTCGTTCCGATCTGACTGGGGGCGGGTCGTCGCCTACCTGATTCGGGTGACCGGCGATTGGGATCTCGCGGAGGAGTGCGCCCAGGACGCGTTTGAGCGAGCGCTCGAGCGCTGGCCGCGAGACGGTGTGCCATCCAGTCCGGTTGGCTGGCTGGTGACGACCGCCCGCAACCGCGCGCTCGACCGGCTGCGGCGCTCGAAGGTCGGCGAGGAGAAGCTCAGGGAGTTCGCGATGCTGAAAATGCGTACAACATCGTCAGGCGAGGATCCGAGCGGTATCGGCGACGACCGTCTGCGGCTGATCTTCACGTGCTGCCATCCGGCTCTGCCCATCGAGGCCCAGGTGGCGCTCACGCTCCGCACACTGGCGGGGTTGACCACGCCGGAGATCGCCCGAGCATTCCTCGTCCCGCTGGAAACTATGGCCAAGCGCCTCACCCGCGCCAAGCGCAAGATTGAACAGGCCAACATCCCGTATCGGGTGCCGCCTGCTCATCAGTTGGGGGAACGGCTGAGGGCGGTGCTGGCCGTGCTCTACGCCCTGTTCAACGAAGGTTACGGCGCCACCAGCGGCGATGAGTTGATCCGAAGGGACCTTTGCATCGAGGCGATCCGACTCGGTCGCCTGCTCACTGAGCTCGTCCCCGACGAACCCGAAGTACTCGGGCTCATGAGCCTGATGCTGCTCCATGACTCGCGCCGCGCCGCCCGCCTTGACGCAGCGGGAGACCTGGTCACGCTCGAAGAGCAAGAGCGCGGGCTTTGGAACAGAGCGACGATCGACCAGGCATGCAGGATCCTCGACCGAGCCATGCGCCTGCGACGGCCAGGTGCTTATCAGCTGCTCGCGGCGGTCGCTGCCTGCCACGCGCAAGCGCCGACCGCGGCGAACACGGACTGGCACGAGATCGCGGCCTTGTATGAGCGGCTCAACGAGGTTTCGCCCTCCCCCGTGGTTGCGCTCAACCGAGCGGTCGCGGTCGCCATGGACCGCGGACCAGCAGCCGGACTGGCACTCGTGGACGACGTCGAGCGTCAAAGAGCGCTGTCCGACTACTACCTGCTGCCGGCCACCCGCGCCGATCTACTGAGGCGGATGAACCGCAACGCGGAAGCCGCGGCGGCTTACAGACGCGCGCTGGACCTCGCGCCGACAGCCGCCGAGCGCCGATTCCTGGCAAGGCGTTTGTCCGAGGTGACGCAAGGCCACCAGCCTGACACGTCCAGTTGAACTTCGCTTCGGTGCGGTCAAGTACGGGGGTGGACTGCGGCTAGCGACGATGGCGGGCGGCTGTCCGCGGGGCTAGCGTGGTAGGCAACAGCGCCCCGTGCGCGGCAAGGGATAGGAGAAGTCGGGTGGTTTCGATTTTCGACTCGTTCGCGCCGCGCGTGTCGCGGTTGGCTTGACGCGTGCCGCGTCGGCGCTGCTGCCGGGCGCTGCTCGTGCGACGGTGCCGGGGCACTGGGACGCCGTCACGTCGGCAAATGGCGCGAACATCGACCAGGTGGCCACCGTGCGCACCCCCGACGGTCGGCTGCATGTGATTTGGCATCACCAGACGTCGCCGTCTTCCGGTGCGCTGGTGCAGACGGTGCTCGACGCGAATGGGAATGTCGGCACCTCGCAGGAGATCGCGTCGGGCCGATCCGCTGGACAGCCTTGAGCAGTGGTCGTCGAGCGACGGCGGCAGTACTTGGGCATTGACTCCGGCGCCAGTGGCCGATGGGGCTGGCTTCTCCGATCCGCTCGGCGGTGCGCTCGGACCCGGTGGGACAACGCCGTTCCTCGCGTGGAGCACGACCGATGGCGTGTTTGTCCATCGTGGGAGCGATCCGCCTGGCACAAGCGTGAACCTCGAGCAAGCAGCCGGGGGTCGAATGCTGCGGGTATGACCCGGGCGTTCGCCCCGCACACTGGCTCCGGTGTGCAGACGTGGCACAGCCAGATGCTCGCCGGGCTGACGTTGACAGCTTCGCCCGCCCGGCTGAAGCTAGGCAAAGGTAAGCATGGCGCCGTGAAGCTGACGGTGACCGACGCAGGCGCCCCGGTCCAAGGCGCCCACCTGACTCTCAACGGCCACACGACAAACGCCAACAAGTCCGGGTCCGTTGACGTCAAGGCCGGACCGATCACCCACGCAGCGTCGCTGACGCCGAGCGCCAGCAAGTCCGGTTACGTCCCCGCATCAGTGCAGGTTCACGTGGGACTCCGGTAGCGACGTCGCTGACGCAGCCGTGGGCGAGTTCGGGAGAACTTGGCGCTAGCCGAGCGTTGAGCACTGCTCGTTCAGGTTCTTCGCCTTGTTGCCCTTTCCGCTGACGCCACCGTTGCCTGTGCAATCGAGGTTGCCGCCGACGGTGTTGCCCGAGACCTCGTTCCCGTGCGCGGCGTTGTGGGAGAACTCGACGTTGCCCTTAACCGTATTGCCGCCGCAGCCGCCGATGTTCCACGGCGAGCCGGCAGCGCTGCCCAGGACGCGGAGGTTTTCGCCGATCGTGCTGGCGCACACGACGTTCGCGTTGGCGCTCAGAGGATCGTTGGCGTCGCGGGTGCCCAGGGCGTTGAGATCGCCGGCGACGGTCACGCGTTGGATCCTCGTTCCTGAGCTGCCCAGCAGGTTGAGGTTGCCGTTCACGGTCACGTCGACAAGGTCACACCATGCTCCGCGCGGAACGGTCAGGCTGCCGCTGATCGTGGTCGCGTTGAACTGCTCGTTGACACACCAGGTGGTTGTCGGCGCGCGATCAAGAGTTGTCGAGAGCGGTAGGCTTGCGGGCGTGTCGGCGTCGCCGACCCACAGCTTGCGTCCGGACGCGTCGAGCACCCACTGTTGCGTCTTCTCCGACCAGTAGGAGAGCTCCCGTGCCGGCACGTGCAGCGTCACGATCTGCGAACGGCCGGGATCGAGCGACACTCGGTCGAACTGCGCGAGCGAGCGCACTGCGAACTGAATTCCTGCCGGCGCGTGGTGTGGCGACCCGATGTACACCTGGGCGGCGTCTGCGCCGGCCACATGCCCGGTGTTCGTGACCGCAAAGCGCACGTCGACGCCGCCGTCGCCGGCTCGTGTCGTTCTCAGGTCCGAGAAGCGGAAGGAGGTGTAGGAGAGCCCGAACCCGAACGGGAACTGCGGTGTGATCCCCTCCTTGTCGAAGAAGCGATAGCCCGTGTAGATGCCCTCGCTTTCGGTCGTCTGGGTTGCGGTCGGGCAGGTGGCGCTCGAGCCGGCGTTGACGGCGCAGCCGCCGTTGCCGTTGAGGCGTTCGAAGTGCTGTCCGGCGCTGTCGCCGGGATACAGCGGCCTTGTCTCGTTGTAGCCCCAGATCGTGTCGGTCGCGTTCGCCGGCCAGGTCAGTGCCGTGTGGCCGCTCGGGTTAGCCAGGCCGAGCAGCACCCGGGCCATCGCGGTCCCGCCTTCCTGCCCGGCGAACCAGAAGTCCACCACTCCCTTCACCTTCGAGAGCCACGGAGTCAGCACCGGGTTGGCCGTGTTGAGTACGACGACGGTGTTCGGGTTCGCGGCGGCGACCGCGTTGATCAGGTTGGTGCTCGCATCAGACAGCTGTGTCGGCGCCGAGATGGTGGTCCCGGGCAGCGCCGGATTTGGCGTGCTTGACGTCGCGCCGACGCCGTCATTGACGAACACGAGCGCGAGCTTCTTGCCCGCGGCGGCTGCGGCGGCGTCGCTGACGTCACCGTTGGTCCGGTTGTAGGCAAACCGGAAGCTCGCCGGCGAGCACGGAGCCGGCACGGCCGCGACCGCGGGATTCGTTCCAGCGGCAGCAGCGGGAGGCGTCGAGACGCAGTTGGTGGCGTTGTCGACCGTGATCGTGATCGCGTGGAACCCAGGCGTCAGCGCCGATTGCGCCGTGCCGCAGTTCGTGGTGCCTGGCTCGGTCGCTGCGGTCCCCGTTGCGCAGGTGCGGCTGATGAGCCCTTGGTCGAGCGCGCCGGCGGTCGTCGGGTTGCTCGTGACGGGGCTCGCCCTGCCGCCGCCGTAGATGTCGGCCGTAGCCGCGTTCAGGTTCAACTGCGTACCGTCGAGCGAGAACGTGACAGCGTCCGGCGGAGTGTTCGTCTGTGTTGCGTTCGCCGCCGTGAACGGGGTGCAGGTCGTGAGTGTGGGATCGGACGGCGGCGTGTTGAACTGGCCCGTCTGCGGGCAGTTCAGCGTCGTCGGGAGCGTCGGGCTCTGCTGGAGCGCAAACGTGTACGTATCCGCGGTCGGGACATACACGTAGCCGCTCCACTTGTAGGTGTGCCCTGGCGCAAGCTGGTTTGCGTTGACCGCCTCGTGGTCGATCGCCGAGGTGTCCTTGGTCGCGGTACCGCCGTCGACTGACAGGTTCAGCCCGCCAACGCCGGTGCTGTCTGCGGTCGTTGACAATGCCGACGTCGGCACCGTGATGCCGTCGGGGTCGTTGGCCGGCACGAACGTGAACGCGCTCGGGCGGCCGCTGAACCCCTTCAACTGCTGCAGCGGATTGATCGCGTCTCGCCCGATGAAGCCGGTTGATGCCTCGCTCGTCGGATCCGCGATGGTGTGGTTCGCGCTCGCACCGGTCACGAACACTCCTCCGGCGATGTCCGCCTTGCTGATCGGCAGCGTGCCGTGGTCGTTCTTGAGCAGCGTCGCGCCCTCCTCGGCCATCCGCTCCACAATTGCCGCATCACCGGTCGTCGTTCCGAGCGCGCCGGTCGAGCCTTTGGGAAGCAACGCCGTACCGCTGCGGTCAGTGCCCACCCCGCCGGGGTTGGCGCACGACGCGGAAACGGGCGTGTCGTTGCAGCCGAGCATCCCGAACCGCTGCTCCTGGTAGAGGATCCGCGCGAGCGATTGATTGAAGACGGAAATCGGCAGGTTGCCGTCCACGACAGAGTCGACGAGCGCGCAGCCGTACGTGTTCGCGCAGCCCGAGCCGCCGGAGCCTTGGAAGTTGTTCGGGATGCCGCCGACGTGGACGGCCCCACTTGTGCTGCACGGCTCGGCGTTGCCGGCGGCGTCCGCGCACGTGCTGCCGGTCGGGTCGGTCTGCTGCCCGGTGCTCAACGTCGTGTTGGCGCTGAAGAAGCCGTTCTGCGTCGGCATCTCCTGATCCTCGCCCTGCATGATCCCGGAGGTGCTGTGCGTCGCCGGGTAGTCAGAGCCGACGAGCGCTTTGGAGCCCCACAGACCGCGCAGGACATAGTTGAGACTCAGCGGCTGCTCGCAGGAGAAGTGCGATTCGTTGAGCGGCCAGGTCAGTGGATTCTGACCTGCCGCGGTGAACGGGCTCGGCTGCGTCAAGGACGAGACTGCCCCTGGCAACGACGTGGAGGTATCGCGCCAGAGCTGATATGCGCACATCGTCGCTGCGGCCCGGCCGTTGATGAACCCGCCCTCGTACGGCGTGAGGTAGAGCTCGTGTAACCCCTGGTCCCCGATATCCGTGTTGAGATTCTGATTCTGGCCGTTGTAGACGACGAAGTGCTTCATCTGAGACATCGCGCCGACGCCCTGCATCCCATTGATCTGTGCCGCGACCAACTGATTGCTGAGGAACGGATCCTCGCCCGTCGTCGTCAGGTTTCGTCCCCAATTCGGAAGCCGATCGAGATCGGTCTGCGGGCCGAACATCCCGGTGACCATGAACTCCCGGCTCTCGGTCCCTTCCGTCTGCCCCCACGCGTTGCCGAGCGAGCGATCGAACGTGGCGCCGAGTGCCATCAGCGTCGTCGGGCCGGTCGAGCCACGGGCATTGTTCCCCGACGTGTTCAGGACCCCCTGGGCATCGGTCCAGCAGATCTGCTCGATACTCGGCGTCGTGCCAGTCGGCGCGCTCACGGGACCGACGTTGTGACAGCTCGGGCTCGGGCCGTCGTGGAGCAGCGCGTCGGCATTCGCCAGCTGCGCCTGGGTCGGCGGGTTGCTCGGCTCGAGCTGCGCGATCAGGCTTAGCACCGCAGGCGTATACGGCGCCGACGCATCGACTGCGGGCGAGGCCTTCTGTGAGGGAAGCGGCGCATTCAGGTCATAGGGAACGTTGCCCGGCACCGCGGGCGGCGCGGCGGCCGATATCCCGAGACCCAGCGACAGGGCCGCCGCGACAGCGGCGCACGATACGAATGCCGCGCGTCGTCCAGGATTCCGACGCCTCGCCCTGCGATCACCGAAACCGTGCATGCCTAATCCCCTCCCGACCGATAGAGACGTGTGTTCGGAAACCGACCTCGCGACAGACGGGACTTCACGCAACCCCCCAGCTGCGCAGCAGTCGCGTCAGTCCCGGCCCAACCTGGTACGGCGCTCGATTGCTCGTCACCGCGTACCAGTACAGCCTTTCTGCGACCCCCACGGCTTCGGGCACGGACGCATGCCGGCCGTAGCTGTAGAAGAAGAAGATCAACGGCGCGCAGGCGAGGACGCGCACCGACTCGCGCGTGCCCGCAGCCTTTTCCGGCCCAGCCTCGTGGCAGACCCTCAGCACCTTGTCCCGGGTCGCCGGCGTGTACTCGACGTCCTTGACGGTGAATGTCGCGATTGCGCGATGCGATCTGTACAACGCGAGCACGGCTGCCCGTGCCTGCGCAAACGTCGTGGGCTGCACGGGCGCCGTCAAGATCGTCGGCGGCGGGTCCTGCCGCGACGGCTCGGGCGATGTCGTGGAGCCGCCACCGCAGCCCGCGAGCGTGACACTCGCCACGAGCATGCCAACACGGCAACTCACCGGATTCAGGCGCACCTACCATCCATCCGCTCTCCCTCACCTCCGCTCACGCACGTTGCGCGGGGCGCAAGATGTCACCCCGGACTTCGGCTGTCAAGCGGAATATCATGGAATCTGTATCTTCCTGTCACCGGACTAAATCCCGGAGTCGGCGCGCCATGCCCGGTCATCGGGAGGCGGCCGCTGGAGCGACCAGGCTTACCCCGGTCAGTCATACGGCTCCGGTCCACTGCGCTGCGTGCTGCATCCTTCACCGGAACGAGGCTAATCGACGATCACCAGCATGGGACCATGTGCAGCTCAGAAGGCTAGAGACACGATCTGCTTGAGACCGCCGGTTCAAGCACGCGCGCGATCTCGCGGATCACCGAGGCAGGGTCGGGCATGTCGTGCAACGACATGAACGCGATCGCCAGATCGCAATGATCCGTCGGCCACGGCATCACGGCTGCGTCACCACACACGACCTCCTCATAGCCGCCCGCGTCTCTTGCGTGGGCCGCCAGGGTGGGGACGTGTCGATGCCGACCACGTGATGGCCGGTTTCGGCCAGGTAACGACCAATCCGACCCTCGCCACACCCAACATCAAGAGTCCGTCTTGGGGCCAGCGGGAGCAGCTTCGCGAACGCTGGGAGGTTCAGCTGCCAGAAGTAGACGTCGTGCTCTGCGGTTCGTGCCCAGGCCACCCACCGCTTGGCGTTCTCCTCCCACGCCTGGCTGACGCCGCTGACATCACTTGCTCGCATCGCTCGCCGATCATCGCATCACAGCGCTGCCCGGTTGTTCGGGGTCATCCTTGGCCGATCGAGACATTCAGACATCAGCGCGCCCGGCGCCGGTGCACATCACCTGACGCGGTCATGGCGCGGCCGCGCGGGATCGCTTGCGAGCGCGGGGAAACCAGGGTCGCCAACACCGCGACCACGAGCGCAGCCCGCGACCCAACAGCAACCGAACCATTCATGACTCCTTCGGCATACGCACCCTTCAAGGCATTCCTACGGTCACAAGGCACGCCATCGCGCAAAGTTTCGGGCCACCACACTACGGAGCCCCGCCCTAGTCTCGATCGTTTGGATCGCTTTCCGCAGGCGCTAATCAACCTAGCCATCCAGGCTGGCCCGCTACCAGTTCACCCCCCCGCCTCGATCGACGACCACACCGGAGCTTGACGTGCGCGGAGCCGGTAGCCGGTACTTAGGGGTGTACCTCGGGTACGGGCCGTCCGAGGAACGCCTCGAGCGCGACCCAGGCAGCCGAGTGGGCGAGCGGGCCAAGCCGGATGAGCGCGCCAGCATCGTCTTCTCGGACGCTAGCGCTCAGGCCCACGGCTTCGAGCCGGTGCTGCTGTCCTTTGGCGCGTTGCACGCCCGTCTCACCGTGGTAGTGCGCGTCAATTCCGTAGCGTCCGCCCTCCACCGGCCAGATCGAGAGCCGGTCGGGCGCCCACGTCGGCCCGGTCTCGGCTGGGAGCGCCGTGTAGCCCACGAGTTCCGCCCGCGCGCTGCGTGGGTGCACGCTCGTGTGGGCGGACCATCAGCAGGGGCGAGGGTTGGCGGCAGTCACGTGCGCTGCGGTCGGCCGTGGCGGTGGCACTGAACGTTGATGGACATCTGCGACGAGTCCTGGTTTCCGCGAGTCGCAGGGACTCGCCAGTGAGGTCGAGATGTTGGCCCAAGCATGAGTGGCGTGTCGATTTCTGCTTCGCTCGCTCGACGCATTGGTAGAAGCACAGTCCAACCTAAGGAGGAACGACGGAATGCGAGTCATGGTCCTGGTCAAGGCGACGGAGGAGAGCGAGGCCGGTGTGATGCCGAGCCGGGAACTGCTCACGCAGATGGGCAACTTCAACGAGGAGCTGGTCAAGGCCGGGGTGATGCTCGCCGGGGACGGCCTGCACCCGAGCTCGAAGGGCGTGCGGGTGGCGTTCTCGGGCGGCGAGCGCAGAGTGGTCGACGGCCCGTTCGCCGAGACCAAGGAGCTCCTTGCGGGCTACTGGTTGTGGCAGGTGAAGTCGCTCGACGAGGCGATCGAGTGGGTCAAGCGCGCCCCGGACCCTATGCCCGGCAGTGAGGCGATCATCGAGATTCGCCAGGTCTTCGAGGCCGAAGACTTCGGCGAGGAGTTCACTTCTGAGCTGCGCGAGCAGGAGGCGCTCCTGCGGGAGCAGGCCGAGGCGAACCGGTAGCCGGCGGCGCGGCGCCGACGATCCAGCGTGCCCGCGAACGACGTCAACCGCACCATCGACGCCGTTTGGCGGATCGAGTCCGCACGGCTGATCGCCGGCCTGGCCCGGATCGTGCGCGATGTCGGCGTCGCCGAGGACCTCGCACAGGAGGCGCTCGTTGCCGCCCTCGAACAGTGGCCAGAGTCAGGCGTCCCGGACAACCCGGGTGCCTGGCTCATGGGCACGGCCAAGCACCGGGCGGTCGACCGCCTCCGCCGAGCCGAGGTGCACGAGCGAAAGACGCTGGAGCTCGGTTTGGAGATCGAGATCCGCGGTCAGGTCGAGAGTCCAGATCTTGAGGCCCAGATCGACGATCCGTTCGACGACGATCTCCTGCGCCTGATCTTCACGGCCTGCCATCCAGTGCTCTCGACCGACGCGCGGGTCGCGCTCACGCTGCGCCTGCTCGCCGGCCTGACGACCCGGGAGATCGCCCGCGCCTACCTGGTCTCGGAGGCGACGGTCGCGCAGCGGATCGTACGCGCTAAGCGCACGCTCTCGGAGGCGCGCGTGCCGTTCGAGGTTCCCGAGCGCGATGAGCTCGCCGAGCGCCTCGCCTCGGTGCTCGAGGCGATCTACCTGATCTTCAACGAGGGCTACGCGGCGACCGCCGGCGACGATTGGATCCGGCCCGAGCTGATCGAGGAGGCGCTCCGGCTCGGCCGCATCCTCGCCGAGCTACTTCCGTCGGAGCCGGAGGTGCACGGCCTCGTTGCCCTGATGGAGCTGCACGCATCGCGCTCACGCGCGCGAATCGGCCCCTCTGGAGAGGCGGTACTCCTGCTCGATCAGGACCGGTCGCGCTGGGACTGGCTGCTCGTCGGCCGCGGCCTCGCCGCGCTCGATCGCGCGCAGAGCACGGGAGGCGCCCTGGGGCCGTTCACGCTCCAGGCGGCCATCGCCGCCTGTCACGCACGCGCCCGGGTCGCCGCCGACACGGACTGGGAGCGCATCGTCGCCCTCTACGACGCGCTCGCCCAGCTTCTCCCCTCGCCGGTCGTCGAGCTTAACCGGGCGGTCGCCGTGGGCATGGCGTTCGGCCCCGAGGAGGGGCTCAAACTCGTTGACGCTCTCACGTCGGAGCCCGCCCTCCGCGGCTATCACTTGCTCCCGACCGTGCGCGGAGACCTACTCGCGAAGCTCGGCCGCGACGACGAGGCCCGAGTGGAGTTCGACCGCGCCGCCTCCCTCACCCAAAACGCCCGCGAGCGCGCAGTGCTGCTCGAGCGGATGGCGGCCTGCTCGCCCCGGAACGGCCGTTGAACAGAACGAAGCATTCGATGTTGACAGCAAGCGCGCGGCGATGGTCAAGCTCGGCGCAGCGTAAGACCACTTGCCGCGGGGTCTCTGAACGGTGTTCGCAAGACGTTCGATCACGCCTCGACGTGGAGATCAACCGCAGTCGAGTCCATCGGGCCAGGTTAAGCGCGACCTCACCGCTGCGAACCGGCGCCAGCCCGCGAAGGCACCCGCCCGAGTTCCGCGCGTTCCGGGTCAGTGTAGGTCAGGTCCCATGTGTGCGTGCCGTGCGCACAGCACAATGCTGCCGCGTGAACCGTTGGAAGCGGCCAGTGCCACTGCTCGCCTCAGGGATCCCGCGGCGCGTATGTGGCCGGATCATCGACATACCACTTGGTGTAGCGGGGTTGGGCTCGTCGGTGAGGTGGCGGGCGGGGGTGATGCTGGTGTGGGCGGGAGTGTCCGGGGTGCCGTGCGTGGACGCTGTGGCAGTTGAGATCACCGGAGTGATCTGCGAGCGGCCTTGACCTATCACCCCGTTGTTCGGGATGCTTGCTCCTCCGCGTGGAGGCGGTGACGTCGAGGCGCGAGCGATCTCTTTGAATCCCAGGGTGATGATGAGCGACGAGCAGCCGAGGATGGACAGCGACATCGAGGGCACCGTGGCCGCGGTACGGCGGCTGCACGACCCACTCCTCGAGTCGGCGGGCGCGCGGTCACGAGGGCGCGCTCCCTGGTGTAGTGCGCAAATTCCATCGCCGGTGGGACGAGAAAGGTCGCTTATGGGACATCGCAGCTTTGGAGCCTGGATCGCTGTGATCGTCGTGGTCTCGGGATTATCGGTCGCGACGGCCCGAGCCGGCGTCGCGCTGGCGGCGCCGGTGACCGTGAAGCTCGGCGTGGTTTTGCCGCTGTCCGGAAGCGTGGCTGCCGCGGGGCGATCCGCGGCCAACGGTGCCCAACTTGCTGTCGACCAGGCAAACAGTTCGCACCTCGTGCCCGGCGTCACGTTCAGCCTCGTGCGCAAGAGTGACGTGGGTCCCGCGGGAATCCCGAGTGGACCGACCGGGGCGACTCAGCTCACCGGCCTGATCGGCGATGCACGGGTGGCGGGCATCATCGCTCCTTTTGACACCACCACGGCGCTCAGTGAGCTTCCGGCTACGAACAACGCGGGGGTCGCCACGGTATCGCCGTCGGCCACCGACACATGCCTGACGATCACTGCAGCATTCGGATGCACCGGGACTGCCGCCGAGCTGGCGACCGTGCAGCCGACGGGACGCACAACCTTCTTCCGCGTCGCGCCGGCGGACTTCCTCGGCCAACAGGCCGTTGCGGACTTCATGTCCAAGGCTCGCGGATTGCATACCGCCTTTCTGATCGATGACACATCCCCTCGTGGTGTCGGACAGGCGGGCGTGTTCACGAACGAGTGGAAACTGCTCGGCGGCACGGTCGTCGGTCAGGCGTCAGTCGCAATCAGCGGCAACGTCACGAACCTTCTGGCTTCGATCGCGGCGGTGCACCCTGACTTCATCGTGTTCGCGAGTAACAACGTTCAGATGGGGATCTCGCTGCGCCAGCAGATGAGCACGGCGCCCGGCCTCACTCAAACGCCGCTTGTGGTCAGCTCCTCGCTCGTGTCGAGCGGGTTCGCCGCCGGCGTTGGAACCGCCGGCGGAGCCGTTTGGGCCCCCGCCACTGAGCCAACCTTGCCAGAACTGCCGTCGGCATCTGCCTTCGCCGCCCAGTATCAGGCTAAGTTCGGAGCGCCCAGCACCGATAGCGCGCGCGGCTACGACGCCGCCGAGGCGCTGCTGACCGCGATCAAGACAGCCGTCAGCGGCGGCGCCACGCCGCCAGCCATTGCAACGTCGAACGCCGGTGCGTTTCGCAAGGCGGTCGTCTCGAAGCTGGCGCTCACAGCGTTTGCGGGCGCTCAGGGTCAAATCGCGTTCAGCCCCGACGGGGACGTGCAGACGGGATCCGTTGGGATCGCGACGCTGAGCTCGGCGAACGGTGTTGCCAGCTGGAGCCCGGCTGGCGTGGAACCAGTCACCGGCCCGGCGACGAGCGCGATTCTCAGCTCGAACTTCGTCGACTTCGGCTCCGTCCCGTTTGACGGCGGCTCGCTGCAGATGTCCGTGCGGCTTGCGAACACGGGAGTCGTGCCCTTCCGAGCCAGCTCAGTGACGCTGAGCGGGACCGGGTTCTCGATCGCCGGCACGAATTGCACGCGGAACATCGCCGCGGCGTCGTCCTGCACCATCACGATCCGTTTCACACCGACGGCACGTATCGCATACGTCGCTCAGCTGACGATCGTCGATCCGGTCAGCTCGTCGCCACAAATCGCGAAGGTGGTCGGTATAGGCGTTGCTCCCGCTCCAATCGCATTCACCAACACCGCGCTCCCACAGGCCGGGGTCGGCGTCCCCTACGTCAGCAGCGTGTCCGCCCAAGGAGGCATCCCGCCCTATCAC
Source organism: uncultured Solirubrobacterales bacterium (assembly GCA_963794285.1). Taxonomy (GTDB): domain Bacteria; phylum Actinomycetota; class Thermoleophilia; order Solirubrobacterales; family Solirubrobacteraceae; genus Palsa-465. The sequence goes on from CAWCDS010000016.1 coordinate 704,928, forward strand.
TGGGCGCTGAAGCTTGGCTCGTTACCGCCTGGGCTCTCGCTTAACCCGACCACCGGGACAGTGTCGGGGACTGCGACGGCTCCAGGGCGCCACCAGGCAACGGTGATGGTAACTGACTCCGCCACCACTTCACCTCAGACAACGACAGGCCTCATCAGCATCACGGTTGCGCCGCCGTTGCCGGCGGCGGTGTTCGTCGTCAACGCCGGCAACAGCTCTGTGCGTGCGTTCGCGCTGACGGCCGACGGCAATGCAAGCCCGATCATCACGATCGCCGGACCGAGCACGCAGCTCGCTGGGACGACCGCCGTGGCACTGACGAGCGTCGGCGCGTTGTACGTCGCCAACGCCAACTCCGCTGCAATCACCGAGTACGCTTCCGGCGCTTCGGGCGACACCACGCCGATCGCCGTCATCTCCGGACCGAACACCGGACTCGCCGCGCCACAGGCACTGGCACTCGATCGCAACGCCGATCTATACGTAGCCAACCGGCCTGCCGGCACCGTCACGGTATACGCACCCGGCGCGAATGGAGACCCAAGCCCAATCCGCACGATCACGGGGCTCGTCGGTCCCAGCGGCCTCGCAATCGACGCAGCTGGCAACCTGTGGGTCGCAAGCTCGCAGGCAAATACGATCAGCCGCTACGCGGCAGGCGCAAACGGAGCTGCCACGCCATCGGCGACAATCGCGGGGCCGACGACTCAGCTCAACAGCCCGCAAGGCCTTACCGTGAACTCTGCGGGGCGGGTGACCGCCGCCAATGAGTTCGGCGAATCGATCACCGTCTACGACCCCGCACCGAGCGGCGATGTCGCCCCGGCGTCGAGGATCGGTGGCGCGGACACAGTCCTGAGCTTCCCCGTCGGAGTCGATCTCGACGCCGCCGGCAATCTCTACGTCTCGAACGCGTTCACCAACGCAATCACCGTGTACGCTGCCGGCGCGCAGGGCGACACCCCCCCGTTCCACGTGATCATCGGCTCCGCAACAGGACTTGCGGCTCCCGGCCGGCTCATCGTGACGCCGCCGCTGACGATGCTCACCCACCGGCTCCCCACCGCGCGGACCAGAGGCCGCTACCGAGCCCGCATCTGGGCGGCATTGGGTGAGCCCCCATACCACTGGACGATCACCCACGGGACGCTTCCGCGCGGATTCACGCTCGATCACCGCTCCGGCGTGATCTCGGGCACCGCCCCTCACGCCACGACCACACGGTTCCGCGTCACGGTCAAAGACACCGCCCGGCCATCATTGGTCGCGACGCGGTCATTCGCACTCACGGTTAAGGCGAAGCAGCGAAACCCGCACCGTCGGCGCCGTCGCTGAAACGGACGGGCTTGTCGGTGCGGATAGGACCGGCCCCGATGTGCCCCGATGGCCACAGTCTTCTGGACGTTCGCGATGGCCTCGTGTCGGGCCGAGCTCGTGGAACCCACTCCGACTGATCAGCGCCGCTGGCACAGACGGACTCGGTGACGGCGCCGGGCTACCGCAAGAAAACGTGTTCCAACAACGACCCGTCGGCACCCGCGCGGCCGCACCGGCAGACGATCGCATCGGTCTTGGAGAGGCCAACTTCCCGGACGAACGCTTCGGCGACGGACGAGTGCTCCGCCGACGAAGGCACCGGGCGAGTGGTTCGCCACAGCCGGCATGACGTCCAGAATCCGTCTCGCTCATGACGTCCTATTTGGGCGCGGCAAGGAGCGGGAAGAACTGGCCCGAAATGCTCCTAAGGAATGCGATGATCTGTGATGCCGATGCGGGCGATGCTCGGTTGGTCAATTCGGGCGGGATCGTGATCCCAGACTGCTTCGCCTTCTCCACCATTCCGCCGCCCATCGCGTGGCCGAGGGTGCTGAGCGCCTGACTCATCACCGCCTCGTCCATCTGGAAGGCAGGAACCGGAAGTGGCTGCACGTCCGGCCAGGTGGCGGGGTCGCGCGGACTCTCGCGGGAGAGGAGGTGCTCGAACGTGCGGGCGGCGGCATCGCGGGCGGTGAACGCGTCGCCGAGGTTCCACGCTTTGCGGAGCGTGGCGATCATCGACGTGTGGCGGTACTCGTCGTTGATCACGATCCCCTCATCCACCCACGGGGAGACGATGATGGCTGGCACGCGGTAGCCGGAGCGGTCGAATGTGAAGTCCAGCTGCCCCGCCGGTGCGCTCGGGTCCGGTGGCGGCACCGGCCCGGGAGGTACATGGTCGTAGGTACCGCCTGGCTCGTCCCAGCCGATGAAGAAGGTTGTGTTGTACGCGTTGGAGCCCTCCGGGGAAGCGGCCGATCGGATCGCCGTGTAGATGCGCGCCAGGAACGCCTCGCCGCCCAAGATCGACGACGGCGGGTCGAGAGGGAGCTCGACACCCGGGCCAAGTGCTCGGCTGACGGCCGGGTGGTAGTCGCTGTGCCCCATGATCAGGTTCGGCTCGATCATGCTGAAATCGGGCAGCGTGCCGGCCGCCACGTCGCGCTCGAATTCGGAAAACGGCACGAAGTTCGTCGCAAGGCGATCCTTTAACCGCGGCATGTGAATCAGGGCAGCGGCAGAGAACGACATCGGCTCCTGCACGTACACCTTCCAGGTGCGCCCGTGCGCTTCGAGCCGCTCGAACAGCGTTTCTGCGGTGTTGTGCTGGACGAAGTTCGACGCCGGCTTGTTGATAACGAAGCCGGACGAAGTCGCAGCCGTCCAGAACGACCGGTTCATCAACGTCTGCGAGGGAACCTCGCAGAACCAATGGTCGAAGACGCCGAAGCCCTTCGCGAGCCCGTTGAGCACCGGAACCTGCGCCGGCGTGTAGCCGGTCATGATCTGCGCATACTCCTCGTAGGTGGGCTGACGGCCCATCTCTGCGGTGAAGGTGTTGATGTAGTCGGTGACGAAGCCGTCCATCGTCGGCACGGCCCCAGGCGAGGGAGCGTTCCACGGCGCGGTGACCTGCTCGGCGAGCTCGAACCGGTTGTGCTCGTCGAGAACGTTGAACAGCTGCGTGTTGGTGTGGAAGTACTCCTCCCCGGAGTCCGGGTTCGGGGCATCCATGTCCGTCGCGACCGTGTACGGGACCGTCTTGCGCTCGGCTCCGTGCTCAGCCCACTCAGGAATCGGGTTGCTCAGACCCTTGCCGATCACACCCTCAAAGGTCTTGCCATCCTCCGGGCCGTACAGATGGCCCAGAAGATTGTCCAAAGACCTGTTCTCGAACAACACGAGAACAACATGGTCCAGCGCATGACTTCGGTCAACCATCAATGTGGCCTCATTCCGTTCGCAAACATTGCGGTCGCGGCCGGTGCGGGCCGCGGTCGGGCAGCCGGCAAAGAGTTGGCGTCACGAACCTAAACCGTCCCGAACCGAGCCACGTCATCCAATCGGGATGACAACGCACACGATGCGACGCCGAGTCGGCGACCGCACGTCGTTCAGTCCCGGGGCCGGCAGCAGCGGCGCTCCCGAGCCGGTGGCCGTGTCGGATGGCGACTGCGGGGAGCGCGCTCCACGCGCAGCGATGATCCGGCCTGTCAAGACGTCTCACACATGCGCTGCTATCTGGCGCACCTCCACGTTTTCGAACGTCATCGCCGGCGGCACGGTTGCCTCCGCCTGCCGGCTCATGAGGTTGGCTGCGTCCTCTGATTCGAGGATGAGCATTGTGAGGCCGGTGTCGTCCTTGATCGTCCAGTATCCCGTGACGAACCCAGGCAGTTGTGACTCGCGGCACGAGTTGTTCGCGCAACGCGCGCTCCTCGGCGTCCGGATCATTGATGGTGACGTTGACGACGACTGCGTGCATGGTCTTCCTTCGTGGTGGGTGGAGTCGAGAGGCGGAAGGGACCGAAACGCAGTCGGCTACACGAGCGGAGCGATGGCTTGACCGCGGTCAACGGTCGTCGCAGCTGCGAACCGGTCTGCTGCGTCCGGGTCGTGTGAAGGCAGGTAGACGGTCGGGTGCTGGGCACAGTGGGCCAGGATCGTGTCGAGCGTCGCGACGTGGACCTTGGGGTGGGGCCCGACCGCGTCGTGGCGCCGAGCGTGGAGCTGTTCGAGCGTGTCGGTTGCGTCACCAGCGAGCATCACGTGCCGGCCCGAGTCGTCGATGCAAATCACGGAAATGTGCCCCGGCGTGTGTCCCGCGGTGTCGACGGCAACGATGCGTCCGTCGTCGCTCAGCGCGTGGCTGTGGGGGAAGGCCCCGAACGCTCCGCCGTCGAAGGTGAAGGTCTCGGGAGCGAAGCCCGGCGGGAGTGGCTGGCGCAGGACGCGACGCATGACCCGCGATATCGGCGCGTTGACCGACTGCATCTCCGCCTCGTTGATCAGGACCCGTGCACGCACGTGGACGAGGCCGTCGATGTGGTCGCCGTGGCCGTGGGTCAGCACAACCTCGGAGACGTCCTCGACGTTCAGACCCGCTGCGGCCAGCGCGCCTGGGAGCTCTTGCTCGCGCGTGACCGCCATCCGCGCGAACGGCACATCGCGCGCGAGCGTTGTCTCGCCCGTGTCGACGAGCCGCAGCACGCCGTCGTGCTCGACCGCCCAGCAGTGGATCGGCAGCGGATCGGAGAACTCGCCGGGAAGGAACAGATCGAGCTGGCGTCGCGCCCCAGGGCTGGGGAAGAGGAAGCTGTGCTTGACGCTCACCGTTCCGGTCGTCAGGGCGTGAATCTTCATACAGTGCTCCGATCTACGAGGCTGAGGGGTTTCTGGGTGCGGCAGCTATGTCCGGCGCTGCCGCCCATCGGACGGGCGCGAAGGCGCGCAGGAGCTGCGAGCAGCAGGATTGTGAGCTCGAACGGGATTCGCGCCGAGAGCGACAGCCGCCGGCTCGCCTTGGGGCGGCGAACCGGCCCCACAACGCGATCATCGCGGCGGGTGCAAGCAGCATCATTACAACGGACAGCAGCGGGCCATCCAGTGAGGCACCCGAGTACCCAAGCGACCCGATCGCGGCGAGCTCGAGACCGAACTTCAGCGCAGGGTTGACGACCCTAACCGCCGCCACACCCTCAACCCCACCGGAGCTCACGGCTGATCAGCGCGTGCCTGAGAAACACGTCACGTCTCGGCGGTGACCCGTTCCATGTGCTCGCCGGTGGTTCGTAGCCGCGTGGCGAGAAACTCCAGCCGCGGCACGGGTGCTGCATTGCTTCTCCTGTTCCTTCGCAGACATATCCAGCCACCCGATTGTCAGCAGACGTCTGATGACTGTCGGAACCGTAGGACGCCACCGCGGCCCGAATCCTTCCCACGACGCTGCAACACAACGCGCGCGTACTGACGCGTCTGTGTTGAGCCAGCACGGGGTCGGCTATCGGTCGGCTTTGGACGCGATGTGCCAATGGGTTCGCATCGCGCCCGTCGTGTGCGCGGCGAACCTCTCCCCGGCCCCGCGCGAGCGCCACCGCCTCGGGCTCCCTCGCTCCGGCCGCTGGATCGAGGCGCTCAACACGGATTCCGCGCGCTACGGCGACTCGAACGTTGGAAACCCTAACGGCATCGAAGCGGAGCCGACTCCGTGGCACAGGCACGCCGCCTCGACCGAAGTAATGCTGCCCTCACTCGCCGTCCTCTGGCTCGTTCCGGCCGACCGACAGCATGCGAGCGCCGACTGAGTACCCCGGGGCCACGCGGGCTCACGCGGGCGGTGAACGGGTCTCCGTCTGCCAAGGCGCCTATTCTCGGCGCCAATGTACGAAACCTTCTTCATCTACTGCATCGTCCACGAATGCGAGCAGAAGGAGTCGCGCGCCGTGGTCGAGGGAGCCGGTGCCGCCTGGCCGCCTGGCGCTAGGAGCTATCAAGTCTCGCTCCCCACAGGTACTTGGTTGGCGTACCGCGGACGGGACGGACGCGTCGAATGCGCGTACTGCCCTGTGCATCGCGAGCACGCAGCATGCGGCCAGAGCGCCGAGGCCGCATAGATAGACGACGCGTCGTCGCGGCAGGTCGTCCGCGCTCCCTTAGTGCCAACGGGAAGGATCTCGCAGCCGTCGCCGTCTTGCTTCGACGAGATGCGTCTGACGTCTGATCCAGGGCTTTCGAGGGCTCGGGGCTGACAGGACAAGCGATGTCCCGACGCAGGCGCCCCTTTCGACGTTCCGCTCTCGCGGCGCTTGCGGTTGGGATTCTCCTCGCAGGCTGCGGCAGCGCGGATCCGGCGCCGTCACAGGTGCGCACCGTCGTGGAGCAGTACCTCACCGCTCGAACGCCAGTTCAGCGGTGCGCGCTCTTCACGACGGCCTATCGAACGATGAACCCGGAGGTACTGTTGTCCGGAGGCTGTGAGCGCAGCGAGCAGCTCTCATCAGCAGAACTCGCTGCCCTCCGATCGTTGAGGATCGAGCAGGTGCAGGTACACGATCGTCAGGCCACCGCCGTTCTCACGCCTGCGCGGGCCGCCGCATCCGCAGGCCACGGCAGGCCGAAGACACCCGCCCTCACGGGGATCGAGCTGACGATCGAACGCGGCAAGTGGCGGATAGACGGCTTCAGCGAACGCTCTCAGGGCGACGCGGTCGCTAGATCATGACCGGGCGTCGCCAAGGCGCTCGAGCTGCGCACCCAACCCGCGTTCGACGACTGGCGTAATCGACCAACACGAATGCTGCGACGATCATGATCGGCGAGAAGGCCGCAGACCTCATCGGCGGACGCTGCGAGACATCGGAGCCGCCGACTCGCTGCAGCCGCCGGCTGAGCACGGAAGACTTCGATGCGCACAGAGAGACAGAGGAGAGAGCCGATGACACGAAGCACCCGGAGGACACTTGCCTCCACGTTGACTCTGGCGCTGTGCCTCGCACTCGCTGCGTCGGCTGCCGCGTCCCCGCTGCGGATCACCATCTACTTTGGGCTCAAGCGCCCGGAGGCAGCAGCGCGGTCCGCGTTCTTCGCGGTCCAGCAACCCGGATCGCCAAGCTACCGGCGGTTTTTGACGGTCGACGAGGTGGCCGCACGCTACGGCGCCACCCGCAGTACGCGGACAGCGGTTGTCCGGGCGCTCACGAGGCGGGGGCTGTCCGTCCGCATCGATCGATCGGGCGTGTTCGCGCGAGTGCGCGGGACGGTCGCTCAGCTCGATCGCGTATTCGAGGTGAAGATCCAGCGCCAGTTCGGCAACCTCCCGAACGTCAACGTCTACTTCCTGAAGGGCAACGGCCGATTGAACCTGCCCGCGAACATGCGTTCGCTGGTCCAGGATGCGGTGCGATCTTCAACCTCGGCGAAGGCGTCTCCCAGGCGGATATCGCCGACAACGCTCGGTGCTTTGGCTACCCGAAGCTCCACTCGCGTGTTCTGCTCAGCGACGGGCAGACTGCTCCGTTCGCTCAGGGTACGTTTGAGCCCGAGGAGGATCTCGCGCTGGTGAGGGGCATTGCGCCGGGACTGCGGTCGCTGACATTTACGCAGGCGTGGCTGCAGCCGCAGTTGTGGTTCCTTGGCGCATCCCAGGTGCTGGACGCCCCACGGCTCCCCGACAGCTTCTCGATCTCCTACGGCGAGTGCGAGCGCGATGTCCGCGGCAGAGGGTCTCAACGCCGTCCACTCGCGCGGGCGCGAACTTGATGGACTCGATCCTCGTGCGACTCGGCCTCGCCGGTGTCGGCAGCTACGCCTCGGCCGGGGATTTCGGCTCGACCTGCAACGGCCGGCCCTTCTCCGGGGTGGCATGGCCTGCCTCATCTCCGTTCCTGACCGCCGTCGGCGGCACCCAGCTGACACTCACCACGGCCAACCAGCGAAGCAGCGAGGTCGTCTGGAACGACCTCAGATTCGAGTCGGTCGCCGACGGCGCGGGCGCCGGCGGAGGCGGGTTCTCGGCCGCGTCCGCCCGGCCGCCGTTCCAGCAAGGGCTCGGGCTGCCCGGCCGGATGCGCACCACCCCGGACGTGTCCGCGGTCGCTTCGCAGTTCCCGGGCTGGCCGGTCGTGCTCGCGGGCAACTGGGTCAGCGACGCAGGCACGAGCGCTGCAGCGCCGCTGGTCGCCTCAGCGATGGCGATCCTCAGCGCCGATCAGCGGCGCCTGCACCGGCCCCCGGTCGGGCCGGCGAACGGACTCTTCTGCTACCTCGCCAGCGGACTCGGCGTCCCACGATTCGCAGCCGTGACCGTGCGCCTCCCGGCACCCGCCGCCTAGGGCGACCGATCGCGTCAGCGCGTTCTTAGCGTTAGCGCGCGGCGTGACCGTGACCGGCCAACCAGAAGCCTTCGCCGGGAACGACGTGACGTTCTCACTGAGTGGATGGCCGGCAGGGATTCAGTCTGCGTAACCTTTCGCTCACCACCCGCTATCTATGTGGAAGTAGTCAAAGGCGACCCGGGGCCCGGTCGTCGCCGCGCCGCCAAAGGCGAGCAGCCCGACCTTGAGATTGGTCAGGGTCGCCCCGGTCGACCACGCGGGAACCCAGGTGTTCCCGTCGACCGAGTAGGACGTGGTGTAGGTGTAGCGGTGCTTGGTCATTCGCAACCAGATCGTGTTGTTGGCAGGCAGGACGCCGTTCATCGGGGCGCTGTTGAGCGTCTGGTTGACCTGGATCGGATTGCTGCTCACGGCCGGGTTGGTCTGCCGGCTGTCCTCGAGCGAGGTCCTCAGCTCGAGGTCGGTCGCTGACGCGGCCTCGAGATCGAACTTCAGGTAGTTGTCGTCGTCCTGGTAGGCGATGATCCCGCCCTGCTGGGTGGGCGTGTTCGGCGCGGCGCTGAACGTCAGCTTCGAGGTCATCGTCCAGTCCCCGAGCGCCGGCTGCAGAACTAGGTTCTTGGCGTTGTTGCTCGTCGTCACCAGGTCGCCGGCCTCTGGTGTAATCGTGAGCGATCCGCCACTGACAGCCAGGTTCGCCGGATCGGGGCGCACCACCGCCCACTTCGGATCGAGCGTCGTCCCGTTGAACTCATCGCTGGACGCGGCCCGCGCGAAGTTCACCGTGTAGGTCGCGACGATCCCGTCCGGCCCGGTCGAGGTGACGGTCGCCACGCCCGGAACCCCCGAGGCCTGCGTCACGTGCACCGTGCCGGTGCGCGCGCTGGCGCTGACCAGCGGCGGGCGCGTGGCGCGGGCTCGAAGGGTCACGTCGTAGTCGAACACCTCGGGCCGGAAGTGCGCGACCGTCACGCGGCCCACCTTCAGGTTGCTGAGATCGGAGACGACGCGCACCACGAATGCGGTCGATGCGCTCGCGCCGTGGAAGGTCGCGGTGGCGGTGACCGTCGCGGCACCGTTGGACACGGTGCGGATGAGCCCTGTGGGGCCGACCGAGACGACGCCCGGCCGGTCGCTCCTGAAGCTGAGCCTCGTCCCGGGCGGGAGCGACTTGCTCTGGCCGGGCGCGATCCACCCGTACAGCGAGTCGTCGTTCATCGCAAGGGTCAGGCCCGGATCGACCGCGACCCCCTCGGGGAACATCACCCGCTGCGAGATGCCCCTCACGGTGTCGGCGCCCGAGATCCGCGGCTGGGCGGAGAGGACGCTTGGCTTCTGCGTCAGCTTGCCGTTGACGTTGATCGTGTCTTGTGCCTGTATGTCGCTGTCGGCGCTGGAGGTCGAGATCTGGAGCCCGTACTGGCCCTGGTCGACCTCGAAGCGCTTGTCGGCCTCGTTGTAGAAGGCGAGGTCGGCGATCTTGATCGGCAACGTCACGGTCTTCGTCTGGCCGGCGGCCAGGAACACCTTCTGGAAGCCCTCCAGTCGCTTGATCGGCCGCTGCAGTGACGCTGCGGCGTGGGGCGTGTTCACGTACATCTGGACGACCTCGTTGCCGTCACGCGAGCCGGTGTTCGTCACGTCGACGCTCACGTTGATCGTGTCGTCGGCCGTCGGATTGCGCTTGGAGATGTGCAGGTGGGAGAAGTGGAACGTCGTGTAGCTCAGGCCGTAGCCGAACGGGTATGAGACCGGGCCGGTGTAGTACATGTAGGTCCGGCCGCTCGGCCCCGCCGGGCGAAGCGCGTAGCTGTAGATGCTCGGGATGTCGCTGACCGACTGGTACCACGTCTCCGGGGTGCGGCCGCTCGGGTTGTAGTCGCCGAGCAGCACGTCGGCGAGCGACTCGCCCTTGCGCATCCCGTTGTAGGAGCTCCACAGGATCGCCGGGGTGCTCGACTCAAACCCGGTCACGTCCTGCGGGCCGATCGTCTCCATCACCGCGACCGTGTTCGCGTTCGCAGCGTCCACCTGGCTGATGAGCTGGCCCTCCTGACCCGGCAGCGCCAGTGACGTGCGGTCGCGATCCTCGGTCCCCGTTGTCCCCGCCGACGCGCTCGAGTCCATGCCCGCGTACACGATCACGTAGTCGTAGCCGCCAGCTGCCGACACCGCCGCCGGATCGATCGTCCCGCAGCAGTTGCCGGCGTTCGTGCCCGTATCGGTGAAGCCCCTCATGTAGTCGACCTGAGCCGAGGGGTTGATCGCCTGGATCGCGGACTTGATGCCCGCGTACGGGGTCACCTCGTTGGCCTGCCCAGCCGTGCTCTGAATCGACGAGTAGCCGCCCAGATAGAAGTTCGCGTTGTTCGCGTAGTAGCCCAGCACGAGCACCTTGAAGTTGCCCGTCTTGGGCACCGTAAGCGGGAGCAGCTTTCCGCTCGAGCCGTCCTTGCGGGTGATCGTCGCGTTCTTAAGCAACACGAGCGACGCGTCGCCGGCCTTGCGCGCGAGCGCCAGCCGGCTCTGAGTCTCCGTCTCGGCGTTGTTAGCGGCGGAGCTGACCCACGGGTAGACGCCGTAGCTCTTGACCCGAGACTGCGCCTGGGTCAACCACGGCACCGTCGAATCAGGGTTGAACTCGCCGAGCTTCATCCGGTTCGTGAACAGGCGGGTCGCTGACACATCGAGGTCGTTGACCGTGGCCTGCCCGGTCTGGGTCGGGATGTGCATTCCGAGCGCGTTCATCAACCCGCCCTGGGTTGTGCTCGGCGAAGTCGGGCCGCGGTAGCTGCCGCTGCCGTTGTAGCCGGCGTTGCACTCCGCGTCCTCACCCGAGGCGAGCGTGAACGCGAACTGCTCGACCACCGTCGCGATGTGCCCGAAGCCGTCGGGCTGCCAGTGATGCCGGGTATTGACCTGGTTGACCGCGTCGCAGTCCCCGGTGAAGTAGCCCTGCAGGCCGAACGTCTCGCGCATCAGGGTGTCGTTGAGATAGGTGTTCGCCGCCGAGGGCACCCCATTGATCTCGTTGTAGGAGCTCATGACCGCACCGTTTTGGGAGGCCTGCACGATCTTGCGAAACGGCATCGTGTAGTACTCGCGGATCGAGCGGTCATCCGCATTCGAAGAGCCGTTCAGGCGGCCGTTCGGGTCGGCGTTCGAGGTGCCCTCCGTGTTGTTCATGGCGTAGTGCTTGAGCGTGGTCGTCGCCTTGAAGAAGCCGTTCGCCTCCGGCAGAAGCCGGCCGTTCTGGTTCTTGCCCTCCATGCCGTCAACGAACTGGCTGGCGACCTTCGCCTCCAGCAGCGGGTCCTCACCATAGGACTCGTCATTGCGGCCCCAGCGCGGGTCGCGCCCGAGGTTGATCGTCGGCGAATAGAAATCGAGGTCGAACTTGTTGTTCCGCACGACCTCCCGCGCCTCGTCTGACTCCGCCTGTGCCACCTCGTATGTCAGGTTCGGATCCCAGCTCGAGCCGCGCGAAAGGTCGATCGGGTACGAGGTCGTGTTCGTCAGCGTCACAGCGTTGCCCGATGGGTTCAGCGACTCGGCGTTGATGCCGTGCAGCGCCTCGTTCCACCAGCCGTAGGCGGGAAGGCCCACCGAGATCTTCACCGGGGACCCGTAGACGTGCGCGCTCGCCAGCGCGGGCGTGACGGTGACGCCGGAGCCGAGGTCGAGCGCCGGCGTGCCCACCGCGTGCGCGAGCTTCAGCGGTGCGGTCAGGGTGATCCCGGTGCCGCTTGTACCCGACGTGCCGACGGTCTGGATCGTCGCGAACTCAACGTTGGCGCCGGTGTCGATGCGGACGGTGTCGCCGGCGGTCATGCCGAACGTGAAGTTCACCTTGATGTTCGTGTCTCCCGGATTCTCCGCGACGACGAGCGTCGGCGCAAATGGGGACGGAGCGCTACCGACCGAGGTGACGGTCACCGTCTCGGCCGTGCCGTCCGGATCGATGGTCAGCTTCGCGCCGGGCGTCACGCCGCCCGCGCTCTCGAGCTTGACGTTCGTATCGCCCGCGCTCGCCGGTGCGGCGAGCGTCGTCTGACCGCCGAAGGTGTCGCGCAGCAGCGGGTTCGCCGTCGTTGAAATCGCGGGCGCCTGGCTCGAGACGATCTGCGAGGCACGCTGCGTCGGGGTCAGCCGCGCGACGAGGTCGGCGGCGCGCTCGGCGTAGGTGTAGTGGGTGTCGAGATAGATCGGGTCACTCGACTGGCCGCTCGAGGTGTGCGCTCCCACCGGGAAGGCGAACAGGAGGGCAGCGACGAGTCCGGTGGCGAGCGAAAGCACGGCAATCGCTGCCAGCGACCGATGGTTGAACCGTCTCGGCGCCCCGGGCCCCCGCCGCTCGGTGCTCGGCCTGCTGTCCTTACTCATGGCGTGCTCCTCTGGATAGCGACTCTCCCCAGCGCACCCCGAGGCTTCATGAATGGCGTCCGAACGGCGCTGCAGCATTTGCCGCACTCCTTCACGCGCACCTGCCTTGCATCCTCCCTGTCCCCTCCGAGCGGTCAGCGAGTCAACGGACCGGGCGACTTATACGCCGGGATTAGGCAGAAGTCAATGTCCGTAGGCGGACAAATTGCATCGCTGGACCGTCGGTTCAGCCGTAAACCGTTAGGCTCATCGCCAAGAATTGCCTGGATAGCGGTGAATTTCTACTCAAACCTACCGAGCAGGCTCCCCGGAGAGATGCACAGATGACTCCTGGCCCCAGCCCGCTCAGCGTTCGCCAGCTCAACCGACTGCGCGTGATCGAGACGATCTACCGCCATCCTGCGACGAGCCGGGCTGAGCTCACGCGGCACACCGGCCTCGCGCGGCAGACGGTCTCGACAGTCATCGAGGAGCTCCTCAGCGCCGGGATCGTCGAGGAGCACACCGCGCCCGAGGACGATCGCCCCCGCAATACCGGCCGCCCCCCGATCTTGCTCTCACTTGTCTCCGACGCCGCGTTCGCCGTCGGCCTCGACTTCGGCCACCAGCACATTCGCGTCGCCGTGTGCGATCTCTCCGGCCAGCCGATCGTCGACGACTTCTCGCCCGCCGAGGTCGACCACGCCCCGACCCAGAGCCTCGATCTCGCCGAGGAGCTCGTTCGCGCAGCGCTCAGCAGCGCCGGCATCGAGCGCGATCGCCTACTCGGCGTCGGCATGGATCTCGCCGCGCCGATCAACCGAACGACCGGCGAGCTCGAGACGAACGGGATCTTGCCCGGCTGGCGCGGCATTCGGCCTGCCGCCGAGATGGAGGCGCGCCTTGGCATCCCCGTGCAGATCGAGAACGACGCCAACGCGGGCGCGCTCGGCGAGAAGTTGTTTGGCGCCGGCCGCGACGTCGACGATCTCGTCTACGTCCGGCTGTCAGCCGGCATCGGCGCCGGGATCATCCTGTCCGGCCGGCCGTATCACGGATCGCTCGGCGTCGCCGGCGAGATCGGGCACGTCCTGAGCGACCCGCAGGGACCAATCTGCCGCTGCGGCAACCGCGGATGTCTCGAGACGATCGCCAGCCCGGTCGCGGTCGCGGCGCTGCTAGAGCGCAGCATGAATCGACCCGTCTCAATCCCGATGCTCCTCGAACTGGTCGCGGCAGACCATCGGGGCGCCAGCCGAGCGGTCGCGGACGCAGGCGCTGCGGTAGGCGTGGTCCTCGCCGCGCTCGTCAACATCCTCAATCCGCAGCTGCTGCTCCTCGGCGGTGAGCTTGCCGCGGCCGGCGAGGTGATCCTCGAGCCGATCCGCGATGCGATCGCCCGCAGCTGCGTCACGCCGGCGTCCACGTCCGTCCGCGTGGCGGCGGGAACGCTCGGACCGCGGGCCGAGGTGCTCGGCGCTGCCGCGCTGATCCTGGCGCAGTCACCTCATACGCTGGCGCAGCGCGTCAAGCACTGAACGCGGCTAGGGTCTGGCCGGTGAGTCGGCTTCGCGATACGGACTCGGCGGGATGACCGAGGCTCACTGGTCGCATACAGTCCCGCTGACGAACCAAACCAGGCCAGAGGAGGGCGCAGTATGTATGTACGGATCGCGCGATTCGAAGGCGCCGACCGCAACTGGGACGACTTCGCCGCAGACGTTCGCGGGACAATTCGCAGCGGCGGACACGGCACGCCGTTCGAGAGAGCGGGCGACGCGGCCAAGAGGATCATGCTGCTTGTCGATCGCGAGAGCAACCGGGCTGCGAACCTGGTCCTCTGTGAAACGGAAGACGACTTACGGCGGGTCGACGCTGCATTGAACGAGGTCACGCCGGCGACCGGACGCGGCCCCCGAACCTCGGTTGAGATGTACGAGGTACTGGTAGACGAGGAGCCCAGCAAGTAACGGGGCCTGTCCGCCAGCTCCTGCCGGGGCCAAGGAATCTGCGACGCGGGATCAGTGCGTCTTCTCGCGCCTGGCGCTGTGGGCCTTGAGGGCCAATCTGTGGGGCGAGACGATGATGGTGGTAGCGCCCTCGGTCTGGGTCACGACGATCGACGCGGGGAGCGTGACTCGGGCCGCGAGCAGATGCTGGCCCGTGCCGTTGAGCGGGATCTTGATGACGTGAGTGTTACCGGCCGCAACCACGGCAGAGGCCCGGCCGACGGTGATCACCTTCCTGCTCGTCTTCGGCGAGAGCGCGAACGCGCCCGCCGGCCGGCAGACCCGCCGATACCGCTGGCGGTCGGCTGCATGACCGCCCCGAGTCGCCGTGGTTGAACGAGGACTGATCGCCGTTGACGCAGAAGTCAGTCGCCGAGAGCCTGCGGCAGCGCTGCCGGGCCCGCCGCACGGAAATGCCTTGCAGATGCGACGGCCAGCGCGTGCAGTCGAACTTGCGCAGGTTGACGAACGGGCGCGATGAGCAACCGAAACCGATCCCGGTTAGCGACGTCGCGATCGGTGGATCCTGCTGGGCGAGGGCTATCGTTCGCGCGCTCGCCGGCTTGGTCGGTATCGACGCGAGCACCGGAAACCTGGCTGGCTCGACCATTCAGGAACAGACACGGCAGGCGCTAGCACGCGGCGGGCGCAACGTTGTACGACGTCGTCGAGGTGGGCGTACTCCTGACCAACCCGACCGACTTCGCGGGAATGAACTAGGTCGTCAACGCGATCGTCGGGATGGGTTCAGGCACTTTCTCGCGATCGCTCAGGACTCCCAGCACTGCCAGACCGGCCTCCGAGCTGCTCACCGCCCCGTCGGCGGCCCGGTTCATGCTGCGGCGCGGAGCCGATCGAGATCGGGGATCAGGCCACGCCGTCGCGCCTCGTCCTGAATCTCCGCAGGAAGCATGCGGGCGTCGATCAGCAGGCCATCGATCTCGACAATCCATGCCATCGGGTGCTGCTCCAGGATCGCGATGCGGGTGAGCTCCGGCTCGAAGATCCCGATATCCAGCGTCCGGTTGATCAAACCGGCCTTGTTGGCCATCGTCGTCTGCACGACGCCGAGCCGCTCTGCCAACTGCTTGGCCGTCATATGGGGCGTCTGAGTCGGATCGAACAGGAAGTTGATCTGGCCGATGGCATAGACGACGCCGGCCGCCCAGATGCGCGCGTCACCGCGTGCCAGCGGCGAAGGGCGCTTACGAGCCAACCGCGCGATGAGCCGACGGGCGATCCGGCCGTACTCGTCGTCGAGGTACCCGTGGCACATGCGATCGGTGATGTCGATAATCGCCTGCGCGCGGTCGCGCATAGCGCTGGGGATGCGTATCGGATCGGTCATCGTCACATCTTTCCCTCATGCCCGGATGGACACGTTGATCAGCTCCAGGGCAGACGGGCCTCTTCCCCGGGTGCGCTCAACTCACGTCTACGGGCAGTCGCGCGAGATGCCGACGCATCAGGGCGCTGGGAGCAGTTGGTCGATGCCGGTCAGTACGTAATCGGGCTTGGTGTCCGCGCGGGCGACGTCGTCGGCGCTCGTCGCTCCGGTAAGTACAAGGATGCCCGCAGCGCCGATTTGCTGACCCATCGCGACATCGGTCGTCAAACGATCGCCGACGACAGCGACCGACGCTGGATCGACGTCCAGACGCGCCATGAATGCGGCGGCCATGTGACTGCTCGGCTTGCCGACGACGGCCTCAGCCCGGGCACCGGTGCATGCCTCGAGCGCCGCCAGCATCGCTGCGCAATCCGGCAACCCGCCCTCCGGCGTCGGACAGTAGGGGTCGGGGTTCGTGGCGATGATCGCAGCGCCGTTCTCGCGCACAGCGCGGAACGCGGCGTGGAGCTTGGCGTAGTCGAAGCCGCGGTCGAACGAAACGACAACGACCTCAGCCTCCTCTGGCCGATCCGTCACCGCGAAACCTTCCTCGCGCAGGCGCTCTGCGACGACCGCCTCGGCGATCAGCAGCAGCACCTTCCCGGGATGCCGAACGATCAGGTAGTGAACCAGCGCATCGACCGCCGTCAGGACATCCTCGGCCTGAGCCGGAATGCCGAGCCGGGTCAGCTTCGCGGCGTACTGCGCGGAGGTCTCAAGCGGCTTGTTCGTCACGAACACCACCCGCGCTCCGGATTCGCGCAATCGCTTAACGGTCGTGGCCGCGCCAGGCAGTAGCCGATCGCCGAGGTAGAGCGTGCCGTCGAGGTCGAGCACGTAGCCGGCGAACAGTCCTTGCGGTCTCACAGTCCAGCGCCCAGCGCATCCGCGTCGGACGCGGACTGCGCGATGTCGATGACGTATCCCATCAGCCGCGCGCCGTTCTCGCAGTGGGATCGATCAGTGGCTAGGTCCGTTGCTGCCACCAGCATTTCCACTTACTCAACCCCTTCGTGCGGCTAGCCGCGCTCGAACATGCGGCGCCGCTCGTACTCCGTGACGACTTGATCGAACAACCGCTGCTCGGTGCGGCCATAGTTCAGGTAATGGCGCCATGCCGCCTCCCCGAACGTGGACTTCGCGAACTCGCTGCCCTCCCACAGCTCGACCGCCTCGCGTAGCGTCGACGGAAACGGCTCTGCCTCGCCCGCGGCATAAGCATTGCCGACGAGCTCGGGGCCGGGATCGGTGCGATTGGCGATGCCGTCGAGCCCGGCGGCGAGCAGCGCCGCGTAGCCCAGGTACGGATTGACATCGGCACCGGGGATCCGGCACTCAGCGCGCCGTGACTGGCCGTGCCCGACAACCCGGAAGCCGCAGGTGCGGTTGTCCCGGCCCCACGAGATCGACGTCGGCGCCCAGCTCTCGGTCGCGTAGCGCTTGTAGGAGTTGATCGCGGGCGCGACGAAGAGTGCGAGCTCCCGGACTCGCGACCGCATCCCGCCAAGGTAGTGGCGGAAGGTGTCGGTCTCTTCTTCACCGTCGACGAACACGCTGTTGCCACTCCGGGAGTCGATCAGGCTCGAGTGGATATGACACGAGCTGCCGATGTCCTTCTCCGACGGCTTCGCCATGAACGTCGCGGAGATTCCGTTGAGAAACGCGATCTCCTTGACGCCGTTCTTGTAGATCGTATGTCTGTCTGCGGAGGAAATCGCGTCGGCGTAGCGCATGTTGAGCTCGTGCTGACCGGCCCATGCCTCGCCCTTCGTGAACTCCACAGGAATTCCGGCACGCGCCATCCCGCGACGGATCTGGCCGATGACGCCTTCGTCCATCGTCGTCGCGAGGATGTGGTAGTCGAGGATGTAGGGGATCGTCGGCGTGAGGTCGCGGAAGTCCTGTTCGTGGGCTTGCGCGTAGCTCTCCTTGTACAGATAGAACTCGAGTTCGGAGGCGAACAACGGCGTGAATCCCATCGCGTAAGCGCGCTCGTACTGAGCGATCAGCAGCTGCCGCGGCGAGGCGGGGATCGGAGCGGCGTCGTGGTCCACGACGTCGCACAACACGAGCGCCGTTCGGTCGAGCCACGGGATGGCGCGCAGCGTCGCGACGTCGGGCACGATCGCGAAGTCGCCGTATCCCTTCTCCCAGTTCGCCATCTCGTATCCCGGGACAGGATCCATCTCCATGTCGAGCGCGAGCAGGTAGTCGCAGCCTTCAATGCCGTGATCGACCACCTCGTCCAAGAAGTACGAGACATCGATCCGCTTGCCGATCAAGCGACCCTGCATGTCGGTGAACGCTGTGACCACTGTGTCGACGGTGCCGGCGTCCGCCATCGAGCGCACTTCATCGAGCGGGAGCATCCCTACGGTGCCGCCCGGACCTCCCGGCCGCGGGGCGTTCATGCTCGACTCCGGCGGCGATCGCAACGCCAACGCCTCAGGCGGCCACGGCCGGGCCATGGCTCACGCCAGTGCACGTTCGACCCCGTCGTACAGCTCTCGGTAGGACTTGTAGGCCTCTTGGTAAAGCTCCGCGGTTGATTCCCGCGGCGTCACTGGCTCGTCGGCCAGCGTCACCGAACGAGCGGCGGCCTCGTGCAGGTCGCTGTGGAAGCCGGCTGCGACGGCTGCCAGCATCGCCGCGCCCGCGCTCGTCGCGCAGTCGCTCTGCACGGCGCGCGCGGGCCGTCCGGTGACGTCGGCCTTGATCTGAAGCCACAGCGGCGATCGCGCGCCACCGCCGACGACGCGGAGTTCCTCGCCGCCGAGACCCATCTCATCGAAGCGATCAACGATGTCGCGCAAGGCGAACGAGCAGCCTTCGAGGACCGCCCTCGCGAGATGCGATCGCTCATGGTGAAGACCGAGCCCGGCGAAGCAACCTCGCATGCGGTCGTTCCAGCGAGGCGTGGTCGCACCGGAAAGCGTTGGCAGGAACAGTGCCCCCTCGCTCCCAGGCGGGGCAGTTGCGGCTAATTCGAACATCCCCGCTTGAGAGATGCCGTGGGTTCTCGCCCACCAGTTCGTGCTCCCACCCGAGACAAAGCCTGGATTCTCGATCAATAGTGTGTCCGGCACTGCATGCGCGTGCGTTTCGACGAGACGCTTCTCGTCGATCACGGCATCATCACTCGAGACCGCAACGGGTTCGGCGGTGCCCGTCACGTCGACCACGATCCCCGGCGTGAGCGCGCCTGCACCGAGCGCCGCCGCGTGTTCATCACCCGTGCCGACCGCGACGCAACAGCTTCTGGGCAGATCAAGCGCCTCGGCAGCGGCCGGCGTCAGCTGACCGATGACCTCGCAGGAGGGACGGATCGCCGGCAATCGTGCCATCTCCAGCCCGGCGTGATCGACGAGTTCCTGGGACCAGTCGCCGGACATCAGGTCGTAGAGCAGCGTGCACGAGGCGTTGGCGGGGTCTTGGACGACTACGCCGGTCAGCCAACCGTTGAGGTAGCCGCCGACCGGTGCCAGCCAGCGAGCGGCGCTGTAGATCGCCGGTTCTACGTCCCGAAGCCACATGGCCTTCGGAGCAACATGTGAGGCATCCGGGTTCAGTCCCGTCCGCGCGATGAGCGCGGCCTCACCGGCGGCCTCGCTCAACGCTGCCGACTGATCCGTTGCGCGGCGGTCCAGCCAGATGATTGCGGGGCGGAGCGGACGGAGATCCTCGCCGAGCGCGACGAGGCCGTCGACCTGACAGGCCAGTGCGAGCATCGTTATGTCATCGCGCGCGACCCCGGTGATGGTCCGCAGCTCGCGCACGGATCCGCTGAGTGCCTGCTCCCAACTGGCTGGATCCTGCTCGGCCCAGCCGCTGGCGGGATAGCTCATCTCGTACGACACGCTCGTGTTCGCCACCTCAGCCCCGTCACGGTCGACGAGCACAGCCTTGGCGCTCTGCGAACCGACGTCGATCCCGATCACATATCCCATCAGCGTGCTGCGACTCTATTCCGTTTGTCGCCGTCGCGTCTACGCCCGGAGCAGCCCTTCGGCCCGCGCCCACTCGACCGTTCTACGCAGCGTCTCGCGAGGATCGGTGTAACGCATGCCGAGCTCACGTTCCGCGCGGGACCCGTCGTAGCGGTGCCCGTGGAGCAGCGTGCGGACCATCTCGCGGCAGATCGGCGGATGCCGACCTGCGATTTTGAAGCCTCGCTCGGCGATCGCCGCGGCGATCGTCGCCACGCGACGCGGCAACAGGTGCGGGCGACGTTGCACACCTGCAACCTCGCCCGCCAGCGCCAGCGCGTCGCTCATCGTCAGCGTCATGCCGCTGAGCACGTACCGCTCGCCGGAGACGCCGCGCTCTGCTGCCAATAGGTGACCCGCGACGCAGTCGTCGATGTCGACGAGGCTGATGTTGGTCGGAACAAAGACCTTCAGACGACCGTCGAGAAACGCGAGCAGGAAGCGCGCAGTGCCGCCCGCCCGTCCGGGACCCTGCACCGAGGAGGGATTGACGCAGACGAGATCCTGACCTACCTCGGTGGCAGCTGCCAGCGCAGCGCGCTCGCCCGCCGTCTTCGTCCGCTCGTACGTTGACAGGTACCACCCGCGATGCGGCACCTGCTCGTTGCCGATCGTGCCCGGCGGCTCGCCGATCGTCGATGCTGAGGAGGTGTGCACGAGGCGTCCGACGCCAGCACGCGCAGCGGCACGCACCGCGGCTTCCGGACCGCTCGCGTTCAGAAGCTCCATCGGCCGTGGATCCACGACGCACAGCGAATTGATGCCGGCGACGTTGAACGCGAGCTCGCAACCCTCCATTCCGCGCGCCAACACTTCCTCGTCGAATGCCTCGCCACGCACCACCCGGGCTCCACGGGCCTCGAGCGCGTCGGAAGCGGTGTCGGATCGGGCGAGAGCGACGACCTTGTCGCCCCGTTCGAGCAGGCGAGTCAAAAGTGCCGTGCCGATCAGTCCCGTCCCACCGGTGATGAATACTCGGCTCACATGAATCAGGAGCGGCTGATGAAGCTCGCGGAAAAATCGTACTGAGTGCGCGTCCAACGTGAGTTCACGCTGCTCTCGTGGCGTCTTCGGTAGCCGGGAATTACGATTGGGCCCAGCGATGCTTCCACGACGCCACCCGCCGGATCCGTTTCGGCCCGCCTCACCGATGACCGAGGACCTGCGGGCTCACCCGGTGGTACAGACGATTCTGCGCCGGCGAGACGAGGGGTCCCGACCGGGAGCGAGGACAGACGGCCGCCGGATCGCGCTGCTGATCGAAGGCGGAGGGCTGCGGGGGGTGGTCTCAGCGGGAATGGCCGCGGCGATCGAGCAACTCGGCTTACGGGACACTTTCGATGAGGTGCACGGCTCCTCGGCGGGGGCGTTCAACGCCGCGTTCCTGCTGGCGGGCCAGGCCGCCTATCTCGCGACCCTGTATCAGCACGGTTTCGGCGATCCGCGATTCGTCAGCGTCGCGCGCACTCTGCGCGGTGGCCCCTTGTTTGACATGGATTACGTGATCGACCATGTCTGGACCCGGCAGCGACCGCTCCGCTTCGAGACGATCGCGTCGTGTGGGATCGAGCTTCACTGCACCTCGACCAACGCCGACACCGCATCGATCGTCGACCTCACCGAGCTGAGCACCGAGGAGGAGATCCGCTGCGCGATGCGTGCCTCAGGCCGGCTGCCGTGGCTCGCCGGAGCTCCGGTCGGCTTCCGCGGAATGACCCTGCTTGACGCCACCCTCGCCGAGGCAATCCCCGTGCAAGCCGCGTCCCGCACCGCGACGGACCTGCTCGTGCTTCAGACCAGGCCGCACGGCGTGCACCATACTCCGCTGTCCTCGGCGATCGGGCTGCTTACGGATCGCTACCTGCAAGCGATCAACCCGGACCTGGTTGAGCTGCGCCGCACACGTTCGGCCCGCTACGACGAGCTCACGGCGGAGCTCGCGAGGCAGACGGCCGACGACAATCACATCCCCGCGGTGTGCGTGATCCGCCCGCCGACAGGTTCGGTGCTAGTCGGGCAACTCGAGCATCGCACATCGGTGCTCCGGACCGGCGCCAGCGAAGGGATGCGCGCGGCGTGGATGGCGCTCACCGGTGAGGATCCAGAGCTGCTCGGGGTGCTCCGGGCTTATCCGCGCGAATCGAGCAGCGTCAGGCGCGCCACGGAACCCGCGCAGCGCGCCCGGGCAGATAGCCTCAGGTCTTGATCTCACCGTACTGGGTATAACCCGCACTGTGTCCACACCGTCGCGAGGCTGGCTCAGGGAGCTCGGTCATAGTGGGCTCTCCACCACCGCGATCGCGCTCGGACTTGCCGCGCTCGGACGCCCGGGCTATCTGAACCTTGGACATGGCCAAGACTTCGAGGACCGCTCCGTTCAGGCGCTCGCTGATCGCACTCACGCGGTGCTCGACGCGGCGTACGGCGCGGGCGTTCGGCATTTCGACGCTGCTCGTTCCTACGGCCGGGCCGAGGAGTTCCTCAGCTCGTGGTTGAAGTCGCGGTCGATCCAGCCGGGCGCTGTCACTGTCAGCTCGAAGTGGGGCTACACCTACACAGCCGATTGGCGCGTCGACGCCGATCCTCCGGAGGTCAAGGACCTCACGGCGGACACTCTCCGTCGCCAGCTCGTGCAGACGCGCGAGCTGCTCGGCCCGTACGTGTCGCTGTACCAGATCCACTCCGCGACCCTATCCAGCGGTGTGGTGGACGACGCGCAGGTGCGCCGCGAGCTGGACGCGCTCCGATCTCGGGGTGTCGCCGTCGGCCTCAGCGTGAGCGGAACCGAGCAAGGAGACACGATCGAGCGCGCGGTCCACACGGGCGCGTTCGACACGGTCCAGGCCACGTGGAACCTGCTGGAACGCTCGGCGGGCGAGGCGCTGCGAGCTGCGCATGAGGCGGGAATCGGCGTGATTGTCAAGGAGGCGCTCGCGAACGGGCGGCTCTCCTCACGCGGCGCGATCGAACCGCTTGCACGTGCGGCACGGCGGCGGGGTGTGGGCGAGGACGCGCTCGCGATTGCGGCGGTCCTAGCCCAGCCCTGGATTGACACAGTCTTGAGTGGAGCGAGCACTGTGGCACAGCTCGAGAGCAACATCGCCGCCTTCGAGATTGGCTGGGACGCGGCTCTGGACGAAGAGCTTGCGCCGTTGAGCGAGACCCCCGAGGTCTACTGGAAGACGCGGTCTGGGCTGCGCTGGACATAGACCGCCGAGTCGCAGCCCGCGTCTGTAACGTTTGTCACAGGCTGGGGTTTGTAGCAACGTGCTTCCCGCCCGGCGACCGACGACCGCGCCTGCGCGCATCGAACGCCGCGCGCGGCTATTGCGCGCCGCAGTATTGAAGATGGTTCCGGGTCGACGCCGGGCGTCGGTACCGGCGCGCGTCAGGCGCCGTGCGGCGCAGCTGCTCCCCTCGGCGCCACAACTAGACCTTCCATGGGCTCGCTCGCGTCCCGCGGTCGCAACGCGAGAAGCGGTTATGCGTTTCGTCCTGGCGCCGCTCTTGACGTACTACACGCGCCGGCGAACAACCGGTCGCGACAAGCTCAAGCGGCTGCGCGCGCCGGTGATCCTGGTGGCGAATCACGGGAGCCATATCGACACGCCCGTGATCCTTGCCGCGCTCCCGCGCCGGTTCCGCAAACGGACGGTAGTTGCCGCAGCCACGGATTACTTCTACCGCAATCGACTCGTCGCCGTCATGGTTTCACTGGTTTTCAACACTGTGCCAATGGATCGGAAGGGCGGCGGCCTCGAGAAGGAGTCCGCCGGTCATGTCGACGAGCTGATCGACCGCGGTTGGAACCTGCTGCTGTATCCGGAGGGGACGAGATCACGCCATGGTGCCACCGGCCGCCTCCGCCGGGGTGCGGCGGTCCTGGCGGCGCGCCATCGCGTGCAGATCATTCCGATCCGGGTCACCGGGACGCGCAACGCGATGCCCCCGGGCCGCTTCTGGCCCTCACGCCTCCGAAGCCGAAACGGCTCCAAGCGCCACTCGGTCGACATCTGCTTCGGCGATCCGATCACGCCCACGGAGGACCTCAGCGCGGCCCTCAAGACCGTGCAGCAGTTCTTCGAACACGTCGAGGAGAAGGTCGTGGTGCGGAGGTAGGCGGGACCCGGATGCGGCGGGTCGAGCGCGCGACAGTTACGTGATCCCCGGCAGCCGCTCGGCCGGCGCCTCGCTTGTCGGCAGCGCCGAGAGGTCGTTGTCGTCGTCGTCGTCGAGCCAGTCCACGCTCCGTGCGACCGCCTTCTTCCACTTCCGGTAGCCCCGGTCTCGCCGAAGCGGATCCATCGCCGGCAGCCATTCGGCGGCCTTGTGCCAGTTGTCCGTGAGGCTGTCGAGGTCCGGCCAGAATCCGACCGCCAGGCCGGCGGCGTAGGCGGCGCCGAGAGATACGGTCTCGGCGACGTTCGGCCGCACGACGGGGACGTCGAGGACGTCGGCGAGGAACTGCATCAGCAGGTTGTTGGCGGTCATGCCGCCGTCGACCCGGAGCTCGACGAGTCCACGGCCGTAGTCTCGGTGCATCGCCTCGATGACCTCGCGCGTCTGCCAGGCCGTTGCTTCGAGGACCGCGCGGGCGAGGTGGCCCTTATTGATGTAGCCGGTGAGACCGGCGATCACCCCGCGCGCGTCACTGCGCCAATGGGGCGCAAACAGGCCGGAGAACGCCGGCACGAAATAGCACCCACCGTTGTCCTCGACGGTCAGCGCCAGGGTCTCGACCTCGGCCGCGCTGCCAATCAGCCCGAGGTTGTCGCGGAACCACTGCACGAGCGCGCCGGTGACGGCGATCGATCCTTCGAGCGCGTACGTGGGTGGGCTGGAACCGAGCTGGTAACCCAGCGTTGTCAGCAGCCCGCTCCGTGACGCGATTGGGCGCTGGCCGGTGTTGAGCAGCAGGAAGCTGCCCGTGCCGTACGTGCACTTCGCATCCCCCGGGGCGAAGCAGGTCTGGCCGACGAGCGCCGCATGCTGGTCGCCGAGCACCGACGCCACCGGCACACCCTCGAGCGCGATGCCGGCCTCGCCGTAGATCTCGGAGGACGGCCGGATCTCGGGGAGCATCGCGCGAGGCACGCCGACCATCGAGAGCAACTCATCATCCCAGTCGAGCGTCTCGATGTTCATCAGCAGCGTACGACTGGCGTTGGTCACGTCGGTCACGTGCCGGCCGCACAGGTTCCAGATCAGCCACGAGTCCATCGTGCCGAACAGGACCTCGCCCGCCTCGGCACGCTCGCGCAGACCCGGACGGCGGTCGAGCAGCCACCGGACCTTGGGGCCCGAGAAGTAGGTCGAGACGGGAAGCCCGGTCTTCTGGCGGAACGGTTCATGACCGAACTCCTCGACGAGCGATCGGCACAAGCGGTCGGTGCGGGTGTCCTCCCAGTTGATCGCGTTGTGGACCGGGTTTCCGGTGCCGCGTTCCCACAGCACCGTTGTCTCGCGCTGGTTGGCGATGCCGAGTGCGCTCAACTCAGACGGCATCAGGTTCGCCTTCTCGAGCGCCTCGCCGACGACCGCGACCACGTTGCGCCAGATCTCCTGCGGATCGTGCTCGACCCAGCCGGGCATCGGATAGTGGTGGTGATGCTCCTTCTGGGCCACCGACACGATCCGCGCGTGGCTGTCGAACACCAGGCACCGCGACGATGCGGTTCCCTGATCAATCGAGACGACGTACCGTCCGCTCATCGGGCTCTCTCTGGGTCCCTAGCATCGAATCGGCCCTCCAATGTTGAATCTTGTATCACGGATCGCCGCGACACCGATCGACGGCTTGATCAGGCCGGCCCGTTCCTGGCCCACACGTTGGCAGCCCGGGAGAGCGTCTTCTTTGGGCGGAGCGCCGGCTGCAGCACCGCTCCATGCTCCAAAGCGACCGGCTTCAGCGATCGGTGCGGCACCGCGGGCACCCCGACGCGGTCGGCCACCTCGATCACGGCGCGCCGCTTGGCCCCGCGTGAGAGAGGCAGCTCGAGTGCGACGATCCGCGCGTGCTTGCCACGCATACCGTATATGTGCGCCTCGATCCGGCCCCACAGGACGACGGCGCCCCCGATCAGGTCGGATGTCGCGGCCGACGCCGTTCGCGGGCACGGGTCGTAGTAGGCGTACACGCCGCAACTGCAGTCCTTGGCCGGGACCTCAGCAGAGCAGTGGCCCCGGTCGCAGCGAGCGGTGACGCCGTCTGGTGGCCAGCGCGCGCGATCGTACATCGATGTGAGCACGCCGTTCGCCAGCTGCCACTGGCGAAAGCCCACGAGCGGGACGATCAGGTCCGGCGCGAGGCCCTCGGCCCGTTCGAGGGTGTTCATCGCGCGGGTACGGGCTCCCACTCTGGCGCCGGCTCCGAGCGCTCGGGAGCGCGCTCAGGAGCAACCTCCGGCGGCGCGGGTTGAGTCGCCGGAACGCGAAGCGGTTCGACGGTGATCGTCCGCGATGGGCCGTCAAGCGAACCAACCAGTTCACGGGATGCGGTCTGCTGGTGCACGGTGGTTCTCCTGGACATGGCGGCGGGACGTGTCCGTCGATGTCACGGGCGCGGGATGTCCGTCGACATCAACGGAGAGGTATGCGGGCTGCAAGTGCGCGTCAGTGTTGCTCGGTGAAGCGTAGCCCAGACATGCCCGACGTCCAAGGGAATTGGGTCACTGCGGCCCAAGCCGCGATCCCGTACATTCCGAACCACCGTAACCATGGTCGAGCGCTGCTGATCTCGAGCGATTCAAGGTGTCGCCGCTATTCCGCCGGAGCGAGGAGAAGGTTGCGCGGAAGGCCGCAGCCAGGCAGGAGATCGACCGCCTCCGGGCGCTGAGCGTCGACGATCTCGCCGTGAAGGTGCTGCCAGGGTTAGGACCCGACGGGCCCACGCACGCGACCAGCGTGAGGAGCCAGCAGCTGTGCGAGTATCTCCTCGAGGACTATCCCGGTGCCGGGCAGCTGGACACCCTGGATCTCATGGCAGCGGTCAACAGAGCGCTTGACAGGCTCCAGGATGCCAGGCTCGTCTCCCCGATATCGGTTCAGCGAACGCCCATCTGGCGAATCACCCCGCTCGGGGAAACCATACTCGCCGAGGGGACCGTGCGGCAGCACCTAACGGACGTCAGGTGACGCGAGCGGCGGCGGCGCGACTCTGCTCACGATCGGCTGGGTGCTCTGTGGACATCTGCTCCCTCCTTATTGATCCGTGTCACCGACGTTATACGGCGACGACATTGCACGCCCATCGCTGCGGGATTCGCTACCAGGGGATTGCCCCGAGCTCGCGCGAGACCGCCCGCGCGCCTTCTCGAACATATGACAGCAGGTCTCCACGCGGCTGTCGCGCCGCCAGCAGCCGCTCGGGGGGACCGAAGATTCCCATCGCGCCGACGGTCATCCCGCGGCGATCGACGATCGGCGCGGCGTACGAGACCTGACCCGGCACAAGCTCCCCGATCTCCGCCGCCCAGCCCTGGGCCCGCACCCGAGTCAGCTCCCGCTCGAGCCGTTCCGGAGCTGTGATCGTCGCCTCTGTGTACGCCTTGAATCCGGCAGCCGCGAGCGCCGACACGACGTACGGGTGGTGCGCGAGCAGCACCTTGCCGAGCGCTGTCGCGTGCGCGGGGAGCAGCGTACCCACATCGAGCGTCTGGAGAGTGTCGTCGGGCCGGAACACGTGATGCACGACGAGCACCTGTTCGTCATGCAGCGTGCCGATCCGCACAGCTTCGTGCGTGCGCGTAGCTAACGAATCGGACCAGTTGAGCGCGCGGGTGCGCAACTCGTTGCCGTCGAGATAGCTGGACCCCATGTGCAGCAGGGCCGCGCCGAGCTTGTACTTCCCGGTGTCGTCGTCCTGCTCGACGAACCCGACACTCTGGAGCGTGCGCAACAGCCCGTGGACGGTCCCCTTCGGGAGCCCCATCTCGCCGGCGATGTCGACGACCCCGAGTCGCCGGTTGCGACCCGACAGTAGCCGCAGGATCGTTGCGGCCCGCTCGATGGACTGAATCTTGCCGGGCATTGCGTTCGTCAAGCAGACAGCGCGGGCCGGCGAAGCCGGCGAACGGGCGGGATGTCGGCGGGTGTGCGCACGTTGATCGACATTGTCGAACAACTCCTAAGAATCTCAACTTAGTTTGACACTGTCGAACCAGGTGCATAGGATTCGCCCGCCCACAGGTCCACTTGAGGAGGGAGACCGAAATTGAGCACCATCGCCGCAGTCGTAGTGCATATAAAAATCCCGCACTTGGGCATCGTTCCGTCGGAGATCATCGGGACAGGGATGCTGATCCTGCTCGGTGACGGCGTCGTGGCAGCGGTGCTGCTGGCCAAGTCGAAGGCGGAGAACTCTGGATGGATCGTCATCACCTTCGGGTGGGGCATGGCGGTCATGGTCGGGGTCTATTGCGCGTTCTTCTCCGGCGCGCACCTCAACCCGGCGGTCACGCTGGGTGTGTGGATCCACGGCGGCATCAACGGCTCGCAGGCGTGGAAGTACTTCCTCGGGGAGATGATCGGCGCCATGATCGGCGCATTCCTCGTGTACCTCACCTACTACCTGCACTGGAGAGACACGGAGGATCCAGGGTTGAAGCTGGCGGTGTTCTGCACCGGCCCGGCGGTGCGCAACTACGCGTGGAACCTGGTCACCGAGATCATCGGCACGTTCGTGCTGGTGTTCGGAGTCTTCGCGATCACCGCTCCGTGGATCGTATTTCCCCCGGGCCTGGGCGCGCTGATCATCGGCCTGCTGGTGTTCGCCATCGGCCTGTCGCTCGGCGGTCCGACGGGTTACGCGATCAACCCGGCGCGTGACCTTGGACCGCGGATCATGCACGCGATCCTGCCGATCCCGGGCAAGGGAGGGTCGGATTGGTCGTACTCCTGGGTGCCGGTCATCGGGCCGCTGATCGGCGGCGCGATCGCCGCGATCGTCTTCGACGCCGTCTTCGGCAGCGCTCCGCTGTGAGGCGACAGCGATGAAGAAGCTGATCAACGCTCCGGACGACGTCCTGCATGACGCGCTGCAGGGCGTCGAAGCCGCACACGGCGACCGCCTTCGCGTCAACTATGACCCTGCATACGTGGTACGAGCCGACGCACCTGTTCAGGGAAAGGTCGGTCTCGTGTCGGGCGGCGGCTCGGGCCACGAACCGATGCACGGCGGGTTCGTGGGCCCGGGCATGCTCGATGCGGCATGTCCGGGCGAGGTATTCACCTCCCCGACGCCCGATCAGATGCAGGCGGCGACGCAGGCCGTGGACGGCGGCGCCGGCGTTCTGCACATTGTCAAGAACTACACCGGCGACGTCATGAATTTCGACATGGCGGCGGACTTGACGCGCGCCGACGGCGTCGAGGTCGAGGCGGTTGTCACGAACGACGACGTCGCCGTTCAGGACTCCCTGTACACAGCCGGGCGCCGAGGCGTCGGCATAACCGTGGTGCTCGAGAAGATCTGCGGGGGCGCCGCCGAGGACCGGCGCTCCCTGCAGGAGGTGGCAGAGATCGCCCGCCGGGTCAACGCCAACGGCCGCTCGATGGGAATGGCGCTGACGCCGTGCATCACACCGGGGTCCGGGAATCCCAGCTTCGAGCTTGCCGACGACGAGGTCGAGATCGGGATCGGGATCCACGGCGAGCCCGGCCGCTTCCGCGAGAAGATCGGGCCGGCGTCACAGATCGCCGAGCGACTGATGACCCCGATCATCGAGGACCTGCCGTTCTCCTCAGGCGACCGCGTGCTGGCGTTCGTCAACGGGATGGGCGGTACGCCCCTGATCGAGCTCTATGTGATGTACAACGAAGTCGCAAAGATCGCCGCCACCCACGGGCTGAAGATCGAGCGCAACCTGATCGGCAACTACATCACCTCACTGGAGATGCAGGGTTGCTCGATCACGCTGCTCAAGCTCGACGACGAGATGCTCCGGTATTGGGACGCTCCCGTGGACACGCCGGGGCTTCGCTGGGGCGCCTGAGGTTTTGGCGATCACCACCGACACGGTCGCCGACTGGATGACCCGTTTCGCAGCGTCGATGCAGGAGCATCGCGAGGAACTCGTGCGGCTTGACACCGCGATCGGCGACGGCGACCACGGAACCAACATGGACCGCGGCATGCGCAAGGCGGTTGAGAAGCTCGGCGACTCCGAGCCGGCCGATGCCGGGGCAGTGCTCAAGACGGTCGCGATGGCGCTCGTGTCCAGCGTCGGCGGGGCCGCGGGCCCGCTGTATGGGACGCTGCTGCTGCAAATCGGGACCGCACTGGCCGGCAAGCAGGACGTCCAGCTGGAGGAATACGCCGGCGCCTGGCGCAAAGGACTTGAAGGCGTTCAAGCGCGGGGCAAGGCGCAGCCCGGAGACAAGACGATGGTCGATGCTCTGCTGCCCGCCGTCGCGGCGCTCGAGCAGGCGTCGGACCTCGATTCCGCCCTGCAGGCGGCAGCGGACGCGGCGGAGCGCGGGATGCGGGACACGATTCCGCTGTTGGCCTTGAAAGGGCGGGCGAGCTACCTGGGGGAGCGCAGCCGGGACCACCAGGATCCGGGTGCGACCTCCACCTATTACCTCTGCCAGACAGCCACCGAGGCGCTGGCAGGCTGAAAGGAGAGAACGCGGATGGCCGATTACGTCGCAGCACTCGACCAGGGAACCACGAGTACGCGCTGCATGTTGTTCGACCACGGCGGCAACGTCGCGGCCGTCGAGCAGCTCGAGCACGAGCAGATCTATCCCAAACCCGGGTGGGTCGAGCACGACCCGAAGGAGATCTGGGAGCGCTCGCGCCAAGTGATGGATGCCGCGTCCGGCAAGGCCAGCGGCGGCGCCGGCGCAGTTGCCGCCGTCGGGATCACCAACCAGCGGGAGACGACCGTCGTCTGGGATCGAAATACGGGCGAGCCGGTTCACAACGCGATCGTCTGGCAGGACACGCGCACCGACAAGCTCTGCGATGAGCTGATGAAGGAAGGGGGACAGGACCGTTTCCGCCTGAAGAACGGGCTGCCGATCGCCACTTACTTCTCGGGCCCGAAGGTGCGCTGGATGCTCGACAACGTCGACGGCGCGCAGGCGCGGGCG
The DNA here is from genome assembly GCA_963794285.1 of uncultured Solirubrobacterales bacterium. Taxonomy (GTDB): domain Bacteria; phylum Actinomycetota; class Thermoleophilia; order Solirubrobacterales; family Solirubrobacteraceae; genus Palsa-465. The sequence continues at coordinate 735,919 of CAWCDS010000016.1, forward strand.
GACGCCGGCGACCTGTGCTTCGGCAACATCGACACATGGTGCATCTGGAATCTGACCGGCGGCACCGACGGCGGCCTGCACATCACCGATGTGTCAAACGCGAGCCGCACGATGCTGATGAACCTCCAGACGCTCGACTGGGACGACGAGTTGCTGGACGCGATCGGCGTACCCCGCTCGATGCTTCCCGAGATCAAGCCTTCGAGCGCGCCGTACGGCGAGATCAAAAGCGGCGTCTTCAAGGGAATCCAGGTGGCCGGTGACCTCGGCGACCAGCAGGCAGCGACGTTCGGTCAGACCTGCTTCTCGGTCGGCGAGGCGAAGAACACTTACGGAACCGGCAACTTCCTGCTGCTCAATACGGGCAACGAGGCAGTGCAGTCAAAGAACGGGTTGATCACGACCGTCGGCTACAAGATCGGCGACCAGAAGGCGGTCTACTGCCTCGAGGGCTCGATCGCGATCACGGGGGCGCTCGTGCAGTGGCTGCGCGACAACCTCAAGATGATTCGGACTGCTCCTGAGGTGGAGGACCTCGCCAAGTCGGTCGAGGACAACGGCGGCTGCTACATCGTGCCGGCGTTCTCGGGCCTGTTCGCGCCGTACTGGAAGTCCGACGCCCGCGGCGTGTTCGCCGGGCTTACTCGCTATGTCACCGCCGGGCACATCGCGCGCGCGACGCTGGAGGCGACGGCGTTCCAGAGCCGCGAGGTCGCCGATGCGATGAACGCCGACTCTGGCGTCGACCTCGAGTCGCTGAAGGTCGACGGCGGGATGGTCGGCAACGAGACGCTGATGCAGTTCCAGGCGGACATCCTCGGCGTGCCGGTGATCAGGCCGAAGGTCGCCGAGACGACGGCGCTCGGCGCGGCATATGCCGCCGGGCTCGCAACCGGCTTCTGGAGCACCGAGGAGGAATTGCGCGAGAACTGGGTCGAGGACAAGCGCTGGAACCCGCAGATGGACGCCTCCAAGCGTGATACCGCTTACCACTTCTGGAAGAAGGCCGTCGAGCGGACCTTCGACTGGGCCGAGTAGCGAATGTCGCCTTGCCCCGTTTCGGCGCGATCCGGGGCAAGGCGGCTCGCCGCACAGGCAGGAGTAAGCTGATCCGGTGGAGAAGCTCAGCACCGATGTTTTGGTGATTGGCGGAGGAGCCACTGGCGCCGGGGTGGCATGGGATGCAGCGCTCCGCGGGCTCGACGTCGTGCTTGTCGAGCGCGGGGATCTCGCTACCGGTACGAGCGGCCGCTTTCACGGTCTCCTGCACAGCGGCGGGCGCTACGCCGTCAAGGACCCTTCCGCTGCGGACGAGTGTGCCCGGGAGAACATCATCCTTCGCAGGATTGCCGCGAATCCGATCGAGGACACCGGGGGGCTCTTCGTGACCACCCCATTCGACGACCCGGCGTACGCGGACAAGTTCGCCGCCGGCTGCCGGAAGGCGGGCGTCGTCTGCGAGGAAATCGATCCGGCTCAGGCGCTGAGCGAGGAGCCACGGCTGAACCCCGGGATCTCACGCGCGTTCCACGTCGCGGACGGGAGCATCGACGTATGGAAGCTTGTGTGGGCGCTCGTGCGCGGAGCACAGCAGAGGGGTGCACGCGTGCTGACTTATCACGAGGTCGTGGCGGTCCATCGTGACGGTGACATCGTCCGTGGGGCGCGTCTCCGGGGCTCGCTCGACGGCGAGGAGCTCGACGTCGAAGCGCGCGTCACGGTCAGCGCGTCCGGCGCCTGGGCGGGCCACATCGCCTCGATGGCGGGGATCGATGGAGTTCACGTGATCCCGGGCCGCGGAATCATGATCGCGATGAACCATCGGCTGGTGAACACTGTCGTCAACCGCTGCCAGATGCCGACCGATGGCGACATCATCGTGCCGATTCACACGGTCAGCGTGATCGGCACGACCGACGTCCACACCGATGATCCCGACGACCACTCCGTCCTGCAGGAGGAGGTCGACGCGATGCTCGAGGACGGCGAGCAGCTCGTCCCGGGCTTCAAGGAGTCGCGGGCGCTGCGGGTCTGGACCGGCGTGCGCCCGCTGTTCGAGGACCATAAGGAGGACGCCGCCTCGACGCGCGATGTCACCCGCTCGCATGCGTTGCTCGACCATGCCCAGCGCGACGGGGTGAGCGGCTTTGTCACGATCACCGGCGGCAAGCTCACGACCTACCGCCTGATGGCGGAGCAGACCGTCGATGCGATCTGTGCCCAGCTCGGCGAGCCGCGAACATGCACCACCAGCACCGAGCCTCTGTCCGGCTCGGAGGGCGGCGAGTTCTACCACGTCGGCGATCGGCTCTCGCGTCGGGAGGCGAGCATGCGCGACGACCAGCTTGTGTGCGAGTGCGAACTGATCCCACGCCACCGGCTCGAGGACGCGATGCGCGAGCGTGGGACGGCGAGCCTCGATGACCTCAGGCGGATCGTCAGGCTCGGGATGGGGCCGTGCCAGGGCGGGTTCTGCATCTACCGGGCGACCGGGATCCTGCACGGGCTCGACGGGATCGAGACGACGCAGGCGAACGCCGCGCTGCTCGAGTTCCTCCGTGAGCGCTGGAAGGGCGTGTGGCCGATCCTGTACGGCGATCAGATGCGGCAGGCCCGATTCGACGAGTGGGTCTTCCAGGGAGTCCTCGACGTCGGGCATCTGCCGGCATGAGCCCGACCCTGAGTTACGACGTGGTGGTGCTCGGCGCGGGCGTCGCGGGCCTGACCGCCGCCACGCGCCTGGCCGAGCGCGGCGCGCGCGTGTGCGTGCTCGCAAAGGGAGTCGGCTCAACGCACCTCGCTCCCGGGACGGTCGACGTGCTCGGCTACGCCCCCGAGCGAGTCGACTCGCCGGGCGGGGCGCTGGCTGATTTCACGGCGGCGCACCCCGACCACCCGTACGCGCTGATGGGCGCCGACGCGATCGCGCCGGCGATCGAGTGGTTTGCCGACAAGCTCGAGGACGGCCCGCAGCCGGGGTATCGATATGTAGGCGGGCTTGATCGCAACCATCTGCTCCCGACCGCGGCGGGAGCGATCCGGCCATCCGCGCTGGTCCCTGAGACGATGGCGGCGGGCGACGCGCGCGACGACGCCCCGGTGTGCGTCGTCGGCATGCGGGTGCTGCGCGACTTCCACGCGTCGCTGTGTGCAGGCAACCTGCAGCGCGCCGGGATCGCCGCCCGCGCGGTGCACGTCGAGCCTGACGTCGGCCGGACCGAGACGAACACCGTGGTGCTCGCGCGGCGCTTCGATGATCCGGCGTTTCGCGCGGCGTTCGCTGCTCGCCTCGTCGCGCTGGTCCGGAGCGGAGAGCGGGTCGCGGTTCCCGCGATCCTCGGCCTGCGCGATCCGCACGGCACGTGGTCCGAGCTGCAGGGTCGGATCGGGCGCACTGTGTTCGAGATCCCGACGCTGCCACCGTCGGCCATGGGGATGCGCGTCTACGACGCGCTGCGGGCGGCATTGCGAGCTGCCGGAGGGCGGCTCGTGATCGGCGCCGAGGTTGACGGGGTCGAGCACGACGGTGACCGAATCAGCGCCGTCACGGCGCGCACCAGCGGCCACGAAAGCACCTACCGGTGCAGCTGGATCGTGCTCGCCACGGGGGGCTTTCACAGCGGCGCGATCGCGCTCTCATCGGATTGGCGCGCGACCGAGACCGCGCTTGGACTCCCGCTGCAAGGGATGCCGGCCACGAATGAGCCGCGATTCGCAGCTGACTACTTCGGTCCGCAGCCGATGTCGACGGTAGGCGTGGCGGTTGATTCGTCGTTGCTCGCACAGGGCACCGAGAACGTGTTCGTCGCGGGCGCCGCGCTCCCGGGCGCTGCGCCCTGGCGCGAGGGCTCGGGCGAGGGGATCGCGATCTCGAGCGGGATCTTCGTCGCGCAGGCGGTGCTGGAACGAGCGGGGGCGTCGGCAACGGCATGATCGAAGACCTGTTCCACGAAGAGCTGCGCAGCTCCCTCGATCACTGCGTCAAGTGCACGATCTGCGAGACGGTCTGCCCGGTCTCGAATGTCACGCCGCTGTTCCCTGGACCGAAGTACGCTGGGCCCCAGGGCGAGCGCTACCGGACCCAGGAGCAGGCGCCTGAGGAGACGTCGGTCGACTATTGCTCCGGATGTGGGCTGTGCACGATGCACTGCCCACAGGGGGTCAAGATCGCCGAGCTCAACGCGCACGCCCGCTACGGCGTCAAGCAGCGCGAGGGCGTGCCGCTCCGCGATCGCATCATCACTCGGCCAACCGTGCTCGGACGGCTCGGGACGCCGGTTGCGCCGCTCGTGAACGCGACGCTGAAGTTCCGCCCAGTCCGGGTGTTGGCTGAGCGGGTGCTCGGAATCCATCGCGACGCGCCGGTGCCGAAGTTCGCGGGTCGCACATTCCATACGTGGGCACGCCGCCACCAGAGCCCAAGCCTCGCGAAGAAGATCGTGTACTTCCACGGCTGTGGCACCGAGTACTACGAGCCCGACGTCGGCGAGAAGGTCGTCGAGGTGCTGGAGCACAACGGCTTCCGCGTCGAAGTTCCCAAGCAGGACTGCTGCGGCTTGCCGCTGCAGTCCAGCGGCCTATTCGAAGATGCGCGCAAGTACGTGCTCAAGCTCGCACGGGCGCTCGCCCCCCATGCGCGCGACGGCACGCTGATCGTCGGCAACGCGACGAGCTGCACGCTGATGCTCAAGCGCGAGGCACGGGAGATCCTCGGCCTTGCACACGACCCCGACCTGGAGCTCGTCAGCCGCCAGATGTATGATGTCTGTGAACTGCTGCTCGAGCTCCACGACCGAGGCGAGCTACAGCTCGACTTCGAACCGGTCAACGAGACCGTCGCGTATCACGCGCCCTGCCAGCTGCAGGGACATTGGATCGGCAAGCCCGCACTCGAGCTGCTGTCCCTCGTTCCCGGGCTCGACGTGCGCGAGCTCGACGCACGCTGTTGCGGCATCGCCGGCACGTACGGGATCAAGCGCGAGAAATACCAGATTGCGATGGATGTCGGCGCCGATCTGTTCGATCAGGTGGCGAGGTCCGGAGCCGGGCTCGTCGCCTGTGACAGCGAGACCTGCCGCTGGCAGATCGAGCACGGAACGAACCGCCGGTCCGTGCACCCGATCGAGCTCCTGCACCAGGCCTATCGCCTGTAGACATGGTCGGCATCGTCGTCGTCTCGCACAGCGCGTTGCTTGCGGAAGGCGTCGTCGAGCTGGCGCGGCAGATGGGCGGCGATGAGCTTGCGCTCGAGGCCGCGGGTGGGCTCGAGGACGGCACCCTCGGCACCGATGTGGAGCTCGTCCGCGCCGCGATCGAGCGGGCGATGAGCTCGGACGGCGTGCTCGTGCTGATGGATCTCGGCAGCGCCCTGATGAGCGCGGAGATGGCTGTGGAGCTGTTGGAAGCCGATGGCCGGGTGGAGCTGAGCGAGGCGCCGTTCGTCGAGGGCGCGGTCGCCGCGGCCGTGGCAGCCCGAGGCGGCGCGTCGCTGGATGACGTGCGGGCTGAGGCGAGGCGCGCGATCGAGATGAAGGAGGCCCAACTTGGCGTCGATGGCTCGCCGCCGTCCGGCGCAGCCCCACCCGATGCTGACATGGTGGCCGCCGGACGGCAGGTTCGCATCCCCGTCCTGAACGAGATCGGCCTCCACGCCCGTCCAGCCGCGCTCGTTGCCGAGCTGGCAAGCCGTTTCGACGCGGACGTACGGCTCGCCAAGGCCGGCGGCGCGGGTCCCGTCAGCGCGCGCAGCCTGACCGGCTTGATGACGCTCGTTGCACGCCGGGGCGACGAGCTCCTCGCGACCGCATCGGGGCCCCAGGCGGACGAGGCGCTTGAGGCTCTGGAGGAGCTCGCTCGGGAAGGATTCGGGGAAGGCGTTTCGGCGAACGTAGCGAGCGCTCGGACCGTCGCAGCCGCGAAGCCCGCTCCGGAGGTCTTCCCGGCAGAACCTCAGCCGGGCACGCTGCTGCGCGGCATCGCGGCGTCGACCGGAATCGCGCTCGGGCCGGTGCACCGCCTGACCGAGCAGCTGGAGGCTCCGACGGCGCGGTCCTCGCAGGGCGCAGAAGTCGAACGGCAGCGGCTCGAGTCGGCGCGCGACACCGCCAAGGCGGCGATCGAACGTGACCGCGACCAGGTGGCGAGCCGGAGCAGCGCGAGCGATGCCGCGATCTTCTCGGCGCACCTGGCGCTGCTCGATGACGAGGTGATGGTGGACGAGGCGAAGGCGCGGATCGACGCGGGAGCCCCGGCCGAGACCGCCTGGTACGAGGCCAATCAGCAAACAGCGATCGCCTGGCGTGCGCTCGACGATGAGTTGCTCCGCGAACGTGCGACCGATGTCGAGGACGTCGGTCGCCGAGTGCTCGCCGCGCTCGATGGACGACAGGCACAGTCGATCATTCACGCGGCGGGCGTGTTGGTGGCCGGCGAGCTGACGCCGGCGGACGCCGCAGCGATCGATCCTGCCTACGTTCGCGGGATCGCCGCCGCGCGCGGAACCGCCACAGCCCATGCGGCGATCCTCGCTCGTGCGCTTGGGATCCCCGCCGTCGTGGGCCTTGGCTCCTCGGTGCTGGCGATCAGTGAAGACACCCACGTGCTGCTCGATGGCGGCGAAGGCACTCTGCTCGTGGCTCCGAGCGCGCAGGACACGGAGCGTGCCAGCCGGGCGCGCGAGCTGGCGCTCGAGCGCCGTGCGACGGCCAGGCAGCACGCTCGCGAACCTGCCGTCACCCGCGATGGCGTGAGGATCGAGGTGGCGGCCAATCTCGGAGGTGCGGGCGGGGCCGCCTCCGCCGTGGAGCTGGGGGCGGACGGCGTCGGGCTGCTGCGAACCGAGTTCCTGTTCCTCGACCGTCAGGAGATCCCGGATGAGGAGGAGCAGGCCGAGACGATCGCTGGGATCGCCAGGGCGCTCGATGGTCGCCCGCTGATCGTGCGCACGCTCGACGTCGGCGCTGACAAGCCACTGGCTGCGCTGCCGATGGCTCCGGAGCAGAATCCGTTCCTTGGCCGGCGGGGAATTCGCCTCTCGCTCGAGCACCCTGACCTGCTTGCGACGCAGCTGCGAGCCGTCCTACGCGTCGCCGCCGAGTATCCGCTCAAGGTGATGTTCCCGATGGTGGCGACCGTCGCCGAGCTCGAGGCGGCGTTGGCCGAGGTGCAGCGAGCACGTACCGCAACCGGCGTGGATGCGCCGCTCGAGGTGGGGATCATGATCGAGGTGCCCTCCGCCGCATTGCAGGCAGAGCAGCTCGCCCTCTCGGCCGACTTCTTCTCGATCGGCACGAATGACCTCACCCAGTACACGATGGCCGCCGAGCGCGGAAACGAGCTTGTCGGAGACTTACTTGCGGGGCCGCAACCAGCGGTGCTCCGGCTGGTAAGGGAGACCGTCGCCGGCGCCGAAGCTCACGGTCGCTGGGTCGGCGTCTGCGGGGAGCTCGCCGGCGACCCGGCAGCCGCCATGCTGCTGGTCGGCCTCGGAGTGCGGGAGCTGAGCGTGGCGCCGCCACTCGTTCCGGAGGTCAAGCAGGCGCTCCGGTCGGTGACAATGTCCGACGCCGTGGACGCCGCGACGCGTGCGGTTGAGGCCCGTGACTCGGCTGAGGCACGCCAGTGCGCGGCTCGTCTGCTCGCATAAGCCCGCTGGTACGATCGCCCTATTGTGGAGGCTGGTGCGCTGAGAACCGCAACGAGAGGCAGCGCGCGAGCCAGCGCCTTGATCGTGGCTGGCACAAGTGTCCGAATCGTGGCGACGCCGGTCGTGATGGGACTCGTCCTCAGCCACTCCTGGACGGCTGCGGCGGTCATCTTCGTCGTCGCGGCAAGTACCGACTGGTTCGACGGTCGACTTGCTCGCCGCTGGAACGTCACTTCGCGGCTGGGGTCGTTCCTCGACACGACTGCCGACAAGCTCCTCGTCACCGGCGTGCTCCTCGCCCTGGTCGCGGTGGGGCGGGCATCGCCCTGGGTATCGATGGTGATCATCGGCCGCGAACTCAGCCTGCTCGGTCTGCGTGCCGCAGTGGCAACGCAGGGGCTTCATCTCGAGCCGTCGATGCTCGGCAAGTGGAAGGCAACGACCCAGTTCGCCGCGCTGACGCTGGTGATGCTTCGCCCCGACGTCGTCATCGCCGGCGCGTTCCTCGACCAGTGGCTGCTCGCGCTCGCAGCGCTGGTTTCGGTCTGGTCCGGCATCGACTACTTCGTTCGCTTCTCCTCAGCCTTCCGCAGCGCGGAGTGAGGTCTTCTCGTCGAAACGACAGGCGCGTGTTTGGGTCACGGGCGCTCGGCAGACTTTTCCCGTGCGGATACCTCCTCGCCTCGGTCGGCGTTGGAGGCTTCGGCCAGGCGGTGGTGCAGTCGTTCGCGTAACTCGTCGGGGTCGTAGTGGCGGTGCGTGCGCCGTTTGCGAGCGACGATGACACCGCTCGCGGCGACGCCGGCGAGCCCGGCCAGCCCGATGATCTTCCACGACAGTCGCATTGGTCGCATAGGTTACTTCCGGTGAATCATTCACCGCTATCGCTTGATGACGCCGTCGCGACCGCCTCCACCGGCGATGTCTGGCTGTTCCGGGGCATGTCGGCTGCAGACTTGGCGATCCGAGCAGTTACCAACAGTCCGGTCAATCATGTTGGCATGGTCGTCGCCATCGACGACCTGCCACCGCTTCTCTGGCACGCCGAACTCGGCCGTTCGCTGACGGATGTGTGGACGGGAGAACAACAACGGGGCGTTCAGTTGCACCATCTTGGCGAGGCCGTCATGACCTGGAACGAGCGCTACAACCAGCGCGCCTGGGTCCGCCAGCTGATCGGCGGAATCGAGCGTCACCACGAGGATCGGCTCATGGAGATCATCGACCGCTTCGACGGCCGAGCGTTCCCCACCACGCTCGGACTGATCAGGCAATGGATCAGGGGCCGCATACGTCGCACCTCATCGCTTGACACGATCTACTGCGCGGAGCTGATCGCAACGACCTATCAGCACATGGGGTTGCTCCCGCGGGATCGACCAGCCAGCTGGTACGACCCCGGACGGTTCTGGAGCGGCGATCGCCTGACGCTCGTCCCCCCGTTCGCGCTCGCGCGCGAGATCGCAGTGCACGGATCGACGACCGGCCAGCCTGGATAGCGCGGTCCAGCCGCCGACTCTAATCAACAAACATTGATATGACGATCGGTTGGTGCTAGCGTCCAATCCGGAACTCAAAACAAGGCTTGTTGATATGACATCGTCGCTTCCTGTCCTTCCTGCCGGTCCTGCCGCAGCGGAATGCTGCGCCCCAATCGCCGCCCTCGACCCCGCGCTTGACGCCGAGCGGATCGCGGCCGTGGCAAAGGCGCTGGCCGAGCCGCTGCGGGTGCAGATCTTGGACGTGCTGCGCCGCAACGAGCAGCAGGTGTGCCAGTGCGAGCTGATCCCACTCTTCGGCATCCACCAATCGCTGCTCTCCCACCACATGAAGAAGCTCATCGACGCCGGCCTCGTGCAGGTGCAGCGCCGGCACAAGTGGGCCTACTACTCCGTCTCTACCGACGCTCTCGAGGAGCTAACCGCATGGCTGAGCTGAGAACCGATCCGACCCCGACCTCGGGCTGCTGCGCCCCAGAGACGCAAGCGAACTGCTGCCAGCCGGCCGAGAAGGACGCCTGCTGCAGCACCGCGGCAGCCGCCGACGGCAGCTGCGGGTGCTCGGCCGACCAAGCGGCCGAGGTTGCGACCGGGTCGGATGACATCCGCGAGACCGTGCGCGAGAAGTACGCAGCCGCGGCCAGGGCCGTCGCCGGGCAGCACGGCTCCACATCATGCTGCGGCCCGATCGCGCTGACCGACGCCGACAAGGCGCACGTGTTCGGCGCATCGCTCGTATGACGACGCGGAGGCCGACGGCGCGACCGCGACCGCGGTCGCCGCCTCCCTGGGTTGGCCGACGAGATGCTCGAGCTTGCACGCGCCAACGCCGCCGAAGCCGGTGTCGCCAACGTCGAGTTCATCAAGGGCTTCATCGAGGAGATTCCACTCCGGGACGCGTCCGTGGACGTGATCGTGTCCAACTGCGTGCTCAACCTCTCCGGCGACAAGCCCAAGGTGCTGGCCGAAGCCGCGCGGGTGCTCAAGCCCGGCGGGCGATTCGCCGTCTCAGACGTCATCGCCAGCCCAGACATGGACGCAGCCACCCGCGCGGACCTCGCCGCCTACACAGGTTGTATCGCTGGCGCGTTGACCGAGGAGCAGTTCCGCGACGGGCTCACCGGCGCGGGGTTCACGGACATCGAAATCCACGAAAGCCACCGCGTTCACCAACACGCGACCTCGGCGATCGTCCGCGCCCGCAAACCGGGCACCCCACTTTCTGCCTCCACGCCAATCCCGAAACCGAAGTCCTCCCACGCCATGAGCACCCTCAACGTCATCAATGTCAGCCCTGAGACTCCCGCCGTCGCTCGTCGCATCGAGATGTTCGAGCCGGCGATGTGCTGCCAGTCCGGCGTCTGCGGCCCCTCGGTCGACCAGCAGCTGATCGACATCCGCGAGGACCTCCGCTGGGCGCAGACCGTCGGCGCGCACGTGAGCCGCCACAACCTCTCGTCAGACCCCGACGCATTCGTCGCCAACCCGAAAGTCACCGGCCTGATGGCCGCCTTCGGCGAGAAAGCGCTCCCGGTATTGCTTGTCGACGACGACATTGTCATCCACGGCCGCTACCCCTCGCGCGAGGAGCTCGTGAAGCTGCTCGACATGCAGGTCGAGCCTGTTGTCGAGTCGCCGCGGGGCTTTGGCTTCTATGGACTCGGCGGGTGCTGCTGATGAGCATGCACCCGGCCGAGGCGCTCCCCGCGCTTGACTGGACGGGCTGGGACACGCGCTACCTGTTCTTCACCGGCAAAGGCGGCGTTGGAAAAACAACCACCGCCAGCGCGGTCGCGGTTGCGCTCGCCGACGCCGGAAAACGGACGCTCGTCATCTCCACAGACCCCGCCTCCAACCTCGACGACGTGTTCGGCATCCACGCGGGCCCGCAGCCCACAGCCGTCCCCGATGTGGCCGGCCTGTTCGTGTCAAACCTCGACCCCGAGGCCGCCGCCGAAGCGTTCAAAGAGCGCGCCGTCGGCCCATATCGCGGGGTGCTGCCGCAGTCCGCGATCACGAGCATGGAAGAGCAGCTCTCGGGAGCGTGCACCGTCGAGATCGCCGCGTTCAACGAGTTCACCGCGGTTCTGGCAGCGCCGCAGCAGACCGCCGAGTTCGACCACGTCATCTTCGACACCGCGCCCACCGGCCACACGCTGCGGCTGCTGCGACTGCCCGCCGCCGCCGTCCATCTGATCGCCGGAGACGTCACGGGGATCGCCGCTCTCCGAGAGCTGGCCGGCGCCGATGTCGCACCTGCCGCCGACCGCGCTGACGCTTCGACTGTCGACCTTCCGGGCCTCGGTGAGCTCATCGACGAACTCGACGCCGCCGGCAACGGCGTGGTCATGACGATGGGAAAAGGCGGGGTCGGAAAGACAACCCTCGCAGCTTCCATCGCCGTCTCCCTCGTTGACCGCGGACACGAAGTCACGCTGTCCACGACCGATCCCGCCGCGCACATCACCGACGCGCTCGCCGACGCCGCGCCGGACGGCCTGCTGGTCGAGCGCATCGACCCGGCAGTTGAGACCGCCCGCTACACCGACGAGGTGCTTGCCGCCGCGGCCGGCCTCGACGAGGAAGGCCGCTCGCTTCTCGAAGAGGACCTGCGCTCACCGTGCACTGAAGAGATCGCCGTGTTCCGCGCGTTCGCGCGGACCGTCGACTCGGCGCGCGAGCGGGTCGTCGTGCTCGACGCCGCCCCGACCGGCCACACGCTACTGCTGCTCGACGCCGCACAGAGCTACCAGCGCGAGGTGCAACGCACCAACGCCCACGTGCCCGCCGCTGTCTCAGAACTACTCGCGCGCCTGCGCGACCCCGAGTTCGCGCGGATGCTCGTCGTCACGCACGCGGAATCCACCCCCGTGCAGGAGGCCGAGCGCCTCCAGGCAGACCTACGGCGGGCGGGGATTGAACCATTCGGCTGGGTCATCAACGCATCGCTACTAGAGGGCGGTTCCACGCACCCGATGCTGCGCGCTCGCGCCGCCGCCGAGCTCACACACATCGAGCACGTGCAGCGAGCATCCGCCCGCGGGACGTGGCTGGTCGGCTGGCAGGCTGAAGCCCCCGTAGGCATCACGGCGCTGCGTGAGCTCGCCTCAACTGCGATCGTGCGCTGATGGCAACGGCACTGTTTGTCTGTCTGCACAACGCCGGGCGCTCGCAAATGAGCGCCGCCCTACTCGAGCGCGCATCCCAAGGTCGCCACCGGGCACTGTCGGCCGGCAGCGAGGCCGACCCGAACGGTCACGTACATCCCGAGGTCGTGGAGGTCATGCGCGAGCTCGGCATCGACCTCTCCGACCGCCGCCCGCAGCGACTCTCACGCGAGCTCGCCGAACAAGCGGACGTCGTCGTGACGATGGGGTGCGGCGACGCCTGCCCGTTCATCCCCGGCAAGCGCTACATCGACTGGGAGCTGCCCGATCCGAAGGGACGCCCGGCTGAGGAGGTACGCCAGACACGGGACGAGATCGCTCGACGCGTCGAGGAACTCGTCGCGCAACTTGACGGCTGAGCACGCCGGCTGCTCAAGCGCGTCCCACGAGCCACGTCAGGCCCTCGGATATTGCTGCGGATTACCAGCGCGGCTGCGTGTACGCACCGCAACCGCGGCACACGCCGACGTACCGGGCCTTGACCGCCCAGACGGTCGGCGATCTGCGGACGTACGGATCGCTTTCGCGCTGGTAATCGGTTGTGCTGGTTCTCATCGAACTCTGAGGTGAATCTCACACGTTTCTCAGGTTCGGGGCCGACGCTGGTGGTGTGATGATCGAGACCGACCGGGAGGAGCGGGCGCGGGTGCTGGTCGTCGACGACGAGCCGGGGATCGTCGACGTGCTCTCGATGGCGTTGCGCCATCATGGTTTTGGCGTCCAGTCCGCGGACACTGGACAGGATGCGCTTGAGCGGGTGCGCCGTTGGCGCCCGCACGTGATGGTGCTCGATGTGATGCTGCCCGACATGGAGGGCTTCGAGGTCGCCCGGCGGCTGGCGGCCGAGCACGCGGCCGTGCCGATCCTGTTCCTCAGCGCGCGCGATACCACGGCCGACAAGATCCGTGGCCTGACCACCGGCGGTGACGATTACGTGACTAAGCCGTTCAGCCTCGAGGAGCTGCTTGCGCGGCTGCGGAACATCCTGCGCCGCACGGGTGCGCTCGGCGATTCCCGGAGCCGGCTGCGGTTCGCCGATCTCGAGCTCGACGAGGACACGCTCGAGGTGTCCCGGGCGGGTCGTCCGATCGAGCTGACCGCGACCGAGTTTCGGCTGCTGCGCTATCTGATGCTCAACCCGCGCCGTGTGCTCACGCGCGCCCAGCTGCTCGACCATGTCTGGAGCTATGACTTCGGCGGCGATGCGCGCGTGCTGGAGACCTACATCAGCTACCTGCGCAAGAAGATCGACGCCGGCGCGACGCCGCTGCTTCACACCGTGCGGGGCGTTGGCTACGCGCTGCGGCTGCCGAAGGGCTGAGCTCGTTTGTCGCTGCGGGCGCGCCTGCTGATCGGACTGGTCGTGCTGGCCGGCGTTGGGCTGATTGCGGCGGGTCTGACGACCTATGCGGAGCAGCGCTCGTTCCTGTACACGCGCGTGGATCAGCAGGTGGCGGCGTCGCAGTTCCTCGTCGGCGGGCAGTTCGGCGTGCTGAGAGGTCGTGGCGCCGCGGCCGGTGCAGCAGCGGCGGCCGCCCGGTCCGCGACCCACGACCTTCCAGGCGTCCGCGACATACGGGTTGCTGCTCGGGGCGGATGGCCGCGTGCTGGAGCAGAAAGCATTCACGTATGGCACGGCCGCGGCGTCGCCGCCGGCGCTCCCGGCCAGGTTGCCGCGCTCGCGGCTGGGGTCGACGCGGATTCGGGTGATCACGGTGAACTCGAAGTCGGGCTCGGGCCTGCGCTATCGCGTCGCGGCGTTCGCGCTCGACGGTGGTCGCACGTTGGTGGTCGCCGTGCCGTTGCGCGAAGTCGATCAGACGCTGCATCGCCTGATCGTGGTCGAAGGGCTCGTCGGCGGCGGGGTGATCCTCGCGCTCGTGCTGGTGGGGTGGGTCGTGATCCGGGTCGGTCTGCTGCCGCTCGAGCGGATCGGGCGCGTGGCCGGCGAGATCGCCCGCGCCAACCAAGGTGCCGGTGACGAGTCGCAACGCTCTCTCGCGTCGCGTCAGCCCTGCTGAATTCGCGCACCGAGGTGGGCCGGCTCGGCCTGTCCCTGAACGAGATGCTGATCCAGATCGAGCAGGCGTTCGCCGACCGGCGCGAGAGCGAGGAGCGCCTGCGCCAATTCCTCGCCGACGCCTCGCACGAGCTGCGCACACCGCTGGCATCGATCCGCGGCTACGCCGAGGCGTTCCGTCTCGGGGCCGCGGCCGAGCCCGCCACGCTCGAGCGGGCGATGGCACGGATCGAGGCCGAGGCCGTCAGGATGGGAGTGCTCGTCGAGGATCTGTTGCTGCTCGCAAGCCTCGACGAGCTGCCCGAGACACGGCGAGCGCCAGTCGACCTGTGCGAGCTCGCCGAACACGCCGCGGACGACGCTCGCGCAGTCGCGCCGACCCGCAGGATCCGCCTCACGACAGACGGACCTCTGCCGGTGATCGCCGACGCCGACCAACTGCGACAGCTGCTGGCGAACCTCACCCGCAACGCGCTGATCCACACCCCGGCGGACTCGCCGATCGAGCTCGGCGTCCGGCACGAGCGCGGCCGGGCGGTGCTCGAGGTTCGCGACCACGGCCCCGGCCTACCGGGCGAGGCCGGGGATCGGGTGTTCGAGCGGTTCTGGCGCGCGGAGGGCGGGCGCCGGCGCGGGCGCGGCGGCTCCGGCCTCGGCCTCGCGATCGTCAAAGCCTTCGTCCAAGCGCACCACGGGGAGGTGCACGCCCGTAACGCTGCGGATGGTGGGGCGATCTTCACCGTCACGCTGCCGCTTGCGGAGGCGGGGGCCGGGGGCGTCCGCGAGGGCGTGTCCGAGGAGCCCGCGGTCCGCATCCTCAGCGACCAGTGTGGGACGGCCGCCCGAGGCTAGAGCCGGACCACGGGCCCCCAGGTTGCCTGCGGGGAGTGCAAAGTGTTGTCAGCGATCCTCGAAGGAGCCTGGGACGGGGCTGAGAGCATCCTGGGAGTCCTCGCAACCGGCGCTCATGCTCAGCGAGCTCTCAGCAACCACACAGCCCGCGCTCAGTCGCGTCAGCGAGATTTCAACCATGGCCGTACATGCGGTTGTTCCCGACGGGATGAGGCTCTTGCTCGTTCATGGAGAACCGGAGCCCGAGCTTACGCGAACCCTGGCTCGCGAGGGATACCACGTCCTCGCCGTGGCAGCGGGCGGGCGTCCTGCCCGCTTCCTGGGCGTGTTCAAGCCCGAGATCGTGCTCGTCGTCCGCAGGGCGGTCGCGCCCGCGAGGTCGCTGCTGGCCGACCGCCCGACGCTGGACGGTGTGGCGTGATCGAGCGCCGGCAGCGCCCATGGCACCTGTACGGGCTCGCGCTGGTTGCGGTGGCCGTCGCGGCGATGGCGATCGCACAGATCGGTCCGCCGAGCAGTTCCGCGCGTACCTCGAGGCAGGTCGTGACCGCCGCGACGGGTGTCGTTCAGTCGACTGTGTCGGGGAGCGGCAATGTCGCGGCGGGGACAGACCTCAACGCCAACTTCCAGACCAGCGGGACCTTGTCGCGTGTGTACGTCACGGTTGGACAGCACGTCATAAAGGGTGAGCTGCTGGCGAGCCTCGATCCGACATCCGCGCAGCTGACCCTGAATCAAGCGGAGCAGACCCTGACCTCGGCCGAGGATCAGCTGACCGCCGCCGAGAACGGCTCGTCGTCCTCGTCGTCCTCCACCGGCTCGAGCTCGAGTGCGACCGGGGCGAGCCTCACCGTCGGCTCGTCGTCGAGCGAGTTCGTCTCCTACACAAGCATGAGCCGGCGCAAGAGCGCCGCCACCACGACCACGCCAGCCACGACACCGTCGACGACGACAACAACTACGCCGACCACGACCACGACCACCACGACCACTCCGACGACGCCGCCGACGACCCCGTCAACCCCGACGACCTCGTCAACCCCGACAACCCCGTCAGCCACCCAGAGTCCGTCGTCGGCACCCGCGACCGGCGCCGCAGGCGGAGGCAGCGGGGCTGGGTCGGGCGGCGGCTCGACGAGCACAACATCGTCTGCCGCGAGCATCGCGTCGGCTCAGGCGTCCGTGTACAGCGCTGAGGCGAGCGTCCAGAGCGCGAAGACGGCCCTGGAGCACACGCAGCTGCATGCGCCGGTCAGCGGCACGATCGTGTCGCTCGCAAGCCTTCAGCCCGGAGATTCGGTTTCGGCGGGGTCCACATCGTCGAACACGTCCAGCAGCTCTTCGTCTAACTCCGCCTCGGCGGGCGGCACCGGAACGAGCGCCGGGAGTCTCGGCGGCTCGGGCTCGTCAAGCTCATCGAGCGCGTCGAGTGCTTCGAGCTCGTCGTTCGCCGAGATCGTCAACACGAGCACGATGACGATGACCGTCGCGTTCAGCGAGTCCGACATCACCAAGGTCAAGGTCGGGCAGGCGGCGACGGTCACGCTCGACGCGCTGAGCGGCGTCAAGCTGGGTGCGCACGTCACCGCGATCTCGTCGGTCGGGACGACAAGCTCGAGCGTCGTGTCCTACGACGCGACGCTGACGCTCGATCAGCGCGACTCGCGAGTCAAGGCTGGGATGAGCGCGTCGGCCTCGGTGATCGTCGGTCAGGCGCAGGGGGTCACGGTGCCCAACGACGCCGTGAGCGGCAATGGTTCGCTCGCGACCGTCAACGTGTCGCGCGGCGGCAAGACCGTTTCTCAGCAGGTCGTCGTAGGGCTCAAAGGGGATAGCCGTACGCAGATCGTCAGCGGCCTGCGGGCAGGCGACCAGCTCGTCGTGACGACAACGCTCCCGTCGCTCGGCTCCTCCAGCTCCGGCAGCTCGAGCAGCGGCTCGAACGGCACGCTGGGTGGCACCTCCAGGCTCGGGGGCGGCGGGTTCCCCGGCGGCGGCGGGTTCCCCGGCGGTGGCTTCCCGGGGGGTGGGTAGCGGTGCCTCGCAAGGCGCTACAGCCGCGGCAAGCCGCGGTGATCCGTGCCCAGCGGGCGCTGCGCCGCAAGCGCGCACCGGCTCCGGCGCCGGCCGTGGTCCGAGCCGCGGGCAGACCATCTCACCGTCCCAGAGCGGTGATCGAGCTGCGCGACGTTCGCAAGACCTACCGGATGGGGCAGATCTCAGTGCCCGCGCTGCGCGGAGTGAGCCTGCACGTCGAGCGGGGTGAGTACCTCGCGATCATCGGCGCGTCCGGCAGCGGGAAGACGACGCTGATGAACATCCTCGGCTGTCTGGACACGCCGACCAGCGGCGTCTACCGGCTGAACGGACTGGATGTCCGTGGCATCGACGAGGACGCCCTGTCGGATGTGCGCAATCGGTTGATCGGGTTCGTGTTCCAGAGCTTCAACCTGATCCCGCGCACACGCGCGCTCGCGAACGTCGAGCTGCCGCTGTCATATGCGGGCGTAGCCCGACACGCACGCCGCACGCAGGCGCTGCAGGCGCTCGACGCAGTGGGATTGCGCGACCGCGTGAACCACACCTCCGCTGAGCTCTCCGGAGGCCAGCAGCAGCGCGTCGCGATCGCGCGCGCGCTCGTCACGAACCCCGCCATGATCCTCGCCGACGAGCCGACCGGGAACCTCGATACCGCCTCCTCGCTGGAGGTGATGGCGATCTTCGATCGCCTCCACGGCCAGGGGAAGACGATCATCCTGATCACTCACGAGGACGAGATCGCCGCCCACGCCCGGCGCGTGATCCGCGTGCGCGACGGGCAGATCGTCGGCGACCACCGCAACGGAGGCGCGGCGTGAGCGAGACCGTCGCCATCGCGTTCGCGGGGCTGACCGCGAACAAGCTGCGCTCGGGTCTGACGATCCTCGGGTTGATGATCGGCGTGGGCTCGGTGATCCTGCTGCTCGCCGTCGGCACCGGTTCCTCCAACGCGGTCGAGCAGCAGATCGACGCGCTCGGCTCAAACGTCCTGATGGTCACCACGACGCCGTCGCTCGGCGGCCTGCGCGGGGGGACCTCGACAGGCACGACCAAACTCTCGGTCGCTGACGTCTCCGCGCTCGAGAACCGCTTCCAGGCACCTGACGTCAAGAGTGTCTCTCCGGTCGTCAACGCCAACAGTGTCACGCTCACCTACAACGGCACCTCATATCAGCCCTCGTCGTTCGTCGGCACCACCCCCAGCTACCAGCAGGCCCGCAACTACACGATCGCCGAAGGTTCCTGGTTCACGAGCGCGCAGCAGAGCAGCCACAGCCGCGTCGCGGTCGTCGGCCCGACCGTGGTCTCAGAGCTGTTCGGTGGCCAGGATCCCGTCGGCCAGACGATCCAGGTGAACGGCACGAGCTTCGAGATCGTCGGGGTCACCGCCTCGAAGGGCTCGAACGGCACCTCCAACCAGGACGATGTCGTGATTGCGCCGCTGACCGCGGTCCAGGACACCCTCACCGGCTACGGCAGCCTCAGCCAGATCATCGTGCAGGCCAACTCGCGCGCGGTGCTGAACGCCGCGCAAACCGAGGTCACAGGCATCCTCAACCAGCGCCACCCGACCACGGGCTCGTCGTCGTCGAGCAGCTTCAACGTGATCAACCAAGGGTCGATCCTGCAGACTTCGACCGCCTCGAGCAAGGTGTTCACCACCCTCCTCGGCGAGGTCGCCGCGATCTCGCTGCTGGTCGGCGGGATCGGCGTGATGAACATCATGCTCGTCTCGGTCACTGAGCGCACCCGCGAGATCGGGATCCGCAAAGCCGTCGGGGCCAGACGCTCGGACATCCTCGTCCAGTTCCTGGTCGAGGCCGTGCTCGTCTCGCTGTTCGGCGGGATCGCGGGGGTCATCGCCGGAGTCATCGGCAGCCAGTTCAGGATCGCCGGCGTGCAGCCTGTGATCGCCCCGTACTCGATCGCGCTCGCGTTTGGCGCCGCCGTCCTGACCGGCCTGTTCTTCGGCACCTACCCCGCCAGCCGAGCGGCCGCGCTGCGGCCGATCGAGGCGTTGCGCTTCGAGTAACCGCCACGCGCCAACCCGACCAATCAAAGGACCCGCAATGAGCGCAATCCCATACGGACAGGACCGCGACGAGCACTGGGACGACGAGCAAGACGACGGCTTCGCGCTGCCCACTCGCAAGCGCCGGCAGTTCCTCAACCGTCGCAGCGCCGCGCTGCTGGCCCTGGTCACGTGCGCGGCCGGCTTCTACGCCGGAATCCGCGTCGAGAAGGGACAGCTGTCCACTTCCTCCAGCACCGCTCGCGGCTTCACCCCACCCGCGCTCGGGGGCTCCAGCTCGCGCTCATCGACCAGCACGAGCGGATCTCGCTCCAGCGCGACGAGCTCGTTTCCCGGCGGCGCCGGCGGCGCCGGCGGATTCCCAGGCGCCGCGCCCGGCGGCGGGAACGCGTCGATTGGAACGGTCTCAAGCGTCGATGGCAACACGATCTACATCACCGACATCTCCGGCAACACCGTCAAAGTCACGCTCTCCTCCGCAACCAAGATCACCAAGAGCCTCGGCGTCTCCAAGCGCTCCGTGCACCCAGGTGACTCGGTCGTGATCAGCGGGCTCAAGAACAAGAGCGGCGCGGTCTCTGCCACCTCGATCAGCGACTCCGGCGCGAGCAGCAGCAGCAGCAGCAGCGGTGGCGCGGGCAGCTCCGCGAGCGGCTCCAGCGCTGCCGGTGGTGGCAGCTCGGCCGTCAATTCCCTATTCGGCTCCGGAAACGGCCGCTGAACCCAACACCCCACCAGAAGGAAACACAGTGACCCCGACGCATACCAACACGCGCCGAGTGCTGCTCGCGCTCGCCGCGCTGGCCACGAGCGGCCTGATCGCCGCATGCGGCAGCAGCTCGAGCAACTCGAGCAGCAAGACAACCTCCACCACATCGGCCGCCTCGGCAGCCAGCGGCTCAGGAACCAACCGTGCAGCGTTGACGGCGTGCCTGCGCAAACACGGCATCACGCTCCCCGCCGGCACGGGCGCCCCCGGCGGCGGCGCGCCCCCGTCGGCTCCCCCGGCCGGTGGATCAGGCGCCCCTGGCGGCGGCTCGCCTCCGTCCGGTTTCCCCGGCGGCGCCAACGGAGTAAAGCTGCAAGCCGCGTTCAAGGCCTGCGGCGCGAACTTCCCCGCCCGGCGAAACAGCGCGGCACTCCAGCGCAAGACGGTGCAGAAGTACGTCACGTGCGTGCGCCAGCACGGCTACCAGCTGCCCAATCCCAACTTCTCCGGAGCCGGCCCAGTGTTCCCCGCCAAGATCCGCTCCAACGCCAAGTTCCAGTCAGCCAGCCGCGCCTGCCAGAACCTGCTCGCACCGACAGGCGCTCCGGCGCAAACAGGAGCGTAAATGGTGATGCGGGCTGCTGACGCCGTCTGAGAATCGCCTGAGAGTGACGCCATTTCACTGAATCGGCGCCCCACTGGAACCGATCACCGGGACAGCCCCTCTACCAAGGAGTAGGAACGATGAGCATCACCCCGATCGGTAACGAAGGTGTATGGAACGTCGGTCAGCAGGCCGTGCAACGCCACCACCCGTCGGTCACGAACACCGCCTCGCTGCTCGGCCTGTCCAGCACCAATCTCACCAGCCAACTACAGTCGGGCACGACACTGACCGACCTGGCCAAGCAGAAGGGCGTCTCGAGCAGTGACCTGCTCGCCAGCGTCGAGAAGGACCTGAAGGCAAACGCTCCCCAAGGCGCCCCGGCGCCCGCGGACAGCCAGCTGCAGCAATTCGCCACGAACATCATCACCGGCACCCGGCCGTCGGAAGCAGGCCAGCGAGCACACAGCAACCTCAGCTCGCTCGCGAGCGAGCTTGGCATCGATCCAAGCACACTGCTGCAAGAACTCTCCTCCGGCCAGGACGTGAGCCAGCTTCTCGGCAGCAACACAACAGGCTACGGCTCCTCGCCCACTGACTCGATCAACGGAGGAGTGGCCGTCGACGAGTACGCCTGAGCTCCAGCACCGCGCGGCAGGCCCCGGTGCCGGCATTCCCGCCGATTCAACGCCGCCCTCGTCTTGTTACAAAGCCGCGAGCGCGGCACATTCGCGAGGGCGGGTGCGCATCGACGTCGTCATCAGCCGCAGCCGGTGAAGCAACGCATGGAAGTCACCGGTTCGGTCCGGTGCCCGCCGCGAGTCTCAACTGCAGCGCGATCGGCGTGGTGGCCGCGCTCGGCGTGGTCGCGGCACTCGCCGGCACCATGGCGTTCGGGCGACGCGCGTTCGGGCGACGCGACCTCGTATCGGCATAGCCCCGCGAGGCCCTGCCCGCTCGATGATCCGCCGGCGCCGTCGACCGGGCGCTGTGTGTCTAGCTAGCTAGCTAGAGGCATCGTCAGCGTGCTCGAGGAGGTCGGGGGATCGAACGGCCCTATCTGGAGATCGGCTGTCTCGCCCACCTGGCGATCGCCGCGCCGCTGAGCGGGCTGTCCGCCTCGGCCGCGCTCGACATCAGCCAGCAGGCGGTCGCACTCGCCGAGGCGCATGGACTCGCAACGAACCCCGTCGTCGCGCTCGCCTTTGCCATCGGCGCAGGCTCACTGGCGTGGCTCGGGCGGTTCGACGAGGCCGAACGGTGGCTGGAAGGGGCCGAGCGTGCGCTCCATCCGGAAGGGGATCCTGGAACGGAGCTTGCCCTGTGCCACGCCCAGGGCCTGGTGTACTCAGGGCAAGGCCGGCTCGAGCACGCGCTCGCGGCATTTCGCAACGCAGAGAAGATGCAGATGATGCTCATCGGCCAGCACGCGCTCACCATCGACCTGCGCATGCGTGTCATCCTCACGCTGGTTCGAAGCGGCCGGCTGGCGGAAGCCCGGACGGCCCTCGACAGCATCCCCGAGCAGGGTGAGGACCGCGCCGAGGTGCGGATCGCCGGCGCCGCGATCGAACTCGCCGACGGCAACCCCGAGCACGCGCTCGAGTTGCTCGCCCCGGTCACCGATCGCTCGGTTGCGTCGCTGATCCCTGCCTGGGCAGCGATCCACGCCCTACTGTTCGACGCCGCCGCCCACGAGCAACTCGGCGAGGCGCCCAGCGCCGAGGCATCGCTCGAGCGGGCGCTCGCGCTCGCCGAGCCGGGAGGACTGATCCTGCCGTTCACGATCGCCCCGGTTCGCGGCCTGCTCGAGCGGCATTCGCGGCTCCGTACGGCCCACCCCACGCTCCGCGTGGCGATCCTCGACGTCCTCTCCGGGACCTCGCCACACGTTTGCCGGGAGCCGTTGCCGGTCGTGGATGAGCTCAGCGAGGCAGAACTGCGCGTGGTCAGATATCTGCCCAGCAACCTCCGGGCGCCAGAGATCGCCGCCGAGCTGTTCGTCTCAACGAACACGATCAGAACGCACCTGCGCCACATCTACTTGAAGCTTGACGCCCACGGCCGCGCCGAAGCGGTCGCCCGCGCGCGGCAGCTCGGGCTGCTGGCACCATCGCACCGACATCGCTAGTCGCGTTCGGCGGCGCGGTCGCCAGACGGGCCGGAACCACGCGAGAACGCGGCTGCGCCGCTTCTGATCGCGGCCACCTGGGCCTCGGAGGCCTGCCGGGCGAACACCTGCTGGGTCGTGATCGCGCGCTGGGGACGCCCTCGCCCGAGGAACGCGATCGTCCAATTCGACAGCACCGCGACGCGGTTCTTGAAGCCCGTCAGCGCGAACAGATGCACCGCAAGCCACATCAGCCAGCCGACGAAGCCAGATACGCGCAGGCGCCCGATGCTCGCGATCGCCTCAAAGCGCGAGATCGTCGCCATCGTCCCCTTGTCGCGATAGCGAAACGGCTGCTCCGTGACGTCGCCTTGCAGGCGGCGGATGATCGTTCTCGCCGCGTGGCGGCCGGACTGAATCGCGACCTGGGCCAGGCCTGGGAGATCGAGGCCCATGAGGTCGCCGATAACGAACACCTCAGGGTGCCCGGGCAGCGTGCAGTCCGGCTCGACCTGCACGCGGCCGGCGCGATCGACGCCGGCGCCCGCCGCGTCGGCGACCATCCGGCCCAGCGGAGAGGCCTCGACACCCGCCGCCCAGATCTTCGTTGCAGCCTCGATCCTCCGCAGCTGCGGATCCTCGGCGCTGATGTCGATCCCCCGCGCGTCAACCCCCGTGACCATCGCGCCCAGGTGAATCTCGACCCCCATCCGCTGCAACCGCCGGCCCGCGCGCCGCTGCAGCGACTCAGGAAACGGAGCGAGGATCGTGTCGAGCGCGTCCAGCAGGACGATCCGCGCCTCCGTCGGATCGATACGTCGGAAGTTACGGCGCAGCGAGCGATGGGCGAGCTCGGCGATCTGCCCAGCCAACTCGACGCCGGTCGGGCCTGCGCCGACGACCACGAACGTCAGCCAGACGCTCCGCAGGGCCGGGTCAGGCTCACGCTCGGCCATCTCGAACGCCCCGAAGATACGTCCGCGCAGCTCGAGCGCGTGATCAACCGTCTTCATCCCCGGCGCGTAGCGCGCGAACTCCGGATGCCCGAAGTACGACTGGTCGGCGCCCGTCGCGAGAATCAGGCTGTCATACCCCACCGCGCTCCGCAGCCCGAGTGTGTTGACCGTGAGGCGGCGCGCGTCGAGATCGATTGCCTGCACCTCGCCGAGGATCACGCTCGTGTTGCGCTGGCGCCGCAGGACGTCCCGCACCGGCGGCGCGATGTCGCCCTCGGCGAGGATGCCGGTGGCCATCTGGTACAGCAGCGGCTGGAACAGGTGGTGATTCGTTCGGTCGATGACGGTCACCTCGACGTCATCGTGCCCAAGCGCCTTGGCGGCGAACAGGCCACCGAACCCGGCGCCGACGATCACGACGCGATGCCGTCCGCCTGACTCGCAGCCCTCGATGAGCTTCGAACTCGTAGCCATTCCCACGTCTTCTCCTGGTTGTCGATGGTCGGCTCTCGGCCGGCCAGTCCACATGCTGGGGGCCGTCTGGGTGAGCGTTCGTCACGTCGTTTGCGTGATCGGCGAGCGCCGGAAGGCTCAGCGGCCGCCTCTACGCCGCCGGCACGAGCACGCCGCTCGAGCTGGACGCCACTCTGCGGCAAGACGGCGACGAGCTCGACCTCGACGCTCGCACGTACACCGACCACCGCCGGCTCGGCATGTCCTCAGGCATGCTCGGCATGATCCGCTCTGCGAGCGAGCTGATCGTGCACGGCCGCCTGGTCCGGGACCCAGAGTGAGCGACGCCGATCACACGAGCGCCCGGCTGGCGGGCCTTCGCCCGCTCGGCCTCGTCGTCGTGTTTCTGAAAGGCGCTGACCTTCGCGCACTGACGCCGGTTGCGTCACGACGTTCGGCAATCACTCGAAATGCGTGACGACGGGTCACCCGGCTCACGACGAACCTCTCGGCTAGATGACGACTTCGCCTCCGAGGAGTAACCATGCCACAGACAACAACCGAGCCTGCCAAGCCACCGGAACGCAACGACGCGGGGCCCAGGAGGCAGACGAGTCCGAGTAGTAACCGTCCGCCGTGGCGGGTGGAGGGAGCCCGTCCGTCCGATACGGCCAAGGGTGGCCGCTCGCCGTACCGGCGGCCGAGCATGTGGCTCGTGCTCGCGGCGCTGCTAACGCTCAACTGGATATTGGTGCTGGCTTATCAACCGACGCCTCAGGCGCGGGTGACCGTGCCCTACAGCTATTTCCTCTCGCAGGTGCAGTCGGGCGAGGTCGCCAGCGTTACCGCGCAGGGCACGGTCATTCAGGGAACGCTGCGCCACGCGATCAAGTACCCGGCGCAAAACCGAACGACCACGACGCTCTTCAAGACCAACCGCCCGGCGTTTGCCGATGATCATCTGCTCAGCGAACTGCTGCGCAGCGGCGCAGTCGTGAATGCGAAACCGGTCCAAACCGGGCAGTCGCCATGGGTGACGATCCTCGGAGGAGTGCTGCCGACGGTGCTGCTCGTTGGGTTCTGGGTGTTGATCATGCAGCGCTATGCCGGCCAGATGGGCCAGGGGGGCGGCATGTTCGGCATCGGGCGCTCCAAGGCGCGCAAGTACGAGGCGAGCGCACAACGCACGACGTTTGCGGACGTCGCAGGCATCGACGAGGCCAAGGACGAGCTGGCGGAGGTGGTCGACTATCTCAAGCATCCCGACCGCTATACCCAGCTTGGTGCTCAGATCCCCCGCGGCGTACTTCTGAGCGGCGAGCCGGGGACGGGCAAGACGCTGTTGGCGAGGGCGGTCGCCGGCGAGGCAAACGTGCCGTTCTACTCGATCTCCGCGTCTGAGTTCGTAGAGATGGTCGTCGGCGTCGGTGCAAGCCGCGTGCGCGATCTGTTCGAGCAGGCGAAGGCCGACGCGCCGTCGATCATCTTCATCGACGAGCTCGACGCGATCGGCCGCTCGAGGAGCTCGGGCGCGATGAGCGGCTCCAACGACGAGCGCGAGCAGACGCTCAACCAGATCCCGACCGAGATGGACGGGTTCACCGGCAACGAGGGCGTGATCGTGCGGAGGAATTCCTCCTGGCGGCAATCGACCGGCGTGGCCGGTGGCTGTGGGCGATCTTCGGGGTGCTGCTTACAGCATCTGGGATCGTCGCGCTGATCCACCCCAGCAACACGTTCGCAGGCTTCGCCGACATCCTCGGCTTTGTGTTCCTGCTGATCGGCACGCTGTGGATGGTCCAGGCGTTCGCCGAGCGGGCGTTCAACAACCTGTGGTGGCTAACCCTGATGAGCGGCATCCTGATGATCGTGCTCGCGTTCTGGGTCAGTGGCCAGTTCTTCCTGGTGCGCGCCTACACCCTGCTGATCTTCGCCGGGATCTGGGCAATGACGACTGGAATCATCGCCATCATCCGCGCGTTCCAGATCCGCGAGGTCGGGCAACAGCTCAGCCGGCTTCCCCGCTGATCACCGCTATGAGGGTCGGAACCCCAGTCGATGGGGTTCCGACCTCCATCACGACACTCATGTCTCCTCACCACTCTTCACCAAACGAAATCAACGAGCTGGACGCCATGACTGATCCGCGCCTCAAGATTCCCGAGCTTCCTTCCGAGCGGACGATCGACCGCCTCGTCTCGCTGGTCGGCCCGCTCAGCCGAGTCACGCAGCCGACGCTGTACGGCGTCGACCGTCTACCCGCTGACGGCTCGCTGCTGGTTGGCAACCACACGATCTACGGGTTCCTGGACCTGCCGTTCATGATGGCCGAGGTCTGGAAGCGCCGCCGACTCGCCATCCGCGGGCTCGGCGAGCACGCCCACTACGCCGTGCCACTCTGGCGCGAGCTGTTGGGCGTCGGCGGGATGGTTCGCGGCACCCGCGAGAACGTCCGCGCCCTGATGCGAGAACGGCAGACGATCCTTGTCTTCCCTGGAGGCGCACGCGAGGTCAACAAGAGGCGCGGACAGCAGTACCAGCTCCTGTGGCGCGAGCGCATCGGCTTCGCGCGCCTCGCGATCGAGCGCGGCTATCCGATCGTCCCGTTCGCGGCCGTCGGCGGCGACGACATGCTCGATGTGATCGTCGATCAGAACACACCGGTCTACCGGGAGGCGGCGCGTCTCTACGAGAAGCTCATGGGTTTTCCGCCGCCGCCGATCGTTCGTGGCATCGGTTGGGCGCCGATCCCCCGACCCGAGCGACTCTACTTCTGGTTCGGCGAGCCGATCGAAACCCGTCACTACGGCGGACGCGATGACGACACAGCTGCCGCCCGAGCCCTCCGCGACGAGGTCAAGCGGTCCATCCTCGTCGGGATCCAGTTCCTTCGCGACGAGCGCGACAGGGACCCGAACCGCAGCCTCCTCGCGCGGCTGACGCCCGGGCTGAAACAACCACGGTCCACACCATGGAGCAACGACCTACCGTAAAGACAACACGGACGCGGGTGGTCGCGGCGCCATACGTTCCACCTGCCGAGCGCGCCGCCAGCGGAAAGGCCCTTCGGTCGCAACCGCCGCGGTCGAGCCACGCTGCGTGGGACCCACAGGCGGGCCGGCCAGATCCCGTCTCACTGCTGGAGGAGCAGGCAGCCCAACGCATGCCGGAGCTCGTGCCGATCCGCTATGGACGTATGTCTGCTTCGCCGTTTGCTTTCTATCGGGGTGCGGCGTACGTGATGGCATCGGACCTGGCGAGAACGCCTCAGACCGGGATTCGCGTTCAGCTGTGCGGCGACGCGCATCTGGCGAACTTCGGCGGATTCGCCTCGGCGGAGCGGCGGTTGCTGTTCGACGTCGTCGACTTCGACGAGACGTTGCCTGGGCCCTGGGAGTGGGATGTGAAGCGGCTGGCGGCAAGCGCGGCTGTGGCTGGTCGCGAGAACGGCTTCAAGGCCGAGCGGCGGACGGAGATCGTCCGCGAGCTGATCGGCGAGTATCGGCAGGAGATTCGTCGGCTCGCCACGATGAAGACACTGGATGTGTGGTACGCGAGCGCGAGCCTCAGCGAGATTCAGCAGCTCCTGCGCGCACAGGGCACGCGAAGCCAGGCGAAACGCTTCGATAAGAAGGTGTCGAAGGGCAGGCGCAAGGACAGCGCCCGCGCGTTCGCAAAGCTCGCCGTGGAGTGCAACGGCGAGGCGCACATCCGCGCCGAGCCGCCGCGGATCGTGCCGATCGCGGACCTCGCGGACGGTGCCGGAGCGCGCCGACTCGAACTCGGTGCTCGGGTGCTTCTGGACTCCTACCTCAGCAGCTTGTCCGGCGATCGCCGGCGGCTGGTGGCGCGCTACCGTTATGCCGACCTTGCTCGAAAGGTCGTGGGCGTCGGGAGCGTAGGAACGCGCTGCTGGGTGATCCTCCTCGTCGGACGCGACGGGCGCGATGCGCTGTTCCTCCAGGCGAAGGAAGCCCCACGGTCGGTCCTGGAGCGATTCGCCGGCAGATCCGAGTTCTCGAACCAGGGGCAGCGGGTGGTCGAGGGCCAGCGGCTGATGCAGACCGCAAGCGACATCTTCCTCGGCTGGCTGCGCGAGCCGCCTGGGATGGAAGACCTCAAGCTCCGCGACCTCTACCTCCGTCAACTCTGGGACTCGAAGATCTCCTTCGACGTCTCCGCGATGGCGCCCGCCGACATGACCTTGTACGGGAAGTTGTGCGCGTCGGCGCTCGCCAGAGCGCACGCACGTTCAGGCGATGCGATCGCGATCGCGAGCTACCTGGGTTCCTCTGATGTCTTCGACCGTTCGGTCGCTGCATTCGCTGAGGCATACGCGGACCAGAACGAACGCGACCACGCCGCACTGCTCGACGCGATCGCGGCCGGTCGGATACGAGCGCAGACAGAGCCATGAACGATCATCACTGGTCCATTCAGGCGCTTGAGGACGGAGCGGAGGCCCCTGTCCAGACTCGCTCAGTCAGCGGCGATGGCCCGTCGACCCGCACCGTCGTGCGGATTTCCTTGTCCGTCGCGGGGACGGCGGCAGCGCTGTACCTGCTCTACCTGGTACGAGGCGTGGTGGAGCTGGTCGTTCTGGCGGTGTTCGTCGCGCTCTGGCTCGGGCCGTTCGTCGAGTTCCTGACTCGCCGGCGCGTCCCGCGGGTACCCGCGATCCTCGCGTCGTACCTCGCGCTGTTCGCGTCGCTGGTGTTCCTGGGTCTAGTTGCCGTTCCCCCGATCGTCAACGAGATCCAAGCGGGCGTCCGGCAATTGCCGTCGGGCATCAGCAAGCTGCGGGAGAATGCGACATTCCGCAAGTACGACGACAAGTACAAGATCACCCCGAAGCTCGAGAGCGAGGCGCGCCAGCTCCCCACTCGGCTCTCGAGCATCGCGAAAAAGCTGTCCGCACTGACGGTCGGGGCCTTCTCCGCTGTCACGAAGCTCGTCAGCGTCCTGGCGCTGGCGTTCTTCTTCCTGCGCGACGGCCCGCGACTGACAAACCGCCTCTATCGGATCCGCGGCCCCGATCAGGAGGAGAGGCTGCGCCGCGTCGGGACCGACATCTACCACTCGGTATCCGGGTACGTCGCCGGGAATATCGGGATCAGCGTGATCGCCGGGCTTGTGGCCTACGTGCCATTGACGGCGATGGGCATCGCGTTCGCTGCGCCGTTGGCCGTGATCGTCGGCGTCTTCGACCTGCTCCCCCTCGTCGGCGCCACGATCGCCGCGGTCATCGTCGGGATCGTGACCCTCTTCTACAGCTTCCCCACCGACACGATCATCTGGGCCGTCGTCGTGATCGTCTACCAGCAGATCGAGAACAACGTTCTGTCGCCGATCGTGTACCGGCGCACCGTTCAGGTGTCCGGGATGCTTGTGCTCACCTCCGTTCTGGTCGGCGCGACGCTCCGTGGCGTGATCGGGGCCCTGCTCGCGATTCCGGTGGCGGCGGCGATCCAGATCGTGGTGCGGGATCTGCGAGAGCAAAGTCAGGACCGCACCGGCAGTGCACCGGCGCAGGCCGCGAGCGACATATCTGAGATCACGCCGAGCGGGTGACGACGGCTCACCCAGCCGAGGTGCACGCTGTCGCCATCACCTCTGCGGCTCCTCCCGGTTGCCGCGCCTGACGAGATGGGCTGGAGCTCGTGGGCCTCGGCGAAACGGCGGCAGAGCTGACCGACCACCTCGAGTGTCCGCTGGCGATCGCACCGCGCGGCTTGCGTCACCGCAAGAACCCGCGCCTCGAGCGGGTGGGCGCCGGATTCGAGGACGGCCCGGAAAGTCTGGCGGCGCTCGAGCTGGCAGCGGCGATCACGCTGATGGCGGGGGCGAACCTCGCCGTTCACGCCGCCATCGACCATCGCGCCATCCCCCTCACCGGTCAGGCATGACTTCGCCGAGAGGCGTCATCTTGCCAAGAGCGAGCGCGACAACCCTCAGGAGATGCTGGTGTTGTTGCTCCCGTACCCGTTCGTCGTGCTTCGGCGGGTTCCGGTCGGAGCGGCCCGACCACCAGCAGGTCGACGACTTCGGACCGCGCGAGCAGCAGCAGGTCTGCACGAGACGCCTCCACGCGCAGCTTCGCACCGGATGCCCGCGCCGATGATCTTGCGAGCTTCAGCGCCTCGAGCGCCTCTGGCTTGCCGTTGTGTGCCACTCCGATGACTCCGTGCTTCCGCGGCGGACGCGTTCCGCGTCCGGTAGGACGCCGCCGCGCAGCTCGTGCACCGGCTCAGGTCCGAGGGTCGCCAAGTACGGATCCAAGCTTCCCGGATGCCGCCACTCGGGCTGTCGGATCGCCACCGCGCCCGCGGAGCATCGCCGCACAACCGACGGCGATGATCGCGCCGATGAGCGGGCCAGCCACGTACACCCAGAAGGAGCTCCAGTCGCCGCTCACGAGCGCAGGGCCGAACGAGCGGGCCGGGTTCATCGAGGTTCCGCTAACAGGCGCGGCCCACAGTCCGGCCAGGGCGATGTACCCGCCCACGCCGAGCGCACCGACTGAGCCAACGTTCTGTGCCTGGGAAGCCGTGCCGAGGATCACGCTGACCAGTCCACCGGTGAGCGCGATCTCGAGCACGAGCGCCTGCCACGCGTGATAGCCGGGTCCGGGCAGCTTGGCGCCGAGACGCCCGACGTTTCCGAACACGGCGAGGAGAAACACCGCCGCCAGGGCTGCTCCGAGAAGCTGCGCAAGCACGTACCGCGGCACGCGCGTACAGGGAAAGTCGCCTCGTAGCGCGAAGGCGATCGAGACCACCGGGTTGAGATGGGCCCCGGACACCGCCCCCATGAACAAGACGATCGCCATCACCGTCAAGCCCGGCGCCACGACAGCCGCGGACAGGGTGACCTGACCTTTGGCGTGAAGCAGCCCGCCGCCGGCGGCCGCGAGGACGAGCAGAAACGTCCCAGCAGTTCGCTGAACAGCCTGCGATACCCGAACCGAGCGTCCTCGAACTCTTCCCGCGAGCCGAACTCCAGCGCGAGCCGATGCTGAGCCCGCTCCTGGTCACGCGCCCTGATCGTTACCGGCTCGCGATCGCCCACGTTGACACGGCGGCCGGGCGGCGCGGGCCGCGTCAGGAGCCGCATCCGCGGGCGGTCGATCCGGCGTTGTCCCGGAGGTCGATGGTGGCGAGGCGATGATGACGCCGACCCTTACACCGCCGGTCTCGCCCCTGCCGCTGGGAGCCGCACGCCGAGGCTCGCGCGGCACCGCTGCCTCGATCAGCCGCCGCGTGACACTCAGGGCCACGCCAACCACATCTTCGGTCAGACGGACACCCAGTCAGGTCGTGGACGCGACGATCCGCAGGGGCATCGTGATCATCTCGCGGCACATATCGTCCCCTTTCGGGTCATGGCAGCGGAGCTGCGGGATTGAATTCTCATCTCCACAACGCTGACATCTTCGTGGATGAGGCTGCGTCATCCCGTTTGCGTGATTGCGAGCCCGACGTGCTGCCGATGGGGTCAGCGGTGGACGACTGCGTGAGGGCCCGGACGCCGGGTAGATCGCGAGCCTCGAGGAACTGCAGCGTGGCCGCTCCGCCCGTGGAAACGTGACTGACGTGGTCCCGCAGACTCAGCGACTGCAGAGCCCTGATCGTCTGGGCCCCTGCGACCACGGTCATCGCCGACGCACTCGCCACCGCGCTCGCGATCCGATCCGTGCCTGCGGTCAAAGGCGGGAACTCCAACCGACTCATCGTCCCGGTCCAGAAGACCGTGGCGGCAGCTGCAGCCTCTGCGGCATACCGCTCCGCGGTGCGCGGACCGATGTCAAGGGGGCTCCAACCAGCAGGCACCCCGGCGCCATCCAGACTCAACGTACGGATGTGGGCGCGCTGATCGCGGACCGGCGCCAGCACGAGATCATCTGGCAGCTCGAGCCGGCACCCGGCCGCGGCCGCGGCTGCGATTGCAAGGCGTGCGAATTCGACGTCTTCCGCAGCGCACGGTACGCCGCAGCCGCTGGGGTCCTGAGCAGCGAGGAAGGGCAGGCTGATCGCGCCGCCGAGGCAGACGACGTCGGCCAGCGTGAGAAAGCGCTGGATCACACCGATCTTCTCGCGCAGCTGCGCGCCAGCGACGATGACCACGAGAGGCTGTTGCGGTTGCTCGACCAGCGCGCTGAGCGCTCCGACCTCGCGCTCGATCAGGCGCCCTGCGGCGGCCGGTAGTCTGCGGGCAATCGCGTCGGTGCTAGCGCACGAGCGGCGCGCGGTGCGGAAGTCGTCCCCCACGTACGCGTCCGCGAGCACTGCCAGCGCGGCCGCAAACGCCTCGTCGTTGCGTCGTTCGCCGTGCTCGAACCGGACGTTCTCCAGCATCAGCAACTCGCCGGGGAGAAGCCGGTCGGTGAGTGCGCGAACGTCGGGTCCCACGACACCCGGTGCGAGCGGCACACGTACCCCCGTGAGACCTTCCAGACGCGCCGCGATCGGCCGCATCGACAGCGATGGATCCACACCCTGTGGACTGCCGAGATGCGACAGGAGCACGATCCGGGCTCCCCGTCTTTGCAACTCCTCCACCGTCACCAGCGCTGCGTGGATTCGCGAGGCGTCGGTAACGCGCGGTGAACCATCGGCGGAGGTCTTGGCAACCGGCACGTCGAGGTCGGCGCGGAGCAATACGCGCTCGCCTTCCACATCCAGGTCGTCGATTGTTCGAAGCTCGTCCATAACCGGACCGCCGTCCATCAGGATCGGCACCGCGGGGGTGACTGGTCGTCACCCTGTTTTGGTGATTTACAGCGACGCTGTGTGGTCGCTCCGGATCACCTGAAGCACGTGACTACAGCCCCCCCCCCCCCCGCTGCTCGTGGTGCCGCGCGTGGCATGCCTGCCGGCGAGCGCTGAGGCCAACACGCACCCGGCTGGGTCCGAAGCTCGAGCCGAGCGGTGAGACCTGCGTCGCCCAGCCGGAGCCCCGGGGCTTCCTTCTCGAGCGTCGACCAGGACATCCCGCGCGGCAAGAGGCCCTGCATCACCGGTTCTTCGTGAACGGTGATCGACAGCAGCTCGGCGTCCATCTCCTCCGCAAGCAACGCGCCGAGGGCGGCGGCGTCGCGGCCGGACGCCGTCCCGTCCACGCCGGCCCCAATCGGCCTCGGGACCGGCCACGGGCCGGCCAACCCGGCCGGACGGGACCGGCCAATGAGGGGCCGGTGCCGTCCGGGGGTTGACCGAGGAGAGGTCATCGACGCACAGGCTCCCCGCGAGGGGGGTGAGGCGTCGTCACGCAGCCCGGGTGATCTGCAGTGGCTCACATAGCGGCCGACCGTGGTTTCCACGGACGTTTGACGAGCTGTTGTATGGCATGCTCGTCAGCGGGTTAGATTCAACGCGGCAATGGGTCAGCACGAGCCATGATCGAGGGACCTTTGCTAGCGCAGCGGGCGGGCGTCGAACGTCCCATTGACGGTCGCGGTCTCGTGCGGCGGCCTGCGCTGTTCAAGCGGCTGTCGGCTGCGCGCGGGGGGTCCGTGGTGCTGGTGTGTGCGGCCGCCGGCAGCGGGAAGTCCGAGCTCGTGCGCGCCTGGCTGGGCGCGACCCGCCTCGACGATCGGGCGGCGTGGGTGTCGGTCGAGCGGGCGGAGCGCGATGGACAGCGTTTCTGGCTCTCTGTGCTTGACGCGCTCGCGGCTGTGACCGGATCGGTCGCCCGGGCGGCTCCCTCACCCACGTTCCGCGGCGAGTTGCTCGTCGAGCGGTTGCTGACCGAGCTCGGAGCGCTCGACGAGCCTGCGGTGCTGGTCGTCGACGATCTTCATGAGCTGCGCTCGGACGACGCGTTCGCATGGCTCACCGAGTTGTTGGCGCGGCTTCCGCTGAAGCTCCTGGTCGTCCTGACGACGCGCGAGGACCCTCGGCTTGGTCTGCATCGCCTCCGCTTGGCAGGCGATCTCACGGAGGTCCGCGCCCCCGATCTGCGGTTCTCGCTCGAGGAGACCAGGGAGCTGCTTCAGGCGGCTGGGATCAGGCTCTCCGAGGCGGGGATTGCGTTGTTGCACGAGCGTACGGAGGGATGGGTTGCGGGGCTGCGCCTGGCAGCAATCTCGCTCGCTCACCATCCCGATCCGGAGCGATTCGTGCGCTGCTGAACCTAGGGGTTGCCGAACTGTGGTCGGGGCGCCTCGATGACGCTCAGCGCGATCTCCAGCAGGCGCTGGCGCTCTCCCGCCGGGCCGGACGGCCCTGGCTCGAGATCGCCTGCCTCGGCCACCTCGGCATCATGGGCCCGTGGACGGGACTCTCGTTCTCGACCGGTTTGCAGCTAAGCGAGGAGGCGGTCAAGATTGCCGATGCCCGCGGCTGGAGCGACGATCCGGCTCTCGTCACGGCGCTCGCGACCGGCGCGATGGCGCTCGTGTGGCTCGGGCGATTCGACGAGGCCGAACTACTGATGGAGCACGCCGCGCTCGTGCTGCAGCCGGAAGGTGAGCCGGGGACCGAGCTGGTCCTCCACCATGCACGAGGCCTCCTGCGCCTGGCGCAGTCGCGGCCGGACGCGGCCGTGGCGGCACTCCGGGCCGCCGAACGGATGCAGGCGCTGCTCGCCGACGAGCATCCGTTCGCATTGCCGACGCGCGCACGCCTGCTGCAGGCGCAGGCACGCATGGGGGACGTCGCTGCTGCGGCTGCCGCTTTCGCGGAGATCAGCGCCGAAACGCGCGAGGACACGCGCATGCGCGTGACCGCTGCCGTCATCCGGATCGCCGAGGGCGCCCTCGAGCAGGCCGTCGATGCGCTCGCGCCGGTGATCGATTCGCCCTCCGGGCCAGCGGATCCCCCACACGTGCTCGCGGAGGCTCAGGTGCTCGACGCTACGGCCCGGGAGCAGCTCGGCGAATGGCGTGCTGCTGAGGAGTCGCTCGAGCGAGCGCTCGAGCTCGCCGAGCCGGAGGGCGTCGTCCTGCCCTTCGTCCTCGCTCCCGTACGGGATCTGCTCGAACGCCTGCCCAGGTACCGCACCGCGCACGCGACGCTCTTGAGAACGATCCTCGCCGTGCTCGCGGGCTCCTCACCGGTGCCGCGCGGCGAGCCCGCTCAACTGATCGAGGACCTCAGCGAAGCGGAGCTGCGGGTGCTTCGCTACCTGCCGAGCAACCTGAAGGCGCCGGAGATCGCCGCCGAGCTCTGCGTCTCGGGCAACACCGTCCGCACGCACCTTCGCCACATCTACCTCAAGCTGGATGCCCACGACCGCAATACCGCAGTAGAACGAGCGCGCGAGCTCGGACTGCTCGCACCGACGCTGCGCTCACGCGGGTGAGCGGTCGTCACTCGGTTGAATGATTGACATGACGCCGATCTTGTGGATTTCTCGTTGAGCCGGAAGTAGTGCGTCCGAAGCGCGGCGGATCACGCGAACCGCGTGACGACTGCTCACCCCACACGCAACGAACATCGGCGCCATGCACGAGCTTCAGGACGCGGCCCTCGGATGAGCGTGTCCGCCGAATCCCTGCCGACGTATCCGGCGAGTGCGAGCTCCGACGCCGGCGAATCGGCCTCGCGCCGCTCGCGCTCGTTTTGGGCGAGACACAGGCGCGCGATCAGCGCAACCATCGGCGCCGTCGTTGCAGCAGGTTTCGTGTACTACGTTCTGCCGCGACTCGCCAGGCTCGGGCCGACGCTCAGACTGCTGCGCAGGGGTGATGTCTGGTGGCTCGCGCTCGGCGTCGTCCTGGAGGCGCTTTCGTTCGTGGGGATGATCGTCCTGTTCCGGGGCGCTTTCAGCACCGCGAGGAACCGGATCGACTGGAGGGCGAGCTATCAGATCACAGTCGCTGGGAGGATGACGCTGGTGCCTGCGATCTCCGCCACGTGCGTGATCGTGATCGTGCTGTCGATGCTGTTCGTCGATGAGCCCGCAGAGAGATTTCTGAAGCGCCGCGCGGAGCGCGCCAGCGAGCGCATGTCTGCGCGGTGGCGACGCGCTGCCGCGCTGCCGCGCTGCCGCGGTCGATTCATGCCGGGCTGCTGGCGGCGATCGGCATGGTCAGACGTCGGGATCGGGCAGTGCTAGGTGCGCTCGCGTACTGGGGCTTCGACATCGCCGTGCTGTGGGCGTCGTTCCACGCCTTCGGCCACTCGCCGCCCGGGGCGGTCCTCGTGATGGGCTACTACGTCGGCACGCTGGAACGTCCACAGTCACCGTGACGCGGCAGAGGCCGGCATGGTCCTTGCAACGTCCCTGAAATCCCCTTGCTCTCTGGCGGCGTCTGGACGCGCGCCGGACCGCGGCCCCTTGGACCGGCAAGTACGCCCGGTCGAGGAGCCTGGTCGATGACGCCCATCGCACACGGCCCAGGACCGGCAGTCGATCACCCAATTCGCGTGACGACGGCTCACCTCGCTCGTGCTCATGCTGACGCTGAGATATCAACAATACGAGGAGCGTCTCAATGACTACTGACAGCACAATCATCGATGAGATCCGAGCCGCGTACGACCGCGACGATCTGATCCCCCACCCCGCGGAGATCGCGGTCGCGGAGCATGGGGTACCGTGACCCTCCGCGGCACCGTCGGCAGTCTGCACCAGCTTCGCGCCGCTGCCGAGATTGCGAGATCGGCAAGCGGCGTGCGACGGCTCGACAACGAACTCTCGCTTGATCCGCGCGATCGCTGGAGCGATGGCGAGATCCGAGGCAGTGCGCTGCAAGCGCTGATCTCGAGCGAAGACGTTCCGGCCGATCACATCGACGTCCACGTGACGAGCGCCTGGCTGACCCTCAAAGGCAACGTCAGGCACCAGGAGGAGAACGACGCCGCGTTCGCGGCGGTCTCACGACTCGCGGGCGTCGGCGGCATCACGAACGAGATCAAGGTCATCAGCGCCCCCATCAGCTGATCGCCGCATCAGCTACGCGAAGTGGCTCGGTTACGCCCGAGCTGATCGACGCCTGTGCCCACGGGAGGAATGATCTGCCAATGACCAGCCAGCCAGTGAAGAGCCAAACCCCGCTCGACGGCCATCCTCAAAAGCCCGGCTTGCTCCACAGATGGGTCGTGCCGCTGCCGATCCCCAAGCCTGCCAATCCGCTGTTACTGAAGCACGCGGAGAAGCGGGCCGCGTACGCCCAGAATCGGCTCTCGGACGCCGTCACCGCATTCGCGGGCTCCATGATGTTCGTTTACATCCATGTCTTGTGGTTCGGCTGCTGGATCGGGTTCGGCGTCGAGAAGTACCCATTCGGTCTCCTGACGATGATCGTGTCGCTGGAGGCGATCTTCCTCTCAACCTTCGTGCTGATCAGCCAGAACCGCGCCGACGCCAAGCGTCAGGTCATCGCCGACCAGCAATGGGTGACGGTCCAGGAGGAGGCGGAGCAGAACAAGCAGCTGCTCGAGCTCTCGCACCAGATCCTCGCGCTCACGAAGGAGGTCCGTAGCTACGCCGGCTTCGCCGAGGAGGACCATGCGCAGAACGAGGAGCTGCTGAGGTTGTCGCGACGTACGCTGGCGCTGACCGAGGCCGTCCACCAGTCGGCCGGAGCCGGGACCCTACCCGACAGCACCTCCGGCTCGCCGATCGTCGATCGCGCGCAGCATGAATCACCTGGACCGCGTGATGACCAGCCACCTGGCTCGGCGCAACGCTGACGACGCGGACAACAGCTATCAAGGTGGCTGTGGCCGACGCGACGCGATCCTGCTGAGCGTTCAACACCTCTACGAGATAAGGAGAGAGCCACATGTTCATCAAGTCAGACCAGTCACGCCTTCGGCTCGAGGCGCTCGAGACTTGGCGTGAGGCGGCTCGTCTCGTTTCGGACCGATGGGAAAGGTTCCTCCGCGCCGAGGCGAAGTGACCCGAGGCTGCTGCGTCGAGCGCCCGCGCTGCATCGTGTAGCTCACGCGAATCGCGAAATCACACAGAACGTGTGATGACCGCTCACCCACCCGGGCTTCACCGTCTGCGGCATGGATGATGGAACTGCAGCTTGCTCAGCGCGCTTTGGCCAGCAGCGCGCGGTGCGCGCCGACGATCGCGGGCACGAGCGGCTCGAGCAAGTCCTCGAGCGTGACTGCGGGGTCGGCCTGAGACGCGATGAACGCGCCGTCGATCGCGGCGAGCGCGATCCGCGCGAGCCGGACGGTCACGGGGCTGTCGGGGTCGTCGCCGAACGCGAGCGCGATCTGCTCACGGAGGCGGTCGAGCCCGAGCCGGCGTACGCGTGTCACGACAGCCTCGATCTCACCGCCGGCGCGCGCGGGCGGCTGGACGGCGAAGACGATCAGCAGGCGCAGGAAGTTGGGATGGCGCTCGAGCGTTCGGGCCGTCGTCGAGAGGACTGCGGCCAAGTGGGTTGCGGGACGTCCGAGCCGCCGGTTCGGGATCGGCAGATCGTCGAAGAAGCGTTGTGCGCCGCGTTCCATGACCGCGAGCAGGATTCCGTCCTTGGAGCCGTAGTAGTGGTAGACCGAGCTCAGCGGGATCCCGGCTTCCTCGACCACGCGGGCGAGGGTCGCCGCCTCGAATCCGTGCTCTGCCATTACGCGCTCGGCGGCGTCGAGCACGAGCTCGCGGGACCTCATCCCACGACGGTTCGGCCGTACCTCGGCAGGGGTTGCCATACCCGGCAGCATATCGAATCAATTGGAGTTGACACTCCAATACATGTTTTGTATCTTGCACTCCAATTCTATTGGCGAGCAGCAGAGGGACACGATGCAATTCACAGCAGCTGACGAGAACGTGCCGGTCTTGATCGTGGGGGGCGGTGGCGCGGGACTGACCGCATCGATGCTCCTGGCCCGCCAGGGGGTCGAGCACCTGCTCGTCAGCGCCCGCGCGACGACGTCGGATCTGCCCAAGGCGCACGTGCTCAACCAGCGCGCGATGGAGGTGCTGGATGACGTCGGGGCCGCTGAGGCGATCGCGCAGCGGAGCACGCCGGCCGAGCAGATGGCGGCGACGGCCTACTACGCGGGCTTCGCGGGTCCGGACGCCGACTACGGCCATCGGCTCGCTCGACTGGAGTCCTGGGGCGCTGGTGGCGGGGATGAGTTCTGGCGTGCCGCGAGCCCGTGGCGACAGCTGAACCTTCCTCAGATCCGGCTCGAGCCGGTGCTCAAGGCACGCGCTGAGGAGCTCTCCCCAGGGCGGATCCGTTTCGGCCACGAGCTGATCGACCTCGAGCAGGACGAGGACGGCGTACGAGCGTTGATTCGCGAGACCGCCTCCGGCCGCGAATACGTGGTGAAGAGCGACTACCTGCTCGGCGCCGACGGAGGACGGCGCGTGGCCGGGCTCATCGGCGTCACATACGAGGGGCTCGGGGTGGTGACGCAGACGGCGACGCTCCACGTCTCCGCGGACTTCTCGCCATGGGCGACGGATCCAGACGTGCTGATCCGTTGGATCTACTCGCCGCAGAGCGGCGTGCTGGTGGTGATGGTCCCGATGGGACCCGAGCGCTGGGGTCCGGACTCAGAGGAGTGGGTGATCCACCTGAACTACCCCGTCGACTGCGCAGAGACCGACGCACAGGTCGAGGCCGACGCCCGCACGGCGCTCGGCATCGGGGATCTGCCGATGGAGATCCACAGGGTCACGCGGTGGTCGGTCGAGGCGGTGATCGCCTTTGCGTTCCGCGCCGGGCGCGTGTTCCTGGTGGGAGACGCGGCACATCGCCACCCGCCGACCGGTGGCCTTGGGCTGACAAGCGCGATCCACGACGCGCAGAACCTGTGCTGGAAGCTCGCCGCCGTCCTTGGCGGCCATGCATCGCCGGCGCTGCTCGACACCTACGAGGCCGAGCGGCGGCCGGTGGATCAGCGCAACTGCCAGCGCTCGCTCGAGAATGCGATCAACCACTTCCAGACCGGCGCCTCGACTGGCGTCTCCTCCGAGAACCACCCGGAGGAGAACATGAAGCAGCTGCGCCGGGTGTGGAGCGGCCGGCCCGAAGACGCTGAGCACCGCTGCACCGTGCTGCGCGGGATGCGCGCGCAGTCGATGGAGTTCTCGGAGCTGAACGTCGAATACGGCTACAGCTACGAATCGACCGCGGTCGTCTCCGACGGCACCCCTGCGCCGGATCTGGTCGATGACATCCGCGTCTATCAACCGTCGACCCGGCCGGGGTCGCCCCTTCCCCACGCGTGGATCGATGACGAGGACGGCAACCGCCGTCCGATCAAGGATCTCGTGGCGCCGGGCCGGTTCCTGCTGATCGCGGGCGAGGACGGCGAAGCGTGGTGCGAAGCGGCGCAGGCGCTCGCCACGGAGGCCAACCTGCCTCTCGACGTGGTGCGGATCGGCCATCTCGACGGCGACGTCTACGACCCGCGCTGCGCGTGGCTGCGCCAGCGCGAGATCCAAAGCGACGGCGCAATCCTCGTTCGACCCGACCGCTTCATCGCCTGGCGACAGGCGACGTCGGCGCAAGACCCGCGGAGCGCGCTCGCCCGCGCGCTGAGCCAGATCCTCGCCCGCCCGATCGGCGCGCCGGTTCCGGCAGGAGCGATCGCGTGATGAGGACTCGTGGCGATAGCGCAGAGCCACGGATCGACGCTGACGTGGCGATTGTCGGCTACGGGCCGGTGGGGCAGGCGCTGGCGGCGCTGCTCGGTCGAGCCGGTCACCGGGTGGCGGTGTTCGAGCGCTTCACCGACATCTACCGCCTGCCGCGCGCGGTTCACCTCGATCACGAGATCATGCGGCTGCTGCAGTCACTCGGGCTCGCCGAGGCGCTCGCTGAGGAGATGATCCCGGTGCACGACTACCAGTGGTTCGGGGCCGACGGCAAGCTGCTGCTGCGCTTCGACGTTGAGGGTCTCGCTCCCTCGGGCTGGGACTCGGACTACATGTTCTTCCAGCCCGAGCTGGAGGCCGCGCTCGACCCGCTCGGCTGCGCCCAGCCGCGCGTGCGCGTCGAACGTGGCTGGGTCGCCGAGGAACTCCTCGACACGGGCACAGGAGTAGAGCTCACGGTCCGACGGGTCGATGACGCGTTCGGCGGGCTCGCGCTCACCGGCGATCGGCGAACCGTGTACGCGAAGTGGGTCATCGGTGCCGACGGTGCGAACTCGTTTGTGCGCGAGGCGAGCGGGATCACCCGCCGCGACCTTGGCTTCCAAGAGCGCTGGCTCGTCGTCGACGCCGAGCCGCGGGACATGGACGTACTCGGCGACCTGCCGATCGCCTGCCAGTGGTGCGATCCGGACCGGCCGACGACCCACGTGCAGAGCGGCCCCCGGCACCGGCGCTGGGAGTTCATGCTGCGCCCCCACGAGCTGGCGGCCGATTTCGAGGATCCCGATCGTGTCTGGTCGCTGCTCGAGCCGTGGTACCGGCCGAGCGACGGGCCGCTGACCCGCAGCACCGTCTACGAGTTCCGCTCGATGCTCGCCAACCAGATGCGCAAGGGGCGCGTGATGTTGGTCGGCGACGCCGCCCACCTGACCCCGCCGTTTCTCGGTCAGGGATTGTGCTCCGGTCTGCGCGACGCCGCGAACCTTGCCTGGAAGCTCGACCTCGTGCTGCGCGGCCTCACCCCCGAGCGGCTGCTGGACACCGTCGACGCCGAGCGACAGCCGCAGAACGAAGCCGTGATCCGGCTCGCGATCGAGCTGGGCAAGGTCCTCTGCCAGCTCGACCCCCAGGCTGCCGCCGAGCGCGACGTAGCGTTGCGCGCCGCCGGGCTCGACACCCTTGAGGCGACGGTCGCCTCGCTTGACCCGGCTGCCTCCCACGGTGTCCGCGACGGCGACGGGCGCCTCACCGCGTGGCTGTCTCAGCACAACGCGCACGCCGTGCTCGTCCGCCCCGACTTCTACGTGTTCGGCGGTGCCGCCTCCCCAGAGGCTGTCCCCGCCCTGCTGGACGACCTTCGAACCCAACTGAACATCACCTCGACCCCCGCGACCTCAGGAGCTCTCGCATGAGCGACACCACCGTGATCCACCCAACCTTCCACCACGTCAACCTCAAGACAACCCGCCTGCAGGAGATGATCGACTTCTACCGCACGCTCGTCGGTGCCCAGGTCATCTTCCAGGACCAGGTCGGCGCGTGGCTGTCCAACGACGGCGCCAATCACCGGGTCGCGCTACTGGCATTCCCGAACTTCGTCGAGGACCCGGACAAGGACACCCGCACCGGGATGCACCACTCGGCGTTCGAATACGCCAGCTTCGAGGACCTGAACGAGAGCTACCTGCGCCTCAAGGATTCAGAGATCACCCCCGCACTGTGCCTGGACCACGGGATGACCCTCTCCTACTACTACGCCGATCCCGATGGGAACAACGTCGAGCTCCAGGTCGACTGCTTCGGCGACTGGAACAGGTCGACCGAGTGGATGCGCACCTCGGATGAGTTCAAGGCCAACCCGATCGGCGTGTTCGTCGACCCCGCCCGGATCGCCGCCGACCACGCGGAGGGCATGAGCTTCCCTGAGATCCACGCCAAGGCGATGTCCGGCGGCTACGCACCCGAGCAGGCGCCGGTCGAGATCCCGGAGATGAAGTCATGAGGCTCTGTCGCTTCGACGCGGGCGCGGGACCGCGCCATGGGGTGATCGACGACGGATATGTCGTCGATCGGGATGACGCGGACGAGCGCCATCCGCTGGAAGAGGTCCGGCTGCTCGCTCCCGCGCTGCCGCGCAAGTTCCTGGCGATCGGCCTCAACTACGCCGATCACATCTCCGAGTCGGGCATGGAGGCGCCCGAGTACCCGGTGTTCTTCAACAAGCAGATCACCTGCGTGATCGGTCCCGACGACGACGTGCACATGCCGCGCGTCTCGAACCTGCTCGACTACGAGGGCGAGCTGGCGGTCGTGATCGGGACGCGCTGCCGCCACGTGCCGGAGGACCGCGCCCACGAGGTGATCGCCGGCTACACGATCACCAACGACGTCTCCGTGCGCGACTGGCAGGTGCGCACGCCGACGATGACGATCGGCAAGTCGTTCGACACGCACGGACCGCTCGGCCCCTGGCTTGTGACGGGCGACGAGCTCGGCGACCCCCACGACCTGCAGCTCAGGACCTACGTCAACGACGACCTTCGCCAGGACAGCAACACGGGCGAGATGATCTACAACTGCTACCAGCAGGTCGCGCATCTCTCTCAAGCGTTCACGCTTGAACCGGGCGACGTGATCGCCACCGGCACGCCGGCCGGAATCGGCGCCGTGCGACAGCCTTTCCCCGAAGGACTGCTGAAAGTCGGCGACGTCGTGAGGATCGAGATCGACGGGATCGGCGAGCTGCGCAACACCGTCGTAGAGGAGCCCGACGGGTTCGTCGTGCCGGAGAGCGAGGAGGCGCCGCAATGCGCGCACTGACCGAAGAGCTACGCGAGTTCCTCGACGCCAACCGGGTTGGTGTCCTCGCGACAGTCGTTCCCGACGGCCGACCCCGTCAGTCGCTGGTGTATTTCGCGCGCGACGGCGAGCGGCTGCTGAGCTCAACGCTCGCGGACCGCCTCAAGGCCCGGGACGTGACGCGGACCGGGTGGGCGTCTCTGTGCGTGATGGGCCACGAGCCGCCATATCCATCGGCGACGTTCTCGGGCCCCGCCGAGATCCTCACCAACGACATCGGCGCGGCGACCGCCACGATCATGCAGCGCATCTCCAACGCCGCCGAGCCGCCCGACCCGATGAGCGACGAAGCGCTGGCTGACGTCGGCCGCGTGCTGCTCGCGATCACGATCGAGCGAGTGACGGCCGCGAGTTACATCCCCTCACCGAGCGGACGGGCGGAGACGCGCCGATGAGTGCCGCTGCAACAACCGATCGGCTCTGGCCATCGTTCAGC
Organism: uncultured Solirubrobacterales bacterium; assembly: GCA_963794285.1. Taxonomy (GTDB): domain Bacteria; phylum Actinomycetota; class Thermoleophilia; order Solirubrobacterales; family Solirubrobacteraceae; genus Palsa-465. The sequence continues at coordinate 779,816 of CAWCDS010000016.1, forward strand.
GGACCTTCGCAGCTGGCCGCGATCGAGCGCGTTGCGCTGAGCGATCGCGGCCTGCCCGCGAGCACCTACGAGCTCGTGAGGAGGGCGGCTGAGCTGTGGCCCGATCGCCCGGCCGTGTCGGTGCTGCCTGACGCCGCGCGCTTCCACACGCCACTCGTCCGGACGTTCGCGGAGCTCGCTGGCGACGTGCACCGGGCCGCGGCCGTGCTGGCCGAGCTCGGCGTGAAGCGGGGTGACGCGGTCGCGGTCGTCTCGGTCAACTGCGCGGAGCTGCTGCCGCTGCTGCTTGCCGCAGAGGCGATCGGCATCTACGCCCCGATCAATCCCGGCCTGGCGCCTGAGCATGCCATCGCACTCGTGCGCATGTCCGGCGCGAGGGTGATCGTCGCCTCGGGACCCGAGCTCGACGAGGGCGTGTGGGCCCATGCCCGAGCAATCGCGCAGAGCACCGGCGCGCACGCGCTGCTGGCGCTGCGCCCGACGGCAGCCTCGGGCAAGCCGCCCGCGCTCGAGCCGCTCGACGGCGCCGAGGTCGCCTACCTGCACGAGCGGATGGCGGACGCTGAGGAAGCAGGGCTGCCCGGAGCTCCGCCGGCGCCGGACGACATCGCCAGCTACCTGCATACCGGCGGCACGACCGGCACGCCGAAGCTCGCCGCGCGCACGCATGCAAACGAGGTGTCCAACGCCTGGATGATCCGCGCCAGCAACGTGCTCGACGAGAGCAGCGTGATCTTCGCCGCGCTGCCGCTGTTTCACACCAACGCGCTCGTGGTGACGGTGCTGGGGCCGCTGCTCAAGGGCCAGCACGTCGTCTGGGGCGGTCCGCTCGGCTACCGCGACCTCGCGCTGTTCGAGAACTTCTGGAAGATCGTCGAGCGCTACCGGATCGCCGCGATGTCCGCGGTCCCGACGGTCTACTCGGTGCTCGCGCAGATTCCCGTCGACGCCGACATCTCCAGCCTGAAGCTGCCGATCGTCGGTGCCGCACCGCTTCCGCCAGCAGTGCGCGACGCGTTCGAAGCCCGGACCGGGGTCGCTCTCTGCGAGGGCTACGGTCTGACGGAGGGCACGTGCGTCAGCGCGGTCAGCTGGCCCGGCGCGACCCGATCGGGCACGGTCGGGCAGCGTCTTCCCTACCAGGAAGCGCGCACCGTCAAGATCGACGAAGCGAACGGCAACTGGACGTTTCTGCCCGAGAACGAGGTCGGGACGCTCGTCCTGCGCGGCCCGAACATCTTCCCCGGCTACCTCGTCGACACTGGCTCCCGGCGCGACGTGCGCGCCGGCGGGAAGGTCAAGGACGGCTGGCTTGACACCGGCGACCTCGCGTCCGTCGACGGCGACGGGTTCATCCGCCTCGCCGGCCGCGCCAAGGATCTAATCATCCGCGGCGGGCACAACATCGACCCCGCGACGATCGAGGACGCGCTGCTCGCGCACCCCGACGTCACGGCCGCCGCCGCCGTCGGCCGGCCCGACCCACACGCCGGCGAGGTGCCCGTCGCGTTCGTCACCCTCGCGACGCGAACCGAGCGCACCTCCGATGAGCTCGAATCCTGGGCGGCCGACCACGTGCCAGAACGCGCCGCCGCACCCAAGCACGTCGAGATCGTCGAGGAGATCCCGCTGACGTCGGTCGGCAAGCCCTACAAGCCGGAGCTACGCCGCCGAGCCGCCGAGCAGGCCGCGCGCGACGCGCTCGCCGAGACCGGGCTGGCCGACCGGTTGCGCGCCGTCCTGATCGACGCCGCCCCCGAGATCCACGTCCCGCACTCCCCCCACGACGACGACGTCCGTGAGGCGCTCTCCCAGTACGCGTGGACGTGGAAGCTGACCAACTGAGCACTCGATCAAGGAGACACCAATGAACACCGACACCCTCACCCGGCCCCCCGATACCCAGAGCGTCCCGCCAGAACACTGGCGGATCGATCCCACCCGCTCGCGCGTCGAATTCCACGCGCAAACTCTTTGGGGAAAGGCGACCGTCGAAGGCCGCTTCGAGCGTTACGAAGGCACGCTCGACCTACAGCAGAACCCCGCGATCGAGTTGACGATCGACGCGGGCAGCATCAACACGAACCTCGGCTTCCGCGACAGGCACCTGCGCTCGGCCGACTTCTTCGACGTCATCAACCACCCAACGGTCCGCTTTGTGTCTGACAGCGCCACGCTGGAAGGCGAGCGGCTTCATGTCCGCGGTCGGCTTCACGCGGCGGGACAGAGCATCCCGCTCGAACTCGACGCGCGCGTGCGGCGCGTTGGTGATGAGCTCGAAGTCGACGCCAGAACGAACGCCGATCACCGCAAGCTCGGCATGAGCCACGGGATGCTGGGCATGATCCCCACCCCGAGCGAGCTGATCGTCCACGGCCGGCTCGTCCCATGAGCGTCGAGACGAATTCACAACCGAAGGACCGGGTCTCGCCTTCGGAGCCCGGTCTGAGGCTCGCCGCTCGGTCGGGCCTCGACGTCATGCTGAGCGATGCGGTGCTCGAGAGCGGCGGCGTCGGCAGGTTCGTCAAGCCGCGGGCGGCCGGTCGCACGATCGCGGGATTGGCGCGCCATCCGCGACGGGCCGCGAGCGATGCGGGTCGCTTCGGCGTCGAGCTGGCGCGGGTGGCGACCGGGCGCTCGGAGGCTCGGCCGAGCAAGGGCGATCGCCGATTCGGCGAGCGGGCGTGGCAGGACAACTGGCTGCTGCGGCGGGTGATGCAGAGCTACCTCGCCACGTGTGAGGGCGCCGACCGCCTGATCTCCGACGCGGGGCTCGACTGGCGCACCGAGCGCCAAGCGCGGTTCGCGGCGAGCAACGTGCTCGACGCGCTGGCGCCGACGAACTTCCCATGGTCGAACCCGGCGGTGCTCAAAGAGAGTATCGACGCCGGCGGAGCGAACCTCGTCCGCGGCGGAAGACGCTTCGTGCGCGACATGACCCGCCCACCGCACCTGCCCGCCAGCGTCGACGTGACGAAGTTCGAGGTCGGCGGCAATCTCGCCGTCACGCCCGGGTCGGTGGTGCTGCGAACGGACGTGTTCGAGCTGATCCAGTACCGGCCGGCGACACAGGAGGTTCACGAAGTACCGCTGCTGTTCGTCCCACCGACGATCAACAAGTACTACATCCTCGACATCTCGCCGGGGCGCAGCATGGTGGAGTGGCTACTCGGCGAACGCCAGCAGGTGTTCACCATCTCATGGCGCAACCCCGACGCCGCGCAGGGCCATTTCGACCTCGACACCTACGCACGAGCGGTGCTCGAGGCGCGCGACGCGGTGGCCGAGATCACCGGCCAACCCGCCGTGAACGTGAACGCAGCCTGCTCCGGTGGAATCATCACCGCTTGCGCACTGGGCCATCTCGCCGCGATCGGCGAGCAGGACAAGTTCGGGACGCTGACGATGATGGTGTGCGCGCTTGACCAGGCGCGGATGGGCACCGCGGGGGCACTCGCGAGCAAGGAGCTCGCCGCCGCGGCCGTGGCCGAGTCCGCTCGCAAGGGCTACATCGACGGTCGCGCGCTCGCGGGCGTGTTCGCGTGGCTGCGTCCAAACGACCTGATCTGGAACTACGTCGTCAACAACTACCTGCTTGGCAAGGACCCGCCCGCATTCGACATTCTGTACTGGAACCAGGACAGCGTCCGGCTCGCGGCCGGCCTGCACCGCGACTTCATCCGGACCGCGCTCGACAACGCGCTCACGCACCCGGGAGCGATCGAGGTGCTGGGCACGCCGATTGATCTGGGCACGATCACACTCGACAGCTACGCGGTCGCGGGCCTCAATGATCACATCGTCCCATGGGAGAACGCGCAGCGCAGCGCGCAGCTGCTCGGCGGCACCAAACGCTTCGTGCTCTCGACCAGCGGCCACATCCAGGCGCTGGTCAACCCGCCGGCGCGGGCGGGATCCGAAACCCGCGCCAGCTACCGCGTCACCGACGACCCGACGGATGAGCCCGACACATGGGTCGCGAACGCCGACATCCGACGCGGCAGCTGGTGGCCCGACTACCGCGACTGGCTGACCCAGCGCGCCGGCGAACTGAAGCCGGCGCCGAAAACGCTGGGGAGCCGGAAGCACAAGGCGACGGCCAAGGCCCCGGGCAGCTACGTACATGCCAGCTGACCGCGCGCCCGCGCCCGTGCCCGTGCCTCCAATCGGTAGCCCCGACGCCGCGGACGCGGACCATGAGCGGTTCGTCTTCGGAGCCGATCCGGTCCGCGGCCGCTGGTGGGGGCGGCCGCTGGCCGAAACCCGCTGGTGCCTCGAGCTGGCGCGCCTGCTCGCCGACCCGGTGTGGCGCGGGGTCGGCGTCCCACACGGCGACGGCCGGCCGGTCGTCCTGATGCCGGGCTTTGGCGGCGGCGATCAGACACTGCTGGTCATGGCCGCGTGGTTGCGACGGCTCGGATATCGCCCCCGCTTCGTCGGCTTTGTCACCAACTCCGATTGCTCTGACCGTGCACTTGACCGCGTCGAGCGCACGGTCGACGAGCTGTGGCGCTCACATGGACGCCGCGTCGCGCTGATCGGGCACAGCCGCGGTGGCCACTTCGCACGCGCGCTCGCCGCCCGCCGCCCCGACCGGATCTCCCACGCCATCTCGACCGGAGCCGACCTCCAGGGCATGTTCGGCGCCAGCAGACCCACCCTACTCGCCGTCACCGTCGCCCGCCGCGCGGTCCACGCCAGCGGGCGCGCGCGCCGAGACGCGTGCCTCTCCCCCCACTGCGGCTGCCCGTTCAGCCACGATTACGCGCGGCTGTTCCCCTTTGACCGGGTGCGGCTCACCAGCATCTACTCAAAGGGGGACGGCGTGGTTCACTGGCAGTGCCAGGTGATCCCGCACGCCGATTGCGTCGAGGTGACCGGCAGCCACGTCGGCCTGATCTTCAACCGCAAGGTCTACCGGGCCGTGGCCGACGCCCTCGCGCTTCCAGAGTTGCCCGCGGACTGACGATCACCGCAACCTCGAGTCCTTACATGTGTCATTCAGCGCGGACAGCGAGGCGCTTCCCAGCTCCTGCGGTGGCCGAGGTTTGCAGGCCCCTTCGGAGATGTGAAGCACTCCTCGGGCGCTCAGGCCGCTGGTTCGTGCGCCGGCGCCACGCCGCCGCATCTGCCCGGGCGCAATCCGGACGCGGTGAGCTCTCGGCTGGAGGGTGAAATGGAGGCGCTCGTCGCCGCTGGGCACTCATCGCGTGTATCCGGCCGATGGCAAGGCTCGGTCATGATCCCGGCATCCGCCAAGGACGGGAAGTCCGGGGCAGCATCGCGTTCGAGCAGTACCGAGTAGAGGCCAGGGCGGCGCTGGTTGGAGATGAGTGCTTGCTCCCGTAGCTGACATCTTCTATCGGCGCGGTGAACACCGCACTCGTTCGACTGCTTCGGCGCGTTCGACCCCACCGGCCTGGAGGAGGTCGACGGCCGTGGAGCGGACCTGTGCAACGAGCGCACGGCCGGCCACGCTGGTTCCTCCCTCGGCCACGGCGCTAGCGCGATGCGCGGCGTCTACCAGTTCCTGGCTTACGGTGCCCTGGCGATCGCCGACTTCGATGGTCCGCGCTAAGGCCGGTCCCGCGGATGCGACCTGACGAACCGCGTACGACAGCTGCTCCCCCGTTGAGGGGTCGAGCTCGATCGCGCGTACGCCAGCTCGAGCGAGGACGCGCACGTTGCGGACCGCGAGCTCCAGCTTCGGCGCTGCTGCTCTGTACCGGTCGAGGAGAAGCCGTCTCTGGCGGTCGATCGGCGCCAGAATAACCGCCTCGTGCGCGAGGTCGCTCTCGTCACGCAGCCGGGCGACGAACGAATCCAGGCCGCGGGCGTGCTCGAGAGCTTGTTCAGCCGCTTCTTCATCGCGCCGCTCCAGCGCGGACGCAACCTCGTCAAGCGTGGCGCTCAGCTCGACGAGCAGCGCCGTCGCCGCCCTTCGAGTGCTGCTCAGGCTATGTGCCGGCAGCAAGACCAAGACGGCCAGGCTCGTCGCACCACCGATCAGGACATCCACGAGTCGCCGGGCCTCGCGTGGTTTATCGCCCGCGACCTGCATGGCACCCGTCCCGATCGCGCTCACCAGAAGATCACCGACTGCGATCCCGATGACCGCTCCTAGCGTGGCGGCAAGAACGCGACTCGTCCGACGACCAGGTGCGTTGCTGAGAATCAGCAACGCACCTGGTCGGGGCGAAGATCGGGGCTGTGTGTCCCACGAGGTCGCGGGCGACAAACCACGCGAGGCCCGCAGCCAGCGCCGCCTGGAGGAGCGGAATTGCGTCGGAACGGAAGCGTTCACGAGGAGCCCTGCACCCACGCAGCGCTTCGAGCGAGCGCGTCGTGCTCCATGCGGTGCGCTTGCTGGCCGGTTGTGACGGCGGAACTCGCGTCTTCGGTGCAGGAATTCGTTGTTCTGTCGGTCTCAACTGAGGCACACGCGATTGCGCTCGAGACGAGGCCAGCTGTGGATCGCTTCGGGCTGACGGCTCGCGGGAGTCGCTCTGGAACGGGCTGGATCAGGTTCGCCGCGCGACCCGCGACGTACGCCGGCGGGGAGAACATCTCCCCTCGGCGGGTTCCGCTTGCCGGGCGACGCGCCCAGGGGAGGGCGCGTCGCCACCTACGGCCGGAACTATGCAGAGGCACCTGCCTTGGGCCGCCCGAGCTTGGACTTCAGCTCCTCGACCTTGGCATGCGCGTCCTCCTTGTGCTTCTCGAGGCGGGCCTTTTGCAGTTCCTTGCGGGCCTCTCGCTTGGCCGTCCGCTGCGCGTCTTGCGCCGCTGCGATCTCCTGTTCGACATCGACGACCCGCCGGCGCATGACCTCGCCACCCAGCCGCGCCATCGCGGTGTCGATCACCTCGGGGCTCTGCTCGGTCACCTGCACCAGAACCGCTGTCCGCGTCGGGTGAACCTGCTTTGAGATGTCACCGAGGACCGACTCGGTGGTCTCGACATCATCGATGTCGAAGAGCGATCCGACCAGCACGCCGGTCGCGCCGCCGACCAGCACGCCAAGCGGACCGCCGATGATCCCGACAAGCAGTCCGATCATGCCGCCGGCCGCGGTGCCGGTGTAGGGGTCGTCACCGACCTCGCTCTTCACCTCAACGCGGCCGTCGATGTCGCGGGTCACGACGGCACCGCCGGCGATCTTGATCTGCCCCTGTGAATCGAGTTGCTTGAGGTCGGTAAGTGCCTGGTAGGCGTTCTTGTCGTTCTCCGGATCTTCGCCGAAGGTGACCACCAGCACATTGTCGGGCGAGAAGTAGTCGGGACTCATGGGACAAGCCTTTCGTGAGTGGGTTCATGGAACTCCATAAGGCTCCCGCCGACGTGCGTGAGGGGTCATCACACACTTTGCGTGATTGAGAAGGCTCAAACGCCCGTTGTGACCGGCAGCAACGTGCCCAGAACGAGGCCGTCGCGACGCCGAAGCCGACCGCATCCCGGACGATCGCGGGCCCACGACGACTCGTATCTCACTGCGAACGCGGACGAGGAGCTCGCTGCCTGCGATGCGAGACCTCGTATTCGTATATCAACGATGCGGGGCGCGGGCAGGCCGCGGCGCTCGGCTGCCAGGTCGACCGGCTCGACCGTGAGCTCGACGCGCTTGCCGCGGGCGCCAAGGCCCGGGCGCTCAAGCTCCGGATCAGGTCGCCGGCGACCCGAGCTGGAAGGCCACGCCGTGATCCGGCAGCACCGGTTTGAGTCCTGGCACCACTCCGAGTGCTCGCAGCGCGACAGCCGGTAGCTTGTGCGCGAGGCGCAGGTACGGAAGCTGCTCCAGTAACGCCGGGGCCTCGGGTCCGGCGACAACGCAGGGCCGGAACACGTAGGCGTCAGTCGCCGAACCTGTGAGCGCCTCATCCAGCACACGCTCGACCGCGGCCTTCTGGTGCGAGTACGCGTGACGCTCGGTACCCCGGGCCGGCATGCCCTCGATCAGCCGCCCCTCGTGCTCGTGATAGCTTCCCAATCTCCCCTGTCGCGCCCGTGACAGCGACCGTAATCCCGGATCCCAGCGAGGTACCCATCGATGATGCCGCTGCCTTAACCGCTCAGCCCTGTTCGATTTGGATCGCGAGTCCGCCGATCGCGGAGGCCAGGCCTTGGTAGTGGCCGATCAGCAGGCACAGCTCGATCGCCTCGCGGTCGCACAAATTGGCCCGGACGGCGCTCCAGGTCGTGTCCGTGAGCGCGCGCGCGGCGAGCAGCTCGTCGCAGGCGGCCAGCAGCGCCCGCTGTCGCTCAGTCAAGCCGCTCGCCGCAGGACGGTCGGCCACGGCGGCGACTTCGTCCGGGGTGAGCCCGACGCGCAGCGCGAGCGGCACGTGCTGGTGCCATTCGTATGTGGAGCGACACTGCCACGCGAAGCGCAGGATCACGAGCTCGGTGTCGCGTCGCGACAGTTTGCCGAACGGCATCAGGTGCGCCGAATAGCGCAGCCAGCTGCGGAACAGTCGCGGGTGTTGGCCGAGAGTCGTGAAGATGTTCGGCGGGGTGCCGGTGACGCGTCCCGTGACCGTGGCCACGATCCTCGCGAACGGTCCCAGCTCGCGCGGGGGGACCGGATCGATCCGGGGCTCGCTGTCCCCGGCGGGCGCGAGCAGTGCTTGCAGCCTGGCAGCGTCCGCGCTCGGGACACGGCGCCTGCTCATGCTTGGATCATCCCCGGTAGAGCGCGGCTACGACCGTGATTCCCGCGCCCGCGGAGACGAACAACGCCGTGTTCCCCGGTTCGACACGCGCCGTCTCGAGTGCGACCGCGGGGGCGGCCGAGTGCGCACCGGCAAGCCTTGCCTCCGGCGAGGCGACCCGCTCGGCGGGCACACCCAGCCGGGCCCCCAGTGCGTCGGCGAACTCCGGGACCGATGCCGTCGCGACGAGCACGTCGACCTGGGCGAGGTCGAGCGCCTGCGCGCCCGCCAGCTCGCGGGCGGTTGACTCGGCGCACTCGAGCGCCCGGGCGGCGTAGGACTCCGCGATCTCGACGGTAAGGACATTCCGGCCGTGCTGGCTCTGCTCCCCCCGGGCGTCTTCCTGCCAGTCGACGTAGCTGTGGAACAGATCGGCGAACTCCGGGAAGGTCTCGAACCGAAACGCCGTGAACCCCGGGCGGGAGTCATCCGCGCTCAACAGCACAGCGCCGCCGACCGCGGGAAAGCCGAACCCGTCAGAGACGCCGGGGTCCGGGTCGACATCGGCGGCGACGACCAGCCCGACCTCGATCGTCCCCGAGGCGAGCATTCCGTCGATCAGGTGGATGCCCGACAAGAGGCCACAGGCCCCGCCGCGGACGTCAAACGAGAACGTGCCCTGACCCGCGCCGGGCTGCTGCACAGGGTTCGCGCCGATGTCCTCCTGGATCAACGATGCGATCGCCGGCTCGCTGATGTTCCTGTCTTGGTAGACGCCGGCGTTGATCAGCAAATCCACCTCGTTGGCTGCCCGGTGCGCGCGCTCCAGGCACGCGCGAGCGGCCGCGTCGGCGAGCGTCAGCGCCTCCGACGGTGACCCACCGTCGGCGGTCGCGGTCGCGGTCGCGGTCGCGCTCGCCTCAATGATCGTGCCCATGGCTCCCCACAAGCTGATCGACCTTGAAGATCACGATCCCGACCTCGAGACCCGAGGCCAGTGAGAGCAGCAGGACTCTGTCCTCCGGGGCGAAGCGGCCCTCGCTCAAGTACTTCCAGAGCGCGACGAAATGCGTCGTCGAGGACGTGTTGCCGAACTCATCGACGGTGATCACCACGTGCTTGGGCGCTACACCGAAATCCTCAGACCACTCCGCCATCGCCTTCTTGATCGCCCGCGCGGAGGTCTGATGCGGGATCAGATAGTCGATGTCGTCGAACCCAAGCCCGGCCTGATCGAGCACCTCGCGCAGCATCGGGACCGCGTCCTCGGTCGCGACCTTATGGATCTCGCGGGCCTTGGTGTGCATCGTCACCCCGGGGCCGATCTTCGACGGGAACGCGACGCACAAACGACTGTGCTCCGACAACGTCGTAAACCCGGCCACCTCGATCCCCGCAGCACCCTCCGGCGCCCGCTCCACGATCGCCGCAGCACCCGCATCCCCGAGCGTCAGCGAGGGAAGCTGGTCGTCCATCACCGTGCGGACCTCCTGCGCAGCATTGCGCCCCAGCTCCGAGATGTACTCGCCGCTGACGACCATCCCACGCCCGATCCGGCCCTGCCGAACCAGATCGTTAAGAATGAACACCCCGGTCATCATCCCCGCACACGCATTCGAGATATCAAGGCCGACCGCGCGCTCGGCACCAAGCGCCGCCTTCAGCAACCCGCTCACCGGCGGCTCGAGCTGCACCCGCAGACCACCGACGTGGCGACTGATACTCGACACCAGCAGCATGTCGAGATCCCCCGCAGCACAATCCGCATGCGCCAAAGCGTCGCGCGCCGCGCCCAGCGCCAGCGTATAGGAATCTTCGCCCTCCCCGACGACACGACGCTCGCGGACACCCGTCAAGCGCTCAAGCTCGATATCGGTCTCATACCTCGTGCTCGCCATCAGCTCATCGGTACTCAACCGCCGCTCGGGAATCGACGTACCGATCGCCGCGAAACGGGCGGTGTACGACCCACCGCCAGGCGAGCCGGCCGCGCCACCCTCCAACGCCATCCAATGCTCACCGCCGCCCACCGACATGCCGCTCCTCTCTTTGCGCCCATTCTGACCACGCCACGCAACGCCGCAAACCGTGAGAACTACGCATCATCGGCGTCACCGAAACAAGATGGCCGACGTCGGTTGCGGTCGCCTGAGCGACCGCCTCGGAGAGACGCGCGCCGGCACGAGCGACCGATCATCCCGCGACGTTCGCCGGCCTTCTCGTCGTCGCTTCAGGCGGAGCATCCCCGGCCTGGAGCACCGTGCTCCGCGCGATCAGCTGCCGTTGTTAATGACGTGTGCCTTCTCGGCTTGGTATTCCTCGTCGGTGATCGCGCCGCGGTCTCGGAGCGCGGCGAGCCGCTCGAGCATCTCGACACGCCCACCGTGAGTAGCAGGCGCAGAGATGGTCACGGGTGATGCGGCGGTCATCGCGCCGGCGGGCGGGGGTGGTGGCGGGGTCGATCGGCGGGCGCGGGCTTCCGCTCGCTGGTCCCGGAACTCGCGCAGCGCTTGTCCGGGCTGGATTCCGGGATACTCGAGAGCAGTCTGCCGTCGGAGCATCGTGACGCCGTAGGCGAGCAGGACGGCGAACAGCAGGATCCACACGATGTTCCGGAATGCTGGTGTTGGACCGATGAGCACGAGAACCACTAGTGCACCGCCGACCGTGTAGTAGGCGACCGCGGGACTGTCGCGCAATGACGGCGCCAGAGCTTTGCGTATCTCGGTGGCCGGGCGGGTGGGGCCGGCGAGCCAGGCGGCAGCGACGATCACGATTCCGTAAGCGATCATCGCGACAGCGATATCGCGCAGCAGCGAGGTGCCGATGTTCCACACTTGGTGCGCCGCCGCCTTGTTCGACGGGACCTTGACGAGGCCGTTGACGACCGCGTCGCCGGCGACTCTGCGGATCAAGAGCAGCGCCGCTCCGATCAGCACAAAGCACCAGCCGGTCGTTCGCAACGTCCGCCTACGTCGGCCGCGTCCGAGGTATACCGCCAGCGCGAACAGCAGAATCCCGAGCGCCGGCAGCACGATCGCGAGGCTCTTGACAGCGTTGGCGATGTCTTGCGCAGTCTTGAGCTGATTCGAACGCATGATCACCAACTGGCCGCTGGACGGTGGCAGCGTGATCCCGAGCTTCTGCTGAGCGGTCGCCCGCACCGTCGCGCCGCTCGAGCCCTGCATATCCGACTGGACCGCAGCGACCTGACTCGAGACACCGATCGTCGCCGCAAGCTGGCTGACGAGCGCGTGCAGGTTCAGGGTTACGACCCCTGATTGGGTAGAGACGATCGGCCCGCCACCGTTGAGCACTCTCAACAGCTCTTTGTGCGCGGCCGTGTTGGCCTGGACCCACGCGCCCTGCACGAGTGGGCTGGCGAGCACCCTCGGGGCGAGCTGACCGGCGAGCTGCTGTAACCCCGCCGCGGCCGGACCGGAAAGCGGCTGCAGCTGCGTGGGCAACACTTTCTGCAGCTCTGAGGAGACATCGACGTTGGTGAACAGCTCCCGGACTAAATAGGCGCTCAGTGCCGTCTGGACCCGCTTGTCCTCGAGGATCTTGCTACTGGTCGAGGACCAGTCGGGCGTATTCAGCGCCTGCCGATTCACCCAGATCGCGAACGTCGCGCCGATTCCGACCAACGTTGCCAGCACCAACAACCCCGGAACCAGGAAGCGATGAGCCCTGCCGGCCGCGGGCTCAGCGCCCGAAGGCCCATCTGCGCCGCTGGCAGCTGCCTGCGGGGACGCCGTCTCGGCCGATGTGACCTCGTCTGCCGGTGCACCCGAGTCGGCCTGAGTACCCGCCTTGGCCGGGGTGTCCGGTTCAGAGCCCGTCATCGCGAATCGTTGTCGGGCGCCATGAGTCGCCTTGTGCCGTGGCGGCGACGTCGAGGAAAGCCGGCGGACACCGGACCGCCCGTTCGAATCGACAATCCACAGTCCTCTCCTGACGCCATCGGAACCCAGATCGGCCACGCTCTGTTGACACGCGTACGGTGGAGGAACACTGCCTTCCGCGATGCAGGCGCGCAACGTGTCGAACCAGCAAACTGACTCCGTAGTTTCACCTGACCACCGAACCGCGGCTGGCCCTCGCGGTAATGGAAGCTCAAATCCCAAGCAGCTGGATCGCCTCCGCAGCAGTCCAGGCCTGGATCCACCCTGCCGGCGCCTGACTGTTTTGCAGGTCAGGATCCAGCCACACCCGCCGCGGCAGTAGGCGCTGCGCGTCGTCGCGGGCGACGAGCCACGCCAGCTCGCCAACGGCGCGCCAGAGATCTTCCGTCAGGCGTCCCTGGGCGACGCCGCTCGAAGAACGCGAGCAGGCCGCCGTAGTACCAGAGCCGCTCGCGCGGGGTCTTCTGCGTGAAGCGCTCCCCTGGACTTGGCGCTGTTGCCGCGAGGCGGGATCATGGCTGGCCATGCGATCCGCCGGTCACACGCGATGAGCGCGCAGCGGGAGCACCGGTCTCCGGACGGGCTCGTGCCCGTGGACCCCGCCCGGCGCCCGGTGCTGTTGATCAACCCGGCTTCGGGGGGCGGCAAGGCGCAACGAGCCGAACTTGCCGACCACGCCCGCGAGCGAGGCATCGAGCCGGTGAGCATTGCGCAGGGTCAAGGTCCTGAGGCGCTCATCCAGAAAGTGTTTGCCGGCGGCGCGGACGCGGTCGGCGTTGCAGGGGGTGATGGATCGCTGGCAGTGGTGGCATCGGCAGTGGCTGCCCGCGGAATCCCATTCGTCTGCGTCCCCGCCGGTACGCGCAACCACTTCGCGCGCGATGTCGGCGTCGCGCCGAACGATCTCCTCGGCGCGCTTGACGCCTTCGGCGCCGCGCAGGAACGGGCGATCGATCTCTGCTACGTGAATGGTCGCCCGTTTGTGAACAACGTCTCGCTCGGGATATACGGCGACGCGGTCCGGCAGGCCGGCTACCGCGACGCCAAGCTGCGCACGCTGCTCGAGACCGCTGAGGAACAGGCGCGCGGCTCACGCTCCACGCCGCCCGGCGTGCACCTCGTCGACGACCTCGGACACGAGCACCACAGCCCCGCGATCGTGCTGGTCTCCAACAACCCCTACGCCTTCGAGCGTCCGCCGCTTCGCGGAGCACGCCCCGCACTCGACACCGGCCGGCTGGGGATCATCGTCATCGACGCGCCAGCGGGTCCCCCGCACCCTGCGGGCCGGGCGTGGAGCGCGCAGGCGCTGAGCGTCGAGGCCAGCGGAACCATCCCGGCCGGGCTCGACGGAGAGGCGGTCGCCCTCGCGCCGCCCCTTCACTTCACGATCCAGCCGAAAGCACTCCGCGTCCGGCTTGCGCCGAGGCACGTCCGGCAGCGTGGCTTTCCAGCGCACCAACCAACGGCCTGAACTCCCGAGGATTCTCGTGTCACCGGAAGGTAGCCGCGAGTCCGACCGACGCACAGCGGCGGAGTCGGCGTGTGCCCCGACGGCCTCAGGACACCCGGGTCAGCGGCCTCGCTGTTCACCCAATACGGATGATGCGGCGAGTCGGGAGCTCAGCGATGAGGGCCGGCCGGGAGGCCGCCGGCATTGCGTCGTGATGGTCGGCGCCGGCTTTGTTGGCCAGTTCGCCGCCAAGCCGCTTTGAGGCAGTCCGTGGTTTCTACGGAGGTCCCGGCACGGCGCATTGTGGGATCCTCCGATGGAGGTGTTCCAACACGGGGACCGGATATGACAGCTTCGGTCGAGGGAACGTCGGTACAGCGCCGGGCCAACTCAGGCCAGCTCGTTGCCGGGCGTGGGCTTGTTCCGCGTGCCGAGCTGTTTGATCGCCTGTCGTCGGCCGGTCCCGGTTGTGTGACACTGGTCTGCGCGCCGGCGGGAAGCGGGAAATCCGTGCTCATCCGCTCGTGGGCCGAGGCCGACGGGCTTGGGGATCGCCTGGCGTGGGTCTCGATCGGGCGCGGGGAGCGGGATGGGCAGCGGTTCTGGCTGTCGGTTATCGGCGCATTGGCAGATATCGCCGAGTCGATCGACCGGCCGACGCCATCGCCCAGCTTCAGCGGCGACTCGATCGTTGACCGTCTGCTGTTCGAACTCGACAAGCTCGACGAGCCGGTGGTGTTGGTCATCGATGATCTGCACGAGCTGCATTCGGCTGAGGCGCTCGAATGGCTCGAGACGTTCTTGGCGGACCTCCCGGCACAGCTTCAGGTGGTGCTGGCCACGCGCGAGGATCCGCGTCTCGGTCTGCATCGACTGCGCCTGAGCGGGCAGCTGACCGAGATTCGAGGCCCTGATCTGCGGTTCTCGATCGACGAGACGCGGGACCTGCTGCTGTCGGCCGGAATCAGGCTTTCAGAGTCGGACATCGCGCTTCTCTACGAGCGGACGGAGGGATGGGTGGCTGGACTTCGTCTGGCGGCGATCTCGCTCGCGCAGCATCCCGACCCACAGCGCTTCGTGCGGGAGTTCTCGGGAAGCGAGCGCACGGTCGCCGGCTACCTCCTCGCGGAGGTCCTGGAGCGCCAGCCCGCGGAAGTCCGCGAGCTCCTGCTGCGTACCTCGGTGTTGGACCGCGTCAGCGGCCCGCTGGCCGACTTTCTCACCGGCAGCTCAGGATCGGAGAGAATCCTCCAGGAGCTTGAGGATGCGAACGCATTCGTGACCTCGCTTGATGCCGGGCGAACCTGGTTCCGCTACCACCACCTGTTCGCCGAGCTGCTCCAGCTCGAGCTCCGTCGCCTCGCACCGGCAGCGGTTGTCTCCCTGCACCGGGCGGCCGCCGAGTGGTTCGAGCAGGAGGAGCATTTCGTCGAGGCCACGCGGCACGCGCAGGCAGCGCGCGATTGGCCGCACGCCTCGCGCCTGCTCGCCGACAACTTCTTTGAGCTGACTCTCGACGGCCGCATCGCGACGGTTCGGGGTCTGCTGGCCGGGTTCCCCGACGACGTCGCGGCCGTCGACGCCGAGCTGTCGCTGGTCTTTGCCGCCGTGCTTCTCTTGAAGGGCGAGCACGAAGAGAGCAGCGCGTATGTCCAGCTCGCTCAGCGGTTGGCCGACACCGTTGGCGTGGAGCGGCGGCCGTGGTATCAGGCGACCCTGGAGGTGGTGAGGTTGGCCGTGGCCCGCTGGCGCGGTGACCTTGACACGGTGCTCGACGCGACCCGCGCGCTGGATGACGCGCTGGCGGCGCAGCCGGCGATCGCGCGCACGACCAGCGAGGGCCATCGCGCAGTTGCCCTGATGAACCTGGGAATCGCCGAGCTGTGGTCGTTGCGAGTCGATGACGCCAGGCAGCACCTCGAGCAGGCGCTGGAGGTGTCGCGCCGGGCAGGAAGGCCATGGCTCGAGATAGCGCCTCTGGGTCACCTGGCGATCGCCGAGCCATTGAGCGGCCTGCCCGTTTCGACCGGTTTCCGGCGCAGTAAGGAGGCCGTGCGTATCGCCGATGCGAATGGGTGGAGCGAGGACCCGATCATCCTCACTCCGCTCGCCGCCGGAGCGATGGCACTGCTGTGGCTCGCACAGTTCGACGAGTGCGAGCAGTGGCTCGACCGCGCCGAGCGCGTGCTACAGCCAGGCGGTGAACCCGGAACCGAGCTGCTGGTTCACCACGCGCGCGGGCTCCTGCGTCTCGCACAGCGGCGGTTCGATGAGGCGCTGGATGCGTTTCACGCGGCGAAGCGCATGCAGACGCTGCTCGCCGGCGAGCACGCGCTAGGGATGGAGTTGCGCAGCCGTATGCTGCAGACACAGATCGCAATGGGCGACACGATTGCTGCCCGTACCGCGCTTGCCGGCCTGAGCGCGGAGGAGCGCGACCGGGGCGAGATGCGCATCGCGGCCGCGATGCTCCATTTGGCCGACGGCGAAGCTGAGCCGGCGGTGGACGTGCTCGCGCCAGTGATCGACCGCAGCGCCGAATCTCTTCACCCGCGGTGGCCGACGATCGAGGCGTCGCTGTGGGACGCTGTGGCCTACCACCAGGCGGGCGACCGGCGGGCGACCGAGGACTCGATTGAGCGGGCGCTCGAGCTCGCTGAGCCGGAGGGCGTGATCCTGCCGTTCGTGCTGGCTCCGGTGCGCGAGCTGCTCGAGGCGCTACCCGGGCACCGGACCGCTCACGCCGCGCTGGTGCGAACGATCCGGGCGGTGCTCGCCGGTTCCTCGGCTCCTTGGCGCGGAGAGCTCAAGCCTCTGCGCGAGGAGCTGAGCGAGGCCGAACTGCGAGTCCTCCGCTATCTGCCCAGCAACCTCAAGGCACCCGAGATCGCCGCCGAGCTGTGCGTGTCGGGCAACACCGTCCGCACGCACCTTCGCCACATCTACGCCAAGCTTGATGCCCACGATCGCAACTCAGCGGTCGCCCGGGCCCGCGAGCTCGGTCTCCTCGCCGCGCCGCTGAGCTCCCGCTGATCATCCTCAGCCGGTCCGGGCATGCGGCTCGAGACCTCCGAGCGCGGCCACCCGCCGGCGAGCGGAGTGCGGACTCAGCAGGATCGGCGTGGATGGGGTGAGCAGGCGTCATCCGGTTTGCGTGATCTTCACGGCCACTAGCCATAACTCAGCCCGGAGACGGCGCGGCGGCGTCGCTCAGTTCGTTCTGTCAGGTACAGGCGGGCGACGATGATCCCGAAGATGAAGCCTCCGACGTGAGCGAAGAAGGCAACGCCGCCGCCGTTGGCGTGGGCGGAGAACAGGCCGTAGTTCGCTTCGATCAGCTGGTAGAGGAACCACAATCCGAGGAAGACCCAGGCCGGGATCCTCACGAAGAAGATCAGCACGAGCGTCAGCACCTTCGAGTTCGGATACAGCACGAAGTACGCGCCAAGGACGGCGGCGATGGCGCCGCTGGCCCCGAGCGTCGGCACCTGGGCGGCACCGGCCGATCCGGCGATCAGCGTCATCGCGGTCTGCAGCAAGCTGGCCATGAACCCGCCGGCGATATAGAAGCCCAGGTAGCGCAGGTGCCCGAACGCATCCTCGACGTTCTTGCCGAAGATGGCCAGGAACAGCATGTTGCCCAGGATGTGGTCCCAGCTGCCATGCATGAACATCGACGTGAACCAGCTGACTTCCCACGGCAGGGCGTGGTGACAGGCGCCGTTCACCGTGCACGCATAGAAGGAGGAGTGGGCGACCGAGGAGCCCAGGTGTGGAAGCTCGTAGAGAATCCACACGAGGAAGTTCGCGACGATCAGTGCGACGTTGACGTACGGGAACCGCTTGGCACGGATTCCGTCAGATAGCGGGAGCATGGTCGGACCTCGGTGTCGTCAGGACAGCGTCCTGGAGTTGATTTCGTGGCCAAAGCTTCCGTCCGCACTGGGTGAGCGGTCATCACGCAGTTCGCGTGATCGAGGGCCTGCCGCAAGGTGAAAGTCGTGATCGGACGCTCAGCGGAAGCCGGCTCTGCGGCTACCTGACGTCGATCTCGTTGACCACGTCAACGACCTCGTCCACGCTCGCGACGTCCTGCTCGGCGTGCGATCGCTGGGATGCCTGCCGGACGTACCCGGTGAGCGTGACCCGGCCGCGAAACACCCTGACGTGGATTCGCTCGGCATGAATTCTCGAGTCCGCGTTCAGCCGCTGCAGCGCCGCGGCTCGGATCTCGTCGTCGGCGCGCGGCGGTCCCACCGGCGGGTGCACCTTCAAGCGGTCGATTACTTCAAAGACACCGTCAACCCGCCGTGCATCGCTCACCGCTGCTCGTCGTTGATGAATCGTCGCGACGGTTCCGGCGAGCACGACCGTGTCGATCGTGTCCACCGAGATAGCGATCAGCTCGGGGTGCTTGATCCGAGCATCACGCGCAAGCGCGTCTCGTACGTCGCTCTCGATTCGGCTGGGGTCGACCAACACGAAGCTCCTGTCTGATGAGTGGCGCTCATCGGGAGCGCGTCGCGTCGCGACCGGTGAGCCGTCGTCGTCCTGTGTGCGTGAGCCGCGTCGCTCCGAACGGGGCGCGGCCGCCCGCGCGAGCACGAGCAGCGGCGCGGGAGGGTTGTCGGCGAGGCGCTGCGCGGTGCTGTGCTGCATCAGCCGGTCCGGTGGGTGGGGCTTGTGCGGACCAAGCACCAGCAGATCTACGTTGGCTCCGTAGCGTCTGAGCCCCTCTACGGCGTCGTCAGCGACGTCCGCGAACGCGGCCACGTCGCCGAGGGCGGCGATCCGCTGAGCCGCCGCCCGAACATCCTGGTCGATCTCCCCTTCCACGTTCCAGATGTCGCGTGCGTACACCGGCCGTCCAATGGCCTCGTACGCCGACAGCGACGCGTGGCTCTGAGCTGCGAGCTTGCGGGCCACGGCAAGCGCCTGGTCGCTTTCCGGTGTCTCGTCATACGCGACGCCGATCCTCTGCAGCGCGCCCGCATGGGCTGAGTATCCGCGGGGAGCGACGGCGACCGGGCACGGAGGGTCTTCCAGCAGTTCGTGCACGGCGGAACCGGGCAGACCGCGAGCCGGCCGAGGTTCCTCGCTTGCGCCGATCACGATCAGGTCCGCGGCGCGATCACAGGCAACGTCGTACAAGCCACGTCGAACGGAGTGGGCCTGGACGCGCGCGATCTCGGCGCTGACGCCTGCCTCGTCGCGCAGACGGCGCAGACGCTCCAGACCGAAACGCTGGCGTTCGGCGTCGGGACCGGTGCCCGAGTCTGCGTCGCCTTCGCTTTGAAGGAGCTCGACATACACGAGCGTGGCGCGACCCCCGCGCGCGAGGAGCGCGTTGGCGAACTCGAGCGCATCACGCCCGGCCTGGTAGCCGCCGACACCGACTATGACGTTTTCGAACATGCCGCCAGGTTGACGCAGTCCGGGGTGAGGCGTCATCACGCAAACCGTGTGATGACGCCTCACCCGCGTGAGCCGCAGATTGAGAGGCCGTGGAATCTCGTACTGCTCGCGATCGCGAAACGCTGGCCGGTTCAGCCGACCGGTCCGATCCTGCGCGTCGCCGGTCCTCGTTCTGGAGGCGGCACAAGGCCGCGGTGAGCGGAGTGATCGCCGCCGTGGTCGCAGCGGGGTTCGTGTACTACGTCGTGCCGCGACTCGTCGGTTTGGGCCCGACGCTGAGGTTGTTGCGGCGAGGAGACGTGTGGTGGCTGGCGCTCGGCGTCGTGCTGGAGGCGCTGTCATACGCCGGATCGATCGTGCTGTTCCACGGAGTGTTCGGCGCGCGCGACAAGGGCATTGGCTGGAGCGCGAGCTCGCAGATCACGCTGGCGGGGGCAGCGGCCACCAAGGTGGCGGCGGCCGCGGGCGCTGGTGGGATCGCGCTCACGGCCTGGGCGTTGCACGCCTACGGCCTGTCCGGAGCGGAGGTCGCAGACGGGATGGTCTGCTTCGAGATCGTCACCTACGGCGTCTACATGGCGGCGATTGTGATCGCGGGGTTTGGGCTGTACCTCGGTGTGTTCTCCGGCAGCGCTCCTGTCGTCATGACGCTGATTCCGGCGGTTCTCGCGACTGCCGTCATCGTGATCGTGCTCTCGATGCTGTTCGTCGACGAGCCGGTCGAGAGGTTCCTGCGTCGGCGGGCGGAGCGCTCGAGCGGACGTGCGGCGGGCAGGTGGCGACGAATTGCCACGGTCCCGCGCTCGATTCACGCCGGGCTGCTGGCGGCGATCGACCTGGTGAAGCGACGCGACCGGTCAGTCCTGGGCGCGCTGGCAGGGTGGGGATTCGATATCGGCGTGCTCTGGGCGGCGTTTCACGCCTTCGGCCACTCGCCTCCCGGTGCGGTGCTGGTGATGAGCTACTACGTGGGATCGCTCGCGAACGTGCTGCCTCTTCCCGGGGGAATCGGCGGAGTGGAGGGCGGGATGATCGGTGCGTTCCTCGCCTTCGGAGTGCCGGGTCATCTGGCGCTGCTGTCCGTCCTCGCCTACCGGACGATCTCCTACTGGCTTCCGACTGTCCCCGGCGCGCTCGCGTACTGGCGCTTGCGCCGGCAATTCGCCGCGTCGCCCGCATCGGACGCGCGATCGAAATTCACGGTCCGATGACAGCCCGTGCGATGCTCGCGCGGGCGCGCGACCAACAGCTGTTGCGCACCGGGCGGACGTTCCCGTCCTCATTGTCCGCGCGCACGAGGACGCGGACGCCGCCTCGGAGACGGATCGTCCGATTCTCGTCTGTTTCGACGGCTCTGATGAAGCTCGGGCGGCGGTGGATGCCGCGGCAGAGCTGCTCACCGGCCGCGAGATGGTCGTGGTGTCATTCCTCGAGCCGGTCGACGATGTCGCCCTGCTTCGGCAGACGCTGCCGTGGCCGCCGCCCGCCGAGACCGAACGTCGCCTGGCCCGTGTGCATCGTCGTGGGACACCAGTCCGCGACCCGGTCGCCGGAAAGCACGGCGCTGCAGCTGGTTCGCCACTCGCGCCGGCCGGTGCTGGTCGTGCCGGGCTGACGCCGGAACGACCGTCAGACACGCCAATGCGAGGGCGCGGTCACCATGACCGCACCCTCCCATGGCGGCAAGGAGTTCACCCAGCGTGGCTCGGTGAACGACGCCCGACGTCGGGCGTGGCGTCGCGGCGACGGCCGTTGCCGCTCGCATCGTTCTCGAGCTCCTCGACGCGTTGCGGCAGCCGCTTGAGCTGGAAGGACGCCACGACGTACACGACGCCCACGGCAACCGCCCAGATTCCGGCCACGGTGATCAGCGCGGCGAGCGTGCCGCCCGGATCGGCAAGCGCCAGGACGCCGAGCGGCACCTCGAGCAGCCCGAGGATCAGCCACATCCACCAGTCGGGGATGATGTCCCGGGCGGCGAAGGCGCCACTGATCGTGATCGTCCCGATGACGATCAGCCACGAGCCGAGGAAGATGCCGACCGCCGTCAGGCCCGGATGCGGCCAGGCGATGATCGCCACTCCCGCCGCGATCGAGGCCAAGCCACCGAAGCCGTTGGTCACCCCAGCGGTTCGTCCAAACCCTCGAACGACCGCCATCGAGATGCCATGCAGGATGAACAGAGCGCCGATGAAGATCGACAGGCTTCTGACCGACCAGTCGATCCCGAAGATGAGCACGCCCGCGACGATCAGGGTCAACCCCTCCACGAGCAGTACCCACCAGTTCCTCGCCACGCCCTCGGCCAACTCGCGCGTCAATTGGCGACGGAACTGGTCCGGAGAGTCAGGACCTATGAACATGAGAACCTCCTATTCGCGTTTGCTTACCTTGCGATCCTCGTTTGCGAGCAGATGACTGGTCATCACGCACTTTGCGTGATCAGAGGCTCGGCCCTACCGGACGTTGCACACGTCGTTCGAGATGTCGTTGGCCGGCCGCTCGTCCGTCGACCGGGGGGTGGGCCGGGCGGGTCAGCAGCGTTTCCGCCAGGTGGTCGAGCTGCTCGTGGTGCTCGGCCAGCATCTGCTTCGCCTCTTCGGCGCACTCAGAGATGATCCGCTTGACCTCGTCATCGATCAGCTCGAGCGTGTGCTGTGAGTGCTCCCCCGCGGGCATGTAGTTGTCGCAGGCCGACCGCGGCAGGGCCGAGATCGCGCCCACCTCCTCGGACGTGCCCCAGCGGCCGACCATCTGCCGGGCGATCGAGGTCGCCTGCTCGAGGTCGTTCTCGGGGCCCGTGGTGCTCTCGCCGTAGATGAGGATCTCGGCCGCGCGCCCTCCGAGAATCCCGATCAGGCGTCCGCGCAGATAGCTCTCGCCATAGCCGTAGCGGTCGGAGACCGGGCTCTGATAGGTGACGCCGAGGGCCTGGCCGCGCGGGATGATCGAGATCTTGCGCACCGGATCGGATCCGGGCTGGAGCATCCCGAGGAGCGCGTGCCCCGATTCGTGGTACGCGGTACGACGGCGTTCCTCCTCCGAGAGGACGATGTGCCGCGCAGCGCCGATCGTGATCCGCTCCAGCGCGTTTGAGAAGTCAGCGCGGGAGGCCTTCTGGGCCCCGCGGCGCGCCGCGTTCAGCGCCGCCTCGTTGATGAGGTTCTTCAGATCGGCGCCCACCATCCCCGGAGTGCTCGCCGCCATCGCCTCCAGGTCGGACGGGTCCTCAAGCGGAACGCTGCGCGTGTGGACCTGCAGGATCTTCAGCCGGCCTTCCTGGTCAGGTGCTTGAACCGCGATCCGCCGGTCGAAGCGACCAGCGCGCAGCAGCGCGGAATCGAGCACCTCCGGCCGGTTGGTGGCCGCGAGCACGATCACGCCCTCGCTGCCGGTGAATCCGTCCATCTCGGTCAGGATCTGGTTGAGCGTCTGCTCACGCTCGTCGTTGGAGCCGCTCATCGCGCCCGAGCTGCGGGAACGGCCGATGGCGTCGAGCTCGTCGATGAAGATGATCGACGGCACGTTCGCCTCCCCGGCGACGGCCCGCGCGAGCAGCGTCTTGCCGGTGCCTGGCTGGCCGCTCAGCAGCACCCCATGGGGGATCTGCGCGCCGAGCTTCGAGTAGCGATCCGGGTGCTTGAGGAAGTCCACCACCTCCTCGAGCTCGTCCTGGGCCTCGTCGATTCCCGCGACGTCCGCGAACGTCGTGCGCTCGGCGCTGGCCTCGTACTTGTGCGCCTTGGACCGGCCCATGCCGAACATGCCGCCGAGCCCGCCGCCTTCGCCCATCGAGGCAGAGCGCTGGATGATCCAGAACCAGAAGCCGACGAACAGGATGGTCGGTAGGACACCGCCGAGGATCGTGACAAGCGTTCCCTGGATCGCTGAACCCTGCGCCGTCACGGTCGCCACGTTGCCCGACTGCACCTGAGAGACGAACACGCTATAGGGGACCGGGATCCGAGTCGGTACACCCGGTTGATATGTCAGAACGAACAGCCAGTCGAGAGCCAGGATCACCGCGAACAGCACCCACAGGCTTGGTCGCTTGTGTGGAGGACGCGAACGCGTGGATGGATCGGATGGCCGGGCGCCCTCGACTCGCCACGGCGGGCGCCTGTCGCCCGCCGGCGTCCGCTTGCTAGGGCCCGCGTCGCTCCGATCGGCTTGGTTTGGGGATCGGGACTGTGTGTTTGACTGCTACATGATCAGCTCTCCGTAGTGGCGGACTCCCACGCCCACACCGGATGGCGCGAGCACTCGATTTCTCTCGCCGACAGCGTGCGCGGCGGCGGGGTGAGCCGTCGTCACACATTTCGCGTGATTGCCGTCGATCTCGCGCCGGCGCCTGTCAATCACTCAATTCGCGTGATGACGCTTCACCTCGGAGGCGTCGATGCTGGCCCTCAACCTACACAGGAGCGTTCACATGTCCAGCGAGAACAGCATCGTCAAAGAGGTCCGGGAGTCGTACGTTCGCGACGAGCGGATTCCCCACGCCGCGGAGATCGCTGTGGCCGAGCGCCACGGCAACCTCACCCTTCGCGGCACGCTCGGCAGCCTCAATCAGATTCACGCGGCGGTCCAGATCGCCAAATCCCTACCAGGAGTCGGGGCGGTCCACAACGAGCTCTCGCTCGATCCGCAGGATCGCTGGCACGACGGCGAGATCCGCGGCGCGGCGCTGCAGGCGTTGATGTCGAACGACCGCGTGCCGGCCGACCAGATCGACGTGCACGTCAGGGATGGCTGGCTGACGCTCACCGGCGAGGTCAAGCATCAGGAGGACAGCGACGCCGCGTTCGAAACCGCCTCGCGGATCAAGGGCGTCGGCGGGATGACGAACGAGATCAAGGTCATCACGGCCGGCGTCAACTGAGGCGTCGCGGTCAGTCTGCTCGTCGGTCGCCGAACCCTCAGCGCCAGCGCCCGCGGAACCAGTTATCGGTCCGCGGGCGCTCCGCCGTCTAACGCGAGGCGAACCCGCCTCGCGTTTGCGTCATGACTTCCGGGATCGCCGGTCGCATCAGGACCCGTACCCCCGGAAGCTCACAACCTTCGAGGAACTCGAGGCTCGCCGGCCCACCAGCGGACACGTGGCTGACGTGGTCCTGCAGTCCCAGGGCTCGGAGGGCTGCGACCGTGTCGTCGCCGGCAACGACGGTCATGGCTGACGCAGCGGCAATTGCGGTGGCCACCGATTGCGTGCCGCGGGCGAATTGCGCAACTTCGAAGCGGCCAAGCGGTCCATTCCAGAGCACGGTCTGCGCCTGCGCCACCTCGCCCGCGTACCGCTCGGCCGTCCTGGGTCCGATGTCGAGCCCGTTCCAGCCGCTCGGCACGTCGATACCGTCGAGCGTGCGCGGCGCGATCCTCCCGGCCTGACTCGAGGCACCCAGTACCAGGTCGTGCGGGAGCTCGAGTCGGCAGCCGGACCGCGCCGCCGTGGCCAGGACGAGGCGGGCGGCACTCAACTCCGCCTGAGAGCACGGGGTGGCACCGATGCTGTGAGCCCCGGCGGCCAAGAAGGGGAAGCAGAGTCGACCGCCGATGCACACGACGCTGGCCCGGTCCAGCAAGGCCAGCAGCAGCGATAGCTTGTCGCACAGCTGCGCGCCGCCGAGCACAGCGACAAACGGCTGGTTCGGGCGCTCGACGGTCGCGCTCAGGGCTGACACCTCTCGCTCGAGCAGGCGTCCGGCCGCTGACGGAAGCCAGTGCGCGACTCCCTCGGTGCTGGCATACGCGCGATGCGAGACGGCAAACGCATCGTTGACGTACAGGTCGGCCAGGTCGGCAAGGGCCGCCGCAAGGCCTGGATCGCCCCGCGGCTCGCCAGGCTCGAAGCGCACGTTCTCGACCATCAGCATCTCGCCCGGCGCAACGGTCTCGACCAATTCGTTCACGTCCGGACCGATCACCGCCGGTGCGAGCGGCACGGCATCGCCGGTCAGCTCCTCCAGTCGCGTGGCAACGGGTCGCATCGACAACCCGCAGTCCCGGCCGAGTGGGTGGTCCAAGTGGGACACGAGCACGACGCGGGCCCCCCGGCGCCGGAGCTCGTCGATCGTTGGCAGGGCGGCGCGTAGCTTCAGATCGTCAGCGACGCGGGCGGCGGTGCCATCCAGTGGCGATCTCAGCCGGACGTTGAAGTCCGCTCGCATCAGCACGCGCCGACCCTCCACGTCGAGATCTTCGATCGTCGTGAGTTCGGGTTCCATACGTGTCACCTTCGCTGAGGTTGCATCCGTCGTGACAGAGCCTGAGGGCTGGCAGGATGAGCCGTCGTCACTCACTTTGGGTGATGTGAGTCGTTTATCGCGCCGACAAGCGCAGGGAACGCCGCGCCGCCACCGTCGCGCTGCGGCGCCTCGACGCGCGATCGAGCGACAACAACAGCGCGCGTTCGTTCTTGTGACCGGCAGCCAATGCGCGCGGACGCAGCGCGACCTAGGCTCCGACACCTTGCACAACACATCAACGACCGACCGGACGAAGACATGACAGCTACATCGACCTCCACCATCACCGTATGTCAGGCCTTCCAGGACACCGTCGAGCGCTGCGCGAGCAAGCCAGCCTTGCGCGGAGCGGGCGGCGTCGAGTGGACGTGGAAGCAGTACGCCGACCGAGTGAGAGCGGCGGCCGCCGGCCTCAGCGAGCTGGGCGTCGGCCGCGGCGACACCGTGGCCTGCTGGGTCTCCAACCGCCCGGAATTTCACGTCGCCGACTCGACGGCGATGCACCTGGGCGCCGCGCCGTTCTCGATCTACCCCACCTACAGGGTCGAGCAGGCTGAGCAGGTCATCGCCGACTCTGGCGCGCGCGTGCTCGTGACCGAGCAGGGGAACCTCCAGAGCGCCCGGGAGGTCCGAGCCCGGGCCAATACGGCGCTCGAGACGATCGTCGTCGTCGACGCGCCCGCGGCCGCCGACGCGATGGGCTGGGCCGAGCTGACCGACCTGGCCTGGAACGGGTTCGACCTGGAGGCCTCCGCCGCGGCGCTCGGACCCGATGGCCTCCTCACGCTGATCTACACCTCGGCACCACCGGCGCGCCGAAGGGCGTCCAGCTCACCCACGGCAACGTGATCGCCCAGCTGGGGGCAATGCAGCGACGCCTCGAACTCGCCGACGGATTGAGCGCCGTCTCCTGGCTACCGATGGCCCACATCGCCGAACGGCTGTGCACACACTACCTCCCGATTGTCCGAGGATGGCAGGTGACCACCTGCGAGGACCCGCGCGCGATCGGGGCGCTGCTGCGCGAGGTGCGCCCGGAGTTCTTCTTCTCACCGCCCCGCCTGTGGGAGAAGCTGCGCACCGGCATCCTCACGCGGACGGAGAACGTCCTCGATGACCCGGCCGCCGCGGCCATCGCGCGCGCCGCGGTCGGGCTCGACCGGGTCCGCGTCGCGGTTGTGGGCGCGGCTCCCTGCCCGCGTGAGGTGATCGAGTTCTGGCGCGGAATCGACGTGCCGTTACTGGAGGTCTACGGCCTGTCGGAGACCACGGGCCTCGCCACCATCAACCCGCCCGCGGCGGTGCGAGTCGGCAGTGTGGGCACGCCGCTCGACGGGGCCGAGGTGCGGCTCTCAGACGAGGGGGAGGTCCTGATCCGCGGGCCCGTCGTGATGGCCGGCCACCGCAACCTCCCCGCCAAGACAGCCGAGGCGATCGGCGCCGACGGCTGGTTGCACACCGGCGATGTCGGCGTGTTCGACGAAGACGGTTACCTGCGGATCGTCGACCGGATCAAGGAACTGATCATCAACGCCGCCGGCAAGAACATGTCGCCGGCCAATATCGAGGCCACGATCAAGGCCAAAGGCGGCCTGATCGGCCAGGTCTGTTGCATCGGCGACGGCCGCCCCTACAACACCGCGCTGATCGCGCTCGAGCCCGATGCGCTGGCCGCGTTCGCCGCCGAGCACGACCTCGGCGACCTGTCCAGGGATGCGCTGGCGGCACACGAGCGTGTGCAGGAGGCGGTCGGGGCCGCGATCGAGCGGGCGAACGAACGCCTTGCCCGCGTCGAGCAGGTCAAGCGCTTCACGATCGTGCCGGGCGACTGGCAATCCGGCGGCGACGAGCTGACGCCGACGATGAAGCTCAAGCGCAGGGCGATCGCCGCCAAGTACGCGGGCGAAATCGACGCAATGTACAGCGAGACCTGAGCCGCTGCGGTGATTTCGCCTTCCGAGATCGATCAGATGTACAACTCAACCACTCTGTAGCCAGCGAAGGAGCCGTGCCCGTGTCCGTGACCGACCCCACCTACGAGCAGTCCAAGCAGATCGCCGAGGAGAGCCGCGAGTCGGAGTGGACGCGGCCCAGCTTCGGGCGCGAGATGTACCTCGGCCGCTTCCGGCTGGACCTGATCCATCCGCAGCCCGACATGGACGCCGAGCGCGTCCGCGACGGCGAGGAGTTCCTCGGTCGACTGCGCGCGTTCCTCACCGAGCGCGTGAACCCGCTCGAGATCGAGCGCACAGGCAAGCTCGGTGAGGACGTGATCGAGGGCCTCAAGAACCTGGGCGCGCTGGGCATGAAGATCCCCAGGGAGTACGGCGGCCTCGGCCTGTCGCAGGTCTACTACAACCGGGCGCTGGCTCTGGCGGGGACCTGGCACGCGTCGATCTCGACGCTGCTCTCGGCCCACCAGTCGATCGGGCTGCCCGAGCCCCTCAAGCGCTACGGCTCCGAGGAGCAGAAGCGGGAGTGGCTGCCCAAGGTCGCCCGCGATCACGTCTCGGCCTTCCTGCTCACCGAGCCTGACGTGGGCTCCGACCCGGCGCGGATGTCGGCCATCGCCACCCCCACGCCCGACGGCAGCGGGATCGAGAACTCGGTGACCGAGTTCCGCGACGTGTTCATCCCCCGGGCAAACGTCATCGCCGGCGAGGGCCGCGGCCTGAAGGTCGCGCTCGGCACGCTGAACACCGGGCGGCTCTCGCTCCCGGCGATCTGCGCCGGCTCGACGAAGTACGCGCTGAAGGTCGCGCGTGAATGGGCGAGCGAGCGCCGCCAGTGGGGACAGCCGATCGGTGATCACGACCCGGTGGCCCAGAAGCTCGCGCTGATCGCCGGCACGGCCTTCGGCCTCGAGGCGATGGTGGAGGTCTCCTCGCGGCTGGCCGACGACGACCGCAACGACTTCCGCATCGAGGCGGCGATCGCGAAGCTGTACGCCTCCGAGCGAGCCTGGGAGGCGATCGACACGATGGTCCAGGTCCGCGGCGGGCGCGGTTACGAAACCGCGCGCTCGCTGGCCGCCCGTGGCGAGAAGCCGATTCCGGCCGAGCAGATGCTGCGCGACATGCGCATCAACCGGATCTTCGAGGGCTCGACCGAGATCATGCACCTGATGATCGCCCGCGAGGCGGTCGATCAGCACCTCCAGATCGCCGGCGACATCCTGCTCGGCGACGGCGGGGCGGCCGAGAAGGCCCGCCTGGCGCTAAAGGCCGGCGCGTTTTACGCCAAGTGGTTCCCCTCGCTGGCGGTGGGCGACGGCCAGAAGCCCTCCGCGTACGCCGAGTTCGGCAGCCTGGCGGCGCACCTGCGCTACGCCGAGCGCGGCTCCCGCAAGCTCGCCCGCTCCACCTTCTACGCGATGGGGCGCCACCAGGCCAAGCTCGAGCGCAAGGGCGCGCTGCTGGGCCGGATCGTCGACATCGGCGCCGAGCTGTTCGCGATCGCTGCGGCCTGCACCCACGCCTCGACGCTGGCGGGTCAGGACCCGGCCCGGCGCGAGGAGCTGTTCGAACTGGCGGACCTCTTCTGCCGCCAGGCCCATCGGCGCGCTGAGGCGCTGTTCACCCAGCTCTGGGCCAACGACGACGACGCGCAGTACCGCGCGGCCCAGTCGGTGCTGAAAGGTCGCTACGAGTTCTTCGAGCACGGCCTCGCCGACCCGGCCGAGGCGGCGGTCGCAGACGCGGCTGGGGCTGGCGTGTAGCACGCGGCTCGAGCCTCTACCTACACACACTACGGGCGTCGCCGCGAGGGGCGCCACGCCGGCGACCTCGGCAGAGCAGGACAGCTGGTGGCGCTCGGCCCGTGATGCCAGGTCGAGCCCGCTCAGGGGACCAGCGTGAACCCCGGAACGTGCCGCGGCCGCACAGCACGGAAGTGGCGCTGGTCGAGCGTGGCGATCACCTCAAGCCCGCGCCGTTCGGCCAGCGCGACGACAGAAGCGTCCACCATCCCCAGCGGGAGGTCGAGGTACTCCTCCATCAACTCCCCGATCCGCACCCAGTCTGAGTCAAGCACCGGCTCGACCACCAGTTGGCCCTCAGCCACCGAGCGAGCAAACGCAACCTCCGCGTGGGCGCCGATCCTGTCGCTGAGCAGGTAGCTGACCTCGGTCAGCACGAGGGCCGGAACCAACAGCGGCCTCGAAGCGCTCGAGAGCAGCTCCACCGACCGTTCGTGATGCTTATCGCGCCGCGCCGCCGCCGCATACAGCGGCCCGGCATCCACGATCAGCATTCCTCTAACCGCGCCCGCTGCGGCGCCGCCGCACCCCGCGCGCGACGAACTCATCGACGCGTTCTGAAGCATCTCGCGGCGAACCATCGCCGACCGCGAAGAAGCTCAGATGCCCGTCCGGCGCCGGCGGCAACTCCCGCTCGATCGCCTCCCGAGCGACCTGCGCGATCGACAGACCGCGTCGGCGCGCCTCAAGCCTCAGCCGCGCGTCGACGTCATCGGGCAGCATGATCGTAGTCCGCTTCACGCATACATCATAACGCATCACTGCTGTCCGGCGGATCTGCAGGACCTGGGCGCGAGATACGGCTGCGGTCACACTCAGCCGTCGACTCGTCTTCGCGGCTCGGGCTGGTCGGTCTGCGTGATCAGTGGCGCCTCCCCGTAGAGGCCGGGTCCGGAGGGGTTCACCTGCTCGAGGAACGCACGAGACTTCTCATACGCCTCCTCCATCAATCTCGCGGACGCTGTGAAATCAAGCGGGGAGCTTGTCAGCGGGAACGGACCTGGTAGGTAGAGGACCGGTACGTGTTGTGCGACCTCGGGCACGTCCCGGATGACCTGCTGGCGCATGATGATGGCCGCGACTTGAGCGATCGTCTTCCCAAGCGAGCGCGGCGTCTTAAGCTGCAGGCCGACCACGCCGCAGTCGAGCACGACGATGCTCTGGGCGCCCATTCTCAGCGCGTGAGCGACCGGCACGTTGCTGACCACGCCGCCGTCGACGAGCTCGCGGCCGTCGATCCGCACCGGCGGATAGAAGCCTGGGATCGCCGCGCTCGCAAGCACGGCGGGCCGAAGCGGCCCCGACTCGATGTGCACGACGCGGCCAGTGACCAGCTCCACCGCGGTCGCCGCAAACGGCAGCGAAAGCTCTTCGAACCGCTCGGCTGAGAGCACGCGCGCAAGCACGGCCTCCAGACCATCAGAGGGAACGAGATATGTGTGGTGCTGATGCCAGGTGCGCACGCGCTCCACCGCGCGGCCCGGGAACACGTCCTCGCGACTGATCTGCAGCCAGAGGTGGCTGAGACGATTGGCTGCGCCCCTAGGGTCCTCGGCGAGCAGCGCTCCGTTGACTGACCCCACCGAGGTCCCGACGACGAGATCGGGCCAGAGCCCGACCTCCGCCAGCGCCTGGAGCATCCCGACCTGCACCGCACCGAAACTCGCCCCGCCTCCGAGGACGAAACCGATCGGCCCCGGCAGCACCGAGGCCAAAGGGCGCGAAGAGCCCGTGTCCGTGTCCGGGTTCACGTCTTAACGCTAACCCAGCGACCGCCGAGTCGTTCCACAACGAGCGTGGACGACTCGCGGTTAAGCCACCTGCAGGGCGCCCGACATCGGGGGGGTACGGACCTGCTCGGAGCGCCGAGCAGGTCCTTGGCGCGCTGGAACTCTTCCTCGCTCAGCAGCCCGCGATCCTTCAGGCTCTCGAGCTCGGCGATGTCCTCGTCTGGTGACGGCGGGGCGTTTTGGGACAGCTGGCGCTGTCTCGTGACGCGGCGGAATTCCTCCTCAGTGAGTATCCCGCGATCCTTTAGGTCAGCGAGTTCGGCGATAGATGCGATTTCTTGCTGGCGTGCGTCGCTGACCTGGTGGGCGTTCATCGTGTCGCCGCGGGCGATGACGTAGATCAGCACGCCCAACAGCGGGACCAGAACGCGCGATGTTGATCACCAGGACGAGCCGGCCAGCAACTAGTCTTCGGAATCACGCGGACAGGGTGATGCAGTCTCACCCTAGTTGCCGCGATCGTGTCGCCCGTTACCCACCATGACGACACGAGGGAGATAGCGATGGGCACCGCGACAGGCAATAACGTCCAGGATTCGGTTTCAAGGCTGCGGGAGCTCGACCATCGCCGCCACGACGGCATCGACGTCAGCCTTCTTTGGGACGCAACGGCTAACGCCGTCTTCGTGTCGGTGATCGATGAGCGGGGACGCGCGAGCTTCCGGATCCAACCGCCGCCCAGCCAGGCACTTGACGCGTTTCGCCGGCGGCGACACGCGCCAGCTCGGTGGCGAGGCCGCCGACACGCCGCGCGACCCGCTGGGGTCGCCGCGCGAGGCTGCCCGCGAGCCGGGCAGCAGGTCCCGGCCGCAGCAGCCGTCCCGCCGGTCCGGGCTCGACCGCCGCTTCGGTCAGCATGACGTCGAGCGCGGCCTGGGTCGCGGCACGTGGTCCGGGAGTCACCTGCCGGTTCGTCTCAGTGACAGTGGTCATGGGTGCATCTCCTTTCCGGTCCCGAGCCCGTCACCGCGCGTCCGTGAACACGCGGTACAGCGCATCGGCGACGCATACGGGCTTCCCGCCGCGCGAGCTCTCAAATGTCAACTTCAGGGCGAGCGTGGCACTGCCCGGTAACTCCTCGATCCCGGTCATCTGGACGCGGAGCCGCACGGAGTCGCCCACGAACAGTGGGGCTGGAAAGCGCAGCTTGTCCAGGCCGTAGTTCACGGTCATGGCAAAGCCGTCGAACGAGACGACCTGGTCGAGCAACATCGGGGCGAGCGACAGGGTGTAGTAGCCGTGCGCGATCGTCCCACCAAACGGTCCGGCGGCGGCACGAGCCGGATCGGTGTGGATCCACTGCTCATCACCGGTGACCTCGGCGAACGCGTCGACGTCGCCCTGCGTCACCAACCGCCAATCGCTCACCCCGAGCGGGGTGCCTCGGTGTTCTTGCAGCTGCGCGACCGAGGTCGCGCGCAGCCGCTCCGGAGCCTCAAAGTCAAGCGTCATGTCGATTTCCTCTCGAGTGTTCTGGTCGCCTGAGGGAAAGCGTGACGATCAGAGAAGGGCGAGCCAATGGCTACCTACACCGAACGTCTGCGGCGCCAATTGTGATCGGCATACAATTCGCGCTGGAGGAGGCGTGACCGGAGCTACCGCCGACCGAGCCACCGATGAGCCCACTGACGAGCGGGTGCTGTCTGACGTCCTGGCCCGGCTCGAGGCGCGCACCGACGAGCTCGTCGAGGCAGCCGCGACGGCGATCTTCGACGAGATTCCCGCCTACCAGGCACAAGCGAACCCCCGCATCGTGCGCGACGTGCGTCAGCACGTGCGCGAGCACATCGTGGCAACACTGACGACGTTTCGGGATCCCGGGAAGGTCACGGCCGAGGACCTCCTGTTCATCCGCCGCCACGCCGCGCACCGGGCCGGCCAGCTATCGGTGGCCGACTTCATCCACGCGTTCCAGATCGGTCAGCGGATTCTCTGGAACGCAGCCGTCTCGCTCGCCGACGACGACGCGAGCCGCCGCGCGGTGCTGAGCCTGGTCGAGCACATTACGCGCTACTTCGAAGTGACGCTGACCCACGCCGCCGAGGTGTATCTCGAGGCCGAGCAGCTGCTCGGCGCGACAGGCGAACGCCTGCGCCGAGACACGCTCGAGGATCTGCTCGCGGGAACCCCGATCGTGCCCGGGCCCCGGGAGCAGGCGGTAAAGGAAGCAGGCCTCGAGCGTGACGGCGAATGCCTGGTGATCTCCGCCGAGCCTGTGGGCCCCGTTGCGGACCTCCACGCGCTGCGCAGCGCTGCCGGGTCCCTCGCGCGTGTCCCCCGCCGCTCGGTTCATCCGCTGACCGTGATCCGCCATGACGAGATCGTCATCATCGCCCCGGCTCGCGGCAGCGACGTCGGCAGTGTGGTCGAGCGGCTGAGCGCGACTCAGCGTCGCCTGGCCGAGCGGAAGCTGGCGCTGGCCGTCGGCATGAGCACGGACCACAATGGCCTCGCGGCCGTCCCAGCCGCCTACCGCGAAGCGCTCGAGGCTCGGGCGCTCCTAGCCGGGCGCCCCGGCACGCTTGCCCTGCCGATGTTCAGCGTCTTCGACTACATCGTCCAGTGCAGCGGCCCGACGGCGCGCCGGCTGATCCCCGTGGCCGTCGAGCGCTTCATCGCCGAAGACACCGAGCAGGGAGGGGCACTGGTGGCGACGCTCCGCGCGTATGCCGCCGCCGACCTCAGCGTCAAGCGGACGGCCGAGCAGCTCCACGTCCACGTCAACACTGCTCATTACCGACTGGCCAAGATCGAGGAGCGGACGGGCGTCGACCTCCATCACATCGGTGCCGTGGTCGAGCTGCTGATCGCCGCGCAGCTGGCCGCGCCCAGGGCGGAACATCCGAGCGCGACGTAGTTGCCGGCCAGTGATGACGATCCCAGACTGGCTCAGGCTGCGGGTTGCAGGCGGTGCGAGAGGATCATGCCGAAACCCTGCGGTTCGGTCAGGTGACTCGTCATCGCCGGCTTGCATGATTCGTGCAACGCGCCGGGCCAATCACGCAAAACGGATGACGACGGGTCACCCTGCGCGGGAGGATGCTGTGCCCCGTGTTCTGGCAAACCGATACGGGGCTCGATGCTCGTGATACGCGTGCGAATCCTTGGGATTCGCAAGCGATGGGAGCGAATGCAGCGGCATCACCGGGATCGATTCCGATGTCGATTCGATCCGTCACGCAGCGGTGGACGGGATGCGGTCGCGTACATGTAGGACAACATTCCTCGAAGGAGGTTGACATGGCACTTTCGGATCAACTCACCGAGCTGACCGCCCGGGCCAAGAGTGCGGAGGAGCACGCGGCAGCGGCGCGGGGCAAGGCCAAGGCCGACGTTCAGGCGGACGTCGAGCAGGCGCGAGCGTCTGCTCAGGACCAGGCTAAGAAGCTGCGCGAGTCGGCTGAGGCGAACAAGAACAAGCTCTCGGTCTGGTGGTACGACCTGCAGCGGACGTGGAACGAGCACGTCGCGAAGCTTGGCGAAGACATCGACGCCAAGCGGGCTGAGCACGACCTGGATCGAGCCGAGCGGCGCGCCGAGCACAGAGCGGACGACGCGGTGTTCGCGATTGAGTTCGCTTACGCGGCGATCGAGGAGGCGGAGTACGCCGTGCTCGACGCTGAACTGGCGAGGATGGAGGCAGACGAGCTGTCGGCGGCCTGACACTCGCCTCAGGGCCGCAGGACCCTGTGTACCTCCGTCGCGGCGCCCGGGTCGATGTGAGCGTGGGTCCCAATGCCGCGCTGAGCGGTCGGCCTCGGGCGCACGCCCGATCGACCACCAGCGCGCGCGGTCGTCCAGCTGTCTGGTCCGGATCCAGCTCCGCACGGTGCTGGATCCCGCGCACGATGCGCGATGAAGCCGGCTGAGCCTCTCCTATCGCGCGTGCTGGATCGACCGCTCCGGACAAAAGAAGGGCTCGCGTCGGACCGCGACCCGCCCTCCCGCCGGCGCTTGATGCTCTGACGGGAGGACGGGATGCGGCCTCTGCGACGTCGCCGAGACAGGCTCGGCGCTCAGCGCGATCTGGAGCCCGGCAAGGGTCGGGCACGCGACGCTGCTCGCGGTCGTCGACGAGCGGAGTCCGGACGTCATCGATGCCGTCATGACGGGAGTCGGTGGCACCGTGCTGCGCCGGTCATCTGATGACGTCGAGGCTGATGTCGTGTCGGCCGAGAGGACGCAACGCGAGGCCACCCGAGAAGCACGCCAGGAGCGACTGCGGTCCCGCCACGAGCACGACAAGAACGCCGTCCACGAAGAACTTGAGGAACTGCAAGCGCAAACTCGCGGTCACGAGAAGGCTCCCTCGGCTGGAGCATGAGGCGCGACTGCTGCGTCGGTGTGTGCAGAGCCGAACGGTCGACCCGACCCGATGCCGATCCGCGTCGGCGCGCTCAACGCGGAGCACGCGCTCCCGGCCGCCGGCGTTTCACGCAGACTGCGTGACGACCGCTCACCTTACGGGCCTTCACGATCCGCTGCATGGGCTCACCATCTTCGAGCGAATCCGACGGATGCGCCGCGCCGCGAGCACCTGAAACCTCGGCTGAGGAACCGATCGAGCGCGGGGCGCCGGCAATGCTGCGCGATGGCACGCGGGTGTGGATTCGGCGGTGGATGCCGTCGGACGCAGAGTTGTTGGTGCGTGGCTTTTACCGACTGAGCCCGACCTCGAGCTACCGGCGCTTTCTCTCCGCCTCACCGGTACTGACCGCTGAAATGCTGCGCACCCTCACCGACATCGACCATCGCGACCACGAAGCAGTGGTCGCATTCGACGAACACAACGGCGAAGCGCTTGGCATCGCGCACTACGTCCGCGATCCTGAGCGGGCCGACACCGCGGAGATCGCGGTAACGGTCCTCGATGACTGGCAGGGACGCGGCCTCGGCACGCTCCTGTTGGAGGCAATCGGTGCATGCGCGCGCGCCGAGGGGATCAGCACCTTCACCGCGCTGATGTTGAGCGAAAACCACGAGATGCGCCATCTCCTCGAGCATTTTGGCTCGGTACGGATCATCGACGAGGAACGCGGCACGGTCGAGCTTGAGGTGCCGATTCCCACTGTCGGAGCCGCATCTGCGTATCGCTCGACTCCCTCACCGGCGAGGTCAGGCGCGTCCTCGGACAGACCCGGAACGAAGCGGTCGTCGCCCTGATCGCCCATCGGGTCCTTCTCATGCTCACCGAAGCCGCCCCGGCTCGCGAACCACGATCGGATGCCGATTCAGCCCACATGCGTGCCTACGCCCGCGGCAGCAGGTCGCTTGCACCGATCCAGGGATGCGCCGCCATAGCACGTCGATAGCCCCGACGATGACACGGGCGAGCGCTGTAACGGCGAACCCCGG
Organism: uncultured Solirubrobacterales bacterium; assembly: GCA_963794285.1. Classification (GTDB taxonomy): domain Bacteria; phylum Actinomycetota; class Thermoleophilia; order Solirubrobacterales; family Solirubrobacteraceae; genus Palsa-465. The sequence goes on from CAWCDS010000016.1 coordinate 816,384, forward strand.
GGATGCCCGCCGGGCCGCACGTATCCCAACACGCCGTCGGCTCGAGACGCACGCACAGACGGTCGCGCGCGTCAGCCAAGGCCCAGGTAGGCCAGCGCGAACACGACCAGCCCGATCGCGTACACGACGCGGCGTCGTATGCGGTCAGAGATGTGGCCAGCCGTAGGGCTCCCAGCGAGAGCCCGCCTTCTCACCAAGAGGCACGGCAGCGTCATAGGCCGTTCCGATCTGCTCGGCGATCGACCGCCGGCTGCTGCGCCGGTCCGAACGGGCTACGTCACGCAAAACGCGTGATGACGGGTCATCAACCTGAGAGGTGAAGTGCAGCTCTGGCCACCCGACGAAAGGGCAAAACCAATGTCTACGTCAGATAACGTAGGTGATGCGACCGTGCAGGATAAGAAAGCCGCAACCAAGCATGAGGCGCATCTTCAGCAGGCCGAGGATCGCCTCGCGGCCTCGGCTGAGAAGGCCGAGACGTCCTTCAGGGATGCCGGTACCGGTCCCCGCCAGACGATCGTCGCAGTTCACTTTGCCGATCGAGGTAAGGCCCGCGAGGGTCTTGAGCGCCTCCGGGACCTCGAATCGCGAGGCCAGCTCGCCATCGAGGGGCTCGCGTTTGTGAGGCGAGACGAGGACGGACGGATCGTCGAGAGCCATCTCAGTGGGGAGCCCTGGGCCGGCAGGGCTGGTGGAGGACTGGTTGGAGTCTTGATCGGGATCCTCGGGGGACCGCTCGGAATGCTGCTGGCAGGCTCGGCCGGAGTCCTTGTCGGGGCGCTGGTCGATGACCGCGAAGCCGATAAGGGCGAGTCGGTCCTGGCCAGCTTCTCGAAATCACTCCAGGTAGGCCAAGCCGCGCTCGTCGCAGAACTGGTCGAGCGGAACCCAGCGATCGTCGACTCGGCGATGGCAGAGCTCGGCGGCCGCGTCCTGAGGCGACCGCTCGATGAGGTGGAAGTCGAGGTCGCTGCGGCCGAGCAGGCGCAACGGAAGGCCGAAAAGGAGGCGCGCGAGCAACTGCTCAAGGCCCGCCTCAAGATGCACAAATACGAAGTCCATGCGAAGGTCGAGGAGCTGAAGACGAAGCTTCATTCTCCGAAGGCGACGGCCGCCGACTCTTGAGTCAGCGCCAGTTCGCGGCGCAAGCATTTGATGTGTCAGCAGACGTCAGGAACCGCGAAGTGAGACTTTCGACCTTGGCTCGACCGTTGGTTTCTAGTCCGCGCGGTCAGGCGTAATGCGCACGCTGGTGATCTCCGACTTGCACCTCGGCGAACGCCGAGAGCGTGATGTCCTGACGCGGCGTCAGCCGCTCGCCGCCCTGCTCGATGTGCTCGCAGCTGTCGAGCGGCTGGTCCTGCTCGGGGATGTGGTCGAGCTCTCGGATCGCGGCCCGGAGCGCGCCCTGAGGATGGCCGAGCCGGTTCTGCGCTCGCTCGGACGGCAGCTGGGGCCAGACCGGGAGGTGGTCCTCGTCCCCGGAAACCACGATCGGGCATTCGTCGCTCCGTGGATACAGCAGATGGGCGAACGGCTCTCGGTCGACAGCTCGGCGCCGCTCGACGCCACCGCCGAGCTCGCCGCTGTGAGCTCGTGGCTGGCGCCGGCCGAGGTGAGCGTGCGCTATCCGGGTGTCTGGCTCTCCGGAGGGGTCTGGGCCACCCATGGCCATTACCTCAACCGGCACCTGGTGCCGGCATCGTCGCTCCGCTTCACGAACGGGCATATCGGCAACGTGCCCGGGGACAGCGCGCGACCGATCGAGTACGAGCCGGCGGGCGGCCGCGCGCGGAGAAGCGCGCACGAGGCTATCGCCGGCGCTCTGCCCGAGCCGCTGGCCGGAGCGGCCGACCGACTCGGCGTGCTGGCACGCGCCGCGACGATGGCGAAGGCGACCCGGAAGCTGCTTCGGCCTGAGCTGGCGCGACTCAATTCGTCGCTCTTGGGCCTCCAGACACATATCGCGAGCATCCCGTCGCTTATCCACGTGACTCAGCGACTCGGCGTTGACGCCGACTACGTCGTCTTCGGACACGTACATCGGCTGGGGCCACTTGCAGACGATGAAGCGGCCGATTGGGAGAGTCCGAGCGGCAAGCCTCGGGTCGTCAACACCGGATCATGGATCTACGAGCCGCTGCTCGTGCATGACGTAACCCCGCCACACCCGTACTGGCCCGGCGGTGCCGTGATCCTCGAAGACGACGAAGACCCGCGACCGGCTGGACTTCTCGACGCGATGCCGCCAAGCGCGCTGCTGTGACACGTAGCCGACCACCGCCGGCGGAGCCCGCCTGCTGGGTGCCGACGACGCCAGGAGCACTCGCCGATTGGCGTCTGGGGCGGAGGTCAGACGTCCGGTGGCACGAGCTGACGGAAACTCGTCAGCCGTCTCGGACTGACCGTCCGTGCTTTCGGCCGATGGCGCCTGCGGATCCTGGACTTACGCCTCGGAAGATGCATTGCGAGCCCGCTCGCATCATCATCACGATCCGACTGATGGGTCGCGCCATGCCGCGCCGCATGGCACTGCGAGGCCAGCGCCGATTGGGCATTCGGGCTGCTACCGCACGTGCTGGATCGACCAGCCGGGCAAAAGAGAAGAACCCGAACCGGCAGGCGCCGCCGCGGAGCCCGGCCCCTCCCGCCGATGTTGGCGTTGGCGGGAGGGACCGGAGCGTTATTGGCTACGCGGCCTCGCCGTCGGGCTCACCCAGGTCGAGCTCGTCGAGGCTCGTGGCGGCATGGCGGCCGGCGAGGTCGACGGTGCTCGCCGTCTCATCCTCGACGACGAAGTTGTCGCGGTGCAGCGCCGCGAGCGCGGGCGAGAGCATTGGCCGCTTGAACTCCCAGACCGCGGTGCGCATGGCGCCCTCGCCGCCTGGGAGCGCATAGCGGAGCATGCGTTCCATCCGTTCGGCGCCCGAGCGCCTTGGTGCGGGTGACGCCGGCGGGGTCGAGCCGCGCATCGCGGCGAATACCCTGTCCGGGTTCCAGCGACGCTCCATCGCACCCGGGTGGCCGGCCTTGCAATAGGCATAGGCGTCCCCCTTTCCGTTGCGCGGCTGTGTGTACGCGCCGCAGCCCCGGCACACGCGCGGGACTTGACCGCTCGCGCCTTCTCGCCGGTCGGAACCCAAGCGTCCAAAAGGCGCTAGCGTCTATCCCGGCGGACAGGAACGAACATGCAGAAGAAGTCCAGAGACGTCGTCGTCGTGCGCGTGAGCGAGCAGGGAGACCGCGAAGACGAGAGTTTCCACTCGCCCAAGGCTCAGTTCTCGAAGGCCAAGCTGTGGAGCGAAGAGCAGGGCAACCGCGTCGTCGATGCGTTTCAGGAAATCGACGTGAGCGGCAGGCTTCCGCTCGTCAGGCGGCCGGGGCTTTTGAGGGCGATCGAGATGGTGGAGGGTGGCGAGGCCGATCACATCGAGTTGCGTATTTCGACCGGTTGGTGCGCTCATTGAAGGTGCAGCTGGAGGTGGTCGAGCGCGTCGAGCGGGCGGGCGGTGAGATCTACGCGATCGACCATGGCAGGCTGACCAACGGTACGGCGGCGACGCGGATGAGCAACAACATGATGGGTGCGGCGTTCCAGTACTACGCCGAGGTGACCGGCGAGAAGGTGAAAGCCGCCCACGAGCGCGTGGTGGCGCGCGGTGTGCTGCCCAACTCCAGGATCTCGCCCGGCTACGTGCGCGGCGAGGACGGCGTGCTGGTCGTCGAGCGCCCCACCGCCCGGATCGTCGTTGAGGCGTTCAAGCGTCGTGACCGCGGCGCCTCGCTGGTGCAGATCCAGGCGTTGCTGGCCGCCAATGGGATCGAGCGCTCGATCTCCGGTGTGGCGTCGATGCTGCGTTCGAGGATGTACCTCGGCGAGATCCACTTCGGCGGGCTGCACAACACGCGCGCCCACGAGCCGATCATCAAGGACCGCGCCCTGTTCGAGCGCGTGCAGAGGCGGACGGTCTCGCGCGGGCGTCAGGCCAAGTCCGAGCGGCTGCTCGCGCGCCTCGGTGTGCTGCGCTGCGGGACATGCGGCTCTCGGATGGTGATCAACAGCTACAGCGGCAACTACCGCTGCGGCGACACGAGCGCGAGGCGGTGCCAGCGACGAGCGGCGGTCAAGGCCGACCGCGTCGAGCAGATCGTGCTGGACGCGATCCGGTCCTACTCGACCACGGCCGACGCGCACGGACGCGCGTCGCGCAAGCAGCAGATCCGCGAGGCGGACGAGGCAATCGAACGCGCCAACGCGGAGCTCGATGACACGATCCGGCAGCTCGGCGAGCTTGGATTGTTGGGCCGGCCGGCGAGCCAGGAGACCTTGGAGAAGCTGACTGCGGCGCTCGATGACGCGCACACCTTCAGGGCTCGACTCGGCGATCGGGGCGAGAGCGATGTGATCGGTCCTGACGAGATCGACAAGCTGCGTGACCCGGCCAAGCGCTTAGCGGCTTGGCGACGGCTGATCACCGACACCGTCGAGTCGGTCACGGTCGCGCCGGCGATCACGGCGGATGGGCGCCCCAGTCGCCTGTGGGACCCGCGCCGGATCGACATCAGGTTCCTGGGCGAGCATCCATAAGAAAGCCGCCAGCAGGCCGACTGCTCGCGATTCCGTCAATAACCCTTCCGGTCCTACGAGGCGCACAACTCTGCCGACCGTCGCCGAGTCGGCCGTCGTCGTCGGGCGCGACTTCCGCAACCGCGAGAAGGAGCAGAGGGAGATCGGCGTCACCGGCGTGGCGAGACTCGCCCAAACGCTATGCCGTCCTTGTTGGCGGTCGAGCGGCGCCAACAAGACGCTGCGGTCGCTCGCGCAGGCCAAGTATTGCTTCTGACGTCGATGAGCTCGCGGAGATTGCAAGTCGGCGAATCCAATCGTCCGCCCCTACTCGCGCTGGCGAGTGCTCACGTGGCAAGGGAATCGTCAGCGCCCAACAAGGCCGGAGCAGCCCCCGTCGCCGAATGCAAAGCGTGAACGTCGTCGTCCTAAACTAACGGTCGGCCCGCTGGCCGGGCGCGTGATCGTGCGTGCCCTCGGAGACAACCTCACGACCGCCGACGGTCCGGAGGCGGCCACGAGCATCGCGGTCCCGCGCCCGCAGCAGAAGCGCCACAAGCGCCGTCATCGCTGAGCACGGGTTCGGAGCCAGGCGAGGTCTTGCGTTTCGCGTTTGCGTTGCTCGATCTCCCGGTCGAACAGCGCACGAGTCTTCGTGAGCAGCAGCTTGTGCGGTGACCCAACTCGCCGGGTCTGGTGCGTCACTGGCAGCTCTGCTGCGTCGATCCTGCCGTGCACATGTCTCCGGCGTTCCTTCGCCAGCGGCCATTCGAGCGTCTTTCGTGCCGGGTCGGCGAGGAACACGCGCAGGCTTGAGCAGAGCTCGCAGTCGCACCCCTCTGGGAGCTCGATCGACCAGTCGTCGGGCACACGCGCCGGGCGGGTCAGCCGGTCCTCCAGGCAAGTCGCCGTGTGGGATGCGACCGGATCGAGGCCCACGGCACTCCACTTCGACGTGGCCGTGGCCCTCAGGACACCGAGGGCGCAGTAGAGCAGCGCCTCGCCGCCGCACAGCATCCCCACGGCGCCGTCGCGCAGATCCGTGACGCCGACCTCCGAGGCGCCTTCCAGCAGCGCTGCAAGCGGCCGGCCGAGGTCCGTCAGCGCGTGCTCGCGGCGGCTCGGGGCCTCCAGCTCGAGGTCCGAGTCGAGCGCTTCGCTGACAGACCGCCATCCCTCCCACAGCAGCAACCGAGCCACCAGCCCGCCAGCGGCTCCGGTCGCCTTGAGCGCGGCGCAGAGCGCCGGCAGCGAAGTCACCCACGCCTGGCGAGCGGGGCTCATCGCCGGCGCGAAACCCCGCCGCTCCGACCAGCTGGTCACCTGCGCCTCCGCCCAGCTCTCGCCGTAGCGGTCCGCCAGCGAAGCGAGACGCTTTGCGTGGCTCGCGGCGAGCTGCTCGAGACGGAACGGAGCGAGCAGCGCGGTTGCCAGCTCGGGCGCGTCTATCAGATGTGCGGTCCGGAGCGCCTTGGCAACGAAGCTCTTGCCCTCGACGGGCCGGGCTACCCGCGCCCAAAACGAGGCGAGCGTCGCCGCCGCCTCGCGGGCCTCGTCCAACGCGCCACCGCGGATGCGGGTCGACAGCTCGTCGAGCGCCCAGACGGGCGACGCCTCGGCGCGGATCGCAAACCCCTGGCTGCGGGGCCAGACGATCACCGCGCCTCGGTGGTACCAGCGGTCGAGCGTGTTGCCGTAGTTGCCCATGTTTCCCTCGTACTCCGACCGGTACGGCTCGAGTTCGCCGGACGGTGTAGATGCGCACACGCAGTCATCGGCGATCCGAAGCTGCACCGGCTCGGCGTAGTCGCCGCCCGGAGCGAGCCAGCTGTCGAGTTCGACGTCGGACTCGATCAGGTCATCGAGGTCGTAATCGCCTGTGCCGCCGGCGGCATCGAGGTCGTCGTCCCACTCGTCGTCGTCCCAGTCGTCTTCGTCTTCGTGCCACCCGTAGCGCCCGCGGTAACCCGAGTAGCCGTCCTCGTCGTCGGCGTAGGCCGTCCATGTCTCGTGGACGTCCGCCAACGCGAGCACGGCCTCACACCCGGTACGCTCAGCCGCCGCCGCCAGGAGCGCCGCGCGCTGGGCGTCGTCGCCCTTCAGCCGCGACCAGCCGAGGCTGCGCTGGGTGTACTCATGGTCGAGCAGGTACACGAGCCGGTTCGGTTCACCGTCCGGCCCGAAGTGATCGGCGAGGCAGTCGGCGAGATCGGCGACGAGCGCCGGATCCAGCTCGGTCGCTGCCACCGGCTCGCCACGCAGCAGCAGGTTGTAGGTAAGCACCACCCGGTGACCCGAAGTGACGCGATGCGCCTCGTGACGGCAGTCGGCGTAGAACGCGACGAACGACAACTTCGTCTTCGAGCCACGGTAGCTCGCCGATTGGCCGCCGTGGCTGACGACGAACGTACCCCCTTTGAACGTCGATGGCAGGCCCACGACCAGGGTCCCCAGCATCGCGTCGTCCTTCTCGGAGTCCTGGTGCGGGGCGAAGAACTGCCCGCGACCGTACACCAGCATCGAATGCAGCTCCGCCGCCAGCGTGCAGCCATCCGGCACGCCGAGGTCGCGCCCGACGCGGTCGAGGACCGGCAACAGCGTCCGGTCGAAGCGGCGCTTGTCGATCCGCACCCGGCTCTTCGGGATCTCACACGTATCCCGTACCGCCGGGTCGAGCACGGTCAGCTCCCCGACGCCGAAGCGAGCGGGTCGACCGATCCTGTGCAGCGCTCGCGCCTGCGCGCCGGAGATCGGCAGCTCGAGTGCTCCCACTCCCCGCACCTCGATCAGCAGATCGTCCGGCGGCGCCGTCCGCGAGGCGCTGAACGCCCCGCGGCCAATCGTCTGCGCGAGGAGCAGCGCGAGTCGTTCGCGTGCCGCGGTGGGCATAGACCGATCAGCGTAGCCGGCATCACGATGGCCGGCCCTATGCCCCGCGCCCCCTTTCAACTGATCACACCGATTGACACCCCATCGAGGAGGAGCGCGACCAGACGTCCGCTCGCGGCCAGAAGGAAGGACGAAGCTCCCACCCACCAGCCCGCCGCTCGACCAGGCGTCTCGCGAGACAACCGCTTCCCCCGTCGAAGGCCGCAAAGCAGTTGTGATCGAAGACGACCCCACCAGCGGGTAGCGGCCGTCTCAGCAAACGATCCGTGGTGTCTCCTTCACGCCTATGGCGACCGCAGCGCCACGCGACCGCCTTGCTCGGCGATTGGTAGCGCGGCCGTGCTCAAGGCAGGGTAGGCAGCCCGGCTGGCGGCGTACTTCTGCATTGCCAGGATCCGTGAGACAGTCCGGGCTGGCGCTCTCACTCGTCGTCCAGAGCGACGCCAGCCCGAGAGCGATCCGTACTTCCGCTCCCACCCGTGGTGCCGCTTGCCGGCGGCTCGCTCATCCCGGACCCAGCAAGCGGACGAGCAGCGTCTACCGCGGCAGCTGCATCTTCGTCGGAGCGGGCACTGCGGAGCCGGGCGCGGACGCCTTCGGCGATGCGGCGCTCGTCAGGGTTCGCGGGACGCCACCTCCTCGAGGAACGCGGCCACGGTGCGGTTTGAGCTTCCTCCGGCTGCTGGAGATTCCAGAGGTGCGTAGCGCCTGGGACGATCCGCAGCTCGGCGGCCGGGATTCCAGCCGCGAGCTCGCGCGACAGGGGAACGTTGGAGCGGTCCTTGGATCGGCAGAGCACGAGTGTCGGCACCGCTACCTGGCTCAGGCGTGGACGCAGATCGAGACTCGGATGCTCGAAGAATCGGTCAGTGGATTAGAGCGCCGCACCTCGGTTAAGATAAGCCACAGGCGCGACCTAACCGCACATTTCGGAGAACCGGAGTACGCCAGATTCGTCATCGAGCACTCCGCCATCACTGGCCGGATGAGTTGCAAGCCAGCGGACTGCCGCCCGCAGAGCTCTGTTGCGCTTGTCGAGATCTGAGCTGCGTAGACCAGCGAAGTACTTGCGCCTGCCTCGATACTCCGCGAAGCCACTTGCCAGCGCCGACCCCTTGAACTCTTGCAGCCAGCGGAACAGCGCCGGATAGCGGGAAGTAATGGCGTTTCGACGCTTTGCTGCCTCTGCTCTTCCAATTAGGAGCCGGCGCGAAAGCACAAGAAGGGGCTGGCCTATTGCAATCAGGAGCACGGCCTCGCGCTGCTCTCTATCTCCAACCACTGAGACGTCGGGGATGAGGCTGTCGTTCTCCTTCCGTGCCCCCAGGTCGTTGCGCAAGACGGCGTCGTCCGCCGCCTCAGCGAGAACCTTGAGACACCTCCCCGCCTCCGTGTGGAGCCCTCAACTGCCTTGTCGAGAACTGCGCTTGCAGCAAATGCCTCCTCAAGTGCGGGCGACGCCGACCAAAGCGAGTCATCGACGAACTTGCATTGACTCAGTAACGGATAAATGCGCCCCTTCCTCGCGGCGGCACAGATGGCCTCAATATCCCTCGATCGTCTCTTCTCGCGCCTGTAGCTCACAATCTTCGCAACGAGGGGATAGTCTCCGGCGATCTGCTCCATCTGCGCTTCACGGAGCGGACGCGAGGTCTTCTCCCAAATACCGAGTTTCCTCAGTGTCTCCGTGGTGCTCCTGGGCGAGTCCACGTCGAATTCGCATCCGGCAGCCGCGATCACAGCTGCCCTCATCGCCTCCACTTTCACCTTGGTCGCTCTTCCGGCCGCTCTCATCCTGCCGACGTCGATGCGCACGCCGTCGCGTTCGCGTTCGACAAGAAGCCGCTCCACCCGCATTGCTCTGTCCGCAAACTGTTTCTCGGCGCCACGCTTTCGTAGTTCCTTCGTCAACACCTCATACAATCTGAGGGCCATGTCGGCATCGCAACAGGCATGCTCGACGAGCTCCTTGAACGGTCTGCCCAGGAACGTTTCGCCTTTCGCCACGATCTCTCGATACCGCAGCACCTTTGTCCCGAGCAGCTTCTTCGCGAGCGCGGAAAGGTTCCAGAAGTCCCAGTCATCAAAACATTCGTGGGCAGCCAAGAGCGTGTCGAAGTGCAGTTCCTGAACGTCTATGCCGTGGCGATGGAGCACGGCGAAGTCGTACTTGAGGTTGTGCCCAACGAGCTTTAGCCTCCGAGACAACGCCACTTTCAGACGGGCGCGTACGTCATCTGGGCGAAGGCCGTCAAGGTCCGACTGGATCAAAGGAACGTAGAACGCCTGGCCCTCGCTCACCGCCAGCGAGACGCCGTACAGGGTCGCGGTGCGAGGGTCCTTTCCGCTCGTCTCGGTATCGATCGCACACACATCCGCGTTGGCCAAACACTGCTCCAGGCTGCGCAGGTCTTCGGCGGAGCGAACTGCTCGATAGTCAGTCCTATTACTTTCGCCGGAGGTCGGGTCGCCGATCTCGATCGGTTCGGGTGCGGGCAGCATCCTTACCAACGACCAGAAGCCGTCAAAGTGGGAAGAGACAGCCGTCTTTAGTTCGACGACAGACTGGTAGTCGGAATCATTGAACCACAGCGCGCTTCATACCGCTGAAAACCGCCTCAAGCACGTTGCAAGGCGAGCACAACGGCGCTGCGGGCGTCAAAGGCATCCAGCCATTCGATGATCGCTGCCGAACTGTGCCATGAGGCTGCATCCCAAGTAAGGAAGATCCTGGCAGCATTCGGGTGCTGATTGAACAGGATTTCGATCAGGTCGATCATGGACTGCGTATCCTTGGCTCGACTGAAGAACCAAGTCACCTGATTCGCAGTGGCACTCAAGGCGCCGGCCATGGTGATCGAGCCCTTGTGGGCCTGCATCTGTGGGACGGTTGGAACATCGCCCTTGGCGCCGAAGGTGCGGCCGCCGTACTTCCTGACGCGAAGCGGCCCAAGTTCGTCGATGAAGAAGAAGAGTTCGTCGGGCTTGAGAGTCTGAAGGGTCTTAAGAACCTGCTCGACCTTCTCTCGGCATTCGGGGTCCGGGCTCGTCAGGACGCAACGTGCCTTCTTGATCGAGTAGCCCGCCTGTTGAAGGGCGCGGCCTACGCTGGCTTCAGACACTTGCTCGCCGAACTTGCCTGCGTAAGCCTTCGCCAATGAGGCGCGATTCCAACTGGCCCGGCTGATGCCAAAAGACCCAGGGCGGTCATGCAGGATGTCCAGAAGGCGCTTCTTCCGAGTCTCGGCTGCTGCTTCGCGTTTTCCGGGGGTCCGATTCTTTCTGGGCGGATCCAGTCCGAGCATCCCACGATGATTGAATGCCATGATCCATCGTTGAAGGACGTTGACGGGACGTTCAATCTTCTCAGCGATCTTCTCCAGGGAGAGATTCCGGTTCTCCAGGATCGTGACAGCCTTCTCCCATAGTCTCTTGTCATTGGACTCGCGCCACTTGAGGAGCGTTGCGTGGTCCTCTGCGCGCACGAATCGGACGACGGACGACGTATTGCCACATGGCCGAACTCGATTGATTGTCGGGGCGTTCTCCTCGATGTGGCGTCCCATCACGCCCAGAGATCTCGCCGGAGTATTGATGAAGGTTCTTGCCTCGATGCGAGACCAGAAATGGAAGCGACTTGTCGCCTCGGTGGGGCGATGCCTCCAACAGTGTCAGCCAAAAGAGATGGCAACGACCGAAAGCAAACACGAAGTCGAATGTCGTGCTCGGCGGCAGGTACAGGTAGTGCAACCGAATCGCGCACGCGACGCATGGGTTGACTGCGTCCACAACAAAGAAGTCCGAGCAATCCGGATCGCCCATGTGAACGTAGACGGTGTCGGCAATGTGGAATTCGTAGAGGTGATCTTCATCCCAAGCAAGGAGATCAATAATGACCGATGCGAACTGCTCAAGAGTGAGTCTGTCGGATATGACGAACACGCGGTCCCAGTTCTTGAGTGGAGTCGATCGGGAGTCGCCGTCGGGTGATGGGCCGATCTGATCTGGAAAGTACTCAAGACGAAAGGTGAGTGCATTCGGGGCGCGCCTGTGATGTTTCACTTCGGATGCGGGTTCGTGTGCCATGGCAACGGCCATTTGGGAGGCGCCCGACACGGCGAGGTGCTTCACCATTGGCGGTAGTCTCCCGCTGGCATTGCGACGTCCTGAGAGTGAGAGAACTCTAACTCCGAGATTGTCCTTTCTGCACGCCGGCGGTTGGTCCGAAAGAGCTCACTGTGCTCAACGGAGTGCGGCGAGCTGGCGCGGCTCATCTTGGCAGCAATCGGCTGCGCTAGCTTCACCGTGAGTGACAGCGCTATGTGGGATCCTGAATGTCGGCCACATAAACATCTTGGGATCAAAGGGGGGACCGAGCGCTGCACGAGAACTGACTACACTGTAGCTGGATAGTGGCAACCCATGAGCGGACGCGGGCCTGCGTTCAACTGGATTGTGCTGGTCGCGATACTGGGATTTGAGCTGGTCGCGCTGGGGCTGCTCGCGGCCGGGCAGTTCGTACGGATCGGCGCGGTTGGGCGAGAGCGGGCGCCAGGCTGTGACCGACTCGCTGACCGGTCTTGGCAACCGCCGGCATCCTCTGGACCGGCTTGACGCGTAGATCGCCGAGGCGCGGAGCGGCGGGGTGCGGCTGGCGCTGTTGCTGATCGATCTGGATGGGTTGAAGGAGGTCAATGAGACGCTCGGGCACTATGAGGCTCGCGGCAGAGAGTGCCCCTATGTCGCCAATGCGGGTGCAGCGGTGGACAGAGCTTGTCCGCTTGCTGGGCCGGCGATGAGCGTGCCGCCGGCAAGCGGCGCCACGGGTCGACGCGGAAGTGCGGATCGCCCTCGGGTGGCTGTCGGTCGGGACGACAAGCGAGAGCTACGAACTGGCCGCGGAACGCGCTGGCAGCTTCCGGTTCGAACCGGCGGAGCAGGAGCCGACCTCGGGCTGGGATTTGATCGCGCGTGTCCGGCGGGTCATCGACCGCGCTCCCGCTCGACGACCAAAGCAGCCATGCCGTAGGAGCTGGCTGCCCAGCCGAGCACGACGGGAATCGGACACCTCCCGGCCACGCTGGCCGGCGTCGGCGCCGCTGCTGCTATCGATGCCACGCAGCGGCGAAGAGTCGCCAGAGCAGCGACGCTGCCCGCCGCCCGGATGATCGCTGCGCCACTTGAGCACTCGCCAGCGCGAGTCGGGGGACGATTGGATTCGTCGAGATGGCGGCGTGAAGATCGAAGCTCGTCGTCGGAGCGGAGGGGAAACTGCGGCGGGTCCCGAATAGGGTCTCAGCGTGCCTGCATCTCTCCCTCCTGAGCCGGCAACCCTCGGTCTGGGCTCGGGGGCGATCGTCGCGCTGCCCGCCGACGACCAGACGCTCTACCGGCTGATCCGAGAGCAACAGCCCCGAGCTTGGGACTTCCGCTCGAATCGCGATCGTGGTCGGCCGCCGGCGCCGCGTGAGACGGCGCTCCTGCGCTGCGGCGTCTCGATGTTCAGCGATCCCGAAGCGGCGCTGAGCCGCGCCAGGCGCACGCCCGTCTATCTCGCCGCCGTGACGCTCGCGACGGGTCGTGGGCTCCACCTCGCAAAGACCGGCAGCCGCTCCCACTACACGGTGTGGGGCGCGCCTGAGGACCTGGCAGCTTGCGCCCGTCCCTACCATTCCTAGCAACGATGAGCTACGAGCTGATCTGGATAGAGCATGGCGACCTAGCCGGCCATTACACCGGCCGCGTTGAGGCTGAGGCCGACCTTCGCGCCCATGCGCGAGCACACCCCGAGCACGCTTCCGAGCTGGCACTGATCGAGGTCGACGACGACACCGGACGACGGGTTGGCGAGTTCCTCACGGGTGCCGAGCTCATCGCTCGGACTGCCGCCTGACCGGCAGGATGGTGGCGGCGAGACGCGCGCCGTGTCGACCCAGCTTCGGTGTCACCGACGTCGCCGACCGCTCGCGCGATGCAGCGCGAGCGGCTGCGGCCTGGACAGACGGATGGCGAGGCCCAAGCGTTCAGGCGCCGCCGAATGCGTCGGCGCGGGCCGCCGCCCAAGCGCCGTACAGATCGATCACAGTGGACGGCGCTGGCCATTCTCCGGCCCATAGTCGTTTGAGCGCTTCGCCGCCGCGCCGGCGTGCGTGCGTGCGCGACCAGTCGTACGACGACGGCGCAGCGCCGTAGCGCGCCCGCCATTCGCGCATCGCTTCGCGAACCCGCTCCCGGGTCCATTGCCGCGCAATCGCGCCGGGATGGCAGCGTTTGCAATACGCGTAGGCGTCGCCCTTGCCGTTCCGTGGCGCGGTCGGCGCCCCGCAGCCGCGACACACTCCCCGGTAGCGCGCCTTGACCGCGCGTGCCTTATCGCCAGTCGGATCGTAGAGATACGCCTTGATGGTTGCCTCTGCGCGTCCCAGCCGACGAGCGATCTCAGCGATCGATAAACCCTCCTGGTCGCGGTAATAGCGGGCGAGTTGCGCCGCGCGGCGCCGCTCCGTGACCCGGTCGAGCATCAGAACCCCGAACCTACCCACCGTGCTGGACCGCCCAATCGAGCGCAAAGAACTGCCCGCCGGGGAAGGGTTTCTCCTCGTGATGCCGCGGCGGGCAGGTGACTCCAGACCTCACGACCTCCTGCCTTGGCCACCCGGTGCCCGCTGAGTCCTTTGTTAGCATCGGACGGATCAGAGAAGTACGCCTTGACCGTGGCCGGTGAGCAGCCGAGACGGTCGGCGATCTGCCTGATCGAGAGCCCTCGAACTCGCGGTAGTGACGCGCCAAGGCCACCGCGCGACGACGCTCGAGAACCCGACACGTTCCACCGGTTGACGCCTTGCGCGTCACACCGGGTCACGCTACGTCGCTTAGTTGGCGTTTCTGTCGAGGTCGGCACGCAAGTGCCGGCGCACCGGCTGGACCTCGTAACCGCGCGCAGAGGAGGCCGGCGGCGCGGAGCGCAAGATGCCCGCGCCAACACAAGAGCACGTCAGGTCGTGTACTGACCGCCGACCTCTGGGCACACGAATCAGTTAGCTATGCGCTCGCATCAGCCGGGCGCAGCGGTGCTCGCCGCGGCTGCGTCAGGATCTTTGTTGAGCCATCGAGCACCGACGGCCTCGGCGATGCTCGCATCGGTTCCACCGCCGGCGAGCCCGAGGGGGCGACGAAGGCGAGCTCGCGCAGGCCGCCGAGAGCGTTTTGAGCTAGCTCGGGAAGCGCGGGATCGCGATCGCGCAGCCGCCGTCGATGCCGTCGCCGCTCGACGGGCGAGGCAGTCAGCACGCGGGTGCCGCAACGGACGACGCCCGTTGCCGGTGCCGGACAGCATGGGCCACGGCGCGTCGCGTCGCCGACCACGACGACGCACGGGTGCCTACTCCTCGACGCATCAGCGGGTCACGGCGGCCAGGTGGCCGCTTCGCTGCAAGTTCGCGGATTCATCATGGCGCGGGGCCTGCGGCGGCGGGCGGATAGCCCCGTGAGTGCGAAAAGCGCGCGCACACCATATATGAGTGCGTATATGAGTGCGGGCCGGCGAGTGGACGCTGATGATCCGGTCCAGCCCGCCTCCTGCGACGGCGTGCGGTGGTGCATCCTCTTGAGGACGGATTCGACTGCGGGCGTCGGCGCGAACCAGCGTGTTCAACGATAAGTCTTCGAGGGTCGGCCGGAGTGCTGCCGCCGGGGGCCGATTTCCGTTACTGCGTCTGAACTGCGAGCGCTGACAGGCTTGGAACGTGATTGGCAAGGAACCGCGCTGAGCTGCTTTGCGCGGGCGAGAGTCTGGCTACAGCCGTTGAGGCGTGGATGCAGCTCTGCGGGCAGCTGGACCGGTATTTGCGTGGTCGAGGCGACGCTGTCTCAGCGTGGTGGCGGTGGTCCCGTGCTGTCGCGGATGACGAGCTCGGGTTCGATCGTCTCGTGCGTCGCTTACGGCTCGTCGGGGTTGAACTGGTTGAGGAGTAGTTGTACGCCGCGTCTGCCGACTTCGCCGAAGTCCTGTCGGATGGTGGTCAGTGGCGGGTTGAAGTACGCCGCTTCCGGGATGTCGTCGAAGCCGACGAGGTTGACGTCGTGGGGGACGCGCAGGCCGGCCTCTTTGAGCGCTCGAAGCAGGCCTAACGTCATCTGATCGTTGGCTGAGAAGACGGCGGTCGGCGTGTGTTTCTGCAGAAGTCGTCTTCCCGCTTCATATCCTGAGCGGGCGCTCCAGTCGCCGGTCTCGATTGGCGGGATGCGCGTCCCGACCGCTTCGAGCGTCTCCCGCCATCCGCTGAGGCGTTGGTGTGCCTCGAGGAATCCATCGGGACCGGCGAGATGGTGGATTGTTTGATGGCCGAGGTTCAGGAGGTGGTGCGTGGCGAGGATCGCGCCTGCGCGCTGGTCGATCGCGACGGCGGGGACGCCCTCGTCAGGCCCGGTCTCCACTGCAACGAGAGGAACATGTGTCGCGAGGTAGGGGAGGGTGTTGACGGCGGCGGTCAGTGGGGCGACAACGAGGATGCCGTCGACACGTTGTTGCTGTAGGCGCTCGATCGCTGATGCGAGGGACTCGCGGTCCAGGGATTGCAGCGTGACGATGCTTGTGAAGTAGTCCGCCGAGTGTGCGGCCCGCTCGATCGCCGCGAGGGTGGAGGCAGGGCCGAAGAGCGTGGTGTCGTAGCTCGCAACTCCGATCATGCGCGATCGACCGGTGACGAGGGTGCGCGCGGCAGCGTTGGGCTTGTAGCCCAGCAGTGCAATGGCCTTGAGCACCCGCTCGCGGGTCGTCGCCGCCACGTAGTTGCCGTCGTTGAGCACGCGGGAGACGGTTTGAACAGAGACGCCGGCCAGCTTCGCGACGTCCGCCATCACCGGCGGACGGTTCGAGCGAGGTGCGGGCTCGGAGAGATCCATGGTCGAGAGGCGAGAACGGAGGAGAGCGATGCGGCATCACGGCGCAGACGAGCAGACGTCTGGAAGCGCTGAAACGCGTGCGACGGATGGCCGAGGCGGGCTGCCGGACATCACACGTCGTCGGGCGCTTGAGTTGGGCGCTGTGGCGGTCGGGTCGCTGGCGATCGAGGCGGCGGGGGCGAGGGCTGACGCGCTATCCCCGGGTTCGCATGGGCTTCGGTCAGAGGTTTCGTTTGATCAGGATTGGCTGTTCTTCCGGGGGGATGCGAGCGGTGCCGACGCGTCATCGTTTGACGACAGCGCGTGGCGCAAGCTCGATCTGCCGCATGACTGGAGCATCGAGGATCTGCCGTACGCCAGGTCGACTGACGGTGGGGCGACCGCCGATGGCTCGGCGTTCGACTACACCACCGGGCCGACCACCTCGGGCCCGAATCCACCTGGGACTCCCGAGGTGATCGGGCCGTTTGACCATCAGAACAGCGCCGGTGGCGGTTCCACCGGCTACACCGTCGGCGGCGTCGGGTGGTATCGCAAGCACTTCTTCACGCCGCCCGGCCACGATCGCCGTGTCGAGTTGCGATTCGACGGCGTGTACCAGAACGCCGACGTGTGGATCAACGGCGTTCACCTGGGTTTCCATCCGTACGGGTACACGTCGTTCGCCTTCGACCTGACACCGAATCTGACCAGCGGCGTCAATGTGATCGCGGTGCGCGTGAACAACAGCGGGCAAACCAGCCGCTGGTACTCGGGCTCGGGCATCTACCAGCACACCTGGCTGACCGTCACCGCCCCGGTGCGGATCCCGTTATGGGGCGTCTTCGTCACCACGCCCGTCGTGGACAAGCGGCACTCCGTGGCCCATGTCGAGGTCGAGGCGACCAATCTCGGCACGGCACCAGGTGCGGCCACGGTCCGCGTCAGCGTGCTCGATGAGAATCGACGGACCGTTGATGTCAGCGACGCGCCGGCGCAGGCCCTGACGCCCGGAGCGACCACCACCTATAGCGTGGACCTGTCGGTCAACCATGCCGCGCTGTGGTCGCCGGACTCGCCGACCCTCTATCAGGCACAGGCCGAGTTGCTTGTGGACGGCCGCGCCGTCGACTCCGTGACTGTCACGTTCGGCATCCGCTCGCTGGAATGGGACGAGAACGGCTTCCTCCTCAACGGCAAGCCGGTCAAGGTGCGAGGCGCCTGCACGCACTCCAGCCACGGGCCGCTGGGCACGACGATGCTCGGGCGCTCGGAAGAACGGGAGATCGAGGTGCTGCAGACGGCAGGCTTCAATGCGCTGCGCACCGCCCACAACCCGGTCGCGCCCGCGAAGCTGGACGCGTGCGACCGCCGTGGCATGGTCGTCTGGGATGAGTTCAGTGACGTCTGGGATCGCGCGAAGAAGACCGACGACTACCACCTGTACTTCCCGGACTGGTGGGAGCGCGACCTCACGAGCCTGGTGCGCCGCGATCGCAACCATCCGAGTGTGGTGATCTGGTCGCTGGGCAACGAGATCACCGACACCACCGGCGGGCCGCGCGGCCAGCAGCTGTACGACCTCGTGCACGCACTGGATCCGTCGCGACCCGTGACCCAGGCCGCCGGCCCGTTCGCGACGCTCAGCGACCCGCTGTACCAGTACGTCGACGTCTCCGACTTCCACTACGACAACCCGCCGCGGGGCACAGCCCCACCCGCGACGGCGGCCTCGCTTCACGCCGCCTACCCCAACAAGGCGGTGACCAAGAGCGAGAGTTGGCCAGCGACGATCTACGACGACTGGCAGCTCACCCAGAACAACGCCTGGTTCGTCGGCGCCTGGGTGTGGGCCGCCTGGGACTATCTCGGCGAGGCGGGCACCGGAGCACCGATCTACGCGCCGCCCAACACCACCAACCTCCCCGTCTTTGGCAGCGGGACGTACCCCTGGTTTCAGGACTTCCAAGGCGACATCGACCTGATCGGCCAGCGCAAGCCGCAGAACTACTGGCGATCGGTCGTCTACGGGCTGAGCCCGATCGAGATGATGGTCGAGCGTCCCGCCCCAGCGGGCACCCAGCAGTACGCCCACAACTGGAGCTACTACGACGAGCTGCCGAGCTGGACCTGGGACGTCCCGGATGGCCAAGTGATGACCGTCCACGTCTACACCACGGGCGACACCATCAGCGTGCAGCTCAACGGCCAGACAATCGCGACAAACACCGTCGCTGCGTCCGACAAGCGGGTCAGCACGTTCAACATCCCCTATACCCCAGGCAAGCTCACCGCCATCGCCTCCCTCAACGGCCGGGAAATCGGCCGCCAGACGTTGACGACCACCGGGAATCCCGCCGCCCTCCGGCTCACTTCAGACGTCGAGATGCTGACCACCGGCCGCGACGACCTAGCCCACGTCCTCGTCGAAGTCCTCGACAGCAACGGTCAGCGCGTGCCCGACGCGGTGCTCGACGTGTCCTTCGCGGTCGATGGCGCCGGCGAGCTGGTCGGCGTCGGGAACGGCAATCCACATAACATCGACAGCTTCAAACGGTCCGGGCGGTACACGTGGCACGGCCAAGCGCTGGCCATCATCCGACCCGAAAAAACGCCCGGCCGCGTCACGCTGACGGCCACCGCGCCCGGCCTACGCACCGCCACGCTTCGTCTTAACGTCCGTCCAGCCTCCGATCATCACCTCCAGCGTTCTGATACACGCATCCGCCGTCGCCAGCGTCGGTATCACGGAACCTTCTCTCTGGCCAGCCTCCCAGCAGCGCCGCTGCTGATCGTCGGCGCGCTGCTCCGCCGGCGATTCGCAGGACAAGACTGGCAAGCCGATGACGCCACAAATACCCAGGAGTCGTGACCGCCGGCGCGCCCACACACAACCTGACCGCGTAGCGCCTCACCGAGGGCTTGGGAAGTGCGACGGCCCGTCGCTGTCAGGCCTGGCCCGGCTCACCGTGCGGACGCTCGTGAGCGCCAGGCTGCTCACCGCTGCGGGACGCGCCTGCTCCAACCAGATCGTAGTATTCCCATGGCTGCGCTCTGAAGCGTTTAGGAACGCCCGGCATAAGGCAGATAAGGAGCACGAGGGTTGTCCCACCGCAGCCCCCGGTCCCGTGCGGTGGGCGGCCCTTGTTTTCCAAGAACGCCGCGTTCGCCGACAGCATCGCGACCCGGAGGGACCCAGCAAGCGCCGCGGTGGCTGGGCGACAGGCGTGCGGTAGTCCTTCCCCTGTGCGACGCGCCGTGGCCGTCAAGGAATGGCCTCACCGGACGTTCGGAAGCGTCCGCGGTCGATCGGCTTGCGAACGCGAAGCTATCGCAACCAGCCCGATCCAACACTCATGTGGTGCCTCGGGTCGTCGGCAGACGCCGGCGACCCGACGCTTCAGCGACGGCCGAGTGAGAGCTCGCGTCGGCCCGCGAGCTTGATCGCGATCAGCAGCTCCTGGACGTCGGCCAGATTGCGCAGATCGCAGCCTGTCTTCTCTTCGATTCCGGTGAGGCGGTGGTGCGCTGTGTTGACGTGGATGTACAGGTGCTGGGCGGCGACCTTGGCGTTGAGATTCGCCTCGGCGTACGCGACGAGCGTGCTCGTCAGCGCGCCGCCGGCCGCCGCGTCCTCGTCGACGAAGCGCCGCACGGCGGGCGCGATCAGCCGCTGCGCGGTCGCGTCGCCGCGGAGCGTCAGGTACTCGAACGCGCTGAGGTCGGCAAGCGCGATCACGCCTCCACTGGGGCCGAGCGATTCGATCGCGGTACACGCCTCGCCGTAGGCGTCGGGGAGGCCGGAGGTTGTCTCGAACGCGGTGCTCATGCCGATCGCCAGTCCGACCCCAGCGGTTGCGAGTTCGCGCTGGGCCTCCGTGACCGGGCCGGTGAGCCGGCGTGGGTCCTGGCCATCAAGCGCGCGGATGATGACGACCTCGTCCTGGCGTACGACCGCGAGCGGGCGCAGTACGCCGCCCGCGGCGCGCGCGAGCGACGACGCGGCTGACCGCAGCGCGAACTCGTCATCCAAGGCGGTGACCGGCACGGCCGCGACCAGCATGCAGCGCCCGCCCGCGTCGAGTCCTGCGGCCCGGGCGGCGGTCAGCCTCGGCCCGGGTGCGGGCTCGCGCCCGGCGAGCAGATCCTCGAGCAGGTCGCGGCGCACCCGGTCGCCCTCGGCGAGGAGTAGCTGCTGCGCCTCCAGGTAGGCCTCCGCCGCGTGCGTGCTCGCGTGGTCGATGAACTCCATGACCAAGCGCGCGGCCACCAGGCCGGATGCGCGCGTCTCATCATCCTCGCCTGCCAGCTCGACGATCGCGTCCCAGATCACGCGGTGGCCGATCCGGAACGCTTGCAGGAAGTCCGGCAGGGGAACACCGCGCCGGGCCCGCAATGCGGCGTGCGGGCGGATGAACGCGAGGTCCTCGGCAGTCACGGGCTGCCCGCGGAGGAGGCTGGCGCGCAGTGCGTCGTGATTCTCCGCGACGTGCTCGGTGACGTCGGACAGGAGCGCCCGGTCCTCGATCGCCGCGTACGCGGGGATCCCGGCGCGGATCTGACGGAGGCTCTCCTCGGCGAGCTCGGCGCGCCGCGTCGCGAGCATCGCGGCGACGCGCTCCAACCCCGTCCCGGTCATGACCAGATTCACGGTGAGTGCAATCTAGCGCTCGTGCTCGGGTTCGAAAACCCGAGCACGAGCCCTGAGCAGTGAGCAGCGAGCGTCAGCCGGTGACGCGAGGGGTGACGTGTCCGGCGGCGGGAGCGCTGACCCGGGCAGGAATCGCCGCCAACGTCCGCGAGAGGGCACCGAGCAGCGGGCCGCAGAGCAGCGAGACGAACGTGCTGAGCGCGACCCAACTCCACGGCGTCGACAGCAGACCACCGAGCGCACCGGTCCCGGCGGCCAGCGGATGCTTGGTGAGCGCCAGCTCGAGCGCGGCGACAGTGTGCGGGCCCTTGCCGTCGGGAACGTAGTTGTCAAGCCCGGTGGCGAACCACCAGAACAGCACCGACGCCGCGCATGCAAATGCCGGGGCCGCCGCGAGGTAGCCGTCCTCGGAGAACGTCGAGAGCAGCTCGAGCCCGGCGCCGACGAGTCCAATCGCAAGCGCGACGCCCCAGAAGTTCGGGAGCGCCGCCAGCGAGGGCCCGAGGGTCATGATCACAACCGCACCGAGCGTGCCGGTGCCACATGCGATCAGCGTTTTGCGCATCGCTGTGCGATCTGCGCCGAGCATGAAATACAGCCCCCAGGTGACGAACGTCGCCGGAAGCACGAGCTGAAACTCCTTTGGAAGTCCGAACTTGCCGAACACACCGTCGGTGACGGTGAACCAATGGAGGTTGAAGTTCAGGGTCAACTCCGACCACAGGAATGCGATGACGCCGATGCTGATCGCCAGCGGCCCCGTCGTCTTGAATCGAGCTGACATGCAGTACTCCTTTCCTCACCTGCAACGCGTGATTACGTGCGCCGCAACGATGCCGGGAAGGCGGAACTCAGTCATTGGCGGTACACCCCAGGCTTTCGACCGCCGCCTTGTGGGTGACGCACAAGCTCAGGCGAAGGCGCTCTTGCCGGTGATATCCCGGCCCACGATTAGTGTCTGGATCGTCTCGGTGCCCTCATACGTGTGGAGCATCTCGATGTCGCTCATGTGGCGGATCACGTGGTTCTCGAGCAAGATTCCATTGCCACCGAGCAGATCGCGCGCCTGCGCGATCACCTGACGCGCCTTGAGCGTGTTGTTCAGCTTCGCCAAGCCGCAGATCGTGTCGCTGAGCCGCCCCGCGTCCGCCAGCCGGGCGAGCTGCATGCAGTAGAGCTGCATGCCGGTGACCTCGGCGAGCATCTTGACGAGCCGATCTTGCACGATCTGGAAGCTGCACAGCGGCTGACCGAACTGGTGGCGCTGCTTGGCGTATGTGAGCGCGCTGTCGTAAGCGGCGACCGCGTGGCCGAGCGCGCCCCAGGCACACGTTCCGCGCGTCGATACGAGCGCGCGGCCGGCGTCCTTGAAGCTGCGAGCGCCCGGGAGTTGGTTCTCGGCCGGAACGCGAACGCTCTCGAGGCGGATATCGGCCTGCCACACGGCGCGTGCGCACCCCTTGCCGTCAATCACGGTTGCGTGATAGCCGGGGTCATCGGTTTCGACGAGGAACCCCTTGACCTCGCCGTCCTCCTCAGAGCGCGCCCACACGATCGCGACGTCGGCGATCGTTCCGTTCCCGATCCATCGTTTGGCTCCGTCGATCACATACCCCTCCGAGTCGCGGCGCGCGGTCGTCTCCAACGCAACGGAGTCCGACCCGTGCTCCGGCTCGGTGAGCGCGAACGCGCCGATCTTCTCCAGCCGCGCCATCGCGGCAAGCCATCGCTGCTTCTGCTCCTCGGAGCCGAGCATCGCGATCGTCTTCATCGCAAGCCCCGATTGGACGCCGAGAAACGTCCCGAGACTTCTATCGCCACGGTGTAGCTCCATGTGCACGAGGCCGCAGGCGAGTGGACTCATACCGGGACAGCCGTGGCCCTCGATGTCGTCGCCGATGAGCTCGAGCTCGGCCAGCCGCCGCGCCAGCGGCCACGGGAACTCGGCGCGCTCCCAGTAACCGTTGATCGCCGGGAGCACCTCCTGGTCGACGAACCGGCGGGTGCGGATGAAGCGCTCCCACTGCTCGTCGGTGAACTGCTCGCGCACGAACAGGTAATCGATCGTGAGCGCCTCGCCGAGGTGTGCGTACGGCATCGTCATCGCGACCCCGTCCCCAGCTCGGGCGCGGCGAGCGCGGCAGCGATCGCGCGGTACGAGGCGCGGTTGACGATCAGGCCGACGTGGCTGCCGCCGACCTCGACACAGTTGGCATACGGCACGAGGCAGCCCTCCCAGCTCACCACCCCGTCACCCGTGGAGTAGATGCTCGTGAGGCGGACCCGGCCGTCGGGAAACACGCCCGCGTAGTCGCGTGTGAACCGGCACTCGCAACCTGCGGTGAGGCAATGGGCGCTGCGAGCATGGCCGCTCACCTGGGCAAGGCGCCGCGCAGCGGCGACAGCGCACTGCGTGGGCGCGCTGATCCCGAACATCCCGTTGAGGTCCGCGCCGAGCGAGACCGCGTGAGATACCTCGTCCGGGAGGCGTGTTGCGATCGCGCGGGCGAAGTGTCCGCGACGGCTATGTCCGACCACCCCGACCCGGCGCCCGGTGCGGCGGTGCAGCGCGCGCACCTTGCGCTCGACCCGCGAGGTGGCCCGGTCGGAGCAGTCGATGTTGGCGACGAACCCACAGGTGTGAGGCCGGTAGCCGAGCCGCCATAGCCACGCACCGAGCACCCCCAAGGTCTGATCGCCGGCGAGGAAGCCGGGCAGCAGCAGCACGGCCCGCCCGTCGCCGCGCGGAACGCCCGCCGGCACGAATACGGGGTCGGTGAGCAGCCGGGCGAGCTCGAATGCGGCGCGCGCCTCGGCGGGATGGTTGCCCCACCAGCGCCGGCCACGCGAGCCGGTCATCGGGCGTGCACGTAGCTGCCGGGAGCCTTGCCCGCCGCCGTGTGAGAGCGGCTGCCGAGCGTCTTCGGAGCGGCTTTGAGATCACCGGCGCGGGATCCCAGCCACGCGACGTAGTCCGGCCACCAGCTGCCTTCCCGCTTGGCGGCATCCGCGAGCCACGCCGCTGGTTCGGGCGGGCGTTTGTCCGCGATCCTGTAGCTCGAGCGGCTGTCCGGCCCCGGCGGATTGACGAGCGCCTGGATGTGGCCGCTCGTCGAGAGCACGAACCGCGCGCCTCCGCCGAGCAACTGCGTGCTGCGGTACGCGTTCTCCCACGGGACGATGTGGTCGCTCAGACCCGCGACGATGTAGGTGTCGAGTCCAAGCGCCGCGAGGTCGACGCTGCTCTCGAGTACGGTCAGCGCCCCGGCCCGGGCGAGCGTGTTGTCAAGCGCGAGGCGGATGAAGTCGCGGTGCAGACCGGCGCTGAGGCGAACGGTGTCCTGGTTCCAGTACAGGATGTCGAACGCCGGCGGGTCCTTGCCCAGCAGGTAGTTGTTGACCACGTAGCTCCAGATCAGGTCGTTGGGGCGAAGCCACGCGAACACGCCTGCCAGCGCCCGGCCGTCGAGGTAGCCCTTGCGCGCAGACTCGGCGACCGCAGCAGCCGCGACCTCGCGCGTCGCGAGCGCCGAGGTGGTGCCGGCGCGAGCGTTGTCCAGGGCGCACACCATCAGCGTGAGGCTCGCCACGTCGGACAGCTGACCGATGCCGGCGAGATGGCCGAGCGCGCCCGCGGTGATGATTCCCCCCGAGCACGCCGCGGCAACATGCACGGCCGAGCGACGGCTGATCTCGGCAACAGCCGCTCGGGCTTCGAGCACGGCCGCCGCGTAGGTGTCGAGGTCGAAGTGAGCCTGGGCCTCCTGCGGGTTGCGCCACGACGCCATGAACACCTGAAATCCGTGGCCGACCAAGTGCTCAACGAGGCTCCGGCCCGGGGCGAGATCGAGGATGTAGTACTTGTTGATCGTCGGCGGTATGAACAACAGTGGCAGCTCATGCACGCGCTCGGTCTGTGGCCGATACTGGATCAGCTCGAACACGTCCGTGCGCAACACCACCGATCCGACGCTCGTCGCGAGGTTTCCGCCCACTTCGAACCTGCTGCCGTCGACCGTCGCGGGCAGCCGGGGAGAGCGAGAAAGATCCTTCCTGAACCGGCGCGCACCCCGCAGCAGGTTCGCGCCACCGGTGTCGACGGTCTCCCTGAGGACCGCAGGATTCGACCAGGGGAAGTTGGTGGGCGCGAGCGCGTCGAGCACGTTGCCGGCGGCAAACCTGATCATCCGCTCGGAGCGCCAGTCGAGCTTCGCGTCGGTGATCAGCTGATCGATCGTGGCGCCGAGCGCCAGGTACGCCTGCAGCGTGCGGCGCAGAAGCCAGTTGTCCTGCCAGCCCCGATCGGCGAACCGGCGGTCGCTCTTGGCCGGGGCGAGCTGCGAGTGTTCGGTCGCGACGTCTGCCAGTTCGGACCCCAACTCGCGCGCGCGATGGAAGACACGCCCGGGGCGGCGTGCAAGTCCGACGGCCGTCGTAACGGCCGCCGTCGGCTGTAAGAAACGCGCGGAGCCGCGCTGCTCGAGCGCCGCATCCGTGAGCAGCACCTCGAGCGCGGCCCGCGCGCCCGCGCGTGCACCCGTTGGAGCGCTCCCGTTGGTCGTCGCGGTGCGCTCGCCGGCCATCACGCAGCACCCGCTTGGCCCGCCACCACGATCCGAGCGGGAGGCTCGATCGCGCGCTTGAGGATCTTCCCGGTGGGGCCCTTCGGCAATTCGTCGACGAGCCACACGTGCCGCGGGTACTTGTAAGCGGCGATGTTGGCCTTGACGAAGTCGCGCAACTCCGACTCCGTGGCCTGTGCTCCGGGCTTGAGCGCAACTGCCGCCGCCACCTCCTCACCGAGCTCGGCGTGCGGGACGCCGATCACCGCTGCTTCGCGTACGGCGGGATGCTCATAGAGCACCTCCTCGATCTCCCTGGGATAGACGTTGTAGCCGGCCCGGATGATCAGCTCCTTCTTGCGATCGACGATGAAGTAGCGGCCGTCCTCGTCGATCCTCGCGATATCGCCCGAGTAGAACCAGCCGTCGGCGTCGATCGCCTCGGCAGTTGCCTCGGGGCGGTTCCAGTAGCCCTTCATCACGTTGTGGCCGCGAATCGCGACCTCACCTACCTCCCCCGGGGAGACCTCCCGGCGCTGATCGTCCACGAGCTTCATCTCGACGCCCTCGATCGGCGTGCCGATCGACCCCGGCTTGCGCTCGTGGTCCGGGTTGTTGAAACACGCGACAGGCGAGGTCTCCGACAGGCCGTAGCCCTCGAGGATCACGCACCCAAACGCGTGCTCGAACCCACGCAGAAGCTCGACCGCCAGCGCCGCGCCACCTGACACGCACACCCTCAGCGTCCGCACGTCGAAACGGTTGCGGTCGGGATGGTGCAGCAGTGCGGCGTACATCGTCGGCACGCCCTCAAACACCGTCACCCGATCTCGTTCGATCGCCGCGAGCGCGCCGACCGCATCAAAGCGCGACAGCAGCGCGAGCGACGCGCCCGACCCGACCGCTGCGTTCAGGCCGCACGTCTGTCCAAACGCGTGGAACAGCGGCAGCGCACCGAGGATCACGTCCGGTGGACCGAGCGAGAACAACTGCTTGCTCACGTCCGCGTTGATCGCAAGGTTGCGGTGCGTCAGCTGAGCGCCCTTGGGCTTGCCGGTCGTGCCGGACGTATAGAGGATCACCGCCGTGTCGTCCGCGGCGCGCTCGACACATCCTGGGAGAGGCTCGGCGCGCGCCAGCAGTCGGTCAAAGCAGCCCGGCTCCACGACGATGCACTCGGCGCCCACCTGCGCGGCGCCCTTCCGGGCGGCGCCGGCGAGCTCGTGCCAGGCGAAGATCAGCTTCGCCTCCGGATCGCCCAGATAGAACGCGACCTCGCGCTGCTTGAGCAGCACGTTCATCGGCACCACGACGCCGCCGGCGCACAGCACGCCGTAATAGGCGAACGCGAACTCCGGGACGTTGGGAAGCATGATCCCCACGCGAGCGCCTGGCTCGATGCCTCGTTCCCGCAACAGCCCGGCGGCCCGAGCGGCCGCGTTCTCGAACTCCGCATACGTGACCACAGCGTCGCCGAGCCGCAGCGCGGGACGCGACGGATGTTCCTGCGCGGTGGCGATCAGGTTATCGGCGAGGTTCTCGTTCATCGTCGCTCCAGGTCGGGGTGGAGCGGAAGGTTCGCCCATCCGCACCGTGGCGAACATGGGCTCGGAACCCGAACCTGACCGACCCCGATTGTGGGCCGAACCCAATCCGGCGACCCGGGCCACTCAGCGATTCGCGGCGGCCGCTTCCAGCGCGACCAGCAACGCGTGCAGGGGGTGGGCGCTGGGTTACCGAGCTCGAAGTCGTCCTCGTTGTCGAGCCAGTGAACGACGCCTGAGATGAGCGTTCGGCTGGATGTTCCCGGCGCGACTTGGAGCTGTGCGGTCCCGCTGACCACCACGATCAGGCCGGGCCGGCGGGGACGGAGACGGTCGGTCCGTTGGCCATGTGCCAGCTCGATCCGGTAGACGGTGGCTTGGCCGTCGTGATACTCGACCGGGAGCGCCGCCAGCGCTGGTGGGCGAGCGGGGCGCCGGTGGGGATCGGTGAGCAGCTCGATGCCCAGCATTCGGATCGACTGGTTGTTGTCCGACGCTGCACAGAGTCGATGTGTCAACGGAAACTCCCCTTGGTGTTGCATGAGCACTTTGCCGGTTGGGAGCCGAAATGTGCGAGCGAGCTTGCGTTTCGCCCACCAAGTCATGGAGCGGTCGGCCCGAAGGCGGCGCCTGCGCGTGTCGCAGCAACGGTTGGGCTTGTGCGACGAGTGGCTGGACGGTGTGACATCCGATAGCGTCGCGGCAATGGATGCCGAGAGCTTGAAGGCGATGTATCGGCGGTGGCTGCTGGAAGTGTGGGGCGCCGGCCGGTACGACATTGTTGACGAGCTGATCCACGTCGATCTGGTCGATCACAACCGCTATGAGGGGCAGCCCGACGGAAGGGCTGGGGACGTGTGGGCTGCGCAGATCGTCCGGCGTGCGTTTCCCGATCTGCGCTTCGTCCCAGACCTGGTGGTGTCAGACGGCGAGTATGTGGTCGGTCGTTGGACGATGACCGGGACCAATACCGGGACCATCGACTTTTTTGGCTTGCCGCCGACTGGACGTCCGGTGACGATGACCGGGCAGGAGGTGTTTCGTGGTGAGGGTGGGCTGTTCGTTGAGGTCTGGCATCAGGAAGACCTGCCCGGCATGCTCGCGCAGCTTGGACTACAGCCACCTCCGGTTCTGATGCGACTCGCCGCACGGCAGAGCGCGTGGCGATACCGGCGCGCACGGCCGCGCTAGCGATGCCGATCCACGACCAGCCAAGAGGACGAAGAGCCGTTCGCTGATCGTTGGGCTGTGAGACGCCGTCCTCTTCGGCGCTAAACGCACTCACGGACGCGCCGAACGCGAGCTTGAACGCGCGGAGCCCCACGCGGACGCTGATTCTCCGAGCGGGTTGGTGCGGGCAGCTCTACCCGGTAACGCCCTGCTCGTACCTGGCAAGCCCGTCGTCCGGGAGCGAATCCCACGACGGCATCGAGCTGATCCAGATGTGCCAGCGTGCCTCGACCTTCGGCTGGGGGTCGAGCGTTCCGGGGCGCAGGCCGACGGGTCCCACGCCGTCGAGCTCTCCGGCGAACATGTGCGTCCCACACAGCCCGCAGAACACTTCGGGTTTCCGGGTAGCCGGCCGCCAAACGCGAAGCCCTTCCAAGCCGTCGGTGATCTCGAGCGCAGCCCCCGGCACCCGTGCGACGAGGCTCGAGGACTGTCCGGAGCGGATCTGGCAGCGCTTGCAGTGGCAGCGGCCGGCGTCGGTGAAGGGCGGCGTGACGAGGAACCGCACTGCGCCGCAGAGACAGCGACCGCGCAACCGATCCTCGGATGAAGCCACGACCGGAATCGTACGCCCGCTCGATCGGCGTGCGCGCGAGCTCGTGGTCGCGCACACGAGGCTGCAAACGCGCCAACGACGAGCTCGCGAGGGCTTGTGAAGCTGAGAAGCGTGCCGCGGCGCGTCGCGAGCGGATGGAGCTTGAGCTGAGGCTCGCTCACAAGCTCCAGGCCGTCGGTCAGCTCGCAGCCGGTATCGCGCACGAAATCAACACGCCAACCCAGTGGGTCGGTGACAGCACGCGCTTTCTCAAAGACGCGTTCGCCGTGTCCGTGCGACCGGTTTCCCGACCGAACGCGGAGCAGCGGGAGCCGCGACAAATGTCTCGCTCGGTTCCCGTCTGTTGCCCGATGCGCTCACGGCCTCGGGCCGCTACGATCGGCGCCGGGCGATGGAACGGACACCGAGACCGAGGACGGGGGAGCATGCGAGAGCGATCCGTTGGTGAATTCAGCCGGCGGCCGATTGACCGCGGCAGGCAGACGCCGGCGCCGTGAAGCGGACCCGGCGGCGCCCGCGCCGGCTCGCCGTCGGCCTCGCGGTCGCACTGACGGCGGCGTTGACCGCCGGCATGACCCCCTCGTCGGCGCTCGCCGGCACCCCGGCGCGTATCTACTGGGTCGACAGCCAGCACATTGAGGCTGCCAACCTCGACGGCACGAACCGCTGGAAGGTGGTCGACGTTCCCGGCTCGGTCTCGCCGGATGCCGCCTCCGTCGCGGTCGATGCGCAGTACCTCTACTGGACCAATCCATCGCTGGGGATCGGACGGGTGCACCTGGACGGCAGCGCGCCCGACCTAGGCTTCATCAGTGCTCCTGGGGCGTTCGGGCTGGCGGTCGACGGACAGCACATCTACTGGAGCAATTTCCTCACGCACGCGATCGAGGAGGCGAACCTCGACGGCACGAATGTCAACCCGACCCTGATCGCCGGCCTCGGCAACGTTCAGGGGCTGGCGGTGGACGGACAACACCTCTACTGGAGCGACGGCATTCCCGGCTCGATCGGGCGGGCCAACCTGGATGGGAGTGCTCCCAACCCGAGCTTTATCACCGGCCTCAGCGGGCCCGAGAGCATCGCCGTCGACGCTCAGCACATCTATTGGGCAAATGAGGGTACGAACACGCTGGGGATCGCGAACCTCGACGGCAGTGCGCCCAACAACAACTTCCTCTCCGTGCTTTTCCCGTTCGGCGTCGCCGTGGGCGCCTCGCACATCTTCTGGACGTCGGTGCCGGACTCACCCGTCTTGATCGGGTCGGCCGCGCTCGATGGCAGCGGCGCCACCACTGTGTTCCAAGCGCCTCCGACCAGCTTCTCGTTCAGGGGCATCACCGTCTCGGCGGCGGCGGCACAGGTCAATCCCAAGGCGCCCGCGGCGTTTGGCGCCACCGCACTGGGGTCGGTGAGCGTGGCGCTGACGTTGACCGTGACCAACCCCGGCAACCTCGGACTGTCGCTGTCCGCGCTCACCTTCGCCGGCGCCGACCCGTCCGATTTCTTCGTCGGCTCGAACGGTTGTCTGGACGTGCTGGCCCCTGGTCAGAGCTGCCAGCTCACCGTCAGCTTCGCTCCCCAAGGCCGAGGGGCCAGGAGCGCGACCCTGCAGATCGCTAGCAACGACCCCGGCGGACCGCTGCAGGTGGCGCTGACAGGGACCGGCACCACCTTGCCCGTCGGCCCGGCCGGGCCCACGGGACCTCAGGGTCAGCCGGGCGCACCCGGGCCCCAGGGTCCCCCCGGCGTGGCCGGCAAGGTCGTCTGCCGCAACAACCTGATCGCGCGGGCCCTGTGCACGCTCGAGTTCGCCCCACGCACGTGGTCCGCGCACGGCTCGACAATCCGCGCCTTGTTCCGGCTCAGCCGGGCCGGGCGGACCGTCGAGCAGGGTCGCTTCATCGTTGCACGCGGCCAAATCGCGCGCGTGCCGATCGGCCGTCTGCCTCGCGGGCGCTACACGCTGGTCATCACCACCAAGCACGGCCGCGTCACCACGGTGCTGCTGACGCTCAGGTTCAGGGTCCGGTAAGCCAAGTCGGCGCTGCTTGTGTTCGCAGCACGTTCCCGTTGTGCGACGCGACGACGCCAGCAAGGAACGGCCACAGGGGATGCTCGCGACCGTCCGCTCATCGATCGGCGTACGGAAGCCGTCAGCGTCGTTCGGATTCTCGGCCACCCGCGGCTGTGAGCCTCGAGTTCCGCGCATAGCGAGACAGCTGACCGCTGCGCCGAGAGGCGCGTCAGACCGTGAAAGCGGGTCCGGGCCGGGACGATCGCTTGCGTGGCAAGAGAGCCATGGCCGGCATCTGGCGTGATTCAGACGGTGCCAAACCCCGACCTGAACGACTGTTCTTCGTCGATGCGGGCGCTGCAGCGAAGCGGTACGACTCACTGTTGAGCGCCTGGCGCTTCCGGTCTCTATGCGAGTGCGCACGCGGAGGCGGACGGGATCGCTTCCCTCGTCAGGCGAGCACGTCGATTTCCGTGCCGACCGTGTCGAACTTGTAGAGGAGCGGCGCGAACTGAAGCGGCACCCGGATGCAGCCGTGGCTCGCCGGAAATGGCGGGACGGACGCAAGTCCGTGCAGCGCCCGTCCGCCAGCGTAATAGCTGGCGTATGGCAGCCATTCCTTGTACCGGTTTGACCAGGATTCCACTGACTTCGAGTACACGCGGTATCGGCCCAGCGGCGTGACGTACCCCGGCATCGCTGTGGACACCGGCAGCACCCAGAGCACTTTGCCGCCGGACACTTCGAGGGCGAGCTGCTTTGAGATTGACACCTCAACGCGTCTACCCGCGCGTTGCAGCAGCGGCGTCGGTGCCGCCGCCTGCGCAAGCGCCTTCTGGGTCTGCGGCCCCGCGGTGCCGTCGCGGGTGATATCCGCCCACTTCTGAAAGGCGATGACTGCGTCTGCGGTCGCCGTGGTGTACTTGCTTGACCCTGGGCCAGGCAGGAAGTGCAAATTGAAGAGCCGCTGATTGACGGCTCGGACATCCGCTCCGGTGATGCCGACGCGTAGCACCCTCGACGGGACGCGATGCGCCGGCGCTGCCGGCGGTAGCACCCACAGCGCGGCGGACACCGCACGGAGACCGACGGCGGGCCGCGCGAGAACCGCGGCGATGCGCTGAGCGAGTCGCGGCGTGCGCGCCGGGAGCTTGGGAGCTCCAGTCGCGGTCACCGAGATCAATGCGACCGCCGCGCCAACCAGGAGGAGTGCCGTTGTTCTGGCCTTGCTCATGTCTCGATCACGCGCCGCACGCCGCAGGCCCGCACGGCTCATGATTCACTTCGGCGCCTGCGTCTCCTCCAAATCGGGACCGTGCGTTACCGGCGACGCACGCCGACTTGCATCGGCGTATGCATAACTGAGCCCGTTCGCAGCACGATCAGCCGAACGCAGACAGGCACCGCGCCTGCGGCGAGCGGCGGCAGGGCACGATTGCCGAGCGCAGATCCCAAGGCCGCCGTCCTCTCGATGGCGTCCGTTCAAACGTCTCGTCTGCCGCGGAGTGGGCCGGCGGCTGGCGATGGCTTCGCCGTTCCGCATCCTCGCCGGCCGCCAGCCGCAGCCAGCCGCGAACCCGCACAACGCCCGAAGCAGGTCCCCCGTGCGAAGCGGTCTGCGCTACTCGTCGCCACGAGGGCGACCGCCACGATCGCCTGGTCGGCCGAGCTGGCGACCGACCCGCTCGCCGCGCCAAGCAGGGCGCGTGGAGTCGGCCTGCCGCGCGTCGGCCCGAGCGTGACTGCTCT
>CAWCDS010000017.1:0-45935 GCA_963794285.1 uncultured Solirubrobacterales bacterium
GATCTGCGCCTGGGGGATCACCGAAACCGGCGAAAGAGCCATGGTTGCGGTGAAGTTGGGGATGCGCGAGAGCTCGGAGGACGGGCTCGAGCTCGGCCGCGATCTGATCAGCCGCGGGCTCCACGGACCACGGATGGTCGTCGCTGACGCGCTCCGGGATGATCAGGTCCTCGGGGGAGATCTGGCCGCGGCGGATCGTCAGCACTGAGGTGTTCATCGCCTGCGCAACGGCAGGCGAAGGTCCCGAAGGACCAGCACAACCGGATCCGGTTCAACTATGGTCCGCGCTTAATGAGGCCACGGACCTGAATACGGAAACGCCGCACCGCGTGCGCGATCGGCGAGCTGAGGAACGACGGCGATGAATCCGTCGCCCGCCGCCTCGCGGACTACCTTGACGCGCCGTGGTCCACCTCCGCTAACCGCTCAGGCACCGCCAGCGGTGGCGGTCCACCAACCTGCTGGAGCGGGTCCTTCGGGGAAGTCTGCCGGCGCACCAAACTGATGGGTCGTTCCCCGGCGAGACGAGCCCGGAACGGCGGGAGCGCGTGGAGAGTGACCGAGCAGCCCGCGCGCGGCGGGCCGGGGGCGGCGAGCGTGATGTCGTCGGCGTGATCGTGGCCGGGCAGCGGTTTTCGGTGCCGCGATGCTTGTGTGGCCGGTGTGCGGAGCCGTCATCGCGGCCGTGGCCGGATGGCCCCGCGGCGTGGCGGTGGGGTCGGTGTCGGCTGTTCAGCCGCTGGCGGCGGCGAGCGTTTTGAGCTTCGCGAAGGCGGCGAGGAGCTCGGCCGCCCACGGCCATGTGTCCTGGAGGTGGAGTTTCGCGCGGCGGCCGGAGAACGCGAGCCGGCCAGCGACGTGCAAGAGGCGGTAGCGGATCCGCTGGGTTCGGCCTTGGCGAGCTCGCCGTCGAGGAGGAGCGCTTGGGTCCAGACGAGCAGGTCGTGCGCGAGCATCACGACCTCCAACCACACCTCGTTGAGCGCGAACTCCTTGAACGGGAACTTGGACAGGCCGGTGTCCTTGTCGTCACGGATCCGGTCCTCGACGTGCGCGTGCTGGCGATGGCGGCACTCCAAGACGGCGATGTCGGGGTCGGTCCGGTCGGCGAGGATCGCTTGGAAGCGGTAGCCGTCGTGGTCGGTGAACGACAGTTGCGCGCCGGGGTGCGGACGCTCACGCCGACGATCAGCCTGGTGGGCTCGTCCTGCTCACCCCAGGCGGACAGATCGACGCTGTCGGTGATCTCCGCGACTTCTCCGTTCTCTCGCTCGCCGCCGTCCTGATCGAAGGCCGGAACCCAAGCGTCCGCGGGGATTTGCAGGATCGCGGCGCGGACCGGCTCGGTCAGCTCGTAGCCGACCGAGAAGCGCATGTTCGCCTCACGGCAGTAGTCGACCAGACCGTGCGTCGCGCCGGCGGAATCAGCGCGCACGAAGATCTCCAGCGACTCGACGTCCTCGGCCGGGATTTGCGCCAGCGCGAGATCCAACACCGCCTCGTGATCATCGGCGGTGTTCGAGCCGGCGTTGCCCGCTCGCAGCAGCCCACCCATCGCCTCGCGCGTCTCATCCAGATAGACCTGCAACGGGTGAAACCCGTAGCCGCCCTTGTAGTTCCCGGCCGCCTTCTCCTTCTCCGAATGCGCCGCGATCAGCGTCGCGTCAACATCGAGCGTCAACCGCTGCGGCGCACCATGCAGCTCCCAGAACCGGGCGCGGGCCCGCGCGTGCGCCTGGCGGACCGCGTCCAACAACCCCGGTGTGGACGCGATCCGGTCGACCATCCGAAACGCTGTGGAGTCAGACGCGACCGCCCCGAACAACGCGTCCTGCTCACGGACCGCACCCAAATCAGAGACGCACTCGCCGCCATCGACGAGCATCACCGCGAGATCGCGGATCACGCGGCCCGGGTCATGCCCGCGACGCCGCTGCTTGATCGCGGCCAGCCGCGCCGACAGCGCGTTCGTGAGCCCGACCTTGTCAGCGACCTGCGCGACGAGCGCGCTGCCGGCGTGCGACACCAACCCCGCTCCGTCCGCGCTGACTTCTACGGTTACCGGGCGTCCATCACGCATCACCTTCAAGGTGAACCTCCAAGCTCGGGATCAAGGACCTTCGACAAGCCCAAGGATCCCTGCTCAGCCGGACGTCTCCGCGCCCCCGCCCGTCGGGGGCGCGGACGTTACGAGGCCGCTACTGCACGCTCCGGGCGGGCTGCCTGTCACTGGTGTGGGCGGTCCTTGACCTGTTCTTCCGTGGCGCGTGCAACGGCGCGACGTTCACCGAACTGGACCGCCAGCACCTCGCCCGCATCCAGACCAGCCACTGGAACCCGACACCATCGACGAGGAGGTCACAGCCGCCGAAACTCACCACCGGGAACCGAAAAGCGCGGCGAATTTACAGCAGCAAAGAGACGCGACCAAGCCGTCCTATGACGTCGCTTCTTCCCCATATTGAGCGCAAACCAGGGCGGAGGCGCATCAGCCATGCTCCTCGCCGAACCAGGGCGGGCGGCTCGATGCGTATGACCGGCTGTCTGCCTACGCAGAATGGCTTCGGTCGGCCCACGTCCTGGCCATCGGATCGTCGCCAAAGCAGAAGCTGGCCAGAGGCCGTCGCAGGGAGGGATGCGATCGTGAGCTCGGATACTGCTGGCCCGCGACTGCAGCCACGCGGGTCGCCGCGGCGGCGCTGTTGGATGACGCCGTGGCTGTCGGACAAACATTGGCGTGTACGAATCTGACAACGGCAGCTTCCTCACCTCGTGAGAGCCCCTCAGGTGGCCTGAGCGGGTCTTCCGAGACCGAAACGGCTGAGCCCAAACACGCCGTCTTGTGGCAATCGCACAACCTTGGCGACCGCGCAGGTTTGTCCGACAGCCACCGCCAACCAGTCACGGACGCATCGTGGCTGCTTTCGCGCGAAGGGGTTATCCATTTTAGTCAGGTAGACCGGGGCGGATGCCGGTGTGGCCGGCCGAGACTATCCGGGCTCGTACGCGGAGCTGCTGTCGTGGTTCCCTGATGAGCTCGCGTGCCTGGACTACCTCGAGTGGTTGCGATGGCCGGACGGGGTGCGCTGTCCTCGCTGCGCCGGGCGGGAGGGATGGCGCCTTGGCGGCGGCCGCTGGGAGTGCGCTGTCTGCGGGCGCCAGGCGTCGGTGACCGCGGGCACGATCTTTCATCGCACCCGTACCCGCTGCGGCTGTGGTTCGCGGCCGCGTGGCAGATGACCAGTCAGAAGCACGGGGTCTCGGCGCTGGGGGTTCAGCGATCGCTCGGGCTCGGCTCATACCAGACCGCGTGGGCGATGCCACCGCTATCGCGTGGCGATGGTCCGTCCGGGGCGTGAGCGGTTGGCCGGTCACGTCGAGGTTGACGAGGGGTACGTCGGCGGAGTGGAGAGCAGCGTTCAAGGGCGCAAGACCGAGACCAAGGCGATCGTTGCGATCGCCGTTGAGATCAAGAATCCCAAGGGATTTGGGCGCATCCGGCTCAGGCACGTCCCGGACGTCACCGCGGACAGCCTGCTCCCGTTCATCGACCAGGGCCTCGTCGTCAACCCGACCAACACCGGCCGCCGATCTCGCGTCCATCCAAACCCGGTCGGGTCGCCGACGTTCCCGCCATTCATCGTCCCTGGCGCCGAAACGCCGCAACAACGGGCCTCCCTGACTCAAATGGATAACCCCTTCGCGCGATTGCAACTGTTGAGCCGAGGAGGGGCAGCCGGGTTTGACAGCTGTCCCATCTTGCTGTGCTGCGCCGGCCTAACCCCCAAGAAGTAGACCTACTGGGTCCGTCGGCCCGCCGCGGTTGGGGGATCGGTCCTCGACAGGTGTCCGGCAGAGGCCCGGTCTCTTGAGGCGCAGGCGCGCTGTGCGACGCCTGACTGATTAATCCCCTCGCTCAGGGCGTGCCCG
Organism: uncultured Solirubrobacterales bacterium; assembly: GCA_963794285.1. Classification (GTDB taxonomy): domain Bacteria; phylum Actinomycetota; class Thermoleophilia; order Solirubrobacterales; family Solirubrobacteraceae; genus Palsa-465. The sequence goes on from CAWCDS010000017.1 coordinate 3,931, forward strand.
GCTAGAATCGCCACGCGAGCGGCACGTTCCTGCCGCGGATGTGCTGCCTGTCGCGTCGGGCTGGTGGCGGGACAGACGGGACCCGGGGATCTAGGCAGCACCCGCGAGTCGCGCGCAGGTAATGCCCTTACGCGTGGCCAGAGAGGAGCAACATGCCAGAACACGCCGATGTTCGGAAGCTTGAGGATGCCCTACGGAAGGCGGGTAGCCCCCGCGGCACCCGCCGCTGGCTTTTGGAGCGCGCGACGGTGGGAGCGGCCGGTGTAGCCGTCGGTGGTGCGCTCGATCCCGCCGCCGCCGCGCTCGCCACAGCCGGGCACAGCTCGATAGCTGCGTTTGGCACGGTCGCGGTCACCACCGAGGCGCTGACGGTGACACTGCTCACCGAGGTCCTACGGCGAGCGAACCTGAATTCGGTACCGGCCGGCGACCTGGCGGTGTTCGAGGGTGCCTACGCCGCAGAAGTGGATCATTTTCGGTTCACGCGCAAGTACTGGAATCCCACCACTACAAAGTTCTGGATCCCAGACGGGTTCTTCGGCGGCTCAGGCAACACGCTCGACCTGACCGCGCTGGGCATGGCGCTGGTGGCCGGCGAGACGCTGTTCGTCAACCTCTACCTGATCGGCGTGACCGCATTTGCGCACGCCGGCAATGGACAGTTCGCCCGCTTCTCAGCCGAGATCGCCGGAGTTGAGTCCGAGCACCGTGTGCTGGCGGAGACGCTGGTCGGGACCACACCTCCCAACAATGTCGGCTTCGAGGCCTTCTCGATTCGGCACCCTCAGGGCATCGAAACGGCGCTCGAGGGCGCCGGCGTCGGGTTCGGCGCGCAGGGCAGTGCGCCGGGAGCGTTCTACAAGCTTCCGCACCCGATCATGCCGCCCCCGATCAAGATCAACTCCAACAAACCCTCGTAATCATCCATCACCGGCACCGAGTTCTGGGACGGTGCGCGGCGTCGGACGCACGGATCTCTGCGATTGCCGACCCGTAGCCCTTCTCCTCTGCCCCCGAGAAGGAGCGGCTCCGCCGCGTGCCGTCCTTGGCTTGAGCACCCCGACCTCGCGAAACCCGGACCCGACCACGGTCCCGCAGCTGCCGGCTCCGGTGACCCGAGTCCTCGTGCACCCCCGAGGTCAGCGACAAGTACGCGCTACCGCTTGGCGCAGCACACCTTCGATCGGCACGGACGCCCGGGCCGCACCACGCCGCGCCTGCGCCGGGCTATCCCTCGACGCCTGATGCAACGGTCAGCGCGTAGCTACTGCTTCACGCCTGAAGGAGCAGTCTGGTTGTCGACGGCGAGGTGGCTGCTCCGTCACGACAGCGACAGCGCCGGGCTGCTTGCTGGGCCGGCACAGGTGACGTCGATCGGCAAGCGCCTTCGGGCCGCACGGTCGGGGTCGACGCCGCACCCGAGTTCATGCCAAAGCGCAACTCCGAGCTGATCGCCAGACGCACTATGGAACGCCGAGGCGCGGCGCGTCCCGAGATTGGCGATTTGCGGGGCGCGCCTGTCATTCGGGTAGCAGACCTGCAATCGTGCTCGCGCGGGTATCGGACCTCGGCCGGGTGTGTGGCCCTTTTTGTCCGAGCAGCAGCTTCGCGGGTCCCGGCCAGGGTGTCCCCCGTTGCTCCTACTGCGTGGAGGCAGTAGCCACCGAGGTCGGCGATGTGAAGTGCCTCTATGGGCGAGGTGTCCCCATAAGTCCGATCATGCGACGATCTCGAACGAGACCGTCTGGTTGCCGTGCCGCGCGGTGTAGCGCGCCCGCGGACCCCCGAGGTACTTCATGCTCGTCGTCCAGGTGACGCCCAGCGCGCGGAACCTGTGGCGGATGCCGTGGTCGTACAGAGCGGCGCCGACCTTGTTGGCATTGACGTCCTGGTTCTGGGGCCGGAGCCCGCACTCGCGCAGATGCCCGATGTACCCACGGTCTCCGTGCGACCAGTAGCGGTACTGGACGCGCTCGTTGTGGCAGACCGGGCGAGCTTGCGCCGAGCTCGGCAGCGCGAAGGCGGCCGCGACGCCGACGATCACCGCTGCTTGCTTCATGCTGCTCCCTTGGCTGGTCTAGGACCCTCGAAAGGCTGCACAGCGTTCGCCGGCAGCTCGCTGATGTCTAGCAGAATGGTCCGGAGGGCCCGTCCTGATGACCGTTCACCCTCGATCACATCCGCAGCGACGTTATCGGCACTTCCACAACGTCGCCGTTTCTGCACTCTAGATCTGAATGCCCACGGCGAGCGGCAGCAACGCCTGACAACGCCACCGCGACCCGACAGGCGTAAACCAGTCGACCGAAGCCCGATGGCGCTTGCGGACGGAGACCTGCTCTACTTCTCGCAGGGGCATCTCGGCGACGCCCAGCCCGGGCCCCGCAGAGCGCGGGATCCGCGCCTCAGCGGTCGGCTCCGGCAGCGCGGTCAGGTCGAGCGCCGCGAGCGCCTTGCTGCCCGCGCGATGCGGGGAAGAGTGGGCGTCGCCGTGGATTGCCGCTAGAGCAAGGCGCGCGACTGCGCAGGCCGGACGCTGGCGGGGCCCTGCTCACGCCACTTGCGGGTTCGGCGCGGGCGGTCGCAGCGAGGAGCGGGCCGACGTCGCGAAGGCTTCAGCAGTAACGGCGCGCGTGTACGACCGGAACCTCGTGCGAACTCCGTCCCCTACCTCGCCGCCTCGGCGGAGAGCGCCCCCGTCGAGGTGCTCGAGCGCACACTCATCGACCGGCTCACGCGCCGCATCGAGGACGCGCTGCTCGCTCCGGTCGACGACACATCCGCGGTCCTCCGCGCCGTGACTTACGCGGCAACCGGGTCCATTAGACCGCGACGCTAGGTCCCGGGCGCCACGAGCACGCATCCGTTGATATCGAACTGAAGCGTGCTCGGCTTGAGGCCCGTGCGGGTGCCGAAATCCAACCGGGAGTACACCTTGCGGCCGTCGCAGGAAACGAGGTGGCTCACCACGAGCTTTATTCGGTACCTGAGGCCAGTGTTCGTCACCACCGTGCCCCGCCCAATGGCTCTGCGAGCACCCCAATGAGTCCAACGGACGCCTTTGGCTAGGCCGTCACGGCCGGTGAACACCCTTCGCGGATGCTGAGCAAGCGGTATCGGTCTGCAATGGATAAAGCACGCCGCAGTGCTGATGTACGCCGGGGCGCGAGCTGACGCCGAGATGACGACGTACAGGCACATCAGAATGGTGGCCGTGCACGTGGTACCTATACGAAGCAGGGGTTTGAGCTTGGTCAAGCGAGGTCCCGTCGTCGATCGCAGAAGTGGCGAATTAGACCTAAACCAAGCGTAGGTTGGGGCTGAGGGCTCGGGGGCGAGCTCTGGAAGGCCGTGGTTGCGGGGTTTGGGGCCGAGTGCGATCTGGGGGCTGGCTGCGTGGGTGCGTGTTTGGGGTGAAGTCGTGCTGCGTTACGCGTCGGCTGCTTGTTTGAGTGTCAGCTCAGCAACTTTGGCGGCGATCTGACGCATCTGGTCGATGAGGTCGCGTAGTTGCCGGTCGTTGGCGATCCATTCCTGGTAGAGCTTTGCTTCGCGTTCGCTGATCCGGCGGGTGACGGTTTTGCCGTTGATCTTGGCGGTCCATTGGTAGTAGGGGCCGTGGGGCTGGGGCGGGTCGGCGTGGCATTTGCAGCCGGGGGTCGCGCAGCGCGTATAGCGGCGGGTGACGCTGCCTGAGTGGATCATGCCGATGCTCGGCAGTTGCGCGGCGAGTTCGCGGTATTGCTGCTCGTAGTCGGCGAGGCGGTCGGTGGTGTTGGTCGGGTGGCATCGCGTTCCTCTTCTTCGGTGGCCAGTATCCACGATACCAGACAGTAGATATACTGTCTGGTATGGGTGGGAACAGACCAGGAGACGACCGATGAGCAACAAGCGCCGCACCAGGACCGCCCGACTGCGCGCCGAGCAGACGGCGATCGAGCGGCGCCTGGAACGCGCTGTGCGCCCGAACATGGGCGGGCCGGTGCTCGGCCGGTCCAACATCGCCTACGAGCTCTCGGCGCGCACGAAAGCCACGGGGCACGGCGGGATCGGCGTGATCGCGAAGGTGATCAGCGAGGTCGGGCTGGCCGACGAGATCGACAGCTCGCTGGAACTGCTGAAGTTGCACAAGCCGTACTACGAGTCCGATCACGTGTTGAACATCGCCTACAACGCGCTGTGCGGCGGACAACGCCTGCAGGACATCGAGGCGCGCCGTTGCGACCGGGTGTTCCTTGACGGCCTGGGTGTCGAGAGCCTGCCCGACCCGACGACCGCCGGGGACTTCTGCCGGCGCTTCGACGCAGCCTCGATCCTGGCCCTCCAAGAAGCGATCAACCGCGCCCGGTTGAAGGTGTGGCAACGTCAGCCGGAGCAGTTCTTTCAGCAGCCGGCGGTGATCGACGCGGACGCCAGCATCGTTCAGACCGACGCGCAGAGGAAGGAGGGGATGGACATCTCCTACAACGGCATCTGGGGGTACTCGGCGTTGGTGGTCTCGCTCGCGAACACCCAGGAACCCCTATATCTCGGGCTGTTGGGCGCCAACCGGCCCAGCCACGAGGGCGTCGTCGGCTACTACGACCGGGCGATCAGCCTGTGCCGGAAGGCCGCGTTCACGGAGGTCCGGTTGCGGGGCGATAGCGACTTCTCGCTGACCGCCGAGTTCGACCGCTGGGACCAGGACGGCGTGCGGTTCGTGTTCGGCTACGACGCCAAGGCCAACCTCGTCGCAGCCGCCGAGCGCCAAGGAGAGCAGACCTACCACGAGCTCGTCACCCGCGCCGAGGCCCAACTCGCCACCACGCCGCAGGCGCGCGCCCGCCCGCGCAACGTCAAGGACGCGATCGTCCGCGAACGCGGCTACAAGACGCTGCGCCAGACCGGCGAGGACGTCGTCGAGTTCTCCTACCGGCCCGGGAAATGCACGCGCGAGTACCGGGTCATCGCCTTGCGCAAGAACATCTCCGTCGAGCGCGGCGAGAACGTCCTGTTCAGCGAGTACCGCTACTTCTTCTACATCACCAACGACCCGGACATGAGCGCCGACGAAGTGATCGACCAAGCCCGGCAACGCCGCAACCAGGAGAACCTCATCAGCCAGCTGAAGTCCGGCGTGCGCGCCCTGCACGCTCCGGTGAACACCCTGTGCGCGAACTGGGCGTACATGACGATCGCCGCGCTCGCGTGGACCCTGAAAGCCTGGTGCGCGCTCCTGCTACCTCTCACCCCGCGCTGGGCTGAGCGTCACACCGAGCAACGCCGACGCCTGCTGACCATGGACTTCCGCACCTTCCTCACCGTGTTCATCGCAATCCCCTGCCAGATCATCACCACCGGCCGACAAGTCAGGTGGCGGATCCTCACCTACAACCCATGGCTCGCAGCGTTCTACCGCCTGACCGACACCCTCTGACCCCAGCCGCGCCCCGCGTCAACTCCAGCCGAAGTGCCACACCGACGACCGGCCACACAGGCCGGCACGCCAGCGACCCCGAACAACGATCAGATCACCGTCATGAGACACCAACCCACACCGAGCGCGCCTCCGATCGCCACCCCGCTCGCTCCACAGGCGCCACCAAACGACGCTGGAGCCTCATCAAATCGGTCCCAGCCCGAAACCCAACCTCACACGACCGAGATCGCTTGTTTTAGGATTAGATCAGAAGGCTGCCCAATGCGTGATCACGGAGGTCGCCGCGATTCAGCAAGGGGTCCCCCCTCGCCCCCGCGCTGAGGGTGGTCACGCAGGGTCACCCAGGCCTCGACGGTCGAGCCAGGCCTCGAGCCCCGGTGGCCGCGGCTGACGCCGTAGCGGGCAGCGAGTTCGATCAACGCCTCGGCGCCGGCGCGGGCGCCGCACCTGGGGAGAGCGCCGCCGTGACGGCCAACGCGATGACCTGGCTCCTTGACAGCAGGGCAGGCGGCCCCCTTCCCTCCTTCTCGTAGGCGCCAGGGAAGACGCCAACGTCGAAGGACGGCCCGAGCTTCCCCCGGTTTCGCCAATCTCGGGACGCGCCGCGCCTCGGCGTTCCATAGTGCGTCTGGCGATCAGCTCGGAGTTGCGCTTTGGCATGAACTCGGGTGCGGCGTCGACCCCGACCGTGCGGCCCGAAGGCGCTTGCCGATCGACGTCACCTGTGCCGGCCCAGCAAGCAGCCAGGCGCTGTCGCCGTCGTGACGGAGCAGCCACCTCGCCGTCGACAACCAGACTGCTGGAAACGGACAAGAGCACGCGCCCCCGATCGCTGCAGCTGATGACCCCTATCGTGGCAAGCAAGTCGTCCTAGGGTCACGCGGTTGATGACTCTGTTGTCGCCGTTGGGATCGTCCGCCCCGTCGCGGGCCAGATAACGAAAGCACTCGCCAGCGACTTGGGCGCGTTCCGCGCGCATTGCGGGTCTGCGAATCGACACTCCGCAGTTGCTCCAATCACGCGGAAGCGCGAGCGCCCGCCGAGCCGACCCCTTGGCGCGTGGTGTCAACTTGTTGCCGGCGTCGCCGGGCCGGGATCAGCGAGGAATGCGATTCGAGGACCACGCCACGCTCGTGTCCTGAACACGAACGCGAGCGCGCCGTCGAGATCGTGTCCGTAGAGGACCGGCTCGTGGATGTCATCGGCGCAGAGTTTGGGCGTAGATTCCCGGGCATGGCGAACTGGGGGCCTGAAGTGGAGTGGCACGAGCGCGATGTCGTCGTGCCGGCCTTCCAGAAGTGGCTTGAGGCTCAAGGATGGGAAACGGAAACCGAGACAGAGTTCGTGGACGTGGTGGCCCACCGAGGCAACGAAACCATCTACGCCGAGGCCAAGGGCCGAACGTACAGCCGCCCGGGGGCGGGGCTGGACTCGCTATACGGCCAGTTGCTGAGGCGAATGCCTGCCGAGGAAGACCCCAACGCGAGGTTTGCGGTCGTGGTCCCGACCGGTGCGGAAGCGGCCGCCCTCCGGGTCCCGAGACGAGTCCGGGACCTTTTGCGGATCGACGTCTACGCAGTGAGCGACGATGGCCAGGTCGAGAGGCTGGCTGACTGATCTCCTCTTCCCAGGCCTTCAGCAACGACCCCCGGTGTCATCGGTACGCTGAGCCTCTTCTCGGCTGAAAGAGGTCTCCGCTACCACCACGACCTGGCGCACCCGCTCCTCGCCAAACGCGGGTCTCAGGCGAGGGCACCGTTTGTCGCCGATGCGATCACGCGACGCCAGGGTGGCGGGAGATCGAAGCGATCGTGCGGCTGCGGCTGCCAGACCACACATGCGCCGGGGGCACGCGCAGATACTTCGTGGGGTATCCGAGTTTGCGGGTCGTCATGCGCAACTGGGTGCGGCCGGCGCGCACGAACGTGCGGCAGACGCACAATGCGGCGCGCTGCACCAAATCCACCGCTCAGCGAATGTCGCGGCCGTATTCGACCGTCGGCAGCCCGAAATCGGAGTGGCGATGAGCACGACCGGTGAGGACCCAGCCCTCACGCTCATAGAACCGCCGTGCTCGAGCAGCGCCCTCCGGCGTCCATAGCCGCATGTGCGAGAAGCCACGCGTCAACGCCTCGGCAACCGCCGCCCGCACGAGCACGATGGCAGTTCCGTGGCCGTGCCATGCCGGGCGCACGAACAACTGCCAGATAAACACTGCGCCGGGCGGCGGAGGGCCAGGATCTTCACGTGTGGACAGCGACAGGGCAACGTGGCCGATGACGGTGCTATCGCTCTCCGCGACCAGAAACCAGACATCAGGACGGGCCAGAGCGCCAGCAAAACGCTCCTGATCTCCCTCGCCCACGACTGGCGGCGTCCAATCGCTCGGGGCCCAGGCGCGGTAGGTCTCAAAGCCTTCGCCAATGGTGATCGCCACGGCGCCAGCGTCCGAAGGGGTAGCCAACCGCGTCACGACCATGTCGCTCAGTTTCGCAGCCAGGCGGTCGTCGCACACACCGTGCGATCCAACACCAAGAACACCCACGCCATCGACGAACGACCCGCACCGATCATGTCTTTCACGACCGCCTGAGGCTCACCCGCTCGCCGTCCCGGCCAGCAGCGAGCCACCTGGGCAGCGACCACGAGACGCTCACCCCGATTGCGACGACCGCACGGTCGCCAAGGGACAAGTTCGCTGTGAACGAGCTGGGATGTCGGATGCGATCGTCGGCGCTGCGCCTGACGAGGTCCCGCTTCATCGCTGGAGGGACGACGACCGGCGGGGAGCTCAATGCCGGTCGTCGTGCTCGCAGGGCCAGCGGCCCGAACGGCACGACTTGCACCGGCGTACGCTTCAGTTGATGCGGACGAATCGGTCAGCGCCGCTGGGTCCGGTGATTCCCGAACTCGCTTATCCAGATGTCGGCGCGGCCGTCGCCTGGCTGGTCGATGCGCTGGGGTTCGTCGAGCGCGTCCGTATCGGGCCCGGGCACGGGCGCAGCTGAGTTTCGGCGAAGGTTGCCTGATCGTGGCCGACGTTGGTCACGGCCGATCAGCCCCGACCGGCGAGGAGTCCTCGCAGTCGGTGATGCTTCGGGTTGATGACGTCGCCGCCCTGTGCGACCGCGTCCGCAAGCACGGCGGCGAGATCGTCCGCGAGCCGCGCGATTTTTCGTACGGAGAGCGTCAGTGCACCATCCGCGACCCCGCCGGACATCGCTGGACGCTCACCCAGACCCTGTATGACGTCGCACCCGAGGAGTGGGGCGGCATTACGGTCGAAGCGGAATGAGCGGCCGGAAGCCGAGTCGGGCAGGTTGCCGTCGTGGTTGTTATGGAGCGAGACCGCACGCGACCATCGGCTGAGACCGTCGCTGCCGACGTCGCAGGACGGATGCGCCGGCCTGACACCGGCAGCCTCCGCGCCTGGTCGCCATAGACATAGCGCGTCGCGCGCGGGGCGCCGGGCAAGAGCGATCGTCGCGGGCGCCGGGGCCACGTGATCCTGTTCGTGACGAAGCGCTCGCCGGTGACCGCGCCGGCGGAGCACTCCTGCGTCGCCAGAGCAGAAGTAGGGTTTGAGTCCACGGGATCGACGGAAGCGATCGTCAACCCGATGTGTGCCCTCCGCGTGGAGCAGGGCGCCCAGCGTCACGCGCGAGATGCGCGTCCGCCTGGAGCAGTCACGTCGGTGTGGCTTCTCAGTGGGGTGAGCCGGCGGTTCCCCGCGGCGCACGTCTGGACACCGTCCGAGCGTCTGCAACTGCCGAGAGTTCTGTGCGGCGGGCACTCCTTGCCGAGCTTGATCCGGCGAGCGACATGGCGCGTGTTCACGCCTCGATTTGGAAGCCGGCGATGCCGGGCGCGCTCTTCCGTCCGCCGCTTCGAGCGATCACACGGAGCCGGTAGCCGCCGGGAGCCAGTCTGTGCCCCGAGATGCGGCCGGTGAAGCGCAGGCGGTTACGCCCCGCGTTGTCGGTGTGCGCGAACGATCCAATCGTCAGATACAGCGTGCAGCGGTGCGGTCGGCGCGTGGCCCGCCTCGGGCGTCTCACACACCGCTGGCCCTCGAGCGTTCCGACGATCGGGCGTTGCACCGAGATGGCGGTGTCTGCGGTCCCGGAGTCGTGGTAGGTGATAAGCGTCCCGTAACCGCGCCGGGCTGGGACGGCCGTCGGCCCGGCGGGTGCGGCCCGGAAGCTGCGCGGCGAGAGCCTGAGCCCGCTCAACACGGGACGTCCCTGCCTCAACTTGGGAGCTCCTTGCGGCGGCACAGGACCCTGCGACGGCGAGGAATTGGGCGCTGTGCCGACACCGGTCAGCAATACTGGCGCCAAGGCGTTCGCGGCGGTGGTCTGGAAGGCCAGTCCGGCGCTCTGCGCACCCGTGGCAGCGGGCGCGAAGCGCAGCGCGACCTGGCAGGCATCGCCGGCGGCTAACGTCGCGCCAGCACAGGTGTCACTGTGCCGCTGGAACTGGGAGGCGTCGGCGCCGGTGAGCGTTTCGCCGGAGATCGTGAGCGGCGCAGGACCCGAGTTTGTGAGCGTCACGGCCTGCGCGCCGCTCACCGTGCCGGTCGCCTGAGGTCCGAACGCGATCTGAGACGGGCTAAAGGTCGCAAATGCGCCTTCGATCGCGAGGCTGTGTTGCGCGTAACTCCCCTTGGCAAGGGCTACCACTGCCGTCAGCGCTGTGGCTCCGCCGCCGCCCAGGACCGGCACTGGCGTCGCGCTGCTCGAGGTCGTGCCGTTCCCCAGCTGCCCGGAGCTGTTGTTGCCCCAGGCGACAACACCCCCGCCGGGACGCAGCGCGAGGGTGTGTCCGAAGCCCCCGCCGATCCCGATCACGCCCGTCAGCACACCGCTCCCGCCGACATCGAGCACCTGCCCAGGAGTCAAGCGGTTGGTGGTCGTGCCATCGCCTAGCTCACCCTCGCCGTTATAGCCCCAGGCAAGGACACTACCGTGCGAGCGCAGCGCGAGGCTATCGTCTTGGCCGGCGCCAACGGACACGATCCCGCTCAGGATGCCTGAGCCGGCGATCCCCTCGACCTGCACCGGTGTGAGGCTGGTCGTGGTGGTTCCGTTGCCCAGCTCGCCGAAGGGATTCTGGCCCCAGGCGACGACGCTGCCATCGGAGCGCAGCGCCAGGCCGTGCTCGCCGCCCGCCGCGATCGCGACCACCCCGCCCAGCTGTCCTAACCCGCCGAGACCGCTCACCTGTACGGGCAGGAACCTGAGGGTCGAGCCGTCCCCCGGATACGTTCCCCAAGCGACGACGGTGCCGTCGGCGCGCAACGCCATGCTGCTCTCCTGGCTCGCGGCGATCGCGACTACGCCGGTGAGCGGTCCGACACCGCTGATGTCCTTTACGAGCCCTGGCGTCGCGCGGCTAGTGAGAAGGCCGTTGCCGAGCTCCCCATCACCGTTGTAGCCCCAGGCGACGACGGTGCCATCGGAGCGCAGCGCAAGGCTGTGGTACCCGCCGCCGGCGACTGCGACCACGCCGGTGAGCGTCCCCGCGCCGCCGATGCCCTCGACCGGGACGGGGGTTGTTCGAGTCGTGGTCGTGCCGTCTCCGAGCTGCCCAGCGCTGTTGTTGCCCCAGGCGACGACGCTGCCGTCCGAGCGCAGCGCCAGGCTGTGGTACCCGCCGCCGGCGACGGCCACTACGTTCGTCAGCTGGCCGACTCCGCCGATGCCCTGGACCTGCGTGGGGGTCAGACTGTTCGTGGTCGTCGCGTTGCCCAGCTCTCCGAAGCTGTTCTGGCCCCAGGCGACGACGGTTCCCGGCGCTCCGGCCCCGGCCGATGGAGCACACCAGAGGACGACAGCAAGGACAGCTGCCAGGCTCAGTGAGCCGTGCTTGCCAATCATGCTCGGCTCGCGGTCGCCTCGAGATACACGAGGAAGGAGTCGAAGAACGTCTGGGCCGAGCGGTCCCGGAAGCTGTGCACCCGCTCGCACACGTCAAGGGATTCGGTCATGAGACCCACGCTAGGCGCGATGAGGCTTGCGCTCAATCACGGAAACCTCACAGGTTGAGGGGGGCTATGAGCGGACGTTGAGCCGGCCGGCGAGCTGCGAGCGTGAGCGCACTCCCAGCTTGGCGTATGCGCGTGATAGGTGCACTTCGACGGTGTGCACCGCGATAGACAGTGCCTGAGCGATCTCCTTGTTCGTCCGCCCGCTCGCGGCCAACTCGACAATCTCGCGCTCGGTCGCGGTCAGCTCACCGCTCGCCCGTGGGCGGCGCGCGCCGACGCGGTCCAGTTCCGAGCGCACTCGCTGCGCCCAGCCGGACGAGCCGAGATCCTCGAACACGGCGATTGCCTCCTGTAGCCGCTCGCGCGCCGGTCCCCACTTCTTGAACCGTCGCTGCGCCCGCCCGAGGCTCAGCAGCGAGCGCGCGCAGTCGAAGCGCAGACCGAGGCCAGCGTAGTCCTCCGCCGCGCCGGCAAGCGCGAGCGCGGCCCGCTCGTCGTAGGGACCGGTGGCCAGTTGCAGGACCGCCTCGCTGCGACGGGCGGTCGCGAGTCCCCACGGGTGGTGCTGCTGCTCGCTCAGCTCGCGGAGTCGGAGGAGTACGGCGCGTGCATTCTCGGTTTCGCCGAGTGCTCCGAGCGCCTCTACGAGTTCCCCCGCGACGGGAAACGCGCCTGGCTCGTCGACCCCCTCCCGGCAACAGTGATCCCAAACGGCGCCAAGACTGTGGCGCGCCTGGTCCGGATCCTGCGCGAGCAGTGCCGCAGTTCCGCGCGCCCGCAGCGCCTCGAGTCGATCGATATGAGCACCGGTTTCGTCGGCTCGCTCGATCGCGCGCGCGACCCAGCGCTCGGTCTCGCCTGGAAGACCGCGCCCGGCTGCCAGCAAGGCGCGACAGCGCTCGAACATGGGGAACGGAAGGAGCTCTGCGACGTCGGACTCAGCCCACTCGTCGAGCAGCCGCTGCACCGCCTCGAACTCGCCGGCCCGCAGCTCCAGCTCGCAGCGATGAAAGTGCACGATCGCATCGGAAGCCGGCTCGCCCTGCTCCTCGGCGAGCGCCGCGAGTCGTGACAGCTCGCGCCGCGCGTCTCCCACCTCGCCGCGCCAAACCAGCCTCTGAGCCGCGACCCGGATCGGAGACTGCACGATGAAGAAGGGCCCGTCGGATACATCTTGGAACCGCGCGCAGAGGTCGTCGATCGCGCGGCCTCGCATGATCCGAGCCCAGCTGAGGCCGTACAGCAGCTGTCGCTCCACCTCCGGTCCCGCTCGCCGCGCCGCGTGCAGTTCCGCCACCGCGGACGCCTCGGCCTCGCGCAGCCGTGCCACGGTCGCGGCCGCCGCGTTTGTCGTCTTCCCGGCGATGGCCTGCGCGCGCACGCCGGGGTCGCCCTCGCACTCCGCGAGCGCCAGGTCCCGATACCGGTCGTAGTCGATCGCGCTGTTGCTCGCCTCGGCCATCATGAGGTGCAGCCGCGCGCGCGAGGCACCAGGCGGGATCGATGCCACCTCCGGCATCAGCAGATCGCGCAGCCGTTGACCCTCGCCCGCGATCATCAGATACCGGGCGAGCGCAAGCACTCGATCGCCGCGTTCGGGCGCATCGTCGTTGGTGAGACGCAGGGCGTGCTCGGCGAGCATCGCGGCCTCCTGGCGCGCGCCCCGCGCGGATGCCTCTCCCGCCGCAGCCCCAACGGTCGCGGCCAGCGCCGCATCAGGACGGCTCGTGGCAAGCGCCAGGTGGAGCGCGTGAAGCTCCCGGTCTGGCACCGCGGTGGCCAACGCGCGGTGAAGCTCCCGTCGCTCGCGAGGTCTCGCTCGCTGCTTTGCCGCCGCGGCGAGCAACGGGTGCGCCGCCCGCGCCCGACGGCCGTCGACACGCAGCAGCCCCGCCTCGACGGCCTCATCGACGGCCGTCTCGCCCGCGATCGCGATCAGCTCGTCGATGCGCGGATCGGCGCTCAGCGCAACGGCGAGCAGCAGCCTGCGCAGCGGGGGCGCCAGCCCCGCAACGCGGATCCCGAGCATGCCCTCGACCGCGTCGGGCACGGGGATGTCCTCGCCGAGTCCCGGGACGCCCTGTTCGAGCAGGGCGCGTCCCATCTCCAGGACGAACAGGGGATTCCCCAGCGTCGAGTCAACAATGCGGCGAAGAACCTGGCGCGAGAGCACCAGCCCGAGCCGGTCGGACAACAGGCGCCGCGACGCGCCAAAACCGAGCGGGCCTACATCCAGGCGGTCAACGCCCCGAGGGTCAAGCGCACGCTCCAACGCCGACGGCCGACCCGGACGCCTCGCGAGGAGGAACGCAACGGGCTCAGTCTTCAGGCGGCGGGCGGCGAACACGAGCACATCGAGCGACGGAGAGTCGAGCCATGGAATGTCGTCGACTGCGAGGAGCACCGGTCTCTCGGCAGCGAGAGCACGGAGCCCGTTCAGGAAGCCAAGCGCGATTGCATGTGGCTCGGGAGGCGCCCCCGATGGCTCAGCCCGCAACAGCGCCACCTCCAGCGCCGATCGCTGCGGACCCGGCACATCGGACAACTCTCCCGGGCCAACGCCCTCCAACACGTCAATGAGCGCGGCGAACGACAGCTGCGCCTCAGTACCGCTCGGCCGAGCCAGCAGCGTGCGTAACCCATGCTCGCGCGCGATCTCAACCCCCGCCTCCCACAACGTCGTCTTCCCGACCCCTGCCTCACCGGTCAGCACCAGCGCTCGACCCAAACGGTCGCCACTGAAAAAGCCACGCAGCACCTCAAGCTCCGGCTCGCGCCCAACGATCCCAGCAGCAATCCCAGCGGCCCCCTCCACCACGTCATCCATTCTCTCAAGTGCAGCACGCCGGAAGGACCCGGGCGCGCACAATTGCCACAAGCCAGCCAGACGTAACCGTGGGTTATGCGGCCGGGATGTGCGGCTCGTCGCTGCGACTGGCGGGCTCTGACGTCCGGCGGGCCCGACGTAGAACCACCGTCGCGCCTGACGGGCGAATTTGCTGTTCTCGTGCTGGCGCCCATACTGTTCGAGGGCGGAATGCCAGTAGTCGGCGACGAATTCGACAGTGCCAGCCTCGTCCACTTCCGTGCCGCCGGTCAGCCGCGGATCCGCAATCGCCGCCATTGGATGGCGGGATCCAGATTGACAGATGCTGGTCGGGTCGCGGGACGCAGGAGACGTGCTCTCGTTGAGGGACCGTATCCGTCGCGCCGCCAGCGCCTGGTCTGTTGCGCCTGGTCGCCGCGGGCGGAGACGCGCCCCTTCTGGACTCCGACGCCGCAGCCGTTGAGTGACCAGGACTTCGATCTCGCCGGTATCGACATCGTCGTCAACACACACCTGCACTTCGACCACTGCCGGGGGCAACCACCTCTTCGCCGGCAGGCCGATCTATGTTCAGCGTCGGGAGCTCGACGACGCGCGTACCGAGGACGACTACACGATCCGAGAGTGGGTCGATGCGCCCGGCGTGCGGTACGTACCGGTCGATGGCGAGCTCGAGCTGCTTCCGGGGGTCCGACTCGTCCCGGCGTCGGGCCATACTCGCGGCATGCAGGTGGTCGTCGTCGAGACTGGCGGGTGTCCGGTCGTGGTGGGCGGCGACGTGGCGGTTTGGTTTGGCGAGCTCGACGTGCCGCAGACCGAGGGGCAGCTGCGAGTGCGTGGGCTTGAGCCTGAGCTGGTCTGGCTCGCGCACGAGCACCAGCCTTGGCAACCCCGCACGTCTGAGATATCACTGCTCCGCACCGCGTCGCCCTGTTCTCGCGCTGCGCGGGATGCTTCACCGGGACGCCGCCGCCCCCTTCGCGCGGAAACCGCGCACCTCGTGGGCATCGCTTTCGTCTCTCCGGCAGCCTCAAAGCCCGTGATCGCAACGGCGACCGAACGCACCTCTGGGAGGAGCCGGGAGCATGCTGCGCGAGTGTGCGCCGATCGCGCGATGTCTTCGTCGAGTCCCGCGTCAGAAGCAGCGATGGCAGGGGAGCGGGCGAGCGTTGGGGCGCGACCGTACCGAGCGCCGAGGCGCTTATCGGACGGTAACGGCCAGCCTGAAGGTGTCCGCAGCCGGCTGGTTTGGATATGACGGCGTGAAGTCGCCGAAGGTCACGGACGTCTTGCCTCTGCCCACGGCTTCGTAGGTCCAGATCTGCGTGCCCGTATCGGAGGTGCTTGGGCCGTAGCCACTCCCGCGGAGCTTCAGGACTTTCTTCGCGGGCTCGCGGGTCACCTGCCAGAGATACACGAGCTGGCCCTGCGTCGCAAAGACGAACTCGACCTTGATCCGTTCGCATCGGTGGACCCGAACCGACGCGCGCGTCTTGGGGATGTCGTTGTTGTCCGTGGCATGCACCACAACGGTCCGGCACGACGATTTTGCCCCGGCCGATCCTGGAATTGCTGCGACAACCATCCACGCGCACGCGGCCGCGAGGACGGTGCTCAACCAGCGAGCGGGTATCCGAGCGTCCAAACATGACATACGTCCCATCTCCTTGCGCGTTGTCACAGCGTTGTTCAGACGCCATGGTTCAGACGTATTGTCGATGGGAGACGACAATCCCGCCCCAGGGATCGACCCCAGAGATTTGCTCACCACCTGAACGGAGTCGTACGACACCGGGCGAACTACGGCAGACTCGGACGAAGGCTCCTATGTCAAGCACCCTCCTTGTGAATGGGTGGCGCGCGGCCGCCGATCGCCGTCAAGGGATGCCGCTGGCGCGGCTCGCTGGCGCTCGGCCCTGTCGGGCCACCCTTGGACTGCGCGGTGGCCGCGCGGGGTTAGGCAGCGAGGAGGGGCTGGGCGAGGAGTGACGCTTGGTCGCGGATCATGCGGCGGTAGACGACGTCGGAGAGGTGGCGTTTGAGGACGCGGCGGGCCTCCTTCTTGGTGTGCGGCTTGGCGCGCGCGTTGTCGTAGATCGCCTGGGCGCGCGGCTCGCATCGCAGCTGCGTGATCGCCATGCGGTGCAGGACGGCGTTGATCCGGCGGTTGCCGCCGGGGTTGTAGCGGTGGCGGACCGGTTCGCCGGGTCCTTCGGCGGTCGAGGCGGGCAGCGGCGCGGTGGCGTTGAAGCGCGCGAACCCGGCCTCGGTGAACCGGCGCGAGGTCGCCGACCTCGACCAGCAGCTCGGCGACCGACCGGGTATCCAGGCCGCAGAGCTGCTCGAGAGTGTCGAGCCGCTGGCGCGCACGAGCTCCTTGAGCTCGGCGACGACGTGCTTCTCCTCGCGATCAAGCGCAGCGATCTGCGCACGGTACTCGTCGAGCATCCGCAGCCGCAGGGTGGTCGGCGGGTCGTAGCGCCGGCGGCGGTTGCGGGCCGCCAGCGCAGTGAGCCGGGGACGCACGGCCTTGCTGCGCGGGCAGCTGCTCGCGCAGCTCCAACGGCAGCTCGCACAGCAGCGACTCGGCCTCGTTGACCAGGTGCTGGCGGCTTTTGAGGATCGACTGGCGGCGGTTATGCCAGATCGCCAGCAACTGGTGGCGCTCGTCGGGGCCCTGGTCCTGGCCGGCGCGCTTGAACGCCTTGGGCAGCAGCGGGTGCGCGAGCACCTCGCGCGCGATCCGCTCAGAGTCCAGCGTGTCGGACTTCCCGCGCTGACGCGCGCGATCGTTGCGCGCGGTGCGGTTCGCGCACACATCGCGCACGTCATAGCCACGCCCTGTGAGGAACATGGCGGTGTGGCGCCCCCAGCCAGCGGCGCCCTCCACCCCCCAGCGGGCGATCGCCCCGAACTGCCGGCCCACGCCTCCAGCGCGCGATGCCCATCGCCGGACACGCGGAAGTGCTCGCCGGCGACGATCCCGCCGCGGGGATCGACGACCGTCGCGGTCAGCGTCTGCTTGTGCGGATCGATCCCGACGACGTTGCCCGCGTGATCGGGCGTGATCAGCAGGTGCGACGGTCCCGGACCGCGCTTCGTTGCTCTTCTCATCACTTGACCTTCCCTCGGGCCGTTATGTTGTTGGCGGACCGGCCGACAACATCCCGGTGAGCGCCCCGGAGAACACCGGGGCGAACGCTCCTATTAGGTCAGGCCGATCCTCGAAAACAAGAACCGAGGCCGACACTTCGTCAGCCAAGACCCCCTCGCCGGGAGTCAGATCGCTTTGGAGCCAGGCCTCGGTTCAGCCTTCGACCCTACGCGAACCGTCGTCCGCTCGGGCACCCCAGATTCAACACCGGGATCGCTTTGATCGCTTGAGCGCCTCAAAGCCGGCAATCGCCTCGGCGACGATCCAGGTGATCGCTGAAGATCGCCCTCAAGTTCTCCCTGCGGCACGACCGCGCCCGCACGGTCACCCGCAGCATCACTCCGCCCGCGCCGCTGTCGCCGATGCCGGCCGGTCAACGCGAGCTCCATCCGCTCCAGCGCGCGACGTCGATCGCCAGCACTGCGCCCACCGCGCGCTGCTGGGGATAGCGCTCGGCCAGCAGCGTGATTGCGTGCTCGGCCTCTGCCGTGCCGGCTTCGAGCACGCGTCCGGTTCCCTCCGCCCTCACCCACCACAGCTTCGACCAATCTTCGTCGTAGTGGTCGACGAGCAGGGAGACCGAAGGGTTGGCACGGACGTTGCCGAGCCGCCGCAGCTCGGTCGTGCGCTTGGGCTTGTCGTCGATAGCGCTGTAGACCGTGTCGCCGTCCACCGCGAAGACGATCGGCACGAGATGCGGGCGCCCGCTCGGATCGATCGTGGCCAGCCGGGCCACGCGCGCGGCGGCGAAACGCTCCCGCGCCTGCTGAGGGGTCACGCTTCGCCGGTGAACTGCGCGATCGCGGACTCCCAGCGCTCGAGTGCCGGCACGACGGCGCCAAGGCCTCCGGAGGGCAGCCAGCGAATC
This sequence comes from uncultured Solirubrobacterales bacterium, assembly GCA_963794285.1. Taxonomy (GTDB): domain Bacteria; phylum Actinomycetota; class Thermoleophilia; order Solirubrobacterales; family Solirubrobacteraceae; genus Palsa-465. The sequence goes on from CAWCDS010000017.1 coordinate 22,188, forward strand.
GCGCGCCGGCAGCCCGCGCCGGCCAGCCGTTCAAGCACGCCTGGGTCGGCGGGCACGCCGATCGGGATCACGTCGATATGCCGGTCGGCCCTGGCGCGCAGCTCTGCCGCCCGCTCGGCGATGTCGCCACCACCACGACCGTAGTTTGGAAACCAGGCGTCGCCAAAGGCGAGCACGCGGTCCAGCACGGTGGGACCGTTGCCGCCCACGAGCACCGGCGGGTGCGGGCGCTGGGCGGGCTTGGGCCAGGACCAGATGCGCTCGAAGCTCACGAACTCGCCGCTGTAGCTCGCCTCTTCATGGGTCCAGATCGCCTTCATTGCCTCGACCCGCTCGGCCATCAAGCGCATGCGGGTTCGGGGGTCGGTGCCATGGTTGCGCATTTCCTCGCGATTCCAGCCTGCGCCGATGCCGAACTCGAGACGCCCGCCGGAGAGATGATCGACCGAGGCGACCTCCTTGGCGGTGGTGATCGGGTCGCGCTCGACGATCAGGCAGATGCCGCTGCCGACGCGCAGCCGCGACGTCGCAGCGGCGGCGGCGGTGAGGGCGACGAACAGGTCGTAGGTGTGGAAGTACTTCGGGGGGAGCTTCTCGCCCCCGGGCCAGGGCGACTCGCGGCTGGCCGGGATGTGCGAGTGCTCGGCGAAAAACAGCGACTCGTGTCCGCGCTCCTCCACCAGTCGTGCGATCGCGCCCGGGCTGAGTCCATCGTGGGTGGGGAAGTAGCCGACTCCGAAGTCCATGCCCCCGAGTCTAAAGTCAGCCGTCCTGCCCCTGCTGCGGAGCGTTCGACCTCGAGGATTGCCACCAGCCCATGCGACGACGGGGTGGGCGCAGCGAGCTGGCGTCAGCCCGGCCCGGCGCTGGCTCGCGAGACCGTGGCCATGCTCGAGCCCTTCGACGAGCTCGCTCTGCGCTGCACGCTCTCCTGCTCGGGATGGGCGCCCGCGCTCATCCTGAGCTCGTGCAGCGGATCGTCGAGCGCGGGCACGAGCGCGCGTGTCACGGCGACGGCCATGTCCTGGTGTTCGCTCAGAGCTGTTGCGAGTTCGAGGCCGATGTTCGCCCGGCCTGCGCGGCCATCGAGAAGTTCACCGGCAAGCGGCCGGTGGGCTACCGGGCGCCGACGTTCGGCGCGAACGCAAGGCTCCGTGGGGCCGGAGGTGCTGGTCGCGCAGGGGTTCGCCGACGACTCGTGGCCCTCGGACACTTTCGTGATCCCGGAGCGCGTCGCGGCTACTCCAGGCCCGCACACCCTGGCCGGCGGCCGGCCGTGGGCGTTCCCGATCGCCAGCTGGCAGGCTGGCAGCCGGTCCGCGTGCCGATCGGCGGTGCCTCGAGTGGAGCCTCACGCCGACGCCGGGTTTGGGTCGTCAGACACCTCATTCGCGCCGCGACGCGAACGTCGCACGACTGAACGACCGACGTGCGTCGCGCGGAGAAACCGCGCATGCCAGAGCGAGTGCTTTCGCTTCTGCGCCGCCTCTGATCGGACGACGCCTATGGCGACATCTGAGTCGCGCGGGGCTGGGTCGGAGTCGTCGTGTGTGGTTGTCGCTCTGCCTGCCGGTTCGTTTAGCAAAGCGAGTGCGCGTGGTTTGCGCCGCGGGCGGATGCCGTTACTCGTCGTCCCCGTGGATTGCTCGTCTTTGCTGACGGCGGTTGGCTTCGACGAGGCGGTCGATCTCTCGATGGCGGCGCTGGACGTACGCGCGCACTTCGTTCTCCGCGTCGACGCGTAGCGCACGTGCCTCTTCGGCGGCTTGAGCGCGCATCGCTGCTAACAGTTGCTCGGAGGCTGTGCGGGCGGTGATGAGCTCCTGTGCGCGCGCTTGCTCGGCATCGGCACTGATCTGTTGTGCCTGCTCGCGCGCCTCCGAGATGATCCGCTCGGCCTTGGATTGCGCGTCTTTGATGATGTCGGCCGCTTCCGCTTGGAGTCGTGCCTGGTCGAGGATCGAGGAGCGCTCGGCGTGCGCCTCGGCTCGAACTTGCTCCGCGTCTTGGCGTGCGTGCGCCAGCAAGGCTTGAGCCTCGTGTTGTGCCTGTTCGGCGGCTGTGAGTTCGGCGTCGGCTCGGAGACGGGCACCCTCGAGTGTCGCCCTGGCCTCGAGACGTTGGCTCTCGAGCAGCCGCTGCGCCTGTTGCTCGCGTTCGGTGATCGCATCCTCGCGCGCGTGTAATCGCTTCTCGCGTTCGTTGACGTCCTCGGCCGCCCGACTGTGGCGAAACCATTCGCTGACGACCTGCAGGTGTCGGTCGACCTCGGCGGGGTCATAGCCACGTCGAACGAGCCGAAAGTGGCGTTGGACCACGTAGACCGAGCGGGTCTCACCCTCACCGCTGGCAGGCATAGCCGAGCGTTCGGCGGCGCTGAGCGGACTCCTTCAGCGACGATCGAGTTCCGGCGATTCCGAAAACCGCTGGTTGCTCGCGCGTGTTGTCGTCACCCTGGTCTTCGGCTGCTTGGCGCAACAGGGGCTGGTTCCGGAACCGCGGCGGGGGAGGGGAGCGGGGCCGCGTCGTTCTGGATCGGCAGTCGGGTGTGCGACACTCGCTCGTCACGGAGTGTGATGGCTCGTCGTCGTTCGCGTTATGGAGTTCCGGGGAGGCGGGCGGGGTCCGTGCTCCTTGTCGGCGGCAGGTCGCGCCAGCGACGGCGACTGGGAGGGCGCAGAGGTCAGATCGGCCCGCCACGGCGGCGGGGTCCGGTGCTGCTCGGCGCCGTGCTGCTCGCGACCGTTGTGCTCGGGGTCGTGGTCTGGCGGTCGTTGGCGCAGAGTGACGGCGGTCGCCGCGCGGCCGCGGAGCGGTTTGTGAGCGCGTGGGCGCATGGGGACCGAGGCGCGATGTGGCAGGCGCTGACGTCCCGCGCCCAAGCGAGGTATCCCGAGGCGCGATTCGTCACCGCGTACCAGGCCAGCGATCGCGCCGTCGGCGTGCGCGACGTGATCCCCGGGCGTCTCGGCGGCGAGCACGATGGCACGATCGCGATCGATGTGCGCGTGCGGACGGCCGACTTCGGGACGCTGCACGGCTCGATCCTGCTGCCGGTGTCTGGGAGTGGTTCCAGCGCGGGCGTTGAGTGGGATCCATCGCTGCGAGTACCGGGCCTGCGCCGCGGGGAGCGGGTGCGTCGACGCGTCGGTGTTGCCCCGCCCCGCGCGCCGATCCTGGCTGCCGACGGGACGCGTTTGGACGCGACGGCGCTCGGCGCCTCGATCGCCGGGCAGGCGGATCCCCGCCCGACGGGCCTTGAGCGCATTTACAACCTCAGGCTCGCCGGGCATCCCGCCGAGCAGTTGCTGTTCGGCGCGCGCGTGATCGCGCGGGTGCCGCTGGTCCCTGGCCGGCCACTGCAGACGACGATTCGTCCGAGGCTGATGTCCGCAGCGGCCACCGCCCTCGGCCAGCAGCTCGGCGGCGTCGCGGTGGTCCGCCCGCGCGACGGCGCTGTGCTGGCGCTCGTCGGACTCGCCGTGTCCGCCCCCCAACCTCCCGGATCGACGTTCAAGATCATCACCACCGCCGCCGCGCTACAGGCAGGGATCGCGACGCCGTCGAGCACCTACCCGATCCGCACCGCTGCGACACTATCCGGGGTGCAGCTCCGCAACGCGTCCGGGGAGGCCTGCGGGGGATCGTTGACCGAGGCGTTCACGGTCTCGTGTAACTCGGTGTTCGCGCCGCTCGGCGCGAAGCTCGGCGCCAGGCGACTGGTGGGGATGGCGCGCGCGTTCGGGTGGGGCGAGCAGCCGAGGATCCCGGCGGCCAAACCGAGCACGATCTCCCCGCCGTCACACCTGCGCGACGATCTCGCGCTCGGCGCCGCGGCGATCGGTCAGGATCGCGACCTCGCGACACCGCTGCAGATGGCCAGTGTGGTCGCCACGATCGCGCTCGAGGGCCGGCGCGTCGAGCCGCGCATCGCGACGATCGACCCGGTACGCGCGCGGAGGATCCTCTCGTCGACGGTCGCTCGCCAGGTGCGCGCGATGATGGTGAGCGTAGTCCACTCGGGCACCGGCACCGCGGCTGCGATCCCCGGGATCGAAGTCGCCGGCAAGACCGGGACCGCCGAGCTTCGCCCCAACTCGAGCAATCCCAAAGACGCCGACGCATGGTTCGTGGCGTTCGCACCAGCTCAGCACCCTCAGGCCGCCGTCGCCGTGATGCTCGTCGGCGCGGGGTTCGGCGGCACGACTGCCGCGCCGATCGCGCGGCAAGTCTTGGAGGCCGCCCTCACCGGCAGCTGACACCCGTTCTGGGACGGGACGCGGCGCGCCGCGCCGCCAAACCGCGTGACCGCAGGCGTCGCGACGCCAGGATGAGACACGGTCGGCCTCGTCGCGGCGGCTTACGCGCTCGCTGCGCTCACGCCCCGCGAACTCCGGCTCCGGCGAGCTCGCTCCCGGTAGCCGAAGCCCGACCAGGGGCGGGCCAATACGGTGCCGGCGAAGCCGTCCGCCGCACCAGCTGGATCGACTCGATCGCCCGTCGCCGTAGGTGCGGCATCGGCTCCGGAAGATGGCGGCTTCGCCGCAGCTGAGCATGCTGGCCGCCCGTGCCGAGCACACATCGGCTCGGTTGGTCTTGGCTACTACGGGACTGCCCATCGCCGCGTCACATCCGCGGTTGATACGCAGCAGCCGATGAGACCTCACGGCGCGAGATCCGCCCGTCATACCGGATCCTGCTCGGCTCCGCGCTCGCCCCGCTCGAGCACTGAGCGACCATCACACTGCGAACCGACCGGACCAGCCCGGGCGCGGCCATCCCCCGGACACAGAAGTCATTGGGGTACGGGTCCACGGACGCACTCACGCTCCATCCCGCGGCAACGTGCATCTCGCCGGCGATTGCTTTTGCGATCTCGTGCTGCCGGGCCTGACGATCCCCTTGGCGACGTTCCGATGGCCCGGGACGCGGCCGGCGGAAGCCACTTTGCGTAGGCAGACGGCCGGTCGTGCGCATCGAGCTACCGGTCCTGCTTCCGGCGCTGGCCCGATCCCGGCAGTCCGGAGCGACGGGCCGTGCGTGACCGGGTTTGTCCGCTTCCAGCAGTCCGCTCGACCCGATCTCGCCCCGGGGCCGTGGCTGCTTCGCGTCGCCGGCGACAGTGCCGGGACTGGCCTCGCGCGGCCGCTCTCGTGCTAGCAGCCGATGCAGATCAGGGCTAACGCGCTCCTATGTGGGTCGAAGCCGACGATGACTCTGCCGGGAAGTCACGCCACCGGAGATGCGCAATCTCCGCGCTAAGCGGGCACTGGTCCGGAGCGGCCGTCAGACCTCTCGAGAACCGAAAGCGCGTCTTGGCGACGCTGCCACTAGTAACGCTAATGAGCGGTCTGGGTCTTTTGAATCAGTGGGGACACGCAGAGTGCTGCTCTCGCAGCAGTACTGTGGCCGGCGACGGGACGAGAACGTCGCTACATGTGGAAGCACCGGAGCCGGTCGTCCGGGTCTTGCAGGCCCAGCCAGGCAGCACTCGGCACCGGCAGCGAGCCGCGGTCAAAGGCTGGAACCCGCGCGCTCGGCTGATGCACTCATGTCGTGGTCAGCAGCCGTTTGGGGTCGTCGTTGGACGGTCCATTAGCGCTGTCGTCAGAAGAGCCTCCGCCCGCCAAGCGTGCGGTTCCAGCAAGCATGTCCTGCACCAGTCGTTCGCTGAAGCCTCCAGCAAACGCTAACCCGGTGAAGAACAATAGACGCGTTGTCGAACCGGTGGGGACCTGAATCGTCGGTGCGAGTGGCCCAGCGATGAGCAGGTAGGTGGCGACCCCCAGGATCGCGCCCGTGATCGGGCGCAACCATCCGGCACGACGAAGCGCGCTCCAGCCCGCGTCGTAATTCAAGGCAAGTTCGCCGCGCGTCATCCTCCTCATCACACTGAGAACAGCTCCCGCGCAGCCCGCCGCTGCCGTGGTGGCCCACACCTCGTCCGCATTCAACACATCAAGCAGTACGAAGATAACTGCTTGCGAGTAGCAGCGTTGCGGCGCCTCCCCAGACCACACCGCGGAAGTAATGTTCTTGAGCGATGCGCTGCGCTGCTGTCTGGTACGCGCGCTCCGCGTCTCGCACGCGCTCCTCAAGGCGCCGGATCTCGGCTTTGTGCCGAGCGCTCGGCTCCCCCATGCCAGCTTGCAGGCGGTCCAGGTGTTCGCGATGAAGGCTGGCGATAAGCGAAGTGATGATTCCGTAGAGGAATTGCACACATACACCGTGGTCCGGGGTATTGCGCAGATCCTTATCCACACGCGTTCGAAGCAGTTCCAATCTTGCGAACAGCGCGCGCGCGTCGTCCGCGTCGAAGCCGATCGTGTCCCACCAGATGATTGAGAAGAGGCTGTAGTCTCCCCGTTCGGCTTGCGGCGTCTCGCTTCCGTCTGGTGCGTTGGCGCGTTTGACGTCTCGCGATCCCTGGTTGTCATTGCTTCCGTCTCGTGCGTTGGCTCCGTCTGGCGAGCAGTGATGGCATAGAACGGCGCCCGCTCGGATTTTGTCCGCGTAGAAGGATCGCTCGATCGGCCCAAACGTTGCCCAAAACGTGCTCAAGAGCTTCGGATACAGCTCGATAGCTCGGCGCTGGAACCGGGAGCCCGGCGCGTCGTCGTACTGCGCATACAGTGCGTGGAACACAAAGTCGTACGAGACGCACCCATCGTCAATGGCGAGCTGCCAAGCGCGTGAGGAGTCGTCCGGCTCTCCCTTGAAGTCATCGTCCGTCATTGCGGGGCTGCGCCGCTGAGCGCACCGGAGTTGACCACGACCGACACCAGAAACGATCCCGCCGACAACGCGACAAACCGGGCCGCCATGGCCCCCAGAACCCAGACTGCAGGTCCGCTACGTCCCGCGTGCGCGGCTCTCTAGCGCGCGTGCTCATGGTCTGCTACTTCCTCGATATACCTGGCAATGCTCGACGGTGACCATGTTTCCGCCGCGCTCGATCGCCTGCATCCGTAAGAAGAGGCTGATAGGCGCGGGCCAACTACCGATAGCCCAGACTACGGCGTCGAGCATCGCTGGTCGGCGGACAACGAGAAACATGGGGCCCGGCCGCGGTTCGTAAGCCCCGCAGACTCCGGATCCCACCTGCCAACGAGAGAGGCTCTCCGAGAGTAGTCGCGCACGCCCGATCGGGCAGCCGCCCGCAAGCCTCGGGAATACGCCCTCCGTCCTGAAACGCTCGTGATTGCCTTCTTCACAGCGGGGCATGGCCCAATCAACGCACTCGACGGCATTGCTCCCCTCACCGCGTACCAGATCCCCGAGGCACAGGATGCGTTCGATCCAGGCCGCGGTTACGGTGTTGAGGATCGCCAGCAGCGTGGCGAAATCCGAAAGGACATCCTCGAGCACGGCCACCACGCCGTTAGTCGCGGGCAGCCGAGCGAGGTCCCGCGATCGGTCCGTCAGCCATCAGCTCACCGCGGGGTCGCAGCCCGGCCGACACAGGTGTTCGTGCATCGAAGCAGCAGCCGCCCCGGAGTGAGCGCTTTAGGCGTAACCGGGCAGCGCCGCCGTACCAATGCGGACGCCCTCCCCAGCGCTTTACCGTGGCCGTGGCATCTGGCCGGATGGATCCCGGCGGTGGTACAGGTGCCCCCGGGCGCTGCGTAGGCACAGCCGCGATTCTGCATGCCGCGACGCGGGCCTGCATCCGGCGAAGAGCAGGCCAGTGTCAACTCCTACTTGCCATCGTCGCGCGCCACGCTTTGGGGGCTCAGCAGGGAAGAGTGCCACGCGCCCTCCTTCGCGCGGATGTCGGGGCTCGGACCGGCTTGGTGGCGTCATCGGCGCCGAGGGCAACGGCCGAGACGCCCTATCCGCGCAAAGCGCGTCTGGACCGTCGGACGCGCGCAGACCCGCAATCGAATTTTGCGGGTCCCCGGGGCTGTCCGGTAAGCGCCGGTGCTGCCTTCCCTGCATTCAGCAGAACGCGGTACTCCGAGTCGGCCGTCTCGATGAGGGACGGACCGACGGTGCCGGCGGTTGTGCTCGTGGCGACACGGGGGTCTGCCGCGCTGGCTGGGTCGGGTCCTGCGTTCGCGTTGGCACGGGTATCCGCCGGGCCGCCGCTTTGCCCGGACCTTTGCGCCGGTGTTCGGAGTCACGAGCGACGCGCGCGCTGCCGTTTCCAGCGGAGCGCCCCCGGAACGGCCTTCGGTGCTCCGTCGCACTGCAGGGGAGTAGTCGTCTGGATCGTGACCACGCTTCGGTTCTGGGCTGGGTTTGCGCGGGCGTGGTGCTGGCGTAGGATCGGCGTATGCTCGCCCCGGTTGATCGCGGCGAGGTGACGGTCGTGATCGACAACTTCCTCGACGTGCTGATGGCGCGGCGAGGAGGGCGTGGTTCGCTACCAGGCGCGGGACTTTGGCGCGTCTGAGCAGTTGGTTGCCGAGCATGGTTTCTCCGCGTTGGTCAGCGTCGAGCGGGACGGCGACCGGCGCGTCGTGCTCTACGACGCTGGCCTCACGCCGCACGCCGTGGCGCGGAACCTCGACGTGCTTCAGGTGCCGGTGGGTGAGTTGCGGGCGATCGTCATCTCCCACGGCCACGCCGATCATCACGGCGGCCTTGAGGGGCTGATCCGCCGTCGGGGACGCTCGCGGTTGCCTCTTCTGATCCACCCCGATGCTTGGCGCGAGCGGCGAATCGCGTTTCCCTCGGGCGGGGAGCTGCGGCTGGCGCCGCCGAGCCGTCACGACCTTGAGGCCGAGGGGCTGGAGGTGGTCGAGGAGCGCGCGCACAGCCTCCTACTCGACGGCGCGTTTCTGGTCTCCGGACAGGTCGAGCGGGTCACCGAGTTCGAAACCGGCTTTCCGATCCACGAAGCGCGCGAGGGGGATGATTGGCGGCCAGACCCGATGATCTCGGACGACCAAGCGCTCGTAGTCGACGTGCGCGGCCGCGGCTTGGTGATCATCTCGGGCTGTTCCCACGCGGGCGTGATCAACGTCCTTCGTCACGCTCAACGGCTGACCGGGGAAGCCCGCGTCGCCGGGCTAATCGGCGGCCTTCATCTCACCGGTGGCCTGTTCGAAGCGCGCATCCAGCCAACAGTCGAGGCGCTGCGCGCCGCCGCGGTGGGCCGCGTCCTGCCCGCCCACTGCTCGGGCTGGAGGGCGGTCCACACGATCGCCCGCGCAATGCCCCAGGCGTTCGTGCAGTGCGCGGTGGGAACGACGGTAACTTTCGACGCATCACCCGGTAGCTCGTAGACCAACCCCCGACAGGCAGCAGCGGCGTCGGCCGCGTTGCGCGCGCAGACCCGCATTTGTGCTCCGGCTAGCATCTCGCATCCGCTGGCGTCCTCTCTGCCTAGCGCGGTCTCGAGGATCTCTGGGCCGTCGAGGAAACCCAGCCCCGCCGGGCCGACTTCGGAGACACACCTACCGCGCAAACGAGGCTCCAACCCTAGTCGCGCCAGATGCTCGCGCCCGTGTGAAAGCGCAACTCGGCGCGCGCCCGCGACGTACAAGCTCGAGTGACCTTGCCGTAGCGGCAAGGTCACGCCGAACCAGGCGCCCGGGCGATCCGGGTGCGGTTGTGCACTACGCTTCGCGGATGGGTGCTCCCGCGACCCTGCTCATGTGGTTTCAACTGCGCTCGCCGGAGCTGGCGGAGGACTTTGAACGACTGATGACCGAGGATCGAGACATCGTCCGGGGGTCGCTGGACACGGTGTCGGATTGGCGTCTTACGCGGCCTGCCGACGTACCCGGACAGTCGATCGGTCAAGCCGACTACGTGCTGATCGCGGAGATCGTCCAAGTTGAGCGCTTCGAGCAACAGGCCAGCGAACACGTTCAACGCCTGACGGACGACTTGGCGCATCTCGTCTCAAGCCGGGGGATGCTCGTCTTGCGTCCCGCCCTGTGAAGCCCCCAGTGCTGCAGAGGAGCTTGCGAGGGGGCGTTGCAGGTGCGGTCGCGACGATGGTCATGACGCTTGAGCAGCCCCTCGACAAGCGCCTCTCCCACTCCACTTACGACGACGTGGAGATCCAGGGCAAGCTCGTGACGCGGGGCGACCACTGGCAATCCATCGGGTTCGCACTCCACGTGCACAATGGCGCGATCTTCGGCGCCGCATACACGCGGCTCAAGCCGGGGCTCCCCGGGCCGCCCGTTCTCCGCGGCCTGCTGGTGGGCCTCATCGAGCACATCGCGGCCTGGCCCTTGACCATGGTGTTCGACCGCTACCACCCGGCGCGCAAGGAGCTGCCGAAGCTCGCCACTAATCCTCGCGCCTTCGGGCAGGCGACCATCCGCCATGCAGTGTTCGGAATCGTCCTCGGGCTCCTCGAGGACGCGCTGAACCAGCGCGGCGCGTAGCTCACGCGATTACCCACGCGCGCATGAAGGCAGGTGTCGGCCCGGGCTGGACCAGCGACGTGCTCATCGCCAGCCGGGGGTGTGGCGTCGGGTCGGCTGGCACGGTCCTAGCCGACCCGATCGCTGGTTTGGTCTATCGGGTCATTTGGAGGCCGGCGTTGGCGGAGATCGTCGGCGAGGGCCGTCCGTGGACGGTGCTGATGATCTCCGAGCTGTCGATGCCCTGCAGGTAGACGCTCGTAATCCCGAGGTTGGCGTGCCCGAGCTGACGCTGGATCACGACCAGCGGAACGCCTTCGTGCGCCATCTCGACCGCATGAGCATGCCGCAGCTGATGCGGCGCGAACCGCCGTCTCACCCCGGCCGTGCCGGCAGCGTGGTGCAACTGCTTGCGTGCGGCCGACGGCTCCCAGTGCCGTCCGGCGGTCGGTCCGTGGATCACGCACAGCACGGCGCCGATCGGGAGTTGGCGCCGGATCTCAAGCCATGGGTCGAGTTGCTCCCACGCCCAGCGGTCCATTCCGACCTCGCGGCGCTTGCCGCCCTTGCCACGCCGGATCAGTATGGCGCCGCGCGACCTGTCCAGATCGCTCTCCTGCAGAGCCAGCGCTTCGCTGATCCGGAGTCCCGCGCGCCAGAGCAGAAGGATCAGCGCGCGCAGCCGCTGACCGTCAGCCCGGTCGCTGATGGTGCGCATGACCGCGACGATCTCCTCGATCGTCGGTGGATCAGCCGGGTACTGCTCGCCCTTGGTACGCGGCGGACGGCCCTGGTGGTAGCCGGGCATCGTCGCGGGCGAACGGCGGTGGCCGGCGACGTCCAGCAGCACGGATTGCATGAATCCTCCCTCGGTGGGGTTGATGATGCTGCTATTGGAACCACGCGCCGGGAGCGAGAGGAAGCCGCAGCCGCTACCGAGCGCGCGCTCTTGAAGTCCGTGCGATGCCGGTGCGTGCCGCGTAGCCGCCAGAAGGCTGGGTCGAATCGCCGGGGGGGATCGTGGCGCCGGCATCGCGTCGTGGTGGCTTGGTTCTGGTCGCTCAGGCGAGCTGAGGACGAAGCATGCGCGATTAGAGTTGGCCTCGTGAGTGACTTCTTCCAGCCTCCTCCGTCGGGACCGACTGACCGGGATGAGGGCGGCGAGGCGCCGCCATGGACCGGGCGGCCCAAAGGCGCCCCGCCGGGGGAGGTGCTCAGCGAGCTGATGCTCTCACGCTCGGAGAGAGCCACGCTCTCAGTCGCATACCTGGATGCCTACCCGACAGGGTTCGAGCTGGAGATCGAAGCGCGCACCACTTTGGCGTGGGACGAGCTGTCTCGCGAGGGGGATGACTTTGGGCCGGACATCTTCGGGGGCCGTTGGCCGATGGACGGCGAGCGCAGCGATGTGCTTCCTGCACAGTTGCTGCGGGTGGGGGTGCAGTTCGCTGACGGCCGGAAAGCGACCAACATCTGCGGCCACGACCGCCCAGTGGGGGGTCCGGTGATGTGGCCGTTGCGAGGTGGCGGACGTGGAGGTAGTGGTGGAAGTTCTTTCCACACTGGATATTGGATCTCGCCATTGCCGCCGCCGTCGGGCCCCGTGGCCCTCGTTTGCGAGTGGCCAGTCGTCGGACTCCGGCTCGTGCGCCACGAGATCGACGCTCAGTCGATCCTCGATGCCGCCGAACGCGCTCGGACGATCTTTCCCGACGGCACGGTCGTTCGAGACGGTCAGGAGTGGCGGCTCGGAACGGACGCCGATGTCAGGTGGATCAATGACGGGACGTCAGGTGGCATGGAGATCACGGCCGCGATCCCGCCGATCTTCGCCTCGTACTGCACGCTTGTGCTGCCTGCGGACGGCGAAGAGGAGCTTGCCGCGCATGAGCATGCCGTGATTGAGCTGCTCACCGAACACACAACGGAGCGGTCATGGTCGCTTGCGTATCTGGACACCGGAGCGAGCGATGTTGTCTTTCCATACGCGCCGAGGACGATGTTGTATTCCGGGTGGGGTTACGTGCTTGTCGAGGCTGGCGCGCGGGAGGCGGCCACCTGGCGTGACGCCGACTTCAAGGGCGCGCTGCCCGATCTGATGTTCCCGAAGGATCGCGGATGGCTGTTCTCGACGTTGTGGGACGATGACTGGACGTGCATCGGTGGGTCTGAGCAACTGGTGAGCAGCTTCCTTGCACATCCGGTACTCGGACCGAGGGCCAGACGCGTCGCCCTCGGAGAGCATGCAACACCACCGGGCCACGAAGCCATCTGACCAACTCGGAGGCAGGGACTGCCACTGCTGATGTGCGCTCGATCATGGAGCGGATCAGATGCCCGCGCGACGACGAGATGCGCGAGTATCGACTCGGCACGGCTCAGTCAGCTATTCGCACGAGCGTGACCGACGGCACCTGGCTGCCGACCAACCCGGCGCCCCGCTCGCCGCGCTAAGCGCGTCTGCAGACGACCGCGTGAAGAGACCCGTGCGACCACAAGAGGAGGTCTCCGCCAGGCATGGCCATGGGACTCCGGTCTGGCTGCTCTGCGCCTGTAGCAGCCGTCAGCTGGTCGGCTCCGTGGTCGCCGCTTTGATTGGCCGAGCAGAAGAGCGCTGGTGGCAAGCGGCTGCTTGCCTACTCGCCGGTAACACGGCCCGAGCCGAATGTCGCTGGCGTCGCGTCCTGGCGGCGGGCGTGCCGCTCAGGTCCGGCAGCGTCCTCACTATGAGTTAGTTACCTAGCCGGAAGCGAACGAGCATGACGATTGGGAGGTCGCGCGATAGGTTGGTGTGAGCAGCTGGGTGATCATCGGTAGGTGCCGGGAGTGACCACGCCGGCGTAGTGGAGGAAGTGCGCGTGGGTGTAGGCGCGGTTTCCGGTGATGTTGGGGTTCGGCGCTGGTCCAAGCTTGAGGTCGGTGCCGAGGAACGGTTTGAAGCGCGGGTGCACGCTCAGGTAGCTGGTCGGGTCGGCGCGCAGGAGCCCGATTAGCGTCTCGGTGACGATTCGGCCGCCGACCGGTCCTAGGTGCAGCCCGCCGGCCGTTTGCTCGGCCTCGGCCAGGATGTAGTACCAGAGTGGGGTGCTGGTGGCGAAGGGCCGGTAGACGGAGGCGATGTCGGATAGCTCGGATGCTCCGAGGCCGAGGACGCGCATCGCGCGGGCGAGCGCTTGCCCGGAGGGCAGGCTCCAGGTGAGCTGGCGTAGCAGGTTGCGCTGGGGCAGGACAGTCGGGCTGGTTTGGGTGTGTGGCGCGATGGCCGGTAGCCGGAGCGTGAACAGGACGCTTGAGATCGTGGTGTCGATCTTCTTGTTGTTCTTGACTTGGCCGTCGCCGAGGTCGAAGAACGTCTGCCAGCCGATGTAGCGGCGGGGGGCGGGGTAGCCGCCGAGCAGATCGGCGCGGTCGTGGGAGACCGGCGCTGAGAAGTCTGGTTCGCCCGGGTCGAAGACGAGCGCGAAGAACGGCTTGGCGGTGGGGCTGGTGCTATCGCCTGTGCCGCTGGTGAAGTTGGCGCGCTAGGAGGGGCGAACCATGCTATGCCCGAAGCGGTAGGCGGCGGCGGCGAACTCGACCGGCATGAACGCATCCCCGGCCGGTGGGCGGTAGAACCGATTGCCGCGGCGCAGAACGTCGTTGACCACCGCCTGGCCGGCGATCTGCGGCAGATGCTCGTTGACCAACAGCCACTGGTAATGCCAGAGCGTGACCTCGCGGGCAATCAGAAACCGCACATAGCGGTTGTGCCGGTCGGCGTGACGCGCGGCGGGAAAGCGCCGCAGGTCGTGCTCGCCCAGCTCGTCGAGCACGCGGTTGTAGAAGCGGATGTGGGCGCAGTGCAGCCCGGCGATGATCACGCTCTCGTCGTTGCGCGGATCACCCAGCAAGGCCGTGTAGCTCCCGTCGCCGTCGGCCAGGCGGGGAACGTCCTCGTGCACCCCGCCAGAGCCGAGCTTCAGCTTCGGCCCGACCGATCCGTCCGCGCTCGGCACGTACAGATCCGGGCGGACCCCGGGGCCGCCGCCGAACACGAATCCAGATCCAGCGCCGGCGTGCGCGTGTTGCGCGAGATCAACGGGTTCTGCGGCACACCCAGCGCCGAGGTCTGATCGAACGTGATGTCGTGATCGACGAACTGCCCCACGAACGTCGACCCCGCGGTCATGCTCGGGTTATCCGGATTCGTGCCGTACGGATCAGAGGGCGTCGGGTTGCCGTTCACCGTCGGGTCGATGATCAGCGCCCTGGGTCCGGCCGACAGCTGGTCCGCCGCGTCCATGATCCCGCCCGGCTTGCCGACTTCGAGCAGCGCGGCACGCACCGTGTCGTTCGGCTCGGCAAACGACCGCAGGTGAGGGAAGATCCGTCCGAAATCCACTGCGCTCGCGGGCGCCCCGTGGCCGTGGGCGTGTCTGCGGGGATCGATCGGCGGCGGAGTCGATGCTGCGCCTGCCGGTGCGGCGTCCGCGCCGGCGTCGGCGCTGATCGTGGCTGCCATGAGCCCGGCTCCGGCTGCCCCCAGTCCCCTGAAGAAATCACGCCGCGACGGCTCACGGCCACGCGTGTCACCGCTCATTTATCTACCTTTCTTCGGCTCTGATCGACGCGCAGTCACCCCCGGCCAACGTCGGCCACCGGCGCTCGGTCGGCGGACCCAGCTGGGCTGCGGCGCTGCTCATCTCGCGTCCGTCGTCGGGGTCGCTGGGGCAAGCGCCGGAGAGGGAAGGACGCTTGTCACGACAACCCCTCGGTCTCGCCTGAGTCCGCAAGCTCGGCGCCAGCGCCGGCGCGACGGGCGAGCGCCGCCAGCTCGCGGTTGAACCGCTCCGGGTCCTCCAGGTGGGGCACGTGAGCGCACCGGTCGTACCAGGACGCCTCAGCGGTCGGGCAGACGCTGAGGACGTGCGCGGCCATGGCCGGCAGCACGATCGTGTCCGCACGGCCCTGGGTGACCAGCAGCGGGACCTCCAGCGCCACGAGCACCTCGTCGCAGTCGATCTCGCGGGCGGCGAGGTTGGCGCGGATGCGAGCGGGCACGGTCATGCTCGCGGCGAGCAGCGTCTCGGTATCGGCGGCCGGAAGTGGCGCCACCGAGAACGCGCTGACGAGGCCGCGCATGGCGCGGATGCTGGTCGGCAGGTCATCCGCCGTTGCATCCGCGAAGTGGTCAAGGAAACCGGGCCCGATCAGAGTGCCGAACGCCGCCTCGCCGAGCTTCACCGCGCCGCCGACGAAGTCGAGCGCGCCGACACGGTCCTGCCCGTACGCGCGGATGTAGTCGCAGATGACGAACGCGCCGTAGGACCAGCCGACCAGCACTGGCCGCTCGAGGCGAAGCTCGTCGATGATCGCCGCCAGGTCGTCGCCCCACAGACCGGCGTGCGTGTAGTGCTCGGACTGCAGCGGCGCATCGGACATCCCGTGACCGCGCAGATCGAACGCCACCAGCCGGAACTCATCGCACAGCGGGCTCTCGACCTGCCGGTGCCAGCAGAGATGGCTCTGTGACCACCCGTGGATGAACACGATCGGCGTTCCGTTCGGGTTACCCCACTCACGCACGTGTAGCCGCAGGCCACCTCCGCCCGTCACTGTGTGCGTCTTCACCGAACCGATCTGCTCACTGCCGGCTCGACGTTCGGTCAGCGTTGTCATCTCGCTCATCCCCTCGTGATGTGTTGGTGAACTGATCCGTGCTCGCTGGTCGATAACTGATTTCCGACGCAACGTGGTCACCCCGCTGCCTCGGTGGTCTCGGACGCGGCGATGCACAGGCTGTGAACTTCGCGAGTCGTGCGGTCTCGCTTGCGGGCTCGCGCGACGGTGCGTCGTAGAACACGAAACACGTCTGCTCCTCGGGAACCGAGATCGAGCGCACATACTGCACCGACACACCCTTGGCGCTCTGCTCCTCGGCAGCGGCGCGCGCGCAGCTCGCGAAGTGCCCGACCGCGTCCGGGTTGATCGGTGAGACGTACAGCTCAACGAGGAACTCCGTCATGAACGCCGACGGTACGCGCGGCGCCGCCCCGGCTCAATCACGGAAACCTCACAGATTGAGGCGCGCTATGACCGGATGTTGAGCCGACCCGCAAGCTGCGCGCGGGAACGGACGCCCAGCTTCGAGTATGCGCGCGACAGATGCACCTCGACGGTGTGGACCGCGAGCGACAGCGCCTGAGCGATCTCCTTGTTCGTTCGCCCGCCGGCGGCCAACTCGACGACCTCACGCTGGGTCGCCGTGAGCTCGCCGCTTGCCCGCGGGCGTCGCGCGCCGACGCGGCCCAGCTCCGAACGCGCCCGCTCAGCCCAGCCGGGCGAGCCGAGCTCCGCGAACGCGGCGAGCGCGTCCTGGAGCGACGCGCGCGCGGGGCCCCATTTCTTCATCCGCCGCTGCGCTCGGCCCAGGCTCAGCAGTGAGCGCGCGCGGTCGAATCGCAGACCGAGGCGCGCGTACTCCTCGGCTGCTTCGGCAAGCGCGAGCGCGGCCCGCTCGTCGTAGGGACCGGTGACCAGCTGCAAGACCGCCTCGATGCGACGCGCCGTTGCGAGTCCCCACGGATGCTGCTGCTGCTCACTCAGATCCCGAAGCCGGACGATCACGGCACGCGCGCTGTCGGCATCGCCGAGCTCCGTGAGCGCCTCTACAAGCTCCGGCGCGACCGGAAACGCCCCAAGCTCGTCGACCCCTTCACGGCAACAGTGATCCCAGACGGCGCCAAGACTGTCGCGCGCCTGCGCCGGATCCTGCGCAAGCAATGCCGCGGTCCCTCGCGCCCGCAGCGCCTCGAGTCGATCGATATGCGCACCGGTCTCGTGGCCTCGCTCGATCGCGCTCGCGACCCAGCGCTCGGTCTCCCCTGGAAGACCGCGCCCGGCTGCCAGCAGGGCGCGACAGCGCTCATACATGGGGAACGGGAGGAGCTCTGCAACGTCCGACTCGGCCCACTCGTCGAGCAGCCGCTGCGCCCCGTCGAACTCACCCGCGCGCAGCTCGAGCTCGCAGCAATGAAAGCGTACGAGCGCATCTGAACCCGGCTCGCCCTGCTCCTCGGCAAGCGCCGCGAGTCGCGACAGCTCACGCCGCGCGTCGTGCACCTCGCCGCGCCAAATCAGCCTCTGAGCCGCGACCCGGATCGGAGACTGCACGATGAAGAAGGGCTCGTCGGACACCTCTTGGAAGCGCGCGCACAGATCGTCGATCGCGCGGCCTCGCATGATCCGAGCCCAGCTGAGGCCGTACAGCAGCTGCCGCTCCACGTCCGGTCCCGCTCGCCGGGCCGCGTCCAGTTCCGCCACCGCGGACTCCTCCGCCTCCCGCAGCCGTGCGACCGTCGCGGCCGCCGCGTTCGTCGTCTTCCCGGCGATGGCCCGGGCGCGCAACTCGGGGTCGCCCTCGCACTCCGCGAGCGCCAGGTCCCGATACCGGTCGTAGTCGATCGCGCTGTTGCTCGCCTCAGCCATCATGATGTGCAGCCGCGCGCGCGGGGCACCAGACGGGAGCGATGCCACCTCCGGCATCAGCAGATCGCGCAGCCGTTGGCCCTCGCCCGCGATCATCAGATACCTGGCGAGCACAAGCACCCGATCGCCACGCTCGGGCGCATCGTCGTCGGTGAGACGCAGCGCGTGCTCAGCCAGCATCGCGGCCTCCTGACTCCCACCCCGCGCCGATGCCTCTGCCGCCGCAGCCGCCACGGTCGCCGCCAGCGCCGCATCAGGACGGCTCGTGGCAAGCGCCATGTGGAGCGCCTGAAGCTCCCGGTCTGAGACCACGGCGGCCAATGCGCGGTGCAGCTCACGACGCTCCCGAGGTCCCGCTTGCTGCTTGGCCGCCGCGGCAAGCAACGGGTGCGCTGCTCGCGCCCGGCCTCCGTCGACGACCACAAGCCCCGCCTCGACCGCGCCATCGACGGCCGCCTCGCCCGCGACCGCGATCAGCTCGTCGACGCGTGGATCGGCACGCAACGCGACGGCGAGCAGCGGCCTGCGCAGCGCGGGCGCCAGCCCCGCAACGCGGATGCCGAGCATGTCCTCGACCGCGTCGGGCACGGGAATGTCCTCGCCGAACCCCGGAACCCCCTGCTCGAGCAGAGCGCGTCCCACCTCCAGCACGAACAGCGGATTCCCCAACGTCGAGTCAACGATGCGCCGAAGGGCCTGGCGCGAGACCACCAGCCCGAGCCGGTCGGACAACACGCGGCGCGACGCGGCAAAACCGAGCGGCCCCACCGGCAGACGCTCCAGGCCCCGACGCTCAAGCGCACGCTCCAACACCGATTGATGACCTGGACGTCTCGCGAGCAAGAACATCACCGGCTCATCCTTCAGCCGCCGGGCGGCGAACACGAGCGCATCGGCTGACGGAGCATCGAGCCACGGGATGTCGTCAACCGCGACCAGCACCGGTCCCTCAGCCGCCAGAGTGCGGAGCACGTTCAGGACACCAAGCGCGATTGCGTGCGGCTCTGGAGGCGCGCCCGACGGCTCAGCCCGCAACAGCGCTACCTCCAGCGCCGACCGCGGCGGCCCCGGCACACCCACCAACTCTCGCGCATCAGCTCTGCTGGGGCTAGATCGATGAGAGCTGTCGCCGACGGGCTGGGCGCACGCAAGAGCGTGCCGGGTGCTTGAACCTCGCCGACGTCCGCGGGCACCGTTGGCGAAAGACAGCTGCGGGACACCGGCAGCGCTTCGAGGAACGGCCGTCCGGGCGGTGGCGCGGTGCACGGGCTGCTTGAGAATGGGAGGAGCAGGCGATCCTTGATCTGATCGAGACCTGGGTCTGGTTGACCGTTCGCATCGCAAGCTCGCGCACCGCGGCTCCTACACCTTAACGGTGTTCGCGTCCCCCTCGACGGTGCTGCGGGTGGCAATCAAGAACCAGGTCAAGCTGCCCGGCGAGCCGTTCCGTCCACGACCCGGAAAGCCACGTATTTCCAGAGATTACCTGGGAAAAGAACCGGATCTGGATTTGGGACGCGACACACTTCACGCGGTGCAAGCGGGTCGCGTACGCGATCGTTGATGTCGTCACCCGCGATTGGATCGGCTACCTGCTCTCGAGCGACAGACCCAACTCCCTCGAACACGTCGATCAGCGCAGCGAACGACAGCCGCGCCTCGGTGCCGCTCGGCCGAGCCACAAGCGCCCGCAACCCGCGCTCACGCGCCAACTCAACCCCCGCTTCCCACAACGTCGTCTTCCCGATACCCGCCTCACCGCTCAACACCAGCGCTCGACCCGAACCATCCGCACCGACGAATCCGCGCAGCACCTCAAGCTCCGGCTCGCGCCCAACAATCCCAGCAACTGTCCCAGCGGCCCTCTCCACCACGACGTCCATTGTCTCAACTCCAGCACCCGGCGAGCTCTGCCTTCCACACAGTGCCACGAGGCGCAACAAGGTCATCGATGCGCGGGCGACCGAAGCTCCGGGGTCTGCTCCTCGCAGACATACTTAGTGGCCGTCGGCGCCAATGCTGACGGTCGCATTGCCAGCCCCGACGTCGCGAAGCGCACCATGCCTGGGCGGTTCTGCTTGCAGCGCAATTCCGAGCTCCCGCCAGGACGGCCAGAATGCCCGTCGACGCGGGCGTAGGGCCGGCAGGTGGGGCCAGGCGCGGCGCGTTTGACTGCTGCTCGCCAGCAAGCCGCAGCTCGCCAGGAGATTAGGACCCGCTCCGTGTTGCTCAAACCACCAGCCACAGTCGTCAAGCCGTCGCTTGCGCAAACGGGTGCCTCGCGGGAGTGGAGGGATGGACGACGCGGCCCGCTCCACGTCGTCCGTACTGGCGCCGGCGTCGATGACGCCGTGACGCGCGCAACGGTCGTGAAGGCACTCCGGGCCACCGGTCGAAGTCCTGCGGAACCCCTGTCTTTTGATTGGCGTCCGACGCTGGCTAGACCAGCGCAGCTCAGCCTCGACAGGGCGAGGGACGCTCCCATAGTCTGATCACGTGCTCGAGGTCAATGGCACCGAGCTTTACTACGAGGTCCGAGGCGCCGGCCCCCCGCTTCTTTTGATCATGGGCGCAACCGGTGACGGCGGGCACTTTGAGCGCCTCGCGGAAGTGCTCGCGGACGAGTTCACGATCATCTCCTACGACCGCCGTGGCAACGGACGCAGCCCGCGACCGCCGGGCTGGGCGGCGACATCAGCCGAGGAGCAGGCGGACGACGCCGCGGCGCTACTCGAGGGGCTCCGCCTGTCGCCTGCAGCGCCATACTCGAGACTGCGGCTGCCGAAGCCTGCATAAGCAATGGCCCTTGTCTGCACGTCGTCGCGTCCGCCCTGCATACTTGTGCCCGTCCGGGTTGTCAAGGCCGTTGAGTGTTGTCAGTGGGAATCGACGAGGTTGCAGGGGAGGTGCGTGGGCGCGTTGAGGGGTGTGTCCGCGGACGCCCAGGCTTACTTCGGCACGCGACTCGGGTTGGCTACCGGGTCGGAGACATGATGTGTGATAGGGGGTTCCGGCAGATGGGTTGCGGCCGCTCGGTCTTTCTGGGCGTCTCCCGTGAGGGGTCGGCAGCAGGGCTTTGGGAGCTGGCCGCGGTTCATCGTGATGGTTCGGGCTTGCCGCGTGACGTTTGCGCGCGCTCAGGTGGTGACGGGCTTCAGGGCCTGGTCGCCGAGCGCGCGGAGGAGGTGGTAGCTGCGTTTCAGGAGTTTGCGGGAGATCGCGATGCACGCACGGTTCGAGCCGATCCGCTCGGCGAGCTGTTCGTAGTAGACGCGGTCTGGGCTGCTCGGGCGGCGCGCGGCTTGCGCCGCCTCGTAGAGCGCCCAGCGCAAAGCGGGCGGTCCTTGGCGACTGAGACGCCCGGGGCGCGGCGTTGATCGGATTCGCGGACGGTGATGTCCAGCCCTCCGTAGCGGACCGCGTCCCTGGAGTTCTGAAACCGGCGGGTGTCGCCGAGCTCGGCGAGGATCGTGACCGACGTCAGCTCGCCGATCCCGTAGATCTGATCGGTCAGGGTCCGGCAGCCAACCTGCTTGCGGGCGTACTCGCGCAGCGAGAGATCGAACGGGCTGAGCTGCAAGTCGATCGCGTCGATCATCCCGAGTGCGATCGTGAGCTACTCGCGCGCTGCCGCGGGGAGCTTCAGCGCGGCGACCCGTTCGCGGTTCTCGAGCTTCAGCAGCCCGCGGGAGTGCGGGGCGCCGTGGTGGAACAGCACAGCTTGCATCCGTTGCTGCCACTCCGTGCGCTGATGCACCAGCGTGTGCCGGCACCTGACTCGGGCGCGGAGATCGAGCAGGTGCGCCGGCGCGATCCACGACTCCGGGAGCCGGCCGATCAACAACAACTCCCGAAGATGCCGGGCGTCAGCCCAGTCGGTCTTCGGCCGCTTGCCACGGCCCTTCAGACCGCTGGTCTGGACCACCTCGGCGAGGTGCGCCTCGGCACCGACCCGCGCCAGTTCCTCGACCAGGAACCGCCAGCCGGTCGTCGCCTCGAGCGCGACCTCGAGACTCTCGCCCTTGAATTTCGTCAGGAATTTGCGGATCCCGGCGCGGTCGGCCGGCGTCACCCGCGCGCGGGAGAGCTCGCCGGTGATCGTGTCGATCCACTCGGCCGAGATCTGCGCGCGATGCTGATCCATGCCCATCACCAACGACACGCGACCAACCTCCTCCTCGACAGCCCAGACGTGATCCACGCGCCGAACAGCCAGGCGCGCAGGGCATCGCATACCGTGAAACACGGTCGGTACCTCCTGTTCGATTGGCCGGCGGGCGTGGCTGCTACCACGCGCGCCTTCTTATGCCGTTCGACGTGGAGGGCCGGCCACCTTCACCGCCGGGGTCACGCCAACCGGCACATGACATCTTTCGGCGACGAGCGCAGCTCTGTCGAGGCCGGCGCGCACGATCGCATCCGTCATGGGTGGGCAGTTGCGGCTCGCTTGCGCTTAGGCGATGTCTCGATCATGCCGGCGGCCGACGGCTCGCCATCCTTCGCTACGAAAGGAATCGCAGGCTCGGGACCACTGGGCCATACACCAGCGACATGAGGATCGCGCCGGTCGTGTTTCGGGTTCGACGCTGCGTGCGCTCGCGCTTTCAGCCGAGCTGTAGTTCGCGGTCCTCGTCTACGAGATCCGAGTCGAGGCCTCATCCGGCCAGCAAATGAGGCGACGGCATCGGCAGTCGCGGGGAGCTGGGGTGCCGCCAACGTCGCCTCCGGCGGGGGTACTCCCGATTTGGGCGCGCCCATCCGCGCCGCGCCGAAATTCGGAGTAGGTGCGCTCCGGGACAAGGGGACTCGCTGGAGCAGTCAGAAAGACCTCAGGCGCCGCACTCACGCTGGCGGCCGCGAGTTGCAGGACCGCTTCGGCGGCGGCCAAACGCGCCTCCAATGTGTGAGGTTTCCGTGATTGAACGGCAGTGGTTCGGCGCCTACGGTGGCGCCGGTGACGAGTTTTCCTGTTGAGTTCGCCTCTCACCGACGGCCTCGGATGCGGTCCGAGCGCCTCGTGGTGTGTACGCGGATCCCGCCAGCGAGGCCAAGCGTTCGGGAGCGCGAGCATCCGCCGACGATCCGCCGCGGTGCATCGGCGTTTCCGCCCGTCTGTCCCTCAAGGGTCACAGAGTGGCGGCGGTCCGGCCGCGGTCGTCTCATGTCGTTGTCGGCTCTGGTGAGTCGCTTGAGCGCGGGCAAACACGTCGGGCTCTGGCTGACAAACGAGACGGTGGGACCCGCGCTGCCGGGCTTTGGCGAGGCTGTCCCGCGGGGCCACCGGCCGCACCGCGCGGCCATCGTGATCGCCGCCGGTGTCTTTGGTCTATGGGGGGCGCCGGCGGCGCTCGGTGCCAACGCCGTGTACTGGGCCAACTCCAACGCCAACGCCAACACGATCTCGTTCGCCAACCTCGACGGCTCAGGCGGCGGCGACCTCGCGACCACCGGGGCGACGGTGAGCGACCCCACCGGGGTGGCGGTCGATCCGGCCGCGGGGTGGGTCTACTGGGCCGACCAATCCGCCAACAAGATCTCGTTCGCGAACCTCGACGGCTCGGGCGGCGGCGATCTCACAACCACGGGGGCGACGGTGAGCGAGCCCACCGGGGTGGCCGTCGATCGCGCCGCGGGGCGGGTCTACTGGGCCAACGAGACTGCCAACAAGATCTCGTTCGCGAACCTCGACGGCTCAGGCGGCGGCGACCTCACAACCACGGGGGCGACGGTCAACGACCCCGCCGGGGTCGCGGTCGACCCCGCCGCGGGGCGGGTCTACTGGGCCAACGCGGTCGGCAACACGATCGCGTTCGCGAACCTCGACGGCACCGCCGGCGGCGACCTTGTCACCACCGGGGCGACGGTCAACGAACCGGCCGGCGTCGCAGTCGACTCGGCCGCGGGGCGGGTTTACTGGGCCAACTTCAACGCGAACAAGGTCTCGTTCGCCAGGCTC
>CAWCDS010000018.1:0-308067 GCA_963794285.1 uncultured Solirubrobacterales bacterium
CTGGCCACTGTTCGGCCTGGATCGGTGGGGGATGTTGCCCGCTGAGGCCCGACTGCCGGAATCCGAGCTACGCGACCACGGCCAGGTCACGGTCATCGGCAACACACACAAGTCGGAGCACGAGGCCGACCACCAACTCGCAGACGACCTTCCATTGGAAGTTGACGTTGAAACGTGTCAAGTAGTACCGAGGATCTCACCCGGCGGGTTTCCGCATTGAGCTAGTCGCGTCAGCGGGTCAACTGGTTGCGCAAACCCACGTGCTCGTGGGGTTTGATACCGGCCCGGACTGGGCGGCGGACGATCACGCGGCCGGTCAGTGCCACCAAGCACCATGAGGCCTCCGCCGCGGGAGGCGACCGCCTCCTTCGTGCTCGGTGAGGCCGAGATGCAGACGCCTTCTGTCAACGGGGGCGAACCGCGCCGGACAAGGCCCCCCGGCCGACTGCTTTGCGTTTCTGGCCGATCGCGGGCAGGATGGTCTCTCGAACGCGCGGTCGGTCTTTCAGTAGTTCTCGGGCGGTCTCTCAGTCGTCCACCGCGGCTGTTGTGCGGGGCTTTGCGGATGCCGCGAAACGGCGGGCAGCGGAACGCTGTGTGTTGCGCAGAGAAGTGCGTCATATCGGGGTGTGCCATGTCCGGCCTTGCGACTGTAAAGCGAGTGTGGTTGGGGGTGGCAGGGGTTCTGTTTGTTGCGCTGATCCTGCTGGGGACCTTCGCCGCGAGCGCGGGCGCCAGCATCGTGTCCGTCAGCGAGCCTAGATACACGAAGGGGACCACGAACAGCTGGTGGTACAGCTACCAGCAGCCGACGGGGGCAAGCGGCTACTACGTCGTCTTCAAGCTGAACGGTGTTCAGGTCGACTCGACCTACGGCCACTCGCTCGCGCAAGCGGGTCAGGTGTGGGACAACCAGAGTGGTCTGCAGTCCGGAACGCTCTACGACATGTGCGCGACCAGTATTCAACGGGCTGCCCGGCTCGACGGCGTGCACGACCACGACGATGGACAGCTCGACGCCGTCCGCGTACACGAGCGTGGACGGTACCGCCACGTACACCACCAGCCCGGTGATGAACCTCGGCATCGTGTACTCCGATTCGATCAGTCCTCCTTGGCCGGCGGGGAGCACGTTCGACTGCTGGCGCAAGAACGTCAATACAGCCTCGACCGCGTGCCAGAACGCGCCCGGGCAGAGCGCCGCATTCCAGTTCGATCAGGGCTGCTCGACGCAGTCTCATCCTCGATCGCATGCCACCGACAGTAACCCCCCACGCCAGCGCCACGACCGTGAGCGTCGGTCAACTGGTGAACTTCAGCACCACCGCGAGCGACACACTCTCGGGCGTCTCAGGACAGTACAACTGGACGTTCGGCGACAACACCGGGAGCGCGACGGGCGCGACGCCGGCGCACACCTACACGCAAGCGGGCGTGTACCAGGCGACGGTCGCGACGACCGACGGCGCGGGGAACCAGGGCCACGGCAACATCGCGATCACGGTCAATCCGGCCTCACAACCAGGTGCGCCCGGAAACACCGGCTCGCCGACGATCACCGGCACGACCACCGTCGGCCACACGCTCGCCGCCACGACCACCGTCGGCCACACGCTCGCCGCCACGACCGGGTCGTGGAGCGGCTCGCCGACGTCGTTCGCGTATCAGCGGCAGCTGTGCGACGAAACCGGCGCGAATTGCTCGAACATCTCGGGCGCGACCGCGAACACGCATCTGCTCACGGCGACCGAGGCCGGCCACACGCTGCGCATCGTCGTCAAGGCGACGAACGCGAAGGGCACCGGGCAGGGCAGCTCCGAGCAGACCGCGGTGATCGCGCCGCCTTCGGCTGGCCTGCCGTCGAACACGGCACTACCGGTGATCTCCGGCACCGCCACCCCGGGCCAGACGCTGAGGAGCACCACCGGCTCCTGGACCGGCTCGCCAACATCGTACGTCTACCAGTGGCAGTCGTGCGACGCGGCCGGCGCCAACTGCGCGAACATCGCCGGCGCGACCGGGAACTCCCGTCTGCTCGGCACCACGGACGTCGGTCACACGCTCCGGCTCGTCGTCACGGCCACCAACTCCGCGGGCTCGACGCCCGCCAACTCCGATCACACCGCGGTCGTCAGCACCGGAACGCAACCGGGCGGCCCACCACACCTGAGCGGCGAGATCCCCGGCTCGACGTTCCACGCCAACCAAGGCGTCATGCTCAAACTGACGCTCTCCAACCAGGCCACGATCGTTGTTCAGGTCGCTAAACTCCTGTCCGGTCGTAAGGTCAAGAACACATGCCGCGCGAACGCCAAGAAGGGCAAGCGCTGCACCTCCTATGTCTCGAAGACGCGACTGACGATCAAGGGCATCGCCGGACCGAACCACATCAAGCTGAACACCCGCACGTACGCCCCGGGCCGCTATCGGGCGACGATCACTGCCCGCGACTCCACCGGCCGGACCTCCAAGACGCTGACGTTCACCTTCACGATCAAGCGCTAACGAGCCGGGCGGCCAGGGGTCATCGCGGGTGACGCACGGCCGCGTGTCCGCCCATCACGCCGCTCGGCTCCGGCGCGCGGTACGCCAACACGCTCCTGGTCGACTGAAGTCGTTCGGGCACGCCCGCGTACGGTCACTCAAAGGTTCAAGACCTCCGGCGAACTGCCTTCCGGCCGCGACACGCATCTCTGGGCTCGACGCGGCGTCGCGCTGAGCGCGCTGAAGCGGTGGAACTCGGCGACGACCGCCTTCGGCTCTTACGCTGCCTCACAGCCGGCCAGCGCTCATGGGCGACGAGGGAGCCCTCAGCGCGTGGACCGGCGGACGAGCGTTGTGCGATGGCCGCACTCGTCCGGCGGCCCGGCCCGCCGGACGATCGCAATGCAAAGAGCAGCCGTCCGTAAGGGATCGACCAGCGGACGTCCCGAGCGTCCCGTGAGGCCGTTCCTTGATGGGCTCGCCGCGTCGCACAACGGGAAACGCCTATCGGACGCTGACGCGGTCACGGCCGGGCTGCCGCTCGTCGATCGAAGCCGCATCACGGCGGGTCAGTGAGACGAGCACGACGCGAAGGTCGAGTTGTCTGCCTAGAGTCGTGCCTGCGATGAACAGGACGCCACCGACAGACGTACGCCGCATCCTCCGGACAGAGGTGGGCTTCGGGTGCCCGGTGGCCAAGGACGGCGACGCGTGCGGCAACCCGTACCTGTACTACCACCATTTTGACCCGGGTGGGCGGTGAGCCACCATCACGACCCGAGGGGATGATCGCCCTCTGCGGCGAGCATCACGCAAAGGCTGACGCAGGTGCGTTCACTCGGGATCAGTTGCGCGCCTTCAAGCAGACCGGATCAACTTCGGCCGTCAGGGGTCGTTTCGATTGGATGCGAGAGAAGCTGTTGGCCGTCGTCGGCGGAAACTTCTATTACGAGACTCCGATTCCGCTCAGGATCGGGACCGTGCCAGTCGTTGCGTTCGAACGCGACGAGCACGGCTGGTTCTTGCTCGACGTGAACATGCCGTCGCAGACGGCCTCACCACAGGTCCGATTCCGAATCGAGCGGAATGACTGGATCGAGACGGGTTCTCCCGCCGACCTAGAGTCGCCACCCCACGGGAGACTCCTGCACGTCCGATACCCCGACGGCGATGAGCTGAGAGTTGAGTTCGAGGAAGTCGTCTCCGAGGAGCTACTTCTTGATCGGTATGGAGACTCGGCGCTTCCTCGCCTGATCTCGTTGCTGCCCGGCGAATTCGAGTATCCCCTGCTGACGGTGACGATCACGATGAGGGTCGGAGAGCAACTGGAACTGCGTGATCGCATGTCCCGCGTCGGCGCCTTGGACATGACCGGCAATGTCGCCGCTGGTTGCGCGGTCGGATTGCAGCTAGACGGTGAGTTGGCGCTTCCCCCTTTGGGCTACAAGCAGTAGCACGCAGCGCCCGCCCAGAGGTCTCGGATCCGATCGACAACCGCACGCTTCCGGCGGCCGCGACCGCCGGCGCGTCCGACATCGGGCAGGCGTCGCACTACCCAAGGATCACTGCGACGGCTGCTGGCGATTGGATTCGCCGCTAAGGAGTCGTCGGACGTCGACGATCCGCACGATCACTCGGTCGCCGAAGCGATAGCTGGCTCGAACCCGGCCCACGCGACCGACGCGAAAGTCAGTCAGCCGGGACGGACCGCCGGCGCACGAATACAGCCAGGTGAGGGAGCCGTGGACCCGCCGTTCGAGTACGCCTCAACCGGCCACGCGGTGGCGGTGGCCGCTTCCCGCCGACACCGGCGGTCTCGTCGCCCTGTCCGACTGTGGTGTGCGGGACGGTGCTTGCCAACGGGCGGGCTCGCTGATATTCGCCTCGCGTGGTCCCGAATCTGCCGACTGGGAGGTTCCGTGTCAATGGCCATCGAGTTCTCCCCAACGGCGGCCACGAATTTCCCCACTGGTGGCCATCAGTTTCTCCCCGCTGGCGGCCACGAATCTCCCCACCAACAGAAATGCTTGTTTTCGGTGTTTAGTGGAGTGGTTTGACCCCCTTGCCGGCGGTCGCCTGGGCGAGGCGGTAGCTGTCCTGGCCGTCGGTGATCAGGACGTGCGCGTGGTGCAGCAGCCGCTCGACGGTCGCGGTCGCGAGGCTCTTGGGCATCAGCTCGTCGAACCCTGACGGGTGCAGGTTCGACGAGATCGCGATCGATCGTTTCTCGTAGGCGGCATCGACGACGCGAAACAGCGCCTCGGCCGCGTCGGCTGAGATCGGAAGTAGCCCGACATCGTCAACCACGACGAGATCGACGCGGATCAGCTTGCTGATCGCCTTGTTGATGCTGTCATCGACGCGGTGGCGGCGCAGCAGTTGCGCGAGCGTCTCGGGGGTGTGCCACGCAACGGTGCGGCCCTTGTCGATCGCGAGGTGCCCGAGCGCCTCGATGAGGTGGCTCTTGCCGGTGCCGGACGGGCCGCAGACGCACAGCACTTCGTGGCGGTCGATCCATTCCAGCGTCCGGAGCGCCTGCTGGGTCGCGGCGGGGATCACGGACCGCTCAGGTTCCCAGGCGTCGAATGTCTTGCCGGCGGGCAGCCCGGACGCGCGTCGGCGTGTCCGGATCGTTGCCTGGTCGCGGCCGGCGGCCTCCTCGGCGAGCAGGACGCGCAGCACTTCGGCGTGTTCCCAGCGTTGCGCGGTCGCGGTCGCGATCACCTCCGGCGCCGCTCTGCGCACGTAGGGCAAGCGCAAGCGGTGCAGCAGGCGCTCGAGCTCGCCCGGGAGCGGCGGCGCAGACGGTGTCTTGACCGTCATCGCGGGCTCCTCATCCGCTCTGCCTCGCTGGCCAGCTCGAGCAGCTCGAATGCGAGATCTCGTGCTTGCTCGGGCTCAAGCGCCTTGGCGGCCGGTCGCATCGTGGGCCGGTCGTAGCTGTCGGTGAGAATCACGCTCAGCGGCTGCGCGACGCCGCCATCCGATAGCGGGTCTGCCATCTCCGGGTCGATCAGCACGCGGATCTGCGAGTAGTAGAGAGTCATCGCCCGAGGCCCTCCCAGCTGCAGGTTGAGCGTTGCAGCGAGTGCTCCTCCGAGCGGGCGGGGAACAGGATCAGCTCCCCGCCGGCCTGCTGGCGGTGGTGGGCGAGGATCGACGCGAGATCACCGTCACCGAACCTCCCAGCCTCGGCGCACGCGCGCAGAGCGCGCTCGACCTCGGCGATGCCGTGCAGCTTTGAGAGGTCGACCGCCTCGGCCATCTTGCGCCGCACCCGCTGCGCACCCGCCGCGGCAGCCTGGATCAACCAGGCCTCGGCACCGTCGCCCAGTCCGAGGAACGCGCGCTCCTCCTGTGAGCGGGCGCGTGGACGGCGCTCCAGAGCGCCCGCCGGCCGGGGCGGGTAGTGATCGTCCTGGATGCTCGGCCGGCCGGGGGTCGTGAGCCGGTGCCGCGCGACCTCCCGCGGCCCGCCGGGCCCGTCGACATGGATCACGATCAGCTCCTCACCGGTACTGCGCGCCCAGACGCGCTGATCGACAAGCTCGTGCGGGACGGAGTACTGCGCGCCACCCACCGAGATCAGCGACTGCCAGTTCACCTTCCGCGTCTCCCCGAAACACAGCGTGTGCGGCAGCTTCGGCAGCCGGTGCAACCGCTCGTGCTCCTCGGCCAACCGGATCACCGGCGCCTCCAAGGTGGAACGGTGCGGGCGCGTGTTGACCTCAGCCATGAACGCCTCACACGCCGCCTCCAACTCAGCAAAGCTGGCATACGCCGGCCTGAGGTTGTGATCGGTCGGGACCAGATCGGCCTTCGCGACCCGCACCGTTGCCTCCGAGCCACCCTTCGACTGGGGGTCCGCGGGCACGCACGTCGCGATCGTCAACCCGTAATGACGACCAACATCGACGATCTGCGGGTTACGGACCGCGATCCCGCACACATGATCCACGCTCACCGTCTTCTCGTTGTCGGTGAGCGCGTACGTGGGACAAGCCCCAAACAGCCTCAGCGCCCGGTCCAGGCCGATCACCACCGACGGCAGCGTCTTATCCCGCAACGGCACCACCACCCGAAACCGCGACCACGCCAGCCACGCGCAGAACAACACCGCCGCCCGCCCGTCCACGACCGGCCCATCGCCATAGTCCCACTGCATCCACAACCCCGGCTCCGGGATCCACGGCCGCGTCCGCCGGCCATGCTTGCGACGCCAGCGCCGCTTCGCGTCAGCCACCCACCGACGCGTCGTCCGCTCAGACCCCAGGTAGCCGATCGCGACCAGCTTCCCATGCGCGACATCCGCCCGGATCTGCCCGTGCGAGCGGTCGACCAACTCATCGATCTTCGCGGCGAACACCGCCTCCATCGCCGGCCGCGCCCGCTCCACCACTAGCGTCCCGCCAGCCTCGTCGCGCTGCCGCACCCAGTACGCGACCGTCTTGTGATCACACCCGACCAAGCCCGCCGCCGCGCGGAACGACCCCGTCAGGTCATACGCCTCCAGAATCTCCATCACATCCTCCGGTTTCTTCATGTGCCCGCCTCCCGATCGCGTCTTGATGGTCAACACGCGCGGGATTACCGGGCGCTCAGGACAGAACCGGTGGGGAGATTCGTGGCCGCCCACGGGGAGAATTAGCGGCCGCCCGTGGGGAATTCCGGTGGCCGTCTACGGGGAGAATCTCATGGCCACGCACATTCCGGGTTGGCGCCCTTGCACCTGCGTGGCGCGACGGCGTGTGAGTCTCAGCGAGAGCGCAGCGGCGGGAGCTTTCACCGATCGGCGTGGTCTTTCCTCGACCGAGGGCGCCGCCTCGTTGATCCCGGACGGCGCCCAGCGGCGACGAGCGCGTCGCGATGCTGCGATGGGGTCGGCTTGACGTGCTTCGCGGTGCCGCGGATCATCCGCGGATGAAGCGGTTCGTGGTGGTGCTCTGCGCGCAGCTCCTCTTGGTTCCGGCGGCTGGTGCCGTGACCTTCGGCGCCAACCTCCGGAGGCATGCGGATGCAAGGTTCGACTGCACTGTCCAGCCCGTGCCAGATGCTTTCGGGAACCCTGTCCTGCTACCCACTGGCGCGACCAGCTGCACCTGGTTCACGGTTGGGCGAAACTACGCCACCGGCGTGGAAGGCACGATCGTGCCGGTCGGCAACGGGAGGATCACGCGTGTGCGTGTGAGAGTCGGTGCTGTGACGGGGCGGATGCGGGTCGTGGTCCTGAATGCGCTTCGCAACACCGCAGACACGATTTGCTGCAAACAGGTCGCGAGGACGAGGATCTTTCGTCCGCGTCGTAACGCGGTCACCACGCTGCGGGTCAACTTTGCGGTGCACAACACGTTCGTGATCGACCCGCGCACGGGATTTGCGAGCTATGAACTTCTCGCGATCTCAGTGCTTGATCCGGGCGTCCCGATCCCCGCCGACGACACCGGCAATTATGGAGACTTGACCGGGCCGCTGAGTTTCGCCATGTTCCCCGCGCTAGGACAAGGGGAGGAGCGTGCCGGCGGCACCGGGACGGTCGGCTACGTCGTCTTACTGAATGCGACCTGGACCAAACGTCGGTAGCGGGCCGACGCCCCACCGACCCACGTCCGGCCTGAACCTCAGGGAAACGCCAGCACAGCATCCCAACCCGACTGATGGTTCTTGTCCTGAGGTCTTGAAGCGAGGATGGCGGAGCATATGGGTACCGAAGACAACAAGGCGGTCGTTCGGCGGTTCATCGGAACGTGGCGTCGGGTCGTGACGTCAGCGTTGCCGATGACGTGCTTGCGCCAGGGTACGTCAACCTTGCGTTCGAGGGTGTCGACATCGCTGGTCTGAAGGCATGACGAGCGCGTTGCATGCGGTGATCGGCGAGGCGCGGACGAGCTCTCTCGAATTGGTCGCCGAGGGCGATGCGGTGTTTGCGCGGTTCGACTACGCGATCACCTTGCCGGACGGGACCCAGCGAACGTCACGTGGCCTCGCCTATTACCACCTGAGCGGCGGGAGGATCGACGTGAATGACGTGATGATGATGCCGGACCTCCACGAAGTCTTCGGGCCGCTCCTGGGCCCGCCCCCAACGGACCAGTAGAGCCGATCAACGTAGGCGACCGCGGGTCGCCGCACTGCCGCTATCCCGGCCACCTGAGGCGTCGCCGCGATATGGTTCGCACTCGTCGGGATCAGCCACCGCCTGCCCGACGGCGCGTTCGCTTTCGCCACGGAGTTGTCCCAGACCTCACGATCGGAATGGCGACCGAGTGATCGTTCGGGGCCGTGGCGTCGCCCGACTCCTTCCCAGCGAAGGCGATCGCACACACTCGACGCCGACGACACGACGGTCGGCTGCGATCTGGTCTCCGGCTTATGGGCTCTCCACGGGTCCGTCGCAGCGTCGCGATGGGGATCGACAACCGTACGCACTGGGCCGCCCGATCCTGGCGTCCGGAACCTGGCGCGACGGCGTCTCAGAACCCAACCTTCTGCGCACGGCGGCGACTCATGCGCACGAGTTCGTCGTTGCGGAGCACCTCGATCATAAAACAGCCGCGTTTGGACTCGCCGTCGGCAGGCCTTCGGCGCATTCGACGCGGTGGTTGGAGAACCCGGCGCACGAAGGGTAGAGTCCGTTCTCCAGCGCGCCAGCGCGGAGTGAAACGAACGCGGGACGCTCTGCGTGCCGCACTTCGAAAAGGGGCCGCGGTCGTGGGAACAGTTCAACGAGGCTTGCTTGCCGGGATGATCGCGATCGGGCTGGGGGCGCTGCCGGCCTCGGCGTCCGCACACGCTGGGCCTGATCTGGTCGTGACGCGGGTCAAGATCACGGGCTTGAGCGCCAATCCGTATCTGCTGCTCGACAGCAAGGGCCACACGCAGCCGTTCCAGGTGCATGTCACGACGAAGAACGTCGGCAATGCCACCGCTGGGCCGTCGGAGACGAAGGTCAGCATCCTCGGCAACCGCACGACTGCGACGGCGTTGGTGCCGGTTGGCCGGCTTGGCCCGCGGGGCACCGACACGACGATCGTCTCGGGTGATGTGGACGCCGGTTTCAAACTGGGGTTCGTCAGGCTTTATACGAACGCGGATGCCAAGCAGGCAGTGCGGGAATCGAACGAACACAACAACCTGAAACTCTGGCGCGAGATCCCGGTGGTCGCGCGCGAGTGGCTCATTCTTACGTTCGACACGCATGAGGTATCGAGCCTGAGCGGCCGGGACGTCCTTGACCGGGCACAGATCGGGCCCTCGTTCTTTCGGTTTACGCGGTTCGATCCGAGCACCCGGAGTTTCGTGTACTCCGCGAACGCAGAGCTCACCGAGACGGTGACCATCACCGCCGGCGGCTGCACCGGTACCGGCCAGGGGGGCCCGGTCACTCACGATCCCTGGGGCCTCCCGAGCGAGCTCCGTATCAGAGGGGACCTGACGCAGTACAGCGCGGTCATCAATACGACAAGCGAGCCACCGTTCACGATCACCGACAGCTGTGGAGGAACGCCGTCGGTCAAGTTCGTCGATCTCGAGACCGAGTCAGGCGCTGGACCGCTCAATTCGATGCGTCCATCAACCGACACGCTGAACGGGAGCGGGAGGATCGGCTCGTTCCTGACGACCGACTGGTCCTGGGACTTCGCCGCGGCCGTGCCGTAGTCAGAAGCTCCTCTGTGACGCTCCTCCTTGCGAGATGGTTGTCGCACGGTCACCAATCGCTGTGACAGGGGATTGCCGCTCGATGGACCTCGCTGTGCTCGGCCCTGGACCGCGAGCCGCGAGTCCTGAGAGTCGTCCTTGTCGGCGGTCCGAGATGCCCGGCGTGCCGAGAAGGCAGACCTTACGCGCTTGAGCCAGGCATCCGGTGGGTTCCGACAGAATCGGCTACATCGATCAGGCGGGTTCGATCGACTGACCGAACCCCCTTTCAAGACGCGGCTGGAGCTCTGTGACGCGTACGTTTGCGGCTGCCGCCCGACGATCACGCTGGGTCCTGTTACGACAAGGGCGGCGGTGCTCCATGGCTTCGTCTTGGACCAGCGGCGAGACAATGTTCGCGCGTGGATTCTGCCATCGCACGCTGTGAACGTCGCCGGCGACGTCGTGTCGCCGGTGCTCGCCGGCCGTCTCACAACCCAAAAGGACCAGCGAACATCGCGCGGAGCGCGAGATTGAGGACTAGCGGCCTCGCGACGCCCGCGGGCCGCCGTCTACGATCGTGCTAGCACGGGCGTGCCCGGACCTCGACACCAACGTTTCTCCTATTGTCCGATACCAGCACTGAGAGCGGCGGCGCTGCTGCTCGCTGCTTGCAGGTCGGTCGCCTGGCTAGCACCAAGCGCATCGGACTCCGGCGTGGAGTGCTCGCGGTGCCTTGCTCTTCCCGCGCTTGCGGGGCGCAGAGCGTCGTTGGCAATATGGCCCGTCGGCAAGGAAAAGCACGACCACGGTCAGGCGACTCGCGCGATCGTGCGTTGACCCGTTCAGCGCGCGCCGATCCGTAGCAACGATGCGGTCCCGTGCATGGGAGGGCAGTGCCATCGACGCTGAGGTTGAGATCGCCTGGATCTCCTGGGATGGCTCCATCGGCCCGGGATCAGGATGGCGGTCCGGGAAGGCTGAGGAGCTGCACTACTGAAATGACAAGCAGCACGGCGGCAACACCCACCAGCCCGTAGCGCGCCGCGCGGACCGGGAAGCGGCTGCCGATGCCAACGAGGAAAAGGACGGCGGCCAAGAAGACGGTGAGCCGCACATACTTGTCCGCCGTTCCGGCGGCTGACTCGCCTGCTTTGAAATACGCGTCGGCCTGCGCGCTGAGCGCCAGTCCCGCGGCCTGTTGTGGGATTCGGTATTGGGGCATGTATGACGGATCAGGCGGAGCGTGAGGGTTCTTCAGCGGGTGCAGCGCGAGCCACGCCTCGACCGCCGGGCGGTAGCCGGGGCGCATCCGATTGAGGTCCAGTTGGAAGAGCTTGGTGTTGCCCGTCGCATAGGCGGTTTCGGCGGCGTTAAACGACACCGAGTCCTGCGTGCGGATCTGGTTGGCTTGGATCAGGGCGAGGCTCGCTTTGGTCCGCGTCGAGGAGGCCTTCGCAAGCGAAAGTGAGGATTCCGTGCCCCACTTCGCTGCCGAGTACCCCGACCAGGCGGCCAGCAGCGCCACAATCGACAGCAGCACCGCCTCAAAGATCGCGACCCAGCGGTCACGCTGAGCGTGCTCGGCCGGCGGATGGTCCGCATGCTCGGCATGCTCCGTGTGCTCACGATGCTCGGCGATCTCCTTGCCGACCTCGCTAGCCGAGAGGCCCTCAGGCACAGAGATCCTCTCGTCCAATCGCTGGCGGCTTGACTCGCGGGATCTGCTCGGCCGAGACCCGGCGACCTGTCCACACCCGGTCGACAGTCACAGCGGCACCCCGCAGTCGCATCATCCCAAACGGATGACGCCTTGTAGCCGTACGTTCAGGGGCCCCCGAACGTGTATCGGGAGGGGCAACTCAAGGTCGGTCAGCTGCAAGCACGTAAGCAGTCACGGCGGGGTCGACACCGCACTGCCGCCTAAGGCGTGGAGCGGCCACGCAAGCTGGTTTATCGCGGAAACCGGGACCCCGCCGGAGCCGACTTCGGGGCGCCCGATAGACGATCGACCAGCGCACGCCGAGACGTCTGCTCAGGGCGTGCGGATCGGCCGAGCCCGCGTCGCAATACCTAACGACAAACGAACACCGGCGATGCCGGCGGCAACGCCATTGGCGGGCGGCGCGCTCCGGTTCCGCGTGCGAGCACGAGCAGGAGTCCGATCGGCGTCAGGCCGTCGTTCTCGTCCCGCCGGTGCATCTCCGGACCTCGACGGCGACGATCGCATTCCTCGCGAGCGCTCGTCCGCGGTGGACGCGCTCGCGATTCTCTCGTCGCCGAAGCGCTCGTAGGCCAGGCGCCAGCGACGTGGCGGAAGCGATCGTGTGCTCGGATGGCCGCTGGTACCGGACGGGAGCAGGGCGATGTCGCTGCGGCACGCAGTTAGAGTCACCCTAACGCTCGTCGCAGCCCAGTTCCTAGGGCAGGAGCCCCTCTGTGGTCGAAGCGCTGAGTAGATGGCATACCGGCGCTACGCGCTCGGGTCTCTCGCCGCCTTGCTTGACGCGCATCCCGGCGATCCGCGGGCGCTCCATGCCTCAGTCGGGTTGAGACCATGGATGAGGTCACCGATGCCGCGGGCTGCGTGCGGTCCGGCTTATGAGAATGCGCAGGACGTATTCCTAAGCGGACTGCACGAGGTGGCGTTCGAACGCCCAGACCGTCGCTGCGGTCCGGGTACGCGCGCCCGTCTTCTCGAGGATATGCTGGACGTGGTGGCCGGCCGTCTTGGCGGAGATGCCGAGGGCGTCGGCGATCTCCTTGTTGGTCTTTCCTGCGGCGAGTGCAAGCAGGACCTCGAGTTCGCGGTCGGTGAGGCCCGCGGGCAGCTCGCGTGGTCGTTTCGCTACGCGGTGTCCGGCCGCGGCGAGCACGGCGTCGACCGCTTCTGGGCACAGGCGGCCTTCGCGCGCGCTGGCCAGTAGTTCGGCCTCGGCGCCGGCAGCGTCGAGCGCGGGGCGGTGCGGGCGCCGCTCTCGCATCGCCTGGTAGGAGTCGGCGGCGGCGAGTATGCGCGCCGCTCGGCCGAGCGCCTGCGCATGCGTCTTGCGGTGGTAGCCGGCGCCGTCGAGCCGCTCGTGATGGGCACCCGCCAGCTCGCCGATCGACGCAAGCGTGGGCGCGTGGGCGAACGAGCGCTCGGTGAAGTATGGGTGCAGCTGCACACGCTCCCAGTCGGTGAGGCCGAAGGGTCCGGGCTTCTCCCAGATTGCGTTCGACACCGCGACTCGGCCGAGGTCGAGCGCGAGCGCGGCGCGCCGCACCACTGTTGCTTCGTCCTCGGAAAGACCGAGGCGCCAAGCGGCCGCCTCGGCGAGCTGGGACGTGCCCTCGGCGTGTCCGCGCAGCCAGTAGGACTTGAGGTCGGTAAACGTCCCGACCACGCGGAACGCTGCGTCGATCTCATCCCCGGTCATCCACCGCTGCGGCGGCGGCTCGGCGGCGATCGCCTGGTCCCAGATCAGCGCGTCGTCGAGCCCGTCGAGCAGCTCGTCGAGGTGGTCGACCGCAAGGGCGGCCAGATGCGGGTCGTACGCGGCGCCCGTGCGCTGCTCGATCACCTCGCCCGCCCGCTCGGCGCCCGCGTCTGACAGGAAGACCGAGATGTCACGCGCGACGTGGAGAACCCGCGCCGGCGGGGCGATCGCCTCCCCCGCGGCCGCGCCGGGGAACCCGTTCCCGTCCCAGCGCTCGAAAACATGTGCCAGGTTCGAGACAACGCCTGGGCCGAAACCAAGCCACGCGGCGAACCGCTGCGCGACCTCGCAATGGAGGGCGAACACCGAGCGTGCGATCTCGACCCTGTGCTCGAGCGCGTGGGCGACCATTCCCTCGCGAACCTCGGGCGGTCGTCCTTGACCGACGACATCCATCAGGAACGCGCCGAGCTCGTCGAAGTTGCCTCCGTCGACGAGTGCGAACTTGGCGCGCGGCTCGATGTCGTCCCCGAAAAGCTCAGTCTGCTCGGTCGCGTCCGACGTGCAACCGATCGAGTGCAGCAGTGAGATGTAGTAGGCGTCGACGAGCTCACGTGGGGTGAGCCCAGCGAGCTCGCCGAGGCGGACCGCCAGGATCGCCGTCCTGAGCGCGTGCTCGAGCGGCTGACCGGTACCCAGATCGGTCGCTATCGACATCGCGCCAATCATCTCCGCGGCGCGGACGGGCGGCTGGCCTCCACTGGGTTGCGCGGCGGAGGGGTTGGAGCCGTCGGATGCCACGGGTTGGATCCTAACCCGGCGGTTGCACGGGCGCTTGAAAGAAGGGAAGCCGCCACGCGGGCGGCTTCCCTCTCGATCGGCAGCGTCTGTAGCTATGCCACCGTCTGCAGGTGCTCCTGGGGGTCAACCGCCCCCAGGCCCTCGACGACGTCGAGAGTGCCGTTACGCACCTGGGCGATGTACATGTTCATCCGCACGTGGTGCTGGCCGGGCACCATCTCGACGGGGCCACCGGGGCTCTCGGCGAGCTTCGCGTGGTCCAGCGCCACGACGACGGAAGCCTGGTCGAGCGAGCCGGCCTCTGCGACTGCGGCCTCCCAGAGCTTGAGGCCGCGGTACATGCCCGTGGATCCGCTTCCGGCGCTGAAATGCGGGCCTTCCGGGAAGCGTGCGTTGTAGCGGCCGAGCAGCTCCTTGCTGAACGGGTCGCCCACCGTCTGGTAGTAGTCGATGCAGCCGTACAGCCCTTCGATGTGCTCGTTCGGCAGCGCAGCGGCGAGGTTCTCGTCGAAGTACGTCGTGACGACGCGCCCTCCCCGCTTGGTGTAGCCGGACTCGCACAACGCCTCGAGGAACGGGAAACACCCGGGAGGCACGGTGGTGTTGAACACAACGTCAGCGCCGCTGGCGTTGATCCTGTCGACCGTCTCGCCCCAGTCGGCGTGGTCGATCGGGAAGCACACCTCTCCGACGATCTTGCCGCCGTTGGCCGAGGCGACCTCGTGGACCTTCCTGTTCATCACGTGGGGCCAGATGTAGTCCGCCGAGGGCAGGTAGAACGTCCATGCTCCGGTCTGCTGCATGACCCACGGGATCAACGGCTCGACCTGCTGTGCAGGAACGGCGCCGGTGCAAAAGAGGAGCGGGTGATACTCCTGCCCCTCGTACTGCTCGGGGTAGATGTAGAGCGTCTCGCCCTCCAGCACCGCCGGCTCCTTGATCGCTTGCCTGGTCGAGCTGAAGATGCCGCCCAAGAGCACGTCTACGTGCTCATCGTGGACTAGCTTCGCGGCCGCGGCCGCCGCCTGCGCGTCGTCGCTTGCACTGTCCTCGATCAGCAGCTCGACGCGACAGCCGAGCACGCCGCCCGACGCATTGATCTCGTCGACGACCAGCGTCGCGGTGTTGGCCTGGGCGCCACCCAAGGGTGAGAGGGCGCCCGACTGGTCGGCGATCACGCCGACTTTGATCGTGTCTCGCATGATGTCGCTCCTACGCCTCGTAGCGGCCGCTGAGCTGCGGCACTTGCGGCCGGCTCTTGTGCCCGGCCTCCTGCATGATCGGCGGGACCTCCGGGTCGGAGGCGAAGCTCTGCCAGCCCTCGAGATCCCAATCGAAGATGACCCAGACCCGGTCGTCCTCGTTGGGGTCGCGGAACACGAGCGAGCCCTTCGAGCCGTGCTGCTTACGCTTCTCGGCACCCTTGGTCGAGAAGACATTGTTGAAGCGGTCGAAATCCTCGACCGTCGTCGTTGCCAGAAGCATTCCTGTCTCCTTAGTTATCTCGTGTCTCCGAGCGACACCGAGGCTGGCGCGAGTATCCGCCCGAGGCCCTCGAGGCACATCGGGCAATTGCCCTATATGGCGATCGGTTGACGCACGCTGCTTCGCTTCTGGCGGCGGTCGTTAGCCGACGATCGCTTCCGCCATATCGCCCGCGCCCCCGCCTACGAGCGCTTCGGCGACCGAGTGATCGTTCGGGGTCGTGGTGTCGCACGACTCCTTCCCCGCGAAGGCGATCGCACACAATCGACACAGACGAAATGGACGGTCGGCTGCGATCTGATCTCGGCTTACTGGGCTCTCCACGGGCCCGTCGCAGCGTCGCGATGGGATCCACCACCGCACGCTGGCGTCGGCTGGCGCGCGATCGCCAGCCCGCTGGCGACCGACCGTCGCATATACCGTGTACGCATAATTTTCGCACCACCGGGGGCTATACGGACGCCAGGATCGATCGGCTG
This sequence comes from uncultured Solirubrobacterales bacterium, assembly GCA_963794285.1. Lineage (GTDB taxonomy): Bacteria > Actinomycetota > Thermoleophilia > Solirubrobacterales > Solirubrobacteraceae > Palsa-465. Next base: position 16,304 of record CAWCDS010000018.1, read on the forward strand.
CGACACGCAGGCAACCAGGCGTATGGGAGCCCCCACGACATCCCGTTGGGTCAGGCGGAGCGCCTCGGTTGGCCCCGTGCGGTTGAGTCGCACGGCGATGATCGGCCATGGCGGTCCCCGGTAGCCTGTTGGATGGCCCCTCGCCACCCGCCGATCGCCCGGCAGTTTGAGCGGATCTGCGCCGGGGTGGGCAGCCGTCGGTCGCTGCCGATCACGAATTCGCGGTAGATGGCGATCGTCGGCGGTTCGCCGAAGGTCTCGATGAACTCCGCGAGCGCCGCCACACACTCATCAACCGAGAAGGAGCCGGTCATATCACCGGCGCCGGAGCGATCGTCCGCGCCGGCTTTCAGCTCACGGGATTGTCCACGCCTGCAGGTGGGACATCCACACCCTCAGTTACGGGTGTTGACCGTCGTCTGCCACTCATGCCCGGCGGGACACCACCACCATAGCCGGCGATGCGAGCTCGCGCCGATCGCGTACGGGTCGATCTCGCCGTTCATGGTTGGGTGAAGCTCAGCCACCAGGTCGGGACGACGCACGCCGAGGGAGCGATCGATCGGGACAGTCGGGGGACGCTGACGATTGCGCTCGGCGAGCCGCTGCTTGTGGCGTTCCATGGAGCAGCGCCGGCAGCCGGTGCCCTTGATCGCGCGGCTTGACACGGTCGCGCGCCATTCGTGTCCGCAGTCCGGGCAGCGCCACCACAGCTTGCGTCGCGATCCGTAACCGATCGCCTCAGGGTCAACACCACGATTGCGTGTCGGGTGAAGCTCAGCCACAAGCTGTGGGTGCTTGACCGCCAGCGAACGCTCCGCCGGCACGCGAGCCTGGGCTCGCGCCAGCGCGCGCAGCCGCCGCACATGCGCGGGGGCGGAACACTCGGGGCAGCCCCATCCCGCGGTCCGGTTGTGCACCGTGGCCTGCCACTCGTGCCCACTGGCGCAGCGCCACCACAGCTTCCGGTTTGAGCCGGCGGCGATCCTCGCCGGGTCGATCTGAGCGTTGCGGTCGGGGTGCAGCTGCTCGACCAGTTCGGGATGCCGCACCGCAAGCGAGCGCCACCGCGGTACCGCCGGAGCGCGGCGCGCGCCGGCCGGCGGTAGGTAGCGAGCGCCGAACTGATCCGCGTCGATCCGCCGGTGCGCGTCAGCGCGATGCGTGGCGCTCAGCTGCTCAGAGCACGTCGGCACGTTCCCACGCAGCTGGACGCCTCGCGGTACTGGGCGAGCGTCCACCCGCGCCACTGGCGGAATCCCGATAAACGGTCGTGCCGAATGCGTGAGTGTCACGGTGACTGCTCGGTTGGGTTGGAACGCGCGCTGCATCCCCCCCGGGTCGGCTCCTGCGCGGCCGTCGTCGCGGAGCCGAAGCCCGGAGGGCTGAGGCGGCAGCGGCGATGGCCGCGGCGCGCTTTTCGACCTCCCCTTCGGCTGGTTCTCTGGCGAGGTGCATCTGCCGCCAACGTCGAGTCGGCAGGAGCAATCTCGTCGAGCCGACAGGGGTAGAGCGAGCGGAGCCGGCGGCTATTGGCCGCTGGTCTCCTCGATCTCCTGGGGCAGATCCAGCTCGACCTGTTGATATTCGTAGAGCAGCTCGAATCCGTTGAGCTCGGCGGCTTCGCGGACGGGCGTTCGGAGGTTCCAACCCTTCTCCCGGGCGCGAGCGAAGATTGGCTTGAACAGCTCGCCTGCGGCGCGGCGGATCTTCTCGTCGTTGTCCAGCTGTGAGTTCGTCTTTGTCCCAGGCTCGACGAGTAGCAGCAGCTTGATCGTTCGGTCCATTTGGTTGAGGAAGACGGCTTCGATGCTGCGGACCAGCGGTCCGTCGGCCTTTTCGGACTCGTAGCGTTCGCCCAAGCGCCGTCGGATCGGACCGAGCAGCTCCTCCTCGAGGTCGTCGTCCGGAGCCTGTCAAGCTCGGTGAGACGCCTCGCGTGTGAATTTAGTGAGCGACCTCCTTCGTGTCGGCCGGCTTGTTGATCCACGCGGCGGTCGGCAGCTCCGGCGGCGCTGGCGGCTTGCGGACGAACCGCTCGGGGTGCCGCTCGTAGGCGGCGTCGAGCACGCGAGCGCGGAGTTGGTGAAGCTCGGGCGCGGTGCCGTGGTGCATCGCGGCGGGGGTCATCAGCCCGATCCCGGAGTGACGGTGCGCGTGGTTGTACCAGCCGACGAACGCGCGGCAGTGAGCCCGGGCGTGCTCGATGTCGTCGAAGCGGGCGGGGAACTCGGGCCGGTACTTCAGCGTCTTGAAGTTCGACTCCGAGTAGGGGTTGTCGCTTGAGGTGTACGGTCGGCTGTGCGTCTTGGTCACGCCGAGGTCAGCGAGCAAGAACGCGACCGGCTTGGAGCGCATCGGCCCGCCGCGGTCGGCGTGCAAGGTCAGGATCTTGGGCGTGATCTGCTGCTGCTCGGTCGCTTGCTCGATCAGCGCCGTGGCGATCTGTCCGGTCTCGCGGTGCTGGACCGTCCAGGCGACGATGTACCGGCTGAACACGTCGAGAATGACGTAGAGGTAGAACCACGTCCACTTCGCCGGGCCCTTCAGCTTGCTCACGTCCCAGGACCACAGCTCGTTCGGCCGCTCGGCCAGCAGCTCGGGCGTGGCGTACGGCGGGTGGGTGAGCTGAGCGCGCCGGTCGCGCACGCCGCCATGCTTGGCGGCGAGGATCCGGTACATCGTCCGGGTCGAGCACAGGTACGTGCCCTCGTCCAGCAGCGTCGCCCACGCCTCCTCTGGCGAGACGTCAACGAACCGCTCGGAGTGCAGCACGTCGAGCACCTGCTGGCGCTCGGGCTCCGAGAGCGCCCGCTCCGGCGTCGGCCGCGGCCTGGCCAGCCGTGGCTGCGGCGGCCGCCGCCGGCGATACACGGTGGCTGGCGCGGCGCCCAGCGCCCGGCACGCCGGGCGCGTGCCGATGATCGGGGCCAGTTCCTCGACGGTGGCGGCGATCATCGCTCGGTGCTCCTCTGCGCGCTGCCCTCTCCGAGCATCTCTTCCAGCAGCGCTGAGACGTTTCCCTGGATCTCGATCACCCTCCGCGCTTTCGAGAGCTCGGACTCGGCCCGCTCGGCCCGCCTGGTCAACGCCGCGATCTGCGCGTCGCGGGTGTCGGCCGGCTTGCGGCCGCGCGGCTTGCCGAGCTCCTTCAGCGCCCCGCCCTTGCGCTGCTTGCGCCAGTACGTCAGATGCGAGGTCTACAGCCCCTCACGGCGCAGCAGCTCGCCGACCCCACCCAGCCTCGTGCATGCGTCGGCCTCGGCGAGAACCCGCGCCTTGTACTCGGCCGTGAACGACCGCCGCTCGGCCTGCTCGACCAGCTCCGGATCCGGCACCCCGCGACCGCCGACCCCCTCCCGCGCGGCGCGCCCGCCAGCCCCAAAGCCCAGCTCGGCTACGCCTCCACCTGGTCATCGGGGCCGGCGGCAGCCTCATCCGCAGGCCAAGCTCCATTCGTGCTCGTGTCCAACATGTCCGGCGTTCTCCGTTCTCGCCCTCAAGGTCAGTAATCCCTCGATGGTGAGCGTCTCGCCAGACGTTGACAGAGAGGGGTCGAACGCATAGCGAGCGGAGCGGCGTCCGAGCCACTCCGAGAACGGGCCGCGCAGCGCGCTTGTGAGCCGGCCGGCGATCGAGAGCTGGTCCTCGAGCACGAGGCGCTTGTCGATGGTCGCGATCAGTCGCACGTCGACGACCGGCCGATGGAGCCCGCCACTTCCTTCGGGTAGCGCGAAGTATCGCGGGGACAGGCGGCCCGCGCGCGACCGCGCCCAGACCGGCTCGTCGACGTCCCTGATCGGCGCGAGCTGCAGGTACGGTTCGATCGCGATCTCGCGCACCGCATCGCACGTCTGCGTCGTGACGATGCCCAGGCCGGTTGGAGTGTCAAGTTCGGCAACGCATGGCGCGCCGGTCTCCGGGTCGCGGTCGATGATCGCCAGCGCGGGGATGCGCAGGATGTCGCCCTGCTCGAGCGCGTCGAGGTCCACGCGGCGAAGTTACTGTGCGGCTCGGCGGAGCGGCCGGCGCCGGGGAGCGCTGTCGGAACGCGTGAAAGAGGACGCCGGATCGCGGGGGTCAACCGCCTCCGCCGGGTCGACCTGCTCGCGGTGGGCGCTACGCAGGCGACTCCGAAGCTGGGCATCAGCAGTGGGGTGCTGGCGCTTGGTCCCCTCGTTCAGGCTCATCGGCTCGACTCCGTCGAACTGGGCGGATGGGATCAGGTAGGAGCCGCCGGGGCGCCGGCGCCAATCAATCCGGTCCTTGTCAATCCAGCGATATACCGCCTGCGGAGTGACGGCGAAGTGTGCGGCAACCTCCGCGACCGTCCAATGATCGGCGACGGCCGGCATCGGCGACACCGCGAGAAGCTCACGCCACTCGTCGGCAAGCTGCGCGCTGCGCTCGCGCTGCTCGGGCTGAAGATGCGTGTCTTCGACCCCTTCATCGAGCAGGTCGGCCAGCACCTCGATCAGGCGCGCCGGACCCTCATCGGACTGGTCGACCTCCTCAAAGGCGATCCTCAGCACATCGCGTCCAACCAGGCCGGTCGCACCGAGCAACTCGAACGTCTCCTCGAACAACGCGTCGTGGCTGTAGAGGTTCAGCGCCCCCGCGACCGCCTCCTGCGCCTCCCTTGCGAGCACCCGCAGACGGACAGACCGCACGTCAGCGCCACTGTCGACGGCATCCTTCCACAGCACGACGCGGTCTTCTGGCGTTGCCTTGAGCATGTCTTCAGGGTACCTCAGCTATCCGCGACTTTCAACGGATTAAACACTTTCAACTATGCCATCGTCGAGAGGTCGCGGACCTTGAGCTCTTCATGTGGTTCGATCCCCCGATGACGCCTCCGTCAGGGAGGACCGATACGTTGTCGCAGTCGATGACGCCGCCAGATGCCCTGACGATCGAGAAGGTCCTGGATCGGTTCCTCGCAGAGGAGCGCCAGCGCCTGTCGCCGCGAACGTTTCGCAACTACGAGCACGTCGTCGAGCTGCTGCGTCACAGCCTCGAGCGGTAAGCGCCGAGCTCGCTCGAGGGAGAGGAGCATCGCCGGTGGGAGAAGGCATTCGACGCGGGAGACGAGGATGCCTTCTGTCGTCTGCTCGGGCCGGAGAGGATCCCGACCACCTGGGCGAGTTCCTCGACTACTTCATGGTCAGCAAGGTAATGGCGGGCCAGGAGCTGCTCAAGGCGTCGGGCACGGTGTGCGGCAAGCTCGCGCGCTGGCTCGCTGAACGCGGATACATCGACGAGGAGTCTGCTGAGGACGCGAGCGAGCAGGCGCGGGAGGCCGCCCGCGACCTGCCGATGGCAGATCGCCTCGGCAGCATGCTGCACGACGTCGCGGCTGCGGCGCCCGAGATCGACGTCGATGCGGTCCCCGAGGAGGACTGGATCGAGGACCACCTCGAGATCAGCGACGTCGAGCCGGGCCGGATCTGGTTCGAGCGAGATGTCGGCCCGATCGACGTGCCGCGCGAGGCGAGCGATCTCGCGCGGCCGGGGTGGACCGTGCTCGTGACCGCGGCGCGGGTCGCCGGAAGCTGGCACCTGCTCGAGGTCGGCTTCGTCCATCCCTGACCTCACCGCCGGCGCTCGCCACCAGGGCTGGATTCAGGCGTGTGGTCGCGCCAGGGCGAGCCTGGGGCCTGAGGTTCCGACGTCATGCGTGTTGTGCTGTCCGCTCACTCGCAGCGCGACGTAGCGCGAGTAGTCGGTGCGCAGCGCGGCGCTGTAGCGCTCAGCGGAGTGTGCGCTCATCCCGATCATCTGCGCGAGCACGGCGGGCGGGACGGTGTGCAGGAGGTGGGCGAGCGCGCTCGTGCGTGCAGCCACGGCCGGAACACCCAGCGCGGAGAGGCGCCGTGAGAGAGCGAGCGGCGTGAGCGGCCGGCCGAGCTTGCGGCCGGGCAGCAGCCACGGGTTCGTCCTTGTCGCGGCAGTCGTCGCAAGCGGTGCTGGACCGTCTCGCAACCTGACCGCCAGCGTCGCGAGCGGTGCTGGCAGCGGGATCGGCTCCTGGCCGAGCGCTATCAACACTTGGTAGTCGTCGTTGAGGATCACGTCCTCGCGGCGAAGGCGGGTCAGGCGGGTGACCTGCTGCGCGTAGAGGAGCGAGGCTGCCGGCCACGCGCTCGCGCAGGTCGAGGGCCTCGTCCCCGAGCAGCCGCCGCAGCAGCGCCCAGCGCCTGTCGTCCTGGACCGTGTTGAGCTTCAGCGGACGCGAGACGCCGGGCACCTCCAGTCCGGTCATGACTTTGGTTTTCCGCAACCATCGGATGAAGCTCGCTATCGCGAGACGGGAAGACCCGCCCTCCAGCAGCCACTCGTCGAGCAGGTCTTGGCGCAGACCGATGAGCGTCCTGTCCTGCTCGTGCAGCCATGTGGTCAGCTCGATCGCGCTCTGCAGGCGCGCGCGTGCGCTCCCTGCCGCGTTGGCATTGAGATCGTCGCGTCCCGCGCGTCCGGCGACGTCGCGCAGCATCTTCCAGCTTGCGTAGGAGCGCAGGCGGACCCGGTCCTCGCTCTCGGGCAGCGCTTGCAGCTGCGTCTCGGTCCAACGTCGCAGCCGCTCGAGCCTCTCAGGCCTGGTGGGCAGCACTCCGTGCTCGACCAGCGCGGCGCGCAGAAACGTGATCGCGTCGCTTCGCGCGTGCTCCAACTCGTCGAGCGTTTCGTGGCAGATCTCCAGGTGGCCGGCGATCATCTCGCTCAGTGTTCGGGCTGCGGGGCTCGTTGAAAGCCACAGCAGCGCGGTGCGCGGCTGCGGTGAGGCGATCAGCGCGTCGAGGTAGGGGCGCATGCGCGCGACTGCGTCTGGGGCGCCAGCGTCGGCGAGCCCGTCGATCCGCTGTTTCAGCTGGCATCGCGTGCAGATCCCCTCCGCAAAGCGCTGGTCCTCGGCACCGCACAGCCGGCAGACGTGGTGTGGCTCCACGCCGGCGCAGTCGGCACACAGCACGCTTGCTGGATCGAAGGTCGCGGGGCGACGCAGCTCTCCGCAGCGCTCGCAGACCGCCCTGGCGTTCAGATGCCGGCTCATGCAGCGGCCACACACGGGGCCGATCGGGCTGCGCCACGCCGCCCGCCGGTGCTCGCCGCACAGCGCGCAGGGATGGCGCGAGTAGTAGCTCGCCTCGCGGCACAACCTGCAGACCGGCCGCTCGCCCTTCGCGAACAGGCACGGCTTGAGCTCGCCGCATAGCCAGCAGACCGCCAGCGGCCGCAGCCGTTGGGCGCAGGCGGTGCAGATATCCGGCGCCCCGTCGCGCGCCTTGCGCGAGATCGCCTTCACCTTGCCGCAGACCCCGCACCGCCGCGCGCGAGCCTCGTCAAAGCACGAGTGGCACAGGTCACGGGAATCCTCCGCGTTCGCGCGCGCGACGATGTGGCGGACCTGCCCGCAGCCATCGCAGCGCCTCGGCGGACGGCGCTCGCGGTAGCACCCGGCGCACAGTCGTGGGCCGCCGTTGCTGCCGCGAACGCGCAGTTTCCTCAGCTGCCCGCAGCCGTCGCAGCGGTCGATAGGCGCGGCCCGGTCATAGCAGCGAGCGCACATCGGCTCGCCTTCAGGCGTTCGTCCCCTGATGCGACCGGGCTCGCCGCACACCCCGCAACGCTTCCAGCTGCGCGGGTTCGCCGCCCAGCACCGGCCGCAGTGGTCTGGCTGATCGCCCTCGGCGCGCTTCTTGATCGCCCTCAGCTCGCCGCACACGCCACAGCGGCGAAGGCCGTGACGATCAACGGTTGCGACCATGGCTCTTGACCCGCGCCGGCTTGGGCACGACGTCGGCGTCGACCGCCCGACCCTGGCGGCGGGGGCGCTCGACGCTCTGCTCCACAGGCTCGATCAGTTCGTTCGGGCTGCATCCCAGGATGTCGCACAAGGCGACCAGCACTCGCAAGTTCAGCCGCTCGGGTGTTCCGGTCACCAGCCTCCACACCTGCGAGTCCGACAGCGTGACGCCGCGCGCGCGTAACGCCGCCGCAAGTTCTGGGGAGTTGAACATCCCCTGCTCAGCCATCCGCAACCGCAAATGCCAGGCATAGCCAAGTCGCGATGCCATCAGACCGCTGGCTCCTCATCGCTGAGTGCTTCGAGCTGCGGGGCGATCGCTGCCTCGAGCGTTCGACGCTTGAAATCGGTGCTCACCGACGTGTAAAGCGCGGTCGTCGACATGTACCGGTGCCCGACCTGCTCCTTGATGAACAACGGATCGAACCCGTCCTCATGCAGATGGGTGATGTAGCTGTGGCGCAACGCGTGTGGCGTGCACTCCTCCGGCAGTCCCAGCGCGTCGCGGTACTCGCCGAAGCGCTGATCGACATGGCGGCGGCTCACCCGCCCGCCGCGCTCGGTCAGCCACACCGCGGGGTGCTCATCGAAGCCGAACAGCGGCCGGATCTCGCCCATGTACTGCCCGATTACCTCGACCGCCCAGTCGAACACGCTCAACACGTTGCGAGGCCGCGGGTTGCCGCCGCGGGCGCCCTTGCCGTGCCGCACCCGCAAGATCCCGAACTCGCCAAACCGGGCAAGCCGCGGGTTGCGATGAAAGTCGCAGACATCCAGGCCGACGAGCTCCGCGCGGCGCAGCCCCCACGCATAGCAGACCTTGAACATCGCGCAGTCACGCAACGCCGCCAACGCGCCCTTGCGCCGCAACGCGCGCCGGCCGCGGACCTGCTCGTCGCAGAAGTCAAAGAACGCCTGCAGCTCATCGACGGTCATCGCCCGCCGGCCCGGGTCGCCCTCCCAGTCATCGAGTAAGCGTTCAGGGGGTCGTCGGATCGTTGTAGAGGGTTCCTGCTGGTTGCAGGGAATCTTGCGGTGTGCGGCGGGAAGAGCTTCGAGCGGCGATCGAGCGTGATCCGGAGGCTGTGATCGATCTGGTGTTGTCGTTGATGGCGCGGGTCGAGGAGCTTGAGCGGCAGATTGGCCGTAACTCGCGTAACAGTTCGTTGCCGCCGTCGCGTGATTCCCCCGATGCGCGCAAGGCGCGGCCGAAGAAGAAGGGCTCGGGCCGCCGTCAGGGCGGTCAGCCCGGGCATCCCGGGCAGCATCGGCCGATGGTGGCTGACCCGGATCGCGTTGAGACGTATTGGCCGTCTGAGTGCGGTGGGTGTGGCGCGCCGATCGGCGAGGGCGATCGGGTCGCGGACGGCGATCCAGTCTCCCATCAGGTCAGTGACATCACGGTTGTGGTGAAGGTGTGCGAGCACCGGCGGATGCGCACGCGCTGCGGGTGTGGTCACAGCACACTCGCGCCGCTGCCCGCGGGGGTGCCGGAGGGCGCGTTCGGGGCGAGTGTGGCGGCTGCGGCTTCGACGTTGACCGCTGCGCGCGTGTCGCGTCGCGAGACCAGCCGGCTGCTGGAAGACCTGTGCGGGATCGGGGTCAGCGCCGCGTCGGTGGAGGCGCTGGTCAAGCAGGTGTCCGCTGCGCTGGAGGATCCGTATGTGCGGATCCTTGAGCATCTCGACCAGGCCACGGTGCGCTGCGCCGATGAGACCTCGTGGCGCCAAGCGGGCGATCCGCGGTGGCTGTCGGTCGCCGCGGCCGTTGACGCCGCGCTGTTCCAGATCGCGACCCGGCGTGATCGTGACGCGACCCGGGCGCTGTTGGGTGAGGATCCGGGCGGGGTGATCGTGTCTGACCGCTCCTCCGTCTACCTGTACATCGACGCTCCCAAACGCCAGTTGTGCCTCGCTCATCTGTTACGCGATTTCGTCGCGTTGGGCGAGCGCGCCGGCGCGTCGGGCCGCCTCGGCCACAAGCTCCAGCGGTGCCTCGCCGACGTGTTCACGATCCTCAGCGCACCCGAACGTGACCGCGAAGACCTGACCGCGCTCCGCGCCGACCTTGCGTCCTGCCGCGAACAGCTCAAGACCCTGCTTGAGCAAGGCGCCCGCGGCCACGACCAGCGGACCGCCCGGTTCTGCATCGGACTGCTCGAGCGCTACGACGCGCTCTGGACATTCACCCGCGTCGCCGGTGTCCCGGCCACGAACAACACCGCTGAGCGAGCGCTCCGCCACGGTGTCATATGGCGCAAAACAAGCTACGGCACCCAGACCGACCACGGCAACCGGGCCGTCGCGCGGCTGCTGACGATCCGCGAAACCTGCCGCCTCCAGGGTCGCCGCCTCCATACCTACCTCGCTGACGCGATCACCGCCCATCAACACGGGCAGCCAATCCCCACGCCGCTTCAGGCCTGATCCGAGATCAGACCCGCTGAACGGTTACGTCATCGACGTGCACGATCAGGTTGCGCTCATCGAACGGCTGCACCGGGCGACAGCCGAACTGCCGCTCGCACACCGCCGCCCACGGGTACCGAGCGTCCGTCAGGTAGTCCAAGAACGTGCGGATCCGCGACTGGTAGTTGCGAAGCGTCGACGCTCGGCACGGCCGCGGCGCCGACGCCAAGTCACAGACGAACTCCTCCACCTGCAACGCCCGCCACAGCCACGGCCACAGCTGTGCGTGATCACCCAGCCGGCGCACCACACGCACGCCAGCCTCGACCGTATCCGGCTTGTTGCCCCGGCTTCGCTGCTGCGCCCGCTGGACTTGCCTGGTTCGGCGGAGAGTTGTTAGTAGTTGAGTAGTTAAGTATATCAGTCAGTGCGATTGCTCGACACAGGACAGCGGAGAGGCCAGCGTCAGCACGTCTCGTAGATCGGTGACTGTTGGGGCGGCCTGAGCCGGGAACGGTTCGTACCCGAGCGCGACCCGCGCCCAGTACTCGTGTTCGTGCTCGACGGGTGGTCGGTTCCCGATCGAGGAGTGCAGCCGGCGGTGGTTGAACCAGCCGACGTACGTGACGGTCGCGAGCTCCAGCTGCGCGTTGGTTCGCCACACGCGGTCGGCGATCAGCTCGGTCTTATAGCTGTCGACGAACGATTCGCTGAGCGCGTTGTCGTAGCAGTCTCCGACCGTGCCGACCGACGCGAGCACGTGGTGGTCATCGAGCACCTGCGTGTAGCCCTCGGCGCTGTATTGCGATCCCTGGTCGGTGTGCGCCACCAGCTGCACCTCGACGCCGGGCCGTCGGGTGCCCAGCGCCATGCGCAGCGCGTCGAGCACCAGGTCGGTCCGCATGTGGCACGCGAGCTGCCAGCCGACGATCAGCCGCGAGAACACGTCGATCAGGAACGCGAAGTACATCCGTCCCTCCCAGCTGCGCAGGTAGGTCAGGTCACCGACCCACAGTCGATCGGGCCGATCTGCCGTGAAGGCGCGCTTGACGAGATCTGGGCGCTTCTGCGCCTGGAGATCGGCGATCGTGGTCCGCCACGGCTTGCCGCGCCGCTTCGCCCCACGGATGCCCTCCTCGCGCATCAGACGGGCAACGTGGTCACGGCCGACCTGCTCGCCCTGACGCTGGAGCTCGTGCCACACCCGCGGATACCCGTAGCACTCGAAGTTCTGCTCGTGCACATCGCGGATCCGAGCCGCGAGGCGCTCATCCTCGACGCTGCGGGCCGAGCGCTCGCCTGTCGCTCGCTGCTAGTACGCGGACGCCGACACGTCCAAGGTCTCACAGATCGGCTCGACGCCGAAGCGCTCGCGATGCCCGTCGATGAACGCGCTCACTTCCGACGGTCTGCATCGAGCTCGGTCGCGAAAAACACCGAGGCGGCCTTCAGGATCTCGTTCGCGCGACGCAGCTCGAACACCTCCTTGCGCAGCTTGCGGATCTCCTCACGCTCCTCGCTGCTGGGCAGATCAGGCCGCAGCCCGCCATCGGCCTCAGCCCGCCTGACACGCTTACGCAGCGCCTCGGCGCCGATCCCCAGATCGCGAGCGACCTGCGCCACCGGCCGACCCGACTCAAGCGCCAACCGCACGCCACGGTCCATCAACTCCTGCGGATACCTCGATCGTCTTGCCATGAGACCGAACTTCCTTCCCCGAGGTTGGAATCCTCGCAATTCGGTCTCCGTCAAATCCAGACAAGCTCAGTCGTTCGGTCGTTCGCCCCAAACATCACCATCCTCGATGACGCCGCCATCACCATCCAGCGTGTCCGTCAACACGATGCGACCGACACCGGCTTGATTTTTCGTACGCCGACGGTGCTGGGACTGCACCCGACCGCGCCACCGGCAACAGGCGCAGGTGCGCCGCAAACTCCTGGTCGTCACCGCGTGCGCCCTCGGAGCGGTAAGAGGCTCCCGTACCGGTCCAGCGTGCACGTTATCGTCGCCAGGAATGACGACCGCGGATCGCGTCCTGGAGCGCCGCCGGGCGGCGGCGCTCGCCCGCCACTACCGTGACGAGGAGGGTCTGTCGATCGCCGAGATCGCGCGCCGGCTGGGACGAGCCGACGCCACGATCAAAGCCTATCTCTACGACCCCACCGGCGAGAAGGCCAGGGGTTACAACGCCAAGCACCGCAACCGGTGCGCACGCTGCGGCAGACCGACCGCCGCCAAGAAGAGCGTGGCGCTCTGCCGGGGTCGCTGGCGGGCAAGCCTCCGCGCGCATGCCGCTCGGTGAGCGATCTCAGCGAGCGACTCGAGACCGGACCCCGTCAGGATGTTTGGAGCCTGTGGGTCGAGCGCGCTGCAGGACCGCGGTCGTCTCATCGTGACGCGGGCCGCATTGGTACTGGCGGTGCCCCAGTCAGCTCGATGCACTGCTGGCGCAGGTAGTCGCGTTGCAGGCCGGGCTGGTCGGCGGCGGCGAACACGTCGCGCGCGATGTCGTGCCGTCCGCGTGTGATCGCGGCCTTTGCGAGCGCGACGATCGGCATCCAGTGATCGGAGCCGAGTTGCCCGGCGACCGGCGCGAACCGCGTCAGCCGTCCGGCAGCGATGTGCAGGTACGCGACGTTCTGAAGCGTTTTGTTGGCCTCGTAGTGCAGGCGGTTGGCGCGCAGCTCGTCTGCGAGCGAGAGCAGAAACCGCTCGGCATGCTCGGCGAGTCGGCCCTTGAGCTGTGTGAACGGCCTGGTCTCGTGGCGGTGAAGCAGGCCCCAGTCCTCCCAGGCCAGCAGCTCGCAGAGATCCTCGCACCAATCCTCCGCGGCGATGCCGGCTGGCTCGTAGGGGAGCGTCGCGTAGTCGATCAGAGCGTCGCGGGCGAGCTCGCCGATCACGCCGTAGGAGTCATCGCAGCGCTCCATCGTCCGGTAGCACCACGCCACCAGCGCACGGCGGGCGGCGAGCCGCTCCGCGGCGCTGTTGGCCGTAGTGCGGTCGAGGCGCTCGATCGCGGCCTCCAGCCGGCGAGCGAGCTTGAACGTCTGCCCCTTCGAGCGGAACCCCTCGCCGAGCCCGTTGCACAGCCGCCCGTAGAACGGCTCCGGCGAGACCGGGAACACGGGCCAGCGGCCACGCAGCGCCCGGTCGTACAGCCGCTGTCGTGGGGGGTGCGACATCGGCTCGGTCATGTCCCGCGGGTACAGCCCCTTCCCCCGCACCTTCGCACGCGCCTTCGTCCGCGTCTTGGGGTCGGCATCCTCGCCGGCGGCGAGCTCACGTGCATCGACGCCAGCATCGGCCATCCGTCGCTTGAGATCGTCGAGATGCGAGAGCTTGGCCTCGGCCGTACCGGCGCCGGACAGGAGGCCAGCTTCCTCGATCGCGTCCGCGAGCGCGTCTAGGTCGCCGTCGTGGTCGGCGAGCGCGCCCACGCAGAACCACAGATCCCAGTAGCTCCACACCGTCGCGTGTCTCGCCTGCCACGGCTCAGGGCCGTAGATCGGCGCCTTGCCCGAACTCGTCATCGCCGCAAGCGCTCGAGCACGCGCAAGACCTCGTCCCGCACCTGAGCGCGTGCGAGCTCGCGCGCGACGCCCGACATCAACAGCTCGTCGTAGCGGGTGTCCTCGTGGCGGACCGCGGCCGCCACCGCCAGCTCGAGCGCCTCGGGCTCGAGCGCGCGCCCGGCCGCCGAGCGGCCCACCCGGCCCGAGCCGCGGACCGACGCGTGGCCGGCGATCGACTGCGCCCGCGCCGGCGGGCAGCCTTGGAACAGGCGCACGATCTCCTCGGCCATCCGCGCCTGCAGCTCGAGGTCCTCGCTCGCGCGCAGCTGCGCGTCGCGCTCGCGGCGACGGGCCCGCGATTCCTCATCGGCAAGGCACTCCTGCGCGGCGCGCTCGAGCGCCTGCTCCTCGACCAGGATCCCCTGACGCTCGAACCGCCTCCGTGCCCGGCTGAAGCGCACGACCACCGCCGACAGGCGGCTGCCCGCCTTTGCCCGCCGCGTCAGCGCCGCATCGCCGCTCGGCAGGAACACGAGATGCGCCATGTCCGCGCAGGCCATGCACACCGGGGCGTCGTCCTCCATGATCAGCCACCCGCCCTGCTCTTCTGCGCACACCGAGCACGTGAAGTCACCCAGCGGCGAGACGACCACCAGCTCCGGCGGGCGGCTCTCGCGCTCAGCCAACCTCGCTCGCTTTCGTTCCGACAGCTCCGCCGAGACCCAATGCGTGCGGTACGCCCGCTCGATCCCGGGATCGCCAGACTTCGAGAACTGCAGCGGTCGCCGATCACGGGTCCGCGCAAGGTACGCGGTCTCGCTCGGCTTCAGCCCGCGCGCCTGCGCCCAGCGGCGAAACGCGCGCATCGCCGTCGAGATCTTCCCCAAGTTCGCGACCGTCACCCGCTCCAGATAATCGACGCGGCCCTGGCGCCACTCATCAAGCCTGCGCGGCTCAAGCCAGCCGACGCCGACCAGCACGTCGATCGCGGTCACGAACTTACGCTTCGCAAGCGCCGCCTCCGCCGCACGAACCACCCGGCGATCGATGTCCCCGCGATTGCTGGCCACCTCAAGCGCAAGCTACACGCCGCGTCAGCAAGAGAACGCCTGCGTGCGGCCGCGACGAACCGGTTGTCGCCGTTGTCGGGTGCACCTGGCCTGGTCGCGACGACCGGGTACCGCACCCCGGGGCGCTGCGGACGTCGACCCGCCACAGGCCACGCTCCTGGGCGATCTCGTACGCCCGCACGAGCTCCCCGGCGTACGCGCGGCGGTCGATCTCCGGCCGCCATCGTTAGCTGAGATTCAGCTAACGACCCGACGTCCGCGTGCGCGCTTCCCGCGCGAAGGAGGGCGCGTGCTGGCTTCCATGCTGTGCCGGCAAAGCAGGGCAGATGTGAGAACCCTGCATCCGCAACTTTGCACGTCTTCGGGATCGTCGCTACGGCGACCAGCTCGCGGAGCTCGCGGCAGGCCGCGCTGGTGGCGAATCTCAGGACCGTGATCCCTCGCCGACGAGAGCCCTGCTCTCGGGTTGACGCGCTACTTCTGCAATCGCGGATTGGAGCAGCCTGCGTCGGCGATGCGCCAACTCCTGCTGGTCGTCTCACGCGAGAACGCCGGCTCCGATGGCTATGCGCTCGCAATTCCTGGCCAAGACATCTGCGCTCGCCCGCCGGCTTGAGCGGCGCGGGGTGCGCTGGGCACAGCGGGCGGGCGATACTCACGATTTGATGTCGTAGCTGACGAGCGACCGTGGGGGCAGG
This sequence comes from uncultured Solirubrobacterales bacterium, assembly GCA_963794285.1. Classification (GTDB taxonomy): domain Bacteria; phylum Actinomycetota; class Thermoleophilia; order Solirubrobacterales; family Solirubrobacteraceae; genus Palsa-465. The sequence goes on from CAWCDS010000018.1 coordinate 31,802, forward strand.
GTCGCGGTGAAGGTGCTGTTCCTGACCGTGATTGGGGTCAGCGCAGAGAGCTGGTGGGTTGTGTCGGTCAGGTACGGTGTGATGTGCGCTGCGTCGAGTCCGCGCAGCGAGGAGGTCGCGGCCTGGCGGCTGTGGTCGGTGTTGAGAACGATCACCGCGATCGACCCGTCGCTGTTGCGGAACGCGCTCACCGCGAGGCCCGTCCGGCGCGCCGTGGTGCCGATGCGCACCGCGCCCGGGCGGATGAACCGGCTGTAGCTCGCGAACGCCCACAGCCGGCCGGAGGTGGCGACGGTGTTGCCCTTGACTTCGACCAGTCCCGTGTTGGGGCCGGTGATGGTCGTCGTGCTCGTGTTCGCTCCCCACAAGTAGAGAAACGCGCCCAGGTTCGCTGCGGTCAAGCCCGTGTGGATGTTCTGCGCCCAAGTGAAACCCGACAACAGAGGGCCGTCGTCCCAGGCCGCGTCAAACGGCCCGCGGTTGAACGGCGCCCACTCGGTCTGCCAGACCGGCTTGCTCCAGCCACGCAGCGGCGAGGTGAGCGCTACGAAGTAGCCATGGCTGGTGAACAGCGCAGTTGCCGTATTCGCTTGCTTGTCGGCCGCGATCGCGGCCGCGTACTGCTGCGCGAACTTCCAGCTGGTCGTAGCGCAGCACTCCCCGCGCGTCGACAGACCCGAGCGCGCGAGCGTCGCGCCGAGAACCCTCATCAAGTTTGCGGTCTCAGCCGGGCTCATGATCATGCTGTCCTGGGGAACCGCGAGGTCCCCCTCGTTCAACGGGCCCACGTAGCTGAGCGGTACGCCCGCCGCGGCGTAATCCTTCGCGTACTGCACGAGATAGTTCGCGTACGCCTGGCGCCAATCACCACTCCTGCAACTCGCGCCCGGGACCCCGCACACAGTGCCGCCGTCGATCGCCGAGTTGTTTGTCTTCATGAACCCGGGAGCGCTCCAGGCATCGGCGAACACGCCAGCGCCATAGTCGGCCTTGATCTGCTTGGCGAACCACAGCTGCCCTTGATCCTGATCGACCTCCGCGAGCGTCAGATACGACGGCTTGCCGGTCGGGCTGCTCGGCGCCTTGGGCTCGATCGTGAACCCCTCATCAGCGCTCATCTCATTGCGCAAGATCGTCAATCCCGCCCCGCGCGTCGGGCTGTAGAGCAAGCTCAGCACCTGCCGCTGGACCGAGGCCGGCATGTGCATCAGCTCCTTCGCCTGCCCGAACCCCTCCGACACACCAAACCCGGCGATCCGCTGGTACTGCTTGGCCGCGTCGATCGTGACAGTGGCTGTCGAGGAGGAGCCGCTGCTCGACCTACCCGACGAGCCGCCACCGCAGCCGGCCGCGAGCAGCGAGACCGTGGCCGCCGCACACCACGCAACCAGCCGGCCAAAGATTCGAAGCGCACGCAGGAGGACTTCGGGGATAGCGTGCATCTTAAAGCGCGTTTCGTAGCTGGAGCCATCGCCGCACGCACTCGCTCACGGCCCGCCCGACTGCTGGTGACTGCCGGTTGGTGCCCTGGGCCTGGACCATTTCGACCGACACGCCGCCGTCCGCGGTCGGATGCTTCCCAGAAATTGGCTCCTCCACGATCCGAGTGGGTAGCGTCTGATCCGTCTGCGAGCCTGCCCGGCTGTTGATTGTCGATGATCGGAGGCTGGTATGCCGGAGGTTGACCTGTTTCAGCGCGCTCTCGGCCTTGGGGAGCCGTGGGTGGTGGCGGGCGTCGGGTTCGATGCTGGGGAGCGTCGGCTCGATCTGCGGATCGACTTTCGCAAGGGCGCGAGGTTCGCGTGTCCGGAGTGCGGGCGCGACGACTTGAAGGTGCATGACACGGAGGAGAAGACGTGGCGGCATCTGAACTTTTGGCAGCACGAGACGTATCTGACCGCACGGGTGCCGCGGGTGGTCTGCCCGGAGCACAAGGTGCGCCAGGTGGACGTTCCGTGGGCGCGAGAGCGGTCTGGGTTCACGCTTCTGTTCGAGGCGTTGGTGATGGCGCTGGTCAAGGAGATGCCGGTCGCGCCGGTGGCCGAGTTGATCGGCGAGACCGACATGCGGGTGTGGCGGGTGGTGCACTACTACGTCGATGAGGCGGTCGAGGCGCAGGATCTCTCGTCGGTCGCGGAGCTGGGGATCGATGACACGAGCTTCCGCCGCGGGCAGGACTATGTGACGGTGTTCGCCGATCTCGCTCCGGGCGAGCGGCGGGCGGTGTTTGTCACGGAGGGCCGCGACCACGAAACAGTCGAGCAATTCGCGGCTTTTCTGGCCGAGCACGGCGGCGTGGCGAAGCAGATCGTGGAGGTCTGCCAGGACATGTCGCAGGCGTACGCGGCGGGGGTGCGCGATCATCTCCCGAAGGCACGGGTGACGTTCGATCGCTACCACGTCAAGCAGCACCTTTCCGAGGCGGTCGACACCGTCCGCAAGGCGGAGGCCAAGCAGCACAAGGAGCTTCTGAAGGGCACGAAGTACCTGTGGCTGAAGCGGACCGACAACCTCACGGTCAAGCAGCTCGACTGGCTTGATGAGCTGCTCGGGCAGCCGCTCGACACGGTGCGGGCGTACGAGCAGGCGCTGAGGTTCGACGACTTCTACGAGCTGCGCGACCCCGCGACCGCCGAGGAGTACCTGCGCCGCTGGGTGACCGAAGCGATGGCCACCGGGCTGGAGCCCCTGATCAAGTTCGCCGAGATGATCGAGGCGCACTGGGACGGGGTGCTGCGCTGGCATGACACGCAAGTGTCAAACGGGCTGCTGGAAGGATTGAACTCACTCATCCAAGCCGCCAAGCGACGAGCCCGCGGGTACCGCTCAGCGCGTAACTACAAGGCGATGATCTACCTCGTCGCCGGTAAGCTCCAACCAGGCCCGCAGGTCACATAGATCAGCACGCGCTACCCACCCAAAACGTGGAGGAGCCCAGAAATTGCCAGCGGACAGCCCACCGGCGCCGGCTTTGTCGCGTGGGACGCACCCAGCAGCGCCGCCCGGCCGATCCACGGCTGCTCGACCGCCGTGAGGATGCGAGAGCGCTGGTGACCGGCCGCTCCGGCGGAGACCCCCTTCACCGCTCCGACATGCATCTCGTGTCCGCTAGCGACAGCCTCCCATCGCGCGGGCAGCAAGGCTGATCGCGTCGGCGACACGCCGCGGCGGGCGCCGGACCCTCCGCGGGCGCGAGTTCCGCGCGTTGCGGGGAAGGCTGCTCCGCGCTCATGATGCTCGTGCCGGAAGCAGAGCAGGGCTGGGCCGCCTGATCACCGCGCGCCGTCGCGAGTCAGGCTAGAGGGAGGGACGACCTCTACTAGGCCGCAGCGATGTGCTGGGTCATTGCGGGGTCGTGATCGATTCTTGTGGCGAGGGGAAGTTGACCTCGACGTCGAGCCCGCCCGCCGAGCGGGGGTGTGCGGTGATCTTGACATCGTGGGCTTTGGCGATGGCTTGGACGATGGCCAGGCCGAGCCCGTGACCGTCTCCAGAGCGGGTTCGGTTGTGTCCGAGCCGCTGGAAGGGTTGAAAGAGTCGCTCGACTTCTGCCGTGGGAACGCTTGGGCCCGTGTTGCCCACTGCCACCTGGGATGCTGCCTTGTGCCGATTGGTCGTGAGGTCGATGCTCCCGTCGGGGGTGTTGTGCTGGATGGCGTTGTCGAGCAGGTTGGCGATCATGCTCTCGATGAGGACGGGATCGCCGGTGGTTGGCGCGGCATCGAGCGATGCTCGTATCTCGACGCCGCGTCGCGCGGCCTCCTGTTGGCGGGAGACGAGAACGCGTTCCGCGATCTCTGCGAGGTCGAGGGGCTCTCGGCGTTCGATGCCTCGCTCGCTGCTGGCGAGCGTGAGCAGCCCGTCGACCAGCCGCTCCTGTCGCTCACCGAGGGCGAGCGCTTCCTCGCATGCGGCCCGCAGGCTCTCGTCGGTGGCGTCGGGATCAGCGAGCGCGACCTGTAGAAGCGTGCGCTGGCCGGCGAGCGGGGTTCGTAGCTCGTGGGATGCGTTTGCTACGAAGCGCCGCTGGGACTCGAAGGATGACTCGAGGCGTCCGAACAGGTCGTCGAGCGTGCTCCCGAGCTGGGTGAGCTCGTCGTCGGGGCCCTGAAGCCCGAGACGGCGATGCAGGTTCGTCGCTGCTATGTCGCGAGCGGTTGCGTTCAGCGTCCGGAGCGGGCGGAGGTACAGTCCGGCGAGCTGCCAGGCGAACCACAGCCCGACCAGCAGGGCGAGCACGATCACGATCGCCGCCCCGATCTCGAAAGAGGTGCCGTGGCTGGTTTCAACGCCTGGCGGTGCGGTAGCGGTCCGGAACAGGAACGCGGCGGCAACGAGCACGACGGCGACGACCACGACCAGGAGCCCCGCATAAAGCATCGTGAGCTGCGAGCGAAGTGTGGCCCGGCGCAGGCGGCCGACCAGCGTCGTGCGGATGCTCATCGTGATCCTCCGATGCGGTAGCCGCTCTCGCGGACGGTGTGGATGACCGGTGGGTTCCCGAGTTTTGCCCGCAGTCGGCGCATGGTGTGCTTGACCGCACTGGTGAATGGGTCAGCGGCCTCGTCCCAGACCCGTTGGAGCAGCTCCTCGGCAGAGATGACGAGACCGGGCGAGGTGAGCAGGCATTCGAGCAGCGCGAACTCCTTGGGGCTCAGCTCTAGGCGCCGTCCGCCTCGGAAGGCGATGTGGCTGGCTGGGTCGAGGGTGATGTCCTCGTAGGCCAGGGTGGGCGGCACGGGCCGAGTCGACCGGCGCGCGAGAGCGCGGACCCTGGCTACCAGCTCGGCGAAGTCAAACGGCTTGGGCAGATAGTCGTCGGCGCCCAATCCGAGACCGCCGACGCGGTCCTTGACCGTGCTGGCGGCGGTGAGCATCAGCACCCGAACATCGGCGCGGTCAGCCGCGATTCGCCGGCAGATGTCGTCGCCGTGGACGCCGGGAAGGTCGCGGTCCAAGACGACGACGTCATAGCGGGTGACCGCGAGGTGCGTGAGGGCGTCGGTCCCGTTGAGCACGACGTCGACGGCCATGCCCTCGCGACGCAGTCCGGTCCCGATCGAGCGAGCGAGGACCTCGAAGTCCTCGACGACCAGGACCCTCATCCGCGACCAGCGTTCATCGTCTCGGTCAGGCGCTGCCGTGCATTGCCGGTTCGACGTGTCATGTGCTCAAGCATGGCGAGCGCTAGGTCGCAACTCGGTATCAGCGGCTGCGACCGAGTTGCGACCAGCCGTGGCGTACAACGATCGCCGACCCGTCCCCGCGACCAAGAACGGACGACCACGGTGAGTGACGCGACGATCGAAGTGTCCGGGCTGCGCAAGCGGTTCGGCTCGACCCAGGCCCTGGACGGCATGACCTTCTGGGCGGCGCCAGGCAAGGTGACCGGCTTCGTTGGCCCCAATGGGGCGGGCAAGTCGACCACGATCCGGGTGATCCTCGGCCTGGACGCCCCCGACGACGGGCACGCGCTGGTCGGCGGGCAGTCCTACCAGCAACTGCGCCGCCCGCTGCGCCACGTCGGAGCCCTGGTCGACGCGGCCGCTCTGCAACCGAGCCGCACCGGACGCAACCACCTGCTGTGGCTGGCCCGGTCACAGAACATGCCCGCACGACGGGTCGACGAGGTGATCGAGCTGGTGGGCCTGGCCAGCGCAGCCAGGCGCAAGGCCGGCGGGTTCTCGCTGGGGATGCGCCAGCGGCTCGGGATCGCCGCAGCGATGCTAGGCGACCCGAGGGTGCTGATCCTGGACGAGCCGTTCAACGGCATGGACCCCGAGGGGATCATCTGGATCCGACACTTCCTGCGCTCCCTCGCGGCCGAGGGACGAGCCGTCTTGGTGTCAAGCCACCTGATGGGCGAGCTGCAGGACACGGCCGACCAGGTGGTCGTCGTCGGCCGCGGCAAAGTCCTCGCCGACGCGACCGTCGAGGAGCTCGTGGCTCGTGCCTCGGGCGACCAGGTTCTGCTGCGCACCCCGACGCCGGCCGATGCGGCGACGGCGCTCCAACGGGCCGGGGCCGCCGCGACAGTCACCGACCGCAACACGCTCAACGTTGGCGGGATCGGCGCCCAGCGGGTCGTGGAGGTGCTCAGCCAGGCAGGAGTGGCGTTCTCGGAGGTCACCGCCCAGCGGGCCACCCTGGAGGACGTTTACCTCCAGCTCACCGGCGGCGAGACCGAGTACCGCGCCGCGGCAGGCTGGGAGGCAGGGCGATGACCGCTACCAGCACCCCACCCGGCCCGACCGGGAGCCGCCGCCCTGAGCGTGGCAGTTTCGGGTCGGTGTTGCGGGCGGAGTGGACCAAGTTCCGTACCGTCCGCGGCTGGCTGACCGCCCTGGTCGTGGCGGTTCTGCTCTGCATCGTATTCACGTACCTGGTCGCCAACGGCAACCACACCGGTGGCTGTAGCGGTACCGGCAACTGCCAGAGCGGCCACCCTTTCGTCCCGACCGGACCCGACGGCCAAGCCGTCGCTGACAGCTACCAGTATTTCGAGCAGCCGCTGACGGGTGACGGCACCCTCACGACTCAGGTCACCTCGCTCACGGGGTTGATCTCGACCAATCCTCCCGACGTGGCCCCGTCGCTCACGGCCAGCCGTGCAGGGCTGGCGAGATGGGCGAAGGCCGGCATCCTGCTGACGCCGACCACGCGGCAGGGAGCGCCCTACGCGGCGGTCATGGCGACCGGAAGCCAAGGTCTCCGCTTCCAGTCCGACTACACCGACGACCAGGCCGGACTGCCCGGCACGATCACTAACGCATCCCCGCGCTGGCTAAGGCTGACGCGGACCGGCGACACGATCACCGGCTATGACTCGACCAACGGGACCAGCTGGCACGAGATCGGCACCGGCCGCCTTGCGGGGCTGCGCGGCACAGTCGACGTGGGCCTGTTCGTCACCTCACCTGTCGCCTATCAGGGCTCCAGCGATGGAGTTCCGACCCGAGCCACCGCCACCTTCGACAACATCACCCTGAACGGCCACACGCAGGCGTACGGCTGGCAGACCCGCAATGTCGGCAACGCCGACTACTACCCAAAGCTCGGAAGCGGCGCTGCCCGACGGTCTGGCGCCGCCGTTGTGCTCAGCGGGTCCGGGGACATCGCCCCGGCCGTCAACCTGGCAGTCCTCGGCGGCAACACGACTTCCGACACGCTGCCGTTCGGGATCGTGGTCGCGCTGATCGTCCTGAGCGTCGTGGCGACCATGTTCATCACCGCCGAGTACCGCCGGGGCCTTATCCGCACCACCTTCACCGCGATCCCCCAGCGGGGTTCGGTGCTCGCGGCCAAGGCGCTCGTCATCGGCGCGGTCGCATTCGTGATCGGCGTCCTCGCCACCGCAGTCGCTATCCCGCTCGGGATCCATGTCCTCGATAGCGGCGGCAATTACGTCTTCCCCGCCAACGCCCTCACCCTGGCGCGGGTGATCACTGGGACCGGGGCGATCGCCGCGGTCACCGCCGTGGGGGTGCTCGGTCTCGGCACCGTCTTGCGGACCAGCGCCGGAGCCGTCACCACCGGCATCGTCGTGTTCATCCTGCCCACCGTCCTCGGACCGGGCATCCTCGGCCCAGGCGCCTCCGGTGGCTCCGGCGGTTCCATGGCCTGGCTCTACCGATTCACGCCTGCTGCGGGCCTCTCAGTCCTCGGGGTGCTTCCCCGACCCTCACTCGTTGACTTCCCGTACACGTTGGCCAACGGCTACTACCCGCTCTCCCCATGGGCGGGTATCGCCGTGCTGTGCGTCTACGCGATCGCCGCGCTCACCCTGGCCGCATACCTGCTCCGGCGCAGAGACGCATGACCGACGCACTACATGCCGAGTGGACCAAGCTGCGCACCCTCACCGGCACCGCCTGGCTACTCGCCGGTGCCGTCGCCCTCACCGTCGCAGTCAGCGTGGCGGTCGCCGCCGCCACCCACCAGTCCCCTGGCGGCGGCGCCGGGCAGGATCCCACCAAGCTCGCTCTAGTCGGCATCGACCTCGGCCAAGTCGTCATTGCCGTGCTTGCCGTGCTGGTGATCTCCGAGGAGTACGCCACCGGCATGATCCGCGTCACCCTCGCCGCCATGCCCCGCCGCCTCACCCTCCTCGCAGCCAAGGCAGTCAACGTCGCCGCTCTCACCCTGGCCGCCGGGGTTCTCGCGATCGCCGGCTGCCTGCTCGCCGGCAGGCTCCTGCTTCCCGTCGCTGGCTTCGACGCGGCCCACGGGTACGCGCTCATATCCATCACCCACGGCTCGACGCTGCGCGCCGCTGCCGGAAGCGCCCTCTACCTCGTCCTGATCGCGCTGCTCGCCCTCGGCATCGCCACCGCCATCCGCGACACCGCCGTGTCCATCGGCGCCGTGCTCGCCCTGCTCTACCTCCCCCCACTGCTCGCCCAAGCCGTCTCTGACCCCCTCCGACGACACATCCAGCAGATTGCCCCCATGACCGCCGGGCTGGCCATCCAAGCCACTAACAACCTGCGCAACCTGCCCATCGCCCCCTGGGCCGGCCTCGGTGTACTGACCGCATGGGCAGCCGCATCCCTCTTAGTCGCAGGGGTCCTGCTCCGACGTCGAGACGCATGAACCAGGACCTCTTCTCTACAAGCCCACGAACGGACACGACGAGCGGCACTACCGGAACCACCCGAAGATCCACGCCGCCTCCGATGCCTGTGCGAGCGCGAAAGCGGGACACGACCTGCGCAGCACGGCATATCTCCTCCTCGCCACCAGCAGGGCGAGGTTCCTCACCCACCGACCGGCGCCGTGATCGCTCCGCCCGAGAGCCTCGCTTTCCCGATTTTGGAGGGCGCGCCGAGCACCGCGGTCCGCCCTGCTCCGCGCTCGCAGCAGGGCGCGCGCGTACGTAAACGGACGCCTCCAGCAGCCCTCCCTGTCGCCAATCCCGGGCTCTTCTGCTTACTGGGCGCGCCAAGCACCTGCTAACGGCCAGCCCGATCGATCTGGCATGCAGTCGAAGTCGGTGCCCGACGGCCGGCGCGACGACAGGCTGACCTGACTCCTTCCACGCCGATGCGGCAGCCTCGATGCCGGCGACCGTTGGCCGACGGCGCTGCCGCTCGCGGACGAACCGGGCGGCCGGGAACACCGCCCGGGTTCTGTCGCAACGAGAGTCGCGAACCGCTTACAGATGGAGGGTCAGCGCACGGCCTGCAAGCGCCCGGTGCTGTCGCTCCTGTGGGCACCTGGGCGCCGTTCCGGGCACCCGTAGTGTTTTCGCTCTGGACGCGAGTGGCGGACGGACGCGCCGCTCGCTCGCAGAGTTCTCCTCCAGCGAACAGCAGCCGTGGCGCCGGTGCGGCACGCTCCCCTCCCCTTTTGTTGGTAACCCTGCAGCTCGACCGCGACGCGTTCGTGCTCGGCGAGGCGCTGGAGAGCCCTGCGCGGCTCGAGGAGCATCGCGACGACTCCGCCCTCGCCGAGCTCGACCTCGGCGACGAGGACGAGCACGATCCCGAGGCCCCTCACTCCCCCATGGCCATCCGGAGGGAGGGGACGAGGAATCGCCCCGTTTTCGCCCAAAGGGCAGTCCGGCACGTCCGATAGGAACGCGTACGGCTGCCGGGTGCGTGGCTGCAAGTTATCCGGCAAATCCGCTCGCGGGCCACGGGCGGCGGGCTCGCCACCTTGGCGTTCGGGTGTGGACGTAGATTCGTCCACATGTGCTGCGATGCTGGCCAACCGGTGGCTGACTTTCTGACGGCCGACGATGTCCGGGGTCGCCTCCTTGAGCACTCCGAATTCTCGGACCTTACGGACTTCGAGGAGCGTCATGCGGACGCCGGCGCGGTGTTGCCGCTGCGGGTGTGGCGGGCGGTAGCCCACCGCGGCAGCCAGACTGCGCCCGTCTGGGTCAGCGCGGACGCGTTCCTGCAGAAGTTGCATGCCACTGTCGACTCGTCCAGCAGCGACATGCTAGGCAGTTGCGATTGCTGCCTCTCGCGACTCGATTGCGCTGACGACGTGGCCGCCTACCACCGCGGGTTCGCACTCGCTCTCGCGGCCGACGGACAACTGACCGCTCCAGCGTGGTCGGCTGACCGTGATGACGACATGCGCCGTTACCTAGAGGCTCTGTTGCAGGCCCGGTCGTTCGAGGCGGAGTACGCCGATGGCTGGTATGGCCTCGGCGTGTGGCGCGTGGAAAGCTCCGGCCTTGGCTTGTGGACGTTTCTGGAACCCGTGGCGGGTTTCGCGCTGGCGCGGACTCGTGGCGCCGAAAACAAGACCCAATTCGCTTCGCCCGACCAAGCGGCGATCTTCCACCTCGGACGCAGCCTAACCGCCGTAGCTGAGCGGAGATAGCGGTTACCAGTCCGGGTGCGCGTAGTCATCGACGGAACGGGAAGATGATCGTCCTGAATGCGAGATTGTCGCGATGAGCCACATCCCCTGGGCGAGACTGGAGCCGAACTGGAAACCTATGCCGAAGACCAAAACCGTAAGCTCACCGAACGGCTCCGATGGCTCGAGCAGCGCGGCAAAACGTCGCCCCAGTCGAGCAGGAAGGACACGCCACGACGGCTTCGGCTCCTCAGCACGGCGAGCGGCAAAGACACGCTCGTGAGTCCGACCGAGGCGGCACGCGGCACCGTCACAACAGCGACGACCCGATCTCAGGAGCGAGTTCGAGAGCGCCGGCGCGCGGTCGCACTGTCACGCCACTACCGCGACGAGGAGGGCCTCTCGATCGCCGAGATCGCCCGTCGGCTGGATCGCGCAGAAGCCACGGTCAAGGCGTACCTCTACGACCCGACCGGCGAGAAGGCCCGAGCCGTCAAGAGCCGCTACAAGGGGGTGTGCCGAGGATGCGGCGCCCCCACCGCAGCCCGCAACGGCAAAGGGGACGCCTACCAGTACTGCAAACGCTGCCACCCCGGCGCGATCGCGGCACGACGAACGCGCGCCTGGGTGCGAGATGCGATGCGCGCATGGCGAGAGGCCTACGGACGTGCGCCGTCATCAACGGACTGGTCGCGAACGCACGCCCGAAGACGCGGCGGCGAAGCACTGCGACGACTGCAAGACGGCGACTGGCCTGCGCCATCCACGGTCATCGATCTGTACGGCACGTGGGCAGGCGCGCGAGCAGACGCCTTCACTGAGAGCTGACGCGGTTGACGGACGAGCGGGGGCCTTCGCCGTCCTGGCCGGTACCTATCAAGCGAGATGCCAAAGCAGCTCGCTCAATGCGACGCCTCGGGTGACCGCGAGATCGCCGGTCCAGACGGATGGCATGAGCTCGCCGTCGCGAACCCCACGTTCCTGCTCGAGCGCCTCGGCAGCGAGTGCACCGACGTTCAGGGTCTGCGCGAGCTGACGGTCAACGGCCTGGACGCGATCGCGGCTCTCGATGATCGCACTGGCGGTCGGGTCGTGTGGGATCTGGACTGGGAGCGCTTCGACGCCTCGGCCGGTCGGGTACGCAAGCTGTCGGTGACAGACACCGGCACCGGGATGACCGCCGAGCAGCTGCGCTACTACATCAACCAGCTGGCGGCCAGCGGCCGCGAGCAATCGAGTAGCGGCAACTTCGGCGTCGGCGCCAAGGTGGCAGCCGGGTCTCGCAACCCCCACGGACTCGAATACCGCTCCTGGCATGAGGGTCACGGCGCGCTGGTGTGCTTCAGGCGCCACCCTGATGGGCGTTGGGGACTTGCACCGCAGCGCTGGGAGGACGGCCGCACCGACTTCTGGCTGCCGCTCGGCGAAGCCGAGAAGCCCTGGCTCTTACGCGGCCAGGCTCATGGAACCCAGGTCGTGCTCCTCGGCCAGCACGGGCGCCACGACACAACGCAGGCGCCGCGGAGCGTCACCGACGCTCGCCAGCACTGGATCACCCGCTACCTCAACAGCCGCTTCCTACGGCTGCCCGAGCGGGTCGAGGTGCTCGTCCGCGACCACCACGGTCGCGGCGAGCCTGGACAGCTTCGAGAGGTTCACGGCGAGAGTCATCACGTCGAGCAGCGCGCCCACGATGCGGGCAGCGTCGAACTGAGCGACGCGATCGTGCACTGGTGGGTGCTCGACGACGATCATCGTGGCCGGCGCCGCGAAGCCACGCTGTGGGCTTCGACCGGTCACGCCGCCGCCGTGTACGGCGCCGAGCTCTACGACATGCTGCCGCAGACCCGAGGCGGGTACGGACGCCTTCAGGACTTCGGCATCCGCTTCGGCTACGAGCGGGTTGTGCTCCACCTCGAGCCGCAGGTCCACGCCGGCCGTCTCGAGTCCAACACCGCCCGGACGCTGCTGCTGCTTGACCACGAGCCGCTGCCATGGTCTCGGTGGGGCGAAGAGTTCACCGCCGCGATGCCCGAGGAGATCCTCCGACTCCAAGAACGCGCCGCCAGCACCGACGGAATCCCCCGACAAGAAGCAATCCGCAACCGCGTAGCGTCAATCCTGCCGCTCTACCGCCTCAGCCGCTACCGACCGACACCGCCAGCCGGCGAGTCACCCAGACAAGCTGCGACCAACACGTGTGTCGAATCGCCGGCCGACACACGCGCGCCCGGAACTCCGGGCCGGCGCCAACAGCCGGCGCCAGACACGGCGAGCACGCCCGCGAACGCTGACTGCACGTATGAACCGTCGGGCGGCCAGCCGCTGACGGTCGAAGTCGAAAGCGAGGAGCGGCCAGAGCCGATGGTTTGTCTGCCCGACGTCGCGTGGATCTCCGCGCGCGACGGATCACGAGCGACCGGCGACCTCGAAGACCAGGCCGCCCGCTACCACCCCGGCCGGCACGAACTGACAATCAACGCCGACTTCCGCGCGATCAACGACCTGATCGCATACTGGCGCCGCCGCTACGAGGGCGTGCCCGGCGCCCGCCAGGTGATCGACGTCCAAGTGCGCGAATGGTGCGAACAGGTGCTCGTCGAGGTTGTGCTCGCCGCGCGCGCCTCCATCTGGAGCGAAGGGCAACTCGATGCGCTCGTCTCGCCGACGTCGTTCTCAGCGGCTCTGCTGCCACGGCACCTCCTGCACGCGATGCTCCAAAAGCGGCTCGCGCAGAAACTCGGCGCTCCACGGACCGTGACGGGTCGGTGAGTCGGCCCGCCGCCGATCGGGAACTTCAGATCGCCGCAGAAGTCGAGCCGCGGTTCGCGCGGGACGCCGAGTTCGCCCACAAGCTCAACGGCGCGCACGAGCGTCTTCAGCGCGCCAACGATCGGCTGTGGTGGGTGACCGCATCCCGACGGCATGGCCGCCGCCTACGACGAGCATCCCGCCGCGGTGAACGGCGCGTTCGCGAAGAACCGCTCCGAGGTTCTCCGCGGACCGGACCCGGTGCAGGCTCTGCAGCAGGTCCACTGGCAGATCCACCACGCGCACTGCGACTACCAGCACACCGCGGAGGCGCCGCCACCTCGCGGCCGAGATCGGCGAGACCATCCGAACCTTCGTCGACGAGCTGGTTGCGGCCGGCTGGTTTGAGCAGGAGGCGCGCAACGCGAACGTCGACCAGCTCGCCGGCGCTGGACGGGAGGTGTAGAGATGGTCGAGCCCGTGTTGACGCGCATCGTAGATGCCCTGTGATGCGGGAGGGTTCGCCTGCGGTTGGAGCTCGTCGGTGCCAGCTTTTGAATGGGCCCCCGGAGCCGCTCAGGGGCCTAAACCCCGCCCTATCGGGCCGATTTGAGCCGAATCGGGTTCGCTCGTGAGCACCTCAGTTTTGGCTGATTTACAGGTAAAAAGCGTGCGCACTATACAGCTGCAGTGTCGCCTCCGGAGCGAAAGGTCGCAGGTTCAAATCCTGCCGGGCGCGTTACGAATGCGCTGGTCGACCTCGCCGCTCAGCCGAGGGAGATCTTCCTTGTGCAGTTCGGTGGTGGACCCGTCAGCGACAGCAAAATCGGGTGGGTTGTCGCACCGCCTATTGGTCAACTGCCCGGCTGGCTCTCAAAAGCATCCGCGGCTGTTGGGCATTGTCCCCGTTGTCTTTCGGATCTTGACTAGCGCGGTAACGTGATAATCGAGGACATCGTTCATGGGGCCTGGACCGGCGGTGGTGGGCAGCAGGAACGTGGTGGCTTCTTAGGTTGGCCGAGCCCTAGGAGGTTGCAGTGTGTCGGATGCCGATGCTTTCGTCAGTGGTCCCCAGTCGGTACGGGCGAGAGCGTTGTCGGTGACCTCGATCGCTCGGGGCCGGCCGTTCGTTCGTCGGAAATGCGGCCGCAAGTGCCGGGAGGCGTGCGCGAGGCGCCGGGCTCTCATGCTTGCCGCAATCATCACACACCCCAAGCGATGCGCGGCAAGGCTTCCGCGACGGGCGGGAGCAGTCGAATCGATGGAGCGCAAAACACCACCGGCTAGGTGAGATTGCTGCGTGCGTGGCGCGCCTCCTAACGAGCCGGGGCCCCCCTTTCCCCCGGCCCCGGCTCGTCGATTCGCCATACGTCGGGGGAATGTCATCGCGCGTTCGGTGTTGACGGGCCGCCCCTTGCGGGGGGACGCGAAGGCACTGTCGGATTGCTTCGCATACGAGCCTGTGCTCACAGTGCGGCACTGCGCGTTCGGTGTCGAACCTCCAGCCCTTCGATCACCGTGCGCAGAGTAGTGGTCGTGCTTGTGAACTTTGCCAATTCACCGGCAGGGGGTGCCGGTGAATTGGCATTCTTCCTCCTCGGCCTCAGGCGGTGCGGTCGGCCGGTGCGGTCGGCCGGTGCGGTCGGCCGGTGCGGTTGGTCGTGTCGATTGGGTCATCGCGCGCTGCTGACGCCGCTGGGGGCTTCGGTCAGGGTCTGGGCTGCTGTCGCCCGCCAGTCGCGGTGCCTGGCCGGCTATGGCTTCGGAGAGGTGTCGTTGTGCTTATCGGTCCCCGCCGGCGTTGCCGTTGACGCTCACACTCCGGACCGCCGCCCTGGCGGCAGCGCGAAAAAACGAACACGATCTGCCGCAGTCCACCGGCTCCCAGGAGGTGAGGCACTTGATGTACGGATACCGGAAGCGATCGTCTCCAGCTCACAGCACCGAGCGGACCGCGGCAGATTGTGTCCGTTTTCCTCCGCGGAACCCGGCCCACCCGGCACTCACCTGCAGTGGCGACAGCGGGCCGGGCAGCAGGCGCCGGGCTCCACGCCACTGAGCTGGATTCCAGGGATTGGAACGTCACGCTCGGCTTCGTGCAAGCGGTCAACGGCAATTCAGTCCCGGATCCACAACGCCAAGGTTCGCGCTCGGCGCGCCGCTTTACGCCCGCTCGTGCGACTGGTCACGCGCGACTCGCCGGCGAAACGCTCGATCCTCGGCGTCCTACAGTTTCTCAACCGCGCCAGATCGACGACCGTATAGCGCCTCGCGCACCTCGACCTCAACGTGCTCGCGCACGGGTTCGGCGGATCTGCGTGAGGCTCTGCTGCTGGCGCCGCGTTCGCGGGTTCGCTTCGCCGGCGCGTGCATGTAGGGCGTCAGGTGCCTTCCCTGGGGCCTGGGCCGCATTCTGGCGCTCGTCATCTGAAAACCTCTTCCAATCGAGGTGTGCTCACTCGACGCTAGCTCGCATGCCTTGTGTTGCCATCAGCCCAAAGCCCCCCGCGCGCGTCCGTAGAGGCCACGGATAGCGAAACATCCCGTCGCGCCCGCCTGGCTTGCGATTGCAGCGCCGTGGCTTCGCTCGACAGGCCGGAGCGGTCCGCATCTTTGCGCACCGGTTCTCGGGGTTCTCCCTGATGACGGACCAGGGTGTCGAGTTGAAAAATTGGGCTCGAGGATCACTACAGATGCCATCGACGCCCTCCACGAATGAGCTGAAGATCCTCGGGGCGCCGATCTCCCTTCGTGCCGGCTCGCAGATCCGGATCCGCCAGGGTCACAGCGCCGATAGAGCGCTGCTGCTACAGGGCTTCGGGCGGCTCAGCCCGGAGTCCCGCTACCGGCGGTTTCTCACGTCACTGACTGAGTTGAGCGAACCAATGGTCCAATACCTGACCACGATCGACCACCACGACCACGAGGCGATCATCGCGCTCGACGAGGCGACCGGGGAAGGGATCGGCGTGGCGCGGTATGTGCGCAACCGCACGCGGCCCGAAGCCGCTGAGTTTGCCGTCACCGTGGTCGATGATTGGCAGGGACAGGGCGTTGGCACATTGCTACTTGAGGTACTCAGCGCCCGCGCGCGCGAGGAGGGCGTCACAACCTTCACCGCGCTGATGCTGGCCGCCAATCAGGAGATGATGGATGTGCTCACGGCTCTTGCGCCGGTGAGAATCGTCGACCGAGAGCTCGGGACGGTCGAAATCGAGATGCAAATCCCGACAGTCGGGCTCTCGCCCGCTCTGCGCAAAGTGCTACGCATCGCTGCGCGCACCGATGTGGCGGCATCTCGCAAGGCGAACAGGAATTGATCCCCCGCCCGCCTAGCGGACCGTCACAGCGACCCTGTAGCTCAGTGAATGCTTTGCCCCGGTGGCCGGCGACTGAGCCACGACCCGCAACACATGGTGGCGGGCGACGTGGCGCGGTCTGTGGACCTTCCCGAGCAGGCAGTGCGCCTGGCGCAGCGAGCGCGAGGCCTGGGCGACGGTCTTATGCAGCAGCCTCGGTACCACGCACTGCACAACGGTGGCCGCGGGGACGGTCACGGCAGCGACCTGGGTGAACGGTGCCAGCCCTGCGTCATCGACGCTGATCGCGTTGGCCGACGCTGCCGTCGGCGCCCGGTCACCACCGCCGAACATCCAGTAGGTGTCCGATGGAATGCCCTCGACGACCGTCCCGTCGGCCGGCGCGGTGCGCAAATGCGCCGCTGGATCGCTGATGTTGTCGATGTTCCACTGATCGATCGCGACATAGGTCTGGGGCACGCCGAACACCGACCAGCTACTGACCGCGACCGGGGCACCCCCGGCCACGCGGAAGATGCTCCCGGTGTTCGTCACCAGGAAGGTTCCATCTGCGGGGACCGGACTCAGCGCGTCGAGCTGACTCTGGCTGATCGCCGTCACCGGCTGGGGGCCACCGAACGCGTCCCAGCTCGAGACGAGCAGCGGCGCACCGCCGGCGATCCGGTAGATCGCAGGATCACCGGACACTTCCACGAATGTGCCATCCGGGAACAGACCCCCGTAGCCGGCGGTGGCACCGTCAAGGTAATTGGAGTCGATGTCGAGCGTAACCCCGCCGTAGGTCGCGTTGTGGCCGCCGAGGTACTGATGCAGCCGCTGATGGGAGGGCCAGTCCGCGGCGGAGACATACGGGTCGCTGGTCGTCTGCTGGTTGTTCCAGTCGGCGATCCAGATGTCATCGGGCTCGACGTAGGTCGTCCCGTACGCGGCGGCGAGATCACTGATGCCCGATCCGGCGCTGCTGTAGACGCCCGACACATAGCCGGCGCCGTGCAGCGTCGTGGTCCACGCAGACAGGAACGCCAGCACCGTCGCGGTGGCGGTCCGGGTCCGCGAATAGGCCTCCATGTCGAAGTAGATCGGGCTGCCTGGTCCGATTCCGACAGCCTGCGCGCGGGCGAGCGCGTCGTTGGCTGCTGCGCTGCCCTGGGCGGACGCGTTCGATGGTGTGATCGAGGCGCATCCGCACGAGTTGCCCGGTGCCTGCAACCCCACATAGGTCGGGATCAGATGCCAGCCTGCGGCGGTCGCAGAGCTCACCCAGGAGGCCGTGAGGTTGGGTTGCGAGCAGGCCATGTTGGCGCCGCCGAGGTAGGCGCCGACGGCCCGATACGGAGATGAGGCCCAAGCCGATAGCGCCGAACTGCTCGGCGTCGAGCAGACGTCGATCCCGAGCCCGGTGTACAGCGAAGCTGCGTGCGCGGTGACGGTCGCTCCACCTGCCCGGCGCGGGGCGGCGATGCCCGCGCCTGAGCCCCTGACGCGCAGCCTGCGAACTCCGAGCGCTTGCTTGATCTCCGCCGGGTGTCGGTGCCAGGTCACGGTGATGATCACCCTGCCCCGTGTACGAACGGCGATGCCCGAGGCGCGTCCCGCAAGCACGGGACCGGCAGCGCCGGCGCGCGCCGCGCCCGCGCCCAAGGGCGAAAGCAGCAGCGCCTCGGTCCGGCCGACGGCGTGGGCGGGACAGCGCTGGCTGTGGCCAGGTGCTCCAAGGTAGACGGCGTGGCGGTTGAAGCGCACGCATGTGGTGGGCGCGGCTTTCAGGTTGTACACCGGCCACGACGCCGGGACGACGATCCGCGCGCCTCGATACGCCACCACGTGGCGGGGTGGATGTGCAAGCGCCGCTGTGCTGCACGTGCATCCCCCGATCAGCACAGCCAGCATCGCAATGAAGGACCGCGTCATACCGGCTGGCCGATCCTAGCGGATGGTGCTGCGGATTTCGCCTCTTTTCAGCGATGCTGCAACGGGGCTCTCACGGCTGTGCCCGCGTCGCCAACGGCATGCACCAACATCCCCCGCGGGATCGGGTGCGAGGGTCGTGCGGGCGGAGCAACTTCGAGCAGGACGACGATCGTCAGCCCCAGGACGAGCAACCACATCAGGGCCCTGAATCTCAGGTACACGCTGTGCCAGTTGACGAGGAACAGGGGACTCACAGATCGGCCATACCCGATCCGATTGCCAGTGAATCTCGCTGCCGCGACAACCACCCGATGGCGAACGTGCAAAAGTTCGAACAGCGACCTCGACGGGCGCCACGGCCGCAGCGAAGGAGGAGACAGCAGATGACCGATACGACTGACGCTCCCCGGCTGGTCGCCGGGACCGTCGCAGTGCTGCCAGGCTCGGCCGCAGAGCGGTTCGCCGACCGCGTCGCTGCTCGCTACCGCAGCCGCGGCGAGTGGACCGAGCTGACCTACGGTGAGCAGGGCACCGCGGTCAACGAGATTGCGCTCGGGCTCGTCGAGCTTGGGATCGAGCCGGGCGACCGTGTTTGCGTGCTGGCCGACACACGCGTTGAGTGGACCCTCGCGAGCTACGGGATCTCAGCGGCGGGGGCCGTGGTGGTCCCGATCTATCCCACGAACAGCCCGCATGAGTGTGAATGGGTAGCGGGCAACTCGCAGGCGCGGGCGGTGATCTGCGAGAACGACGGTCAGACCGCGAAGATCGAGCAGATTCGGTCGGCGCTGCCCGCGCTCGAGCACGTGATCGGCATCGAGCCCGGCATCGGCGACATGTCGCTTGCGGATCTCCGCGCGCGCGGGCGCGATCGGGATCCGAGCGAGCTGACGTCACGTCAGGCTGGTGTCAACCCTGATGATCCTTACACGATCGTCTACACGTCGGGCACCACGGGGCCGCCGAAAGGCGTTGTGCTCACCCACACCAACGCGATGTCGGTGTGCAAGATCGTCGAGGAGCTCAAATTCGTCCAATCGAACGAAGTCAGCTATCTGTACCTCCCGCTCGCACACGTGTTCGCGCTGATCACGCAGCTCGCCTCGACCGACCAAGGCACCGCGATCAACTACTTCGGCGGCGACACCAAGCAGATCCTCGCGGAGCTGATCGAGACCAAGCCCACGTACCTCCCGTCGGTGCCCCGGATCTTCGAGAAGCTCTTTGCCGCAGCGATGAAGGTCCAGGAGCAGGCGAGCGAGGAGGATCGCCGGCGCTTTCAGAAGGCAATCGAGATCGGGATTGAGGTGCGCACGCGGCGCCAGCACGGCCAGCCGATATCGGAGGAGCTCGAGCAGGCCTTCGAGCAGGCCGATGAGCAGATGTTTGCGCGGGTGCGCCAGCTGTTCGGTGGCCAGGTCCGCCAAGCGGTCACCGGTGCCGCGCCGATCGCCCCGGAGATCCTCGAGTTCTTCTATGCCGCCGGCATCCCCGTGCTCGAGGGCTGGGGCATGACCGAAACAGCCGGCGTGGGAACCGTCGGGACGCTCGAGCATTTCAAGTTCGGAACCGTCGGCAGGGCACTGCCAGGCGTTGAGCTGAAGATTGCGCCGGAGGACGGCGAGATCCTGATGCGAGGCCCAAATGTGTTCAAGGAGTACTGGCGCAACCCGGAAGCAACTGCCGAGACCTTCGAGGAGGACGGATGGCTGCATACCGGCGATCTGGGATCGATCGACACCGAGGGGTACCTGAAGATCACCGGCCGCAAGAAGGACATCATCATCACCGCCGGCGGCAAGAACCTGACTCCGTCGAATATCGAGAACGACCTCAAGCAGTCACGGTTCATCTCGCAGGCGGTCATGTACGGGGATCGCAAGCCCTATCCGGTCGCGCTGATCACGCTCGATGCCGAGGAGATCTCCCCGTGGGCGCAGGAGCGCGGCCTGCCCGAGGATCTCAACGAACTCGCCGGCAACGAGGAGGTCCGCGAGCTCGTCCAGCGCGAGATCGATCGCGCCAACGCCAACTATGCGCGGGTCGAGCAGATCAAGAAGTTCGCGATCCTCGACCACGACCTGTCGGTCGAGACGGGCGAGCTGACGCCGACGTTGAAGGTCAAACGCAACGTGATCAATGAACGTTACGAGGGGCTGTTCGAGGCGCTGTACGGCGGCTAACGGGTCGCCTGCTCGCTGCATGAGCAGATCGAGTCGGCCCTGCTGCACGCTCGTCCCTGCGACGCTCGGGTTTGCTGCGAGCAGCGCTGGGTAACCGGTAGCGAACGTTCGCTATGACCGTGACTGCCCCGCACAAGCGCGGCCGGGCCCATTGGGGGCCGGCCACCAACCGAGCCACCGCGGCGCTCTTTCGCCGGCTGCGCAGGACCGGCGATCCACATGCCCGCGAAGCATTGATCAGGCGCTTCTTGCCGCTCGCGCGCAAGCTCGCGCGGCGCTACCACGGTGGCGGCGAGCCACTCGAGGATCTCGTGCAGGTCGCCAACCTTGGACTCGTCAAAGCGGTCCAACGCTATGACGACGAGCGTGGCGTGTCGTTCAGCAGCTTCGCGGTCCCGACGATCACCGGCGAGCTCAAGCGCTACTTCCGGGACAACACCTGGTCCGCACACGTTCCGCGCGGCATGCGCGAGCGGGCGCTGCAGGTGAACACGGCAATCAAACGATTCGTCGAGAAGCGGGGTCGGCCGCCGACAACCGGGGAGCTGGCCCAGCAACTCGAACTTGACGAGCAGGAGGTGCTCGACGCACAGGTCGCTTACGTCGCGTTCGACGCCGTCTCGCTCGACGCCCCCGTGGCCGGAGAGGACAGCGACCCGCAGCCGCGGCTCGAAACGCTCGGATCTGCCGACTCGGGCTTTGGGCTTGCCGAGGAGCGGGTTACGGTCGGCAAGGCGCTGCGCACACTGCCGCCGCAGGAGCGCACCGTCCTGCACATGCGCTTCGTCGAGGACCGCACTCAGTCCGACATCGCAAAGCAGATCGGCGTGTCGCAGATGCAGGTCTCGCGGATCATCAAGCGCACGCTCGAGCGGTTGCAGATCACGGTCGATCGCAAGCCGCCGGAAGCCGGATGAGACGGGCTGGGCGTCAGGGTTCGAGTCGCCGCCCGGCCACCGGCCACGACTGCCGGGAAAGAACTCCGCCAGCTTCTGCCTGAAGGACTGCCTGATCACCTCGCCGGCGTTTGGCTCGCCGCTGAGCAGCGCGCTGAGCTCAGCGCCTTGGCCTGCTCGAGCGTGATGTGCGGCGGTAGCGGCCGCACCTCGGGATCGGTTGATCCGCTACCCAGGGGGCTCGGCGCGCTAAAGGCGCCGAGCGTGACCCGGCGCGGAGATCTGCACACTTTTGCCCGGTATCCGGGGCCGGCGCCTCCTTTTCTTACTCGCGACAGCTGCCGGCTCTCGCTACCCGCACGCGCGACGTGTCAGCCTGGGGTGTTAACCCACGCGCGACGTGTCAGCCTGGGGTGTTATCGCGCGCGCGACGGGTCAGCCTGGGGTGCCAACGCACGCATCCGTCTGCCACCATCACTTTGATGGCGGCCCTGATTGCGTCCGACCTTGATGGGACGCTGCTGCGCTCCGATGGAACGGTCGATCAACGCACGCGGCGCGCGATCGCCGGCGTCGAAGCAGCCGGCGGGACGCTCGTGCTCTGTACGGCGCGGCCGACGCGGTGGATGAGAGAGCTGGCTGAGGCGACCGGTCACCACGGGGTCGCGATCTGCGCAAACGGCGGCGTTGTGTGGGACCTTCACAGCGAGTCGGTGTTGGAGGCGTTTCCGTTCGAGCCGAAGATCGCCGGGGAGGTGGTCGCGAGGCTGCAAGCCGCGATTCCCGGCGGTGCGTGGGCCGTTGAACGGACGAGCGGATTCGCGCGGGAGCCGGACTACTGGTCACGCTGGCCGATCCCGACGGGCACCATCGTCGAGGCGGTGGATGCGCTTGTCGCCGTGCCTGCGGTCAAATTGATGCTCCGCCACGAGGAGCTGCTCGCAGACACGTTGGTCGATCGGGCGCGGGCGGTGGCCGGCCATCTCGCCGAGTTCACGCACTCAAACTCGACCGATGGCCTGCTCGAGATCAGCGCAGCAGGGGTCAGCAAGGCCGCGGCACTCGCGCGGTTCTGCGACGAGCGGGGAATCGGACGCGAGCAGGTGATCGCGTTCGGCGACATGCCCAACGACCTGCCGATGCTCGAGTGGGCTGGGCACGGCGTCGCGGTGGCCAATGCCCACCCCGACGTACTTGCCGCCGCCGACGAGATCACGGCAACCAATGACGAGTCCGGAGTCGCAATCGTGCTCGAACGGCTGCTCTCAGGAGGCGGGGTCGTCACGGTCCGTAGCTAAGTGGTGCGTTTCGTAAATACGGCGACACCGAGAGTGGTCACCCGGGGGATGCTGGGCAAGGACAGTGAGGGAGCGTGCCTCTGGCACGTGACCGAACGAGGACGCCGCCCAGCGCCGCCGGGGGCCGCTCGAATGTCGTCGTATTTACGAAAGGTGCCACTAAGTGGCGTAAGCCACTGCGCCTGGCTGGAATTTGGGTCGCAATCGGCCCGTGCGGGTAGGGCTCAACTGAATCGAGGCGCACAGGGAGGGAGCAGACCGTGGATGAACTCCAGTTACAGCGCGACCGCAAAGCCGGTCCGCCAGATAGGCACGCCCGTGAGCAGGCCGAGCGGTATGCCGAGCAAGCGCGCAAGAAGGTTGCGCAGCGACGCGGGCGTGAGTCGGGTGCCGCCGGTTGGGTTGCCGAGCGCGCCGGCCGCTGGGACCTGAACGGTCCCGATTGGGCGTTCTTCGAACGTCAGAAGTACTTCTGGAACCCGCTGATGGACTACTGGTTCCGGATGGAGATGGACGGCTGGGAGAAGCTGCCGCCGCCGCCGGCGCTGCTGGTCGGGATCCACTCAGGAGCTCCGTTCGTGTGGGATGCCTGGACGATCGGGGCTCAGTGGTGGCGACGCTTCGGCGATAGCCGCCCGCTCCACGGAACCGCCCACGATGCGCTGATGGCGCTGCCGGGACTGAGCTGGTACTTCCGCAAGCTGGGCGTGCTGCCGGCGGCGCCGGACAGCATCGCCAGCGCCCTCGCCGCCGCGCGCGACGTGGCGCTGTGGCCGGGTGGGGAGCGCGACTCGCTGCGACCATGGAGTAAGCGCGACGACGCGATCCTCGCCGGTCGCAAGGGCTTCGTCCGGCTTGCGATCCGCAGCGCGGTCCCGATCGTTCCGATCGCGACGGTTGGTGGCCCGGACTCGATGCCGGTGCTCGCGACCGGACGCCGGCTGGCGAAGCTGCTGCAGCTCGATCGCGTCGCGCGGCTGAAGATGTTCCCGATCGCCCTGCAGGTGCCATGGGGAGTGTCGCCGGCGCTGCTGCCAGAGGTGCCACTGCCGACGAAGATCCGGACCGCCTTCCAGGACCCGATCGAGCTCGACAGCGATCCGGAGCGGGCCGAGGACGGCGACTACGTGGAGGCGGCCTATCGCGAGGTATGTGCGTCGATCCAGAGTGGGATGGATCGGCTGGCGCGAAAGCGGCGGCTGCCGTTGTTCGGATAGCGCCTGGCCGTCGTTGTTCGGATAGCGCCTGGCAGTCGCGGGAGATAGGCCGTCGCGGGAGATAACTCGACCTGGCCCTGGCCCGAGCTATCTCCCACGCAGCTTCCTACGCGTGCGCCGGCTCGCGCGCGCCGCTGCGGTCTGCACCCTCCTTCGCTGCCTCGGCCTGGATCAGCTGTCGGTTGACGTGATCCCAGTCGATGTTGCGGAAGAACGCATCGACGTACTGCTTGCGCCCGTCGGGCGTGGCGCCGTAGTCACGCACGTACGCGTGCTCGTAGACGTCGAGGGCGAGCACCGGCACCATGTTGTAGACGGCCCACAGGTTCTGGGTGTCCATGATGTAGTTGAAGATCGACCCGTCGTTGAGGTCGTAACCGACGATCACCCAGCCACGGGCGGCGGAAGCGGCCTTGCGCACGGCCTGCTGCCATTGGTCGAGGCTGCCGTGGAACTCGGACTCGACCAACTCGGCGAAACGACCAGTCGGCTCGCCGCCCTCGCCTCCGAGATGGCCGAAGTACAGGTCGTGGTTCTTGTAGCCGAGCAGCGCGAACGTATAGTCGACGGAGGTCGCGCGCAACGGTGAGTAGACCTGGTTGCCCTCGATCTCGGAGTAGTTGAACTCGGTGAAGATCCTGCGGCACTCATTGACCTTCTTGACGTAGCCCTCGTACAGCTTGTAGTGATCCTCCATCGTCTGGCCCGAGATCCCGTCGAGATCCTTGTCGAACGCCTTGAAACGGCGCGGCTTGATGTCATCCCATGGCATCGTGGGTTCCTTTCGTTTGCGTGTTCGCCATACCTCTGGACTACCCGCAGCCCAGGCGGAGATCACTTGCGTGCATCAAGCGCGCGCTGCAACTGACCTTTGTTCATCCGCGAGCGACCCTCGATCCCAACTTGCGCGCCTCGCTGTAGAGCTGGTCGGGATTCCGGTGCCAGCGACCCGCAGCTCGTTCAGCAGATCGGCGGTATTCCGGTCGAGCCGTTCGAGCGGTGATTCGTCTCGCGCCTGCGCAGGACAGTGGAGGTCATGCTCGCGTCCGCGGTCGATGCGTGCATGACGTGATGATTCCCTGGTCCGCTCGGTCTCAGCCGTGGGTAGCTCGCACGATCCGCCGAAACGACGCCGGAGGCCCGGCTATTCCCTGATGATCGTGGGGGTCCCGAGAGGAATGTGGGAAATCAGCCACTGCCCCTCGGCCAGCGTCAGCCGTAGGCACCCGTGGCTCACCGGAAGTCCGATGCTGCCGGTGTCCGGAGTCGAGTGGATCGCGATCCGATCGCCGCCTGCCCAGCCCTGGATCGTGTGTGGAGCATGCGCCGAAATCGCCAAGATGCAGCAGCCGTAGGGTCCGGCGGGGTCGCCGGTCTTCAGCCGGTCGGTGACCGAAAAGCGGCCGGTGGGTGTCGGTGCCGACGGGCGGCCAATCGCCACGTCGTAGCGCTGGATCACCCGGCTGCCGCGGATCACGCTGACGGTGTGGGCACGCAACGACACCTTGATCTCGTAACGCACGCGCGAGAGCGCAACCGCCGAGCGCCTGATCCAGCCGACATGCCCGTTGCCCGCATCGGAGCTGATCACGCCGAGCCACTTCGGAGAGTGCTTGACGACCCACAACACCTGCGGTGAGCCAAACACGGTCCGCGTCGTGATCCGCTTGACTGCCGGGCCTCCTGGCGTCGCGTGCATCGTCGTGGCGTGCAGCACGAGTGCCACCAGTGTCCCGGTGCCAGGCGGCAGGTGCTCGCGCGGACGCGGAGCGGGCGCCGGAGTGCTCGCCGTGGTGCTGACGGCGGTGTATTGCTTGGCGGTCGCGTTCGGCGCCGAGCTTCCTGACCCGGAGGCGATCACGATCGCCGCGATCACGCCGGCGGCCGGCACGGCGATCGCGATCGCGATCGCTGCGACTTTCAACGGCCGCTTCCCGGATGTGCTCTGTTCAGGTGATTCGTCCATGCCCGCTGTTGGCGATCCTTCGAGCCGCCAGCAACGTTAGCGCAGCCATCAGCGGCGCCCGTCAAGTGTCCGTAGTACGCCCCGCGGCCGCCCATTCGGCGTGTTCGCGTTCGGTCAGCTCCGCCATCTTCCGGGCGGCGTCGAGCAGCCAGCCGGCCGGGCGCGCACGGTCGTCCTCGAGCAGTGCCTTCGCCGGCGCGCCGTCAGGGTGCTCGACCAGGTGGACGTTCGCCGCCTCCGCACCCATGCTGGCGAGGAATGCCGCCTCGTCGTGCTTACGGCGGAGGGCGGCGAGCTCCAGCCGCGTCGCGTCCGGTGCGAGCCTGCGCAGAACCCATGTGGCGCTCTGGCGCCGCCATGGGTCGCCCGACACCCCGCGCGTGTCCGAGACGGCCGCCGCGAGGCCCGTGGGCGCCTTGCTCTTGCCCCAGAGCCACAGACTCGCAGGCCCGGGGATCTGCTTGGCCTCGCGCACGATTAGCCCGCCCGCCAGCTGACCCATCGCCACGACCCGGCGCGACCCGAGGCTCCCAACGCCCGCGACGCGCTTGCGCAAGTCCGGCGTGAAGCCCTCCCACGGTACGACCTCGTCGAGCAGGTGCACGGCGGGGCGCGGCAGCTCCTCCTCCCACACCGGCAGCGCTCGCAGCGTGCGCTCGAACTTGGCCGGGTCGGCGAACGCCTCCGATGCCAACTTGTACAGGTGGCCGTGGCGTTCCCCGAGCACGAACGTCTCCGGCGCGCGCCGGGAGATGCGATCGCGCCAGCCGTCGTAAATCGCCTCGCAGGCCGCCTCTCGGCCGACCGCCAGATGGTTCTCACCGATCGCCAGCAAGGCGCTCGTCGCGAGCCTGACCAGATCCACCGTGTAGGGCAGCAGGTCAACCTCGTCGAGGTCGTTGATCCCCCATGCGAGTCGCCCATCGTGGTCGCGCCAGGTCCCGTAGTTCTCCACGTGCAGATCCCCGACGACGATCGTCCGCGAAGCGCCGGCCAGCTCCGGCAGAAGCTGCTGAAACTGCTGTAGGAACCGGTAGTAGGTGCCGCGGAGCAGCACGAACGTGGAGCTCGCCAACTGCTCGTGCTTTCTGGCGAGGTCCGCCGCCACAATCGGGATCCGCCGAGCTCGCCAGCGCTCGTAACTGGCGGTCGCTTGCAGGAACGTCTGATCGGTGCTCATCGCGTTCCGCCGGGCTCCGCCGCCGCGACGGCAACCGCGTCCGGACCCCCATCGACGTCGTGCTCGGAGCGCTTGGCCAGCGCGGTACCGGCCGCGCAGATGCCGAGACTCACGAGCGCGGCCGCGATGATCGCGGCCCCCTCGCCTGCTTGCAGCAGCCCCTGGGCCAGACCAAGCTTGACGACCGCCGCGGGCACACCGAGCTGCGCGGTCACGATCAGTGCCGTCGGGACCGGCGCCCGGATCAGCATCCCGGCGAGCAGGTGCACGGCGGTCATCCCGACGATCAGCGCACCCGCGAGCTCGAGCTCGGTGGGATCCTTCAAGAGCGCGCTGACGTCGAGGCTCGCGCCCAGCACGACGAAGAACACCGGGACCAGGAAGCCATTGGCGACCCCGGAGACCTGGTCTGAGAGCCGGTGCGGACCGCCCTCGAACGCAACGATCAGACCGGCGGCAAAGCCGGCGATCATGATGCTCGTGCCGACCCATTGGGCCAACGCGCAGAGCGCGAACAGCGCCACCAGTGAAACCCGGAGATCAAGTGCCCACGCCTTGCGCTCTGACTGGTGACGGAGCCCGCGGACCTCCCCCTCGCGCGCCAGAAACCTTGCAATCAAGAGCACGGCGATCGCTCCACCGGTCACCGCGAGCGCGCCGAGGCCGGCGCGCACGGCCTTCGACGGGTTCAGAACGAGCGGAACGGCGACGATCGTGGCGACATCGGCGACGGTCGCCCAGGCCATCGCCAGCAGCGCCCGGTCGGCGCTGACGCCCGCCTCCTCGAGTGCTGGCAGGACGATCGCAGCCGAGCCGGTGGCGAGCAGGATCGCCCACACGGCCGGATGGCCGACATCGAGTCCGTTCGCGATTGCCAATCCCACTCCGGCCGCGAGCACGGCACTTGCTGCGACCGCGACGGCGGCGGTTCGGAGCGAACCGAACAGCGCCCGGTTGCGCAGCGGCACGTGCATCCCGGCGACCATCATCAGCATCGCGAAGCCGAGGTTGCCGAGAAACGCGATCGTCGGATCATCCGCCTTCACGAGGCCAGCGCCGGTCTTGCCAAGCGCGATGCCGGCGAGCAGTTCGCCGACCACGACCGGCACAAGCCACCGCCGGGAGGAGGACAGCAACGGCCCCAACAGCCCCGCGAGGATGATCAACGTCAGCTGACCAAAACTCGCCACCGCGCGACGATACCGTCAGCGGCCCCGCGCCGCCAGCCCCGCGCCGCCAGTGCGGCAGAAGCAGTAGGTCTCCACCGTGACAATCCGCTCGTGCTCGCACCAAGCTCCCAGGCGCCGTTGCGGGTGGCGCTGCTGAGCCCGTGCTACTGGCCGGAGGTGCGCAGGGCACCGAGCGCTTCGTCTCCGAGCTGGGCGCCGGGCTCCTCGCGCGCGGCCAGCGGCCGTCGCTGATCACAAGTTACTCAGCCGCCCGCCACGGCCGGCAGGATCGTGACCTCGTCGCCGTCTTCGACCGCGGTGTCAAGGCCGTCGAGGAAGCGGATGTCCTCACCGCCGACGTAGACGTTGACGAACCGGCGCAGACCGCCGTCCTCGGCGATTCGGCTGCGCAGCTCGCCGTAGCGCTCGTACAGCGAGTCAAGCACTTCCCCGACGGTGGATCCGTCGACTTCGGCCGTGGCTTCGCCGCCGGTTGCCTCTCGGAGCTGGGTTGGGATCTTGACGCTGACCGTCATTGGCACGGGATCTTTTCAGGCCGGGACGACGACGTGCTCTCTGGCCGCCTCGAACGAGTTCAGGGTCGGCTCGATCTCCCACATCTCGAAGGTGCCGCGGGCGCAGTCGAGTGTCTTCAGCCCTTCACCGGTGATGTAGGCGACAACGCGCTCGGACGGGTCGATATCGCCGCGCTGAGCGAGCTTCGCGAGCACGGCGACGGTGACGCCGCCGGCGGTCTCGGTGAAGACCCCGGTCGTCTGCGCCAGCAGCTTGATCCCCTCGCGGATCTCATCATCGGACACCGAGTCGATCGAACCGCCGGTGCGCCGGGCGAGATCGAGCGCGTACGGGCCGTCGGCCGGGTTGCCGATCGCGAGCGATTTGGCGATCGTGTCCGGCTTCACCGGCCTGCAGACATCGTGCCCGGCCTCGAATGCGCTGGCGACCGGCGAGCAGCCCGTTGCCTGAGCGCCGTTGAACGTCGGCACCTTGCCTTCGAGCAGCCCGACCTCGATCCACTCTTCGAACCCGCGGGCGATCTTCGTGAACAGCGAGCCCGACGCGATCGGGCACACGACCCGATCGGGAAGCTCCCACCCCAACTGCTCGGCGGTCTCGAACGCGAGGGTCTTCGAACCTTCGGCGTAGTACGGGCGCATGTTGATGTTCACGAAGGCCCAATCGTGCTCGCCGGAGAGCTCGGTGCAGAGCCGGTTTACGTCGTCGTAGTTGCCCCGGACCGCGACGAGATTGGTTCCGTAGACGCCGGTCGCGAGCACCTTCTGCTCCTCGAGGTCCGACGGGATGAACACGTAGGACTCGAGACCGGCCGCAGCCGAATGCGCGGCCACCGCGTTGGCAAGATTGCCCGTCGAGGCGCACGCGATCGTCTCAAAGCCAAGCTCACGCGCACGCGCTAGCGCCACCGACACCACGCGATCCTTGAACGAGTGCGTCGGATTCGCGGCGTCGTTCTTGACCCACACCTCCTTCAGCCCGATACGCCCGGCGAGCCGATCGGCCCGCAGCAGCGGGGTCATCCCGGCGTGCAGCGTTCCGTGGGGCGGCGCCTGCACCGGGAGGAAGTCACCGTAGCGCCACAGCGAGTGTGGACCGGCCTGGATCCGGCGCTTGAGCGCGGCGGGCTCGCCGTCCGCGCGGGACCCATAGGAGACTTCGAGCGGACCGAAGCAGCGCTCGCAGACATACCGCGCGTCAAGCGGATAGGTGGTCTTGCATTCTTTGCAACGAAGAGACTCTGGCGGCATATGTAAAAAACCTCCGCCGGGGTCTGTGGTCGGAGGCTTCTGAAACCGCCCTTTCCACATCTCCCAGGCTTGTTGTTGGAGCCTGATGGAATTGGCACCTTTCCCTTTCGGGAGGTTGCCGGGGTTTCGTAGGGCCAGTCCCTCCACCCCTCTTGATGCGTACAGCTATGTGCCCGTCAGTATATCCAGCAGTTCGACAGATGACCAACAAGGCTTTAGCACCCGGCGCCCAGACCGCCGCCTGCGCCGCATGCGGTGCGCGCGAGCTGGTGGCACACATCGTCGTTGCCGCGCCGGCCGGCGATCAGTGGTTGATCCCGAGCACGACGCAGTTCGGAAGCGCGCTTGCGGACATCGCCCGCTGCGGGCGCTGCGGGCACATGCAGCTTGACCCGATGCCCGATAGCGGGATGCTGGCCCGAGCCTACGCGCACGCCGCATCGGAGGACTACATCGCTGAGGAAACCGGCCAGCGGGCGACCGGGCGCCGGGCGCTCGAGCGGATCGAGACATACCTGCCGGGACGCGGCGCGCTGCTCGACGTCGGCTGCTGGCTCGGCTTTCTGCCCGCGGAGGCTCGCGACCGCGGCTGGCGGCCGCTCGGACTTGAACCGAGCGCGTTTGCGTGCGCTTATGCGCGTGAGCGCCTCGGGCTGGAGGTGCAGAACGCCGATCTGTTCTCGGCGCAGCTTCCCGCGAGCGCCTTCGACGCGGTGACGATGGGCGACGTGATCGAGCAGCTCCGCAACCCGGGCGAGGCGCTGCTGCGGATCGCGTCGCTGATGCGCCCGGGGGGCGTGCTGTGGCTGGCGCTGCCCGACGCCGGCAGCCGAGTCGCACGCAGGCTCGGACGGCGCTGGTGGTCGGTGCTGCCAACCCACGTCCAATACTTCACGCGGGGTTCGATCACCTCGCTGCTGGCCCGCTGCGGATTCCAGGTGCTGGAGATCGCGACTGCGCCGAAGGCATTGACGATGCGCTATTACCTCGACCGGATCGGCGGGTACTCGCCGGGGCTCGGTCTTGCACTGTCGCGCACCGCCGGACTCGCGAGGGTCGACCGCCGAATCTGGGCGCCGGACTTCCGCGACCGGATGGCCGTGATTGCGCGGCCGTTCAGCGCTGCGAGATAGTGCCCCGGAGCGGGTGCGCGCGTGCGCCCGGATCGTGGTGCGGAACCGGCGCGACTCGGCGAACGCGGCGAGAATCGTCAGGTAGAGGTTCGGGATCAGGCTGTCGGGCAAGACCTGCTGCCGCTTGACCGGTTGGACGCGAGATGTGACCATCACGTAACGACCGCTGTGCGGCGGTGTTCACCTCAGCGGCATGGCAGCCACTTCAACCGATCCTCTCGAACGCCTCGAGGCGGCCCTGACAGCCGGGAGTCGCGCTCCGAGCCGGCGGATGCTGGTCATCGTCAACCCGTATGCGACGACGGTGTCCGATCGCTTGAGGAACCTTGTCGTGTATGCACTGCGGGGCAGCTATCACGTCGACGCGATCGATACCGAGGCCCGCGACCACGCCACCGAGCTGTGCCGCGAGGCGGCGCGCGAGGGCTATGACGTCGTCGTCGCGTTCGGCGGTGATGGCACCGTCAACGAGGCGGCGAACGGCCTGGCGGGATCGGGTACGCCGCTGACGTGCCTGCCCGGCGGGCGCACCAATGTGTACTGCCGGATGCTCGGGATCCCGACCGACGTCGTCGACGCGACCGAGCATCTGCTCCAGATCGCCGACGACTGGAGCCCGCGGCGGCTTGACATCGGCTATGTCAATGAGCGCCAGTTCCTGTTCTCGGCGGGGGTCGGCCTCGACGCGAGCGTTGTCGAGCGCGTCGACGCCCATCCGCGGCTGAAGGCGAGGCTCGGCGAGTGGTATTACACCTGGACCGGGATCCAGACTTTCAACCGCCGTTACCTGCTGAAGCCGCCGCGATTCGAAGTGGAGCTTGGCGAGGAGCGGGTCCAGGGCGTCACGGCGATCATCCAAAATGCCGCGCCGTACACGTACTTCGGCAACCGCCCGGTAGAGATCGCCGAAGGGGCGACGCTCGAGAGCGGAGATCTCGCGGGAGTTGTGCTCAAGCGCTCCAACCCGATCGAGATTCCGACGATCATCTGGCGCGCTCTCTCGCGGCGGGCGCGGATCAGCCGCCATCGTCAGGTGCACCCGTTCAGCGAGGTCACCGGGATGCGGATCCGTTCGCTGGACGAGCGACCGCTGCCGCTCCAGGTCGATGGCGATTACATCGGCGAAGTTGATGAAGCCGTGTTTGGGATCAAGCCGCGCGGCATCCTCGTCGTCGCCTGACGTTCGTCCACGTCGCGCCTGACGGCACGCCAAGCGGCTTATCATCGCCTCGGAGTGCGCCGCATCGCTTTTGTATCCGTCTGCCTGTCGCTCGTGCTGCTCCCCGCGCTCGTGCACGCGCACCCGCTCCCGGGGGCCCCGGCGTGCCCGCTGTTCCCGCCTGATAATCCATGGAACCAGCGCGTCGATCGCCTGCCGGTCGCGAAGAACTCAGCGAAGCTGATCGCGAGCATCGGGCTCAGCAGCCCGGTTCACCCAGACTTCGGCACGACCTACAACGGCGCTCCCAACGGGATTCCGTACATGGTCGTGTCGAACCGCACCCGGCGCGTCCCGGTCAGCTTCGACTACGCAAGCGAGTCCGACGGGCACCTGTATCCGCTGCCGGCCAACGTGCCGATCGAGGGTGGGCGTAGCTCGAGCGGGGACCGCCACGTGATCGTCGTCAATCGCGACACCTGCACCGATTACGAGCTGTACGCCGCCTACCCGCGCGCGGGTGGCCGCTGGCACGCGGGATCCGGGGCGATCTTCAACCTGGGGTCGAACCATCTGCGCCCCGCCGGCTGGACGTCCGCCGACGCCGCCGGACTGCCGATCCTGCCAGGGCTCGCACGCTACGACGAGGTCGCCCGCGGGGTGATCGACCACGCGCTGCGCTTCACCGCGCCCTGTACGTCGAAGGCCTATGTTTACCCAGCCCGTCATGAAGCGTCGACGTGCAGCGGCTTCTACCCGCCGATGGGTCTCCGGGTGCGACTCAGGGCCGGGGTCAACATCTCGCGCCTGCCCGACCAGGCGCGCGTTGTCGCACAAGCGCTCAAGACCTACGGCCTGATCTTGGCTGACAACGGCTCGCCGTGGTACGTCTCGGGTGCGCCGAACCCGCGTTGGAACGACGACGCGCTCCATCAACTCGACCAGCTCAGTGGCCGCGACTTCGAGGTGGTTGACACCCGGTCGCTGCCACATCCGGGTCTCTGATCCAGCCACCCTGTGGGGTGAATATCGGCCGCGCTGGGCTCTGGAGTGCATGGCCACGCGGATCACCGCCCGCGATCGTGAGCTGCTCGCATTCCTCGCCGAGCATCGCGTCGTCCTGCGAGAACACGTGCAGGCGTTGCTGGAGATCTCCGCACCGGCCGCGAACGCCCGGCTGCTCGCGCTGCGACGAGCTCGGCTGATCCGCTGGCAAGCGCCTCAGTACGACGGCCATTGCTCCGGCTACCAGATCCGAGGCAGCGGACTCGGCGTGATCGGCAGCACGCTGCCGGCGCCGAGGCGGCCTGACCCCCGCGGCTACGCCCATGATGTCGGCCTGGCCTGGCTGTGGCTCGCTGCGAGGGCAGGATCGTTCGGAGCACTAACGCAGGTTGTGTCCGAACGCCAGATGCGCTCTGAGGACGGGCGCGCGGGCTGGCAGCAGGAGCCGTTCGGCATCCGGCTTGGAGGCGTTGGTCGTGGCGGGCGCGAGCGCCGTCACTACCCGGACCTGCTGCTCCGTACGGCGACTGGCCACACGGTCGCGATCGAGCTCGAGCTCTCACGCAAGAGCCGGGTGAGGCTCGAGACGATCTTCGGCGGCTATAGCATGGACGGTCGGATCGACGCGGTCCTGTACTTGGTGAGCAGCGAAACGCACGCGCGCGAGATCGGTGCGGCCGCCTCACGGCTCGGGATCTCGTCATTGGTGCACGTGCAGCCGTTCACGTGGGGCGGGTCGATGCGCACGCTGCAGCGGAGTGCGGCCGTGGCGCGCGACCGGGCGCCGGCGCGGGCATCGGAGGCCGGCCGGTGAGCGCGATCCCGGACGGGGCCCGCAACGGCGGAGGACCGCGCCGGCCGTACTGGCTGCTGCCCGTCGCGTTCGGGCTGCTGCTGCTCCCCGCCGCGACCGCGAACCTGGCACTGGGCGCCGCGCTGGTGTGCGCGGCGGCGGTGTCGGTCGCGCGGTCGGCCGCCGCGCGCCGGGCGCGCACCGCGCGCGTCGTGCCGCGGCCTGATTCGATCCTCCTGGGCACCGAGGCCGGCGGAGGACCTGTGCAGCTGAGCGATCAGCAGCTATCTGCTCATGGGCTGATCGTCGGGGCCAGCGGGGCGGGGAAGTCGACCACGCTGCTGCGGATCCTGACTGAGCAGATCCGGCGCGGCCATCCGGTCGTCGCGATCGACATGAAGGGCTCCCCCGCGTTCGCCGCGCAACTGGCCGCCGCAGCCGCTGCGGCGGGCCGTCCGTTCCGGGTCTGGACCCCGGACGGGACCGAGCACTGGAATCCGCTTGCGCATGGCAATGCGACCGAGCTGAAGGACAAGCTGATCTCCAGCGAGCGCTTCACCGAGCCCCACTACCAACGCGCCGCGGAGCGTTACGTCCAGACCGTGCTGCAGGTGCTGCACGACTCGCATCCCGGTCGCGGCGCCACACTAACAGAGGTCGTCGACTTGATGGATCCACGGCGGCTGTCCGCAGCGCTGCGCCACGTCCCGGGCCCGAGCGCCGCCCGCGTTCAGGACTACCTCGCCGGCCTGACCCCCGACCAGCTCAGCGCGGTCCGCGGTCTCGGCACCCGGCTGGCAATCATCAGCGAATCCCACACCGGGCCGTTTCTCACTCCCGGCCCGGAGCGCACGATCGACCTTCGCGCCGCGCTGGAAGGTCGGGAGGTCGTGTTGTTCAGCCTGAACTCGAGCGTCTACGGCCGACTGTCGGCGCAGCTGGGAGCGCTTGCGATCCAGGATCTCGTCGCCGCCACCGGTGAGCGCCTGAACCGCGCGGCGCTCGGAGCGGGCCGGGTTCCGCAGGCGATCGTTGCGATCGATGAGTTCTCGGCGCTTGGGGCCGACAACCTGCTCGCGCTGCTGGCCCGGGGAAGAGAATCGGGCGTCAGCGTCCTGCTCGCCACGCAGGAGCTCGCGGATCTCGATCGAGCCGGACATGGCTTCCGCGATCAGGTCCTGGGCGTCACGGCCGTGAAGGTGATCCACCGCCAGGACGTGCCGGCTTCGGCCCAGCTGGTCGCGCAGATGGCCGGTACCCACACCGTCTGGGAGAACAGTTACCAGATCGGGCGCGGGCCGCTGGGCGGCTACAGCACCAGCCGCGGGACCCGCCGCCAGGTCGAGCGGTTCGTGGTTCACCCCAATCAGATCAAGATGCTCCCCACCGGCGAGGCAATCGTCATCACGAAGACGCCGGCCGCCAACGTCCAGGTCGTGATGGTGAGCCCGCCGCGTAAGACGACGAATATGGGGGCAGCGGCGAGCGGCGAGGACCGGGCCGGACCGGCGCCGGGCACCCCGCTACCGCCGGCGCGCGAGCCGGGCGCACGAGGATCCGGACCGGCGCATGGCACCGACCCTGACCGGCGGCCCAGCCGGACCGATCGCCGAAGCACCGAGGCGGAACGCGGGACCGGCGCGCGGCGCAACGGATCCCGGGCGCCGCGAGGTCGCGGTCTCGATCTCGGCTGAAACGGGGCAACGACGCCGGGCCGCGCTAGCCGGCGCCCGGCGTCACCCGGTAGGCGTCGAAGACCGCGTCGATATTCCGCAGCCGGTTGATCGCCTGGTCGAGCGCGCGGGTGTCCCCCACCTCGACCACGAACCGGTTCTTGACCATCGGGTGATTGACCGTGCAACGCGCCTCGAGGATGTTGATGCCGGCCTCGGCGAAGGTCCGCGACATGTCCTCGAGCAGGCGGTGGCGGTCCCAGCCGTCGACCTCGATCTCGACGCGGAATGAGGTCTCGGCGTCGCCGTCCCAGGAAACCGGCGTGAAGCGCTCGGGATCGCGCCGCAGCACGGCGACGTTCGGGCAGTCCTCGCGGTGGATCGTGATTCCGCGCCCGAGCGAGATGTAGCCGACGATCGGATCGCCGGGCACGGGGCGGCAGCACTTCGCCAGCCGCAGCATCACCTCGTCGATCCCCTCGACCGAGATCCCGTAGCGCGTGGAGGATGTCGTGGGCCGCGAGCGGCGCCGGCGGGTCTCGAGCAGGTCGTCGGCGGCGGTCGGTTCGGTCTCCGCCGCCTCGCCCTGCTTGAGCCGCTGCATCACCTTGTTGACGACGACCTTCGGTGAGATCTTCGCGCCCCCGAGCGCGATGTAGAAGTCCTCCCCCTTGCGGAAACCCATCTCGCGGATCACGTCGGCGAGCAGCGGCGACCCGACCAGCTTCTGCGCCGGCAGACCCTGCTTCTTCAGATGCTCCTGGAGCAGTTCGCGGCCCGTGTGCTCGGTGTCCTTGCGGGACTCGGCCTTGAACCAGGCCTTGATCTTGTTGCGCGCGCGCGTTGTCCGCACGAGCGCCAGCCAGTCCCGCGAGGGGCCACGCTCGCGCTTGGAGGTCAGGACCTCGACGATGTCCCCGGAGCGCAGCTGGTAGGACAGCGGCACGATCTTGCCGTTGACCTTGGCACCCACGCAGCGGTGCCCGACGTCGGTATGGATCTCGTAGGCGAAGTCCAGCGGCGTGGCGCCGGCAGCGAGCGACTTGACCTCGCCCTTCGGCGTGAACACGAACACCTCGTCTTCGAACAGGTCGACCTTCAGTGTCTCCATGAATTCCCGGGGATCGGCCATGTCCTGTTGCCAGTCGAGCAGCGAGCGCAGCCACTTGAGCTTGCTTTCGCCGTCCTTGGGCCCTGCCGGCCCGGAGGACTTGTCGCCGTGCACCTTGTACATCCAGTGCGCGGCGATCCCAAATTCCGCGAGGTCGTGCATCTCACGTGTGCGGATCTGGATCTCGAGCGGCCTGCCCTCGGGGCCGATCACGGTCGTGTGCAGCGACTGGTACATGTTGAACTTGGGCATCGCGATGAAGTCCTTGAAGCGCCCCGGGAGCGGCTTCCACAGCGAATGGATGACGCCGACCGCGCCGTAGCAGTCCTTCACCGACGCGACGATCACGCGCATCGCCGTGAGGTCATAGATCTCGTTGAACTCGCGGCCCTTCTTGGTCATCTTCGAGTAGATCGAGTAGAAGTGCTTGGCGCGCCCTGAGATCTCGGCTTCGATCGCGAGCTCGTCCAGCTCCTTTGCCAGGTACTCGCCGGCCTGGTTGACGTAGCGCTCGCGCTCGGCCCGCTGCTGGGCGACGAGCCCCTTGATCTCGTTGTACTTGCGCGGATGCAGCGTCTGGAAGGCGAGGTCCTCGAGCTCCCACTTGATCGCGTGGATGCCGAGGCGGTGGGCGATCGGCGCGTAGATGTCGAGCGTCTCGCGCGCCTTCTCGATCTGCTTCTGCTTGGGCATCGCGGCGATCGTGCGCATGTTGTGCAGGCGATCGGCGAGCTTGATCAGGATGACCCGGATGTCCGAGGCCATCGCGACCATCATCTTGCGGTAGTTCTCGGCCTGCGCCTCGTCGCGGGACTGGAACGTCAGCCCCGTGAGCTTGGTGACGCCGTCGACGAGTACGGCGACCTCGTCGCCGAACGCCGCCTGCACCTCCTCCAGCGACGCCGAGGTGTCCTCGACAGTGTCATGCAGCAGCGCGGCGCACAACGTCTCGGTGTCGAGCCGCATCCCGGCGCAGATCTTCGCGACGCCGACCGGGTGGATGATGAAGTCCTCGCCCGACTTGCGCCGCTGATCGGCGTGGTGCAAGCAGGCGTAGACGAATGCCTCCTCGACGCGGACGCGGTCAACAGTGACCGCGGCCTGATCGGCGTGCTCCTCGACGATCGCGAACAGATCGCCGAGCAGGCGCCGCTCGGTCGCGGTCAGCTCGATCCGTTCGATCGACTCGTGTGTGCCCGGATGCGCGACGCGGTCCACGGGCGGGCGAGAGGCGGGAATCAGCGCAGCGGGCGATTGGCGGCCGTCCTCGATGCCGCCTGACCCGGAGCCATCGGCTCCCGCGACCCGCTCGTCCTTGCCGCGGGGCCGGCTCAGCCGCCTGGTCGAAGATTTGCGCTGCTCAGGAATCGTCGTCCGTCCTCATATCGCTTGCAGTAGACCCGGTAGGACGGCGAGCGTTCGAGCGCGGTCTGCGCTGTGCCCGCGATCGTCAGGGCCGGCAGATCCCGGTCGAGGCTGACGAGCTCCAACTCCGCTAGGACTCTGATCAACCTGCCGGCCAGCCGTGGCGGGCGAGCATGCGGACCATCGCCGCGAAGCAGGCGCTCGAGCTCCCCGCCGGCCACCCTCCCCCGGAGCCGCACACCCCGGTAGAGCGAGACGAGCGAAGCCCGGAGACCGTACTCCAACTCGTGCATCTGCTGAGCAAAGCGTAGCTCAGCTTCGCCCCAGGCCAAATGGGTATAGCCGCACCCTGCCCGAATCAGCTCCGTGCCGGCCGTGATCGACGGAGGGTCGAGCACGACAATGTGCCCGAAACGGCCACCCAGCTCAGGATCGCGCTCGAGCGCGTGATGGCATGCGATCGCAAAGCCGCCCGCGCGCTCGCGCAAGCCCTCGAGTCGCCGCGGAACATCGGCGCACAGCGCGAGCACACCGCCGCCGGCCGCGACGGCATCGCCCAATACAGCGAGCGGACTGATGCCGCGGCGATCGAGCACCACCCGGGTCCCAGCGGCGCGATCGGATCCGCACTCGTCCGGGCGCTCAAACTCAAGCTCCTCGAGAACTGCCCGCAGGTACTGATCGCGTTCGCCCAGAACCTCGCTCGGCGCCGGCGCACACAGCTGAGCTTGGCGCAGCACCAGCCGCGGCTCGACGAGTCCGTTCCAGGCGCTCAGCTCGAGCCTGAACGTGGCATCGGCCGGCTCGCCCGGCGCCACCGCCAGGCGGCCGTCGCAGCCGAACGCGACAGCACGCGCTTTCGCTCCCCCGGAGCGCACCGAGAAGCGTGCATGACGTCCCTCGCCCATCGGTCGCAGATCGTCGAACCGCGCTCCCGGGACGAGCAGCCGAGCGCCAGGATTGCCGATCCCGCACGGCTCGAGCGTTTGCAATTCCTCGGCAAGGTGCAGGCCGAGCTGCGATCCGCAGACGACGGCATCGACGCGCTCGACCGGCTGCAGCAGCTCCGGCGTCAGAACCTCCGACGCGTACTGCTCAAACGCCATCCGCAACCCGTCGATCCGCTCGCGCTGAACGGTCAGTCCGGCCGCCGCGCGATGCCCGCCGTAGCGCTCCATGTGCCCGGCGGTCGCATGCAGTGCCGCCAGCAGATCGAATCCCGGAATGCTGCGCCCCGAGCCGTGCCCGATCCCGTCGCGGTCGATCCCGATCATGATCGCCGGGCGGTGATAGCGCTCCACGACTCGCGACGCGACGATCCCGACGACGCCGGGATGCCAGCCCTCGCCGGCGAGCACGTACGCGCTGCGCTCGCCGAGCTCGGCGATCTGCGCCTGCGCCTCCCACACGGTCCGCTGCTCGATCGCCCGTCGCTCGGCATTGACCGTATCGAGCTCGGCGGCGATCTCGCCCGCGCGCCGCTCGTCCTCGGTCAGCAACAGCTCGAGTCCGGCGTCGGCGCGTCTGAGCCTGCCCGCGGCATTGATCCGCGGCGCCAGGCGAAACCCGAGGGCGTGGGCATTGACCGCACTGGGGTCGACGCCGGCAACCGCCATGAGCGCCCGCAGGCCGTACCTCGGTGTGGATGCCATCGCGGCGATGCCTTCCCGCACGAGCCGCCGGTTCTCTCCACGTAGCGGCATCAGATCGGCGACGGTGGCGAGCGCTACGAGCTCGACCTCCGCAGCGGCGCTGCTCGCGTCCAGTGCCTGCGCCAGCTTGAACGCCACGGCGGTCCCGCACAGGTCGGCGCATGGGTATCCGCACACGGCCGGATGCACGATCGGGCAATCCGGAAGCGCTCCGTCGGCGCGCGGGGAATGGTGGTCGGAGACCACCACATCGATCCCGGCGGCAACCGCCGCCCCGACCTCCTCGACTGCCGTGATCCCGCAGTCCACGGTGATCAACAAGCCGGTGCCGCGTGCGCCGAGGCGGCCGATCGTCGCGAGCGACACCCCGTAGCCATCCTCGAGGCGGCCCGGCAGGAACCAGTCGACATCCGCTCCGAGTGAGCGCAGCGCACGAACCATGATCGTGGTCGCGCAGACGCCGTCGACGTCGTAGTCGCCGTGGACCGTGATCCGGCTGCCCGCTTCAACGTGGCGCTCGATCGCCGCCACCGCGCGATCGATTCCACTGAACGCCGACGGTTCGTACGCCTCACGGGGATCGACGAACTCGCGGACGAGCTGTGGCCGATCGAGCCCGCGGCGGACGAGCACCTGCGCGAGCGTGTGGCTGATGCCCAGGCTGCGTTCGAGCTCGACCGCCGCGGCCAGGTCGTACGACGGGAGCTCCAAACGCGGGAGGAGCGGGCGACCGGGTGCCTGCCTCGTTTCGGCGGGTCCGCTCGGAGGTTCTGCGACGACCTGCAGCTGCGCCGGCGGGCCGGCAGGCGAGGCGATCGTGGCGACGGCGGCTGCCTCAGACATAGCTGCAGCGTAGGTGCCGCCCCCGACGGATCTTTTCCCGTCAGGTGCGGCCGAGCAGCCCCAGGCGGGCAGCCGCCGCCGCGGCTTCCCCGCGAGTGCTGACATCCAGTTTTCGCAGGATCGCAGAAACGTGGTGATCGACCGTCTTCTCCGAGAGGACGAGCTGGCGTGCGATTTGCGCGTTGCGAAGTCCGTCGCCCAGCAACGTGAGGACCTCGAGCTCGCGCGCGGTCAGGCCCGCGGGGTTCTCGCGGGTTCGACGGCGCGGGCCGCGCGGAACGCCGCGGATACCGCGCTCGCGCAGCCGGCGGGCCACGATCGTGGCCGCGAGTCGCGCTCCCAAACGCTGAAGCTGCTCGATCGAAGCGCGCACCGAATCGGGATCATGGCTCTCAGCAAGCGCGATCGCGTCGGCGCCGGTCAGCCAAGCCGCCTCGGCCTTCGCTGCCGCGAACGGGCGATCTGCATCAGCTCCCCCGTCGAGCTCACGAGCGCCTGCGCCTCGTCAAGCGGTCCGGAGCCTCGCCGTCGCCTCGCGGCGCCCTGACACGTGCGAGCACGTCGAGCGCCCACGCGCGCGCAACCGGCGCGCTGCGCGGGTCCTGCAGAACGGACGCCACCGTGTCGGTCGCGTGATCCCAGCGGCCTTGTACGAGCTCGAAGCGCGCGCGATGCGAGCAGGTACAGCCGCCAGATATCGAGCCCGCGTTCAGTGCAGTACTCGAGTCCAGCCTCGAGTGGGGCGGGCACCAGTTCAAACGAGCGATGCCGAATCGGGGAAAACACGAGCTGCAGAAAGGCGCGGCCGGCGTACTCCTCGAGGCCGTGCCGCTGCGCGAGTGCCAATGCCCGCTCCACCTTCAACCGGCCGTCGTCCAAGCCGGCCTGGGACTCCGACGCCCCGATGTTCGTGAGCGCATAAATCTGCGCCTCGGTGTCGTCGAGGCGTTCGGCGAGTTCGAGTGCGCGCGCACCCCAACACGCGTCGGCGTCAGCGTCTTCGACGACATTCGCCGCTGCGAGACGTTGGCATACGCCATCGCCAGTTCGTGGCCGGCAGGCAACGGCTCGAGCAGCTCGACAGCCTCGAGCGCGAGCTGCTCGCCCTCATCGGTCCTGCCGGTGAAGAACAGCAGACGAGACAGGGACCGCACGGCGTCTCCCTCCCCTCGCTGGTCCCCGAGGCTGCGCCGGCATTCGAGCGCCCTCCGACAGCGCCTCGAGCGCGTTGCGGTGCAGGGCAGCCCTTCGACTTGGGGAGATCGCGTCCTCGATCGCAAGCCGCGCGAGCTCGTGGCGAAAGGCGACGTGCGCGCGCTCCGCGCTCAGCATCCCTGATGCGAGGCACTCGTCGAGATGGTCGAGATCCTCGCCGCCGAGTTCCTCCAGCAGCCACAGCTTCGCCTGCCCGGGGACGACCGCGATCGCCTCGAGCAGCCGACGGGCGGATCGGGACAGACGGCCGGCGCGCGCAAGCACCGCGTCTCTGACCGTCTCGGGTATCTGTTCGCCGCCCGCCGCGAGCACTTCGATCACGAAGAACGGGTTACCGCCCGTCCTGCGGTACAGCTCCTCGGCGTCGATGCCGTGCGGCTCGGCGAGGTCTGCGACTGCCGCGGCTGACAGCGGTTCGATCCTGAATCGCTCGCGGGTGAACTTCCATTGAAACGGCCTGGCTCAGGTCGTGGCGCCGTGCCGGATCTGGCTTGGGACGGGTGTCGTTGGGCTGTGGTCCCTGCCGCCGTTGCCGTTGACGCTCACACGCCGGACGGCCGCCCGGGTGTCGGAGCGCGAAACGGACACAATCTGCCGCAGTCCACCGCCTGCTGGGAGGCGAGGCACTTGATGTCCGTCTACCAGTAGCAATCGGCCGCAGCTCGCCGAACCGAGCGGACCGCGGCAGATCGTGTCTGTTTTCGTGCGCCGAGCCCGACCCAATCCGGCCACCCGCAGCGAGGTAGTGTCCGCTCCCCCGCCAGTTATCACGCCAACCCGTACGACCCCCAAAATCGGGTGCAACATGAGGCGGAGCAACGGAAGGCATTCCATCCCGGCTCTCTTCGATGCGCCGTTCTTCAGAGCAACCGGACCCGCTGGGTGTCCCGCCGGCGGGTGCCCAAGCGCAACCGCAAACCGCACCGCGGGGCCGGTGGGATCGCCACCGCAACCGCAAACCGCACCGCGGCGCCGGTGGCACCGCCACCGCGCAGACCGGCACGACCACAAGAGACTCGTCTGGCTCGATCACGGCGCATCGAAGCTCAGTGCATCTCCTCGCAAGGACGACCACACCGAGAGTGGCCACTGACGGTGGCCGGCAAGGACGCAGGACCGACGGTGCGGCCCAGCCACATCGAGATCCGAGGACGCCGCCAGGCGCAATGTAGGAGCCGCTCGAATGTGATCAGTATTTGCGAGGGGGGAGCACTGAGCTACGTCAGCCCGATGCCCTCTGCGGCGTGGGCGTTCTCGCGCCGGAGACCCTCGAAGTACACGAGCCCCATCCCGATCAGCGCGCCGGGAATCGCGTCAAGCGCGGTCAGCAGGTGCGTGTCGTGGCTACCGGGGATGTTGAAGCCGTTGATCACCAGGCCGGACAGGACGGCACCGATCAGCGCGCCGAGAAAGGCGCCGACGATCCCGCCCCAGAAGTGGTCGGGAAGCCAGATCGCGAAGTGCCACAGCGCCAGGCCCATCATCACCCATGCGAGCATCCCCATTAGCGACGTCTCCCGTGACGGCGGTTGCGTTGGCGCGACTTGGATGGCTGCTTTGACTTCTGGACTGGCGAGACCCCTTCGTTCTCGGCGATGTCCGGAGCCGGAGCCGGCGTGATGCCCTCGACGTCGACATCGACGCCCACGTCGGCCGGCGCCGGTGGCGCTCCGTCGGGCTTGACCGGCTTCGGCGTCGGCTTCGGCTTCTGCTGTCGCGACGGGGCGGGCGTGGGCGCCGGTTCAGACTCCTCGTGGCGAGCGAGGCGCCGCGTCAGGGTCGAGGTGTGCCGCGCCTGCTCGCGCTCGATCTCGAGGTCGCGCTTCATCTGCTCAAACTCGGCCGCCGAGACGGTGTCCGGCTCCGGTTGCGTCAGGCGCCCTGTCCGGCGCGCGCGCTTGTCGGTCGGCTCGACGTCGCTCTTATCGTCCGCGTACGCCGGCACCGCGCCGAACTCGGCCTCGATCCGCGACCGGCGGGAGCGGTAATGAGCCTCGCGCTCCTTCCAGTGGGACAGGACCGGCGAGGCGATGAAGATCGACGAGTAGGCGCCGGAGGCGACGCCGATCAGCAGCGCGAACGCGAAGTCCTTCAGCGTCGCCCCGCCAAACAGGAGCAGCGCGATGATCGGCATCAGCGTGCACGAGGTCGTGGCCAACGACCGGGTCAGTACCTCGGACATGGAGCGGTTGACGATCTGCGTGAACGCCGCGCGCGGCATCCGCGGCACGTTTTCACGGATCCGGTCGAACACGATGATCGTGTCGTACAGGGAATAGCCCAAGATCGTCAGCAGCGCGGCCACTGTCGCTGTCGTCACCTCCCGGCCGGTCAGCGCATAGACGCCGCTGGTGATCAGCAGGTCGTGCATCAGGGCGATCAGGACGGGGACGGCGAACTTCCACTCGAACCGCAGCGCCACGTAGGCGGAGATCACCAGCAGTGAGGCGATGATCGCCACGACGGCGCTGTTGGCGACTGTCTTTCCAAACGTCGGTCCAACGAACGTCGATTGGAACGCCTGCAGCCCATAGCGCTGCTGGAGGGTGTTGCGGACGCTGGAGACGGTCTTCTGCGACATCTTCTTGGCGGAGATCTGGAACCCGTTCTTACCCAGCGCCGAGTCCCCGGAGACCTTCTGCACGACCGGATTGGCGGCACCGGCGGCGTCGGCGATCGATCGGATCTGGTTCTCGGTCGAGGGACGCACGAGCCCAGCGGTGATCCGGCTACCGGAGGTGAAGTCGATCCCGAGGTTCAGTCCCCTGCCACCGATCGCGAGCGCGCCGATCAGCAGGATCACCCCGGACATCGAGAAGAAGTAGCGCGAGGCGCCCATGAAGTCGAACCGCACGCGGCGCGTCTTGCCTGCCGCTCCGAGCGCCGAGGGATGGGAGATCACCCGCGAGTCGCCCATCGTCATCAGGATCGCCTGCGTCGCCAGCACCGCGGTGAACAGCGACACGATCACGCCGATCCCGAGCGTGAACGCGAAACCCTTGACGTCGGCGGTCGCGAGCACGA
Source organism: uncultured Solirubrobacterales bacterium (assembly GCA_963794285.1). Lineage (GTDB taxonomy): Bacteria > Actinomycetota > Thermoleophilia > Solirubrobacterales > Solirubrobacteraceae > Palsa-465. The sequence goes on from CAWCDS010000018.1 coordinate 76,767, forward strand.
ACAGGATGAACGCGGTCATGATCGTGACCACGTTGGCGTCGATGATCGCCGTCAGGCCTTTCTTGTAACCGGTGACGATTCCCTGCCGGATCGAGCGCCCCGCCCGGATCTCCTCCTTAACGCGTTCGAAGATCACGATGTTCGCGTCCGCGGCGACGCCGATCGTCAGGATCAGACCCGCGATCCCCGGCAGTGTCAGCGTGATCGGGATCAGCTTGATCAGCGCGAAGAAGTAGATCCCGTAGACGATCAGGCCGACGGTCGCGATCACCCCGAGCACGCGATAGTAGGCGATCAGGAAGATCATCACGACCAGCAGGCCGGCGAGACCGGCGATCAGGCCCTGATGAAGCGCCTGCTTGCCGAGCGTCGCGGACACCTGGGACTCGGAGATCAGGCTGAGGTTGATCGGCAGCGCGCCGAGGCGCAGCTGTGTCGCGAGGTCCTGGGCGGAATTGATCGTGAAGCCGCCGGTGATGTCGGCGCCCTGGCCGCCCGTGATCCCGTCCGGGTACGTTTTGAAGTCGATCTGCGGGACGGTGATCAGCTTGTTGTCGAGCGCAACCGCAAAGTGCTGGTCGAACGTGTTGCCAAGGCCGCTGACGAGATCGCCGCGGTGCGCGATCGTGCCTGTGACGCTCTCGAAGGCCTTGCCGCCCTTGGAGTTGAAGGAGAACGTGACGTCGGGATTGCCGCCCTGGTCGGTGCTCTGCTGCGGGTTGGTGATCTCGTTGCCGAACAGCGAGACGTGGTCCTTGAGCACATAGAACTGCGCGTTCGGGTCGTTCGGATTGGTCTGCTTACCGGCGTTCGGATCCGCGGCCTGGAGCACGACCGTCCCGGGCGGCACCACCAGTTGCTGACCCTCCGAGGCGCTCACGCCCTTGGGGAGCGCGCTCAGCAGGTCTGACTGGTTGTCATCGGGTCCGGCCAGCAGGCAATGGACCCCTGGCGACGGCGTCTTCCCCTGACTCTTGGCGAGCGCAGCACACGCCGCACTCCCGGGGGCGCCGAACAGGTAGTACTGCGATCCCAGGCGCGCGTTATCCGCGCTCACCCGCGCCGGCTGCTTGGACGCCAGCGTGACCGCGTCATACAAGCTCTGGCTGCCCCCGCCCGGATCGCCCGGAAAGGTCGAGCCAGAACCCTGGCTGATCGTGACCGCCGAGGGATCCTGCGTCTGCAGCTGACTGGCGACGGTCTTCCCGTTCGGCGTCAGCGCGTTCGCCTCCCAGTCATAGAACTCCAGTCGCGCGGTCTTGCCGACGATCTTCTCCGCCCGCGAGACGTCGCTGACGTCCGGCAGCCCGACAGTGATCAGGCTGTTGCCGGTGGTCTGGATCAGCGGCTGCGAGACGCCGAGCTGGTCGACGCGCTCGCGCATGATGTCGACGGCCCGCGACAGTGCATCCTGAGTGACGACCTTGGTCTGGGCGGTCGGCTTGCCCTGGTAGACGAGCTCGATCCCGCCCTTCAAATCAAGGCCGAGGACCGTCTTCTGGGTGGCGATGACAAGCCCCGATAAGCCGATCAGAAGAATGACGACAAGCAGGATGAAGCCGTTGCGCTGGCGATCGGTCATCGGTCTGCTGATGCTAGGGCACTCAACGCGCTAGCCGTGGTTTGTCGGCGTCAGCACGAGCAGCAACCCGCCGTCCTCGTCGTCGTAGGCCGGGAAGATGTCCGCGACAGCTCTCGCAGGCAGATCGTGCTCGGCGTTGACCTCGACCGGCTTGCCCTGGACCCGCACCTCCCATTCCAGTGCGGTGCCGACGTGGTCGGTCCCGTCGTCGAAGCGAAGCCCGAGCACCTCTCGGACTGGCCGGCCGATCGCCTGCTCGGTCTTGAGGCCCGTCAGCTCGAACGATCCGCGCCCGCAGTCGACAACTCGCCCGTCGGCGTCGCACGCGAAGAACGCCGCATTCGGAGCGGGGTAATAATCGTCCAGGAGCTCGAACAGATACGCGAACCCGCACTTCTGACACCCGCGGGCTTCACGTCTGAAGCCGGCGTTGCGGTCCGTGGCCATCGATCGGGTGCCGCAGTGCGGGCAGATGAAATAGTGGTCTCTGGCCATTGGGGCCTGAGGATAGCCTGGGTGGCGGGCCCGCCGAGCCTGCCTGCGTAAGAGTTAAAGAAGGGCTAGGGGTCCCGGCGGATCGAGGCCCAGATGCTCGTACGCCCGGCGGGTCGCCGCCCGACCCCGGGGCGTGCGCTCGATCAGGCCCCGCTGCAGCAGATAGGGCTCGTACACGTCCTCGATCGTGTCCTGCTCCTCGCCGACGGCGACGGCCAGCGTCGAGAGCCCGACCGGCCCGCCGGAGAACTTCTCGCAGATCGAGCGGAGGATCTCGCGATCGAGGCGGTCGAGACCTTCGTGGTCGACTTCGAGCAGGTCAAGGGCTTCATGCGCCACATCGGCGGTGATGACGCCGCTGTGGCGCACCTCGGCGTAGTCGCGGACCCGCTTGAGCAGGCGGTTGGCGACGCGTGGCGTCCCGCGGCTGCGCTGGGCGATCGCGATCGCGCCCTCCGGCTCGATTGCCACGTCGAGCAGCAGCGCCGAGCGGTGCACGATCTTCGACAACTCAGCCGGGTGGTAGTGCTCGAGCCGGTGCTGGATCCCGAAGCGGTCGCGCAGCGGCGTGGTGATCAGCCCGGCGCGGGTCGTCGCGCCGATCAGGGTGAACGGCGGCAGATCCAGCGTCACCACAGCGGCGCCGGCACCCTGACCGACGGTGATCGGCAGGCAGCGGTCCTCCATCGCCGGATAGAACGTTTCCTCGAGCGCGCGCGGGAGCCGGTGGATCTCATCGACGAAGAACACCGCACGCGGCTCGAGCGCTGTCAGATACGCCGCGATGTCGCCCTTGCGCTCGAGCGCGGGACCGGCGGTCTGCACGAACGGCACCTCGAGCTCCGCCGCCACGATCTGGGCCAGCGAGGTCTTCCCGAGCCCCGGAGGACCGGCGAACAGGACATGATCAAGTGCCTCGCCACGACTCGCGGCCGCCGCGATCGAGACCGACAGCTGATCTTTGAGCGGCTCCTGGCCGACGAAATCGCGCAGGCGGCGCGGCCGCAGCGAACCGTCGAGATCGTCCTCGGCGAGAGTCACCGGCGCTTGGATCCGCGGTTGGGTCGGGGTCATCGGCGGGCCATTCTCAGCGCGTGCGCGATCAGCTCTTCCGGCCGGTCTCCGTCGGCGCCGTCAAGCAGCTCGTCGATCTCCTGCGGGCTGTAGCCGAGGCCGATCAGGCCCTCGCGCGCCATCGCGCGGGGATCATCCGAGCGCCTGATCGAGATCGTGATTCCGTCCCCACCCACCAGGCTCGCCCCGACCTTCTCGCGCAACTCAACGATGATCCGCTCCGCGGTTCGCTTGCCGACCCCGGGGACCGCCTGCAGCCTCGCGGCATCACCGGCGGCGAGCGCCGCCAGCAACTCCCGCGGCGGGCCTCCTGAGAGCACCGCCAGCGCCACCTTCGGGCCGACCGATTGCACGTTCAGCAGCATCAGGAACAGCTCGCGCTCCTCCTCGGTCGCAAACCCGTACAGCGCCAGCGCGTCATCGCGGACGACCAAATGGGCGTGAAGCAGCACCTGGCGACCGACCGCCGGGACGTGGCGCAGCGTCTCTGTGGAGACGGCCAGCTTGTAGCCGACGCCGCCGCAGTCGACCACGACGTGGTCGGCGCGGCGGACGGCAACCGAGCCCGAGACCAGCGCGATCACGCCGGGACTCCCATCCGCCCGGCGGTCCGAGCCGCGATCGCGCGCGCAAGCGGTGCCCGCTGGACGTCGCAGACCGCTACCGCGAGCGCGTCGGCGGCATGGTCGGTCGCGGGCGGGGGGCTCAGTCCGAGCAGCCTCGCGACCATTCGCCCAACCTGATCCTTGCCCGCGCGGCCGGAGCCGCAGACCGCGGATTTCACCTGCTGGGGCGTGTAGGAACGTGACGGGACTCCCCGCTGGCCGGCGGCGAGCAGGACCACCCCGCGCGCCTGGCCGACGGCGAATGCGGTGCGGACGTTGGCACCGAAGTACAGCTCCTCGATCGCGATCGCCTCCGGGCGGTGCAGGTCAAGCAGCTCCCCGACGCGGATGTGGATGTCGGCCAGCCGGCGCTCGACCGCGACGCCCGGGCGGGTCTCGATCACCCCCTGCTCGAGCGCGATCAAACGCGAGCCGGCGTTCTGCACGACGCCATAGCCGGTGCTGGCGGTGCCGGGATCGATGCCGAGGACGATCATACGAACACACATTCTGCGTCGGTGCTCGGACGCCTCCCCGGCTGAAACGCACGCAGGACACGGTCATCGACCGATGCACGAGTTCAGATGGCCGTCTCGCCAGACGCGGTAGACCTTCCAGGCGCCGACGGAAGCGAGCAGCTGGGACCGGTTCAGGCGCGGGTCGATCCGTGCCGGGGCGCCGTCGATCGAGTCGTGGGGGCCGACGAACATCACACCCTGGTGGCGCATCGAGGTGCCGACGCGGCCGAGCGTCACGTGCAACTTCCACGCCAGCGCGGTCTGGACGCCATGGTTGATTGCGGCGAAGCTCGAGCGGCATGGGTACACGCCCGCGTGACCGCCGACCGCGGCGACCGCGGCTGAGAGCTGGTCAAGTCTGGTCACGGCCCGCTGCGCGATCGAGTTCTGTGCCCGCGCGCGGTCGATCCGGCTGGTCGTGAACGGGATCGCGAGCACAATCAGCAGGACCGCGACGCCCACGCCCACGATTGGGGCACGCCCGCCCCGACGGGCTCCACCGCCGCCCGCAGCTCCGGCGCCGCCCGCGACCGCAGCGCCGCCAGTGCGCGCGGCCACGGCCTCGGAGGCCAAGCGCGCGAGCCACACGACCCCGACGCCGGCCAGCACACACGTCAGGCCGGCCGCCGGCAGGTAGAACCGCTCAAGTCCCGGATAGCCGTCGAGCGTCATCGCGACCACCAGCACCCACCAAGCGGCGGCGGCCGCTGCAAGGCCGAGCAGGAGCCGATCGCGCCCGCGCCACCATGCGAGCCCCACCGCCACGAGCCCCAGCACCAGCATCGGCAGGACCTGGAGATCCGCTCCGCGGCGCAGCACTTCGAGGAACGGGTGCTTGCCGAGATGCCCGTTGTAGTCCTTGGCGTGCGAGGCGGCGAGAAACGGCTGGCCCGAGCCGATCCACGGCGGCACGAACCAGAAGAACGGGATCGACAGCAACCCGACGATCAGCAGCAGGCGCAGCTTCGGCTCCCGGCGCCATAGCCAGATCGCATAGAGGAAGATGAACGGCCACGCCTCCGGGCGGATCAGCGAGGCCGCGACAGCGAACAGGAACGCCTGCGTGTAGCGGCCCGCGAGGTGGCGGTCGATCGCCCACAGCGCCCACGCGATCAGCATTGGCTCCGAGGTGCCCCGATACATGTAGTAGGCCCACTCCTGGGTGAGCACGATTCCGATCGCCGCGATCACCCCCGCAGTGACCGCAGCCCAGCGCAACCCACCCGCCACACGTCGAGCGAGCAGCGATCCGAGCCGGTATGCGGCCACAAGGCCGAGTAGGCCGCCGGCGCGCGCCGCGATCACCCACAGCGTCGGCGCGGCGCCGCCGAACAGGCCGAACACCGTTGTGAACATGACTGGCAACGGCTTCCACGATGGTCCGCCGCCGACGCTGAAGCCGAGATGCGTGTCGAATACCTCCCTGCCCCAGGTGATCCACGACCAGGGGTCGTAGCTCGGGACGGTCGGAAGCACCGCCGCCGACAACGCGGCGATCGCCGTGCAGAGGACCGCTGCGAGCAGGAACGGCGACTGCCGGGCGCGCTCCAGCAGATCGCTGCGCGACCGTGCCGAGGCGGTTCCGGCGGCGCCGGGCGCTCCGGCAACGCCGGTGGCTCCGGTCACTCCGGCGGCGGAGGAATCAGCGGCCGTCTTGGTCTCCACGACCAGCGAGCACCTCAGACTTCGAGAACCGGCAGCGCAACAAGGTTCCAACGACGCGGAAGCCGTCAAGCGCGGTCAGCTTCTTACCTTCTTCGTTTGAGCGCGCCCGGTAATGGACCGGGACCTCGAAGATCCGCTCCCGCTTCTGCACCAGGCGGGCAGTGATCTCGGGCTCGATCGCGAACCCTGCCGAGCGCAGCGGCAGGCTGCGGAACAGGTCGGTCCGGATCATCTTGTGGCAGGTCATGATGTCGTGTAGATACACGTTGAAGAGGACGTTGCACGCCAGTGTCACGCCCTTGTTGCCGAGCACGAACAGGAATGAGTGGCTCGTGTATCCGTCGAACGCGCGGACGCCGAAGCAGGCATTCGTGCGTCCGTCCAGCAGCGGCGGCATCAGTAGCCCGAGATCCGCCGGGTCGTACTCCAGATCGGCGTCGAAGATCGCTGAGAACTCGCCCTGGGCGTGGCTGAGCGCGGTCTGGATCGCGGCGCCCTTGCCCTGATTGTGCTCGTGTTCGAGCAGTCGCACGCGCGGATCCCAGCTGCCGTTTCGAAGGATCTCGCGAGTGCCGTCGGTCGAGCCGTCATCGACGATGATCAGCTCGAAATCGCTCGGCAACTCGGTCGCGAGCACTTCGGCGATTGCGCGTTCGACGCGCTCACGCTCGTTGTAGACGGGCATCAAGATCGAGAGCATGTTTGAGCGAGGTTAGAGAGAGTCGACTAGCCGGGGGTCGGATCGGACATGACTCCCCAGGAGGCTCGATGATGCTAGCGAACGCGGATCTTTTCCGAGAGGATGCTCGCATGGACTTCGCGGCCGCGGGATTGCTCGAGGGGCTCGAGGGCGAGGATCGCCGAGTACGCGAGCGCCTACTGGAGCAGCTCGCGGCCGAGGGCGCGAGCCTCGAGGAGCTGACGGCGGCGGTAGCCGAGAACCGGCTCGCGCTGCTGCCCGTCGACCGGGTTCTCGGCGGCCGCTACACGGCTCGCGAGATCGAGCAGCGGACCGGCGTGCCGGCCGCCCTGCTACTGCGTTACCGGCGGCTGCTGGGTCTGCCGCAGGCCGATCCCAACGACCGCGTGTTCGGCGATGAGGACATCGAAGCGGCGCGTTCGACCAAACTGTTTCTCGAAGCCGGCTTTGATGAGAACGCGATCGGCGAGATCACGCGCGTGCTTGGCGAGGGCGTGGCACGCCTAGCTGTGACGATCACGGCCGCGTTCACTGAAACATTCCTGGAAGCGGGCGACAGCGAGCAGGACGTGGCGACTAGGTTTGCGGCCCTTGCCGAGCAGATGACGCCGGCGGTCGCGCCGATTCTGGTGGGCGCCTTCAACCAGCACCTACGCGAGAGCGTGCGGCGCGGGATCCTCGGCCGGGCCGAGCTCGAGTCCGGCCAGGTCCCCGACGCTGTCGAGATTGCGGTCTGCTTTGCCGACCTGGTGGGCTTCACGCGGCTGGGCGGCGAGGTCGAGGCCCAGGAGCTCGGCAGCGTCGCCGGTCGGTTCGCGTCGCTGGCCGGCGAGGCCGTCTCACCGCCGGTGCGATTGATCAAGACGATCGGTGACGCCGCGCTGTTCGTCAGCCCCGAGCCCGGGGCGCTCGTAGGGGTCGGACTGTCGCTCGTCGACGCGCTCGCAGCCGAGGACTTGCCTGCGTTGCGGGCTGGCGTCGCATGGGGTCCGGCGCTGCTGCGAGCCGGCGATTTCTATGGACACTCGGTCAATCTCGCCAGCCGCGTGACCGGGATCGCCCGGCCGGGCAGCGTGTTGTGCACCGAGGAGATCCGTGACGCCGCTCCCGATCAGTACGAGTGGTCGTTCGCAGGGCGCCACCGGCTGAAGGGGATCCCGGATCCGGTACCGCTGTACCGAGCGCGGTCGCGCAGCGAGCTGCCTGCGGCGACGAAGCAGCCCGGGGCTAGGAAGCTGCGAGCAGATCGACCACGAAAACGAGCGTCGCGTTAGCCGGAATCGCGGGCGGGCTACCCGTCTTCCCATACGCGAGCGCCGGTGGGATGATCAGCTCGCGGCGGCCGCCGACCTTCATGCCAACGAGGCCCTGGTCCCAGCCTTTGATCACCGAGCCCTGGCCGAGCGTGAACGGGAACGTCTGGTTTCGCTTCCACGAGGAATCGAACTCGTTGCCGCCCTTGTACAGCACCCCGACGTAGTTGACGGTGACGTTGCCGCCGCTCTTGGCAGCCGCGCCGGTTCCCTTGATCAGGTCCTTGACCACGAGGGTTTTCGGCGCCGGACCGCCCGGGACGGTGACGACGGGCTTCTTCGAGAGCGGCGACGGCGGCTTCGGCGTGGCGACGGCCGGGGCAGAGGTCGTGGACGTCGTGCTCGTGGTCGAGACTGACGTCACCTGGGCCTCGGTGAGGCCGCCTGAGGGCGCCTGAATGACGCCGGGCGCCTTCGAGCTGCCACAGGCCGCGAGGCCGCCCGCGGCGAGCAGGGAGAGCAATGATGCGCTGATCGTTTTCTTGGTCATGGAAGGGCGGGAGGGTAGCGACCTCACCGAAGAGGTGTGCTTCGGTTGTGTTTTCGGGGCGCTTTCGGGGGTCGGCGGCTCGAGCTGGGTCGTGGCGGAGAATCAGCCGGCGATTCGCTCCAGCACTTCCGCGTCGACGTCGAAGTTGGCGTCCACGGCGCCGATGTCGTCCAACTCCTCGAGACCGTCGATCAGCTTCAGCAGCCGGGCCGCGTCGGCTTCCGCGACCGGGACGCGGGACTTTGGCCGCTGGGTCACGTCGGCGCTCTCGATATCGATCCCGGCCTCGGTCAGGGCCGCGCGGACCGGGCCCAGGTCTCCCGGCTCGGTGATCACCTCGAAGACATCGTCATCAAGGGCGATGTCGAGCGCGCCGGCGTCGATCGCCGGCATCAGGTCATCCTCGTCGTAGCGGCTGGCATCGACGACGATCACGCCCTGCTTGTCGAACAGGTACGACACCGATCCTGGCTCGCCGAGATTGCCGCCGTGCTTTGAGAGCAGGTGGCGGACGTCGGCCCCGGTGCGGTTGCGATTGTCGGTCAGCGCCTCGATCAGGAGCGCCACTCCCCCGGGCCCGTAGCCCTCGTACAGCACCGTCTCGATGCTCTCGGCGTCGACGCCCGCGCCCGTTCCCTTCGCGATCGCGCGCTCGATGTTGTCCTTCGGCATCGAGGCGTCGCGTGCCTTCTGGATCGCGAGCGCGAGCCCGGGATTGCCATCCGGGTCCCCTCCACCCTCACGCGCAGCGACCGTGATCGCCCGCGCGAGCTTGGTGAAATGCTGCCCGCGGCGCGCGTCGACGACCGCCTTCTTGTGCTTGATCGACGCCCATTTCGAATGTCCAGACATGAAAAATGAGTGTAGATGGGTAGGCTCCGGCTGATGAAACGTGTCTCACTCCTCGTCCTCGTTGTCTCGCTGCTGGCGCTCGCGGGCTGCGGATCGAGTTCGAGCTCCAGCAGCACCTCAAGCGGCACCTCGCGCACCGCGAGCGGCTCGAGCACCGCGGCGACGAGCACCTCGGCCGCCGCCAGCACCCAACCCTCCGGCGGGGCAGGGCTCAGCGGCAGCGCGACCCAGGTCACGATCAAGAGCCTCGCGTTCCACCCGGCTGCCGTGCACGCAAAGGTCGGCGACACCGTCGAATGGACCAACCTTGACGGTCCGCCGCATAACGTCACCTGGACAGGCGGGCCGAAGTTCAAGTCCTCCTCGACGCTCAACACCAACGACAAGTTCTCCCTCAAGCTGACCCAGCCAGGAACGATCCACTATGTCTGCACGATCCACCCGTTCATGAAGGCGACGATCGTCGTCAGCAAGTAGCCGAAGCCCGAGATGACAGCGATCGCGAATCCCGGCATCTTCAAGGCCTACGACATCCGCGGGCTGTACGGCACCGACATTGACGCCTCGATGGCGCGGCTGATCGGGCGCGCGTTTGCCCGCGTGATCGGCGAGCTCGAGGGCAAGCCAACCGAGCAGCTGCGGCTCGGCGTGGGCCATGACATGCGGTTGAGTGCCTCGGAGCTTGCCGCGGCCTATCGCGACGGGATCTGCAGCGAGGGAGCGACGGTGCTCGATGCCGGCCTCGTCGGCACCGAGATGCTCTACTACCTGGTCGGCTCCCGTGAGCTCGACGGCGGCCTGATGTGCACGGCCTCGCACAACCCGAAGGCCTACACCGGGGCGAAGCTCGTCAAGCGCGGCGCGATCGCGCTGTCGGGCGATGCCGGCATCGGCGACGTCAGGGAGCAGATCGAGATCGGCCTGCCGCCCGCCCCCGGCGGCGGCAGCAGCGAGACCGTCGACGTCTACGACGAGTTCCACGACGCGGCGATCAAGTTCATCGACCCTGCCGCGATCCGCCCGTTGCGGGTCGTCGTCGACGGCGGCAACGGGATGGCCGGCCCGATGGTCGGCCCGCTGCTCGAGCGGCTCGGGCTGGACCTGATCAAGGCCTACTGGGAACCGGACGGCAACTTCCCCGACCACGAGCCAAATCCGATGCTCGAAGAGAACCGGGAGTTCATCATGCGCGAGGTCGTCGACCGCCAGGCCGACCTCGGGATCGCCTGGGACGGCGACGCGGATCGTTGCTTCTTCATCGACGACATGGGGTCGTTCGTGGACGGCGACTTCCTGACCGCGCTGCTCGCGGAATCGATGCTAGACAAGCAGCCCGCCGCGACGATCCTGTACGACGTCCGCGCCAGCCGGGCGGTCGCCGACACGGTGCAGCGCGCCGGCGGCCGTGCGCTGATGAACCGCGTCGGCCACGCCTTCTTCAAGACCCGGATGCGCGAGGAGGACGCGGCGTTCGGCGGCGAGGTATCCGGTCACTACTACTTCCGCGACTTCTACTGTGCCGACTCGGGCACGATCCCCGCGCTCTTGATCCTCGAGCTGCTCAGCACCCGCCAGGCGCGCTTGTCCGTGCTGCTGCATGCGCTTCACTCCCGGTACTTCATCTCCGGCGAGATCAACTCTGAGGTCGCAGACCAACAGGCGAAGATCGAGACGCTCGCCGAGCGCTACTCCGATGCCTCCCAGCACCACATGGACGGCCTCTCGGTCGACTACGACGACTGGCACTTCAACGTGCGTCCATCGAATACCGAGCCGCTGTTGCGCCTGTGCCTGGAGTCACTGCGCTCACGCGAGGACATGGAAAGCCGGCGCGACGAGGTGCTCGCCGTGATCCGCTCGTGACGACGCCCGAGTCGGCGGAGGCGAAGGCCAGCGCCGATGAGGCACTGGTGCTCGCGGCGCGGGCCGGGATCCATCGTCTCGCAGTCCCGACGCCGTTCCTCGTCGGCCGCGTCAACTGCTACCTGATCGAGGACGAGCCGCTGACGCTGGTGGACACCGGGCCCAACTCCGGGAAATCGCTGGACGAGCTCGAGCGCGCGCTGGCCGAGCATGGTCGCTCGATCGAGGAGCTCGGGCTGATCGTGATCACCCACCAGCACATGGACCACCTCGGATTGCTCGAGATCGTCGCCCGGCGTTCCGGCGCCGAGGTCGCCGCATTTCACCTGCTGGAGCCCTACCTGCGGAACTTTCACGAGAGCGCGACGGCCGACGATGCGTTCGCTCAGGCGATTATGCGGCGTCACGGAATTCCCGAAGACATGACCACCGTGCTCGCATCGGTGGGCGCGGCGTTCCGGGCGTTCGGATCGAGCGGCCAGGTCACGACCGCGTTGCGTGACGGCGACACCTTGGCGCTGCGAGATCGCACCCTGAGCGTGTTTCACAGGCCGGGCCACAGCCCTTCGGACACGGTCTTCTGGGACGCGCAACGACGGATCCTGCTGGCGGGCGACCACCTCCTCGCGCATATCTCGTCCAACCCGCTGGTGTCACGGCCTCTGACCTCGACCGGCGAGAGCCTCGCGCGCGCCGATCTCCCCGCCAGGCCACACGCGCTGCTCGACTATCTGGAATCGATGCGCGCGACGCGTGAGATGCCGGCAGCGCTCGTGCTCTCCGGCCACGGTGAGCCGATCCTCGATCACGTCGCGCTGATCGACGAGCGGTTCCGGATGCACAAGCGCCGGGCCAGGAAGATCTTGCGGATGCTCGACCGTGGCCCCATGAGCGCGTACGAGATCGCGCTTCAGATGTGGGGAAACGTCGCGGTTACGCAGGCGTTTCTGACGCTGTCCGAAGTGCTCGGCCACGTGGATCTCCTCACCCGTGAGAACCAGGCGCGCGAATTCGAGCAGGACGGGATCGTGCGGTTCGAGGCGATTCGCTAACCCACGCCGGCGCCTAGCAAGCGGGACATCTCTGCACATTCGTAGTAATCCCTGCGTTCCACGGGGCCGACTACCGGTGCAGAGACAGCCGAACGTGCCGATAACGAGGTAATGGCCGCCCGCCCGGACTTTCGCGCTGCCGGTGATGCCGCATACCCGGTGGTCCTCGACAAGGTTCCCGCGATCATCTATGTCGCTGACGCCGGCGACCTCGGACGCTGGCACTTCGCCAGCCCCCAGATCAAGAAGATCCTCGGCTACTCCCCGGAGGAGTGGTGTGCAGATCCAAGGATGTGGGTGAATTGCATTCACCCAGAGGACCGCGAACGGGTTCTGTCGCAGGAGGCCCACAACGTCGACGGGCCCTCGCAGCCGGCAGCCGCGGAGTACCGGATGCGGCACCGGGACGGGCACATTGTGTGGATTCGTGACGACGCTCAGCTCGTCCGTGGCGACGGAGGCGCACTGCAGTGGCACGGGGTGCTGTCGGACGTCACCGAGCGCAAGCTGGTCGAAGCGGAGCTCGAGCAACGCGCCGCTCAGCAGTCGGCGGTTGCACGTTTAGGGGAGCACGCGCTGGAGGGCGCCAAGCCCGCAGAGCTGATGCACGAGGCGATGACGTTCGCGGCCGAAATCCTAGCTGTCGAGACGGCCGCGGTGCTCGAGCTGTTGCTCGAGGAGGACTGCTTGCTATTGCGCGGCGGTTACGGCTGGCCCGAACCGATGATCGGCAACCTTCGTCTTCCCGCTGGTACTGGCTCGCAGTCCGGATTCGCGATTCTGGCCGGGGCTCCGGTTGTCGTCGATGACTGGGAGACCGAGACGCGGTTTGGGAAATCGCAGTTGCTCGTCGAGCTCGGCTCACGGAGCGGAGTGTCGGTCCCGATCGAGGGTCCGGCCGGGCCGTACGGAGTCCTCGGTGTCCAGTCACTGCGCAGGCGCAGCTACAGCTCCGGCGACGTCCATTTCCTGCAATCGCTCGCGAACGTGCTTGCCGATGCGCTCGAACGTCAGGCGACGGAGGACCGGATCCGCCACAGCGCCCTGCACGACCCGCTGACAGGTCTCCCCAACCGGGTCCTGTTCCTGGACCGCCTCGATCAGGCGCTGGCACGGCTGCGCCGGCGCGATTCGCTGTGCGCGATCCTGTTTCTCGACCTCGACCACTTCAAGCTCGTCAACGACAGTCTCGGGCATCAAGTCGGGGACGAGCTGCTGGCCGAGACCGCACCGCGCCTGAAGCAGGCCGTCCGTGGAATCGACACGGTCGCGCGGTTCGGCGGCGACGAGTTCGGAATCCTGCTGGAAGACATCGAGGGCGAGCACGAGGCCAGCCAGATGGCGGAGCGGATCGCCTCGGTGTTCACGCGCCCGTTCGTGCTGGCCGGCAGCGAGCACTTCGTCACTACGAGCATTGGGATTGCGCTGGCGCGCGGCGGCGAACTGGCCGAGGAGCTGATTCGCGATGCGGACGCGGCGATGTACCGCGCCAAGGAGCACGGGCGCGCGCGCTACGAGCTGTTCGACGAGGTGATGCGTGGACGCGCGCTGGCCCGTCTGCGCGTCGAGAACGACCTCCGCCGCGCACTCGAGCGCAAGGAACTCATACTCGACTACCAGCCCGTCGTATCGTTGCGAGATCACTCGATCGCGAGCCTCGAGGCGCTCGTGCGCTGGCGCCACCCCGAGCGAGGGCTGATCCCACCCGCCGAGTTCATCCCGATCGCAGAGGAGAACGGGCTGATCGAGCCGATCGGCCGCTGGGTCCTCGAGCAGGCCTGCCGCCAGGCGGCACAGTGGCATCGCGATCGCCCCGACGCAGCGCCGTTCAGGATCTCGGTCAATCTTTCCGCGATCCAGGTCGCCAAGCGGGGGCTGCCGGAAACGGTCGCGGAGGTCCTTCGGGCGACGCGGCTTGACCCAAGCTGCCTGAGCCTCGAGATCACCGAGAGCGTGATGCTGCACGACGCCGACGCGCTCAAGGAGACGCTGCGGGCGCTCAAAGCGCTTGGTGTCAGACTCGTGCTCGACGACTTTGGAACCGGATACGCCTCGCTGGGCTACCTGACCCGCCTGCCGCTCGACACGCTCAAGGTCGATCGCTCGTTCGTCGACGGTCTCGGGATCGAGCCGCGCGACACCGCGATCACCGAGGCGATCATCGCGATGTCGCGTGCGCTATCGCTTGAGGTGGTTGGCGAGGGCGTCGAGACAGAGCTGCAGGAGAGCGAACTGAAGCGGCTGGGGTGCGAGCTCGCCCAGGGCTTCTACTTCTCACGGCCGGTCTGCGCGAGGGAAATCTCGACGATGCTCGACCACGGGTCGGGCTGGCTGGCGCTTCGATCCGCGACCAGCCGCGGTCAGGGATAGGCCGAGCTGCCTGGTCGCAGCGGCGAGACGGTCGCTGTCCCGCATTCATAGGCGCCGCCCGGAATCGACGTGCGCAGCGTGTGAGTGTCATCCGGGGGGATCACCTGGAGGCCGTAAGCCGTAGTGCAGCCGGCCGTCGAGGCCATCCCATGGGTTACGCCGAGGCGAAACGAGGCGCTTTGCCCCGGAGCGAGGATCAGCGCCACCTCGGGCGCCTCGCCGAAGAAGTCGTGGGTGGTTCGCGTCGACTGCGTCGGCAGCGGGTTGTCGGCCTTGTCGAGGAACAGCACCCCCGGGAAGCCGAACGTGTGGCAGCTCGAGCTGCTGATGTTCTTCAGCGAGAAGCCGAGCTCGCCGTGTCCGGTCGCGCCCTGCCCGCCGAGATAGGAGAGCGCCAGCAGCGATGCAGTACACAGCGGCGTGCCGGAGCTCACAGTTGTCGACGTGCTCGTCGTGGTCTGGCTCGTAGCGGCGCTCGTGCTGGGGGTCGAGACGGTGCCGGTGCCGCTCTGAGCGGTGCTTTGAGCGGCCGTCACGGTCGTCGTCGTCGAACTGCCGCACGCCGCCGGCCCGAGCGCGAGGAGCGCCGCAACCAGGACTTGAGCAAGTGTTCGCACACGGTGAAGTTCGCTGGGCACGCGTCCAGATCCTGCCATCTGCGTGCCAGTATCCCAGGGCGAGATCATGGGATTGGGGCGGACAAAGCAGCTGCTGGACCCCGAGGCCTACCTGCAGGCCGGGGAGGGCATCAAGGCCAAACTCGAGCAATACGACCCGTTCTGGGGCCCGCAGCTGATCGTTGCCGGCGCGATCGTGCTCGACATCTCGCTGCCCGACAAGCTGACGCTCGGCCCGAGATGGCTGCTGCCGTCGGTCGAGGCCGTGCTGCTCGCTGCGTTGGTGATCGCCTCGCCACACCCGCGGATGCGGCACTCGCCGCTGCGGCGGCAACTGGCGATCGCGCTGATCAGCATTGTCAGCGCGGTCAACCTCGTGTCGCTGTATCTACTCGTACACCATCTTCTCCACCACCAGATCGGGCTCAAGGCCGGGCGGCCGCTGATCCTCGCCGGGATCGTGCTGTGGGTCACGAACGTGCTGCTGTTCGGCCTGTGGTACTGGGAGCTTGACCGCGGTGGGCCGTTGGCACGGGCAATGAATCCCGACGCTCACCCAGACTTCCTGTTTCCGCAGATGACCGAGTCGCGCTACGCACCGGCCGGCTGGATGCCCCAGCTGATCGACTACCTGTACGTGTCGTTCACGAACGCGACAGCGTTCAGCCCGACCGACACGATGCCGTTGAGCCAGACCGCGAAAGTGTTGATGGCGACTCAGGCGCTGGCGGCGCTCGTCACGATCGGACTCGTGTTCGCCCGGGCGATCAACATACTCTGAGCCCTGTGCATCATCCGCCCGGCACACATCCACAGCCGCGACCCAGGCGCAAGGTCGACTGGGAGCTGATCGCGTGCGGCTTCGGCGGCCATGTGCTCGTCGGAACCGACGCTGCGGAGCTTCGCGCCGAGGACGCGCTGCTCGCCCATGAGACCGGCGCCGTCCGCTGGTACCGGTGCCTGCGCTGCGACAGCTGGCTGCCGCTGCCGCCGCCTGAGCACCCCAAGCGCCTGCATGTGCCGGAACGCGATGAGATTGAGGTGCCGCTGCGCGGCAAGGCGCTGCGCGACAAGGTCGTGCTGCGCCTGATCGCGATCGATCGGGCGTTTCACTTCGTGATCCTGGCGCTGCTCGGCATCGGCGTGATCGCGTTTGCGGGTAATGAGAAAAGCCTGCGGGACGCCTACTACAGGATCCTCACGGACCTTCAGGGAGGCGTCGGGGGCGGCCCGGTTCAGAACAGCGGCCACGTTGGGATCCTGCACGAGCTCGACAAGCTGTTCTCCCTGCGCTCCGGAACATTGCGCGAGGTCGGGATCGGGTTGTTGGCGTTCGGTGTGCTCGAGGGAGTCGAGGCGGTCGGCCTGTGGTTCGCCAAACGCTGGGCCGAGTACCTCACGTTCCTCGCGACCACGATCCTGCTGCCGCTCGAGATCTACGAGATCATCCACCGCCAGTCGCTGCTGAAGATCATCGGCTTCATCATCAACGTCGCCGTCGTCATCTACCTGCTGTACGCAAAGCGGCTGTTCGGCGTGCGCGGCGGCGGCAAGGCCGACGAGGAGCTGCGCTACAGAGACACGAGCTGGGAGGCGCTCGAGCGCACGGCGCCGCCGGCGCTGATCAGCGCCTCGGAAGGGGCAGCGGCGTCTTGAACGTCCCCCCATCGGACGCGGCGCTCGAGCCCGAGATCCGTGAGATCGGGACGGAGATCGCCGCGGCGTTCCCGTCGGTCTCGCGCCATCCGATGCGCGCGATCGATGCCCGGGCCATGGAGATGGCGTCGCGCGACGCGGAGCTGCGGGCGGCGCTGTTCCGGTTCGTCGATGTCGTTCCGGCGTGCCGCTCGCTCGACGACGTCGCGCGCCATCTGACCGGCTTTCTGGAAGAGGTTCCCGACGCTCCCCAACCGGTCGCGGCGGCGATGCGGATCGCGAACACGAAGGCCGGCCGGGCCGCGCTCGGCGCGGCTGCAGCGGGAGGTGTCAGGCACATGGCGCACCGGTTCATCGTTGGCGAGTCCCCGTCGGCCGCGCTCGGCGTGCTCCGCGGGCTCTGGGAGCACGGCGTCGCGAGCACCGTTGATCTGCTCGGCGAGGCGACGGTCACGCAGGCCGAAGCGGACCGCTACGCCGCGCGCTGTGCCGACGCGATCGAGCAGCTCGCGACCGAGGCCCGCCGCTGGCCTGAGCGCCGTGTGCTCGAGCGCGATAGCAACGGGTCGCTGCCGCGCGCCAACGTCTCGGTCAAGACCTCGGCGTTGACGCCCCTGCTGCGCCCCGACGCGCCAGCGCTCGGTCGCGACGACGCCGCCCGCAGGCTGCGCCCGCTGCTGGCCCGCGCACAGCAGCTCGGCGCACACATCCACATCGATATGGAGTCGCTGGATTCCCGTGAGGCGGTCCTCGACCTCGTCCTGGAAGTGCTCTCCGAGCAGCAGTTCCGCCACGGCCCATCCGCGGGCCTCGTGCTTCAGGCCTATTTGCGCGATTCACCCGAACAGCTCGACAAGATCCTCGATTGGACCCGAGCCTCAGGGCGTACGCCGCCCCTGCAGGTCCGGCTGGTGAAAGGCGCCTACTGGGATCACGAGCTCGTCCAGGCCCGCCAGCACGGCTGGCCGGCCCCTGTGTTCGAAGTCAAGGCGGACTGCGACCGCAACTTCGAGATGCTCACCAAGCGCCTGATCGATGCGCGGCCGCTGGTCCGCGTCGCGATCGCGTCTCACAACCTGCGCTCGATCGCCCACGCGATTGCCGCCGGCAGGCTTGCCGATGGGGCCGACCGCGACCTCGAGTTCCAGGTGCTGCGCGGGCTCGGCGACGAGCTCCAAGACGCGCTCTCGGCGCGTGGGCTGCGCGTTCGCACGTATTGCCCGGTTGGCGACCTCGTGGCGGGCATGGCCTACCTCGTGCGGCGGCTGCTGGAGAACACGAGCAACGAATCCTTCCTCCACGAGCAGGCAAGCGGGACGCCGCTGGAGCAGCTGCTCGCAGCCCCGTAGACGACCGGCGGGCTGATACACCGGTTCCGGGACGCGCAATGTTAGGGTCGGGAGGTTGATGTCGACGCTATATCCCTTTGCCAATGAGCCGGTGCTCGAGCTACGACGCGCGGCTGTGCGCGATCAGCTCTCAGACGCACTCAGGCGCGTAGACGGGACGCTGCCCGTCGAGGTCCCCGTGACGATCGGCGGCGATGTCCGGTCCGGCCACGGGCTTGACAGCACCGATCCGGGAGACCCTGAGCGGCTGGTGGCGCGGGGGAGCGCCGCCACGGAAGACGATGTGAGCAGGGCCGTGGCCGTGGCCACGGACGGGTTTCGGAGCTGGCGCTCCGTTCCGGCCGCAGGGCGCGGCGCCGCACTGATCGGTGCGGCCGCCTGGATGCGCGAGCGGCGGCTCGAGCTCGCCGCGCTCGAGGTGCGCGAGTGCGCCAAGCCGTGGCCCGAGGCCGACGCGGACGTGTGCGAGGCGATTGACTTCCTCGAGTACTACGCGCGGGCGGCGATCGCACTTGACGCCGGACGGCCGTTGCTTCAGGTGCCGGGAGAGCGCAACGAGCTGCGCTACGTCCCGCGTGGAGTCGCGGCCGTGATCTCGCCGTGGAACTTCCCGATCGCGATCCCCTGCGGGATGACCGCCGCCGCGCTCGCGGCCGGCAACACCGTCGTGCTGAAGCCGGCCGAGCAGTCACCGGGCTGCGCCCAGCGGCTGCTCGAGGCGCTGCGCGCCGGAGGCGTGCCCGCGGCTGCGATCTCGATGCTCCCCGGCGAAGGTGACGTGGGCGCGGCGCTCGTGCGCCATCCGGGCGTCCACACGATCGCGTTCACAGGGTCGATGCCCGTCGGTCTCGAGATCACGCGCACCGCGGCCGCGGTCGTGCCGGGCCAGCACCATCTCAAGCGGGTTGTCGCCGAGCTCGGCGGTAAGAACTGCGTGCTCGTCGACGCCGACGCGGACCTCGACGAAGCGGTCCCAGGGATCATCACCTCGGCGTTCGTGTACGCGGGCCAGAAATGCTCGGCTGCAGCGCGCGTGCTGGTTCATGAGGCGATCGCCGATCAGCTGATCGAGCGCCTCGCCGGGGCCACTCGCGTGCTGGTCGTCGGTCAGGCGGCTGCGCTCGGAACTGACGTGCCGCCGGTGATCGAGCGCTCGGCGCAGGAGCGGGTCTCACGGTACGCCGCGATTGCACAGCGCGACGGGCGGATCGTGGCCCGCGCCGAGACGGTTCCAGATCATGGCTGGTTCTGCCCGCCGACGATCGCGGCGGACCTCGTGTCCGGGTCGGCCGTGCTCGAGGAGGAGATCTTTGGGCCGCTGCTCGCGATTGAGCGGATCGGCAGCATCGAGCAGGGCTGCGAGATCGTCGACGGACTGCCGTTTGCGCTGACCGGCGGCCTGTTCGCTCGCGATCCCGGGACCGTGCGCTACGTCCGAGATCGCACCCCGGTCGGCAATCTCTACGTCAACCGCAGCATCACCGGGGCAATGGTCGGCCGCCAGCCGTTTGGCGGCAACCGGCTTTCCGGCACCGGTAGCAAGGCCGGCGGCCCGGACTACCTGCTGCATTTCGTCGAGCCGCGGACGGTGACCGAGCACACGATGCGCCACGGGCTCGTCGTGTGAGTCGCCGCGCATGGGCGATTTCGGAAAATGCCCTTGATTTCCCCGACCAAGATGTTGATCATCGACGCCAGTCATGGTCCTGCCGCCCTCAGCTGCGTGGAAGCTGGTGCTGGCAATCGTTCTCGGCGCCGGCATCTGTCTGAGCGCATATGCGCGCGCACCGCGGCGGGCGATCCCGGGGTCCGATCTGCGCCGGCTGGTGCTCTCGGCGCTCGGGCTCTACGCAGTCGGCGGCTTTGCCTCGCTGACGCACCATCCGGTGCTCGCGGGACTCGTGTATGCGGCCGGGATCGTCGTCTGCGCGCTCGCCGCATGGCTGTCGCGCGGCAGCGACTCGGAAGACCCACCTGACGGCGATGAGCCCGTCGACGAGCAACCGCCGCCGGAGCCCGACGGAGTGCCGAGGTTCGACTGGGCCGCGTTCGAGCGCGAGTTCCGTGCGTACTCGCAGCGCTCCGCGTACTCGCAGCGCTCCGCGTACTCGCAGCGCTCCGAGCGCGAGCGTCAGTCCGTCTGACCGTGCCCGTTGATCGCGAGCAGCAGCTCGTGCAACCTGGTCTCTCCCGCCAGCTCGGGGTGGAACGCGACAGCGATCACGTTTCCCTGGCGAACCGCGACCGCGTGGCCGTCGACCTCGGCGAGGACCTCGACCTCCGTGCCGCGTTCTGCGACCCACGGCGCGCGGATAAAGACTGCGTTCAGCGGTCCACCGGGGATGCCGCTCAGCTCGACCGCGGCCTCGAACGATTTGAGCTGGCGCCCGAACGCGTTGCGCTCGGCGCGGATGTCGAGCAGGTCGAGGTGGTCGCGGTCGAGCATGATCATGCCGGCGCACGTTCCGAGCACGGGCATCCCGCGGCCCACGAGCTCGCGCAGTGGCTCTGCCAATCCCTCACGCTCGATCCCGAGCGTCATCACGGTCGACTCCCCACCGGGAAGGATCAGCGCGTCCAGTCCGTCGAGGTCCCGCGGCACCCGAACCTCGCGGGCCTGGGCCCCGAGCGCGCGCAGGATCTTCGCGTGCGCCTCGAACCCACCCTGAAGAGCGAGGATTCCGACAACTCGCTGGGATGTTCTGCCGCCAGGCAAAACTCCCAATGCCGGCGAAGCCGGCACGACTACCAGCCGCGTGGGGAGAGCAGCTGCTCGGCCTCGAGCTTCGATGTCTCGAGGCTCACCATCGGCTGCCCGAGCCCCGTCGATGCGGCCGCGATCCGAGCGGGATCCTGGAAGTGCGTCGTCGCCTCGACGATCGCGCGCGCCCGGCGCTCCGGATCTTCTGACTTGAAGATCCCCGAGCCGACGAACGTGCCCTCCGCGCCGAGCTGCATCACGAGCGCTGCATCCGCGGGCGTGGCGATCCCCCCGGCGCAGAACAGCACGACGGGCAAGCGCCCGTCGTGGGCCACCTGTCGCACGAGATGCAGGGGAGCGCTGAGTTCCTTGGCGGCAGTCGCCAGCTCGCTGTCGTCGAGCATCGTCAGGCGCCGGATCTCTCCGCGGATCATCCGCAGGTGGCGGACCGCTTCGACGATGTCGCCGGTTCCGGCCTCGCCCTTGGAACGGATCATCGCCGCTCCCTCGCCGAGCCGCCGCAGCGCCTCGCCGAGGTTTGTCGCGCCGCATACGAACGGAATCTTGAACGCCCACTTGTCGATGTGGTTAGCCTCGTCGGCCGGAGTCAGGACTTCAGACTCGTCCACGTAGTCGACCTCGAGCGCTTCGAGCACCTGCGCCTCGACAAAGTGGCCGATGCGGGCCTTCGCCATAACCGGGATCGTGACGGCCTCCTGGATCCCCTTGATCATCTCGGGATCGCTCATCCGCGCCACACCGCCGTCGCGGCGGATGTCGGCGGGAACCCGCTCGAGCGCCATCACTGCGGCGGCCCCGGCGTCCTCGGCGATCTTTGCCTGCTCGGGCGTGACCACGTCCATGATCACGCCGCCTTTCAGCATCTCGGCCAGGCCGGCCTTGACGGTGAACGTCGACTCGTCGCGCGGTGTTCCGTTTTCCTGGCTCATGTGGGAGCAGTGTACCCGGGCGCTACCGTGTGCCGCCATGACTCCCAGCGCCGTCTTCGTTGCGTCCAACGGCAGGGTTTCCGCGACCGAGTTGGCGCGTGGCCCCTGGGACCCTGGTGCCCAGCACGGAGGCGCGCCGGCCGCGCTGATGATGCGCGCCTTCGAGGGCCTGCCGGCGCCGGACGGGCTGGTGTTCGCTCGAATCACATACGAGTTCCTGCGCCCGGTGCCGCTCGGCGAGCTGGACGTCGAGGCCTCGGTCGCGCGCCCGGGCCGGCGCGTGCAGCTGCTCGAGGGCTCGATTTCGGCCGGCGGCACCGAGGTTGTGAGGGCGCGGGCGCTGCAGGTCATGCGCGCTGACGCCTCGATTTCGCCGACCGCGGCTGATCCGCCTCCGCCGGGCCCCGAGCACGGTCGCGACAACGAGTTCGTCCCGCGCTTCAGGCCGATGTTCGCGCCGGATGCGATCGAGATCCGGTTCGTCGCCGGAACGTTCGGCGGCGGCCCCTCGACCGCCTGGTTTCGATTACGCGCCCCGATCGTCGCCGGCGAGCAGCCGACCCCACTGCAGCGCCTCGCGGCCGCCGGCGACTTCGGCAACGGGATCAGCGCCGTGCTGCCATGGGGCGAGTACCTGTTCATCAATCCCGATCTGACCCTCTACATCGAGCGGGTGCCGGTGGGCGAGTGGATCTGCCTGAAGGCCCAGACGTTGATCGCGGTCGACGGGATCGGGACGGCTGAGTCGGTTCTGTACGACGAGCGCGGGCGGGTCGGGCGCGCGACCCAGGCGCTGCTCATGGCGCCGCTGACCCCCGGGACTGCTTGATGAAGCAGCGGCCGGCTACTTCAGGCGGAACGCCTTGATCCGCA
Organism: uncultured Solirubrobacterales bacterium; assembly: GCA_963794285.1. Classification (GTDB taxonomy): domain Bacteria; phylum Actinomycetota; class Thermoleophilia; order Solirubrobacterales; family Solirubrobacteraceae; genus Palsa-465. The sequence goes on from CAWCDS010000018.1 coordinate 99,492, forward strand.
CGTCGTACTGCTGGGCGTCGCGGGCATAGACCCCATACGCGAGCGCCTGGATCAGGGACAGCAGAGCAGTGTGCGAGCGGACGAACGCCGGCGTATTCGAGGAGTAGTACAGGCGGATGCGTGCGAGCCGCGCGACCTCAGACAAGGTCGCGTCGGTGATCGCGAGGGTCGGCGCCTTGCGATGGCGCGCGAGCTTCATCGTGCGCGTGATCAGCGGGTGCGGGCGACCCGCGGAGAGACCCACGACCAGCGTCCGTTCATCGATCCGGCTGAGCCGCCCGAGCGCCTCCTGGCTCGGGCTGGCGACGATCTCGGCCCGGAGGTCGAGCAGCATCAGCAGGTGCCGCAGGTAGCTGGCGAAGAACGCCATCTGGTCGGTGCCGGCGATCAGGACCTTCTCCGCCGAGACGATCGCGTCGATCGCGGCCTCGACGTCTGAGCGACTCAGCTTGTGGGCCGTGTCTTCGACGTTGACGTGGTCGGCGGCAAGCGCCGCCTCGAACTCGGTGTGGTCAAGGGAGAACAGCGGCGCGGCCGCGGCAAGCGGCTCGGTGACGCCCGGCGGGCGGCGGCGATACTCGTCGCGCGCTGCCTGTTGAAGCTCGGGGAAGCCCTCAAACCCGAGCGCCTGGGAGAAGCGCACGACGGTGCTCGAGGATGTGTTCGCGCGGCGCGCGAGTTCCTCAGCCGTTTGGAAGGCTGCCTCATCGAGATGGTCGACGATGTATTGCGCGACGTCCTTCTGCGAGCGCGAGAACTCGTCGAAGCGAGCGCGGATGTAGGCGGACAGGGCCTGATGCCCGTGCGGGCTCTCTGGCGGGGCGGTGGGGGTGGGGGTGGTGGTTGCTGGCTTCATTGGCAGGCGTCTCATTCGACGCCTGCAGCCGTCCTTCCTTCAGCGCATCGAATGTCGCTGCATAACGCTGTCGTCCGGAGCCGAGAACCCGAAGCGCTCGTAGAGACGATGAGCGTCCTTCGTCGCCAGCGTCCAGTTGAGCTTCGCGTGCGGCCCGTTATCGACCGCCTCGCGCACCAACTCGACCCCGAGGCCGCGCCCTCGATAGGCCTCGAGCACATACACGTCACACAGATGGGACACGTGGATCCCGTCCGAGATCACGCGCGCGAAGCCGACTTGCCGGCTGCCGTCATATAGCCCGATGACGCGGGCCGCATCGGCGATCGAGTGCTCGACGTCCGCCCGCGAGCGTCCCGCGGCCCAGTAGGACTCCTCGCTCAGGTACTCATGAACGGCGTCGACGTCGATCCTGGCTCGATCGTCGTCCAGCTCCAGCTGCCCCGGCAACGAGCGCCGCACGGGCTCAGTAGCGCTGGTCGTATTCCCGGTTCTGCTTGCGCTCAGCCAGGACCTGGGCGACGATGTAGACGATCAGCACGTTGACGACAATGCCGATTCCGAGGAAGGTGACAAGCAGCGCCAGCGTGTAGCCGAGAGAGTCGCCCAAGATCAACATCGCGCCTGGCAGCCTACCGGATGACCCCCTGGTCGCGTCGCCTATCGCGGTGGTAGCGTCGCTGAGCGCACGGCCCGGTAGCTCAGTGGTTAGAGCAGCGGACTCATAATCCGTCGCGCGCAGGTTCGAATCCTGCCCGGGCCATCGCTACTCCTGACAGAACTCCTGCCAATTGACGACGCGGGTCTGTCACGGTCGGCCTGAGATGTCGTCCAGGTCCGTGTGGAGCGGGTCTGAACGGCGTCCCTGCCCGATGTCACTCTGCTTCGGCGTGATAATCGTCCCGTTAACGCAAATCCGCCCAGGGCCGGTCGGCACCTGGGCGGTGATCGGGTTGTCTGCGGTTAGAAGGGAAGCCCGTCGTCGTCGGGTGGTGAGTGCGATGAGGCGTTGGCGGCGAGATCGTCTTCTTGTGAGCTGGGCTGCGGCGCGTTGTGGCCGCGCGGGCGGTACGGGGCGCTTTCGCGTTGGTTCTGGGCGCGGCGCTCTCGTTCTTCTCGGGTTCGCTCGACCGCGTTGATCGTGGCGGTGATGTCATCCTCGGTCGCCGTCGTGGTCGGCGCCGGTCGTGGTTTGATGAGAGGTCGTTCGCGGCCGTGTCCGGGATAGCGCTCACCAGTGTTCAGGAGGCCTTCTTTGTGGCGATATAGAGCGAATCGGCGAGCGTCTTCCGTGAGCTGCTGCTCGGAGAGTCGGAGCGGTTGCTGGTCGTTGCGTGAGCGGGCACCGTCGAGCCAGCCGTTGCGTTCGTAGGCCAGGATCCAGTCGAGCAGGACGCTGGCGGTCGCGTTCATCTGCTGCCAGGCGATCCCGATCGCCGACGGCACCGGAGCGATGCAGTACTTCGGCGGCCCGGTGATGCACTCCGCGAGGACCTACGTGTTCTTCTGGGATCCCAATAACGCGTTCAGTTCCACGACCAAGAACCTGCTCACGCGCTACCTGACCGACGTGGCGCACGACTCGGGCCAAAACACGAACGAGTTCAGCGTCCTGCAGCAGTACACGGACGCCACGGGCAACGCCGCCTATGCGCAGACATTCGGGGGCGCCCTGTCGGACACGAGCGCGTACCCCGCGACGTCAGTCAACTGCGAGCTCGACCTCACGTTCCCATCGGGGACGCCCTGCATCCTCGATTCGCAGATCCGGAGCGAGCTTCGGGCGTATATCGGGGCGCATTCCCTGCCGAGCGGGATGACCACGCTCTACGTGGTCTTCACACCGGGGGACGTGCAGGTATGCAACGACATGGAAGGAGGGTGCGCTGGGACAACGTTCTGCGGCTATCACAATCACATCGGCGCCGGTGCAGGCGCTGTCATCTACGCGATCGTTCCGTTGACGGACCCGCCGGCGCCTGACTCCTACGTCCAGGGTTGTGGCTTGCCGGAGGGCGGGTCCGTACCGCAGGAGCCAACCGGTGATGTCGGCGATCTTGCGATCAACGTCGTCAGCCACGAGATGAGCGAGGCGATCACCGACCCGCTCGGCGGCATCGGCGTTACCAACGACAACAACTCCGCGTGGGGCGGCATCAACCCAGGCGAAGTGGCGGACAAGTGCGAACACCCCGGTACCGCTCTATCAGATGACCCAAACGCCTACCTGCCGGTGCTCGGCGGCAGCTCCGCGGGCGGCACTGAGTACACCGAGCTGATCAACGGCCATCAGTACTTCACACAGAGCAACTGGTCGAACGCGACGAGTTCGTGTTTGATGCAAGCCGGGAACGTGGCAGCTCCCGCTAGCACGGCTCCGCCTACCTTCGAACTGCTCGGCCAGCCCACCGCCGGCACGCTGATGTTCGGGTTCAAGGGGTCGTGGTCGGGCAACCCCGTGACCGTCCACTACCAGTGGGAGCGCTGCGACTCAGCCGGCCAGAATTGCCAGGTGATCGTCGGCGAGGACGGCGTGTACCCGAGCACCCCGAGCTACACGCTCACCGACGCCGACGGCGGCTGCACGATCCGCCTGCAGGAGACCGCGGTCGGGCTCGGCGGCCAGGGCCAGCCGGCTCTTTCAGACCCGACAGCCGTGATCGCCGGCACCGGTGGCAGCTGCGGGACCGGCGGCGGCACCGGCGGTGGTGGAACCGGCGGTGGCGGCACCGGTGGGACAGGGGGGAGCGGTGGAACCGGCGGTGGCGGCACCGGTGGGACAGGGGGCACGGGTGGGAGCGGTGGAACCGGCGGCACAGGTGGAACGGGCGGCACCGGTGGAACGGGCGGCACCGGTGGAACGGGCGGTGGAACGAACTTGGGTGCCGGGACGCCGACGGTCGCTCCGATCAAGCTGCGCGGGAATACGGCGGGGGTGCCATTTCACTGCGCCGGCGCGAACGGCCAGTCGTGCACGCTCAGACTCACGTTGACCACGACCGAGACCGTCAAGCGCGGCCCGAAGCACAAGCCGCGTAAGAAAGTCGTCTTGCTCGGCACCGTGACCGTGACGCTCACGCACGGTCAGACCAGGACGGTTGCGCTGACGCTGAACGGAACCGGCAGGCGCCTGCTGAGCGCGCATCACAAGCTCAAGGTGACCTTGACGATCACCAGGCGAGTCGGTGCCACGAGCAGACTTCTGACCTCGCGAACGCTCACCTTCACAGCTCCGAAGAAGAACCACGGGCGCTGAGTTGGTTCGGGCCTCGGAGCGGCGGTTGCGCTCCAGCTGCCCTACTCACCGGCCCGCCACAGCGCGCGGGCGTTCGTCGGGTGGCGCACGCCGGCGGTGAACTCGGTCCATCGGAGGTGGCGTTCCTCCAGCAGCTCGTCGACGGCGCAGTCGAGCACGATCGCGCAGTTGATCAAGCTGCGCGAGCGGTGGTTTGTGCCGCGCGCCGCGCTCGATGTCCTGATAGGTCCGCAGCGGGATCCCGGTGACGGCCGCGAGCCACTCCTGAGTCATCCCGCGCTTGACCCGCATCTGCGCGAGCGGTGTGTTGTTGTTCGAGGCATCACCGACGGGCCTGACCACGATCGAGCACGCTACAGACGGACGGCCACGCCCTGCATGCCAACGGGTCCAGTCAGAGGCCTACCGTTCAGAGCATGCCCACGGCACCACGCGGACGACACGGCCGCTACCGGTCTGAGCTCTCAGAGCACGAGCTGGTCACTGGCGTACGGGCAGTCGCCGCTCACGAGCGACCGTCCGATCCCGCGCTGTGCTCACAGCACCAGTTCGACGCAGCCCGGACCGATGCCGGGTATCCCGAGCTGCCGACCGCGGCGACGATCGCGCGTCGTCTGAAGACCTCATGGCCGGCCCTGCTCGATGTCATCTTCGATCCCGACCGCGACGAGTATCGGTTCCTCGCGATGCGTGGCCGCGACACGCGGGAGCGGGCGCTCACCATCGAAGACGCATCTGCCGCGATCCGCCACAGCGCCGCCGTCGGCGGGGTCGCCGCCGGTGAGAAGTTCTCCTGGGCAGACCATGATGCGGTGATCGCGCCGCTGCGTGATCACGCCCGCGGCCGGCGCGACGCCGCGGATGCAGACTGGCTCTACCCGACCGCACAGATGATCGAGAGCAGCGTCGGCTGGCAGAACGCGCTCACCGCCGCGGGCCTTCGCCGCGCACGCGGCGGAGGGGTGGCGCGGGGGCTCGCGCTCGCAGACGTCCTGGAGCTCTTCCTGCACGCCCACGGCTACCTCGCTGGCGCCGGCACCGCAGCTGCCTGGGCCCGCGGCCGGGGGCTCCCGGTCAGCGGGAAGAGGAACAGTGAGCAGGCATTCGCGATCCTGCGGGAGCGCCGGCGTGCCCAAGGCAGGTGGGCTCCGCCAGGCATCCTCCCCGCCCATCTACGCCCCGCGCTGCCCGAGCGGCCGGACAGCGAGGGCCCCGAGGAGAAGCCCAACGCCGGCGCCCCGGCACCGAGGAAGTGGACCGACGCCGAGATCAAAGCCGGCCTGCGGATTGCCGTCCGTCGCGCCCACGAGCAGGGCATCCGGCTCGGACAGCGGCAGCTGCGAGATTTGGCCAAGGAAGGTCCCGAAATCCCGGGATGGACGGTCCTCGACAAGCACGCGCGCGCCGCCGGCAGCACCGGCGGCCAGTGGATCCGCGAAGCCCAAGTGCGGCTGTCCGCCGCGGCGGAGCACCGGCGGCGGAAGGAGCCGCGGAAATTTCCGGGCCGGGTCCTGCGGTTGAAAGCGATACGATAAGGTGGTTGAGAACGATACTCTAGCCTGGTTCAGATCGATACCATATGATGGTTGGAAGCGGTAGTCTAAGCCTGAGGACCATTCGTGACCGCGAACCTCACGATCTATCGAGAACGACTTGTCGAGCCGCTGCTTGACGAACTTTTCGACCAGCTGCCGGCGCTGTTCGTGACCGGCCCGCGAGCAGTGGGCAAGAGCACCACACTCAACCGCAAGGCCGCGACGGTCGTGCGCTTGGACCGTGAGGCGGAAGCAGCCGCCTTCCTCGCCGATCCCGATGCCGCGCTACGAGGTCTGCCCGAGGAGCCCGTGCTTCTCGACGAGTGGCAGAACACACCAGGCGTGCTCGGCGCGGTGAGACGGGCAGTCGAGAGCGATCCGCGCCCGGGACGATTCCTCGTCACCGGCTCGGTCAATGCGGAGTTGGACAACGCGGTCTGGCCTGGCACAGGACGACTCACACGCCTGGCGATGTACCCGATGACACTTCGAGAGCGTCTCGGTCGCCTGGGCCCGCCGCTCATCGACTCACTCGCGGCCGGAGACGAGTTGAGGGTCCCATCAGATACCCCGGACCTTCGTGGCTACGTGGAACTTGCGCTCGTCAGCGGCTTTCCATACGCAGCGTTGAACCTTCGAGGACGCGGCCGCCAAGCCTGGCTTGAAAGCTACATCGATGATCTCCTCACCCACGATGTCGAACAGGTCCAGCGACCCCGCCAGCACGGGCAGGCCCCTGAGCGACAGCGGCAGAGGGACTATCAGCGGCTTCGGCGCTATTTCGAGGCCTATGCCCTGAGCTCGGCCGGAGTCGTCGATGACAAGACGATCTATGAGGCCGCCGGGGTGACGCGGAAGACGGCAGTGACCTACGACGCACTGCTGGAGGACCTTTTGATCGTCGAACGGCTACCGGCCTGGACCTCGAACCGCCTCAAGCGGCTCGTCTTGCAACCCCAGCGCTACGTCATCGACCCGGCAGTCATGACAACCGCGCTGCGCGCGAGCGTCAGCGGCATCATGCGTGATGGAAATCTGCTCGGCCGTGTGCTGGACACGTTCGTCGCCGCGCAACTGCGCCCCGAGACTGTGATCTCAGCCGAGCGACCTCGCCTGCACCATCTCCGAACACACGACTCACGCCAAGAGATCGACATCATCGTCGAACTCGGCGCCCGGAGACTCATCGCGATAGAGGTCAAAGCCGATGCTGCACCAAGCGAGCACGACAGCAGACATCTCGCGTGGCTGCGCGACTCCCGTGACGCCGACTTCCTCGCGGGTGTTGTCTTTCACACTGGGCCTCGACTCTACGCGCTCGGCGAGCGGATCATCGCAGCCCCGATCTCGGTCCTCTGGGGCTGAGGCGACGTCTCGGCGGCACACCGGCCAGACGGGAGCGGCATGCCCGGGGTACAGAACGCCACGCAGCAGGGGTACAGCACCCGCGTAACACGCGCTGCATCCCCAGCCACGCGGCCATTTGGCAGGAGTCGCATCGCGGACTGTGACGAACGCAGGACTCGGCTCACCGCGACGCCTGAACGCAAGCTGATTTCGTTCCCTGTCGGTTCACAATCACACCGAAGCGTTTTGTGTTAGCTGACGCGCGACATCGGTCTTGCAAAGCTGCGCCGTGGCGCGCGCTAGGGTTGCCGCGCGGCTATCAGCCGTAACAGCCACCAGGAGAAGACAATGGCCAAGCACGACAGCGATCTGTTCGACCGCCTGCGCCAAGCGGGTGTACGCAAGCGGGTTGCCAAGACGCTCAGCGGGATCGGTGACGGCGCCAGCAAACAGGCGGTCCGGGCGGCGCGGAGTACGGCCAGCGAGCTGCGCTCCCTTGCCGAGGAGATCGAGCGCCGGCTGCCGAGCGCATCGCGGTCGGGCGCCGCAAGCGCCACCAAAGGCCGCCGATCGCAGCGGCCCGCAAGCGCCACCCAGGGCCGCCCGGCGCAACGGCCCGCGACCACGCGCAAGAGCCCCGCGGCGCCACGGCCCAAGACCGCCGCTGCAACTGGGACCAACGGTGCTCGAGCTCCCCGCGGTCAGAACAAGTCGATGATCTTGGCATCGCTGAAGTCTGGTCCCAAGACCGCGTCGGAAATCGCCAAGGAAACGGGGATCGGCACGGGGACAGTCAGTAGCACGCTCAGCAAGATGGCAACGGCGGGCGAGGTAGCGAAGGCCGACCGCGGCTACGGGCTTCCGAACTAGAGCCGCTCCGGGCCGGTGCCTTTTCGGTCCGAGCCTGGCGACCTGACGCTGGCGAACGTCGGTGCAGGCAGGCGGTACAGGTGTGGCGCTGGCAGCGCTCGAACAGGGTGAGGGAGATCCGGCGGCGTGGACGAATATCACATTTCAGTGTTCCTGCTGGGACATACTCTGGCAGCCCGGTCGCGGCCATGGGCCCGCGCCGCACGGAGTGAGGCGCGGCGGGCTGGACCGGGCCAAACGGCTACCAGAATCGTGGAGGAGTCATCGTGACACCAATCGTGCAAACCGATCCGGACTTTGCGTTCGCCGGACTGGACACTCCCGCTGCGGCTGCTGCCGTGGCCGCAGATCTGGCTGGAGTCGCGGCAGCAGCGGCCGATCCGCTCGGGGCGCTGGCGGCGCTCGAAGGCACATGGCAAGGACATGGGTTCAACACGATCTGGCGGCCCCACCATCCGGCCAGCCAGGATCGCTTTCTGGAGTTGAATCTCACCGACGAGACGCTCGTATTCACCAAGATCAACGGTGCGATCCCCAACCGGGGCCTTGCGATGCCCGACATCGACATGTTCGGCCTCACCTACATGCAGCAGATCAAGGAGACGAGCTCCGGCGCCGGGCTGCACATCGAACCGGGGATCTGGGCGAGCGTTCCCCACACGACCGATCCGAACGAGCCTCCTTCGGTCGTGCGGATGGCGTCGATCCCGCACGGGACCGTCGTCCTTGCTCAGGGCATCTCGGAGATCCATGCCGGGGGCCCTCAGCACATTCCCGATAACAACATCCTGCCCTTCTTCTTTGGCAGTCCTCCGCCGGCGAACAGCGACTTCAACTCCGTCGCGCAGACGTTCACCGAGCTCAATCTGTCGATCGCAACCCAATTCCGGGTCGCCTCTCCGGGGGTTACCCAGGCGATGGTCAAGAATCCGAACAGCGTCCTGCAGTCGGCGCTTCAGAGTTCGCTTCAGGGCACGAGCATGAAGAGCAGAACCTTCCTCCACGTGTCGACCACTCACAGCATCATCAAGGCCGGCGGCGGCACCGCCAACACTGCGTTCCTGGCGGCCAGCGGCAATCCTCCCGGCGGAAACGCCAAGGCCACGCAGGTCGAGGCGACCTTTTGGGTCGAGACGATCGCGGGAACCGGTGGCCATCCAGACAAGCATCAGTTGCAGTACACCCAGCTCGTGATGCTCGACTTCAACGGTATTCACTGGCCGCACGTCACTGTCGCGACGCTGCAGAAGCAGTAGGCCAACCGCGAGCGCTGCCAACGCGCGTCTAAGGCACGGTGGACTCGCCGTAAGGGGTGATCGCCGCGATCTCGCTCCTTATGCCCGATGTGAACCATGGCTCTTAGGTCCACCATGTGGTTGGTCCCGAGCGATAGGAACTCACATGATCATTTCGATGAGCAGCGCACTCGCCAAAGCACACATCGCCGATCTCCACAGAGTCGCCGAGCAGCGGCATCCGATTCAGAGCATGCCCTCGCCGACCGCCGCTGACGCGGCGAGCTCGCCGGTTCTCGAGTTCCGGCAAGCCGGAGCGGATGACGTTCGCAAAGTTGAAGACCTCGCAGCATTGGACGACGCACCGGTCCTCAAGGGAGAGGTGTTGCTTGCGCTCATCGATGGCGAGGCGGTGGCCGCGTTGTCGCTGTTTGATGGACGCGTCGTCGCAAATCCGTTCCTGCGCACCGAGGCGTCGGTCGCGCTGTTGCGCCTGAGGGGCAAACATGTTTCCGGCAAGCGCGCGCGCCGCCGGTGGCCGGTCATCCCTCGCCCTCGATTTGCGTGATCGCTTACTTGTCCCGTGGGCTGGTGTCAAGCCGGGGGTTGATGTTCTGGGTCGGTGCGGTCCGGTCTGGTGGTGCGTGGGCGCGTTTGAGCGATGGGAGGGTGTGTCCGCGGACGCCCAGGCTTACTTCGGCACTCGACTCGGGTTGGCTCCGGGCATCTCAAGCGGGAGAAGTGGGGCACCGACGGCAGCGGCGTTCTCCGCCAGCTAGTCGCAGCGATCGCCTCTACGCGATAGACGCGCGGCAATCACCGGTCGCCCCATTTCATCTCCCCGTTCGCGTTGACCTCGAACCACCGGCGCCGGGTCATCGCCTGATCGCGAACCTCCAGGCGAGTCGTGCCGTTGTCGTCAGCCGCTCGAAGCAGCCTGACGGCGGCAGCGACGATCTCCTCATCCGTGCCGATGGCTGCGGCTGATGTCGTCAACAGAGCACGTTCGAGGACGGTCTCGGCGCGATGAGTGTCGCCCGCTTTGCGCGCGTCCTCCAACGCCTTGACTGCACCTCGCAGCTCCGCCTCGTCCGCTGTCATCTCGCTCTCCAGTCGCCAGGTGTGCATCCGCAGCGTACTTGGGCGACGCCCCCTGCCAGATGCCGGCGTTTCAGGGCTTCAAGCGTCGCGCTGCGACGAGCTCAGGGCGCTCAGATCACCGGGCTTGAACCTTGCGGGCTTGCCGGTTGCGGCGGTGATCCGTCTCGAGCGCCGTCTCCTGGGTCATCGGGTGCCCTGATCCATTCGACGATCCGCCCTCCCGCGATCACGAAGTTCGTGCGAGCCGTCTGGCCGATCCCCGATCTGCAGCCTCCACCCGGACCAGGTCGATCGGTCAGGCGGAACAGCGCGTTGACGTAGCGGCCGCGCTCGTCGGCGGAGATGAATCGGGCGCCACAGGGCAGCGTTGCGTTGACCAGCTCTGCTTGGCCCAACGATTGCATCTCGATGACCGGGATCTGACCGGTCGCGTCGGGTCCATTGATGAACTGGCTCGGCAGCGCGAAGTAGCGCGCCGCAGCGCGGACGTCCCCGTGCCGCAGCGCGCTCGACCACGCGCGGATCACTCTCACGGCACGCAAGTCGGCGGGCACGCCGGTTGGGGCCGGCGCAGGGATCGCCTGGAGGCCCGACCCAGCCTTCGGTGCCTGCGGACGCGGAGCGGTTGCTGCCGACGCTCGCCGGGGATGTGCCTTCGCGTGAGCGGAAGGTCCGCCTGACCCGCACCCCCCGGCCAGTAGCCCCGCGGCCACCGCGGCCAGCAGCGGAGCCGAACGAAGAACCGCCATCGTCAGATCATCGCACAGCCCTCGATTGCCGCCGCAAGACGAAGATGCGGATACTTCCTCACGTCATCCGCAGTTCGCGTTCGCCGACCCCAATCGCGCGGACGCCGACACCATTGTCAACGACTCGGACCGGCAGCTCGGCGCCGCCAAGCCACTCGCTCAAGCACCGGCCGTCGACGGCGACTTCGAGCGAGGTGATCCGGGCGGTCGGATTGACGCTCGGGGTCGCATGACGTGATCGATCCGCACCATCCCAAGGTAGTCGGCGGGGGCGGCCGGCGCAACGCGTCCGCCGGCGCGCCCAGGGACGGCTCGTCACGAACCACGGACGGGGACCGCCACCAAGCTCATCTCCTGCGGCCGACCTGAGAGGATTCGTGTGTGAATTCGGCCACGGCCTACGAGTCTCTCGTCGCGGAGATGAAGGAACTGCTCCCAGCGGGCGCGGTCGTCGTCGATGCGCACACGCACCTCGGGCTCGACGAGGATGGGCGGTCGTTGGACCCGGCCGAGCTGATCGCGTTTCTTGATCAGGTCGGGCCAACCGCCCGCGCGGTTACGTTTCCGCTCCACGATCCCGAGCGCAGGCCGTCCTACCGGTTGCCCAACGACCGGGTGCTGCGCTGGGCGCAGGAGTCGGGGGGCCGGCTATATCCGTATTGCCGGCTGGATCCTGCCGAGGATCCAGTGGCCGAGGCCGAGCGCTGCTTGGCGCTCGGCGCACGTGGGATCAAGCTTCACCCGCGAGCCCAAGCGTTCGGGTTCGGCGACCAGGCGGCAGAGTCGATCTGGAAAGTCGCCGACGAGGCAAAAGTCCCGATCCTGATTCACGCAGGCCGCGGCATGCCGCGAATGGATCCGTTGGCCCAGCTCGCCCTTCGATACCCCGACGTCGTCCTCGTGCTCGCGCACGCGGCGATTGCCGACCAGGGGATGTTCGCCGCAAGGCTCGCCGATCACCCAAACATCTTCTACGACACCGCCACCTTCTCAGCGTTCGATCAGCTCGAGCTGTTCGCCCGTGTGCCGGCCGAGCGGATCGTGTTCGCCTCTGACGTTCCTTACGGACAGCCGCTCGGTGCGTTGCACACTGCCCTACGGATTGCCGCGTACGCCGGGCTCGACGACCTCGAGCGCACTGCACTCGTCGGTGCCACGATGACCGACATCCTCGAGGGTCGGCCGCGCGCTGACCCCAAACCACCCCGTGTGCCTCAGACCCGACCGATCAACGGCCGGCTCGCGCGAGTCAATGGCTACCTGATGATGTCGTTCGCCGCCGCGCTCAGCGCCGGACCCCCGCCTGAGTTCGCTCGCGGCCTGCCGTTCGTCGCTCTGGCCCGCGCCGTGTGCCGCGACCCCGATCCAGGCGCCGCCGGGCCGGCGCTCGATCGGATCGACGGGTTGCTGGCGACCGCAGAGAAAATGCTCACCGCCGGCGGCGAGCAGACCCGTCCGGCCGCCGGACTTGTGATCGCGGCCGGCGTGATCGCCGCCACCGAGCGCATCGGTACAACGGGCTGACACCGACGCGGCGACAGCGCGGTTCTTCACGGCCGAACCCCGGGGAGCCTGGCTGTACGCTCCGATCCGTGGCCGAAGGCGTTCGTCGATTCGGGGTTCTGGGACCGCTCATCCTGGAGCGCGACGGGCTATCGGTTCCGCTCCCAAGCGGACGGCAGCGTTCGCTACTTGCGTTGCTCTTGATGAGCCGGCGGAGTTCCACTCTCGCGTGATCGCTTGATCGATGAGCTGTGGGGGGAGCGTCCGCCGGCGAGTGCGGTCTCGGCGTTGCACGTTCACTTGTCAAAGCTCCGGGACCTGCTCGGCGACCTCGTCCTACGCGAGGCCGCCGGGTACTCGCTGCGCGCCGGGAACTTCGAGCTCGACTGCCAGCGGTTCGACGCATTGGTGGACCAGGCCAGATCGGATCCCGGTCAGGCGCGGGCGCTGCTCGGTCAGGCCCTCGCGCTGCACCGCGGCGAGCCGCTCTGCGACGTCGCCTGCGAGGGAAGCGTCGCCCAGTGGCGCCGGGCTCTCGAGGAGAAGCTGCTTCAGGCGCTGTTGCTTCGGATCGAAGCTGACCTCGCCGCCGGTGCGGCCGGTGAGCTCGTGGCCGAACTCGAGTCGCTCCTGTCGGCGCAACCGTTCGAGGAGCGTTTGTGGGGTGCGCTGATGCTCGCGCTGTACAGATCGGGGCGCCAGGCGGACGCGCTCGACGCGTTTCCCGCGCGCGGCGCGGGTTCGCGGCGGAGCTCGGATTGGAGCCCGGTGAGCAGCTCGTGCGGTTGCACGCGCGGATGCTCGAACGTGACGCCTCCTTGCTGCTCGCGTCGGCGGTGGACGATGCCGCCGGCGCAGACATTGCCGGCGATCCGCCGGCACCCGCACCGAGGCCGCCGGTCTCGAGCCTGCCCGGAGCGGTGACGAAGCTGATCGGGCGCGAGCCGGAGCTGGCTGTGCTGCAGGGATTGCTCTCGGACCCGCATGTGCGCGTCGTGACGCTGATCGGTGCCGGCGGTGTCGGCAAGACGCGCCTATGCCTCGAGCTCGCGCGGCGTCTCGAGGCTGAGCACCGGGACGGCGCCGTCTTGGTGCGGCTCGAGCGGTTGACTGATCCGGCGCTGGTCGCCGCCGAGATCGCCGGCGCCTTGGGGCAGCGTGACGGGACCGAGGGGCTCGGAGCCGACGGTCTTGGGCGCTATCTACGGGACCGGGAGCTGCTGCTGGTCATCGACAACTTCGAGCATCTGCTCCCGGCCGCGGTATTGGTCTCTGAGCTGATCGAGCTGGGCCCACGGATACAGGTGCTGATCTCGAGCCGGACAGCGTTGCGAATCAGGGGTGAGCGAGTGTTCGCCGTCGTGCCGCTCGGACTTCCCGCGGGAGGATCCGAGGATGAGATCACACGAGAGCCCGGCGGTTGAGCTGTTCGTGGATCGAGCGCTCGCGGTCGACCCGGAACTGCGGTTCGACCTGGCCGGCCACCGGACCGTGGCGGCCATCTGCCGGGCACTGGACGGGTTGCCGTTGGCGATCGAGCTTGCTGCGTCCCGCTGCCATCTGCTGACCCCAGCGCAGATTCACGAACAGCTATCTCGGCCGCTCTCGATCGGGGAGCGGGCGTTGCGCGACTTGCCGGACCGCCAGCAAACGCTCCACGCGACGATCGCCTGGAGCTACGAGTTGCTCACTGCCTCCGCGCAGGCGCTGTTGCGCGGTGCTGGAGTGTTTCTCGGAGGGTTCACGCCGGCCGCGCTCGAGGCGGTGCTGGGACAGACGCTCGGGACGGAGCTGTCGGAGCTCCGAGAGGCGAGCCTCGTCCGGCGCCAGGCGGACGCCGGCCGCTTCGAGCTCCTCGACCTGGTGCGCGCCTTCGCGATCGAGGAATGCCATGGTGCCGGGGAGGCCTCAGACGTCCACGCCCGTCACAGGCGATATTTCGCCGAGCTTGTCGCTCCGGTCAGCGCGGCGTTTGACGCCGGGGCCGCGGCCGGCGAGCTATCGCTCCCGTTGCGCGCCGATCACGCGAACCTGCGGGCGGCCTTCGCCGACGCGGTCCACGAGGGAGATCAGGGAACAGCCACCGCATTGGCGCTCGGCCTGCGGCCCCTGTGGATCGCGGGCAACCTCCGGCAAGAAAGTGGCGAGCTGGCCGAGCGTCTGCTCGATCGTTTTTCGATCCCGGGCGACCAGGAGATGGCGCTGCTGCGAATCGTGGCCGCGCTCGAGGACCCGGCGGCAAAATGGCAGCGACGTTTCGCCGAGCGTGCAGCCGAGCTGGGCGACCAGGAGGCGCTTGGCGTGGCCACCACGCAACTTTTCGCCGAAGCGATCAATGCGCGCGACCGCGAGGAGATGCGCCGGCTACGACCGGCGCTGCTCTCTCTGATCGACCACGGGGCAAGCCCCCGAGTCCTCGGTTGGGTCGATTACTCGCTGTGGGGCGAGGCGTACATCGACGGCCGCTTCGAACAGGCATACGAATACGCCTGCTCGAGCATGGAGCGGGCGGCTGAGATCGGCCACGACTACATGCTCGTGTGCGCGTCGGAGGCGCGGCTGCTCGCCGAATCGGCGGTCAATCGGGAGATCGCGCAGCCAGAGCTCGCTGAGGTCATCGAGCGTCGCCGGCGGCCACGGCGTCCATTCGGTTGCCGTCGCCGCGCTGTGGTTCGTCGCCCGCTATGCCGCTGGGGTCGATCCCGCAGGCGCTGGCCGCTGGCTGGCGCTTGCGGAGCGCATCCGCACCGAATTCGACGCGAGCTGGTCGCCAGAGGAGGTGTTGCGCGAGGAGACGATGGCGGTTCTCGGGATCACAGATCTCGGTCGGCTGGTGGAGGCCGGCTCTGCGTTTGACCCATCCACCGCGCTCGATGACGCGGCCGCGTGGGTAGCCTCGCGGAGCCCGACGGAGATCGCGCCGCGTGAGCACGTGGCCCAGATTGCCTCATCGACCAGCTGATCAGCTGTCGGCGCTCACAGACCGTGCGCACGGGCAACGCCGCGGTCGGTCAATCCTGTCGGAGCGACCGCAAGGGTAGGCAACGGCTAGATCTCGAAGGACTCTCCGGGTTCGACCACCAGCACCCGGTCGCTTGCCGAGCTCACTCGCTCAAGCGCGTCGGGCACCGGCTCGTAAAGACCGGTCAGCTCGTAGCCGCCGTAGTGGATCGGCACGAGGCGGGCGGCCTGCAGCAGGTAGGCGGCCAAAGCGGCCTGCTCGGGGTCCATCGCGGCTGGCAGCGGGCTCGCGGGGCGGCGGTGTGGGAGTGTAAGGCGGGCTCCGTTGATCGGGGCGAGCACTACATCGGGCGCGCCGAACCGCTCGCTGATGCGCCACCACCAGCCGTGGAACATCGTGTCACCGAGATGGAGCACTCGCTTGCCGGCGGCTTCGATCAACCAGGACACCTGAGGATCTCCCGTTCCATCCACAGCTGGGAGTGCCGTGAGGGTGAACGACTCCGCGCGCACGCGCGTCCACGGCGCCACCGGCCTTCGCGTCAGGCCCGACGCGCTGAGCTCGTGATCGGCCTGCGTGATCGCGAGCTGTTCGCGGCCGGCACCGCCATACGCGATCGGCTCGTGCACGGCGGCCTCCGCGGAGAGGGCGGCCGTCAGCGCTGCTGCATCTGCATGGTCGCGGTGCAGATGCGTGACGAGGCCCGCCAGCGCCCCCGGCCGTGGCGAGACCACCTCGGGCAGCAGAATCTTCGCTGCCTTCTCGCCGAGGGCAGCGAACACCGCCGCGGCATCGGCGAGGGGATCGACGACGACACGCTCGCCGTGCTCCTCGACTTCGACGCCGGCCCAGCCGAGCCACCGGATCTTCATATGCACCCTCCGTCGCTAGTCATTCTAAACAGAACGATCGTCCGCAATATATATGAAACGATCGTTCGTTCTGTTAACTAGACTCTCGTCATGGCTCGCCGCACCGCCTCCGAGGTCGCAGGCTCGCGCGCTGCGACGCTCGACACCGCTGTGCAGCTTGCATCGGTCGTCGGGCTTGAGGGCCTGACGATCGGGCGCCTCGCCGATACGCTCGCGATGAGCAAGAGCGGACTGGTTGGCCGCTTCGGGTCCAAGCAGCAACTCCAACTCGCCGCCCTCGAACTCGCCGTCGAGATCTTCCGCCAAACCGTGTACGACCCCGCGGCGTCGCAGCCCAGAGGGCTGCGACGCCTGAACGCGATCTGCGATGCCTGGATCGACTACCTGGGCCGCCCGCCCTTCCCGGGAGGCTGCTTCCTGACCACCGCGTCGGTCGAGTTCGATGCTCGGCCGGGGCCCGTCAACGAGGCAGTCAAAAGCGTCATGCGCACGTGGGTCCGCGTCCTCGAGCGCGAGGCCAAGACCGCGATCGAGAACGGAGAACTAGCGCCAGAGACCGACCCAAAGGACGTCGCCTTCACTATCAATGCGTTGGCAGTCGGGGCGAATTGCGACTACCAGCTCCACCGCGATCTCCGCTCGCTGCACCGCGCGCGCCGGGCGATGGCAGTCGTGCTCAGTCCCGGCTGCGAGTGAGTCCTTCCACGCCCGCCGACGACAAACCCCGGGGCTGCGACAGTTCGCGGCTACTACGGACGCTCGCGGTGGCCGCGACGGACATCGCGCTTGCCCTTGGCTTTACAGTGATGCCCCATGTCGGCGACCGAACTGATGGGAAAGGACGTGACTGAGCAGGCTGCGCTGGTGCGCAGCCGGGAGGTTTCGGCGCTCGAGCTCGTCGACGCGGCGATCGCGCGGCTCGAGGGGGCGCGCGAGCTGAACGTGCTCGTGCACGAGCAGTTTGAAGCCGCACGCGAAGCTGCTACCGGGCCGCTCGGGGATGGTCCGCTGGCAGGAGTGCCGTTTCTGCTCAAGGACCTTGCCGAGCCCCAGGCCGGTTTACCTGAGCGGATGGGCTCCCGGGCTCTGCGCGACCACGTCGCCGAGGAGACCGCCTGGAGCGTTGAACGCTATCGCGCCGCCGGCCTGATCATCTGCGGGCGCACAAACACGCCGGAGTTCGGCAATCACTGTGCGACCGAGCCGTCGCTGTTCGGGCCGACGCTGAACCCGTGGAATGCGGATGTCTCGCCCGGCGGATCCAGTGGCGGCTCGGCCGCCGCGGTGGCGGCCGGTCTTGTCGGCGCGGCATCGGGCGGAGACGGCACCGGCTCGATCCGGATGCCGTCCTCGTGCTGCGGTCTCGTTGGGCTAAAGCCACGCCGAGGACGCAGCTCGCTCGCGCCGGCAGCCGGGCAAGCGCTCGATGGCCTGGTCAACAAGCACGCACTGACGCGGACCGTGCGCGACAGCGCACTGCTGCTCGACGTGGTCGCCGGGACTGCCCCCGGAGATCCCTATAGCGCCCCGCCACCGACACGACCATTTGTGGAGGAGGTCGGCGCCGATCCCGGTCGGTTGCGGGTGATGCACGCCGAGCGCCCACCATTTCCCGGCCACGTAGACGAGCGGGTCCAGGCCGTCGCCGACCGGGCCGCGCGGACGCTGGAGGAGCTCGGTCACCACGTCGAGCCGGGGGTCGCCCAATTTGATCCTGAGGTCGTGCGCCGCTCGATCTCGGTGATCCATGCCGTCGACAACGCCGTGACGTTCGGATGGCTGCGCAGCTATTTCGGTCGCGACCCGCAGCCCGACGAGCTCGACCCGGTCACGTGGGACATGTCGCGAGAGGGACTCGCGCTGAGCGCGGTCGATCACGCGATCGCGGTCGACGAGCTCCACGCCCAAGCGCGTCGGGCTGCGCTCGCGTTCGAGTCAGCCGACGTCGTCCTATGCCCGACGCTCAACGTGCTGCCCCCGAAGCCGGGATCGCTATCGGCCTCACGTGGCACCGTCGACGCGTTCTTTGACGTCGAGTTCGCAACCACGGGCTGGACCGCGGTGGCCAATGCAACCGGCTGGGCGGCGATCTCGTTACCGCTTGGCGAGGTCGATGGCTTGCCCGTTGGTGTGCAGCTGCTCGCGCCGGACGAGGCGGTCCTGTTGCGAGTGGCGGCGCAGCTCGAGCTCGCGCTGGCGTGGGCGGATCGCCATCCCCAGGCCTACTCCTGATTGACGATGCCGTGTGCGTTCTTGATCATCGACGTACAGCGGGACTATTTCCCCGGCGGGGCTTACCCGCTCGTGGGCAGCGACGCGGCGGCGCAAGCGGCGGCATCGGTACTCGCGCGCTTTCGCCGTGACGGCACCCCGGTGCTCCACGTCCAGCACCTATGGGACGCTCCTGACGCCGAGTACCTGCGCCCCGGCACCCCTGGCGTCGCGCATGACGAGCGCGTAGCGCCGGCCGACGGTGAGCCGGTGATCGTCAAGGAGCAGCCCAACGCATTCGTCGGCACCGACCTCGAACAGCGTCTGCGTGCCGACGAGATCGACCAGCTCGTCGTGGCAGGGATGATGACCTCGATGTGTGTCGACGCGACCGTGCGTGCAGCGGTCGACCTCGGATTTGAGGTCACTGTGGTGGGCGACGCCTGCGCGGCGCCAGACCTCGCCTACGATGGTGTCGCCGTCCCCGGCGAGCACGTTCACGCCGCCTTCCTGGCAGCGCTGGCAGACGGCTACGCGGACGTCGTCAAGGCTCAGACACTCGCCCAAGCGCCGAGCTGAACGACGATCCTCTCGCGCCTGCTATGCGCGCGTGTTGCGGCGCTTTCGCCGACCTGAGCGCGCCGCATCGGGGTGGAGATCGGCGAGCTTGACGCGGACCGCAGCCGCATGCCTGAGGTCAACGTCGGCGAGAAAGAATTGGGCATCGCTGTCCGGCGCGCCGATGCAGACGTGCAACCTGCCCGTTTCTTTGTCTGCGGTCGCGGTCACCGTGATTTCATCGGGGCGCAGCCAAGTCCGCTTGCCCGGCGTTGTGACGATCGCAGCGCCGACCCCGATCGCTCTCTTGAGTGGAATCGGTTGCACCTGGACCTCAAGCTCGCGCGCGCCGTATTTCTCTGTGAGGCCCGCGATGAACTCGCGTTGCGCAGCCCGCGTGAGGCCATGCTCGGATCGCGCTTGGGCGACGAGTCCGCGGACGAGTTCGGTCAGACCGACGCCGCGATCGGCCGCTAGCTCGCGCATCAGATTCTCGTCTTCCTCGCTGAGGCGGAAGTTGACTTGTCCCACTCCTCCGCCACGGTATAGAAACTTGCGACTAATTTCTAGCTTTCTGAGGCTCCTCGCCACACCGCCCCACGACGCGCGCCGCGCGCCGGTCAGGCGTCCACCAGAGCCGGGCCCCGGGTGCCGAGCGTCGCACCGGCGCTGGCGGCGACCACGAGCGTGATCGCGACGACGTCCAGTGCGCTCAGGCCCTGGCCAATCAGGACCAGGCCGGCGAGCGCCGCCATTGCGGGCTCGAGGCTCATGAGCACGCCGAAGAGCTGCGGACGGATCCGGCGCAGAGCCTCTAACTCCAGCGAATACGGGATCACGGAGCTCAGCATCGCCACCGCGAAGCCAGCAGCAAGCCACTCCGGGTGCAGTAGCCCGGTGCCCGCGTCGGCGATGCCGAATGGGATCAGTGGCACCGAACCGACGACCATCGCCATCGCCAGCCCGCCGCCACCGCGGAAGGCCCGTCCGACGCGTGCGTTCAGGAGAATGTAGGCGGCCCAGAAGCCGCCGGCCGCGAGCGCGAACAGCATGCCGGTCAGATCGGGCGTGCCAAACCCGCCGAGCAGGGCGACGCCACCCGCGGCGAGCAGCGCCCAGACGACGTCCAGGCGGCTTCGAGAGCCGGCCAGCGCGACTCCCAGCGGCCCCACGAACTCGAGCGTCACTGCGATCCCGAGGTGGATCCGGTCAAGCGCTTCGTAGAAGCTCAGGTTCATCGCCGCCAGCGAAAGACCGAACAGCGCCGCGAGGCGAAGCTCGTGCACGGTATGAGCCCGGGGCCTCGGCCGCCAGATTGCGCACAGCACGACCGCGGCAAACAGAACCCGCAGCAGCGCTGTGCCGGCGGGACCGAGGTGGGCGAACAGCCTCGTCGCGAACGCGGCCCCCACTTGCACGGACGTGATCCCGACGAGTACCAGCCCGGGTGCCGGGACCCGGTCGAACACCGATGCGTCGCCCACTGCTGCCTCGCGAATTTGCGGTTGCATGTCGCTACCACGCTAGATGATCACGGCGAGCTCGCATACGGGCTGAGGCTTAGGTCCGCCACTAGCCCGAGGCAAGACTGACAAGCTCCTGTCGTTGCCCCGGCGACGGCCACGGAGGCCGGCCGGCCGCGGTGTTGGCCCGAGCGTGCGCCACGCTGGAGGTCGCTGGGATCGCGACATGGACGCGCTCGTCGGCCAGCGTCCACTTCAACAGCTCGCTCGCCTCAAATCGCTTGGCCAGCGAGCCACCACCAAGCGGCCGCATCGCGATGACACCGAGATCCATTTCGGCGGCGAGCGGCAGGATCCGCCGCTCCGCGTGGCGCTCAAGCGGGCTGTACGGCACCTGGATCGCGTCGATGCGTCCGGTGCGCATGACGGTCTCCAGCTCATCGAACGCGCTCGCCGCATAGTGGGTGGCGCCGAGAAACCCAATTCGCCCTGCTGAACGCTCCTCCTCGAGCCAGTCAAGATGCGTTCTCCAGCCGACGAGGTTGTGCACCTGCTCCAAGTCGACGCGACCGCCGAAGAACTCAAGCTGGTCCTCGAACTGGCTCCTTGCCTCGGGCATCGAACTCGTCCAGATCTTCGTGGCGAGCAGCGCCTCGGCCCGTCGATCAGCGAGCGCTCTGCCAAGCACACCCTCGGCGCGTCCGTACATCGGCGAGGAGTCAAAGAACCGCGCTCCTCCCTCCCACAGCGTCTCGACGACCTCGCTCGCGGCCCGTTCTCCGCCCGGAGGAACGTCGAAAGTTTGCCATGTCCCCAGGCCAACGACCGGAACCTCCCATCCCGTACGTCCAAACCGCCGCCGCTCCACGAGAAGCTGCCCGCTAGCGGGGATCGTTGAGGTCGAGCACGGGAACCGGCGCCTCGATCGTTGATTTCGAATCGCTCGGGACGATTGCGGTGCCGAGCGCGAAGAACTCGATCACATGACTGCCCCAGCCGTGACTCTTCTCCGAGAGCGAGACGCCCACGATCCCCTCTGCGCCCAGCTCCTGCGCCTCGGTCTGCATCCGCTGCATCGCCAGCTCGCGCGCTTCGTACAGGGCCTGTGTGAAGTTTGGAAGCTCGACGTTTCGTCCTGTCTGGGCGATCGTCCGTAGAGGTCCGCGCCGACCGACGTGATAGACGCAACTCCCCATCACCATTCCGACCGGCCGACGCCCGGTGTGCAGCAGAGTCCAGAACTCCTGTCCGGATAGGTCACTCTGGAACGGCCTTCCGTTGGGAGCTCTGTGAAGGACGCCGTCGCAGTGCTTGACGGCGGTGCCGATGGCGATGAACTCCGCCATGTTGGGTCCCCATTCGTAGCGGCCGATGTCCAACCGGACGCCGACAATCCCGTCGGCTCCCAGTACGTCTGCTTCCTCTTCCATTCTGGTCATTGCGAGATGGCGCGCGCTGTACATCGCCTGCGAGAGAACATCGAGTTCGCGGCTGGTCGTCGGGCCTGCGACCTGGAAGCCGATGTGAAAGATTGAGCTGCCGACCACCAGTCCGACGGGATCAAAGCCGGCTTGCGTCACGAGCAGGAACTCGTTCACGCTCAGATCCGACGTGTAGAGCCCCTCACGGTTCTGCTCAAGGCGCTCACGTCCGGACTCTGGGATGCCCTCAAGTGATTTGGGGTCGTAGTCGGTCACATGGCTCCCAGCCGAATCGTCGTCTTCACCCGTCCCTGTTGCGGCCCCTGCCGGCGACGAATTGCAGTGCCGGCGGCATGCATCGTGATCACCCATCCACGGCGCTCGAAGTCGCTGTGCCCGGAGACGAAGTAGGGCAGCCCGAGCCGGCCCCTGTGCCACCCCCGAGGCATCCCTGATTGGAGCGTGGATTCGAGGGCGAGCTTCTCGCGGTGAACTGAATGCGAGAACTCCACGCCGACGGCTCCATCGCCGTGAGCATCGGCGATCTGACCGCGCAGGGTTGCCCGAATCGTCTCGCGAGCGGCATTGAATGCCCGGCTGATTTCCTCCAACTCCTGGTTCTGTGACCTGCTCTTCACACGCCGAAGGCGCGTCGCGCGCGGCGGCGAGGCGAACAGAACCGCTGTCGTCGCAACGAATCCGACCGGCTCGTGAGAAGCCTCGAGCAGCCGCCAGTAGTCCTGGACCGAGACGCCGCTGAGCGTTGGCGACGCGCTCGCGGCAGCATTCGGAAGCGCAATCGCGGTCCCGCTCACGATGTACTCGATCGTTCCCTTGCCGAGGTCGTGGCCACCTCGATGCAGGTGGACCCCGACGACGGCGTCAGCACCAACCTGCAGCGCCTCCTCACGCAGACGGTCAAGCGCCCGACGCCGCGCCATGCTCCAAGCGTCAGTGCGGACATCAAGCTCGCACACCACCGGCGTGCGCCACTGGTAGTTGCGAACCTGGCTCAGCGACGGCTCCGTATATGGATTGCGCCACGCTCCGGCCGTGCTGGTCGCCGAGTACCACGGACCAATCATCACGTTCTCTCCCGGCGCAAGCGCCGGGAGGTACTGCCAGCCGGGCCTCACCACGCTTGCGCCCATCACCTGCGCCAGCGGCCGCGGTCCGAGCCGGTCCAGCAACGCGAACTCGTTCACCGAAAGCCCACTTGTGAAAAGCGAGCCATCAGCCGCAAGCGCCTGCAGCCGTTCCGCGGCCCGCGGCGGGACCCCGCCAGCCTCGATCCGCGCCAGCGAATCGGACCGGGCGGAATC
Organism: uncultured Solirubrobacterales bacterium; assembly: GCA_963794285.1. Lineage (GTDB taxonomy): Bacteria > Actinomycetota > Thermoleophilia > Solirubrobacterales > Solirubrobacteraceae > Palsa-465. Next base: position 122,753 of record CAWCDS010000018.1, read on the forward strand.
CTGCTCGCCGCGGCGTCCGAAGAAGCCCATGCCGGGCCTCGAGTTACTCGACCTCGTCGATCACCTCGTACACGCCTGACACGTGCTCGTTCTCGACGAACGCTGAGACACGATCCACCCGCTGGATCTCCTGCGCGTCAGCTTCGGCGCGCCAGCGGCGGTAGTCATCCATGGCCATGTCGAACAAGCCGAACGATATGACCTCGTCCTCGTCGCGAATGTTGCGTGCGTGGTACGCGCGCTGAAATCCCGGCGGCCGTTCCTCTCCGGGATCCCAAGCACGGCGGAACTGCTCCCACGCTCCCGGCTTCAGCCGTCGGGCCGTAAACATGATGATCATCTGCTCGCCTCCGAGTAGTAGTCGCGGCAAATTGACCGGCTGCGGGCGATCATCGCACGTCGCCCCCGTCCTGGGTGCCTGAAGCAGGGGCCGCGTTCACCGCAGCACTAGCTCGCGCCGGCACCGGTGAGCAGAACGGCGGTACGGCCAGCCGGCAATTGCCCGTGGTGGCGCCTGAGCGCGGCAATGCCCGCCGCGCCTGCTGGTTCTACCAGCACGCCGAGCGACTCGACGATCAGCTGCCCGGCCGAGCGGAGGTCGTCGTCGTCGACAAGCACGATTCCGTCGACAAGCACGGTGAGGCGTGCGAGCGATTCGGGGACCGGTTCGGAGATCGCAAGCGCTGTCGCGATCGTGTCGGTGGTCTCGGTGGAGATCACGCGGCCGGCGGCAAAGCTCCGAGCCATCGCCGGCGCCCCACGCGCGCAGACGCCGACGATCCGCGTGCCGGGTGCCGTGGCCTTCAGCCAGCGCGCGACACCGGAGATCAGGGCGCCATCGCCGATCTGCACGACCGCGAGGTCGAACGACCCTGCGGCCTCCAACTCGAGCCCGATCGTGCCGGCGCCTTCGGCCATCTCGGGGTGGAGTCCGTCGACGACGAGCAGCCTGTCGTGGCTCGCCGATGCGTACTCGCTCGCGGCCGACTCCGGCCGCGCCGATGTCTGCACGCAAGCGCCGAGCGCGCGCATCCGTGCGACCTTGTCCGCCGCGACCGCGGGCGACACGAACGCGTGGACGGCGGCGTCGCGTGCGCGTGCCGCATACGCCAGACCCTGACCGAAGTTCCCCGCGGTCGAGCACACCCACGTCCGCGCAGGGTCGAGCCGCTCGGCCAGGACACATGCCCCGCGTCCCTTGAAGCTGCCGATCGGCGTCTGCGTCTCGTCCTTGATCACGACCTCGCGATCGAGCGCGGCGGAGAGCTTCCCGCTCACGAATTGAGGTGTTCGCAGGAATACCGGGTCGATTTGGTCGGCGGCGGCCGCGATCCGCGCCAACGACAGGTCAGTCGGGCCCTTGTCAGGTGTCATCGATCTGTGTCGTACTGCCAGACGAGAGTCATCTCCCGAGACACTTCGTTCGTCCCGTGTGCTTAGTATCGATGATCCCGGGCGACTTGGGGCTGCGGGAAAGGTTCCGCGATCAGTGAGCGTCGGACATTAGACGACTGACGGCTTGTTGGGCGAAAGGAATCCTCCTCGTGGTAAACGTCCGGTTCACGCTGACCCGATCGGAATTCACCTCGTGCCACCGGCACGTGCAGGCACGGCGCTGGCAGCATTGGATCTTCGTCAGTCTCGGTGTCTTCTTCGGCGTCCTCGGCATCCTCGATTCAGATCCGGGGTTGCTGATCTTCGGGGTCCTGTACGCCGTTGTGTACGCGGCCGGGATCTGGGTACTCGCACCACGGATCGTCTGGCAGCGCAACCGCGAGATACGAGCAGAGCAGGCGGTCAACCTCTCTGACGCAGGCATCGTTGCTGAATGGACAAACGCGAGCACAAGATCGGACTGGACATTCTGGCGGAGGGTCCGTCTCGTCGGCGATGTCTACATGCTGCAGGCAAAGCGGCGTGGATTCGTGTTGATCCCCCGTCACGCGTTCGCTTCGCCGTTCGACGAGCGGCGTTTCCGGGAGCTGGTCGCCGCGCACACCGGCGCCCACCTACCCGAGCTCGTTGTCGCGGAGGTGAAAGACAGCTGAACGTCCGTGCGCAATCGCCACGCCGCGTGCCCTTAGTGTCCAGCGGCCTGACCGCCGTCGATGTGCAGCGTCTCGCCGGTTACGAACGTGGCCCGTTCGAGATAGAGGATCGCGTCGACGATGTCGCTGATCTCGCCGACACGCCCGAGGGGATGGAGGGCGGCCAGGCCCTCATACGATTTCGGGTCGTGTGCCGGGGTCTTGATGACTCCGGGTGCGACCGCATTGACCCGTAAGCCGCGCGACGCGTATTCAATTGCCAGCGAGCGGGTCGCGGCAGCCAGTCCACCCTTCGTGAGTGACGTCAGCGCGGACGGTCGCTCGCTGTTGGGTTGGTCGATGAGGCTGGTGGTGATGTTGACGATGTGGCCGCTGCCCTGAGTGACCATCTGGCGGATGACACGCTGGGTGATGTGGAAGAAGCCGCCCAGGTTCACGGCGATCATCGCGGCATAATCGTCGGGCGTGTACTCGGTGAACGGCTTGCCGATGAAGATGCCCGCGTTGTTGACCAGGCTGTCGATCCGTCCGAACCGATCGAGCGCATGCTTGACCACGCGCTGAGCTGTCTGCGCTTCCGCGATGTCACCCGGCACTGTGAGCAAGCCGCGTTCGTCGGCCGGAGCGATCGAGCGCGCGGTCGCCACAACCGAGTACCCGGCACCACGGACCCGACGATCGCCGCATACTCGTCGGCTGCTTCTTCCCAGGTGAAATGGCCCGCGTCGACGATCACGAGCTTGCTGTTGGGGAGGCGCTCTTTCAGAAACTCGGCGTTGGCGAGCGGGGCTACTCTGTCGCGACGGCCGGCAATGATCTGGACCGGGGTCTCGATCTCAGGGAGGAGGCGGGCTAGCTCCGGGAGCTCTTGCGGGTAGCGCCTGGTCGCACACCCTGGCTTGCGAGGCAGTTCCGGCTGTATGCGCGGAGATGAATCTCGTACAACCCCGACCGTCCTCTTGAAGGTTTTGGCCGGCTCGTGTAGAGCTTGCGTCTGATGCGGGCGCAATCAAGTGCTGGGCATGCCGTTTCTCGGACGTCGTCGATCGCCGTCCGCGTGGAGGCCGTGCGCCTCTTTGAGACGTGGCGGCGAGATGCGCAGCACCTCCGGTACGTACGGGATCTGGCCGTGCTCATCGTCGCGTACTACGCGGCGGCTCATGTCGGGTACGCGTTCGAGTTCTCAGGCCCGGTCGCCGCGATCGTGTGGCTGCCGGTTGGTGTCGGCATCGCCTTCCTCTATCTCCGAGGCGCAGCCCTGTGGCCGGGCGTGGTGCTCGGCGATCTGCTGGTGAACAACTATTCGACGCTGCCGCTCGGATCCGCGCTGGCCCAGAGCCTCGGCAACCTTGCGGAGGTGCTCGTCGCAACGCTGCTGTTGCGCCGTTTCCTGCGACGCACCGACCCGCTCGGGACGCTCCGAGGCGTGGGTGGTGTACTCGCGGCAATCGCGGCGGGAACGCTGGTCAGTGCCGTCATTGGTCCGTTGTCGTCGTGGTTGGGCGGGGTCATTACCGCGCGCTCGCTGCCGTATGTGTGGCGGACGTGGTGGTTGGGCGACATGTGCGGCGCCCTGATCGTGCTCCCGCTTGCGCTGGCGTGGTCGCGACCTCCGCGGCTGCAGTGGCCAGTCTCGCGACCGCTTGAAGCGTCGCTGACGATGGCGGCGGTCGCCGGTCTGAGCGCGCTCGCGGCGCTCGAGACCGGCATGACGGGATCGATTGTGTTTCCGGCGCTGATCTGGGCGGCGCTGCGCTTCGGTCCGCGCGGGGCCACGCTCGCGGTCACGATCATCGCGGGCTGCGCGATCTGGGGCACCACCCACCAATCGGGCCCGTTCGCGGTCGGCGCGATCGACAGCCGCCTGCTGAACACGCAGGTGTTCATCGCGATCGTTTCGCTGTCGGCGCTCTCGATCGCCGCGCTGGTCAGCGAACGCGAACAGCTCGCTGAGAACGTGCGGGCATCTCGCGCGCGCCTGGTCGCAGCGTCTGATGAGGTACGCCGCCGGCTCGAGCGCGACCTACACGACGGTGCCCAGCATCGACTCGTTGTGCTCGCTGCCCGCCTGACTCGGGCCGCCGAGCAGGCACACGAGCACGATGAGCGCACCGCGATGCTGCTCGATGCTGTGGAAGCCGATGTGCTGGGCGCGATCAACGAGCTGCGGGAGTTCTCCCGCGGGGTACATCCGGCAGTGCTGCGCGACTTCGGACTTGCGAAGGCGATCAAAGCGGTCGCCGACCGCTCAACGTTCCCGATCAAGCTGGTCGAGATCGCCAAGGAGCGGCTCGATGAGACCTCCGAGGCGACCGCCTACTACGTCATTCTTGAAGCGATCACCAACGCCCAGAAGCATTCGCAAGCGTCGATCGTGCGAGTCCGCGCCCGATTCAAGCGCAGGCTGCTGCTGCTGGAGGTGGCCGACGACGGCGTCGGCGGCGCGGTGGAGCGCGACGGCTCTGGGCTGCAAGGCCTGCGCGACCGGATCGAGGCGACCGGCGGGAAGCTCAGCATCGACAGCGAGCCCAACGAAGGAACCCGCATCGCCGCCGAATTGCCGGTCACCGTTCTGCGATGAGCATCATCGAGGGCTCTGTCGTCGACGCACGGTTGATTAGAGTCAGCGGCGCTGAGCTCCCCCGATAAGACGGACCCTAAGGAGGCCGTGATGACCAGCTTGCTCGACTTGACCGTTCAAGGTGACGTTGCGACGATCACCGACGAGTCGAAGCTGCCGGAGGTGAAGCTGATGACGCCGCTGCAGCTGTATCGACTGTGGGAACGCCAGAACTGGGTTTCACATCAGATCGATCTTGCCCAGGACCGCCGTGACTGGGACACGATGCAGGAGGATCTGCGCGAGGAAATGGCATGGGGGCTGTCGGCGTTCTTCGTCGGCGAGGAACGCGTCACCAACCAGTTCTCCGGGCTCGTGCTGGCGGCAGAGGATAAGCACGAGGAGGCCTTCCTGATCACTCAGCAGGTCGACGAGGCGCGGCACGCGCAGCACTTCAATCGGCTGTACGAGGAGGTGTTCCGTTACGACGGCAGCTTCGAGGACCGCCTCGAGCGAGCGCGCCGTGACCTTACAGCGGACTACTTCAAGCTATTCGACGGTTATCTTGTCGATGCACACCAGGCGCTGCTGTCCGACCCCGGCGATATCGCGGCAAAGGTCGACTTCGTGACCCTGTACCACATGGTGATCGAGGGCACGCTGGCGCTGACCGGTCAGTACTTTCAGACGAGCAACATGGAGCAGCGCGGCATCCTTCCAGGGCACCTGAAGGCCTTCAACCTGATCTCGCAGGATGAGCACCGGCACGTCGCTTACGGGACCTGGTTCCTACAGCAGAAAGCGCGCGATCCGGAACTCGCTCGGCGAATCCAGGACAAGCTGGCGGAGACATTGCCCGCGGCCGCCGGCGTGCTCGTCCCACCCGGATTCCAGCTCGGCGACGAATACGAATACCTCGGCTACTCAAGCCAGTCGATGAACGAATTCGCGTTCACGGCGCTGTCGCGCCGGTTGAAGGTCATCGGGGTGGGCTTGCCCGCGATCGCGGCATAAGGTCCCTAGCGGCCATAACCTAGCGGCCATGAGTCTCCAGCCGGCCGTCAGCAACATCACGACCCCGGCCGACGGGGTGCCCGGCTTGATCAGAGCGACGCGGCCAAACGAGAGATCTTCAACACGAGTGTCGGCTGGGAAAGCGTCAGCCTTTGCCCGTTACCGAGCTGCCCGTAGAAGCCACTGCCCCACGCCCACACCCGTCCCCGTCGGTCCAGCGCGTAGCCCATCGCGCCGCCTCCGGTCACCTGAGCGGTGCCGGCGAGTCCGAGCACGCGTCCCGGCACACCCCGGTCGCTGAAGTGCCCGTCCCCGAGTTCTCCGTCGGTGCCTCTCCCCCACGCGCGCACGCTTCCGTCACGCAGCACCGCGTATCCGGTATTCGAACCCGCAGCGATTGCGGCGACATGCTCCAGGCCGGCGACGCGCACCGGGCGCTGCGTGGAGGAGCGCCGGGTGCCGGCGCCCAGCGCGCCGAAGCTGTTGTCTCCCCACGCCCACACGGTCCCGTCCCGGCGGAGCGCATAGCCGGTGTTTGCGCCGGCCGCGATCGCCGTCACGACGCCGAGACCCTGTACCTGCACCGGGACACCGGCTGCCGGACAGGGCGAGCCGTCCGGCCTGATCGCCCGCGCCGCGGAGCAACCGCCGGTACCCAGCTGCCCAAAGCTGTCCTCCCCCCAAGCCCAGACGTGGCCGTCGCGACGCAGCGCATACCCGTCTCCAGCGCCGGCGGCCACCGCCGCAACGCCAGAGAGCCGGGCGACCGGGCGCGGCGTGCCGCTTGCGACCTCCGCGCCAGTTTTCCCCAGCTGGCCGACGGAGTTCTCACCCCAGGCCCAGACCTTCCCGTCACGACGCAGTGCATAGGCGGAGAACATGCCTGCAGCGATCGAGACGATCCTTCCAGGGACATGCACCTCAACCGGCGTCTTACCTGCGTGACCGCCGGCATCGCCGAGCTCGTCCTCAGCGTCATCGCCCCACGCCCACACGCGGCCGCCGCGCTGCAGCGCGTAGGCCGTGTTCGCGCCGCCGGTCACCGCCACGACGTTGGCGATCCCCGGGACCTTGACCGGCGTGGTCCGCAAGCCTGACGCTCCACCACGCCCAAGCTGGCCCTCGAGACCGTCGCCCCACGCCCAAACATGCCCGTCGCCAAGGACCACATACCCGGCATAACCGCCGGCGCTAACCCCAGCGACCGGTGGGACGCGCACAGACGCACCCCCCGGCGCGCCCGCAGCCACCGAGCTGGTACGGGCGCGGTGGCTACCCGCGTTTGAGAACAGTCCGGCGCAACCGGCGACCGGTGCTCCACACGAGACCCACGCGCCGCAGACTGCAAGCCACCGCCGTCGAGCAGTGAGCATCACACGATCCTACTCCGCCAATTTGCGCTTAGATGCCCGTCGTGGATGCGCTCGCATTCGCCGCCGACGACGTGCTGCTGATGTTCGACTGGAGTTGGATCCGCGCGGCGACTCCAGCGCCGATCAGCAGCCCGATCGCGGCGAGATAACAGGTCACCAGTACGCCGGTGAGCATCAAGAACAGTTCGACCGGAGTCTTCCCCGCAACGTAGCGCAAGTAGTAGCCCGCGGCGGTCGGCGTCAGATCGAGGATCAGTCCGCTGATCATTCCGCCCGCCAAAGCCGCGTGCCATCGCAGCCGACGGCCGACCAGCACGCGGAAGACGGCGCCGCAGAGCAGGACGGTCACCGCGAGCGAAGCCAGCGGGATCGCGAGCCGGAGCACTGTCGAGTCGATCTGGAGACGCTGGACGACGCCTGTTCCCGCAGACGCGGCGAGCACCATCAACACGATCACCACCGTCACCACCGCGGCGACCGCGAGGTTACGGAGCTTGCCGAGCACGAACCCGGATCCAGGGCGCTCGAGCAGGCGGAACAGGCAGCGTTCGAGAACTCCGACGGCTCCGGAGCTGACCCAGACCATGCCGATGATCGAGACGGCGATCAACAGTGGCGATTGCTGCTTGGTCCGGAGAATCAGCTCGACCACCTGATCGTGAACGTCCTTGGGCAGGACCTGCGCCATCCGCGCCGACAGCTCCTGGGCGCGCCCATAGTCCCCGAGAAAGACCGCTGCGAGCGCCGTCACGCCCAGCGCCAGCGGCAGCAGCGACGACAACAGGAACCAGGCAAGCGATGGGACGTCGTTGGCCACGCCTGAATCCCAGTAGAGAGCGACCAGCTCGCGCGGAATTCGCCGCAGGCGAGCCGGATGGCTCATCCGCCGACACCGTTCAATGTGTTGACGACGCCCAGGACATCTCCGCGTCTGTAGAAATCGACGGCGACGAGGTTTGGGAGCCGCCCGCGAATGCGCCGGCATGCCTGGGCGCGGGCGAGTAGAACGGCGCGCGCGTTGACGATCGCGGCGAGCGACGGGCGAGGCGCCGGTGTGGTATCGACCCAGTGGTTGAGCAGAAATAGCGGCGCCGAGCCAGGTCCCCGGTTGGGTTGGCAGCTCGCCGCCAACGCGCCGGAGTCGGTCAGTGCGGCGGCGTCCTTGAATCTGAATGGTGTTTCCTGCAGAGCGTGCTCGTACGCGAGGTGGTACCAGGCAACAGCACCGGCGTCGTTCTCGGCCATCACGACGAGTCGCTGGTCTGAGTCGATCATCGCTCGCAGCGTCGGAAACGGCCCCAGCGGTCCGCGGTAGACAAGGTCGAGGAGCCCTGCCTTCGCAAATGCGCGCTCGATCTCGCTTGGCGCGACGCCCTCGTCTTGATTGATGATGACCACCACCTCGCCTGGGTTGGAAACGAGAAATGACCGCAGGTCGGCCAGCGCGGAGGCAAGCGTCACCGCTCCGAGCTCACAGAAACCGTGGCACAGGAAGATCCCCGGCATGCCTTCGCTGCCTGACCCCAAGCGCGAGCGGATCCGCAACGCGGCGTTGACCGCCGGAGCGCCAAGCTCCTGCTCGGCGGTTTTGAGCTTCGGCAGACTCTCGAGATCCGTGCGCACGCCGCCCGGCTGCGCAAAGCCGTAATAGGTGTCGATCAGCAGGCCGCGGATCCCATGGTTCAGCTGATCCTCGATCGTCCCGTCCTGCTGTCCGAACAGCCAGCGCGGAACCGTGACCGAGGCCATCGAGTTGTGTGTCGCCGCCAGCGAGACGTCGTTCAACGAACGGTTGCACAGCGCGGCATATCCGTTGCACGTAACCGGCGTCAGCGTTGGTGCTTCATCTCCGCCCCCCGCGGCGATGACCGCGACAAGGCAGCCGGCTGCGATCACGGCGACCGTCGCCGGCACGTAGCGTCCCAACCGCCTCGGCGCCTGCGCTGCCGCCGGCGATCGCTTACGGGACTGGCCCGCGAGCGCGCTGAGAGCTCCCGCGACCCCTCGGTACAACACGTACAGTCCGGCCGAGGTGACTGCAACCGAGAGCGCAGCGCCAGGCTCCAACAGGATCAGGGCGCCGGCGGCGACAAGGGCCAGCGACCCGGCAAGACGCGATGCGGTCATGCCGGCCACGCGTCGCAGCTGTCCACAGGCGACAGCGGCGCAGATCGCGCCGGCGGCGGCTAGCAGCAGCGCTTGAACGCGGAGTCCTCCAAGGAAAGAGGCCCAAACCGCTCCGGCTGCGGCGCCTAGACCCGAGGGCGCTGCTTGCTCGGCGATCGCCGTGCCAACCGTCACCAGCAGTACGACAGTCAAGCCGCCGGCGAGCAACCCGACTCCAAGCAGCCAGGCCGTGCGTCGTCGCTGGGGTGAGATCATCCCAGCGGCGCCGGCGGTCAGCAGCGCGAGCACCGCCAGCACCCACGCTGCGGTGTAGACACGTCTGGCGAGGTGGACGAGGTCGAGCACGCCCCTCCCCGGGCGGAGCGTGAGCAGCGTTGACGCGCGATCGCTTGGGATTGTCCTGGCAGCGGTCGGCGCGAACCGCTCGAGCACGCCCTGCACTAGGACCCCAAGATCGCCCGTGGTGAGGAGGAACCGACCGCCGCTGCGCTGCACCACGGCAGCGTGGGCCTCGAGCACCGCCGCTCGAAACAGCGCCGCAAATGCATCGCCGCCCACGATCCCGCCGGCCACCGAACGAATCACAGGGCGCACGGCGACCAGGTCGCCACCGCGCAAACTCGTCACCGCTGCGGTCAGCCGGTCCGCCAGGTCTGCCTGCACCGCAGGGTCGCGCAGCGTCGCGACTGCGCGGTCGGCAAACGGCCCGGGACGGAGCACCGAGCGGCCCAAGTAGGAGAGCACGAGCGCCAGAACCGCGAGCAGGACAGCAACGCCTGACAGCGCAGCGGCGACTCGCCGCCGACCCGGCGCCTGCACCGGATTGCCTCCAGACGTGCCCTCCGTTTGCTTCATTGCTCGCCGAATATCGCACGTCCCCGCAGCTCATAAGTGCCTCTTCACGGATTCCTCACGTTCTCTTACCGCCGCATCGCAGAGTCCTTGTCAGGTCAACCACTGCGTTGCGCGGTGAAAGAGATGAAAGGGCAATGAACAGCTACATCAAGCAATTCACGATCGCCATGATCGCTGCAGCAGGTGCGCTCGCGGCCGGGCTGGCTCCGTCGGCTTCGGCCGCGAGCACCGATATCGCAGCGTCGACGAGTGCCAACTGGGCGGGGTATGTCGCCAAGGGCTCGACTTCGGGCCAGTCACCGCAGTTCTCGAGCGTGTCGGGCAACTGGGTGCAACCCAGTGCTGATTGCAGCTCCGGGACCGGCGATGCAGCGTTTTGGGTCGGGCTCGGCGGCGCCGGCGAGGGATCGGGAGCGCTCGAGCAGGTGGGTACCCAGATCGACTGCAGCACCGGTGGCTCGGGCCAGCACTTCGCCTGGTACGAGTTGGTCCCGGCGGCTCCCGTCAGGCTCGACGTCGGGATCAGCGCAGGCGATCATATTGCGGCCCGGGTCTCGGTGGCAGGGACGGCTGTGACGGTCTCGCTGACCGATCAGAGCACGGGCGCGACGGCAACGAAGACGCTGGAGATGGACGGTCCCGACACTTCGAGCGCTGAGTGGATCGCCGAGGCGCCGTCCGAGTGCCAGGGTGCCGACGCGAGCGACACGGCCAGCTGCACTCCGGTGCCACTCGCCGATTTCGGGACGGTGGGGTTCACCGGCGCGAGCGCGACCGCGAACGGCAGCACCGGAACGATTTCAAGCCCCAACTGGACCGCTCAGGCGGTGCAGCTGAGCCCGGCGAGCGGCTCGGAGATCGGGTATCCCGGAGTCGCCGAGGACACCGCGACCGACGGCAGTTCCGCAGGCGCGGTCCCGTCCTCGCTCTCCGCCGACGGCTCGTCATTCTCCGTCGCGGCGCAGCCTGACGGATCACAATCCGTCGCGTCGTCGGGCTCCCCCGGTGATCCCGGCAGCAGCTATGGATCGAGTGGTGGATACGGCGGCGATGGCGGCGATGGCGGCTATGCCGGAAATGGCGGCGGTTACGGCAGTTACGGCGGCTATGGACCGGGTGGCGGCGATCCGTACGGCGGCTACGGGGACGGCTTGGGAGCCGTCGGCTACTGACCGGCCCGCGTCAACGGAATCCGCTCAAGAGGTGCGTGCGCTAGTAGCCTGACGCGCGCACGCACATGGCATTCGATCTGGTCATCGACATCGAGAACAGCCCGGGAGCGCTGGCGGGGATTGCGGCGGCGATTAGCGACGCAGGCGTCAACATCGCCGCCGCCACCTGCATCGGGTCAGGCGAGCGAGCCGAACTCCACATCCTCGTCCCGCATGCCGAGGCTGCTCGGCATTCATTGGCGATCTCGCATCTTGCGGTCACCCGCGAGCGCGAGGTCGTCGTTGTCGATGTCGAGGACCGCCCCGGTGTGCTGGCCGACCTCACGCGCCGAATCGCGCGGGCCGGAGTCAACCTTGATCTCGTCTATGTCGCGACCAGGAATCGCGTCGTCTTCGGTGCGCCGGACCTCGATGCGCTGAGGGCGGCGCTGGGCGCCGACAACTGACCGCGGCGTACGCGACCACGGGGACGCTTGCCAATGACCGAAAGACAGCAATCCGATGCGCCCACAGGTCAAGTATTGCCCACAATGGCCGTGGAGATAGAGTGAGGGCACCGCCCCTGCAGGCGCGGCGCCGCCCGCGAGTTGAGCGGGGTGGTTGTGGTTTCAGGCGCGCGCCGCAGTAATCGATATTCAAAGGTGAGCAATGACCGAGAACGGAATACCCCAGGGACCGGCTGACCCGGACAACCGCCCGCGTCTCGTGTTCGCCGACGATGACCCGCTTGTGCGCTCAGTGCTGGCCCGGCAGCTAGGGAATGCATTCGATTGCGTCGGCGCGGCAGCGGACGCGGACGAGGCGATCGCCTTGGTCGTCGCGCACCGGCCGGATGTCGCGCTGCTTGACGTCAACATGCCTGGAGGCGGCGCCAGCCGCGCGACCCGCGAGCTCCGAGTGCAGTGCCCGGACACGGCGATCGTGATCTTGTCGATCGACGAGGAGGCGAGTGAGGTCATCGAGCTATTGCACTTGGGTGCCACCACTTACCTGCGCAAGGGTATCGACGCACAGTCGCTGATCGCAAAGCTGAGCACCGCGATCGGCGCACACGCCGGGCGCACCGGCGACTGGACCTGAAGCCTGGTTGACCGCGGTTGGTCGCAGTGCGTAAGCTCGGCCAAGTGCTGAGGCTTTGGCGGGTAGCATCTCTGAGAGCTGGGCCGGTCTAGGTGGCCGGACTGCTCGGTGCGCCGCACGGTGCAACGCCCTCTCTACGGCGGCTCTTCGAAGCCGAGGAGATGGTGCTGGCGCCGGGTTGCTATGACGCGCTCGGGGCGCGACTGGTGGAGGAGGCCGGCTTTTCAGCCGCTTACATGACCGGCTTCGGCAGCGCCGCGTCCCTGTTGGGTCGGCCTGATGTCGGATTGTTGACGCTCCCGGAAATGGTGGACAACGCTCGCAGGATCGTGCAGGCCGTCGAGATTCCTGTGATCGCGGATGCGGACACCGGCTACGGAAATCCGATCAACGTGATCAGGACCGTTCGCGAGTTTGAGGCGGCGGGAGTTGCGGCAATTCATCTTGAGGACCAGGTCATGCCGAAGAAATGCGGCCACCTGGAGGGCAAGCACGTGATCCCAGCGGCGGAGATGGCCGCGAAAGTCTCGGCCGCGGTCGCGGCTCGGCGCTCACGCGAGTTCCTGATCATCGCCCGCACGGACGCACGGGCGCAGGAGGGACTCGACGCGGCGCTTGAGCGCGCACGGCTGTATCGCGAAGCCGGTGCCGACGTGCTGTTTGTCGAGGCGCCGGAGTCGTCCAGCGAGGTCGAGGCGGTCGCACGACGCTTTCCTGACGTCCCGCTGCTGTTCAACTACGCCGAGGGCGGCAGGACGCCGCCCGTGAGCCATCAGTTCCTGCGCGATCTGGGCTTCAAGCTCGTGATCTTCCCGGTCAGCACGCTGCTGGTTGCGACGTCGGCAATCCGATCTGTGCTGGCCGAGATCAAGGCCGCCGGGACGCCGCTCGATGTGCTGCCGTCGCTGCTCCCGTTCGGCGATTTTCTCGATTTCATCGGCATTGCCGAGATCCGCGAGCTCGAACAGCGATTCGCGGATGGCGGCGATGGCCAAAGCGACGCCCGCAGCGACGTCCAAACCGCCCACAACGGAAGTCAAGACGAGTGACTACCCGGCCACCGCCGGATGCGTTCGAGCCTGGGCGACGATCGGCGCGAGGACGTCCGCCAGCCGCGGGGTGCCCAGCTCCTGAAGGGAGTAGGTGACCTCGCGGATCGGGTGCCGGGAGTCGATCAGCCGCCTGAGGTGCAGCGGGGTGCCGGCGATCACCGCATCGCAATCGATGGCGTTGATCGTCGCCTCCAGGTCGTGCAACTGCGCGTCGGAATAGCCCATCGCCGGAACGACCGCCTCGATGTGGGGGAAGCGCGCAAGCGTCTCGGCGATCGAGCCGACGGCGTGCGGCCGGGGATCAACCGGAAGCGCATTCGCCTGTCGGGCTGCGACCGTGCCGGCTCCGAACGGCATCCCTCCGTGGGTGATTGTCGGCCCGTCATCGATGACCAGGACGCGCTTGCCGTCGAGCGGTGGACCTTCGTCGAGCACTACAGGTGACGCGGCTCGAATCACGGTCGCGGTCGGCGCAAGCCCAGCGATGTCCGCCAGCACCGCGCGGATCTGGTCGGGCGTCGCGCTGTCGACCTTGTTGATGACGACGACGTCGGCCATCCGCAGATTCGCCTCTCCGGGGTGGTAGCGCAAAGCATGTCCGGGGCGCAGCGGGTCAACGACGACGATTGTCAGATCCGGGCGATAGAACGAGAAGTCGTTGTTCCCGCCGTCCCAGATCACGACGTCAGCCTCGTCCTGGGCCTGCTCCAGAATCGCACCGTAGTCAACGCCGGAGTACATCACCATGCCCATCTCGACTGGGCGCTCATACTCTTCGCGTTCCTCGATCGTCGGGTTCGATGCGTCGATGTCCTCGAGCGTGGCAAAGCGCTGGACCGCGATCGACTCGAGGTCGTGATACGGCATCGGGTGGCGGACGAGGGCAACCTTCAGTCCCGCGTCGAGCATCACGCGCCCGACCCCGCGACTCGTCTGGCTCTTGCCGCATCCGGTCCGCACGGCGCAGACAGCAACGACCGGCTTGGTGCTCGTGATCATCGTTGAGCGGGTGCCCATCAGCTTGAAATCAGCGCCGGCCGCGATCACAACTGAGGCGCGATGCATGACGTCCTCGTGTGACACGTCGGAGTAGGCGAACACGACTTCATCGACGTCGTGTTCACGAATGAGGGCGGTGAGCTCGGATTCTGGCCGGACCGCGATCCCCGATGGATACCGCGGCCCGGCGAGCCCCGGGGGATAGACGCGATCGTCGATCCCCGGGATCTGCGCCGCGGTGAAAGCAACGATCTCGGTCTCGGGATCGTCGCGAAAGGCAACGTTGAAGTTGTGGAAGTCGCGTCCCCCAGCTCCCATGATGATCACCCTGCGCATCCAGATCTCCTCTCGCCCGTCAGTACCCGCACATAGATGTACCGACGGTTTCACGGCGGACACCGCTGCGCATCAGGGCGTACCCCGCGACGTCGCAGAGGAGGACTACGGACATCTGGGGCGTTCGGCTGCGTACCAGTCCGCTGAGATCAGGGCGGGTCAACCGACCGCGGCGAGCTCGCCGAGCACGGACTCGATCCGCTCGAGCGCCCAATCAAGCTCGGCCGGACTGGTGACCAGGGGAGGCGCAAGCCGGATCGTCTGCTCGTGGGTGTCCTTGCAGAGAACCTGGCGCTCTAGCAGGCGCTCGCAGACTTGCCGCGCGGTGCCGGCCGCGGGCGTGATGTCGATCCCGATCCAGAGTCCGATCTGGCGCAGCTCGGCGACCGCCGGAAACGTGTGCGCACGCAGCCGTTCGGCGGCGTAGGCGCCAAGCTCAGCGGCGCCGGCAGCCAGGCGACCATCCTCGAGCAAGCGAAGCACTTCACGACCGACGGCGCACGCCAGCGGGTTGCCTCCGAAGGTGCTCCCGTGCTGACCCGGCCCGAGGACGCCGAGCACCTGATCGTCGGCGAGAACCGCAGACAGCGGCAAGATGCCCCCTCCGAGAGCCTTGCCGAGCACGAACAGGTCAGGCATGACGTTCTCGTGGTCACATCCAAAACGGCGGCCGGTGCGCCCGAGGCCTGTCTGCACCTCGTCTGCGATCAGCAGGATCCGCCGCTGATCGCAGATGCTGCGCACGGCGGCCAGATAGCCGGCCGGGGGGATGATCACTCCGGCCTCGCCCTGCACCGGTTCCAGGAGGAAAGCAACTGTGAATTCGTCGATCGCCGTCAGCAGCGCGGTGGCATCGCCAAACGGGATCGACGTAAAGCCGGGACCGTAAGGGCCGAAGCCTGTTCGCGCGAGCGGGTCGTCGGAGAACGAGACGATCGTCGTCGTGCGCCCGTGGAAGTTGCCGTCGCAGACGACGATCTTTGCTCGGTCCGGTGCCACCCCCCTGCAGTCATAGCCCCATTTGCGCGCAACCTTGATCGCGGTCTCCACGGCCTCCGCGCCGGTGTTCATCGGCAGCACGAGCTGCTTGCCGCAGAAGCGCGCCAGCTCTTCGCAAAATGATCCGAGCTGGTCGTTATGAAAAGCACGGCTCGTGAGCGTCAGACGGCCAAGCTGCTCGAGCGTCGCTGCCACAAGCTGCGGATGGCGATGGCCGAAGTTCAGTGCGGAGTAGGCCGAGAGCGCGTCGAAGTAGCGGCGTCCTTCGACATCCTGGACCCAGACGCCTTCGCCGCGCTCGATCACGACGGGCAGCGGGCGATAGTTGCGAGCGCAATGCGCTCCTTCGATCGCTCGCAGGTGCTCAGATCGGGGTTCCGCGCCCAACATGGTCTGGTTTTAGCGCGCCGGACCGTACCCGGGAAGGTGGGTTCACCGCACACATCGGTGGGATATTCCCGTCCGGCACAGCGCCCGGCGGGGCTTCGGCGAAAGTAGGAAGCGGCGGGATCGGCGCTACGCTCGCGCCGCGGAATGCCGATAACGAACTGAGATGATCGCCAACGACGTCTTCAGCGCTCTTGCCGACATTCGCGAGGGTCGGGTCGTCCTGACAGCCGAGCAGACGATCGCGTTCCTCGACGCGGTGCAAGAGCTTGCCCGAGTGCTGATCATTGCGCCGCGCGGCGGGGACATCGCGGACAATGCGATCTGGCACGCGCATGAGCGGATGCCCGCGCTCGCCCGGTTCGCGGACGCGTCCCGCCCGGGCCAACCGTCACTGGCCGCGGAACTCGAAGCCGCCCGTGCGGACGAGGTCCGGATCGTTCGCCAATTGCGTGCCGACCTGGGTCCAATCGTCTAACCGCGGCCGGGTGGCGGCGGCGACCATCGCCTGCGGTTGCGCCCTACTCCCCGACTCGTCCAGGCGGTCCGCCGAGCGCCGCAATCAGAGCAGAGAAGCTCCTGCCGGCCGGGGTCGGGATGTTGTCCTCCTCGGCGACTGCGCTCCACTGCCCCATCTTCGCCGCATAGCTCTCGGTGCCTTCACCGGCGCCCCACCCGATCTCAATCCCGCTGGGGTCGTCGGGGATGATCGTCGCGATCGCCTGGCCGGCGCGTACAGCTTCTCCAACATGTAGCCCCTCGGCCGGCGTCACACCCTCCGCATAGAACACGTAGCATCCGGACTCGGGGCCGCCGAGCAGCCGGTATTCGATGAAGGCTCCCGGCCAGCCGGTGTCAGAGGTGGCGATGTAGGTGACGGTTGCGTCGCCGATCGCCGTGAGCATCCCCGAGCCCGCGTAATCGACGCCCTGGTCGATCCGCCTGGGAGTCACGAATGCACTTTCAAGCGGGTTTAAGTAGCCCGCGGAGCGGTCCGCCGGTCGGCAGGGTTGCGTCGCGGAGCCCCCGGCTGCACCGGCGCCGGGTGGCGCGCTGGTGGACGTCGTCGACGACGTGCGCGCGGCGATGCGCGAGAAGCCGGCGTGGGCGGATTTGGCGAACATCATCGCGCTACGGCCGTCCGACAGGCTCGGTCGCGTGGCCGCCAGCAGCGCGAGCGTGAGCAGGCCGGCGGCGCCCGCGACCAGCATCAGCCAGCGCTTTGCGACCGCCCGCCAGCCCAGCAGCCAGTAGTTCGGGAGTTCGCGCACGGACGGGTCGTTGCCGGCAGCCTCTCGCTGCGCGCGGCGCGAGCCGCCCGTGGCCGATGAACGCAGGGCAATCCCCCTTCGCGCGAGTGAGCGCTCCAGTGAGTTCCGCCACGGGTCAGCGCGGGCCAGGTCACGAACCGTGTCCACAAACACTCCCTTTTCAACAACCGGTGAGCCTGCGGAGTTAGCTGACGGGCTCGCGCTATGCGCTACGCCGCAATGCTGCGGCGATTCGCCCCTGCGATCAAACGTCGGTCGCTGTGGGTCCCCCGCTCACCGGGCACGGATGGTCCGGTGACTCGGCTCGATATGTTGGTGCGGCACGCTATCACCGCGTGCGGCGGAAACACGACGACGTCCATTTTGCACCTCGTCAGCTCACGGATAGAGCCGGCGCTTGACTGCGGCGGCCAGCGGATGCGGGAGGACCTCGAGCGCGCGCAGTGCGTGTGGCATCGACCGCAACTGCCGCGGCGTGTATACGGTGGGGATGACGACCTCGATCAGCCGGGGGCCGGGTTCGACGACGGCGCGCTCCAGGGCGCCGATCAGAGCCTCGGCGGTGTCGACACGCAGCGACGGGACTCCGAACCCGGTGCCGATCTCGACGAAGTCCAGATCGGGCCTGCTGAGGTCGAGCTGGGCGTTGGCTTTGGGACCGGCATTTCGGGCCCCGACGCGCGCGAGCTCAACGTTCAAGATCCCGTAGGAGCGATTGTTGAAGATGATGACGGTGACGTTCAACTGCTCGCGCGCCATCGTCCACAGCGACTGGATTGTGTACAGGCTCGAGCCGTCGGCCTGCAGTGCGAACACGGGACGGTCCGGGCACGCGACTGCCGCACCGACGGCGACCGGAAGCCCTTGACCGATCGCTCCGCCGGTCAGCGTCAGCCAGTCATGCCGGGGAGCTCCGGCCGTGGTGACCGGGAGGGTCATTCCTGAGGTCACGGCTTCGTCCGACACGATCGCGCCCTCGGGGAGAAGCGCGCCGACGGCCTCGCAGACCTTCCCGGCGGTGAGCGCTCCGGCGGGTCGCGCCGGCCTGGACGGCTGCTGCAGAGCGGGGCTCGCGCTGGTGGCGCCAAGGGCGTCAGCAAGCGCTTCGAGGCTCCCGACCACGTCTTCGGCAGGCGCTGCGAGCTCGTGCAGTTCACAGCCGTCCGGCACCAGATAGCTCTTCTTGCCGGGATAGGCGAAGAACGAGACCGGGGCTTTCGTGTCGACCAGGACCAGGTGCTTGAGTCCGCCCAACTGGACCATCGCCAGCTCAGGCACGTACGCGATCCGCTCAACGGCCGGCAGCCCCGCGCCTCGTTGCAGGCGCGTCGGAAACACCTCCGCGAGCAGCTTTGAGCCGGTTTTGGCCGCGATCCGCCCGGCCGCGAGCAGTCCGCGCTCACGCAGCGCCCTGCCGCCGAGCAGAACGCCCGTCCTACCGCCGCCGTTGAGCGCCCGCGCGATCGCCACGACGGCGTCCGGGGCAACGGCCTTCGGCGCAACGGGTGCAGGCGGCCCCGCCGGCTCGGCGCCGTCAGTCCAGGAAACGTCTGCCGGCAGGATCAGCGTCGCGACTTGACCGGGCGGACCGAGCGCCGCGGTGACCGCATCAACCGCGTCGCGGGCGAGCTCGGCAGTGCTCGTTGAGGTGCGCACCCACGCTGACACATTGCGCGCGACCGTCTCGATGTCCGACTGAAGCGGGGCGTCGTACTGCGTGTGGTATGTCGCGTGATCGCCCACGATGTTGACGATCGGCACACGCGCGCGGCGCGCGTTGTGCAGGTTCGCCAGTCCGTTGCCGAGACCCGGGCCCAGATGCAGCAGCGTCGCCCCCGGAGCGTCGCTCATCCTCGCGTACCCGTCAGCCGCGCCGGTTGCGACTCCTTCAAACAGCGCCAGCACAGCGCGCATCTCGGGGACCGAATCCAGGGCGGCGACAAAGTGCATCTCCGATGTGCCCGGATTCGTGAAGCAGGTTGTGACACCCGAGTTGACAAGCGTGCGGATCAGTGCCTGAGCGCCGTTGGGCACAAGCTCTCCCTTTCTCGATGCGGGGCGATGATGCTGCCCGGGATCATCGCTTAACGCCACTCCCCGCGCCCGGCGATCGAGCACCCGATGATTTACGGGTATCCGTTCGGTCTGATGGTTGCGCGCATCACTTCGAATCACACGGCATCCGGCTAAGGAGAAAAGTCATGGGCAAGATCGTCGTACACGAATTCACCACGCTCCGCGGTGCCTTTGCGATGCCGTCGTTCAGTGTGCAGGCTCGGCGGCGACATTGGCGGATGCCGAGTCGACCGCCGGGCCGTTGCGCGTGGCCTCGACGCGCTGCAGCGGCAGCCAGATGTGGAACGCCGTTGCGCCCGGCTGTGATTCGAAACTGATCGAGCCGCCAAGGCGCTCGGTGACGATTCGCCGTGCGGTGTCGAGACCGAGTCCCGTGCCCTCGCCCACGTCCTTGGTGGTGAAGAACGGGTCGAACACGCGGTCGCGGATCTGCGCGGGGATTCCCGGGCCGTCATCGACGATATCGACGCGCGCGCAGACTCCATCGCGCGCGGTGACGATCGTGATCGTCCCCGAATCGCCGAGCGCTTCGATCGCGTTTGCCAACAGGTTGGTCCACACCTGATTGAGCTCGGAGCCGAGGAGCGTGAGCTTGGGCAGCGTGCGGTCGTACTCGCGGCGGATTGCGATCGAGGTGTGCTTGAGCTTATGGCCGAGGACCACGAGCGTCGTCTCGAGGCCGTCATGGATGTCGGTTTCGACAAGCTCACCGCGATCCATGAATGCGTATGCCTTGATCGCCTTCACGAGCTTGCCCATCCGGTCCGTCGACTCGACGATCTCGGCCGCCAGTCCGCGGGTAGCGAGCGATGCCGCGATCCATGCGACGGCGGCGCTTGAGGCCGGTCCTGCGATGTTCGCGAGACGGGCGACCCATCGCTCGTCGACGCCGGCGCCCGCAAGTGGTTCGGTCAGCCGCCAGGGCTCCGCCACACCGAGATCCTCCAACGAGTCGAGCAGTGCGTCCTCGGCGTCGGCCGCGTCGAGCGCGCCGAGCGAGCCCTGCGCCGCGGCCTTCTTGATCGCCTCGCGCTGCATTGTCACGAGCTGCTCAGCCTGCTCACGCTCGATTCCGGACTCGACGAACAGGCCGATCGTCGATGCCAGCACGTCGAGTGCCTCCGCGAGATCGGCGGCGGCGCGCCGAGCGGCGGCGGCCGGGTTGTTCAGTTCGTGCGCGAGCCCGGCGGCCATCGTGCCGAGCGACGCCAACCGCTCGCGATTCTGCTCTCGGACGGCGTTGCGGGCAGAGACGGTTCGCACCGCTCGCATCACCCGGCGGTGGACCGAGCGCTCCGTGAGCGCCAGCCCTGTGAAGTCCTCCGGGGTGATCACTGCGATCCGCCCGTCCGTTACGGCTCGCATCTCACCGGCGAAGCCCGTCTCGGTCATCGCCGTGATCGCGCCCATCCAGGTCGGCGCCACCTGGCGCGTGACCGGCTCGAGCCGCCCGGCCTCGAAGATCAGGCCCTGCACGACCCCGTCGAGCAGTAGGAACACGCCCGCTGAGGCGTCTTTGGGTCTGGCGAGCACCTCATCGGCCTGGAACCGGCGGATCACGGCGATCTGTCGCCACCGCGCCAGCTGCTGATCGTCGAGCTCGTCAAATAGGTCGATCCGGCGGAGCTCCGCGAGCGTCGGTCGTTCCAGCTCGGTCATGCGCTCGCGAGATACTCGTGGATCAGCGAGACGGCCATCGACCCCTCTCCGACGGCGCTCGCGACCCGCTTGATCGAGCGGGTTCGCACGTCGCCGGCGACGAATACGCCGGGGACGCTCGTCTCGAGCACGTATGGCTCCCGGCCCAGGGGCCAGCCGTGGTCGCGGACCTCGGGACCGGCGAGGATGAACCCGCGCTCGTCGCGGGCGACGACACCATCGAGCCATTCGGTGCGGGGCGCCGCGCCGATGAACACGAAGCAGGCATCGACATCCTCGACCGTTTCGGTCCCATCCGAGGCGCGGATCCGTAGCGCTCGAAGGTGACCGTCCTCGCCCTCAGCGGCCATCGCCTGTGCACGGGTTCGCACCTCAACGTTCGGCAATGCCGCGATCTGCTCGATCAGGTAGTGGGACATCGAGTTCGCCAGCGACGTGCCTCTGACCAGCATTGTCACCCGGCCGGCGTAGCCACTGAAGTAGACCGCCGCCTGGCCGGCGGAGTTCGCTCCGCCGATCACGACGACGTGCTGATCCGCGCACGCGCGCGCTTCAGTAAGTGCCGCGCCGTAATAGATCCCCGCGCCGGTCAGCTCGGCAAAGCCGGGAGCGTCGAGCTGGCGGTAGGAGACGCCCGAGGCCACGAGCACCGTGTTCGCGCTGAGCGTCCCGCCCCCGGTCAGGCGCACGAACCGCCCGGCCCCTTCGACCGTCAGAGCGACCGCTTCCTGGATCGTGAGAAGCTCGGCCCCAAGCCTTCGCGCTTGATCGGTCGCGCGGCGCGCCAGGTCTGACCCGCTCAGCCCGGCTGGGAAACCCAGGTAGTTCTCGATCCGGCTGGACTGACCCGCCTGACCGCCGGGCGCCTCGCGTTCGACCATCACGGTGCGAAGCCCCTCCGAAGCGCCGTAGACCGCCGCCGCCAGCCCAGCCGGGCCGCCGCCGACGATCACGAGATCGTAGTGGTCCTCGATCGGCTGCGCGGAGATCCCGAGCCTCTCTGCCAGCTCGAGCGTCGTCGGGCGCTCCAGGATCGAGCCGTCCTCCAGTAGCGCCACGGGCAGCCTGTCGCCGTCCACTCCGGCGACCGCGAGCAGCTCACGTGCTTCGCCATCGCGCTCCACGTCGAGCCAGCGCGCCGGCACCCGATTGCGAGCGAGGAAATCGCGCACGTCGTGGGTGTGCTTCGAGAACCGGTGCCCGATCACCCGCACGCCGCCGGACTCAAGCGCCGCCCCGGCCTCCCAGGTAGTGAGCAGGTCCTCGACCACCGGGAACAACTGCTCCTCGGGCGGGTCCCACGGCTTCAGCAGGTAGTAGTCGAGCGCGACCTCGTTGATCGCTTGAATCGCAGCCTCCGTGTCTGCGTACGCGGTCAACAGAACCCGCTTGGCCTCCGGCACCAACTCCCGCGCCTGCACCAGGTAGTCCGTTCCGGACAGCCCCGGCATCCGCTGGTCGGCGACCAGCAGCGCGACTTGCTCGCCCCGTGCCCGCACCTGCCTGAGAAGCTCGAGGCCTTCGGCGCCTGAGCCGGCGCGCATCACCCGATAGCGCTCCCCGAAGCCGCGCCTCAGGTCGCGTGAGACGGCTGCCAGCACGGCGGGCTCATCGTCGACCGCGACGATCGCAGGACGGCGACGTGCGTTCTGAACCTCCTGCTGCTGCAGTTCTGCTGTCAGCGACTCGCTCATACAGCGGCGATGCTAGTCAAAGCGCAGCACGATCTTGCCGTGGGTGTGGCGCGTTGACAGTTCCGCGTACGCGTCGCGGACCTGCTCGAGCGGGTAGGTGCGCGCAATCGGAATCTCGAGGCTGCCGTCCGCCACCATGTCGGCGAGCTCAGCGAGCAATGCCGCGGTGGCGATCGCGTGGGTACCCTGCCCGTGTACGCCGAGCCGGCCAACGGCCTCGTAGTCGATGATCGTGTTGATCCGCTGCGGCGAGACACCCAATCCAATCGCCAGGTCGACGTAACCGCCGCCAAAGGTGTCGATGAACGCGTCGATCGAACCGTGAGCGGCCGCGCGAATCCGCTCACTCTGTCCCTCACCGTAGGTCACCGGGAGGATCTCGTGGTCGCGCAGCCAGTCGTGGTTGCGCTCGCCTGCCAGCCCGATCACCGTCGCCCCGGTGCGACGCGCGAGCTGGACGGCCACCGAGCCGACGCCGCCCGCCGCGGCCGACACTACGACTGTCTCACCAGGCTGCGGCGCGACGGCCTGTACCGACGCATACGCGGCCATGCCGGCGACGAATAGCGACCCCGCCACCTCCCACGGGACCGAGTCCGGCTTGGCCGTCAGTTGATCCGCCGGCACCGCGACGAGCTCGGCATGGCTGGCGCGCTCCTCAGTCCACCCGAGCACCTGATCCCCGATCGCGAACGCGGTCACGCCCTCGCCGACTGCCCGCACCACCCCCGCAAGGTCCGTGCCCTCCCCGGACGGGAATGTCGCCGGCCAGCGCTCATGCAGCCATCCCTCACGGATCGCGATCTCGCCTGGGTTGATCCCGGCTGCCGTGACTGCCACCAGCACCTGGCCCGGGCCGGCCACCGGATCCTCGACGTCTCGTACCTCGAGCACGTCGACGCCGCCGTACTCGTCGAACCGCACAGCTCTCATCTGATCTCCTCTGTCTTCGCTGTCACGACCATAGACTGCCCGGCCTCGGGCTGAGAGCGAGCTACTCGACGCGGACGATCACCTTGCCCGTGTTGCCACCGGTGAACAGCAGATTCAGTGCAGAAGGGGCCTGCTCGAGGCCGTCCACGATGTGCACCGCGAACTTCACTTTGCCTTCGGCGACCCAGCGGGCCATCTCGGCTTGACCCTCCGGGAAGCGGTCGAGGTAGTCGAGGATGATGAAGCCCTCCATGCGACCGCGCCTCGGGATCAGGTTGCGGTAGTTGCGGGGTCCGGCGATCTGGTTGCGCGCGTTGTACGTCGCGATCGCGCCGCACAGCACGACCCGTCCACGCAGCGCGAGCCGGCCCAGGCAGATGTCGAGCAACTCGCCGCCGACGTTGTCGAAGTACAGGTCGATCCCGTCCGGGCACGACTCGCGCAGGCGGCCGGCGACGTCCTCGCGTTTGTAGTTCACGGCGGCATCGAATCCGAGCTCATTCACCAGCCACGCACATTTCTCGTCTGTCCCGGCGATTCCCACGACGCGCGCAGCGCCCTTGATGCGGGCGATCTGACCGACGGTCGAGCCCGTCGCCCCGGCCGCGCCGGACACGACCACGGTGTCGCCCTCCTTGAGCTTGCCGACGTCAAGCAATCCGAAGTACGCGGTCATTCCGGTCGTCCCGAACACGCTGAGCGCAGCGGTCGGGTCGATCCCAGCGGGAAGCACCTGCATTCCCCTGGCGCCCTCGTCGGCGAGGGTGAAGTCCTGCCAGCCAGTCATCCCGAACACCAGGTCACCGACTTTGTAGCGGTCGGTATTGGAGTCCACAACCTCTGCGACGCCGGCGCTTCGGACGACCTCGTCGATTCCGATCGGAGGCAGATAACCCTGGACGTCATCCATCCAGGTCCGGATCGTCGGGTCGATCGATAGATAGCGGTTGTGCACGAGCGCCTCGCCGCTGCTGGGTTCCGGAACATCGACCTGCTCAAGCCGAACGGTCTGCTCCTCGACGTGGCCTATGGGACGTTCCGCCAGCACCAGCCGGCGGTTGAGCTCGGACATTGGTCTCCCCCCTTGAAAGGGTCAAGCCTCTTGGACGCCGGCCTCGACAGCTGCGGGCGTTGGCTCAAGCTCGCTCTCGGCCGGCGCTGCGACGCGGCCGCGCGGGAGGCCACGGACGGAAACGATGAACGTGGCCACCATCACGGCGGCCATGATGTAGAAGACGGTCTGGGTCGAGTGCGCGAACGCCACCTGGACGTCGCGCACGAGTGCGTGAGGCTCGCCGCCGGCAGACTGCGCGCCTGGGGCGCCTGACCCGATCGATGCGGCGACTCGATGAGCGACCGTCCCCGGGACTCCTGCCTTCGTCAGGGCCCCGGTGACGTTGGTGTTGTTCTGGCTGATCAGGATCGCGCCGAGCACGGCGAGTCCCAGGCTGGCGCCGAAGTTCCTGGCCGTCTGCGTGATACCGGTGACCTCGCTGTAGCTGCTGCGCGGGGCTCGGTTGACCGCGTCGGTACTGGCGGGGGTCAGCATCAGCCCGATGCCGCCGCCGGCGAGCATCACATACGGCCACTGGGCGGAGAGTGACAGGTGGGTGAGTTTCCCGGCCAGCAGGAAGAACCCGACAGCAGACAGCGCGCAGCCGTATACGACAGCCGGTCTTGCGCCACGACGGTCGAGGATTCGCCCGCCGATCTGAGACATGATCACGTACCCAAGGAAGAAGTACAGGATGTAGAGGCCGGCGCTCGAGGCGCTCTCGCCGAGCGACACCTGCGAGTAGATGCTCGCGAAGAAGAAGAACGGCACGAACACGATCGACATCAGCCCGAGCACAGCGGTGTCGACGGCGAACCCGCGGTCGCGGAAGATCTGCAGCCGCAGCAGCGGTTCGCGAGTGCGCAACTCCCATCCAACGAACGCGACCATCAAGATCAGGCCGACGACGATGCACCCCCAAGTCTTCCCGCTGCTCCATCCCCAGACGCTTGACTGCTGCAACCCGAGCACCGTCAGACCCATCGCGCCGGTGATCAGCACGGTGCCGCGGTAGTCCAGTCGCGTCGGGTGAGTCTCGGTCTCAACGCAGGACCGCCAGATCAAGACGAGCGCGACGATCGCGACCGGGACGTTGATCCAGAAGATCGATCGCCACGTCCACTGGGTCAGATACCCGCCGGCGAGCGGGCCAATGGCTGTCAAACCACCGGAGACCCCAAAGAAGATCGCCATCGCCTTGCCGCGCTCCTCGAGCGGGAAGGAGGCGACCACGATCCCCACTGCCGCAGGAAACATCAGCGCCGCGGCTGCGCCCTGCAGCACCCGGAAGGTGATGATCCAGGCCTGCGCGATGCTGCCCTTGGGAGTGAACCCGCACATGGCGGACGCGAGCGCGAAGCCGGTCACACCGATCACCACCATCCGGCGACGGCCGAGCACATCGCCGAGCTTGCCTCCGAACGCGAACAGTGCCGAGAGCGACAGCAGATAGCCGTTGATCACCCACTGTGAGCCCGTCGCCGAGAGCGACAGCTCCTTCTGGATGTTCGGGATCGCGATCGCGACGATCGTCTGATCGATGAACGTCATCGCGACCGCGAACACCATCGCGGTGAGCACGAGATTCTTGTTCGATGCCCTGCTCACTGACGCCAGCCAAATGCTCCTGCGTAGCCGTTGCCGAGGGTCAAGCCGGTGAAGTCTCCCAATCAACCGTGGCCCGCGCAAGGGATTTCATTGTTGACACCATGAGTCCTGTGGGCCGGCGCCGCGCTGTCGCAACGACTCTCGCGCACGATGGCGATCTGATCGCCGAGCGCGACCCGCTGCGGCCATCCGGTCGACTTCTGCGCCAGGGCGGCATGGACGCCTCATACATCGACCTCGCCGACCCGTCCAACCTTCAGTTCGACTACATGCGGTGGCTGCGGATCGTGCTGCGCTGCGCACGAGCTCGCAGGGTGCTGCACGTCGGCGGCGGAGCATGCGCGCTCCCGCGAGCGCTCGCGGCGGAAGATCCCGGCGGGCACCAGGAGGTCTGCGAGGTAGATGCCGCGGTGCTGGCACTCGCTCGAGAGCATCTCGGCCTACGACGGGCGCCCGGGCTGCACGTGCGCCATGCCGAGGGACGCGCGTTCGTAGCGCGCCAGCCCGACGCAAGCTGGGAAGCGATCGTGCTCGACGCGTTCATCGCGGCAGTGGTGCCACGACGCTTGATCACGCTGCAGGCCCTGGCCGATGTCGCCCGCGTGGCACCGCTGGCACTGGTCAATGTCGTCGATGACCGCTCGGCACGGGAGGTGCGCGTGATCGCGGCATCGCTCACGTCGGTTTACCCGCGCGTATTCTGGCTCGGCGGCCGAGCGGGCAACACGATCGTGGCAGGGTGCGCGGCGAAGCTGAATCTCAACCAGATCGCCGCTCTGGCCGCCGCTGATCCGTCGCCGGCGCGGTTGACCGCCCCTGACGCGGTGTCCCGCCTAATCGCCGGGGCGCTGCCGCTGCGCGATGAGGAACTCGGGGAACCGTAAAGGCGGCGCTGTTGCAGGTGCTCAGAGCGCTACCTGCGAGCCCATTGTCACGGTGCGCTCGCCTGGCAGACCGAAGTGCTCGATCGGGCTGGCCGCATTGCGCGCCATCGCCACGAACAGCTTCTTGCGTCAGCGTCTCATTCCCGGAGCGTCACTTGGGGTGATCGTGATCCGCGAGAGAAAGTACGACGCGTGCTCGAGATCGAGGTTGCGCTGCAGCAGACCCTGCTTGCGCGCCCGATCGCCAGAAACCAGATCAGGATGACCGGCCCGAACAGCCAGCCGACGGCACCGGTGCCAAAGCGCTGAACCGCGAATAGCCCGAGCAGGATCCCCAGCGAGATCGGCACGACCAGATGCGCCAGGCTCGGCGTCGCCACGTTCAGGCCTTCGACCGCGGACATGACCGAGATCGCGCCGCGAGCACCTCTCGTGTCTGTGGCGGGATCGCTGCGCTGAGGTAGGGAGCGTTGCTCCGGGCTCGTCGCAATGCGCCCATGAGCCCATCAGCAATCCGTCGCCGGCCGCGCCGGCGCGCGATCCGCCTAGCTCGGATCTCAAGGACAGCGCTGGCCGACGGATTCGCGCCTGCGGCAAGCTTGCGATCCAGTTGCGGCCCCTGCCACCACGCGATCACCGACAACTGGATCCGCGACCGCTCCCCAGCCCGCGGTCGGGGCCGAACCTGCGGCGGGGAAACACTGTCCAAGCGGGAGACCGACATGTGCACACCACATGCTCGGGCACGCGGCGTCAAGGCCGCGCTAACAATCCGGCCCCGGCCGTAGAGATTTCGTCAAGACAGCCGGCGGAGCCGAGGCGCCAGCCGGCTGATCCGGTTTACGGGCCCTTCGCGCGGGCGGCGGCTAGCTCGGCTGCAACCGCAGCGCTAAAGAATGATGAGTCCACGCCGAGGGTGATCAGCCCGAAACCTTCGGCGGCGCGTGCCTGCGCGGCCCTCCCGTTCCCGCAGTGCATGCCCGCGATCAGTCCGTGCGCATGACACGCCTCGCGGACGCGCCCAATCGCCTCATCCAACTGCCCGCTGCTCGGTGTCCCGGGCATCAGGCCGAGCGCGAGTGAGAGATCCGCGGGGCCGATGTAGATCCCGTCGAGGCCCGGAGTCGATGCGATCTCCTCGAGACGGTCGAGACCGTCCTTCGTCTCGACCATGACGAAGCACAGGACCTTCCCAGCGAGATCCGCGGGCGCGGACGAGCCGACGGCCAGCTCGGCACGAATCGGGCCGTAGGAGCGGTTGCCCTCAGGCGGGTACTTGCACGCCTGGACCGCGCGCGCGGCCTCCGCGCCGCTGCCCACGAGCGGGACGATCACTCCCGCCGCGCCGAGGTCGAGCGCGCGCATGATCAGCCACGCCTCGTTCGATGCCACCCGCGCCAGTGCAGTCGATCCCGCCGCCGTCGTCGCGTGAAACATCGTCACCATCGCCTGCTCGTCGCTCATGCCGTGCTGCAGATCAACGCACACGTAGTCACAGCCGGCAGCCGCAGCGAGCTCGGCGGTCAGCGAGCTGGAGATCGCGGCCCATAGCCCGAGCGCCGGCTCCCCGGCGTCCCATTTCGCCCGAAGGCGCTCACCCGCCAGCATCAACGTGACCTCCGCACTCATCCAATCGGTCAGGAAGTGAGCGAGGTTACCGGCACCAGCCAACGGCTTGGCTGACCCTGTGCCGGCGCGGCGGTGCTAATCAGTGTTCTCGGACGGCCCGACAAGCGGTTCGTCACGGCGGCTCTGCTCGGCGTCACGCGCGCGGTCGCTCAGCACGAACGTTCCTACGTCTTCGGCCTGCTTGTGAAACGGGATCAGGTACTCGGGCATCGGTCTTCTCCATGGTTTTGGGCTGCTGGTCGATCCCGGCGCCGCTGATGTGAGACCGGCCCTAGTCCGTTAAATCGGCCGCATGCTGTCCGGATGAAGCGCGATCCATCAGCTCCTCGAACTCCGGTGATTCGAACTCGGCGACCGCCCGTGACCACAGCGCCTGCGCCCATTCACGAATCTCGGCGTCACCGGTCGTGCCGATCCGGATCGAGCCCCACAGGCTCCATCCGTACTTCGACATCAGCGACCACAGCCGTGCCCGCGCGAGCTCCGTCGGGTGCGGACCGCCGTGGTACTCGGTGACGAGCTGCTCGGCCCGCTCGGGACTGAGCTCGAGCTCGTTGATTGCGTCGCCGAGGTCGTAGGATGGATCGTTGTTGCCCGAGTATTCGTAGTCGACGATCCAGAGGTCGCTCCCGGGCCCATCGGGCTCGATGAAGTTGCCGGGCATCAGGTCGTTGTGGCAGGGCGCGGTTGCACTGCGAATGCGGGTGAGCACCTGCCCCATCCGCTGTGCGCGATCCGCGTACCGCGCGTAATCCCGGGGCAGCGGGTAGCCATTCTCAGCCACGATCTGGTGGTAGCGGTTCTGGACGGTCACCATGTCGAAATCGCGTGCGAACGGCGGCGCTGCGTGGAGCCGCTTGAGGGCTCAGGCGAGGGCGGACACGCGGCGAGGATCCTGAAATGCGTCGGGCGTCAGCGTCACCCCCTCGACGAAGCGCACGACGAGCGCCTCGGGATCCTCGACGCGCGTCAGCACCGCCGCTCCCACGCCGGTCCCCGCAGCGAGCACGGAGTTCTGATGCTCGTTGTCGCGGTCGATCCCGAGCTGTCCGGTTTCGCGCACGCTGATCCGGACGACGTAGTCCCCGGTCCCCGTACCGACCCGATAGTTGCGGTTGGTCATGCCGCCCGACATCGGCGTCACGCGCCGGTCCGCCGAGGCGAGCTCGGGTACCTGATCGCAGATCAGCTCGAGTTCTCGATCCATCGTCTTCAGCGATTCTCCGCGGTCGATCCGAGCGCGAGCATCTGCTCCAGCGCAGTCCGGTCCAGCCTGTCGATCATCACGTCGGCGTATCCACTCGCCGGCTGATAGCCGAGCCCGCGGATCGCGGCCACGCGCATGCCGGCAGCGCGAGCCGCCTTCGCACCAGCCGTCGCGTCCTCGACCGCCACCGCTTGCCAGCATTCGATCGGCGGGCTGACGGCGCCGCCGGCGTTCAGCTCCTCAAGCGCCCGGAGGAACCCTTCCGGATCGGGCTTGCCGTTGGCGACGTCGTCGATCGAGACGACAGCCTTGAAGTAGTCCCGCACGCCCGCCGCCGACAGGACGTGCTCGATCTCACGACGGAATGCTCCGGAGGTGATCGCGAGCTGCACCCGCTGCGCCGCTGCCTGTACGAACTCGACCGCGTGCTGCGCGATCGGCGGCTGCACCGCGACGGCCGCCAGATAGCCCTCCAGCCGCGCGGAGACAAGCGCATCTGCGGTTGTGCACGCGGCTCAGGCACGGATCCGCTGCCCTTCCGGGTCATAGAGCGCGTCGCGCTCGATTCGCGCCGGCACTGAGTCGCCGAACACGTCCACCGTCAGCGCCGTTCCCTGCTCGAGCTCGGCCGGAACTGTCGCGAGCGCAACATTGCGCTGCACGGTATAGCCGTACGCGCAGCTGCGGATCCGCCCGACGACCGCGCCGTCGTGCCGGACCGCCTCGCCGCCGTAGGCGGTCACGTACTCCTCGCCGCCGATCGTCAACGTCCGCAGCCGTTGGGGAGGATGCGCCGAGCCCAGAGTGCTGAGCGCTGCCCGCCCGTTGAAGTCGCCTTTCTCGAGCGCGACGCAGAACCCAAGTCCGCTCTGATAGGGGGTGTCGGCAGCCGTGAGATCCGTGCCAAAGTAGCGGTAGACCTCCTCCAGCCGAAGCGAATCGAGCGCGCGATATCCGCCAGGCGCAATCCCGTGCTCGATGCCAGCCTGCATCAGCCGATCCCATACCTGCACCGCCCAGGCACGCGACATGTACAGCTCGTACCCGAGCTCGCCCACGGACGTGATCCGCTGAGCCAGAATCGAGGCGCCCCCGAGATCGATCAAGCGCGCGGTCCGGAACGGGAGCGCCGCGCCGGAGACGTCGTCGCTGCTGCAGGCATTCAAAACAGTTCGTGCTTGGGGGCCCCACAGCCCGATCACCGCAAGCTCATCGCTGGAGTCGCGGATCTCGACCGGTCCGTCTGCCGGCCGAAGCGATTCGCCCCCCAGGGCGATTCGCCGCCCCCAGGCGAGGCCCAAAGCGCCACGCGCGATACGCGGTGACATCGAGCTCGGGCTCTCCGTCGATGATCCACTCCGCGAGCGCGCGCCCGATCCCGCCGGCTCCGCCGAACCCGTTCAAGGAGAGACCGGCGGCGATCCAGAACCCCGGGGTCCCCGGCAACGGCCCGAGCACAGGGTTGCCGTCGGGCGTCATCGCGTCTGGATGACAGAGCAGCCTGATCACGCCGGAGCGATCGAGGAACGGAAAGCGGCGGATCGCTCCCTCGAGCAGTGGCACGAACCGGTCCATGTCGGACTCGACCGGACTGGCGCCGTGATCCCACGGAACCCCGTCGATCCAGCGCGCAGGCCCCCAGCTCGATCCCGGTGACGCGCGTCCGGCTCCGGATCTCGACGCCGAGCGCGCGTTGAGCGTCGGCGACGGCATAGCTGGTGATGTGCGGACCGACGTGACCGTCCTGCGCCATCCACACCCCGCCGTACAGCGAATCTCGCGAGGCGAACGGGAGCCGACCGAGCACTTCCTCGGGTCCGAGCAGTTCGGCGTCAAGCCCGAGAACGCTGCCGACGGTGTTGAACATGCCCAGCTCGTTGTATAGCGCCACGCTGTAGCGCCGAAACCGCATCATCGTGGCCGACGGGTTGAACTGCGTGACGAGCCCTGCAGCGTGGTGTGTGGAGCCGCTGGTCAGCTCACCCTTCTCCAGCAGGAGCACGTCCCGCCAACCCGCACGGGCCAGGTGGTAGGCGACGCTGCAACCGGTGATGCCGCCCCCGATAACGACGATCCGTGCCGACATGCGCACAGGATATGGAGCGCCACTGTGCTCAGCAGCGCCGCAGCCGATTCGCCTCTCCGGTGATGTATAGGCTCCGGTGTCGCCTGACCTCTGAAGCACCCACAGATCACCCAAGGAGAGACAACGTGGCCGAGATCTCCCAGCAGCTCACCCGTCCCGCGATCGAACTCGCGGGCCTCATTCGCGACGGGGTCATCACTTCACGCGAGCTGACGGAAGCGGTCTTCGACCGGATCGAGGCGCTCAACCCGAGCGTCAACGCGTTCACGGGACTCGACGCTGACCGGGCACTCGAGGCGGCAGATCAGATCGGCGCCGGAGATCCACGCCCGTTCGCCGGCGTGCCGATCGCGATCAAGGATCTGTTCACACCGATCAGCGGCTTCCGCCAGACCAACTGCTCGGAACTGTTGTCGGCAGGGGCGATCGCCGAGTTCGACCACAACGTCGTGGCGCGGGTACGCGCCGCCGGGTTCGTGATCGTCGGCGTCACCAACTCGCCTGAGTTCGGGATCGTGCCGGTGACCGAGCCCCGACTGAACGGCGCCACGCGCAACCCGTGGAACCTCGAGCGCACGCCCGGCGGCTCCTCGGGCGGTTCGGCTGCAGCGGTCTGCGCCGGCATGGTGCCGTTGGCGCATGCATCTGATGGCGGCGGTTCGATCCGGATCCCGGCCGCGTGCTGCGGGTTGTTCGGACTGAAGCCGAGCCGTGGGCGGATCTCGGTCGCCCCAGCGCTCGGCGATCACCTCCTGGTATGCGACGGCGCGCTGACGCGCACGGTCGCCGACAGCGCAGCGATGCTCGACCTGCTCGCCGGCTATGTCACTGGTGACGCGACGTGGGCCCAGCCGCCGGATGAGTCGTTCTCCGCGGCCGCGGCGCGTGAGCCCGGTCGGCTGCGCGTGGGCCTGAGCATCGGCTCGCCGATCGGTTCAGCGATCGACCCCGCCAGTGCGCAGGCCGCGCAGGACGCCGCCAAGCTGCTGGAGTCGCTGGGCCACGAGATCGTCGAGGCTCCGTCGACGGAGATGCCCGAGCTCCGGCCGTTGTTCGACGTCCTGTGGTCGGCGACCGTCGCGGGATCGGTGATGCTGACGGCGATGCTGGCCGGGCGCGAGCCGACGCAAGACAACATCGAGCCGTTGAGCTGGGCGTTCTTCCAGCAAGGGATCGAAACCAACGCGGTGCAGCTGATGGGTGCGACGGTCGCCTTGCAAGCGGCAGCGCGCCAGATCATCAGCCACTTCGATGACTTCGACGTCATGCTGACCCCAGCGCTCGGTCAGCGCCCGGTGGCGGTCGGCCAGATCGATGCCTGCTCGGAGAACCCGATGGCGGCCTTCGACGCGGCGGCGCAGTTCGCGCCGTATAACGCGATCTGGAACGTGACCGGGCAGCCGGCGATGACCGTCCCGCTGTATCACGGCGACGACGGGCTCCCGCTGGCGGTGCAGATCGTGGGCCGTCCGGTTTCCGAGACGACGCTGCTCTCGCTCGCCGCCCAGCTCGAGACCGCAGAACCCTGGAGCGATCGGCTCGCGCCACTTGCCGCACAGCCGGCGCCGGCGTAGGGTCGGTCTAGGGGGTGGTCGCATTGACGAAAGATACGGTGGCTTCCACGACCACCCCCCGCTAGCGGCTCAGCCCGGGCAGTGGCGGACAGGCGTCGTCTCGCCGAGCGGGACGCAGCGAACAATCGGCGCGGGCGTGACCCCGGCGCGCAGCACCCAACTGAGCTGCTCGCCGTTGAAGGCATGCGAGGTGACCGTCAGATCGAGGATCTGTCCGGCCCGCAAGTGTCCGCCCGCCGCGCCGATCGCACGGCGCAGATCAACGACCGACGCTGTCGGCTTGATCGTTCGCGCAGCGAACCCACATCCCTTTCCGGAGCAGTGCAAGCGGATCACGGACAGCCGTGGGAGTCCTCGCACGACGATCGAGCGCAGCGTGATCAGCGAGCCGTGGACCGACCACTTCGCTGCGATCCGCGCCGGGTTTGCGGAGGCCAGCTCGTGCAGGCCCCACGGCGGATTGGCATTGACGATGCGCCCAGAGCGGCACGTTGCCAGGAAGCTCGCGAACCGTGTCGCGGGGTCACGAGCGGTGATCGTGTAGACGCCGGCCGGTACGCCGGTCCAGACCACGCCCCCATCCTTGGACGAGGCCGTCTGGGTGGGGTCCGGCAGCACGCTGGCGTTGAAATACAGCGGCTTGGGAAGCGGCGGGCTGGCGGTCGCTGTGGCGCCTGCAACGCCGTGTGCTCCATAGGCGATGAACTGCGCGTAGTCGAGGTCGCGCACGTTCTTGGTGCTGAACGTCGAGACGATCGCGCACGCGAGCGGATCGCCGTGCGCGTCGACCGGCACGTTCAGCAGCGCCACCAGCCCCTGGTACACGGCATCGGACGGAGTCTGGAAGTTGACGTTGGCCAGATCCTCGCCTGCGGTCGTGAACGTCTGCAGGTAGATCGTGTGGTGGCCGGCCGCGACGATGTAGGGCGTGACCTCGGCGCGGTCCGGTACCGCCAGGTCGTAGCTGCCGTCCGGGCGCACGACAGCGCTCAGCTTCGGGAACTCCGCGACGTGGATACTCGCGCCGGCCAGCAGCGTGTGCACGTTGTTGAACTCATACGCGGTCCCGCGCAGATGGACGGCCCGCGGCGTGCTCGCGCTGAATCCGGCGGCGCCGCCCCCGGCGACCGTGGCGCCCACGATCGCGGCGATCAGCGTGACCGCGACTGTTCGCCAACTCGTTCCAGGATTCCGAAGCATGCCCACTGCACACCCACGCTAGAGCATTGCAGGACCTTCGGCGAGGGCGGCCGCGCCGTCGCTGTCGTGTGGTCTCCAGCAGAACCGAGCTCAGCGCGAATGTGCGAGCAGCGTCGCGCGAATCGCAACAGCCAAGGCACCATCCGGCGGAGTACTCGGCGGCCGGCTCTGGTATAGACCCGGTGCATGCCGCCACTGCCACTTCGCCCGCTCGGTCACTCGGGTCCGGAGGTCTCCCTCGTCGGACTCGGCTGCAATAACTTCGGCCGCCGCATCGAGCTCGACGCGACGCGCGCCGTCGTCGACGCCGCCCTGGCCGAAGGAGTTAGGTTCTTCGACACCGCCGACATCTACGGCTCAGGACGGAGCGAGGAGCTGCTCGGCGAGGTCCTCGCGGGCCGTCGCGAGCAGGTCGTGCTCGCGACCAAGTTCGGCATGGACATGGGTGACGGGAAGGGCCCGCGCGGATCTCGCGAATACATCCGCCAGGCAGTTCAGGCATCGCTGCGGCGGCTGCGCACCGACATGATCGACGTCTACTGGTACCACCGGCCCGACAGCGAGACGCCGATCGCCGAGACCCTGGAAACGCTGCACGAGCTGGTGAGTGCGGGCACGGTGCGCGCAATCGGCGCGTCCAACTTCAGCGCGGCGCAGCTCGAGGAGGCTGAGGCCGTCGCCCGCGAGCGCGAGCTCACGCCCTTCACCGCGGTCCAGAACGAATACAGCCTGCTCGTCCGCGAGGCGGAGGAGGACGTGCTCCCCACGTGCGAGCGGCTGGGACTCGGGTTCGTGCCGTACTTCCCACTCGCCTCCGGTCTGCTGACCGGGAAGTACCGCCGCGGGGAGTCGGGTCCCGCGGGGTCCCGCCTGAGCGGCCGAGACCAAATCGCCTCCGATGCGCAGTTCGATCTGCTCGAGCGGCTGGAGCGCTACGCGAGCAAACGGGATCTGTCGCTCAGTGCCGTTGCGATCGGCGCGCTGCTCGCGCGCAGCGCTGTCTCATCGGTGATTGCCGGCGCGACCAAGCCCGAGCAGGTGCGCGCGAACGCGTCCGCGGTGCGCTGGCACCCAACCGATCACGATCTCGCCGAGCTCGATCAGATCATCCCTCGTACAGCGAGCTGAAGATCTCCGCGAACTTCCTGTAGACGATCGCGCGCTTGACCTTCAGCGTCGGGGTCAGCTCCCCGTCGTCCTGGGACAACTCGCGGTCGAGCATCGCGAAGCGCTTGATCTGCTCGATCCGCGCGAACCGCTGGTTGACGGCGTCCATCGTCTTCTGGATCTCCGCGTGAACGCGCTCGTCGCTGCTGAACGTCGCCGGGTCGTACCCGATCCCGAGCTGGTCGGCGAGCTTCGGTGCCTCCTCGCTGTCGAGCGTCAGCAACGCCACCAGATACGGGCGGCGGTCGCCGTATGCGACTGCCTCGGAGATCCAGCGGCTCTGCCGGAGCGCGTTCTCGATGTTGGCGGCGGTGATGTTCTTGCCGCTCGAGGTGATGATGATGTCCTTCTTGCGCCCGGTGATTGTGACGAAGCCCTCGGCGTCGATCGCCGCGAGGTCGCCGGTTGCCAGCCAGCCTTCGGGCAACGCATCGCGCGTGGCCTGATCGTCCTTGAAGTAGCCGCGGAAGATGTTCGGCCCTCTGGCGAGGAGCTCGCCATCCGCTGCGATCCGCATCTCGAGCGTCGGCACCGGGCGCCCGACCGTCCCGATCTTCATCGCAACGTCGGTGTTGATCGCACCCGCTGCGCACGTCTCGGTCATCCCCCACGCCTCGAGCAGCATGATCCCGCAGGCGTCGAAGAACTTGATCACATCGCTGCCGATCGGCGCCGCCGCGGTCACCGCGAGCTCCAAGCGCCCGCCGAACAGGTCGCGCACCTTCGAGAGCACGAGCCGGTCTGCCAGCCGATGTTGCAGCGTCAAGAAGCGGTCCGGGGCGCGCCCGGCGCGCTCGAGCTCGCGGGTCCGGTGCCCCACGCCCAGCGCCCAGTGGAACAGCGTGCGCTTGAGCCTCGAGGCATCGGCGATCCCGCTGTTGGCGGCCGTAAAGATCTTCTCCCACACGCGCGGCACCGACGCCAGGTACGTCGGCCGGGCCTCCCGGATGTCGTCGAGCAGGCGCGTCGGGTCACGTTGCCAGTAGCTCAAGGTTCCGTGCAGGTCAAGCGTGAACATCTGCGTGATCCGGGCAAACACGTGTGCGAGCGGCAGGAACAGGAAGAATTCCATCGGAGCGTCGGTGCGCGTCAGGTCGAGTTGCTCCTCGAGCGTGTGGATCGCCTCGGTGAAGTTGCGGTGGGTGAGGATGCAGGCCTTCGGCGGGCCGGTCGTCCCCGAGGTGTAGACCAGGCTTGCCATGTCATCCGGCGTCACCGCAGCGACGGACTCATCGACGCGCTGCTCGGGGATCTCGCGACCGAGCTCGATCAGCTGTTGCAGCGTGATCGCGCCGGCGCCCTCGCCGGCGAATGCGATCACGTGCTCGAGCGCCGGACAGGCATCGAGGATCTGCTCGACCTTCGCGAGCTGGCCCTCGTCCTCGCAGAAGACTGCCCGCGCCTCGGAGTGGCGGAGCACGTACTCGCATTCCTCGGGCGAGTCCGTTTGATAGATCGGGGCGACAACGGCCCCCGCGCAGAAGGCGCCGGCGTCGGCGAGTGTCCACTCAGGCCGCGTATCCGCGAGGATCGAGATCCTGTCGCCCGGCTTGATCCCGAGCGCAATCAGCCCCTTGCCGATGTCGCGAGCGACCCGGACGAGCTCCGGGTATGAGATCTCCTCCCAGTTCTCTCCCACCTTGTAACGAAGGGCGACGCCATCGTGGCGTCCGCATTTGAGGATCATCGCGCCGATCGTCGCAGCGCCGGTCGATAGGGCGAGCGCGCTGCGCTCCGTCGCCGCCGACGTCGATGGAGTCGCTGAGGGAGCGGGCGCAGGGGGCGCCGCCGTCGTAGCCATCCGTGTGATCAGACCGTCGACCATTGATCCGCTCCTCTCTAGCAGAACGAGCCGAAATCCTCGTGCCGTGTGTGCAACGGCACGCTCGTCGAGGGCGGCGAGCACACCAACGATCCCGCACAGACCCGCAAGGTGCATCGGCATAAGTCCGTACATGCGCTCGGGGGTTTCCCGCTGCATGCTCGACAATCAGTAGATGCCGATCACTCCGCGCATCTTTGGCGAACGTGGACGCCGCCGCGCGGCTGCGCTTGGGATCGATCCCAACCGGCTCCCGCCCGGCCAGTCACCGACCCTCAAGTGGCCGGTGTTGTCGGTCGAAGCGACACCCGAAATCCCACGTGAGACCTGGCTGCTGTCGATCGACGGCGCCGTCGGTCAGCCGTATGTGTTCGACTGGGATGAGCTGCAATCCGCGGCCCAGACCGACTTCTCAGGCGACATCCATTGTGTCACCCGCTGGTCGAAGTTCGGGATGCGCTGGCGCGGCGTCAGCGTCCGGGAGCTGGTGCAGCGAGCTGTCCCGGAGCCGGGCGCAAGTCATCTGGTCGCGCACTGCTACGGGGGCTACACGACGAACATGCCGCTGGCCGACGTGCTCGAGCACCCGGCGTTGATCGCCCACGAGGTCGACGGCCACGAGCTCGAGCCAGACCACGGCGGGCCCGCGCGCCTCCTGGTGCCTCACCTGTACCTGTGGAAGTCGGCAAAGTGGATCCACCGGCTCGAACTGCTCGAGGGCGACCAACTCGGTTTCTGGGAACAGAACGGCTATCACCACCGCGGCGATCCGTGGCGTCAGGAGCGCTACAGCGACGATGAGTACGTGGCGCGCACGCGCCGGCGCCAGGTTCGCCAGGGCTCCCGCTGACCGTGCGCCGGGGTCCCGGTGACGCCGCGTCACGAATGCGTAGTTCCTACTGGTCGGCGAGCTAGGGTTTGTGCCGACTGTAAGAGTGATGGGCACGCGACGCGATGGCGCCATGAATGAAGCACGTCTTGACGCGCAGCTTGCCGCACTGAAAAACGTGCCGGCTGCGGGCGTGATCGTCTTTGACCGCGATCTCCGGGTCCTACTGCTCGCCGGTGCCGGCCTCGCAGACTTCGGGCTGAGGCCCGGCTCAGCAGACGGGGCCCCGCTCAACGAGCTGCTGCCCCCGGAGCGCTGGGTCTTCTGGGAGCCGCTGGTCGCAGTGGCGCTGCGCGGTGGGACGGCCGGCGTCGATGTCGAGGGCGTCAACGCGAACTCGCGGCTGTATCGGGTACAGGTTGGCCCATGGCGTGAGCAGGACGGAAGCGTCATCGGCGGCCTGGCGATCGCGAGCGACGTCAGCGACCGTCGGCAATCCGCCGACGCGCTGGCGGCGGAGCTCGAGGCGTTCAACTACTCCGTCTCGCACGATCTTCGCGCCCCGCTCCGGGCGATCGATGGTTTCAGCGCCGCCGTCGTGCGTCGTAACGGCGCCCAGCTCGATGACGCGGGCCGAGAGATGCTCGGGCGGATCCGCAAGGCGGTCGGGAACATGAGTGCGTTGATCGACGCGCTGCTCGAGCTCTCCCGCTTGTCCCGGCGGGACATGAGTCGCGACCCCGTCGATCTGAGCGCTCTCGCGCGAGACCTCCTCGAGGATCTCCAGGCCCGAGAGCCGCACCGGCGGGTCGAGGTCGTGGTGCAGGACGGGCTCACCGCAATCGGCGACCGAGAGCTGCTGCGGATCGTGCTGGAGAACTTGCTGGAGAACTCGTGGAAGTTCACGTCCTCCCGCGAGCAGGCGCGGATCGAGCTCGCCGGCGAGGAGCGCGACGGCCGGCCTGCGTTCGTCGTGCGTGACAACGGTGCGGGCTTCGACATGGCCGGGGCCGACCGGCTGTTCGCGCCGTTTCAACGGCTGCACGGTGACGATGAGTTTCCCGGCGTTGGCGTCGGCCTCGCGACCGTCCTGCGGATCATCAGGCGCCACGGCGGCACGATTCAGGGCGAAGGCCACGTCGGTGAGGGTGCCTGCTTCCGGTTCGAGCTCGGGCCGGCGATCGAGCTCGCGCGATGAGTGCAATCGCAACCAGACTCGGCTGGTACAGCCATCCGCCTGCGCGTCCGGCGTTCACCTCGAGACGCGGCGCCACGATCCTCGGATGGATCGCGCTCGTACTGAGCCTGACCGCGATGCTGGGATGGCTGATCGGCGAGCGGGCGCTCCGGTCGATCACCGACGGCCACGCCGACATGAAGGCGAACACTGCGGTTGCCCTGACACTCGCGGCGATCGCACTGCTGATCCAAGCATCTGGGGCGTCCGGCCGGCGAACGCGCCGGCTGTCGTTGGTACTCGCCGCGACGGTCGGTGCGATCAGCTTGGTCACGCTGCTCGAATGGCTGACCGGGCTCGATCTGGGTATCGACCAGTTGCTGTTCAGGGACGTGGCCAGGGTTGGTGCCCATTATCCGGGACGGATGGCCCCCGGTAGCGCGATCGCGCTGCTGCTGATCGGCAACTCGATCGTGTTGACGACGCTCGCGCGTCGCCCGCTGTTGCGCCAGCTCTGCCTGCTCGGCGCCGCGGTGATCGGGCTGGTGGCGCTGCTCGGCTACGCCAGTGACCTTCCCGGTGTCTATGGATTTCCCGCCGATGCGAGGATGTCGCTGCCGACGGCCCTGGCGCTGCTTGCACTCGGCGCGGGGATGCTCGCCGCGCAGCTCGGGAGCGGGCCGATGGCCTACGTCACCAGGCTCTCACCGGGCGCTCGCATGGGGGTCCGGCTGCTTCCTGCGGCGATCGTAATTCCAACGACGCTCGCGCTGCTCAGGCTCGCCGGCACCAAGCTCGGACTGTTCAATACCGCAACCGGCGCGTGGCTCGTGTGCGTATGGACCATCGGACTGTTCTGCTGGATGATCATCGTCTACGCCCGCAGGCTCGACGGCACCGAACAGAAGCGCCGGGTTGATGTCGCCGAGCAACACCGCCGAGTCGAGGAGCTCAACGCCACGCTCGAGCAGCGGGTGCAACAGCAGACCTCCGAACTACAGGCCGCAAACCACGAGCTCGAGGCGTTCGCCTACTCGCTCGCCCACGACCTTCGCGCCCCACTGCGCGCGATCGGCGGCTTTGGCGCCAGGCTGGAACGCCGCCACGGCGATCAGCTCGGCGACGGGGGCCTGGAGCTGCTCGCACGGATCCGCGCCGCAAGCGGCCGGATGGGAGATCTGATCGACGCGATGCTGCTGTTGTCCGAGGTGACGCGCCGGCAGCTGTCATTCATGCCCGTTGACCTCGCCGAGATCGCCCATCAGGTCGCCGACGAGCTGCGCGCCGAGGACGATACCCGCAGCGTGCAGTTCGAGATCCAGGATGGCCTGTTCGTGCTCGGTGATGAACGCCTGTTGCGAATCCTGATGCGCAACCTGCTCGAGAACGCGTGGAAGTTCACCGCGCACCGCGAGGACGCGCGGATCGAGGTCAAACGCGCCGACGCGGGCGTGTTCGCGATCAGCGACAACGGCGCCGGATTCAACATGGATTTCGCCGATCTGCTGTTCAAGCCGTTCTCGCGGCTGCACCGCGAGGACGAGTTCCCGGGCACCGGCATCGGACTCACCACCGCCGAGCGGATCGCGCTGCGCCACGGCGGGGCTGTGTGGGGCTGGGGCGCGCCGGACGGTGGGGCGACCTTCTACATCAAGCTCGACTCGCTGGACCTGGTGCTTGGACCATGAACGCGGCCGGCCCGATCCTGCTCGTGGACGACAGCCCCGATGACCGGGATCTGACGATCATGGCGCTGCGCGAGAGCAACATCGCAAACGCGATTGAGGTGGCACGCGACGGCGAAGAGGCGCTCGCGTACTTCACCGACGCAACGCGGCCGCTG
The DNA here is from genome assembly GCA_963794285.1 of uncultured Solirubrobacterales bacterium. Taxonomy (GTDB): domain Bacteria; phylum Actinomycetota; class Thermoleophilia; order Solirubrobacterales; family Solirubrobacteraceae; genus Palsa-465. The sequence continues at coordinate 164,468 of CAWCDS010000018.1, forward strand.
CCGGCCCTGGTGCTGCTCGATCTGAAGCTGCCGAAGATCATGGGACTGGACGTGCTCAAGCGGATCCGCTCAGACGAACGGACGAGAACGGTCCCAGTCGTGGTGCTGACGAGCTCTCGAGAGGAGCGCGATCGCCAGGCCAGCTACTCCAACGGCGTCAACGCCTACGTCCGCAAGCCTGTCGATTTCGACGCCTTCGCGGATGCGGTCAGGCAGCTTGGCCTGTTCTGGCTCGTGGTCAACGAGCCGCCCCCGGTCGATCGCGGGGTGCGGGGATGAGCGCGGGAGCTTCGACCCGAACGCTCGGCCTGTTGATCGTCGAGGACTCCGAGGACGATGCGCTGCTCGACGTGATCGCTCTGGAGGACGCCGGCTACGACGTGAACTGGCGCCGTGTGGACGACGCGCAGCAGTTTGCGGTTGCGCTCGGGCAGCAGCATTGGGACCTCGTCCTGTGCGATCACGCGCTCCCGCGGTTCGACTCCTTCGGCGCTCTGCGCGTCCTGTCCGAGGCCCGTCAAGCTGACATCCCGCTGGTCGTCGTCTCGGGGGCCATCGGCGAGGAGACCGCGGCCGCGGTGATCCGGGAGGGAGCAGCCGACTTCGTCAACAAGAGCAACCTGAAACGTCTTCCAACCGTCGCCGCGACGGTCCTGCGGGATGCCCGGATACGCCGCGCGGCTGCCCATGCGGAGGCTCAATTCCGCAGCGCTTTCGACGATGCCGCGTTCGGCAGCGCGCTGGTCGACCTCGGTCGGCGGCCCGGACGGTTGCTGCGCGTCAACGGCGCCCTCTGTGAGGCGACGAACATGAGCTGCGCGCAGCTGAAGCGAACGCGGCTGCAGTCGCTCGTCCACGAACCGGACCGAGCCGAGCTTCAGACCGCGCTACGAGCCGCCAAGGAGAGATCCAGATCGACGTACCAAGCCGAACTGCGACTGCTCGACTCCCTCGGTGAGCCGCGATGGTTTCTCGTCAGCCTCGCCCCGGTCCGAGAACCGGGTGATGAGCGTCCGTGCGCGGTTGCGCAATTCATCGAGATCAACGCACGCAAGCGGGCGGAGGAGGCGCTGCAGCTGGCCCACCAGCAGGCGCTCGCTGCTTCCCGCATGAAGTCGGAGTTCATGGCGAATGTCAGCCACGAGATCCGGACGCCCCTGAACGGCGTGATCGGGTTGACCGAGCTGCTGGCGGACACCTCCCTTTCCCAAGAGCAGCACGACTACGTGGATGCTCTGCACACATCTGGCCACGCCTTGCTGTCGGTGATCGAGCAGGTACTCGATTTCTCGAAGCTCGAGGCCGGCAAGGTCGAGCTGTCAACGGTGCCATTCCGGCCGGCTGCGCTGATCGAACGCTCGCTGACGATCGTGGCGCCGGCTGCAGCCGATAAGAACTTGCTGCTCTCCAGCTCGACCGCGCCGGACGTTCCCGTGCTCCTCCGCGGAGACCCGGCGCGGATCCTTGGGGTGCTGACGAACCTGCTGAGCAATGCGGTCAAGTTCACCAGCCGCGGCGGCAAGGTCGGCGTCGAGCTCCTCGCCGACGAGGTGCATCCACAGTTCCTGCGCTTCGCGGTCAGCGACACCGGAATCGGAATCGAGCCCGAGTTGCGTGAACGGATCTTTCAGCCCTTCTCCCAGGCGGACGCGTCGACCAGCAGGCGGTTCGGCGGCACGGGACTCGGGCTGACAATCGCCAAGCAACTCGTCGAGCTGATGGGCGGCACAATCGGTCTCGACAGCACCCTCGGGGCCGGCAGTAGGTTCTTCTTCCAGATTCCGTGCGAGGCGATCATCGAAGGCGAGATGGCCTCGGGTTCGGCGCAGCCCGGCGCAGGCGCCCGCCTGTCGGACCACCACGAGCCGGGGCTGCCGATCCTGTTGGCGGAGGACGATCGGGTCAACCGCCTCGTTGCCGAGCGGCTGCTGTCACGCGCCGGCTACCGCGTCGAGATCGCATGCGACGGTCACGAAGCGGTCGCGCTCAGCGCGGCCGGCGAGTACCGGCTGATCTTCATGGATTGCCAGATGCCCGGCCTCGACGGATACGATGCGACGCGCGCGATCCGCCGCTCCGAGCGGGGGCACGACGGGCGCCGCCACGTGCCGATCGTCGCGATGACCGCGCACGCGATGAGCGGGGACCGCGAGAAGTGCCTCGCGAGCGGGATGGACGACTACATCGCCAAGCCGCTGCGGCGCCCGGAGATCGAGCGCGTGCTGGCACGCTTCCCCGAGTCCGAGCCCGAGCCCGAGCCGGAGCCCGAGGACGCGACCGAGCCGGAGCCCGAGGGCGCGGCCGAGAGCGTCCAACTCGTCGATCTTGCGATCGTCTCGGACATCCTCGCTGACGGCGGCGCGGAGGAGGGCCTGCTGACACTGTTCGTCGACCAGGCCCGGATTCGGCTGGAGAACCTCAAGGCGGCGGTCCGGGCGAGCGACAGCCAGCGCGTCGCCGAGATCGCCCACAGCCTTCACGGCAGTTGCGCGACGTTCGGCGCAACGGCAATGGCGGCGGCGGCACGACGCCTATGCGAACCCAACGGGGATGCGGACGCGGGCGCCAAGCAGGCGAGCCGGCTTCAGCAGGAACTCGAGCGTCTGTTCGATCCGACGCATGACGCGCTGCTCGAGGCCGCCCGCGCAACCGAGGGCCACGATGCCGTCGGCGTCGATTGAACCAAACGACCGCTCGGTGGGCTTAGCGCAGCAGCTGTGCCCGGACGCGCTGGCGCAGCTCCTGCGGGCTGAACGGCTTTGTGACGTAATCATCCGCCCCCCGCTCGAAGCCCTCGTCCACATGGCTGTCAGCCGAACGCGCGGTCAGGAGGATGATTCGCGTGGACGCCGTCTCGGGATTCTCTCGCAGCCGCCGGATGACCTCCAGACCGCCGAGCTTGGGCATCATCACGTCGAGCACGCACACGTGCGGGCGCTCCGCCCGAGCGAGGTCGAGCGCCGCGACGCCGTCGCCAGCCGTCAGTACCCGGTAGCCGTCGCGCTCGAGCCGGAAGCGGACGAGGTTCAGCACGTCCGGGTCATCGTCGGCGACCAGCACGATCTTTTCTCCGCTGCCGTCGGACATCATCTGCCCACACATCGTAGGCGCGATCGCGAGCGGCAGCCGTGAACATCGCCCTGGTGTCGCTGTGGATCGCCCTCGGCGCGGTGCTGTTCACAACCGTGCTGACGACTTCGCTGCGGGCGATCGGCGCCGTGACCGGCGCGCGGCGTGACCGCTATCGCTCCGAGATCTCAGAACAGCTCGCCGCGTTTGCGGTGGGCGCCGCCGATGACCCTCCCCCGCCTCCCGCGGGACGACTCGAGCAACGGGTGCTGCATGAAGAGCTGGCACGGCTCGCTCCGAATCTGAAGGGAGACTCACGGGATCTGCTCGCGCAGCTGTTCGAGCGCTATGGGCTCGTCAACTCCGTCGCCCGCGACCTGCGTTCCGAGCAACCGCTGACCGCGATTCGCGCCGCAGAGCTCGCCGGAATCATGCACGCTGCGGAGTGCGCGCCGATCCTGCGGGATCGTCTCGGCAGCGACGAGCCGCTGGTCCGGATCGCGTGTGCGCGCGCGCTCGCTGAAATCGGCGTCGAGTCGTCGATCCCGCGGATCGTCGCGGCGCTGGCGAAGGACGGCAGCGCGATCGAGCTGGGCGAGATATTGATGAGTTTTGGGGCTCGTGCCGAGCCCCTGCTGCGTGTCCGCCTGCTCGGCGCTTCGGGGATCCGAGAACGTCGGATTGCCGCGATCACGCTCGGCGAGATCCACGCCCACTCGGCCGTGGCCGACCTAATGCACGCGCTCGAGGATCCCGACGCCGAACTGCGGGCCGCTGCGGCGCGCGCGCTGGGCCAGATCGGTGAGCGCGCTGCGACCCCGGCGTTGGTCGCCCAACTCGAGCGGCCCGATCCCGGATTTGCCGGCGTGGCGGCCGCGACTGCGCTCGGGATGCTCGACGATCCCTCGGCCGCTCGCGCGCTGGTCAGGGCGCTTGCCGTCGAGGACTGGGATGTGCGCAATGCTGCGGCGAGATCGTTGGTGGCGTTGGGCGAGCGAGGTCTGGCCGAGGTCGCTGGCGCTATTGACCGAATCCCTCCCCGCGGCATCGCCCACTTCGCCGGACTGCTCGACGTCGCCGATCAGCTCGGTCGAGTGATCGAGCGGGCGGCAGCCGGCGAGCCGACGATGGATCGCCTCGCCCGCGCCGCGTCGGAAAGCGGTGTGCGCAGCCGGCTGCGGGAACTTGCCTGCGGTGGGTCTGACCCGGTCAGCGGATACGCGAATCTGATCCTGCACGAACGGGCGATGGCGGCATGATTGCCGGAACGGTGGCCGTCGACGCGCTCCGCGCGTTCAACGTTGGCGTGCTCTTCTACTTCCTGCTGATCACGGTCAGCTACATGCTCGTGACGATTGCTTCGGCGTTCCACGTGCGCGCCTACTTCCGTCGGCGCTCGGAGGCGAGTCTGCGGCGAATGCTCCGCTCGCCGGTCGCGATCCCGGTCACGATCTGCGTGCCCGCATTCAATGAATCGACGACGATCGTCGACTCGATCGGAGCGATGCTGACGCTCGAGTACCCGCAGTACGAGGTGGTCCTCGCCAATGACGGCTCGACCGACACGACGCTGCAGGCGCTGATCGAAGGCTTCGGGCTCAGCCGCGTCGACCAGCCGCTGCGCACGGCGATCGCCACCGCTCCGGTCCACGCCGTGTACCGCTCGCGGTCGCATCCGAGCCTGGTCGTGATCGACAAACTCAACGGAGGTCGAGCCGACGCGCTGAACGCATGTATCAACGCCGCCTCCAGCCCCTTGATCTGCTGCGTTGACGCCGACTCGATCATCGAGCACGACGGCCTGCTGGCGGCGGTCGCGCCGTTCACCGATCGCCCCTCGACGACGCTTGCCGCCGGCGGGATCATCCGCGTCGTCAACGGCTGCCGGATCGACCGCGGGCACATCGCCGAGGTCCGGCTTCCGCGCAACTCGCTGGCGATGTTCCAGACCGTCGAGTACATGCGAGCTTTCCTTGCAGCCCGCACCGGCTGGAGCGCGTTCAACGGACTGCTGATCATCTCGGGCGCGTTCGGCGTGTTCCGGCGCAGGGACGTCGCCGAGGCGGGCGGCTTTGCTGCCGATTCGATCGGTGAGGATTTCGAGCTGTGCCTAAGGCTGCACAAGCGCGCCCGCGACGCCGGCACGGGAGACCGGCTGGAGTTCGTCCCCGATCCGGTCTGCTGGACCGAAGTTCCGCAGCGCCTCCGTCAGCTCGGTGGCCAGCGCGATCGCTGGCATCGCGGCCTGATCGACACGCTCTGGCGTCACCGCTCGATGATCGGCAATCCCCGGTACGGCACCGTCGGCATGCTGTCGCTGCCCTTCTTTGTCGCGTTCGAGTTCCTCGGCGCGTTCATCGAGACGCTCGGGTATGTCGCAATCACCTTGTCGCTGATCCTCGGGATCGTCAACTGGGAGTTCGCGCTGGCGTTCCTCGCGGTCGCGGTGCTCGCCGGGCTGCTGCTCTCGATCTCGGCGGTGCTGCTCGAGGACTTGGCATTCCGGCGCTACGGGCGACTGCGCGACCTGCTGAGGCTGATCACCTACAGCGTCCTCGAGAACATGGGCTACCGCCAGTTGATCACGGCGTATCGGGTGCGCGGGTTCTTCTCCTACCTGCGGGGCAACAAGAGCTGGGGAGAGATCCAGCGGCTCGGATTCGGACCGGCAGCCGGGTCAGACGGCTGACGCAGCCGCGTTTCTGGCCGGCGCGGCGGTTGGGTCGTCGTTGGCGCGGCCGGCGCGGCGGTTGGGTCGTCGTTGGCGCGGCCGGCGCGGCGGTTGGGTCGTCGTTGGCGCGGCCAGCGCGGCGGTTGGGTCGTCGTTGGCGCGGCCGGCGCGGCGGTTGGGTCGTCGTTGGCGCGGCCAGCGACGAACTGCGGGCAACGACGAGGGACATGCGGTGCGCCGACGCCGCCCTCCGCAGCCCCCGCCTCCATTGCACCCTCGCGTTTCGCAGCTCAAGCGAGCGAGATCGTCCTCCTCAGGCCGACCTAAAGGCCACCCGGCCACCCTTGATGGTTGATTTCGCCGGGGCGTGTTCGGACGACGCGAGCGCGAGAATGCGTCGTAGCGCGAAACAGACACCATCTACCGCACTTCACGGCCTGCTGGGAGGTGAGGGATTTGGTGTACGGATACCGGTAGCGATCGCCCCCAGCTCACAGCACCGAGCGGACTGGGGGAGATTGTGTCCGTTTCGTCCGCCGAACCCGGCCCAGTTTGCACCCATCTGCAGTGGCGACAGCAGGTCGGGCGGGACGGGCCGGGCTCCGCGCCACCGAGCCGGATTCCAGGGGTCAGAACGTCAGGCCCGGCGGCCCGGCCGGCCATCGCAAACGCCGGCGCAACCTTCTCTTCGTTGCCCGAAGTTCGTCGCAGACGACCGCCAGGGGGACGGGCGCCTGCAGCGGACATCGCAACCGTCAGACCGACCGTGTTGCGCCGACCGCCTGAGGCCCAAGACGCTCTGACCAGACCGATCAACCCAAGACGCTCTGACCAGACCGATCAACCCAAGACGCTCTGACCAGACCGATCAACCCAAGACGCTCTGACCAGACCGATCAACCCAGGACGTCGCGTAGTGCCGGCTCGATCTCGGAGAAGCGGAACTCGTAGCCGAGGCTTTTCAGCCGCGCCGGAATCACGCGCTGGCCGGTCGTCACGATCTGCGCCATCTCGCCGTACATCAGCCGCAACGCGAGCGCCGGAACCGGAAGCACGGCCGGGCGCCGGAGCACCTTCCCCAGCGCGCGGGACAGCTCGGCGTTTGTCACCGGGATCGGGGCGGTCAGGTTGACTGCGCCCTGAACGGCTTCATCGGCCAGGCAGAAACGGATCGCTTCGACGACGTCCTGCATGTGCACCCACGGCACGTATTGCTTGCCGCCGGCCACGGGACCACCGATCCCGAGCCGGAAGAACGGCAACATCTTCGCGAGCGCGCCACCGTCGGCCGACAGCACGACGCCGGCACGGGTTAGGACGACGCGCGAGCCCAGCTCCGCGGCGGCCATCGCCTCGCGCTCCCAGGCGACCACGACCTCGGCGAGGAAGTCAGACCCGGCGGGCTGCGGTTCGTCGACCGGTTCATCTCCCCGCGCCCCGTAGAAACCGGTCGCCGACTGAGAGATCAGGGTTCGCGGTCGGTCGTCGGCGGGCAGCGCGCGCAGTCCTTGAACAAGCGATCTCGTCGCGAGCACGCGCGAGTCGCGGATCCGAGCCTTGGCCGTGTCGCTCCAGCGCTGCGCGACCGGCTCGCCCAGCAGGTTGACGACGGCGTCGGCGCCCGCCAGCGCCGCGGCCGGCGGCGGCGCGGCGCTCGGGTCCGCCCATTCGTGGAGCTCCACTCGCTGATCGAGCACCCGGCGCCCGCGCTCGGCATCGCGAGAGAGCGCCACGACCTCGTCGCCGGCGCTCAGCAGACCGCCGGCCACGCTACGGCCGATCGTGCCGGTGGCACCTGTCACGACGACGCGCATCAGTGGATTCAGACGATACCTATCGCTTCTGCTGCCAGAAGGCGATCTCACCGCCCGTCGGGCTCGCGATGACCGTTCGCCAGCCCGCCGGTCCCTCGCGCGAGTCCAGCAGCACCGCGGCTCCCAGCTCACGGGCTGTGTCCGTGGCCTGGCGGATGTCTCTGACCTCTACATACGGCAACCAGATCGGACGTGTGGTCTGGCATTCGACGATCCCACCCCCGATGCCGTTGCCCAGATCAAGCGCCAGGTAGGAGCCGTGGCGCGTGTCGATCCGTTCAGGCCGCCAGCCGCACAGCTCCGCATACAGGTCGCGGGCACGCTGCAGATCGCCTGTGTGAAGCTCCAGATGGACTACAGGTGTGTTGGCTGCGGGCATGCGTCTGTCCGGTTAGACCAACCGGCGGTGAAAAATTCATCGCGCGGCGATGAATATCCCGCCGCACGGCGGTCTAACCTCTCTGGGAAAGGATGAGCAGGGCTCCGACAATCCCGCCCGCCCGCGAGCAAGAACTTGTGACCGCCGCCGGAGCAGGCAGCGAAAGCGCTTTCGCAACGCTCGTCGAGCCGTACCGCGGCGAGCTCCACGCGCATTGCTACCGGATGCTCGGCTCGGTCCACGACGCCGAGGACGCGCTCCAGGAGACGCTGCTGCGCGCCTGGCGCGCGATCGGCCGTTTTGAGGGCCGCAGCTCGTTGCGCTCGTGGCTGTACACGATCGCCACCAACACCTCGCTGAACCTGATCGCCAAGCGCCCCAAGCGCGTGCTGCCGATCGACTACGGTCCCGCGACCGACCCGCACGACGGCCCCGGCGAGCCGATCGTCGAGTCGGTCTGGATCGAGCCGTACCCCGATGAGCGGATCGGCATCGAGGAGGGGCTTGCCGGACCGGACGCGCGCTACGAGCTGCGGGAAAGCGTCGAGCTCGCGTTCGTCGCCGCGCTCCAGTACCTACCGGCGAACCAGCGCGCGGTGCTGATCCTTCGCGAGGTCCTCGGCTTCTCGGCCGCCGAAGTGGCCGAGACGCTCGAGACGACAGTCGCGTCGGTCAACAGCGCGCTGCAGCGCGCGCGCAAGACGGTCGACGAGCGCCTCCCGGATCAGAGCCAGCAGGCGACGCTGCGGTCACTCGGGGACGCGCGCCTGCAAGAGATCGTCGACGGGTATGTCGACGCGTGGATGCGCGGCGACGTCGACGCGGTCGCCTCGATGCTGTCGCAGGACGCGACCTTCGCGATGCCACCGCTGCGCAGCTGGTTCGGCCCACGCGAGCAGATCCGAGAGTTCCTCGCCGGCTTCCCGCTCTCCGGGCTCTGGCGCTGGCGCGCGGTTCAGTCGCACGCCAACGGCCAGCCCGCCCTCGCCTTTTACGCCTGGGATGACGACGCGAGCGCGTACCTGCCGTTTGCGTTGAACGTGCTGACGCTCGACGGCGAGCAGATCAGCAACGTGACGGCGTTCGTGAACCGCTCGATCGCACCAACCGAGCGCGAGGCCTATCACCGCTGGGTCGACCAGCCGGCCGACGAGCAACGGCTGATCGGGACCTTCGAGCGCTTCGGGTTGCCGGACCGGCTCGAGGACTAGTTGTACTTGGCGTCGGGTCGGCGCCGGCCGCTTAGTGTGCGAAAGTGCCGCTCTACGCGGCCGCTTTCTCCAGCAGCCGCGCGCGCCCCAGCGCCGCCTTGACCGCGGCCGTCAGCGTGTCGATGTCGTAGGCGCCCTGGTGGCGGCGGCCGTTGATGAAGAAGGTCGGCGTGCCGGACACGCCGCTGGCGTCGGCGCTGGCGACGTCCTCGGCGACGCGCGGCGCGTGCTCGTGCGCGGCGCATCTCATCCCAAGACCGCTCGACGTCGAGTCCCAAGCTGACTGCGCGTATCGTCCGCGATTGTGCGCGGGCTCAGGTCGTCCTGGTGGCCGAGCAGCGCGTCGTACATGTCCCAGAACTTGCCCTGCGCGCCGGCGGCCTCGGCGGCTTCGGCCGCGAGCTGCGCGTTCGGGTGAACGTCGTTGAGCGGCAGGTGGCGCCACACGTAGCGCACGTCGCCGCGCATCGGGCTCGAGCAGCTCGCGGATGACCGGCTCGGCCTGCCCGCAGTAGGGGCACTCGAAGTCGCCGTACTCGACGAGCGTCACCGGCGCGTCCTCGGGACCGCGGATGTGGTCGCGCTCGGGGTCGACATCCTCGGCCAGATCGAGGATGTCCTCGGCAGTGCCGAGCGATCTGACGCGCGCGAACGCCGCCGGGAGCTTGTCGTCGCACGGACGATCACCCAGGCGAGCGCCGGCGCCAGCACGACCGAGGCGAGCACGCCGAGCTTCGCCTCGTCGAGGCGCGCTGCCGTGTGAAGGCGAGGCTCGAGATCAGCAGCGAGACGGTGAAGCCGATCCCGCGCAACTGCGCGCCGCCGGCGAGCACGGGCCAGCTCACCGGCGGGCGCGGCCCGTGCAGCGCCGGCCGCGTGGCGAGCCACGACGCGGCGAGGATCCCGAGCGGCTTGCCGACCACGTAGCCGACGAGGATCCCGAGCGTGATCGGCGAGCGTGACCGCGTCGCCGAGCAGCCGCGCCGGTCACGTGGATGCCGGCGTTGGCGAGCGCGAACAGCGGCACGATCACGTAGCTGGTCCAGGGGTGCAGCGCGTACTGCAGCCGCTCGTTGGGCGAGATCGCCGACAGCACGCCCAGCTGCGCGAGCGCGCGAGCTCCGGCGTCGGCTGCTCGCGGAACGAGCGCGCGAGCGCCGTCGCGCGCTCGAGGTCCTCGCGCGACGGCGGGTAGGCGCTCGTCAGCGAGCCCGACCGCGAGCCCGGCGATCACGGGGTCGATCCCGGACTTGAACATCGCCACCCAGATGCGCGACCGCCGAGCGCGACCGAGACCTGGCGGCGCGCGACGCGGCGCGAAGCGCAAGCGCGAGCAGCGACGCGAACAGCGCCGATCGCGACCAGCAGCGCGACCAGCGCGACGTGCGTGGTGTAGACGTCGCGATCACGAGCAGCGCGCCGAGGTCGTCGACCACCGCGAGCGTCAGCAGGAACACGCGCAGCCGCGTCGCGGAGCGCGGCGTGAGCAGCGCCAGCGCGCCGAGCGCGAACGCCGTGTCGGTCGACATCGCCGCTCCCCAGCCGTGCGCGCCGGCGCCGCCGGCGTTGAACGCGAGGTAGATCGCGACCGGCACGGCCATCCCGCCGAGCGCCGCGAGCACCGGGATCGCCAGCCGCCGGCGCTCGCGCAGCTCGCCCGATGTCGAGCTCGCGCTTGGCCTCGAGCCCGACGACGAGGAAGAAGAACGTCATCAGGCCCTCGTTGACCCAGTGGCGCAGGTCGGCGGAGATCCCGCCGCTGCCGATCCGGATCGAGAGCGTCGTGCGTCCAGACCGACTCGTAGGAGTGCCGACCAGGGCGAGTTCGCCCACACCAGCGCGAGCGACCGTCGCGGCCAGCAGCACGCTCGCGCCGCCCGTCTCGGTGCTCAGGAAGTCGCGGACCGGAGCGGCAAGGTTTCGCGCCCATGCCGTCTTGCCGCCGTAGGCCGTTGCTTCCACGGTTGCCATCGGCGCCGATTATCGCGGTCCTCGCCCGCGCCCGGATCGGCCGGGCGCCGGTCGTAGACGTAGCGGCTGGGGGCGGAGCCTAACCGAGCGCCAGCGGGTGCGCCAAGTATTGCCCCCGCGAGCCGGAAGAACAGCCCGCCGTCGGTCTGGACGCTGGTGGTGCCGGAGGCACCCCCACCAAATAGCAATCCGATCACGCCGGCGTTGCGGGTGGCGCGCAGATGCGGCTCGGAGCCGTTTCCGAGCCACCATTGCACGCGGTTGTCACGGAAGTGCGTCCAAGTGTCGTTCAGCGTCGTGTTACCGAGCGGTAGCTGCCACAGCACCATCGGGACGTGCGTCCGGCGGGTGAAGCCGGCGATGTAGACGTCGTGGCGCTGAAAGTCCGCTAGCTCCCAGCTCACGTGCGGATTGCCGTAGATCACGCGGTAGAACCCGGCGTCGCGGTCGAGGACGTCGTTGAAGACGAGATCGAAGTGCGCGCGCAGCGATTCGTAGAAGCGCGCCGACTGCGCTGCGAGCGCGTCCATATGCGCCAGCGACGGCTTGGAGTAGGTCGGCACGCACGCATCGTGGCGCGGTTGCGCAGATTCGAGAGGTCTCGGTGAAGCTCATCCGTGCCGGCGGAGGGGTGGGACTGCAGCAACTGGTAGTAGCCAAAGATCGGGATCACGTGCGCGGCGATCGACTCGTGCGCATAGCCTCAGTGACGATTGTCGAGCATGAGCCATGCGTTGTGTGGGTCGTGCTGCTGCAGTCCGGCCCGCTGTCGTTCATGGTGCCGTAGTCACTCGAGATATTCGTAGGCGGGGACCGTGAGGAACTCGAGCAATTCGGTTCCGAGCGCGACCCGCTCGAATAGCTCGCGCGTCTCGGCGGGCCGGCCGGCGCGCCACGTGTCCTCACCGACGCTCTCGCGGATCCTCGCCATCTCCTCGTTCGAGCAGCTCGCGCGACGAGCTCCGCGCGTGACCTTGCGGCCATCGTCGAGCTTCGCCTCGTGGCGGATCCACTGCCAGATCTGCGAGCGCGAGATCTCGGCCGTCGCGGCATCCTCCATCAGGAGTTGATCGCCGCCGCGCCCGCGCCCGGCGAGCCAGAACGAGATGTACTGGAAGCCGACGTTGATGTTGGTGCGCAGGCCGGCCTCGGTGATCGCGCCCGGGTCGCGGCGAGGTCGAGCAGCTCGGCGGCGCTGACGTGACACGTCGTCGCGCTGGCGCTCGAGCTGGTTGGGCGCCGCCGTCAGCGCCGCGCTCGAACACCTCGCGTGCGACGGGCACGAGGTCCGGGATGCGCGACCCAGGTGCCGTCGTAGCCCTGGGCGACCTCGCGCTCCTTGTCGGCGCGGACGCCGTCGAGTGCCTTGGCGTTCGCCGCCTCGTCGTGCGTGATCGGGATCAGCGCCGCCATGCCGCCCATCGCGTGGGCGCCGCGCCGGTGGCAGGTCGCGGCCAGCAGCTCGGCGTAGGCGCGCATGAACGGCGACCGTCATCGTCACCTTGCCGCGGTCGGGCAGGCACCATCTCGGGTCGCTCCGGGAAGCATCTTGATCGCAGAGAAGATGTAGTCCCAGCGGCCGGCGTTGAGGCCGGCCGAGTGCTCGCGCAGCTCGTAGAGGATCTCGTCCATCTCGAACGCCGCCGGCGAGCGGTCTCGATCAGCACCGTCGCCTTGATCGTGCCGCGCGGGATGCCGAGCGCGTCCTGCGCGATGACAGAAGACGTCGTTCCACAGCCGCGCCTCGAGGTGGGACTCCAGCTTGGGCAGGTAGAAGTACGGGCCGGAGCCGCGCGCCAGCAGCTCGCTGCGCGCTGTGGAAGAAGTACAGCCCGAAGTCGAAGAGGCCGCCGGCGACCGGCTCGCCGTCGACCAGCAGGTGGCTTCTCGGGCAGGTGCCAGCCGCGCGGGCGCACGAGCAGCGTCGCGGGCTTCGTCGCCGAGCTCGTAGTGCCGGCCGTCGGAGCCGCTCGTAGGTGATCGTGCCGTCGATCGCGTCGCGCAGGTTGATCTGGCCGTGGACCATGTTGTCCCAGGTCGGCGCGTTGGCGTCCTCGAAGTCGGCCATGAACACCGTCGGCGCCGGAGTTCAGCGCGTTGATCGTCATCTTGCGATCGGTCGGGCCGGTGATCTCCGACCCAGCGCTGCTGCAGGTCGGCCGGCACCGGCGCGACCTTCCAGTCGCCGTCGCGGATCTCCTCGTGTCTCGGCAGGAAGTCGAGCGAGTCGCCGGCGGCGCAGGCGCGCGCGACGGCGCGCCCGCGCCTGCAGCAGCTCCAGACGGGTCGGGCCGAACTGGCGCTGAAGCCGGCGACGAACTCGAGTGCGTCCGCCGTCAGCACCTCCTCGAACCCGGGCTCGATCGCCCCGCTCAGCTCGAGGCCGGCTTGCAGTAGTCATCCATAATCCTTTCAGGGCAGTAGTTGCGAAAGGTCGCCACTAGGCTGAGCAATGTCTCGTGTTCTCGGTTTCTCCGGTCGACGCACGCTGGGAATCGGGCTCGGGGGCTGGACCGCACCTTGGGGTCGCTCATCTGCGCTCAACGACGCATAGCGCCCCGACCAGCAGCGCGATCGCGCCGGCCACGACCACGCCGCCAGGGCGCCGCCGACCGCGAACAGCGCGAGCAGCGCCGCCGCGAGGACGCCCGCTGGTAACTGAACATGCCGGCGATCCGCAGCCGAAACGCGAACAGTCCGATCAGGTACAACGAGACACCGCCGCACAGCGCCAGCCGCGCCGCGTCCGGCAGCGGTTTGTTGACGGCGTGCACAGCTCGTTGACCCCGGCCGCGAAGATGATGATCCCGGCGACGATCACCAGGTGCATGTAGCTGTAGGCGTCGGCGGCGGCGAGCACCGGATCGTCGTGTTCGCGCAGTCGCGTCTCGGCGATCTCAGCGAAGCGATCGAAGTACGTCCACCACAAACCGACCGTGATCAGCAATCCAAGCGAGGCCGCGCGCGACGAGCGAGCCCGCGGTCAGATGGCGCGTGCCGTCGCCGACCCCGACGCCGATCGCGACGATCGACTCGCCGAGACAGATGATCACGAACAGGCTCGTAGCGCTCGGCGAAGTGGGCGACGGCGACCCGCTGCAGGCCGCGCAGCCGCTCGCGCGTCAGCCACGCCGGCCCGGCGTAATCGATCGCGACGGCGATCGCCCACAGCAGCGACACGGACGTCAGGCCGTGCAGGAAGACGCCGCCCGCGATCAGCAGCGACCATCCCGATCGCGACCGTCACCGCGAAGCCGACGATCGCGACCACGACGCGTTGCCCTTGCGCGACGCGTCGACGTACAGCGCCGAGGTGGATCAAGCGCACGACCGCGTAGGCGACCGGCGAACAGCGTCGCTTCGCTGCCGAAAGCCTGAGGCAGCGCGAGCCCGTCACGAAGATGAACATCGTCGCCGCGAGCAGCCACGCGAGCAGCGTCGTTGAATCCGTCGACTCGCGTTGGCCGCCCACACGAACGCCGACCACGCCCACCAGACGACGCGAGCACCAGCATCGACCGGCCGAACCCGGCCCACGTCGGCTGGCGGGCAGCAGCGCCGTCACCTGCGTCACGCGAACACGAACACCAGGTCCCAGAGCAGCTCGACGGGCTGGTGCGCCGCTCTTCCTCGACTGGCTGGCGCTCGCGGCTCACGGGCCGCGACGCTCGTCGGTCACGGCGCAAGTGTGCCAGCGGCCTCACCGGCGGTGGACCGTGCTCGCGCTCGCGCCGTCGACGCAGTTCGGCGCGCGCACGTTCGTACTCGTCGTAACGGCGCATGATTCTGGTCCAGGCCCAGCCCGCGCGCGGTTGCGAAGCTCCCTGCCTCGCGGTCTCCGGGTCTCCCGGTCGCGGTCTTTGGTCGCATGCGCGACCAGCGACGCGGTGCTCGGCCATCGCGGCGCGCCAGATCGGGGGCCGGGCCGTCATCGTCGAGCAGGCTCGCCTCCAGATGCGTGCTCAGGATCAGCAGCTCGCGCTCGGTCGCGCGGCGGGCCGCGGCGGGATTCTGCGACCGCCGCCGAACGCGAACCGATCCCACGCCTTCGCGAACGCGATGCAGTCCGTCCGGCCGCCGGCGCGGTGCGCGGCGAGCATCGGACAGATGCCGCCTGCATCGCTGTAGGCGCCGACGATGATCTCGTTGCGCGCGATGCCCGTCGAGCATCGCCAGCCGCGTGTGCCGCGGCAGGCGAGTCGATCGCCTGCCGCAGAGTCGCTGATCGTCGCGCGGCGCCGTTCTCGCATAGGGTTCACCGCCTCCCGAGGGCGGAACGGCCACTCTAGCGGCGGCCGTCTGCGCCCACAAGCGATCTCCTTCGCAGCGAAAGGAAGCTTGCACATGAAGCTCGGAGTCAACGTCGGCTACTGGGGCCTTGGGATGGGCCCGGAGGATCAGCTCGCAGGTCGTGCAGGAGGCCGAGCGGCTCGGCTACGACTCCGTGTGGGCGGCGGAGGCGTACGGCTCGGACGCCGCGACCGTGCTCGCCTGGCTGGCGCCGGCACCACGAAGATCCGGCTCGGCTCGGCGATCTTCCAGATGCCCGGCCGCAGCCCGGCGATGACCGCGATGACCGCGGCGACGATCGACGAGCTCTCGGGCGGCCGGATGATGCTCGGGATCGGCTCCTCCGGCCCGCAGGTGGCCGAGGGCTGGCACGGCCAGCGGTTCGCGCGCAGCTGCAGCGCACGCGCGAGTACGTCGAGGTCGTGCGCATGGCGCTCGCACGCGAGCGAGTCGAGTATCAGCGGCGAGACGATCGAGCTGCCGCTGCCCGACGGTCCGGGGAAGGCGCTGAAGCTGACGATCGCGCCCGTGCAGGAGCGGATCCCGATCTACCTCGCGGCGATCGGGCCGAAGAACACGGCGCTGGCCGGCGAGATCGCCGACGGCTGGATCCCGACGTTCTTCTCGCCCGAGCACGTGTCCGAGCTCCGCGCGCTGCTCGAGGAGGGCGCCGCGCGCTCGGGCCGTTCGCTCGACGGCTTCGACATCGCGCCGACCGTCAGCGCGCTACGTGTCCGAGGACCGCGAGCTCGCGCGCAACCTGATGCGTCCGGTGCTCGCGCTGTACATCGGCGGCATGGGCTCGCGCAAGCAGAACTTCTACAACAACCTCGTTCAGCGGTACGGCTTCGAGGATGCCGCCAAGGAGATCCAGGACCTGTACCTGGACGGCAAGAAGGCGGAGGCCGCCGCCGAGCGATCCCCGCCGAGCTGATCGACATGGTCTCGCTGTGCGGTCCGCCGCGACGTTGTCCGCGAGCGGCTCGCCGCGTTCCGCGAGGCGGGCGTCGGCACGCTGATGGTCACGCCGATGGCGTTCACGGCCGACGGACCGGATCGAGCAGCTGCGCGATCGCCGAGCTCGCGGGTTGAGCGCTGGCCGGCTGCACGGCTGCGCATCTTCCTCGGCGCGTTCGGCGAGCCCGGGCACGCGTTCCCGATGCTGGCGCTCGGGACGCGGCTCGCGGCGCGCGGGCACGAGGTCACGTTCGAGACCTGGTCTCGCTGGCGCGAGCACGTCGAGCGCGGCGGGAATGCGGTTCGTCGCGGCGCCCGAGTATCCGGTGTTCCCGACCCGCGAGCGGCCGCTGAAGCCCTACGAGGCGGTCGTGCTCGCCACGGCCGAGACTCGCCCGGCCGTGCGCGAGTCGCGCCGGACGTCGTCGTCCACGACATCCTCACGCTCGCGCCGGCGCTCGGCGGCGGAGCTCGAGGGCGTGCCGGTCGCGACCCTCGATCCCCCACTTCTATCCGTCGAGCGCGCCGGGATTCCCGCCGTACGCGCTCGGCGCGCGCCTGCCGCGGACCGCGGCGGGCAGGCGCGATGTGGCGCGCGCTGGAGCGGCCGGTCCAGGCCGGCCTGCGGCAGGGACGCAGAGAGCTCAACGAGACGCGACGCACGGCTCGGGCTCCCGCCGGTTGACGCGGCTGCACGGCGGCATCAGCGAGCGCCTGTGCCTCGTCGGCACGTTCCCGCAGCTCGAGTACCCGCGCGCAATGGCCGGCGCACGTCCACGTCGTCGGGCCGCTGATCTGGGAGCCGCCGTATCGACGATGTCGAGCCGCCCCCCGGCGACGGTCCGCTCGTGCTGGTCGCGCCGTCGACCGCGCAGGATCCCGGCGCAGCGGCTGCTGCGAGCCGCACTGCAGGGGCTTGCGCATCGAGCCGGTGCGGGTGCTGGCGGCGACGAACCGCAAGCCGCTGGCGCGACCGGTGCCGGTGCCGGCAAACGCCCGGGTCGTCGACTGGCTCTCCTACGCGCGACGATGCCCGGCTGCGCGCTCGTCGATCTCCCACGCCGGACACGGCACGGTCGCGCGTGCGCTCGCGGCCGGCTGCCCGGTGCTCGCGGTGCCGCACAGCGGTGACATGGGCGAGAACGCCGCGCGGATCGAATGGGCCGGCGTCGGCGTCCGGCTGCCGTGGCGGCTGCTGACGCCGGCGACGCTGCGGCTGGCGGCGAGGCGGGCGCTCGATGATCCGTCGCTGACGGTGCGGGCGGCGAGCTCTGCCGAGTGGGCCGCGCGGCACGACGGCGCGGCGCGCGCGGCGGAGCTGGTCGAGGAGCTCGCGCTCAGCGGGACCGCGCGGTGAACGTCGCGGCGCTTACGGCACCCGGTGCCCACGCACGAACTCGATCAGCTCAGGCTCCTCGCCTGGGCCAGGTCGACGGGCTCCCCGTAGCACGTGCACAGCTCGACGACCGCCCGCTCGTCGGTGATCTCGAGCGCTCGCCAGGTCGCGCCGTGATCTTCCCAGCGCTTCAGGTCCTCGATCGTGACGCTCGTCGCCGCAGCTCCGGGACCCGCCTGCGCCCTGCGATGGCTCCTGCGCCGGCCTGCAACGTGACCGCCGCCGGTGAGCCCGCACCGGCCCTGGCGGCCGGCCTCACGCGTGATCTCGGTGACGATCCGGCACTCGAGTACGCGCCCGGCAGGCCGCTCCAGCGCGCGGTATGCGCCGCAGCCCCCGCCGTAGCGCCGGCTTGAACGTGCCGTACCAGACGTAGAGTTTCAGCGCTTGCATCCGATGCGACGTGTCAGAATCTGATCGAGCTCCGGGGGTGGGACTCGAACCCACAACCCTTCGGTTAACAGCCGAATGCTCTGCCGGTTGAGCTACCCCGGATCTGGAGACCGATCATGTGATGAACGCCCGCTGAGGCGCCTCGGTGCTTACTGTACCGGGAACCGGCGTCAGTTCGAGCGGCGAAACGCTTGAGGTGATCGCGAGGATCAGCGCCAGCGCCCCGGTTCAGACCGAGCCTTCGAGGCGGACCACGACCTCGTGGATCGCCTCGCGCACGCGTTCGCGTTCGTGCGCGAGCTCGTTGATGCCGGCCGAACCCTCTGACCTCGCGCGGGCAATGGCGCGGTCCAGCCGGGCAAGCTCGAGGACGAGGCGGGCGTGCTCGAGCCGCACGACGCTCACCTCGCCGGCCCGGCCGGCGAGCGACACGAGGTCGGCGACTGTCCGTGCCAACTCCTCGTCATCAGCCGGCAACTCGCTCAGCGGCGTCCCGGTTCGGCCGGCGATGTGACGCGCGGCCCTGCGCAGGACCCCACTGGTCAGCATCTCGTCCGGATCGATCTCCGCCAGGATCACGGCGCCCCGCTGTGGCAGCGCGATGCACAGCGCGAGGAACGTCCGCTCGGAGCGCACGCCCTGGTCGACGGGCGCCCCAGGCGCTGCCACGCCGCTCGCGCCGTTCTCGCGCGCGGCGCCGTTGCCACCGGCGGCGATCAGCGACGCCAGCCGCCGCTCTGACAGCTCGAGCTTCCCCGCGATCGTTCGGATCAGTTCCTCGCGCAGCGCGCTGGCGTGCAGCTCCGCCATCACCGGCCGCAGCTCGACCAGCGCCTGGTCTCTGCCTTCGGCGCTGCGGGTGTCCGCCCGTTCGAGGATCCGCTCGACGTGGAACGAGACGAACGGAGCGGAGGCCGCGACTCGCCCGCGCAACTCCTCCGCCCGCCCTCGCGCATCAGTAGCTCGGCCGGGTCGGTTCCCTCTGGCAGCGGGACGACGCGCAGCTCGAGCTCTCTCCCTGCAGCCAGGCGGGCGGCGCGGAGCATCGCCTCCTGGCCGGCGCGGTCGGCGTCGAGGCACAGCTCCAGGATCTGCACGATCCGCTCGAGCTCGCCGACCTGCTCCTCGGTCAGCGCCGTGCCCATGATCCCGACGGCGTTTCGCAGACCCGCCTGATGGAGCGCCAGCACATCGGTGTAGCCCTCGACGAGGATCATCCGTCCCGCCTTTGCGGCCGGACCACGGGCCAGGTCGATCCCGAACAGCTGGCTTCGCTTGTGGTAGACCTCGCCGTCCGAGGTGTTGAGGTACTTCGGCCGCTGGTTCTCGCGCATCGCCCGCGCGCCGAAACCGCGCGCGCGCCCGCGAGCGTCGAGCGCGGGGAACATGATCCGTTCGCGGAAGCGGTCGTAGACCTGGCCCGGCCGTGGCTTGCGAGCGCTGCACGAGCCCGGCATCGAGCAGCTCCTCCTCGGTGTAGCCGGCGCTGCGGGACGCCCGCAGGATCCGATCCCAGGCGCTCGGCGCGTACCCGACCTGGAACTCCCGCAAGGTCTCCTCGGTCAGGCCCCGGCCGAGCAGGTATTCGCGAGCGCCGGCGGCCTCGCGTGACTCCCACAGGTAGCGCGCGTAGTAGGTCGCGGTGCGTCCGAGCAGCGAGTACAGCCGCTCGCTTCGCGCCCGCCGCGACGCCGCTGCCGGATCCTCGTCCTCGGTCTCGAGGGTGACGCTGAAGCGGTCGGCAAGCGACTCGAGTGCGCCTTTGAAGTCGAGCCCTTCGGTCTCCATCACGAACGTGAACGGGTCGCCGGATGCCTGGCAGCCGAAGCAGTGGTAGTGCTTCGCGATCGGGGCGGACGTGGAATGACGCGGTCCGTTCATCGTGGAACGGGCAGAGGCCGAAGTAGCTGTCAACGCCGCGGCGCGTCAGCTCGGTGCGCGCCGAGACGAGCGCGACCATGTCGACTGCGTCGAAGACGCGGTCACGCGAATCGGCGGTGTAGCGGCTCACGGCGCGAAGGCGACCGGCACGCTCAGCGCTTCGAACGCGCGGATGCAGTAGCGGTCGGTCATGCCGGCGATCTAGTCGGTCACGCGCCGGGCGAGGTCGCCGGCGGGAATCGAGTCGGGGATCTCCTCTGGGTGGGCGCAGTAGTGGTCAAACAGCGAGCGCACGACACGATGGATCTTCTCGTGCTCGCGGGTCGTCTCGGGACCAAGGTAGACGCGGTCGAACATGTACGTGCGCAGCTCGCTCATCGCGGCGCCGATCTCATCGCCCTGGACGATCTCGCCCGCCTGATCGGAATGCTCGACGAGGTCGTGCACGAGCGTGTCGATCCTGCGCGAGCCGGTGTCGCCGAGGATCTCGATCGGTGCAGCCGGGAGGTCCGCCGGCGCGATCACGCCCGCCCGGACCGCGTCGTCGATGTCGTGGTTGATGTAGGCGATCCGGTCGACCAGACGGACGATCTTGCCCTCCAGCGTCGACGGCTCTCGGCGCGTCCGGAGTGCCCGACGATCCCGTCGCGCACCGGCATCGTCAGATTGAGGCCCTGGCCGTCGCGCTCGAGCGTGTCGACGACCCGCAGCGAATGTTCGTGATGCAGGAATGCGGCGCCGAAGCGCTCAGCCAGGCAGCGGTCGAGCGCCTCCTCACCGATGTGCCCGAACGGCGGGTGCCCCAGGTCATGCCCGAGCCCGATCGCCTCGACCAGATCCTCGTTCAGTCGCAGCGCACGGGCGACGGTGCGCGACACCTGCGTGACCTCGAGCGTGTGCGTGAGCCGTGTGCGGTAGTGGTCGCCGCTGGGCGCGACAAACACCTGCGTCTTGTCCTTGAGCCGGCGGAACGCCTTCGAATGAACGATCCGGTCACGGTCACGCTGAAACGGCGTTCGCAGCCCGCAGTCGGTCTCCGGCCGTGCCCGGATGACGGGATAGGAGCGTGTCGCCGGCGGCGACAGGTACGCCTCCTCACGCGCGCGGATCCGCTCGGCGAACGCCGAGGCCACAGCACCGCCCGGGTGCTCATAGCCGGCAATGACGAGCTGCTCGCTCACGCCACCGATTCTGACACCGAGCCGCAGCATCGCGTCATCGCTGTTGCGAAGTTGTCGCATCCCGCGGGGTCGAGGCGCCCGCTCCGGAGCCGCGGAGCACCGCCGGATCGGCACGATCCGAAACCCGGCACCGAGCACCGCACGGACGAGCTCGGCAGCCCCGCGCCGCCGAATCGCGACAACTAGCCGGCTGCCATCAGCGGCCGCAGCCGCACGTGGGCGTGATGCTCGGCCGTTTCGGTGATCGCCCGCTCGGCCTGCCGCAGCGCTCGCTCGGATGCATCCGGTGCCTGCGCGAGCGAGCTGCCGAGCGTGCGCACGAGGAACTCGTAGGACTCCTCGTCGAGTGGGAATGAGGCGGCTTCGCAGGAGCTGCAGACCACGCCGCCGGCCGCGGCTGAGAACCCGCGCAGGTGCTCAGCCTCGCCGCAGGTGGCGCATGCGCCGAGATGCGGCACGATTCCCGCCGCCAGCAGTAGCTTCATGCGGAACGCCAGGCCGTTGGCAGGTCGGGCATGGACGGCGTCGCCGTTGAGCAGCGCAAGCTCGTTGGCGAGCAGCGTGAACACCGCGGGGTGCGGATCGGCGGTCTCGAACAGGCGTCCGACCGCGTCGCAGGCGCGCGCTGCGGCGTCGAGCGTCGCCGCACGGTCGCGCAGCGCGCCATTGGTGGCGATCGTGTCGACGCCCGTCACCGTCAGCAGGTCGCTGCGGCCCTCGTGCAACATCGCGCGCACGTGAAAGAACGGCTCGAGCCGCGCGCCGAAGCGGCTGCGAGACCTGCGCACGCCCTTGGCGATCGCTCCGCGACGCCCGTGATGGGGCGTGTACAGGTGCAGGATCCGGTCGGCCTCCCCGTAGCGAATCGAGCGCAGGATGATCGCCTCGGTTCTCAGCGGCCCGGCCATCAGCCTTGCCTCGGAGAGTCGATCGGCCGGCCTATACTTTCTGAAGCGATGCGACAAGTCACGTTGTACACCACCGAACCATGTGCGCGATGCGTCACCGCCAAGGCGCTTCTCACCCGCCGCGGTTTCGGCTATGAAGAGATCAATCTGGCAAAGGACCCGGACGGTCGGGCAGAACTCGCTCGCCGCACCGGCATGACGACCTTTCCGCAAATCGTGATCGACGATCAGACCCTCGGTGGGCTCGATGAGCTCGTCGCCGCCGATCGCGAAGGGCGGCTGAAGGTTCTGCTGGCGGCGTAGGCCGCCTGGTGCCCTGATTGTCAGCGGCGGCGGGGCCTGGGCTGGCAGTGCTCGCAGACGTACGTTCCCCGGCCGCCGACGACGATCTTGCGCACGGTGCGCCCACACGTTGGGCACGGCTCGCCGGCGCGCCGGTGTACGAGGAAACGGTCCTGGAACGAGCCGCGAGCGCCGTCGACATGGCGGAAGTCGTCGATCGAGGCGCCCTTGGCATCGATCCCGGCGCTGAGCGCGTCCTCAATCGCGTCGCGCAGCCGCGCCCACTGCGCGGCGGTCAGGCGACCCACCGGGCGCAGCGGGTGGATCCCCGCCCGGAACAGCGCCTCGTCGGCGTAGATGTTGCCGACGCCGGCGATCCGGCGCTGGTCGAGCAGGAATGCCTTGACGGGCGCCGTCCGCCCCCGTGCGACGCTGCGCAGGTACTCCTGGGTGAACTCCGGCGTGAACGGCTCGATCCCAAGGCGCTCGGCCAGATACTGGTCGCGCGCCGCGGCCCCGTGGACGAAATGCCCGGTGCCGAATCGACGCGGATCGACATAGGCCAGGAAGTGGCCGCCGTCCAGCATGAACCGCACGCGCGTGTGCGGCGGCTCTGCCGGCGGGTCAAACAGCAGGGCGCCGGTCATCCGCAGGTGCATGAGCAGGTACCGATCCTCCGACAGCGACCAGACGAGGTACTTGCCTGCACGTCCGACCTGCTCCACGCGCGCGCCCGTCAGCTCGCTCTCGACCTCCGCGGGGGGATCCGGTCGCGTCCAGCGCGGATCGAGGATCTCGACTGACTCGATCGTGCGGCCTTCCAGATGCGGCGCCAGCTGGCGGCGGATCGTCTCGACTTCTGGTAGCTCGGGCATCAGGCAGGAAGTCCTACAGGAACGACTCGCCGGGCAGCTCTTCGGCGGCGCGGCCTGCAAGCCACGCGAGCACGCTCGCGCCGACGTCGGCGAGCGGGCCGTCGTGGCGGCGCGAACCATGTGACGTGAACACCGCCAGCAGCGGCGCATGCTCGCGCGTATGGTCGGTGTGCGACATCGTCATATCGCAGCCATGATCTGCCGTGAGGACGAGCAGATCCTGCTCGCCGAGCAGCCCGAGCCAGTCGCCCACGCGCGCATCGATCTCCCGTAGCGCGCGGTCGAACCCGGCGACGTCATGGCGGTGCCCGAAGACCTGATCGGTCTCGATCAGGTTGGTGAATACGAATCCGCGCTCGAGCGTCTGCAGCAGCTCTGTGGTCCATTGCAGCGCGATCGCGTTCGTCGGTCCGGGGTGCTGGACATCGATCCCGACGCCGCTGAACAGCTGACCCACCTTGCCGACGCTGTGGACGGGGATTCCGTCATCCTGAAGCTCCTGCAGGTAGCTGCGCGACGGCGGCGGCAGGGCATAGTCGCGCCTGCCGTCCGTTCTTTGAAAGTCGTTGTCGGAGCCGTTGAACGGACGCGCAATCACCCGCCCGACCGCGTGCTCGGCGGGCAGCGCCGCACGCACCCGCTGACAGACCGCATACAGCTCCTCGGGCGCGAGCACCTGATCGTGTGCGGCGATCTGCAGCACCGAGTCCTGACTTGTGTAGACGATCAAGTCGCCCGTCCTGACGTGTTCGGCGCCGAAGTGCTCGATCACATCGATTCCGTTGTAGGGCCGGTTGCAGATGACCCCGCGGCCACTGATCTCGCGCACCAACTCGATCACCTCGTCCGGAAAACCGGCCGGGTACGTGGGCTGCGGCTGCGAGGTGACGACTCCCATCAGCTCCCAGTGTCCCGCCGTCGAGTCCTTCCCTGGCCCGAGCGCGTGGAGGCGGCCGTGCAGCACGGGCGCGGCGGCCGGCTGAACGCCCTGCAACGTGAGGATCGAGCCGAGTCCCAGCCGCCCGAGCGTCGGCAGCACCAGGCCCCCGGTCTGCTCCGCAAGATGTCCGAGCGTGTTCGCGCCGGCATCGCCGTACGCTGCGGCATCGGGAAGTGCGCCGACGCCGCAGGCGTCGAGCACCACAACGAACGCGCGGCTCACGCGGCCGACAGCCGCAGCGACCGCTTCAACGGCGAGAACACAGCGTGGTCGACTGCATGGAAGATCCCCGGCGGTGCGTACTCGTCGAGCACCAGTTCGGCGGCCGGGGCGAACACGTGGAGCGAGCGCACGCGCCGAGCCTGGCCGCCGATCCGCTCAAACGCGTCAAGCTCGATCGCGGGCGCGGCGTCGATCGTCTGGATCCTCGACCTGATCAGCCGAAACGACGGATCGCGCGCGCGAACAGCCGCGATCAGCCGCCGCTCGGCTGCGCGCAGCGCCCGGGCGCCCACCGGCGGGGCGAGCTGCCGCCCGAAGCGCCACAGCGCGACCACGGCCTTGCCGGAGCTGATCGTCGTGACCATCGGCGCCGGCTTGCGCTGCACCAGCCAATTGTTGGGCGCGGTCAGTGCGACGCCAGATTGTGGATACGCGAGCACGTGGAAGCCGTCCGGTGCCGCCGGTGCTGAAACGGTTGGCGCAGGCGTCCGCGAGTTTCCACATCCGGCCAGCAGCGCCAGCGTGCAACCAATCAGAAACGCCGTGCGCAGAACGGCTCTCAATCCTCGCCGTCCCAGTAGTCGAGCTGCTCGAGTCTCGCGATCACGCCGACGCCGCGGAACGCGATCTTGTTCGAGCGCGGGTAGTAGCAGAGATCGCCGGGATCGCGGGTTCCGTACGCAAGGTACGCGAGACGCTGCTCGCCGGCCCGGAACATGTGCGCGATCCCGGTTCCCGCGGGGCGCGAGATGACGTGCCCGGCATGAACCGGCGTCTCCTCCTCACCCAATACGAGCGAGCCGTCGCCTTCAAGGATCACGAAGATCTCCTCCTCGAGCGAATGGCAGTGTTGCGCGGTCGATTCCTTGCCGGACGCCACCTCGACGTGCTGCAGCCCACTCGACAGCGAGCCGGCCGCGCGGCCGAGGTTGCGCCGGACACGCACGACCCGCGGTCGCTCGAGTGGCTCCTCCGGCACATCGTCGACATTGACGATCGTCGCCGGGCGCGGGCCCGCAGTTGGAGAAAGCTCCGGCGGGCCGAGCTCGGATTCCCGAACGAACTGGAACGGGGCGGCGTCGATCGTCCCGGCGTCGCTCGCGACCGCTCGGCTGCTGACCAACGACATCCCCAACCGCGGGAACCCGATGCTCTCGTCGTATTCGCGCTGACCGAATGCAAGTACGTCGAGCTCCTGGAGCGCGTGCAAACTGTGAGCACCATGTCGCGGCAGGTACACGATGCAGTCGCCGGCGCCGACCTCGGTCGTGTGCCCCGCCTGCCACGACAGGCCGCGGCCGGAAAGCACGTAGAAGATCTCCTCGCCGCGCCCGTGCTCGTGCGCGGGCGTCGACCATCCGCTCGACGGCAGTTGGATCCGTCGCACCCCCACGTGGACGCAGCCGGCGGCGATGCCGAGCATCGTCCATCGCCCGCGCAGATGCCCGAGCTTGAATTCGCGCGCTGGGGCCTGATCGAAATGCGAGATGCCCACTGGTGCAGCGTTCCGAAAGATCTTTGCCCTAGCCGGCGACTGCGCTCAACGAGTCGAGCGGGGCGGGGTTCAGCAGCGTTCCGAGCACGGACGCGAGCTTAGCGCGGGTGGCCCCGGCCCGGCCAAGGCGCCCGCTAGTGCGTCTCGCTCCGCTCGATTTGCGCCCGCGGGTGGGCGTCGAAATACACATCGCGCAGTCGCTCGGCCGAGAGGTGGGTGTAGATCTGGGTGGTGCCGATGTCGGCATGCCCGAGCATCTCCTGCAGCGAACGCAGATCGCAGCCTCCGGCGAGCAGGTGCGTCGCGAACGTGTGGCGCAGCGTGTGGGGGCTCATGCGGTGCTCGAGCCCGGCGCTGCGCGCGTGCCGCTGGACGATCTTGTAGAGCCCCTGCCGAGACAGCCCGCCCCCGCGCAGGTTGACGAACACCCGCGGCTCATCCCCGAGTCCGACGAGCTTCGGCCGGGCGCGCGTCAGGTACGGGCGCAGCGTCTCGATCGCCTTGCTGCCGATCGGCACGATTCGCTCCTTTGAGCCCTTGCCGTACGCGCGCAGGATCCCGCGCTCGAGGTCAAGCTCGGAGAGCTTCAGGGAGATGGCTTCCGTCGCGCGCAGGCCGCAGGCGTACATCGTCTCGAGCAGCGCCCGGTCTCTCAGCGCCGCCGGCGAGCTCCCGCGCGGCTGGGCGAGCAGCAGCACCACCTCGTCGCGGCTGAGGACCTTCGGCAGGCGCCCTCGCGAACGCGGCGGGCGAAGATCCGAGGTCGGGTCGTGGTCGAGGATCTGGTCGCGACGAAGGTGCCGGTAGAACGAACGCAGGCACGCAATCTTGCGCTGGAGCGTGGTCGCCGCGACCGCGGTCTTGCCCTCACGGCCGGTGGCTAGCTCGGACACGAAGGCGGCGAGGTCGGCGGTAGTGACGTCGAGGGGATCGACTGCGCGCCGATCCAGAAACTGGCCGAACTGTTGGAGATCGGAGCGATACGCCTCGAGCGTGTTGCGCGACAACCCGCGCTCGAGCTCGAGATACGCGAGGAAGTCCAGTGTCAGCTCCGTCAGTCGTCGCGCGGGGCCAATCGCAGCCGTTGTCGCCATGAAGGCCTATTCGGGCTGGGACCCTCTCATCCTGCCGAGGCGCACGACCGCGGCGCTTACGCGCTGGGCGCTTACTGCCGCCGGCGCTCGCGCTCGCGCTGCAGCGCGAGCAATAGCAACGCGATCAGCGACTTCGAGTCTTCGCACTGTGCGATCGCTTCGTCGAGCTCGATCAGCGGCCAGGGAACGATCTCGATCCGCTCATCCTCCTCCGCCTGCGCCGGCTGATCGATATCGGAGATCCCTGTGGCCAGGAAGAGCCACACCCGCTCGTCGCTGAATCCAGGGCTCGTGAAGAACACGAACAGTTGCTCCCAGTCCTCAGCGCGCTTGCCGATCTCCTCCGCGAGCTCGCGCTTCGCCGTCGCCAGCGGTTCCTCGCCGGGCACGTCGAGCTTTCCGGCTGGAATCTCGAGCGACGCGCTCTCGCCCGCCGCCTCGCGCGGCTGGCGCGTCAGCCAGACATGCTCGTCGTCGACGGCGAGGATCCCGACCGCGCCTGGATGCCACACCTTCTCGCGCGTGACTTCGTGCCCGTCGGCGTGACGGAATCGCTCGACGCCGACCTTGATGATCTTGCCCTCCCAGATGAGCTCGGCGGACAGCAGCTCGAAGTCCGAGCTCATCGGGACTCCTCCCGGGTCGCCGGGTCGAAGCTCTCCTGGGACGCCGCCGGAGCTCTGTCGTCGGATTCCGCCTGCGGTTCTGCGCCGGCCTCCTGCACCAGCGCGATCGCGACCTCGAGCATGCCATCGAGCGCATCGATGCTGACGCGCTCATCCGGCTGGTGGTTTCGCTCGGTGCCGTTGGCGAGATTGATGCACGGAAAGCCGGCCGCTTCGAAGGCGTTTGCGTCTGACCCACCTCCGGTCAGGATCGGACGCGGCTCGTAACCGCAGGCGTGTAGCGCCCGCTCGGCGACCGCGAGCTGCCGTGCGCGCGGCTTCACGCGGTAGCCGCTGAACATCCGCTCGACGGTGATGTCGATGTCGCATTCGCCCGCATCGGCTGCATCCTGGAGGTGGTCGACCATCGCCGTCAGGACCTCTTCTACCCGCTGTTCGGCAAGTCCTCTCACCTCAGCTTCGAGCCGGCAGCGCTCAGGCACCACGTTCGTCGCGGTGCCGCCGGCGATCGTCCCGACGTTCGCCGTCGTCTCGGGATCAAGCCGTCCGAGCTGCATCGCGGCGATCGCACGCGCGGCCGCGGCGATCGCGCTGCGTCCCTCCTCGGGTCGGATGCCGGCGTGCGCGGCGCGGCCGTGAAGGTCCGCGACGACACGCTGGTAGGTCGGCGACGCGATCACGATCTCTCCGATCGGGGAGGCGTGGTCGAGTACGAAGCCGTAGCTGCTGCGCAAGCGGCTGACGTCGAACGCCTTTGCCCCGTGCAGCCCGTTCTCCTCTGAGACCGTGAACACGAGCTCAACCCCGACTGCGGACGGCTCGGCTGCGTTGCGAAGACGACGCGCAAGCTCGAGCATCACCGCTACGGCGGCCTTGTTGTCGGCACCGAGGATCCCCGCGCCCGCGTTCTCCCAGCCCCCGTCGACGATCACGGGTTCGATCGGCGCTGTCGGCGGGACTGTGTCGAGATGGGCGCAGAGCATGATGCTGCGCTCGCCTGCCCCCTCGATCCGCGCGAGCAGGTTCCCGGCGTCGGCGCCGGCGGCTGGTCCGGCATCGTCCTCCTCGACCTCGAGTCCGATCCGGCTCAGCTCCTCAGCGACCCAGTCCGTGCACGGCCGCTCGCGCCCGGATGGGCTCTCGATCCGGCAGAGCGAGACGAATATCTCGTGAAGTCGCTCGCGTTCCGCCTCGCCGGCGCGCCTCACGGCGCGGTGGCGCGGGTGACGATCGGCTCGCCTGCGGGTGCCGCCGAAGCCACGTCGAGTTGTTCGGTCTGGCCGGTTTGGTCGGCCTGGCCTGCCTGGCCGGTGTGGTCGGTCTCGCCTGCGTGGCCGGTGTGGCCTGCCTGGCCGGTCTGGCCGGCCTCGTCGGCCTGGTCGGCGGTCAGGTGTCGGACGGGCGAGGAGGCCTTAGCGTGCGCCAGCGCCGCGCCGACGAACTCGCGGAACAGCGGAGCAGGGCGCTCTGGCCGAGACTTGAACTCGGGGTGGTACTGAGATGCGACGAAGAACGGGTGGGTCCCACGCTCGAGCTCGATCACCTCGACGAGCCGCTCGTCCGGCGAGGTACCGGAGCAGACGAGTCCGAGTGCCTCAAGCCGGCGGCGCAGGTGGTTGTTGACCTCGTAGCGGTGACGGTGGCGTTCGTAGATGACGGGCTCGTCGTAGAGCTCGCGCACGAGCGTCGAGTCATGAAGCTTGACTGGATCGGCTCCCAACCGCATCGTCCCGCCCATGTCCGCGATCTCCTTCTGCTCCGGCAGCAGGTCGATCACCGGGAACGGAGTCTCAGGATCCATCTCGGTCGAGTTCGCACCCTCCATCCCGGCGACATGCCGCGCGAACTCGCTGACTGCGACGTGCATGCCAAGGCAGATACCGAGGTACGGAATCTTGTTCTCACGGGCGATCTGCGCCGCGCGGATCTTCCCTTCGAACCCGCGGCCGCCGAACCCGCCGGGGATCAGGATCCCATCAGTGCTCATCAGCGCGGACGCGACCTCGGCATCAGTGACGGCCTCGGAGTCCACCCATTCGACCTCGACCTTGCATCCGTGGTGGATGCCGGAATGCCTCAGCGCTTCGACCACGGACAGATACGCATCCTCAAGCTTCACGTACTTGCCGACAAGCGCGATCCGAACGGTCTGGCCGGCCTCGCTCGCGCGACGCGTCGTCGCTTCCCAACCCGTGAGATCCGGCGCCGGTATGTCGTCCAGGCCGAAGTGCTCGCGCAGAATGTAATCGTCGACGCCCTCGTCGCGAAACACGAGCGGGACGAGGTAGATGTCCGGCACGTCGTAAGCCGAGACGACAGCTTCCACGGGCAGGCTCGCAAACAGCGCGATCTTGCGGCGGATGTCCCCGGACAGCTCGGACTCCGAGCGGCAGACGACCATGTCCGGGGCGATACCGATTCGCCGCAGTTCGTTGACGGAGTGCTGGGTCGGTTTGGTCTTGAGCTCGCCTGCATGACTGATGTACGGCACCAGCGTGAGATGGATGAACATGCATCGCCGGCGTCCGACATCTACCGGGAACTGGCGGATCGCTTCAAGGAACGGCAGCGATTCGATGTCGCCGACTG
This sequence comes from uncultured Solirubrobacterales bacterium, assembly GCA_963794285.1. Classification (GTDB taxonomy): domain Bacteria; phylum Actinomycetota; class Thermoleophilia; order Solirubrobacterales; family Solirubrobacteraceae; genus Palsa-465. The sequence continues at coordinate 194,712 of CAWCDS010000018.1, forward strand.
TCCCGCCGATCTCGGTGATCACGAAGTCGACGTCGCTGGACTCGGCCATCAGCTTGATCCGCTGCTTGATCTCGTCCGTGATGTGCGGCACGACCTGCACGGTCGCGCCGAGATAGTCGCCGCGGCGCTCGCGCCGGATCACCGTGTTGTAGATCCCACCGGCCGTGACGTTCGAGGCGCGGCTCGTGTTCGCGTCGGTGAACCGCTCGTAATGGCCGAGATCAAGATCCGTCTCGGCGCCGTCCTCGGTCACGAACACCTCGCCGTGCTGATATGGCGACATCGTCCCCGGATCGACGTTGATGTACGGATCGAACTTCTGCAGTTGCACGCTCAGCCCGCGTGCCACGAGTAGCCGCCCGATCGACGCGGCGGTGATGCCCTTCCCCAGCGACGAGACGACGCCGCCGGTGACGAAGATGAAACGGGTTTCCCCATTGGAGCCTGTCGCGGCGCGTCGCGGGTCTTGTGCCATCGATCGATCCTCGAGTGTAGTGGACGATTTGAAGGTAGCGCCGGGCACGGACGAACGCGGTGTCTCTTGGGGCCCAATGCGTCGTCGGTCGGGCTGAAGCTACCGGGCCGGGATTCGGCCGGGTTGCCTGGAGCGCCGCCACCGAGGAACTACGCAACGCCGGCAACGAGGAGCTAGGGAGCGGGTCTCCGGCAGCCGCCGCCAGTTTCTATGCACCGGATTTCAGGGTCATGACGTCACAGTCGCCCCGCCCGCTGTCGCGACTGCAGGTGTGTGCCGGGTGGGCCGGGTTTGGCGGACGAAACGGACACAATCTGCCCCGGTCCGCTCGGTGCTGAGAGTCGGGGGCGATCGCTACTCGTATCCGTACACCAAGTCCCTCACCTCTCAGCATGCGGTCGACTGCGGGAGATTGTGTTCGTTTGTCGCGCTGTGACCGCGAGGGCGAATACCGAGCAGATCTCGACTCGACACGGCAGGCGGGCCGGAGCCCCCCGGGCGTTGCTGCCAGCCGATATCCAAGGCTCGAACAATCGCACGTCCGATACGAACCGGACGCCCCTACGCCGCCTTCAACAACTGCCGCGCATGCTGGCTGGCCGCTCGGTCGCCCTCGCCGGCGCCGAGCATCCGCACCAACTCGCTGACGATCCCGTCGCCCTTGAGCATCTCCACCGTCGTGACCGCCGGGGTCGCCGACCCGTCCTTGACGATCGTGAAGTGGCGCTGACCGAGCGCGGCCACCTGCGGGAGATGGGTGATGCAGAGGATCTGGCGGCGGCCGGAGAGCTTGCGCAGGTGCTCGCCGACGGCACGGGCAGTGTGGCCACCGATTCCTGCGTCGATCTCGTCGAACACCAGCAACGGGCGGGCCTCGGCGCGGTCCGAGGCGGCCTTGCCGTGGGCGACACTGAGCAGGGCCAGCATCACCCGCGACAGCTCGCCGCCGGACGCGATCTCGCGCAGCGGCCCGGCCGGGAGCCCGGCGTTGGGCGCGATTGAGAACTCGACGGTGTCGGCTCCGCCGGGACCGCAGCCGTCAGCGCGGGGGCTCACAGACACCTCGAACACGGCGTCCGGCATCGCGAGCTCGCTCAGCCGCGAGCGAACGGCCTCAGACAGCCTCGGCGCGGCGCCGCGTCGAGCGCGGCTCAGCGCGCCGGCCAGCTGTTCTGACTGCGCCGTTGCCTCACCAAGCTCAGCCGCAGCGGCCTCCAGAGCGATCTCCGCCCCCTCCAGCTCGGCGTGCCGGGCACGGCACCGCTCGGCATGGCGCAGGACCTCGGCGATCGATCCTCCGTGCTTGCGCTGCAGCCGCGCGAGCAGCGCCAGCCGCTCCTCGACTTCCTCAAGGCGCCCGGGCGAGCCCTCGATCCCGAGCAGATATCCCCGCAGCTCGCCGCCGAGATCCTCCGCCTCGAAGCGCAGCGCCTGCAATCGCTCAGACAGCGGGGCCAAGGTCGCGTCGATCTCGGCGGCCTGCTCGAGCTGCTGCGCGACTGCCGCCAACACGACGGCGACGCCGTCAGCGCCGTCAGCGCCGTCGGGCGCGATCGCCTCGGCGCCGGCGCTGGCGGCGCCGCGCAGGGTCTCGAGATTACGCAGGCGATTTCGCTCGGCGAGGAGCTCCGCCTCCTCCTCCTCGCTCGGGGAGACAGCCTCGATCTCGTCAAGCTCAAACGCGACCAGATCCAGCTCACGATCCCGCGCTCCGGCGAGCGCCCGGAGCTCGGACGTCTGCGCCTCGAGTTCGCGGACACGCTCGTACGCGGCAGCCATCCGGCCTCGGAGAACCCGCTGTGTCTCACCGCAATGCGCGTCGAGAATCTCGAGCTGGGCGGCGCCGAGCATCAGCTTGCGGTGCTCGTGCTGTCCGTAGAACGAGAGCAGGCGGCTCCCCAGCTCACGCAGATCCGCCAGCGTCGCGGAACGACCGCACACGTACGCCCGCGTGCGGCCGTCGGGCCACACCCGCCGCGCCAACACGATTTCCTCGGCCCCCAGCGGGATTCGCTCGTCGGCGGCGACGTCGAACCCCTCCGGCAGCGAGAACACGCCCTCCACGTACGCCTCGGAGGCACCCTCGCGCACGATCCCGCTGCGCGCGCGGCCGCCGAGCAGCAGATCAAGCGCGTGCGCGAGCAGCGTCTTGCCCGCTCCGGTCTCTCCGGTCAGGACGTTCAGACCGGGGGCGAGCCGCAGCTCGGCTCGCTCCAACAGCAGCAGGTTCTCGGCGCGCAGCTCATGCAGCATGCGCGACGGTGTAGCAAGCGCCGCCGACGGATTCGCTTTACGGGGCGGTCGCGAGCCGGCCGAACTTGTCGCGCAGCCGCTGGTAGAACGTTGCGCCCGGCATCTGCGCCAGCGCGCCCTGAGCGTCCTTGAACCGCACTGCGACGTGCTCCGCCGGCGCCAGCACGCACACCGGGCGCCCGTCGACGGTGACGTCGACCGGCTCCTCGCGCGAGCGGTTGTGGACGAACAGGACATCTGTGGGAGCAACAACCAGCGCCCGGGCGGTGAGCGAATGCGGGGCGATGAACGACACCACGAGGCCGGCGACGCCCCACGCCAGCACCGGCCCTCCGTTGGCGAGGTTGTAGCCGGTCGAGCCGGCGGGGGTTGCGACGACGAGCCCGTCGCAGCGCACTCGCCCGATCTCATCACCGGCGACCGCGTACGCGAGGTCGGCCACGCGTTTGCCCGGCTGGCGGTGCATCGAGACGTCGTTGATCGCGAGCCACGCTCCGCGCGCCCCCTCAAGCGAGATCCCGGGCAGCGCCAGCACCTCGAAGTCACCCGCAAATGCCCGTTTGCACCCGGTCGGCGCGTCGTCGCGGTCGACCGTCGCGAGGAACCCGATTTCTCCATAGTTGACGCCGAACACCGGCACCCCGGTCCCGGCGTATGTGCGCAGCGCCGTCAGAATCGTGCCGTCTCCGCCGAGTGCGAAGCAGATGTCGACGTCCTTGGAGATCGGCGCGTCGAGCTCGACGTACTCCGCGGGCTCGAGCTCGTGCTTGCGGGTCTCGTCGGGATCGAATCGCAGGACCGCGCCGGCCTCGGAGGCCAGCTGCACCAGCATGTCGATCGCGGGAGCGACCTCGGTCGGGCGGCGATGGGTGACCACGGTCGCCACGCGGACAGGGTTCACGGTTCGACCTCGTGCGCGGCGCCGGCGAGGTCCTCCACCCCACAGCGCTCTCCCTCTGCAAGCCATACGAACGTCTCCAGGTTTCCCTTTGGGCCGGGGAGCCCCGAGCTCGCAAAGCCGATCACCGCAGAGCCGATTTCACGGGCAGCGCTGCTGACCTCGACGAGCGCCTGCCGGCGCCACTGTGCCTCGCGCACCACTCCCCCCTTTCCGATGTGCTCGCGACCCACCTCGAACTGAGGCTTCACCAGCGCCAGGCAGTCGAACTGATCTTCCGCGCAGTCGAGCACGGCGGGCAGCACCTTGCGAAGCGAGATGAAGGAGACATCGATCACGATCAGCTGCGGCCGGTAGGGCAGCTGCACCGGCGTCAGCGTCCTGGCGTTCCGGCGCTCGATCACCGTCACTCGAGGGTCTGACCGCAACCGCCAGTCGAATTCACCATACGCGACGTCCACGGCGACGACGTGCGCGGCGCCCCGCTGCAACAAACAGTCGGTGAATCCACCCGTGGACGCGCCGACGTCGAGCGCCTGCGAACCGCCGACGTCAAGCCCAAAGGCATCCAGCGCATTGGACAGCTTCGTTCCACCCCGAGAGACGAATGCAGGTCCGGTAGCGACCTCGAGCTCGACGTCCTCGGGGACAAGCTGACCGGGCTTCTCCAGCCGCCGGCGCTCCGGCAGCAGCAGGACATCGCCCGCAAGCACCGATGCCGCGGCGCGTGACCGAGATGGAAAGACTCCCCGTTGTGAGAGCAGGGTGTCGAGGCGGACTCGCTTCACGTGGACGAGAACGGTACGTGATCAGGCTCACAGTCACACCGGACGATGGGCGCCACCATCGTTTTATCTACCCGATGCCCTCCGTCGCGACCACGCGTCACGCAGCCATCACATAGACGTCAAGACTTCCTCATAGCGATCAAACGCAGACACATCTCTCTCCTCTCGAACGGCCCGCCATATGGTGGGCCGTTCGTGTGACAGGGATGAGTCCGCGAGAAGGTTGGTAGTTCACAGGCACCCCCCGCCTGTGAATTGGCATTCTTCGTCGGCCAGGGGCGGCTACCGCGAGACGGCGGCGGCGGCGGCCGCGAGACAGCGGCGGCCTCGCCCTCGCCCCCGGCCTCGGCCTCGGCCTCGCCCTCGCCCTCGGCCTCGCCCTCGGCCTCAGAGTGTCTCAGCCAGAGTCCGCCGTGCCCAGCGCAGAGCAGCCCGGTAGGACCCTGCGAGGTCATGGCGGTGCGAGAACAGGTTCTGCGTCCGGAACTCGCCGTTCTCGTAGGCGATCACGGCGTCGAGGATTGAGCCGACGGCGCCGGCGTGATTCAAGAGGGCTTCGGCGACCTCGGCGGAGACCGGCAGTTGCGCGACGATCGAGTCAATCGGGAGGTCGAGCAGCGCATCGGCCACGGACAGCATGCCAACCATGAACAGCTCGTCGGGATCGAGCTCCCGGCTACGGGCTCCAAGCAGCTCGCACATGCGAGCCCTGGTCAACGCCATCACCGACAACTCCCTGGGGGCGTTCGGCCCGCCGGTCAGAGCAACCAGCAGAGCCCAGCGGGATACGCCGTGCGATCCGAGCATCATCACGGCTTGCCGGATCGATCCGATGTTGTGGCGCATGCCGAAGTACGCCGAGTTGATGTAGCGCAGCAGCTTCACGCTGAGGCCGACATCGCGGTTGATCACAAGCTCGAGCTCTTCGATCGTCGCCGCGTGCCGCTGAAGGCGGGCGAGCGCGACGAGGGTGCTCAGATGATCGACCGGCACCTGGCGGACGGCCGTCACGCGCGGCGTGGCAATGAACGGTCCAGAGAACAGTCGGAAGCCAAGCCTGTCTGCCATCTCGAAGTGGCGGTGGTCAACGACACCGGCCGCCAGCGGCGTCGCGCGGCAAGCGTGCGCCTGCATCGCGACGACACTTGCGTCATCGGTATCCCATCTGGAGAAGTCGGCCTCGACGGTGCCGAAGCGCTCGAGCAGCTTCGGATCGAAGTCGGGTCCGGGGAGGTCGTGCAGCGAGAGGGCGTAGCCACGCATCGCCAGACCGTCGATGATCGGCTGAAGCTGCTGGTCGATCGCGGTCTCATAGGAAATCCGCAACATCACCCGGTCGGGCCGGATCGGAGGAATCCCGAGCGACAGCAACAGGTCACGCGATACCGGCAAATGGGCGACGCTCGACCCCACCAACTCCTGGAGGCCGACGACGCTCAGGAAGTCGCCGAACAGCCGGATCGCCGAGCTGTCATTCTGGTCGACGATCTCCTCGCCGTCGAGCGCTGCGTACGCGACGCGGTAGCCCGCGACCCGCAGCTCGCAGTCGACAACCGGCTGACGCGACACAAGCACGTCCAGATTCGGCTCTTCGTACGGTGAAGCAGCGTTGCTCGCCTCCACGGCCATATTGGACGTTTCGGCATAAGCGCGCCAATACCTAAACGCGCCAATCGAGATCGACGGTTGACCGACGCGAAAAGCGTCAGCCGGTCGGTACCCCAGCCCTCCCGCCAACGGCCGCCATGATCCGCTCGGCGATCCGCTCGCCGGTAAAGCCGACCTCTTCGTGCAGCAGCTTCGGCGCACCATGCGTGACGTAGCGGTCGGGCAGCCCCACCCGAAGGATCCGCGCGCTCAGGCCGGCATCGGAAAGCGTCTCCCAGACGCCCGAGCCGAAGCCGCCGGCCAGCACGCCCTCCTCGACCGTGACCAGCAGATCGTGCTCAGCAGCCAATTGCGCGGCGAGCCCGGCGTCGATCGGCTTTGCGAACCGCGCGTCGGCAACGGTGACCGACACACCGGCTTGCGCCAAGATGTCAGCCGCCGCGAGCGCCTTCGCCACGCCGCTGCCGTAACCGAGCAGCGCCACGCGCTCGCCCTCACGCAGGATTTCCCCGGTGCCGATCTCGATCGCCTGCGGCGATGCCGGCAGGCGCACGCCCAGGCCCTCGCCGCGGGGGTAGCGCAACGCGACCGGGCCGTCGTCATACCGGAGCGCCGTATGCAGCATGTTGACGAGCATCGCCTCGTCGCGCGGGGCCATCAGCACGATGTTCGGCAGACAGCGCAGGTACGCGATATCGAAGGCACCGTGGTGGGTCGGGCCGTCGTCGCCGACGAGCCCGGCGCGGTCCATCGCAAACACCACGTTCAGCTTCTGCAGACACACGTCATGGACGATCTGGTCATAGGCGCGCTGCAGGAACGTGGAATAGATCGCCGCCACCGGCTTGCAGCCTTGCAGCGCCATGCCTGATGCGAGCAGCACCGCTTGCTGCTCGGCGATCCCGACGTCGAAGTAGCGGTCCGGAAGCTCCTTCTGAAGGATGCTGAGGCCGGTGCCCGAGTTCATCGCGGCGGTGATCCCGATCACGCGCTCGTCGCGACGGCATTCCTGCACGAGCGCCTCACCGAACACCTGCGTGTACTGAGGCGCGGCCGGTTTCGAGAGCGCCCCCGCGGCTGCAGCCGGCTTAGCCGACGGCGCCCCGTTGGTGATCGACTTCGGCTTCGCGGCATGCCACTTCTCCATGCCCTCGAGGCCGCCTTCCTCAGCCGGGGCGAAGCCCTTGCCCTTGACCGTCGCGCAGTGGATCACGACCGGCCGCTCGGCGGCCAGCGCCTCGCGCAGCGCCCGGCGAAGGGCTCGGACATCGTGGCCGTTGATCACGCCCATGTAGGCGAAATCGAGCTCCTCCCACCACAGGCCCGGCGCCCAGAACGCCTTGATCGACTCCTTGAAGTGCGGCCCGATCCGCTCAAAGCGCGCGCCGATCCCGGCCGGCAGCTTCGTCAGGCCGCCCTCGACCTCCTCGCGCGCATGCCACAACTTCGGGTTCAATCGCACGCGGTTGAAGTACCGCGAGAGGGCGCCGACGTTCGGCGCGATCGACATTCCGTTGTCGTTGAGCACGACGACGATCGGCGTGCCACTGCCGCCGGCTTGATGCACAGCCTCGAACGCGACCCCGCCGGTCATCGCACCGTCGCCGACGACCGCCACGACGTTCGCGTCCTCGCCGTGGCCCCGGCGCATCGCCTCTTTGATCCCGACTGCATAGCCGATCGCCGTCGACGCGTGGCCGGCACCCATGACGTCGTGTTCGGACTCTTGAATCGCGCAGAAGGGCGCGAGCCCGTTGTACTTGCGGATCGTCGGCAGCTGGTCCCGGCGCCCGGTCAGCACCTTGTGCGGGTACGCCTGGTGGCCGACGTCCCACAGCACTTTGTCGCGCGGGGAGTCGAGCACGGAATGCAGCGCAACCGCGATCTCGCAGGTGCCGAGGTTGGCGCCGAAGTGGCCTCCGATCTCGCCCACCGTTTCGATGATGTGGTCGCGTACCTCCTGGGCAACCGCCTGCAGCTCCTCCTCGCTGAGGCCGTGCAGGTCCTGGGGCTGGTTGATCCGCTGCAATAGCTCTGGCATCAGTAGCTCCGGGTCGCGATGAAGTCTGTTATCTGCTCGAGCTGCGTCGCTCCGACTGGGGCAGCGCCGGCCAGCGCGGCACGCGCTCGTTGGTGGGACTGGCGGGCCAGGTCACGCGCCCCATCGAGCCCGAACTCGGACACGTAGGTGCGCTTACCCAGCCGCTCGTCGCTGCCTTGTCGCTTGCCGAGCGCTTGCTCTGAGCCGGTGACGTCGAGAATGTCGTCGACGATCTGGAAGAGCACGCCCAGCTCACTGGCAAATTCGCGGTATCGGGAGATTGTGCCACGTTCGTGTGCCCCCTCCAGCAGCAGCACGCACTCGATGCTCGCCGCGATCAGCCGTCCGGTCTTCAGCTCGTGCAGGCGCCGCAGGCCTTCCGGCCCGGATGGGGCGGTGTTGGCCACATCCAGGTACTGCCCGCCGACCATTCCGCCAACACCGGTGGCCGCCGCCAGCTCGGCGGCGGCCGCGAGGATGTTGACCGCATCTCCAGACTGGGCCGTCAGCAGCAGCCTGAACGCCTCCGCGTACAGGCCGTCACCCGCGAGGATCGCGACGTCCTCACCAAACGCCCGGTGGCACGTGGGCCGGCCCCGCCGCAGGTCGTCGTTGTCCATCGCCGGCAGGTCATCGTGGATCAGCGAGTATGTGTGGATCAGCTCAATCGCGGCCGCGAGCGGTAGCACCGAGGCGGGATCGCGGCCGATCGCCTCGGCCGTCGCGAGCGCCAGGACGGGCCGGATCCGCTTGCCGCCGGCCAGCAGCGAGTACCGCATCGCCTCCTCCAGACCGGCGGCGGCGAGCTCGGGCGCAAACCGCAGCTCCTCGAGGTAGCGCTCGATCTCGGCACGGACGTGCTCGGGGTACGAGGGTTTTGGGGCCACGCCTGTGCTGAGCACCGGCGGCACTACGCCGCCGGGAGCGGCAGCTGGCCGGGGAGGTCCGGAAGCGGCTCCACGGCAGCCCGCGCACGCTCGTCCACCTGGGCGCTGGCCTCGGCGGCGAGCCGCGCGCACTCCTCGATCAGCGCCAGCGCGGCATCGGGTTCGAGCTCGCCCGCACGCATCCGCTGAGCAGTCTCTTGCAGCCGCGCACTCAGCTCGATCAGGGCATCGGTCACGTGGTCAGGGTATCGCGGGCGGCGACGAGCCGGGGAAACTCGCCGCCGCCAACAGTTAGCGCCGTGTTAGGCCGTCGTCGGCCTGTGGCTTGCCGCGGGTCGCTCCCGGCGGTCCACCATGCGTCCGCTGACCACGGCACCGGCACCGCCGAGCACTCCGACGACAAGCGCTCCGACAGCCCACAGGACCCCGTGCATCGAAAGCGACAGCGTGTGATCAAGCGACCAGTTGCCTGGTCCGATCGCGGCCAGCGCGAACGCGGCGCTCGCGAGCACGAGGTTGTACTCATAGCCGCCGCCAGTCGCCCACAGACCCTTGGGATAGTGCACGGAGATGACGGCCGCGGTCATCACCGCGATCAGCATCGTGGCGGCGACCGGCGTGAGCAAGCCGAGCGCGAGCAGTGCGCCGCCGCCGAACTCGAGCACACCTGCCGCGCTCGCGTGCAGATGCCCGGGTTTGAGCCCGATCCCTTCGAAAAACCCTGCGGTGCCACGAAGTCCGTGGCCACCCCAGATTCCGAACAGCTTCTGCGCTCCGTGACCGACAAACAGCAGACCGACCACGAGTCGCAGGACGAGTAGACCTAGATGCATGGCAAGCCTCCCTTGCCTAGAGTAATTGCGCACACAGATTTAGCAGTCATTGCGCACGCAATCAAGTTTCCCGCGCTCGAGCCGCTGCAAACCCAACCTGCGGCGATGTCAGGGCCGGTTGACGACCGTCGCCCACATCGAGCCGGCGCTGCCGCCCGTGGTCCAGCTGCTCACGAGGACCAGGCGCCCGCCGCTCGTCACCGCGTCCGTGCTCTGTGGCGCGCTGACGCCGCTCGGCGTCGGCAGCTGAACGACCGTCCCGCCGACGCCGCGGGCGTCGCCGAGCTTGGCGTACTCGACTCCGGGGCTCGCGTTCGTCCAGCCGACCCACAGGTGCCCGTCGGGCGTGTAGGCGCCGACGATGAGCCCGAGCGCCTGCTCGCGGTCATCGATCAGCCCCGAGAGCACCTGTGTCGCGCTCGTCTCCCCGGGCGCCCACGAGAGGATCTGCTCCGGGCGCGCTCAGCACGAGCACGCCGATGCGCGGGCCGCTTCGCCATGCGACGGCGGCGGCACGGCCTTGGACGACGATGAAGCCGCCGTCGCCGACGGGAGCACCGCTCGCCCGATGGGCGCGCCTCCAGGCGCTGAGAATCCTCTGTGCGGTGCGCGTCGAGGCGAGCACGAACGCGTCGGAGCGCAGCTTTTGACCAGGCCCCGTGGCCGCCGCGGTATCGACCACGGCGCCATCAACTGTGCGGGCGAGCGCTCTCGACAGGCCGGCGGCGAGGTCCAGCCGTGCGCGGCTCGGCGAGGTCGCGATCGCGCGCAGGCGCGGGAGGGCCCCCGCCGGGAGGGCGAGGTGCACCTCGGCGCCGGCGCTGGCGGCGAGCGCAGCTTGGATCGCGAGCAGCAGGAGCGTCCACCGCACCGCTGTCGCAAACGTTCGAGAGCGAAGTTCCTCGCACCACACGACGCGGATGATCCTCCAGACGGCGTCGGTTGTCGTAGCGACGGTGTCTCATCACAGTCTCACCGTCCATAAGATCCCCCGATGCGGTTCGGGATCTTCTACGAGCACCAACTCCCCAGGCCGTGGGAGGAGGGGAGCGAGGCGCAGCTGCTGAACGAGGCGCTCGAGCAGGTCGAGCTCGCCGATCGGCTCGGATTCGACTACGTCTGGGAGGTCGAGCACCACTTCCTCGAGGAGTACTCGCACTCATCCGCACCGGAGGTGTTCCTGGCTGCGGCATCCCAACGCACAAAGCGGATCCGCCTCGGCCACGGGATCGTCAATGTGATGCCGGCCGTTAACCATCCGGCGCGGGTCGCAGAGCGGATCGCGACACTCGATCTGATCTCCGGCGGGCGCGTCGAGCTCGGAACCGGCGAGTCCAGCTCGGCCGCTGAGCTCGGCGGGTTCCTGATCGACCGCGAGCGCAAGCGCCAGATGTGGCAGGAGCAGGTCACCGTGATCGCGCGGATGCTGACCGAGACACCGTTCGCCGGCCACGATGGCGACGACGTCCAGATGCCGCCGCGCAACGTCATCCCAAAGCCGTTGCAGAAACCGCACCCGCCTCTGTGGGTCGCCTGTAGCCGTCGCGAAACGATCCGCCTCGCAGCCCGCAACGGAATCGGCGCGCTGTCGTTCTCGTTTGTGGAGCCTGAGGACGCCGCCAAATGGGTGCGCGAGTACTACGAGCTGATCGGCTCTGAGGAGTGCGCTCCGGCCGGCTTCGCGGTCAACCCGCAGGTCGCGGTCGTGCTGCCGATGATGCTTGCCGGCGACGAGGCCGATGCGATCGAGCGGGGGATCGACGGCGCGCATTTCTTCGGCTATTCACTCGGGCACTTCTACGGCCTCGCACCGCACTCGCCCGGGGTGACCGATGTCTGGGCGGAGTTCGAGCGCGGTCGCGATCAGGCGGGCTTTGCCCGGCATGTGATTCGACCGGATCAGGCGCCGCTAGGAGTGCGGCTGCTGCAGCAAGGGATGGGATCGCTGCGCGGCGCGATCGGCTCGCCTGAGCAGGTCTCGGATCTGGTCGCCCGCTACGAGGCCGCGGGCGTCGATCAGGTGATCTTCATCCTCCAGGCGGGGCGCAACCGGCACGAGCACATCTGCGAGTCGCTGGAACTGTTCGCGCAGCGGGTGATGCCGCGCTTCGTGGACGGACGTGAGCAGCGGGAGGCGGACAAAACGCGGCGTCTTGAAGATGCGATTGGGCGGGCACTTGCCCGCCGAGGCAGCGCGCCGTCGCCGGCGAGCTCGTACGTGATCGACGAGCACGCCGAACTGGCGCGCGCACGCCGCGGGCGCCGGCGTCAGGCGAGCGGCGGCGAGCTGAGAGATCTGGCCGTCGGCCAGGCCCGCCGGATCGTACGTGAGCGGGGTACCGCGCTCCTGGCCCGGGTCGTCGACGGAGCGCAGGATGTCGACCTCGAGCGACGCTTCGGCTCGGCGATCGCGCAACGGACGATGTTCGCCGGGATGGCTCGCGCGTTCGAGCCGGAGGCCGCCGGTGGGTTTCAAGGGCAGCTCGTCTACGAGCTGACGCGACCCGCGACCGCTCAGGAGCCGACTCGCTGGACGATCGAGGTGCTCGACGGGCACGCCTCCGCCCGGCCCGGGGGGTCGCCCGAACCGGCCTTGACGGTTCGCTTCAACCTGGCCGACTTTGTGCGGGTGGCCGCCGGGTTGCTCGACCCGGCCGCGCCGCTACTCGCGGGGCGGGCGTCGTTGCAGGGAGATTTTGCGCTGGCCGCGCGACTACCGGAGATGTTCGGTGCGCCGTCTGCTTAGTGGTGCGTTTCGTCGAAAGGTGCCACTTAGCGTCGGCGTCGGGCTGCTGCTCGCCGCGTGCGGCAGTTCAACCGCGGCCGGTACCCGTACCCAGACGAGCACGAGCACGACGACCACGTCGAGTGACGGGGCATCCGCGGTGCCGGCCGTCGCCGCCACCAACGGTCTCGCGGTCGACCTGCTGCGCGCGCTCGGGAGTCCGGGCGAGAACGTGGTGTTTTCGCCCTACAGCATCCAAGCCGCGCTCGCGATGGTCGACGCCGGTGCCGCGGGGAACACCGCGTCCCAGATCAATCGCGTGCTCCGGACGTCGGGCGCGCCGACGCTGGACGCGTCAAACGGCGCGCTGTCAGCGGGCCTGCAGAGCTCGGTCGCACGACCTAACGGTGCTCCGGCCGCGGACGCGGCGCGGCTGAACATCGCCAACGGGCTCTGGGTCCAGTCCGGGCTGTCGCTGGAGGCGCCGTTCGCAGCTGCGCTCTCCCAGAACTTCGGCGCCGGCCCGCAGACAGCGGACTTCAAGTCCCAGCCGGTGCCGGCGCGCCAAATGATCAACTCGTGGGTCGCCAAGAACACCGCGAACCTGATCAAGAACCTGATGCCACCAGCGTCGATCACCCCTCAGACGGCGCTCGTGCTGGCTAATGCGATCTACCTGAAGGCGCGGTGGTCGAGCACGTTCGATGCCGGCCTGACCAGGGCCGGCCCGTTCCTCACCGCCGCAGGCACGCGGGTCCGGGCGCCGTTCATGACCCAGCCGCCGACGGAGTTTGCGTATGGACGCACGGCCGGATATGTGGCCGTGGATCTCCCGTACCTCTACTCGCACCTCTCGATGCTGATCGTGATGCCGAGCGCGGGGACGCTCGAACGGTTTCAGCGCGGACTCTCGACGGGGGCGCTGACGGCGCTCGCCGGCGCATTGGCGCCGCGCCGGCTGTTACTGCGGATGCCCCGCTTTCACCTGATCGCACACCGCTCCCTGAACGCGGCGCTGGCTGCGCTCGGGATGCCCGTCGCGTTCACCGATCGGGCCGATTTCTCGGGCATCACCGCACAGGTTCCGCTGAAGATCTCAGCCGTGGAGCACGGCGCGGACCTGAAGGTCGATGAGCACGGAACAATCGCGGCTGCGGCCACCGGGATCTCTTTGTCGCCCACGGCCGCGGCGCCGAGCCCGGCCACACAGCTCACGCTCGACCATCCATTCCTACTGTTCCTGCGCGACGATCCGACCGGGGCGATCCTGTTCACCGGCCGGGTGACCGATCCGACGAAGCCCTAGTGCAACGTAGTGAGCCGCTGCAAGACCGCCGCAGCGTTCAGGGCGAGCCGTCAAGCGCTGCGTTGACGAGCTCGTCGGCGCGGGCGTTCCGGGCCCGCGGGACGCTGCGAATCTGCCAGCGATCGAATCCGCGCAGGGCCGCAGTCGCCTGCTCATGCAGGGGCTTCATCGCCGGATGCTTGACCTTGTAGGCGCCGGTCAGCTGCTTTGCGACGAGCTCTGAGTCGTTGACGATCTCGACTTCCCGGGCTCCGAGCGCGGCAGCACGCTCGATCCCGAGCAACAGCGCCCGGTACTCGGCAACGTTGTTCGTGGCAACGCCGATCCGCTCGGCGACCTCGTCGATCACAGCTCCCCCGGGCTCGGAAACGACCACGCCGATTGCTGCCGGCCCCGGGTTCCCGCGGGCCCCGCCATCGACGTGCACGACGAGCCGGTGTCGCGCTGTAGGTGCGGTCAATCGCTTGCCAGCCCGGGGAGCTCGCCGGTCACCCGCGGACGCCGGCGATCACGGACGGCGCGCTGGCCGCCTCCGGCCGAGCTGCGAACCCTGCGCGAGGACTTGCGGCGATCGACGATCACCGTCACGTTGGGATCCTCGCTGTAGTAGGCCGTGAGCTTCTCGAGCAGCTCGACGGCGAGATCTTCGGGAACGACGCAGTAGATCACGCCCAGGATGCTATTCGACGCGCCGCCTCACAGCGAAAGTGAGCCGTGCTCGTCAGCGACGGCGTTGGGCTGAAGCTCCTCCGGTGCGAGCTCGTCCAGCTCGTAGCCCTGCGCGACGACGCGGATGCTCGGCTGATCGTCGGAGAGGTCGACCTCGTAGCGATACCAGCACAGCTCCCAGGAGACGACAACGTTGACCATACTCGCACGCGCGGCTGACGGGGCCACGGAGACGGTCGGCATCCCGAGCGATCGCGCCACGCCCGCGACTGTCCGGGGATGCTCTGAGTCGTTGAACAGGTCGACGGCGGTGGCGACCTTCTGCTCGACGCTCGTGGGAACGGCGCGCACGTGTCGCGGCTGGCGGACGCCGTCCGCCCGCCGGTCGTAGTCAGTTCGCCGCGGCGGGCGCGACTCCGACCAGGAGTTGCCGTCGAGCTCATCGCCGAGCGCCGTGCTCGTGGCGGAATCGGCGGCGGCCTCGCGCCGGGCTCGAAAGCGCCCGAGCAGCGAGCGCCGTCGGTCGGAGCTCGCATCGTTGTCGTTGTAGGCGGGAACCGTGCCTTCACGCAGCCAGCCCTCGTGGATCGCGCGCTCCTTGCACAGCTCGCACACCGACCGGCGCGTGCCGCCGTTCAGGTAGACCTCAGCTTTCTCGCCACGAAGCAGCGTGCGGCCGCACACATCGCACACGCTGTATTCATGGGACGTCCGTATGTCCCTAGTGCTCACTCCTGCGAGCGTACCAGCGAAGCGCGGGTACGCCCGCACAAACACGCCGCATACGCGTCGTGGCTTAGTGGCCCCACTTAGGCCTTCACGGCTTCACGCTCGGCCTTGGCATCGTCGACGAGCTTGCCCGCGAGGTGCGCGGGGACCTCCTCGTAGCGCAGGAACTCCATCGTGAATTCGCCCTGGCCGCCGGTGATCGAGCGCAGATCGGGCGCGTAGGAGAGCATCTCGGACATCGGCACTTCGGCCTTGACCTCGCTCATCCCCGCGCCGCTCGGCTCCATCCCGAGCGGGCGTCCGCGCCGAGAGTTGAGGTCGCCGATCACGTCGCCCACGGCATCCTCGGGCACGCTGACGGTGACCAGCATGATCGGCTCGAGCAGCACCGGACCTGCCTGCTCCATCGCCTGCTTCATCGCGATCGATCCGGCGATCTTGAACGCCATCTCCGATGAGTCGACCGTGTGATAGGAGCCGTCGTAGACGCGGACGCGCACATCCTTGACCGGGTAGCCGGCGACAACGCCCTCCTGCATTGCATCGATCACGCCCTTCTCGACCGCCGGGATGAACCCGGTCGGGATCACTCCGCCCTTGATCGCGTTGACGAACTCGAATCCATCTCCAGCGTTCAAAGGCTCGATCTCGATGTGGCAGTCGCCGAACTGACCGCGGCCGCCCGATTGCTTCTTGTGGCGCCCGTGGGCCTTCGCGGACTTTCTGATCGTCTCCTGGTAGGGGACGCGCGGCGGCTTCAGGTTGACCTCGGCGCCGAAGCGCGACTTCAGCCGCTCGACGATCACCTCGACGTGGACCTGGCTCAGCCCGGCCACGATCTGCTCGCCGGTTTGCGGGTCGCGATGCAGGTCGATCGTTGGATCCTCCTCCTGCAGGCGCCTGAGCGCAGTGAAGACCTTGTCCTCGTCGCCCTTGGTCTTCGGCTCGACCGCGAACGCCATCACCGGCGCCGGCAGTTTGATGCTCGGCATCTCGATCGGCTGGTCGCGCTCGGCCAGCCAGTCGCCGGCCTTCGTCTCTTTGAGCTTGGCGACCGCGCCGATGTCGCCAGGACCGAACTCGGTCGTATGGCCGGTCTGGCTGCCTTCGAAGGTGACCAGCTGCCCGAGCCGCTCCTTGTTGTGGGTGCGGGTGTTGAGGACCTGGGTGTCCTGCTTGATCACGCCCTGATAGACGCGGAACATGTTGATCCGGCCGGCGAACGGATCGGCACGCGTCTTGAACACGTACGCGAACATCTGCTTGTCCTCGACCGGCTCGAGCGTCACCTCGCCGACCTCGAGCCCGCCGTGCATGACCGGAGATGGGAGGTCCTCGACGATTGCGTCGAGCAGCCGGTTGGTGGCGACGTTGCGCGTCGCGATCCCGCACGTGACCGGGAACATCGCCCCGTGGTTGGTCCCCTCCTTCAGTGCGGTGACGATCTCGTCGTGAGTGATCTCCTCACCCTCGAGGTAGCGCTCCATCAGCGCATCGGAGGACTCGCTGACCTCGTCCATCAACTTCTCGCGGTATTCCTCGGCCTGTCCGCGGAGCTCGTCAGGGATCGGGACCTCAGTGCAGTTCTCACGGGAGGGCGGGCTCGTCGTTTCGTAGTGGTAGGCCTTCATGTCGACGAGGTCGATCACGCCACTGACCTGGTGCTCAGTGCCGATCGGGATCTCGGTCGCGACGACGTGCTGGCCAAAGGCGGACTTGAGGCTCTCGAGCGCGCGGAAGAAGTCGGCGCGCTCACGGTCGAGCATGTTGACGAACAGCAGCCGCGCGAGATCGAGCTCAGCAGCGCGCTGCCACAGCCTGGTGGTGTGAACCTCGACGCCCATCACCGCGTTGACGACGAAGATGGCCGACTCGCACACTCGCAGCGCCCCGAGCGCGTCGGCGACAAAGCTTGAGTCCCCCGGCGTGTCGATCAGATTGACCTTGCGATCCTGCCACTCGAACGAGGCGAGCGCGACGGAGATCGACATCTGCCGCGACTTCTCGTCGGGATCGGAATCGGACATCGTGGTGCCGTCGACCACCGAGCCCAGCCGGTTGACGACCCCGGCCTCGAACAGCAGCGCCTCGTGCAGGGACGTCTTGCCACTGCCGCGGTGGCCGACGAGCGCCACGTTTCGGATGCGATCCGCGGGCTTGTGCATGCGTGTGCTCCTCTCTCTAGGACGCCGAAAGACCGACGATATCGTGTGAAGGGCTTGTGGCGATCTTGACGCAGAGATGACACGTCTGCGTCTTGTTTCGTCACAGCGATCGGCCGCATCCTGTGGCGCGTGTTCGCCGCCGATCCGGATCCCAACGCCGCCCGCGCTGGCCACCCCGCCGAAGAAGAATGCCAATTCACAGGCGAGGGGTGCCTGTCAAATGCCAAACTTCGCTTGGCGGCTGTGGCCGAACAGCAATTTGGACGCGTTCGATACGACCAGGTTCGGGCGCTTGGTGTAAGCGGCAGAACGATCGGGCGGTGGCGAGCCGACGGTTATCTACACCTCGTCCTGCCCCGGGTCTACGCGGTCGGCCATTCCGGCAGCTCGACCGAGGCCGATCTCGCAGCGGCACTCCTCTACGCCGGCCCGGGCGCGATGCTGAGCCACGGGACGGCCGCGTGGTGGCTCGGCCTCCTGAAGTACCCGCCGCGCCAGATCGTGCTGAGCAGCCCGCGACGAGTCAAAAAACCGCAACAACATCGTCGTGCATGGACGGCGCCGCCTCGAGCGGATGCTCCACCGCGGCTTTCCGGTGACGACGCTGTGCCAGACGGTCCTCGACTTCGCCGCGACCGGCGCGCGCGACCTCCTGCGTCTGGTCCTCGCCAACGCGGACTACCACGAACTGCTCGACGTCACAGCGCTGCAACGGACGATGGGCCAGGGGGTCCCGGGCATCGAACGCCTGCCCAGCTGGAGCGCGACCATCAGCGTGACCTCGAGCTGCGGGCAGCCGGCTACATCGTACTCCGCTACACCTGGCGGCAGCTGACCGAGACGCCCGCAGCGGTCGCGGCCGACCTGCGACGCTATCTCTAATCGACCTCGCCGGCGAGCTTCGAGCGCAACCGCAGCACGGCCTTCGTGTGCAGCTGCGACACGCGTGACTCGGTCACCCCCAGGACCTCACCGATTTCACGCAAGGTCAGGTTCTCGTAGTAGTACAGCGCGACGACGAGCTTCTCGCGCTCGGGCAGTGCGGCGATCGCGTCGGCGATGCGGTCGCGCAGCTCCGACTGATCGACGAGCATCTGCGGGTCGGGGGCGCCGCGGTCGGGCAGCGTGTCCAGCAGCGAGACCTGATCGCCGGTGGAGTCGGACACGTTCCACAGCTCATCGAGCGCGACGATCGTCGAGTTCGAGATCTGCAGCAACGACTCGTGGAAGTCATCGACGCTGACCGCGAGCTCGGTCGCCATCTCCTCATCGGTCGGCGCTCGCTGCAGCCGCGACTCCAGCTTCATGTTGATGCGCTCGATCTCGCGGGCGCGGGCGCGCACCGACCGCGGCACCCAGTCGAGCGTGCGCAGCTCGTCGATGATCGCCCCGCGGATGCGGGTGATCGCGTACGTCTCGAACTTGATTTCTCTGGAGAGATCGAACCGCTCGATCGCGGAGATCAGACCGCCAAGGCCGTAGGAGATGAGGTCTCCTTCCTCGACGTGTGCGGGCAGGCCTGAGCTCATCCGGCCCGCGACATACTTGACCAACGGCGAGTAGGCGACGACCAGACGTTCGCGCGCGCGCTCATCACCCGAGGCCTTGTACCGCCTCCAGAGCTCTTGGAGTTCGATCGCTTTGACGTTGGTTTCCAGTTTCCCCCCCCAGTTGACCCGGCGCTACGCGCGGGGATGAGCACTCGCGTAGGCTGACCTAAGGCGCGCCGACTCTACCCGAGTGTAGACCTGAGTCGTCGAGATGGTTGCGTGGCCAAGCAGCTCTTGGATCGCACGCAGGTCGGCGCCACCCTCGAGCAGATGCGTCGCGAACGAGTGCCGCAGAGCATGTGGATGCGCCTCCGCGAGCGCCGGGGCATGGGCTGCCGCCTGGCGCGCCCACGTGCGCAGCCGCCGCCGGACATCGGAGGTGCCGAGCCGGCGACCCGACTTTGAGAGGAACAGCCCGTGATCGGAGTCCAGATCGAGTGCGGGGCGCCCACGAGCCAGGTATCGCTCGATCGCCCGCAGCGCGTGCTCGCCGGCGGGCACGATCCGCGTCTTGCCGCCCTTGCCCTCGACGCGTACGGACTCCGAATCGAAATCGATCGATTCCAGGTCGAGCGAGACGAGCTCCTCGGCCCGCAGGCCGGACGCGTACGCGAGCTCGAACAGCGCGCGGTCGCGCAGCTCCAGCGGCGTTGTCGCCGGGATCCGGTCAAGCAGGGTCGCGATCTCGTCGGGTCTCAGCACTCGGGGCAGGCGTTGGGGCTTCTTTGGCGAGCTCAGCAGCTCCGCCGGGTTCTCGCCGCGCGCACCGAGCTCGACCTGGTTGCGAAACAGCCCGCGCAACGCGGCCAGCTTGCGCGCGACCGTCGAGGGCGCCTGGCCGCGCTCCGTGAGCCCGGCTGCGTAGCGGCGCAGCGCCCGTACATCGATCGACGCGGGCTCGAGGCCCGCCGTCGAGGCCCAGACGGCGAACTGACCGCTGTCGATCGCATACGCATGGCGGGTCTTGACGGCGACGGCGCGGCGACGCAGGTCATCGTCGAAGTGCTCGAGTGCGCTGCGCCACGACGGGCTGATCGTCGAAGTCGACGGTGGACTGATTTCTGGCGCACTCATTGGCGCTCTGCTATTCGCCGCGATCGGGCAGCACCCTCCTTCGTGGGACTCAGGCGATGTAGACCGGCGTCCCGACTGGAGTCTGGTCGTAGAGCTCGATCACATCCGGGATCGCCATCCGGATGCACCCGTGCGAGGCCGCCGACCCGAGCGAGGACAGCTCGTCGGTGCCGTGGATGCCGGCGCCGTTGAAGATGCCCATCCAGCGGGCCTTGATCGGGTCGGCAGGTCCGGGTGGGATCGTTTGTCCGGCAAGCGAGCCCGCCCATGCGCTGTTGGGCACATGCCAGGAGGGATTCACTTCCTTGTCCTGGACGTGGTAGAGCCCGTCGGGCGTTTCCAGGCCTGCCATCCCGACGGCGATCGAGTAGGCCTTGACGAGCCGCAGGTGCTTCCACAACCGCAGCCTGAAGGTCGAGCGGTCGACGGTGATGATCGTCGGGAACTTCGCGGCGATCTGAGCGCTTGTCACCTTTGGCCGGGTCCGCGTCACCGGAATCGCGATCCCGCGGTGGGCAGCAGGATCGGCCAGCGCGGCATCGATCGTCGCGGTCAGCTGTGAAGAGCGCACCGCGATCCCGGTGGTGCTCGTCGTCTCTCCGATCGACTCGCCTGAGAACGAGATGCTCGCGTCATGCGCCGGCTGGTTCAGCGTCCGCGTCACGCGGGCCACCAGGCGCCTGACCGCCGCCTCCGAGTACCGGATTTGGGGGTCGATGTTGGCGCGGATCTCCCCGTCGGTCACTGACCGCATCACCCGCACGAAGATGTTGTCGGCGCGGCTGCGGTCAAGTGCCTGCTGCACGCTCTCCTGCACGCTGACGCTGACGCGCGCGGCGTTCGGTGTCAGAACGAAGCGCCGGTGGTGGAGGTGGAGCACGAGCGGCTGGGCGAGCTTTGCCCGGTACGCGGCGGTCAGCCGCGCGCGCGCTCGCGCATCGCTGAGACCACCGATCTTCACGCCGCCCACCGTGATCCCGTTGGCGATCGTATGGCGCTGCGCGGAGTCATAGGCAAGGACCGCCCCCGCTCCCACCAGCAGCGCCACGATCACGGCGGCGACTGCGATGAACGAGCGACTCCTCACGGCTAGACGCTAGCCCCGGAATCCGGAGCGCTACGCGACGTGGACGAGCGTTCCAATCGGTGTGTACGGCCAGACCTCAGCCGCCGGCCCCAGCGGCATCTCGACGCAACCGAGGCTCTGCGGGGAGCCGTAGGAGCCACGGGAGAAGTAATGAAGCGCGTCACCGCCGTTGAAGTAGCTGACGTACGGGATCCCGGGGTCGCTGTAGTGGCTGCCGTCCGGGTTCGTGCCGCTCATCGTCGTCACGCGGAGGTGGGCATAGACCGGGAACGTCCCCGGGTCGGTCGCGCGCCCCGGGATGCCGGTGTTGACCGCCGTCGACGTGATCGTCTTGCCGTTGTGCCACAGATTCAGCGTCTGCCCACTCAGGCTGACGGTGGCGAACGAGTACCCGAACGTCGAGACCTTGTGTTCCTGCACCGCTGTGATGAGCGACTTCCACACGGCCGGTCCCGCGAGTCCGTCGACCGTGGTGAACCCGTGGTCGTTCTGGAAAGCCATGATCGCGCCCTTCGTCATCGTCCCGGCGGTCCCGGGCGACCACATGCTCCGCAGCGCGTCCGGCACGTTCGGATAGCTCCAAGCGAACTTGCCCGACGGCGGCTTGATCGCCGCGGCCTCCTGAGCCTGCGGCGTCGGGGCGACGTCTGGACCCTTGAACGAAAGCGGCAGGTAGCCGAGCTGCGCGAGCAGCTGTTGCAGGCGAAGCGTGGAGCCTGCGGGGACATTCCACGTGCCGGTGCTCGCGCTTCCGGTCTGCTGACCGCCGATCAGCCTCACACCGCTCGGAAGCGCGACCAACACCTTCGCGCCCAGACCGTAGCCGTAATCCTGCGGCTTGAACACGATCGTGTGGTTGTTCTTGGCCTGCCAGGTTCCCGTGGTCGTCGGCGACACCGGCGGACGGACGCTGCCGAGCGCCTTCGTTATCGGCTTATTGAAGGTGAGCGTGATCGGCGTATGCGGTGTGATCTGGGTGCCGGGCGCCGGTGTCGCCAGCGCCGTCGCCGCCGCGCCCGCCGGGAACCAGCTGACGACCGTCGGCGGTGAGGCCTCCCACGTGCGCATCTGTGCGGCGATCGTGACGGTGCCCGCGTCAGCCGTGCGGTGAAGCCGGATCTCGCTGAGCGGCTTGGCCAGCACCCGGCGCTCGAGGTGCCCTGCCGCGTTGGCAACGGCGATGACCCGCACCGGCTGCTTGAAGCGCAGCAGCAGCGGCTGCCCGGGCTTCAGCGTCACGTAGTGCTGGCGCAGGCTCGCGCTGGGCGTCATCAGCGTCAGGTGGAGGTGCTTGGTCTTGCCTGCCAGCCACCCGACCCACCCCGGACGCTTGATCACGACGTCGACCTGCAGCAATTGGTGGGCCTTGATCAGATGCTTGGGCCAGATCTGATCGCCGCGTAGTTGCACCGGGACCGGACGGCTGTGCGGTCCGATCGTGACGCTTACGCTCTGAACGGTCCCGCCACCGAGCGGCATCCCGATCTTCGCGATCGCATTGGAGTCCGCGCTGAGGCTGGCCTTGGCTGAGATCAAGATCAGCGCCGCAGCGCCCGCGGCTGCGAGCGCCAACACGAGCACGCCGCCGGCGATGAACCGGCCGCGGCGGGGACGCCGAACATCGCTGGCCAACCCGCGGGACGCCTTTGGAGCCGCCCTGCGCGGTGTGACCGCGGGTTTCAGATATGACACTCGCGCCACCAATGCCTCCTTTCCCGCAGACATGGTACCGACATGGTGGACGGGTCAAGCATCGCGGCGCAAAGAACGCGGATTTGCAAGCGCTCTTTCATCCCGGAAGCTCCAGAGCACCGTTAGCGCGCGTCTGCCGCGCCACGACGCGCCAGATTCTGGTCAAGCGCGTCGAGCACGCGCGTGCGTTGCCCGAGCGCGAGCTCGTGCCGGCGCAGCGCCTGCAGCGCGTCCGTATCGAGCGTGGCGATCAACTCGATCAGCTCACCCTCACCGAGATCGTCGTAGGCGCCCGCTGCGCTCTGATCACCGTCGGCGCCGTCGCCAGCACGATCGCTGCGGCGCCGCACGGCGTTGACGCTCGGGCTCCAGCGCAGGAACTCCTCGACCTCGCGTTCGTAGCGGTAGGGCTCGCCGCCACTGCGCAGCAGCGGCCGCAGCCGCTGGTGGGCGCGCAGTTTCAGCACCGCCTCGCGGCTGGTGTACCCGTACGCGTAGCCGGTCGACTTCAGCTTGCGGTTGTCGAGCCCGCGCCCGAAGCGCAGCTGACGAAGCATCTCGACGGGAATCCGCAGACCCAGCCTTCGCAGCTGCGCGGCCGCCAGTACGGTCCCCCAGGGCGGGAGCACCGGCAGCAGCGGCTTGCCAAGCAGCGAGGCAATCTCCGAGAGCGACAGGACGCCGTCCCCGGCCACGTTGAAGACCCCCGGGAGCTCCTCGCGGGTGGCGTGCTCAAGCACCCCGATCACGTCGTCTTCGTGGACGAACTGCCAGCGCGGATCGAAGCCGAGGATCGCGGGCACGATCGGAAGGCCAAGCAGCGCCGGCTGCGAGCCGCGCACGGCCGGACCGACCGCGTCGGCCATCCGCAGGACGGTGACCGTCACCAGGGGCCGGGCGGCTGCCAGCTCGGCGAGCGTCGCCTCGGCCTGCACGACGTCGTGTTCGATCGCGGTCTTCGGGGGGCTCGCACGCGACATCTCTTCGCCGAAGAACGCTGGATCGTCCTGACCGCAGCCGTAGTACTGGGCGGAGGACTTGAACACGAGCTTGCGGACCGGCGAGCCGGGATCGCTGCAAGCGGCGACGAGCGCGCGCGTCCCGATCACGTTGACCTCGTGAGCCTGCTCGAGCGGCGCAGACAGCGGATCGATAATCAGCCGGGTGTCGACGACCGTATCGATCGCGGCTGCGGAGATGATCCTGCGCAGCAGGACATCGTCGATCTGTACTCGCACGAACTCGGTTCGCTGGAGCTCATGTCGCGGATCCTCGGAATCCACGCCGACGATTGTCTCCACCTCGGGGTCGCGCTCGAGCGCCTGCGCCAGCCGCCCTCCCCAATGCGAGGACAGGCCGGTGATCAGGATCCGCTGTGAACTCATCGGCAGATAGCGCTACCCGAGCCACACGCTCTGGCGCTCGGCAACCATCTCGAGCAGGTTCTCCTGAATCAGCGCCCGGATGTCGGCGCCGAGCTCCTGAACGAGCCCCTGATCGCGCCACGGCGTCTCCCCCACACCATCGGTCGCCACCGGTTCGAGGAAGCGGATCCTGAACTTGGCAGGAAGCGGGAACGCCGGCGCCACGGGAACCCGCGGAAGCCGCGTCAGTCGCCGCAGCGGGGCGACGTGTCCGAGCAACGGCAGCGCCTCCTCGGCGCCGAGGAGCGCGACCGGCACAACCGTGGCCCTGGCGCGCAGCGCCACCTCGACGCAGCTCGCCTCGAACGCTCGCAGGCGGTAGCGCTCCTTGACCGGTTTGCGGGCGCCGGCCGGGCCCTCGGGGAACGCCAGCACCAGCTGCCCTTCGTCGAACAGCAGGCGGTGCAGGTTCGCAGGATGCGCCGCGACAGCCCCGAGCTTCGTGAACAGCATCCCGATCCCGGGCCAGCCCGCAAACGGGCGCTCGGCGCAGATGTGCACTGGCCGCGGACGGGGATGCTCCTCCTTGACGGCCTTGGCGATCATCGGCCCGTCAGCCGGAATCGCGCCGGAATGGTTGGCGAGGAGTAGCGCGGGGCCATCGCGCGGGACGTTCTCGATGCCTTCGACAGCGACTCTGAACCAGTACCGATAGAAGAAGTCGTACACCGTACGATCGACGAGGCCCTCGACGCGTTCTGAGCGGCCCCAGTCGGTCACCCTCCGCTCGGGCTCGATTCCGGGAAGCTGCTCGCGGAGGTCCGGCCGGCGGGCCGGAAGCTGGGCGTGCACGTCGCTCAGCGCCAGCTCGACGGTCGCTCCTGTCTCGGAATCACTTGCGTCGGGATCGTCTGGCATTGCGCCGATTCTCGCAGGGCGCAGACGGACGCGAGTCACGGACCGCCGGGCTTCGCAACAGACCGCCCGCTTCGGCACGGGCCGCTGCGCGCCGGCGGCACGCCACGCAAACCGCTGCGCCGGGGACAGGGGTGCCCTCAGCGCGTTACGGCGCCCTCTGAGGCGCTCGAGACAAGCCGCGCGTACTTGGCCAGCGCCACGCCGATGTGCGCTTGCCGTGGTGGCGTGTACTCCTTGGTTCGCGCCTCGATCTCCGCGTCCGACAGCGCAACGTCCAGGTGGCGTGAGCTGACATCGATCGTGATCTCATCGCCATCGCGGATCGCGCAGATCGGACCTCCGCGCGCCGCCTCGGGCGCGACGTGTCCGGCCATGAAGCCGTGCGTGGCGCCTGAGAAGCGCCCGTCGGTGAGCAGCGCGACATCCTCGCCGAGGCCTTCTCCGACAATCGCGGCCGTGACTGCGAGCATCTCGCGCATCCCCGGTCCCCCGGCGGGGCCCTCATTGCGGATCACGATAACGTCGCCGGCGCCGATGCTGCCGGCTGTGACGGCCGCCATCGCGTGCTCCTCGGACTCGAACACCCTCGCCGGCCCGACGTGGTGGCGGCGCTCGTGGCCGGCGAGCTTGACCACACAGCCTTCGGGCGCAATGTTGCCGCGCAGGATTGCAAGCCGCCGCTGCAGGCGATCGCGGCGATCGCGTTCTCAAGACTCTCGCGGGCGATGATGTCGCTTGGATTTTGGCCGCGCCTGAGGACATCGATGACGAGCTTTCCGGCCTCGGAGGCGACCTCGGCCTTGCGTGGATCGGTGGCCGGCACCATGCTGAAGCCCGCCGGCGAGATGCCGAGGACCTCAAACGCCATCGCCATCGTGTTGGCAGTGCACTGACCGCCGCAGGCGCCCGCGCCGGGCGATGCGGCGTTTTCGAGCTCGGTCAGCTCCTGATCGGTGATCTTGCCGGCAGCATGCGCGCCGACGGCCTCGAACACCTCCTGGATCGTCACCTGCTGACCGTGGTAATGGCCGGGCAAAATCGAGCCGCCGTACGGCATCACGCTCGGGACGTCCAGCCGGCACAGCGCCATCGCGGTGCCAGGGATCGTCTTGTCACAGCCGCTGATCGCGATCACGGCGTCAAATAGGTGTGCTTCGCACACCAATTCGATCGAATCGGCGATCACATCGCGGCTCACCAGCGAAGCCTTCATCCCGGCGGTGCCCATCGTGATCCCGTCGGAGATCGCGATCGTGTTCAGCTCCATCGGCGTCCCGCCGGCGGCGTGGATCCCCTCCTTGACCCTCGCGCCCAGCGCGCGCAGGTGGAAGTTGCACGGCATCGTCTCGATCCGCGTGTTCGCGACCGCGACGATCGGCTTGCTCAGCGCCTCGTCGTCGTATCCGATGCCTTTGAGGTAGGCCCTGGCGGCCGCGCGCTCGGGTCCGTCCGTCAGCGCGCGGCTGCGGTGCTTGAGATCAAACGAGCCGTTGGAACTGGTCACGGCGGCCCGCACTGTAGCGGGCCGTCACCCGGTCGCGTCGGCGCTTGGCGAGGCGCGCTCGGAGAGCGTCCGCATCCGCGCCCGCTCCCACTGCGCCAAGCGCCACAGATCGCGCGCGACCTGGGTCGGGTCGATCTGCCTGCCGGGCAGATGCATGTTGGCCGTCGAGATCAGCCGGCGCTCGTCGCCGGTGAGCGCCATCCACTTGGCGAGCACGTCGTCGGAGTCCGGGAGCCGAGCCGATCCGTACGGCCGGGTGTCGTCAGGAAAGTTCACGCAGTACTCGCTCAGCAGGCGGTGGGTCTGCGGGAGGTACGCGACGATCGGCCGGTGCGGGTAGATCAGATAGGCGTATGGCGCCCCGCCGGCCCCGCCCGCTTCGTCGGGACCCGTGGTCTGTGCTCCCCACACGCGGATGAACCCGAGGTCGCGGTACATCTCCCATTCTTCTTCGTTGACGCACGAGCGCAGCAGCTCCCGCGCCCGCTGCTCAGCGCGGCGCTCGCGGCCGGGATCGAATAGCATCGCGGGCGCCCGGCGCCGGCGCGCACGGTGTCGCGACCAGGCCTCTTCGAGCCGTGGGACGATCAGGTCGGACAGCAGCGCAAGTGCTACGAGCGCAGTCGCCGCAAGTGCCAGCAGCACCGCTGGCTGCGGCCTACCGACCGCCCGCCGCGCGCGGGAAGAAGATCACGCGCTCGGCGTCCCGTGGGACGTCATCAAAGGACCGGACCATCCGTGCCTCCCGCCGACCGTCGACGCCGGCAACCGGCACCGCCGCCCACAGTCCAGCGTCAAGCTGCCGGCGAAACTCCTCAACCAGGCGCTGTTCGTCGTGCTCGAGCTCAACATCGCCCTCCGCGATCAGCACCTCGCCATGCCCCGGCTTCATCCGCAGAAAGCGCACGGCGTGATTATGTCAAAACCCGGCCGGAGGCCTTCCACGATGCTTCAGGCCGATCACGTCGACCGGCCCCGCGCCGGCGCCGATCTCGACCAGCCCGTTTGCGACCGCCCCAGCAGCCATCTTTTTGGCGCACCTCGCGGCGTCAAGCGGCCGGTCTCCCCACGCCAGCCGGGCCGCCAGGACCGACGAATGCGTGCATCCTGACCCGTGGCCGGCGCCGCGGGGGTAGCGCTCTCCTGGGATCTCGACCAGCGCTTGACCGTCGAAGAACACGTCGGTCGCAGTCTCACGGTGGCCACCGGTGACAATCACGATCTGGGGGCCCAGCCGGTGGACCGCCCGCGCCAGCGCGGCCGCGTCGTCGTCGGCGGGACCGGCCTGGTCAGGGTGCAGCAGGGCTCTCGCCTCCGGGATGTTCGGAGTCGCGACCGTGGCACGCGGAAGCAGCAGTTCGATCAGCGCGGCGCGAGCTTCCGACTCCAGCAGCCGCGCACCAGACTCAGCGATCATCACCGGATCGAGGACGACCGGAACCGATCCCGCTCGGGGGCCGTGATCGCCCCAGTCGCGACCCCCGCCGCCGGCCTGAACACCGGCCCCCAGCTCGTCGAGCGCCTGCGCGACGGCCTCGATCGTCTGCGTGTTCCCGAGCATCCCGATCTTGACCGCGTCGATGCCGATGTCCTCGCTGACGGCGCGAACCTGCGCGATGATCATCTCCGGCGGGATCGCGTGCACGCCCGTCACGCCCACCGTGTTCTGCGCCGTGATCGCGGTGATCGCCGTCATCCCATGCACCCGGCAGACGACAAATGCCTTCAGGTCAGCCTGGATGCCGGCGCCGCCGCCGGAATCTGAGCCGGCGATCGAGAGCACTCGCGGGATCCTGTGGCCGTTGGGCATCGTGACGTGACTGAGATTAGGTTGTGGGAGATCTCTGGGCAGATCCGCACAGAAATCTCCCACCCCCCTGGCGGTGCGCGTCGTCACGCATGGTTACGCTCGCACGGAGAACCTCCCTCCGGGCTCCCGCCTCACGTAGCCGGCGAGCTCCAGCGACGCGAGCGCGGCGAGGCCACGATCGGGCGCCAGCCCCGCCCTCGCGAGCGCCGCGGCGGCGTCCTGCCCTTCGGCGATCGCCGCGAGCAGCACCCGCAGCTCCGGCGGCAGCTCGGCCTGCTCGGGGCGCTGGGCGTGCCGAACCCCGATTCCATACAGAAGATCGAGCACGTCTTGCGCTGAGCGTACGACGTACGCGCCTTGCGCCAGAAGGTTGTTCGGGCCGTACGCGAGGGGCGAGGTCACCCGTCCCGGAACGGCTCCAACGGGGCGGCCGAGACTCCTCGCAAACCCTGCGGTGAGCAGCGCGCCCGAGCGCTCGCCGGCCTCGACGACGACCGTCATCGCCGACAGAGCCGCGATGATCCGGTTGCGCGCGGGGAATGTCCATTTGCGCACCTGTGCGCCCGCAGGCAGCTCGGACACGGCGGCGCCGGTGGCTCGGATCCGCGCGTGGAGCGCGCGTTTCGCCGGCGGATACGCGCGGTCGGCCCCGCCGGGCAAGACGGCGACCGTGGGGGCGGAGATCCCGAGCGCCCCCCTGTGCGCGGCCGAGTCGATCCCGAGCGCCATCCCGCTGACCACCGCAACTCCCGCCGCACCGAGCCCGCTGCCAAGCGAATCGGCAATCTCGACGCCGTACATCGTCGCCCGGCGCGCGCCGATGATCGCGACCGGCTCGTCGGCGACCAGGCGCAAGAATCGATCAAGACCGCCGGCGACGTGCAGGACCGCGGGCGGCCCCTCGAGCGCTCGCAGTCGGAACGGATAGTCGGGCTCGCAACGGCAGATCAGCTCGATCCCGACGGCCGCCGCGCGGTCGCGAGCGTCGGCTGGATCGAAGCCGTGAAGCTCTGCACGCACGAGCGATCGCTGGGCGCCCCCGACTGCAGCCAGCAGATCCTCGTCGCCCAGACCGAGCACGGTCCCGATCTGGGCGCGAGCGTGATCGAGGTGGCCTGAGAGGCGCGCGATCAGCCACGAACGAGCGAGGCAGCGATCGCACGCGCGAGCGCCATGGACCGCACTGGTGTCACGATCGTCCGGGGCCGCACTCACGCCGCGAGCGCCGCCTCCTCGCCGGCGCGCTGGCGCAGACTGAGCGCCGTCAGCAGGTCGGCCTCCGTGACACGGTCGTGCCGCTGTAGATCGGCAATCGTCTGCGCCACCCGCACGACACGATGGCGACCGCGCGCACTGAGGGCGCCGAGCGCGTAGGCACGTCCGAGCGTCTGCGCCGCGGCATCATCAAGGCGGACGTGCGTGCGGACCAGGCGCCCGTCCATCTCGCCGTTACAGCGCGCGCCGCGGTCCGCCAGGCGCGCCTCCTGCCGCTCCCTGGCGTCGGCGATCCGCTCCCTGGCTCGGGCCGAGTCGGTCTCCGGCGGCGCCCGCAATTCATGCTCCTCGGGGCGCATGACGGCGACCAGCAGGTCCATCCGGTCCAGCAACGGCCCGCTCAGACGCCGGCGGTGGCGGCGCAGTTCCGGCTCACCGCAGGAGCACCGCTCCCCATTCCCGACGCCGGCGAACCCGCACGGACACGGATTCGTCGCGGCGACGAGCATGAACCGCGTCGGGAACAGCATCGCGCGTTGGCCGCGGACGATCGTCACGGCGCCGTCCTCCAGCGGTTGTCGCAATGCCTCGAGGCTCGAGCGCCGAAACTCCGAGAGCTCGTCCAAGAACAGCACTCCATG
Source organism: uncultured Solirubrobacterales bacterium (assembly GCA_963794285.1). Lineage (GTDB taxonomy): Bacteria > Actinomycetota > Thermoleophilia > Solirubrobacterales > Solirubrobacteraceae > Palsa-465. The sequence continues at coordinate 224,944 of CAWCDS010000018.1, forward strand.
GTGCGCGAGGCTCGCTTCACCTGGGCGCGGCAGCGCGCCGCCCCCGACCAATCCCGCCGAGGAAATCGTGTGGTGCGGGGCGCGGAACGGCCGCCTCGTGATCAGCCCGTCTGCGTGAACGCCCGCGACGCTGTGGATCCGAGTCACCTCGATCGCCTCCGTGCGCGTCATCGCCGGCAGGATCGACGGGAGCCGACGCGCGAGCATCGTCTTCCCGGTCCCCGGGGGACCCTCGAACAGCAGGTTGTGGCCTCCGGCGGCGGCGATCTCCAGCGCCAGCAGCGGCACGAGTTGACCGCGGACGTCGGCCAGGTCAGGCTCGGAGATCGATCGGACTCGATCGGGCGCGACCGGCTCGGGCGGACTCACCCGCTTGCCCTTGATCACGGCGGCGGCTTCGCTGAGCGTCGATACACCCGCGATCTCGAGGCCACCGATCAGGGCCGCCTCCCGCGCGCGCTCGCGCGGCACGATCAGGTGCGCGAGTCCACCCGAGCGCGCACCCTCGGCTACCGCCAGCGCCCCGGGTGAGTCGCGCAGCTCGCCTCCGAGCGACAGCTCGCCGAATACCGCGTAGCGCGCCAGCGCCGTGACCGGAACCTGCTCACTCGCGGCAAGCACCGCGAGCGCCAGCGCCGCATCGAAGCCCGGGCCGACCTTGCGCAGGAACGCAGGCGCGAGATTGGCGGTGATTCGCCGCTCGGGAAACGTGAAGCCCGAATTGAGGATCGCGGCGCGAACCCGGTCTCGTGACTCCCGTACGGCGGCGTCGCCGAGGCCGACGATCGTGAACGCGGGCAGACCGGAGCGGATGTCGACCTCGACCCACACCTGGCGTGGATCGACGCCATCGATCGCGAATGTTGTGGCGCGAGCGAGCACGGTCCAGACGCTACGCGGAGTCGCGTGACCCGTGGGTCACGGTGTGTGCCAATTCTGCGCAGGCGCACGCCAGATAGTTGCGGCGAATTGGCACAGTTAGACACCCACGCGTCACACGACTCGGCGTAGCGTCCGTGGCGTGAGTAGCGACCCCCGCAGTCAGCTGGGCCGGACCGGTGAGAACCTCGCGGCCGAGCATCTGATCAAGCGCGGCTTTCAGATCGTCGAGCGCAACTACCGGACCCGCTGGGGCGAGCTGGACATCGTCGCCTACGACGGCGAGACGTTGGCGTTCTGTGAAGTGAAGACGCGGAGGCTGCGCCCGGGCGAGGGCAATCCGCTCGAGGCGGTGCGTGGGTCCAAGCGCGCGCGGATCCGCAAGATGGCCGGGCGCTGGCTGATCGAGCGGACCGAGCGACCCTATGCGAAGGTGCTGCGGTTCGACGCGATCGGCGTCACCTTCGACCGCTCAGGCCGGCTGGCGAGCATCGAGCACCTCGAAGGAGCCTTCTAACACGAGTTGCTGGTAGGCAGCCGACTGGAACGAGAGCCGATGGAGCGGCGAGACGCCGAGCCGCTCGATCGCCTCGCGGTGCTCCGGTGTGGCGTAGCCGACGTGCTGGGCGAACTCCCAGCCCGGATGGGCGCCGTCGGCCCGGCGCATGTAGCGGTCTCGGGTCTCCTTCGCGAGCACCGAGGCGGCGGCGATCGCCGCGCTCTTGCCGTCCCCGCCGATCACTGCGCGCTGCTCGTGCTCGAGCTCGGCGACGGGGAAGCCGTCGCTCAGGCAGATGCATCCCTCGCGCGCAACGCGCTCCAGGGCGTCGCGGAGCGCGGCCAGGTTGGTGACGTGAAGGCCACGGGCGTCGATCCCCGGAGCACACCTCGAGACGATCGCGACCTTTGCTGCGGTGCGCAGGATCAGCGGGTAGAGCTCGGCTCTCGCGGCGGGCGTGTGCTGCTTTGAGTCGTTCAGCGCCCCAAGCGCGCGCACATCGGCGGGCCGTAGCCGCTGCATGTCGAACAGCACGGCGGCCGCGACGAGCGGCCCGGCCAGGCAGCCGCGGCCTGCTTCGTCGGCGCCGGCGACAAATCGCACGCCAAGCGCTCGGTCGAACCCGAACAGGCGCCTGGCTGCCTTCCCGGGGCGCCGCGCGGAGCGCTTGTTAGAGGAAGCCGATGCGGTCCGGCGGCCAGTATGTGAAGAAGGCGACGCCGATGACCCAGTTGTCGGGGATTGGACCCCAGAAGCGGCTATCGTCGGAGGCACCACGGTTGTCCCCCATCATGAAGTAATGGCCGGGCGGAACCGTGATCGTTTCCCGGAAATTGCACGAGCTGTCACCGTTGCAAGCCTCGATGTAGCCGTCCTTCTCACGGACGCCGTTGCGGATTACGTGGCCGTTTTCGATCGAGATGCGGTCCCCGGGACCGCCGACGACGCGCTTGATGAAGGTCTGGGTCGACTCGCCCGGGGTCGGGGTGTCGCACGCCTGTTGATGGCCGCCTCCCTGCGCCGGATTGCCGCACACCGGCGTCAGCGGGTCTGCGCCCTTGGGCGGATGGAAGACGACGATGTCGCCGACGCTGGGATGCGAGATCAGGCGGTTGGTGAGGACGCGCTGCCCGATGTTCAGAGTCGGCTCCATCGATGGGCTGGGGATCCGATATGGCTTGACGATGAAGGCCTGAATCAGCAGGGCGAGCGCGACCGCGATCGCCACCGTCACGACCAGTTCGATCAGTGACTTGACCGTCGACTTCGGTGATCTCGTGCCTGAGGACGCCATTAGAGAGTGCCGATCCGGCCCGGTGGCCAGTACGTGAAGAATGCCTTACCGATGATCCAGGACTTTGGGACCGGTCCCCAGAAACGGCTGTCCTCGGAGTTGGGACGATTGTCCCCCATCATGTAGTAGTCGCCATGCGGAATCGTGATCGTGCCGGGAAAGTTGCAGGAACCGGCGTCGCCGCATGGCGTGATGTAGGCGTCCTTCTCCTGAACCCCGTTGCGGATCACATGGCCGTTGTGGATCGAGATCCGGTCGCCGCCGAGCGCGACCACACGCTTGATGAACGTCTCGGTCGACTCCGTGTGCTCCTGGACATCGCAGGCCTGTGAGCCATCCTGGCCCGCCTGGTTCTCGCCCTGGCGCGGGTTCGGGCATCCCGCGTCGTAATTCTTCGGCGGGTGGAACACGATGATGTCGCCAACGCTTGGCGTCGAGAAATGCGTGCCGATCCGGTTCACGAGCACGCGCTGATTGATCGCCAGCGTCGGCTCCATCGAGCCGCTCGGGATCCGGTAGGGCTTGATGACGAAAGCCTGGATCGCGAGCGCCAGCGCCAGCGCACTGGCCACAATCACGACGAGCTCCAGGACGGAGCTCGCCACCGACTTCTTCGTCGCGATCACACGGTTTCTTCGCCGGCGGTCTCCTTGGCGGCCGCCGGTCCGGCGTCCTGCTCCGCCGTCGCTGGCGCCTCGCCCTGATCGGGCTCGGGCGCGACCTCCTCGGCGGGCGCGGCGCCGTCACCCTCAGGAACCGCCTCAGCCAATTCAGCCGTCTCGACCCCCTCGACCCCCTCGACCGACTCAACCGACTCAACCGACTCAACCGTCTCGGTCTCCTCGGCCTCCGGTCCGTAGAGCAGTTCGCGCTCAACCGGTTGCTCGGGACGGCTCGAGCGGCGTTCACGCACGCGGGCGCGCTTGCCGACCCGGCCTCGAAGGTAGTAGAGCTTGGCGCGGCGAACATCGCCACGCGCGGCGACCTCGATCCGCTCGATCTTCGGCGAGTGCAACGGGAACGTCCGTTCCACGCCGACGCCGAACGACTGTTTGCGCACCGTGAACGTCTCGCGGGCGCCGTGGCCCTGACGCTTGATCACAACACCTTCGAAGACCTGTGTGCGGCGGCGCGTGCCTTCGATCACCTGGAAGTGCACGCGCAGACGGTCACCGGCGTCAAACGTCGGTACGCGGCGGAGCTGAGCGCGCTCCAGGCTGTCGATCACGGTGCTCATTGCAGGTGGATGGTCCGACGCTCCGGCTAAAGCCGGTGGCGGGACACGCCGCATGATTACGACGCGTGCCCCGTTCGCGCGGGCGGCGGCCTATGGTAGCGAACCCGCGCCGGGGCGCAGCGCACGCTCAGCTCTCGTCCCTGGACGCACGCGTCTGCGCGAGCCGCCAATCGCGGATCCGGGCATGGTGGCCCGAGAGCAGCACATCGGGCACGCGCCAGCCGCGGTACTCGGCCGGCCGCGTGTAGTGGGGGTACTCGGGAGCCCCGTCGAGCGCCTTGCTGAAGGACTCCTCGAGCGCCGAGTCCTCGTGACCGAGCGCGCCGGGGAGCTTGCGCAGGACGGTGTCGCAGACGACCATCGCCGCCAGCTCGCCACCGGCCAGAACATACCGGCCGATCGACAGCTGTTCGCTGGCGAAGTGCTCGACGACTCGCTGATCGAACCCCTCGTAGCGTCCGCACAGCAGCGTCAGCGCGGGCTCGGCGGCGAGTTCGTCGACGAGTGCGTCATCGAGCAGCCGTCCGCCCGGGGTCAACGCGATCACACGGCGCTGACCACGCAGATCGACCGGGTCCACGCCGTAGCGCACCCGCAGCGCCGCCTCGACCACGTCCACGCGCAAGACCATGCCGGCCCCACCGCCGAACGGTGTGTCGTCGACCTGGCCGGCGCTGAGCGGCGTGTGATCGCGGTAATTGACGTAGCCGAGCCGGTGGCCGAGAGCGAGCGCGTTGGCAACGTGACGCTGTCGCTCGAACCAAGCGAACACGTCCGGGAACAGCGTGAAGACGTCGATCTCCACCGCAGCTATTGCTCCCCGAGGAACTGCAGATCGATCTCGATCTCCCGACGCTCGAGGTCCACGCCGCGGACCGCGTCGAGGACCAATGGGACGAGCAGGTCGGCCTCGCCGCCTGCCCTGGCAACCTCCAGCACCTCGCACGACGGCAGCGCCAGCAGCCGCCTCACCGCTCCGACCAGCCGCGCGCCGTCGCGCACTGTGCATCCCTCAAGATCCTCGGCCCACCATTCGTCCGCTTCGAGCGCCGGCGCCAGTGATCGCGCCACGAGCAGCTCCTGCCCGCCCAATTCCTGGGCGCCGGGGCGATCATCGCATCCCTTCAGCCGGAGGATCGGGCGCGCGTCCGTGCCGGCGCGGCGGATCACGCTCCGCTCGTTCCCGGCGACCACGACGGTCGTGCCGAGCCCGAGCAGCGGCGGACTCGGCTGGAGCACGTAGAAGCTCCCGTCGAGGCCGTGCGGCCTGCCGACGATCCCGGCTCGTAGCCAGCCGCGAGTGGACGCGCCGGCGCTGCGTGGTTGCGGTTCAGGAATCGACGATGTCCACAAACACGCGGCGCTTGTCCTTCACGGCCGCGGTCTTCACCACAGTGCGCAGCGCCTGTGCCGTACGACCGCCGCGCCCGATCACGCTGCCGTAGTCGTCATCGTCAACGGAGAGCTCGAGCACGGTCGTGCCGTCGTCCTCGGTCACCTCGATGACGCTGACCCGATCGGGCTTGTCCACCAGTCCCTGCGCCAGGTACTCGAGCAGCTCCTTCATGAGTGACCGCTTTGCTAAGAGATGCCCTGGGTGCGCAGCAGCTTGCGAACGGTCTCGCTGGGCTGAGCGCCACGCGCCAGCCAGTCGCGGATCCGCTCCTCGTTGAGCACGATCGTCGAGGGGTTGGTCTGGGCGTTGTAGTGCCCGACCGTCTCGATCACGCGGCCGTCGCGCTTTGAACGCTGGTCGGCGACGACCACACGCCAGATCGGATTCTTGCGCCCGCCGATGCGGGTTAGTCGGAGTCTGACTGCCATTTCGGTTGACGAGGTTAGCGTGCCTGGCGCATCAACGCGCCGAGGTCGGGCATTCGGCCCTGCGCGACCTGTCGCATCACCTTGCGCGCCTGATCGAACTGCTTGATCAGCTGCTTGACCGCCTGCACGTTGGTACCGGACCCGCGGGCGATCCGCAGCCGCCGGGATCCTTTGATCAGCTCGGGGTGCCGGCGCTCCTGCGGCGTCATCGAGAGGATGATCGCCTGGAGCCGGTCGAACTCCTTCTCATCGACCTTCATCCCGCGCAACTCCTTGCTCATTCCGGGGATCATCCCGAGCAGCGACTGCAGCGGACCGAGTCGCCGGATCTGGCGCATCTGGTCGAGGAAGTCGTCGAGGCCGAACTCCTGCTTGCGAATCTTCCGTTCGAGCTCGGCAGCCTGCTCCTCGTCATAGGCGGCCTGGCTCTTCTCGATCAGAGTCATCACGTCGCCCATCCCGAGGATCCGCTGTGCCATGCGGTCGGGATGGAAGCGCTCGAACTGGTCGAGCTTCTCGCCCGTCGAAGCGAACAGGATCGGCTTGCCGGTGACGGCTTTGACCGACAGCGCGGCGCCACCGCGGGCGTCACCGTCGAGCTTGGTCATTACGACACCGTCGAACTGGACGACCTTGGCGAACCGCTCGGCGACATTGACCGCGTCCTGTCCGGTCATCGCATCGACGACGAGCAGAACATCGTGCGGCTTGACTGCCTTCTTGATGTTCGCCAGCTCGGCCATCAGCTCTTGATCGACATGCAGACGGCCGCTGGTGTCGATGATCAGCACGTCCTTGCCCTCGGAGATCGCCCGGTCGCGAGCCCAGGCCGCGATCTTGACCGGATCACGGTCGGTGCCCTGCTCGTACACGTCAGCACCGGCCTGGGCGCCGACCTTGATCAGCTGGTCGACCGCTGCCGGGCGGTACACATCACACGCGGCAACGGCGACGGAGGAGCCGTGCTGCTCGCGCAGATAGCGTGCGAGCTTGCCGGTTGCTGTCGTCTTGCCGGAGCCCTGGAGCCCGGCCATCACGACCACGGTCGGGGGACGCGGCGAGAACGAGAGGTCCCGGCCGGCTCCACCCATCAGCTCGGTGAGCTCGTCGGAAACGATCTTGACGACCTGTTGGCCGGGGTTCAGCTGACCGATCACGTTCGCGCCGAGAGCCCGCTCCTTGACCGCGTTCGTGAAGCTCTTGACGACCTTGAAGTTGACGTCGGCCTCGAGCAGCGCGAGGCGGATCTCTCGCATCGCTGCGGAGATGTCGTCTTCGGTCAGCGTTCCGCGCCCGCGCACGTCGGCGAGCGTGGCCTGGAGCTTCTCGGCTAGGGAATCGAACATCCGGTATTACCGCACTTCAGGCTAGCGGCCGGGTCCAGGGCGAGGCTCAGTGCGGCGGCCCAGCGTTCTCTGAGAGCTTGTTCGACGCGAACGCCTTGCTGATGCCGCCGAACGCCTCGGCGAATTCCGACGGGATCACAAACACCTTGTTTGCGTCGCCCTGAGCCAGTTGCGGCAGCATCTGCAGGTATTGGTAGCTGAGCAGCTTCGGATCCGGGTCGCCCTCGTGGATCGCCTTGAACACCGTCGCGATCGCCTGTGACTCACCCTCGGAGCGCAGGATCGCGGCCTGCTTGGCACCCTCGGCCGTCAGCACCGCGGCCTGCTTCTGACCTTCGGCGGTGAGGATCTGGGACTGCTTGACGCCTTCGGCGGTGAGGATCGCGGCACGCCGGTCACGCTCGGCGCGCATCTGCTTCTCCATCGCCTCCTGGATCGAGCCGGGCGGATCGATCGACTTGATCTCGACGCGGTTGACCCGGATCCCCCACTTGCCGGTCGCCTCGTCGAGCACACCGCGCAGCTGGGCGTTGATGTGGTCGCGGCTGGTGAGAGCGTCCTCGAGCGACAGCGACCCGATCACGTTACGGAGCGTCGTCACCGTGATCTGTTCGATCGCCTGTAGGGGATTGGCGACCTCGTAGGTTGCGGACTTCGCGTCGTTGACCGTGAAGTACAGGACGGTGTCGATCTGGACGACGAGGTTGTCGGAGGTGATCACCGGCTGGGGCGGGAATGAGACGACCTGCTCGCGCAGGTCGATCAGCGGCTTCAGCCGGTCGATGAACGGCATCAGGATCGTGAGTCCGGGATTGAGCGTTCGGTTGTAGCGCCCAAGCCGCTCCACGATCCCGGCGCGCGCCTGCGGAATGATCCGCACGGTCCGGGCGAACAGGATCAGCAGGAAGACCACTACAACGATCCCAACGATTGCTCCGGCCATGCCCCTCTCCTTTTACTCGGTCACGAGCGCCGTGGCGCCCTTTATCTCCACAACCTGCACACGTTGTCCCTGCTCGATCACCTGGTCGTCATCGAGCGCCCGGGCGGTCCATACCTCACCGTCGATCCTGACGCAGCCGACGCCCTCGGTATTCGCGATCCGCTCGAGCACGATCGCCTGCTTTCCGATCAGCGCCGCGCTGCCCGTTCGGAGCTGCGGCGGCATCTTCAGGTGGGATTTGGCGATCGGCCGGACGATCAGCAGCATCAGCAGGGACACGGCGACGAACACGATCCACGATGCGAGCTCGCCCGCACCGGCGGCGTCGGTGACTGCGGCCAGCGTCGCCCCGACCGCGAACGGGGCTAGGAAGAAGCTCGTGGTGAGCATCTCCCCGATTCCGAAGGCCGCCGCCGCGATCAGCCACAGGACCCATCCTGACATTAGATCGCGAGCTTACTCGGTCGTGTGGCCAGCTCACGTGCGCGCGCGGTCGGTCAACTGATCAGCGCCCTGGCGTACTCCCCCGCCTCGAACGGCCGCAGGTCCTCCAGCTTCTCGCCGATCCCGATCAGCTTGACCGGAATCCCGAGCTCGTGCGCGATCGCCAGCGCGATGCCCCCCTTCGCGGTCCCGTCGAGCTTCGTCAGGACGAGCCCGTCGACCTCGACGGCCTCCGAGAACAGCTTCGCCTGCCTGAGGCCGTTTTGCCCGGTGGTCGCGTCGACCGTCAGCAAGGTCTCGTGCGGCGCGTCTGGGATCTGCTTGGCGATCACGCGGCGGACCTTCGCAAGCTCCGCCATCAGGTCGTCTTGCGTGTGCAGCCGGCCGGCTGTGTCGATGATCACGACGTCAGCGCCGTCGCGCCGGGCGGCAGCGATCGTGTCGTATGCCACCGAGGCGGGGTCGGCATCCGGGGCACCCTTCACGAACTCGACGCCCGCCCGCTGCGCCCACAGCTCGAGCTGTTCGACCCCCGCGGCCCTGAACGTGTCCGCGGCCCCGAGCACCACCGAGCGGCCAAGCTCCTTGCTCAAATGCCACGCGAGCTTGCCCACCGTCGTCGTCTTCCCCGTGCCGTTGACGCCGGCGATCAGGATCACCGTCGGCTTCGCGGTCAGATCGATCCGGTCATTGCCCGTGCGGGCGATTTCGGCCAGGAGCTCAACCAGGCGGTCGGTCAGCGCTTGTCCTCCGGTGATGTCGCCTGAGGTGGCCTCGCGCTCGAGCTGCTCGACCACTTGGGCGGTCGTGCGCGCACCCACATCGGCGTAGATCAGCGCCTCCTCGAGTCGCTCCCAGGTCTCGTCGCTGAGGTCCTCGAACAGGGTGGCCTGGATCTCGCTGGTGAGCGCCTGCCGGGTCTTGCGCAGGCTCTCGCGCAGGCGCCGGAAGCGGCCCACCCGGCGCTCTTCTGGCGGTTCGGCGGACTCGGCCGGGTCGGCCGCGGACGCGGACGCCGCGGAGGGTGCGCCGTCGAGGATGAACAGGTCGTGCCACTCGCGTGCCATACGGGCGGCGACGTTACCAGCGGCCTGGCCCAGCGCGCCCAGCCGGCCTAGGCCGCCACGTCCTCCGCCGGCAGCTTGCGCGAGATCACCTTCGAGATGCCGTCGCCGCCCATCGACACTCCGTACAGCGAGTCGGCGGCCTCCATCGTGCGCTTCTGGTGGGTGACGACGATGAACTGAGCCCGCTTGGAGTACTGGCGCAGCAGGGCAAGGAAGCGATCGATGTTCAGATCGTCGAGCGCGGCCTCGACCTCGTCGAGGATGTAGAACGGGCACGGCTTGGCGAGGAAGACCGAGAACAGGAACGCCAGCGCGGTCATCGACTTCTCCCCGCCGGAGAGCAGCGACAAGCGCTTCATCGCCTTGCCGGCCGGCGTGATCTCGATCTCGACACCGAGCAGATCCTCCTCGGGCGTCTCCTCCGGCTCCTCGCCGCCGTCTTCGGAGGGGCCGTCCGGCGAGGACGCATCGGCGTCGTCACGGTTCACGACCTCGACGGGCTGGCCGCCGAGCACCCGCGCCGGACCCTCGCGCTCGGTGACCAGCCGCAGCCGCCCGCGGCCGCCAGGGAACAGCTGGCCGGCAAGCTCCTCGAAATTCCGGGCTGCCGCCTCGAAGGTCTGCTCGAACGTCTCGCGGATCTGGCGGTCGGTGTCGGAGATCAGCTTCTGAAGCTCGCGCAGTGCGGTCTCGAGATCGGCCCGCTGGCGCTCCAACTCCTCGACGTGCTCCACCGCCTGCGCGTACTCCTCTTCGGCCAGCGGATTGACGGGTCCCAGCTGCTCGCGGCGGCGCGCGAGTCGCTCCAGACGAGTCGTGAGTGCTTCCCGGTCTTCGTCGCTCAGCGGCTCGGATGATGGAGCAGCCTCCAGCTTCAGCCGCTCGGCGACGCGGCCGAGCTCCTCGGTGGCGTCGGCGACCTGGTCGCGCACCCGCTGGGCCTGAACCTCGAGCGCGGTCAGCGCCTCGTTCTCGGAGTGCAGCGAGGTGTGCAGCGCTGCCTCGCTCTGCGCGCAGCTTCGGAGCTCGGCCGCCACGTGCTCGCCGGCCTCACGGTCGGCTGCCAGCGCGCTCTCAAACGACGCCCGCTGCTGCGCGATCGCGCCGGCCGCCGCGTCCAGCGCTTCGATCACCGCGGCCACCGCCGGCCGGAGCGCCTCGTCGCGCTCGATCGCGCCGGCCAGACGCTGGATCCGGGCTGCGCGTTCGGCTCGCTCGCGCTCCGCCCGCTCAAGCATCGCCCGCTCGGCCCCGAGCTCGGCGATCAGCTGCGCGCGGCGCCCGGCGTTCGGTCCGTCGTCCGGAGCCTTGCGCCGACGCTCGATCATCGCAGCGATCCGGCGCTCCTGCTCAGCCCCCTCATCGCGGGCTCGGATCGCCGCACGATGCTCGGCGGTCGCTCGCTCGCCCGCGACGTCGGCCTCGGCAGCATGCTCACCGGCGCGCCGCAGCAACGCCTGCGCGGACTGCTCGGCCTGAACCACGAGCTCGCTGGCCCGCACAAGATCCTCCCGGCGGTTGCGCTCCGCGAGCACGCGCTCCTCTCCCACCGCCGCGGTCTGGCGGACTTCCCGCACGCGGGCTGCCCAAACGCGCCCGGCGCGCGTCACCGCAACCCCGGCAAACGCATCCGGCAGCAACGCGATCTCATCAACGACCCATGTGTCGCCCAGCAGGCGCCGCACGAGCGACAGCGTCTGTGGTTCGCCCCGAACGTGATCGATGAGGCGCTCGGCGCCTGGTACCGGGGCCTGCGCGGCTGCGTCGACGATGCCGATGCTGCCCGGGTCGGCCACGAGCGCGCGGCCGCCGTCGCTGCCGCTGCGGTCAAGCAGCGCCGCGGCGGCCGTCAGATCCGAGACGACCGCCGCGCGGAGCCGGCCGTCGAGCGCGGCCGCGAGCGCGAGCTCGTAGCCGCTGTCGACCTCGAGCTGATCCGCCAGCGTCGCCGCACCTCCGGGCGAGGATTGCTGGCTGCGCAGAAACTGGTTGACCGCGGCAAGCTCGCCGCCGACGCGGGCGGCCTCACGCCGTGCCGCCTCGAGCCCGCGTTCGGCCTCCCGGACCGCCTGCCTGGCCTGCTCGACAGCCGCCTCGGCGAGGCCGCGGGCACGGCCCGCCTCCGCGGCCACGGCGCCGAGCGACGCTGTCTGCGACCCAGCCGCAACGAGTTGCTGCTCGAGTTCAGCCAACTGCCGTGCAAGCTCGGCCTCACGATCGCGGTCCAGCGCAGCCAGCGACTCCTCCAGCGAGGCGATCCGGGTCGCGATCTGCGGATCGGGAGCGTCGTCGGCCGCCGCGGCGCTGAGCGCGGCGTACGCCGCGCGCTCGCGCTCAAGCCGGGACTCCAAAGCGCCAAGCGCCGAGCGTGCCGCCTCGGCGCGATAGCCCACGCGCTCGGCAGCCGATTGCGCGACGAAGCAGCGCCGCGAGAGCTCCTCGCGCTGCGCGCTGCGCGAGGCGAGTGCCTCCTCGGCGGCTTCCCGGCGCCTGGACACCACCCGCAGCTCGCGTTCGACCTGCTCGCGGCGGCTGCGCGCTTTGCCGACCTCGGACTGCGCCGCGTGGAGCGCTGCCAGCCGCGCCCGCAGCTGATCTCGCGCCAGCTCCCAGCGGACCTCGAGCGATTGGCGCTCGAGCCGGGCGTGCAGCTCCGCCGCCTCGGCCTGGCGTTTCAGCGGCCGCAGCCGGGAGCGGGCCTCGCGCTCGACGTCGAGCGCGCGATCGAGGTTGTCCTGGGTGCGGGCCAGCTTCAGCTGCGCCCGCCGGCGGCGCTTGCGATGCTTGCCGAGCCCGGCCGCCTCCTCGATCAGCAGCCGGCGGTCGCGCGGCTTGGAGGTGACGATCGCCTCGACCCGGCCTTGGGAGATGACCGAGTGCATCTCCTTGCCGAGGCCGGTGTCCGAGAGCACCTCGATCACGTCGACGAGCCGGCAGCGTGCTCCCGCCAGCCGGTACTCCCCCTCTCCGGTTCGATCGAGCCGCCGCACGATCGAGACCTCAGGCGCGCCGAGGTTCAGGACCCCATCGCTGTCGTCGAGCACCAGCTCAACCTCGGCGTTCTTGCCCGCCTGCCGTCCGGGGGCGCCGCCGAAGATCACATCCTGCATCGACTGACCGCGGACGGCGATCGGCGACTGCTCCCCGAGTGCCCATAACACGGCGTCGGTGACGTTCGACTTGCCGGACCCGTTCGGGCCGACGATCACGCTCACGCCCGGCCCGAACTCCAGGCGCGTGCGATCGGGAAACGACTTGAAGCCTTTGAGCGTGATCGACTTCAGATACACCTGGCGCCGCCCACGATCGCGATCACGGCTCGAGCGCCTCCAGCGCCGCCTGCGCGGCCTCCTGCTCGGCGTCCTTCTTGCTGCGCCCGCTCCCGCGCCCGACCTCGACGCCCGAGATCGTCGCGCTGATCGAGAACATCCGGTCGTGCGGCGGCCCCTGCTCGTCGACGACCGCATAGCTCACAAGCTCTCCGCGCCGCGCCAGCCGTTCCTGGAGGGCCGATTTGTAGTCGACCGGATGCTCGAGCGCGTCCTCGATTTCCGGCTTGAACGCATCGACAACCGCCGAGGCGGTCCGCTCGTAGCCGAACGCGAGATAGCACGCGCCAATCACCGCCTCGATCACCGATGCCAGCACTCGTTCGGTGCCGAGCAGCGCCGACACGCTCGCAGCCGCCTCCGGCGGCGCCGCAGCGCGCAGTCGTTCGGGCAGGCCAAGCCGGTCGGCGACCGCGCGGCACGATCTTCCCGAGACTGCCTGCGCGCGGATCTTGGTCAGCCGCCCGGCTCCGAACCGCTCTGCCTCGAGTCGTGGATACAGGTGCGTGGTCACCGCCAGCGCGAGCACGCTGTCGCCGAGGAACGCCAGCCGCTCGTAGGAGTCCGAGCGCCGCGCGGTCCACGAGGCGTGCGTGAACACAGGTGCCGCGAGCTCCGACGGCAGCTGCTCGAGCAGCTCCTGCAGGGTGCAATCGCGGCTCCCGGCGCGAGGAGACGCATCCCCGGCACCGCCGAGATTGCGGCTGACCGGCTCTCGTTCGATGCTCACTCAGTGTCAGGGCCTTGGCTCGCGGTCGCTGATGAGCGCTGTGCGTCAACGCCACTCGCGAGCACGAAGTCGACCGCCTGTGCGACGGTCAGGATCTTTGCGGCTTCCTCGTCGGAGATCTTCACGCCATAGCTGTCTTCCAGTTCCTGGACCAGCGTGTAGAGATCGAGCGAGTCGGCTTCGAGATCCTCCCTGAAGCGGGTGGACTCCTGGATCTTGCCCGGGTCCAGCTCCAGCTCGTCGGCCAGGTGCGCCCGGATCAGCGAGATGATCTGCTCGCGATTCATGAGCTGGACACCGTAGCCGTCGGCTCGGACGAGGAGCCGCCATCGGCTCCGTCCGACTTCCCCTTCGGTGTGCGCAGCGCGCCCGCCTGCTCAAGCGCCGCGCGGGTACGGACGATCACGTTTTCCTGCACGCCGCGAGCCGCCACTTCGATCGCACGCGCAAACCCTCGCCGGGTGAACCTTCCATGGGCGACGACGCCGAGCTGGCGCAGCCCCAGCATGTATGCCCCGCCGGTCGTTTCGGGATCGATCTCCTCGCGCAGGCGGCGGACCGCCGGGGCCAGCAACCAGCCGCCGAGCTTCGCCCGTGGCGAGCTCATTGCCGCGTCGCGCGTTGCCCGCATCGTGCGGTTGGAGACGCCCTCGATCAGCTTCAAGGTGATGTTGCCGGTGAACCCGTCCATCACGACCACGTCGGCGACCCCGTCGGTCAGATGGGTCCCCTCCACGTTGCCGATGAAGTTCAACCCGGTGCCTCCCTCGCCGACAAGCTGCTCGTGTACCGCGACCACTTCCGGCGTCCCCTTCCCTGGCTCCTCGCCGTTGGAGAGCAGCGCGACGCGGGGTGACGAGATGCCCATCACTGCCTGCGCAAACGCCGCGCCCATATGCGCGAACTGCACGAGGTGCTCAGGACGGCAGGTGACGTTCGCGCCGACGTCGAGCAGCAGCACCGGCGCGGCGCCCGGCATCGGGACCGGCAGCGCCAGCGCGGGGCGGTAGATACCGCGGTCGCGGCGGAGGTTGAACAGACCGGCGGCGAGCGCCGATCCGGTCGAGCCGCCCGAGACGAGGGCGTCGGCGCGTCCCTCCGCGACCGCTCGAGCCGCCTGGACGATCGACGCGTCCGGCGTGGACCGGACCGCAAACGCGGGATCCGCGGCTTTCGCAATCGACACCGGCGCATCCACGAGCTCGACGCCGGCCGGCACCGGACCGATCTCGGCCGCGGGGCCGAACAGCACGACGGCGATGCCTTGCGCGGCGGCGCTTGCTGCGCCCGCAGCTACTTCACCGGGGCCGAGATCGGCCCCGCCTGCGTCCACGGCAACCGTGACCATCGACGGGGATTCAGTCGGCTCGCTGGTCAGACTCGGCGAGAACCTCGCGGCCCTTGTAGCTCCCGCACACCGGGCAGACCCGGTGTGGAAGCCGGGGGCTGTGGCACTGCGGGCAAGCGTTGTACGTCGGGGCGTCGATCTTGTGCTGTGCTCGCCGTTGCGCGGTTCGCGCGTGTGACTGCTTCTGCTTGGGAACGGCCATCGCGCCAGGAGGCTAGCAGGGCTGGGATCACTTCGTGATCACTTGCGAGAATCGCCCAGGGGTCGATTCTCGGGGCGATTCCGCTATTCCTCGAACCGCAGCTCGGACAGCTTCGCCCAGCGCGGATCCGGCTCGCGCTCGTGGTGATGCTCTGCACCGGCGGCGTTCAGGTCGGTGCCGCAGACCGGGCACAAGCCGAGGCAGTCGGGCTTGCACAACATCGTCGCGGGCAGCGCCAGCGCGAGCGCGTCGCGCGCCCAGGAGCGCAAGTCGAGCACGCCGCGTTCCACGTACGGCGAGGCGAGCTCGTCGGTCTCGCCCGGCTGTGAGACCTCGCGCGCATCGACGGTGAAGTCCGGCGCAGCGTCTTCCAGGCAGCGCATGCACGGCCCAGCCAAAGTCGCCGTGAAGCGCAGTCGCAGCGCATAGCCATCCCCGGTGGTGCGGGAGATATCGAGCCGGACGGGGAGCAGCTCGGGCGTCACGTGGTAGCGCTCGCCGCCAAGCATGTAGGGGTCGAGCGAGACGTACAGCTCGAGCCGGCGGCCCTCGCCCGTCGTCAGTCTCAGCGCCCCGAGGTCGAACATGTCAGTGCGGAGGGGCATTGGTAGTCAGACTAGTGCACACGGGTTTCCGACGGACAAGCGATCATTCGGTCGGTGTCGACATGGTTTCGGACCTACGGGTTCGCCGAGGTGCTGGACGATCTGGTGATCGGCGCCTACCCGCTCGATGCCGAGCGACATCGAGCATGCTCGGCTGGATCGGCATCGGGCGAATCCTCAATCTCGTGAAGATGACGAGTATCGGCACGGCGAGCGGGCCGCGGTCGAGGCTGCCCTTGGCCGTGCGGGGATCGAGGAGTACCGCATGCAGTTGATCGACTACGGCGGGCTCTCCGCAGAGCAGCTCGAAGCAGCCGTCCAGCAGGTCAACGGCTGGCTTGATCAGGGGATCCGCAGCTACGTCCATTGCCGCGCCGGCTGGCAGCGTTCCGCCGCCGTCGCCGCCGGCGTCGTCGCGTTGCGCAAGCACCTCGACGTCGACGAGGCGGTCGCGCTCGTTCAGAGCCGCAAGCCTTCGGCTGATCCGCTGCCGCATCAGCGAGCCGACTTGCGCACCTGGTGGGACAGCCGCGGGGACGCTACTCGGCCGCAAACAGACGGCGAGCAGTGACTGGCTCGGCCTCGTCGGGCGGATCGGACTCGACGAGCGTGGACCGACCGCGCGCTGATCGTCACCGGCTCGATCCGCGGTATCTCGCGCCCTTCCGAGACCGCGCCGTGATCGGCAAACCGCCGCGCTCCGGGCAGCACTCGGGCCTCGTAGGAGCCGACCGTCTCGTTGTAGGCGCGGACCGTGCTGTTCAGCCGGGTGCCGAGCGTCGCCGAGCAGCCCTGAGAGCTTCGGAGCCGGCCGTAGAGCTCGCGGCCGAGCTCGGAGATCGCCTGCGCCGACTCGGCCACCCGCTCCTGCTGCCAGCCGTAGCCGACCGAACGCAGCATCGCCAGCAGCGTCGTCGGCGTCGCGATCAGCACGCGCCGCGCCATCGCGTCCTCGATCAGCGACGGATCGGCCTCGAGCGCGGCGCCGTACAGATGCTCGCCGGGGAGGAACATGACGACGAAGTCCGGCGCCGTGTCGAGCCGCGCCCAGTAGGCCTTGTCGGCGAGCGACTTGACGTGCTTGCGCAGCAGCCGCGCGTGGTCCCGCAGGTGCCGGTCGCGTTCCTCCTCGTCGCGCGCCTCGTAGGCGTCGAGCACGCCCTGCAGCGGCGCCTTCGCGTCGACGACACGTGCTTGCCGCCGGGCATGCTGACGATCAGGTCGGGTCGCAGCGCCCCGTCGTCACCGCGCCATCGACGGACTGCTCGACGAAGTCGCAATGGCGCACCATGCCCGCCAGCTCGACGACGTTGCGCAGCTGCATCTGCCCCCACTGGCCGCGCGCGTTCGGCTTGCGCAGCGCGGTCACCAGCGCGCCGGTCTCGGTGCGGAGCTTCTCGCCGGTCTCGGCCAGCGTCTTGCAGCTGCGCCTCGAGCCGGCCGCGGACTCGCGCCGCTCCTGGTCGAGCCGCACGCAGCTGCTGTCGACACGGCCGAGCTGCTCGCGCAGCGGAGCCGACGAGCTGCTCGACCGCGTGCTGGCGCTTGTCGAGATCGCCCTTGGCCTCCGCCTGGGTCGGCCTGCAGCTGGGCCCGCGCGAGCTCAGCGAGCTGCGCCATGCTCGACTGCAGCGCCTCGGCGCTGAGCGCCTTGAACGAAGCCGACAGCCGCTCCTGCGCGTCGGTGATCGTCGCCAGCCGCTCCTCGGCGCGGGCCCGCTCGTGCTCGAGATCGGCTGCGCACGCGGACCAGCTCCCGCTCGAGCTCGACGGCCCGCGCAGCCTCGTCACCCAGCGCTCGCAGGCGCATCCGCAGCACCGCGAAAACCGCCCCGGCGCCGAGAATCAGCCCGATCAAAAACCACAGTGTGCTCATCTACGTGATCGAGCATGGCGCGCGCCGCGGACGGAACCGTCGTCTTGCAAGAATCGTTGCCGTGAGCAGCGCGCGCATCCGCCGGCGGGTCACGGTTAACGGGCGGGTGCAGGGAGTCTTCTTCCGCGATTCAGCGCGCGAGCGCGCCCAGGCTCATGGCGTCGCCGGCTGGGTCCGCAACTGCCGCGACGGCTCGGTCGAGGCGGTCCTCGAGGGTGAGCTGGCCGCAGTCGAGCGGGTTGTGCGCTTCTTTGAGACGGGGCCGCCGAGAGCCCGGGTCGAGGATCTCGAGATCGAGGCCGAGACGCCCGAGGGGCTGACGGGGTTCGAGGTGCGCTGAGCGGTCTCGATGCCGGCCTTAGGGTCCGACGAACCCTAAGTGGTGCGACTAAGCCGCTTGCCGGGACGCCCGCTCTCCGGGCCACGCCGTGGCGGCCCGTGCAAGCACGCCGCCGTGCACCCGCCAGAACTCTCCGCGTGGCGCGTGCAGCGACGCGAGCAGCGCTTGAAACTCCGCAGCGACGCTCGCCTCCACGACCGGGGCGCGGCCGAGCAGCGCCCATCGCTCGGGTCCGAGCGGAACCGAGCGAGCAACCACGATCGCGCCCGGGCCCAGCTGCCCGGCGGGCGAGCGAGCCGCCTCCAGCCTGACGCGACCGGTGCCGAGTGGGCACAGCGCGGTCAAGTTGCAGGCGTCGGCCACTGACTCCAACCGCCACGCGCGTAGCTCAGAGCGCGCCAAGAGCTCGACGGCGCGCCCCGGCGAGCGCTGCCGCAGCCGCCACAGCGGCGTCTCGCCGGTCGGCAACGGACAGTCGTGCACGAACCAGAGATACGCCTCGAGCGCCTCCTCGGGACTCGGCCCGTCGTTCCCAAACGCGGCGATGCCGCCGTCGTAGAACTCGGCGAACCGGTCCAGGCACCAGTCGGGTTCCGCCAGCCGCGTGTGCTCGCCGAGCGCCGCAACCGTCGCCTCGAGCTCGGCGATCAGATCGAAGCGTCCACGCGACACTGCCGGGCAACCTATTCAGCGTCGCGGACGGATCGCCGAGGCTCTTCTGCAAGGGCCGGCCTGGAGCGCCGAGCCGACGCTCCTGTCGCGACCCAGGGATGCGGGCCTACCGTGCCGGGGTCCGGTTGTACGTTTTGGGGGGCGGGATCGTGCCGATCCCACTGTGTCTGCATTCGGGGATCGCGCCGGGGCAAGCGTGGCCCTCGGGTGCCGTCGCCAACACCGCGGACCGAGCGCTCCTCGCCCGCGGTCCCCTGCCCCCCGTTGCCGTTGACGCTCACGCCCCGGGGCGGCCGCCCGGGCTCCGGAGCGCGAAAACGAACACGATCTGCCGCAGTCCACCGGCTCCGAGGAGGTGAGGGACTTGGTGTCCGGATACCGGTAGTGATCGCCCGCAGCTCACAGCACCGCGCGGACTGGGGGAGATTGTGTCCGTTTTCCTCGGCCGAGCCCGGCTCAGCTGGCACAGACCTGCCTTGGCGACAGCGGGCCGGGCGCGGGCGCCAGGCTCAACGCCATTGAACCGGATGTGCCAACGAGACTCGGCAGACCCACCCCTTCCCAAGCGCTTTTGCCGTCGCAAGATCAACCTCCGCCGGCCAGACCCAGCTGAACACGGTGCCGGGGACCGATCGGCTAACCCCGTTTAGGGGACGACATCAGAGTCGGTCGCCGCCAGCGCCTGCAGGAACGCGTCGTACGCCGCCTGACCGCGTACCGCAAACACGACCCGGTCAAGCCCACTACCGGCCTCGAGGTGCCTGCGCACCTCCTCGACCTCGATCCGCGCCGCCGCGGACAGAGGGAACCCGCCGACGCCCGTTCCAAACGCGACCAGCGCCAGGGATTTCGCGCCCAACTCGTCCGCCCGCCGCAGGGTGCTCGCCGTCGCCCGGCGGATGATCTCGGCCGACGTCGGGCCTCCCAGCTCCATCGTCGCCGCGTGGATCACCCACCGGCACGGCATCGAACCGCCCGAGGTCTCAACCGCCTCGCCGAGTCCAATCGGCGCGCGCTCGCGGCTCTCTTGATCGACAACCGGCCCGCCGGCGCGGGAGATCGCTCCGGCAACGCCACCGCCATGCAGCAGCTCGGTGTTCGCCGCGTTGGCGATCGCATCGACCTCGAGCGCCGTGATATCAGTCTCGACGACCTCGACGGTCAAGAGACTTCGGCAGGCTCGTCCTTGCCGGCGAGCCGGTCGCGGCCGCGCTGGACGGCCGCGATGAACTTCGACAGGTTGACCTCGAGCGTGTTCAGGATCTCGTCGGCGTAGTCTTCGGCGCCCAGCCGGATCTCGCGTTCGCGAGCGCGGGCGTCCTCGATGATGTCCTCGGCGGCGCGCTCGGCCTGCTTGGTGATCTCCTCTTCGGAAACCAGGCGTTCCTGGCGCTCGCGCGCCTCCTTGACGATCCGTTCAGCCTCGCGCTTGGCCTCCGCCAGCATCTCCTGGCGCTCCTTGACGATCCACCGAGCCTGCTTGATCTCCTCGGGGATCGTGGCGCGCATCTGGTCGAGGATGTCGTAGATCTCTTCCTTGTCCACGCGCACCTGGTCGGTGAGCGGAACCGGCTTGGCGTTGTGGACGAGATCGTCCAGCTTGTCGATCAGTACCAGGACGTCCATCGCAGAGTTTCCTTATCTTCGTCAGCGGCCGAGCCGTTCCTTCAACGCGACGACAACCTCGTCGGGGACCATGTCGTCGATGTTGCCACCGAATGTGGCGAGCTCTTTGACTCCGCTTGATCTGATGAAACTGTACTTCGCCGACGCCATCAGGTATATGGATTCGACGTCCGGCGCCTGCCGGCGATTGAGCTGATTCATCTCGAGCTCGTACTCGAAGTCGGAGATCGCGCGCAGGCCCTTGACGATCGCTTTGGCGCTTCGCTGGTGGGCGAACTCCACGACCAGGATGCTGAAAGGCTCGACCGAGACGTTCTCGATCTCGCGCGTCGCGTTCTCGACGAAGGCGACCCGCTCCTCGGCGGTGAACAGCGTGTTGCCCTTGCGAATCGGGAGGTTCACGACCGCGACGATCACCTTGTCGAACATCTCGGCCGCGCGCGAGATCACGTCGACATGCCCGAACGTGACGGGGTCATAGGAGCCGGGGCAGATGGCGATGCGGTTATCGGGAGGCATGAATTCGGATCAGAGTGTCGCCGTAGCGCCGCTCGTCAGCGAGCGGCAAATCGAGCTCCAGCGGCGCTCTGCGGTCACTCTCGGAAACGACCCGTGCAGCGGGTGCGAGCACCGGCTTCAGCGCGGTCGAGAGATCAGCAGCGAGGCCGCTGGGGTGGCGGTATGGAGGGTCCAGGAAGACAAGATCGTATTGACGCGAGGCCGTCCGTGCGCGCTCGAGAAACTCGAGCGCGCGCTGGCGCCGCACTTCGGCACTCAATCCGAGCGCCTCCAGGTTGCGGCGGATCGCATTGATCGAGGCGGCGGAGGAGTCGACCAGTGTCGCCTCCCCGGCCCCCCGGGACAGTGCCTCGATCGCCAGCGCGCCGGAGCCGGCGAACAGGTCCAGCACCCGCGCCCCGCCGACGTCGGCAAGGATCGAGAACAGCGCTTCCCGCACGCGGTCCGACGTCGGGCGGACCTCTCGCCCGCGGGGCGCGAGCAGCCGCGCGCCCCGTCTCGACCCCGCGATCACGCGCACGCGATCACGCCCGGATCGGTGCTGCCGCCTCGGATCCGTACTGGAGCTCAAGCGCGACTGCGAGCAGCGCATGCTCGGGCAGCGCAAGCTCCGGGTCCTCGCCGACGACGCGCTCGGCGTACGCCCGCGCGCGCTCGAGCAGCTCCGCATCCCGAGGCAGCTCCGCCACGCGATGCTGGACCAAACCGTGCTGACGGGTACCGACCAACTCGCCCTCGCCGCGCAGCTCGAGGTCGACCTCAGCCAGCCTGAACCCGTCGGATTCCAACGCGAGCGCCCGCAGCCGCGCTGAGTCCTTTGCCCCGAACAGCAAGCACACGGAGGCATGGGCGCCCCGCCCGATCCGGCCCCGCAGCTGATGCAGCTGCGAGATCCCGTAGCGCTCGGCATCCTCGACGACCATCACGGTCGCATTCGGGACGTCGATCCCGACCTCGATCACCGAGGTCGCGACCAGCACGTCGGCAGCCCCCGAGGCGAACTGCGCCATCGCCTCCTGCTTCGCCGCGCCCCGCATCTGACCGTGCAGCAGCACCACGCTGAAGTCCCGGAACTCGGTGTCCCGCAGACGCTCGTACTCGACGGTCGCGGCGCGCGCCTGAAGCGCCTCAGATTCCTCGACCAACGGACATACGACGAACGCCTGGCGCCCCGCGCTGAGCTCCTCACGGATCCGGTCATACGCGCGCTCGCGCTCGCGCTCGGTGGAGCACACGAACGTGTCGATCGGCTGGCGGCCCCGCGGCAGCTCTCGCAGCATCGTGAAGTCGAGGTCGCCGTAGTGGCTCAGGGCGAGCGTGCGTGGGATCGGCGTAGCGGTCATGTGCAGCAGATGGGGGCTTTCAGGCGACTCAGGGGTGGCTGGGTGGGAATGGCGCCCCTTCTCGTCAAGCGCCGCCCGCTGACGGACCCCGAAACGGTGCTGCTCGTCAACCACCGCGACCCCGAGCCGATCGAACTGCACGGACTCCTCGATCAGCGCGTGTGTTCCGACGATCAGCGACAGCTCGCCGCTCTGAAGCTTGCCGAGCAGGTCCGCGCGACGCCGTGCGGAGGTTGAGCCGGTCAGCAGACCAGCCCGCACCAGCTCGCCGGGAAGCAGCGACTGGATCGTCGCGAAGTGCTGCTCGGCGAGCGTCTCAGTCGGCGCCATCATCGCTGCCTGCAGGTCGTGCTCGACGGCGCGGAGCATCGCGTACAGCGCGACGACTGTCTTTCCCGATCCGACCTCGCCCATCAGCAACCGCTGCATCGGCCGTGGCTGCGCGAGGTCAGCGTCAATCGCGCCGAGCGCGAGCTGCTGGTCGTGCGTCAGCGGGAACGGCAGCATCGATGACAGCCAGCGCTCGGTCAGGCTGCGCTCGCCGTCCAGCACCGGCGCGCTGCGGCCGGCGCGTCGTGTCCGGCGGCGACGCAGCAGCGCCAGCTGAACGAGCAGCAGCTCATCGAACGCGAGCCGCCGACGCCCCACCTCCTGGTCGGCCTCCCGATCGGGGAAGTGCGCTGCGCGCAATGCCGCCGGTCGCTCCGGCAGCCGCTCGCGGACACGCAGGGCGCCCGGCAGCGGCTCGAGCACATCGCCGATCGCCCCGGCGTGCTCGCGGACAAGCGCCAGGATCTGGGTTGAGGACAGGCCCTCGGTCGCCGGGTAGTGAGCAACCGCGCCTGCGCCCGTGGCCGCCTCAGCGGTGCGCGCGTGCGCCTGCACTGCAAAGCGGTTGCGCGCCTCGTACTTGCCGTGCAGGACCAACCGCGTCCCGGTCGGATACCTGCTCACCAGCCACGGCTGGTTGAAGAATGTGGCCTTCATCACCCCGGTGGCGTCGGCGACCGCCGCCTCGACGAGCGGGCGCATGCCCCGCCGGCGGACAGAGCGCGAGGCGATGCTCCGGACTGCGACCACGACCGTCGCGGTTTCCCCGGGCTCGAGCTCCGCGACCGCGCGGGCCTCGCGCCGGTCCCGCGGGAGGTGCCCGAGCAGATCGCCGATGGTCAGCAGTCCGAGCGCCTCGGCGGCTCGCTGCGCCTTCGCACCCTCGAGTGAGAGCTGCTTTCGCAGCCGTGAGGGCTGCGCGTAGCGCACCGGTGCCTGCTCGAGCTCTTCAGGCCCGAGTGGCTGCGAGCTGCCGAACGCGGTCACGGTCATCCCGGGACGGATGATGCCGAGCGCCGCGGTCGGCGCTGCTACTCAGCCGACAGCAGCCACCAGTAGCTCTGCTGGCCGCCGTTTGAAAGCTCAAATTCGACCTCGCCGGCGGCCAGCGCCTGGACGGTCTGATCGTCGAGTGGCGCTTCCGCCCCGCGCAGGCACGTGATCAGCTCGGCATTCTCGGCGAGTTGCTCGAGCACATCGCGCAGCGTGTCGCGCGGGCGACCCCAGGCAATGATCTGCTCCTCGACGAAGCCGACTGCGTCTCCTTCCCGGAAACGGCCCTGCGCGTCATCGCGCGCCGCGGGTGCCACGGCACCGGTCCTGACGCGCTGCAGCGTCTCGAGCATCGCTGCAGCGTTGTGCTGGGCGCTGCGGTCCGGGTCGAGGCTGACCGCAGCCGCAAGCCCCGCCTGCAGCGAGCGGGAAGGGACGACGTGAACGGTCTTGTCCGACAGGTCCGCGGCCCGTTCGGCTGCCATCACGACGTTGGCGCTATTGGGCAGCACGACAACCTGCTCGGCGCTGATCGCGTGGATCGCGGCAAGCAGGTCGTACGTCGAGGGGTTGAGCGTCGGGCCGCCGTCGAGCACGCGCACGCCGAGGCTCTCGAACAGCGCGCTCATCCCGTCTCCGGTGACGACCGCAAGCGCCCCACAGACCGCGGTCGCGGCAGGCACCATCAGCCGCTCGTCTCGGCGTTGGACCTGCTCGCGCATGTCGGCCACGTCGAGATGCGAGACCATCCCTGCGTCCGTGAACAGCGCCGTCGCGGCGTTGGGGTCATCGGTGTGGACATGCACTTTCAGCGTCGTCGGATCGCCGACGACGAGCACGGAGTCGCCGAGCTGCTCGAGCGCCTGCACGAACACACGCGACTCGAGGCCACGGCCGGTGACAGCGAAGTTCGTGCAGTAGCGATAGGTCGTCGAAGCGTGCTGGGGATGGGTCACCCGGGCGGGCGCATGGTGGTCGAGCGGCGTCGGTTCGCTCCCGCGCAAGGCGCCGACGATGCCCGCGAGCAACACGGTCAAGCCATAACCACCGGCGTCGACGACGCCCGCATCGCGCAGGACCGGCAGCAGATCGGGCCCGCGCTTGACCGACTCCTGGCCCGCCTCGAGGGCCTGCTCGATCACCTCGGCGATCACGCGGTTCTGCTCGAGCGCCGTTGCCTCCGGCCCGAGCCTCGCGTCCGGCATGTGCGCGAGCTCCGATGCGACGCGCACGGCCATTTCCCGCACCACGGTCAGGATCGTGCCCTCCGCGGGCTCTCGTACCGAGCCATAAGCCTGGTCGGCCGCGCGCGCGAGCGCGGCACTGATCAGTACCGGATCGACGAGCTCACCCGGCCGACTGGCGAGCTCCTCGGCGGCGCCGCGGATCAGCTGGGAGAGGATCACGCCGGAGTTGCCGCGCGCGCCGAGCAGCGCCGCGCGGGCAACTGAGCCGACGATCTCGTCACGCCCGATGTCGTCGATCGTCCGTTCCTCGGAGGCGCCCAAGAGACGGTCGAGCTCCTGCAGCACTGCGCGCAGCGTCAGCACCATGTTGTCGCCCGTGTCGCCGTCGGCGACCGGGAACACGTTCAGGTCGTTGACTTCCTCGCGGCGCGCCTCGAGCGACGCCAGACCAGCCTCGACAATCGCGCGGAAGCGGACGATGCTGGGATCGGTCACAGTACCCCGATTAGGAATTAGCCCGTCAGAGCACACGCGGCTCAGCACTCAGCGAGCTTTGGTCACCTTGCCGGCCTTCAGGCACCGCGTGCAGACATAGACCCGGCGAGGTGTGCCCCCATCTTCGATCCGAACGCGCTGAAGGTTCGGCTCGAACCGACGCTTCGTGGCCACCATCGAGTGGCTGCGGCTGTTACCGAATGACGGGCCCTTCGCGCATATGTGGCAGACCTTGGGCATGGCGGGCGAGTATAGACGGCCGTCCCGAAAGAACACCCGAGGGTTCGGGATCCTTGCAGATGGGTACAGAATGACGTCAATGGGCGCACAGACTCGCTCGGGCACTCCCCTGCCCCAAGATGTGGTGCTGCCGGACCGCTACCGGGTCCGGCGCCGGATCGCCAACGGCGGGATGGCCTCGGTGTGGTGCGCGAACGACACGGCGCTTGGGCGTGACGTGGCGATCAAGCTCCTGGCCGAGCAATACGCGCACGATGAGGCCGGCGTCCGGCGATTCAAGCGCGAGGCGCGGGCGGCCGCGCGCCTCTCAGGCCACCCCCACGTGATCACGATCTTCGACGTCGGCGAGACGGTGGCGGCGGGCGACGCACCCGGCGGGCGGCCGTTCATCGTGATGGAGCACCTTGCCGGCGGCACGGTCGCGGACGCCCTGCGCGTCGGCGAACTCAAGCCCGAGCTGACCCTCAGCTGGCTGCGGCAGGCCGCCGCGGCGCTCGACTATGCGCATGAGCAAGGGGTTGTCCATCGGGACATCAAGCCGGGGAATCTCTTGCTTGACCGCGAGCGACGCCTGCACGTCGCGGACTTTGGGATCGCCCGGGTCGCGGCCGAGGACACGATCACGGTCACCGGACAGCTGTTCGGCACGGCCGCGTACCTGTCTCCGGAGCAGGCGCTCGGCAAGCCCGCGAGCGCGGCCGGCGACCGCTACGCGCTGGCGATCGTCGCATACGAGTTGCTGGTCGGACAGCGACCGTTCAGCGCCGAGCACTTCGCGAGCCAGGCCCACCAGCACATCGAGCTCGCGCCGCCGCGGGCGAGCGCTGAGAACCCCGAACTGCCGGAAGCGGTCGACGCGGTGCTGGCGCGCGGGATGGCGAAGCGCCCGGAGGACCGCTGGTCCTCGGCCGGCGCGTTCGTCGATGCGCTGACGCGAGCGTTGCGCGCGCAACCGCGCAGCGCGGCTACGCGCCGGGTGTTCGTCGCGCCGGCGCGCCGGAAGTCGTCGCCCCGGGCGGCGTGCGCTGGCGGCCCTGGCCGCCGGCGCGTTCGCGATCGGCGCGACCGCCGGTGCGATCAGCGGCGGCAACTCGGCGGCCCCTGTCCGCTCCGCGGCCCGGCCATCGAAACCTGCGCACGCCACGCATCACAGCACCCGCGCTGTCACGAAGACTCAGGATGCGGCCGCCTCAAACCCGACCACCACTACCACCACCACTCCGACCACCACCACTCCGACCACCACCACCGCGACGAGCACCGCCGCGACCACCACGGGCGTCCCCGCCCCGGCCCCTGCGCCACAGCCGACCGCCGGTGCGCTGGAGGCCCGGGGCCACCACCTGATGCTCGACGGCAACTACCCGGCGGCGATCAGTGCGCTGCACCACGCGGTTGCGGCGGCGGCTCCGGGGAGCCTCACGTACGCCTACGCCTTGTACGACCTGGGGCGCTCGTTGCGGCTCTCTGGCAACCCGCAGGCGGCTGCGGTCGTGCTTCAGCGCCGGCTCCAGATCCCGAACCAGACCAGTGTCGTCCACCGGGAGCTGCAACTCGCGCTGCGCGCCATCGGCGCGAAGCTCCGCTAGACGGCGAACCCGGCGCGACCCTTGCGCCTGACCAGATCCTCCTTGACGGCCAGCGAAGCCAGCGCCGCCTCGACCGCGTGCCGGCCCGTGTCGCGCTTGGCGCCCCCGGTCACGCGGCTCAGCGCCTGCTCCATGTTGTCGACGGTCAGCACGCCGAAGCCGCAGGGCACACCGGTCGCCAGCTGCACCTGCTGGACTCCGCGCGCGGCCTCGCCGCACACATAGTCGTAGTGGTTGGTCTCACCTCGGATCACCGCGCCGAGACAGACGATCGCGACGTAGCGGCCTGACTCGGCGGCGTACTTGGCGATGATCGGCAGCTCGAACGCACCGGGAACCTCGAACCGGTCAATCTCGGAGATACCGGCCGCTTCCAGCGCGTCACGCGCGCCGGCCTCGAGCTTCCCCGCCAGCTCTGTGTAGAACGTCGCAACGCACAGCGCGACGCGCACCATCAGGCATTGCGCTCTCGATCCTGTGACTGCTCGCGGCGGATCATCTCCTCATCGAGCGCCAGCCCCTGGTGGTGCAGCGTGTGGCCGAGCTTCTCGCGCTTGGCCCGCAGATACGCCTCGTTATGGGGATTGGCGACGTGCTCGATCGGGATCTGGTCGCTGACCGACAGCCCGTAACCGGCGAGGCCGGAGATCTTCTTCGGATTGTTCGTGAGGATCCGGATCGAGGTGAGCCCGAGGTCGACGAGGATCTGGGCGCCGATTCCGTAGTCACGCAGGTCAGCCGGCAGGCCCAGCCGCAGGTTCGCGTCGACGGTGTCGAGACCCTCTTCCTGGAGCTTGTACGCGCGGAGCTTGTTCAGCAGCCCGATGCCGCGGCCCTCCTGGCTCAGGTAGAGCAGCACGCCGCGACCCTCACTTTCGATCATCGCAAGCGCCGACTCGAGCTGCTCGCCGCAGTCGCAGCGCAGCGAGTGGAAGACGTCGCCGGTCAGGCACTCGGAGTGGACGCGCACGAGCACGTCCTCGACGCCGTCGACCTCACCCTTCACGAGCGCCACGTGGTGCTTGTTGTCGACCAGCGAGCGGTAGCCGACAGCGACGAAATCACCGAACCCGGTCGGCAGCTTGGTGGCGACCACGCGCTCGACGAGCTTCTCGTGGCGGCGTCGGTACGCGACCAGGTCAGCGACCGTGATCATCCTCAGACCGTGGCGCTGGCAGTACTGCTCGAGGTCCGGAACGCGCGCCATCGAGCCGTCGTCGTTCATGACCTCGCAGATCACGCTCGCGGGGATCAGGCCGGCGAGCCGGGAAAGGTCGACTCCGGCCTCGGTCTGGCCGACACGCTCGAGCACGCCGCCGGCCTTGGCCTTCAGCGGGAACACGTGGCCGGGCTGGACGAGCTCGCGCGGGCTCGTCTTCGGATCGATCGCGACCTGGATCGTGCGGGCGCGGTCGGCGGCCGAGATCCCGGTGCTGACGCCGGTGCGGGCCTCGATCGAGACCGTGAACGCGGTCTCGAACGCGACTCGTTCTTCGCCGCCATCAGGTCGAGCCCGAGCTCGTCGCACCGGTCGGGGGTGAGTGCCAGGCAGATCAGCCCTCGCCCCTCCTTGGCCATGAAGTTGATCGCTTCGGGCGTGACGAACTGCGCGGCCATCGTCAGGTCGCCCTCGTTCTCTCGATTCTCGTCGTCGCAGACGACCACCATCTTGCCCTGGCGGATGTCCTCGATCGCCTCCTCGATCGTCGAGAAGGGTGCCTTGACTGGGCTCACGGCCGTGCCACCCCCATCAGCTTCTCCACGTATTTCGCCAACACATCGACCTCCAAGTTCACAATCGTTCCAGGTTGCGCGGTACCGAGATTGGTGCGCTGCAAGTGTCTCTGGTATCAGAGAGACGGTAAAGGAATCGCTATCTAGCTCGGCAACGGTCAGCGAGACCCCGTCGACCGCGATCGATCCTTTCTCCACGACGTAGCGCAGGATCTCGTCGGGCGCCTCGATCCGCACCCGACGGGCGAACCCGTCCTGCGCCAGCGCCGCGACCGACCCAGTCGCCGTCGACGTGGCCCTGGACGACGTGGCCGCCGAGCCGGTCGCTCGCGCGCAGCGGCAGCTCGAGATTGACCTGTGCGCCCAGGCCGGCATCCCGCAGCGAGGACCGCGCCAGCGTCTCGTTCATCACGTCGGCCGCGAAGCTCTCGCCGTCCACGGCGGCGCCGTCAGGCAGACGCCGTTGACCGCGACCGAGTCGCCTTCGCGAAAGCTCCTGGGCGAGCGCCGAGGATCGTCAGACGCACGCCGTCGGCGGATCGCTCCGCGCGCGCTGACCCGTCCAAGATCGGCGACCAGGCCGGTGAACATCGCGGTTCCGCCCCCTCAGCCTTCCTCAGCCGTGAACCCTCGGGCGGATTCATCTACCACTCCTTGATCCGCGCGGAAACGAGCAGGTCCTCGCCGATCCGCTCGCAGTCGAGCGTCAGCGCGCGCACGGCGTCGGCGATCGCCTCGACCCCCTCGCCCTCGAGCGGATCGCGCGCGGTGCGTCCGCCGAGGACCAGCGGCGCCAGGAACAGCCGAATCTCGTCGATCTCGCCGGCGTCGAGGAACGCGCCGGCCAGGTGCGGGCCGCCTTCGAGCAGGATCGAGGAGATCCCCGCTGGCACCGAGCTGAGTCGAGCGCCGAGCGCACGCGCGCGGGCTCGTTCTCGCCGGTCGCGACGATCACGTCCGCGCCGTGCGCCTCGAGCGCGTCGGTCGCGGCTCGCGGCGCCGCCCGGGAGACGACGACCGTCAGCGGGATCTGACGCGCCTGGCTGACCAGCTTCGAGCCCAGCGGCAGGCGGGCGAGCGAGTCAAAAACGATCCGCCGCGGCTGGCGCACGGTGCCCTTGACCCGCGCGGTCAGCTGCGGATCATCGGCCAGCGCGGTCCCGATCCCGACAGCGACGGCATCGCACTCGGCACGCCAATGGTGCGCGCGGAACCGGCTCTCCTCGCTCGAGATCCACTTCGAGTCGCCGCCGCGGGTCGCGACCTTGCCGTCGAGCGACATCGCCGACTTGAACAGCACCCACGGGCGCCCGGTGCGGGCGAGCTTGCGAAACGGCTGGTTGAGCAGCCGCGCCCTGGCCGCCAGCTCGCCGTCGGCCATCACCACCTCGAATGCCCTCGTCGCGCAAGATTCCCAGGCCGCGGCCCGAGGCATGCTCGGACGGGTCGTCGGAGGCGACCACAACGCGTGCGATCCCGGCGTGACGGATCGCGTCGGTGCACGGCGGCGTGCGGCCGTGGTGGCAGCACGGCTCGAGCGACACGTACATCGTCGCGCCGGTCAGATCCTGGCCGTCGGCGGCGTTGATCGCCTCGACCTCGGCGTGCGGGCCGCCGAGCTCGCGGTGAAAGCCCTCGCCGACGGGCTCGTCGTCGACCGCGATCACCGCGCCGACGAGCGGGTTCGGGCTGACCCGCCCGCGTCCCTGCTCAGCCAACTCGATCGCGCGAGCGAGCAGCCGGCGATCCGTGTCGGTCTTGAGTGGCATCGGGCTTTTCTAGAGGATAGTGGCGAGGATCGGCTTTGCCGGGTGGGCGGCACACGCCGGCAGTCGGTGAGCGCTGGCTGGACGGGGGTGGTCGCATCGAAAAAAATACGGTGGGTTTCACGACCACCCCCTGAGCGACGGCGCATTAATCAGACTAAGCCGTCCCGCACTTCCCGCCCGACAGCCGGTACACGCTCAGCTCGGGGCCTGGCAGCCGGTATTGGCGCGGGTAATAGTCGATCGCCCAGTCGAAGCTGAACGGCACCGGCCGGGTTCCCGAGGAGAACGGGCTGATGTGGTAGACGAGCCGGGCGCGACGCGCGAGCGCGGCGTAGTAGGCGATCGCGGATGGGGCGAGATGCGGCTGCGCGAAGGCTCGGCCGGCCTGCTGGGAGCCGATCACCAGCCAGCAGTAGCCGCTGGAGACGTACTCGTCGAGCAGCTCGGGCCGCAGCGTGCGCTCGTACTGGTCGACGAGCACGTAGCGCCGCTCATGCGCGGGCAACAGGTTGCCGTGCTCGTCGACGTCGGTGAGCCAGGTCGCGTAGCGGTACCAACGATCGCCGGTCGGCGTCCACGGCAGGGACACACCGACGTCTGTGGCCCAGTCGTCGGCGACGACCGGCTCGATCACGACCTTCGAGCCCGCGGGGACGTGCGCGACCATCCATGCGCGCGCCAGGTTTCGCGTGTCGGGTCGTGACAACACGGCGTCGTTGTGGAGCACCGCGACCAGGCTCTGCGCGAGCAGCAGTACCGACACCAGCGCCGCTGCCGCGGGTGCCGGGATCCGCCGCTCCCGGATCAGCCATCCGATCAGTTCGATCGCGCCGTACGCCCCGAGGATCGCGACGATCGGGAAGACCGGCATCAGCCATCGGCCGAAGTAGCGCTGCTGATTCCCCATGAAGATGATGAACGTGATCGGCGCCGGAATCAGGATCAGCGCCATCGCCCAGCGGCGGCGGGCGAGCAGCAGCACCGCACCACCGATCGCGGCGAGCACTGGACCCCAGCCGAGCCCCCAGGTGAACGTCCACAGGTAGTAGTCGATGCCGCTGCCGGGCCTGGTGCCAAGCTTCACCGGATCCTGGCCGGCTGCGAGCGACGCTTGCGAGGACACACCGGAGGTGAACGAGTGGAAATCGAGCACCGAGTACGGGTTGGCGAGCACGAATGCGAGCAGCGCGACGAACATCCCAATCGCGAGCCTCCGCGCGGAGACCCAGAACGCCCCCCCGGAGCCGTCGCTGACGAATGCAGCCAGCAGGCACAGCAGCGCAATCCCGCCTGTGTACTTGGTCGCGGCCGCCAGACCGAGCCCGACACCGGCGATCAGGTAGTCGCGCAGACGCCCGCGGCGCATCACGCACGCTGTGCCGTACAGCGACAGCGCCACCGGCGCCAGCGTCGGAACGTCGTTGAGCGCGAGGTGGCTGTAGAAGATCGGAAGGAACGCGAGGCCGAAGATCGCCGCCGCAGCCAGGCCCACGTTCATGTTGAACAACCGCGTCCCGGCCAGATAGGTCAGCCACACCGCAGCCGTCCCCAGCACCGCCGCCACGACGCGTGCGACAACATACACGTCGGTCGGATTGCTGGCGTACGCCCGGGTGACCGCGTCCGAGCCGCCGAACCACAGCTCGAACACGATGTGCAGCAGGTAGGAGTACGCAGGCGGGTTCAGGAAGTAGTGCGGATTGAGGTCGTGCGAGAAGAATGCGACCGCCCGCGGGACGAAGTGCGTGGCCTCGTCGACGTTATAGCTGTAGGGCAGCCCCTGCTTGATTCCCCACAGCCGCAACATCAACGTCGTGATCAGCAGCAGCCCCAGCGCGACCGCGTGAGGGTTGCGAATGCGGAGCCTGCCTCGCACGCCGTGGTGGCGGCCACGCGATGACGGGGCCGAACGGGCGGTCAGCGGCTGTCCCGGCCCACGCCTCGTTACGGTCGCCATGTGGGTCGCGATGTCCATGTCTCGCCTACGAGTATCCCGCTACCGTGTTATCGACAGCACTTGCCGCACGGTCGCTCCAGCGCACCGAGCACCCACCCTGAGGGCGGCAAGCCGGATCGCAGTCATGAAACTCATCATTCAGATTCCGTGTTTCAACGAAGAGCAGCAGCTGCCGTTGACATTGAGCCACCTTCCCCGCCTGGTCGCGGGATTCGACGCGGTCGAGTGGCTGATCATCGACGACGGCTCGAGCGACCGCACGATAGAGGTGGCGCGTGCGCACGGCGTTGATCACGTGGTCCGCCTGACCAATAACAAGGGTCTCGCAGCCGCGTTCCAGGCGGGAGTCGACGCGGGCCTGAAGCTTGGCGCGGACGTGATCGTAAACACCGATGCGGACAATCAGTACGAGGGCGCCGACATCCCGAAGCTCGTCGACCCGATCCTGCGCGGCGAGGCGGACATGGTCGTCGGGGACCGGCAGGTGAACACGATCGCGCACTTCTCGGCGCGGAAGAAGCTGCTTCAGCGCCTCGGCTCGTGGGTTGTGCGACAGGCGTCCTCGACCAGGGTCCCGGACACGACCTCGGGGTTCCGGGCCTACAACCGGGAGGCCGCGCTGCAGATGCAGGTCGTGTCGAAGTTCACCTACACGCTCGAGACGATCATCCAGGCCGGAAAGCTGCTCGTGGCGGTCGACCACGTCCCGGTTCGCACGAATCCGACAACGCGCGAGTCGCGGCTGTTCCCGTCGATGGCGTCCTATGTCCGCCGCAACACGCTCTCGATCTTCCGGATCTACTCGCAGTATGAGCCGCTGAAGGTGTTCTGGGCGGGAGCGATCGTGATGGGCGTGCCGGCGCTGGCGATCTTCATCCGCTTCCTGATCTATTACATCGACAATCCTCACACCGCACGCGGGCACGTCCAGTCGCTGATTTTCGGTGCGGTGCTGCTCTTCGGCGCGATGCTGCTCGCAGCGCTCGGCGTGATCGGCGATCTGCTCGACGCGCAGCGGACGCTGTCTCAGCGCACGCTCGAACGCGTCCGCCGGATCGAGCTGCAGCTCGGCGTCGAGCCCTCCCACTACGAGCCTGGCGGCAGCCCCGACCGCGAGGCCCTCGAGGTATGACCGGGGCAACCGAGGCCGTACCAACCGGCAACACGTTCGACAAGTACGGCTCGACCAACCCGGTCGTGCGCCGGCTGATGGCGGGCTTCGAGCTCACGCTCGAACAGCTGTTCGGCGCAGCCGAACCAAAATCGGTTCTCGATGTGGGCTGCGGCGAGGGCGTTCTGACCGAACGGTGGGCAACGCAGCTCGGCAGCGGGAAGGTATTGGGGATCGATCTTGAGGACCCCAAGCTCCAGGCGGAATGGGCGTCGCGCCGGCGGCCGAACCTGGAGTTCCGCACGCTGCAGCCAGGGATACTGCCGTTTGAACGAGACGAATTTGATCTGGTCGCAGCGATCGAGGTGCTCGAGCATGTGCCAGACCCGGAAAGCACGGTTGCCGAGATGGCGCGCGTGGCGCGCTCGCATCTGCTCGTCTCGGTGCCGCGCGAGCCGCTGTGGCGCCTGTTGAACGTGGCGCGCGGCGCGTATCTGCGCGAGTTCGGCAATACCCCCGGGCACGTCAACCACTTCACCAAGCGGGCCTTCGTGCGCCTGCTCTCCCGTCACGGTGAGGTGCTCGAGGCACGTTCGCCGTTTCCGTGGACGATGCTGCTCGTGCGGGTGAATTGATGGCCCCCACCCGCAGTGGTCCGGGTGGGATCCCGGACTCAGTTCCGACGCGGCCGCAGGAGCAGCAGCCCTCGCACGCCGACACCAACGGCGGGCCGCCGCCCGAGTCCGAGAAGTCCTACGCATCCGGTGCGCGGGTGCTCTCAATCGGGATCGCCTCAACGGGGATCTTCACGTTCGCCTACCTCGCGACCGCCAGCCACGTGCTCAGCCAGCGAGCCTACGGCAGGGTGTCGCTGTGCTGGGCGGTGATGTTCGTGATCTTGTCGGTGATCTACCGCCCCGTCGAGCAGCTGCTCTCGAGGACGATCGCCGACCGCCGTGCGCGGGGACTGCGTGGCCACCCATTGCGGGTCCCGGCCCTGATCCAGCTCAGCTTCGCGCTGCTGTTCCTGGCCATCGCGCTCGCACTGCGGCCACGGATCGAGCGCAACCTGTTCGACGGCTCGAGCGCGCTCTACTGGATCCTCGTGATCGGCGTGCTCGCGTACGCGGCGAGCTACTTCGCGCGCGGCTGGCTGGCCGGCCACCAACGGTTCGCTCTATACGGCGGGCTGGTGTTCCTCGAATCGACTTCGAGGTTCCTGTTCGCGCTCGCAGTCGCCGTCGGAATCGCCTCTGGGCAGAGTGCCGTCGCACTGGGAATGGCCGTCGCGCCGTTCGTCTCGCTGTTGGTGATCCCGTTCGCGTTCTCGCGGGTCAAGCACCCCGGACCCTCAGGGCTCTCGGGCATGCCGGCGGCCGATGCCGCCCGCGAGGGCCCGGCGCACGCCGCGGTCGAGGAGGCCGCGGAGGACCTCTCGATGAAGGTCGGAACGGGTTTCGCCGTCGCGGTCGTCGGCATCATGCTGGCCGAGCAGACGCTGATGAATGCGGCTGTACTGATCGTCAATCACACCTCCGGGCGGGCGCTCGCGGGCTTCGTCTTCAACGTGCTGCTGATCGTGCGGGCGCCGCTGCAGCTCTTTCAGGCGATCCAGACCTCGATCCTCCCCCATCTCGCGGGTCTCGAGGCGCGCGAGTCAAGCGATGAGTTTCACCGCGCGATCCGCCTGACGGTGCGCGCGATCGCCGCGTTTGCGGGTGCAGTCGCCCTCGGACTGCTGCTGGTCGGACCGTTCGTGATGACCGCGCTGCTCGGCGACAAGGGCTTTCACTACGGCCGCATTGGGCTTGCGGTCGTGGCGATCGGGATGGGGCTGCACCTCGTCGCCGGAACGCTCAACCAGGCAGCGCTGGCGCGCGGCCGCGCGAAGCTGGCCGCGATCGGGTGGCTGCTCGCGGCCACACTGTTCGTGGCGTTTGTGGCGACGCCAACGATCAGCGCCGAGGTCACCCGGGTCGAGGTCGGCTACTTCGTCGCCGCGCTGGTGCTGTGCGGGCTGCTGTGGGCGGTCTATCGGAGGGGACCGGCGCCGACCCCAAGCAGCAGTCGCGGCTGACGCGAGCTAGGCGACGGCGACGGCGGCGCTCAGGCGCCGATGCTCTGGCACGCCGGTTCCTTCTTGGCGGCGGCCTCGAGATCTGCACTCTTGAGGTTGTTCAAGCTCGAGCCGATGCCGCCCATCGACGTGGTGATCGTCGAGCCGAGTTGCTGCGCGGCGGTCTTGAACGCCTCGGGGCTCGTCGTCGGCAGCGTCGTGGCCGTCTTGTCGGCGGTCGCGAGCGCGGTCTTCAGCGCCGTGAACGCAGCGACGATCGCGGCTCCGATCGTCTTGCCGTTGTTGACATTTGGCGTACCGGCGGCCTTCAGTTTGTTGATCGCGGTGTCGGTGTCGGCCACGACGGCGGACAGGAAGTCCTGTAGGGCCTTCTTCCCCTGTGCCGCAGTGGCGCCGCTGCCGAGGTTGCTGATCGCCTGGCTGCGCGTCTGGACGTCCTTCTCGAACGGTCCAACCGCCTGGCAGATCGACTTCACGTAGGCGGCGGCACTGACCCCGGACGAGCTCGACCCGCCGCACGCAGCGAGCGCCATCGTGACCGCGAGCGCCCCCAGCGCCGCGACTGCCTTGCTACCTACCATTGCCTTGACCCTACAGGAAACGACGGCGCAATGTGGGCGAGTTCAGGCGATGCCCGCGGCCGCAGCGATCTCGCTATACGTGGCCGCTGGGTCTTTTGAGCCGAACACCGCCGACCCGGTCACGAGCAGATTCGCGCCGGCCTGCGCGACCGCTGCGGCCGTGTCCTGGTGGACGCCGCCGTCGACCTCGAGCGCGACGTGAGCCGGAAGCGCAGCGCGCATCCGCCGCAGTTTCCCGATCGATGCCGGGATCAGCTGCTGCGCCCCCCAGCCGGGGTTGACGCTCATGCACAGCGCCAGATCGAGCGACTCGGCGGCGATTTCGCCAAGGCTGTCGGCTGGGGTCGCCGGGCATAAGGCGGCGCCCGCGGTGCAGCCGGCGTCGCGGATCTCGGCGAGCGTGTAATGCACGTGCGGCGTGGCCTCGATGTGGATCGTGATGTTGTCCGCTCCGGCGCGGGCGAACTCTCCGACCTGACGCTCGGGGCGCTCGATCATCAGGTGAACGTCGATGATCCCGCCGGCACCGTGGACCTCGTCGGCGATCGCTCCAACGGCGAGCGCCCCGAACGTGATCGGCGGAACGAAATGGCCGTCCATCACATCAACATGGATCACGCGGGCACCGACGGCCAACACTTCGGCCACCTGCTCGCGCAGCCGCCCGAAATCCGCCGACAGGATCGACGGGGCGACGCGCCGCTGGCGCAGCAGCTCTGGGTTCGCCACGGCCGCCTATACCGCCCGGAGCATGCTGCCCTTGCAGTGGTTGCAGGCGACGATCGCGGTGCTGGACATCCGCACGATCGTGGAGTGCTCGCCGCAGTTCGGACATACCGAAACCAGCTCGTAGCGCTGCAGGCAGTACACGCAGCGGTAGCGGCCGGGCACCGCGGTCGGACGAAGCCAGGGCTCGCCACACCCAGGACATTCCGGACCGAGCTTGATCGCAGGTTCGCTCACGGTCCCTAGGGAGGGTATCGAGGGACGCGTTCAAGCTGCGCCGCGTTGCAGGCGGGCGATGAAGAAGCCGTCGGTGCCGTCTCGATGCGGGAGCAGTTGCCGGAAGGGCAACTGCGGCTCGAATTTCCCATTTGCGCTCAGGAACGTCTCGATCACGCCGTGGCTCTCCGCGCGGGAAATCGTGCAGACGGAGTAGACGAGCGTCCCTCCCGGAGCGGTGCACGCGGCGCCCGCATTGAGGATTCGCAGCTGGAGCGCCGCCAGGTCCCGCATCGACTCCGGGGTCGCGCGCCAGCGCAGATCTGGGCGCGATTGCAGCGTCCCAAGGCCACTGCAAGGCGGATCGACCAGGACGCGGTGAAAGACGCCGTCGCGTCGGGGGTGCGCCGCGTCTGCCTGCTCCACACGGACGCAACCGGCGTGCATCCGGACGACCGTGCGTTCGAGTGCCCGCGCGCGGCCGGGGTTTTGCTCGACCGCGACGATCTCTCCGCGATCGCCGATCAGCGCCGCGAGTTGAGTCGTCTTGGCGCCGGGAGCGGCGCACAGGTCGAGGACCCGGTCGCCCGGCCGCGCCTGGAGAGCGCGGGCGACGAGCATCGATCCGCGCGATTGGGGCATGATCGCGCCCACACCGAACAGCTCCGAGCCGTGGGCGTCGAACGGTCCGCGGAGGATCAGCCCCTCGGGCAGTTCAGGTGCTGGGTCGGCGGGCACCGGCAATTTCGCGGTCACCTCGCTCACGCTGCTCACCAGTTCGTTGACCCGGATCGCCGACTCCGCCGGTTCATTGATCCGGTGCAACAGCGCCGTCGCCTCGGCGGCGCCGAGCTCGGCCCACCATTGCTCGGCCAGCCACTGCGGCACAGAGTGCTTGATCGCAGCGGCGGCGGGTGTGTCGTCGTCGAGCTGCTCGAGCAAGCGCGGGCCTTCCCGCGCGGCACGCCGCAGGACCGCGTTGAGCAACGAAGCGGCGCTGCGGTTCGTACGCTTGACCAGCTCGACGCTCTCATAGACGGCCGCGTGCTCGGGGATGCCGTCCAGGAACAGAAGCTGAAACAGGCCCAGTCGCAACGCGGCGAGGACCGGCGGATCGAGCTTGTCGAGCGCCCGTGAGCTCAGCTCGGAGGCGACATAGTCAAGCGTGGCGCGGCGCTGCACCGTGCCGTAGGCCAGAGCCGTGGCCAGCGCCCGCTCGCGCGGATCGAGCGCCGCTGCCTCGGCGTGCAACGCGCGATCTGCATATGCCCCCTGCTCAAACACGCGCCGGACGACGGCGAGAGCGCAGATGCGCGCGGGTGTGACCGTGCCGGACGTCGCTGCCGCTCTAGTTGCGGTGCCCCCGCAAGAAGTCCTCGCCACTCATCGACCGTCGCCCCGGGGGTTGGACGGTGATCAGCTCGAGCACTCCCTCGGCGCAGCCCAGCACCGGTCGCGCCCCGTCGAACGCGAGGCTGCCGGCAGGCGGGCCGCTATCGTGGCGCGCTCTGGCCTCGCGGACCCCGAGCCAGCTTCCGTCCTTGAGCTTCACGTGCGCGCCGATGTGCGGCGTCAGCGCCCGGACGACGCGCTCGAGGTCATCGGCCGGTTTGCTCGGATCGAGCTCGCGGTCCGCGGGCCCGATCTTCTCCGCATAACTCGCCAGCGAGTCATCCTGCGGCGTGCAGTCGGGCTGCCGGTCAAGCACACCCACCAGCAGCTCGGCGCCGCGGCCCTGCAGCCGCGCCGCGAGGCTGCCGTAGGTGTCGAACGTGCTGATCGGCTGGGCCGCCTGAGCGCACACTGGGCCGCTGTCGAGTCCCGCGGTCAAGCGCATGATCGAGACGCCGGTGCTGCTGTCATCCGCCATGATCGCGCGCTCGATCGGAGCCGCTCCGCGCCAGCGCGGCAGCAACGACGGGTGGACGTTGAGAATCCAGTAGTCCGAGATCAGCGGCTCCTTGATCAGCGCGCCGAACGCGCACACGCAGATCGCCTCGGGCTTGACCTGCGCGATCCGTTCGCGAGCCTCCTCGTCGTTGACCGACTGAGGCGCCAGCAGCTCGAATCCGAGCTTCCGGGCCGCGTCGGCGACCGGCGGTGAGGCCAGTTTGCGCCCGCGCCCGCGCGGGCGGTCAGGCCGCGTGATCACAAGCGACGGCCGGTGGCTCGAGTCCGAGAGGTGGCGCAGGATCCCCGCCGCAAACTCGGTCGTGCCCAGAAAAACGGTTCGCAATGCTCAGGCTCCGGCCACGCGCATTGACTACGCGGCCTGCTGCGCTTCGCGAAGCGCCCGCATCGCCTCCTTGCGCTGGTCTCGAGTCGTCCGGTCCAGGATCAGCACGCCGTCGAGATGATCGATCTCGTGCTGGATCACGCGCGCCTCGAGCCCGGAGGCTTCGACCACGATCTCCTCGCCCTGTTCGTTCAGCGCCCGGACGCGGACGTGAATCGGGCGCTCGACGTCAACCAGAACAGCCGGGAGGCTCAGGCAGCCCTCCTCGGCGATCTCCTCCTCATTACCGCGCCACTCGATCTCGGGATTGATCAGCGCCGCAACCGGAGCCTGTCCCTGGACGCGGTAGACCAGTACGCGATGCAGCGCGCCAACCTGGGTTGCAGCCAGTCCGACGCCAAGCGCGTCGTGCATCAGCTCGCCCATCCGTTCGATCTCCGATCGCAGCGTGTCATCGATCCGCTGCACCGGCCGCGCGCGCGTGCGCAGGACGGGATCGCCGAACTTCCGCACGTGCGCGAGCGCCTCGGCACGCCGCGCCGCGACCTCGGGATCGAGCTCGGGCTCGTTGGCCTCGGAGTCTTCGAACTGCTCTTCGGTT
Source organism: uncultured Solirubrobacterales bacterium (assembly GCA_963794285.1). Taxonomy (GTDB): domain Bacteria; phylum Actinomycetota; class Thermoleophilia; order Solirubrobacterales; family Solirubrobacteraceae; genus Palsa-465. The sequence continues at coordinate 264,909 of CAWCDS010000018.1, forward strand.
CCGGCTTGCTCTGTCGCTTCCTCGGGCACGCTCTCAGTCTAGTGTCGCTCATTGCGGATCGACGTCAACGCTGACGCTGACCCGCCGGCGGACGGCCTCACGTGCGACGTCATCGAGCGCGGCGCGCACGGCGTCGATCGCCGCCGAGCGGTCCGTCGCTTTGATCACGATCTGGCTGCGAGCGCGACCGCGCCGCCGAAACAGCGGCGCCGGTCCGAGCACGGACGCCCCAGGGACTCGCACGCGGGCATGGAGCTCTGCAGCGATCGCGCGCGCGTCGGCGGCGTCGGTCGCGGCGCAGACAACGCGGATCAACGATGCGAACGGCGGATATCCGAGCGCCTTGCGGCGTACGAGCTCGCCGGCGATGAAGCCGTCGGCGTCATGCTCGGCGGCGAACTCGATCGAGCGGGCTTCCGGCGCAAGCGTTTGCACCAGCACGCGACCCCCTTGCTCGCCGCGCCCCGCCCGCCCGGCGAGCTGCGTGACAAGCGCAAACGTTCGCTCCTCGGCGCGGAAGTCCGGGAAGCGCAGTGTCTGATCGGCGTCCAGCACGATCCCAAGCGCGACGTCTGGGAAGTCGTGGCCCTTTGCCACCATCTGCGTTCCGACGAGGAGGCCTGCGGAGGCCGATTGGAAGCGCTCGAGCGTTCGCGCCCGAGCGTTCAGCCCGGAGGAGTCGGCGTCGAGGCGCAGCACCGGGAAGCCGGGGCCGCCGAGCGCCTCGGCAAGCTCGGTTTCGATCCGCTCAGTGCCCGCGCCGTGGCGTGCGACGGCGACCGATTTGCATTTGGGGCAGCGGCTGGGGATCCGCTCGCGATGCCCGCAGTGGTGGCAGGCGACAAAGCCGTCGCTGCGGTGAAGCACGAGCGCGACCTCGCAGTTCGGGCACATCCAGACGCGGCCGCAGGACCGGCACGAGAGGAAATTCGACCAGCCACGGCGGTTCAGCAGCACGATCGCCTTGCCGCCTGCCCGTCTCAGGTCCGCGAGCGCGTGCCGGGTAACCGGGTGCAGCGGGTGATGCCGGCCGCGCATGTCGAGGATCTGCACCGGTGGCAGCGGGCGGCCGTCGACTCTGCTCGCAAGCCGCAGGCGCGTGCACGTGCTCACGGTCTCCGGCCGAGGCGTCGCCGTCCCGAGCAGCAGCACGGCGCCGTGATCCTGTGCCCGGCGCATCGCGACCGCGCGCGCGTCGTAGCGGGGATCGCCCTCGTTCTTGTAGGAGCCCTCGTGCTCCTCGTCGACGATCACCAGACCGATGTCCGGCAGCGGCGCGAACACCGCGGAGCGTGGCCCAACCGCGACCCGTGCCTCACCCGCCGCGAGACGCAACCACTCGTCGTAGCGCTCGCCCTTGCTCATACCTGAGTGCATCACTGCGACGATGTCGCCGAACCGCGTCTGAAAGCGGTTGAGCGCCTGCGGGGTCAGCGCGATCTCAGGGACCAGCACGATCGCGCCCCGCCCCGCTGCGAGCGTCGCTGCAACAGCCTGCAGGTAGACCTCCGTCTTGCCAGACCCGGTGACACCATGAAGCAACAGGCGAGGGGCGCCGCTATCAGGGCGGTCCGCGCCGAGCCGGCCCAGCGCCTCGAGGATCGCCGCCAGCGCCCGCTCCTGATCTGCGGTCAGCTGTGGGGGCGTCGCACTGGCCGCTCCGATGTTGTGCCCAGCGGGCCGGCGGGTGATCTCGCGCTGCGCGATTCCGACCAGGCCACGCGACTGCAATCGCCGGAGCCCATCGGTGCCGATCTCGGCGGCAACTGTTGGGCCCCGGCTGCGGAGCTGTTCGAGCAGCTGCAGCTGGCGGGCGCTCAGTGCCCTGCTGCCCGGCGCCGGCGCCAGCTCGCCCGCGAGTGCCAGCTTTCCCGCCTCGGTCAGCTCGGCGATCAGCGCCAGCTTGCGGCGCTGGCCCGCCGTCGCGCCGGGTGCCAGGACGAGGCCGAGTGCGCGCGCGGGCGTCGAGCAGTATTCATCGGCCATCCACTCGGCGAGCGAGACCAGGTCCGGCGGGATGCCCGTTGCCAGGATCGCCTCGGGCTCTGCGAGCCGGTCGTGATCGAGTTCGGACGTGCTCGCCAACGCGACCACCACGCCGAGCGACGGACGACCGCCGAACGGCACCCGCAACAGCGAGCCAACCCCGACCTCGGACTGATCGGTACGCAGGCGGTAGTCGAATGGACCGCGGACCGCTCTCGTGCGGGTCAGCGGCTGCACCCGCGCGATCACCGGCGTCGCGACGCCGGCCGGCGCGGGCCAGGCAGGGTGCGCTCGCGCGGACGGGGAATCGATCGGATCATCGGGCTATGCACTAGGTCAGAGTAGAGTCCGCCCAGGATGGTCGGGGACCGCGAGGAAGGTTCGTCGGACGCGCTCGACGCGAACGCGATCCTCGCCCTCTGCGACCGCGCGCTCGGCGAGCCGGGCCGCCGCCGCCACCTGTTCAGCTGGCTGCGTGCGCCGGGCTCAGACAGCGGCCAGTGGCTTGTCATTGACGCGTACTACCCGGGCAATCGCCTCGTGGTCCTGTGCGGCGAGCATCCGTACGAGTACGAAGAGCTGTGGGAGGAATTGGTGCCGGCGCACGGGCTGCGGCTGCTGTATCTCGATGCGGCCGAGCTCGGGGGCGACGCTGAGGCCGCCGAGGCCTCCCTCCGGCGCCTGATCGCGGAACTGGCCCTGCCGGCGCGCCCGACGGGCGAGCTGATCGAGGCGAACGTGGCACCAGGCCCCGGCACGATCGCTCGGGTCGCGGCGGCGTTTGCGCAGGCAGGCACGGCGCCGGGCGCTGCTCGCGGCTCCCCTCGCGGCTCCCCTCGCGCCTCCCGAGCCGCCGTGCGGACCGCACGCCGCCCTGGGGCCCGTGCGGCCGCTCAGCCGCCGCAGATCGAGGTCGCGGGCGTCGCCGCCGGCTTTGCGCTCGCCGCGATCGTGTGTGTCGAGATGTACGTCGGCGTCGGGCTGCTGGCGCTGGACGGCGGCCACTGGCTGCTTGCGTTCGGACTGTCGATGGATGCGTGCTCACGCGTGCTCGGGGCGATTGCCGCAGGGCGCTGTGGGAGCACGGAATGGACCTGGTGGTGTGTGATCGCCGGAAGTCCCGCGGTCGCGTGGTTCGTCCTGTACGAGGGCGAGGAGCCGCTCAGCACTGAGCCGGCCCCGCTCGCGGCCGTGCTGGCACTGCTGGCGGGTGGCGCAGTCGTGCTCGCGCTGCTGGGACCGGTGCTTGGGATATGAGATCGACCGACCGCCGGCGGCGGGTGCTTGGGATATGAGACGCGCCGGCGCCGTGTTCGTGGGTGCAGGCCGGCGCGCGGGACGTTAGGCTGAGCGGCCGTGGATGCAGAGCCAGGCGAAGAGATCTTCTTCTATGGCCACCCGTCGTGGCGATCGATCCTCACCTTCTACATCAGGGGGCTGATCATCGCGATCGTCGCCGGTGTGATCGCCGGCGTGATCACCCGGGTGTCCGGCAAGAGCGTCGACGTCCCGTGGGTGGCGGCCGCCGTCGTGGTCGTGTTCGTGGCCGTGATCCTGTTCGGCCTACTCAAGCGGATCGCGACGACCTACACGATCAGCAATCAGCGGCTGACAATCCGGACCGGGATCCTCTCCCGGGAACTCCACGAGACGCGACTCGAGCGCGTCCAGAACGTCAACTACCAGCAGAGCGTGCTCGAGCGGATGCTGCGCGTCGGCGACGTCACGTTCGACACCGCCGGTGAGGCGGGATACAACTTCGCCTTCCGCGGCGTCGCTGAACCCAGCCAGATCGTGCGGACCGTCGACCGGGCAACCAGGGAGTTCCAGCGCGAGCGCCAGGAGCAGAGCCAAGGGCGGGGAGAAACCGGCGGGCTCTGAGGCCCGGGCGTTGCGATCACCCGGGATCGCCCGGGTCGGCCAGACCGCGCCAACCCGGGGGGGTGGTCGTGTAACCCACCGTATTTTTCGTTAAGACGACCACCCCCGGTCAGGCGAGCTTAGGCCCGAGCGCCGGCGCTCTCCAACCCCGCGGCCGCCCGGAGCGCGTCGGCCCGATCAGTCCGCTCCCACGTGAAATCGTGATCCTCACGACCGAAATGGCCATACGCAGCAGTCTTCTGATAAATCGGGCGATGCAACCGCAAATACTCCCGAAACGCCCCCGGACGCAAATCAAAATGCTCGCCGATCAACTCCAAAATCCGCGACCGGCCGATCTTCTCAGTCCCAAACGTCTCAACCATCACCGACACCGGATGCGCAACCCCGATCGCATACGCCACCTGCAGCTCCACACGCTCAGCCAACCCCGCCGCCACCACATTCTTCGCCACATACCGAGCCGCATACGCAGCCGAGCGATCGACCTTCGACGGATCCTTCCCGCTGAACGCCCCACCCCCATGCCGAGCCATCCCCCCATAGGTATCGACAATGATCTTGCGACCCGTCAACCCACAATCCCCCATCGGCCCACCAATCACAAACCGACCCGTCGGATTCACCAAAAACTGCTTATGCAACCGCTTGGCGTCATACAACTCCCCCGGCACCACCGGCTCCAAAACATGCTCCCACAAATCCTCCTTCAACAACGACTCAGCCCCATCCCGATGCTGCGTTGAGATCAACACCTTCACCACCTCAACCGGCCGCCCATCCACATAGCGCACCGTCACCTGCGTCTTCCCATCCGGCCGCAAATACGGAACGAGCTCCGCCTTGCGAACATCCGCCAGCCGCTTCGCCAACTTATGCGCCAACGCAATCGGCAACGGCATCAACTCCTCCGTCTCCGACGACGCATACCCAAACATCATCCCCTGATCCCCAGCACCAGCCACATCCAAAACATCATCATCCCCCGGATCCGTCCGCGCCTCCCACGACGAATCCACCCCCTGCGCAATATCCGGCGACTGCTTATCAATCGCATTGATCACCGCACACGTATCACAATCAAACCCAAACGCCGCATCCGTATACCCAATCCGCCGCACCGTCTCCCGCGCCACATGCGCAATATCCACATACGTCGACGTCGTGATCTCCCCCGAAATCAGCACCAACCCCGTATTCACCAACGTCTCACACGCCACCCGACCAAACGGATCATCAACCAAAACCGCATCCAAAACGCCATCAGAAATCTGATCAGCAATCTTGTCCGGATGCCCCTCAGTCACAGACTCAGACGTAAACAAAAACTCGTTATCAGCATTCATAGTCATAGGATTTGGAGAAACAGCTCCGCGGTCGAATCGGTCTCCCCGCTCGTCGACCTGAGACTGACTGCGCGGACCCTCGCTAGGTCCGGCCGAAGCGCTTGATACCTGGCGCTCCGCAACAGTCCAGTCTGCTCGCCGAGGCTGAGGAGCTGGCGTAAGTAGTCCAGCAAGAGTAGCGAGGACACTCGTTCGGAGCCGCCCGAGACGGTGGCGCGGTACCCCGGGTCGGCACTCATCGAGCGGGCGCGTTCGAGCACCGAGCTGACGCCGGAGAGGCTCGTTGCGATGATCACAAGGCCTCGCGACACGGCGTAGTCGAGCTGCATTCCCGGCGCGAGCGCGAGCTCGTGGACGGTCGCCCCGGCGATCTGACGATCAGCGCGCCCGGGTAGATCGGCCGCAGGCGTGGCCGGACCTAATCACGCCGCCACGCCGCGCGCGCCGGTTGCCCGCCGCTCGTTGCGCTCCACGAAATCGATCACCAGCGGGATGCCGTCGAAGCGGAAGCGCTCGCGCATTCGGTTCTCGAGGAAGTAGGCGTAATCGCGGGTGACGAGCGCATGGGAATTGACCTGAATCGAGAAGCGCGGCGGCCGCTCGGCGGTCTGCGTCATGAACAGCAGCTTCAGCCGCTGACCGCGTTGCTTTCCAGCCGGGGGCTGGCGCCTGGCGACCGTCTCTGACAGGAACCGGTTCAGCTGCGGGGTGGGAATGCGCGTACGGGTCCGATCGGCCAGTCCGACCGACTCGACGAGCAGCCGCTCGATGTTGCGGCCGCTCTTTGCGCTGGCGGTCAGCACTCGAGGGCGCAGGCGCAGCTTGCGGTGCGCCCGCGCGCGCTCGTGGTCGAGATCGAGGTCGTCGACGATGTCCCACTTGTTCAGCACGAGCGCTGTCGCGCAGCCGCTCTTCATCGCCAGCTCGGCGACGCGGAGATCCTGGCTGGTGATCCCGTCTGTGGCGTCGCACACGACCAGCGCGACCTCGGCCCGCTCGGCGGCTCGCTGCGAGCGCAGAGCCGTGTAGTACTCGATCGACTCCCCGACCTTCGCCTGACGGCGCAGCCCGGCGGTATCGACCAGGATCAGCTCTCGGCCTTCGAAACTCATCGGCAGATCGATCGCGTCGCGGGTCGTGCCGGCGACCGGCGAGACGATCACGCGGTCGGCACCGAGGAACTTGTTGACGAGCGATGATTTGCCCACGTTCGGGCGCCCGATCACAGCCAGTCGGATCGGATCCTCGAGCACCGGCTCGTCCGATTCAGCCGGAGCGAGCTCGACGATCCGGTCGAGCAGATCGCCGGTGCCGAGACCTTGCGCCGCCGACACCGCGACCGGCTCGCCGAGGCCCAGCGCGTGAAACTCGGCGGCCTGCGGTAAATCCGCGACCGTGTCGATCTTGTTTGCGGCAACGAGCACCGGCAGTTTGCCGCGCCGCAACAGATCCGCCATCTCGGCGTCGCCCGGCCGGAGCCCCGCCCGCGCATCCACGACCAGCACCGCGACGTCGGCCTCGGCGAGCGCGGCGCGTGCTTGCCCCTGGATCTGAACCGCAAGGTCGTCGCGGTCCTCGAGGTCGACTCCGCCGGTGTCGATCAGCGTCAGCGCACGGCCGTTCCAGTCCGTGGTCAGCTCTTTTCGATCTCGGGTGACGCCGGGTCGCTCGTGGACGACCGCCTCGCGGGATTCCGTGAGGCGGTTGACCAGCGATGACTTCCCGACGTTTGGATAGCCGACGATTGCAACCTTCATGGCGAGCCCGAGGCTAGTGCATCACCAGCGCTCGGGCCCGCCACTGCGCTCTCCTGGATCGGGAGCCCGGTTTGTTTGTCGGGTTGCTACCCCGTCGGCAGGTCTGTCCCGGCGCCGGCGCAGTAGCCGGCTCCTGCCGCCGAGTCGTTGCTCCACAGCGACTGCACCGCGAACACGGTGCCCTGGTTGCCGTTGATATCTCCCAGCCACCGAGATTGGTTGTGTTCAGTCCGCTGCCGACGATATCCTCGGCACCCGGATCGGTGACGGTCTCCTCGATCTCGTGACCGAGCAGTTTGGGTCGCTGAAGTTCGGCGGCTGCGCGATCACGATGTTGGCGTTAGCCAAATCGGTGATCCCGAAGTGCTGCACTGCGCGCTTGCCGGAAATGCGCCCGGTTCGCCCCAGCCCCAGTAGACGACGTAGACCTTCGGAGCGACCTGCACGTGGCCGCCCCAGTAAGCCATGTTGCCCGGGAACGGAAGCGTGGTCGCGGGGAATTCCGGCAGGCCACAGTTCGACAACGGCGCCGGCAACCTGCCGTTCTCCGGGCAGGGTGGCGCCGGCGGCTGTAGCGCGCCCGCCGGTGCAAACACGTGCTGGGACCAGATCTTGTGCTGCTTGGAGATCTCCTTCGTGATCGTCGGCATCAGGGTTGGCTTGGCCGACGCGGTCCCGGCAATGAGCAGCGAGGCGCAGGCGGTCACGGCCGTGGTGAGGAAGCGTTTGGTCATGCATCCGAAAACGATGCGCACGCGAGAAACTTGCGCTAACTGATCGCCAGCATTGCGCTAGCTGTTGGCCAGCGTTGCGCTAATTGTTCGCGAGCGCCGCGACCCGGTCGACGACCTGCGCGAGCGTCAGTCCGGTCGTGTCGATCGTGATCGCTCCGGACGCGGGCTCAAGCGGGGAGTGCTCCCGCGTGCGGTCGCGCTCATCGCGGATCGTCTGCTCGGCGAGCACCGTCGCCTGATCGACGCCGAGCTCAGCCGCGCGTCGCCGGGCTCGCTCGGCGGGATCGGCGGTCAGGAACACCTTGACCGCAGCGTCGGGCGCGACGACGGTGCCGATGTCGCGACCCTCCGCGACCCAGTCGCCGGTGCTCATCAGTCGCCGTTGCTCTGCGACCATCGCCCGCCGCACCACCGGATCGGCAGCCGCCCGCGAGGCCGCCTCGGAAACCGCGGGCTCGCGGATCGCGTCGGTCACGTCGGCGCCGTCGAGCAGCACCCGGTCGCCGACGTCGATCCGCACCGCCGGCGCAACCGCGCCGGGATCGACCCCGCGCTGCAGCGCCGCCAGCGCAACCGCCCGGTACATCGCGCCCGAGTCCAGGTATGTGAAGCCGAGCCGGTCCGCGACTGCGCGTGCAACGGTCGACTTGCCGGCGCCCGCCGGTCCGTCGATCGCGACGACCATCAGCGCACCAGCGCCGCAATGTCGTCCGCGAACCCGGGATAGGAGACCGCGGCCGCCTCCATCCCGACGACCTCAACCCCCTCGCGCGAGGCGAGGCCGGCAACCGCCCCGAGCAGCGCCAGCCGGTGGTCGCCGTGTGCGTCGATCCTGCCTCCCCGCAGGCCGCCGCCGCCGCGGACCACGAACCCGTCGGGGGCGGCTTCGATGTCTGCGCCAAGCCCGCGCAGCCCATCGACGACCGTCGCGATCCTGTCCGACTCCTTGACCCTCAGTTCCTCGGCGCCACGCACGACGGTCTCGCCGTCCGCGAAGCACCCGAGCAGCGCGACCAGCGGCAACTCGTCGATCGCCAGTGGCACCTCGTGCCCTTGCACGATCGTCCCCTCGATCGGGCCGCTGGAGACGTCCAGGTCAGCGATTGGCTCCCCTGCCGCAAACGCGCCGACGGGCTCGAGCTCGCCGAGCACGATCGCCCCCATCCGCTCGAGAATCCGCAGGAAGCCCGTCCGGGTCCAGTTCACGCCGATCCGCTCGAGCACCAGCCGCGAGCCGGCGACGAGCACGCCGGCGGCGATCAGAAACGCCGCCGATGACAGGTCGCCGGGGACCGCGATCGCTTCCAGTTCGAGCTCGTCGGCGTTGCCGACCGTGGTCCGGTATCCGCGTCGCGGGTCGCCGGTGCGACTGACCGCCGCGCCCGCGCTCAGCAACAGGCGTTCGGTGTGGTCGCGAGTCGGGACAGGCTCGATCACGGTCGTCGCCTCGGTCACGAGCCCGGCCAGCAGCACGCAGGACTTCACCTGGGCGCTGGCGACCGCCAGCGCGTAGTCGATTCCGCGCAGCGGGCCGCCGTGCACGGTGAACGGCGGGAAGCGCTCCGCGCGCGCCTCGATCTGGGCGCCCATCAGCACGAGCGGCTCCGCGATCCGGTCGACGGGACGGCGGCGGATCGACGCGTCGCCATCGAGCGTGAACGACCGGCCAGCCTGGAAGGAGAGCCACCCGGGGAGCAGTCGCATCAGCGTGCCCGCATTGCCGACGTCGATCACGCCGTCGGGCGCCTGCGCGCCCCGGAGCCCGCAGCCTCGGATCAGCACCTCGTGATCGCGGGTCTCGACGGTCGCGCCGAGCCGGCGCAGCGCCGCGAGGGTCGAGTTGGTGTCAGCCGCATCGAGGTAGCCGCTGATCCGGACGGGCTCGGAGGCCATCGCGCCGAAGATCGCCGCCCGGTGCGAGACCGACTTGTCGCCTGCCACCCGCAGGCTGCCGCGCAGTGGTCCCGAGGGTGCGAAGCGCGCAATCATGCCCGCGCCACCGGAAACCCGAGTCCCGCGACCAGCTCCTCGGTCCGCTGCGCCGCCTCTTCTCCGGCGATCCACAGCGCGACGACGCCTTCGGTCATGTCGGTAGCCGGGTACAGAGCCATGTCGGTGATGTTGACCCCGGATCGGCCGAGCTCGAGCGCCAGCTCCGCGATCACGCCGGGGCGGTTGGGCACCGATGCGCGCAGCTCGAACAGCGGCCCCCCGCCGAGCTGCGCCTCGAGCAGCCGTCGCCGGTCGTCGGCGGCAGCGTCATTCCATTTTGTGATTCGGTCCGAATCACCATTACGTAGCGCCTCGCGCACACGCTCCAGCCGCTCGATCGTGCCGTCGATCTGGACCGCCAGCGCGTCGCTGTTCGAGATGTAGATATCGGTCCAGATCGCGCTCGGCGCGCCCGCCACACGGGTGGCGTCGCGGAAGCTTGGCCCCGTGGCGGGGAGCCGCTCGCCGCCCTCGGCCAGCGCGCGCGCTGCCTGTGAGACGAGCACGTTCGCAAGCACGTGCGGCAGGTGCGAGACGGTCGCGAGGATCGTGTCGTGGGTGTCGGACTCGATCGCGCTGGGGCGGGCACCGAGGCCGCGAAGCAGCCGGTAGAGCCGGTCGTAGAGCAACCCCGAGGTGCTCGATGTCGGCGTCAGGTACCAAGCGGCGCCGTCGAACAGGTCCGCACGCGCGTGCTCGACGCCGGCGTTCTCGGCACCGGCAAGCGGGTGCCCGCCGACGAACCGAGGATCCTCGTGCGCCGCGACCACCGCCCGCTTGGTCGAGCCCACGTCGGTGACGACGCAATCCTCGCCGGCGGCGGCGAGCACCTCGCCGACCGTCTCCGCCAGCGCCCCGACCGGGACCGCCACGAACACGGCCTGCGCCCCCGCGACCGCGTCGGACAGCGTCTCGCAGGCACGATCAAGTGCTGCGCGAGCCCGCGCCGTCTCGAGCGCGGGACCGGACCGGTCGAAGCCTGAGACCGAGGCTCCAAGGCGCTCGCGGGCGGCGAGCGCGATCGAGCCGCCGATCAAGCCGACCCCGACGACCGCGATGTTCACGCGTGGCGGCGGGCCCGCACGGAGGCGGCGAGGCCGTCGAGGACCTCGACTGTGGTGTCCCAGTCGATGCATGCGTCGGTGATCGACTGGCCGTACGTGAGCGCGCCGGACGCGTCGAGGTCCTGGCGCCCGGCGAGGAGGAAGGACTCGAGCATCACGCCGACGATCGCGCGGCTCCCGCCGGCGATCTGTGCCCCGACCTCGGCGGCAACAGCGGGCTGGCGGTCGGCGTCCTTGCCGCTGTTGTCGTGCGAGACGTCGATCACGACTCGCTCCGGGAGGCCGGCTTTGCGCATCAACGCGAGCGCCTGCGCGACCGGCTCGGCACCGTAGTTGGGTACCTTGCGGCCGCCGCGCAGGATGATGTGGCAGTCGGCGTTTCCGCGCGTGTAGAGAATCGCCGGCGTGCCGTCGGAGTCGATCCCGGCGAACACGTGCGGGACCGCAGCGGCCCGGACAGCGTCAACAGCCACCTGCACGTTGCCGTCGGTACGGTTCTTGAAGCCGACCGGCATCGACAGACCCGAGCCAAGCTGCCGGTGGATCTGGCTCTCGGTCGTGCGCGCGCCGATCGCCCCCCAGGAGACGGCGTCGGAGATGTACTGCGGGGTGATCGGGTCCAGGAACTCGCAACCGACCGGCAGCCCGAGCCCGAGCACGCCGAGCAGCACCCCGCGCGCCATCCGCAGGCCCGTATTGACGTCCCCGGAACCATCGAGGTGCGGGTCGTTGATCAGCCCTTTCCAGCCGGTCGTCGTCCGTGGTTTTTCGAAGTAGACCCGCATCGCCACGCAAACATCCGGGCGGATCTTGGCGGCCAATTCGCTGAGCCGCCTGGCGTAGTCGAACGTCGCGTCGACGTCGTGCACGCTGCATGGCCCGACGACCACGAGCAGTCGATCATCGAGGCCGTCGAGGATTGCTTGGATCTCGGCGCGGCCGTGACGTACGACCTCGGCGTGCTGATCGCTGAGCGCCAGTTCGTCGAACAGCGCCGTGGGAGGGACGAGCGGCTCGACCCGCTCAATCCGGAGATCGCGGAGGTCCTCGGCGGCCCTGGCGCCCGTTGGCGGTGCTTCAGACAAGCGCATCCGCCGTTGCCTTGCCCGCCAGCGACGCCGCCGCGTTGACAAGCTCGACATAGGTCGCGAACTCCTCGGCGATCAGTGCTTGGGGGCCGTCGCAGATCGCCTGGTCGGGATCGGGATGAACCTCGACGATGATCCCGTCCGCGCCGGCGGCGGCCGCGGCCAGCGACAGCGGCGTCACGAGGCTCCGGCGTCCGGCAGCGTGGCTCGGATCGACGATCACCGGCAGGTGGCTGAGCTCCTTCAGCACCGGTACCGCCATCAGATCAAGCGTGAAGCGGTAGGCGGGCTCGAACGTGCGGATTCCGCGCTCGCACAGCATCACCGCCTCGTTGCCCTCCTTGAGGATGTACTCGGCGGCCATCAGCAGCTCCTCGAGCGTGCTCGACAGCCCGCGCTTGAGCAGCACCGGACAGCCCGAGCGCCCGACTTCCGCCAGCAGCGAGTAGTTCTGCATGTTGCGAGCGCCGATCTGGATCACGTCGGCGACCTCGAGCACCTGCTCGAGATCGCGCAGGTCCATCAGCTCGGTCACGATCGGCAACCCAGTCTGCTCTTTGGCCTCCTGCAGCAGCCGCAGACCCTCCTGACCGAGGCCCTGGAACGCGTACGGCGAGGTGCGGGGCTTGTATGCGCCGCCGCGGAACATCGCGGCGCCGGCGTCGGCGACCACGTGCGCCGTGGTCAGCGTCTGCTCGCGCGATTCGACCGTGCACGGGCCCGCGATGATCGCGAAGTGCTCGCCGCCAAGCTTGCGCCCACCGATCTCGAGCACGGTGCGAGCGCCACTCTTGATCTGCGCCGAGGCGAGCTTGTAGGGCTTCATGATCGGCACCATCCGGTCGACACCGGGTGCCCCCTCGAGGTCGATCCGGCTCGTGTGCTCCAGGTCGCCGATCGCTCCGATCACGGTCAGTTCCTCGCCGTAGATCGGGTGTGCGCGCGCGCCGGCGCTCTGGACCCGGTCGATGACGGCCTGCACCTCCTGTTCGGTGGCCGTCGCTCTCATCACGATCATCATCTGCTTGATTCCTTTCTACGCCTGGAAACTGTACGGAAGGGCGGGTCAGCGAGTTCGTCTCGCTACGGCGCTCGGCCTCCGGACGGACCCGCTGCGGTTCGCGGGCACGAGGGGTGCTTGGCCGAGCGCCTAGCTAAATCGCCAGGCGTAGAAGCGCGCGTAGAGGGACCAGCCGGTGGTGTGGGTGTGGCATGGGTCGCTCATACGCGTCGGCCTGGGTTGTACCAGAGGGCGGGCGGGATTCCAAGCTGTGCGCGGAGAAGAATGCCAATTCACCGCCACCCCCCGGCGGTGAATTGGCATTCTCCTCGGCAGCCGGCTACCCGACGAGCTCGCCGAGCCCCGAGACGAACCGCTCGTTCTCGTGCTCGGTCCCGACCGTCACCCGCATCGCGCCCTCACGGCCCAGCGACTTCCCGGCCCGGACCAGCACGCCGCGGTCGCGAAGTCCCACCACGACATCGCCTTCGTCAACGCCATCGGGCAGCCGCAACCAGACGAAGTTCGCGTCGGACTCGGCGATCCACAGCCCGAGCGCCTCGACGCCCTCGACGAGACCCGCCCGCAGCGCGAGCGTTCGCTCGACCCGGCGGTCGACGTCGTCCTGCCAGCGCAGCGCCTCGACGGCCGCTGCCTGGGCGCCGGCGTTCAAATAGAACGGCTGGCGCACCTGGTCGACGGCGACGCGGAACTCGGACGAGCCACACAATGCGTAGCCGACCCGCAGCCCCGCCAACCCGTACACCTTCGAGAACGTCCGCAGCAGCACGACGTTCGGATAGCGGTGAAGCAACTCGACCGACGCGTACGGGTCGCCGAGCGCCAGTGAGAATTCGCAGTACGCCTCGTCGAGGATCACGCAGACGTGCCCCGGCACGCGCTCGAGGAACGTCTCGACGGCGTCGAGCCCGACCGACGTCGAGGTCGGGTTGTTCGGATTGCAGATCAGCGCCAGCCGGGTCGCGACCGTGATCTCTGCGGCCATCGCGTCAAGATCGTGGCGGTCATCGGCGTCGAGCGGGACCTCGATCGCACGCGCCCCGGAGGCGGCCGCAAGATGCGGATAGACGCTGAACGCCGGCCACGAGTACACCACCTCCGCGCCGGGCTCGAGCAGTGCCTCGCCGGCGGCCAGGAGAACGTCGCAGGACCCATTGCCCAGCGCGATCCGCTCGGCCGGCACCCCGTAGCGATCCGACAGCGCGCGGCGCAGCGGCGCGTACGACGGGTCCGGATAGCGGTGCACGCCGGCCAGGACCGCGGCGGCGGCCTCGACGACTGCCGGGAACGGCGAGAAGCACGATTCGTTGGAGGCGAGCATCGCGACCTCGGAGCCGAGGTCGTAGCCGGACGCCACGGGATAGACCGGTATTCGCCTGATGCGCTCTGCGAACTCAAGGGACATGGCTGAGTCTCATTGTGCCGATTCGAGATCGGCCCTCAAGCCGCGTGCGTCGCCGAGGTAGACGTGCTGGGGCTCGTGATCCTCGCCGGCGTAGTAGTGCAGCAGCGTGCGGATCACGCGCGGCATCGAGCCCGGTACCGGCACTTCCCTCGCACACAGCAGCGGTACGCGATCGAGTCCCAGCGCCCGCGCCGCGACCGCCGGGAACTCGGCGTTGAGGTCGTCGGTCAGCGTGAAGATGCAGCTCACCATCGCATCGGGCGCGAGCGCGTTGCGCGTCATCAGCTCACGCATCAACCGATCCGTGGCATCAAGGATCGCGTCGGCTTCGTTGCGCTCGACGCTATTGGCGCCTCGTAGCGCGAACAGCCGCATCGGCGCGTGATTCTGCCAGAGGTCCAGTCGCCGGGCCCGGCGAGTCGAGCTCGTACACGGCCGCGCATCCAAATCGTCGCACGCCGACCGTCATGCCGCGCAGGATCCGTGGGAGGTCCGCGGTCGAGGAGCAGTCGGCGAGCACGAACCGCGCCCCGCTGTCGCGCACGTAGTCTCGCGCCGCCGCAACGTCGAGCTTCCCGCCGAACAGATCGCGGGCCACCTGCGAGCGGACGTAGCAGCCCGGCTGCGACCACAGGCAGTCGCCGACGAACACGTGCCGGTCGGTCCGCGTCGGGACGACCGCGCCAAGGAAGCTGCGCGTGAACACCCCACCCCGCACAGGGTTGTGCGCCAAATAGTCGATCGCGCGGCGCTCATCGTGGGAGATGAACGTCGGGTTCTTGGGATTCGGGGCGACGGTTCTGCGCGCGTTGTAGAGCTCGTAGGCCGTCGCGGGGATCGTCGCGAGCGCGACGGCGAGCCCCGCCACGAGTCCCGGGCGGCGCAGCCGCTGCCAGTTTGCCCCCTCGACGCCCTGCACCGCAAGGATCGCGAGCGGGAACGTGATGCCCTGGAATGCGTGCAGCGGCGTCGCGCCGGCGGCGCTCGCGGACAGGACGTACACGACGAGCGTCGCGAACGGCCACGCCCACGTGGCCGCGGGCAGGAAGCCTGGCGCCCGCCGGCGTCGGTAGCCCCAGATCGCCGGCACGATCAGGGGGACGATCACGAGCAGGATCGACCACAGCGGGAAGCTGTGCTTGCTCGCCTCGCGCGCGAGCCGCCACGAGAGATCGGTGCGGCCGAGGATCGCGTAGTACAGAAGCGGCAGCCCGCTCAGGACGAGGGTCAGTGCCGGCAGGCGCAGCCGGCGGCGCAGCGGCTCGGTCGTGCGCCACATGACCAGTTCGCCGCCGACCACGACGAGCATCAGGAGCTCTCCGTGCCACGGGTGCAGGAGGCTCGCGAGCGCGCCGAGCAACCCCGGGATCCAGCTTGTCCGCCCGGCCGATCGCGCGCTGTCGTACGCGACCAGTGCAGCGGTCATCGCGGCAAGCGCGAGCAGTCCGAACACGTAGCCCCAGGAGAGGAAGCCCGGAAACAGGTCGCCGAGCACGCTGACCGACCCGGACACGATCGTGAACGAGCCGAAGAACAGTGCGAGCACCAGCGCGGCCCGCCGCGACCACAGCGCTGTGAGGCTGCGCAGCACATACGCGCGGACCGCGAAGAAGCACGCCGCGACGGCGACCGGCTTCCACAGCAGAAACGACAGCCACGGCGCCAGGCCGATCGCCGAGAGGATCCCGGAGATGACGATCGCGGGCTGGAAGTAATCCGCGGAGGTCGATCGCAGCACGAAGCGGTTCGAGACGAGCAGGTGATGGGATGCCTCGCGGATCCAGGCCACGTACTGCATCTGGTCGACGACGTAGAGCCCGTCGGTGCCGGTCCATACGCGGCCGTTGACGATTACCTGCCAGAGGTCGAGCCCGAGCACCCAGACCGAGATGGCAGCGAACACGACGAGCACGCCGAGGTCAAACCGGTCCAGGCGCCGGCGCGCAGCCGTTGCCGTGGCCGCGGGGTTACCGGGCCCGGCATTCGCCATTGCGTACTCGAGACGCATCGCGATCCGACGCTAACAGTTGAATGTCATTCAAGGCGCCCCGTGGGGCCGCTGACCTTACGCGGAGCTGACCGCCGGGGTTACTGCGAGAGCTTCTTCTGAAGGACCTTCGAGGCCTGTCCGACGGAACCACCCATCGGGTTGATCCCGTGCGCGGCCAGGAACATGCTCGTCGCCGGGATGAACGCGAGCAGCACGTAGATGCTGAACGCGACCGCGGCACGGCGCAGCCTGACGCTCGTCCCGAGGGCCGCCAACGGCAGCACCCAGATCACATACCACGGCACCAGCCACGCGAGGCTGGCGACGAGCGCCAGGGTCGACCAGCCGGCACGTGAGAGCCAGTCGCCCCGGCGGCGCAGGAGGTAGATGACCGCTGCGACCAGCGCGACGTTTGCGACCCGCAGCAGCGCCGGCGAACCGCCGCCGAGGCCGATCAAGTCGCCGACGATGTTCGGCACGCTGAAGTCAGTCAGCAGCGTGCTCTGATCCTGGAGGTTGGGGACCGTGAAGCCGAACAGCGCGAGGCTGATCGCGGCGAGCGGAATCGCGGCCAGTACCGCGCCGCTCAGTATGCGCAGGCGCCGTTGCGGCGGCCGCGCCGCAATCAGCAGGAACGGAAGCAGGATCACGGCCGTGAACTTGACTGCGACCGCGATCATCAGCACGGCTCCGGCCGAGCGATCGCGGCGCGCGAGCAGCAGCGCGATCGCGGCGGTCGAAGGCACGAGCATGAAGAAGTCGTTGTGGAAGCCGGCGACGGCGTACATCAGGTAGACCGGATTGAGCGCAACGAACACGACCGCGAACCGCGGATCGCGCCCGAGCAGCCGCGCGCACTTCCACACCAGCGCGATGAACGCCAGGCTCATCAGCACTACGAGCGTCTTCAGCACCCAGTACGCGACCGGAATCGGCAGCAGCGCGATCGGGTAGCTGATCGCTGTGAACAGCGGTCCATATGGACTGCGCAGGTTGTGCCACGTCGAGAAGCGATAGATCGGGTCGTGAAGCTCCCAGTTGATCCCGTGCGTATATGGGTTCAGATGGTGCACGGCTCCAAGCCGCGCATAGCCGAGGTAGTTGAACAGGTCGGTCAGCTGAAACGGCGGGCTCATCAGCAAGAGCAGGTGCAGCGCCACGACGCAGATCACGATCGCGCGCATCGACAGCGAGCGAACCGACGCCACCACGACTCCGTAGGCGATCAGCATCGCCACCATCACGGCGCTCAACCCGAGGTTGAGGCCGTTCCAGCTGTTGGGCAAGTGTCCGAACAGCCCGTGAAGCGGGCCCGACTCCCAGTGCGGAAAGCCCATGTTGCTGCGCGGAACCAACGGTGTTGCCCGCGAGGTGGCGAACAGGACGACCGCGAACACGGCCAGCAGCAGCACGCCGAGCGCTGCCTGCCCGGCTCGAGGCCCGCACGCCGTCTTGACCCGGGGCAGGCTGAAGCGAGCCCCGATCGGTGGGAGGCTCGGAACCAGGACAGGGTTGTCGGCATGGCCCGTGCCGGCGTTGCCGGCCGGACCCGAGGCGAGCACGACAGACCCATCCGCTTGCGTGGAGTCCTGTCGCATCAGAACCAGCAATAGTGCCGTGCGCGAGATAGCGTTGCGGCGCGCGTGGATTGGGATTCTGTTAAGGCGTTTATGTAACCCTCGCCGCCGCTGAACCTGCTCATGCGATCTATGATGCCCGCGCGTGAGCGTCGGCACGCTAACTCATGGCGCCGGCCGTCGGGCAATGGACCAACACTCGGGGCTGGCACGAGTGCTCGGCAACCCGGCGGCGCTGGCCGTCGGTGCCCTGACCGTGCTCGCCGCGATCCTGCGATTTACGCGGATCGGGCATCAGGGCTTCTGGTTCGACGAGGGCAACACGGCGCTGCTCGTGCACTTCTCGCCGGGGAAGATGCTCGGACTGATTCCCAAGAGCGAATCCACGCCGCCGCTGTATTACTGCCTCGCGTGGGTGTGGGCACGCGTGTTCGGCTACGGCGAGGCGGGCTTGCGTTCGCTGTCGGCGCTCGCGGGCGTCGCGACCGTGCCGGTCGCCTACGCCGCAGCGCGCACGCTGATCTCGACGCGGGCGGGGCTCGTGACGGCGGCCCTGGCCGCGTGCAATCCGCTGCTGATCTGGTACTCGCAGGAGGCCCGGTCCTATTCGCTCGTGGTGTTGCTGACCGCGGGCGCGCTGCTCGCCTTCGCGCACGCTCGCACAAACCCGACGCCGCGAGCGTTGCTCGCGTGGACGATCACCTCGGGCCTGGCGCTGGCAACGCACTATTACGCCCTGCTCGCGATCGTCCCGCAGGCGGTCTGGCTGCTGGCCACCCACCGGCGCAACCGGTCCGTCCAGATCGCGTTCGGCGCCGTCGCCGTCTGCGGACTCGCGCTGATTCCACTCGCGATCAGCCAGAACGGCACCGGCAATGCGAATTGGATCGCACCGATCCCGCTGGGGTCGCGACTGCGCCAGATCTTCCCGCAGTTCCTGATCGGGTTCCAGTCGCCCGCCCAGGGAGCCGTCTATGCGCTGGCGGCCGTATGCGTGCTGTTGGGACTCGTGCTGCTTGCCACGCGCTCAGAACAGAGCGAGCGGCGGGCGGCGCTCGGCGCGGGGGCGCTGGCGCTGAGCGGTCTTGTGCTCAACCTCGTGCTGGTCGCAGGCGGCGTCGATGACCTGATCACCCGCAATGTCATCGCGCTGTGGCTACCGGCCGCGGTGATGCTGGCCGGAGGCCTCGGCGCGCAGCGCGCCGGCGTGGCTGGGATCGCCGGCGCCGCGGTCCTGTGCGGGTGCGGGATCGTCGCGGCGGTCGGCGTCGCCACCGAGCGCACGCTTCAGCGCCCCGACTGGCGGGCGGTGGCGCGCGTGCTCAGCACGGGACCGGCAGTCGGCGGCGAGCGGGCGATCCTGGTCCAGCACTATCGCGATCTGCTGCCGCTGTCCCTGTATGTCCCGGGACTGCGCTTCATGCGCCACGGCGATGCGACGGTGCGAGAGCTCGACGTTGTCTCGATCAGCGCCCCGCGGGTTGCGCTCTGCTGGTGGGGAGCGGCGTGCAACCTCTCGCCCTCGCAGCTACAGAGCTCCTATCCGATCGCAGGCTTCCACGAGCTCTGGCGCCGGTCGGCCAACCAGTTCACGGTCGTGCGGCTCGTCGCCGACAAGCCGGTGACACTCACGAGGGCTGATGTCGCCGCGGCCCTGACGACGACGACGTTGGGCCGCGACGAGCTGATCCTCCAGCGAGCCGCGAGACCTCAGCCGCGCTGAGCTTCCGAAACGAGCCGGGCTTCATCCCGCCGAGCTCCAGCGTTCCGAACCGGATCCGCTCCAGTCGCCGGATCGGATGCCCGACGTGCTCGCACATGCGTTTGATCTGGCGCTTGCGCCCCTCGTGGATCGTGATCACGAGCGTGTCGGGCGCGATCCGGCGGACCTGCGCCGGCGCGGTTTGCCCGTCATCGAGCAGGACGCCGGCCCGCAGCGCGCGGACCGCAGCGTCCCGCACCGGCGGGCGCCCGACGACGACGCGGTAGGTCTTCTCGACCTCAAAGCGCGGGTGCGTGAGGCGATTGGCGAGCTCCCCATCGTTGGTCAGCAGGATCAGGCCGGTCGTGTCGATGTCCAGGCGGCCGACCGGGTACAGCCGATGTTCGCTCGGAACGAGCGAAACAACCGTTGGTCGGCGTTGTGGGTCTCGGGCTGTCGAGACTACGCCCGCGGGCTTGTTGACGGCGTACACGACGCGTGCGGCTTCCGCGCTGAGAAGCGTGCCGTCGAGCGCCACCCGGTCGGCGGCGCCGACGTCGCGCGCGGGATCGGTCACGGTCGCGCCGCCGACCGAGACGCGCCCCGAGCGGACGATCTCCTCCGCCGCGCGACGCGAGGCGACGCCTGCTGAGGCAAGGTACTTGGCCAGGCGCATCGCCTGCCACCATAGTCAGCATGGATCTGATGTTGCTGACGGGGAAGCTCGACGAGCTTGGCGAGCCCGGCTACCGCGCCCGCCAGGTGTGGCGGTGGCTGGCGCAGGGAGCCGACGGGTTCGAGGCGATGACCGACCTGCCGGCGCACCTGCGCACGGCACTGAGCGAGGACGTGCCGTTTTCGACGCTCGCGCTCGAGCACGAGGCTCTCGCAAACGACGGGACGGTCAAGGCCCTGTTCCGCACACACGACGGCCGTCCGGTCGAGGCGGTGCTGATGCGCTACAGGGACGGCCGGCGCTCGCTGTGCCTGTCCTCGCAATCAGGCTGCCCGCTGACCTGCACGTTCTGCGCGACCGGCCAGATGCGCTTCGGCCGCAACCTGACCGCCTCGGAGATCCTCGACCAGGCGCTCCATTTCCGGCGCACCGCCGGGCCGGTCGACCACGCGGTGTTCATGGGGATGGGCGAGCCGATGATGAACCTCGACCACGTGCTCGGCGCGTGCAAGCGGCTGCCGGACATCGGCATCACGCACCGGCGCACCGCCGTCTCGACGGTCGGGTGGATTCCCGGCATCAACCGGCTTGCGGCCGAGCCGATGCCGCTGCGCCTGGCGCTGTCACTGCACGCCGCCGACGACGCGCTGCGCTCGGAGCTGATGCCCGTCAACGATCGCTACCCGCTCGCCGAGGTAATCGCTGCGTGCGAGAAGTTCTACGCCGCCAAGCGGCGGATGGTGTTCATCGAGTACGTGATGCTCGCCGGCGTCAATGACGGCCACCCGCAGGCCACCGCGCTCGCCGCGGTGCTTGACCCGCGCATGTTCAAGGTCAACCTGATCCCGTACAACCCGACCGACTCGCCCTACAGCGGATCGAGCCCGAAGGCGATCGCCGCGTTCAAGGACGAGCTCGAGCGGCGCGGCCTCGGCGCCACCGTCCGGCTGACGCGAGGCCGCGACATCGACGCGGCATGCGGACAGCTCGCGGCGCGCGTCTAGTCGCTACCAGACGGGGAGCCTTTCGCACGCCTCCCTGAGCCCAATGAGGCGCTAGGTCGCCCCACTCAGGCCGTCGCGCGCGCCTCGCCGGCCTGCAGCAGCCGCTCGCGCAGCTCCTCCTCGAGCTCGGGAGATGGGTCGAACGCACCGATCTCCGGCAGCTCGTCGAGCGAGTCGATCCCGAACAGGCGCAGGAACAGCTCGGTCGTGCGGTACAGCACTGCGCCGAACTGGGAGCGGCCGCTCTCCTCGATCACGCCGCGCTCGAGCAGCGTCGCGGCGGCCGACTCGGCGTTGACCCCGCGGATCCGTGCGATCTCGGGCCGGGAGACCGGCTGCAGGTAGGCGATGATCGCGAGCGTCTCGGCCTGGGCCGGGGTCAGCGGCGGCGTTCGCGGCCGCGCCAGCAGCCGGCGCGCGGCGTGCTCGGCGTCCGGGTGGCTCGAGAGCACCCAGCCGCCGCCGAGCTCGCGCAGAACGAGGCCGCGGCGCTCGAACTCGTAGTACTCGCGCAGCCGCTCGAGCGCGGTGGCGACCTCGTGCAGCTCCACCTCGGCGGCCTCGGCCAGGGCCTCCGCCTGCACCGGCTCGGCGCAGAGGAACAGCAGTGCCTCGACGATTCGCTCGAGCTCGGCGCTCATACGGCGACCCCTGCGGGCTGCGGTCGTGGCGTCCGCGCGCCGAGCGCCTCGACCGTGATCTCCCCGAACGGCTCGTCCTGAGTCCAGGTCGCCTCGCCCTGCTTGTAGAGCTCGAGCAGCGCGAACAGCGTGACGGCGACCGTCACGCGGTCGGCCGAGGCGACCGCCTCGTCGAAACTGAAGCTGCCCGCGGCGCAGCAGCGTCCGCAGATGCGCGAGCCGCTCGGCGACGGTGACCTTCGGCACCGACGATGTGGCGGACGTCGACCGGCTCGGGCAGGTGCAGCAGCTCGCCGATCGCCGCGGCCAGGCGGCTGGGGTCATAGACCGCACGGGCGTCGCTCAGCGAGGCGCGCCGCAGCGACGGCGGCAGCGGCGCCGAGCGGAACCGGTAGCCGTGCTGGGTCGGCGAGCCGCTCGCGCAGGTGCGTGGCCGCGGCGCGGTAGCGGTGGGCGTCGAGCAGGCGCGCAAGCAGCTCCTCGGCGGCCTCGCCCGGGATCGAGCTCGATCAGCTCCTGCTCCTCGCCGGGCAGCATCAGCCGCGACTTGAGCTCGAGCAGCGCGGCGATCAGAACCAGGAACTCGGTCGCCGCCTCGAGCTCGAGCTCGCCACGCTGCTCGAGATGGTCGATGTAGGAGATGACGATCTCGGCCAGGTCGACCTCGAGCAGGTCGACCTCCTCGCGCAGGATCAGCGTCAGCAGCAGGTCGAACGGGCCCGCGAACACGTCGAGGTCGAGCTCGAGGTCGATCAATCCGCACGCCGCAGAGTTAGCGGCGGGCCCGGACTGGCCCGACGCCCATCGCCTGGCGGACGTCCGAGAGCGTGTCCGAGGCGATCGCGCGGGCCTTCTCGGCGCCGTCGGCCAGGGTCCGCTCGAGCGCCGCTCCTCGTCGGCGCGGAGCTGCGCGTAGCGCTCGCGAACCGGGGCCAGGTACTCGACCACGGCGTCGGCGACCGCCTGCTTGAACGCGCCGTAGCCCGAGCCGTCGAACTGCTCTCGACCGCTTCCGGCGAGCGTGCCGCGGACCGCCGCGAGGATCTCGATCAGGTTCGAGATCCCGGGCTTGTCGGGGGCCCGGCGGACCTCGGTGCCCGAGTCGGTCACGGCGGAGCGGATCTTCTTGGCGACCGCGTCCGGCTCGTCGAGCACGTAGCACCGTCCCCTGCTGCGCTGCCGCCGGTGGTCGACATCTTGCGGTCGGGCAACTGGAGGTCCATGATCCGCGCCCCGACCTCGGGGATCCGGTGCTCGGGCACGACCAGCGTCTCGCCGAAGCGCGTCGTTGAAGCGCTCGGCGACGTCGCGCATCAGCTCGACGTGCTGGCGCTGGTCGTCGCCCACCGGCACCTCGTGCGCGCGGTAGGCGAGCACGTCGGCGGCCTGCAGCACCGGATAGAAGAACAGGCCCGCGCTGACACCAGCTCGCGCTGGGCGCCCGCCTTGTCCTTGAACTGGGTCATGCGGTTCAGCTCGCCCGTACGCGGTGACGCTGCGACAGCAGCCAGCGCAGCTCGGTGTGCTCGTGCACGTCGCTCTGGCGGAAGAAGATGCAGCGCTCCGGGTCGAGCCCGGCGGCCAGCAGCGTCGCGGCCGTGTCGTAGACCGACTCGCGCAGCGCCGCGGGCTCGTAGGGGACGGTGATCGCGTGCAGGTCGACCACGCAGTAGATCGCCTCGCCGCGGTCCTGACCGGCGACGTACTGGGTGATCGCGCCGATGTAGTTGCCGAGGTGCTTGCGGCCGGTCGGCTGGATGCCGGAGAAGATGCGCATGTACTCAGGGCTGGAGGCTAGTGGACAGGACGCCAGCGCGCGGTCGAGCGGGGCCGTCGGCCGGGACCGGCGTCGCGCCGCGCCGCGTGCGCGACGGCAGCAGCCAGGCCGCGATCACGCCGGCGATCGCCCCGCACACGTGCGCCCTGCCAGGAGACGCCGTAGTGCGGGACCAGGCTCGACGAGCAGCGCCCCGCCCCAGACCACTCCGACGACAGCCCGGTGAGCAGCTCGAGCGCGTTGCGGTCGAAGAACCCCCGCGTGAGCAGATAGGTGGCGTAGCCGAACACGACGCCGCTGGCGCCGACCGTGATCGGTGCCCGAGGGCGCGATCAGCCACGTCCCGAGGCCGCCGATCACGATGATGATCACCGTCACCAGCGCGAACCGCCCGGCGCCGCGCAGCGCGATGATCAGCCCCATGAACACGAGCGGGATCGTGTTGTCGATCAGGTGCTGGAAGCTGGCGTGCAGGAACGGCGCGGTGAAGATCCCCCAGATGTGGCTCGAGGTTGCGCGGCGTAGATCCGTCGGCTGTCGAGCCTGTAGGAGTCCAGCGCGTTGATCGATCTCGACGACCCACATCACCGCCGACGATCGCCGCCCAGCAGCGTCAGGCCCTGGATCGCTGCGGCTGGCCCGGCGGAGCCCGGGGGGCGGCTGCCGGCTTGCGTGTCGGGACGGTGGTGCTCATGCGCGGGACAGGATCGCAGGTGCTCACAGAATCGCGTAATAACGGATTGGCCGGTCAGGCGGTCGAGCGCTCACTCCGTGTCGGCGAGCACCTCGAGCCGCCAGCGCCAGCGCGACCTCGGCGCGCGCTCGCGCAGCGACGGCGCGCAGCACGAACTCGTCGGGCGTGTGTGCGCCGCCGCCGCGGGGCCCGAGCCCGTCGACGGTCAGCGGGATCGTCGAGCGCGAAATGGCTGGCATCGCTGGCGCCGCCGCGGGAGACGCCGACGATCGGCCGGCCCAGCCGCGCGCCGGCGCGCGGGTCGAGCAGCCCGCTGGTGGCCGACGCGCGAGTCCATCCCCGGCCAGCGGCGCTCGCATCCGGCCGTCAGCGCGACGCCGTCCAGCTCGGCCGGCACGGCCGCCGAGCACCGGCTCGAACGCCTCGAGCTCGATCCGCGCGCATGTCGAACATCAGCTCGCCCGCGGCCGGCACGACGTTGAACGCGTCGCCGGAGCGCATCACCGTCGGCACGACGCTCAGGCGCTCGGGCCGCTCCGGGTCGTGCCGAGCGCGCCACCTCGATCGCGGTGTGCGGCGAGCGCCAGCAGCGCGTTTGCGGCCCTGGTCGGGCGCGCTGCCCGAGTGGGCGGCCCGCCCGGTCGCGCCGACCCGCAGCGTCCCCGCCGCCTTGCGGCGCACGACGACGCCCTCGTCGCCCTTCGGCGCTCCGCTCACCGGCCTCGAAGCACAGGCAGGCGTCGTAGCCGGCGAACCGCTGCGACGTGGAGGAACTCGTGGCGTGCGCCATTCCTCGTCGGTCACGAGCAGCACGCGCGACCTCGGCGAACGTTCCGGACGCGCCCGGCGAGCGCCCGCGCGACGCCGAGCGACAGCACCACGCCGCCCTTCATGTCGGCCGTCCCCGGGCCGTACAGCCGCTCGCCGTCGCGGCGCAGCGGCGCGTGCGCGTCGTGGCCGATCACCGTGTCGACGTGGCCCGAGCAGCAGCAGCCGGCCCGCGACCCGCTGCCGCCGATCCGCGCGATCAGGTCAGGCGCGCTGCCGGGCGTCGAGCACGGCACGCGCTCGATCTCGGCCTCTGGCGGCAGCAGCGCGGCACACAGCGGCGAGCGCCTCCTCGGCGCCCGTCGACGTCGCCCGACGGCGAGGAGATCGCCGACGAGCGCCTCGAGCTCGCGCTGCGCGCGTGCGCGGCGATCTCGGCCGCGGCGCTCGCGATCAGCGACGAACGGGTCCCATCCGCGCACCGTCTGTCCCGTCGGCGGCTGCGGGCCAGCGACCTCCTCGGGCGCGGCAGCAGCCGGGCGCCCGGCCCTCGCGCGCTGCACGCGCGGACGAGCGGCACAGGGCGTCGTTGACCGGCGTGGGCACGCCGTGCAGGCGGCCGAGCAGCGCGATCTCGCCGTTCAGGTAGTCGGTCTCGAACGCGCCGCTGCCGCGCGCAGGCTCTGCCACGTTGAGGATCCGGCGCGTTCGTGGCCGGCGATGATCGCGCACGCCCATCGCGTCCAGCGGGCCTGGACGTCGGTCGACGTCGTCGGCCTCGAACTCGATGCCGGCCGCGGTCAGCACTGCCCTGCCCTCTTCCTTGCGCCATCGCCATCAGCTGCTCGGCGGCGGCCCCGGCTTGACAGATCGCGTTGACCGCGTTGCCGAGATTGGCACGCAGCTTGGCGTACTTCAGGCGCATGACGTCCGGTCCGGCTCCGGGAGCTGAACCGCGCCGCTGGAGCGCTTGCGCCACCGCTCGCAGACGCTCGATCGACACCGTCGGATAGCGGCCCAATGTCGATCATGCCGTCGTCGCCGTGCCGTAGGCCAGCACGATCCCCGGCTCCAGATGTGCGGCCGGCACCATCACCACCGCGCCGTAAACCTGCTCGAAGCAGCCGGAACGCGAGGCGTTCGTTCTCGACCCCGTTCTGCACGCAGAACACGGGGGTGGCCGGCGGCGCAGCGTCTTGCAGTGCGTGCAACGCCGCCTCGGAGTCCTGGCTCTTGGTGGTCAGCATGACCACATCCTCGCCGGTCCACGGCACCGCGCCTGGGCTCGGAACCACCTCGATCGAGAGCACCGCGCGCTGCACCGGGTCCTCGATCCTCAGACCGTGCTCGCGGATCGCGGCGTAGTGCGCGCCGCGCGCGATCAGCACGACCTCGCGGCCGGCCTGCGCAAGGCGCGCACCGACCACGCCACCGATCGCTCCGGCGCCGAAGATCACAAATCGCACGCCCGGAGCGTATCTACGGCCAGGCGGCTGCGTTACGTCGGCTGGCGCACCACCGGCTTGCGCGCTGCCGCCGCCTCGTCCAGACGGCGCACCGGCGTCGTGTACGGGGCGCCGCGGGCGATCTCGGGATCCTCGCCCGCTTCGCGCAGGATTTCGGCGACGACCTCGGCGAAGCGGTCGAGCGTCTCCTTGGTCTCCGTCTCGGTCGGCTCGATCAGCAGCGCCTCGTCGACGATCAAGGGGAAGTAGACCGTCGGCGGGTGCACACCGTGGTCGAGCAGGCGCTTTGCGAGATCGAGCGTCCTGATCCCGAGCTCGTGCTTCATCGGCCCGCCCGAGAGCACGAACTCGTGCATGCACGGCCGCTCATAGGCCGCGGGCAGGTACTGGAGCACGCCTTCGCGCTTGAGCCGCGCGAGGAGGTAGTTGGCGTTGAGCACGGCGACCTCGGAGACCTCGCGCAGGCCGGCGGCGCCGAGCGAGCGAATGTACGCGTAGGAGCGCACGAATACGCCGTAATTGCCCTGGAAACCGCGGAGGCGCCCGATCGACTTGGGGCGGTCAAAGTCGAGGTCGTAGATCGGCTCAGAGCCGTTTTCGGCCGGCGTTCGGCGGACCACCTGCGGCCGCGGCAGATACGGCTCGATCCGCTCGGAGACCGCGATCGGCCCGGCGCCCGGCCCGCCGCCGCCATGGGGCTGGGTGAACGTCTTATGGAGATTGAAGTGGACGATGTCGAAGCCCATGTCTCCGGGCCTCGCGATGCCCATGATCGCGTTCAGGTTCGCGCCGTCGTAGTACAGCGTCGCCCCGACGCCGTGCACGATCCGCTCGATCTCCTCGATCCCGGCTTCGAACAACCCGAGCGTCGAGGGATTGGTCAGCATCAGGCAGGCGACCTGGTCGTCGGCCTTGGCTCGGAGATCGTCCAGATCGACGTTGCCGTGCTCATCGGCGGCGACCTTGACCAGGTCATAGCCGGCCATTGTCACCGTGGCGGGATTGGTGCCGTGAGCGTTGTCGGGAGTCAGCACCTTCGTTCGCTGCTCGCCGTGGTCCTCGTGAAACGCGCGAGTCAGCAGCACGCCCGCGAGCTCTCCGTGCGAGCCGGCGGAAGGGTGCAGCGACACATGCGGCAGGCCAGAGACCTCGGCGAGCGCGCCCTGCAGGCGCCACATCAGCTCGAGCGCCCCCTGCGCGTGACGTGGATCCTGGAGCGGGTGGAGCTTCGCGTGTCCGGGCAGCGCCGCGACCCGCTCGTGCAGCTTCGGGTTGTGCTTCATCGTGCAGGAGCCGAGCGGATAGAAGCCCGTGTCGAGATCGAAGTTGCGCTTCGACAGGCGGTTGTAGTGGCGGACGATCTCCGGCTCGGCGACCTCGGGCAGGTGCGGCGGCTCGGCGCGGCGCAGGTTCGCCGGCAACAGCTCGTCGAGCGGCTTCTCCGGGACATCGAGTGCGGGCGCGATGAACGCGCGCCGTCCCGGCTGCGAGCGCTCGTAGATCGTCAGCTGATCGTCCGCGGCAGCGAGAAAGCTCACGCTTTGACCTCCTCGTAAGCCTCGAGCTCTGTCGCAAGCGCCGCTTGCAGGACGTCCGCGAGCCGGTCGATCTGCTCCTTCGTGCGCTGCTCGGTGACCGCCACCAGCAGGCCGTCGGCGAGCTCCGGGTAGTCGCGCCCGAGCGGGTATCCGGGGTTCACGCCCTGCTCCCGGCAGCGGGCGACGACGTGCTCCACGGGCGCGTCGAGCTTGATCGCGAACTCCCGGACGACAGGCTGGTCGTGCAGCGGCGAGACGCCGTGGATCGCGTGCAGCCGCTCGCGCGTGTAGGCGGTGCGCCGGAGCAGCAGCTCGCCCAGCTCGACGATCCCTTGGCGGCCGAGCCAGCTGAGGTAGATGACGCCGGCCAGCGCGTTGAGCGCCTGCGCGGTGCAGATGTTCGAGGTGGCCTTCTCACGCCGGATGTGCTGCTCGCGCGTCTGGAGGGTCAGCACGAAGCCGCGCTTACCGTCGAGATCGTGCGTCTCCCCGGCGATCCTGCCCGGCATCCGCCGCATCAGCGCCTCGGTGGCGGCGAAGAACCCGAACGACGGGCCGCCGAAGTCAAGCCGGTTGCCAAGCGTCTGTCCCTCTCCGACGGCGATGTCGACACCGCACTCGCCGGGGGACTTCAACAGCGCCAGCGGCAGCGGATCGCAGCTGCAGATGCTCAGCGCTCCCACCTCGTGGGCGGCCGCCGCGAGCGCCTCGACGTCCTCGACAGCGCCGAGAAAGTTCGGCTGCTGGACGATCAGCGCGCTGACGTCCTGATCGAGCCCGCGCAGTTCGGTGATTCCGTCGCGCAGCGGCACCTCGACGACCTCGATGCCCCACCCGTGGGCCATCGTCTGAAGCGTCTCGCGAGCGTGCGGGTGAACGCCGTGGGAAACCACGATCCGGCGGGCGCCGGGCCTCGCTGACTTGGCGACGTATGCGGCGGCGCCGACGGCGCTCGGGCCCTCGTACACCGAGGCGTTGGCGACCGCCAGCCCGGTCAGCTCGCAGATCGCGGTCTGGTACTCGAACATCGCCTGCAGTCCGCCTTGCGAGATCTCGGGCTGATACGGCGTGTACGGCGTCAGGAACTCGGAGCGCCCGATGATCGAGTCGACCAGCGCCGGCACGTAGTGGTCGTACATGCCCGCGCCGAGGAACGAGATCTCGTCCTCGGTGGACGTGTTCCGGGCGGCGAGTGCCCGCAGCTCCTCGTAGACCTCGAGCTCTGAGAGCGGCGCGTCGAGTGCCAGCGGATGCGTGAGTCGGAGCGCCGCCGGGATGTCGGCGAACAGATCCTCGATCGACTGGACGCCGATCGTCGCGAGCATCTCGCGGCGGTCGGAATCGGTCGCGGATACGTAGCTGGTCACGACGCCAGCGTTGCCTCGTATGCCGTGGCGTCCATCAGCGAATCCGCCTCGGAGGGATCGGACAGCTTGACCTTGACCAGCCAGCCGGCGCCGTAAGGATCTTCGTTGATCGTCTCCGGCTTGTCCGCGAGCGCCTCGTTGATCTCGACCACTTCACCGGACATCGGCGCGATCACGTCCGAGACAGCCTTCACCGACTCGACCTCGCTGTAGGGGTCGTCCTTGCTGAGCTTCGCGCCGATCTCGGGAGGATCGAAGAACACGAGCTCGCCGAGCGAGTCCTGGGCATACCAGGTGACCCCGAACGTCGCCGTTTCTCCCTCTACTCGCGCCCAGTCGTGCTCAGCGTGGTACAGGAGGTCTTCCGGATAGCTGGCCTCAGCCATGTTCACGATCCCTTTCGGTAAAGAGGCTTGCGCTCGACGATGGCCTGACGAGTCGTGCCGCGAACGTCAATTTCGATCCGCGCGCCCGGCTCGGCGCGCTCGGCTGGAACGTACGCCATTCCGATTCCCCGCTCGAGGCACGGTGAGAACGTCCCGCTCGTCACCGCCCCGCCGCCGATCACCGGGTTTCCCTCCCGCGCGATCCCGCGACCGTCGACGACGAACGGCACGAGCTTCTCCTTCGGCCCCGTCGCGCGCACGGCCGCTGCGGCTTGCGAGCCGATGAAGCCGGTCTGCTCCTTGCAGCACCAGCCGAGGCCGGCCTCGATCGGGCCGCGATCCTCGCTCAGATCGTTCCCATACAGGTGAAAGCAGACCTCGAGGCGCAGCGTGTCGCGCGCGCCGAGGCCTGTCGGTGTCACGCCCGCACCGTGGAGGGCGTCCCAAACGCCCGGCGCGTCGGCGGGACCGAGCAGCAACTCGACGCCGTCCTCGCCCGTGTAGCCGGTGCCGCAGACGAGCGCCCCAGCGCCCGCGACGGTGCGCTCGCAGCAGCGCATCCGCTGCGGCAAGGCGCCGTCGGCGACGCTCCGCACCGTGTCGCGCGCACGCGGGCCCTGGATCGCAAGCATCGCGAAGTCGGCGTGGCGGTCGATCACATCGACGTCGAACTGGCCCGCGTGCGACTTCAGCCAGGCGAGGTCCTTCTCGTGGTTGGCGGCGTTGGTGATCGTCAGGAAGGTGCACTCCGCCAGGCGGTAGGTGAAGAGGTCGTCGATCACGCCCCCGTCCTCGCGGCACATCACGCTGTACTGGGCCCCACCTTCCGGGAGCCGACGCAGATCGTTGGAGAGCATGTGCTGCAGGAACTCGCGCGCCTGCGGCCCGCGGGTCTCGACCTGGCCCATGTGTGAGACGTCGAACATCCCGGCCGCGTTGCGGACCGCGAGGTGTTCTTCCCGGATTCCGGTGTATTGGACCGGCATCTCCCACCCGGCGTACGGGACCAGCCTCGCGCCCGCGGATACGTGCCGCGCGTACAGCGGGGTGCGGCGCAGCGAGGTCTCGGTCGTAGAAGGCACCGCTCTCAGGCTACAACGAGGGGCGTGCGAACGGGCGTTATCGGGGGTCCTGGGGTGTGACGACCGACTCAGACCCCGCGCCGCGACCGCTTCTTCTTCTTCGACGACGGCAGATCCCGCGCCGGCGCGATCTGCACCGTCGAGCGGAAGATCGACGCGATCGTCTCGAAAATCGGCCTGGGATTGCCCTGGAGGTCAAAGATGCCCTTCTGGACGTACGGGGGATTCGGCCACGGGTTGCCGCCGCCCCAGCCCGGGCGGGCGGCGAAGTCCTGCAGGACGAAGTAGATCGCGCCGGAGAGCCAGGGCTTGCTCGCGAAGACCCCGAGGTGGAAGGCGGTGGCGTCTGATTGGAACTGGTAGGTGCCGCGTTCCTCGACTGGGCCGTCGCGGTTGCCCTCGAAGCCGAACTCCGTCACGAACAGCGCCTTCGTCGGGTAGCAAGCCCGGAAGCTGTCGAGGAATGGGCTGAGGGCGTCACGGTCATCGGTGCCGCCGCCGCCGGCGTCGGTCCAGCCGAAGTAGTCGTTGAACCCGATCACGTCCAGCGGTGCATACGCCTGCTGGCAGGCGACCCCCGGCCAGCTGCCGACCGCCATCCCGACCGGTCGCGTCGGGTCGAGTTGGCGCACCAGCGCGGCCGCAGCGGCGATGTAGCGCGTCTCTGGCCCGTCGGCCGGGGTCGTCAGCTCGTTGCCGATGCTCCACAGCAGCACCGAGGGATGGTTCTGGTTGGTGAGGATGTTCTGCTGCAGCGCCGACTTCGCCCGCGCCAGCCAGCTCGGGTCCGACAGGTACACGCTTCGCACCTGATAGACGGGCACCTCTGACCAGATCAGGAGCCCGTCACGGTCGGCTGCCTCCTGGAACTCGGGGCTGAGCGGGTAGTGCGCCCTGATCACGGTGGCGCCGAGCTCGCGGATCCAGCCGATCATCCGCGCCACGTGTGCCGGGTCAAGCGCGGCCCCGAGCGTGACGTCCTGCTCGTGGAGGTTCACACCGCGGAGGTTCAGCAGCCGCCCATTGAGCGTCAGGCGCCCGTCCGCGATGACGGCGATCGCCCGGATCCCGCTGTCGGTGCCGTACGCGCCGAGGCGTCGCCCGAGCGAGTCGGTCAGCGTCAGTGTCGCGCGGTACAGGTTCGGGTGATCCGGCGACCACAGCCTCGGATGGGGGATCGGGGCGACCGCCTGCGCCGTCCAGGTGCCGTGCGCGGCGATCGTCGCCTGGCCGAAGTCGAGCTTCGCGGTTCCGTAGCGCCCGGTCAGATGAACGGCTTGGCGCGAGCGCGACAGGTTGCGCACGATCGCCTGCTCCTGCACCGTCGCGGCGCAGGTCGGGCACGGCAGCACCGGCCTCACCTGCACCTGCGCGACGTCGGCCCGCTGGACGGCGCGCAGGGAGACCTCTCCGAGGATCCCCCCGTAGTTCCACCAGCCGCCGCCCGGACCCGGCGGCAGGTCGGAGGGAGTGCGGCGATCGTCGACCCGGACGATCAGCCTGTTGACGCCCGACCGAAGGTTGCTCAGGTCCAGCTCAAATGGCAGGTAGGGCCCGGCATGGGTTCCGATCTCGTGGCGGTTGAGCCAGACGGTGGCGCGGTAGTTGACCGATTCAAACCGCACGATCCAGCGGCGGTCGACTGCTTTCACGTAGCGGGCGAAGGCGCGGGCTGGAAGCGTGAAGTCCCGCCGGTACCAGCCGACGTAGCCGTTCATGCTGGCGCTCGAGAGATCGCCGGCGTTGTAGGAGTTCGGGACCGAGACCGGCGTCCAGCCGTCGGTCGCGGCCTGATCGCGCCAGAGGCCCTGGCTGAGGCCGAGATCGGAGGTGTCCGCGCGGTACAGCCACGTGCCGCCGAGCAGGTAGCGGCCGGCCTGCCCATCGCTGGTGAGCGTGCCGGGCGTCGGCGGCGTCGCCACGTACACCGGTCCTTGTGCGCGCGCGGCAGGCGCGGCAGCGCTCAGCGCGAGTGTCAGCGCGAGCACGAGCGCCGGTACGAATGACATCAATCCGCCGCGTCGGATCACCGCCCCGCCCCTCTGACCGCGCCCCGCCGCGAGTGGTGCGGCTTCGGCTTGCCCTTGTGCTTTCGCTTCGGCTTGGGCTTGGGCTTGGGCACGATCCGCAGCGATTGCACCAGCGAGCTGCTGTTGCCGGCGCGGTCGGTGATTGTGACCGTGACCGTGTAGCGACCCGGGCGCCTGTAGGCGTGGTACTTGCCGTGGGTGATCTTGTAGACGCTCCCGTCGCCCCAGTTCGCGCTCACGCGCGCGATTCCCGACGCGCTGGTCCGCAGCTCCGGCGGCGGCGCGTCGGTGTAGTCCACCGACAGGTGCAGGTAGGACCCGACCCGCTTGGTCCCGGTGATCGTCAACCGGCCGGCGGGCGGCACCGTATCGACCCAGACCGTGGACGCTCGCGCCGTGCTTGTCAGACCGGCAGGGTTGGATCCCGTCACCTGCCAGTTGTGCGGACCGTCCGCGAGCGGCTCGGGCGCCGTCAGCGAGGTCGCCGTCGTCTGCGCAAGCGGGGCGCCGTCGAGCGTGACCGTGTATCGGATCGGCCCCCAGTTCTCGCGTGCGGCGGACCATCCCAACAGCGGTTGCGCCGTGCGCGCGAACACGAACTTCGTCACGGGCGAGAACGATCCGGGTGCCTGGTAGAGCTGGTCGGTGACGATTGCCGGGCTCGCGGGGTCCCCCTGCACCCAGCCGACCACGGCGTCGCCGGAGACGTCGCCGGCGGCCGCAAGGCCGCTGTCGGCGTCGGTCGGGCCGAGGCTCGCCGAGGACAGCACCAGCTCTGCACCGAGGTCCGAGCCGGCCGGGGCGAAGCGCGTCCGGATCTCCGGAGCGCCGGGCAGCCCAGGGTCGTGCTGCCACGCGATCACGCGCGAGTACAGACCCGCCATCGCCGTGACGCCGTCCGGGGCGGTCACGTTCTGGAGACTGTCAACTTGCGCCACCGGGCCGCTGAGCCCGTTGGTGCCGAGCGACATCGCGTACAGCGCGTTGGTGTCATCGCGCGCGGAGGTGACGAACCCTGCGCCGTATTCGCTGACGGTCACCTGCGGCTGTATCGCCCCGGCGCCACCCGGCGTCCCGAGCCCGTCGGCGTTTGAGAGCCCGTCGTACTGGGACCCGTGCAGCCGGCGCATCAGGACTCGAGATTGTGTTTGCGTGCCGTTCGAGAGCAGCTCATGAAACGCGACCGTCACGTACGAGGAGTCGCCACCGGCGCCAACGCTCGGCTGATCG
Organism: uncultured Solirubrobacterales bacterium; assembly: GCA_963794285.1. GTDB lineage: Bacteria > Actinomycetota > Thermoleophilia > Solirubrobacterales > Solirubrobacteraceae > Palsa-465. The sequence continues at coordinate 299,111 of CAWCDS010000018.1, forward strand.
GCGGAGACCTCATTCCACCCGGACAGTGACGCGGGGTCCGGCTGTTCGTAGACGGTGCTCGGCGATGTGCCCCAGACCCTGCGCGTGTAGATGTGCCCGGCTTCGCCCCAGGCGATGATCCCGACCCCGTCGCCGGAGCTCGTCACTGCCGGTCGCCCGCTGCCGCTGCCGGCGTCATCGGCGGGCGCCGCGTCGAGCGGCGAGGACTCGAGCGCCCAGCGCCCGGCGTAGTAGTAGGCGGCGCGCACGTCGTTGCCGCCGGAGCCGGCCACCGCGAACGCCAGGTAGGCCTTGCCGAAGTTGCTGATCGAGATCGCGGGATTGCTGGCCCCGCCCGCCAGCGGCTGCGGCGCGCTCGGCGCAACGTTCGACGCCTGCCGGGTGACGTCGTACAACGCTCCGCCGTTGATGAACGCCACGAGCAGCAGCCCGCCGTTTCCGGCCGCGATCACCGGTTGCGAGGAAGCGCCGGCGAGCGGCGCATCGACTTCCTCAGGAGTCAGAAACGCCCCACCGACCAGTCGTGAGACAAACACGTGCTGCACGCCGGCGATCTGCTTGAGGTAGACCAGCCCACCGGTCCCGTCGCGCGCAACCGAGATCCCCGTCAGCCCGACTATGTCGGCGCTCGGCCCGTCGATCACGCCCGGTGGGGCCGGGGTCGGCTGCTGGGCAGAGGCCGGCGCCGGTGTGCAGGCAAGCAGCGCCAGGGCGATCAGACAGCAGGCGACCGCCGCCGCGGCGTTCCGCATCGGCGGCCGGTCCCCTGCGCCCCCGATTCGATTGTCGGCCGAGTTCGTGACCCTCATAGAACAACCGAGCGCCCTCGGGGTTGCGCCCAAGGCGCCATGAGTTCTGGGACGCGCGGGCGGCGAGAACGTCACGCCCAGCGCCGGCGACTGGCGCTCAGCGGTCCTTCAGGAACGACGGGATGTCGATCTCGTCGTCGCGGATCTCGAGCGAGGAGCGCTGACTGTCGTCCATCGTCACGTCGCGGTCCCGGCGCGCTCGCCGGGTCGTCTCGCGCGCGGTCGTGGGGCTGGCGTGACCGTGGTCGAAGCCGGTGGCGATCACCGTCACGCGGACATCGTCGCCCATCGAGTCGTCGATCACTGCGCCGAAGATGATGTTGGAGTTGGCGTCCGCGGCGCTCTGGACGATCTCGGCGGCCTCGTTGACCTCGAACAGCCCGAGGTCATGCCCGCCGGTGATGTTCAGCAGGATGCCCATCGCGCCCTCGACGGACTCCTCGAGCAGCGGTGAGGAGATCGCGATCTTGGCGGCCTCGGCGGCACGGTTCTCGCCACCGGCGCTGCCGATGCCCATCAGCGCGCTACCCGCGTCGTGCATGATCGTGCGGACGTCGGCGAAGTCGAGATTGATCAGACCCGGGATCGTGATCAGATCGGTGATGCCCTGCACGCCCTGGCGCAAAACGTTGTCAGCCTCGCGGAAGGCATCGAGGATCGTGGTGCGGCGCTCGACGATCGCAAGCAGCTTCTCGTTCGGGATCACGATCAGCGTGTCGACGTGTTCGCGCAGTTTCTGGATCCCTTCCTGGGCCTGACGCGCGCGCTGGGTGCCCTCGAATGAGAACGGCCGGGTGACGACGCCGACGGTGAGCGCGCCGATTTCGTTCTTGGCGATTTCCGCGATCACCGGTGCCGCACCGGTGCCGGTGCCGCCGCCTTCCCCGGCGGTGACGAACACCATGTCGGCGCCCTTCAGCGCCTCTTTGATCTCGTCGCGAGACTCGGCCGCCGCGCCGTGCCCGACTTCCGGGTTCGCCCCCGCTCCGAGTCCCTTCGTCAGCTCGTGGCCGATGTTCAGCTTGATGTCGGCGTCACACATGGCGAGCGCCTGAGCGTCGGTGTTGCACGCGATGAACTCGACGCCACGAAGACCCGCGTCAACCATCCGGTTGACCGCGTTCGTGCCGCCGCCGCCTACGCCAACGACCTTGATGACTGCCAGGTAACTGCCGCTTTCCATGATGACCGTCCGACCCTCGAGGTAGCGTTGAGTGTTTTCCACTCTTCCGCCTTATGCGGGAGTTTCGCACGTTAGGGGCTGAAGATGCGGGAAGTCAACGAACCGTACTCGCTCGCAACGTTCGTTGCAGATCGTGCAAGTCTCGATCGGTGCGCGAGAGTTGCCAATTTTCCACCCTCAAGCTGTACTTGAGGTTTAGCCTCCCGGAGCCGTTGGAGACCCGGTTGCGGCCACGGAGCTGCTGGACCCCACGCCGGCCACCGGCCGGCCCGGAACGGTGACGTCGATGTACACGGCGCCCGCTGAGCCGGAGTCCGCGAGCACCGTCGCCGCGGACAGCCACTTGGCGACGAGCCGGTCGGGGTCACCGAAGTAAATCGCGGGTCCGTTGCGAACCTGGGCAACAAGCCCATGCGGCGCCACTGTCGTCACCTCGCTGATCCGTACGAGCAGTCGCTCGGGAGCGGCTGCGAGCACCTGAACCGCATTCAGCGCGTCGGACTCGGTCAGCCGCGCGCCGCCCGGCGCGACGCGCAGCGGGATCGTCGGCAGCGACGCCGGTGCGTTGAGATCGCGCAGCAACGTGCCGTCGCCGGCGACCGGAATCGTTCGCCCGCCGACCACAACCGCGCCGACCGGCACGTGCTCGATCACGCGAATTCGCAAGCCGTGCGGAAACTGCGCGCTGACGCGCAGATCCTTGACGGCGGGGAACGGCGCGACCGCCGTCTTCAGCTGGCCGACCCGGACATCGAGCGTCGTCATGTTGTCAGCAGCGGCTCGCAGCGCGGAACGGATTTGGAACGCGTCGGGACCGGTGACGCCGGTGATATTGACCTTCTTGACCGCAACGAGCGTCGAATCACGCAGCCACAGCCAGCCGCCCCCGAGCAACAGCGCACTCGCGATCAGGATCACGATCGTACGGGCGCGCAGCCGAGGGAGCGCGCGTCGAGAGCGGGCGCCAGGCCGGTCGGTCAATCTGACGTGAGCGCCGCGCGGCGATCGGAGTCGATGCAGCCTGTCAAGCAGCCCCGCGGCGATCATCGAGGCTTCCAGTCGCTCGGGAACTCGACCTCACCGAGCAGCTGCACCTCGGGCTCCAGTGCGATCCCGAACCGCTCCTGCACGCGGCGACGCCCCTCCGCCATCAGTGCGATCACATCCGCCGTCGTCGCCTCGCCGTGGTTCTCGACGAAATTGGCGTGCTTGGCGGAGAAGCTCGCGCCACCGATCCGCAGGCCCCGGCACCCGGCGGCCTGCAGCAACTGGCCGGCGGTCTTGCCCTGCGCCTTGGGGTCCTCGGGATTCTTGAAGGTCGAGCCGAACGTCTTGATCCCGGAGGGTTGCGCCGCCTTCCGGCGCGCCCGCATATCGGCGAGGGTCGCCTTCACCTCGCTGCTCGGCGCCGGAGCGAGCGAGAAGCACACGCGCGCGACGATCTCCTCGGGCCGCAGGTTCGAGCGGCGATAGGCAAAGCCGAGCTGGCCCGGCTCGCGCCGATCGGTCCCGGACGGCGCGACCACGTCCACCCACTCGAGCACGCGCGCCAGTACGCCCCCGTACGCGTTCGCGTTCATCCGTACCGAGCCACCGACCGAGCCCGGGATGTTGACCCCGAACTCGATTCCGGTCAGGCCGCCGGTCGCGGCCCGCGCTGACACCGCCGGCAGTCGCGCGCCGCCGCCGCAATAGATTCGCGTGCCATCAAGCTCGATCTTGCTCAGTTCCTTGTCCAGTTTCACGACCAGCCCCGAGACTCCTGCGTCCGCAATCAGCAGGTTCGACCCCGAGCCCACGACCCCTACCTGAAGTTCCTCGGCGGCGGCCCATACGACCAAGCGCTCGAGCTCCTCGAGCGTCCCCGGGCGCGCAAACAGCTCCGCTGATCCGCCGGTCCGGATCGTCGTGAGACGCGCGAGCGAGTATTCGCGTTGAACGCCGGCGGGAAGGTCGGACATCCTCAGCAGGGTAGAGAGCGCACCGGCCGCCGACCCTCAACGGCTGAGTCGGTCACGCCCGTGCGGTGACGATCGAGCGCCCGAGCGCGTCGACGTCGCCGGCGCCCATCACCAGGCACAGATCGCCGGCCCGCAGGACCCCGCGGAGGAAGCGACGGGCGCCGTCAAAGCCCGGCATCCACGCGACGGTGCGCCCGCTCGCGGCCTCGGCGGCGGCATTTGCGATCCCCCGGCCGTCGATCCCCGGGAAGTCCTCGGCGCGCTCGCGTGCCGGATAGATCCCGAGCACCGTCGCCACGTCAGCCTGCGCCAGCGCGATCCCGAACTCCCGGCCGAGCGCCCGGGTCCGTGAGTACAGGTGCGGCTGAAACACGGCGACGAGCCGGCGCGGCGCCAGTGTCCGCGCGGCGGCGATCGCTGCCGCAACCTCAGTCGGGTGATGGGCGTAGTCGTCATAGACGGGAACGCCGGCCGCGGTCTGTCCGAGCAGCTCGAACCGGCGGCGGGCGCCCTTGAAGTCCGCGATCGCCGCAGCCGCCATCGCCGGGTCGGCACCCGCGAGCGCAGCGGCGGTCAGCGCGCCGGCGGCGTTGACGGCGTTGTGAGCGCCGGGCACCGCCAGTGAGACCTCGAGCTCGCCCCAGCGAAAGCGAGCACCCGCCGGGGTCAGGACCGGGTCCGGCGCGTCGTATGGGACGGCGCCGGACGGGCACAGCTGCCTGAGCGCGGGGCGGTTCCAGACGACGGCGCGGTCACCCGCCCGCGCCATGAACGTGCGGAAGGTGTCGTTGAGGTCCGCGAGTGACGCGTAGGTCGAATGATGATCCAGCTCGGCATTGGTCAGAACCGCGATCTCGGGCGTCAGCTTCAGCAACGAGCGGTCGGACTCGTCGGCCTCGATCACGATCCACTCGCCGCTCCCCCAGGCGGCATTCGAGCCGGTGCTGCGAAGCTCACCGCCGACGACGTAGGCAGGGTCCATACCGCAGCCGCGCAGGACATGCACGACCATCGCCGTGGTCGTCGTCTTGCCGTGGGTCCCGGTCACGGCGATGCAGCGGCGCAGCGCAGCGATCTGCGCGAGCAGATCGGCCCGGTGAAGCTCACCCCCGGCGGCGGCCGCGCGCTCGGGGTTGGACGGCGAGACCGCGGTCGAGTACACGACCTCGGCGCCGCTGGGCACGTTCGCGGCCGCGTGGCCGATGATCGGCTCGATGCCGTGCTCGCGCAGCCGCTCGGTGTAGGAGGACTCGGCGCGGTCGGACCCGCTCACCCGTGCGCCCAGGGCCTGGGCGACGATCGCGAGCCCGCTCATCCCGGCGCCGCCGATCCCGACGAAATGCAGCCGGCGTGAGGACCAGTCGCTCGCCATTGGGATGCTCGAGGCTATCCGAAGTCCAACCCGGGTGAGCCCGATCGGCCGGATTTGCTATCACGAGGACGAATGAGCAGGGGAACTCAGCGGTGTCTGGCCGCCCTGATCGCGCTCGCCGTCGCGATCGCCGCGTTTGGGGCGATGGCGGCCACGGGGCGCTCAGCCCACAGGGCGCCGCATGCACGGCAGGCGGATGCGCAGCAATGCTCGCAGGGCCGCTATCCCGCTGTGCGCGATCGCTCGAATCCGTTGGCGCTGCCCAACCCGCCCGGGTCCGATCCTCTGAACTCGGCCCATTTCTTCGTCGACGGGCCCCGCCACGGGTCCGCCGCCGGCGCGATCGCGAGTTTGCTTGGCATCGACCCGACGCGCTACCCCGACAACTACTCGTGGGCCCGGTTCCGCCACCAGCTCGACTCCGGACGCTTCCACACTCGGCTGAGAGACGATCCGGTGCTCAGATACAAGGTCGACCTGCTGGAGAAGATCGCCGACCAGCCAGAGGCGCAGCGTTTCAGCGCCTACTCGATGGGCGGCGGGCCTGGGGCGATCTTCGCCCAGGTCCAGAAGATCTTCTGCCACAACATGACCGCCGATCCCGGCTCGATCCCGATCATCAACACGTACTTCGCGCATCCGGCGGTCGGCAGCTGCGCCTCGGCGAGCCAGATCGCCGCCGCGACGCCCACGTTTCGCCGGCAGATCGACGAGATGGCCGCTGGCACCGGACGCCGCCCCGCCGTCTACCTGCTCGAGATCGACGGATTCGGATCCTCGAGTTGCATGGCCCGGATGGGCACGCTCGGGGCCTACGAGGGGCTCCTCCGGTACGAGGTCGACAGGATCGGATCACTCCCCCACACCGTCGTCTATGTGGAGGCCGGATACTCCGACGCGAACTCGGCCTCATACACGGCGCGGGCTCTCAATGCCGTGGGGGTGTCGCATATCTGCGGCTTCTTCACCAACGACACCCACGAGAACTGGACGATCTCGGAAGTCCGCTGGGCCGAGAAGGTCTCACGTAGAACTCACGGCGCCCATTTCATCGTCAATACCGCCCAGAACGGCAACGGCCCTAAGCGCAACCCGCACCCGGTCACTCAGGGCAACGAGGATCTCTGTAACCCTCCCGGCCGGGGTCTCGGGCCGCGGCTGAGCACGGTCACGGGCTTCCCGGGGGCAGATGCGTTGATGTGGACGCACGTCCCGGGGAACAGCAGCGGCAGCTGCCGGGGTGGACCGCCGTCGGGGACGTTCTGGCCGGCGCGGGCGATGGATCTGGCGGCGCGCGCAAACGCGCGCCTCGGTCCGGGATTCGCGAGCGATCCTTACTGAGAATTCGATCGTGCCGCGAGCACCTCGCGTGCGATCACCTCAGCCGCGTCGGTCCGCGCGACCGCGGCCGACGCCCGTGCCATCGCCGCCAAGCGTCCGCCGTCCGCCAGCAGATGCCCCACCTCCTGCGCCAGCCGCGGACCGCTCAGTTCTGAGTCCGGGATCACGATCGCGGCGCCGGCCTGCTCCATGAACCTGGCGTTGGAGGCCTGGTGGTCGGCGGTTGCGTGCGGGTAGGGGATCAGGATCGCCGGGCGTCCGTGCGCCGCGATCTCGAACACCGACCCTCCCGAGCGCGCGATCACCAGGTCACTCGCGAGCAACGCTTCGCCAAAGTCTGGGATGTAGCCACGCAGGTCGTAGTGAGGCCCCGGGGATTGCAGGTCGGGCAGATCCCGTGCGCCGGCGGCGTGCAGCACGTGAAAGCGCGCCCCGGCGAACGCCGCGATCGCCGCATGATTGATCGATCTCGCGCCCAGCGAGCCGCCGAACACGAGCACGCAGGTCTCATTCGGCCTGATCCCGAAGCGCTCTCGCGCCGCCGCCCGGTCGGTTGCCGGCGCCGGAACTGGTCGCCCGGTGACGAGGTAGCGGCTTGACGTGCGCCCCTCGATCGGAAACGCAAGGCAGACCCGGCGCGCGAGCGGTGCAAGCAGTCGGTTGGTCAGACCGAGATGGCTGTCGGCCTCCATCAGCACGAGCGGGATCCGGCCGACCACCGCAGCCAGCCCGACCGGCCCGGCCACGTAGCCGCCTGCGCCCAGCACGGCTTGTGGTCGCAGCTCACGCAGGATCCGGCGGGCCTGTCGCCCAGCCGCGGCATCGATCGCCGCCGCGCGGCCGGCCTTCAGCGGCGCACCGCGGGGCAGGGCAACAACCCGCAGGGTGTGTAACTCGTAGCCCGCTTCCGGGACCAGCTCGCGCTCGGCCCGCTCGCCGCCGATGAAGCTGACCTCTGCGCCCTCAGCTCGCAGCGCGTCGGCGACCGCCAGTGCCGGTACGACGTGTCCCGCGGTCCCGCCGGCGCCGATCACGATCCGCTGGGCCGTCACGGCTGACCGCCGCCTTGCGAGCGGCCCGCGGCCCATCGACGGCCCTCAGCTCTCGCGCGCCGGGGCGGGCGATGTTCAGCAGCAGGCCGACCGCGGCGAGCATTACGCATAGGTTCGTTGGTGCATAGGAGATGAATGGCAGGGGGACGCCGGTGAGCGGAGCGAGTCCAAGCACTACGAAGATATTGAGAATCCCCTGGCAAAGGATCAGCGACGTGAGCCCCGTCGCAAGCAGCTTGGCATGCCGGTCAACCGCCCGCCGAGCTGTGCGCAGCCCGGCGTAAGCGATCATGCCGTACAGGAACACGACACCGAAGATGCCGAGCACGCCGAGCTCTTCGCCGATCACCGCGAGGATGAAGTCGGTCTGAGCCTCCGGTAGGTAGAAGACCTTCTGCACCGAGCGACCGAGGCCGACGCCGAGCAGTCCGCCCGAGCCGAGGGCGATCTGCCCCTGGACCGCCTGGTAGCCGGAGTTCCCCGCCGATGACCACGGATGTAGGAACGCCAACAGGCGGGCGCGCTGGTATGGCTGGACGAGGACGAGGACGAAGATCAGCGCTCCGGCGATCAGGCACAGCCCGCCCAGGTAGCGCATCGGCATCCCGGCGGCGACCAGGAGCGCCCCGATCGCGAGCGCGACAACCATCGTCGTCCCCAGATCCGGCTCGACCAGGATCAGCAGGCATGCCGGTCCAGCGACCACGGCGATCGGCGCGACCGCCTGGCGGAAGTTTCGCATGCGTTTGGGATGGTCGGCGAGGTAGCGTGCCACATACAGCACCAGCGCGAGCTTCATCACTTCGGAGGGCTGAAACTGGATCGGCCCGGCAGCGAACCAGCGTCGCGCCCCAAGCACCTTGACGCCGAACCCGGGGATCATCACCACGAGCAGCAGGCAGAATGAGCCAAACAGCATCAGGCTCACGAGGCGGCGGTTCAGCAACGCCAGCCCGCGCCGCTCAAACAGGTGCATCGCTGCGAGCCCGACGGCGCCGAACACCAGGTAGCGCACGAATTCGGAGGTCCCGTTTCCCCTCCCCTTCAGCACCCCGATCGGCGAAGACGCGCTGTAGACCATGACCGCGCCGAACGCCAGCAGACACAGCGTCGCGGTCATCAGCACGCGATGCTCAAGTGGCGGCGGCACCCGCTTGGCGGGCGGCCGCCGCCGCGACGGCTTCGTGGGCGCCTGACGCATCCAGCCACACTTCGACGGCGGGCCGGCTAAGCCTTCCC
>CAWCDS010000019.1:0-772297 GCA_963794285.1 uncultured Solirubrobacterales bacterium
GGCGTCCGGTGGTCGATCCGTTTCGGACGCATGTCGGCGCTACGTCTGCGACTCCGAGCGGCGCAATCAAGGGCGGGACCCAGCTCGGTCGTCGGGAGGCGCCTATCGGCGCAGCCGATCTACGGGGGACTCCCGCGACTTCCGATCGAGCGCTTTGAAAGGGCGCCCGGGCACTGCCCGTTCACGCCTGTAGCGGTCACGCTGGTCCGGTGACCGGTTCGGGGAAAGAGGAGCAGCCAAACACCGGCACGTGACCATCCGGCCTCCGGAGGAGGTTGCGGTCGGGGTGCTTCCCGCCGCCCGACGCTCACTCCCACCGAGAGTAAGCCGACCGCCAGTCGGTCCGGGCGCCTACGGACAATTGCGCGGTGGCACAGCTCGCAAGCGTTCGCCGGCTGGTTGCGCACGCGCGCGCGTCACGGCCCGCCCGCGCCGCGCTCGGGATCTCCACGGCGCTCCTGGCCGCGGCAGCGCTGGCGGTCGTGGCGTTCGGCTGGGATTGGACGGGACTGCCCGCCTCGACACAGACGACCCGCGCGACCGAGGTCACCCAGGGCTCGACGAAGCGCACCCAGGCGGTCCAGGAGCTGCCCGCGAAGACCCTCTGGGACGCGTTGCAGCTGCTCGGGGTGCTGGCGATCCCGGTCGTGGTCGGAGTCGGCGCTGCCTGGTAACGCAGCGCCAGCAGAGTCGGCCGACGCGATCGCGACCGACGACCAGCACGGCGCGCGCTGCAGCGGTACATCGACAAGATGTCCGAGCTCCTGCTTGCGAACGGAATGCCGAATCGAAGGACCGCGACGAGGTGCGGACGATCGCCCGCGTGCGGACGCTGACGGCGCTGCACACGCTCGATCGTGGTCGGCGGCGCAGCGTGCTCCAGTTCCTGTACGAGGCGAAGCTGATCGCCGCCGAGGGCCGGGTGATCGACCTCTCGAACGCCGATTTGGCGGGGCTCGACCTCGCGGGAATCGAATTGCGCCTCGCGGACCTGAGCGGCGCCGCGCTGACTGGCTGCAACCTCCGGGGAGCAAGCCTGTATGACTCCAATCTCAGCCGCGCGACGCTTGACGGCTGCGAGCTCGAGGATACCGGGCTGATCGGAGCCGACCTCTCGGCTGCGTCGCTGCTCGGAGCGCACTCGGTGCCGCTGTCCTGTCGGGGACTAACTTCATCGGCGCTAAGCTGACCGGCGCCGACCTGCGTGGCACGAGCTGGGGCCCGATCGAGCTCGGCGCGCACCCAATCGGCGCGGCGCTGCTGAACGGCGCCGAGCTCGAGCGAGCCGACCTGACCGGCGCCGACCTCAACCACGTCAACCTCAACGCAGCGCGGCTTTCCGGTGCGATGCTCGTCGGCTGTGACCTGCGCGGCGCGAACTTGATGGCAGCGGACCTGGACGGCGCCGATCTGACCCGCGCAACCTCCACGGTGCCGATCTCACCAACGCCAACCTGCGGAGCGCCAACCTGACCGGAGCGATCGACCCCGAGCTCCAGCGGGCGCTGTTCCTGGAGGGCGCGACGCTCCCGGACGGCACAGTCCGCGCGGAGGCCGATGCCCCGGCCTGGGGTCGGGTCCTCAGGGCCCAAGGAGTAGCGCCGCTGACCGGCCCGCGGCCGTGTGGTTCGTATCCGGCAGTTGCAAGCCGCTCAAGCGACAGCTGCGACGCCGGTGACAGTGACGCTATCGCTCGGGATCCGAACCAGCCACGACTTCGATGGCCGAGACGCCCGAAGACCTGCGCTAGGACAACATTGTTAGCGACGCGTTTCGCCGCCGACACTGACGACGAGGTCAACGGTGGGGCGCGACTCCTCTACGCCTGAGGCGGTTACGAGGACGCGAGTTCTCCTTCCAAGGCGAAAGCAGCAGCCGGCCGTGTGACCTGCGCGGCCCCCGTCCTGATGTCGGTGTCGGAAAGGGACTCCGGCCGTTCCCCGGAAAGGGTTCGTAATCGTCGGCGCGCTGCTGCAGATCGCGCGACGATGCGGTCATCAGCTAGCGGTCGCCGTGTCGCTTCCCTGTGGCGTTGGCGACGAGCTTGGGCAGGACGTGCTGCAGGTAGTTCGGGACGATCCTCATCTCATGGGGGACATGGGGAATGCTGATTCCCGGTTGCGCCTCCACGAGCGCCAGCCTCCGCTCGTTGCGGCCCCCGGTGCGGCGGATGTCGCCCGCGGCTTCTCGCTCGGGGACGTCCGCGGAGGCTGGCGGGTCGCGTGGGTGGCCGCGAGATGGGCGTGGCCGTCAGCCAGCGCGGCGCGGGCGGCTCGAGGCGCGAGACCTCGTCGCGCAACTCAGCCGGGCCGGCGTCAATGTCCTTCACCCCGGTGTTGAGAACTCTGCTCCGGTCCGCCTCCTCCGGTCTCGGGGTGACCGCACTGAAACACACGTCCCGGCGTGAGCCGGCACGGCAACGTTGATTGAAAGGAGCACCGTCGGACCCATGACTCGGGGCGCACCGCCATCTGCGTGGCCAAGCCCGAACGGCGGCCCCGCTAGAGCTGCCGGACGGCTGTGGTTCCATAGCTCGTGGCGATGAGGCTCGCCGGGCCAACGGGCGCTGTGAAGCTGGTTGATGCGCGCCCTCGCGGGTTGCTCGTGAGGTGCCTGGTGTAGGACGCGCGCCGTGTGGCGAGCACAAGCGTCATGGGTGCTGACCCGGCGGGGCCGCGGTCGCCGCGAAGGACGGCGACGACGGTGATGCGGCGGCCCCGGCGGGGGTGTGCCGGGGTGATCGTCAACCGGATCGATGTCACTGGTGGTGCGGTCCAGCCGACGGTCACGTTTCGCCAGGTGCGGCCGCTCAGGACGACGAGGCTGCCGCTCATGACGGGGTTGACGGTGAACGTGGCGAGGCCCAGTCGGTTGGTCATCGACGAGATTTGCCGCACGCCATCGAACAGCGATACGACCTCGTCCGGCACCGGATGCGCTGCGTAGCGCCTGCACGGACAGAGCGATCTGCGTCCCGATCGGGGCCGTCACCCGCCGTGCGACAACCAGGCGGTCGACGCGGTTCGCGCGGGTCAGGATTGCGACGCCGGGGACGGGGACGGGACGTTCGGAGGCGGTCGTGAGAGTCAGCGGGCCGCTCACAGAGCCGGCGGGCACTCTCACCGTCACCGAGCCGGGAGTCCAGGAACGTATCTGGGCTGGGATCGTGCCGCCGCCGCGCCGGGCGAAGCGGACCGCTCCGGGAACCGTGCCGAGCCCCGCGCCGGTCAGGCGGAGCGCCGCGCCGGGGGCGCCGGCCGGCGACCTCGAGCGAGCCCAGGGAGAGCCGGCGATGAGCCGCTGTTGCGGGACCCGCACATGCAGCGCAAGGTTTCCGAGGCCCTCGGACGGTCGGACAGCGGCAGTGGCGGCGGTCTTGGCGGCGGCCGCGCCCGCGAACGGCGTGCTCGAGGTAGTCGATCACCGCCGGGCATGCCTTTACTCGCTGGTGGTCGCTCGAGGGACAGCTCACGAAGGCCGGAGGCAGCGGCGTGCACGTCTCGGTGATGAAGCCGTTGCAGTTGAAGAGCAGTTGGGTGAGGAACGGGTCGATCCCCGGGTCGACCCTGGCGTAGTAGCTGTCGGCCTCGGTGCCGATCGGCAAGAAGCCCCGTCGCCGTCGTTGGCGCTGATCGCTCGATCATGCCAGTCGATCGAACCCCAGAGGGCGTCGAGAAGGTTGACCACCGCCGGTCCGGCGACCGGGGCGCCCGGGCACGTGGACGACGTGAACACGACCGTGCAGAACAACCGCGCGTCCGCGACGCCGTTGATCGGGCCATCGAGCGACACGACCCGGGTGACGCCCTCGTGGTCAGGGATGGTGCGCCAGTAGTACTCCCAGTACTGCTCGGCGACCAGTCCGCCGAGGCTGTAGGCGAGAACCACGATCCGGGTGTCGGGCCACAACGCGTGAACCGAAGCGATCTCGGCGTGGAGCCGGAATGCGTCTGTCGCCACCGGCGTGTTGTCGGCGTCGCTGCCCGTCGAGCCGTCGACGTGCACGAGCGGGTGGGTGTCGGTCCCGTCCATCCACACGCCGTTAAAGCCCCAGGGGAGGATCACCAGGCTGCCGTGGCTCGCGAGCCGATCGGTCATGCTCGATCCGACGGTGTCGGACGGCTTCGCGTAGACGTTGTAGTTGTCGATGAGCCCGCACGGTCCTGTGCCGGGGCAGCCCGGCTTGGTGTTGCCGAGCGTCAGGGCGGCCGGGAACGCCGTCTTGCTGCCGCCGTCGCTGTAGTAGCAGTAGCTGTGCACAGCTCCCCCGATCGGACTGTAGGTCTCGCGCGGGGACACCGAGCCGGTGCCCTCCAGCAAGATCACCGCGACGCGCGGCTCCCCCGCCGGAGCCCAGTGGGGGACGACGACCGGGGACGGCGCCGACCAGCCGCTGTCACCCTCGGGTCCGGTCGCCTGCACCTCGAAGCGGTACGGGCGGCAGTCCTCGAGGCCGCCGACATTCGTTGAGGGGGCCGACGCCCGGCGCTCGCGACGGGCTGGTCGGTGCTCGGCTCCGCCCGAGCGCGCTGACCTCGCGCACGTTGAACCCGGACAACGATCCCGCCGGCGCGCTCTCCTGCCAGCCAACGAGGGCGCTCGGTCCGCCGACGTCGCCCTCACGCCTGACGGCGCCGGCGGCGGGGTCCCGCCCGGCACGAAGGTCGCCGCGATCGACACCGGAGCGGTCATCGTCAGCTGACACGTCGCGGTGCCAGAGCAGCCACCGCCGCTCCAGCCGGTGAACGTCGAGCCAGGATCCGGGGACGCGGTCAGCGTCAACGTCGTGCCGTGGGGATACGTGCCCGAGCACGGTGCCGGGACACGAGATGCCGGTCGTCGTGACCGTGCCCGAGCCGTGGCCGGCGAGGGTGATCGTCAACGCGTCCGCCGCGGGCACCCAGGCGACGGCGTGACCGGTCGGCTGGGAGCGAAGTCATAGCCGGTGATCTCGCCGTTGGCGTTGATGGCGACCCCCTGGCTGTCCTGGTCGCCCGGCAGCGTGCCGAGGTCGACCATCGTCGCCCCCGGCGTCCACGAGAAGGCATGCCAGCCGTCGGTGGCATAGCTTGTCCCGACCACCTGCCCGGCCGGGTCGATCGCGGCCGCGAAGCTGGTGGAGCCTCCGAGCGTGCCGAGATCATCCAGGCCGCTGCTGGATGGCGTCCAGAAGAACGCGTGCTGGTCACCATGGCTGTCGAGGCTGCTCCCGACGATCTGGCCGGAGTCGTTGACGGCGACGGCCGAGCTGCCGTCGCCGGGCGGGAACGCGCCGAGGTCGACCATTCCGGCGGTCTGTGTCCAAGCGAAGGCGCGGTCGGCCTGGTTGAGCGGGTCGGCGCCGCAGTTGTAGGAGCGCCCCACGACCTCGCCGAGGTTGTTCAGGCCCGCGACATAGCTGAAGCTGTTGCTCGCGCACAATGAACCGATGTCCACCATCCCGCCCGCCTTCGTCCACGAGAACGCGTGTGGGGAGCAGCAGGAGTACGAGTCGCCCGCGACCTGACCGGCGTCGTTCACAGCCATGGCGATGCTCTGGTTGTTGTAGATCCCCGGGAGCGTGCCGAGGTCGACCATCCCGCCAGCCTTCGTCCACGAGAACGCGTGCGTCACCCCGCTCGCGGTCTGAGCGGACCCCACGACCTGCCCGCCCGCGTTGATCGCGTAGGCGCTGCTCGTCAGCCCGCCCAGCGTCCCGAGGTCGACCATGCCGGTGCCCTGCGTCCACAGAAACGCGTGGGACCGGCCGGTCGATGTCGTGGACTGGCCCACGACCTGGCCGCTGTCGTTGATCGCCGCCGCGGAGCTGACGCCACCGCCCAGCGTCCCGAGCGGGACCATCCCCCCGGTCTCCGTCCACGAGAACGCATGCCAGTTGCCGCTCGAGTCCGAGCTGTAGCCGACCACCTGGCCATTCGCATTGATCGCCGTGGGCTGGCTCCAGCTATCACCCGGCAGGGTCCCGAGGTCGAGCGGCACATACCCGCCCGACGCGCTTGCGCCGCTCGACCAGACGGCCCCCGCGAGCGCGACGAGCAGACCGACGGCGAGCACGCGCAAAGGTTCACCGCGCTCGCCACCCGATGCTCGTTTCGAATGCCACCGATCACAGCCGTCAAGCCGGGGTTCTCGCCCGGTCAGAGCCCGATGTCCGTCAGGACACCGTCTGCCCGAAGGCGAAGGCACCCCTTGAACGATATCCGCCTCCAGCGGGTCAGGAGCAATTTTTCCGATGAAGACGGGACCTCTCGTGTCGAGGTACGGGACCAGCCGACGCCGGTCGCCGGCCGTCGCCACGGGTGCGGGAGCCCCGGGTCCTGCGGCGCCGCCAGCCGTTCCCTGATTCAGTGCCGACGCCGAGCACGTCGGTGCGCGAGGCCGCCCTCACCGTCACGCCGCGGTGCCCTTGCATCCCGTCGCCCGAGGAGGTGCGACCGCTACCCACCGCCACCGCGCCGGGCCCGCGGTCTCGCGCCGCGCCCACACCCATGCTCACGGGCAGGCTCGACGCGGCCCTCAATCGGCCGTCTTAACGATGCCGCGCGAGCACGCCGCAGCCGAATACCGGACGGTACGTTCAACGCTCGCACGAGTGCTATGGCTGCGCCGTCGCACGAGTGCTTCAAAGGCCGGGACGGCGCCCGCCGCCTCTACGGAACCGGCACGGCGACGCTTGCTTTCGGCCAACAGCGCAGCCAGCGTCTCGAACGGGCGGACGAGCGCAACGCCACGTCTGCAACAGCGGCGCGGTGCTAGCTGATGATCGCGGCTTTAGGCAGGTTGCAAGCAGTGACGGTGACAGCTCGACGACGCCCGCCGACGACAAGTCACGCCGTCCGATCCAGAGGTCGGAGTGCCGCTTCGGACGATCAGCGACAGCGCGATGCTGAGCGCGGCCATGCGCAGCAGCGCTGTC
Source organism: uncultured Solirubrobacterales bacterium (assembly GCA_963794285.1). Lineage (GTDB taxonomy): Bacteria > Actinomycetota > Thermoleophilia > Solirubrobacterales > Solirubrobacteraceae > Palsa-465. The sequence goes on from CAWCDS010000019.1 coordinate 6,917, forward strand.
GCTTCGAGGCAAAGGCAGGCACCGCCGGCCTCAGGCGAAAGCAGCAGCCGGCCGTGTGACCGGCGCAGCCGTCGTCCTGCTGTCGAGTCGCATGTGGAAAGCAGCACTCCGTGCGCGCAGCGTCCCTCGCCGGCTGCGTCCCAAAGAGCATCCGGATAGTCGGCGTGGGCTGCTTGCAACCCACCAACGATGCGGGCGTGAGCAAGCACACGGTCGCTATCGAGAACGTGGCGATGCGATCACCGGAGACCGCCGTCGCGCGTGATTCTCTGGTCGCCGAAGCGCTCGCGAGCGTCCGGTCCGCTCCAAAGACAAAAGCGATCACCGGCGCGTTGCGCATTCCGCGCTCTTGGGGGACGCCGACGGGTCGCCTCGAGGGTGTTCGTTCTGGGCCTGCTGGGGAGGTGCTTGTCCGCGTCGCAGTTGCAGGACCGCTTCGGCGGCGGCCAAAACGCGCCTCCAATGTGTGAGGTTTCCGTGATTGAACGGCAGTGGTTCGGCGCCTACGGTGGCGCCGGTGACGAGTTTTCCTGTTGAGTTCGCCTCTCACCGACGGCCTCGGATGCGGTCCGAGCGCCTCGTGGTGTGTACGCGGATCCCGCCAGCGAGGCCAAGCGTTCGGGAGCGCGAGCATCCGCCGACGATCCGCCGCGGTGCATCGGCGTTTCCGCCCGTCTGTCCCTCAAGGGTCACAGAGTGGCGGGCGGTCCGGCCGCGGTCGTCTCATGTCGTTGTCGGCTCTGGTGAGTCGCTTGAGCGCGGGCAAACACGTCGGGCTCTGGCTGACAAACGAGACGGTGGGACCCGCGCTGCCGGGCTTTGGCGAGGCTGTCCCGCGGGGCCACCGGCCGCACCGCGCGGCCATCGTGATCGCCGCCGGTGTCTTTGGTCTATGGGGGGCGCCGGCGGCGCTCGGTGCCAACGCCGTGTACTGGGCCAACTCCAACGCCAACGCCAACACGATCTCGTTCGCCAACCTCGACGGCTCAGGCGGCGGCGACCTCGCGACCACCGGGGCGACGGTGAGCGACCCCACCGGGGTGGCGGTCGATCCGGCCGCGGGGTGGGTCTACTGGGCCGACCAATCCGCCAACAAGATCTCGTTCGCGAACCTCGACGGCTCGGGCGGCGGCGATCTCACAACCACGGGGGCGACGGTGAGCGAGCCCACCGGGGTGGCCGTCGATCGCGCCGCGGGGCGGGTCTACTGGGCCAACGAGACTGCCAACAAGATCTCGTTCGCGAACCTCGACGGCTCAGGCGGCGGCGACCTCACAACCACGGGGGCGACGGTCAACGACCCCGCCGGGGTCGCGGTCGACCCCGCCGCGGGGCGGGTCTACTGGGCCAACGCGGTCGGCAACACGATCGCGTTCGCGAACCTCGACGGCACCGCCGGCGGCGACCTTGTCACCACCGGGGCGACGGTCAACGAACCGGCCGGCGTCGCAGTCGACTCGGCCGCGGGGCGGGTTTACTGGGCCAACTTCAACGCGAACAAGGTCTCGTTCGCCAGGCTCGACGGCTCGGGCGGCGGCGATCTCACAACCACGGGGGCGACAGTGAACGAACCGTTTGGCGTCGCAGTCGACTCGGCCGCGGGGCGCATCTACTGGGCCAACTACATCGCCAACACGATCTCGTTCGCCAACCTCGACGGCTCAGGCGGCGGCGACCTCACAACCACGGGGGCGACGGTGAATGGCCCCGCCTTCCCCGCTCTGGTCGATGCCCCGAGCGGAACCGGCGCACCGGCGGTGAGCGGCGGCTCGACCGTCGGATCGCAGCTCTCCTGCTCGCAGGGCTCCTGGGCCGCCGACCTCGTTTCGGAATTCCTGTACCGCGCTCCGGCGGGCTTCTCCTATCAGTGGAGCCTCAACAGCGCTGACATCGCCGGCGCCACCAATAGCTCGATCAGGGCGAGCACGCCGGGTGACTACCGCTGCCGCGTGACGGCCACGAACCATGCCGGCTCGGCCGCCCAGACGAGCGCCCCACACGCAGTGCTCGCGACCCTCACCGTCTCGGTCTCGGGCGCCGGCAAGGGGACCGTCACCGCGTCCGGGGTCCGCTGCCCCGGTGACTGCTCAGATGCGTTCGCCGCCGGCACCCCCGTGACGCTGATCGCGAGGCCGGCACCGGGGTCGAGCTTCGCCGGCTGGGGCGGGGACTGCTCGGAGACCCGCGCCTGCCGGCTTCGGATGAGCGCCGATCACAGCGTGAGCGCCATCTTCGTCATCAACCCGAACACGACGATCACGAAGGCGAAGATCAGCCCGGCCACGCGCAGCGCGACGTTCAAGTTCAAGGCGCTCGGGAAGGCCACCGGCTTTCAGTGCGCGCTCGCAAGCAAGAAACACAACAAGCCGAAGTTCAACAAGTGCCGCTCACCGCAGACCTACAAGAAGCTGAAGCCGGGCACGTACACATTCGAGGTCCGTGCGGTGAACTCCGTCGGCAAGGACCCGAGCCCAGCGAAGAGGCGCTTCACGGTTAGGTAGGCCGCTACGGGCGATCGCAGCGATTGCGCTCGCTCTGGACGAGGGATTCCCGTCCGGCACGCGTCTGAGAGGCGGACTGAGGAGGACACAGCGATGGGTTGGCACTGGGGCAATCTGACGCATGAGGGCGGCGGCTTCAGCACTCAGGCGGGTGCGTTGGCCAGCCACGTGTTTGATGCTGAGGGCACCCAGCACGTGTTTGTCCGAAACGGTGCTCTGTTCAACGAGCTCTGGTGGAGAGGAAGCGACGCTCCACAGGCGGATCCACTATCGGCGGCGGCCACGAGCAACCTGCGGGCGGCCGGTGATCCAGTCAGCCACGTGTTCGATCCGTTCGATGCGGGCGGCACCCAGCACGTGTTCTACCGCACCAGCGACGGCGAGATCGTGGAGCTGTGGTGGAGCGGCGGCGAACGTCCACACGGTCGCTCGCTCACCGACCGCAGCGGCGAGCTGGCAGAAGCGGTCGGCGATCCGGCCAGCCACGTGTTTGGAACCGACGGCACCCAGCACGTGTTCTACAGCACGTTCTTCGGTGAGCTGATGGAGATGTGGTGGACGGGAGGCGCCGACGGCGACCTGCGGGCGAGGACGCTCAACCAGCGGGACACGGCGCCGCTCGCGGGGGGCAATCCCGCCAGCCATGTGTTCGCGGCCGGAGGCCCCCCCACTCAGCATCTGTTCTACCGCACGGACGATGGCGAGATCTGGGAGCTGTATTGGCGAACCAGCGACGAGCCTCCACAGCCGAGGAACCTCACCCTGCTCAGCTGCGCTACCTTGCTCGCGGCGTCCGATCCGGTCAGCCACGTGTTCAATCGCGAGGGCACTCAGCACGTCTTCTACACCGCGAGCAATGGTGACATCGTCGAGCTCTGGTGGCCTGGCGGCAGCACCGGCGTTCCGCAGTTCGAGAACCTCACCGAGCGTGCCGGCGGGGGACCTGTCCCGAGCGGCCGGCTCGCCAGCCACGTCTTCGAGCGCGAGGGAACCCAGCACGTCTTCTTTCGCACGCCCTCCTTCTCGGAACGCTCACCCGCTCCCGCGATCGTCGAGCTCTGGTGGCAGGGCAGCGGAGCACCACATTTCGAGAACCTCAACGAGCGAAGCGGTCACGACGCGCCGCCGGGACAGACCGGCCCCGGGGCGCCCTCGCCAGACGGCGATCCGACCAGCCACGTGATCGATGCCGAGAACACTCAGCACGTGTTCTACACCACGCCGAACCCCGAGAATTCAGATCTCCATGAGATCATCGAGCTCTGGTTCAAGAACTGATCAGCTGAGACCAAGGCGCTGCTCGCCCGCGCACGACTACGTCGCGCGATGCGGGGACAGTGCGCACCTCACGTGTGATCGCTTGATCGTCCCGTGGACACCGAGCTCGTGATCGCATCGGCGATGACGTAACGGTCCGCTGGGCGGACCTGACGTCCGCGCTGGCAAACCCACGTCCGCTGTCCGGATCCACGGCGTTGTGTCGCGGCCGGTCCAAGGCTGCAGTCGAACGCCGCGCTCCTCGCGACAGCGATCACGGCCTTGACGCCTCGACCGTCCGCCAGGTCCAGGTGAGACATTTGTGCCTGTGTCGCCGGACGACCGCGATCACTATGGAGTCATCGCTGTTCTGTTTGATACGGACTGAGAGAATGGGGAACGTGCTGGAAGGGGCGGTCAGGGCACCGCTTGTCGGAGTTGTCGGGCGTGAGGTTGAGCTTGGGGTCTTGGGCGGGTTCGTTGAGGCTGGTGGATCCAGGCGGGCGCTGGTGCTCACTGGTGAGCCGGGGATCGGGAAGACGACGTTGTGGGAGTCGGGCGTTGCGCTTGCGCGCCAGAGGGGCTTACGGGTGCTTGTGGCTCGGCCGAGTAGCGCTCAGGCGCGTTCGGCGTTCGCCGGGCTGATCGATCTGTTCGACGGCGTGCCGGTGGATGCGCTGGGCGGGATCCCGCCTCCGCAGCGGTCGGCGTTGGAGATCGCGTTGCTGCGGGCCGAGCCGGCCGCCGTGGCGCCCGAGCCGCAGGTCATCGCGCTCGGCGTGCTGAACGCATTGCGAACGCTGGGCGACGGCGAACCGTTCATGGTCGCCGTCGATGACTTGCAGTGGCTCGATCCCCCGTCTGCGGATGCGCTGGTGTTCGCGCTGCGCCGTCTCGAACACGTGGCGTTTCTGCTCGCGAGACGTGCGGGCCGCGCGCTGCCGATGGAGCGCGTGCTCGAATCGTGGCGCCTGGAGCGACTGGATGTCGGCCCACTGAGCTTCAGCGCCTCGCGGCGGCTGCTAGCGGATCGGTTCGGGCTCGTGCTCTCCCGGCAGGTGCTGCGTCGCATCCTGGCCGTGACGCTCGGCAATCCCCTGTTCGTGCTCGAGGTGGGACGTGCGCTGCTCGAGCAGGGGGTGCCGCGTCTGGGTGACGACATCCCGATTCCAGGCGGCGTCGACGATCTTCTCGCCAAGCGAGTCGGACGGCTGTCAGCCGCACCGCGCAGGGTGCTGCTGGCGGTCGCGCTGAGCGGCGAGCTTCATGCTGCGGAGCTGGCTGCGGTCGTGGGCGCACCGGTGGTGGATGACAGCGTCGACAGCGGCCTGCTGGTTATGGACTCCGGGCGTGTCAGAGCCTCGCACCCGCTGCTTGCGGCGGTCGCAATGAAACGCTCGCGGCTGCAGGAGAGGCGGGAACTTCACCGCGGTTTGGCCGCCGCGGTGGGTGACGGTGAGCTCCGCGCGCTGCATATGGCGCTGGCTACGACGCAGCCGGATGCTGAGCTCTCGGCACTGCTCGCCACCGGCGCCGCTCATGCGTCTGCTCGGGGCGCGCGGCAGCAGGCCGTCTTGCTGGCAGAACACGCGTTGCGCCTGACGCCAGCCGACGCGGCGGAGCGCGGCGAGCGGCTGCTGGAGTTGGCCAACCACCTGCAGGCGGCCGGCGAGCTCGAGCGCCTGGCGGGGCTGCTCGTCCCCCAGGTTCACACAATCCCGGCCGGCGTGCTGCGCGCTCGTGCCTGGCTGATGCTGAACGACACGGTCGACACGGCCGCCGAGTACCACCATCATGTTGACCTCGCGCTCGGCGAGAGCCAGGGGGATCGCGGATTGCGCGCACGCGTGCTGTCTGTGAAGGCGATGCATGCTTCGGCCACCGAGGTCTCACAGCTTGCGGAGGCCGAGGCATGGGGACATGAAGCGCTCGATTGTGCGCAGGGCCAGGAGGCGGAGGTCAAGCGCATGGCGCTGTACGCACTCGCGTGGGCGCGCGCGATGCGCGGCCAGCCGATCGAAGAGCTGTGCGAGCGGTTCTCCGATGCCTCGGCGGCAGCCTTCTACATCGTGTTCTCGCCCCAGCGCGTTGCGGGCCAGAGACACGTGTGGCGCGGCGAGTTGAACGAGGCTCGTACGGAGATCAAGCGCCTGCTGGCGCTCGCCGACGAACGAGGCGAGCTGTCGTCGTATGCGATGGCGCGTCTGCATCTGTGCGAGCTCGAACTGCGAGCGGGAGAGTGGGACGCGGCTTCGCGACTGCTTGACGAGTGGGCGGAGTCCGCCGAGGCGGAGCTGCTCGACCACCCAATGTACGAGCGCTGTCGCGCGTTGCTCGCGGCGGGGCGCGGTCTCGCAGAGGAAACCACGGAATGGTCGGCCAGGGCGGTGGAGCGCGCGGACGCGAGTTCCAGCCGCTGGGACGTGCTCGAGGCGCTGCGGGCTCGAGGGGTCACGGCGTTGCGCGAGCAGGATCCTGGACTCGCCGTGGGAAGCCTGGGCGCCGTTTGGGAGCACACGTGTCGCGAGGGCGTGGATGAGCCCGGCGTGTTCCCGGTCGCGCCGGAGCTGGTCGAGGCGCTCGCGGAGCGCGGTCAGCTCGATGAGGCCTGCCACGTGATCGCGCGGCTACGGGATTTGAGCGAGCAGCAGCATCATCCCTGGGGTCTTGTCACGACGAGACGCTGCGAAGCGATCGTGAAACTGTCCGAACGGACATATGACGAGCAGGCAGCGCGCACGCTCGCGGGCGCGGCGGAAGACTACGGACGGCTGGGTCTGCGGTTTGATCGCGCCCGATGCTTGCTGACCCTGGGCCGAGCGCAGAGGCGGATGAAGAAGTGGGGGCCGGCGCGAGCGTCGCTCCAGGGCGCGATCGCGGCGTTTGAGGAGCTTGGCTCCGTCGGTTGGGCCAAACGCGCTCGCGACGAGCTCGCGCGGACTGGTGGGCGACGCCCGCGCTCGAGCGGTGAGCTGACGGCGACCGAGCGTGAGGTGGTCGAGTTGGCAGCGAGTGGGCGGGCGAACAAGGAGATCGCTCAGGCGCTGTCGCTCGCGGTTCACACTGTCGAGGTGCACCTCTCGCGTGCCTACGCGAAGCTGGGTGTGCGCTCCCGCTCGCAGCTTGCGGGTCGGCTCTCGAGCCGTTTAGGCACTCCTAGGCGCAGTTCAATCTGTGAGGTTTCCGTGATTGAGCGCGAGCCTCATCGCGCTTAGCGTGCGGCTCATGACGGAATTCCTCGTGGAGCTGTACGTCTCGCCGACGGAGGCCGACTCAGTCACGCAGCTTGTGGAGTGTGCGCGCGGATCGCTGCCGAGGAGCAGTGCGAGAGGGGCGTGCCGGTGCGCTGCGTGCGTGCGATCTCGGTTCCCGAGGAGGAGACGTGCTTCGTGTTCTACGACGCGCCGTCACGAGAGGCCGCGCGCGAGACCGCACGCCTGGCGAAGTTCGCCTTCGTGTGCATCGCCGCGTCGGAGACCACCGAGGCGAGCGCGTGAGGATGTTCCGTTGGTAGTGGGGCTAGCGAACAGCGAGTACGAGGGAGCAGCAATGGCGGACAACGAGAAGGTGTTGATCAACCTGGCGACCGGCCTTGAAGACGCTGAGCGTGTCACGGTCGCTCTGCTTGTGGCGACGGCCGGGCTGAGCGCGGGCAAGCGGGTCGGGATCTGGCTGACCAAGGAGGCGGTCAGGCTTGCCCTTCCCGGCTTTGCGGAGGGGGTTGCGTGCGATGGCTGCCCGCCGCTTGCGCGACTGTTCGCGCAGTTCGTCGAGGGCGGCGGTGAGCTGCTCGCGTGCCCGATCTGCTTGAGCGCGCGCAAGCTCGGCGAGGCGGACCTCGCCCCGAACGCCCGCGATGGTCGGGGCTACCCCACTGTGGGAGTGGATCGGTGCTGGCGCCACTGTCTTCAGCTACTGACCCCACACGCTGTGACCAGCCTGACCAGCTAATAGTTGGCACTGGTTCCTGCGTCTCGCATGCCTCCTCGCGGCGCTGGGCGTCGCACTGTTCGCCCTGTACGGGTGTGCCGGATCGTCGCCGCCCGGCGCGGGCGGGCCGGGTGGGTCACGAACGTCGGACTGGTCTGCGAGCTTGCCGCCGGGCGCGCGTGGGCCGATCGGCGCTGCGCTCGGCCGCGCGGAGCGCACGTACTGGCTGAGGGGCGTTCGTGCGGTCAATCCTGCGCAGCGGCTGGGGGTAGGCTTCGAGCGGGACGGCGTGGAGGTCGACAGCGGGTTGGGCCGGCTGCGGCTGTCGCTTGCCGCGTGGGGTCGCCCGGGCGCGTTGCGGTCTGCGGGCGCGGCGCGGCCCCGAGTGCAGGCCAATCGGGTCACCTACCGGCGCGGAGTGCTGCGAGAGTGGTATGCGAACGGGCCGCTCGGACTCGAGCAGGGATTCGACCTCGCGCGGGCACCGATCGGCGGAACCGGGCCGCTGACGTTCTCGCTGGCGCGGTCGGGAAATCTGTCGGCACGGATGCAAAGCGGCGTGGTGGTGCTCTCGGGCGACCGGGTGAGGCTTCACTATGGCGGGCTGGTCGCGACCGACGCGCGCGGGCGTGCGCTGCGGTCGTGGTTTCAGCTGTCCGGCGGGCGGCTGCTGGTACGGGTCGATGATCGTGGGGCACGCTATCCGGTGCACATCGACCCGTTCATCGACCAGGCCGAGCTGACGGCTGGTGATGGCGATAAGGAGGATCGTCTGGGGGCGTCGGTCGCGGTGTCGGGCGACACCGTCGTGGTCGGCGCTCCGTACCACAGGGTCGGCGGGCACCTGAACCAGGGTGCAGTGTATGTATTCGTGAGGCCGGCGGCGGGGTGGGCGAGCACCAGCGCCCCGACCGCGGAGCTGACCGTTGGCGACGGCGCCCCGGACGACGTTCTCGGCTACTCGGTCGCCATCTCGGGCGACACGATCGTCGCCGGTGCAGACAAGCGTGCGGTCGACAACAAGCCGGGACAGGGCGCCGCGTACGTGTTCGTGAGGGCGGCGGGCGGGTGGGCGAGCACGAGCGTCCCAACCGCCACGCTGACCGCCGCGAACGGCGCCGCCCTGGACGAGTTCGGCCACGCCGTGGCAATTTCGGGTGACGCGATCGTCGTCGGCGCGCCGCAGCACAAGCCGGGCACGGTCCTCAATCAGGTTCGGCGGGGCGCTGCGTATGTGTTCCTGAAGCCGGCGGGTGGTTGGGCGACCACGAGTCGCCCGGCGGCGGAGTTGTCCGCGAGCGAAGGCGTCGCCGGGGACAAGCTGGGGTCCGCGGTCGGGGTGTCGGGTGACACGGTTGTCGCGGGCGATCCGGCGCGCCAGATCGGCGCCAACCCCGATCAGGGCGCGGTGTACGTGTTCGTGAGGCCGGTTGCCGGCTGGAGCGGCTTTGTTGCGGACCCGGCGGAGCTCACCGCGAGTGACGGCGCTGCGTCAGACAAACTGGGGCTCTCGGTCGGCGTGTCGGGTGACACCGTCGTCGGCGGTGCTCCTCAGCACAAGGTCGGCAACAACGGATTGCAGGGTGCTGCGTACGTGTTTGTGAAGCCGGCCAGCGGATGGAGTGCCGACACACTGTCCTCCGAGCTGACCGCAAGCGATGGCGCCGCCGGCGATCAGCTCGGCTACTCCGTCGCCGTCTCGGGGAATACCGTCATCGCCGGCGCCGCGGGGCGGAAGGTCGGCAACAACAACAACCAGGGTGTCGTGTATGCGTTTGTCATGCCGGCGGGTGGATGGGCGATGACGCGCACCCCGGACGGGGAGTTGACCGCTCCCGCGGGCGGTGCAGACGACGGACTCGGCTACTCGGTCGCCGTGTCCGGTGACACGGTCCTCGGCGGAGCGCCGGGGCATACGATCGGTTTGAACAAGAGTCAGGGTGCGGCGGACGTGTTCACGCGCCCAGCCCCGTCGATCACGATCGAGTCGCCACACGACGGTACGCGCTACCGCCAGGGCGAGGTCGTGGACGCGGTGTTCGCATGCGCTGACCCGCCGGACGGGGCGGGGCTCGCGAGCTGCACCGGGAGCACCGCCGACGGCGCACCGATCGACACCGGCACGCTCGGCGCACACACGTTCACGGTGACGGCGACCGACACCGCCGGCGAGCAGAGCACGCAGAGCGTCACCTACACGGTCGTGTCCGGCTCGGGTCAGCACGAGACGGCCGCGCCGACGATCTCCAGGTTCACGCAGTCGCACCGCATCTGGCGTGAGGGCACTCGGTTGGCGACGGTCTCGCGAAAGCGCCGGATCCCGGTCGGGACGGTCTTCTCGTTCGCGCTCGATCAGCGTGCTCGCGTCGTGCTCGCCTTCACCGAGCGGACCGCGGGACGGAAGGTCGGCCGCCGCTGCGTGGCCCAGACGAGCACGAACCGGCGGAGACGCGCGTGTCAGCACGCGCTCGCCGCCGGCGCGCTCACATTCGCCGCTCACACCGGCATCAACAAGGTTGTCTTCCAGGGTCGCATCTCGCCGACCAGGAAGCTCAAGCCGGGCCCGCACACGGTCACCATCACGGCAATCAACACCGCCGGGCGGTCCAGGCCGCGGACGCTCCGGTTCACGATCGACACGTGATGCGCAGCACTTTCTCGTTCGCGCTGGTCCTGGTGATGCTGGCAATCGTCTGCTCACCGGCGGCCGCAGGTGCCGATCAGCTCACGGTGGATTTCGAGAGCGGCCCGCCGCTGGGCACCGCGGTCAATGACGACTATCTCGCGAGCGTGTTCGTTCGCTTCTTCCAGAACGATCCCGGGGGTGGATTCCGTCCGTACCGACGGTCGGCGCCCGGGCTCGCGCACTCTGGGACCGTCGTGGCAGACGTCGGCGGTGACATCTGCTTTCAGGACACCGGAGGATCGTGCGAGCTGGTCAGGGCAGGGACAACGGGCAGGCTGACGCGGACCGCCAGCGCGGTCACGGTGTTCGCCGGCACGTTCGGTACGGAGGCGAGCCCTGAGACTGCCCACCTGACTGCGTTCCGCGCCGATGGAAGTGTCGCCGCGGTGAGCCCGGATGTGCCCGTTGACAGCAGCGGTTTTAACAACCAGATCACCGTGTCGAGCGCGGCCGGCGACATCGCCTACTTCAACCTCAGCACGGCCGGACTGGGGGAAGGAGACCTCGGCTTCGATGACTTGACGATCACCTATCCGGCGAACTCGCTCCCCGACGTCGCCCCGACCATCACCAACAATGTGACGACCGTGCTGCAGGGACAGTCGGTCGACGTGCCGGTCGGGCTCACCCGGCTGAACGGATCCACCGGGCCGCTGCAGCTGTCGGTGACCGGGCTCCCCGCCGGCGTCACCGCGCAGGCGGTTCCCAATCCAGTGCCCGGCACAAGGCAATCCGCAACGCTGCGGCTGACAGCGTCGGCCGGCGCGCCGCAATTCGACGCTCCTGTCACGGCGACGCTCAACGCCGACCCGCAGGGCAACGTCAATGCCGCGCCGGCCGTTCGCACCGCGCAACTGCTTCTCAAGGTCGCCGACCCGTATGAGCTGAAGCTCGGCGCCGGCGCGAGCAGCAACGTCGCGCTGCCGGACTGCGCGCCGGTGGATGTCCCAATCGTGGTCGCGCGTGACGGCACCTTCACCGGTACCGTGACGCTGAGGCCCGAGGGCGTTCCGGCCGGTGTCACCGTTCGCGTCGATCCGTCTGGCACCGTGTCAGCGGGCGGAAGCGTGTTCGCCGACCGGACGATCCACTTCTCGCGAGTCCCGGGTGCAAGCCTGCCCGCGACCCTCACCGTCCGCGCCGGCTCGCCCGGCCTGGCCGACCGCACCCTGATGTTCACACTGCGGCGCGCCACGCCGAGCGCAACGCCCGCGACCGCGATCGGCCTGACCCCGCGCCACCTGCTCCCCGGCACGCAGATCCGGATCAACGGCAACGGGTTCTGCCCCGGAACAAGCGTGATGGCCGGCAACCAATACGCAGGCACGGACGCGTTCGTGCCGGACGAGCACACGCTGCTCTTCACGGTCCCGCGACTGGCGACGACCGGCCCGGTCACGATTCTGCCGCCCGACGGCGAAACCCCGTACGAGACGACCGGGAGCCTGACCGTCGCAAGCGTGCGCAACACCAACGGCTTCCAGTTCCATAATTATCCGTACGGGTCGCTGTCGATCGGCGAGCTCACCGATGCGTTCGGCGCGAACGACCTGTTCATTCGCGTCAATCCGTGCTGGCCGTGGACCGACTGCACGATCACAACCGGGATCCTCAACCCGCTGGCCGCACTCGACTGGGCTGCGCTGAACATCGTCCTGCACGAGTCCGGCGGTCACTGCTTCGGGATCAGTCGCGCCTCGCAGCAGCTTGTCAGCCACAAGGTCCCGGACGCCCGCTTCGGAACCGGCTCCTCGGTGTGGAGCCTGCCTGGACCGGATGGTCCGAGCGCCGCCCTCGGCTCCTACCTGGACGGCCAGCACGCGCTCCAGGGATCGGCCGAGTTCCTGTCGGCGTACCTGCACCGCCAGGACTCCATTGATGCCCAGCTCAGCCGGCTCCACGCCGAACTGGCCGCCGGGCGAGAGCCGATCGTGACGCTCAAGGGCCCGGACTTCGGCGAGGGCCACGCCGTGCTCGCTTACGACGAGCAGCCGACGAACGACGGCGTCGACATCCTCGTCTACGACAACGACCGCAACTTCACCGCAGACGAGGATCTCAGTCCCGACAAGCACAAGACCGCCGAGGAGGCCAGCGTCATTCACATCGACCTCAGCCAGGAGACCTGGTCGTTCGACAACAGCGGCAACGTGTGGTCCGGTGGCAATGACGGCTCGTTGTTCGTGATGCCGCAGTCGACGATCCCCGACGACCCAAGCCTGCCCGGGCTCGGCACGCTCGGCGACCTGGTCGACACTGTCGTGTTCGGCTCCGCCGACGGCTCGGTGCGGACCGTTCACGCCTCTCACAACGCTCAGCTGCTCCCGGTGCTCGACGATCACGCGCCCCCGGGAGGCGCGGGCTGGTGGCTCTCGGACCACACCGGCGCCCCGCTCGAGGTCACGATGCGCGGGGTCAAGCACGGCCACTACACCGAGGCCTACACGGCCGCCGGCTTCGCCGGCGCCGTGACCCAGATCGCGACCGCCGCCGGTGTCCGCGACACGCTGCGTGGTTCTCCCACTGGGACGCTCCGATTCAGCGCGGGAATGAACCGCCCGCTGGGACTGCAGCTCGCCCGCCAGACCGCAGGTGCCACCACGGCAACCACCGCCTGGACGGCCGCGGTCCAGACGCACACCTTCAAGCACGGGGAGGACACCGCGAGCCTGAGCCCGTCCGGAACGCTCACCTACGCCCACGACGGCGCCCCAACGGCGATTTCGTTCACGCTCACCAGCATCCGACCGGACGGCGGTCCCGCCCGGTTCGACTCAGGCCCCGTGACGATCGGAGCGCGCGAACGGATCACGGTCGTGCCGCTCGGCGCCGAGCTTGGACTGATCAGGCTCACGATCCATAACGCCCACGGCCACAGCAGCACGCACCTGCTGCGCAACCGCGCACAGCCGCCGGCACGGCTGACGCTATCCAATCTGCGGCTTAGCGCGGGGCAGGTGGCGAGCGTCCGCGCCCGCGTGGCGTCGTTACGCAGCGGTGCCGTCGCCGGGATCGCATTCCGCCTGATCCGCGGCGGCCGCGTCATCGCGCGCCACGGAGCCGGCCTCAAGCACGTCCACAACGGCAGCCGCTCGTTCCGCTGGCGGATCCCGCGCGTCCCGCGCGACAACTACCACCTCGCGGTCGACCTGACGCTCGCCACCACAGGTGCGGAGGGACAGCCGTCCGCGTCCACCGTCCGCGCGACCCGTTCCACCGCTGTGAGCGTCGGTCACAAAACGTGAGAAACAACTCATAGGGGGAAAACCGGATGCGTGTCAACCGACGACTGCCGCTGCCGAGCAGACTCGCGCTGTTCGTCGCGGGCGTGCTCTGGCTCGGGCTGCTGACCGCCGGCGGCGCAAGCGCGCTCAGCAACGGCGATCCGTGCGGTCCGTTGTGGACGGAGGACACCCCCCGACCGCAAGCTTCACAGTCGCCCCCGCCTCCATCTCCACCCTCGAAGGGGTCGAGTTCGACGCGAGCGCGTCGCAGGATGGCACGGCGAACAAGTGGACCTTCGTGTCACTCGATAACGCGTGCGAACCGACCAGCACGGAGACTGACCCATCGGGTCTCATACACCTGGGACTTTGGCGACGGCAACACAGAGACTGACAGCGTCCTCCAGCCGGAGACCCTGCACACCTACGCGAAGTCGAAACCAGGAGGCTACGAGGTCACGCTCACCGTCACCGAGCAGAACTGCGAGGCGGGTGCCAACGCACACTGCTTCACAGCTCACTTGAAACAAACGGTCGTGGTTCAGGACCGAGCGCCTGCGGCGTCGTTTACTGCGCCGGCGAGCGCTCTGACAAGGCGGAGCGTGAGTTTCGACGCCTCCGCATCCGCAGATCCGGACGGCACGATCACAAGTTACCTCTGGAACTTCGGCGACGGCCAAACCCAGAACACCACGAGCCCGACGACCGCTCACAGCTACCGGCTCCCCGGACCGAAGATGGTGACGCTCACGCTCACCGACGACAGCGGCACCACCGCCCAGGTGAGCCACGAGGTGTCGGTCGCACACCTCCCCCCGGTCGCATCGTTCACGGCACCGAAGAGCGTCAGCACCGGCCAACTCGCGAGCTTCGACGCATCCGCCTCATCGGACTCCGACGGCACGATCACAAGCTACCGCTGGAACTTCGGCGATGGCACGTCGCAGACCACCGCCGGTCCTCGGACCTTCCACGTCTTCCACAGGAGCGGGACCTGGGCGGTCGTCTTGACGGTCACCGACGACGGCGCCGGCACCAGCCTGACGCGGCACGCCGTGACCGTCACCGACCGCCCACTGACCGCATCATTCGCAGCGAGCCGGACGGTCACCGCCGGGCTCGCCGCCCGCTTCGATGCGTCCGGCTCATCAGATCCCGACGGGACGATCACGCGCTACCTCTGGGACTTCGGCGACGGCGCGAGACAGACCACGGCGGGTCCCAGCGTCACCCATACGTACCGCAGGGGTGGGACGAAAACGGTGACACTGACCATCACCGACGACCACGACAACACGGCCCGGGCTCAGCACACGATCACGGTGCTGGTCGGCCGATGCATCGTTCCACGCCTGGTCGGCACGAAGCTGGCGCAGGCACGAAAGCTCCTGCGCAGCGGCAACTGCCGTCTTGGCACAGTCAGGCACAAGCACGCCGCACCGCACAGACACGGACGGGTGATCCACCAGGGCGTCAAACCCGGCACGATCCGCCCACCAGGCGCTGCCGTCGCGGTGACCGTCGGCAACTGAGAGACAGGCAGGCGCATCGTGACATGGAGAAACGTCATCGTGCTCGCCGCCGTCGCCGCGAAGCTCTGAACGAGGCTCACTGTGTCCGCAAGCCGATCGGTGGATTCTGGCGGTGGTCGCAACAGTAGGTGAACTAGTAACTGCCGGGGTGTCACTCTGTGTGCGCATAATCGTGATAGGTGAATTGTACCGTTGGTAAGTGATAAGGTGTGATGTTTCCGTCCGTGCGCCGTTCCGCTGGCCGTCCGTGGCCATCGGGCGACTCCCTCACGCAGGCAGCCTCCAACCCCCGAAGCGGGGAACGGGGGGGCGCTCACCACGAGCTGCCGCCTCGCAGCCCGCACAGCTCGGCGATGCGTTCGCTGGGTTTGTAGAACCTAGTAGTTGGTCGGCTGGCAGAGTACTTCGCTGAGGTCGCGTCGGGTCTTGTCCGCTCCGAGCAGCGGTGGGCGGCGCAGTACTACGCGCGTGCGTTGATGATGGACGGGGCGCGGAAGTCGTTGGAGCCGCTGGTCACGCGGATGGGCGGCACGAGCGTTGAGTACGAGGCGCTGCAGCATTTTCTGGCCGATAGCCCGTGGGATCCGGCGGTGCTTGACGGGCGGTCGCTGAGCGGGTGTGCGCGGTGATCGAGCCTGTGGCCTGGGTGCTGGATGACACCGGAGTTCCGAAGTACGGCAAGCACTCGCCGGGTGTCAAGCGTCAGTACTCCGGGACGCTCGGGAAGATCGGCAGCTGCCAGATCGCGGTGTCGCTGCATGCGGTCAGCACGAAGGGCACGGTCCCGTTGGGGTTCCGGCTCTACGTGCCCGAGGACTGGTGCCAGGACCCGATCCGCCGCCGGGAAGCGAAGATCCCCGCGAGTGTCGAGTTTCAGACCAAACCGACGCTCGGTGGTGAGCTGATCGCCCGGGCGGCGGGCTGGAAGATCCGTCGGGCGCCGGTGCTCGGCGACCAGGCATACGGCAACGACACCAAGCTTCGCACCCGTCTGCACGATGACGGGATCGACTACGTCCTCAGCGTCGCCCCGGAATGCAGCGTCTACCCGTCTGGCACCGTTTTCGCGGTCCCGCCGCGGACGCCGGGGTCGCGTGGCCGCGCGCCGAGCGTCTTCCGGACCGAATCCGAACCGCAGTCGATCACCGAGCTTGTCGGCGGATTGACCGCCGATGCGTGGCAGACGGTCGCGTTTCGCGACATCGACGGCGGTCAGCTCGTCTCGCGGTTCGCGTTCGTGCGGGTAATCGCCGCCAACCCGATCGAGCACCTCCGCCAAGCACCTCGCGAGGAATGGTTGATCGTCGAGTGGCCCGAAGGTCACGAGCATCCCAGCGACTACTGGCTCAGCAACCTGCCAGCTGACACCGAGCTCGAGCAGCTCGCCCGCCTCGCCCGGTTGCGGTGGATGATCGAGCTGGACTACAAGCAGCTCAAGGGCGAGCTCGGTCTTGACCACTACGAAGGCCGTAGCTACCTCGGCTTTCACCACCACTGCTCGCTGGTGACGGCCGCCCACGGCTTCTTGACGCTGGAGCGGCAGAACCCAAATCGCCAGCGGCCGGACTGACACTCCCGCAAGCGGTGCTGCTCCTGCAGCCCGTCTGGAAGTGCTGGACCGGCCGCTGCTCCACCTGCCGGCAGCCGGTTACCCTCGACGCTCTCCCGCTGCGCCGCCCACTCAAACGGGAGTAACACGACCTACCAGAGCACTACTAGGCGCTTGCGCGGGCGGTCGTTGAGCTCGTCAGCGACGCGATCCAGATCGGCGTCGGTCAGCGTGCTGAGATCGGTGCCCTTGGGGAAGTACTGGCGTCAGCAGCCCGTTGGTGTTCTCGTTGGTCCCCCGCTGCCATGGCGAGTGCGGATCGCAGAAGTACACCTCGATCCCGGTATCGACGCGGATCTGTTTCCAGTCGCGCATCTCGGGCCCCTGGTCCCAGGTCAACGAGCGGCGCAAGCTCTCAGGCAGCGTCTGGATCTTGGCCGCCAACGCCTCAGCGACCTGCTCGGGCTTATAGCCGTCGGGCAGCGCGACCAGCAGCGCATACCCCGTGGTGCGCTCCACCAGCGTCCCGATCGCCGAGCGGTTGGCCTTGCCGATCAACAGATCCCCTTCCCAGTGCCCGGGAACGGCGCGATCATCAGCCTCCTGGGGACGCTGTGCGATGTTGATCATGTCCGGCGCCCGGTTGCGCGCCGCCGCCCGCGGGCCCGGCTTACGCAGCGACCGGCCAGTCCGCAGACACTTCGTCAGCTCCCGTCGCAGCGCGCCTCGAGATGTCACGTACAACGACTGATAGATCGTCTCAGCAGACACCCACATCTCCGGATCATCGGGAAACGCCAGCCGCAGCCGGCCCGCGATCTGCTCCGGAGAGTACTTGCGCTCCAAATCTCGCTGCACGAGCTCGCGCAACCGCCCGTTGACGATCAGCTTGGCCGGCTTGGGACGACACGCCCGCTCCCACGCCTGCGCATGCGCCGTCGTCGCCCGATACTCCCCGCGGCGATCAGCGTTGCGCGCCAACTCGCGTGAGACCGTCGAGGGCGAGCGCCCCAGCCGCCGCGCGATACACCGCACCGACTCTCCGGCCGCCCTGGCCACAGCGATCTCCTCGCGCTCTGAAAAGGACAGATACCGGCCCTGCAGATCACGACCCCGACGGGGACGCACCCCGCCCGACGCCACGATCCACCGCCAGCCCTGAACCCGATAGGACCCGACGGACTCCGCGGCCCCAGTGATGAACTCGCCGCGCTGTAACGCGGCCCAAAACGGCTGCACAACCTCAGAAATCATGCGACTACTAAATAGCATCAACAACAACTCCAATCAGCGAGTGTTGCGACGACCGCATGAACCTGAGGATCCACCACCGAACACACCGACGCGCGAGCGGATCCGGCGTGCGGCCGCTGAGGCTGCGTCGCAGTAGACCCCCCCGCTGAACATTCGCACTCGCGGGAGCTATACGAACGGCTGCCCTGAGACCCGCGGCTGCACATGAATGCGTGTCTCGAGGCCCAAATGGCAACGCACCTCGTATTCGCCAGCAGCGCGTCTCACCGGATCGTCGACCGGCTCATCGGGACAACCGTCGGGCCGAAAGACCCGCTTTCCATTTCCCGCGTATACGCGCGGCGGCGTGCGGCGCCGGCGATCCGCAGACGCGCTTTCATTCTTGGCCTCAACCGGTGAGTGCACCATCCCTGACGTGGCGGATCGTGTCATTCCGTCCGGGCGCTGTCGAGCGGAGGCCGTAGGCCGAAGCGAGGTGTGCCTGGCACGGACGTTGAGATCGGAGGTGGAAGTCCTGTTCTGGAGCCCGATAGGGGGAATCCAACATCGAAGGCAAGGGCGCGGCCCGGAATTGACCGGGCGGTCCCAGTGCGGCCAGGTTTGGCGCTGCGGGGCTTCCGTGAGGGCGGGTCTGAAGGAGGCCGTAGATGCGTCGTGGTGGCGAACGAAAGTGAAGCGCCGTAAGGCGTTCCTCGGAGGGGCGAGCCGGCCTCTAGCGGCGATGCCCGATTCCTATTGCTGAATCCGGGGGCGTAGTGGCGACGCGGTCACGATGAAATCTCAGCGTTTCACCCAGGGAGATCTGCTGGGTCCCGGCCGGGTTGGCCGGTAGGCCGGAGGACGAAGAGGACGACGGCTGATGGCCCAGCAGAAGTCCGAGGATCGCGTAGTACCGGAAGGCGGCTGTAATGGCTGCTGAGCGCGCCGGGTCGGGTCCTGGCGGGCAAGGGAAGGCGATCCCGGTCGAAGAAACGGCGGTGCAGCTCAGCCTGCCGATCGCGACAGCAGAAAACCCGAAAGGGGCCACCCGCAGGAAGACCCGGGACCGGCTTGGGGCCGTCCGGGCGGGAGCGCCGAAGGCGATCGGCACGACGGGGACGCCAGCGCCTGCGACGATGGAGGAGGTCGCCAAGCGATTGACCAGTGCGTTGTTGAAGGTGGCGTCGAACAAGGGCGCTCCCGGTCCGGATGGGCAGACGATCGAGGCGCTGTGCGAGCAGTGGCCGGTCGTGCTGCCCAGGCTGCAAGCCGACCTGCTTGATGGGACGTATCGACCCGGCGTGATCCGCCGGAGGTATATCCCGAAGGCGGGGGGTGGGCAGCGCGGGTTGGGGATTCCCGACGTGATCGACAGGGTGGTCCAGGAGGCTGTGCGGCAGGTGCTCGAACCGCTGTGGGAGCCGACGTTTCACCCCTCGAGCCACGGGTTTCGACCCGGACGGAGTTGCCACACGGCGATCGCCGAGGCCAAGACGCATGTCGAGGACGGCTATGAGTGGTGTGTAGATCTTGATTTGGAGAAGTTCTTCGATCTCGTCTGCCACCAGCGGCTTGCCGCCAAGCTCGCCGAGCGCGTTAGCGATCGGCGGCTGCTCGGGCTGATCGGACGGATGCTGAAGGCCAAGGTCGTATTGCCGGACGGTGTCGTGATCGACAGCGAGCAGGGCGTGCCGCAAGGCGGTCCCCTCTCACCGTTACTTTCGAACGTCGTGCTGGACGAGTTCGACCAAGAGCTCGCTCGGCGTGGTCACAGGTTCGTTCGCTATGCAGACGACGCGAAGGTGTACGTGCGTAGCGAGCGGGCGGGGCAGCGGGTGATGGTCAGCCTGACCGAGTTCATCCAGGGTCGTTTGCGGCTGAAGGTGAACGAGGCCAAGTCTGCTGTCGCCCGACCCGAGGATCGCCACTTCCTCGGCTTTCGGCTGCGATTAGACCCGCAGACCGGGGTCGTGGAAGTGCTGTTGTCGGAGCGCACCAAGCGCAACGCGATGGCACGCGTTCGCCAGCTCACGCCGCGCAACTGGGGACGCAGTCTTGCTGACTGCATCGCCCCGATCAACGCGTGGCTGGGCGGATGGCATGGCTTCTTCGGGATCGCCTCCGTCGAGGAGATGCAGATGATGCGCAAGATCGACGCCCATATCCGGCGGCGGTTGCGCGCGATCATTCTGCGCCACTGGAAACGCAAGCGCACGATCGCCAAGCGCCTCGTCGCGCTCGGTGTTAACCCGCGGGCGGTGTGGCATCAGATCTATCAGGGCCGCCGGTCCTGGTGGGCGCTGAGCCACTGCCACGCGGTCGACCAGGGCCTGCGCAATGCGTACTTCGCTAAGCGCGGGCTTGTGTCTGTAGTCGGCCTGCACCGTCGGGCGCACCAGCACATCGCCGCCCCCGTCTCGCCACAGCTGGCGCTATGGGGATGACTTCGAGGTCGCAAACCGGCCGGCGGCGGGGGTAGCAACCCGCCGTCCCGAGGAGCCGTATACGAACAGCGTACGTACGGTTCTGTGGGAGCCGGGACGGGTAACCGTCCCGGCTACCCGAGATCAGCGCTCGGACGGGTCCGTGTGTGAGACCCCGTCGATCAGGTCGGTGAGTTTCTCGGCGGGGGTCCGGAACCCGAGCGTCTGGCGGGGCCGGTCGTTCAGTTTGCGGGCGACCTCGTCGAGCTGTGTCTGGGTCACTCCGGCGAGGCTCTTGCCTTTCGGGAAGTACTGACGAAGGAGACCGTTCGTGTTCTCGTTGGACCCTCGCTGCCACGGACTTCGGGGATCGCAGAAGTAGACCTCGACGCCAGTCTCGACGCTGAACCGTCTGTGCTCCGCCATCTCCTTTCCCTGGTCCCAGGTAAGCGAGCGTCGCAGCTGAACCGGCAGCGTCTTGATGCTGGTCTTGAGCGCTTCGCAGACCGGCTCGGCGTTGGTCCCGTCGGGCAGCGCGACGAGCTGGCAATAGCGCGTCTGGCGCTCGACCAAGGTCGCGATCGCCGAGTCGCGCGTCCCCATCAGCAAGTCGCCATCCCAGTGGCCAGGGACGGCACGGTCGGCCACCTCCGGTGGACGCTCGGAGATCATCACCATCCCCGCGATGCAGCCCGGGCCCTGCCCACGGTTGGAGTGTGTTCGGGCGAAGCGCTTCTGACGCCCGGTCCGCAGATGCCGGGTCAGCTCGCGCCGCAACGACCCACGCGCCTGCACGTACAACGCGCGATAGATCGTCTCGTGCGAGACCTGCATCTGCTCATTGTCGGGGTATGAGAGCCGCAGCCAGCCCGAGATCTGCTGCGGGGAGTGATCCTGCCCGAGCCGCTCGACCACAACCTCACGCAACTCGCAACACAGCTCGAGCTTCGTCGCTCGCGGCCGCCTGGCCCGCGACCACGCCGCCCGCTCTGCCGTGTGCGCGCGATAGCGCCCACGGCCGCCGCAACGATTGATCTCGCGCGAGACCGTGGTGTGCGAACGACCGAGGGTACGACCGATAGCGCGGGCTGATTCACCTCGAGCTATCCCACGCGAGATCTCCTCACGCTCCGCGAGCGTCAGGCATCGCTCAGCCCGACGACGGGGCCTCGGCCGGATCCCTCCCACCCTCTGCAAGTACTTACTCACCGTCCGCTTCGGCACACCCAGCCGCCGGCCGATCTCGGCCTCGCTGACCCCCTCCACCCGCAGCACCCAGATCGCGTCCTTCACAGCCTCGGCCAGATAGTGACCCCTCGGCATCTCCACACCTCACCTCGTTCGTCAGCGAATCGCTGACTCTCTCGGATGGTGCGGCGACAGCCTGAGACCGCCTTCGCCGAGAGGTCTCTCGTCCGAAACCTTAAGCTCCCTGCTCGTCGCCAAAGGTGCGCATCTCCACGCCCTCGACAGTCCGGCGTTGTGATCGTCCACACCGGCTGCCCTCCTTTGCCGCGGTTGCGGGAGTCGTCGAGGTGCTTGCCGGCGGCCCGATCCGCGGCGACCGGCAAGCACACCTCGCTGTCGCTCCTCCAGGCCCAGCAGTCACCGAGCGCCGACGCCCGCGTTGCTGCTGCAGCGACGAGTGACCGTGGCGTGTGCGGCGACCGTCGGCGCCCGCGTTCACAGATGACCAAGCGCAAAGCGAGGATCCGTGTAACAACGGCATTATGGCCCGGGCGTTCAGGCGCCGACGAAGGCGTCGGCGCGCGCCGCCGCCCAGCTGCCGTACAGATCGGTGACGGTGGACGGTGCGGGCCATTCTGCGGCGTGTAGTCGTTTGAGCGCTTCGCCGCCGCGCCGGCGTGCGTGCGTGCGCGACCAGTCATACGAGGACGGCGCAGCGCCGTAGCGCGCTTGCCATGCGCGCATCGCTTCGCGAACCCGTTCTCGTGTCCATTGCGGCGCGATCGCGCCGGGATGGCAGCGTTTGCAATATGCGTAGGCATCGCCCTTGCCGTTCCGTGGCGCGGTGGGCGCCCCGCAGCCGCGGCAAACTCCCCGGTAGCGCGCCTTGACCGCGCGTGCCTTATCGCCTGTCGGATCGTAGAGATACGCCTTGATGGTTGCTTCTGCGCGTCCCAGCCGACGAGCGATCTCGGCGATCGACAGACGCTCCTGGTCTTGGTAGTGGCGCGCGAGTTGCGCCGCGCGACGCCGTTCCGCGATACGGTCGAGCATCAGAACCCCAAGCCTGCCCGAGGTGCTGGACAGCCGGGCGAAGCGTTATTGAAAACGATGGCTTGCACTGGCCCCGGCGCGATGGCTTGAAGTGGCTCCACCTGGCGTCGGTTGTTGTTGGTGTTGATGTTGCCTGATTGCCCGGTCTGATGACATGCCGCGGCTGTCGTCGCGAGGGCCGAGCCCGTAGGGCGAGTGCCTGAGTGGCGATAGCCGCGGGCGCGGTTTCCGGGCGGGGGGTCATGCTCGTTTGCGTCCTTGGCGTTCGAGGCCGTGGCGGAAGCGCCAGCTCTCGTTGCCGGTGTCGATGATGTGCGCGCGGTGTGTGAGCCGGTCGACTACGGCCTTCGCGAGTCTCGGGTCGGGGAACACCTTCGTCCACTCTCCGAACGGCAGGTTGGTCGTCACGATCAGGCTGCCGCGTTCGTGTCGCTCGGATAGCACTTCGAAGACGAGCTCGGCGGCGCCGTCGGGCAACGCCAGGTAGCCGAGTTCATCGAGCACGACGAGCTCGGTGCGGGCGTAGCGTCCAACGACCCGGGCGAGCTCACGGTTGCTTTGGGCCTCCTGGAGCTCGTTCGCGAGGGCGGCGAGTGTCGTGAAGCGGACGCGGCGTCCTTGGTGGCAGGCGCAGACCGCCAACGCTGTGGCGAGCATCGTTTTGCCGGTCCCTGAGTCGCCGATGAAGATCACGCTCTCGCGGTCATCGATCCACGATCCCTCCGCGAGGGCGGCGATCGTGGCTTGCGGGACCTTGGGGTTGTCGGGGAAGCGGAAGTCCTCCAGGCGTTTGATCTGCGGGAACCGGGCGTCGATCAGCCGGCGCTTCTCGCGCCGCTCAGCGCGCTCAGCCATCTCCGCCTCCAGCAAAGCGGCAAGGTACGCGATCGGGGTCTGCTGCTCGCGGAGCGCTTCGACCGCGAGCGCTCGGAAGCGGCGGCGCACAGTCGGGAGCTTGAGCTCGATCGCGTGTGCCTCGATCAGCGCTTCCAGCGCTGCGGTGTTCGGGTTGCGTGGGGCGCTCATCGGTCGTTCTCCCGGACGCGGGTCAGCCACTCGGCGTGCTCGGCCGTGCTGAGCAGCTCGAACGCGAGGCTGCGTGCTTCGGTGCTGGTGAGCGCGCAGACCGCGGGCGCGAGTCCCATCATCCCGTCGGTCATCATCACGGTGATGAGCTGGCGGGGCGCCAGGTCGCCTGTGCGGTCCAGCTGGTTGGGCTCGATGAACGCTTCCAGCGCGCAGTACGGCTCGGGCCCGATCATCGTCCCGCCTCGTTCTCGTGCAGCTGGTCGTAGTCGGCGAGGTCGTCCGGCGCGGGCCGATCGTGCGCAGCCAGCCGCGCGTCCAGGCCGGTGAGCGGCGCCGGCGCTGCTCGCCCGGTGCTCACTGCGCGGCGGGCGAGAACCGCGACCGCGCGACCGTCGATCGCTCCCGCAGCGAGCGCGCCGCGGACCGCCAGCGCGACACGGTCAGGCCCGTGCTCGCGGCAGAGCAGCAGCACGTCGACCATCTGCCGGGCGGCGTCCGAGCGTCCGTAACGATCAGTCAGTCCAGCCCACAGAGCGTCGAAGCACTCAGGCCACGCGCCGCGGTCGCGCTCCTGTGCGAGCGCAACGGAGTGCTCCAGCCCGCCAGGCTTGTGGGCGAGCAGCTCGAGGTAGTGATCGAGCTGGGCGCTAGTCCCGAACTTGCCGTGCAGCCGCTCGTGGCGGGCGACCACGCGCCCTGTGTGGTTGATCGTGATCTCCCGCGCGCCGATCCTCGCGCTGACCTTCAACCCCGCCAGCGCGACCGGCACCGAGTAACGGTTCTGCCGGATCGTGACCAGCGCTTTCGCGTCCACCCTCGGCACCGCGGTCTCGCACGCGTCGAACGGCTCAGCCGGCAACTCGCGCAGCAGCGGCCGCTCGCTCGCCCACGCCTCAGCGACCGTCAACGGCCGCCCATCGATCCGCCGGCCGAGGTCCTGCTCGCAACCCGCCAGCAGCAATGTGTTGAGCTCGGCGAGATCGCGCAACTCGGGGACCGGCACGAGATGGTTCCGGCGGTAGCGGCCAACTTCGCCCTCGACGCCACCCTTCTCATGCGCGCCTTCAAGCCCCGGGGTCGTGAACTGCGACACGAACAAGTAGTGCGAGCGCAACGCGACGAAGCGGTCCGTCTCGACCCGCCGGCGGCCCTTCAACACCTTCTTCACCGCCGACCGCAGGTTGTCGAACTTCTGTTCCCAACTCGGTTATGTGGCCGCGGTTGAAGTAGTTCCCGCAAATACGGCGATTGGCGTGGGTTTCTCGTCGTTGCTGGCCACATAACGCTGGCGTTCCAGCTCACGTGTTTCCTCCACCTATCTATTTGCGAGGAGGTTGTCGCTGATGCTGGAGTCGTATTTCGTCAGGCCGCAGACGGTCGATCGGATCAGGGAATCGTGGATCGGCCCGGAGATCGAGCGGTATGTCGTCTGGTTGGCTGAGCAGGGCTACTCGTCGAGGTCGGTGTTGCGGCGGGTGCCGTTGCTGGTCGAGTTCGCGGAGTTCGGTCGTGCGCGTGGCGCTCAGGTTGTTGGGGATCTGCCGGTTCATGTCGATGCGTTCGTGGTCGAGCGTCAGCGCCGGACTCGGCGTCTTGACGCGCACGAGCGGTTCGTGGAGGAAATCCGTGGTCCGGTGGAGCAGATGTTGCGGCTGGCGATCCCGGGTTTTGTGGGTCGCGGCCGGCGGTCTCGTCCGGTGCCGTTCGCTGACGCGCTCCCGGGGTTCTTCGGGTATCTGGCTGGTGAGCGGGGTCTTCGGCCCGCGTCGCTCGATAGCTACCAGCATCACCTGGTTCGCTTTGAGTCCTATCTGGAGCGGATCGGGGTCGCGCGTCTCTCGGAGCTCTCGCCGGCGATCTTGAGCGCGTTCACCGCCGAGCGCGCTGGCGTCGGGCTGGCGAAATCGACCGTGCGTGACGGTTGTGGGGTGTTGCGCGTGTTCTTGCGCTACGCGCACCGCGAGGGGGTGCTCGCGAGCGATCTGAGCGGCGTTATGGAGTGGCCGCAGGCCTACCGGCTCTCCAGCGTCCCACGGTCGATCACGTGGGAAGAGGTCGGACGTGTGCTCGCCGGGGTTGATCAACGCTCCCCGGTCGGCAAGCGTGATTGGGCGATCCTGCTGTTGCTGGTCAGCTATGGGCTGCGCAGCCGTGAGGTCGCCTCGTTGACGTTGGATGACATCGACTGGAGGCGTGAGCGGCTCAGGGTGCCTGAGCGCAAGGCCGGGCACTCGACAGCGTTCCCGCTGACCGGGTCGGTCGGGGAGGCGCTAGTCGAGTACCTGCGTCACGGCCGGCCGCAGACCAGCAGCCGGCGCGTGTTCTTCCGGGCGCTCGCGCCGATCGAGCCGATCGGGCACGCGGCGGTCTCCATCCGCGCGGCGCACTACCTCCGCAAGGCAGGGATCGACGTCCCCAGGCCCGGGTCGCACACGCTCAGACACACGTGTGTGCAGCGGCTCGTCGATGCTGACTTCGCGCTGAAGACGATCGGTGACTTCGTCGGGCACCGCTCGGCGCAGTCCACGGAAATCTACGCGAAGGTCGCGGTCGAGCCGCTGCGCCAGGTCGCGCTCGGGGATGGCGAGGAGGTCCTCTCATGAGCCACAGTGAGAGCATCGAGCTGGCCGTCGAGCGGTTCATCGCGCACAAGCGCGCACTGGGTCGCAAGTACGTGAGCGAGCAGCGCGAGCTGCGGCTGCTGGTCCGGTTCGCCGCCGAGCACGGCGCGGTCTGCCTGGACGATCTCACCCCGGCGCTGCTGGACGGGTTCCTGGCCTCCAGGCCCCGTCAGCGCCCGCGTTCCTTTAACCATCTACTCGGCGTCGTCGGCTGCTTGCTCGATTGGGCGGTCAGCCAGCAGCTGCTCACGCTCTCGCCGTTACGGACTCGCAGGCGGCGGGTGACCTCCACCCGGATCCCGTTCCTGTTCGACCCAGTCCAGGCCCGCCGGCTGCTGGACGCAGCCGGCGCGCTGCCGGACAATCCACGGGCGCTGCAGCGGGGCGTGACCTATCGGACGCTGTTCGCGCTCTGCTACGGGCTCGGGCTGCGCGCCGGCGAGGCGTGCGGCCTGCGGATCGGTGATGTCAACACGGCCCGTGATCTGCTCGTCGTGAAGGGCGGGAAGTTTGGGAAGAGCAGGCTGGTTCCGCACGGCCCGCGGATCGCCGAGCTGGTCGCAGACCAGCTCGAGCGCCGACACCACAGCGGCGCCAGCGGCGGCCAGGAGCCGCTGTTCACGTTCGACGGCACGATCCCTGTGCATCCCTGCACCGCCAGCCAGACGTTCCACCGGCTCGTGCTCGCGCTCGAGCTGCCGGTGCCCGACGGGGTCTCACCACCGACGTTGCATAGCCTGCGTCACAGCTTCGCTGTCGGGTGTCTGTTGCGTTGGTATCGCGAGGGGCTGGACCCAGCGGCCCGACTGCATCAGCTCTCGACGTTCATGGGTCACGTCGCGCCGGCCTCGACCGCCGTCTACCTGACGATCACCCCGGCGCTCCTGGACGAGGCCAACCGTCGCTTCGAGCGGTTCGCCGAACCAGCGTGGACGCAATCGCCGGAGGCAGGACGATGAGCCCGAACGCGCCGCTCGGGCTACTGCTGCACTCGTTCTTCGCCGACCATCTGATCACGGTCAAGGGGCTGCGCCCGGCGTCGGTGCGTAGCTACCGCGACACGATCCGGCTGCTGATCATCCACGTCGCGGCCGATAAGCGCTCGAAGATCACCAAGCTAACGCTCGGGGATCTCACGTTCGAGCGGATCGTCGGATTCCTGCGCCATCTCGAAGAGGACCGCGGCAACCACATCCGCACCCGCAACCAGCGGCTTGCCGTGATCCACACCCTGTTCGAGTACACCGCGACCCGCTCACCCGAGATGCTGATCGTCTGCCAGCAGGTCGCCGCGATCCCCAGCAAACGCGTCCCGCCGCCGGAGACCCGGTTCCTGGAACGCGACGAAGTCCAACAGCTGCTGCAAGGACTACCCAGCCAGGGGCGGCACGCGCTGCGTGACCGCGCGCTCTTGCTGTTCCTCTACAACACCGGCGCCCGTGTCCAAGAAGCCGCTGACCTCCGCGCGGGAAACCTCGACCTGCACGAGCATCCGACCGTGCGCCTGCACGGCAAAGGCGACAAGTGGCGGACCTGCCCGCTCTGGCAACAAACCGCCCGCACCATCGAGCAGCTGCTCGAGTCCGAACACACCGCGACCACACCGCAGGCTGCGGTATTCACCGCCCGTGGTCAGCCGCTCACCCGCTACGGCATCTACAAGATCGTCCGCCGTCACGCCGCCAATCTCGACGACCCGAGAACCGGCCGCCGCGTCAGCCCGCACACCTTCCGGCACACGGCCGCCGTCCACCTGCTCGAAGCCGAGGTCGAGGTCAACGTCATCCGCGGCTGGCTCGGACACGCCGACCTCACCACCACCAACCGATACGCCGAGATCAACACCAAAGCCAAACAGGCAGCCCTGCTCGTGACCGAACCTCCGAGTGTCTCGGAGGGACACCGCACCAACCCAATCTGGCGCACCGACGAGACACTGCTGAACTGGCTCGCCTCGCTCTGACCGTTATGTGCCCGATTCGGGGACAACGACACCGCCGACCGCCGTGATCACAAGCCGCGTTGACCCGGGCGGGCACATAACCGAGTTGGGCACAGAAGTTCGAATATGTGCCCGGGCACATATTCGAACCGGACCTTCTCAAACACGCCGCCGAACCACTCGAACGCCTGCACATGCAGCTCCAGGAACGCCTGCTGGGTCTCCACCAGCGACGCCTGACAGAACGCCGCCCCGGAGAACGACGCGCGCATCACGAACAGATGCACCTTCACCAACACCCCGCCGAGCACCACCAGCGCCTCGCCCCAATCCACCTCCGCCTCCACGCCCGGCGCATGAACCTGCGGCACGAACACCTCCCCGACCGGCCACCCCAACTCGCGCTTGCGCAACCTGACGTGCTGACGGACCGTGACCTCAGCGACATCGGCACCGTGCTCATCAACCAGCCGCCGCCAGATCCGCTTAGCGGTATGCCGCTGCTTCGGTGGCGCGTCCCGATCCGCCAGCAGCCACCCGTCGATCACCGCCCAATACGGCCCCAACTTCGGCGCCGGCCTGCCCACCGGCGAGCGCTTCGCCGGCGGCACCGGCGACGCCAACGCCTGCTTCACCGTCCGGCGATGCACCCCATGCCGGGCCGCCAACCCCCGGATCGAGAGCCCCTCCCGATCACGATCGCGTCTGATCTGCTCGAACTGCTCCACCCTCGATCCCATTCCTTCTGGCGCCTCCCGCTCGAGCTCGACAAAGCTCGAACAGTCGGCCGCCCATCGGACGGAGGTGGGGCCAGTTCAGACCATCGCAGTGGGGCCAGTTGAGACCATCGTTCCCACCTGTGCCGGCCTCACCCGTCTGCTCCAAGCGACGCTCCAGTGCGCCCAGAAAGCCGGCCAGCTCCGCTCGATGAGCCCGCCCCGTCAGCTCTGGCGGGGAAGGCTACGCTCACCTCGGCCAACATCAGCCCGGCGTCATCCGCCAGATCACCGCCCGCGCCGAGGCGAACACCATCCGCCTGCCCTTGGGCGAAGGCCACGGACAGGTGCGCCTTCGGTTGGAACCTTCACGATCGCTTCGTCCACCCGAGACCGTCGCGGGTCGGCCGGCGGGACGCGCGCTTTGCCACGAGGAGGCTATCTATTTGAGTCAGGTTGACGGCCGTGGTGAGCAGCCGACCCTCGGTCAAGGCAAACCGAGCACCGGTCGCCGTGTGGCCCGCGCGAGAGGGCGGGACGCGAGCTCTCAGGCCGACGCGCGAATCGCCCATGTCGTCGTGCTCAGCCTGAGTTAGATAGATAGCCCTTTGCCACGATTGCGATCACGCGGTCGCGGTCGAATGCCGTTTGCCTCTCGTGGTGCATTCCGGCAGCGTGAGCAAGCCGGCAACCGATCATCGAGACGTCCGATCCGTAACGGCTCCGGCAGCAACGGCCGAGGATCCAGGCCCAGGGCATCGACGAGCCCTCGCCGCCTACCTTCGGCCGTGACCTGCGGCCATCGGCACTGCGTCGAGAACGCTGGCCTGGCGCAGATAGTCCGCGAGCAACGCCTGCAACGCGGCGTTCGCGCTCGACCCCTCTTCTTCGAGCCCGCGTTCGACGAGGTATGCACGACCTCCAGCTTCCAGCGGCACGTCGGTCAGCCTCACAACCCCGTCAACCCGCTGGCCATATAGCACTCGATTACCGGCAGTTACCGAGTACCTCGCCAGCTCCACGCGGGGGCCGGTGCGACCGCGCCGGGTCGTCGCGGCGTCGGCTGCCTCCGCTGATCCGCCATCGTCGTTTGCTCGTTCCCGTCGTGCGGCGCTCGGGCTTCCGTCCTCTTGGAGTGGCTCACGAGGACAACACCCGCTGTTCTCGCTGGATCCCAATGCGGAGTCGAGAACGACAGGCTCCTCCGGCAGGAAGCGCACGACGCCGTCGATGCGCTGGCCGTAGACGATCCGCTCGCCTTCGGCGACGGTGTAGCGGGCGAGCTCGGTGTGCTTGCCGACGACCGGGGTCGTGCGCGTGGGCGCCGTCGGTCTGAGGTTGGCTCGGGCTCTTGGTGGCGGTTGTGCGCCCAGGTGGCCGAGCTGCCGTGGCCGGAGATCTCGTCGTCGCGGACCCGGGCGTTGTCGGCGGGGCCGGCGGCGAGCTGGTCGGCGATCTGCTTGCGCTCGATGCGCCGCTCGGCGCGGCTGTCGGGGCGGACCTGCTCGAGCCGCTCGATCTCGTGGCTGGCCTCAGCGAACGTGCCGGGGTACGTGAACGTCTGGCCGGTGCGCTCGGCGAGGCTTCTGAGGTAGCGCAGCTGCCGGGGTGTGGGTTTGCTGGCCACGGTGGGCCTCCTGTGGGTGGTGGGGGTGGCGGGCATGTCCCGACCCTGGGCCCGCCTTGAGGCGCCGTGCTGTCAAGCGATTGGTAATGACGACCCGCCGTACGCGAGCCCCTGGGCGAGCGGGCCTCCAATCGCTTGACAGCCAAGCCGGCGGGCCAGGGTTTGAGGGGCTGTCCCGCCACCCCCGACGCCAGGCTGGCTCCGTCTGTTCCTGCTCTCCCCCCGCCGCCCTCGTGCGAACATGCGTTCGCCATGACTTCTGACGGAAGCGCGATCACCCGTCTGCATCGCGCGATCGCCAACCCGCGCGCGTCGGCGATGCAGATCCGCGCGATCGTCGCCGAGCTGCCTGGTCCCGTCTCGCTGGAGGACGCCCTGGCGATCCTGCTGGTGCTGCTCGACCGCGAGCCCGAGACGTTCCCACGGGCGGCGGCGCGCTGGGGCGGGCGCCTGGTGCTCGAGCACCGTCTGCCGCTCGTCGACGCCCAGCTCACGCTGGCCGCGCTCGCCGCGCTGCCCGGGCCCGCCGCGGGCGCCGGCGCCGAGGCCCTGATCGAGCTCTCAGAGCGCTATGGGCTGCGCCGCGTCGACGAGCTCGTCGGCAACTGGCTCCGTACCCGCTGACCGCCGGTTCGGTGGCAATCGACCACCGCGCAGGCGTTTCGTGGCCGCCACGTGCAAGTAATTGTTGGGGTATGGCCCACGGACCGAGGCGGGTCCTCGGCTTAGGCTCGCGGGAGTGAGCGGCAAACGAGAGGCCCCCGAACCGCTCCGTGCGTACGGCACGCTGAACACCGTCCGGGCACTCGAGTGCTTGGCGTTCATGGCCCTGTCGGCACCGGAGCTTGCGGACAGCATCTACGTGAGCGATCGGACCGCTCGCCGGTTGCTTCAGCGCCTGGCGCTCGAAGGCTTCGTCACCCAGGAGCACGGCCACCGGCGTCGCTACCACGCGACGCTGCGCCTGGCCGCTCTCGGCCGGCAGATGCTCGACCGCTCGCCTTTGGTGCAAGCCGCCGCACCGTGCGTCGCCCAGCTCGCGCAGGACACCTCCTGCGTCGCGCACCTGTGGATCCCGGGTTACGACGAGCAAGTCGTGTGCGCGGTCCACGCCGAGGCGCGGGCCGGCTGCCGGATGGTTTCGGTCCTATGCGACGTTGGCCCAGCATCCTCAAGCGCAGCGGGACACGTGCTCCGAGGCCGCGCCGAACTGCGGTCGTTCTCGTCTGTCGATGTTCACCAGACCGCGGAGCCGGCCGTCGCCGCCGCCGTGGTAGAGCGCCGCCATGTCGTCGCTGCGCTCGGGCTCACCGGCGGTGGAGCGCACGACGGTACCCCCGCACTGGTCGCCGCGGCCGCGCAGCTATCGAAGGATCTGGCAGCCAGGCCCTGAGGGGTGCTCCAACGCGACGGCAAGCTCACGCTCGACGGCGGGGATGAGTGCGGTTTCGATGCGGTCGGCGAGGCGGCTGGTGAGCGCGGCGGTCTGCTCGAGCACGTCGATATCGGCGCTCTCGGCCCAGCTCGCAAGGTACGGGATGCTGTTGGCGCTCGAGTCCAGCCCGACGGCTTGACAGCAGCACCAGGCAACCGACTCGGCGATCAGCTCGCCCTGGGCGTAGGTGAGCTTAGGGGCGTTGTCGTCATCGGCGACGAGCGCGTGCGCGAGCTCGTGGATCCCGGCCACCACGCGGGCGTTGGGGTCCAGGCGCTCGGCAACGACGATCGTCTTGACCTTGGTGTTGCACTGGCCGTCGGCCGGGCCGGCGTCGCCAACGGTGAATGCGTAGCCGAGCTCGGCGCTCAGCTGGGCGAGGCGGGGCAGCAGCTCGTCGTGGCTGTCGCCGCGGATCTCGGCGATCGGCGCCTCGAGCGGCGCGGGGGTCGCCGGCGGCGGCAGCTCTTGCACCTGGTCTTGCGCTTGTCTCGTGATTCGACCGACCGGATACGTAGCTTGTGCGTCAGCGGCGACGGAGAGGCTGGTTGGCGTGGCGGGAGCGTTCGCGGTTGAGGTCGACCTGGGTGTGACGGGCCGGTCCGGCTCCCGGTTCTCGGTGATCGGTCCGGGTGTCGGCGCGGGCGAGGCGAGCGAGTTCCTGTGGTGGTTGGCGTGCTGCGGCCGCGGGTCGTATACGCAGCGGACGTACGCGTTGGGGTTGGCGCATTTCCTGGGCTGGATCGATCGGCACGGGATTGGGCTCCTCGATGTCGACCGGCGGGTCGTCGGCGACTACGTCGTCGCGTTCAGGGACGGCCGCGAGGATGGCCTCGTGCTCGGGCGCCAGCCGCGGACGGTGAATCACCGGCTGTGCGTGTTGGCGTCGTTCTTCGAGTTCCTCGAGCGGCGCGACCGCGATCGCGGGTTCGGGGCGTGGGGTGATCGGTTGTGTCCGGTGCCGAACGGGCGCTCGGCGATGGAGGGGTCTCATGGCATGCCGGGACGGGATTTGATCCGGCGCGGCCGACGCGGCGAGTATCGCCAGCGCGTTCCACGGCGGCTGCCGCGACGGGTCGAGCCCGAGGTCGCGGTCCGGTTGCTCGACGCGGCCTGCTCGGAGCGGGATCGCGCGCTGTTGACATTGCTGTGGCGCTCAGGTCAGCGGATCGGGGATTGGAGCGCGATGCACGGCGAGCACGGCATCCTCGGGATGCGGCTGGGTGATCTTGATCGTCGGTCGGGCACGATCGTGGTGCGGCTGAAGGGAGCGCGGGATGAGCATCGCGTGCCGGTGAGCGATGACTTCTGGCCGGCGTTCGCCCGCTATCTCGGGCAGGAGCGCGGGCTCGGCGGCCCGGACGATCCGGCGTGGGTGATGTTCCGCCGCGGGCACGGGAGCCCGCTGACCTATTCCGCCTTCGAGCAGTCGCTGCGGCATCTGTGCCGCAAGGTGGGTGTCCACGTGACGGCACACATGTTCCGGCACGCGCTCGCGCAGGCGGTCGTCGATGTCGCCGGGTTGAAAGTCGCTCAGGAGATGCTGGGTCACGCGCACATCTCCACGACCGCGGACACCTACTCGCACGTGGACGAGCAGGCGATGGTCGCCGCCGTCGAGCAGGCTCGGGACTTGTTCGATCTACGCGCGGCGACGAAGCCTGGCCCTGGCACGACCGGTGGGCATGTGTTTCCGTATGCCCCCTCGACGCTGGCCGAGCTCGACGCGGCCGCGGATGGCGGGCTGGGCGAGGAGCATCGGCGGTGAGCTTGCCTTGCGCGTTCCCAGAGCTGGCGGACCGCCCCCATGACGGCGACGCACTGCTGGCTGCGCTGGAGCCGCTGGTCGATCGGCTGGTGTTGGATCGGACGAATCAGTCGAAGATGAGGCTCTCGATGCGGGAGCTGCGCGTGCTGCTGGACGGTCTGCCGGGTGACACGCTGCAGGAGCGATGGTCGGCGTTTGAGTGGCGGGTGTGGCCGGATTGGCTGCGCGGCGTCGGCCGCGCTCCTCACGATCGATGGACGCTCGGGGTGTGCGCGCTGATGATCTCCCAGGCCGCCCGCCCGAGCTGGTCGTTTCTGGAGTGCACCTACACCCGCGCGTGGGTGAAACGGCTACCCCCCGAGGCGCCTTTACAGACAGCGGTCAGCCGGCTGACGCCGGCGCTCGACGGCGTGGCTTGGGCGACGATGGCGTTGCGGGACAAGGCGCTGAAGAACGGGCTTCGGATCTTGATGGTCGGCGGGTATAGCTCGCTTGAGCAGATCACCGATGAGGACCTGCGGGCGGTGCCGGTCGTGGTCGGGTCCGGCAGCGACGTGCTCGACGCGGCACTGTGTTCGCTCGGGGTGCTTGGGAGAACGCCGTTGCGGGGCGCGGCACGGCGGATGCGCAGCCGCAGGCTCACACCTGCCGAGTTGGCCGAGCGCTCGCGGATCCCGGAGCGCTTCCGACCCGCTCACGTCCTGTACCTCGAGGCGTACCAGGAGCGGATCTCCGACATCTACGCGACGACGCGTCACAAGCACAACTCGCTTGAGCACTTCTGGTGCTTCATCGACGAGCGCTTCCCCGAGGTCGGCGGCTGCTCGGAGATCCGTCCCGCGCACGCGCGCGCGTACATTCCCGAAGCGATCGAGCTCGCCCGCCGCGTCCAGCGCGCCCCACGGGCTGGCGAGCGGGAGGACCGCTCGACCGCGATGCAGTGGCTGACGAACATCCGCTGCTTCTTCGCCGACGTGTGCACCTGGGGCGCCGAGGAAGGCTCGCCGTTTGCGCAGCACGCACCAGCCGCCGTGCCGCTCGAGCGTCACGACCTCAAGAACATCGGGTTCGAGAAGATCCGGCGCCGCGCGCAGGCGCAGGCCGCCGAGAAGGTGATCGATCTCGAGCGGGAGATCCCGAAAATGCGCGCGCTCGCGATCCGCCGCTGGGACGACGCCGAGCATGCGCTCGCGGCCGCGCCGCACGCCAGGGCGGGACGGATCGCTGAGACGGAGGCGTTCTGGGATTGGGCGGTGCTCGAGCTGCTCTTGCAGAGCGGGCTGCGGATCGAGGAGGCGAGCGAGCTGACCACGCTCGATGTGCTGCGCCGCCGCCATCCGGACGGGCGGACCTACTACATGCTGCACGTCAAACCGTCCAAGTTCGACCGAGCGCGGGTGATCCCGATCGGCGACGGTCTCGGGCGGGTGATCGCGGAGACCATCCGGCACGTCAAGGCGTTCTACGGCACCGACCGGGTGCCCGACTGCGACCACTACGACGCCAGCGAGAAGCGCGCGCTGCCGCGCGCGCCGTACCTGCTGCAGGGCTGCCGGCACCCGAGCCCCCTCGCGTTCGCGGCGATCCGCACCCGCCTCGCCAGGCTCTCACGGTTCGCGGAGCTGCGCCGCGCGGACGGTTCGGAGTTGATCGTGCGCCCGCACGACTGCCGGCGCGCGTTCGCGTCCGAGCATCTGAACAACAACACGCCGGTGCACGTGATCCAGGCGCTGCTCGGGCACGCGTCATTGGACACGGTGATGGTCTACGCCAAGCTCTACCCCTCAACGCTGGTCGAGGAGTACCGCAAGACCGTCCGTGCCGTCTACGTCGACCATCACGGCACCGCCGCGCTGCACAACCCGACCGCCGAGGAATGGGCCGAGTTCCAAGCCAGCTGCGGGATGCGCGACATGGGCACCCACCTCTGCGCGCTCCCTACCGGCGAGCACTGCGCCCGCGGGTTGGTGTGCCTCGGGTGCGGGCACGCGCAACCGAAGCAGAGCGCAGCACCAGTGTTTCGGCGGATGCTCGTCAGCCACCGCCGCAGCCTGACCGCTGCGCGCGAGGGCGGTGAGCCAGCGGGGCAGATCGCCGCGCGCGAGCTCGAGGTGATTCGGATCGAGAGCGCGCTGCGCCGCGCCGAGGAACTCACCGAAGACGTCGCCGGCGCGATCGAAGCCGCCGCGTGACACCACGGCCGGCGGGCTATTGATCGATGAGGAACGGGTGCTCGCCCGCCGCGACCGAGTCGACCAGATCGCGCAGCCGGCTGGCGAGCTCCCGGAAAGCGACCGTGGCCTCGATATACACCTCGGCGAGATAGCCGCCGCTGGCGCTCTGCACGAACACGACCCAATCGCTCTCGGGCACCTCCACCGGTGCGTCTGGGATCCCCTCATCGCCAATCGAGATATCCAGCAGGGTCTCGTTATCGAGCTCGCAGAACACCCTGAGCGGATCGTCGCTCTCACCCATCTCGAGCTCGAGATACGGCCGGAACCCGGCGGCGTGCAGTTCGCCGAGCAGCGGCGCCCAGGCGACCGTCGCAGCTCGCAGCCGCTCGGCGGCGAGCTCGTCGACCGGCGGATAGTGCGAGAACACCACGATCGCCATCCTACGCCCGGGCGGGGCGGCCACACGGGCGAGGTCACGCTGCAGGCAGCGCCACCAGTTGAGGGCTCGCGAGTGGCTGGTCTGTGTCGAGGGCCTGCTCGATCTGGCGGGCCATCCTGTCGATCGTTGCCGCGAACTCGGTGACCGCCTCGAGCGCGCCGTTCTCGCCCCACCCGGCGATATACGGGATCGTCTCCCCACCGAGGTCCAGGTGAACGCTCGAACCGACGACGAAGCTGACGGTGTCGACGATCACCTCGGCCTGCGCGCGGGAATAGTGCTGATAGTCGACGCCCATCGCATGTGCGATCTCGTGGATCAGGACCCGCACCCGTGCGTTCGCGGGCTGATCGGCGTCGACGACGATCCGCTCACGCTTGGAGTCGCACCACGCCGCCTGCCGGCCCGTCGATCGTCTCGAACGAGACGGAGAACCCGAGCGTGCCAGCGAACCGCTCAAGCGGCTCCAACAGATGCTCATGCGACTCGCCGCTCAGCGGCTCGACCGGCGGCTCCAGCGGCGTCGCCTGCTCGCCTGCCGTCACCTGGGCACGGTCAAACACCGGCACGGCGCGAAACAGGGTCCGTGTCTCGCCGGTCTCCTCGCCGCTCGCCCGGTCGCGCTCCTTGATTTTCAATGGGGCGAGGATCCAGATCGCCTTCTCGCCCTTGCCGACCCGATACCCAAGCTCAAGCCATGCCCGAAACCCGGCGACGAACGTCGCGTCCGGCCGCGCAAACGCGATCAGGAGCTGATTATTGACCGAATACCTGGCCAGCCCGTTTCGGGAACGCGCCCGCACCCACCGCTCCCACCCCTCCGAGCTCAGCAGCTGCTCAGCTGCCCGCTGCAGCCGTTCCCGATCAGCGCGGCGGCGTTCGTCGCGCTCGGACTCGGACATCCGACGGCGTGGCTTCGTGGCCATGATGGCTCCTTCCGATGAGGGCCCGCCCGCTGCGGGCCGTTGCCGCCCAAACGCATCCCCGAAGGGGTGCAACAATCAGGCGGCCGGTCCGCAGCGGCCCGGGACCACGCGAGAGCAGCCCACGCCGGGCGTCACCGCGCTGCCATGCGCGACACCGCGAGGACGACGCGGGCTACTGGTTCCACGAAGACCAACGCACCGAGACCAGCGTCAGACGTCAGTCCTGGTCTTTGCTCCGACCGACCCGGCGTGTCGGGACCCCGCCGCTGGAATGCACCAATTCGGGCCACGTCGGCGGCGCGGATCTGGTGGCCGCCTTTGTCCGGAAGGAGGCGTCTCGTGCGTCCGCCCGAGATGACCGCTTCAGCGGCAATCCAGCAGTCTCCGGCGCGCAGGTCCGCGTGGCCCCTCGCGTTCCATAATACGAGCCAGCTCGAGGCCAACCGCGACTTCCGCTTTGACCCTGCCGCGCTTTGCCGGCGCGGCTCATCGGAGACCGAGCAAGCGGGCGGCCGTCTGGACCGACGACTGCTGCTCGCCCTGGCGATGCGCGCGTCTCGGGCGCGCGACTCGATCGCTGCTGCTGCTCGTCCTCGGCGGGGCGCCAGCGCTGGGTGGAGGCTGGCTTCTGCTTCTACGGGTTGACCGCGTGCAAGTGGGCGACCCACCGGCTAGCACCACCGGCTCTTGAACTATCGCTCCGCCGAGGAGGAGCCGTCTCAGAGCCTCAAGAGTCAGGCGCCAACGTCTAGTTCCCGCCGTTGCCCGGAGTCGCCTGGGGCTCACGGAGGCAATTCCGGTGCCGCGCGTCCCTGCGCGGATGACGGGGGCAACGCGCTGGCCGGCGATTGGGCCGGTACTCGGATGTGCGGCACGGCGTCAGCGGGCTGCGCACGCGGGAGCGTACGTGCGCTCGGGCAGCGCGTCGTTCCATTCCGTGCGGGTGAGCGTGCGTCCGGCGATCTGGCAGGCCCTGCGTGCCCATGATCGTGGTTGGATGTCCCACAGGTAGCCGCGGCCGTTGTGATCCAGAGTGACGAGGTGGCTGCCACGGTCGACGAACGCCGCCGCCGCGTCATGCTGGGCGAGGCCTGGCAGCGCGGCGCTGATCGGCCGGCCCGAAGGGAAGTCCCATAGGCGCGTAGTGCCATCGTCGGAGGTCGTCGCCAGCGTTCGACCGTCGGGACTGAGGTTGACCGTGTCCACCGCACCGGTGTGGGCTGCGAGTGGGCGGCCGCGCGGCTTCCACGTGTGGGTGTCGTACAGCCACACACGACCTTGGGTGTCGCCGTAGAGGAGCAGGCGACCGTCGCCCGAGAAGCGCACGGCTTTCCCGGGTGGGGCACGCACCGTCCTCAGTTGCGAGAGCTGCGGCACGGAGAGGATCTGGATCGCAGTTGGGGGGTCGGGCGTGACCACCGCGAGCTTCTTACCGTCCGGGCTGAACGCCATATTCGCGGCGACTATGTCTGGCGAGAGCTCGGAGCTGTTGACGATCCTCCTCCGGCGGACATCCCACAGGCGCAGCGGCGCGCCCGGGATGCCGATCGTGGCGAGCCAGCGCCCGTCGCCGCTGAATGCGAGCGACCATGCCGCGCGATCCGTAGGGTCGTCGCCGTAGGCCGGGAGGAGCGGCCCGAGCCGCCCGCTGAGGTCGGCGAAGCGCAGCCGACCGTCTGCCGTCGTGGCCGCCACCGTGCGCCCATCGGGCGCGAGCGCGACAGCGGAGACCTGGGTCCCGGGACTCACCGGAATGCGACGCCCTAGCGCCAGCGTGCGGCTGTCGAACACGTCGACGTAGCCGGCATCGTCCGGCACGGCGAAGCTGCGGCCGTCCGGTGTCGCCGCCACGGCGAGGCCGGCGTAGGGCAGGGAGTTCCCCACGGGGGCAAGATCAGACGGATTCCTGCCGCGCTCTTCTGCGGGGAGAACCAACGCGCGTCGTGGCGGCGCGGTGAACGGCTGGTCGAGCCGGCGGTTGCCGGCCAGGTCCCAGATGATCACGGTGCCGTCCTCGCCTGCGCTGTACGCCGTTCGGCCGTCGGGCGCGATCGCGACGCCCGACACGGCGCCGGTGTGTCCCGCGAACGTCTCGATCCGCCGAGCGTCGGCGACGTTCCAGCGGATCACGCGTCCGTCGCTGCCGGCCGTCAGAAGCGTGCGTGAGTCGGGGGTGAAGCGCAGGTCGGTGACCGCGCCGTCGTGGCGGTCGGTTGCCACTTGCGGAATGCCCGTGCGCAGATCGAGTAGGCGCACGGAGCCGTCCGCCGCGCCTAACGCGGCAATCCGCCCGTCGGGGCTCAGCGCCGACGGTGCGCCTCCCCCGCTGAGGCTGCGCACGGGTCGGAGGCTGGAGGCGTCGCGGACGACCGTATCCCGGTTCTCGGCGCTGGAGGTCACGAGCCGCGCTCCGCGCTCTGTGAAGCCGGCGAGCGTGGACTCGGGCGCCAGTCCGATTCGCTGCGGGCGGCCAAGCCGCCGTCCGGTCCGCACATCCCAGCGGATGATGTACGCGCCGCGCCGCCGGCCGTTGCTGATCGCATCCGCCGCGAGTACGCCTGAGTCGGGCGAGAAAGCGATGGTTCCGAGCGCAAACGGGACGTTTACGAGCGGCGAAGCGGTCGGGGGCCCGGTAAGCAAAGTGCTGCTGTTCTGGTGCGTGTGGCCGTCGAGGATGTCGACGGATGCCGTTCCCGCCACGGCCAATCGCGTGCCATCAGGGCTGAACCTCAGCGCGGACACCGGGCCGACAGGAGTCGTGAAGGGTGTGGCGGACCGCCGCCCGGTGACCGGATCGAAGAACAACACGTTGCCGCGGTCATCCCCCACCGCGAGCGTCCGGCCGTCCGGCGAGAGATCGACCGCGGTTAGCGGGTTTCCTGCGCCGTGTATGACGCCGATCGCCGCCGGGCTGCGCAACAATGCTGCGAGCAGGTACCCACGAGTCGCGGGCGAGTCGTCGAGCTGGGAGCCCTGCCGCGCGAGCAACAACGAGCGGTCCAGGCGCGGCTCGGTGAGCGCCTGCACGCCGAGTCGCTGGGCTTCGGCGACCCGCGCCTCGTTGCGCGCGGCGCCGCGCTGATCGAGCGCAACCACGGCCCCGACGACCGTGACGGCCAGCAGGGCGGCGACCGCCGCGAGCACCATCCGCAGACGACGCTGCGCGCGCCCGGCCGCAGCCCGACTCGCGTCGAGGAACGCCAGCTCGGTCTGGTTGAGCTCCTGCTCGCGACCTGCCCGCCATTCCAGCGCTGCGGCCAGCCGCGCGCCCCGGT
This sequence comes from uncultured Solirubrobacterales bacterium, assembly GCA_963794285.1. Taxonomy (GTDB): domain Bacteria; phylum Actinomycetota; class Thermoleophilia; order Solirubrobacterales; family Solirubrobacteraceae; genus Palsa-465. The sequence goes on from CAWCDS010000019.1 coordinate 47,448, forward strand.
AGACGTCTGCGACGTCCCGCCCGCGCGCGTCCCAGTCGCTGGCAGCCGCGGTCAGGTGTGCGTGCACGCGACGCCCGATCCGGTCTTCCTCGAGCCACGCGCGGTACCGCGGCCACTCGCGCAGCAGCGCCTCGTGCGAGAGCTCGACCTCCCCATCGCTGACGGTCAACAGGCGAGCGTCGGTCAACTCCGCGAGCACAGGCCCCGCGCCGGTGATCCGCTCAAGCTCGCCGAGCGGCACCCGGCGGCGGGTCAGCGTCCCGTCCTCGCCGCTGGCGAGCCGCAGCATCACGCCGCGCGCGATCCGTCGGTCGGTCTCGCCAAGCCGGTTGTAGGCGTCTTCGGCCAGCCTGGCGACCGCGCCGCGCACGCCACCGCCCGTTTGGTAGCTGGCGTAGCGCAGAATGCGCCCGTCGCGGGCCCGCCACAGCTCCAGCAGCGTGGTCGAGAGCAGCGGCAGTCCGCCGGGCTCTCCGGCCACGTCGGCCACCAGCGCGTCAACCAATCCAGGCTCGAGCTCGAGGCCGGCGCGAGCGGCCGGCTGCTCGATCGCTCGCGCCAGCTCCTCGCGGTCCATCGGCCCGACCAGCACGTGGCTACGACTCAACAGCCCCGCGAACCGCGGATAGGAAGCCAAGCGGCCGTAGAAATCCGCGCGAAGCGCCACGAGCACCAGCGCGCGCCGCTCGGGATCGCTTGCCGCCGCCGCCAGCTGCTCGAGGAACGCCGCGCGCTCGTTCTCGGACTCACACAGGGTGAACAGCTCCTCGAACTGGTCGACCGCGACTACGAGCCGCTCACCGGGCGGAAGCTGCCCGAGCACGTCACCGACCCGATCGCCGGCGAGAGCGCGATTTAGCTCGGCATTGGGATGCGTGCCCGGCCGCAGCAGCACGTGGCGCCATCCGCCGCTGCCTGGCAACAAGCCCGCGCTCAACGCCGGCAGCACCCCGGCACGCAGCAGCGAGGACTTGCCGATGCCGGAAGAGCCGAGGATGCCAACCAGCGGTGACTCCACCAGCCGCGCGAGCAGGTCTGAAACGGTGCGCTCGCGCCCGTAGAAGTACTCCGCGTCGGCGCGATCAAAGGACGCGAGTCCCTTGAACGGACAGACCCCCAGCAAGTCGGCACGCGTCGCCACACTGCCGTTGCGGCCGGCGTCGAGCGAGGGGTCCTGCGCGAGGATCGAGCACTCGAGTTCCCGTAGCAACGGGCCGGGCTCAAGCCCGAGCTCCTCACGCAACAACACGCTCGTCTGCCGATAGACGGCAAGCGCGTCCGCCTGTCGCCCAGCGCGATACAGCGCGAGCATCAACTGCCCCCGCAACCGCTCCTGCAGCGGGTTCGAGGCCACGAGCGACTCGAGCTCGGGGACCAACTCACCATCGCTTCCGAGCGCCAGATCCGCCTCGATCCGATCCTCCAGCGCCGCCAGCCGCGCCTCCTGCAACCGTCCGATCGCGCTCTGCGCGAACGGTTCGTACGCGAAGTCAGCAAGCGGCTCACCCCGCCACAGCCCGAGCGCCGAGCAGAGTAGCTCCCTGGCGCGCGCCGCATCGCCCTCGGCAAACGCGCGCCGCCCCTCGGCACAAAGCGCCTCGAACCGTCCGACGTCGACATGTTCGGGCTCGACGAGGAGCCGATAGCCCCGGCCCTGGGTCGCGATCACGTCAGCGCCCAGCTCCTTACGCAGACGAGAGACGTACACGTGCACGGTCTTGGCGGCGGTCGCAGAGGCTCGCTCGCCCCACAGCTCGTCAACCAAGCGGTCAATCGAGACCGTTTCACCGCGGTGAAGCACAAGCACAGCCAGCAACGCTCGCTGCTGCGTCGCACCGAGGACGACAGACTCGCCGGCCCGCACGACCTCCAACGGCCCAAGTATCCGGAACTCCATTACCGGTCCCTCCCGGCGCCCCACGTCGCGACTGTAGCACCGAACCGCCAGGCCGCGAGCGGCAACCGTTGCCCGCGAATCGTCGCGGCCACGGCGGTGGCCGGCAGCGCGACCGCGATCATCTCTCGATTAGCCTTGATGGGCATCTGGGCTCCTCTAGCTCGCGAAACCGACTTCGGCCGGCTGTCTCTGCGGTACACCGGGGCTGTCGATGCTCGACCCGGTTGTAGCCCACCAAAAGGGGCGTTTGACTCGTTCGGCGGTGCGGTCTGTACCCACGGCCGGAGCAAGTCTCCGCAGGGTGCGGTGAAGCTCGCTGGGCGCACCGCTCGGCTTGCGCTCATTGAAGTGATGAACAGTGCGGCAATTCCTACCGCGATGAGCACACCGAGCATCGCCAGCGCGGCCCCTGCAGTGCTTCGCAATCTCGATGCCGGGCGGCGTATGCCCTGACTGGTAGACATGCGCGATCTCCTAGGTGTGAGCGGTTGAACGGAGCCGGGGCCCGCCGCGTCGAGTGCATCCAGCGACGGTCAGGGCGGGCGAGGTCGCCCGCCCTGACTTCGTGCGCTGCCGGCTAGCCGTACTGTGGTTGCCTGCGACGGCGCATCACAAGGCCGCAGGCGGTGATCAGCACGATGATCGCAACGGCGAACCCGGCGCCGACCGCAGCAGCCCCAAAGTCAAACCCATCGCCGGGCGCCTTGACCGTCGGTGCGCTCGCGGCAACGGGCGGATGGGCGAGCGTGGCGTACGCGTCGGTGTCCGCGCTGCTGTAGCGAGCGCCCGCCGGCGGACTGTAGGAGCTCGCCGCTTCCGGTTGCGCCTCGCCCCGGTGGATCGCCGCGAGCTCTGACGCGCGCGCGACCCGGAGGATCGGCGCGGCAACCGGATGGGCGAACGCGGCGTAGGCGTCGGTGTCCGCGCTGCTGTAGCGAGCGCCCGCCGGCGGACTGTAGGAACTCGCCGCTTTCGGTTGCGCCTCGGCCCGGTTGATCGCCGCGAGCTCTGACGCGCGCGCCACCCGGAGGATCGGCGGGCCCACGCTGCCAGCCTGCGTGCTCTGATAACCGGCGCTCGTGCCGGGAGCCAGCGCCGCGGCAATGAGTGCCACTGCCAGTGTCCCAATGATTCTGCTGCGTGCTGTGACTCGCATAACTCCTCCTGTTTGCTTGTGATCGCCCATGTGGTCGACCTGGGAGGAGAGTGGACGAGTGCGCTTTCAAACCGCTAACTCGCGCTTACAGCAGGGTTAACGGCATGCCGATCCGGATCCTCGGTCCGCTCAAGTTTCAGCGATGTCGACGCTGTCCTCCCCTTTCGCGCCGCAAGCATCCGGGTTGCCGAGACCGTCGCCGGCGATTCGAAGGACGCGTGTCATCCGCTCGCGGCGCCGCGAGTAAGGCGCATCGCGATCGCTTGCTCCTCGGTGTGACGGTGCTTGCGGGTCCAGATGCGCCTGGTGTCGAAGTGAGCGCGAACGAGAGCGTCGCGCACAGTACGGCCCCAGCCCCGAGGCGTGCCCCAGAATTGGGCAAGCAACACGCCACGGCGTTCCTTCAGCCGGCGTCGACGCGACGATCTTCTGCTCGCGCCGGTCAGCGAGCGTGGCGCTGACGGGCGCATCGGTCGCGCGATGTACGCATAGCTCTCAAGCCGCGGTGCCCGCGGTATCAATCGACGGAATCCGCATCGACGAGTCGAGCACTCTCCCTGCCAGCAGCGACGGAGAGGCCTCCGCGGGCCTACATCCGAAGAGCACAAGTCCCGCTCGCGGACGAGCATCAGCAGCGATCGAGCTCGCGCCGTCGAGACGCCCGCATCGCCCGCGCGAGCAGCAGTCGCGGTCCAGACGGCGGTCCACTCGCTCGGTCTCCGATGCACCGGCGCCGGCAAAGCCCGCGGCAGGGTCAAAGCGGAAGTCGCGACTGGGGTCGAACAGAATGTCGCAACTGAGCAGAGGCAGCCACGCCGGGTCGATCAAGGTCGACTGCCGCTCCGCCGCTGAACCGGCAGTCCGAGGCGACGGTCGCGACGACGTCGGACTGCTGCAATAGGCGTGATGCAGCCACGCGATCCGCGCTGGCGACGTCGCTGCTCCTGGTGCAAGGCGGCAGCCTTCGGCAACTTGCCGTCGGTCCGCGAGATTGCCGGTATGGGGACAGGGTGGCGGCATTCTCGGCATCAGGTCAGCGCGCTTCTGTTCCCGAGGGTCCCGGCGAGGCGCGCGCGATCGCCGCTGCGCCGTCGCCCTCGGGCGCCGGCTCCGCGACGACCGCGCAGGCCACAGCCGTCCCGTTCGCCGTGGCGCTGGCGCGGACGAGCAACCAGGCGGGAGACCGGCAGGCAACGTATCTCCCGACTCGGGCGTCGACGACATCTCCTGGCCGAACACGAGATAACCTGTCGAAGACGTTGACGAGCTTGTAGGTGGCGCGGGGCCGCTCGTCGGGGTCGGCGCCAGCGTCCCGCCACGCCTGCATCCGCTTGCGGCTCGGCTCGCAGCGCGCCCAGATCCGAATCGCCCAGCCGCCCTCGGGCACGTCGTCGGGGCGCTTGCGCACGCAGTAGCCGAGATCGAGCCACGTTCGGAAGCCGGCGACCCGCGTCGCCGTGGGTCGTTGGTGGAGGATCAACAGGACATTGCGCCAGCTGTAAGACGGGAAGCGGCGCCTGGCCTTGAGGTAGCCCTGCCAACCGTCACTAGAGCGCAGCTGCTCGATCGAGGCGCAGACCAGCTCGCGCTGGGCGGCCCTGTGGGCCTCGCGCTCCTCGTCGGTGAGGGGACGGCGTTGCTTGGTAGCCACACTGGCCTCCTTGTAGGTCGGGTGGTGCGTCCCGGCGGGGGCCGGGCTGCTTGACCGCTCCCCTGCGGCACGCCCGCCAGGGCGTGCCACCCTTCGCAGGGGGCGAGCAGCCCGGGCGCCCGGATCCCTATAGGGCGCCCCAGGCCAGCTCCCCGAGCACCGTGGTCTTGGCGACACGCCCGGCCTTCGCTAGCAGCTCCAGGCGGCAGTGCGAGCTTGAGACCGGCGCCAGCTTGCGGCGGCGCAGGTGAGCGTTCAGCGCCACGAGGGTGACGGGCTCGCCGACGTCGACCAGCGCCGCCACTCGGCGCTCATCGCCCTCGTAGGAGGTGGACGGCGCTGCCGAGGCGGTCGGGGCGGGCGTCGCTCGGCAGATCGGGCACAGCCGCCGCGGCGAGTTGCGGTAGCGGTGCAGCCGGCGCTCCTCGCGCCGGTCACCCGACCAGGTCGCGGCCACGCAGAAGTCGATCCCGTCGCGCACCGCGGCGGCCACCAGCGGGCTGCCGGAACCGGCGCGGTGCGCGGCCACCCGCGCCTCCAGGTCGTCGGTGTAGCCCAGGTAGTGGCGAGCGTGGTGGTAGGAGCGCTCAAAGTGCAGCAGGTAGATGACGCCCATCGCGGCGCCTCCCTTCAGGTGCGGGGCCCCGCCCGACGCGGGGACCGTTGCGTTCCCCGCCGCACGCCCGCGAGGGCGTGCCACCCTCGGCGGGAAGGGTCCCGCGCCGACGGTTGGCCAGGATCCGCCGATCCGGCGGGCGCCGGAAGTGGCCGGGGGTATCAGTTGGGCCATCCCTGTGTGTGGCCGTGTGCCCCGCGACGGGCCGGGCGGTGGCCACCCGCCGCCCGGCCCGCAGAGCGTCCTACTGCTCGGCCTCGTCGCCCTCCGCGAGCTCGACGTCGACCTCGTCGTCGACGCCACCCTCGACATCGAGGGCCTCAGGCATCGCGGCGTCGCCGCCGTCGGCCGCCTGGGCGCGACGGCGGCCGCGCTGCGCGGCCGCGCGGGCACGCGTACAGGCGCGCTCGTGCTCCTCGTGGGCGCGCTTGACGGCAGCCTCGAGCTGGCGCAGTGACCCGGGGAGATGCGGCCCGACGAGCTTGCCTAGTGCCTTGGCCGCGAGGTCCTTATGCGAGGACCACCGCGTCGGGTGTGTGCGCTGGCTCTGGGGCACCACCAGCCGGGAGGCGTACTGCTCGGCGGCGATGACCACCAGAGCGCGGCCGTACAGCTCGCCGGCGGTCTTGGCCCCCTCGATGTACTTCCACAGCCACCGGACGGGCGCCTCGGGCTCCCGGCCGTTGCCGTAGTCCATCCGCAGGGCACCCTTGGACCCGTCCTTACGGGTCTTGGTGACGTCGGCGCGGAACTCCTCGATCACGAGACGGATCCCGGACACTGCCAGCCGCGCGATCCGCTCGCCCGTCTGCGTGTAGGGCGACTGGTCGTAGTCGGAGCCCAGCAGGCTGTAGACGAAGAAGCGCGCCACCGTGACGTCTGCGGGGTCGACGGTGGACAGCCCGGTGAGCAGCCCGGCGCCGACGTCGAGGTTAACGCCATGCGCCTGGTCTGCGAGCTCGCGCATCCGCCCACGGTGCTCGCGCTCAGTGTCCTTGGCGGGATCCGCCGGCGCGCTGCCGTTCTTCTGGTTCTGGCGGGTGGCCTTGCGCTCCTGCTCGCGCGCGGCGATCTTAGCCTTCAGCTCTGAGACGGTGCGTGTGATCGTCGCCTTGACAAGCTCGCGGTAGAGCGAGCGGTCGACGATGATCGGCGAGGAGCGCTCGAACTCGATGACCACGCCCGCGGCGCGGGCCTGGTCGACCTCGCTCTCGTCAAAGCGAATGTCCACGCCGTAGGCGTAGCGGTCCAGCACCTGCGTCAGCTCGGCCGCGCGCTCGTAGGCGGCCTCGGCCTTCTTGCCGAGCCGCGGCGCCACGACGTCGTTGCGGTCGACCCGACCGAGGCGGGCGGCGAACACCTTGCTGTCGCCCTCGCGCATCGCGCTATCGAGCACCCAGCCCGGCTCGCGCGTCAGCCGCTCGGCGGCCCACTCGTTCCCGTCGGCGAGGTAGGCGATCAGCGCATCCAGTAGCGGCGGCGAGACGGTGCCGACTGCGCGCAGCTGCTCGACGCAGGAGAGCGCGAGCCGGCCGTCGCCGATCATCTGCTGCGCCAGCTCGGGCAGCTCGAGCAGCTTGACGCGCGCGGTCACCCGCGCCTTGGGCCATCCGAGCGCCGGAGCGGCGCCGTCGACCGTGAGACCGCGGTCGAGCATCGCGCGGACGGCGATCGCCTCCTCGTAGGGGTTCAAGGCGGAGCGGACGATGTTCTCAGCGGCGCGCTCTGACTCGTCCTGCGTGTCGTCGGCGCGGATCTCGGCGCGAACCTCAGTCTGGCCCAGTGAGGCAAGCGCCGCGCAGCGTTTGTGGCCGGCGATCAGCACGTAGCCCCCGTCCTGTTCGCGGCGCACGCTGACCGGGGTCAGCTGGCCGAGCAGCTTGATCGACTGCGCCAGCGCGTCGACCTCGTCGGCGACGAGCTGCTGGCGGACGTTGCGGTCAGTGCGGATCTCCTGCAGCGCAATCATGTGCACGCCGGTCTGAACGTCGGTGGCCATCAGGCCCTCCTTTGGGTAGGGAGGCCTCGCCGGGTGCGAGGCCGGTATCCCCCCCCCCCCCCCCCCCGCAGCCCGCCAGGGCTGCGACCCTTTGGGAGGGGTACCGGCAGCGCGCCGGTCCCACGCCGCGGCGTCACGCGTGGCAGCGTTCAGCACCTAAGACCCGGTGGCGCGCCGTGCGCCGCGTCGCGAACCCCGCCGCCCGGTGCACTGCCAACCGGATGAGCAGCACGCATGGACAGCGAGGCCGATCGCCGCACTCTTCAAGCCCGCGAAAGCGCTGAAAACCGCGCTGGCGCGGCACTAACAAATCAACTAGACCGGGGCGCCCGCTCGAAGGCGCGATCCTCCGGTCGCGACCGCCTGGAGAGCACGACGCAAACGCGCGAGCAGGTCCGGCGACCGAAGCATCACTTGCGTGGCAAAGGAATAGCGAGGCGTCGGCGGCCGGCGTGATCGAGAAGTCGCCAACTCGATCGCGAGCGCGGCACCATCCGAGCGATCCAAGCGATAGTCCGACCGCGGGCGCGTCGCATCGTCTCAAACGTGCAGTGACCGTCGTGGGGACACGTGAGAATCCGTGTGCGTGTCTAGCTCAGCATCCACCGATTCGGAAATCATCGATGCGCTTAGCCTGGATCCACCGCGTAATGCCGGTGGTTCCGTCCGACCCTGAGGCTTAAATGCCCTCCTGAGCAGGGCTTTTCAGCGGTTGTATGTGGCAACCGCGGCCCTGTCAGGAGGTCACCTGAATGGTGCACGATCAGCCGGACGTAATCCAGGGTCCCGCGAGCCTCGATCAGATCGCGGTTCGCTTCGATGAGCAGCGGTTGGTCAGCGACGCGGGGTTGCTGTTGACGGGGTCGCTGGCCGAGCGGTTGGGTGTCGAGCAGCTCGTGAACGACAGCGTGTCGCTCGACCCGAACGCGCCTGGCGCGGCGCTGCCGGGCCGCAAGGTGATGAGCCTGGTGCATGGGATGCTCGTCGGCGCTGACAGCATCGATGACATGAACGTGCTGCGCGCCGGGTCCACCGGCCTGGTGCTGGGGCATAGGGTGATGGCCCCGTCCACGTTGGGCACGTTCCTGCGCGCGTTCACGTTCGGGCATGTCCGCCAACTCGATCACGTCCTCGACGAGTCGCTTTGTCGCGCGTGGGAGGCGGGTGCCGGCCCGGCAGCTGAGCGGCTGGTGATCGATATCGACAGCTTCGTCGGGGAGGTCTACGGCTATCAGAAGCAGGGCGCGTCATACGGGTACACCAAGCAGCTCGGCTATCACCCGTTGGTGGCGATCGCTGCCGCGAGCGGCGAGGTGCTCCATATCCGTAACCGCAAGGGGAAGGCGAACACGCAGCGCGGGAACCCGAGGTTCGTGGATGAGCTGCTCGCCCGCGTCCGCCGCGCGGGCGCGAGTGGCACGATCCTGATCCGCGCCGACACCGGCTTTGAGAACCACAAGCTGTTCAAGACCTTCGACGCTCGCGGGGTGGAGTTCTCGATCGGCGTCAAGCAACGCAAGCCGATCCGCGCGCTGATCGAGCGGATCGACGAGGCGGACTGGATCACGCTCGAGGACTATCCCGAGGACGGGGAGGCGCAGATCGCCGAGACCACGCTCCATGGTTGGAGGCTGATCGCGCGCCGCACCCGCCTCGTCGGCAAGCAAGCCGACCTGTTCCCCAACTGGCAGTACTTCGCGTTCGCGACCAACCGCGCCGAGCCGCTGCTGCTCGTCGAGGCCGAGCATCGCGAGCACGCCGTCGTCGAACTCGCGATCCGCGATCTCAAAGACCAAGCGCTTGCAGCACTTCCCCTCCGGCAAGTTCGCCGCCAACAGCGCCTGGAGCGTGATCGCCGCGCTCGCGCACAACCTCGGACGCTGGACCAGCCAGATCGGCCTGCCCCACGACCGCACCCGCACCGCCGCCACCCGCCGGCGCCGGCTGTTCCAAATCCCCGGGCGGCTGACGCGCACCGCCCGGCAATGGACACTGCGGATGCCCGCCCGCTGGCCCTGGCAACAAGACTTCGACGACGCGCTCACCCGCATCCGCGCGCTCCCCGCGCTCACCTGACCCCGCCCCCCGGGGCACACCAACAAACGATCAGCGTCTCCGCCGACAACAGCCAGCAGGCCCCTGCCCGAAAACGACACCCAAACCGCAATAACGGGGCTCACGAACGCTCACACCGACACACCACAACCCCGAACACAGCTCGCGGCGCCACTACCGCTCACCAACCCACCGAATCAAACCGATCCGCGTGAACCCACGCCGCTATTCGGTGGATCCAGGCTTAGACTAGGAAGCTGCACAAGCGATTCGAGGCGGACTTCAGCGGTTCGATCGACGGGATCGACGCTTGGGTGCGCCACAACGACGCTGACGGCCACGTAGTCGCGCTGCTTGAGCGCGACCCGGAGGTCGCTCAGCTCCTCGCGATCCCAGGGCACCTCTTCCTGATGACGGCACACGGCGGCGTGGAGTACAAGCTCCACGACTGTATAGTCGGCTTTTTCCGCCAGCCGCGGATCGGGCGGCTCGCCTTCGACGCTGAAGCAGAACGATTCCTACGGTCAGGCTGACGGCCGGCGTCGTTCCTGCGCAGATTCGGATCGTGATCTTCGGCTTCAGCGTGTCCGAGCAGGTCGATCTCCCGTTCGGGCGGCTCGTGCCAGCCATGCGCCAGGACATCGTGCTGCCGAAACTACAGGCTGATTCTGCTCAAGCCGTTGTACTCGAGGCGATCCGCGACATACCCGCCGTCATCGGCGACACCAACAACCATCCGTGGACCAATGAAGATCGAGATCGCAACGCCGGAACTACGGACGAGGCGATCAACGAGCCACTCGACCGACTAATGGTCGCGCTGGCCGTCTCGTATGCGAACCCAATCCAGGAGCATGTCGCGCACGTTGGCGCCCTCTACGCCGGAGGCTTGGTCGGACGAAATCCGCTCCCGATCGGCGCCGCGTTGATCAACCCGCCGCCGGACGGATACCCGGAAGTCGACATCGAGCGCCTAAAGCGCAACGCCGAGATCGTCGCGCGGGTTTGCGACGTGAAACCGATTGCGTCGCGGCTCGACGCTACTTCATGGCTATCTCGGAGAGAGCGCGTCCGGGCGACAAGCTGATCGACCTCGTGATCGCGATTGAGGAACTGACCGATGAGTCGAATCTTGAGCCGCAAAGGACACGTTTGGTGCAGCTGGTTGGGGGCGGCGTACTAGATGACCAGAAGATTCGCGACGACTTCACGCTCATCAAATACGCACGCAACGAAATCGTCCACAAGGGCAAGATCGCGTCGAACGTCCACAGCCTCGCCGGCATCGGGCGCATGTACGTCGATCTGGCCATCCAGGCCCGGGTCCGCGAAGCGCTTCACGCCGTGGTGCAACCGACCACGCCCCCCTCTGACTGACTCGGTCGCATACGGCGTCGTCGACCTGCAGATGCTCCAAGCGCGCGTCGCGGAGACGGCGGCGCTCGACATGCGCTCCGCCGAAGCGATGGCGAACCACAGCGTCGATCGAATAGCGGAAGCGATAGCCGCCCCCGCGCCCACTGGCGCGCAAACTGGACAACCACTCTCGTCGGTGGCGTTGCTCGCGCCTTCTGGCGGATCGGCGCTGACGTGATTATCAACGATGCGGCGCGAGTCGTGAAGGTGCACGCCTGATCGCTGCGAAGCGTTCCCGGCCCGGCGGCTGACTCCTTGCCGTCGGTCGCGGCCTCGGAGCCGGCGCGTTTTCACAGGTGCTCGCGCTCGGCGGGCAAGGCCACGAACACCGGAACGACAGGGAAGGGCGGCGGCGCGCTGGCTGCGCCGCCGCCCCACCAGCGAAATCCCGCAGGTTGCGCGGAGAGTTGTGGAAGCTGCCGGGGCGGCGGCTACCGTGCCGGTCATGACGATCAACACCGCCGCCGACGCCCGCATCGCATCGAAACATGTCCTCTACGAAATCGAGATGTTCTGCTCACTCGCCGCCTACTTCGAGAACGGCGAAGTTGACGACGCGGTACGCGACATGCAACACGAAGGGCTAGTCGTGCGCAACGCGATGATCGAGGCGTTCCAGCTACACGCGCGCCAACTGATCGACCTTGTTACCGGCAAGGACAGCCGCGACATGTCCGCCTCCGACTTCACCGCCACGAAGCGGATGCTCCAGCGAACTCCGGGGCAGGAGGCAGACTTCGAGCGGTTCAGCCGGCGCGTCATGCACCTGTCCCTCAACCGCGCCAAGTTCACCGCCGCCGAGCAACGTGTGGACACTCGGCGCATCCGCCTCGACCTCGGCGACGACATCCGACGCTTCCTCGACGACATCGACGAGGGCAAGGTGTGCGACGACTTCCTCGCCCGCGCGCACCTTGCGCTCACCCTCAGCGAGCCGCGACCCGAACAGCTCCACGCGGTGGTCGGCGCGACCGACGCAATGAGCGGGCCCACCGGCGGTGCTGTCATCCCCGAACTGCTGACCGCCCGTGCGAGCCAATACGGCGGGGGGACCGCCACGGCCGGGCTCCCACCGAACCCAACGCCGTAACCCTCGCGGCTTCCCGATCATGGCTCAACCTAGGCGAGTCGATCAGCGCGTGGCCAAATGGCGGCGCTGGCTCGAAGGTCAGATGCGCAACGAGATTCTGACCATGCACCTACACCGCGCCTTCTGGGAGCAGACGCGAGACATCATCGACGCCAACGGCGCGCTCCCGGAGTCGTCGTGGTGGGAGTTCATATTCGACCTCTACGGCTCCAGCCAAGCCAGCGCCGTCCGCCGCCTCGTCGATCCTCACGACAACGGCGTGAGCTTGCGCCGAGTGCTCGCCGAAATGCAGCAGGACTATCGCCTGCTCACGTTCGACTACTTCATCGGCCTGCATCCAGCGGACATGACCTCGTTCGTCGCCGACGCAGCGGACTGGTGGCGCGAGCACTTCGCGGGCGAGGACGACGCTCATGTCAATCCCGCCGTTGTCGAAGCCGACCTCAACCAGCTCGTGAGCACCACGGCTCCCGTTGTCGGCCATGTCGATAGACACATCGCGCACAGCGACTCGCGACCCGTCCGACCGAACGACCTGGCAACGCTCCGCGAGGTACACGAGAGCATCGATGTGATCGGGAGCCTGTTTCAGCGGTACTACCGGTTGCTCGCGGGAGGCACGCCCACTCTGACGCCGTTGATCCAGGACAACTGGCGGGCCATCTTCCGCCAGCCGTGGATGCCGTGACGGGTTGTCGTGGCTCCGGCGCGACACCGCATCAACCGCGCATGTGCTGTGTCGCCGCGTCGAGCACGTCCAGTGCACCGACGGTTGCCGACGCTCCTCGCTCCAAGCAACTCCGAAGCCGGTCGTAGAGTAGGTAGTAGAGATGGACGTGAAACCCGTTCACGTGCATGCTGCCTTCGCTGATGGGTCGATCAGGATCAGTGCGGCGCCGAGCCACTTCGCCACTGAGTCGGCGGCGGCGTCCGCCGCCATGCCTCACTCCGCGGTCGTGCTGGTCCCCGCGGAAGTTCACTTTCACGATCAGTCTCACGACACGCCGATGATGGGCCTCGAGGCCGCCGCGATCGCTCCCGTCGTCATCCTAAGCGCGGCCTGGCCTCGGATACGGCGCGCCGCGAAATGGGCGCACTCTTGGCGCGCCGATCCGATCAGAGCACCGTAGGTCAGGCATCGGATTGCTCACCACGCCACGTTCGCCGCGCAGGCACAGCGAATCGCGCACCCGGCGCGCCACCAGGCCGGACACGACCCCGCACCGGCTGACCGCGAGCAAAACCCTATGCGCTCACACCCAGTGCGCCCAGAACGCCCACAACACGCCTCGGCGCGGCGGCCGGAACCGGGTGGATACCCAACGTCTCTGCGGCTGTTCACGGCCGGGCACGTGCGGGCCAGCTCGGCCGAGGGCGCGATGTCGCGCCTGCGCGCGGCGGGCAGGGTGCCGGTCCCGCTGACCTTGCGCTGGTCATGGATCTGGACAGTTTCATCGGCGAGGTTCACGGCTACGAGAATCAGCCCACCGGTTACGGGTACACCCACCGGTGCGGATATGACCCGATCCTCGCCACACAAGCGGACATCGCCGACGTCCTGCACATCCGGAACAACAACGGCCAGGCGACCACACAACGTGGCCCTTCGAGCTCCAACGCGCCGCTCGGAGAGACCGGCCTTGCGCCGGCTGCACGATTGCTCCGGCCAGCATGCCGGTGAGCAGCGCTCGCGATCGCCCTGCCGACCAGAGGATCCGGCGCGCCGGCGACCCGGCGCCGCCAGCACTGCGGCCGGCCTGCCAGAGCGGTCACGGCGTCGGGCCTGGCCCGGTGGTCGGTGCTGTCCCGGAAGGAGCTGCGCCTTCCCGGCCAGAACGTTGTCGCGTCGTCGCTCCTTCGCGAACCGAGCAGCCGCGCAAGAGCTCATCATCGCGTTGGTGCACGTGGGCGGAGGGAGAAAGTCCGAGGGCGCTAGCTGTCAGGCGGATCTATTCGTTGATCGCAGCCCTTGCGGTCGTCGGTGAGATCGCCGGTAGCGGTCGGCCGATGACGCGACCGTGTGAGAGCATGCATAAGATTCGCCGGTGCGACTAGCTCTGTATAAGGCATTCGGCTTCGGACTGATCGATGCCGACGTGCTGTCCTTTACGTTCGCTGCAGCGATGATTGGCCCGGTCGTTGTTCCGGTGAAGGTCGGTGAGACTGAGATTGACATTCGTGTTGGCTTGGGCCGATATGGGCAGACACTCGCACAGAAGCAGGTTCTTCACGACACGGTACTCAGGACACATGCGCTGGAGGAAATCTCACCAATTCCGACGCTTTGCATGCAGTTGGGTTACACATTGCCGGAGGGCCTCATCAACGCCGCCCGGTCAGAGACGGGCTCAGCCGTAGCCGCGCACGCAGTTGATGACCAAATCCGCAAGGTTCTGCCTCACATCAAGCGTGCGACGGACCAGTACTACTCTGGCTACCGGCACTTTGTGCTTCAGGGCAAGCTGGGCACGTCACACACGTGGGACGCAATTGCACATGAGCAGAAGACTCTCGAGCCACTGACGCTTAGAGAACTGTCAACGTATCTGTTCTATGAAATTCGGGACGGAGCTGCCGGATATTTCGGGCGCGCCCTCGGTTCTACCGAGGCTTCCTTCAGCAGTGTCTTGACCAGCACCCAGAAGAGGCTGGTTAGACGAACCGTCAGACGCGGCGTCGACTTTTGCGACACGCTCTTTGCCGAAGCGCTCGCACAGTTCCGCGACGAGCGATATCGAGAGGCGTATCTGAACCTCGCTATTGCTCTCGAGATTACGCTGTCCAAATGGGTAAGACGCCAGATGCTCGCGTCGGGCACGCTGTCCTCGAGTCAGGTGGACCGCTTTATTGAGGACATGAGCAACCGCCAGTTGATCACGGTCATGGTCGGCTATATCTCACGCATCAACGCCGATCTGCTGGCGGATGGAAGGCAAGTGTTCGAGATCCGGAACGGTCTCGCCCATGGGCGCAAGCGCTCCGTGTCCAGCCCGGAAGTCAAGAAGGCCCTTGGCGTGGTGTACAGGTTCCGCGAGCGGTTTAGCGCGGACTGACCGCGGAGCCGATGAGGGACACCGCGGTCTTGGGTAGCGCTGCAACGATCAGCGGAAGCGCCTGGTGAGTTGGGACTTCAGATCACGGCTCTCAGACCACATGTGATCGACCACTTGTGGAACTTCCTGCTCGCCTCGAACCCGCGGTCCGGGGCGAGGAGCGAGCACGGTCGTTCGTGCCTGACCGGCCTTCGCGCAGGATTGGTCGCGTCTGGCCGTTGCTTTCACCGGAACGGATCCGGCCGGCACCTCGCGGCCTCGGACTTTCGCTCCGCTTACGGGAGGCCGTCGAGGGGGGGCGGCGCTGCAGTTTGTCCGTCAAAGCAGCCGTGGCGCAGGCTCGACCGCTTCGACGCGTCGAGGAGTAGCGGTCGACAGTCGAGGCATCGCTGAGCCTCGGGCCGGACTCGGCGCTACCCATCGTGTCCGAGAGCGGTAGCCGCAGGCAGGTCGATGACGAACGCAAGAACACGCGCCCTCCCACGTGCGCAGATACGTGAAATCGCCGACCCATAAGCGGTCCGGCGCCGGGACTCCTGCTGAACGAGGTCGAGACGCTTCTGGGCCGCGGGATCGGCGATCGTGGTGCACCACGGCTTCCCGCGCCACTTCGCGCCCTGGGTGCCCGCAGCACGCATCAACCTGGCCACTCGGTCGCGGCCGACCTGCTCGCCGCCGCGATGCAGCGCGGCATACATCCTGCGCTGCCCGTAGCGTTCGTAGTTCTCAGCGAAGATCGTGCGGATCGGCCTTCCGGTAGTAATGAAACAGGAACGTACGCTAAGCGGAGCTCCGGGAGCCACGACTTCTGTCGGACTCTCGCTCGCCAGGGGTAGATGTCAGCATTCGCCCGACTCTCTTACGGGCCGACTCGGGTGACCCCGGACTTGGCGATGGCGAACCCGCCACCCTCAGCGACCGTGCATGTTACCCCGCTGCTCGCTGACGAGCTGCAGTCGAACGGACCAAGTCCGGTAGCGCTGCCGTAGCTCAGCACGAATTGGTTCTCTGGGCCGTTGCCAAGGCACCGCTGTCCCGAACATGTCTTCAGCGCGCCGTTCGTGGCCATCGCCACTGACTTAGGTGGGGAAATGGTTTGACAATAAGCGGCGTCCGCGAGTCCTGGAACGCCATAATCGAGCTCGCAGCTGATGTTGCCGGACGGTGACCGGAACCAGTCTTGGGTTTCGCTCTGGGATGCCATGTTCACTATGGCTTTGCAGGCTCCGCTGAGTTGTAGTGCGCCGCCGCTTCCGAACTGTTGCACTCGGCCTCCGGAGTAGGCCACGAGCTTGGTGTAGAACACGTGGCCGTGACAACGTGGCCCCGGGTCGCTCAAAGTCACAGTGACAGGCATGCTGACTGCGCCAGGTTGGCCAGGATGAGTGGGCTCCTCAATTCCCGAGCCGACCGTCGTTCCCTGGCCCCAGTTCGTCCAGTGGACTTTCGAGAGGATGATGAGATCGGCCTCGATTTCTGGCTCGCCGAAGATCGCGCAGCTTGCCGGAGCCTGCTCAGCCATAGGTTTGGCGTTGAAGCACATGACTAAGGTCGAGCCTGTTACCGGGGGCGGCAGTCGGTTCGTGCTTAACGCGGCCACGATCAATCGCACGACCGGGGGGCACACCTTCACGATGTCGTGTCCAGTCGTGAGGTAGATGTTCCCTGAGCCGGCGTCACATTGCGGCGTCGCGGACGGATAGCTCACCGGGAGCGCTCCACCGGTTTTATCGATGCACGGCGCATTTGGGTCGTTGCGGTCCGTGATCGTGAAGACGGGATATGGTCCGTAGGGTCCGGCGCCGCCTCCCAAGATCGGGCTGGCGCAGCGATAGACCAGCTGAGCCCTTAGCGCGCCGCCCCCGAAAACCTCTCCGTAAGCCCGGTCGTTTGGCGTTCCGACAGCGGTGAAGGACAGTTCGTGGTCGTCGAGCGCGGCGATCTGCGCGTCGTTGGCGACCCCCCCCGCGTCGGCCGCTGGTGTGCCGTTTGGGCCGTACCAAAGGTCGCAGAATGTGCTAGCTGCAGCACGTAGGTCCGCTTTAGCAATGTCACAGTTCTCGACGCCGTTGATCGGAGAGTCGAGCGAGAAGACGTGCACGACGCCGGACAATCCTGTGGGACGCACGCAATGTCCGCCATTGGTCGGATGCTCGTCAAACCACCATGTCTCCGCGACCAAGCCGCCATAACTATGTCCCACCAGGACGATCCGCGTGTGGGGCCATGCGGCATGAATCGAGGTGATCTCGCGTGCCAAGTATGCAACCGAAGTGCATAGTGGCTGCTGTGAGTCGGCGACCGTGTAGCTCGGCTGGGTGAACTGCCCGCTTGTGTTGAGCAGGCTGCCGGCGTAGCTGTAGGGTAAGAGGACCGAGCCAGCGTCAGCGAGCGCCTCAGTGAGGCAGGTACCCCTTCCAAAGCCTCCGGGAGTCGTGCCAACCGTGAGGCTTGTCGCTGTCGACGGCGTCGTGCTTCCCGGCGCGGGGCCGGGTCTCGGTGCGGGAACAGTGGCGGGCTGCGCGCGATCACACGCGTGCGTCGCTGGAGAGCCCGAGCCACCGCTACTAGTACCCGGCTCGAACTCAGACCATCGCCGAAGCGAGATATCGAGACCCGACGGAAGGTCTGGTTGCAAGCGCTCGTCGTTCCGACTGTTGAGCGGACAGTAGTTGCGGACTGTCGGTACGCCCCGGATGGGGTTCTGAACCGGGAATGGATAGTAGGTGCCGCCGTCCTCCTCGCTGGGCACGCCATCGAGGAGAATGACCGCGGCCGTCGGCTGACCGTAGCCGTTGGTCTTCGGCGATCCGCACGGGAACGTCGGTGGAGAGCCTGTCGACGATGTGAGGCCGATCAGAGCTGCAGCGCTGCCCGCGGCGAGCAGGCTCGATATCCCGACCAGTGCTGCAAGCCTCACGTCGAAGCCTATCTAGCTTGTGCGGCCACTCGAACGCCCCGAATGATCGTATCCTGTATCGATCCGCGAAGCAAACCCGGTCGTAGCAGCCGTTGCCTTCATGGGGTTGCGTCCGGGTTCCTGGTGTGAGCGAATGCTTTGCGCCGACCAGCGGTTGATCGGGCACTTTCTCTTCCATGCCAGCGCGCTGCCATCTCGAGATTGAAGCCGGCACCTCGCGCTGCCCCTCACGGACGTAAGGGGACCACGGAGCTATTGGCCGATACGCGTACCTAAGCGAGCACAAAGTTGGCTCTCCTGTCGATCTGGGGGTGAATCGGGGATCGGGCTTCCGCGGAAGCGCCTGCTGAGCGCGGGTTTCGAGGTGGTGTAGGTTCGTCGCGCGGGTTGCGCACGAATGTGGCGACCCGCCGCCGCCCTTCTACGGCAGGCTGCTGGATGTTCGAAGTTCAGCGGTCTACGAAGGAGGGCGACGTGCGAGTCACCACCGCATTCAACCGGATGCTCAGGCTTCCACGAGCGTCTGTGCAGGACGTCGCGTTCGGCGAGGAGGGAGTGATCGTGACCGTCCGGTTGCGGCGCAAGCGGACGATCTGTTCGGGCTGCGGGGCGCGCGGGCTGCCGATCAAGGAGCATCGGGTCAAGAGCTGGCGGCATCTCGATCTCGGCGCGAGCCGCTGCCACGTCGAGTGCCTGCTCAGACGGCTGTACTGCCCAGGCTGCGGCGATGTATACGAGCTGGTGCCGTGGGCGCGGGCGGGCTCGCCTTAAACGCGCGACTTTGAGGACGTCGTCGCGTTCCTGGCCCAGCAGATGGCCAAGACGCCGATCACCAAGCTGATGCGGATCGGGTGGCGGTCGGTCGGGAAGATCCTGGCCCGCGTCGTCGCGGACAAGCTCGACCGCGGACGTCTCGACGGGCTGGTGATGATCGGCGTCGACGAGGTGTCCTACGCCTCGGAGCATCGCTTCCTGACCTGCGTCGCCAACCACGACACGGGCGGCGTGGTGTGGGCCGCGCCAGGCCGCAACGCCGCCAGCTTGCACGCGTTCTTCAACGAACTGACCGACGAGCAGAAGGCGTCGATCCAGGCGGTCTCGATCGACATGTCCGCCGGCTACGAGAAAGCGATCCGTGACGCCGTCCCCGACGCGCAGGTCGCGTTCGATCCATTCCATGTCGTGCAGCTCGGCGGCAAGGCGGCCGACCAGGTCCGCCGCGACGAGTACAACCGCCACGGGCGCTCCTCGACCGGCGAGGGGAAGTGGATCAAGGGCACCCGCTACTCGCTGCTCAAGGACACCGCCAACCAGACCACCAAGCAGCTACTCAAGCTCGCCGAGGTTGTGCTCACCAACAAGCCGATGTACCGCGCGTTTCTGCTACTCAGCGAGCTGCGCTACATCTACCGGCTCCCGAAACACGAAGCCGCCGACCGCCTCAACGCCTGGCTCGCATGGGCATCACGCTCGAAGCTCAAACCGTTCGTCAAGCTCGCCCGCACCATTCGACAGCACAGGTCCGGCGTGATCGCCGCGATCGAGCTCGACATCAGCAACGGACGCCTCGAAGCCTTGAACAGCCGCGTGCGTCTGATCAGCCACCGCGCCCACGGCTTCCACTCAGCCGACGCCCTGATCGCGATGATCTACCTCTGCTGCGCCGGAATCACGATCTCCCTCCCTCACCAGTGAAAGTCACCCCCAAACGGACAGGAGAGCCACAAAGTTAGGGTCGAGCTCCCAAGCCGCGCTGGCCCCGTTCGTCGCCAATTCCTGGCATCCCGAACGGTAGGCCGAACGGAGGTGAGACGCTTCGTGGTAGCCAACGCTGCGCGAGCTGCAAGCGCCTCGGCGGCCTTCCCGGCACTGACGGTGGCTGCCGGTCGTTGCGCGAAGCGGCCACCAGGAGCCCGTGGCCCGTATAGGCGTAATCCATTAGCGTGGTCTCCACGAGGCGCACGACTCCTTTGATCACCGGACGAGTCCTTCGGCTCGTGATCGCATCGGCGACGATCCACAAGTCCGGCGCCATGCCGCTCGGCGTCCCGGCCGACGATCGCATCCGCCCAGGGCGCGAGCGCGCCCCTCGCCGAAAGCAGGGCTGGGCAACGTGATGCAAGTGCTCGCCGGTTGCCTAGGTGTCGCTTCGTCCACGGCCGTCCTCGCCGCCGATGCGCGTTCAGCGGTAGCCTCACCACGTTCGGGTCGCGGAACTGTCGATCGTCGGCATGAGCCGACGGACACCACAGGAGGAGAACTATGTCTCGATTCTCGCGTCGTTGGCTGGTGGCGAGCGGTGGTCTGCTCGGCGCGGTCGCGCTCGCTGGGAGCAGCATTGCTGGTGCCGCCTCGAATGTGGGCAAGGCCGAACATGGCACGGTGTACTTCGCGCTGACCCATACGGTCGGCAAGACCAACGTCGCGGCGGGGGATGCAACCGATTCGCTGTTCGGCGCTGGCGCCGTCGTGTATCGGCTCCACATCCTGACGAGCACGACCGGGAAGATCAGCATCAAGATTCCGAAGGTGATGGTCTTCTACTCCACTGGTTCTGCGACGGGGTCGGCGACCGCCACGCTGACGGTCACGAATCAGCCCAAGGCCGGGGACGCGACGGTCACGGACGGCGTCCTGAGGCTCACTAAGGGAACCGGCACCCATCAGGGCCATAGCTTCGTGGGCACGTTCTCCGGGACGGGAAACATCTCCAGCGACTCGTATGCGATCCAGTACAAGGGGACCTACAAGTAGGCTGGAGCCTGGCCGAGAGCCCCGACACACGCGTGAAGCGGGGGTGGCGAGCCGGTTCGAGCGCTTGCTTTGGCGACGCGCTCGACGGCTGCTACCCACCGGGAAGCGTGTGCTGCGGACAGCTTGGGTTCAGCGAGACCGGGAGCTGGCAGCCGGGGTCGCCGGGCGGCCAGACCTCGCCGAATGCCGGGCTCGCGTCGAGGGTGGGCCGATCGTGCGTGTGCATAGGCAACGTCGAGCCGCGGCGGGTCAGAGCTGACGCCTCCGAGGCGGGGGACCAGAGTGTCCCAACGCATGGAAAGGGGAAGCGGGTCATCGGGTCGATCCGTGGCTCCGTATGTCCGGTAACAGCCGGCGACCGGACGGCGGCCGAGACGGCCGCTCCGTCACGGATCGAGCAGTCCGTCGCTGTCGGCGGTGCGCTTGCTGCAGCTCGTCCCCAGCAGTACTCTCCCATGTCGCTCCGCGAGCCTTATCGAGGCGACGAATGTGCGGGCCCTGATGTTACGTCCCCGCTCTGTTCAGGTTGAGCTGCGACATGCGTCGCCTGAAGCGGCTTCCCAGTCGGATCTTCGACGTCGAGGCCGGCGTCTGCAGAGCCGCCTAGGGCGGCAGTTTCAATCTGAGCGGCGGAAGTGACGAGAACGCCCCGAGCACCTCCCGCCCCCGCTTGATTCGCCGCCTTGTACATGGCGAGTGCTCCAACGCTCTGTTGGATCACCTTGGCGGTTACCGCTGTAGCTCCGGCAATCTCTACAAGCCTGGTCTCTCCGTCCCTGGAGGCTACCCAATCGAAGCCAGACTGAGGATCAAGCCACACCATCTGCCATCCTTGCGAGGCGAATCTCTGGTACACCTGCGTCTGAAGGTCGAACTGACGCGCCAATGCGGCAGCCTCCTCGTCCACCGGGCCAAGTGACTCCTGCAGTTTCGGGATGAGGCCTAGACGTCGTTCTCGAAGCGGCGCAAGGGTGGGGTCGGTCCTTGCGGTCTCGATCAGTCCCTCACGTTCAGGAGGGCTGACCTCCCGGACAGCCAATATGAGACGATCCGCCGCTGTGGCGAAGTCCCGGACTCGGGTATAGAAGCAGGCGAGGTTAAAGAGGCCTGCGGGTGGCCGGGATGGTGCTTCCTCGACAAAGGCTACGAGCGGCCACGGGTCGACCGGTTTCGCAGCAAGCGCTTTACGAGCTGCTTCTCTCTTCGCTTCCACCACTAAATCTGGCAGCGGGTGCGCCGGCTCGCCGGGGGTGACACCGCCAGTACCGTTGTCCGACGGTTCGAGCGTCTGCGGCGCACGGGGCCGCTGCCCGTTGGGCTCAAGGGCGGCTTCATCGATGGCAGTCGACGCTGCGAGAACGAGCGCGGAAGGTTCAATCGTGCCCTCGAGGAACGGCTTGAGGGTTTTCTCCTGGAACATCCTCGCGGTCTTTCGTGCGGTCGGCTGCGGAATGTCACCAAGCGTCCCAAGTGTCTGCATTGCGAGCTGCTTCGCGAGCTCGGCGCTGGTTTGGGTGTGAGCCTTCCGGCCTTCCGGATCCGACAAGCTTGCAGCCCAATTTGTATGCAGCGCTGCCAACGTGTACTTGATGCGGTACCAGTCCGGGTCATGCTCCCTCGAGAGTTGTCCATCAGGGCGGGTGTCGAGAACCCGTAGAGCACGATTCAAGTACCACTCCGCGTCCTCGTAGCGGGTGGACCGGACAGAGATTATGCCAAGGTTCGCGAGTGCTCCCGCGTTCTCGCCGTCAGCCTCGCACGCGCGCTGATAAAGCGTCGTCGCGGCGTCGAGCTGACCGGCCCGTTGGCACTCGACCCCCGCACGGAAGTACGCCCAGCTAAGAGGGTCCTGAGACAAGAGGGCGTCGCCTCCGACTAACGTGGACACCCAATGGTCGGTCCATGCTGCCGAGGCGATTGCGAGCTGTTGATAGGCATCCGCCGGTTTGGCGTCGGCGCCTGTTTGTGAGCCCTGAACCGCGGGTCCGGGTGCTGCGGTGCTGGCGAGAGGCGGCTGAAAGTCGTCGGCCCAAAAACTCACAAGCGCCTTGGCAGCATCACCCTGGCTTAGCTCTAGACTTATCCCGGCACCCCGGTTACCTTCGGGCTGTAGTTGTCCCTTCAGGACGAAGCATCGGCGCGGGAGCAACGCGGACAAGAACTGGATCACAGCCACCGCTGCCTTCGCGTCGCCTGAGACATCTCCGAGTCCAGACAACGCGCTGGCTACCCCGGCCTGGCCGCTGACCACATGCAAACCAAACCGGTCGCGCTGCCAGCTAACGCGTCCGCGGACCAGCCCTGAAACTCCGGCACCCAACTTCGACGTCAGCGCGGCGTCGTTGAAGTCGTTGACGGTGAGCGACGGTCGACGGACGGCCTTCGCTGGCCAATGGTCACGCGTAATCTTCCACCGCGTGAACGGCTGGAGTACGAGCAACGCAAGCGACACGACGAGCAACGAAACCAGGACAACGAATCCGACTGCGACGCCAGCGTGCTTTGCAGCGTCGCTCAACCAGTCCCACACGGACGTAGACTTTTCGGCCGTGGTTGCCTTAGCCCCGCTCGCGGCGCAGACGCTCGTGGGGTCGGCGGCCAGCACCTTGAGGTACTGAGTATGAGCGCTCTGACGTTCTCCTACTGTCTTCAGCGCATCCGCGTAGGCGCACGACGTCCCCGGCTGGGCAGGTGGGGTAGTCGTTGCTGCCGACACTGTCGGGCCGCCGAGACTGCAAACGACGGCGGACAGAAGGAGAACAAGCAGCCCAGCGGTTCGCGCTCTTGACGTTTCTATTCGCACTCAGTGAACTCCACGACTTGGCCGCCCGGTCTCCACCCCTCGCCTCGCAGCGAGACCACCTCAAGAATCTTCCTT
This sequence comes from uncultured Solirubrobacterales bacterium, assembly GCA_963794285.1. Taxonomy (GTDB): domain Bacteria; phylum Actinomycetota; class Thermoleophilia; order Solirubrobacterales; family Solirubrobacteraceae; genus Palsa-465. The sequence goes on from CAWCDS010000019.1 coordinate 70,933, forward strand.
CTGTCGAAGTTATAGTCCTTACGACGCAGGCCGTGGAGGTTTTTCCGGAGGTCGGGCGTACGACCTGTCGGTTTTCATTCGGATCGGGCGCGTGCGCGGTGGCCATCGCCCGCTGCGGGCGGCATCGCTTGATCAATCAACGAACGCAAACCGCCGTCGCGGTGGCGAACCAGCTTGGCATTCGCCTTCGGCCTTCTCGTGGCGCCAACCGCCAACATCGTCTGGCGCCGACCGGCCCCGCAATCGCCACGGACGTGTTGGAACGGTAGCGCTGGTCACCATTGCGATGCTCCAACTCTGACAGGCCATCTCGCAAACGGAACCGCACCGGTGTGGGGCGTCCTCTTTCGGCGGCACGTGGGGTGACATCCCGGCCGGAGTGCTCGGCCTTGTGTTCCTTGTGCACGTGCGATGGCGTCGCGATGAGTCCCACTGCCGATGAAAGCGAGCGATTCGTGCCGCCCAGTTCTCGATCACTGAACTGCCAGATTCAAGGGCTCACACGATCGCACACGCCCGCCCCCGGGACCCGAACGAGAATCCCCTCGATTGGATATCTCAAAGTGATAGATGCCGCTGAAGAACCGCGGGGCCTTCTTCGGCTGACTGGAAAAGTTGGTCGACTAGCGCATCTCCCGCGCAGGTGGGGCTTCTCATCCGCCGTGAGAGCCCAGTTTGGCCTGACACAGTGGTGAACAGCGGCAGCCAGGGCGATTCGGTCAGACTGCCGAAACTCCTAGCGGTCCGAGCAACCTGAAGTGGCTCCGCCACCTTCTCGCAAAGGACGAGTAGCGAGCGCTGGCCGACGGGAGTCGCCCGAAAAGACCGAGCGCTGGTCGACCTCCCACCCAGCCAGCCTGGCGGACCGTTAGCAAGACCACAAGGTGGAGCTGCTCGCTCGGACAGAGGCCGTGCCCCTGTAGCGGCCTCGTTTCGGCTGGACGGAAAACGGGATGCTGACAAGTGCGAACACCGCGGCGCGAGCCGATCGACCGCACGAAGCATGGTCCCGGCGTTGGACACCGGCGACCGCGCGAGTAGCGTTCGCTCTCGTCTACCAAAAGGAAGAAGATGGACGAGAAGGAGTACAAGGTTTCGCGGCTCTTGCCCAAGTTGATGGCACGCGCGGTCACGGAGCAAAAGGGTGCGAACATCTCCGTGGACTGCCGACTGTACTTCCGGCTCGACCCCAATGATGGGCAGCTCAAGGGCGAAGTCGCATTTCTTGAGCGGCCGAGCGGGAGGCTCGTCAAGCTCACGAGCACCAGTGAGGACTCGCTTCCTCTCGACAGTGAGGGCGGAATGCTCTGGTTCCTCGACAAGATTGGACACCACGGGTTCGATTTGGTCCGCGAACGTGCTGCCAAGCAATCCGCTGAGCACCGCCAGGGATGAGCGCTCGCAGGTGCCGCAAGGGCGCTTCCTGTGTCTTCCCGGCCGCGGCGCCGTCGGGCGCCAAGTACCGATCTGCTCGCCACCCGCGCCAAGCAATTGGGTGCTGCTCCTCGTCCAACTGCGGCAGTGTCTGCGCGCCCCGCCGATTGCGAATCCCAGGCCTAGTATGCCGCCACCAGCTGCAGGACCGCTCGATTGGTCGTGCGCTCGCGCTGATGATCATCGAGGCGACGCGCGCGGTCGTGCGAGTCGTCTTCTGATGGGCGCAGCCATGCAAGCCTACTCTGCTGGTGAGTGACGTCTGGTTGACCGAATAGTCTGACGTCGCGTCGCAGTCTGCTCCTTGGGTTCGTGCCGCGAGAGCCGTTCTAGTCGCTTCGTCACATGACCATGAGCCGCCCGTCCTCTCGTCGTCGCGCCATCCGCATAGCGGCGCTCGTGTCGACACTCGTGGCCGTCATCTTCCTTGCTCTGCGGGGCGACGGCGCCCGGGGTTATTGGGTGCATCATCCCCTCCTTGGCTCCCTCGTATCGGGAGTGATCCTATTCGCGATCCTTGGACTCGGAGTGGAGCAATTACTTGACCATAGGGAGCGGAAGAAGTGGAAGCAGGTCGCGGCGCTCGCTTGTCACACGCTCGGCGACTCTGGCTCGCGCCCCATCGTTAGTGAACTGAGCGCTATCTACCTCGGGCCGCACGACAACCTGGCGCAATTCCAGCCAGTGAGCGATCGAACCTACGGGATGCACCCGCTCGCGTCGGCCGCTTCCGTTGATGCCGCGGCTACCCTTTCGATATTCAGCTCAGGCTCTCTTTCGCCACTAGAATTCGCAGACGACTCGCTCGTTCCTGAGGCGCGGCTGCGCGTCCTCATGCAGGATCTGGACTGGCTCGAGTTCGCAGTCGGACGATTCCAACCCTTACGCCACGAGATCCAAGCACTTCTCGCCCCGTGGGCACCGATCATGATCCTTAGTCACGAGCCGCGTGCTTTGCTCAACTCACTAGCGCGCCTAAACGACGAGTTTGGTTACTTTCGCGTTGATCTCGAACGCATGGCTCAGCTCATACGTCAAGGAGCCTCGAAGACCGAAATTGGTTTTACGATCGACGCTGCAGTGCGACGTTGGCAGCTCGTAGATGTGCGAGCTCGCATTCTCACCAACGCGCTGTGGCGAACCGCTGGCGCCGGCGCTTGGTCCTATGCGCTCCCGGACGACCTACTCGACGTTGACCTCGACACGGCGTTCCGTGACAAAGACCGGATCGCTGGCTGGACGCCACCATCCATAGCCACGGCTTAGCACTTTGAGGCCCAGGCTCACTTCCGCTTCCATGCGTTCGGACACTCTGGGCCGCCGCCGTGAAGGCGTCAGCCCCAACCCGCCGCTGCTCGACATTGCTTATGCATAGGCCCGATCCGCCCGCCTTCAACGAGAGCCTCGCAATCGGCGATCGGTGCGGCCAGTCGTCTGGGTTCGGCAGGGGATCTCCCGCGCGAGTTGGGCAAGTGCGGCACGACCACGTCTCGCTGCGTGATGGGCAGGCGAGTCGTGGAGTCGATCACTTGGCGGGCGGCTGGGTGGCCGTGGACGTGCTGCTGCCGGCGTTCAGGTAGATCGTTGGGCTCGACTTGTCGATGTACTTCGTGAAGCTGAAGTCGGCGAGCGCGGCTGACGGGGCGGCCGCGGTGACGAGCACGGCGGTCGCGGTGAGGACGATGCGCTTGACGCTGGTCGTGAACATGCCCGGCTCCTTCGTGAGAGGGTGAACTCGTGTGAGTCGAACCGTATGGCCGCGATGCCCCGCGATCATCGGGAATGTTACCCATCTTTGTTAGCACCGCTCCCCATCTCTCTTGGAGGATCGGGATGGTGTCCTAGGCTCAATGAACGCGGCGATGCGCGGGGGCCTCGTTGAACAGGCGCGCGGGGAAGCGCGTTCCGAGGTGGGTCCCGGGCGACTGCTCTCGTCGTCCCGCGACCCTCGTGGCCGCGCGATCGGGTTTGGCGACATCGGAGGCGTCCGGATCCGTTCCGCGGCGCTGGTGCCGGGCGGGTGGAGTCGCGAGATCCGAGCGCGTCATGAGTCTCGGTTGGCCAGCAGCGCCGCCCATATGCAGCGCGCCGGTTCCACAGGGGTTCGCGGGAGCCCCGCCTCCGGCGACCTGTGCGCTCCCGGCGGCTCGTCCGGGATGGGCCCGGCGTGACCGGGTTTGTCCGAAACCGGCTGCGCGATCGGCGGCGCTTCGGCTGCTGCACTCGTGCTTGCAACATCCAGGAACCTGGCTAGCGCCGGACAGTATGAGCTCGGCGGTGAACCGGTCGCGGTCGCCGCGCGCGGTTTCCGGGCATTGCGAGACAGCTGACGGCTGCTGGTTGCGTCCCTTTGCCGCTGTAAATTCGCTCGCGGTTTTGGGTTCCCGGGGTTGAGTCTATGCGGCGGTGACCTCCTCGTCGAGGCTGTCTGGGTCGGCTTGTTGGTATTTGATTCGGTAGAGGTGTTGGCGGTCGACGTCGGTGAACGTCGCGCCGTTGCTTGCGTGGCTGAAGAACAAATCGAGTACCGCCCAGACGAGTGACAGGCAGCTGGTCTCGCCGGGGAACCGGCCCATCACCTTCGTGCGCCGGCGGACCTCGCCGAGCGATCGTTCGAGCAGGTTTGTTGATCGCCATCGTTCGCGGTGTCTGAGCGGGTAGCGCAGGTGCACGACGAGCGCATCGAGGTCGTCTGAGAGGCAGCGCGCGGCCGACTCGTAGCCAGCATGCTCGAGTTCTGAGATCAGCACCTTGAGGCGGAGCTTGCCGTCCTTGACCGAGGTCGCGTCGGTGAGCGCCGACCAGTAGTTGAACCGGATCCGCTTCTGCTCTGACTTCGGCAGCTTCGCCAGCAGGTTGCGCAGCCGGTGAACGGCGCAGTGCTGGCGATCGGCGCGCGGCCAGATCTCCCCGACCGCGCTGATCAGCCCCGGCGCGCCATCACCCACGACCAGGCGCGGTGCCGGGAGCCCGCGGGCGATCAGGTCGCTGCCGAGCTCGAGCCAGTCCTCCGTTGACTCGCGCATCCCCAACCGGACGGAAACCAGCGCTCTTGCACCGGTTTCGGTGATCCCCCAGGCGCAGATCACCCCTTCCTTCGGGCCGCTCGGGCGGACCGGCAGATAGATCGCGTCGAGGAACAGCACGACCAGGTTGACGTCGTAGAGCGAGCGGCGAGAGAACGCTTCGAACCGTTCGTGCAGCTCCGCGCAGACCCTCGACACGCTCGACTTTGAGATCTTCGCGAGCCCGGCCTCCTCGCACAGCGACTCGACATCGCGCATCGACAGCCCACGAACGAACCCGCCGATCACCAGCGCCTTCAACGGGTCCGTCCGAAGTAGCCGCTTGCAGTGCCACTTCGGGAACAGCTTCGAGACGAACGGCATCGCCGCCTCCCGCGCCTGCGGGATCTCGATCCGCAGCTCACCCTCCCCGGTCTGCAAGTGCCGCGGCCGGAACCCGTTGCGCAAGCCGCGCTGGCGCTCGGGCCGGCGCTCATACCGAGCGCGACCCAACCAGCTGTCGAACTCCTCCTCGACCGCCCGCTGAATGATCAATCTGGCACCGAGCCGGGCGAGCTCGGACAACATCTTCTGCGGATCGTCGACCAGCCTGCTCCCGAGCAGCTTGTCGATCTCCGCTTGTATCTCCGCTGATGGCGGTACGGTACGTCTCACGGCGTAGGCCTCCTTCATCGTCTTGCAGGACTTGAGGGAACCTACGCCGTTGCTCTGACAGCACCGCGGCTATTTACAGCAGTTCTGGGACGCGACCCGGCTGCTAGGAGAGGCGCGGATGACCGTGAAAGCAGGTCCGGCCCGGGACGATCGCTCGCGCGGGCGAACCGCTCACGACGCTCGCCGGCATTTGGATCAGCGAAGCGATCGTGCCGTGGGGTGGACGCCGGCGATCGCCATTGGAGACGCGCTCCTTACCGGTCGCCCGTGGCGAGCCACAGCCTGTTCGCCAAGGCAAACGCGCGTGTCGTGCGAACCACCGGCCGAAGCCAAGGCCAGACGGATGCCGCCTCAGGTAGCGGCGGACCGTCCAAGCCGTCGCCCTTCCGATGGCCGCAGAACGCGCTGACCAGAGACACGAGCGATGCTCCGCTCGCCCAGCTCGTTCGGCGCACTGCGGAAGGCCGCTACTCCAAGGCAGTGGCGACGAGCCCGCACTGCCGATGCGATGACGGAGCGTCGGCAATAGCGAGCTGCGAGTTGTCGCGGGAGGCGATCTCGCTCCTCGCCATGAATCCGATCGCGCAGCCACCTCCGCGCCGTGGCGTCGGCGCAGCGTTGTACCACAACAACCGACCTGAAGCGGCCTCCGCGAAGCCCCAGCCGCGCCACTGGCCCCGTCGTACCGCCCTCTCTGACCAATGTCCATCAAGGAGGTGCAGCTGATACGCAACCCCGACTGGGGGCCTCCAGCCCAGCACCGCCCTTGCGGCCTGGCGCTTGCGGGGCGGCTCCCACCAAGCGTCACGGCTCAACTCCCGCCCGGTGTTCGGGGCCCCAGCCCGGGAGCGTCAGTCGGCAATACACCCGCGGAAACCAAGCTCGTGCACACCATGTCGGCAAGCTCAGAGCCAACCATCGCAACAGGTAGTCCTTGAACCTCGTCATAGCGAAGACAAGCTCGATAGCCGACCTGTTCGGAGCCAGAATGACGCATCCACTGGAACTGCGTGCCAGCCAGACCGGGGTAAGACTCGCGATCTACGTCAACACGATGCCGATCGAGCAGCCGCGCATAAATCACGTGTGACGCTCCGCGCAACGCGAGCCTCGTGTCGGACTGCGCAGCGACAAGCTGTATGTAGAGTGCGCCGTGGCCGCCGCGCTGTTGAAATCGCACGATCGTCGTCTCGGCACCCGGAAAGCGTGCTATCTCTGAAAGCGGATGATCAAGCACCGTAGCCGTGGGCATACGCTCCGCCAGGATTCTACTGGCCGCATCAATCACGCCGCGACCAAACGGAAGGAACGGTTCCGGCTGTTGCAGTGGCATCTCCATTGCGGGACGGTAGATGGGGGCGACGAGGTACTCCGGCTGCTGGCTGGACCTCTTCCTCAAAAAGAATCCTAGGCTTACAAGCTTCTCGGCAACCTCGTCCCTGGTGTCATGATCAACACCCCAGATCCTCGTCAATGCGTCAAGACTAAACCCGGGCTGGTCACCGCTCAGACGATTGACGAACTCCTGCACCTCTGGATATTCGGTATACAACGTTCGTTGCAGTCGTGCTTGCGAAACTTCGAACAGACCTCGCATGACACTGAGACGACCAAACACCGCCCCCGCCCCAACGCCGTCGGGACCTGCACCAGCTGCCTGCGCCTCAACGTGGGAAGCCTCAGTGAAAAACTGAATGAGGTCCCGCGGTGCAACCTGATGCGAGCCATCTTGAATTGCTTCTAACAGCCAGTCGAACGGGTCCAGACGACCGCGATTGTCTAGTAGTGCTCTGGCAGGTGGTGGGAAGGGTTATGTAGCCCGGCGGTGAACTTGGTTGGCATGGCCGCGGCGAGCGTGATGGACGTTGGGATGTTGGAGGAGACGGTTGGGGTCGCGCCGGCGGTGGTCGATCGGCTGGCAGAGTACTTCGCTGAGGTCGCGTCGGGTCTTGTCCGCTCCGAGCAGCGGTGGGCGGCGCAGTACTACGCGCGTGCGTTGATGATGGACGGGGCGCGGAAGTCGTTGGAGCCGCTGGTCACGCGGATGGGCGGCACGAGCGTTGAGTACGAGGCGCTGCAGCATTTTCTGGCCGATAGCCCGTGGGATCCGGCGGTGCTTGACCGGGCGGTCGCTGAGCGGGTGTGCGCGGTGATCGAGCCTGTGGCCTGGGTGCTGGATGACACCGGAGTTCCGAAGTACGGCAAGCACTCGCCGGGTGTCAAGCGTCAGTACTCCGGGACGCTCGGGAAGATCGGCAGCTGCCAGATCGCGGTGTCGCTGCATGCGGTCAGCACGAAGGGCACGGTCCCGTTGGGGTTCCGGCTCTACGTGCCCGAGGACTGGTGCCAGGACCCGATCCGCCGCCGGGAAACGAAGATCCCCGCGAGTGTCGAGTTTCAGACCAAACCGACGCTCGGTGGTGAGCTGATCGCCCGGGCGGCGGGCTGGAAGATCCGTCGGGCGCCGGTGCTCGGCGACCAGGCATACGGCAACGACACCGAGCTTCGCACCCGTCTGCACGATGACGGGATCGACTACGTCCTCAGCGTCGCCCCGGAATGCAGCGTCTACCCGTCTGGCACCGTTTTCGCGGTCCCGCCGCGGACGCCGGGGTCGCGTGGCCGCGCGCCGAGCGTCTTCCGGACCGAATCCGAACCGCAGTCGATCACCGAGCTTGTCGGCGGATTGACCGCCGATGCGTGGCAGACGGTCGCGTTTCGCGACATCGACGGCGGTCAGCTCGTCTCGCGGTTCGCGTTCGTGCGGGTAATCGCCGCCAACCCGATCGAGCACCTCCGCCAAGCACCTCGCGAGGAATGGTTGATCGTCGAGTGGCCCGAAGGTCACGAGCATCCCAGCGACTACTGGCTCAGCAACCTGCCAGCTGACACCGAGCTCGAGCAGCTCGCCCGCCTCGCCCGGTTGCGGTGGATGATCGAGCTGGACTACAAGCAGCTCAAGGGCGAGCTCGGTCTTGACCACTACGAAGGCCGTAGCTACCTCGGCTTTCACCACCACTGCTCGCTGGTGACGGCCGCCCACGGCTTCTTGACGCTGGAGCGGCAGAACCCAAATCGCCAGCGGCCGGACTGACACTCCCGCAAGCGGTGCTGCTCCTGCAGCCCGTCTGGAAGTGCTGGACCGGCCGCTGCTCCACCTGCCGGCAGCCGGTTACCCTCGACGCCTCCCGCGCGCGCCCATCAACGGGAGTAACACGACTACAGAGCATACTAGGTGCGCGGGCAAAATGTCATTCAGAATCTCTTCCGCACGGCGAGCAGAGGGAATTTCGTCGGTGGCGCCTCGGAGGTACTTCTCTCGGAACGCGGCGTTGCTCAGCAGACGACGAATCATCAACTGGAGCAAGGTCGCCTTGTCCCATCTCAACGTCAAGTGCCGCACAATATGGCTCCCTTCGCGGAAGCCTTCACTTGTGATGCGGTTCCAAATGTCTGACCTGAGAAAGAGCTTAACCTTTACGGACCTGAGTCCCTGCATGTCGAGATAGGTTCGAAACAACGCGCGCAATGCACGAGCCTCGATAAGCTGACTGGTGCCGAACGCGACATCTAAGCGATCGGCGACCAGCCATACCGTGGTGCCAGGCTCGCAAAGGGCGTCATCCGCCGTCGCCAACAGCCTGTCGACTGACATGGCCCCGGTGCGCGCGCGGGAAGGCGAGGGCTCGGAAAGGGTAATCTTTGCGCCAAGACCGGTCGGCAGACCCGACGTCGGGTCGATGGCGACCGTCGTTTCAAGAGCGGTAGGCGTGGCTAGTGCCTTTATGTAAGCACTGACCCGCGCGAGCAGCGTGCTTAGATTGCGGCGCGGCTGGAGGAGGCCTTCCTCGTACAGGGCAGCGTAAACCGCTTTCGCAGAGGAAGATCGAATGTGCGACTCGGTGAGAACCGCCGCGAGGAGGGTGAGGAAGTAGAGCTTCCACATGCCCACAAAGAGATCTTCCGTCGCTGGCGGATCGTCCAAGAGAGCCTTGAACGCCGGAGTGCCGCTTGGATTTTCGACGGGCACAACGACAACGCCCGCTCGAAGCTGCTTTCGGACGACAGAATCCTGAGTGAGGAGTGAGTAGAGTGCGCTCTTGCCCGAGCCCTTCGCCCCATAGACGATGTCTACCGTGCCCGCCAAGAGGCGCTCCCACTGATCCGTCTCGACGAAGTAGTTCTCCAGTTCGGCCTTCTCCTGCTCGGCTACGGACTCGCCAAAAGTCAGGCCATCAAGGAGCTCGCGTCGGGACGATGTTGAGCGGTCAGGCATGTTGGCACCCGACAGCGGCGGGCCTCGGTCGGAGGCACAATGCGGTCGTCATAAGAGCGGCGTCCTGACGACGTAGTGGATAACCACGATGGCGGACGATTCGCGACGAAGTACGTGTTGATTGCAACGTCACCATCCACCCGCCTGGGGATACGCTGGTCGCAGATAAGGCTCGCTTCAACCGGGCCTTGAAGGTCGTACCCCTCCAGTTGCTGACTGCCGCCGGCGCTCGGCGTCCCGACTGGGACGCCGCCGCGCTGGCAGCTCTCCCGTTGCCGCCGCACTCGGGCGATCGCAGTAGCGAGGGTGTGACGCAGGGCGAGCCGCCTCGCTTTGCGGCACCGGCGACAGGCTCGTGCGGGTCGTGCGCGCCGGTCGGCACCGCCCGCCTCGGGACATGCCCCCAAGCTCGGCCGTTGCCCATTGCCCGCTGCCTGCAACGAGAGGACTCCATCATCTGGCGGGAGACGCATTCTTGCGTCCGATCTCCTCCAGCTGCTCGTCGATCCAGTCGCCCGGGTCGCGCCCCGCAATGACGCTGCGCAGGCCTTCGAGCCGCCGCCGGCGCTCAGGCACCGGCATCGTCAGCGCCGCATGGATCGAGTCGGCGAGCTGCTGGATGTCGAATGGGTTGACCGACAGCGCGTACTCGCCGAGCTCCTCGTTGGCGCCGGTGTTCTCCGATAGGATCGAGACCCCGTAGCGCTCGTTGACCATCGGACCCTCTTTGGCGACGAGGCTCATGCCCTCGAACATCGCGTTGACGATCAGCACGTCGTAGTGCTTGTAGGCGGCGACCGCCTCCTCGAGGTCGTCGCGCAGCTTCAGCTGGATCGGCATCCAGTCCGGCGAGCCGTGGCGATGGTTGACGACCGCGACGACGGCCTCGATCCGCTCCAGGTACTCGGCGTACTCCGGGACGTCGGTCCTTGAGGGCATCAGGTGCGTGATGAACGTCACGCGCTCGCGGAACTCAGGGTGCTGCTCGAGGAAGATATCGAAGGCGCCGAAGCCCCGCAAGATGTTCTTGGACAGATCCGCGCGATCGACTCGGAGAATCATGAAGTCACGCCGGTGGTGCAGCAGCTGTTGCTCGAACTCGCGCGTCCGCTCGCTCCGTGCGACGTCCTGGACCGCCCCCGCGTCGATCGGCAGCGGGTAGGCGCGGACCCACACCTCGCGCCCGTCGCAGTGCACGACGCCGCGCTGGTAGTCGACTTCGTAGCCGAGCAGGTCCTCGCAGCACTGCAGAAAGTTGCGGCGGTAGGGACGCGTCTGGAAGCCGACGATGTCATTGGCGAGGATCCCCTTGAACAGGTCCTCGCGGATGCTCGCGGGCAGCACGCGCCAGGAGTCAGCGTGCGTCCACGGGATGTGGACGAAGTGATGCAGGAGCGCGTCCGGGCGTGCGAGCCGGATCAGTCTCGGCAGCGTGTAGAGCTGGTAGTCGTGAACCATCACGATCGGATGATCGACCCCTTCGATCTCCTCGAGCACCGCCCGTGCGAAGTCCTCGTTGACGGCGTTGTAGCCAAACTCGTAGGCCTCGATCTCGTTACGGCGGATGTCCGGCGCGTTCGAGAGGTCCCACAGGTAGTGCTGGATGAACCACAGCATCGGGTTGACCATGATGTTGTAGTAGCGGTCGTAGGCCTCCGGGTCGGAAGCGACCAGCTTGACCCGGTACTCGCCGCCGTCCTTGCCGCTCACCCGAAACGGGCGGCCGCCATGACGCTCAGCCATCGCGACGTCCTCGTCGGTCATCGCCGACGCGATCCAGATGACATCGCGATGGGCAGCCAACCCCATCAGCGCGGTCACGAGCCCGCCCGTGCCACGCCTCACCTCGCCGCCGGATTGGAACGTGACCGGGCCGCGATTCGAAACGAGGATCAGCGGTGATGCCACCGGCAGCGAAGCTCCGGGACGCGGGATCTCATCGAGTGAAAGGGGGCACTGGGATCTACGAGCTGCAAGATCGGGTCCTATCGAGCGGCGGCCTGCAGCCCACCATATGGGATCGCGCCGACGTAGCGCGGCCGAGGATCGCTTTGAGATCTTGAAGCTACCCGTGGCGCCCTGGCTTAGGCAACGTCAGCGGTGCGGGTTTCGCCGGCGCCCCGACATCGCATCCGCCGCTAGGGCGCCGAAATCCCGGCCGCGCAAAGGCGACTGTCCGTCGACTCGCCGGCACGTCGCTGACCGGCGCATTCGTCGGCGGGCCTGAAGCGTGCGAACCTGCGTTTTCGGCGATTTCTCGATGCCCCACTGCGAGGGGCTCGCCGGGAGCGGCAACCGCAGAGCGATCTGCCAGTATCCCAACCTGGCACCATGGCTTCCGCCGCCCGGGCGCCCTCGATCGTCGTGATCGGTTCGCCACGCTTGCATCGCGCCGGCTGGCCGCGAACCCGCGCACCGCCGGAAGCAGGTCCGGTGTGTGAAGCCGCCCTGCTGTTCGCCAGAAGCGCGCACGCGCCGCACCGCGGATGGAGCCGTCAGACCGAAGCTCGGGGTGCGAGCCGAAGATCTCCAGGCTGCAAGCACGGCAGCGGTCACGACGGCGTCGACACCACGACTGCTGCTAGAGGCGTAAAGGGATCACCGCCGGCCGGCGGCGACGGCAATCCGGTGCTCTCGCTCTGAGCGTTCCGAACGGCACCGTGGCGCTCGCGGACCGCCGGCGATGGCAGCGTCGGCGACGTTTCGGCCGGACGCGCGGCAATCGCCCAATTCGGCGCACGGCGGTCCTGCCGATGAGCCGGCTGACCCGGATGCCCGAGGCGCATTCTGCCTACGCAAACCCGCGATTCTGCAGGCCCTCTCGTGAGCCTCGCTTTCGGCGATCCCCGCTGGCGCCGGTTCGGCATTCCGCCGTAGGGTGAGGGCCCGGCGCGGCTGCCTGTCGTCGTGAGTGTCGAGCGACCTTTTCTCACCCTGGAGGTGCTCGATGCACCCGATCCTGCTTGATGCGGCCGGCCACCGGCGCCAGCCCGTCACCCTGCCTGGCTATCACTCCGGTCGCCCGCCCCGCAACAAGGGCCGGCGCTACCCCGCGGACCCGCCGACGGTCGAGGAGATCATCGCCGTGATGCGTACCGCAGGCGCGGGTGCTGATGGCGTGCGTCTGCGCGCGCTGATCGTCGTGCTGTGGCGAGCGGGGTTGCGGATCGGCGAAGCGCTCGCGCTCTCAGAGACCGACCTGGACGCTTGCCGCGGGGCTGTGATTGTCCGTGCCGGGAAAGGCGGCAAGCGTCGCGAGGCGGGGATGGACAGCTGGGGGTGGCAGCAGCTCGAGCCCTGGCAGCAGCTCCGCGTCCGGTTCCCGGTCGGCCCATTGTTCAGCGTGATCCACGGCCCAACCGCGGGCCGGCACTGGGAAGCAGCATCCGCGCGCCGGCAACTGGGCCGGACCGCCGCCACGGCTGGGGTCAGGCGTCGCTTCGCGCCCGCACCGTTCCACCTTGGAGGCGCCGGTGATCCGGTTGGCCGAGGAGCACGAGCGGTTGCACCGGCTGCCGAAGCTGCCGCACACGCTGTGTTTCGGGGAGACGCGGAAGGTGAACTGGCAGTCGCTGATCTCGGTGGGTGGCGCGCAGTACTCCGTCCCGCACGAGCTTGTCGATCAGCGCGTCTGGGCGCGCAGTACCGGTGAGGAGCTGATCGTGATCCATGTCGACGGGCCCGGCGGGCCGCGGGAGGTCGCGCGGCACCGGCTCACGACCCCCGGCCGGCCGAGCATCCAGGACGATCACTACCCGCCCCGGCCGGCGGGCGCTCTGGAGCGCCGTCCACGCGCCCGCTCACAGGAGGAGCGCGCGTTCCTCGGACTGGGCGACGGTGCCGAGGCCTGGTTGATCCAGGCTGCCGCGGCGGGTGCGCAGCGGGTGCGGCGCAAGATGGCCGAGGCGGTCGACCTCTCAAAGCTGCACGGCATCGCCGAGGTCGAGCGCGCTCTGCGCGCGTGCGCCGAGGCTGGGAGGTTCGGTGACGGTGATCTCGCGTCGATCCTCGCCCACCACCGCCAGCAGGCCGGCGGGGAGCTGATCCTGTTCCCCGCCCGCTCGGAGGAGCACTCGCTGCAACGCTCAACCTGCAGCTGGGAGGGCCTCGGGCGATGACTCTCTACTACTCGCAGATCCGCGTGCTGATCGACCCGGAGATGGCAGACCCGCTATCGGATGGCGGCGTCGCGCAGCCGCTGAGCGTGATTCTCACCGACAGCTACGACCGGCCCACGATGCGACCGGCCGCCAAGGCGCTTGAGCCCGAGCAAGCACGAGATCTCGCATTCGAGCTGCTCGAGCTGGCCAGCGAGGCAGAGCGGATGAGGAGCCCGCGATGACGGTCAAGACACCGTCTGCGCCGCCGCTCCCGAGCGAGCTCGAGCGCCTGCTGCACCGCTTGCGCTTGCCCTACGTGCGCAGAGCGGCGCCGGAGGTGATCGCGACCGCGACCGCGCAACGCTGGGAACACGCCGAAGTGCTGCGCGTCCTGCTCGCCGAGGAGGCCGCCGGCCGCGACCAGGCAACGATCCGGCACGCCGCCGCGCGTCCGGGCTGCCCGCCGGCAAGACATTCGACGCCTGGGAACCTGAGCGGTCCGTGATCCCCGCCGCGACCCAGCAGGCGCTCCGGACGCTGGAATGGATCGACCGCCACGAAGTGCTGTGCGTCTGCGGCCCGTCCGGCACCGGCAAGAGCCACCTCATCGAGGCGCTCGGGCACCTCGCGATCGACAAGGGCCGCACCGTTGCGTGGCACACCCCCGAGACGCTCGCGCAACTGCTGCGCCGCCACCGCGTCGATGACAGCATCAACAAGGCGATCAGCAAGCTGATCCGCGTCGATCTCGTCGTGGTTGACGATGTCGGGCTACTTCCGATCTCAGCCGACGCGGCCGAGGCGCTGTTTCGCGTCGTCGATGCCGCCTACGAGAAACGATCGATCGCGATGCGCTGCATCATTAGGCCGACCCGAGCGTTATGCCGAGGCAAGCGAGAAGTCGCTGCTCAGGAACGTTCAGGCGGGTTTCCTGTCGGCATATTCAGAGGTCCTCGAGGAACTTCAGGAGCGCGTCCGGGGGTCGGTAGCGGCCGGGTTTGGCGTTGAGCGGTTTGGCGCGGTCGATCGCTTGCTGCTTGTGGCTCATGTCGGCATGCAGGTAGATGTTCGTGGTCGAGATCTGTTCGTGACCGAGCCACAGGGCGATCACGGTGACGTCGTTACCGGCGAGCAGGAGGCGCATCGCCGAGGTGTGTCGCAGCGTGTGCATCGTCACGTGCTTGGTCTTGATCGACGGGCAGTTCTCGGCGGCGATCGTGAGGTGACGAGCAAGGCGTCGTTCAATCGCGTCGCGGCTGAGGCGCGTGCAAGTCGTCGTCGGGAACAGCGGATCGTCAGGGACGCCGCTGCGTTCCTTGAGCCAGGCCTTGAGCACGCTCTTGGTCGCCGGAACCAGGGGGGTTCGCCTCTCCTTCCTGCCCTTCCCGACCGTATGGACGTTCGCGCCCGTCCCGAGCGTGATATCGGCGCAGGTCAGGTCGGCGAGTTCGGAGATCCGCAGGCCAGCCTGGATCGTGAGAACGAACATGGCGTGGTCGCGTCGGCCGGTCCAGCTGGTCTGATCACACGCGGCGAGGAGCGCGTCGACCTCGTGCTCGGTGAGGTAGGTCACGAGGTTGCGTTCGGTTTTCTTGTGCGGGATCGCGAGCACGCGTTGGATCGAGGCGGCATGCTCGGGGTGATGCAGCGCGAGGTAGGCGAACAGCGAGTGGATCGCGGCCAGGCGGTGGTTGCGGGTCCCGCACGCTGTTGCCGCGAGCTTTCTCGAGATGGTCCAGGAACGCGGCGATCAGCGGCGCGTCGAGCTGGGCGATGTCCAGCTGGCTGGGTTTCGTTGCCGCTCGCTTGGCGGTAAATCCCAGCAACAGGCGGAATGTTTGGCAGTAGGCGGCGATCGTGCTCGGGCTCGCGCCCCGCTGGGTCCCCAGGCGGTCTGTGAAATAGGCCTGCATCGCGGGCGCGAGCGCGCTCATCGTGCACCTCCGAATCGGTCGGCCAGGCGGTCAGCGGCGAGTGCCATCAGTTCCGGCGAGGCGGACAAGTACCAGTACGTATCCGACGGGCTGACGTGCCCGAGATAGGTGGACAGCGTCGGCATGCGCTCGTCCACGTTCACTCCGGAGCGGTACCAGTCGATCAGGGTGTTCACAGCAACCCGGTGTCGATTATGCGGAATTCCGCATAAGCGCCATTTGGCTGACTCCAGGGTTATGCGCCCTGTCTGATCGTTTTCGCTGGTATCGGCGGTGTTGGGTGGTCCTCTTGTCCGCATAACGCGGGCGGCATGTCCACGACGGCCCCTGACCGTCTGGCTCGACTCGCTCGGACGCCAACGCGTACTGGCTTGCCGCTTTGCTGGGTGCTGCCGGGATCGGCGAAGAGCTGCTCTCGGTTCATTGCGCTACCGAGCAGAGGGGTGGTTCTCATGGGAGAGGCAGATGTGACCGATGCCGTCGGCCTTGTGCTGGCGGCATTGCGCGCGGCGGGGAGGACGGAGCGAACGATCCGATGCCATCAGGTCGTGCTGGAACGGTTTTCCGGATTCTTGGCCGGACGGCGTCTGGGCACGGTGAGCGAGCGGGTGTGCATCGACTTCGTTGAGAGCCAGACCGGGGTCAGGTTGGGGTCGTTGCGAGAGCCGGTCAACGACAGGGATGTGAAGGCAGTCCGCCGGCCGGTGGTGCTGCTCGTGGAGGTGTTGGCCGGCCGAGCGATTGAGATCGACCGGTCAGTGATCCCGGTGAAGGACGGCTGTCCGGGCCGGTTTCGCCCGGTCCGGGACGACTACGTTGACTGCTGTCGCGAGCGCGGCAACGCCGAGGCGACCGTGGTCACCAAGGACAAGGCGGCCAGCCGGTTGTTGGCGTATCTGCAGGACGTCGGTGTTGATGATCTCGCGGCGCTCGGCGTGCGAGACGTGTCGGGGTTCTTCCTGCGTCAACGCGGACTTGGACTTGGCCGCAAGACGATCGCCTCGATGCGCTCGTGCGTGGCTGACTTCCTGCGGTTCCTAGCGGCGACGGGCCGGACACCGTGCGGTCTGGCGGAGCGAATGCCCCCGCACCGGCATGTGCGTCACGAGTCCGAGCCGCATCTGTGGACCGTGGATGAGATTCGCCGGGTGCTGGCCGTGATCGACCGCCAGTCGGCCTGCGGCAAGCGCGACTACGCGATGATCCTGACGACGGCGCGGCTCGGTTTGCGGATCTCGGATCTTCGCCAGCTCGAGTTGGGCGACCTTGACTGGCGGTCCAAGACGATCACGATCGTCCAGGAGAAGACGGGCCGGCCGTTGAGCTTGCCGCTGCTGGATGATGTCGGCTGGGCGATCATCGACTACGTCCGAGACGGCCGTCCTGAGACGGCCTGCCGGAAGGTGTTCGTCAAGCATCGTCACCCGTTCGACGCGTTCGGGTGCGCTTCGTCGATCGCCTGCCGGCTCTCGCGGCACGCCGCGAGAGCAGAGATCGTGTTCGGGTCAGGCGAGGTGGGCGGGATGCACTCGCTGCGCGGCGCGCTGGCGGTCGCGATGATCAGCAACGCGACGCCGATCCCGGTGGTGTCGGCTGTGCTGGGGCACGCCTCGAGCGACACCACCCAGGCGTATTACCTGCGGTTCGACATCGACCGGCTGCGCTGTTGCGCGCTGGACGTCGAAGACGTCATCGAACACGGCGGGTGAGCGCGATGCCTGAGGAGTTCACGCTGCCGGGACTGGTCGCCGACCTGGTCGCTGTGCGTCACGCCGGCGGATACCGGTTCACAGTCCAAGAGCGGGTCCTGCGGCAGTTCGCCGAGCACTGCCGGCGGGAGGGCTACGCGGACGGGTCGATCACCAGAGAAGCGCTCGACGGGTTCCTCTACGGCCGTCATTTGCGGTCCAGCACCGTCCGGCGCAACGAGCTGGCGTTACGCCAGCTCACCGAGCACGCCCGAACGGTCGGCTGGGATGCGCACGTCCCGGCTGTGAGAACGCGGGCCCGGGCTGCTCACCAGCCGCCGTATGTGTTCACAGAGGAGGAGGTGCACCGGTTGTTTGGAGCGATCGACGCTCAGCGGATGTCCTGCTACTCGAACAAGGCGATCGTCGACCCGGTCCTGTTCCGGGTGCTCTACGGCACGGGGCTGCGGATCTCCGAGGCGCTGAAGCTGACCATCTCAGACGTGGACACGTGTGCCGGGACGCTGCGGATCCGCGACTCGAAAAACGGTGCCGGCAGAACCATCCCGATCACCAGCCGACTCACAGCGACGCTGGACGCGTACCTCACGGCCGCGCACCCGGCCCCGGAGCCGAGCGACATCGTGTTCTACAGCAGGGCGCCCGGCAGGCAGATCAACCAGGCGACCATCTACATGCGGTTTCGTGGCTACCTGGCCGATGCCGGTATCCCGCACTTCACCGGCGGCCCGCACCCGCACTCGCTGCGTCACGGGTTCGCGGTCGCGAACCTCCGACGCTGGGCTCAGACAGGCCAGGACCTTGCCGTGATGCTGCCCTACCTGGCCTGCTACATGGGCCACGCCGACCTGCGCGGCACCCAGTACTACCTGAGGCTGACCGCCGACGCCTACCCGGACGTGATCGAAAAGGCCCAAATCCGGTTCGGATACGTCATCCCCGCCGCGCCCGAGGACGAGCGATGAGCTCCCGGCCCACGCCGCCGTCAGATCTCGCCGGACGGTGGCTGACCAGGTTCTTCACCAGCTACCTGGCCGGGGAACGCGCCGCCTCACCGAGGACCATCGTCGCCTACCGGGACGCGATCAAGCTGCTGCTGATCTGGTTCAGAGACATCGAGCGGATACCGCCCGAGAAGCTCCGTCTGGCGGATATCGACCGCCCACGGGTCCTGCGGTTCCTGGACTGGCTGCAGACCGAGCGCAACTGCTCACCGGCGACCCGCAACCAGCGTCTCGCGGTGATCAAATCGTTCTGCCGCTACACCGCCGTCGAGCAACCCGACCACCTCGACCAGGTCACCCAAATCCTCGCGATCCGGCAGAAGAACACGCCAGCCCCACAGCTCGGACACCTGACAGGCGACGAAGTCAAGACGCTCCTCGCCCAGCCCGGCACGGCCAGCACCCGCGCGGTCCGCGACACCGTGCTGCTCGCCGTGGCCTACGACACCGCCGCCCGCGTCCAAGAGCTCTGTGACCTCAACATCTCCGACGTCCGTCGCGCCAACCCGATCACGGTCACGATCCGCGGGAAGGGATCGAAAACCCGGTACGTGCCGCTCATGGAGCCGACCGCCGTGCTGCTCGTCGACTACCTCGAGCACCTCGACCCGCACCCCGGTCTCGCCGCCGACACCAGCCCACTGTTCCACGGACCCAACCACTCCAGGCTGACCCGGTCCGGGATCGCCAAGCTCCTGGCCCGCCACGTGCGAGCCGTCCGCGCGCGCGACCCCAGCTGGGCCCCGGGCCTGCCGATCGCATCGCACACGCTCCGACGCACCCGGGCGATGCACCTGATCCAGGCCGGCGTCAACCTGATCTACATCCGCGACCTACTCGGCCACGCCGAGATCTCTACCACCGAGATCTACGCCCGCGCCGACGCAGAGACCAAACGCAAAGCAATCGAGAACGCCTACGAGCCACTCACCCCAGACGCACTACCGGACTGGACCCAGGACCCGTCCCTGATCGGCTGGCTCGACGCGCTCGGACGCTAACCCCAACCCGCCCGCGTTATGCGGACAAGAGGACCACCCAACACCGCCGATACCAGCGAAAACGATCAGACAGGGCGCATAACCCTGGAGTCAGCCAAATGTCGAAGATCGTGGATCCGCGGGTGCACCTTCTGGGTACGAAGACCGATCCGGGTCATGATCTCCCTGAACGTCGTTTGCAGACCAACCGCCAGCACCGGGGTGCCGGCGCTGGAGAGAAAGAACGCGTCCGACCGTGGGGCTGGGATCAGCCGGTCGCGTTCAGAGACATAGCGGCACAATGCGTCGCTGCTGGTCGGGTGCAAGGGCACCAGTCGCTCCCGGTCGCCTTTCGCTTTGCGGATCGTGATCACACCGGCGTCGAGATCGACGTCTCCGCGCTTGAGCGCGAGCGCTTCCCCGATCCGCATGCCCGAGACGGCCAGTAGCCCGAACAGCGCCTCGTAGCTCGCCGCGCGGATCGGGTGACGCAGCCGCCGTGCCTCCGCCATCAGACGACAGATGTCCTGCTCGGAGAACAGGTACGGGTGGCGCGCTGGCGGCGATGGGGAAAGATGTCGGACGGCGGGATCTCGGTCCTCGAGTCGAGCGTCTGCAGATACGCGGCGAACCCGCGCGCGATGCGCAGCCGCTTTGACCAGTGGTTCGGATGCACCCCGACCGGCAACCGCGCCCACCGGACCGCCAGCTCGGTGCTGACCGTCTCGGCTCCCGCGGTCTCGAGATAGGAGACCAACTGTCCGAGCAGCCGCCCGTCCTCTTTGAGCTTGAACCCGAGCGCGCGGCGCAGCCGCAGGTACTCATTGACGTGCGCTTGCAGGCGGCTCATCGCTGCACACCTTCTGTCGGCCACGCCGCCGCCAGCAGTCGCAGCCGCTCGACGTCAACGCGCGCGTAGCGCGCGGTGCTCTGCAGGCTCCGATGCCGCAGCACCTGCCCGATCCGCAGCAGCGGGACGTTCGCCCGGACCATCTCGCACGCCGCGGTGTGCCGCAGCCGATGCGAGCCGACCTCCGAGATCCCGGCACGCCGGCACGCCCGACGGACCGTCGAGGCGACCGTCCCGGACGCGATCGGCTCAAACGGCGCTTTGGATCGCAGAAACACCTCGCGCCGGTCGCTGTGCGGTCGCCCGCGCCGCAGATAGGCGGCGATCGCCTCGCCGACGTCGGCCGGTAACGGCAGGCGGTCCTCGCGAGCGGCCTTGCCGCGGACCACCAGCTCACCGGACCGCCAGTCGATGTCATCAAGCCGCAGGCCGGCCAGCTCGCTGCGACGTAACCCCAGCCGCAACAGCGTGATGATGATCGCGTAGTCCCTCCGCCCCAGCGCCTGGCGCCGGTCACAGGAGCACAAAAGCGCGCGAGCGTCCGCGCTGCTGATCCCCCTCGGCAACGACGAGCTCGAACGTCCCCGCACAAGCAGCGCCGCCTGCGAGAGATCCGATCCGACCAGCCCCTCGACGAAGCAGAACCGCAGGAACGCTCGCACCCCGTTGACGAAGCTCTGCGTCGCGCTGACCGACACCCGCTCGGACTCGCGCAGCACCGCGGCCGTCACATCACCCACGACCAGCCCCGACAGCTCGCGCCCCGGCGGAAGCCCCTCCGCGAATCGGCGCACGCTCGCCGAATACAACGCCACCGTGCCGGCGGCAAACCCTCGCTCGGCAACCAGGTAGCGCTCAAACCGATCAAGCAGCACGTCCGTCGGCGTGCTCGGCACCGCGAGCTCCTCGGCCGCCAGCACCCCGAGCTCGCGCAGAACATCGACCAGGCACTGCAGTCCCGGGCGCGACCAGTGCGAGCGGTAACGCCCGTCCAAGCGCTGCCAGGCCATGAACTGCTCGGCACGCGCCTCGCTCACATCAGTGACACTCAGCCCGTCCGCCTCGAGCCACCGACTGAAGCGCGCGACCTGCCGCACGTCGCAGACCGCCGATCGTGCGGTATAGCCACGCCGGCGCAACTCCTCCCGATACGCATCCTCGAACGGTGCCAACGGGCCTGTCATCAACACGCCACAAACTCCGCTCGTCGGCCTGGCCATCATGCTCCTCCTTGTCCCGATACCCGGACAAGAGGAATGACCACAACCACTCGCGTTATGCCGACCTATTCACCACCAACATCCCAGGATGCAAAGACTTTCTCGTCTCCATCGGCATAACCAGCGGGTCGGCCTAATGGTGTGGCGCGAACCGGCGCCGTACCCCTGCTGTGGCGGCGGTGCGGGCGAGTTGCCGGCGGGCGGATGCGGCTTCCCAGTTGCGCCCGGCGGTGGGGCCGTGGATGACGCAGAAGAACGCGCCCACCGGGAGGCGGGTGCGGAGGTGCTGCCATGGTTCGAGTTGTTCCCATGCCCAGGCGTCCATTCCGACTTCACGGCGCTTGTCGCCTTTCCCGTGCCGGATCAGGACAGCGCCGCGGCGGGCGTCCATGTCGGTCTCCGCGATGGCGAGCGCTTCGCTGACCCGCAGCCCGGCGCGCCAGAGCACGACGATCAACGCGCGGAGCCTGATCCCGTCGGGGCCGGTGCCTGCGGCGTGCATCACGGCGATGATCTCCTCGACGGTGGGCGGGTCGGGCGGGTAGCGTCGGCCCTTGTTACGGGGTGGGCGGCCGGCGTGATAACCGGGCATGGTTACCGCAGCGCGTGGATGGCCGACGGCGTTCAAGAGGGTTGGGTGCATCGCGCACCTCCGTGCGGTTGAGACCGGATCGCGCGGCCGTCGCAGCTGTGGGCGACCGCGTCGCTCCCTTTACCTTAGCCGGTGCTATAGTAAAGGCATGCCTCGAGTGTCCTCCAAGAATCAGGTCACGCTTCCCGTCGATGTGATGCGCTCCGCCGGGCTGGCCCCCGGTGACGAGGTCACGATCCGCCGCGTTGGTGACGGCGAGGTCCTGGTCGCGGTTCGCGGCTCGCGTGTCCGACGGCACGCCGGGATCGCGAACGGCATCTACCGGCCCGGCGAGCTCGACCGGCTACGCGACGAGTGGAACCGCTGATCCTCGACGCGAGCGTCCTGATCGGGCTGCTCGACACGAAGGACAGCCACCATACGCGCGCCCTCGACCAGGTCGAGCAGGCGGACATCGCGGGCCAGCAGCTCTTGACTGCGGCCAGCGCCTACAGCGAAGCGCTGGTCGCGTTCGCGCGAGCGAAACGGCTCGCAGATGCGCGTGACGCGATCGCCGGCATGGGCATCACGGTCGTGCCGCTGACCGGGCCGATCGCCGAGCGCGCGGTCGAGCTTCGGGCAGGCCACGACTCACTACGCCTCCCGGATGCCCTCGTGCTCGCCACCGCAGACGAGCACGAGGGCGCGCTGCTCACCTACGACGAGCGGCTCGCGCGGACAGCGCGCCAACGCCGCAAGCGCTGAACTCAGCGACCGATACGCACGCCCATCGCCGATTGCAGGGCCCCGGGGACGTGCTCGGGATCCCTCCGCGTGCATATGCAGGCTTCGGGGCTTCAGTGCGAGATTTTGCAAGCAGCGGAAGCGCGGGCGTTTGGCTGGTGAGCCCTGCTGTGGTTCTGCGAAGGCACGGTCGTACCCATGTGAAAGGATCGCGGGGTGCGTTGCGTTCGGGGGTTGCTTGCCATGGCGGTTGTCGTCGGCCTGGCCGGGTGCGGTTCCTCGGGATCCGGCGGGTCCGGACCCGGCGCGGCTGCCTGCAGCTGGCACGTGCAGCGGTCCGGCGAGAGTGCGGATGACCTGTCGGGCGTTGCGTTCCCCGACGACCTGCACGGCTGGGCGGTGGGAGGAATCGACCGACCGGTGATCCGGGTGACCACCGACGGCGGCGCCAGCTGGCGCGCCCAGCACGCCGCAGGGACCAACGGCCTGAACTCGGCCGCGTTCACCGACGATCGCCACGGCTGGGCGGTCGGAGTGCACAATCTCCTGCTCGTCACCACCAATGGCGGCGGCTCCTGGAAGCCCGGGAACCCCGACGTGTCGCACGACGGCAACCTTTACGGCATCACGTTCGTCGGCGCTCAACACGGTTGGATCATCGGCTCGGGCGGGGTCATCCGCGCCACCACGAACGGCGGACGGACCTGGACCGCCGAGCGCTCCGGGACCGGTGCGGACCTGGCTCACGTGCAGTTCACCGACCTCCGTCATGGCTGGATCACCACAGACAACGGCGAGATCCTCCGCACGACCGACGGCGGAACAACGTGGACGCGCGTCTTCGAGGGCAGCGCCACGGACAACGAGGAGGTCGCCAACGTAATGTTCCTCACCCCGCAGCTGGGCTGGATCGCCGGCTCGCGCGATGACGGCTTCAGCAACCACGGTCTCATCACCAAGACGACCGACGCGCTCAGAGCTGGAAGGCGACGGACGTCAAGCAGTTCGACGACGTCCGGTTCGGCGACGTCGATTTCACCGACAGCCTTCACGGCTGGGTCACGGGCTACCAAGGTGAGCTGTGGTACTCAGACGACGGCGGCGCGCACTGGGGCAGCCGCACCACCCCCGCCCCCGCTCTCGGAGAGAAGATCGACGACATGGTCTTCCGGGACGCTCGTCATGGCTGGGCGGTCGGCGAGTCGGGGACGATCGAGGCCTGCACGGCCTGAACGCCGGCCGGGCGTCGAAGCAAGATCCCGCGATTGGCACCGAACTTCGGATCGGGAGTGTCCGGGACGCCGCCGGTACGGATGCAGTGCGCCTTGGCGAACATCCCCTGCTTCTGGGCTTCAGACACCGGCGCGGGATGGCCGGCCGACAGCCCGCAGGCCTGCGCGGCGGCCGTGTGCGCCGGTCCGCCGACACCGACCCCGTTGACCATGAGCTCGGAGTTGCCATTGACGTCAGACTGAATCGAGAACCCTCCTCCACCCTCCCCGGCCACAGATCTGGTTTGCGTCTGACTTCGCGATAGAGGTCGGGTCGTTTTTCACACCAATTCTGGGAGGCTGTTCGGGCCCTGGACCAGGAGGACGATGTGATGGAGAACGGCAAGCCACGCAAGCGGCGGCAGTTGGCGCCGGAGGAGAAGTGGGAGGTGTTCCTGGAGGTGTGCTCGCAGGAGCTCTCGCAGGCAGACGCTGCCCGAAAGTGGGGCGTCGATGTGAGTACGGTGATCCGGATCAGGCAGCTGGCCAAGGATGCGGCGTTGGCGGCGTTCGCCGCTTCAAAGCCGGGGCGGATGCCCTCCCCGGAGCAGGTCGAGCTCGAGGCTGCGCTGGCGGAGAACGATCGGCTGTCGGAGGCGTTGAAGGAGTTGGCGGTCGAGCTGAGCTTGCACCGGGGAAGGCAACGCTCGGGCTTTTCGGCCCGGTCCCGACGCGCGTGAGCGCGGAGACCAAGCTCGAGCTGCTGGGGCTGATCGATGAGGCCGTCGCCGACGGGTGGGCGCACGCCAGAGCGTGCCGGGTGCTTGACCTCGCCGACGTCCGCGGGCACCGTTGGCGAAAGCAGCTGCGGGACACCGGCAGCCTTCAGGACGGCCGTCCGGGCGGTGGCGGCGGGAGTGTTCGACACAGCGGACGATCCCGACGAGGAGTTCGCGTTCGGGCTGGAGCGGATCCTCGACGGCGTTGAGGCGCTCGTCCGCTCACGCCAGTGACAAGAATCTCACCCCCCGGTCCGGCGCGCGGCGTAGAATTGCGTAGTAGAGGCAAGAGGGCGCTGCCAACGACCGGGACTTTGGGGAACCACAGGGAGGCCAGCCATGGCACCAGCAGAGCGCGTACAGATTCCGGGGAGCGAGCGCGAGTTCACAGCCGAGCACGAGCGGGTCCGCGACGTCGACGCTGACAAGATGATCGACGTAACCGTCTACCTCCGTTCGAAGGGGACGCTCGACTGGGTCGACGACGAGGCGCGCCGCCTGCCCGCCGACCGCCGCTCGATCACTCGCGAGGAGCTCGCCCAGGGCTATGCGGCGCACGAGGGAGACATCGAGGCCGTGAGCGCGTTCGCCCGCGACCACGGGCTGGAGGTGACGTCGACCAACGCCGCGCGCCGCACCGTTACGCTGCGCGGCACGGTCGAGGCGGTAGGGCGCGCGTTCGGCGCGGAGTACGCCGGCGTCTACAACCACCCGGAGGAAGGCCTCTACCGGGCCCGGCGCGGGCCGCTGACCGTTCCCGCCGGTCTCGGCGACGTGGTCACCGGCGTGTTCGGGATCGACGAGCGCCCGCAGGCCAAGCCTCACCTACGGCGGCTCCACAAGCCGAAGACGCCGCAGCCGGTCAGCTACACGCCCCAGCAGGTGGCGCAGGCGTACAACTTCCCGACCTCGGGCAACGGCCACGGCGAGACCGTGGGGATAATCGAACTCGGCGGCGGGTTCAGCCAGACCGACCTCGACACCTACTTCAACGGCTCGCCGCCGAAAGTGATCGCGGTGGGGGTCGACGGCGGGAAGAACTCTCCGGGCACCGACCAGGGCGCCGACGGCGAGGTGATGCTCGACGTCGAGGTCGTGGGCGCGGTCGCGCCGGGGGCAACGATCGTCGTGTACTTCGCGCCCAACACCGACCAGGGCTTCATCGACGCGGTGTCGACGGCCGTGCACGACACCACGCACCACCCGTCGGCCGTGTCGATCAGCTGGGGCGGACCCGAGGACTCCTGGACGCAGCAGGCCCGCACCCAGATGGAGCAGGTGATGATCGAGGCCGCCGCCGTGGGAGTCACGGTCACGGCGGCCGCCGGCGACAACGGCTCCACGGACGGCGTCAGCGACGGTAAGCAGCACGTGGACTTTCCCGCCTCGGCGCCCCATGTGCTGGCCTGCGGCGGCACCACGCTGCAGGTCTCGAGCGGTCAGATCACCAGCGAGACCGTGTGGAACGAGCTCACCACGAACCACGGCGCCACCGGCGGCGGGGTCAGCGTCGAGTTCCCGACGCCCTCCTATCAGTCAACGATCAACCCGACCAACGTCGACACCCGCCAGACGGGGCGGGGCGTGCCCGACGTATCCGGCGACGCCGACCCGGAGACCGGGTACGAGGTCCTGGTCGACGGCCAGCGACAGGTCATCGGCGGGACCAGCGCAGTGGCACCCCTGTGGGCCGGTCTGACCGCGCTGCTCAACGAGGCACTCGGGAAGCCCGTCGGCTTCCTCCAGCCGCTGATCTACGCCGGCTCGGCGCGCGGCGGGTTCAACGACATCACGCAGGGCAACAACCCGGCCTACGAGGCGGGCCTGGGATGGGACGCGTGCACGGGCCTCGGCTCGCCCAACGGGACCGCGCTGCTGGAGGCGCTGGGCGGCAAGATCGCCGCGAGCGCCCAGTCCTGATCTGATCGTGCGGCGGGGGCGCGCGGCCGATGACTCCGGCGCGGCCCCGCCAAACGAGGCTTGATGGCGAGGGGGCAGCGCCGGAGGCCCGCTCGCCGCCCATGCGCGCGGCTAAACCGGGCAGGCCCGGTCCGATGAACGTCGCCCAGCGGCCGGCGGGGCTGGCAGACCGGAGCCACGCATAGTGACGTTGCCTACGCACCGCCGCGATTCTGCACGTCCTGTCGCGAGCCACGCCTTCGGCGAGAGGCGCGCCCGCGCTTTCGCGGATGCGATCGTCGGCCGGGACGCCAGCCGCATGGCGCCGGACTTGTGGATCGTCGCCGATGCGATCGCTTCGCTGACGTGACGGACAAGGACGAGAGGGATCGTGCGCGCGACGCGCGCTCCTCGCCTCTCAGCTCAATCCGCACACCGCAGGACTCGGCATCACCGAATCCCACAACCGCACACAAACCAATGACTCAGCACACTACGAGCCAGCGGTGGCAGTCTTGCGCTCGGTCGCACCTCGCGATCTAGCTGCGCGTCTCAGAGCGGAACCGCGGACAGCCCTCGCGCGATCGCCGATCCGTGCTAGCACGGAGCCGAGGTCTGGTGCTCGCGCCGATGTGCGCGGCGCCTGTCGCGGCGATCCTCCGTCACGTCAATTCACGAGTGATGGAGGGCGCAAATGTCTCACACGATCTCAGCGACACGAGCGGGGCGCTCATGCCTTGGCCTGCGCGTCCTCATCGTCGCCGCCGGCCTTGCTGTTGCTTTGGCGGTGGCAGGCTCTGCTGCAGCTCCGGCATGGGCGGCCGCATCTCCCAGCAGTCAGCCGTTCAGTTTCAACGACACGACGCAGTACTTCACGGTGCCCGCCGGCGTGCATAGCGTCGATCTGCTCGGGTGGGGTGGCAGCGGCGGCCACGGCGGGTATGGCGCCGGGCAGTACCCCTCGCGGGGCGGGCTCGGTGCGCAGCTCAGCGTCAGCGCTCCGGTGAGTCCGGGCGACACGCTCGTGATCGAGATCGGTGGTAAGGGCGGTGACGCGTCGGGCGGCATCAACGGCAACCCGATGCAGAACGCCGGCGCCGGGGCCAACTCGAGCGGCAGCGGTCAGAACGGCGGCCCGGGAGGCAACGTCAACTTCCTTGCTGACGGCTCAGCCGGTGGCGGTGGTGGCGGCGGAACGGTTGTTGTCGACGCGAACACCGGAACGACGCTGCTGGACGCCGGCGGTGGCGGCGGTGGTGGCGGTGGCTTGGCGACCGGCAGCTCCTCCGGCAAGGCCCTACCGAACGGATGGAGCGGCGGAGCGGGCGGCAGCGCCGGCAGCCCGGTCAACGGAGGCTGCACCCCGACGTATGGCGACGGGTACAACGGCGCAGGCCCGGCCGGCGGGACGCCCGGCGGCCTGTGCGATCAGCCGGGCACCGGACCGGCCGGGGTGAGCGGATCGGGCGAGACTCCGCTCGGCGAGAGCGGCACGTCCGGCGGCGGCGGCGGCGGCGCGACCGGCGGCACCGGCGGCGGCAACTCCGGAGTGAGCAGCGGCGGTGGTGGTGCAGCCGGCACGTCGGCGTGGGCGCAGAGCGACACCGACGTGACGGTCAGCAACGCCGCTCCCGGGGACGGAGGCGTGGTCGTGTCCTGGACCGCGCTGCCCCCGGTTGGCTTCGCGCACACGGTCAGGTTCCCATGCTGCGCCACGCAGACGTTCACGGTCCCGGCTGGCGCCACAGAGCTTCACATCACCGGCTGGGGCGCCACCGGCGGCAGCGGCGGATACAGCGCAAGCTTCCCTGGGCTGTACGCGCCGCTCGGCGGGTTCGGCGCCGAGCTCAGTCTCGACACGCCCGTGACCCCGGGCGATCAGCTCGTCGTTGACCCCGGTGGCCAGGGCGGGGCCGGCGGGTTCAACAGCCACCAGGCGTCCGCGGTCGCCGCGGGCAGCGGCGGAAGCTCCGGCTCGAGCCAGGGCGGCGGCGCGGGCGGCGGCGCCACGGTCATCCTCAGCAACGCCATCAGCGGCGGTGCCGGCGGCGGAGGCGGCGGCGGGACAGAGGTCGTCGACCAGACGGCGGGCAACAAGGTGCTGCTCGACGCCGGCGGTGGCGGAGGCGGTGGTGGCGACTACCCGAACGACGGCAGCAACGGCGGCTTCGGCGCCGACGCGGGGAGCCCGATCGCCGCCGGCAACACGACGCTCGGCAACGGCTACGCCGGCGTCGGTCGCGACCAGGGCATCGCCGGCGGATCGTTCGCGCCGGCCGGACACACGCCGAGCGGCGGGGATGCAACCTCCTCCAGCGACGGCACGTTCAGCACCGGAGGCGGAGGCGGAGGCGGCACCGTCGGCGGTGGCGCGGGGGGTCTGTGCGGATTGTTCGCCGGCGGCGGCTGCATCTCCGGCGGCGGCGGCGGCGGCGGAGCCGGCGGCTCGAGCTGGCCCGCGTCGGCGACGAACGTCGTCCTCAGCAACTCCCTCCCCGGCGACGGCGGCGTGATGATCTCGTGGATCGCCCGAGCCGCCACAACAACGACAATCACCAGCGACACCGGCAAAACCGTTGCCGGTGCGCCGGTCACGCTGACCGCAACCGTCGCCACGCCTGATGCCCCGGCCGGCTACACCGCGACCGGAAGCGTGACCTTCGTCGACTACGAGACCGGGCTCCCCATCGGCCTTCCCGTGCCCCTCAGCAACTTCAAGCCATACACCGCGAGCACGACAGTGACCTCATTGCCCCTGGGCACCGACGACGTGTACGCGTCCTACTCGGGCGATGTGAACTTCGTCCCCTCGACGTCCGCACAGCTCGCCGAGTCGATCACGCCGGGGGTCGCCGTGACCACGACGAAGCTCCCCGACGCCACGGCCGGCACCGCCTGCCACACGACCCTCACTGCGGCCGGCGGCAAGCAGCCCTACCACTGGAAGATCGCGTCCGGTCCGCTCCCCACCGGGTTGACTCTCCACACCACCACAGGGGTGATCGCCGGCACACCGAGCACGACGGGCGCGTTCCCGTTCACGGTCACAGTCACGGACTCGACGCGGCCCGCATTCAAGGCGAGCGCCCAGCTGCGCATCAACGTCAACCCCAAGATCCAGCCCGCCGTGTACGTCGTCAACGGCGCAAACACCGCCGTTCACTCCTACTCGCTTGGCGCGACCGGAAACATCCCGCCGCTGACGACGCTCGCCGGCGCGACCACCGGGCTCAACGGCACGAGCGCCGTAGCGATCGCCGCCGACGGGCGTGTGTTCGTCGCGAGCGCCAACAACGACTCGATCCGCGTGTACCCATACGGGGCGACCGGCGACGTCAAGCCTGCGGCGGTCATCGCCGGCGACGCCACCGGTCTCGCCTCCCCGCAAGCGATCGTGCTCGACGGCGACGCACGGCTGTATGTCGCCAATGCCACGGACAACAGTGTCACTGTCTACGCCCCCGCAGCGACCGGCAATGCCAAGCCGATCGCCACGCTGAAGGGCGCGCACACCGGACTCGCCAACCCCGCGGCGCTGACGATCGACGGGCACGGACGTCTGTGGGTCGCCAACCTGACGACCAACAGCCTCACCGCGTACCCGACTGCGGCGGACGGCGACACGGCCCCGAGCGCCACGATCGGCGGGGCCGCGACCCGGCTGAACGGCCCACACGGGCTTGCGCTGGACTCCTCCGGGAACCTGCTCGTCGCCGACACCAACGACAACTCGATCACCGAGTACTCGGCCACCGACGACGGCAACGTGCCCCCGCTGCGGCGGATCGCCGGACCATCCACGGGCCTGTCGTTGCCGGTCGGCATCGACATCGACGCGGCCGGCAACGTCTACGTGTCCAATCAGTTCGCCGGCATCGAGCAGTTCAGCTTCCCGGCGAACGGCAACCAAACGCCGCTGGCGGTGATCGCCGGCTCCGCGACCGGCCTGTCCGCGCCGGGCCACCTCGCGGTGGCCCCGCCGCTGTCAGTCGCCACCAAGCGACTCCCGCGCGCGTGGTTGCACAGGCGCTACGACGCCCGTCTGCGGGCCGACCTCGGCACCACGCCGTACGCCTGGCAGGTCGCTAGAGGGCACCTCCCACCCGGGCTGCACCTGCGCCGCGCGACGATCAGCGGCCGCCCGCGCCGGGCCGGCACCTACCGCTTCATCATCGGCGTCAGGGACGCGTCCCGGCCGCAGATGCGCGCCTCCGAGCAGCTCGCAATCACGGTTCGAAGCGCCGGCGAGCCGCCGCGCCGGTCCGCTCATCACGCCGTCGGTGCGAGGCCGATCAGGCAGGCCACGAGAACCGTCAACTGACCCACGCGAAGGGCAGCAGCGTGATCCAGCACACCGGCGACCTGTATGGCTGCATTCATGCACGGGCAGCCACTAGCGCTGATGATCGCTTCCGCCGCACCAAAGGCTTCCAGCCAGCCCGCCTCGGCGACTAGCCTCCTCAGGCGACGCCGGTTCTGACGACCTCCACACCACCACAGCGACGGCGATCCTTGCGCAGAGCCAGGCGCGATCGCACCGGCGACGATGCGCTGCTGCGCATCAGGCCCCGGCGCCGGCGCGCCGGTGTCCGGCGCTCAAGCAGGAAGCGCTGCTGCAGGACCTGTATCGGCGACGAGCGCGTCCCGGATCAACGCCCCCGAAGGAGCTCCCATGACGGTTCGTTGAGCCGGTGCAGATGCTCTGTCACGAGACCGGAGTGCCCGCCGCGCACTTCCCCGACGCTCACAGCGCGTTTCGGATCGCCGGTCAGGGGTCCGTCCAACCGCGGTCGGCTTGGAGATGAGCGGTCCGGCCGGCGTCGTGCCGGATCGCGTCAGACGCGGCGTGCGCGGAGCCCATGTGCGCCGCGATTGCGTACTCTCGCGCGCCATGTCCTACATCCCGCAACTCCTCGAGTCACTAGATCGCCGCCTCGATGATCTCACCACTGAGATCGGCGCGCTCGAGGCCGCGAGAGCTGCGCTCGAGGGCAGGAGAGCCGACGCGCCCTCGCGCACTGTCACCCGCACCAGCGCGCGGACGTCCATTCGTCGCCGGCCGAGCACGCTAGGCCGCACGGGCCCGGTGGCGACACCCGCCTCGGGCATAGATGATGACGGCAGCGCCGAGCCTGCCGCAGCGGAGAAAGATGTCGCGACACCCGTCGTGCGGAAGCCACGCCGGCGTGCAGCCCCGCGCACCAGGCGCTCGGTGGGGCCTCTTGACACGGGCGCGCTCGAGCGCATGTTGGCGGACACAACCGCGGGGCTGAGCGCGGGCGCGGTCGCCGAGCGTGCCGGCGCCGGGTATGACCGGGTACTCACGCTGCTGCGCAAGCTGGAGGCCGCCGGGCGGGTGCGGCGCACCGGAGCGCGACGCTCGACGCGGTGGCGACTGGTCAGCGACGAGGAGCGGATCGCGCAACGCGCCGCGGAGCTTGATGCCCAAGTACGGACGCGCCGCGATGATCGGACTCGGCGCCGGAGCCGAGCACGAGCTACGTAGAGTTCTGTTGACGCCTCCGTGACTGCCAGGGGGCGTGGCGGGCGGCCAGCAGCAAACCTTTCCGTTAAAAGCGAACCGCGCTGCGGCCGCTGTCCGCTGATGGCGGCGATCGGGATGTCGCTGGCAGTGGGGCAGGTCGAGGGACTTGCGAGCCCGGGTACCCGGACTCTGGGGTCTCTGACAGGTCGCGTGACATCGCGCCGGGCCGCGATTGCCGAGCCGGTCTACGCGCCGAGCGGAGCGTGTCTACCGGTCGTGCTGGATCGACATCGGAGCGTCGTGCACTAGGTGCCGTCAGCTTTGGATTAGGTGCCCAAAGTTTAGGCGCTGATGACTGTCGTGATCTGCTGTAGCCGCTTCGGCCCTGCCCTCATTCGTTGTCTGTGGTGCCGGTTCGTCGCGTTGCTGTCGCCGTGGTCTGAGCCTCGTCCGAGCGTGTCGGGTCTCGTTGGCGAGAGGGTCGCGTGTGGCGTGGCCTTTTCCCGGGTTGGCGCGAGCACCGTGATGCGTCTCTGGTTGATGTGGTCCGCGGTCGGGGCTGTGGGACGCCGCGTCGCCTTGACGGTCTTCTCCTGAGACCCGTGCGGATGGACGTTCGCTGTCTCGGCCCGTTCGCGGTCGCCGGCAGCACATCGTCTCGATCCTCTCCCCGCGCGGCGCCGAGCACCACGCCGTGCTGGACTCATTCGAGGGCGTGCCCGCGAACGAGTCGACCGTCGCCGCGCAGCTCGGGGCGATCACCGGCGAGGTCGCCGAAGCCAAGCACGAAGCCGGCTACGCGGCCACCGCCGCCCGCCTGCGTGTGGCGGCTGGCGTGTTCGGCCGATGACGACTGTGCAGCGTTCGGTCGGTGTGTCACCACCGCCTACCAGTGCACTGAACCACACGTGGAAATCGCGTCCGAAGGAGGAGAGGATGGGTAGGAGCGGCGCTACAGTGAGATTGATGGCAGCGACCGCCGCACCGACGACGATGGCATCCGCCGATCTGTTGATCGCGCTCCGCGAAAGGGTGCCGCTCAGCGAGGCGCAGGTCGCACGCGGGACCGGCGCCGGCGAGCAGCAGGTGCACGCGTGGCTCGAGCGCCGGGAAGCCCCCGGCGGAGCTCACGGCCAGCGGCTGACGGAGCTGGTGGCGTTCGTCGAGGAGATGGCGCGCAACGTCGACGGCGAGACCCTGGCAGGTTCGCGGCTCGACGGCGACGTCGACTTCCTCGGCGGCTCGAACCCGCTCGACGAGATAGCGGCGGGACACTACGAGCGGATGATCCAGTATGCGCTCGGCGTGTCCTACGGCACGTTCACCTAGTCGCCGATGAACATTGCAGAGGTGGCCTGGGTGCCGGTGGAGGGTACCTGGGTCAGACACACCGCTCCCGGCGTGCGTGCGGTCGAGGCGCACTCCGGCGGGTCGAGGTGGCTGGCGCCGGGCAGTCCGGGCCTCTATCTGGCGGACGGCGAAGCGACCGCCTGGGCTGAGCTGTACCGCGCGCTGGCGGAATCGCAGGAGAGGACCGCTGGGTGCGATGCCACGCGAGATCCACCGCGTTGCTGTGAGCTTGGACCACGTGGCGGATCTGAGCGTGGAGCGGTCGCGAAGCGCGCGGGGGCTGCCGCGGATCCGGCCGACCGACACGCAGTGGCCGGTCTTCCAGGCGGTCGGCGAGCGTCTGGCTGCTGAGGGCGCCCAAGGGATCCTGTACGCATCGGCCGCGCGCACCCGCTCGCGGTGCATGTGCGTATTCGAGGCCGGACTCAGCGGTCTGGCCGCGGTGGGGGAGCCCGTGCGGGTCATCGCCCCGCCCCCGCCGCCGCGCGGGCTGCGCACCTGAACAGGCGAGCAGCCAGCCCAACTCACCGTCCGGCTCGCCGCTCACCGGGCAGAGTCCGACCTCGCCGACCTGGACCTCCCCGACGACACCGAGCCGGCAGCGGCATAGCCAACGGCGAGAACGCCGTGCCTCCCGTCCCGCCAGCACGCGGGGCGGGGGGCCACTCGCGCCCTCCCCCCCTTTTCCGCGCTTAGACTGTCCAGTACGTCCGATAGCCCCGTGAGCACGTCTGCGCGACGCCGGTGATGTGCTGACCGAACGGCAAGCGCGACGCGCACACGTGACAAGACGGCGGAATGACAGCGCGTTGCCGCCACCGGAGCGCACGCAAGGACGGCGTACGCGAGCCAATGGACGACAGCCCGCTCGGTGCGTCCGCTGGGGCCCTCCGGCGTTAGCGCGACGACATCTCGGAAACTAACGACCAGCGGACAGCCGCTGAATCACCGGAGCTCGGCGCCCGAGTGTCGACCGGTGATCAGGTAGCGCGCTATCGATGCCGAGCCGCGGCGGCGGCCACGCGCGCAACGGTAACGCGCAACCGTGCTCGAGGCGTTTGTGCAGGGCGTGGCGTGCAGACTCTTCGTCGCGTGCAACCTCTGATCATCGTGACCTTGACCGCGGCTGCGCCGGCGACGCTCCAGAGCCTGTGCTCGGATGTGCGGCCGAGCAGGATGGAGATGAGCGATAGCACCGCTGGTCGCGACTGGCTTGGGATCGCGAAGCACGTCGCGGGATTGCCCGAGCAGGCGGCGTCGCGGCTGCTCGGCGATCGTGACCTCCGCGTGCGCGAGGCGGCCGGCAGTCCGCACGGCCGCGGCGCAGACGCTCGGCGCGATCGGCGAGTCGCGGACACGCTCGTGCCGGGGCTCGAGGATGCCGCCGCTATCGTCCGCGCCGCGGTGCTTCGTGCGCTCGGGCGGCTGCTCACGCCCACAGGTGTCGTAGCGCGGCTGTGCGAGGAGTTCAGGTCATATCGCCGCAGCGGCGACGCGCGAGCGTCTACGCCCTCGCCCATCTGCAGACGGTCGAGGCAGCGGGCGATCTGGCGCGGGCTCGCGGAGGACCCGGATCCGGACGTGCCGCTCGCGCTCATCCAGACGGCGGACCTGATTTCCGATCCGGATGCAGTGATGCACTACCTCGCATCGGATGAGGATCCCCCCGTTCGCGACGCGGCACAGAACTGGTTCGTCCGAAGCGGCAGACGCCCGAGCTAGCCGAAGTGCCTACGACGTTCCCGGAACCCGCTGTTGACAGCCGACGCAACGCGGCAGGCCGAGAACGCCTGAGCGCCGGCATCAACGATGCCGGCGCTCGAGCGGTTGGTCGGTCAGGCGACTCTGTGCCGAAAGGTCTCCTGGAACCTACCGCTTCAGGGGATAGACCAGCAAAACGATCCGGCTGAACGTCGAGTTGATCACCGCCGCGAACGACGGGTACCACGCCGCGATCGCTGTCGCAAGCCCGAGCCAGCCGCCGATCTCGATCGCGCCGTTGGTCACGTCCGTGGTACCGGCCAGCGAGGCGTTCCCGATCCCTACGAAGATGAACGTGATCGTCAGCAGCAAGAACCCGAGTGCGACGGCGCCGGCGGTCCGCAGCGAGGCAGCGAACATGTACGCGGTAAAGATGGCCCAGGCGTACAGGTAGAGCGCGACCCCGTTCGACGTCACGCCGACCGGTGTCAGCCTGACGAGGAAGAAGAACGAGATCCAAAACGCTCCGTACGAGCTGAATGCCACAGCGCCGAACGTGTTGCCAGTGCGAAACTCCCACATCCCGGCGAGCAGCTGTGCGAGCCCTCCGTAGGCGATCGCGAGCCCCAACACGATCAGCTCGCCTTTCTTGCTCACCAAACGACCTTCAGTCCGTGGAACCTGGTTTGAGTCGTCGAGGTTGTTGACGATCTGACCGCGTCGCGCGAGCACCGCGTCGACATCGAGCTCGCCAATCGACGCGTCCTCGGTGAGCGCCTGCACCAGCCGCGAGATATCCGGGCCACATCACTTCCGCAGCTGCGCAGCCGTCACACCGGTGTCTTCCAACACGTCGTGCAGCAGACCGGTCAGGACCACCGTCGCGGGCTCACCAACGCCGAGCAGCAACTCGGCGACCGCGATCGGATGCTCAGCAGTTCTACCGGAACGCCTCAG
Organism: uncultured Solirubrobacterales bacterium; assembly: GCA_963794285.1. Lineage (GTDB taxonomy): Bacteria > Actinomycetota > Thermoleophilia > Solirubrobacterales > Solirubrobacteraceae > Palsa-465. The sequence continues at coordinate 106,817 of CAWCDS010000019.1, forward strand.
ACGGGTCGGGTATGCATCCTCGACGAGCGCAAGCGCGTCGCTCGCTCCCGGCGTTTGGGACACCTGCGGCGGCCCCGAGCGAGGATAGTCCGTGGCCGGCACGGGGCCTTCGCCATCCCCGCGCCCCTTCGCTCGCTATGCTGCAGCCGAGCGATGAGGCTCGCTTCAAGCGTGGCTGCGGCCACTAATGGCCTCTACCCGACGTTGTCCACGATCTTGTGGAGGTCAGGTGGAGATACCGGTGTTGACCGGTTCCGACGCGCCGTATCCTTCGCCCGCTGACAGACGAGCGGAGGCAGGTTCACGTTCACGGCTGTTAGCGCTGCTCGATGAGCTGCTGTCACTCGCCGCTGGCCTGGTGGCAGACGGCGCACAGCGAAACCTGTCTGCTGCGCGAGCGCGAGTTGCGGAGGACCGGTTCAATCTGGTGGTGCTCGGCGAGTTCAAGCGCGGCAAGAGCACGCTGATCAACGCGCTGCTCGAGCGTGACGTGCTGCCCGTCGGAGTGGTTCCGTTGACCTCGGTCGTGACGGCGATCGGCGCTGGCGACCGCGACCGGCTGGTGGTCCGTTACAGCGATTGCCGCGCGGAGGAGCGGCCGTTGACTGAGGTGGCCGACTATGTGACCGAGGCCCGCAATCCGGGCAACAACCGTCGCGTCGAGCTCGCGCGCATCGAGCTCGACCACGAGCTGCTTCGAGCGGGACTGGAGCTGGTCGATACCCCCGGGATCGGCTCGATTCACAGCCACAACACGGCGGTCGCTCGCGACTTCCTGCCCCGAGTCGACGCGGCCATCGGTGTGCTCGACGCCGGGCAGCCGCTCTCGCAGGGGGAGCGTGAGCTGTTCCTCGAGGCGGCGGCTCGTGTCCCGCGGCTGCTGATCGTCGTCAACAAGATCGACCATCTCGACCCCGCCGACAGGCAGGTCGCGGTCGAGTTCGTCCGCTCCGCCCTGCGCGAGCTGCTCGGCGGATCAGACCCCGAGCTGTTCGCGGTCAGCGCCCGCTACCGCGACGGCTTGGCGCCGCTCGTGGCGCGGCTGCGCAGGCTCGCGGCCGAGGAGCGCGAAGCGCTGCTGCTGCTCTCCGTCGTAGGACTGGCGCGCGGCGTCGCGTCCGACACGGCGCAGGCGGCGCGGTTCGAATCGCGCGCGATCGAGCTGCCGCTGGAGGAGCTGACCGCGCGGGCCAGGCTGTTCGAGGAACGGATCGTCGAGCTCCGGTCGGCGAGCGCCGAGGCCGGAGACCTGCTCGACCGCGGCATCACTCGGACGGTCGAGCAGAACGTCAATGAGCCGCTCAAAGTGCATGCTCGCCAGGAGCGCGAGCGCCTGCACAGCAGGCTGAGCGCGCACGCTGACCAGCTCGGCCGGCGCCCGCCGCGCGAGCTCTCGGTCGAGCTCGAACGCTGGATCGACGCGACCGTCCGAGCGGACTTCGAACAGCTGGTTCCACGGTTCGAGTCCGCGATCGCCGAGCAACTGACCGAGTTAGAGCGCCGCTACGCCGCACGCGTGCAGCGGATCCTCGAGCAGGTGCAGGAGGTCGCCGAGGACGTCTTTGGCGCCCGCGCGAGCGAGGTCCTGCCCGAGGCCGGCCTACGCGCCCCGTCGCAATTCTCGTTCAAGCTCAAGGACGTCGAGCACGCCCTCGACATCATCGTCGGCTTCGGACGGACGATCACACCCGGCGCACTTGGGCGTCGTCTCGTGCTGCGCGACGCCGAGCAACGACTGATCGAGATGACCGACCGCCACGCCGGCCGGCTGCGCTCCGAGCTAGCCGGCCGCGTGTCCGCGGCGGCGCGCGAGTACCGGCGCGAACTCGCCGCGGCCGTCGACGAAGCGATCGACGCGATCCGAGCGGCAATCGACCGCGCTGCGGAGGAACGCCAACGCGGCGAGCAACACACGCGCGCACGGCTGGATGCCCTCTCACAAGTTCGGCAGCGCTGCGAGCAACTGAGAGCGCAGCTCGATGGCTTGCTGACCGTCGATCGGCCCGAACCGACCTCGGAGCACGCGTGAGAGTCACGCCCGAGCTGCGATCTTGAATCACCGGACCGCAGACCGCGGGACACGTGGGGCTGTCCTTGCGAGCTGGCCGCGTCGATGGCTACGAGTCGGTGACTGACGAGTTCGAGCGCCACGTCGCCGTCGCAACCTGCCTGGAGGTGCTTCCTAGCCAGCGCGCGGACGCGTGCCGCGATCCTCACAGCGGCGGGTGTCACTACTGCTCGTGCTAACGCCGCGCGCAAGCAAACGCGGGGGATTGCGAATCCTCTAGCAATCACCCGCGCCACTCGGTGTCGATTGGGTTCAGGCAGGTGTGAGCGATTCAGCTGCGCGCAGGCCGAGCGCGAAGTCACCATGGTGAGCAACATCGTGCATACGAGCCCGGATTCCGGCAGCGAAGTCTCCGTGACCGTGCGGGAGCCACTTCGTCGACCTACTCGTACCCGTGGCGAAGGTGCCTCGGAGACGAGGCGCGTCGGGCTGAGTCCGGACGCCTGTCGCAAAGTCGCCCTGATTGGGCAGCTTGAGCCCAGAAGATGATTGTGCCTCCATTACTTACCTCCAACTTAGATGGGATTCGTAGTAGAGGCCATCAGCGGCGTTGTGCCGCGGTTACAAAGCGAGCCTCATCGCTCTCTTCGATGTATAGCAAACGGATCGGCCATTCACTCCGTTCGCTTGGCGCAATGCAATATGCGAGCCAACCGACGTCAGACACCTTAGCTGCCGTTACTTCAGCAGATGTTTATGCGGGTGTCGAGCCGAGGGAGAGCACCCCAGCCCGGTGGTCCTCTGGCGCGTAAGCCATGTGAACGTCACATGCTTATCACTCACGCGAGAACGAAGCCCTCCCACGCAGAACATATACGAGGACGCTACGTTGCATCCGCAACACGTGCCAGGCGATTGAGCAATCACCCCACCGTCTGAAGTAGGACGAATTGCTCCCGTGGCGCTGAGCGCGGGTGACGATGCCGGCGCATGTCTCAGCAATGCGAACACTGTCCTGATTGTGCGGAGGGTGTTCGGTAATGCCGGACGCTGTAGTGTCAAATGCAAGACACCAGCAGGAGCCGGTCCGGCGTCTGTGAACGGCGCGACTGCCGCCGCCCGACGAACAGCTGCTGGGCCTCTACCTCACAGGTTTCACCCCGGGGATCGCGAATGCATCGCGATCCCCCAAGCCCCGATTCGGGGTTGCCGGCTACGGTGTCGCCGGCGCGAGATCGGCGCGAACGTCGATCGCGAAGTCACCAAACGGCAGCGCGCGATGGTGATGGTCGTGCAGTCGCGCACGGATCCCGGCGGCAAACCCGCCGTGATGACGCGGGAGCGGTGTCTCGCAGCCGGTCGTCCCTGTCGCGAAGGTGCCGCGGCTGTGCAGAGCATCGGTCTTCGAACGCAGCCCCGCTGCGTAGTCACCGTGCGGGAGCAGCGCGACCATTGACGTGAAACTCGCCTCCATTCCTAACGAGCCCGACTGTCCGCTCTCTCCGTAAACGCCCGCGCTGCCCCAGACGGGTCCGCTCAGGCCGCGACAACAGACGGTCAAAGGCACCAACGCTCGCCGGTGGCCTCTCCGCTCTACGGTCAACAGACATACTCGCTGACAGCAACATCAAGACCAACAACCAAACGACACCCGAACCCACCTAACCCAGTCTCCGCGGAACCCGGCGACAAGCACACCCTCCCGCCGCCAACGGCGCGAACGGCTCCTCTCGGCAGCAAGCGCTACTGATCAGAGGCCATCAGCCGTCGCGCGGCGGTTCAAGAGCCCGGATGGCTCTCTAGCCAGAGCCTCGTCTGGCGGCGATCAGCCTACCATCATCGATGGCCATGGAAAAGAAGGAGCGCTCGCGATGGAGCTGACGTGCTTGGTGGAGATCCCCGGAGGCAGCCGCAACAAGTACGAATTCGACGAGGAACGGGACATCATCCGACTCGACCGGTGTCGAGGCCGGCGTGAGCGCGTGGGGCCTGTCCGTAGGTCTTTGTTGGCATCAGGGAAGTCGTAGAAGTACGCCTTGACGGTCGCGGGTGAGCGGCCGAGCCGCTCGGCGATCTGCGCGATCGGCAGGCCCTCGGCCTCGCGGAAGTGGCGCGACGGCGCTTGGCCACGCGGTCGGCCGGAGATCTAGCCGCCATCGACGTCACCGCGCTGAACCTACCCAGCACGTTTGGTGTTCTTGTCGGGGTCTCCCCTCGGGCGCCCCGTTCGACCGCCGCCACATCGGCGCTCTGCGCCCAGTGGTCGAGCCTCGGAATCAGCGACAGCTCGCTGCGTCGCGCCCTCCGGAGCGGGACCCCGCGCCCAAGAGCTCGACGCAACAACGGTTCTCAGGGACCACAGCAAGTCAAGACTCGGTCGGAGCCATCAGCCGCTGCGACATCTCAGGTGGGCCTCATCGCCTGCGCCAATCGTACGGGTCGCCGGCTCGTGCTCGGGCGATGCATAGTTGGCGCCGATGGATCCTCGGGCACTCCCGCGCGTCGGCGCTCCGGTCGTGGTGTTCTTCCTCGCTGCCCGGGTCAGGGGCGAGGTCGTGGCGGTTGATCCCGACTTGCGCGGCCTCGAGGTCCTGACCGAGGAGGGCGAGACGATGCGGTTCAAGCTGCAGCGCACGACCGGCAGGTTCCAAAGCGTGGGCGCCGATGGTGCGCGGCTGTACTTCGACGAGTAGCGGTTCGTCCGAGCTCGGAGACTCAGGGCGAAGCGATAAGGCTCACTCAGACCGCGGCTCAGCCGCTGAGGGCTGCACGGACGGATGTCGGGCCGTCTACGGTCGTGTGCGCCAGCCGGTGCGTCATGCTGGTCGTGGATTGCGCTCGCAAACACGCGGCCGAAGCTGGTGGCGCGGTTAGAGATCAGGCCTGCGCGGCGTTGCTCGGTACTTTCGTCGGTGATGCGCTTGGGATGCCGCTTGAAGGTTGTTCGCGGGAGTTCGGTCCCTGCCGTGGTGGATATGGCGCCAGCGCGTCTGGGCCGGGGAACGTACACCGACGACACGCAGGTGCTGATCGCGCCGGCCGAGTCGCTGATCGAGCCGGCTCGGTCGAGGGGGAGCATCTTTCGCGCGGGTTCCATGTGGCGCATGAACCGGACCGCGGCTACGGTGGCGGGACAGGGAGGTGTCTGAGCTGTGGACGGCCGGGGTTCCGGTGGGCGAGGCGGCCGGGCGAGTGTTCGGCGGCGAGGGCTCGTGCGGGAACGGCGCGGCGATGCGGATCGCCCCGGTCGCCGTTCGCTATCGCGGTGATCCGCAGCTGCTGCTGGGAGAGGCGGCTGCCAGCGCACCGATCACGCAAGCGCATCCGGTCGGGGTCGACGGAGCTGTCGTCCAGGCGGCGGCGATCGGGGCGGCGCTCCGCGATGAGCCGAGCTTGACGACGGCTGGAGCAGCCGTGCAGAAACGAGGAGATGCGCGCCGAGCTGGACGATATCGGGGCGCTGCTGGCCGAGCGCCGGGGTCCGGCGGTGGTTGGTGTGCGGCTGCGGAGCTCCTCCGACGCCTGCGGATTGGTCCGTGCCGCGATCTACTCGGCGCAGGCGTACCCGACTTTCGAGGCGGCTGTCTGTTTCGCGGTTGCGCTCGGCGGCGACACCGACACGGTCGCGGCAATGACCGGCGCGACCCCGATGCCGCACTACCCGGAGCCGTCATCATCAGCTTTCGTCCTGCGTTGACGCCAGCCGCGCGAGACCGACGAATCCCTCGCCGCTGTTCCGCGGGGATGTCGCGGACGTGATGGGCACCTAGAATGGCTGCGCTTTGAGCAGCGACGGTTTCGTCTCCGACAACCCCGGCCGCGACGTCCAGCGCGTCGGTACCGCCCGCTTCCTCGGCGAGGACGTGTCGAAGATCCATGCGCCCGTGTGGGGCGTCACCGGGAGCCTCGGCGATAGCCAGTGCTACCTCGGCGTGCTCGCGAAGGTCGCAGCGACCCAGCGGGCGTTGTCGGAGCGGATCCGCCGCGATGACCTGCCGGCGCGGCTGATCGCGCCGGTTTACACGCTCGGCATCTCCGACGGGCAGCTCAACGGCACCGACAGCATGCGCTTCTCGCTGGTCAGCCGCGAGCTGGTCAACGAGAGCATCGACACGCACCTGAACGCCAACAGCATCGCCGGGCTGATCGCCGTCGTTGCGTGCGACAAGCCGCCGGTCGGAACGCTCGCGGCGATCCTCGAGCACAATGCGCCCGCTGTGCTGCTGTCCGACGGATCGATCAGGCCCGGCACCGACCCGCAGACCGGCGAGCCGATCGACATCGTGACCGGCTTCCAGTTCGCTGGCGACCCCGATCCGGCCACGCGCTCGCGGATCGCGCTGCACGCATGCCCAGGCCAGGGCAGCTGCGGCGGCATGTTCACCTACAACACGATGCAGACGTTCATCGCCGTGCTCGGCATGGAGCCGCTGCAGATGGTCGCACCGGCGTCGGATGACATTCGCCGCCTGGACGAGTTCCCAGACGCGCTGATCGACTGCCTGCAGGCGATGACAGGCGCCGGCATCCGCCCGCGCGATATCGTCACACCAGCCTCGCTGCGCAACGCGCTGACGGTCACCGTCGCGATGGGCGGATCAACCAACGTGGTGCTGCACAGCGTCGAGATCGCGCGCGCGGCCGGGTTCGACCTGTGGGAAGACGTGCTCAGCCAGAGCGACTTCAACGCGCTCTCGCGCCGACTGCCGGTCCTCGTCAACCTGCGCCCGTTCGGCTTCTACTCAATGGTCGACATCGATGCCAAGGGTGGTCTGCAGGTGATCGTAAAGGAGCTGCTTGACGCCGGCCTGCTCGATGGCGAGGCGGTCACCTGCACCGGCGAGACGCTTGCAGAGCAGGTCCACCGGCTTGATCCGCCGGCGCCGGACGGCGACGTGATCCATGCGGTCGCCAAGCCCTACAAGGACACCGGCGGGCTTCGGCTGTTGCGCGGAAACCTGGCGCCTGATGGCGGCGCGGTGTTGAAGATCGCCGGCGTCGAGGGCGGGCTTCGGGACGGCGTCTTCCGAGGGCAGGCGCGCGTGTTCAACAGCGAGCGTCAGCTGATCGACGCGCTCGAAACCGATCCGGACTCATTCGCCGATCGCGACATGGTCGTGATCCGTTACGAGGGCCCGCGCGGCGCGCCAGGCATGCCGGAGCTGCTCGACCCAACCTCGCGGATCACCGCGTTGTGCCGCCAGCGCGGCATCACGATCGCGCTGATGACCGACGCCCGCTTCTCGGGCGGATCGGTGGGTCTCGTCGTCGGTCACGTCGCGCCAGAGGCGTTGCTCGGCGGCCCGATCGCGATGATCGAGAACGGCGACGAGATCGTCATCGACGTCGACGCGGACCGCATGGACTGCGTCGCGCTCGACGACGCAGACGAGCACGCGCGGCGTGCGCGGGAATGGCGCGAAGCGGCGGACGCCAACGGCGGCATCCACCCGGACGCCGCGCCGGTTACCAGCCGCGTCCTGGCACGGATGCGCGCGACCGCGCGCCCCGCGCTTCGGGGCGCCGGGATGGCCGTCGAGTAGCGGCCGCCAACCCGCGCGCGCACCCCTGGATCGGCTGCCCCACCGCCAGCGTCGGTACCACGGCGGCCGAGCTGCTGCACATCTGACTAGCAGCCCGGCGAACCTGCACACCCGGATGAAGGTAGTCCTTGTGCGCCGGGAACGCGACTTCGGGCTCGCGTCACTGCCGACGAACGCAAAGGCGCTGAGCCAGAATCTAGAGCTGTACACGCAGCTCGACGCGATCGGCCAACGGAAACGAATTGCCCCCGGAGGTGACCGAGAACGCGCTGCTCGTGAGCCGCACCGATCCGGAGGAGATCGAGTAACCCGCGATATGTCCTAGAAGGCAGCGATCGCGAGCGCGGACACTCGGCCATCCGAAGGGATGCGCGTAGCCCGTTCACGGGAACCGCCGTCTCAGACGGGGACCCGCGGGCGTGCGAGCTCGCGGATGTGCTGCTCCATCTCGAGCTCGGCTTCGAAGTCGGCGTCTGCGGTGTGGGTGAAGCCGAGCTGGTCGCGCTCGAGGATCGCGACGAACAGCTCGACGAAGTGCGCATCCAGCTGAGCACCGGAGATGCGCCGCAGCTCGCCGATCGCCTCCTCTGAGGAGACGGGCGCGCGGTACGTGTCGCGGCCGGTCATCACGTCGTACACGTCGCCGACCGAGATTATCCGGCTGAGTGCCGGGATCTGCCCGCCGCTGAGGCCGTGGGGATAGCCGGTGCCGTCGATCCGCTCGTGGTGGGCGAGGATGATCGCCGCGATCTCTTCCAGGCCCTCGACGCGGCTGACCAGCTCAGCCCCGTGGCCGGGGTGCTGGCGAACGAGCTGGTAGTCGTCGTCGTCGAGCCGGCCGCTGGCGAGCAGAATCCGATCCGGGAACGCGAACTTCCCAATGTCGTGCAGCAGACCGGCGGTGTGGACGGTGCGAAGCTCATCGTCCGAGCAGCCGGCGGCCTCGGCGATCGCGTGCGCGTACCTGGCGACGGCCGCTGAGTGGCGCGCCGTGAACTGGTCGCGCAACGACAACGTCCTCATCATGATCACCAACAAGCCGACTTGCAGCGAGGCGAGCTGCACCGTCCGCGCCTCGAGCGCATCCCGGCGCTGCTGGGAGCGCAGCAGCTCGGCCAGCAGCGCGTAGAACGCCGCCAGCAGTGCGAGCGAGAGCAGCAGCGAAGTCGGACCGGCGCGGATGTAGAGCGTCGCGAGCGCACCGGCGAGCAGGTTCGGCGCTGCAATCCACGGAAGCGCCGGGATGAAGTTCGTGCGCAGCTGCGTCGCGATCGGGGGGCCGGCGTGCAGGCGGATCCAGATCGCCGCAAGGAGAAAGTTGATCACGTTCGCGACGCTGACCGCACCGACCACGAGGAGGGCAAAGCCGGCCGAGCCGCGATTGATCCCCGCATTCACGGCTGCCTGGATGATCAGGCTCCCGACCAGCACGCTGACGAGCATGCCGAGGTTCCAGACCAGCGCAAGCCGCCTGCCGCGCAAGCGGACTCCGTCGCTCAGGAACGCCTCGAGCACACGCGAGATGACGCAGATGGTCACCGCCGGCGCCGCTCCGAGAAGGGCCATCGCCAGCCCGACGATCGTCAGGCCGGCCGAGAGCCTCATATCTCCGGTCCGGGCGTGGACCCGATCCCCAAGGAGGCCGAGGACGGTCAGTGTCAGAAAGAGCCAGAGCGGCTGCCAGTCGGCAGCGCTCGAACTGATCGCTGCCCCTGCGATCGTGACACCCAGCAGCCCGATGCTCGCGCAATACAGCGCTCGCCTTGGTCCAGGCCGCAAAAAGCCCCCCTTCAACACTCGACCGCAAGAGCTTCGCGGCTTTTTCGCTGCAATCAAGCGGTGAAGCGTTTCCGAACGATTAGATGCTCCAATGCATCATGGATCCTCTCCCTACGCACGCAGCGGCCGTCAAATGGCATCAAGGAACCCCGCGTTCGACGCCCCGGTCACCTTCCCCGAGTGCCTCGCGACACGGGCACAAGAAGCCATGTCGGCCGCAGACGGGTAGGCCCGCTGGGTGGCGGCGCTGCTCCCTGGATGGGTGCGGGAAGCCAGCAGGCAACTCGATGAGCGCCGCTCGCGCTTGGCGCGGCCGAATCCGCCCTTCCGGGTGGCGGCGCGGGCCCAAGCATCCGATTGCCACCAAGGGGTCCCGACGGAGCGGACCGCAGCCGAGCGGCCAGTGACTCGTGGGGTCCCATCGCGACCCTCGCCCGCCAGCGGCCGGAACCTCAGGTCGGCGACCGTGCTCGACCTTGCCGGAAGCGTCCAGGACCGGCTCGCCGGATCCGACGACGCGAAGGGATGCCGCGGTACACGCCGAAGGCACCCGCAATCTGCAACGCACGGCTACCGCCAGGAGAGACTGGATGCGTGTTCTTGATCTGTCGCAGGACTTCTCTGTCCACACGCCGGCGTTCGCCAGCTATGAGGGCCCGTCGGTCAAGTGGGTGAAGCGTCTGGCGTTTGACAGGGCCGGAGGCCAGATGCTGACGTCCTCGCTTCACGTGGGGACGCACCTCGACGCACCGGCGCACTTCCTCTCAGGGGGCAAGTTCATCGGCGATCTGGCTCTGGACTGGCTCGTCGGACCTGCATGCGTCGTCGACCTCGAGGCGCAGGGCATCGGCGACTACGAGCTCTACGGACCCGAGCACTGCGAAAAGTGGGAGCGCGACACCGGATAACGATCCAGCCCCACGACATCCTCATCATCCACACCGGCTACCACCGCTACTACCCCGAGAACTGGACGAACCTCGACGACGTCGACGAGACGAAGTACTTCATCCGCCATCCGGGACCGACACGCCCGTTCGCGGAGTGGCTCATCGATCGCAAGGTTCGATACCTAGCCGTCGACGCCGGCAGCGCCGACCACCCGATGAACACCGTGATCCGCAGGATTCGGGCGGACGAGGCCGAGGACGCCGAGGCCAAGCTCGGCAAGTCTCTCACCGAGGTGTTCCCGAAGGCCGACTACCAGCTCATGCACACACTGCCCTCCCGCACGACATCATTCACATTGAGAACCTCGGCGGAGCGATCGACGACGTTCTCAATCAACGGATCCAGTTCGGCTGCTTCCCGTGGCGCTTCCAAGGCGGGGAAGCGGCGTTCTGCCGCGCGGTGGCGTTCCCCGACGTGAGCGTGAACTGTGAGCGTGCCCGAACCGACGCATCCGACACGCGAGGCAGTTCGACCTGGCTGGGAGGTTCGTCACGTGCGAGCGAGACTCGGGAGGGCACACAGGGAGCACGCAGTGGCCGGCGTCGTCCCAGCCGGCGCCGGCCATATCGATTTCCAAACGCACGCACTCGATCACGTCGGAGTCCTCCGCGAAAGCCTTGCTGTAGTCCCAGATCTCCCGCTGCGATGCATACGCGCGAATCCCGTCCGGGTTCGGGTGGAACACGAGGAGTCAAGATGCGAGCGCGCGCAGCGCCCGGACGCTCGGTTCGCGGCTGCCGGCCGGCGCTGCGCCGGTAAGGTGACGCGCTCGCTTCCGGCGCAACGAGCAGCCCCGGGAGCTGGCCCCGGCGATCGTTTCGAAGGGCGAGCAATTGCTCGATGACGCCGACCGGCGTGATCGGCTTTCAGCTGTTCTCACCGCCCGGAGGGCCAGCGACGGTCGCGCGCTCGTCCGCAAGGTGCGAGCTCGTGCTCCAGCCAAGCGCTCGATGCTCACTCCGCAGTTCGGCGGCCGCTGCGGACGGAAACTGAAGGTCCACTACCAAGGCAAGCGCCGCCAGCAACGCCCCAACTACCACTGCCCCGCGAGCGTCCTGGTCGACGGACGTGGCAGCTGGTGCATGCGCGTTGCTGCGCTGTCTGATCGAGGAAGTCACCCTCGACGTCGTACGGCTGTTATGGAGCGGTTGGATCGCTGAGGATTCAGTATGCGCCCCTACGCTTGAGGCGCTTGGTGCGCTCATTGTCGGCGCCGTTGGCGCCGTTGTAGCTGCCGTTGGACGCGATCATCGCCGTCGCGCGGGAAATGCAGAATCACGCTTCGCCCGTGCCGCTCGGCGTTGCCCGAGCTGCTGAAGGCTCACGACCTGACGGGGCCGACACCTCCCCGCGGCGAGCCCTCCTCTATCGCTAAAGGCCTCCCCCGCGCCCCGGCTCGCCCGGCCGTCTCCTCGTGGCCGAAGATCCGCCGGTAGGAGTCCTCACCGTAGCTGGTCGGCAGCGGCTCCTGCTCGTGGAGCTTGAACGTGCGCCGTCCGTCCGGCTCGCGCTCGGCGCGCAGGAACAGCACGTGCTTGAGTCCTTCTGCGTAGAAGCTGTGGGCGAGCTCGTACATGTGAGTGACGAACAGGACCGTGATCTGTTTGGCGAGCATCGCGCGGATAACCTGGCGGGCGATCTCGGAGCCCTCGCGCTCGTTGGTCGAGGCGAACGACTCGTTGCACAGCAGTATCGACCCCGGGGTGATCCGGTCGGCGATCTGGCTCATCCGCCTGAGCTCCTCGTCGAGCTTGCCGCTCTCCATCGTGGCATCTTCCTCCCGCTTGTAGTGCGTGAAGAAATCGCCGCAGACGTTCGCCCGGAACGACTGTGCGCCAACGAACATGCCAGCTTGCATCATCAGCTGCGCGACGCCGAGGCTGCGCAGCAGCGTCGACTTGCCGCCCTGGTTGGCGCCGGTGATCATCACCAACGACTTGCCGTCGGCGCGCACGTCGTTGCCGACGACCCTGCCCTCGAGGTGCAGCGCGAGGCACACGTCGTAGACGCCTTCCGCGGCGAGCATCGGCCGGTCCCCACAGAGCGGTTCGGGGAAGCAGATCGGCTCTCCCTTCTGCTCCAGCCACGCGTGCAGGTTCAAGCAGGCCAGGTAGAACGCCAGCTCGAGGCGAAGCATCGCGAAGAAGCTCTGGACGTGATCGGCCGACTGCGCGACCGCGTTGGCGACGTGGTTGATGCCGCGGCCCCGGATCGCCTCGAGATACCGGCCGCCGGCCTCGTCGCGGGGATGCAGCTCGAAGCTGTACTCCTCCGGCTTTCGGCTGCCGATCTGTGCCAGCCGCTCCCGCCAGCTCTGCGCCCGCGGTGGCTGGTGGACGGTGTAGCGGCGGCCCTTGTCGCCCCTGCCCAGCTGGGCGCTCTCGATCATTCCGGACTCGAGCTCGAGCTCGCGCAAATACCGCTCGGCGGTCGCAACGTAGTCGTCGGACAGTTCCTCGCGGATCATCGCGAAGAACCGCGTGAAGCCCTCCGAGCGCAAGCCGTCCGCCTGCTCGTCGGCGAGCTGCCGAAGCCGCCTGAGGATGTCCAGGTGCAGCTCGAGGACCCGCACCGAACGATGCAGGATGAATCCTGGTCCGGCGCCGGACCACAGGCCCCCCACCTGCCGCTCGGCCGCGAGCGCGTCGCTCGCCACTCTGTACAGCTCCCGAACGACCGCCGGGTGCTCGAGGCAGTCGCGCAGAACCTCCTGGCGGTACACGATCTCCTGCCGGTCGCCAAGGCCTGACAGGAGGCACCGCCTGGCCATCTCGAACAGGAACTCATCGCCGCCCGCCATCGCGCGCCACAGCGTGCCCAGCTCGAGATCCTGCGCCAGGACGTCATCGTGGCTTGGCTGTGCGGATGCTCCACCGATGCTCTGCCGGCGCGCGAGATCGCGCCGGACGCTCGTGAGCGCCCACAGATTGCCGCTCGTCATCGCCACGAACACCGCGTCGCGCAGCTCGGGCCTGGGATCGAAATCCCGGTCGCGGTGCAGCAGGAAGACCTTCATGCGCCGATCCGCTCCATCAGCCGCTCAAACGTCAACCCGTGCTTCTCGGCGATCGCCCACGCGTACGCGAGACCGTCAGCCGGCCGACGCAGCACCTTGAACGTCCGCTGCGCCGGATTCTCCGCCACCACCTCGGTGACCATGCTGACCGTCGCCTCGCTCAGCGACGCGATCTCATCGACGAACGTCACGTACACACCCAGGCAGCCCCGCTCGAGGATGCGCCTCATCACCTCGGTGCCGACGAACAGCGCATCGTTCAGCGTGGTCGAGTTGAAGCTCTCGTTCATCACGATCACGCTCCGCGACGTTGCCCGCTCGAGGATCTCGTGCACTCTGGCGAGCTCGTCGTCGAACTTGCCGCGCAGCGTCTCGATGTCCTCCTCGCGCTCGAAGTGCGTGAAGATCCGGTCAGGCAGGAACAGTCGCGCCTCCCGGCCGGGGACCGGGAGCCCGAGGCCCGCCAGGTGATGTAACTGCCCGAACAAGCGGGCGAACGTCGTCTTGCCGCCGTTGTTGGGACCGCTGACCACGAGCATCCGCTCCGGCCCCTGCAGGAAGAGGTCATTACACACCACCTCGCGCTCCTCCGGCACGAGCTTGGTCGCCAGCGCGACGTCGAACGCGTCGCGCGCGGCAATTTCCTTCGCCTGCGCCGACACCCCCGGATAACAGAACGCCAGCCCCGCCTTGCGCAGCGGCGCGATCAGCTCGAGGTAGGCGACGTAGAACTGCACCTCGCGATCGAATCTCGCGATCGTGGGATCGAGGAAGTCGCGGTGGCCCGCGCAGAACGCCGCGCGCGTGGCGAACTCGTCGGGGTGCAGCTGGGCGACGCGCTCGAGGATCTGCGCCTCGATGTGGTTCATCTCGAGATCGTCTGGCAGCGATACCAGGTAGCTCCTCGCCCTTCCCTGCCGGAACGTCGCGAAAGTCCCTAGCACCCCGACGCTGTAGTCCGCCTCACCCTCATACCTGCTGACCGTGACCCGCGGACCCTCGATCCGCACCAGGTAGCGCAGGCCGGCAAGCCCCTCCTTCACCGCTCTCGCCTCCCGGGCCAGCACGGCGAAGCTCGCCGACGCGACGTACTCGCCGAGGCAGTCGCGCAGCCCACGCAGGCCGGGCGAGACCACCCCGACCTCCGCCAGGTCACCCGCCAGCGTCCGCGCCGCCTCGCAATAGATCTCGACCGCGTCCACGAACCACGCCTGTTGCTGCAGCTCGTAGCGGAGCTTCTCCGCCTGGGCGAGATGCTCGCGCACGCGTCGCATCGTGTTCGCGAGCTTCCTGACGGCATCGAGCACCTCTGGTCGCTCGAGATCGTGTAGCACCTCATGCCGGTACTGCACGGCCGCCGGGTCATGCAGCGGGACGTTGAAGAACGCCTCCAGCGCGTACTCCTCCCGGCCGCCCGTCATCGCCTGCAGCACCTGATCGAGGTTCAGATCGGCGAAGAAGTCCGGCTCGTTTGAGGGAAGGAGATCGAGGTCCTGTGGGCGTTCGAACAGGACGCTCACGCGGGCTGTGGCGCTGGCCTGCAGACGTCTCCTTAGGTCGCCGGACTTGCCGTCCTCGGAGAATCGCCAGCCAGATTCGAACAGATCAGCAGTCACAATCAGCTTCCACCGGGTTGCCGGACGCGGTAGAAGCCATCAGCCGATCGTCGGCAATTCAGGGCGGGCTTCATCGCCTATCAAGATCCTAGCGACGCGGCGGGCGTGTATTGAACGGTGGCAGGTGGCGCGATCGTGCCGGACACCCACACCGGGGCACGGCGGACCGGTGGACGCAGAGCGGCGCGAACGATCACGGCAACGAAAATGGTTGCCGTTGCGAGCACGAGTGCGAGCCAGGTGGACCAGGACAGTCAGGACCTGGCAGACGTCGACAAGCCAGTCAGGAAGGATCGGCATGTCGACAACGGGCTCCTCTCGGCAGCAGGCGCTACTGATCAGAGGCCATCAGCCGTCGCGCGGCAGTTCAAGAGCCCGGACGGCTCTCCAGCCAGAGCCTATCTGGCGGCGATCAGCCTACCATCATCGGCCCGAGCTCCCGATCCGGCCCTTCGGCTTGCGGCTGTCCTCCTAGC
This sequence comes from uncultured Solirubrobacterales bacterium, assembly GCA_963794285.1. GTDB lineage: Bacteria > Actinomycetota > Thermoleophilia > Solirubrobacterales > Solirubrobacteraceae > Palsa-465. The sequence continues at coordinate 122,206 of CAWCDS010000019.1, forward strand.
TGCTCGTATGCGCTCGCGTCAGCGCGATGCAAGGCGATGGGCTCCACCTCCGCTCCAGACACGCGTGGCTAGTGGGGGGTAGAGGCCATCAGCGGCGACGCCCCACTCCGAGCGAGCCTCATCGCTCAGACCGACAGCCTAGCGTGAAGCTCGGGCTCATGCGCGCGACTGCGGTCGCTGATGGCCTCTACCAGACGTCGGCCACTGTCTTTGTGGAGGTCAGAGCGAGTTCATCGCTCAGGAGGGAGCATGCCGAGCACGTCGGGAGGTGCGTTGGCGGCACGCGGGTGGGTGTGAAGCGGGGATCCGGCGCGCGGCGGTCAGAGGCCTGGCTCGGCGAGTCGCAGACCGCCGCGCGGCGCCTCCCCGTGGCTCAGCGCCGCGACCGCTGGCACGAGTTCGCTTGTGACGAATCCTGCCTCGTCGGTCAGCTCGTCGACGATGCGAAAGGACTCCGCGACCCGTTCTGGCGTGTCGATGATGATCGTCAGGATCGGGACGTGACGGCGGAGTTGAAGCAGCCGGTCGCCGTGGGGTGCGTGATCGCCGTGGAAGCCCCAGATTCCTCGAAGGCACGTGGCTCCCGCCGCGCCGTTTTCCCGCAGGCGCCGGAGCAGCGCCAAGTGCAGCGGCTTGCGTCCGTGTCGGGCCTGCTCGGAGGCGTACACCATCAGCTTCTGCCACACGGCGAGGCCGTGCTCGTCGTGAGCCGCGACGCTCGTTGGTTCGGAGAGCAGCTCTCCGTCGCGCTTACAGACGCGGACGCGTTCGAGCGTGAGCAGCGGTCGGAGCAGCAGCCCGCCGAGCTCGGGCAGCACGCGCGAGATCTGGTCGCCCGATCCGACCGCGATGATCATCATCGGGACGTCGGCGTTGCGGCCGAAGAAGCGGGCACGCTCGCGAACCCCGTGGGCGGTTCCGTCCACGCCGAGCAGCGCGGTCGCGCCGACGATGCCTCGGCGGTGCAGCAGATCGCAGATCACGATGAATGCCGGGGAGCCGTACACGCGTTCCTGGCGGCCGACGTAAATCGTCAGTTTGGTGGCTTCGTGGAGCTCCTCAGGGAGGGCCACCGGCAGGATCTCGCCGCTCAGCATCCGGGCGCGCTCGAGCGTGATCAACCCGTGGCGCTTGATTGCCATGATGTCCTCGAGCAGCGCCTCGATCCTCGGACGGGTGTCGACGGCCACGGACACGAGTGGTAGGTCCTCGGACAGGGTGAGCAGGCGGTCGGTACGCAGGTGTTGCCTCAAGCCGAAGCCTTCGGCGCCTCTGAGCATGACGCTGGTCGCCACTTCTTTGCGTCCGTAGAGATCGAGCAGTGCGTCGGCGACGAACTGGTCCTCGTCGCGGTGGCGCTCTCCGAAGTAGGTGGTCAGCTTGAGGCAATCGTCGTTCATAGAAGCGTTCCGATCACGCGGCCGAGCGCGGCGGCACCAAGGCCGACGCCGACGCTGATCAGCATATTGGCGGCGGCGTTGGGGAGCTCCCCTTCTTCGACCAGACGGTGCGTCTCGAGCATCCAGGTCGAGAACGTGGTGTAGGAGCCGAGTGTCGCCGTTCCCGCGAGCACGAGGCGGTTGCCGCTGAACGCCAGTCCGACGAGCAGCCCGAGGGTCAAGGCGCCGGTGGCGTTGACGATGAACGTGCCGAGCGGGAAGTCGCGCCCGAAGCGGGTGGCGATGATTCCGTCTACGAAGAACCGCAGCAATGCTCCGACGCCGCCGAGGCCCGCGACCCCGACCCAGACGATTGCGTTCACGCGATCTTCCTGACGCGCCGGACAAACGAGGTCGCGAGATGCATGCTCGCGTAGCCGAGGACGATGCTTGCGGCCGCGTAGCCGGCTGCTAGGGCATAACGATGTGCGTCGATCATCTTCAGCAGCTCGACTTGCATCGTCGAGAAGGTCGTGAACGCGCCGCAGAACCCCGTTCCCAGCAGCGGGCGGCGGTAGGAGGAAAGCGGCAGCCGCTCCTGCAACCGCGTCGCGAAGTAGCCGAGCAGGAACGCCCCGAAGATGTTGACGCTGAATGTGATCCACGGCCAGGACGCAGCCGCGGAGGCTCCCGTCTGCAGCAGGCCGACACGGGCCAGCGCGCCGACCGCGCCGCCGGCGAAGATCGCGCCGAGCTCGCGTCTGTCACGACCGGGCATCGTCAGCTGTTGGGTGGTCGTGCCGACGGTTGAGGGGGCGTCTCATCGGATGTGTGCTCGCTCCGGAGTCACCTGAGGCTCGTCGGAGAACTGACCGACTCGGAATGCGGGGGCACAAGAAGACCGGTGTCGATGTCGCTTTCGCCACCGCCACGAGCATCGCGCACCGTCCGGTGGGGCCCATTCAGGTACCGTGATCGCGCTCCGCGCGAGCCTCATCGATCGCGGCGCAGCATAGCGATGGGCTACTCGGCCGATCCGCGCCGACCGGGGTGGGGGAGGACCTATCGTGTGTGTGGTGTCGCCGCAACTATCCGATCTTCCGGGTGGGCGCGATGGGTTGAGGTTCGTCGAGAGCGCCTACCGATCGCGTTGAGGCGTTGACCGAGGATCGGTCGATTGCGAAGTACCGCGGCCGCAAGGCGGCTCTGCGGCATCAGGTGTTGGGCGCCGGCGTTGAGGTCGCGACGGTCTCGCTCGCGGACAAGGCCGCCAAGCTCCGCGCACGCGACACGCGACCTGCGGCCCGCAAGCTCAATCACTACCGCGCGACTCTGGACGAAGTCGTGACGCACTACGGCGCGAGCGATCTCAGCGACGAGTTGCGAGCGCAGCTCGCGCGCTCGCCCTGAGCCCTGGGGCCTTGAGAACCTCGCAGCTAGGATCGGCTCACATCTGGCAGCGGGGCGGCCGTCGCATCGATGCGCTTTCCAAACACCTTCCTGTAGGAGTCCTCGCCGTAGCTCGTCGGCAGCGGTCTGCCCGCGGCGAGCTTGAAGGGGCGGGCCCCGTCTGATCCCCGCTCAGCACGCAGGAACAGCGCCGTGTCCAGCGTCTCGCGGTAGAACCCGTCCGCGAGGTCGAACATGTGCGTGACGAACAGCACCTTGATCCCCTCGTGCAGAAGTGCGTGAACCGCCTGTCGGGCGATCTCTGAACCCTCGCGCTCGTTGGTGGCAGCGAAGGACTCGTTGCACAGCAACATGCAGTTTGGGGTGATGTGGTTGGCGATCTCGCTCATCCTGGCCAGCTCCTCGTCGAGCTTGCCGCGCTCCATCGCCTCGTCCTCCTCGCGTTTGTAGTGCGTGAAGAGGCCGTCGCAGACGTTGGCCCGGAATGACGTGCCGCCAACGAACAGGCCGCACTGCATCATCAGCTGGGCTTGCCCAACGCTGCGCAGGAACGTCGACTTCCCGCCCTGGTTGGCCCCGGTGATCATGACCAGCGACTTGCGATCGGCGTCGACGTCGTTGCCGACGACTCGCTGGTCGATCGTCAGCGTGAGCGAGACGTCGTAGAGCGCCTCGCCGTGGAGCCCAACCTCACCGCGAGCAAGCGGCACCGGAAGGCACGCGGGCTCGCCTTTCGCGGCGATGCGCTCGCTGAGATTCACGCACCCGACGTAGAACCCGATCTCGATTCGAACCATGACGAACAGGCTGAGGACGTGCTCGACTGACTGGGCGAGCGCGTTGGCCACGAGGTTGTCCGCCTTGTCCTCCAGCTCACTGAGCGCCCTGAAGCCGCGCTCGTCACGGTCGGCAATCGTGAAGCTGTACCCGGAGCGGTCGAACACACGCCCGATCCAACTCTGGTCTCGCGGCCGGCGAAGCGTGTACCCCTTGCCCTTGTTGCCGGCACCCAGCTGTGCGCTGAACAGCTGTCCTCCCTTGAATCTGAGCTCCTTCAGATAGCTCTCCACGGAGTTGAAGTACTCGTCGTCGAGTTCCTCGGCGAGCATCGCGAAGAAGCGGCTGAATCCTGGCGAGCGGAACCGCGGCGCTTGCCGATCGGCCAGTTCGCGTAGCTGCTTGAGGAACCCAACGAGCAGCTCCATCTTCTGGACCGAGTTCGATAGGAGGCGGCTCGGAGAGTCGCGGTGGAAGCCCCAGACGGTCTTCTCGGCCTTGATCGCCTCACCGGCGAGCACGTACAGATCCCGTACGACGGATGCGTTCTCAAGACAATCCGTCAGAACCTGCTGTCTGTAGAGGATCTCTTCCGGATCGCGCAGGCTGATCAGCAGCGCCCGCCTGGCGACCTCGAGCAGGAACTGATCGCCCGCCGCCATCGTCGCGAGCAGCGTGTTCAGCTCGAGGTCCTGCGCGAGCGCCTCATGGTTTGAGGGGAGATCGTGAGCGAGGCCGAAGTCGCGGTCGCGGTGCATGAGGAACGCCTTCATTTCGCGATGCGCCTGCGCAGAGACTCGTACGTGAGGCCGTACTTCTCGGCGATCGCCGCGGCGTAGGCCAGCCCGTCCGCGGGCTTTCGCACGAGCTTGAACGTTCGAACGGCCGGGTCCTCGGGCACCACGGTGCTCATCATGCTGACCGTGCTGTCGCTCAGCGATGCGAGCTCGTCAACGAACGTGACGTAGACGCACAGTGAGCCGAGGCCGATGATCTGCTTCATCACCTCCGTGCCGACGAGCAGCGCATCGCGCAGAGTCGTCGAACCGAAGCTTTCGTTCATCACCAGCACGCTGTCGCAGGTCGCTTGCTGCAGGATCTCGTGGACCCGGAACAGCTCGTCCTCGAACTTGCCGCGCAGTGTCTCGATGTCCTCCTCGCGCTCGAAGTGCGTGAAGATCTGATCGGGGAGGAGCAGCCGGGCGTCGTGGCCCGGGACCGGCAACCCGAGGCTCGCGAGGTAGTGCAGCTGGCCGAACGTCCGTGCGAACGTGGTCTTGCCGCCGTTATTGGGCCCGCTGACGACGAGGATCCGCTCGTGTTCGCCGAGGTGAAAGTCGTTGCACACCACCGGTGCTTGCTCGCTGAGCAGCTTCATCGCCAAGGCGAGATCGAAGGCGTCCCGGACGTGCTCATCCTTGGAGCGGGCGGACACGCGCGGGTAGGAGAACGCCAACCCGCTGGACTTCAGGCGTTCGGCGTAGTCGAGATACGCAAGGTAGAACTGAACCTCGCGGTCAAACCGGCCGATCGTCTCGTCGAGATAGCGCTCGTGGCGCGCGCAGTGCTCGCCGAGCTTGGCGAACGTGTCCGGATGCAGCGCCGCGACGTGGTCGAGGATCTGGGCCTCGACGTGGTTCATCCCGGCGTGTTCGTGGAATCCCACGCGGTAGTCCTTGACGGCCCCGCGCTTGAACTTCGCGAAGGTGCGTTCGACCTCCTCGCTCATGTCCGGCTGCCCGTCGTAGCGGTTTACGCGGATACGACTGCCCTTGATGTGCACCGCGTATCTGACCGCGGCGAGCTCGTCTGTGAGTTCGTGTGTCTCGGCGGCCAGTGACGCGAAGGCGTCAGAGCGGACATACTCGGCGAGGTAGTCGCGCAAGCCTCGTAAGCCGCTGGAGTCGAGCCTCAGCGCGGCGAGCTGCTTGTCGTAGGATCGGATCGTCTCGCAATACACCGCGATCGATTCCAGGAACCACCGCTGTTGTTGGAGTCCGTAGTGGAGCTTGCCCATCAGCACGCGGTACTCGCGCAGCTGATGCATCCCGCGCGCGAACGCATCGACCGCTTCACGAACCGCCGCCTGCTCGAGATCGCAAAGCACGTGATGGCGATAGCGGACCGCCTCGACCTCGTGCAACGGCCGATAGAAGAACGGCGCGAGGTCGTATTCCTCCCGGCCCGCGATCACCGAGGCGAGGATCTGATCGAGGTGCAGATCGCCGAAGAACGAGGGCTCCTCCGGCGCCGGCGGCGAGCTCGCGTCACGGTCAAACAGAATGCTCTGGAACGACACGTGCAGTCAGCTCCGAGCAGTCGCCATCACGACGCGGGTTCCGGAACGTCCCCGTTCGCGAGGGTATGAATTAAGCGGGCTGAGCCCGCTGCGATCACGACACATCCTTAGCTTCCACCGCTCGACGTTTCGGTAGAAGCCATCAGCCGCACGGACGGTTCAGGCGGGCTTCATCGCCACGTTCGATCTTACTACGCAGACCCCCGGCGACTGTAGGATGATCACCTCTGCGGCGTTGCCGTGTGCAGAGTGGGTGGGATAATGTGCGGCCAGAGCGATGAGGCTCGCTCAAACCGCGGCTCAGCCGCTGATGGCCTCTACGAGCACACCGAGACGTTCGTGGAGGTCTGGTGGCACGCAAATGGGTGGGAAGCTGGGACCGTCTGCAGCCAGCGGTCATGCGACAGCATCATGGGTAGAAGTCCGACGTACTTCTGCTGGTGCTGCTACGCCACGAACCTGCGGTCGTCGGGTCCGTGCACGTTCTGCGGGCAGGCGATCGAGGCGCCCGTAGAGGCTTCCTACGAGGATCGGCTGATCTGGGCGCTGGAACATCCGCTCCCTGGCCGACAGATGATCGCCGCGCAAGTCCTCGGTGAACTTCGCGAGCCGGCGGCCGAGCCGCCGCTGCGGGCACTCGTGCACGCCGCCGACCCGTTCCTCGCGGCCCAGGCGCTGCGCAGCCTCGTCTCGATCGTCGGCGTCGACGGCGTCAGGGATCTCTTGGAGCCCCTCGCTGCGTCAGGCGCTCCAGCCGTGAGTCGGGTGGCGCTCAGGGCGCTGCAGGGCAGCGGCTGAACCCGCAGTCCCGTCGTGGTGGCTATCCTACGTGCGCGACGACGCTGCGCGCCAGACCGAGAACGCCATGCGGCAGCTCACGGCGATCGGCAACAGCAACCAAGCGGCGTTCGTGGCATCGGCGATCAGCGCCGCAACGCCGAGCGCGAGCACAACGCCGACGGCGATGCGCCAGTCGTCTCCGACGATCCGAACCGCCTCACGCGCGCGACGTGGTCGGCGGACATGATGCCAACCCGTCTGCGTTGGCACGCCGGCCGGGTTGCAACTCGCGAATCGCGCCGCGGGCGCGTATTCTGACGGTTCAGGCGATGAGGCTCGCCTTTATGAGCGCCGTTCGGCGCTGATGGCTTCTACAAAACGAGGAGGCCACCGTGAGCGAGTCCGCAGTCGCATCATCTGCCCCGAATCACCACGTCGGTGAGTCTGAACTACCGGCTCATGCCCGGGGCGATCTGTTTCCCGACGACGCCGGCTGCCCTGTGCGTGCGTCAACCGCGTGCGCCAAACAGCGGTTCTTTGAACGGTTTCACACCAAGCTGTACGTGCACCGGACTTCGAGCGTCTCGATGCTACGGACAAGCGCATTCGAATCACGACCGATCTAATCAAAGGTTGGCAATGAAGCGTCTCGGCCTGGGTGATCTGTTCAACGACAAGACCGACAAGCAGCCATCGGCCGCGAAACCGGGCGTCGAGAAGCCAAATCCCACCGGCGGCGAGCCGCAGAGCCCTCGCTCGCCCGCGGATGAAGCCGCACGCGCGACGACGGGCTCGCGGGAGCCGGATCCGCCGGCATCGGTGGTCGGCGAAGGCGCGAACGATCGTGACCACGAGCACCCTCTCGGCGACGAGGTCTCTGAAGAGGACGCCGGCAGCGCCTCGGAGCCCGCGGCGCAGGGCGATGAGCGCCTCTCGCCCGAGTCGGCTTCGCGAGTGTCGGTCGTCGACGAGCCGGCTCCCCGGCCGGCGCCGCCTGACGGCGATTCGGACGAGGAGTACCGGTGGCACACCTACAGGGTGTATCCCTCTGGCCGTCCGGATGCGGTCGAGTTCATCGATACCTACAAGGCGTTTGGGCGCAACCGGATCCTGCGCGGACTGAACATGGGGCTGCCCGAGGGGATGGTGTCGATGATCATCGGCCCGTCGGGCACCGGGAAGTCGGTGTGCATCAAGCACATGGTCGGCCTGCTCTACCCGGACGCCGGTGACGTGCTCGTGCACGGCCGGTCGGTTCCGAACATGCCCGATGACGACTTGTTCGAGATGCGCAAGAAGTTCGGCCTTTTGTTTCAGGACGGCGCGTTGTTCGGCTCGATGTCGATCTTCGACAACACTGCGTTCCCGCTTCGGCAGCACACCGAGAAGAGCGAGGACGAGATCGAGGACATCGTCATGCGCCGATTGAACGAGGTCGGCCTTGGCAGCGCGCGCGACCTGATGCCGAATGAGCTCTCGGGCGGGATGCGCAAGCGCGCCGGGTTTGCGCGCGCGCTGGTGCTCGAGCCGGACATCCTCTTGTTCGACGAGCCGGACTCGGGGCTTGACCCCGTGCGCACGGCGCTGCTGGGTGAGCTGATCCTGGAGATTCACCGCGACATGATGGAGGAGGCGAAGGCCAAGAAGAAGGAGCATCTGCCGACGTTCTGCGTGATCACGCACGACATCATGAGCGCCCGCCGCGTGGCCGACTACATCAACGTGCTGTGGAAGGGCCGGATCGTTGAGGCCGGGCCGGCGGAGGACATGCTGAACTCCGAGAACCCGTTCATTCGCCAGTTCCTTTCCGGCGAGTCCCAGGGGCCGCTCACGATGGACTAGCGAAGTCATGCTCCAGCACAGACAAGCTCCCGTTCGCGCGGCCGCTGCGGCCATCGGGTTGACCGCGGCGACGGTGGTGGTCGCGATGGCCGGACGCGCACCGCTGTCGCCGTCGTCCGCAGTGAATGCCGCCTCGGCGCGGGCCCCGAGCCTCGCCTTGTTGTTGCTGCTCGTCGGTGCTGGGGTCGTGGTGCTCGCGGCGATGCTGGCGCTGGCCTTGTCTGGCTACCGACGCGCAGCCGATGACGAGCCCGAGTTCGCAGCGCCGGCACCGCACGTGCATTGGCTCTGGAAGCTGCTCGCGATTCTGGTTCCGTTCGCGCTCGGCGCCGCTCTGGTCGCGGCGGCAGTGTTGGGGGAGAAGATCGTCCATCCCACCCCACGGATCCTCGGCGGTGGGCCTCTCGGCCCTTCGCACGGCGCTCCGCTCGCGCGCAGGGGCGACGGCAGCAGCAACTTCGTGGTCCAATCTTGGCTGCCGTGGACGGTGCTCGCGATCGTCATCGTGGCAGTCACGGCAGGCATCTTCCTGCTCCTACGTCGAGGACATCCGCTCGCGGACGAGCACTCCGAGCGGATCGCCGCTCGCGCGGCGGTGCAGGCCGCGATCGGGGCGCTCGACACCGATGTCGATCCGCGCAGCGCGGTCATCGCGGCGTACGGGGCGATGGAGGGAACGCTGGCCGCGCATGGTGTGGCGCGCTCGCCGGCGGAGGCGCCACGCGAATATCTGCGACGCGTGCTGACGTCCAGCAGCGTGAGCGAACCGGAGGCGAGAACCCTGACCGAGCTGTTCGAGGAGGCGCGTTTCAGCACGCATGCGATCCCTGAGCGCGGACGCGCGCTGGCGCTGTCGGCGTTGGGCGCGCTGCGCGAGCAACTGCAGCTGGATGGCGCTCGGTGACGCTGCTCGCGGAGATCGCGCTCCTTGTGGTGGCGGCCGTCGGCGTGGCGGTGTGTCTGACGCTGCTGCCGCGCGGCGCGCCGATCCGGCCTCGGCAGCGGGTGGTGCTGGCTCCCTCGCGGCCCGACCAGCTGGTGCGGCTCGAGCGGCTGGTTAGCGGCGCTGGCGCAAGCACCTTGCACGTTCACGCGTATCTGCGCCCGCTGCTCGCCGAAGTGATTTCCCGACGCCTCGCGAGTCGTGGTCAGTCGCTTGAACGAATGCCCGCGACAGTGGGTCGGGAAGTGCTCGGGGACCGTCTGTGGGAGATCGTGCGCCCGGAGCGCCCGTTCCCGGAGGACCGATACGCTCCCGGCATCTCGCCGCAGGAGCTGAGTGCAATCGTGGACCTGCTCGAGCGGATGTGAGCGGCACGCTGTCGCCGCGGGTGCCGGGGATGGTCGCGTTGGCGGCGCTCGGCGTCGTGGCGGGCCTTGCCAGCGGGCGCCCGGAGCTGGTGGTGCTCGCCGCTCCGTTCATTCTGTTCCTCGGCGTCGGCTTGGCCTTGGCCAGCGAGCCGCGGTTGACGGCGGCGATCGAGCTTGAGCGGTCGCGGGTTCTGGAGGGAGAAGACGTTTCCGCGATCGTGACGCTGCACAACGGTGGGGCAGGTGCGGTCGAGGTTGAGCTAACGGTCCTCAGAGGCAGGCACCTCGCGATCGAGCCTGCCGGCGCGATGCTGCTGCGGCTGGCGTCCGGGGCGGACACCGAGGTGCGGTTTGCGGCGCGCGCGGTGCGCTGGGGTGCGCATTCGCTGGGTCCGATGGCAGTGCGCGTGCGCGATCCGCTCGGCGTTGCGCAGTGGGATCGGACCCTTGGGCGTCGCGTGATGCTGCGGGCGTTTCCCCGCGAGCAGCGGCTACGAGAGCTGGTCGCACCGCTGCGTACACAGCCGTTCCTGGGAGCGCACGTCGCGCGAGCGCGCGAAGAGGGAATCGAGTTCGCAGAGATCAGACCGTTTGTGGTCGGCGACCGGGTGCGACGGATCAATTGGCACGCGACCGCACGGCGCGGCTCGCTGTACGTGACCGATCGCCACCCGGAGCACGCCAGCGACGTCGTGTTGTTGCTCGACACGTTCGCGGAAGCGCGAGACGCCGCGGCCGGCACGCTTGACGCCGCCGTCCGTGCGGCTGCGTCGCTCGCCAGGGCGCACCTCGCGCGTCGTGATCGTGTTGCGCTCGTGGACTTCGGCGGCACGCTGCACTGGCTCGAGCCGGCGTTCGGGACACATCAGCTGTATCGGATCATCGATGCCTTGCTCGCCAGCGAGATCGCGTTCAGCTTTGCGTGGCGTGCGGTTGAGAGCATCCCGCTCAGGGTCCTGCCGCCCGGCGCGTTGATTCTCGCAATCAGTCCCCTGCTCGACGAGCGCTCGATCAAGCTGATCACCGATCTTCGCACGCGCGGTTCTGACGTGACCGTGATCGAGGTGTCCCCGCTCGCGCACACACCAGCAGGTCAGAGCGCCGGCGATCAGGTCGCATACCGGCTTTGGCGGCTGCAGCGAGAGGCATTGCGCGCTCGCCTTCAGGGACTCGGTATCGGCGTGGCGCTGTGGGAAGCCGACGGCGAGCTGGGAGCGGCATTGGAGGGGGTGAACTCATTCAGGCGTTCAGCCTCGCGCATCGTGTCCGCCTAGCGGTTGGGTTGTTCGCACTCGCGCTCGACGTTGCCTTGGGAGCGCTGGTCGCCACCGACGCCGGCGCAGCCGAGGGTGTCGTGTGGTTTGGCACGGCCCTTTCGGTGATCGTCCTGGCCGCTGGGCTCGTTCTCGCCTCCTCTTCAGCGGTCCAGTGGTCCGCGGCCTTGGCTGGGGTCCTGCTGCTCCTTCGTCACGACCAGCGGCTGATACTCGCGCCGCTGTACGGCGCATGCCTGCTACTGCTCAGCGAGCTGTCCCAGCGATCGCTCGAGCTGCGCTGGGTGGAGCGAGTCGCAGCGGGAGTGACCGCCCCGCGGGTTGTCAGCTGCGTGCTCGTTGCAGCACTTGGGGCGTGTGCTGCCGCGATCGTCGCCACCGCGGTCACGATCGCGCCGGACCGCTCAGTGCTCCTCACTGCTGCGGGAGCGATCGGCGCGGTGACGGTGTTTGCGGCGATCGCACGACTCGGACGACGTTACCGCCAGCAGGCTGCCAGCGAACCGGGCCGCTCCGAGTGAAGCCAAGAGCCCGGGCTGAGATCTCGCTGGGATTGCTCGCTAATTGTGATCTCGGCTTTGCAGCAGCTTGGGGGCGGTCTCGAGCCATCGGCGGAGTCCCGGGTGCAATGGCAGGTTGCGCATCGCGGCGGCGGTGAACCATCCGGTCTCGTCGGTCTCTTGCACGCTGTACGCGGTGAACGTCTCCGCGACATCGGCAACGATGATGTGAAACACCCAGCCGCCACCGCAGTCCTGGATCTCAACGCCCGCGACGCTGTAAGCAGGCAGATGGCCGATCTCCTCTGAGATCTCCCGCCGAGCGGCCCCCTCAGGTGACTCCCCATCTCTGAGCGCACCTCCGGGGATGCCCCATAAGCCGCCTTCATCAACCCATCGGGATCGGCGCGCCAGTAGGTACGTCGGCTCTCCGCTCGCCGGCGTGTAGCGGAGGAGTAGGCCAGCGCCGCCGTTCGCGCCCCAATGAATGTGGTCGGCGGCGCAGATCGTCCACCGCTCCCCTGGTTGCGGGTGAGTGGGGCTCATGCGAGAAGGGCCGTTTGGCGGACGATCACCGATGACGCACTCCGCCAGATGAGCTCGCTCGCGTGACGAACAGCGGACAGTGCTCCGGTTCCGAGGTCCGTAACCGCTGGGGGCGAAACAACTCCATGCCGATCCGCGGATGGCGGCAGAAGCCGAGGATTTCGTAGCCGGAGTCGTCGACGAACGACGGATCGACTGCCTGGAAGTACATGCAACGTGGGCATTCATCAGACAGGTATGGCCAGCTGCCGTGACCGGGCATCACTCGGTGAATGCCCCGGGTCGGAGGGTGACACCGGTGGCGAGGAGCATCCATCCGGCGGCGTAGAGAAAGCCCGTCGTCGGAGAAACCGCGCTCCAGAGCAGGCCAACCGCCGCCGATGATGCGAAGTCGCCGAACGATTGCACGCCGCCGAGAAGCCCGAAGCCGCTTCCGCGCATGTGGTCAGGCAACAGCCGCGCAACGAGTGCCGATTCCGCTGTCTCGGCGAGGCCGATACCGCTGCCGGCGAGCAGAAACGCGATCACGAGCAGTGGCCAGCCACCGGAGGTGAGCGCGAATATCAGGTACGAGGCCACATAGAGACCGGCGCCGCTTGCGAACACGAACCGTGGTCCAGCCCGATCGATCCAGTGCCCGCCAGCGTAGGCCACGATTGCTGCAAACAGGTTGTGGCCCGCGTAGATCAGCACTGCGAGCGACGTTGCCGCGGCGATCGAGCGACCAGGCGTATGCAACAGTCCGCTCGCGCGCAGGATCAACAGCGTTGTGGCCATATTCCCAAGCTCAAAGGCTGCTATCGGGAGCAGCGGCCGCAGCATTCCAGCCTCGCGCAGGCCCGAGAGCTGCAGCTGGAAGCGCCGTTTGACGGGGTCGCTGTGCTTTCGTGTCTCCGCCGCCGCGGCGGTGATCGCAATTGCAGCAAACATTCCCGGAATCGCGGCAAAGTAGAGCGCCGGTCTGATGCCGAGCCATGCGATGAGTCCCGCAGCCAGCAGCGGTCCCGCGACGGCACCCAGGTTGTCCCCGGCGCGCTCGAGTCCGAACGCCCGCCCGTATGCGGCTGGCGGTGCCAGTGCGGCCAGCATCGCATCGCGCGCCGGAGACCGGACCCCGCGAGCGAGCCACGCCGTAGCCCGCAGCAGCCCAGCCTGCCAAACGGTGGCGGCAAGTCCGACCGCGCCAGTTGCCGCGGCGGTCACGAGATATCCGCCGGACGCCATTCGCAGCCTCCGTCGCTGGTCGTTGGCGGCCGGGCCCGCGAACAGCTTCGCCACCCCCGTCAGCGCATCGCTGATGCCTTCGATCACACCGAGTGCTCCAGCCGATGACCGGAGCGTGACGGTCACAAAGCTCGGCAGCAGCGAGGTCGTGATCTCGTGGCCAGAATCGCTGAAGAAGCTCGCCAGGCCGACGCTGCCCACCCCACGCGTAAGCCAGCGGACCGACTCGCGCTGGCTATCCGCGTCGACTGGCTGTTCGCCGTCAGTTGTGTCGATGCTCTCCAGGATCAACCTCCGATCTGGCACTCGATCTAGAGGCCATCAGCCCGAAGGCGGTTGAACGCGGAGCCTCATCGCGCTGCTGCTCACGATACCTGGCGCCACGGCGCGATCGCGCATCAAATGGTGCTCGACCCCTTGCGAATCGGACTACGGACGCAACGTGGCCGACAGCGCCTGTGGTTCGATCAGCAGATCCAGTGCGTCCGTCGAGGAGCTGCACACAACGTCGGCGGCGCGCAGCGCGGCCGAGCTCGCTCCCTCAGGCCCGATGACCGCGATCCCGAGCGCGGCGGCTTGGAGCACGAGCGCGTCGTTGGCGCCGTTGCCGATCACGACGCAGCTCTCGCTGCCGAGCTGGTCGAGCTCTCGGAGCTTGTCCTCACCGGTCCGCGCCCGGACGGCCCGGACCTGCAGCAGCCGCGCCGTCTGATCCAGCGTTGCGAACGTGTCGGCGGAGACCAGGTGGATCGCGAGTCTGTCTCGGAGCTCGGCGATCCTCGTGTCGACGCCTTCCAACAGCACGCCTCGATTGGTCAGGGTGCCGTTGACGTCCAGGAAGAGGTGCTCGAGGCGAAGCTCCTCACGACCGGGGATTGCGATCGTCAGCGTCACGTCAACGAGGATTCGCGCTCGCGTGACGGACTCGAAGCCGGCCATCCCAGGTGGCCCGGTGCTCTAGAACAGCCCAACCGTCCGCCCCTCGCGGTCGATATCGATGTTGAGCGCGGCGGGTGCGTGGTCGAGGCCCGGCATTTGCGTGATCTGCCCGCAAAGTGGCACGAGCCAGCCGGCTCCGGTGTACGCGCGGATGTCACGGACGGGAAGCGTGAATCCCTCAGGTGCGCCGAGCAGCGACGCGTCAGCCGATAGCGAGAGGTGAGTCTTGGCGATCGCCACGGGCAGCCGTACGAGGCCGTCGCGGACGAATTGCTCGATCTTCGGCTCAACTTCGGGGTAAAAGAAGACGTCCTTGGCGCCGTAGACCTGCTCGGAGATGACCCGAATCTTGTCCTTGATCGGCGCCCCGTCTTCATAGAGGTGGTGAAAGCGGTTTGGTTGCTCGCAGGCCTGCACGACGACATCGGCCAGGTCGGCGGCGCCGGCGCCGCCGTGCGCGAAGCCGTCGTTGACCTCGGCGGCGAATGCGCCGGCGTCGAGCGCGAGGCGCTTGACGAGCTCGATCTCTTCGCTGCGGTCCGCTTCCCAGCGATTGATCGCGACCACGGCCGGTACCCCGAACGTCGTGATGATGCCGAGGTGTCGGCGGAGGTTCGCAGCGCCGGCTTCGATTGCCTTCAGGCCGGCCGCGCGATCCTCATTCGGGTGTTCGGCCTGGTCGCCATGGTGCTTGATCGCGCGGACCGTGGTCACGAGCACGACCGCCGCGGGCGTGAGCTGGCCGAACCGGCAGACAATGTTGAAGAGCTTCTCCATGCCCATGTCCGATCCGAAGCCTGACTCGGTCAGGACGTAGTCGCCGAGCTTCATTGCGACGAGGTCGGCGACCAGCGAGTTGTTGCCGTGGTCGATGTTCGCGAACGGTCCGCAGTGAATCATCGCCGGCTGGCCCTCGAGCGTCTGCACGAGGTTCGGCTTCAGTGCATCCTTCAGCAGCACTGTCATCGCACCCGCAGCGCCGAGCTGCTCGGCGGTGACCGGCGTGCCGTCGTGCGAGTGTGCAGCGGTGATCTGGCCGATCCGTCGGCGGAGATCTCTGAGCTCTCGCGCGACCGACATGATCGCCATCACCTCTGAGGCGGCGGTGATGTCAAAGCCGGTCTCACGCGGGTAGCCGTTGGCTCGACCGCCGAGTCCGACGGCGATCTTGCGCAGCGCGCGGTCGTTCATGTCCACCGCTCGGCGCCATGAGACGCGCAGCGCGTCGATGTTGTGCGGGTTGCCGTGCAGGATCGACGCGTCGATCATCGCGGCCAGCAGGTTGTTGGCGGCGCCGATCGCGTGGATATCGCCGGTGAAATGAAGGTTCAGATCCTCCATCGGCACGACCTGCGAGTAGCCGCCGCCGGCGGCGCCGCCCCTGACGCCGAACACCGGCCCGACCGAGGGCTCGCGCAGGCACGCAATTGCGTTCTTGCCGATCACGCCGAGGCCCTGGGTCAGGCCGACGAGCGTCGTCGTGTTGCCCTCGCCGCCCTTCGTCGGTGTCATGCCGGTGACGCAGACGAGCTTGGCGTCCGGCTTGTCCCTAAGCCGGTCGAGGACCGACAGCGTGACCTTCGCCTTGTGGCGACCGTGGGGCTCCAGCTCGTCGGGCAGAAGGCCTGCCCGCTCGGCGATCGCTTCGATCGGGACCAGCTGATGCTGTTGGGCGATCTCGAGACTGCTCGTCATCGCAGGAGGCACGCGAACCGCAGACTCCCTCCGAACTCGATCTTGATCTCGGTGTAGAGGCCATCAGCGCAGTTCGCGGTTTCCGCAGCCGGGCGCGGTAGCGAGCCTCATCGCTGCTGAAGATCGTACCGGTGCCGATCCGCGACGCGCAGGCGGTTTTTCTCAGCGCTGTTCAGGCTGTTCGCGGGGAGCCCTCAGTATATTGCGCTGCGTTTGTGAGGCGATGGAGTTCGCCGGGCCCCCCGTGGCCGAACCGCGCTCGTGCTGATAGCTCCTACGACGTAGCGGCTGCAAGGTCGTGAGCGTAGGAGCCTCGTTCAGGGAAATCATGCTGCCGCCATGGGGAGTTCAGGTCTGCCAGGTGCTCGCGCTGCTCCTGTTCGCGCCGCTGATCAGCGGGATCATCACGAAGGTCGAGGCGCGCGTGCAGTGGCGTACCGGGCCGTCGGTTCTTCAGCCCTACTACGACATCGCGAAGTTCTTCCGCAAGGAGTCGGTACGGCCTGAGACGGCGTCGCCGTTCTTCGAGATCGCGCCGCTGATCGCATTCGCCTCCTACTGCACGATCGCGCTGCTGATCCCGGTGCTGACGAGCTTTCCGCTGCCGCTCGGCACGGCCGGAGACATCCTTGGTGGTGCGCTGCTGTTCGGGTTGGCGGGTTTCGTGACCGCGCTCGCCGGTGTCGATTCGGGCTCGGTGTACGCGGCGCTTGGCTCCAGCCGGACGCAGTCGGTGGCGACGCTGGTCGAGCCGACGCTGATCTTCGTGTTCTTCACGGTCGCGCTCGTCACCAGCACCGATCTGCCCTATGCCCTGAACGCGACGCTGTCGCATTCCTCTTCTGAGTATTTCCGGCCGAGCCATCTGCTTGCGACCGCCGCGTTCTTCGCGATGCTGTTGGTCGACACGGGCCGGGTGCCGATTGAGAGTCAGAACTCGACGCTCGAGTTCGGGATGATCGATGACGCGCGGCTGTTCGAGCACTCGGGGCCCGCGCTGGCGCTGTTCCGGTGGGCGTCGACGATGAAGCAGTTCCTGCTGTATGTGGTGTTCCTCAACGTGCTCGTGGTCCCGTGGGGGCTCGCTTCCGATCACACGGTCGGCTCGGTCGCGGTCGCGCTCGGGTGGCTGCTTGTGAAGATGATCGGCCTCGGCATGGTGATGGTCGTGATCGAGTCGAGCTTCGCGAAGCTGCGTTTGTTCCGGATCCCGGACTTCATGGGCGCGGGCTTCGTGCTCTCGGTGCTGGCGATCCTCGTCTTCTACCTGGCGAACGGCTGAGCGGATGCACGCCGCTCCCCACTACGACTTCGCGCACGCGACGGCAGCGCTGCTGGCGATCGCCGCGCTGCTCAGCGCCCTCGCACTGCTGGCGGTCAAGCAGGTGCACGAGCAGGTGCGCGTGTACGCGGTTCAGTCCGTGTTCGCCGCCGGCTACACGCTGCTGGTCGGCATCGACCGCGCGGACGCGGCGCTGATCGTGCTTGCCGTGTGGACGGCGGTGATCAAGGTGATCGTGATCCCGGTCTCGATCGATCGTCAGATCACCAGACAGGTCTCAGAGCACGAAGTGCCGCTGGTTGTCCAGGTTCCGATGTCGCTGCTGATCGGAGTCGCGCTGTCCGGGCTGGCGTACTGGTCGAGCTCAGCGCTGCCGATCCACGGCGCCTTGCTGCCCACGCCGGCGCTGGGGATGCCGTTGGCGCTGGTGCTCGTCGGCTTCTTCTTCATGATCACCCGCCAGAACGTGATCAGCCACATCGTGGGTCTGCTCGTGCTAGAGAACGGCGTGTTCCTCGCGACGGTCGCGATCGCGCCGGGACTGCCGTTCGCGATCGGCTTCCTGCTGCTGCTTGACCTGCTGCCCGCCGTGCTGTTCTACGGCGTGTTCGCACGGCTGATCGCGGCGCGCGCGAGGAGCACGAGCATCGAGGACATGGCGGTTCTCCGGGGCTGATGGCGCTCTGGCTGATCATCGCGCTCGCGCTCGCGCTGCTGGCCGCGGGCGCCACGGTGGTCGTTGGTGACCGCGCGGCCAGTGGCTGGATTTCGGCAGCGGCCGCCGTCGGCGCGTTCGCCGCCGCACTGGTAGCCGTGTTCGCCTTTCACGTCAGCCGTGGCCAGCACGGCCTCGGCGGCGCGTTCTTCCTCGACGGCCTCAGTGGGGTGTTCCTCGTCTCGGTGGCGTTCGTGTATGCGGTTGTGGCGATCTACTCGGTCGGCTACCTGAGACCCGGAATCGGTCACGTGCGACTGCGGCGGGTGTACTGGCCGCTGCTGAACCTGTTCGGCTTGGCGTTGCTGGCGACGCCGATGGTGGCCAACCTTGGCGTGCTGTGGGTGGCGGTCGAGCTCACGACGGTGGTGAGCGCGCTGCTTGTCACGAGCGAGGGCTCCGACCAGTCGCTGGAGGCGGGATGGAAGTACATCGTGATCGGATCCGCTGGGCTCGCGCTCGGACTTCTCGGGATCGTGCTGATCTATGCCGCCGGCGTTCCGATCCTGGGCGACGCCTACACGCCGACATACACGATCCTGGCGCACGCGGCGCCGCACCTCAATCGCGCTCTGGTCCACGCAGGATTTGCGTTCGTGCTGGTGGGCTTCGGCACCAAGGTGGGACTGGTGCCGATGCATGCCTGGCTTCCCGACGCTCACTCGGAGGGACCGAGCCCGATCAGTGCGATGTTGTCGGGAGCGCTGCTGGCGGCCGCGCTCTATGCGGTGCTGAGGATCGGGGCGATCGCGCAGCGAGCGGTGGGCCCGTCGTACGTTCACGTGCTGCTGCTCGTCTTCGGCGCGCTGTCGTTGATCGTGGCGGCCTTTTTTGCTTTGCGTCAGACCAATTACAAGCGGCTGCTTGCGTACTCCTCGATCGAGCACATGGGAATCGTGTCTCTCGGGATCGGAATCGGCGGACCGATCGCCGCCTACGGCGCGTTCTTCCACGTCGTGGTGCACGCTGCGGGCAAGACGCTGGCGTTCTTCGGCGCCGGCGGCCTTCTCAGCCGGTACGAGAGTCGCGAGATCGACGATGTCCGGGGTGTGATGAGAGCCGCGCCGTTCACAGGGGTGATGGTCCTGATCGGCGCGCTTGTGATCGGTGGGGTGCCGCCGTTCGGGATCTTCCGCTCCGAGCTGCTGATCGTCACCGGGGGCTTTTCACGATCGTCGTTCGCGCTCGCGGGTCTGCTTGTGCTATTCGCCAACGTCGCGTTCGTCGGGCTCTATCAGGTCTTTCATCGCATGGTGTTGTCCGACAGTGAGCAGGAGGTTGGCGACCGCGCTCGCGTTCTGCGCCCCGAGCAGCCGCTGATGGCGCTCGCGATGCTCGTGAGCCTCGCCGTCGTGCTGGTGCTTGGGCTCTGGATCCCCGGTCCGCTCGACCAACTGCTGCACAGCGCGGCGGCCGTGATCGGGGGGCGCACGTGATCGCGCTGCAAACGCTCCACTGCGAGCAGAACGAGATCGCGGCGGAGCTCGAGCGGATCGGCGGGCGGCTGATGATGCTGTTTGTGACCGGGTCGCCGTCGGCCCGAGAACTGTGCGCGCTCGTCCGCTGCAGCGACTCGACGGTCCGGTTGCTCTCGCCCCTCATCGGAGACTCATACCCCGCGATCACGCCAGGCGTTCCGGCCGCACACTGGTACGAGCGCGAGATCCACGACCTGTGGGGTGTTGTGCCCGAGGGACATCCCAGGCTCGAGCCACTCGTCCGCCACCCACCCGAACAGGGCGAAATCGCATTGCCGGCGAACGGGGACCTCGCGGGCGAGCATCGCGGCGGTGAGCGCCTGTCTGGTCCCGGAGTGTTCGTGTTTCCATACGGACCGGTCCGCTCGGGCGTGTTCGAAGCTGCGCAGTTCTTGGTGCAGACCGGCGGCGAGGACGTCGCCTACTGCGCGCAGCGGCTGTTCTTCAAGCGTCGCGGCGCCGAGCGGCGGATCTGTGAGGTCCCGCTCGAGCTGGCGGTCGTCGTTGCCGAGCGCGTCTCGGGCACCTCGAGCGTCGCGCACGCGCTGGCGTTCTCGCACGCCGTCGAGTCGCTGGCGAACGCCGAGGTCCCGTCCCGGGGGCGGGCGATCAGGCACGTTCTGGCCGAGCTCGAGCGCCTCTACAACCACCTCGAGGTGACAGTCCGTGAGTGCGAGGACGCGTCGCTGTCGGTCGCGCAGGCGCAGTTCGCCGCGCTCAAGGAACGCCTACACCGGCTGGCGGGCGAACTCGTCGGCAACCGGTTCCTGCGCGGAGCGGTCGTCCCCGGGGGGGTAAGGATGGATCTCGACGCCGGCGCGGTGGGGCTGATCGGCGAGACGCTGAACGATTGGGAGCGCGACTTCAAACGAGCTTTGTCGGTGCTGCTGCGGACCGACTCGTTCCTTGACCGGCTGGTGAGCGCGGGCCCTCTGTCCGAGCAGGACGCCCGAGATTTCGGATGCGTGGGGCCGGTGGCCCGCGGCTCCGGGATCGATCTCGACACGCGACGAGATCTCCCCTACGACGGCTACCCGACATTTGCCGTCGCGCGGCACTCCGACGGCGACGCGATGGCGCGCATGGAGGTGCGCTTTCAGGAGATCGACACCTCGTTGCTGCTGATCCGCGAGGCGCTGGGCTCGATCGGAGCTGGCCCTGCCCGCAATCCCGTCGGCCAGTTCGTCAACGACGGCGCTTTGGGCGCGGCCGAGTCGGCGCGTGGCGAGACCCTGTATTGGCTGGAGGCCGGCGAACCCGATGCGCTGCGCACCTGCAAGCTCCGTGCGGCGTCGTTTGTCAACTTCGGGATCTTCAATCGCGTGTTCGATTCGCAGGTGCTGACGGACTTCTCGTTCATCGAGCACAGCCTTGGTCTCTCTCCCGCGGGATGTGACGCATGATCCGATGGTTCCTGCGCGGCGTGAGCCGGCGGCGGGTTACGACGCGCTACCCAGATCGGAAGGAGCCAGCGCCGCCGACGTTCCGCGCGCGCGCTTTGACCGACCCGGACGCGGTCTCAAGAGCTGACGCGTTGCGATCTGCGCAGGTCTGCCTGCCGGGAGCGCTGTCACTCAATGACCGCGGGCAGTTGCGCCTCGACGCCGGTCGCTGCATCGGCTGCGGGCTGTGTGTCACGCCCGGCCGGACGATCGAGATGGACCCCGGATACGAGCTGGCGAGCGCGAGCCGCGCGAGACTGATCGTTGACGATGGGCCGACGGAAGCCGACGTCGCGTCTTCAGTGCTCGGCGGTCCATTCCGCCGCTCTCTGCACATACGCCACATCGACACGGGCTCCGACGGCGCGATCGAGCAAGAGATCGCGGCGCTGCTCAATCCCTACTACGACATGCAACGCCTCGGAATGTTCTTTACGGCGAGCCCGCGACACGCCGATGTGCTGCTGATCACCGGCCCGGTGACGGTGCCGATGGAGGAGCCGCTTCGCCGCACGTTCGAAGCGATGCCCGAGCCCCGCGTCGTGATCGCCGCGGGAACCGACGCGTGCAGCGGCAGCATCTGGACCGCGCCGGAGGTCCGGGGCGGCGTCGATCGTGTGCTCCCGGTCGACGTCTACATCCCCGGCGACCCCCCGAGCCCGCTCGCGCTGCTTCATGGGCTGCTGCTCGCCAGCGGCCGCGCGCAGAGCGTGAGTCCGCCTCACCGGAGCAACGCCATCTGCCGAGCCATGACGGGACGCGCGGGATGAGCTTGCTCGCGGTCCTGATGATTGTGGGCAGCGGCAGCCTGGCCCTCGCGGCAGCGCTAGCGGCGATCAGGAGCGTCTTCTGGCGGACGCCCGCAACTGTGCTGGGCGTCGGCGGGTCAGTCGTGCTGGCGGTGGCCGGTATTGTCGCCGTCTTTGATGAACAGCTGGTGTGGCAGCCCTTCTCGTGGTTTGCGCTCGGTCGAGGCGGTGTCCAGGTTGACCAGTTGGCCGGCCTGTTCCTGATCCTTGCTGGTCTCGTGTCGGCTCCGCTGTTCCTCGCCGCCCGGACGCAGGGTTCGAGGGTCTCGCATGCGCTTCGACCGCTGCTCGTGCTGTGCGTGGTCGGGGTGATCGTGGTCGACAACGTGTTCGAGTTCCTGATCGTCTACGAGCTGACGGTCCTCGCGATCTACGCGCTGATCAGCGTCCGCCACGAGGACCCCCGAGCGCAGCTCGCCGCAGCGCTCACGATCACGCTCGGCAAGCTCGGTGGTGGCGCGGTGCTGGCCGGCATGGTCCTGCTCGCGGTACAGGCAGGGAGCTTCTCGTTCGAACAGCTCGCACACTCCGGCCCGACGTTGACCTCGGCCACGCGCGGGGTCTGCTTCGCGCTGTTGTTTGCCGGGTTTGCCGTCAAGGCTGCGTTGATCCCGCTTCAGACCTGGCTGCCCGGCGCGTACGCCGGCACGGATGCCGACAGCTCTGGCTTTGTCGCCGCCGTCTCGCTCAACGTCGCGTTCTACGCGATGTTGCGCGTGTGGTTCGGATTCCTCGGTCACCCGGCCGTGTGGTGGGCGGTGATCGCGCTGCTGGTGGGCGCGTTCACGGCATTGATCGGAATCCTTGGCGGCGTCCTGCAGCGCGAACTGCGGGTGTTCGTCGCCTACTCATCGATCGAAAACGCGGGCCTGATCGTCGCCGACCTCGGCCTCGCCCTGATGGGGAAGGCCCAGCATCAGCCCGGGCTGCTCGGACTGGGGCTGATCGCCGCCACGTTTCAGATCACCGCACACAGCTTCGCCAAAGCGGGACTGTTCGCCGCAGTCGCCTCAGTCGAGCACAGCACCGGCACCAGCGACATGGAGCGACTCGGCGGTCTCTATCGCCGCCTCCCCGCGGCCGCGATCGCGACGCTCGCCGGCGGCGCCGCGCTGGCCGCGCTACCGCCGTTCAGCGGGTTCGTCTCGGACTGGCTCGGGCTCGAGGGACTGATGCAGGGCTTCCGCGTGAGCGGCACAGGGTCGCATCTGGCGATCGCACTCGCAGGCGCGCTGCTCGCGCTGACGGCCGGGCTGGCAGCGCTCGCGTTCGTCCGCGCAATCGGGATGACGTTCCTCGGAATGCCACGTGAGCCCTCGATCAGACCCGCGGCGGAGCCCTGGCGGCCTCGCGTCGGGATGGGGATCCTGGCGGCCGCGTCGCTGCTGATCGGGATCGCCGCACCGTGGGTGGTGAAGGTGCTCGAGCAGGGCCTGATGCCGGTCGGTGGCGCCGCTGCGATCGGGCACATCAGCCAGCTGGGCTGGCTGATCGAGCCCGGCTACCCGAAGTTCTCCAGCATCAGCCCGACCGTCCTAGCCCTGGCGCTGATCGGCTTTGCCCTCGGGGCGGCCTGCCTGCGGTACCTGGTAACCATTCGCAGAAGCCGGCGAGCGCCGGTGTGGGCATCGGGTGTCGTGGTCTCCGGTAGGCGCGCGCAGTACACCTCAATCGGTTACGCGAACATGGTCCGCGTGATCTTCAATGTCGTCTATCGCGTGCGCACCCAGTTGCGGAGCGTCGGCGACCAGCGGTTCCCGGAACGTTTGAGCATGGTTCGCGCCGAGCCTCGCATCTTTGACCCAGCCTGGCTGTATCGGCCGGTGACCGGTGCGTTCATCCGGGTCGCCGAGCTCGTGCGAAAGATCCAGGCGGGTCCCCTCGGCCTCTATCTGCTCTACGTGCTCGTCGCGTTCGTCGCGTTGTTGCTGATCGCTCCGCGTCTGGGGTGAGCGGGGTCTCGTGGCTGAGCGACCGTTATGGGCCCCGTGGCGGATCGAGTACGTGACGGGAGCGAAGGGCGGCGAGTGCGTCTTCTGCGCTGCGGCATCGACCGATGACGATGCAGCGCGCCTGGTCGTGGAACGTCTGCGCCGCTGCTTGACGATGCTCAACGCGTTCCCGTACGCGCCCGGGCACGTGATGATCGTGCCGAATCGTCACGTTGCCGGGCTCGAGGATCTGCTCGACGACGAGGCACTGGAACTGATGCAGCTGGCGCGGCGCGCGATCGCTGCTCTCAGCGACGCGATGGCGCCTGCCGGGTTCAACGTCGGGCTGAACTTGGGCGTCGTCGCGGGTGCGGGAATCGCCGACCATCTGCATCTGCACGTCGTTCCGCGCTGGCAGGGCGACACCAACTTCATGCCGGTGCTCGCGGATACGCACGTGCTGCCACAGGCGCTTGACGCCACCCGAGAGGCGCTGGTGAACGCGCTCGGGCGACTGCCGTAAGCGCTTGGCCGGCCAACACGTGTCGATCAGTCGAGTGCCGGGCGGCGGATGTTGCCGAGCCACCTGGGCTCCTGAGGCCACCCGTTCTGAGCGTCGGCCGCGATCTGCTCGAGGATCGGCGGCATCATCGCGTGCGCGGCCGGGGAGTCGAGTGCGACGAGCGCCCGCTCGTCGATGGCGGCGTCGGGATGACGAAGCTGTGCGAGCCACACGAGGTTGAGATCGTGCGCGCCGTACGCTCCCACCACCTCGGCCACGTACAGAAGTCGCTCGGGGATGATCTCCAGCCCGGTCTCCTCGCCGAGCTCGCGGATCAGCGCCTCGCTGATCGACTCTCCGTCCTGCACGCGGCCTCCTGGAAGCAGGACGTGCTCGCGCCCCCGCCGGCGCTCGTGCGTGACGAGCAGCTTGCCCTCGCGCATGATCACCGCTCGCACCTTCACCCTCATCTGCGCCGCTCCGGCTCTGCCGCAGATTCGCTTGGCGCAGGCCAGCCCGCGGTCATGAAGATCGCCCGCTGCCACGAGTCGCGCTCTGTGCCCTTAGGTTCGTGGCGGAACTTGTGGTCGTGCTTGCGCACGTGCTCCTGTAAGTCGTACAGGAGGGAGCGTGCGGCTTTGCGTTGAACGCCGAGGATCATCTCGCGATCCTCGCGCGCCTGCGCGAGCTCCCAGACCAGCTCGAAGTGCTCGAAGCACAAGCCGGGGGATGCCTCGAAGGTCTCGCGGTGCCCGGGCTCGTCGCGAGCACATCCAACAGGTATCGCGCATTGGCATCAAGGCGCTCGTCGCGGTTCGCGCACGCGGGACACGGGTCCCGGTGGAATCGAGCATCCACGCTCATCGCAAAGCCGCACCCTCGTCGAAGAAGTGCCAGATGTACTCGCGGTCGGCCTTGTGGGCAACGCGGCAGAGCGGGCATATCCCGCTGCGCAGACCCTGCCGCAGCCATGTTGTGACGACGCTCGGCGGCGAGCGGCGAGCGGCGAGCGGCGAGACGTCGGTCGCCACGCGGGTTGCCTGATGCGTCGCTGGCTCGTGATCGCAGGCGGAGTCCCAACTCGGACCTCCAAGTCTCAAACGACCGGACAACAGAGGCCATCAGCGCAGATCGCGGTTCCCGCGGCCGGCGCGGCAGCGAGCCTCATCGCTTCAGCTCAGTCTAACGTGGCGAGTGCCCGCGTTCGAACTCCGTCGCCGGCACCGGCACGGAGGTGAGGCACTCGCGGACGACATCCTCCCCCTGCACTTGTTGTACCCACAGCTCCGGCCGCAGCGCCAGGCGGTGCGCGAGCGCGGGTACCGCCACCGTCTTGACGTCGTCGGGTGAGACGAAGTCACGCCCGTCGAGGGCCGCGGTCACCCGGGCGAGTTTCATCAGCGCGAGTGTTCCGCGCGGACTTGCGCCGACCTGTGTGCTCGGGCTGTCCCGGGTTGCGCGGACGAGCGCGACCATGTAGCGGCCGACACTCTCGGCGACATAGACCGTCTCGATCGCGCGCTGCATCGCGAGGAGCTCCTCGCGGTCGACGACGGCGGTGAGCGTGGACTCATCCTCACGCCGCTCCAGGCGCCGCTCGATCATCTCCCATTCGCCCTCGGCGGAGGGATAGCCGACGCGCATCCTGATCAAGAATCGGTCAAGCTGCGCCTCCGGCAGCGGATAGGTGCCCTCGTACTCGATCGGGTTTTGCGTGGCAAGAACGACGAACGGCCGCTCGAGCGCCCGCGTGTGCTCATCAGTCGTCACCTGCCGTTCCTGCATCGCCTCGAGCAGCGCCGCCTGGGTTTTCGGTGGGGCACGGTTGATTTCGTCTGCGAGCAGCACGTTGGTGAAAACCGGTCCCGGGCGGAATTCGAATTCCGCTGTGCGCTGGTTGAAGATCGACGCGCCGGTGACGTCCGAGGGCATCAGGTCGGGTGTGAACTGGACCCGGGAGAAGCGTGTGCCGGTCACCGTCGCGACGGACCGTGCGATCAGCGTCTTGGCGAGACCGGGGTAGTCCTCGATCAGGACATGGCCGTCGGCGAGCAGCGCCGTCAGCGCCAGCTCCAGCGCCTCGCGCTTGCCGACCACGGCGCGCTCGATCTCGTCCACGATCCGCCGGGACCGGACCGCGACATCGTCGAGTGTCATCTCGCCGAACGTTTCAGTCACGCGCTCTCCACGCGAGGCTCTCGTCGCCGGCGACGCTCACCTGGGTTCTGACCGTACTTAGTCATCCTGTGTCACGGGCGCCGGGCCCCCTGGAAGACGTGCCCGTTGATCTGCGCGGCGGCACGCAGGCAGGCATGTCGCTCGGGACCGCTCGACTCATGCCGGCAGGCCCACGCGTACGTGCGGGCCGTTTCCTCGAGCTCCCAGCCGAGCACGGCCAGACGCACATCGCCAGGCTGCTTGACGAGCCCGGTGCGTTCGCTGTCGCTCGTCTTGATCGCATGATCTACGCACAGTCCGTGGCCGCGCAGATATTGATCGCGAATGGTCAGGAGCGCGAGCGAGGTCGTCAGCAGCGAGAGCTGGCTGCGGTCGATCCCGTCGCGCGCGTGGCAGGCGGGACAGTAGTGCTCGGAGACGAACCGCTTTGCGCTCGCCCGCGTCGGCCGCGACGTGAGGATCTGCCAGCGCCACGTCGTGAAGGTGAGCCGCGCACAGCTCACCCGGATCGCTCACGATCGACCTGTCGTGCTCGCGGCTGCGCTCCAGGAACCAGTCGATCACTGTGTCCTCGCCGGCGCCGGCCAGGCTCTCGAGCAGCCGCTCGGCGATCAGCTTCAGCGCCGGGGGTTCCGCCGTGAGCGCCGCTCGGGCGACGTGCGGCAGGCACATGCCACTGTGCGCGGCGTACAGGTGAGCGTGTGCGGGGTCGCTCAGCCCCTCGATCAGAACACCAACCGCCCGGTGGCCGGCCGAGGACGCCGCCTCGCACGCCGGGCACGGCCCGGCCGTGGCGCCGTCGCGCAGGCAGGCGCGCGCGCCGAGGTCATGGCGCCTGACCGTCGTCATCACATGGCCCTCGCCGACATCTTCGATCAAGCGTCGCGTGTGCGACGCGCACATCCCCATCGACGCGCGCAGCTGGGCCTGCACCTCGCTGCGGGTGAAGCTTTTCATTCGGCGCTCCGCCGCTGTCCGCTCAAGCGACCCGGGATCGCGCGGATCGTTCTGGTTGCGCTGCACGGGCGGAGGGGTGGTCCCTGTGCTGCGCCGTGGCTTCGTTGTGATCACCTCCTGGGGTGCGGCGTTGCTGCCGCCCGGGCTCGGGGCAAGTCGTAGAAGCCATCAGCGCCGACAGACGCGAGAAAAGGCGAGCTTCATCGCCTACGGGAACGATACCGGCGCCCTGCGGTCGGCCGGCGGCTAGCCGAGGCGAACGCTGTCGCCCCCGGCGTAGCGAGCGTCGCCGCCCAACTGCTCCTCGATCCGCATCAACTGGTTGTACTTCGCGACCCGCTCGGAGCGCGCCGGCGCACCGGTCTTGATCTGCCCGACGCCGGTCGCGACGACGAAGTCCGCGATGAACGTGTCCTCGGTCTCGCCGGAGCGGTGTGAGACGACGGCGCGGTAGCCGGCGTCGCGGGCGATCTTGATCGTGTCGAGCGTTTCGGTGACGGTTCCGATCTGGTTGAGCTTGATCAGGATCGAGTTGGCGACGCCGCGCTCGATCCGCTCGCGCAGGATCGCCGGGTTGGTCACGAAGATGTCGTCTGCGACGAGCTGGATGTCCTTGCCGACCCGGTCGGTGAGCTTGCGCCACCCGTCCCAGTCGCCCTCCGCCATGCCGTCCTCGAGGAACAGCACCGGGAAGCGGCCGGGGATCGTGGCCCAGTAGTCGACCATCTCGTCTGAGGAGAGGGTTCGTCCCTCGCCGGCGAGCTCGTAGCTGCCGTCCTTGAAGAACTCGCTTGCGGCCGGATCGAGGCACAGCGCGACGTCCTCACCGGGCTTGTAGCCGGCGCTCTGGATCGATGACATCAGCAGCTCCAGCGGAGCCTCGTTTGAATCAAGCGCCGGCGCGAATCCGCCCTCGTCCCCGACGGCGGTGCCGAGCCCGCGGCCCTTGAGCGTGCGCTGCAGCTCGTGGTAGACCTCGGAGCCGATTTGGATCGCGTGGGTCAACGAGCTGGCGCCGAGCGGGGCGATCATGAACTCCTGAAAGTCGACGGGGTTATCGGCGTGGACGCCGCCGTTGAGCACGTTCATGCACGGCACCCGCAGCAGGTTCGTCTCCGGTCCGCCGAGGTAGCGCCAGAGCGGCTCGCGGTTGTCGGCGGCCGCCGGGCGGGCGGCGGCCATCGAGACGCCGAGGATCGCGTTGGCGCCCAGGCGGGACTTTCCTTCGGTGCCGTCGAGCGCGACCATCGCCTCGTCCAGGCCGCGCTGGTCATTGGCGTCGCGCCCGCGGACGCTCTCTGCGATCTCGCCGTTGACGTGAGCGACCGCATGCGTGACCGCCTTGGCGCCGAACGCCTTCTCCTGATCGCGCAGCTCGAGCGCTTCCCGGGTGCCGGTCGACGCACCGGACGGGACTGCTGCACGCCCGAACGCGCCGGAGCCGAGGCGGACATCGACTTCGACGGTGGGGTTGCCGCGGCTGTCGAGGATCTGCCGTGCGTGGACGTGTTCAATCGCGCTCATCGGTGCCTCCGTTCTCGGAAAATGACTGCAGCCCGTCGGGAGCGACCCTATACCCCCCGCTTCCGGGCAGGTGGACGGCGGGTCTGATCCCACTGGTTCGACGCGCCGCTCACGGCGCGCAACTTACCCCTGGACCCCTCCGCAGGAGTAGGCTGTGTGGTCGTGGCGGAATGCATCTTCTGTGCGATCGCCGCGGGCGAAGCACCGGCGATGATCGTCGATGAAGACCCCGACACGGTCGCGTTCATGGACATCAATCCATGGGCTCGCGGACACGCGCTCGTGGTGCCGCGCCGCCACTACGAGAACCTCCTCGAGATCGACCCCGACGATCTCGGGAAGACGTTCGCGGCCGCGCGACGGCTTGCGATGCGCGTGAAGGATCGGCTCGGAGCCGATCAGGTCGTCCTGTGGAACTCCTGTGGCCGCGCGGCCGGCCAGGTCGTGTCCCACTTCCACGTGCATGTGATCCCAACGGAGGGTGCCGCTCCCGAATTGCCGCGCCCCGGCCTGCTCGCCGATCAGTCCGATATTGCGGCCGCGGCCGCTGCGCTTCGAGGCGACGCGTAGCCTCCGTCGAGGGCGGCTACGTCCGGAACCGGTCGCGGATCCGGTTCGCGACGGCCTCCGGCGGCACGTCGATCGCGCCCTCCCAGTGGAGCCGCTCGAGGAAGGTCGAGTCGGATCGGTAGAACGGCATCAGGTTCGAACGGGCGGCGATCCGGAGGTTGAGCGGATAGCCGTCCGTATTCGGCGGCGCGCCGTACATCGCGAGGTTGAAGCTCTCAAATCCCATCTCGGCGTACGCGCCGAAGGCACTCGTGAGGCCGTCGGCGAGCTCGGCGATCAGATCGTCGTCGAGCTCCGCCGGCGAGGAGATCCCCATGACGAACGCGCGCAGCTCGGCGGGCGCGATCGGGGCAAAGCTTGCGAGCCACTCGACGCGGCCGCTGTGGCCGAGGTATCGCTCGCCGCTTGTTCGCTCTGCATCGAGATACGCGTCGAAGCGCGCCGCCGGCACGTCCGCGAGCATCCGCTGCAGCGTCGTCGGCTCGGAGTCGACGATCCCCTGCAGGTGGGGATGGAACAGCGAGCTGCCTGACGGCAGCATATGGTTCGCATTGATCGACGCCCAGCGCGACTGCGGGTCGGCTGCCATGACCGCTTTGTCGTACGCGACCTGGGTCGAGAGGTTGTCCGCAACGAGCTGCTTCGTCATCTCCCCGAGCGGCAGGTAATGCAGCCGCGGCGAGTACACGGACACGCAGCTGTGCGACGAGTACGCGTGGAGGTTGGGGAACAGCACAGCTTCCCCGTGTTCGATGCGTCCGTCGGGGTGGATCGAGGGCGGCAGCTTCGGCGTGAGCTCGGCGATCCGCTCCGGGCAGAACGGGCAGCGCGGCTGGTTCTCCTGAGCGAACCCGGCAAGGTCGAAGTCGTTGGCGGGCATCAGCCCGCGGTTCGGGAGGATCCGCGAGGTGTGACCGGTGAGCGGGTCGCGGCGGACGTCGATCGGCGTACGGATCAGCTCGCCGCTCGCGGCGTCGAGCATCTCGGCCGTCAGGATCTCGGATCTCAGCTCCATCGCAGCGGCTCCTGGTTGAGGTGGGAGAACATCGTCGCACTCGTCGACCGTGAGCGCCCACGGCGTTCGATGTCGCCGCGAGCATCACGCGACGCCGCCTCTTCCTTCGGATTCACGGAAGCCGAGGTTCCCGCGGATGGCAAGTCTCCGTCGCACCCGATCGGTCATCGCACCTGCCGGACGTCCGATCAGGGCGTGCGGCGCCGGCGCCGGCGGCGATTCATCGGGTAGGCGCCGGGCTCACCCCGGCGCCCCCCACACCAGCGGACGTGCGGGTCCGCATCCGGCGGTTCGCTTGGCATCCCGAAAACGACGGTAGGGATCGGTGAATCCCCAGATACTTCGGCCAGTTCAACAAGACCAGACGCGACCGATGGGTGTTCGGCGACCTCGACAGCGGCGTCTACAGCAGAAGTTCGCCTGGATGACCGACCGGATACCGGGGCCTGGTGCCCGGACGCGAAAGCGTGCTGACGCGGTCAGGTGAGCCCAGCAGGAGAAGATGACGATGCCGCCCGAACCGACGGACAAGTCAGACGCCGCGACCCAGGGCGCGGTGAACGGATCCGAGGACGATCCACTCGACGCCGAAAGAGTCGTACGGCGTCACGCCAGCGGACCTCGAGGGCTTGCTCGAGCCGGATGCCGAGACTGGCAAGTCCGGTTCCTAGGGGGGCCCGGCGTCGCAAGGCGCCGGGCCTACCCGACAAAGCGCCACGGGCCGCGTCAGCGACCCAAGAAGACATGCCGCGCTCCAGACCGTGCGGCCACCAGCAGCTCGAGGCGCTCGGTCGGGAGTCCTAACGGCACGCCATCGCCAGCCGACCGCGCAGCACGGCGTGCTCGGCAGGATGTGTGAGGTCGCCGCGGGCAGCATCGGCGAGGACGTGGATGACCTCCTCGGTCGGTACCGCATGTCCAGACCACGTGGTCAATGTGGGATCGTCCGCGACTTCTGCGGCAATGCGGCGCAGCACACCTTCGTGGACGAGATCCACGCACGAGACGTCGGCGACGGTCTCCAGAGCGAGCGCGCACAGCATCTCCAAGCCCGGCGGCGCGGTGAGCGCCGGGACGGGACCGAAGGCCATCGTCACGCCTGTGCCGCGCCGGGCGGGGCCTGGAGCGATCTCAAGCCTCTGCACCACAGCGCCCACCATCGCCAACCCGTGCCCGATCCCAGAAGAGCCGCGAGGTGCCCCGATGCCAACGCCCTCGTCGGCCACTTCGACAATGAAGCGCTCCCCGTCCACGTGGCAGCTGACACGGACCGGCCCGTCTTCCTCGCCGCCGTAAGCGTGAACGACCGCGCCCAGGCAGCGCTTGGCCTGACCGAGGAACCCACCATCAGAACCTTACCTTCGGGCGCCCCCTCCCAACATCGCAAACCGCCTGGCTCTTCCATCGCCTGCGCGGCGTCAAGTGCCAGGCAGACCGCACGCTGGCGACCTGGCTGCGACATAGCCATCGCGATGCAGCACATCCCAACGGTCGTGGGCC
Organism: uncultured Solirubrobacterales bacterium; assembly: GCA_963794285.1. Classification (GTDB taxonomy): domain Bacteria; phylum Actinomycetota; class Thermoleophilia; order Solirubrobacterales; family Solirubrobacteraceae; genus Palsa-465. The sequence goes on from CAWCDS010000019.1 coordinate 154,085, forward strand.
CGGCCGATGTGTCCGCGCGTCGGTGCGATCTCGCGCGGCCGCCTGTCCGCACACCGAGCTCGACGGCGGCCCACTCGGGACGCTGCGGATTGAGCGAGGTCAGCCTGCGCACATCAGCTGCGCGCCACCCCAGTCGGCGTTGTCATGTCCATTGCCGTCACCGGCGTCGCCAACGTTCAACGTCAGTTGCTTGACGCCGGCGATGTCCGCGGTCAGGTGCTGGGGCGGCTGCCCGCCTCGCATCACCCCGGTCGACGCCACCTGGGTGCCGTCGGCCAGCACAGTGAACGTGACGCTGCCCCTCCCAGCGGCTGAGTCGTCAACGCCGACGTCGCTCGAGAACGAGGTGCATCCGGCGGGGACAGCGATTACCACGCTGCTCACCGAGTTCGTGCCCAGGCCCTTTGCGTAGCCGACGCCGTCGATGCTGAGCGGCCCGCCGTCGTTGGCGCCGGAGCCGCCGACGCTCATGTCACGCTCGACGGGTCCGAACCCATTGGTAGCCGAGACGAACGGGAGGTCGCTGATGTAGGTGAGGCCCTTGGGAATCACCGTCAGCCCGTATGAACCTCCGGTCGCGCCGGTCGCGCTTGCCTGCTGGTAGCTGACGATCGCGGCCACCGCGTAGCTGCCCTGCGCGGCGTCGTCCGGGATGGTCACCTTCCAGCTCATGGGTTGCGATGCGCCCCGTGCGAGGATGCCAATCGTCGCCGAGGTGGACGGCGTCGCGGTCCACCCGGCCGGGAGGTCGAGTTTGACCGTGACGTTCTTGGCCGTCGGTCCGCTCAGGTTCGCGACCGCACCGGTCACGGTGAACGTGTCACCGGCACGCGCGGGCGACGCGGCGTTGCCCGTGAACCCTTCCAGCGCTACCTCGCTGGGCTTCGTCGGCCGGCCCCAGGTGTCCGAATTCCAACTCGGCGCTCGGTCCATCTCGACCCGCACGCCGCCGCGGACAGTGCCGAGATCCGTCAACGAGACCTTCTCCAGCCCGTTGCCCGGGCCACCGTTACTGGTCACCGCGATCGACAGGGTGTTGCGGCCGTCGGGGTTGAGCACGCCGTTCGGGATGACGAACGTGTGCTGCGGTCCGACGTTGGCGATGTACTGGCCCATGTTCCAGCCGTTGACGAAGATCAGCGCCCGGTAGTTGGCCGACGACTGCGGCGTCGACGGGTCACCGATCGTGATGCCGAGCGAGGCGTCGTCGACCTGTGGGATGTCGAGGTCGAAGGTGGTGCGGTACCACGCTGTGCCGGACATCGCCGTGTTGGTGGGGACCGTCGTCGTCGTCCAGTTGCGGTCGGGATAGCCTGGCAGGTACCAGCCACTGCGCTCGCCGAACAGCCCGCCGTTGTTCTCCACGCCGCGCGCCGGGTCGGCGATGTTCTCGCCGCCGAGGTTGCCCTGGATCTTCCAGCTGATCTGGGGGTTCACCGGAGCGGAGCCGGCGTCGGTCATGGCCACGGAGATGAGGCCTCGACCTTCCTTCTGGGCGTCGTTGACTCCGCCGTCCTCGTTGTGCCCGTCGTTGCGGACGATCACAGCAAGGGTGTGCGGGCCGTCGGTGCGCAACCCGGCGGGGATCGGGAAGCTGACCGTGCCCTTGGTTGGCGGCGAAGCGAGACCGCTGGCGAGGATGTTCTGGCCGAGGTAGACGCCATCGAGCCAGGCTTGGAGCAGGCCTGCGCCGCCGCCGCCATACGTCATCGTCAGCGTCGTGGCCGACGAAGCACCGGAGTACTGCCCGCGATACCAGACGTCTCCCTGGTGGAAGCCGTAGTCGTCGGCGGTCAGAGCCGGCTGGCCGGCCGGCGGCTTGGTCGTGCTGTTCGTCGTGGTCTTGTTCGCGACTTGCCAGCTCGAGTCATCGAACGACGGCTGCGTCTCGGGCAACTCGGGAGCGTACTTCCACCGTGTGCTGGACAGGTCCGGCAACCGGATCGGCGCCGGTCCGCGCAGCTGTGCGATGGCGCCCGCGCCGCCGTTCGTCGCGCCAGCGCCGGCCGAGAACGCTGCCGGCACGTCGTTCCAGGTGACGACGTGAACCTGCGGCGGCGCCCAGACCTTCGTCGTGGTGGCCGTGCTGGTGTCGCCGGCGAGAGACAGCACGGGTCCATGCACCGTCGCGGTCCTCACAAGTTCGGGACCCTGCTCGAGCACCGGCCCGGCGCTCGTGTCCTGGCGCCAGAACGTGTCGGCGGTGCTGTTGTCGGCGAGCAGCAGGGTCAGGTCCGGCCGTCCGCCGCCGCTGATCTGCACTTCGGTCAGGCCATTGTGGGTGTAGTCGAGCCGGAGGTCGCCGGTCGCCGGGTTGTAGCTGCTGGCAGCACTGCCCGAGGTGACCTTCACGTTCGGCGCGTTGGAGTAGCGCAACACGGTCTCGCCGTCCTCACCGCCCCGGCCGTACAGGACCGCGAGATCCTGCGAGCCCTGCACGAGGTGCGTCATGATTTCGGACGTTGAGTACACCAGGTGCTGGCCGTCCATGTCGTAGTCCGCGACAAGCATCTTTGCGTCCTGCCCGTCGATCGCGAGCGTGCCCTGCTGCGGGACTGTGTAGTTGCCGTCCGAGGTGCTGATCGGGAACGTGAAGCTGTCGTTGGTCGTCGCGTTCGACGGGTTGTGCATCGCGATGTAGAAGTGCGTCCCGGTGTCCGGATTGACGTCGTCGTAGACCTTGATGGCCGGCGAGGAGGCAGTCACCGGGTCGCCCTTGTCGACCTTGGTGATCGGGTCGACACTCTGGAGAAAGAGCCCGAGCTCCTTCATCGTTGAGGCCTTCGGCCGCAACTGGCGTGCCTCGTTAATGGCTGCACCGTAGTCATAGGAGGTATAGACGACCGGCGCCGGCTCCCAGCCCCACGACGTCCCACCGAAGGTCATGTAGAAGTTCTGGAGCGTGAGCCGGTTGGCGATGTTCGTCTCGTAGAAGACCCGCTCGTAGCCGGGGCCCTCACGGACCGAGGTGCAGTTGTAGGTGCCACGGCTTCCCCAATAGTCGAACCAGCCGCCCCCGAACTCGGCCGTGAAGCCGGGCGTGTTCGGCGACGCCGACGATCCGCCGCTGGCCCCACCCGGGCCCCAGATCCCCCAGTCCGGAGCCGTCGACGGTGAGCCGGGTGTCGCATCGCTCTGACAGGTCCCGCCGGGATAGCCGTCGAACGCGTACAGGTCGTTCGGCCCCGTCACCGTGCCCGGCACATTGGCCCCCGCCGGAACCCAGATGCCGTTGCGGCCCTTGTCGTTGTGGAAGATCGGCACGCTGATGCCGTCGCTGCGCACCTTGCTGTACAGGTGCTGCATGTAGGCGAGCTCGCTGCTGCCCGTGCTCGCCAGCTCGTTCTCGATCTGGTAGAGGATCACCGTCCCGGTGCCGTCCGTGAGCTGGTGGTTCCTCAGGATCCCGTCGATCTGGGTGAACCACTCGTCGGCCGCGGCCTCGTAGTCAGGCGCATTCGTGCGCGCTCTGCCGGCCTGCGTGGTCAGCCAACCCGGCAGCCCGCCCGCGCTCGTCTCGGCGTTGATGTACGGCCCCGGCCGCGCGATCACGTACAGGCCAGTTTGCGCCGCCATGTCCAGCAACCGGCCGACGTCGCGGACGCCGGAGAAGTCATACACGCCGGGCTTGGGAGAGTGATAGGCCCAGTCGAAGTAGATCGTGACCGCGTTGTAGCCCTCGGCCTTCATCTTCTGCAGGATGTCCAGCCACTCGCCCGGGCTCGGCAGCCGCCAGTACTCGAACTCTCCCGACCAGATGAACGTCCGCCGGCCATCGATCGTCAGCGAGTACTTGTCGTAGGTGATCGCGTGTGTCCGCGTTGTGCTATCAGCACTCGACGCAGCTGGAACGACGGCGGCAAACGCCAAGGCGCCACCAACCGCCAGCAGGGCGCCACGGCGAACGACCCGCCCGGTGACAGCACGCGAGACACGACGGGACGCGGAAACACCACACATACGCTTTCCTCCCTGCCTGCAAGGCATACATGCGGCGCCGCCTTGCGCTAACTTGCGATTTGTTTCTGATGTCCCCCCGGTCTAATGGGTGTAGACTTTTCGAGAACTTAGCGAGTCTTTCCGATATTGTCAATAAGCGAGAGAAGCGATTGCTGTTACTTGCGATTTCGCAAGGTAGAGTCCAACGATGAGCCTCGACTCTGGTCAGCAGCTCGACGCCGAGGTCCCGGCCGAGATCCGCCAGGAGCGGATCACACGGCTGGTCCAGGAGTCCGGCTTCGTGCGCGCCGCCGATCTGGCGAGGCGATTTCACGTCTCCACGGTGACCATCCGTAGCGATCTGCAGGTCCTGGAGGCACGCGGGAAACTCCGTCGGATCCGCGGGGGCGCGGTGCCGGTCGGCGTCGTCCCGGCCGAGCAGCCGTTCGAAACATCCGAACTCGATCTCGCCGCCGAGAAAGCGCACATCGGCGCGCTCGCAGCACGCGAGGTCGCGAGCGGCGAGACCGTGCTGCTCGATGTCGGTACGACAACAACGGCAGTTGCCCGAGCGCTGCTCGCCCGTACCGACCTGCGCGACATCACCGTCTTCACCAACGCGCTCAACGTCGCGCTCGAGCTCGAGCGCGCTCACCCACGGATCTCGGTGGTCGTCACCGGCGGGACACTGCGGCCACTGCAGCACTCGCTCGTCAACCCAATGGCGACCGAGCTGCTGACCAAACTGCACGCATCGATCGGGTTCATCGGATGTAACGGCGTCGACCGCCGCGCCGGAATCACCAACATCAACCTGCCCGAGGCGGAGATCAAGCGCGCGATGCTGCTCGCCGCCCGCCGGCGCGTCATCGTCGCGGACGGCTCAAAGCTCGGTGAGGTCGAGCTGGCAAAGGTGTGCGACATCCACGAAGTCAACATGGTGATCACCGACCACACGGCCGACCCCGCCGTCGTGTCCGAGATCGAAACCACCGGCTGCCAGGTCGAAATCGCCCACTGACACCCCCGAGGACAGCAGTCTCCGGCGCGGTCTGATCATTGCCGAACGAGCGGCTCGACGGGAGTGCCTGCGTTCGGGGCGATGCTCTCCGTGAGCGCGGCGGCAACCGCGCGCCGCGAGGAGATGCCAAGCTTCGAATACACGCGCGAGAGGTGCGTGTCGATCGTCTTCGGGGTGACGAACAGTGCCTGCGCGATCTCGTTGTTCGTGCGGCCTTCGGCCGCCAGCCGCGCCACTCGCTAGGGGTCAGTGCGTCGCGCACGTGCGTACTCCAGGCGCGCGGGCGAGGACTGGAGCACCGTGACTGCCTGCCGCAGGAGGTCACAATCACCCTCGAGCACGCCGATTGCGCGTAGCGCGACGCCGATCGCGCGCGACTGACCGAACCGTGTTCGGGCGAGCCGGGATCGGTACGCCCGACGGGACCGACGTCGCCGGGCGGATCGAGCCGCTCGCACAGGCACAGGGCTTCCTCAAGAGCGTGTATCAGAGCGTTGCGCCGCGCGCGATCTCGCGCGGCATCCTCACCCAGGAGCGCGCTGACGCGTGGGACGCAGAGCTGACCCGCGACGCGGAGCGGTTCCCCGAGCGCCCGCTGTTGTGGCCGTTGCTGATCGGCGCGTGGAAACGCAAGCCGCCGGCGAGGACCGGGTGAAGGCGATGACCTCGACGATCGAGCGGATCCGCCGTTCGGTGATCGGCGATGACGCGGTGCTTGAGGGTCCGTTCGGCCCGCGCCGAATGGTGTATGCCGATTACACCGCGTCGGGTCGTGCGCTCTCGTTCATCGCGGACTTCATCCGGGAGCGTGTGCTGCCGTGGTACGCGAATACGCGTACCGAGGTGTCCGTAACCGGCTTGCGGACGACCGCGCTGCGGGACGAGGCCCGCCGCGTCAGCCACCGCGCCCTGTCGTGCTGGGACTACGCAGCGGCCGGGCTGTAGCTGTCGATCGACATGAGCGGCAAGGACGCGGTGTTTCTCTCCTTTCACTCCTGGGGCGCGGACCCGAACATCGAGATCCTTGGCGATCGCGCGGTGGAGCGTTTGCCGATCGTGTCGCTGGGGCTGGGTCATCGTGGGCGCCTGTTGCACGCGAACTTCGTCGTGGCCGTGCTCAGTGACCTGTTCGGGATCCAGGCGCGCAGCGCCTGCTTGTGCGCTGGCCCGTATCTGCACCGGCTCGACAGGATCGATGAGCGGTTCTCGGCTTGGATGCACGCCGAGGTGGCTAGGGGCCACGCGGGAGCGAAGCTGGCGTTCACCCGGCTGAGGTTCAACTACTTCATCAGCGAGACGGTGTTCGCGTACATCCTCGACGCGGTCCATCTGATCGCCGAGCATGGTTGGAAGCTGCTGCCCGATGCACGACCCCGAGCTGAGCGACGAGTTCGAGCGGATCCGCTGGTTCCCGTTGCCCGGCGAGGCGCGCGAGCAGTTGGGCACGCCACGCGCGTGTGTGCCGATCGCGGCCGCGTGGCGAACGCGGCGGCGCGCGAACCGAACAGTCAACCCTTGCGTACTCCAACCAAGCGATCGAGGGGGATCACATGGAACGTAGTTTCGCCGCAGACCACAGCAGGCCGCGCGCCGCTGTCGTCAACGAGAACGAGGTGCGCGCCGGGGCCGGCCTGACGATGGTGATCGGCGCGATCGCGTTCAGCTACGCCTATTTCGCCAAGCAGTACGTGCCGCTCCAGGTCGCGGCGAGCCTGTTCTTCGTCGAGCTCCTGATCCGCGTCACGATCGGGCTGCGATCCAGCCCGGTCGGTCTGCTCGCGCGCGCGATGACGTTCGGCCGGGCGCCCGAGTGGGTGTCGAGGAAGCCCAAGCGCTTCGCGTGGACGCTCGGTCTCGTGATGGCGCTCGCGATGACGGTGATCACGAACAGCGGGATCCGCGGGCCGCTGCCGCGGACGATCTGCCTGATCTGCTTGACGCTGATGTGGATGGAGTCCGCGCTCGGGCTGTGCCTGGGCTGCAAGATCTACGGCCTGCTCGTGCGGCGCGGGTGGATCGCGACCGACCCCGAGATCGAGGTGTGCGCGGACGGCAGCTGCGAGCGCGAGTCCGAGCCGGTGGCGAGCAACGGCGCCGCGAGGCGGGTCGCGGCCACGGCGTCTGCGATCATCAGCGTCACGCTGATCGCCGGCGCGCTGCTCGCGTTCGCCGGGTCGGCCCTCGCCGCGCCCCGTCCGATCGGTCCGCTGCTGCGGTCCTGGTCGGTGAGCAAGATCGAGCGGGGCGTGGGGAGCGTGGCGATCGGGCGTGGCACGCAACGCAGCGGCCAGCTGGACAAGCTGTTCGATCTCGGCCCTGACGCGTTCAACTTCAAGGTGAGCGCGCTGGACGGCCACGCAGCGGGGAAGGTCTTCACGCCGGCTGACCATAGCCACCATGTCGCGTCAGAGCTTCTGGCGCAGACTCCGTCGCTTGATCCGTTCGATCCGCGGTCGGCGGAGGGCAGCGCGACGCACCTGGATGAATCCCAGGTCTATGAGAAGGGCAAGGGTGACCAGTCGCTTCGGTTCACGAGCGACGTGTCGCTGGAGACGGTTGACGAGAACGGCCCGCTCACCTCGTCGGAGTGCCCGGTCGTCGGATCCGCTCCGTGTCCGTCACTTCGAACGATCGTGCACTACCGCGTGCGAGCATGGACGTTCGCGGGAGGGCATCCGTTCTTCGACGTCGGTGGCGCAGTCTTCGGGGAAGGGCACGAGCACGCCTGGGCGGTGGGTGTGGCGAGCGATCCGCGATCGCGCGGTCCGTTCTGGAAGGACGCGCAGTTCTTCGTCGACGGGGACGCGGACAGGAACAAGAGCGGAAGGCGCCTGCTGGTGTCCACGTTCTCGGGCCCGGGACCGATCGAGCTCAACGTTCCCCTCGGCTCGCTCGGGAGCGGCCAGCTGTTCGTGGTGAAGGTCAGCATGGACGCCGAGACCATCGACGAGCGTGGCCACGAGTCCGCGGCGTCGGCCTTCGTCGCGGACCCGCCGCACACAGGGCCGAGGCTGGCAGCCCGCGGGCTGAACCCACATCGCGCGCCACAGTCGAGCGAGCCGCCGACCCAGCCGCAACCCGCTGCGCGCTGCCCCGCGGGACCAAGCCCGCATAGCGGAACGGTGCAGCTCAGCAGCCCGGCGTTCACGGTCGCAGAGGCGAGCGGCACCCCGTTGGTGCTGGTCACTCGCACCCGCGGCTCACGCGGCGCGACGAGCGTCACCGTCACGACAAGCGGCGGCACGGCGCGCTCGGGCTCAGATTTCACGCCCACGAAGACGCTGGTGCGCTTCGAGAACAAAGACAGCTCACCGCGGCTGGTGGAGATCCCGATCCGCGAGGACATGACGGCCGAGCACCCCGAAAGCTTTACGGTCTCGCTCGCCGGTGTGCGCTGCGCGAAGCTCGGCAAGCAGCGCTCCGCGAGCGTGACGATCCTCGATGACGACCAGCCTCCTGCGACGCCCGGCGGGTCATCGCCGACGTTCACGGTCGGTGGCAGCGTCGACGGACTCCAGGGCAGCGGCCTGATGCTCGTCAACCAGACCACGCAGCTGCACGTGGCCGCCAACGGCTCCTTCACGTTCCCGGGCACGTTCCCCGCCGGCTCGCCGCTCGACGTGCGCGTCCAGGCGCAGCCAACCAACCCCGACCAGGTCTGCAACGTCATCGACGGGACCGGAACGATCGCCGCCGATGTGACCAACGTCGCGGTGCACTGCACGCGCGTGGCGATCCCCGCGGGGCTTGACACCACGTTCGGCAGCGGCGGCCGCGTCACGATCCCGATCACCGGAGAAGGCCGGGCGGTGCTGATCCAACCAGGCGGAGCGATCGTGACCGTCGGCCCGCGCGAGGTCAGCAACACCTTCCACTTCGACTTCGCCGCCACCCGACACGACGCCGCCGGCAACCTCGACCCCACCTTCGGCACCAGCGGGATCGCCACCACCGACCTCGGCGGCAACGACGACAAAGCCAAGGACGCAGCGCTGCTCCCCGACGGGGGATTCGTGGCCGTCGGCCTGGCCGACCCCGCCGGGCTTGCGAACACCGACTTCGGCATCGCACGCTACACGCCAGACGGCCAGCCGAGCCCCGCGTTCCCCATCGGCGGCTTCGTGACCACCGACGTGGCCGGCCGAGGTGACGGCGCGAACGCAGTCGCAATCCAGCCCAACGGCAAGATCGTCGCCGCCGGATTCGCGCAGACGAGTCCGATCGACTTCGACTTCGCGCTCGCGCGCTACAACCCCGACGGCACACTCGACACCAGCTTCGGCGCGAACGGCATCGTCACCACCAATCTCGGCAGCCTCGACGACGCCGCCAACGCGCTGGCCATCCAATCCGACGGCAAGATCGTCGCCGTCGGCGTCTCCGGGGAGAACGTCGCGCTCGCGCGATACCTACCCAACGGCGCGCTCGATCCAACCTTCAACGGGAGCGGCACCGCGGTCAGCGACCTCGGCTTTGACGATGTCGCCAACGGCGTCGCGATCACCCCAGGCGGCACGATCCTCATCGCCGGCACCCGGCTCGGCGCCCACCTCAACCTCGACGCGTACGTGGCCAGCTACGGGCCCAACGGCCGCCTGAACCTCGGCTTCGGCAGCAGCGGGATCGCATCGGCGGACCTCAGCGCCGGCGACGAGTTCGGCGACGACCTCGTCCTGGACGCCAACGACAACATCATCGTCATCGGCACCGCAACCAACGCCACCCTCACCGACATCGCACTCGTGCGCTTCAAACCCGACGGCACACTCGACACATCCCTGACCACCGACTTCCACGGCACCGGCGACTTCGGCCACGCCCTAACCATCGACCCCCAAGGCCGGATCATCGCCGCCGGCAGCACCGGCGACCAGTTCGCGCTCATGCGCGCCAACCTCTGACCCCCCACAACGCGCCAAAGGAGTGATCCAGCAGTGGCGGCGCGAGCCCTGCTATATCTCCAGCAGAAGCATCTCGCGAACTCCAACAGTCTTCGCCGCAACCCGCCGACAGCGCGGATGCCGCCGCCGGCCTCCCACCCGACCAGATCCATGGCCGTGCTAGCAAAACGACGCTCCGCCGGGGGTGGTTCCGGCGGCGCAGCAAATCGTCACCTCGACCCTGAGACCGACTCTGACGTCGCATGCACCGCGCAGGGACGCGCGCGCCGGGACCTTCGCTCGCCCGACGGCCCCGCTCCTTGAACGAGTGCACTTGGTGGCTGGGCCTCGCGCATCTCGCTGACCATCGCATTCGCTCTCTCTGGCCCCCAGGGTGACGCGAACGGAAAGACGACCTATGTTGCGCTCAGAAATATGTTGCCCTCGGTCGAATGTGGGCGCCGCTGCAGGGGATGGGGCTTGCCGGCGCAACATAGTTTGGGCGGGTTGAAGGCTCTCGAGGAACGCGAGCAGCTCGGCTCGTGGTGCCAGCGGCCGGGCTCAGCGATTCGGCGACCCACTCCGATCGAGCACGCATCGCTTGAGTTCCGTGCCGGCCTCGACGTGCATATTCGTCGAGTCGAGCGGACTCGTGGTCGAGCCGCCGTGCAATAGTCGCGATGGCAAACCAGCCGAAAATATGTTGCGCTCACGACTCAGCGATCGAAATCGCCGCCTTCCGCACAGGGCGCGTTCAGCACGCAAGCGGTCGGATGCCGTTCGCGCTCAAGAACCCATACGCAACATGGTCCTGAGCGCAACATAGGTCACCAACTCGATCGTGTGCGGTGCGCGATGTTGGAGCGGCCGTGGCACTCGTGAGCCTGGACGGCACAGAAGCGGTTGTAGCTCGACTCCAGAGGGCTGGAGCATCGGTGTCAGTCGAGGTAGCGGAGCGGTGGAGCAGGTCTCAGAGCTTGACGCTGATCTTGAGGCTGCGATAGCCGGGATGGGTAATGGTGGCGGTGACGTGGTCGCCTGCTGATCCGCTGATCGTGAGCTTGGCGGAGCCGGTCGGGCTGGTCGTCTTGCTCTGACCCTTGGCGGATACCGTTGCCGAGCTGACCGCATCGCCCGCGTCGGTCACCTTGGCCGTGAGCTTGAACTTCCCGCCCCCGACGCTTGTCGCTGCGATGGTCGCGGAGAGCTCGGGCAGCAGCCGCGCGTAGTAGATCCCCTCCACCAGCGGCCCGGTCTTGACGTTGGGCGTCCCGCTCACCAGCAGGTCGAGCGGCCCGAGGCGCCCATCGCCGGAGAGGGTGAACAGATCTGCCCAGGTGAAGCGGCCAGTCTGGACCGGCTCAAAGCGCGTCACTGCCTTGTTGGAACGAGTGAAGGCAGTGATCCCGTGGCCGTTGATCTCGCCTGCCCACACCACCCAGAGCCGGCCGTCCAGGCTGGTGGCGGCGCTGCTCACCGCTGCATGCAGCCCCTTGACCGATCCCACAGCCACCGATCCGCCGCCGTAGCGAAGCAACCGGACATGGGTCGTGGGACCGTAGTTCGCCGCGTAGGCCGCAAACACGCCGGGTCCGGCATCGCGGCCGGCGAGCATGAGCGGCGCGCCCGTCCCGTATTGGGACGGGATCGGCGCCTTCTCGGCGGCGCCGACGGTCGGCGCGGCCTGCTGGAGCCAAATCCCCCCGCTGCCGGCGTTCGAGTCCCAGCTCGCAACGACCGCGCCGGTCTTGGCATCGACGGCCGAGTCGGTGTTGCCCGCCGCGTCATCGCCAGCGCCGGTGAGCTGAGATGTCGGCGAGCCCGCGCCAAAGCCTTGCTGGATCACGATGTTGCCGCAACAGCCGGCGGTCAGCACCGGCGTGCCGTTGGACACCTGCAGCGTCAGGTTGCTGTCGCCGAACGCCATCGACCCGCTCCCGATGTTCGCGGGCGGCGACCAGGTGGCACCGCCATCGGTGGAGGCGATGCCCCACGGACCGTCAACGCCGCTTGGGGAGCCGCCGAACACGGCCTGCAGCGCCCCGGACGGCATGACCGCAAGTCCGGGGATCCCATTAGGGGAGCCAGATGTCACACCACTCCACGCGAGCGCCTGCACCGGCGCCCCGACGCTGCCGGACGCACTGATAGCCACAGCACCGACGCCATTGGCCGCGTCACCCCAACTGGTGTTCGTCTCGAAGGCCACATGCAGCCGACCATCCGCGGACCGCGCAAAGCCGATCGGAACCGTGCCGTAGCCCACCTTGGCCAGCAGCTTGGGATGCAGGCCCGCGGCCACAGCGCCGTTTGGCGCAAACAGGGCGGCCGTCAACCCCAGCAGGACGATCCACGGCAGCCGCGTACCTCTTTCCTTCATCTCAGTCCCTCCTTCGCCAAATCCCTCCAACATCTCCCGCGCGAACCCATTCGGATGAGCCAGGAGCCCTCAGTGCCGGACCGCGATACTGCGTGTCCTCGCGCAGTCCTCGTGCAGTCTACCCGTTGACCCAACCCCGTTCCAATGGGGGAAACCCTAAACGCAAGCGCATAAAAGGGGCTCCGGAGGAGCCCCCCCCCAGACAGATCCTCCGTCCTCCGCGCAGGCACCGGAGCGATCATCTCCGGCGACATCGACGACCCCTATTTGGAGATCAGCCGGCTGCTCGGGACCGCACCCTCGGCGGTGCGAAGCGACGAACTCCCGACAAGCCGCCGCGGCGCTGTATGCGTATGCAGCGCATAGGACTTCAATGGGCTCAGCAACAGTTCCGTAGGCGTTCCGTGGGGAACAGCTCGTTCGCGCTCTCCGGGTTGCCGCTCTGGCGGATGGGTTGCCGCTCTTGAGCAGGCGCGCTCCGTCGGGGCGTGCCGCCAACGGTTCGCTCCGGCGGCCGGGTTTAGCCGAGCGCGAGCATCACGAGCGTTGTGTTGTGGACGCCGCGGGAGCCGTGGACGCGACCGAACTCGCCCATCGTGTAGAAGCCGCCGAGCGGCACCGCCGGGAAGCGCTCGCTGATCGTGGCCACTTCCTCGTGGATGCGGTTCTCGCCGATGATCGCTCGACGAGCTGCGCAGTCGAAGGCGATAAGGCCGATCGGGGGACGGCCGTCAAGCATGGCCAGAGCCTCGTCCCGAGCCACTTGCGTGCCGCGCATCACGGCGTCCGCGTCTCCGCGCATCGTGTTGACCAGTGTGCCCTGGGGGACGTCTGGGCAGAGCAGCGAGCGGTCCTCGTAGTTGGCGCCGCGCACGCAGCGGACCTCGTGTCCGCGCGGGCGCTGCAGGCCGAAGAGCAGGGCGAACCGGCGCCAGGTGCTTGCGTCGGTGTATTCCTCGGGTGGTGCGCCGAGGCGCTCGAGGTAGACGTCGAGTGCCGGTCGGTGGTCGAGCGTCATCAGACGCGTGCCGTCGCTCTCAGTGACGACGATCGGTTCTCCAAATTGCTCGAAGCCGTGCCCGATGCCGACGCCGATGGGCCCGTTGGAGCCGATCGCCACCCCGACGACAGCGTTCGAGAGGACGTCGTGTCCGTGGAGTTGCCAGGTGCGTTCCATTGCGAGGTCGTCGCCGGCGCAGCCACCGACGATCGGGACGCTGACGCCTGCCTGGCCGTACGCCCCGCGGACAATCTCGAGCCGATCGCCAACGAGGCCATCGCTGAGTAGCAGCAGCAGCCGATTCGGCGCGTCGATAGCGTTGGCGGCGCGCGCGGCGGTCTCACCGGCCACGCGCGGTCCCTGCTCCAGTGCGCCGACGGCGGTCGCCACGGAGAGGCCCTTCCCGCCGAGCGCGATTGCGACCGTGCCGAGTGAGCCAGCTCGCGTACCTGCGATCTCGCCCGCAGTTGTGCATCCGACGAGGGGTACCGTTTCGCCCGCCACGACGCGCGCCGCACGGGTGAGTGCAGCGAGGTCATGGGCAACGGAGCAAAAAATGATCACCAGCGCCGGCTCGCGACCGGCCACCGCGAGCGTGGCGGCTCGACGGCCGGCGTCAGCGGAATCGTGGGATTCGCTGTGGCCAACGCCCATCCAGCGCCTGTGGGTCGGGGGTGCGTTCAGTGGGACCATTCCCTGGTGATCGACGCTCGCCAGGTGGACTTGAGATCGCTCGTCGCGCTGATTGAGCCGGGGTCGTCAAGGCCTGCTCCGCCGCGTCGATCAACAGGGTATGCGGAACGGCTCTCGTGGCGCGGACGAGACTGACGCGGCGCCTGCCGTGGCGCTCGCGCAGCCGGCCGTGGGGTGATTGTCGTGACGCTCGACGAGCAATCACCGCATCGGCTTGTCGAGTTCCTCACGGCGGTGGGCCGCCATGAGCATCGCACGCCGGCGATTCGTGCCGCGGCCGAGCTTGCGGCGGAGGAGTTCGACGCTGAGATCGGTGCGGTCGTGATCGGCGACGAGCTCGGTGCGGTGTTCGGATTCGGTACCAGTGCGGTGCCAGCGAGGACCTTGTGCGCGATCCGTTCCGGAACCGGGACAGCGGACTTGGGCGCGGCCGGCGTCAGCCATTGGGCGGCGGCCTCGTGGGACATTGGCGATCGCGGACGCCTTCTCGTCGCCCGCAGCCGCGACGAGTTCGCCCCGGAGGAGCGCAACCTGCTGCTCGGAATGGCGCGCAGCCTCGGCCTCGCGCTCCGCATGATCGGAGTGTTGAGCCGCGAGCGCGAGCGCACAGAGGTGCTCGAGGTGCTGCTTGGCATCCAGCGGTCGATTTCCCACCGCGCGCCCCTGTCCGACATCCTCTCAGCGGTGAGCCGCGGCGCGAGCTCGCTGCTCGGGGGTCGGCCGGTGTCGCTTGTACTCGATGACGAGCTCGACCCGCAGCATCCAATCGTGGCCGGGCCGGACCTCGGCCTCAGCGTTTCCTCGACGACCGCGGCGGTGCACGTCAACGGTGTACCTGCGGGCGCCCTCGTGGCCAGGAGCGACGGGACGACCCTTGACGACGCCGAGCGGCGTCTCCTCGCCGCCTTCGCGGAGCACGCAAGCCTCGCGCTCACCGACGCTCGCACTGTCGAGGAAATGCGCGAGGCCTTCCACGATCCCCTCACCGGCCTGCCGAACCGCGCGCTGTTCCTCGACCGGCTCACCCATGCGCTTCGGCTTGCGGCGCGTCAGGACACCCGCGTGTCCGTGCTGTTCATCGACCTCGATCGCTTCAAGGCCGTCAATGACAGCATCGGGCACTCCGCCGGAGACGAGTTGCTCCGCGGGGCGGCGCAACGGATCCTCAGCTGCACGCGCGCGGCGGACACCGCAGCGCGGTTCGGGGGAGATGAATTCGCGGTGCTGCTGGAGGCGACTGACCCAGTCATCGACGCTCGCCAGGTGGCCGAGCGGATCATCGCGGCGATCCGGCGACCGTTCAGGATCCGGGGGAAGGTCGTGTTCGTCGGCGCCACGGTGGGCATCGGGTTCGCCGACTCAGAGGACCGCCACCCCGACGAGCTGCTGCGTAACGCGGACCTCGCCATGTACCGGGCCAAGCGGAGCGGCCGCGGGCACTGGGTCGCGTTCGAACCGGGCATGAAGAAGGCGCTGACCGAGCGCATGCAGCTCGAAACCGACGTGCAGAGCGCACTGGGCCGCGGCGAGCTGTCCATCCACTATCAGCCGCTCGTCGAACTCGACTCCGGAACACCGTTCGCCGTCGAGGCCCTGCTGCGTTGGCAACATCCGGCAGACGGACCGATCGACCCTGCCCTGTTCATGCCTGTCGCCGAGGAGACAGGAGCGATCGTGGAGATCGGCCGCTGGGTCCTCGACGAAGCCTGCGGTCAGCTCGCCCGCTGGCGCGAGAAGCTCCCGCGCCTGAACCTCCACGTGAACGTCTCCGCCCCGCAGCTCTACGGCGACAGCTTCCAGGACCACGTCGCGGAAGCGCTCGGCGCGCACCGTCTGCCGTGGGAGGCGATCACGATCGAGATCACCGAGAGCACGCTGATGGCCGACCGCGGCGAGACCGGCGCGGAGCTCGAACGCCTCAAGCGCCTGGGAGCATCGATCGCGCTGGACAACTTCGGCACCGGTCCCTCATCCCTGTGCCACCTGCGCGAGCTCCCAGTCAACTTGCTCAAGATCGACCGCTCACTCATCCAGACGACCGACAAAGCTCACGGTGAGGCAGGCTTCCTGCAGGCCATCGTGGTCCTCGGGCAGGCGATGGGACTCGACGTCGTGGCCGACGGAATCGAAACCCCGGAACAGCTCGCACAGCTGCGTGCAATCGGCTGCCTGCTCGGACAGGGCTCCGGCTTCTCGCCCCCGCAGGCAGCGGGCGCCCTCACCGACTACCTCGAGCGAGCTCCGCAACGCCTCGTTGCGCCAAAAGCGCACGAACGCTCGGCCGGCGACGACCCAGCTTGAGATCTCTCATCACGCAAGCGACGCGAAATCGACCGCGACATCGATCCGCCGCAGCCGGTCCTCCGCCGGCACCAACTCATCCGAGCAGACCATCTCAACCTGCAACGTCGCTGCCTGGGTGAACTACCCACACGTCGTGCGTACCCGCGCAAGCGCGATCAGCACCTAATGCGGATGACGCCGACCTGCCGCTCAAGCACGATGGCGCTATCGCGACAACGGGGACGAGGAATCGAGGATCATCGTGGGACGTCAGGACCGACACATCGAGCGATGCGACACAACCCGTCGCCGGTTTCTAACTGGAGTGTCCGCTGTCGCCGCCGCGGGCGTGCTCGGCGCGCCTCCCGTCGCGTCAGCCCGGGCACCGAAGGCCAAGGCCGCAGCGCTCGCGTTCGTCGATAGCCCGATCGACGTCGGCGAGGTGATCCTCGGAGCACGTGCGACTGGATCGGGCGAGACGATCATGATCCTCCCGTCACTCGCGCGCGGCGCGCTCGACTTCGACCCGCTTGCGCGGCTGGTGGCTCTCGGCGGCTACCAGGTCATCTCGATCGATCCGCGCGGCGTCGGTCGCAGTTGGGCCCCGTCCTCGGCACTTGCGAACACCACGCTTCAAACCTACGCCGACGATACCGTGGCCGTGATCCAGCACCTGAAGCTCAAGAAGGTCCACCTGCTAGGCCATGCCGCCGGCAACCGGATCGCGCGAGTGGTCGCGACCCAGCACCCCGAGCTCGTCCAGACGGTGACGTTGTGCGCCGCCGGCGGCGGCACCCCGAGCCCCACAGCATTGGCGGGGCTTCAGACGGTCACCAACCCGAATGCGACCGCAGCCGAGATCCGCACAACGACCAAGGACGTGTTCTTTGCCCCACACAGCGATCCGCGGCCGTGGTACCTGGGCTGGTATCCAATCGGCGGCGCGCAGGAGCTGAAGGGCGGGATCGGAGTCGACTTCTCGAAGTTCGAGGGAGGTGGACAGGCGCCGATGTTGGTCGTTCAAGGCAAGTCCGACATCGTCGCCCCACCGAAGATTGGCCATGACCTGAAGGCAAAGTACGGATCAAGGGTCACGGTCCATGACGTGGCCGGAGCTGGCCACGCGATGATCATCGAGAAACCGGGCGAGGTCGCAACGACGATCCTGCGCTTCCTCTCCAAGCACCCGATCCGCCACTAGCTTAGCTACAGCTAGCAACGCAAACGGGGCCGCAAACGCCTGCGCCAGCACGCAGGCAGGGCTCGCGGCCCGCGATCCAACGGACCCCGTAATTCGCCAGCAGCAGCGAACCGGCTCAGGCGCTCGAGCTGCTCGAATGCTTCGTCAGCCTCGACGCCGATTCCCGCCGACCGCGCCACTGCTTGGTCGCCGATGCGATCGTCGGCGAGTGGGCTGATGGGGGGACGAAGGCAATCGTCCGCGAGTCGCTAGCTGCTAGCGGTGGCGGATGCGGACGATCCGCGGCTTTCCCATATCACGGACCTGACCGCTGTTCGTCAGCGCGCGGACCGTGACCTGATACGTGCCCGGCGGCAGGCGTCTGCCGCCCACGCGGAGGTCCCAGTGCACGTGGCGCTGGCCACGGCGGAACGCGCCGAAGGGGGACGCGACCGATCGCCTTCAGAGTCGGGACCCGGCGACCGAGCAGCATGTGGTGGCCGATCACGCGCTGCACGAGGATGCCGACGCTCGAGGGCTGCAGGAGCGAGAAGGTGATCGTCCGGATGCCCACAAGATTGGTCAGGGAGAGGACCGGCTTCTCGTACAGACTCAGATTGCCCGAGTCCGGGGTGCGCACCGGCCCGAGGTCGACGCCGTCGTTCAAGATGGTTTGGGTGGCGGTGTCGAAGACCAACACCCGCTCGTGCCCGCTGGTCTCACTGCGGATGAAGCCGACGTAGCGCCCGTCGGACGTGATCGCCGGGCGGGTCTCGTTCAGCGAGCTGTTGACGATCAGCGGCAGGACGCCGCACGTGTGCCCGGCGGCGAAGGTGCTGCTTGCGGTCTGGAGGCAGAAATCGATGTCGCCTGCTCCGATGTCGCCGCCGTGGCTGACCGGGTGGCGATCGAACAGGAGCACGGTGTCGGATCCCTGCTCGCCGAGCGCGGGGTGCGCGTCATGCGTGAACGCGGGAGCGTCAATCGTGCCGGTCGTCCCGAAATCGAAGTAGTTGATCCGTCCGATGGGTCCCGGTGGAGCCGACGAGCTGGTGTTCGTTCGCCAGGCCCTGATCGAAAGGTGACCATCGGACGTCGGGTCGACGGTGAGGTTGCCTGGCGGGGATCGATCGGAGGGGGCGCGATCGGCGTCGCCGTTCCACCGGGGAAGCCGTCGATGATCCACTCGATCGATCTGGGGGCTGAGCCGCCGGTCACGACCCCGAAGCGCGGATCCATCGCCGGAGAGGTGAGGTGCATCGCTGCGACCTGGAAGGCGGTGAACAGGTCCGCGACCTGGCCGCTCACGAGATCGGCTCCGATGATCCGATCGGTGCCTGCCGCCTAGTCGACGCGCTCGAACACGAGGTAGCGCCCATCGGCAGTGACGCTCGGATGGAACTCGTTCGCGCTCGTCGTGTTGATCGCGGCCGGCAACGTCACCGGACGGCCGATGCTGACGTCGAAGAGTCCGACGTCGATGTCCGTACGCGACGGTGAGGTCGACGCCGTCTGCGCAAACGCGAAGATGTCCGCTGGCGCCGCTGGCGCGAACACGACGAGCACGAACACGACAGCCAGCGAACATGTGCGCACCCTCGACCTCATAGCAACCGCCGCGACTCTACCCGTGCGATGTCGGGTGGTTCAAGGGGAAGCCCGAAGTGGTCGGCTCGAATGGGAAGCGGCGGTCGCCGTTCGCTTGATTCGAGCAAGCGGTCCGTCGGCCTGAGCGGGCGGCGCGGAGGTGCTCGAATGTTCGGGCGGGGTGGAAGCAGGTCCCGCGACCAGGAGTGGTGTCTGGCCGCTGCCGTCCGGGTTAATCGACCAGATCTGGTCGTTTCCGCTGATGCCTCTCTCGAACACGATCTGCTGGATCACCGGCTGTTCTCGACCTTGAACAGGGTGCGCCCCTGGCTTGATTATCTGACAGACCTCGGCAGTCCGCTGATCGTGCCCGGGTCAGCTGGTTGGAGAGGGTCTGCGAGCCGGCGTAGCCGCGGTCAGACCCCTGCGGCCGCCATGGACCGATGCAGCTGGGGGTCGCATGCCTGTCGCGCGGCGTGGTACGCCGGCGAGTCCGTGTTGAATTCGCCGTGCATAATCCGGTGGCCGTCCGCGGTGATCGTCGGGTCGCCGAAGTACGCGAGCCCGTGGCTGCGCATGCACTTCGCCCACGTCAGCATGAGCGCGCGAATGTTCGGGAGCTGCGAGGCGGTCGGCGCCGGTGGCTGCGGCAGGTACTTCTGGCACTTCACCATCGCTGTGCGGAACGCGGGGGCGTTGACCGACACGCCGTTGATCGACATCGTTGTGCCGTTCGACTGCCGGGCGAAGGACTTGACCCCGTAGCTGCCGTTGCCCGGCGGGTCGGGGAAGTTCGCGACGCCGTTGGCGCGCATGCACCGGGCGTACTCGAGCGATTCGTTGTGCATCTGGGTGGAGCTCGGGTTGAAGCCCGAGCCGTTGGGAGAACTCGAGGTGTCGGGGGAGCTTGAGCCGCAGGCGGCGGTCACCGTGGCAGTCGCGAGCGCGGCGGTGGCCGCTGCGCGGAGCGAGCGCGGCCTGCTCATCGCGGTAGTCTTACGCCCTCGGGGCACCACGCTCGTAACGGCTGTGTCGTGACCGTGACGACACGTCACCTCGGTCACGTGCTGTTCGCGTTGCTCACCGAAGCGGCCTGCTTTGGCATGTCGGCGGGCGGCCCGGTTTTCTCCGCCGGGGCGCCGCAGTCGGGCTTGCCGGGACCGCCGAGCGTCGCCGCCGGAGCGAGCGCCTTCTTGCAGGCGATCAGCCACGCGATCGGGGTCCGCGCCCTCCTTCTCGGCACGCCACGCCGTGAGCTCCGGGGCGGTGGTCGCAGCGCGCGATGATCGACGGGAGAACCGGCGATGAAGATCTGCAGAAAAAGGCGGCGGGCCGGCGGCGGCTGCGCCACACTGCGCCGATGGGCGACCAGATCGTGTTGCTCGTGGAGGACGACCCGGAGATCGTTGGGCTACTCACCGACTTCCTCGCCGTCGAGGGCTTCGGCGTGGTCGCGGCGGGCGACGCGCCGGGCGCCGTCGACGCGCTCGACCGCAACGGCGTCGACTGCGTCCTGCTCGACGTGATGTTGCCCGGCGGATCGGGCTTCGATGTGTGCCGACGCATCCGGGAGCGCTCTGACGTGCCGCTGCTGTTCCTTAGCGCCCGCGGCGAGGACGACGACAAGCTGCGCGGCCTGGCGCTCGGCGCCGACGATTACATCGTCAAGTCGGCCACCCCGGCAGAGGTCGTCGCGCGCGTGAAGGCCGTGCTGCGCCGCAGCGAGGCCGGCCGCTCCACGGCCCGGCGGTTCGGCCGCCTGGAGGTCGACCTCGCCGCCCACGAGACGCTGGTCGACGGCGAGCCGGTTGCGCTCACCGCGCGCGAGTTCGAGCTGCTGACGCTGTTCGTTGAGCACCCGCGGCAGGTTCTCACCCGGGAGCAGATCTTCGAGCGCGTGTGGGGCTTGTGGGGCGATCGCAGCGCGGTCACGATCTACGTGCGCAAGCTGCGAGACAAGCTCGAGGTCGACCCGCGCCGACCGCGGCTGCTGGTCACCGTGTGGGGGGTCGGCTACCGCTTCGACCCGCCGGTGGCCCGATGAGGCGCTCGCTGTCGCTGCACGTGTGGTTCGGCCTCGCGCTCGCGGTGGTGATCGCCGCGCCGGCGCTCGCCGGCGTCGCCGCGTGGGCGGCCACGGGGAGCTGGCAGGCCGGCCAGGAGGCCCATCGCGAACACCAGGCGCTGGCGGCGCTCAACGGCGTCAACCTCGAGGACCCCGCCCAGCGCGACGCGGTCACCCGACGCCTCGCTGCGTTGGACGTCGAGGCGCGGCTTGGGCCGAACATGGTGGACGCCAGGGCTCCCGCCGACGTTGCGGCCAAGGAAGCTCTGGGCGCCAAGCCGGTCGTCGTGACGGCCGGGCTCGAGACCGGCAAGCAGCCACTTGCGCACTACCGCCAGACCCTGGTCGCGCTCCCCAACGTAGCGGGGCTGCTGTGGGTGCCGCGCGAGAGCGCCGCGACTAGGTGGGCGATCGCGCTCGGCGCGGGATTCGTGGCGCTCGCCGCGGCCCTCGTGGCGGTCGTCGCGCTGTTGCGCCGCTGGGTGCTGCGGCCGCTGGCGCGCCTGGCGGCCGACGCAGAGCGGATCGCCGGTGGCGAGCTCGATATCGCACCGCTGAATACGCGCGCGCGAGAGGTGGCCGACGTCGGCGACGCGCTGCTCGGGATGGCCGGCGGCCTGCGGGATGCGCTGGGCGGCGCGGCAGCCGCCGAGCACGAGCGTCGCTTCATGGTCACGGCCATCGCGCACGACCTGCGCACGCCGCTGTTCACGCTGCGCGGGTCGCTCGAGGCGCTCGAGCGCGGCGTCGGCGATGGCCGCTACCTCGACCTCGCGCAGGACAAGGCCGCCCATCTCGATCGCCTCGTTAGCGACCTGTTCACCTTCAGCCGCCTCGAGTACGCGCGCGAGGCGATCGCCTTCGACGAGGTCGACGTCGGCCAGCTCACGCAGCGCGCCGCGGAAGGCGTCGAGGCTCAGGCTGCCGCGCGCGGCTGCATCGTGCAGGTCGCCGACGCGAAGCCGGGGCTCGTGGTGCGCGGCGACTCCGACGCGCTGCTGCGCGTACTCACCAACCTGCTCGACAACGCGATCCGCCACGGCCGCGGACGGGTCGTTATCTCAGGGCAACGCGTCCACGGCACCGTCCGCGTCGAGGTCGCCGACGACGGCCCTGGGTTCGACCCCGGCGACCTGCCACACGTGTTCGAGCCGCTGTTCCGTTCAGACCAGGCGCGCCCCGCAGCCACCGGTGGCGCGGGCCTCGGTCTCGCAATCGCGCGGCGCCTCGCGCGCGCCCACGGCGGCGACGTCGAGGCCGCCAACGATCCGGGCGGCGGCGCCCGGACGACCGTGACGCTGCCTCCCGCCTAGCGACGTCGCCCGCCAGCCGGGCGTGACCAGCGCCGCAAGCGCCGGCGCGCACCCGCCAGCTCCTCTCTCTCGCTCTTCGTCGGCCAGGAGCCTGTGCGGCTTGACCACGGAGGCTTGGCGTCCCGATCCTGACCCCGCTGAGCTAAAGCTAAGGGGCGACTGAGCCTTCGATTAGCGAACCGTTACGCGCCCGCAGCCCAGAGCTGTAAAGAACCGAAGACACCGGCGCAACTCGAGCACCCGGGCGGGGTTAGCAGCGGAGAGTGATCGGCTTGATCGGGCGCCGCGAGCATCGTCAGCGGAGCCGTTTGGGGGCAGTGCTGGCCGCGGCCGCGATTGCGGCCGCCTGCATCGTGATCGCGCCTGGCTCGGTCCGAGCCGTGGCTGGGAAGCACGCCTGTGACGGCGCGCACGCAGGATGGTTGCGCGCAGCGGCCCTTTCAATCTCTGCGACGCCGAACCCCGCCGTCGTCGGGGATCAGGTGACGGTCCACGGTCACCTGACGGGCGTGGCGCGTGGCGCGCGGCGCTGCGACCTCACCGTAACCCTCTGGCGCCGGCTCGAGCATCAGCGCGGGTTCGCACCGGTCGCGCGGACGCTCACCGGACCGGCGGGCGGCTATCGCTTCGAACTGCGTCACGGCGCCGTCACGACCAACCGCGAGTGGTTCGTCACCGTCAGGAGCCTACGCAGTACGGTGCTCAACGAGCCTGTGCGCGCGTCGATCACGCTCGTGAGCACGGCGACATTTGCGGTGGCTGGTGACCGGCAGACGCTCAGCGGATCGGTTATCCCGCACCAAGCCGGCCCACGCATCCTGGTGCAGCGCGGCGATGGCCACACATGGCAGACCGTCGCGCGATCGCATCTCGATCGCGGCTCGACGTTTACGGTGGGCTTTAGGTTGCGCCGGACCGGCACTTCGCAGTGGCGAGCCGTCCTTGACGCGAACGCCCAGAACATCGAGTCCTCCTCGCCGGCCGTCGGTATCCGAGTTGCCCCGCAGACCGGCATTCACAAGATCCGTCACGTCGTGATCATCATGCAGGAGAACCGCTCGTTTGACTCGTACTTTGGCACCTATCCGGGCGCGGATGGGATTCCGCCCGGCGTCTGCGTTCCCGATCCGCTGAACGGCGGCTGCGTCGCACCGTTTCACGATCCGTCCGACCTCAACTACGGCGGGCCGCACGGCGCCCCAAACGCCACCGCCGACATTGACGGCGGCCCGATGGACGGGTTCGTGGCTGAAGCCGAGCAGGGGCAGCGCTGCACCACGACCAATCCGAATTGCAGCCCATGCGATCAGGGCCAGCAGGCGAAATGCATCGACGTGATGGGGTATCACGACGCACGTGAGATCCCGAATTACTGGACGTACGCGAGCGACTTCGTGCTCCAGGATCACATGTTCGAGCCCAACGCTTCGTGGAGCCTGCCGTCCGCCCTGTACAAGGTCTCCGAGTGGTCGGCGTTCTGCACCAACCCGCTCAATCCGTTCTCCTGCCACGGCGCGCTGCAATGGCCGAACCCCGACTGGATCGGCCAGACCACCGGCGCGATCAACAACGCGTCCGACGGCAATCTGCACTACGCCTGGACGGATCTGACCTATCTGCTGCACAAGCAAAACGTCAGCTGGGGGTACTACGTCTTCAAGGGGGCCGAGCCCGACTGCGAACGGGACTCGGCTATGAGCTGCACAGCGGTGCAACAGAGCCCACAGACGCCCGGCATCTGGAACCCGCTGCCATCGTTCACCGACGTCTCGCAGGACGGGCAACTGGGGAACATCCAGACGCTCGAGAACTTCTTCACAGCGGCACGAGCCGGAACCCTCCCCGCGGTCTCGTGGATCGACCCCAACGCTCGGGTCTCAGAGCATCCCCCCGGGCTGCTCAGCGCCGGTCAAACCTACGTCACCAGTCTCATCAACACGATCATGAGAAGCCGGAACTGGGACAGCACCGCGATCTTCCTCTCCTGGGATGACTGGGGCGGCTTCTACGACCACGTCGTCCCGCCGGTCGTGGACAACAACGGGTACGGCCTGAGGGTGCCCGGGATCGTGATCAGCCCCTACGCTCGCCACGGATTCATCGATCACCAGATCCTCAGCCACGACGCGTACAACAAGTTCATCGAAGACGACTTTCTGGGCGGCCAGCGACTCGCGCCCGCCACCGACGGCCGCCCTGACCCGCGACCTGATGTGCGCGAGTCAAACCCGCTGCTCGGCGACCTGACCACCGACTTCGACTTCGACCAACAGCCCCGATCGCCGATTGTGTTGTCGGTCCGTCCAGCCGCGGGCCCCGAGTCGCCGGCGCCGTAGCCACAAGCGAGGGACCGCTCGGCGAGCTGGGCCAACCGATCAGCTACGCCTTCGCGTCGTACCTCTACATTGCCCAGGCGCGCTCGCCGGCCGGCCAACAGTCGTTGCGCTGCTACTCGCCGTCTCTCACTGCGGTGAGTGCGGAGTTGACGGCAGCTTGCTTGAGCTGTCGCTGCCCGCGTGGGCTGGGATGAAAGTACATCGCCGTGCTCGCCGCTGGCTCATCGAGCCGGCGGACAAACCAGACTGCTTTCGGGTCGAAGAGATCGAGCAGCGAGAGATGCCGTTTGCAGTCTCCTGCATTGCCGTTTCGATGCGGCGGCGCCAGCCCAAAGTCTCGTCGAGCGCAACTCTGGCGGATCTCGGTGGTTGCTGTCTGCATCCGGGTAGCCCCCCGCGCAGCCGCCAACCACGAACTAGGAGTGCTCGCATGCTCAGAGTCCTCGTTCAGCACGCTCGCCGCCACGTGATTGCCTACATGGCCCTGACCTGCTCGATGCTCGCGTTAGGCGGAGCGGCGTACGCGAGCCTCCAGATCCCCGCAGGCGCGGTCGGTGAGCGCCAGATCAAGAACAAGGTGATCGATCCGGTCAAGTGGGATCCGATCTACACCACTGGGTTCGTGCGCCGCTGGGCGACGGTCAGCGCGACCGGCGCGATCCTGTCAACGAGCCCGGGCGGGCAGAGCAAGCCCACCGGCACCGGAAACGTCGTGGTGACCTGGGGCGACGCGTTCGCGGGGTGGTGCGCCCCGATCGTCACGGTCAAGGGCGGATCGGCAAGCGCGACGGCGCCGACAACAACCACGACGACAACGACTCCCACCAGCACAAGCCAGACCTCCTCCAGCACGAGCACCAGCACCAGCACGAGCACCAGCACAACAACAACGCCGACGCCGTCCGGGGGCGCATACGCCGACGCATCGATCGTCGCTCGCAGCGGACTGTCGACCCTCGTCGCTGTTGCGACATATAACTCGCTGGGTCAGCCCACGGCCGAGCCGTTCTCGCTCGCGGTGGTGTGTGGGCCGGGAGCCGGGTCAGGCCAGACGTTCCCGACAAACCTGCCCTAACACGCTCCCCGCCACGGCCATCCCGATGACCGCGTTGGGGCACCGGCCGCATCCGGCGCCCGGTGCGCTCGGCATCCCCCAACCCGCCGGAACCTCTCAGGCGGACGCGCTATTTCGTTGACATCGTCAGATCCGAAGGCGCGCCACCAGCGCTGTGTCGACCCACAGCCGGCACCCCGAGATCCGTGAGCAGCTGCCGGACGCGGTATTCGATGTCGTCGCGCACGCGCCGTATCTCGGCGACCGGGGCACCGATCGGGTCGCCGACTCGCCAGTCTTCGTGTCGAGTCTCCTGCGGAAGATCGATGACGCCAACACTGTGGCCCATCGTCACGATCACATCGGCCGCTCGCAACACTTCGTCTGTGACAGGCCGTGCGAACGCGTCGTCGGGGTCGACACCGAGCTCGGCGATCACTGCCCGCACTCCAGGATCGATCTCGCCGTGTGCAGCGGTGCCCGCCGAATGAACGGCCACGGTGTTCTCTGAGAGGACGGCCGTGAGTGCCGCGGCGATCTCGCCGCGCCCGCCGCCGCTGAGGCTGACGAACACGACGTCCCAAACGCCGTCGGTGTCCTGGCCGCCGGCGCGCCTGAGTGCGTTCAGACGCTCGCGGGTGAGCCGGTACGCCATCAGCGGCACGAACTCGAAGACCCTGGCGGTCCCGATGATCCGCTCGGCTGAGTCGTCCATCACCTCCTCAATCTGGCCGCGGTCAAAGCGTCCGGTGAACTCGAAGCAGAGATCGTCGAGCATCCGCTCGATCTGGTGCTTCATCGTCGGGTCAAGCGACACCTTCATGACTGAACCTCCGTTGTGCGGGGCGTTGCGGACCGGGACTGCAGACCATCGCCATGACGGCGACGGGATGTCTCGACGGGATCCTGCGAGCGGTCGTCATCGTTTCCTCTCACGTCCCGCTGCGTTCGCACAAACCACGCGACGCCGAGGAGCATCAAGCTGCTCGCGACGTAGAAGTTCAGCCGCAGTCCGAGGATGTGGTGGGAAGGATCGACGCGGAGTAGCTCCTCGAAGATCCGGAAGCCCGAGTATCCGGCGACGTAGAGCGCGAACAGACCAGGGGCTTTGACCAGGCGGCGTCGGCCCAGCGCGATCAGCGTCGCAGCGAGCGCGAGGTCAAAGAGCAACTCGTACAGGAAGGTCGGACGGAAGCTCGCATAGCTCTCGTAGCCGGCCGGGCGGTGAGCGGGCGCGATCTGCAGTCCCCAGGGGAGCGTGGTCGGCCCGCCGAACAGCTCCTGGTTGAAGTAGTTGCCGATCCGGCCGATCGCTTGAGCGACGAGCAGTCCTGGAGCGGCCGCGTCCAAGAATGCGGGGATGTCGGCGCCGGCCCGGCGCAGCCGCCACAGCCCGACAAGAGCGCCGGCGGCCACCCCGCCCCAGATTCCCAGTCCGCCCTTCCAAATGGCGAACGGACCCCACCAGTGGTGTGGTACCTCGTTCCAGCTCGTCGCGAGGTTGTAGAGCCGGCCACCGACTAGGCCGGCAGGGGAACCCCCAGATCGCGACCTCGTACACGAGCTCACGCCGACCACCCAGACCTTCCCAGCGGCGCACCGTCAGCACGACAGCTGCGCTCACCCCAAAGACGTACATCAGTCCATAGGCGTGTACGAACAACGGGCCGAGGTGAAAGCCGCTGCTCGACGGGCTGGGAATGAACGCGGGAACCATCGCTAGAGCCCGAGCGCCGTGCCGATGTCGATGAGGACGAGCACGCCTCCGATGCCCAGGCCGACGGCAAGGGACGTGATGAGAACGGCGGCCGAGCGCTCGATCCCTCGCAGGCGCTGCACCCTCGCGCCACGGACCCAGAACAACAAGCTGAGCCCGGCAAAGTACAGGCCAACGAGCAGATCGCCCGTGTCCCATCGTGGTTGCGCAGATCCAGCTCGCACGCCGGCGACCGCGGCCAACATCAGCGACAGCAGGGACGCCCGCTTCCACTCGCGCGCGAGGATCCAACGAGCCCGCGCCACCTCGGGCTCAGTGCGTGGGGTGTCGGCCTCTCCCACCACCCCGAGCCTCTCGCGGGCGCCGCGCCGCCACCCAGACAGCACGCCCAGACGATCTCGCCGCCGGCCCCCGTCCACAGGAGCGCTGCTGCTGGCGAGAAGCGTCACGCCGCCGGCGAGCGCGAAGGCCCCGAGGACGGCGAGAGCCACCGTTAGGCCCAGCGCGGGGTCGGAGTCCGCGCCGCCCGTTGCCGCACCGGCGGCATAGACCGCGCTCGCGATTGCCACCCCGAGCGCCGCGCCCATGCCCCGTGTCATGTTGAGCACGCCGCTGACAACGCCCGCATGCCCGTCAGGCGCGGCGGACATGATCGTGGCGTTGTTCGTGGGCGTGAACGCCCCGAGCCCAAGTCCGGCGATGACGAGCCCCGTCACCAGTCCGGTCGTGTCGTGGCTGAGCACCATCTCGAGTAGTCCGGCTCCCGCCACGAGCAGTGCTCCACCGCTCAGCAGTCGCGAGCTCACGCGATCCGCGAAGCGTCCGGCGATCGGTGCCGCGATCGCGATCGCGATCGGGAGCGCCGAGAGCTCCAGCCCGACGACGGCCGGGTGTATGTGATCGGCGGCGAGGAAGTACGGAATGGCGACCAGCGTTCCGAACAACACGACGTAGGAGATGAGCCCGCTGCCGAGGCCGACCGCGAACACCCGACGCCGAAAGAGCGACAGATCGATCAGCGGCGCGGCGACGCGCCGCTCGTGTCCGACGAAGCCGGCAGCGGCCGCAACGCCCGCGACAAGCGCCGCGAGCAGCAGCGCGTTCCCATAGCCGAAACGGCTGGACAGCGAGACGAACACGAGCGGCCCGCCCGCGGCCAAGGCGAGTAGTACTGCCCCGAGGTGATCGCGGCGGTCGAGCGCTCGCCGCGAGCGGCTGCGCGGCAGCAGGATCCATCCCAGCCCGATGCCGAGCATGCCGACAGGGATGTTCACGAAGAAGATCAAGCGCCAGCCGCCGAGCGCCAGCAGGGCGCCGCCAAGCGCCGGCCCGAGCGCCAGACCGAGCGCCTGCGCCGTGCCCTGTACGCCGATCCCGCGGGCCAGCAGCCGTGGCGGGAGCGCCTCGGCGATCAGCGCCACGCTGTTGGCTTGAAGCAATGCGGCGCCCACCGCCTGGAGCACCCGCGCACCGATCAGGATCGGCAGCGTCGGCGCCAGACCGCAGAACAGCGATCCGACGATGAACACGGCGAACCCGTACACGTACAGCAGCTTGCGACCGATCGCGTCCGCGATCCGACCGACGGTCGCAACCGTCGCCACGAGCACGAGCATGTAGGCGAGCGCAACCCACTCGACCGCTCCGCTCGCGGCGTGCAGGTCGTGTCCGAGCCGGGGCAGGGCGAGCGTCACGATGCTCGCGTCCAACTGACCCATCAGCGCTCCGACGCAGACGGTGCCAAGCACATACCAGTGCGCCCGGGGACTTGAGCGCACCCACTCGGGCCGACGCGCCTCGGTCAGGCCGCGGCGCCACAACGGACTCCGCGGTGCATCAGTCTGCCGCACAGGGCTCACTGCAGCCATTGCAGCGCTAGAGCCCGCATAGGTCAAAGACCGATCTTGGATACGATTGACTGCGATTGCCTATGGATGAACGGCGCCTTCGGTACTTCCTCGCGGTCGTCGACGAAGGAGGAGTGACGCGTGCCGCCGACCATCTCCACGTCGCACAACCGTCGCTCTCGCAGGCCCTTCGCGCGCTCGAGTCCGAGCTCGGCGTCGAGCTGTTCCACCGAGTCGGCCGTAGCCTGCGACTCGCCCCGGCCGGCGAGGCCCTGCTCGGGCCCGCACGGCAGATCCTCCGGTCGATCGAGGAGGCGCGCGGCGCGATGGCGGGGGTACGCGAGCTCGAGACTGGGACAATCGAGATCGCGGCCCTCGCGACGCTCGCGGTCGATCCGATGGCGACGCTGATCGGTGCGTTCCGCGAACGCCATCCGCGGATCCAGGTCCGCGTGATCGAGCCCGAGAGCGCCGACGGCGTCAGAGCGCTCGTCAGCGACGGCTCCTGCGAGCTCGGCGCCGCCCACCTTCCACTAACCGGCGACCAGCTGACCGCGCACACGCTTGGAGTGCAGGAACTGCTGTTCGTCCTCCCACCGGACACGAACGTAGGAGTCGAGCGCCCGCTCGGGGCGCGCGATCTGGCCCAGACGCCCCTGGTCGTCAGCCCGCCGGGCACCTCGACCCGGATGCTGCTCGAGCAGGCGCTTGCCGCCGTCGGCGTCACGGCGAAGATCGCCGTGCAGACGGCAGCACGCGAGGCGATCGTGCCGCTCGTCCTCGCCGGCGCCGGCGCCGCACTGCTTCCGACAGCGCAAGCCAAGGAGGCGCAGCGGCGCGGCGCCGTCGTCCGCCGAGCTCGACCGCCAATCACGCGCACCGTCGGGCTCGTGCACCGGCGCGCGCCGCTCTCCCCCGCCGCGCGTGTCTTCCTCGAGCTTGCGACCGCCGAAAACGCGCCACGCGCGGCGACTCGGGCTCGTCGCTAGCTGCTTGCAGACGGCCGGAGCCGGAGCACCCGGTCATTGACCCAGTCCTGCCAGGAGAACCGCGCGTGCCAGCGGCGCGGCGCTGGCACCGCCGGCTCCGGCACCGACGAGCATCACCGCGACGGCGAGCGCCGGATGCGGGATCGCGGGAAACGCGACGAACCAGGCATCGGTGTTCGTCGGGTGCGCCCCGGAGTCCGAAGCGCCCATGTCGCGCAGTTCGGCTGTACCAGTCTTTCCCGCGATCGGAACGCCGATGATCGTCGCAGCCGTCCCAGTGCCGGACAACACCACCGCGCGCATCATCTGGCGAAGCTCACCGGCGATCGCTGAGGAGATCACCCTCCATCCCTGGACCGGAACCGAGCTCAGCAGACGGGGGCGCTGACGCACGCCGCCGTTGGCAACCGTCGCAGCGACGGTGGCCATCTCGAGCGGAGTCGCCAGGACCCTTCCCTGACCGATCGCGGATGCGCCCAGGGCTGCCTCCCCACCGATCGCGCCGGCCGTCGGGATCGAGCTGCGCACCTCGTCCCGAACGCGAGGGATGCGATTCAACCCGTACGCCTGCGCCATCCGCACGAGCCGGGCCGCCCCCACCATCACTCCAACGGGGCCAAGACGGAGTTGCACGACACGGCGAACGCGTGGATCAGCGAGCCGCCGCACGCTTCGCCGTTTGCGTTTCGCAGCGTAAAGCCATCGAGGGTCGCGGCACTCGCAACCGGATACACGCGTGCAGGCGTCGTGAGACGAGCGCGGAGCGCCGCGCTTGCGGTGATGATCTTGAAGCTCGAGCCCGGCGGCTGCGCAGAGCTGAGCGCGAGCCCGGCAAGCGCGAGGATGTCGCCGCTTGAGGGCGCGACCACGGCGATGCCACCGAGCCGCGCGCCGAGTGCGGCCACCGCCGCCTGCTGGAGGCGTGGCTCGATCGTCGTGCCAATCGTCGTGCCCGCGTGCGGGCGGAGTGCTGCGATGACGCGTCGACCGAGCAACAGCTCGGCACCGAGTCGGCCGGCGAGCTCCTCGTTGTAATCGCGCTCGAGACCAGTGATCCCGACGGACGTGATGCCCGCGCCGCGCTGAGCAGCGGTCGGTCGTCCCACGATCCCGGCGATCGTCTCGCCTGCCGCTCCCAGCGGATCGGAGCCGCTCGGCCCTGCCGACAACCGCTGGCCGTTCGCAGCGAGGACGCTGCCGCGTCGGCTCGGCACCATGATCCGCGTGACCTGCTCGGTGCCGCGAAGACCCGGAAAGCACGCCGCGGGGGTCCAGGAGATGCGCGGCCCGTTTCCTGTCTCGATCAGCCGCAGCCGGATCGTGCCGCCGATCGTTCCGAACAGCTGCGTATGCACGTCGACGGCGAGCATCATGCCGCCACCGCGACCCGGCTGCGGGACGCCGGTCGCAAGCGACTGGGTCGTCGCTGCCCGAGCGGCGGTGTCATAGGCGGCGGCAAACCGCGCGAGTGACTCGCGGCGGCGCGCCGTGGGCGTCAGCAGCGCATACATCCTCCCGTAGCTCCCGCGCTGCCACGAGGAGGCGAACATCTCGACCACGCGTCGCGCCGCGTCACCCCTCGCGGCGCTGCCGGGAATGACAACCACAACTACCGCTGCCGCGGCTGCTCCGACGATCGCAACGTACGGCAGGACTCGCCGACGCGTTCTCCGCGCGGCGAAGATCGGCTGGTGCGCGCGCCGACGGCTGGAGGAACCTCCCCGTGGCCGTGGCTGGTTCAGAGTCGCTCGCGGCATTTCCAGTCGATCCCGTCCGCCACGGGACCGTCGGCAGTGTTCCGCGCGCCGGCGCTGCAGTCGATCCCGCGATTGGATAGACGTGCGCAACTTGCGGGTCCCCCGACCGGCGGTCCTCCGATCGGAGTACTTTGCGCCACGCCGGCGCAGCCGTCGCTTCCCCTGGACGCTCACCGGTGGAACGCCCAGGTCATAGGCGGCGTCGAGGACGCGGGCACGGGCTGTGTGGAGCTCTGGCGCCTGGCCGAAGTGGATGGCGGCGGGGGTCATGAGCCCGATCCCCGAGTGGCGGTGCTGGTGGTTGTACCAGTCGAAGAACACGCGGCAGTGCCCGCGGGCGTGCTCGATATTGTCGAACCGCTCGGGGAACTCGGGCCGGTACTTCAGCGTCTTGAAGTGCGCCTCGGAGTAGGGGTTGTCGCTGGAGGTGTACGGGCGACTGTGCGTTTTTGTGATGCCGAGGTCCGCGAGAAGGAACGCGACGGGCTTGGCGCGCTGCGGGGCGCGGCGATCGGCGTGCAACGTGAGCACCTTGGGCGTGATCAGCTGCTGCTCGGTGGCCTGCTCGATCAGCGCCTTGGCGAGCTGGCCGTTCTCGCGGTGCTGCACGGTCTAGCCGACGACGTAGCGGCTGAACACGTCGAGGATCACGTACAGATAGAAGTACGTCCACTTCGCCGGGCCCTTCAGCTTGGAGACGTCCCAGCTCCAAAGCTCGTTCGGCCGCTCGGCCAACAGCTCCGGCTTGGAGTACGCCGGATGCGTGAGCTGATCGCGACGCTCCCGCACGCCGCCATGCCTGGCTTCCAGCAGCCGGTACATCGTCCGCACCGACGCCAGGTAGCGGCCCTCGTCCAGCAGCGTGGCGTACACCTGCTCGGGCGCACAGTCCACGAACCGCTCCGAGTGCAGCACCTCGAGTACCGCCTCGCGCTCCTGTTCGCTCAACGCCCTGGGCGGCGCCAGCCGCGACCTCGGCGCCCGGGGCTGTGGTGGTCGCCGCCGACGGTAGACGGTTGCGGGCGAGGCACCCAGCGCGCGGCAAGCCGGCCGGGTGCCGATGATCGGCGCCAGCTCCTCAACGGTCTGGCAGATCATCGCCCGGTGCTCCCCGACTCGCCCTCGGTACCGAGCATCTGCTCCAAGAGCGCTGAGACGTTTCCCTGGATCTCGATCACCTTCCGCGCCTTCGCCAGCTCGGCCTCCGCACGCTCGGCACGCTCGGACAGCTCGGCGATCTGCGCGTCGCGCCGATCGCTCGGCTTACGCCCGCGTGGCCGGCCAAGCTCCTTCAGCGCGCCGTCGCGGCGCTGCCGCCAGCTCGGTCAGACGTTCGCACGCGACCAGACGCATCTCCTGATTTCGCTTCGCGGCGCTTGCTCGGCAGTACGTGCACCCCCACGTCGGTTCGCTCCTGCGGGGCGAACGCCGCGATCGTCCGCGCGGCAAGGGAACGGCACCGCGGTCCATGACCGGATCGCGGATCGCGAGTGCTCGAGCTGTGCGAGCAGATGTGCGGGCCGGTTGATCGACAGCTCCTCGATGTTGCCGCGCTCGTTAGGGGCCGCTTTCTCTCCACCGACAAGGAGTCGCGCTCGGGGCAGTCATGCTCATTACGAGCGTGCTCGGACATTGCCCTCTGTACTGTGTTGCACTTCGATCGTCACCGTCGCCGACCAGTGGCGCACTGAGCCCAGGGAAGAAAGCCACGATCAGATGGATGTGACAGGCGAGACCTTTGAACGAGACGTGCTCGAGCGCTCGTATCAACTCCCGGTCGTGGTCGACTTCTGGGCCTCCTGGTGCAGCTCGTGCCGGATGCTCGGCCCGGCGCTCGAGTCCGAGGCGCAGCAGCGGGCCGGCCGCCTCGAGCTGGTCAAGGTGGACGTCGAGGCAGAACCAGCGCTCGCGGATCGATACGCAGCCTCAACCATTTCCGTTGGTCGCAGTCTTTCGCGACGGCGAGCCGGTCAGTGCCTTTGTCGGCGCGCACCCCGCCTTGATGATCGGCATGTTCTTCGACGCGGTGGTCCTCGGCGCCGCGGGCGCGGAGCCGCCAGGTGCAGGCAGCGCACCACGAGCCAGCGGCTGACCAGCATCGCTGCTCAGTGTCCGTGCCAATACGATTTTGGGCGCTACACGCGCGCAGGCGTCCACGAGACCGACGTGCCCCGGTGCACGTGGGCACAGCCATACCTCCAACGTCCGGACGTGCCGGTTTGCAAGGTCGCCACCCCGACCGCTCACACGTTGCCGCACGACGCCAGTAAAAGAGATTCCGGACGATCCCGCGCGTCGGGCTGCTCACACGTTGCCACTGTTTGCCACAGCCACTTGCTCCCTACTTGCTCCCTGACGTGTGGGTATCGGCACACGTGAACATCACAACCCCAGAGGATACGGCCGGCGTCGGCGCCACAGGCAGGACTCGACCGGGAGCGGAACGTGCGCGACCGCTGGTCCAGACTCGACGGCGGCTCACGGCTCACGGCGGCTGACGCTCGCCACCCGGTCGATCGACCGATCGAACGAGACGATCTCACCGATCCCCGTCGCCTCGGCCTGCGCCACCAGATACGCCTCGGCGAAGTCGAGCCGATCGAGCTCGTACACCTCCAGCGCGCGCATCAACACAGACGGCCCGACCGTCTCGATCGACGGCAACGCGATCGCCGCGCGCATCAGCTCCGCAACCCTCGCCCGCCCGACTTCGTAGAACGACTCAAGCACGAACACGCACTCCGCCAACACCAGATCCGCCAACAGCAGCGGCCCCTCGCCCGCGAGCACCGCGGTCGCACGCGCCGCCATCTCGGGCGGATCGCCAGTCAGATGGCGGATCAGAACATTCGTGTCCAGGAACGCCGTCAGCGCCGCCGTCCGGCCCGCTCACGACGCGTCCGAGCCACGATCTCGTCCCACGACGTGCCGCGCTTGCCGGCCGGAACGGCAACGGTCCCGGCCAGCTCAAGGAAATCGGGAGTCTTCGCGATCACCGCCCGGGACCGCTCGACGCGGAACAGCAACTGGTCCCCCTCGTGTAGCCCAAGCGCGTCCCGCACACTCTTGGGAATCGTGACCTGCCCTTTAGACGTGATCTTCGCGCGCGTATCCACTGTCCTTACTCCTATCTCAAAGTAAGGATACTATCGCGCGCTGACGCAACCGATGTGTAATGGGAGTCGCAGTACGTCAAGCGCCGCTTTCGGCTCTGTGCTCAATAGAGCAAGCGCAGTCGGAGCTGCGCGTGTGACCTGCATTCGTATTGGAGCAGCGCACCTGAGCCGTGCGACTACGGCGAGCGATCATCCGCTCGACCAGGCACGCGCTGAGCTGCGCGCGCGCTCGATGTCGCCGTGCAGCGCGCGTGAATGCCATGTAGCCCGGCTAACCGGACGCGGGCAGGGACCCGGACCAGTGCACGAGCTCGCCGCCCCGTGGAGCGATCGAGTCTGGAGGCTCCGCTCCGGCGGGAACGTTCATCGGGCGGGCCGCCCGGGCTCGTTTACGGCGGCGGCCCCTCGCCTGAACCGTTGCGCCGCCGGAGCCGCGGCACGGGACCCGCGAGCACCATCAGGTCGTAGAGCTCCATCAGGGTTCGCCGGTGCCGGGGGGTCAGCGCCGGGTCGGCTTCCAGCGCGGCCTCGACCCGGGTGCGCGCGTCTTCGGCGGGGCCGTCGTCTACGACCAGGTCGGCCTGCTCGTAGAGGACGTCGGCGTCCGTCTTGAGCGAGCGGGCGATCGAGTCGATGACCGCTTCGGAGGGGACCCGCAGCCCACGCTCGATCTGGGACAGGTATGGGTTCGAGATCCCAGCCATCGCGGCGAACTGCCGCAAGGTCAGCCGGTTGAGCTCGCGCTGGCGGCGGATGATCTCCCCGAGATGGGCCGACGGCCGCTTCATCGGGCCGAGTCTAATTGCGCAAATGCGGCGAAGACGTCCGCGATCGCCGCCTGGACCTCCTGATCGGGATCGATGATCACGTGGCCCTCATCGTCGTATAGGTAGCCGACTGGCAGCGGCAGGCGCAGTTCACCGCGCTCAGCCGCGTGTCGCTTGGCGCCCTGCAGGCGCACTGCCATCACGTGCAGCTCGGCCTGGGAGAGCTGGCTCTTAACCCCAAGCACCAGCTGATCGTTGAAATCGCGCAGGTCATAAACCCCGTCAGTGTCGATCACCAGCGTGTCGGTCAGCCCGCAGTACTCAAGCAGCCGCTGGGTCTCGGCACTGGAGCGCGCCAGCCGCGAGACCTCCAGGCCGAAGATCGCGCCCACCTCGCCCAGGCAGACGCGAGCGACCAGCTCCTTGAACGCCCCGCGCGCCTGGCTGTCCGAGAAACGGCCCGAGAGGCCGAGGTCCTGATCGATCACCAGCACCTGCTCGGGCTGCCAGCCGAGCTTGACCGCCTCCTCTGAGAGCGCGTACTGGCGCTCGGTCGAGCGGAAGTTCTCCCGCACCTGCCGCGGCGCGGACTGCCGCAGGTAGATCAACGCCAGGCGCTCCAAGTGCGCGCTGGCGATCTTCTGTTGCGCGCCGATCATCGACGCCCACTCTCACTGCAGCGCCGAGCATGTTCGCGACCACGATCCTCGCCTCGACGCCGACGTCGGCCACCTGGCATCACCGCAACGCCCGCCGCCTGAGCAGCTCCAAGTTGACATGCGAGATCTCCGCTAGCAGCGCCTCGTTGCGCTGCGCGACCTGCACGTGCTGCTCGGCCAGGTCGGTCACGGCCGACGGCACACACATCAGGCGACTGCGGCCGTTGACATACACCGCCAAATAGGTGTACGGGCCGTGCAGCTCGCCGCGCCGGCAGCGGCACCCCTCGCTGGAGCACCGACGTCCCTCGCGCAACAACGAGCCGCGCAACGTCCGCTCGACCTCGGACAATCCGGTCGCCAGCCGCCGACGTCGCGCAAGCAGCTGGCGCACGCTCAACTCGCTGAGTCCCGAGACACTCATCAGCCTGTGAGTAATTCGATAACAAGACCAGAAGCTCCTTCTCGCCCCGGCTCACAGCTGGTGCTCCAGCGCGACATCGCCGTCATCGGTGCGCAGCCAGCCGGTCGGGCGGCAGCCATCAGGCTCGACCAGCAACCGCCCGCGCAAGCGCCGCAGACAACTCGCCGCGACATCCTCCGAGCAGCCCACCGCCCGCGCGACGCGCAAGGCGGTCCGCTCGCGAAACGGATCCGTCGCGCGCAGCACCCGCGCGTCCAACGGACTCAGCCTCAACAACACGGCGCTGTTCATCACGCCGCATCCCCGGCCGCCGGCCAGCCGAGCGCGGCGACCACCGTCGCCAGCTCGACCAACACCTCAAACGTCAGCGGACGATCGGCAGGCTCGGGGCCACGATCAGTCGCCTCCTCCGGCAACCCGATACCGCCAAGCGGCCCGCCGTCGCAGACATACAACCGGCTTGCCCCGTGCCGCCGCACATATGGCACCTCCAACCGCTGCCCGAAAAGTGGATGGAACGGGTGCGTGACCACCAGCGAACCCAAAAAGCCGCTGGCCGACCGCGCACTATGACTCGTCCGTCGACAACGGCTCCGCGCACCGCGGCCAGAAATCGATCCGACGCCTCCAACGCCGGTACAAGAACCTGATCCTCATCCACACCCCTATCCATGCCAGCTGGCTCAACCGGGCCGAGATCTACTTCTCGATCGTCCAGCGCAAAGTCCTCACCCCCAACGACTTCCCCGACCTCTCAACGCTCGAACGTCAACTCCTCGCGTTCGGCCGCCGCTACGAACAGATCGCCGCCCCATTCGAATGGAAGTTCACCCGCGCCGACCTCGACCGTCTCGCCGACAAGCTCGACCCGCCCGCCGCGCAAGCCGCCTGAACCGAATACGTCGGCGAACTTCCGAGCCAGAGCACTAAGGCGCTGATCGCTCGCTGCCGAAGCCGGCGTCCCAAGCTCGGGGTCAGCGATCGCGCCGCCGCTGTCGCCGAGGCGATGCGCCGCGGGATGCTCGAATGACACCACCCACCGTCGGCGTCAACGGGCCGGCGATGACGCGGAGTGGCGAGCGCGGCATCGATCGCGGCGATCACTCAACCGCGGTGCGTGCGCTCGCCGTGCTGCGGCTGGCGCTGCTGCCGATCGTGTTCGCCGGAGACCGCCTCGTCGCTCACCCGACCGTCGGCACCCGCCACTTCGATCTCGTCGTTGTCGTTGCGGTCGGCTATAGCGCGGTGATGCTGGCGGACGCTTGGCGGCCGCGCGGCCCGCGGATTCCCGCGGGGGTAACGCTGACATGCGACCTGCTCCTCGTTGGTGCGCTGACCTGGGAGTCGGGGGGCGCGTTCTCTCAGCTGCGGGCGGCGTTCCTCGCGCTCCCGCTCGGCGCCGCGCTGCTCCTCTCCGCCAGGCGGACGGCTGCCGTCTCACTCGCGACCGGGCTCGTCTATCTCGTTGTTGCAGTCGCGCACCCCGCAACGAGCTCGACGAAGCGACTCGACGTGGCCCTTGCGCAGGGCCTGTGCGTGATCTGGGTCGGGTGCGCGGCGGTCGTCCTCTCGACGCTGCTGAACCGCCGCCGCCAGCGGGTCATCGACCTCGCGGCGGCGCGCGGTCGGCTCGTCGCACAGGCGCTCGACGCCGAGGACCGCGCCCGCAAGCGGCTCTCCGACGATCTGCACGACCACGCGATCCAGAACGTGCTCACCGCACGTCAGGATCTCGCCGACGCCCAAGCGGGCGACGCGAGCGCGCTCGAGCGCGCAGAACATGCCCTGCGACTCGCGCTCGGTCAGCTGCGCAGCGCGGTCCGCGAGCTCCATCCGTACTTGCTCGATCATCTCGACTTGTCAAGCGCGCTCGCGACGATCGCCGAGCAGCACGCAGCCGCGGGGACGACGTGGTGCTCGAGGTCGCCGATGATGGTCGCGGCTCACCGCCGAGCAGCAACTGGCCGCCCTCCTCGACGGGCACATCGGACTTCCCTCGAGCCGGGAGCGGGTTGAGGCATACGGCGGCGCGTTCGAGATCACGAGCCAACCGGGGTCAGGCACGACGGTGCGATGCGTCATTCCGGCGGTTCCGGCTCCACGCTTCTCCGATCGGCGTATCCCGGTCGGCTGACGGCAGACACGCCCAAGCTCTAGCCGGACGGCGGATCGCGCGGCGCGGACCCGGCCGCCAGACTGCGCAGTGCGTGACGCCGATGCGAAGCGCACACCGATGACAGAAGCCGCCATGGACCTTGACGAACTTCGAACGGAGATCGCACTGCGGCGCGAGCTCGGCGCGAGCCTAAGTCCGAAGCGACGTGCAGCGCTCGGTGATCGATGCGGCGTGCGACCTCAGCGATGAGCAGCGCGCCGTGCTGTGGCCGTTCGCCTCGTCATATCCGAGCACCAACGCCCATGCCGCACGACCCCTCGACGAGGACCGATCGACAGAACTGGGACCCCACCTGTGAGCCGGCTGCGCTCCGGTGCGAGTTCTGCGGGCTCGTGATCGCCGCTCGAGCGGTCCGTCTCACACCGCGGCACTGCCCCCGCTGCGTCGTCCGGCGTCGTGCCGCCGTTGTCCTCGAACCGATCACCGCAGCCCCGAGCGAGTGCGGTGATCGAGGGGCCGAATGAGCGGCAGGGCTCGACCGCTCAGCTGGTGGCGCCGGACGATCGCCGCACGGCCGTCGTTTCGGACCGCGGCACTCGCTTGGCTGGCGACCGGCTGCATTGTTCTCGCCGCAGTCGCCGGCGATCGATCGCCGCTCGGAACGATCGCCGCGGCCGCCGTTGTCTTCTCCTTGAAGATGATCTGTGCGCCCCTCGTGCTCTGGCTGCTGCTGCGCGGACAAGCGTGACCGAGTCGGGCCTACAGCGACGGCGCCGGCACGGACGCTCCGCCCGGCGCGGCGGGCGTGTCGCCGGCGACGCCGAGTCGACCCGCCGACTCCCGACGCGAGGCTGGGACTGGATCGCGATCCTGTCATGGCTCGCGGCGGTCGTCGCGAGCGTTCGTGCGACCCGTGTATGGGACATCGGAGACCTGATCGTCGGGCTGTACTTCGCGGTGCTCAGCCTCCTGTTCTGGGTCCGAGCGGCAATCGGCGAGCGCGGTCGCATTGACAAATCGCAGATCGTCCCGTACTCGGTGGTGTTGGGGTCACGTTCGGCCTCGGCGCGATCCTCCTGGCGCTCGACGTTGCCAGCTCGGGCGCGCTCTGACCGCGTGCAATGAATCCCTCTGCGCCGCGGAGCTTGGAGCGTCATGCCGTTGGGAGCCTGACGGTGAACAGCGCGCCGCCCTCCTCGGCCTCCCCTACCTCGATCCGCCCGCCGTGGGCGTGCGCGACCTCCGCTGCCACGGCGAGGCCGATCCCATAACCCGAGGTGCCCGTGGTGGCGCGCCCGCGCCAGAAGCGCTCGAACACGTGGGCGCGCTCTGCCTCGGGAACCCCGGGCCCGCTGTCGGCGACCGCGAGTCGCGCGCAGCCGTCGCGCAGATCGAGCGCCAGGCGGATCCGGCCGCCGTCGGGGCAGAACTTCACCGCGTTGCCGAGCAGGTTCGCGATCAGCTGGCCGAGACGTGCCCGATCTCCCGGGACGCTGACCGGCGAGAGCTGTTGCTCGACGCTGAGCGCCTTGGCGTCGAGGCGCGGGCGCAAGGCCTCGACCTGCGCGGCGGCCAGCTCAGCCAGCTGGACCGGTTCACGGTCGAGGACCGCGACCGGCGCCTCGGCGTGCGCGAGCGCATCGAGGTCCTCGACGAGGCGACCGAGCCGCAGCACCTCCTCGTGCAACGAGGCGAGCCGCGCGGGCGTCGGTTCGGCGACCTCGTCGACCAGCTCCTCGAGGTTCCCCTGGAGGATCGCAAGGGGGGTGCGGACCTCGTGCGCGAGGTCGCTCACCAGGCGCCGGCGCGCGCCGCGCTCACGCTCGAGGGTCTCCGCCATCTCATCGAACGCGTCCGAGAGCTCTCCGAGCTCCCCGGGTGCGGTACCGGCCTGTGCTCGTGCGCTGACGTCGCCGGCTTGCAGCCGCCGCGCAGCCCCGGAGAGCCGACGCAGCGGCGCCGCGATCCTCCTGCTGACGAGCGCTGCTCCAATCAGGGCGATCACGATCGCGATCGCCGCCCCGAGTAGCACCGCGCCGAACAGCTTGTCCCGGAGCACGCGCTGCGCGTGCGTGAGCTGCGAGGGGAAGCGCAACTCGGAGGTCCCAACCTGACGGCCGTCGACCTCGACCGGGGCGCTGAGGATGATCGGACCGGCACCTTGGCCCCGTCCTCGTCCCCGGCCGGGCGCCGCGATGATCGTCCGCCCATCCGCCGCGCGCACCGACAGGACGGCGCCCGCGTCCGCGGCCACGACCTGTGCGGCGGTCAAGTCCGCGCTCGCCCACGATCCCGCCCGGCGGTACGCGTCGGCCAGCACGCGTACCGCGTCGCGTGAGGCGCGCGTACGGTCGCTTGCGCTCAGCTTGCTCGTCTCGCTCGTCGTCGTCAGCAGCATGACCGTGGCGAACGCGGCGACCGCCAGGACGCCAACGGCGATGAACGCAAGCGCCAATCGTGCGCGCAGCGATCGTCCGCGAGCGTGTTCAGCCATCGGCCTTGACGCCGAGCCGGTAGCCCACGCCAAGCACCGTCTCGACCAGCGTCGGCTTTTGCGGGTCGGATTCGATCTTGCGGCGGAGGTTCTTGACATGTGAGTCGATCGTGCGCTCGTAGCCCTCGAACTCGTAGCCGCGCACGCTGTTGATCAGCTCGTATCGTGAGTAGACACGCCCGGGGGCCCTGGCAAGCGTC
Organism: uncultured Solirubrobacterales bacterium; assembly: GCA_963794285.1. Lineage (GTDB taxonomy): Bacteria > Actinomycetota > Thermoleophilia > Solirubrobacterales > Solirubrobacteraceae > Palsa-465. The sequence continues at coordinate 195,902 of CAWCDS010000019.1, forward strand.
GAGAGCACCCCCCACTCGGTCGGGGTCAACTCCACCGGCTCGCCGCCCACGATCACCTCGTGGCGGTCCTCATCGATCTGCAGCACGCCGCCGCCGTAGGACCGGGCCCCGCTCGCCGGGCCGCCGCCGCGCCGGCGAAGGACCGCCTTGACGCGCAGCTCGAGCTCGCGTGGGCTGAACGGCTTTGTCACGTAGTCATCGGCCCCCAGCTCGAGACCGGCGATCCTGTCCTGCTCATCCGCCCGCGCAGTCAGCATCACGATCGGAATGTCGGCAACCGCGCGGATCTCACGCGCGACAACCTCTCCCGGGACATCCGGCAGGCCGAGATCCAGGACGACCAGGTCCGGCCGCGCATCGGCGGCCATCGTGATCGCCTCCGCCCCAGATCCGGTGCTCAGCACGACGTGCCCGCCCCGCTCGAGATAGCGGCGCACGAGGTCGCGGATCTTCTGCTCATCCTCGACGACCAACACCAACGCAGCCACGGGTTCATCCTCCCGCTCAGCAGGGACAGATGCGAGGGGTCCACGGGTTCGCGGACCCCTCAGCTCTGATTTGTCGGTCCGTCAACTAGCTTCGATATGGGCAGTCCGCGCCGCGGTTCCCCTGTCCTGCGCCCTGCTGGCCGTGCCGCGGCCCAGTGCCGTCCCGCAGGCGAAATCCCTGCCGCGTCCCGTTCTGAGCCTGAGGGTGATGCGGACCGGTGCCGTCGCGCGCCCGCACCCGATCGCGAACGGCGTCCTGGGTACCAGTCGCGGTGTTGGTCGCGTACGGGCCATGGCCGGCCCAGGACGACGGCGGGTTTGTGGCGGCCACGGCGACGCCAACGCCAAGCACTCCGACGACCGCGACCGTAGCGAGGATGATCTTGACACTCCGCTTGCGCATCTGAAGCCTCCTTCAATCGGTTTTCTCTTGATGCCCGGTCAGCATCGTCTCTCGCCGTGGAGTCCCGGCGATAGTCGTGTGGAGACCGTGTGGAGATCGCCGAACAGCGAGCAGGCTCCGTAGCTTCAGCGGAGCCCACGTAGGAGTGATCGCGGTCGCCGGCACCACCTGGCGAGCGTACGGTCGTCTCAATGCGCGACCATCCGCCCGAGCCCGCCCGCCTGAAGCGGTCATTGCTGACGGCCCTGGGCGCAGCGCTCGGCGTCGCCGCCCTGACCGCGGTGTTCATGTCCTCGGGAGGAATCGATGAGGTCCTCGATGCGGTCGGACGGGTGACAGCCGGCTGGACCGTCGCCGCCTTCGGGGCAATACTCGCCGGCTACCTGCTGCTTGCTTTGCATATGCGACGACTGGCTCAGGGCCAGATCTCGCTCTGGCGTGCAGCGCGCACCGACATGTTGTTGTTCGGCCTCGGAAACGTGCTTCCTGGGGCACCCGCACCAGGAGCCGTGCTCGCCGCGGCCGAGTTGCAACGAGGGGGCCTCTCTGCCAGAGCAGCGCGCTTCATCATCGCGTTCACGGCCTGGTTCAACATCCGCAGCCTCCTCGGAATCGGGGCAGTGGCGTTCCTGGTCGCGTTCGCCCGACAGCACCCCGGGCTCAAAGAGGCGGGATTGTGGTGGCTGGCGGCGGTTGCAGTCCTGGTGCTGCTCGGCCTCACCGCGAGGATGGCTTCCCGTCCGGCCACCGCCGAGCGCACCATGCGCCTGCTCGCCCGCCTGCGGATCAACCGCGTCGCGGCACCGTTGCAGCCAGCGGATTCGGTGCCGTCGAGGCCGCGATCCCAGCTGTCCTGCATCACTTTGGCGCCCCACTCGATGCAGCGCTCGCGGGCACGCTCGTCTATCGCGGCATCTCCGCACTGCTGCCGGCAGCGGCCGGTGCACTGCTCCTCGGTGGGGGCTGGCTTGCTCGCCGCCGCTCAGTCCATGGCGCGGCCAGTCCTTAGCTCAGCGCGTCAGCCAGCCTGCGAGTTCATATGAGTTGGTGTCCGCTCCGATAAATACAGACCAGGAGCAGCCGGCGGGCGGCGCGCCACGGATCTGGAAGGTGCGGAGCCACCTGCAACGCACCGCAGCGTACCCGGGGCCGAAGCAGCAGTCGCGCTTCGAAGCTGGCTAGGCGGTCGGTCCGCCGGCGGTAACCCAATCCCCGAGGCCGCCGATACTGCGGACATCGGTGTAACCGGCGCGCTGAAGGATCGATTGCGCCATCCCTGCCCGGACACCCGTTCGGCAGTACACGTAGATCTGCGCGGTTTTGGCAACCGCGGGCAGTTGACCGGCTTCCATCTTCGTCACGTCGAAGTTGACGGCCCCGGTGGCGTGGCCGGCGGCGAATTCGGCGGGCGTGCGGACGTCGATCAAGGTCGCTCGTCCCGCTGCCACATCAGCGATCGCGCCGGCCGCAGCCGTTGGCTGCACGGCTGCAGGCGGTGATCCGGTCGAGGCCGTGCTCTTGGTCGAATGGCCGCCGAGCCCTGCGACCAGGATCACCGCGCCGAGAACGACAAGCGCGAGCGCCAGCCATCTCGCAACCTGCTTCGCGCGCGTCGCCCGCCCCGCTATGTCGGCGCCCCGCGGCACGGCGCCAGTTCTCTTGCCTGCAGACTTCTTCGCGTTCTGCTTGCTCATCTGAATGTCTCTCGGATCGTGGCCGGATTGCGCTTTGACCTTACGTTTGTCGGCATTCGCGCACGCAACTCTTAGCTCGCGCACCAGCAGCTCGTCCAGACGCGCGACCTGGTCCGGATGCTCACAGAGCTGGTCCTACGTAGTTGAGACGGATCGGCATCAGTGCCAGTCCGCACAGTTGTGCCAATCCCTTAGCAGCGGGCTCAAGCGGGGCTATTGTATTGACGAGTGTCGATAGAAGAGCCACGCAATGTCAACCTCCGAAGCCACAGCCCAACTCCCCGCAGCCGCACGTCCGCGCCGTTGGCGCTCGCTGCTGACGCTGGCCGGCGGGGTGCTGGCGCTGGTGGTGCTATTGGACGCCGCGATCAAGGCGCTGGCGCCGCTGTGGGACTGGCTGCTTTCTAGCGTCGCCGGGCTTGACCTGAACGCTCGCGTCGGCAGCTCAATGCGGTTCTTCTTCTACGACACGAGCAAGATCCTGCTGCTGCTGGCTGGCATCGTGTTCGCGGTCGCGGTGCTTCGCTCCTACATGTCGGTCGAGCGCACCCGGGCGCTTCTGGGCGGCAAGCGCGAGGGTGTCGGCAACGTGCTTGCGGCCACGCTCGGCGTCGCGACCCCGTTCTGCTCGTGCTCGGCGGTGCCGGCGTTCATCGGCTTTGTCTCCGCCGGCGTGCCGCTCGGCGTGACGCTGTCGTTCCTGATCGCCTCGCCGCTGGTCAACGAGGTCGCGATCGTGCTGCTGTTCGGCATGTTCGGCTTCGCCGTCACCGCGCTGTACATCGCCTCAGGGCTGCTCATCGCGATCCTCGCCGGCACTGTGCTCGGACGGATGCGCCTTGAGCGCTACGTCGAGCCGTTCGTGTTCGAGACGAATATGCCGAGCTGCGCGGACCCGGCCGCCGGGTTGCAGCTCTCTGACCGCTTCGCGTACGCGCGAAGGGAGGTCCGCAACATCCTCGGTCGGGTCTGGCCGTATCTCCTGGTCGGGATCGCGGTCGGTGCCGTGATCCACGGGTGGGTGCCGGCCGACGCGCTCGCCTCGATCGCCGGCAAGAACAACCCGCTGGCTGTGCCCGCCGCCGTGCTGATGGGTGTGCCGCTGTACTCAAACGCCGCCGGCGTGCTCCCGCTGATCCAAGTACTGCACGCCAAGGGCGTCGCGATGGGCACGGTGCTCGCGTTCATGATGGCCGTCACGGCGCTTTCCCTGCCCGAGATGGTGCTGCTGCGGCGCGTGCTGAAAGTGAAGCTGATCGCGATCTGGACCGCGACCGTCGCGGTTTCGATCATCGCGATTGGCCTGCTCTTCAACTTCATCCTCTAACCCGGCCAGGAGAACGAACAATGTCCACCCAAGCGACCACCACGATTCAAGTCCTCGGCCCCGGCTGCAAGCGCTGCGAAGCGCTCGCGGTCATCACCCGCGAGGCCGTCGAAGCACTCGGCCTGCACGCCAGCGTCGAGAAGATCACCGACTACGCGCAGATGGCGCAACTCGGCGTGATGAGCACCCCAGCACTCGCCGTGGACGGCCGACTCGTCATGTCCGGCAGCGTGCCCGACCTCGAGCGCGTCAAGCGCCTGCTCGCCCCGGAGGCGTGATGGCAGCAGGGTCGCAGCTGAGCCCCAGGCGCAAGCTGGCCGCCGGCCAGCGACGGATCGCCACGCCCGCGCCGACAGCGATCGGCAAGGCGCGTGCGCAGCGGTTGGCGTTGCTGGCCAAGGCGCTGGCCGACCCGGTGCGCATCCAGCTGCTCGACGTGCTCAGCGCGCACCCCGAGCCGCTATGCCCGTGCGAGCTGCTGCCGCTGTTCGACGTCTCCCAGCCCACGCTCGCCCACCATCTGAAGGTGTTGCGCGACGCGCGCGTCATCGGCTGCCGCAAACAAGGGCTGTTTGCCTACTACTACCCCATCCACGGAGGTCTCGACGATCTCGCGGACCATCTCGCCACCAAGGAACGACCATGAGTCTCACCGCAACCGCACACTCGTCGGGTGACACGCTGCGCCAGGACGTGCTGATCGACGGACGCCACCGCCTGATCACCGACGAGCCGTCACGACTCGGCGGCACCGACCGCGGCCCGGCGCCGCACGAGCTGCTGCCGGCAGCACTCGCCGCCTGCATCGCCACCACGATCCGCACATACGCTCGCACCAAGGACTGGGCGCTCGCCGAGCTCAGCGTCGACGTCCTGTATCAGAACACTTCCACGCCGCGGCACTTCGACGTCACGATCAACCTGCCAGACGACCTCTCAGACGAGCAGGTGCGCCGCATCCTGCGCGCCGCCGAGACCTGCCCCGTCAGACGCGCAATCGAAGCCGGCATGAGCTTCCACGAGCACCTCCCCGAGGAACACGATCAGGCAGCCTGAGGCCGGAGTGCCGCGCGCCCGGCGACCGGCGGGTTCAGCCGGCTCGCGATTGGCTTGGCGCGCGCATTGGCGTGATGTCAACGCCGGCGCTCGCGATCGACGGACACCTTGCCTTCTCCGACAGCGTCCCCACGGTCGAGCACGTCAAGGAACTGCTCGCCGCCGCGGCATGACGAGCGTCAGAGCTGCCGGGATACTCGAGAGCGAGAAGCACGGCCTGTTCGTCAACTACTACGTCAACCCGATCGCTCTCCAGGAGCTCGCGGACTGGCTCACATTCGCAAGCGGACATGACCGGTGACGGCCGGCGAGCCGAACCGTAGTTTTCCCCGATGAAGCTGGGTCACGCTCGGCTAGCGTTACGGGAGCGATGCGAATGCTGGCCCACGCACGGCCCGAGGACGGAGCAATAGCCGTGGAGCTCGTGTCGATCGACGCCGACGGGCGGCGGTCGCAGTGAGCCGGGTCGTGGTGCTCGGAGCGGGCGTTGCCGGGCACACCGCCGCGACGTTCGCGCGCAGCTGGCTCGGTCGTGACGACAGCGTCACCGTCGTCTCCCCCAGGCCCGACTACAACTGGGTGCCATCCAACATCTGGGTCGGGGTCGGGCTGATGAAGCCAGCGCAAGTGACATTCCCGCTCGCAGCCGTCTACGAACGCGCGGGGATCGAGTTCGTCCAGGCCTCCGCGCGCGAGATCCACCCCGAGGGCGACCAGGACAACCGCACTGCCTACATCACGGCCGAGGCCGCGGACGGCACGCACTCAAAGGTGTCCTACGACTTCCTGATCAACGCGACCGGCCCGGCGTTGCGGTTCGACAAGACCGAGGGCCTCGGGCCGGACGGCGGCAACAGCCTGTCTGTGTGCCTGCCCGATCACGCGGCGCACGCCGCCGCGGCGCTCGCAGAGGAGGTCGAGCGGATGCGGCGGGGCGAGCGGCGCCGGTTCCTCGTCGGCGTCGGGCACGGCACCTGCACGTGTGAGGGTGCGGCGTTTGAGTACATCGTCAACCTCGAGTTCGAGCTGCGCAAGCGCGGTGTGCGCGACCGCGCCGAGATCACCTGGATCACCAATGAGTACGAGCTCGGCGACTTCGGCATGGGCGGCATGCATTTGAAGCGCGCCGGCTATGTCACCCCCAGCAGCATCTTCAACGCGTCTCTGTTCGCCGAGCGCGGAATCGACTGGATCACGCGCGCCCATGTCCACAAGGTCGAGCCCGGCCGCGTGCTCTATGAGACCCTGGACGGTACGCAGGGCGAGCAGGAGTTCGACTTTGCGATGCTGCTACCACCGTTTTCCGGCGTCGGCCTGAAGGCCTTCGGCCGGGACCGCGGCGAGATCACGGACCGCCTGTTCCTCCCCAACGAGTTCATGCGCGTCGACGCCGACTACACCCACAAGCCACACGAGCAGTGGAGACCGACGGACTGGCCGCGCACCTACCAGTCGCCCGAGTACGGCAACGTGTTCGCGGCCGGGATCGCGTTCGCGCCTCCGCACGCCATCTCCATCCCACACAAGAGCCCCAACGGCACCGTGATAGCCCCGGCGCCGCCGCGAACCGGGATGCCGTCAGCGACGATCGGCAAGGCGGTCGCCCGGAACATCGTCGACATGATCCGCGGCGCCAGCACGCCAACCCACACGGCCTCGATGGCGGAGATGGGCGCCGCCTGCGTCGCCTCCGCCGGCGCCAACCCGCTCAACGGCACCGCCGCCTCGATGACGGTCTATCCGATCGTCCCTGACTACGAGCGCTACCCCGAGTACGGCCGCGACCTCGACCTCACGTTCGGAGAGATCGGCCTCGCAGGCCACTGGATCAAGATCCTGCTGCACCACCTCTTCATCTATAAGGCGCGCCTGCGCCCCGGCTGGCGCCTGATACCGGAGTAGCCACGTGGACGACGAGAAGACCCGCTACGTCACCAAGCCGACAAGGTTCACGATCTTCCTGCGAACGTTCGTCCCATGGCAGCTCTGGCGCTTCGCGGCGATCAACCTGAAGATGCTCGACATCATCCGCCGAGGCCACCGAGCGACCAGCCGCAAGTAGACCACTGCGACCGAACGCGAAGTGCGCAAAAACCGTGTGTCAGGCGAGCCGTGGGCCGAGCGGGAGCGACGACGTGCACGCGGCTGCGCAGCACCCCGGCGCGCTTACTTCAGCGGCAGTCCCGCGCGCGACCAAGACATCACTCCGCCCCTGATGTTGGCCGCGTCAAGACCGGCCCTCGCCGCCTTACGGGTCGCGAAGGCCGAGCGCGCGCCGGAATGACAGACAAGTGCGACCGGGCGGCTTGGATCGAGTTCCCCAAGCCGACTTGAGAGCTGTCCAAGCGGGATGTGCCGAGCACCAGCAATTCGCCCGTGACTGAGCTCCGCCGACTGGCGGACATCGATCAGCTGCAGTTCACCGCGCTGCACCGCGGCCATCGCCTCGGCGGGCGTCAGCGACTTCGAACGTCGGAACAACATGAGTCCTCCTGTGGATGTCGCGTGGGTGCTACGGCCACAGCAACGCGTGTCGAGCCGCGTTCTTACAATAACACAAATGTTGAGTTGTGTGATTGTCGCCGAGGTCGAAAGTCAAGCCGATCGCGCGATCCCGTCGAGGGCGAGGTCGACGACGTCGCACAGGAACCGGTCGTCGAGTGGCGCATGCCCGTGCAGCAGGCGGTGGTAAAGGGGGCCCCAGACCATGTCGATCGCCGCCTCGACCGGCATGTCGGGCGACACCTCCCCGCGCTCGATCGCCCTTCCAAACAGCCGCCGCGCCGGCTCGCGCCGGGGCTCGACGAACCGGGTGACGTACCGTTCGGCGAATGCCGGATCGTTGCGCGCGGCACTGAGCAGCGCGGCGACAATGCGGGCGTACGGCCGCTGCGTAACCCGCCGCACCCACGGCCGCAGCAGCGCCAGCAGGTCGCTCCGCAACGCGCCGGTATCCGGTGCCGCCCCGACATCCGCCGACCAGGCGTCGTAGATCGCGTCGAGCGCGAGCGCCTGCTTGGTCGGCCACCAGCGGTAGATCGTCGCCTTGCTGACGCCGGCCTGCTCGGCGACGGCGTCCATGCTCGTGGCGCCGAGACCGTCGACGAGCAGCAGCTCGGCGGCCGCGGCCAGGATCGCCTGTCGCGCCCGCTCGCTGCGCGGGCGCCCCGGCTGCCGGAGCCGAGGTCGGTCGTCCGCAGGCACCGGCGCGCGGCCGTCAGCGCTGGTCGCCGAGGATCGTCGCGAGGTCCTCGTCGGTGAGGTCGAGCTCAGCGGCTGGGAGGATCGGGTCGACCTGGTCGGGCCGCCGGAAGCCGACGATCGCTCCATCGACGGCGGAGTTGCAGAGCGTCCAGGCGACGGCGACCGCTCCGGGGGTGGTGTCGTGGCGCTCGGCGACCCGACGGATTCGTTCGACGAGGGCGAGGTGCTCGGACAGCAGCGGCTCCTGGAAGCGTGGATCGGTCTTGCGCCAGTCGTCGTCGGGTAGGCGCGCGATCCGTTCGCTCGTCATCGCGCCGCTGAGCAGGCCCGACCCCATCGGCGAGTAGACGATCACGCCGATCCCGTGCTCCTCGGCGTACGGCAGCAGCTCGGGCTCGATGTCGCGTTCGATCAGCGAGTACTGGGGCTGGAGTGTCTCGACGGGCGCGATCTCCGCGATCCGGCGCAGCTGCTCGATGTCGAAGTTCGACACGCCGATATGGCGAACGAGACCACGCTCCTTGAGCTCGACGAGCGCCGACCAGCCCTCTTCGATGTCCGGCTCGGGATTCGGCCAGTGGATCTGGTAGAGGTCAATCGCGTCTACGCCGAGGCGCGCGAGGCTCGCCTCCGCCTCACGCAGCAGCGAATCGCGCTTCAGGTTGTGCACGACGCGTCGGCTCGGCCCCTCGAGCAGCGAGCATTTCGTGAAGATGAGCGGGCGCTCCGCCGCTGGAAGCTCGCGCAGCGCACGTCCGACGACCTCCTCGGAGCGACCGAAGCCGTACGCGGCGGCCGTGTCGATCCAGTTGACGCCCTGCTCGAGCGCTCGGTGAATCGCGCCGATCGACACCTCGTCCTCCTGGGGGCCCCAGCCGAACTCCCAGCCACCGCCCCCGATAGCCCAGGCGCCAACTCCGAGTCGCGTGATCTCGAGCCCCGTGTTTCCCAGCATCTTCGTCTTCAGCTGCATTTGTGGCATGCGTCGCTCCTTGCTCGCCGGCACCCGAAATGTTCGCGGTCGCTCCAGTGTATCGAAACTGAACGTTCCGTTTCTGCAGGGCTGTGTCGATCATCGTAACCGCGCTCGAGACGGCGACCCGCGATCCGCAGACATTCCAGACCCAGCAGGCGGCGGCGCTCGCAGCGGGGAGGCCGAACCACTTCTGGGACTACGTCGAGCCTTCTACCGTCAGCAAGGCACCGAAGGCACGAGCTGCGTCACTGAGAGGTACCTCGATGGGCGCGCACGCGGCGACCCAGTCGGCGGACGAGAACGCGGAGATCGACGTCGAGCGTGGCCGGGCCGCCGATGCGCTACTCGACCTCAGCGGGAGGGTCGACGTGATCGTGATCGGATCACGACGCTGGGGGCCGGTGGCCCGACTGCTGCTCGGCAGTACGGGCGAAGCGCTGCTCCATGAGGCGACCTGTCCCATCTTGGTCGCCCGACGACCGAACGGCCGACCGGCTCCAGCGCCGGCCCGCCAGCGTGACCCCTACGCCGGAGGACCCAGAGGACGCGATGCGCGCACGAGCGCGTCGACTGCGATCCGTCGTCCGTCGGGCGTGTCGACAGGCCTCTGCACCGTTTCGGCCCGCTCGATTCTCAGGCCGCCGCCGTCGAGGTCATCGGCGACGTCTTGGGCGGTGTACAGGACGGCGGGATCCTGCGGACCACCGTATCCGTTCTCAATATTGCTGCTGTCGTGTCCGACGAGCAGGAACGCACCGCCCGGGGCGACAGCCTGGGCGGCGGCCCGGAGGATCGGCGTTCGTTCTTCTCGAGGCACCTGGAGGTAGAAGACGATCACGAGCTCGAACGCGTGTGCCTCGGGCTGGTAGTCGAGCAGGTCGGCGACGATCCACTCAGCGTGCACACCGCGCGCGCCCTCGAGCTGTCTGGCCTTCTCGATCCCGACCTCTGAGAAATCCACGCCCATTACGTGCCACCCGCGCTCCGCAAGCCACACCGCATTGCGTCCCTCACCGCAGGCGAGGTCGAGCGCGCGCGCCGGCGCGAGCGACTCCGCCTCGGTGACGAGGAAGCGGTTGGCTTCGCTCGTCCAGAGGAGATCGCGTCCGGCGTAGCGCTGGTCCCAATCGGCGCTATCCATGGTGCGCATTGTCTACGGGTTCCCGGCGCGTTCGACGACTGTCGCGAGCCGGCGTCTAACCTCGGTCGCGGTTGCGGTGAGCTCGTCCTTGCCGACGATTGAGAGCATCTGCTCGGCGTCGACCGCCGCGATGTGCGTGTACCCGTCTGCCTCATAGACGACGACGTTGCAGGGCAGCAGCACGCCGAGCTCTGGCTCGGCTTCGAGCGCCGCGTGCGCCAGTGCCGGGTTACATGCGCCGAGGATCAGGTACGGGTCGCGATCGGCGCCGAGCTTCTGCTTCAGCGTCGCCTGGACGTCGATTTCGCAGAGCACGCCGAACCCCTCGGCCGCAAGCTCCTCTCGGACCCGGACGACTGCGTCGGCGAACCGTAGCTCGGTAGTCGTGCTCAGTGTGTAGCGGCTGTGTACTTTGGACATGCTCTTTCCAGTTCTTTGTGTTTTGCCTTGGCCGCCTTGTGACGCTGGGTCATCGCATCTGGCGGCTCGGGGTAGTGATTGTCGAGATAGCTCATGATCGCCGCCTCGTCGCCGACGATCTCCCCGTCAGCCGTGACCAAGACTGGGATCGTCCGCTGACCGGTCGCCGCTTCGAGTTCCGCGCGCTCGCTCGAGTCGACCGGGACCTGATGGGCGATGTAGGTCAGGCCGAGCTCGGTCAGCCGCTGGCGAACGCGGTGCGAGGCTGGGCACCACTCGGTCTGCCAGAGGTCCAGATTTGCCGTTGACATGACCGTTCTCCTGTTTTATGCGTGTCCGAAGGTGACGTCGGGGAGCACGTGGTGCGCCCAGCGCGGGAGGTACCAGGCCCATTTGCCCATCAGCCGCAGGAGCACCGGCAGCAGCAGCAGTCGGATCAGCGCCGCGTCCAGCAGGACCGCGATGCCGAGGATGATTCCCATCTCCTTCGGCGGCAGCGGGCCCGACAGCGCGAACGTGAAGAACACCGCGACCATCACCGCGCCAGCGGCGAAGATCACGCGCCCGGAGTGCGCGATCCCGCCGATCATCGCGTCCTTGGGGTTGTGGCTGTGGTCCCAGTGCTCCTTCGCGCTCGAGAGCAGGAACACCGTGTAGTCCATCGAGATTGCGAAGATCATCGCGAAGAAGAACACCGGCCCCCAGGCGTCCAGGAACCCCTGCGGTTGGAAACCCAGCAGCGAGTGCAGGGCGCCATCCTGGAACACCCATTTGGCGACGCCGAACGCGGCGCCTGTGGCGAGTAGGTTGGTGAGCACGCCGACCGCGGCGAGCAGCGGCGCTTGCAGCGCGATGAGCAGCAGCAGGAACCCGAGAGCCAAAACCACGCCGATCACGAGCGGGGTCTTGGCCGAAAGGGCGTTCTGGAGGTCGTGGTTCTCGGCGACCGCGCCGCCGACCAGCGCGTTCGCGGGGAGTGCGGCGCGCAGCCGGTCGATCGTCCTGCCAACGGCCGGGTTGGACGGGTCCTGCGTCGGGACCGCGGTGATCAGCGCGTAGCCGCCGCTGGCCTGGGTCGGCATCAGCGCCGCGACCCCCGCGTCGCGCTTGGCGATCGCCGCGACGGTCGTGGCCTGCGACGCCGGCGCCACGATCTGAAGCGGCCCCGTCGCGCCGGGACCGAACGCGGCCTGCACCTGGTTGTAGCCGACCCGCGATGAGTCCCCGGTTGGGACCACCTTGATCGAGGGCATCGAGGTTTTCAGCTGCGTGACCGGGAGCGCGAGCCCGATCAGGATCGCGAGCGCGATCGCACCGTACGCGACGGGGCGGCGCCACAGTCGCTCGCCCCACGCTGCGAAACGCGGTGAGCGGTGCTCGCCGGAGTGCACCCATTTCAGGGACAGCTTGTCGACGCGCGGACCGAGCTTCGACAGGACGGCCGGCAGCAGTGTCAGCGTCGCGGCGAGCACGAAGATCACCGCGAGCATGATCCCGAGGCTCATCGATCGAAACGCGGGGCTCGGCACGAGCATCACCGCGGTCAGCGAGATCAGCACGGTCACGCCCGAGAACAGAACGGCCTTGCCGGCCGTGTCCATCGTCACCGCGACGGCCTCCTCAGCCGAGAGGTGTGAGCCGAAGAACGCTCCGCGGAAGCGGTGCACGATGAACAGGGCATAGTCGATCCCGAGGGCCAGCGCGAACATCAGCGCGAAGTTCATCGCCCAGATCGAGACCGGCATCAGCTTCGTGCTCAGATACAGCGAACCGGCGGCCGCGAGCAGTCCGAGCATCGTCAGCATCAGTGGGAGCCCTGCCGCGACGAGCGAGCCGAACGCGACCAGCAGAATGCCGAGCGTCACGGGCCAGGAGATGACCTCGGACTTGAGCATCGCTGAGCGGTTGGCGGCGTTGAAATCAGACCACATCCCCGACGCTCCGGTCAGATCAACGCGCACTGAGCCCGTCGAGAGCCCGTGCAGCTTCCCCTTCAGGCTGTCGGCGGCGGCCACCATCCCGTTCGAGCTCTTCGCCGCCCCGGCCTGGACGATCGCGGTATGCCTGTCACGCGAAATCGAGACGCCCGGGGCTGGAGCGATCACCGAGGCGACGGCCCGATCTGCGCGCAGCGTGCGCTCGACATTCGCGACCGCGCGCTGGAACGCGGGATCGGCGACGGTCTTCGTCGGCGAGTAGATCACGGTCATCAGCGCGTAGCTCGAGAGCCCGTGGAAGTTCTTGTCGATCAGATTGCGGGCCTGCACCGACTGCGAGCCGGTCGTCTCCCAACCGGCGCCGGAAAGGGCGGTCTCCACACGCGGGGCAAAGAAGCCGAGCACGACCGCGACGACTAGCCAGCCGACCGCGACCACCCTGAAGTGCGTCGCGGTGTAGCGGCCGAGGCGGCCGATCGGTCCGATCTTGTGCGGCATCACGCCCGCACCTCCTTGTGTGCGTCGGTGTAGATGGCGGAACGCAGCCCGCACGCCCGACGCAGCACGACAGACGCAGGGCACGCGCCGACGAGCACGTACAGCCACTGGTTGACCCCGACGAACGCCGTCAGCAGCAAGAACCAGGGTGAGATCACCGCAGCAAGCACGGCCGAGAGCAGCGTCATCGTCCCAGCCAGGGCGAACAGCACGCGCTCGAGCGGCCAGCGATTCGAGGGCTTCATGCGGCCTGCGCCCCGGTCTGCGCCGGGATGTCCGCGTCAGCGATCCGGTCCAGCGCCTTCACCAGCGCGTCGGCCGCGACCACGCCCGCCTGCGCGGCCACCGGCTCGCCATCGAGCAGCACCATCAGCGTCGGGATCGAGCGGATCTGAAAACGCGCCGCGAGTTCCGGCTCGGCATCGACGTCGACCTTCGCGAAGCGGTACTGCGGGCGGAGCCCGGCGGCCTTCTCGAACTGGGGCGCCATCGCCCGGCACGGGCCGCACCAGCCGGCCCAGAAGTCGATCACGGTGACGCCCGGCGCTGCCAAGGTGTCGCCGAACGTCTCATCGGTGAGGTGTTGGATCGCGTCCATCGCGGATTCCTTGTCTGTCGGAGGTCTCATGAGGTTCAGAGGACGTGCACGCTGCACGTGTCGGCTGGCCTCTGGGTTAGTCATCGGCATACTTCTATACAACTGTAAGCGGGTTGATTGGTGTAGCATAGCGCCGAGCCCCAGATCTGTCAACTGCACCACTGTGCGTTTGTGCTACGCTTATCTCGATGAGCACGGATCCGCCCGTTGCGCACCCCCTTCCCGAGCCCCTGATCGAGCTCGTCGCGCAGCGCTTCCGAGTGCTCGGCGAGCCGATGCGAATCAAGCTGCTCGACCAGCTCCGCGAAGCACCCGCGACCGTGGGAGAGCTCCAGCGGGAGCTCGGCGTCTCCCAGCAGAACGTCTCAAAGCATCTCCTCATCCTCCACAACGCCGGCATCGTCGCCCGCGCCAAAGACGGCAACCACGCCCGATACTCGATCAGCGATCCGAGCGTGTTTCAGCTCTGCGACCAGGTCTGCGGCAGCGTGCGCCGCCAGCTTCAAGAGCTCGACGCGATCCTCCAGCCCACCTGAGGTCCGCGCGTCGACGCAGGCCACCCGCAACGTCCCGCGCGTCGGCCCGGCAGGCTCGATCTCAACGGCTCAGCGCCGCTGCCAGCCTCGACCGCCGAGGGGGATGGCGAGCCGGTACGGCGCCGCTACAACCCCGGCGGCAACCGGCGGGTGAACGCGATCCTTCACCGGATGGCGGGTCACCCAGCTGCGCTTCGAGCCGCCCGCCCAGCGCAGCTACGCAGGCGTGCCCGCCAACGGACACACCAAGAAGGAGGCCCGGTGCATCCTCAAGCGCCACCTCTCAGACATCATCTACCGCATGATCGGCGACCTCGCGGCCGCACTCCGACGAGGAGGGGGAGAGCTGGGCAACCCCGTGGCCCCATCCGACCTCGCGGACCGCAATGGTCGGGTGGGTGTCCTCCCATGCCGCAGCAGCCTGCCGGTTGCCTATCGGGTGCGTTCTCGCAGCGGCGGACTTCAACTCCGCAGCGCCTGGCACTTGACATAAGGAGCCTTCGCGCCGGTGACCGCGCCCGCGTCATCGGTGCGCCGTGGCGATCGTTGGCTTGACGATGGCGGCCGGATGAGGGATCGTCCGCTTCAGACGACCGGCGTTGCGCTCGGTCACCCGCCGCACGCTGATCAGCGTGCGCGACCGCAGCATCAACTTCTGCAACGGGCGGACCCTTGCGAGGTCCCCCGCCTGCGATGCCGTGAAGATCCGTTGCCGCATCCGTCGTACCTCTCCTCGGCCCGCCGCCAGTCAACCTAGCGCCAGTCAAAGGGCGCGCCCTCTGGTCCGTTCACCACGACGTTGGTCGTGGCGTCCAACTTGTCCGTCGGTTCCGGGGCTTCGGTCATCTTCTTCCTCACAGGCTCACCTGACCGCGTCAGCGCCCTTTCGGGCCGGACCACCGGGGTCCGTATCCGGCCGGTTATCCTACACGACCGCCTGGAGGAGACGGCCATCCTGTCCCGGGTTTCCCATCGCGTTTCCGCTACCGGCATTTCGCTTCTCGGTCATCCGATTCCCGCCGAGGAATTGAGCCCTCCTCACGGTCGGCTTACCGGACAACACCTGCTGCCCGGGCCTCGACGGGGTTCCCGCGTTCCACACGCATGAGCTACGACCGGGGTGGCTGCCCGCTTTACCCCGGAGGCATCAGCTGCGACTTCGCGGCAAGACTTACCCAAGCCTCATCAGAAGTCAAGCGGGCGACCCGGCCGGAGCCGGCCGACCGCCTCCATGCCCACCGACGCGGTCGTGGCCGCTCGGCCGACCAGCTCGCGCGGAGAGCTATCGCCTCGGCGGCCACGACTATCACTCGCACCCCCACGCCGGCCCGCGACAACCAACCGTGTTCGCGACCAGGCGATCGCGACCACGTAGCCCGATCGCGCGATCGGATTACCCAATGGGAGGCCTCGCGAGCCGAGGCCCGCGGCGTGCAAGGCAAGCGCCGCGACGAAACAGACGCAGACTGCCGCTCCCACGACGGACAAGACATCTCGCGTCCGTCGGATGCCCCTGTCGACGCTGGCTAGGCCGCTTACTTACTTGGAGGACGGGGTGAGTGGGTTGAGTTCTCGATCCTATGCGCGCGGCCCTCAGCGGTAGCAGTAGGAATCCGATGAGGCGTCGCCACCCTGCAGGCGAATCTGATGGACACGCCGCCCGCGGAACTCGTCGCCGTGTGGGAAGAAGGCCTCGTCGACGGTGATGCCGCCGTCTGGGCCTGCGTCGAGCTTGGCCATCCACGCGCCGACCCCGTCCGGGTAGAACTGGTCGTCCCAGGACCCGTACAGCGAATTGGTGAAGTACACGCGTCGGCCGTCTCGGCTGACCTCCACCATCTGCGGGCCGCCCGAGAGCGGGAGATCGGGAACGGACGGGTGCGACGCCCGCCGGATGATACCCCCCAGCTGCACCGATCCGGTCTCTTTCGGGTGGGCTGGGTCGGTGACATCGAACTGCTTGATCTCGCCCGTCGCCCAGCAGGAGACGTACAGGAACCGGTCGTCAACCGAGAGGTCGATGTCGGTGATGATCGGCGGCAGCGCGCCGAACGGCTGGAGCAACGGCGGCAGCTGATCCGGATCCGCCGGCTCGGCCGGGATCGTGATCACCTTCTCGATCTTCCACTCTGCGCCGTCACGAAACCAGCGCCACACCGACCCGGAGAGATCCTCGGTGCTGACCACGACGCCGAGGAACCCCCAAGTCGCGTCCGGATCATGCGACGGCCGGACCTCGAGCGCCATCTGATGTTGGGCCCCCAGGTCCAGGCTCTGCAGGTGCTTGCCTTCGGCCAGGTCCCAAAAATGCAGTGCATGACCGTACTGCTGGGAGAGCAACAGCTCCGGGACGACGCCGTCCTCGATCATCGACGGTGTGCCCCACTCGCTGGAGATGAGCACGTTGGCGTTGAGGTGCCACCACGCGTCGTAGGACAAACGCTGCGGACCATGATCGGTCTCCCACGCGCGGACGACGTCGAACGTCTGATGGTCCAGCAGCGCGATCCCAGTCTGGCCGTCGGGGTTGCCCTCCGGTCCGCCGAGGCACGTCAAAAAGACTCCGTCGGGCCCGCAGTGCGAGGTATGCGGACGCGAGTAGCCTGCCTTCTCGGACAGCTCACTCGCATCGATCGTCGTCACGAGGACGGGGTTGCGTGGATCCGGCTGGGTATCGAGCACGTGGATCGCCGATGACCGGATCCCGGGCACTAGCAGGTAGCGACGAGCCAGGCCGGTCATGTCGTGCCCCTCGTGCTTGAGCGCGCTGCTGCAGGCATTCCACCCGAAGTGATGAAGCTCATGGCCGCGGCCGACGTCGGTCCAGCCAACGACCCGCCCATAGCGATCCGACGCGGGGTTCACATCGACGACGGTCATTGCGTCGCTTTGCGTGCCCTCTCTGTCAAATGCCACGACGTACGCGAGCTCCTCGGCGGGCGCCGCTGCCGCTTCGGCAGCGGTGCGATAGAAGGTCGGATCAATCGGCATGTTGCTCATGCTCCTCCTCACAGGTCAGCTCGAGGCGGTCAGGTTGGCGACGGCTCGGATAGCCGCTGAACGCGTTCTACCCGATCTATCTTCTCGCTTGCGGCAACATCGTGGTAGTCGGCTCCGAAAGGCGACGTTCCAGTGGTCGCGTCCGGGCCGCGCCAGCGGCCCTCGTAGCGGTCGAGGATCCGGCCGGCCTTCTGGGGCGGACTGCGTATCGTGCGCGACGATTCAGCAGCGATATTTCCGCGGGCGGATCGCGGCAGAGCCGCCGCCACGTTAGCCTGATCATCGGTCATCTGCTAAGCCCATGCGGTTCGGGCATCCCGCAGTCCTACGCCGCGGCCTTCAGCGAGTCGTTGGCGCTGATGAAGGCGTGCTGGACGGAGCGTGAGGTCAACTTCGATGGGCGGTTGTGGCAGCTCCAGGGCGCCTCGATGGAGCCCAAGCCGCGGTGCAACGAGCGGGTTGAGCAGAATCAGCTCCGCACCGGCGTCCTCCACGGCACGGATGCCGGCGCTACACGCGTCGGCCGGGCCCGCGAGGATGTGTTCTGACCAGCCGCCCCGGCCGTAGTGTCGCGTGAGCGCGTCCTCGAGTCGCTGGCGCCCGCGTGTCGCATCGTCCTCGACATGGAGGATGGAGACGCGTTTGCCGATCCGGAACGTGTCGGGCTCGCGGCCCTATGCGCTCAGCTCCTCCCTCACTACCTTGATCTGTTCAGCGAACTGAGCGGTCGTCTGGGAGCCGGCGCCCATGAACCCGTCTCCGTGCCGGATCGCGCGTCGCATCCCCGCCGGCGCGCTCCCACCGAACCGCACTGGCGGCTGCGGCTTCTGCACCGTCAGTGCACGATTGTTGCGGCTAAACGGCAGATAAGTTCCGTGGGCTCCAGGGGTGTGGTCGTTCGTGATCTAGCGCGAGACTGGATTTAGGACATCGGTCGCACGGCGAGCGCAGCCGGTTCCATGTGATCGTCAACTCGATCCGTTACGTTCGCGGCGAACCGCAGCTCGCATAGTCGCCGGCTACGGCACGCCCGTGTCGAAAGGTGCCGGGCACTTCTATCAGGCTGCGCTTTCAGTTAAGTTGACACGGTGAGCCTTCCCCCTCAGCTCGAGCAGTTCCTCGCCGAGCCGAGAATCGCGGTGCTCGCGACGGTGCGCGGCGACGGTGCGCCGGCGACGACGGCCTGCTGGTACGACCTCGAGCAGGGAAGACTCCTGATCACGATGTATGCGAGCGCGCGCCGGCTTCCCAACATCCGCCAGAACCCCCGGGTAGCGATGACGATCCTCGGCGAGGACCCCTACCAGCACGTATCGCTCTCAGGCAGCGTCGTTGAGATGTGGGACGACCCTGATCTGAAAGTGATGGACCGCCTGTCGATGCGCTACATGGACGAGCCGTGGCCAGAGCGCGAGCCCTGCGTCAGCATGCTCGTCGAGATCGACCGCTGGCACACCTACGGGCTGCTTTCCGAGTCATCGGACTACAGCTCAGCGAGCTCGCCGCCGCATCGCTCCTCGTAGCTCTCTTTCATCGCCGTCGGGTCGACGGGAGCCCGAGGGCCGCGCCGCCGCGGCGCTCGTCGGCAGCCTCCGCCACACCCCGCTGCGATCTGCCGGAGCCACGGCACTGAGTGCATCGACCGCTACGACCAGCCGACGGTACTGGCTGTAGGACCGCGCCAGGCCACGCACAGCTGACGACGGCGGCGATGCCGGTCGTCGCCAGGCACGGATTCGCGGAGTTCTCGCTTGACGAGATCACCTCCGCGGGTCTCCGCGAACCAGGCCGGCATCATCGAGCACGCGATGCAGCCGAGCGACGCCTGGAGGATCTACCGCCTGGCTCGCGCCGCACCCGACCCTGAGATCAGCAAGGCGGTGCAACGGTTCGTCGAGGCCGTGATCTCGAGCATCTCGCAGAACCACCTCGGAATGAGGACCCCGCCGCCGCTCGTTCGGCTCGCGATCCGCGGATACCTCGCGTTCTTCGAGAGCGTCCTCGACGACGCACGAGCGGCGCGGGCACCTCTCGACTCCGTGTCTCGGATGCTGAACGACACGCTCCTCGCCGCCATCCCAGCCGCGCTCGTGGCTTCCGGTTGACGACATCGAACACGGCCGTGCTCACTGTCGCCGGTTCTTCGGCTGGTGCAACCACGAGCACCGGCACAGCTGGGCACGAAGGAGGTCGCTGCTCAATCAATCGGCCACGGGAACGCCCCCGGGTTCACTCACCTACACCAGGGCGCTCGCCGCGTTCGCTCGTCGAGGCGCGGGCGCCCAAGCGTGCGCGCTGCTCGGCGAGGCGCTTGAGCTCAACCCGCATGTCCCTCGTACTTGATCGGCCGCAATGGGCAGCGTGCCGGGCGCTCTCGCGTGGGGTCTCGGAGGGGTCGGTGATGGCCAGAGAGCAGCCGTTGGAGACGCTGGGCGTCGCGATCGAGGCGTTGCTCGCGCGTGCTGATCTGGCGGCTTCGAACCGCCGTTCCTACGCCCCAACGCTGGTCTCGCGTGGGACACAGCTGGCCTTCGTCTCGCGACCGACCCGCGTCGAAACCGAAGCCGGTGGTCGGTAGCATGGGCGCGTGGTCGACGATACCGAAATCAGGGCGCCCCGCTAGAAGATGGTTGTCTGCGTTCCC
Organism: uncultured Solirubrobacterales bacterium; assembly: GCA_963794285.1. GTDB lineage: Bacteria > Actinomycetota > Thermoleophilia > Solirubrobacterales > Solirubrobacteraceae > Palsa-465. The sequence continues at coordinate 215,824 of CAWCDS010000019.1, forward strand.
GTCACCCCGGAAGGTCTGGTCGACCCGCGCTGGGGGCGGGCAGATCGGGTCGTGATCGCGACGGTAGGCGAAGCCGGAATCGAGGACTGGCAGGAGTTCGAAGTCGGCTGGGGCAGCCTCCACGACTCCGGCAGTGAGGGCTCGCACCATGCCCGCGTTGCGCGTTTCCTGCGCGACCACAAGGTCGAAGCCGTGGTCGCACATCACATGGGCGACGGTATGAGACGCATGCTCGAGAAGATGGGGCTCACCGTGCGGCTCGGGGAGGCGGGCAGCGCGAGGGAGTCCGCGATCACAGCGGTCGGCGTCGATCCGGACAAGCGTCTCCGCCCGCGGTGATAGGTCGGCCTAGGTCCGGCGCGAGCGTGTCGCAGGCGATTGTGACGGCAAGTTGGCGGCTGTGCCGACCCCAGCCGTTTCCTGCCGTAGTCATCAGCGAGCGTGAGCTCGACGGGTACGCGTTCGCCGGCGATGCGCGTCTGTTACCCGCACCAGTCCAGGGTGACGCGCTGCCGCCTGCACGGATGGCCGTGCAGCTCGGTTAATGCGTGCGCTTGGTCCGTGGACGGTGCAGAGGCCCACACAGGACCTCGGCGCGGCTGCCGCAGCACGTGCCCGTTCGCGCAATACGGCTCGGGCTCCACGGCCACGACCTCTTCGACGGTGGGTGGATGGTGAGCGAGGTTGCTGCCCGCGGCCGCGCCAACCTTGATCACTCGCCCGGACAGCGCGGCTAGCGGCCCGTCTCGGTGGCGACGTATTTCCGCGGGCTCATGCCGGCTCATCATCGACCATACCCGCGCGAACACGGGATGGTGGACGGCGGACTGTGGCTCCAATTGTTCGAAGCGGGCGCGACCATCAGCCCCGATGCCGCCGCTGCACCACCGCAAGGTATCCAGCCACCGGCGGGATCGACAGGGCAACACCGGTGCCGATGAGGAGTTCGTCGAGCAGCCGGCTCCCTGGCACCGGACGGCCGCGCAACCGTCCGAGCAGCGCGTCGAAGGTGTTGGCAGAACGGTTGGCGATCGTCATCACGATGGTCACCAGGTCCAAGTCCTCGCGCTCTGCCGAGCCGTAGTGCCGCGCGAGCTCGTCCTCGAACTCTGCGGGCACAGGCCCCAGGTCGGCACGTGCGCGCGCATCGGCCCAGGCGATCGCCGCCCAGGTCCGCCGGTCGAACTGCTCGGCGTCCTGGTTCTCGAGCGCTGCGAGTTCCGCGTCGCTCACGCCTTCGGCCAATGCCCACCGACGGTGCGCAAGCGTGCATAGGCGACACGCGTTGGCTCGCGCGACGGCGAGCATTACCTCCTCCCGCAGCTTGGGATCAAGACGCCGTGCGCCCCAGATCGCGGCAACATCCGGCAGCCGGCACGCAACCCGCCCCATCTGGAAGAGCAGCGCTGGCGCATCAGTCGTGGCAGGAGCGGTCGCTAGACCCATCGGAGCGCAGGCTATCGGCTGCAGCCGCCCGTGCTGTGCAACCTGCTTGCTTTAGGTTTTAAGGTCATGACCGAGTTCGCGACGCTGATGCTCGACCTCGCCGCTCCGATCGCGCGTATCACGCTTGCCCGGCCGGAGCGACTGAATGCCCTCAGTCCCCAGGCGCTGGAAGAACTGATCGCGGCGGCCGAGCTCGTGGGCGCCGCGGGCGGCGTCAAGGTGGTGATCGTCCGGGGGACGGGTGCCGCGTTCTGCGCCGGCTTTGACCTCGAGGCTGTTGGCAGCGGTCCGGTCGCGGACCAGAGGCGGATGGCCGAGGCAGGGAGCGGTATTCCGGAGTCGAGACCACGGCCTCCTCCCTGCGACCAAGCCCGGTTTCCTCATCCGTCACACCAAGCAGCTCGTCAACGCGGTGGTCGAAGAGGCCTACCCCACCCGCCAGAGCCTCCGCGACGCCGAGATCACGATTGGTGCGCTACACGACGAGGAGTCGCGCGTGGCGATGCAGCGCTACCTGGACGCGCGCGATCGTCGCACACCGACGACGTGACGACCCACCACAACGCACCGAGCACGAGAATCGTCTGAAGCCCCTCCCGAGTTCACCAACGTTTTGCGTCGGGATCGTCTCGCCCCCGCTCTTGGGAGGTTCAACCCCGGCGTGCGACGGGCGTCGTCCCTTGTGGACGATCCGGTCGCATGTGTATTCCTTCAGGCGAGCGCGAGGCCGGTGGTGACGACGTAGCATGGCGGAGTCGGATGGTGCATGAGCGAGGTCATGATGGTCGTCCCCAGGCGCGTCAAAGTGGGCCGCCGCAGTGCGCTGAACGCGCTCGCGCGCAGCGACAGCGAGGGCGGCTGACGGTGTGAACGACTGGGTCGTGATCGATCGGCGCTTCAATGGCCCGCCGAACTCCGCGAATGGGGGCTACGCGTGTGGTCTGGCGGGTACGGCGGTTAAGGCGCCGGCGGTGCGCGTGTCGCTGCGTAAGCCGCCACCGTTGGGCGTGCCGCTACTGCGCCAGCGCGAAGACGACGGCTCTGTTTCGCTGCTCAGCGGCGACGGCGTCGTCATCGCCACGGCCGTGCCCGCCGCCGTAGAGGCGCAGACCCCGCCCGCACCGACGCTCGAGGCGGCCGAGGTCGCGACGCGGAGGTACGTGGGCTTCACGCACCACAGGTTCCCGACGTGCTTCGTCTGCGGGACGGCGCGGGACGACGGCCTGCGGATCTACGCCGGTAGGGTCGATGACAGCTGCCTCATCGCCTCCCCGTGGACGCCGGAATCAGACAATCCGCTGCTTGCTTGGGCAGTGCTCGACTGCCCAAGCGCGTACGCGATCGCGTCTGTCGACCACCGCGCTCAGATCGTTGTCCTCGCCTCGCTCACCGTCGAGCTTCGTGAGCGGCCGCGCGCCGGGGAGCGGCACATCGTCGTCGCGTGGCCGATCGGCAGCGACGGCCGCAAGCACCACTCGGCTTCTGCGCTCTACGACGCGGCGGGAGGCGTCCTCGCCGTCGCCGACGCCCTCTGGATCGAGCTGCGAGACCCCGCCGCCTTCGGCGGCTGAGCCGTCCGAGAGCGTTCGTGTGCGGCGCGTCCTATCGCCCGCTCCCCCGTTGCGGCGACACACATGGCGCCGCGTTGCCGCCTCATCGCCGCCAAGCGTCTCACTCACCCACAGACCGCCACCGAGATCCACAGCGAACCGGGGACAACCTCCCGCGCCGGTCAGGTTGAACGTAGAGAAGAGCGCCTCGGGCTGCCTCGTCCGCTGCTGATAGCGCACGAGCCGATGGTCAGACACGGTAGTTCCTGCACAGCACGTCAGTAGATACTACTCTACCACTGTGTAGGCGTGTACTTGTACACTTGTGGCATGCCACCAGTGCCTCCGATCTCAGACGACTTGGTGGAGCTGATCGCGCGCCGGTTCCGCCTCTGGGCCGAGCCGACACGGGTTCGGCTGTTTGACCGGCTGCGCGACGGCGAGGCGAGCGTGCACGAGCTGACTGATGAGCTGGGCTGCTCGCAGCAGAACATTTCAAAGCACTTGACGTTGCTCGCCGAGGCGGGCGTGCTCGCGCGGCGCAAGGAGCGCAACAACGTCTACTACCGAATCTCCGACGAGGAAGCGGTGACGCTGTGCGATCAGGTCTGCGACTCGGTTGAGCGGCACCTGCTCGAGCTCGCTGCGCTCGTCCAGTTGCCGATCGCGACGAAACCAACAAGGAGCTACTGATGAACAAGAACATGGGCATCCTCGACCGGCGACTCCGCGCGCTGCTGATCGCCCCGGCCGCGATCGTGATCGGGGTCATCGTTGGCCCCGGCTCGCTCGGCGCGGTCGTCCTCTACGTCCTCGCCGCGGTCATGCTCGCGACGAGCGCCGTCGGCTACTGCCCGCTCTACTCCGTCTTTCACCTCGATAGCCGCGGTCACGGGCCGCTCCCGCAGTAACCCGCGAGACGAAAGGAACGATCTGAGATGGGCGTAAGGAGCGAAACCTTCGAACGTGACGTGATCGAGCGCTCGCGTGAACTGCCGGTCGTGGTCGATTTCTGGTCTGCGTGGTGTGGCCCGTGCCGGATGCTCGGCCCTGTGCTTGAAGCAGAGGCGCAGCAACGAGCCGGCCAGTTGGAGCTCGTCAAGGTCGACGTCCAGGCCGAGCCTGACCTCGCCGCCCGCTATGGGATCAGGAGCATTCCGACCGTCACCGTCTTCCGCGACGGCGAGCCCGTCACCGGCTTCATCGGCGCGTACCCGGGCCGGCTGATCGGCGAGTTCTTCGACGAGCAGGTCCTCGGGGGGGCTGCGACCGCAGAGCGGCGCGAGACCTGATGACGCGTACCGGCCAGATCGGCGTGCCTGTGATCGACATCGGAGGGCATCTTGTGATCGGGTTCGACAAGGCGAAAAATCGACCGCCTGCTCGAGCGGGCCATGCCGCTCGCCCGAGTCGCGTAGGAAGGCGACGGAGATGACCGCACATGTTCGCCCCAAGGAGTTCCCGTTCCCGGTCGAGGTCGTCTGGGAGGGCGGGCGACGCACGAGCGCTTACGTCGCCGGCAAGCACGCTCTGCAGATCGCTACGCCGCCCGAGTTCCGTGGAACCGATCCCGACCTCTGGAGCCCAGAAGACGTGTTCGTCGCCGCCGCCGCATCGTGCCTGGCGGTCACGATCGCGGCGCTCGCCGAGCATGAGGAACTGCCCTTGGCCGATCTATCGGTGCACGCCGAAGGCGTCATCGGCCGCCGCGAGGACCGCCGCTTTGGATTCGTGCGGATCGAGCAGACAGTCACCCTCGAGACTGAGCCAGGGCGGGAACAGGCGGCACGCGCGCTTGTGGCGAAGGCCGAGGACGGATGCTTGGTCACGGTCTCCCTCGACCTCCCGGTGGTGACGACGATCGACGTGCGCACGCCGACCCCGACGGGGTAGCCATGATCGACGCGACAGCCACCGGCGCCGATCGACTCCTGGAGCCGTGGTTCTCGTGCCTGAACGACCGACTCCCCGGCCTGCAGATCTTCGACTGCCACACCCACCTCGGCTGCTCCGATCCCGACGGTTCCTGCTTCGCCGCCGAGGAGCTGCAGGCGACGCTCGACGTGGTCGATGCGCGCGCGGTTGTGTTCCCGCTCGCCGAACCGCGCTCCTACCGGGAGGCGAACGACCGGATGCTCGCCGCCGCTGAGACAACCGGCGGCCGGCTTGTCCCGTTCTGCCGCGTCGATCCGCACAACGGCGGCCTCGAGGAGGCGCGGCGCGCAGTCGGGCGTGGAGCGAGGGGCATCAAGCTTCATCCGCGCGCCGAGCAGTTCGGGCTCGGCGATCCAGCTGCGCGCCGCGTGTTCGCGTTCGCCGACGAGCGCCGACTGCCGATCATCGTGCACGCCGGCCGCGGGATCCCATCACTCGGCACCGACGCATTGCAGCTCGCGCGCGCTTACCCGCATGTTCCGATCATCCTCGCGCACGCCGCGATTGCGGACCTCGCCTGGATCTGGCGTGAGGCCGCCGGTCAGCAGAATCTCCTCTTTGACACCGCCTGGTGGAACACCGCCGACCAGCTGGCGTTGTTCGCGCTGATGCCGCCCGGGCAGATCCTGTTCGCCTCCGACACACCCTACGGCCGCACTGTGGCGACAGCGACGATCGTGCTGCGCGCCGCGATGGCGGCAGGGCTCGGAGCCGAGCAGATCGTCGGCGTCGCCGGCGGCCAGCTCGAGCGGCTACTCGCCGGCTCGGACCCGCTCGACCTGGGACCAGCGCCGATGCGCTCCATTCCGGCGCCGGGTCCCCTGCTCGAGCGCATCCACACGCTCCTCGTGGCCGCCGCTGGACGGCTGACCGGGGGCTATCCCGCGGACGAGTATCTCCAGCTCGCGCGCCTCGCGTGCCGTCTGCCGGCCGAGCATCCGGACGCGCCTGTCGCCAGCTCGGTCCTCGACCTGCTCGACCGCCACGCTGACTACATTGCGACGGATCCACCGCAGCGAGGCCCGCGCGTTCCCGGCATCCACCTGATCTTCGCCGCGGCCGCGATCGCCCGCACCCCCGGGCTCCCGCTTCCATGACCAACCCGCACGTCGACGAGCTCTCGCTTCACTCGGCGGAGGCCGCGTTTCGCCGTGATCACCCAACCTATGGCGAGACAGATGTGCTGGATCGGCTCCGCCGCACCGATTACGAACGGCTTGACCGTGGCGGTCATGTGTATCTCGACTACACCGGTGGCGGCCTGTTCGCGAGCTCGCAGCTGAGAGAGCATGTTGCGCTGCTCGAGCGCGAGGTGTACGGCAACCCGCATTCGGTCAACCCGACATCCGCGGCCAGCACTGCACTCGTCGAGCGCGCTCGAGCCGCGGTGCTCGAGTTCTTCAAGGCCTCACCGGAGGAGTACGTCGCGATCTTCACGCCGAACGCCACCGGAGCGCTACGGCTCGTCGGCGAGGCCTATCCGTCCCACCAGGGCGATCGCTTCCTGCTGACGTTCGACAACCACAACTCGGTCAACGGGATCCGTGAGTTCGCGCGAGCGCGCGGAGCGGAGACCACCTACATCCCGAGTGTCGCGCCCGATCTTCGGATCGACGAGGACCTGGTCAAGCGCTATCTGACCGATACGGTCGGCGAGCACCACAATCTGTTCGCCTACCCCGCCCAGTCGAACTTCTCCGGCGTGCAGCATCCGCTTGAGTGGATCGAGCAAGCCCACGCGCACGGTTGGGACGTGCTGCTCGACGCCGCCGCCTACGTCCCGACCAATCGCCTGGACCTACGCCTGTGGCATCCGGATTTCGTGGCGCTGTCGTTCTACAAGATGTTCGGGTGGCCGACCGGTGTCGGCTGCCTGCTGGCGCGCTCGGAAGCACTCGCCAAGCTTGAGCGGCCGTGGTTCTCAGGAGGGACGATCGTGGCCGCATTCGTGCAACGCGAGTACTACCAATCCGCTCCGGGGGCGCCGCACTTCGAGGACGGCACCGTCAATTACCTCGGCCTCCCCGCGGTCGAGATCGGCCTGCGGTTCCTTGACCGAGTGGGGATCGACACGATCCACACACGCGTGAGTCTGCTCGGCGCCTGGTTGCTCGACGTGCTCGGCTCCCTGACGCACTCGGACGGCTCGCCGGCGGCGACGATCTACGGACCGCGCTCCTCCCGGCAGCGCGGCGCGACGATCGCGTTCAACTTCCTGCACCCCGACGGGCGGATCGTCGATGAGCGCTACGTCGACCGAGTCGCCACACAACACAACGTCTCGCTACGCACCGGCTGCTTCTGCAATCCCGGTGCTGGAGAGATCGCCTTCACGATCGCCCGCGAGACGCTCCTCGGCGGCGAGTTCGGAGAGGGCATGACCCTCGACGACTACGTTGAGGCGATCGGTCTGCCCTCCGGCGGCGCGATCCGGGCATCGCTCGGGATCGCTTCCAACTTCGCCGACCTCCACCGCTTCACTGCATTCGCGCGAGAGTTCATCGACCTCACCGACGTCCCCCACGACCTCCCCGCCCGAACCGCCTGCTGACGATGAGAGGACCGCTTCCCCAGCAGGAATTTGACTGGATCTTCAGTCGCGTTCCGCGGCTGACGGTCGAGGTCGTGATCGCGACAGCCGATCACGGTGTGCTGCTCCAACTCCGCGACAGGGAACCGTGCAAGGGCCTATGGGCGCTGCCCGGCGGGACCGTGCGGTTCGGCGAGCCGGTCGTTGATGCAGTCAAGCGGGTCGCGATCGACGAACTCGGCGTCAGAGTCAGCGTCGGTGAACTGCTCGGCTATATCGAATACCCAAGCCACTACAACAACGGGCTCGACTCCCCCGTCGGGCTCGCATTCAGCGCAGCCAACATCGAGGGCCCGCTCCAACCGCGGAATTGCGAATTGTTCACAGCGCTCCCGGACAACATGCACGACGAGCAGCGATCGTTCCTTGCACGCTACGTCGCCGGGGTCTCGGGGGCAGACCGCCAGGGCTGATTGACGCTCTCACCGGTCCGCGCGCTCGCGTCGGCACGCTGCTCAGCTACATCGAGTGCTCGACGAATGCGCGGCGCATCGAGTTGATGACCTCCCAATGGCGGTCTGTCAGCTCGTCGATGCCGCTCTCGCGGGCAATCATCTCCGCGATCTGCTCGGTCCATTGCTCGGGGTGAAGCAAGAAGCCTTGAGCATCGCGCTCGACGGGGATGCTTGTGGGTGCAGAGGCTGTCATCCCGGAACTCCTTGACTAGTAATCAGGTCGCAGTCCGGCGACCGTGATGTGACACAACACCCAATCTTCCGCGCCGGGATGACTCCCCGCATCCGAGCAATCCCCTACCCGGCTGCCCCAAACTACCGATCTCGCGCACATCACCGTGTGCGTGCGAAGCGATGAACGGCGTCGAGCAGCTCGCGAGTCTTCTCCACAGCCAGCTGTTCGTCACCCGAGGCGAGCGCGCCGGCGACGCAGTGGTTGACGTGCTCGTCGAGGATCTTGAACGAGACCGCCTCCAGCGCAGTCTGGACCGCCGCGATCTGGGTGATGATGTCGATGCAATAACGATCGTCGGACAGCATGCGCTCGATCCCGCGCACCTGCCCCTCGATCCGGTGAAGGCGTTTGATCAAGGCTTGCTTTTCGGGCGTGTACCCGTAACTGGGCGGGGTGGTCTCGATCACGTCGTCGTCTCCCTTGTCGAGTGGAAGTGCCGCAGCCGCAGCGAGTTGCTAACGACAAACACGCTGGAGAATGACATTGCGCCAGCCGCGATCATCGGGTTCAGGACGCCGGCGATCGCGAGCGGGATCGCTGCGACGTTATAGGCGAACGCCCAGAACAGGTTGCTCTTGATCGTGGCGAGCGTCCGCCGCGCGAGGCGGATCGCATCGCCAGCAGCGCGCAGATCGCCTGAGACAAGCGTCAGATCCGATGCCTCAATCGCGATGTCGGTACCGGTGCCGAGCGCCAGGCCGAGGTCCGCCTGCGCGAGTGCCGGCGCGTCGTTGACGCCGTCGCCGACCATCGCGACAACCTCGCCGGCGTCTTGTAGCCGGCGGATCTCAGCTGCCTTGCCGGCCGGGAGCACGTCGGCGAGCACCCTTTCGATCCCGACACGCTCGGCGACGGACGCCGCAGTCTGGGCGTTATCACCCGTCAGTAGCACGGGCTGGAGGCCGAGCTGTATAAATGTCGAGATCGCTTCACGGCTGGTCGGCTTGATCTGGTCAGCGACCGCAATCAGGCCCTTCGCGTGCCCGTCCCAGCCGACCGCGACGACCGTGACCCCTCCGGCCTCCATCCGCTCGCTCTCTGCTGAGAGCTCCTCCGGCACGTCGATGTCCCACTCAGCGAGGAACGCAGGGCGACCGACCACGACATCGTGATCTTCGACAAGAGCCCGGACGCCGAGACCTGCGCGGCTGCTGAACCGCTCGACGGTCGGCAAGGCACCAAGATGCTGACGACCGCGCTCAGCGATTGCCCGCCCGATCGGATGCTCGCTTGCATCCTCCACGGCCGCCGCCAGCCGCAGCAACGTATCCTCGGAGACTCCGTCGGTCGTTATCAGCTCGCAGGCCTCCATCCGCCCCTCGGTTACGGTGCCGGTCTTATCGAGCACGATCGTCGTTACCTGACGGGTCTGCTCGAGACTCTGCGGCCCTTTGATCAGGATCCCCAACTGGGCGCCGCGCCCGGTCCCCACCATCAGAGCTGTCGGCGTCGCCAGTCCCAGCGCGCACGGGCAGGCGATGATCATCACCGACACCGCCGCCGTGAACGCCGCCGAGGCGCTGGCGCCGAGCAACAACCAACCAACCAGCGTCAGCACCGAGAAGCCGATCACCACTGGAACGAACACACCGGAGACGCGATCGGCAAGACGCTGCACCTGCGCCTTGCCCGCCTGCGCATTTCCGACCAGTCGCGCGATCTGCGCCAGCGCCGTCTCCGATCCAACTCTGCTCGCCCGAACGACAAGCCGACCCGACGCGTTGATCGTCGCCCCCGCGACCTCGTCACCCGGGCCCACGTCGACCGGCACCGCCTCACCGGTGAGCACCGAGACGTCGACCGCAGACTCGCCGCTCTGCACGACCCCATCAGTCGCGACCTTCTCGCCCGGTCGCACCACGAACAGATCATCGACGCGTAGCTGCTCCACCGCAACCAGAACCTCCCGGCCGTCGTGCAGCACGCGCGCCTCCTTCGCCCCGAGCTCGAGCAGCTTGCGGATCGCCTCGCCGGAACGGCGCTTTGCCCGCGCCTCGAAAAAACGGCCAAGCAGGATCAACGCCGTGATCACCGCTGCGGACTCGAAGTACGTGTCCTGGCTGAGCCCCGCGAGCAGAACGACGGTCGACCACGTCCATGCCGCGAGCGTCCCAATCGAGATCAGCGTGTCCATCGTGGCCACCAGATGGCGTGCGTTCAGCAGGGCCGCGCGATGAAACGGCCAGCCACACCAAAACACCACCGGCGTCGCCAGCGCAAGCGAGACCCACTCCCAGCCCGAGAAGCGCAGTGCAGGCACCATCGCCAGCAGCGCCAGGGGCGCTGCAAATACCAGCGCCAGGAGCAGGCGCGGCCGCAGCGGCGCAACCGGATCGTCCTCACCCAGCGCGTCACGCGGCAGCGACGCGTGATAGCCGGCCCCCTCGACCAACGCGATCAGATCCGCAACCGACACCTCCCCAGGGTCAAACGAGACGGCCGCATGCTCGCTGGCGAAATTGACCGATGCCTCGACCCCTTGCAAACGGTTCAACCGCTTCTCGATCCGCGCCGCGCACGACGCGCACGTCATCCCCTCAATCGCCAGCTCAACGCGATCAGGCTTCTCCGCGACCGTCCCGATGGCCATCACTGCGCCTCGTAGCCAGCCTCGGCTATCGCCGAGCGCAAAACCACGTCGTTCAGCGACTCGCCGGTGACCCGGACGAGCTTCGAATCCAAATCGATCGCGACCGAGTCGACGCCCGCAACCGCCGTGAGCTCCTCGCTCACGGCCCGTTCGCAGTGCCCGCAGCTCATTCCCGGGACTCGATACGTCGCCGTCTCTGGCATGACGCTCCCCTTCCTGGACTAATACCCCAATGGGGTAATGGTGATACCCGTAGGGAGTATCGACCTCGGCCACCGCTGCGACATCCGGAACCACCACGTGACCACTGCCGCAGTCTCTACGGATCTTTTCCCCGGAACCCCCTCAGCGACACTCGCGCAGCTGCTCGCAGCGGGGGTGAGCTCGAGCGCGATTGCCACTTCTGCTCGGCGCCGAGCAGCAAGACCCAGTGGCCACTCCAGGGCCGTTATGTGACCGATGTGATCGCTTGCTGTAGCTGGTCGTAGCTCGGCACGGATTCAGGCGCCTGTACGCTGCCGCGCGGGCCTTGGAAGATCAGCGTTGGAGTGCCCCGAACCCCAGCCCTGGTCGCGGTCTGCTGGTCGGACTGCAGTTCGGCAATCAGCGACGGATCGTTACGGGCGCTGCGCCACGCATCGAGGTTCAGCGGAGGCACCTGCCGTGCAAGTCCGTTGAGGTAGCTCTCAGTGACATAGTTCGTGCCTTCCGTGCCCTGCTGGCGGTAGAAGAACTCGACGTAGTCCCAGAAGTGGTTCTGCTTGCCCGCTGCGAGCGCCGCGACCTGCTGGGCCTGGAACGTCTGCGGGTCGCGGGTCGCCGTGTCGACGGGGTGGTAGACGATCTTCACTTTGCCGGCCCGCACGTCCTTGGCGATCAGCTCGGGGAATCCGCTGCTGAGCGTGAACTCCGCGCAGATCGGGCATTGCAGGTCGCTGTAGTAGATCATCGTCACCGGCGCCCTCGGGTTGCCGAGTGTCGCTCCCGACTGCCGGATCCCCGCGAGCAGCTGCTGGACCTGGGCGGCGATCTTCGCCTCACCGTTGCCGCGCGAGAGCCCAGTCGAAGAACCGCCGCCGCTGGCGACCGCGATCGCCACCGCGACCGCCGCCACCGCTACGAGCGCGACCCCGCCGAGGACCGAAAGGCGACGTTGCCGGCGACCGCGTTCAAGCTGCGCCTGCTCCTCAGCGCGGCGCCGGGCGCGGGCTTCTTCCTTGTGCTCAGCTCTGGACGCCATCGTGCACGGTGGGGACAACCGCGGCTGTCAGGGTCGCTTCGCTCGCGTCGAGCAGAACTTCTGAGATGTCGCGGAAGGTGATCCGCCCGTCGGCGGCCTTCGTCAGGTTAACGAGGCAGAGAGGGCACATCGTGACGCACTCGGTCGAGATTGCCTGCAACTGTTCGACCCGCTTGCGTGCCGTCGCGAGCGCTTTCTCCGGATACAGCGACTCCGCCGGTCCGCCGCAGCACCACGTAAGTCGTCCCGCATTGCGGGGCTCGAGCACCTCGAGCCCGGCGCCAGCGAGGAGCTTTCGTGGCTCTTCGACGATGCCCTCGTGGCGCGCGTACACGCACGAGTCGTGGAGCGCGATCTGCCCGGTCGGTGCGGCCGTTGCCGGTTTCTTCTGATCCGCGAGCACCTCGAGGTAGCTGCGGACCGTCACGTCGTAGTCGTCGAGCACGGTTGGGTAGACGCTGCGGAGCATGTTCGTCGTGTGTGGATCGATCGTGATCACGTTTCGCACCCCGTGCTTGCGAAGCTTCTCGCGCACGCGCAGGGCGTGCACAGCGACGAGCTCGTCGAGTCCGAGGTCATGAGCGAGCGCTCCGGAGTAGAGGTCGTCTTCATAGAGGGAGCCGAACTCGATGCCGGCCTGGCGCAGGAGGCGCACGACCCTGCGCGGGACGGCGTCGTATTGTGCGCGCTCCTGCCTCGACGGCCGGCCCATGAACGCCGAGATGTTGACGAGCCTGTTGATGCAGCGGCCTAACCCGGAGAACCGGGCCAACGGCGAGTCCCCGAGGCGCTGCTCGACCGCCACGAGGCGCTCGATGTACGGGATCAGCTGGTACATCTGGCCCGTGTAGAGCACGGTCTCGCCGCCGCGGGGAAGCTCAAGTCCCTGGGTCCAGCGTGTCGCTCTTCTTGCGGAGATCGGCAGGACCGACCCGCGCAGGCGCAAGTTGTCCCCAAGGATCCCGACCACGTCGCGGATCGGCAGCGACATCAGCACCGCTCCTGTAGCAGCCAGCGACGCATGACGCGAATGTTCTCGCTGATGTGGACGCCCGCCGGGCAGCTCTCCTCGCAGGCACGACACAGCAGGCACGAAAAGACCGTTTCGGTTTCCTCGCGGATTCGCTCCTCCATCCCGAGCGCGGCGTAGCGCAGCAGATGCCGCGGCAGAACATCGATCCCGAGCGGGCAGGCGGCGGTGCAGACACCGCAGTTCATGCACGCCTCGGGGTCGAAGGCGCCGAAGCCTCGCAGCTCGTCGGCCAGGGCTGGGTTGACGATCGTGCTCACCTGCTCCTCACCGCCGCATAGCGGTAGTAGCCGTCGTCGCTGACGCCCGGTTGCTCGGCGACGTGGCCGTATTTGCGCAGGCCCATGATCCAGATCATCACTTCGTCCTCCGGCTGTCCGGCGGCCGCCGCGAGCTCGGGCACGGTGAGGGCTGCGTCCTTCAGCAGTCCGAGCAGGTGGTCGCGCCGCAGGGGCTCCTCGCGGACGATTTCGCGCACGTCGCGGCTCATCTCGCCGCTCCCGTGAGCAGTCCGTCGATCATCGCGCGCACCTGGGCGCCGGTGTAGCCCTGGAGGTCGATCGCATCCTCGGGGCACACGGGTGCGCACGCGCCGCACCCCTTGCATCCCGCCCGGTCGATCGTCGCGACCTCGCCGGCGTCGCCTGGTACCAGCGAGATCGCGCCGAACGGGCACGCCTCGACGCAGTCGCCGCAGCCGGTGCATGCGCCCGTGTCGACGCTCGCAACCTGTGGGTCGATTTCGGCCACGCCACGTTTGAGCACGGCCGCAGCTTGTGCGACCGCGGCGAGGCCGGAGGTGACGCTTTCGGCAACGGTCTTAGGTCCCTGGCAGGTCCCCGCGATCAAGACGCCGTCGACCACGGTCTCGACCGGGCGTAGCTTGGGGTGGATCTCGTTGAAGAATCCGTCGGCGCCGACCGGCAGCTTGAGCGTCTTGATCAGGCGGTCGTTTGAGCGCGGCACCATTCCTGTCACGAGCACGACGAGGTCGGCCGGGATCGTCAGCTCTTCTCCGTCGGTCAGCTGGTCGCGGACGGTCACGGCAAGCCGATCCTGGTCGCGCGCGACCTCAGGCGGATCGTCGTCGGCGAACTTCAGATACAGGGAGCCGTGCTGTCGGGACTCGTTGACCATCAGCTCGTTTTTCCCGTACGTGCGCAGATCTCGGTAGAGGTGGTACTGACGTACGGTTGGCACTCGGTCGGCTGCGAGCAACGATGCGTGGACCGCGGCGCTGCAGCAGAAGCGAGAGCAGTAGGCGTGTTCGTCGCAACGGCTGCCGACGCAATAGATGTAGGCAATGCTCGCGACCGGCTTGCCGTCCAGGACAAGTGGCCCTTGGCCGTCGTCGAGCATCCGTCTGAACTCGGGCAGCGTCAGCACTCCTTGGATCCCGTATCCGTACTCGCCTGCCTCCGGCTCATAGCTGTCGAACCCGGTCGCTACGACGATCTGGCCGACCTCGACGTGGATCGATTCCTCGCCGGCGCGGATCACGGCCCGGTAATTGCCGAAGGTGCCGGACTTCGCGGTCACCTCGGCATTCGTGAAGACCGCAATTTCGGGCCGCTCCCGGATCGACCTGCGCAGGCGGGCGATCAGCGCCCGGCCGCTGCTGCCGTGCGGGTACAGCTTGCCGAGCTCGCCCACCTGTCCGCCGAGCTGCCCCGCGCGTTCGACCAGGAACACGGCGAGCCCGAGGTCGGCGAGCCCGATCGCCGCGCGCAAGCCGGCGACTCCACCGCCGATCACGAGCGCCCGCGGCGTTGTCTGGACGGTGGTCGGCTCGAGCGGCTCTGTCAGGAGCGTCCGCGCGATCCCGGCGCGAACGAGACTGATCGCCTTGCGCGTCGCGCCGTCACGGTCGTCGGTATGTGTCCAGGAGCACTGCTCGCGGATGTTGACCTGCGTGTATTCATACGGGTTCAGGCCGGCTCGACGCGCGACCTCACGGAACGTGACCGTGTGAAGCTTCGGCGAGCAGGATGCCACGACCAGGCCGTCGAGCTCGTGGTCCTGAATGTCGTTGACGATCTCCTGCTGCGTCGCGTCTGAGCAGGTGAACATCGCGCGCCTGGCGACGACGACGCCGGGCTCGTGCTCGATCGCACCGAGGACCTGGTCCACATCGACGTAGTCGGAGATATTGCCGCCGCATTGGCAGACGTAGACGCCGACGCGGCGCTCACTCATGAGTGCACCTTCGCTCGGTCGATATGTGCGGCGGCTTGCGCCACGGCCGCGCCGGCATGAAGGATCGACTCGGGTATGTCCCTGGGGCCAGACGCGGCTCCGGCCACGAACACGCCAGGGATGCTCGTGCGTGCGGGGTTGATGTCCTCGTCGACCTCGTCCACGTAGTCGTAGTCGTCGAGAGCAAGCTCCTCGACCTTGAACAGACGGCCGGCGTCGCGGTTAGGCAGTACACCGACAGCCAGCACGACGAGGTCATACTCGGCCTCGGCGATCACGCCGCCATTGTCGATGTCCTCATAGCGCAGGACGAGGTTCTGCTCGGCGGTCTCGGTAATCCCGGCGACGCGGCCCTTGACGAAGTTGGCACCCATCGCCTTCGCCTGCTCGAAGAACTCGTCATAGCCCTTGCCGACGGCGCGAATATCGATGTAGTGGACGGTGACGTCGGCCAGCGGCAGCACGCCCATGATCAGCTGGTTCTGCTTGATCGAATACATGCAGCAGAACTTCGAGCACAGCGGATTGCCGACCGTCTGATCGCGTGAGCCGGTGCACATGACATACGCGATCCGGTCGGGCACCTTGCCGTCGCTCGGCCGCAGCACCGTGTTGTAGGGTCGCGTCGGTGCGAGCAGGCGCTCCATCTGTGCGCCGGTGATCACGTTCTTGTAGCTGCCATAGCCGTACTGCGGCTTGGCGTCGGCTGCGAACAGCGCGTAACCGGTCGAGACGATCACTGCCCCGACGTCCACGTGCATCGTCTCGGCGCGCATGTCGAGATCGATCGCGTCGGCGGGACAAGCGGCAATGCACTCGTGGCACTCCGAGCAGACCCCGCAGTCCAGGCAGCGCCCCGCGGCGGTACGCGCGTCCGCCTCGCTCAACGGTGCCTCGAGCTCGGCGAAGTCCGACGGACCGGCGGCCATCAGCGCGGCGGCGGCGAGCGGCTCCCGTCGGCTATGGCTGCGCTGGCGGGCCAGGACGTCGCTGTGCTCGACGACGGGCAGCGGTGCGTCGAAGCCGTCGAGCGGCAAACCGTGCAGGAACCGATCGATCATGTGCGCGGCGCGGCGGCCCTGTCCGACGGCATCGGTGATCATCGCCGGGCCCGTCACCGCGTCCCCGGCGGCGAACACCCATCCGCGTGAGCGTCTGCAACGTTTCGGGGTCGGCCTGAAGCGTTCGGGCGCCGTCGGGCGCCAGCGTCGGGAACGCCGCCGTGTCGGCGGCCATTCCGACCGCGACGATCGCTGCGTCGCCGTGAAGCTCCTCGGTCACGCCGTCGTCGTACTGCGGGCTGAAGGCGCCGTCAGCGTCGAACACGGAGGTGCAGCGCTTCAGCTGCAGCGAGTGCAGGCTGCCGCTGCCTTGGAAGCGGTCGACACCGAGGCGGTCGTGTAGCTCTACGCCCTCCCCCAGCGCCTCCTCGACCTCCCAGTCGTGCGCCGGCATCTCGCCGCGCGACTCAAGGCACACCATGTGCACCGCTGCGGCACCCAGACGCCGCGCGCTGCGCGCCGCGTCGATCGCGACGTTGCCACCGCCGACCACGACAACGACCTTGTCGCGCAGGTCCGGTGCATCGTCGAGCTTGATGTCGCGCAGGAAGCTGAGCGAGCTCGACACGCCGCCGAGCTCTTCACCGGGCACTCCCAGCCGCGTCGCGGTCGGGGTGCCGGTGGCGACGAGAACGGCGTCGTAGCCGTCGCTGCGTAGCTGGTCAAGGTCGTTGACGCGAGCGTTCGTGGCGATCTCAACGCCGAGGGCGGTCACGTTCGCGACGTCGCGCTCGACGATCTCGGCCGGCAGGCGGTAGGACGGGATCGCGAGGCGAAGGGCGCCGCCGGCCTCCGGCGCCGCTTCGAAGATCTTGACCCGATGGCCGGCGCGCGCCAACTGCCAGGCGGCGGTCAGACCGGCGGGGCCGGAGCCCACGATCGCGACGCGCTTGCCAGTCGCAGCGGCGGGCGCCACCGGCGGCGGCTCGGCCAGCGCGTAGTGCCTGTCGGCGACGAAGCGCTTCAGGCGGCGGATCGGAAGCGAGCCCTCGAGCCCGCCGCGCGTACATGCGCTCTCGCACGGCGCATAGCATGCGCGGCCGAGGCTGCCAACCAGTGGCGTCGTCTCGAGCACGAGTCCGAACGCCTTCTCGTATTCGCCGCTGCGCACCAGCGACACGTAGCCGTGCGCCTTGATGCCGGCCGGGCAATCGAACGTGCACGGCGAGGTGCCGGCGCGCTCGATCAGCGCCTTCTGCGGCACGGCCTGGGGAAACGCGATGTAGGCGGCCCGGCGCGAGACCATCTCGCCGTTGAACTGGTCGGGGACCGCGACCGTGCACGCGAGCTCGCACTGTCGGCAGCCCGTGCACAGCGACTCATCGACGAAGCGAGGCTTGCGATCGACAATCGCGTGGAAGCCGCCGTCGCTGTCACGCACGATCTGATTGACCTCAGAGCTCGTGAGCACCGTCACGTTGGGGTGATGCGCGGTGGCTGCCATCTTCGGCGTTGAGATGCAGCTCGCGCAGTCGAGCGTCGGGAAGACCTTGCTGAGCAGGATCATCTTGCCCCCGATGCTTGGCTCCTTCTCGACGACCAGGACCTTGTAGCCCATGTCACCGAGCTTCAGCGCCGACTCCATCCCGCCAATCCCGCTGCCGACGATCAGGGCGTCATAGTCCATCCGGCTATGCCTCCAGCTCCGCCAACGCCTGTGTGAACTCGCGCACGTGCTTGGTGTACGGGGCCGCGCAGACCGAGCAGATCGCGGCCATCTTCAGCCGGCGCCCATCGATGCCGTGCTCGCTCATCAATGCCTGCGCCTCGCCGACAATCTGCGAGGATCGCCGGCTGCAGTCCGGCAGGTACGCGCATTCGTCGCCGTCGGAGGCGACGAAGACACCGTCGAAGCCCTGCTTGAGCGCGTACAGGATCCAGCTCGGCTTGATCCCGCTTGTGCAGGGAAGGCTGATCACGACGACGTTTGGCGAGTAGTGCATGTGGGAGCTTCCGGCGAGGTCGATGCCGGGATCTGAGATCCCGTTCGTGGAGAACACGAGCACGCGTGGCGACCTCGCCCCGGCCGCGGCATCCGTCGTGAGCGCGACTGCGTTCATCTCGCTACTTCTGGCGGCGGATGAAGACGCGTTCGTAGCCGCTCGCGTCAGCGACGCCGAGGAACTCGTGACCGACCTTCCCCGCCCATGCGGAGACGTCGTTCTTCGTCTGAGAGTCGCTCGACCACAGCTCGAGCACGTCACCCATTGCAACGCCGCCCATCGCCTTCTTGGCCTCGAGCAGCGGGCCCGGGCAGGCGGCCCCGCGGGAGTCGACGGTCTTCGCCGGGTGCAGTTCGCTGATATCGATCTCGGTGAGCACGGTAGTCATGTGATCTCCTTCTACTAGTAAACGAGGGCGTTGGTCGCGGAGGTGACCTCGGCGACAAACCTCGCGGCGGCGACAATCTCCGCGCCGTCGACGAGGTCGTCCTGGGTCAGGCCCCGGCTCTTGACACACGGTGAGCAGACAAGGATCTTCCCGCCGAGCTCCATGATCGTCGGGAGCAGATCGCCGAGCGGTGCGAAGTCCGGTGCTGCCACGGTCGCGGCGACGCCCTTCTTGACCAGCAGGCAGCCATCGCCCTGAAAGCCCATGACGACGTCGACGTCCGACGCGACGGCCGCGCCCGCCATCGCGAACGGGATCGTCGCGAGCTCGGGATCGTCAGGACCGTGCGTGACCATCACGACAAGTTTCTCCTGGGCGGCCATGGTGCTACGCCTCCTTCTTTTGCACGTAGAAGACGAGCGTGTCGCCGTCCTCGTGCCAGTTGAGCAATGTGTTGCCGGTGCTGCCTGCCCAGGCCGGTACGTCAGCGATCGAGCCACGGTCGGTGGCCATGATCTTCAGCACCTGCCCGGGCTCCAGCGCCTTGATCGCCTTCGCGGTCTTGATCACCGGCATCGGGCAGGACAGCTGGCGTGCGTCGAGCACCTGGGCTTCGTGGATCTCTGGCTGAGTCATTCACATCTCCTAGACAAACAGGGTCACGTGCGCGTTGCGGGCCTCGGCCAGATACGCGGCCGCGCCGGCGAACTCGACGCCTTCGATGAAGTCGTCCTGTGCATAGCCGAAGACGTCGAGCGTCATCTGACAGGCGATCAGGCGAACGTCCAGATCCCGTGCGGACTCGAGGAGCTCGCCGATCCCGGCGACGTGCTTCTTTCGGAACTTCGTCTTCATCATCTGGGTCGCCATCGGGCCCATCCCGGGAAGCCCGAGGACGATGTTCGGCATCGGGACCGGCATCGGCATCGCCGGGTTTCCGAGCGGCGCGACCTTCAGCAGTCGCTCGAAGTCCTTGTGGATGATGTTCAGCCCGTAGAAGGTGAAGAAGATCGAAGCGTCCATGCCCGACGCCGCCGCGGTGGTCGCGAGGATCAACGGCGGGTAGGCCCAGTCGAGCGTTCCCTTGGACGCGATGAAGGCGGCCTTCTTGGATCCCGTGTCCTGCTGACCCGCACGCTCGAGCTCAGAGCGCACGATGCGGCGGATGTCCTCCTCGTTGAGAACCGAGCTGGTGGCGTCCTGCTGCTCGTCGAGCATCGAAAAAACCTCCTGTTGGAGCTAGTGTCGACCGCAGCGGTTGCCGATGCATCCGCCACAACTACTCAATGGTGCAGTGGGAAACAGCGACTATGCTCTCGTCGACGCTCGAGGTGCGGGTTTCCCCGCAGTAGGATCCGCGCAAGCCCCGATGCGCTGGACCCCTCACCGCCACCCCAGCCTCTGCGGATCCTCGGGCCGCAATCACCTGGGCGAGGCTCGATCGCCCCGGGGTCTAGGTGCGACTATGTGGTTGGGCGACAGCGAGGAGCGCGATGAATCGGATTGAGCTTGAGCCGGTCGATCGGGTCCGGGTGACGGTGCTGGTGGACAACCTGACCGACCCGCTGCTGGTGGATCAGGAGCGGATCACGCGGCTGAACTGGCCCAAGGCGCTCACCGGCGGGCTGCCGCGAGCCGACGCGCGAGTCAGTCCGGAGAGCGGCGTCCCGGACGCCCTGATCGCGGAACCCGGTTTCTCCGCGCTGGTGCGAATCGAGCGGGAGGGAAGCGAGCGGACGTTGCTGTTCGATACCGGCGTCTCGCCACACGGGATGGTGGAGAACATGCGCCGGCTCGGGATCTCGCCGGCCGACATCGAGGTGATCGTCCTCAGCCACGGTCACTGGGATCACATCACCGGGATGGAGGGGCTGGCACGGGCGCTGGGACCTACCCGCCTGCCGGTGATGATTCACCCGGAGTTCTGGAACAGGCGTCGCATCAGCTTCCCGGGGCTCGCGCCGGCGGAGCTGCCTGCCACCAGTCGCTCGGCGCTCGAGGGAATGGGATTCGAGATCGTCGAGGACCGGCAACCGTCGTTCCTGCTTGACGGTGCGACGCTGATCACCGGGGAGGTCGATCGGACGACAGCGTTCGAGACCGGCTTTCGGGGTCATGAGGCATTGCGTGGCGCCGACTGGCAGCCCGACCCGCTGATCCTCGACGATCAGGCGCTCGTGCTCCGGTTGCGCGACCGCGGGCTCGTGGTTCTCAGCGGCTGCGGTCACGCGGGAATCGTGAACACCGTCCGCTACGCACGCAAACTGACAGGAGAGACCGCGGTCGCGGCGATCATCGGCGGCTTTCACCTCAGCGGCCCGATGTTCGAGCCGATCATCGGAGCGACAGTCGAGGCGCTCGCCGAGCTCTCGCCCTCACTTCTACTCCCAGCACACTGCACTGGGTGGAGAGCGGTGCAACAACTTGCCACACGGCTGCCGGACGCGTTCGTGATCAGCACCGTCGGCACAACGATCGAGCTCTGACCGCTCCGTTCGGGCATCGCCAGGAGCGCTGTCCGTGTCGAAGGGCCGGACTGCGCGACAATGGACTCGATGTCGTCGTCCGCTGTGCACCATCCGGTGTTCGCGCGGCTCTGGTCGCTGATGAGCCGGCACGAGCCTGCAGCGATACGGCTCCACCGAGACGAACTGCTGGCCGGACTGTCGGGTCGTGTGATCGAGGTCGGCGCCGGCGCAGGCAGTAACTTCGCTC
Organism: uncultured Solirubrobacterales bacterium; assembly: GCA_963794285.1. Classification (GTDB taxonomy): domain Bacteria; phylum Actinomycetota; class Thermoleophilia; order Solirubrobacterales; family Solirubrobacteraceae; genus Palsa-465. Next base: position 237,198 of record CAWCDS010000019.1, read on the forward strand.
ACTATCCCGCGACAGTCGAGGAGGTCGTGGCTGTCGAGCCCGAGCCATATCTGCGTGAGCAGGCGCGCGCCGTGGCTGCCCGCACAGCGGTTCGGATCGAAGTGCTCGACGGCGTCGCCGACCAGCTTCCGGTCGAGGATTCCTCGTTCGATGCCGCTGTTGCGTGTCTGGTGCTGTGCACCGTGCCTGATCAGGCACGGGCGCTGGCCGAGCTGCGGCGCGTGCTGCGCCCCGGTGGTGAGCTGCGCTTCTACGAGCATGTGCTCTCAGACCGGCCGGCTGTTGCGCTCAGCCAGCGCGCTGTGGACCGGGTGTTCTGGCCGCGCGCGTTCGGCGGATGCCACACCGCCCGCGACACACCGGCTGCGATCGCGGCGGCCGGCTTCGACGTCGAGGATCAGCGCCGGATGTGGGTCAACCCCGTGCCGATCGCATTCCCGGTCGCCTCGCACGCCATCGGCCGTGCCGTACTCGCCGACGCTGATCGCGGCGAGTCGGCTCAGCTCAAGCGCTGAGTCTCGTCGCCGCCGTCGTCGCTCATCATCTCGTACAGGCCTGCGACGATCAGCGCAAGCCCGGCGATCTCGAACAGCACGAGCACGCCAACAACCCACGTCGCCGGGTTCAGCGCGAGCAGGACGATCAGGCCGACGATCATCAGGATCGGGACCGCCATCCCGTACAGCAGTCGCAGATCCGCGCCGAGCAGCTGCGTCATCGACTCGTCGAAGCCGCGGAAGAGGTGGCGGTGCTGGTCGGCGTGGGCGGATGTCGGTGCCATGTCAGCCTCCAACGGTCGTTTCACACGAACGTACGTGATTGCCCGAGGGACGTCATCCGTACCTCAGCGCACGCTTGTTGCGGCTAAAGGGCAGACCACGCTCGTGCAGCCCACGGACGCATCCGGTCGCGACTGGCGCGAGACTCAGTTCCGAGCGCAGGTAAAGCGCAGCGCTTCGGCCGCCGATCTAAACCATGAAGACAATGACCACAGAGAACGCCGCCGTCAGCTCCGGTCTGCTCGGAACCCCGTTCAGCTGGTCGGGAATGATGCGAACCGACAAGCTCACGTGGCTCTCGCGCGCGCTCAGCCTCACCGGGTTCGCGATCGCCCTCTACCTAACGACGGTCTACCTGCAAGACATCCCGCCCGCCTGCTTCGGCGGATCCACCGGCTGCGTGACCGTGCAGCATTCAAGCTATGCGCACCTCGCCGGGATCCCGCTGCCGGTGTTCGGACTCGCGGGCTACACGCTCTTGTTCATCTCCGCCTGCCTACCGGGGCAGCGGGCACGAACGGCCGGAATGGTGTTCACCGTCGTCGCAATCGCCGCCAGCGCTGCGCTCACACCGGCAGTCAGCTGACCGTGGCGAGTAGGTCCTCCCCATCCGCGCTCAGCCGGTAGACGCCCGCGTCATCGGCGATCAGATTCGCCTTCTCCATGTCGCGCAAAAGCGAGCGCACCTGAAAGCGCGGAACCGCGGAACGCTCGACGATCTGCTGCTCGGTGGCGCGCTCGTGCAACGCGGCGAGCACCGCCTGCGCGGAGCGGGTGAGCGTGCCGTCCGGATTGAGGCAGGCCACTCAGGTGCTCGCGCTGGCGCTCGGGACCGATGTCCGGCACAGGTACCAGTCGGTGCAGTCGTAGCCGTCAGAGACCCGCTCTTGCGCCAGCTCGAGCGTCAGTGGCGCGGGGACGATCACGGTCTCTCCCGGCCGCCAGTTCGCCGGCGTCGCGAGCTTGTGCTCGTCGGTGAGCTGCAGGGCATCGATCAGTCGCATGATTTCGTCCATGTTCCGCCCTGTCGTCAGGGGGTAGTAAATCATCGCCCGCAGGGTGCCCTTGGGATCGATCACGAACACGCACCGCGACGTCTCGGTCTTGCTCTCGCCCGGCATGATCATGCCGTACTTCGTCGCGACGGCCCGGTCGAGGTCCGCGATCACCGGGAACGTGATCTCAACACCGAGCTTCTCCTCGATGTTCCGGACCCAGGCGATGTGGGAGTAGATGCTGTCAATGCTGAGCCCGAGCAACTCGACCCCGCGCTCGCGCAGCTCTGCGGCAATCCCCGCGAAGGCCACGAACTCAGTCGTGCACACCGGCGTGAAGTCGGCGGGATGGGAGAACAGCACCAGCCAGCTGCCCTCATAGTCCGAGAGTCGAATCGTTCCGTGGGTGGTCACCGCCTCGAATGCGGGAGCCGGCTCATTGAGCCGCGGGAGCCCAGGCGAGGTCGTCGCGGCGGCGGGTTCTGCGAGGTCCGACATCACATCTCTCCTTCTCTGTGGATAACCCTCTCACGCGGAGCCGCTCCCGTCGTTCCGCGTTTGCGATCTTACCTAAATAGTCAAATAGCGGCCACGCGCTCGGACGCTCCGCGGGAGTGCCGGCAACTAGCTCGCTGGCGTCGCAGCCGCCAGGAAACGGCGCCTCTCCCCCTCGCGCGCCGGCAGCAGATCAAGGCTCGGCCCGTCGATCTCGACCCTCGACCCGGACCCGCTGAAGGTCACCCGTAGGCGGCTGACCGCGCCGCCCAGGTGGAACAGGAAACACGACGCCTCGATCGGCTCGGGCGCCGGCGCGGGAGCGATCCCGAGCGCCTGCAGCGCTCCGTCTGCGGCGGCCGTGGCAGTGCCGCGGGCGACGCCGGCCGCGCGCGGCATGCCGCTGGCCGCGGCGTCGCCGACGACGTACAGAGTCGTGTCATCGACCGAGCCGCGATCGCCGACCGCGACGAGCGCTCCCTCCCCCGACAGACCGTTCAGGCACGCCGCTCTCACGTGTGGCGGGATCAGGAACGCGGCGTCGTAGCGCAGCTCGCGGCCGTTGACCGAGCGCAGGAGCCCGTCCTCGCTGGCCTCTAAATCGACGGCGAAGCCGAGCTCAACGTCGACACCCGCAGCTGCGCACGCCTCCATCACCAGCCCAGGTGCGCCACCACCGACGCCGAGGAGCGGGAACGGCTCTGGGGTGGCAGCGATCACGCGGGTCATGTGGCGCGCCTTGAAGTGCCGCTCGGCGAAGCGGACCGCCAGCCCAAAGGGGGCGGGCGGGCAGCGGTAGGGCAGCGAGCACGCGGCGACGACCAGCCGTCCCTTGGACACCTCGGGCAGGGTCGCGCGTGCCAGCGATGCGGCGACCGGGTCCCACGCGGCGACAGCCCGCGACCACTCGGGCACCGCGTTGTACGCGACCGCGAGGCCAGGCGCGGCGATCACGGCGTCCGCGGCGATCCGCTCGCCCGCGAGCTGCACGCCGCCGGGCGCCACCCGCTCGACGGCTGCATCGACGCACCGAACGCCCTCCAGCCTCAGCGACGCTGTGAACCGTTCCGGCTCAGCCTCGCCGAGCGCGACGTCAAGCGTTCCGGCCAGGAACGTGGCGCGCGCTCCGGGCGCCGCGAGGACCACCTCGACCGCTTCGCCTCCACGCGCGTGGAGCCTTGCGGCCGCGGCCAGACCGGCTGGACCGGCGCCGATGACCACAACCCGCTTGGCGCGGGTCACTCGGGCAGCTCCACGAACGCCTCCCCGGCCTCGAGCACCACGGGGAACGTCTGCAAGTCCTGGTCGGCGGGGCCGCGCATTCGCACGCCGTCGCTCACGCGGAACTGACTTCCGTGGCGCGGGCAGGTCACGACATCACCGTCGAGGCTGCCTTGGCACAGTGATGCGCCGGCGTGCGGGCAGGCATCGCTGATTGCCCACAGGCGACCTGAGAAGTGATACAGCGCGATCGGCCCTACCGGCGACTGCTCCACGCGGCCGACGAAGCCGAGCCGTCCTGCGAAGTCAGCCATCGGTGCCAAGCGCAGCCGGCGGGCTCGGCGCCGCCCGGAGAGGCGGTCATCGAGGCAGGCGGCGAGCACGCGGTCGGCGTTCCCGCGCGTCGTGACCTCATCCGCGCCGGCGAGCTCGGCCTCTCGCCACACCGCTGGTGCCGGCATTGCGACGTAGGCGACGATCGCAAGCTCCGGGCTGCGCGTTCGCCATTCGCGGACAGCATCGATCGCCCCTTCAAGCTCAAGCTCGACCAGCAGCCCCGCCGGATCGCCTGGCTTCTGCGCACGGGAGCCGAGCAGCACGACCGGCTCGAGGCCCATCGCCGCAGCCACGCGCGCCGCACGGCGTTCCACCATCCGGTCGCGCGTGCGCAACAGCAGCTGGCGCATCAGTCAGCGCAGCGATAGCAGCGGATCTCGTCGCGCTCGATCCGCTCGCGGACTAATGGAAACGCGCTCGTCCCGTCGAGCAGCTCGCCGCGCTCGGTGTCGAGCGCCGAGGGCATCAGCCGCACCAGCCATCCGGCTCCGTACGGGTCGCGGTTGGCGATCAGCTGGTCGGCGCGGAACGCCTGCGCGTTAATCTCGAGCAGCTCACCGCTGAGCGGCGAGCGAAACGGACCAACCCACTTGGCGCTCTCGATCACGGCCAGCGTCCGCCCGCGCCGGACGCGGTCGCCTGGGTGCTTCTGAAACGTGAGCGCGACAAGCTTTCCGCACAGCGTCTGGGCGACGTCGGTCATCCCGAGCCGTGCGCTGCCGTCGTCCTCGAGGCGGATCCAGACGTCGAGCTCGAGGTCATAGAGGTACTCCTCCGGGAGCGCGCAGCCGGCGAAGACTTGCAAGTCAGTGACTCTCCCCGCCGGCCCCCTCGGCTACGGGTGTGCTGTCGCGGAGAGTCACTGACCCGACTCCTCGCAGGAAATGCCCTCCTGCTCAAGGAAGGCCTGATACGCGGCGATGCCGTCTGGCCCGGTGACGAGATCCGCAGACTCCCCATCCCAGTCGTCGGGGCGCAACTTGGCGATCCAGCCCTCGCCGTAGGGATCGCGGTTCAGCAGTCCGGGATCGCTGGTCACTGCCTCGTTGACCTCGACGATCTCGCCGCCGACGGGCGCGGGGACGGGGCCCACCCACTTCGAGCTCTCTACGGTGCCGACGCTCTTGCCCTTCGGGAGGGAGCGGCCGACGCGCTTGGTCGTGACCGAGATGATTCCCTTGGCGAGGTTCTGCGCAACGTCCGTGAGGCCGACCACGACGAGGCCGTCTTCGCGCCTGGCCCAGACGTGCTTCTCGACCAGGTAGTAGAGGTCCTCGGGGATGTTGCAGCCAAGCACGGCGGTCATCTGTCGCTCCCGGTGTGTGTGATCTTCAATGTCGCCCACGGCGGCAACTCGGGCTCATCCATGCCGGGCGGGAGCGGCACGCCATCCGCGCCCGGTCGCCCGCGCCCCCCGCCGGGGCCGGCTGCCGGAAACGAAGAATGCAGCGATGCGGGCTCGCCGGCGGGCAGTGCCCCGTGCTCTGCCTCGAGATGGTTGAGCAGCATGTCGAAGGCGACCAGGCGGATTTCGCGAGAGAACGTCGTCAGGAACTCGGGGTCGTGGCTGCGCGGCTTCACGCGCGCCTCGTGCGCCTCCTCGCACAGCGGGCACTGCACCCGGTAGCGCATCTTGCCGCTCACCGCCTCCGTCCACATCTCGACCGCCTCTGGGTGATCGTCGGCGAGGTGCCGGTGCACCTCGCCGCGCACGGCGTCGTACGCGCACAGCGGGCAACGCATTCAGGCCCTCCGGCGCTTTGACAGCCAGCGCGCGATCTCGGCGTCGAGCTCGCATACCAGCTCGAACAGCGCTGTTCCCGCCGGTGACACGGTGACGCCGTCGTGCTCGAGGTCGCGGGCCATCAGCCCGAGCTGGATCAGTGCGTTGACGCGCTCGGTGATCGTCAGCCGTGGCAGCTCGAGCCGGTCGGCGAGCGCATCCAGCGACAGTCCCTCGTCGCCGGTGACAGCGGCCAGCACCTGCCAGCCGAGCGGCTCGCTGACGCCGTGCAGCACGCGCAGCAGGAAGTCGTGCGCAGCCGCTAGCTCTTCACCCTCGCGCAGCTCGGGCCCGGGAGCCGGGGTGCCCTCGGTGAACGCGAACGAGGCCAGCTGCTCGCCCGCAGCAGTCGCGTCGCGCAGTCGGGCGGCGAGCGCACGCGCAAGCTCGGGAGACACACACGGGGTCACGACGCTCATTCTCGCTCTCCCGCGCCGAGCGCGAGGACCGGCTGAGCCGCGCCGATCGCCTGCTCGACCAGTGCGGTCAGCTCCGCCACGTCGAACTGCGCTCCGACGGTCTTCGCCGCATCGGAGTACATCGCCAGGTCCTTCGGGCAGCTGACGACGAAGTACTGAAGATCGCCGAGCGATTGGGCCTCCCGGATCCGCTGCTCGCTCGGGCGCTCCCCGAGCGTTGAGTCGTCCATCCAGATCCGTCCCCCGCCGGCGCCGCAGCAGAACGTGTTCGTTCCGTGGCGCGGCATCTCGACGAGCTGTGCGCCGGTCGCTTCGATCAGTTTCCGAGGCGCGTCGGTGATCCGGTTGTAGCGCGCCAGATAGCAGGGGTCGTGATAGGTGACGCGCGTGCCGGTGATCGGCGTGCGCAACTCGATCCGGCCCTCGGCCACGAGCTCGGCGAGCAGCTCGGTGTAGTGGTAGACGGGCTTCTCGAGCCCGAACTGCGGATACTCGTTGCGCAGAGTGTTGAGCGAATGCGGATCGGTCGTGAAGATCGCCGCGTACTCGGCTTCGCCGAGAACTCCGAGGTTGTGCTCGACGAGCAGCTCGAACAGCCCCTCCTCGCCCACCCGGCGCACGTCGTTGCCGGCGTTGCGCTCGCCGTCGTAGAGCAGCCCGAACGACACCCCCGCCTCGTGCAGGATCCGGGCAACGCGCTGGGAGGCGGCCTGCACGCGCTCGTCGAAGGAGGCGAAGTCGCCGACAAACCACACGTACTCGACGGGCTCCTTGCGAGCGTCCGGGATCGTGAACTCAAGGCTCTTGGTCCACCGCGCGCGCATCCTCGACGACTTGCCGTAGGAGTTGCCCTGCTTGAAGAAGTTCTCGAGCGTCTGCTGAAGCAGCGGCTCCATCCGCCCCTGGTCGACCAGGTTGCGGCGCATGTCGATGATCGTCGGGACATGCTCGATCCCGACCGGGCAGGCCTCGACGCATGCCATGCAGGTCGTGCACGACCACAGAACCTCGTCGGCGATCAGCGGCTCGGCTCCGTTCGAGGCCCGCTGCTCGTCGGGATGGTGGTAGAGACGGTCACGGATGTCGAGGATCAGCTGGCGCGGGGCCAGCGGCGAGCCGCTCGCGGTCGCCGGGCAGGCGGCCGTGCAGCGTCCGCACTCGGTACAGGAGAACGCGTCGAGCACCTGCTTCCAGCTGACGTCAGCCAACGAACCGACGCCGATCGTGCCTGCTGCCGGTTTCTCCAGCGCGGCCGGCGAAGCCGCCGGAACCTGGGTGATCGCCAGCGGCCGCGGCGCTCCCCCTGGCGGCAGCTTGCCGAGGAACACGTTTGGGATCGCGGTCAGGATGTGGAAGTGCTTGGACAGCGGCAGAAGGTTGAGGAACGTGAGCACTACGAGGTTGTGAAGCCACCAGCCGACCTCGCTGACCGTGTTCGCAGATGAGCGGCTCAGCCCGCCAAGCGCAGCGGCGAGGAGCGCGGTCAGCGGCGCGAAGTCACGCTCGTTGCCGTGGATGTCGCCCGCCACCAGTCGGCCGGCGTCGTGCAGCAGGCCGCCGAGCATGATGCACAGGATCAAGGTGAGGATCAGGATCCCCTCCCAGTGGGGGGCCTCGCGATAGCGCTCCTCGGCAGCGCCGATCCCGAACAGCCGTGGCGTGTGGACGATCAGCCGCCTGTAGAGCATGTAGCTGACGCCGACGATCACGCTCGCCTCCAACAGGTCTCGCGCGATGAAGAACGGCGGACCGAGCAGCTGGTCCGGGCCGAAGCCGGGGATATGCCAGCTCCAATCGAACGCCCGTCCGAACAGCGTGATCACCTGCAGCAGCAGCACGACGAAGCCCCAGAAGATCAGCGCGTGCATGATCCCGGCCGGCTGCTCCCCGGTCAGGAACTTCTTCTGGCCGAAGCCGTAGACCAGCATCCGCTTGATCCGCTCTGGGATTCGGTCCACGCGATGCGCGGGGCGTGCGGCGAGCAGCAGCCGCGCCCGGCGAGAGATCGTCCACGCGAATGTCAGCAGCGCGATCGCCAGCGCGATCGGAAACAGCGGCTGACTCACCCGGTGCTCACCGCCTGCAGCTGCTCGGTCATCTCCGGCAGCACGTCGAACAGGTCCGCCGTCGTGCCGTAGTGCGCGATGTCGAAGATCGGCGCTTTCTGGTCGGTGTTGATCGCGATGATCAGCTCGGCATCGCTCATCCCCTCCAGGTGTTCCGGTGCCCCGGAGATCCCGCATGCGATGTACAGCTTCGGCTTGACCCTGCGCCCGGACTTGCCGACCTGGCGGGTCTTCGGCAGCCAGCCGGCATCCGTGACCGGCCGCGAGGCGCTGACGGTCGCGCCGAGCGCGTCGGCGAGCTCCTGCGCGAGCTCGATGTTCTCCTGCCCGCCGATGCCGCGGCCGACCGAGACGAGGACCTCCTCGCCGGTGATGTCGACATCGGCCGCCTCGGGCTCCACGCGAGCGAGGAACTCGGTCCGCAGGCCACTGAGATCGGGCGCAGCGACATCCTCCACCGCAGGTGAGCCGTCCGTCGCCGGAGCGAATGAGCCGGCGACGACCGACGCGATCGCGGGGCCTTCGACCTCGACCTCGGCGTTCAGCTTGCCGCCGTACACCTGGCTGGTGGCGACGGTCGTGTCGCCCTCAAACGCGATCTCGGTGCAGTAGGCGACCAGCGGGCGCCCGGTCCTGGCCGACAGCGCGCCGGCGACGTCCATCCCGACGGTCGTATTCGCGATCAGCACGAGCCGCGGGTCGCGCTCTGAGATCACTGCGGCGAGCACCGCGACGTACGCTTCGGGCAGGAAATGTTCGAGCGCCGGATCCTCGACGGACAGGACGGCATCGGCCGCGAGCCCGTCGGCGAGCGCCCGCGCTCCGCTGCCAAGCAGGCATGCGACCGTGCGCCCGCCGAGCTCGTTCGCCTTGCCCAGCAGCTCGTGCGTGGGGTCGCTGATGGCGCCGGCGTGGTGCTCGACCAGGACGAAGATCTCGTTGCTCATCGAAGGACTCCTCGCTCACGGATGATCTCGACGATCCGCGCGGCGACCGCGTCAGCGTCGCCACTGAGCATTTCGGCGTGCGAGCTCGACTGCGGCGCGTACATCCGCCGCACCGTGAGGGTGGGCGGGACCTTATCCGCGCTGACCTGGGGCGCCGGACGCTCCTCGATCCCACCCTCTTGCATCGCCGCCTTGATCCGTGAGATCGGCACGTAGCGCGGCGCCTGGCGTGCGGCCTGGATCCCGACCACGGCCGGACCGGTGAGCTTCAGCTCGTGGACGACGCCGGCCCCGAGCTCCTGGCTGACCTTGACGCCGCGGTCGTGCGGCTCGACGCCGATCGCGACCGAGGCGTGTGGCAGCTCGAGCATCCCGGCGAGGATCACGCCGGTCTGGCCGTCGAGGTCCTCGGGCGTCTGCACGCCGATCAGGACGAGGTCGTATGACTCGCCGTGCAGGTGCTCGGCAAGGATCGCCGCACGCTGATGGCTCGAGACCGCGCCTTCGAAGTCGCCGGTGAGCTTGATCGCCTTGTCGGCTCCCTTCGCCAGCGACGAGTAGAGAGTCTGATCGACGTCGGTCTCCTCGAGCGCGATGACCGTGACGGTGGCGCCCACCTGATCCTTGAGCAGCAGCGCCTCCTCGAGCGCCTGCTCGTCCCACTCGTTGAGCTTGAACGTCAGATACTCGCGCTCGATGTCGGTGCCGTCGTCGTTGAGCTCGAGCTCCTCGACGAGGTCGACGGTCTGTTTGAGCGGAACCACGATGTTCACGGTTTCTCTCCTTGGTTGGAAACGCGCCCCGCGGCGGGCGGCGCGCACAGCTCGGGCGGTCGGGTTGGTCCCCGACCGGGGCAGACGAGGCCCTCGAGGTCGAGCAGCGCACGGATCGCGCGGGTCTCGGCGCTTGTCGGTCGCCACGGGAAGTCGCGCGGGTCCTCGGCCGGGCGCCAGCTGCCCATCGGCCGCGTGCAACCGGGCTCACCGCCCGAGGAGGGGCAACCGTTGGTCATGAAGGCGTGACCGTCGTCGATCACCGCTTCGACGAGCTCGCGCGGAGCGTGGATCCGCGCCAGCGCGCCGGCGTCATCGAACCGGAATGCCGAGCGGTCGAGCCCGCGCTCCTCGAGCAGGAACTTCCCGAGCTGGATTCGCCGCCAGCGCCGCAGCGGCGTTTTCGGGAGATCGCCCATCCGCGAGTCGGGCTCGGGGTTGAAGCAGAACAGGTAGGAGAAGATCTGGCGATCGAGCAGCCGGCCGAAGATCGCGATCAGGTCCGCGTCGCTCTCGCCGAGACCGACGAGCGTGTGGCAGTTCACCTTCCAGGGCCCGAAGATCTCCCGCGCCCTGTCGGCGATCCGCCAGTACTGCTCCCACTTCAGCCCGCCTTTGGGGACATCTGAGCGCAGCGAGCGGAACAGCTCCTCGGTGACGGCGTCGAGCCCGATGCCGATCATGTCCGCGCCGGCGTCCTTGAACGCCTGCAGGCGTCGCTCGTTCAGCGTCGGCGGCGCAACCAGTAGCGACAGCGGCGCCGCGAGGTTGCTTGTGATCCGCTTCGCGATGTCGAGCGTGTCCGGGTATGCGCGGGCGTGCGTGACCATCGAGATGCACAGCCGCGTCAGCTTGTGCTCGTGTCGCACCAGCCGTCGGACCAGCTCGTCGGTCTCCACCAGCGGCCACTCGACGCGGATGAACGACTTGTCCTCGTAGTCGCCGGGGCGATTGCGGGCTAGCCCGCAATAGCCACAGTCCGACAGGCAGCCCCGGTCGTAGGAGAGCAGCAGGTTGATCCCGCCGAACTCGAACGGCCGGGTGAACCGGCCGGACTTGAAGCGCAGCGCGAGCGCGCTGGCGTAGGAGATCCGAACCCACTCCGGGCTCTCCTGGCGCGGCGGTGCCTCCCCGGCCGAACGCAGTTCAAGCGTCGTTGCGCTCATGCGGTGATCTCCGCAGCCTCCGGCGTCGAGATGGTCCGCTCGGGGAAGTAGCAGGAGCCCTCCGGCCGCACCGGCGCCGCGCCCTCGCCGCGCTGCAGGGCGCGCTCAGCCGCGCTCCATACCGCCATGGCGATCTCGTCGGGGCCGACTCCGAGCTCGTCGCCGTCGAGCTCGCGCCGGGCGATCTCGGCGATTCGCTCTGGCTGCGCGGCGCACCAGCGCAGCGCCGCCTCGAGCCGCAGCAGGCCCGGCGCCATCACCGAGAAGTCGCCCGCGAGCAGCACCGATGAGAGCGCATCGCGCTGCACGCCCACGTACACGCGCACGAACCCCGCGGGCGTCTTCAGCGACGAGGTTCCGCGCGTGCCCGCGCCCGCCGAGCGACCCTCAAGCCATGCGGGCGACTCGTACCGCTCCGCGACGAGCTCCTCTTCGCGGGTCCGCTCAAGCTCGTCGAGCGCCGAGCGTGCAAGCTGCAGACCGAGCGTCTCGCGGAACCCGCAGGCGATCGCCTCGCGCAGGTCCGCGCCGGACCATGGGCGGCCGGTCTCGCGCGTAACGGTGGTGATCCGCTCGTGCACACGGGCGATGCCTTTCTCGGCGAGCTTCCCGCCGGGGATCCGTAGCAGCTCGAGCATCAGCTTGACGTCGAGATCGGCGAGCACGCTGCAGTGAAACAGCAGCGCGCCGCGGTCATCGACGTACAGCCCGAGCCCGGCGATCTTGCGCCCGTCGACCTCGAGGTCGTTCTTGCCGCGGAAGCTCGCGCGCACGCCAAGGCCCGCGAGCCCGACGATGATGCCGGTGGCGTACTGACGCAACAGGTCGCGGGGCGAGATGCCCGTCGGAGCACGCGTGGTCACCGCGACCCCGAGCTGCGCCGGGCCCATGATGATCGCGCCGCCGCCGGTGGGCCGGCGCCCGACCTCCACACCTAGGCGCTCGCAGGCGGCGAGGTCGACCTCGGCATCGAGGTGCTGGTAGCGCCCGACGAGCGCGCAATGGGCGCGGTAGGTGTATAGCCGGAGCGTCGCGGCGCACGGGGCCTTCGCGTCGCGGCCGTAGTGGAGCATCAGCGCCTCGTCGCAGGCCAGCCCGGCGGCCGCGCCGGCTCCGTCGTCGGTGATCAGCCGCCAGAGGTTCACAGCTCCGCCCAGGTCAGTGAGCAGCAGTACTCGTGGAAGGCCGGCTCCAGTCCGCGCTCGCGGGCGTAGGCGACCATCCCTTCGGCGGGGTAGGCGATCCCGTTGAGGCCGTGGTCGATCGCGGCGCGATCGAGCGCGATCTTCATCTCCCCCATCGGCCGTCCGCAGCCGAGGTTCACGCGCCGGTCGGGCATGCGGACGCGCGCGGTCGCGAAGAAGTCGCTGACGTCCTGCAGCGGTGGTGGTGGCAGGTGCCCCATCGGCGTGCCCACCAACGGCGTCAGCACCACCAGGATCAGCGTCGAGACCGGGTAGCGGGCAATCATCTCGAGCGCGTCCCATTCGCCCAGGAAGCGGCCGTAGTGAAGGCCGAGGACGATGTGGGGGATGATCCGCAGCTCGCGCTCTGAGAGCAGCGCGAGCGAGCGCTCGAAATCGGCCGAAGTCAGATCGAGGTGGTAGACGTCGCGGATCGTCTGCTCGGCGCCGATGATGTCGAGCATCACGCCGTCAACGCCTGCGTTGAGGAGCCCCTCGGCAAGCTTCGGCGAGACCACTCCGGAGTGCACCACCACTCGCATGCCGAGCTCCTCGCGTACGCGGCGCATCGCCTCGACGTGCGGGAGCAGCGGCACGCCGCCGTGTCGGGAGGAGCCGCCGGAGATGAGCACGCCGTCGGTGCCCTGCTCGTGCAGCCGCTTGGCGGTCGCGAACAGGTCGCGGTGTGTGTCAAGCGAGATCATTCCCTCGAGCACCTTTGTCTGGCAGTGATCGCACTGCAGCGCGCACGCCGTTCCGGTGACCGACACCGGCAGGAACCGGTTCGCTCGCTTTGGGATCCATTCGCTCGACTGCCAGCGCTTGAGCCCCGGCGCGTAGAACTCGATCCCGTTGCCGAAGTGCTGAAGGCGCAGCCGCAGGCCCTCGCTGACTGTGGGCGCGGTCGCGCTCATTCGGCGATCGCCCCCTCGCGGCGGAAGCGCTCGACGGCGGCGGCGAACCACGTGGCTACCTCGTCCTCCCCGCGGAGCAGTTGGTCGAGCTCGCCGCGGTCGACATCATCCAGCTCGACGAGCCACGAGCGCAACGGATCGGCATTGACAACGCCGGGTGCGCTCGCAATGTCGTCATTGGTCGTAAGCACGGTGCCGCCGACCGGCGCCGCGAGCGGCCCGACGAACTTCGCGGCCTCGACCGTCGCCAGCGGCTCACCGCGGTTCAGGCGCGTCCCGACCGGCGCGAACGAGATCGCGACGATGTCGCCGGTCGTCTCCGCGCCGAGCGGGTCGAAGCCGATACGGACCTTCCCGTTCCCGAGCTCGGCAACCCACAGGTTCGTGGCCGGGTCGTAAGCCCGGTCGGCAGCCAGCTCGTAGCCGGCGACGGCGAACATCAGCGCACCACCAGCCCCGGCTCGAGCGCGCGCAGCACCCGGATGCCGTCCGCGCCGAACTCCTCAAGCTGGGCCCGCAATGCCTCGCGGTGTGCGGCGACCCCGAGCAGTGCACGTGAGAGCTCCGCCGCGGTCCCGTTCAGATCGGGCGCGTCGATCCGCGCCGATCGCACCCGTTCGTCCTCGATCGTCGCGCGCACGCGCAGGTTTTCGTGCGCGCCGTCATAGACCCACACCCCCGCCCGGACCTTGACCTGACGTCCGGGGCGCTTCGGCATCAGCGGTCCAACGATCCAGGCGAGGTCTGAGAGCTGACGCTCCCAATGCGCGATCGCCACATCCTCGTGGGGGTTCGTCTCACTCCGGCACTCCACGCGCCTGAGCGCGCAGGCATAGGCGTGCCCGATCGCGTTCTTCAGTGATTCCTCGCCCAGTTGCGGCAGCGCGCCGACATGTGCGCGCATCAGCCGCAGGCACTCGGCCCGCATCTCCTCATCGGGCAGTCGCAGGACGGCCGCCATCCGCTCGTGCGGGAAATCGAACATCACGTTGCCGACCACGACCACGCCGTCGCCGATCTGCCCAGCGCCGGTGCCTGAGACCTTGCGCCCATCGGCGACGACGTCGTTGGTGCTCGCCACCTGAGCGCGCACGCCGAGCCAGCGAAGCGCGGTCGCGATGGGCTCCAGCAGCTTTGCGTACAGACGACCGACGCCTGCGGGCGCGTCCGAAGCCGGGATCGAGAGCTGGAAGAACAGCTGGTCTGAGTCCAGGTACACCGGTCCGCCGCCGATCTGCCGGCGCAGGACCGGCAGCCCGAGCTCCCTGCACGTGTCGAGGTCGAGTTCCTCGAGGCGACGGTGATAGCCGACGCACACGTACGGCTGGGCGGGGCGGCAGAACGACAGGACCGGGTCGTGGCCGGGTCCCATCGCGTCCGCGATTCCGTGCCACAGCGCCTGTGAGCGCAGGGCGCTGACGTGTCCAGCGTCGATCACGCGGAGGATCCCCTTCATGCGCTAGCCGGCGCTTCATCGATCGCGGCAAGCCCGCCGAGCGCGTCGTCGATCAGCTCGACGATGTCTCGCACCTTCAGCTGCCCGTCAAGGCCGGTTGACTTCGCACCGTCCTCAAACCGCGAGACCTCATACGGGCAGCACACCGCCAGCACGTCCGCGCCGGTCTCGGCCGCCTCGCGCACGCGGCGCTCGGACAGCCGCTCGCGCGTGTGACTGGCGGCGTGGCCGTCGAGCCACATGCCGCCGCCGCCGCCGCCGCAGCAGTAGCCGTTCTCGCGACAGCGCATCATCTCGACCAGCTCGATCCCGGGAATCGCCTCGAGCACTCGCCGCGGCGCGTCGTACTCGCCGTTGTGGCGACCCAGATAGCAGGGGTCGTGGAAGGTGACCTGGAGATCGAGCTCCCGCTGCCACGGCAGGCGATCGACCAGCGGCGCGAGCAGCTGGGTGTAGTGCAGGACCTCGAACTCGTGCCCGTACTTGGGGTAGATCTTCGCGAGCGCGTTGAAGCCGTGCGGGTCGGGCGTCACGATCGCCGCCGAACGCGTGGCGCTCGAGCGTCTCCACGACCTGCTCCATCAGCATCTCGAACAGTCCCTTCTCGCCCGCCAGCCGCTGTGAGTCCCCGAGCGTCTTCTCCTCGTGGCCGAGGATCCCGTAGTCGACGCCCGAGGTGATGCATGATCCGCGCGAACGCCTGCGCGGCGTCGTTGCCCCGCGGGTGATAGGACCAGTAGTCCTCGACGTAGAGCAGGTACTCGACGCGACCGGGCTCCTTCGTCAGATCGCGGACCGGCACGCCGCCGCCTTGCGCGTCCACGCGGCGCGCTTGCGCGCCGACTGGCCGAGCGCGTTGCCGTACTTGAACGTCGACTCGAGCACTCCCTGCAGCTCCGCCGGCACGTCCTTGCCATCGGTCAGCGCGACCTCGCGCGCCGCCGGCATGATCTTGATCATGTCGACCTGCTTCGGGCAGACGCGCAGGCAGTTGCCGCAGGTCGTGCACAGCCACAGATCCGGGTCCTCGAGCAGGTCAAAGCCCATCTGCAGTTTGCGGTGCAGTCTTGCGCGGGCCGTACTCGCCGACGACGTCAACCGGGCAGACCGGCACGCACTTCCCGCAGCCATAGCACCACTCGATCGACTCGGCCTCGCTGAGGCCCGCCAGCTTGAACAGCGGCGCGGTGTCGTAGTCGTCGATCACGCGCGGTTCGAACTGGCGGTTCCAGTCAGCGGTCAGCTCGACGCCCTCGACGACCGCAGACGCCAGCTCGTTGACGATCGGGAACTGTTTCTGGCCGCCGACGGGCATGGCTATGAATCCTCCTCGCGATGGTGGTGGATGCCGAGCAGGCGGCGGACGAGCTGCGCCATCGGCGGCACCAGCGCGTTGAACTCCTGGGTCATCTTCAGCCCCAGCACCGTGCGCATGTAGACCCCGTAGCTGCATGCGAGCAGCAGGTCGGTCGCGAGCCGGTCGCCGCCGCCAAGCCTGAATGCGCTCGCCTCAGGTGAGCCGTCCAGCGCGCTGAGCGCCTGACTGACCCGCTCGTAGCCTGCGCCCAGTCCGTCGGCCTCGAGCTCGTAGTCCTCGCCGATCAGCAGCGGCAGCGCGCCGGTGCGGCTCTCCGAGCTCCAGATCCACCGCGACCACAGCCAGTGGCGCTCGGGCCCCGAGAAGTGCAGCAGCTCGGAGGCAAGCTCGGCAGCCGCGCCGCCGTTGGACAGCGGTCCGGCGGCGGCGCAGAAGCGATCGAACCGCACCGAGATCGGGTCGCCTCCGTGAAGCAGATCCTCGGCCCAGGCGACCAGCTCTGAGTCGCTGCGCGCGCCCATGATCGCGCTGGCGCGACGGCGCGCCACGAACGTCCAGTCAAGCGCCGCACGCACGCGCTGTGAGTCGAGGCCCGGCGCGAGCAGCAGCTCGCGGAGCGCCGCCACCTTGCGCTGAAGCTCGCCGATCAGCGCACCGAGCTCATCGAGCGTGACGTGTTGGTGGATCTGCTCGATCAGCTCCTTCGCCGTCGGGACGTCGACCTCGGGCGAGGCTCCCACCGCGGTTGGTCCGGCGCCGCCAGCCATCTCAGGCGGTCGCCAGGCTCGCGCGGCGAACCAGCGCCACCGCCTTGCTCGCGGCCGCGCCGGCCGAGGAGATCGTGTCCTCGAGATCGGCGGGACCGAGCGCAGCGCCAGCACGCGAACACACCCTTCTTGGAGGTGGTCACCGTGTCCAGTGGCGGATTGACGACCTCGATGAAGCCGTAGTTGTTCTGCTCGATCCCAAGGACCCCGGCCATGCTCTTGGTACCGGCCGAGGGCTCCATCCCGACCGACAGCACGACCATGTCCATCGGCACCTCCAGCGGGCGCCCCATCGTCGTGTCCTCGCCGCGGACGATCAGCCGATCGCCACGCTCGAGCACCTCGGTGATGATCCCCTTGATGTACTGGACGTGGTGCTGCTCCTGTGCGGGCCAGTACAGCTGGGTCTCCCAGTAGCCGTACATCCGCATGTCGATGTAGAAGATGTACGCGCGCGACTCCGGGACCAGCTTGCGCACCTCGATCGCCTGCTTTGAGGCGATCCCGCAGCAGACCTTCGAGCACCACTCGTTGCCGATGTTGCGGTCGCGCGAGCCGACACACTGCACCCAGCAGATCCGCTCCGGCGGCTTCCCTGTGGATGGAACAACGACCTGGTGCTCCTTCAGCTGCGCCTCGAGGTCCTGCAGCGTCAGCACGTCGGGGTACTGGTAGTAGTTGTAGATCTGGCGCTCGCGCCCGGGATCGAAGTGGTCAAAGCCGGTCGCGACGATCACCGCGCCCGCCTCGAGCTCCTCGCCGCTCGACAGTGTCACGGTGAACGCGCCGGCCTCGCCGGACAGCCCGGTCACCGTCGTCGAGGTGCGCACCTCCGCCAGCTCGCGCTGCTCGAGCTCGGCGATCATCCCGTCCATCGCCTCCTCGGCGTCGGCGAAGTACGGCGTCAGCGCCGCGTAACGGGCGAAGATCGGCGTGCCGCCGAGACGCTCGTGCTGCTCGACCACCACGCTGCGCAGACCGAGGTCGGCGACGCCGCGCGCGGCCTCGATGCCGGCGGGGCCCCCGCCGATCACAACGACCGTCTCAGACATCGGTGTCCTCCCAGGTCAAGTACTTTTGCTCGCCGCGCTCCAGTCGCCCGCAGGCCTCCTCGAACTCGGCCCACGCCTGCTCCCAATCGATCCCCATCTTCTGAAGCAACGGCCGGTAGTCCGCTGCGTGCCAGTGCAGCTGGCAGACCAGATACGGATGCGCGCCCATCGCCAGCGCCGCGAACTGCGCCTCGGAGAGCACCGGGATCGTCGCGAAGCTCGGATCCTGCGCCTTCGCGGCGAACTGGCTCTTGTCAAGCGTGGTCACGCAACCCGTGTCGTGAGTCAGGGTGACGTCGGGGTCCGCCTCCTCCTTCATCCGCCGGATCTTGCGCTGCGTCGCAAACGACCGGGTGAAGTCACGCTGCACGAGGATGTGGCGAAAGCCAAAGCCGCAGCAGTCAAACCACGTCGAGTAGTCGCGCACCTCGGCGCCGAGCGCCTGGGCGACGTCGGTCACGACCGCCGTGCGCTGCCCGCCGTACACCTCGGGGTCGTAGATCGCATCGCCCTCGACGAGCTTGTAGTAGTGACACGCCGGGTGAACGGTGACCGAGATGCCCGAGAAGTCACGGACCTGATGCTTGGCGATCTCGTGGCGCATCGCCGAGAACCACTCCGAGTAATGGACCATCTCCTCCGGAAGGACCAGTGGCTTGCCGAGCGCGTCCATCACGCGGCGCACCTCATCGCGCAGCTTGTCGTGCGCGAGCAGCTCGCGGCGCACCTCCTTGTAATGGCCGAAGGACGTGCCGCAGTGAATGATCGGAAAGCGACCGCTCTCGTACGCCGCCGCGAAGTTGCGCACCGCCACCGCCGCCTGCGCCGCCGCGTTCGACGTCGCCGAGGCGTAGTAGTTCCACGCCGTGCACGAGGTCTGATCGCGCGGATCCTCGTACTCGATCCCGAGCTTGCGGTTGACCCAGAAGATCGAGGTCGAGTAGCCCGGGATGTGCCCACACTGCCCGCAGCTCTTGTGGTGCCAGGTGTTCCCGATCGGCACCTTCTTGCTGCGCGCGTACTTGACCGGCACCTCGATGTGCTCGCCCTCGACGCGTTGGACGATCAGCTCGCCCTTGTCCTCGAGCTCGAACAGCCGCTCGTGGAAATCCTCGGGAGCATGCTCGGCGCTCCACTGAAACTCGGTCTTGTTCTTGCGCCGTGGGCCGGCGACCTTGTCGACAGGAATCGTCATCTCTTCGAGGCTCCTCGCTCCGGGCTAGTCCAGCTCGTATCCCTCTTCATCCAGCAGGTCCTCCATGACCTCCTCCAGCAGGCTGTGCAGGCTCGGGTCGAGCTCGGCAATCATGTTCAGGGCCCCGGTCTTGTGCCAGATCAGGTACAGCTCGACAAGCGTCTTGGTCGAGATCTCCCAGCCCGTCGTGGTTGTGTGGTGCGTGTCGGGCGGCAGCGCCCGGCGCCACAGGTCGAGCTTCTCCGACACCTTCGCGACGCTGGGCCCCCAATCGGGGAACGCGTCGGCCTGGAGCATGTCGGGCGAGACCTGAGTCCCAGTCGACATGATCTTGTAGATGATCCGCGTGTAGCCGCGCAACGCGGTCTTGGCGCTATCGAGGCCGTTGTTGACCGCGACCTCACGCATGATCGTGATCACGCCGCCGGGGTTGTTGCCGCGCGGGCAGCGCAGGCACGAGAAGCACTGCGAGCACTCCCAGATGTCCTCTTGCATCTGCTGGTAGAGCAGCTCGACGTCCTCGCGTGCCGCCGCCTGCGCGATCCGGCGCGGCGAGAAGTCGTAGTAGCGCGCCGACGGGCACGCGGCGACGCAGATGCCGCAGTCATAGCAGCCGTAGAGGTAGTCCGAATAGCGCTCATCCGCCGTGATCTCGGCGAACAGGCGCTCCTTCTCCTCGTAGGAGACATCCGGGTAGGTGGTGCCGAGCTTGTAGGCGGCGGAGTCGGCGTGGACCGGAGTGAGTGCGGCCGCGGCGGTCATCTAGAACGTGATCACCGCGTCAGCGTCCATCGCCATGTCGTTGAACGCCGCGCCGCCGATCATCCGCACGCCGTCGATCAGGTCCTGCTGCTCGAGGTCGTTGAGGTCAAGTGAGGGCTGGCAGACCAGCAGCTTGACCCCGCAGTCGAGCGCCTGGTCGATGAAGTAGCTGAGCTTCTCGCCCTTCTCACCCTTCGGGCCGATCTGATCGGCCACGCCCTTCTTCAGCAGCTGCGGGCCGTTCATCGTGAAGTAGATCGAGACCTCAGCGTCCATCGCGGCGGCCGATGCCGCCAGGAAGAACGGGGTCGCGCAGCGCTCGGGGGACTCGGTCCCGTGCGTCATCACGTACAGGACCGACGCGTCACCGTTGTCGCTCATCGGCTCAGCTCAGGCCTTGCGCAACAGCACGCGGAACACGCCCGCGTCCTGGTCGATCGAGATCAGCTCGTTGCCCGTCTGCTTGGCCCAGGCATGCATGTCGGGCTCGACACCGGGATCGGTCGCCAGCACCTCGAGCACCTCTCCCGGGCTCATCTCCTTCATCGCCTTGGCCGTCTTGACCACCGGGATCGGGCAGGCCTTGCCCTTCACGTCAACTGTTTGGGCAGGGGTCACTGCTTCCGCCGACAACTCTCAACCTCTCTCTCGCTCGTCGGTGCTGGAGGTATATCTCCCGGTTGCGGCTATGTCAAATTTGCGCCAATAGGAAAAGATGCTTTCGGAGTAGTTGTGCAACCGGGAAAACTTGCGCTACGATCGCCGCCGTGTCAGCTGACGAGATCCGCACGTCCCTTCCGCTGCCGGTGATCGAGCGCGTGGCCGACCGCTTCCGGCTGCTGAGCGATCCGACCCGCCTGCGACTCGTCAACGAGCTGCACGCAAGCGGCGAGCTCACGGTCGGCGAGCTCGTGCAGCGGCTCGAGATCTCCTATGCCAGCGCCTCCAAGCAGCTCGCGATGCTGCGCGCGCACGGAACCGTTGCGCGCCGGCGCGAGGGGACCAAGGTCTTCTATCGCATCATCGACCCCTCGCTCGACGAGGTCTGCAACGTGGTCTGCAAGTCACTTCGTGAGCACTGGGCGACCTGGGGTGTCGAGCTCGAGGCGACGCTCGAGGATTAATCCGGACTTCTCCCAAGGAGGCTGACGTGGAGGCTGCGAGGACCATGACCCCGGCGGGCAAGGTCGCGGACATGAGTCGCGATGAGCTCGAGGCGTTCGTCAAGGAGCTCGTGCTCCAGCGCGAGGCCGAGACGCGCGATCCGAACATGTTCACGCTGATCGCCTGGGGCGGCGACCTCGACCGGCTCTGGCCGACCACGATCCTCGCGACCACCGCAGCGGCGGGCGGCATGGACGTGGCCGTGTTCTTCACCTTCTGGGGGCTGTTCCCACTCGTGCGCGAGAACAAGCGGATCACCGGCACCAACTGGATGACGAAGATGCTCTCGGCGATGAACCGCGGCAGTGCCGCCCACGCCGGCCTCTCGAAGATGAACATGGGCGGGATGGGCCCGATGATGATGCGCAAGCTCGCCGACAAGAACGGCGTCGCGCCCCCCGAAGAGCTGCTCGAGATGGCCGCCGATCTCGACGTCAAGTTGTGGCCGTGTCAGATGACGATGGACCTGATGGGCCTCAAGCGCGAGGACCTGATCGAGGGCCTCGACGACCCGGCAGGCGCAGCGACCGCGCTCGCGCGGATGCAGCGCTCCGCGATCAGCCTGTTCATCTGAGTCCAGCCAGGAACGTCCAGAATCGCCTCGCGTCGCCGCGCGCTGCGGGGCGCCGCCGGCGAACGGCCCGCAGCGGGCGCGTGAGATCAACCCCGGTCACTCTGAGGGCGCGCAAGCTGCCCGCCAGCACCTCGGCCTCGACCGCGAGGCGTGAGATGAGCGTGAAGCCGCCATCGAGCACCGCCCGCTTGAGGCTCTGCGTCGATGCGGTTTCGAGCGTCGGCTCGAGCTCCGGGCCGCCCGCGCGTGCAAGTGCAGCGGCCGCTACCGCGCGCGTACCTGACCCGCGCTCGCGCGTCAGGTACGGCTCGGTCGCGAGTGCGGCGCACGCCAGCGCCGGATACCGAGACCACGGGTGACCCGCGGCAACGACGGCGACGATCTCGTCGCGCTGAATGGTCAGCTCCTCAAGCCCATCAACGACGTCCAGCGACTCGATGAACCCCAGGTCGACGTGCCCGTCCCTTACGTGCGCCAGCACTCCGACCGAATTGACGATCTCCACTTGGGCTCGCTGCGGAATCGACTCGGCGCTGCGAAACCCGGCGAGCCATCCCGGGAGCAGGAAGCCGCCGATCGTGTGGCTCGCCGCCAGGCGCAGTGTCGGCGCGTGGGCAGCGTGCGCAGTCACGACGCTCGCCGCCGATGAGAGCGAGGCCAGGGCCTGCTTGGCCTCGGGATAGAGCAGCCGGCCGGCGTCGGTCGCACGGACCCCGAAGCGCCCGCGCTCGAGCAGCGACGTGCCCAGGCGCCGCTCGAGCCCCTGCAACCGCTTGCTTGCCGCAGACTGCGTGAGCTCGAGCGCCTCAGCCGCCGCCCCGACCGTGCCGGTCTCCATTGCGGCGACGAACGCCGCCAGCTCGTCGGGATCCAGATATGAACCGAGGAGATCCATTCCTGACAGGACTATATCCATGCTTGGGCAGACTGGAAAATAGGAAAAGTTCCGGGACGATGGCCGTGGGTGACACAGCGAGCGTTCGTGATCGACCAGGGCCGGTGCATCGGCTGTCATGCGTGCACGGTCGCATGCAAGGTCGAGCACGGCGTCGAGCTCGGGGTCTTCCGGACCTGGGTCAAGTACATCGAGCGGGGAGAGTTCCCGGACGTTCGCCGGCACTTCGCCGTGCTGCGCTGCAACCACTGCAGCGACGCCCCGTGCGTGCAGGTGTGCCCGGTGACCGCGCTGTACAAGCGCGAGGACGGCATCGTCGACTTCGATCCGGAGCGCTGCATCGGCTGCAAGGCGTGCCTGAACGCCTGCCCGTACGACGCCCTCTATATCGATCCCAACTCCGATACGGCCGCGAAATGCAACTTCTGCGCGCACCGGGTCGAGCTCGACCTGAAACCCTCCTGCGAGGTCGTCTGCCCCGTCGGAGCGATCATCTCCGGCGACATCGACGACCCCGATTCGGAGGTCAGCCGGCTGCTCGGGACCGCACCCTCGGCGGTGCGAGGCGCCGAGCAGGGCACCGGCCCGAACGTGTATTACCTCGGTGCCGACTCCGCGGCGCTCGACCCGCTGGAGGCCGGCGGCGGCGAGGCGTACCTGACCACCGAGGTGCCGCGCTCGCAGCGCGAGAAGCTCCTGGCGCTGAACGGCGACGCTCCTGCCAAGGCGACGATGGACGTCGAGCATCCGCCGCCCTGGGGGTGGAAGGTCTCGAGTTACTTCCTGTCGAAGGGGATCGCGGCAGGCGCGATGATGCTCGCAGCGCTGCTGCTTGCGCTCGGTGCACACGGGTCCGCTCTCGCCGACATCGCCCCCGGGGCACTGGCGCTGGCGGGAATCGCAATCACGGGCGTGTTCCTGATCTGGGACCTCAAGCAGCCGCGGCGCTTCTACTACCTGTTCACGAGGCCACAGTGGCGCTCGTGGCTGACTCGCGGAGCGCAGGCGATCAACCTCGCCGCGGTGCTCGCGTTCGTGTTCACGCTGGCGGCGATCTTCGGATGGCATGGGTTGCGCGACGGGCTGCGCTGGGCGCTTGTCCCGGCCGGGGCGCTGCTGGCCGGCTACACCGCGTTCCTGTTCAACCAGTGCGAGGGGCGCGATCTGTGGCAAAGCCCGCTGCTGCTTCCGCACACGATCATCAACGCGCTGATCGCGGGCGCGGGTGCGCTCGGGATCACGGCAACTGCCGTACATGCGCCGGCGACGCTCGTGCGCGCACTTGGCTGGACCATCGTGCTCGGCGTCGGCGCGAGCGCGGCGGTGATCGCGCTTGACACGTTCGGCCGCCACCCGACACGGCAGGCGCAGCGGGCTGCGCGCAACCTCTACCGCGACCGCTTCGCGAAGCGCTTCTGGCTGGGAGGAGTGCTCGTCGGCCTTGTGGCTCCAGCGGCGTTCGGCGCGGCGTTCTTGGCGGCCGGCGGCGTGGGCTTGCTGGCGGCCGGGGGCGCGGGCGCGCTGATCGGGTTGTGGTTCTACGAGGACTCGTGGGTGCGCGCGGGCCAGAGCGTGCCGTTGAGCTGATGAACGGAGGAAGCTGATGAGCGGCGGAATCGGACGCAAGGGCGCGCGGCGCCCCTCGGGATACGGCTTCACCGACGCGGTCGCGCGAGACTACCCCGAGCGCGGGCCGGATGACCGCGTGGTCGAGTACGACCCGAAGGCGTGGCCGCGCAAGGTTCGCCGCGAGTCGATGCTGGTGCCGACGGTGTGCTTCAACTGCGAGTCGGCCTGCGGGCTGTTGGCCTACGTCGACACCGAGACGTTCGAAATCCGAAAGCTCGAGGGCAATCCGGAGCATCCCGGCTCGCGCGGGCGCAACTGCGCAAAGGGGCCGGCGACGATCAACCAGATCACCGACCCTGAACGGATCCTGTATCCGATGCGGCGCAAGGGCACGCGCGGCAGCGGCGGATGGGAGCAGGTGAGCTGGGACCACGTGCTCGACACGTTCGCCGAGCGCATGCACGAGGCGTTCGCAGCTTCTCGCAACAACGATGTCTGCTACTTCGTCGGCCGCCCCGGCGAGGATGGGTTCGCCGATCGGTTCCTTGAGACCTGGGGCTGCGACGGGCACAACTCGCACACCAACGTCTGCTCCTCCGGCGGGCGCACCGGGTACGGGTTCTGGTCGGGCACCGACCGCCCGTCGCCCGACTACGCCAACGCGCGCTTCATGCTGCTGATCTCCGCGCACCTGGAGTCCGGACACTACTTCAACCCGCACGCGCAGCGAATCGTCGAGGCCCAGCAACGCGGGGCGAAGATCGCGGTGATCGACCCGCGGCTCTCGAACACGGCCGCGCGCGCGGACTACTGGCTGCCGGCGTGGCCTGGGACCGAGGGAGCGGTGCTGCTCGCGATGGCGAAGGTGATGCTCGATGAGGACATCTTCGACCGCGATTTCGTGCGCCGCTGGGTCAACTGGCGCACGTACATGGCACATCGCGCGCCCGACGAGGAGCCGACGTTTGAGAACTTCATCGCCGCACTGAAGTCCGAATATGCGCTGTACACCCCGCGCTACGCCGAGCACGAGTCAGGCGTGCCCGCCGAGACGATCGTGCAGGTCGCCCGCGAGGCAGCGCACGCCCGCCCCGCGTTCGCGTCGCACATCTGGCGGGCGGCGGCTGCCGGCAACCTGCACGGCTGGCTGGTGACGCGCGCGGTGATGCTGCTCAACGTCCTGACCGGTTGCGTCGGGGCACGCGGCGGCGTCTCCCCGAACGCCTGGAACAAGTTCATTCCCGCGCCGTGGCGCAAGCCGTCGGCCAACTCTCAGTGGAACGAGCTCAGCTGGCCACGTGCCTACCCGCTCGCGCACAACGAGATGAGCATCCTCTACCCCCACTTCCTGCACGACGGCGCGACCCAGCCGGTTCTGTTCACGCGCGTGCTGAACCCGATCTGGACCTACCCCGACGGGTACTCGTGGCTGCGAGCGCTGCGCGACGAGCAGCGCATCGGACTGCACGCGGCGCTCACGCCGACCTGGTCAGAGACCGCGTGGTGGGCCGACTACGTGCTGCCGATGGGCCACGGTCCCGAGCGCCACGACACCCACTCCTACGAGACCCATGCCGGGCGCTGGCTCGGGTTCCGCCAGCCTGTGCGGCGGGTGGCGATGCAGCGGATGGGCAAGCCCGTGCAGTTCACCTACGAGGCCAACCCGGGAGAGGTGTGGGAGGAGGGCGAGTTCTGGATCGAGCTCTCCTGGCGCGCGGACCCGGACGGCTCGCTTGGGATCCGCCAGTACTACGAGTCGCCCTACCGTCCCGGGGAGAAGATCACGCTCGAGGAGTACTACCGCTGGATGTTCGAGCACTCCGTGCCGGGCCTGCCGGAGAAGGCAGCCAGTGAAGGGCTCACACCGCTCGAGTACATGCGCCGCCACGGGGTCGTCGAGATCGCCCGCGAGGAGTACCGCCAGCAGGACACCCTGGTCGAGGAGCTGGACGGCACCGAGGTCCGCGGCTGCGAGGAGACCGTCACCACGGTCTCCTTCGAGGGCTCGCATCTGCCGCTGACCGGCCGCCCCGACACGGTCGCAGCTGTTGTCGACGGGGTCCCGCGCCGCGGCTTCAACACACCCTCGCGCAAGCTCGAGCTGTACTCAGAGACGCTCGCCGAGTGGGGCTGGGAGGAGCTCGCCACTCCCACATATGCGCGCACGCACGTGCACCACTCGCTGATCGACCACGATCGCGGCGAATACGTGCTGATCCCGACGTACAGATTGCCGACGATGATCCACTCGCGCTCCGGAAACGCGAAGTACCTCAACGAGCTTGCGCACACCCATCCGCTGCTCGTCTGCCCCGAGGACGCCGAGCGGATCGGCGTCGCAACCAACGAACTGGTGCGAGTCGAGACCGAGATCGGCCATTTCGTGATCAAGGCGTTCGTGACCGAGGGCATCCGGCCGGGCGTGGTCGCGGCCTCGCACCACATGGGACGCTGGCGGCTGCGCGAGGACCGCGGGATGGAACGTTGGTCATCGGCGCTCGTCGAGATGCAGGAGAACGGCGAGACGGTCAGCTTCCATCAGCTCCATGGCGTGCAGCCTTGGAGCTCGAGCGATCCGAGCTCGCAGCGCGTGTGGTGGAGCGACGCCGGGGTGCATCAGAACATCACTTTCCCGGTGCATCCGGATCCGATCAGCGGGATGCATTGCTGGCATCAGAAGGTGCGTCTGCGACCAGCCGAGCCCCAAGACAGCTACGCCGACATTCATGTTGATTTCGCGCGCGCGCGCGAGGTGTACCGCAAGTGGCTGGCGCTCTCGCGCCCCGCCAGCGGGGACTTGCGCCGGCCGATCTGGCTGTTTCGTCCCGTCAAGCCGGTGCTCGAGGCATACCGCTTGCCCGAGGACAAGCAGACGCTCGCAGCACGCGACGCGGCCGCCGGCGCCCGACCTTCTCCGTTCGAGTTCCACAAGCTGGTCGACTGGTCACCAGCCGACGTGTGGGGCGCGAGGAGCGACGCGGGAGGCCCCACTCGCCCCGGTCCGCGCAACGGGCGCTCTCCACACCCGCGCGGGAAGCTCCTCGAGCCACGCGCAAGCGGTGCCCGACATCCAGGACCGGCGAAATCCCCGATCGGCGTGCGGAAGGCTCCGGACTAGGCGGAGAGGATGGCCGGCAGCCCGACCGCCAGGACCTCGAGCCGGTGGCGTACACGCCCGCACCACGTGGGCTCCCCTCCGGACCCCCGCTTCAGCCTCGCCAACGAGCGCACGTTTCTGGCGTGGAATCGCACCGCGCTCGCGCTGATCGGCGGTGGCCTCGCTGCGGCGCAGCTGCTGCGTTTCGGACTGAGCGAGGCGCGGCTGCTGATCGGGCTGCCCCTGATCGCGCTTGGCGCCGCCGTCGGGATCGCGGGCATTCGCCGCTGGCGAGCAAGCGAGCTGGCGATGCGCTTGCGAGCGCCGCTCCCGCGAGCACATCTTGCACCGGGCCTGCTCGGCGCCGGCACTGCGGCGATCGCCGTGCTGTCGTTGGTCGTGCTGACCTTGGATCAGCTCAGATGAGCGGCCAGCGCGGACAGCGCGGCTCAGGGCGCTCAGTTGAGTGGGACGAGGGCGTCGCGAGCGAGCGCACGGTGCTGGCGTGGGAGCGGACGGCGATCGCGAGCGTCGCGGTCGCGGCGTTGGTGCTGCGCGCCGGAATCGTCGAAGGATTGCTCGGCCTTGCAATCCCGATCGCCGCCCTGCTCGTGGTCGCCGGCGGCGCCGAGTGGCTGTTCAGCCAGCGCATCTATGCGGAACACGACCGCCCGTATGACCAGGGCGCAGTGCTGCACGACCGGGCGATCCTGGCGCTCGGAGCGGTTACGCTGATCGCGGCGGCCGCATCCGCCGCGCTGGCGGTCGCAGGCTGAACGTGTGGAGTCCGGCCGCCACCGAGCTGATCACGCGATGACCGTGACCCGAGATCCGGATACCAAGCCCGACGCGATCGGCCGGCGGGCGCGCCTGCGGGCCGCGGTGAGGCGATTTCACCCCGGGCTCGAGGAGATCGGCAGCGAACCCGACCCGCGATTCACGTTCGCCAACGAGCGCACGTTCCTCGCCTGGGCCCGTACCGGTCTGGCGTTGATCGGCGGCGGGCTCGTCGCCGCCCAGGTGCTCCACTTCGGCCTCGGCGGCGCGCACCTGCTCCTCGCGATCCCGGCGATCGCACTCGGCGGTCTGATCGGGATCGCCAGCTATTGGCGCTGGGAAGCGAACGAGCGCGCGATGCGACTCGGCAAGCCGCTTGGGTATTCCCCGCTCGTGCGACTGCTGGCGGTCGGCATCGCGGTTCTCGCGACGATCAGTGCTGTGCTGGCCGTGATCGCCGCACTTGTGCGGTAGACCCGTCGCTGACCACCGCGGGGAACGGGCTCGGGAGTGACTACCGCTCACCCAGCAG
Source organism: uncultured Solirubrobacterales bacterium (assembly GCA_963794285.1). Taxonomy (GTDB): domain Bacteria; phylum Actinomycetota; class Thermoleophilia; order Solirubrobacterales; family Solirubrobacteraceae; genus Palsa-465. Next base: position 265,434 of record CAWCDS010000019.1, read on the forward strand.
GAGGAGGCGTCGACGCTCGTGCTCGCGTCACTTCTCCGTTTGGGGAAGAGCGGCGGCAGGGCTGACTCGGCCGCGCGCTCCTCCTGTCCGCGGAATCGGGTGTGACGGGTTCTGATCACGTTCAGGTGGGACCTGAAGGCCGCCGAGCGCCGTTGCGACTTTGGGGGCGGCGGCCACAATCTGGTCGTCGTCGGTGATGAGCTGCACGCCGGCCTGCTCGGCGACGGCGACATATGCGGCGTCGTAAGCGGTCAGCCCGTTAGCGGCCCACCTGGCGACGCTCAACAGCTCCGGCTCGAGCACCTCGAAGCCGAGCTGCTCGAGCGTGACGGCGAGCTGCTCGAGCGGCGGTTGCGGCCAGCCCCAGCGCCGCGCAGTGACGTTCAACAGCTCGAGCCACAGCAGCTGCGGCGCGAGCACGCGTAGCTCGCCGGCCTCGAACTGCGCCCGCAGGTGGCGTGCGACGTCGACATGCCCTTCGCCCTCGGAGTGAAACCACTTCAGGACGACGGACGCGTCGAGTACCGCCTCGTTCACCGCGCGTCGCGCGCGGCGCGGATCGCGGCTGTGGACTCGCCAGGTGGCGCGTCGGCGAAGAGTCTGTCGAGACCGCGCAGAGCGGCCTGTACGGCGGGCGTCTTGCCGGGCCCCGACGCTCGCGCCGCGTCGCGTTCGGCGAGCTGCGCGAGGTAGGCGCTGCGCGTCAGCCCGCGTGAACTCGCCACGCGATCGATGCGCCGCAATAGAGCGTCGTCGAAAGAGACCAGAACCTTGCTCATGCCACGCTCAGTATATCCAAGATATCCGTTCGAGTCGAATCCGCTTTGGGGCGCGGAGCACTGCCGGCGCATTGCCTCCAGGATGCTGTCCGCTCAACGCGGTTCAGAACGGAAGGCGCGCAGATGTCGCGGTATGCGGGGGGCGCGCCATACCGGCCGCCGATGGCGACAGGTTGACCGCGCGGGGCCACAGCCCTGGTGGTGGCTCGATTCTCACGTCGATCATTGGTCCGGGTCAGTTACGAAGGGGGCGGCATCCGGCTGCCGCCCCCTTCGCGGTGTGCGGGGTTTACGCGTGCCCGAAGGTCACGTCCGGCAGGACACGTCGGGCCCACTTCGGCAGGTACCAGGCCGAACGTCCCATCAGGCGCAGCAGGACCGGGAGGAGCAGGAGCCTGATCAGCGCGGCGTCGAGCAGTACGGCGATGCCGAGGATGATTCCCATCTCCTTGGGCGGCAGCGGGCCGGACAGTGCGAAGGTGAGGAAGACCGCGACCATCACGGCGCCGGCGGCGAAGATCACCCGGCCGGAGTGCGCAAGACCGCCGACCATCGCCTGACGCGGGTCGTGCGTGTGATCCCAGTGTTCCTTGGCGGCGGACAGGAGGAACACGGTGTAGTCCATCGAGATCGCGAAGATCATCGCGAAGAAGAACACCGGCCCCCACGCGTCGAGGAACCCCTGGGGCTGAAAGCCCAGCAACGAGTGAAGCGAGCCGTCCTGGAACACCCACTTCGCGACGCCGAACGCCGCCCCTGTCGCCAGCAGGTTGGTCAAGACACCACCGCGGCCAGCAGCGGCGCCTGGAGTGCGACCAGCAGCAACAGGAACCCGAGGCCCATGACCACGCCGATCACGAGCGGCGTCTTCGCCGAGAGGGCGTTCTGGAGGTCGTGGTTCTCGGCCACCGCCCCGCCGATCAGCGACCCGGGGGGCAGGGATGCCCGTAGCCGGTCGATCGTCCGGCCGACGGCCGGGTTGGAGGGGTCCTGCTTGGGGATCGCGGTGATCAGCGAATAGCCGCCGCTGGTCTGTGTCGGGATCAGCGCCGCCACGCCTGGATCGTGGGCCGCGATCTGCGCCGCGGCACTCGCGTTGCCGGCGGGCGTGACGACCTGCAGCGGTCCGGTCGAGCCGGGACCGAACGCCGCCTGGACCTGGCTGTAGCCGATCCGGGACGCGTCCGAGGTGGGAACGACCTTGATCGAGGGCATCGACGTCTTCAGTTGTGTGACCGGGATCGCGAGGCCGATCAGGATCGCCAGCGCAACGACGCCGTGACGGATGGGCTGGCGCCACAGCCGCTCGCCCCACGCCTCAAAGCGCTTGGAGCGATGCTCGCCGGAATGCGCCCACGGGAGTGCGAGCTTGTCCACCTTCGGCCCGAGCCGTGTGAGCACGGCGGGCAGCAGGGTCAGCGTCGCGGCGAGCACGAAGATGACCGCGAGCATGATCCCGATGCTCATCGAGCGGAACGCGGGACTTGGCACGAACAGCACCGCGCTCAACGAGATCAGCACCGTGACGCCTGAGAACAGCACCGCCTTGCCGGCCGTGTCCATCGTCACCGCAGTCGCGTCGACCGCCGAGAGCTTATGTCCGAAGAGTGCGCTGCGGAAGCGGTGCACGATGAACAGCGCATAGTCGATACCGAGCGCCAGCGCGAACATCAGCGCGAAGTTCATCGCCCAGATCGAGATCGGCATGAACAGCGTGCCCAGGTACAGAGACCCGGCGGCAGCGGCCAGACCGATCACCGTCAGCATCAGCGGCAGTCCGGCGGCAACCAGCGAGCCGAACGCGAGCAACAGGATCGCGAGGGTCACCGGCCAGGAGATCACCTCGGACTTCATCATCGCGTTGCGGTTGGCGGTGTTGAAGTCTGACCACATGCCTGAGGCGCCGGTCAGGTGGACCTGCACCCCCGCCGTTGAGAGCTTCGCGAGCTTGCCCTTGATGGCATCGGCGGCTTTCACCATGCCGTTTGAGCTCTTCGCCGCGCCGGCCTGCACGATCGCGGTGTGGCCGTCTGTGGAAATCGAGACGCCCGGTGCCGGCGGGACAACCGACTTGACGGCGCTGTCGGCGCGCAGCGTGCGCTCGACGCTCGCGACCGCGGTCTTGAACGCGGGGTCGTTCACCGTCTTCGTCGGCGAGTAGATGACCGTCATCAGCGCATAGCTGGAGAGCCCTTGAAAGTTCTTGTCGATCAGGTTGCGGGCCTGCACCGACTGCGAGCCGGTCGTCTCCCAGCCCGCGCCCGAGAGCGCGGTCTCCACTTTTGGAGCGAAGAAGCCGAGGCCGATCGCGACAACCAGCCAGCCGACGAGGACGACCCGGAAGTGAGTCGCCGTGTAGCGGCCGATCCGGCCGATCGGGCCGACGTTTTGCGCGTGCGGGTACCCCTCCGGGGGATGCCCTAGGCGGGGCGGATGTTCGAGAACGGCCATCAGACGGTCACCTCCGTGGCTGTCGCCACCACGACGCCTGCACAACTGTACAGTGGTGGATAGGTGAAGAATCGTAGCAGGAGTGTGACAACTGAACAACTACAGGATTGTTTCTGGCCCTCGCGTACCCACGGGCTGTTGGGGTTCACGCTGCCGCGCTGCCGATCTCACGTACTGGTAGCGCGATCTCGGTGCGGACGCGCTCGGCGAAGCGCTCCGCGTCTTTCCACCCGTGCTCTCCCCCTTCGATCATCACGACCTCGGTGGCGGGGAACTCCCGCAGTCCGTCGATCAGGCACTGCATCGGTTGACCGATGTCGACATGCCCGCTCGCCTGCACGCCGGCGCGCCGGAGAACCTCGATCGCGACCTCGACTCGCCGCTGCGCGGCGCGCAGCTCCTCGTCAACGTCATCCGCCAGGGCTCGCAGCGCGGAGGATGCGACGACAGGAGCCACGATCATCGTCTCGCCAGCGCCATCGCCGCCGCGCGCGCAGAGCTCGCTGCACAGCATCGAGCTTTCAAGGCCCTCGTTGGCAACAACCAGGATCCGGTCTCGCCCGTCGCCCGCCGCAGCCTCCGCCACTGCCTCGGTCGTCTCCCCACGGCGCCCTTCGAGCAGCAGGATCATTGCGAGCAGGCCGCCGAGGCCGGCGATGAACAACAGCTTGCCGACGAACAGTCCTCCGACCTTGCCGATCAGGAGGAACAGGCTGAAGCTGATCGCGGCGATTGCGACCGCCGCGAGGGTGACAGGAAAGCCGATCAGGTCCGAATGGATCCACCCATCAAGCCACCGCTTCCTGGAATGAGCTGAATGCGTCATGGTCGCCAGCTTTCGTTGATGTCCGTAAGCCCCGCACACGACGGGTCACGAAACGCGGGATTCGTCGTCGCTGAAGATGGCTTTGCCCTGGACGATAGATCGATCGTGGCGCGTCGCCATCGGTAGGTCCCCCTGCACTCATTCCTGGATAACCCGCATCCCCGTGCGAGAACCGGAATCCGACCCGTTTCACTGTGTCGCCGAGGGTGTGGTCAGGTATGACTGCGCGCGGGCGAACTCAGCGGCGCGTGGCGCGACGACGATCTCCCATCGTCGTTGGCGTCCGAGCTGCTCGCGCACGCTGACACGCAGGAGCACGAACCGCTCCCACGCCTCACGCGCAAGGATCGCGTGCTCGAGATTGCACACCGACTGCGTGTAGCCACCGTGCGGGCCCAGCCCCGGCACCTTCTCGAACGACAGCCGCGGCCCAGTGCCGATGAACAACCGGTCATACGAGAGCTCCTCGCCGGCGCTTGTCGTCACGACATGCCCAGCGAGGTCGATCCTCGATGCGGCTTCGTTGATGAACCGAATCCCCTTGCTCTTGTATAGCGGTGCGAGTGGGAACGTCACATCGTCGGCATCGCGCAGTCCAACGGGAGCCAAATCAGAGAAGGAATGAACGTGAAGTCAGGGCGCGGATCGAGCACCACGATCTCGTGGCGAGCGCCGACCCGCTTGCGCAGCTCGAGCGCCGCCGTCATTCCGGCGAAGCTCGACCCGAGGACGACAACACGCTTGCGACTGGACATCCGAGGCTCCTCCTGTGCAGTACACCGGCAGACCGCTACACAACTGGAAACTTGTAGATGCGTGGTGGCCTATAGCGCCCTTTCACGAGCATGTCAACTACACAACTGTGCGCTTGTGCTATCCTCATGACGTGAGCACGCTTCCGCCCGTTCCACATCCCCTTCCTGAGCCGCTGATCGAGCTCGTCGCCCAGCGCTTCCGCGTGCTGGGGGAGCCGATGCGGATCAAACTGCTCGACCGGTTGCGCGACGGCGAGGCGACTGTCGGCGAACTACAGGTCGCACTGGGGGCATCGCAGCAGAACGTCTCCAAGCACCTCGGGATCCTCCACAGCGCCGGCATGGTCACCCGCACCAAGGAGGGCAACCACGCCCGCTACTCGATCAGCGATCCGAGCGTGTTCGAGCTCTGCGACCAGGTTTGCGGCGGCGTCCGCCGCCAGGTTCAGCAGCTCGAGGCAATCCTCCCGCCCACCTAGCCCAGGGTGCGGCCGCGGAGCCGCCGAAGCTACGCCCGCACCCGCCTTGCGAGGACTGTGATCTACGTGGCCGCTGCCGCGGTGCTCTGAAGAGCGTCCTGGAAGCGGCCGACCAGCCGGTTGAGCTGCTCGGCATTGCCGGCCAGCTCATGAGCCGAAGCCGCGATCTCTTCCGTGGAAGCGGACGTCTCCTGCGTCGATGCCGCAACCTGCTCAGTTGAGGCGGAGGATTGCTCGGCAACGGCGGCGACCTCATTGATGTTCTCCTGCATGCTGGTCGCGCTCGCGGCGATCTCCTGCGTGGCGCGCTGAGATTCTTCGGCCAGCTTGCGGACCTCTTCGGCCACGACCGCAAAGCCGCGACCCTGTTTACCGGCCCGGGCAGCCTCGATCGCAGCGTTCAGTGCCAGCAGATTCGTCTGCTCGGCGATCCCGGTGATCGTGGCGACGATCGCGCCGATCTGCTCTGACTTGGCCGCCAGCTCGCCAATCGCCTCTGACACCTCCCGGCTTGAGTCGCGAACCGCCCCGCATCGTCCCGTTCGCCTCCTCAGCCGCGCCGACGCCCCGCAACGTTTCTGTTCAACTGCCGCACTACGACCACGACAAGAACGGCGCTGACCACCAGCCCGCCGATGAGCAACACCAACGCCAGCGTGCGCCCGCGGATTGAGATCCGGCGCGCGGCGACGCTATAGTGGCCCGACCATGCGAGCGCTCATTGCTGTCGTGGCGGCAGCGATTCTGCTCGGGCTCGGCGCGGGGACGGCGTCGGCCTCGTCGCTGTGCTCGGACTGCACGGCGTCGTACTCGGGCAAATGGACGGTCTCGGACCCCAGCGGCGCGATGGTGACGCTGTTCTTCGACGAGGGCCTGCAGTCGGGCGTCTGGTCACTGGCGAGCGCGACGGGTAGCTACAGCGAGCCGGCCAATGCGGACAACCACTATCCCGGCTGCAGTGCGACGCTGAGCCGGAACGCCGCCGCGGCAGCGAACCTCGGCACCTTCGGGCCGAACGTCATCGTTCGCAAGAGCGGCTACTGGACGACCGAGCTGTTCCCGCCGACGTACTGGGGGCTGGCGAACGATCCAGTCAATAGCTCGGAGTCGACCGGCGACTGCGCGTCCTCGGCGCGGGTTGACTACTCGGGGCTGAGCCGCGGCCTCAGCGGCTCCCAATGCCACCTCGATCCGACTGCCGGCAACGTGGAGGCGATCGACTTCCCGATCGGCTCGAGCTACACGGTCGCGGATAATTGCTCGGGCACGCTGCTCTCGAACGGCGTCGACTACACGGCGTCGCTGCAATCGTCGATCACGTTCAGCTCGCCGGGCGTGGTCTCTCCGGGCGGCACGGGCCCGGGGGGCAACCTGCGGCTGCCGTACGGCCCCTGGTTCCCGAAGGCGAAATCCGACGCCCGCTCTGACCTGCGCGCGCACGCGATCCCGAACGCGATCGACTACTGCCTCCCCTTCACGACCGGCACGCTGCTGACCGGGGCGGGCGTGCTCATCTCGGCGACTCCGGGCGGCGCCGGGCTCATCCTGACCGTCAGCGGCGGGCTGACCGCCTCGGCCGCCGCGCCGTTCTGCGGCGCCACCTTGAAGCGCCTCATCGTCGACTACAAGGCGTACAACGACCCGCCGAGCGACGACTTCGGCGTGATCGCCCGGCCGAAGACCACGCACACCGCCTCCCTGCCCTCCTGCGCCCGCTTCTCAGGAACCGCTGGCCGTCTCTGCCGCTCACTACGCGCGGCCGAGGACCGGTGGGTGACCGCCGCGCAGAACTCCGAGTCGGTTGCCGTCTCGCTCGAGAAGACGGTCAGCCGCGAGCACGCCGCCGCGATCGCCGGCAACCAGACCGCGCTCAACGCCCAGGACGCCGCCCTCAAGACCCTGATCGCCGAGCGCCGCGGCACGACGGCGGCCGAGGGGGCGGCTGGCAAGGCGGTGGCGAGCTTGCTGCGCGGCGCGCGCCTTAAGTTCCGTGTCACCAAGGCCCAGGCCACGACCGTGGTCACGCTCGTCAAGCGCCGGATCACCTCGGGCGGCGTCCCCGCCGTCGACGTGATCGGCCTCGACGAGGCGGGTTTCCAGCCGCGCGCGCGTGACCTGCTGGCGGGGCTTGGCTCGCTGTAGCTCATCACCCCCGAGCGCGTCTCAACGAGTTTCCGGACTACTACACCGGCCTGTCGGTCATGGAGGCGGAGGCTGAGGCGTACTGGGACGCCGAGGACAAGTAGCGTCGACGATCGGTGAGCAGACGGACCGAAGGGGACGGCTGAGCTGAGGTCGACCAGCTGAACCTCGCCGGAGGCCTGCGCGCTGGCAACGAGCTCGTCCGCAGACCAACGTGCTCCGGACGGCGAGCGCGGGGCGCCTTCGCGGGGTGGCGCTGGTCGCAGCGGTGAGGTCGCGCTTTAACCTGGCCCGATGGACTCGACTGCGGTTGACTTCTACGTCGAGGCGTTCCGAGCGCGGTGCGTCGCGATGCGACGTCCCGGTCAGGCGATCCTCGAGGAGCCCGGCATGTGCGGTCTGCTGCCCGAGAAACAGGATGGCCATATCCGGCTGCTTGGAGCGATGACCGGCCCTACGAGGTGCTGTCGGAGCTGGTGACCGACGCGCGGGCGGGGATGATCACCGTGTGCGCGGCCGCCGCGCAGTGCACGACGCTCCTCAGCGACGATCCGTCGTGGCGCGCGAGCACGGCGACGGGAATGGTCTGTCGCGACCTGTGCGCCGTGCCGGCTTTCCCGCTGCTCAGCGAGCTGGCGCTGCGACCGGTGCGTCGACGCATCCACGACGCACCGGACGGCGCGCCGCTCACAGAAGCCGTGGCCGCGGGGCTCGCGATGCCGGCCTCGACGCCAGCGACGCCGGCAGAGAGCTCTACCTGCGGCTCGGATTCAACGCCGCCACCCCCACGACACGCTTCCGCGCTTCGGCGTGAGCTGGCGAGACGGCACCTGCCCGCAGAGGCAACGCTCCGCGGACGGTCGACTGAACGCTCGGTGCGGCCCGTTCAGTGGCGACGAGGAGGGCCCCGTCGGTTCGCGAGCTGGGCTCTGGGTTCGTGCGTGTGGTCGTCGTGCGCGTGGATGTTGCGCGCGCTGCGCGGCTGGTGCATGGGGTGAACGATGAAGCTCGCGGTGCTGAATGGCTGGTTGGTCCCGGGCGGCTGGCCGGCGCTGCCGCGGCCGGTGCCCGGAAACCACTTTGGGAGGCGAGATTGGGGTGCTGCGGCAGAAGCGGGCCTATAGCTGCCCCGATGTCCGATACGGCGCCGGTGCCGGGGTAGGCGCCGGCTTGGTGGATGCTCGCGAACAGCACGTCGCAGCGCCGGCGGAAGAACTCGGCGGTCCCGTTGCCGTGATGCACATCCCAATCCAGGATGAACACCCGCTGAAGCCCTAATTCGCGGATCGCGAGCTCGGCAGCGATCGCGATGTTGTTGAACAGACAGAACCCCATCGCCTGTTCGCGCCCGGCATGGTGACCGGAGGGTCGCAGCCCGCAGAACGCCGCCTCAGCATCGCCGCGGACGAGCGCGCGGACCATCGCGCACGCGCCACCAGCGGCATGCAGCGCCGCCGTGTAGGACGCCTCTCCGACGAACGTGTCCTGGTCGATCTGACCGCCGCCGCTCAGCGACATCCGACGGATCTGTCCGACCAGCATCGGCGCGTGCACCAGCTCGAGCTCGGCGAACGTCGCTGCCGGCGCCTGTACCCGCGAGCAGCCCGCCCAGCCAGCCCCCTCCAGCGCCGACTCGATCGCGTCAATCCGCTCAGGAGTATCGGGATGCTCGGGCAGGAACACCCGGGGGTCATGATCGCGGGATGAGCCGTGATGGAAATACAGCACCTCACCCACAACACACCTCTCCCCCCATCGCGCCTCTCGCACGTCAACACAGCCAAGCACGCGAGCGGGTCGAGCGCCACCGCTGCAGTCCGCATCGCACGTGCGGTCAACTACCCACCGCACAGCGAGCCGCGGCGGCCTTTCCTCATCGCGAACGTGTCCTCGTTGCCTCGTGCTGGGCGGCTCTCGAGGGCGATCAGGATCGCGTGCTTGATCGCTCCGATCGATGATCGGCATCCGATGCATGACCCTCAGCACCCGCCTGGTGAACCGCGCGCGGGGGTCGCAGCGAGAACTGAGCTCGCACCGTAGCCTGCACCCTCACTACGTTTTCACGACCGCCTCGCTGATGCTGGGCGCGCCTACCTACCCGGACGACCGGAAGTGGGTGCCGGTCCCCGAACGCAATGCCAGCGCGCGGCGGCAGGGTCGCCGCCAGTGGTCGTCTCGATCACCGAACGATGAGCGGACTCGGATCGCCTGTCACAGCCGTTGGCGTTCGCGGCATTCTCGAGTCAGATGGAGTCCGAAACCGAGTTCGCGGCGATGTACGCGCGGGAGATCGAGACTGTGTTGATCTTCCTGGCGCCGCGGACGCTTGACGTCACGATCGCCGCGGATCTCGCCGCCGAGACGTTTGCTCTGGCGTTCGAGCGCTGGCTGCGGTTGCAGGGACGAGGACGACGTCGAGATGATCCAGGAGCGCGCCGGCCTGAGCGCGCTGCGTGCCGAGGTGAACCGGCGCTTGGCGGGCCTGAACGCCCAGCACCGCGACGCGCTGCTGCTGCGGGTGGTGGAGGAGCGTCCGTATCCAGAGGTGGCAATGGTTCTCGGCATCTCTGAGCCTGCCGCTCGCGCCCGTGTTTCACGGGGGCTTCGCGCGCTGCGCTCAGTGCTGGAAACCCCGCATCACGAGAAGGAGCTATGTCCATGAGCGACCTGCGCTTCGCCCGCGAGCTGGGCGCCGAGTTCGAACGGCTCGAGCGACCCGGTAAGCCAGAAGTCGGTCGGCGACGGTGTCGGTCCGGACCGCCAAGCTTCCGGCAAGGATCGCGACAGTGGTGGGGGTGGCGGCGCCGGTCGCGGTCGCGGCGCTGGCGATCGTCCTGCTCAACCACTCCAGCGAGACCGGCCGACAGCCCGCGCCCAGCGCCGGTCTCGCTCTGAGCGGCGGCAACTGTCGCACCCCTGCACGGACCGCGCCGCTGCAGGGAAATCGACAGGCGTCGCCCGCATCGGACGGGATGATCCGCGCCGCCGGCGGACAGGTATCCGGGATCGCCTGGCAACTGCGAGTCAAGCCGGGGACAGAGTTGCCCGGCGCCATCGCGCATGGCCGGCTCCGCCTCGCCGGGCGCGACTATGGACTGTGCAGCCAGCGGTCAGTGCCGGTGCCGTTCGGGCTGATCAACCAATCCAGCCGGGCCGGCGCGAGGAGTTCATGCGTCTGTTCGAGGTCCTCGTAGCACAACATCTTGAGGACATGCGCGCGGCCGGCTGCCACGGCACCACCCTGTACGTCGTCGTCGACGACCCGGACAAGGCGGTCGAGATCTCCGACTGGGACTCAGCGGAGGCGCGAGAGCGGATGCAGCAAAGCGAGGCGATGGGCGCGTTTGCGCCTTTGTTCGAGCTGGTGGCCGCTCCGCCCAGCGCGACGGTGGTTGAGCAGTTGCACTAGGCCGTCGCTGGAACCCGCCCTGGCGTTCGCCAAACGATGAGGTGGCCGGACGATCTGGCGCGCGGGTGCGCAGAGCGGTGTCGGCGTTATCGCTCTACGACCGGCCGGATCTCGATCGTGGCGCCGAGTCGGGTCGCGGGGATCTGGGCGGCGAGTGCGATCGCTGCGTCGAGGTCTGGCGCGTCGTAGAGGTAGTAGCCGTCGAGCGCGGCGCTGGAGTCGACTGCGAGCCCGTCGGTAGCCTGGGTTCGGCCGTTGTGCATGCGCACTGTTGTTGCGGTGCGGGTGGACTGGAGCTGGTTGCCGTCAAGGACGCCTGGCAGCTGACTGATTGCCTCGAATTCGGCGAAGATCGCTTGTTGGGCGGTCGCCGGGAGTTTGTTGATCTTGGTGTCTGCGCCGTTGAGGCGGACCTGGAGCATGTATTTCATGGGTGTGTCCTTTCGGTCTGAGGGGTTGCCTAGACGACGGCTGGCTCGGGGGCGGGTTCGGGCACGACGAGCGGCTGCGCGGCCGCACGCGTGTCTGGGGTACGGCTCGCGATCACCGCTGCGGCGAGGACGAAGATGCTGCAGACCAGCAGTGCGCGTTGGTAGCCGGAGGTGAGCGCCTCGGGTCGCGCCGTGTGGGCGGTAAGGAGGTGGTCGGTGCGGGCGGTGGCGATGGCGGACAGCACTGCGAGGCCGAGCGCCATCCCGAGTTGCTGGGAGGTGCTCAGCAGGCCGGCCGCGAGCCCGGCCTTGTCGGACGGCACGCCGGCGTTGGCGGCGGTGGTGACGCCGACGAACACGGCGCCGAATCCGAGCGCCATCATCACCAGTCCGGGGAGCACGTCGGGTACATACGCTCCGTGCAGCGGGATCTTTGAGAGGTAGTAGATCCCGCCGGCGCTCAGCAGCGCTCCGGCGACGATCACGGGCCGGGTCCCGATCCGCGCGAACAGTTGCGAGGAGACGCCTGCGGCGAGCGCCAGGCACGCGGTCACGGGGAGGTAGGCAGCGCCTGCCTGGATCGGTGAGAAGCCGAGAACTTCTTGCATGTAGAGGGTGAGGAAGAAGAACATCGCGAAGAACCCGGCCATCGCGAGCAGCCATGTCGCGTCGGCCGCGGCGAGCCCCTTGACCCGGAAGATCGAGAGGTGCATGAGCGGGTTGTGGCTGCGACGCTCGTTGAGCACGAACGCGGCGAGGATCGCGACCGCGGCCGCGAGCATCGCGATCGTTCGGGGCTTGCCCCAGCCGACGTCGGGGGCCTTGATCAGCGCGTAGACGAGTAGCAGCATGCCGCTGGTGGCCAGCAGCGCGCCGGGCGTGTCGAAGTCGGCAAGCCGCGCGCGCTTGCGCTCGCCGGACAGCAGCCGGAACGAGGCGCCCAGTGCCAGCACGCACACGGGGATGTTGACGTAGAACACCCACCGCCACCCGGGTCCCTCCGCGAGAACGCCGCCGAGGAACACCCCTGCGGCGGCGGCGAGACCGCTGATCGCACCCCACACGCCGAGCGCCGTGTTCCGATCCGTTCCCTCCCGGAAGGTCGTGGTAAGGATCGACAGCGCGGCCGGCGCCATCATCGCCGCGCCGACACCCTGGAGCAGGCGAGCGGCGATCAGCATGCCCTCGCTTTGCGCCAGCCCGGCGGTGAGCGAGCACACGGCGAACACGACCAATCCGGCATCGAGGACTCGCCGGCGCCCGAGCAGGTCGGCGAGCCTGCCGCCGAGCAGTAGGAATCCTCCGTAGGTGAGCAGGTAGCCGCTGGCGACCCACTGCAGGCTCTGTTGGGAGAAGTGCAGCTGATGTTGGATCGAAGGGAATGCCACGTTGGTGATCGAGGAGTCGACGACGTCCAGGAACTGGACGCCGCACAGCAGCAGTAGCGTCAGCGCCCCTAGCCGCGTGCGGAGCAACGAGGGCTGACCGTTGGCTGCTTGGAGTTGGATCGACGACATCGGATGGGACTCCTTCGCTCAGAGGGATAAGTTAGCTGACTAACTGGAACGTATCACACGCTATCCTCTGGGTGAGATGACTGACTCACTCGCCAAGCCGACGCAGGGCAAACGCGAGCGGTTAATCGCGGGCGCGAGCGAGGTGATCCACCAGCAGGGCGTCGAAAAGACGACGATTGCGGACATCGCCCAGGCGGCCGACGTCCCGGTCGGCAACGTCTACTACTACTTCAAAACCAAGGATCAGCTTGTCGAGGCAGCGATCGAAAGTCACGCGCGGGACATCCGCGCGCTGCTGGACTCGCTCGAGCGCCACCGCACCCCGCAAGCGCGACTGAAGGCGCTGGTCCGTGAGCTCACCGCCCAGCGAGAGCTCGCCGCCCGGTACGGCTGCCCGTTGGGGAGCCTGTGCTCGGAGCTCGACAAGCGCACCGACGGCCTCGACCGCGAGTGCGCAGCGATGCTCAGTCTCCCGATCGATTGGGCCGAGCGGCAGTTCCGGCTGATCGGGCGGCGCGACGCCCGGGACCTCGCGGTCGCGTTGATGGCCTCCTACCAGGGAATCGCGCTGCTGACGAACACGTTCCGCGACCCCGAGCTGATGACCCGCGAGGCACGCCGCCTGGAACGCTGGATCGACTCCCTGGCATGAGCTCGAGGTCAGTTTCGCCGCACGACGGTGTCTACATCCTCGAAGGGCGAACTCGATCTCAACGGAGGACCAAATGACCGCACAGCAGACTGCTGCGCTGTACTACGACGCCTGGCAGAACAAGCACGGAGACCTCGGTGACGTTCCTTAGGCGGATGATTTCCGGTTTATCGGGCCGGTCGCGAGCTTCGACAGCGCGGAGGGCTATCGGGCGATGGCGCGCGAGGCCGGTCAGGCCGTGATCTGTTCGCGCCCAGCCGACCGCCCCGCAATCGCAGCCGCCCACCCCGAACCACCGTCGAGCTTCCCGGCGAGCTCCACCAGGCGATCGGCGAGCGCACTAGCGAGCTCTGGGTCACGCCGCGCGAGCATCTGCGCAACCTCGCAGTGGCCCGCGCCGACCATCGCCAACTGCTCCTTCATCACCGGCAAGGCCCGCACGACCGCGCCGACCCGACGCAGACCACTATGCCCCGAGCCGACCCGCGGCACGAACGCCCGCTGTAGCTCGCTCGGGCTACCCCAAACGTGCGGCGCAGCAGCGGCACGGCGCCCACCGCCTCAGCCAGGCCGACGGCGAGCACGGCGCTGCGAAGACCGTGCTCATACGAGTTGCCCATCGCAACGTCGGTCGCGAGCGAGAGCAGACCCGTGATCTCCGCCACCGACGCACACACCGCTCCGCCAGCCGTGGGACGATCCACCACCATCAGCCGGCGTAGCCCAACGAGGCCCCGGCTCCAGCTCGCCTGATCGCCTCGAACCCGAAGCTGCACACCGATAGCGCCATCGAGCTCGTGTCGGCCAGCGCGCAGCGGTGTCCTTGGCTTGCCACGCACCCATCGCCATCGATGAGCTGGCCAGGCGGCCGGTTGCGGTACCGTCCGCGCCGGCGAGCGGCGCGCCGTGCCTCGAGCGCCCGCCCTCGTGCAACCGGCAAGATGGGAAGGGCTCTTTTTCGAACGAGCTGTCCCCCCGGCGCCACGCCGCGCATCTAAGGGCCGACAACAAGCCCAAGGAGGCCACCACCATGAAGTACGCCCTGCTCATCTACCCCAAGCCCGGCTCGCACGAGGCTCTCTCCGAAGATGAGTACCAGTCCGTGAACCGCGAGTACTTCGCGGTGCGCGACGAGGATGGGGTCATCGACGGCGGCCATCTCCAGCCCGTCCACAGCGCGACCACAGTACGGATGCAGGACGGCGAGACGCTGACCACCGATGGGCCCTTCGCCGACACGCGCGAGGTCATCGGCGGCTACTACATCGTCGAGGCCGACAACCTCGACCGCGCGCTCGAGCTGGCGGCGCAGATCCCCGCCATCCGTCTCGGCGGAGCGGTCGAGGTCCGGCCCCTGGTGGAGTACTAGGCGATGCGCTCGCGACCGAGACGATCTGCTCGCGACCGAGCGCCAACCCTCACACGACCCGAACCCCAACCGGCGTGATCGACCAGATCTTCCGCGAAGAGTGGGGTCGCGTTCTCGCGCACCTGACCGGCTTCCTCGGCGACGTCGACGCCGCCGAGGAAGCCACCCAGGACGCCTTCGCCACCGCGGCCGCACACTGGCCGCGCGACGGCATGCCCAGCAATCCCCGCGCGTGGTTGATCACCACCGCCCGCAATCACGCGCTCACACGTATACGCCGCGAACGAACGCTGGCCGCCAAGATCCGCCTGCTCGATCAGGAGCCCGCCACGGAGCTCGAGATGCCTCACGACGTCACCATCCCAGATGAGCGCCTCGAGCTCATCTTCACCTGTTGCCATCCCGCGTTGGCCACCGAGGCGCAGGTCGCCCTGACGCTGCGAGCGCTGCTCGGCCTCACCACCGAGGAGATCGCCGCCGCCTTCCTCGTCTCCGAAGAGACGATGAAACGTCGCCTGACCCGTGCCAAGGCCAAGATCCGCGACACCCGCATCCCCTTTGCTGTTCCGGCCGATCACCTGCTGCCAGACCGTCTCAGAGCCGTCCTTGCGATCGTCTATCTCATCTAGACCGAGGGCTACGGCGGCCGCAGCGATCTTGCGGTCGAGGCGATCCGGCTCGGGCGGATGCTGTGCGAGCTGATGCCCGACGAGCCCGAGGCTCGGGGACTGCTCGCGCTCATGCAGCTTCATCACAGCCGGCAGTCGGCGCGCTACCCCGATGGAGAGCTCGTGCTTCTGAGCGACCAGGACCGCTCGCTCTACGACGAGGCCGAGATCGCGGCCGGCCGGGCCGAGCTCGAGCGGGCCATCGCCATGCACGGGCGCGGGCCCCACGTGCTCCAGGCCGCGATCGCGTCGCTCCAGCTCGAACCCGTGATCGACTGGCCCCAGATCGCCGAGCTCTACGCGAAGCTCTCCGAGCTCACACGCTCGCCCGTCGTCGAGCTCAACCGCGCCGTGGCCATCGCCGAGGCCGGCGACGCGCAGGCCGCGCTGGACCTCGTGGACGGGCTCGAACTCGGCGACTACCGCTACCTACACTCGACCCGCGCGGAGCTACTACGCCGCCTGGGGCGACTCGAGCACGCGCGGGCGGCATACACGCAGGCGCTGCCGCTAGCCCGCACCGAGCCCGAGCGGCGGTTCCTCGCCCGCCGCCTCGCCGAGCTCCCGTCGCGCTGAGAGCGCGTCATGCCGGTCTCTCGGCTGTCGTTCCCCCGACGGGGCACTGTGCTTCTGGCTGATCATGTATCCAGCTTCCATTACACAGGCGCAAGTTGACACGGACTGCCGCTCTGATCAGTGACCGTCGGTTTGATCGGTGTCCTGACCGCGTCTTGCACGCCTCGGGTCTTCTCCAGTCCCCACACGTACGGGCTGGGACACCCGGCCGTGGTCAACTGCCGATCGACCAGCGCACGCCGGGAACGTCCGATCGGGGCGTGCGGATCGGCCGAGCCCGGCGTCGCAATACCCACGCTCTGCGAACGGCGCGCTCGATCCGGGATCGTCGGGTGACGCTTCGAGCAGCGCCGTTTGCACGCTGAGCAGGTCCGTGCTGTGGAGTTGGGCTTCCCCGCCGGCGGGACCGAAAGTGCAGGGAGAGCTGGTCACCACCGCTTGAGGGTCCTGCAGACGGCCAGGGAGATCCACGAAGGGAGATCCTTGTCCTTCCCCCTTAGGAGCTTGAACGCGAACGTCCCGTCATCGCATTGGAGCTCCCGCAGGCGGGCGAGCGCCGCCGAGATTGTTGGGATCTCCGGACCGAAGCCGAGGCGTGAGAGCGTGTCGAGGCTTGAGACGATATCCGTGAACCAGAAAGGGAACGAGACCCGCTCCCAGTAGCTCACGTCCTCCCGGTCGCTGTAGCTGTCTCGCTGATACAAGCGGATCGCCAGCAGCTTTCCCGCTTCGCGGACCTCGCTCGCTTCCAGCCAATCCGGATGGGCCGCAAACGCGCGAAGCACCATGCCTGTCACGAGATGAGACGATGGCCTCGATCTGTCGGGCGAATGCGGTTCCGGGTGACGCTCGACATCAACGAACTCTGGGAACGGGACTCCCACCGTCCGCACCGGGATCGCCCAGCCGCCATCGCTCTGCCGCATCGCCAACAGCCACGCCAACGCCTTCGCGACCCTCGGGTCATCGGCATACCCAGCCTTGATCAGCAGCTCGAGGATCGCGCCGACGTAGGTCGTTGCGTACTGGTTGCCGTAGATGCCTCGGAGGTCTCCCTCGTTGCTCTGAAACGAGAGCAGGTAGGAGGCAGCGCGCTCTACCGATGAGTGCTCCCGGGTGAAGCCAAATTTCTCCACGAGTACCCCGAGTTGTCGAAACGTTTCGAGTTGGTCGTAGTTCTCCTGAGACCGGATTGACCGTTTGCCGCGCGGGTAGCGCCATGAACCGTTCTGGCTCTGCTTGTCAACCACCCGACGAGCCTGCGGCAGATCCCAGAGAGCGCCGACTGGATCAGCGTTGCTGCCAACCAGGTCCCGCCTCGCGAACAAGGCGACGGCGGCATTGCTGCAGGATGCCAGCAGCGGAGCCGGATCAATCCTGAGGACTTCTCCTCGCGCAGCTGCCCGATCGACCACACGAGCAGCATATGACCGTCGCCCGGCCCATCACCGGGCGCGTCGTGCCTGACGAGCTCGACCCTGACTACGAGGTCGGCTACTGCGACGACGACGGCGTGAGCTGGCGAGGGACCGAAGTCTGATCGAACACGATCATCGCGCACGGCAGCTTCCCCAGTAGGCCCAAGGGCGCTCCGGCCAACGCGCTCGCAACCCGTCGCAATCGAGCAACGCTCTGCGAACACTTCGCCGAATCTGGCTCCGTGCGTTGCTTGGTGCGAAGTCGCACGCTGTGCGCCCGGTCGCCGCGAGCCCGCTCCGCCATGGGGTGCGGGGGTGCGCTGACCAGGGGTGCAGGCCACGCGTACCCGCCAACCCTGCAAGGAATCGGGCCAGACTGGCGTTTATTCGGTTAAGCGCCCGGTGAGCGCGCAGCGTCAACAGCGGGCCGAAAGGTACCGCCACTGCCCGCCCACCGGGCCACCAAATCGACGATCACTGCTGCAGTCGTCAGGCGCAGGACCGGCGTGGTCATAGATTGATCGTGCTGCCTGTCCTCAGGGGGACAGCGGAAATATATTTTCGCGGTCGGTGTGTGCAACTGCTCGCAATCGGAGTAGTGTCGGGCTGGCTGGCCCTGCGGCCAGGATTCTCAGCCCATTGTCCGAGTGCCACCTACGACGTGATTTGCGTCACGAGGCGGGGGTAGTGGGTTACTGGTTTTGACTGCAGGGCCGGTGCGGTGCTTCTATCGGCGCTACCCCACTGATCCGGTGGTCGCGTCCCTATCTGACGAACGCGCGAGGCTTGTCCTGTTCTCTCGCGCGGGCCAACCGAGAGACGGGAAGGCTCAGAGAACGATGACGCGGGCTGGACAGAAGCTGGTAGCGCGCAGGCGGGATGAGCTCAATCGTGATCGCGGATCGCGGCGGCTGTTGCAGGTGGTCGATGCGCGGCGCGCGAGCAGCAGGCGTGCGACCGCCCGCGGGCGTCAGGGCGACCCCGACGCAGCCCTCATCGCGTTCCTGCTCCAGCGCCTGGGGAGCGCGACCAGTGAGGTCGCCAAGGGCCTGAACCTCGATTCTGGACGTGTCTCAGTGCGCCTGGCCCAGCTCGCGAAGGCTGGAGAAGTCAAGAACACCTCACACGGCTACACGATCGAGCCGGGGGCGCGACCCGGCGGACACGAGCGCGCGCTCCGTCGCCGGCACCAAGGAAACGAGGAGATGCTGTTCGGCGTCGAGCGCGGAGGACGGTGCGGCTGCCACGGTGCCGCTTCGTCTCATCGCGCGTCATGGATGTTCGATGGGGTGTGGGGAGAGTTTCTCCGGCGTGAGATGATGGTGTAGGCATGGCTGGGTCTGTTGGGCGTTTGTTCGGGGAGCGGTTTTTTGCGTTGTCGCAGGATTTGTTGTGCGTCGCTGATCGCGACCGCAAGATCGTCGCGACCAATCCGGCGTTTCAGACGGTGCTGGGATGGCCTGCTGAGGACTTGGACGGGATGAGCTTCGCGGACTTCACGCATCCCGAGGACATTGCGGCGAGCGACGTCGCCCGTGGCGAGGCGCTTGGCGGGACGGGTCTGATCGACTTCGTGAACCGGTTTCGCAAGTCTGACGGCAGTTATCTGTGGGTCCTGTGGACGGCCAGCACCGATCCTGTGAGCGAGCTGACGTATGCGGTCGGCAAGGACGTGACCGAGCGCGAGCAGACGCGGCTGGCGTCGATCGTCAATCACTCAGATGACGCGATCGTGGGAAAGGACCTTGAGCTCACGATCACCTCGTGGAACGCCGGCGCGGAGCGGATGTATGGCTACAGCGCGCAGGAGATCGTCGGGCGGCGCTTCGGGGTGCTGATCCCGCCCGAGCGCGACGGCGAGGACGGGGCGATCATCAGACGGGTCCTGGCGGGTGAAACGGTCGATCATTTCGAGACCGTGCGCCTGCATCGGGACGGTCAGAAGGTCGAGGTGTCGGTCAGCGTGTCCGCGATTCGTGATCCGTCTGGGCGGATCATCGGCGCGTCGTCGATCGCGCGCGATATCAGCGGCGCGAGGGCGCTGGTCAGGGCGCAGGATCAGGTCGTCAAGCGGCTGTTGTTTGCCGCGGAGTTCCGCGATGACGCGCTGGGCCAGCACATCGTCCGGATGTCGGGGCTGTGCGGGGAGATCGCCCGTGTGCTGGGGTGGAATCGCAAGCGCGTTGGTGATATCGAGTCGGCGGCCACGATGCACGACGTCGGCAAGATCGCGGTCCCGGATTCGATCCTGCTGAAACCCGGGCCGTTGAGCGAGGAGGAGCGGGCCGTGATGCAGACCCACACCGAGGTCGGTCAGCGGATGCTGAGCGGAACGGGGATCGAGCTGATCGATCAGGCCGCGGAGATTGCGCTGAGCCACCACGAGCGCTTCGACGGGGGCGGCTATCCGAGCGGACTCGTGGGTGAGGCGATCCCGATCTGCGGACGGATCGCCGCAGCTGCCGACGTGTTTGACGCGCTGACCAGCGATCGTGTCTACAGGCCGGCGTTCACCCACGAGCAGGCTCTGGAGATGATGCGCGCAGAGTCAGGAGCCCAGTTTGACCCAACGATCCTCGAGGCGCTCCTCGAGGTCCTCGACACCGAACGCTCGGCCGCGGAGGCCCGCCAACAGGTTGGCGGCCCCGAGACCGAGCAGCAGCCTGTCGCCCCAGGCCTTGCGTCTGACTCGGGTCAAGCCGCCGCCGATCGTGATCGCGCGGCCGCCGGGCGCGATCGCGCGGCCGCCGACCGTGATCAGTCCCAAGCGGACGCCGACAAGCGGTCCTTTACTCGGGGCCAGGCCGGCGCAGATCGGGCGCTCGCGGCTGCCGACCGCGATCACGCCGCCGCTGACCGCGATCGCTCCGACGTCGAGGCCGCGCAGCGGGCCTCCAGCCGAGACCAGGCCGCCGCCGACAGCGATCAGACGGCGTCTGATCGCGATCAGTCCGACGTCGACGCCGCGCAGCGGTCCTTTAGCCGGGATCATGCCGCCGCGGACCGTGATCACTCTGCCGCCGACAGCGATCAAACGGCGTCTGATCGCGATCTCTCCCAGGCCGAGGCCGAGCAGCGCTCCTCCGATCGCGACGAGGCTGCCCTCGACCGTGAGCATGCGAGCGCGGACCGCGAGCACGCCGCGGCAGATCGCCTCGCCGCCGTGCACGATCGCGAGCAGGCAGCGGGCGAGCTGCGCCGCGCGCAGATCGATCAGCTCACCGGCGCGCTGGGACGCGAGCTCGGGATCGCCACGCTGGAGCGCGAGATCAACCGCGCTCGGCACGAAAATGGGCGCCTGGTGCTCGCCTACGTCGATGTCGACGGGCTCAAAGAATTCAACGACCGCCAAGGCCACGCCGCGGGCGACGCGCTGCTTCGCGACGTGGTCGCCGCGATCCAAACGCACTTGCGTTCCTATGACCCGATCGTCCGAGTCGGCGGTGACGAGTTCGTCTGCGCGCTGGGACAATGCGGGCCCGATGACGCTCACCGCCGGTTTCAGGCGATCGCAGCGACGCTCGCGCGGACCCGGCCGGGCGCGTCGATCAGCGTCGGCTTCGCGCAGCTGCGCCCGGAAGACACGCTCGAGCAGCTCACCCAGCGCGGCGACAGCGCCCTGTACGAAGCCAAGCACGCCACATAGCCCGGGTCACCGCAAGGGGAAGCGATCGCGACCGACACCGCCCGCAACGGCCGGCTGTGGCAGCGATCGCTACGTAACTGGACGTCCGCGCCAACCGTCGATCTACCTGGCCTCGCGGTCGCGATTTGTCGCGCTTGGTCGCCCAACGCGGAGGGCCTCATCGGTACGGTTCGCCGATTAGGTCGGGTCGCCCCGACAGAGTGCTGGCGCTCGTTGCTGCTGCTGATCAGGCAACCTCGGCATGCGCAGCACAGATCAAGGCTGGAGGACGCACGTGGCAACGGGAACCGTGAAGTGGTTCAGCGACGAGAAGGGCTTTGGGTTCATCACACCCGATGATCAGTCCACAGACGTGTTCGTTCATCACAGCGCGATCGTCGCTGACGGCTATCGCTCGCTTACCGAGGGCGCGACGGTGTCCTATGACACCGAGAGCGGACCCAAGGGACCCAAGGCCCTCAACGTTCGCCTGGTCTAGGTCCAAGGCCTCGGCGATTGGCCAAGACCTCACCGATCGGTAGCGCTCGCGGCGCCGGCAGCGGGGTTCTCACACGCGTTTTCGGTACCGGACAGCAATGCGCAAACCGCGCTGATGCTGGTCGGGCCCGGCGACGATTCGAGCGGCGTCCGTACGCCCACGTCCAGGACGGCGAGCCTCGTCGCGAGAAGCGGGTTCACTCGACCGCCATTCGGGCGGCTGCCATGCCGCGCGAGCGTCGCTAACCCGAGGGCAGTGAGAGCGGTTGGGGCCGGCCGAGGTGGTAGCCCTGGGCGTAGTCAACCCCGAGCCGGCGAAGGGTTTTGAGGACGCGGGCGCTCTCGACGCCTTCGGCGATCGTTTGCTTGCCGAGCGTGTGCGCGATCCCGACGATCGAGCGGACGATCTCCTTGTCGGCGGGGTCCGCGTTGACATAGCGGACGAATTCCATGTCGATCTTCAGGTAGCGAGGGGGGAAGTGCTTGAGGTAGGCAAATGATCCGAACCGCGAGCCGAAATCATCGACGGCCAGATCGCAACCCAATGCTGTGAGCGCGGACACGAACGCGAGCGCAGTCTCGAAGTTACTCATCACAGCGATCTCGGTGATCTCGAACGTCAGGTTTGCCGGATTCAGCCCTGCGCCGATCGCGTCGCGAACGGCTGTGAGAATGCGTGGATCGCCGACAGACCGAGCGGACAGGTTGACACTCACCGGCACCCGATGGGCGAGAACAAGCGCCTGGCCGATCACCCAGCGGTCGATCTCGGTAACGAGTGAGAATCGTTCCGCGATCGGGAGGAACTCCCCGGGCGGCATGACCGCTCCGGTGTCAGAGAGCATCCTGATCAGCAGCTCTTGCTGGGCGATCCGGCCGGTCTGGAGGTCAATGATCGGCTGGGCGTGGAGTGTGACGCGCTTCTCGGCGAGTGCGTCTCTGAGCTGGCGGACTTTCCAGAGGAGCACTCCAGCCGGTCGATCATAGATCGTGGCTTGGTCACCGCCGGCCCGCTTGGCGTGGTCCATCGCGATGTTTGCAGCGGTAAGGGCAATGTATGACCTGGCGCCCGGCGATACAGTCAGTTCTGATCGTGGAATTCGCGAAAGGGTCGCTGCGCGATGAGTGACAGCCGAGTCGACGAATACGCTGCCTGCCTCGAACGTTGGAGCGACGAGTTCGCAGCACTGCGAACGATCCTCTCGGACACCGAACTCACCGAAGCGTTCAAGTGGTACAAGCCCTGCTACACGCATGCTGGCAAGAACATCGTCATCTTCCAGCCGTTCAACGACGTGTGCGCACTCATGTTCTTCAAGGGCGCGTTGCTGAATGACCCGAAAGCCTTGCTGCGTGAACAAGGCGAAAACAGTCGCTCATCGCTCAGGCTCGAGTTTCGCTCGGTTGCCGATGTGACGAGCAGGAAGAGCGCACTTCGCGATCTTGTCGCCGACGCCATACGCGTACAAGAGGCCGGGCTGCGCGTGAAGAAACCTGCACCGCCGACCCACCCTGACTACCCGGACGAATTGTCGGCGCTCATGGAGGCAGACGCGGCCTTTCGCGACGCATTCGAGCGGCTGACACCCGGTCGCCAACGGGGCTACCTGCTTCACTTCAACGGCACGAAGCAATCAGCGACACGCGCGGCTCGCATCGAGCGCGTGCAGGACCGAATCATGGAAGGGTTCGGAATGCACGACTGAGCGTTGCCGCGATGCGGACCATCGTGGTGGTCGGCCGAGCTAGTGGGAGACTGGTCGACAGTCGCAGGAAGTGCTTTGCCACGGATGCGACGCCGCGTCCCGCACCTGCTTCGGTCGTTCGAGGAGCATCTCGAGGAACGCGCTCCCCGAACCTGCTTTGCGCGGATTCGAGGTGCGTTACCACACATCAAGACGGGCCTGGCGAGGTCTTGCTCTTGGGGTGGACGACGGGACGATCGATCCGACTGGCTGGAGTTGGTGGTGGGGTGCTCAGGCCTGATCGGTGGGCATGACCCACAGCTCGCTTATGGATGCGCGCCGCGGCCGGGGGACCATGAACGCGATGCCGTCGGCGATCACGGCGTCTCCGCGAGCGTCCTGGATGCATTGGCTCGAGCGCTGCAGCTCGACGACGCCGACCGCGCCCACCTCTTCGACCTCGCCCGCGCCGCACACCCAACTCCGGCGCGAGCTCGTCGCCGCCAGGCCAAGCAGCGGGTCCGGCCCGAGGTCCAGTGGACGCTCGACGCGATCACTGGCGTCGCCGCGTTCGTTTGCAACGACCGCCTCGACATTCTGGCCGCCAACCATCTCGGCCGAGCGCTGTATCCCGAGCTGTAGGACCGCCCACGCGACCCGTCAACACCGCCCGCTACGTGTTCCTCGATCCCCGAGCGGAGGCGTCCTACCCCGAGTGGGACCGAATCGCCACCGAAACGGTCGCGATCCTACGCTCGGCCGCGGGCCGCGACCCGTACAACCGCGAGCTCACAGACCTCGTCGGCGAACTCGCCACTCAGAGCGAGGCTGGTCTCGTCGTGGCGCGATCCTCGACGCTGATCGGTCGGCGCACCTCGTGTGCGCGAAAAGGGCGCCTCGTCGCGCAACGGATCGACGACTGCAACAGGTTCGATGCCTCAAAGCGGCGAAGCGCCGGCGCCAGAGGCGTCTCAGTACCGCCAACGGCGGACGGTCGCCGGATCCGTGCCGGGCGGAGGCTTGGGGCGCCCTGCTCCCCGTCGGCCTGTCGACGGCGAACGGGACCGGCGTTGCGCGATATCGCGGTCGCCCGGGCCGGCCATGTACGGGCTGCTCGGCGTGACGCCGTTCAACACGCCGTTGTCGCTCGGGCTGGTCGACCGCCTCCTGGGCGTGCTCGTCGCCGGGGTTTCGCGCCGGCCGATGCGCTTGGCGTTTACCGGGTCGTGCCGAGCCATGCGCGCGGTTGCGCCCTTGCAGAGGTGATCGGTTTCACCATCGACGCCGCGCGGCCTGCTGGCCGCGAGCGGCTGGCCGGGCTTGGGGCCTATGATTTCCCGATCCTTGCCAGCCGCTCTGAGGAGCCCGTCGCGCTCGACGCTGACAGTAGCTTAGCTAGCAATCCGGCTTGCGCGCTCCGCTGGACGGGTTTGCCGAACCCGAGCTGAGATGCCCGCCTCAACCGATCGAAGCCATCGACTGCCGGCTGCGTTTCGGGCGGTGCTCGGCACGGTTTTCGCCGCGAGTGCCGTGCCACCGGGGCGCGAGTCTCGATCCGGACGACAGTGGGGTGCACTTGCGCGACCACGGCGCCGCGCTGGCCTGCTGGCAGGTGGGCGGCCGGGCCGCCAGCGCAGACGCACTCCTCGCCAAGATCCGGGGCCGGCAAGATTGGCCGTTGGGCGGCTCGCGGCGGGGACTCGGAGCGCCGCGGTCAGCTCAAGGTCGTGGCGTGCGCCGACAGGAGCGCTGGTGCTTGCTCCGGTGCGCGCGCTGCAGAGGCGGGAAGAGACGGCCCAACGGAACGGGTCGTCGCGCTCGAAGTCAACTCTCGTCGTCGTTCTCGCCGTCGTCGCAGGCGCGCTGGGGGGATGCGGTGGCAGGGGCGGAGGGACGGTTGACGTCTACTCGAGTCTGCCTCTTGGCGGGTTTTCGTCGGCTCGGGCGAACGCGATTGTCAATGGCGCGAAGCTCGCGCTGGCGCAGGCCGGGGGAAAGGCCGGACGATTCACTGTCAGATACATCTCGCTGGACGATTCCACGGCGCTGCCCGGAACCTGGGATCCTGGGCGGACCGCGGCCAACGCTCGCAAGGCCGCACAGGACCCCACGGCGGTGTACTACATCGGCGAGTACAACTCCGGTGCGAGCGAGATCTCGATCCCAATCCTGAACCGGGCGGGCGTTCCGCAGGTGAGCCCGGCTAACACGTACGTCGGTTTGACAACCAACGAGCCCGGCAGCTTGCCCGGTGAGCCAACCAAGTACTACCCGACCGGCAAGCGCACCTACCTGCGGATCGTGCCGCGCGACACCGATCAAGCGGCGGCTCTGATCGATCTGATGGGGAACGACGGCCTCCCGATGTTTTCCAGCGCGATCAAATAGCGACACGTCGCCCGTGCTCGGGGATTCACACGCAACGATCGGTTACAGAGACGGCGTCCAGGACCTCCCCCCGGCATCGGTCGCGACTCGTGCGGCTGGATCGTCGAGCGCCTACTACGGGGTCCGACCCAAACGTTTGACCTGAACTGACTGGTTCATGCGTCCCGAGCGCAACCCGGTGAAAGTCGTGCCGACCTGGCGCGCCGCCGCCGTACGCTCCCGCCGTTTCGTCCGCGACACCTCGAGGCTGAACGAAACGCCCAACCGTGACTCACGCAGCATCGCTTGGTGCGACAACCAGCAGACGGCGAGACCGCCCTGTCCCGCGGGCATACGTCTCTCGGACGAGGTCAGAGGTGGCTCAACCACAAGGCATCGCGCGCCTCCACCAGCTACTGACGACCGCGGCCCAATCGATTTGTCCGCTTTTCGACCGTGCCGTCATCAGGGCGGTCGCGGACGATCTTCGCGCGGTCGCCCGACTGCTCGACTCCGACCACGCGCCGGTGCGCGGCGTCGCGCTCGCTGGCGCTGCACGTCGGCGACCGGGACGTTGTCGCGGCCCTCGAGAAACAACGCCGGCGCAATCACACCCACCACGAGATTGATCGTGTTGCTGTTGAACGTCTCGCCGACCAGGGCCGACCCGCGACGCGCGAGACCAAGGCGGACCGCGGTGAGCGCGTTCGGGATGCTGGTCAGCGGAGCGAGGATCACCACACCGAGGATCGGCCTGGCGATCCCCCAACGATCGCTCAGTGCCAACGCGGCCTGGACCATTCCGATACTCCCGGCCACGATCACCGCGACGTCCAGCACTATCAGCGCCAGCGGGTGATGGGTGGAGTCCGATCCCCCCGACGCTCACGTTGCGAGCGCCCTTCGCAAGCGCGACGAGAGCGGACGTGACCTCGGGCCCGTCAGCCGCCAACGCGGTGAGCACGCCGACAGCGCCTCCGAAAACCCAAAGCCATGGCGTCCGGCGAGCAATGCGGGACCGCCGGCAAGCGTGAAGATGCGTGCTCGAGCTTTTCGACCGCGTAACACGCTTGCATGGTCGCGTCATCTCAGGTTCCCGTCGGGAGGGTCTGGCGTTTTCGCCGGCTCGCCCGCTGATGAGGCATGTGAGTCATCCTTCGGCTCGGGTGTATCGGCCGGTGGATTGGTCGCCGCGAGCCTTTGGCCCCTAGCTCTGTTCTTGGCTGCTTGGACCGCGCTTGCGAGCGTGTCGATGTCGTAGACGCCGTAGTGACGCCTGCCGTTGATGAAGAACGTGGGCGTGCCGGACACGCCACTCTCGTCGGCGCTCGCGACGTCCTCGCTGACCCTTGAAGCGTATTCCCGGTCGCGGAGTTCTGCTTTGAACCGGTCGACGTCCAAACCTAGCTTGGCGGCGTAGCGGGTGAGCTCCCGGAGGCTCAGTTCGTCCTGGCGGGCCAGCAGCATGTCGTACATCTCCCAGAACTTTCCTTGGGCTGCCGCCGCTTCGGAGCCCTCGGCGGCGAGCTGGGCGTCGGGGTGTACGTCGTTCAGCGGCAGATGTCGCCACACGTAGCGGACGTCATCGCCGTGCTCGGAAAGCAGCTCGCGGATCACACGCTCGGCTTGTCCGCAGTAGGGACACTCGAAGTCGCCGTACTCGACCAGGGTGACGGGCGCATCGTGCGAACCACGGATGTGGTCTCGTTCCGGAGCGACGTCCTCGGTGAGGTCGAGGATGTCGTCGGCGGTGCGGCCGATCTGCCGCGCACGGACGGTGGTCGGCAGCAGCCGCAACGCGCGCGTGGCCAGCCACGCCACCACCGGGGCAAAAATCACCGTGGCCAGGACGCCGAGCCTCGCCTCGTCGAGCCGCTCACCGCTGAACGCGAGACTCGCTACCAGCAGCGACACGGTGAAACCGACCCCGGCCGAGGCGCCGGCGACAACGAGCACGGGGCCGCTGAGCGGCGATCGCGGCCCGTGCCACGCCGGCCGGGAGGCGAGCCAGGAACCAGTCGAGACGCCGATCGGCTTGCCCACGATGTACGCGATCAAGATCCCCAACGTGATCGGGGACGAAACCGCGTCGCTCAACAGCCGACTCGTGAGGTGGATCCCCGCGTTGGCGAGCGCGAACAGCGGCACGATCACGTAACTACTTCCCCCGGACAAACTCCGAGGGTGCATCGGAAATGGGAGCGCCGGCGTTGGCAACCTCAATGTTTACAGTCCCACCGATATGCGGTAAATCGTCGATGCGAGTGTCATTCCGCCTTTTTCCGGGGGAAGTAACTAGTCCAGGGGTGCAGGTCGTACTGCAGCCGGTCGTTGGCCGAGATCGCCGACTGCAGGCTGTGCTGCGCCGAGCGCGCCAGCTCCGGCGTCGGCTGCTCGCGAAACGACCGGGTAAGTGTCGTCAAGCGTTCGAGATCCTCCCGCGACGGCGGGTAGGCGCTGATTCCCAGCCCCACCGCCAACCCGGTAATGACCGGGTCGATCCCGGACTTGAACATCGCCACCCAGATCGCAGCGGCCAATCCAAACGACACCGCGCGCCGCGGGATCGGCACGTAACGTAAGGCGATCAGGGCCCCGAACAGGACGATCGCAACACCAAGCGCAACGAACGAGATATTGGTCGTGTAGACCGTCGAGATCACGATCAGCCCGGCCAAGTCGTCCACCACCGCTAACGTCAGCAGAAACACCCGGAGACGCGTTGCCGTCCTGGGTGTCACGAGCGCGACCGTGGCAAAAGCGAAAGCCGTATCGGTCGACATCGCCGCTCCCCAACCATGCGCGCCAGGCCCGCCAACGTTGAACGCCATGTAGATGAGGATTGCTGCCGCGACCCCACCAAGAGCGCCGAGCCCGGGAACCGCGATCCGCCGCCGCTCACGGAACTCTCCGAGATCCAGCTGGCGCTTGCACGCGAGCCCGACGACCAAGAAGAAGAACGTCATCAGCCCCTCATTGACCCAGTGCCGCAGATCAGTTTCGATGCCTGCACTACCCACCCGGATCGATAGGTGCGTACGCCACACCGACTCATAGCTATGAGGCCACGGCGAGTTGGCCCACACCAACGCCGCAATCGCAGTCGCCAGCATCACGGCGGCGCCGCCCGTCTCCGTTCTCAGGAAGCTACGGACCGGCGCGGCCAGGTTCCGGGCCCACGCCGTCCGGCGACCGTAAGAACCCTGGGCCTCAGCCTCCGCGCTCATCACCGGCACGCTACCGCCGCTTTAGAGATTCAGACCTTGTGCCCTATCGCCCGTACCCCCCGTGCCGCTCAGCATGCAAGAGGGGTCTAACGACCGAACGTCGTGACCGGTGGCGGCCTGCTTTTCGCCTCTCTACGAGAACCTGATGCGCCGGCGGTCGGGTTCATCCACAGCACCCTTCTACCGAACGGCAGGTAACGACGATGTAGCTCCGTTACATCCGCGTCCTCCGACCGCGTCTCCGGCTGGCGTGTGGCGACTCTCCGGGCAAGCGCCTTCCTCCGCCGACAGAAATCCACTCTGCGTCGCAGAAGCCGATCCACCACCGGACGGTCCCGAGCGGCCTCTGCCTCCGTTCCTTGCTGGCGTCGCCGCGTCGCACGACGGGACGCTGACTGCGACGAGGCGATGCGGCCGGCGGCGCGTCGCTTGCACCGCGATTGGGCTGCCGCCCCGGTCCGAGCTCGAGTTGGACCGGTCTGACGACCTCGAGGGCCTGACGCACTGAGCTGTCGACGACTCACCAAGCTGAAGCCAGCCGTGCGGCCCGCGCAACCCGGTTCGGTCGCGCGAACCGGAATCCCCACTCTCGACGCAGGCGAAGCCTCATACGACGCGGCGGGAAGATCCTTGTCACGACGAAGGGCACATTCACCCCGACAGCGAACCCGGGCGCCAGCGTTACCGAACACCTCACCGCGCCGCGAGGCTAATGGCGTGAGCTGCCGAGGAGCTCGGCCATCCGGCCGGAGTTGACCGCGTCGAGCGTCTCCCGCAGACCGCCGATCAACTCGTCGCCGACGTAGACGACCGGGCACATCTTGCGGCCGCTTCTCTCCGTGAGCTCGTCGAGCTCCTCCGGCGTTTCGAGCTTGACCAGCGAATAGGCGAAGCCTCGCGCGTCGAACACCCTTGTGATGCGCTGGCACAGCTCGTTGGGCGTCGTGTAGACCGTGATCTCGGCCA
This sequence comes from uncultured Solirubrobacterales bacterium, assembly GCA_963794285.1. GTDB lineage: Bacteria > Actinomycetota > Thermoleophilia > Solirubrobacterales > Solirubrobacteraceae > Palsa-465. The sequence continues at coordinate 295,274 of CAWCDS010000019.1, forward strand.
TCGCTGAATCATAGGGACGGCCGATCAACGGCCGATCACAGCATCGAACAGCTCAACAACCTGCTGCGGCAACACCGCAGGCGGGGCCTCACCGACGTTCCGCTCGAGCACGGCACTCAGTGGTCGCCCAGCTCGGCGAGCGAACGACAGGGAGACCTTTAGGCCCAACTCCGCTGCGTCATCCATCCCTCACCGGAAGCCTGGGCTTAGAGATAAAGGCCGATTTCGTCACCGCGTTGCTGTATCCCATCAAACGCGTTACGAGGGATCGATAACCGTACGCCGTCGAGCCTCGCGGGACACCTCAGAGGCAGCTCGTAGAGCGACCCTCGCGTCGCACAGACCAACGCTTACCGCGAATCAGCTCGAGGGTGTGAACATCCCCCAGAACACACAATTGGCATCGAAGTGAAGGTCGATCCGCACGAAGTTGCCCACGACCGTGTTGCGAACGATGGCGTCGATCTCGAGATTGCCGGATGCGTTCTCGTCAATGCTTGAGTCGCCGTTGTCGAAGTACGGCGAGACAGCGGAGTTGTTGGTTTGGAAGGTCCCGCTGGCCTGCAGCGTGCTCGTCTGACGCGTTGTCGCGATCATCACGTCATCGCCGGTAATGCCGGCGTGGCAGTTGGCTTGGACCGAGATGCCATCGATCGTTTCGACGGTGTGGGACGCGCCGTCTTGCGGCACGCTGGTTGAGACTGTCGTCGCTCCCGGGCCGGGCAGTCCTTGGGGCCCGCTGGGCGGTCATCTTGCCCGATCCGTTCACGTGGCTGCACGGGCGGCATAGCGGGACCGGGTCATTCGCCTCGACAGTCAGGTCGAAGCTGCCCTGGCGGCTGTGCGACGGCCCTTGCGATACCGGGCCGGGTGTCTACGGCGCATTGGCTCGCGGATTTGGCTCGACCTAGTGTGTCAGGACGGTGAGCGCCAGGCGGCGGATGGCGGTCATCCTCGGGCGGGAGCTGTCTCTGACGCGGACGGTGAACCTGTATATGCCGCGCTTTTGCGGTCGGCCGGTGAGCCTCCCGTCGGGGTGCAGCCGCACGCCTTGGGGTAGCCGGCCGTGCAGCAGCGCCCAACGGTACGAGGTGGTGCCGAGATTGGCTCGCAGCCGTGCGCGGTAGTTGCGTCCGGCGTGGGCAGCGCGGAGCGTGCGCGTGCGCACGACCAGTGGCGGCGCGACCGCCACGTCGGTGGGTCCGGAGATGCCGGTCGCCGGGCCGCCCAGCGTCGCGATCGGGCTGGCGGGCCCGCTGGCGTTGGGGGCGTACTCGCTCACGCCGGCCCGTCCGCTGGCGACGTAGACGTCGCCCTGCGCGTCGACATCGACGCCGTCGGGCAGCGACAGGCGGGAGATCGTGCGCTGCGGCGAGACGTCGCCGTTGTCGCTGGTCGTGTACTCGGTCAGCGAGCTGCCGAGTTCGTTGGCGACGAGCAGGTTGCCGGCATGGTCGAGCGTGAGTCCGACCGGGGCGTTGAGTCCGGTGGATGGTCCGCTGATCGCCGACAGCGCCGGGGCGTCGCCGTTGGCGCCGAGCGCATATTCGGTGAGGCGGTTGGCGCCGGCGTTGGCCGCCCAGAGGTGGCCCGCACGGTCGAAGGTGAGGCCCGAGGGGCCGGCGAGGGCGGTGTCGGCACCGTTGATCGTCGCGACGGGCTTGGCGTTGCCGGTCGCTCCCGGCGCGTAGGCGGTGATTGTGTCGGCTGTGTGGTTGGCGACGTACAGCCTGCCTGAGCTGTCGAGCGCAAGCGCCGCGGGGTAGGAAAGTCCGGTCCCCGCGCCGGCGATGACTGCTGAGGGCGCGGTGTTGCCGGTCGCGCCGTAGGCGTATTCGGCGATCTCGTTGTTGGCAGCGCTCGCGATATACAGCGTGCCGCTGACCGGATCGATCACCGACGCGGCCGTCGCGTCCAGCCCGGTCGCGGGGCCGTGATCGACGTCGTCGGCGTCACGTTACCCGCGGAGCCGAGCGGGAACGACTGCACGCCGCTGTAGCCGCCCTCGGTCACGTACACCGCCGCCTGGATGTTCGGGTTGATCGCGATCGTGTAGCTCGCGGTTGCCGTCATCGGCGTGGGAGTGCTGGCATCGGTCACCTGCACGGTGAACGTGCTCGTGCCGGTCTGCGTCGGCATCCCACCGATCGCGCCCGTGCGCGCGTCGAGCGTCAACCCCGCGGGAAGCTGCCCGCTCTTCACGGTCCAGGCGAGCGGCGCGATGCCCATCGCCGATTTCAGTGTCTGCGCATACGCAGCCGCGACTTTCCCGCTCGGCAGGGCGCCGGTCGTGATCGCCAACCGGCGTGGAGCGATCGTGATCGTCACCTTCTCGGTTGACGACGCCGCCGTCGGCTGGGCACTGTCGAGCGCCTTGACCGTGAACGTATAGGTCCCTGTCCGCGTGGGCGTCCCGGTGATCCTTCCTGTCGGACTCAGGCTCAAGCCAGGAGGCAGCCCGCCGGCCGCCGTCCAGCTGAACGGCGCGACCCCGCCACGCGCCGTGAGCGTGGCCGCGAACGGATTGGTGACATTGCCGCTCAGCGTCCCAGGAGCGACCAGCGCGATCGGCAGAGCGCCCACCTTCAACGTGAACCGCTGGGCGGCGTCCGGCGGCGTGCCGTCCGCGGCATCGATCGTGAAGGTGAAGCTCCCCACGAGCCGCGGCGGGATCGTGCCCGAGAGCATCCCCGTAGCGGGGTCGATGGACAACCACGACGGCGCACCGGAAAGCGAGAAGCTCGGTGCCGGAAAGCCCGTCGCCGTTGCCGTGAAGGCGACCGAGCCCGAGCTCGAAAGCACTGACGTTGAATTACTCGAGGTGATCTGCGGCGCGGTCGGCGTGTGCACGCGGAACGTGATCGAGACCGAGCCGTCCCCACGGGGCGCGACGCCGAACGTCTCACTACCAAACACGACACCGTTGACACGCGGGCCGCCCGCGCCGCCGCCCCCACCCCCGCCGCCGGGAGCTCCGCCAGATTGTCCCGGGGTTGCGCAGTCCCCGCCGCCGGCGCCCCCGCCACCGCCGGCCAGCGAGTTCGGCGCCGCCGGCGGGAGCGGAAGCACGCGATTGGCCGGAAAGCAGGCATTGAGCTGTCCCGTCGGGCCGCCACCACCGGCCCCGGAACCAAAGCCGTCGCTTCCTAGCCCCGGCCAACCGCTTGCGCCATCGCCGCCCCCCGATCCGCCCGGGTACCCTGCCCCGCCCCCGCCGCCTCCTCCCCCGGCGAGGACGACCATGCCCTGTGGAACCGCCGCGTTCCCGCTCGTGTTGAACAGTTCGGAGAACTCACCACCGTCGCCACCGTACTGGCCCGTGCCGAAACGCTGGAACGTGTAATCCCCCGCCGCGCCGCGGCCGGCCCCCCCGGCAGCCCCCACGATCACGCCAAACGACTCGCCCGGAAACACGGTCGCCTGAGCGCTGACCGTCGTGCCAACGCCGCCGACGCCGCCAGCATTGAGGCTGATGGAGGGCTGCCCATCGGTGCCGCTGGCACCAGCGACGGTGATGTCAGCCAGATACGCGTCCGGTGGAGCGACCACCCCGGAGCTCCCCGTCTGGGCAAATGACTCCGTTACGTCAGCACGCGCCGCAGGCACGACAACCGCGACCATGGTCAGCGCCCCGCACAATGCCATTGCGGCCCGCCGCGCTCCCCATCCTCCTCCGGTACGCCTGATCGCAAAGCGTCTACACATCTGCCGAGCCTCCAGTCCAGGAACGACCGGGAGACTTGCACTCCACCACCCGCCGCACATCGGGCAAATACCCATGACCCACGACGCGTGTTTAGCGCGAGACCGAGATGATTTAGAGCGCGACCAACAGGTTTAGCGGGGTCTCGCCCCGCAAGGCCGTGCGCCGCGCGGCCCCGCCGGCTATCTCGAGCGACAGCGCGCTTAGCGCTGCTGGGGCCGCAGCAGCATGTACCAGTGCAACCGATCCGACAGGACAGTCAGATCACGCGTCTCGCGACGGGAGTCGCGGCGCCAGGCGTCAGGTTCCGATCGCAGCGAAAGAAATCGCCGGTGTCGAGCAACGCGGACACCCTCTCCTCGGGGGAGACGGTCCTGGGACGTCGGGCAGCCGAAACCCCGGTCAGCCGGGCCCGCTTCCGTTTCCCAGAGGGCATCTCCGAGTCCGAGGTGCCCGCCCTCGTTTGCGCGCGGATGGCAGGTGTCCGTCGCAGAAGGCGATCGCTAACCGTACGCAGCGGACCGGCCAAATCGGGGCGTTCGGATTCTGGTCCGACGGCGCCGAGAGCGACCGAGACACCTGCATCCTTCGTGTGGCACTACTCAAGACGCGGTCTCGAAGTCGTCGACGCCGCTCTTCCGCCACAGACGGACTGCAGCTCACGTGCGAGCGCAGCTGCCCAGCGCCGCGAACGGTCGGCGTTCGATACTGCCGGCATGCGACAGTTCTCGGTCGCTCACCTCGGTGCGCTGTCGGTGCTGGCGATTGCCTGCGCCACCGCGGTCGTGATGCCCCGCCGGCATCCGGGCCGCTGGGTCACCTGGGTGGCCCGAGTCCTGGCAGCCGTGATCACCGCCGGCTGGATCGGTGAGTACATCGCCGAGGTGACCGTCGGCACATGGACGCTCTCATACAGCCTCCCGCTGCAACTCACCGACGCGGTCTCGCTGGCCGCGATCGTCGCGCTCCTCACCGGCCGCCAACTGGCCGTCGAGCTGCTCTACTACTGGGCGTTCTCGGCGACGCTGCAGGCGGCGCTCACGCCAGATCTCGGGCACGGACAGAGCTTCCCGAGCGTCTTCTACTTCACCTACTTCACCTACCACGTCGGCGCGATCGTCGCGGCCTGCCTGCTCGTGTTCGGCTGCCGGCGCTATCCGCGGCACGAGTCGATGTGGATCGTGTATGGCATCACGCTCGTGTTCGCCGTGATCTCCGGCGCGGGCGATCTGATCACTGGGGGCAACTACATGTACCTGCGCTACCGGCCGGTCCACAGCTCGCTGTTGAGCGTCATGGGCCCGTGGCCGTGGTACATCCTGTCCGGCGCCCTGGTCGCCCTGGCGATGTTCCTGCTACTACGGACGGTCGCTGACCTAGCTCGCACGCGGGACTCGGCTGCGCCGCCGACGATCGCCGTCGCTCGCTGAGCCGCCCCGGCAGCACGGGCTGGCGACGGAGGTGCAAGTGAGCACCGAGCTACCGGACAACGCTCAGCTCGGTCCGCCACGGACCTCGGCGACCGGCCTTGCTCCGCGCGGATGGCACGTCCGCGTCGCAGAGGCCCATCGATCAGCGGACGGTCCCGAGCGTTCGCTGAGGACGTCCGTTGCTGGCGTCGCCGCGTCGCACAACGGGAACCCTTTGTGCGACAGCGTCCCGGGGGCCCTCGCGCCGCCACGCCTGAAGATGAGAATCCCCAGTGTCGCCGGGCCGAGGCCGGTGAGGCGTGGGGCGGTACTTGGAGCCCGTGCGACAGCGTGGCCGAGGAGCCTGTGGAACGGTTGATTGCTGCCATGAGCGCGAAGGCCAGACTCATGTCTGGGAGGCTCCTCCCGGCGGCACCACCGCCCCCTCGATCAAGGAGACCGCCGGCCGCAGCTGACAACCGTTGCGTGTCAATGCCGGGGGGTCGAGCATCCCGTGGAGGCTGATGATCGCATCGAGACCGAGCGCGGGATCGGCGCCGGCCAGGTCGGACTGAGCGCCGCCAAAGCGCGGCGGCGAAACGCGACCCGTCCGCGCTCTCCAGCGTGAGCCGTTCAGCGCCGGCACCACCGGCCAGCATCGGGATCACCCGATCCGCAGGAACGCGCGGCGGCAGGGCATCAGCTTCGAAGCACATCGTTGGCCACCTCGGGACGATCCGCCCGACAACCTACATCCCTCAGCCGACCGCCGATGAGTTAGCGGTCCGGTTGTGTCCGTGCGCCGAGCAGTTGCGCGCGCCACAGCTCGGAGCGTCGGGCTGCTCTGTCGATGGTGCTCGCGCGTGGGCAAACGCGTCTTCGCCGCGTGTCTCTCTAGCCGGGTCTTCCTGTGGAAGAGTCGGCCTCAGATCTCGCTGTCGCCGAACCCGGGCAGCTCGTTCGTTGGCTCGTTGAGCGGCCTGATGACCAGCTCGCTGATGACCGCGTGTGCGGGCTGCCGGTACGCGAACACGAGGCAGCGGGCGACGTCCTCGGGCGCCAGCGGATCGATCGTGTCCATCAGCGGCCGCACGATGGGGTTGTCCATCGTCAGCGGGGTGGCGACGCTGCCCGGCTCGAGAACGGTGACCCGAACGCCGTATCCGGCGGCCTCCATCCGGAGCGCGTGCGCGAAGCCGACCAGACCCCATTTGCTGGCGATGTAGGCGGGCTCGCCGACGTAGGCCTCGCGGCCCGACACCGACGCGACGATCAGGACGTGCCCGTGCCGCTGGCGGCGCATTATCGGCAGCGCCGCGCGAATCGTGTTCATGGCGCCTAGCAGGTTGGTGGATACGACCGCCTGCCAGCGTTTGGGATCGCCGGTGGCGATCAGGCTCTGCTCGGCGATCCCGGCGTTGGTGACGATGAAGTCAAGCTGTCCAAGCTCGGCCACCGCTGAGGCGACGGCGATCTCCACAGCCTCGGGGTCCGAGACATCGCAGGCGATCGTCGTTGCGTGGCCGCCCGCGGCTCGGACCCGGTCCTCGACCTCGGCTCCGACGCTGATATCGAGCAGCACCAACCGTGCGCCGAGGCGGGCGAACTCGACCGCGGTGGCGGCTCCGATGCCGGAGACGCCTCCGGTGATCAGTCCGGCTGGCGCGCTCACGACTCGCCGGGCGCTCCGATCTGCCGCACTGGTGAGAGCGACTCGAGGTCCCCGGCCCACACCTCGAAGATCATCGGGTGCGTATCGAGGTAGTAGAAGTAGACGTCGTCGATCCAGGCGCTCAGCAGTACCTCTGTTCCGTCGGCGGTCATCTCGCGGAACATCCGCTGCGCCGCCTCGATGCTCGGAGCCCAGTAGCCGACGTGGTGCATGCCCTCGCCGCGCGTGCTCAGCCACTCGTGGAAGATCCCGGAGGATGAGGTGGGTTGCAGCAGCTCGACATAGGTCTCCGGGCCGATCGCCACCTCGGCGCCGATCCAGGTGAACTCCGCGGGCTCGCCGCGGACGGTGAGCTCGCGCAGGCGCCCGGGCACGTACTCGTAGACGTCCCACGGCCCCCAGCCCATCGTCTGCTGGAGACGGGCGACGCTGGCATCGAGGTCCTTGACGATCGAGGCCACCTGGTGAATGGTCGGCTTGGCCACCTCGGTCGAGGCGGCCGGCGCGAGCACTGATCCTGTGTCGGTCACGGCGATTCTCCTATCTCGGCCAAGCGCGCCAGCCGGTGATTGACGGAGGCGAGCGAGTCTTGCAGCGGCATGTACACGTCGCGGTAGAGGTCGTCGTACAGGCGCGCGTTGACGGCGTTCGGCTGCACGATCCTGGTCGGGGGCGCGAAGCGGCGGACGGCAGCGGCGACGTCGCTGAACACACCGATGCCGATCCCGGCCAGCATGGCCGCGCCTCGGGGCGTGACGTCGGGGTCCTCGACGACCTCGACGCTGCGCCCCAGAGCCTCTGCCCGGGTCTGAAGCCACAGCGTGTTCTTGACCCCGCCCCCCATCACCACGATCCGCCCGGCGTCAACGCCCGTGGCCCGGGTGAGCGCCTCCACCGACGCTCGAGTCTGGAAGCTGAGGCCCTCGAACACCGAGCGGGCCATCGCCACACGAGTGCTCGCGCCGGTCAGGCCGACGAACGCCCCGCGGGCTAGCTCGTCGTGGCGCGGGCCGTAGGAGCCGAACAGGTGGGGGACGAACACCAGCCCCCCGACCCGGGCGCAACCCCGGAGCATTCGGCGATGATCTCAGCCCAGTCGCTCGGCTCCCCGTCCTGAGCGCCGTCGGCATGAAGCTGGCTGCGGCTCCACTCGGTCACCTGTCCGGAGAGCGCCTCGATCCGCAACGCCCAGCGCTCGGGCGCGACGTGCGGATCGCAGATCGAGCCGCTCTCGCAGGCGACCGCCGTCAGGCACGGCTCCGCGGCGCACGTGAAGGTCAGCTCCCACGTCCCAGTGAGGATCCCGACGTCGCCGGGCTCGATGAGCCCCGAGCCGAACACGCCGACCAACCAGTCGGCGCCGCCCAGCACGACCGGGACCCCGGGCCGCAGCCCAGTCGATCGAGCCGCCTGCTCGGTGACCCCGCCGATCGTCTGCCCAGCCTGCTCCGGCTCCAGGAACAGGTCCTCGGCGAGGTCGAAGGCCCGCAACAGGTCCTCGCGCACAGCCAGTGTGGTCTGATCGAGGGTCAGCGTCTGCGAGGTGATCGAGTAGTCGCTGCGTAGCTCGCCGCACAGCCGATACGCCAGCCAGTCGCCGACAAACACCCAGCGCGTCATGCCCTCAGCGAAGCTCGGCTCGTGCTCGGCCATCCATCCGATCCAAGCCGGCGGGTAGATCGAGTTCAAGCGGTTGCCAGCGACCGCGAACAGGCCGCTGTCGGTCAGGCCGCTCCGCGCCAGCACGGCGGCGGTGCCTGCTGACGGATCGAGCCAGGTCACGAACGGAAAGAGCGGCTGGTCGCGGGCGTCGAGCGGAACGCCGATCAGCCCAAGCTGCGCGATCGCGATCGCGTCGACCGCGCCGCCGAACGGCTCCGTCGTTCGCTTGAGCAGGTCAGCAACCACCGCCCAGAGCGCGTCGGTCTCCCAGATGTCGACCGGCACGCCGTCGATCTCGATGCGGCGATCGGGCGGGTCCGCGCGCTGCTCGCCCAGCTTCTCACCGCGCTCGTCATAGAGCACCGCCTTGAACGAGGTCGTCCCGAGATCCAGCCCTAGCAGCCGCGTCATCGACCCCGCCTAACCCGCCGCCCGGGCGTCCAGGCGGCCGACCGCGAACGGCGCAAGGCCGACTGACACCGCGCCCTCGCTGCAGTCCACCGAGGCCCCAGCCCGCGACCGGTAGGCGAGCGGATCAGACAGCGCGTCATTGGCGGTCGTCTCGTCGAGCAGCCGAACCGACACCGCGCCGGCTGGGAACGGACCGACCTCGACGTCCACCGCGTCCGGCGTCAGGTTCGCCACCAGCACGCGCCGACGTTCGCCGGAGCTGAGCGCCAGGGCGGCCACGCGCGCCGGCTGCTCCGATCGCGTCCCGACGAGCATCGCCTCCTCTCCCAACTCCAGCACGTCGGCGAACACATGGAACACCGCATAGGCACCGCCCGGCGGCGGGCCGACAAACGCGGCGGGCAACTGCCGGTCACCGGAGATGATCCCGCGCCACCCCGCGGTCTCGTAGTAGGTCAGGCTCGACGCGCCGGCCCCCGCCAGCGCAGCGATGCTGCCTACCGTCCACCCGGCGGCGAACAGAGACGCCTGGCGGGGATCGACGGAGAACGGGAGAGTGTCCCCCGCCGGCTCAACGCGCCGAAAGTGCTCGACGTCGACCTGATCGCGCGGCCTCAACGTGATCGGGCTGACGACCAGCGGCAGCCCCGCGGCGAAGCTCAGGCCGGTCGTCACGGTGTCGGGCTGAGCCTCGAGCGACTGCGCGATCGAGTCCTCGTCGAACGCATGCACCTGCGGGGTGATCGAGTAGACCAGGCCATCCATCGCGCTGACGTCGGGCCGGGCGCGGTTGAGCTCGGCGAACCACAGGTCGGTGCCGCCGACCACCGGAATGCGCGGCCCGCGGCCGACGAGGAGCTCGCGGGCGTGGCGGGTGAGCGCCGGGTCGGTCATCTCCTCCCCGTAGCCGAACACGAGCAGACGGGACACCGGCAGCCCGGCGAGCCGATCGATCAGCGGCTCGAGCTGCCCGGTGCCGCCGACGAAGGCGGCCACCTCGAGCGGGCAGCCGAGCGCGGTGGCGCTCTCGTGCGCACCGTCCAGCCGGTCGTTCCAGCCGTCGCTCACGAGCGCGAGCTCGACCCGCAGGTGGCTCGGACCCGCCGCCTGCAGCAGCGCCAGCTCGGCGCCGGAATGGCGGTCGAGATCGCGGGGTACGCCGAGGCCGATCGGTAGACGCGCGCGCCGCAGCTGCCAGTCGCAGTCCACCCGGGCGGTCGCTGTCGCGCTCGGGCCGCCGCCACGCCGCCCAGTCGTGCCCAGCATCGCGATGGCCTTGAAGATGACCTTCTGATGGAACCGCTGGCCAGCCTGGGCATCGAACGGATAGCCGAGCTCCTGCGGCGTGCAGTAGGTCTTGAACGAGGCGTCGGTCCAGTTGCGCTGGTCCTCGGTCTCGAACAGGTCCCCTTCGAAGACCATATGCAGCTCGACGCCGCTGGCGAGCTCGAACTCGAGCTCGCTGACCGATGGGAACAGCGGCCAGTACAACCCCCGCTCGAACGGCTGCGGCCCGATATCGAGCGGGAGGACGCCCTGCACTGGGCCCTTGGGCGAACGTCCGCGGTAGCCCCGCCCGGCGCACTCCTCGGGCGGATGCAGGAGACAGAAGCCGATTCGGCAGTACCGAAACGCAGTCTCGGTCACGCCGTCCAGCTCGTAGCTGAGAACACCCGACCGGTCTGCCTCGATCCTCCCCGTCCAGCGCAACGACACCGGCGGCTGACTGTGCGCCATCTCAAACTCGACGGCGAAGCCGTCCTGCCCGCGGCTGATCTCATAGCGCGAGAGGCTGCCGGGGACTGTCCCCCAATCCTCGTCGCGCAACGCCATGTACATGCCTCTCAGCAACTCGACCTCGCCGAGGTGGACTGCCCGGATCTCCGCCCCCTCGAGCTCGACGGTCAGCTCGCCTGCCGTCAGCCGGTGTCGCTCTACAGGCTCGTGCGGGCGCCCGTACCACAGCTCGTACTTGGACAGACCGCCGGCCGGCACCGTGCTGGTCATCGACCCACCGGCACGCGTTGCGCCGCTCGTCCACCCGGCGCCCCGCGCGCAGATCGTCCACACGTCGACGATCTCCTCGCCGGAGGCCACGAAGTACACGTCGTGGAGGTTGACGGCGCCGCCGCTGTATCCGACGACGAGCTCAAGCACGTCGCCGATCGCCGGCGGCCCGCCTTCCTCGACATCGAGCAGCGTGTGCTCCTCGTGAACTTCACGGACCGTGCCCACCGGCGGCTGGGGCGGGGCCACGTCGACGGCCACGACCTTGGTCCCGCAGTCGAGGATCGCCGTCTGCCGCTGGCGGCTCACCACCGTTGCCATCACCGTCAGCGCCGGACGAAATGCCGGAGCCAGCCGCGCATAGGTCGCGTCCATCACGACGTAGGTCCCGGCCTGCAGCTCGGTGACGCGCCCGTGCGCGCCGGTCATGTCGTAGGTGTTGGTGCCGCCGGCGGACACGACCTCGACTGCGTGCCCGTCCACCTCGAGCGCGCGCACGTACTGCGCCAGCTCGTCCATCGCCTCGCCGGCCAGCGCCGCGCGCCGGTCACGGTCGGGCTCGAGCACGACGTGACCTTCGTAGCCCATCACGCCGCGCAGCTCGACGCGCTCGGCGTCCGCGACCGAGCGCGCCACCGCTCGGGCATCTTCAATCGAACGCACGCCGCCCCGATGCATGCCGACGTCCACCTCGATCAGCACCCCGATCTGCGAGCCGTGCGCCCGGGCAGCCGCGGCGAGCGTCGCGACGGCGTCGGCGTCGTCGACCGCGACGGTGATCCGGGCGCCATCGCGCCAGCTCCGCCAGCAAGCCCGCCTTGACCGGCGCGATCACCTCATTGGCGATCAGGATGTCGTCGAGACCGCCGGCGACGAGTGCGCGCGCTTCCCACACTGTCGCCACGGTCATCCCGATCGCCCCGGCGGCGAGCTGCTCACGGGCGATCTCGAGCGACTTGTGGACCTTAAAGTGCGGACGGACGGCCACGTGACCCTTCGTCCAGCTCGCCATCGAGGCGATGTTCTCGCGCATCGCATCGACGTCGAGCACCAAGCGCGGGCGTCGGCAGCTCAGTGCGTGATCGCCCGATGAACGCACGTGGCGTCAGATCAGCGGTTCCGGCAACGGCACGGACGTGAGCATTCATCTGTTCGATCCCTCATTGCGGTGTTGACTGCGATGTGTTGATCGCCGGCGTGTTGACACTCCAGTCGCTGTAGAGCGCCAGCGGATAGCGCTGGGTGACGATCACTCCCCGCGAGTACTCGACCACCCGACCGTCGGCGTTGTAGCTCTTGGTGGCGATCTCCACCACGGGTGAACCGGCGCTGATGTCGAGATGCTTGGCCTCGTCCTCGGACGCGGCGGTCGCCGAGATCTCGCCGTTGGCGCGAGCGAGCTCGATGCCGTGCTCCGACAGTGTCCGCTCAATCGAGAAGTCCGGATCGCCGAGCTCGAGTTCGGTCAGGAACCCGCATAACTCGAACGGGAAGTAATTGTCGAGCACGACGATCGGGTTGCCATCGGCGTATCTGACCGACTGGATGTGGAGGATGTCGCCCTCGGCAAGCTCGGACGCGCGATGCGCGATCTCCGCCCGCGCTTCGAGCTTCTCGACTCGGAGGATCGTCTTCGATGGCCGCAGGCCCCGCTGGGCGATGTCGGTGGTGAGGCTGTGCCACTGTTGCATGCGGACGACCATCAACGGCTGGCGGGCGAACGTCCCTCGGCCAGCATGACGGACCACCAGCTTCTCGTTGGCCAGGTCGCTCATCGCCTGGCGGACGGTCGTGCGGCTGACGCCGAAGTGGGCGACCAGCTCCTCCTCGGTCGGCATCGGCTCCTCGGCCGCCCACTCCCCCAACCGGATCCGCTCGCGCAGCAGGTTGCGGATCTGGATATAGAGCGGAACCCCGGTATCGCTGCTCAGCGCCGCGTCGGTCCAGCTCGAGCGGTTCTCGGCCGGGGCGACGGGACGGTCGCGGGGATGGCGTTCGCCTACAGACACATCTGTCCTCCATCGACGGGGTAATAGCCGCCGGTCGCATAGCTCGCATCCGGGGAGGTCAGCCAGGCGATGATCCCGGCGACCTCGGAGGGCTGCCCGATCCGATGGAGCGGGATCAGCTGCTCGGCCTCGGCCATCATCTCGCTGTCGGCGACGACGTGCGCGTTCATACGCGTGTCGATGAAGCCGGGGACGACGATGTTGACCCTGATCCCAATCGCGGCGAGCTCGCCGGCCATCGCCCGGGCGAGCGCATGCACGCCCCCCTTCGACGCGCTGTAGCCGTGCTCTCCGAACGCGAATCCATACAAACCGGTGGGCGATCCGATCACGACAATCGATCCCCCGCCCGAGGCCTCGATCAGACGGACGGCATGCTTGCAGGTGAGAAACGTGCCCGTCAGGTTCGTGCGGATCAGCTGCTCCCAGACCGCCTGCAGCGGCGACCCGGCGACGCCGGTGGCTCCTCGAGATCCGGCGCCGATGGCGGCGCCAACGAGCAGTCGAGCGACCTCGAGGCGCGGCCAGTGCTCCCAGGACTCTCTTCAGCCACCGCCGCGAGCTCGTGCTCGCGCACGTCGAGCAGCGCGACCGCGGTCTGCTCCTGCGCCAGGCGAAGCGCCGCGGCCCGGCCGATTCCTGCCGCAGCGCCGGTGACGAGGGCATACCGGCGGCGCCTTGGTTTGCGGGGCGGCACCCATCGGCGAGCTATCGGTCCCCCGCGACCGGCGGTTTGCTGAGGTGGACGGTCGCCACCGCCGGACCTGGCCAGGGCGGGTCGAGCAACCTCCGCCGCCGGCCGGCCGGATCGACCCCGGAGCCCGCTTGGCATCATCGACCAGATCGCGCCACTCGACGATCGCGCCGCGCAGATCGCGACCGACATTCAGGCGCAGCCGGTCTTCATACGGCTGGTAGACGACCGCCATCGCGCTCCCGTCGTAGAGGGCGAAGCCCGTGTTGACGACGTCCGGCCGCGGACGCATCGCGCTGAGATCGAGCTCTGCTGCCAACCGGCAAGTCGCGCCCAGTGCCCGGCGGACGTCCTCGCGGCCCGCCGGCGCCAGGGGATCCATATGGCCATAACCCCACGGATCCATGTACAGCGGCTGGTAGCCGCGCATGAACGACCGCCAGACCCAGTCGACGTTGCCGCCGACGCCCCACAGGTGGTCAGTGTCGAGGAACACGACCTTACCGACGTGCTCCGCCGGTGGCTCGTACTCCCAGCGCTCGTCGCCGGGCTCGCGCCACGCGAACGGGACAACCGCCTCGGCGGGGCTTTCGAGCAGGTCGCCATTGCGGGGGTCCGGCCATTGGGCCGACATGTAGACAGCGGGTGTTGGAATGGCTTCGCCGCGCGCTCGTACTCGTGCACGACATCGATCATGTGGTACTGCCAGCAGCGAGTTCTCCGGTGAGCCGTCGTGCTCATTGCCGATCTCGTACAGGACGTTGGGAAACTCGTTGACCGCGTCCACGACCGCTCTGACGTAGCGCTCTTGGAACTCGACGACGTTCGCGTCGGCCAGCGTGTGGACGCGGTCGTGTCCCTGCTCGTCGTCCGGCGAGCCGTCGATCCCGTTGACGTTGTTGTCCCGATGGAACGGATGCGACATCCACGGGTTCTCGCAATCGGTCCATGGGTCGGGCTTCGGGCCAGCACTCCAGCCCTGAAACAGCATCACCGACACGTAGATGCCGGCATCGAGCGCGCTTGAGACCCGATCGCGCAGTCGCTCGATCCACCGCTCGTTCACCCGCGAGAGGTCGAACTTTGGGCCTCCATCGCGGGCCGTCTGCTCGCCGACACGCTCCCACGGGGTCGGCGTGAAGTAGTAGTCGCCCTTCCACCACGACGCCCAGCGTGGGTGCTCCCAGGTCCACAGCCTGGTGAACGTGTGACCGTAGTCCACGATCTGGGCGAGGAACGAGGCCCAGTCCAGCGGCTCGGGAGGCGACTCGGGCCCCCCGTCCTGGACAACGGCCCAGGTATGCGAGCCCGACAGGTACACCGGACGGCCGGTGGGGTCGGCGAGGTAACGGGGGTTGGCCGGGTGGACAACGAGCGGCCCGATGCGGTTGTGCCCAACGGTGCTCGCGGGGCGCGCGTGGCGCTCCTCACGCATGGGACTCGGCGGGTCCTGGTGTGCCTCGCGACGCGGCAGCGATCGTCGGCGATCGCGCATAGATGTCTCCAAGCGTCTCGCGGCCACGGACGAGGTCGATCAGCGCTCGTTGCATATCCGCCGGCGTGTGGTGACCAATGACGTTGCGCCCGAAAGCGGTCCCCGCCGCTCCCCCGCGCAGCGCCTCGTCGGCTGTCCGCAGCGCCTCCTGCGGATGCCGGAGCGCGCCGCCGGCGATCACCAACGGGATCTCGGCGAGCTCGCAGATCGTCCCCACCGCCTCCGCCGAGCCAGGATAGGCGACCTTCGCCAAGTCAGCGCCGAGCTCCCGCGCGGTCCGCGCTCCCCATGCCAGCGCGTCCGCGTGCGTGATTGGGGCGTTCGCGCCCGGCATCGGTACGTGCACTTCCGCCAGGACGGCCACCCCGAGGGCTTCGGCCTCCTCGCAGACGTGTGCGAATGCGCGCGTCGACTCGGTCTCGCGATCGTCGCCGAGTTCGAGATCGATGCACACTGCGTCGGCTCCGATCTTGAGGCTGGCCAGGACCGTGTTGACCGTGGCCTGCGGCAGATCGGAGTCGGTCATTCCGGTGGCGCCACTGAGGCGAACGATCAGTCCCACCGAAGGGTCGAGGCGTCCGGCATATCGCTTGGCCTCGCCCCAGCGGAGAATCACGGCGCTCACCCCCACCTCGCCGGCCATGTCGATCAGCGCTCCGGTGTCACTCGCACCCTGGAACGGCCCGACCGGCACGACGATGTCCAGCGGCAAGACCACTGTGCGGCCGGACTCGTCGATGAGCCGGCGAAACCTCCGGCGCTTGCCCGCGTTCATTCCCATCTCGTCGTGACGATCACGCGATTGCAGTACTTGTAGAAGTAGCGCTGCTGATCCTCGCCGCCGCCGACCGAGGCCTGGAAGTTGCGCACCCGGGCGCTGACGAAGTCCAGCCGGACCGGATACACGAGCGGCACCCACAGAGCCTCCTGTTGAACGACGATCCGATCCATCTCCCGATACAGGGATGTCGATCTCGGACGCGCTGGTGCTCCGGTGCGCCTGGGTCGTCAGCGAGTCAAACGAGGATGAGGAGAACCACGGGTAGTTGCAGCAGCCGGCCTTCTGCGCGGCCGTCGTGAACGCCGAGTCGACAATGTAGGAGCCGCTCGGATAGGCGAGCTCCCAAGCCCACAGCAGGATCCCCGCGGGACTGTTACCGGTGAAGGTCACGAACGCGTCGTACTCCATCGGCGTGTACTGAGCATTGATCCCGATCGCGGCCAAGTCGGCCTGAATGACCTGAGCGATCGCCTCGTAGGGGAATCGATTGGAGCTCCAGATCTTGATCGTCGCGCCGCTCTTGACCCCGGCTTGCGCGAGCAGGCTCTTGGCCTCGGCAGGGTTGTACGGGTAGGCCAAGCCGCTCTGGAAGTACGGACTGAGCGGCGCGAAGAAGCCACCGTCGGCCACCTGCCCGAGCGCGTGCATCGCCTGGAGCACGCGCGGCTTGTTGACCGCCATCGCGATCGCCTTGCGCACCCTGATGTCCTTCAGCAGCGGATCCTTCAGGCTCATCGACATCCAGTAGCAGTTGTCCTGCGGCGTCTTGACCGCCTGACGGTCCTTGATGTTCGCGGGGTTGCCCGAGCACCGCCGCGACCGAGCCGGCCGGAACGGGGTCATACATCATGTCGTCCTGTCCGCTCTGGATTCGCAGCATCGCCAGCGAGTCATCGATGCCCATGCGCCAGTCGACCTGGCGTAGCCGGGACCGCGGGATTCCAGTAGGACTTGTTGCGGTTCAGGACGATGTGGCTCCCGCGATTGATGACGTCGGCGGTGAACGGCCCGGTCCCGATCGGCGACCAGTTGTAGGCCTTGAACCCCATCGACTCCGGCGGCCTTTTGGGAGACGACGCCGGCCATCGGGAGCGCGATCAGGTAGACGAACGTGCTGTCGGGATGGTCGAAGTCGAAGACCACGGTCTGCGGGTCCGGCGTCGTGATCCCGGTGAGCGTCTTGCTCTTCTGGTTGAGCACCGCAGCGATGCCGGTGATCGGCAGCGCGGCGTAGAGGCTGCCGGCCTCGGCACCGAACGACGGAATCAGCAGCCGCTCGAACGAGTACTTCACATCGGCGCTGGTCAGCGGCGTGCCGTTGGTGAACTTCAATCCCGGTCGGAGCTTGAACGTGTACCGCGTGCCGCCGTTGCTCATCGCGGGCAGGCCCGACGCCAACAGCGGCATGAGCTTCCCCGAGTACGGGTCGATCGTCAGCAGGCTCTCGTAGATGACGCACTGACCGCAGGCGGCCGCGCCGTTCCACCACTTCTGAGGATCGAGGCCGGGGATCGTGGAGCTCATCGAGAACCTGAGCGCCGCGGTGCGGTCCAGCGCTGCGGCCGATGTCGCGGATCGCGACGACGACGAGCTGCCGCATGCGGTCAGGCCGGCACTCAGGCCGAGCATCGCCGCGCCGGCCAGGAACTCCCGGCGCTTCAGAGGGGAACCCTCCCAGTCTCGCGCAAACCCGTGTCCTGGCTGCTGACTCATCAGAGCCCTCCTTCTCCAATCCTCGTGACCCGTGTGGCTCGCCGCTCGCCATGGCAGATCAGCGCGTCCGCCCACTCATATGTAGGAATGTTATGACAAAATTGTCTTATCAGGTCAAGTCCGCATCGTGTGCGCTCGCTTCGCCGACGTCGGGGTCAGGAGCGGCGAGATGGCAGGCGACCTTCCTCCCCGACGCGAACGTCTGCAGCTCGGGCACGACGGTCCGGCATTTCGCGATCGCTTCGGGGCAACGGGTGTGAAACCGGCAGCCGCTTGGCGGATCGATCGGGCTCGGGATGTCACCCCGCAGCGAGACCTCCGACCCGCTCCAGCCCGCGCGCGGGTCGGGCGGAGGCACGGCCCTTAACAGGGCTCGCGTGTAGGGGTGGGCCGGCCGCGAGAACACCTCGTCCCGGGTGCCGACCTCGACCAGCTGACCGAGGTACATGACCGCGACGCGGTTGGCGACATGCCGCACGACGGCCAGGTTGTGGGCGATGAAGACCATCGTCAGCGACAGCTCGTCGCGCAGGCTGGCCAGGAGGTTGAGGATCTGCGCCTGAACCGACACATCCAGCGCGCTCACGGGCTCGTCAGCGACGACGAAATCCGGACCGAGCGCGAGCGCGCGCGCGATTCCGATCCGCTGACGCTGGCCGCCCGAGAATGCATAGGGGAACCGGTTGGCAGCGTCCGTCGGCAACCCGACCAAGCCGAGCATCGCGCGCACCCGCTCCTGGCGCTCGCGTGCGGACCCGTAGCCGTGCGCGCGCAGTGGCTCGGCGATGATCGCTCCCACCTTCATCCGCGGGTTCAGGGACGCGTACGGGTCCTGGAAGATCATCTGCGTCCGCTTGCGAAAACGCTTGAGCGCGGATCCCTTGAACGTGCCCACCTCCTCCCCATCGAAGCGCACCGATCCGTTGGCCGGCCGGTACAGGCCGAGGATGGCGCGGCCGGTCGTGGTCTTGCCGGAGCCTGACTCGCCGACCAGGGCCAGCGATTCGCCTTTCGCGATCTCGAAGCTGACGCCGTCAACGGCATGCAGCATGCTTGACTTCCACCCCCAGTTACGGGCCGACACCTCAAACGTGACCGCCAGGTCATCGACCTGCACGAGCGGGCCGCCGCGGTTCTGCGGGGTCGGGCTGATCGGCTTCCCTGCGCCTGCGCTCATCGGCTCGCTCCCGCTACCCGCGTGTCGGCCAAGCATGCCGTCTGATGGGTCAGAGCGCCACCGGCCACCTGCTCCAGCGGGGGGTCCTCGGCGCGGCAGGCGTCCATCGCATAGCTGCAGCGGGGCGCGAACGGGCATCCCGGCACCTCCCGGTAGCCACTCGGTGGCGACCCGGGGATCGCGGGCAGCTCGCGCTCGAGCGCCGAGTCGACCCGCGGCATCGAGTTGAGCAGACCGAGCGTGTAGGGATGGCGCGGGTCGCCGAAGATCTCGGCGGTCGCACCAGACTCGACGACCCGCCCGGCGTACATCACTAGCACCCGATCGGTGACGTTGGCCACGACCCCCAGGTCGTGAGTGATCAAGATCAGCGCCATGCCGCGGCGCTCGCGCTCGCGCTCGAGCAGGTCAAGGATCTGCGCCTGGATCGTGACGTCCAGCGCAGTCGTGGGCTCGTCGGCGACCAGCACCTCGGGATCGGCGGCGAGTGCGACCGCGATCGCGACCCGCTGACGCAGGCCCCCGCTCAGCTGGTGGGGGTAGTTGGCGAGCCGCTTCACGGGGTCCGGGACCCCCACCTCCTGGAGCAGCTCGATCGACCGATCGCGCGCCCGCTCACGCGTGACCCCCAGGTGGGCGATCATGCCCTCGGCGATCTGCCGGCCGATCGGCATCACCGGGTCCAGCGACGTCATCGAGTCCTGGAAGACCATCGCGATCCGCCGGCCGCGGACGTCGCGCATGACCTTCTTTCCGGCGTTAACGAGCTCGACGCCGCCGAGCACGATCTCACCCGACGCGATCCGGCCGTTGCGCGGCAGCAGCCCGAGCAGCGCCAGCGCGATCGCCGTCTTACCGCAGCCCGACTCCCCGACGATCCCGACCGCTTCGCCGGCGGCGATCTCGAACGAGACATCGCGAACAGCGACGATCTGCCCGCGCGATGTGCCGTACACGGTGCTCAGGCCGCGCACCGTCAGCGCTCCCTCGGAGGCGGGCTCGGCCGTCCGCTCGTGCTGAGCTGACGTGCTCATGCGTATCTGATCCTCGGGTCCAGCAGCGCATTGGCGATGTCGGCAAGAAGGTTGAAGATCACGACCGCAGTGGCCGCGACGATCACGGTCCCGAGCACGACGGGGATGTCGTTCGCGGTGATCGCGTTCCACGCCTGCTGCCCGATCCCGGGCCAGCCGAAGACCTGCTCGACCACGAGCACGCCCCCCAGGAAGATCCCGAAGTCCAGACCGATCATCGTCACAGCCGGACCGACGGAGTTGCGCAGCACATGGCGACCGACGACCGACCACTCCGACAGGCCCTTGGCGCGGCAGTTGCGCACGAAGTCCTCTCCGAGCACGTTCAGGACCGACGAACGCACCATCCGCGCGTACCAAGCGGCGCCCGGAAGCCCGAGCGCCAGCGCGGGCAGGACGAGCGCCGACAGGGAAGCGCTCGCGCCGAGCGGGAACAGCGGGATCTTGTAAGCGAACAGGTACAGGAGCACGAACCCGAGCACGAATTGGGGGACGACCACGCCCAACAGCGAGCCGGTGAGCACGGCTCGGTCGGCAGCGCCCTGCCACTTCAGTGCAGCGAGGAAGCCAAGCGGAAGCCCGATCAGCGACCTCGACCAGCAAGCCGCCGGCGGCAAGCTCGAGCGTCGCCGGCAGGCGGCTGAGCACCAACTCCAGGACCGGCTCGCCGGTCGAATACGACGTCCCGAGGTCGCCGCGCACGAGCCGCTCCAGGTAATACCAGTACTGCACGATAACCGGGTGGTTGAGGCCGAGGTGCCGGCGCGCGATCTCATACTGCTGGTGCGTCGCTCGCAGGCCCGCATACAGCCGCGCGGGGTCGACCGGTGACAGGAACGCAACACCGAACGTGATGATCGTGATCGCGAACACGACGACCAGCGCCCAGCCGAGGCGGCTGAGGACGTAGCGGATCACCCGATCCCCCCGAGATGAACCTGGACCGAACGTTCGAGCGTCGGATCCAACGCGTCCCGCATGCCGTCTCCGACGAGCGAGAATCCGAGCATCGCGAACATGATCGCGATGCCGGGGAGCAGGACCAGCCAGATGTCCGTGGTCATGTAGTTCTGCCCGTCGGCGATCATGTTGCCCCATGACGCGGTCGGCGGGTGGATGCCGAGGCCGACGTAGCTAAGCGCTGCCTCGAGCTGGATCGCCGTGGCCACCCCGAGCGTGCTGAACACGATCACGCTCGGCATCACGTGGGGCACGATGTGGCGAACGAGGATCCGTCCGCGGTTGACGCCGGCGGTGCGAGCGGCGAGGACGAAGTCGCGCTCGCGCAGGGTGACCACCTGCGAGTAGACGACCCGCGCCAGGTAGGCGCCGAAGCCGATCCCAACGATGATGCTGATCGCGACCACGCTCGGCGCGGTCACGGCGAGCACGGCCGTGGCGAGCAGCAGGATCGGGAAGCTCAGGATCACGTCCGCAAGGCGCATCAGCAGCTTCTCGCCCAGGCCCCCGAACAGCCCACCAACGCCGCCGATCGCCAGTCCGAGGATGCCGCCGATCAGCGCCGAGTCCAGCCCGACAGCCAGCGACACGCGGGCGCCGAACATCAGCCGGGTGAGCTCGTCGCGGCCGAGCGAGTCGGTGCCGAGCAGGAACTGACCCCCCGGCGGCCGCGGGTTGCCCTGAGCCGTCAGGCCTGCCGCGAGCTGCTGATCGGAGTGATAGGGCGCGATGACAGGCGCGAACAGCGCCGCCAGGACGAGGATCGCCACGAGCACCAGACCGGTCATCGCCAGCCGGTCGTGACGGAACTCGTACCACGCAGTGCGCCAGTAGCCGCGCTCGGCGCGCTGCGCGTCGGCTGTCGCGCCGGCCTCACCACCCGGGTCAGGGACGACCGCGGCCTCGCCGACGAGCACCGCGCTCAGGCTCTCCGCGCTGGCCGGGCCCTTCAGCGGCGACAGTGAGCGCCTCAGACCCGAGGCAAGCCGCGCGCGCGTTCGCATGTTGACGCCTGGGAGATCGAGCCTCCTAAAAGGGGATGTTGCGCGTTTGTCCGCACCGCGAGGCTCTCGAGCCGAGCCCGCTCCACTCGCGCAGTTTTATCGTAATGTCACTACATTTGCAATCAGGAGCGCGATCTCCACCGCAACGCACCGCTTGGGGCGCAGCCCGATGGTGTAGAACGTTGGTCGAAAGAAAGTGGGGCGATCCATTTCGGCTGCGGCGCGTCGCCAATCGCGACCGCGCGGCAGAATCCGCCGGACGCCTATCGGTGTTGTTCGATCAGCAGCTTGGCCATCGCGTGGGCGCGTTTGGCGGCCTCGGCATCGCCTGCGGCAGCGCAAACGATCGATCCTTTCATCAGGATGTGCCAGGAGCGCGTGAACGACTCGGTGGCGCGCAGGCCGGCTTCCTCGGCCAGCTTCGTGACGATCGCGCGGACGTTCCCGAGGTGCTCGATGCTGGCCCTGCCGGCGGGGTGGGCGGCGCCCAGCTCGAGCAGTACGTTGACGAAGGAGTCGGCCTCGAAGTCTTCGCGATGAAACCATTCATCGAACAGGTCGAAGATCGTCAGCAGCTGTCCCTCCGGGGTGGCGGCGCGGCGCCTGGCTTCCTCCTCGATCCAGGCCAGCGTCCAGCGCTGCTCGCGCAGGTTCAAGAATTCGAGCACGAGATCGTCCTTGGAGGCGAACTGGTGGTAGAAGGTGGCCTTGGCGACGGCCGCCCGTCGGATGATTTCGTCAACGCCGACGGCCTGGATGCCGTGGCGGGCGAACAGCTTGTACGCCGCCTCGAGGATCCGGTCGCGCGCACCGGACCTACTGGGTGCTTCCCTGCTGGATGTCACCGCACCAATGGTAGCCTAACAGACCGGTCGTTCTCCACCGTACATATCCGGAGGAAGCCTTGCGCCGGGCCTCAACACGGGCACATACTAGGCTTCACAGACCGGTCCGTCTAGTAGCTGCGCCTGGTTATCGACGCGATCGCGTAGCCACCCTTGACAGACCGGTCCGTCTAGTGTAGATAGAAAGGTCTGTCTACATCGGGATTCGGAGGTGGCGTGATGGAAGGCTCGACCGACGAGGGCTTGAGCCGCGAGGGTTTCGAAGGACAGGCCGGGACACGCGTCGAACCCACGCCTGCCCCGTTCGACGTACGCCGCGTCGATCATCCGCTCGGCGTGGTCTTGACTTTGGGCGGCGAGTTGGATCTCGCCACCGTCCCGCTACTGCAGGAGCAGCTAGATCGCGCCGTGCGCAGCAGGGGGGCGGTGGTCATCGACCTGTCTGGACTGCGGTTCATCGACTCGAGCGGTCTGCGTGTGCTGGTGCGAGCGGAGCGGCAGCTGCGCGCCTCGGGCGGGCAACTCGTACTTGTGCGCGGATCGCGGGCTGTGCACCGCGTCTTTGAGCTCACGGGCTTGGATCGTTACTTCGCGTGGTGCGACTCCCCGAGCGCGGCTTTACGAACCGCGCTTGACCGACGCGTCGGGTCCCGGCGGATCCCCAAGCCCGCCGCCGACCGACAGACCGCGGCCGAGCTTGACCGCGAACTCGGAGGACTGATGTTGTCATGAGTACCGCTGCGGTTGGCCGGGAGAGGGTTTCCTGCGGGTTGTTCGAACGCTGGCGACGCGACAAGGACCCCCGGGCTCGGGAGCGGCTGGTCGAGCGCTACCTGCCGCTGGCGCGCAAGCTCGCCGCTCGCTACCGCGGCCTGGGTGGGGAGCCGTTTGACGATCTGCTCCAGGTCGCAAGCCTCGGATTACTGAAAGCGATCGACCGGTTCGACCCGAACCGCGGGACGGCGTTCTCCTCGTTTGCTGTACCGACGATCCTCGGCGAGCTGAAACGCTACTTCCGCGATACGGGATGGTCCGCTCACGTTCCGCGCGGCGCGCAGGAGCTGGCGCTCAAGGTGGAGGATGCCGAGCAAGCGGTCAGCTCCCGACTCGGGCGATCACCGACGGCTGCCGAGCTTGCGCAGTACATGGAGGTGACCGTTGAGCAGGTGATCGACGGGCTGGAGGCCGCCGCGGCTCACCACGCCGCCTCGCTGGAGGAGCCCCACGACGAGCTGGATGGTGAGTCGCGGTCGCTCGCCGATGTGCTCGGCGAAGAGGATCCTCGCTTTGGGCAGATCGACGCGAGCCTGACGATCACCTCCGCGGCAACAGAGCTCTCCGAACGTGAGCAGCGCGTCCTACAGCTGCGCTTCTATGGCGAGCTCACCCAGAGCGAGATCGCCAAACGGATCGGCGTCTCGCAGATGCAGGTCTCCCGGATCCTCCGCGGCGCGCTCGAGCGGATGGGTGAGCACGTCCGGACTGAATGAAGATCGCGCCGCTCAGCCCGTGCAGTCGGCCGGAACCAGGGACGGAGGCCGCGAGGGGGCTGCTTCTCTCTCCACTCCGCGCGGCGGGACCTAGGGACGTTCGGGGTCCCGCCGCGCAAGCCGCAATCCGCTCGCCCTCGACGAGTCGGCTAGTCGACGATTCAGTTGAGCGACAGTCACCGTCATGCCCTAATCCCATAACTGGGAGCGCGGCAAGATCTAGTCCGCCACGGGCGCCCGCGACCTCGGCGAAGCCTCTGCTAAGAAGCAGCAGAGGCCCCACGCCAACAGGCCGGCGGTGTGAGCGCGCTCTTCGCGTTCCAGTGTCCCGTCCGCCGGCTCGAGTGGGATCAAGCGCCCCGCAGTGCGACCGCGCTCGCAACCGCCCACCGCTTGACCCACGGGCGATTCGCATGGGGGCATGCGGGGAAGCTTTGGAGGACTGAAGTCCCGCATCTGCTGGGGCAAGTTGGATTCATTTTCGAGGAGGAATCATGGCCGAACTCTCGGTTCGCGCCGATGATCGCTCGGAGGGAGACGCGCAGGGTGCCAATAGGACCTCGCCTCCACCCGACCAGTCGATCGCGGAGCTGATGAAGACGCTGTCGGAGCAGACAACCTCGCTGGTGCGCCAGGAAGTGGAGCTCGCGAAGGCCGAGCTGGCCGTCAAGGGCAAGCGGGCCGGGCAGGGAGCCGGAATGTTTGGCGGTGCTGCTCTGTTCGGGTTATACGGCGTGGGCGCTCTCACCGCGTGCGCGATCCTCGCTCTCAGCACGGCAATCGACGGGTGGCTGGCTGCGCTCGTCGTGACCGCGATCTACGGGGCGATCGCCGCCGTTCTGGCGCTGATTGGCAAGACCGCGGTCCAGCGGGGGATGCCGCCGGTGCCCGAGGGCACGGTCGAGAGCGTGAAGGAGGACGTGGAAATGACGAAGCAACGCGTGAAGGAAGGTCGGCGATGAGTGCTGCAGCCGAAGAGGGTCGAGCGAAGTCTCCCGAGCAGTTGCGCGAGGAGATCGACGAGACGAGGGAGCAGTTGGGCGATACGGTCGAGGCGTTGGCGGCGAAGACCGACGTGAAGGCTCAGGCCAGGGAGCGGATCTCCGCTGTCAAGGAAGGCGCCCAGCAGAGGAAGGATGAGTTCGTCAAGAAGGCAAAGGGCGCCGCACCGGAGTCGGCCGGTGCCGGGGCGCAGCAGGTGACCTCGACGATTCAGCACCGGCCGATGCCTTTCGCCGCCGTCGGCGCGTTCGCGGCGGGGATGCTGGTCGGTTGGTTGCTCGCTCGCAGACAGGTGTGCCGATGAGCGGGAGCACATCACGGACGCCTGAGCGGACCGCGGTCGATGAACGGCGCGTGGCCGATCAGCCGACGGATCTCCCGCGTGGCGCGTGGCGAGGTGTCGTCAAACGAACCCTTCGCGAATACAGGGCTGACAATCTCGGCGACCTGGCCGCCGCGTTGACGTATTACGCGGTGCTCGCGATCTTTCCAATGCTGATCGTGCTTGTCTCATTGCTCGGTCTGCTCGGTCAGTCGGTCACTCAGCCACTGATCGAGAACCTCGCCAAAGTGGCACCGGGTGCGGCAAGGCAGATCTTCACGAGCGCGGTCCACAACATCCAGGCCAATCAGGGGACGGCTGGGGTTCTGTTTGTCGTCGGCCTCGCGGGCGCGCTGTGGTCGGCCTCGGGTTACATCGCCGCCTTCATGCGTGCGTCAAATGTCATCTGGGATGTTGAAGAGGGACGACCGATCTGGAGAACGATCCCGCTCCGCCTCGCGGTGACGCTCGTGACCGTCGTACTCCTAACGTTCTCGGCGTTGGCGGTGGTGCTCACAGGCGGTCTGGCCAGACAGCTCGGCAAGGTGATCGGAGCTGGATCGACGGCGGTAACCGTCTGGGACATCGCGAAGTGGCCGGTGCTGCTGATCATCGTCGCCGTGATCCTGGCGATCCTGTACTACACGGCACCGAACGTCCGTCAGCCCGGGTTCCGATGGGTCACGCCTGGCGGCGTGCTTGCAGTAGTCCTGTGGGTGGTCGCCTCAGCGGCGTTCGCGCTCTATGTCGCGAACTTCTCGTCATACAACAAGACGTACGGTGCGCTGACCTCGGTGATCGTGTTCCTCGTGTGGCTCTGGATCACCAACTTGGCGATCCTGCTCGGCGCCGAGCTGAACGCCGAGATCGAGCGCGGTCGGCAGATACAGGCCGGCCAGCCAGAGGACGAAGAGCCATTCCTTCCTCTGCGCAGCGAGCCGAACCGGACCTAGCCGAAACTGAAGGTGAGCGTTGTCCAAGATCCTGTTCACACCAGTCAGCGTGGCCAGCGGACTTCTAGCCGGTTTGCTCGGCAAGAAGATCTTCAACCTGATCTGGGCCTTATTCGACGGGAGCGATCCGTCTGAGCTAGCGCTATGGACGGGTACTGCTCGCAACTCGGACCTTCGTTTCGCTTCCGACCAGGCTTACGCACCCCAGCCCTTCGGTCGCGCCAGTGCGGTCCCGGAGCGCGCTAGGCAAGCCCGCCGCGCTCGGTCTGGCGGTGACCCGCCTTCGTCGCATCGAGGAAGACCTCGGTCACATCGGGTATGACGTCGCGGAGCCGCTTGTCGATCTCTTCGGACACCCACTCGACTTCGTCGTCGTCGAGGCCGTCCGCGAAATCGACGCGTGCCGCAACGAGTAGTGAATTCGGGCCCAGCACCATCGTCAGCAGCTCCATGACGTTGTCAATATCATCGAACTCCTCGATCGCCTGCTGCAGAGACGCGCGTTCGTTCGGCCGTGCCGATGCGCCAATCAGGAGCTCGGATGTGTCGTGAGCCATCCATCCGGCGACGCCGACGAGGAGCACGCCAATCGCGATCGATGCGGCGGGGTCGAACACGTCGGACCCCGTCATCTGGTCGACGAGGATGCCAAGGAACGCGAGTGCGATCCCTATCAGCGCCGCGGTGTCCTCGAACAGAACCATCTTCACGTTCGGGTCCCGGCTTCCGCGGAGGTATTCGATCAGCGCAAGACCTGACTCGTCGGCCTCGCGCCGCGATTGCCGAATCGCCCGGATCCACGACGTGCCCTCCGCGACGAGCGCGATCGCCAGCGTCGCGTAGGAGATCGCGTAGCCAACAGAGGTCTCGCCGGCAAGCAGCTGGTGAACGCCGTAGCCGATCGCGAAGACGGCCCCGGCCAAGAACATCGCGATGGCGGCCACGAACGTCCAGAGAAAGCGCATCCGTCCGTAGCCGAACGGCTGCTCGGGGGTCGGTTCACGGGTGGACAGCCGGATCGAGACGAGCAGGAACCCCTGATTCGCGGAATCGGCGATCGAGTGAGCGGTCTCGGCGAGCATCGCCGCGGATCCGGTGATCAGTCCCCCGGCTAGCTTGGCCGCGGCGACGATCAGGTTGGCCGCCAGTGCGATCAGCACCGTCCTGCGGCTTGCGCCCGCCGCGCCGCGCGAGCGCACGACGCTGCGTCGGCTGGTCCAGCCACCGGCTCCGCTATCGGCTATGCCCATTGCTTGTGATTACCCGGGGCGGGCCGGACCAACCATGCCAAGCGGAGAGGCCTAAAAGAGGTGCCGTGCGGGAATGCTTCTCGCATGCGTCGGCCGCACGGCAGAAAGACAACATCTCGCCGGCGGCCGACGGTCGCGATGAATCGGAGTTCGAGCGGCTAGATCGCAACACCGGCGAGTTGCTCAACGAACTGCGGGTGGCGGGCACCGGGATTCAGGTGCTATTCGCGTCCCGCTTGTCGTGCCGCTCAACGTCGGTTTCAGCAAGCTGTCGTCGTTCGACCGCTACGAGTACTTCGTGACGCTGCTCTGCATCGCCACTGCCGCCGCGCTACTGATCGCACCCTCGATCCACCATCGTCTTCTGTTTCGCCATCAGCAGAAGGAGTACCTCGTGCGCAGGCTCGCCTGGACGGTCCTCGGGGAGAGCTTCTGTCATTCGCTGTCGTCTTGTCGATCTTCGTGTCTTGCATGGGTTGTACCCACCCGAACTGCACTGGCCGAACCGTCTGCGACGCGCTGCGCTCTGCTCGCCATCGCGAGGGCTCGCTGTCGGTACGGTCGGGGTGCGCGGCTGCGAGCCGCGATCGGGAAGAACGTCGCACGTGCGCCCAGCCTCCGAAGCCGTTCGACCAGCTTTGCGGTCCAGAACGGATCGGGCCCGTCGTCAAAGGTCATTGCCAATGCCGACACTGCTAGGAGATACCCGACCGCTCACACGCGCCAAACGAGCGTCGATGCGTACTCGCCTCATGCCCGGGGTAGCCCGACCACGACGATGAGGATCAGTGGAAAGCAAGCTCAGGCGAGCTTCGAGTACCTGCCTGCACCGGGACGAGGACCTCGTACCGCCTCGCGTAGATTGGCATGTGAAGCCCCGTTGCTTGGTTCGCAGGTCCGGATCGGACGCGACCGAGGCACGCCGATGGAGTCGGGGCTCGCCGCGCTTGTGACGATCACCGCCCATCCGTCGGCGATCCTGCGCGCTCACGAGAACGAGCGCGACGAAGCGAGGGATGAATTCGTAGCCGACCTGACTAACGTCGTGTCGTGGCTGAGCGAGAGGTAGTCGTCGTCACCGGCGCCTCGGGCGGGATCGGGCGTGCAGTCGCGCGCGAGTTCGCACGCCATGGCGCTGCCGTTGGGCTGATCGCACGCGGACAGGCTGGGCTCGACGCCGCCGTCGACGAGGTCAGGGACCTGGGAGGCAGGGGTTTCGCGCACCCGGCCGACGTGGCCGAGTTCGACGAGGTTCAGCGCGCTGCGGCGGCGATCGAAGGTGCTCTCGGGCCGATCGACATCTGGGTCAACAACGCGATGACCACCGTCTTCGACTTCTTCGAGGACATATCCGCAAGCGAGTACGAGCGCGCGACGCGGGTCACGTATCTCGGCACGGTGTGGGGAACGAAGACGGCGCTCGAGCGGATGCTGCCCCGTGATCGCGGCACGATCGTGCAGATCGGCTCCGCGCTGGCATACCGAGGGATCCCGCTTCAGTCGCCATACTGCGGTGCCAAGCACGCCATCAAGGGCTCGTTCGAGTCGCTGCGATGCGAGCTGCGACACCGCGGCAGCAATGTGCACCTGACGATGGTCCAGCTTCCTGGATTGAACACGCCGCAGTTCGATCACTGCCTGAGCCGGATGCCGCATCATCCGATGCCGGTGCCGCCGATCTTCCAGCCGGAGGTCGCCGCCCGGTCGGTCTACTGGGCGGCGCATCACCGCCGCCGCGAGATCTATGTGGGGCTGCCGACCGTGTACACGATCGTCGGCAATAAGCTGGCGCCCTGGTTCGCCGAGCGCTACCTCGCCAAGCACGCCGTCGACGGCCAGCAGACGCCCGACCCGTTCGACGGCCAGCGCGCTGCCAACCTATTCGAGCCCGTCGACGGTGACCACGACGAGGGCGCCCACGGAGTGTTCGACGACGAGGCGCACGACCGCAGCCCGCAGGCGTGGCTCAGCCGCCACCGGATCGCGACGGCGTGTGGCGCAGCGCTCCTCGCCGCCGGAGCGGGCGCGGCCGGGACGCTGCTGACGCGGAGAGCCGCTTGAGATCGAGGCGCTCGGCCAGCCTCGACGACAGAGCCATGATCGTCAGCGCGGGGTTCGCCGAGCCCTGCGTCGGCATTACTGCTGCCATCGGCGATGAACAGATTCGGCACTTCCCAAGCCCGGCGGTCTGAGTTGATCACGCTGCGTTCCGGATCTGAGCCCATCCGGCAGCCGCCGACAAGGTGCGCGTAGCGGTCGATCGTTAAGACGTCTTGTGCGCCCGCTGCCTCGAAGATCTCGTGCAGGGGCAGCGGGAGGAGCTCCGAGAGCGCGCCGAGCGTGTACCAGTGGTTGTAGTCACGCATGTACTCGCGCAGCGCCCGCGGGTCGGGTCGGTCTCGTAGAACTGCTCTGAGGAGATCTCCGGCGGCGGCGCCTTGTACATCCGAAGTTCATCAGGGAAGCGCCCCGCGACCCGCGGTGCGCCCTGGACCATCACGCAACGGCCAACCTGGTCGCCCGAGCTTGCGAGCCCTTTCGGGAATCTCCGGCTCGTCGAATTCAGCAGCAGCCGCGGCGTCTCGATCGAGTAGCCGCAGATCGCGACAGCGTCGGCGCGCTACGGCCAGTCTTGGCCGGCGACCGGGAGCTCGAGCTCGAGACGCTCGTAGTGGCGCTTCAGATCGCTGTAGGAGATCGGCCAGTCCTCGCCGACCCCGTCGCGGCCGCGGACCTCGAAGTCCGAAGGGTGAAAGCGCGGGCAGTAGCCGGCGTAGTGGACCATCGAGCCGCCGACCCCGTGTCCCGAGTTGTTCTTGCCGAGCTCCACCGGGTCGCTGCCGCCGATGATCCGCTCCTCGGTCCAGTAGAGCTTGTGCGATCCGGCCTCGTCGGAGACCCAGTCGCGATCCGGATCCCAGAACGGACCTTTTTCGAGCACGACGACCTCCCAGCCGCGGCGCGCGAGCCGCGGCGCGAGCGTCCGTAGCCGATGACCCCGCGAGCTCACGTGCCCTCCATATGGCGCTCGCGGGTGTCCTCTACCGGGTCGAGCTCGAACGCCTGAGCGCCCCCTCCCAGGACTCGCGCTGGCCGACTCCCATACGCGAGTATCCGCGCGGGTAGGCCGGACCGCCGAAGCCGATCTCGTTCCATGCCCACGGGTGCGAGTAGAACGCGCTCAACACGTCCGGCATCACCACGCTCCACGCGCGACCAGGCGGGAGCTCGTCCCAGATCTCTCCATGAAGCGTTCCGTCAGCGAACGCCTCGATCACCATGTCCTGGATCTCGGACGAGGCGCCCTTGAAGTCCGAGGACCCGTGCTCGCGTGCGGCAGCGTCAAGCCCGCGCGCCGCCGAACGCCAAGTCGCGGAGTCCTCCGGTAGCTCGGCGAAGCGGTAGCCCTCGCCGCTTCCGGCGAACAGCTTCGCGTCGATCATGTTCAACACCGGGATCTTCGGCTCGCGATCCTGTGCCATCACGCGGTCGCAGAACGCGCCGAGGGTTGCCGCCTCAGCCGCGGTGAAGAACCTGATCGCAGGCACGTCCTCGACGCGTGCGATCACCACCCGACGAGTCACCTCGTCCCAATGACGGGCCTGATCGAGCACGTTGTAGTCGGGGTAGCGACCGCGCATCTGCGGAGTGACACCCTTTCGCTGGCGCGGCAGCGCGTCAGGCGGCCCGGCGCCGCCATCGGGACGGTTGTTTGGGAGGTGCCCGGCTTGGCGGTAGTCGATCCCAGCCATCAGCGCTCGCGGCCGAGCGCCGCCGCCGCAAGGCCCATGCCACCGACAAGCGCGAGCGAGCCGGGCGCGAGCAGCGGCGGTCCCATCACGACGTTGAACAGCGGCTCGCGGAAACCACCCGGCTTTCGTGCGACGCCGCGCACGTGCGTGATCACGCCGATCAACCCGTCGGCGCAGTACAGCGCGGAGATCGGCGGAAGCCACGTCCTCGCGACCCGCTCGGACCGGACGCCGGCAAGGCAGGTCACGCTCAGCGCCGGCGACAGTGGGACAGGGGTCCACATCCACTTGTCGCCGAACGATCCTCGGAAATGCTCGAAGCAGATCTCGAGACCGAGCGGAAGCGCACTCGCCGCGGTCGCCGCCGCGAGCGTCTTCTGCATGCGCCCGCGCGAGACCTCATGCCACCAGTGACCGAACGCCCGCTCAGGCGACGAGCGCCGCCGCAGCGGTACCCAACTCGGTTTCGGTGCTCGCCTACGCCGCATGTCGCTCCGCGTCTGTCCGTTTGAATTCGAATCCGTTTCCGGTGGCGAGCGGCCCTGACTCTGATCGGGTCCTCGCTCGCTTCCGATCCGACCTTCATCTTGACACCTGGGCTTCCGCGCTCCTCCCACGCCGCGAGTTGCTCCTGGAGCCGGCGCAGCGGGTAGGCGTGAACCCGCCCGACCCGTAGACCGGGACAAGGTCGTGCGCCATCCCCGGGAGCTTGCACAGCGGGAGGCGAAGCAGCCTGGCCTTTAGATCCCACAACGTGAGATCGACCGCGGCGATCGCCGTCGACGCGATCCCGGGGCGGCCGAGATTGCGGATCGCTCCCACCATCGCCACCCACGCGGCCGGGGGATCGAGCGCACCGAGTCCTTGGACGACTCCACCGAGTTTGGACTCGATCAGCTTCGCGGTCGACACGTCCGCGTATGTGTAGCCGAGCCCGCGCTCGCCGCCGCCGGCCGCGTGCACGACGACGATCGTCGTGGAGTCCCAGGACAGCGTCCCGTCGGCCTCCGGGAAGTCGGTGGGGATCGTGTAGGCGTCGACGTCGAGCTGATCGATCGCGGCGCCGGCGCGCGTGGCCGTCGCTGTCATCGGCCTGGCAGGAACTCCTGCACCTTCTGCTTGAAGGACTGCCGCACGATCCGCCCGGCGTCCGGACAACAGTCCACCGCGTGTCGCTGGCGAAGACCCGACGGCACGCCTCCACCTGGTCATCCAGATCGGCGAAGCGAGCCAGACGCGCGAGAGGGCCGAAGACCCTGACGATCGCCTTGAGCTTCCACGAGTAGACGTCCCGGCCGTCGCGCGTGATGTGCCACCCGCACGAGAACACGAGGCGGGCGCCCGGTGCTGCGTGGTCGAGCACGGCCTGGGCCGTCCCAGACGAGTAACCGCGGACCCCGCGCGGGACGAGCACGACGAGCACCCCATCGCACCCGTCGACGGCACGCTTGACGACCCCCGTGTCGTTCGTCGCGCCGGGAATCACCGTGATACGCCCCTTGAACCTGTCGAGCTTGCCGACGCTTTGCTCCCGGCACACTCCGACGACCTCGTAGCCCCGGTCAAGCGCGTGCTGCACCATGTATTGGCCGAGCTTTCCGGACACTCCCACGATGCAGACCCTCATCGTCTCCTCTCAACGTCGTCCTGGGAGTATGCCGCCGCGAACAAGCTCGTGCGCACTGCGAGCCGCCTGTTGGAACGCATAAGCCGACAGCATCTCACCGCGCGGATCTCGAGAGGACGTGAATGCGGCGACCGCGTCCGCGAGCCGATCGAATATCGCACGCACAGCAGCGTGCGTTCAAGCGGTGCGCGCGAGCGGTTCGGCGCGTCGCAGAAGCCAAGGATCACCGGACAGCGGCGGGAACGGCTCGCTGCCGCTTCTAAGCCCAGAGCAGCAGCGCGGCGTGTGCATGCGGTGGGGACATTTGACTCTGGCCGGCTCGCCGACTGGGGTCGTTTCCGGCCGCATAATTGGTCACGTGACCAATGCCGTTCGATACCATCCGTGGCCTGTCGTCGTGGAGATCTGCGCTCGCGACCGCGTGCCCGCTGACATCGAGGCCAGGGTACGCGCCGCACTGCACACGTGGAATGTGCGGTGGTGCGAGATCTCAGTGTGCTGTCTGGTCGAGGACGCTCCTGGGCTTCCGCAAAGGTGGCTCTTCGGGTTCAGCGCAGAGCCATTGGCGCCCGGAGATCAAGTGAAGGCCGAACGAGTGGCATCGAGGAACACGGTCACCCGCTACGTCAAGGGCCAGCCCCCGGGGCCGGACGGGCCTCCGTTCAGTATCTACGACCGGATCGTGCACGCGCCCGAGGCCGCGGTGCCGCCTGGATTGCTGCGACGGTTGATTCGTCGCGCGTGAGGCGGTCGCGGCGCGCGACCGAGGCGGCGAGAGTGCCGTCTGATCGAGAACGGACACTCTCGGTCCGCGGCTCATGCGAGCCCTCGACTCAACGAGCTGTCCGGAGTACCGTGTTGGCATGACCGATGCGATGGCCGTCGCCGTGTCAATCGCCTTTGTTGTCTTTGTTGCCATTGCGATGGGCAAGCCGTTTGTGCACGCATTGCATGTTGCTTCTCAGCCCACGGATCGGCCGGAATCCCCCGCACTTCGTTTGGAGGACCCGCCGCCCTGGGAGATGCCGCCGCAGGATGACGAGGGAGGCCTTGGCGTCCGCGAGCCTCGGCGCCCGAATCCCTCGGGGTCTGCGGGTGAGGTCGCGCTGGAGCCGGAGGCATCGGGCAACGCGAGCGCCGCGATCGCGAGCAGTTCCGTTTCTGAGCGGCGCTCAGTGCGTGAAGATCGGGCCGCCTAATCCGCAGTCTCATCCGACATTCCGCCGGGATGCGACAACCATTGCGAGGAGACCAGCCTCCCTAGGCGCAGGAAGTTACCAAGCTCGACGCACGACCGCTGTCGCACGGATCGAACAGCGGGAGCGTCGTCGCTCGGACGGCGCGAGACCCGAAGTCGATGATCCCCCCGTCGAGGTCGCGGATCAAATGTGGCATCGGGCCGGTCGGCCCACCGCGACGATTCACCGACCAGAACGGAGCAGTCTTCTCGGCAACCGTCCTCTCGTATGCCGACTCGACCGTGCTCA
Source organism: uncultured Solirubrobacterales bacterium (assembly GCA_963794285.1). Lineage (GTDB taxonomy): Bacteria > Actinomycetota > Thermoleophilia > Solirubrobacterales > Solirubrobacteraceae > Palsa-465. The sequence goes on from CAWCDS010000019.1 coordinate 329,733, forward strand.
CCACGCTCCCCAGCTCACGTCAAGCCTGGCTGCCCTCTGCTGCGCTCGCGGATCGCGGAGGGATGTCCGAGCAGGACGCCTCTTCGGGCGTGTCAATGGCCGCCGCCCTCATCGGAACCAGCCATCACCCCAACACTAACGCCACGTGATGGCCACCCTCCGGCTCGCGAGCAGGCAACTCGCCGGCAGTCGCTTCCGGAATGATCGACATGGAGCACTCGGTGCGGCAGCCGTCGAGTCGATGAACGGCGCGCTGTGGGGGTCGGTCACGCAGCGACATATCGGCGCAGAGCTGAGGGTGTGACTGACACACCCCCGGGGTGGGTGTGTGTGGTCGGGGTTTGGTGCGATCCTAGGTCTGAACGGATTCCTCAACGAGGACTGAAGGACGCCGAGAATACGGATAGCGACGCTTGGCGTTGTAGTCGCGCTGGCGATCGTCGGGGTCATCATCGCGATCGCAATCGGCATGGCGGACAGCCACAGCCGTCACGGCGTGGGCGCTCGGACGATCACGCCGCGTCGGGTACGGTCCCCAGCGAGCTCGCTTCGTCGTACCGATTCCTGACGGCCTTGTCCACACCCCGCCGCAGCGGAGGGGTGGCGCGAGTGAGCGGTGTACCCGGCGGCAAGGTTGTCGTGTCACCGGGACGCGAAGCCGGCGCGATCGGTCGAGAGCGCCTGTGGATGGTTGTCGGTCCGTCCGCAGTTGTCTTGAGCTTGACGACGGAGGGAGCGCATGCGGGCCCAATAGCCTGGTCGCTCGGCAAGGCGTCTGGATGATGCTGGTGCCGGTCTCCGGCGCGGCGCCGACGGTCTCCGGCGCGGCGCCGACGGTCTACGGCATCGTCCCCGACGGTGCGACGGTAAGCGGCCGCGGCGCTAAAGTAGCCCGAGCGCGCAACGCCTTCATGGTGCGTCCAACGGCACGCCATCCCGGCACCTTCACCATCCGCACGACGCACGGCGCAACCGTTACGACGGCGATCCCGTCGGCGACGGGGCATCGCCAGCAGCGCTAACAAGTGCCTGCACCATCGCGTCCGCTCTGATCGAATTGCGGCTGGCGGGCTCCCTATAGGTCCCGTTCTGCCACGCGCAACCAGGACGGCGGGATGGCTTGCATCCAGCAGAGGAAGCCGTCGAACTCGACCGCGGCCTCATCCGCGCCTAGTAATCCGTCTGAGCCATCGTCGTCGAGCGTGACCTTCCAGACGTCCACCGCGTCGAAACGGCGCTTGCCCATCTGAACGAAGAAATCCGCCTCAAAGCGATCACGAGCGAGAAAGATACCGTTCTGCTCGGGTGCGAGACTGCCGGCGATCCCGCCGCCTCCGTGCTTCCAGTCAAGGCCGTGACGGAGGATCGACTCGCGATTGACGCTCGGGGTGACGTGATAGAGGGTCGCCACGAAAGCATTGTCCGGAACTGTCGTCTCTTCCGCTCGGATCGAAAGGTGTTCGCAAGCCGATCGATGAGCGGATGGTCGCGAGCATCCCCCTGAGACCGTCCCTTGAAGGCGCCGCCGCGTCGCACAACGCGAACCCCGGTTTGGCGCCCGCGAGCGCCCGTGCGACGATCGTGTCGACGCCGGGCCTGAGATAGTCGTCGGTGTCGTCGCTCCAGAGCACCATCAGCATGTGCAGCGGTGGAGGATCGGAAGGTCGCGGTTGAATGAGCCATATGGGGGTCGGTAGAGGCGTGGGAATGCTGCGCCGTATTGGTCGAGCCGGTCGGTTTGGAGGAGGATCTCGCGTTCCTGTGCTGCTGGCGTGAGCCGAGCCATCATCGGGTGAAGCTCGGTGTGATCGCCGATCACCATCCCCATCCGCAGTTCGCGTTGAAGCGAAGGGTGAAAGTAGCTGATCATGAACCCGACCTCGAAGAACGTCGCCGGTGCGTGGATGCGTCGTAGCTGGTCAAGCAGCCGGGGTGTGTAGGGACCGGGGCCGTCGTCGAAGGTGAGCGCGATCACGCGTCGCTGCCCGCCGCCGGAGGTAATGAAGGGTTGTCGTGAGAGCAGCCGGTCGATCGCGAGGTTCTCCTGCTTGAGCAGGCTGTCTGAGGCGGGTGTGCGACCGTTCGCGGTTGGGTCGTCGACCCTCGGTGGACGGAGTTGCTGACCGCTCGGGTGGGGTGTCCGCCGCCGCTCGTGATTAGCGTGAGCAGAACGACAACGCCGAGGATCGCTGCGACGGCTCCCGCGCGGCGGCGGCGGACAAGCTTTCTGCGTCGCGCTCGCGCGGCAGAGCTCGACGCCGGCCGTAAGGGGGGCAAATCGCGTTGCGTCATGCGGTCAGGCCTGTGCTGGCATTGGCTCTAGCTGACGTTGAGCGTGTAGGGGGCGGTCAGGATGCGGCCGTTGATGTATGTGATCAGGAACATTCGCCAGGTACCTGGCTCCGGGAGCAGGACTCCGACTTTCAGCCGGCCGGGTGCGTTCGAGCTGCCGGTGACTCTGCTGGCGCCGAGCGCGGAGGTGCAGTAGATCGCGCCTGGGCTGCAGACGTGGGTGTGGAAGTAGTCAAGCGAGCCCTCGTGGAAGAAGATCGCGTGTGCGAGCGCACCCCGCCAGGTCGTGAAGGTCGCCTTGCGCCCGTGGGGGTCGAGCACGTTCAGCGTGAGAAAGTCCGCTTCGATCGCTTTCAGGCGCGGATGGCCTTGGATCTGGAAGCGGTATCCGTCGACGACTTGCGTGGCGTTGAACGGCGGGGTCGGCTGTGGCCGGTAGGTGCCGCGGACGTGAACGGTGGTGAAGAGCTGGAAGTTGTTCTGGGACTGTGGGCTGCTGACGGGTAGGAATGCGCTGACGACGATCCGGTAGCGGCCGGGTGCGGGGAACACGACGGGCTGGGTGATCTTTCCGTCGGCGGCGATGTCGCTGTCGTCGTACTGGACGTGGCTGTCGTCGCTGCGGACGATGATCAGATCGACGCCGGCGTGCGGCTCGCAGCATTTCCTGTACGCGGTGAGCGGCTTGCCTGACGGCTGCTGGATCGTGAACGAGAGCAGTGTTCTCTGGCCTGCCTGAACGGGCGCGGAGGGCTCGAACCCCGCCAGCGAGTACGTCCTGGCCGGCGCGACTGTCGGCGCGCTGACGGCGCCTCCGGAGCTCGATCCACACCCCGCGAGCGCCGCTGCGAGCGAAATCAAGGCGGCGAGCACCCACCGACGGTGGGCGGTTCGATTCGCGGCCTCGGTCCGGGTCCGGCTGGCTGGGTTCTGGTGATCTCGGTGCATGTCGCCTCCTTGCACGGGGTCGGCAAGTTGTTGTCGTATCGAGTTGAGTCGGGGGTTCATGTTGTGGCGATGAGTACGCGGAGGTCGTGGGCGAGGTTGCTGGTGTTGATCGGCACGCCGGCGGGGATCAGTGCGGCCGGGCGTCCGTGGCGGTTGATGAGCCAGATCACGGCGGTGTGGGTGCTGTGTGGGTTGCCGGGGGTCTGCGGTGAGACGTAGAACGCTTTCCAGACGGGAGCGAGTCGCTGCGCTGAGCCGATCAGGTAGTGGAAGTTCGCGGGCTCGTGATGGGCGGCAAGCCATCGCGTGACCGCGGGCGCGTGTCACCGCGCGGGTCGACCGAGATCCCGACGACGTTCAGCTTGCTGGCCTGCGCGCCGAGCTTGCCGAGCGCGTCGTGGATCTCGCTGCCGATCAGCGGGCACACATCGACGCAATGGACGTAGAGGAACGTGAGCGCGTAGGGGCGCCCACTCAACCGGGCGCTCGAGAAGCTGCCTCCCCGCGCGTCGAGCAGGGTGAACCGTGGCACGGGACGGCCACCGAGCCCCTGGGGCATCGTGGCGGCGGTGAGGAACGGGCCGCTCCCCGGCGAGGCTGCATCCGGCGGGATCGTCTGCCCGGTGCTGGAGTGCCGCGGAGCAGGAGCGCGGCACCCGCCGCGATCCCAACCAGCAGGGCGAGCGCGGCTGCGGCGATCAGCGGACGATTGCCCTTCATGGCGGACTTCCCTCACCGTCGCGCGGGGCGCCGTTGCGGGTGCTCATGTGAGCACTCCGTTGAGGTAGAGGGCGGCGATCAGGATCGCGGTTGCGCCGGCTGCGAGCGCGAGCGCGGCGGCGAGGAGTCGCAGCCGGATCTGGGTGGGTGTGGGTTGGTTGTCGGTCATCCGTTGGCTTGGTCGAGGATCAGTGCGGTGAACGGCGCTCCGGTCTTTGGCGTGATCTGGAAGGAGAGCGCCCATTTGCCGACCATCACGAGCGCCGGGGCGGCGCGCGAGTAGACGCCGGGTTGGGTCTCGGTCAGCTGGTATTCCTGCTGGGGCATCTGCATTTCGGTGTGGTTGAACGTCAGGGTCACGTTCGCACCGTGGACGGGCTGTCCGTTCTTGGTGATCCGCAGCGCGAACGAATCGGGAGCGGCGGCCTTGTTCGGCGCGACGAGCACCTGCAGGGTGTAGCCGGCGTGTCTGACGGTTTCGGCGACTCGGCCGGGTCCGACGTTCGCCAGCGCCGAGTTCTGCAGCGCGAATGCGGGCGGCGGCGGCGCGAGACTCGAGAGCACGGCGGCCGCGAACACCGCCGCGGTGATCAGCGCCGCCTCACCGCTGATCAGCCCCCGCAACATGCGGGCTGCGGGCTCACCGAGCTCGGGGTCTCGCGCGGTGGCATGCAGCCGTGGTTTGGTGCGCAGCAGGTTGCCGGCGGCGAGCGCCATCGCGGCGATCAGCAGCCCGATCTTGACCAGGATCGCGACGCCGTAGCCGGTCAGCCACAACGCGTCCAGCGCGGGCATGTGGTTGATCGTCGCCCACGTCCCGGTCCCGAGCAACAGCAACACGCTCACGAACGCGACGTTCGAGAACCGCGGCACCACCACCGACAGGCTGCTCACGCGCAGCGACGCCTGGATGCTGCTCCACAGGACGATCAGTCCGATCAGCCCGCCGAGCCACAGCGAGCCGGTGATCAGATGCAGCCAGTCGAGGATCACCGAGATCCCCCGCGGGGATGTCTGCGCTGCGTGCCCGGCGCTGCCGGGCAACAGCAGCACCGCTCCGGCGGCCAGCAGCGCGCCGGCGATCGACACGACCTCGGCGATCGACCGTCGTCGCGGTCGGGGCGATCGAGCCACAGAGCGGTCCAGGCGGCGAGGCAGAACAGCGCGAAGCAGACCAGCATGTCGACGTAGCCGCGTCCGAACGCGGTCGCGCGAAACAGCGGCACGAGCGCCCCCAGATCGAACGCTGAGCGCAGCGAATCGATCGCAGTCGCGATATCCAGATAGACCGGGATCGCAAGCAGCCCGATCACCGATGAGATCACGAACGCGCGCGACACCGCTCGCAGGCTCGTCCCGCGCGCGCGCCGGACCGCAGGCCGCGCGATCAGCACGCAGAAGACGAACAGGCCGATCGCGCTCATCACCGAGAGGAACATCACCCAGCGCGCGATCAGCAAGCGCAGCGATGTCGCCGACCCGGCGATGCTCGGCACCGCGAACCGCGGCGCCGGCCCGGGGTTCGGTCCGACCGCGAACGTGAACGCGCCCTGCACCGGGTGCCCGTCGACCGAGATCGCCCGCCAATAGATCAGATACCAGCCCTCAGGCAGCCGCGGGCGCAGCGGCACGACGAGGGTGTCGGGGTTCGCCGGCGAGCGGCTGACCGGCCCGGTCGTCTCCTGGTTCCCCGCGGCGTTGGTGACGGAGATGATCGCGAATCGCGGCTCGACCGCCTCGTCGTAGGTCAACTGCACGTTCGGAGGCGGACCGTCGAGCACGCCGCTCGCCGCCGGCACCGTCTTGATCAGATACGCGTGCGCCGACGCCGCCGCGGGCAGCACCACGCCGACCGCGAGCGCGGCGATCGCCGCGACGATCCGCCCCCGAGCACTCATGCCAGCGCTCGCTCCTTCGAGCCGCGACTGACCAGCGCGAACCCGCCGGCGAGCAGTCCAAGCACCCCAACGATCAGCGCGATGATCGCCAGCACCGAGGAGCTGCCGCCGCCCAACGAGCTCGCGGCGTCGATCGTCGGCGCCGGCGCATCGGAGGACTCAGAGCCCGCCCAGTTCACGATCGACCCGTCCGAATAGGTCTGCTGGACCTGGAAGGTGTAGGTCTTCGCCGACGCGGGCTGGGCGAGGAACTGAAACAGCGAGTCCTCACCGGTCGGGGTCTTCCCGCCGGTCCACGTCACCTTCGTGATCACCGCGCTATCGCCCGACCCGGTCTGCTGGACCTGCTGCGTCCAACCCGCCGGCGGCGGCACGAACGAGTCGATCCCGAACCCATCCGGGACCGTCAACACGATCTTCGACGTCGTCAGCCCGCTCTTCTCCGTCGGCACAGCGAGGCTGTAGAGCTGCAACTTGCCCGACAGCGACACCGCGGGACTGATCCGCGCATGCGCCGACGCGACCGCCGGAACGATCGCTGCCAGCGCGAACACCGCAGCGACGATGAGTGGGCGTCGCGCCCATGAACTCCTGACGTTCATTTCTGGTGGTTCTCCTTTGAGTAGCTCGGACCGGCTCACGGGCCACCACGCACGGCCGCAGAGCGCCACGGCGCAGCGATGGGTCCTCGTTGGACTTATTCGCGGTCGCTTGCCCGCGCGATCGACGTCGCGACGGTCACAGCCGAGCGCCCCGCGCAACAACGGGCACGCCGAACCGACTCTCAGTCGGGAAGCTGGACATCAGCGCAACCGCGATCCGGCAGCGCCGCGCGATCAGGTCCTAGCTCGGAGGACCGCGGCCCGACCAGCCACCGGCCAGCGGCGAGAGCCGCGGCGGCCACACATCACGAGGACGAGGCAGCCTCACAGGCCGAGGCGCCCTGCCGCAGAGCAGATCGATTCGGCGCTGCGCGACCTCGTCCAGCACCCACCGAGCGCCGTGGAACACCGCCGCGAGCACCAAGCCAACGCACACCGCCGCGGGGATCGACCACCAGCCGCCATAGCCGAAAACGCCCGCCAGCCCAGCCGGATGGCCGGTCGCGAACAAGCCCTCGAGGAACTCCTGCGCAACATAGATCCCCACCAGACACGCCGAGCACACGATCCACAGAGCGACCAATGACAGCGTGTAGCGCGGCAGCGATCTCTGACCGACCAGCGCGCGTCCAAGCGCCCACAAAAAACCGCCGACAGCAACGCCGATCAGCAGCACAATCCAAGGGACCAGCGAATGCAGATACGAGTGCCCCTGTCGCGCGAGCTCCGCGCCCGCGCTGCCGCCGAACGCCAGCATGAACCGCAGCTGATGCACCAACATGGCGCCAGCAGGCATCACCGCCGCTCGGACGAGGCATCGACTCACCGCCCGGCGATCAGCACGCGCGATCATCGCCCCGGCACGATACCTCCCCACCGGTGATCACGCACCAGCCGGGGGTGTCCGACCCTCTGTGTAGGCATCGATCCAAGAGGAGATCGCTATGCCTACGACAACGAGAAGCAGGACTGAGACGGACAGCAGGACCGCGCTGGAGCTCGAGCTTGAGGCGCTGGGAGCTGGGATCGCGCCGGGACGGAATCTCGGGCCGCGACCGATCGGGCGAGCCTCTCGCAGCAGCGCGCGCGGAATCCCAGAAGCCGATGGCGTCTGCCGCGCAGAACCGCATCCAGACCCCGGCACCGCCGCGACCGCCAGCACAAGGCCAACTCCAGTCAACGAGCGCGCTCTCGACATCACGGCGACTTGTCGGGACCAAGGCGTGGGGCGCCGTCAGGCAAGCGACTCACGGGCGCCGGCATCCTCGACGTCGTAGTCGTCGCCACGATCATCGCCGTCGAAGGAATCGGGCTCCTCCCGATCCACCAAACGAAACGCGATCACGAGCAGCCCCACACCGCAGCCAAGGCAGAGGACTGTCGCCGCGCGCGCGACGAACGCCGGCACCGCCGCCAGCACAAAGCCGTTCAGGAGCGTCGGGATCAACTGCGAGCCTTCCCAGAGCGCCAAGAATGAGATCGCGAAATACGAGAAGTACCCGGGTCGCTGAAATAGCACCCGGCGAAGTCCCAACCCCACAAGCGCGAGGATGATCGCGAACGTGATCGCTCCCAGCACCGTGACGGTCGGGCGTCCATGAAGCTCCCGGGCGCCGGCGGCGACCGCGCTTGCGATCAGCGCCGCGATCGCAAGCACGCGGGCGACGCGCTGATCGAGCTCGGGACGGCGCACCCGCCGCGCAGCCAACGTGCACACGAGCAGCACCACGATCGGCCAGAACCACACGATCGACGGATCCTCGGCATGCCACAACCCGCCCGAGATCGCGCCGAGACGACCATCAACCCGCACCGGGATGCTCCACGTACCCACATACGTCTCCCCTGGCGCCAGCGCGACCGTCGCCAACGCGTGCAGGCGGCCGTCGTGCCAGCTGTAGTCATGCCCGCCGCTCACGCTCGACCACCGCGGCACCGTCGCCGGGCCGAGGTTCGACGGCGGCACCTCGGCCGGGGTCTGGTTGAGGTAGTACATCGCCGAGTTGTGATTCACCGCCACACCGGCCCGTGAGAAGCGCAGATACGGTGCCCCGCGATAGTCGAGAATCACGACGCTCTCGCTCGGCGAGACGCCGCAGCCACATCCGCTGATCCCCGTCGATCACCTTCGCCTCCAGGCCCGCCGGACGCAGAGTGACCCTGGCCTGAAAGCTTGAAGCGATTGGAGCGACCGGCCCGTGCGCCCAGGCCACGCTCGGAAACCCGCCGGCGCCGAGCAGCGCACCAACGACGCATCACCGCGACCGTCCAGCCGCGAGCCCGAACCATAGACTTCAACGCAGCCGCGACCGCGGTCGGCAAGCCGGCTCTGATAGGCGTCAGCGCTCATCACATTGGCGGACTCTACGCACACTCCGAACGATCGCTCGCGGGCTCGCGTCGCGCTGCTGGCGGCCATCTCGATCACGATCTTGGCACTCCTATCGGGAGCGCTCGCCGAGTCGGCGCGAGCGGACGGAGACCCTGCCAGTGACGTCCTCGTCTCCCAAACCTTCTTCCTGCCACAAGACGCCGGCGTGAGCGTCGTCCAGCAGGCGCAGCTCGCCGCGCTCCTGGTAGCAGCGCGGCGCGACGGTTACCCGATTCGCGTCGCGCTGATCGCCTCCCGCGCAGACCTCGGCTCGGTCACCGAACTCTGGCGGCACCCCCAGAACTACGCCCAGTTCCTCGGACAAGAGCTCGCGCTGCTTTATCGCGGACCGCTGCTCGTGGTGATGCCAGGCGGCTTTGGCTTCTATCGCGCCAATGCAACGCTCGTGCGCGAACGGGACGTGCTCGGCGGAATACCGTCCCCCGCAGCGGGGACCGGGCTTGCAACCGTCGCCCTGACCGCCGTCCAGCGACTCTCAGCAGCCTCAGGCCACCCGCTGCCAACGCCGGCCGCCACCGCGGTACCCAAATCGACCTCCACCGACACGGTCTCCTGGATCGTGTTCGCGGCCGGGAGCGCGCTCATCGCGCTGGCCTGGGGAGCAAGCCTGCGCGCCCGACCCCCACGGCTGGGAAAACGTAGGACCACCTCAGCATGATCGGGCGCGCACGAGCGCTCCAGCCGTGATCGGCACCATACAACCCAGCCGTCGGTCTGGCGCGTACGCGTTGGCCTGAATCTGGTCGAATAGCGGGTCGGCTGCGTCGTTGGCCCAGACGATCGACTCGAGGAACAGGTCTCCAGCGTCGGGTGACGAGAGCCTGAGCGCGGTCGAAGTCCCCGGCCTCCAGCGGAGTGACGCATTCGAGCAGCTTGCCCATTTCGCCGCGGTGTGCTTGGCTGGAGCCCGGGCCGTGCACCATTGCTCTTTGCTGCTGGCACGGCGGATCCCGCGCAGACGTGTGTGCACGTCAGCGCTATCGCGACGCGACGGCCCCCAGGCAACTGGTGTTAGTCGCTGCAGTCTTGGCAGGCGCCGTGGAGCACGATCTCGTGTTCGGCGACGTGCATCGGGACGCGGCGGCTGATTCTTTTGATCGCGTTCTCAAGGTCGGTGTCGGTGAACGGCATGACGGTGCCGCAGGTGTCGCAGACGAGGTGGTGGTGGTGTCCTTCGCCGGAGCGGATTGGCTCGTAGCGCGCCATCGCTTGACCGATCTGGAGCTTCTGGACGAGGTGAAGGCGTTCGAGCTCGTCGAGGATCCGGTAGATGCTGGCGCGGCCGACGGGCCGCTCGCCGGCGCGCAGTGCGTCCTCGATCTCGATTGCTGAGAGCGCGCAGGTCTGTGAGTCCAGGAGCTCGAGCAGCGCCTGGCGTGCTGCGCCGGTGTGGTGTTTGTTCTGGGCGAGCACGTCCTGTACGCGTGCTGCCCAGCTGTCTGTGTTCGTGTGCGCCATCGGTCTCAGTCTAGGTTTCAGTCCCGGGGTTCAGGTTCAGCGCGCGTTGCGGCCTGAGTGCGCGGAGGTCGGTGGTGAACAGGTACGCGAGGAGGTAGATCGCGCTCGCGACTGCGATGATCGCGGAGCTGGGCGGAAGCTTGGGGATCAGGTAGCTGATCGTGAGCCCGGCCCAGGTGCAGAGCACCGCGAGCACGCCTGACAGTGAAAAGGCGAGGTAGGGATTCGGGGTGAGCCGGTGCGCGGCGCCGGCGGGGGCGGCGATCAGTCCGAGCAGCAGCAGCGCGCCGATCGCCTGGGTGGCCTCGGCCGCGGTCGCGCCAAGGAGGGCGAGGAACAGAAGTCCGAGCGTGCGGACGGGCACGCCGCGTGCGGCTGCGACTGCCGGGTCGACGCTTGAGAACAGCAGTGGCCTGGCGATCGCGAGGATCGCGGCGATGATCGCGATGCCGATCGCGGCGGCGAGCCGTGCGTCGGCGACGGACAGTCCGAAGATCGAGCCAAACAGGGTGCGTGCGCCGAGGATGCCGGTGCCGCCGCCCGATCCGGAGCTGAACAGCGCCAGGAACAGCACGCCGAGCCCGAGGATCCAGGCGAAGATGATCCCGATGGTGACGTCGTCGGCGTGGGCGCGCTGTCCGAGCGCGCCGAGCACGAGTCCGATCATGATCGTCGCGGCGAACAGCCCGATCCGCGGGTCGATTCCCGCCGCGGCCGCCGCGATCGCGCCCGTGAACGCGACGTGGGTCAAGGCGTCGCCGGCGAACACCTGGGCGCGGAGCACGACGAAGTAGCCGACCAGCCCGCACGCGAGCGCGATCACGGTGCCCGCAAGGAACGCGTTGCGAACGAACTCGTGCGCGAACATTAGGCGACCACCTCCGCGCCACGCAGGCGGCGCCGGCGCAGGAGCGTCGGGTGGTCGATGACGGCACGGACGATCCGCGCGACAACGTACACGCCGAACGCGACAGTGGTGATGTAGAAGCCGACGGGGTAGTTGTAGAAGTACGCGAGCGCGAGCCCGACCCACGTGATCGCGACGCCGAGGACCACCGTCAGGAGCAAGCTCACCCCGATCCGCGCAGTGATCAACTGCACGGTCGCTGCAGGAGCGACGAGCAGCGCGAACACCAGCAGCACACCGGTGATCTGCGCGGTCGCAGCGACCGCAAGACCGAGGACGAGCAAGAACAACAGCGACAGGCCACGGACCGGGACGCCGCTGGCCCGGGCGACCGCTTCGTCGACGGACGCGAGCAGCAGCGGGCGCCCGGCGACCGCGAAGAACGCCACAGTGAGCACCGCGACGATCGTCAGCAGCAGAACCTGCCCGCGGGTGATCCCCAGGAAATCGCCGAACAACACGTTCTCATAGCCGGCGAGCACGCCCTGGTAGAGGCTAAGGAACAGAAACCCGCACGCCAGACCGAACGCCTGAACGGCTCCGGTGACCGCGGACTCCTCGCCGCGGTGCCGTCGGGTGCCCGACCCTGCGGAGCTTCCGATCACGAGCGCCGAGACACCGCAGAACGTGAAGTAGCCAGCAGCGGCAGGCAGACCGATCAGAACCGCACCGGTCGCGCCGGGGAACGCCATCACCGACAGCGTGTGCCCGGCGAAGCTCTCGCGCCGCAGGACCATGAACCATCCGGCGACGCCGGCGAGGATCGCGACGACCGTTCCGGCCTCGAGCGCGTTGACCATGAACGGAAACGCGGTCAGCTGCCGGAAGTCCGACACCGGGTCCAAAGACAGGCTCGCCGCGCTCAGTGAGCTAAGAGTGCTCATCGTGCTCGTGACGGTCGCTGTGGTGCGCGGGGGCTTCGGGCAGCCCGACGACAACGAGCCGCCCGTCGGCGGTCTGAAGAACCTCGATCGGGACTCCGTACAGGCGACTCAGCGTGTCCGCGGTGATCACTTCTTGCGGCGTGCCGACCGCCGCCCGGCCGCCGCCGAAGTAGACCACGCGGTCCAGGTAGTGCAGCAGCGGGTTGACGTCGTGCGCGACGAGCAGCACGCTCACGCCCTGCTGGCGGCAGATCCGCGCCAGCAGCGCCGCGACCGCGGTCTGGTTCGGCAGATCAAGGCTGTCAAGCGGCTCGTCCAGGATCAACAGGCTCGGACGACTGACCAGCGACTGGGCGATCAGCAGCCGCTGCTGCTCACCACCCGAAAGCCGCCCGATCGGACGGGACGCATACTCGCTGGCACCGACCATCGCGACCACCTCATCAACACGCTCGCGTCCGGAGCGCCGCAGCGGCAGGCCCCAGCGCGCGCCGTCGAGCCCGAGCTTGACGAGATCGATGCCGCGGATCCGGATGCTCGCATCGAAGTGACGCCGCTGCGGCAAATACCCGATCTGGCGTTTCGCCGATCCCGGCGCGCGGCCCAGCACCGACACGCTCCCGCTCGCGAGCGCGAGCTCACCCAGCAGCACGCGCAGCAGCGTCGTCTTCCCCGACCCGTTCGGACCGAGGATCGCCGTGAACTCGCCGGCGGCGACGTCAAGGCTCACATCGCTCCACACCGGACGCCCGCCGATCTGGGCCTGCGCTTCCTCCAGCCGCACAACCGGCGCCGACTGGACCTGCGGCGAATCCGGCTTTCCGTCAGAGCTGATCCGCACCTGGCCTGCGCTGGCGGCCGGCGAGGCGCTCATCTGCCCGTCGCCTGGTGAAGCGCCTGCTGGAGGCTGCGGAGCTCCGCGACTTGCCATTGCTCGAACGTAGCCGATGCCGGAGAGAGCGTTTCGGTAATCGTCGTGATCGGAATGCGCGCCGCCCGCGCGAGCTGGTTGACGCGCTGCACATCGGGCGTCGCGTTCTGGCTGTTATAGACCCACACCTTGATCTGCCGACCCTGCGCCTGCGTGTCAACGGTCTGCTTATCCGCCGCGCTCACGTCAGTCCCCTCGGCAATCGCCTTCGCGAAGCTGTACGGCGTCATCAGCCTCAGCCCAAGCGCCTGACCCAAAGGCTGGAAGATGCTCTCGCTGTAGCCCACCGGCACCCCGGAATAGCGCGCGCGGATCTGCCCGATCAGCCGGTCGTACTCCGCCAGGCCCTGGGTCTCGAACACCGTGCGCTGATGATCGAAATACCGTGAGTCTTTGGGATCAAGCCGCTTGTAGTCGGCCACGATCTGATCGATCACCCGCCGCACCGAGGACGGCGAGTACCACTGGTGCGGGTTATCCCCCTCCTTCAGCCCCAGCAGATCGCCGACGTTGAGCACCGCCCGTGAGCTCGACGGGTTCGCGGCGATCAACTTCGACGCCCACGCGTCATAGCCGATCCCGTTGACGATCGCCATCTCAGAGCGCGCGAACGCAACCCCGTCCGAAGCCGTCGGCTCATACGAATGCGGATCCGTGCTCGGGTTGACGATCACGCTCTGCACCGCGACCTTGCTCCCCCCAAGCTGGCTCGCGATGCTCCCCCAGAAGTTCTCCGCGGCGACCAGCTGCAACCCACCCGGCGACCCGCTCGCCGTCGAGGCGGTCGACCCGCCGCACCCTGCGAGCATGCAAACACCGGCGAGCAGCATCGGCAACACACGCAACGAGGATCGGAACACCGTGCTCCCTCCAACACGAGACGGTTGACTGAGCGAGCTTCACGCTCAAGTCCTGCCACCATATCATAGGAATAGGATTTAGTCTCGTTCCTAGATGTGTCCCAGGAGGGCCGCGAGCAGCGGCAGCACGCCATCGAACGTCGATCGGCTGCCCTTCGCCGAAACGACCTGCCCTCTCGCGGACTGTAACCGTGCTGCTATGCCTCTGGCAGCGACGCCGCTCTGCCGCGCACCTGCTCCTCTACCTGATGACCCAAAACTAATGGGCACCGCCAGGCGACGCCGATCAGACGCCAACGCCCGGTTCCACTGACCTGCCCTCATGTTGGCGCGGGGCCCACCTCATCGATGAGTACGAGGAGGCGGAGCGGATCGACGCAGACGCCGAGATCGCGAAGACGCGGCGACAAGTTGGTGTCCAGATGGTGTCTGCCGAGGCCAAGTGAGCGTTGCGTTCGACCGGCCCCGGGGACACGAAACCCCGCGTTTGCGGGGCTTTCGAGGTGATACCGCTACCGGAATTCGAAGCTGGCCTCCGAGGAGTGAGGTTGGCTTGTTTTGCCTGCAAATCGGCAGGTTCCTGCTTCGTCAAGAACCGCTGCTGGAGGGCTCATAACCGCCCTCGATTGGGGTCGACTGTGGCGCGACTGTGGCGCGCGAACCAGTTCCTGGACCTTGACCCACTCAGACGAGGCGTCTGAGTTAGGCTCGGACCGTGGCCACTCCGACGACCGACACACTGATCGATGTCGGCCTGGATCATCTAGCTCCGCTAGGCGGTTGACGGGTTCACAAACGAGTCATCTTTCAGGCCGCGATAGCGGCCTGTCTGATTGTGTTCTCGATGGCGCGTTCGAACGCTCGCCAGGAGCTGGCGATCGGGGATCGGTCGCTGATCTGGGGTGGGAGTGTGGGGTCGAGTTGTGCGAGGGATGGGTCGAGTATCCGCGTGTAGGTCTTGGTGAAGAAGACGGCCAGTCGGCGTCCCTCGCTGGTCAGCTCGTAGCGCTGGGTGTGTCAATGGCCATCGAGTTCTCCCCAACGGCGGCCACGAATTTCCCCACTGGTGGCCATCAGTTTCTCCCCGCTGGCGGCCACGAATCTCCCCACCAACAGAAATGCTTGTTTTCGGTGTTTAGTGGAGTGGTTTGACCCCCTTGCCGGCGGTCGCCTGGGCGAGGCGGTAGCTGTCCTGGCCGTCGGTGATCAGGACGTGCGCGTGGTGCAGCAGCCGCTCGACGGTCGCGGTCGCGAGGCTCTTGGGCATCAGCTCGTCGAACCCTGACGGGTGCAGGTTCGACGAGATCGCGATCGATCGTTTCTCGTAGGCGGCATCGACGACGCGAAACAGCGCCTCGGCCGCGTCGGCTGAGATCGGAAGTAGCCCGACATCGTCAACCACGACGAGATCGACGCGGATCAGCTTGCTGATCGCCTTGTTGATGCTGTCATCGACGCGGTGGCGGCGCAGCAGTTGCGCGAGCGTCTCGGGGGTGTGCCACGCAACGGTGCGGCCCTTGTCGATCGCCTGGTGCCCGAGCGCCTCGATGAGGTGGCTCTTGCCGGTGCCGGACGGGCCGCAGACGCACAGCACTTCGTGGCGGTCGATCCATTCCAGCGTCCGGAGCGCCTGCTGGGTCGCGGCGGGGATCACGGACCGCTCAGGTTCCCAGGCGTCGAATGTCTTGCCGGCGGGCAGCCCGGACGCGCGTCGGCGTGTCCGGATCGTTGCCTGGTCGCGGCCGGCGGCCTCCTCGGCGAGCAGGACGCGCAGCACTTCGGCGTGTTCCCAGCGTTGCGCGGTCGCGGTCGCGATCACCTCCGGCGCCGCTCTGCGCACGTAGGGCAAGCGCAAGCGGTGCAGCAGGCGCTCGAGCTCGCCCGGGAGCGGCGGCGCAGACGGTGTCTTGACCGTCATCGCGGGCTCCTCATCCGCTCTGCCTCGCTGGCCAGCTCGAGCAGCTCGAATGCGAGATCTCGTGCTTGCTCGGGCTCAAGCGTCTTGGCGGCCGGTCGCATCGTGGGCCGGTCGTAGCTGTCGGTGAGAATCACGCTCAGCGGCTGCGCGACGCCGCCATCCGATAGCGGGTCTGCCATCTCCGGGTCGATCAGCACGCGGATCTGCGAGTAGTAGAGAGTCATCGCCCGAGGCCCTCCCAGCTGCAGGTTGAGCGTTGCAGCGAGTGCTCCTCCGAGCGGGCGGGGAACAGGATCAGCTCCCCGCCGGCCTGCTGGCGGTGGTGGGCGAGGATCGACGCGAGATCACCGTCACCGAACCTCCCAGCCTCGGCGCACGCGCGCAGAGCGCGCTCGACCTCGGCGATGCCGTGCAGCTTTGAGAGGTCGACCGCCTCGGCCATCTTGCGCCGCACCCGCTGCGCACCCGCCGCGGCAGCCTGGATCAACCAGGCCTCGGCACCGTCGCCCAGTCCGAGGAACGCGCGCTCCTCCTGTGAGCGGGCGCGTGGACGGCGCTCCAGAGCGCCCGCCGGCCGGGGCGGGTAGTGATCGTCCTGGATGCTCGGCCGGCCGGGGGTCGTGAGCCGGTGCCGCGCGACCTCCCGCGGCCCGCCGGGCCCGTCGACATGGATCACGATCAGCTCCTCACCGGTACTGCGCGCCCAGACGCGCTGATCGACAAGCTCGTGCGGGACGGAGTACTGCGCGCCACCCACCGAGATCAGCGACTGCCAGTTCACCTTCCGCGTCTCCCCGAAACACAGCGTGTGCGGCAGCTTCGGCAGCCGGTGCAACCGCTCGTGCTCCTCGGCCAACCGGATCACCGGCGCCTCCAAGGTGGAACGGTGCGGGCGCGTGTTGACCTCAGCCATGAACGCCTCACACGCCGCCTCCAACTCAGCAAAGCTGGCATACGCCGGCCTGAGGTTGTGATCGGTCGGGACCAGATCGGCCTTCGCGACCCGCACCGTTGCCTCCGAGCCACCCTTCGACTGGGGGTCCGCGGGCACGCACGTCGCGATCGTCAACCCGTAATGACGACCAACATCGACGATCTGCGGGTTACGGACCGCGATCCCGCACACATGATCCACGCTCACCGTCTTCTCGTTGTCGGTGAGCGCGTACGTGGGACAAGCCCCAAACAGCCTCAGCGCCCGGTCCAGGCCGATCACCACCGACGGCAGCGTCTTATCCCGCAACGGCACCACCACCCGAAACCGCGACCACGCCAGCCACGCGCAGAACAACACCGCCGCCCGCCCGTCCACGACCGGCCCATCGCCATAGTCCCACTGCATCCACAACCCCGGCTCCGGGATCCACGGCCGCGTCCGCCGGCCATGCTTGCGACGCCAGCGCCGCTTCGCGTCAGCCACCCACCGACGCGTCGTCCGCTCAGACCCCAGGTAGCCGATCGCGACCAGCTTCCCATGCGCGACATCCGCCCGGATCTGCCCGTGCGAGCGGTCGACCAACTCATCGATCTTCGCGGCGAACACCGCCTCCATCGCCGGCCGCGCCCGCTCCACCACTAGCGTCCCGCCAGCCTCGTCGCGCTGCCGCACCCAGTACGCGACCGTCTTGTGATCACACCCGACCAAGCCCGCCGCCGCGCGGAACGACCCCGTCAGGTCATACGCCTCCAGAATCTCCATCACATCCTCCGGTTTCTTCATGTGCCCGCCTCCCGATCGCGTCTTGATGGTCAACACGCGCGGGATTACCGGGCGCTCAGGACAGAACCGGTGGGGAGATTCGTGGCCGCCCACGGGGAGAATTAGCGGCCGCCCGTGGGGAATTCCGGTGGCCGTCTACGGGGAGAATCTCATGGCCACGCACATGGGTGCGGGGGATCCGCTGGATGAACCCTTTGCGGCGCAGGCGCCGTAGGTCGTAGGTCATTTGCCGCGGTCCGTAGGCGGGGATCAACCCGGCGATCAGCTCGCGCAATGTGCGGTTCGTCAGCCCGACGATGAGGTGCTGGTAGGAGCAGAGGCAGGCGAGCAGCGCCATCGTTCTGGGGTCCCCGAACCGTAGTCCGGGGGCGGGTAGGCCATCTGGGGTGGTGGATGGCAGCACCACGCGCTCAAGGAGCGTGGCGTCTGGTGCGCAAGCGCACGCGTCTAGCTGGTGGTCCAGGAGCCGCTGGTTGATCTGATGTCCGATGTCGATCAGCGCATCCCAGTTCTCGTTGGTCAGGAGTCGTCCGATCCCGAAGTCGCGGGTGTCGTTGATCGTGGTCTCGGTCCGCAGCGCGCGGCCCTCTTTGAAGTACTGCTTGACCTTTGACGCGCGGTAGTGGATCTGGATCGCCGCCTCCACTCCACGGTTGAAGACCTTGGTGTGAAACCGGCCCGGGGTCCGGCGACTGACGCGCCGGGCGAAGATGACCGCGGCCTGATCGGGGCGACCGAGCGTCAGCTGATCGGGGAGCGTTGCCTCGAACCAGGCGCGCCCGCCGGCCGGCCGATCGAACACGCGGGTGTCGGAGATCTCCAGCTGCCGGAACGCGAGGTCGTAGTTGTAGCCACGGCGGCGGTCCTCGTCGCTCAGGGGTGAGGGCAGCGCGCCCTGCCAGCGATCGAAGAACGCGTGGACATCGCCGGCGGACAGGCTGTGGCAGATCCCGGCCAGCAGCTCGGGGTTCTCGCATGAGGCGAACCCGTTATCCAACGCCTTGAAGCTGATCTCGCGCTGCGCGGCTTGCTGCTTGGCCCACTCGTTCCCGTTCAGATAGATCCAGACCGGGAACGGCGCGTACGCGACGGTCTTGATGAACGCAGGACCCAGTCCGGGTCGCGGATGTAGAAGTAGTAGTTGTTCGGGAAGATCGACTGGCGGCGATACACGAAATGAGGATGCCCGTCCGGACCGCCATCGCGCCACCCACGCCACGCCGAGGTCTTCTCCTGACAGATCCCGACCATCACCACCCCGTAGCGATCCTCGCGCTCCGCACGCTCAAAGTGCGTGCGGGCGATCTCCTCCTTCACATCCCCCTTGAGGAACCGGACCGTCGGAATCTCGTGATCGACGATGAACTGGTTGATGTGGTTGACGTAATCACGGCCGATCTTCCCCAACACCGCCGGCGACGGGATCGGGAACCCGCGATCCAGCAGAAACCGGATCACCTGCCCCTCGGTCACCAACCTCGGCACGTACCCCTGCAAGAACAACCGGTCCACCGACCGGACCTGCAGGCTCACGTGATCGGCGAGCAGGCTTGAGATCGTGGCCACGGTGGTACCTCCAGCAACCGCAAGGTGCAAAGCCCCACAGGGGCTTCCAAGCGGGCGCTGCTCGCCCGCGCTCTAGATCGGAAGGTACCCCGCGGCCACACGCCGCGGCCCGCAGGGACGCCCCCGCGAGCGGGGCTCATACCGAACCCCGACCGCCTCCAAGATCACCGCGGCGTTCGCACAACCGCTCGGCGGTATGAGGCTCGCTGTGTGTCACGAACGCTGAAGGAGGAGTCGTGTAGAAGACCCTACATAGGCGTAGCTGTGCAAGAGATGGAGGCTTGTTGGCTCTCCAGCGTCGGCCCACGGGGGCAGGCGCTAAACCACCGGATGCTGCGTTGGCTGAAGACCGTCGTGGTGAGCGATCCGGAAAAGGCGCGGTTGTGATCGCGTCAGGTGGGGACCAGGAAGACGTTCCAGAAGCGCTCGGCCGGGGTGACCCGGTGGGGCGTGCGCTGTTGAGGCGTCGAAACTCAGAGACGGCATCAAAACCGGGGGTCCTAGCGAGCCCCTCGGGATCAGCCTGGCGGATACCCGTTTGCTGGCCAGGTGGTGCCCGGCGTAGAGGCGGCGTGAGCCTGGTCTGCGGCTCTTGCACGGAACGTGAGAAGGCGAGCGTCGATAGCGGCCGTCCGGGCCTGCGGGTCAGTACGACGGGCGGCGAGAGGGAGCGTGTCAACGGCAGAAACCGGAGGCATTGAGTACCAGTCGCGGCGCTCGCTGGCGGACCGGCTCGTATTAGCTGTGAAGCCGCTGCTCGCTGGGGTGGTGGTGGAGCGAAGGGGCCGGCTCACCAGGAATGTCCATGTCGTTCAACCAGGGCCGCGAGGTTCTGGGAGGAAGCGAAGATGAGCAAGCCAAAGCCGAAGGACAAGCCGTTTGCGATTCCCAAGCAGTTGGTCTGGGAGGCGTACCGGCAGGTCGCGGCCAACAAGGGTGCCCCGGGGGTGGATGCGCAGACGCTGGAGGAGTTCGAGGCCGATCTTGAGAACAACCTTTTCAGGATCTGGAATCGGATGAGCTCAGGGTCCTACTTTCCGCCCCCAGTCAAGGCGGTCGAGATCCCCAAGCCGCACAGCCCGGGGGTCAGGGTGCTCGGCGTGCCGACGGTCGCTGACCGGGTCGCTCAGACGACGGTGGCCATGTTTCTGGAGCCGCTGGTGGAACCTCGGTTTCACCGGGACTCCTATGGTTATCGTCCGAAGAAGTCGGCCCATGACGCGCTCGCGGTGTGCCGGGCGCGGTGCTGGAAGTACGACTGGGTCATCGATTTGGATGTCCAGAAGTTCTTCGACACCGTTCCCTGGGACTTCGTGGTTCGTGCGGTGCGGGCGGTCACCGACTGTCCGTGGGTGCTGCTGTATGTCAAGCGGTGGCTGGCTGCACCGCTGCAGCACCCGGACGGTACCCAGGTTGAGCGAGACAAGGGAACCCCGCAAGGATCGGCAGTTTCGCCGGTCCTGGTGAACCTATTCATGCACTACGCGTTTGATACGTGGATGGCCCGCAATCATCCGGGCAGCCCGTTCGAGCGCTACGCCGATGATGCCGTCGTGCACTGCAAGAGCAGGCGGCAGGCGGAACTGGTGCTGGCCGGGATCGCCGCGCGGATGGCAGAGGTCGGGCTACGGCTGCATCCCGACAAGACGAGGATCGTCTACTGCAAGGACAGCAGGCGTCGGGGCGAGCACCAGCACACCTGGTTTACCTTCCTCGGGTATACCTTCCGGCCACGGGAGGTGATCAACCGCAAGGAGGGCGAGCACTTCACGGGGTTCTCGCCCGCGATCAGCCCCGAGGCGCTCAAGGCCAAAGGCGACCGGCTCCGCGAACTGCGGATCCACAGGCAAACAAACCTGTCGCTGGACGACCTAGCGGGATGGCTGAACCCCATCATTGCTGGGTGGATGAACTACTACGGCCGGTACTACCGGTCGGCGTTATACCCCCTCCTGCGGCGCGTCAGCCTCTACCTGAGGCGCTGGGCAGGGAAGAAGTACAAGCGGCTGAGGACCTACAAGCGGTTCAAGCGGTGGTGGACCGGGCTACTCGAACGAGAGCCCGGCCTATTTGCCCACTGGCAGTGGGTCCGCGCGTACTGAAAGGCCGGTGAGAAGAGCCCGGTGACGGGAGACTGTCACGCCGGGATCCGTGGGAGCCGGGAGCTGAGATGCTCCCGGCGACCCGACCGCTAGCGCTAGCTCGCACCACGCGCGCCCCGCTCGCGGTTGCAGCTGCCCGCGCCTGTGGCGTGATGCTGCCGCCACCGGCCACCTGCGGGGCGAGCTTGGCCCGCGCGGCCGTCGTCACAGTCGCGACCGCGATGCACGGGCTGTGCGCCATCACTACGACGTCTCGAACGAGTTCTGTGCGCGGTTCCTCGACCCGTCGATGACCTATAGCTGCGCGATCTTCTCGCGGGGGGCGCAGACGCTCGCGTCCGCCCAGGAGGCCAGGCTCGAGCTCGAGCCCGATCAGCGCGTGCTCGACATACATCGGCTGCGGCTGGGAAAGCTTCGCGATCCACGCAGCAAAGTGCCACGGCGCTCAGGTCGTCGGCGTGACGCTGTCGGCCTCGAGGACCAGATCGAGATTCGCGTCGCCGACTACCGCGAGCTCGCTGACGAGCCGTTCGACGCGGTCGCCAGCATCGGCATGATCGAGCACGGAGGCGCGCGCCAGTTAGGAATCGCCCCGGCGGGATGAACCGTCGCCGGCCTGGGCCATGGTGAGCCTGGCCGCCACGGCTCGGCGTTGGCGCTCGGTCATCGACCCGATTGTCTTGTTCTCCGATATCGCGACGGACGCCAGGAATTTGCGCACCCGTGTGTGACCCCAGCGCCGTTGGCTGGTGAGCAGGTCGGCCACGGCCATGCGTTCCGCCTCCCACGGACCGGTCAGGATCACCTCAGCGACTTCAATCTCGCCCTGCGCCACGCGTCGTTTCAGCTCGGCGCGCGCGCACCGGGCCTGGTTCGCTCGCTCCAGAGCGCGCATGTGCTGCGGGCTGGCAGAGACCGTTGGCGCTGTCGCGTTCATCGATCAGCTCACTCCCTTGTTGCGGCCGCTGTGGGCAGGCGCAGCCGCAGCGCGCGTTGACTTGACACCAGCGCACAGTCCACAAACGCGGCCCGGCTCAGGCCTGCACACCACATGCTGGACAGCCCGAGAATGCCGGCTGCACCGGCTAGGCATCCCCGAGTGAGACCGGACCCGCGTCTGAAGAGCGCTTCGTGAAGCTACGACAGGAAATGTCCGCAGGTCAACCGGCGGGGTTGTGTTCGTGCGCTAGAAGCGAGCTTTTTTGTGGGTGCGGGTACTTGTGAAGAAGTGGACAAGATCCGCGCCCGCTCAGCAGCGCTTGCGGACCGTGCCCGGACTCGAACTCGCGCTTGGCCAAGGCGAACACGTCGAGAGCCCCGGTCGAGCGGTTCGCGCCTCGCCGAGTCCCCGGGGTTTCAAGGCCCCGGCAGCGCACCAACCGCGCCACCCGACAAGGAGTGCCGAGAACGCTCGGGTGGCGGCAGAACCCGTCGCGACCACGGCGCGAGCGGGGCCACACCAGCCGGCCCCCGCGACCCCAAACCATCGCCAACGATCGCCGGACGCTGGCCCCGGTCTCCGATTCCTCCGCAAACAGCGAGATCGCCGCTCGCCCGACGGATCGATCTGTGCTAGCCCGGTTGTTCGCTATCGGGACTGTCGGGTGTGCACTCAGAACAGCCGCGGGACCAGAAAGAAGCGCGATCATGATGAGCACCGCGCCACTCTCCGTCGACCGAGCCACCGAGCAAGTCGAGGGCATGATCCACCAGGGCGAGGCGTTCGCGCGCGTGGAGGACGCGATCGACGACGCTCGCTTGTCCCAGCACCACAGGGCGGCCCTGTGGCTCCTTGCCTGGTCGCTTCGCGACCCGGCAGTCCAATGCCGCGACGCCCGGCTGATGGCGCAAGCGTTCGCAGAGCCGACACTCGATGCGGACCGAGACTGCGTCTGAGCCCTTCTCGACACGCCTGCGCAGACGTAGCGCCGACGCGTGCACACACGGTTGAGAGCTGTCCCCCGGCGTCCGGGAATGAGCCATTGACACGCCGGCCAAGGCGCGGGCACAGGGACGGGTCGTGGGCCTCTCCGAAGATCGTCAGCGGCTCGGCCTCGGTCTCAAAGTTCACCGCATGATCGCGCCGCGGCTGGCGCGATCGGCAAGTCTCCGTAGTCTCAATACCGTGTACAGAGGCCTTCACGTGCCCGTATGGCAAACCCTCGACGATGACGAGATTCGCTACCTGTTCGGCAAGCTGGGCGTCCCCGACCGCGACACCGGGTACGACGCCAGCGCCGTTTGCGCCACGATTCGGGAGGCGGTAAAGCCACTGGCGAGGGAGCGGCATGGATCAGCCCAAGATCACCAGCGAGGAGCCACCAGGCAGCCCGGCTCATGCCGCGGGTCTCAGCGACGTGCCAGCTCGTTCAAGTGGCCAAGAACAGCGTCACCGCACCCTTCAACAGCTGGCGTTCAGCCCGGCCACGAGGGTGCGCAGTTCAACCTGCCCCAGATGTACTGGCGCGTTCGCCTGACGCCTGCGCCTGCGCGAGCAGCGGTTGCGGCAGTTGGCGTCATGCGTGTCTCTCTGAGCGTCTCTTGCTCGGTTTGCATAGGCTTTTGCAGACCCAAACGGAGGAGAGGAGTCCTATGTCGCTGGAGGACGAGGTTCAGCACATCATGGATGTGGGCGCGACGGCGACCCCAGCGGGTATCCGCGCCCTTACTGAAGACCCTCAGTGTATCGCTGACCCCGTTGGCGAACTCGTTATGCCGATACTCACTGCCTACCGCGAGGCGATCTTGCGCGTTGCCCGTGAGATAGACGAGAGTCGAGACGCAAAGCAGGCCGCGCGATGGCATTTCGCCAATCGTTTCGCCAAGCCCTGCTAGAGACCCCCGAAGCAGCGAAGCAGAGCCCCCGAGCACGAGCAGGGTTCCGGTAGCAAGGGAACAGAAACCAAAGCTACGGTTTGGTGAACAGTCCTGGGTCGGGGCCCGGGCCCCCCGTGTCGCGACGAGCTGGAGGCACGCCTCGCCCGCACGGACGGAGCACGCCGTCTGCTTGTTCGCAAGCCCAGACGGAACGCTCGTCCGTGCTTACTTCCACTGACGCGTAACCGTCAATCCTGCTTCGTTGCTAAGCCGACCCCGTCGTTCGTTCGGCGATGCGTGGGGGCGGGTGGCGCAGCTCCTGCCAGTGCATCGTGGAGCGGGTGCGCGCGCTCCGGGGGTTGCTTGCTCATCCGCGCGTAACTCCTACGCGCTACCGCCCTGGGGAATCCTCGTGATCAACCCTGGGGAGAAAACCGTGATCGCGGGCACTCTCGCTGTACGGCCTTGGCGCAGTGCTCGCCGCCGATGCTCCGCACATGACGGGGTCTATAGATAGAGAGTTGGTGCGGAAAACTGAAAACGATGGCTTGCACTGGCCCCGGCGCGATGGCTTGAAGTGGCTCCACCTGGCGTCGGTTGTTGTTGGTGTTGATGTTGCCTGATTGCCCGGTCTGATGACATGCCGCGGCTGTCGTCGCGAGGGCCGAGCCCGTAGGGCGAGTGCCTGAGTGGCGATAGCCGCGGGCGCGGTTTCCGGGCGGGGGGTCATGCTCGTTTGCGTCCTTGGCGTTCGAGGCCGTGGCGGAAGCGCCAGCTCTCGTTGCCGGTGTCGATGATGTGCGCGCGGTGTGTGAGCCGGTCGACTACGGCCTTCGCGAGTCTCGGGTCGGGGAACACCTTCGTCCACTCTCCGAACGGCAGGTTGGTCGTCACGATCAGGCTGCCGCGTTCGTGTCGCTCGGATAGCACTTCGAAGACGAGCTCGGCGGCGCCGTCGGGCAACGCCAGGTAGCCGAGTTCATCGAGCACGACGAGCTCGGTGCGGGCGTAGCGTCCAACGACCCGGGCGAGCTCACGGTTGCTTTGGGCCTCCTGGAGCTCGTTCGCGAGGGCGGCGAGTGTCGTGAAGCGGACGCGGCGTCCTTGGTGGCAGGCGCAGACCGCCAACGCTGTGGCGAGCATCGTTTTGCCGGTCCCTGAGTCGCCGATGAAGATCACGCTCTCGCGGTCATCGATCCACGATCCCTCCGCGAGGGCGGCGATCGTGGCTTGCGGGACCTTGGGGTTGTCGGGGAAGCGGAAGTCCTCCAGGCGTTTGATCTGCGGGAACCGGGCGTCGATCAGCCGGCGCTTCTCGCGCCGCTCAGCGCGCTCAGCCATCTCCGCCTCCAGCAAAGCGGCAAGGTACGCGATCGGGGTCTGCTGCTCGCGGAGCGCTTCGACCGCGAGCGCTCGGAAGCGGCGGCGCACAGTCGGGAGCTTGAGCTCGATCGCGTGTGCCTCGATCAGCGCTTCCAGCGCTGCGGTGTTCGGGTTGCGTGGGGCGCTCATCGGTCGTTCTCCCGGACGCGGGTCAGCCACTCGGCGTGCTCGGCCGTGCTGAGCAGCTCGAACGCGAGGCTGCGTGCTTCGGTGCTGGTGAGCGCGCAGACCGCGGGCGCGAGTCCCATCATCCCGTCGGTCATCATCACGGTGATGAGCTGGCGGGGCGCCAGGTCGCCTGTGCGGTCCAGCTGGTTGGGCTCGATGAACGCTTCCAGCGCGCAGTACGGCTCGGGCCCGATCATCGTCCCGCCTCGTTCTCGTGCAGCTGGTCGTAGTCGGCGAGGTCGTCCGGCGCGGGCCGATCGTGCGCAGCCAGCCGCGCGTCCAGGCCGGTGAGCGGCGCCGGCGCTGCTCGCCCGGTGCTCACTGCGCGGCGGGCGAGAACCGCGACCGCGCGACCGTCGATCGCTCCCGCAGCGAGCGCGCCGCGGACCGCCAGCGCGACACGGTCAGGCCCGTGCTCGCGGCAGAGCAGCAGCACGTCGACCATCTGCCGGGCGGCGTCCGAGCGTCCGTAACGATCAGTCAGTCCAGCCCACAGAGCGTCGAAGCACTCAGGCCACGCGCCGCGGTCGCGCTCCTGTGCGAGCGCAACGGAGTGCTCCAGCCCGCCAGGCTTGTGGGCGAGCAGCTCGAGGTAGTGATCGAGCTGGGCGCTAGTCCCGAACTTGCCGTGCAGCCGCTCGTGGCGGGCGACCACGCGCCCTGTGTGGTTGATCGTGATCTCCCGCGCGCCGATCCTCGCGCTGACCTTCAACCCCGCCAGCGCGACCGGCACCGAGTAACGGTTCTGCCGGATCGTGACCAGCGCTTTCGCGTCCACCCTCGGCACCGCGGTCTCGCACGCGTCGAACGGCTCAGCCGGCAACTCGCGCAGCAGCGGCCGCTCGCTCGCCCACGCCTCAGCGACCGTCAACGGCCGCCCATCGATCCGCCGGCCGAGGTCCTGCTCGCAACCCGCCAGCAGCAATGTGTTGAGCTCGGCGAGATCGCGCAACTCGGGGACCGGCACGAGATGGTTCCGGCGGTAGCGGCCAACTTCGCCCTCGACGCCACCCTTCTCATGCGCGCCTTCAAGCCCCGGGGTCGTGAACTGCGACACGAACAAGTAGTGCGAGCGCAACGCGACGAAGCGGTCCGTCTCGACCCGCCGGCGGCCCTTCAACACCTTCTTCACCGCCGACCGCAGGTTGTCGAACTTCTGTTCCCAACTCGGTTATGTGCCCGCCCGGGTCAACGCGGCTTGTGATCACGGCGGTCGGCGGTGTCGTTGTCCCCGAATCGGGCACATAACGGTCAGAGCGAGGCGAGCCAGTTCAGCAGTGTCTCGTCGGTGCGCCAGATTGGGTTGGTGCGGTGTCCCTCCGAGACACTCGGAGGTTCGGTCACGAGCAGGGCTGCCTGTTTGGCTTTGGTGTTGATCTCGGCGTATCGGTTGGTGGTGGTGAGGTCGGCGTGTCCGAGCCAGCCGCGGATGACGTTGACCTCGACCTCGGCTTCGAGCAGGTGGACGGCGGCCGTGTGCCGGAAGGTGTGCGGGCTGACGCGGCGGCCGGTTCTCGGGTCGTCGAGATTGGCGGCGTGACGGCGGACGATCTTGTAGATGCCGTAGCGGGTGAGCGGCTGACCACGGGCGGTGAATACCGCAGCCTGCGGTGTGGTCGCGGTGTGTTCGGACTCGAGCAGCTGCTCGATGGTGCGGGCGGTTTGTTGCCAGAGCGGGCAGGTCCGCCACTTGTCGCCTTTGCCGTGCAGGCGCACGGTCGGATGCTCGTGCAGGTCGAGGTTTCCCGCGCGGAGGTCAGCGGCTTCTTGGACACGGGCGCCGGTGTTGTAGAGGAACAGCAAGAGCGCGCGGTCACGCAGCGCGTGCCGCCCCTGGCTGGGTAGTCCTTGCAGCAGCTGTTGGACTTCGTCGCGTTCCAGGAACCGGGTCTCCGGCGGCGGGACGCGTTTGCTGGGGATCGCGGCGACCTGCTGGCAGACGATCAGCATCTCGGGTGAGCGGGTCGCGGTGTACTCGAACAGGGTGTGGATCACGGCAAGCCGCTGGTTGCGGGTGCGGATGTGGTTGCCGCGGTCCTCTTCGAGATGGCGCAGGAATCCGACGATCCGCTCGAACGTGAGATCCCCGAGCGTTAGCTTGGTGATCTTCGAGCGCTTATCGGCCGCGACGTGGATGATCAGCAGCCGGATCGTGTCGCGGTAGCTACGCACCGACGCCGGGCGCAGCCCCTTGACCGTGATCAGATGGTCGGCGAAGAACGAGTGCAGCAGTAGCCCGAG
The DNA here is from genome assembly GCA_963794285.1 of uncultured Solirubrobacterales bacterium. GTDB lineage: Bacteria > Actinomycetota > Thermoleophilia > Solirubrobacterales > Solirubrobacteraceae > Palsa-465. Next base: position 357,540 of record CAWCDS010000019.1, read on the forward strand.
CGGCGCGTTCGGGCTCATCGTCCTGCCTCCGGCGATTGCGTCCACGCTGGTTCGGCGAACCGCTCGAAGCGACGGTTGGCCTCGTCCAGGAGCGCCGGGGTGATCGTCAGGTAGACGGCGGTCGAGGCCGGCGCGACGTGACCCATGAACGTCGAGAGCTGATGCAGTCGGGCCGCTGGGTCCAGCCCCTCGCGATACCAACGCAACAGACACCCGACAGCGAAGCTGTGACGCAGGCTATGCAACGTCGGTGGTGAGACCCCGTCGGGCACCGGCAGCTCGAGCGCGAGCACGAGCCGGTGGAACGTCTGGCTGGCGGTGCAGGGATGCACAGGGATCGTGCCGTCGAACGTGAACAGCGGCTCCTGGCCGCCGCTGGCGCCGCTGTGGTGTCGGCGCTCGAGCTGGTCTGCGACCAGCTCGGCGATCCGCGGGCCGTGCGGAACCAGCCTGCTCTTCCCAAACTTCCCGCCCTTCACGACGAGCAGATCACGGGCCGTGTTGACATCACCGATCCGCAGGCCGCACGCCTCGCCGGCGCGCAGCCCGAGCCCGTAGCAGAGCGCGAACAGCGTCCGATAGGTCACGCCCCGCTGCAGCGCCCGTGGATTGTCCGGCAGCGCGCCGGCTGCGTCCAGCAGCCGGCGGGCCTGGACTGGGTCGAACAGGAACGGGATCCGGGTGGAGGTCACCCGCCGCCTGCGAGTCCGTAACGGCGAGAGCGTGAGCAGCTGCTGGCTGACCGCCCAATCGAGCAAGCAGCCGACGACGCCGAGTAGATGGTTAAACAACGCGGGCGCTGACGGGGCCTGGAGGCCAGGAACCCGTCCAGCAGCGCCGGGGTGAGATCGTCCAGGCAGACCGCGCCGTGCTCGGCGGCGAACCGGACCAGCAGCCGCAGCTCGCGCTGCTCGCTCACGTACTTGCGACCCAGTGCGCGCTTGTGCGCGATGAACCGCTCGACGGCCAGCTCGATGCTCTCACTGTGGCTCATGAGAGGACCTCCTCGCCATCCCCGAGCGCGACCTGGCGCAGCGGCTCGACCGCGACCTTCGCGTAGATTTCCGTGGACTGCGCCGAGCGGTGCCCGACGAAGTCACCGATCGTCTTCAGCGCGAAGTCAGCATCGACGAGCCGCTGCACACACGTGTGTCTGAGCGTGTGCGACCCGGGCCTGGGGACGTCGATCCCTGCCTTGCGGAGGTAGTGCGCCGCGCGGATGGAGACCGCCGCGTGCCCGATCGGCTCGATCGGCGCGAGCGCCCGGAAGAACACGCGCCGGCTGCTGGTCTGCGGCCGGCCGTGACGCAGGTACTCGACTAGCGCCTCCCCGACCGACCCGGTCAGCGGGAACGCTGTCGAGTGCCCGGCCTTGCGCTCAGGCACCTGAGCCGCTCACGCCTCCAGTCGATGTCATCCAACGTCAACGAGGCGACCTCACGGCTGCGCAGCCCATAGCTGACCAGCAACAGCAGGATCGCCCAATCACGCTTGCCGACCGGGGAGCGTTGATCAACCCCGGCGAGCACACGTCCGACCTCTTCCCACGTGATCGACCGTGGGACGCTGGAGAGCCGGTAGGCCTGCGGCCACTCCATAACGCCGCTCAGATCGCTCGCGAGCACCCCCTCGCGGTGCGCGTAGCGCAAGAACACGCGCAACACCCCACAACCGTCACGCACGGTCGATTTCGCCAGCCCGACGCCAGCGCGCTCGGCGGTGAACGCGCTCAAGATCGCCGGCGAGAGCTCCGAGAGACGCGCGACCCCGATCCGCTCCAGAGAGGACTCAAAGCGAACCAGGTGATGCTGGTAGCTATCGAGCGACGCGGGCCGAAGACCCCGCTCACCAGCCAGATACCCGAAGAACCCCGGGAGCGCGTCAGCGAACGGCACCGGACGAGACCGCCGGCCGCGACCCACAAAACCCGGGATCGCCAGCCGCAACATCTGCTCCACCGGACCACGGATTTCCTCCACGAACCGCTCGTGCGCGTCAAGACGCCGAGTCCGGCGCTGACGCTCGACCACGAACGCATCGACATGAACCGGCAGATCCCCAACAACCTGAGCGCCACGCGCACGACCGAACTCCGCGAACTCGACCAGCAACGGCACCCGCCGCAACACCGACCTCGACGAGTAGCCCTGCTCAGCCAACCAGACGACATACCGCTCGATCTCCGGGCCGATCCACGATTCCCTGATCCGATCGACCGTCTGCGGCCTGACGAAATACGACTCCAGCATCAGCGACAACCTCCTCGCAAATAGATAGGTGGAGGAAACACGTGAGCTGGAACGCCAGCGTTATGTGGCCAGCAACGACGAGAAACCCACGCCAATCGCCGTATTTGCGGGAACTACTTCAACCGCGGCCACATAACCGAGTTGGGAACAGAAGCTTGAATATGTGCCCGGGCACATATTCGAACCGGACCTTCTCAAACACGCCGCCGAACCACTCGAACGCCTGCACATGCAGCTCCAGGAACGCCTGCTGGGTCTCCACCAGCGACGCCTGACAGAACGCCGCCCCGGAGAACGACGCGCGCATCACGAACAGATGCACCTTCACCAACACCCCGCCGAGCACCACCAGCGCCTCGCCCCAATCCACCTCCGCCTCCACGCCCGGCGCATGAACCTGCGGCACGAACACCTCCCCGACCGGCCACCCCAACTCGCGCTTGCGCAACCTGACGTGCTGACGGACCGTGACCTCAGCGACATCGGCACCGTGCTCATCAACCAGCCGCCGCCAGATCCGCTTAGCGGTATGCCGCTGCTTCGGTGGCGCGTCCCGATCCGCCAGCAGCCACCCGTCGATCACCGCCCAATACGGCCCCAACTTCGGCGCCGGCCTGCCCACCGGCGAGCGCTTCGCCGGCGGCACCGGCGACGCCAACGCCTGCTTCACCGTCCGGCGATGCACCCCATGCCGGGCCGCCAACCCCCGGATCGAGAGCCCCTCCCGATCACGATCGCGTCTGATCTGCTCGAACTGCTCCACCCTCGATCCCATTCCTTCTGGCGCCTCCCGCTCGAGCTCGACAAAGCTCGAACAGTCGGCCGCCCATCGGACGGAGGTGGGGCCAGTTCAGACCATCGCAGTGGGGCCAGTTGAGACCATCGTTCCCAGAAAACGGGTCTACGCGGCGACGGTGGTGGTGGTGGTCGCGAGGGCAAGGGGTTAGCTTGCAACCTCGAACCTCGATGACCGCATTGGCGTCCCGCTTTGAGCAACGCGCCGGTGGCGCGGGCGTCCAGGCCGGCGGGCCGCTCGACGCACCTGTAGCCTCGGCCCGGATATCGTCTCCCAGCCAAGGCCCGCTCGACGAGCACCGGGCGACACCCGAGCGCAGCCTGGATCAGCGCTTGGACGCGCTCAGCAGAGCGAACGAGGTTCGTGCGCTTCGCGCCCAGCTCAAGCGCGACCTCAAGGCCCGCCGGGTGTCGATCGGCGCGCTACTGCTCCACCCGCCCCCGTACCTGGAGACCGCGAGAGTCTTCGACATGCTGCTGGCCCTCCCCAAGGTCGGGAGCGTGAAGGCCACCAAGACTCTGCAGGGCTGCCGGGTCTCACCCAGCAAGACGTTCGGCGGCCTGAGCGAGCGCCAGCGCATGGAGCTCGCCGGGCGCCTCCTGGACCGATTCTGACTTACATGTGCGCTGATTTACGTGTGCGGCTACCGCCACGGGCCGCTGTTCCGCAACAGAACAATGGCACCGGCGGCCCGCTGAGCTACCAGGTTCGCCCAGCGACGATGGGCCGCGTTGCGGTCCGTGGTTGTGGTTGCGCAGCCGATTGCGGGACGGGCGCCGGCGGTGACAGCGCCAGCTCGAGCAACTGGATGTTCTGCGGAACATAAACGTGCGCGCCGGCGCCGTCAGGCAGCGGATCGAGGTCGAACCAAGTCCGGACGTCGTCGGCGACCACGACGCCGCCGAGCATGAGTTTCTGCACAATCTCCGCGCGCTCGGTATCAGCTGGTCGAGATCAGTGTTGGGGTCGGTAGAGAGTTTGTACGGAAAACCGGGTACGCGGCGGCAGCCTCGGGTGGCGGGATCTTGAGGGGTCGGTAGGCGGCGCGGTCCCGTAGTGGGTCGGGTCGAAGCGATACGGTAGCGACCGGTGAGCGTGATGTGTTCGTGCCCGAGGGGCTGAGGCGTTCGACGTGCTTGTCGGCACAAGCACATCACCCCCGCACACAAGGCATCAACAGGATCGACCATGCCTACATCTCTCTCGGCCGGCGACGTCGTGCGACATGTCGCGCTCTGTCGGAGCTTCCGCCCGCATTTCGACCTCTCGATTGCTAACGAGCCCCCGTGCAGCTGAGCAGACACAGCTTGCTGCCGCTGCCGCGGACCGCGCGCAAGAGATTGTGTGTAACCCTTCGGGTTACACACAGCAACGACGATGACAACGACGAGATCCGCAATGGGCGACGTTCATCAGCCCCTACTGCGCTGTCGCAAAGGGAACGGGTGCGGCAGTGTCGTCCGATGCCCGTGTCGCTTTCGCTTTCACAGCGATTGACCGCGGCGGCAGTCGCGCCTGTTGCCCGCGACCCAGACGACGTGCTCGAGCCCCGACTCACAGCAAACTCTCACCAGAGCCGCAGCGAGTTCCTACGCGCGTGCTGGACTGCGTGCACCACGGCTAACGCGCATCGCGGTTGTCACACGTGTTTTGTCCGGGGGTCGAGGTGTGATGACGAGGCTTCGCCACGCGCTCGAAAAGCTGCCGGAACCCCGTGGTCGCGCGGTTAGCCTGGGCTCCGTCGTGCCGGTCGCGTTGAACGTCAGCGTGCGGTGCGGCGGCGGCTCGTGCTAGTGACTCGCGCCCATGGCGTTGCAGGTCGCGCAGATAGTCCAGGTGCACCTGCCAGTGCGGGTCGCTCGCCAGGTCGCCCGCGAGTCGCGCGGTGTCGTCGTGAGCATCCAACAGCTCATAGACAAGGCCCGTGAGGTGTGCACGGAACATCCCTGCCGTGGGTTCTGCCGTGGGTTTCGAGCGCGACATTCGCGAGAGGGGGAGTCAGTACGCCATAGGCCGCACGGTTTCAGCGGCCTTCTCATATTGATGATAGGTCATCGGGCTGTTTGACTTACGGCGTGGCCGGCGCGTGAGCATCGCGGGCGCGGCGAGGCGAGCTCCGCCACGACTCATTCCAGCGGGGGGGGTGACCGCGCATCCGGTAACGAGAAGCTACCCCAGCAGTACGTTAAGTCAAGACCGGCAAAAGCCGAATAGACCGATGTACTACGCATCGTCCGGCATTTTCGCGAGGATGAGGATCACGGCCGGGGGCGCGTGGCGGCGGCTTATCGTGCCAGGATCAAACGCCGCCATCGGCGTTACGTTGCAATCGTGGCCGCCCCGACGTTTTCGGCCATCTGATGCAGAGCGTGTAGTTGCCTGTATGAGAATGATCGCGTCGGCGAGCTTAGCCAATTTAGTCAATGTTTCTGGAAGAACGTGCCTTTTGAAATCGATGATGGTCGAAGCAGCCGTTTACTAAACAGCAGCAGTGACGGTCGGACCGCAATTTAGCAATTAGCCGGTTGGGCGGTAACAGCGACTATTGTAGGGTCGGCGAGAGGCGCCTTGACCGCGCGGCGCGTGCTGGCCCGACTGGTCTGGTTTCCTCCCGCCGCCACCTCGAACCGTGCATGCGGTTCTCCCGCACACGGCTTTCCGACGTTCTTCACCGCCGGCATTCGGCTCATCTCCCTCGCCAGGCCCGGTGGGGACGTGGCGCGACGACGGTTCCAGAGAGGCTGATCAGCCCCAGGCGGTCCGGCGAGCTGTATGTGACCAGCCGCCAGCCGTACGCTCGCGTCCGTTGATGGCGTTTGGCCATGAACAGCGCGAGTCGGTTGTGCGCGTGGTGCTCGATCAGGTTGAAGTGACGGGCCGAGTTTCCATATCGGAAGTAGCCCGCCCAGCCGCGCAGATACCCGTTGAGGTCCGCCACGACGTCTTCGACCGGGAGCAGCAGCCGTTCACGCGCCGTGATCTCACGAACGCGATCGGCGGCGTGCTGCATCGCCCGGCGTGAGGGCCAGCGTCCGAGGAACTGGACATGCTTGGCGCGGTTGGCGCGGACCCACCGGTGGTGGAAGCCGAGGGAAATCAACGCCCTCGCCTCCCTCCTCCAGGTGCACGATCCGGGTCTTGGCGTCCTTGAGCTCAAGGCCCAACTCCGCCAAGATCAGCCGCAGCGCCGCAAGCGCCGCCTCGGCCTCCTCCCGCGTTCGGCACATCGCTAGCAGATCGTCTGCGAAGCGAACGAGAACTTCGTGTCCGCGGTCTGCCCACTGCCGGTCGAGCCGGTGCAGATAGACGTTGCACAGGCACGGTGAAATGACACCGCCTTGCGGGGTTCCCGTTACCTCGCGCGCGACCGCCCCGTCCTCCATCACCCCTGCGCGCAGCATCGCACGCAGCAGCTTCAGGACGTGACGATCGACGATCCGCTCCTCGATCGCCGACATCAACCCGTCGTGCGAGATCGCCCCGAAACAGTTCGAGACGTCCGACTCTGCGACCCACCGCCTGCCGTCCCACGCCTCATCGATGAGGACTTGGAGCGCGTCATGCTGCGAGCGCCTGGGCCGAAACCCGTAGGAGCACTCCAGCATGTCAGCCTCGAAGATCGGCTCAATCACTGTCTTCAACGCCGACTGCGCGACGCGATCACGAACCGTCGGGATCGACAACGGCCTTTGCTCGGTCGGGCTGCCGGGTTTCGGGATGAACACCCGGCGGGCCGCGAGCGGCCGGTAGCTGCCGTCCTTCAGATCCGCTGTCAGCTCGTCGAGCAGCTTGGCGATGCCGTACTCCTCGACGTCGGCGATGGTCTGTCGGTCGATGCCGGCCGCGCCCTTGTTGGCACGCACCGACTCCCACGCCCGCTCCAAGACGTCTCTGCGGTAGACCTTGTCATAGAGCGCGTGGAACCTACGTCCGGGATCGGCCTTGGCCGCCCGGTAGAGCGTTCGCTGCAGTTCTCGGACTGAATCCGACTTGGTGGTCCTAGCCACTTCTGGCACTCACCGGCCCTTCCCTGTGCGCGACGCATGAACGAAGCAGCGGCCCTTCCCTCACCGGCGGTTCTGTTGTCCGCTCGGCTCAATCGGTAATACGGCCGCCTCCGACGCCCACCCGGCACCACGCCCACTTCCCGGATTGACCGGTTATCGGACGGGACGCTCCAACGACCACACTTCCGCAGGGCCGCCGGGCCGGGGAGGGCCTCCCCAGTTCCCGCCGCCACCTTCCAAACGTTCAACGCCCCATACGCCGGGAGGTTCATCAGGGCTGCGCTTCCAGGCTCCACACCCCTTCCATGGCCTTCGCCCCGAACGGCCGGGCTCGGCTCCTCCTATCTCCACCCGAAGGCAGGCTACTAACGACGCGGCAGGCTTCGCTTGATGCTGCAGACCGCTTGGTTGCTCCCCCAGAAGGGCTCTTGACGCTGGGCTTCGACCCGACCCATTTCCAGACCGAGCCGCCAGCCTGCTACCGGGCCTCCTGGCAGCTACCCGGACGGGACTCACACCCGCTGGCGACGACGAGCTTATGTTGGATCACGATCTACATATCCGCCCTCCAACTCTGGGCGCACCCGCGGGAAGGGGTTAGCACGATTTCGCCGCAGTCCGGCACGTTGCCAATGTTCCCGCGGTTCATCCACACGCAAATCCGCCCCCACTTTCTATGGACGGACGGACATACCGGGCTCGCGAATCCTGGACGGGCGCGCTTGTGAGCGACCATCCCGCGCGCGAACATGCCATTGGTTAACGAGGCGACGTTTCGTTCCTCTCCTCCCGTCGCTGAGCAACCGGGGGGCCGCCGGAGCACATGCCGGCGGCCCCTCCTCTATCCAAGTAGGCCGTCCACTCGCCAGTTCCTCGCGTGCGTATCCGGCAGACGGCGACGCGTGTTTGACGGCTGCGCGCACCGTGGTCCGGAGAGACGTTGCGCTGCGTGCGCCTGACGGTTCTCGATCATCGACTCACATGGTTCGTGGACGTGACCGTGCGCTTGAGCTTGCCGCGAATCCCGAGCCCGATCACGGCGAGTGTCGCCTCCATGCCCTCGCGCAGCGAGCCTGCCGCGCCCGGGTGCGTGCGGTGGGGGTCGTCGGCAAGGCGTTCGAGTTGCTCGAGCGCGCGGTGGTCGGTCTCGGCCCACGCGCGACGCGCCCAGCTTGTACCCGCGGGGCCCCTACCCCGGTTTTCCTTCCGTACGAACTCTCTACCGACCCCTGAGTGGGATCTCCCGGTAGGCGTCACCCTTGCCCGAGCGCACGATGACCAATCGCTTGCGCGCCGACGTCCGCGCGTCATCGACGCCGAACGCGACGAGCTCAGCGAGGCGCAGCCCGGTCGCTGTCGAATGCGGAACAGAGGCCGCGCGTCCAGCCTCGGCCGCCGACGCTTGCCGAACGGTAAGCCCGCGGGGAGAAAGCCCAACGGGGTCCAGCCACTGTCGGCGAGCAGGGACGTCGTGTTCTGCGGTGTCAGGAAGGAAGCTCGCGGATGACTGGGATAGGGTCCGTGCCCCGACCCTCAGCCCAGCAGGAGGAGTCGATGCCGCCCGCCAAGAAGCCCGTTTCGCAGTCCCTGCTCCGCTCCCCAGTGACGTTTACGGACCCGGCCGCGCTCAAGCAGCTGACCACCAAATCGCTCGACGCCGCTCAAGAGGCGCTGGCGGAACTGCGAAAAGGCACCGGCCGCGATGTCGGTCAAGGCGCCCGCGACCTGTACAGCGATCTGCGAACGTTCGTCAGCAGCGCGCGGCGCGACACTGGCAAGCTCGCCAAGGCGTTGCAGCGCGACTTCACCCAGGCGCAAAAGCAACTTGCCCGGGGCACGGCCGCCGGAAGCGCTCGCACCAAGCCTGCCGGGAGCCGTTCGAGCAAGACCGCGTCCACGTCCAAGCGGAGCACCAGCACAGCTCGCTGAGCGCCCGGCGCACCCCCAACGCTCTCGCCCCGACCCCCGGGCGTCACCCTCGCCAAGCGGCGACACGCGTCAGCCGGCCGCAAGGAACAGGTTTCCGACGCTCGTCGACCTCGGGGCCCCGCACCCGTTCAAAGGCCAACCGTCCCGCTCCGAGGTCGTCCACAGGCGTTACCCGGCACTGAGCTGAGGCTCAAACGTCGACCTTGTAGTTGAGAGCGAGCTCGTCGCCGGGAACGCCATGCAGCCCCCAGTTGTGGCGTGGCGTCTCGGTCAACGTGATCTCCACATTGACCGGGGTCAGTCCGGCTTCTGCCTGCAGGTGCTCAAACAGCAGCCGAATCAGTTCCTTCTTGGCGTCGACCGTGCGACCCTCGAAGAGGCTAATCTCGATGATCGTGTAATCGTCAGAGCGGTCAGGCGCTGGCGGGTAGAGGTAGTCCTCGGGCTCGAAGTAGAAGAAGCGATGTGCCCTCTTATCCTCGGGATACTCCAGCGCGCCCGTGACCGCCCGGTGGATAGCCGAAGAGACCGCTTCTCTTCGCGCACGCAAACGGTCGGCTCGGCCATAGACCTTGACTTGCGCCATTCGCGCCGCAGTATGCCAGCCACGCGGCTGCGAGTTCGCCGATCTGGTGCGGCGCATTCGGGACTGAGGAGGGCGTTCAGGGGTGATCACGGATGGGGCAGGTGGATTCGTCCTCCGCAGCCCCGGCTGTCAGCCGCTGCGCCGCGCCAACTACAGCGCGAACCGCCGATCGGGGTCGGGTGATCAGGGTGCTAACGGAGCGGCTGCCGACACTCCGCTCGAGCCCGACGCAGCCGGCGAAGGCACCGCCAGCGAAAGCACCGCCAGCGGCTTCGCGACGCAGATCCGCTCGTCCGGCGCCTACGTCCAGTTCTCGCCCTCGGCCCGCCGCCGGCGCGCCGAAGACTGCTGTGTTGCGCGCCCTCGCGCCGGGCGGTGCGATGACCGCCGGGGAGGTCGCCGCCGCGACCGGCCTTGGGCGCGCGACGGTCAGCACGACGCTCTCAAAGCTCGCGAAGAGCGGTGAAGTGACCAAAGCGCAGCGCGGCTACAGCCTGCTGTTGAGCGACACTCTGGGTGGTGACGGCGAGGGGGTTGAGCGTCACCGAGTGTGGTGATGTCCGGTGGCGGTCGGGGCGGTCGGGCGACAGGATGATGGTGATCCTGTTGGTTGAGGCCCCCTCGCCGAGGCCTTGATGGGCTAGCTGGGATCCGTTTCCCGGCAAGCACGAGCGGTGGAAGCAGCTGTGCGCCATAGCTCGCCGGCGTCGTACTCCGATTTGCGCTTTCGCCCAAACTCGAGCGCCCGGGCCCCGGCCCACCGCGTGCCTGCTGCGGACAAGAAGCAGGCGTCAGATCCGCCCGGCAACGCTCTTCCCCAATGAGCGCGGACCAGCAGCGGCGACCTCGACGGCGATCCGCTTGCTGGCCCGCGCGAAGCGCGGCAGCCAGCAAGCAGTCCTGCACGTCAAGAGCGACAGCACCCGGGCCCGGCTACGACGCCACGGACGCCAGAGAAGCGGCTCTGGGCGCGGTGACCTGACTCCCCTTTCGCCCGGAGGGAGCGAAAAGCGCAACTCATCGCAGTGTCCGCGCCGATCCACGTCGGTGGCGCGCCGAACGACCGCGCCGACGGGCATGTGCGAGAGGCTCGCACGGGCGAGTGCGCGTACGGCGTGACCGCGACGGACTGCTGAACGACGAGTTACCGCCGGCCGCTGGCGCGGCCGAAACCTCCTGCGGCCTCGAGGCGGCACTGCTCGCCGAGTTCGAACGAGCGTGCGGTCTGCCCGACGAACAGCTCCGGGCAATCGCCGGCGCCGAGCCGCACGCCCTCGGGAAGCTCGACGATCGCGCCGCCACCCAAGCGCTTCGCCTCGAACGCGAGCACACCCACCACCAGGACGCCGCACGCAAGCAGACCGAGCGCGCCTCCGAACTCGAGCAGCAGGCGACCGGGCTCGGATGGCGCGCCCGCCACGAGCGCGAGCAACTACGCCACAACGCGAACCTACAGCGCGATCACACCGCTACGCGTACGAACAACAGCGGCTCCAGCTCGCGTCCGAAGTCGAGGTCTACCGGCAAGCGCGCGGATTCCCCGGGCACGAGCAATCGCGCGAGATCAGCGCAGAGCGCGAGCAAGCGTTCGGCCGCGAGCTCTGATGCCGACAACTCAGCCAGACTGCCTATGCGGTCTCGGCATCCGGCCACTGGCAGACATGGGCTCGCTGCTTGAGAGCGATTGACTTGACGTGCCGGCTCTACCGGCCCGGCACGGACCAGCTCGGAATCCGCGACTCGCGCGACCCCCCGTGTGGTCGTGCCGGCGTCGGGTCAGTCGCGGTAGGCGCGTCCGCGCGGGAGGACTCGCAGCACGACGATCGTGCGGGTCGCGGAATCGAGGCGTAGGCGCACGCGCCAATCCCCGACCCTCGGGCGCAGCTGATCGCTCCCCTGCAAGCGCACGAGCTGAGCTTCGGCCGGGTTCTCGACAAGCCGCTCCAGCGCTTCGCGTACACGACGCGAGACGGGCGGGTCGAGGTTGCGCACGTCGCGGCGCGCCCGCGGCGTGACCTCGATCCCCCACCGCGGGTCGCTCACCCAAACTCGTTGCGGAGCTCGCGTAAAGGAACCGCGTCGCCGCGCTCGTACTCCGCCCACGCCTCCCGGGCGCTCTGATCCTCCGCGGGACTGCTTGGCTCATCGTCCACGGGCGCGCGGAGCGCGGCGTCGAGCAGCGGGTCGCGCGAGCGCGCATCGAGGAACCGCAGCGTCTCCTCGGCCTCATGCTCTGAGAGCCGCTCGACGGCCTCGCGGAGCTTCTCCTTCGCGGTCATGTCGCCCTACAGCGTACGCGCTCACAGCGGGCGATCCAGCGCGGATCGGGTTACTGTCTGGATGTCGGATCGCCCGGTTCCACCACCGAGCGAGGAGCCCCGCCCGCTGTGATCGACCGCCTACGGAAGGAAATCCAGGACCGCCTCGACCAGCTGCACGCCGAAGCCGACAAGCTTCGCCGGGCGCTCGCCGCGCTCGACCCCCGCGAAACACCATCGCCCAGCAAGCCCAAGACGCGCCCGCCGGCGCGGTCGACCGCTCCCCGGCCAGCCATCACCACGACCAGAACAGGCCGGCGCACCGCGCCCGGAGAGACGAAAGCTCGGGTCCTCGCGGCGCTCAGCGACGGCAAGCCGATGACCGCAGGCGAAGTCGCCGCCGCGACCGGACTCGTGCGCGGCACCGTCTCAACGACGCTGAGCAAGCTCGCCAAGAGCGGCGAGGTGCGGAAAGCCGACCGCGGCTACCAGCTCCCGACCCGCGGGTAAGAGCCGCCGCTCCAAGCGGATCGCCTGGACCGAGGCGGCCGCCGAGTCGCGAATGCTCGCCGCGCACGCAGGAGCGCTTTTGGCGGTTCACTCATCCGACGAGCCTGGGTGTAGGCCCTTGGCGATTGCCGCGCCGGGGCACGACAAGCCTCGAATTTGCGCCTGACCGCGGGCCGAGGCGCATCGACCGGCTGCCGACCCGGGCGTAGGATGCTGTCGTGTCGTTCGCGCTCTATCCACCGATTGATGAGCTGGGTGCCGAGCGGCTTCGTGCAGCGACGGTGGCGTGGTCGACCTTGCTGGGCGAGCTCCACGCCGTCGGGCTTCGTCCCTATCTCGAGCTCGAGAAGGGCGCGCACGACGATCCACTGCGGCTGTACTGCGAAACTCGACGGCGAACTGCTGCTCGACCTCTCGATCAACGACGGAGGGATCCGGACACCCCGCCGCCCGTCATCGACGGCGAATGGACGGTGTTCGTGCAAGACACCAGCGACCTCGACCTCGCTGAAGTCGTGATCGAGTCATCCGCCACCTTCACGACGCTCGCCACCAAGCTCCGAGACCTTCTCGACTCCGTCGCACGTGGCGAGCGACCGCTGTTCGAGGTCTGGTAGCTCGGCTTCCCACGTCCCAGCTTGCAAGCGCACGCAGCTCACGAGCGGCAAGTTCCCGACCTTCCACGCTCAACATGCCGAACACAGGACCCCAGATCATGAGCAGGAAAGCGAGCATGCGTCCGACTGGTGCCCCCAACTCGGACAAGCGACACGGGCCTGACATCGGCTGATGGAGTCGCTTCTCGAAGAGCCCACGCACGGTGGGCTCACGAGGTGAGGAGAAGGAGATGTCGGAGCCCACGTTGTTGGACGCGGCTGGCAGGCGGCGCTCGCCAGGGACGCTTCCGGGTCATCACGCCGGTCGCCCGCCGAGGAACAAGGGCATGCGCTATCCCGCGGATCCGCCGCGGGCCGAGGAGATCGTCGCGATCATGCGCCAGGCCGGCGACGGGATCCACGGCGCCAGGATGCGTGGACTGATCGTCGTGCCGTGGCGCAGCGGGTTGCGGATCTCAGAAGCGCTGATGCTCACCGAGTCCGACCTCGAGCCACGCCGCGGCGCGCTGCTTGTCAGGTTTGGGAAGGGAGGGAAGCGCAGAGAGGTCGGAATGGATGACTGGGCTTGGGAAATCCTGGGCGTTTGGTCGGGCTACCGCGTGACGCTCCCGGTCGGCCCGTTGTTCTGCGTGATCGAGGGGAACACCCGCGGGCGTGCGTGGGCGACCACCGCGGTCCGTGCCGAGCTCCGGCGACTGGTCGTCGCGTCCGGGGTGCGACGCCGATTTGCCCCGCACCAGCTCCGCCATGCTCACGCTGTCGAGATGGCCCGCGAAGGCGTCCCGCTGCCCGTGATCCAGCGGCAATTAGGACACAGCAACCTCGGGATCACGAGCACCTATTTGCAGGGAATCGACACCAGCGAGGTGATCAACACCGTCCACGCCCGCCGCCCACCAGTGATTCCCGCCAGCGCCGGGCTGCAGCTCTAGGACTGGGTCGCCGCCCGTCGCTGGCCGACCCGCGCGGTGTTGTGATCGAGGTCAGATCGTTGGCATGCTGACACGGAGTGCTGCAGCTCGAGGAGCAGCAGCACTCCGATTTTCGATGGCGTGTAGGGCGGCGATCGAACGACAGCGGCTGACGCCGGGGCCGGTCTCGTCGCGCTCGGCGGGGGACGTCGCAGGCGGGTGTACTTCGCCGATGCTGCGCCCGCTCACGAGCTGGTTCACGTCCGTGACGTCGCTCGCGTCGTTCACATGCCTCACATATCGCGTCAGCATGACCATCCCGAGGGTCGTTCGTTCACGTCGTTCACACCGAAACTCGAGCTGCACATAATCACGCGACGCAGCAGCGGGCCGCGGATCGCGTCCGAAGCGTTCTCGGCGCCTGGACCACTCGCAGCGGGAACCGTTCGCGGGCGGTGTCGGCGTGTGGTCGGCGGTCTGCTCCTTGTGCGAGCGCACAATTCCGGCACCGCCGCGCTCGCAAAGCCGCCGGGCCGAGCGGTCACGGCGTGAGTACTGGCTTGCGCTCATTGGGGAAAAGCGTTGCCGGGCGGATCTGACGCCTGTTTCTTGTCCACCGCGGGCACGCGGCGGGCCGGGGCCCGGGCGCTCGAGTTTGGGCGATTGCACTAGCGCCGCGCAAGGGACACGGACTGGAGCCGCTCCCTTTGTCGCCTTTGCGATCGCCAGCAGCGAGGCCGCTCCAATGACAAAAGCGATCACGGAGCGCGGGACTCGCGCTCGAGCAGCGTCGCTGCTTCTGTCCGATAGGACCAGCATGGCGACGACGGGCGACGTGATTGCTCCGTCACGGATGGAGCAGTCCGCCGACGCGGCGGCGGACGTTCGCAACTCGTCCTTACCGGTAGCGAGGCGACGCGGTCGGGGGCTGGCTGCTCCGCCACGAGAGCGACAGCGCTGCGCGTTTGCTGGCGCGCGAAGATCTGACCGCCACCAAGCACTCGAGCGAATGCCGCTCGCCCTGGCTGAGCGGAAGTCTCGGCGGCGTGCCCGGCAACGCTGTCGAGATTGCTCAGAAGCAGCGGCGCCGAGACTGGTGGATCTCGATCATTGCGGAAGAGCGGCTGCAGCGGTGGGGTCCTGCCTCACCTGGCATTGACCTCGCTGTCGTCGGTCACGAGCCGGGGCGTCGACGGTTGCTTCCTTCCACGTCGAACTCGGGATGAGCGACGACAACCATGGCCCAGTCGATCAGGCGGTGCGCGAGGTGTGGGCAGAATGCACGGTGCTCGACCGGCGTCGCGTAGCGCACGCCGCAGTTTCTCGCACCACATGGTCGTCGTCCCGGATCGCTGCGTCTGAGTACCGACGCGCCGCGGTGCACCGCAACTTCGGGGGCGGGGGATGTGTTTGCGCGTCTTGGATCGGCGTTCCGATCCCGGGGCACCGGGGATACGGAGCGTGGCTCTGGGAGCGAACGGCCATCGAATCGCTCGGCGCGAGTCTCTTTCTCTGGGAAGGGGTGGCTCTAGTCGTGGGCGGGTGTCCCGATTGCTCGGAAACCAATCAGAGGAGTTTTTGTGAGTCGATTTAGATCGTTTGTTGTTTCTTGGAGCGTCGTAGCTGCGTGTGTCGTCGGGCTGGCCGGCGGAGTCAGCGCTGCGAGCGCCGCGTCCACGCTGCCGACGCTCAACATCGCGCTTAACGGCACGACCGGCGTGTCCGTGTCCGGCAGCGAGGTGTCCGGCGCAGTCAACGTTGTCTCCACGTTCACCGGCAAGGCCCCGAGCGGCCCCAACGCCAACGGACCCACCTGGGGTCTCGTACGCCTGAACCCGGGCGTGACGGTCGCGCAGGCCGTCGCTGCGGTCCAGAGCGCCCACGGCGACCTCAACGCACTCACCCCCTACGGATCGCTGTTCGCCGACGACTCTGCGCCGGGCACCGCGCAGACCGTTCTGACACCCGGCAACTGGGTCGCGCTCAACCTCACCGGGAACGGAAACCCCGGATTGGCCCCATTCACCGTCACCCAGTCCTCGTCGCCCGCCGCGCTGCCAAACGCGGCCGCGACCCAGACGGCCATCGAGTTTGGCTTCCGCGGGCCCAGGGTGCTGCACGACGGCACGATCGTGCGCGCCCAGAATGGCGGCTACCTGGTGCACATGGTCATCGCGATCGGCGTCAAGAACGCCACCACCGGACGGCAGGTCATGGCCCTGCTGCGCGCCGGCAAGGACGGAAAGGCGCAGAAGCTGTCCAACGGCCAGTTCCTGGGCCTGGCCGGCCCGATCTCTTTCGGAGGCATGCAGCAGGCAGTGCTCAACGCCAAGCCCGGCTACTACGTGGAGGCTTGCTTCATGGACACCCAGGACGGTCGCGAGCACACCCAGCTCGGGATGGAGCGCCTGATCCGAGTCGTCAAGTAACGGTCGCGGTTGCGGTCGCGGCGGTCCTACGCCGCCGCGACCGCCCCAGTCACTTGCGCCTTTTCTCAACTCATCGCCCAACCGGTATGGGCAGTTGAAACACGCGGCCGCCTGCTCGCGCTTATGCCTCCGGGAACGACCAGTACTCAGCGGGTCAAACTGGCGTCACGCAGCTCTCGCTGAACCCGCTCCGCTTCCGCCTTGGGCTACTTGCAGCAGCGTCAGCTAACGGGATCCGGGCACCTCGGCGTGCGGGCGCCGTCGGAGCCGAGACCGCCGAGTTTGTTCCGGCGCAATACCGGTCGGTGCCGCGATTCGGCGCTCGAACTGTTCTGCTCGATGGCGAGGCTGCAGCGACCGAGCGAGCGGACGCTCGCCGCAATCTGCTCGCCCCCCGACGTGTCGCGAGGCGGCGGTCGCTGCACCCGGGGAAGCCCGAACGGAGTACCGCTCGCGCGATACCCAGAGGCCGCGCGGGGGCGTCCGCGCCACGTTGCAGCGACGCCGGACGCGGGTGCGCGCCGGTCCCTCATGAGCACGAGCGACCTGCCCCGCTGTATCGGCTCGTCGCGTTTGACGACCCGATTTCAGCGTTCCTCTACAGCTGATCGTCGTTCCCACGGTCGACTGGTCCAAGCCAAACGGGGCAATCGCGGAGTACCCCGCCTCACGAGCAGACGCGATCGTTGCACAAACCGCGTGGACCCGGCCCCGGCCTGTCCTCGTCGGCGACAATCGCGGCGTGCGGTCCCGTCGTGCTCTCGACCTGCGCGCGTTCACGTGGTGATCGCTGAATGGCGCCACTGTCGGATTGACGTCTGACGGCCGATCGTCAAGCTCTCGGATGGTTCGCCGGTCATGGCGATCCCAAGCATTGATTTGTCGACACGGAGGTCCAAGAGATGGACGTGACACTCGCAGCCAGCACCGGAGCGCGGATCGATGTGTGGCGCGAGGCGGATCTCTTCAACGCGCGGCGCGCGGACCACGTGACTCAGCCGCAGACGTGCTTGAGCGTTGATTTGTTCGAGGTGATCGCCGAGTTGGCCGACCTTGACCTCGACGACCCGGTGCAGGCCGCGGAAGCAATGGGCCTTGCCGCCCAGGCGCAGCGTCGTCTGGGCTCGACGTAGAGAGACAGGAGATCGGTGATGAGTTACCTCTTGGTTATTGCAAGATCGTTGATCTTTCTCTTCCTGTGGTCAAAGCTGCCTGATCCTACGAGACCGCAACCCGAAACACTCAATAGCCTCCCCGACCGCGAAGCAACGGGATGCAGAGCGCGAAGACAGGCGAGACACGAGGGGCGAAGCTGCATTCCGATCAACTCGTGGCGCCGGACGACGGCCGCATCAGGATGCTCTCCAACGGGGATGTTCAAGGCGGTGCTGACGGTCCTGCAGCCATCACCGCGACCGCCCTACTGTCCGTCCAAGCTGTCCGAGAAACTTACACTGACCGTGACCGGCACACTCCTGTCGCACGGCAGGGAGCCCGGCACGATCACCTCCAGCGGGCGGTGCGGTACGACCATTTCCTTCGC
Source organism: uncultured Solirubrobacterales bacterium (assembly GCA_963794285.1). GTDB lineage: Bacteria > Actinomycetota > Thermoleophilia > Solirubrobacterales > Solirubrobacteraceae > Palsa-465. The sequence continues at coordinate 375,375 of CAWCDS010000019.1, forward strand.
GACGACCGGCGAGAGAAGACAATCGCTACGCAAGGAAGGGAGCGAAACGATGAATTGTCCACGCTGTGGGAATGACCAATGGGGAAAGTCCAGAGATTCGTTCGGTCGCGAAGACATCGTGTGCGTCAACTGCGGACTACCTGGACAACCTGCAATCGAAGCCTCGGGCCACGATTGGGTGACCAACCACGAGCCTCCAGAGGCCATCATTCAGGCCGGCTCTGCTTTCCACTTGGTCGCGTGATGCTTGCCCTGACAGGCGCGCAGCGCTAACAGCGGACCCACGGGCACCGCCACTGCGCAGCCTGGCCCACGAAGGCCCGCGCTACCCGCGCGGGCCCTCGCCGTTCCCGTCGCCGTTCACGCCGGTGAGCGTGCCCTCGAACGTCATCCAACAGCGCGTCGATCTGCGCCAGCCCGGCGGACACACGCGCCTGGAACTCCGGCGTCTCGTCCTTGACGCGCGTCTCCTCGATCCGCTCCGCGTCGCGCGGAGCGTCTGCTCGATCGTGCGCCTCCGGCCGCGCTGGCGCACGGGGGCCTCTGCGACTTCCTCCGCGCTCCTCGATGCCGCCATCGCCCCGTACGGGTTCCCGCCGCGTGTCCGCCGCGAGTTCCTTCGCGTGGAAGTACCGGCCGACTCTGGAGATGCCGGATTTCCTGCCTCCGCCCAATCGCGAGCGTCCGGCGGCCATGGTACGCGCGGATCGCTTTCGCCCTGCCGGCGCCGTGCTTCCTACCACCTGGATGGCGACGCGGGCCTCGCCCGCGCGTCGACCTCGCGGACGAGCGCCCCGACACGGATGTGATCGTCGCGGTCGAGATCCCAGATGCGCGAGTTGGACGAGCTGCAGGTGGCGCACTCGGGCCGGTGCGGGCCTCTGCCTCGCCGGGCGGATGCGGAACAGCCGGCGCGGCCTGTCGCTTGTAAGCAATCTGGGCAGCGTTGTCGGCGGCTGCGACCGGAGCAATCGTCAGCGCCCGCGACACCGCGCTGCTGCTCCCGCCCAAAGGCAGCAAACGAGCTCCCCGCCGCCGGCACTGTCGCTCGTGGACGAAAGCAGCCACGACGTTGATGCCACACCGCCACCATCGCGCTGCTGGAATCGGACAGATGCGGTCGCGCGTCTCTGAAGCTCTCGCGTGACTGGTCGGTCGCCAATGCGATAGCCCGACGTGCGCCCGCGCGAGGACAAAAGCAGTCGCGCCGCTCGGCGAGCGGGTCGTAGACGAGCCAACTCAGCTCGGGGAGGTTGTGAAGACGGGTCGGGAAATCGAGGTCATTAGGTTTGTCGATCACGGCGTCGATCGGGAGCGCGCTGCCGTCTCTGAGTTAATTGCTTGACGCGGGAGTGCTTGTAGCGGAGGTCGATCCGGACCTCGGTGCAGATGCAGAGGAAGACGCGAGCGCATCGAGTGCTCCCACCAATAGCCGGCGGCGCGATCTTCGCGCTCAACAGGGTTGGGATCGGTTGTGATCCAGTGGTCGAGGAATGCCTGGATGCAGTCCTGCCCGAAGCCGTCGCAGATCGCCTGCAGCCGCCGGGAGGTACGCGTCAACAGAGCCCGATCAACCCACTCAATCTCGAGCGCCAGATGACCCTCGCGAACCTCGTTGATGTTGACGACGCTCGCCATCCACGCAGCCTGGCCACGACAGGACCGGCTGCGTCGGCCTGAGTCGCACGTCCCGCGACAGGGGGAGGCAGGGCCCACGCTCTCGCTAATAGCCCGCGGCGTTAACGAGGTTGCCGTAGTACCGGCCGGCGATCGGGTGGAAGGGGTCGCCGTTGAAGCCGTTGCTGTTGGTGGCGTTGGTTGAGGCGTCGCTGCGTACCCGCGCGATGATCTGCGCCGGTGTCAGACCCGAGCACGGTCCGGGCACGCCGCCGTCGTTGAGGCACAGCGCGACGGTTCCGGCGACGTGCGGCGTTGCTTGGCTGGTGCCGTAGTACGTGCTGCGGCCGCCGCTGAGCTGGTCGGAGATCACGCATGTGCCCGGGGCGGCGATCGTGTGTGACTGATCGGCTGTGGAGACGGCATAGTTGGAGTAGGTTGCGTAGCTGTCGTCTTTCTGCCCGGAGACGCAGGCCGGGACGGGTCCGGTCCCGCCGGGGTTGCCGTCGGTGTCGCTCATCGCTGTCGTGGTGAGCATCTCCGGGTACGCCGCCGGGATGTAGTTGGCGAAGCTCGCGCCGTTGTTGCCGGCTGCGGTGACGTAGCTGACGCCGGCTTTGGTCGAGTTGCAGATCGCCTGGTGCTCGGCATCCTTGTTGGTGTTACCGCAGTTATTGTCGTTCTGGCCGGCACCGATGAGGCTCATGTTCGCGACCTTGATGTTCAGCGCTGCGGCGTTGGCCGTGACCCAGTTGACCCCGCATAGGATCTGCGACAGTGTGCCGCTAGCGGTCGGGCCGAGCACCTTGATCGCGTAGAGCTTGGTGCCGGGCGCCACGCCGACGACCCCTGCGCCCTGATCCTTGGCGGCGATGATCCCGGCGACGTTCGTGCCGTGACCGTTGTCGTCCTGCGCGGTGCGGCCGCTCTTGATGCAGTTGATTCCGCTGACGGCGTTCAGGTCGGAGTTGGCGAGGTCTATCCCGGTGTCGAGCACGGCGACGCTCACGCCGCTTGGGCCATGGACCTGGGTGCTGGTTGCAGCCCCGATCCGCTCGATCCCGACGGGCAGCGTCTCCCCCGACGCGAGCGGCGCCATCCCGGTCGCGGTGAAGATCGTGTCGGGAGTGATGTAGTTGACCGCCGAGTCCGCCGAGAGGCCGCTTAGCTGCTTGCTTGTAAGGCTCGCGGCGAACCCCTTCAGCGCTTTCTGGTAGACGAACGTCGCCGTGAAGCCGTAAAGGGCCTCAAGCGTGCTCGTCTCATTGGGCACGTTCCCAACCCCGTGCTGGTAGACGATGACGTATGGACTTGTGGTCGTGGTCGCCTCGGCCGGCGCCGGCAGCCCCAGGGCCGCTGCGATTGATACCGCTGCACCGAGCGCGACCGTTAATACGAATCGCCTCATGCCGGCTCCATCGCTGTCCCGACGGCCACGAGTCGTGGGGGCGTACCGGCGAACGGGTGTGGGATCGCTTCAAGCAGGCGCCGGCACTCCTCGGGGGGGACAGGCCGGCTGATGTGGAAGCCTTGCGCGAAGTCGCAGCCTAGTTCGCGTAGGGTGCGTTGGATGCTGGCGGTCTCGACTCCCTCGGCGGTGACGCGGAGGCCGAGGTTGCGCCCGAGCTCGATGATCGACCTGACCAGCACTGCGTCGTCACCGTCGGTCTCCATCCCCATCACGAACGATCGGTCGATCTTGATTTCATCGACCGGTAGCTGTTGCAGCTGGGAGAGTGAGGAGAAGCCGGTGCCGAAGTCGTCGATCGCGATCGTCACGCCCATCGCTCGCAGCGCATGCAGCACCGTCCGCGCCCGTCCGAGGTCGGCGACGAACCGGCTCTCGGTGATCTCGAGCTGCAGCGACGCCGGTGGCACGGCATAGCGGTCCAGCAGGGTGCGGATCGTCGCGGGGAGGTCGTGATCGAGCAGGGTGCGGGTCGAGACGTTGACCGAGAAGCGGATGTCGAGCCCGCCCGTGCGCCATGTCCGGCATTGACGCAGTGCGGCCTCGAGCACGAGTTCGGTGATTCCCTTGATCAGGCCGGCCTGCTCGGAGAGTGGAATGAACGCGTCCGGGCCGATGCACCCGAGCTGGGGGTGATTCCAGCGCACGAGCGCCTCAACCCCGCAGGTGTTGGCGTCATTGAGCGGTATTTTCGGCTGGTAGTGGACGACGAGCTCGCCTCGCTCGATCCCGCGGCGCAGCTGGGCCGCGAGCCCAAGCCGATCGATGCTGTGATCGTCGTGGTCCTTGGCGTAGACGGCGCAGGTCGCGTGCTCCGCTTTGGCGCAGTACAGGGCGACGTCGGCATGCCGCAGCAGCTCGCTGACGGTTCTGCCGTGCTGCGGGTAGCACGCGACGCCGACGCTCCCGCCGACGTGCAGCACCATCGAGTCGATCTCACACGGGCGCTGCAGCGCTTCCAGCAGCTGCTCGGCGCACCGCAGCGCATCGGTCTCGTTGCCCACGCCTTGCACGACGGCGGCGAACTCGTCACCCCCGAGCCGCGCCAGCACCCCCCGCGGACCGAGCGCCGCGGCGAGGCGCGGTGCGATCAGTTGCAGCACGCGGTCGCCGAACTGGTGCCCGAGCGTGTCATTGATCGACTTGAAGTCATCGAGATCGACGATCATCACCGCCGCGCCCGATTGTGTGTGCTCCGCCGCTTCCAACGCGTTCGTCACGCTGTCGGTGAAGAGCCAGCGGTTCGGTAGATCGGTGAGCAGGTCGTGGAGTGCGCGGTGCGCATTGATCCCGGCCTGGCGGCCAGCAAAGTAGATCGCCAGCACGGGTACGAACGCGACGGGGATGAGCGCAACGCTCGTCTGCGACGACGCGATGATTCCAGGCGCGAGCGCGAGCAGGCAGCCAGCCGTTAACGCGTGAAATGCGATGTCGTCGACCAGGTAGCGCCCGACCGGCAGGCCTGCCAGCAGCGCTGCGCCCGTCCCGGCAAGCACGTGGTTGATCAGAAAGCAAGCCACTGCGGCGAGCAGGATCGCCGGCAGCACAGCAGCGTGAAGGGCGACAGGAGGTCCAGCCCCGGAGAGCACCAACACCGCGCCCGCGCCGGCCAGCGACAGAACATACTGCGCGGCGTTGAACACCACCTTGACCGGGGCCGTGCGCTCCCAGAGATCGACGATCATCACCGCCGCCGCGTACACTGCGCACGCTGGCAGCACCCCAGCGCAGAGCAGCATGGCGAACGCGAACGCCGCGGAGATCGTCACCTTATCCAGGCCATGACGCCGCGGCACCGCGACCGGCAACAACTCCCCCGCCAACACGAAAAACGCCAACAGCCAAAAACGCACCGGCGTCTCCACACGCCCGCCCACCGCCCAGCCAACGGCCACCATGGCCCCCACCGCCGCTACCGCCGTCAACACCGTAAAGTCGACAAACCGCCGCGGAATGGCACGTACCGGAGCCCGGTCGCCTGCACGGTCGTGGTCCATTTTCTGGCCGAGACCCTTCCCGTACCAGCTCAGCCGACCTTACGGCCCGTGCCAGCGCCGGCCGGCTGGCCGTACGCCGGTGCACAAGCATCAGTGGCTGCGACCGCCGCAGTCCCATTGGAGTGCGCGATCCCAATCGCATTGGTGTCACACGACGCCTGCGCGGGCGCCGCGGGCAGCATCAAAGCCAGCGCGACGGCCGGCACAAGCGCGATCGCCCTCAAACTACGGTGCAGACGGTGATCAGTATGAGCATGAGCATGAAACATCCCGTTGTCCTCTCCTCGGTGGGGTGGACGTCCATGCCCAAGTGATTGACGACTAGTGCTCGCATCGACCGGGGCAGAGCACTCCTGAGAGCAATAAGCCCGCTCCTTGTCCGTACTACGCCGCAGCATCGATTCGAGTCAGTACACCGCAGTCGCTGCGAGCTGCTGTTCAGCATCCCTCGGACCTCGCGAGTCAGACTCGCTCGGCGGCCGGGTCCGATTGCGCTGTCTGCAATTGTCGGCGTGGGCGCCGCATGATCCCGGGCCGGGGAGCGAAAGCTGCGACCGGGCTGACAGATGGTGCGCTGCCAGCCCCCTCGAGCGCGGCGGGCAGGCCGAGGTAGAAGCCCTGTCCGAACCTGCAGCCGAGCTCGCGCAGCGATACGAGCTGTCCTTCCGACTCGATCCCCTCGGCGACGAGATCCATGTCCAGGCGGGCGGCGAGCTCCAAGATCATCCCGATGAACGAGCGGTCGAACCCGCCTTGCTCAAGGCCGTCCACGAACGGTTTTCCAATCTTCAGCCAGTCGATTGGGAGCGAGCGCAGGTGACTCAGCGACGAGTAGCCGGTGCCGAAGTCGTCCAAAGCCAACCCGAGTCCGAGCTTGCGCAGCTCATTCAAGGTCACGATGCTCTTCTCCGGCTCTTGCAGTACGACACTCTCGGTGACCTCGAGCACAAGCCTTCCCGGGCTGAGTCCACTTTGTTCGAGCGCGGCACCGACGCCGGCGAGGAAGTCGGGGTCTCGAAGCTCGACTGGTGAGAGGTTCACGTGGACCGCCGGCGGAGCGGCGCAGTCGCACCCCCAGCGCTGCGCGTCCCGGCACGCCTGTTGGAGGACCAAGCGACCGACGGGGACGATCACGCCCATTTCCTCGGCGAGCGGGATGAAGTACTGGGGATGGATCTGTCCGCGCGGCCCGTCGAGCCATCGGACGAGTGCCTCGCAGGCCACCACCTCGCCCGTGTCCAGCGCCACGATCGGCTGGTAATGGACGATGAAGGACTCTTCCCTGACGGCCTCCCTCAGGCGCTGCTTGAGGCCGTGACGTCTGAGTACCGATACCTCCATGCCCGGCTCGAACAGCTCATAACCGTGCTTGCCCGCCTGCTTGGCCCGGTACATGGCCACGTCGGCGTTGCGAATTAACTCTTCAGCAGCGATGCCGCCGCGGTTGCCCGTGGAGATGCCCGCGCTTGAGTGCACGGCGATGTTGTGTCCGCTGATCGCAAATCGCTCCCCAAGACTGCGAATGACGCGCTCGGCCACCTCAACGGCCTCATCCCCTGAGCTGATCCGCTCGAGCATGATCGCGAACTCGTCGCCGCCCAACCGCGCGACCGTGTCGGTGGGTCGTACGCAATCGCGCAGACGATGCGCGACCGCGATCAGCAACTCGTCGCCGGCGCCATGGCCAAGGCTATCGTTGACGGTCTTGAAGTCGTCGATGTCGATGAAGATCACCGACACGCTTGCGTTGCCGTTTTGAAGCGCATCGGCCACGCGGTCAGTGAACAATGATCGGTTTGCAAGTTCGGTGAGTGGGTCGTGCGAGGCCTGATGTCTGAGCTCGCGTTGGAGCTCTTTCATCTGCCAGACCGCCTGCCCGAGGCGATCATTCTCAAGCGCGACGCTGGTGTTGTTCGCGAGCGACTCGAACAGTTTCAAGTCCTCCGGCGAGAAGCAGTCGACGACACCTGACGGATTACCGATCATCAGCGCGCCGATCCACCGCTCTCCCTTCAGCAGCGCGAACATCCCGTCGGCGAGCTCACGTGACTCGAGATACTCCGCCAGGCGGCAATCGGAAAGGTCGGACGTCGCGCAGGCACCCCGCTGCTGCTGCTCGATCACCGAGCGGAACTCCTCGGCAATACCTTGCTCCACCCCCTCCAGTGCGCCCAGAGGCCCGTTCGCCCGGACGGTGGTGCGCAGCGCTTCGCTGCCATCTGGGGGGAAGAAGATGATCTCCGCGACCTCCGCCCGGAACGCCTCGACGGCCTGCGCCAGCAGTCCCGCGAGCGCCGTGCCGATCTCGGGCGCTTGCGACAGAGCACGCGCCGCTCCATACAGGAACTCGACCCGCTCATGGCGCTGTCGCTCTGAGAGATACGCACGGTAGGTAATGAACATTCCGGCGACGGGAACCGCCAGCAGGACGCCAGCTTTCCAGTCGTGGTAGACGAGCGTTGCGGCGGACAGCGCGAGGCTCGTGTTGGCGGTGACCACCGCGAGATCGGTGCACAGCATCACGGCCACCTGCCGGGGGCTGAGCACACGTTCCGAGAGCGACACGGCGAGGCTGATCAGCAGCACAGCCACCACCGAGTTCGATGCCACGGCAACCGCCGCAGCCGCCCACACGCGCGGATCGATCGCGGTCGCCGAGCCTGCAATCCCATGGAACACGAGCACCGCGATGCAGCTCCCGAAGAAGAACTGACCGAAATTGAACGCAAGCCTGATCGGCGGCAGCTTGCGATGCAGCGCCAGGACCACGAGCCGCCCAAGCACGGCCGCAATGATCACGTCCTGACCGCTCGCGAACAACAAGCCGAACACGAGCGGGATCTCGCCGAGCGACATCGAGTGAGCACTGCGACGGAAATGAACATGAACGACGCACCGCTCGGCGGCGGCAAACCCGATCAGCAACGCCCAGAACGGCAAGCGCATCGATGCAACGATCGGCTGAGCGCCGCGCGCCCCCGCCGCGAACAGAACCGCGCCTGCGGAAATCATCAGGCCGTTGAGGCTCCAGATCGCCAGCTCACCCGACGAGATCCGGTATGGCCGCGAGCGTCTGACCCGGTCCACCAGCGGCCGCCACGCGGGCATCCTGCGGACGGCTGTGATGCTGCCAATCACGCTCATCGCCTAGCCCCACATCGTGGCCCAGCCAATGCTCCAGCTGGCGAGGGTCGGATTGACGCTGCCGCTGCCGTCGGACGAGCAGTCGCCACAGCTCCAGCTTGCAAGGCTCCAGCTCGCCAGCAGCGGCGAGGTCGCCGCGCTCCAACTGGCCGCGCTCCAACTGGCCAGGGTGGGGTCGATCGTGCCGGCGTTCGGGTTGATCAGGTCGTTCGGAGTAAGTCCGCGATTGGAGTCGAGCTGGTCCCCGAAGGCCCAATACGCCCAGTACGCATTCAGCTCGCTGCCGTCACCGGAAACCGGGAGCGCGGTGTTGACGATCGCACCCTTGACCATGTCCGGCGTCCAGTTCGGATGCGCGGCGCGGAGGTCCGCGACGACGCCCGAGACGATCGGAGCTGCCAGCGACGTGCCGCTAGCCTGAAAGTAGGAGCCGCCGACGATGCAGCTTGGGCAGAGAGTCGTGAACGCACTATCCGGGGCGAGCGTCGAGACGATGTGATTCCCCGGAGCAAGTACGTCGGGCTTCGCGACCCCGTCCTGCGTGTCACCCCGGCTCGACCAGCTGGTCTCGACGTCGTCGACAGGAGACCTTGTGCCCTGGTCGTCGACTGCGCCGACCGTGATCACGTACGGATCGTTGCCGGGCGCGTACGAGACGGCACCGGACGCTGTGCCGAGGTTTCCGGCCGCCGCGACCACCACGATCCCGTCGAACCACGCCTGCTCCGCCGCCGCATCGAGGGGGTCTGTCCGGTACGACTCGGCCGAGGTCGCCCGGAACGACATGTTGATCACACCGATGTTGTAATCGTCCCTATGGTCGACGGCGAACTGCAGCCCGTAGATCGCGTCTAGCGTTGTTGCCTGGCCACTGTCGTCGCCGATCTTGATCGATATAAGGCTGGCATCGGGAGCGCTACCAGCGTACTTCCCCCGCTCTGGGTCGCCTGCATCGCGGTTGCCGCCGTTGCCTGCGATCAGGCCGCCGACGACAGTCCCGTGGCCGTATGTGTCGCCCGCGGTGATCGCGTTCGGATCGACCACCGCGGAACCGATGACCCGAGAGGTCGAGGCCGTTTGAGAGGTCCTGAAATCTGGGCCGCTGCCGGTGATCCCGGTATCGATCACCGCCACGCCTACACCCTTGCCGGTGCTGCGGTTCCATAGGCTCGTGGCGCGGACTGACTGGTTGAAGACCGTCGCCAGGTTCTTCGGGTCGAGGTTGACGATCGTGCTCTCTCTGATCACGGCATTGAGCGACACCGCGCGTACCAGCCGACTTTCGGCAAGCCGGCGGGCGGCGCCCGCGGCTAGGCGCGCCGAGAGACCGTTGATGATGCGCAGCTCCAATCCCGGCCTCCCACCGAGCGAGCGAACCAGGGCGCGCCCTTGGATCGCGTTTACGCCGTCGCGTAGCTGAATGATCGCCTCAACCAGACGGCGAGGATGGCTGCCCGCGATGCGCGCGAGCTCCGGCGACATGGCAGAAATCGTGGGGCCGCTGGTGGACGAGGCTGGAACTGAGCCGAGGGGCGGCACGGCGCCGGAGGCTGACTTGACCGGTGGGCCCGTGACGAGTACCCACGTCAGCGCCGCGACTATCACGGCAACAACGGTGGTGATCACGCGGAAGCGGACTTCACTCGGGCGAAGGCGCCCGACGACGAACGAGGTCATGGTAGTCCCCCGGGTTGCGCTCTTCTGTCAAAGAGACTTGGCTTGTGGCGCCGGCAACCGAGCTATCTCGCGATAGGGACGAGACCCCTGGCTTTGCGTCCCTGCCTTGCGACAGGTTTGCCATTTTCGACCGATGCGCCCGCCATCGGCAGGTTGCTAGGAATCCTTGAGCGTCCGGCCCAAAGAGCCGTAATTACTACTACTGGCGACGTCGAGGAGCCCGTAGCTGCTACCGGCAGGCTGCGCAACTCCCCGCCATCGCGCCGCGGAATTCCCCTTGCCGGAGACGAGTCCCCAACGCCGAGAGATACGGATGCGCGGGGTCCCGACCCCTGACGAGTTCCGTGGCGCTCGTCATCGCGCTGCATCGCGATCGGCGAGCCGCTGATCACCGCCATTCCCGTTGCCCTGTCGTCCCGAACACCAGATCCCGAAACCAATTCAGCCTTGCCGGCACCCCGGCAGCCGCCCCGTTTGCCGTTGGTTGGCCAGCGCCGCAGGAGCCGGAATATCGTTCATCTCACGCTTCCCAAGGGGTTCGTCGAGGTCGGCTTCGCTGGTGGGCGATCACCGCCCCGGCATGGGCAGAACCTCCTCATGAAGCGCGCCCGATTCCGACGGACGCCGCCGACGCCGGAAGCCTCCACCCTCGCGATCGCGTTGACATCGCGGTCCATCAGCAGACAGCTTCCCTTTGTCTAGCCGGTACGGATTCCGACTTTACGGCCGTATTCCCTCCACCGCTGGGGGGAACGACGGAACGGCGCCGACGGAAGCGCCTTGGCGGACGCGGACACGGAGCTCACGCGGCCGACGTGAGCGCCGGACGCCGCCGCCGGAGCCGCGGGAGCGATCAACGCGATCCCCAAGGCCGGCACGATCAAGATCGTTCTGGCGAGACGCCGGCGAGGGCGAGTTTTCACGTTTTCCACTTTCTCCATCTCCTTGACCGCATCACCCAAAGGACGCCGCCCAAACCAAATCCGACGACGAGACATCGTCCACTGTGCCGCCGAAGCAGCAACGGCACCCGAGCCAATAGGGGTATCGGCCCCGGCGCACGCCGCGAGCAAGCGCTCAAACCCGCATGCTCGATCCGTAGATCGCCGTAAAGCAACTCGGGCGGATCGCCCACGATCCGCTAGACCTCCCTCTCCGGCAGGCACATCTGGGAGGCCGAGGAGCGCCACAGATGCCGCACCTCCGAAGAGCGCCAACCGCCAGATACCCGCCAGATCTGTTGTGCTGATCAAGCGCCGCACCGACCGAAGCTGCGCAATCTGCTGCGACGACCTCGGTTGAGCAAAGGCCGACCGTTGGATGTGGGCGGCACCAGCGTTCATCTCGCCCCCGAGCCCGCGGCGCCGCCCTACCCGCGTGGTCGACAGCGTCGCTGCTGGGCTTGAAGAATGCCGGGTTGCGAGGCTGGCACGGCCCCAGCTTCGACGAATCCCGCGATGACGGGAAGGATTAGCTGCCGATGGCGGTCGTGGTCGTGTGGGCGCGGTTCTTGACCAGCGCCGCCTCCCCGTGCGCCGACGTTGCCGCGGGGAGGTGCGCCTACTTGACGGCGGAAGGACGCCTCAGGCCGCGAGGAGGCTCCGTCGCGCCAACCAGACGCAGGGGCGACCCAACCTCCAAGCGCTAGAGCAGACCGTGGCCGCGCGCGTAGGCGACCAGTTCGGCTCGACTCGTGAGCCGCGTCTTCTGCTGGATGTGCGACCGATGGGCCTCGACCGTGCGAACGCTCAGACGGAGGGTCGAGGCGATCTCGCCGTTCGTGTGGCCGAGCGCGATCACTCTGCGGATCTCGACGTCTCGCGCGCCGAGGTCGTAGGGAGGCCCCGACCTGCACGCGCTGGACCTCTTCTTCGAGTAGACCGCACGAGAGCTGGGGCTGCTCAGCAGCTCAACGCGTTTCGGCCGGTGTCGGTCAGGCGCCACTCGCGTTCGCCGGCGCCGGCGTCGCTGTGGCGCTGCTCGACCGACCCGTGCTCCACCAATTGCGACAGACGCTCTGCCAGGGCGGCTGCGGGGATCTCCTGGACGCCGCCGATGGTCAGGCTGCGACGGATCGTAGCTTCCGGTATCCAGCCAAAGTGGCTGATCTGCCACAGCTCGTGGAGCAGGGCGTGCTCATCGGACGGCGTGGGGCGGGCTGGGCCACCCGGCGGGGTGTACTGGGCGTGTGTTGGGCCGATCGCCCGGGCGACATGATCGTGGCGGCCGCGGCTGGTCGACGAGCTCATCTGCTGGCTTGCCTTGGGCCCGTGTGCGACGTTTCGCTGCGCCGGAAAAACCTCCCGGCACAAAGTGGCGAAGCCAGCGTCGCGTGTCCACTCATTCTCATTGTGAGGCTATCTGGCCTGATCCGCCGCTCAAGCGCGGCTTCAGCCTCGGCCGGGCAGTCGGCTCACGTCGGGTAAGCACGGTTACCGACGGCCGTGAGCTCGGGTCTCGGGTGCGGTGATCATGACTATGCGTCTGTCTGGGTCTCACCGCTCGGCGGGTCGTACGCGCGCGTGCGGTTCTTGGCGTGGAGCAGCATCTGGTCGGCGCGCTGCAACAGGGTGGCCGGCACGTCATCCGCGCGGGAGGTCGCTGCTCCGAACGTCACGCTGACCGGCGCGATCGTGTTAGCTGGCGATCTTATGCGGCCCACCGCGGCCGTTATGCGCGCGCCGGCTTGGACCGCTTCACGTTCCTCGGTGGAGGGCAGCAGAACGAGGAACTCATCACCGCCGTACCGGGCCGCGAGGTCGTACGCCCGCAGCTCGCCGCGCATGCTCGCGCCGGCCTCGCGCAGAACCCGATCGCCCTCAAGGTGCCCAAACGTATCGTTGATCTGCTTGAGGTTGTCGACATCGAGCATCAGGCAGGAAACCAGCGAGCGGCTCCGCTGTGCGCGAGCGAGCTCCTCGCCTAACCGCGCGAGCGCGGGGCGGCGGTTCAGACAGCCTGTCAGCTCGTCGATCGCCGCTTCGTGACGTTCGCCAAGCAGCCCGAGCACGACCGACGCGACGTCGACCAGCGCGGCCGCGGCCGCGACCTCATCCGCTCCGAGGCCGTCCGGCTCGCGGGCCAGCAGGACCACCCCCTGGTGCGTTCTTGCCGGCGAGCGCAGCTCGAGCACAACGCTTCGCCCACGATCCGCGGCGCGATGACCCTCCTCAATCTCAGTCGCCTCGGCGAACTCCCCCGGGTGGCGCGCCGCCTGATCGCATGTAACGATCGTCACGCTCTCGAGGTTAAGCATGGTCCGCAGCTCGCGCACCAGCGCCTCGCGAACGACATCGCCCTCGTCGCTTTCTGCGGCCAGCCGGGCCAGCCGCCGCACGCCGCGCACGGCACGTGCATAAACCCCGGTCCTACGCTCGGCTTCCATACCCTCACACTCAGAATAGCGCCAATTCCTGCGCATTGCTCACAATCCCGCGAACCCTCACGTGACCTCATGGCCACCCCCTGTCGCGCAGCACCAAGCTTGCGAGGACCCGCCGGGCCTCCGGTCCACAGGCCACCGTGCTCGAGCGAGAACTCGCTCAGGAGGCGACCGCCGCTTAGACTCAGCTGCACGGGAACTTGCGCCAGGCGAAGGTACAGCAGCCAGGCACGCCACGCTGGCGGGTCGCAAAGGACCCGCCGGTGAATGCAGGCGTGAGAGGCGGCGCACGAAGAGCTGACCGTGCTCTGCGCTGGCAGGCCTACCGCGAGGCCCTGTTGCGCGCGGCACAGGTCGCCAACGCCGTCTGGAGAGCTCCCTGCCGGAGCGGCCTGCAAGCGATCGTTCGCGGTTCGCGCCCGCCGTCGTCGCTGCCTACCCTCTCCGGCCTTGGCTGTCCGGTTCTCGGTTGCGATCCTCCTGTGTGCCGTGGCGCTCGCGCTCGGTTGCGTGCAGGCGCCGCGCGCCGCGGCGGGTCCGTTTGACGGGCGCGGCATGTGGATCTGGTACGTGAGCCGCTCAGAGGGCGGGAATCCCACGGCGATCGCGAAGCGCGCCAGCGCGAACGGGATACAGACCCTGTTCGTGAAGTCAGGGGACGGCACGGGCTACTGGTCGCAGTTCAGCCGCCGGCTGGTGTGCTTCATCCACCGCTACGGGGTGCGTGTCTGCGCCTGGCAGTACGTGTATGGCAGCAATCCGCTGACCGAGGCGCGGATCGGAGCCCAAGCGGTCCGCGATGGGGCTGACTGCTTGGTGATCGATGCCGAAGCCGAGTACGAGGGGCGCTACGGCGCCGCGCAACGGTACATCGACGCTCTGCGCGGGGCGGTCGGAGGCCGCTATCCGGTTGGGCTTGCGTCGTTTCCGTATGTGGACTACCACCCGGCGTTTCCCTATTCGGTGTTCCTCGGGCATGGCGGCGCGACGTTCAATCTGCCGCAGATGTACTGGCATGACATCGGCTCGAGCGTCGGCGCCGTGTACTGCCACACCTATATCGACAACGGCATGTATCGGCGGCCGATTCGCCCGCTCGGACAGACCGATACCTCGAGTGCCGGTCAGATCTCGCTGTTTCGCGGTTTGTCGGTTGCCTACCACGCCGGTGGCCTCTCTTGGTGGGACTACGCCTGGACCTCCGCCAACGGGTTCTGGCCGGCGGTCAGCGGCCTATATGCCAGCGTCGCTCCACTCTCCTCCTCCGGGTCCCGGTGCTCCGCTACGGCTCGCGGGGAGACATGGTCCTGTGGATGCAGGAGCTGCTCAAGACCGCGATCCCGTCTCGGCGACGGACCGGCACGTTTGCCTCCGAGACGCGCCGGAACCTCCGGCTCTTTCAGGCTCGCCACGGTATCCCGGCGACCGGGCAGACCGGGCCGCTGACATGGCGCGCGCTGCTTCGTGTGCCGGTGTCCGGGATCCACTGGGCATCCGATGCGCGCGCTGCCCGAGCCCCCGCGGGCTCCTTCTCCGGGGCGCCGGAGTCGGCTGGGCTCCCAGCGCTCGCCTACGAGATCCACAAGCCCAGCGGAACCGACGGCGATCGCCGGCGAAGCCGCCAGTCGGCGCGGTAATGGCCTCACTTGTCGCGCTGCCACTCGGCCTCGACGCCTTCTGTTCAGCGGCTTGGAGATCGATGCCTGGAGATCGCCGGTCGCCTGCTGTTGTGGGCAGGTGCTGCGACGGCCGCGGCGTCACCTCACACCGGCCGGCGTGCTGAACGGGACCGCGGCAGAGACCGACGATCGGCGGCGTGCCATTTGGTCCAGCGTCTGCAGTGATGTGCTAGCGCCGAGTGCGGCACACGCGCGCGGGGACGCCGCAACAAAAGCAGCGATGCCCGTCTGCTGGTGGACTCTCTCAGGCAGCCCGGGTAGCAGCGCGCCGCCTCCCACCAGCACGACGCCGCGTTCAACGACGTCCCAGGCGAGCTCCGGTGGGGCGTCATCGAGCGCGTCGTTGACCAGCTCGAGGATCGAGCAGAGCGGCTGATCGAGCACTCTGCGGATCTCCTCGCTGGTGAGCCGCAGCGTCCTGAGGGACCCCGAGGCCAGATCGCGGCCGGGGATCTCGGTGACGAGCTCTCGATTCTGCGCAACTGCACAGCCGATCTCGAGCTTGATCCGCTCGGCCGCCTGCTTGCCGATCAGCAGCTTGTGGCAGCGCTTGAGATACCTGACAATTGCTTCATCGAGGTGATCGCCGCCAGCACGGATCGACCGCGAGGCGACGATCCCACCCATCGCGATCACCGCGACCTCACTGAGGCCGGCACCGATGTCGAGCACGATCGAGCCGGTCGGCTGCTCAACAGGCAGTCCCGCGCCGAGCGCCGCAGCGACCGGCGCCTCGATCAGGTGCGCCTCGCGCGCACCGGCCCACAGACATGCCTCTGCGACCGCCCGCCGCTCCAAGCGGCTCGCGCCGCTCGCCACGCACGCAACCACACGAGGATGCCCCCAGCGGCCTCGCTGCAGCTGACAGATGAACCGACGCAACATCTCCGCCGTCGCACTCACATCCGCAACCACACCGTCCTTCAGCGGGCGAGCTGCATAAGTCCCCTCCGCAGAACCGCCGACGGTCTGGAACTCCTCGACCCCGAGCGTGCGCAACTCATCCATACCGGCATCGACGGTCGCCACGGTCGGCTCCGACAGCAGTTTCCCGCTCCCAACGACGCACAAGACCGTGTTAGCGGTCCCCAAATCGACGCCGAGATCGAGGCGACCCCAACCGCGCATTACGAACCGAATCTCATTGCTGAAACTCCCGACACGCACCCGAGGCCCGGCAGAGCACCAAGGCCATACCGCTATGCGAGCACGGCGCAAGCCTCGCTGCCGATCGCCGCCGAAGAACCATGGACAGGCGCCCGTTCCGTCGCAGGCTAAGACACGCAATAACAGACGGTGACACGGGTCGGCGCCTCGCGAGCGTAGAGCACCACGTCAGCCGCCACGACGCTAACCGACATCGCGGCTGCCAATTCTCGCCGACGTCCCACGACACGCGGCACCCAGCTTCTACCATCGGCCGTGATTTCGACGCCCGTCCCCAACACCCTGCCCCGCACAAAGTCGCACAGCCCCGGCGCTCGCTCAGGCAGACGAGATGCCCGGCGCTCAACGCGCCCCGCAATGCACGCGAAACCGCGGTGCCGGGCGGCCGCGCCGCGGCCACACGGCGTCCGGCGTTAGCTGCTCGCCGGAGGGCCAGGACGCACGGCCGAGTGCTTGCGGAGGAGCCATCCCGACGCGCGCAGCAAACGATCAGCCCCCGTGGCGACGTGACCGCTTTCGCCCAGCACGAGTCGGCGCGACCGCCGCGACAGGACGAGTGCTCCGCCACGATGCGATCGCATCGTCGCAGTCGGTCACGTCGCCGTTGAACGAGCGAGATGACAGACATCCTCGAGAAGATCAGCCACGGCCAGCGGGTGGATCACTTCCAGACGACTCGCCGGAGACGAGACGGGACGACCGTCCTGATCTCACTCACGGTCTCACCGATCTGCGACCGCACAGGCGCGGTCATCGGCGCGTCGTCGATCGCACGACAAGTATCCCGCGCGCACGCGACCGAGGCCGAGGTCGCGCATTTGGCGTCGATCGTCAACTCGTCGGACGACGCGATCACCAGCAAGACGCTGGACGGGGTGATCACGAGCTGAAACAGGGCCGCCGAGGAAATGTACGGCTACACGGCGAAAGAGATCGTGGGCAAGTCGATCGCGCTGCTGATGCCGCGGGCAGCACCGAGATGACAGACATCCTCGAGAAGCTCAGCCACGGCCAGCGGGTGGATCACTCCGGACGACTCGTCGACGGAGGACGAACTACGAGCGGTGAACGCAAAACTCGGCCGGCTATCCGCGCAACTGGCAGACGCCAGCGACGCGCGCGATGCGTGAGCCTATTCGCTTACACGACCTCGAGCGCCGCTGCGTGCGATCGGCGACAAAGGCTCCCAGCCAGCTCACAGCGCTGCTCAGCCGGATGTCGGATGGGCCCGGAGGCGGATGCCTCGCGCTTGAGCGCCGGGATCGACGCTCGGCTCGGCCCGTCGGCAATCCCATCGGTGCTTCATCACTCGGTTCGCACGATCGCTTCCGCCCCGAAGCCGCGCCGTGTCACGTGATTGCTTAGGCGACGTTGCGATGGCCAGATCCGCGCCCAACCGCCGATGTGGCGGACGATCGCTCTCGGCTGCGCGTGCCGCGTCGGCTCTACGGCGCGGGCGCGAGTACTTGGCCGAGAAGGCGATCGCCACGGCGGTCCGTCGCCGCGAGAGGAGCAGTCGCGATCCGTTGCAGATGAGGTTCCGTGGCTGAGACGCCGGCTCCGCTGCAGACCGGCGCGTGTGGGGCGCTGAGTCCGCTCTGATCAGCGATTCTTGTACATGCCGCGGGCCAGGCAGAGCACACCGGCTCGGGGGGTCAGCCCTGCGCGGTCGCCTCGGGTGGCTCTTCACGAGTCGCGCGGCGATCGAAGGCGGCGAGGATCGCGGCCTCCTGCACGCCAAGCGCTGCCAAGACGGGCCCGACATCCTCGTCTCGCACGAGCGCGAGCAACAGATCACGCATGGTCATCTCCGTGCGCCCGCCCTCAAGGGCACGCGCAGCCGCGCTCATCAACAACCTGAGCACATCTCCGCCGGGCGCAACCGCGACTCCGAAGCCGCTCTCAGGAACCGGCGTCTCGGACACCGAGGCGACGGCGGGATGCAGCGGATCGCCGATGCTCATGCGCCGACCATAGCCCCGCGCGCGCGATCGCGGCACCAGTCGCCGCACTCCCGGACCCGAACGCTCTGCAATCACAGCATCGCGGATCTGATCTGGCTCGACACCGAAGCCACGCAGCACGGTGATCGCTTCGGCCTCGTTGACGCTAACGAGCGCAAGCAGGATGTCCTCGGTGCCGACATGGTCGCGGAGGCCACAGTCCACGTCCAGCGCGCGCTCGAGCACCTCCTCGGCGCGCGGCGTGAACGGAATCGGGCCGGGCCCACGCCCCTCGCCAGGCTTAACGCGCTCCAGCACCCCGGTTCTAGCCCGCTCAAGATCGACGTTGTGGGCCTCAAGGACCCGAGCGGCGAGTCCTTCCTGTTCGCGCAAGAGCCCGACCAGCAGCGACTCGGTGCCGACATGGCTGAACTTCCGCTCACGTGCCTCGGTCTCCGCGAGCTCAACAGCCATCCGAGCCCGCTCGGTGAACCGCTCAAAACCAGACACACCCACCTCCGCCATGTTAGCCGGCAGCGAGTCGATCACCGCAGTGCGGACCCCGTCCGGCGAGACGCCCGCCTCGCCGAGAATCCGCACCGCGACGCTCTCTTGCTCGCGCACGATCGCCAGCAGGATGTGCTCGGGACCGACGCCCGTCCCGAAGCTCAACGCCTCACGGACCGACAGTTCGAGCACGTTCCTCGCCCGAGGCGTGAACGGCACCTGTCCCTCAACCGACGACGCATCTTCTCTTCGCCGACGATCTCCACGAGCCGTGCTCGAACACCATCCAGCGCGACACCGAACGAACCGAGAATCCCGCCGACGAGTCTGGCGTCAGGAGCCATGGGGCCCGGGGGTGTCCCGGTCGGCGACTTGCCCGGCGCGGCGGCCTGCGGTCGGCTGGGCGCGTGCGGCATGACAGGCACCATGACGATCACGCCACGACCCGCCGGAGCGCGCGGCTTGATCGACATCAATGCGCCAGCGCGCCTCTCGACCGGGGAGCTGATCCACGAGCTCCAGGGCGCGCGGCGTCACCCCCGGGGTCACGATCGATCCATCGGCGGACTGGTCCAACGGTGGGTGGCTGCGTCAGGTCAACGCGCAGGGCGGCGCGCTGTGCTCTGACGACGCCCCCCTCGGGCCGGGTCAGCTCGAGCTACATGTGGCCCGCGGACGGTTGACCGAAGTACGAAGCGTTCTCGCCGCTGCGGACACGTTGTCCCGGCCCGCTGCTCGGCGACACATACGGGCTGAGCGCGCTGGCCACCGGCTCGATTCCCCTGACCGCGCTACGCCGGCACAAGATCGCGATCACGCTCACCGCACCGCGTGGCACCTACTACGACGGCTACTCAATCCGGCTGGCCGGCGCGATCACGATCACCATCCGGATCGGACCGACCTCGAGCCACGTGATCCCTGCCGGCTAGAGCTGATTCGCGTCCGGCGACGTCTAGGTGCGGCCGACGTGGTGCCCTCAGTATGGCCCAGTCGGAGCCGCGCACTGCGCCCTTCCGCTCTCGCCGCCGGTGTTCGTTGATCCTTGGGTTGTGAGACGCGCGCCCGATGTCGGATGCGAGCCCATTCGCATCGGCTGGAACCGTGCGGTGGTCGATCGGTCATCGGACGCGCTCCCGGATCTCGATCAACCGAGAAGGCATGGAAGCCGGACGGCCGAGTGTCGGGTTCAGGCGAAAGCAGCAGCTCGCCGTGTGACCGGCTCTGGCCGTGGTCCTGCTGTCGAGTCGCATGGAAACCACCACTGAGCGCGATGTCGTTCGGACGCGTGGCACCACCCGGCGCGCGACGGACGATGCGTAGGCACGAGTAGGGCACGCCACCCGTGGGCGGTCAATGAAGCGACCCCCCGTTTTGGCGAGTTGCAGGGCCGGTCTGATCGCAGGGTTGCGTCTCAAGAGTGCTGTAAAAGCTGACGCGAGCTTAGTAGTGCTCTGGTAGGTCGTGTTACTCCCGTTTGAGTGGGCGGCGCAGCGGGAGAGCGTCGAGGGTAACCGGCTGCCGGCAGGTGGAGCAGCGGCCGGTCCAGCACTTCCAGACGGGCTGCAGGAGCAGCACCGCTTGCGGGAGTGTCAGTCCGGCCGCTGGCGATTTGGGTTCTGCCGCTCCAGCGTCAAGAAGCCGTGGGCGGCCGTCACCAGCGAGCAGTGGTGGTGAAAGCCGAGGTAGCTACGGCCTTCGTAGTGGTCAAGACCGAGCTCGCCCTTGAGCTGCTTGTAGTCCAGCTCGATCATCCACCGCAACCGGGCGAGGCGGGCGAGCTGCTCGAGCTCGGTGTCAGCTGGCAGGTTGCTGAGCCAGTAGTCGCTGGGATGCTCGTGACCTTCGGGCCACTCGACGATCAACCATTCCTCGCGAGGTGCTTGGCGGAGGTGCTCGATCGGGTTGGCGGCGATTACCCGCACGAACGCGAACCGCGAGACGAGCTGACCGCCGTCGATGTCGCGAAACGCGACCGTCTGCCACGCATCGGCGGTCAATCCGCCGACAAGCTCGGTGATCGACTGCGGTTCGGATTCGGTCCGGAAGACGCTCGGCGCGCGGCCACGCGACCCCGGCGTCCGCGGCGGGACCGCGAAAACGGTGCCAGACGGGTAGACGCTGCATTCCGGGGCGACGCTGAGGACGTAGTCGATCCCGTCATCGTGCAGACGGGTGCGAAGCTTGGTGTCGTTGCCGTATGCCTGGTCGCCGAGCACCGGCGCCCGACGGATCTTCCAGCCCGCCGCCCGGGCGATCAGCTCACCACCGAGCGTCGGTTTGGTCTGAAACTCGACACTCGCGGGGATCTTCGTTTCCCGGCGGCGGATCGGGTCCTGGCACCAGTCCTCGGGCACGTAGAGCCGGAACCCCAACGGGACCGTGCCCTTCGTGCTGACCGCATGCAGCGACACCGCGATCTGGCAGCTGCCGATCTTCCCGAGCGTCCCGGAGTACTGACGCTTGACACCCGGCGAGTGCTTGCCGTACTTCGGAACTCCGGTGTCATCCAGCACCCAGGCCACAGGCTCGATCACCGCGCACACCCGCTCAGCGACCGCCCGGTCAAGCACCGCCGGATCCCACGGGCTATCGGCCAGAAAATGCTGCAGCGCCTCGTACTCAACGCTCGTGCCGCCCATCCGCGTGACCAGCGGCTCCAACGACTTCCGCGCCCCGTCCATCATCAACGCACGCGCGTAGTACTGCGCCGCCCACCGCTGCTCGGAGCGGACAAGACCCGACGCGACCTCAGCGAAGTACTCTGCCAGCCGATCGACCACCGCCGGCGCGACCCCAACCGTCTCCTCCAACATCCCAACGTCCATCACGCTCGCGGCGGCCATGCCAACCAAGTTCACCGCCGGGCTACATAACCCTTCCCACCACCTGCCAGAGCACTATTAGGTTCCCGTAGTTGAGTCTAAGCGGCTGTCACCTCCTCGTCGAGGGTGGCGGGATCGGCTTGTTGGTACTTGATGCGGTATAGGTGTTCGCGGTCGAGGGCGGTGAATGTCGCACCGTTGCTGGCGTGGCTGATGAACAGGTCGAGGACCGCCCAGACGAGTGAGAGGCAGCTGGTCTCGCCGGGGAACCGGCCCATGACCTTGGTCCGCCGGCGGACCTCACCGAGCGACCGCTCGAGGAGATTCGTGCTGCGCCATCGCTCGCGGTGCCTGAGCGGGTAGCGCAAATGGACGACCAAGGCATCGAGGTCGTCTGAGAGGCAGCGGGCGGCGGACTCGTAGCCGCGGTGCTCGAGCTCGGAGATCAGGACCTGGAGGCGGAGCTTGCCGTCCTTGACCGAGGTCGCGTCGGTCAGCGCTGACCAGTAGTTGAACCGGATCCGGTCGTGCTCTTCCTTGGGTACCTTCGCCAGCAGGTTCCGCAAGCGGTGAACGGCACAGTGCTGACGGTCCGCGCGTGGCCACAGCTCTTCGACCGCGCTGATCAGCCCGGGCGCGCCGTCGGCGACCACCAGGCGCGGGGCGGCGAGTCCGCGAGCGATGAGATCGCGGCCGAGCTCGACCCAGTCCTCCTTCGACTCCCGGGCGCCCAGCCGCACCGAGACCAGCTGTCTCGCGCCGTTCTCGTCAATTCCCCAGGCGCAGATCACGCCTTCCTTCGGGCCGCTCGGACGGACCGGGAGATAGATCGCGTCGAGGAACAGCACGACCAGCTTGACGTCGTAGAGCGAGCGGCGAGAGAACGCCTGGAACCGCTCGTGCAGCTCCGCGCAGATCCTCGCGATCGTCGAGCGTGACGTCTTCCCGAGCCCGGCCTCCTCGCACAGCGACTCGACATCACGCATCGACAGCCCGCGGACGAACCCACCGATCACCAGCGCCTTCAGCGGGTCGGTCCTCAGCAGCCGCTTGCAGTGCCACTTCGGGAACAGCTTCGACACGAACGGCACGACCGATCCGCGCGCCTGCGGAATCTCGATCCGCAGCTCACCCTCCCCGGTCTGCAGATGCCGCGCCCGGAACCCATTCCGTAGTCCCGAGTCGTAGTTGCGCAGGCCGCGTTGGCGCTCCGGCCGGCGCTCGTAGCGAGCCCGGCCGAGCCACTCATCGAATTCGTCCTCGACCGCCCGCTGGATGATCAACCGGGCGCCGAGCCGAGCAAGCTCGCCCAACATCTTCTGCGGGTCCTCGACCATCCCGCGACCAAGCAGCTTGTCGATCTCAACTTGTATCTCCGCCGACGCCGGTACGGTGCGCCTCACGGCGTAGGCCTCCTTCATCGTCTGCCAGGACATGAGGGAACCTACGCCGTCGCTCTGACAGCACCCCGCGGCTGTTTACAGCAGTTCTGAGACGCGACCGATCGCAGCCGAGAAACCTCTCGTCGCATGAAAGCGGGCCGCCGATTGGTGCCGCGGCGACGGCCTGAGTGTGCCCGTAGTCGCGGGAAAGCAGGGACGTCGGACTGGCTGTTCACGGCGACCCAGCCCCGACGGGCCGCCTGCCTCGCAGTTGGCGAGATCCGGGACTGCGACCCGCCGCCCGTCAAGACATGTTTCCTGTCGGCGCGGTACTTCGCGTGTGCGAGGTGTTCCGCTTCCTGCTGGAGCATCAGTCGCTCGGCGTCACGCTCGTGCTGCTGCTGCTCGTCCGAGCGGGGAACGTCACCAGTCGGCGAGTGCTTCTCCATGGCCGCGAGGAAGCATGAGCGGTCTCAATCTTCGCGGTGGAAGTGTCGATAGCCTGCGCAGCGTGATGTCCGGCCTACTCGACGGGCGTTGCCTGTGCGGACGCCTGATATGGGGAGTGGTTTGTCAAGGCGGCCGGCATGTATTTCTCGCTTTTCGCGAGTCGGGACGGGGGGTGTGGTCGGCTGGGTGGGTGGCGGTCCGGCTTGCTGTGCGCGACGCGCGGTCAGACTGATATACGCGGGTTTGGGGATGCCGCAGGACCATGGTTCGTCGTGGGGAGCCGCTGTCTAACATCGGGCGTGGCCAGCCTTTGGAAGGCGGGTTGCTCATAGGCGTATCGCGGGTTCCCCGCGCGTTGCCGGGCCGCCACTGCGGTGTTTCTGAGTTCGTGATAGAGCGGCCGACTTTTCTAACCCAACGCTGAGTGTGGTGTCGGGAGCGGTTGGTGGGTGTTCGGAGCGAGCTCCGAGGCGTCATCCGTGCCGGGTTCCGCCGGCGTCCGTGCCGGCGGGCGACCCCCTCAAAAGCGCCCCTCTTCCCCAGGGGAGGGTGGGCTGGATCGGTGCTGCGAAGGTCGCTCATTTCTTGTTGGCTCGATTCTGCTTGATCCGCTCAGCTTGTGCTTGGCGCATCCCGGCGGCGCGGGCGCGGCGGATGGCGGGCCCGCGGCCGTGATGCTCGTCCTCAGGGGTGACGTAGCCGATCGAGGCATGGAGGCGGACGGTGTTGTACTCGCGGCGGATCCGGGCGAGCTCGGTATCGAGCGCGGCCGGGTCGCGGATCTCGACCAGGTGCGGCCAGTCGCCCTTCAGGTGGCTGAAGAACGACTCGATGTGCGCTTGGTCGGTCGGGGTCCCCGGCCGGCCGTGGTGCTGGGCGATCGCCATCAGCGCCATGAACTGGCGAGTGTCGATCGCTGTCATCTCCGCTCCGTTGTCTGACCAGGCGACCAGGATCGGCCCGTCCTCGTCGCGCTCGGGCGGCAGTCCATCGGGGCCGAGCAGGCCTTGATCCTCAAGCGCTGAAGCGAACAGCAGCTGCGCCTGAGTGTGGGTCTGCTCGCTCGAGAGCAGGTAGCCGATCCAATAGCGGGTGACGACATCAACGATCGCGTACGCGACCCGCTTGCACCGCGTGAAGTGTGTCGCGTCCCAAATCCAGATCCGGTTCTTTTCCCAGGTAATCTCTGGAAATACGGGCTTTCCGGGTCGTGGACGGAACGGCTCGCCGGGCAGCTTGACCTGGTTCTTGATTGCCACCCGCAGCACCGTCGAGGGGGACACGAACACCGTTGAGGTGTAGGAGCCGCGGTGCGCGAGCTTGCGATGCGAACGGTCGACCGGACCCCAGGTCTCGATCAGATCAAGGATCGCCTGCTCCTCCCACTCAAGCAGCCCGTGCACCGCGCCACCGCCCGGACGGCCGTCCTGAAGGCTGCCGGTGTCCCGCAGCTGCTTTCGCCAACGGTGCCCGCGGACGTCGGCGAGGTCAAGCACCCGGCACGCTCTGGCGTGCGCCCACCCGTCGGCGACGGCCTCATCGATCAGCCCCAGCAGCTCGAGCTTGGTCTCCGCGCTCACGCGCGTCGGGACCGGGCCGAAAAGCCCGAGCGTTGCCTTCCCCGGTGCAAGCTCAGCTCGACCGCCAACTCCTTCAACGCCTCCGACAGCCGATCGTTCTCCGCCAGCGCAGCCTCGAGCTCGACCTGCTCCGGGGAGGGCATCCGCCCCGGCTTTGAAGCGGCGAACGCCGCCAACGCCGCATCCTTGGCCAGCTGCCTGATCCGGATCACCGTACTCACATCGACGCCCCACTTTCGGGCAGCGTCTGCCTGCGAGAGCTCCTGCGAGCACACCTCCAGGAACACCTCCCACTTCTCCTCCGGCGCCAACTGCCGCCGCTTGCGTGGCTTGCCGTTCTCCATCACATCGTCCTCCTGGTCCAGGGCCCGAACAGCCTCCCAGAATTGGTGTGAAAAACGACCCGACCTCTATCGCGAAGTCAGACGCAAACCACCACCGACCCAGCCGACGGGTTTGCAAATGTCGGGCGCCGGGTTCATTCGATCTGGCAGATCGCCCAGGCGAAGCCGGCCAGTTCGCGGGCGGCGGCGGTGGCGATGATCGTGCGCCGCTTCGCTCGTTGCTCGAGTCGTGTCCAGGTGCGGTGCAGGCGTTGCTGGGCTGACCAGGCGATCGCGATTGCCTGTGCGGGCTGGCCGTCCTGGCGGTCGCTGAGCTTCTTGCCGATCCGTGGGCGCGGGCGGTAGTGCCAGGCGGCCTCGACCAGCAGCCGCCGTGCGTGCCCGGACCCGGTCTTGGTGATCGACCCCAGGCGGCGTTGCTGCCCGGTCGTCGCCTCGCACGGCACCAGGCCGACGTAGCTCATCAACTGCTCGGCGCGGGCGAACCGCTCGAAGTCGCCGATCTCTGAGCACAGCCCGACCGCGGTTAGCGTGTCGACCCCGCGCAGGCAGCGCAGCCGGCCGATCTGCATCTGCCATGGCGAGCTGGGTAGCAGCGCGACGATCTCGCGTTCCAGCCCGTCGCGGCGGTGCGCCAGCGCGTCGATCGCTCCCTGCGCGTCGAGCAGCGTCGCCTGCGCGGCCGGCCACTCCAGCGCGATCGTCTGAAGCCAGTCGCGGTGGCGCTGGGTCCACGCCGGCCCGTCGTCGAACCGGATGCCGTGACGCAACAGCAGCTTCGAGAGCCGATGCCGGCAGCGCATCAGATCCACCCGCACCGCCTCACGCGCGCGGACCAGGTCGCGCAGCGCCTCCTCCTCGCCCCCGGGCACGCGGACCGCGTGCAGCTTCCCAGCCAACAGCAGCCTGACCAACAGCTCTGCGTCACGCCGGTCTGTCTTGACTCGATCACCCGGCGCCCGCGGGATCTTGCTCGGCGCCGCCACGACGCACTCCACGCGACGCTTCACGAGCTCGCGCGCGAGCCCGTACCCGGTCGGACCGGCCTCATACGCGGCGCGCACCGGCCGCGGCAGCCCAGCGCAGAACGCCGCCGCCTCCCCAGCGTCGCCGTTCATCCGGAACGTCCGCAGCTCGCCCGTCTCGGCGTCAAGCACCGCCGCCACGATCTTCGTGGCGTGCACATCCAGACCGACGAGGGTTCTAGCCTTCGCCATGGCCGGTTCCTCCTATTTGGTTGTGGACCGTCGCGCGGGTACGAGCCGCGCGACAACAAATGTCACCCCACAGCCATCGTGGGGAGCCGGCCAGTCTTCTACACGACAGGCCGGATGGACCTCAATCCATATGGTCTAACCTACCGGTGCGACGGCGAGCCCCTGGTGACGGTCGTCTGCCACTGCAAGGACTGCCAGCGCCAGACAGGCTCGGCCTTCTCGATCTTCGTCGTCGTCCCGCGCGCAACGCTCCATTTCGGCGGCGACACGCTCGCCACGTATGTGACCGTGGGGGCCGATTCGGGCGAGGAACGTCAGCGCCAGTTCTGCTCGAAGTGCGGTTCGCCCGTCGTCACGCTGTTGGACGAGCAGCCGGAGCTCGCGGTCATCAAGGCGGGAACGCTCAACGATTCTTCGTGGCTGTCGCCCACCCTTGAGGTTTGGTGCGACTCGGCTCAGCCGTGGCTTGCGCCCATCGAGAACAGCAGGCGGCTCGCCCGCGGCCTGCCGGCCTGACTGGACAGCTTCTGTCAAGCACTGCGCCATCGTGTGAGTCGTTGTGCTGTCCGCTAGTGGAACGAGCGAGACCGACGACGCGGATGTCTCCAACGACCGGAGTTGACTTGCTAGCTGTGTGTCACGTTCCATGCGACTGATCACTCGCGCTGCACCGCTGGTCACCGCACCGCAACGGCACCAGCGCCGACGCGTCCCACCGGCTATGCCGTCGAAGGAGGGCTTGTCCGGTACTGGGGCAAGGGGTTGCCGATGAGGCCGTGGTTGCCTCAGAAGGCAAGCATCGGGTTCGAGCAGGCTAGGGGGTTCGTTCTGCCCGGCGCTTGACTCCGCGCAGGAAGTTGCGCGCGGTGATCTCATCGCCCCAGATGAGGACGATCGGCACTGCGAGCGTGCGGAAGGGCCATGGCCCGCACCGCATTCGCATACGGCGGACAACACGCGTCTTGCCCGGCTCGGGCTCTCTCATCAGGTAGCCGTCGCTGAGCTCGCCGAAGACGCTAAGCCGGGGGTTGTTTCGGAGGCGTGCCGGGAGGAGGTAGCGAAGGTGGGTGTCGGTGAACAGCACGAACGCTTCGTTCGGTTCGACCTGGCGCACCACGTAATACGCGGTCCCTGGTGGTCCGTCGGCGATGATGTCCCCTACGCTCGGGTTCTGCCATGAAGTGACGATCTGCTCTGAATCTTTGACGTGGTAGCCGACCGGTTGCTTCCCGGGCTGCTCGCCGGAGAGCCGGCGGTAGTACCAGTCCACGCAGCGGTCCCAGAATCGTGAGTCGGAGTAGAAGCCGGCTCGCCCCTGGCCGATCTGCACCAACCATGGCCACACATGCTCGGGTGGCACGTCGATGGTTATCGCGTGAGTGGTCTCAACTTGCGGCTGTGGTACGAGGTCGTCCCCCGGCAATTGCATCCGGTGCTCTTCGTCGGTGGCTCCCCAAGAGACGCGCTTAGACCTGGTCGCGAAACCGCGCGAGTTTGTGCCGCATCTCGCTCTCGTCCCCTTGCCCGAAGATCGCATCGGGGCGCTCGGCGCTCCCGTCCCCTGCGACTCCAGGAAGCGCTTGAGGCTGCCCCAGATGCTTCGCTCCTGCCGGCGACCGATCGCGCCCACGATCGGAGTCATCAACCCGAGGACGCCGCGCGGCCGCACGTCCCATGACCAGCGCATCCGAGTGCCACCTGGAACCGTCTCGAAGGTCAGAGCACCCTCGGTCTCCATCATCGACGAGTGCGTCAACGACGCGAGGCGCCACGGTCGCTCGTACGCGGTGAACTCGACGGTCATCGGCATCGTCCGCCGCATCGTCTTGAACTCGGCACGGAACCGCGTCCCCAAGCCAATCGGCCCGTCCGAGATCTGCGCAACGTCCAGCATGCGCGGGTTGTAGCGCGGCTCGTTGCGTTCATCAGCGACGAAGTCGAACACCTCCTCAACCGGTCGCTGAATCATCATCTCGCCCTTCACCCGCGCCATACCAACTCCCAAATTTGTTCCAGGGCGTACCGAACGATCCTCCCGCTCGACGCCGTCGCCGACAACCGTGGAACCGATGCTCGCTCCTCAGTAGTCGCCCGTAGTCTTTGCCACGCAACCCAAGCGTCTGCATCCGCCTGCAGAACGCACTGAGCAGCGCCGCGGGGGTCTCCGAGCGGACTGCCGAATTGCCGCTCAGGCAGTCGTCCCGTGCGCCCCGTGAGACAGCTCCTCCCACCCACATCCGGCCACGAAACGCGCGCCGACCGCGCTCGGCGCGCAGCAGGGATGCAGCCGGAGCTCGGCAGGGCACACACCTGGGGGAGCACCAATGCGCGTCTCGCCTCACGGACGGGCTGCGTCCTGCAATTCGCCAGCAGCGAGGCGTGTCGTTCGTCGGCGCGTCAATCGTCGCGCTCCGTCAGCCCCGAAGCCCCTCCTTTTTCGTGAATGCGGGCTAGCTCGATCCGCTGTCTCGGGCCGGATCCGCGGCCCGCATCTTCCGCGAAGGAGGGCGCGCGGCTCTGCGCCCTGCAAAGCCGGCAAAGGAGGGCCGATGCGAGAACCCCGCATTCCGAATTGCAGGTCTTCGGCGACGTCCGCTCCGAGGACGAGCAGGTCGAGCAGGTGGAGAGACGCGCTGATGGCGAACAGCAGGCCGCCGCCGATCGCAGCCGCGAGACCTCTCGTCGCATGAATGCGAGCTCGCGCATCGCTCCTGTCGCAGGTGGTCGTACGTACACGCCGCCGAGGGAAAGCCGGTGCTTCAGTCCCGCGATCGCGGCGACCGACCGGCCGGGCACGCGGCGATGCGCGAGGCGACAAGCAGGGCGCTCGCGTTCGCGGCCGTGAGACCTCTCGCGGCGTTGAGGCGAGGCCGCCGTTTAATCTCGCGGGCCCCTCCGCGTGCCCGCGCACGCGGAGGAAGGAGCAGGGACGTCGGATCGATGGTCCGTCGATATCGGACGCCCCAGGCGCGCGGAGAGGCTCGCAGCCGCGACCGCGAATTTGTGGTGCTGGCGGCGCGGTCGCGGTCGCGGCGGTCCCGTTCACGCCAGCGGACTCAACCCGCCTGAGCAGCTCACCAGCACAGCTGTCGGCTGGGCTTTAAGTCCACCCTAGGGCCGCCCGAATGCCCGTCGGTTATCGTGCCGGGCCGATGCAGACGTTCATCGTTCGGATCCACCGGCAGAGCAACGAGCAGGCCGGCCTTCGCGCCGGGCAGTGGCCCGGCAACCTGCCGCTCGGCCGCGTCATGCGCGTGGTGGCGCCGTGATCCGCCGTCTTCTCGGCGCGCTCGCGCTCATGCTCGCGGCAGCACCGGCCGCCCAAGCCGCGACGATCAGCGTGCCGCCCGGCACGGCCGACACGAACGCCACCTGTAGCGCGAGTCCGTGTCCGAACCTGCGGGCGGCGATCGCGTACGCCAACGCCAACCCCGGCACCACTATCTCATTGGCCGCCGGAACCTACGCGCTCAGCATCGACGAGCTGAAGCTGACCGCCGACGCGACGATCATCGGCCAGGGGGCCGCTCAGACGAAGATCCAGCAGACCGGCAGCGGGTTTCGCGTGCTGGAGATCCCGGGCTCGGTTTCCGGTGCACCCACGGTGACGCTCCAGAACAATGCCTCAACCCTCACCGGCAACACCTCGAGCGGGGGTCTGGGCAGCGGCGGGGCGAGCGGGGGCGGCAACATCGACGTCAGCGGCGGCACGCTCTACCTGGAGGATTCGATCGTGTCCGGCGGCACGGTCGCGCCCGGCCCGAGCTCCTCAGGCGGCAACTGCCGCACCGAGAACGGCGGCACGATCACCGACCAGACGCACAACCTCGAGGACACCACGCCCTCCCAGTGTGGCCTGAGCAGCGCAAACCACGATGTGATCGGTGTCGACCCGCTGCTGGGTCCGCTGGCTGACAACGGCGGCCCGACGCAGACCCGCGCGCTGGGGCCGGGCAGCCCGGCGATCGGCGCCGGCGAGTGCTTTGCGAGCAGCGATCAGCGGGGGCAGCCGCGCCCGAGCGGCGGTCCGTGCGACATCGGCGCGTACGAGACGCGGCCGGGAGGCGGCGGCACCCCCGGCGGCGGCACCCCCGGCGGCGGTCCCCCGGGCGGTGGGACGCCCGCCCCGGGGAGCCCGAAGCTCCCCGGCCAGCAGCCGGTCGTGTCCGCCGACGGCAGCGTCAAGGTCATCGTGGCCTGTGCAGGTGCAGGTGCAGGTGCAGGTGCCTGCACCGGCACACTCCAGCTCACCGTCACCAAGCTCGGCAGCGCCTACTCCGCCCGTGCCGGTCATCGAGCAGGCCCGCAGGTAGTGGTGATCGGCAGCACGCGGTTCAGGATCGCCGCCGGCCACTCTGCCGCGGTTTCCGCACGCCTATCGAGCCTCGGCCGCCGGCTCCTGCGCGCCCACCCACACGGGTTGGCCGTCACGGGCCGGATCTCGATCTCCGGGTCGAAGGCGACCGTCACCCGCCAGCTGACGCTTAAGCCGGCGCATGCCCGCCGTCGGCGCCGCTGAGACGACCGTGCCGCGCGCGCAGGGGCGCTTCATTGATCGCCGCGTGCCCTCTGATGACAGCGCAACTCACGTCGTTGGGCTTCTCATCGGTCGCGTGCGCTTGGCCCGGAGTACCTTGTTTCCGCAAAAGCAGGGCGCGCAGTCGACGGACACGGCCAACTGACTCGGCCCTGCAGATTCTGAGAGCAGGTCTCGGCCCGCCAGGCGGCTCAGACTCCCTATGCGCGGCCAGCGGGGTGCTCACGGCTCCGGGGCCCGCCGGGCCGCCGGAGCCGGCCGCTGAGGCGCGAAACCCGCGCTCAGCGGGAGAGTCGCCCGACTTGTCAAACGGCTCGCCGAGATGTCAAAGCAGGTGTGCGAGACCCCGATCTAGGTCGTGGTTGTGCTCGGTTAGCACACCTCACGCGTCCTGCGCTCCGGAGGCCGCCGCTCCGTCAGAGAACCAGCGGATTCGTCGCAAGGCTACGGGTTGGCTCGCATGAGCGCGAATTCGGTGTTGCCGCCGTTGCCGGCGTAGCCGGCGGCGACGATCCGTCCGGCGGAGTCGCGCGCGACGTCTTGGCCGAAGTCGCCTTCGCCGTGGAAGTCGGCGGTGAGGGTTCCGTGGTTGGCGAAGCTGGTGTCGAGGGTGCCGTCCGGGTTGTAGCGGGCGAGCGCCATGTCGAGGATCGTCGAGCTGGTGGCGCGGCCGACGAGGATGATCCGGCCCTGGGCGTCGATGGCGAGGTTCTCGGCGAAGTCGCCGCTGCCGCTGATGTCGGTGGTGACTGTCCCGGCGTTGCCGAAGCCGGGGGTGAGGGTGCCGTCGGAGCGGTAGGAGAGGAGCAGGAAATCGCCGCCGCTGTCGCCGGCGATGAAGATGCCGCCGTTGGGGGTCACGGCGAGGCCCCTGGCCTCGCCGAACCCTGGGTAGATGGCCGTGCCGTTGGTACCGAAGCTGGGGTCGAGGCTGCCGTTTGGGGTGTAACGCGCGAGTGCGATGTGCTCGCCGGCGGTCCCGACGAGGGTGATCTTGCCGTCGGCCTGGATCCCGAGCGCGACCGCGGCGTCGTCGCCGCTGATGTCGGTGGTGACGATCCCGTGGCTGCCGAAGCTCTGATCGAGCGTCCCGTCGGGGTTGTAGCGAACGAGCGCGAAGTCGGTGATGCTGCCGGCGACGGTCGCCGCGAGCCCGGCGACGACGATCTCGCCGTCGGGCTGGACGGCGACCGCCTCGGCCAGGTCGGCATCGCCGCGGATGTCGGTCGTGACGATTCCCCCTGTGCCGAAGCTCGTGTCGAGGGTGCCGTCGGCGTTGTAGCGGGCGATCCCGAAGTCGCTCTTCAAGAATCCCTTGGGGTCGGCCTCGCCGACGGCGACGATCCCGCCGTCGGGGGTCAGCGCCGCGTCGAGGGCCTTGTCCTCCGCGCCGCCGAAGTCGGTGATTGCGATCCCGCCCTGACCGAAGCTGGTGTCGAGGGTGCCGTCGGGGTGATGCAGGGTGAGCGCGAAGTCAGAGGCGGTACCGATCTGGCGCGAGCCGGCCGTCACGATCCCGCCGTTTGGCTGGATCACGACGGCTTGGCCCTGTCCGATGTCGCCGACCGGTGTGGAGACGCGGCCGCCCGAGCCAAACGTCGTGTCGAGGCCGGAGGGCGTGGCGAGCAGCGCGCAGTGCACAGCGATGTCGCTCACGTTCGCGTGCGCGATATGACCGGCGCCGTTCTGCACGGTGCACACCTGGTCGGGGTTGTGCGGCTGGGTCGCGACCTTGACCTCGTAGGACTGACCGTCCGAGGCGGTTCCGGGGAACGTGAAGCTCCCGTTCGCCGACACGGGCAGCGGGGCGCTGCCCACGGTCGAGAGCACGAGCCCCGAGCCCTGCAACCCGTCGACGGTGCCGCCGATCGTGAACGTGGGGGCCGGCGGGGGCGGCGGCTGGTCGTCGTCGAGGATCGTGACCGAGGCGGAGCGTTGCTTGCCGAGCTTCGCGCAGCGCGCATCGGAGAGCTTCACGGTGAAGCTCTCCGGGCGCTCGCGTGTCAGGTCCTCGCGGATCGGGATCTCCACCAGCCGCGGCGAGGTGTCCCCGTTCTCGAAGCGCACCAGCGTCCGCGTGGGCTTGAAATCAGTGCCGGAGCGTGCCGTGCCGCCGCTCGTCTTGACCGTGACACTGGTCGCGCCGCGCGACCCGCCAGTGCGGGTGACGAGCACCAACGGCGTGTCGCTCCCCTCCCCGACTGTGAACCCTCGGCTGCTGAGCTGCACAGTGCCGGCATGCGGGCGCGGTCCCGCCGGGCAGCGCGCGGCCGGTCGCGGCTGTACCGGCGGCTCGGTGAACTTTGGCGCGCGGCGTGGGTTCAGCGCTCGGGCCGGCAGCCCCGGCCCGGCGTGAGGCGGGTCCTGACTGAAGGCCGACGCCGCGGACTCGAGGCCACGCTCGTCGATGGTCTCGGCGTCCATGCTGACGTTCACCACGAACAGTTGGCCGCTCGCGAGCGACCGGAGCGGGATCTTCACCTCGATCGGTCCCGGGCCGGAGAACGTGGAGATCTGAAAGCGCCGCCCGCTTCCGTTCCGGTCCTGGTCAGCGTCGATGTGAAACTGCGCGTCCTTCCAGAACGGACCGCGCGACCGCGGGTCGGTCGCCACACCCACGTCCCAGGCGTGCTCGTGCCCTTCCCCGTAGACGGCGCCACCGACGTCGAAGAACGGATGCCCCCCAGCGAACGTCCACGCGCGCACGCGGTAGTGCACGATCGAACGAAGCAACGGACACGGAGCGGTGCCAACGACCGGGCACTCCGACGACGTCAGCGGACCGTTCTCGTCCACCATCTCCAGTGACACGTCGCTGGTGAGTCGCAACGACGTGTCACGCGAGCCGTTCTCGTAGACCTGGGATTCATCCAGGTGCGTCGCGCTGCCCTCGACCGACCGAGGATCGAAGGGATCGAGCGACGGAGCCTGCGCCAGCACATTCGAGGCCACACCGTGACGATGGTCCGCCGGCGCGAACAGCTTCCCAGCTGCGCGGCCGTCCAGTGGGCTCAACTTGAAGTCGAACGCGTCCGGGCCGAGATCGAACAGCTTGTCCACCCGGCCCGTGCTCTGCGTGGGATGCCCGATCGGCACTTTCCCGAGCCCCCGCTCGATCTTGCTCACCGACCACGACTTCTGCGGTGGACCGATCGGACGGGGCGCGGCCGCCGCCGGCGAGACGAACACGAGCACCGCGCCGATCGCCAGCGCCGCGCCGACCACGCCGGACGCCGAGGTGACCCGCGCCGCGGAGCTTGCCCGCACCGGTTCGGGCTCGCGCCCGCAGCTGCCATCGGCGCACACCTCGATCTCGGGGTCGGCCCCGATCCACCCACGTCGCGTCAGCAGGCCGTAGATCTTGCACCCGAGGCACAGCCCGAGCGCGGACTCCATCCACATCAGCGTCAGGCAGATCACGCACATGCTCCGCGGCAGCGGGCCGCGGATCCCGCTGTTCGTGATCACGGTCATCGCGAGCGCCATCAGCAGGCCGAGCGTCCACGCGAAGCGCTTGGGCTTGGCGGACACCCACTCGGGCGCGCGGCCGAGCGTCATCGCGCGAGCGAGCACGCCGATGGGGCTGTAGCGCAGGCCGGCCGTGACCCGGATCAGGAACTCGGCGAAGAACAGGCTGGCGGCTACTTGGAGCGGCACGTATTGCTGGTTGAAGTAGGCGTAGGCGAACGCGGCCGCGCCGATCACCATCGTCAGGCCGGCGGCGGCGCGCACCTCGTGCTCGTCGACCAGGGCGGCGCGCGGGCGGTCGTGGTGTGCGGCGATGCTGTGTCCCATGTGATCCCCCTCAATCGCTCTCTTGGAGTACGTGCCCGATGACCGGCCGGCTCGCGCGTCGCCGCGGTCGGTCGCCGGCCGGGACCGACGAACGCGTGGGTGTCGAGCGCAGCTGCTCGGATGCCTCACCCGGCAGCGGAAACCAGCGAATGCGCTCGGACTCACAACTGAGTGCAGGGTCAGGCGCCGGCGGGTAAGGTGGCTCTGCTTCGACGTGGCGCACGATCTGTCGCGCTTGTTCGAGGTGCCTGTCATGGCTCTGGTGGCGCTCGTCGATCACGCGTGGGACGGCTGCGTCGGCGAGTGTCGGAGCCGGCAGCCGGTCACGGTGGTGCCACAGGCCACTGTCGGGATCGAACCGGTAGAGCGGCAGCAGCTTCCACGCATGGGTGGCGAGCAGGTGGACGGCGTCGATGGCGTACTGGAATGCGTCCTCTGCGGTGAAGTAGTTGAACCCGAGGCGCGTGAAGCCGAGCTTGGCGCCGAGGTGACCGCGTCGGCATTCGGCTTCCATGCGTGCTGACCAGTCCGAGTGGACGCGGTAGATCCGGTGCAGGTACGGGCCGGCGCAGAAGCAGCCGCTGCGCGCCTGGATCCCGAACAGGTCGCTGAGGAGTGCGACCACGAAGTTGTGGTGCAGCAGGCGCCCGCGATGACGAACTCCGAGCGAGACGATCGGGAGCCGTTCGCTCGTCGTGTTGCCGAGGATCTCGATGTTCGGGTTCCGGCTCCACGCGGCGAGCGCGCGCCGCGCGAAGGTCTGCTCGCGGCGGCAGATCTCCTCGGCGCCGACCTGCTCTTTGAGCGCGAAGACGAGGCCGGCTCGGATCGATTCCACGATCGCCGGTGTTCCACCCTCCTCGCGGATCACCGGATCGGGGTCATAGCTGTGGCCGTCCGGGCTGACGAACAGGACGGTGCCGCCTCCCGGCACCGACGGCACACGGTTCTGTAGGAGCGCGCGCTTGACGACCAGCACCCCTGGTGTTCCGGGCCCGCCGATGAACTTGTGCGGCGAGAGGAAGACCGCATCCTTGCCGGCCATGTCGATCGGCAGGTACGGTCCGGCGGTCGCGTAGTCCCAGCAAGAGAGCGCTCCGTAGCGGCGCAGCACGCGTGAGACCCGGTCGACGTCGGTGATGATCCCGGTCACGTTCGAAGCGGCAGAGAAACTGCCGATCTTCAGCGGCCGGTCCGCGTGCCGGCGCAGCTCGCGTTCGAGATGATCGGGATCCACGCGCCCATCGGCGTCCTCGCCGATCGTCACCAGGTCCGCGACCGACTCGCGCCAGGGCAACTCGTTCGAGTGATGCTCGTAGGGTCCGATGAACACGACCGGCCGCCCGCGCCGCTCGAGCTCGAGGACCCGGATCAGCGTGTCGATCGCGGCGGTCGAGCCCGACCCACAGAACAGCACGACGTCCCCCTTGCTGCCGCGCACCGCCCGGTGGATGACGCGCCGCGCGTCCTCTCGCAACGCCGTCATCATCAATCCAGTCGCGGATGCCTCGGTGTGTGTGTTCGCGTACAGCGGGAGCACGCGCTGGCGGATGTAGTCCTCGATGAACGACAGAGCTCGCCCCGAGGCCGTGTAATCGGCGTAGACGAGGCGGCGCGGCCCGAACGGGCCCTCCAGCAACACGTCGTCACCGATCACCGAGCCGCGGATCCACGCGATCGGGTCCGCGACGGGGCTGGCAGCGACGCGCGGGATCATCGCGTCCGCTCCGACTCCGCGCCGGTCGGCTTGCGCTTCCACGCGCCGATCAGCAGCGGCCAGAGCGTTGGGCGGTCGGGGAATCGCATGGCGTCCCCAGCAAAGCGAGACAACGATGCCGCCGCGCGTTCATCGGTCGTGATGCCGGCCCCGATCGCAGCCGCCAGAACGCTCGTATAGACACCGGTGATCATCCGATGAGCGTTGCCGAGCGGCTCGAGCCGGCCCGTGACGTCGGTGCCGTCAGGCGCGCCGATACCTGCCCGCGCGAAGAGGTTCGGGAGCAGCGCGCCGAGGCCCACGTCGCAGCCCGCCGCCGAGAACGCCTCAACAATCACGCGGCGGCATTCCGCCGCCGACTCAAGCGCGGGCTCAACGGTGACACTGCGCAGGTCATAGTCCTGGACGACCACGTGACCGCCTGGGGCGACCGCGTCCCACAGGCGCCGCAGCGCCGCGACACGCTCGGGCAGGTGGAACAGCAACAGCCGTGCGTACACCAGGTCGAAGGGGGCACCGGGGAGTGGCTCCTCGGCGGTGATGTCGTGAGGCGCGAACCGGCATTGACGATGGCCGGCGTCGTGCAGCATCGTCAGCGCCTGCGCGCCCAGGGGCGCGTCGACGTCGATCCCGGTCACGCGCCCCGCCGGTCCGACCCGCTGGGCCATCAGGCGCATCGTCTCGCCGGGCCCGCACCCGGCGTCCAGGCAGCGTGCTCCGGGCGCGAGCGCGACCTGGTCGAGCAGGCGGCTGGTGGCGGCTTCCCATGCCCGTGCCTGAGCGCGCAGACGCTCGTATTCGTGCGGCGTGCGCGCGAGCGCGTAAACATCGGTTGCGCGCTGGGTCTCGATCGTGCTCATCGCTGTCCTTTCTGCTCAGTCATCGGGCGGCGATGATCGATGCCGTCCACGCTGAGTGCATCGTGGAGGCCTCCACGATCTTTTCTCCGAGCCCTAGCGCTGGCAGCGTGCCGTCGGTACGGTTTGCGCGATGGGGGTGTTGTTGGATCGGGATGCCGAGTTGGGGGAGCTGGCCGGGCGAATCGCCAATGCCCATTCGGGGTCCGGACGGGTGATCGTCGTTGAGGGGCCGGCCGGGATTGGTAAGTCGACGCTGCTCGCGGCTGCCGGCCAGGCTGCGGGCGCGGATGGCGCGAGGTTGTTGTGGGCGCGCTGCAGCCCGCTCGAGCAACACGCAGCGTGGGGGATGGCGCGCCAGCTGTTCGAGCCTCTGCGAACCCGACCCGAGTGGGATGAACTGACGGTCGGCGCGGCCGCCCTGGCGGATCGGGCGCTCACGCCTGAGGGAGGCGGACCCGCCCCCGGCGGCGATGCGATGCACGCCGCCGCGCGCGGGCTGGTGTGGCTGGTCAGCAACCTCGGGGAGCGCGGTCCAGCAGTCCTGATCGTCGACGACGTTCACTGGGCCGATGCGCCGTCGCTGCGGTGGCTGGCGTTGATGGCGCGCTCGCTGGAGGAGCTTCCCGTCGGGGTGCTGTGCGCGGTCCGCGTGGGCGAGCCGGCGGCGGCGCCCGAGCTCCTGGCCGAGCTGTTGGCCAGCGCGCCCGAGCCGCCTGTGAGGCCCCGGGCGCTCGGGCCGGTCGCGACCGAGACGCTGGTCAGACAGCGCCTACCGGCAGCGAGCTCCGGGTTTACCCACGCCTGCCATGCCGTCACTGGCGGCAACCCGTTTCTGCTCGGTGCGCTGCTCACCGAGCTGATCGCCGACGCCGTCGCACCGGACGACGCCGCCGCCGCGCGGCTCGGGACGTTTGGGCCCGAGCAGGTCGCGCGCGTGATCGAGCGTCAGCTCGCGCGGCTGCCCGACGGGACCGCGCCGTTGGCGCGGGCGGTCGCGGTACTCGGTCCCGGCGCCCCGTTGCGTCACGCCGCCGCGCTCGCCGGCCTGCAGCTCCCCCAAGGCGCCGCGGCCGCCGACGCGCTCCGTGCCGCCGGCCTGCTCGAGGAGACTCGGGAGTTGTCGCTTGCGCACCCTCTGATCGCAGGAACCCTCTATGCCGGCACGCCGGCGGGTGCGCGCGCACTACAGCACGCGGACGCCGCTTCGTTGCTGGTACGGGAGCGCGCGGACCCTGAACGGGTCGCCCTGCACCTGCTCCTCACCGAACCAGCCGGTGAGCCGGCGACCGTGGCAGCGTTGCGCGATGCCGCAAGCCGGGCGACCGCCCGGGGGGCGCCCCAAACAGCGGCAACGTACCTGCGCCGAGCGCTCGCCGAGCCCCCGGCGACCGCAGCCGAGGAGGCGGACGTGCAGCTCGAGCTCGCCCTCGCGCTGGCCGCGTACATGCAGCCGGACGCCTTCGAGCTCCTGCACAAGGCGATCGCCACCGCAGACACGCCGATGCAGCGGGGCAGAGTCGCTCTCGCAGGCGCACGCGCATGCGGACTCGCGGGATACTTCGACGACGCGCTGGCGCTCAGCCGTAGTGGTCTCGACACCGGCGCCGCGATCCCGCCCGACCTCCAAGCACGGCTCGAGGCGGAGTTGATCGCCGACGCGTCACTTCAGGCCGCGACCGTGCCGGAGGCCCGGGAGCGCTTGCACCGCCTGGCCGCAACGCCCCCACCCCTCGAGCTATGGCGCATCGGCGCCGCCTGGGCATCCGCCTGCGATGCCCGCCCCGCAAGCGAAGCGATGGAGCTCCTCACCTCCGCCCTGGACGTGGGCGTGCTCGTGCACGACCCCGACTCGCTGTTGGGCACGCACGCAAAGTTCGTCCTCATCAGCTGTGGTGAACTTGAGGCAGCGCGCGACCTTTGCACCGAGCTGATCGACCTGGCGCGCCCACGCGGATGGCTGATCGCGCTCGCCCATGGCTCGTTCGCGCGGGCGATCGCGCTCGTGCAAGCCGGCGAGATCCGTGACGCGGAGGCCGACGCTCGCATCTCGCTCGAGATCAAGCTGACCCATAGCCCTCCCGCGGCGTTGATCTGGAGCGTGGTCCCGCTCGTCGACGCGCTGACCGAACTGGGCGAGTTCGCCGACGCCGAGACGGTCCTGGCCACCACGAGTTGTCTCGCCGATCCACCACCCGGTGCCCTGGTCGCGCCGATGCTGCTCGAGAGCCGCGCGCGCCTGCGGCTCGCCCAGCACCGGCATGCCGATGCGCACGAGGACCTACTCGCCGCGGCCGACCGTTGGAACGAGCTCGGCATCCGCCACCCAGGCCTCGCCTCTTGGCGGGTCCAGCTCTGCGAGACGCTCGTCGCCCAAGGCAAGCCTCGCGCCGCCCAGGCGCTCGCTGCGGAGCATCTCGCGCTCGCCGACCGGGTCGGGCTCCCGGGGCCTCGTGGTGCCGGCCTGCGCGCGCTCGCGCGAACCGCGGACCGGGACGAGGCCATTCACCTGCTAGAGCAGGCCGTCGACCTGCTTGCCGATTCTCCCGCCCAACTCGAGCACGTCCGCGCGCTCGTCGATCTGGGTGCCGCGCTGCACCGCACCAATCGCCGTGCCGCCGCCCGAATCCCGCTACGCCGGGCGCTCGACCTGGCCGAGCGGGGCGGCATGCGCCTGCTCTCCGACCGCACCCGCAGTGAACTCCAAGCCGTCGGCGCTCGACCCCGCCGCAGCGCAATCTCCGGCATCGACTCTCTCACTCCCGCCGAGTACCGAGTCGCCACGCTCGCCGGGCAGGGCCACAGCAACCCCCAGATCGCTCAGCAGCTCTACGTCACCCGGCGGACGGTCGAGACACACCTCACGCACGTCTTCCAAAAGCTGAACCTCTCCACGCGCGCTGACCTCACGAGATACATCGCCGGTGCCGAGCCAAGCGACCGCCGCGCACCAGCGACCGAGGAAGACCTCGTAGGGACGTCAACCGCACGCAACAGCTGACACCGCGGGTCATCTGGCACCAGTGCCACCGCGAGCGAGGCTCCCGGCGACATCGACTCGTCGGACGTCGCGGCCGTCCTCCTGGAGTACCGCGTTTTCGTGAATGCAGGGAAGAGACCACCGGCAGTGGGCGGACGCGTCCGGAGACCCGCAAAATCTGGATGCGGGTCTCGGCTCGCTCCAAGGCTCAGACCAGCTTTGCGCGGAATGCAGAGCCCCCAGTCCGAGGCCGCGGCCAACGGCGCTGCATAGGCATCCTCGGCGGCAGCTCCGGTCTGACAAGCGACAGCTTCAGCCGCTCGGACAGTGCAGCTAAGGACGTCAGGGACAACGCGATCCTGAGCGCGGCCATGCGCAGCGGCGCTGTCGCTTCGAGGCAGAAGGAGCAGCGTCGCCGGGCAAAACCACGCGGGCTCGGAGACTGCTCCTTCCGGGACACAACCAGCCACGACTTCGTAGTCCTGATGCACGCGCCAGAACGAAAGCGGCTCTCGACCCCGCGCTGGCGCGCAGTCCTCGTATTCGCCACTTGCGAGACCGGCCGCCTCGCCGGCGTCCACGGCGCCCTGCGTGATCGGTCGGCAGCCCTGCTCTCCCGCGGAAGGAGGAGCCGGAGCTAGCTCGATTCCAGCAAACGCCGACCGCCGCTCCGGACGAGCACTAGCGGTCTCGCCAACGTCCGACAGACTGCTGCATGCGTCCGTGGATTCGGAAGTCTTCACCGGGAAGCCAAGACCTGACACGGGGAGCCGCTCTGGGTCAAGGCGCTAGCGCTAGCAAGGCTCGTCAACGCTCGCTATCCGAGCCGTCGGCCCGTGAAGCGCGGCGGCGGATCGTCGCCCACACCAGCGCCGACGACTTCCAGGGCCGCAGCATCGGCTCGACCTGCGGCCGGGGCGCGTGGGCGCTGGCCTTGCGCTACTTCGGCTGAACCCTCCTTACTCGCTGGCCGCGGTGTTTTTGCTGTAGTCGGTCAGTCGTCTCATCACGGCGATCTTGATGTTGGTGCCGTGCTGAGGCAGCTCGCCCTGGAAGATGTGGATCATCTCGGGCCGTTCGAAGTACCTCGCGGCATCCTCCAAGGAGTCGAAACTGAACTCGACGATGCGCTGCGGCGAAGCGGAGAAGACATTGTCGTAGGAGGCCAGACGCCGCAACTCGTCCGGCTTCTGCAAGGTGTCCGCGATGGACCGGACCCAGTCGAGGTACGCCCGCTTCTGTCCGGGCGGGTAGTCGATGGAATGGACGTACTTGATCATTTCCTACGGCTCCTCTCATAAGGGGTTGCACCGCGCCGGCATGCTCGACGCATCCACGACCGCCCGGCGATCCTCGATGCGTCGAGAATGATGACGAATGATGCCCGCTCGATGGACCTTCGGCCCCGGGCGGGCCCGAGGCACGGCGTCATGGTGTGGGCATGCTCCCAGCGTGGGCGCTGGACATCAACCCGGGCCCGCTCGAACGGGGCGTCGCCATCGAGGACTGCCTCGATCGACCGCTCCTTCTCCACGAGAGCCCGATGTTATCTCCGCGGTCCGGCTGATCCCGCAGGACGAGCTCGATCGCTGCCGCGAACTGTCCGAGGCGCTCGAGATGCGACGCGCCGTCCGCTTAGCCTTGGGCTTGCGGGCGGGCCCAGCTGGCAGCGAGCGCTGTTATTCGACCGTCGTTCTACACCTACACACGGGCGATCAGAATCGGAGAACGTGTCAGTCAGTACCGGTGCAGGTGCTCTGCGAGCTCCGCGCGCTGGCGCTCGCTCAGGCCGCCGAAGGTCCTGCTAGGCGACACCCGGCAGCTCTGCAGGATCTTGGTGGCCTTCACGCGCCCTATCTTGGGGAGGGCCAGCAGCATGTCGACGACCTTCGCGGTCTCCAGGTACGGGGGTTGGTCGAGCAGCAGCGCACCGATCGACACCCGGCCCGCCTTGAGGTCGCGCTTGAGCTGCGCACGTCGTGCGCGAACCTCGTTCGCCTTGCCAAGGGCGTCCATGCGCTGATCCAGGCTGCGCTTGGGAGTCGCGCGATGCTGATCGAGCGAGTCCTGCGCGGGTGGCGATGTCCGGGCGGAGACCACGCGTGCGCCGGGCACGCCCCCGGCCTTCACGCCCGCGCCAAACGCGCGTCGCTCAAAGCTGGGCGGCATTCCGGTCCTCAAGGTTGCGCGCTAACCCGTTGCCCTCGCGACCACGGCCACCACCGCCGCTTCGACCCGCTTTGCGCACTAACTCTCCACAGACCCGTCATGTGGGGGCCAGTGGCGGCGAGACCCTTGCCAGTGCTCCGCAAAGACGTCTGCCGCGAAGCTTGATCGGCCGGGCCGCGCTTCGTGTCCCCCGAGCTCGCCCTCCAGCTTCACCGCGGAAAAGCTACCGAAAGATCGCAAAAGCTCAAGGTCGGTGTCTCGAATTTCCGCCCACGCCGCTGTTCGCTGACCGATCGGCTTGCGAACGTGGTGGCAGCGCGACTGCTCTACGCCTAAAGGAGCAGCCCGGCTGACAACGGCGACGTGACTGCTCCCGTCACGGATGGAGCAGTCGGTCGAGGCGGGTCGCGGATGCTCGCAAAGCGTCCCATCGAGAAGCGGCGCGGGCGTCGACGCTTGTGGATGCTCTGCTACGCGAGCGACAGCTAGGTGCGCTTGGTGGTCGCCTGCGGATCGGCCTCGGCAAGCACCCGACGATCGGCATTCGCGTCGGCCGAGCCGCGCTCGCGGCCGTAGCGCGCGGACGCCGCGCTTGTCATCTGCTGAAGAGCCCAGGCTCTTAGGCGGCGGTCACCTTCTCGTCGAGCGTGTCGGGTCGGCTTGCTGGTGCTTGATTCGGTACACGTGTTGACGTCGAGGTGGGGCCGTTGGTGGCGTGCCCCAAGAACAGGTCGGGTACCGCCCAAAACGAGTGAGAGGCTGTGGTCTCGCCGAGGAACCGGCGCTCGCGTTCCGCCGCAGGCATCGTGTCGCAGCCCGAAGCGCGCCTTCTGTGCGCGATATGGAGGGACTGCTCGCGCGTGAAGACGACTCCGGTCCGGCGCGCGTGGGCCCTTGCAGGCGGTGCGAACCCGTGTGCGCTGGCGCGGCGTATCGACGTTCACGCCGTGCGATCACGGCAGGAATGAACACCGCAGGCTTTCGCGATCGCCAAGTGCCGGCCGGCGGTCCGCGGTCGCGGTCGGGGGGTGCGCGGGAGCCGGCGCGGGATCTTCGTAGTTGTGGCGACGCGGTCGTTGGGTGCTATGTCCCTCGCTGCCAGAAGGAGGCTGTTGAGCGAATGTCGCGCGAGGAACTGCCGACCATCAGGGTGTACCGGCCGGTCGGGATGATCCAGCGGTTCTCCGCGTCGCTCCATACGGCGAGGTCGTGCCTGTCGAGTGTGAGTGTCAGGGCTGCGCTGCTGCCGGGGTCGAGCTGAACCTTTCCGAACGCTTTGAGGACCTTGGGCGGTTCTCCGGCGCCCGGCGGGTAGCCGAGGTAGAGCTGGGCGACTTCGGCGCCTTGACGTGTGCCGGCGTTGCGGACGCGGACCCTGACGGTGATGCCGTGGTGCCAGTGCGAGCGCAGAACCTTGAGATTGCCGTAGGAGAAGGTTGTGTAGGAGAGTCCGTATCCGAACGGGTACGCGGGCTGTTGGCCGGTGGCGTCGTAGTAGCGGTAGCCGACGAGCAGTCCTTCGCTGTATTGGGCGATGTCGTTGACGCCGGGGAACCGGTCCGGGCTGGTGAGCGGCCCCTGGTCTTCGCTGGCGGGGAACGTGACCGGCAGCTTTCCGGAGGGGTTGGTATCGCCGAACAGCAGCGAGG
The DNA here is from genome assembly GCA_963794285.1 of uncultured Solirubrobacterales bacterium. GTDB lineage: Bacteria > Actinomycetota > Thermoleophilia > Solirubrobacterales > Solirubrobacteraceae > Palsa-465. The sequence continues at coordinate 419,458 of CAWCDS010000019.1, forward strand.
CGATCGCGTTGCCGTTCTCTTGTCCTGGATACCAGGCCTCGAGCATTCCGGCGACCTTCTCGCGCCATGGCGTGAGCGTGGGGCCGCCGGTGTCGAGCACGACCACCGTGTTCGGGTTGGCGGCAGCGACGGCCTCGATCAGCGCGTCCTGGTCGCCTGGCAGTTCGAGGCTTGGCACGTCGGCGCCCTCAGTGCGGATGTCGTTGACGAACACGACCGCCACGTTGGACGCGCGCGCGGCGTCGATCGCCTGCTGCCACTGCGCGGGATTGGGTGGCGACCAGCCGAGCTTCAGGCTGACCGGGAACAGTCCGGCGAACGCGGATTTGGCGATGTACTCGACCCGGATCGCCACCGGCTTGCCGGCCGGCAGGTCAACGGCCGTGATGTAGAGCTGGTTGGCGGTGCTCAGCACGAGCTTGTTGTCGATGTACAGGCGGGCGATTCCCGATCCATTGAACGAGAATCGCTGCAACCCGCTCACTGTGGGGGTGAACGTGCCGGTCCAGCGCGCGGACCAGGTGCCCGACAGCCCCGGCGGGTTGCCGTTGACCTGGACGGTGGGATCGACGCGCGTGATGGCCGGAGTGCCGGTGAGGTCCGGCGAGGCGAAGTATTCGGCGGTCAGCCCGTGGCCGGTGCCGGACGCGGGCGTCAGCTGCGCGGTATCGATCAGCGGCGGCTCCGCCGTGCCGGCCGTCCCTTGGGCGTACGTGACGTGCACGTCATTGCCGGCACGTGCGGTGATCCCGTCCAGCGGTGTGACGGTCGTCGACGGAACGACCGTCGCGGACCCGCCGCCGGTGTAGATCGGGTTTGCCTGGGCGGCGGCGCCGATCACCGCCACGGAATGGATGTGGCGGCTATCGATTGGCAACACGCCGTGGTCGTTCTTGAGCAGCACCGTGCCCTGCTCGGCGAGCTGGGTCGCGAAGTCCTGATGCTCCATATTCGTGACCACCGCATCGTGCGAGCCGCTCACGCTGCCATCGAGCTGGCCCTCGGCGATCCGGGCGGTGAGGATCCGCCGCACCATGTCATCCAGCCGCGCCTCGGAAACCTGTCCGCTCTGCACCGCGGCCTTCAGAGCGGCGCCGAAGTACTCAGGGACGGGCGAGGGCTGGCCAAAGATCGTGTTGCCTCCCGGCATCTCCAGGTCAAGTCCGGCATTTGCGGACTCGACGGTGCTGTGGTTAGCAAACCAATCCGAAACGACAAAGCCGCCGAACGCCAAGTCGCCCTTGAGGATGTCGTTGAGCAGATGCGAGTTTTGGCACGCGTGCTCGCCATTGACCTGGTTGTAGGCGCACATGACCGAGCGCACCCCACCATCTTTGACCGCCTTCGCGAACTGCGCGGTGTAGATCTCACGCAGCGCCCGCTCGCCGATCACCGCGTTGACTGTCTGGCGATCCGTCTCCTGGTTGTTGGCCGCGAAGTGCTTGGCATCGGCGATCACGCCCTGGCTCTGGATCCCGCGGATCTCCGCCGCACCGATATCGCCGGACAGCACCGGGTCCTCGCTGAAGGTCTCAAACGCCCGGCCCCAGTTCGGCACACGAACGATGTTCATCGTCGGCGCGAGCGCCACGTCGTTGCCCTTGCCCCCCTGCTCGGCGCCCAACACCGTCCCGTATTGATGCAGCAGCGCCGTGTCCCAGCTCGCGGCATTGTTGATCGCCGCCGGGAACGCCGTGACCCCCGTGGCCCCGTTTCCCACGCCGTTAGGTCCGTCGGCCAGATAGAACGCCGGGATCCCCAGCCGCGGGATCGCCGGCGTGAACCCGGTGTAACCATCGCCGGTGATGAACCCGGTCCCGTGAACGAGGCTGATCTTCTCATCCAACGTCATCTGACCAACCAGTGCGCCCGCCCGCGCCGCCGCCCTATCGGCCTGACCGCCCCTCGCCGCGGCTCCCGCTGTGGGCATCACGGCCGAAACGAACGCCAGCGCCAAACCCGCACGCACCAACCGAGAACACCTCATCGTTACTCCCTCCCTCTCGCAGTGCCCTGCGCCCGGCTCTCGAAACGCTGGCTCGTGGAATCATTGATACCCAGGGCGCGCCGGAGCCAACCCTCCACCAGACATGACGTGGTTACGCGGCGGTTCCGTCCCTCCTCCGCGCCAAGCCTTGGCATCGCGGCGTCCTCGACCGCCGGGCCATCTGGGGGATCGATCGGCGAGTCTGCTTTGCCGCGGTTGCAGGAGCCGGCTATGTGCTTGCTGGCAGCCCCATCCGCGGTGACTTGCAAGCGCACCTGGCTGTCACTCGCGCAGCGGAGCAGCCACCAGCGTCGACACCCGGCTCGCTGCTGGATGGGACGAGTTGCGAGGGTCCGCGACCCGCCCCGGCGGACTGCTCCATCTCTGACGCAGCAGTCACGTTGCCCGCCGTCGCGACGCTGCTCCTTGCGGACAAAGGGGCAGCCTGCGTCCATCTTCGGCGTCCGCTGGCCCTTCCCTTCCGGACACGCGTTGTGGCCACCGCGCGCTCGGGGTCGGCTGGCGGGGAGGAGCGCATCGTCCGGGCGACGCCCTCGAACCCGGGCCGTACGCGAGAGCCCGCTTCGGTCTTACTTCTCTTTCCTGAACCGCGTCACCGCGAAGAGGGCAATCAGCCCAATCCATTTGGACAGCATGATCACACCGCTCGTTCCGCCCCAATGCCCACGGCCACACCCACCACACGATGGCTCCGCATCGACCACGAAGGCGGCCACGCCAACACCCACTCCAACGATCACCTCCATCCAGGCAACGAGGCGGGAGGTTCGTGGCCGTGTGTGCCCAGTTCCCGGTCCGGCGCTGCGCGAGAGGCGCCAGAGTCCAGAGCCGACCAGCAGAAGCGCAAACAGCGCCGCTCCGACTTGCCAAACATGCTGCGGTAAGAATGCGACGACTAGCATCGCAGCGGCGGCGGGCAATCAGAACCGAGGCGCGGCATTGGCATGTACGAGGATGCCAGCCGCGGGCGACCTGCCGACGTTCAATTCGTAGTGGTATGTGAGATGCGCCGACGCGCTGTGCGCAGAACTTGAGAGCGACGCCCTCGGCCGCACCGATGGCGTCCGGTGATCGATCCGTTGGGCACACCGAGCTCGGGCTGCGGAGCGGCGGACCTCCAGCATTCTGTTCAGCCCATACGTCTGCGCGGCCTCCGACGTTTCTCCGCTCGCCGGCTTTGCGTCTTCCTCCAACTCGGTGGAGAAACCCACCGTGTAGGTACCTCGCCTCGTCCAATGCGATACAGCAGCTCATCGTTTCGCTCGCAGATCCACCACGCTTCGCCATCGCGAACGCCGGGACGCGCCGGATGTGGATGATGAGGACACGGAGGACGTGCCTGCCCCATCCCGTGAAGGTCTCAGCCAGATCCTCCTGGAGGATGTCGGCAACGAGAACCAACAGCTCGGGTCCGGTCAAACAGCGGGGCACCCAGTTCCCTCCACCGTAGTCGGTGTGGTCGTCCGGATCTAAGTCGTCATCAAGTTGTGACAGCGGCTCATCAGGGGTCAGGCCCTCAACGATGCCGAGTGTGAGGCCGTTCAGATGATCGATTGGGGCTGCGAAGACGGCGATGCCAGCGATCGGCTGCGTGCCCTGCAGATCCTCAAGAACGGCGCTGGCAGGTCCCTCGAGCCATTCGGGAGGCTTGCGCAGGTCGAGCACGAAGGCAAAGCTATCGCCCCAGTCACCACACATTCGGTGCGCGGTCACCGACGCCAACCTCCCACGGCGACGTGGCGTTGGAGAAACGGCCTACCGGGCAACGGCCCGTTCCGTTGATCGATGGGCTTGCGGACGGTCCCGAGTGTTCCCCGAGGCCGCTCCGTGATGCTCTCCCCTGGGGGTTGTCGCTGCTGCGGTGTTTCTGAGTTCGTGATAGAGCGGCCGACTTTTCTAACCCAACGCTGAGTGTGGTGTCGGGAGCGGTTGGTGGGTGTTCGGAGCGAGCTCCGAGGCGTCATCCGTGCCGGGTTCCGCCGGCGTCCGTGCCGGCGGGCGACCCCCTCAAAAGCGCCCCTCTTCCCCAGGGGAGGGTGGGCTGGATCGGTGCTGCGAAGGTCGCTCATTTCTTGTTGGCTCGATTCTGCTTGATCCGCTCAGCTTGTGCTTGGCGCATCCCGGCGGCGCGGGCGCGGCGGATGGCGGGCCCGCGGCCGTGATGCTCGTCCTCAGGGGTGACGTAGCCGATCGAGGCATGGAGGCGGACGGTGTTGTACTCGCGGCGGATCCGGGCGAGCTCGGTATCGAGCGCGGCCGGGTCGCGGATCTCGACCAGGTGCGGCCAGTCGCCCTTCAGGTGGCTGAAGAACGACTCGATGTGCGCTTGGTCGGTCGGGGTCCCCGGCCGGCCGTGGTGCTGGGCGATCGCCATCAGCGCCATGAACTGGCGAGTGTCGATCGCTGTCATCTCCGCTCCGTTGTCTGACCAGGCGACCAGGATCGGCCCGTCCTCGTCGCGCTCGGGCGGCAGTCCATCGGGGCCGAGCAGGCCTTGATCCTCAAGCGCTGAAGCGAACAGCAGCTGCGCCTGAGTGTGGGTCTGCTCGCTCGAGAGCAGGTAGCCGATCCAATAGCGGGTGACGACATCAACGATCGCGTACGCGACCCGCTTGCACCGCGTGAAGTGTGTCGCGTCCCAAATCCAGATCCGGTTCTTTTCCCAGGTAATCTCTGGAAATACGGGCTTTCCGGGTCGTGGACGGAACGGCTCGCCGGGCAGCTTGACCTGGTTCTTGATTGCCACCCGCAGCACCGTCGAGGGGGACACGAACACCGTTGAGGTGTAGGAGCCGCGGTGCGCGAGCTTGCGATGCGAACGGTCGACCGGACCCCAGGTCTCGATCAGATCAAGGATCGCCTGCTCCTCCCACTCAAGCAGCCCGTGCACCGCGCCACCGCCCGGACGGCCGTCCTGAAGGCTGCCGGTGTCCCGCAGCTGCTTTCGCCAACGGTGCCCGCGGACGTCGGCGAGGTCAAGCACCCGGCACGCTCTGGCGTGCGCCCACCCGTCGGCGACGGCCTCATCGATCAGCCCCAGCAGCTCGAGCTTGGTCTCCGCGCTCACGCGCGTCGGGACCGGGCCGAAAAGCCCGAGCGTTGCCTTCCCCGGTGCAAGCTCAGCTCGACCGCCAACTCCTTCAACGCCTCCGACAGCCGATCGTTCTCCGCCAGCGCAGCCTCGAGCTCGACCTGCTCCGGGGAGGGCATCCGCCCCGGCTTTGAAGCGGCGAACGCCGCCAACGCCGCATCCTTGGCCAGCTGCCTGATCCGGATCACCGTACTCACATCGACGCCCCACTTTCGGGCAGCGTCTGCCTGCGAGAGCTCCTGCGAGCACACCTCCAGGAACACCTCCCACTTCTCCTCCGGCGCCAACTGCCGCCGCTTGCGTGGCTTGCCGTTCTCCATCACATCGTCCTCCTGGTCCAGGGCCCGAACAGCCTCCCAGAATTGGTGTGAAAAACGACCCGACCTCTATCGCGAAGTCAGACGCAAACCAGCTCCTCATGCGCCGGAAGGTAGCTCGAAGATTTCCCTGTCAGGAGTAGCGCAGGCCGATCGCGAGGCATCCGCCGATCGGTGCGCATGACAGCGTCGACGTGCCCCAGGTCAGCGTACTGATGTCTGTGGGCGATAGCAGCAGCCAGGTCGACCAACGTCGCGGCCGTCGAGGACCCCGGTCGTGTGTAGGCACGAGGTGGGCAACCGCGATCGGAGCGCAGCCGTTCCTCTCGCGGTCGCGGTGCTGAGCTGATCGGCGGGGCAGGTGCGCACCACGTAGATCCCGTCGAGCGCGGCCTCGCTGGTGAGCTGCTCAGTCTTGCGCTGGTAGCTGAACGAGCCCTCGGCGATCTGAAGGTCGAAGTGCTTGGCGACCTTGTACTTGTTGCAGACGCGGCCGGCGCGCTCCCCGATCTTCCCGGCGCTCGCGTGTCTGAGCGTGCCGCGCGGGCCGTCGACCATCTGCTTGACCCTCGCGAGCTCGCGTTCGTTGAAGCCAGCAGCTCCTCGCCCTTTCTCGCTCGCTCGGCGGCGAGGTGCGGATTGCGACAGACGACCAAGCGCTCGCCGGGAACTCTTCGCTTGAGATCTCGGCGAGGTTGGCCTGATCGAACAGCGACAGCTGCAGATTGCCGGCGCTGATCAGATTGCGGATCTGCGCGCTCTTCAGCGCGGACACGAACCCGTCACCGAGCTCTTTGAGCGTGGCGGCGTGCGCGTCGGTGATCCCGGTCACCGACCAGGATCACCCGCTCGATCCCGAACCGCTCGCGGACGGTGTCGATCACGCCCGGCATGGTGCTCGGGTCAGCGGTATTGACCGGATGCACCTGCCCCGAGATCGGCCGGCCGTCGGGCGAGCACACCAGCCCCCAGTTGATCTGCGGCTTGCCCGGGTTGCCGTCGCGGCTGTGCCGGAGCGCCGCGAGCGGGCAGCAGCGCCCCTGCACATAGCTGGAGGAGAGGTCAGAGCACGAACCCGCCGTCGGTGAGGTGCCGGCGAGCGAGCGTGTTCTCGACTCGCTGCTGGCGGTCTTCAAGCCAATCCATCGCGCCCAGCAGCTCGGTCTCGGCGACCGCGCCGAGCGACAGCTCTCCGGCGACCGTGCTCTGCGCAAACCGGGCGAGTCATCGACAGCTTCGAGCACGAGCCGATCACCAGCTGGCAGATCATCGTGACACACAGGTCCCGCTCGCGGCAGTGCTGGCGGGCCAGCAGCCGCTCGAGATCGAGCGCTCCGAGTACGCCCAGGATCGGCGGGTAACGATCGAGGCGTACTCGAATACGCCCCCGCTTCGGTCCGCAAACGTGACCCATCTCGAAAGAGGACTCGGAGACGTCGCGTAGCAAGCAACCGCTCGAGCGACGAGAAGTGGGGAGGAATCTGCCCACATAAGACCTGGTTTGGTTCCTACGAAAAGGGTAGAAACCGACAAGAATGCCGGCGCGCTTCAGGCTTCTCCTAGCAACCATTGTGAGCGTCCTCGCGCTGGGAGCCGGAACGGTCTGTACAGCAGGCGCGTCAGCCGATAGCTCCTCGCCTATTGCGAGTGCGACAGGGGCCATCTCCGCGGCCCCGGCGCCGACGACGAGCACCACCGCCCCGACGACGGTCGCCAACACGACGAGCAGCACCACCGCCCCGACGACGGTCGCCAAGACGAGCAGCACCACCGCCCCGACGACGGTGGCCAACACGACGAGCAGCATCACCGCCCCGACGACGGTGGCCAAGACGAGCAGCATCACCGCCCCGACGACGGTGGCCAAGACGATCATGCCGGTCACCCAGACTGTCGGTTCGACGATCACGCCGGTCACCCAGACTGTCGGTTCGACGATCACGCCGGTCGCCAACACGGTAGCCAAGGCGACCAGCACCACTGCCCCGCGGACGGTGGCCAAGACGATCGCGCCGGTCACCCGGACCCTCGGTTCGACGATCGCGCCGGTCACCCAGACTGTCGGTTCGACGATCGCGCCGGTCACCCAGACTGTCGGTTCGACGATCGCGCCGGTCACCCAGACTGTCGGTTCGACGGTCGCGCCGGTCACCAGCACCGTTGCCAACACGATCACACCGCTCACGCAGACTGTCGGTTCGACGGTCGCGCCGATCATCAGCCCCATCGGCCAGCTCATCGCTCCGGTAACCGGAGCGCTCTCGACAACGCTGACGCCGGTCACCCAGACACTCGGCTCGACGATCGCGCCGATCACCAGCCCCATCGGCCAGCTCATCGCTCCGGTCACCGGAGCGCTCTCGAAAACGCTCACGCCCGTCACTTCTACGCTCGGCTCAACGAGCAGCACCACCGCCCCGACGACGGTCGCCAAGACCACGAGCAGCACCACCGCCCCGACGACGGTCGCCAAGACCACGAGCAGCACCACCGCCCCGACGACGGTCGCCAAGACCACGAGCAGCACCACCGCCCCGACGACGGTCGCCAGGACCACGAGCAGCACCACCGCCCCGACGACGGTCGCCAAGACCACGAGCAGCACCACCGCCCCGACGACGGTCGCCAAGATGATCACGCCGGTCACCCAGACCCTCGGCTTGACGATCACGCCGATCACCACCCTAGTTGCCCAGGCCATCGCTCCAGTCACCGGAGCCCAGCCGTCCGTGAGTCATGTTCTGCCGCGTTGGGGGTCTACGTGGCTTGCTGCAGGCGTTGGCATCTCCCGTTGGGCGGCTCCTGCGAATCGTGTGTCTGCGCGGGCAAGCCGGCGTCCGCAGCGGGTCGCGCCCGGGCGGGGTCCGGTTCAGGATGGTGTCCAGCTCGGGACTGGCGTTGATTCTGCTGCGGGCGGCGGTTCGGGCTTGTTCTTCTTCGGTGTCGTGGCACTGCTTGCGCTGGCTGCTTTGTGCCGGCCGCGCGTGATTCGCACACTGCGGCTGTGTGCCGCCGCGTGTGCGCCTGAGCCGTTTGTCCTCTTGCTAGAGCGCCCTGGCTAAGGCCTGAGTCGGTCTCCAGGTCCTCGCAGCCGGGTCTCTGCGGCCCGGGTGCATCGCTATCTAGCGACAGGAGAAACGACTCATGTCATGCTCAAAGTGGGCGTGGATGGGGAGCTGTGAACCTGTCAGCGTCGTCGTGTGCGGCGCTGGCGAGCGGGCCAGACCCGAAGCGCGCTTCGGACGAGGGTCGCTGCTGGGCTCAGTCTCTTCCACGAAACGCCTAGTCGGATTGATGGCAGCAGGCGTGCTGCTGATCGGTGCCGCGCCGGCCTCCGGGCTGGCGGGGTCCGCGAGCGGCTCGCACACCAAATTCCCGACCAAGCAGACAAAGCGGCAGTCAGCAGGTGTCACTCACGCCGGCGCTGTGATGCTGGCGCTGGGGCGCGGCTACTCGACCGTGAGTGGTGATGCGGGCGTGCGGCTGCTGCAGCGTCGCCTCGCGAACGCGGGATATGCGCCCGGGCCGATCGACGGTCGCTACGGCCCGCGCACCGAGCAGGCGGTGAGCGGTTTCCAGGCGGCCCGCGGCCTGGGGGTCGACGGGATCACTGGCCCGTTGACGCTCGCAGCGTTGCGCAAGCCGTCGGCTGTGCTGTATCCCGGGACGGGTTACGCGGGACACGGCTCGGGCCGTGTGCGCGTGCTGCAGCGTCGCCTCGCGAACGCGGGGTATGCGCCCGGGCCGATCGACGGTCGCTACGGTCCGCGCACCGAGCGGGCGGTCAGTCGCTTCCAGACCGCAGATGGCTTGGGGGTTGACGGGATCGCCGGACCACAGACATTCGCCCGTCTGGGCAACCAGCAGCCGACAAGCCGCCGCCGGGCCGTGCGCCCGTCGGGTCCGGTCGGCTCACGTCAGCGGGCTCGTCGCCGGCCGCGTCGACAGCGCTCGCGGCCACATACCGCTGACCGGCAGCCTGGGCGCGCTCGTGCGCCTGGGAAGCTGCTGCCAGCAGGCCATTCGACGAGCTCACGATCGATCGATCTGCTCGTGCTGCTGATCGCGCTGGCCGTGGCCTTCGGGCTCTCAGCGATCTGGATTGCCCGTCGGCGCCGCGCGAAGCGGTATGCGGGCATCAATACGCCCACCAGCGGTTCGCGTCGGGCCCCGGCTGACAGAGTCCCGGCCGATCCCAACCCGTCCACAACCCCCAACCCTGCAGCAGTCCCGATCCCCGATCTCGGAGAGACCGACGACGCCGATCGGGCGTTCAGGCAAGCGGTCGTGCTCGAAGAGCGTGGCGATCAGAGGGGGGCGGTGGCGGCCTACCGGCAAGCCGACCAGCTCGGTCACGGCCTCGCCGCTTGCTACCTCGGTGCGCTGCTCGCTCAGCGTGGCGAGATGGCAGCCGCCGAGGCGGCCTTCCGGCGAGCAGCTGAGCGCGGCGAGATCCCCGGCGCGTTCAACCTCGCAGTGCTGCACGAAGAACGGGGCGATCTGACCGGAGCGATCACGGCCTACCAACAAGCCGACCGGCTCGGTCACGGCGGAAGTGCTTGCAACCTCGGGGTGCTGCTCGAACAGCACGGCGACCTAGCGGCCGCCGAGGCCTCCTTCCGCCGAGCAGCTCAACGCGGCAACGCCGCCGGCGCGTTCAACCTCGGCGCGCTGCTCGAAGGGCAAGGTGACCGCGAGGGAGCCCTGAGGGCCTACGAGCAGGCCGAGCGACTCGGCGGGGACGCCCCGGCCACGGCGGACAGGGCTCGCGCGGCCGCGCGCGAGCTCAGAAGCCAGATCAAGAACCCAATCGCCGCCAGAAAGGGAGAGGGTCACGATGGCCAGTAGCCGCGCGCAAGCCACGGCGCCAACAGCGGAGCGGCCCGGCGAGCTGCGGGAGGTAGAGGGAGGCGGGCACGCGAACGGCGTTCAGGCGCCCGCAGCAGCGCAGCTTGTCGCCGGCGCCGATCAGCGCCTGCGGGTGCTGATCGCCGATCACGACGGCCTGGCGCGGTGGATGATGCGGACCGCGCTGCAGGAGGGCGATAGGGGCGCGAGCGTCCACCTCGCCGGTGACGCTCGCGAGGCGCTGCAGCTCGCGCGCTACTACCGCCCAACCGTGGCGCTCATCGATACCGCACTGCCGCCCGACGGTGCCCTCGAGCTAATCGCCAGGATGCTGCAGGTCACGCCCGAGACCCGCATCCTGACGGTCTCGGTCGACGATCAGCAGACGGCGATCGCGGCGTTGCGGGCGGGCGCGGTCGGGCATATCGGCAAGGACACCAATCCAGACGAGCTCGCGCGGCTGGTCGCGCGAGCTGCCGACGGCGAGGCGATCGTCCCGCAAGGACTACTGATGCCCGTGCTGGAGCTGTTGCGCGAGATCCCAGAGGCTGGATGGCGACCGTTGTATAGCCGCCTGACCACCCGTGAATGGGAGATCGTCGAACTACTCGCCAAAGGCGCCAGCACGCACGATATCGCTGAGCAGCTCGTGCTCTCACCCTCGACCGTCTACAGCCACGTCAAAAGCGTGCTGCGCAAACTCGGCGTGCACTCACGCCACGACGCGATCCTCGCCGCAAAACGCCTACGCAAAGAGGAGGCCTCGGCCACAAAACACCCTAATCCAGTCCGAGCACGTCCCCCGGTCTAGCTAGCTTAGCTAGCTAGGCGACGCCGCACCGGAAAATGAACCTGTAGCACGACATCAGTCGATGCACGGGGTGGCGCCACGCACGCCACCCCGTGCCTCCTAACTGTCCCCTCGGGCCGGGAGGAGTCCTGCGACGAGCGCCCACCAATTCGAGGCGGCGCTCACTTCACCGAGCCCCCTTCGCCGGGACCGATGAGGGAGAAAAATCCTCATCCGAGTCCGGGTCAGCTCCTCACCACCCTCCGGGCACGCCAGCCACACTAGAACCCTACCCGGGGCGAACTTGAGGCGAGCACGCGAAACGGATCCAAGGCCCGTCTCCCACACAGCACCAGGCCCAAAAATCGGGCCCTCGGATCGCTGTCACAGAGTACCCGGGAAGCAAGGCCTCGAACGGCCAAGGAAGGGGGCGCAGACCGGGCGGGGTGGCCAATCAAGACTGGCCACCCCGCGCACCCCATCCCGCGCGAAGCCGCCGTAGCCCGCGGTGCCGCACCCCACTTCGCGCGAGTCACCGTTGCCGCGGCCGGCGCCGGCACGTCGGATCGATCAGCCGTCAACGGCTTCGGCGTGGTCGACGCCCGCTGCGTGCTCGGTGCCTTTCATGTCGCCGGCCCGAGCGGATTCCGGGCGCGCTGGCGGCCTTCGCTTCCGGCTCGAGCTCGACCGTGCCCGGGGCCGCCGGTCGGCTTCGATCCGCGCGCGGATCTCCTCAAGCTCGCCGTACAGGGCGCGGTCTCGATCTCGCAGGCTCGCAGAAACTCGCCGCGGGCGCGGTGCACCCGGCCAATCTCGCCGGCGAGCAGCCCAAGCTCGCGGCAGACCAGCAGCCAACCGGCCGCGCCGTCCGGACGCCCAGCGGCGACATGAACAGCGCCGGCCACAGCGACAGCGATCCTGCCGTCGTGCTCCCCGCCGATCGCGACCTGCTTGATCGACCGGACCGCGGCCGCCCGCTCGCCGGCGCGATATGAAGCCGCGAACCGTGCCCGCGGATACGCGGCACGTGCGCGCGGCGCCAGCGCCCGCCACATCGACGCCCGCTCACCACGTGCCCACCCATCACAAACCGCTCAGCGGCCGCGCGCCGCCGCCACTCTCAGCAAGCGATCGCCACACCAGGCCAGACTGTCCCATTCGCGTGACGTGGAGCGTGCGGCTCGGCATTGCACTTGAGGGTGACGGGATCCGGGCGATCGCGGACGCGTTCTCGCAGCTATCGGCGATCACCCGGGAGCTCGCCGACGCAATCGACCTGCCGATCGCCGTGGACCAGCAGCCGTCCGCGACGAAACGGCGAACGGGCTGATCTCCTAGCAAGGGCTCGACGCGGGCCCGTTGATTGGGTCCCGCCCGACCACGCGCGTCCTGAGGCTCCGGTGCGAGACCGCGCGAGCGGCCAGGTCTCTTCTGGAGGTGTTAGTTGATGCTGGGGATGTGTGCGCTTAGCGGGACGTCCGTCACCGGGCGTCCCCAGTGTGGTCCCGCCATTGCGCGTAAGCGTTCGATGTCTGTGGCGCCGAGTCCGTGCTCGGGACCGAAGTGCTCCAGCCAGCGAATCACCCAGTCCAATCCCATTACCCATGCGCCGTCCGGCTCTCCTGAGCGACACCACCAACGTGGCTTGATTTCGGGCTCAAACGCGCGACAGATCCCGGCGTGTACCGGTCCTGCGTAGCCCGGCAGCGCCATCTTGATGTTTGCGGCCATCTCGCCGTAGAACGGCAGATCACGCCACTGCAGCGGTCCGGGCGCTCCCCACACAGCGAACACGCCTGTCTCACCGAGGATCACAAACGGGATCGGATGCGCGGCGAACACGACATTGCGCTCAACGAACCACAGGTCGCTTGGGAGGGAAGTCAGCACCTCGCCCAGGCGTGCACGGGCAACGGCGAGGCGACGGCTGTTGTCGACGCGTTGACCGAGCGGCTCGAGTGTCTCGGGCGAAAGGCGAGGGTCCGCCATCACGGCGGCGGGCGTCTCCACCGGGGCCGGTGCCGCGCGGGTGGCGGCGGGGGCGCTCAACTCCGCAGCCGCGTTCGATGGCACGCCTCGGCTTGGCGCTTCCGTCCTCGCCGTCGGGGTCGGAGCCGAGTCGCGGGCGCCGGCACCCTTTGCCTGAAGCCGGGGCACGCGCGGACCGAGCGCGCCTCGCAGACTCGGTCGCTGGCTGCGCGGTTGCCGACGCGTGAATCGCGTTAGCCAGCCGGCTAGGACGGCTGCGCCGGCGAGCGCCCAGAGCAGGATCGCGATGCCGATGAGCACGTCGAGTGTGGAGTGCCCGCCGGTGGTGTGGGCGGCGATCGGCACCGCCTCAGAACCGGGTTCGGCGCTCGGCGCGCTTGCGGGCGGCGAGCGAGGCTTTGCGTGACGACTTCGCGTTCCGGCGCGTTGATGTGAGCGTGCGTTGGGTGACGCACGTGGTGGCGACCCAGCCGTCTGCCTGTGGCGCGAGCGGTAGCACGACCGCGTCGCCGAGCAGCAGGTAATAGGGCGCCGGCTTCGCTGCGTTGACCCAGTCGGGCGCCTTGGCGGAGATCTCGCCGAGGCAACGTAGCCGCTCGAGCTCGCCCAGGGCAGTGTCGACATCGAGCCCCGGCTTTACGCGGTGCTGATATTGCTCGACGGCGTGCGCGCTGAGCATGACCGTGTCTGAGCCGGGGACGGGACGAGTCATGTCGGACACCGTAGCTCCCGGCACGGCGGGTACGCCACGGCGGCCGTTCGACGCGGACGGTATTTCCGTGCTCCGGCGCCGAATTCGCAGCGCATCAGCCCAAGCGCCTCGACGCCCGCTGCACGGGGCGCCGCGCAGTGGTGTGGCTGATGGAGCGATGTGGCGCGTGATTGGCATGTCTGCGCTGGCTCAGTGTGCAATGTCGAGCCGTCGCCAGTCGGCGGCGAGGAGCGTGGCGAGCTCGAGCGCTTGGCGCGCCGGGAGCTTTCCGGAAATCCCTATTGCCGTGCTCATCGTGCGCGCGCATGACTACCTCTCATATGCGAGGCCACGCCGCCTCGCTTCACGAATCCGCGCTGCTTGTTGCCGCGCAGCACGATGATCGGCGCGCTCAGGAGGAACTGCTGCGCCGCTACGAGCCGCTGATCCGCGCCACCGTCCGCAGGCTGCGGCTCCCGTGTCGCTGTGACTGCGGCGATATTGCCCAGGAAGCCCGGATCGGGCTGCTCGCCGCGATCCGCGCCTGGCAGCCGAATCGCGGGCCGTTCTGCGCCTTCGCCGCCACGTGCGCTCGCCGCCAAGCGCTCAAGGCGCTCGACACCGCCCGCGCAGGCAAGCACCAGTTGCTCAACCGCGCGCTTTCGGTGCACGCGACCGTTCCACTGCCGACGCCGCCGGTGACCGGTGACACGGTGTCGGGAAGTTCTCTCCACGAGCAGCTCGAAGCGACCAGCCGTCTCGCCGACCCGGTGGCCACGGTACTCGCGCGCGAGCGGCTCGACGGAATGCTCGCCGCGCTGCCCGCACTGACGGTCAAAGAGCGCGCCGCGCTCATCGGGGTGCTCAACGGCAAGTCCCAACAGCAGCTCGCAGGCGAGCAGGCCTCGACCAGAAAGGCGGTCAAGGCCGCGCTACGCCGCGCGCGCGACAAGCTCGCGGCACCGGAGGCGTTGGCCGCCTAGCCTCAATCCGTTCGCGTGCGACCCGAGCCTCCGTGAAAACCCCACGCCGTCGCCCAGGTCAGGGCCCGTAGTAGAGAGGTAGCGCCGCCGACTCGCCGAGCTGCCCGTGCGCCAACCCGAGCTCACGCGATTGCGACGGCGCTCCCGGTTGTCGTCCAACTCGAGCATCTGCGGACGTCGACCGCGACGATCGCATTCGTGGCCGAGCGATCGTCGACGGGTCAAAGGGCTGGCGACTGCCTGGTTGCCATTCCGATCGTGCGGCCCGACGACTTTGGTGGACGGAAGCGATTGTGAGCCGCAGCGTGTGCGCTGCGCGCAGGAACAGGACGCGCCGACCGTCAGGGCTCGATGACGGTGATCCCACCTGCGTCCGGGGGATCCACGAGCGCCTGCGGCGCATCCTCAAGGCCGATGCGCCGGGCGACGAGCCGGCCGATCGGTAGCTCGAGCGCGAGCAGCCGTCCGTAGCTGTGGGCGGCCATGCCATGCGAGCCGAAGATCTGCAGTTCACGCGCGATGACTCCGCCCATCGGGAACGCGGCCGCCTCCGGCAGCAGTCCGACCTGTACGTGGCGCCCCCGGCGGCGTAGCCCGCGAAGCGAGGCCGCGAGCGCATCCCGGTGCCCGATCGCCTCCAACGAAAGGTCCGCTTCGGGCAGCACGTGGCCGGGTGCGACCGCCGCGGTGGCACCGAGCTCGACCGCCAGAGCTCGTGCGGCCGGGTTCGGGTCGATGCCGACCACGGTCGCGCCGGCGGCCACGCCAACGAGGATGGCTGCCAACCCGACACCGCCGCAGCCGTACACCGACACCCGTTCGCCCGCCTGTACCCGTCCGACCTGGACGACCGCGCGATAGGCCGTGGCAACGCCGGCAGCCAAGCGCCGCGGCCTCGACGAACCCGATGCCGTCAGGCGGTCCGACCAGATTGACATCCGCGTGGTCGATACGCACAAGCTCGGCCCACGAGCCCCAATGCGTGAAACCGGGCTGCGTCTGGCGCTCACACACCTGCCCGTTCCCCGACGCGCACGCCCCACAACTCCCGCAGGCGCACACGAACGGCGCCGTGACCCGCTCGCCACCGCGCCACGAGCGCACGCCAGCGCCCACCTCTTCGACAACACCGGCGAGCTCATGACCCGGGACGTGCGGAAACGCCGTGATATCGGCGTCATGGCCTCGCCAACCATGCCAATCGCTACGGCACACGCCAGTGGCGGCGACTCGCACCAGCGCAGCGTGAGGCGGGCATACCGGAGGAGGAACGTCGACAACGCGCGGCGTGGCCCCGAAGGCCTCGTAAATCACAGCACGCACGGTCCGCCCATCATAAGGAGCGCGCGGAACCAACTGCCCCGCCTCGCGGACTCGCACCCCAGGGCGGGCGCCCGCGGCGCGGGCTCACGTCCGCACGATCGCCGCGTCGCCAACTGAATCGCCAGCTTCGTGACCGGCCGGATGGTGGAAGCGATCGTCGGCTGACGCGCGCTTTCCGTGCTATCCGGGGCAGCGATCGCACGGCACGGAACTGCTTCCGGAGGAGCGAAGGCGGGACCGACCGGCGACTCGTCCGCGAGGTGGCCGAGGCACGCCCGAGCAACGTGGAGTGCGACGGGAGCGCCTGACGGCGGGTATGTCGCAGCCGCGCGAACCGATCTGCGCTGACGTGTTGTTCTAAAGAATGGTCTGAGCGATCTAAAGAGGCGGGTGAAGAGTGGGCGTTTGACCGATGTGCGGACGCGGCTGCGCTGTCAGTCTCGGCGCTGGCGTCACTGGGCGCGATTGGTTTCGGCCGGTCGGTGTGCCGTGGCGTGACATCGGTCAAACGCCATCGAAGGGACAGACGCTATGAGCACATCACGGAGGGCCGGGCTGGGGCGCCGGCGTATCGGATCCAGGCCGGCCGGTCGTGGCGCCCTCGGAATCCTCGCCGCGCTGGCGGCAGTCGCAGCGCCGTCGGCGGCGCAGGCAGCCGCGACGCAGACGTTTACAACCCCGGGCACATCGATCTACACCGTGTCCAGCGGGGTCACGCAGTTGTCGATTGCCGCTGTCGGCGCCGCTGGCGGCGGGTGGTGCGCTAACGGTGGCGGTGGACGCGGAGCCTCGGTGTCCGGCACGTTCCCCGTCTCGCCGGGCGAGCAGGTCACGGTGAGCGTCGGCGGTGTCGGCGGCGTTTGCGGCGCCACCAATACTCCCGGCGGGATCGGCGGCGGCGGTAGCGCGAGCGGGTTCGCCGGCGGGGGCGGCGGCGCGTCGGGGGTGAGCATCGGCACCGGTCCCGCAACCCCCGGATCGGAGCTGCTCGTCGCGGGCGCCGGCGGCGGCGCGAGTCTCGGCGGGGGGGCTGGAGGTGACGCGGGCGCAGCCGGCTCGTTCCCCGTGATCGGTACCGCTGCGCAGCCCGGTACGCAGACAGCCGGAGGCGCCGGCGGGATCGACAACAGCGGCTTCAGCGATAACGGCAGCAACGGCAGCTTCGCCGCCGGTGGCAAGGGCGGTGGGCTGAACTCCGGCCAGGGCGGCGGTGGTGGGGGCGGCGGCTACTTCGGCGGCGGAGGCGGCGCCGGCGGACCACTCCCGCCCAACGGAGGCGGCGCCGGCGGCTCGAGCTACCTCGCGCCGGAGGCGACCGGCACGAGCGGCCCGACGGTCACGAGCGACGCCGCGAGCGTCACGATCACCGTGGTTCCCCCTCCGGCGGCGAGTCTCAGCACGAGCGCGCTCAGCCTCGGCTCCGAGCCCACGGGCTCGGTCGGTCCCGAGCAGACGATCGCCGTCACCAACAACGGCAGCTCGCCGCTGAACATCGCGGGCCTGCAGCCGGCCGGTGCCGACCCCGGCGACTACCTCATCATCGACGGGTGCGTCGCTGCGGTGCAGCCGGGCGCAAGCTGCGCGCTCGGCGTGCGCTTCGCCCCCCAGGCGACGGGCGCCAGCTCGGCGACGCTGACGATCATCAGCAACGCCGCGAGCGCGCTCGCGGTGAACGTCTCGGGCATCGGCACCGCCCCCGGCGCCGGTGCGACCGGACCCGCGGGCCCCCAGGGACCCGCCGGACCGGCCGGAGCCACCGGAGCGGTCGGACCGCAGGGGCTGCCCGGGCCAACCGGACCCGCCGGACCCCGGGGAGCGACCGGACCGGCCGGCCCCGCGGGCACCGTCGTGTGCCGGAACACCGTCGCGGCGCGCGCGCTGTGCACGCTGGAGTTCGCACCCGGCACGTTCTCCACGGCCGCACGCCGCAACGCGCGGGTCACGATCACGTCCGGCCACCACGTCCTCCGCACCGCGTCGCTGCACCTCACCAGCCCAGACAACATCGTCCGCCGAAGCGTCGGCCGCCTACCCCGCGGACGCTACACGCTCACCATCACCACCGGAAACGTCCCGCACGCAAAGGAAGTGCTGCGACTCGCCTTCCAGGTGAAATAGCAGCCAGCCACCACGGGGAGCGATCCGTCGCTCCCCGCGGTGACACCCCCCGCCGGACGGACGCATCGACGAGCGAACGGATCTCAGCCACCAACCGCTGCGCCGGACGCCAATCGCCGGGCTGTCGCAATTGCGGAAGCGATACGAACACGATGGGCGACGGCGGGCAGGCGCAGTACCCCTGCGCGAACGAATGCAGGTCCAGCCTCGGCAGTGACGAGAGACCTCCTCATCGCCAACTGCGCACATCTCGACCGCGCCCGGAGAGCCGGCGTACAACGAGAACAATCATCGACGACGCCCCCTGCGAAACGCGAGGCAACCGGTCAGTTGTCAGCTCAAGTCAGCTTGGAGCACCCGACGATGAGCAATGCGATCGCGCGGACGGACCGTGTCGCGGTAGCGGTTTTCGCCGAAAGCAGGGCGGACGCGAACGGCACCTGGTGGCGGTCCGTGCTTATGTAAATCGCGGAGTACGACCTCAGTTCGGCAGCACAGCGCAGCGCCGCAGTGGCTCTGATCCATGTGCCGCTTCTGGTCTCAGCGGCGAGCGGCAGTCACATCAAGAGTGACCTGTTGGCTAGTCGATGCGACGCGCGATAGCAGCGGCCGACAGTCTCGGTCGTACGGCGAAACGACGCAGCCGGTCCCCACCGCCAAACGCCGAGGTGCGTAGCCGTCCGGCGCATTGGGGCTGCGCCCAGTCACGCCCACCGCTTCCCATTCGGCGGTCCATTGACCGTAGTGCGGCCTTGTGTCACTACTTGTTGACGATCTCGTCGCTGAGCAACGGGCTCGTGACGCTCCACACCTTTGGGGCTTGGTGGATGCCTTTGCCTTTGCTCGGTCCAGGCGCAGCGAGCACGATCGGCGCGCCGGATTGCGCGGGGTCGGCTGGCTGGAGCACCAGGCCGGGGAAGGCTTCATTCGAGATGACGTACAGGTCGCGTTCGAATGCGTTGATGGTCGCTGGGGTGAGCGTCCAGCGCTGGAGCGCTGGACGCTGGTCGGGCGGTGTGACGTCGCTCGGCCGGAATCTCGGCTCTTGGGTGAGGCCGATCGCCGGCTCGGGGTCGCCGATCGCGACCGGCTGGGGCATCTGCGCGGTCACGTAGAGGTTGCTGACGTGGCTGCGGATGTAGATGAAGCCGTCAGCCGTTTCCTCGAACGAGTAGTCCTGCGCGACCGTGCCGTTGGCCGCGAACTGCCACAGGATCGCGCCTGGGGCGCGATTGGCGAACTGCACGTCGAGCATCATGCCCGAGCCGTTGAACTTGAACTGGTAGGGGATGAACGGCCGGAACTGTCGCTGCGGCAGCGCCGGCAGCATCACCGTCGAGAGGTCCTCGGCGGCGGCGAATCTGGCGCCCATGTACGGTGGATCGGTGCTCAGGAAGCGTCTCGCAATGGTCTTCAGGATCGACGTGTGATCGAAGTGCTGCGGCGGGGTGCCCTTCCCTGGAGGTGACGTGCCGTCGTGCCCGAAGACAGTGCCTGCGTTGACCCACGGCGACACGACGAACGCGGGAACGCGCACGCCGCACGTCGTGATCGGAAGATCGGGCGAGACGCGGACGGCGCCCGGCGGAGGTACGTGATCGAAGAACCCGCCGTGCTCGTCGTAGACGACCAGTAGCAGCGTCTTCTCCCAGGCGGGACTTGCGACGACGGCCTCCACGACATTCCGGACGAACGCCTGCCCATCCTTGACATCGGAGGGCGGACCGTCGCAGTTCGCGTCCGGCGGTAGCTCGATGAAGTGCGGGTCGATGAATGCGACATTCGGCAGCGCGCCGGCGCGGGCGCACGCGAAGAAGCCGATCTCCGGGTCGTCAGCCGCGACGATGTTGGTGTGATCGAAAGTGTGTCCCTCGTAGAAACGAAGCGAGCAGTAGCCGTGCTCGAAGTACTTCCACGTGACGGGCTGCTGGGTCTGTGGATCGACCGCCCCTGAGAGGTGGTCGAAGATCGTGGGGGTGAAGACCGGGCGCACCGGGCTTGAGTTGTCGAATTCCCAGAAGCCGCGCGGGTCGAGGTTGAGCCGGCCCGTCAGCGCATAGAAGCGGTTACAGAACGTCGGTCCGGGATGGCTCGCGAACCAGCGGTGGCCGAGGGCGAAGTCGCGCGCGAGCGAGTCGTATACGGAGACGTTCGCTGCGGTGTGATAGCCCATGATCGAGCCGGCCACCTGGTCGCCGTGCGCTTCGCCATAGCTCTGGACGAAGCCGTCCATCCGTCCACCGTTGATGGCGTGGTGGACCGGTTCGTAGCCATGCGGGGGATCGGGAGAGAAGATCGTTTCGGTCAGCTCGAACGACCGAAAGGTCTGGCCGTTGTAGGTGTTGGACTCGCCGCCCTTGAGCCCGTCGACGTCGGTACGGTCCATTCCGTTCCGGGAGGCGGGCAGGCTCAGGTAGCCGAGCATGTGGTCAAAGGATCGGTTCTCCATCATCAATACGACGATGTGGTCGATGCCTGCGATGGCACCGGGCGAGAAGTCGTGTCCGGCTGGCCAGCCCACCGGGGGCGCCGGGAAGAAGACGTTGCGCGGCCCGGTGTAGTCGATCACGAGAGAGTCTTCGGCGATGCCGAGCTCGGGGTTGGCGTTCTCGATTCCGATGCCGGCGACCCGCGTGTTGTTGCCATCGGTGTTGAGCTCGTCGTCCCCGACACCTCCGCACAGCCACGAGGTGACCTGGGCGTTCAGCGCATCTCGACCCGTGACCATCGTGAACGCGTCCGGCATGGTCAACATCCCGTAGACCGCGTCGCGAATTGTCCCTGCGAGAAAGTCGTTGGCGTCGATCACGCCCGGGATCGGCCCGGCGTCCGAGTGCAGCGAAACGTCGATGACCTGCGAGACGAAGCGCTCGCTCTTCGTCATCGGGCTGAGTTCATCGATCGGCTGGTGCAGGAAGGTCCCGACGTAGTGGTTCAAACTGACGGAGCCCTCGGTGACCGGCTCCGCCGTCATCTGGTCGAGCTCGGCGATCCAGGACATTACGTCGACCAGCGAGTGATCCAGACCGGCTCCGCTGACGACGGCTGTCTGGTCGAGCGTGAGGCCGATTGCGATCGAGAGATGGTCGACGGTGACGGTACCGAGTACATGGTTCCAAAGCGTGCCGCCGGGCTTGAAGTCCACCTTCAAGGTGATTGGCGTCGCGGACTGTGCATCGATTCCGATGCTCATCGTTTCGCTGTCGATGTCTCCGACGAATGAGTCGGCGAAGCCGAGGAACGCCTTGAGCTGACCGAGGCTTCTCGGGTTGCTGACGTAGCGGACCTCGAGCGTGCCGTCGACCTTCGTGGAGGTGATGGCTCGCAGGTCTGCGTAGCTCTCAGGGAGTGGCCAGTCCGGCGGTCCTCCGGGCGCCATGTCCTCGGACGAGCCGAGATGGACCTGTTTCAGCGGCGGATTGTGGCTCGTGTCCGGACCGTTGCGGTTATTGATGAACTCCTCGAACTTGGCGCGCAGGAACGGGAGGGAGATCCTCTTCCGCTGGTCGCCGGTGTGATCGACCGGCTGCGACGCGAGCTCAGGTGCCGTCGGCGGCGCGACCGTCGGAAAGGGACGGCCCTGGTAGGCCCCCGAATGCTTGTTGTTGTGCTCGCCGAGGATGACCCCGTTGGTCTGCGACGAGTAATACTGCGCCTTGCCACCGAAGTCCTTTGGATCTGCGAATACGAAGGTCACGCGATAGTCGAAGATCCATCGAGCGTCGCCCTTCGGAGCGACCACGATGTTCACAACCGGCAGGATCATGTCGGCCAGCCGGATCGTGTTCGAAGCGAGTGGACCGTCGGCGCCCGGATCCGATGACCACGTGTACTTCCGGTGTCGCTCTGCCGGCGTCCCACTCTCGGGGAAGCGCTCGCCCGGGAAGAGATCCAGGCCGATCGCGATGTCCTGGGCTGAGGTGGCGGACAGCCGGTTGGCAATGTGGACATTGAGGACGGTGTCGGCGTCCTTATCGTCATCGTGCGTCGAGAATTCCAGAATCACCGTCTTCAGGATCGCGCTGGTGACCGCTGTCGTCTTCACCGGTAGCGGCCGGTCGCGCAGCGGGTTCTCGATCCCGATCCCGGAGTGGTTGCGGTTGTCCTGGTCGAGCACGATGCCGGACACGCCGTCGGCGGAGGAGGCGAAGCTGAACGCCCCGTTGTCGAACGTGAGCGTCACGGTGTAGTCGAAAATCCACCGGTCGTCGCGGTCAGCCAGCATATGGATGTCGACCTCCGGCATTGCAACGTCGTTGACGTCGATGTGGTCCGACGCGAGATCGAGCGTGATCGTCTTCGACGAGGGATCGTCGTACGGCTCGCCGTGTCCTTGGAACGACTTGGAGGCGAGGTACGGATTGCGATCACCGTCATTGATGTCGCCGAGCGCTTGATAGCGACCCAAGGCCAGCGAGTTGGAGATGAAGTCGGTGTGCTCTTCTGGGCTGAGCGAATTGTTCAGCCGATTCTTGACAAAGACGTGAACGTGCGTATTGGGGTCTTTGCCGTCGTCGTGCGAGTCAAATTGGATGGAGACTGTCTTCAGAAAGGAGGGCATTGTTCCTCTATTCGCCGCGATCGGCGCTGCTGGACCCAGCTAGTGTGCAAGAGCAGCCACCGATGCGGCCCGGGTGGGCGGTTGGCGGCCACGTGTGCGCGGTCAGCGGGCCCACGCCAGCAGAAACGATCGACTACGGTATTTTGTTATTCGACAGCGGCGCGCAGCTTGGCGAGCCGTAGCGCCGGTGTTCAGGAGGTCGCGAAGCAACCGACCGGCGGGGGAGAAGGGTCCGTCTGCTCGCTTCTCCCCCGAGCACGTCTAGTGTGCCGCGCAGTCTACCGGTTGGGGCTTGTCGATTCTGAGCGACGTCGCGCTGCTCGGGACGATCAGCGTGACGTACAACACGGCGTTCGAGGTCGTGTTGTTCCTGACCAACGACGGGTCGTCGCCGACCTCGACGAACGCCTGTCCCGGACCGTACTGCGTTGCGTGGCAATCCTGGTCATAGAGCGTCACCGTGCCCGACTGAACCGCCACCAGCACGACGCCGGGATGACTATGCCAACCCGAACTCCCTCCCGGAGGCGAGGTGATCGTCTGCACGGCGACGTCGGTGGCTCCCTTGGTGTGCAGCCGGATGTGGTCGGCGGACGCCTTGACGCCACCATTCGGCTCGTTCCCGGCGAGCGGCGCCCGGACGAACGTGGTCACGACAATGCCCGAAGGCATCGTCGCCATCGCTGTGCCCGCCACGGCCAACGCGATTGCGACTGCAAGCATTAGTGGGGTGCGTCTACGCATACGGATTACTTCTCCTATCGCCGCTCGAGATCGGGATCTCCGGTCGCCTTAGCGGATCGTCCGGCGTTGTTCTTGAATCCTTGAACGCCGGTTCCGGAAGGCGATTACCGGACCTTTCTCATGGCTGTGGGAGATGGCGAGGGCGCGCTCGAGCCCGATGCTGATGCGGTGGGGTGGTGGTCACGACCTGCCTCCTCGGTTGTCGGTCGCCGGGTGCGAACCGATGGCCAGAAGGATCAATTCGGATGGTCGACAAGCGGTCTACGGCGGTCAACGTTTGGTATACGCCCAGTGGCGACGGGCGCTTTCAGGGGCACAGGTGCGGTGGTAGTGTTGACCACGGGGCACAAACGGTGATCGAGTTCCGAGTCCTTGGGTCGCTTGAGGTGGTTGACGGAGACCGCCGTCTGGTGCTCGGCAGCCCCCGGCAAAGGGCGTTGTTGGCGCTGCTTTTAGTGCATCGCGGTGAGCTGGTCTCCTCCGATCGCCTGGTCGATGAGCTGTGGGGAGAGCAGGCGCCCTCCAGCGCGATCAAGATCGTTCAGGGATACGTGTCCAACCTGCGCAAGGTGCTCGGTGGAGGGCTCCTGGTCACCCGCGGGCACGGCTACGCGCTCCAGCCTGAGCCGGACCAGACCGACCTGGATCGCTTCGAGGCTCTGGTGGCAGACGGTCAACGCGCCGCGCGAGAGGGGGATGCCCGAACGGCCGCCGCCCGACTGGGGGAGGCGCTGGGGCTGTGGCATGGTCCCCCGCTGGCGGATTTCACGTATGAGCCGTTCGCGCAATCGGAGATCGCGCGGCTGGAGGAATCACGGCTGGCCGCGCTCGAAGCGCGGATCGACGCGGATCTGGCGCTCGGTGAGCACGCCCGGCTGGTCGGGGAACTCGAGGCGCTGATTCGCGAGCATCCGCTTCGCGAGCGTTTCGTCGGTCAGTTGATGCTCGCGCTGTACCGGTCTGGTCGCCGGGCTGACGCGCTTGACGGCTATCGCCTCGCCCGGCGTCGCCTGGTCGGCGACCTGGGGCTCGAACCCAGCCGCGATCTCCAGGGACTGCAACGAGCGATGCTGGCCCAGGATCGCACGCTGGAGCCACCGGCCCGCGACGCCAGTCGAGCGCCGCCGGCGACCCGTCGTCGCAGTCGACCCGGCGGCCTAGTGATCGCCTTGGGGGGAGCGGGGTTGCTCGCCGTGCTGATCGTGGTCGCGGTGAGCACGGCCGGCTCTGGTCCGAGCACCGTCCGGGTCGGCCCCAATTCGCTGGCCGCGATTGACACCCACACCAACCGCGTTGTTGGCGACGCTCCGCTGAGTGCTCGACCCGGCGTCATCGCATTCGGCTCCGGATCATTGTGGGTGACGAACTTCGACGATCAGACCGTCTCGCGTATGGACCCCGCCACGCTGCGTACGCTGCGGACGATTCCGCTAGGGGGTCCTCCGACGGGTATCGCGACGAGTGCCCATGGCGTGTGGGTTGTCGAGTCGAATTTGAACCCGCCCGCAAATTCAGCAACTAGCAGCGTGCTCGTCGGCGGCGTGGACCCCGAGTTCGATGCGCTCGGTAGCTCCGTGAAGATCGGCAACGTCATCCCCAGCGGCCCGGGGGCGATCGCCGCGCAGGGCAACTCGGTCTGGGTCGCTCCGTCCACGGGCCTGCTGACTCGCCTCGACGCGGCCACGGGACAGGTGGCGCGCCAGCTCGATCCGAACGCCACCCCGGCCGGGATCGCTATCGGCGAGGGGGCGATATGGCTGACCGACAGCGAGGCCGACAACGTCGTCCGGGTCGATCCGACCGGGATGCTGACGCCGATCGCCGTCGGCAACGCGCCGGGTGCGATCACGGTCGGCGGGGGCGGCGTTTGGGTGGTCGATTCGCTCGACGATTCGGTCGTCCGGGTCGATCCGGGCCGACGATCGGTGACCGCGACGATCGCCGTGGGACGGTCGCCGGCCGGAGTCGCTTTCGGCGCCGGGTCGGTTTGGGTCGCCAACAGCGGTGACGGCACCGTGACAAGGTTCGACCCCCGCACCGGCAGGGTCCAGGCGACGATCACGGTGGGCGGTAGCCCACAAGCGATCACGATCGCGGACGGGCGAGTCTGGGTGACGGTCGACGCGCAGTCGATCGCGCCGACGCATAATGGGGGCGGCGCTGGAAGGTTGCGGATCGCTTCCTCGCTCGACGTCGACTTCATGGACCCGGCGCTCGCGTACAACTTTTCGTCGTCGCGGCTGCTGTATGCGACCTGCGCGAAGCTCGTCAACTATCCAGACAGGTCCGGACTGGCGGGATCCCAGCTGGTGCCCGAGGTCGCGCAGTCGCTGCCGGCCCGCTCGCCCGACGGAAGGAGCTACAGGTTCACGATCCGGGCCGGCTTTCGCTTCTCACCACCGTCGGACCAGCCGGTCACCGCGCAAACGTTCAAGGACACAATCGAGCGGACGCTGAACCCCGCGATGCAGAGCCCTGTGGCGCGTTACCTGGCCGATGTCGTCGGCGCGCGGGCATACATGGCCGGCAAGGTCAGCCACATCGCCGGCGTGGTCGCCAACCGTGGCGTGCTGACGATCCATCTGCGCGTCCCGGTCCCGGATCTGCTCGCCCGACTGGCGGAGCCGGCGTTCTGCGCGGTCCCGTCCAACACCCCGATCAACCGCAACGGGGTGCGCGTGATCCCCTCGGCCGGACCCTACTTCGTGGCGTCCTACACGCCCGGCCAGGGAGTCGCGCTGATCCGCAACCCCAACTACCACGGGACCCGCCCTCGCCATTTCGCGCGAATCGAGCTTTCAGTCGGGATCTCCGCCCAACGCGCCGTCGGCGAAATCACCGCCGGCAGCGCCGACTACACCGTGGTCGGACTGGACTCCTCCCCCGCCACCAGCACCCTCGCCGCCCTGGACTCGCAACTCGCCGCCCGTTTCGGGCCGGGCAGCGCAGCGGCCAGACACGGAAGACAGCAGTACTTCGTAAACCCGATCCTCGAACTCGATTCCTACGCGCTGAACACTCAGCGGCCGCTGTTCAGCAACGTCAGGCTGCGCCAAGCGGTTAACTACGCGATCGACCGCCGCGCGCTGGCCGCCCTCGGAAGCGGATTTCAGCCGCTGCCCGGCCGACCGACCGACCACTACCTGCCGCCGGGAATCCCCGGCTTCCGTGACGCCCACACCTACCCGATGATTCCGGATCGAGCCAAAGGCCGCCGGCTAGTCGAGCTCGCCCACGCAATTGGCCGCACCGCGGTGCTCTACACGCTCGACACACCGCCAGGCCCAGCGCAGGCGCAGATCGTCAAGACCGACCTCGCCGCGATCGGCCTCCAGGTCCAGATCAAGACGTTCCCGGGAGTAACCCTGTTCGCTCGGCTGGCCACGCCGGCGCAGCCCTTCGACCTCGGATACTACGGCTGGCAGGCCGACTACCCCGACCCCTCCCAGATGCTAACCCCGCTGCTCGAGGAGCGCTCAAACCTTCCCCCGTTCGACGATCGCGCCTACCAACGAAGGATCGCCCGGGCCGCAAGGCTCTCCGGCCCCGGGCGGTACCTGACCTACGGCGCCCTCGACCTGGCTCTCGCCCGCAACGCCGCGCCACTCGCCGCCTTCGGCAACTCCTCCAGCCACGACTTCTTCTCGGCGCGAATCGGCTGTCAGACCTTCGGGATCTATGGCATGGATCTAGCCGCTCTCTGCGCCAAACCCACGCGCAGGTGAGCCTCCCGCCGGAGCTTGTGGCCGCGAAGGACGAATCTCGACAGCGTCGTCGTTCGCGCCATCGAGCTGACCGCTCCGCCACGCAACGACGGTTCGCGCAGGGCGACGCCCGCAGCGTGGCTAACGATCGGGTCGAAGCAGAAGCGCTCGCGGACCTCGAACTGGCTCCCGAGTTGGACGAGAAGGGCTACACGACCCAGCTCTTGCCTGAGTGCTGCTCGCCGCGCGAGCAGAAGCGCTGGCCCGCGCGTGACCTCCAAAGCAGCCCCGAGCCTCCGGGCGCTGAGCTGGACTCGCTCGGCGCCACAACCGCGCATGCGGTGCACTGCCGTTGGTCGGTCCGGTCGATCCTCCGGGTGCTAGCCCGGCTCCTCCGAAGTTGCATGCACAAGAGGGGTCACAAGCACGAGGGCGCCGGCGGTGCCGCATCAGTCGTAGCGGCAGCGCGCCCGCGCAGCAAGGCTGCCGCATGGGAGCAGGCGGACGGGAGCCAACTCGCCCCGCCGTTACCTATGCAGATCGGCGACCGTGCTCGCCGCTGCGCGAGCCCTGCTATCGGCGACGGGTGCGTTCGGCGGACTGCCCGCGAATAGCCGTAGTCCAGGGCGGGCGCGCGTGACCCGCGTGGGTGGGATCGCGGACTCGCCGGTCGGTTCCGAGCTCGCGCGCGGAGAACGCTTATGACTGATCTCGGCCGCACCGGCGCTGTCCTTGCTTGGCGCTAGCGGTGCGCCGGCGGGGATGATGCTGAGGCCTGCCGGCGGAGCGCGCGGGCGATTCGTGCCCGTGACTTCTTGCTCAACCGCGCGATTGGCGTCTGGTTCTCTGCGACGCTGGTCGCGGCCAGCACGGCAACGCGCTCTGCGTCCCCGATCGCCTCAATCGCGGCGAGTAGCTCGTGGACGGTCATCCGCGTGGATGCGGTGTCGGGCCCGAGGAGCCCGTTGTCGACCGCCGTCGCGGCGGCCGCCAGCGCGGTCGTTCGGCTCGTCGCGTTTTGCAGCGCGTAGGCGAGTCCGACTCGCAGCGCTTCGCGCAGCACAGCGGCGACCGGACCGTTACCGGCCCCCTTCGGCAAGCGCCGGTCGCGTTCAGGCGAGCGGCCGGGCTTCGGCACCGGCTGTCCGTACGGGCGAGCCGGCGCCAAGCCAGCCTCGGTCAGGAAGCGACTGGGGGCGCTGTCGGTCGCGTGCAGCAAGAGCCGCTCTCGCGCGCGCGTGAACGCGACGTATGCGAGCCGGCGCTCGGCCTCGAGGCCCTCACCGGCAGCGCGCTGCTGCGCGTCGACCTCGAGCGCGCGGCGGTGCGGGAGCTGCTGCTCCTCGCAGGCGAACAGGTGCACCTCGGGCCATTGACGGCCCTTGGCGCGGTGGATCGTGGTCAGCTCGATCCCGCCGGCATCGTCGCGGACGGCGCGTAGTGCGTCGCGGCGGCCAGCGAGTAGCTGCGCGTACTCGAGCACGGTCTTGCCGCTGGCCTCCGTCTGCGCCTGCTCGAGCGTCTCGAGCTCGACCTTCTCGGTGTCGCCGAAGGCTGCCTCGTAGGCAACGAAGTGCTCGTCTAGCCCGCCGGCGCTACGTAAGTAGGAGACGAACCGGGGCGCGTCGGGGATCGCGGTGAGCGCGTCGAGAATCCGGCCTGCGTCCTCGAGCCGGAACCGGATGCGGGCGTCTGCCGACCCGGGGGCGAGACTGGCGGTAAACGTCAGGCCGTCGCGCAGCCGGCTTGTCACCTGCTCCTCGGAACCGAACGGCAGTCCTCGGCTCGGGGCGCGGCAGACGAGCGCGACGTCGTCGGGTTCGGCCGTTCGCGGCGTCGCGCACAGGCGCACGTATGCTTCGAGCGCGGCTCGTGCGCCGTGCGGCTCAAACACCGCGTCGGGCGCCGCGATCCGCACGCCCAGCTCCGCGCAGGCGAGCGCAACCGCGCGCAGCAGGTTGGTGGTGCGGGCCAGTACGACGATCTGCTCGCGATCGCTGTCCTGCAAGGTGGTCGCGATCTCGGCCGCTGCGTGTGCCTGGCTCGCGTGCTCGTGCAGCGATAGCGCGTCCTCGCCGTCCGGTGGCCTGGCCGGGTCGGGCTCGATCCGCTTGGGGAAGCGGATCTCGTTGTGTTCGATCAGCCGCCTCGACGCGGCGACGACCCGCCGCGGGCAGCGGTAGTTGTGCGCGAGCGCGTGGCGTTGCAGTCCTGGATAGGCGAGATCGAGGTCAACCATCCGCCGGACGCTGGCGCGTCGCCATCCGTACAGGGTCTGGTCCTCGTCGCCGACGCAGAACAGGCAGTCCTGCGGCGCGGCGAGCACACGCACGAGCAGCTCCTGGGCGGGCTCGATGTCCTGGTACTCATCAACCAGCACGTGGTCAAAGCGGGCCTGCCAACGGCGCCGCAGCTCCGGGTCGGAGCGCAGCGCTCTGACGGCCAGCAGCACGAGGTCGTCGAAGTCATGAATCTGCTGCTCGACGAGGTGGCGTTCGTAGAGCTCGTAGATGCGAGCCAGCGCCGGGCCATCCCGGCTGCGGTCGGCCCGGTCGCGGAACTCCTCGGGCGAGGCCAGCTCACCCAGCTTGATCGTGCTGATCGCGGCGCGCGCGTCGCTGGGGTCGATCCATTCGCCCTCGTCGCGCAGCGCGATCGCACACAGGCGCCTCCACTGGTTAAACGACAGCTCGCGGGGGCCGCCGCGACGCGCGAGGCGCTCCTCGCGCAACAGCCACCAGCCGATGCTGTGAAACGTGCGCGCCGGCACCGAGCCGATGCCGGCCGCCGCGAGCCGATCCTGCAGCTCGACGCGAGCGTCGCGGTTAAACGTCGTGCACAGGATCCGCTCCTCCGGCACGCCGCGGCCCACCAGCTCGCGCACGCGTTCGATCAGCACCGCGGTCTTGCCGCTTCCGGCCGGGGCGATCACCTGCACCACTCCCTCGCGCGCCGCGATCGCACTTCGCTGCCAGGCGTCCAGCGCGGACTCATCCGCGGCCGCCGCAGCTTCGACAGCGCGTGGTTCTGGCAACCGCTCGCCGCGGTCTCGGAACAGGCGCATCGCCGCGTCGAGTGCCCGCTCCAGCGTGTACGGGTAACCGAACTCCGGATCTACGAACTGCACCGGCGGCAGGCGTGTGAGGCGCTGCTCGCACTCGACCGCGACCGCGGTCGCGGACCGCAGCGCGGGCTCGAGCACGTACCCGTGCAACACGCGCAGGTCATCGAGACTCGTCAGCCGCACGCCGAGGATCGCGAGCTTGCCGGCCGCGGCGACATCGGAAAGCCACTCTTCGGCAGGGTTAGCAAGGCTGGTACGCCGTTGCTGCGCCCGCCTGGTGCGTGATTCGACCTCCCTGCGCATCGCCGAGAACTCGACCAGCCGGTGGTCGTCCGCGGCGAGCGCCGCCCGGTCAAGCGAGGAGTCCCACGTCAGCATACGAGGCATATGGTGCCCGCTCTGGAACCGGAGCCGCTCGGAGTCCGGACGGGCGCCGGCGCGGGCGGTCCGTCCGACTCGCGCGCGACCCTATGGTCGTGGCGAGCGTCGGTCGCAATGATCCATGTCCCTGCGGCTCGGGCCGGAAGGCCAAACGCTGCTGCGGTGTGGCGCGCGGGCCTTCCGAGGAGAGCGAGGCGCACGCGTTCCTTGTGCACGCCTCGCGGGACGCGGCGGCCACGCTGCGCTCGCGCTCAGACCGGGAGCTACTGGACCTGTTCGACGGGCTGTGGGACCTGCCGCAAACCGACATCTCGCTCCAGGCCGAGCTGCCGAAGGTATTCTCCCCCGAGCTCAGCCGCCTGTGCGAGGTCGTGCTCGACAAGTCCGCCGACGGCCCGCTGCTGGACGCGGTCACCCAGCAGCTCGACACCCCCCTTCAGCGGGCGCGGCTGGCCCGCGCGGTGATCGCCCAGGAGCGGCGGGGGACGATCGGCCACCGGCTCGCGGCCGCGGCGCTTGTGGATCTCGCCAGCAGCTCCCGGCAGCTTCTGCGCCGCAGCGTCCTCGAAGCGGTCGCGGTACGCGTCGGCGCGGTCCGGACGCCTGGCGGGCTCATGGTCGCCGCCTAGCCGATCGCCACGATCCAATCACGTACTCGCGGGACCGGCTTCCGCTCGACAATCCGGGAGGAACAGCCGCGGCCCACCCCGCACCCGCTGCTGGCATTCGTCGTGGCCGTCGGGTAAACGAATCAAATCGTCCCTCCTGTAGTGACGGTGGTAGGAGAAGCCCGAAAATCGCCAAGTCTGAAGTCCGCGTCCCAATCAGGCGTCGTTATCGGGTGGAGCGAGCACACTGTTACCCCAACGAGCCAATTGATGCCCAGGTTTCTGAGTAACTTTCCCGACAACCACCGTCCAAACCAGCAGTCAGTTCGGCGAACGCGAGCTGCTCGGTCACGCCTGTTGCGGCCACGCTGGCGGTGTGACTGCGTTCCGGGGCGAGCGTAAACGTCGAACCCGCCCGGGGTCTGCGTAACGGTCAATGTCGACCTTCGATCTCTGCTCTTCTTGCCACGAGCTCATCCAGCCGTTTGCGCAGCTGAGCAACTTCCCGCTTGATTTCCCGGACCTCCGTCTTCTCTCGCGACCTACGCAGATAATCATCGCCGAGCTCCTCGGCGATGTATGCCTCGAGCTGGCCTCGCAGCACGCGGATGTACGGGTTACCGTGGATCGCCCCTTCGCGATATTCGAGCTTTCCAACGTTGATGCCCTTGACGATGAAATCCGAGTCGACCCCGTACTCTCTGCGAGCTGTCACGTCGCTCGGAGTCGCTCCCTTGCGGGTCCATTCGCCGTATTCCGCCATGTCTCCCCACTGATCTCCGCGCCGAGGTGGCGTGTCGTCGGACGCAGCCTACGCTCACTGGACGGTCGTCGGCGGCGCAACGTCGGGACTCCAGGATGATGCCCGAATCGGGCCCGCGGGCGGTGTGTTGCTCGTTCGCTGAAATGCGATCGCGGCCGGGGCTTGTCAGGCGCCGTCGCCGGCCCAAACGGCAAGCCAAGAGGGCAGACTGCTGGTTCCCACATGCGATCCAGCAGCCGTCGACTCGGCTCATCCGGACTTGGCCGGGCGATCGCTTCGCCCATCGCGACCGCATGAGCGCCCCATCGCATTGGCGAGATGGGGATGGCCCGAGGGGCTGTGCGCTGGCCGCTGCCGCTGTCGCTTGCTGGCTCGCCTATTCCGGGACCCGAGCCGCCGCAGCCGATCACGCACGCCCGGCTGCCTTACTTGACCACTGCCTATGTAACGTCGCGGTTCTGCACACCTTCGCGCGCGCCCCGGTTTCGGCGAGCTGCGCACTCCCAGCGGCTTACCGGCACGGGCCCGGCGTGGCTGCGTATGTCCGATACCGGTCAACGCGACGGGCCGCGGCGCGGCTGCTGCTCTGGTGCTTGCAGCATTCGAGCGCTGGCTAGCAGCGGGCGCGTCGAGCTCGGCCGTGGAGCGGCTCGCGAGCGCCGTGCGTGCCGCGCTCACGGCCGGTCTGCGAAGTGCTCACTTGGTGTGTTGTGCTTCGAAGGTGCGGGCCCATGCAGAGGCCCTCCCACGCAGACCCGCGACGGATAGGGACCCCCTCCAGGCGGCGCGCACGTTGTAGACGTGCCAGTCGAAGCATTGATGCGCGTCCCGCGCCGCCTTACACGCTCGCCGAATGGCACGTGCCGTTCTCCGTCCAGCTCACCGTGTGGCCCGCGTAGGTGAGCGAGCACGGGTTGATCGCGCTGGGTCCGGCAGTGGCGAGCGTCCGCCGGTAGTGGTGGAACCCGCGCATCTCGAGCGTCTCGCCCGTCGTGTTGAACATGGGTCCGATCCCGAAGGTGTAGGCGAGGACGAGGGAGCGACCGGGGGGTCCGAGCACGTACGCCGCGATGGGCCAGGGCGTGTCCGGCCCGCCGATGCCCGGGTCGAAGATGGATGCGATCGAGTAGTGGCTGCCGTTGCGGAGATCAAACACCGTCAGCGACTCGCCGAAGTTGGCGTTGATCGAAAGGGTCGTGTGGAGCGCGATAAACGCACCCTCGACCTGCTCGACGGTGTCCGTCTGGTGAACGGTTGACACAAACTCCCACAGCTTCCATGCCTCGTGGCTTCCGCTCAGACAGCCGTAGCCCGTCTCGGAGAATTCGTCCTTCCTGATAGATCCCGTCGTGATGCTGAAGATCCGAACCGTCCCGCGCTGGAGCACCGTGTGGCCATGCTTAAGCTGACACGCGGCCGGGCTCTCGGCGTGAGCGCCAGCGGAGCCCTTTGC
This sequence comes from uncultured Solirubrobacterales bacterium, assembly GCA_963794285.1. Classification (GTDB taxonomy): domain Bacteria; phylum Actinomycetota; class Thermoleophilia; order Solirubrobacterales; family Solirubrobacteraceae; genus Palsa-465. Next base: position 452,894 of record CAWCDS010000019.1, read on the forward strand.
GCTGCCCGAAGCCGGTGTCGCTGCCAACGCTGCCACCGACACTAAACCCACGACAACTGCGCGTGCACCCCACGTGTACATCCCACACCCCCGCTGCGAAAGAACCGAATCGTATCAGGGCTTGCCGACTGAGTGGTATCGCTCGATTGGCTCCCCGCGAGCGATGTCGCGCTGTTCCTGCTCGCCATCTCAGGCTGGGTGACGTTCGACGACTAACACGGTTGGCTTCGCTGTCGGCTGCCCACAGCCGCCGCATAGGGGCGCAGGTTCATACGTGCCGCACGAGGCCCCAGACCACACTCGCGCCCTCTACACGCCCGACACCGCCTGACCCGTTGCGCGAACGGATAGGTCCGATCGCCGCCGGGTGCGGCTCTTCTGAAGGGACCTGGGGGACCGGGCTGAAGTGATACTGAATTCCCTGTAGCTACGGGGTTTCGGGTCGTTCGGTCGGGTGCGGGTTGGTGTGTCGGGGAGCGGCCGCTGGTCGTGTTTGGCGGGGTTTGCGGCCGTCTGAGCTGCTCTGGCCCAGGTTCTGAGCGGTTGGCGGGGCCTGGCCGGGGGCGTCGGCCGGGTGAGGAGTCATGGTGAGGGTGTCGAAGTCGGCGTTGTTCATGTCCTACGTCGACCACGGAGGTGGCCAACGTGACCGCCGATCTCGACACCCGTGTTGGCGAACTTTACGCCGCGGGCGATGAAGTCCTGCCTGCCGGGCAGGCTGACAGTGAAGATGCAGCCCCAGCCGGGGGCGACTCGCCGCTCGATGCGCCTGGCGGTGCTGCCTTTGCCGCCAGCCGGGAGCAGTTCGAGTCGCTGATCGGCTTCCTTGACGGGGCCGACGCCGCCGGCTTCTCCCATGCCGAGCTTGAGGAGCATCTTGATGTTCACGGACGGGAGCTGTTGCGCTGCCTGCTTGATGATCATCTGGCGCTGCGGGCGCTGCGCGAGTTGCGCCTTGAGCAGGTCACTGGCGATGAGGGGGTGGTCCGCGGCCGGGTGGAGAAGGGTCACGTCCGCGAGCTTGAGACGGTGTTCGGGACGGTGTCGGTGGGGCGGCTGGCGTATCGGGCGCCGGGGGTGGGGAACCTGCATCCCGCCGACGCGGCGCTGAATCTGCCGGTGGAGCGCCACTCGCACGGGTTGCGCAAGCTGTGCGCGCTGGAGAGCCCGCGCGGCAGCTTCGACGGCGCCATCGACGCGATCGAGCGCCAGACCGGCGTGAGGCTCGGAAAGCGCCAGGTCGAGGAGCTCGCCGGGCTGACGGCGATGGACTTCGAGGACTTCTACGAGACCCGGCGCCCGGCGCGATCAAAGCCAGGCGATCTGTTGCTGCTATCCGCGGACGGCAAGGGGATCGTGATGCGCCCCGGCGCCCTGCGCACCCGCGCCCCAGCCAGACCCCGCGCGGGCCCCGCCCCCAAACCCAGGCTCTCGGGTGAGGAGCAGCAGAACCGCAAGCGGATGGCGGAGATCGGCGCCGTCTACGATGCCAAGCCAGCGCCGCGCACGGCGGCCGACATCCTCACCTCCGCGGCGCCAGAGGGCCATGAGCCCGCCACGGGGCCGGTCGCGAGAAACAAGTGGCTGACCGCCAGCATCGTCAAGGCCCCAGCGGAGGTGATCAAGCGGATCTTCGACGAAGCCGAGCGGCGTGACCCCAAACACCGCCGCACCTGGGTCGCGCTGGTCGACGGCGCCAACCACCAGATCGAGCGGATCAAGTTCGAAGCCCGCAAACGCGAGGTCAAGGTCACGATCGTGGTTGACTTCGTGCACGTCCTGGGGTATCTGTGGAACGCAGCCGGCTGCCTTCACCCCAACGACGACCAAGCCGCCGCGCAATGGGTGCACCGCCAGGCGACGAGAGTGCTCCAAGGGCAGGCCCGCAAGGTCGCCGGCGCGATCCGCCGCCAAGCGACCAACGCCCGCCTGGACAGTTCCTCTCGCAAGCCCGTCGACGACGCCGCCAACTACCTGACCAACAAAGCGCCCTACCTCGACTACATGACCGCGCTCCGAGAGGGTTGGCCGATCGCGACCGGGATCGTCGAGGGCGCGTGCCGCTATTTGGTCAAGGATCGGATGGACATCACTGGCGCCCGCTGGGGGCTCGCCGGCGCCGAGGCGATCCTCAAGCTACGCGCCATCATCGCCAACGGTGACTTCGAGGAGTATTGGCGTTTCCACCTGGCCCAAGAACGACACCATGTCCACGAAACCCGCTACCACAACCACACCATCCCGGCCGCATGACAGGTCAACCCCCGGTCACTTCAGAAGAGCCGCACCCGACGTCCTGTGTCAACCCCCTTGGGGAGTTTTGGTTGCCGGGATGTGCCGGGCGCAGCCCGGATGTAGGCCCGGGGGCACGTCCCCCGGATCCCCCTGGCGACCCCGCTCACGCAGATGGCGCGCTGCGCACACGGCCAGAGTGAGAGCCCGCCCGGCGGCTCGGTCGGCGCAAAACGGCACGCGCCGACCGCCCCAGCGCCGCCGCGTGCGGCTGAGACAGAGTCAACGATCTGAGGTTGGTGCTCGGGCGCTGTGGCCGCCCAGGCCAGCGTCGAGTGCAAGAAGTTAGTGCGCGGCGGTCACCTTCTTGCTATCAGGGCGGGGGTTGGTAGCGAAGGCGTCGGCGGCCATCCGAAGCGTGGCGACTTCGTCGACCACGGGCCCCGACGCGGTGGGGATCGTGACCGTGATGTGCTGTTGCAGAGCGCGGTGGCGGGCCGGGTCATACGGGGTGCGCTTCTGCCAGCACTGCCACAGGACGCGGCACCAAGCACGGCCAAGGGTGCGGATCGCGCGCGGGTGCTCGTGGCCGCGGGCGATCGCGGCGGCGTACAGAGCCTGCGCCCAGGGGTGCCAGTGGCGGGTGCTGTCGGCCAACGTGCAGAACGCCTTGCGCAGCCGCTTGTTGCAGCCCCAGCGAAAGCTGGCCGTTTTGCGTTTGCCTGATTCGAGCGCGACGGCGGCCTGGCCGGCGTCGCCGGCGAGCGCGTCGCGAGACGGGTAGCGAGCGCGGCAGTCGCCGATCTCCGCGAGCAGCTCGGCGGCCGTGATCACGCTGCCTTTGAACAGCGAGAGGAAGATCTGGCCGTCGGGATGCTCACGGATCGCCGAGGCGATCTGCCGCTCGAGCTCAGTGATCTGCACGCTCAACGTCTTGATCGTCGCGACCAGAGTGAGCACGAGTTGGCGGCGGGTCCTGTGCTCCAGCTCACCGAACCTGCCCTCGGGAGCTCCCCTGAGCTTCGCCACCAGCGCGCCGGGCTTCTGCCGACCGGAGTAACGCTCGCGGGCCAGAACCGCTCCAGCTCCGCGCGCAGCTGGTTGACCAGCGCCGTGCGGGCGCCGACGAGATCCTCCCGCCCCCGAGTCAGCGCCCGCAGCGCCTTCGTCGCGTCCGAGTCGGGCTCGAGCACCCGGAAGCGGTGATTGTCGGTCCGCGCCAGTTCGCACAGCACGAACGCGTCAAACCGGTCGGACTTCCCGCCCGAGACCCGGAAGCGATCGCGCGCCGCGGCGACCTGGTTGGGATGCAACGGCAGCACTCGTAGCCCCGCGTCCAGCAACCGCTCGACCAACAGCCCGTCGGGCCGCTCGATCGCGACCAGCTCAACCTGCAACCGCACAAGCGCTCGGCACAGCGCTCGCAGCCCCTGCTCGTCGTGCGCGAACGTCGCCACCAGCAGCTTCTCGCCCGCCGCATCGGCAACCAGCACGTCGTGCTTCTCCGACGCCCAATCAACGCCAGCATAAGTACAACCCATCGTCTACTCCTCTTCATTGGTCAGGGGACTTCACAGCGCCCCGACCAGGAGGTACCGTTGCGGACGCTCATAGGCAAGGCCCTCAGCTGGGGCTACGTCCTGTTGCCGCTTGCGGCACCTCACCACCGCCGGGAGGGGCTGGTCTTTGATTGGCCCTCCAACAAGGGGCAAGCAGTCGAGGCCCTCTCCCGGCGGCGGCCGAGGCAACAACGAGACTAGGATGGACCTATGAGCGGTCGCCACCGCGCTGACACCAGCACTGCTGCTCCAGGCGTCAAGCGACAGTGCTGCGCCGCGGAGCAGGCTGCCGCTCCGGAGCCGGCGGACCGTAGCCGCACCAGCCCACCGCTACCTATGCAGATCGGCCATTGTGCTCGCCGCTATGCGAGCCCTGCGATCGGCGATTTGCGGGTTCCGAGGCGGCTCGCCGGCCAGTGCTTTCGTCGTCGCGCCACCTTGTGCTGCGCGAGCGCAATGGCGACGAGGGGAGTCGCCAGCGCGTCGACCGGCACACGAGCGCTCGGCCATGAACGCGATCGTCGAGGTCGACGTTCGCCGATGCGCGAGTTGGACGAGAACCAGGAGCGGACCCAGCCGTCTGCTGCGAGTGCGGCTGCGTATGGCGTTGCATATGCTCCCGCTCGAAGTCTGCTCCAAGGGGGACATCCCAGGAAGGGGCTGATTCCGCGACGACGGCCTGCGGCGCCGTTATCTCAACGGCAGTGCGCCTGGCTGCTCTCCGCGTGTATCACCGCCCGACGCGGTTCGGGTCATATCCGTTGCGGTGAAGCTCGCGCAGCCACGTATCCCACGCCTGTTGCAGGCACCTGCGCGCCTGCGCTTCGGTGAGGCGGCGGTCGCCTGCGGCGACCGCCTGCGGGCACCACGATCTCATCAGCTGCTGGGAGAAGCGGGTGGCGGCCCTCGACGCGCTCGCCGCCCCGTTCGGTCTGTGACTCACCGCGGCGGACGTGCCGCCGCAGCCGGCCAGGGTCAGCGCGATCAGCGCGGCGGCCAGGGGCGACGGGGGGCGGGTGCTCGCAGCTGGATGGGTCAGTTGGTCGCGGCATGCGTGTTCCTCCTCAGTGGATGCCGAAGAAGTGTTTGAAGCTCTCTCCCCAGGTGGTTTGCGCGCCGGCGGGTGGGTTCGCTGCTGCGCTGTCGCCCATCTGCTGGGCGAGGGTGCGGCCGCTGGAGGTTGGTGATCCCCAGCCGATCTCGATCCCGGTGCCGGTGGGGGCGAAGCGGGCGATGGCTTGGCGGGCGCGGAAGATCGTTCCGGTCGTGGTGGTGATCGGGGTGATCTCCTCGGCCAGGTACCAGTAGGTGGTCGGCGCGCCGGCCGGCGGGTTCAGGAATCGGAACAGCAATAGCGGCTGCCCGGCGTACCAGTTGCCGACCACTTCGACGAGCTGGCTGTCAAGCGGCGCGTAGATCGGGGTGCCGACCGGGGCGCTGGCGTCGACGCCCATGTCGTCGCGGCCGATCGTGAACCCGGGGATCGGATCGATCCCGGAGCCGGCTGGCGCGAACCCCGAGCTGGCCGAGCACGCCTGCCCGCCGCCGGGGGTGTTCACCGGGCCGGTCAGCCGCGTGAGTTGCACCAGCCCTGAGCCTGGTAGGCCGAGCTGCTGGTCGGCCCAGGCGGTCAGGTCGATCCGGTAGTGGTAGCCGCCCAGCGTGTGTGACAGTGGCTGGCCGGCGCCGATGTCGCGCTTGTAGAGGATCACGCTGCGCCCGTTCTGTGGGTTGGTCACCCGCAGCGGGGTCATGTACGCAAGGCCGCCGAGCATCGTCGCGTTCTGCCTGGTCAGCGGCGACCCGGGGATCCCTGGGGACAGCTCGGCGTAGCTGTCGTGGTTGACGAGCAGGTTGTCGCCCCACGCGCCGGTTTGGTCGGTGAAGTAGGTCGCGGCGACGATCGTCGGCTGTCCGGGCGCGAGCGTGATCGGCCCGGCGGGGTCGCCGCTCGCCGCCGGGACGCTGAACGGGTTGCCCGCGATCGTCGAGCCGCCGCCCGAGGTTGTCGTCGAGGTGGGGGATCCCTGGGCGGTGAGTCCCTGTGTGTAGTAGCCGGCGGCCTGGGAGAGGACCTGTTGTACGTAGGCGCTGGAGTGGTTGTAGGCGAAGATCGCGCCTGGCCAGTCGCCGGGCGCGCCGGAGGCGTTGAGGTAGTTCGCGGCGCTGTACACGGCGTCGGCCTCGTCGTAGACGTTCGGCGGGACCGCCCCGCCGGGCGCCTGCACCTTGTACGTGTCCCAGGTGCCTTGCAGGAACTGCATCGGGCCCATCGCGCCGGCGTAGTTCGCGCCTGAGTGCACGCCCGCGTCATTTGACTGCCCGAACGTCGACTCGACGTAGTTGATCGCCGCCAGGATCGAGGGCCCTCGGGCGCCGAGCGCGAATTGCGCGGCCGCGCCCTGGAAGATCGGGACGTCCGGCGGCGGAACGCCGCCGACCGGCCCGCTCGCGCCGGCGAACGCAGTCCCGCATTGCGCCGCCGATTCTCCGGCGGCGGCGAGGAATACCAGCATCACCGCCAGCAGCGGTAGCAGGATCGTCAGCGCGAGCGCGAGCAGGAACAGCCTGCGCACCGCCGCTCACGCCTCCAGGCGAGCGACCAGCCACCGTCCGTGCTCGCTGAGCAGCCTCAGCAGGAACTCGCCGGTGTCGGCGCTGTCCTGCCGGGAGACGTAGCTGACCGTCACCGTGTCCGGATCCCCGGCCGGCTCGACGCTCGCGACCCGGTAGGTCTCGACGGTCTTCGGGTGCGTTGCCTGCAGCGGCGGCAGCTGCGCCGGCTGGGCGAGGAGATAGTGCGCGAACGCGGGCGTGCACGTCCGCTCGATCGCGGTGCGCGCCCAGCGGGGCAGCCGGCCGACCTGATATGGCATGTACGCCACCGCGAAGCTGCGGGCGACCGCCAGCATCATCCCCTCGGCGCTGCGAGGCGACGGCGGGGGTGGCTGCTCGCTGAGCGGTCCCCGCCCGGGCGGGCGATGCGCCGCGCCCGGCCGCGTTCGGGAGCGCGAGCGCCGGCCAGCCCGTGCTGCTGCTGAGCTTTCACCGGTCCTGGTCGTGGGGCGGGCCGGTCGAGCGCGCGCTCGGGTGGCGCTCGTCGGAGACGGTGGCAGCACGCGCCGGGCTGCGTCCGCTTGCTTGGAGTGGTCCCTGGCTTGGGTCGGAGCGAGCGCGAACCCGGCGACCAGCACCCCCAGGAGCAGGAGCGGAACGACGATCATCAGCCCGCGGCGGGCCCAGATCGGCAGACGGCCGATCGCACCGAGCAGCCGCGCGCTCATCCGATCGTGGTCGCGATCAGATAGATCGCGAGCAGGTGCCCGAGGCCGTTCGCGAGCTCCTCGGGCACGAGCATCCGGTCATCCGCCGTGGCCGCGGTCGCACGCGTGATCGCGATCGCCGCCCGTCGCGCCTGATCGAGCAGCACCGGCACCTCGACGTCGAGCTCACAGCACAGCCACGCGCCGGCCTGCTCGAGCGCCCGATCGACCCACGCCCCTGTCTCATAGCCGACGTTACGCGCATGCGTCTGTAGCGCCCGATGCGCGAGCCGCAGCGCACCCGAGGCGATCGTCCTCACCGCTGCAACGATCACCGGCGAGACCCGCTCGACCTCAGGATCCTCGTCGAACACCTGCAGGACGTGCGCGTAGAGAAACAGGTCCGGCAAACGCAACGTCGCCAACGTCAGCAGCCGCAGCGTGCCGTACGCGCGCTCCTCAGCAGCCGAGCACTGCGTGTTGCGAGAACCATGCGCGAGCGCCGCCGAATATGCTCGACGCAGCTGCGGCTCATCCGCCGCCGCTGCCCTCGCCACCGCCCGATTCATGTTCATCGCCACGCGCCTTTCCTCGCCGTTCACAGCGCAAGTACCGCCCGCAACTCCGCAAGCCCCGCTCCGACCTGCAAACCGCCTGGGCCAGAAGTCCGGCTGCGGTGGCCCCGCGGCCTGCCGTCCAGGGTCTCGTGCGAGGTCGGGCGCACCGACAAGCCAGTCGCCCAGAGCCCTGTGAGCAGCCTCGAGGTGACCTATCGCCGCGTTGCTCGCCCCTGGCAGCCCGACGAACTCGCCGAGCGCTACCACGCCGCTTACGCCCGCGGCGCCTCTGACCTGCCGCCCGGAGAGCAGCGGTCCGACCGTCCCGTGACCCTGCTCGCCACCTCCGTGCCGCGCCTCATCAGCCTCGCCGTCGCCGCGAACGTGCTCCACGTCCTCCCGGCCGCCGCCGAGCGCGCGCCGGTTGCCGACGAGCTGCGCTCAACGCTCGATCTCACCGCGGCCGGCAGCCTGTATCGCTGCCACCTGGCGCTCAAGGCAGATGGGAACTCGCGCAGCTACCAGGCCGAGGACTGGCTACCCCTCGTCTATGACCAGGCCATGCACGCGCTGCTCGACGCATCGCCGAGCGCCGACCCGCCCTCCCTGGTCGAGCACGCACAGCAGGCGGGCCGCTGGGCTGCGCTCGCGATCGGCTCGCTGGACAGTGACTCGCCGAACGTGCCTGAGGCGATCTCCGACTGCCTCGGACACCTCCTGTTCGTGTGCGTGTTCGCCGACACCGCGACCGACCGCTGACGCGCATAGCCGCAGCCACGACGTCCGACCCACACGGGGTAACCCGACCCGCGGGGCCCGGCTGCGGCCGGCCATGATCTCCGACGGAAGAGCGCCGAGTCATCAGCGCGCGAGCATCGCCGCCGGCGCCCGGCAACGGCGCGATCAGCTCCGCAAGGTCCCGGCTGCCAGGCAGATATCCCCTTGCGGCGGCGAGAGCCGAACCTCACCGCTTTTGGCTGGCGAGGTGATCGGGACGGTGGGCGCCGCACCTGCCCGTTGTGGTGCACGGCATCCCCGCTGGTCTCGCTCACAGGCCCGGCGCCGACGCTCGCCGCCCGAGGACGGGGCCCAGGTCCCCGAGCCGGGCCTCCCTGCTTCTGGACAAGCAGGGCCCTCGCGGCCGCGCCAACCGGCGCGTAGGTGCCGCCCACAACGACTCCGGGCATCTGCACGCGACTGGCCCCTCGCAAGAGGTCCGAGGAAGAAACGCGCCATCTTCGCCGCCTGTCGGCACATTCACGCGCTCGCGCCAACCCGGGGCTTGGCGCGATCGCCGTTGCAGCCACGTCCACGCCCGGCTACCAAACGGCGGCTGCGTCGTCGTCGTCGCTGGCGCTCAGCGCTCTTGCTCTCGACTGGGCTCGGCCGCGCGGATCCAGAGATCTGTCGGTGCCGCCTGCCCCGGAATGCTCGCCCTCTGCGGATCGCGATCCCTTCGAGCACACGGTCGAGATCCTCGCCATACAGATGCTCCATCAGCTCGTCGAGAAGCACCTGACCCCCGCCGCCCGAGCGCAACTCGATCGCGACATCGAGCAGCAGCTGCTGGCGCCGATCACCTCGCTCTTCGACGAGGGACGCGAGCCGGTCGAGCTCGATCGCGCGGTCGGCCGTTAGACACGCGGCGGTGAGAGCCGCGATGCTTGGAGCGCCCAGCACAAGGTAGACCGCACGATCGGACCTGTTGAGTTGCTGCTCGGAGGCAAGACCCCGCGCCAGAACGTCCCGGTTACGCTCAAACCAGTCAAACAGGTGGCGACCCTGCTCGCCAAGCGCACGGATCCGCTCCTGGGCCTCCGCCGCGAGGCGACGGTGAGACTCCGCCCGCTCATATCGCGCGCCCGCATCAACTCGCGCCTGCCGCCGTGCTACGCGTCGGCGTTTCGACCACCCCCGCGGCGCGCGCTCCAGGATCAGTTGCGCCTCCCGCTCCAGGTCCGCGACCAAAGCCGCGTTCTGATCGCGCTCGTCGTGCAGGCGCACCGTCAGCCGCGCCGCATCCTCATCAAGCGACCCGGCCGCACGTCGGCCCTCAGCCACGAACGAGGCGAGCTGGTCATCATCGGCTCCGGTCAACCGACTACCGGCTCGAACCATCGCCTCGCTCAGCAAGGCTCCGTACTGCGGCCCGATCGCCTCAAAGAAACGCCCCCACCACTTGTATGGGAAGGCGAGCTCCGACTCCGACATCGCAAATATCCTCCTCGACCAGCCGACTCACACGCGCAGTCACCGCACACTCGGCAAGGTACCGCCGCATCACCGCTCCCCCAATTCGAGCAACAACAGCGAGGCTCCGGCACCTTGAGTGATGAGCCGCTCCCAACGGCGAGCCCGCCGGGATGGCTCAGCAAATCAGCGAACAGAACGAAACATCCGACCATTGTCAGGACCACGATCGGATCGGGCATCACCCGAGCGAGGCTGCCGCTCGCCCCCGACCTAACAGCTGGCATCGCTCGTACGTGTTGGCTGCCGTTCCGCGCTGTTCCACTTCGCGCGTTGCGCAACTCCGGCAAGAAGGGCAGATCGGCGCCCCACTGCCGCTTTCGGAGCGGCGCCGTTAGTCGGACGCGCCGCTGCCGGCTAACACCGACGCGGTGATCATGTGGCGACGTGCCGGTCTGCGCTCCTGCTCGGGGGCCCAAAGCGGCTGTCAGCGCCGTGCCGCCGCACTTCCGGTTTCGTGCCGAGCGAGCGCGTTGTCGAATCCCACATGACGACTCCTCTCGGGCGAGAGCACTTGTCCGCCACGCTGGCGATCGAGCTCAGGCCCATGTTGTGGATCGTCGCGAGGCTGACCTGTGAATCCCGGGGTCGTGTGGGCGTTTGGGGCGTAGACGCTCGTGCCGACGGTCGGGTCGATCGGTCCGGCGTACCTGCGTTTCGCCGTTAGGAAAGCCGGGGCGACCAGAGTCGTAGGACCCGGTTCCGCTCAGTGCTCCTTTGATCAAATGCTCCATTGCGTTCGCACATGAGACATCCCGCAAGCGGTTTTCCAGGTCCAGCAGTACGGGCTTGTGACCTACCGTCAGCGGCCCTGCTACTTCGGCATCGCGAAGCCGAGCAGTCCGGCGTACACGGCCAGCAGAGCCAGATCACCCGAGCGGACATCGAATCCCTCATCGGAGCCGACGGCAAGCAAGCCCTCGGGCGCGCCGGGCCCCGCAAGCGGCGCGCACAGATACGTCTCGTTCGCACAACCGGGGCGCGGAACGAACCACCGGTGAGGCCGGCGCTTATCGACCGCCAGCGCCCTGGCGTTCTCCCAGACCTTTCCGGCCATGCCTTCACCCTGCTTCCACTCGTGCTGCGACCACTCGTCCTCCTGCAGATTGACCGCTTCCACGATTTTCAGGACGTTGGCGGCGTTGGGGCGCAGCCAGGCCGCATAGGCATCGTCGGCACGAGCGAGGAACGGCTCGAGCGCGGCCGCGAGGACTGTTTTCGTCCAAGAGCTCCGATGCGCGGCCGACATCGTCACCTTCCGGATGGTCCGGAGCTCGTCGATCAGCACGGAGGCTGACATGAGCACGTCGTTAACCACGGCCGGGTCGGACGGCGTCTCGAGCGGCCCGAGTTTCTCGATCTGGACCGCGACCTTCTCCGCCGGCCCGGCCAGGCTCGTCTTCTTCGCCCGCGCGGTCTTGCGCTGCGGGAAGAACCCGAGTGTGACCCCGAGAAGATCAGTCGGGAGCTTGAGTGGCTTGTCGGTCTCTTCGACCAAGAGGAACGCCCGATCGCGTCCCAGGCGGCCGACGAACAGGCCGAACTCCAGGACCACGTTGTCCCGGGGCGACATCTTGGCGTTCCCGCGCGACGTTGTAAGGTCGTCCGCAGTCGCGATGAGCACGGCGAACGAGTGACGGGCGAGGGCATCCTCCAGTCCCTCGACCGTCGTCTTGCCGAGGTCGAAGGCATCCGTCCACACCTCGCAGGTGATCCCGCGCGCCTCCAGATGGGCGGCGAGCGCGTTCGCGTATCCGAGCCCCTCCTTGGAGGAGCCGACAAAGCATGTCGCCGGGTCGGTGGTCATATGCCGTCCGGTGCGGGCGCGAACATCTCGCAATGGAACTTGCCGACCTTCAGCGGCCAGCTGGCTGCTACGCCGATCCCGGCGAGATCGTCCGGATCGACTACATCAACTACCGGGGCGAGCGCGCGATTCGACGGGTCATCCCGGGCCGCTGCTACCTCGGTGAGATCACCTGGCACCCTGGGATGCAGTGGATCCTTGATGCCTGGGACGTCGACAAGGGCGCGATCCGGTCCTTCGCGATCGGAGACATCCAGCGCTGGGGTGTCTGAGCCGGTCGCGTGTGCGCGGCACACCGAGACCGAGGCGCTGCTCGACATTGTCCCGAGCGAGCGCGGCGGTCTCACCGCGGTGCCGGCGGCCCCAGGCAGCGAGCAGAGGTTTATCGCCACCCTGCCGGCAGCGCTGATCGACCCCGCGATCGCCGGAACTTGGCGCCACTTCAAGGGCGGCGTGTACGAGTTCATCACACGCGTTGACGGCGCTGAGGGCGAGCTGGTGCTGTATCGCGACAGCGCGGGCGACAGCTGGCTGCGACCGTTGGCGATGGTCGGCGAGATCGTCAAACGCGACGGGCCGCCCGAGCCTCGATTCGTCCGCGTCACCGGCTGAAGGTGACCGCCGCTGGCCCGCGGCCATTCTCCTCCTGAGTCCGGTAATAGCGCTCCATCACCGCGGGGTCGATGGCGGCCGAGGACCGCGCCGTATCGGGAAGGCCCTCGCGGGCAAGCCGCCACGGCTTTTCGCTGTGAGTCAGCTGCGACAACCAGACTGCGCCGCGCTCGCCGTACGTGCCGAGAACCTCCTCGACGATTCCGCGCTGGTGGGCCGACAGGGCGTCGGGGTCTCCGCTTGGCCAGGCGCTCAACGAGAAGTGTCCGCGGTGCTGGTCGTAGAGGTCGCGGACGACCGGGCCATTGACCCAGGCTTCGATCGGCTCCTCGAACAGCGGAGCGCCGGTGCGGGCGAGGTGCCAGGCCTGCGAGTAGTACACGAGCTTCTGCATCTTCATGGCAGTCATCGCTCGGCGGTCGAGGATGTATCGAGCGACATCGTCGGCGGTGGTCATCGCGCCTACGGTAGCGACGCATGAGGCGGAGCAGGATTTCTGTCGTTTGGTCGGCGCCCTCAATGCCGGCATGCCCGTATCGAGAACTGCTCGAGCGTGAACGGTCGCCGGGGGGTCGCGGGCTGGCTTCCGACCTGACGAGCGGTCTGATCGGAGCGGCCGGCGACACGCGGCGATCGCAATAGCGACCGGAGCTGTCGTCCGGCTCGAGCCCGACCCGAGCCGCGGTGGACGATCGGATTCGCCCAAGAGCACGCGCCACGGCTCTCCGACGCTGACGCCCGTGGAGGGGCTTGGGCGTTGCAGGCGCTTCCACGCGAGGCTCCTTCCCTCTGAGTCGAGCTGGCTGGGCTGCGCTGGCCACCGCGTCCCCCCGACGCGGCCGTCGAGTCGTTCAGCGCGGCACTTGCCGCGGCGGCCGGGCCCGGACGCGATCACTTGCGCGAGATCTCGTCGGCCAGGAACGCGGGGCGCTGTGAAGTTCCCGCGACGGCTCTGAGCACAGGCACCAGGCGGTCAAGCGACAGGATTAGGACCTCGTCCTCGACGCGCTCCAATCTTCTGGCGCGCACGACGCATAGGACTGGGAGTGCTCCGCGGCGACACCAGCGCCGTCGGCGACGGTAAAGCCATGAGGCGATGTCCCGGACGCTGGCGATGTGGCGCGCGTCGAACGTTCGGGTCTTCGTCTCGATCGCAAACGCGAACCCGGCTGGCGCTATCGCGACGCTATCGATATCGCCGCGCCCCCTGTACGGCAGCGAGTGACGCATTCGCCACCCCTCCGCCGTCAGCGGTGCCAGCACCCGTCGAACCTCGTCCTCAGAACGCGCGCCGACACGGCTGCGGCCAGCGAGGCGCAACCAATGACGAGCGTAGATCAGCAGCCCGACCATCGTGAGCAAGAGCGCACCCGCCAGCGCCGTTGCGTCGGCGCGTGCGGCTGTGACCGCGAAGCCGCCCGCGGCTAGGCTTGCCGCGCCAGTCGCGGCCGCTCGGAGCAGCCGCCGGTACTGCTGGCGGCGGGCGAAGCTCCACCGGAACATCGTCAGAAACTCGCACTCACCTCGGACGAACGTTCGCTCGGACGGGCCGAGCGCGAGCATGAGGATGTGAAGTGGACGGACCGGACGACTTGCCGGCCGCCGCCACAAGCTGACCGTTGATCTGAGCGAGTCTGACCATGGCTCGGAGCTTGAGACACATAGGTGCGGCGTGGGTGTTGGGATGTGGGAGCGCAACGGCCCGTCCGGCCCGGGACCGAGAGCACGTTCCTGGAACTGGTCAGGGACACACGCAGCACCCGGCTGTCCCCTACGCGACCGCTTCGAGCAGACCTTCAAGCGCGACGGACTGGAATGATCCGCGAGCGTGCGAGCAGGCGTTGATCCGACGTCCCCACCCGCTCGTGCTGAGCGTGCCGTTCCCTGTCCGCGCGCGTCCACAAGGGTCTGGAGCTCCTTGTCGGCGCGATGGTCGACCGGGTCCATGGCGGGTCCGTCAGGTTCGCTTCGTCCCGCCGCCGGACGTCACGCCCGTTCACTCGAGATCCGGCTGCATGCAGGGATTTCGTGCCCGTTCGTTACGCCGAGTGGACGCTCGTGGCGGCTGCAACCTTCCATGCTAGGAGGGGTCGACGCCTCAGGTCCGTCAGACGGCTCGTTGTCTTCGTCCATATCGACGCCTCCCCGCACTGGGTCGAGGACACGGGAAGCGGCGGCGATCTCGGCGTGCTGTCGGCGGTTGGCTGCTGCGCCGGTGCTGGCTCGGCTCCGACATGCATGGTGTTCGCACATCGGTTCGCACCCTTCTGCTTTGCAGCGCCACAAGTGGCTACTTACAACAAAGAAACCGGCCGTTTCCAGCGAGTTTCCTAGCGCGCCCGGAGAGATTCGAACTCCCGACCTTCGGTTCCGTAGACCGACGCTCTATCCAGCTGAGCTACGGGCGCGTGGCCGTCGATTCTAGCCTCGACTTAGCGGGGGTGCTGATGGGTCGGCGGCCCGATGGTTTCGCCTATCCATTTCACGAGCGGACGCGAGGCCTTGAGCTCGGCCGCGATTCGCGTGTCGCACTCAGGCTCGTGCAGCCATGGCTCGAGCCCGTGGCGGCGATAGACGGTGAGCATCTTCATCCGGAGGAAGTGGATGCGCGGATGGTCCGACGGATACCCCTTGGGCGCTCGCTTCAGGACCGGCTCGATCGCCGCCAGGCCCGCGGCTTCGGCGGTCGCAATCGCTCGCTCGAATGCGGCTGCACGCCGGTCGTCGTTGATCGCGGCGCGGAAGCGTTCGAGTTGGTCGGAGGCGGGATGATGCAGACCGGCGCCGACGAGCAGTCCGTCCAGCGACAGCTCCACGTAGTAGCCGCCGGCCTGCCCGTAGCCGATCGCTACGCCGAACTGCTCTTTGATCGGGGATCCCGGGCGAAAACGCGTGTCGCGATATGGGCGGAAGAAATGGGCCTCGCCAAGCTCGGAAAGAGTCTCGGCCAGTTGCCGCGCCGGGGCCAGGAGGTAGTCGTCATAACGATGGCGATTGGCCTTAAACCAATCGCGGTCGTTGTTGTCCTCAAGGTCGCGGAGGAACTCGAGCGCGCCCGGCGGCCACACGAGCGTTCAGTTGTGCGCGCCCACCGACGCAGCCTCAGGCTCGTAGTACTGGGCGACGGTGAAGCCGATCAGCGTCGGTACGTGCACGGCGAACACGACGAGAGATAGGGTCAGGACCACCAGGGCGCCTCCGCGAAG
Organism: uncultured Solirubrobacterales bacterium; assembly: GCA_963794285.1. Lineage (GTDB taxonomy): Bacteria > Actinomycetota > Thermoleophilia > Solirubrobacterales > Solirubrobacteraceae > Palsa-465. The sequence continues at coordinate 468,380 of CAWCDS010000019.1, forward strand.
GTGGTTTTGCAGGAACGCGTACTCGATCATCCCGGCGATCAGGGCGTACGCGAGCAGCGACCACTTCGCGACCTCGAAGAAGCGACTCCACGCGAACCCCCTGACCCGCGCGAGCGATGCGAGATTGCCGACCAGCAGCAACGCCGATGCGGCGAGCAGCGCGATCGCCGGGGCGAGCGGCACATGCTCGGGGATGTGAGCGGAGAGATAGATGCCGCCGGCGACGATCAGCGCCAACGACACCATCGCGACCTGCGTGACCGGTGGGAGCCGGCGTTCGGTCATGACGAGCCCAGCTTGGTCATGATCACCAGCGTCGCGACCTGCATCAAACCGAGGATCCCCGCGCAATAGATGAAGCGCTTCATCAGGCGCTCGATCACTTCCGGCTTCGGCCGTGGCTTCTTCAACTCGAACAGGACCGCGATGTTCGCGGGCTCGAGCAGTCCGAGTGCCAGCACCGACATCACGCCGACGATGATGAAGCTGGCGACGACCCATGCGTGATCGGGCGATGAGGAGACAACGTTGCTCGTCTTGACGCCCAGCTGCCAGCCGGCCGCGAGCGTGAGCGTCACAACCGTCGGCATGATCAGCACCATCTTCGGCATCAGCCTGGTCGTGAACTCGACCCGTGCGGGAACCGACATCTTTCCCATGATCGGGCCGAGTACGAGCCCGAGAAACAGGTCGATGATCGTCCACGCGGCCCCGCCGGCGACGTGCAGGAACATCAGCGGCCAGAGCCTGTTGGCCGCGATCGCCACGATCAGCAGCACGGCCGCGGCCGCGACGATCAAGAGCCCCTTGCGCGGCACGATCTCGAAATCCGGCCGCTCGATCACAGCTGGCGGCGGAAATTCCGAATGCGCCCCGGGAGCGGAAACCAGCGTATCCACCATACACGCAACTTTACCGGTCGTTGACGGCGAAAACTAGTTCGCGACAGCGTCGGCCTTCGGCCTGATCGGTTCGCGCCGATCACGCGGACAGAGCAAGGTCACGGTGGCTGGTCTGTGGCCAGGAGGCCAGGATGCGATCAAAACTGCGACGACCGAACTCAGCTGCCGCGACGGCGGATGCGGCAGCCGGGCTAAGCGCTGGCCAACCGGGCTCACGTCCGGGTGGCAAACGTCGGTCGGTCGGCGTCGCAACACTGCTCGTGGCGATCGTGCTGATCCCGCTCACGGCGATCGCGGTGCTGGGGATATCACAGCTCTCTGCGCGCAGGACCACCGTTCACCATGCGACGCACGTGCGGGACGCCCTGTCGCGCGTCGATGCGCTGATCGCGCTGCGCGAGGCGCTGCACTACGAGCAGACCGCTGCCGACGTACGACTCCGTGCGGTCCAGTTTGGGCTTACGGCTGCGCAGGCCAGCGCGCTGTTTGGGTTCAGCGGCGTTGGTCATGTCGACGGCACCAGGACTGCGACGGACCAGGCGCTTGCCCATCTCGCCCGCGTCAAGACCACCTCGATCAACGCGGTGGAAGCCGCTCCAATGCCGTTCGATCAGGCAGCGCTGCAGCAGCTGCGTACGAAGGGCGACGAATTCCTGGTCGTGGCCGAAGGCATTCGCGATGTCAGCGAGGCGGTCGCGCTGGCTCGACGGCGCTGTGATCCGTCCGGTCGAGCACGAAGACTCCATTTCACGGTTGGCGCCTGTGTCGGGGGTGCGATGGCGCTCGACGGCGGCGACGACGCCGGGCATCTGCTTGCGCGGGCAGACCTGGCTCTCTATCGGGCCAAGCAGCGCGGGAGGGGAAACATCGAGATCTACGACGAGCGACTCCAAGAGGAGCTTCGACGTCGGTCCGATATCGAGCAAGCCCTCGACGCAGCGCTCAGCGGCGACCGCGAGGAGCTGGTCCTCCACTACCAGCCGGTGATCGACTCCGCGGAGGGACGCGTCGTCATGCTCGAAGCTCTGATCCGCTGGCACCGCTCCGATTCAGAGGTCTTACAACCGGCCGACTTCATTCCAATCGCCGAAGCGAGCGACCTGATCATCGACGTCGATGTCTGGGTGCTTCGTCGAGTTGCCGCTCAGATCACCGAGTGGGAACGGCGCTCTCAAATCGCCGACATCGATGTCGCGATCAACGTCTCTGGCCGACATCTCTTGAGCCAGACGCTCGACGACCACCTGCAGACCATCTTCGAGGAGACCGGGGTCGACCCGTGCCGCCTGATCTTCGAAATCACCGAAACGGTGTTGCTCTCGGATCTTCCGACCGCGGCAGCTGAGTTGAACAAGACCCGAGCTCGCGGCGTCCGCGTTGCGATCAACGACTTCGGGACCGGTTACACGTCGATCGCGCATCTCCAGCATCTGCCGGTCGACACGATCAAGATCGACCGCTCATTCGTGCGGGGCGTCCCCTCGGTCCTGACCGGCGCGAAGTGAAGGGGAAAGCTCGGCGCCACGGACTCGCGCCTCAATTTCAGCGGCCTGTTGCGGCGTATGATCGACTGGTTAGGGACGACGAGAGGAGAGCCGGATGCGTCGGTTTGTAATCGCACTGATCGCGTCTCAGTGCTGCAGTGGAGATCAGGTGCCTCCGTGCCGCTGACAGATGCGCCGTAGCAAGCTAGCCCTGGTCCTGTCTGTGATCGCTGCGGGCTCGTTGACAGCCTGTAGTGAGGCCACTGACGCTACGTCGTCGAACTCAATTAGCGCTGCGCCCGCGAGCACGGTCGCGGCGAAACCTTCGGCTGAAGCTCGAGCGCGAAGCCAGCGCCACGCGAAGCGCCGCAGGCCAGCCCGCCAGAGCCACCGGGTGTCCACGGCGCTTCCGCTGTCGGCTGCGAGCGCGAGCGTTGTGCAGTCTCAGCCCGCGCACGGCTCATGCCACGCCACCGGCTCCGGGCTGTCTTCAGAGCCGGACCCTCGCTGCACCCCCGGAGCCATAAATCCCGATGTGACGCAGCAGACGATCGGCAAGACGGTCTGCGTTGGCGGCTGGACGGACACGGTGCGGCCTTCTACGAGCATCACTAATCAGGAGAAGGCCGCGAGCATGGCTGCGTACGGTGACAGTGGCTCGATCCACGATTACGAGTACGACCATTTGGTTTCGCTCGAACTCGGTGGCGCGGTCAACGACTCGCGCAACCTGTGGCCCGAGCCGGGCCGCTCCCCGAACCCGAAGGATGCCGTCGAGAACGCGCTTCATCGGATGGTGTGCGACGGCGAGATGAAGCTGACCCAGGCGCAGCACATCATCGCCACTGGATGGGTCGCCTGGGCAGAGAGCCACGGCCACGGCAGCAGCAAAGCACGTCCGACGACCCCGACGACCACCACAACGCGTACGACGCCACCGGCCGCGGGAGGCCCGAATAAGCCTGTCTCCGAGATCAACTGCTCGGACTTCTCCACACACGCCGCAGCCCAGCAGTGGTTCGATCAGCATGGTGGCTCGCCGAGCAACGACGTCGCAGGTCTTGACCGCGACCACGACGGACTCGCCTGCGAGTCACTGCCGTAGCAATCCCGTCGCGGGGGCGCGTTCGCTGTTGCTCGTGCGGTTGATCGGTGCGATGCTCGCCGCGTGGGTAGGAGAAGAGAGGATGCTTGAGCGCGGCCTCGGGGCCGTCGGAGCCGTGCTCGGGCTTCTGTTCTTGGTCGTCAATTTGATGCTCGGGGCCGGCGTGGTCCGCATCGGGAAACTGCCATCACCGGCAGAGCAGGTACGTCGTCACGTCGCGAGCCAACTGTACGGCGGCTCCAACAGCACCAACCTGCCGCCGTCACATTCCGTGCAACAAGCCCGCGCGTATATCGCGGCGGTAGGAGCGGCGCTTGAACCCCTCCGAACACCACCTACCAGCCAACCCAGCTTCGCGGACGCGCGAGCCACTCTCAACAAGGTCATCTCTCAGTTGCAAGCGCTCACACCCCCGGCTGGCGCCAGGGATGGCCACCGTGCACTCATCGCGGCTTTGCAGCGGCAGCGGGGTCTCTCGTTTGCGTTCGAGCGGACGGCCCGGGCCCACAACTCCGTGGCAACAAGGAAGCTGGAGCGCGAGATCATCCGGGCGCAGACTGCGATGAACGCGGCAATCGGCAGGATCCGCGCCTACGCGACCGGATGCTCGTCGGACATACGCCGCTGCGGCCCGCAACTGGTCTCCTGATCGTGTAGTGCAGCGGAGGGGGCGGGATTCGAACCCGCGGTCCGCTTGCACGGACGCCAGTTTTCAAGACTGGTGCATTCGACCGCTCTGCCACCCCTCCGGTGGTGTAAGCGCGATGCTAGCCCTGCGCGCAACGTCCCGGCGTTCAGCGCGCAGCCTCTACACTGCGCGGACATCCGGGAGAGGTGGCCGAGTGGCTGAAGGCACTCGCCTGCTAAGCGAGTAAGGGGTTTAAACTCCTTCGCGGGTTCGAATCCCGCCCTCTCCGTACAACGGCCGCGATGCTTGCGGCGATCAGCCCACCGGCTCGTGACTCGACATGGCTACAGTCGCGCGGCGGCCCGTCGCGCGGTTGCCCGAAGGGTGGGGGCACTCGCATGCCGCGCCGGCTTGATGGAACGTCAATGCGGTCGGCTCATGTGTTTGAGCGCGAGCCCGAGCCACACGGGCCCCTGCTGGCTCCAGAGCGATCCGGAGTGCCCCCCTGGATACGTTCTGAACAGATGCGGGAACTCCAGCGCGATCAACCATCGATCGAGCAGCACGTTGGCGTTCAGGAAGCGCGAGTCCTGCTGGCCGACGTAGAAGCCGATGAACGTCGGGTGCTCGCCGAGGTCCGCGTCGAGGCGGTCGGCACTCGGCAGTTCCGCCCCCTGGTTCGCCTCCTCGGAGCCGAGATCGAGCTTGCGAAGCCCCGTCGGATCGGTCGCGGCGAAGTAGCCGCTCCAGGACTCGACGGCCGCAAACGTGTCGAGGTGGCGCAGCCCGATGTTGAAGGCGCCGAACCCCCCGGCCGAGAGGCCGATCAGCGCTCGCCCGCGACGCGTGGCGATTGTGCGAAAGCGCTTGTCGATACAGCGCGGCAGATCCCGCGAGATCGCCTGGGGCCAGTTCTCGCGTAGTCCCCAGTTGAGGTATTCACGGTCGCTGTCGACGTAACGCGACCCCTGCGGCGCGACGACGATCGCCCGGTGACCGTCATCGGCGACGGAACGCGCCACGAACGATGTCGTCTGGTAGGCGGTGGGATTCGCCGGCAGCCCATGGAGGAAATAGATCACGGGAAACCTCGCGGATCCGTTGCGATAGCCGGCCGGGAGGTACACGACTGTTGGCAGCGCGCCGCCCAGCGACGGCGCCGGGCAATTGATGTCGAACCTCATCGGGGGAGTCGCCGCGATCGACGGTGCGCTAGTGCCCCCGATGCCGAGCGCCACGGCCGCAAGCACGATCAGGCTCGCCGCAGCCGCTACCGCCCTGATTCGATGCCAGCTCACGTGTCTCCTATCCTGAATGTAGAGCGTGATCGGGATCTGTAAACGGTGGACATAGATACACAACCCACACTGCCGCCGGGAGTTCCGATCACCGGCAGTCGCGTCAGCACTGGACTCCGCAACGCGAGGCGCGTCGCGGGAACCGTCGCGATCCTGATGGCGGCACTCGCCGCCGGACTCGGCTGGCTATACATGCTCCGCAGCGCGAACCTGTTTGCGGCTGGTCCGAACGTCAACGATTCGCTACCGCTGTTGCAGCTTGCGGGGTTTGACGGCCAGCCGCTGCTGAGGGTGGTCGTGGCGTTCCTGCCGGTCGGCATCGCCGCCGGTCTCGCGCTCGGACGGCTCGGTCGGATTCCGCGCGGTGTGACCGCCGGCGTACTCGGCGTGGCGCTGCTGCTGCTCGCCTCGCAAATGTCTTACGCGCTGGCGCGCAACGTGAGGCTCAGCGACGTTGTGTTCTCGCGCCGGCCGGGTCCGGGGCCATGGCTGGCAGCCGCGCTGTTCGCGATCGGCTGTCTACTTCCCGGCCGGCTAGGCCCTCCCCGCGGTGAGGCTGGGTGGATTCACCGCTTCGATGGGCTCGCGGCGAGCATCATCCCCGGTGTCCGCGAGCTCCGCCTGCGCGGCCGCAAGCACGGGGACGCAGCCGAGCACGAGACCGACAGCCAGCAGGTGGCCGGACACCACCAGCGGGGTGGCGCCGAGGGACTCGCGGAATGCGAGCAGGCCGAAGCTCAGCGCCGCGAGCGCGGCAACGCCGTTCATCAATGAGATGCCCGCGATCGCGCCGCCGCCCCGCAAGGCGGACTGGAAAGCGAGGAAACCCGCGAATGTGGCCAGCGCTGCGAGCGCGATCCAACCAGCGATCGACGCGCCGCCGGGGTGGTGGCCCGCTGCGACTGACACGGCCTTGATCGCAGCGTCCGCGACGCCGTAGAAAAGGCCGGCCGCGATCGCCCGCACGGCCGGGGCGCGCGCTCGTGCGACGGGTAGGCCGACCGCGATCGCGGCGGCCACAGTGCCGAGCAGCACGCTGGTGTGTAGACGATCGGCCGAGGCACGCACCCCGATCGGCAGCACCGCGAGGCCCGCGGACACGAGCAGGACGGCGAGCATCTGCGCGCGCGAGATCCGACATCCGAACAGGCCTGCTGCGAGCGGGAGCGACAGCGCCAATCCGCCGGCGGCGAAGGCCTGAACGAGCGACAGCGGAGCGATCGACACAGCCACGATCTGCGCTCCGAACCCGAGCCAGCCCAGCGCCTGCCCGCCGAGCCACGTGTGGCTGTGCAGCAGGCCGCGCACGTACGCTGCGCGCCCTGCGACTGATCCCCGATCTCGGAGGCCGCGTTGCTGAAGCAGGAAGCCGAGGTTGATCGCAGCAGCGGACACGAGCGCCAGGATCAGCCCGCCGAGCAACCGATCGCGGCTGAGCCCGGCGCGCACCGTGGAGCGGCGCCGGAGATCGCGAGCCCGGGCAGGCCGGCTTGTGTCGCGGCTTGCGAGCACGAGCATCTGATCGAGGTGGGCGTGCCACACCTGCCAGTCGTGGCCGCCCCGGTACACGGCATAACCGACGTTCGCTCCGGCGGCCCGCATCGCAGCGACCATCGGCAGCAGCTGCCGGCTCGATCCGTCATCTCGCCCCACGAACATGAACGCGCGCAGCGGGAACGCCGCAATTTGGTCGCGCAGCGACCTCACAAAATCGATCGGGCTGTCGTAGGCGAGCTGGGACCGCGTGGCATGGGCGAAGACGCCGCTGCGGGTCTGGGTGTAGTACCCCGACCACGACTGCACCGAGGCGAACACGGGGAGGTTGTGCAGCGCGATGTTGGTCGCGCCGTATGCCCCTGCGGAGAAGCCTCCGATCACGCGGGCCTGGCGCTCGGGCACGGTCGCGAACCTCTGATCAACGTTGTGGACGACGTCCAGTACGTAACCCTCAAAGCGGCCCGAACTCGTGTTGGCCCACTCCGAATCGGAGTAGGTGCTCCCGTTGATCCGGCCGTCGGGAAACACCATGATCATCGGTGCGACGCGGCCCTGACTCATCAGGTTGTCCAGCCTGACGTCGACGTGCGCGATGTTGATGTACACAACCGGGCGCCCGGGCATGCCGTGCAATAGATAGAAGGCCGGATAGCGGTGCAGGGCGGGGTCATAGCCGGCTGGTAGGTACACGACATAGTCGGCCTGCCGGTGCAGCGCCGGCGAGTAGAAGTTGACGGTCAGCAGCCGGCCGGGGTGTGCGTGGGCGAGCCGAACGGGCGCTGCGAATCCGCGCGTCAGGTTGTAGTTCTGCAGGTAGCTGTACGTGCCCACCAGTCCGGCGACGATCCAGCCGAGCGCGACCAGGCGCAGCACCGGAACGAGAACGCCGCCGCGAGCACTGCGCGCGCCGCGGAGAGGCCCGCTACCCAGCTGCATCGGCTCGCGCCGTCCCCGGCAGCTCTCCGGCGCGAGACGATCGATGAGCCGGCGCCCACGCCGCGTTGCGCTGGGGCAGGTACCCCTCCGCCTGGAGCACACGCAATGTCGCCCGCGGCAGCCCAGCACTGGGCTCGTACAGGAGGAAACGCGGTCGCCAGGTCGGTAGGAACTTCTCGTTGAAGCGTACGAGTCGCTCCAGCTGAAAGCGACGCGACAGCAGGGCCAGCGCGGCACGCGCGGGGCGGCTGCGGCTCTGGCCTCGGACAACATGGGCGAGCCCCGCGTAGTTGAGGCTCACCTCCGGGATCCCGCGCTCGCGCGCGATCTCAAGGGCGCGGCACACGAGCGCCTCGTTGAGCCCGTTCGGCGTCTCGCCGATGCGTCGCATCGTGTCCAGCGAGAGCTTTCCGCAATGGGCCACGAATCGCATCACCGCTCGCAGCTCGCCCTCGGGTGAGCGAGCGAGGAAGTAGAGATCGTCCGGTCGCATGTCCCGGTCGAACTCGCCCATCCCCATCGCAAATCCCAGGAGTCGACGCTTGCCGGCCCGCCAGACGGACTCGAGCGCATCGATCTCAGACTCGACGCCTGAATTCAGCTGGCGCCCCTCGCGAACGTCGATCTGCCACCCGCGGCGCTGCACCCGATGGACTGATTGGCGCAGCTTGCGAACCCGACGCCCCTCGAGCGTGAAGCTGCCCGGCGCCACGAATGCCTCCTCGCCGGCGCAGATTGCGCGCAGGCCAAGCTTTCGGTACGGCTCCAGGTAGCGCCCGGAGGCTCCCCACAGAATCACATGCCAGCCACGTTCTCTGGCGAGAGCGAGGAAGCTCGAGAGGACTGCCGGCGCCTGATCCGGCGGCGCCACTGGATCGCTCGAGACGATCGCGGTCTCGCCGATCACGCGATAGGCGAGCACCCCGCCGACCGCGAAGTGAAAGGCCTTGTCGGGCCGCAGGACGAACGGCGACAGCGAGTCCACGCCGTGACGCTCAACGATCGCACGGGCGGCCCAGTACTCGTGTTCGGGGTGCCCGTTGACCCCGGCTGCCGGACGCAGCAGCGAGCGGATGGTCAGAACCGAGGTGACGACCGCGAGCACGAGTAGCGCTTCAACGGCGCTGACCCAGATCGGGCTCAACCGCGGCGAGCCCAGCGAGGCGTGCAGCGCCTGTCCGATCGTGTGGTGCAGGGCACGCTTGATCGTGTGGCCATGGTCGGTCGCCAGGGGCTTGACCAGCAGCGCACAGTAGGCGAGCGCCCACGTTCCCACCGCAGCGGAGGCCAGCGCTAAGCGGGGCCGGTTGCGCGAACCCAGTGGAAACGCGGGGCGGCCGACAAGCAGGACCAGCGCGAGGCACAGCTCCAGGGCGGATTCCTCGTAGTCGAGTCCCTTGACGAGGTTGAGCACCGCCAGGATCACGAGTGCGCTGGTCGCCAAGGACACCGCGGCGCGGGTCCCGCGCGAGACTCTTGGCGCCAGCACGATCAGCGCCAAACCGACGAGCAACGCGAGCAGATGCGCTGCGGACGGCAGCGCGGGTGGCGCGAGATGGCTGATCAGCCGGTGGCGGCTGGGTTCATCAGGAGAAGCCGCGGAGAACACGGCCTCAACTCCCGCCGCGGCGACTCCGAGTGCCGCGGACTTCCGAACCGACAATGAGCCAAGCATGATGTGCGCCTTTGAAAACCCCGGTACCCATCCACGTTGCGACTCCCGGGTACCCGTCCAATCTATGACGCTCGATAAAGGTTTCCCCAACGCCGAGCGCTCGGTAACGCGGCGCTAACGCGGAGCCCACGGACGAGCAATCAACGGCAAATCTGGGGCAGCCTGGCCGCCCCTCGGAGCGCTACCGGTTCTTCGGCGCGGTGCCGAAGACGTGGTCCCAGAACGGAGCGCTGACGCCGTAGCCGCGCTCGTGGTTCTGGAAGTGGTGGCGCATGTGGAGCTCGCGCAGCCGCTTGCCCAGCGCGGTCTTCGGCCGGTGATGGTGCACGTGGTAGTGCAGCATGTCGTAGAACAGGTAGCCGCCGAGGAATCCTGCGCCAAACGGCAGAAACGCCGGGCTGCCGAGCACGGCCGAGAAGCCCCAGATGAACAGCGACGCGAGCGGGATGCTCACCGATGGGGGCATCACGAGCCGCATCGGATCGTTCGGGTGATCGTGGTGGACTCCGTGGATGATCCAGTGAAGCCGCGCGCCGATGCCATGATCGGGCTCGAAGTGGAAGACGATCCGGTGCAGCCAGTACTCGGTCAGCGTCCAGAAGAAGTAGCCGCCCACCACCCACGCGGGTGTCGCCCAGCCGGCGCCATGGATGAAGCCCTCGACCAGCATGAATACGATCGCCGGAACGAACAGGATCGGCGGAACGCTCGGATGCACGCGGGAGAGCCTGTCGAGCAGGTCGGATTCGAACATCCGCGGCGACGCACGGAGAACTTCGCTGCGGCTGAGACTCTCGAGATCTTCGGCGGGAGTGGTTGCCATGTCGGCAAAGGATAGCTCTCCCGCCCGCATCAGTCCTGGCGCGGGTCGGTCTCCAGCGTCGGCACCCGGCCCGCCTTGACGCTCAGGCGTCGACCGTCTCGCGCAGGTCCACGAGGTGCTCGCCGGAGCTGCCGTCGGCCGGCATCGCGAGCACGATGTGCCGGATCGACAGCGCGATGAAGGGCCGGCGGGTGGGCGCGGGCGCCCCGTCGAGCGCCTGGATCTCCACGTCCGTCAGCGGCAGGAACGAGCGCTCGGAGGCGTTGAGGTAGTCGGTCAAGCGACTGCGGTACCCATCTCTGGGCAATCGCAGCACGCCGGTGATGCGGTAGCGGCCGGTCTCGACGATGATCCGCTCGTCTCGGTGCTCCATGGCCACCCGACGATACCGCGCGTGCCGACGTCACGGTTGCACTAGATACCAGGGCGGACGGATGGCGGATAACGTGAACCCGATGTCTGAAACCAAGCGCCCGCGGTGGTGGACGGCGCGCCGGGCGCAGAATCGTAAGCCTGCGACGTACGGCTGCCCGTTGTGCGGGCAGCGTCTGCCGGCCTTGAGCGAGCACATGCTGATCGTCCCGGAGGGCGACGCGAGCCGACGGCGCCACGCTCACACCAGCTGCGTGCTGGCGGCGCGCAAGGCGGGCCGGCTGCCGACGCGGGAGGAGTGGCTGAAGACCCAGCCCCGGCCGCCGAGCCTCGGGGAGCGCATCCGGCAGCGGCTCGGCGCAACCCTCGGGCGCCGGGACGAATAGGCTTCCGCGTCGATGGCGCACGACTTGCGACTCGGCCTGAACGTCGGCTACTGGGCCGGTGGACCGCCGCCGGGGGCGGCGGAATCGGTCGCGGAGGCCGAAAAGCTCGGCTTTGACTCGATCTGGACGGCCGAGGCGTACGGCTCGGACGCGATCACACCACTGGCATGGTGGGGTGCCGCGACCGAGCGGATCAAGCTCGGAACCGCGATCGTGCAGATCTCGGCGCGCACACCTGCGGCCACCGCGATGGCGGCGATGACGCTTGACCACCTCTCGGGGGGGCGCGTGATCCTTGGGCTCGGGGTGTCCGGGCCGCAGGTGGTCGAAGGCTGGTACGGCCAGCCGTTCGAGAAGCCACTCGCGCGGACGCGCGAGTACATCGGGATCCTGCGAGAGATCTGGGCGCGGCAGGGTCCGGTGACAAACGACGGGCCCCACTACCCGCTTCCGGTTCCGGACGGAACCGGCCTCGGCAAGCCGCTCAAGGCGAGCATCCACCCGCTGCGGGAGGACATTCCAATCTACCTTGCCGCCGAAGGCCCAAAGAACATCGCGCTCGCCGGCGAGCTCTGCGACGGCTGGCTGGCGCTGTTCTACTCACCCCACCACGATGGCTTCTACCGCGAGGCCCTGAGCGAGGGGTTCGGCCGGCCGACGGCTCGCCTGACCGCCGAGCAGTTCGAGGTCGCGGCGACCGTCCCGCTGATCGTGACCGATGACATCGAGCAGGCGGCCGATGCGCTGCGGCCGATGTACGCGCTGTACTTCGGCGGCATGGGCGCGAAGAGCGCCAACTTCCACGCCAACGTCGCGATCCGGATGGGCTACGAGCAGGAAGTCGCCACGATCCAGGAGCTGTACCTCTCAGGTCACAAGCACGAGGCGGCCGCCGCCGTCCCGACCAAGCTGCTCGAGCAGCTCACGCTGATCGGACCGAAGGACAAGATCCGCCACGACCTCGAGCCGTGGCGCGAGTCGATCGTGACGACGATGCTGGTCGGCGGCGACCCGCAGACATTGCGGACCGCCGCCGAGCTAGTGTTGGCCTAGCGGCTCGTGTTGTGAAGCAGAAGTTCGGCGCCACCGAGCCGGCTGTCGTGCTTGCCAGCGGGGGTCGGATCGTGCCGATCGGTTGGCGTTCGGGCCGCCCGGGTTTTGCGGTTGGCGGCGGATTGCTGCGCATCGTCCGCGGCAGCGCGAAGTGACCGGGGACCGGAGCACACACCTCGCCCGAATCGGTGGGGGTTGTTCGCTGATCCCCGTTTTCCGGGGCTACGAGCACACACCTCGTGAATCTGTTGGGGGTGCGTGCTCTGATCCCCGTTCCGGGGGTCAGCGACGAGCGATCGGGCAGCTCGCTCGGCTGCTACGTGGCCGCCTCGCCCGCCATCAGCTGCGCCAAGCCGGGATCCCCGATAACGCGATTCGAGGATCTGATCGGCGGTCTTCGTCCACACGGAGGGGCGGGGGTCGTCGTTCCAGGTCTCGATCCAGGCACGGATGTCGGTGTTAAGGGCTCGCACGGACTTGTGCGCGGCGCGCCGGAGTTTGCTCAACAGCACCCTCGAGGCGCCGCGACTACGCGTCGTGGTACAGCGCGAACTCCCACGGGTGCGGCCGCATCCGGATCGCGTCCACCTCGGATTCCCGCTTGTAGCGGATGTAGGCCTCGATCAGCCCGCTCGTGAACACGTCCCCGTCGATCAGGAACTCGTGATCGGCCTCGAGCGCATCCAGCGAGGCCTCCAGCGATGACGGGACGGTCCCGATCTTCGCCAGCGTCTCCTCGGGCAGCTCGTAGATGTCGGCGTCGAGCGGCTCGCCCGGGTTGAGCTGGCGCTTGATCCCGTCAAGACCTGCAAGCATCAGCGCGCTGAACGCGAGATACGGATTGGCGGTCGGGTCGGGGGAGCGGAACTCGATTCGCTTGGTCTTCGGCGCCTCGTGGTACATCGGCACCCGCACGCAGGCGGATCGGTTGCGGGCGGAGTAGACCAGGTTGACCGGAGCCTCGTAGCCGGGCACGAGCCGGCGATACGAATTCGTCGTCGGGGCACAGAACGCCAGCAACGCGGGTGCGTGCGTCAGCAGGCCCGCGATGTAGTGCTTCGCGAGATCGCTCAAATGCGCATACCCGCCCTGGCCGTACATCAGCGGCTCGCCGTCCTTCCACAGCGACTGGTGCACGTGCATGCCTGATCCGTTCTCCTCGAAGATCGGCTTGGGCATGAACGTCGCGGTCTTGCCGGCTGCGGCCGCCGTGTTCTTGACCACGTACTTGTAGATCATCATCTGATCGGCCATCTTCAGCAGCGGCTGGAAGCGCATGTCGATCTCGCCCTGCCCACCCGAGGAGACCTCGTGGTGGTGAAACTCGCAGCGAATCCCCAGTGACTCCATCGCGGCGACCATCTCGCTGCGCAGATTCGCCAGGGAATCCGCGGGCGGGACCGGGAAGTAGCCCTCCTTCTGGCGCAGCTTGTAGGCGAGGTTCGGGCTGCTGCCGGCCGGCGTACCGGTGTTCCAGAAGCCCTCGGCGGAGTCGATCTCGTAGAACGCCCGATGCTCGCGCTGCTCATAGGCGATGTGGTCGAACACGAAGAACTCGGCCTCGGGGCCGAAGTAGGCGACGTCGGCGATTCCGCTTTGCACGAGGTGCCGCTCGGCCTTCTGGGCGACAAACCGTGGGTCGCGCGCGTAGGGCTCGCCGAGGACCGGGTCGGCGATCGAGCAGACCAGCGACAGGGTCGTGCGCGTGTAATAAGGGTCGATGAAGGCGGTCGTCGGATCGGGGATCAGCAACATGTCCGACTCGTGGATCTCCTGAAAGCCGCGGATCGACGAGCCGTCGAAGCCGAGTCCGGTGTCGAAGTCGTCGCCGTCGAGCGCACCGAGCGGCAGCGTCATGTGCTGCCAGGTCCCGGGAAGATCGACGAACTTCAGGTCGACCATCTGAACATCGCGCTCACTGGCGAACTCGAGCACTTCGGCGGCGGTCTGTGCGCCTGCGGCCGATGCGGTCTGGGCCTCTTCTGCGGTTGACACTTTGCTTCTCCTCTCTCCGGTTGCTTTCTCGTTCTCAATCGAATTTCGCGAGCCTACTCGCGTTGCGAGCGCCTGCGGTCAGCCTCGAGGATCTGGTGAGCCTTGAGGCCCAGACTAAGGCGCTCCCGCCCGTCGGATTCATAAGGTGACAGCCCCGAGACCTCTTGCACGCGTGAGAGCCTGTATCCGACCGTGTGGCGGTGCAGGCTCATCGCCTCGGCGGTCTCGGTGGTGGAGCCGTGGTGGGCGAGAAACGCCTGCAAGGTGGCCAGCAGTTCGGTGTCGTGCTCGCGGTCGTATGCCTCAAGCGGCGCGATCGTACGCTCCCGCAGCAACTCGACCTCGGCTGAATCCCTCAGCAGCACTCCGATCAGCAGCCGGTATGTCTCCTCCTGACCGGCAAGCAGCGCCTCGGGCGCCGCCGCCAGCTCGACCATCAGCTCCGCCTCGCGCAGCGCTTCGTGAAGCGCCGCCAGATCACCCCGGGGCGCCGACACTGCCGCCTCCATGCCCAGTTCTCGCAATTGCGCCGCAACCACCTCCGCACCAGCGGACGCTCCGTCGCCGGATGCATCCGCCAGCGGGCTCAGCCCGAGCACCCGCCCGCCGCTCAGCTCGGCAAGTAGCATCGACTGAACCGGCGGAAGCTCAGCCTCGCCGCCCGGCGGCCACTGTGCGCAGATCGCCACAGCCCCGGAGTCGAGGTCGAACCCAAGCCTCCGCGCCTGCGCCGCAAGCGTCGTGACATCGGCGACTCGGCCAGTCGACAGCGCTCGCAGCAGCGCCTTGCGTGACTGTTCAAGGTCGCCCTCATGTGTTTCACGCATGAGCGCGGTCACCGCTGCGGCGGCGGCTGCGGCCTCGAGCCAAGCCCGCTCCTCGGCCTGCAGCGGTCTCTCACCGAGCGCTGCAACGATCCCGACGATCTCGCGTCCGATCTGGATCGGGACCCAGTCGGCGAGCGCCTGCGGCGACTTGCCGCTGACACCGCCGATCACCGAGGAGGCGTGCTCGGCCAGTTCCCGTACGACCTCGGGCGCGGCCGCATCGACGGGCCAGACCACGACTGCGCCTCGTCCCGGTAGCGCGATCGCAACCGCTCTCCCGAGCGCCTCGGCCGCCGAGCCGGCCACGCTCTGAAGGTCATCGCCGGCGACCGCGCCGGAGACCATCGTCAGCGGAGTGGCTCGGGGGGCGGCCGAAGCCACCCCCCGAGCATCCACCGTCTCGCTGTTAAGCGGTCGGGCGTGCTGCATCGCGGCTGCGCCTGAACGCAGAGGATCCCGCGTATTGGCTCACGCCGTCGAGGCCGCTGGCTCGCTTGCCCCGTGACTGCCGAGGCCGGGAATCCCGCCTGGGAATCCGAGCGACGGTACGTCGGACGGGTACACCTCGTGGCCGTGTTCGGCGGTATCGCCGATCTCCATGTTCTCCTCGGACATCCGCAACGGGATGAACAGCCCGACGAGCTTGAGGATGATGTACGTCGCGATCGCGGAGAACCCGATCACCCACACCGCCGCGAAGAACTGCCACTTGAGCAGCGTCCAGTTGCCGTGGATCACGCCGGCGACGCCGACTGCCTTCAACCCGCTGCTTGTCTGGACATACGACAGGGCCATCTGCGGATCGGCGAACACGCCGGTCAGTAGACCGCCGGCGAGGCCCGCGAACCCGTGTGTGTAGATCACACCCAGGGTGTCGTCGACGTTCCGGAACGGGCGTAGGCGGCTCAGGTAGTTGAGCGCGAAGTACACCAGCGTCGAGCCGATCACGCCGAGCGCGATCGCACCCCAACCGTTGACGTAACCGGCTGCCGGAGTGATCACCACAAGGCCGGTGATCATCCCGTTGACGCCGGAGATCAAGCCGGGCTTGCGCCCGGTGACGTAGTCCCACATCACCCAGATCAGGAACGCCACGGCGGTGCACAGGTTCGTGTTGAGCACCGCCGCGGAGGCGGACATGTTGGCTGTGTACGGGTCACCGCCGTTGAAGCCGTTCCAGCCGAGCCACAGCAGACCGGCACCGACCGCAACCATCGCCACGTTGTTCGGGGCGTCGATCTCGCGGTCGCGCTGGAGTCGTGGCCCGATCACAGCCGCCGCGACAAACCCAGACACCCCCGCGGACAGGTGGATCACATATCCACCCGAGTAGTCGACCGCACCATTGTGGGCAAACCAACCGCCGCCCCAGATCAGGAAGGCGTTGACCGCGTAAACGATCGTGCACCACAGCGCGACGAACGGGATCCAGGCCTTGAAGTTCACCCGGCCGAGCACAGAGCCCAGCATCAGGATCGGCGTGATCCCGGCGAACACGAACTGGAAGTACACGAGCGCCGACTGCGGGAACGCGGTACTTCCGATCAATGGAATGTTCGCCTGATGCTGGAGGTCGGTGTGACCGAGAACCGGCCCCGGCTTACCCACGAACGTCGACCAGAAGTCCTTGCCGGCGCCGATCGGGTGGCCGAAGCCCATCTTGAAGGCCCACAGCACCCACACGACGAGTACGACCGCAAAGGCCGCGAACGCGAGCATCATGCTGTTGATCGACCAACGCTTCTGCATTACGCCGCCGTACAGAACGACGAGGCCGGGAACGCTCATCAAGCCGACAAGCGTCGCGGCGGTCATCTGCCAAGCGTTGTCGCCAGCGCTCAGCCAAGATGGGGCTGTTACTGCCATGAGTCTCCTTCTTCTCGGGGAACGCCGAACCACCGCGGACAGGCAGGCCTGGTGGCGGCAATTTCGATGGGCGGATTCTGTCCGCGGCCCGTGCAGCGCCCCATGGCCCTCAGTCCAGCGATCAAGCAGGGCTCCTAGACATCTGGATAAACGGAGCCCGCTATCAGCGAGAAAGCGCTGACTAAAGCTGAACTGGCTGCTGGTGCGGCACAACCAGCACGGAGCCGTGCGCCGCGTTCAGCTGCGTGCGGCTCAGCCCGCTCAATGCGATCCGACCGGGTGGTGAATCGGTATGTGAGCCGACCACGATCACGTCGGCGGCGCCCTGGGAAGCGACGACCGTCGCGCCGAGCTTCTCGGCGAGCGCGTCGGCTGTCTGCTGCGCGTCGCCGTCGCCATCCGGGTTGGAAACGGCGATCGTGTTGATCGACGCGTCTGTTTCGGTCCGCAACCCGGCGACCGCGACGGCGATCGCCACAGGCGCGCCATCCAGCAGATGCTGGGCGGTGTTGCCCGGCTCGGCATGGCCGGGCGGCGTCCGGTAATCGGAGCCGAACACGATCACTTTCGCGTCATGCGACACGGCCAACTGCTCGAGTCCCTCGCCGGTGGACCGGCTCACGACGACGTGCTTCGCGATCGAGGGATCGCCAAGCCAGGCTGCGCCCTGCTCGAGTCGCCGTTCGGCGTCGTGCTGGGCGAGTTCCTCCCGCCGCGGGTCAAACTCAGTCGAGTGCCGGACATACGCCAGCGCGAGTGAGGCGCCAGTCTTCGCCAGCAGCTTTCCAAGCGCCAGCGCGTCGTCGTCGTTGGGGGTGCCGTCGTAGGAAACGATGATGTCGGTGCTCATGCGGGCGGCAATCCTCCGTGAGCCGGTCGAGTCCAGCATTGGCCCGTGGGCCAATGATTCGATGCGCCGGCTATCCACTTGGACCGGACCGTCTCAGCGTCGGTCAGCGCCCGACTGACGTGGACGTGAGGGCAACGTATGCGACGATCGGTGGCGTGGAGGCATCTGTGTGCGCCTAGCTGCCGTCGCCAAGATCCTGTTGATCGCAGAGGTCGCGCTCCGGCTCCATCATCACCTTCACGGACCGACGGTCGACTATGTCGGCCTGGCGCTGGCGGCGGCCGCAAGTTGGGTCGGGGTTCCCGGTCCCGGCGAGCCGGTGTTGATCGCCGCCGCAGTATTCGCGGCCCGGCACAGCCTCGACATCGGCGGGGTGATAGCGATCGCGTGGCTCGCGGCGACCGTCGGCGGGATCGCGGGCTGGCTGATCGGGATGAAGGCCGGGAGGGCGGTGCTGACTACGCGTGGGCCCCTGAACGGGATGCGCCGCAGGGCGCTGGCTCGAGGAGATGATGTATTCGCGCGGCACCCGGTAGCCGGCGTCATGTTGACGCCGTCGTGGATCGCCGGTATCCACCGCGTTCGCACCAGCGTTTTCCTCGCGACGAACGCCGCCGCCGCGGTGCTGTGGGCAGTCGGGATCGGGCTGGGGGCGTACTTCATCGGTCCGACGATCGTGGACGTGGTCGACGACCTCGGCTTGGTCACTGGGATCGGCCTGGTGCTGCTGGTCCTGGCTGTGGCCGGCGCCGAGGTCTTGCGACGTCGCCGCGGCCGGCGCGAGGGTGCTGGCACGGACGCTACAGCTGAGTCTCAGACCACGAGACCGTCTTGAACGCAACGACCGGGCTGCCGACGCTCAGCTGGATCACAGCGTGGGGCTCCAGCGGGATCGAGCGCAGGTCCTTGGTCCACGGCTTGCCGTTCACCAAGGCCGTGACCTTGCCGCCCGCCGTACCGACGTGATCGGCGCTGAGCGGCTGGTGCCACTCGTCGAAGAAGTTGCCGAGCGTGTAGATCCGGCGCGTCGGTGATTCGATGTGAATCACGCCGTCGGGCGCGTGCGTATGCAGCCAGTAGATGCACTGGCCACCCGCCGCCACCGGCCCCTGCGCGGACTGCTGTACGACTGATCCGGGAATGCCGATCCCGCCCGGGAGGGCGCGCGCGGCACCGTTCACGTACACGGCCAGGTGAGCGTGGATGTGGTAGGCGAGCTGCTCGGTAGCGCCGCAGTGGATCCCGTCAACAGTCCCGGTCTGGGTTGTGCTCGCCGGGGCGAGGTCGGGGCCCTGTTCGATCGAGACTCCTTCGAATCCGATCTGCGCGGCGCTCGAAGCGGTTGAGGTCGCGGTTGTGTTGGACGAGCCGCCGGCGGAGGTGGCGCTCGAGGATGAGCTCGATGAGCTGCTGCCGCCACAGCCCGCGAGCATCAGCGCCAATAGGACGGCGAGAAGCGGTCCGACGATCAGCAACTGGCGACGCATGGCGGGCGTGAACGGTAGCGGGTGATAAGTTGGCCGGCATCGTGTCCGCGGCCGGCCTGCCGATGACAACAGCGTTCGAACTGCCGGGAATGACGATCCGGGAGAACCTCGGCATCTGCTACGGGCTGGTCGTCCGCAGCATGGGTTTCACCGGCGGAGTGACAGCCTCGTTCAAGGCGCTGCGCCGCGGCGAGGTGTCGGAATACACGCAGTTGCTCGAGGATTCGCGGCGACACGCAATCGATCGGATGGTCGAGAACGCAGGCCTGATGGGCGCTGACGCCGTGATCGCGGTTCGCTTCGACTCCTCGGAGATCGGCGGTCAGTTCACCGAGATCGTCGCCTATGGCACTGCCGTGAAGGTTGATCACACGGGCTGAGCCGCGTGCGGTTGGGCGACGCAGACCGAGAGCTGCTGTTCGAAACGCTGAAGCGCCACGCGGCCGAGGGGCGCCTCGACGTCGCAGAGCTTGAGCGGCGCGTAGCAGCGATTGCCGGAGCGCAGACGCACGAGGCCGCCGCGGCCGTGCTTGCCGACCTACCGCCGCTGCCGGCACCGGCCCGGCCGGGCTCGCGGCGCGCGCGGCCGCGCTGGGGGCGGGGCCACGGCGATGCAGATGCGCCCGCTCCCGGCTGGCAGCCGACGAGCGAGCGGTTCCGTGACCCGCGGACGAACAAGGTGATGCGAGTGTGGGTCGATGCGGCCGGTGGCCGGCACTACGTGGCCGACGATTAGTGCGCGGGCGGGCAGCCGGGAGCAGCCGCCCGCCCGCGGTGCAGCTGCGAGCTGCGTTCCGAAGCGTCACGGGGTGGTCGGGGTTTGCGCCGATCCCGTGCTATCCGGAGCCTCGCGCTGCAGGCTTGCCGTGGTCTTCGTTCCGGCATGTGACGACGCCGCGGTCAAAATCGTTGCGCCGGCGGTGCCGCCGACCATCGAGCCGACGAGCAGCGCGACAATCGTGCCGTGTCGCAAGGTGATCATGGTTGTGCCTGACGTCCGCGGTCCATACCTCTAGTGATCGAGGATGCACGGGGCAGGTGAGAGACCGGTGAGAACCGGATTTGAGTTACATAAGAGCGGTCTGCGCGTGCGAGCGCTCACATCGATTCCCGAGGCTGCGAGAATCGAGCGATGAGCGTCGGTCAGATCCCGTTCCTACGGCAGCTCGGGCCTGAGGACGCCGAGGCGTTGGTCAAGCTCACGCGCCCACGCAAGGTCGCGCGCTCAGAGCCGATCCTGCGCGCCGGCGCAGCCGGCGACGAGGTCGTGCTCGTGCTCAGCGGGCGGGTCAAGCTGGTCGCCTTCGGCGCCGACCATCGTGAGGTCGTGCTCGCAATCCGCGGGCCGGGCGAGCTGATCGGCGACATGGCCGCGCTCGGCGGGCAGCGCCGCAGCGCGTCGGCGATCGCGGTCGATGACGTCGAGGCCGGCTTCCTGCACGGCGATGAGCTCCGCAGTTTCCTGCGAGAGCATCCGGATGCAGCGCTGGTGCTGATCCGGATGCTCGTGCGCCGGTTGTCGGAGGCCACCCGCGATGTCGTCGACATGGCGACCCGCGACAGCGTTGGGCGGATCGCCAAGCGGCTGCTCGAGCTCGCCACCGAGCACGGCTCGCCGGCCGCGGGAGGCACGCGGATCGAGCTGTCACTGAGCCAGGATGAGCTTGCGCGCTGGACGGGCGCCACGCGGGAGACGGTCTCACGCGCGCTGCGGTTGATGCGCCAGCTCGGCTGGGTCGCGACCAACCACCGCACGATCACCGTGCTTGACCCGGCGGCGCTGCGCGAACGCGCGGGCGAGGGCAGCGGGTAACAGCCCGCGGCGGGCTGGCCGTCGTGGCCGTCAGCCGGCGGCCGCGTCGAGTACCGCGAGCCCGGCGCCGGCCGTGGCGCTGGTGGTCCGCGGCAGCGGGTGAATCTCAGCCCCGCCGTTGGGGAGCGAGTCGAGGATCCGCTCCCGCGTGCCGGGGATTGCATCGCACAGGCGACTGATCCCGACCGCGCTGAACGCCATCAGCCGTAGCGTCGAGGTGGCGATCACCGTGTAGCGCTGCGGCTCCCGGCTGAGCGGGTCGACCTCGCCGAAGCAGTCGCCGGTTCCGAGCGCCTCGACTGCGCAGTCCCCGCAGAACAGCTGCGCGGAACCAGACCTGATCAAGAAGAACGTGCCGATCACAGCGCCCTCGGGAACCAGTTCGGTCCCGGTGGGCACTTCGATGTCGATGACCGGTCCGGCGAGCGAACGGGCGTCCATCGGCCTGATCGTCCCAAACGGCCTCATCGGATCGATGCGTGCGGACCAAGACGGAGTGCGCCTCGGCAATGCCGCGGTCCGGGCCGGCGTGATCTTTGGGTGAGTACTCACGGAACGGGTTGCTCCAGGCGGATCCCCAATCCGCCTGGAGCCCGTCGTGCCCGCGCGTCCTGCGGACGCTTGCAATCGCCGAGCGAAGCCCCGGTGCTCGACGTCTTGCCCCCATTAACTACGACCCCAGCCCATGCCCCCAATGTGCCCCAACGAGTAACGGTGCCATTGTGCCCCGCATCGTTTGTCTCGCTCCAGGAGATGACCGTGTTTGCCATCGTGCCGCGCAGCGTATGTCGGCGATGGGCCGGCGCCTTGCGACATTCGTCACACTGGCGCCGGATGAGGCTGGGGGGTGGTCGTTCTCACGACAAATCCGGTGGCTTTTACGACCACCCCGGGAAATTTGCACTAGCTGCGCCCGCCCCCAAGCAGCCGCAGCATGAACAGGAAGATGTTGAAGACGTCGAGGAAGATCCCGGCGGCGATCGGGACCGCACTGGCCATGTTCGCGCGGCGCAGGCGGTTGAAGTCGAAGATCGTGAACGCGCCGAAGATCGCAAGGCCGGCGACTGAGTAGATGACGTTCCCATTTGGGATTGCGACGAACAGACCGACCAGCCCAAACACGATCAGGGCGATCAATGCCCAGAACAGCGTGCGGGCCCAGGAGGAGAGATCGCGGCGGGTGGCGTAGCCGTAGGCGCCGAGTGCCGCGACGAATCCAGCGGTCGCTCCGGCGGCCTGCCAGAGGGCGCTCGGCTCGGCCTTCGCGTAGACGGCCAGCACCGGCCCGAAGGCCATGCCGAGCAGCAGGCCCATCCCGAACAGCAGGCCGATCGCGAGCTGCTCGCGGCCGCGCGCGTTGGCGAAGTTCAGGCCGAAGATGCACGCGAACGCGCCAATAAACAGCGCGATTCCGGCGCCGCCGCTGAGGTTACGGCCGATGTACGCCCCGAGGGCGGTGCAGCCGACGGTCAGGGCGACAAGGCCCATGACCTGGCCGAAGACGGCCTTGGCGCGATCGCGTGTGATGCTTGCGGCCCCGAGGCCAAGACCGAGTTCTTCATAGGTGGGCATCGCTGCTGGTTCCTCCGGACCGAGATTGATTGCGTTTCTGACCCCGCGAAAGGTACCCGATGACTCTCGCGCCACTGGCACGGCGCGGTCAATCCGCGTAGGCTGCCGATTGATCCGTCACGGCTGGTGGCGCGAACTACTTGGGGCAATGAACAGACGTCGAGTGCGACAGCGGCGATGAGGGTGGCGATCGTTGGTGCCGGGATCTCCGGACTGGTGGTCGCGCATCTGCTGCACGGCGAGCACGAGATCACGGTGTTCGAGGCGGGCGGATACGCGGGCGGACATACGAACACGATCAGGGTCGACACGCCGAGCCAGACCCATCACGTCGACACTGGCTTCATCGTGTTCAACGACCGCAACTACCCCAATTTCGAGCGGCTGCTGTCCAGCCTGGGCGTCGCGTGGCAGCCGTCAACGATGACGTTCAGCGTCAGCGACGGCGTCGGCGACTTCGAGTACAACGGATCGTCGCCGAATGGGCTGTTCGCCAAGCGCTCGCACGTCGTGACGCCCTGGTTTCACCGGATGATCGCCGACATGGCGAGGTTCAACCGCGCCGCGCGGGAATTGCTGCAAACGCCTCACGAACGCCGGCACGACGGCGAGCTGGGCGGCCCGTCCCTCGGTCACTGGCTTGAGCAGCATCGCTTTTCCCGCCCGTTCATCGACCGCCTGATCGTTCCGCAGGCCTCCGCCGTGTGGTCGGCGGATCCCCTCCAGATGTGGGCGTTCCCCGCGCGCTTCCTCGCAGAGTTCTTCGACAACCATGGGATGCTCGGCTTCGCCGGCAGACCTCAGTGGCGGACCGTGGGGGGCGGCTCGGCTCGGTATGTCGAGGCGCTCACGGCTCCGTGGCGAGATCGCCTGCGGCTCGCGGCCCCGGTCGAGGCGGTCCACCGTAAACCTGATCACGTCTTGGTCAAGGCGCGCGGCGCCGAGGCCGAGCGCTTCGACGAAGTGGTGATCGCGACGCACTCAGACCAGGCGCTGAGGTTGCTCGCTGATGCCACCGCAGCGGAGCATGAGCTCCTCGGCGCGATTCCGTATCAGCGCAACGAGGCGGTCCTGCACACCGACTCCAACCTACTGCCACGGAGACGGCGAGCATGGGCGAGCTGGAACTATCACCTGCTCGAATCTCCCACGGGCCGGACCACGGTCACCTACCACATGAACCGCCTGCAGTCGCTGCGCGCCGAGCGCGAATTCTGCGTGACGCTGAACAGATCTGCTGAGATCGCCCCGGACAAGGTGATCCGCACGATCGAGTACGCGCACCCGATCTATACGGCAGCCGGCGTCAAGGCGCACGCCCGCGTCGCGGAGATCAGCGGCCGTAACCGCACCCATTACTGCGGTGCCTACTGGGGCTGGGGATTCCACGAGGATGGTGTGCGCAGCGCGCTCCGTGTCGCCGAGCGATTCGGGAAGCGGCTGTGAGCGCCAGCTGCATCTACGAAGGGGCGGTGCGCCACCGGCGCTTCGAGGTCCGCGGCCACGAGTTCCGCTATCGCCTGACGCTTGCCTACGTCGACCTCGACGAACTGCCGAGCTTGCTCTCCGGCCGGCTGCTCAAGCGGCGCCCTGGTCTCGTCCGGTTCCGCCGCCGGGACTACCTCGGAAACCCGCAGGCACCGCTCGCTGAGGCCGTGAGGGACCTCGTGCATGAGCGAACCGGGATGCGCCCCGAGGGTCCGATCCGACTGCTGACGCAACTGCGCTCGTTCGGGCATTGCTTCAACCCGGTCAGCTTCTACTACTGCTTCGACCCCGCCGGTGAGCGGCTCGAGCACGTGCTGGCCGAGGTCACGAACACGCCCTGGGGGGAGCGGCACGTCTACGTTCTCAGCGCGATAACCCCAAGTCCGACGCTCACCGGGACCTCGTCCAAGCAGCTGCACGTGTCGCCGTTCATGGGCATGGAGCACCGGTATGACTGGCGAGTCAGCGCTCCATCCACGCGGCTCGAGGTGCAGATCGACAGTCATCGCGCGGGCACGCTCGCGTTCGACGCGACCCTGTGCCTGCGTCGCCGCGAGCTGAGCAGGCGGACAGTCGCTGCGACGACCGCGCGCTACCCATTCGCCACGCTCCGAGTGCTGTCGCTGATCTACATGCAGGCGCTGGCACTGAGGCGCAAAGGCGTGCCCGTGCACCCCCACCCGCAGGCCAAGGCGGAGCTCACATGAACCCCGCGCTCGCGCGCAGAATCGGCTTCGCGTTACTCGACCGGATCCGCGTCGGCAGCATCACGATCATGGAAGACGGGAACCAGCGCACGTTCGGCTCAGGCCCGCCAGCCGCAAAGGTGGTGGTGCACGACAACACCGTGTGGCCACTGCTGCTGCGCGGCAGCCGCGGGCTCGCCGAGTCCTATTCGCGGGGTCTCTGGGACTCTCCGGATCTGGTCGCGCTGATCCGCATGGCGGCTCGCAACGTTGAGGGCCTTGACCGCCTGAGAGCGCGGGTCGCGCCGGTCCGCGTCCCGTTGCAACGGTTGCGTGGGGCGCTCACACGCAACACTCGCCGGCGCAGTCGCCGGGACATCGCCGCGCACTACGACCTCGGCAACGAGCTTTTCTCCCGGATGCTCGATCCCACGATGAGCTACTCGTGTGCAGTGTTCGAGCGTCCGGCGATGACGCTCGAGCAGGCGCAGATCGCGAAGTTCGAGCGGGTCTGCGAAAAGCTTGAACTGGGTTCGGGCGACCGATTGCTCGAGATCGGCACGGGCTGGGGCGGCTTTGCTCTGTACGCCGCGTCGACTCGGGGATGCGAGGTGACGACCACCACGATCTCCACCGAGCAGCGCGAGTATGCCCGTGCGCAGATCGAACAGGCCGGCCTCGCCGACCGGGTGCGGATCCTGCTCGAGGACTACCGAGACCTGCGCGGCCGCTACGACAAGCTCGTCTCGATCGAGATGATCGAGGCCGTGGGGTGGCAGCACTTCGGCACCTTCTTCGCACGTTGCTCACAGCTGCTTGAGCCCGACGGCGCGATGTTGCTTCAGGCGATCACGATCGACGATCGTGCCTACGAGGTGGAGAAGGCCTCGAAGTCGTTCATCAACACTTACATCTTCCCCAGCGGTTGCCTGCCGTCGGTCGAGGTGATCGCGAGGGAGGTCGCGAGGCGTACCGACATGCAGACCCTCGGACTGGAGGACCTCACGCCCCATTACGTCGAGACGCTGAGGCGCTGGCGCGAGAGCTTCACGACCAGCGCCGAAGAGCTTCAGCAGCTCGGCTACGACGAGCGCTTTCAGCGGTTGTGGACGCTGTATCTGGCGTACTGCGAGGCGGGCTTCGCCGAGCGCCGCATCTGCGAAGTGCAGATGCTGTTCGCCAAGCCCGCGCGGCGCAGCGCTCCGACGACACTTGGCCCGCGCGGGGACAGCTCCCTGCGGCAGGACCGCTCACGAAGGCTCAGCGGCGCGGCGCTTGGCTGATCGCGCCCGCGGTCGCGATCTCGGATAGGTTCTGCGCGTGCTCGGCCTACGAGACGGGACTACCCCGGCGGAGCTGCTGGAGGCGCCGTGATCAAACAGCGGGCGTTCCCCGTCGAGCCGTGGACGGTCCGAGAGACAACGCTCGATCTCAACCAGCTCGCCCAGACGGAGTCGGTGTTCGCACTGGCGAACGGACATATCGGGCTCCGCGGGAACCTCGACGAGGGGGAGCCGTTCGGCTTGCCCGGCACCTACCTCAACGGGTTCTATGAGGTTCGGCCGCTCCCCTATGCGGAGGCCGGCTATGGGTATCCGGAGCAAGGTCAGACGGTCGTCAACGTAACGAACGGCAAGATCATCCGCCTGCTCGTCGAGGATGAACCGTTGGACCTGCGTTACGGGCAGCTGCGCCGTCACGAGCGCGTCCTGGACCTTCGCGCCGGGATGCTTCTACGCACCGCCGAATGGGTCTCGCCGACCCATCGGCTTGTGCGGGTCACATCGAAGCGGTTGGTGTCGTTCACACATCGCGCCGTGGCAGCGATCTACTACGAGGTGGAGGCACTCGAGGACGAGCTGCCGGTGGTCGTGCAATCCGAGCTGGTGAGCAATGAGCCGCTGCCGGCATCCGGCGGCGACCCGCGTGCCGCCGCCGCACTCGCCGCACCGCTTCGATCTGAGATGTTCGACGACGACCGCGAGCACCGCGCATTCCTCCTGCATTCCACGAACGCCAGCGGGTTGCGGATAGCGGTCGCGATGGACCACGTCATCGATGCTCCCGACGGCTTTGAGACCGCGACCGAAAGCTACGCTGACCTTGCCCGGGTGAGGGTGATTGCCGACATCGGGCCGGGTCGCCCGCTGCGGCTCGTCAAGTTCCTCGCATATGGATGGTCCGCCGAGCGCTCGACGGCGGCCCTGCGCGATCAGGTCGGCGCGGCGATCACCGGGGCGCGGCATGCCGGCTGGGAGGGCCTTGTCGCCCAGCAGCGCGAATACCTCAATGACTTCTGGGACCGGGCGGACGTCGAGCTCGAAGGCGATGCTGAGCTCCAGCAGGCACTGCGGTTCGGCCTGTTCCACGTGCTGCAGGCCGGCGCCCGAGCGGAGCAGCGCGCGATCCCCGCCAAAGGGCTGACCGGCCCCGGCTACGACGGCCATACGTTCTGGGACACGGAGAGCTTCGTGCTGCCAGTGCTGACATACACCGCGCCGCACGCGGTCGGTGACGCTCTGAGATGGCGACACGGGACGCTCGACCTCGCGCGGGAACGAGCAGCGCAGCTGGGATTGAAAGGTGCCCTCTTCCCGTGGCGCACGATCCGCGGGCAGGAGTGCTCGGGCTACTGGCCCGCGGGCACCGCAGCGTTCCACATCAACGCCGACATCGCCGACGCGGTCACGCGCTACCGCGCGGCCGCCGATGACGACGCGTTCGAACGCGAAGCCGGTCTCGAGCTGCTGGTCGAAACAGCGCGCCTGTGGCGCTCGCTCGGTCACCACGACGTGCACGGCGCCTTCAGGATCGACGGTGTCACAGGCCCAGACGAGTACAGCGCGATCGCCGACAACAACGTCTACACCAACCTGATGGCCCAACGCAACCTGCGAGCGGCGGCGGACGCGGCCGAGCGGCACCCGAGGCTGGCAGCCGCGCTCGGCGTCGACGACGAGGAAATGGCGGCCTGGCGCGACGCCGCGCAGGCGATGCTGATCCCGTACGACGAGGAATTGGGCGTGCATCCCCAGGCCGACGAATTCACCGAGCACCAGATGTGGGATTTCGAGCGGACCTCGCCCGACCACTACCCGTTGCTGCTGCACTATCCCTACTTCGACCTCTACCGAAAGCAAGTCGTCAAACAGGCGGACCTCGTGCTCGCGATGCAGTTGCGCGGCGATGCGTTCAGCGACGAGCAGAAGCAGCGCAACTTCGAGTACTACGAGCGCCTGACGGTGCGCGATTCATCGCTGTCTGCCTGCACGCAGTCTGTGATGGCTGCCGAGACCTGTCATCTCGATCTCGCCTACGACTACTTCGCCGAGGCGGCGTTGATGGATCTCGACGATCTCGAGCACAACACGCGCGACGGCGTCCACATCGCCTCGCTCGCGGGAGCATGGATCGCCGCCGTCGCCGGACTCGGCGGCATGCGCGACCATGACGGAGAGCTCAGCTTCACGCCGCGGTTGCCCGGCGCGATTGTTCGGCTCCGGTACCGACTGACGTTCCGCGGGCGGCGGCTGCTGGTCGACGTGCGGCACGATCAGGCGAGCTACGCACTGCTCGATGGAGAGCCGCTCGAGATAGCGCATCATGGCCAGCGCGCCACGATCGAGCGCGATCAGCCGTCGGTAATTGCGATCCCGCCCGCGTCCGCACGCGAACGGCCGTCTCAACCCCCCGGCCGCGAGCCGGCGCGGCGACACAGTGCGCGCTGAGCGCTCGCTGGTTTAGGCCCACGACCGATTAGGCGCCGTCCTCGATGTAGCGCATGACATTCAGCCCGAGGCCGAGATCGAGCGACACCGAACCGCCGTCCAAATGCAGCCGGTTGCTGTCGTCAGTGATCGAGCCGGTCCAGCCGTGGAGCTCGACGTTGCGAAGCGCCGCCCGCAGCACGTGCGATGCGCGCTCCTCGCGCGTGTTCGGGATCGGCGGACGGTCCAGTTGGAGCGCTAGCTCAGCGCCAACGTCCTCGGGCTGCTTGTCGCGGAACGCCTGCAGATTGATATCGATCTCGGCGGCGACCGGAGCGAGCGCCAAATCGATGCGGGCTTTTGGATGTAGGGTCATGGTGAGCCGGAATCCAATCGCTTTTTGTGCCGCTTCGCCATCCGGGCCAGACACGGACCCTCGCTGCACGGCTTGGCTACAGTCGTGCGAGCAGCGAATGTCAATCGCGGACCGGGAGCTTTCCGACGTGCCGGCCCCCGCCTTCTCGGGGGCGACGATCGACCGTGTCGCGACGCTCCGCGACGACCCAACCTGGGTTGGCCGGCAGCTTCAATCGCCGGCTGCGGTCGCGGTCGGCGCCAGCCGCGACGGAGTTCTCGTTCGGGACCCGTCTGACCGACCCGCGCTCGTGCGGCGCGCGATCGCCGCGGATGAAGCGCAGTATGTCGATCCGTCGCAGCCGATTCTGCTCGGGCTCGAGCAGGACGTGCCTGTGTTTGCAGTTGACCTCGAGCAGCTCGAGCAGTCCAGCCGCACGCGTTTTATGGACGGCGGCACGATTGTGGAATTGCGCGAGGCGGGCACGGAGCTGCCGCGTTCCGAGGGCGGCCTGGCCGCTTACCTGGCGGCGCTGGCGCACTGGCATCGCGTGCACCGCTTCTGCGCGAATTGCGGCAGGCTCACCGCGATTGTTCAGGCAGGCTACGCGCGCCGGTGCCCCAGCTGCGGCGCAACCCATTTCCCGCGCACGGACCCGGTTGTGATCATGCTCGTCGAGCACGGCGGGCAGTTGCTGCTCGGGCGGCGCCCGGGGTGGCCGCCGAACCGGTACTCGGTGCTCGCCGGCTTCGTCTCGCCGGGCGAGTCCGCGGAGGAGGCCGTGATCCGCGAGGTCAGGGAGGAGTCGGGGATCGAGGTCCATGAGCCGAGGTTCGTGACCTCGCAACCGTGGCCGTTTCCCTCCTCGTTGATGCTGGGGTTCGAAGCCCGCTCCGACGGCGGTGAACCGGTCGCGCATGACGGCGAGCTCGAGGACGTGGCGTGGTTCCCGCTCCAGGCGATCCGCACCGCGCAGCAGGAGGCCGGCCCGCTGCGCCTCCCGCCGCCGATCTCGATCGCGCGGCACTTGATCGAGCGCTGGGCCGCGGCACAGGCTTGAGCTCGGCGCCGGCCGGCACCTGCTACGTTCAGGCAAGCGGTCGACGTCGTCGGCCGCGAGGCAGCTCGCTTGGGTCCCGCATTTTCAGCGGTTCGGGTCAGCCATAGCCTCCCGAATCGTCTGCGGGCCAACCGGCGCCGCCAAGGAGTAGTTGATGTCAATACAGTCGTTCTCCGACCTCGGGGTCTCAAACGCCGTGGTCAGTTCTCTCTCGCAGCGGGGGATCGCGCTCCCGTTCGCGATCCAACAAGTCGTGATCGGCGATGTCCTCGCCGGCCGTGACCTGCTCGCGAAATCGCCAACCGGGTCGGGAAAGACCTTGGCCTTCGGGATCCCGATGGTCGACCGGATCGCGGCCGACGGGCCGCGGCCCGCCGCGCTCGTGCTCGCGCCGACCCGTGAGCTCGCGACGCAGATCGTCGATGAGATCCGCGGTATCGCCCACGCCCGCGCACTGCGCGTGAACGCCGTTTACGGTGGCGTCGGGCTCGTCAAGCAGGCACGGGAGGCCGCCTCCAGCCACATCCTCGTGGCGACACCCGGCAGGCTTGAAGACCTGCTGGCGCGCGGCGCCTTCACACTCGATGCAATCCGGATCCTGGTGCTCGACGAGGCCGACCGGATGCTCGACATGGGCTTTCGCCCGGCCGTCGACCGGATCGTCGCGGCCTGCCCGGCGAAGCGCCAAACGCTGTTCTTCTCCGCGACGCTCGACGGCGAAGCCGGCCGCGTGGCCTGCAGCTACACCGACGACCCCGCCGTGCACGAGCACGGCCCGACCGCTCGCCGAGCCGTCGCCGATGTCGAGCACCGGTTTCTCGAGGTCTCCGAGCTGCACCGGCTCGAGGTACTTGTCGCCGAGCTTCGCCGGGACCGCGAACTGACGCTCGTGTTCGTGCGCACCAAGCGCGGAGCTGATCGGCTGGTCAAGCGCCTCGCCGGTCACGGCGTCAACGCCGTGGCGATGCACGGCAACAAGTCGCAGCGCCAGCGCGAGCAGGCGCTTGCCCGGTTTGAGTCCGGCGCTGTGGACACGCTCGTCGCGACCGACGTCGCCGCGCGCGGGATCGACGTGCAGGGCATCTCGCACGTGATCAACTTCGATCCGCCGGCCGACAGCGACACCTACGTTCACCGGATCGGCCGAACCGCTCGCGCGGGGGCCAAGGGCATCGGCATCACGCTGGTCGGCCCGGGTGAGCGCGGCGATGTTGGGCAGCTCGCTGGGAAGCTCGGGCTCGATCACGGCCTCGGCGGTCGGGCGCCTGCGCCCCGTGCAGACGCTGCGGCTGCTGCGCCGGCCTCTCGGCAGCGTCCCACGGCCGGAGCCAGGGCGAACAACGGGTCGGGCAGCCACCCGAACGGGTCGGGCACCCACCCGAACGGGTCGGGCACCCACCCGCGGCGGCGCTCCCGGCGACGGCGGGCTTCGGCGCACGCGTCGTAGCCGCACGTCGTAGCCCGCACGTCGTAGCCTTGCGTCCTGTGAGGCTGATCGAGCACGAGCCGCGATGATCTTCCGTCAGATCACCCACGACGACCTCGGCTGCGCGTCGTACTTGATCGGCGACGAGGAAGCCGGGGTCGCCGCCGTGGTCGACCCGAAGCTCGATATCGAGGAGTACGTCGCGCGTGCGCGGTTCATGGGCGTGCGGATCGAGCACATCCTCGAGACTCACAACCACGCCGACCACGTTTCCGGGCACGGCCGCCTTGCTGCCGGCACCGGCGCCACCATTCATGTCCACCGCGCGGCAGCGCCCGACTACGACCACGAGCCGTTCGACGACGGCTGGGAGCTCGAGCTCGGCAGCGTCCGGATCCGCGCGCTTCATACGCCCGGCCATCGCCCGGAGCACACGGCCTTTGCGTTGATCGACACCGCTCGGGGCCCGCAGCCGTGGGCGGTGCTGACCGGCGACACGCTGTTCGTCGGTGACATCGCGCGCCCGGACCTGGCCGTCGACAAGGTGCAGGGCGCGCACGGCATGTTCGCCTCCCTGCACAACAAGCTTCTGTGCCTGCCCGGCGAATGCGAGGTCTGGCCCGGGCACCTCGGCGGGTCGCTGTGCGGCGGTCCCGGCATGGACATGAAGATCTCCTCGACGATCGCCTACGAGCTCGCGCACAACGACCTGCTGGCCGAGGATGACGAGGAGGCGTTCGTCGAGCGCGCGATCGGCTCGCTCGCTCCGCAGCCTCCGAACTTCCAGGCGATCGTTGCGCTCAACCGCGGGCCTCTTCACTCCGGGCACGTCGACGCGGAACCGCTCACCGCTTTGCAAGTGCAGCTCAAGCAGGGACAGGGTGCGCTCGTCGTCGATGTCCGCACCGACCTCCAGTTCGACGATGCTCACATCCCGGGAGCGCTCTGCAACCCGGCGATCCGCGCCGGGTTCGGCACGAAGCTTGCTTGGGTGGCCGGGCGCGAGCAGGAGGTCGTCCTCGTCGGTCGCGACGACGAGGACGCGATCCACGCCGCGCACCTGGCCGCGGCGGTTGGAATCACCAGTCTCGCCTACCTCGCCGGCGGGATGACCAGCTGGCGCGAGGACAACCGGCCGACCACGTCGATCGAGCGGCTCGACGTCGCCGCGCTGCACGCTCGATTCGGCCAGCTGCAAGTGCTGGACGTCCGCGAGCGCGATGAGTGGGATGAGGGGCATCTCCCGGGCTCCGTGCATCGCCCGTACCACGATCTCGACGCCATCCCCGACGGGATCGATCCGAGCCGCCCGGTGGCAGCGATCTGCTCCTCGGGCCAGCGCAGCGCCGTTGCAGCATCGCTGCTCGCGCGGGCCGGCGCGGCATCGGCGATCCACGTCGCCGACGGAGGCGTCGGCACCTGGGCCGCAAGCGGCTGGCCAATCGAGTTGCCAGACCAGCAGCCGGCAGTCTAGATTTGCGCCGGGGGACCCGCGCCGCTGTGGTCAGCCCACGAAACACTCGGCGGATGATTACGGAGGCGCTCGGCGGCCTCGGGCTGGTAGGTTCGAGCGGATGACTACGCAAGCCGCGTCCACCGGCCGCCTCGGGGTGACCGCGCGACGAGATCGATGGTGGCTGCCGCCGCTGGCGACGGGGATCGGACTGAGCGCGTTCGGGGTCTACTCGATCGTCGTCGCGGTGATGGGCTCCGACTATCTGTACACGGACGGAGGTGCCCGGTACCTGTCGCCGTTCTACTCCCCGGACCTCAAGAGCTTTGGGCTGCACATCTCTTTCACGTACGCGTTCTTTGTGATGTGGGTGCCGTTGGGCTTCCGGCTCACCTGTTACTACTACCGCAAGGCCTACTATCGGGCGTTCTTCCTCGCGCCGCCGGGTTGTGCCGTGGCCGGTCTGCGCCGCAGCCACTATCGCGGCGAGACGAAGCTCCCGTTCATCCTCCAGAACGCGCACCGCTATTTCATGTACCTGGCGACGATCGTGCTCGGATTCCTCTGGTATGACGCGGGGCGTGCGTTCTTCTTCAAGAGCTCCGACGGCTCGCTGGAATTCGGCGTCGGTCTCGGCACCCTCGTGATGCTCGCGAACGTGATCCTGCTGACGATGTTCACGTTCGGTTGCAACTCGCTGCGCCACCTGATCGGCGGCGGGCTTGATTGCTTCACCTGTTCGGCCTCAGCACGGACGCGGCACCGGCTCTGGCGCGGGGTCAGCGTCTTCAATGTTCATCACATGGCGTGGGCGTGGATCAGTCTCGGGTGGGTTGCCCTCACCGATCTCTACATTCGGCTCGCGGCGGCGGGCGTGTTCCACGACCCGAGGATCTTCTGAGTGGCCGTCGAGCGGCATGACTACGACGTCGTCGTGATCGGTGCGGGGGGCGCAGGTCTGCGCGCGGCGATCGCCTGCGCCGAACAAGGCGCGCGGATCGCGCTGGTCTGCAAGTCGCTGCTCGGCAAGGCGCACACGGTGATGGCTGAAGGCGGGATCGCCGCGGCGCTTGGCAACGTCGCCCCCGAGGACAACTGGCAGGTCCATTTCCAGGACACGATGTTCGGCGGCAAGTACCTCAACAACTGGCACATGGCCGAGCTCCACGCGAAGGAAGCCCCGGACCGCGTCCATGAGCTCGAGCAGTGGGGCGGGGTCTTCGACCGCACGCCGGAGCGCAAGCTCTCGCAGCGCGCGTTCGGTGGCCATACGCACCGGCGGTTGGTGCACATCGGCGACCGGACCGGCCTCGAGCTGATCCGGACGCTGCAGGACAAGGCCGTGCACGCAGGGATCGACGTGTTCATGGAATGCGCGATTACGCGGCTATTGAGAGACGGCGAGCGCGTCATCGGCGCGTTTGGGTACCGGCGCGCCGACGGCGTTCCGCTCGCGTTTGGGTGCCGCGCGCTCGTGCTCGCGACCGGCGGCGCCGGAAAGTGCTGGCGGATCACCTCGAACTCGTGGGAGTGCACCGGGGACGGCTACGGACTCGCCTACGAAGCGGGCGCCGAGCTGATCGACATGGAATTCGTCCAGTTTCACCCGACCGGGATGGTTTGGCCGCCCGGCGTCATCGGCCTGCTCGTGACCGAGGCGGTCCGTGGAGAGGGCGGGATTCTGCGCAACTCCGACGGTGAGCGCTTCATGGAGCGCTATGACCCCAAGCGGCTCGAGCTCTCGACCCGCGACGTGGTCGCACGGGCGATCTTCACCGAAGTCAAGGAGGGCCGCGGCAGCCCCCACGGTGGCGTGTTCCTCGATGTCTCGCACCTGCCGGCCGAGACCGTCCGCAGCAGGCTGCCCAGCATGTACGACCAGTTCATGGAGCTCGCCGGCGTCGACATCACCCGCGGGCCGATGGAGGTCGGACCGACGTGTCACTACTTCATGGGCGGGATCCGCGTCGATGCCGAGACCGGCGCGAGCACAGTGCCAGGACTGTTCGCAACCGGCGAGTGCTCGGGTGGAATGAACGGCGCGAACCGGCTCGGCGGCAACTCCCTTTCGGATCTGCTCGTATTCGGCCGCCGCGCCGGGATCGGTGCCTCGCAGTTCGCCGCGGACGCGCCTGAGCCACGGCTGGCGGATGATCAGATCGCCGGCGGGGTCGCGGCGATCGAGCACTACCTGTCAGGACCCGGCGATCAGGATCCCTACCAACTGCACACCGAGCTTCAGGCGACCATGCAAGACGATGTCGGGATCTTCCGCGATGAGGCCGGGTTGAACGCGGCCGTGGCAGCACTTGACGCCTTCCAGCGGCGGGCCGCGCGCCTGCGATCGCCGACCAGCGGCACCGCATTCAATCCCGGCTGGCACCTCTGCCACGATCTGCGCAACATGCTTGTCGTCTCTCAGGCCGTGGCCCACGCGGCGCTGCTCAGGCACGAAAGCCGCGGTGCCCACAGCCGGCTCGACTTCCCGGGCTACGACGACTACTGGAGCGCCCACAACATCATCGTGCGCAAGGACGAAGACGGCGTGCGGCTCGAGCCCAGGCCCGTCCGGAAGGCGCCAGAGCTCCTCGGGCTCGTCGAACAGCGACAGGCGGCCGAGCGCGGATGAGCGGCCGCACGCTTCAGCTCTGGCGCGGGGACGGGACCGGCGGCGAGCTCGTCGAATACGAGATCGAAGCGGTCACGGGGATGGTCGTGCTCGACGCCGTGCTCGAGGTCCAGCGCAGCCAGGCCAAGGACCTGGCCGTCCGCTGGAACTGCAAGGCGGCCAAGTGCGGTTCGTGTAGTGCTGAGATCAACGGGCTACCGCGGCTGATGTGCAAGACGCGGCTCGATCACCTTCCCGAGGACGAGCCGATCCGAGTCGAGCCGATCAAGGCATTCCCGATCATTCGTGATCTCGTCACCGACGTCTCCTGGAACTACGAGGTCAACAAACGGATTCCTCCGTTCACGCCGAGGGTGGGCGGGACCGATAAAGACTGGCTGATCGGGCAGGAGGACGTCGACAGGATGGCGGAGTACCGCAAATGCATCGAGTGCTTCCTGTGTCAGGACGTCTGTCACATTCTCCGCGATCACCGTCTGCACGATCGTTACTTCGGGCCTCGGTTCCTGGTCCGGATCGCGAGCCTCGAGACGCATCCGCTCGACACACTCGACCGTACCGACCTCTTGGTCGACGAAGGCGGTCTCGGCCTCTGCAACATCACGAAGTGCTGCACCGAGGTTTGTCCCGAGGGGATCCACATCACCGACAACGCGATCATCCCGCTCAAGGAACGCGTCGTCGACCGCCGCTACGACCCCCTGGCGAAGCTGCTGCGCCGGCTCGGCCGGCGCCGGGACTAAAGCAAGCGCTCGGGTCGACGCGCGGGGTCGCGGTTCTTGGGGGGTGGTCGTGTTAACGAAAAATGCTGTGTTACGACCACCCCCCGGCGGACATGGCTGACGGGATTCAATTGGACCTTCGTCGCCCTGAATCAGTCAGGGATGAAGGCGAACGTGTCCGGGTTCGGGCCGGTGCGACCATCCTCACCCTTGTCCAGGGCCGCGGTTGCTGAGACCTCGTCGGGCTGGAGCTCGAAGTCGAACAGCTCGAAGTTCTCCGCGATCCGGGACGGGGTGGTCGACTTGGGGAAGACGATGCTCCCGCGCTGGATGTGCCAGCGCAGCACGACCTGGGCCGGTGAGCGTCCGAGCCTCTCGGCGATCGCCGTGATCACCGGATCGTCGAGGACCTGACCCTGTGCGATCGGTGACCACGCCTCGGTGAGGATGCCGTTCTGCTCCCCGTACGCGCGGACCGCGTCGTTGAGTAGATAGGGATGGAGCTCGATCTGGTTGACCGCGGGCGTCACGTCAGCACTCGCGGCCAGACGCTGCAGATGCTCAACTTGGAAATTGGAGACCCCGATCGAACGTGCCCGTCCGTCCTGGCTGAACTCCTCGAGCGTCTTCCAGGTTGAGACGTAGTCACCCCCGTATAGCGTCGGCAGCGGCCAGTGGATCAGGAACAGATCCACGTAGTCTGTGCCGAGCTCCACGAGCGTGTGCTCGAATGCCCAGCGCGCATCATCGGGACTGTGAAAGCCGTTGTTGAGCTTGCTGGTGATGAAGACCTCTGCGCGGTCGAGGCCGGAAGCACGCAGCGCCTCGCCGACTCCCCGCTCGTTGCGGTACATCTCGGCGGTGTCGATGTGCCGGTAGCCCACCTCGAACGCTGTGCTTACCGCCTGCGCGGTGTCCTTGGGCGGGATCTGGAAGACGCCGAAGCCCAGCTGGGGGATCTTGTGCCCGTCATTGAGCTCGAGGATCGGGATCGTGCTCGGAATGGTGCTCATGCCTGCTGCTCGCTTTCCGGTTGCAAGGATGCTGTGTCTCGTACGGAGTAGTCGTACCCCAGTGTGGGGCCCTTGAGCTATAAGTTCAAATCATTGTTTTCGTATGTCTATAGTTTCGGCCTATGGACCCGAAGCGCGTGCTCACGTTCCGCGCCGTCGCGCACCAGCGGTCCTTCTCGCGGGCCGCGCGCGAGCTCGCGCTCTCGCAACCGTCGGTCTCAAACCAGGTCGCGCAGCTCGAACGCGAGCTCGGAACTCCTCTGCTCGAGCGCCGGCCCGGCGGTCTGCGGCTCACCGAGGAGGGCGCGATCCTGCTCGAGCACGCCGATGCGATCGCCGAGCGCTTCCGTTTGGCCGAAACCCAGCTCGCGGCCTCGGCGGACCGCCGCCGGACGCGCTTGCGGATCGGCGCACTGCCCTCAGCGCTCGCCGGCTTTGTGCCCGCCGCGATCGCGCGGCTGCGTGAAGTGCACCCAGACGCCAGCGTCACCTTCGACGAGGGAACTCCGGACCAGCTCTCGGCGCGGGTCGCGGGCGGCGAGTTGGATCTGGCGATCGCTTACCACGACACGACACAGACGCTCGTGCCTGCCCCCGGGGTCAGCCGCCACGACCTGCTTCAGGAGCGCTTCCTGGTGGCGCTCGCACCCGACCATCGGCTCGCTGCGCAACCATCGGTCCGTCTCGCGGATCTGCGCGACGACGACTGGACCGTCGCTTTGACCGACGGCGTGATCGTCCGCGCCTGCCGCGCGGCCGGGTTTGAGCCAAAGCTCGTGTCGATCACCCACGACCAGCTTGCAATCCGGGCGCTGGTCATCCGCGGCCTTGCGGTGACGCTCGTCGCCGAGCTGCTCGTCGATCCGTTCAGGGATCTCGCGCTGCGCCCGATCGCGGACATGGCCGTCGCACGTCACGTCTACGCGCTGCTCCCGCCGGGCCGACAGCACCCGCTGCTGGAGCCGACCCTCGACGCCCTCGACGCGGTCGCGGCAGAACTGCGGGCCCGATCAGATATGACACTTGACTGACGAGCGCAAGCCTTTAGTATGTCGCGAGCTGGGGCGATGCCGTTATCGGTGGCGCGCCGGCAGGAGTGAGAGGATCCACAGAGGAGCGGCTGGTGCTGGTGACCGGGCTGCCGGGAGACCGCTACAACGCGAGTGACCTCGTGCAACAGCAGGTACAGGCCGGCCGTGGCGGTGCTCGCGCGATCGTCGCGCAAGACGCGACGCTGACCTACGAGGAGCTCCGTCGCCAGATCAACCGCGCCGGACGGCTGCTGAGCGAGCTCGGCGTACGGCGCGAGCAGCGGGTGCTGCTCGTCCTCGACGACACGACTGTGTTCCCGATCGTGTTCCTCGCCGCGATCCGGATCGGCGCCGTCCCGGTTCCGGTCAGTCCGCGCGACACCGACACGAACTTCCGTCACTTCGCGTCTGACTCCTACGCGGAGATCGTGGTGACCGACGCCGAGCTCAGCGACCGTCTCGCCGGAGTGCTCAACGATCGAGCGCTCCGCTACCTCGTCCGTGGCGGCGACGGCGCCGGCGTGATCGAGTTCGACGACGCGATCGCCACTCAGGCTGACGAACTCGATCCCGCCCCGACGCATCGTGATGACATGGCGTTCTGGCTGTACAGCTCGGGTTCGACCGGGAAGCCCAAGGGCGTCGTCCACCTTCAGCACGACATCGAGGTGACGTGCGAGACGTACGCCAAGCAGGTACTAGGGCTCACAGCGGACGACGTCACCTTCTCCACGACCAAGTTGTTCCACGCCTACGGCCTCGGCAACGGCCTGTCGTTCCCGCTGTGGTTCGGAGCGACCTCGGTGCTGATGCGCGGCCCGCCACGGCCGGAGTCGATCCTCGAGACGCTGCGCAAGCACCGGCCAACGGTCTTCTTCTCGGTGCCGGCGCTGTTCGGTGCGCTCGTCCGCGACCCGGCGGCCGACGGTGCGTTTGAGCCGGTGCGGTTCTGCGTGTCGGCGGCGGAGGCGCTGTCTCCGCACACGATCGAGCGCTGGCGCGCCCGTTTCGGCGTCGACATCATCGACGGGATCGGCTCGACCGAGATGCTCCACATCTACTGCTCCAACCGTCCCGGCAAGGTCGCGCCGGGGACCACGGGCTGGCCGGTTCCGGGATACGAGCTGCGGTTGGTCGACGACCGCGGCGACGTGCTCGTCGGTCCCGCGACCGGCGCGCTCCAGGTGCGCGGCGACTCCTGTGCCGCGTTCTACTGGCATCAGCATGAGAAGACCAAGAACTCGATGCTCGGCGATTGGTTCGTGAGCGGCGACCGTTACCAGCGCAGCGAGGACGGGACCTACTCGTATGTCGGGCGGGTCGACGACATGCTGAAGGTGGGCGGTCTCTGGGTCTCACCGATCGACATGGAACACGTCTTGATGGAGCACCCGCGAGTCGACGGGGTCGGCGTTGTCGGAGTCAACCTCCAAGGCGCCAGCCGGATCGCCGCCTTCGTTCAGTGCACGGGCGCGCCCGGCGACGAGACGCTCGTGAACGAGCTCCAGTCGTGGTGCAAGGACCGGATGCGGCGCTACGAGTACCCGCACATCGTGCGCTTCGTCGACGAGCTTCCGCGGACCCTGACCGGCAAGGTCCAGCGCTTTCGCCTGCGTGAGTCGGCTGCCGAGCTGTCCGAGCAGGATCGGGACATGGCCGTGCTCCAGCCCGATCCGGGCCTCAGCGTCAGCTCGTCGTAGCGCGCGAGACGAACGAGTCCACGGCTCGCACGACCGTCTCTTGATGTTCGAGGTGCGGGCTATGCGAGCCGTGCAATACGAGCCGCTCGACCGGGCCCCCGGTTCGGGCCTCGATCCGCGCCAGTTGCTCGAGCGAGCCGTACGGATCCTCGGCACCCTGGATCAGCAGCATCGGAGCGTTGACGCGGTCAGCCTCCTGCTCGAGGTTCCAGGCGCGGAAAGCAGGGTCGAGCCACACATCGCACCAACCCCAGAACGCGGCATCGGGATCGTCGTGGTGGCGTGCCATCCGCTCGCGCAGGCCGCCGCTGAGGTATTGCTCGCGGGTTTCGCGAATCGCGCGCACCGTGATCTCCTCGAC
Source organism: uncultured Solirubrobacterales bacterium (assembly GCA_963794285.1). Classification (GTDB taxonomy): domain Bacteria; phylum Actinomycetota; class Thermoleophilia; order Solirubrobacterales; family Solirubrobacteraceae; genus Palsa-465. The sequence continues at coordinate 508,580 of CAWCDS010000019.1, forward strand.
GAACACGTGCGGCGAGATCAGCACCAGGCCGCTGACCGGGAACGCGGCGGCGTGAACGAGCGCGATCGAGCCACCATCGCTGTGCCCGACGAGCACGGGCCGCTCGACGTCGACTGCGGTGAGCAGCGCCGGCAGCACCTCGAGCGCCTCCTCGTGGAAGAACCGCGGCGTCCGCGGCCGCGGGGGCGGCGAGGAGCGCCCGTGCCCGTACCGCGAGAACGCGACTAGCCGACGTCCGGTCGCTTGCTGTAGTGCCCGCGGGAATGAGCGCCACAGCCCGATCGAGCCAAGGCCCTCGTGCAGCAGGACAAGCGCCGGGCGATCGTCAGCACTCGGCAGGTCGAGTAGCTCGACCGCTGCGCCACCAAGATCGAGCCGCCGGTTGGTAGCTACGGTCATGACATACCCCAAGGGGGACGCCGTCACGTCCTGCTGCTGACCACGACCGATTTGGTCTCGGTGTAGTAGTCGAACGCTTCCTCGCCGTGCTCCTTGCCGTAGCCGCTGGACTTCCAGCCGCCGAACGGAAGCTCGTCGTAGACCTTGGTCCGCGAATTGACCCACGTGTACCCGGCCTCGATCCGCTCCGCCGCCTCGCGCGCGCGGGCGAGATCGCGGGTCCAGACCGAGGATCCGAGCCCGAACTGCGAGGCGTTGGCACGCGTGATCGCCTCCTCGAGGTCCCGGACGCGCCAGATCGGCAGGGCTGGGCCAAAGACTTCCTCGGTCGCCATCGGCGCGTCATGCGGCGGATCGACGATCACCGTCGGCAAGTAGAAGAAGCCCTTGGCGAGCTCTGGATCGTCAGGCGGCGCGCCACCGGCGGCGAGCGTACCGCCGCGGTCAAGCGTGCGCTGCACCTGATCTGCCACCTCATCACGCTGCGCGTGCGTGTGCAGTGGCCCCATCTGCGAGCCCGGACGATCGCCCGGCCCGACCTTCAGCCGTTTCGCTTTGCCGGTGATCTGCTCGATCACCTGATCGGCCACCGCCTCGAACACGTACACACGCTTGATCGCCAGGCACGCCTGGCCGCAGTTGTAGAACCGTCCCATCGAGGCGGCGCTTGCGGCGGCGTCGAGATCAGCGTCGTCGCAGATGATCATCGGGTCAGAGCCGCCGAGCTCGAGCGTGACGCGCTTGCATCCGCGGGCGGCCAGGGCCATGATCTGCTCGCCGACCGGGGTCGAGCCGGTGAAGGCGATCTTGCGGACGCCCGGGTGCTTCACCAGCGCGGTGCCGGTCCGCGAGCCGCTGCCGGTGACGACGCTGAAGACGCCTGGGGGCAGACCCCCGTCCGCCAGCAGCTCGGCGAACCGCAACGTCGTCAGTGGCGTCGTCCCCGCCGGCTTGGCGACCATCGTGTTGCCGGCGACCACGGCCGGCGCGAGCTTGTTGGACAGCAGCGTCGTCGGGAAATTCCAGGGGACGATCGCACCGACCACGCCGAGCGGCCGTCGCAGGACGATCCCGTCGACACCCGGATCGAGGTTGGGCGTGTGGGCGCCCCGCAATGCTTTCGACAAGCCGGCGTAGTGCATCAGCGTGTCGAGTGCTTTGGCGATCTCGATCCGCGCGTCTCGGAGCGTCTTGCCCTGCTCGCGCGTCAGCAGCGCGACCAGTTCGTCGAGGTGCTGCTCGACGTGGCGAGCCGCCTGACCGAGAATCTCGCCTCGCTTTCTGACGGCCAGCCCGGACCACTCGCGCAATGCGTCCCGGGCCGCGCCGACAGCCGTGTCGATGTCGTGCTCGGTCCCGGCCGGGACCTCGGCGAACACCTGCCCGGTGGCCGGATTGCAGACCGGCATCGCGTCGCCCCCGTTGGCGTGCTCACGGCCCTCGATAAAAGCCCCGGCGTACGTGAGGATCGTGTCGGTACTCATGCGCCGACGAACTCGGGCGCACGCCTTTGCACGAACGCCTCGAGGCCCTCGGACGCGTCCTTGGAGCGGAATAACTGCTCGACCAGCCGCGCTTCGAGCGCGAGGCCGTCCTGCAGCGACTGCTGGCCGCCGTCGTGGACGCAGCGCTTGATCGCGGCGGTCGCCAGCGCGGGTCCGGCGGCGAACCGGGCCGCGTATTCCCGAACCTCGGTCTCGGCCTGCTCGGGCTCATACAGCGCCGCGACGAGGCCCCAGGCCAGGGCATCGTCGGGCGAGAACGTGCGGCCGGTCAGCAGCAATTCGATCGCGCGCGAGGGCCCGAGTAGTCGCGTCAGCCGCTGCGTCCCGCCGTTGCCCGGCAGCAGGCCCAGTGTCACCTCCGGGGTTCCCAGCTTGTACGTGCCGGAGTTTGCGAGCCTGATATCGCACGCGAGCGCGATCTCGAGCCCGCCACCGAGCGCATGGCCGCCGATGTGCGCGATGAAGATCTGATCGGCCGCGGCGATCGCCGTGAACGCCGCCTGACTGACGCGGATCATCTCCATGTTCGCGTCCACGTCCCCGTCGAGGAACTTCTTCACGTCCGCGCCCGCGGAGAAGAACTTCGGCGACGCGCTGCGCACGATCACAGCCCGGGCGTTCGAGCCGATCGCCGCGTCGACGGCGTCGCTGAACTCGCTCATGACCGTCAGGTCATAGGAGTTCGCCGGCGGGTTATCGAGCGTGATCGTCCCGACACCGTGATCTGATTCGAACTGCACCGCCATCAGCCGAGACCCCCGACGACGACCGATTTGAGCTCGACGTAGGAGTCGAGCGCCTCGAGTCCATGCTCCTTGCCGAAGCCCGACGCCTTGACGCCGCCGAACGGCAACTCGTCGTAGCCGTAGTGGATCTGGTTGACCCATGTCATCCCCGATTCGATCTCGAGTGCCGCTCGGTGGATCACGCGGACGTCATAGGTCCAGAGCGATGAGCCGAGGCCGTAGGGGGTGTCGTTGGCGCGCTCGATGACCTCGTCGAAATCGCTGAAGCGAGACACGGGCAAGACCGGACCGAAGACCTCCTCGCGCATCACCCTCGAGCTGTCCGCCGGCTCAGAGATCACCGCCGGTTGCAGGAAGTAGCCCTTCTCGCCTGACCCGGTCTCGCCCCCGATCAGCAGCTCACCGCCAAAGGCGACTGCATCCTCGATCTGCCCGAGCAGCTCGTCCCGTCCGGCGCGCGTGTGGATCGGCCCCATCCGCAGCTTCGGCTTCTCCGCCTTCACAGTCCCGTCTCCGGGCTCGTAGCGTCCGACGCGGTCGATGAGCTGGGAGACGAACGCGTCGTAGACCGAGTCGTGCACGAACACGCGCTTGCAGCCGAGGCATGCCTGGCCGGCGTTCCAGTACCGGCCGATGATCACCGCCTTGACCGCCGCATCGACGTCGGCGTCAGCGCAGACGATCACCGGATCCGAACCGCCGAGCTCGAGCGACAGACGCTTGAGCGCAGGCGCGGCGAGGCCGGCCACATGGCGCCCGACCGCAGTCGAGCCCGTGAACGCGACGCGGCGCACATCGGGATGGCTGACGAGCGCGTCGCCGATCTCCGCCCCACGGCCCGTGACAACGTTGAGCACACCGTCCGGCACGCCCGCCTCCGAGAACAGACGCGCGACTTCGAGCGTGGCCAGCGGCGTTGTCGCGGCCGGCTTGGCGACCACCGTGTTCCCGGCGGCCAGCGCGGGCGCGACCTTCGTCCCCAGCAGCGTCAGCGGGAAGTTGTACGGCGTGATCGCCGCACACACGCCGATCGGGCGGCGAATCACCATCCCGTAGGCCGGCCCGAGCGTGGACGGCAGGTCCTGGTAGACCCCGCGGACCTTGGTCGCCGCCTCGGCGTAGAAGCGGACGCCGTGGCCGAGGTGGTTGACCTCGCCGATCGCTTCGGCCAGCGGCTTGCCCTGCTCGGCGGTGAGCCTTGCCGCGAGATCCTTCGCGTGCTCGTGGATCAGATCGGCGGCGCGCGCGAGGATCGCCGCGCGCTTCTCGACGTCGGTCCGCGACCAGTCACCGAACGCACGGTTGGCGGTCGCCACCGCAAGTTCGACGTCCGCCGGCGTGCCGGCCGGCACATGATCGACCACATCCTCGGTGGCCGGGTTCACGACTTCGATCTCCGCGTGAGCTGTGGCTTGCCGCCACTCGCCGCCGATCAGCATCTCGGGCACGCCTGCCTCCAGTTATCTTGATCTCGACGACGAGAGACTATAGGCTGCCGGACGTTAGTCAAGTGTCATATCTGGCTACACCCGTTGAAGAGCTCGCCCCGCTGACAGAGGAGCAGGTTCAAGATCGCCTTGCTGCCGGAAAGCTGGTCGAAGGTCTCCAGCACATGTCGCCGAAGTACCTCGAGGGCATCCGGCGGATCCTCACCGTTTCCGCCGACACGGAGTTCGTCAGCGCGCCGTCGTATCTGCGCGCCGCGCAACACGCGCCGGCGCTGAACAACTTCGGCTCGGCGATGTCGATCATCCAGGACGAGCTTGCGCACGCGCACATCGGCTACCGGTTGCTGGGCGACCTCGGCGTGGACATGGATTGGCTGATCTACGAGCGCCCCGCCGAGCAGTTCAAATACCCCTACGCGTTCGATGTCCCGCTGGACTCCTGGGTCGAGTTGGTCTGCGCGAACGCCCTCTATGACCAGGCGGGGTTCGTGCTGCTCGGAGACGTCTACAACTCCAGCACCTTCGGGCCCTGGAAACGCGCGCTCGCGAAGGTCGACAAGGAGGAGACCTTCCATCTGCGCCACGGTCGGACGTGGTGCAAGAAGCTGGCCAAGGATCCTGAGGGCAAGGCTCAGGTGCAGAAGGCGATCGATTGGATGTTCATCCTCACGCTCGAGTGGTTCGGCTTGCCCGACGATCGCAAGCAGCATTCAGAGCAACTCGACTACGGGTTCAAGGGGAAGTCCAACGATCAGCTTCGGCAGGCGTGGATGGCTGAGGTGGTCCCGTTCATGGACGAGATCGGGATCCACGTGCCGGCGCATTTCGACCACGAGCAGGATCGCTTCACGATCGATTGCCCGTTTCCGGCGCAGTTCGACGAGGAGCGGCGCGAGTGGTTGCTCGACGAGGGCGTGATCGACTGGGACCAGGTGATCAAGCGCTGGCGTGCGCGGGGGCCGATGAACAAGGACTACGTCCAGAGGCTCCAGCGCGGCTACCAGACCACGTCGCTGAGAAAAGCGCGATGACGGTCTCCGAGCTGACTGGTGCTGAGCGGGTGGAGGCGAGGCTGTGGGATGCGTTGCGCGGCGTCGAGGACCCTGAGATCCCGGTGTCCGTGGTGGGTATGGGCCTGATCGTCGCTGTCGCCTATCAACCGGCGCGCCGGCTCGCAGATCTGAAGCTCACGTTCACGTCGATGGGATGCCCCGCGATGGAGTTCATCGAGGATGACATTCGCGAGGTACTGCTGCGTGACCCCGATGTCGACGCCGTCGAGATCGAGGTTGTGTGGGACCCGGTCTGGACCAAGGACCGGATCCGTGCGGATGCCCGCGAGACGATGCGGCGCCTCGGGATCGTGACATGAGCAGGCGCGACGAAACCGTGTGGGAGGTGTTCGCTCGTCAGGCCTACGAGGAGCCGTTGCACCATGTCGGAACCGTCACCGAGTCCGACGAGAACCTGGCGCTGCTGTGCGCGCGCGCAATCTACGACGAGCAGCCCTGGATCCACATGATCCTCGTGCCGCGCGCCGAAATCCGCGAGGCGATCCGCGCATGAGCGCACCGCCGCCGATGCTCGATGCGGCGACTGCCACGATGGTCTCGTTGGTTGGCTCGCTTGCTGACAACAAGGGCGCACTCGGGCGCCGCTACGGAGAGTGGGCGGTGAGCGCTCCGACGCTTGAATCGGCGGTCGCGGCGGCGGCGATGGCCCAGGACGAACTGGGCCATGCGCGCTCGACGTATCCGGTTCTGGCGAAGCTTGGCGTCATCCGTGAGGACGAGGGCCTCGACGCCGGCAGTCCGCTGCGCGTGATCGCATCCGAGCTCGAAGACTGGGCCTCGGTGATCGCTGCCAACCTCGTCGTCGATGGGATCCTGACCACGTTCGTCGCGAGCGCGCGCAACAGCTCGATCGAGCCACTGGCCCAGCGAGCGCGCAAGATCCTCCAGGAGGAAGGTGCCCACCGGGTTCACGCCGAGGCGTGGCTGCGGCGAATGTGCCGTGCCGGGGGCAGCGATCGGGAGTTGCTGCTGACGCGGATCGAGGAGATGTGGAGCGAGGCCTCACGGTGGCCCGGGCCCGAGCACCATGACGGCTACCGGGAGGCGACCCAGCACGGGATGCTCAGCGAAGGCCCGGCGGCGATTCGCGCGCGGGTACGCAACTGGCTCAGCGAGTCGCTGTCCGCGCAGGGAGCGCGGTTATCGCTGCCTGAGCCGACCGATTGGTCGCAGTGGGATGAGGAAAGACGCCGATGATGGGCTCCGAGCTCTCCTGTCCGTTCTGCAACTCGCGGCAGGTCGAACTGGTGTCACCCTGGGGCGGCCAGCTGATTACAAGCCAATTTTGTTGCAGTGCCTGCAACACGCACTTCGAAGCGATCCGCGCTGACTTCGCCGCCGCCGCAGCCCCGGCCGATCGCGGGCGCGGCGAAGACAGCAGGTCCAGCTGAGCGGCTACTGTCCGGCGCCGAATGGACGAACAGCTCAGACGCAGGTCGGTGGGCGCCCCCGCGGCACGATCGCTGCTGCTGACAGTGCTCGGTGAATACGTCCTACCCCGATCAGGCAGCGTCTGGCAGGAGACGCTCGTCGCGGCCCTGCGATCCGTTGGCTACAGCGAGCAGGCGGCGCGCCAGGCGCTCTCCCGGAGCATCCGCGACGGCTGGCTGATCAGCGAGCGCCACGGCCGGCGCACTCGCCTGTCGCTGACGGCCGCCACCGCGAGCTTGCTCCGCACCGGGGCTGAGCGGATCTACACCTTCGGGCAGCCTCGGCACTGGGACGGGCGCTGGCTGGTCGTGATCCTCCGCGTCCCCGAGCGACGCCGCGCCGTACGCCACCAATTGCGCTCGCGCCTGGCTTGGGCAGGGCTCGGTTCGCTCGGCAGTGGTGTGTGGCTGACGCCCCACGTCGATCGTGAGCCCGAGCTCGCGGCGGCGCTCAACGACGAGCCCGCCGCGGAGGCAACCTCCTTCGTCGCGCAGTTCGGCGACATCGGTGATCCTGCGCAGCTGGTGGCGGCTGCCTGGGATCTCGGCCGCGTCCGCGAGCAGTACAGCGCGTTCATCGACGACTTCTCACGCGTCCGCGTCTCGAGCCCGGACGCATCCTTTCGTCAGCAGACCCTGCTCGTTCACGCGTGGCGGAAGTTCCCGTTTCTCGATCCCGATCTGCCGGCCGCGCTGCTGCCGGCTCGCTGGCCGCGAGAGCGGGCGCACGCTCTGTTCGCCGACCGACACGAGCGCTGGCGGCCGATCGCGACTGCGTACTTCGAGCAACTTGAAGCGGAGCCGGGGGCCGGCACGGCGCAGGCCGCATAGGCTGCAGCGTCGGTTCGATCAGGCGTTCACGGTTGTTTCACCGTGAACGGGAACAATTCGTCGTGCCCTTTGCCAACAACCCCATAGCTCGCTTCTGGTAGCTCGTTCCACGCGCCGGGGAGGTCGCCGATGGGCTCGGAGACAACGAGTCTCGCGTCTTCGGAGAGGTCCTGCAGGATCTTTCGCTCCGGATACAGCGCGCGAAGCGTATGGATGCTGCGCGAGTAGAAGAGCGAACGCGACTTGCCTTCGGTCGAATAGCGAAACGCCCACAGATACTCGCCGTCGGACGTCGCGATCGTGCCCTGAAACGGATACTCGATCCCACGCTTTCGCCCGCATTCCTCGACAAGGCCGACCGCGCGCCCGACCGCGTCTGGCGGATCATCCTCAAGGCCGAACGTCAACGCCAGGTAGAACAAGACCTCGGAGTCCGTCGTGCCCGTGACGGCGGGAAACAGGGACTCGTCGATCGTGAGCATCAGATCACGTTTGATCAGCGGGAACTCGGCGATGAAGCCGTTGTGCATCCACAGCCGGGATCCGTGGCGGAAGGGGTGGCAATTGGTCTCCTGGACGGCCGACCCGATCGCTGCCCGAATGTGCGCAAAGAACATCCCGGAGCGCACATGGCCGGACAGCTCGCGGAGATTCTGGTCATCCAGGCCGGCTCGACGCTGTGGAAGACCCCTGGCGTTGGCTCGTCGTCATACCAGCCGATACCGAAGCCGTCGCCGTTGGTGGGCTCAGCGCCGAGGCGCGAGTGCAGGCTCTGGTCGATCAGCGAATGCGCCGGCGTGTAGAGCGCATCTGCAATCAGGACCGGCGACCCGGCATATGCAAGCCAGCGGCACATGGGGATCGAGCGTCACACCCGCTCGGACCCGAGTCATCACCCCGATCAGGTGAGGCATCGTGATCGCCCCCCAGCGGTTGACAGTTCTCGGAATTCGTGTATCCCCTCTGGCCGTGCTCAAAGATCTACGCGGCGCCGCAACGCAGTTCGTGCCATCCGCACCCGATCAATGCCTTGCACTGCTGGAGAAGGTCGAGGGGTATCCGGATTGGTATCCGGAGGTCGTCCGAGAAGTGGACGTGCTCGAGCGAGAACCGAGCGGTCAAGCGCGCCGGGCGCGGACGAAGCTGCACCTGTCGCGTGGACCTGTCGTCAAGGACTTCGATCTCGTCCTGGCGGTGATCGTGCAGCGACCGGGAACGGTGAGGCTGACAAAGGTCTCCGACCATCCATCTCAGCAGCAGTTCGACGTCGCCTGGAACTTGCAACCAGATGCGGGTGCAACCCGCATCGATCTCGAACTCCAGGCGAGCCTCGGCGTGCCCCGCTTCCTTCCGCTGGGCGGGATCGCTGACGCGATTGCCGGAGGCTTCGTGTCAGCGGCGGCCAGGGCCCTCGCGTCGGGCTAGAGATCCTGGCGGGACGGTCAATGCGCTGACCGCGACGGACTTCGGGCCGCGAAGAGACGGCGTGCCGGCGCCTGCGGTCGGCGCGACATGGTCGGGGTGACGGCGGAGAGGACCTCGGAAAAGGCCGTACCGGCGGCCGGCGCGGTCTGGTGTGAGGATCGGGGCGGGCTGGATCTGGCTTGCGAGAGGCGTCGTTGTGCTGTGGTCCGTGCCAGCGTTGCCGTTGACCTTCAGATCCTGGGCGGCGGCTCCGCGTCGGGGCGCGAAACAGACACGATCTGCCGCAGTCCACAGCCTGCTGGGAGGTGAGGGAGATGGTGTCCGTCTACCGGTAGCGATCGCCCCCGGCTCCCAGGACCGAACGAGCTGCGGTCAATGCTGTCTGTTTTGGTCCGCCGAGCCGGCCGGATCCCGTCCGGCAAGATCTCCCCCGGTCCGCCGCCGGTGGGACGTGAGGGGCGCTGAGGAGCGAGCTCGGCGGGCGGGTCAACGTTTGACAACGCCCGACGTTCCCGCAACCCCCCTCCTCGGGGCGCACGGAAAGGTCGATGGTGGCAGGCTCCAAACCGTTGCACCGGATTCCAGATTCCCCATCAAGTCTTACTTGAGAGTCGGACGGACCCGCCCGAAAACACCAGCCTCCTCTAGGCCGCCTGCTCATCCGCGCGGGGAGCGCGGTGACCGGAGTCGATCAGCAGCCGCTCCGCGTCGTGCGCCGGCATCGGTTTGGCGAACAGGAATCCCTGGCCCAGCCGGCATCCGAGTTCCCGCAGTGATTCCAATTGCACACGATCCTCGATGCCCTCCGCGATCACTGCCACTCCGAGGGCGTGACCGAGTTCCACCGCCGCACGGACCACCGCGACGCCGCGTCCTCCCGGGAGGGAGGAGACAAGCGCCCGATCGAGCTTGACGAGATCGAGCGGGAAGTGCTGGATACTGCCCAGCGAGGAGTATCCGGTGCCGAAGTCGTCGAGCGCCAGCTGCACGCCGAGCGCCCGCAGACCGGCCACGACCGGCCTGACGCGCGGGTCGAGCACCAGGCTCTCCGTGATCTCGAGCACGAGCCTGTCCGGCGCGAGTCGATGATCGGCCAGCAACGCTTCGACGTCGGCGACCAGACCGGGCCCGATCTGGAGCGCCGACACATTCGCCGAGACGTGGATCGTGTCGGGCCAGCGCGAAAGCTGGTCGGCGACTGAGCGCAGGACCCAGTCGCCGATCGGCACGATCATCCCGGTCTCCTCCGCAATATGGATGAACTCGCCTGGGCCGACGAGGCCGCGGTCGGGGTGGTGCCAGCGCAGCAGCGCCTCGAACCCGACGGGTCGCTCGTCGGCGAGGTCGATGATCGGTTGGTAATACAGCTCGAGCTGATCGCGCTCGATCGCATGGCGCAGGTCTGCTTCGATCGTCATCCGCTCGACGAGCCGGTGGCGAAGCGAGAGGTCGAATGTCTCGTAGCGTCCACCACCGAGTTCCTTCGCCCTGTACATCGCGGCGTCAGCGTCGCGCAACAGCGCTTCGGCGGTCTCGTCTCCACCGTCGTTGACCGCCAGGCCGACGCTGGCGGTGAGGAACACTTCACGACCGGCGACGGCAAACGGCTCCACGACCGCATCGACCAAGCGCTGGGCGACGACGCCGATCGCATCATCGGTCACCGCTCTTGTGCACACGGCCGCGAACTCGTCTCCTCCCGGGTGCGAGACCAGGTCCTCCTCGCGCACGCAGGCGCTTAGCCTGGCGGCGACCTGGCGCAGCAGCGTGTCACCGACGGTATGGCCGAGCGTGTCATTGACAGCCTTGAAGCGGTCCAGGTCAAGCGTCAGCAGGCACACACGATCACCCACCCGACGGGCATGGCGGAGCTCTGATTCGAGGCGGTTGGCGAGCAGCGCCCGGTTCCCCAATCCGGTCAGCGGATCCTCCAGGGCCCGCCGGCGAAGCGTCTCCTCGGTGGCGGATCGGTCGACGGCGCCCGCGATCACGTAGGCGACCGCCTCGAGGAACCGGCCATCACCGTTGGTGAACGGACGAGCCTCGCGACGTCGTTGAGCCAGGATCGCGTGGCACGACCCGGACCGCTCGGCCACTCGAACGCTGAGGCCACGGTACATGTCGTGCTCGAGGACGGTCGCAGGCACCGAGAAACGCGACTCTGCTGACAGATCGTTGCTGATGACCGGGCCGCTGACGCCCAGCGTGTACGCGGTCTGCGACGGACGCCCGGGCGGGATGCTGAACAGGACAACGTCACCGGCAATCGCCACATTGCGGATCTCGCCGCTGGCGAGGCGGCGGTTTGTGACGCAGTTGGCCGTGCCGAGCGACTCGCGCACGAGTTCCATCGCCTCCTCGATCATCGCGACCACGTCGGTGCACTCCAGCGCGCGCCGCCCCAGGTCTGCGATCGCCGCCTTCTGCCGCTCGGCGCGACGCTGCTCGGTGACGTCCTGCAATTGTGAGAAGAAGTACGGCTCGCCGTCGTCGGGCTCGACGACGGCGCTGACCACTGTCGCGTCGACGAGCGATCCGTCAGGACGGATGTAGCGCTTCACGAGCGGCGCAGGATCCAGGCCCCCGAACCTGGCGTCGGTCCAGTCGATGCTCTGCTGGATGTCGTCTTGGTGGGTGAAATCCAGGATCGACCGTCCAACGAGTTCCTCGCGATCACGGGCGAGCAGCGAACACACCGCAGCGTTAACGCGCAGAACTCGCATCTCACGGGAGAGCATCAGCATCCCGATCGCCGCGTCATCGAAGCCGCGCTCAAATGGCGCGGTCGTCGGCGAGCCGCCTGCCCGCCGGCCCGCGATCGCGAGCCATATCAGCGGCAGCTCAGCCGCGGTCAGCGCGATCGCAGCGGCCAGGCCTACGCTGCGGGCCACGAGCAGCGCAGCGACAACGGCGCCGGTCCCCGAGATGAGCACTGCGATCTGGGCGCGCGCAGTCCAGCGACGATCACGCGCGGCACGGCTCCGATCGCCCCTCGCGGGCTTCATGCTCCCGTAATCGGCGGCATCGATCGCGACCTGAGCGGATCGATCGCGGTGCCGGCGCGTCGGATTGGTTCCAACGCGTCGCTCACAGCGAGGCGATGCCGGCCGCGATACTCGCCAGGCCGGCGCCAACGACCACGATCAGCAACAGCGGTTCGAAATGGCGGGCTTCCAGTCGCACGAACGCGCGGCTTCCAAGCGCGTGGCCACCGATCACGCACCCGAGCCCCGCGAGCAGCAGCGGCAGGTGAACGTGTGCCCGGCGCAGGACCGGCACCAGGGCGAGGAAGGCGATCACGCCGACCCCCAGGAACATCGCGGTCAACGAGTCGCGCACCTCTCCAGGGCTGAGACCGCGTCTGGACAGCCACAGCGCCAGCGGTGGTCCGCTGACCCCGGTGGATGTCGTCAGCGCGCCCGTGGCGAAACCGATCGCCAAGCGAGCGGGCGCGCTGCCGGACCCGGCTGCCGATCTGCGTGCCCGCGCTCCGGACCGCACCCGAAGCAGCACGGTTGCGAGGATCAATGCGACGCCGAGGGCGACCTGGAGGGCGGATTTCGGCAGTGAGCGCAGCGCCAGGACGCCGCACACCGTCCCCGGGACGGCCGCTGCGAGGATCGGAGCCAGCTCTCGCCACGCCACGCGCGGCCGTCGCCGCTCCCCGAGCAGCACGAGCAGGTTGAGTGCGAGCCCGAGCGCGGTAACGGTCACGATCGCCCCCGCCGGCGAGAGCAACGCGAACATCACCGGAGTGACGACGAGCGCGAACCCCAGGCCGGTGGTCGCCTGCAGGCACGCCGCCGCGAGCGCGCTGATCGCAACGAGCGGCACAGTCATTGCCGAAACGCTACCCGGGCTGCAACAGAGGGCAGACCGATCACCTCAACGTAGTCGTCGAGCGTCATCCCGTCGCCGAACTCGCCGCCGAGGAGGGTCTCGCGCGCGATCGTGAACGCGATCTCTCCGGCGCCGGGGTTGCAGAAGCAACCGGAGCGCAACGAGACCTTGTGCCCGGCGGCGATCCGGTTGACGTAGCGCTCGTCGATGATCCGACCGTCGGGGTGCAGGAAGTTGAACGCGATCGTGGCGCCGCGGCGGTGCCCGCTGGTCGGTCCGTAGACGGTCGCGGCCGGCGAGCCGTCGGCGTGCCGCAGGGACGCGAGCGTGTCGAGCAGCCAGCCGGTGAGGATTCTGACTCGCGCATGGATCGTTTCGATCCCCACACGGTCGAGCAGCCGCAGCCCGATCTCGACGGCGGGCAGGCCGAGGTAGTTGACGGTCCCGTCCTCGAAGCGTCCGGCGCCGGGCACCGACTGGTAGTACTCGCGCTGCACGAACGCCGCGACGATCGTCCCGCCGGAAAACCATGGGCGCTCGAGCTTGGCGAGTGCCTCTCGGCGCGCCACTACGCAGCCGATGCCTGTCGGCCACCCGATCACCGGATTGGAACGGATACGCCTCGCCCACCAACCGCAGCGCTCCCGTGGCGTTTGGCGTGAAGATCGCCACGTATTCCTGCGGCGAAGCGCGAAAGAACTCCAGCACCCGCGCCCGCGCGCGCTCCACGAGCTCTGTGCTCGCCAACGAGGTGGGGTTGATCGAGTGAGGGTTGCCCAACACATTGCGCTCCATCAACTCCATGTGCTCTCGTAGCTGCGAGCTTGCGAACAACCCGCCGCCCGTGTAGTCGAGATAAACGTGTTCGTTGCGATCGATCCTCGCGTAGTCGCTGTCGCGGAGCTGATCCAGTACGCCGGTCTCGTTGTAGAGCGGGTGATCGGCGCGAAACAAGGCCTCCGCCAGCGCAAGCCCGCCCGGATCGACTCGTGCGGCCGTCACGAGCGAGGCGTGTCGAGGTAGGCTCCACGACAGGCTGGTCGTCCAAGCGCCAATGCAACCACTGCTGCACCAGGATGCTCGTCTTTCAGACGGTGCGCAACCCGGGAGCCGGATCCGCCCTCCACGAAATGCTGCCGGCGCAGCGCCGAGGGGTCGATCCGTCCGCGGGGCCAGCTTGAATCCGCTGCCGTTTGGATGTATCGACCCCTGGAGGAGTGACGTGGCCTTAACCCAGACACAGCTTGTGAGCGCGGTCGCCGAACGTTCGGAGCTGAGCAAGAATGACGCCAAGAGGGCGCTGACGGCGCTCGAGGAGATCATCCTCGCGGAGCTCGGCAACGCGGAGAAGGTCCGGATCGGTGGGCTTGTGCAGTTGACGGTCCGCGTGAAGCCCGCGACGAAGAAGCGCCAAGGTCGCAACCCCGCGACCGGCGAGGAGATCACGATCGCGGCCAAGCCGGCGAGCGTCGACCTGCGCGCCCGGCCGCTGGCGAAGGCGAAGGCGGCGCTGCCGTCGGTGCAGAAGGCGCGACGTCGGCTGGCCGCATGAGCTGATCGTCTGATCGGCGTCTCAGCTGGCATTCACGCCAACTCTCTTCACGAAGCGGCGTGACCGGCCTACAGTAAGCAGACGAAGGCTCAGCCGGCCGCCGAGCGCGCAGGGCGCTAGGCGGGCGGGTGCCCGGTCCCCCAGCGTTTCCGGATTGCCGCGGGGGGTATGCCAGTTCTGTAAGTCCAAATCGGAGACGCCAATGACGACACCACTGCACTCACTCGCCGACCACGGCCAGAGCCCGTGGATCGACTACATCTCGCGCCCGTTCGTGCGCGACGGCGACATGGCGGCGCTCGTGCGCGACGGGATCGTCGGCGTCACGTCCAACCCGACGATCTTCCAGGCCGCGATCGCCGATGGAACTTCCTACGACGAGCAGCTGCGGGAGGTCCTGCGCGAGCAGACCGATCCCAAGGAGGTGTTCCTCGCGTTGGCCCGCGACGACATCCGCGAGGCGTGTGATCTGCTGCGCGACGTCTTCGAACGCGGCGACTCAACCCGCGATGGCTGGGTGTCGCTCGAGGTTGATCCCAACCTCGCCAACGACGCAGCCGGGACGGCAACCGAAGCACAGCGCCTGCACCGGATGATCGACCGGCCGAATCTATTCGTGAAGATCCCCGGCACCGCGCCGGGGCTGCAGGCGATCGAGGACACGATCGCCGCCGGCATCCCGGTCAATGTCACGCTGCTGTTCTCGCTCGAGCGTCACCGCGCTGCCGCCGAGGCCTATCTACGCGGGCTCAGGCGGCTCCGCGGCGGCGGCGGTGATCTGCGATCGGTCGCCTCAGTCGCCTCGTTCTTCGTTTCACGGGTCGACACCGAGGCCGACCGCCGACTTGACGAACAGGGCGGACCTTCCGATCTGAAGGGGACACTCGCGATCGCCAACGCGAAGCTGGCCTACCAGACCTACAAGGAGCTCTTCAGCGGCGGCGACTGGGAGGAGCTCGAGGCCGTCGGCGCCTCACCGCAGCGATGCCTGTGGGCATCGACGTCGACCAAGAATCCCGAATACCGGGACGTGCTGTACGTCGAAGAGCTGATCGGGCCCCAGACCGTCAACACGATGCCGCGTGAGACGATCGAGGCCATCCAGGACCACGGCCGAGTGCAGTCCACGCTGGAGCGCGACCTCGACGAGGCACGCCGGACGTTTGAGCGCTTCGCGGAAGCCGGGATCGACTACGACGACGTCGTGGCAGTGCTCGAGCGTGAGGGGGTCGAGAAGTTCGCCGATTCCTTCACGAAGCTGCTCGAAGGAGTGGCCCGCAAGCGCGATCAACTCGTGGTGGCATAAGCATGGGCGACGCACATTTCCGTCGCGAGCTCGGTCAGCAGCTTCGGGTTGATTCCGTCCGCGCGAGCGCGGCGGCCGGCTCCGGGCATCCGACCTCCTCGATGTCGGCCGCCGACCTGATGGCGGTGCTCCTCGACGGCTATCTGAAGCTCGACTTCCAGCAGCCAGATGACCCCCGACGTGACCATCTGATCTTCTCCAAGGGGCACGCCTCGCCCCTCTACTACGCGATCCTCAAGGCGACGGGTGCGATCAGCGACGAGGAGCTGCTCAGCTTCCGCCGCTTCGGGAGCCGGCTGGAGGGCCATCCGACGCCGCGGATTCCGCCCACCGACGTCGCGACGGGCTCGCTCGGGCAGGGCTTGCCGATCGCGGTCGGCATCGCGGTCGCCGGCAAGCGGCTTGACCGCCTGCCCTACCGGGTGTGGGCCTTGTGTGGCGACTCCGAGATGGCCGAGGGATCGATCTGGGAGGCCTTCCAGCATGCGGGATGGGCGGGCCTTGACAACCTCACGGCGATCGTTGACGTCAATCGCCTCGGCCAGACCCGCGAGACGATGCTCGGCTGGGACCTCGACGGTTACCGGGCCCGCGCCGAGGCGTTCGGCTGGAACGCGATCGTGATTGACGGCCACGATGTACAGGCGATCGACGCGGCGTTCTCCGAGGCGGTAGCGACGACCGGGCGGCCGAGCGTGATCCTTGCCCGGACGCTGAAGGGCCGGGGCGTGGCGGCCGTCGAGGATCAGCCGGGCAAGCACGGCAAGCCGCTGGATGACCCCGAGCAGGCGATCGAGGAACTGGGCGGCGAGCGCCACCTGACGGTTGAGGTGGCAAAGCCCGACGGCGGCCGGGACCCGCACCGTTTCGCGACGCCCGGCGGCGAGCTGCCGCGATGGGACATCGGTGAGGAGGTCGCCACCCGGCAGGCCTACGGGGAGGCGCTTGCGGCGCTGGGCCAGAGCCGTGGCGACATCGTCGCGCTCGACGGCGAGGTCTCGAACTCAACGAATTCGGCGCTCTTTGCCAAGGCACACCCCGATCGCTATTTCGAGATGTTCATCGCCGAGCAGCAGATGGTCGCGGCCGCGGTCGGGATGCAGGTTCGCGGTTGGGTGCCCTACGCCTCGACGTTCGCCGCATTCCTCTCGCGCGCCTATGACTTCGTGCGCATGGCGGCGATCTCCCGCGCCAGCATCTGCCTGTCGGGCTCCCACGCCGGTGTCTCGATCGGGGAGGACGGGCCGTCGCAGATGGCGCTGGAAGACATCGCGGCGCTGCGGGCCGTCGACGGCAGCACGGTGCTGCACCCGTCTGACGCAAACCAGACCGCGCGGCTGGTCGCCGCGATGGCCGATCGCCGCGGGATCTCCTATCTGCGTACGTTGCGGCCAAAGACCCGCGTTTGCACGGCACCGGATGAGGACATCCGGATCGGTGGCAGCCGGGTCGTGCGCAGCTCTGAGAGCGATGACATTACGATCGTCGCCTGTGGGATCACGGTGCAAGAGGCCGAGGACGCCGCCGATCAGCTCGATCGTGACGGCGTGCACGTGCGGGTGATCGACTGTTACTCGATCAAGCCGATCGATGCCGAGACGCTCCTGGCCGCGGCTCGGGACACCAACGCGCTCGTCACAGTCGAGGACCACTGGCCCGAGGGTGGGCTCGGCGAGGCCGTTCTCGCGGTGCTCGCGGAGAGCCCCGCTCGTCCGCCGTTGATCAAGCTCGCGGTGCGCGGGATGCCGGGCTCGGGCGACGCCTCCGAGCTGATGCGAGCCGCCGGGATCGACGCGGGCGCGATCGTGGAGGCAGCTCACCGGTTGGTGGGGTCGGCGACACCCGTCTGACCGGGTCGAGTTGGTCGTCAGGGCGCCGCGGAACCTGCCGTCGGCTCATGGGAGCTCGCCGGTACCAACGGCTCGCCGCTTTCGAGCAGCGCTTGGAGCTGCTTGCACGTCACCGGCCGCGAGAACAGGAAACCCTGACCGAGCGGTGAGGTCATCCCGCGCAGCTGTTCGGCTTGCTCGGGCTGTTCGATTCCTTCGGCAACGACACTCACTTCGAGACTCTCGCTGAGGTTCACGATGCCGCGGACGAGCTGTCCCTTGCCCGGGTCGAACTCGATCCCGTCGATGAACGAGCGGTCGATCTTGACGATGTCGATTGGGTAGGACCGCAGGCGGGAGAGCGCTGAGTAGCCGGTCCCGAAGTCGTCCACTGCGATCAGTACACCGAGGGCCTTGAGCTCGTGCAGCTCGGCGACGATCTCGTCGCCGTGCTCGGGCAGCACGCTCTCGGTGATCTCGAGCACCAGACGGTCGGCGGCAAGGCCGCTCTCGCGAAGCGACTCGGCCACGATCCGCGGGAACGACGGGTCGTGCAGCTGGCGGGTAGAGACATTCACGTTCATCTCTAGTCGGCGGTCCGGGAACAAACGCTGCCAGGCGGCTGCCTGCGCGCAGGCAGTATCGAGGACCCAGGTACCCAGCGGTACGATCAGCCCGGTTTCTTCCGCCAGGCCGATGAACTGCACCGGGGCCAGACGACCCCGAGCAGGGTGTGCCCAACGCACGAGTGCTTCGGTGCCGGTTATCTGCCCGGTCTGCAGATCGACAATCGGCTGGTAGTCGAGCTCGAACTCCTCCTGCTGCAGCGCACGCTGCATCTCGCCGGTGAGCTCGAGCCGATCGAGCACATGCTTGTGCATCCCTTCCTCGAACGAGCGCATCGTGCCCTTGCCTGCATCCTTGGCTGCGTACATCGCAGTGTCCGCGTTGCGCAGCAGCTCGTTGGCGGCGCGCGAACCGTCGCTGCGGGCGAGACCGATCGAAGCTGTGATCCGAAGATCGCGGCCGGCGATCGCAAAGGGTGGCGTGAGGACCTCGAGCAGCCGTGAGGCGATCGTCTCTGCTTCGTCGTCGTCATCGATGATCTCCAGCAGCACCCCGAATTCGTCGCCGCCGAGGCGGGCCGCGGTGTCCGTGGCGCGGACGATCGTGCCGATCCTGATCGCGACGGCACGCAGCATCTCGTCGCCGGTGGCGTGGCCGAGGCTGTCGTTGATCGTTTTGAAGTCGTCGAGGTCGAGGAACAACACGGCGATGCGGCGGCTATGGCGGCGGGCGCCGGCGAGGGCGTGAGCCAGGCGATCCTCGAACAGCGCCCGATTCGCCAGGCCGGTCAGCGCGTCGTGGAACGCCTGATGGCGCAGTTCGTCCTCGAGCGACTTGCGCTCGGTGATGTCGCGCATGCTGAGCACGACGCCCTCGACGAGCGGATCTGTGAGGCGGTTTTCGGCGATCACCTCGAGATCGCGCGTGGCGCCGTTCGCATGGCGAAAGCGCGCCGTGAAGGTCACGTTGCCGGACTTCTTGATCGCCGAGGCGATGTAGCCCTCGACCCGCTCCGTGTCGGCCGGATCCACCAGATCGGTCAGGCGATGACCGATCATCGACTCGGCAGCACGGCCGAGCGTCGCCTGGAGCGTTGGCGACTGCCAGTGCACCCTGAGGTCCGGCGTGATGACCGTGATGATGTCGCTGGAGTGCTCCACGAGCGCCCGGATCCGACGTTCGGTCCGTCGCTCGACCGCGCGGCGCTGTTCGAAGAGCATCGTCCGCCCGCGCAGCCGGTACAGCCCAACCCCCAGCAGTAGAAGCAGGAGCAGCCCGATCATCAGCGAGCCGACGTAGGCGATGGCGGCACGCGTGGAGGCTTGGTCGGCGCCCCGCTGTTGCGCTGCGGCTGCGGCCTGCGAATCCCGATCAAGCGCCGCGAACGTCAGCCGGATGCTCCGCTGCACGGCCGGCTTTGCCTGCTCGTTTCCGGCCAGCATCTCAGGGAGCACCTGCATGCCCTGCGCATAGAGCTGATCGGTTTCACGCGCAAGCGCCCGTGTCTGCGCGCCATCGTCGGCTCGCCGTAATGCCGTCAGCGCGCTGCTGAGCCGGCCGTAGATCGCCAGACCTCGTCCCGCCAGCTGGCTCTCGTTGATCAACCCGGGGGCGCTGTGCGTCCAGGTCCCGCCCATCCCGAGCCAGATGAACACGCTCATCTCTTGGCTGGCGCCCCGAACCCGCTCGACGAGCACCTGGACGTGCTGGTGGTGCTCCGCGTCGCCCCGCGCCGTCTGAGTGACCACGACCATCGCGGCGATCACCGCGATTGCAGCCACCAGCGTCAGCAGCTGCGGCCAGGGAAAGCCCGACTGCGGTCCGTGCTGAGGTGAGGCCGAAGGCATATACCTACGTCCTCGGCCACGGCTGCCGAAATTTGAGACGCCGGCTAGGGGAGGTTAGTTGGGAACGACTGGCCTGACCCGGCTCCCGGCCCGCACACGACCGCGATCGAGAACGGCTCCGCGGCAGGCTGGCCGAGCGAGTTGTACGTCGCCACGGCGACCAAGGTCGACAAGCCGCTGCGAGGCACGATCGAAGCGTCCGCGTAGGCGCCGCCGGATGGCGTCTGCGTGGTCGTCGTGCTCGTGCTGATGCTCGTGCTGGAGGATGACTGGGTCGTGCTGGTGCTCGTGGGCGTTGTTGTTGTTGATGTCGTGGTCGTCGGTGGCGTCGCGGTGGCTGATCCGCCCTTGACCGTGGCGATCGGGGCACACCAGCCCGCGAACGCGTCGCCCCAGGCCACAACGACGTTCCCGGTTCGTGGTTGGCGGCTGCGTGGGTGCTATCCGGTGCGGGTTGGAACCGACGGCGTGCGTCAGAGTTGCGGCCCGGGCGGACGCGTCTATTTCTCGGAATTTGCGGGGTTGCTTAGACTTCCGCGCGTCGTGCTCGCTGGACGCCGCATTCCCGACCTCGCAGCCGCGCTTCCGAAGACAGAGAAGGCGCTGGCGTATGCCGAGCGCATCCATGCCGGGCAGCTACGCCAGGTCGATCGGGCTCCGTTCATCCTTCACCCGATCGAGGTGGCGTCGCTGCTCTACTTCGCGGGTGCTGCGGACCATGTGATCGCCGCCGGCGCACTGCACGATGCGATCGAGAAGACCGAGGCCCGAGCGGCCGACCTTCGTAAGCGCTTCGGCCAGCGGATCACCAGGCTCGTGCTCGCCGTGACCGAGGACGAGCGGATCACCGACTACGACGAGCGCAAGGCCGCGCTACGCGAGCAGGCGGCCGGCGCCGGCCAGGAGGCGCTGATGGTGTTCACCGCAGACAAGATCTCGAAGGTCCGCGAACTGCGCCTTGAAGCCGCGTCCGGGCGTCGTCAGAGCCCCGCGGTCGGCTCGCGGTCCCTTGATCAGCGTCTCACCCACTATCGTGAATGCCTGCGACTGCTCGAGCATCGCCTGCTCGACATGTCGCTGCTCAGCCAGCTGCGAACGGAGGTCGGGAGGCTGCCCCGCGCGCTCAGCCGTGAGCCGGTCCTCGCCGTGTGATTGCCGCGTGGCCCGCGTCTGCGCCGCCCTAGCGATCGCCTCGCCGCCTCGCAAGACACAGCAGTGTCGAGAACGGCATTCTCAGCTGGCCGCCGGCACGATCGATCCTCTGAGCTATGGCACTCAGCAGCGCGTCTCGTTGCGGGTCCTCGAGCAGGATGTGGTCCTGGTGGGTCTGGAGCAACGCCGTGTACTCAGCGCTTGCGTACTGCTGGCTCCACGTGTGCGTCGTCACGAGCGGCCCTGTGAAGCCGTCGCAGTTGCTGATCTCTGAGCGCCAGTCGCCCGCGAGCCTCATCGGCTGGCTGTCTGGATGCATCGGAAAGTCCGCTGCCAGTTCCGGCGCGGCGCTCCGATACGCGTCGCTCAGCGCCGCGCGTAGTGGACAGCGCTTCCAGTCAGGAAACGTCCAGATCGCGGCGAGGGTGCCGCCCCGCACGAGTGCGGCGCACGCCAGCTGGTAGCGAAGCACAGGCGAGATCCAGTGCCAGGCACCCGCGCAGACGAGCGCCGGCAGTTGCTCGCGCGGGTCCCAGCGCTCGAACTCAGTCTCGATGATCTCAACGTCTGGGTATTTCGCGCATTTGGCTCGCGCCAGCGATGCCATCTCGTGGCTCGGCTCAAGTCCGAGTACGGCAAAGCCACGTTCCGCAAGCATGACGGTCGCCTTCCCGGTCCCGGCCCCAACTTCAAGGATCGTCGCCGGCGGCCTCAGCTTGGCGAACTCGAGCAGTTCATCCACGACGGCGCCGGGATACGGCGGGCGGGCGCGGTCGTAGAGATTGGCGACGCGGCCGAAGGCCAGCCGCTGATCGTCGAGGATCTGCCGGCCTGCCATCAAGGCACCGCCGGTCGCAAAACATCGGCTCGCATCGGCTGCACAAAACGACGCTCGTCCGGGTGCTCGCCGGGCACTCCGAACCGCTCAAACGCCTGTGCAATCTCGGTGCGAAGGGCGTCGAAGATCTTCGCCCGGTCGGGATCGACGCTCACGGTGCGAGCCCGCAGTCCCTCGAGATTCTTGATCACAACGTCGACGTCATAGTCGACCGTGCCGGCGCGATCGAGGCCGACCGACGGCGCTTGCGCAAGCGCTCGCTGCGCCGCCGCGCGCACCTCGATCTCATCCTCGATCATGCTTGTCAGAGCGAAGTAGTCACCACGGGCCAGCGGCTCGGCGACATACACGGCTCCGCCTGCTCGCAACACGCGCCGGGCCTCGCTCAGCGCCTGCATCAGCGCAGCCGGGGGCACATGATGAAGCGTCCGCATGAACACGGCTACATCCACCGAGGCATCGTCGAGCGGCAGCGCTTCCGCGCGGCCGACCAGATAACGCGCTCCGTTCCCGTCGTCACGAGCGATCGCGCCCGCAAGTTGCTGCTCAGAGACCTCCACGCCGATGACATCCGCCCCGCGGGCGCCGAGATCGCGGACCAGCGCGCCACCGCCGCAGCCGATATCCACGACGTGCTTGCCGGCGGGCTCGACCAGCCGCTCCAACATCGATAAGTCTGTCGTCAGCTCCCGAGCCAAGGCGCGGCAATGCTAACTCGCTCACGCGCAACATCGCGGGCCAGCTGGAAGCGCATTCCACCTGCGCGCTTGGCTTCGTACATCGCGGCGTCAGCCGCACGGACGCTGCTGTCAAGCGACCCACATGGCTCGGCGCATGCGACGCCGATGCTGACACGCGGTGTCAATGAACCGCGATCAGATCGACGACGAACACGAGCGTTTCATCGGGACCCATGACCCCGCCGGCGCCCCGCTTTCCATAGGCGAGCATCGGCGGAATCGTGATCCGGCGCCGACCGCCGACCCTCATGCCGGTCACGCCCTGGTCCCAACCGGCGATCACCTTACCCTTGCCCAACGCGAACTTGAAGGTGCTGTCTCGGTCCCACGACGCATCAAACTGCTCGCCGGTCTTCCACGAGACACCGACGTAGTGGACCTCGACCACACGCCCCGACACGGCCTCGTCACCGCTGCCGACGACGATATCCTCGAGCTCTAGCTGGTACGAGGGCGTTTGGCCAACCGGGACCTCGACCTCGGGTTTCTCAGTTGCGGTCATGGCGGGACCGTATCCGAGGATGAGCTCGCGTGCGAAGCGCTGCTCAAATGGAAGCCCGGAAGACGACCGCTACGCGGCCAAGCTACCGGGCCGGAGCGGGTTTCACGCGCTCCCAGATCGTGCTGAAGCTATCGCCGTGGACGGCGTCGACGGCGAGTCGGGGAACGAGGGCTGCCGACGACCCAGCATCTACACAAGCTTTATTGAGAGTATAACCTTAGCCGAACGTGTCAAGTAAAGTCATCGCGCCAAAGCTGATCAACATTGTGGTAATGCGGTTGCCGAGAAAGGGATTGCGTTGAGATCAAGAACGCCGCCCGGCAGCCAGACTCCGCAGTACATGATCCACGTGTAAACTTCATAAGTTCAATTGTCTTGATCGTATTTGACTCTTCCGTGTCAACAGACGGGCCCGGCTAGGTTCAGGGGCATCGTGATGTGCCGTACGCCCGCACCTCGGCCAGCGCTGTGAGGTACATTGGCGAGTTGAGCGCGGGCGGCGGCCCTGGGTCGAACTGGGCATTGGCTGCGAGCAGGAAGCTCTTCGCGTTTCCTTCGCTGGCGCGGACCGCGGGCGCGAACGCCGGTGGTGTCGGTTGCCAGACCCCCGGTCCTGGCGGCGGTGCTGTGAACGGGATGTCGACAGATGCGGTATCGAGGCCGTCGCCCTGGCGTTCGGCGAACACGGTCGAGGCTTGCTGCTTACCCGCGATTGCAGCACTCACGATACGGGCGATGCTAGTGGTCACGCAAAGCAATATCAAAAAAGTCGATAGAGCTTTTAGACATGGGTCGATCGCCGCCTCCTACCGCTGGAGCACCAATGCTTGCGGGCGACAAACCTCCGCGCCGAACAGGCGGGGGGCGTAGGCTTGGAACCTCGTGCTGAAGCGCACTCCCGTCCTGCCTCCCGAGCACATCTTCCCGACGGACGAGTGGCGGATCATCGAATCCCGGTTCAGCGACACGTACTTCGAGCAGTGCGAGACGGTGTTCGCGCTCTCGAACGGCTACGTCGGGGTTCGTGGGTGCTACGACGAGGGCCGCCCGGTGCATTCGGCCGGCGTGTTCGTCAACGGCTTCCACGAGGAATGGCCGATCGTGCACGCCGAGGAGGCCTACGGACTCGCCCGCACCGGGCAAACGATCGTGAACGTGCCGGATGCGACGATCCTTCGGCTCTACGTCGACGACGAGCCGCTGTTCCTGGCCACCGCAACGATGAATCAGTACGCCCGCATCCTCGACATGCGCGCCGGGACCCTGACGCGCGAGCTGCTCTGGGACACGGCGGCAGGCAAGCAGGTCCTCGTCCGCACGTGCCGCATTGTGTCGCTCGTGCACCGTCACCTGATGGCGGTGACGTACGAGGTTGTGCTGCCTGAGCATTCGGCGCCAATCGCCATTTCGTCGTTGGTCCTGAACCGTCAGGACGTGCATTTGCGCCACGAGCCCGGGCGCGGTCAGACCGTCGATCCACGTCGTGCGACGCAGCTTTCGAGCCGCGTGCTCGAGGCTGAGGTCGTTGAGACGCACGCGGATCGCATGCTTCTCGGCTACAAGACTGCCAACAGCGGCATGACGCTCGGTGTCGGCGTCGACCATGTGGTGCAGGCGCCGGCTGACGTCAACCTTCAGGTCAGTCTCGATGCCGATGTCGGCGAGGCCGTGCTGACAGTGGACGCCCGGCCAGGCGTGCCGATCCGGATCATCAAGTACATCACCTATCAGTCATCTCGCTCGGCGCCGTCGGCGGAGCTCGTGGCCCGTTGCGGACGTACGCTCGACCGCGCGATTCGAGACGGGGTCGACACGCTGCTTGCGTCGCAACGCTCCGAGCTGGAGCAGTTCTGGAATACCGCCGACGTAACCGTGACGACGACCCAAGGGACGGTCTGGACGGCGCGGGTTCGGCAGGCGATCCGCTGGAACTTGTTCCAGCTCTGCCAGGCAACCTGGCGGGTGGAGGGATCCGGCGTCCCGGCCAAGGGCCTGACCGCACAGGCCTACGAGGGACACTACTTCTGGGATACGGAGGTCTACCTCCTTCCGTTCCTGTCCTTTACGCAGCCGAGGATCGCCCGCAACCTGTTGCAGTTCCGCCACAGCCTGCTCGCGCGAGCGCGCGCCCGGGCGCGCGAGCTGCACCACAGCGGCGCTCTGTTCCCGTGGCGAACGATCAACGGCGACGAGGCTTCCGCCGCGTACCAGGCCGGCACAGCCCAATATCACATCAACGCCGATATCGCCTATGCCATCCGGCGCTACGTGAACACCAGCCACGACCGCGACTTCCTTGTAGAGGCCGGCGCCGAACTGCTCGTCGAGACCGCACGGATGTGGGAGGACCTCGGCTTCTACGCCGAGGACGGGCGGTTCCATTTGCACAGCGTCACCGGGCCCGACGAGTACACCACTGTCGTCAACGACAACACGTACACCAACCTGATGGCGCGCTTGAACCTCAACTACGCCGCGGCCAGCCTGCGAACGATCGAGGCCGAGCGGCCTGCCGGCTACGCGGGGCTGGTGGCTGAGCTGAACCTTCGCCCGGAGGAGCCCGAGGCGTGGGAGCGGGCGGCGGCGGCAATGTACGTGCCCTACGACGAGCGGCGCGGCATAAACCCCCAGGACGCGAACTTCCTCGAGCGCGAGGTCTGGGATCTCGAGAGCACGCCGCCGGAACGCTTCCCGCTGTTGCTGCACTACCACCCACTCGTCATCTACCGGCACCAGGTGATCAAGCAGGCAGATGTCGTGCTCGCGATGTTCCTGCTCGGCAACGAGTTCTCGCGCAAGCAAAAGCGGGCGAACTTCGCCTACTACGATGCCCTCACGACGGGCGATTCCTCGCTGTCGGCCTGCATCCAGAGCATCGTCGCGGCCGAGGTCGGCGAGCCGGAGGCCGCGCTCGACTACTTCCGCTACGCGGTCTTGATGGACCTGGCAGACGCTGCGGGCAATACCTCCGACGGCGTCCACGTCGCGTCGTCAGCGGGCGTCTGGCAGGCGCTCGTGTTCGGCTTCGGTGGCGTGCGTGAGTACGACGGGGCGTTGTCGATCACGCCTCACCTGCCGGTCGGGTGGGAATTGTTGGCCTTCTCGCTGCGATTTCGCGGCCGGCTGCTCCGGATCCGTCTCACCCACGACGAGGAGACCTATACCGTCGAGGACGGCCATGCCCTCGAACTCACCGTGCGGGGCGAGCGCCACGTGCTGACCCCTGGAATGCCGCTGGCGAAGCACGCTCCGCCGATCGATCCACTCGGCGCCGGGCAAGCAGCGAGCTAGTCAGCCGGGACCCAACGTGATGGCGGATCGCCGGGAGCGGCCGAAGATCCCAGCCAGGATGTGATCCCGATGAGGCATGGACGGATGTACTAGTTGCTTTTGAGGCGCGCAATTGACAGCTTTAGCGAACTACGCGAGAGTGCCGGGTCGCACTGGGGGGCAACTCCGGGGGCAACGGAGAGATATGCACAGTCCGGCCCGGCGCACTCCGTATGAGCATTCAGGCCGCGTCTGGCCGGCTGTGAACGCCGCGGTCAAGTGCTGGCGCGCCTTCAAACGTGTGACGCAGCTCAGCTTCCCGCGGTCCTATCCGATTGTGCAGTTCCCCAACGCGCCGCTGATCCTCGCGTTCGCGTCCGGGTTGCTCGCCCGCCATAGTCACGGCGGCGAACACGCCTACGCACAAGCCGTCTCCTACCTCGCGATGGCGATCTGGGCCTACCTCGAACTCTTTCACGGTGTCAACGCGTTCCGACGGTTGCTCGGGCTGACGTACACGATCTCGACTGCCGTGCACCTCGCCAACGCACTGCACCCACGATGAACGGGCTCCTTTGACCGCCGGGCATCGGCGACACGTTCATTCCACCTTCATGCCTACGCCCCGAGCTCGACCGCCGCGGGCCACCGGCGCCCTCGCTCTTTGTCGGAGCGATCTCGTGGATGTAGGCCGAGACGACTGCTTCGGCGACGATCTGGGCTCGGTGCGCGCGGCGCGGGGGATTCGTGACAACGCTGGACATATGGCTCCTTGCGTGGTGGTGGCGACCGACGGCCGCCGGCGTGTGTGAGTTCAGTGATGTGGCTGGCGAGCCCGCCGGAAATCAGGCGGCCTGCCGCTCGAGCTCGGGCATGAACTCGTGCGGCGCGTCTGGCTCGGACCCGGCGACAGCAGGCTCTGGCTCACGTGACCGAGGCGCCCGCAACAGGGCGAGACCGGCCAGCGTCCCGGCGACAACGCTCGCAGCGCCGATCGCGAATGCGAGGTGGTAGCCGCCGATGAGCGACCCCGCCAGCGAGTGGTGGGCCGCCTCGAGGGCGTGAGTGCGGTTGGTCGCGAGCGTGCCGAGGACGGCAAGACCAAGTGCCCCGGAGACCTGCTGGGACACGTTGATGATTCCGGAGCCGAGTCCGGCGTCAGCCGCCGGGACGTTGGCCATCGCGATCGTCAACAGCGGCATGAACGCGCTGCCGATCCCCAGGCCGATCGTGAAGTAGGCGAGGAAGATCGTCGGGAAGAAGCTCGTGTGCGGGCCGACCGTGGTCAGCAGTCCGAGGCCGACGACCACGGTCAGCATCCCGGTGAGCAGCACGCGCATCGCGCCGAAGCGCTCGACCAGCCGGGCGGTGATGCCGAGCGACAGCGCGGCGACCGTGAGCGTCCACGGCAGGAACGCGAGGCCGGTCTGCAGCGGCCCGTAATGCAGCACATGCTCCAGATAGAGCGTCCCGAGGAAGAAGGTCGAGTACATGCCGGTGACGAGGAAGCCGCGCACGACGCTCGAGCTGACGAGACCTCGTACGCGCAGGATGCGCAGCGGCAGGATCGGGTTGTCGATCCGTGCCTCGACGGCCAGGAAGGCGATCATCAGCGCGCCGGCGAGGCCGCCGAAGCCGAGCACGGAGCCCGAGCCCCAGCCGTGTGCGCTCGCCTGCACGATCGCATAGACGGCGCTCATCAGCGAGCCGGTGACGAGAAGCGATCCGACCCAGTCGACGCGGGCCCTCGGACCGTCAAGCTGATCGGCAGGGATGAGGGCGCGGCCGAGCACGATCGTCATCGCTCCGATCGGCAGGTTGACGAAGAAGATCCAGTGCCAGCTGAGGGCCTGGGTGAGCGCGCCGCCAGCGAGCAGTCCGAGGGATCCGCCCGCGACCGCCACGAATACGTACGCGCTCATCGCGCGGGCCCGGTCGGCCGGGCGGGGGAACTCGGTAGCGATGATCGCGAGGATCACTGACGCCTGCATCGCGGCGCCGATGCCCTGGACGAAGCGAGCGCCGATCAAGGCGCCCTGGCTGGGTGCCAGCCCGCAGAGCACTGAGGCGGCGGTGAACACGACCACGCCCGCGAGGAACACGCGTTTGCGGCCGAAGAGATCGCCGAGCCGGCCGGCGAGGAGCAGGAAACTCGCGAACGTGACGAGGAAAGCGTTGATGACCCAGGTGAGGTTTCCCTGGCTGAAGCCGAGCTCGCGCTGAATCGATGGCAGGGCCACGTTCACGATCGTCGTGTCGAGCACGATCATCAGCTGCGCCAGGCAGACGACCGCGAGCGCAAGCCAGCGCCGCCGATCGCCGGTGGCGGCTGAAAAAGAGGGGAAGAAACGGTGCATGAATGTCCCAAGGATCGAGGGGAGTGTGTTAAACTGGAGGACACCTCCGGTACTAAGTGGAGGTTGCCTCCGCAACAAGAACTATAGCGGAGGAACCCTCCGGTTTGTCAAGGCGAATTTCCCGATATCACTCATGAGCACCACTGAAACCCTCGAGCAGGCTTTGCCCCGTCGGCCCAAGCGTGCGGATGCGCGGCGCAACTACGACAGCGTCGTGGCAGCCGCGCGCGAGGTGTTCGCCGAGCGTGGCGATGCGACGTCGCTAGAGGAAATTGCGCGCCGGGCCGGTGTCGGGATCGGGACCCTCTACCGGAACTTCCCGGGTCGCCAGGCGCTGCTGGAGGCGGTGTACGTCGACGAGCTCGAGAGCCTCTGCCGGTCCTCGGCCGAGCTCGAGAGCCTGCCGCCCTGGGACGCGTTCTCGGCGTGGGTGCAGCGCCTCGTCGGGTATCTGGCGACCAAGCAGGCCCTGGCGCACGAGCTCCTCGAATACCTCGATCGCGATGCGCCGCTGTTCAAGACCTGCCGGAACTCGCTGATGAGCGCGGGCCAGCCATTGCTTGACCGCGCCCAGCAGGCCCAGGTCGTGCGCGCCGACACGAGCCTCATGGACATCATCCAGATGGTCGGCGGGATCGCGAAGATCCCGACAGCTGAGCCACACCAGATCGAGCACATCCTCGCGATCGCCCTCGACGGCCTGCGCTATCGCCCGCCGGACAATCTGCCGAGCTCGCTCGTCATGGCCGACATCACGGGCCGTGGGAGATAACTCGCGCCGGCCAGCGCCAGGGAAGGTGGCCGCGTGAACCGTGATCGTTCCGGCATCATTCATCATCAATGGGGCATCTGGAGCTCTCGACGCTGCAAGCCGGCCTTGCGAATGTCCGCCTGTCGCCAATCGACGACGGACGCGTCGAGCTGATCGCAAGGCGCCCGGCCGACGATCAGCGCGAGGTCCTCGCCGAGGCCGAGCTGAGCACGGATACCGGCCTGGTCGGGGACAAATGGAGCGTCGCCCGGGGCGGCACGGCGCCGAACCCGGAGGCGCAGCTGACGCTCATGAACGCGCGGGTCGCCGCGCTCGTGGCCGGCTGTGACGATCACGGCGGGCTGGCGGGAGATCAGCTGTACGTCGATCTCGACCTGAGTTACGCGAACCTTCCTCCCGGAGCCCGCCTTTCTGTCGGTTCGGCCGTAATCGAGGTGACCGCGGAGCCTCACACCGGGTGCGGAACATTCGCTCGCCGGTTCGGCGTCGACGCGTTGAAGTTCGTCAATTCGCCGGGCGGCCGCGAACTCAATCTCCGTGGGATCAACACGAGAGTGATCGTTGGCGGCGTGGTGCGGCCGGGCGACGCCATCACGAAGGCGTGAGCAACGAGCCCAGGCGTCAGCCCCGTCGCAAGGCCCGCACGACGACACCGGGATGGCGACCGACCTTGGGTCCCAACATGATCGCCAGCGCGGTGAGCGCCAGCCAAGGACGCAGATGCGGTCTGATCCGTCGGATTCGACCGTCGTCTCCGAGCTCCAAGACCATCGCGTCCCCGAGCCTGAGCGAGGCGACTTTGCCTTCGCTCAGGATCTGCGTGGACGACGCCGTCGCGCGAAGCCAGAGGGCATCTAAGCTCGCGGCGTGATGCCTGTGACGCCGATACAAACCCTTGTTGGCCGGTTCGACCCGTCCGTCTTCGACGCGCGTCGTCGCCGGACCCGGATCCGGGTCGCCATAAGCGATGAGGGTGCCTGGGATGTCATCGTGGGGGACGGCGCGGCCTCGATCGCTCCCGCGGACCGGCGGCCGGACGCGGTGCTCACCGCTGACGGCGAGACGTGGGCGCGCATTGCCGCCGACGCACGCAGCGGCATGGGCGCATACCAGTCGGGGCGTCTATCCGTCCGCCGCAACCTGCATGTCGGCGTTGGGTTCCTGGCTGCGACAAGCGGGGCGACAGAGCCTGGGCGCCTGCGGTTTCGCACAATCGCCACATCCGGCGCGAGGTTATCGATCGTGGAAGCCGGCACTGGTCCGGCCGTGCTGGCGCTGCATGGCCTCGGAGGGACCAAGGGGTCGTTCCTGCCCACGGTCGCGGCGCTCGCCCGACGGTTTCGCGTTATCGCCGTCGATCTGCCGGGATTCGGTGACTCCGACAAGCCAATTGGTGCCGCCTACGACGCGCGCTTCTTCGCCGCCGCCGGCATCGGTCTGCTCGACGCCCTGGAACTGGACAGAGTCCATCTGATTGGCAACAGCCTCGGCGGGCGCATCGCTCTGGAAATCGCGTTGCGCCATCCCGACCGTGTCGGCCGTCTCGCGCTGCTCGCTCCCTCACTGGCCTGGCGACGCGACCGGCCGTGGATTCCACTGCTCCGTCTGACACGGCCAGAGCTCGGGCTCGTGCAACTAGCGCCGAGACCCGTCGTCGAGGCGATCGTTCATCGCCTCATCCCGGGTGCCGATCAGGGCTGGACTGCTGCGGGCGTCGACGAGTTCTTGCGCGCCTACCTCACACCCGCCGGCCGCGCCGCGTTCTACGCCGCAGCTCGCCACATATATCTCGAAGAACCTCACGGCGAGCGGGGCTTCTGGACTCGACTCCAGACGCTGGCGCCTGACGCGCTGTTCGTCTGGGGCCGCCAAGACAAGCTCGTACCAATCGCGTTCGCGCGCCACGTCACGCACGCGCTTCCGCGTGCCCGCCATCTTGAGCTGGACTGCGGACATGTCCCACAAATCGAGCGCCCAAAACAGACTCACGCCGCGCTCGCGGCGTTTCTAGCCGACGTCTCCGACGAAGCCAGTAACGCCGAACCTCGCCAACACCGCTGACCTTCACAGCCGCCCCCTCGGCGGGCCGTTCCTTCGCGCCCCGGAGCATGGCGCCCGCTCGCTGATCTGGCTTGCGCTGTCTGACGACGCCGCTGCGCTAACCGGCGAGTGCATCGTGGACGAGAAAGTGGTCGCCCCAGCGCTCAGGCCCTGGACAACAACCTCGCACAGGACCTCTGGGAACTTAGCGCCCGGCTCGCCGACGCGAGGCCCTGACGCCGCCAAGACGAGCGCCCAATACCTGCGGCGCTGTGAACCAACTGCCTGGCGGTAGCGGAGAGTCATTGGGGCTGCTAAAGACCGGATCGGGCTGTCCGATCTTCATGGCTGACGTTTCATGACGACCGGCTCGAAATCCGCCCATAACCTCGGCAAGGCCGCAGGGCGGCGTCGGCGTCCTCGCGTCCGTGCTGGTCAGGAGCCGCAGACAGTGCAGGAAAGCGGTATCGCAGCGCTCACCGGCACGCTCGCGCGGATCTGCGCGAACCATGACGGGCCTGACACAGTGCTGCAAATCGACTTCCTGCGCTCGAACCCCGGTCCCGGCTGCGTGCTGCGAGTGCAGAGCGGGCCGCGTGAATGGCGCAAAGTCGCCGAAGGTCCGTGGCATCAGGGGTATCTCGACGCGATCCTCGGCCGTGGCCTCGTCGAAGTTGTGTTCCGCGCGCGTTGGGGTACGACGTTGCGTGCGCTGCCCGCGCTGGCCGGCGCAACCGTAACCGTGCCGTGAGCGGCCGCTCTGTGCCCCTTCGGCGAGTGCGCTGTGCTAGAGAATGTCCGAATGGCCATCGGCGTTTCCATTGCCCGCAAAGCTGGGCGAATCACGATGCCTGCCAGGGTTACGGTCCGGGTCGGCGGCTGAATCGCGACCGTTGGCTGTCATGTCATGATCACTGGCGCGGCGGCTACTGTGCGCGGCGAGCGCTCAGGCGCCGCGGCGCTGGTCGCCCGGGTCGGGCATAGGGATCGGACCGCTGTCTGGCTGGCTTTTCTCGGCATCTGCGTCGGCGCGTTCGCGTATCTCATGATCCGCGGACGGGGCAACATCTTCGTCTACGACGAGTGGGGCTGGATCGAGTTTCGCCGAAGCGGCGTTTCCTCGATTCTGAACTCCTATAACGATCACATCTTGGTAGCGCCACTGGCTGTCTACCATCCCAGTCACGCGGGCGTATCGTGGCTTGTGATGGTGAGTCACGACGATTCGGTGGTGCGGGCGTGACGGGCGTGTCCGATTCGGACGCGCGCGAGTTCGCGGCTAGGTTTCGGTCGTTTCTCGAGTGGATTCATTCTGAGGAAGCCGACAGCGCTCGAGCCAACGAGGTCGTCGTGCTGTTGGCTGAGTTCCTTGGCGCTGAGGCGCTGGAGCGCTCAGCGGTGACGCGCTCGCTGTCGCCATTTGAGCACGTCAACCTGCAAACGGCACTCGATATCTGGTCGCGGGAGCCTGGTCGAGAGGTTGTGGTGCACGGGATCACATTGCCCCCTCACTACGGTGGCGTGAGGCTCGGACAACTTCTCAGCGGGGACGGATTGCCTCCGTTGCGGCTCACGGCGCCGCCACTGGTCGATCTGCCGAATGGGCCTGGTTCGACTCTGGCCTGCCTGCTGATGGCCGTGCTGCTCGTGGCCGACGAGCGTGGGCAGTACGTGGTGATGGTCAACGGACCGACGGAGCACGAGCCAGGCCTGGAGCTCGAGATCGCCGGCTTGCCTGTCGGGGAGGCGCAAGCCGTCCACTCGCGGCTTGCCGAGCTGCGCAGCGAGCTGAACGTGTATCGCGGGCAGGTCCTCGACGTTCGCCCGACCCCGATGGGCGTTGCGCTCGAGTTCAGCGAGGTTCCGATCACCACCCGTGATGATGTCGTCCTTCCCGAGTCCGTTCTCACCCGCGTCGAGCGGCACGCGCTCGGGGTCGCCACGCACCGTCATGCGCTTCTCGAGGCAGGCCAGCATCTCAAGCGCGGGCTGCTGCTCTACGGTCCGCCGGGGACCGGCAAAACGCACACGATGCGCTACCTGATCGGGCAGATGGCTGGCTACACCAGGCTGCTCCTGACAGGTAGGGCCCTGCATGCAATCGGCTCCGCCGCAGAGCTCGCCAGGGACCTTCAGCCGGCGGTCGTCGTGCTCGAGGACGTCGATCTCGTTGCGGAGGATCGAAGCTTCGGTCCCGGGACGAGCCCGGTCCTGTTCGACCTCCTGGACGCGATGGACGGTGCCGCCGCCGACGCTGACCTCCTGTTCGTGCTGACGACGAACCGAGCCGATTTGCTCGAGCCTGCGCTGGCAGCCCGGCCCGGTCGCGTCGATGTCGCCGTCGAGATCGATCTTCCGGACGGCGACGCCCGGAGGCGCTTGCTGGCGCTCTATGGACGCTCGCTACCCCTGCATCTATCCGACGCCGAGGTCGCACAGATCGTCGAGCGCACTGACGGGGTGACCGCGTCTTTCATCAAGGAACTGCTGCGCCGGGCGGTGCTCGAATCGCTGGCCGAGGACCCCGAGCAGTCGGTGGTAACGGCGGCGCACTTGGCGCGGGCGCTCGACGATTTGCTCGATAGCACCCAGCAGCTCACGCGCAGCCTGCTCGGGGTCGGCAACGACCCTGCAAGCCTCCCCGGCGGTGGCGGCGCCGGAGCTCTCCCCCCGGCGCAACCAGGGCGAGCCTGGATGATGGCCCAAGCCCGTGCCAGAGCGTTCCGGATCGGATAGCGCGCGAACCAATCAGGCTCGCGCCGGCTCGGGTGCTTCGGCGGGTCGTCCGTCCGGCTGCTTATCGGTCTGCGCGACGAAGTCGCGCGACCGGATCAACAGCAACGAGGCGCCTGCGCCGACGAGCGCCACGATCGCGGCGACGAGGAAGATCTCGTTGAGGCCCGCCACAAAGCTCGCGCGCGCCACCTCGCCGACGATCGCGCGCGCCTGCGGCGGCACATGCGCGATCGCTTGGTGGGTCTCACCGCTTGAGATCGCCGTCGCGATCGCGTGCGAGCCCCCTTGATGTGCGGCGTGCAGGCCGGAGTTCACCTGCGCGCGGACCTCGCTAGTGAAGATCGAACCGAGTGCGGCGATTCCGGTGGCGATGCCAACCTGGCGAAAGGTGCTGTTGATCCCGGATCCCATGCCCGCCTGACGGAGCGGGACGACCGCGATCGCGGTCGAGGCGAGCGGCGGGTTGATCAGGCCGACGCCGACGCCTCCGACGAGAAACCCCGGGAGCAGGTGCGTCCAGCCCGATGAGACCGTCACGCCGCGCATCAGCAGCAGGCTCAGACCGACGAGCGCGAGCCCAGCGCCCATCAACAATCGCACCGGTACGACGGTCGTGAGCCGTCCGGCGATGAACGCCGTGACGAGGATCGCGCCCGAAAGCGACAGCAGGCGTACACCTGCACCCAACGGCGAGAGGCCGAGGATGTTCTGAAGGTACAAGGTCAGGTACAGAAACATCGCGAAGATCGACGCAGATAGCGTGAACGCGACGATTGACGCGCCGTCGAACGCCCGACGGCGAAACAGCGAGAGATCCAACATCGGCGCACGGCTGCGACGCTCGACCATCACGAACGCTGCGATCAGCAGGACACTCGCGACGAGGCAGCCCTCGACGAGTCCGCTGCCCCAGCCCTTGCGGCTCGACTCGATCAGGCCAAACACGAGCGCTGCGAGCGCGGCGGTGAAGGTGACGAAGCCCGGGATGTCGAGACGGGCGCCCTGTGGATCGCGCGACTCGCCGACCTTCGACAGCGTCAGAGCGAGCGCGAGGACGCCGATCGGGACGTTGACGAGGAAGATCCAGCGCCAGCTAAGCGCGTCCGTGAGCGCCCCGCCGATCACCGGTCCGATCGACACCGCTGCGCCAGTGACCGCGCCCCAAACCCCGAACGCGACGCCGCGGTCCCGCCCCCGATACGCGTTCCCCAGCAACGCGAGCGAGGTCGCGAACATCATCGCCCCGCCGATCCCCTGTACCCCGCGCGAGAGGTTGAGCATCAGCGGCGATTGCGCGACCCCGCAGAGCAGCGAAGCCGATGAAAAGACCACCAGCCCGATCACAAATATCCGCCGCCGCCCGACCATGTCGGCGAGCGAGCCCGACGTCAGCAGCAGCGCCGCGAGCGTCAGCGCATAGGCGTCAACAACCCACTGTAAGTCGGTGAAGCTGGACCCCAGCCCGGCCTCGATCTTCGGCAACGCGACGTTCACGATCGTGACGTCGAGCAGCAGCATGAACGTACCGATACAAACAGCGACCAGGGTCCACCACTTACGCTCCATCGCCGACCTCCATCCTCGATCTGCTCCTCAACGTCACATGCTGAAGCTTTCGAGCTGACACGAATCCAACCGAAATGGTGACAGACGACCGTCACCAGCCCGTCACGCGCCGCCATCGAGTGGCGAGCCGCGAGGGGCCGCTGGTGGCAGATCGACTAGCTTGTGGGGGAGGCGAACGTTGCGACGACCTGCGCGAGCGCCTCCCGGTCAGTCGATCTCGACGTTGAAGTCCCAGGCGACGATCGGCCGCGGGCCGTTGGGTGCCCACTGCAGGGTGCCGTTGCCGGTCGGCAGCACGTCGTGCACTCTCAGCGACAGGGTCGTGCCGGGTGAGAGCCGCTGGGGTGGTGCGCCACCATCGATGGTCGTGACTAGCGGGTGGTGGACGTGACCGAGTTCATCGACAATCGTGAACGCTCGCCGGCTGAGCGGGATCGCTTTGGAAGCCGCGGTGAACGTGATCGTGAACATGCACGGGCTGGTGGTCGGGATCGGGACTCGGCCTGCGTGCGGCACGGTCGGTCCGACGACGTTCGCGAGCACCTTCGCGTCGCGGACAGCCACCTTGACGGTGTCGCCTTGGATCGCGACTACTGGGTGGGCACCGCTTGCTTGGAGGGTCCGGTGCGCTGGGAGGGCGGACTTCGGGATCCAGCCGGGGACTCCGCCGTACCTGCCTGACCGGGGCACGGGCTGGCCCTGGAGGTGGTTGAACACGTCGACGCCGAACGGCGCGAGTCCTGGCTGGGCGGCGTAACCGATGTGACCCTGACCGTCCAGGCCCTTGGAGACACGGCTGACGTTGAAGAGGTCCTCGATCGTGCGCAGCCAGCTGTAGTGGTTGTAGAAGCCGGTGCTCGTGGTGTGCGGGTGGATGTAGGGGCTGATCAGCACGCTGCCGGTGTCTCCACCGCCGGTCGTCGCGTCTTTCGCGTCATACAGCGGGTCAGTCGCACGGGTCTGCGCTCCGAGCACGACTCCGCTGACGGCGGCGGTCGTCCGCAGAATGCGCCCGGCGGAGTCCACGAGCGTGAACGAGCCGACGTCCGCGAACCCACCGCTCCCGTTCGGAGCGGTTGCGTTGACCGGCGTGTCGGTGACCGTGCCGACGAACGCGTCCGCCGGGATGCCGGCGCCGGTGACCGAGCGTCCTGGGTCGGTCGCGACCGCCGCGTTATCGGCGATCGTCGCGCTGCCCGCCGCCGCCGTCGCCGCGGAGTCGGGCCGCGCCCCCGGCGTATTGACAGCGGTTCCACCGCCGAGGATGCAGGTCCCTGCCGGCAGGCGCGGGATCTTCTGTTGAACACAGTTGCTTGGGCGATGAATGTACGAGTTAAAGCCGGGACCGGGGTACAGCTCGTTGCCGTGAGCGTCCTTGGCCAGCGGCGTGTTCGGCCCGGTCGGCTCGAAGTGCACGCGGCGGCCGAACAGGGTCTCGGCGGCCGAGGCATCCGCGATCGACGTCGCCGCGTTCGGTCGGACGAGCTTCGAGTTCGCGAAGCTGTCGCCGGTGTAGGTGAACGCCGGGTACGCCTCGTCGAAGGTGATGTCGATCAGCCCGCCGTCCTTGAACGCGGCCGATTTCTCGATCTCGGGGACCACGTGCTTGAGGAACAGGTCGGCGGCATACAGCCCGCCGGTGTAGTTCACCGGCGCTCTCGCTGTGTTCGGCCCAGAGAACCCGCCCGAGAGGTTGTTGCCGTGGCACACCGCGTCGTGGGCGTCGCTGCACATGTTCGGCGTGATCCAGCTGAAGGCCGGAGTCGTCGCCTCACGTTGCAGATCGCGGTACAGACCGTTGCTGGAGTCGAACAGGCTGGCGATGTGCTTCGAGTTGCAGTCGCCGGACTTCAGGATCGATTCAAACCATGGAAACGGAAAGTGCTTGGGGAGATACTGGTCTGTCGCGTTCGCAATCGCCGGGTTGCTCTGCGCCGTGCTGTTTGCGGGACCGGGGGACGCGTACGGAGCGCCGCAATAACGCGTGCCGGCGTCATGTTGCGGGGGGCTCGGGTCGGGGTTGCCAAGGTCCTGGGCATATCCCTTCCAGCTCACCTTGGCCGCGTCGAGCTGCTTGAACAGCGTCGGCACGCTGGCCGGGTAGACGCAGCCGTTGGCGCCGATCGCTCCGTTCGGGCCCTGGGCGGAGGTCATCTGACCGTAGTTGGAGTTCGTCTTCAGCGACCCCGAGGTGTCGACGTGTCCCGCGAAGTGTTTGTAGAAGTAGCAGTCCGCCTGCGTGTCGGGCTGCGTCGCCTGGCCACTCACCGACGCCAGATAGTTGTCGAAGCTGAAGTGCCCCGTACCGTAATAGTTCTTCAACAGCACACCCTGCCCGGGCAGCGTCCGCCACAGGTACGTGTTCTTGTTCAAGCCCGTGAACGTCGCGTCATAGGACTTGTTCTCAAGGATGATCAGCCACACGTGCTTGATCTTGCCCGGCTGTATTCCAAGTCCGTCCCGGCTCGCGACGCGCGCCGGCTTGCTCGGAACCGCCGAGGGGGCGCTAGCGGAGACGATCGGCACCGCAGCCGCCGACGTCGCTGCGACGACGGCGACGACGAGCAAAGCCCTGCGCTGTGAATGCGACCTGCGTGACCATTGGCGGTCCATACGTCCCATGCCGAACACGAGCATCTCCTCCCTGCGACGCAGCCTGACAGTGCGTCAGCTGTACAACCTAATCCCGACCTAGCCCGCCATGATCAACAGTCGGGCCCGCGTACGTCACCGAGCCAACTACTGCGGTGCTTGCGTAGTTCGCCGCAGCTCTGGCGCCACTCTGCAAGATTCGCCTGCACCGACCTATGCCTTGGCCGGCGGTTGGAGGTGCAGCTGCAGGAACGTGAGCATCCGCTCGAGGAACAGTTGGCCGGCGTCGGTGTCGAGGTCGAACTGGTACTCATGGTTGAGCGGCGGTTGGTAGTCATCGGGGTAGAACAGCGTCTCGGGCTCAACTCCCTGAGCGCGCAGCTTCTCGGCGAGGCGCTCAGAGTGAGGCCTCAGCGGGTCGATGTTCCCGACCGTGAGCAACGCCGGAGGAAACGCTGATGTCACGTGCTCAGCCACCGACAGGGTCGCGAAGGCAGGATCGTCGAGGAAGTTGCGCTTGCCCGAATACGCCCAAAGCACGGTGTGGAAGTACTTGCGGCCCGCCGCCGTGCTCACGTCGCTAGGCAGCTGGACGTCGTACTGGCCGCAGGCGAGAACGAGTCCGCGCAGCTGCTCCGGAGTGATCGTCGGGGTGGCGCCGACGGCATCGGCGTAGCCGGGTGTGGTCACGAGGGCGCCGACCTGGGCGGCGATCTGCGCTCCAGCGGAATCGCCCCCGATCACGACTCGGTTCGGGTCCAGCTGCAGGCGTTCGGCGTTGCTCTGGGCGTAGTCGAGCGCTTGCACCACCTGTCGGGTAGGCGTCGGATAGCGATGCTCCGGAGCCAGGGAGTAGCGAGGAGCGATGACCGTGTAGCCGTGGCTTGCCAGAAGCTTGAAATAGCTCGAGAGCTCTTCCTTGGAACCACCGAGAAAACCGCCGCCGTGCACCCACATCACCGTGGGCAGCGCCCCGCTTGCCAAAGCCGGGCGAAAGACGTCGAGCACCATGTCGGGATCGGGGCCGTAGCGCTCGTCGATCAGCGACACCACACTCGAAGCGGCGGGCGCATGCTTTTCCAGTCCCGCGGCGGTGCGTGCTCCGCCGGCGGCGAACACCCTGCGTAACAGCAGCGTCGCCGGTCGAGGGCTCACGAGGAGACTGGTCCGCAGGGCGACCTTCAGGCCAGCCCTGACGATCCGATCCCCGATGCCGCCATGCGACGCCGGAACGACTGGAGTCATCTCGTCGCTCATGGTCTGCACCTCGTCGCTCGCGTCAGCCACCACCGGTCCCGCGTTCACACTACTCCACCGTCCTACGTGGCGATCGGGGGAGTTGTTGGGGGGGGGGGTTGTGTGGCGGGTTATGATCGGGGTGCGCGCAGGTCGCTGCCGGTCCGCGGAAAGGGCGAAGCCCACCTGCAGGTGATGGTGGTGCTTGTGGTCGGTGTCTCCTTTCCGGCCTGCGATTGCGGACTCCGGGCCCTGGTGAAAGGAGGCCTTCGTGCCACCCCGCGGTCTTCCCGGCAACGCCAACCTCGAGCAGCTCAAGAAGGGCGCGAAGTCGTTCCAGCGCGCAGTCCGCGCCGGTGACGGAGGCGCCGCCGAGGTCGTGCGCGAGTTCCACCCGCGCTTGTCTGACGCCCAGCCCGGCTCACCGGAGCTGCCGCGGCTTCACGCGCACCGACGCGCAGCTGGTGATCGCCCGCCAGTTCGGGTTCTCAAGCTGGCCCAAGCTCAAAGCGCACCTGGAACTGGTCGCGCGCTACGCGCGCTCCCCACATAACGAGCCGGTCGGTGGCCCGCTGGCCGACGAGCAGGCGGTGGTCGACGAGTTCCTGCGGCTGGCGTGCCTGACCTACGGCGACGATGACGCGGAGCGGCTGCGGCGCGCGCAGTTGCTGCTGCAGGAGCACGAGTGGCTGGCGCGCGCGAGCATCCACACGATCGCCGCGACCGGCGAGGTCGACGCTGCCCGCGAGCTGCTGGCCCGCGACCCGGCCCAGGCCTCGCTGGTGGGCGGCCCGCACCGATGGGAGCCACTGCTGTATCTGACCTACTCGCGCGTGCCGCTCGGGCCAGGTCGCTCGGCGGTCGGGGTCGCGCGGCTGCTGTTGGAGCACGGGGCGGATCCGAACGCCGGATATTTGTGGGAGGGGCTGGTCCCGCCGTTCACCGCGCTGACCGGCGCGCTCGGGGGTGGCGGGGCGCTTGCCGCTGCACACCGGAGGAGCTTGCGCTCGCGCGTCTGCTGTTGGAGGCCGGCGCTGACGCGAACGATGGGCAGGCGCTCTACAACCGCGGTGGGGATCGGACCGCAGGAGGACTGGCTCGAGCTGCTGTTCGAGTTCGGGCTGGGTATCGGCGACGGCGGGCCGTGGCGGCGGCTGCTGGGCGAGCGGCAGGACTCACCGCGGGAGATGGTCGAGGATCTGCTGATGGCCGCGGCCGGTCACGGGTTCACCGACCGGGTACGCCGGCTGCTTGCCCGCGGGGTCGATCCTGACGGGCCGCGGGGTCGAAGCATCCGATCTATCAGGGACGCTCGCCGGTGCAGGAGGCGGCGCTCGCGGGGCACATGGACGTCGTGTCCGTGTTGGTCGACGCGGGCGCGTCCTGGGAGCACGACGCGGTCGACGAGCTGGTCGCGACCGCGATGGCTGGTGACCGCGGCACCGTGGAGCGACTGCTCGCGGCCGATCCCGGCTTGCGCCGAGCGCGCGATCGAGCGGTGCCCGGACCAGCTGGTTCGCGCGGCTGGCCAGGACAGCTATGAGGCGGTCGCGATGCTGATCGAGCTGGGGTTCGATGTCAACGCGCGGTCCGCGGACCGCGCCGCTGCACGAGGCCGCGATGCGCGGAAACGTTCCTGTGATCAGTCTGCTGATCGATCACGGCGCGGACCCGAACAGCCACGACAGCGGCTATGACGCCACCCCGGCTGGATGGGCCGAGCACCACGGCCAACGCGAAGCGCAAGAGCTGCTGGAGGCACTCGAGCAATCCGAGCCGTCGGCCCCGTTGACCGACGAAGCGGACAGCGCAATCCCGACCTCGCAGATGGGAGCCGCGATGCGGACCGTGACGGCCGCGTTCACGGCCGCGTCGGAGGGACGGTTCGACGAGCTCGGATCGATGCTGGCGGCCGACATCGACTGGCAGGGCCTCGCCGACGAGGACGGCCACATCCCGCGCTGCCAAGGACGCACCGCCGCGCTCGAGCGGATGCGGATCGGCCTGCTCGCCAACGGCGAGGTGTCGGTCAGCGCATTCGTCGAAGAGGGCGACCGCGTCCTCGCGCACGTGCACCGTGTTGGTGACGACGAGCTCGGACCGCCGGAGCGGTTCCTCGTCGCCGAGGTCCACGACGGGCAGATCACCAACCTGCGCGGCTACGCTACGGAACCCGAAGCACACGAAGCGATGCACGCCGGCTCGCCGCCGGACGCCTTGGCCAATTAGTTCGTCCGGGAGCGGATCAGGCTCGCGGTAAGCGCGCGCTGGGCAGCTCGGAAGGCGAGGATCAATGCCGCAGCCATCACTGCGACCCCGACCGAATCGATTGCACCTACCCGGAACAGGCCACGGGGCGCCGGCCCACCGGAAATGATCCAGCTGCTCGCGCCGGCAAGGAAGCCGGCCATGGCCAGGGCGGCTGCCGTACCAAGCCACGACTCGTAGCGGAGGACTCGAGGCGAGAGCGAGAGCCGACGGAGCGTCTTGGCTGCACCAATCAGGACAGCAAGGAGCGCGATCGGGCTCACCACCATCCAGGCGATCTCGGACGTCGGGAACGACGCGAGCGCGCCCGGATGCGCCCAGTAGGACGTGATCCACAGCGTCGCAGCCCAGCAAAACCGAGCGACCGCAACCGGAACGACGTCCCGCCCAGCCCACGGATGACCGCCCGTGCCGGGCCACCCGTGGCCGAAGTGGATGCTGCCGACCACCAGTACGACGCTTCCAACCACAACAGATATCACCGGCGATACGAGACCGCGCGCTCGCCCGCGAACACAGGTCCGGCACAGCGTCCAAGCCAGTGGGATCGCGGCAAGCAGCGCGAGCACGACAAACACGAAAATCACGGTGGACATGACCAGCATGGCGGCCTTGGTGGCCGGCGCGGCCGGTGCCGACCATTGCCAACCGACCGTCAACTGGGACCAGATCGCGACGCCTACCGCCAGAAACGCAATCAAGGCGCAAGCGACAGCCGCCAGACCAGAGCGGATCTGCTGCTCAGGCTCGAGTGCGTCCCCTGCCAGTCCCGTGCTGGCAACGCGGGCCAGCAAGCCGGTCCTGACCACGTCTGCTGTACGCGTCAGTGAGCGCGGACGCTCTGACATGTCATCGATCAGCAGTTGCGCGAACTCCTCGCCATACCGTGCCCGCCACCCTCGCGGGTAGCAGCGCAGCAGGCGCTTTGCGCGTGTCGCAGCCGGGTCCGAAGCGTCGGTCATCCGGTCCCTGCGCTCGAGGCGAGGCGCCGCAGCCCGACATCGGCGACACGTCGCTGAGAATCGAGATGCACTCGGAGGGCAAGCGCGCCGTCTGCGGTCAGCCTGTACGGGCGGCGACGATCATGGCTCTCGACGGGTTCGATCAGGCCCTGGCGCTCGAGCCGAGCGAGCGCCTCGTAGAGAGTGCCCGGAGCGATGCGGACATCGGCGAACTGCTCAATGTCCTTCGTCAGCGCGTATCCGTGCTTCGTTCCGTCGGCGAGGCTGGACATGATCAGCGTCGCCGGGCCGGCGTAGCGGCCGAAGGTTGACAGCGCCTCCGACTTGGTTGGTTCGTCGGTGTGAGGTGTTTCGGTGCGGGCCACCGGTGACATCTTATATCGGCTGCCGATCTATCGTCAACCGAATCTTGCGACTCTCGGTTGGGACTCTGGTACACGAACCGACGCGCCGCGCCGCGCGTCGATGTTCACGTCGGGTCGTCGCGGGGCGCG
Source organism: uncultured Solirubrobacterales bacterium (assembly GCA_963794285.1). Lineage (GTDB taxonomy): Bacteria > Actinomycetota > Thermoleophilia > Solirubrobacterales > Solirubrobacteraceae > Palsa-465. Next base: position 551,903 of record CAWCDS010000019.1, read on the forward strand.
GTGGTCGGTGGCGGTGCTAGTCCATGGCGGAGAGTTCGACGGTCTCGCCGGCGTGCGGCTCCGGCGCGATCACAGCCCCGTGGCCGCTTCGATGAAGCGAACGCGGTCGAATTCGGGGCTTGTGGTTTCTAGCTCAGATGCGAACGAGTTAGCTACGTGCAAGATCGCCCGCGCCTCGTCCAGGTTGTTGTCACTCTCCGCCGTCTCGTGTGCACTACGGAGCACGTTCGCGACGAACTGCTCGACTGCCACGGGATTCTCCTTCGGCGGGCGTGTAGTTCATGACGCGACCGACAAAGTCGACGTGTAACTCGCTGAACGCGTGCGTGCATGTGGCCGCCTAACCCACCACCACACGAGAAGGACTCGGCACATGTCCACCGTCACCATCTCGCAGCCCGACGCAACTGCGCACTTGATCCAGGAGGCCGCGGCACTGAGCGAGCGGACCCTCCCCCCGGGCCATAACTCACGCGTCGGCAACACCCGTTTCGACGACTGGTTGAGAAACGCAGCGGACCGGGCCCCGCGCCGCGACTCCCACCCCGTCACGGAAGCCAGCCATGCATGAGATCTGCGCTGATGGCATCGTGTGCAACCGGGTCGCGCGTCGCTAGCCTGGCTCCGTGAAGGATTGCTCGTTTTGTTTTCGTTCCGGCTGATTCAAAGAACGCATGAAGAAGATCGGATTTCTGTCTTTCGGTCACTGGAGCCCCAGTCCTCACTCGCGGACGCGCTCGGGGGCGGATGCGCTTGTGCAATCGATCGAGCTTGCGGTCGCAGCGGAGGAATTGGGCGCCGACGGCGCGTACTTCCGAGTTCACCATTTCGCGCGTCAGCTCGGGTCGCCGTTCCCGCTGCTGGCGGCGATTGGCGCGAGGACGTCGCGGATCGAGATTGGTACCGCCGTGATCGATATGCGCTACGAGAACCCGATGTACTTCGCCGAAGACGCCGGGTCGGCTGACCTGATCGCCGGTGGCCGGCTTCAGTTGGGGATCAGTCGGGGGTCGCCCGAGCAAGTGATCGATGGCTGGCGGTACTTCGGCTATACGCCAGCTGACGGCGACAGCGACGGCGACATGGCGCGCCAGCATGCCGAGCTCGCGCTCAAGGTTCTGGAAGGCGACGGGTTCGCGCAGCCAAACCCGCGGCCGATGTTCGCCAATCCGCCGGGCCTGCTGCGGCTCGAGCCGCACTCGCCTGGCTTGCGAGAGCGGATCTGGTGGGGCTCGGGATCGAACGCAACCGGTATCTGGGCGGCCCGGCTCGGGCTCAACCTGCAAAGCTCGACGCTGAAGGACGACGAAACCGGCGAGCCACTGCACGTCCAGCAGCGCAAGCAGATCGAGGTCTTCCACGAGGCGTGGAACGAGGCCGGGCATGACCGCCAGCCACGGGTGTCGGTCAGCCGCAGCATCTTCGCGCTCACGACCGACACCGACCGGGCCTACTTCGGCGACGACCGCGACTCCCACGACCAGATCGGGATGATCGACGAGAACACGCGCGCGATCTTCGGGCGCTCCTATGCAGCCGAACCCGACGTGCTCGTTGAGCAGCTCCGGGTCGACGAGGCGATCCAGGCGGCGGACACGCTGCTGCTCACCGTGCCCAACCAACTCGGCGTCGAATACAACGCCCACGTCATCGAGAACATCCTGACCCACGTTGCGCCGGCACTCGGCTGGCGCTAACTAAACTAACAGTTGCGGTGAAGCTCAGATGGCCAACGGTGGTCGTCTTTTCAGCTACCTGGAAAGGATCGAGCGCACGGTGGTGTCTTGCTTGTAGTCATCTAATGTCCGATGACTGCCCCGAATACGGAGGTCGGTTGTGCCGAAGAGGCTTGTAGTGCGTGGCCGGGTCGCCTTGTGCCTCGCGGGATTGGCGATGTGGAGCGCGCCAGGAGGCTCAGGCGCGAGCGCCGGCAAGCAAGTGCTTGATGTCTATTCGAGCATGCCGCTCCAAGGCCCCGCTGCAGCCCAAGCCGTTGCGATCGTGAATGGGATCAAGCTTGCGCTCAAGCAGGCTGGCGGAAGCGCCGGGCCCTGGGCGATCCACTACGTCTCGCTCGACGACTCGACCGCCGCGGCAGGCAAGTGGGATCCCGCGCGGTGTGCAGCAAATGCACGGAGGGCTGCCGCGGATTCGAACGCTGTCTACTACGTCGGCGAGTTCAACTCAGGGTGCAGCGAAGTCTCAATCCCGATCCTGAACCAAGCGAACGTGCCGCAGGTGAGCCCGGACAACGCGTATGTCGGCCTCACCACGCACGATCCCGGTAGCGCGCCAGGCGAGCCGTCGAAGTTCTACCCATCGGGTGAGCGGACGTACCTGCGGATCTCCGCGCGCGACACTGTGCAGGCCGCCGCGCTGCTGACGGCGATGCACAGCGACGGTTGTCGCCGGGTGGCGATCGCGAACGACCAGCAGGCCTACGGCCACGGACTCGCCGCGCTGATGGAATCCCTCAGGCACCGCTACGGCGTGCGCATCGTCAGCAGCATCGGCATCGACCCGACCGCCCGGAGCGACCGCACGTACGCCCGATCGCTCCAAGCGGAGCACGTCGATTGCTTCATGTTCGCGGGCATCAGCGCGCGCAATGCCGTGCTCGTCACCGAGGACGTCGCGGCGGCGATCCCCCGCGCGAAGCTCTACGGCGGCGACGGGATCTGCCTGAGCTCGTTCACCGATCCAGTAGCGCACGGAATCCCGGCTTCAATCGGGCGTCGATTCAAGTGCACGGTTCTCAACCTACCGCTGAACGCTTATCCCGGAGGGCCCGCATTCCTCTCGGCCTACAAGGCCGAATACGGTGCCTCGAACCCCGACCCCTACGCAATCTACGGCTATGAAGCGATGAAGCTCGGGCTGGACACCATTGCGGGCCTGGGATCCAACGGACACAGCCGTCCCGCGATTCTCAAGGCGCTCGTTGCGACCAAGGACCGGCACTCGGCAATCGGCACCTACAGCTTCGATCGAAACGGTGACACGACGCTGAGAAGCTACGGGCTCTACAAGGTCAAAGGCCGACGCGGCACGCTGGTCTTCGTCAGGAACGTCAACCCTCGCTAGGCGAGTTGCAGAAGCGCAGGAGTGACTCCGACCCGGGGGTTGACCAGGGAGTTCACGGGCGCGAGGAGCCGGACGAGGGAGGATCGTGCGGCGGGTAGGAGACGGCCAGCCGGTGACCGTGGCTCCGCTGCTCGGCACGACCCCACGAGGATCAGATGTCCACTACTGAAGTTGCAGAACAGACGGTCGGCGAGAACACCGCTATTCGCCCGTTTCAGGTCGGTTTTCCTGAGGCGGAGCTGACGGATTTGCGCCGGCGGTTAAACGCGACGCGGTGGCCTGAGCGCGAGACAGTTAGCGACGACTCGCAGGGAGCGCCGCTTGCGATGATGCAGGAGCTCGTGAGTTACTGGGGCACGGACTACGACTGGCGCGCGTGCGAAGCGAAACTGAACGCGCTGCCTCAATACATCACCGAGATCGATGGGCTGGACATTCACTTCATCCACGTTCGCTCCCGGCATGAGGACGCGCTGCCGCTGATCGTGACGCATGGGTGGCCTGGCTCGATCATCGAGCAGTTGAAGATCATCGAGCCGCTCACCAAGCCCACGGCGCATGGAGCGAGCGCATCGGACGCGTTCCATCTCGTGATTCCCTCGCTGCCGGGCCACGGCTTCTCGGCCAAGCCGACGAGCACCGGGTGGGATCCCATCCGGATCGCGCGTGCGTGGGTGGTGCTGATGAAGCGCTTGGGATACGCCCGGTTTGTGGCCCAGGGCGGCGATTGGGGTGCGGCGGTCACGCAGACGATGGGTCAACAGGCCGCTCCGGAGTTGCTCGGCATCCACTCCAACGTGCCGGGGACTGCTCCGGCCGATCTCGTACCGGGGTTCGAGCGCGGCGACCCGCCGCCATCCGATCTCTCGGGGGACGAGAGGCGCGCGTATGAGCAGTTGAGCAACTTCTATGCCAAGCATGTGGCCTACGCACTGATCATGGCGACGCGCCCACAAACGTTGTACGGATTAGCGGACTCACCCGTCGACCTGGCGGCGTTCGCGCTCGACCACGGCGACGGCACCGGCCAGCCCGGGCTCCTCAAGAAGATCCTTCAGGGCGACCTGCAGGGCGACCTGACCCGAGACGACATCCTCGACAACATCACGCTCTACTGGCTGACCAACACCGGGGTCTCCGCCGCCCGTCTCTATTGGGAGAACAAGGCCGACTCCTTCGACGCCAAGAACATCACGATCCCGTTCGCGATCAGCGTCTTCCCCGACGAGCTCTACCAGGCCCCGCGGAGCTGGGCAGAGCGCGCGTATCCCCACAACCTGATCCATTTCGACGAGCTCGACCGAGGCGGCCACTTCGCCGCGTGGGAACAGCCGCAACTCTTCTCAGAAGAGATGCGCGCGGCGTTCAGGTCGCTGCGCTAGCCCGGACCGTGCGGTAAGACTCGCGCCCCCGGGGGTCGGGGGCGCGAAGTCGTCCGGCTGACGCAAAGCTGTCCCCAGACAGCGTGCCCACACCGCTGGTCAAGACGGTGGACGCCACCGAGATGTTGGGGAAGCTGCTCACCAAGGACTGGGGAGTTGACGCGGTACTCACCCGGGCGCGAGCAGGCGGCGCGTGCTGGAAGGTGGGGACATGACCACGCCACGCCGCGAGGTGCCGTGGTGGCGAGTTCGTCCTTGGGCACGAACGCCAATGCTGGGCTGTCGGCTAGCGCGGATCGGGTGACTAGCGTGGATCGGTGGAGGTCAGGATGATCCGGAGGCTGCTGTCGTTCGCGGCAAGCGCCCGCGCGAGTTCGAGACCGTCGGTGTCGGGGAGCTGCACGTCAAGGAGGGCCGCGTCGGGCCGCACGTGACGGAGCGCCGCTAGCGCTTGTGTTCCGTTGGCGGCCTCGGCCACGACGGTGTGGCCGGCCGCGTGTAGGAGCGCGCGGGCGAGCGCTCGGAATCGCGGGTCGTCGTCGACGATCAGGACGCGCGTCGCCATCTCGTCGTCGGTCAGTGCCTCGTCGCCGTGTGGAAGTGGTGCTCGCCATCTCGTTCGGATCGCTGATGATCTACGACGACCACGCCACGCAGCAGACGGGATTCGGGATGGCGATCGGAATCCTGTTCGCCTGTTCATCGTCTCCACGCTGCTGCTGGTACCGGCGCTCACAGTCCTGGTCGGCAAGCGAGCTTGGTGGCCAAGCGAGATCGCACTCGACACGGCGCCGCAACCACGCGAATCACTGCATACGCTGCGGCCGATCGCCGACAGCAAATAGCAGCCCAGACCCCTGAGCACGCTGCCCGCGCCTGACAGGCGCGGGCAGCGCCGCGTCAAGCCGAAGACGGAACTGCCGTCGCACGAAAACTACCTGACACAGCACACCGGCCGCAACCGGAAACGTCGGAGCGAGCCCACGATCAGCGCCTCGCTGGTGACCGGCATTCTCGCAAGCCCATCGACAGCCGCGCTCAAGATCCGTCCGGACTGGCCGAACACCTCGCTCACTCAACGATCCACAGAGGTGCTTCCCATGCGCAACCTGCGCCGGGCTCCGCGCATCACCGACACGCGAGACCTCATCGCGAGCCTTCGACCTTTCCACCAAGCCGCGAGGCCTACTCGCGTCCTCGACCTATCCGAGGGCGGGATGCTCGTCACGGGAGCCGAACTCGAAGTCGGGGACGCCACCGCCTTCGAACTCAAAGGCCCCGACTTCCACTACGCCGGGACCGCCACGGTTGTCCACCACACCAACGGAACGACCGGACTGCACTTCCTGGCCTGGCAAGGCCAAGCCGACCGGTCAATCCGCGCGCTCATCACGACGAGACTACGAAACCTCGGCCAGAACCCGACCACATCGCGCGAGCAACATCAACGCCTCATCCGCCGAGTCGCGATCATCATCGGGACAGGACAACTGCTCCGCCCCGATTCGCCAGCTCTCCAGCTCGCCACCCGCGCACCGCTCACCCGCCGCCGCCATCTCGGAACCGTGCGGATCGGGCGAATCCACGCACACAACTGATCACGCGCTCCGATTCACGCAGGAGGGGGAGTGGATGTCCGTCGCTGTGAGTCCTCGCGGCGTGGATTGGGCTGGGGTGTCGGCGGACGGTAGGCGGGGTCACTCGTCACCTGGATCCTGGCCTTTGTGCTCACGCTGCCGTTCGAGCCGCTGACGCTGACGGTCGCGCTGTTCGCGCCGGCGCGTTGCGCGCGGCCGCTGATGACGCCGGTCCGGGGGTCGATCTGTAGCCCGCACGGCAGGCCGGTGGCGCGGTAGTGGCGTCGGCCGGTGACGCCCGTCGTGTGCGGCCGGACCGGTTCGATGCGCCGGCCTTGCAGGACGCGACCGGTGGGGTAGGAGACGTGACGGCCGTTTGCGGCGGAGGCGATGCTGATGGTCAGCACGGTCTGGAGCGCATCGAAGCCGTGGTAGACGGTCATCACGACGGTCATCGTGCCTGGACTGCTTTGCGCGGGGTGCCGCGGATCACGCCCGAGCTGGGGAGCACCGTCAGCCCGGGGGGCATCGTGGATGGGGTGAACGTTGTCGTGTGGACGATTCCCGCGAGTTGGGGGAACACGTCGCCGATCGGCCGGCCCACGCGGCCGCGGATGAGCGGGTAGCTGACGTGCGCGGGGACGGCCGGCGCGAGCACGCTGATGACGAAGCGGTTGGCGCTCGTCGTCTTGCCGCCGCCGGTCGCGTTGACGAGCGGGGTGTAGGTGCCGGCGCGCGCCGGAGTGCCCGTGATCGCTCCGGTCTTCGGGTCGATCCGCAGGCCCGAGGGGAGGTTCGTGGCGCTATAGGTGGCGCCGGAGGGCAGGCCGCTCGCGTGCGCGTACCCGGCGTCGATCGTGATCCCCGCGGTGCCGACCATGTCTGCGTAGCTCACCAGCGCCGGGATCGGGGTCTGCGCGGGCACGATGACGATCACGATCGTTGTTGTCGCTTGCGCCCCGAGCGAGTCAGCGGCCGTCACGATCGCCGTGAACGTGCCGGGGGCGAGCGCCGTTCCGGTGATGATCCCGGTGCTGGGGGAGATCGTGAGGCCTTGGGGCAAGGAGGGCGTACCCCAGCGCACGGGGCCCACGAGCCCGCTGAGTTGCGCGCGCAGCGGCGCGATTGGCGTCCCGACTCGGCCGGTGCCGTCGGGGTAGTCGATGCTCGCCACCGCCGGCAGCGGCGGGATTGCCTCGGCCACGTTGCTCCACGGGCCCGGCCCGCTGCTGCCGGCCACGGCCCGCACGCGGAACTGATAGGTCCGTCCGCTGGTGAGGCCGAGGACGTTCACGCCGGTGTCGGCCCCCGAGGCGGGCGGCCCGTTGAGCCATGCGGTCGACCCCTTCGGCCGGTATTGTACCTTGTGCGCGGTGATCGCGCTGGGTGCTTGGCCTGCCTCGGTCCACTGCAGGCGCGCTTTAGAACTGACAGCGACCGCGCTGAGGATCGACTGGAACTGAAGCTGCTGCAAGGCCCCGAGGTCGCGCAGCCCGCCGGGCGAGACGCGCTTGTGCGTGTCGGCGCCGGGCCAGGCCGTGCCCCCGATCTGGAATTCATTCAGCACGCGGAGGTACGTCGAGTAGGCGTCGTACTGGATCGGCTGGCCGTCGAGCGGGTTCAGCACCGGGCCGCTGGCCATCGCGATGAGCTTCGACCTGGACCCGAACGCGGGGATCCCCTGGTCGGGGTAGGGGTGCTGGAGCACGTTCGGGGATAGCCCGAGGGAGCCGGTCAACACGCCGGCCGGCAGCGGCGCCTGGGTGGTCGCGCCCGGGTCGACCAAAGTGCAGTCCGACCCGCGGGACGTCCCGTACTGGTCGGCGTTCGTCCAGGTGTTGACCGCGGTCGCGGTGCCCGAGCGGCGCTGCCAGATCGGCAACCTCGCATCTGGCAGATTGGACGGGTTGCCGCTGGCCACGATGCTGTCGGTAACCGTGAGGTCCGAACTCGCGCCGCGCTCGTAGATCGCGGACGCCGGCGCCACCGCGACGGCGGTGGGGCACCCGCTGCTGAGTTGCTTGACCGAGATGGTCGAGGCGTCGACCGTCGCCGTGGAGTCCGACACCGAGAGGCCCTGCTGGGCGACGCTGGCGTTCAACCCAGGGGCGACACGGGGCGAGGCGATCGCCGTGTTGACGATCGTCCCGGTCGCGCCGTCCATGAGCGACACCCCGCCGCCGTTGTCAAACACCGAGGAGACGACCTGCACGTCGCCGCCGACGCTGAGGATCGCCGCGATGTCACGGCGCGTGTCGTACAGGACCGAGCGGTCGATCACGACGTTGCTGCCGCGCGACGCGGTGATGACCGCGTCGAGGTTAGCGTTCTGACCGAACCAGGCGTTGTTGTACAGGTAGGAGTCGCGCAGGGTGAAGGACGCGTTCGTGACTACGGCGATCGGCGCAACGGTCGAGTGGTCCAGCTTCGCCGCGTCGATGATCCCCTCGATCCGGCTGCGGTTCACGGTCAGCGACGAGTTCGGATTGACCAGCGCATAGGCGGGCGGGCTCCAGTACCCGGGCTGGGAGGGCGTGCCCTCCGGGAGGACGTCGACGCGGTTGACGGTCACGTGCACCGCCTTGGCGCTGTCGCCGTAGGCTCCGACCTGCAGGAAGCCGGTGTTCACGGCGATCTGAAAAGCGTTGCTCGGCCGCATGTCGGCGATGCCGACATTGCCGCTCTGGTCGAGCCCCCACAGCAGGCCGCAGATCGCCACGGGCCCCTGGATCGTCAGGTCGTCGCGCACGTACATAGCGAAGCTGTTTCCCTCCGCGCTGCGCATTGGGCACGAGCCCAGGCCGATGCTCTGCACCGACGGCGCGAAGTCGACCGTGTCAGCCCCGGGCTGGCGTTGGCCGCGTTGATCGCCGCCTCCAGAGTCCCAACACCGCCGCAGCCGTCACCGCTGGTCACCGTAAACGTCCGCGCGCCGGCCGCGGCCGGCAAAGCAAGCAGCGCCGCAGCAGCGACAGCGACCGCGAAAATCCGCGGCTTCATGACACGCGACCTTCCTGGCTGACAAGACCCCTGGGGAAGCTCCCGACTGTAAAGCCGCAACATCGAACCGTCGTCAGGGATTTACCGAAGACCTATCGCGGGATCACCGCCAAAATCGAGCGATCGGTAGCCGGCGGCTGACAGCGCGCGGCGGGCGGGCGCGGCGAGTTTGGGAAAGCCCATTTCATCATCGTTGCGACCCGAGTCTCGACTCGGGCTTACGGCGAGGCGGGAGGACGTGTTTGTTGGGATCTGTCGCGTGCGTCCCGCGATCGTTCCTGTCGAGCGGCGGCGATCGACAGCTGTTGGACCTCGATCACGCGCGTGTGGGCAAGCCAGTCCGGAAATCCCAGGCGCTTGAACGGGATCGGCACGAAACCCCACGGCAACGGCACCATGGCGAGGTTCATCCCGATCCAGCGCACCAGCGCGCGGACTGGTTTGACCTTCTCTCCGCTCGTCGTCACTAACCGAACCTGCATCAGGCGAGAACCTGGCGTCTGGCCCGTTACCGACCAGAATGCGACGAAGTAGGTGGCGTTCCAGAGAACGTAGACGCCACCCGCGATCGCGAGGAAGAGTGGCTTCAGATTCTTCGTGATCGGGAAGATGCCGATGATCAGCTCGGCGCCGAGCCCGGTGATGATCGCCGCCAGGTTGATGAGCAGGAAATCCACCGCCCAGGAGAGCACGCGTGTCATTAGCCCGACGTAAGGCGCGTTCTCCTCGAGAGTGGTCTGGAGCGCTGTGTCGCTCTCGGGCGACTCGGCCGTGCTGCTCATCGGGTGTGCTCGTCGGGATTTGTCTGGCCTCGGTTGCCGTGGCGGACGAGCCGACGAGCGGTTCGCTCCAGCCGGTCGTCGGCGTTGCGCGCGCGCGCCCTTACGGGGGCCCTTACGTGATCTGGGGTCAGCTTGGGGATCGCCACATTCACGAGCCATGTGGCCACGCGGGTCATGCGGCCGGCGTGACCCGCGTCCTTCACATCCGTGACCCGGACCGGCGTGTTGCCGTTAGGAGACTTGAGTGGGCTGCCCATCTTCGTCGCCTTGCGTCGGGATCTGCGGCGACTCCGTGGGCTGGCGACGCATCAGGCGATCAGCGGCGCGCTCGAGCCGCCGGTCACCCTTGCGTGAGCGCGCCCTCACCGCTTCGCCGACCTGGTCGGCAAACCCGAGCCCCTGCTGCGAGATCGCGGCCCTGACGGTGGGGCTCGCTGCGATCTCGTCAACGAGCCGGTACAACCCGTCGCTGGACAACAAGCGATCGACGAACCGGTCGAAAAGGCCGCTGTCGAAGAACGTGTCGATCAATTGCGTAGCGCCGTCGCTCCCGACCACTTGCGCGACGATCGCCTGCAAACGGCCGCTGTCGAGCAACCGCTCGAGTTCGCCGCTCTCCAGCAGGCGGTCCACCACGCGCTGCTCCAGGCTGATCCCCGCCTCGGCGGCGGCACCGACGGCACCGGTGAGCGGTCTCAGCGTCGCGGCGGCGGCGCGACCACCGATGTCCGTGAGCGGCTTGAGAGGCCGCGGTCGGGATTTCCGTGTGCGGTCGTCGGCCATACAGATCATCGGGAATCTTCGCAGGACGAGACCCCGCTGCCCTCACCCGAATCGGACGATGCGAGGGTGCAGCCCGCCTTCGGTTCATCCGGCCGGGACGATGGCGAGGTCACGCCGGACTAAATGGATAGTTGCGATCGGGCGCGAGGCGCGGCAGGATGCTACGGCCCGCGAGCAGCCCGCAAATTGAGCAGCGATCTCGTCCACGTCTTTCGGCTGTCTCGCGACCCGTGGCGCGGGCAGATCGATTGCGCTTCGGGTCAGCCGAGCCTGATGATCCCGCGGACGACGAGGAAGATGCCGAGCGCGGTGCCAACGATCAGCGCAACCTCTGCGCCGCGGCGGCTGAGCCAGCCTCGGAACCTGGCCGAGACACCACGACCTGACGAAGGCGTGCCACGGGTACATACGCAAGCCGCACGCAAACGACGGAAGCTGTTGGCGTCAACCAGATACGCGTGCCGCGACCAAAGAGAAGCACAGCCGAGGTGCGGCACTCGCCTCCCTCTCCGAAATCCTTTGAAAGCCTGGGGTGGGTGGCGCTAGGCGTTCAGTGGGGATGCGGACCGAGCGTTAGGTCGGACGCCTGGTCGCGAGGAACGCGACCGTACGCCTTGCTGCTTATGCAGAGGGTCGCTGTCTGGCGCGGTTTGTTTTGGGATCGCTGGGCGCGTTCCCAGGCTTGGCAGGCGATCTGGACGCATCTGGCTGATGGCCGATGACAGGCTCCAGGGCGGATCCGAGCGCGACTCGATGAGGCCTCCGGTCGATCGCGTTGCCCTTCGTTGCTCGTTCTGCGGCATGGTTTACGCCGATGTTCAGACGATGGTCTGCGGTCCTATTCCCGCGGTCGCGATCTACGACGAGTGCGTCGCGCTTGTTACCGAGATCATGCGCGAGGAACGTGGCGGACCGATTGCGCACGCTCGGTGGAGCTGTGTCGCGGCCGCGAGATCGTTCTGTCACGGGGCGTTCCTCCGAGTGTGGTTGGCGTCGCTGGAGCTGAGGATCGGGAGTCTGGGCTATTCCCAGGAGCCGGGCTGGACCCTCATGGTGGTGTTGATGCGGTTGAAGAAGTTGGTCAGCGCGATCATTGAGACGAGTGCTGAGAGGGCTCGGTCGTCGAACTGCTCTGCGGCGTCAGCCCAGATCTCTTCGGTCACGACGTCGGGGTGATCCGCCAGGCGGGTTATTGCCTCGGCCAGTCCGAGCGCGGCCCGTTCGGCGTCGTCATACAGCGCTGACGCGCGCCAGGCTGGCAGTGTCAGCAGCCGCTCGCTGCTGAGGCCGATCCGCTCAGCGTTCTCGATGCCGGATGCGAGGCAGGCGTTGCAGCCGTTGATCTGGCTGGCTCGCATGTGGACGAGCTCAAGCGTCTGGTGCGGGATCCCGACCGCGTAGATCGCCTTCATGATCTGCTGCACCCCGGCGACGGCCTCCGGCGAGCTGGCGTTCTGCAAACGTGGGGCGCGTGTCTGTGTCTCGGGCATGATTCCTTCGTGGAGCGTCGCTCCGGTGGTTGGCGTGAAGGGCGGCACCGACCAGACGAACGTGGGGCCGCGGAGGTAACGCCGACGTGGTTGTGTTACCTCCAAACCCCCGTGGACGTCTGAGAAGAAAGATGAGCAGCGACACCAGCGATCTCGCCGCCGAGTTCGAGCGGCACCGCCCGTATCTGCGGGCGGTCTCAATGCGGATGCTGGGGTCCGGCGATGACGCCGAGGACGCGGTTCAGGAGGCCTGGCTGAGGTTGGGTCGGGCGGGCGGGGACGGCATCGAGGATCTTCGTGGCTGGTTGACGACGGTCACCAGTCGGGTCTGTCTGGACATGCTGAGAAGCCGACGCACGCGGCGTGAGGTTCCGGTTTCGATCGAGCTCGACGAGTTGCTCGGCGACTCCGACCTGGCGCAACCCAGGCGTCGGCCGGCGACGCCCGAGGAAGAGGTCCTGTGGGCCGAGTCGGTCGGCATCGCGCTGCATGTCGTGATGGACAGCCTGAGCCCGGCCGAACGTGTTGCCTTCGTGCTGCATGACATCTTCGATTTGCCGTTCGGGCAGGTCGCAGATGAGATGTGCTGGGCCGCTCGACGGCTGCGGTGAAGATGCTGGCCAGCCGCGCGCGTAACCGGGTGCGTGTGGTGGCTCCTGGAGAGCTCCGCGAGGACGCGGGCGACCGGGCCGTCGTCGACGCGTTCTTCGCCGCTGCCGGCTCCGGCGACCTCTCAGCGCTGCTGGCGCTGCTGGCTCCCGACGTTCAGCTGCGGGTCTTCACCCCCCAGGGGGTCAGGCTCGTGCGAGGCGCGAGGAAGGTCGCCGCCTAGGCCGGCGCCGGCGCGCGCCGCGGCGCAGCGCAGCGTCCGGTGATACGGCCGGTGACCGTCCGGCGATCCGCGGGAATGCTGATCGTCCTGGACGGCCGACCCATGTTCGTCATCACGTGCACCGTGCACGACGGACTGATCACCGAGATGCGATCGGTCAGCGATCCGGACCGGCTGGCGCAGATCGTCCCGTCGTGGGCGACGTGACCGTCTCACCCACGCAAGGATGACCGCACAGCGACTTCGCGGTGGCCCCCGATGCGACAGAGCGCTGCTCATCGTTCGGAGTGACCGTCGCGACTGGGCTGCGCCGTTGGCGATTGGAAACGCGGGAGTGGTCCTTGGTGATGTTCGTGTCTCTAGGGCCTCGCCGATCGTGCAAGCTGAAGATACGCACAGGGCGCGCGCGTCGGAATCGGTGATAACGAAATCGCGGGCACTGGCCCCCTATGTGGGTGAGCATGGATTCGAAGGCACGTGAGATTGAGGAGCTCTACCGCAGCCGCTACCTCGCGTTTCGCAACGGGGCGGCGACGCTGACCGGAGGCTATGACTCGGCTCGGGATGTCGTGCAGGAAGCGTTCGCCCGGGCGCTTCGGGATCGAGATCAGTACCGCGGCGACGGGCCGCTGGCGGCGGGGGTGTGGCGGATCGCTGTCCGGGTGGCGCTCGAGTCACGCCGCAACGGCCGCGAGCTGATGCTCGAGGAATTGGTCGCGGAGGCGCCAGCACCTCCCTCGCCCGAGCGCGATCCGGCGCTGGCCGACGCGCTCCAGAAGCTGCCGCCGCGGCGGCGGCTGATCGTGTTCCTGCGCTACTTCGCTGACCTTTCCTACGCGGAAATCGCGGCGCTATGCCAGATCAGCGAGGGCACGGTCGCGGCCACGCTCGCACACGCGCACGCTGACCTGTCGAAGCCTTGCAGACCGAGACCGAAAGAGAGATCCGATGAACGACACCGGGGTGATCGAAGATCGTATCCGCAGCTTCATCTCTGTCGACGACGACTCGGACTGGCAGGAGGTCGTGCGCCGGGCGGGGGCGAGTCGGCATGTCAGCCTCGGCGCCACGCGGCCGCGCCGAGAGCCAAAGCCAATACGACCGCGTCGGCGACGTGCCCTGCTCGCACTGGGCCTGGTGACCCGCTTGCCCCACTCGCGCACGTCATCCATCACGCCGTCGGTGACGGTGCCGGGGCGGCGGTGATGGTGCGGGACGGCACGAAGGTCGCGATCGACGCGCCCCGCGACCGGGATGGCCCGAGTAGGCCGAGTGCATCCGTCGGCCGCAGCGACGCGATCAGGATGTCGCGGACGCCGCGCTGCCAGCGCCGCGCGCTGTACCTCGCCCTGGGCGTCACGCTCGACGGTGAGCGCGACGTGCTCGGAATGTGGTTCCAGGAGACCGAGGGCGCGAAGTTTTGGATGCAGGTCCTCACCGATCTGAAGCAGCGCGGCGTCCGCGACATCCTGATCGCGTGTGTCGACGGCCTGACTGGCTTCCCAGAGGCGATCGAGGCGATCTTCCCCACGACCACCGTCCAGACGTGCATCGTGCACCTGATCCGCAACAGCCTCAAGTACGTGCCCCGCCGAGAGCGCGAGCAAGTCGCCCGCGACCTCAAACCGATCTACACCGCCAAGGACGCCGACCAGGCCCACGCCGAGCTCGAGACCTTCGACGAGAAGTGGGGCGCCCGGTTCCCGGTCATCACCCAGGCGTGGCTCAACGCCTGGGAGCACGTGACACCGTTCCTCGCGTCCCCCGACGAGGTCCGCCGCGTGATCTACACCACGAACGCCATAGAAGCCCTGAACCGCCAGCTGCGCAAGGCGATCAAGACGAAAGGCAGCTTCCCCAACGACGACGCCGCCCGCAAGCTCGTCTACCTCGCGCTGCAGAACGCGACCCCTCAATGGACACGAACCCGGAACTGGACAACAGCGCTGCTCGCGTTCAAAATCCACTTCGGTGACCGCGTCCCTGACACTGCAAACTGACAGTCACTTGTTGACACTCACGGAGTCACTGTTACCATTAACCAAGAACCCGCCTACACAGTTAACCGAACGCCCTCCGGACGGTCGCCGGCGTAGCGTAACCGTTCAGGGGGTCTGATCTTGGATCAGACTTGGAGTGGGGCGGGGACGGGCTGTCCGTGTTGGTGGGCGGTGATCGCTTCAGCGAGGTAGGTATGCATGCGGCGGCGTTGCAGACGGCAGGTTTCGCGGATCGTGAGGAGCCGCTCGACGGCGCGGTTTCCGTGGTCGGTTTGGGTGCTGTAGCTGGTCTTGCGCCAGAGCACGCCGTGGCGCAGCGCGCGCTCCGCGGTGTTATTCGTGGCCGGGACACCGGCGATCCGGGTGAAGGTCCAGAGCGCGTCGTAGCGATCCAGCAGCCCGGTGCAGAATCGGGCGGTCTGCGGGTCGCGGCCGCGGGTGCCCTGCTCGAGCAGTTCGCGCAGCTGCTGATGATGGGGCGCGAGATCTGCCTGGAGGGCGTTGAGGTCGGCAAGGTCGCGGCCTGGGGCCTTGAGGATCTTGAACGTGTGATCGAGACACTTCTGGAGCTTGCGCCCGAGCCGGCCGGGCGCGCCGGCGCGCTCGCCGAGCGCGACAAAGTCGCGCAGCACGTGAGCGAGGCACAGCTGGCGCTGGGAAGCGTCGATGTACAGGTAGACGGAGTAGCGGTCAGACACGATCACCCCGTCGGGATCATCGCCTAACAGGGCACGGGCAGCGTCACGATTACGACGAGCAGCGATCTGGAATAGGGCGGCGTCAACGGCGGCAGCGACCGACAGCCATCGCGTATCGCCCGCTTGACGCCACGACGTCTCATCCGCGCAGCGCACCGCGGCATCGTCGAGATGAGCCAGGATCTGCACGTAGGGATCCTCCAATGCTGCGGAGGTCTGCTTGACCAGCGCCTCGACCGACGCTGCGCTGAGCTGGATCCCGCACAGATCCTCAAGCAGTCTGCCGGTCTCACGCCGCGACACACGCGCCGCGGTCAACGTCGACGCCGCCGCCGCGACACTCGCCCCGAACGCCCCGTCCGGAACCCCGGCAGGCAGCGGCGCGAGCGTCCGGTGCCCACACGTGCAGCGAGTCCGCATCCGCCGGTGCTCACACACCTCAGCCACAACACGGACGTCGCTCACCTGATGGGCAACAGGGTCACCATCACCGACCCGGTCAGCCTCACCAATCGCCGCGCCACAACCACCACACTCAGACGGCCAGTACGTCTCGACACGATCCGGGTCAGCGACCATCGGCCGGTGCTGACCGCGATGACCGGACTGCCCGCCCTGCCGACGCCCCGAACCCTTCTTCTTCGGCCGCTCCTTCCGCGCTTCAGACGAATCGCGCGACGGCGGCAAAGAACTGTTGCGCGAGCTCCGACCAATCTGCCGCTCAAGCTCCTCCACCCGCGCCATCAACTCATCGATCCTCGCCGCCTGTGCCACGATCACCGCCGCGACCGCGTCAGGACCACCGCGGTACACCAGATCGATCTCGTCACGCCGCACATACGCAAGATTCCCTGCAACCAGCAGGCATCCTTCAAACCAGCCCGACGACCCCCTGAACGGTTACGGCGAAGCGGCGGTCGGGCCCGAGAGCGACGCCACTACGAGCAATACCTGGTCGGTATGTCATCCAGCGCGCCTGCGGGAAAGGATCGCCGCGTGGTCGAACGTCGCCGCGCGGGCGCGCTTGCTCGACACTACCGCCAGTTCGAGGACCTCTCGATCAGGCAGATCGCCGACCGTCTCGGCCGATCGCCGGCGACCGTCAAGGCGTACTTCTACGACCCGTCTGATGCTAACAAAAGACCTACCTACAGCCCGCGCGCTAACGCCGGCCTCGACACAACGCACGCCCGCGTACGGGTCCTCCCTGGGCACAATGTCGCCCCGGGCCTGACCACGACACCACGTTGGCCTTGGGCTGGCTGTCCAGCACGTCCGGTAGGTTGGGGGTTCTCATGCTCGACCGTGTCGCGGAACGGCTCCGCGCGGCGCTACTCGCGCGCCACTACCGTGACCAGGAGGGTCTGTCGATCGCGGAGATCGCTCGTCGGCTGGGACGCGCAGGAGGCAACCATCAAGGCGTATCTTTACGATCCGACCGGCGAGAAGGCACGCGCGGTCAAGGCGCGCTACCGGGGAGTATGTCGCGGCTGCGGGGCGCCCACGGCGCCACGGAACAGCAAGGGCGACGCCTACGCGTATTGCAAACGCTGCCATCCCGGCGCGATCGCGCCGCAATGGACACGGGAACGGGTTCGCGAAGCGATGCGCGCCTGGCGAGCGCGCTACGGCGCTGCGCCCTCCTCCTGCGACTGGTCGCGCACGCACGCACGCCGGCGCGGCGGCGAGGCGCTCAAACGGCTCCAGGCCGGAGAATGGCCCGCGCCGTCCACGGTGATCGATCTGTACGGGGCCTGGGCGGCGCCCGGGCCGACGCCTTCGGCGGCGCCTGAACGCCTGGGCGTCAATACCGTTGGCGTACGAACACGCGCTTGCGCTTGGCCGTCTGTGAACGGAGCGCCGAAGGTCACCGCGAACGCTCCTGCATTCGTCCAATCCGCAACGGCTCAACGGGGCGACGGAGGCGGCTGCGTTCGTGGCATTGCCGGCGCAGGACAGCGGCGGCCTGAAACACGACACTCGTCCGGTGTCGGCGGGTCTCGTGGCCGCTCCCGGCGAGAAGCAGCCACCGAGCGGCCGAGCGTCAGGTGGCCGCGTTAGCAGGCCAAAGGAGCGACCAGATTCGGCCGAACGAGGGTGGCCGCTTCGCACCCAGATGCAGCCACCTTCCCCGGCAGACCGGATGACCGGGTTACGCCTTAGGCGGCAGTGCGGTGTCGACCCCGCCGTGACTGCTTACGTGCTTGCAGCTGACCGACCTTGAGTTGCCCCTCCCGATACACGGTCGGGGGCCCCTGAACGTACGGCTACAAGGCGTCATCCGTTTGGGATGATGCGACTGCGGGGTGCCGCTGTGACTGTCGACCGGGTGTGGACAGGTCGCCGGGTCTCGGCCGAGCAGATCCCGCGAGTCAAGCCGCCAGCGATTGGACGAGAGGATCTCTGTGCCTGAGGGCCTCTCGGCTAGCGAGGTCGGCAAGGAGATCGCCGAGCATCGTGAGCACACGGAGCATGCCGAGCATGCGGACCATCCGCCGGCCGAGCACGCTCAGCGTGACCGCTGGGTCGCGATCTTTGAGGCGGTGCTGCTGTCGATTGTGGCGCTGCTGGCCGCCTGGTCGGGGTTCTCGGCAGCGAAGTGGGGCACGGAATCCTCACTTTCGCTTGCGAAGGCCTCCTCGACGCGGACCAAAGCGAGCCTCGCCCTGATCCAAGCCAACCAGATCCGCACGCAGGACTCGGTGTCGTTTAACGCCGCCGAAACCGCCTATGCGACGGGCAACACCAAGCTCTTCCAACTGGACCTCAATCGGATGCGCCCCGGCTACCGCCCGGCGGTCGAGGCGTGGCTCGCGCTGCACCCGCTGAAGAACCCTCACGCTCCGCCTGATCCGTCATACATGCCCCAATACCGAATCCCACAACAGGCCGCGGGACTGGCGCTCAGCGCGCAGGCCGACGCGTATTTCAACGCAGGCGAGTCAGCCGCCGGAACGGCGGACAAGTATGTGCGGCTCACCGTCTTCTTGGCCGCCGTCCTTTTCCTCGTTGGCATCGGCAGCCGCTTCCCGGTCCGCGCGGCGCGCTACGGGCTGGTGGGTGTTGCCGCCGTGCTGCTTGTCATTTCAGTAGTGCAGCTCCTCAGCCTTCCCGGACCGCCATCCTGATCCCGGGCCGATGGAGCCATCCCAGGAGATCCAGGCGATCTCAACCTCAGCGTCGATGGCACTGCCCTCCCATGCACGGGACCGCATCGTTGCTACGGATCGGCGCGCGCTGAACGGGTCAACGCACGATCGCGCGAGTCGCCTGACCGTGGTCGTGCTTTTCCTTGCCGACGGGCCATATTGCCAACGACGCTCTGCGCCCCGCAAGCGCGGGAAGCGCAAGGCACCGCGAGCACTCCACGCCGGAGCCCGAAGCGCTTGGTGCTAGCCAGGCGACCGAATCCTGCGAAGCAGCGGAGCAGCAGCAGCGCCGCCGGCTCTCTCAGTGCTGGTATCGGACAACAGCGGCCGCCCCGCAAGAGGGATCTGCCGTGGCTGCTTCATCGCCGACTCGGCCACGAATCCGACGCTGCTGCTTCCGCAATCGACCGCCCCGGAGCAGAAGCCCGATCTACGCGCTGAGCGCCACTCGGGCGACTCCGCCTGGGTGAAACCGGCAGTCGGGATTACTGTGTCGCCGTGCGGTTCCGGTGGCTGCTTGAGCGGCGATGCGGCCACGCGTCGGCGGCGCCGTTTGACCGCTGGTTCCGTCCGATAGCAGCCAGCCGGAACTCGTTGGGTGGACGGCGCTCACGGAACGAGCGCTAGCCAGAATCCTGCTAACTCCGGACCCCCGAGCGTGCTTGGATCCCTGCGCTGCGCGGGTCTGAGCTCGGCGCGAACGACGTGCTCGTTGTCAGCAGGAGGGGGGACTGCTGCAACTCCTCCGATCCCTTGGGCCACATCCGCGGGTACGGCTTGCGTGGGCATCGGGTCGATCCGTCGTCGATGTGCGCTGCCTGCGGCGGCTCATAGTGGCGCGGGAACCTAGATCGGATCAGCGGGCAAGAGTGGCTGGTGCATAGTGATCTGTCAGATGCCGCCGTGATCGCGGCGTCGGTCGAGGACGGCGCGCTCTTCGGCGAGATCTTCGATCGGCACTTTGCAGAGATCAATCGCTTTCTCGCACGGCGGGTCGGGTCGGTCCTGGCGGATGAGATCGCGTCGGAGGTATTTGCGATCGCGTTCCGCTCGCGCGGGCGCTATGACCCAGCGGCGGCTGACGCCCGGCCGTGGCTGTTCGGCATTGGCGCGAACCTCGCGCGGCGCCATTGGCGAACCGAGCGGCGGCGCCTGCGCGTCTACGCCCGCACCGGCGTCGATCCATCGCGGGACGACTGCGGCGATGTCGAGCGCCGACTCGACGCGCTCGCAGCCGGCCCCGAGCTTGCCGCTGCTTTGGCGGCCCTGAAGCCCGGCGAGCGTGAGGTGCTGCTGCTGTTCGCGTGGGCCGACCTCAGCTACGAGGAGATCGCCAGCGCGTTGGGAACGCCGGTCGGCACAGTGCGTTCGCGGTTGTCGCGGGCGCGCTCCCGGATCCGGGAACTGCTCGCGCCGACCGGGCAATTGGCGGTTGACCGTGCGACCGAAGGAGGAACCAATGAATGATCTCGATCTGATCCAGCGTTTCCGCGCAGACGTGCGGGCCCCGGACGACGAGCGCGTCCGTGTGGCACGCGCCCGCCTGATCGCCGAGCTAAGGGCGGCAGCAGACAGGCCGACCGCAGGGCGGCGCGGCCGCCGCGACCGCATGCGCGACGGTCGGCGTCCAGTGCTCCTGCTGCGTCTGGGTCTTCCGGCGGTGGCGCTCGCGGTCGCTGCCCCCGCGGCGATTGTGATCGTGGGCGGAGGTGTCAGCGGCAGCGGCAGCTCGACAGCGGACGCCGCGATGATCCGTCATGCCGGCGCCGCGCTCGCTGCCCCACCGAACGAAATCTTCCACTCCAAGCTCCTGGGCGACGGCTTCGTCGCCGAATCGTGGCAGCTGACCGGCGCGCCTTACTCCTACCTGCAGGGGAAGGGGCCGGTGGGCGCCGTGCCCTACGCCTCCGACGACGGTACGACGGCGATGTATTACGACCCAGCCACGAACACTATTCATCACGGCGCCAGTACGAAGAGCACGCAGCCAACGGCACCCGAGAACCCGCTCACCGAGATCCGGCAGGAACTGCGGGACGCCCGAGCGCGGGTGCTCACCACGGCAACGATCGACGGCACCGCGACATACGAGATCCAGCTCGCCGACAAGGGCGGGTTCGACGCGCAGGGCCTGATCGTCTACGTCGACCACAACAGCTACCGCCCGATTGAGATCGCCGACCCCCAGCGCAGCGGAACGACGGTCCACCTCGAGGTCGTGGCGTTCGAATACCTGCCCGCCACGCCCGGGAACATGAATCTGCTCAGCCTCACGGCGCGCTACCCAACCGCCCACGTCGTCAGCGACCCGGCCGCCGCCGCGTTCCCCTCGGGCAAGTAGTCCAAGCGCATCCCCGTCGCCGATCAACTGATCGGCGACGGGCCAGCAGCGACGTGCTCCACACGATGGTCCGCCACATCCCAATCGACTGGAACAGCGAGCCCCAGCAACTGCCGCGGTCGCCGCGAGGCTTTCCGGATTGGTTCCGTTTCGGAGGACAGTCCAGCGCTTCCTGCTCGTATCGCGCCGGCGGTACTGGCACGTGCCCCACCTCACTCGGCCCGCTTCCCTGCACCTGCCAGAAGCGCGCATCAGATGCTTGCTGCCGTTCTGCAAGCGATCGGGGTGTCGCGAGCGGCCAGCGCCGAGCTCGAGCTGGCGGCTGCCCGCCGGAAGCGGCCATACAAGGCCAGCGGCCTTTGGTGCCCGCAATGCTGCTCCAGCGGCTTCGCGAGATGCCCGCTTCTGGCCCGGCGACGGCAAGAGCAGGCACCTGGCCGCGCGACCCCTCAACGGCGAAGGAGCGACGTGTCCATGCCGCGGACCCGGCGATCGGCTTCGTGCCGGAGCGCTCGGGCGATCGCCGAGCGCGCCGTCGCTCCGGGGCGCCACGCTCCCCGAGCTCAGAGCGTCCCCGAAAATTGTGGGCGGCTGGCGCTTATCAGCGCGATCGCGCCGCTCGCCTCGGCTCGTGCTTGAGCGTCGGTGCAGGCGGGAGCGATCCGGCGAGGGCGTCTCGGTTGGTCTGAGCGAGATCGGACAGGAACGCCAGCGTCGCGCGGATTCGTGCCGCGCGTGCGATGTCGGCATGCACGACCGTCCACCACTGCTCGATCAGCACCGGCTCGCGCCAGAGTCGCACCAGTCCGGCGCGCTCGGCGCTGTGGCACTCGTAGATGCCGACCCCCAACCCCTCCTCGATCGCGGTCCGGTAGGCGGTTGGTGAACCAGCGCGGAGCGCGATCCTGGTCAGCGGGGCGTGGTCGACGAACCATCGCTCCTCGGAGGCGTGAGCGAGCTCGGGCGCGTAGGCGACGCGCTCGTGCGCCGCGAGCTCCCCGGGCGTCGCTGGATGGCCGCGCCGTTCGATGTAGGGCCGTGACGCGTAGATGCCGCTGCCGATGTCGGCGAGCTTCTGCGCGCTGTAGTTCCGGTCATCCGGTGAGCTCCAGCGAATCGCGATGTCCGCCTCGAGGTGAGCGAGGCTGACCATCCGCGCCTCCGGTATCGCGATCACCTGAAGCTCCGGGTGGCGGGCATCGAGCTCGGCGAGGTGGGGGATCAGGAAGTCATTGACGAACGCGTCGAGCGCGGTGATGCGAACCGTTCCCGAGACCCGCTGATCAGTCCCGGCAACCTCACGCTCGAGGGCGAGCATGTGGTCCTCCACCGCCCTCGCGTGGGCGATCGCCGCGGCTCCCGCTCCCGTCGGCACATGCCCACCAGAGGTGCGATCGAACAAGCGGACGCCAAGCGAGGACTCGATCGACGTCAGCCGGCGACCGACGGTGGAGTGCTCGACCGCGAGCGTCCGCGCGGCAGCGCTGAGCGATCCGCCGCAGGCCACAGCGAGCACGAACCGCAGATCGTCCCAGTCCAACACAGCTGTGCATTTTCGCACAGCTGATGGGCGAAAGTCGGGAATTGCCAAACAGGGCGGGCCGGTCTAGTGTCGTCACGGTCACATCCAACAGCCGGGCGACGCCCGGCTCACCGACAAGGAGCGGAGATGGATCACGCTGTCACCCTGGAGCGCCTCTACGGTGCCATCAACGACCACGACCTCGACGCGTTCGGCGGGTTGCTCGCCGAGGGCTTCGTCGAGCACGAGATGACCCCTGGCCTCCAGCCCACGAAAGACGGCGCCAAGGACTTCTTTCGGATGCAGCTCGCCGCGTTCCCCGATCTCGCCATGACCGTGGAGGACGTGATCGATGGCGGCGACAAGCTCGTCGCCCGCGTCCGTCTGACCGGGACGCACCACGGCGAGATGATGGGCATGCCCGCAACCGGCAGCTCGGTCGACATCCAGATCATCGACATCATGCGCTTCGGAGACGACGGTCTCGTGCACGAGCACTGGGGCGTCGCCGACCAGATGGCGATGATGACGCAACTCGGCGCGGTCCCTGCCTGAGCCACCACACACTCGGGAGCAGTCGCGCACCATCAAACTGCCGCACACAGCGGCATCCAGATCCGTGCCAGGATCGCGCCTGCCAGGTTGTCAGGCCCTTGCCGCCGGCTGGCCCGGCTGCGCGCTGCATCGCGACATACGAGCTGCCTGCCCACCTCCCAGCAGACAGCCCCCCTCGGGGGCTGCAATAAGCGGCCGCTGTTCCGCGGGAACATGGCCGGTTCGCCGCTTTCGCGGTGCTGGAGGCTGGTAGCCGCTTTGGGGTCGGCGCCGTCCGAAGCAGCCGTGCGAGCAAACTCGCCGGGCCAGCGGCATTGCGGTGATCTCGCTGGCCAAGCGAAGACCACTGCTCTTTGACCCGCAGCACTGCTTGCTGGCGTCCACGCATCAGGCGGGCCAGCAGCGGACTAGGCTTGGGATCGTCGCTACTGCTTGGCGCTCATTGGGGAAGAGCGTTGCCGGGCGGATCTGACGCCTGTTTCTTGTCTGCAGCCGGCACGCGGCGGGCCGGGGCCCGGGCGCTCGAGTTTGGGCGGATGCGCAAGTCCGAGGGCGACGCTGGCGATCCGCGGTTGACTGCTGCTTCCAGCGCTAGTGCTTGCAGCCGGACGGATCGCAGCTAGCGATCCGGCCCGCCGTGCTGTCGGGCATCCCGTGCCCGCTTAGCTTGGATCTACATCAGATTCGGTTTCTAAGCCGGTTTCCGACGTGCCCTCGCGGGCCGGCGCGGCGTGACGCCTGCCGGCGGTGGTCGGACCGGGGAGGGCCGAAGGGCGTGGGGAAGGGTGGGATCGCTCCCGTCAGCCGGCTCAGCCAGAACGGGATGAAGTTACCCCCGCCCAGGGAGGGGGGAAGCGCCGCGGCGGCTGCATTGAGCTGAGTGGCGGTCGCCACGGTGCCCCAGCTGCCGGTTGCCACCCGGGACTCGAGCGCGTGGAGGCCGGCGATCAGATCGGCCGGGGTGAAGTTGCAGTGCCCCTGGGCCTGGACGAACGCCTGGCGGAGCAGCGCGCTGTCGCCGGCCCGGGCCACCAGCATGTGGTAGTAGCCCTCCTGTTGGACGGGCACGAGCTGGTCGGAGATCGTGTGGAGGTCCAGCTCCGGGACCTGCAGCTGTCCCGTGGGTACGGAGGTGCGCGCCAGCCAGCGATACGCCGCCGCGTCGGGCCTCAGATCGGCGTTGCGCGCGAGCGTCTGCAGATCGCTGCGCAGGCTGAGCCCGGCCTCGTTGTAGAGCGCGCGGACCTCCGGGTAGTAGGACGATCGGTGCAGCAGCCGGGCGAAGTTGACGCCGACCGTGCCGCTGCCCTCGCCGCTGGCGGCCGCCTCGATCTGATCGCGGCCCTCGACGATGAAGGTGAGCGCGTTGAACGGCCCGGACGTGAAGTAGTCGTCGTACTGGCCCTGCTCCTGTCCGAGGTAGTCGTAGATGCTGGGAATCGTCGTGCCGCCCCAGGGCGAGACGTTGAGGAACGCGCTGATGAGCGCGAGCCGGGCGCGGCCCTGCGGCGTCCCCTGAGCCGCCTGCGCCGCGGCGAGCAGCTTGGCCGCACTCGCGGCGCTGTCCGCGAAGCCCTGCGACGGGCCATCGACAAAGTTCGTCAGCTGGATGTTCTGGCTGGGGGCGAGCAGCTCGCTGAGCGCATATTCGCCGTCGAGCTGATACTGGTTGAGGTTGTTGGCGCCGGCGACGATGCCGCACGTCGTCAGCGCGCCATCGAGCCGCCCGACGGAGTTCTGATCCTCCAGCGCGCTGATCAGCCCGCCCATCGAGGTGCCGAACGCGTACACCTTCCTGGGCGCCGCCGGCAGGACCGTCCGCTCGACCGTCGCCAGCGTCTCGAACTGATCGCGCACCGCGCTGCCGAGCGCCCACCAGGAGCCGTTGGGGTCATACGAGGAGCCCGACATCGCATAGCCCATGCCCAGGAGAGCCTGCTGCGTCGTCGGATCCGGAGCGTCGGCGGCGTTGAGGGGACCGTAGCCGTGGCTGTAGAGCAGCAGCGTGCCGTTCCAGTTGGCCGGCACGTCCGCAATCCAAGTCGCCCCGTCCGCCAAGGTGCCGGTGTCGTGCCCCGGAGCTGGCGAGGCCGACGCTGATCCCGCCGCGACCATTGCGCCCGCGCCCACCAGCGCCAGCACCAGCGCCAGCGCGATCCGCGCGCGCCGCGCCATCGGTCCGTTCATGTGAAAACCCTCCCTCGGTGTGAATGCGGCACAGACGGCTCCGCTCTGAAGCTCTCTCGACGCGAGCATATTCTTCCATCAAGTTACTTGTCAATAGCGTTGGCAGCGGCGCTTCCGCGTCAGTCCCGCGATATGTTGTGGCGGCGATGAACTCCGCCGCTGCCCGCCTGCCCGCGCCTGACCCCGAACCGGCGGCGCCTCGCGTCGGGTACCTCATCTACCGCGTCGAGCGGCGCCTGCGGGCGCGCCTCGACGAGGCCGTCAGCGCCCACGGTGTCACCACCACTGAGTACGTGGCGCTCAGCGTCCTGCGCGACCGCGACGGCCTCTCCAGCGCGCAGCTGGCCCGCTGGGCGTTCGTCACCCCCCAGGCGATGAACCTCGTGGTGACCGCGCTGGAGCGGCGCCGGCTCGTGCGTCGCCGCCCGGACCTTCACCGCCGGCGGGTGCTGCGCATCTCGGTCACGCGCCAAGGGCTGGGAATCCTCGAGCGCTGCAATCGCTCGATGGACATGATCGAGTCTGACATGCTGCGCGGGCTCGATGCGGACACTCTGCACGCCATTCGCGCCGCACTCTCCTCCTGCGCCCACTCGCTCGAGGCAACCCGACCATTGCCGTGACCGAGGCCAGCTCCACACGCCATGCCGCTGGCATCTGGCCCTACGCCGTGACGCCCTCGTTCGCGCGGGCAGCAGGACGCCCCAAGATCGCTCATAGCTGCGATTCGGTCGGCTGCAACCATCGGCGCTGACGCAGCAGTCGGCTCCGGCTCGCCGGTGTCGCCCTCGGACTTGCGCATTCGCCCAGGAGCAGCCGCGACACGTGCCACGACCGGACGAGTTGCCCTTCACGAGGGCGACCGTCAGCTCGCCAGCCCACGTCGACGCGTCCCGTTCCGCCAGTGACGTATCACCGGCGTGCCTGCTCTTGGGCGACAACCACGAGCGCTACGGCGTCGTGGCAGAGACCTGCTTCCATGCGCCCTCGAGGCGGGGCTACGGTGCCTCGAGCGTGACCGTCTTGCTCGCCGTGCTCTTCAGCCGGGCGGCGTTTTCGAGCATGACCGTCACGTGCGTCCGGATCTTGCGGTTCAGCTTGAGGATGCGCAGGTTCTTCTTCGACAGGGTGAACTTGAGCGTCACCTTGCCGCCCGTCGGGACGGTGAACGACTTCGTGGCAAGCGTGACGGCCTTGCGCTTTGCGCTCACGCGGACCTTCGTGGCGCTCTTGAAGCTGGCTGTGCCGGTGAGGCCGGCAGCGGCGCCAAACGTGAACGTGAAGCGCCCCTTGCGGTCCACGCTGATCGACGACTTGCTGCCCGCGAACTTGGCCTTTGCGGGAGCGCCCGTGCCACCGCCGTCGGGGGGAGGGCCACCAGCGGGCGCCGCCACGGTGTGCGGAGCGCTCGTCTGCGCCGTGCTGCCGGCCTCGTTGGAGGCGGTTACGCGACAGCTGTAGTCGCCGCCGCCCGAGGCAGTGATGGAGCTGGCACTCGCGCCTGCGATCTCCGCGCCACCGACGCTCCATTGGAAAGCGAAGCTCTGCGGCGCCCGGTAGAGGAGCGAGCCGAGCACGTCGCCCGCCCACTGGCCCTGCGAGCAGGAGAGCGCCGAGCCCGCCGCCGACCCGCCGGTGATCGCCGGCGCGCCGGCGCCGCTGGGAACCTCCAGCAGCGCGGCGTAGAGAGCGCCCGGCGCCGTCGTCGCTCCGCTGAGGGTGAGCTGGCCGCCGCCGCCCGTCCCGTCGAGGCGAGCATACGAGATCGTGCCGGCGATGTTGTTGGCCCAGTAGAGCGTGCCGGCGGCGGGGTCGACCGCCACGCCGTAGGGCGCATTCGCGGTCGCGCCAGTGATGTTGAGCTGCCCGCCGCCGCCCGTCCCGTCGAGGCGCGCGAACGAGAGCGTGTTGCCAGTTTCGTTGGCCCAGTAGATCTCGCCGGCAGCGGGGTCGATCGCCACGCCGGCGGGAGTGTTCGGCGTCGCGCCCGTGATGTTGAGCTGGGCGCCGCCCATCCCGTCGAGGCGCGCGAACGAGATCGTGTTGTTGCCGGAGTTCGCCCAGTAGATCTTGCCGGCGGCGGCGTCGATCGCCACGCCGTCGGGGTCGACCGCCGTCGCGCCCGGCGTGCTGAGCTGCCCGCCGCCCGTCCCGTCGAGGCGGGCAAACGAGATCGTGCCGTTGCTGACGGAGTTGGCCCAGTAGATCTTGCCGGCGGCGGGGTCGATCGCCAAGCCCCTCGGGTTGTCCGCCGTCGCGCCCGCGATGTTCAGCTGGCCGCCGCCGCCCGTGCCGTCGAGGCGCGCAAACGAGATCGTGTTGTTGCCGGAGTTCGCCCAGTAGATCTTGCCGGCGGCGGCGTCGGCCGCCACCCCGGAGATGGAGCTCGCCGTCGCGCCCATCGTGTTGAGCTGGCCGCCGCCGCCCATGCCGTCCAGGCGCGCGAACGAGATCGTGCCGTTTACAATGTTGGTCCAGTAGACCTGGTCGGCCGCGTGCGCGCTCGCCGGCCCCAGCAGCACCGCCAGCACCGCCGCGAACGCAGCGAGCCGAGGACGCGGCGTCGCTCCTCGCCCTGGCCGCCTGACCACGACGCCCGAGCAGCAGCCGTGACCGGGACCCAGCCTCATCCCCTCGCTGACAGCGTCCATCATCCGAGCCCCCGGCGACACGAAACGATCCTAAGTGGTCACGGAAGAATTAGTGGGTCTGTAGGGATTGGGTGGATCGTGTAATTCCAGTCCGGGTGGAACTCCTCACGAACGATGTTCACGCTGGCGAGCTCCGCGTCGGTGACCGTGATCCCTTTGTGGTACTCGCCGGGGTCGTGGCGTGCGTAGACCTTCAGGCCGGTGCTGGTCGTGGTCGCGCCGATCAGGTCGATGATCACCTGCAGGCTCTCCAGCGGCCGCCCGCGCCAGTTCAGGCTGACGTAGCTGAACATGCGGTGCTCGATTTTGTTCCACTTCGAGGTTCCGGGAGGGAAGTGGCAGACGCGGATCGGGATCCCGAGTTCGTTGGCAAGCTTCTGCAACTCGGTCTTCCACAACCGCGTGCGGCTGGAGTTGCTGCCGCCGCCATCAGCGGTGATCGTCAGCGTCTGCGCGTTGGGGTAGCGCTTACGCCCGAGGTGCTGCCACCACGCGCGGATCGAGTTGACCGCGAACGCGCTGGTGTCGTTGGTGACCCCGACCGACACCATCCCTTCGTTGGCCTGGATGTCGTACACGCCGTACGGGATCGCGTGCCCGAGATCCTTGTCCTTGAAGTCGTGGCAGCGGACCTCGACCGGCCGGCCGCTCGGCTCGTACTCCCGCCCGACCGCCTTGAAATCGCCGACCAGTTCTCGCTTCTTGGCATCGACAGAGATCGTCGGCTCGCCCGCCGCGAGCGCCGCTTGAGCAGTCGCGTTGATATGCGCGAACTGCGCATCGCGGTCGGGATGGTCCTTCCCCTCTCTCGTCTTGGAGTTCGCGTGCAACCGAAACCCAAGTCCACGCAACAGCTTCCCCGCCGAGCGGTCAGAGATCTGATGACCGGCATCCACCAACGCGCTCGCGATCTTCTGCAAGCTCTTCGAGCACCACCGCAACGGCGACTCCGGATCCCCGCGCGTCTCCGGATCGACCAACGCCTGCAGCGCCGCCACCAGCCCCGGATCGGACTCCGCCAACCGCGGCCGCCCCGCCCCCGTGCGACGGACCCGCCCCGCATCCAACCGCGCTCCCTCCCGCACCTCCGCGATCCCACGCACCACCGTGTTCTTGCTGATCCCCGTCGCCCGCACCACCGCCGCGATCCCACCACGCCCATGCGAACGCGCCTCCGACGCCGCCCACAACCGCCGCTGACGCTCGTTCAACTCCGGACCCAACGCTCGATACCGCTCGACAATCTTCGACTCATCGATCATGCCCCCGCGATACGCCACCACAACCCAACATCCTGCCACAAGTGAGCTTGTCTGGATTTGACGGAGACCGAATTGCGAGGATTCCAACCTCGGGGAAGGAAGTTCGGTCTCATGGCAAGACGATCGAGGTATCCGCAGGAGTTGATGGACCGTGGCGTGCGGTTGGCGCTTGAGTCGGGTCGGCCGGTGGCGCAGGTCGCTCGCGATCTGGGGATCGGCGCCGAGGCGCTGCGCAAGCGTGTCAGGCGGGCTGAGGCCGATGGCGGGCTGCGGCCTGATCTGCCCAGCAGCGAGGAGCGTGAGGAGATCCGCAAGCTGCGCAAGGAGGTGTTCGAGCTGCGTCGCGCGAACGAGATCCTGAAGGCCGCCTCGGTGTTTTTCGCGACCGAGCTCGACGCAGACCGTCGGAAGTGAGCGCGTTCATCGATGAGCATCGCGAGCGCTTCGGCGTCGAGCCGATCTGTGAGACCTTGGACGTGTCGGCGTCCGTGTACTAGCAGCGAGCGACAGGCGAGCGCTCGGCCCGCAGCGTCGAGGATGAGCGCCTCGCGGCTCGGATCCGCGATGTGCACGAGCAGAACTTCGAGTGCTACGGGTATCCGCGGGTGTGGCACGAGCTCCAGCGTCAGGGCGAGCAGGTCGGCCGTGACCACGTTGCCCGTCTGATGCGCGAGGAGGGCATCCGTGGGGCGAAGCGGCGCGGCAAGCCGTGGCGGACCACGATCGCCGATCTCCAGGCGCAGAAGCGCCCAGATCTCGTCAAGCGCGCCTTCACGGCAGATCGGCCCGATCGACTGTGGGTCGGTGACCTGACCTACCTGCGCAGCTGGGAGGGACGGATGTACTTCGCGTTCCTGATCGACGTGTTCTCGCGGCTGATCGTCGGCTGGCAGCTCGCGTGCCACATGCGCACCGACCTGGTGCTCGACGCGCTGCGCATGGCGCTGGGCACCCGACGGCCCGGCGTCGAGGTGCAGCTGGTGGCGCACACCGACCAGGGATCGCAATACAGCGCCGAGGGCTACACGCAGGTGCTCGATGACCACCACGTGCTCGCGTCGGTCGGCACGGTCGGAGACTGCTACGACAACGCGCTCAGCGAACGGTTCGCCGACAGCTATAAGACCGAGCTGATCGCCGACCGCGTGTGGCGAACCAACGCGCAGCTCGAGCTCGCGACCGTCACGTACGTCGGCTGGTTCAACCACCGCCGGCTGCACTCCTCGATCGGGAACCGACCACCCGTCGAGCACGAACACGAGTACTGGGCGCGGGCCGCGCTCGGGTACGAACCGTTCCCGGCTCAGGCCGCCCCAACAGTCACCGATCTACGAGACGTGCTGACGCTGGCCTCTCCGCTGTCCTGTGTCGAGCAATCGCACTGACTGATATAATTAACTACTCAACTACTAACAACTCTCCGTCGAAACCAGGCAAGTCCATCCAACGATCCGCTGTTCGTGGAGAAGGTGTACGACATCGTCGGCCTGTACCTGAACCCGCCCGAGATGGCGGTCGTCTACTGCGTAGATGAGAAAAGCCAGGTGCAGGCGTTGGCGCGCTCCCAGCCGGCGTTCCCGATGATGCCCGGCATGCCCGAGAAGCGCACCCACGACTACGTCAGGCACGGGACCACGAGCCTGTTCGCGGCGTTCAACGCTGCTGACGGGACCGTGACCTCAAGCGTGCATCGCCGGCATCGCACGATCGAGTTCAAGAAGTTCCTGGCCAAGATTGACGCCGAGGTTCCCGAGCATCTCGATGTGCATCTGGTGTGTGACAACTACGGCACGCACAAGACTCCGGCGATCAAGAGCTGGCTTGAGCGTCACCCACGCTTTCACATGCACTACACGCCGACGTACTCCAGTTGGATCAACCAGGTCGAGCGCCGGTTCGCGTACCTCACCCAGGATCTGCTGCAACGCTCCGATCACCGCAGCGTGCACGCGCTCGAGCGCGACCTCCGCAGCTGGGTCGTGGCGTGGAACGAGAATCCCAAGCCGTTCATCTGGACCAACACCGCCGAGCAGATCCTTGAGTCCATAAAACGACTTCTACAACGAATTAACGGTTCAGGACACTAGCAGACGCCGCGCGTTGAAGCCGGCCCTGTGTCGGCCGGGAACGGCAGGCGGGCTTACAGCTAGACAGTTGTAGCGGCAGAGCACGGCCGCGGCGGGCACAACTCCGGCGGACTGCCTGCATGATTGCCGCTGGAGTCGTCGTACACGCGTACCCGGTACGCGTCTGTCCAGCGCTCACCGACGCGCCGAGCCAGTGCAACGGGAAGCTCCTTATCGGCCGCCATCCACGGGTATGCCTGCAGCGCCACCTCACCGTCAAAGCGCTCAAATCCGAGCTCGGAGGCCAGGAAGCCGACCGTCGTGTCGTTGGCCAGCTCTGGACAGCTCACAGACGCCGGCTCATCATCGCTCGCAGACTCAAGGCAGACGATCGAGCCATCAGGCAGCAACGCGTTCCAGAACACGTCTGCCAGCGCCGCCTGCACCTCCGTCCGTCCCTCCGCGCGCAGCACACGGATCCGTTCCGCTATGGGGGCGCAGTCTGAGTGCTGCTCGGCCAACAGCTCCCAGCTCGATTCCAGCTCAGCGGTGAGCGGAAACGCGAACGGCTCGCCGGCACGAGGTACCACGAACCATCCATGGTCATCGAAGCCGTAATCCCAGGTATGTTCCTCGCCCGGACCGCGCTCATACAGCGCTCGACCCGCGAACAGGCCGCTGGGTTTGAGCGGGTCGCGGTGCGTGAGGGCCTGGGCGGAGGCGCCCCCCTCGGCGTGCGGGGCCGCCTTGGCGCGGCTCGCGGGCTTTCGCTTGCGGGCAATCCGGCGCTGGACCTTACTTTGTCGCTTGACGCTCATGACGGGGACGGACCCTAGCTAACACGCCGCCGGTCGGACCGGGACTGCCCGATCGGCTGACTGCACGCTCAGCGAGACCTGGTGTTGGCGAATATGAGGTACACGCGTGCCACGGGCAAGACACCTGCTTCGCTGCGACCGCGGTACTCGGCTCTGGTGCCCCAGAAGTGACCGCCAGTGCCGATGCCGTCGGCTCGAGGCGGCGCGGCGGGCGACCGCCCGGCGTGCGCTGGTCGCGTAGTCTCGCTCTTTATATATGCGGGGCTCGCCTGACCGGTCTACCAGACGGCTCCTCGATTGCTGCGCGGTTGCAGGCCCACTGTTTGTGGCCACATTCCTGATCGAAGGGGCAAGGAGGCGCGATTACGACCCGCGCCGGCATCCCGTGAGTTCGCTCGCGCTGGGTCCTGGAGGTTGGCGGCAGACTGCCAACTTCTTGGTCGCTGGCTCCCTCTACCTCGCTGGTGCAGTGGGCCTGGTACGCGGGTCTCGTGCAATCGGCGGGACCCGCGCGGGACCAGTACTCGTCGGCGCGGCTGCCGTCGGTCTGATCGGTGCCGGAGTGTTCATCACCGACCCTGTTGGCGGCTACCCGCCTGGGACGCCGAGGTGCAGACCGGCTACACCCGCACCGGAGCGCTGCACGACGTCTTCTCCGTCCCGACGTTCGTCGGGCTCCCGTTAGCACAGCTGCTGTCCGCTCGTGCGTTCGTCCGCCATCGGGATCGAGGATGGGCGAGGTACTCCCGAATGACGGCGGCAGTCATGGGCATCACCTTCATCCTCGCCAGCGCAGGGTTCGGCCAGGTACGCCGTCTCGCCGCATACGGTGGACTCTTCCAGCGCATCTCGATAGTGACGGGGTTCGCGTGGCTGACTGCGATCTCAGTGCGCGCTCGCCGGGCGCTCTGACCTCAGGACGGGACGGCGGTTGACAGACACCGCCGTTACATGTAACGTCTCAAGCGTGTCTTCTACTCGTGATCGCGTGCGCCAACACCGGGAGCGTTTGCGTCGCCAGGGGCTGCGGCCTGTGCAGATCTGGGTGCCGGATGTCCGCGCGCCGGAGTTCATCGCCGAGGCCCATCGGCAATCCCTCGCGATCGCGACGAGCGACGGGGAGGCCGACGACCAGGCGTTCGTCGACGCGATCTCGATTGGTCTGGATGCCGACGACGAACGACCGCCGTCTGCGTGACGCGCGGCGAGATCTACACGGCCGCAGCTCGGGGGGCCTACACCGGCAAGCCACGACCCGTCGTCATCGTCCAGGACGACCGTTTCGACGCGACGGCGTCCGTCACAGTCTGTCCGTTCACGACCAATCCGGTTGAGGCTCCGCTGGTCAGGATCCCGATCGTGCCGTCGGACGGCAACGGGCTTAACCGGCCCAGCAGCGTGGTGGTCGACAAGATCACCACTGTGCCGCGATCCGGCCTGGGCGAGCGACTCGGCCGTCTCCGCGACGACGAACTCGTCCAGCTGAACCGATCACTGATGGTGTTTCTCGGCCTAGCGTCCGTCCCGCAGCCCTGAACAACGCCGACGGCCCTGCTTCGCGTAAACGACCCGTATCTCGCCGGCCTTGGCGAAAGACCCGCCTTGCGCGGTCCGCAGGGAAGTCGTCTCGCCGGTCGGGCTCCGCGTAGCCATCCGACTCACTGAGCGAATAGGAAGGCCCGGCTCTGGGGCAGGTCGCACACCTGCTCTTCCGTGAACGCGGTGCTCAACCCGCGCATACGCAACGCTGCCACTGGCGTTCCGAACGGGAACGTTCGAACGGCAGGGCTGAGTTCCTGGAGAGTGCTGCGTCTAGCTCGATCCAGACGGGTGATTGGGATTGTCGTCGCGAGGGTGTGGTTCGTGCCGTCGAGGCTTGAGCACCGCAAGTTATTGGGGGTCGCCGGGGTCTGCGGGGGGGATCGCGGCGAGTTCGCCGAGGCGACGCTCGACTGATTGGAGTTGAGCTTGGAGCGCGACCAACTCGGCGTGGAGCGGTCGGGCCTCGGCTGATCTTGTCGGCTCCGAGGCCGGTGCGCGCGTATTGTCCGAGCGCTCTTCGAGGTTGAAGAGGGATGCGAGCGAGCCGGCGAGGACGCCGAGAACGCCGATGCCGGTGAACATGATCGCGATCCCGGCGAACCGTCCGGCGCTTGTGTGGGGCACGATGTCGCCGTAGCCGACTGTCGTCAGGGTGACGATCCCCCACCAGAGCGAGTCTCCGACGGTCGCGAAGTCCGGATTGGTCTTGTGCTCTGCCTGGTAGGCGGCGAGCGCTGCGATGAGTACCACCAGGCCGGCGACGAGGGCGACTTTTCCGAACCGGGTGGCGAAGCGGCGCAACCCTGCCGTGGCGAGCAGGACGCGGGCGACGCGCGCCAGGCGGGCGAGCAGCAGGATCGCCGATGCGCCGCTGAGTCCGGGGATCAGGTAGTAGGGAAAGGTGAGCAGGACAATGCCGAGGTCGATTTTGCCTGGGCGGCGGTGGAGGTAGTCGGGCACGATCCGCCGTTGAACGACCAGGTCGATGACGAACACGAGCCAGGAGCCGAGCCCGACCGCCACCTGAACCCAGTGGGCCTTGGGTGAGGTGACGAACAGCGGCACCAAGGCCGCGAGGATGATTGGCAGGTTCCAGCGGTCCTGCCAGCGCTCGCGTGCCTGGAGTTGCTCGGAGGTCAGTGGCGCGGAGGCGGCGGCCATCATCGGTCCCGTTCGCCGTGTGCGGCGCCTTCCCTGCGGTCACGGTGGTCCGCGCTGGGCGCTTTCGTGGCTTGGACTCCGGCGCGGTCAGGCCGTAGCGACCGCGCACGTGTGCTCTCAACCGGACTGCGCCGCTACGGGATCGCCGATCTCGCGCACCAGTTTGCCCGTGCGTCTGTGACCGTCGTGATGATGCAGCACTCAGGCACGGCTGTGGCCCGGCCCGTTGTTTGATGGCCTCTGTGCCCGGACCGCAGCGCTGGCTCGACGAGGTCATGGGTTGGCCAAGCCAGGCCGGTCACAGATCGGGGCGGGCGATCACTCGATCGTCCGCGCCAAAAAACGCCCCATTCGCGATGAGTGCGCTGGCGTACCCTGCGTCGTAGTCGGGTCGATGAATCGCGGTGCAGACCATGGGTCAGACAGCGGCGATGAGATGGGGTCACGCCGTTTGAGTGCGGCCATGTCGCCGATGCGCGGGCGTAGTCTGGGTGGCGGTGAGTACCAACGGCAATCCGCCAGGTTCGCGGCCCAGGCCGAGCGATAGCGGCGAGTCGGCGCCACCGCGAGACGCGACCTTGTCGAACCGCGTGCGGCAGTTTGTGGTGGCTGTCCGTGACGGTGATGAGGCAATGGTTGAGGAGCTCGTCGTTCGCCTGAGCGGGTCGCGGCGAGTGTTCGCTCCGCTTGCGTTGGTCGTCGGTGGCTTCGTGATGCTGTTCAACGGGCTCAAACTGCTGTTCACAAACTGGCGGCTGACGCTCGTTCAGATCCTGCCGGCGATGTGGATCTGGCTTGCGATGTACGACCTCAAGGCGCACGTGCTCCACGGCAAGACGTTCAACGTGCTGCGCGGGCCGATCCTGATCCCGATCGTGCTCGCGATCACGGCGATCACGGCAGCCAGTTTCTTCCTTAACGCCGTGTTCGGGTTCGCGATCGTGCAAGCCGGCACACCAAAGGTCCGACCGGCGGTTGCGCAGGCCCGCTCTCACCTCGGGGTGATCCTGGGCTCCGGTGCTGTCGTCGGTCTGCTGCTCGGGCTTGCGACGATGCTCGTCACCCGCGCCGGGCATCCGTGGTTCGCGATCTCTCTGAGCATTGTGCTCGGCGTGATGATGGTGAGCTACGTCGCGATACCGTCACGGCTGATCGGCGTCAAACCCAGCTCTTCGAGACGCGACAAGCTGGCCGCAAGCGCTGTCGGCGGGGTCGTGGGCGCGGTCATCTGCACGCCGCCCTACGTGCTCGGGCGCATCGGCATCCTGATGCTCGGCTCGCCCACCTTGTTCATCCCGGGCATCGTCGTCGTGAGCCTCGCGACGACGCTCCAAGCAGGAGCCACAGGCGCGGTCAAGACCGTCAAGATGAGCGCCAAGCTTCTCGCCGCCCATCCCGCAACGCCAAGCGGCGCAATGGTTCCCGGCGACCCGACCACGGCGCCCCGCGCGCCTGACCCGAACTAGCCAACATCCCTTCGCTCGCCGAGACGGGCACGCTAGTGACAGCGTCACCAACGGACGACATCAGGCCGCCCGTGGCGCCGTGCGCGACAGACTCCTCGGCCTGGAGGATGTGGGGGCACCATGTTGCAGCTCCGGTCTGAGCGAACGGTTTGTTGGTCTGAACTCTCACGCCACCAGGCGTCCCGGGCGCCGGCGGCGACGAAACACTCAACGACGGTCGCGGCCACCAGGACGGCCCGGGTCTCGAGACCGGCCATTCGCCCAACGCGTGAAGCCGCTCCGCCTGCGGATCGCGCACAGGCTGGCCGTCACCGCGAGGACGGCACGTTGCGAACCTCTCTGGATCGTCATAGGACCTGCCGGCGGACAGGCCCCGGAGCCACTTGGCACACCCAGCGAGCTCCAAGCGTCTCGGGGGGCGGCAGCCTCCGATTGCCGACGGTCGTGCCGACGAGCCGCGCCTCGCCGTCGTCCTCACCCCGATCGCATGAACCATCCGCCCGGCGACGGGCTACGTTGCACGGATGAATCGCCGCCCGAACATCCTGTTGATCCTGACCGATCAGTTGCGCTACCCGCCGCCGTATGAGTCCGATGAGCTGCGGCGCTACCGTCACGAGCAGTGCGTCGGGCAGGAGCGCCTGCGCCAGAACGGCGTCTCGTTTACGCATCACTATCCGATCGCGGCGGCGTGCGCGCCGAGCCGCGCGTCGCTACTGACCGGACATTATCCGTCGCTGCACGGTGTGACCCAGACCGATGGGATCTCGAAATCCGCCGACAATCCCGAGGAGATGTTCTGGCTGGCGCCGGACACGGTGCCGACGCTCGGCGACTGGTTTCGCGCCGGCGGCTACCGCACCTACTTCAAGGGCAAGTGGCACGCATCGCACGCGTATCTCGACGCCGAGGACGGCGAAGGGTTCCTGCTCTCGATCGACGATGACGGCAACCCGCACCGGAGAACATCGAAAAGTACCTGGCTGCGGATCTGCTGGATGACTTTGGCTTCTCGGAGTGGGTCGGGCCCGAGCCGCACGGGCTCGGCGCGTACAACACCGGGACGGTGAAGGACCCGTTCACGGCCGATGAGACGATCGCGCTGCTCGAGCGGTTCGACGACCGAGGCGACGGACCACCCATGGCTGACGGTCTGCTCATTCCTCAATCCGCACGACGACTCGCTGTTCGGGATCTTCGCGCTGACCCAAGGCTTGCGCTTTCACCCCTCGGAGGTCCCGCACGTCGACCAGGCGCCAACGCACAAGGAGGACCTCTCGACCAAGCCCTCCTGTCAGCAGAGCTACGTCGACACGTGGAAGACGGTGCTCGCGCCGCAGCCGTGGATCGAGACGCACCTGAAGTTCTACTACCAGATGCAGGCCGCGGTCGGCGAGCAGATCACCCGCGTGCTCGACGCGCTGGCGGCCAGCGAGGCGTATGAGAACACGATCGTGATCTTCAGCTCCGACCACGGTGACATGCAGGGCGCACACGGCGGGATGCACGAGAAGTGGCACGTCGCCTACGACGAGGCGCTGCAGGTCCCGTTCATCGTCTCCAGCCCGCTCTTGCCCGGCGGCGCTCGCGAGCTCGAGATCCCCACCAACCACGCGGATCTGGTGCCCACACTGCTCGGCCTCGCGGGGATCGACCACGACCAGGCGCTCGCCAAGCTGAAGGTCGATCACGTCGACGCGCGTCCGCTGGTCGGGCGCGACCTCGCCGACGCGATCCGCGCGGCCGAGCCTGCCGCGCTGTCCGAGCCGGTCCTGTTCACGACCGATGATGAGATCAGCGAGGGCAGCATGCCCCCCAAGAGCCCGGTTCAGCGCGTCGCCCGCCTCGCACGCGTGTTCTCGACCGTGAAGCAGCCCAACCATCTCCAGACCGTGATCGCCGAGGTCCCCGTCGACGGCGAGCAGCATCTCGTGAAGTTCTCCCGCTACTACGACAACCGCAGTTCTGGACCGTCCCCGGCGAGCGCGACGAACGCCTCCACAGGCGCAAGAGAACCACGGTCAGAGCCCGAGCCCGACGAGTACGAGCTCTACGACCTCACGATGGACCCGACCGAAGAGCGCAACCTCGCGCACCCCGACCGCGCCAACGACACGACCCGCGCGCTGCAACAGACGATGCTCGGGACTCCTCGTCGAGCAGCTCGCCGCCAAGCGCCTCACCCCGTCAGCCGGCGAGCGGCCCGGCTACCGACCGCCCGCCGTCTCCTGACCGCACCGCACGACGCGGAAGCCGAGGTTCCCGGTGGAGCTGTCCGGCGTGCTGGAGCTACGCGCATCGACCCGGTAGCGGTTGCAGTACGAGGCGTGGCACAAGTACGAGCCGCCCGGCATCACCCGCGCAACGCCATCCTCCGGCCCTCGGGGATCCTCGCGCGGACTGTCGCGGTAGTACGTCGCTGAGAACCAGTCGGCCGTCCACTCCCAACGTTGCCAGTCATCTGGTACAGGCCGTAGCCGTTGGCCTTGAACGCCTTCACCGGCGCCGTGCCGGCGTATCCGTCCGCCTCGGTGTTCGCCCCCGGGAACGTGCCCTGAAAGACGTTCATCCGGTGCTCGCCGCCCGGTTCGAGCTCCTCGCCCCACGGGAAGCGGCACCCGACGAGCCCGCCGCGCGCTGCGTACTCCCACTCGGCCTCGCTCGGCAGGCGAGCATCGACCCACACGCAGAAGCCGCGAGCGTCGTTCCACGAGACGTGCACGACCGGATGATCTGAAC
The DNA here is from genome assembly GCA_963794285.1 of uncultured Solirubrobacterales bacterium. Taxonomy (GTDB): domain Bacteria; phylum Actinomycetota; class Thermoleophilia; order Solirubrobacterales; family Solirubrobacteraceae; genus Palsa-465. The sequence goes on from CAWCDS010000019.1 coordinate 590,990, forward strand.
GATCCTCGACGGTCGAGCGTTGGCCTTCGGGGTGCGCCCAATCGGCGCTCTCCACCTGCCGCCACCACGGCGCGCCGACCACCCCGCGCGTCGCCGGGAAAACCTCCGGCAGAAACGGCGCGAACACGAACGACCAGCCGAACCTCTCCGCCTCAGTCCGGTAACCGGTCGCCCGCACAAACGCCGCGAACTCCGCATTCGTGACCGCGTACCGCGAGATCCAAAACGACGGGAGATCGACCCGGTGCGCCGGACCCTCGCCGTCCTCGCCGTACCCGTAGCACCCATCAGTGCCCATCACGAACGTCCCCCCCTCGATCGCAACGAGGGCCTCGGCGAGCACGTCGCCCCCGCCGACACATACCCTCGGAGCGGACGGGGAACCCGTCTCGGGTCACGGGTTCGGTCCCGCACTGGGGGCGCAGCACCTCTCCGACACGACACTATGAGATCAAACTCCGAGCTCCGACGCTCGCCGTCACCGCCCGGTGCCCCTGCTTTGTCCGATGTGCTCGTCCGGGGGTTCATGACCGTTGCCCGAATCTCGCTGAGTCCACCCAAGGCCCGTCTCAGAGCGGACCGCCCCCGATGTGTTGGTTCATCGCCACACAGGGCCCGAGCGCTTTCCGGCCACGGAAGCCCCACCCGTGATCACACTCACGCCCTAATACCAGCTGATCCCGCGGTGTGAGCTTCGCGACCCTCACACTGACGTGGACCCGCCTGGAGGTCGCTCTCGCCCACTCCCTCGGAGCGTCGCACCGCCCCGGCACGTGATCGAGGAAGAGCAAACGCTGTCACGCGCGCCGCTGTCGGCGTGCCCACTAGCTTCGAGTCCCAGAGCATCTATTCATCTCTCGTCATCCGTTGCGGGTGATGACAGGCGACCAGTCGCGGAGCTAGCGTCACGCAATCGCGCGCTGATTCTCGATCGGACAATCCGGGCGTCCCGACGAGATGATGGGAGTATCGGTTCCGGGAGGTGGACGGGCCGATAGTCCAGCGCAGCTGCACGAGACATATGCGCCCCGTGGTCCACAACGAGGAGAGCGATCAAAGACCAACGGCGTTCGCACAGGATCCGCTGAGAAAGACGAAGGAAGGTTCAGATGACCGACAAACAGATGACCGAGAAACAGATGATCGAAGAGCTCGAGGCCGAGCAGTCGATGTTCGTGCAGACCGCGCACGGCATGACGAGCGACGGCACGACCCTGACCTTGAACGAGGTCACACCCTCGACGCTCTACTTCTCCGATCGGCCGAAACGGATCGTTGGACACATGACCACCGCCGACTTCGTCGAGCTCTGGGCCGAAGGAGACAACAGCTTCGAAGAAGACCCGCCCAACGCGGTGCTCGCATTCCTCGAGCCAGGCGATCAAGCGCCCGAAGACGCGGTCGTCGTGATCCAGCGACCGCGTCTGGAGAACGGCCAGCTCTCCTACTCGATCGAGACCCTCGAAGGGACAGTTCCCACGCGTACCGGGCCGGTCACGCTGTTCATCGACCCATTCGGGCGCCCACTCTCGCCCGTATCTGTGTGCGGCGTCCGACGGCGCGAGCGGCGACGCGACCGCAGACGCTAGCTCCTCGCGCGGGACAAGGCGGGGGCCGCCCTGGCGCGGATGGCGCCACCGCGGTCGGGACCATGCCTACGGCGATCCCGCGGTCCTCAACGGAGAGTTGTCGGGCGGCGGTTTGGCGTCCCCCTCAAGCGCTGCCCGCTTGCCGCCACCGCAATCGCATCCGAGCCGACGGTCCCGCTGGCGCATCTCATGATGCCAAACAGCAGTCCACTCGACACGACCGCATCTTTGAGGAGAGAGGACCACCCTCATCGACTCCCGCCGCCGCTCCTGCTCTATTGCCGGCGCGCGTAACTCGCTCCCGTCGGCGTCCGCCCCGCAACGCGCGGCTTGCAGGTGTGCCACGTGGCACGCTCTCCTCAGCTTCGGGTGTCTGGACCATCGAGGAATCGGATCAGACGTTCGCCGGCGGCTTGATCGAGAATCAACTGGTAACCGAGACGATGCGGGCGGGCCCATGCGTCGCAGCCGGTCGCCTTAGCGAGTGCCTCCTCGAGTCTGGCCGCGGCTGCCTCGTGGTCTGCGTGTAGGGTGAGTGGTTTGGGGCGTGGGTTCGGTCGGCGCGCGATTTCGGCTTCGAGGGCTCGGATCGACCAGCCTTCCTGGGCGGCTCGAGTGTCGAGCGCGCGCCGCCTGTGATGGTCGGGTCGGTCAGCAGCGCCTTGCCATGCCCCTTGCTCAGAGCGCCAGCGTCGATCAGCTCGATTGCGTTGTCGGGTAGGTCGAGCAGACAGACGGTGTGGGCGAGGTCGGTCCGGCTGCGGCCGAGTCGTTTCGCGAGTTCGGTCGCTGTGACGTTGAGGTCGTCGAGCAGGATGGCGATGGTTCTGGCTTCTTCGATCGGGGTGAGGTCCTCGCGGACGACGTTCTCGATCAGCGCGAGCTCGAGTGACCCGGCGCCGTCGACGCTCGCGTCGATCAGCGCGGGGATCGTCGCCTGGCCGGCGAGTCGGGCGGCGCGCCAGCGCCGCTCACCAGCGACCACCTCGAAGCCGTCGGTCGTGGTTTGCGTCTGACTTCAGGTCGTAGGCGAGGACCAGATGCCGGTAGCAGCGCCGCAGCGTCGCCGGCCCGTTGCTCGTCCACATCCGGTGCAGCTTCCCGGTCCGCCTGGTCCGCGCCTTGGCCAGCTCCCGCTTCCAGCGGACCAACGGCAGGTCCATGAAAGAGCGCAGGCGGGGGCGTTGGGCGCCCCGGTAGTCCTCGTCGAGGATGATCAGCCACCACACCAGCTGGCTGTAGTTCATGTTGATCGTCAGCCCCGACTCGATGATCTGCCAGAAGCAGTACGCCAGCTCGCGCTGCATCGCCACCGGCAGGCTGTAGAGGTCAAACCCGCGCCAGCTCCCGCGTTCAATGAGCTTCCAGCGAAACGCGGGATGGTCCGGCAGCGTGCGGTAGGAGAACTCCGTAAGCCGCAGCTGCGCGGGGATCTGCTCCCACAGCCACAGGTTGCGCTCCTCGCTGTAGAGGCCGCTTCCGTCGATCGTCGCGATCAGCTTGTCGCTAGCGACCAAGCTCATCCGTCCTCCAGCCGGCGGTCAGCTGCTGCCACCGCGCGACCGTGCGCTGCGCGGCGTCCTCCGACACCCACCCATACAGGTTCTGCGTCGTCTGGATGTCCAGATGCCCGAGCCGGCGGCTGACCACATGCTCGGCGATCCCCGACATCAACAGCGCGGTCGCGTGCGTGTGCCGCAACCAGTGCGGCGTGAACGCCGCCGGCACCCGGCCCTCCAGCTGACGGCGCAGCCGGCGGACCTGCCACGCGACCGTCTCCGCCCGCAACGGCGCAAACCGCGGCTCGCGCTGCAGGTTGACGAACACCCACCAGCAGTCCAGATCGTCAACCGCCCGGTCGGCGCCCTGGTCGCACAGCTGCCACAGGTACTCGCCGTAGAGGCGGTCAAGCTCATCAGAGATGTAGATCCGGCGGAAGCCGCCGTTCTTGACCCGCAGCCCGTGCGGGTGATCCTCGCGCGGAACGACCTCGACGAACGGCGTGTCCCCGAGGCCGGTGTGCCAGTCGCGGTGCTGCAGCGCCAGCGCCTCGCCCAACCGCATCCCCGACTCGGCCAGCAGCGCCCACAACAGCCGATCACGCAACGACCCCTGCCAATCGCGCGCGACCGGATCCCACTGGGCGCAGGCGTCGAGGATCAACCCGACCTGCTCGGGTGTGAGCGTCGGCGGGGTTGCCGGCCGCGGCCGCAACACGCGCACCACGCTGCGCTCATATCCGCGGCGGTGGGCGATGTGCTCGAGCATCGGCTTGTAGGCACGGCCGCGCGAGAGGACCCGCTCATACAGCCGCGACGCGGTCTCCACCCCGTTGTAATGCTGATAGCGGTAGAACGAGCACACCGCCTGCACCCGCAGCGCGACCGTCCCCTCGCTGAACCGCGCCGGCCGACGCTCGATCGACACCACCGACGGCGAGTCGCCAGTCCGCAACCAGCCGAGAAAGCGGCCGAAGTCCTCGATCGTCACCTCATCCCACGCCAGGTCGTAGACGGTCAGGAACTCCCACCACAACGCCAGCCCGCGGGCGTACGACTTCACCGAGTTCGGCGACCGGCCCAGCATCCGCAAGTACTCCAGATACTGCTCGGCCGGCTCCACCACCCGGTGCTCGACATCGAGCACCGTCCACGTGCGCTCCCCGCTCGACAGCACAACATGCTGCGTCCGGCAGACGCCGGTCTGGGGACTGGTGAGGGCAGGGTCGGTCATCGGGGGCCGGGCATAATGGCGTCCCCGCCGGACATATCGCCCAGTGCCGCGCAGCGCCGCCCGCCGTTGCCGGCGGCCCCTGATCTGAGGATCATGGGTGGCGATGAGCTCGCGCGCCGGCATCGTGTCGCTTTTCGTCATCGCGGTCCTGGCCGGCTGCGGTGGGCATCACTCGCGCCGGACAACCTCTGCACCCGCGGGTCACGCGACAGGTTCCGCGTCGGGTTCAGTATCAGCGACCGCGCGTTGCCCGGTGACACTCCCGCGGCCGTGGGTTCCCCCGCCAGGCGTGCCCCAGCGAGCGCTGTTCGGCTCGGACTACGCCTTCGGGAACGGACGGCTGTGGGTCGGAGGGCTGTGGCCATCCGGTGTGATCAAGGCCGGACCACAGTTCATCAACAAGGACGGCTCGGTGGGGATGAAGTTCGGCTGGTGGCAACACGTTCGGGGCTACCTACGGATCAGCGGGCGCCGTCTGGACGCCAGTGCTGCGCCTCTGCGAGCGGACGTCCTTCAGTACGGCATGACCGGATTCCAGGCGAGTGGTGTCACCTTCCCGACAGCAGGCTGCTGGCAGGTGACCGGCAGGGTGGGGCCGGCGACGTTGACGTTCGTGACGTTGGTCATCAAACAGGCCATCTGACCCACAACGCCGGGCGCGGACATCGGACGGTCCGTCTCCCGCGCGCCCTCCCCAGTCTGCCCGGGCCGTCCGTCCCGTCCGCCGCTGACGAGGGCCACCAACGGAGGGTGGCCGGCGGATCGCGCCCGCCGGTCGTGGTCGTCGCCCCTCCGGGGCTCCTCCCACGACCGGCGGCATCCCCATCGGCCACCATCACCCGCACCTCACGGATAACCCGTACGCAACAGAGGAAACGAGGGGTTCAAAGCCCCCTTGACCTTCGTTGCATACGCCCCGGGCTCACTGCCGGATTTCGCCTTGCCGGCTCGGTGAACGGCAAGACGGGCGCGCATGCCCGAATCGTCGAGGCCGACTTCGCGCTCGCGCCTTACCCGATAGCGCAGCTCGTCGGTGACCTTCCCGACCCGGCAGGCCCTGCTGCGCCGCGACGTCGCTGCGACGGGACGAGCGCCGACCCGTACAAGCGGATCAGCCCGCCGGAGTACTTCGAGAAGCTCGCCGGGATCGTCGTGCCTCGCGACGGCCTCGTGTCCTGCCCGGCGCCCGACCATGAGGACCGCAACCCGTCGTGCTCGGTCGGCACGAGCCCGGAGACGGGGTGGTGCTGCCACTCCGGGAATTGCGGGGCGCGGGGCGCGATCTACGACCTCGCCTCGGTGCTGCTCGGCGGGCCGTGGGGGCACGAGCTGCGCGGCGAGGCGTTCAACCGCGCCCGCGCGTACGTCGCCGACGTGTTTGGCAAGCAGGACGAAATCAACGACGGGACGGTCAGGCGCCGGCCCGGTGAAAGGAGGAGCAAGGCATGAGAGTGAAGGACGGAAAGCCGGCGACGGCCGAGCGGCCGGGGACACCGAAGGTCGCCCCGCGGTTTACACGGGCCGCGCTGGCGGAGCGCTCGCGCCTTGAAGGCAAGCGCGAGCAACTGCTGCGCAAGCGCGAGGCGGCACAGGCCGAGGTCGCGCAGATCGACCTCGCGGTGGGCGAGGTCGACGAGCTGCTCGGACTGCTCGCGCCCCTGCTCGAAACCAACGGCAGCGAACCCGCGCGGCACGGCGACGGCACAGAGCCGGCGGCCGATCCGGCAGAGCAGCGACAGCTGGCGAAGGAGTGATGAACAGTGAGCGCACGCAACGGGCGGGTCACACCGCTGCGCCCGCCGTCAGACGTCGACGAGGAGCTGATGGGTGCCGCCGATGCGATCGCCGACATGGCCCGGCGGGTGCAGCTGAACGGGCCCGAGCCGACATACGCCAGCGAGAAGCTCTCCCACGCCCTCTACAAGGCGGCGGAGGGACTCGCGCTGTGCGGCGCCGAGCTGCACGAGGTCACCGAAGAGGCTCGCCGTGGCCACGACCACGGCGTATTGGATCAAGGAGGACGCACGATGACGCTCAACGGCGTCAAGAGCGGCGACATCGTCCTCTGCGACCGGATGGGCCGCGTGTTCTACGCGATCGTCGTCGAGCGCCACGAGCGCGAGCTCGAGGTCGACCCGCTCGACCGGCGCGTCACCTACCGGCGCGTGAAGGCGCGCGAGGTACTCGGGATCTGGCGCAAGAGCCGCGCCCAGAACGGTCGCGCCGCCGACGCGCTCCGGGCCGCGTCATGACGCGCCTGTCGAACGGCAACGGCTCCGGCGAGCCGTCAGCCGCAGAGCTCGTCGTCGTGCACGTCACGGACGCGATCAGCGCCACGCTCGCAGGTCACGACGGCGTCGAGTACCAGAGCCCGCTGCTGGCGCGGGCGGAGGCGCTCGACCTCGTGCGGGTCCTCGTCGGCGACGAGCCGGCGCTGCTCAACGCCACTGAGCCCCGCTGGCGGTGCCCGATCGCCGGCGGCCAGCGCACGGTCACGCTCACGCGCGCGACCAACGGCAGCGAGCCAACGCGCGACGGCTGAGCCCAACTCGCCGCCGCCCACCGCGCTCCCGCCAGTCCCGAGCGCGGTCACCACCAACCTCTCCTGAAGGAGGCCACATATGAACCAGGCCGACCCAGGCGTGCGCGACTGCGCCGCCCGCGACCGAGCGCCTGCTCGACGGGCTGACGCCCGAGCAAGCGCAAGCCGTCACGTTCGGCCCCGGCCCGCTGCTGCTGCTGGCCGGGCCGGGCGCCGGGAAGACCCGCACCCTCACCCACCGCGCCGCGCACCTGCTCTCAAGCGGCCAGGCAAAGCCGTGGGAGATCCTCGCCGTCACGTTCAGCGTCCGCGCCGCCGGCGAACTGCGGCTGCGACTCGCCGACCTGCTCGGCGAGACCGTCGCCCGGGGCGTGACCGCGGCCACGTTTCACTCCGTGTGCGCGCGGCTGCTGCGCGAGCACGCCGCCCTGTTCGGGCGGACCGAGCGCTACACCATCTACGACCAGGCCGACATGCGCCGGGTCGTCGACTGGCTGCTCTCGGACGCCGAGCGCGGCGAGATCCAACGCGCGCTCGTCGACTACGGCCAGCCGGCGAGCGCCGAGGTGCTCGCCGAGATCTCCCGCGCCAAGAACCAGCTGCTCTCGCCGGAGAGCTACGAGCAATCCACACGGCACCCCGGCGCGCCGCTGATCGCCGCGGTGTGGCGCGAAAGCGAACACGAGCTAAAGCGCTGCAACGCGCTGTGCTTTGACGACCTGCTCGCGTTCGCGGTGCGGCTGCTGTCCGAGCATCCGCACCGGCTCGCGTGGCTGCGACAGCGATGGCGATGGATCCTGGCCGACGAGTTCCAGGACACCAGCCACGCGCAAGCGACGCTCGTCGACCTGCTCGCCGGCCCCGACGGGAACCTGTGCGTGTGCGGCGATGACGACCAGCTGATCCACGGCTGGCGCCACGCCGACCCCAGGCACATCCTCTGCTTCGGCGAGCGGCACCCCAGTCATGCGGAGATCGTGCTCGGGCGGAACTTCCGCTCGCGTGCGGAGATCCTCGAGGCCGCGGTCCGCTGCGTGAGCCACAACGACCGCCGAGCCGGCAAGGCCCTGATCGCGATGCGCGGACCCGGCGGCCGCGTGCGGGTACGCAGCTTCCCGAACGAATTCGCCGAGGCGAACTGGGTGAGCGCCCAGATCGCCGACGCGCTCGCCGCCGGCACCCCGCCAGCTGAGATCCTCGCGCTCGCCAGGACCGGATACGCGACCGAGCCGCTGCAGCGCGCGCTCGCGCACAACGGCATCCCGCACCGCGTCCCTCGGCTCGCTCGGCCTCTACGAGCGCACCGAGGCCCGCGACGCGCTCGCCTACCTCACCCTGATTCAGAACCCGCTCGATGCACAGGCGTTCCGCCGCGCGACCGCCTCGCCACGACGCGGGATCGGGACAGCGAGCATGACCAAGCTGGTCGCCTGGGCCCGCGAACGTCACGGCGGCGATCTAATCACCGCCAGCACCCACGCCGATGAGCTCGAAGGCATCCGCGCCGAAGCGGCGCGGCACGCATTGTGTGCGAGTTCGGGGCGGCGCTCGAGCAGATCCGAGGCGAGCTCGCCGCCGGGCGGTCGCTCGGCCACGTCGTGATCGCGACGGTAACCTGCCGGGCGGCCTCGTACGCCACCACCAGCACGTCCGCGACCACACGCCCGACGCTGATCGACGTCGCGACGCCGAGCGGGTGCTCGAGGACCTGCGCTCGCTGTGCCGCGCCGCCCAGGCCTTCGAGGAGCACGAAGACCATCCAACGCTCGGCGGCTTCCTCGATCACGCAGCCGGCCTGCACGCGCAGGAGATCGACGCCGCCACCGACCGGAGGATCACCGTCTCGACGATCCACCGGGCAAAGGGAACCGAGGCCCAGGCCGTAGCGCTGCTCGGCTGCGAGGGGGAGCTGCTGCCCTCGTGGCGGTCGATCTCCTCGCCCGATCCGGAGCGGCTTGCCGAGGAGCGACGGCTGTTCTACGTCGCCGCGACCCGCGCCAAGGACCGGCTGCTCATCACCCACGTCGCCGAACGAGGCCGGCGCCGCACGGGCGGCCCCTCCCGGTTCCTCACCGAGGCCGGGCTGGAGGACGCGCCCGCCTCGCTCGCCGCCTGACCACTCCCGGCGGCGCAAACGTCGCGCGACCGCGCGGCGGATTGACACCACTCTCGAAGGAGACTCATGTCGAACAACTCGCACACCCACGCGACCCCGCCCGCGCGCACCCACGCCGAGGCGGCCGCCCTGTTCCGCCGGCCGTTCGCGCCCGGTGCGATCGGCTTTCGCGCGATGACGAAGGTCCCGTACAGCGGGCAGCCATACGCCGGCGCGCAGGTCGCCGCCTACATCGGCGCCCAGTCGGTGATCCAGCGGCTGAACGCCGTCGTGCCCGGCCGCTGGCGCCAGCAGTTCCAGACGCTCCCCGCCGAGTTCACCCCGGCCGGCAGCCGGCGCGTGTACCTCGCCTGTCGGCTGATCGTCACTCTCCCGGCCGAGGACGGCGGCCCCCGAAGTCGAGGCGGTCTACGAGGACCTCGGCGAGATGGACTCGGGGTCGCTCGCCGGCGTCAAGGCGCTTTACTCCGACGCGCGCAAGCGCGCCGCCGTGGTCGCCGGGATCGGCGCCTACCTGTATACGTCGCTCGAGGCCGTCGTCCTTCCGCTCGGCCCGAGCGTCCGGCAGGTGCAGGCGATCCGCCGGCAGGGCAAGAGCGACCTGCTGGTCCTCTCGCCGGACACCGAGCAGTGGCTGCGCCGCGGCTACCAGATCCGGATGAGCACTGACGCCGTGCGCCGCGACCTCGGCGAGGTCCTCGCCCACGGCGAGCCCGAGAACGGCATCGGCCAGGGCGAGGTCGCAGACCAGGCCGCCCAGCCCACCAGCGAGCCGCCCGCGCCCGAGCCCGCGACGCCGGCGAGCAACGGGCACGGCGAGGTCGTGACCGTCGACTTCGGCGACCTCGGACCGGCGGCCGCGTGATGGCCACCGAACAACTCGCGGCCCCACAGGTCGGCGCGGCCGTGGCGATCCCCACCGCGGCGCAGCTCGCCGCCCGGATCCAGATCCCGCGACGGCTCCCGCCCCGCTACGACGGCCAGCCGCTCCAGCACCTCTCGCACTCGAGCTACAACCGCTTCATCCTCTGCCCGGAGGACTGGCGGCGGCGCTACATCCTCGGCGAGAAGACCGCGCCGACCGGGTCGATGTTCCTCGGCCGCCAGGTCGACGACGCGATCAGCCTCTACTACCAGCACATCCTCGACCACGGCGAGTGCCTCACGCTCGACCAGATCAAGGACGCCTACTGGGACGGGTGGAAACCGCCGTCGAGACGGAGCGCGAGCAGCTCGGGATCGCTTGGGAGGCCGAGCTGCGCGAGGAGAGCGCGTTCAAGCTGGGGCTCGACGCGATCGACCTGAGCTTCGCCGAGCTGATCCCGCAGCTCGGCGAGCCGGTCGCCGTCCAGCGCAGAGTCGAGTACCAGCTCGCTTCAGGACTTGAGTGGAGCGTGCTCTGCTACCTGGACCTCGAGACCCGGCGCCCCGACGCCGGCGAGGTTCTGCCCGCGGTGGTCGATTACAAGGTCAAGACCACACCGTTGAGTCAGTACAAGGCCGACCACGACTTCCAGCCCGCGATCTACCTCGCCGGGCGCTGGCTCGAGGGCGACCCGGCGGCGGCGTTCTGCTTCGCACAGATCGCGAAGCCAGGTATATGTAGAAATCGACATATACCCGGCTATGTTGCGCCGGGAACTATGTTGCTGCCCGCGCTCGCTGCGATGAGGACCGATGTAGGATCGGTCCTCGCAGTATGGGTGGAGATGGTTGATCGATCGACTACGTGAAGAGGGCCAGGAACGCCTTGACCCGCCGCTCGCGGGAGAGACCGACGACCGTGTCCAAGCTCGGTGAAACCGGCGTGGCGCGCGAGGCCGAACAGGGGTGCCAGCTCGACCCGCCGGCCGGTTCGACGGACGCGCTCGGCGCAACCGGATGATGCTCGCCGAACACGAGGAGCGCTTCCGTTGGATCGCGAGCGAGTTTCTCGAGCGCCCGGCTGGGGACTATGCCGAGCTGCTGCGTCGCGGCCACGTCAGCTCGCCTGAGGGTGTCGACCCCGATGAGTGGCGCGAGGAGATTCGCCGCAAGGCGCGTCAGGACAAGATCCGGGTGATCACGAGTCGCGACGGTGCTGGGGCGTTCGCGATGCTCAATCGAAAGATTCCTGACGATCAGGCGATGGAGGTCATGAGGCACGCGTTTGAGCGCACTGCGTGGTTGGGCGAGCTTGCTCGCCGAAGCGCCGAGCTGGGTCACCAGTTGAGTGGCTGGCTGGGGCATGACGATGAGTCGATCGCGTTCTGCGAGCGTTGCGGTGCGCGGATCTACGCCCGACAGGGGCCGCCGACGATCCAAGATGGCGAAGCGGTGGTCGATCCCTGCCCGAGCCCACCCGCCTGAGCAGAGCCTTCCACCGGCAGGCAAGGTGCCGCGACCCGCGGCAGCCCGAATACCGTTTGGGGAGCCTTCCCGCACCGGGAGTCGCGCCGGCCGGGTCGGTACGATCGCGACGCGATGGTCGACTGCCCGACGCGCGCGGATGCCGCGAAGCTGAGCGACGAGCAGCTGCTGGAGAAGTTGCGTGCGTTCGGTTTGGAGGGGACCGCGCTGAGCTCGAGCGGCTGTGCGAGGGGGCGCTGTCGGCCGAGGACGTCGCGAGGCCGCTGCTGGATCGCTGCGGGGTTGCGGCCAGGGAAGGCCGACCGAACGAGGATTGGATCTGGCTGTGCCTGCTCGAGCTGTGGCGGCGGTGGTGGCCCGAGCGGGTGTGCGTCGAGTTCCTCGCCGACAAGATCCAGGCGGGCTATGACGCGCTCGAGCGCCGGGAGGAAACGAGCGGGGCCTCGATCTGGCTTGACGCGTGGTCGGACGTCGTGCGGATCTGCGAGCTGACCGGGATCGACTCGATCCGGCGGTTCGATGAGCGCTGCCTGATGTACCAGTCGCTGTTTAACTGGAGCCAGGATCTCGAGGACGCGCTGTGGAACGCCGGGCGCGAAGATCCCGAGTTTCTGCGCGCGAGGATCGTGGTGTGCGAGGAGGCGCTGCGACGGTTCCCGGACGAGGACGAGCTGATGGTCGAGAACCGCCGGCGCGCGGTGGCCGAGTCGTACTTCGAGCTCGGCGACAGCGACAAGGCGGAGGCGCTGTTCGAGCAGTGGCTCGCGGCCGACCCTCGCTGGGGGTGGGGCTGGATCGGCTGGGCCGACCTGTACTTCTTCTTCGACAGCCGGCCGAAGGACTACGGCCGCGCCGAGGAGCTGCTCGACCGCGGCTACGCGATGTCGGGCGTCAGGGACCGTGCGGACATCGCCGACCGGCTCGTGATGCTGTATCGAGAGACCGGCCGTGACGAGGAGGCAGCGGCGCTCGAAGCCGCGGCCAAGCGCATCAGCCGTTCGAACGCCGGCATGAGCGTCCGGCGGACGATCGAGCTCAAGGACGCCGGCGACCGCGCCGTCGTGCGCGACACGGCGACCGTCACCTTTGAAGGTGAGGGGCTCCCGCTCGACCGGATGGCGGAGATCGTCGAGGCGCTGGACGCTGCACGGCCTTCGATGCATCCGAGGCAAGTGACCAAGGTGGGACGCAACGCTCCGTGTCCGTGCGGGAGCGGCCGCAAGTACAAGAAGTGCTGCGGCTCTGGTCTTGACTGATAGCTCACCCCCCTGACAGATCCCGCTCGGGAGCGGCGATCGGCGGGAAGGGACGTCGCCGTCGGTAGCCCGCTCGGCCGTGGAGAGGCGAGCGCAACATATTTCGGGGCCGGTCTGGCCGAGAGTCCATGCCTTCTGTCAATCGTTGAGAGGAGGAGACCATGACCAAGCCAGCTCCCGATCGCGTGCGGGTGAGCGGCCCATTGGCGGCGTTCGCCGATGGGTTCTTCGTGGATCTCGTTGAGCAGGGGTACCGGCTGTGGCCGGCGCAGCGGCATCTGTACTTCCTGGCGTCTGTGAGCCGGTGGATGGAGGCCGAGGGACTCGGCGTCGAGGAGTTGACCCCTCGGGCGGTGGAGCGGTTCGTCGCCGAGCGCCGACGGGTTGGTTACCGGAGCAGCGTGTCACCGAAGAGCCTGCGCCCGTTGCTGGGCTATCTCGGCCGAATTGGCGTGCTCCCCGCCGGCGACGGCAAGCCGCTCACGCCCGTCGATCGGCTGCTGGCCGAGTTTTGCGACTACCTGCTGGTCGAGCGCGGGGTGACGCCAGGCACGGTCGGCGTCTATGAGCCGGTCGCGCGCTTGTTTTTCGAGGAGCGCAGTGAGCCGATCGCCGATGATCTGGCCGGCCTGTCGGGCCGGGAGATCCACGTGTTCGTGTTGCGCGAGGCGCGCCGTCGTGGCCAGCGGCAGGCCGAGTTGATGGTCTGCGCGCTGCGGGCGCTGCTGCGGTTTCTGCACGTGCAGGGCTGGATCGCGATGCCGTTGGCGGTGGCGGTGCCGTCGGTGCGCAAGCGGCGTGAGGGCCTGCCGCGGGGCTGGCCGTCGGTCAGCTGCAGCTATTGCTGGACAGCTGTGATCGCGACACTCCGGCTGGCAAGCGGGACTTCGCGATCCTGATGCTCCTCATCCGGCTCGGGCTGCGCCGCGGTGAGGTCGCGGCGTTGGGACTCGATGACGTGGACTGGCGGGCGGGCGAGCTCGTGATCCGCGGTAAGGGATCCCGGATTGACCAGCTGCCGCTCGCCTGCGACGTCGGCGAAGCGCTGGTTGATTACGTGCGACACGGCCGCCCGCGCGGCTTCGGCCGCCGTCTGGTGTTGGCGGCCCACGCGCCCTATAAGGAGATGTCGCCCGGCGGGGTGACCGCTGTTGTAATGCGGGCGTGCAGACGGGCGGGGATCACGCCGGTCGGCGCTCACCGGCTGCGTCACACGATCGCCAGCGAGCTGCTGCGCCGTGGCGCGCCGCTACCCGAGATCGGCCAGCTGCTGCGCCACCAGAGCATCGACACCACCGCCGAATACGCCAAGGTCGACCGCATAGCGCTGTCGCGGCTGGCGCTGCCGTGGCCCGGGAGTGAGTCATGAGCCCGCTCGCGCAGGCAGTCACCGAGTACCTGCAGCTCCGCCGAGCGCTCGGCTACAAGCTCGAGCGCGAGGGTCGCGAGCTGCCCAGGTTCGTCGAGTTCCTCGAGCAGCACGAAGCGACGGTGATCACGACCGAGCTGGCACTGGCGTGGGCGATCCAGCCAGCACACGCGAGCCGGCGGTACTGGAACAAGCGGCTGACGATGGTCCGCAGGTTCGCGCGCCACATGCAAGCGTCCGATCCTCGCACCGAGGTACCGCCCAGCGACCTGCTGCCAGCCAAGAAGCGCCGCGCGGTTCCGTACCTGTACTCCGAGGCGGAGATCGAGCAGCTCATGCAAGCGGCGCGCAAGATCCGCCCGCCGCTGAAGTCCGCGACGATCGAGACGGTGATCGGCCTGCTGGCCGTGACCGGGATCCGGATCGGCGAAGCGCTCGCGCTTGACCGCGACGACGTCGAACTGCCAGAGGGGCGGCTCATCGTCCGCCGCGACAAGAACGGCAAGTCGCGAGAGATCGCGCTGCACCCCAGCACGGTGATCGCGCTCGCCGCATACGCCCGCGTGCGCGACGAGCTGTGCCCGCACCCCAAGGATCCCAGCTTCCTGATCTCCGCCGCCGGAGCGCGACTGCACCGCGGAACCGTGTGGCACGAGTTCGAGCGGCTTCGCCGCGCCTGCGGGCTTGACTACGACACGCTCGGGCGCTCAGCCCGCATACATGATCTACGCCACACGTTCATCCTGCGGACGCTGCTGAACTGGTATCGCGAGGACGCGGACGTCGAGGCTCAGCTGCCGCTGCTCTCGACGTTCCTCGGGCATGTCGAGCCGTCGACGACGTACTGGTACTTCCAGGCCGCGCCGCAGCTGCTCTCGCTCGCCGCCGAACGACTCGAACGGACCTGGGAGGAGCAGTCATGACCGCGCTCGCGCCACTGCTACAGGCGTTCTTCGCCGATCGTCTGCCGCGTCAACGTCACGCCAGCCCGCACACGATCGCGGCCTACCGCGACACCTTCCGGCTGCTGTTGAAGTTCGTGCACCAGCAGACCGGCAAGACGCCATCGAAGCTGCAGCTCGAGGATCTGGACGCGGCGATGATCGCGGCGTTCCTCGGCCACCTGGAGACCGAGCGCGGCAACGGCGTGCCGCACCCGCAACGCGCGCCTGACCGCGATCCACTCGTTCTTCCACTACGCCGCCTTGGAAGTGCCCGATCAAGCCCTGCTGATCGCCCGGGTACTCGGCATCCCCGAGAAGCGCTTCGACACCACGCTCATCAACTACCTCGACGAGCCCGAGATCGACGCGCTGCTGGCCAGCCCCGATCGCTCCACATGGACCGGCCGGCGTGACCACGCCCTCCTACTCCTTGCCGTGCAGACCGGTCTTCGAGCCTCCGAGCTCGCGAGCCTGCGCCGCCAAGACCTCCAGATCGGCGCCACGGCGTGGGTGAGATGCGAAGGCAAAGGCAGAAAGGAACGGTGCACGCCGCTCAGCAAGCCCACCCGACAGGTGCTCCAAACGTGGCTGCGTGAACTCGGTGGTGACCGCAACGGCCCGCTGTTCCCCACCCGTCGCGGGACGCATCTCACCCGCGGCGCGATCTGGCGGTTGGTCGTCAAGCACATGGCGACTGCCCGCGGCCGGTGCCCATCGCTCGCAACGAAGAACATCACGCCGCACGGGCTGCGCCATTACCGCGGCGATGCGGATGCTGCACGCCCCCAAACCAATCGATACCGCGACGATCGCGTTGTGGCTCGGCCACGAGACGCTCGACTCGACCAACAAGTACATCCACGCCGACATGGCGCTCAAGCAGCGCGCGCTCGACCGCACCACACCACCGAACGCCAAACCCGGCCGCTACCGCGCGCCGGATCCCCTGCTCGCGTTCCTCGAGAGTCTCTGAACGGCCGACTATCTATGTCGAGTCAGACAGCCCGATCCCCCCCGTTCGGCGCACACCTGGGATGGCTGGCGACATAGTTTCTTGAGCAACATAGCCGAGCCCACGCCGCAGGGAGATCGCCGCCTCGCTCGTGACCACGAGCAGGTCGATCGGGCAGCTGCGCGGCGCGCTTGCCCGGATCGCGCAGGTCGCGCGGCAGATCGTCGCCTGCTACGAGCGTTCTCTGGGCGTTCCGTTCGTGTCCGGTTTGTCCGGGTTTGGGGCCGGCGGGGAGCTGCCGTTTGCGTTCGTCCTGGGTCGCCCTGCTTCTCGTTGTGATGGTTAGCCGAGGGTGTGGTGATAAGACGCGGCTGTCGTCGCGAAGGTCGAGCCCCGAGGGGCGAGCGCCTGAGCGGCGATAGCCGCGTGCGCGACTTCTGGCGGGGGCAGGTCATCCCCCTCCCCCGTGAAGGCTCGTGCGGCTGCAACGGTCCGGGGTGGCTGCGCGCG
This sequence comes from uncultured Solirubrobacterales bacterium, assembly GCA_963794285.1. Taxonomy (GTDB): domain Bacteria; phylum Actinomycetota; class Thermoleophilia; order Solirubrobacterales; family Solirubrobacteraceae; genus Palsa-465. The sequence continues at coordinate 607,350 of CAWCDS010000019.1, forward strand.
CGGACCGGTTGCCGGTCGTGTCCGCGCGGGCGGTTAGGTTGCCGCGCCTTGACCGGCGTGTTCTTCATCGATGCGGAGGCGCTTGGTCGTTGGGATCGGGTGGGCTCGGTCGCGGCGGCGGAGCGGTGGCTGGCCGATCTTGGTCTGCCGCAGGGGATGCCGTTCGTGCTGGGCGAGGATGGCTCGCCGGATCGGGTGGCGAACCGGTGGCTTGCGAGTCTGCCGGCGCACGGGTGCGGTAGCCGTGCGACTTGGAGGGCGTATGCGTTGAACTGGGCGGAGTGGGCGCGGTTCCTGCAGGAGCGCGGGGTGGTGCCGCTGGCGGCGACGGCCGATGAGGTGGCGGCGTTCTACTCGGCGCAGCGCCTTGATCGCGGTGGCGTGGGAGTCGGGCGGGCGACGTGGAATCGGAAGGTGGCGGCGCTCGAGAGCTTCTATCGGTGGGCGATCGATCGCGGATTGATCACTTCCTCGCCGTTTGCCTACCGGGAGGCATGGGCGCGCGGCGGCGACGGCGTGGTGCGGTCGGTGAGGCGCAATCTCGCGAAAGAGCGCGCGGGTCGGCCCCACGCGACGTTGCGCTGGCTTGAGTCCGATCGCCTTGCGTTCTTCTTGACGGTGGGTCTCGGCGGCCTGTTGCCGGATGGCCGTGAGGATCCGGCGTTCGGTGGGCGAAACGCGGCGCGCAACCGCGCGTTCGGCGAGCTGTTGGCCACCTCTGGCCTGCGCGCCCAGGAGGCCTCGTTTCTGCTGGTGCACGAGCTGCCGGCCGCGGCGGGTCCACGCGACCGGCTGGTGGCGTTGAAGGTGCCAGCAGCGATCGCAAAGGGTGGCGTCCCTCGGCGCACGATCGTCAGCACGGCCGCTCTACGGATGATCGAGAGTTACGTGCGGCTCGAGCGCTCCGCAGGACGCCGGACATGGTCTCCGAGCGGAGCGCTGCGAGTGGATGACGCAACCGCCGATGGCGGCCGCGTCGAGGGGCGGCTGGTGCGGTGGACGACGGTTGATGTTCACGCGCGCGCGAGACTCGTCGAAGACGGCGTGGCGGTCACGTGGGCGTCGAGCGGCGCGGGCGGGCCGATGGTCGACTGGAGCGATGTGTTTGACCGCGCGACCGAGCGCTGCCGCATGTTCGATCCCGGCTTTCCGCGGGTGACGCCGCACACGCTGCGGCACACGTTCGCGGTGCACACGCTGCGGCGGCTGGTGAGTCAGACGGTCAGGCGGGTCCGCGAACATGAGGCCGATCCGGCGCTGGATATTCTGGCCGGCTACTGGCGCGTGCACGATCCGCTGCTGGCCTTGCGCGACCTGCTCGGGCACGCGTCGGTCACCACGACGCAGGTGTATTTGCACGCGATCGACCCGACTCGCCTGCTCGCCAGCGTCGACGAGGAGTTCGAGACCACGGTCGATGAGGAGCTCGAGGAATGTCGAGCCGCCTGATCGAGGTTCCGCTCGGGGTAGAGCTGGTGTTCCCGGGCGGGAGTGTCCGGCATGACTACAGCAAGCTTCCGGCACCCCGGGTGGTCCGCGCGCTCGCCCGCGCGCACCTCTCGCTGACCAACAGCGGCGGCGGGATCAAGACGCCGGGCACCTCGCATCTATACGCGCGCGCGATCCGCAGGATCGCACCGTTCTTCGAGCGAGAGCTCGACAGCGACGCGCTCGGCGCGCTCGACGCGGCCGCCTATCGACGGCTAATCGCCGATCTCGGTGGGGGGCATCTGGAGAGCTGCGCGCGGGCGCTGCTTTTGCGCTTGGTGGAAACGGATCCGGATGCCGTGCACCCGAGCGTGCCGCCGCTGCTGGTCGCCCCGTATCTGCTTGAGCAACCGCAATCGGTGCCGATCCCGCCGCTGAGCGGCGCTGAGGCCAAGCGCCTTGAGGCCGCGTGCACGCACTCGATTCTCGCGCTGGAGGCGCGGCTGGCCGAAGGGGAGCGGTTGCTTGCGCCGGTCGCCGAGTCGGTGAAGCCGACCGACGGAGAGCGGGTCGAGCGGCGGATCATCGGGGTGGTCGCGCGCGAGGGGCTCACCCGCAGCGTGCCACGCCGGCTTCGCGAGGATCGTCGCGCGCGCCTGGTCGGGGGTCTTGAGGCCGACACATTCAGCGGCCGCGGGCAGTGGTCGCCCGGGGGGTTGTTGCGACGCGCGGTCGCGGCCACCGCGCGCGCCCGCCGGATCGCCGCCCCTGAGGTTGGCAAGCGGTTGTGGCTCTACAGCCCGTATGGAGGAAGGCAGCCGATCCGTGCGCTCGAGTGGTCAGTGCGCGTTGCCGAGTGGGTCGCGTCGGTTGAGCTTCGCGGCGATGACGGCGAGCTGCTCGCGCTCGATCGCCGGCAACTGCGAAAGACCCACTCGCAGCGATTGAACGTGCGGTACCGGGGAGCGCTCGAGCGGGTGGCCGGCGCCAACCAGAGCGCGCATATCGCGGCCAGGCATTACGTCAACTCGGACCCGGATAACCCGGTGCTGATCAAGACCATCGTCGACGCGCAGACCGCGTTGCTCGGGAGGGCGCGCGCGACGGTGCTCACCGAGCCGCGTGTGGCGGAGCTCGCCGGCTCGCCGGCGAGCGCCGTCGACTCGTTGCAGGTGAGCGAGCGCACCGCGCGGGCGCTTCTCGGGAGCGAGGAGCTGGATGTGTTCCTGGCCAAGTGCAAGGACTTTTACAACTCCCCGTTCGGGTCGCCCGGGGTCGCGTGCCCCGCGGCGGCGTGGGACTGCCTGTTCTGCCCGCTGGCGCTGATCACGCCGAGCAAGGCGCCGGCGCTGCTTGCGCTCAAGGGGCGACTCGAGCGGCTCCGCGAGACGATGCCGCTCGATCGCTGGCACCAGGTCTACGGCCCGGCCCACCGGGTGATCGGCGAGGAGATCCTGCCGCAGTTCAGCGCCGGCACCCTGGAGCGCGCCGAGGCACTTGCCGACGGTGAGGTATTGCATCTACCGCTCGCGGCTCAGACCGTGTGAGCGTCGCACGACTCCCCAAGCCTCTTTGTTCGGCGTCGTTCGATGACGATCTGAACGTGCTCGGCGGGTTCGCCGAGACCTACGGGTTCGAGCCGCCGGTTCGTGCGGTTTGGCGACGAGGTGTGGGACTTCGGCGCCGTTCCCGACCGGCCGGCGTGGTTGCCCGCCTACAGTTTGGTGGTCAGGTTCGATCGGATCACGCAGCCGCGGTGGCGGTTGATGGTCAAGGAGCTGCTGTGCGCGCGCTTGTATCCGACCCACCCGGCCGTTGCCTGCTCTGTCCCGAACCGCCGGCGGCGCCCTGCCCCGCTGGGCGAGGCCTACGTTCGCGTGCTGCTCTACAAGCGCTGGCTTGACTGGCTGACCGACCACGGGATCCGATCGCTCGGCGAGGTCGGTCAGGAGCATTGCGATCGCTACTACAACACCCGGGCGCGCGAGGTCGCGCCGAGCGCGCTGTCGGCGATGGTGATCCTGCCGCTGCGCGAGCTCGCCGACTACGGCCCGGTGCTCACCGACCGCTACCCCGAGGGCTTCCGGCCCTGGGGGCATCGGCGACCCTGCCGGATCACCGGCCTGTCGACACGCAGGCCGAACGCGACGCCGGTAATCCCTCAGCAGGTGCTCGATCCGCTGCTCGCCGGCGCGCTGTTCTTCCTCGACACCGCTGGCAACGACATCCTCGCCGGGCGCGAGGAGCACCGCCGGCTATCCGCACCCGTCGCTCGAGACGGCGGCAACCCAGCATCCCCCGCCGAGAACCTCCAGCGGCTCGCCCAAACGCTCGACGAGTACCGCCGGGAGGGGCGTCCGCTGCCGCTCGTGCGCGACCTGCCGCCCGAGACAATCGGCGACCCGCTAGCTCGGGTGAACCTGCTCCTGCTCGGCCGGCAGGCCTGCCTCACCAGGCTCAGCCGCTTGACGCTCAGCACCGAGCAACGCGAGCTGCTGCTCGGTGCGCTCAACGATCTCGGCACCGCGCCCGGTGGCTTGCGCACACCGATCAGCGAGGTGATCCCGTTCGGCGGCGATGGGCCCCCGGCGCCGTGGCGGGATCCGATCGGGCCGTGGGAGCTGCGACCCCTCACCGCACGCCTGGCGGCCGCCTGCTTTTGCACCATCGCGGCCCTGTCGGGGATGCGCTATTCGGAGATCGTCGAGATCAGACCCTGCAGCATCGAACCGCTCGATGACGGACTCGGGGTGATCCGCTGGCGGCTGCGCAGCAAGCTGATCAAAGGCCAGCGTCACGGCGGACGGCCCGAGAACTGGCACGTGATCGGGCCGGTCGTTACGCGATCAAGATCCTCGAACGAATGCACCCAAACGGGCCGGACGATCCGCTGCTCACCCACGATCTGTGCCGCACGAACCCGCGGCCGCCGGACAAGCCGACCCTCCGTCTGAACTTCGGCGGGCTGCTACGAGACCTGATCGCCTGGCAGAACACCAGCGGCGCCCGCGCCGGGCTCCCGCCGATCCCGGACGTCGACGGCCGCCAGTGGCCGATCGCCCCGCGACAGTTCCGTCGCACGCTCGCGCGCGAGATCGCGTTTCGCCCGCACGGCACGATCGCCAGCAAGATCCAACTCAAACACGTCCACGCACACGTCACCGAGGGCTACTGGGGGGCCGCCGGGGAATCCGCGCAGCGGTTCATCGACGAGCTTGACCGCGAGCAACGCGCCGCGCGCGAGCAACGCATCCGCCAGCGATTCGACGAATGGGAGCAGGGCCTCCCGATCGCCGGCGGCGCGCAACACCGCCTCCAGCAGGAGTTCGAGCTGATCGCCCGCGAACTCGAAGCTTCACAGGCACGGTCGACGAGCGAGAGCAACGGCTGCGAGGGCTGCTGCGCAAACGCGCCCAGACGCTGCACTTCGGGGTCCTCAACGACTGCCACTTCACCGACCCCTCCCAGGCTCGCTGCCTAAAGAACAGCTCGGCAGGAGCGCGCGACGCGCCGCTGATCGCCGCCTGCCAGCCCGCACGCTGCGCCAACGCCTCGATCCACCACGACCACCTGCCCGGCTGGCGGGGCGTGATCGCCCACGCCGACGAGCTGCTCAACGATCCGGTCCCAGCCGCAAGGTCCCCCGCCACGAACGCGAACGGATCGCACAACAACGAGACGAGCACGCCGCCGTCATCGCCCCACTGCAGGCCGGTGCCTGACCGCAACGACCAAGCCCTCCGTGCCGCTATGACGCGCCTGCTCGCGGGCGACGCACAACGCACCGACGGACGCCTGACCGTCAGCAACCTCGCCGCCGAGGCCGGCCTCAGCCGACAACAGGCCTACCGGTCGCCGGTCATCAACGCCTGGCGGGACGCCACCAGCGACCCGCCCCCGAGCGACCATCCCAACAAGACGCAGGCGCGCATCCAGCGCCTCACCCGCGACCTCGCCGCCGCCCAAGACCGCGCACAGCGCTACCGAGGCGAGCGAGACGAAGCCCGCACCCAAGCCAAGACGCTCGCGAACGCCTGCCGTGCCCTCGACCAGGAAAACGAGGCGCTACGAGCCGCGCTCGCCGACGCACACGTCGTCGTGCCGATCCGCGATCGGGGCGCTCCCGCGGGTCGCCGCCCCGCGCGCGCGATGAGCCGGCGGCGCGGAGCGACGCTGGCCGGTGAGTGCCTTGTCCGCAACCGGAGCGCGAGTCACTACCGCGCTCGCGGTCCCCAATATGGCCGCAGGGGCGGCAGATCGCGCCACTCCGGGTCAGGCCCGAGCGCCGTCTCGCCGTCGTCGGCGGTGCGCCGGCCGTACTGGTCGGGGATCTCGCCCCATCCCCAGTACGGCATCGGCCTCGCCGGGATGATCCCGAGCGTCTCCAGCGGGTCGATCCGCTGCTCGCCGACGGTGCACAGGTGCGTCCAGTCATCGCCCATGTCGAAGGTATAGAGCAGCTGCTCACTCGCGTTCAGGCGACCCAGCCGCACGTCGCCCGCGAACGCCGATTGCTCCGGCGGGTCCTCCCACGGGATCGGCCCACAGATCCTCGAGCCGTCTGAGAGATCGAACAGGCACAGATGCGAGCGATCCCAGCGAGAGAATGCAGCGTCGATAGCGTCGGCCAACGCGGCGAAAGTGTGCGATCGCGCAGCCGCGAAGATCCGCCCCGGCCGCGGCCACAGCCGATGGCCGCGACCCTCGATCAACTCCACACGGATGGACAACCAGGTGCGCGCCACGCCCGCGCAGTCTGACGCATCGATGTTGAACGCTCCGGCCAGCCAGCCGTTTTCTCGCAGAGAGCGTTCTTCCGAGGTCGATCCGGCCGGCCCCGCGCCTACGCTTGCGCGATGCCCTCACAGATCAGCGAAGCCCAGTCCCAGATCCTCCACGAGCACATCGTCCCCGACTTCCTCGCGATGCTCGACGACACGCCGGCGCTCGAGGATCCGGCCGAGGTGGAGCACCTCGCGGCCAACATGCTCGTGCCGCTGGAGCAGCCCGAAATCCCGCCGGAGGTCGGCCTCGCGGTCGTTGAGGCGATCGCCGCGCGTGGTGACGCGGATGCCACGGGCGTGCTCGCCGCGCTCGCGGCACTCGCTGCCGAGCCGCTCGCCGGGCAGGCGCGCGCGAGCGCGCAGCGGCTCGCCCGCGACGGAATCACTTCGCCCGCCACAGCGCGAGTCGGGACGCTCGCCGTGCAGGAGGCGGTGCGGATCCAGAGCGACAGCGCCGAGTTGCTGCTCGCGCTGCTCGCGCGGCCGAGGACCGAACAGGTGCAGGTGGCGGTTCTCGGCATCGAGCACGAGAACACCGGCGGCGCGCTCATCGACTGCGCCCTCACACCCCCGACAGCCCTCAGCGAGGCGCGCGAGCTCCTCGTCGGCGCCGACGGCACGCTGACGCAGCCAATCGCCGCACGTGAGCTGGCCGAGCGGGTGAAGACGGCGGCGCGGCGGGCGATTGACGCGGACGTCGCGCTCGGCCCTCACGCCGGGCCGGCGCTGCCGCTCGTCTCCCTCGCGCTGACCGGGGATCCGACCGGGCTGCCGCGCCCCTCGCTGACAGCGCCCTGGGAACAGGACGACCCGGAGTTGATCGTTGACGCGGCCGTGGATGAGCAAGGGTTTCACCGGCTCATGGACCAGCTGCTGGAGGAGTTCGAACAGCACGCCCGCGCGACCTACCCATCCGATGGCGTGGTGTGGGAGGACGGCGACTTCGTCGCGTCAACAATGCTCCAGTGGAAGGGCGGCTACGACGACGGCCGTCTCGGACGCTGGACGCAGGCGGACGTGGCCGAGTACATGCTCGATTACTTCCCGCGCAAGGTCTCCGCCGACGACGAGACGCTCGCCGCGGTCCCCGATTGCGTCAGCGCGTTCCTGGGGTTCCTGGCCGTGCGCGGCAGCCTCTCCGGCGAGCCGCTCGAGCAGCTCGAGGAGGCGTGCGAGGAACTGCGCGACGAGTTCCTGGAGAGCGCCCGCGACAGCGCCCACTGGGGGCCGGCGAAGTCGATGGTCATGCAGATGCAGGCCGAGGGGATCGACCCGACCGCGCCCGGCGCGCTCGATGCCTGGATCGAGGAGTTCAATGCCCGCCCGCGCGAGCAGCGCGACGCGATCATCGGCCCGGCCGCCGATCGCATGGCCCGCGCCGCTGGGCTTCCCTCGGCCGGACAGGCACGTGCTCCCAAACAGAAGACGCAACGCCGCAAGGCGCAACGCGCAGCGCGCAAGCGCAACCGGCGAGGCTGACACTCGCTCGCGATCAAGCGCCGATCACCCCGGCGCTGAGAATCGCACACTCACAACGGGCCACGGCGCTTCCGCCGCCCGTGCCCACCGCAGACCCCCGGGGACGCAGCCCACGCCGATAACAGCCACGCGCTGAACGCCGTTCGCCGAGCGCTTCGCCACCCGTCGGCTGACGCGTACAGATCGGGGCCGGACACGTCCGGTGCCCGGATAACGAGCGGTTCGGCCCGGAGGAGCCCTGGGGATTTGCCGATCCCAGCGGCTGGAAATGCAGCGCGCGCTACTGCGAGGCGTGGGGAAGATGCCCCGGTGGGATGGGGGTGTAGGCGAGCGGGCGCTGGGACGAGGTGCTGTATCCCCAGGGAGCGCGCGTACCCGGCGCGCTCCCCTCGGGGATCGCAGGCCGGGCAAGCAATACCTGAGCGGTAGGTCGGCCGACAGAACGCGTCGTCCGTCGAGAACTACGATCGATCGGAGGTCACATGCGACCGTCAAGCCTGCGTCGCCCACCAACACTCGTGGACGTGGGTCCAGCCGGCTACCAGGAGTTCACCGCCGGGACGATCCCAGTCCGGGGTGTGCTGGCGGACGAGGAGGGAACGCTCGTGCTCGTCGAACACGAGCGCGGATTCATGCGGGCGTTCGACGAACACCTTAGCGCGGCGCAGGCCGGCGCCTTCCCGCTCGAGAACGTCGACTACACGGTCACGTGGACCGCGATCACCGGCTGGGAACCGTGGCCGCCGGTGGTCCGGCTCGAGCTGAAGATCGACGGGCTCAACGCCCGACCCAGACTCCTGTTCAGGGGCGAGACGATGTTGCCGCTGTGGCTTCTCGCGGACGGCGCATGCTTCGGGCTGATCCTTCATCCCCGCACGAAGGGATGGGTGTCCGCGTCGAGCTGCATGTGGATCCTCGGCCCGACCCCCGCGGCTCGCGGCCTCGCCCGCATCCTCGGCGACCTCGGCGTTCCGCGTCCGATCATGCCGGCGGCACCCGGACATCAGCGCGGTCGCCGCGCCCGAACGGGTCGCTCTCGCCGCCGCCGGCGCCGAACCGCGCGCGAGCCGGCCCGCCCTGGGCCGACGAACAACGAAAACATCTCCGAAGGAGAAGATCATGCGTGACATCGCTACCGCGACACTGTCGGGAAACCTGACCCGGGACGTCGAGCTCAAGTCGCTGCCCTCGGGCACCGACGTCGCCCGGCTCAGGGTGGCCACTACGACTCGACGACGGGCCGGTGAGGAGTGGGTGGACAAGACCAACTACTTCACCGTCGAGGTCTACGGCGCCCAGGCGCGCAGCTGCGCGCAGTATCTGCACAAGGGCTCGCGCGTCTTCGTCGACGCCGAGCTCGACTGGCGCGAGTGGACCGACCATCAGAGCAACAAGCGCGAGGCGGTCACGTTCAGGGCCCGCCAGGTGCTGTTCGAGGGCGGCCGGCCCACGTCAGCTGCCGGCGCCGACGCCGGCGAGCAGAACGGAGCCGACCCCGAGCCGGCGAGCAGCACCGACCGCGAGCCGGCGGGCGTCGGCTCGCCGAGCGAAGCGGGGTCGGCGAGCGCCGACGACTTGCCGTTCTGACATCCGACCTCAGAGCAGCAGCGCCGCCGACCTGAGCCGGCGGCGCTGCCGTCCGCGCTGAGGTCGCGCCGCGTCCGCGCGCCTGCGCGATTGAACACGCGCAGGCGCGGTTCATCGAAAACCGTCTCACGAGGAGACCTGCATGACTAACGCAACTCCCGCCGCCGGCACCCCGGCGGCGGATCCATTTCTGCGCTGGGAAACCGTGGGCGGCTGGTCCCCCCAGCCAGACCGGCGCACGCTCGAACGCGAGCGCCTCGAGTCTCGGGCCAGGGGAACGGACGCGACCTTGCAGCTGTTGCGCTGCTTCCCGAGCTGGACCCGCGCGCTCGAGCAGCTGGCCTTCCGGACACTCGAGCGGCTCGCCGCCAACGAGCCGGTCGACCCCAACGACCCGGACGGGTGGCGCAACCGCGACACCCACGCCCAAGCGGTCCTTCACCGCCACGGCAAGGGGAAGCTCAACGCCACGCGCCTGACTTCGGCGGCGATCACGGCCCTGATCGACGGCCAGGCGGCGGCCGACCGGGCCGCGGGACTCGACTGGAGCGCCGTCACCAGGCCAGCGAGCACGCTCGATGAGCGGCTGGCGCGCGCCCACGCCACGCTGCCCGTCGACCCCGAGGATCCGCGCGTGTGGGCGTATCAGCTCGATCAGCGGCGCGTGTTCGCCCGGCCGCTCGGGCTCGACGACCATCTGGCGGACGACCTGTCGCGGTGGCTGCTCGCCAACCCCAGCCAGTTCGACGCCGGCGACCTGCGCTGCTGGCGGATCGGCTCGGACACCTGGCTCTCGCTCGCCGGCCAGCGGCTCGGGGCGGTCGGCACGGTGGAGCGGCCGGTCGGCGTGTTCGTCGTACCGGCGATCGGATCGAGCGACGGGTGGCAGCTGATGCCGGTGCTCGCGCTCGACACGATCCGGCTGATCGCCGAGCTCGGCGGCCGGCTCGAGCGCGACCTGCGCTCGGCTGTCATCCCGATCGGCAGCCGCGACGCGCTGCTCGAGCGGATCAATGTCGACACGCTCCACGCCGGGCCACGCGAATGCCTTGACTCAGCGGGCCAGCTCGCGCAGGAGCTCTCGCGCGAACTCGGCGTGCCCGTCAGCCCCGGCGTACCACGCGACAAACGCGACCGGTGGGGCCGGCTCGCCGTGCGCCGCCGCTCCTACGAAGGCGCGGGTGGCGCGAGGACGGCTGAGCTCGAGCTCAGGGTGCTCACGTTCCCGGCGCGCGGGTTCACCCAGCGGCGGCTCGGGTCGGCGCCGCGCGAGGAGCAGTACGAGCACCCGAGCGCGGTGATGGACCTCGGCGAGGCGGTGCAGACGGCGGTCGGCGCCGGGCTGCCGTTGCTGCTCTCGACGGAGGCCGCCGGAGAGCTCAAGGACACGGTGCGCGTCGGGCGGATGAAGGGGCGGCCCGGGATGCTCACGATTACCTCTTCCGACGGCGTTTCGGCAAGCGCCCGCCGGGTGGTCGCCGAGCAAGCGATCGCCGAGCTGCGCGCGCTCAAGCGGGTCGAGGCGAACGTCACGCTCTGCGCCGGGGCGCGCCAGGTGGTGCGGATGACGCTCGCGCGACCGTTGGCCGATGACCCGGTGCTGCTCGGCCGCCAGCGAGAGATGGCCGCGCTGAAGGTCGTCGGATCCGGCGTCGACGCCTCCGCGGTCGGCGCCGGCAAGACGATCAGCTCCGGCCGGGCGCTCGCGCACCGGGCCAGCACGCAGCCCCGCTTTCGGGGGCTCGTCGTCGCTGAGGGCAGGCTGCTCGGACAGTGGCGCGAGGAGCTCACCAGAGGCGCCCCGGGGCGCGGGCTGCCACCGCTCGCGCCGAACCTCGAGCTGCTCGTCCTCGCTGACGACCGGCAGGTCGCCGGACAGATCCGCCGCTTCGACCGCGAGCTCGGCGATCGCCCAGGCGTTGTGCTCGCGTCCAACAGCGTCCTTAACCGCTACCCGTCCGATCTGCAGGCGATCCCGTGGCACGTGCTGATCGCCGACGAGGCGCTCCGCTACGCGAACCCGAGCACCGAAGCGCACCAGGCGCTCGCACAAGTGCGGTTCGGTGCCGTCGCGGACTGCTGGCTGCTGACAGCCACCCCACGCGGGAAGACCGCCGAGCACCTCGACGTGCTCGTCGGGCTCGCGGTCGGGGATCAGGCGATGATCACCGAGCGGCTCAACACTCGCGAGGCCGGCGACCTGATGGACGAGATCAACGCGCACCGGCTGCGCGTCAACTACGGCCCGCACCTCGTCCGCGTCACGCGGCGCGACATGCAGGCCTGGATGCCGGAGGTCCGCCCGGCGCAGCCGCTCGCGCTCGACCCCGACTCTGCGCTCGCCGAGCTGCTCGACGCGATCCGCCAAGGCGGTCAGGAGGCCTACCGACGGCTGCTCGGGGTCCTGCGCGAACTGAAGACGCTCGAATCCGGGACAGACCTCTACAGGCAGGCGCTCGCCGAGCTCGCCCGCGCACAAGGAATCGTCTTAGGAAATGTCGGCGTGTTCGTCGACGCGAGCGTCGACCCGGAGACGCTGACCCACTCGAAGGCCGCGCTCGCGACCGCGCTCGTCCGCCGGGGCCTCGTGGCCGAAGCGATCCGTGGGGGAGGCGACGGGCTGCCGCTGCTCCGGGGCGTCACCGCCCAGACGCTCGCCGGGGTCGCCGGCGAGGAGCAGGTGATCGTGTTCGGCGAGCGGGTCTGGTGCCTACGCCAGCTCGCGGGCACGCTCCGTGAGCACCACGGGATCGAGGCGCACGTGGCCGACGGCGCCATCACCGCTGGCGACTTCGGGGCGCTGAAGCGGGGCTTCACCGCCGGCGAGTTCCCGGTGCTGTGCCTCTCGCGGATCGGGCACGAAGGCCACAACCTCCAGAACGCCTCGGTGCTCTGCCACCTCGACCTGCCTTGGCTTCCGAGTGGGCTCGAGCAGCGCGGCGGCCGCGCGGCCCGACCCGGCGCCACGCGCGCGTACGTCCAGACCTACATCCCGTATATCCGCGGCGGGGGGATCGAGCACGTCGTCTCAGTGCTCGCCTCGCGCGGCGCCGAGCACCATCAGATCCTCGACTCCTTCGAGGGCGTCAGCGCTGCGGAGAGCACCGTGGCGACCCAGCTCGGGGAGATCACAGGCCAGGTCGCCGAGAGCAAAGACGACGCCGGCTATGCCGCGACCGCGGCTCGGCTGCTTGTCGCCGCGAGCGTGTTCGGCAGCTGATGAGCAGCGCCCGCGACCGGGATCCACGACGGGCGCGAGCACGTGAACCAACTGACAGAAAGGAAGGTGATCACGGTATTTCCGACCGCTACATTTGATGTCGTGGCAACCGCCGCAAACCCTGGGACGATCGCTCTTGCCGATCAGCTGATCCATCTGCGCGAGCGGGTGCCGCTCACCGAGACCGATATCGCCGAGGTCACGGGCGCGGACGCAGAAACGGTCGCTGCTTGGCTGAAGCGGCGCGTGGCGCCGGCGGGTCAGCACGCGATGCGGCTGAGCGAACTGATCGCGGCGTGCGAGCGTCTCGCCGTCTCGACCAAGCCCGAGTTCATTCCGCAGTGGCTGCGGCGCCCGGTGCCGTCCCTCGGTGGGGAGACACCACTTCGCACGCTCGCGTCCGGCGGCTACGAGCAGATCGCCGGGATCGCCGAGGATCTGATCTACCCGACGTTCACCTAGGGAGATGGGTGAGCGGATAGTGCACGTGCCCGTCCAGGGCACGTGGTCCAGGCACGTGCGCGCCGGGGAGGGAGGGCTCGCGGCGGGGCGCGGCGGGCGTGGTGGGCGATTTCACCGGGCCGGTCAGCTGGCCGTCTACCTCGCCGCAGCCGGGGTTCCCCAGCGCCTGCGTCCCACACGGTCGCAGTGGGCCGCATTCCAGCAGCGAGCAGACCACTTGCGTGCCGAGGGCGCGCACGGCGTGCTGTACGGCTCGGCCGCGCGGACGCGGTCGCTGTGCCTCTGCGTGTTCGAGGCCGGGCTGGCCGGGCTGCGCGTCGACGGCGAACCGGTGCGAGTGCTCGCACCGCCGCCCCCGCCTCGCGGGCTGCGCACCTAACCGCCCGGGACAGCTCGCGCCGAGCCATCACGAGCGCCCGCCCGAGCGGCGGGCGCTCACACATTTGACCACCGTTCAAGCAAGGAGACGCGCATGAGCGCAATCACCGCTGCCCTGTCGCAGATCGACCGGGTCGCAGCCGACGGAGACTTCGTCCCCGATCCCGCCGCACCGCTCGAGCTCGAGACCGCCGGCGATTCGATCCTGCTGCCCGACGGCAAGCGGATCTACCCGCCGTGCCTGCACGGCCAGCCGATCGACGAGCTCGCGCTGGCGCTGCTCGACATGACCGAGCCGGCGCAGTCGACGTTCCTGCGGCTGATCGGCCCGCCCGGCGCGGGCAAGAGCCAGATCGCCCGCGCGATCGCCTACCGCCTGTGGACCAACCGCGGGCGAGACGTGACCGACCGGCACGGCGTTCCGTTCTACGGGTTCGTCGAGCTCCAGCCGGGTCCGTCGTCGGACGAGTTCTTCTTCCGCTACGACTACGTCCCCGTCGCTGGGAGCGGGGGCCAGGTGAAGCTCGTCGACTCGGTGTTCGTGCAAGCGATGCGCGAGGGGTGGGTCGTGATGATCGACGAGGTCAACACCGCCCGCGACGTCGCGCTGCTATCGATCAACGCCACCCTCGATGGCCGGCTCAGCCTGTACCTGGCGGCGACAGGTGAGACCGTCGTCGCCAAGCCCGGGTTCGCCATCCTGCTCGCCTACAACCCGGGACTGGTCGGCGCGACCGACATCCCCGACGCGTGGCACTCGCGGTTCCCCGCGACGCTCGAGGTCACCAGCAACTGGGCCGCGCTCGCCGAGCTCGGCGCACCAGGGTCGCTCGTCGCCGAGGCGATGCGGCTCGACCGCCAGCGGATCGCCGGCGAGGACGGACTGTGCTGGACGCCGCAGTTCCGCGACATCGAGTCGCTGTGGCGGATGAGCGAGCGGGTCGGCGAGCGCGCCGCGCTCGCGTTCTTCGCCTCCAACCTCCACGAGCAGGTCCAAGCCGGGAAGATCCAGGACGCCGAGGCGGCCGCCGCCTGCCGGATGCTCGACCAGGCCGGCTACGGACGCCTGCGCGTCTCGGCGAGCAGCTGCCTCCCGAGCCTGCACGGCTACCCACGGGCGGTCACCTCATGACCCCCGCCACCAGAACGACCGGCCCACGACCGGGGTTGTTCGCGCAGCAGCTGCACCGCGCCGCCGCGCAGCGAGGACGCCTCGACCCCGTCTACCAGGACCTCTCAGACCACTGGACGCGTGTGTTGCAGCGCCTGTACCCGGTGTGGGCGCTGATCGGGCCGGGGCTGTCGGACCCCGGGCACATCGAGATCCACTCTCGCACCGTCTACCTCGACTCGGAAACGCTGCTCGGTCCGCGGGCGGCGATCGCCGCCGGCGCGCTCGAGCGGCGGGCGATCCTGCGCTGCTTCGGGGTCGCGCTGCACGAGACGTTCCACGGCAAGCACACCAAGCGCTGGGCGATCGAGCACGACGTCGCCTTGTCCGAGTCAGAGGATCAGGCAGAACGGCAGCTGGCGGTCGACCGACGGTTGCTCGAGGAGCCGCGAATGGAGGCCCACGGGGTCCGCGACTTCCCGCCCGACTCGCTGCGCGGTCGGTTCGTCCGACGAGCGCTGCAGGCCGCCGTGATCGACGTGATCCTGCCCGCGTTCGCCGAGCAGGTGTTCGCCGCGAGCGCGGCGCGGGCGGCGCCCAGCCGTGACCTCGCCGCCCGCAGCAGCGTCTACTTACACGCCCGCACGCAGTACGGAATCGTCGACGACTCCGTGCTTGAGTCGCTTCGAGCCGTCTGGAAGGCGGTGATCGGCGCAAGCGACCTCGAGGCCCTCGACGAGCTGTACGCGAAGGTGATCTGGATCCCGGACGGCGACATCGAGCGGCTCGACGCCGCCGCGGGCGTGTACCGGGAGATCGTCGGTGAGCCCGAGGCATCCGACGGCGACGGCACCGGGACCGACTTGAGCGCCACAGGCTCGGCTGACGAAGCGGCGCAGCCGGCGGCACCGCTGACGCGCCGGGGGAAAAAGGGGCGGTGGCCGGGTCGCTCGCCGACGCGATCGAGCAGGCGATCGCGAACGCCCGCGGCACCCAGCTCGAGCAGCTCGACGCGGAGGTCGACCTCCAACAGGTCCTCCGCGACGCCGCTGCGCACG
Organism: uncultured Solirubrobacterales bacterium; assembly: GCA_963794285.1. Classification (GTDB taxonomy): domain Bacteria; phylum Actinomycetota; class Thermoleophilia; order Solirubrobacterales; family Solirubrobacteraceae; genus Palsa-465. The sequence goes on from CAWCDS010000019.1 coordinate 622,857, forward strand.
GTGGCGACCAGGCCAAGCTCGGCCGCGGATGCGGGACCGGGATACCGACGGGGCGAATGCCCGACCGAGGCGTCGACCGCCCGCCGTATCCCGACGAGATGCAGCAAGCCCGCCGCTACGCCAACCGGCTGCGCCAGGCGATCACCCACGGCACCCGCCAGATCGACAAGCGCACCCCCGGCGGGCGGTTCGACGGCCGCGCCTACGCCCGCGGCCGCGCCGAGCAGACTGCAGGACGGCCGGTCACAACACATCCGTGGCGGGTCACCAGGCACGTCGCGGCACCGATCCAGGAGCCCCATGTCGGGCTGATCATCGACACCTCCGGGTCGATGGCCGGCTACGAGTACGCGCTCGGACCGATCGCGTGGATCCTCACCGACGGGCTGCGCCAGATCGGCGGGCGCTGCGCGACCGCGCCGTTCGGCAACAGCGCCGAACTGCTGTCCGACGGCACACGACCGCTCGCGCTCGTCCCCCGGGATCCGCACCGGCGGCGGCACCGCGTTCGCCGGCGACGCGATCGAGCTCGTCTCAGACCAGCTCGAGATGACCAACCCCCGCCGCCCCCGATTCGTCTATGTGCTCAGCGACGGCGGCTGGAGCGACACAAGGGCGGGGGTCGAGCGGATCCGCTCGCTCGCCGAGCTCGGCGTCCCAACGATCCACCTCAGCATCGGAGTCGCGCCCCTGTCGGTCGAGTGCGATCGCATCGCGGTCATCACGGACCCCGCCCATGCGCTCGACCACATCGCCGCCGACACCGTGGCCGCGCTCCGCGCCCGACCGCGCTGACCCGCAGCACCACAACCCCTTCTCACGAAAGGACCACGCATGCCCACACCACCTTTCACAGCCGAGCCCACACCCCTGCTGTTCGACGTCAGCACCATCTCCGACGCCGAGCTTCCGGCCCGGATCGAGCGCGTCGCGCTCGAGCACATCGAGCTCGCCGCCAACCCGCGACGAGAGATTAGCGACGAGGGCATCGACCGCCTCGCGAAGATGCTCTGTGCGAGTGGCCAGCTCGTGCCCTGCATTGGCTGGCGTTCTGACCCCGACCAGCCAGAGGTGATCCTGTACGACGGACAGCGGCGCTACCTCGCGGCCCAGGCCAGCCACAGCCTCGCCGGCAGCGAGTACACGGACGGCGTCACCGAGCCCGTCCGCAGCCTAATGGTGCTGCTGCTCGACCACGCCCCGACGGCTGAGGTAGTCCGGCGTCTCCAGGCCCACTGCCAGCAACGCGAGGAGCTCACGCTCTCAGACCAGCAGCAGCAGTTCGAAGACTGCTGGCAAGCCCGTGGCGGCCTGCGCGACGGCGACCGGATCGCCGCGGTCTGCAACGACCTCGGCATCTCGCCGAAACGCGCGCACAACCTCCGCCGCCAGCTGACGCTTCCCGAACAGATCCGTGCCCGCGTCGCCGACCGGCCCTCCGGCGAGGAAATCTCGGTCACGATGGCAAACAAGCTCGCCGACATGCATGAGATCGCCCCCGAGCTCACCGAGGCGGTCGCCAAGCGGATCACGACCAGCGACCTGCACGACAAGGCGCTGCGGGACCTCGGCGCGTTCGTCCATCGCATCGTCGTCGAAGACGAGCACACCTACGCCGTGCGGATCGACGACGGTTCGATGCTCGACGCCGCAGAGCAGATCGAGCACGCCCGCGCCACCTCACCGCCGACGGCCATCGCCAGATCGCCACGATCCTGGGCTGTGAGCTTGAGCGGCTCGACGCCGAGCTCGACCCGCTCGCCGCCCGCGCCAAGACCAGAGCCGCGAAGCTGCGCATCACCGGCGAGGTGCGCGACCGCGCCCGCAACGGTCGATACGCATTCGTGCACGAGCGCGGACGCGACTTTGCCGCCGGGATCTGGGTCGTCGACCCCGCCTTCATGCTCGACCTCGTACACGAGCAACTCGGCGAAGTCGAGACGGCACCGGCGCGCGAGGAGGCGTACTTCGCCGGTGCCCGCGTCGACGACGACGAGCTCCGCGACGCGGCGGCAGAGGACGAGCAGCGTCGGGCGCAGGCGCGTGCCCGGCAAGCCGAGGCGACCCGCAGCAATCTCGGGCTCGGCCATGACATCCGCGCCGGGCTGATGGACCCCCGCGACAGCCAGCTCCACGCGCTAAGGGAGCTCGTCTGCCACCTGCTCGTCCGCCACTACGGCGAGTTGATCGCCTACGGCGCCGGCTGGACCGACCCCGAGCGGCAGCGCCCGGTCGGCGACACTAGCCGGCACGAGCCGGCTCCGGCCGACGCGATCATCGACGCTGAGCTCCACGGCGCGCTCGCCGACCCCGACCCGCTGCGCGGGATCGCCCAGCTCGCCGCGCGGTGGGCAGCCGCATTCGTGCTCGACCCCGCGGGCGTCATCCGCACCAAGGCGCTCGGCTCCGAGCGGATCGAGCGCAAGCTGCGCGACGCGCTGCCCGGCGGCGAGAGCGCGCTGCGCGCCGCCGTGTGGGAATTCATGCGGCCGATGCTCTCGCCCGCACTCGTCGAGCTCAACCGCGACGCCTTCGTCGTCAACGAGAGCGCAGAGACGACCGTCGACCTCGACGGCCATCGCGCGGCGTGCGACCTCGACGAACTCGCCCTCGACGACGAGCCAAACGCCGACGCAGCGTAGGACCCGCTGTCCGCCTGCCGTCCTCCCGCCCCGGCCACAGGTCACGGGCGGGAGGGCCGGCCCGTCCGGATGAACTCGCTTACCCCCCTTTTTCAGGTGGTGGTCGATCCAGCACGTGAGGTAGGGACGCGGGCGACGCCGCGACCGCCGTCGCCAACGCGACAGCGCGACATCCCGACGGCCGTCGAGCGGGCGCCACCACTCGCTCAGAGACCCAGATGTGGCGCGGCGAGCAGGGCCCGTCGGTTTCGGCGCGAGCCCCGCATCCGCCTGGCGAGGGCCCGTTGCGAGGCGTCCGTATAGCCCCCGTTGGTGCGAAAACTATGCGTGCACGGTAAGTGCGACGCATGCTGGCGGGTCGGCGCTGGTCACGGTCCCCGGCCGACGTGCGGGCGACGCCGCGTGCGCTGGTGGATCCGCTAGCGCGCGCAATCAGCCGCTGACACATGGCATCGCGGGGACCTTCTTGGTGGGCCTCGAGTTGCGCGACTGCCAAGACGCGAACATTCGGTGCCTCCCGGGGGGCATGGGCGTCGGACGCAACCTGTATCTGCCGCCGTCGTCTCCCCTCGCTGGGCTGAAGAAAGCCGCTTGTGAACCGCACGATCTCATCGCGCGCGCAGGCCGGGGCGTGGCGTGCACGGTCCGTCGCTAATCCACGAATCAGCTGGTTGTGGGTGTGCCGTTCGACGGGCCGGGCTACGGACTGGACTGGGCCGGGCAGCGTCCGAGACCCCACGCGGCCGGTCCGCCGCTTATCGGCGGCGGTCTGATCTGAGGCGAGGTGGGCGCATCGGCTCGCTGGCCGTTTGGCGCTCTCGGTCCGTGACTGTGGTATGTCGCATGGATGCCCTGGGGTGCTTGGTGGTGGTGGTAGGCTCGGTGTGACCAAGAGCCTCAGCTGGACGCCCCCCTCAGCCAACGGGCGTTGGGGATAGTGCACTTCTGATCCTCTGACCCGGACCGTGTTCGCGGACCGCCGCTAGGTGGGACGCGGAGCGGGCTTGAAGGAGCCTCGTGAGACGGATCGGCGCCGTGAAACAAGGGGCGGCCTTGTCCAACTCGCGACCATCGCGCGGCAGGTCGGGGACGCGCAAGGGCAGCCAGGCGCAGTCGGTCTACTCGTTACGGCAGCCGTGCGCTGGTATGGCGAGCGAGAATGGGGCTCATCGGGTTGCCGAGCGGAGGTACGAAGGTCAAGCCGATGCGAACGGTGAGGCTTGTGTCGCTGATGCTGGTCGTGTTGCCGCGGGGGCGACGCTGTTCGCGCTGATGGTGGGCTGGCTGCATGACGGTGTGGACCAAGCTGTGGATGATGGCCGCCAGCTCGGCGGAGGCAGGTTCGAGATTGGCCGTGAGCCCGGCCGTGCTCACCAGGCTCACCGCGATCTACCGGATCATCCAACAGGCGCTGACCAACGCCACCAAGCACTGCCACGGCACCAGAGCGGTGATCGAAAACTCGGAGAATCCAACCACCGTTGGGCTCGGCGTCCGCGACGACGGCGATGGCTTTCACCCAGCCCAGCACTGCGGATTCGGCTTGCTCGGCATGTGCGAGCGCGTCCAACTGCTCCACGCAGCAGTTCAGATCGGATCGTCCTCGGGCGAAGGCACCCCGGTCACGGCAGGCCTCCCACAGCGGCGCGCCGCGCCTGGCGCGAGCGCAGCCCCGTACCACCCGCCGAACCGGTACGGGTGTGGTCCGCTGAGCGAGGAGCAGGTTCGTGTTCGTCGTGATGGTCGCTGCTGAGTGCGCGCCGGTCGCGCACGCCGGTGGGCTCGGTGATGTTGTGTTCGGGCTGAGCCGGGAGCTTGAGCTGCGCGGCAACTCCGTGGAGATCGTGCTGCCCAAGTACGACTGCTTGCGCTATGACCGGATCTACGGGTTGACGGTCGCGTTCGACGATCTGTGGGTGCCTTGGTTTGCCGGCGCGATTCATTGCACGGTCTGGTTTGGCTGGGTTGACGGCCGCAAGTGCTTCTTCATCGAGCCGCACTCGCAGGAGCGCTTCTTCGCGCGTGGGCATATTTATGGCGCGGATGATGATGTTGCCCGGTTTGCGTTCTTCAGCAAGGCGGCGCTCGAGTTCATGTTGAAGTCTGGCAAGCGGCCGGAGGTCATTCATTGCCACGATTGGGAGACTGCCCTGGTTCCGGTCCTGCTGTTTGAGATCTATCAGTCGCTCGGGATGCAGGATCAGCGCGTCTGTCTGACGGTTCACAACTTCCGCCATCAGGGCGTCACGTCGGAGTGGGTGCTCTCAGCGGTCGGGTTGGGAGAGCGGGCACGCTTCTTTGACCCGTCACGGTTGCGGGACGACTCCGACCCGGGGGCGCTGAATCTGCTCAAGGGCGGGATCGTGTATTCGAACTTCGTGACGACCGTCTCGCCGCAGTACGCCTGGGAGGCGCGGTACACCGACCAGGGCGCCGGACTTGGACACACGCTGCACCTGCACGCTGAGAAGTTCGGCGGGATCCTCAACGGCGTCGACTACGACACGTGGAACCCGGAGGTCGACCGGTGGATCCCGCGGCGCTATTCGGCACGGGCGATCAAGGAGAAGTACGTGAACACGCGGGCGCTTCGCGAGCGCTTCATGTTGCGCAACGAGAGAAAGCCCGTTGTCGCGTATGTCGGACGACTGGATCATCAGAAGGGCGTGGGACTGATCCATCACGCGATCTTCTACGCGCTGGCGCAGGGCGCGCAGTTCGTGCTGCTGGGAGCCGGCTCCGACGCGGAGATCGCGGGCCGCTTCTGGCATCTGAAACACCATCTCAACGACGATCCCGACGTCCATCTCGAGCTGCGATTCGACCACGAGCTCGCGCATCTCGTGTATGCGGGCGCGGATCTGGTAGTGATGCCGAGCATATTCGAGCCGTGCGGACTTGTGCAGCAGGTCGCCGTGAAGTACGGGACCGTGCCGATCGTGCGAGCGATCGGCGGAGTGGTGGACACCATCTTCGACCACCAGTACTCCGGCGCTCCACCCGAACAGCGCAACGGCTTCGTCTTCCACCACGTCGACCACGCCGCGCTGGAATCGGCGATGGCACGCGCGATCAGGCTGTGGCACCGATACCCGGATCAGTTTCGCCAGTTGATGCTCAACGGGATGCGCGCGAACCGCTCGTGGACGACCCCAGGTCAGGACTACCTCACCGTCTACGACTATGTCCGGCATCAGAGCGCCGCCGCGATCCAGCCACAGCTCGACAGCGGTCACGCCCGACACCGTCCATGGCGTCGCGAACGCGTGCGCTCCCAAGGCGCTCGCCGCACAGCCGCCACGACAAGATGACCCCGTGCCGTCGTCCGGTCTAATCGGGCGAAAAACGACGCGGTAGGAGCGTGCACCAGCCGTGGCCCCTCCCATCCGCCCAGGTGCCGGGCAGCGGGCACGCTGTCCGCCGATCGTTGGTTGGTGAAACGCTCTAGCGCCTGGTTCCGGATGCCCCGAGCGGGCGGTCCGGAGCGTGCGGCTGTCGTCGGTTGCGAACGGCTGCTGCTCTTCAATCGATCAAAGCGGCGACGGTTCTGGTCTTCTGGGCGCTCGCTTAGTCTTAGTGGCGGCCGAAATTGACGTCACGCATCCCGCGCGGCTCAGTCCGGATCGCCGAGAAGAAGCTCACACGTTTGCCGCGCCGGGGCAGCTCACCCTTAGAGAACCGGATCTCGCTCGAGGAGCTCGCGAAGCCGCCGAGCGAGACGATCGCCTCGCCGAGCACCGGTGAATCGGCGCTGAGCGCGAAGACCCAGACGAGCGGATCTTCATAGTCGTCGTAGTCCGGCTGGTCCGTCCCTTCGATCAGCGCCAATGCCCGGCCGGCGAAGGTCACGTCGGCCCACCGGGCGCCGTGATCGGCGACCGCGCCGGCGGCGACCCCTCGCCCACCATCTCGTGGACTCACCGTGGTGACCCGCCCTCGCTCACCGTTCTCCGCGATGGTCTCGGCCAGATTGCGGACGTCCTCGGGCACCTCACTCGGCGCGACGATCTCCTGCAGGATCAGATCGGGAGGACCGATATGTGTCGGGTCGACCTCGCCGATACGTGGATTCTCACTCGACACCAGTCATTCAGCCTAGGCCCCGAGCGTGCAACTCGGCAAGCGCAAGTCGCTCCGCTTTCGTTTCTGGTTTAGAGCAGCAGCGACGCGGCTCGGGCCGCGTGTCCGCTGATCGTTGGGGCATTGCGACGCGGGCTCAGCCGATCCGCACGCCCTGATCGGACCTCTCGGCGTGCGCTGGTGGATCCCCTCCGGGCGCCTCGAGTCTCGGGCGCGACCGCGGCATCGCCTCGGGTGTCCGTTCTGCGGCCTGATCGATCCGCGCAGCCCCCCCGAGTCGGACTCGGTGAGGTGTCGCTCTTTGGCGTCGCCGCCCTGCCCCTCTCTGTGCGCAGGCGTAGGCCGTAAGTCATGCGCCGACGCGTTGAGTAGAGCTACCGAGATGCGCAGCCGCGGTCAGCTCGACCGGCAGCGTCCCGGTGCGTTCAGTCGAGCTTGCGCGACGTGAGCGGGTGTACCGCCGGGCCCTCGAGCACGGCACCGTCGACGTCGAATCGTGAGCCGTGGCACGGGCAGTCCCAGCTGCGCTCGGCGCCGTTGAAGCGCAGCAGGCAGCCGAGGTGGGTGCAGCGCAGGGACACGCCGTGGAGCTTCCCGGTCTCATCGCGGTAGGCGCCGCTTTTGCCGAGGCCGTCCCGGACGACTCGCGCCTCGCCGATCGGGACCTCGTCGGCGGATGAGACCTCGGCCGCGGTGACTCGATCGGCGGCCATCAGTGCGCTGAACTTCGAGCCGAGCTGGGCGACCTTGGTGAGCGAGCCCGGTGACAGTCGGCTGGGGGTGAAGCTCGGGGCCCACTCGTGCTCGCGGCCGAGGATGGCCTCGGTCAGGATGCGGGCCGCGAAGGTTCCGCCGGTGAGGCCCCACTTCGCCCAACCGGTGGCAACCCAGAGGGTCTTGGACCGCGGGACGAGCGGGCCGATCATCGGGAGGTGGTCGTAGGGGATCGGATCCGGGCCGGCCGGCCAGCCACAGCGAGGAGGACGCCGAGGTCGTCTCGGTAAGGGACCGAGGGCGGCTGGGGGTCAGCTGCTCCAAGATCTCGCTGCTACCCGGCGGCGCCCGTCCGCAAGCCCGCCGGCGGAGATCAGGCCCGCGGTTCTCGAGGACCGACACCGGGGTAGCGCGTCAGCGTGGCGATGACCGAAGCGAACTTCTCCGTGGCCCCAGCCCGCATCTTTGCCGTGCTCTCGGATCCCGAGAGCTACGCCGACTGGGTGGTCGGCTCGCACAGCATCCGCGACGCCGATCCCGAGTGGCCGGCCGTCGGCTCGCGCTTCCACCATCGGGTCGGAACTGGGCCGCTGACGGTCAACGATCACACCGAAGTCCTGCAGGTCGATCCGCCGCACCGGCTCGTTCTCCGCGCGCGTGCGCGGCCGCTGGGTACCGCGAAGGTTGAGTTGGTGCTGGAGCCGCGCGACGGTGGCACCCATGTGACGATGACCGAGGTCGCAGGCGATCGCCTCTCCAAGCTGGCGCTCAATCGCCTGACCGACCCGCTCGTGCACCACCGCAACGTCGAGTCGCTGCGGCGCCTGCGGCGGATCAGCGAGACCGGCGCCCTGAAGGACTGACCGGGACGGCCTGACCGGATGCTCAGGCCCGCCACGGACGAAGCCGGCGATCGGCCAGCAGTGCCCGAGCGGCCGCACGGCCGCCCATACCCTGGACCGAGCCTCCGGGATGGACCGACGCGCCGGCCACATACAGGCCGTGCAACGGGGTGCGATGGCGGCACAGCTCGGGGGCTGGGCGGAAGACGAGCTGCTGGTCGAGCTCGTAGCTCCCGCCACCGAGATCGCCGTCGACGAGGCTGGGATTCTCCGCCTCGGTCTGCTGGGGGCTGCGTACCGCCCGAGCCAGCACCGTATCGGCGAAACCGGGTGCGAACCGTTCCAGCTGAGCCTCGATCAAGCCGGCGACGTCCTCCTCAGAGCAGGTGTAGCGTGCGGGAACGTGGGCGTAGCAGTACAGGGTGTGCTGACCTGCCGGCGCGCGCGAGGGGTCAAACAGCGTGTGCTGCCCGACGACCACGGCGGGGCGCTCTGGCATGTCCCCGCGCTGGCCGGCCTCCGCAGCAGCGGCGAGCTCGCGCAATTCGCCGCCGACGTGGATCACGGCGGCTCGGCGTGACGGCGCGGCCGTCCACGGCACCGGCCGCCGCAACGCGTAGTCGAGTTTGAACGCCGCGGTCGAGTACCGCCAGATCCGCAGCCGGCGCAGCAGCCGCTCCGGAAGCGCCTCCGCGGGGAGCAGCTCCACCAGCGGCCGCGCGCTGACCGTCGTCACCACGTCACGCGCGGGCAGCTCCTCGCCTCCACGCAGCGCCACCCCGGCGGCACGCCCACGTCTGACGATCACCCGCTCGACATGCGCGTTGCACCGCACCATGACCCCCTCACGGGACGCGATCGCCAGCAGCGCATCGGTGATCCGCTGCTGGCCCCCCGCGGGAAACGGCCACCCATGCGAATGGGCGAGCAGCGCCAACAGGAACCCGAACGCACCGCTCCCCGCCGTCGACGGCGCAAGCCCCGAGTGCTGCGCGGACCCCGCCAGCCACGCCGTCGGCCTGGTCTCCCCGTCGAAGACATCAAGGCCAAACGCCTCGATCGATCCCAGCATCCGCCTCGCGAGCAGGACGGCATCCCCGCGCAGCGCGACCGCCAACGCCAATGACGGGCCGAGCGGCGGCAAGGGCCCGAGAATGGCATCCACGAGACGTTGTCCCAACGGCCTGAACTGCTCGATCAGCCCCCGCCAGGAAGCTCCCGCTCCGCGACACGCCGCCTCCAGCGAGGCGATCGTCGGCTCGAGCTCATGATGCAGCGCAATCGCGGTCCCGTCCTCGAACGGGTGCGCCATGATCACGTCGGGCCGGACCCACCGAAGCCCCTCAGCCTCGAGCTCGAGCTCGCGGATCGCCGGCGAAGCAACCGTCATCGGATTAAACCCGGCGCAGTGATCGTGCACAAATCCGGGAAGGGTCGCCTCAACGCTCGAGGACGCACCGCCCGGCCTGGGTGAATGCTCGAGAACCGTCACCTCCAACCCCCCCCGGGCCAGATGAATCGCGCACACCAGGCCCGTCGAGCCGGCACCGACGACAACGACACGCCGGTCACGCGTCACGAAACGATCGCCAACAGGCATCTCCCGGTCCTACCCATTCCGCGCTCGGTTCACGGCCGCTTGTTGACAATCCACCCGGCGTGCACAGCGCTGAAGACCGCACCGCCACGAACACCGCGCGGGTCGACGATCTGGAACTGCACACGATTCGCATCGTGCCCTGAGCTGCAATAGCGCGCGACTCGGGCGCGATCGACCCGACACCGTCCGGACTCGCGCTTTTGATTCCGCGTGATAGGAGCGTCCGCTGGCCCCTCGCCCGCGAGACGTCGGCTGACGTCAGACTCGAGGTCGGTCTCCACATCCATCTGTCGCGGTGATCGATCCCTGGGACTGAACGCTCGGAGCGTGACACCCAGGGAGGAGGCCTCCTTCATCACATTCGACGCGTCGCGCTGCCCGCGACTCAGATGTGTCCCCTGCAGCGCGGTCATCGAACGCCAAGCCGAGTCCCGCGCAGACTCCGGTTCGCGCGGATCAAACAGCGGGCTGTCCGGAGACTGCAGCAGTTCGGTCGTCATCGCAACACCGCGGGCGTAGACAGGGCATTCGCCAGCGAGGATCTCCTCAATCGCCCGGGGCTCGGCCGCGGCTGCCTCGATGCACACGGGTTCTGGAGCAATCGTCAGGCGTTTACGACCGGAATGGCACAGGACCGTTGCGATGGAGATCGCGAGCCTTTCCCGGATGGGACGACTGGTGAGCTGGCGTGCCCGGAGCGTCAGAGCGGGCGATGTTCCGGGCGAAACTCCGCGCGCGATCAGAAGGTCCAGCCACCTGTGGCGAACACTCACCCAGAATCTCCACATACACCGCGCGGGACCGACTGAGTAGACCGGCAGCGGACCACGCAACAACTGCTCGTATGGATCTAGCGGTCTGCTTTTGGGTCTCACGTCGGTCCGAGCGAACGCGTTTGCCGTCAGTGCGCCAAATGCGACCGTACGCTCGGATCAGCCTCCTGACATCGGCGAAATTCCTCGGACGCTCCCAGTAATCGCTACGGATCTTGGTGTGCCGCGAGCCCTCCGCCCAGAGCGCGACGCCCGCCGCGTCTTTCGGTGCCGAGCGGCCACGGCCGCCGGCTCGGCTCGCTGTTCCTGAAGGTTCCTCGATCGCGACGCGGGTCGGGTTCGCTGCTGGGCCTGCGTCGGAGACGTCCGGGTCGTCTCGCTCAGCGATCCCTGGGTTCTGCGACAAGACGCGACGGGTTCGGGTTCTCGGTCGCCGTCGAGGGTGACACGCTCGTGATCGGCACGCTGCCTCAAGCCAACGAGCCGGGTGCCCCGACCAGTTCTTCGCTCGCTCGAGGTCCTCAACCAGCTTCTCAAGCTGAGTAATCCGCGAGCGGGCGACGTAGCATTAGCGTCACTGGTCATCACCGAACATCAGGTCGGACCGGGCGCCTACGGAGTCGCGATGACGCCCGACGGCACCGTGTGGACGACGCTCGTCGATCGCGGCGAACTGGTCGCGGTGTGCCCCGACGGAGAGGTCAGGCGCGTTCGACTCGACTCCGAACACAGCCGTCCGATGGTCATCACCTGCGACCCGGAAGGCTCACTCTGGTTCAGTCGAGGAGACGGTGCCATCGGCCACATCGACGCCGCGGGCAGCATCACCTCACAGCCGGTGCCCACCGCCGACGGCTCCCCCTACGGCCTGTGCCTCGGCCCCGATAGAGAGAGCGTGTGGTACACGCTGATCGCTGCCCACAGGATCGGAAGGATCACACCCGACGGCCAGATCGACGAGTTCCCGATCGCGGACGGCGGCATGCCTTCGCTCATTACCGCCGGTCCTGACGGCGCACTCTGGTTCACCCTCAACCAGGCCGACGCCATCGGGAGGATCACGGTCGATGGCGACATCACGACCTATCCGCTCCCGACGCCCGGCGCCGCCCCCGTCGGAATTGACGCCAGCCGCGACGCGCTGTGGTTCACCGAGATCGGATCAGGCCAACTTGGGCGCATCACTCCCGACGGTCAGATCACAGAATTCGCGCTGTCCGACCCCGCAAGCCGACCCCACGCGATTGCCACCACGGCCGACGGCGGCTGCTGGGCAACGCTCTGGGCAACCAACGCGATTGTTGAACTCCGCCACGACGGCCAAATCATCACGCAAGCTAGCTTCGGATCCGGAGCCGAACCACACGGCCTCGCGATCGCGGCAGACACCTCGATCTGGGTCGCTCTCGAAAAGGGCACGCTCGCCCGCCTCGAACGCGCGCACAGCAATCCCTGACCAGCGCGCCCTTGACTGCGTCAGCACGAAGCCAGAGGTCGCGATCCAAGAGACCCCGCATTCGCCAGATCCGCGTCGCTGAACCGTGTTCGCAAGACGTTGGTCTGCGAACGCTGTCTCGCGCTTGACCTCCGCGTTCACATCCAGCGGCTACTGCTGTGTCATCATCCGAGGTATGCGCCGCGAGAAACACGAAACGGGCTCGACTTCCGGGGGTGGCGTATCGACGTGGACCGCCTGGGATGACGAGACCGGTGATGCCGAGATCGTTGAATACGACGACACCGGCGGGGTCCTTATTCGGCACGAATGGTCTGTGTTCGCAGCGCCCTCGGAGGATGGGTCGGTCGGCGAGATGATCAGCTTTGACGGGACGGGCGTGGAGATTGAGCGCCGCGGACTCGTAGCCGGCCCGCGTCCGGGCGTCGAGATCTCGGTCGGCAAAGAGTCGCACTAGACGTTTCCCGGGTTCTCGCTGGAGCTGGTATCGAGAATCGGCGCCGAGCTCGTGACCGTCTCGCTGACCGACTCGGGTTACGGACACGCGTGCTGTCTATTCGCAAACCCCAGCTTTCCTTACCGGAGCGCCGGCAATGGCGGGAGGCCCGCACGGGGATCAGAGCGGGCCCGTCTGCGGGCACATGATGGGCGGCCGCTCGCAGACGGTGGTGCCGCATTCCGTGACCGCCACTGCGGCATCGGAGCGATTAGTTAGCGTCTCGCCCGTGGCGATCGTCGTGATCCTTGAGCACAAAGGGGACCCTGAGAAGCTGATGGCGGCCGGCAAGGAGCTCGCCCGCCTGGCGCCGCACCCAGACGGCGTGCTGGCGCAGGCGATTGCTCCCACGGAGCACGGCATGATGCTGGTCCGCATCTGGGAGTCGGAGCAAGCTCGCGCCGCATGGGCCGAGAGCCCCGAGCACCACGCGGCGCTGAAGGCCAGCGGGATCTTCGAAGTCTCACAGAGCCGCACATCGCGCGCGTACCAGACCGGCGAGGTGTCGGTGTTCGGCACAGGCGCCAAGTAAGCACGACCGAACCAACACGCGCTGACCGTCTCGCTTCTCGCCTCAGCACTCGCACTGTGCGCTGATCCTTGGGTATTGCGACGCCGCCTCGGCCGATCCGCACGCCCGGATCGGACGTTCTCGGCGTCCGGTGGTCGATGGCTTGCGGCGCGGTCCGAACTGGCAGTGACGTGCTGTCATTTGCCCGTCGTTCTACAGGCGTGATGGTGACGGCTCCACAAGCTTGAGCATGAGCGCCTTGGACGGGGCGGCCTCCCCCGCGAGTCGCCGACAGGCGTCGGTCATCTACTGTCGATCATCAGGGGGGCCTTCTACTGGCCCCCGGGGAGAATGCGCGAGGAATCCTGTCGATGGCGGTCGCTGAAACCCAACAACTGCGGATGCTCGAGCGACTACGGAGCGCGGGCGAGCAGCCAGTGACGCTCGACCAGTTGCGCGCCGGCGGGATTGACTTTCCGGCCGTGGTCATCGGCGAGCTCGAGCTCAACGGGTACGTGATCGAGCGCGTCTACGAACACGGCCGGCAGATCGGCGTCCGCCTGCTGGAGACCGCCGCCCCCGATCCACCCGCCTCACGCCGGCGCCAGCGATGGCGCCGAGTTTCGCGATAGCCCCCTGGCCGCGACAGCCCGCGCCCGCGCCAAGACCAACGCCTCAACTAGTTGGCTTCGGCGGCGCCGATGAGTTGCCCGCTCGGCAGACGCATCCGCGCGCTCCACTGAGAGGTTGAAACGGCGCTGACAGCGCCGTTTCAACCGACCTCGTACGCGCCTCGTCCGCTAGGTCGACAACAGGCGCCGGAAGAACGATCGGTACCGCTGCAGCGCCACCCGCAGGTCTTCGGTCGAGATGTCCTCTCCCCGGCCCCATTGAGCTTCGAGTCCGTCTCGCTCCCGTGCGAAGTCTTCAGCGAGTTGCTTCATGACGTTCGCCACCAGGCTGTCTGCGTCCTCGACCGCACCACGTGGATCATCCACGAAACGTGTCTGTGCCTGTTCCCAGCTGCGCTGGAACCGGGCGCTTAGCTCTGGCGCCAGTAGACGTCCTGTGTCAAGTACAGCCGGGGGAAGCCTTTGTGAGCGAGGGCCTGATCTTGTCCGGGGGCACATCCCCCGGACGCCCCCCTGGCGACCCCCTCACGCAGATGGATGCGCACAAACGACAAGAGTGAGAGCCCGCCCGGCGGCTCGGCCGGCGCAAAACGGCAACCGCGCCGTCCGCCCCAGAGCCGCCGTGCGGCTGAAGGGGATCAACGTCAACGGCAGAGTTACAGCGCCCATCGGGCGCCCGCTAATGAGTTGTTTGCTCTAGGCGGCCAGACGCTGTGTCGCGGCGATATCGATGAGGGGCGGTTCGCCCGGAATCACAACCGTGACGTGGCGCTGGTAGGCGCGATGCCGGGCTGGATCGTAGGGGACGCCGTCCTGCCAGCAGCGCCAGAGCACGCGGCTCCACGCGCGTCCGAGCGTGCGGATTGCTCGCTGGTGATCGTGGCCAGCAGCTAGCGCTGAGGCGTAGAGCGCCTGCGCCCAGGGATTGTGGTGGCGCGAGCTATCAGCGAGCACGCAGAACGACTGGCGCAGGCGCCCGTTGCACGCGTAACGAAAGCGAGCGACCTTGCGCTTGCCCGATTCGATCGCGACGGCTGACTGCCCGCCGTCGGCCGACAGTGACTCGCGTGTCGGGTAGCGTTCGCGGCAGTCTCCGATCTCGGCGACGAACTCGGCGGCTGTCACGAAGCTCTGTGGGCTTTTGAACGGTGACAGGAAGATCTCCCCGTCCGGGTGCGCGCGCACGGCGCTTGCGATCCGCTTCTCAAGCGCTTTCAGGTGCGTGTGTAGGCACTGAAGCTGGCTGACGAGCGTCAGTACGATCGCTCGCCGGGCGGCGCTCTCGGCCTGCCCGGCACGCCCCTCGGGCGCCGCGCGGAGCTTCTGGAGCAAGCCCGCCGGCGTCTGGTTACCCGTGTAGTGCTGAGCTTTCAGAAACCCGGCGAGCCGCTGCTGACCCAGGCCGCGAGTGTCAGCCGCGCTCGGGTAGCGCTTGATGAACGCCAACGAGATCTGGCTGTCGAGGTCTGAGAACAGGTGCAGCGGACCTGTCCAGAAACGCTCAAGCTCAGCGCGCAGCTGGTTGCTGGCCGCCGTCATCGACGCGACGATGTCCTGGCGAGCGCGCGTCAGCGCCTTCAACGCCTGAGTCTCATCGCTGTCGGGCTCAAGCACCCGGAAGCGATGCGCGTCAGTGCGCGCGAGCTCGCAGAGCACGAACGAGTCAAACCGGTCTGACTTCCCGCCCGCGGCGCGAAACCGGTCGCGCGTGGCCGCCATCTGGTTGGGATGGATCGCGAGCACCCGCAGCCCTGCGCGCAGCAGCCGCTCGACCAGCAGCCCGTCCGGGCGCTCGATCGCGACCAGCTCAACCCGCAAGCGCGTGAGCACCTTGCACAACGAGCTCAGCCCGGCCTCGTCGTGCGCGTACGTCGCGGCCAGAAGCTTCTCGCCCGCCCCATCAGACACCCGGACGTCGTGCTGCTCAGACGCCCAGTCGATACCAGCAACATTGCCCATCGTGAGAACCACCCTTCGATCTAGACCTGTGCTAACCGCCACGACCAGGAGGTACCATTGCGGACGCTTATAGACAGGCCCTCTCATGGGGCTACGTCCTGTTGCCGCTTGCGGCACCTCACCACCGCCGAGAGGGGCTGGTCTACTGGTGGCCCTCTATGGGGGGGCTAGCGGGAGTGGCCCTCTCTCGACGGCGGTCGAGGCCGACTACGACAACGATGATGGCCTATAAGCGCGGTGCGCCATCGCTCACTTCCGGTGCCGGCGCGGCTGCGCCTCCGGGCCCCGATCGCGCGGCAACGGTCTCGGATCGCGCGGCAACGCTCTCGCCGCGATCCCGATCGGAGGGGGGCGGCCCTGAGTATTCCTCGCGGGGTTGTGGCTCGGTATGGACCCCGCCGCCGTTGTCGAGCATTCTGGATTCGTCTGTAGCGGTCGAAGCCTCACCGCTACGGGTCGGCGTCGACGGCTGACCACCGACGTCCGTCGTGGTTCGACCGTGGTTGTTCGGTTGCTCGTCGTTACCGGTGGGCTCACCATCCGCGCCACGCACCGGCGAATCGATGCCGGCCAGATCACGGGTGCTCAATGATTCGTCGTTCCGTTCCATCAGCTCATCGCCTCGCAGTCGTTTCATGTGAGATATCCCCCTGGGCCCCTTCGTCGGTGGGAGCACCGTCCTCCGGCGCGAGCAGGTCGTCGAACAACGCCCGGAAATGAACCATCGACTGGCGCAGATCCTCTGTGCTCGCCTGCCCGTTCTTCGCCCGCACGGAGATCGCCTGAGCCGCCCGGTAGCTATCCACCAAACCCGGGTGTTCAACCGAAACGTCGGCAGCGCGCTGCTCGAAATCGTCATCGACGGGATAGCCCCGGTCGCGCATGACCTGCCCCACCAGCACCTCGGCCTCCGCCACCGCCACGACTGGCTCATCGACGAAGCGCCGCTGAGTGCCCAGCCAACGCTGCAGATACGCATCCCGAGCCGCGGGCTCCAACGTACGGATCTCAAACTGCGCATGCCGTCGCCGGCGCTCGAGCAGCTCGCGCTCTGCAGCGTGCTGATCCCCGCGCTCGGTCACGACTCGGTCGTACTCCGGACCGAAGCCCTCCTTGAGCTGACGGGACCGGCGCTCGCGCGCGACAAGCAGTCCCACGATCACTAACAACACGACCACGACAACAACCAGGACCCAAACCATTCTTCCCTCCTCCACTTACGCGGACCCGCGCCTCGGGCGGTGTCTTTCGCAATGTCTACACACGGGACTACCCCGACGCCGATCGGGTGAACTTGGTTGCCTAACGCTCTGGGGGGCGCGCGCTTACAGGGGCATCTTGCTGCGGCCGCGGCGGCCCAGCGATGCGCTCTTGTCGGCGGCGCGCCCCGAGGTGCTGAAGGGCTTGCGAAGCCAGCGGCCGAGAGCCCCCGGGGCCTTACCGGCCGCACGACCTCCGGTGCCGAACACTCTGTCGACGCCATGTTGCGGCTTGGACGAGAGACGCGGCGCCAAGAACGCGAGCACCAACAGCACCACACAGACGACAACAATCACAGCGATAGTCATGCGGAGGTACTACCCACTTAAGCCGCTGGCCAACTCTCGCGCATATGTGCCGATGGGCCTCGCGATATCCCGAATAGTTGGGCAACGAACGTAGAAGGTCTCGCCTCTGCGTCGATCACCCGACGATCGTGCTCACCGCGAGCGGATGCCGTCGAACGGCCGGCAAGCGAGCGAGCCTAATCTGGACCTGCGAGACGATGCCGTTGCTCGGGTTCGCCACGAATCAGTGGTTGCCCGGGGTGCAGCCGTCGCTTGTGGCGGTGGTGGCGCTCTGCTGTGGGCTCTGAGGATCCCGGCGCGCCCTGCGTGTGGCTCTCTAGCTGCTCGGTGGATCCGTCGACCGGGGCGATCAGTAGCGGCGGTCCGTCGCCGTCAATCCAGCCTAGACGCGAGGTCGGCGCGTTCCAGCGGGCAATCAGCGCGTTTGATGGTGCACCCGGGCCCGCGATCGAGCCCGACGATCGTGACCTCGACCCCGTCGAGGATCCACACAGGGTGTTTGACACACGTCGTCTCGGTAAGCGTGGGATGACGAGGGCATTTGCGGCCGGAGGCTCGCCGCGGCGAGCAGCCGCCGTGTTGGTGGGCGACGGAACCGCGGCACCGGTCCAAACAACTCTGAGCGACCCGCTTGTCCGATCGGCCGATTAGCGACCGCCATGGACCACTTCACGATCAATCAACCAGTAAGGAGCACATCATGTTCGAACATCTCAGCACCCCGGAGGAGATCTTCAGCGTTAAGCTCGGATCCGCGCTCTCGATGGAGCACAAGCTCATCGAAGTGCTCGAAGAGCTCGAGCAGCGCGCGCAGCGCGAGGAGATCAAGCACGCGCTGGCCCAGCACCGCGAGGAGACCCACGAGCATGTCGCGAACGTCGAGCAGTGCTTCAAGCTGCTCGGCGAGGACGTCGACGACTCGCCGTGCCCGGTGATCGAGGTGATGGCCAAGGACGGTAAGTCCGCGATCAAGAAGACCGACGATCAGATCGTCGACGTGGTGATACTCGCCGCGGCGACGGAGTCAGAGCACTACGAGATCGCCGTCTACGAGACGCTGATCGCCAACGCGCACGCTCGCGGCGCCGGCGATGTGGTCGAACTGCTGTCGCGCAACCTCGAGCAGGAGAAGCACGCGCTCGACGTCGCCCGCACGGCGATGCAGACGATCGGCCAGCAAGGAATCGCAGTCGGCTCGCGCGCCTGACGCCCGCCCCCGTCAAGGGCGGACGCCCGACCTCTCCCGGGCGTCCGCCCGCAACGGGCTGGTCCAGTGAGGCACGACGGTACGGCGGCGACCGTCGCACCGGTCACGCACCGCAAACATCGCCGGGGCGCCGGGGCGCCGGAGCTGCGGGGACATTGAGCTTTCTGGCCGAGGATCGGGTCGGGAAACACTGGCACGCCGTACGCACGCAGGCCGAGCGGCCCAGGCAACGGCCGGTGCGCTCCCGGTCGAGGCGGTCGTGCCCGCGGGCTTGGTCGTCCCGCACACGGCGAGCGCCAACGCGAGGATTGTCGCGCCTGCGAGGCGCGGTCCCGACCGGAGCGCAGCCGCATCTGCGGCGGAGCAGCCACGAATCCGACGTCCCGAGTCACACGTTGGGCTGCCGCAATCGGACACACAGGTTGCGACGAAGCCGTGCCGGCCTCCGATACTCCTCCGAGCACCAATGCGAGTCTCGACCCGCGCTCGGCGACGCACCTGCTCGTCGCCAGTCTCGCGACGCCCGCTCCGTTCGTAGAGCCTTCCCCTGTGAGACGGGCGGCCAACATCGCCCTCAAGGTTGGTTTCGACATCCGATCTGTCGCAGTCGTCGATCCGTTCTGCGACGGAGGCGGCCTTTCCGCGCAATGGAAGGCTTCCGGAAGGGGCCTCCAAGATGCGCGCGCTGAGCGTGGGCCGCTCAGCGGATCCCCGCGGGGGGCAGCGCCTCGATCTGCTCGGTGCCGGAGTTGGTCAAGAGCAGAGCGCCGCCGAATCCGAGCGTCGCCTCCCGGGGGAACGGGCCGGACGGGAGCGACCCGAGGATCGCGGGCTTTCGGTGGAGGGCAGCGCGGGTGTCGACGACGGTGAGCTGCGCTTTGGATCCTTTGCGCTCAATGGGTTATCCATTTGAGTCAGGGAGGCCTGTAGGTGCGGTGTTTTGGCGCCAGGGGCGATCGATGGCCGGAACGTCGGCGACGCGGCCGGGTCTTGATGGGCGCGTCGATCGGCGGCCGGTCGGGGTCGGGTTGACCACGAGGCTGCGGTAGGTGATCGGGTCGGCCACGACGGCGTGTTCGAGCAGCCGGTAGAACAGCAGGCCGCGACGCCGCGAGTTGCGTCGGTTGAAGCGAAAGGTGAACTCGTTCAAGTAGGCGTCGAGGTGCTCGTGGCCAACGCGGCCCTGGTGGGTGCCGAGCAGCCAGCGCTGCAGCAGGCTCGCGACACGGTGCACGCCCGGCATCACGACATGCGCGGGATCGCTCTGCTGGCGCATGACCGTGCGCTCGTGCTCGTAGCCGCGCTCCGGCAGCTTCCAGTACGCCTGCCACCCGTCGGTGTGGATCGTCGCGCCGGCCTCGACCGCCTCGTCGATGAACGGCAGCAGGCTCTCGGCGGTGACGTCGGACACATGCTTGAGCCGGATCCGCCCGAATCCCTTGGGATTCTTGATCTCCACAGCGATCGCGACGATCGCCTTGGTCTCGGTCTTGCGCCCGCCAACGCCGCTCTCCACTCCGCCGACGTACCCCTCGTCGACCTCGACGTGACCCGCGAGCCGCTCGCGACCCGGGCGAACCATCGCCGCTCGATAGCGGTGCAGCATCGCCCACGCGGTCTGGTAGGAACCCAGCCCGAGCGAACGCTGAACCCCGAGCGCCGAGACCCCGTGCTTCTGGCTTGTCATCTGCCACGCCGCCGCGAACCACAGCCGCAGCGGGGTCCGGGTGCGATGAAAGATCGTCCCCGCGGTCACCGACGCTTAGCGCCCGCAGACCCTGCACTCCCAGCGCCCACTACCCAGCCGCCACCCGTCCCGGCTCACACAGCGCGTACAACGGATTCCCTCAGGCCAGCGCAGCCACTCCAGGTAGTCCAGGCACGCCGCGTCGTCCGGGAACCACGCCAACAGCTCCGCGTACGACCCCGGGTAGTCCCGTCCAGCCACCGGCACCGCGCCAGTCTACCTGACTAAAATGGATAACCCATTGCGCTCAAAGCGGTTTGAGTCGCCGACGACGATCTCGCGGTCGTGGTCGACGAGCGCGAGGGGGACGGGCGCCTGGCCGACGCGAACGTCGGCGATCAGCGCGCTGGCTGGCTGGGTGAGCAGTCGGGCCGTAGAGAATCCGAGCAGGGCGTTGCTCTCCCGAGCGGTGACCCAGACGGTCTTGCCGTTCGTGGAGGCGGCGACGGGGACGGGGTTGCAGCCGGCCGTGACGCTCACGCGCAGCGCTCTCGCCGGCGCGGTCTCGGCCTGGCGCAGGTCGATCACGCTGAGGCTTCCAGTCCTCGGCACTGGAGGCAGCAAGGGGGAGTTTCTGTCGGCGATCTCGCTGGTGGCGAAGAGCCAGCGGCCGTTGGGAGACTCAGCGAGCCCGACGACCGCCTGCCCGAGCGGGATCGTCCCGACGAGCCCCGAGGTGTGAAAGTGGCTCTCAACGGCGCGCGCGAGGTTGAACACGGCGACCGTGCCATTCGTCTCGTGCGAGACGAACACGAAGCGGTCATCGGGGGACGTGAGCACGGTGAGCGCGGCGGCGACTTTGTTGCTCGGGAAGCGCAGATGGCCGAGGACTGCGCCCGGGGCGCCGGTCTCGGCGGCTGTGGCGTTGAGCACGTAGACGCCGCCAAAAATGTCAGCTGCCAGGACGTAGCGCCCATCGTGGCTGACCGTGACGGCGTACAGCGGCGGGTGCGTCACCGCGACGACGCTGACGAGGCTTGGTGGAAACGACGCGTCGGAGAGAACGGCGAGACGCCCGACGGTGTCGGCGGGAAACGGCGAGACCGCCGGCGGCGTTCCGGCGATTGAGAGGAACGAGAACTGGCCGTCGGGCGAGCTGGCGACGCCGAACGGATACCCCGGCATGGGGAGGAACACCGGCTGAGGGCCGCTCAACGGCCGCTCTGGCGCCGTCTTCTGGGTGCAGCCAGGCGCGCCCTGGCTTTGCACGAGCGCGGGGCGCCGAGCGGCACTCGCGCCCCGGGCGATCGCCGGCGATTGATGGGCAACGGCCAGTCCTGCGCCGGCGGTCGCGACCGCGGCGGCGAGAAGGCGACTCGGCGCACGGTGGCCGTGTCGTGCGAACAAATGACTCATCGTGGACCAAACGCCGAGAACAAGACGAAAGTTCCGAACTTCGGCACCGCGATCTGCTCAATACCCCGCTCGCCCACGGGTCACCGACTTTCACCTTGTCATCGCGAGCGATCACAACCAGCCCGTTGCGGGAGTACGGCCCGACGATCCGGTCGCGCTGTCCGGGAAGCCTTGGTCGCTGAGACGCGTGCATGACGGCCGGCCCCTCGGTATGCGATCCGGCGATTCCAGCGGGTCCCCGCCACGCGTGAGAAGATCACGACATGGCCGTAAGCGTTCTGGAACGCGAGTTGTTCAGCGAGGCGGAGGCCGCTCGTCTCCTGAGCGTTGCTCAGGGCACGCTCCACTACTGGCTCGAAGGTGGGACGAAGCGTGGCAAGACGTACGCTCCGGTGATCCGGGCGGTCCCGCGAGATGCCCGATCCGTTACATGGGCAGAGTTCGTCGAGGCCGGGCTGCTGCGGGAGTACCGCCGTGAGCTCATGGTCCCGATGCCGGAGCTGCGGGCGTTCATCGACAAACTTCGCGATGGACTCGGCATCCCGTACCCACTTGCCCACGCCCGGCCGTACGTCGGCGATCGACAGCTCGTCTGGGATGCTCAGATTGAGGTCGGGCTCGCTCCGGAGTTTTGCCTCGTCGCCGAGGTCAGGGATCAGCTGATCCTGACACCGCCGTCTGAGTCTTTCTTTGCCCGGGTGACCTGGGATGAGGACATCGCCGCTGCTTGGCGTCCTCATAACGATCCAGATTCCCCCGTGCGTATCGATCCTGAGATGCGCTTCGGACGCCCGTCGGTGCACGGGATCAGCACCGAGACGCTTTGGGAGCACGTCGAGGAGGGCGAGGATCCGGCGGAAACCGCTGAAGCTTTCGCTGTGACTCTCGCTGACGTGCGATGGGCGCTCTCGTATGAGTCCGCGCGTCGCGCAGCGTGAACCCTCCCGCCAGGCTTGCACGCGTCCGCTTCTACTTTGACGCGGACGTCCTCGGCGTTGCCCGCGTTATAGCGCGCCTTCGAAGCGACGCGACCTATCCCAGCGACCCAGGTGCCACGATCCACAAACGGGAGAGGCCCCCGTGTCCGATCACGGACCCCGCAACGCTGGACCGGATCTGGATACCAGCCGTTGCAGAGCGGGGATGGTTGATCATCACCCGAGACAGCCGAATCCAAGACCATCGAGCTGAGATAGCGGCGGTGCGGAACAACGGCGCGAAGATGATTGCTCTGACAGGCAAGGATGCACGCAACACCTGGCAGCAGCTCGAGGTCGTCATGTGCCAATGGCGGCGGATTCGGAGCGGCCGTTTGCGCTGGCCCCATTGCGGACGCTTGAGGTGGCCCCACTTCGCGTTGGTTGTTGTTGGTGTTGATGTTGCCTGATCGCCCGGCGGGAGGCAATGCCGCGGCTGTCGTCGCGAAGGCCTGAGCGCGTAGCGCGAAGGGCTTTGCGGCGATAGCCGCGGGCGCGTCCTCGGGGTGGGGGGTCATGCTTTCTTGCGTGCGTGGCGTTCGAGGCCGTGGCGGAAGCGCCAGCTCTCGGTGCCGGTGTCGATGATGTGTGCTTTGTGGGTGATCCGGTCGACAACGGCTTTCGCGAGCCTCGGGTCGGGGAACACTTTGGTCCATTCTCCGAACGGCAGGTTGGTGGTGACGATCAAGCTGCCTTTCTCGTTGCGTTCTGAGATGACTTGGAAGACGAGCTCGGCGGCGCCGTCGGGCAGGGCCAGGTATCCCAGTTCGTCAAGGCAGACGAGCTCGGTGCGGGCGTAGCGTCCGACGACCCGGCCGAGCTCGCGTCGGGACTCGGCTTCTTGGAGCTCGTTCGCGAGGGCGGCGAGTGTGGTGAACCGCACGCGCCGTCCTTGGTGGCAGGCGCATACCGCCAGCGCTGTCGCGAGATGGGTTTTGCCGCTGCCCGATTCACCATGGAAGATGACGCTCTCTCGATCGTCGATCCATGAGCCGTCGGCCAAGGCGGCGATCGTGGCTTGCGGGACCTTGGGGTTGTCGTCGAAGCGGAACTCTTCGAGGCGTTTGATGATCGGGAACCGGGCGTCGATCAGCCGGCGTTTCTCGCGTCGCTCGGCGCGTTCTTGGTGCTCGGCTTCCAGCAGCGCGGCGAGGTACGCGACAGGTGTCTGCTGCTCGCGGAGCGCCTCGGCAGCGAGTGGGCGGAAGCGGCGTTTGACGGTCGGGAGCTTGAGCTCGGTCGCGTGTGCCTCGATCAGCGCCTCCAGCGCCTGGGTCTTGGGGGTGCTCATGCTCGTGCCTGCGTGATCCACCAGTTCGCTCTCAGCGTCTGCCGTTCGGCGTCCTGTGCCGCTTGCAGCAGCCCGAGCGCGAGGTGGCGGGCCTCTTCGGGCCGCAGGTCGCAGAGCACGTCCGGGGTGGGCGCGGAGGCTGGGCAGTCGCTGGCGGCGGGCGGGTTGCACATCCGCACGCGCACCAACAGCATCCTGGCGCCCCGGAGCCCCGATTCGCGCGCGGGACCGGCATGCGCGTCGGCCTCCCAGCGGAAGATGCTCTCGCTCATCGCGTCACCTCCGCCCGGGCGAGCAGCTGGTCATAGCCTGCGAGGTCCGGTTCGGGACGCTCGGTCTGAGCCAGCCGCGCGTCCAGGCCAGCGAGCGGCACCGCCGCTGGCCGGTCAGATCGGCGGGCGAGCACGGCGACGGCGCGCCCATCATGCGAGCCGGCGGTCAGCGCGCCGCGGACTGCGAGCTCGACCTGCGCCGCTCCGTGCTCGCGGCAGAGCATCAGCACGTCGACCATCTGCCTGGCTGCCTCCGAGGGCCCGACACGCTCACCGATTTTCTGCCACAACTGATCGAAGGAGTCCGGCCAGCGACCCTGCTCGCGCTGCTGGCGCAACGCCAGCGACCGCGCAAACGCTCCCGGCTTGTGAGCGAGCAGCTCGAGATAGTGATCGAGCTGCGCGGAGACGCCGAACCTGCCTTGCAGCCGCTCGTGACGCGCGACCACCCGGCCGTCGTGCGAGAAGATGATCTCCCGCGCGGCGATCCTCGCGGCGACGCGTAGCCCTGCCAGCGCAACCGGCAGCGAGTACTGGTTCTGACGAACAGTCGCCAACGACTTGCTGTCCACCCGCGGGGTCGCGTGCTCGCACGCGTCGAACGGCTCGGCCGGCAACCCGCGCAACAAGTCGATCTCTTGGCCGAGCGCCTCGCCGACCGTGACCCGACGGCCGCGGATCGTGCGATCGAGATCCTCGATACACCAGCCGCCGATCCGATCGTTGAGCTCGGCGAGCGACGCGACCTCCGGGACCGGCACCAGATGCGACCGGCGAAACCGCCCAACCTCGCCCTCAACACCACCCTTCTCCGGCGCGCCCTGCAGCCCAACGCGCGTGAACTCCGAGCAGAACAGATAGTGCGAGCGCAACGCCACGAACCGGTCCGTCTCGACCCGCCGGCGACCCTTCAACACCTTGCTCACCGCCGACGCCAGATTGTCGTAGTTCTGTGCCCAACTCGGTTATGTGCCCGCCCGGGTCAACGCGGCTTGTGATCACGGCGGTCGGCGGTGTCGTTGTCCCCGAATCGGGCACATAACGGTCAGAGCGAGGCGAGCCAGTTCAGCAGTGTCTCGTCGGTGCGCCAGATTGGGTTGGTGCGGTGTCCCTCCGAGACACTCGGAGGTTCGGTCACGAGCAGGGCTGCCTGTTTGGCTTTGGTGTTGATCTCGGCGTATCGGTTGGTGGTGGTGAGGTCGGCGTGTCCGAGCCAGCCGCGGATGACGTTGACCTCGACCTCGGCTTCGAGCAGGTGGACGGCGGCCGTGTGCCGGAAGGTGTGCGGGCTGACGCGGCGGCCGGTTCTCGGGTCGTCGAGATTGGCGGCGTGACGGCGGACGATCTTGTAGATGCCGTAGCGGGTGAGCGGCTGACCACGGGCGGTGAATACCGCAGCCTGCGGTGTGGTCGCGGTGTGTTCGGACTCGAGCAGCTGCTCGATGGTGCGGGCGGTTTGTTGCCAGAGCGGGCAGGTCCGCCACTTGTCGCCTTTGCCGTGCAGGCGCACGGTCGGATGCTCGTGCAGGTCGAGGTTTCCCGCGCGGAGGTCAGCGGCTTCTTGGACACGGGCGCCGGTGTTGTAGAGGAACAGCAAGAGCGCGCGGTCACGCAGCGCGTGCCGCCCCTGGCTGGGTAGTCCTTGCAGCAGCTGTTGGACTTCGTCGCGTTCCAGGAACCGGGTCTCCGGCGGCGGGACGCGTTTGCTGGGGATCGCGGCGACCTGCTGGCAGACGATCAGCATCTCGGGTGAGCGGGTCGCGGTGTACTCGAACAGGGTGTGGATCACGGCAAGCCGCTGGTTGCGGGTGCGGATGTGGTTGCCGCGGTCCTCTTCGAGATGGCGCAGGAATCCGACGATCCGCTCGAACGTGAGATCCCCGAGCGTTAGCTTGGTGATCTTCGAGCGCTTATCGGCCGCGACGTGGATGATCAGCAGCCGGATCGTGTCGCGGTAGCTACGCACCGACGCCGGGCGCAGCCCCTTGACCGTGATCAGATGGTCGGCGAAGAACGAGTGCAGCAGTAGCCCGAGCGGCGCGTTCGGGCTCATCGTCCTGCCTCCGGCGATTGCGTCCACGCTGGTTCGGCGAACCGCTCGAAGCGACGGTTGGCCTCGTCCAGGAGCGCCGGGGTGATCGTCAGGTAGACGGCGGTCGAGGCCGGCGCGACGTGACCCATGAACGTCGAGAGCTGATGCAGTCGGGCCGCTGGGTCCAGCCCCTCGCGATACCAACGCAACAGACACCCGACAGCGAAGCTGTGACGCAGGCTATGCAACGTCGGTGGTGAGACCCCGTCGGGCACCGGCAGCTCGAGCGCGAGCACGAGCCGGTGGAACGTCTGGCTGGCGGTGCAGGGATGCACAGGGATCGTGCCGTCGAACGTGAACAGCGGCTCCTGGCCGCCGCTGGCGCCGCTGTGGTGTCGGCGCTCGAGCTGGTCTGCGACCAGCTCGGCGATCCGCGGGCCGTGCGGAACCAGCCTGCTCTTCCCAAACTTCCCGCCCTTCACGACGAGCAGATCACGGGCCGTGTTGACATCACCGATCCGCAGGCCGCACGCCTCGCCGGCGCGCAGCCCGAGCCCGTAGCAGAGCGCGAACAGCGTCCGATAGGTCACGCCCCGCTGCAGCGCCCGTGGATTGTCCGGCAGCGCGCCGGCTGCGTCCAGCAGCCGGCGGGCCTGGACTGGGTCGAACAGGAACGGGATCCGGGTGGAGGTCACCCGCCGCCTGCGAGTCCGTAACGGCGAGAGCGTGAGCAGCTGCTGGCTGACCGCCCAATCGAGCAAGCAGCCGACGACGCCGAGTAGATGGTTAAAGGAACGCGGGCGCTGACGGGGCCTGGAGGCCAGGAACCCGTCCAGCAGCGCCGGGGTGAGATCGTCCAGGCAGACCGCGCCGTGCTCGGCGGCGAACCGGACCAGCAGCCGCAGCTCGCGCTGCTCGCTCACGTACTTGCGACCCAGTGCGCGCTTGTGCGCGATGAACCGCTCGACGGCCAGCTCGATGCTCTCACTGTGGCTCATGAGAGGACCTCCTCGCCATCCCCGAGCGCGACCTGGCGCAGCGGCTCGACCGCGACCTTCGCGTAGATTTCCGTGGACTGCGCCGAGCGGTGCCCGACGAAGTCACCGATCGTCTTCAGCGCGAAGTCAGCATCGACGAGCCGCTGCACACACGTGTGTCTGAGCGTGTGCGACCCGGGCCTGGGGACGTCGATCCCTGCCTTGCGGAGGTAGTGCGCCGCGCGGATGGAGACCGCCGCGTGCCCGATCGGCTCGATCGGCGCGAGCGCCCGGAAGAACACGCGCCGGCTGCTGGTCTGCGGCCGGCCGTGACGCAGGTACTCGACTAGCGCCTCCCCGACCGACCCGGTCAGCGGGAACGCTGTCGAGTGCCCGGCCTTGCGCTCAGGCACCCTGAGCCGCTCACGCCTCCAGTCGATGTCATCCAACGTCAACGAGGCGACCTCACGGCTGCGCAGCCCATAGCTGACCAGCAACAGCAGGATCGCCCAATCACGCTTGCCGACCGGGGAGCGTTGATCAACCCCGGCGAGCACACGTCCGACCTCTTCCCACGTGATCGACCGTGGGACGCTGGAGAGCCGGTAGGCCTGCGGCCACTCCATAACGCCGCTCAGATCGCTCGCGAGCACCCCCTCGCGGTGCGCGTAGCGCAAGAACACGCGCAACACCCCACAACCGTCACGCACGGTCGATTTCGCCAGCCCGACGCCAGCGCGCTCGGCGGTGAACGCGCTCAAGATCGCCGGCGAGAGCTCCGAGAGACGCGCGACCCCGATCCGCTCCAGATAGGACTCAAAGCGAACCAGGTGATGCTGGTAGCTATCGAGCGACGCGGGCCGAAGACCCCGCTCACCAGCCAGATACCCGAAGAACCCCGGGAGCGCGTCAGCGAACGGCACCGGACGAGACCGCCGGCCGCGACCCACAAAACCCGGGATCGCCAGCCGCAACATCTGCTCCACCGGACCACGGATTTCCTCCACGAACCGCTCGTGCGCGTCAAGACGCCGAGTCCGGCGCTGACGCTCGACCACGAACGCATCGACATGAACCGGCAGATCCCCAACAACCTGAGCGCCACGCGCACGACCGAACTCCGCGAACTCGACCAGCAACGGCACCCGCCGCAACACCGACCTCGACGAGTAGCCCTGCTCAGCCAACCAGACGACATACCGCTCGATCTCCGGGCCGATCCACGATTCCCTGATCCGATCGACCGTCTGCGGCCTGACGAAATACGACTCCAGCATCAGCGACAACCTCCTCGCAAATAGATAGGTGGAGGAAACACGTGAGCTGGAACGCCAGCGTTATGTGGCCAGCAACGACGAGAAACCCACGCCAATCGCCGTATTTGCGGGAACTACTTCAACCGCGGCCACATAACCGAGTTGGGAACAGAAGTTCGAATATGTGCCCGGGCACATATTCGAACCGCAAGGTTGCGAAACAGCCGCCATAGAAGTCGAACGCGTCGACGTGCGCCTGCAGAAACGCCTGCTGGGTCTCCCGCGGAAACGCCGCAACGAAGCACGCCCCGGAGAAGCACGCGCGCATCAAGAACAAGAACACCTCGACCGACACGCCGGCGATCACCACCTGCGCGCGGCCCCAGTCGACCTCCGCCTCGACCCCCGGCTCATGGCACAACGGGACGAACACCTCATCGACCGCTTCGCCGAGCGCGCGACGCCGCTCGCGCACATACCGGCGGACTTGGCGCTCGGACACCTCGACGCCCTGCTCATCGCGCAACCGCTCATGGATCCGCTTCGCGGTATGCCGCTGCTTGCGCGGCGCGCTCTGGTCAGCGACCAACCACGAATCGATCAGCTCACGCCACTCGCCGAGCTTCGGCGCCGGCCTCCCGTCCGGACGCTTGCGCTCCGGCGGGACCGCCGAGTCCAACGCCTGACGAACCGTCCTTCGATGCACGCTATGCCGGCGCGCGAGCGCGTGGATCGAGAGGTCCTCCCGGTCACGATCACGCCTGATCTGTTCGAACAGCTCCACTCTGGAACCCATCCCTTCCACGGCCCTCCCTCGACGCTCTCAAAAGCGTCGACGGTCGAGCCACGCTCGGACGGAAGTGGGGCCAAATCAGGCGTCCGGACTGGGGCCAGATCAGATGTCCGCGCCCACGGATCGAAGAACTCGCCGATGTGGCTGGTCCCTTCATCTGGCGCGCTACCAGAACCAGCCTCGGTCGCGTCAGACTCGACTGACCGGAGTGAGCTGACCTCGTGACAGCGGGCGCAAACTGAGGGCCTGGCGCTCATGGAGCGCCATATCGGGCGAGGGCGCCAGCGTCCGGTAGACGTTCCCGTTGTGCGACGCGGTGGCGCCAGCAGGGAACGGCGGCAGAGAACGCTCGGGACCGTCCGCCGATCGATCGGCATCTGCGACGAGACGCCCAATCCGCACGCAGGGGACTGGCTGCGTGCGCTTCCGAGTGCGCCTCGCGAGCAGAAGCCAGATCTGGCGAACGGTCCGAGTTCCCGGGCCCCCCGCTCACGGGTTATGCTGCGCCTTGGCGCGCTCGGGGCGCCTCCTGTCCGCGGAGAGGGCCTAGCCCACCCGAGTCGATCAACGTGATCAGCTTTCGGACCTCCTGGCCCGAGTTCGGCGGACACCGGGCGTGTCTTGAGGAGCGTTCCGAATGCCACTTCGCAGTCTTCCGCGCCACCCCAGCCTCGAGCATCTGCGCAACGAGGCACGCGAACTTCAGCGCCAGCTCCGAACGGCTGCGCCTTCGTCGCTGGTGCTCGCTCGCGAGTTCCATCCGCGTTTTGCGGAGGGAGCGGACCGCTGCGGTCTCAGCGATGCTCAGCTGATCATCGCTCGCAGCTACGGCTTTTCGAGCTGGCCCACGCTCAAGGGCTACGTCGAGACGATCCCCGTGTACACGCGTAATCCTGGCCAGCTCCGTCCGCAGGACGAGCCGGCTAAGGACTCACGAATGAATTAGTGGGTCAATATGGATGGGTGGATCGTGTAATTCCAGTCTGGGTGGAACTCGTCACGGATGATGTTCACGCCGGCGAGCTCCGCGTCGGTGACCTTGATCCCTTTCTCGTACTCACCGGGGTCGTGGCGTGCGTAGACCTTCAGACCGGTGCTGGTCGTGGTCGCCGCGATCAGATCGATGATCACCTCCAGGCTCTCCAGCGGCCGCCCGCGCCAGTTCAGGCTGACGTAGCTGAACATGCGATGCTCGATTTTGTTCCACTTCGACGTTCCGGGCGGGAAGTGGCAGACCCGGATCGGGATCCCGATCTCGTTGGCGAGCTTCTGCAACTCGGTCTTCCACAGGCGGGTGCGGCTGGAGTTGCTGCCGCCGCCATCAGCGGTGATCGTCAGGCAGCTCGCCTCGGGATAGCGCCCGCGGCCGAGGTGCTGCCACCACGCGCGGATCGAGTTGACCGCGAACGCGCTGGTGTCGTTGGTGACCCCGACCGAGACCATCCCCTCGTTGGCCTGGATGTCGTACACGCCGTACGGGATCGCGTGCCCGAGATCCTTGTCCTTGAAATCGTGACAGCGGACCTCGACCGGCCTCCCGGTCGGCTCCCATTCCCGCCCGTTGTTCTTGAAATCCCCGACCAGCTCGCGCTTCTTGGCATCGACAGAGATCGTCGGCTCGCCCGCCGCCAGCGCCGCCCGGGCAGTCGCGTTGATATGCGAGAAACTGCGCATCGCGGTCGGGATGATCCTTCCCCTCCCGCGTCTTGGCGTTCGCGTGCAACCGAAACCCAAGCCCCCGCAACAGCTTCCCCGCCGAGCGATCAGAGATCTGATGACCCGCGTCCACCAAAGCGCTCGCGATCTTCTGCAAGCTCTTCGAGCACCACACAAGCGGCGACTGCGGATCCCCACGCGTCTCCGGATCGACCAACGCCTCCAGCGCCACCACCAGCCCCGGATCAGACTCCGTCAACCGCGGCCGGCCCGCCCCCGCCCGACGGACCCGCCCCGCATCCAACCGCGCTCCCTCCCGCACCTCCGCGATCCCACGCACCACCGTGTTCTTGCTGATCCCCGTCGCCCGCACCACCGCCGCGATCCCACCACGCCCATGCGAACGCGCCTCCGACGCCGCCCACAACCGCCGCTGACGCTCGTTCAACTCCGGACCCAACGCTCGATACCGCTCGACAATCTTCGACTCATCGATCATGCCCCCGCGATACGCCACCACAACCCAACATCCTGCCACAAGTGAGCTTGTCTGGATTTGACGGAGACCGAATTGCGAGGATTCCAACCTCGGGGAAGGAAGTTCGGTCTCATGGCAAGACGATCGAGGTATCCGCTGGAGTTGATGGACCGTGGCGTGCGGTTGGCGCTTGAGTCGGGTCGGCCGGTGGCGCAGGTCGCTCGCGATCTGGGGATCGGCGCCGAGGCGCTGCGTAAGCGTGTCAGGCGGGCTGAGGCCGATGGCGGGCTGCGGCCTGATCTGCCCAGCAGCGAGGAGCGTGAGGAGATCCGCAAGCTGCGCAAGGAGGTGTTCGAGCTGCGTCGCGCGAACGAGATCCTGAAGGCCGCCTCGGTGTTTTTCGCGACCGAGCTCGATGCAGACCGTCGGAAGTGAGCGCGTTCATCGATGAGCATCGCGAGCGCTTCGGCGTCGAGCCGATCTGTGAGACCTTGGACGTGTCGGCGTCCGCGTACTAGCAGCGAGCGACAGGCGAGCGCTCGGCCCGCAGCGTCGAGGATGAGCGCCTCGCGGCTCGGATCCGCGATGTGCACGAGCAGAACTTCGAGTGCTACGGGTATCCGCGGGTGTGGCACGAGCTCCAGCGTCAGGGCGAGCAGGTCGGCCGTGACCACGTTGCCCGTCTGATGCGCGAGGAGGGCATCCGTGGGGCGAAGCGGCGCGGCAAGCCGTGGCGGACCACGATCGCCGATCTCCAGGCGCAGAAGCGCCCAGATCTCGTCAAGCGCGCCTTCACGGCAGATCGGCCCGATCGACTGTGGGTCGGTGACCTGACCTACCTGCGCAGCTGGGAGGGACGGATGTACTTCGCGTTCCTGATCGACGTGTTCTCGCGGCTGATCGTCGGCTGGCAGCTCGCGTGCCACATGCGCACCGACCTGGTGCTCGACGCGCTGCGCATGGCGCTGGGCACCCGACGGCCCGGCGTCGAGGTGCAGCTGGTGGCGCACACCGACCAGGGATCGCAATACAGCGCCGAGGGCTACACGCAGGTGCTCGATGACCACCACGTGCTCGCGTCGGTCGGCACGGTCGGAGACTGCTACGACAACGCGCTCAGCGAATCGTTCGTCGACAGCTATAAGACCGAGCTGATCGCCGACCGCGTGTGGCGAACCAACGCGCAGCTGGAGCTCGCGACCGTCACGTACGTCGGCTGGTTCAACCACCGCCGGCTGCACTCCTCGATCGGGAACCGACCACCCGTCGAGCACGAACACGAGTACTGGGCGCGGGTCGCGCTCGGGTACGAACCGTTCCCGGCTCAGGCCGCCCCAACAGTCACCGATCTACGAGACGTGCTGACGCTGGCCTCTCCGCTGTCCTGTGTCGAGCAATCGCACTGACTGATATACTTAACTACTCAACTACTAACAACTCTCCGCCGAAACCAGGCAAGTCCACAGAACGATGCGCGGCTGCCTTGCACCGCAGGGGCGCGAGTTCGCCCGCCGCTGATCCAGCATCGCGTGCCGCCGCTGCCGAGGCCGATTGCCTTACACGTCATGTCGGCATAGTGGTACTGCTGTCATACGGCGTGTCGCGGTGCCGCTGAGCGTCCGCTTGGACGTGTCGACCAGCTTGCGTGTCTCGCGTCCCAGGTCCCGTGTCTCGCCAGCATCGATGAGATCCTGAATCGGGAGGATCAGCGGGGATTGCTGATGATCCGAGGCGGCTCGCAGGTTCACAGCTCGTTAACAACGGGACGCGCCGCTGAGGACATACTCGGTGACGATCGCTACGAACTCCGCTACCGCCAAGACCCCCGAGCACGAGCGTCTGGAGCAGGCGCGCCTCGGCGCGGTTGCGTGGAAGGCATGGGGCCCGTATCTGAGCGAGCGTCAGTGGGGGACGGTGCGCGAGGACTACAGCGGGGGTGGGGATGCTTGGGACAATTTTCCGCACGAGCAGGCTCGGTCGCGCGCTTACCGCTGGGGCGAGGACGGGATTGCCGGGATTTGTGATGAGCGCCAGCGGCTGTGCTTGGCGCTGGCGCTGTGGAATGGCGCGGACCCGATTCTGAAGGAGCGGATGTTCGGGCTCACCAACAGCGAGGGCAACCATGGTGAGGATGTCAAGGAGTACTGGTTCTATTTGGACAGCACGCCGACGCACTCCTACATGAAGTGCCAGTACAAGTATCCGCAGCGGGCGTTCCCCTACGAGGAGTTGTTATCGACCAATCGCGGGCGGGGCAAGCAGGAGATGGAGTACGAGCTGCTGGACACCGGGGTCTA
The DNA here is from genome assembly GCA_963794285.1 of uncultured Solirubrobacterales bacterium. Lineage (GTDB taxonomy): Bacteria > Actinomycetota > Thermoleophilia > Solirubrobacterales > Solirubrobacteraceae > Palsa-465. The sequence continues at coordinate 656,469 of CAWCDS010000019.1, forward strand.
CGACGAGGATCGCTATTTCGATGTGGTCGTGGAGTACGCGAAGGGCGCTCACGACGACATCCTGATGCTGGTCACGGCGCACAACCGCGGACCCGACGCGGCGACCCTGCATCTGCTGCCGACGCTGTGGTTCCGTAACACGTGGTCGTGGGGCGATGAGGTTGCGAAGCCGACGCTGGCGGCCGCCGACGGGGAGCAGGGGGTCGCCGCGGCGCGCGCCTCCCACGCGGAGTTGGGCGAGTGGCTGCTGCGCGCCGACGTCTCGGCGCAGCTTTTGTTCTGCGAGAACGACACAAACAACGAGCGGCTGTTCGGATCGCCGAACGCTTCGCCGTATGTCAAGGACGCGATCGACGAGTTCGTTGTGCACGGCGTCAGCGATGCGGTCAGCCCGCAGCGGACCGGTACCAAGGTCGCAGCGCAGCATGTGCTGGAGGTGCCGGCGGGGGAGAGCGCCTCGATTCGCGTGCGCCTGACCGCGTCGGGCGGCTCGCAGACAGGCGTGCCTGGCACGGGAACGCCGCTGGGGGCGGACTTCGATCGCGTGTTCAAGACGCGGCGTGAGGAGGCCGACGAGTTTTATGCGACGGTCATCCCCTCGACGCTGCGCCCGGACGGGGCGATGGTGATGCGCCAGGCGCTGGCCGGGCTTTTGTGGGGCAAGCAGTATTACGAGTACAACGTGCACCGCTGGCTGCGCGAGCACGGCGTGAACCCGTGGGACCCGAATGCCCCCGGCAGCTCGGTCCGCAACGTGCCCTGGTTTCACATGGTCGCGGGGGATGTGATCTCGATGCCGGACAAATGGGAGTACCCGTGGTTCGCTGCGTGGGACCTCGCGTTTCATTGCGCGCCGCTGTCACTGGTGGACGTCGACTTCGCCAAGGAGCAGGTCGAGCTGCTGCTCAGCACCCGGTATCTGCACCCCAACGGCCAGATCCCGGCGTACGAATGGAACTTCAGCGACGTCAACCCGCCGGTGACCGCCTGGGCGGCGTTGTACGTGTACGAGCGCGAGGCGGAGATCCGCGGTGAGGGCGACCGCGAGTTCCTGGCTCGTGTGTTCGAGCGGCTGCTGACGAACTTCACGTGGTGGGTCAATCGCAAGGACCCCGACGATCGCAACCTGTTCCAGGGCGGCTTCCTCGGCCTGGACAACATCGGGATCTTCGATCGCTCGGCGCCGCTACCGGGCGGTGGGACGCTCGAGCAGGCGGACGGCACGGCGTGGATGGCGCTGTATTGCCAATGGATGCTGCAGATCGCCGCCGAGCTTGCCAAGCATGATCCCGCCTACGCCGACATGACCGTGAAGTTCGCGACCCATTTCGAGTGGATCTCGATCGCGATGAACCCGCCGGACGCCGACACCGTGAACTGGGACGATGAGGACGGCTTCTATTACGACGTGATGCGAATGCCCGACGGGCAAGCGATCCAGCTTAAGGTCCGCTCGCTCGTCGGCCTGCTGCCGATGTGCGCCGCGACGGTGTTCGACGGCGTACTGCTCAAGCAGTACCCGGTGTTGATGGAGCGCCTCGCAGAGTTCGTTCGCGCCTTCTCCGACGCCGTGCCATCGTTGGCGCACCTGCCCGGCCCCAACCCGGAGGGCCGGCGGATCGCCTCGCTCGTCGACGAGCAGCGGCTGCGCCAGATCCTCTCGATCATGCTCGACGAGGAAGAGTTCCTCGGTGCACACGGGATCCGCGCGATCTCCCGCCGCCACCGCGAGCAGCCGTGCATCTTCGACTGGGGCGGACAGGAATACAACGTCCACTACCTCCCAGCGGAATCCGACACCGGCATGTTCGGCGGCAACTCCAACTGGCGCGGCCCCGTCTGGTTCCCGATGAACGTCGTCATCCTACGCGGACTAGCCGAGCTGCACCGCTACTACGGCGACGAACTCAAGGTCGAGTGCCCGACCGGGTCGGGAAATCAGATGAACCTGCTCGACGTCGCCAGCGATATCGCCACGCGCCTGGCCACCACGTTCACCGAGGACGAGAACGGACGCCGCCCCGTGTTCGGCGGAATCGAGAAGTTCCAAACCGACCCACACTGGCACAACCTGATCCCGTTCCACGAATACTTCCACGGCGACAACGGCGCCGGCATCGGCGCCAGCCACCAGACAGGCTGGACCGGAACCGTAGCGCTGCTCTTCATGCAGGCCGGTGCCCTGCACTCGAAGCCGGGCGAGACGGCGCGCGCCGGAAAGTGACAGCTCCGCTATGCCCCTGCTCTGGCGGACGGTCTGCGGGATCAACAGGCAGCACCTAGCCGGGGTGGCTGAGCATCGCGATGCGGCGGGTCTTCAACTTTCGTGCGGCCGGCGTTCCTGCCGGACGAGAAAGCGAGGGGCTGTCTGCGAGGCCGGGCGGCGATGCAGCGGTCGACGGCCGTCGCTCTGATGACTGCTCGCAACATGTCCGCTAGTTGCATCCGCATGGCGGTAATGACGTGCGGACCGGGTGACGATCCGCCACCGGCTCGGCAGCGCCTGCGACCGTCTGGTGGAGCCGACGGTGCAAGGTGTACGGCAGGGGTTCGACCCGCGCTCGACGTCACCGACTTGGACCCGTCCCGCCACGCGTTGTGGGGGCCGGGGGCCCGGCTCCATCACACGCAACGACTCGTTATGAGCACACCTAGGTCACTCTGAAGGAGGCCACCTGATGTCCGTGCAGCCGACAACTCGGGCGCTCGAGCCTGCTACCGCCGCGCCGCTCGGCGCCCACCTCGACGCCAACGGCGCGAGCTTCGCATTGTTCAGCAGCGTGGCCGAGGCGGTCGAGCTGTGCTCGTTCGATGATTCAGGCGAGGAGACGCGCCGGAGTCTTGAGCAGGGCGAGGGCTACATGTGGCAGGGCTACCTGCCCGGCGCTAAGCCGGGCCAGCGCTACGGATATCGCGTGCACGGGCCGTGGGAACCACAGTCGGGCTCCCGCTGCAACCCCGCCAAGCTGCTGCTGGACCCCTACGCCCGCGCGGTGGTGGGTGAGGTCCGCTGGGACCCGGCCGTCTACGGTCACGTAGCCGGTGACCCCAATCAGGCGGACGGCAGCGACTCGGCACCGTACGTACCGCGCTCGGTGCTGGTTGCCGGGGACTTCGACTGGGGCGAGGACCGTCGTCCGGGCCGGCCGATGGCCGACTCGATCTTCTATGAGGTGCACGTGAAGGGCTTCACCCAGCTGCACCCCGATGTGCCCGAGCGGCTGCGTGGCACCTATGGCGGACTGGCCCATCCGGCGGCGATCTCGCATCTGCAGCGGCTTGGCGTGACCGCCGTGGAGCTGCTTCCTGTGCACCAGTTCGTCCACGATGCGCAGCTGGTGGCGCGCGGGCTGCGCAACTACTGGGGCTACCAGTCGATCGGCTACTTCGCGCCGCACAACGGTTACTCGTCCGCGGGCGACAGCGGTAGCCAAGTAGACGAGTTTCGCCAGATGGTCCGCGCGCTGCACGCCGCCGGGCTGGAGGTGATTCTCGATGTCGTGTTCAACCACACCGCGGAGGGCAGCGAATCGGGGCCCACGCTGTGCTTCCGTGGCATCGATAACGCGGCCTACTACCGCTTGCAGGACGACCGCTCCCGCTACGTCGATGACACCGGCTGTGGCAACACCCTGGACCTGTATCTCCCACAGCCGCTGCGCCTGGTGATGGACGCGCTGCGCTATTGGGTGCAGGACATGCACGTGGACGGCTTTCGTTTCGATCTCGCGGCCAGCCTCGGGCGCGCGGCGAACGACTTCTCCCCCTATTCCGCGTTCCTGGAGGCAGTCGGCCAAGATCCCGTGCTCGAGGGGGTGAAGCTGATCGCCGAGCCGTGGGACATCGGAGCCTACGACGTCGGACAGTTCCCGGCCGGCTGGAGCGAATGGAACGGCAAGTACCGCGACACAGTGCGCAACTACTGGCGGAGCACGGCCGGCACGCTGCCCGACTTCGCCACCCGAATCAGCGGCTCGAGGGACCTGTACGGCCACGGCGGCCGGCGACCCACCGCCTCGGTGAACATCGTCACCGTGCACGACGGCTTCACGATCGCGGACCTCGTCAGCTACGACAGCAAGCACAACGAGGCCAACGGCGAGGACAACCGCGACGGCACGAACGACAACAACAGCTGGAACTGCGGCATCGAGGGCCCCACCGACGATGCCGCAGTCCTCGCCCTGCGCGCGCGCCAGCGGCGCAACTTCATCGCCACGCTGCTGCTGTCCGAGGGCGTGCCGCTGCTGCTCGGCGGCGATGAGTTCGCCCGCAGTCAGGGCGGCAACAACAATGCCTACTGCCACGACGACGAGCTCACCTGGTTTGACTGGAGCACCGTCCGAGAGAACGCCGACCTGGTCGACTTCACCGCCGCCCTATGCCGTCTTCGCAAACAGCACCCGGTGTTCCGCCGCCGCCAGTTCCTCCGCGGCACGCCCGCGCCCGAGACGGGCCGCGACGACCTCGACTGGTACCGCCCGGACGGCGACGCGATGACCGGACAGGACTGGGGCGATTCCTCCGCGCTGGCAATCACGATGGCGCTGAGCGGCGACACCGGCGACGACGCACATCCCGACGATCCGTTCCTTGTGATGTTCAACGCCTGGTGGGAGCCGCTCGACTTCAGCGTCCCCGCGTCGCTCCGCGACCTGGCCTGGCAAATCGAGGTCGATACGGCCGATCCCACGGCAGCCGGCCGGCCCGTCGACCCGTCGGCCGCCGTCCCGCTGACGGGACGCTCGCTGATGCTACTGCGGGGCACAGGGCCCGCGAGTTGACCCCAAGCGCTTCGCGGTCACGGGGCCATGCGGACGCCGCGACTGACCTGGCTACCCGCAACCGGTTGCCCTCCCCGCCGCCCTCAGCTCGACCGTGGTGACGAGTACCCGCGTCGCCATGAAGGCAGGAGTGGGAGGTGGTCGAGGTCGACTGATTGCCGGCAGGTTCGGCAGCGGCACGGACCAGCACGTGAAAAGCGCTACACGGCCTGCGGCGCCACACGTCCAGCGTCCATGCCGCAGGTATGAACTCAGGCGAAGTCTAGATACTCCTGTCGCGCCGCCGGAGTCCCCCCGCAGGTGGTACTACTAACGCGCGACTCAAGCGTTCATCGATCCCACCAACAACAGCATGGTGGCCCGCCCTGGCCGGCCTGTGGGCGGCGCCCGTCAGCGGCACCTCGATGAACCCGGCGCGCTCATTCGGCCCGGCGCTGGTCAGCGGCGACTGGACGGCCTACTGGGTGTATGTCGCCGGGCCGCTGATCGGCGCGGCGATCGCCGTCGGCTTCGCCATCATCCCTCGCAGCCGCGGCGGCGATCCGATCTCCCACGCCGCTGGGTCCGGTGTGCTCACCCCCGGCAGCCTGGAGGAGAAGGCCAAGCTCTCGCAGCAGATCGACAACGGCAAAGTCGTGCCGCCCGGACTCGATTAGACAGGCACACCCGGAGGCTCGTAACCCGACACGGCCGCAACGTCACTGTGTGCGTGAACGCTGAAGAGACCCACGGCGTCGTGCGAGCAGCGCGCGCGCTTGGGCGCCCGCGGCTCGGCGAGCGAACGCAGCGAGCGCCCTGGTGTAGGTGAACCCTGGGGCGTTGCCGTCGCCGCGTGGGCGGCGAACAGCTCCTCGAGCTCTGCGTAGGAGTCGGGTGCCGACACCCACTTGCGCGCTTGCGCCAGCGCGCTGAGCTTCAACCCCCAGCGACCGAGTTCGTCCGCGGCTTCGTCAGCCGCGCGCCGCGCTGGCAGAAGCGCTTGCCGCGCGCAACGGTGGGCCGACGGTCCCCAAAGACGGAAGGAGGTCCACTTTGGCAGGTATCCGAGCTCCAAGCATCGTCGCGCGTTCAGGTTGTGTTTGCCGAGCACACGCGTATCGGACGCGACGAGGCCGCAGCTACTTCAGCTTGCCCAGTGTGGTCAGGATTTCGAGTGCCTCGCGCAGCGCCGGGACGAAGCGCGAGCTTGGGTCGCTCGATTCGATCATCTCGACCGATTCGCGGTAATGGCCGGCCATGGCAGCGATGGAGGTCCCCATCCGAGCTTCGATCGAGCCCCTGGAGGCGTCGATCCCTCGTTGGAGGCCGTGGATGTCCGAGAGCTTGTCAGCAGCGAAGATCGCGATCGCTCGCGGGCCTGCCGCGATGACCTGGGCTCTCAGTCTCGCCTTGCGCTCGGCGAACGACTCGAGCGAGCGGTCCTCGGTGAGCGCCATCACCAGCGAGGCGATTGCGTCACCCATCTTGGCGCGCACGCCACGCTCGGTCGCTGCGCCCCGCTCGACAGCGTCGTGCAACAGCCCGGCGGCGATCAACTCCTCATCGAAGCCGGCATCGCGAAGCAGGGTCGCGACCTCCAAGACGTGGTCGACAAACAGCCTCTGGTCGGTAGCTCTGCGCTGCGAGCCATGCGCTTCTGTGGCGAGGGCGTATGCGCGCTGGAGTAGCGCCGCGTTTTCGACCCACTCCGGCGATCGCTGCACGACAGAACCAAGGTGCGTCAGGAGTGCTCGACCACTGCAGCGGGTTCGACTCTATCCGGCTCTCGTTGCATCGTCTCCCGCCGCCGGGTCGAGGGGTGACTGCTCTGTTCGCACGACATGGATGCATATGACATGACTTGCAACCTTCTGGGTAAACGGGAATTCGGCACCTGCGGGAAGGGCATGACCGGCCGATCGCTTGCGCCCGCCCCCGCGATCACCGGGACGTGCACAGGAAGCCGACGATCGGGGGAGACTCGCGGGCGGGTACCAGCAGAGCGCGTCGTCGAGGGGGTGACCAAATATGGAGTGCTGCATCCACGCTTGTCGAAGAGACCCTCGCGGCGGCGTGACTGGTATGCACTTGCGTCAGAGGCCTGTCTCTGCCTTGATCCTGCCTGATTTGACCGCCGCGGCGAGCTCCTGGTAGTCGCGTTCGTTCTGGTCGGCGTATGCCTTGGAGAATTCGACGATTGCGCGGTCGAAGCTGTCGCTAGTGCCGAGGTAGGAGGCGATCGCGATCCGGTCGCCGCTGCGGGCGTGCGCGCGGGCGAGGGTCCAGCCGCACAATTTGCCGTAGGCGGCCATGCCCTTGGGGACCATCTGTTCGATCTCCGCGGACCCTTTCCAGTCCTTCAGTTGGCGGCCGTAGAAGTCGCGAGCTTTGCCGTCGAGCCCGGAGTCGATGTGCAGCCAGCCGAGGAAGATGTCGCTGCTGGCTTGCATCAGTCTTTGGCCGACGACGACTCGCTCGCCGTGGTTTGAGAATTCGCTCGGGCCGAGGAACTCCTCCAGTACCGATGCTTCGGCCTCCTTCATCTGCAGGAATAGCGGGTCTTGGCCGTCGCGGCCGAGCAGCAGCGCGATCCACGCGCGGGTGCCGACGCTCCCGACTCCGACGACTTTGCGCGCGAAGTCGGTCAGCTCGAACTCTTCCAGCAGCACTCGCCGGTCGAACTCGAGCGTCTCTCGATAGCCACGCAGCACCTGGCGAAGCTCATCGAAGATCTGATCGCGTCCCTCGCCGGCTGGTGCGAGCTGCTCGATCGGCACGATCAGGGGCGACTGGTCAACGATTCGCGCCTTCCCGTCAACGACATGTGTCAGTTTCGAGAACGCGGTCATGCTGTCCTTCGTGCGAGCTTTCCCGAGCCCCTTCTGCGCTCGCTTGACCAGCTTCGGCTTGTACTGCGAGCCGAACTCCTGCAACGCACTGTCGATATCCAGATGCGAGTACCACACCTCGAGGCTTTTCATTCCTGCGAACTCGGCCATCGCGGTGCGATAGCGCCCGACCGTGTCGAGCACGATCTGGTCCTGCTCCTTAGCTGGGAAGCCGTTGGAGCGTGCGGCGATCAGCATGCTCACTGCCAGCCGCTTGACATCCCACTCCCACGGGCCGGGGAGCGTCTCATCGAAATCGTTGACATCGAACACCAGCGCTCGCTCGGGTGAGGCGAACACCCCGAAGTTCGAGAGGTGCGCATCCCCGCAGCACTGCACGATCAGCCCTGAGCGTGGTGTCGCGGCGAGGTCGTGGGCCATGATCGACGCGGCGCCGCGGTAGAACGTGAACGGCGAGACCAGCATCCGCCCGTAGCGGATCGGTACCAGCTCAGGCACACGCGTCTTCGCTTGGCGCTCGAGCAGTTCAACCGGATCAGCGCGAGTCGAGAGCGGCTCGAACAACGCGTGACCGGCGCGCGGCACCTCTTTGCGCGCTGCCTTGCCACGCGCGACCCGCTCCGCGACCGACAGATGCGGCACCGCCGCGCCGGCTTTGCGGCCCTTCAACGCCGCGGTCTTCCTGGTCGTAGTCGCCATCGCCATCGCCTTCCTCTCGGTCAGGTGCCGTTGTTCATGATGAGTGCCTTCTCGGCTGCGAACTCCTCATCGGTCAGCGCGCCGCTGGATCTGAGCGCTGCCAATCGCTCCAGCGTGTCGACGCGCCCGCTGGACGGAGCAGGCGCGGCGCGGGCCGCCGGTGCTTCGCCGAGAACCGCGTCTGTCACCGGGGGTGGAGGCGAGGGTGCTGTCTTGCGTGCGTGGGCTTCGGCTCGGTGCCCTCGGTAGTCGCGTAGCGATTGGCCGTGCTGGATTCCAGGGAACTCGAGTGCGGTCTCGCGTCGGAGCATCGTGACGCCGTACGCGAGCAGCACGGCGAACAAAAGCACCCAGACGATGTTCCGGAATGCCGGTGTCGGACCGATCAGCACGAGCAGCACCAACAGGCCGCCGACGGTCGAGTAGGCGACCGCGGGACTGTCGCGCAATGATGGCGCCAGGGCCTTGCGGATCTCGGTGGCGGGTCGGGTCGGGCCTGCGAGCCAGGCCGATGCGACGATCACGATCCCGTACGCGATCATCGCGACGGCGATGTCGCGCAGCAGCGAGGTGCCGATGGTCCACACGTCGTGTGCGGCGGGTTTGTTTGACGGGATCGTGACCAGGCCGTTGACGACCGCGTCGCCTGCGACTCTGCGGATCAACAGCAGCGCGGCTCCGATCAGCACGAAGCACCAGCCGGTCGTTCGCAGCGTGTGCCGGCGCCGTCCTCGCGCGAGGTAGACCGCCAGCGCGAACAGCCCGATCGCGAGCGCAGGCAGCACGATCGCCAGGCTTTTGACGGCATTGGCGATGTCCTGCGCGCTCTTCAGCTCGTTCGAGCGCATGATCACCAACTGGCCGCTGGCGGGCGGGAGCCTGACCCCGAGCTTTTGCTGAGCGGCCGCCCGGACCGTCGCACCAGTCGAGCCCTGCAGCTTTGACTGGACCGCAGCGACCTGGCTTGAGAGACCGACCGCGGCGGCAAGCTGGCTGACGAGCGTGTGCAGATCCAGGCTCACGACCCCTGACCGGGTCGAGACAACCGGCCCGCCACCGTTCAGCACCCGCAACAGCTCCCTGTGCGCGGCGATGTTCGCCTGAACCCACGCGGCCTGCACCACCGGGCTGGCCAGCACCCTCGGGGCGAGCTGGCCGGCGAGCTGCTGCAACCCCGCCGCAGCGGGGCCCGACAGCGGCTGCAGCTGCTTGGGCAAAACGGTCTGCAGCTGCGCGGACACGTCGACGTTGGCGAACAGCTCGTGGACCAGATAGGCGCTCAGCGCGGTTTGGACCTTCTTGTCCTGAAGGACCTTGCTGCTGGTCGAGGACCAGTTCGACGTGTTCAGCGCCTGCCGATTGACCCAGATCGCGAACGTCGCAGCGATCCCGAGAACCGTCGCCAGCACCAGCAGCCCCGGAACAAGAAAGCGATGAACCCGCCTTGCGACGTGTTCAGCGTCCGAAGGCTGTTGTGCGCCGGTGCCGGCGTCGGCCGGAGCGCCCGCGTCAACCGGAGCACCCGCGTCGGCTACGTCGCCCGGGTCAGAGCCGGTCATCGTGAATCGTCGTGGTAGGTCATGCGAGTCTCTGTGGATGGTTTGGACGTGCGTTTCGATGCTGGGATGAGCGCTGCCGAGCCTGTTGGGGACCTTGGTCACGGACGGGGGGCCGGAGGCCCGCGCTCTCAGCTAGCGTCATAGCCTCGGCCCGCTTGGCGGCCCCGAGTTTCCTGTAGAGGTTTCCGACGTGCGTCTTCACGGTGGGACGGCCGATGCCGAGCTGGTTGCCGATGGCGGCGAGCGTCCGATACGTGGGGAGCAGGGTCAGGACGCGGGTCTCGGCCGGCGTCAGGAAAGCCGTCCTGCGGGACGCTTTCTTGCGCGGCGGGTTCGGTTGGTTGGCAATGGTGCTGTGACGGTACGTCGTGGGCGGTCGATCCGACATCGGCCAAGATGGCTGATATCTCGGTGCCAAGCCCTCGCTCGAGTCGACCCCGTAAGCAGCGACTACCCGGCGACGCCGCCTGGGCGTTTGTCGGCGGCACAACCACGAGGTCGTCGTCGATGTCGCCGGCGACCCCTCGGTCGACCTCGAACAGGAGCTTGCAGCAGCGTTCGGCCGCGACTGACGCTTGCCCCTTGTCGAGCGGATGGCCGGCAAGATCGCGCCCCAGCCCTCCACGGTCGTATTTCCGGGATGGTTCGATGTAGTTTTCGCCGATGCCGATGCCGATGCCGATGCCGATGCCGACGGCGGATGCCGGGTGGTGCTGGTCGCCACGCTCGCTGGGCGCCTGGGGATCGAAGCGTTTGGCGGGCGGCTGGTGCGGTTGCATCGTGATGGCCCGGCGCCGCCAGCGCCGCCAGCGCCGGGCGCAAGGTGATGGCGCCGTTGTTCGCGATGGTGCTGGGCGCGGACAGCATCGATGACTGCGACGTGTTGCGGGCGGGGCGCACGCGGCCGTTGCTCGCTGGTTGGATCCCGGCGCCGTCGACGCTTGCGTTTCTGCGTGCGTTCACGTTCGGGCCCATGCGCCAGCTGGACAAGCTGGTTGGGGAGTCGCTCGTGGGCGCGTGGCAGGCTGGCGCCGGCCCGGCGAGGGGAGGTTGGTGACCGACGTGAACAGCTTCATCGGGGAGCTGTGCGGGCGTGGGAAGCACGGCGCCGCCTTCGGCTACACCCGGCTTGGGGATCACCCGATCCTGGACCACGCGGGCCGATACCCGCAAGGTGGTGCACATCCCACTGCGCAAGGGGTCGGCCAACACGAAGAAGGGATGCTGCGGTTCTGCGATGAGCTGATCGCCCGTGTCGAGCGCGCCGGAGCCAGCGGGGTCAAGGTGCTGCGTGCCGACTCGGGGTTCTGGAACGCCAAGGTGTTCAGGCGGTTGGAGAAGGCGGGGTGGCAGTACTCGATCGGGGTGCGGATGATCAAGACCGTGCGAGCGGCTGTCGATGCGATCGACGAGGAGACCTGGCAGACGATCAAACCAAGTGGTTTGATGCGATGCGTGGAAGCTTGGCGAAGGGTCTCGTGTCGAGCGCGTCAACCCGGGCTGGCGCGCCAGATGCCAGCTCTCGGTTGGTTTGCCTGCGTTCGTGCACGTCGTGCCGCGATTGACGCGCGCACGGCCGAGGTTCCGCGAGCGCCATACTGGTCTGCGTCGGGACTATGGTCCCGGTGCTGTGGATCGTCGGTGTCCCGGCTCGGCGTGGAAGAAAGGGGCGTCTTGACGTGTTGATCCGGCGGCTGGCGGCGATCGTGTCGCTGGTGTTGTTCGTGGCGTCTGTGGTGTTAGCGGTGGTTGTCGGCGTGCAGCGATTTCCGCGCGGCCTATCGGTGCTTGCGTGCGTGGTGGTTGCCTTGGCGGCTGGGTGGTGGGCGTTGGTTCATCGCGGCGCCGCGCGCGTGATCGCTGCGGCTGCCGCCGGCGTGTTGCTCGTGGGCGCGGTGGTTCTCGCGGTGGTCGAGGGCTGGGTGTTGGAGGACGCGTTGATCTTGGCGGGGTTGCTGGTCTCGGTTGCGGCGGCGAGCAGGGTGTTTGTCGTGCATGGGAAGCTTCCGGTTGCGCCGGCGCCGAAGCAGGCTGTGTTGTTGTTCTACAACCCGAAGTCGGGTGGCGGGAAAGCGGAGCGTTTCGATGTCGCGCGCGAGGCGCGCGCTCGCGGCGTGGAGCCGGTGGAGCTTCATCTCGGGGACGACCTCGGAACGCTGGTGCACGATGCGATCGAGAACGGCGCGGACGCGCTCGGGGTGGCCGGTGGAGACGGCACGCAGGCGATCGTCGCCGCCATCGCTGCGGACCGTGGGCTCCCGTACGTGTGCGTGCCGGCGGGGACGCGTAACCATTTCGCGCTCGATCTCGGTGTCGACCGCGACGACGTTGTCGGGGCGCTCGACGCGTTCACGAACGGGCGGGAGCGGGTGGTGGATCTCGCGGAGGTCAACGGTCGCGTGTTCGTGAACAACGTGTCGCTCGGTGTCTACGCCGAAGCGGTCCAGAGCGCCGGCTACCGCGACGCGAAGCTCCGGACGCTCGCCGATACGGTCCCCACCGTGCTCGGGCCGGGTGGAAAGGGGCTCGATTTGCGCTGGACCGGCGCCGATGGTCGCGAGCACAAGACCGGCGCGGTCGTGATGGTCTCCAACGACCCGTACCGGCTCGGCCGTGTGCTCGGGTCCGGCACACGACCGCGCCTGGACGCCGGCGTGCTCGGCATCACGGTGGCTGGGGAAGACGCAACGGGCGGCCCTAAAAAACGCGTCGAGGAGTGGTCTGCAGCGTCGTTTGAGGTCCGCTCCGACGGCCCGGTCGCCGCGGGGATCGACGGCGAGGCGCTAAAGCTCGACCCCCCGCTGCGGTTTCGCGCCAGACCGGCTGCTCTCCGTGTGCGGATCGCTCCCCAGCATCCGGGCGCCTCGCCATCCGCCGCGATACCGGAGGGGCCCTGGGACGCGGTCCGCGCGCTGCTCCGCATCGCGATCCACGGAGCTTCCTAGTTCTTCCGGCCCCAGAGAGCGATGCCGATCAGACGGTGCCGCGAGCAGCATTTCGGGGTCTGGCGGTCGTGTTCTCGTTTCGCCAGGCACGCTCAACAACGCGTGACCGGGTTCCGGTTCCCGCCCCCGCGTCTGGAAAGGGCTGTGGATCGGATGTCGACTCGAACGGAGGGCGAGGTGTATCCCGGCTGTTCTCGACGTCGCTGCACGGACAGGCGACTGATGACTCTCACGACCTCCCGAGACCTGGCCGGTCGTGGAAGCAGGAGCGTCGAGATCCACACGCGGTCTGCTCCCTCTCCTCAAAGGGGACCCGCGCTCAGCTGCCGTCTGTGGTGCTGCTCTTCTCGGTTGCGCGACGGTACGGTGCGGCTCCGGACGGCCCGAGTGTGCTTATCGCGTCACTCGCTCGATCTCCCACACTAGCGTCACTCACGGGACCCGGCGACAGTATCGCGAGTTGAGGACTTGTCCTCAAATTCGGGCGCGTGCGGACGTCATCCTCGACTGCTGGCCTGTGGTGGTCGAAACCGTTCTGGCGCTGTGGTTCCGCAGGCCGTGGGTGGATGAGCCGGTTGAGGTCGGTGTCGAGGTGGTCGAAGAGGGTGACGTCCCCCGGTGGCTCGGCGGAGCATCTTGAGGCTGGCGCGGTAGTGCGCGAGTTTGGCGCGGATGTTGGGTTCGTGAAGTTGCCAGGGTGGTAGCGGCGCAAGCTCTCGGACCTTGGCGATCTTGTCCGGGGCGATGACCGCGGTGGTGTCGGAATCGGCGTGTGCGACGCGAGCGCCAAGGTCGCGCTTGCGTGTCTTGTAGTCCAGGTTTGATGGATCGTCTGAGACGGTCTCGACAAGCCGGGCAATGCGGACGCCGAACCGGTGTCGGAGCTCTGCGCCGGATGTGCGGTCTGCTCGAGTACTTCGTGGAGCAGCCCAGCGGCGATGACTTCCTCCGGCTGACCGTCGCAGCGAAGCAGCCAACCGACCTCGATCGGATGGATGATGAACGGCGCGTGGTCGATCTCCCGGCATGCGAAGGCGAACTCGAGCGCGGCCTGCTCGATCGGAAGCCTCGGCGAACCGGTCGGCGGTGCGACGCGATCGGGTGGTCAGGCTGCCGAGGACGGTCATCGCTGAAGGTGCTCCGGATGTCGTCGGCGATCCCGCGCATCGCTTCGCGGCTGTCTCGCGTTACGGGTCTGCGTGAGTGCTGGTGAGCTTGAGGGCGGGGGCACGATCTTGGCCTCGTCGATATCCCGCGAGGGCTTGGCCTTCTCCGCCTGGTCTCCCCGGGGTGAGCACGCCGGACCCGGCCGCGTGGGCGCTCGGGTCCCCGCCGCGGCCTCGCAGCTCCAGTCGCCGCTGACCAGCGCCGGGCCGAACGAGCGCGCCGGGTTCATGAGGTGCCGCTGACGGGCGCTGTCCAGAGGCCGGCCAGGGCGATGTAGCCGCCGACGCCGAGCGCGCCGACGTTCTGCGCCGCTGACGCGGTACCGACAGCCCTATTTCGAGCGCCGCCCCGAAGGAGCGCCAGCACCACCGCCGCTTCCAAGACCGTGACCTCGCAAGCAGGCGGAGACGGTGACCAAGACGGCTCGACAACCGCCTGCGACTACATCGGTCGCCAACCCGACGTCGGTGACCGTTCAGCCGGCAGCTACCACGCCCGCAGGCACCTCCTCCGATGGCGGCCTTACCGTGGTGGGGATGGGTGCTGATCGCATTCGGGGCGGTCGGGCTGCTGGCGGCGGCGTTCGCCGCCGGACGGCATCGGACACGACCGACGCAGCCGCCTTCTGGAGACGGCACGGTGTCTGATCCCCCGGCGGGGCCCGCGCCCGACCTACCGGGGAATTCCGGGCGGGCCACAGTGAGCCGGGCCGGCCGGAGGGGCCGTCAATCTGCGTCGCCCGCCGGAGGTCGCCGTGAGCGCCGATTGCGCACGGCGTCGCCGCGAACGGCTGCCCTGACGGAGGGGTAGAAGCGCGCGTTCCCAATCGCCTCGACGAGCCCGGCTTCGTTTAGCTGGTGGAACACGGCCCGGGACGCCCGCGCCACGGATAGCTCGGCGTCGCGCGATTTCACGTCGCTCAGCAGTCGCTTCAGCGCGCGTGCGGCGGTCACGTCGACGAGCGTGACGGCCTCGAAGTCGAGCACGAAACGGGCCGAGCCGGCGTCATCGAACACCTTGATGGCCTGGTCGACGAAGTAGTCGGCGTTGGCGAAGAACAGCGGGGCGTCGAAGCGGTAGACGACCACGCCGGGAGCCGCCTCCAGGTGCTCGCGCGTCGCGAGTTCTTGGAAGCCGCCGCCGTCGTCGGCCGCGCCGAGAACCGCATCGCTGGGCCGCGATATCCGCGCGATCAGCAGCGCAAGCGACAGGAACACGGCGGTGAGGATCCCGACGAGGATTCCGAGCGCGACGACGGCGGCGAACGTGCCGTTCGCGACGCCGAACTCGAACCGATCCTGGCGGTAGAGCCTGGTCATCGCCGGGACGTCGAACAGCCCGACCGTGGCGGAGACGACGATCGCCGCCAGCGCGACCTTGGGAACGTCGTGCAGCACGCCTGTGAGCCACAGCAGGAAGCCGACGACCAGCAGCCCGGCGCCAATCTGTGCCAGCTGCGTTCGCATCCCGGCGGTCTCGGCGACTGCTGTGCGCGACTGGCTCGATGAGGAGGGGAAGCCGCGCAGCAGTCCTGCTCCGATGTTCCCCACCCCGAGCGCTATCAGTTCCTGGTTGGCGTCGAGCATCTCCCCGTGGCGCTCGGCGAAGGCGCGCGCGGTGAGGATCGACTGCGCAAAGCCGACGAACGCGAGGCCGCCGGCGAGCGGCACCAGCGCGCCGATGTCACCGAGCGACACCTTTGGCACCGAGAATCCGGGGAGGCCGGCCGGTACGGCCCCGATGATCGCGACGCCTTTGGATGCAAGCTCGAGCAGCGCGACCGCGCCGCCGCCGAGCACCAGCGCGGCGAGCGCACCGGGGAACCGTGGCGCGAAGCGTCGCAGGAGGGCAAGCACGATCAGGAGGATCACGCCGAGCGCGATCGTGCGCCACTGCGCATCGCCGATGTGAGTGATAACGCGCCAGAGCGTTCCGAGCGTGCTGTCGGCCTCGACCGTGATCCCCAGCAACTGCGGCAATTGGCTGACGATGATGATCACCGCCACCCCGTTGATAAACCCGAGCAGGACCGGTCGCGAGAAGAAGTCGGCCAGGAACCCGAGCCGCGCGATCCCGGAGACGATCAGCAGCGCGCCCGTGAGCAGGGCGAGCATCGCCGCGAGCACAGCGAACCGCGCCGAGCCCTCAGCCGCCAGCGGGGCTAGTGACAGCGCGGTCAGAATCGCCAGCCCGGACTCGGGACCGACCATCAGTCGCCGCGAGCTGGCAAACAGCGGATACAGGACCAGCGGCGCCAGCGCCGCATACAGACCGTTAACCGGAGACAGACCGGCAAGCTGCCCATACGCAAGCGCCTGGGGCACCAGCACGGCGCAGATCGTCACCGCGGCCAGCACGTCGCGTGCGACCCAGCCGCGCCGATAGGCGCCCAGCACCCCGACGATCGGCAGCTCACTCCTCAGATCGATCTCCCAATTCAAGCATCGCATCCGGGTGGCGGCATCGCCCCGACCGGGTGAAGCGCGGGTCACTCGATTCAGACGATGCGCCGCGGGCGCCGGCGCTTCGATGTACCTCGACCTCGGCATCGGGCATTCCCGGACTGCCACCGGCCGCGAGGTTGTCAGTTCCGCCTGCTGGTCGAGGCCATCCCCGGCCAGGACTTAGTGTTCACGAAACAATTAGTGCGGCTATTGGTTTGATCTCGTAGTTCCAGTCCGGGTGAAAATCGTTACGAACAATGTTCACGGCGGCGATCTCTTCGTCGGTGACTGTGATGCCCTTCTCGTACTCGCCGGGATCGTGACGCGCGTACACCTTCAACCCGGTGCTGGTTGTGGTCGACCCGATCAGATCGATGATCACCTCAAGGCTCTCCAGCGGCCGACCACGCCAGTTCAGGCTCACGAACGAGAACATCCGGTGCTCGATTTTGTTCCACTTCGACGTTCCCGGCGGGAAGTGGCAGACGCGGATCGCCAGGCCGAGCTCGTTGGCGAGCTTCTGCAACTCGATCTTCCAAAGGCGGGTGCGGCTCGAGTTGCTGCCGCCGCCGTCGGCGGTGATCGTCAGCGTCGTCGCGTCGGGGTAGCGCCGGGCACCGAGATGCTCCCACCACGCGCGGATCGCGTTGACCGCAAACGCGCTGGTGTCGTTGGTGACACCGACCGACATCATCCCCTCATTCGCCTGAATGTCATAGACGCCATACGGGATCGCGTGGCCCAAGTCCTTGTCCTTGAAGTCGTGGGTGCGGACCTCGACCGGACGGCCCTTCGGCTCGTACTCACGCCCGACCGCCTTGTAATCGCCGACCAGCTCTCGCTTCTTGCTGTCGACCGAGATCGTCGGCTCCCCCGCCTCGAGCGCCGCGGTGACCGTCGCGTCGATATGCCGAAACTGAGCGTCGCGATCAGGATGATCGGTCCCTTCCCGCGTCTTGCGGTTCGCGTGCAACCGAAACCCAAGACCGCGAAGCAGCTTCCCGACCGTCCGATCGGACACCTCATGGCCCACGGCGACCAACGCGCCCGCGATGTTCCCCAAACTCTTCGAGGACCACCGCAACGACGAGCACGGATCCCCACGCGTCGCGGGATCCACCAATCGCTCCAAGTCCCGCAACAAGCCAGGATCAGACTCGGTCAACGCTCGACGCCCCGCACCCCGACGACGGACCTGCCCCGGCTCCAACCGCACACCCTCCCGCAACTCCTTGATCCCACGCCCGACCGTGTCCTCACTGATCCCCGTCGCACGAGCAACCGCAGCGATCCCACCACGCCCACACGCCCGCGCCTCCGACGCCGCCCACAACCGACGCTGACGCTCGTTCAACTCAGGCCCAAGGCCCGCAAAACGCTCCGCGATCTTTGACTCATCGATCATCCCTCGCGATACGACAATAACCCCGAACATCCTCCACCACCGCACTAAATCATTCGTGACCCCTAAGCTTAGTGCGCGACCGCCACCGAGTTCGCGGCCGCAGATATCGCTTCGCGCTGAGAGTCGAGCCGTCCGAGCGATTGCTCGCTCGCGCCGAGCAGGCAAGAAACGGCCGGATGCCGAGCGTCACTAGCGCAATGGCGTCAACAGTAGGGGCGCGAAGAATCGGTCTCGACGCTTGTAACTTGGAACCGGGCGTACGCGCGATACCGTCGCGATCGTTGCGTGACAAACGCTGATCGGCATCGCTTAGCGCGTCGCGCGCGGCGAAATCAACGTTATCGCGATACTGGCAGCGCAGTGGTAAGACTCATGTGCTTCGTGCGATTCTGGCTGCGTTTCATTGCGGCGTTGGCGCGCTTGCTGACTTCTGGTGACATCTCCGGCACATGTCGGGTCCCCGGTGGCGTTCAGCGGCGGTGGCGAGTGTGGGCGTGCAGCGGCGGTCGGGTGCGCGCAGCCTCGTCGTGGCCCTCTGGACCACACTGGGGCGAGCCAGCGTTGCCGTCGCCGGAGGGACAGCAAGAGCTCGGCAAAAGTTGCCGCAGGCCTACACCCCGCCGTGCGCCGCGCGCGGGTCGCCGTGAGGATGGCTGGCCGGCGCTGGCACCGTCGGCAGGTGGAGCAGGTTCTCTACCTCCCGCACGCCCGTGATCTTGCGCACCTCGCGTTCGATGCGCTGGATCAGCTCGGCATCGTCGAGCTGCCCGCGCAGGACCACGATCCCGCGGTCCGCATTGATGCTGATCTGTCCCTTGGGAATCGTCCGGTCACGGAACAGCTCACTCTCCACCTTGCGCACGAGACTGACATCGTCCAACTCCGCCGCCTGATCACGATGCGTGACCGCGTGCGCGAGACCGGCGAGCTTGCCCGCCTCGTAATGGGCCTGGCGCTCGACCCGGCGAGCGCGGCGGCGCAACACGGCCCTCGTCCGGTCGCGCACAAGGTGCCGTCGCCGCTTGCCGTTGCGCGGGTCCAGGAAGAACTCCACCGCGACGCCCGTCACGAAAGCGGGCCCGGCGACCGCAGCCAGCTCACGCGCCGAACGCTCTCGCCGGCGCGCCGGGCTACGCCGCTCGTGCTTCAGGAACAGACGCGTCAGAAGCAGCACGGCATGGAGGCGCCGCCGGCCATGTTTGCGCAATCGGTGCATGCCACCTCACCCTCCGAACGCCGTTGAGTACCAGTCAGCAGACGTTAGCGCGCTGAAGCCGGAGCGCCTCAGTGCTAGCCCGCGAGGCTGTTCGTAGTGATGACGACGAAGAGACCGATTACGATCTCGCTGGTAATCCAGGAGTTGTTGTTCATCCAGTCCCTCACGTTCGGCAGCCGAGTCTGCCCCCGTTTGCCGAGGACGACGATCAGTAGCGCCGGTAGAGCGATGAACAACAGGGTCAGCAGCACGAAGGGAAGCACGTGTCACCAAGGATCGTGGTGGCGCGACGGAGCCGCTGCCGGCGAATGAGGTGAGGATGTCCCGTTGGGAGGACTCCGAACAGCAGGAATCCGAGCCTGAACGAGAGCGTCGGGTCAACCGCTTCAAGCTTCCCCATCCATTCCGGCGGCTTGGATGTCTTGCGAGTCAGAAACGTGTGCAACCCCGCGGCGAGGAGAAGCACGATGAAGATGATGTCCAGTGTCTTACCAGTGCTCCTTTGTCAGACCCGCCCGTGCTTACGAATAACGCGATCGTGCGACCTGTGGTGATCGACAGGGCCGCGCCGCCAACGAAGGCTGCCGAGTTCCGCTGCCAGTTCTCGCTCGTGATCAGGAAGATCGCGCTGAGGATCTGCGGCCCCGCGATCATCACGAACGCCAGGGGAACGATGTTCGCCAAAGGTCACGGTAGTGCATCGTTCCTAGGCGCGCTGTCGAGCTGCGCGTTGATCTCCTGAGCTGCCAGCCCGCGACCATGAGCAAGGTGCCAGCCGTCCCGAGCGGGAAGACGACAACGACGATGCCCCCACCTGGCAACCGGCTCATCGCTCGAAGACCGACCAGCGTCGGCACGCGTACCTGCGTCGGCTGAGTCGCCCTGTTGAGAGCCGGTCACGGACGGGGCAGGAGGCCCGCGCTCTCGGCTAGCTTCACCGCTTCGGCTCGTTTGGTGGCCCCGAGTTTCTTGTAGATGTTGTGGACGTGCGTTTTCACAGTGGGACGCCCGATGCCGAGCTGGCTGCCGATGCCGGCGAGCGTTTGATACGTGGTGAGGAGCGCCAGGACGCGCGTCTCGGTAGGCGTCAGCGAAACAGTCTGGCGGGACTTGTTCGTGTTCGACGGCTTCGGCTGGCTGGCGATGATGCTGTGACGGTACGTCGCGTGCGGACCGCTCGTCATCGGCCAATCTGGCTGATATCGCCATGCCAGGCCCCTCGCTCGGGTGGATCCCGTGACCGGCGACGCTGCTCTGAGCGTTGGTGACGTGCGACCGAGGAGGCTGTCGTCGCCTGCGAAGCCTCGGTCGACTCGAGCGGGAGCTTGCCGCAGCGTTCGCCCGCGACTGACGGTTGCTCTTGCCGAGCGGGGCTCTGGCGCGATCGCGCCGCAGCCCTCCGCACCGGTGTGACGCGCCGCTGGCATCCCGGCTTTCGCCGGATGGTTCTCCGTGATTTTCGCGGATGCCACGCCCCTCAGGCGTAGGTACTGTCGAGGCTGTCCAGATTTGGGCAGCGAGACGCGGCATCTCCTGATGCGGCCGACCGCGTTTGCTGAGCGTTAGGTAATGCGATTTGGTTCGCGAGAGAGTGGCCACCGACGTGTTCGAGATATTGGCGCGGTGGCGCCCTACGTGAGTGTGGGGATGGCCGTACACGCGTCCGTCGTCAAGGCCGCTGAGCACGGATTGGCGTGCGGGCTGCGCTTGCGCCGACAGCTCGTCCTCGTGTCGGGTCTCAGACTGGCGAGTCGCGTGCCTGCCTCGAAGTCGGTCCGGCACGGGACACGGGACGGCCGTGGGGGACCGTGCGATGAGTAGCGGTGCCCTTTCCGGGCCCGGGCCGCGGTTGCGGGAGTCGAAGCGTCGAGTTCCGACTGTTCCGAGTTGGGTGGTGGCGCGACCTCGCCTCTCCGCGTTGCAGAAGGCGGCCGAGCGCAGCCGGGTGGTGTTGGTGTCTGCGCCGGCGGGTTACGGGAAGTCGACTCTTGTCGCGCAGTGGAGTGAGCTGGATCCGAGGGTCACCGGGTGGGTGCAGCTCGGCCCCGGCGACAACGACTCGGTCGTGCTGCTCGCCCACGTTGTGGCGGCTCTTGAGCGCACTGGCCCGGTGTGCGGTCAGCTCCTCGAGGAGTTGTCAGGACGGATGCCCAGGATCGATGAGGTCGTCCTTCCTCTCCTCGCGGCCGACCTGGGCGATCGCGATCCGTTCGTTCTGGTGCTGGACGATGTGGATGTCATAACGGCTCAGAAGAGCCGCGCGATTCTCACCTTTCTCGTCGACCATGTTCGATCCGGCTGTCAGTTGGTGTTGGTCACGCGCGGCGATCCGGGGGTGCCGCTCGGCCGGCTTCGCGTCAGTGGGGATCTGGTCGAGATCGGGACCGCGCTCCTCGCCCTGGACCCGATGGAGACCCGCGATGTTGCCGCGAGCACAGGACTGGAGCTCTCGCAGGCGGCGGCCGGGGCGCTGTGCGAGCGGACGGAGGGCTGGGCCGCCGCGGTTGCGTTGGCCACGCTGGCGCTGCGCGGCCGTGACGATGCCGCCGTGACGGCTGCCGGTCTGTCCGGCAATCAGCAGCAGATCGCCGACTACCTCGTGGAAGAGGTGCTGGACCGCCAGCCGGACCATCTGAAGAGCTTCCTGCTCGGGACGTCGATCCTCGATCACATGACGGCGCCCTTGTGCGATGCGGTGCTCGGCATCAGACGACGCGGCTGGTTCGCTGGAGGACCTCGCGCGTTCCAATGCCTTCGTCGTCTCGCTCGACGATCACCGCGAGTGGTATCGCTACCACCATCTGTTCCGCGATCTCCTCCGGGCGGAGCTCAAGCGGCGCCACCCGGAACTGCTGCCCGTGTACCTGCGACGGGCAGCAGATTGGTGCGAGCGGCACGGAGCGCCGGGCGAGGCGTTCGCCTACGCGTATGAGGCCGGCGATCTCGCTCACGCCGGCCGAATCGCGCTTGCGTCATCGGGACGAGTTTGCAAGCCGCGGGCAGATCGAGACCCTGCGGCTCTGGCTCGAGCGCTGCACCGACGCGGAGATCGAGTCAGACCCGCAGCTGTCGATCGCGGCCGCGTGGGTCTTCGGGTATCTTGGCGATGCGGCCCGGGCCAGGCGGTTCTTAGTTGCGGCCGAGCGGGCTCCGGTCGACTTGGCATCCGTTGACCGGGCATCTTCGCTTCGCTCGGCACTCGCGAGCCTCCGAAGTGCCATGGCTCCGGACGGCATCCCGCAGATGCTGCGCGATGCTCAGCTCGGCTACGAGTGTGAGCAGAAGATGGGCACCCGATGGCTTCTCAGCGCCCGTCGCGCCATGGGTGCGGCATACCTTCTCCTGGGCCGGCCGCAGGAGGCAATCGCCGTGCTGCGGGATTCACTCGCGCTTTCGCAGCGACCGACCCGATCTCACCCACACCCGGGTCTTCACTCTCGGGTATCTGGTCTTCGCGGCCACCGAGCTGGGCGATCGGCGAGACGCGCAACGATGGGCGGTCGAAGCGGGCTGGCTGGTTTCCCAGCAACACCTCCACGACACGATCTACGGCGCCATCGCGTACACGGCAGGAGCGCTCGCGCACAACCAACGCGGTGACCAGACGGAGGCGGCACGCCAGCTCGAGAACGTCCGGCGGCTCCGCCCGCTGCTCCGCACTGGCCCATGGCTCAACGCCGATCTCGCGCTACGCTGCGCCGACATCAGCCTCGACCTCGGCGACGTCGCCGGCGCCCTCGAACACGCGCAGATCGCGGGCGACGCACTACAGGGATATCCCGATGCCGGAACGCTCCCAGCCCGGTTGCAGCGTCTCGAAGCGCGGATCAGGCGAGGACAGGACTACGGACTCACACCTGCCGAGCTCCGGCTCATCGCCTTCCTGCAGACGCATCTCTCCCTCCAGGACATCGCCGATCGGCTTCACGTCGCACGCCCCACCGTCAAGACACACGTGTCGTCGATCTACGTCAAGCTCGGCGTCACAAGCCGATCCGACGCTGTCGAGATTATCGAGCAGGCCGGCCTCGGATCGACAGAGACCAAGGTCACGATGGCAGTTCAAGATCTCGACTGAGGTCGCGAACCCGTGCGGGGTCGCGGTTGGCTGAGGGTGCGTCGATATTCAGCCGTTTTGGCCGATGCCACATCAACCTCCCCAGCCGTAGCGTTGAGGGTCAACGACCGATCCCGCAATCGCGTCTTTCCGCGGCCGGGATTGCACCAGGAGGCAAATCTGATGGTGGCTCTCGCAACCAGTTATCCGTTTCTGAACATCTTGTGGTCGATGCTGATCTTCATGGCGTTGGTGATCTGGATCTGGATGGTGATCTTGGTGCTGATCGACATCTTCAGCCGCCCCGACATCTCTGGCTGGGGCAAGGCCGGTTGGGTGGTGCTCATCATCGTGCTGCCGTTCGTCGGCGTGCTGTGCTACCTGATCGCCTACAGCGCCGGGATCTCCGAGCGCCGCGCCTAGGCCTTGGACGGCGTGGCCTCGCAGGTGCAGTTCGATGGCCACGTGCGCAAGACTCGCTGGCACGGGCGGTGCGGTCGGCGAGACCGAGCAGCCAAGCAGCTGCTCGACAGCGGCGCCATCACCCAGGCCGAGTTCGGAGGGCCCGTCGCCGCGGGCCGCTTATCCCGAGCGTCGCTTGCGCACAACCGGCGGCCTGTGGGCGCTGTCACGATCGTCCACTCAATAGGGAGCCGAATTGTGTTCTGCGGATTGTTGAACAAGATCATGCGAGAGAGATCACGAGATGCTGCGGTGCGCGCTCGGATGCATGTGCCTGTGGCGATGGTCGCGGTCGTCGCGCTGGTCGCGCTAGCCGGTTGTGGCAGCAGCAAGCCGGCGTACTGCTCTGATCGCACCAATCTCAACAACGCGGTCAAGAATCTGCCGAGCGTCACCTCCAGCAGCGGCATCAGCGGCCTGACCTCGCAGGTCGCGACGATTCAGAGTGACGCGACGTCGCTGGTCAACGCGGCCAAGAGCGACTTCCCCACCGAGACTAGTGCTGTGAAGACATCGGTCGACACGCTCAAAAGCGCGGTCAAGGCGCTCCCGTCGAGCCCCTCAGCCAGTCAGATCGCCGCGATCGCACTCGACGCCGGCAACGTCGTCAGCTCTGTCAAGAGCTTCGCCGACACGAGCAAATCGAAATGCAGCTGAATCCGAACGAGGGGCCTCGAACCGGAGATCGCGCACACAATCGCCGGTCAGAATCAATGTAGGCAAGCGCGACCGGTTTGTCGATTGCGTGCTCGACCACGTCGGGCGAGTGGCGGCCGCCGTCCCCGGGACGCCCGCGGCACTGCCCTGCTCCACGACCTGCTCGAATTCTGTCTCTATCGTGCGCCGGCGACTCCGCGCAAGGGCCTGAGTCACAAGGAGCTGGAGGCCCCGGAGCATCTGAAGCACGCTCCGGACGACCCTACAAGGCCTACCTCTGCAGGACCGCGGATACGCCACGGCCGGCGGGACGCCTCGCGCGGATCGTGAAGCTCGCCGTTGCTCGAGGGCAATCTCGCCGACACGTCGATCCCTCAAACGCTTCCAGGTACGCATGGGCGCGCAAACGACTGCTCACCGCTCGCGACCGGACGGTGTAAGCCACGCCCGGGTCGGGCGCGCTTACACGTCAACCGGCGTCGCGGCGCAGTGGTGTGTCGTCGAACTCGCCGAGGTCGGGACGGACGCCCGGATTGCCCAGGGCCCTGCGCATTGTCGGGCACGGCGCGGCTCCCGGCGACGTGCGTCCCTATGCCGGCGTCGCCTATCCGAGTGCCTTCGCCTTGGTCGCATCAGACGAAGGTGCTCAGCACCGCGGTTGTGAGCTGATCGACCTCGAGCGCCTCGCGCTCCATCGAGCGTCCCAGATGCCCGAGCGCGATCAGCGATCGGATCACAGGAGTCGCGTGCCCCTGGCCGAGCGGGCGTGACCTACGCTCCGCGGGCTGAGGGGGACTCACATAGTCGCTGAGCGGAAGCGTGACTGTCGCTCTGCGCGGCGACCGAGAAGGCTGATTACAACTAAGAGTTGTCGGGCGGTGCTTTGGCGTTCCGGCTGTTGGCTAGCTGCCAGCGACGCCACGGCCAGATGCCGTCTATCTCGACCTCAAGCGCGAAGCTGAGAAGAATCCGGATAACGACGATGATGCCAAGGACCGCGACGCTCTCGATGGTGGGGTCGACGATTATCGTACGGACGATGTCAGCGACGATCAGGACCTCGAGGCCAAGCAGGATGCAGCGGCCCAGGTTCCGGCGCAGTCCGTGGTAGGACCCCTGAATCGTGGCCGGGTGCCGGACCTGCCAAGCGAACACGACGAACGAACCGAACCCGCCGACGACCATGATCCCCGCACCGACCGCCTCAACAACCTTGACGATCTCCGAGATCACATGCTCGTAGCTCATACGGCCCTACCGTACCGGCGCGTTGCAGGCTGGCCGTCGCGAGCTAGCCTCCTCCACGATCCGAGTGGGTAGCGTCTGATCCGTGTGCGAGCCTGCCCGGCTGTTGATTGTCGATGATCGGAGGCTGGTATGCCGGAGGTTGACCTGTTTCAGCGCGCTCTCGGCCTTGGGGAGCCGTGGGTGGTGGCGGGCGTCGGGTTCGATGCTGGGGAGCGTCGGCTCGATCTGCGGATCGACTTTCGCAAGGGCGCGAGGTTCGCGTGTCCGGAGTGCGGGCGCGACGACTTGAAGGTGCATGACACGGAGGAGAAGACGTGGCGGCATCTGAACTTTTGGCAGCACGAGACGTATCTGACCGCACGGGTGCCGCGGGTGGTCTGCCCGGAGCACAAGGTGCGCCAGGTGGACGTTCCGTGGGCGCGGAGCGGTCTGGGTTCACGCTTCTGTTCGAGGCGTTGGTGATGGCGCTGGTCAAGGAGATGCCGGTCGCGCCGGTGGCCGAGTTGATCGGCGAGACCGACATGCGGGTGTGGCGGGTGGTGCACTACTACGTCGATGAGGCGGTCGAGGCGCAGGATCTCTCGTCGGTCGCGGAGCTGGGGATCGATGACACGAGCTTCCGCCGCGGGCAGGACTATGTGACGGTGTTCGCCGATCTCGCTCCGGGCGAGCGGCGGGCGGTGTTTGTCACGGAGGGCCGCGACCACGAAACAGTCGAGCAATTCGCGGCTTTTCTGGCCGAGCACGGCGGCGTGGCGAAGCAGATCGTGGAGGTCTGCCAGGACATGTCGCAGGCGTACGCGGCGGGGGTGCGCGATCATCTCCCGAAGGCACGGGTGACGTTCGATCGCTACCACGTCAAGCAGCACCTTTCCGAGGCGGTCGACACCGTCCGCAAGGCGGAGGCCAAGCAGCACAAGGAGCTTCTGAAGGGCACGAAGTACCTGTGGCTGAAGCGGACCGACAACCTCACGGTCAAGCAGCTCGACTGGCTTGATGAGCTGCTCGGGCAGCCGCTCGACACGGTGCGGGCGTACGAGCAGGCGCTGAGGTTCGACGACTTCTACGAGCTGCGCGACCCCGCGACCGCCGAGGAGTACCTGCGCCGCTGGGTGACCGAAGCGATGGCCACCGGGCTGGAGCCCCTGATCAAGTTCGCCGAGATGATCGAGGCGCACTGGGACGGGGTGCTGCGCTGGCATGACACGCAAGTGTCAAACGGGCTGCTGGAAGGATTGAACTCACTCATCCAAGCCGCCAAGCGACGAGCCCGCGGGTACCGCTCAGCGCGTAACTACAAGGCGATGATCTACCTCGTCGCCGGTAAGCTCCAACCAGGCCCGCAGGTCACATAGATCAGCACGCGCTACCCACCCAAAACGTGGAGGAGCCGGAAAATGGGGCTAGCAGCTGGCCCGCTTCGATTGGGTGGGTGAGGAACGGCCCTTGGTCGATCTCGCGGTACTGACCGGCGTGGGGTGCGGAGGCGAACCTGAACGTGGCCCGCGGCAGTGGCGTTCCCGCGAAGGAGTCGGTGGCGCGGTGCGATCGCACGGTGGCGCTGTCCGAGTTTGTCGTTGCCGACGCCGTGGGTCTCTTCGGTGTTTTTGCGCTGACGTTGGCGGGCGAGTCGGGTTACGAGTCCCCGGGGGTGCCTGTCTGCTCGAGTCCTGGCGGCGCGACTTTGCCGTTGTCGATCTGCTGTGAGAGCTTGGCCTTCTCCTCCAGGGTGCCGGGGGTGAGCACACCGGACCCGGCGGCGTGGGAGATCGGATCGCCGCCGCGGCCGCGGAGGATGATCGCGAAGCCGACGGCGATCGCCGCGCCGATCAGCGGCCCGGCGACATACACCCAGTAGGCCGTCCAGTCGCCGCTGACGAGCGCCGGGCCGAATGAGCGCGCCGGGTTCATCGAGGTGCCGCTCACCGGTGCGGACCACAAACCGGCCAGGGCGATGTAGCCGCCGACGCCGAGCGCGCCGATCCTGCCGACGTTCTGCGCGGCCGACGCGGTACCCAGGATCACGCTCAAGAGTCCGGCGGTCAGCGCGATTTCCATCAGGAACGCCTGCCAGTTGTGGTAGCCGGGTCCGGGCAGCGTTGCGCCGAGGTGCTCGACGTTGCCGAACACGGCGAGTAGGAACAGGCACGCGAGCGTCGCGCCGAGAAGCTGGACGATGATGTATCCCGGCACCCGCCTCCAGCGGAAATCACCCCGCACCGCGAACGCCAGCGACACGGCCGGGTTGAGGTGCGCGCCGGAGACCGCGCCCATGAACAGGATGATCGCCAGCACCATCAAACCCGGCGCGACCACCGCGGCCGCGAGGCTGATCTGGCCCTTGGCGTGAAGGATCCCGCCGCCGGCGGCGACCAGCACGAGCATGAACGTGCCCAGCAGCTCGGAGAACAACCTGCGGTACTCGAGCTTCGGATCATCGAACTCGGTACTCGAACCGAACTCGAGCATCAACATCTGCCTGGCCCGCGGCAGGTCGTGACTCGAGAGATCTGGGTGGCCTTCAATCGCCATGACTTGTGAAGTCGAAGTGACGAGATGATCGTCGCAAACCGCGGCTGGGCGATCGTCATCCCAATCGGGTGATTGGCATCGAGACGCTGACGCTGTCTACCGCTCTGTCTGCGCTTTGGCGCGCCGCCGATGTGGACGGTGTTCGACGGTCAGCTGTTTGGCAGCGTGGCGGGCCCGCGCGTTCGGTGCTCGTGCATCGGTGTGCTCTCCATCGCAGGGGGGCGCTTGTCCGCGGCGGTTCGGTACCAGTTGGCGTAGCGGCTCACCAGCGGTGCCGCCGAGAGCCCGTGCACCAGCACCGAGAGGCCGACGGTCAGGTAGGTGGCCGCGACGATCGTTGCGGCGTGGGCGAGATGAGCATCCTCGACCATCACGGCGAACACGATCGATGCGAGCCCGCGTGGACCGAACCAGCCCATGAACGCGACCGTCGGACCCAGCGCGCGGGTGCCCCACAGCGAGATTGCCACCGGCAGCATCCGCACGATCGTCAAGCTCAGTACGGCATACAGCGCGATCTGCCAGCTGACGTGCTTGAACACTGGGCCGAGCAGCACGGCACCGAAGACGAGGAACGTGACGCTGTCGAGCGCCGCTCCTGTCTGCTCGGTGAAGCGCATCATCGATGCAAGGTTCTCGCGGGCGATCAGGCCGAACAGCGATCCGGCCACGAACGCGGCGATGAACCCCGAACCGCCGAGGGCGACCGCGATCCCGTACGCGAGCACCGCGGCCGCGACCGGGATGATCTGCCGCCATGCATCGTCAATCAGATGCCGTCCTTCGGCTGCGTTCACGACCACTGCGGCGAGGACGCCCGCGGCGACGCCGCCGAGCAGTCCGCAGCCGATCTGCTCGGCCACCACACGCAGCGGGTGGGACTCGCCGCCGGCGCCGGAGACGGTCGCTAGCGCGATCAACAGCAGGGGAACGCAGATCCCGTCGTTGAGGCCGCTCTCGACGTTGAGTGACTGGCGCACAATCTGCGGAAGTCTCGAGTCCGTGACGACCGCGCTGCCAAGCCCGGCGTCGGTCGGCGCGAGGATCACCCCAAGAATCACCGCCTCGCTGAGCGAGAACGAGCCAAACAGAAGCACCGCGACCAGGCCCCCGAGCACGACCGTCAGTGGCAGACCCACGCCCAGCAGCCGTACCGGCATCGAAGCCTCGCGCCGCAGCGCCCGCAGATCGACCCGCGAGGAATCCGAGAACAGCACCACCGCGAGCGTCGCCTCCGCCAAACTCCGCACGGTCGAACTCGTGGGACGCACAGAAAGGTCATTGAGCACCAGCGGCCCGACGAGCACGCCGATCGCGGTCACCACCATCGCCGGCGTGACCGGCGTGCTCGACAGACGCCGCGACACTGCCGCTACGAGCAACAATGTGAGACCGACAATCGCAAGCCCC
The DNA here is from genome assembly GCA_963794285.1 of uncultured Solirubrobacterales bacterium. Taxonomy (GTDB): domain Bacteria; phylum Actinomycetota; class Thermoleophilia; order Solirubrobacterales; family Solirubrobacteraceae; genus Palsa-465. The sequence continues at coordinate 685,882 of CAWCDS010000019.1, forward strand.
GAATTCACCGCTCGTCCTTCTCGGCGGACGCTCTTCGGCACGACATGGTGTGCCGTAGCATGCCACGCGATTTGCCGGGCTCCATCGGGAGAGGGTTGAGGGTCCATTCGGTGGTGCATCAGCCGAACCGCTTTCGCCCGCCCGGCGCGCTCGGCTGCGACCGTAGCTCAGACCTTTCGGCAGCTCGGTCGACTGAGACCACCACCGCGCAGAGCGGCGCGGAAGCACCGGTCGACCCCGAGCTCGAGCAGATCGCCGCGCGGCTTGAGCGCGGCGCGTCGCTGCGCCTGGAGCTGAGGGGGCGGTGAGCCGCTTCGGCCATGTCAGGAGCGCGCTGTCAGACGCGGGCAGGCTCGCGCGAGTTGTGTACCGTGATCCGGAGCACGTCGCCGAGCGTTTGACGCTGCACACGATGGAGAAGCTCGGTTCTTCGTCGCTCGAGTGGGCGCAGGCGACCCGGCAGAGCCGCCCGAACGACCCTCCGGCGAGGATCGCCGAGCAGTTGCGCGACGAGTCGGCGCGGCTGGCCCGAATCGATGGCGCGATCGCGGGGACGCCGTTCCTCGCCGCGGTCATCCCTGGCTACCTCGGGTTCCTGTGGCAGGAAGACCGCATGTCGCTGCGCACCGCCGCGCTCTTCGGGCACGATCCGACCGAGTTGCGCACCGCCGCGTCGGGACTCGCGTTGCGGGGTGTCCATCCGACAGCCGAAAGCGCCGAGGCATCGCTGCGCATGGTCAGTGCCGTCCCGATGCCCGAGAAGCCGGCGCAGCGCCGCTCGCTGCGCACGTGGATCCACAGCATCCACGTCATCCTGATCTTCGGCGGCTTCCTGTCGGCGCCCAGCGGAAAGCCGAAGAAGACGGGGCTCGCCTATTGGCTGCCGACGACGCTGACGCTCGTGGTCGGTCTCGCATTCTGGGCGATCACGTGGATCCTGCCGCTGACCTTCATGATCGCGATGGCCTGGGGATGCGAGAGCCAAACGCGTGCGCTGGGCCGGCGCGCACTCGCCTTCTACGGAGGCGAGGCGAGCACGACAAATGCCGCGATCGCCATCGCCGGCAAGCACCAGGACAAGGGGCACAACACGCGCCAGATCGTGCGCAGCGCCGCGCTCGCGCTCTCGGTGGCCATCCCGGTCGCGTTCGTCGCATACGCCAATCACGTCCGCCACTCGACGGGCCTCACCTGGCTCGGCGCGCTGGGATCACTCGTCGCCCTGTCCCTCGTGATCGCAACGGCGGTGTGGGGCGCCCGGCGGTAGCCGTTCGTCCCGACACCGCGCGAAACGCTCGCGTAACGTCTGGTGACAGGTCAAGCTGCGGGCATCTGGAGATCGGCGCGCAGAGTCCCGGCCGCCGCCCCACGCAAGGACGGTTGGGACGGAAGCCGCGTCCTCCCAAATGGGTGATGCCTCGGCCTCGCGATCTGGCAATAGTGGGTGTATGACCGAGAGGCGTGACGGTGGCGATGTTCGCACCGAGATCCCATGCTGCGCTTGATCGCAAATCGCTCGCCGGTCGGCAGGCGCAGCCGGTTACGTCGTGCCGCGGTCACATCGTCGGGGAAAGCCCGAGCCCGGGTGGGTTGCATCCTGATGTGATGGCTGTCGGCGCCGTCGGTACCGAATGAACGAAAAGGAGGCGGGACGATGAGCGATAACCCTGGGTTTGTGCGCGTCACTTTGAGTCGTGATGTGATGTGACCCACGCACCGTCCCGCCAGCCGATCAGAGAGGAAGTGCTGTGATGTCGTCCAAAGAGCCGGAGTCGGTCATCATGGATATGTGGGAGGTCCCTCCCGGACGCCAGCGGGAGCTGATCGATGCGCTGCGCAAGCTCCTCGAGCAGATGCGGACGATCGACGGGTTCGTCGATGGGCGGATTCACGCCAGCCTCGATGGCAGCAGAGTGATTTCTTACTCGACGATGCGCTCAGCGGCCGACCACGAGAGCTTTCAGGAGCGGGACGAGATCCGTGAACGGATGCAAGCTCTCGAGGCGATCGCCGTTCCCCACCGCAGCGCCTACCAGCTCGAGTGCGTGTTTACGGCCCCGACCGACGAGACAGGTCCAGCGCACGTGTCTAAGGGAGCGTTCTGACTTGTTCGCCTGAACACACGAGCCGGACCGATCTTCCGCCTAGCTCTTTGAATCCGAGCCGTGCTCTGCCCGACGCCGCGCAACCGCGAAACCGGCCGTAGGCACCGAGACGCTGAAGCGGAGGGCCACGCGTCGCTGACGCCCTGCGCGCGAGCGACACGGGTCACGCGGTCGGCTTCGGATGAGTGTCGCTTGCCGCCGCGTCAGAAGCATGCGCCTCGTCGCCTGGGTGTGGATATCACGGCCGCACAGATCATCCTTTTTGGCCGATGCGGGCCCGGGGTTTGGGGGCGCAGGATGTGCTTCCTGAAGGCCATAGGAAGAACCAACAACAGCTCGTAGCCCCCAAAATGAAGGCGGTCATCATGGATCAAGAAGCGATCAAGAACGAGGAGACGAAAGCGGCGCAGTCCGCACGCGACGACGCCCACCGCGTCCTTCAGGCTGCAGAGCGGATCCAGCACTCGGCCGAACAGAATGTCGAGGTGATGCGCACCGTCGCCATCGTCGCCGTGGCCGGCCTGGTCCTCGTCGCCCTCGTCCATGCTATGAGGGGAAAGCACCACGGAGCATAGTCACCGCCCGGTAGGCGGGGAGCGGTGGGCCCGAGCCGAAAGCCACTCAGGGCCGTTGCGAAGGTCAACGTGTCGTTCTTGGTGGGCTCGGTGAACGCTTCAGTCGCGCGTTAGGACGACCTGCAGACGCTCGATGGCAAGTTGCCCGCGGGTGGACACCGATGGGCGCAACTCATCCTTTGTGGCCGATGCGGGGTAGGCGTTGGGCGCCGTAGGCTCGGTGTTTCTGGCGGCCGTGACCGAATCGTCGGGGAAGGCCCGAGCCCGGGAGGGGAGTCACCTCCCGCCGTGATCGCTGTCGCCGTCGAAATGACCGGAAAGGAGCAGGACGATGAGCAAAGACAACCCTGTGTTTGTGTATGGGGCGGTGTACGCGGATCGTGCGGACGCCGATGCCGATTACGACACGCTGCTTGACCTGCATTCCGCCGATCTGGTCGGCAGCTATGACGTCGCGTTGGTGTACAAGGACGACGAGGGCAAGGTGCATGTGACCAAGCACGAGAAGCCGACCCAGCACGGCGCGTGGACGGGTGCCGCCGTGGGCGCGTTGGTGGGGATCGTGTTTCCGCCGGCGATCCTTGGTGCGGCGCTGGTCGGCGCCGCGGCGGGCGGGGGGATCGGGCATGTCATGGGTGGCATGTCGCGCAGCGATGCCAAGGAGCTTGGCGATTACCTCAACGACGGCGAGGCGGCGCTGGTGGTGATCGGCAACTCGCGCGTGCAGGAGCAGCTCGACAAGGCGCTCACGCATGCGGAGAAGACCCAGGAGAAGGAAATCGACGCCGACGGCAAGGAGCTCGCGAAGGAACTCAACGCGCTGCCCGCTTAGCAGCGTCTTGTCCTGGCCGGCGCGGTTTTTCGAGCCAAGGAGGGGTGGGCACTGCGCGCCGCAAACGCCGCGTACGAGCGTGACGTCTGCCGGCAGCGAGTGATGCGGTCGCTACTTGACCCCACTCGCCGGTGCACGAGTAAGCCGGGACCTCTGGAACGCAGGCCGCGAAGCAGGTTCCTGAGGATTGGCGGAGCTGGCATGAACTTTGGAGGGCCTGATGAGCACAACAGCAAAGAGCAGGCGCGAGCAGGGCAATGGCGCCCAACCCGCGGTTGAGACGAAGAAGCAGGCGGCCACGATGCCGCAGAGTGCCGCGGCGCCCTCGCCGTTTACCCCGATCGCCAAGTACGGGTTCCTGTCCAACTGCCATACCGGCGCCCTCGTTGCGCCCGACGGGGCGATCGACTGGCTCTGCGTCCCGCGCTTCGACTCGCCCAGCGTGTTCGGAAGCCTGCTCGATCGCGGAGCGGGGAGCTTCCGATTCGGTCCGTTCGGGATCAACGTTCCGAGCGACCGGATCTACGAGCCCGGCACGAACACGCTGGTCACGTCGTGGAGGACGACGACCGGCTGGGCCGTCGTGCGTGACGCGCTGACGATGGGACCACGCCGCGGCGAAGACACGACGACCCCGCACACGCGAGCGCCGACGGACGAGGATGCCGAGCATGTGCTCGTCCGGACGGTCGAGTGCCTAGAGGGCAGCGTGCAGATCGACCTGGTCTGTGAGCCGGTCTTCGATTACGGCCGCCAGGCCGCTGCGTGGTCGCTCGCGCCGGATCGTCACCGGGCCGAGGCGACCGGCTCGGGTCAGGCGATCGCACTCCAGACCGACATGTTGATCGGAATCGAGGCCGCGACCGCTCAGGCGCGACACGTCCTGCACGCCGGGGAACAACGCTTCTGTGCGGTCTCATGGGCCGCCGAGGCTCAGGTGCCGACGACGGTCGAGGAGGCCCAGCAGCAACTGGCCGCCACCACACGGTTCTGGCGCAACTGGCTGGCGAGGGCGCGGATCCCGGACCACGACCTGGGACCGCTGATCCAACGCTCGGCCCTCACCATCAAGGGCCTCACCTACATGCCGACGGGCGCAACCGTCGCCGCGCTGACGACCTCGTTGCCGGAGACGCCCGGCGGGGAGCGCAACTGGGACTACCGCTACACGTGGATGCGCGACTCGACGTTCACGCTCCAGGCGCTGCACTACCTCAACCTCGACTGGGAGGCCGCAGAGTTCATGCAGTTCATCGCCGACCTCCAGTGCAACGACGACGGTGCCCTGCAGATCATGTACGGGATCGACGGCCGGCGCGATCTGACCGAGACGCTCCGCGAGGAGCTGTCGGGCTACGCCGGCGCCCACCCGGTGCGGATTGGCAACGGCGCGTTCGATCAGCGCCAGAACGACGTCTTCGGCGCCGCGCTGGACTCGGTGTTACTACATACGCGGCGCAGCCAACGGCTGCCGCGACGGCTGTGGCCGCTCGTCCAGGCGCAGGCTGCGTGCGCCACGGCGGCGTGGCGTCAACCGGACCAGGGCATCTGGGAAGCGCGCGGCAAGCCGCAGCAGTACGTCTCCTCGAAGCTGATGTGCTGGGTCGCGCTAGACCGTGCCGCCAAGCTCGCGGAGATCCGCGGAGAGCCGGACCTCGTCGAGCGTTGGGGAGCGACAGCGGCGGAGATCAAGTCCGACATTCTCGAGCACGGAGTCGACAAGCGCGGGGTGCTGCGCCAGCACTACGCCACCAACGAGCTCGACGCCTCCACGCTGCTGGCCGCGATCTTCGGCTTCCTGCCCGGAGACGACGAGCGGCTGCGGGCGACGGTGTTGGCGATCGCCGATGAGCTGACCGAGAACGGGTTCGTGCTGCGCTATCGGACAGGCCAGACGGATGACGGAATGTCCGGAAAAGAGGGCACCTTCGTGATCTGCTCCTTCTGGCTCGTCTCGGCGCTGGCGATCATCGGCGAAATGCAGCGCGCGCGACCTGATGGAGAAGCTCGTTCACATCGCATCCCCCCTAGGACTGTATGCCGAGGAGTTCGACGTCGACACAGCCCGGGACCTCGGCAACTTTCCGCAGGCCTTCTCGCACCTCGCGCTCGTCGAGGCCGCCTCGAGGATCATCCTGGCCGAGCGACTCGCGGAGATCACCTGACGGATAGGGGTTCGACGATGGCCGATGGTGCCGGGACCCACAATGGACCGCCCACCCACGCGCATCCGTGGGCAAGCTGGTCAAGCAGCTGTCCGAACAGGCAAGCCGGCTAGCTCATCAGGACGTCGAGCTCGCCAAGGCCGAGCTCCTGGTGGAGGGTTAGCGCATCAAGACCGGCCTCGGGATGTTCGGGGGAGCCGCCGCGATCGGTTTCTACGCGCTCGGTGCGCTGGTGGCCGTCGCGGTGCTGGGGCTGGCTCACCGCCGTCACGCGGTGGCTGTCGGCGCTTGATCATCGCTGCGCTGCTCGGCGTGATCGCCGGTCTGCTCGCGCTCCAGGGTAAGTCCAAAATCCAGGTGGCGACGCCGGTATCCGAGCAGAACACCGAAAGCGTGACGGAGAACGTCGAATGGGCAAGAGCCGAGCACAAGCGGGTCAGCACGAAGCGGAGCGACAGTGATCGCAGCAGCATCCGATGAGTGGCCGAGAAGACCGACCTGAGGGCGCACGCCAAACACAAGCTCGAGGAGACGAAGGCCTACGTCAGCGAGAAGAAGGAGGACCTCCCGGTAGGGGGGATCGAATGGTGCCGGGGGTGCCGGCGGGAGGCCGATCGGGTCACGTGGTCGGCTTCGGGGGCGTGCCGCTTGCCGCGCCGAAGTGCGCCCTGGCGTCCCGGTGGTCCTGGATCTCGCGACGCCGTGCAGTTCATCCTTTTTGGCCGATGCCGGGTCGGGGTTGGGCGCCGTAGGCTCGTGTTCCTGACGGCCACGGCCGGATCATCGGGGAAGGCCCGAGCTCGAGCGGGGAGTCGCCTGCTGCCGTGATCGCTGTCGTCGTCGACATGACCGAAAAGGAGCAGGACAGTGAGCAAAGACAACCCTGTGTTCGTGTACGCGGCGGTGTACGCGAATCGTGATGACGCCAACGCCGACTACGACACGCTGCTTGACCTACATTCCGCTGATCTGGTGGGCACCTATGACGTCGCGCTGGTGTACAAGGACGACGAGGGCAAGGTGCACGTGACCAAGCACGAGAAGCCGACCCAGCACGGCGCGTGGACCGGTGCTGCCGTCGGCGCGCTGGTGGGGATCATCTTCCCGCCGTCGATCATCGGTGCGGCGCTCGTCGGCGCCGCCGCGGGCGGCGGGATCGGGCATGCCATGGGAGGCATCTCGCGCGGCGATGCCAAGGAACTCGGCGACTACCTCGACACCGGCCAGGCGGCGCTCGTCGTGATCGGCGAGTCACGCCTTCAGGAGCAGCTCGACAAGGCGCTCACGCGTGCGGAGAAAAGCCAAGAGCAAGAAATCGACGCCGACGGCAAGGAGCTCGCCAAGGAACTCAACGCGCTGCCCGCCTAGCAGCATCACGACCTCGCCCGCGCGCTCTCACCGCGCCCTAGGCCTAGCGTGAGAGCGTCACGGTACCCCCACCGACGGCGAACTACTGACTGAGTCAGGTCGCCGGTTGATTCGTTGGATATCGCGATCGCGGGTGCAAGTCGTGGTAGGCAAACACATGCACAACAAACCGGGGATCAGTGACCGCCCCGGTGCTCTCGAAAGCGGTGAGTCGGATGACGTTCCTCTGGATTGTGTTGGGAATCATCTATGTGGCGTGTTGGGTCTATTTCGGGCTGTCAACGTTCCGCAAGGGGCACTACTGGATGTTCTGGATCGGATTCTTCCTGCCGTTCCTGTGGATCATTGGCGCACTGATCGGCCCGACTCCACGGGCCGCCGGCACGGTATAGGCGCGACCGTTTTCGGCGCACGATTCACAGGCGCGCTCGTCAGGTCCGCAGACAAGACAAAGGAAGGTTCAGATGACCGACAGTCAGATGACCGAAGAGCAGATGGTCGAAGAGCTTCAGGCCGAGCAGTCGATGTTCGTGCAGACCGCGCGCGCCATCACGAGCGACGGCACGACCCTGACACTGAAGGAGGTGACACCATCGACGCTCTACTTCTCCGATCGCCCGAAGCGGATCGTGGGACACATGAGCACCGTGGACTTCGTCGATCTCTGGGCTGAAGGGGACAATAGCTTCGAGGAGGACCCGCCCAACGCGGTGCTCGCGTTCCTCGAGCCCGGCGCTGAAGCGCCCGAGGACGCGGTCGTCGTGATCCGTCAGCCGCGTCTTGAGAACGGCGAGCTCTCTTACTCCATCGAGACTCTCGAGGGGACGGTTCCCACGCAGACTGGGCCCGTCACGCTGTTCATCGACCCATTCGGGCGGCCGCTGTCGCCCGTATCGATCTGCGGGGTCAGACGGCGCGAGCGGCGACGCGACCGCAGACGCTAGGTCAGCGCGCGAGACACCGTCACCGGGTCAGATCCTGCCACCAGGCCGGGTCGGGGCGAAACGGTGCGGCCGGCAGGCCGGTGGCATCGGTGTCGCACCGGTAGACGAGCCCGGCGGCGGGGTCGGCGCGGCGCTGCTCGTCGGTCCAGCCCTCGGTCGCGGTCGTGACGAAGAGCCGGTTCAGGCCGGGTCCGCCGAAAGCGCAGCAGGTGCATTCCCGGGCGGGGATGGGGTACGCCTTGCGGAGTGTGCCGTCGGGGGCGTAGCGGTTGACCCGCCCACCGCCGTAGATCGCCACCCACAGGTCACCGGCTGCGTCGACCGTCATGCCGTCGGGTGCGCCGACGTCCTCGGGGACGGTGACGAGGATCCGGCCGTCGGAGATGGTGCCGTGGTCGGGGTCGAACGCGAACGCGTGGATCACTCGCGGGCCGCTGTCGACCAGGTACATCGTCAGGCCGTCGGTGCTCCAGCCGATTCCGTTGGAGATCGTGAGATCGCCGAGGATCTGCTCGGTCTGGCCGGTGCGGTCCAGCCGGTAGAGCGCGCCGCCGCCCTCGTGGTGGTCGTTTGCGAGCGTCCCGCCCCAGAACCGGCCTTGGGGGTCGCAGGCGCCGTCGTTCATCCGAGTCCCGGCGGGGGAGAGCTCGGCGATGGTTCGGTGGGTGCCGTCGGGCGCGAGGTAGACGAAGCCGCGCCCGGCGCCGAGCAGCCAGCCGCCGTCGCCCTCGACGGGCGCGATCATCCCGACGGTCCACGGCAGCTCGTAGACATGGGTGCGCTCCAGCGAACCGTCGTTTTGGACCCGGCCGCGGGCGACGTGCCCGGCGAGGATGTCGACCGCGAGGATCTCGCCGCGGCGGGCGTCCCAGCGAATGCCTTCACCGAGCTGGACCTGTTTGGTGGAGCAGGCAATAGCGCCGCCGTCCTGCTCAGATTCCGTGCTTCCCCTCATCGGGCTCCGAAGTCGACGACGACCTTGATGTCGTCGGGGCTGCGCTTGAGCGCGTCGGCGATGTTCTGCGGTGGCACGCGACGTGTGATCAGCCGTGCCAGCCAGGCCTTGTCGGCGGCGGCGAGCGCTTCGGCCGCGCGGTAGAAGTGCCGGCGGTTGGCGTTGACCGAGCCGACGACCACGTTGTTGGCCAGGACCAGCGCCTTGGCCACATCGGCGGGTAAGAGCCCGCTGGCCTGTCCGCCGCCGCCGACGCCTGTGAGGCAGACGACGCCGCCGGCGCCGACGTGGCGGATCGAGTCGATGATCACCGAGCCGACCCCGGTGCACTCGATGATGACGTCGGGGTCAAAGCCGATGTCGGCGATCGCCCCGGAGTGGTAGGTGGCCCCGACGTCGTGCACCAACTGCGGCTTGGCGCCGTCGGTGACGCGGTCCAGGACGTGGACGTCGAGATCGTGCTGGACGGCGATCATCGCGGCGAGCATGCCGATCGGGCCGGCACCGGTGATCAGCACCTGATGCGGCACCCAGAACGCCCGGGCTCGCATGACCGAGACCAGTTCCCAGGCCTTCGCCACCACGGTGGTCGGCTCGAGCAGGACTGCCTGGAGGCCGAGTGACGGGTCCATCTTGGTGTAGAAGCCCGGCTCGATCCGCCATCGCTCGGACATGAACCCGTCGATCTGTTTGATGCCCCGCTCGGTGTACTGGCCGTTGCGGCACATGTCCCACTCCCCGACGGCGCAGTTGGGGCATGGCACGGGGTCCGGTCGGCGAACGATCCCGACGATCAGCTCACCCTTGTGCAGGTTGCCCGCGTTGGGCCCGGGGTCGAGGACTCGTCCCAGTGACTCATGCCCGAGGATCAGTCGCTCCCGGCCCGGGGGCGCCCAGCCGTACGCGCCCGAGGTGATCTCCTCGTCGGTTCCGCAGATGCCCACGGCGACCGCTTCGACGAGGATCGACCCGGTGCTCTCGTCCGGTTCGGGGACCTCCTCGTAGCGGACGGACCCCGCAACGCCTGGCTGAACGGTGACGGCCTTCATGATTCCTCCTCAAACAGCCTGCTTCGTTGCTCGGTAGCGGCGATCGCCGGAATCACCGAGAGTTGACCGCTCGGTTGCGGGAGAGCGGGGACTGACCCTCGTCCGGCAGCGCTTTCTGCGGGGCGGTCGGCCCGGAGCCGTGCGCATGACGGGCACAGCTCGCGGTCCAGGAGGGCCGCCATGTGGTCGGGTAGGCGCTTGCGGATGAACTGCCGGTGCGCGGGCGTCTGGGTCGGCGTTCCGCATTCGCTGCAGGCCAGCAGCGGCTGTTCGCACACGACGGTTCCGGTGATGATCGTGCGCCGCACGAGGTCCGGCGTGTCGGCGCCGAGCGCGCCGCCGGTGAACAGGCCGACCTGATCCTCGATCCGGATGGCGCCGGTCGGGCATACCTGGCTGCAGGCGCCGCAGCCGATGCACAGCTCTGCTGGGCGGGTGAAGTCGAAGTACGCGAGCCGGCCGGCGTCGGTGTCTGACATGCGCAGCGCGTCGACGCCCATCTCGCTGCAGGCCGCCATGCACAGACCGCAGCCGATGCAGACGTCGCAGCGCAGGCAGCGGCGCGCCTCCTCATGCGCCATCGCGTCGGTCAGGCCCTCCTCGATCTGGACGTAGTTGCCTTGCCCGAGGACTTCTTCGACGGTCCTCTCAGGCATCACGGCCCGAGGCAGACGCGTGCGATCACTCGCCACGACCTGCAAGGGGAGCACGTCGGCGCGGCGCACCGCCGTGCCGGTGGCAGGGTCCATTGCCGTCCCGCGTAGCCAGGCATCGATCGCGTTCGCGGCGATCTTCCCGGAGCGGATCGCCTCCACGACCGTCCGCGGGCCGTGCTCGACGTCGCCGCCGGCGTACACGCCTGGCACCTTGGTCTCAAGGCTTTTCGGGTCGGTGAGGATGAAGCCGTGGGTGGTCTCGACCGCGCTGCCGTCGAGGATCGTCAGGTCGGTGCCCTGACCGGTGGCGAGGATCACGTGGTCGCCCTCGAGCGTCAGCAGCCGGGCGGCGTCGAACTTCGGATCGAACTTTCCCGTCTCGTCGTGGACCTGCTCGCAGAACTGGAAGGTGCTCTCGCCGTCCTCCCCGATCCGGACCGGGCCCCAGCCCGGGTGCAGCTGCACGCCTTCCCCGACGGCGTTCTCGATCTCATGCCCGCTGGCCGGCATCTCGCGGCGGTTCTCCAAGGAGACCATGTCGACGTGCGTCGCGCCTTGGCGCAACGCGGTCAGGGCGACGTCGATCGCGACGTTGCCGCCGCCGATGACGATCACCCGCGGCCCGACCCGCACCGGCTCGCCGCTGCGCACATCGCGCAGGAAATCGATGCCGCCGAGCACGAAGGACTGATGGACACCGTCGATCGGGATCAGGCGCGAGCGCTGGGTGCCGAGGCCGAGGAACACCGCGTCATAGTTCTTGCGGAACCCCTCGAGGCTGGGGATCTCGGCGTTGGTGCGGATCGCGATTCCGAGCGCCCGGATCTGGTCGAGCTCCTGGTCGAGCAGGTCGGGCGGCAGGCGGTAGGCCGGAATGCCGTAGCGCAGCATGCCGCCGGCCTGCTCCTGCTCCTCGAGGATCTCGACCTCGTGACCGAAGGTCCGCAGGTAGTAGGCGGCGGTGAGACCGGCCGGACCGGAGCCGACGATCCCGATCCGCTTGCCGCTGTCCGGCGCGAGCGCGGGTTTCGGGTAGCCGCCGTCGGCGAGGCAATGCTCGGCCGCCTTGGCCTTCATCGGCCGGATGAACACCGCGCCGTTGCTGCCGCCGCGAACGCACGCCGATTCGCACGGCGCCGGACAGACCAGCCCACAGGTCAGCGGCAGCGGGTTATCGCGCCTGATCACCTCGATCGCCGCGCGATAGTCGCCATGACCGATGTCAGCGATGAAGCTCGGGATGTCGATGTTGGCCGGACACGTGCCGTGACACGGCGCCGCCTGGTGCTCGAAGCACAGCCCCTCCGGGCAGGACTCGCGCCGGGCGTGAGCCTCCCACTGCTCGCGGTAGTAGCGCAGCGAGCTGCCCAGCGGCCACGCCGCCCCCAGCCCCTGCGCGCCCAGCTCGAGCGCGACCTCGTCAAGCGCGCGGAGATGCGCGGTGTCACCACGCCCGAGCGTCAGCTCCGCCACCAAGCGCCCGGCGCGGGCGAGCAAAGGACGCACCTGATCGCCTTCGGCGTTGTCGGCGAGCTGCCAATGCCGGTAGAGCGCGCGGCGCGTCTGGCGCAGAAGGCACACGCCCTCGGCCATCACCATCAACGTCGACGGGGCCGGCACAACGCCCGCGGAGGCGAGCGACAGCGGTGCGCACGACACATCGGCCGCCGACAGCGGCAGGAACCCGCCGAGCCCGTCGTCGAACACGAGCACCGGGTCCTCGCCGGCCACCTCAACGCCACCGCCCCACCCGTCGAGCTGCGCCCGCAGCCTCTGTGCATGGTCAAGCTCGACCAGGCCGCGCTGCTTGACGCCGCGCCGCAACGTCAGCAACGACGCCTCGAGCCCCGACCCGCCGGCGAACAGCAGGCCGATCCGACACCACGTCTCAGGCGTGTGGACCAACCGGGAGGCGTCCGCAAGCGATCCCTCCGCCCACGGGCCCGGGCAGCTATCGCGCTGGACCTCCAACTGCATCCGGGGCGTGCTGACGTGCGCGAGCGAACGGATCGCGTCGACGGCGTTCAGCAGGGCAGCTTCGTGACCGTTCAGCTCGGCCGGGAGGCGCAGCTGCACCTCGCGGCTATCGCGCAGGCCAGCGGCGATCAGCACCCCCTCGACCAACAGCCGCGCAGCGCCATCGAGGACCGCAGCCGTGCCGCGGGCGCGCACATCAAAGCCGGTCGCATCGATCACCAGCACCGAAGGGCCAACACCGCGCAAAAACCGCCGCCACGCCAGATAGATCGGCTCGCCCGCAGCGCTGCTCTCCGCAAGGCCCGACTCCTGCACGCGCTGCAACCGCTGCAACGGCGCCAGCTCCCTGGCCTGCGCGAGGCCCGGCAACGCGCCCGCGAGCGTGGGCGGCGTCGCACCCGCCAGCGCAGCGGCGCCCTCGTCAAGCCAACTCGGCAGCGTCCCCACCACGCTCATGCCGACCGGTCATCGCCGCTTGAGGGCTCGGCGAGGAGGTGACGGGCGTAGCGCTCTCGCCGCGGGTCCGGCAGCTCGTTGGCCTCACCGAAGGACAAACAGCCGGTCACGCACTTGGTCACGCAGGCGGGCTGCAGCCCGACGTCGATCCGGTCCATGCAGTAATCGCACTTGACCACCTTGCTGGTGGCCGGGTCCCACTGCGGAGTGCCCCACGGACAGGCCGCGATACAGCTCTTGCAGCCGATGCAGAGACTGTCCTCGACGAACACGATGCCGTCCTTCTCACGCTTCTGCATCGCGCCGGTCGGACACGCCCGCACACACCACGGGTCCTCGCAGTGAAAGCACGGCATGAACACAAAGTGCGACCGAGGCAGGCCGTCAACCTCGACCGGATCCAGCGCGATCACCCGGCACGGATCGGGACCGGGACCGAGCTGCTTGTTGGTCTTGCAATGGACTTCGCAGGCCAGGCAGCCGATGCAGTTGGCCTCGTCGTGGCGAAGCTCGTACTTGCTCATCGCGCAACTCCTTCCGCTGTCCGACGCTTCACCTCAACGACCGTCTCGGTCAGCGCACAGCCACCGCCCGCGGGATCGAAGTCGTCGAGCTTGCCGTGCTGCAGACGCTGATCGGCAACTCCGAGGCCCAGCGCGCGCGTGGCGAGCGGCACCGTCGCGCCGTAGCCGTGCAACATGAACACCGCCTCGGGATGGATCCAGCGCGTGACCTTCGCCGGCAGAGCGCCGCTATAGCGGCCACCGCCGCTGACCTCCACCTCCTCCCCATCGGCGATCCCGAGCGCCGCGGCACGCTCGGGATGAATCCACAGCACCTGCTTGGGCGCTCGCTCGTTGAGCAGAGGATTATTGAGCGACTGGCCCTGCGCAAGCGTCGCCGTCTTCGCGAACAGCAGCGTGAACTGCTCCCCCGTCGGCGCCTCCTTCGGGACATACGCCGGCAGGCTCTCAAGCCCCGCCTGCGTCAGGACCTCACTCTCGATCTCGATCTTCCCCGACGGCGTCGGGAACCGTAGCTCGTCGCGTGGGATCAGTTTCGGCGCAGCCGCCAAGCCGACCATGCCCGCCTCCCGCATCTCCGACACCGTGACGCCGGTGCCGTCGAGCTGGTAGTTCCACAGCTCCTCGATCGTGTCGAAGTCAAGCGCCTGCTTGATCCCCATCCGGTGCAGGATCTCGCGAAAGATCCACCACGCCGGACGGCTGTCAAAGCGCGGCGCGATCGCCTGGTCGCGCATCGCGAACACCGGCACCGGGCCGTTCATCTGACACAGGATGTTCGCGCGCTCCAGATACGTCGACTCCGGCAGGATCACGTCGGCGAACCAGCCCATCTCCGAGTAGCGCACATCGATCGAGACGAGCAGCTTCAGCTTCTCGATCGCACGCTGCGCCGCCTCCGGATCAGGCAGCCCGGTGAACGGGTCATGGCGATAAGCGAAATACGCGCCGATCCCGTAGGGCTGCCCGGACTCCATCGCCGCGAACGCCCGGTGCACCACACCGGTCGCCGGATCCCACTGCGGCCGCTCACCACCGGCACCATCCACGCGCGGCTCCTCGACCTCCGCCACACGGTCTGCCAGATGGTTCAAGCCCGTGCGCCCGTAATGCGCGGGCGCCTTCCCCAGCACGCATCCGCCCGGAACCTCAATGCTGCCCATCAGCGCGTTCAGGATCAGCGCCGAGCGGCTCACATAAAACGACTGCTTATGACGAGCCGACATCCACCCCGGATGAAAGATCACATGCGGCGCGTCGGCGACGACCTCGCTCACGAACGCGCGCAACTCGCCGGCGGAAACGCCCGTGTGCGGCTCCTGCCACTCAGGCGTCGTGTCCTTAACCGCCACCCGCAGACAGTCCATGCCGGAGACAAAGCGGCCGACGAAATCCTTGTCATAGGCCTCGCGCTCCAGGACCTCATGGATGATCGCGAGGTTCAGCGCGTAGTCGCTCTTCGGTCGCACCTGCCAGTAGCGAGTGGCCTTGCACGCCGTGATCGTCGCGCGCGGATCGATATACGTGCAACGCATCCCCCTCGACACCGCTCCCATGAACGCCTTCGCCTCCCGGACCATCAGCGATTCGACGACGTTGCGGCCGTAGAGCACGAGATGCTTGCAATGCTGCAAATCGAACATCAACTCAGCGACGCCGAAGCCATACAGCGAACGCATCGCGTTATGGACATTGCCAGCGCAAGCGGCATCGTGATTGAAGTAATTCGGCGAGCCAAGCGCCTTGACGAACGTCTGCGTCAAGTCGACAAACGGGCCGCCACGATCAGACAGCGCGACACCGCGCCCGCCGAACACATCGATCGTCTCCCCCAGCTTCTCGGCGACGTAATCAAGCGCCTCATCCCACGACACCCGCCGCCACTGGCCAGCGCCACGCTCGCCGACGCGGATCAACGGCGTCTGCGGCCGCTGATCATCAGACTCCAGAAACAGCCCCGCCGCGCCCTTCGCGCACAGGCTGGCGCCGAGCGTGGGGTCGTGCGTGTTGCCCTGCAACCAGCTCACCCGACCGTCCTCGACCGTCACCTCCATCGGGCAACGCACCGCACACATCCCACACATGCTGTAAACCGTCCGCCGACCCGGAGTCCCAACACCGCTCACATTCGGTGCCATCGGAGAGCTCATCGCACAACCCTGATAACGGCCATGACCTGCCTCCAATCCGTTCCGCACCGACTGGCTAACCCCGGCCAACGAACGACCGACCGAGCGATCGGTGATCAGCCCATCACGCTAAACCCAGCAGGGGCGATGTCGCATCGGCCAAAAAGGCTGAAATCGCCCCACCGTCACCCAACCGCGATTCAGCATCGCAACGCCAATCGAGATCCGGACGCGGGATCGTGACCTTGACTTCTGTCGATTCGAGGCCGTGCGCTCGATGACGTCGACAGCGTCGGATCGGCCCCTTACGCCGAGCTTGGTCTCCTCACAGATGCAGCGCGCCAGATCTGATGCAGCGACTGGTGAAGGTCGCGTCCCCACTCGGGCTCCACGCAGAGGAGTTCGACGTCGACACCGGCCGGCACCTCGGCAACTTTCCGCACGCGTTCTCGCACCTTGCCCTGGTTGAGGCCGCCTCACGGATCGTCCTGGCCGAGTGACGGGCGGAGCTCAACGGATAAAGCCCGGCGATCTCGGCCGCAGCCCGTGCAGTCGCGTCGGCTCCTACTTCAAGCTTCAGAGCGCTGCTTCATCCATGTCGGGTGATGAAAGCTGAGGACTCGGTGGCACGCTCGATGCAAGCCGCAGCTGTCACGACGAGAGGAAGGCATCAATGACACGCTCGCTCAGACAAGCTGACAATCGTTGCACCCGAGGCAGGTGGGCTGCGGTGCTCGCGCTCGTTGCGCTTGTGATCGGCGGAGCGTTGCTCGCCGGGTGCGGCAGCAGCAGCAAGCCGTCGTACTGCTCGCCGGTCAGCAAAGTCGAGAACGCGGTCAAGTCTCTCCCGAGCGTGGATCAGATCAAGAAGAACGGGGTGGGAACGCTCAAGACCGCCGTCTCGCAACTGCAGCAAGACGCCACGACCGCCGTGAACCAAGCGAAAAGCGACTTCTCGAGCCAGACCACCGCACTGAAGAGCTCGGTGGACGCGCTGTCGAGCACCGTCAAGCAGATCGCGGGCTCGCCCAGCGCGCTGACGATCGCTCAGCTCCCAGCTCAACTTTCGGCCGTCGGCACCGCCGCCAAGAACCTCCAGAGCGCGGTTTCATCGAAATGCGGATGAGAATCCCGCCGGCAGTTGAGAAGCCTGGATCGCATTCGTCGCGACCGCTCCCGGCGCCGCTGCTCGAATGAGCCAGCGTCTCCGGCAGCTGCGCTTTCAGATGGTGGGAGCTCGATGCTTGCTGCGCTTCGAGCCAGTGATGCTGATCGATCGGCCTCGCGCACCGAGTCGGTGACGGCGGCTCCGACGAGCTGGTTGAGTTCGGCGTCGAGAATCTCGACGACGGCGAGCTCCTCATAGCCAGTGGGGAGTATCTCGCGGCTTGCGTGGTACTGATGAGCCGGCCGCGTATGGGCGAACTCCCGGCCGACGGCCACATGTCGGTCACGGACCCGGGAGCGACAAGATCTGGCTCAGCGCGCTCCCAATGATCGCTCGGGCTCACCGGTTTGATTGAGCCCCACTTCACGTTTGCCGGTGCGCTACTGCGCCTCCTCCTCGGCTTCGAGCTCGTCCTCGAGCACGGCGATGACGATCCCCAGCGCCTCGGCGACGTTCAGGGCAGCGTCCATCGTCCGGGGCGTCCCGACGATCGGGGCGACGGCGATCAGGATGTCCTGGATCTGCTCGAGCGTGACGCCGGCGTCGATCGCAGGGCCGACGTGAAAGAGATAGGACGCCGCAGGCGCACCGACGGCCGCCAACGCGGCGATCCGCGCAGCAAGAAGCGAGTTGGCATCCAATCCGCACCGCGCGACCGACTCCGCGGTCATCGCAGCAAGCGTGTCAAGTAGGGGTCTCTCGGGCGATACGTCTGTCATGGCAGTCCCTTCGATTGCATGCAGGATCATCCCCAATAATCGTGACAAGTCCCGGCCGTTGCATCCTCCAAACGGGGTGAAAGTCACGACCGGACCGGGCCGGAGCACTCGTTGCACGGAGCAGCATTCGCCCTGCATCGTGAGAAAGGCACGTCTCGTCGGTCTGGCTGCTCCGCCGGCATTGCGAGTCCCTTGGCTTCGCCGACCTCGCGCCTGCCTGTGCGGATAGGGGGTCCCATCCGGTGCGTCCGCGCTTCCGTGCCGACCTCGTCGGAAACGCCTAGTGAGCGACGTAACGTGACCCGGGGTGACGGGCAAGTCGTCAACCGCGCGAACGGGTCGGGTTCTCGAGCGTCGCCGGGCGGTCGCCTTGGCGCGGCATTACCGGGAGTTCGAAGGCCTCTCGATCAGGGAGATCGCCGACCGTCTCGGCCGCTCACCCGCGACGGTGAAGGCATACTTCTACGATCCGTCTCACGCTAACAAAAGACCTTCTCATAGCCCACGCGCTAACGCTTGGGCTGGCTGTCCAGCACGTCGGGTGGGCTTAGGGTTCTGATGCTCGACCGTGTCGCGGAACGGCGCCGTGCGGGGCAACTCGCCCGTCACTACCGCGACCAGGAGGGTTTGTCGATCGCTGAGATCGCTCGTCGGCTGGGACGCGCAGAGGCAACCATCAAGGCGTATCTCTACGATCCGACTGGCGAGAAGGCACGCGCGGTCAAGGCGCGCTACCGGGGAGTGTGTCGCGGCTGCGGGGCGCCCACCGCGCCACGGAACGGCAAGGGTGACGCCTACGCGTATTGCAAAAGCTGCCATCCCGGCGCGATCGCGCCGCAATGGACGCGGGAACGGGTTCGCGAAGCGATGCGGGCATGGCGAGCGCGCTACGGCGCTGCGCCGTCGTCGTATGACTGGTCGCGCACGCACGCACGCCGGCGCGGCGGAGAAGCGCTCAAACGACTACAGGCCGCAGAATGTCCCGCGCCGTCCACCGTCACCGATGTGTACGGGGCCTGGGCGGCGGCCGCCGCCGACGCCTTCGACGGCGCTTCAACGCCTCCGCGTCAGCTGCCGTTGAAACACGGACGCGCTTGCGCTCGGCGCTCTCTGGACGGGGCGCCGACACTCACGCAAACGCGAGCCAAGCGAACCCGGCGCGGGCCCAGGTGAGCGCTCGCCCACGCGAGAGACAGGCACCTGTGCTTGCAGGTCGCCACGGATCGGGCCGCCGGCAAGCACCTCCGCGACTCCCGCAACCTCGGCAAAGCAGGCCGCTCGGCGGTCCCGCCAGACGCCGCACCCTCGACGACACTGGGATGCCCAAGTTTGGCGAAAACCGGGGAAGCTTCGGCCGCCGTACGACGTCGGCGTCTTCCCTCATATGACCGCGAAGCAGGGCGACCAGCGAGGCCAATCTGAGGCTTGCCCGCCCCTGCTCCCGCGAAATTGCAGGTCTTCGGCGACGTCTGCCCCGAGGATGAGCAGGTCGACCAGGTGGAGAGACGCGCGGATGGCGAGCAGCAGGACGCTCACCCTCCGCCGGGTCGAGCCGTGCTCTTGTGTTCGGGCGGGCGTCGTCCGTCCGGGGTCGGGCGTGGCTGCCCGTGTCCGATGGCGAGTCGGTTGTCGGCGGTCGCGTCGTGCTCGGTCGTGGTCACGTGGGCCGGGATCGGCTGGGCGGTGCTCGCCGCGCCGATGATCGGCTCCCATATGGCGCGGCGGCGATCTCAGAATCGAAGGCCACGGATGTGGTGGTGATGGCTCCTGTCTGTTAGTTGCTGTTGTCGACCGACGACGACCTTGCCGGAGAGATCGCCGGCGTCGGCCTTGGCGTGGACGTCCGCCAGCTCGGCCAACGAGAAGCGCTTCGCAACGTCGACGCGCAGCTCGCCGCCGTCGACGAGCGCCACGAGGCGCGAGAGCTGCTCGGCGTCGCTGCGGACGAAGACGCCGACGGCGCGTACGCCGCGAGCCTCG
This sequence comes from uncultured Solirubrobacterales bacterium, assembly GCA_963794285.1. Taxonomy (GTDB): domain Bacteria; phylum Actinomycetota; class Thermoleophilia; order Solirubrobacterales; family Solirubrobacteraceae; genus Palsa-465. The sequence goes on from CAWCDS010000019.1 coordinate 705,484, forward strand.
TCGGCGGGCGTGTCGATCGTCGGCACCGTGTTGACGACGACACCGCCGTCTTTGACGAGGGCGGCCAGCGCGACCAGCTCTTCCGGGGCGATCCGTGCGAGGTTCAGCAGCACGTCCACCGGCTCGGCCACGGCGTCGGCCACCGAGTTGTTCGTGTGGTCGATGACCTCGTCGGCGCCCGCGGACCGCGCACGCTCGGCGCTGCGCGCGCTGGTCGTGGCGATCACGTGTGCGCCGGCTCGCTTGGCCAGCTGCACCGCGTAGCCGCCGACCGCGCCGCCGGCGCCGTTGATCAGCACCCGCTGCCCCTCCTGGAGCCCCGCGTCGTCGAAGAGCGCCTGCCGCGCAGTCAGACCGACCATTGGCAGCGCCGCGGCGTCCGGGAGCGGGATGCTCGTGGGCGCCGCCGCGAGGACCTCGGTCGGCGCGATGACGAACTCTGCGGCCGCACCCGGGGCCGTCATCGGCAGGAAGGCGACGACCGCCTCGCCGACGGTGACGTTCTCCACGTCGTTGCCGAGCGCGTCGACCGTGCCGGCGACATCGATGCCCGGCGTGTGGGGCAGCGTCACCGGGAAGGGGCCTTGCAGGTAGCCGCCGCGGATGCCGGCGTCGACGCCGTTGAACGACGTTGCGGCGACGCGGAGGCGCACCTCGCCGGCGCCGGGGGTGGGCGGCTCGACGTCCTCGTAGCGGAGGACGGCGGGGCCGCCGTACTCGTGGAAACGCATTGCCTTCATGGGAGTCTCCGTTGCTGATGGTCGTTGTCTGTTTGAATTCGAAGCATCTGATGAATACGCGCGGCGTGGTGACGCGCCCGACCGCTCGTGAGGACGAGCGGGTCGCGACGGTCACGATCCCCGGTGCAGGACCGGCGCTGCTCGCGAAGGCGTTCCGCGATCACATCGAGGTCCTGAACCAGCTGCTCTACGAGCCGCTGTCGCGCAAGGACGCCAAGGGTGTGGCCGATCTGCTCGCGCCGGCGCGTGATCACATGCGCTCGACCCCGCCCTCGCTTGGCGGTCGTGCGCCGCCGTCGGGCATAGGCAGCCGTGCTCATTGGGCGGGCGGGGGCAGGATCTCCATGCCGTACCGAGGCGCCGCCGCCGTGGCGCGGCGTAGCCGGTCGTCGCGCTCGGCGTCGCTGAGCGTCGGGCCCGGCGAGGTGCGCGTGGGTACGGGGTCGCCGAACTCGGCGAAGAACTTTTCCAGGCCAGCGGGGGCGGCGGTACACAGCAGCCGCGCAGGAACCTGCGCCGGGTTGCGGAACGCGTGGGGGGCGTTGGCCGGGATATTGGCTGTGTCGCCTGCCTCCAGCCGGACGGGCGGAAGGTCGCGCACCCACACTTCGAGCGAGCCCTCAAGGACGCGGAAGCATTCCTCGAAGTTGTGCCGGTGCGGCGGCGGACCACCGCTCGGCGGGATCAGCATGTCGAGCATCGCGAACCGTCCGGCGGTCTGCTCGCCGGAGAGCAGCACGGTGTAGGTGTCGCCGACCACCGCCAGATGCAGTAGGGCAGGGTCCTCGGGGCGTGCGATCGCCGGCTCGCGGGTGCGGTCGTCCTCTGACAGAGCGGTCATCGGACCGCCACGGCTTTGTCGTCTACACCCGTCTTCAGTCGTGTCGTTGCCATCGGATCTCCCTGGGCAGTCATGTGTTTCGGATGATATCGTCCGCTTATGATACGGACGATATCGTCCGGTTGATCGGTAATGATGTGACCAGGTGCCGCATCCCGCCGCCCGTCAGCCGCGCAAAGACGCACTTCGCAACCGCGAACGGGTGCTTGACGCGGCCACCGAGCTCATCCGCCGCGACGGGGAGAAGGTCCCGATCGCCCGGATCGCCGAGCACGCCGGCGTCGGAGTCGGGACGGTCTACCGGCACTTCGCGACCCGCGAGGACCTGCTCGGCGCGCTGGTGTACCGCTCGTTCGGCCTCGCGGTCGACAACGCACGAGCGGCCGCCGCGCACCCGGGCTCGGCCCTGGACGGCGTCCGCGCGTTCTTCCTCGCCACCCTGCGCGACCGCGAGCGCTTCGTGTTGCCGCTCCACGGCGGGCCGGTGATCTTCACCCCCGCCACGCGCGAGCGCCAGGGACAGGTTCGCATCGTGCTGCGTGGACTGATCGAGCGTGGGCAGGGCGCAGGGGAACTGCGTGCAGACCTGAGTCCCGAGGACCTGATCGTGGCCGCGTCGCTGCTCTCCCGGCCACTCCCGGGGACGGGCGACTGGGAGCGCCTCGCGCGCCGTCAGATCGACCTGATGATCAGCGGCCTTGCCCCAGTCGCGCCCTCGACCACGACCCCACCGGGAACGTGACCGCGGAACCCATGTCCGGATCACCCTTGCGATGATGGGTCGAGCCCCCCGCCGGCCTCCAGTCGTTCGCGCCACGTGTGTCATCGTCTCCTCGCTCGGTGCGCGTCGATGAGACCCGTGTTCGCGAGCATCCGCGCGGGAAACGCATCGACGGGTTCACCGACGCAGGATGAGCGGCATGCAGCGGTGAGCAGCCGGTCAGTCACCGGAGGCTCGCTCATCCCAGCGCCAGAACGAGACCCGCCGCGACGAGCAGTCCTGCCGTGAACCGTGGACGCCCAACGCTCTCGAGAGCTTCCCGCCGTTTGTGAGAACGATCCGCGCGTCTGCGGTTGGTGTGATCGCCGCGGCAACCAACACCCAGCCCAGCGTCGTGGTGCCAGCCGACGCCCAGACCACGAGCGGGACCACCCCGCAGGTGATGTCCCGGGCGCCTTTGATCTCGGTCAGGCCACGGAGACTATCCGCGGCGGTACCGACGTCGAGCATCGCCTGGCGTGGTTGCAGGAAGAAGCGAATGCCGAGAACGATGATCGCGGCACACGCAATGACCCCGAATATGAGAGCTACGGGACTCTCCGCGAAATGCGGTGCCAACGCCGGCGTGCGCCGCTTACGCGTAATCCCGCGACGCACGCCCGATCGTCGGACACCTGCTTCGCCTTCGTCAGGAGTATCCCGGTCGCGACGCCGACTTCCCTGCTGCCCGCGGATTGCGCGTCTTGTTACACAAGCCGACCGACCAGCGCACGGTCCCGAGCGTCCTCTGCCGCCGTTCCTTGCTGGCGCAGCCTCGTCGCACAACAGGAAGGTTCACTGCGACGGCTGCTGGCGACTGCATTCGCCGCTAAGGAGTCGTCGGACGTCGACGATCCGCACGATCACTCGGTCGCCGTTGGGATCGTCCGCTCGGTTGCGGTCTACATGTCGAATGCACTCGTCGCCGGATGCATCTAGAGGCTGAGCCCCGGTCCTCGTTTGCACTGAAAAGCGCGCAAGTCGGCGCGGGCAGGCTGTAGGTCCCGGGATTCGGCGGCCGGCTTGGTGGGGATTACCCGCGCGTTGGCCGACTTGGCTGAGCCCCGTCTGTCACCGATTTCTCCTCCACCTCGCGAGCGACGTGTGTCAGGTCGCCTGGAGGGCGACCTCGAAGAGTTCGCTCGGTGGCGGCTTGATGCCGACTTGCGCGGCGGTGCGCTCACGCAGAGCGGTCGGCGCCTCAAACTGACGCAAGTCTTCCAGGGTGTCCCAGAGAGAGATCACCAGAGCCTTCTCGTTGTCGCGGTCGATGAGGCAGTAGCAGCCCTTGAAGCCCGAGAGCTCGCGCAACGCCGGAAGTTGCTGGCGCCCTGCCTCGGTCACCCCCTCGAGCTTGTCGGCCGGCTGGTGGAGGGTTTGAACTCTTGCGAACATAGACAGCATCCTTTCGGCAAATGTCTCTCAACGAGATGGGAAGCCACCGCAACACCGGCGATCGCGATAGCGGGTTGGGTGGCCCAAGGGCCGCCGATAAGGGCGGGGAGCGTTCAGCGTCGCCGTCCTCTCCGCATGGGCCTGAGACAGGAGTGCCGGAGTGCCACTCAACGCGCCGGCCCCCCTCGCCAACCGATCGGACGGCAACGCACTCGCGGCGCCTCCGTCCCGTCTAGCTCGCCAGGAGCGGGGATGGTTTCAGCTTTCGAGGCCGGCGTGAACATGGCGCGCAGCCACATGGCGAAGCGCTCGATCCCGTCGATCACCGCGTCGAAGCGAGGCGAGTGGAACAGGTCGAAGGAGTGCTCTGCGCCGGGCAGACGGAGGTAGACGACCGGGCGGGTCGAACGGGCGCGCAACCCGTGCACGAATTCGTCGGCGTGTTCGATTGAAATGAGCGGGTCGTTGACTCCGTGCGCGATGAAGAACGGCGGCGCGTCGCGGCTGAGGTAGGCCTCCGGCGAGGAGGGGAGCGCTCCCGCGCCGCGCTCGCCGTAGTAGCCGTACAGGCACACTGCGGCGCTCACGGCGGTGTCGGCGTCCTCGAAGCCGGGCTGGAACGTCGGCTCGTTGGGGGTCAGTGCGGCCATCGCCGCGAGGTGGGCGCCGGCCGAGCTTCCTGCCACGATCAGCATCGAGGGGTCGGCGCCGTATTCAGCGGCGTGTGTCCGCGCCCAGCTGATCACCCGCTTGGCGTCGATCAGCGAATTGGGGAACCGGCCGGTCTCACCGAGCCGGTAGTTGGCGCTGATGCAGACCCAGCCGTGGCTGGCGAGCCGGTGCAGCAACGGGCGCGCCTCTCGGCTCTTGCCGCCCATCTGAAAGTGGCCACCATGGAAGTGGAGCAACACCGGCCGGGCGCCCCCAACGGAGCCGCGAGGTCGATACACGTCGAGGCGGTTGCGCAGTCCGGCCTCTCCGTAGGTGAGGTTCCTGATCCGCTGAATGTGCCGAGGGCGCAGCGGCAGCGGGGCGAGCAGCTCGCGCGCCAGCCGAAGCCGGAGTGACCGGCCTGCCGGCCCTGCCGCAGAGCGCCAGCCGCGGCCGAGCTCCTTGTCGAGCGACGCCTCGACCACCGGCGCTGTCATCAGCCCGCGCCGGATGACCTCGAGCAGGCCAAGCGCTGAGAGCGCCGCCAGCGCGAGTAGGACCCCGTCGCCCGCTGAGATCGGATGGGCCCCGATCAGCGCGAGCACCGTGCCGGCGAGCAGCGCCCCCAGCGCGAGCCCGGGAAGCTCGTTGACGAGATGGCTGACGAAGAAGAGCGCGAACGCGAGTCCTCGTGGGAGTCGTGGCGGCCACAGGACCAACAGCGTGTACAGCCCGATGATGACGACCAATTGCACATATCCGCCCGGCACGGCTCAGCCCTCCTGCGTGACACTCGACCGGCCCGCAGCGCCCAGTGGCTTCGCAGCCGTGGCGTGATCGAACACGGTCGCGAGCTCGCGGCCGTAGGCGACCGGATCGAGCTGCGGCTCGTCCCGCAGCCGGTAGGCCACGGCGTCGATCGCGGCCCGGATCGCGAGCGCCATCACAACCACTGAGAACCGCCGCAGCTGACCGATGCGCTGACCTTCACGCAGGTAGCCCTCCAGCTGCGCCAGGCCGCGAGCGTGACGCGGCGCATACGGTTCCGTCTGCCCGCCCGGCTCCCGCGGCAGCGCGTTCTGGATCTCCGCGACCGCTCGCACATGTCCCGGGTGCAGGGCCATGAACTCCAGATTGGAGGTGATGTACGCGCGCAACCGGGCGCGGCCCGCGGCCGCTGCCTCGATCTGCGGCACCATGAACGCCTGTCCCGCCGCGACGACCTCGGCCACGACATGGTCGATCAGCTCCGCCTTGCTTGCGAAGTGATACGAGATCAGCCCGGTGCTCGACAGTCCCGCGCGCGCTGCGATCTGCGCGTACGAGGCACGCCGGAACCCCACCTCCGCGATCGTCGCGATCGTCGCCTGCACGATCTGCGCCCGGCGCGCAGTCTCGGTGAACGTCGCCGAGCGTTGCTCGAGGCCGCGTGAGGCTCGACTCGACTCGCCCTTGCTCATGTGAGCTAAAATTAGCATAGACGTGCTAAGCGCAGTCGCGTCAGACCGTCGGCCCGCGAACGAGGGCGCGGGCGCCCCGCGGCGGGCGAGCCCGTGAGTCGTGCCCCGGGGAACGCTTTCCTATCGGAGGATCCGTGGCAGCCCGAACTGCGAGAAGGCGCTGCCGCCGAACCAGGTGACGGCGGAGATCTGGTCGCCCTCGAGGGTGAGGACGAGCAATCCGTACAGTCTCGCGATCTCGGTCTGGGGGGCTGGGAAGTAAGCGCCGAATGCTGGCTGGGTGTTGGCGCGGGTGGACACCAGCAACGGTGCGCCGCGCGTGATCGTGCGTTCGCTAAGGAACGAGCCGATCGCGGCGGGACCCTGGTATTCGTAGGGCTCGGGCGGCATCGTGAGCCATGCGTCATCAGTCAGGAGGGCAACGAGGCTCTCAATGTCGCCGGTCTGGATCGCGTCGGCGAAACGGCCGACGGTGTCGCGCTCTCGTTTGGAGTTGGTCAGCGGCGCCCGTTCGCGTCCGGCGGCCGGCAGCCGCGACTCGAATGCCGCCCGGGCGCGGCGCAGCAGGCTGTTGACCGATTGTGCGGTCGTCTCCAGCATCTCGGCGACCTCTTCGGCGTGGTAGCCGAGCACGTCGCGGAGCACGAGCACCGCGCGCTGGGGCGGAGGCAGGTGCTGAAGGCCGACGATGAACCCTAGTTCGATCGCCTCTTTGGTCTCGTAGCGCGCCTCCGGGCCGGGAGCCTGGTCCGGAATGCCCTCGAGCAGGACATCGGGGAAGGGCTCTAGCCAGATCGCCTCTCCGTAGCGGGTGGGCTCGGGCCGCGCGGTCATCCGCTGGAAGTCCTCAGGGCGGCGTCGGGTCGCCCGCAGCGCATCGAGGGCGCGGTTGGTCGCGATCCGGTACAGCCAGGCACGGACCGACGCGCGGCCTTCAAAGCGTTCAAGGCCACGCCAAGCGGCGAGGAGAGTCTCCTGGAGCAGGTCCTCCGCGTCGTGGACCGACCCGACGATCCGGTAGATATGGATCTGGAGCTCACGCCGGTACGGGTCGGTCAGCTCGCGGAACGCATCCTCGTCGCCAGCGCGTGCACGCTCGAGCATCTGATTGGTCACGATCGCATCCTCGCACCGACTAGTCCTTTCACCGCCATCACCGTAATGACGTTGGTGCGCCCAGAAATTCGCCGCTCAATTTCCCCCGTCGCGAGCGCCTCAACACACACGCAACGTCCACAAGTCCAAACAAGGAGATTCACGATGGGAAAGATTGTGGTCAGCCAAAACGTCTCGCTCGACGGCGTCGTGGAGGACCCGAGCGGCGAGCAAGGGTTCAGGCACGGCGGCTGGTTTATCCAGTTCATCGGTCAGGACTGGGATGCGTGGGCTGAGCTCGAGCTCGCCGAGGCACAAGGCGCCGAGGCGCTGCTGATGGGCCGCCGGAGCGACGAGTACTTCGCGACACGGTCGTCATCCCAAAGCGGCGAGTGGCTGGACAGGTTGAAAAGCCTGCCGAAGTACGTCGTCTCCTCGACCCTCGAAGAGCCCAAATGGACCAACGCGACCGTCCTGAGGGACGAGGTAATCAGCGAGGTGTTGAAGCTGAAGCAGGAGAAAGAGGGGGAGATCGTCGTGTACGCCAGCCGCCCTCTCGTACGCACGCTGATGGAGCACGACCTGGTCGACGAACTGCGCCTGACGGTCTTCCCGGTTGCGCTCGGCGCGGGTGAGCGGCTGTTCGGCGAGACCAGCGACAAGCGACCCCTCCGCCTGGTTCGCACGAAGACGATCGGTCACGGTCTCGCTCACCTGACCTACGAGCGCGCCCGGGAGGCCTAGACGAAGCTGACGCGCCACACGCCCGCATGCCCGCCCGCGCGGGCGGGCATGCGCCGGGCAAGCGTCGCAATATCAGTGCTGGACCTCAGGCCGACGGTTGGTGCGGCCGCGACCATCTGAACATTCGGGCCGAGCCGCCACCCCCTTCGGAATTGGGAATACGGCGGCTCTGACCGTGTGCCCTCCTTTGCTGCTCGCGCAGGTGTTCAGGTCTGGCCAACAACGCGTCTGTCGCAGATCGCGGCGACAGCGCAGAGATCTGCTGCCGGCTCGCGGGTGTGTGATGCGACGAGCACTAGGCTCCAATTAACGGCTGTAAGCGCTTCCCACAGGCGAATTCCAACAGCAGGAGGTCGGTAGCGATGGTCAGACTTCTGGCGGTGTACGACAGACCGGATGATCCGGACCTGTTTGATCGCCATTACCGTGAGGTCCACATCCCTCTCGCGAAGAAGCTACCTGGGCTTCGCCGGTACACGATTAGTCGGGACCCGGCGCCGACTCGCGATGGTGCGGCGTTCTACCTGATCGCGGAGCTCGACTGGGACGACATGACGGAGCTGCAGCATGCGTTTCAGACGCCTGAGGGGCGTGCGTGCGCCGACGATGTCGCGTCCCTCGCGTCTCCTGACAAGGTCCGAACCATGATCTACGAACTCGACGACGCGCTGCAATAAGCAGGCCGGGAGGTTCATACTCTCGCTCGCCGACCGGCGGATGCGCCAGGTCAGTGCGCAAGGCGACTCGAGACGTCCTGTTCACACCAGCTGCTTGGAGAGCGAGACGCGCATCGTGCGGACGGTACCTTCGAACCCGGTTCGCACGGAAGCGCAACTGATCGATGGCCCGCCTTGTCCGCAAGGGAAGGTTGAGTAAGACGGAAGATCGTCAAGAAGATCTCTCTGCAAGGAGAAGTCGGATGACGGCCTTTCGCCGTGTCTGAGTGTCCCGGCTCGGTAGCGCATCCAAGGCGGACTACCGTCGCCCACTAGCTTCGCCCCTCCAAATAGTCTCCTGCCCAGACCGGCCATCGAGTCCTGACGCCGGGCGGGATCTCTGACTCGGAGCACGAAGTGGCTGCACGAGTCACCGCTACCGGTCCAGGCGCCCGGCGAGCTCCGCGCGCTGGCGCTCGCTCAGGCCGCCGAAAGGTCTTGCTGGGCGAAACCCGGCAGCTGTGCAAGACCTTGGTGGCTTTCACGCGCCCGCCGGCGAGCGATGTCGAATTATGTTGCTTCGTCCGCAAACAGCGGGATCGCGTCTCGCCAAGCGGATCGATCTGTGGTAGTTCCGTTGTTCGCTATCGGGACTGTCGGTCTGGCACTTTGATCAGCCGCGGGACCAGAAGGGAGCGTGGGCATGATATGCGCCGCGCGACTCTCGTTCGACCGAGCCAACGAGCAGGTCGAGAGCATGATGCAGCAGGACACAGCGTTCGCGCGCGTGGAGGATGCGATCGACGCCGCGCTGCTCTCCTCGCATCACAAGGCAGCCCTGTGGCTCCTTGCCTGGTCGCTACGCGACCCTGCGCTCCAGCGCCGCGACGCCCGGCTGATGGCGGCAGCGTTCGCCGCCGAGGGGTAGTCATCAGCCAACCGTCGTGGCGGCCTTCAGATCTGCGCGGCTTCAGCTGGAGCCGGGGTTCGGGCTGCACCGGGACGGATGTGCAAACGGCCTCTGTTGTCAAGCGCGTCTCACAGCCGAACGCTCTGCGAACAGGTCGGCCGAACGCTGTGCGGGCCCTGCTCGCGGCGAATCTCGGGACAGCGTGCGCCGACGCGGATGCGTCCTGCTTCCGTGATTCCGCGGGTACGCGGCAGTCGACCTCCGGGCGCGAAGGGCGAGTGCAAACGTGGCAAACCGGTCGCCGCCACCGACCCGCTCGACGCGCTCCAGTGCTAGCTTGACGGCGGCTCGACAGCTCATTCCGGACCGATCCGGGGTGCTCCTCCAGCGGCATTGGAGCGGTGTCGACGGCCGAGTCGAGATGGCCGTTTTCCGGCTTGTGCTTGCCGTCGAGCGGATCGCAGCTAGGAATCTCGGTCGCCCCTGATCAGGATGGCGAAGCCCCGGCATCCGCGCCGAACAGTTCTTTGCATTCGAGCTCGATCTCGCCGGCTTCAACGACGACGACGGCGCCGGCCCATGCAGAGGGCTCGTCTGCCATCTCGCTGTGCGCGGGGATCGAAACCAGACGCACCGCCAACCAGCCGGGCGCGGGTCTGCCCGGCAAACAAGACCGGCCCTCGATCCGGGTCGGCACACGCACGCGGCGACGCGGCTGGATCGTGAGGCGCGAAGATCCTTGTGCAGGTGTGCGAACTGGCGCGAGTCCGGCGGCTGGAAGACCGCGCAGCGCGGACATGTGTGTCTCGCTTTGTTGGGGGGGTGGTTTGGTTTGGTCAGTTCGCGCCGGCCAGCACGGGCTGCGGCTCGCGGATCGTGGTCTTGCCAACCGCGTCGGACAGCTCGTCGCGGCGGACGAGCGCGAAGATCGCCGGGACGGCGAGCAGCGCGATCGCGACGAGCGCCCAGAGCGCCTGCCGGAAGCCGCCGGTGAGGGCCGCGGGTGCGGCGTTGCCGGCGTGCAGCAGCGTCTGGGTGTGGCTCGCCGCCAGGCTTGAGGCGATCGCGATCCCGATCGCTCCGCCGAGCTGCTGGCTGGTGTTCAGCAGCCCGGACGCGAGCCCGGCCTGGTGCTCTGAGACGCCGGCGAGCGCGGCGATCGAGATCGGGATGAACGCGAACGCGGTCCCGGCGCCGGCAACGACGAACGGGCCGGCGAGGTTCGCCAGGAAGTGCCCGTGAACGGGCACCTGGGTCGCCCACAGCACGCCCACGCCGATCAGCGTCATTCCGATCACCATCACGACCTTGGCGCCGCCGCGGGTGACCAACGCCTGCGAGACGCCAGCGAGGGCGACAGAGGTCACCGATGTGGCCAGCCACGCGAGACCGGTCTGCAGGGCGCTGTAGTGCAGCACCTGCTGCATGTACAGGGTGCCGACGAAGATGAACGAGAAGAAGCTGCCACCCAACAGCAGGGCCGCCGCGTTCGCGCCGGCGAGCGTGCGCAGCCGGAAGAGCGACAGCGGCAGCACGGGCTCCTTCGCCCGGGCCTCGATCACCAGGAACGCGACCAGCAGCGCCACCGATGCCGCTAGCAGAGCGACCGTCCGCGTGGCGCCCCATCCGTACTGCGGTGCCTGGGAGATCGCGTCGACCAGCAGCACCATCCCGCCCGTACCCGCGATCGCACCGAGCGCGTCAAACCGCCGGCGCGTGCTGGCGAGCCGGCTGTCGGGCACGATTCTTGGTGCGAGCGCCAGCGCGGCGGCCCCGATCGGGACGTTCAGATAGAAGATGTACTGCCACCCGGCGTAGCGAGTGAGAAGCCCGCCGGCGATCACACCGACGGTCGCGCCGCCGGCACCGAGCCCACCCCAGATCCCGAGTGCCTTGTTGCGCTCGGCGCCCTCGGCGAACATGTTCATCACGATCGACAGGGCGGCGGGCAGCATGATCGCCGCGCCAAGCCCCTGAACGGCCCTCGCTGCGATCAGCGACATCTCGCCGGTCGACAGCGCGGCTCCCAGCGACGCCGCCGTAAACAACGACAGCCCGACCATCAGGATCCGGCGACGGCCGAGCAGGTCCGCCGCACGACCACCGAGCAGCATGAAGCCGCCGAACGTGAGCGCGTACGCGGTCACCACCCACTGCAGGCTGGTCGCGCTGAAATGCAGATCGCGACCGATCGTGGGCAGCGAGACGTTGACGATCGTCAGATCGACAACCGTCATAAAGAACGACACCGCCAACAGCGCGAACGCGCGCCAGCGATTGATATTCGCGGATGTGGACGTCATCGGACCTCCAGCGGTCGGGACAGGGACAGAAGGTTGGATGTTGTTGTGGGGTTGCATCGCTGCCTCCTCTCGGGGTTGTTGTCGCTACGACGAATGGGAGGCCGCGATGGGGACACGCCGATGCTGTGGCCGCGCCGCGTACGCGTACGGGTGATGGAACACGTCGAGCGCGCGCTCGCCCTCGCGTACCGGAAGCTCGAACGTCTCACCGGTCTTCGCGTCGGTGACCGCCACCCTCACGGCGCCGTCGTTCTGACACCACAGCAGCTGGACCTCGATCCCGTCGCCCGTGCGGCGGTCGAGCTCGCGTGTGATCTGGGCGCGTGACTGGGTCATCTCGCTGTCCTTCCGAGTCGCGTGATCGCTACGCATTGGCGACCGAACGGGAGGGCGCCGTGGGGACAGCCACAGGGCGTCGGTCGGCTGTTCCGGGGGTCGCTCTACAGCGCGGCGATCCGGCCGGCGAGGAAGCGACGTTCGGGCTCTGAGCGGGCGAGCTCCAGCGCACGCTCATACGCCGCGCGGGCTTCGACGGGCCGCCCGAGGCGGCGCAGCAACTCGCCGCGCGTCGAGTGCAGGTATTGGTAGTCGTCCAGGTCGAGGCCGTCGACGATCTCGAGCGCCTGCTCGGTTGACCCCGGCCTCGGCGACTGCGACCGCGTGGTTCAGCTCCACCACCGGCGAGTGCGTGATCTGCGCAAGCTGGCCATACAGCGCGGCGACCTCGTTCCAGTCGATCCGCTCCTCGGCCTGGAGCGAGGCGATCGCGGCCTGCAGCACGTACGACCCGCGGCCCCGCAGGGCGAGCGCGCGCTCGAGCGCCGTGCGCCCGGCGGCGATCTCTTCCGCGTCCCAGAGCGACCGATCCTGGTCCTCGAGCAACACCAGCTCATCGCCGGAGAACCGGGCCCTGCGCCGGGCGTGATGGATCTGCATCAGTGCCAGCAGTCCGTGCACCTCGGGCTCGTCAGGCATCAGCGCGGCGAGCACACGGCCCAGCCTGATCGCCTCGCCGGCCAGGTCGACGCGGCCCGAGTAGCCCTCGTTGTAGATCAGGTACGCGACCGCCAGCACCGCGTCCAGGCGGTCGGGCAGCAGATGCTCGGCCGGGACGGCGAACGGAATCCCGGTCGCCTTGATCTTCGCCTTCGCACGTGACAGGCGCCGCTTCATCGTCTCCTCGGAGACCAAGAACGCGCGAGCGATCTCCTCTGTCGACAGCCCACCGAGCGCCCGCAGCGTGAGGGCAACCTGCCCCTCCAGCGCCAGCGCCGGATGGCAGCAGGTGAAGATCAGCTCGAGCCGCTCGTCCTCGATCACGCTGTCGTCAAATTCGTCCATCGTCACTTCGGGCACCTCCAGCTGCCGGGCCTTCTCGGCCAGCGTCCGCTCGCGTCGGATCCGGTCGATCGCCCGGTTGCGCGCGGTGATCGTCAGCCACGCGCCAGGGTTGGCCGGAACTCCATCGCGGGGCCAGCGCTCCGCGGCGACCGCGAACGCCTCCTGGGCGGCCTCCTCGGCGAGATCGAAATCGCCGAGGAAACCGACCAGCGAGGCGAGCACACGCCCCCACTCGTCGCGGAAAACCTCTTCCAGCAGGGCTAGCGCTCCACCAACGGCCGGACCTCGATCGCCCCGCCGAGACGGGCCGCCGGGATCTGCGCCGCCAGCTCGATCGCCTCGTCGAGGTTGTCCGCCTCGAACACGTAGTAGCCGCCGAACACCTCCTTGGTGTCGGCGTACGGGCCGTCGGTGGTCAGCGCCTGGCCGTCCTGCACGCGCACCGTCGTCGCGGTCTCGATCGGCTGGAGCTGCGCACCGCCCCGGGCGCGCGGGTCCTCCGTCAGCGCCATGTACTCGGCGAACACGGCCTTTTGCTCGCGCTCCGCCAGCGCCTCGACGTAGCCTGGCTTTTCGTGGATCAACATGGCGTACTTCATCTGAAACCTCCTACTGAGGAGAGTGGATTGTCGCCCTCACGACGAACCGGCGCATGCTTAGGGGACAGCTTTCATGCGAACCGGAAACGGACGAACCTCCGTGAAGCAGCCTCCTGCTCGGCGCGGCTTGCAGGGAAGGGCGCGTCAGGCCAGGCCCATCGCCGTCATCGTGCCGGCCGTCGGACTCGCTCGTGGCGAGGGGCGCCACAGCGGCCGACTCGGATCGCGACAACTTGCCATCTAAACGTAGTCCTGCAGGCGTAGCCGCGGACGTTCTGTCCCCTGCGGCGGTGTCTGTTCGTCGTAGGGTTGATAACGATCTTCAAGGAGGGCGTATGCAGTTCGCGGTGTTGGTCTATGAGAAGCCAGAAACCTATGAGGGGCTGAGTGCTGCGGAACTGGAGCAGATGACTCGCGAGTATCTCGAGATCGCGCAGCTCCCGGGTTACATTGGCGGTGCTCAGCTGCAGTCGATCGAGACGGCGAGCGCGGTGCGCGTAGAAGGTGGCGAGACGTTGATCACAGACGGCCCGTTCGCGAATACCAAGGAGGTCTTTGGCGGCTTCTACCTCTTCGAGGCGGAGGGTCTCGATCCGGTGCTCGAGATCGCGGCTCGCTGCCCCGCGGCTCGGCTCGGCGGGGTGGTGGAGGTCCGTCCATTGGTGCATCTCCACGGCATGAAAGACGCTGGTTGATCGAGCGTGTCTTTCACGAGCAGTGGGGGCGCGTGTTGGCCAGCATGGCCGGCTACCTCGGCGATTCGATCCTGCTGAGGAGTCGACCCAGGGTGCGATAGCAGCCGACCCCGGCCGCGTCGCGGTCATCGCCTTCGCGACCGTGCATTGAGCCGCCCGCTCCCTCGCCCGTCAACAGACCTCCTTGCGGTCGCGTCGGGCATCTTGGCGCGTGGAGCTCGAGCACCCGCATTGCGCGGAAAGCGCGTCTCGTCGCAGAAGCCCAAGGTTCACGGGACAGCGGTGGGGCGCTCGCTGCCGCTTCTAGGCCCCGTTGCAGCTGTCCGGTGGCCGGTGTTCGAGGCGCCTGCTTTTGCCTCGAAGCGACAGTGCCGCTGCGCATCGCCGCGCTCAGCATCGCGGTGTCGCTGATCGTCCGAGGCAGCACTCCGAACCCCAGATCGGCCAGCGGCTTTGGGGTCGCAAGAGTCGTCAGGGGGCGCTGCTTGCTACGTATCCGTCGAAGCGATCGCGAGCTAGCACCGAGCCGCGATCGCGACCGTGGCAAAGGAATAGCGACGCGTCGGCGGCCGGCGTGATCGAGAGGTCGCCAAAGGCATGGCGCGCAACCGCTCCTCCGAAATGGACAGAAGCGATCGTGCGAGCTGTGTCATGCAGAGGCAGAATCCTTGCCGCGAGCCGGAACCTCATGGCCCAGCGCAGGTGCAGGGGTCGTTGCCGTCTTCACCTGTTTCGGACGACTGCCACGTACCTGTCGGAGCCGCGTGTCGGCCGCATTTCGAAGAAACCGCCTGGGCGCGTCACGCGCCCTGACATCGGCACCGGTCGGGTGGAGAGACGACGGAACCCCGCGGTCATACCTGCCGAGATCGCGCGACGACGGCGGGGCGGGGTTCCGGGGCCGACGCGGGAGCCTCGCTCCTTCCGATGGAGGCAGCGAGCGCCGAACAGCTCGCCAGCCGAGATCGGGAGTACCAGGTGCGTTCGGTCGCTCAAGTGACCAGGTCGGCGACGCCCTTGATGATGAGCAGTGCGCCGAGCACGGCGGATCCTCTGACCACGAATTCATGCGCGCCTCGACTGGCCCAGGACCTTGGGCTCGGTTGATCGCGCTCGGGTGCACTTCGGTGCGACCACGACACACGCGAGCGGAACCTCATGCAGGTCACGATCCTGGATCAGACCGGTGTCGTCCAGGATGTGCGCCAACGCGGCGTTCCGGAGCTCCAAGGCCCGGCGCTTGCTGATCCGCGACGAGCGCCTCGCGTCGGAGTTCATCCGTGAGACACCGATCCTTGGTGACCGCGTGCGCCCGGAGGCGTCGGTCCGACACGCGGCTGTCGGCGACATCGACGTCGCCGTCGCCACCCTTTGCTGGACACCAGCATGACTGGTCGTAGGCATTGCCGAGATGACGCCCTGGGGTCGTGTTCGCGCGCTGGTCGCTATTGGCGGGCCATGTGCAGCTTGAGCTCTGCTTCGGGGTCGTGGATCAGCTCACCGCTGAGATCGACTGTGACTGTGTGCAGCGTGCCGGTGAAGCGGAACGGTGCCTTGTAGTCGTCGCTCACCGTTGATCCCGGGTCAGCACCGCAGGTCAGCCCGCCGGGGTTGAACGCGAACGGCGTTGTGTACGGGACGTCCATATCGCCGGCGAGCGTTCCGTCGATGTAGAGCTGGAAGCGGCCGGGCGCTCCGTGGCCCTTCGTGGGGTCGGGCTGGCCGGTCGGCTCGAATTCGTAGCGCAGCTCGTGTTTGCCCGGTGTCAACTCGACATCGGAGGCGAGGTGCAGCAGCTCGCGGCCGACCCAGTTGTGGGTGTAGTGCAGCCGGCGGTCCTTGATGTAGAGCGTGAACCCGCCGGCGGAGGTTCCCTGGCAGAGCAGCACGCCCTCGGCCCCCGTCTCGGGGATCTCGACGTCGGCGGTGATGCTGTGCGGGCGGTTGAGCACACGCGCCCCGGCGAAGAACGGGACTGATTGCGTGTTCGGGTAATAGACGAACGAGTCGCGCGGCGCGGCGATCAGCGGCTTCTCTCCGGCCATCCGCGCGACGCCGCTGCCGTCGACCGGCAGCACGCCGTACTTGCCGGCCTCGACGTACCAGGTCGCGATCAGCGCGATCAGCCGGTCGCGGTGCTCGGCGGCGAGGTTGTGGTTCTCGGCGGGGTCCTCGGCCACGTGGTAGAGCTCCCAGCTGGTGGCGTCGAGCTCGGCCAGCGTCTCGGCGGAGATCGGCGCGCCGAACGGCCTGCCGGCCTCGGCGAACGACGGACCGGGCCACGGGCACACTGCGCGCCAGCCGTCGTGGTAGATCGAGCGGTGCCCCAGCATCTCGAAGTACTGCGTCGTGCGTCTGCTGTCGGCCGCGGGATCGTCGAAGGTGTGCGCGAAGCTCACCCCGTGCAGCGGCGATTGCGGCACCCCGCGGATCGTCGTCGGCGGCTCGATCCCGAGCACCTCGAGCACGGTCGGGACCATGTCGATGATGTGCGCGTAGTGCTCGCGCAGCTCGCCGTTTGCGGACACGCCGTTCGGCCAGTGCACGATGAACGGGTCCGACACGCCGCCGCGGTAGGTCTCGCGCTTCCAGCGCCGAAATGGCGTGTTGCCCGCCCACGTCCAGCCCCACGGGTAGTGGTTGAAGTGCTTCGGCCCGCCGAGCTCGTCGATCGCCGCGAGGCTGTCCTCGAACGGCTCGGGCGCGTTGTTGAAGAACTGCGCCTCGTTCGTCGTGCCGGTCGGACCGCCCTCGGCGCTCGCGCCGTTGTCCGAGATCACCATGATCAGCGTGTTCTCGAGCTCGCCGATCGTCTCGAGGTGATCCAGCAGCCGGCCGATGTGATGGTCGGTGTGGCTCAGGAACCCGGCGAACACCTCCATCATCCGCGCGTAGAGCCGCCGCTGGTCGTCGCTGAGCGACTCCCACGCGGGCACGTCGGGGTCATGTCGCGAGAGCTCCGTTTGCTGCGGGATGACCCCGAGCTCCTTCTGGCGCGCGAACACCTTCTCGCGGTAGGCGTCCCACCCGTCGTCGAACGCGCCCTTGTAGCGGTCCGCCCACTCCTTCGGCACATGGTGCGGTGCGTGCGTCGCGCCGGTGCAGAAATGCAGATAGAACGGCTTGTCGGGGTCGACCTGCTTGGCGTCGGAGATGAACTGGATCGCCCGGTCGGTCAAGTCCTCGGTGAGGTGGTAGCCCTCCTCGGCGCTCTTCGGCGGCTCGACCTGATGGTTGTCATAGATCAGGTCCGGGTCCCACTGGCTCGTATCGCCGCCCAGGAACCCGTAGTAGCGCTCAAACCCCCGGCCCAGCGGCCAGCGGTCATACGGTCCGGCGGCGGTCTCCTGGCTTGAGGGGATCAGATGCCACTTGCCGATCATGTACGTGTTGTAGCCGTGCGCCAGCAGCATCTCGGACAGGAACCCATTCTCGAACGGGACCAGCCCGTTGTAGGCCGGGTAGCCCGTCGCCATCTCGGTGATGCACGCCATCCCGTTGCTGTGATGGTTGCGGCCGGTGATCACGCACGAGCGACTGGGCGAGCACAGCGCCGTCGTATGCATGTTGTTGTAGCGCAACCCGCCGGCCGCCAGGCGGTCGAGGTTCGGCGTCGCGATCGGGCTGCCGTAGCAGCCCAACTGTCCGAAGCCCGTGTCGTCGAGCACGATGAACAGCACGTTCGGCGCGCCCTCCGGCGCACGCACCGGCGCCGGCCACGCCGGCGACGACTCATCGGCCGTCCGGCCGATCACACCGGGGAAGGACGAGCCTGATGGATACTCGTTCAGCGACATGTCGATCGCTCCTGATCGCGGATTGCAACTGCCATCGTTGTGTCTCTCCGCCGCTCGCGAATCATCCGAAACGGATGACCGGTGCCCCCGGCCGCCACCCGCTGCTGTCGAGAGGCCAGGCCAGATCGATCTCCCGCCGCCGGGAGCTGGCGTGCGGCTCTCGAGCGCGGCAGCGGTGTGGCGCGCCGCCCCCGCGACGTCACGCCGCGCCGGCGACAGGCCGAGAGCGCCCGCTCGACGATCAAGCTCGAGCGTCGTCCGCGGCGACTTCACCATTTCGATCGCCGGGACGACCCGGAAGGCGACGGCTCGGACGGCAATCCGCTTCCACGCATACGGTTGCAGTGCGGCTTCGATACGCGCCATCTGGGCACTGTCGAGCGTCCTGCGGCATCTGCCGAAGCGACCCTATTTTTGTCACTCGGTCGCCTGAGCCGGTTCGCTGCTGTCACCTGATCCGGATGACGCGATGTCCGCGCGGGGCTGACAATTGCACTTTGGACTCCTATCGCGCAATGGACGCGCTCGACAACGGACGGGTGATGTCGATGGGAAAGGGAATCAGCGAGGTCCTGACGTTCGCGGTCGGCGTCGCGATCAGCCCCGTGCCGATCATCGCGGTGACGCTGATGCTGTTCTCGCGGCGAGCGCGCGCGAACGGGTTGTTGTTCTTGCTCGGCTGGGTCTTGGCGCTCGCCGTCGTCAGCGGCGTCGCCTATGCCCTCGCGGACCAGGCCAACGCCGCCACCGACAGCACGACCTCTGACACGATCGCCTGGGGGAAGATCGTGTTCGGCGTCCTCTTTCTGCTGCTGGCCGCGCGCAACTGGCGCACGCGCCCGGCCCCCGGTACCGAGCCAGAGATGCCGAAGTGGATGGCGGGCATCGACGCCCTTGAGCCCCGTCAAGGCGCTCGGTCTCGGCCTTCTGCTGGCCGGAGTCAACCCGAAGAACTTGATGCTCGCGGCCGCGGCAGGCGCTGGACTGGCAGCCCTGGGACTTTCGAGCGCCGACGCGATCGGCTCGTTAATCGTGTTCGTCGTCATCGCCAGCCTGACGATCGCGGGCCCGGTCGTCTACTACCTGCTCGGCGGCGATCACGCCAAGGCCCAGCTGGACGAGATGAAGACCTGGCTCGCCTTCCATAACAACGCCGTGATGGCTGTGCTGTTCCTTGTCTTCGGCGCGAAACTCATCGCTGACGGCCTGCCACCACTCACGTAGACAAGGCGTCTCGACCGAACCCGCCTGAATCTTGCATCAAGCAGTGCGCAGTCGGGGTGAATCGGATGGATGGCTGGACAAGATCGGTGCTTTCTTATGGCCTGACCGTTCCGGTTCCTTGGTTCCTCGCGGTGATCGCAACACCCAGTTTTGATCAGGAGAGGTTGAAGCAGTTGTAGGCAGTTGGTCGTTCAGTTGTTGGTAACCCGAAGGGTTATCAACAACGCCGTTGATTTTTCGCGCGCGCGGGCGCGTGTGGCCGGCGCGCGCGTTCATCGTGCGCGTGCGGACGATTGGTTCGGAGGCGGGGAATGAACCCCGCGGGAGCCCCGGTCCGGGCATTTGCCGCTGGTTGCGGGGTCGGCCTCGGTGGGAGCCGCCAATGATGGATACACCCCGTGGGGTGTGTGCTCGGGGTCGGCCGCTGGCTGGCTGACCCCACCAACGCTTCACGAGCTGGGAGGGCTGAGAATGGTTGTGTTCAGCGAACGGATGCTGCCCGAGGTGATGGACGTGTTCTGGGGCGCGCTGGCGCGGGGTGAGACGGTCACTGACGCGGCGAAGGAGGTCGGGACCTACCGTGAGAAGGGCGGGCGGTGGATCGCGGCGTGCGGCGGGATTCGCCCCCGCCGCGCCGCCATCTGAAAGGGCGCTGTTTGACGTTTGCCGAACGTGAGGAGATCGTGCTGCTCAGGGCCCAAGGGGAGTCGATGCGAGCGATCGCTCGGCGGTTGGGTCGCTCTGCGTCGACGATCTCTCGCGAGCTGCGTCGTAACGCCGACTCGCGTGGGGAGTATCGCCCCAGCCGCGCGCACGCGCTGGCGTGGCAGCGAGCCGGCCGTCCCAAGCCGGCCAAGCTGGCGGTCAACCTGGCGCTGCGTGCGATCGTCGAGCAGGACCTGGCGCGCAAGTACTCTCCGGCCCAGATCGCGGCGCGGCTGCGGATGCGGTTCCCCGAGGATCCGGAGATGTGGGTGTCGGCCGAGACCATCTACCAATCGCTGTATGTCACCTCCCGAGGCGCACTCAAACGCGAGCTGACGAGGTATCTGCGGACCGGGCGAACGCTGCGCAAGCCGGGCCGCAGGACCGGTCAGCGTCGCAACCGGATCCCCGACATGGTCAACATCGCCCAGCGCCCCCAGGAGGCCGATGACCGCGCTATCCCGGGCCATTGGGAGGGCGACCTGCTGCTGGGCAAGAACAACCAGACCGCGATCGGCACGCTGGTGGAGCGCGCCACCGGCTACGCGATGCTCGTGCACCTCCCCGACGGCTACAAGACCGAACACGTCGTGCCGGCGATCGCCACCAAGATCAAGACGCTCCCCGAGTCGCTACGCCGCTCGTTGACCTGGGACCAAGGCATCGAGATGCGCGAATGGAAACAGATCCCCCTCGCCACCGGGATCGACGTGTACTTCTGTGACCCGCACGCCCCGTGGCAGCGTGGCAGCAACGAGAACACCAACGGACTGCTGCGCCAGTACTTCCCTAAGGGCACCGACCTCAGCGTCCACAGCGAGCTCGATCTCGACCGCGTCGCCGACGAGCTCAACGACCGACCCCGCAAACGCCTCGGCTTCTACAAGCCCACCGAACAGCTCGCAGAGCTCCTGTTGCAATAGCCGCTCGATTCCACCTTCCTTTAGCGAGACGATCGACGAGTCGCTCGAGATCTATGCGCGCCCGGGGATCTTCGGATCGTTTCCGATTACAGCGCCGCCGTTTCTACGGGCGCACGAGATCAGCCATCCACGGAGCCCTGGATGCTTCGCGTATCTCTGCGAAGTCCCGCCGGCTTCCGGCTGTCGCGCCGATCTGGGGCGTGCTTGTGCGGGCGGGCACGCATCCCTTCGACGGTTGTCATCCGTTCGGGGTGATGCCACACCAGCCCGGTTCGGCGAACCTGAACGCAGGTCCAGCGTTGTCTGGGCGCCAGTGATAACCGAGAGAAGGCGGCGACGATGACGCCCACAACCAGGACCACAGCCAAGAATGGCAGCGGGGCTTCGAGCCGCAAGGACCGCGTCGATGGCTAGGGCGAAATCGATCGCGGCGGTGCCGCATCTGTCGGTGGCGGAGCGGGTCGCGCGTGGGAAGGCGGCACGTAAAGAGGTGCCGCGCGCTCGTCATGCGTTGTTCGAGCCGCTGTCGACTCGCGCTGATCCGGTGGAGCTGCTGGAGCGTCAGGCGAAGACGCGGGTGCGGGAGTTGGTGCCGATCCGTTACGGGCGGATGCTGGTCTCGCCGTTCACGTTTTATCGCGGGGCGGCGATGATCATGGCGCATGACCTCGCCGCGACGCCGCGGTCGGGGCTGACGGTGCAGTGCTGCGGGGACGCGCACCTGTCGAACTTCGGGGTGTTCGCCTCGCCCGAGCGGCGGTTGATGTTCGACGTCAACGATTTCGATGAGACGCTTCCCGGGCCGTGGGAGTGGGATGTTAAGCGCCTTGCTGTGAGCATGTTGATCGCGGCGCGGGATAACGGCTTTCGCGCCAAGGAGCAGGACCAGATCGTGCTTGACAGTGTCGGCCGGTACCGCACGGCAATGGCGGAGTTCGCCGGGATGAAGGATCTCGATGTGTGGTACTCGCACTTGGATATCGAGAGCGCGATTCAGGAATTTGGTTCGCAGTTCAAGCCCAGGGTGGTGAAACGAGCGGAGAAGCAGCTCGCGAAGGCTCGCACGAAGGACAGCATGACCGCGTTCGCGAAGCTGACTCAGGTCGTCGACGGGAAGGTGCAGATCGTCGATCAGTCGCCGCTGATCGTGCCGATCGAGCAGCTCGCGCAGGGCCAAGAGCGCGAGCGGCTCTTCGATGAGCTTCATCAGCTGCTGCGCGGATATCGCGACACGCTCGAGTTCGACCGCCGCGAGCTGCTCGAGCACTTCGACTTGACCGACTTTGCGCGCAAAGTGGTCGGGGTCGGGAGCGTCGGCACGCGCGCTTGGATTGCGCTGCTGCTCGGCCGCGACAGCCAGGACCCGCTGTTCCTGCAGATCAAGGAAGCCGAAGCATCGGTACTTGAGGAGTTCCTCGGACCGAGCGAGTTCCCAAACCACGGGGAGCGAGTGGTCATCGGGCAGCGGTTGATGCAGGCCACTAGCGACATCTTCCTCGGCTGGCTACACGTCGACGCCGGGCTCGACGGACAGGCCCGCGACTTCTACGTCCGGCAGCTGAAGGACTGGAAAGGGTCCGCGGAGATCGAGCAGATGGTCCCGGAAGGCATGGCCACGTACGGCAAGCTGTGTGGCTGGACGCTCGCTCGCGCGCACGCCCGCAGCGGCGATCGGATCGCGATCGCCGCCTATCTCGGGAAGGGCGACAGCTTCGACCGCGCGATTGTCGAGTTCTCCAAGGCGTATGCCGATCAGAACGATCGCGACTATCACGACCTGGCGGCAGCCGTGAAGTCGGGGAGGATCACCGCTGAGACAGGCCTCTGACACAAGCGCCTGTCGCGAGCTCGTCGGAGTACTGCTACGGGCCGCTCTGCGCGCGTGAGGTGGCAACGATGAACGTCGCGGCAGCGTCGACTGCAGATCGTCAGCTTCTGGATGAGATCGCCCTGCCGGCGGGCTGTGATCGTTTTGTCGGCAGGAGCGCTAAGTCACACCTTTCGTGCACACCACACGCGACGTGCGGGGCACGGCGCGCTTCCAACCCTCGTGACGGCGCGCGACCTGTGACGGCCCGCCTGGCACGAACGATACGCAAAGTTGGTGCGGTTGAGGTACGAATGGCCGGCGGCAGGGGTTCTGGAAGCGTATTGCGTGTCAACACTGATCTGCGCAGGCGCGTATTCCCTGCGTCTCATCGAGGGGCGGCCACATGAGTCGGACGAAGCAGAGGAAGACGGTTGCGGAGACGGTCGAGAAGCTTGGCCGCAAGCGGTACGAGAGTGAACTCGCTCGTCTCCAGGGCGAGTTGGTTCGGCTCCAGGAGTGGGTCGTGCACGAGGGGATCAAGGTCTGCGTCGTGTTCGAGGGGCGTGACACTGCCGGGAAGGGCGGGGTGATCAAGCGGATCACCGAGCGGGTGAGCCCTCGCGTGTTCCGGGTGGTCGCGGTCCCGGCACCGACCGAGCGCGAGAAGTCCCAGATGTACGTGCAGCGCTACCTGTCGCATTTTCCGGCGGCCGGCGAGGTCGTGATCTTCGACCGCAGCTGGTACAACCGGGCGGGCGTAGAGCGGGTGGTGGGCTTCTGCTCCGAGGACGAGGCATTTCGGTTTCTGCGGCTGGCGCCGTTGGTTGAGCGGGCGATGGTCGACTCCGGGATCATTCTGCTCAAGTACTGGCTCGAGGTCGGTCAGGAAGAGCAGACTCGGAGGATCGAGTCGCGGATCAACGATCCGCGCAAGGTTTGGAAGCTGTCGCCGATGGATCTCAAGTCCTACAGCCGCTGGTATGAGTATTCCCGGGCCCGTGATGAGATGTTCGCCGCAACCGATACCGAGTTCGCCCCCTGGTATGTCGCGGACTCCAACAACAAGAAGCGCGCCCGGCTGAACATCATCAGCCACCTGCTCGAGCAGATCCCCTATAAGTCTCCAGCGCGCGAGCGCGTCGTGCTCCCCGCGCGCGAGAAGCGGCGCGGCTACCACGAGCCGGACCATTCCCACCAGCACATCGCAGCGAAGTACTGAGTCGTAGCGAAGACGACTCACCCATACCGCCCCGGCACCGTTCCGAGCATCTGCGATCTGCAGCATTCATCGCCGGCGACACGCCCAGTGCGTTTCGAAGCGAGAGGCCGCTCGGGCGCGCAGCTCACTCCCAGCTCCGAAGTCGGTGTCGCCGCGCGACATGGGGGCAGGGACGTGCCGCACAGGCGCGAATCTTCGGGTGTGCCCGTCGAGGGACCAGAATCCGCGCGGCCGCGCCGGTTCGCGCGTGGGCCGAGCCACGAGACCCGGCTTCAGCTCGTCCAGCGGATCGGCGATGCCTACGGACTCGTTCTCGTCCTGATCCTCACGACGTTCGTGGTGACAATGACGTTGCCTCCACAGGGATGGGGCGGGCGCGTCGTGGCGGTCGCGATCGCCGGGCTCACGGCAATCATCGCGCTGACGAGCTCGGACGTGCCACTGAGGCGCGTGCGGTTTGCGGCCGGGGCTGCGCTGGCCGCGGTTCTCGCAACCGCGCTCGCGCGGGCCTTCTCGTCAGATGCGTTGCTGGGCGCGGCGTTCGTCGTCGACTCGCTTCTGCTGGCGGTGGCGGCGGTCACGATCCTGCGCCGCGTCGTTCCGTCCGCGATGGTCGATTTCCGGACGATCTTGGGGGCGATCAGCGTCTTCACGCTGCTCGGCCTGCTGTTCGGGTTCCTGTTTTTCGCGCTTGGACGCTTGGTCAGCGGCGATGTTTTCTCCGGTGTCTCTCACGCGCAGGCGCGGGACTATCTGTTCTTCAGCTACACGACGCTGACGACCACCGGCTACGGCAACCTCGTGCCGGCCGGGGACATCGGCCAGATCCTGTCCGTGTTCGAGATGCTGACCGGCCAGTTCTTCCTGGTCACGCTCGTCGCTGGGCTCGTCAGCCTATGGCGGCCCGGCGCAAGAGCGGCGGAACGCGCTGAGGCATCCGATGACCAGCAAGCCTGACGCTCAGCCGGCGAGGCCAGACGCGGACGACCCATAGAGCAGTCGGTTGAGCCATCGGCCCGGGCGCGTGCGGGCAATAGCCTGCGCGCTCCCGGCGCGCTCGTGCGGCTCCCCAGACGCGAACCGCGCCACATTCCCGAACGCCTGCCGATCCATTCCGTCGGCAGGCTGAGGGCGCGCGACGGGCTCAGTGAGCGCGTGACGTCGCACCGGAGAGCACTCTCATTGGTGATCCTGCTCGCGTTGATCGCGATCACCGCGCCGGGCGTCCAAGGGCCGCTCGGCGTCAACGCCCCAGACACGATCGAGCACTCGTCGCCCTTGCGCCGGTCATCGGCGTCAATCTTCGCCCTGCGAGGGGCGAGCCCGCAGGCGCGTGGGCATCAGCGCAGCGTCGGCACAACATGGCGCGAGGAACGGCTGCAGCAGGGGTCGGGGCGCTGAGGCCGCGTGGCGTTAGGACGAACCGTGCGTGGCGATCCGGGCGACCGCGCGGATCGCGTCCCACGGGCTTTCCGGCATGTTCGCGGATGGGGAGGCGCCCGGGTGCTGGGGAGCGATCCGCACGCGTAGGGCCTGTGGCCTGGTTGCAAAGCGCAAGGGCGGGTCGAGCTTGAGAGCTTCGCCGTCGATGCCGGCCGCAACTGGCCCGTTGGAGCGGACGTCGAACGATGGTGCGGACCACTGCTGCACGCGCTTTCCATCGTCTCTGGCCGCGCCTGCTCCAATGACCGTGATGCCGAGCACGCCGCCGTCGAGGCGCGGGCGCGTGCCGGAGGCGATCGCGCGGCCGAGCCGGTATGGGTTGTTGGAGACGAGCACGACCGCGCTGGTCTTCTGCTCGCGGCCGTCGGCGCCGCTGAAGCGCAGGTCGAGCGCGTCCCCACCGGTGCCGAGCACCGTCGGCATCGTCTCGGCGATCGTGCGCAGCTTGGCGTCGCGGTAGCCCTCGCGCTGGACGGCTTCGGCGTAGACGCCGAGCGACACGTTGTTGACGAATACGCGGCCGTTGACCTCGGCGAGGTCGACGAGCCGCTCGCCCCCATTCGTGAACGCGTCGAGAGCTCCGACGACGTCGTCGCGATCGACGCCGAGATCGAGCGCGAAATGGTTACGTGTCCCGGCCGGCACGCACACGTACGGGAGTCCCTGTTCGGCGGCGATCGCGGCGACGATCGCCTGCGTGCCGTCGCCGCCGGCGACGCCCACCGCGTCCGCGCCGGTCTCAACCGCGTCGCGCACGAGCGTCGCGAGGTCATCGCCGAGGTGCAGCTCGATCGGCTCGACGCCGCGCGCGCGTGCCTCGCGCGCGACATGGAAGCGCTCCGCCTTCCCGCCACCGGATTTCGGGTTGTAGAACAACACCGCGCGCGTCGGCGCAGCCGCGGCCGGGAGCGCCGCGTGGTCGGTGAACACCGTGCGAGCGGCTGCGATCGAGAGCACGAGCCCCGCCAGGATCAGCGCGTCCTCGAGCACGCGGCCCTCGAGCACGACCAGCACCACCGCGCCTACGAGCAGCACGGCAGCGCCCGCCGCGGCGGCGTAGCGCGCGGCGCCTCGGTGCACCAGCGCCCACCATGCCGCCCACAGGGCGAAAACGCACGCGAGCACAGTCAGGCCGCGCGGGAATCGCTGTATGCCGACGATCACCGCCAGCGCGACAGACGCCGTCAGCAGAACAAGCGACGTGATCGCAGCTGCTCGCCGGTTCACGACGTCACCGATCCCATGAAGTCGCGGGGACCGCGGATCCGGCCGCGGACAGCGTTGATCTCAGCCGCGATCAGCATCGACCTGAGACGGCGATCCGGGTCTCGTCCGGCAGCCCGTGCGGGACGGGGTGTCGGGGCATTGCGCTCGCATGAACTGCCTCCTTGGAGCTATCGGCGCAGCAGCCCTGGTCCGCGGCGCCGGTGGTCCCGGTCATCTTGCCGGTCATCGCGCTGGTCACCCCGGTCATCCTGCCGGTCATCTCGCCGCTCACCCCGATCGTCGTGCCGGTCCTCGCGCCGTTCGCGGACCTTGCCGAGTAAGCCGGGTCGATCTTTTCTATCTCCGAGCAGTCCCATCGTCATGCTCCTTTTCCTGTGGCCTGGCGGTCAGCTTCGACCGCCGCGATCAGCGCTTGGGTCGGAATCCGGCCGCTGGTGACCAGCTGCCCGCCCGACCTGCGCACCGCCGAGCCGAACGGCGCCGCCCACGTGTTCTCCCACACCAAGACCGCAGCCGCACTACCAGGCTCAAGCGTTGCACTGATCTCCTCGATGTCCTCCTCTGCGAGCAGAATCGCGAGGTCCCGCTCCAATGCGCGCAACTCGCCAACCTCACTGTCATCGGCATCGCGTAGCTCGGACGCCTCAACTGAGCCGTCGTCGCCCTTGATGACCATCACGAGGTCAAGCACCCGGACGGTGTTGCTGTCGATCAGCGCCTTCAGCTCGGACGCCATCTCGCCCGAGAACTTCGCGTTGTCCGCTGGGAATCCGACCACCAAATAGTCGACCGGCCCGAGCTCATCAACGTTGATATCGACCATGTGTTGCCTCCGATCTGTAACCGCCAGCGTCTGCGCTGATCGAGCGCCGGTGGGCGCGGCGACAGCGTCATCCCCGACTCCTGAGACTGATGCCTTCGTAGCTGGAGCCTACGTCGCCGCGTGCCCTCGGTTCGGCAACACGAGGGGTTTCACATGGGTGAACACGAACGCTGCGGGCGGAGCGTCGCGAGTCCCAGCGCTCGTTCTTGGCACGCATAGGCCAGCGGTCTTACGCCCGTACAAGGTGAGGATCTTCCGGACGGCATCGTCCGCGGAGCGAGTCCGCTCGGGCACATCAGAGAAGCGTGCGCCGCCCTGGCTCGTCTTGCCTTTGGGGCCAAGCGACTGCCTACCTCCGGCGTTCTTGAAAACTGGTCCTTGCTGGCAGCGTGCTTCGTCGTCTACCCCAAGGCCCCGGTTGCGAGTGGGGCTCGCGCGACGCTGGCTTGGCTGGTCGCGTGTCGACCTCGGGGGCGCCTACCACGTCGGCTCGCTCGTTCTGACCGGTCCTGCGATCCGGTCGTGGATGCAAGTCTCGATATCTCCCTCCAACGGGGAGTCCCAGGCGAGGTTGCGGCCGTTACGCAACCATCACCAGGTCATCTCCTGCCACCAGTCGGGGTCCGGGCGAAACGGCGCGGCCGGCACGCCCGTGCAATCCGTGTGGCACCAGTAAACGAGCCCGGCTGCGGGCTCGTCGCGACGTTGTTCGTCGCTCCAGTCCTCGGTCGCTGTGGTGACGTAGAGCCGGTTCAGTCCAGCCCCCGCGAACCCGCACGACGTGGTCTGCTTGGCTGGGACGCCGATCGCCTGGCGCAGTTCACCGGCTGACGAGTAGCGTTGGATCCGGCCGCCCCCATAGATCGCTACCCACAGGTCGCCGGCGGCGTCGACGGTCATCCCGTCCGGTGCTCCGACCTCCTCAGCCACGGTGACGATCACCCGCCCGGTGGAGATCGTCCCCCGGTCGGGGTCGAACGCAAACGCGCGCACCACGTGCGGGCCGCTGTCGACCAGGTACATCGTGTTGCCGTCAGGGCTCCAGCCCAGTCCGTTAGGGATCGTGAGACCGCTCAGCATCAATTCAGTCTGTCCACGCTGATCGAGGCAGTAGAGCGCTCCGCCTCCGGCGTGGTGGTCCTCGGCCATCGTCCCGGCCCAGAACCGGCCCCTCGGGTCGCACGCGCCGTCGTTCATCCTGGTTGAGGGCGGCGCCACCTCGGCGAGCGTGCGCAGGGAGCCGTCCAGTCTCAAGTGAACGAAGCCCCGTCCGGCGGCGAGCAGCCACCCCTCGTCACCCTGGACGGGCGTAATCGCACCAACCGTCCCGGGCACGGTGTAGACGCGCACCGGGACGAGACTTCCATCATCCTGAACCCGGTCGCGGTGCACACGTCCGGCGAGAATGTCCACTCGCAGCAGCTCGCCGCGGCGGGCGTCCCACCGGACCCCTTCCCCGAGGAGCGTCTGCTCGGTCGTGCAGGCGACGGTGGCGACGCCAGCTGCCCCCGGGGTGCCCGCTTGATGATCAGTCAAAGCGTGGGACCTCATGGTTCAGACTGTCGACAGGATCGCGTGCGAGAGCATGCCTCCGGACATGACTCTGGCGTCGAACCCTTCCTGCAACAGGATCCGCGTTGCGTAATAGGCACGCTGGCCCGAACGGCAGATCACACAGATCTCACGGTCCCGAGGGAGCTCGTCGAGGCGTGCACGCAGCTCGCCCAAGGGGATGCTGACGGCCTCCGGCACATGCTCCACGGCGAGCTCCACCTGCTCGCGCACGTCGAGCAGGAATCCGTCGTGCGCGGAGTCCCAGTGGCTGACGGGCATGTCGCCGCGCAGCACACCGGCGCCGACCATTCCCGCGAAGTTGACCGGATCCTTCGCGCTCCCGAACGGCGGCGCGTAACAGAGCTCGCATTCCTCGAGGTCGTACACAGTCGCGCCGAGCTGGATCGCGAGCGCAAGCTCGCTGATCCGCTTGTCCACGCCATCCTCGCCGACTGCCTGCGCTCCGAGCACGCGTCCGTCAGACTTGCGAAACAGGAGCTTCATCGCGATCGGCTTGGCGCCGGGGTAGTACCCCGCGTGCGAGTTCGGATAGAGGTAGACCTTCTCGAAGTCGCTGTCACCGAGCCGCTCGAGCGTCTTCTCGTTCGCGCCCGTCCACGCGACGGTCGAGCCGAACAGCCCCACGACCGCGGTGCCCTGGGTGCCACGGAACCGCGAATCGCGCCCCGTAATCACCTCGGCCGCAATCCGGGCCTGCCGATTCGCCGGCCCGGCAAGCGCCATCAGGGTCCACTCGCCGGTGACGAAGTCACGCACCTCGACCGCATCCCCGACCGCGAAGATGTCCGGATCGCTGGTGCGCATCTGCTCATCAACACGGATCCCGCCGTGCTCACCGACTTCGATCCCGGCCATCCGCGCCAATGTGGTATCCGGTCGCACGCCGAGCGCGAGGATCACGAGATCTGCCGGGTACCGATTGCCGGCCTGCGTTGACACGGTGAGCGTCTCGCCCTCGGACTGCTCGAAGCCGGCCACGCCGTCCCCTAACGCGACGTGCACACCGTGGAGCTCGAGAAAATCCGCGACGAGGCGTCCGTATTCGGGATCAAGCGGAGCGAGAACCTGATCGGCCATCTCGACGACGGTCACGTCGAACCCGCGCTGAACGAGGTTCTCGGCCATCTCCAGGCCGATGAATCCTCCGCCGATCACGACCGCATGCCGTGCCGGCCGCACGGTCTGGAACCCCGAGTACTTCTCCATCCCGGCCAGGAAGCTCGTCCCTCGCTCGATCCACTCACGGACCTCCCGCGCGTCGGGCACGGTCCTCACCGGAAAGATGCCCGGAAGGTCGATGCCCGGCAGCGGCGGCCGGATAGACGGCGCGCCCGGGGACAGCACGAGCTTGTCGTAGGCCTCGGTGCTCACCTCGCCCGACGCGACGTCCCGCAACTGCACGGTCTTCTCCCCCGGCGAGACACCGATCGCCTCACAGCCGGTCCGGCAATCAACCGCAAAATGCCCGCGGAACAGCTGCGGACTCGCGACCAGCAAGTCCGACTCGTGCTCGATCACGCTCCCGACGTGGTAGGGCAGCCCGCAGTTCGCAAACGACACATACGGCCCGCGCTCGACCATCACGATCTCAGCCTTCTCGTCAAGCCGGCGCAGGCGAGCCGCGCACGACGCGCCACCAGCAACGCCACCGACAATGATCACCTTTGTCATATCCCTCACACCCTCTGACATGTTTGAGTTCTCCAATTGCGCGTGATCCGCGCTCTCCCGTCTGTGACACACGGCCAATCGATCGCGCCGTCCAGCGCGATCAACGCACCCGTGTGCCAGTTCGAGCGGAACGCGTCGTCGGCGGCCGGCGGGAAGGGCGACGACACACGAGCGCTCGGAGGACCGCCCTCAGGACTCGGCGTCACAGCGTTCATGACCGCACCCACGGGTCGCGCCACCCGCCGTGGTCCGCGACCAGTGCACCGGCAGCGTCGGGGCCCCACGTTCCCTGCTCGTAGACATGGACGGGAGGCGGCGCGTCGAGCAGGGGCTGCATGATCCGCCACGTCTCCTCGACCTGGTCCTGACGGGTGAAGCGCATGCTGTCGCCGAGGACCGCCGCGTGCAACAGCACCTCGTACGGGGTCGCACCCTCGCCGCCCATCTCCGCGAACTCCACATCGAACAAGATCGGCGCGGCCCGCGCAGCATCAGCGCGGCGCGCGTCAAGGACCATCCGGACCCCTGTCGAGGGGTCGAGCTTGATCACCAACTGGTTGGGATCCGGCCGCCGCGCGAGCCCGGCGAAGCCGAGCTGCGGCGCGTGCTTGAACACGAGACGAAGCTCGGTCTGCGTGACCGGTAGGCGCTTGCCCGTGCGAATGAAGAACGGAACGCCGGACCAGCGCCAGTTCTCGATCTCGAGCCGGAGCGCCGCGTACGTTTCGGTGGCCGAGTCGGGAGCGACGCCGTCGATAGCGAGGTAGCCGTCGTACTGTCCGCGCACGTAATGGACCGGTTCGGCCTGCGGGATCGCGCGGAACACGGCGGCCATCGCGTCCTTCAGCGTCTTGGCGTCGCCGCCGGCGGGCGGCTCCATCGCGGCTGTCGCGACGACCTGCATCAGGTGGTTGACGACCACGTCGCGCAGCGCGCCGACGGGGTCGTAGAAGTGCCCGCGATCCTCGACGCCGAAGTCCTCCGCGAGCGTGATCTGCACGCACTCGATGTGGTTGCTGTTCCAGACCGGCTCCAACATCCGGTTGCCGAAGCGCAGGAACAGGATCTCCTCGAGACCCATCTTCCCGAGGTAATGATCGATCCGGTACAGCTGGGACTCGTCCACGTACTGGTGAAGCTCCTCGGCCAGCGCGTGAGCGGAGTCGCGATCGTGACCAAACGGCTTCTCGACTACTACTCGCGCCGAGTCCGATAACCCGGCGTCCGTGAGCCCCTTGACGACCGTCGCGAACAGGAACGGGGGGATCTCGAGATAAAAGACCGGCGCTCTCGCGCCATCGATCGCCTTACGAACTCGCTCATAGGTCGACGCGTCGCCGAAATCGCCCTGCACGTACGACAGCCGCGCCGCGAACCGCTCGAACACCTTCGGATCGAGCTCCTCGCCCGTGCCGAGGATCGACTCTCGCGCCCGCTCGACGAGCTGCTCCAATGTCCAATCGTCGACCGCCACACCCACGATCGGGAAGGAGAGGAGGCCGCCTCGCTCCAGCCGGTACAACGACCGGAACGTCATCACCCGCGCGAGGTCACCCGTGATCCCGAACACCACCAACACATCGGCAGGCTGCTCGCCACTGGCCCTCGCATGTCTCCGTGCTGGTTGCTGTGTCGCCACGTCATTCATCGTTATCTCCTCTCAACCTCGACGAGCCCGCGTCCGAAGTAGCTCGTCGTCGGGTGCGCCTCGGGGGGCGGCGCCCGGCGACCTAGCCGGGCTTCATCTGGTCGTCGATCGCCTTCGCCTCGAGTAGCGTCAGTCCGAGGTCGGACACGCGCTGGAACAGACCGTGGAGCTCTGCTTGGTCGCGAACCTTGCCCGTGAGCGCGGTGTTGCCCTCCGCGCGCGTGAGGGTCATGCCCTCGAATGCGACCGTCATGCGGTCGCTGAGCTCTCCTTCGACGATCAGCCGATAGTTCCGATCAGCCACGGCTCCGAGCATTGCACCGTTGACCGAGCGCTCGCGAGAAGCGACGGCTATTCACATGGGTGATTGCGTTTGCTCCAGCAAGCCAAGCGCAGTGGCGCGGGCGACCGCGTCCGACCGGGAGTGCACGCCGAGCTTGTGGTACAGCGCAGTGGTGTGCGACCGGATCGTGTGCGGGGAGAGAAACAGGCGCTCGCCGATCTGACGGGTCGAAAGGTCGCCGGCCAAGAGCCGCAGCACGGCGAGCTCGGCCGCGCTCGGCGGCTCGAGTATCTCCCCGCTGGACGCGCGGCCTCTCGCCGTCTCGAGCTCTCGCTCGACCTCGTCGACGAGCGCTGGAACGAGCCCGCTGTCGATCAGCTCGCCGAGCGCCTCCCGTGCGGACCGCAGCGTCGTCTCGGCTTCGGCGAGACGGCCGCGGCGCAGGCGGACGCGGGCGAGCAGGATCAGAAGCCACGTGTGGTGGAGCGTCGCCACCTCGTCGGTGAAGAAGTGGTCCGCGGAGGCGAGCTCGTGCTCGGCCTCGACGAGGCTTCCCTCGGCGGCCAGCACCGAGCCGAGGGCCGCCGACGCGTTGGCTCCGAGCCAGCTTCGGCTCGTGCCGATCCGGCCCACGGCCGCCTTCGCCATCTCGGCGTGGCCTCTTGCGGAGGGGAGCCGTCCGCGCTCGATGGCGATGAGCGCGAGCGTCACGCGGGCGACGACCAGGCTCGGGACGTTCCGCTCGATCGCCGGATGCTCGAGGGCGCGCATCGCCACCGCCGACGACTTCTCCAGCTCGCCAGCGAAGAACAGCGCGCCGGCGTAGGCGGCCAGAGCTCCGGTAAGGATCTCGCCCGCGTCACCGTCCGCGAGTAAGACCGCACGTCGACCGTCGAGCACCGCCTGCCCGACGCCGCCATCGATCGTGAGCGCGCGCACCAGCCGCGCCGCTGTCTCGACGTACGCGTCGACTTGCTCCGGCCGCCCGTCGCGGGCCCGGTCGGCGAGCGCCAGCAAGCGGCGCTGCTCGAGCCTCTGGCCGCCAATCAGCATCGTGGCCGTCGCGGCCGCCACGGCAAGCTCCGGGTGCTCGAGGACCCGGTCGTCGGGCAGCGTCCGAACCCAGCGCAGCAACGTGCGTCCGGCGCCGCTTCTGATCAGAGGCAGGTGGCACTCGACCATTAGCTGGGCGACGAGCTCGTGCTCGCCAGCTGCGGCCGCGTGCTCGACGGCCTGGACCGGCAACCCTCGCGATCTGAGCCACTCGGCGGCTCGCCGATGAATCCTCGTCGGTGCGCCCGGCTCGAGCGAGGCGAGCTCAGCCGCGGCATATTCGGCGAATAGCGAGTGGATCCGGAACCAGCCCCCTCGCTCCAACCTGGACACGAACAGGTTTGAGTGCTCGAGCTCGGCGAGCCGGGTCGCAGAATCGGTGCAGTCGAGCACGCCGTCGCAGAGCTCCGCCGTGAACTCGCCGAGGATCGCGGCGCCATGGAGGAACATGCGATCGTCCTCGTCGAGCGCCGCGAGAACCTCGTTGCTCAGGTAGTCGGCCACGAACCGGTGGTCTCCTCCGAACGCCCGCACGGCCCGCGCCGGATCCTCGACACTCCGAAGCCACAGCCACGCGAGGACGAGCGCAGCCGGCCAGCCCTCGGTGCGCTCCACAAGCATGTCGATCTCCTCCTCGGCGAGCTCGAGACGACCGAGAACCACGAGCAGCTCGCGCGCCTCGGCGTTAGTGAACGCGAGATCGGCTGCACGCACCTCGACCAGCGCGCCGGCGGCACGCAACCGCGCGAGCCTCAACGCCGGATCCACACGTGCGAGGAGTACCACGTGCGCGTTCGGGGGAAGCTGCCCGAGGGCGTAGCCGATCGACGACAGGCATTCCTCGCTGGTCACCGAGTGCAAGTCCTCGAGCACGACGATCAGCTCGCTCCCGACCGCGGCTGCGCCGTTCATCAGTTCGTCGACGGCAACCTCGATAGGGCTCCCCGCCACGCTGAGCCGCCGCAGCGCATCCCGCCCGAGCCCCGGCCGCACCCGCTCCATCGCCGTCGCGACGTACCTCCACAGCCGGGCCGGATCGTTGTCGCCGACGTCGAGCGTGACCCAGGCCAGCGCCGCGTCCACGGTCGCACACCAGGCGCGCACCGCGGTCGTCTTGCCGTAGCCGGCAGGAGCCGCGACGAGCGTCAGCGGCGCGTCACGGCCAGGGTCAAGCGCCGAGCCAACCCGCGGCCGGTCGACGAGGCCTCGACGAACACTCGGGACCGCGAGCTTGGCCTCCACGATCGGCAGCGGCGCGCCTTCGCCGTCAGAATCGTGCCGGCCCTCCGAGCCTTGCTGGGAAACGTCCGCCATCGTCTGCGACATATCCTTGCAGCACGGGGGCCGAGATTCGGTTCAGCTTCAAACCGCCACCCCATCAGATCCGGGACAGAACGGGCGCCCCCACGGCCCGCGCCTGGAGGACCGTCGGCGGCTCGCAGCGGCGTCTGCAGGTGATCCAATCGCTCGTCTGGAACGGGACCTGCGCACCTCACCCGCTGACACGGATGTGCCCGCGGTCTTCCCATGAGTTGCCGATGGGACCGCTTCCTGGACGCGCTCGTGCGCTCGACGCTCGTCGTCGCTGTCGGCTTGCACGTGGTTGACGGCGTGGTCGGACACCTCCTCGGTCTCGCAAAGTCGACTTCGATGTAACGTGGTTTTCAGGCCGCAGCGACCCACCTCCCATTCACGAGCCTCGCCAGTCCGGTCGTCGTGGCTGCCCATTCTCAACCGCTAACTCCACCACGAGCTGCGGGGAAGAAGCCGAGCGGGCAGAAGGCGAGACGCCGTTCTCCCTAACCGCTCCGACCGAGTCTTGGAAGGTGCGCTGCATGAAGTGGCGGGAGCTGTCTGTCGTACCAAACGACGATCGCCGGGGGGCCGTCGCCCGGGCTCGATGTTCAGCGGATCGGTCCGCCAGTCGCCGAACGGACAGCGCGCTCTCGGTCGTCCCCGCGTTCGCGATCACCTGGGTGAAACGCCCGCGCGAACATGATGCGTGCTCTGCCAGCGCGTAGCCTCGGCCTGCACCCGCAACTCATCGATCGATGGCGGGCGGGTGCGCTAGCCAAACATCGGAGGGCAACATGAGCGTCTCTTCAGTTCCCCAAGGACCCGCACAAGTGGGCCGCAACGGAGCACCGGCAACTCGTGAGTACACCGAGGATGACGATCGCGGCTACGGCTGGGTGACTTTCGCGGGCGTGCTGCTGATGATGATCGGAACGATCAACTTCATCATGGGTCTCGCCGCGATCAGCAACGCGCACTTCTTCACGGCCAACGCCCACTACGTCGCCGGCAGCCTCAACACCTGGGGCTGGGTCGTACTGTGCATCGGCATGCTCGAGTGGGCCGTCGGCTGCGGCGTGTTCCTCAAGAACCAGTTCGCACGGTGGACCGGCGTCGTCGTTCTGGCCGGTAACTCGATCGTGCAGCTAATGATGATGCCCGCGTACCCGTTCTGGTCGCTGACGATCTTCACGCTCGACATCCTCGCGATGTACGGACTGATCGCATACGGCAAGAGAATCGCCCCAAGCTGATCGACTGAGGTCTGCTTACCGGCTGGACGCGAGACGCCACTGTCTTCGATTCGAGGAAACGGCAGAAGTCCGTCAGTGGCGCCTCGCACCCGAGGAGCGGAAGCGTTCGAACGCTGCCCGGCGAGGGCGGCGTAGCAGGCAGCGAGCTGTGTCGCGTAGTACTTGGCTTGATGCTGCTCAGACGGTCAGCGACCGCCGACGGCGCCCACTGCAACAGCGGTTACTTGATTCGCCGGGGGCGATACTCCACCTGCCCGAATGCATGGCTGGCTGGTAGCTCCTTTGCTGGAGCGCTCTGACGGGTCCGCGCCTGCAACCTTCCTTGCCATTCGATCGGGGCGATCGGGAAGTCAGGCCGGCCCGTCCGGGCGAGCGAAGCGAGCCGCGAAGCGGCGCCCGTGTCGGGCCGCGAGCCGACGGTAGTACAAGCGGTCGGCGTGCAGCCAGCCGGGATGGGGGTTCTCTGCCGCACCTAGGTTTGGCGAAAGAGGTGCTTGCCGATTCGTCCTCCGGCGAGGGGTGACAGCGGGCCGTCAGCGGTGTCAGCTCAGCAGTTCGATCAGGCCCTTGATCACCAGCAGTCCACCAAGCGCCGTGAGCATCGTCACCGCGAACCGGCGCGCATGCCCCCCGATCCAGACCTTCGCTCGATCGATCGCCCTGGGCGTCCAGTCAGGGCGATCACGAAGCAGACAAGCGGGACCTCCAGCAGCGCCAACATGATCAGGTTAAACGCGAGCACCGCCACGACGGTTTCCGCCGTCGAGTAGTCCAGCTTGTGGATCCGGCTCAAGCCCGCCAGGTAGGCGCCGCCGGGCAGTGTGAGCATTGCCCCGACTGCGAACGTGATCCGTGCCGAACCTTTCCCGAGCGCCCGCTGCCATCTCGGCGGCCCTTGGTCCTTTTTCGCACCCCGGCGTGTTCGCCGGCGCTCGGCAAGACTGTGATCACGGCCGGTCCCGAGCACGAACGCGGCAACCAGGGCGATCGCTCCCAACGCCATCGTGGCGACTGGGCTCAGCATGTTCTGTGTCGTGCTGACAGCATCTGAGCCCTCCAGGGAAAAGACGATCACCAGCCCGAGCGTGACGCTCGTCATCAGCGCGCCGAGCAGATAGCCCAACATCAGCCGCACCGGATTCGTGAGCAGCATCATCAGCGTCGACGCGGCGACCAGTGTCGGATTGAGGGCTGCGACCAGCGCGAGAGGGAGTACGTCGCCCACGTCGGCCTATCCCGTTGGTGCTCTGGGCTCGACGTGACGCTCGTAGCCGAGCTCGGTCACCGCGGCCTCGAGCGTGGGGTAGAAATGATCGTGATCGAGCGTCTCGAAGAGGCCGTAGCGCAACGTCAGGTCCTGCGGGCGTTCGCGGAGCTCCGCGAAGGCGATATGGATGCCGGCCGCGTTTGGCTCATTGTCGAGCTGCTTGAGCATCTCTGCGGCGGTCACGTCGACGTCGGTGATGGCCTCGCATTGCAGCACAACCCATGCGGGGTGCCACTCGCATACGAGCCGGCGGATCTCCTGCCGGAAGATCCCGGCGTTGGCGAAGAACAACGGCGCTTCCCAGCGGTAGACGACGAACTGCCGTGCATCGGGGTGGGCCTGGATGCTGTGCCAACCCTCAGTGGATTCGATCGTGCCGAGGATTGCGCCGTGGGGCCACCAGTTGCGACGGAAGAACAGGACGATCGCCAGGCCCACGGCGACGATGATCCCTTGGAGGACACCGAGCAGGATGACACCGATCGTGGCGACGAGGGAGATCGCCAGGGCGCTGCGGCGCACCTCGAGGTACCGGCGCAGGATCCCGACGTCCATCAGCGACGTGGCCGCCACGATCACGACGGCGGCGAGCGCTGCCTGAGGGAGGTCCGCGAGCAGCGAGTTGAGGAACAGAAGCAACAGGGCCACGAGCCCGGCGCCGACGACGCCGGTGACCTGGCTCTTGGCGCCGGACTGCTCGGCGACCGCGGTACGGGAGCCGCTCGTGGAGACGGCAAACCCCTGGAAGAGCCCGGCGGCGACATTCGCCGCGCCCATGCCGACCATCTCCTGGTCGGGCGCGACCTCGTCTCCGCGCCGGGCGGCGAAGCTTGTCGCCGTTGCGATCGTGTCCGTCAGAGACACGAGCGTGATGCCCAGCGCCGCGATGAACAGCGGGACGACGTCGCTGGCCTGCGTCCAGGGGATCGCCGGTGTGGGAACACCCTGGGGCAGCGCGCCGACGGTCGCGACGCCTTCGGCCGAGAGCCCGAGCACAGCCGAGGCGATCGTTGTTCCCACGACGGCGACGAGGATCGCCGGAACCCGGGTCGTAACCCGCGGCAGCACCAGCACACCGAGCACCGCGACCCCGACGACCAGCGTCGTCGTGTTCGTCTGATCGAGGCCCTGAACGAACTTCTTGACCTCGTCCAGGAACCCGCTCGCATCGGTCGAGAAGCCGAACAGCTTTGGGAGCTGGCCGACGATGATCGTAATCGCCAGGCCGTCATGTACGCGACCTGGACCTCCTTTGAGAGGAGGTCCGCGACGAAGCCAAGCTTCCCGAGCCCGAGCCCGATCTCCACGAGCACGACCAGCACCGCCAGCATGCCCGCCAGGGCAATCGCCGTCCCCGCATCACCACCGGCCAGCAGCGGCGTGATGGCCGCGAAGATCAACGGGGAGACGGAGGAGTCCGGGCCGAGGACAAGCACACGCGAAGGCCCGAACAGGGCGTAGCCAACGAGACACGCGATGGTCGTGTACAGGCCGGTCACCGCCGGCAGCCCCGCGAGTTCCGCGTAGGCCATTCCCTGGGGCGCCAGGATCGCGGCGAGCACAACCCCCGCGACGAGGTCCCGCCGCAGCCACGAGCGCTCGTAGCGCCGGACGACCCGCACTCCGGGAACCCACCTCTCGATCCGAGCTGACCGCGCAGTGCTCACAAATCACCGAGTCGAGCCGGCGCAGCCTGGCGCGCCCGGGGCGATCACCCGAGCGCGGCGGTTTCGGCCGCCGCGGAGGCCTCGATGTCGGGAAGGCGCATCATCCGGAAGGAGTTGAACAGCCCCAGCCCTCCTGCCAGGATCGGGATCAGCAGCGCCACCTGGAGCGCGAGGTTCGTCGCGTCGGTGTTGATCTTGAGAATCTCGTCCTGGACAGCGCGAGGCTCGTGCTTGACAAGCTCCTCCAGCTGGGTGTTGCTCACGACCTGCGCGTCGTGCTCCAATGTCTGTGAGATTTGCTGCTGCTGCGATGACGGGATCACGGCGCTGTCGTTCACCATGTTCGTGAACGCCACGGAGAGGGTCGCCAGCAGAATGCCGCCCGCCATCGCCAGCCCGAACGACAGCCCGAACGAGCCGGCGGCCGAATTGACTCCCGCCGCCTCGCTGATGCGCTCCTCATCGATCGGGGCGAGCGAATAATTGTTGAGCTGGGAGACGAGTAGTCCGAGCCCCGCTCCCGCGATCATCAGCGGCACGACGAGGTACCAGCCCGTGCTTGCTCTCGGGACGATCGGGATCAGCAGCACCATGCCCAGCGTGCTGAGCGCGAACCCGATCCGGATGACGCTCGCGGAGCGCCGATGTCCGGCTCGTTTTCCGGCGAGGATCGCCATCGCGAACATCGTCAGTGAGAGCGGCGCCAGGGACAGGCCGGTCTGCATCGCGTTGTACTCGAGCTTGATCTGCAGGAAGATCGGAAGGGCGATCATCGCGCCGCCGAGGGTGATGTTCTGCAGTGTCTGCGCGGATATCCCGAGCCGGAAGTGCGGGAGCCGGAACAGGTCCGGGTCGAGCACCGTGACCTTGCCCTCACGGTGCCGGCGCACGAGCCAGCGGGCGAATGCCGCTAGCGCCAGCGCGCCGAGCACGATCAACAGCACGACGTAGTCGCCGCCTTCCTGCCAGACGAGGATCCCGAGCACCACGCCGCCCATGCCCAGGACCGAAAGGATCGCTCCGACAACGTCGAAGTGCCGGTCGCCCGTATACGGGACGTCCTTGACGAGCTTGATTTGCGACAGGATGACTGCGATCACGACCACCTCGAGCAGGAACCCGACGCGCCAGGACAGGAACGTCGTCAAGAACCCTCCGAGGAGCGGCCCGACCGCCGCGGCGATCGCCGCCGACGCGCCCACGAGCGCGTAGGTCTTCTTCTGAGCGGCCCCCTCGAAGTTGCCATGGATCAGCGACTGCATGGCCGGCAGCAACAGCGAGGCACCGAGGCCGCCGATGATCGCCCAGAAGATCACGATCGCCGCGATGCCCTGCGCCACCGTCATCGCCAGCGCGCCGACCGCGTAGGCCAGCAGGCCCAGGATGTACGCCCGCTTGCGGCCGATGAGATCGCCCACCCTGCTGTTGATCAGGATGAACGCCGCCGAGACGAGCGCCTCGAGCGCGATCGCGGACTGGACCGCGCTCACCGTCGTGCCGAGATCGTGAACGACCTTCGAGATAGACACGTTCATCAGTGACGTGTCGACGACCAGCACGAACATCGCCATCGCCAGCAACAACGACAGGCGCCGGTTCCCAGCCCCCTCAGGGGCGTCTACCGCCGCGTCATCCACCATGGGGCGTCATCCATCGCGCGCGAGAGGGCGCGCGCCCCGGGCTGCTTCCATGAGGTCGGGATCGAGCAAACACCTGTAGCCGCCGTCGGCTCCTGTCCCCGTGAGACCGGGAAGCACGTGTTCCTTCCCAGCTGTGTCCGCCTTTCCAGGTCCGTCCCTTGCTCGCGCAGCTCCTCAAGCCGATCGTCGAGCGCTCGCACCTCGAGCCGGTGAGCCCGCGGTCGGACACACGCCAACGGAGCCCGTGGATCTCCGCTTGGCCGCTGACGTGCCGAGCGAGGGCGGTGTCGCCCTCCGCGCGCGTGAGGGTCATGCCGTCGAATGCAATAGTCATGCGGTCGCTGAGCTCTCCTTCGATGATCAGCCGATAGTTCCGATCAGCCACGGCTCCGAGCATTGCACCGTTGACCGAGCGCTCGCGAGAAGCGCCGGCTATTCACATGGGTGATTGCGTTTGCTCCAGCAGGCCAAGCGCCGTGGCATGGGCGACCGCATCCGACCGGGAGTGCACGCCGAGCGCGTGATACAGCCCACTGGTGTGTGGGGAGAGGAACAGGCGCTCTTCGATCTCACGGTTGGACAGATCGCTGGCCACCGGCCGCAACGCGGCGAGCTCGGCGTCGCCCGCCGCAAACGAGGAGGGGACCCACGCCACGATCGCCGCAGCTGTCGTAGGTCACGTCTGAGAACAGCCCGGCCGCCGGGTACTGGTCCTCGAAGCCTGCTATGGCCGGCCTGCCGGATGTCCGAGTCTTCTCAGCTCGCGGTTCGCTGCGGCGATGCGCATCTGGACCTCAGTGACCGGCCGGTGCTCAAGCGCGTCCTGTTCGATCGGTGCG
This sequence comes from uncultured Solirubrobacterales bacterium, assembly GCA_963794285.1. Taxonomy (GTDB): domain Bacteria; phylum Actinomycetota; class Thermoleophilia; order Solirubrobacterales; family Solirubrobacteraceae; genus Palsa-465. Next base: position 747,037 of record CAWCDS010000019.1, read on the forward strand.
CCCTCCGTTCTCGTGGCCGCGCGTGCGGCGGCGTCATCTATGAGCGCGTAGCGTTCCGGCGCCGGTCGCGGTGCGGTCCGCGTGAGAAACTCGCCGAAATGATTGGCGTGGGCAACTCGCGTTCCCACGTAGCGCGGGCGCCCGTGGCGTCGGAGCCGCGCGAACAGCCCCTCGTGCCGCTTCGGCTGTGTGAGCGCGTCTGGGCAGAAGCGCAGCAGGATCGTCTTCATGATCGACGTATGGTCGAACAGCGTGTGCGATACCGAGCGTGGCTCGATCCACGGCGAGACGATCATTGCCGGTACCCGCACGCCGTAGCGTCCGAACATGTCGGGGTCGTCGTCGGGCGCCTCGGGCGGGGTGACGTGGTCAAAGAAGCCGCCGTGCTCGTCGTAGAAGATGACCAGCAGTGTCCTCTCCAACTGCGGACTGGTGGCGAGCGCATGGTAGACGGCGAGCACGAGCTCTCGGCCGTCTTTTATATCCGCGGGTGCGTGGTCGTCGTTGGTCTGAAAACCGATCGGGTTGAAGTTGCTGAAGTTCGGATCGATCCACGCGACGGACGGCAGCGCCCCGGACGCGGCGTCTTCGAGGAAGCGCGGCGCTTCCGCGTCGGTTCTGACCTCGAGCTCGGTTTTCCAGTTCAGGTTGGTTTTGCTGAAGAACGCGAAGCGGTCGTCGTGTCCGAGCAGGTAGTGGGCATCGGCAAACCGCAGCGTGCCCCCTTCGAACGAATACCAGCGCCAGGAGACGTCGTGGGCGTCGAGGTGCTGTACGAACGAAGGATGGTTGTACAGCGGCGGCACATGCGGCGGCAGGTCATCGCGGCTGCGAGCCGCACGACCGCAAATCGCGTACAGGCGGTTCGGCCAGGGGGCCCCGGGAACCGAGCTGAACCACCGATCGCAGATCGCGAACTCGTTCGCGAGATGGTCGTAGACCGGAACGTCCTCACTGTCGTAGTAGCCCATCACCGCGCCGGGATCCGCGTCTTGCACTTCGCGGCTTGCGAGCGTGGCGGCGAAGCTTGCGACGAAGCCATCCATCGAGCCATCGCCGATCTGCAGGTCCACCGCCTCGGCGGAGTGATCGGGGTCGTCTGGGATCGCCGTGCTGGCGAGATGGTGGACCGGATAGCGGCGCCCATCGTGCTCGTTGGCGAACTGCGCCCGTAGACCATCGACATCCGTGCGGCCACCCTCGAGCGAGAGGTATCCGAGCATGTGATCGAACGATCGGTTCTCGAGCATCAACACGACAATATGGTCGACCTTCTGCAAGTTGGCCATACCCGTCTCCCCAATCACACACCCTCCTGATGGGCCGCTCAGTCCTCAACGCCCTCAAACTCGATCGTGGTGATCGCGCTGAGCGCTCGTTCCGGGCGACGTCGAAAGTCCCCGAGAAGATGCCGACGATCTCGCCGTCGACCCGCGATGTCAAGTGGTCATCGCTAGGCGCGTGAACGCTCGCTCGCCGGCGGTGCCCTCCCAGTCGGAGAAAGGACCGATCGTGATACGTGCGGTCCAGGGCCTGGGCGCGGCGATCGCCTCGCCGACAGGCTTCTCGATCATCACGGCCACTTTCACGGAGGGGACCGAGCGCAACGCTTGTGATCTGGGGCGCGTCGCGCGCGCCTGCGCGGGAGCACTCATGAGCGGGATCCCGACCAGCGGCCTCAGCTCTCGCTGGGTGCTGTTCGTCAACTCCGATCGTGATCGCGGCGACGGCGCTGGTTCCGCGAGGGCTGGCCGAGCGCCGCACCGAGCACCCAGCCAATACCTTCGATCTACCGGGCGCGTGACCGATGGGCTCACGCTGCTCGTCGTCGCGGCCGTGGAAGCCCGTCACGGTCAGGTAGACGGCCCACGATATCTCTGCTATCCCTGCGCCGGCTCGTTGGTCCTGCTGCTCGCTCTTCTCGTCATCGAGCTTCGCCGGCGCCACCCTGAGCCCGAGACGTCTGCAATGCCAAGCCGACGGCAGTGTCGGTGCAGACGGTCTCCGCCTGCTCAATCCTCCCGGTGAGCCGCACGGCGGCGAGCGGCGCCACCGGCGGGAGCAGAAGTCGCGGTTGGCCTTCAACAAAGCACAGCTTGTCGAGGAGGACCGCTCTGGTCGTCGTCTCTCGCCGCTCCTGCTCTATCGCCGGCGCGGGCATCTCGACCGGCGAGGGTCGCCCTTCAACGCGCGGAATGCAAGGCGCTGGACGCTACTTGACACCCTCCGGCCCTGGCGATCGCTTTCCTCAGCGCCGAAACCGGATCTCACGCAAGCGCTTCGGCGACGTCTCGATCACGCCGACCGCCGACGCCTCGCGATTCCTTTGCCACGTTCGCGATCGCGGCCAGGTGCTAGCCCATGGCCGTCTCGTCGCGCGAGTTGCATGCAGCGCGCGGCGACGACTCGGCTGCCACTTCCGGTCAAACCGGCCGCTGGACCCGGAGGCGCCGAGTGCTGGTTTCCATGCGACTCGACAAAAGGACGACGGCCGCGCCGGTCACACGGGGGGCTGCTGCTTTCGCCTGGAAGGAGAAGCCGCCTAGTCGTACCCGCTCCAGGCGTCAAGCAGCAGTGGGCGCCGCGCACCATGCCGCCGCTCAGGAACCGACAGGCCGTAGCCGCACCAGCCCACCTGTTACCTATGCAGATCGGCGATTGGCCTCGCCGCCATACGAGCGCTGCTCTCTCGGACCGTGCGGCCCGTCACCCCCGCGGGGGGCGCGGGCTACTGGATTACGCCTGATGTAGCAGCGAGACGTCGCCGCCGTGCGTCGCCGCATTAGCGGACGTCCTGTGTCAACCCCGGGAGGATGAGCGGCGTCGGGGCGCGGGCGGGCAGAGCCCGCATGTGGACCGGGGGCGCATCCCCCGGAACCCCCCTGGCGACCCCCCCTCACGCAGATGGCGCGCTGCGCAACGGCGAGGATGAGAGCCCGCCCGGCGGCTCGGCCGGCGCAAAACGGCACGCGCCGACCGCCCCAGCGCCGCCGTGCGGCTGTGACAGTCAACGTCAACGTAAGCTGGTTTGGTCGGCGCGGTTCTTTGCTACAAAGCGCGAGCGCCGCGCTGCTGCAGGGCGTGGTGGCGGGCCGGGTCATACGGCACCCGGTCTTGCCAGCAGCGCCAGACGATGCGGCACCAGGTGCGCCCGAGGGTGCGGATCGCGCGGGGGTGGTCGTGCCCGCGGTGGCGGGCGCTGGCGTAGAGGTCCTGCGCCCAGGGGTTGTGGTGGCGAGTAGTGTCCGCCAGCGTGCCGACCGCTACGCGCAGGCGCTTGTTGCACGCCCAGCGGAAGGAGGCGGCTTTGCGTTTGCCGGACTCGATCGCGACAGCGGCCTGGCCGGCGTCGGCGGCGAGCGTGTCGCGGGTTGGGTACCGCGCGCGGCAGTCGCCGATCTCCGCCAGCAGCTGCGCGGCACAGATCACGCTGCGGGGCTTCTTGAACAGCGACAGGAAGATCGCGCGGTCGGGATGCTCGCGGATGGCGGTCGCGATCTGGCGCTCCAACTGCTTGATCTGCCCGTTGATCGCCGTGATCGTCGCGACCAGACTCAGCACCAGCTGCCGGCGGGTGGCCAGCTCGAGCTCCCCGATCCGGGCCGCGGGAGCGCGGCGGAGCTTTGCGAGCAGCTGCGCGGGCTGTTGGCGGCCGGTGTAGTGCTCGCGGACCAGGAACCCGTGCAGGCGCGCTGCTCCCAGGCCGCGCGCGTCCGCGGGACTGGGGTAACGCTCAAGGAACGCGAGCGAGATCGCGCTGTGCAGATCCCTGAACAGGCCCAGCGGACCAGGCCAGAACCGCTCAAGCTCCGCGCGCAGCTGGTTAGTCAACGCGGTCCGGCTGCCAACCAGATCCTCGCGTGCTCGGGTCAGCGCCCGCAGCGCCTTCGTCTGATCCGAATCGGGCTCAAGCACCCGGAAGCGGTGGTGATCGGTGCGCGCGAGCTCGCACAACACGAACGCGTCAAACCGATCGGACTTCCCTCCCGAGGCGCGAAAGCGATCGCGGGTGGCCGCGACCTGGTTAGGGTGCAGCGGCAAGATCCGCAGCCCTGCGTCGAGCAGCCGCTCGACCAGCAGCCCATCGGGCCGCTCAATCGCGACCAGCTGCACCTCCAAGCGCACCAACGCCCGGCACAAGGAGCGCACACCCTGCTCATCGTGCGCGAACGTCGCCGACAGCAGCCGCTCGCCCGCCGCGTCCGCGACGAGCACATCGTGCTTCTCCGACGCCCAGTCAACGCCGGCGTAATTACCCATCTCTTCGTACTTCCTTTCCGGTCAGGTCTTCACATCGCCCCGACCGAGAGGTACCGTTGCGGATGCCTATAGACAGGCCCTCAACACGGGGCTACGTCCTGTTGCCGCTTGCGGCACCTCACCGCCGTCGAGAGGGGCTGGTCCGCTAATGGCCCTCCACACTGGGGGCAGGCAAAGCGAAGCCCTCTCCCGGCGGCGGTCGAGGCAACGACCAGCTTAGGATGGCCTATAGGCGATGTGCATCCGCTGGCATTTGCGTCTCCGACTTACCTTGCCGTCGTAGTTGCGGAGCAGTGCGCGGCATTGCGCTATCTGACGAGCTTGCCGCGACCGGCAACGACGTCAGTAGCTGGTGTGCATTGCGTTTCGGACCATCGTCAGGGTCTGGTCGGCGATCGCCGACTCAGCCTCACTGCCGACGCGAAGTACCTGGCGGAGGTACGCCCCATCGTCGAGCAGCGCGGCTCGGGCGGTGCGGATGGGTCGCAGTCGCTCGTTGATCGCCTCGGTGGCTCGGCGCTTCAGCGCGCCGGCGCCGGCGGTGCCGATCTCCTCGGCCATCCGGACGGGGTCGACGTCTTCGCAGAGCGCGGTGAGGAGCACGAGGTTTGAGATCTCGGGGCGGCGGTCGGGTTCGTAGGTGATGTGCGGATCGGAGTCGGTCTTGGCCGCGCGGATCAGCTGTGCGGTCTGCTCCGCCGTGGTCCCGATCGCGATCGCGTTGCCGCGGCTCTTGCTCATCTTGCGCCCATCGGTGCCGAGCAGCGCCGGCGCCTGGCTGAGGATCGCCTCTGGCTCGATGAACACGGGGCGATCGCGGGCGTAGCGGCGGTTGAACCGCCGGGCGATCGTGCGGGCCTGCTCGATGTGCGGGAGTTGGTCGGAGCCGACAGGGACCAGGTTCGCGCGGCAGAACAGGATGTCGGCGGCCTGGTGCACCGGGTAGGTGAGCATCAGCCCGTTGAGCGCGCCCATCCCGGAGGTCGCCGCCTCCTCCTTGACCGTCGGGTTGCGCAGCAGTTCCGGGACGGTCACAAGGCTGAGAAACGGCAGCATCAGCTGATTGAGCGCGGGAACCTGGGAATGCGTGAAGATCGTCGCGCGCGCCGGATCGATCCCGACCGCAAGATAGTCAGCGACCAGTTCCGCCACGTCCGTGGGAAGCGTTTGGGGGCTGTCGCGGTCGGTGATCGTCTGGTAATCGGCGACGAGCACCAGCAACTCGACACCTTCGTCCTGAAGGCGTACTCGATTGAGCAGCGTCCCGAACAGATGTCCGAGATGCAACGGCCCGGTCGGTCGGTCGCCGGTGAGTACCCGGACCGCGGGCCGATCGGCCGCGAGGCCGGTGGGTGGGATGTGGTGTTCGATCATGCGCGGTCCTTTCGGGATGAGAGGTCCTCCCGAGCGCACGTCCGATAACGACAACGGGCCGCTCGAGAGCGGCCCAGGGCAGAACTCAGCAGGGCCGCGCTATGCGCAGCCACCACCAACAGCCGAGATGCAAACCGTCAGGCATCCGGGACGATTCTACCCCGCCACCGGCAGCCAAGTGGGGCTCTCGCTCCCCCCCGCGGGATGGGGCAGAAGCCGAGAGAGCCCACGCTTCCAGCTGGAACAGCCGGGATGGTCGGTGGGCATTTCAGGGGTTCGTGTGCGGGTCGGAATCGAGCAAATTGAGGAACGCGTGGCTGGCGGGTGAGGGTTCGCGGTCAAGCGGGGTGACGAGCATCAGCTCGCGCGGTATCGATGGATCGGTCGCGAGCCCGATCGCCCGGCCGCCGGCCATCCGGATCGCGGCTGGGGGCAGGAGCGAGACGCCGAGCCCGAGCGCGACAAGCTCGACGAGGTCGGCGATCGTGTCGACCTCGCAGGCGATTCGCCGCTGTAGTCCCGCGCCGTGGCAGGCGTGGTCGATGCTGGCGCGCAACGAGGAGTCGGGGCGGTATTCGACGAAGTCGCGGTCGGCGAGGTCGGCCAGTCGCACGCGACGGCGGCTGGCGAGCGGGTCGCGCTCGGTGACGCCGAGCAGGAGCGATTCGGTGCCGAGCGGCCGGGCCTTCACGCGGTGGGCTTGCGGTCCGAGCGGGAGGTCGACGATCGCCAGTTCGAGCTCACCGTCGGCCGTCTGATGCACCAGTGACGGCACGCCAGCGTGGTGCAAGCGCAGCGTGACCGCAGGGTGCCTGCGGTGATAGCGCGCCAACAGGGCAGGAACGTTGACGGAACCGACGGTTTGGGTCTGGATGACCCCGATCGCCAATTGCCCGCGGACCAGCCCCCGGACGCCCGCGATCGCGTCACGCCCGTCTTCGGCAGCGGCGACGGCGCGCTGTGCCGCCGGGAGCAGCGCCCGTCCGGCCTCCGTCAGCTCGACGCGGCGGGTACTGCGTACGAACAGGTCGGCGCCCAACTCCCGTTCCAGCGCGCGGATCGAGCTCGACAGGCTCGACTGGGTCAGATGGACCCGTGTCGCGGCTCGCGTGAAGTGGTGGGCATCAGCCACCGCCAGAAAGTGCGTCAACTGGCGCAACTCCATTCATTGACTCTACCGCTTATTGCCAACGTAGGTATCTGTTGGACAGCTGGGCGAGCAACGCCCAGACTGTGGCCTGGTCGACGCCGGGTCACGCCCACGCCGCGCCGATCACCTGCACACACAGCGTCCCGAGGAGGACTCACGATCATGCTCATCACTCCCAGCGCGCTCCCCGGCCCGCCGGGCGGCCGTTCCTTCGTCGGCGCCGACCATGGCGGCCTGCCGATCTCCCTGTTCCTCGTCCAGGCACCGGCCGGATCAGGACCGGACCTTCACCGACACCCCTACGCGGAGATCTTCGTCCTCGACACCGGACAAGCCGATTTCCAGCTCGACGAATCGCAGCTCACCGCGCACGCCGGCGACATCGTGATCGCGCCCGCCGGTTCCGCTCACCGCTTCACCAGCACCGGTGCAGATGAGCTGCGCCTGACCGCGATCCACACCGCGCCCACGATCAAGACCGAGTGGCTCGCTGCAGCCGCCAGAAGCTGAGGAGCGCCAATGCTCACCACCCTCGGATCCGCGCTCTCAGGAGTGATCGCCGTTGCGATCGCCGTGATGGGCGCCCGGTATCTTCTCGATCCCCGACCCGCCGCGGCCGGCTTCGGCATCCCCGGCGAGCTTGGCGAGACCCCCCAGGGATCCGCCTGGCTCGCGGTCAAGGCAAACCGAGACATCACAATCGCGATCGCCATCGCGATCCTCCTGATCAACGGAGCGCCCCGGTTGCTCGGCTGGCTAATGCTGGCCATCACCCTGAGCCCGATCGCCGACGGGGCGATCGTCCTGCGCAGCGGCGGACCGAAAGCAGCCGCCTTCGGCATCCACTGGGCCACCGCCGCGGTCATGCTCCTCATCGCCGCGCTTCTGATCATCTGAACCCACAACCCTCCCGCACACCCAATGACACAACCAAACAGCTCTAACCGACACCACGCCCCTGCCCGCATCACGGATCGCTGGCCTCCGCGGTGGCTCGTTCCACTCACCCCCACCGCGCTCGGAGCCGTCATCCTGGTCGCTTCAGCGACCCACGGACACCCCATCAGCGGCCTGGCGTGGTTCGCGGCGCTCGCGGCCATCGCCGCACTCTCAGCGATCGCCGAACGCCTCCAGACCGCCCGCCGAAGCGGCACACACGCCGAGCACGAGCGAGAGGCGATCATCAACAGCCGCGCCATGTCGGTCGCCGGCACCGTGCTTGTCATCGCACTCACCGGCTGCATCGCCTTCACGCTCGCACGCGGACAGAGCACCAGCCCATACACGCCACTGCTCGCCGTCGGCGGGATCTCCTACATCGTCGCGCTGGCGGCACTGCGAAAGAACGTACCGTGACCACCGTGCCGATCCGTCAAAGCGCCGCCCCCCGGGTTCCACGCCGGCAGAGTTCGCCTAGAACCCCGCTCGCCTCAGCCCGCCTCGGCCTCGGCATCGCACCCGAGTAGACGAAGCCAAGAAAAAGCTATTGCTCCGACACGGACGTGGGTCGCCTAATCGGCGGCCAACGCTAGCGGCCTCGGAGCCCCAGCGACGGATAGCGACCATGTATCCGGCCACAAGAAACGCGGGCCAGACCACGAGATCGGCTGGTGGCTCCATCGCCGCTGAAGCGGCCACGAGACGCTCGGTCCTCGGACCGCTGAGTTCGGACAGACGCAGCCACGACGCGCCCCGGCTCGGCATGCCCGCGCGGACACGAAGGCAGGGCGGGTCAGCGGCGGAGGCGAGAGACCCGAGATTCGCCAGCAGCGAGGCCCGCGGCCTCGTCGACCCTCCGGTCGTCGTGACGGTCGGTCCGAAACACCCGCTTTTCGAGGCAGCGTGCACGAGCCGCCGCGTCCGGCGCGACGGGTCACCGGCCCCGCTTTCGCGCGGCGAGAGGTCGCTTGGCCAAGATCGGCTGAGACCTGAGTTTCGCCAAAACGCGCACGGCGCCGATCGCCGCGAGACCCGTCCGACCGACTCCCGATGCGCTAGCTGGAGGCTCTGAAGCTGCAAGCACGAGAGCGGTCACGACGTGGTCGACACCCGCGCTACCGCAATAGGCGTGATCCAGCAGTGCGCCGTGGCTGGCGCCGGCAAGGGCGATCCGTGGCCGCCAGGCCCGGCACGAGCATCGCGAGTGCGACGCCGTCTTGCCTTACAAGCAGGGGGTCACTGGTTCGAGTCCAGTACCGCCCATGCCAGGAATATCCTGCTAATCCCGGATTTCCCGGGGTCCCACAGGGTTCCCGCGTGACGTTATTTTTGCCGAGAAACTCCGTTTCGCAGCGGTTTCTCGGCAGAATTCCGGCCAAACTAGGGTGAACTGCAGCGATCCGTGGGCAAGCCGACGGCCGTCTCCCGGCCAGTAGAGCCTGATGGTTGTCGGTGCTCCTCGAGTGCGAGCATGTGGTCACGAAGGCCGTCATTCTGACCCCCATCCTGCCGCAGCCTGGGGACGGAACCGGCGTTGCCGCGCGTGCGCGGCCGCGGCCGCAGCGCCTAGGCGTCCCATTCGGGCGCTTCGGCCGGGTCCTGGTCGAGGGTCGGTTCGTCGATCACGGCGAGCGCAAGCTGGCTGCTCGGCGGGTACGCGTTGGCGGGCACGGCGCCGACCATGAGCTCGTCGAACGCTCGGCCCCATTTCGTCCGATCCCGCGACCGGGACACCCTCGCGTAGATCTCGAGCGTCAGCCGTGCGCTCTCGTGCCCGACCTGGTCCTGCACGTAAGTGATGGGTGCACCGGCCTCGGCCATCAGCGTGATGTAGGTGCGCCGGAACACGTGCGCTGTGAGTCCCGTCGGCAGCGCGGCCAGGCCGCGTTCTGCGCGGAGTGTCGCTGCCGCCCGCTGGACGGGCGCGATCACGCGGCGGAGGAGGTTGCTCTTGTTGCGGTGCGATCCGTCGCGGGTCGGGAAGACCGGGTTCTCGGGCGCGAGGTCGCCGCGGCTCGCCTTGTAAGTGAGCAGCTGCTCGCGCAGCCACGGGGTCATGTCGATCTCGCGCACGCCCCGGTTGGTCTTGGACGCCGGGATGCGGATCTTCGAGCGCTGGAAGTCGAGGTCCTGCCAGCGGAGCAGGCACAGCTCGGTGTTGCGCGTACCGCTCGCCGAGAGGGTCGCGATGATCGCCCGCCGACGGGATACGATGCGTGGCCGGTGCCGGGTGTAGAGCCAGCAGACGCTGCCCTCACTCATCCCGAGCCGCTCCCCGACGTCCTTGATCGTCATGCGCTCTTCGTCTCGCAGGCGGCGGACCTCGCGTGCCTTGCGCTCGGTTTCGGGCCTGACTGGATTGTCAACGCGCTCTGCGGCCTCGAGCAGTGTGATCACCTCGTCGGGCTCGAGCCAGTCGCGGACCGTCCTCTTTGGGACCTTGACGCGCAGCTTCTTGTCCCGGGCAGGGTTCGCAGGGAGGTCCATGTCAGGCCGGCGGACCGCCTCGTCGAGGATCATCGCGAGCAGGCCGATCGACATGTTGATCGTCCGCTCGCTCAGTCGCATCGGCCTGTCGTTCCAGTCGCGCAGCGGCCTGCCGCTCGCGCGTGCGGCCCGGATCCGCTGCATGAGCATCAGCCGCTGCTTCTTATAGCTGTCAACCGCCGACCATGTGATCTGCGATAGCCGGATCCCCTCGAAGTACGGCGTCAGGTGGTGCTCGAGCAGGTTCTCGTTGAGATCCCGCGTGTTTGGTGCTGTTTCGACGGCATGCTCGGCAAGGAAGGTGCGCGCGAACGCGCCGAAGGGCGGGTCGCGATCCTCGGTCGGTAGGGCGTCCGGTGTCGGTACGTATGCCCGGGCCGCGACGAGCCGGTCGAAGTTCTCGAGCTCGATCTCCGCGCGGCGGTGCGACCATCCCTCGCTCGCGAGGCCGCACCGCTCGTATCGTCTGATCCCGTCCTGATCAAAGAACCGCACGCCGAAGCCGACGTCACCGTTCTTGCGCATCCAGGTCTCGACGCTCCCAGTCTTCGGTCGACCGCGCTTGCGACGCGTCCCGGCGACGGGCTTCGGCGGCGGGCTGCGGTTGGATCGTGGGCCTTGTCCACGCGTCGGCATGAGCGCGAACCCTACGCCCGACGTGCCGCGGGTCCACAGCGGGCAGTGGCCGCGAGACGAGGCGCCGGCGGCTTCTCTTCACCTTGGGCGGCCGCCCAGGGGGAACAGCGGTCAGATCCGGCTCGGCGTCGGCCCGCCTCAGTTCTTCGACTGCTCGTGGATCGAGCCGCAGCCGCGCCTTCGGGCCGTCTCCGAGTTTGATCACCCCGAGCCGGCGCTGATGGGCATAGACCCATTTCGGGCTCATTCTCAGGCGCGCTGCGACCTCGGCCACCGTCAACAAGTCCGGGGGGTCGGCACCGGTCGCGGTCGTTTCCTGGCGGACAAGCTCGAGGAAGCGCCTCGCGACGGCATCGATGATGTCAGGATGCAGCCAAGCGCGTGGTTCGGGCCGATGGCAGCGACATCCGGACGTTCATCTGGGCGCACGCGTGCCTCCTGGCAATAGCGCCTGAGCCCTCGACTGGTGGGCGAGCCGCGGCGTGTCCTTCTGCCGCTTCCTGTCGCTCCCGTCGGGTTCGCTCAGGCGCCGCGACCTGGCTTCACCGAGCTCCGGAACGCTTCCGACAGACGAGGGCCGAGTCGGTTCGCCCCGCCGTGTCCCGAGCGTCAGCAAAGACGTCGGGTGGGTGACAGCGGCCTCGTGCCATTTATCTGTCCTCGCCACGTGGCCGTCGGCTGCACCGATCCGCTGAGCGGGCTCTTCTGGCATCTCGCCCAGTAGATACAGGACCGGCCGGCCAAAGCCTCCATCCCGATCTCCCGAGGTCCACCGAACCACATGGCGCCGCGAGCCGCGCGCCTCCCGCGCGTGGACAAGCAGCGTTTCGCTGACGTCGGTCGAGCGGCGCCGGGTGTCCGTGCCTAGACCTAGACATGCCGGCGCTCGCACGAGTCCAGTTTCCGGAAGGCCCCGTGTCGCGAGTCTCGGAAATCGCCAGAGGCGCGGCGGGCGCGGCCTCACCGCCCAGAGCGCGCCGTTGCTGCGGGAGGTCGCGCGATTAAGAAGCCCGCGTGAGCCCTCGCTCGCGCAACCCCGGCCGCCCGGCTCAGCGCCCGAGCTTCTGGGCGAGGCGCTTGTGGATCTGGGCGTCGACGAGCTGGCGTGGCAGCACTGCCGCGGTGAACGCGGCGGGGGAAAGCAGGTCGGGCTCGCTGGGCGGCTGACCGAGGCCAGAAGCTTCGTTTCCCTGAGGGGCGGCGGCGGTGGCGAGGCGGGGCGGCCGGTAGCGGCTGATCCGATACAACGGCAGGTGCGCGGTGAGGCGCTCGCGGATTGCCTCTCGCCGTGAGCCGCCGTCGCTGCCGACGAGGCGCTCTTGAAGGCGCTTGATCTCGGCCGGCATGGCCGCTCGGAACTCGTCCTGCCAGCGCGACCACGGCAGCGGCTCGTGATCCAACAGCAGCAGGGTCCGCGCGGTGTTCGTCTCCAGCGAGCCGTTTGTGTCGGGATCGAGGTACAGCACCACACGTTCGTAGCCGAACCGGATCCCGAACTCCTGCAGGCGCTGGTAGCCACCGCGCGTTTGGGGCAGCACGTCGTAAAGCTCGTTCTCATACAGGGCCGCGATGTGGCCCGTGGCGGTCCAGGTCGCAGTTTGGCGTCGCCGGGCTCGGGGAGCCTCGTCGAGGACCCACCAGTGGACGCGCGCGTCGCTCAGCTCGACGGCGCCGGCGGCGCTCGCTCGCTGTTCGAGGTGATGTTGTTGTCCGAGGACGGGCTCGAGCTCGCCGCCGTCGCGCCACACGTTTCCTTGGTGCGGTCGCACGAGCAGCTCCAGCTGGTCAGGCAGCCGCAGGAAGCGCGTGTTCAGACATCGAGCGACCCAGCACTGGCGGGCTTCGGTCACGCTCTTGGGCGCCTGCGTGGTGTCGTCGCGCTCGTGCTGGCCGAGGAGCACCACCTGGGTGCCGTGCGGGCGTGCGCGCAGTACCCACGGTTTTTCGCTCTCCTTCAGCGGGCGCCAGAAGTCGCGTCGCCCGTCGGGCCATTGCTGCGGCTCCAGGCCCCACCGTCCAGTGGGGTCGCGTTTGAAGCACACGAGCGCTCCGCCACCCTGATGCCAGGAGCGGTACTCGAGCCCGTGCGGGTTGCGGGACCCGGCGGCGACCTTGGCCCCGACCCCATAGTTCTTGGTGCGCCCCTGCTCGTGGCTGGTGGCCGCCAGGTGGTTGATGTAGTAGCGCATGGCGTCGGGGCTCATGCCGATCCCGGTGTCGGTGATCGACAGCTTCCGGATTCGTCCCCGTGACGCGTCGGCGCGCTCCCAGTCCAGATCCCAGACCACGCTCCCGGATCGTCCGGGACCGAGCGCGGCGATCGCCTCCATGGCGTTGACGGTCAGCTCGCGCAACCCCTGAGTGTCGGAGCATTCGGCGCCGAGCTTCTCGACGAGAAAACTTGGGTTTGCCACCTCGAGCTCGTGCCATCCGGGCACGTCGCGGTCGGCTGCATCGTCGCGCTGAACGAGTTGCTTGGGCATCTCGCTCAACAGGTACCGGACATGACGGCCAAGCCCTCCATGCTCAGCGCCTTAAATGTCGGGAAATGCGTCCGCTTGCGCCGCAGCCCAGCTGCCGTACAGGTCGATCACGGTGGCAGGCGGTGGCCAGCCCCCCTCACGCTGGCGCCTGAGCGCCTCTCCTCCGCGCCTGCGCGCGTGGGTGCGAGACCAGTCATAGGACGACGGTGCAGCCTCGTACAGCGACCGCCATAGCCGCATCGCCTGGCGCACGGCCTCGCGCGTCAACTTTGGCGCGGCGGCGCCCGGATTGCACGCCTTGCAGTACTCGTAGGCGTCGCCCTTACCGTTGCGGGCCTGGGTGGGAGCACCACAGCCGCGGCACACCCCCTGGTAGCGGGCCTTGACCGCCCGGGCCTTCTCGCCGCTGGGGTCTAATACGTCTAAAGGGCGTACCGTGCCCGCCGACCGAGAGGAGCCCGCCGTGACCAGCAAGCCCCGCGCCGTGGCTGTCGTCCGTGTCAGCGCCCAGGGCGACCGCCCCGGGGAGCACTTCCACTCTCCCGAGGTGCAGCTCGACAGCGCCAAGCGGTGGGCGCGCAAGCGTCGCGAGCGGTTCGTTGCGCACTTCGGCGAGATCGATGTCTCGGGCAAGCGCCCGCTCGTCAAGCGCCCGGGCCTGCTCAGGGCCGTCGAGATGGTCGAGGCCGGTCAGGCCGAGCACATCGTCGTCGCCTATTTCGATCGGCTGGTGCGGTCGCTGAAGGTGCAGCTGGAGGTGATCGAGCGGGTCGAGAAGGCCGGTGGCGAGATCTTTGCGCTGGACCACGGCAAGCTGACTAACGGGACCGCCGCCACGCGGCTGTCGACGAACACGATGGGTGCGGTGTTCCAGTATTTCGCCGAGGTGACGGGCGAGAAGGTGACGGCCGCGCAGGCGCGCGCGGTGGCGCGTGGGGTGCTGCCGAACTCGCGGATCGTGCCCGGGTATGTGCGCGGCGAGGACGGTGTGCTGGTCCTCGTGCGCGAGTTGGCGGCGGTCGTGCGCGAGGTATTCCAGCGCCGCGACCGGGGCGCCACGATCGTCGAGCTGCAGGCGTTGTTGCTCGAGCGCGGGATCGAGCGGTCGGTCGCCGGTGTGGCGTCGATGTTGCGCTCGCGGATGTACCTCGGCGAGATCCATTTCGGCGCGCTGCACAACCTCGACGCGCACGAGCCGATCATCACGGATCGCGCGCTGTTTGAGCGCGTGCAGCGGCGGACGGTCACGTGGGCGTCAGGCCAAGTCTGAGCGTCTGTTGGCGCGGCTCGGTGTGCTGTGCTGCGGGACCTGCGGGTCGCGGATGGTGATCAACAGCTCCAGCGGCAACTACCGCTGTGGCGACACGAGCGCGAAGCGGTGCCCGCGACGAGCGGCGGTCAAGGTTGACCGCGTCGAGGAGGTCGTGCTGGACGCGGTCCGGGCGTACTCGGCCACGGCCGACGCGCACGGACACGGGTCGCGCAAGCAGCAGATCCGCGAGGCGGACGAGGCGATCGAACGCGCCAACAACGGTCTCGATAACACGATCCGCCAGCTCGGCGAGCTTGGCTTGTTGGGCCGGCCCGCGAGCCAGCAGACCCTGCAGAAAATGACCACGGCGCTCGATGCCGCGCACAGCGCCCGGGCCCGACTCGGCGATGCGGGCGAAAGCAATGTCATCGGTCCTGACGAGATCGACCAGCTGCGCGACCCGGCGAAGCGGTTGGCGGCTTGGCGCCGGCTGATCAGCGACACCGTCGAGTCAGTCACGGTCGCGCCGGCGATGACGGCGGATGGGCGCCCCAGTCGCCTCTGGGACCCTCGCCGGATCGACATCAGGTTCCTGGGGCAGCATCCATAACGAAGCCGCCAGCAGCGACTGCTCGCGCTTCCGGCGACAACCCTCCGGCCGTACGACTCGCACAACTCTGCCGACCGTCGCGGAATCGGACGTCGTCATGCCACTACGTCCGCAACCCGCGGAATGCGAATCGCCGCGCCAGTGCGGTTTCGGGGTGACCGCGCCCGGCACCCCGTCGCCGCAACCCGCGGAGAGCAGGCACCTCAAGCGAGGAGGCAAGGTGGCCGCCAAAGCGGCAAAGCAGCGAAGTCGACCGACGAATCGAGGTGGCCGCTTTCCGCCTTGTGCTTGCCGCCGAGCGGGTGGCAGCTAGCAATCTCGGCCGCCCTCTGTTCCGCGCCAAGCGAGTCTGTGCGGTTCGCCGTCCGGATGCGCGCGTCGCCAGCGAAGCGGGTGTTTCAGTGGCGGATCGTGCAGACCGCTGCCTGGGCTTGGACTGGTGGTCGCGGCGTCCGTTGCGTTTCGGATCGGCTTTCTGCTGCGGCGGCGAGTTTGGGCGCGCGCGGGCGAGGTCGTTGCTTGTGTCCTGGCCTCACGGTGATGGTCAGCTTCCGTTCGCGTGGCTGGCGATGTCGGCGTCGAGGCTGCTTTGGGCGTCGTATTGGCCGGTGTGGACGTAGGCGACCTTGCCGGCGCGGTTGATGAAGATCGTGGTTGGGAGTCCCTCGATGACGGCGAGCGAGCGGAGGTCGCTCGTGGTCGTTTGGTAGGTGGGGTAGCTGACGGGGTGCTGTGTGAGGAATGCCGGTGCGTCGGCGGTGGAGTCGCCTGTGTCGGCGCCGAGGAACGCGACGCGGCGGCCGTAGCGGGCCGCGGCGGAGGCGAACAGCCCGAACTCCGAGCGGCACGGGGCGCACCACGAGGCCCAGGCGTTGATCACGATCGGATAGCCGCGCAGCGCGCGGATCCGCGCGGTGAGTGCTTGCTGGCTGCCGAACAGGCGCGAGGCTTGGTGGTGGAGCGCCGCGAGCGCCGCCGGTGAGCCCGCGAGTTGCTGCGTGGCCGACGAGACGCTCGAGGGGCTCCGTGGCGCGCGGGCGAGTGCGTCGCGGACGTGCTGGGTGAGCTCGCGAGCGCTGAGCCAGCCGGAGGTTGAGACCTGCCAGTACCAGAGGATTTGGCCCGTGGGTGAGGTGAGCACGAGCCATGGTTCGCCTTGGACGCCGTATCCGTCGGCGAGGCGGCCGCCGCGGTCGATCGCGACCGGGTAGGCGAGCGGGTGCGGGAGGCCGCGCAGGAAGGCGGGGAGCGTTGAGGCGCTTGGCTCGACGCTCGCCTCGTCGACGGCGGTCAGCGGCGGCAGCTTCGAGGCGGCGGCGGCGGTCTGGTAGCGGTCGAGCGCGTGAAGCTGCCCGGCGAGGCCGCTGCTCTGCTGGTTCCAGGTGGCGAAGAACAGCAGCAGGCGCGGCGTGGGGCCGGGTCCGAGGCTGACCGATCCCCCGTCGGCGCGGGGCAGCGTGACGGGTGCGCTGGCGGGGATCCCGGGGATCTTCGTGTAGGAGAGGTGGGAGTTGACCGGGGGGTGGTCGGGGAGCAGGCGCGAGGCCTCCTGGGCGAGCAGTTGGCCGAACTGGTCGACGGCGGCGTAGGACTGCTGGGTGATGTAGAGCTTGGCGAGCCGGCCGTGGGTGTCGATCACGAACAGCGCCGGGGTGTGGTCGATCAGGCGCCGGCTGATGTCCACGCCGATGCTGTAGGCCTTCCACACCCGTCGTAGTTGGGCCAGTGACCCGGTGAGGAAGTGCCACTGGCCGAGCATCCCGTGCAGCTGGGAGTAGGAGAGCACGTCGGCGAGTGCGGTCGCCTTGGGGTTGGCGTCGATCCCGAGTAACTGGACCTGTCGGCCGGCGCTGCCGAGCATCGCTTTGGCGTCGAGCATCGCGCTCGTGCTCAGCGGGCAGATCGTGGTGCATTCCGAGTCGTTGAACGCCAGGATCACGACCTTGCCGCGGAACGATCGGAGCGAGACGGGCCGGCCGAGCTCGTCGCTGAGGGTGAAATCCGGCGCGGACCCGGCGAGGCGGGTGCCGGGGTCGAGGTTCGGGTTGGTCGCGAGCGCGTCGCTGCGTGCGGTCGTCGATCCACTGATCACGCCGAGCGCCACCGCTGCCATAGCCACGACGCCGACGGCGGCCAGAGCGGCCGGCGCCCGGAGTGAGCGCCGCGCGGTGCGGCGGACGGAATAGTCCGGCGCTCGGGGTGTGGTCGGTCGAGCGTGACTGCGTTGTCGCCTGCGGACCCGCAGCAGGAGGCCGAGCGCGCCGGCTGCGAGAGCCGCCAGCACGGCTAGGATGCCGACGACGCCGTCGGTGGCGTTCGGTCGGGCGGCGCTCCGGCCGCGCGGCCCGCGCGCGCCTGCCGGTGTCGGTCCTGCGCCCGATGTCCGGCCGGGGATCGTGATGTGCGCGGCGGTTGCCAGTGAGCGGACCGCTGTCGCGGCCGCGCTCGCCATGCCCGCGCCGGTGGGTGTGATGTGGACGGCGCTCAGTGCCCGGTAGGCGGGCGCGGTTGCGTGTCCGGGCCAGTTGACGCCGAACCCGTTGGGCATCACGACGAGCAGGCGCCCCTTGTAGGCCAGCGACAGCTCGATCCCGAGAAAGCGTGCGTAGGCACGCGGCTTGCGCCACAGCCCGGTGATCGCGCCGAGGTCGCTGCGGCTCGCGATGATCGCGACCCTGACCGGCAGTCCGGCCTGGTTCGCTCGCCGCAGGAGGTCA
This sequence comes from uncultured Solirubrobacterales bacterium, assembly GCA_963794285.1. Lineage (GTDB taxonomy): Bacteria > Actinomycetota > Thermoleophilia > Solirubrobacterales > Solirubrobacteraceae > Palsa-465. Next base: position 764,945 of record CAWCDS010000019.1, read on the forward strand.
CCGAGCTGTGCCTGCTGGGGTACGGACACGCCGGCGTCGGTGGCGAGGAACAGCCGCTGGTAGGCGAGCACGTCGCTGCCGGGATCGCCGTCCGCCCGCGCGACCGAGGCGGATGCCGCAACGATGGCGAGCAGTGTGAGGGCGAGCGCGCGCGGTCGCATCGAGCTATCCGAGGAGGCTGCGCACGAGCAGGATCGCGACGATCACCGCGCCCGCGCCGGCCACGAGCGAGAGCAGCGCGGCCAGCAGCCGGACGGTGACGCCGGCCCGTTTTCCCTGGTCAGCGCGGGACGGGGTGTGACGCTCGCCGGTGCTCATGAGCGGGCTTTGAGCGTAAACGGCGTCGTGATGTGCCGGCCGTTGATGTAGGTGAGCAGGAACAGGCGCCAGCTGCCGGGTTCGGGGAGCAGGACGCCGACTTTCAGCTCTCCGGGCGCGCTCGAGCTGCCGCTCACCCGGGTCGCGCCGAGCGCCGAGCTGCAGTAGCGCGCTCCGGGGCTGCACACGTGGGTGTGGAAGTAGTCAAGCGAGCGGTCGTGGATGAAGATCGCGTGCGCGAGCGCGCCGCGCCACGTGCCGAACACGGCCTTGTGCCCGGCGGGGTCGGTCACCTTGATGGTGAGGAAGTTCGCCTCGATCGCCGTGAGCTTCGGATGGCCCTGGATCTGGAAGTGGTAGCCGTCGATCACCTCGCTGGCGCTGTAGGGAGGCACGGGGCGGGGGTGGTAGCTGCCCCGGACGGTCACCCAGGTGAACAGCTGGAAGTTGATCGGCGCGTTCGGCGCGGTCTGCTTCGGATAGGCGTCGATGATGATCCGGTAGCGGCCGGGTGTCGGGAACGTGATCGGCTGGGTGACCGTGCCGTCGGGCGCGATGTCGGAATCGTCGTACTGCACATGGCTGTCGTCGCTGCGCACGACGATGAGATCGACGCCGGCGTGCGGATCGCAGCACGTCCGGTAGTGGCTCAGCGGCGCGCCCGACGGATCGTTGATTTTGAATGAGATCTTCGTCGCGTGACCCGCGGTGACGGGCGCCGCGGGCTGGAAGGCGGCGAGGCTGTAGGTCTTCGCCGGCGCGATCCGCGGCGCGCTCACCGTGCTGCTCGAGCCACCGCACCCGGCGAGTAGGCAGAGCGCCGCGATCAGCGCCACCGCGGTGACCGCGTCGGGTCGCTGACGTGTGGGCCGGGGTCGCTGCGACCGGCGAGTATCGGCATGCTGGGGGTGCACCACGTTCTCTGTCATCCGTTGGCCTGGTCGACGATCAGCGCGGTGAACGGCGGAGCGCCCTTGGCCGTGATCTGAAAGCTCAACCCCCACCGCCCGACCATCACCAGCGCCGGCGCATGGCGGGAATACACGCCGGGCTGGGTTTCGCTGAGTTGGTATTCCTGTTGGGGCATCTGCATCTCCAGGTGGTTGAAGGTCAGGGTCACGGTCGCGCCGCGTACCGGCTGGCCGTTCTTGGTGATGCGCAGCGCGAACGCGTCGGGTGCGGCGGCCTTGTTCGGCGAGACGAGTACCTGCAGCTCGTATCCCGCGCGGCTGACGGTTCGCAGCACGCGGCCCGGTCCGACTCTCGCGACCGCGGAGTTCTCGAGCGCGAACGCGGGCGGCGGCGGCGCGAGGCTTGAGAGGACCGCGGCGGCGAAGATCGCGCCGGCGATCAGCACCGCCTCGCCGCTGACGAGCGTTCGGAGCAGCCGGGCGGGGCCGGTGCCGAGCTCCGGCTGCTGCCGGCTCGCCGCCAGCTGCGGGGTGGAGCGCAAGAGGTTGCCGGCCGCGAGCGCGAGTGCCGCGACGAGGAGACCGGTCTTCACCAGGATCGCTTGGCCGAACCCGGTCTCCCACAGGGCGTTGAGAGCCGGCAGGTGGTTGATCGTCTCGCCGATCCCCGCGGCGGCGAGCACCGCGACCGACCCGAGCGCGACCTTCGAGAAGCGCGGCACCACGTGGGAGAGCGCGCCGACGCGCTCGCTCGCCTTCAGGCTCGACCAGAGTACGAGCAGCCCGATCAACCCGCCGAACCACACCGACCCCGCGGCCAGGTGCAGCCAGTCGAACGCGAGCGTCAGCCCGCGCGGGGAGGTCTGGGCGGCGTGCCCGGCGGCGCCGGGCACGATCAGCGCCGCGGCGGCGGCCAGCAGCGCTCCCGCGGTGGCGATGAGCTCGGCCAGCGAGCGATGTTCGCGCTCCGGGCGATCGAGCCACAGCGCGATCCATGCTGCGACGCAGAACAACGCGAAGCAGATCCCGAGGTCGAGGATCGCCCGGCCGAATGCGGTCACCCGGAACAGCGGCACGAGCGCGGGGACGTCGAACACGGAGCGCAGCGAATCGTTCGCGGTCGAGAAGTCCAGGTACACCGGGATCGCGATCACGCCGACCACGGACGTCGCGACGAACGCGACCGACAGCCCGCGCAGGGTCGTTCCGGGCACGCGTCTGACGAGCGGGCGCACGATCAGCATTCGCAGCACGAACAGCCCGATCGCGGCCATCACCGAGAAGAACGTCACCCAGCGCGGGATCAGCACCCGCGGGGCGGTCGCCGTCGCCGAGATGCTCGGCACCGGGAACTGCGGCGCCGGTCCCGGGTTCGGTCCGACCGCATAGGTGAACGCTCCCTGCACGGGGTGCCCGTCGACCGAGATCGCGCGCCAGTAGATCAGATACCAGCCCTCCGGCAGATGCGCTCGCAGCGGCACCACGAGCGTGTCCGGATTCGCCGGCGAGCGCTGCACGGGACCGGTCGTCTGCTGCCGGCCGGAGGCATCGGTCACCGAGACGATCGCGAACCGCGGTTCGACCGCCTCGTCGAAGGTCAGTTGCACGTTTGGGGGCGGAACATCCAGCACGCCGCTCGCCGCGGGCACCGTCTTGATCAGGTACGCGTGCGCCGCCGCGGCGCCCGGCAGCGCCGCGGCGAGCGCGAGGGCCGCGGCGAGCGCGAGGATGATCCGCCCCCGCCGGCTCATGCCAGTGAGCGTCCCCTCGAGCCGCCGAGCAGCGCAAACCCGCCGGCGAGCAGGCCGAGCACGCCGACCACGAGCGCGATGATCGACAGCGTCGAGCTGCCACCGCCGCCGACCGAGCTTGAGGCCTCGATCGTGGGCGCGGGCGCGTCTGATGATTCCGGGCCGGCCCAGTTGACGATCGACCCGTCCGAGTAGGTCTGCTGCACCCCGAAGGTGTACGTCTTCGCTGACGCGGGCTGGGCGAGGAACTGAAACAGCGAGTCCTCGCCGGTCGGCGTCTTGCCGCCGGTCCAGGTGACCTTCGTGATCACCGCGTTGTCGCCCGATCCGGTCTGCTGGAGCTGCTGGGTCCAGCCCGGCGGGGGCGGAGCGAACGAGTCGATCCCGAACCCGGACGGGACGGTCATCACGATCTTGGTCGTCGTGAGACCTTCCTTCTCGGTCGGGACCGCGAGGCTGTAGAGCTGCAGCTTGCCCGACAGCGAGACTTTCGGGCTGACCTCCGCGTGCGCGGACGCGAGCGCCGGGAGCAGCAGCGCGGCCGCGCCGGCGCCCAGCAACGAGCGGCGCAGCACCGCGATTGGACTGTTCACTTGATGTCTTCTCCTGTGTCGAAAACGGGACCAGCGCGCCGGCCCGTAGCTCGGGCAGGCGGCATACGGTGTGGCTCAGGGGACCTGCCGCTCTATCCCCGACCGCCCCGTGAGAACGGGATGAGTCGGCGATGCCGCCGTTCCGAAGCGGGATCTGGGCGATCTCAGCGGAAACGGCGACGGTGCTTGATCAGCGGACAGGTCGCCGCCGCATCGACCGTCGAGATCCGGGCTTGGCGGATCGACGATCGGCTAACGGCGTGAGCTGAGCGCTAGCGCGGCGGCCCGCGGTCCGACCAGCCCTCCGCCAACGGCGAGAGCCGGGGACGGCACACAGCAAAGGCACGTCGGGGCACCGCAGGGCTCGGCGTGCGAGTGCGCACCGGACGCTCCCGGCGCTCGGCGATCTCCTCGAGCACCCAGCGGGCTCCGTGCAGCACCGCCGCGAGCACCAGCCCGACACACAGTGCGGCCGGAATCGACCACCAACCGCCGTACCCGAACACGCCCGCCAGCCCGGCCGGATGGCCGGTGGCGAACAGACCCTCGAGCAGCTCCTGGCTGACATAGATCGCCACCAGGCAGACCGTGCACACCAGCCACAGCGCCGCCAGCGACAGCGTGTAGCGCGGCAGCGAGCGCTGGCCGCCGAGTGCTCGCCCGAGCGCCCACAGAAACGCGCCGACGGCGACGCCGAGCAGCAGCACGATCCACGGCACCAGCGAATGCAGATACGCGTGCCCCTGCCGCGCCAGCTCGACATTCGCGCCGGAGCCGAACGCCAGCCAGAAGCGCAGCTGATGCACGGCCAACGCGCACACCGGAACCACTGCCATCCGGGCGAGAGAGCGGACCACCGCTCGACGATCAGCACCCGCACGCATCAACCGGCACGATACCGCCGAAGCCCAGAGCGGGGGCCGGCCGCGCGATCCGGCTCAGATCGCGGCGGTGGCGCCGAACCCGTGGGCAGCTTCGGCTCGCCCGGTCTGCCCGCCCAAGACATCTCAGTCTCGGCGTAGACGAACGCGCCGAGCGCAACGGCAGCCAGACCCGCGCCGATCGCAACGACACACGCGAGGCGGACCGCGACCGCGGGCAGGATCGCGAGCACGATCGGATGGACGAACACGGCGCCCTCGAGCAGGCCGACCGCGACCGCGACGAGGCCAGCGCCGACCGCGCCGGCGATCCGCCAGCGCTCGGGACCGCGGAACAGCACCCAGATCCCGACACCGAGGAACGCGACCCCGTCGAAGCCCTCGATCCACGTGCCCGGAGAGGCATACGCGTCGAGCGCGAACACGATCAAGAGCAGAATCGACGCGGCAGACGCCGCCACCGCGAAGCCAGTCGCGGCGACGCCGGCCAACTCGCGACGACCGAGCAGCAGCGGCGCGGCGCCGCTCGCCACCACGACCGCCAGCACGCACAACCACGGCCACAGCGCGGGAGCGGGGAAACGCTGCAGCTCGCCCCGAAGGGGCGATCGGTGCCCGTCGACGATCAGCGGAACGCTCCACCCGCCGCGGCGCACGCCCGCCGGAAGTCCCTGCGCGCGGGCGTCCTGCCACACCACCGAACGCCGTCTCTTCTGCAGCCGCCACTGCGGGGTCGCCGCCACGACCCGGCGCGATCTGCTGATCAGACGAACGACGACCGCGGTCGGAGACGCAGCGTTGACCCACAGACCCGCCGCATCGAGCCTGAACACCGACTCACCGAGATACCCGACGAGCACGACATCATGGCCGGGGTTGATCGTGAGGCCGATCGCACGGTCGCGCTGGAAGATCCGCGCCGCATACGCCGACGGGCGCGCATGCAGAACACTGCCGCGATAGTCGACCGCCACAGTGCCCGAGCGCAGATGCGCCCCAGCCGCCGCCGGCACCGCGAGCGAGACCAGCACGACCACGCCCCACAACAGCGTCCTGGCGCGCGAGCCCGCCAGCCGGCGCAACCATCCGCTTTCTCGCGCCCTCTCAGGAGAGCTGCTGAAGTGTCCGCTCGACATCTTGCGGATAGAACGGCCACAGGAACAGCGCGCGCTCGTGGCCGCTCGCGTCGAGGATGAACGCCGCTTCGGTGTGCGTGACGTAATGGATTGTCGTCCCGGCGATCCGCTTCGTCGTGACCTTGACGCCGACCTGGTAGCGCCGCCACACCGCAGCGAGCTGCGCCGGCGGCCCGACGGCCCATCGCCACTGGGGAACGAGCTCCCACTTGCGCACATCGCGCACGAGGTTCACACGCCGGTCAGCCCCGCCGTAGGCATCGACGCTGACCGCCAGGATCACGGGCCGATCGCGCGCAGGGATCCTGCCGACCGCGTCGTTGAGCACCTTGGCCTCAAGCGGGCACAGATTCCGGCACAGAGGATCGATGAAGGTCACGATCACCCGCCGGCCGCGATAGGCCGCGACGGAGACCGGGTGGCCGTCCTGATCGCGCAACCCGAAATCCGGCGCTGGCCTGCGACCCGCCGCCCAGCTGACCGGCGGCGGCGTGACGACCGACGCAAGTTGCGCAGCCGACGGTCCGGAGCGATGCCGCATGCCGTGCAGGATGAGAATCGGAGCACCCACCGCCACCGCGCACAGAGCCGCGCATCCCGGCACCGCCACGCCCAGCGGCACACGGCCCACGGGCCGGGCCGCCGCGCGGCCGCGCGTGCCCGCGGTGCTCGCGAACCGCCGTCTGCGCCGCGCTCAGCAACCCCGCCTCCCCCGACGCGATCGGGACGTTCGCAAGCACCTGTTGCTCGGGACCTGCTGGATGCCCCGGCCAGCCAAGGCCAAAGCCATTCGGCATCACGACGAGCAGCCGACCCCGGTAGGCAGGCGCCAGCTCAAGCCCGAGGAATCGGGCATACAGCGCCGGCTTTCGCCACAGCGCAGTGATCGACCCCAAGTCGTAGTCACTGGCGATGATCGCCACCCGGATCGCGAACCCCGCGCGGTTCGCAGCGCCGACCGTCGCGAGCAACTCCCGCTGCGCAGACGACTCCACGCCCTGCTGCGAGGACACGAACACATGCCCGGAGACGAGGTAGTCGCTCGCGGGATCGCCATCGGCCCGCGCCCCGCCCACGAACGCGACGAGACTCGCGGCCACGGCCAACAGCACCACCGGACCCCCGCGGACCCCCAGGACGGCAATCCGCGAGCGCCAGCGGCGCGAGCTCGAGCTGTCGGCCGCGTCGGGCGACGGCCTGCTCAGGATCGCTCCAGCCATCAGCGGATCGCCCCCAGGGCCATGACGTGCATTCTGATCCCTATGTCACGGGAGTGCACCTTCGACCGGTGTTCATTCGCCGGCACAACGTTGACCTCGGGTGCGGTGCCCTCGACCGCACTGTGTTCAGGCGCCAGGCGGGAACGTGTACGACGCGTGGGGCGGGACGAACGGCCCGACCTCCAGCACGATCTCGGCATGCGTCACCAACGGAACGCGCCCGGGTCGCCCACGCCAGCGCCGCCCCCCGACAAACACCGCGACACTGGTACCAGGGCACGCTCGAAACGACAGCAACCGCCGAGCGGACAGCGGCTGCCCCCAGGCGCGAAACAGATCGGCTGTGAAAAGGCGCGCTCCGGGACGGACCAGCACCACCCCGGTCGGCTCGACTGTCACCAAGTCCCCGTAGCAACCCGCGGCGGAGATCCGTCCGGCGGACAGGGCTCGCGGCGGACGGGTTCCAATGCCCGCTGGAATCAGCACGACCCTGATTCCCCGCAAATACTTCGACATGGACTCCGTAGCGGGGACCGAGCCCGC
>CAWCDS010000020.1:0-459880 GCA_963794285.1 uncultured Solirubrobacterales bacterium
CCGCCGCCGCCACAGCCTCAGTCATTCACGCCACCGCCGCCGTTCTCGCTCGGCGAGCGCGAAGCGGCCGCGCACATCGCCGCCGTCGCCACATGCCGCAAGCGGATCGTCGCCGGCGAGATCTACCAGGCCAATATCTGCCTGCGGCTCCAGACCCGCTGGGACGGTGACACCTGCTTGCTGTTCGAACGCGCGCTGGAGCGGATCTCCCCGCCCTACGCCGCGGCATTCCAAGCGCCATGGGGCGGCATCGCGAGCCTCTCGCCCGAGTTGTTCCTCCGCCGCCGCGGCAGAGAGGTGACGACAGCCCCGATCAAGGGGACGATCCGCCGCCCGTCGGATCCGGGTCTCGCGGCCGCAACCCTGCGAACGCTGCGCGACTCCAGCAAGGACGCAGCGGAGCACGTGATGATCGTCGACTTGATGCGCAACGACCTCGGACGCATCTGCACGTACGGGAGCATCACGGCCTCCGCCAAACCCGAGACCGAGGCGCACCCCGGCCTCTGGCGCCTGGTCTCACGGGTCCGAGGCCGCCTGCATCCGGCGGCCGGCGACGGCGATCTGCTGCGGGCGACGTTCCCGCCGGGATCGGTCACCGGCGCGCCGAAGGTCCAGGCGATGCGCGTGATCGCCGAGCTGGAGCAGACCGGCCGCGAGCTGTACACCGGCGCAATCGGCTTCGCGAGCCCGCTCGCGGGGCTCGAGCTGAGCGTGGCGATCCGGACGCTCGAGCTGTCGCACGGCTGCCTGTGGCTCGGCCCGGGCGGCGGGATCGTGGCGGACTCTGATCCCGAGCGCGAGCTCGAGGAAGCACTGCTGAAGGCCCGCCCGATTGCCGCGGCGATTGGTGCCCGCGTCTGCAACGACGCCGGCCACCCGGCTCAGGCGAGACGCCGCGGCCGGGCGCTGACGGCGCCGGTGGGCAGCCGTTGAGGACCGTCCGCGGCGCCGACGGTCAATCGCCGGCCTCGCAGCCTCGACCCGACCCTGCGCGCGGCGTGTTCGAAACGCTGCTCGCACGCGAGCACCGCGTGCAGGCGCTCGAGCCGCATCTCGAGCGGCTCCGAGGCGCAGTCGGCAAGCTGTACGGCCAGCACCTCCCGGACACGCTCGCGGAGCACGTGCGACGCACGGCCGCCACACTCTTTGAGCCGCATCGCGTACGGATCGACGCGGTCCCGGACTCAGGCGGCGTGGCGCTGACGGTCGCCGCCACCCCGGCTTCACTCGACCACTCCGGGCAGCCCGTGGCCCTGAAGCCGGTGGTCGTGCCCGGCGGGATCGGGGAGTACAAGTGGCGCGACCGCCGGCTGATCGATGCACTCACCGCCGAGGGATCGATTCCGCTGATCCTCGACGCCGGAGACGAGCTGCTGGAAGCCGGGCAGATGAACGTCTGGATCATCGAGGGACTCAGGCTCCTCACGCCGCCCGCCGACGGGCGGCTGCTCCCCGGCGTGACCCGAGCGCTCGTATTGGCGCTCGCCCCGACGCTCGGGCTCGAGCCCGCCACGGAGGCGATCACGCTGGCGCGGGCGCGTTCCGCGGACTCGATCCTCGTCACGTCCTCGATCCGCCGCGCGTCGGCAGCGGTACTCGAAGGTGGCGCCGGACCAGCGCCCGACGACGAGACCGTGGCGAGGCTCCTGGCGGCGCTCGACGGGGTCGAATTCAGCTAATTGGCATCTTGCCAACTTGCTAGCCTGACCTCCCGTCATGTCCACGTCTCCCGCCCCTCGCTGGCAACGGTTAGAGCACGACGAGCGCCGCCGGCAGATCCTTGCGTGCGCTCGCCGGCTGTTCTCCGAGCGCAACTACGCCGCGGTCTCGACCTCGGAGATCGCGCGTGAAGCCGGCGTCGCGCGCGGCCTGCTGCACCACTACTTCGGCACCAAGCGCGAGCTCTACCTGGAGGTCGTCCGCTCGCTGATGCGAATGCCGACAAGCCCGATCCCGTTGCAGAGTCCGGGGCGCGGGATCGACGTTGTGATCGCGCAGAGCGTCGAGCGATGGCTCGAGATGCTCGAACGTAACAGCGGCACGTGGCTGGCGGCGATCGGCGCCCGCGGTCTGGGACGTGACCCGGAACTCGAGACGATCCTCGACGAGGCTCGGGAACGCGCCGCCGATCGCTTGATCGAAGCGCTCCAGACCTTCGAGGCCGCCCAGGCGCCGCCGGAGCTGCGTGCCGTGATCCGCGCCTACTCCGGCTTTGCGGAGGCGGCAAGTGTCGAGTGGCTGCAGCGGCGCCGTCTTACCCGTGAGCAGGTGAAGACGCTGCTGGTCGAAGGCTTTCTGAGGATCGTCACAGACGTGCTTCCGGCCGTCGAAACCGCGGGGAGAACGAGTTGAGCAACAACAAAACGTATGTGGTCGGCGTCGGCATGACGAAGTTCGACAAGCCCGGCATCAAGGAAGGGGATTACCCGGACTGGGCCAAGGAAGCCGGCAGCAAGGCGCTCGCCGACGCCGGCGTCCCCTACGAGTCGATTGAGCAGGTGTACGCCGGCTACGTGTACGGCGATTCGAGCTGCGGCCAGCGAGCGGTCTACGAACTCGGCCTGACGGGCATCCCGGTGCTGAACGTCAACAACAACTGCTCGACCGGATCGAGCGCGCTGATGCTCGCTCGCCAGGCGGTCAAGGGCGGACTCGTGCACTGCGCGCTGGCGATCGGGTTCGAGAAGATGGAACGCGGTTCGCTGGGGATGAAGTACACCGACCGCACGCCCGCGCTCGACAAGCACTTGGCGCGCATGTTCGAGATCCGCGACCCTGAGACCTCGCCGTTCGCGCCACAGATGTTTGGCAACGCGGCCCGCGATCACATGGAGAAGTACGGCTCAAAGCCCGAGCACTATGTCTGGATCGGCTGGAAGAACCACAAGCACTCCGTGAACAACGAGTTCGCACAGTTCCAGACCGAGTACAGCCTCGACGAGATTGCGCAAGCGGCGATGATCCACGAGCCGCTGACGAAACTTCAGTGCTCGCCCACCTCCGACGGCGCCGCCGCCGCGATCGTCGCGTCCGCGTGGTTCGTCGACGAGCACGGCTTGTGGGACCAAGCGATCGAGATCGTCGGACAAGCGATGGTCACGGACCTCCACAGCTCGTTCGATGACGGTGCCGACTGCATCACGATCGTCGGCTACGACATGAGCAGAGAAGCCGCGCGGCGAGCCTACGAGGAGGCGCAGGTCGGCCCCGAGGACGTGCAGGTTGTCGAACTGCACGACTGCTTCAGCGCCAACGAGCTGATCACCTACGAGGCGCTCGGCCTCGCAGCTCGGGGCGAAGGCCACAAGCTCATCGATGCCCAGGCGACCACCTATGGTGGCGATGGCCCGGTCGTGAATCCGAGTGGCGGGCTGATCTCCAAAGGACATCCGCTGGGAGCAACCGGTCTTGCCCAGTGCTCGGAGCTGGCCTGGCAGCTGCGCGGTCAGGCGGGCAAGCGACAGGTGGACGGCGTCAAGGTCGCGCTCCAGCACAACATCGGTCTCGGTGGCGCCGCGGTCGTCAGCATCTACCGCAAAGCGGTGTAACGTCTAACGCGCCGCGCCCGGCTCCTTGATCGTCATCCGCCGAGTGCGCGCGAGCAGGCCTGCGAGACCGAGGCCGGGCGCTCCAGGAAGGCGTTCGTCAGCCAGCCGTTGGTGTCACTCGTTCGCAGCTTCAAGCCGGCAACCTCCTGCTGCAGCTGTGGCACGCACACCTGCAGCATCCGCATCTTGATCGTGACCTGATCGACGTTGTCTTGCAGGCGGCTGACGTTGCCGGCGGTTGGCGCCTGTGCGGAAGCCCGCCGGAGCGACGCCAGTTTCGACTGCGCCTTCACGACAGCGCGCTGCTCGGCCGCAAGTTTCGCGTGCAGCGAGCCGACGTCGTTCTGGAGCGCGCTCACGTCGTGGCGCAGTGAACCGTTAGACGAAGCGCGGTTGAGAGCGAGCACAGCAATCCCGATCGCAACGGCCGCCACCACGACCAGGGTTGGGAGCATCCACTCGAGCATGACAAGATGCTGCACCTCAGGGCTGTCAGCCGGACGCTGGGACGGGACTACAGGATGAGCATGCGCTGAGGCCCCCATTACACACCTCCAGTGTGCGCACCTTGGTCGATCTACAGCTTCCTCGCCTGTGCGTGCGCAGGCATCCGTGGAACCGCGCACAGCGGTCGCGGCGATCTACGGTGCGTCGCCCCGGACATTCAGTGCCTCGACCCGCGCCGGCACATGCTTGTGCCACGGCGTTGCCGCCAGCGGGTCTCGCCAGCCGGTCGCCGTCAATTCGTTCACGGGCACGCCCGTGAGCACCGCGTGACCGGAAGCGTCCGGGTAGTCGACGCCCTGGCCGTTGGGCAGGGAGACGTGGCCCGGCAACATCGCGTCGGTGACCTCGACGAGCGTCTCAGCGGAGCCTGCGGCCGTCACCACCCGAGCGCGCGACCCGGTCGACAACCCCAGCCGCGAGGCATCATCGGGACTGATCCGCAGCGCTCCGGCCGGGTCGCGCTTGCGCCACGCCGGATCGCGGATGATCGTGTTGGCTGTATTCGAGCGGCGCTCGCCCGCGGACAGCACGAGCGGCAATTCCTCGCTCGTGTAGCTGTGCGCCGCCGCGCCCAAGCCGCGAAGCTCCTCGATCAGCTCCGGGATCTCGAGCGCGATCCGCTTGTCCGGGTGCGACACGTATGACCACGCGTCCTCGTAGTCGTCGAGCGTGAAGGTGATCCCGGAGCGCCCGTGCAGGATCGCTTCGAACAGCGCCTCGCCGTCGCGATGACCCGCACGCCGGACGGCGTCGGGGTACTTCAGCGCGCAGCGGTGAGCCAGGCCCCATAGCGCCGCCGCCGACCCCGCACCGTCCGGCAGCGTCGGGCCCAGCGTCACATAGAGCACGTAAGCGGCAACGCCCGACAGCTGCCGATCGGCCATCGTCGCCTGGACGAAGGCCTGGGCGAACTGAGGGCGACCGGCACGTGCCGCCTCGCGCAGCGGCTCGAGCTGCTCGTCTGCTACGACGCCCAGCTCGCGCATCAGCCGGGCGTAGATCTCTGGCTCGGGCAGCGTTCCCTCGAGCGGCTCGAGCAGCGGTGCGCGCAGATGGAACGTGTTGCGCGGGAACTCGAGGTTGAAGAACGTCGCCTCCCACTTCTCGAACTGGCTCGCGGCCGGCAGTACGTAGTCGGCGTGGCGCGCGGTTTCGGTCAACGCGACATCGATCACGACGACCAGCTCGAGCGCCTCGAGGGCCGTGCGGAAACGCTTGGAATCAGCGAGCGAATGGGCCGGATTCGAACTCTCGACGAGCATCGCTCGGAATCGATCGGGATGCTCGCACAGGATCTCCTCCGCGATTACGTTGCACGGCACCAGCCCGCCGATGATCGGGCTCGCGGTCACAGGTGTGCGCGGGTAGTCGAGGCCGTGGCGCGCCAGCGGCTGCATCCATGAATGCAGGTGCATGCCTCCCGGTTTTCCGTAATTGCCCGTCAGCAGCCAGAGCAGCTTGTTCAGATACGAGCACAAGACGCTGTGCGGGCCCTGCTGGATCCCGAGATCCTCGAACGTCGAGACGCTGTCGGCACCGGCGATCCGTTGCGCGGCGCCCCGGATCAGTTCCAGATCGACGCCGCAGCGCGCGGCGTATTCGGCGACCGGTACCGCGCTCAGCGCGTCAAGCACAGGCCCGGCGCCGCCGGTGCGCAGCTCGAGGAACTCGTTGTCGATCAAGCCCTCCTGCACGACCGTTCCCAGCAGGGCCGCCAGGCACCACGCATCGGTGCCCGGTCTCACCCGCAGATGGAAGTCGGCCATCTCGGCGGTTTCGGTGCGGACGGGGTCGATCACGATCAGCGCTCTGGCCGGGTCCCGCGCCAACTCGCGCAGCGTTACCCGCGCGCGCGGCAAGCTCTGTGACTGCCACGGGTTCTTGCCGACGAACACCCCGACCTCGGCGTGCTCGAAATCGCCACGCGTATGGCCGCCGTACAGGCGCGAGTCGACGAACCACTCCCCCATCTTCTCCTGCGCCAGGGCACTGGAGCGATAACGCGCCCCGAGCGCGCGCATCAACGCGGCCCCGTAGGCGCCGCCGAGGTGGTTGCCCTGGCCGCCCCCGCCGTAGTAGAAGATCGTCTCCCCGCCATGTGCGTCCCGGACGGCCGCAAAGCGCGCAGCTACCTCGGCCACGGCCACGTCCCAAGTGATCTCCTCGAAGCTCCCGTCAGCACGCCGGCGCAGCGGCGCGCTGAGGCGATCGCGACCGTTCTGGTAGTGGTCGAGACGCATCGCCTTGTTGCATGTGTAGCCCTGTGAGGCAGGGTGCCGCTTGTCGCCGCGGATCCGAGCGAACCGCCTGCCGTCGAGCTCGACTTCGATCCCGCAGTTGCATTCGCAGAGGATGCACGCGGTCTGCTTGAACTCACTGACGGACATCACGTGCCGGCCGGGTAGTAGAGATCGATCAGCGGCATCTGGTTGCTCCTTCAGGGATGAGCCGGTATGACGCTCGTCATACTCACGAGGCGGCAATGCTACTATGCCGCCCGTCATAGTCAAGGGGTTCGATGTCTGCCAACTCCAAGCAACGCATGATCGAGACCGCGGCGGTCGTGATGCGCGAACGCGGCGTCGATGCGACATCGTTCTCCGAGGTGCTCGCGCGCTCGGGCGCTCCCCGCGGCTCGATCTACCATCACTTCCCCGGCGGGAAGGCCCAGCTGATCGAGGAGGCGACGCGGTATGCCGGGGAGTTCACAGCATCGGGGCTCGCTGCGGCGCTCGCGGACGACGATCCGGTCGCAGCGATCAGGGCGTTCACCGCAGGCTGGCTGCGGATCCTGCGCAGGTCCAACTTCGGCGGCGGCTGCTCGGTCGTCGCGGCGTCGCTCGAGGGTGAGCGGCTACCGGCGGCCCGCGACGCCGCCGCGGCTGCGTTCACGCATTGGGAGGAGTTGCTGTCGGCAGCGTTCGAGCCGCATGTCGGCTCAGCGGCACGCGCGCAGGCACTGGCGACGCTGATGATCGCGTCGATCGAGGGCGCGATCGTGCTCGCGCGCGCGAGCCAGTCGAGCGGGCCGCTCGAGCGAGTCGCAGGCGAGCTCGAACAGTTGCTCGCCGACGCGATCGGTCGATGAGCGCCGGCGCTGATCGAGCTCGAGCACAACGGCTTGGTAGGGCTTTGGAAGTTATTGCCGCCCTAGCGACAACAACTTCCAAGGACCGTCTATAGCCCCAGCGTCTTGGCGATGATCTCGCGCTGAATCTCGCTCGTGCCGCCGTAGATCGTGGTCACCACCGCCGTTCGGAGCTGGCGCTCCATGTCATATTCGGTCGCGTAGCCGTAGCCGCCCATCATCTGCAGGCCTTCGAGGGTCGCGAGCTTGGCGACCTCGGTCGCCTTCAGCTTCGCCATCGAAGCCTCCCGCGGGAACAGCTGACCGGGGTTCGCGTCCACGCGCGAGGCAGTGTCATACACGAGCAAGCGGGACGACTCGATCTCCGCCGCGAGATCGGCGAGGCGGTGACGAAGCGCCTGGAAGCTTCCGATCGGCCTGCCGAATTGCTTGCGCTCCTTGACGTAGGCGAGCACGTCGTCGAATGCGCGCTGGGCCATGCCCAGCGACTGGGCGGCGATGATCAGCCGCTCATGATTGAGCCCGGCCATCAGCTGCATCCAGCCTTGGTCTTGCTGGCCGACGAGCCGATCGGCGCTGACGTGGCAGTCGGTGAAGAACACGTCGTTGACCTCACGGCCGCCCATCGTCTCGATCCCGCGGACGTCGAGGCCGTCGACATCGGTCGGCACGGAGATCATCGACATCCCCTCATGCTTGCTGCCGGTCCGGTCTGTGCGGCAGACGAGCAGGATGTGATCCGCGGCGTGGGCGGCGGTGATCCACGTCTTCTGCCCGTTGATCACATAGCCGCCGTTGACGCGCTCAGCCTTGCAGCTGAGGTTGCCGACATCCGATCCGGCCTCGGGCTCGGACATCGCGATCGCCTCGACCCGACCGCGCGCGACGCCGCCGAGGATCTCCTGTTTGAGCTCCTCGGTCCCGAACCGGCCAACGGCGCCGGCAGTGATCATGCTGACCGAGAAGAAGCCCATCGGGATCAGACCGCGCGCGAACTCCTCGCACAGGAGGCACATGTCGACTGCGCTGCCGCCGGAGCCGCCGTACTGCTCAGGGATCGCGACCCCGAGCCAGCCGAGCTCGGCGATCCGCTCATACAGCTCCTGGTTGTGCGGATCGCTGCCGTTGTCGGTGAGCGCGTCGCGCTGCTCGCGGGTGCCGCACTCGCGCTTGGCGAAGTCACGGATCGTCTCGACGAACGCGCGCTGCTCGTCGGTCAGGTTCTGGATCGTCATGGCTTCTCCTGGTGTGCTCGGTCAGTGGCGGTCCTTGGCAGTTTGCCAATAACGTGCTCCGCCGGTGTCCCACGCATAATCGACACTCTGAGGGAACTCTTACGTAGTTCCCGTGTTGTTCATGCCGTGGATCGGCTTTGTCATCCCATGAGAGCATTCATCGCGACACTCTCAGCATCGATTGCGGCCGTGCTCGCGGCCGCGGCCGGCGCGAGCGCGGCACCGCCGCTCGTGTCCACATTCCCGATCCCCGGCAGCCGCACGGCCTCCCCGCAGACGCAGATCGCCTTCCGCGGGGTCCCGGCAGCACAGCTCGGAGCGATCACGGTCAGCGGCTCGGCCAGCGGCGTGCATGCCGGCCAGGTGGCCGCTGACTCCGACGGACTGGGCGCGAGCTTTCTCCCGGCCACGCCGTTTCGCCCTGGGGAGGTCGTGACGGTCACGACCTCGCTGAATGTCGTGCACGGGAGCGCCGGCACGTTCACGTTTACGATCGTCTCGCCGGCGCCCCAGATCCCCTTCCACGGTTTCGTCTCCGCCCCGAGGGCGCGTGGCGATGTGGTTCGGTTTCAGTCGCGGACCGACCTCGTTCCGGCGGCGGTCAAGATCACCAAGCGGTCGGCTCGTGTCGCCCCGGGCGACATCTTCGTGGCACCGCAACTCGGCCCCGTCCAGGACGGGCCGATGATCCTCGACGACGGCGGCGGGCTCGTGTGGTTCAAGCCGGAGCCGCGCGGGACGTTCGTCACCGATTTCAAGGTTCAGAGCTATCAAAGCCAGCCGGTGCTGACCTGGTGGCAAGGCAACGAGAACGCGGGCACGGGGCGCGGCGTCGGCGTGATCAGCAACAGCTCCTACCAGCCGATCGCCCTCGTGCGGGCCGCCAACGGGCTCAGCGAGGACCTGCACGACTTCGAGATCACGTCGCGGAACACCGCGTTGATCACCGCCTACTACCCGGTCTTGTGGGATACCTCGTTCCTCAAGCGCGGTTCCAGGAACGCGATCGTGCTCGATGGCGTCGTTCAGGAGATCGACATCCCCACAGGGCTCGTGCTGTTCCAGTGGGACAGCCTGGACCACGTCGGGCTCGCGGAGAGCATCGATCCGTACCCACGCGGTCGCGGAACCCCGTTTGACTACTTCCACGTCAACTCGATCCAGGAGGACAGCGACAGCAACCTCGTGATCTCGGCCCGCAACACGTCGACCGTGTACAAGGTCGACCGCACGACCGGCGCCGTGCTCTGGCGCCTCGGAGGCAAGTATTCGACCTTCAAGATGGGCGCCGGCACGACGACCGTGCGCCAGCACGATGCGCGCGTGCACCCCGGCGGGCTGATCACGATGTTCGACAACGGTGGCGGCCCACCGCGTGTCCACGGTCACTCGAGGGGCCTGTTCGTGCGCGTCGATACCACCCATCGCACGGTCAATTTCGTGCGCGAGCTCGACCACTCTCCGCAGCTGCCCGCGAACTACGAAGGCAATGTCCAGCTGCTGCCCAACGGCGATTCCTTCCTCGGCTGGGGCCAGCAGCCCTACATGACCGAGTTCGATGCCCGTGGACGGACGGTGTTCGACGGGCATTTCGTCGGAGCGAACGCGACATACCGTGCCTACCGGTTCCAATGGAACGGTCTGCCGCACACGTTGCCGGCCGTGGCCGCGAGCAGGAGCAGGAAGTCGACGGTCGTTTACGCGAGCTGGAACGGCGCAACCGGCGTGGCCTCATGGCGGGTACTCGGCGGCGCCTCGCCGAGCTCAATCAAGCCAATTGCCGGCGGGGCCAGGCGCGGCTTTGAGACCCGGATCACCGCCCGCGGGACCCAACGCTACGTCGCCGTGCAAGCGCTCGATGCGAGCGGGCATCTGCTGGGCAGCTCGGTCACGGTCGCCTCGCACTAGACTCGTAGGCGCCGACGGGAGGGGCACCCGGCGTACTTAAGTGGCACTAAGTTGCAGACCAACTCGCGAACCATCGGGACCGGTTCGGTGTTTACGAGCTCAATGACGATGATTCCTACGTGCTGCGCACCGTGCTGAGCAATCGCCGCTTGCGCCCGCTGGCCGCGATGATCGCGCTGGTCAGCGTGGCTGTGGGCATCGCAGCCTCGATCCGCCCCGCTGCCGCGGTCCGCAGCAGCAGCAGCGGCGGCGCGGCCGTGCCGACTCAGCAGAGCCGCCCGAACATCATCTTCATCCTCACCGACGACCTCTCGATGAACCTGCTGCGGTTCATGCCGAGGGTGCAGGCGATGCAACGCGACGGGCTCACGTTCAGCAACTACTTTGTGTCCGATTCGCTCTGTTGTCCTTCGAGGGCTTCGATCTTCTCGGGGAACCTGCCGCACGACACCGGCGTGTTCAGCAACGTCGGACCGCACGGCGGCTTTCATGTCTTCTACGAGCGCGGCGAGGAGCTGAACACGTTCGCGGTCGCGCTCCAGAACGCTGGCTACCGCACGGCGATGATGGGCAAGTACCTGAACGGCTATCTGGACGGCCCGGGCTCGCCGGCCGATGTCCCGGCGACGTACGTACCGCCGGGCTGGACCGAATGGGACGTCGGCGGCCAGGCGTATCCCGAGTTCGACTACACGCTCAACGAGAACGCGACGCTTCAGTCATACGGTCACCGGCCGTCGGATTACCTCACCGACGTGCTCGCGCGCAAGGGTGTCGACTTCATCGACGGCGCCGCAGCGGCGAACGCGCCATTCTTCCTCGAGCTCGCGACGTTCGCCCCGCACTCGCCGTACATCCCCGCTCCGCGTGACGCGGCCGATTTCCCCGGCCTGACCGCGCCGCAGCCTCCGAACTTCAACGTGCTCCCGACCGCGGCTCCGGGATGGCTGGCGTACCACCAGCCGCTGACGCAAAGCCAACTCGCCCAGATCAACGCGGTCTTCAGGCGGCGCGCGCAGGACGTGCAATCGATCAACGACATGATCGGCGAGCTGCAGAAGGCGCTGACCGAGAACGGCCTGGCATCGAACACCTACCTCGTGTTCAGCTCAGACAACGGCCTGCACACCGGCGAGTACCGGCTGATGCCCGGCAAGATGACCGCGTTCGATACCGATATCCACGTCCCGTTGGTGGTCGTCGGCCCCGGCGTGCCTGCGGGCGCGACGAACGCGGCGATGACCGAGAACATCGACCTCGCCAAGACCTTTGCCGCCATCGGAGGCGCGGATGTTCCCAGCGACGGACACAGCCTGCTGCCGTTGCTGCAGGGACAGGATCCCGGTGACTGGCGCAATGCGGTCCTGATCGAGCACCAAGGTCCGGACCTGCGTGGCGTCGACCCGGACTTCCAGCAGCCCGCCAGCGGCAGCCCCAGGACCTACGAAGCAATGCGCACCCACCGATTCCTGTACGTCTCCTACGGCGACGGCGAACGCGAGTTCTACGACCTGACCAAGGATCCGTTCGAGCTGCACAACATCGCCGACCGCCTCAACCTCGCCGACCAGACGCTGCTCGACAGCGAGCTGACGACGCTCGAGCAGTGTCACGGCGGCGCGTCATGCTGGGACGCGATGCACCTGGATCGGGCGATCGCGTCCATCCGCCGGCCCCACGGGCAGCGCAACCGCCCACCGCACCCGCGCCACGCCTAACCCTAACCGCACGCTGTCACTTGTCACTACCCTGCGGCGCGATGCTGATCCGCCATGCCGACGCCGCGCGCGATGGGGCCGCCTGCGCCGCGATCTACGCGCCGTTCGTGCGGGACTCGGCGGTGTCCTTCGAGGCCGAGCCGCCGAGCGCCGAGGAGCTCGCCGGCCGGATCGCGCGGCTGTCCGAGAGACGCACGCCTGGTTGATCGCCGAAGATGACGGAGTGATCGTCGGCTTCGCGTACGGGTGCCCCCACCGCGAACGCGCCGCCTACCGGTGGGCGACCGAGGTCAGCGTCTACGTCGACGCCGGACGGCACGGGCGCGGCGTCGGCCGCGCGCTCTACGGCGCCCTGTTCGCGCTGCTCGGCCGGCAGGGCTACCGGATTGCCTGCGCCGGGATCGCGCTTCCCAACGACGCAAGCCTCGCGTTGCACCGTTCGATCGGCTTTGAGCCGATCGGCGTCTACCGCGCGATCGGGTGGAAGGCCGGCGCCTGGTGGGATGTCAGCTGGTGGCAGCTGCGGCTGGGTCCGCAGGATTCCTCAGCGACGCCGCGGGAGCCGGGACCGCCGGTGCGGCTGGAGGATCTGGGTTAGCGCCGGCCGCCGAGCAGCGGTTTCGCCGCAGACCTACCGCCGGCGACCCCGCTCCTCCTCCAGCAGCAGCGCCAGCGTCGGACACGCATCCGCGGCCCGGCGGGCGAGGTCGAGCAGCTCGGGCGGGACCTCGGCCTCGTCGACGATCGGGTAGCCCCAGTCGTCGAGGCGAATCAGCTCCGGCAGCAGCTCCGCGCACATGCCGTGCGCTTCGCACGTGATCGGGTTGACTCGCAGGCGCGCGCTCATCGACCCGCTCTCCCCTGCGAGCGCATTGCCGAACCCGCGGCCGCCGAACGCCGTGCTGAGCGGGCGCCGGACTGCCGCGCGGCGATCCCGGGGACGGGCAAGCCGGCCGGCGGTGCATCGCAGCGCGAGTGCCGGTGCCACTCGATCTCCCCGCCGAAGACGCTCAGCGCGCTCTCGACGAACCGCGCCGCGCCGTCGGGGTGATGGCAGGCGCCGCGCCCGCGGACCTCCGCGGTCCAGCGCAGCAGGCGATCGCGCTCGCGCTCGTGCGCGACCCCGTCGGCGAGCGCACCGAAGACGTCGGCGATCGCGCGCAGGCCGAATACGCATGGGCCGCACTGGCCGGCGGACTGTCCCGCGAGATACTGGATCACGCGCGCAGACTCGTGCAGCCCGCAGCCGCTCTCGCCCAGGGCGATCAGGACTCCCGAGCCGAGCGAGCAGCCGACTGACCGCAGGTCTTCACGCGCCAAGCGCAGCCGGAACGCACGCGAGGACTCGACCCACGTACCGAAGTACCCGCCCACGAGCAGCGCCTGAAGCGGCTCGGTGGAGCCGCCGGCGGCCGCGAGCAGGTCGGTCATCGGTGTCCCGAACGCGAGCTCGTAGACCCCCGGCGCGGCGACCGCACCCGAGATCGTGACCAGAGCGGACCCGGGATCTGCATCGGTGCCCAGCTCGCGGTACCAGTGATGGCCATATCGCGCGACGAGCGCGATCTGGGCGAGCGTCTCAGGATTCTGAACGAGTGTGGGGCGGCCGCGATAGCCCCGTTCATACGGCCGAGGCGGGACGAATGTCGGCACCGGCGCGCCGCCGTTGAGGTAGTGAATGACGGCGCTTTCTTCTCCCATCACGTAGCCCTCCGGCCCGGCCGCGAGATGGATCGTGACGTCATCGCCTCCTCGGAGCGACATCGCGCCCTCGAGCGAGCGCAGCGCCGCCGCGGACCCCTCGCCGACCTTGACGATCACATCGCGCGCACCGACCGCCCGGGCTGTGAGCACTGCGCCATCGAGCACAAGGTGCGGCAGCCGCGCCAGCAGCAGGCGATCCTTGGCGCTCGCGGGCTCGGTCTCGCTGCCGTTGACGACCACGACCGTCCCCCGACGGGAGCGCTCGGCAACTGAGCGCAGCTTGACGGCTGTCGGGAAGTCGGCCCCGCCACGACCACGCAGGCCACTGCGCTCGACCTCCTCGATCATCTCGCGCGCCGAAGGCCTCGGCAACACACCGTGGACGCGCTCGTGGTCGGCCAGCGTCATCGACGCGCCGCTGGAATCGAGTCCGACGAGCAGTCGGGGCAGCCCCACGGGGCCCGTTGGGCGCGACGCGCTCGCGGCGGCTTCACGTGCCGGGCGGGCTTCGCCCCGTCCGCGACTCAGTCGAGTACTCATCATCCGCCTCCGGCTGACGACGCCGAGAGCGTCCCGCTCACCGAGCCGGTGTTCTGGTCGATATTGAGGTTGGCGCGCAGGTCGAACCTCGACCCGGACCCGTTCGAAACGCGGGCGATGAACTGCTGGCCCTGGAGCGCCGTGATTTGGCCCTCGAGTACCGACGGCATGCCGTTGGCAAGCAGATCGACCTGGCTGCCGGTCATCGACAGGCCGCCTCCGTCGAGCGGAGCACCGGCCATCCGAACGCGAAGCTTTCCGTGAGCTCCGCCGCTCAGCCGCAGCGCCAGATCGACGACCGCGCCGCCCGGCTCCTGAGTCTGCTGGACGGTGCCGGCCAGCCGCGCGGAGAACGGCACCTTCAGCGTCCCCTTCGGGGCCGGAGCCGCGACGCCGACCGGGCCCGGCGCCGAAGCACCGGCGCCCGACACGGCCGCGACGGGCACGTAGCTCTTCGGCAGCAGCGACAGCGGCGTACCCGCTCGCCGCGCCCAGCCGTGCTGCAGCGGTCCCTGGAGCGTGAAGATCGCGAGCGCCAGCGGGGTCGCGATCGTCAGCGCAACAGCGCCCGCGCGCAGCGCACGCCGCTCCGGAGCGGCATTGCCGATTCGCACCCAGACCGCCATCAGCACGGCGGTGACACAGGTCGCGGTCAGCACCAGCATCCACCAGACCTTCGTGTCGGTGCCGGTTCCGAGACCGTGCAGAATCGCCACCGGCCAGCTCGCGTACGCAAGCCAATGCATGGCGCGCCACGCGCTGTACCCGAGGCGCCGCCGAACGAGGCTGGTGATCACCAGCGCGATCAGGATGTCGAACGCGAGCGCGCCGAACCCGATCCACAGCGGCCGGTAGGCGGAGGCGAACGGGATCACAGCGTCGATCAGCCGGATCGGCGCGAAGCTGTCGAGCACGCTGGTGATGATGTGCGCCGCGAGCAGCACGATCACCAGCAGCGAGACCTCGCGGTGCAGCGTGTCGATCGTGAACCGTGGCCAACGCGCCGAGGAGAAGCGCAGGTTCCCGAGCACCCCGAGCACGACGCTGACGGTCAGCAGCACGAGGCAACGGCACCGGTACCCCGCGACAGATACCAATAGGCGCTCGGTCCGGCCGCTCCGAGAACCGCGCTCACGCGACGACCTCATGGCTGAGCTCGGCCGGGCGCAGGTCATCCCCATCTGTCGGCCAGCCGGCGAGATGCACGACTGTGCGGTCCGCACGCACGAGCCTCGATGGCAGCCCCAGCGTCGCGAGCCAGCCAACCGCGCTCTCGCCACGGATGATCGATGCGGTACTGGCGATGTTCGCGTCCAGGCAGGACTCGCCCGCCACGCTGACCGTACTCCAGATCGACGCTCGCCGGCCGCCCGGTGTCGGGATCGACGAGATGGTGGGCCTGCTCCGATCCGGCCTTCCACCGGCGCACGGTGGTGCTCGATGTCGCGAGCCCGCCTGTGCTCAGCGAGATCCATTGGCCGGGCGCGTCGGTGCCGGAGCGGTGATCGTCGGTGACACGCACGCGCCAGCCGCCATCGGGGGCCTCGCCGGCGACGGCGATGTCGCCGCTCAGGCTGACAAGCACTCCGCAGCCCGCCTCGGCGTGGGCGCGAGCCACGGCCCGGTCGGCCGCCAGCGCCTTTGCGGTCGCACCAAGGTCCAACTTGACTCCGCGTGCGACGCGGATCGTCGAGTGATGGCGGTGAAGGTGGACTGTCTGCCAGCCCGGCACCGATGCGACCGACAGCGACGGCACGCCGTGATCGCGGATCGGTCGAAGTCGCGGTCATAGCCGAGCGCGATCAGCGCGCGGCCGACGGTGGGGTCGACGTCCCCGTCGGTCAGGCGGGCCGCGCGCGAGTGCCTCCTCGGCGGCCTCCAGCAGCACCGGCCCGACGCTGCACCGCCGAGCCTGCGGCTCGGTTGACCGCCGACAGCTCGGAGTCGGTCCGAAATCGCGAGCAGGCGAGATCGAACTCGGCGACGGTCTCGGCGACTGCCGCCCTGGCCCGCTCCAGGCGTTCGGGTTCAAGCGCCGCCACGACGGCCGTGCCCCCGAGCGCCGGAAAGCTGACGCTTGACTGATTCTCGGACATGTCCTCGAGCGCGGGGCGGCGCTCACGAGCCGCCGGAGACGACGGCGGGCGCAGTTGATGGCGCCACCGCGGCCGGATTCTGGACTGGCGCCACCGATTGGGAGGGGTCAGGCTGGACGGGCTGCTGGCTCTGTGACTGCACTTGGCTCGGATCGAAGATGCCTGCGGGTCCTGCGAGGGTCCCTGCAGTCCGAGGTCACCCGGTGAGGCGAGCGGCGGCATCTTCGCGGCGCGTGCGCTCGACGTGGGGCGGGAGCCCTGGCTCGCCGCGGAGCCGCCCGTCGAGCCGGAGGCGAGCGTCTGTGCCGGCGGACGAGCGCCGAGCGAATGTCCCGGCGCGATCGCCGACACGAGCGCCGCGAACGCGGCCGACAGCACGCCGGCTGCCAACAATCAGCCAGCGACGTGCGCGCGAGACTCTTTGCAGGGCGGCGTCACGCTCGAGCTGAGCGAGTGGTCGGCTACGCCGCCCCGTGCCTCGATGCTCTGCACCGATCATGCTCACAGTATTGATGAACAGCATCACGCTTCAGTAAGAGCAGCATGAGAATTCGCCTATTGAGGTTATCGCTCACGGCGCCGGCGATGACGCGGTTGGCAGCTCGATTGTGAACTGCGATCCGTCGACGTCGATCCGACCGCCGTGGCGCTCGACGATCGCGGCGACGATTGACAAGCCGAGTCCCGAGCCGGGGCGCACGGCCGCATCCGGCCCTCGCCAGAAGCGCTCGAACAGCCGCGCGTGTTGGGCCGGGTCAGGACCCGAGCCTTCGTCGCTCACGGTCAGGCGGGCCAGGCCGTCAGCGCTGTGCACAGCGACGTCGACCCTCCCGCCGGACGGTCCGTGGACTAATGCGTTGTCGATCAGGTTTGCGATCACCCGCCGCAGCGCCTCCTGATCTCCGCACACACGCGCGGGTTCGAGCACTCCGAGACGGATGCGGGCGCTCGCGTGTTCATGATCACGCACGGTCGCGGCCACGAGCTCGTCAAGCTCGACCGGCTCGCGCTCGGGCTCCGGCCCGCCCTCGCGCTCCAACGCCAGCAGGTTGTCCACGAGCCGCGCCAGACGCGCTGCGTCACGCCGCAGATCATCAAGCACCTCGGCGTCGGCGCCGTGGCGGGCGGCGTACTCGACGTTGCCAAGCAGGGTTGTGACGGGAGTGCGCAGCTCGTGCGAGGCGTCCGCGAGAAAGCGCCGCTCGCTTGCCCTCGACCGCTCAAGCGAGGCGAGCATCCGGTTCAGCACGCCCGTCAGCTGCGCGATCTCATCCGCAGATCGACGCCCGCCGGGCGCAAGACCCGTCGTCGGCAGGCGCCGAGCCGGGTCGCCGGTCCGCTCGATCTCCTCCGCCGCCCTGGCCAGACGCCGAAGCGGTGCAGCCCGCGCCGGGTCAGCGCCGCCGCCGCGGCTGCCGCCATCAGCGCAACGACTGCGCCGATCAGCGCGAGGACGAAGCCGAGATGCCTGATCGGTTCGAGATGTCGGTCGTATCGGAGGCGACGAGCACCGCTCCGCCAGCGGCCGGGCCGCCCGCCTGCGCGATCGGCGCGGCGTAGAGGCGAAACCGCCGACCGTGATCCGGACGTCCTCGAACCCGGTCCTGCCTGACACCCGCGCAGCGCGCGCGAGCGCATCCTGAGGCAACAACCGCGCGCCGAGCGTCAGCGAGCGGGCGATGATCCGACCATGAGCATCGATCACCTCGACCGCGATCTGGCGGCCCGAGACCGGACTCTCCAGCGCGCCCGGGTCGGTCAGCACCGCCGGCGCTGAGACGGCGAGTTGCGCGACTTCCTGGGCCCGCTGGCGAAGCGCAGTGTCGAGCGAACCGCGGAGCTGATGGCCGACCAGCAGGACCGTCACGATCGTGAACAGCGCCAGCGCGGCAGGATCGAGCCCCCGGATGCGAGCACCAACCTCGAGCGCGGAGCTCCGCCGGATTCCCAAAAATCTGTTCAACGCGTGGTTTTCCACCTGTTATTCATCACAGAAAGGCGGAGAATTAGATAGAAAGGTTTGCTTTTCGATCGAGAAGGAAACATGCCGGTAGTTGACGAGGTGGCGGCGATAGCGAGTCCGTCAGGATCCTCCTGGTCGAGGACGATCCGCGCGCCGCGCTGATGCTCGGCGAGATGCTGCGGATGGTCTGGACCCAAGGGCTGATACTGGCCCATACCGAGCGGCTCAAAGATGCAACGCAGGAACTGCGCGAGCGCGGCGTGCGTGCTGCTCGACCTGTCGCTCCCCGGCGTCGATGAGCTCGGCTCGATCGAACAGATCCGCATTGCCACGCCGGAAGTCCCGATCGCGTGCTGGGCGCGCAGGACTACCTGCTCAAATCCACCCTGTACCCGGCGCTGCTGAGGCGGGCGTTGCGCCACGCGATCGAACGTAACCGCTCCGAGATGCGTCTCGCTCACCTCGCGTTGCACGACCCGCTCACCGCACTGCCCAATCGCGCTCTGTTCCTCGACCGCCTTGGCGTGGCGCTCGATCGCTCGCGCCGAACAATATCCCGGTGGCGGTGATGTTCCTCGACGTCGACAACTTCAAGGCAGTCAACGACACGCTCGGCCACCGCGCCGGCGACGAGGTGTTGACAGGCCTCGCGCATGAGGCACTCGTGCGCTGGCAGCATCCGGAGCGGGGGCTGATCGAACCGGGCGAGTTCATCCCGCTCGCGGAGGAGACCGGCGTGGTGCTCGGAATCGGGGCGTACGTGATCGAGCGTGCGCTCGACCAGATCGCCCGCTGGCGACGGGTGCGACCAGAGGTCACAGTGTCGATCAACCTGTCCCCGCGCCAGCTCGAGGATGCCGGCCTGATCGCAATGCTGAGCAGTGCGATCAACGCCGCCGACATCCCTGCGGCGGCGATCTGCCTGGAGGTCTCCCAGCACGCGGTGGCGAGCAATCCGGCCGTCGCCCGGCGCGCGCTCGACAGTCTCAAGAACCTTGGTGTGTCGATCGCGATCGACGACTACGGGGTCGGCTCGACTTCGCTGCCGAGCCTGAGATCGCTGCCCTTGGACGTGCTGAAGATCGATCAGAGCTTCGTGACCGCGCTCGGCACGGACCCCGACGAGGCACCGATCATCGGGGCACTGGTCGATTTGGGTCACGCGCTCGGTCTCCAGGTGATCGGCAAGGGTGTCGAGACCGACCGCCAGCTCCAGGCGCTGCGGGCGCTCGGATGCGACGCCGCGCAGGGCTTTCTGCTCGGCCGGCCGGTGCCCGAGGAGCAAGTCGACGCGCTGTTGGTGGTGGAGCAGCAACCCACTTAGTTGCACCACTCAGCGCCCCAGCCGAGGGGCACCATCTAGGCGCGGAGCTCGAACCCAGCGCCCCTCACGGTGCGGATCAGCTGGGGCTCGCCGAGCTTGCGCCGCAGCCTCGTGACATAACGGTCGACCACGTTGGGCTCGGCAGCTCCGTCCCAGATCTCGTCGATCGCCCGCTCGCGCGTCACCGTCCGGCCCGGCTCGCGCAGCAGCAGCTCGAGCAGCGCCGCCTCTCTCCCCGTCATGTCGATCGCGCGGCCGCCGCGGGTTGCCTTACGCGTTTGCGCGTCAAGCGTCAGGTCCGCGTAGGACAGCAGCGAGCCGGCGGTCTCCGAGCGGCGCCGCGTCAGCGCCCGGATCCGGGCGATCAGCTCCTGGACCGCAAACGGCTTGACGAGGTAGTCGTCCGCGCCTGCCTCGAGTCCGGCGACGCGGTCGGGCACCGCGTCACGCGCCGTCAGCATCAGGATCGGCGTCGGCAGTCCTTTGCTGCGAAGCCGCCGGCAGACGGCGAGCCCGTCAAGCGCCGGCATCGCGACATCGAGCACGATCACGTCGGGTGCCGATCGCTCGGCCGCGACGAGTGCGGCGCCGCCGTCGGGGGCGAGCGTGACTTCGAATCCTTCGGCGACAAGCGTCCGCTGCAGCATCCGACGCAGGGGCGGATCGTCGTCGACGACGAGCACGCGATCGCCGGCGGCCGGCTCAGCGATCATCCACCCGCAACGTCTCGGCGAAGGAACACCAGGTATGCGGCAAACAGCGCGGGAATTGCGTACATCGCGCAGACCCACGCCGCACGCACGACCGGGGCCCAATCGATCGGGGTCCGCAGCAGTCCCTGCCAAGCATTGAACTGCGTACTGAGCAGGTACGGTTGCAACGAGCTCAGGCCCGGCAGGATGCCGATCAGCTGGAACAGCAGCGACACCATCAGCGTCCCCACGACCGCCGCGGCGCTGTTGCGCGTGATCGATGAGAGCAGCAGCCCGATGCACACGATCGTCGCGATCGGGATCAGGTACACGAACAGACTCCCGTACACCAGCTCAAGCCCCTTCCCCGGCGAGACGATCGTCCCGGACAGGCTCTGCAGCGAGTTGAAACCGGACTGGATGCTGCCGGCGACCACGGCCACCGTGCCGCTCAGCAGGATCGCGGCGACCGCATAGGTCGCAGCCGCCAACGCCTTGCCGGCAAAGATCTGGCCGCGCTCGAGCGAGCGCGTGAAGATCGTCTTCAGGGTGCCGTTGTGATCCTCCGAGGCGAAGATGTCACCTGCCACGAGGGCCGTGATCAGCGGAAACATCCACACCGCCCCGAACAGCATCAGCACAAGTGGCACGGCGAGCCCGCTGCGATTCAGGTATGAGGCAAAGGCGAAATCGCCCCCGCGCCGGTCGTGGCGGAAGTGGATCGCTAGTACGAACAGGATCGGGACAATCGCGGCGGCGCCGAGGCCGAGGTACGTGCGCTTCTGGTAGCGGAGCTTGGTCAGCTCCCAGCGATAGACCGTGCCGACGCCGGGCCTCGCGCCGTGGCGCAGCGCGCTCACTGCGCCACCTCGGCCGCCGCCTGCTGCGCAGCAGCAGAAATACCCGCCCCAGAGCCCGGCTGCTCGCCCTCGGTGAGCGAGAAGAACAGATCCTCGAGCGTCACCGTCTGCGGCGCCATCGCACGGATCAGCGCCCCGGCCTCGACGAGCGCCTGCGACAGCTCCGCGGCGGCCGCCTCATCGGCGGCGAAGCTGATCGCTCGGTGCTCGCGGCGGACATCGCCGATCCCGTGCTGGGCACGGCAGACGGCCACGGCGCGCTCATCGTCGGTGGTCTCCAGCCGGTAGCTCGTGCCGGCACCGCGCTTGAGATCGGCGATCTCCCCCTCGTAGACGATCTTCCCGGTGCGCACGATCGCGACCCTGTTGCACACCTCTTCGACTTCGGTCAGGAGGTGGCTTGAGAGCAGGACCGTCATGCCCTCATCGGCGAGCCGGCGGATCAGCAGCCGCATGTCGCGCATGCCGGCCGGATCGAGCCCGGTGGCGGGCTCGTCGAGGAGCAGCAGCCTGGGATCGCGCAGCAACGCCGCCGCGATTCCGAGCCGCTGGCGCATGCCGTGCGAGTAGCCACCGACGCGATCCTTCGCCCGGTCGGCGAGCTCGACCGTCTCGAGCGCGCGATCGATCCGGGATCGCGCATCGCCCCCGTCGAACGCCGCCAACAGCTCGAGGTTGCGACGGCCGGTGAGGTAGGGATAGAAGGTCGGCGCCTCGACGAATCCGGCGACGCCATCGAGCGCGTGGACGCCGAGCATCGGGTCGCGGCCGAACAGCGCAACCGATCCGGCGGTCGGCCGGATCAGCCCGAGCATCATCCGCAGCGACGTTGTCTTGCCGGCGCCGTTGGGGCCGAGATACCCGTATACGTCGCCGACATTGACCGTCAAGTCAACGCCGGCGACGGCGGTCAGTTCCCCGTACTGCTTGACTAGGCCCCGCACCTCGATCGGCGGCGGCGGGGCCATCGCGTCCGGGTTCATCGAGCTTTCACAGCGCCCTCGCGGCGGCATCGGCGGCGGCTGCCGGTACCGAGCCGAGGACCGTATAGGCGACGCCGGCGCGGGTGAAGCGAACCATCGTGCCGAGCGCCGTGTCGAGCTCCTGCCCGGTCGCGCCGTTGATCGAGACGGTCGGAAGATTGAGTCCGTGCCGGTTTCCGTGAGCGCCGCTCTGGGTGGCGGACGTGGTCGAGTCCGCCGGCTGCTCGATCACCGCGATTCCGCCGAGGTTCTGCCCGTAGGACACGAGCGCCGCGGGCTTTCCGCCCCAGTCGAGCAGCGTCACCGAGCGCCGTGGTAGGCCGACGAGCTTGCTCGGTGCAAGAAGGCTGAACGGCAGGTGCTTGGCGACCGCCGCAGCGCCCGTGATCTCCTTGTGGCGCTTGCCATGCAGGCGTTTCGCGCTGCTCGCTGCGGACGCGCCGGCGCTGCCGGCATCGACCCTGACGACCTTCGCGCCGCTGGGCGGCGTGATCTTGAACACCGAGGCCGGGACGTTGCCGTAGGAGATGTCGGTCGCCTTCAGCTCCAGCACGGGCAAGCTGTCATTACGCGCGAACACGGCAACTCGGAGTGGCACGCCCTTCAGCGCATCCCACGCCAACTCGCCGGCACCGAGCAGGCCGCCGTCGTGCTTGGGCGAGACGCGGACCGTGTAGGCGGCCCGGCCGGCGACGTCACCGGGGGTGGCGCCGGACAGGTTGGCGCGCTGCGCCAGTTTCCCGATGTCCGCTTGGATCTGAGAAATCGACGGAAGCTGATCGTTGCTGGTCGCCGCGTCCTTCTTCGCCTTCGAGGTGTCGGCCGCGAGCTTGCCCTCGTACGCCGTGTTCGAGCTTGGGTCATAGACCCAGAACGAGCCGTCGTTGACGACGACCTGGGCGTCGCCGTTGTCGGATTGCAACTCGAGCCGCAGGCGATGGGAGCTCGAGAGCCACAGACGTCCGGTGGCGCCGCTGAGGATCGGATCCGCACCCTCGATATTGCTCGAGTCGATCAGGTGGTTGGTGAAGCTGATCCGCGCGCTGATCCCATTGATCTTCGGCGCTGCCAGGGCATCGTGCACCGCCTGCGCGAGCGGCTTCTGCGCCGGGACCGGACCGGTGCCGGCGGCTGCCACGGCGATCGCCGCGCCAGCCGCAATCGCCGACACAAAGCCGGCCAGAACCGCCAGCAGACGCCTTGTCGAAACTGTACGCAAGAACCTCATGGACGACCTCAGCCTTTCTCGGTTACCTCTTCAAGATCACGATCCTGTGACCTCATGAGTTGAAGATAGGCGGAAAGCTTGAAATTACTTTGACAGATGTCCGACGCCGGCCCCGGACGCTCGGCCTCAGCGGAACGTATCTGAGTGGGCTATCGCCCACTCACCAAACCGGCGCGGCGACTCTGCGCGCAGGTCGCTGGCTAGAGACCGTCGTAGAGCCCGAGCAGGTGCCCGCGCGCGCGCCGCCAGCGGCGCTCGACCTCGGCCTTCTCCCCAACGCAGTGAAGTAACGCCAGTCCGCGAAGCGTCGCGAGCGTCAGATCGAGCAGCTCACCGGCCCTCGGCTTGGCCATCAGCTCGGGAAACAGTTCGGTCGCGCTCTGGGCGATCAGCCGGTTCACGTCCCCGACGACGTCGCTCATCACGGCGCGGATCTCGGCGTCGGTACGAGCCGCGACCCACAGCTCGGTCGTCGCCTGGAACACCGGCGTGAGATGGAACTGCCAGACCTGGTCGAGCAGCTCCTCGAGTCGGCGGCGCTCGCTGCGCGCTCGGCCGGCCGCCGCCGAACGCAGCTCGCCCGCGAGCCTGAACGCGACGTGCCGCACCGCCTCCGCGAGGAACCGCGCGCGCGTCGGGAAGTAATGCATCTGCGTTCCCTGCGAGACGCCCGCGCGCTCGGCGACGTTGCGCGTTGTCAGGGAGGCGTAGCCCTCCTCAATCAGGCAGGCAAGCGCAGCATCCAACAGCGCGGTTCTGGTCGCTGCGCGGCGCTCGGCCTGCGTCCGGCGCCGCCGGCCCGCAGGAACCGCTTGGGTCGGGCTCTGCGATGAGCCCTCAGCCGCCAACCGCGTACAGCTCCCGCAGCTGACGCTTGAGCACCTTGCCGGTGGGAGTTCGCGGCAGCGCGTCCAGGAACAACACGTCGCGCGGGACCTTGTAACGCGCGAGGTTGTCCTTGACGAACTCACGAACGTCATCGGCCGACAGTGAGCTGCCGGGCTTGAGCACCACAAATGCCGCAAGGCGCTTGCCGAACTCGGGGTCGTCGACGCCGATCACCGACGTCTCGTCGATCGCGGGGTGGGTGATCAGCAACTCCTCGACTTCTCCGGGGAACAGGTTCTCTCCGCCCGACACGATCATGTCGTCGTCGCGACCATCGATGAACAGGCGCCCGGCGGCATCGAAATGGCCGACGTCGCCGGTGCTCATCAGTCCATCGATCACGTCCTTATTGCCGCCGCCGGTGTACCCGTCGAACTGAAAGCCGTTGCCGACGAAGATCCGGCCCGACCTTCCCAGGCCCCTGCACGACGCCGATCGTCGACGTCATACAGCCGCACGACCGCCCCCAACGGGACCTGGCCGGCGCAGCCCGGCGCCGCGCGCAGATCCTCGGGCGTCGCGAACGTCGCGTACGCGACCTCGGTCGAGCCGTAGAAGTTGTAGACCTTGTCGCCGATCGTCCGCTGCGCCCGCCTGACCAGCTCAGCCTCGAGCTGCGCTCCGGAGCAGAACACGATCCGCAGCGAGCTCGTGTCGTGGCGACCGGGCTCGTCCTCGAGCACGCCGATGATCCGCTGCAGCATCACCGGCACCACGACCAGCGCCGTCGGCCGGTCGCGTGCGATCGCCTCGAGCACGCGCTCTGGCTTGAACCGGCGCTCGACGATCGTCGTGCAGCCGAGCGTGACCGACAGGACCATCTGCGTGAACCCAAGGCCGTGGAACATCGGCGCGGCGACGTAGGTCGACTCCCGCGCCCGATACGGGACCTTCGACAGCAGCGCGCCGATCGGCGCGAGCGAGCGTCCCTGATGGCGCGGCGCGCCCTTCGGGGTCCCGGTGGTCCCGCTCGTCAGCAGCACGACCGCAGCGGGCGCGGTCGGCGGCGGCGGGTGCTGGCCCGCGTGTGCGGCGATCAGCGCCTCGAGTGAGCTCGTGGCTGCCGGCGCTCCCGCAGCCGCTTGTTCGGCGGCCTCGGCCCATCCGAGCAGCCGTCCCCTGCGGGGCCTCGGCCGGCGCCACCAGCTCGTGTACTCCTCGTCGTGCACGAGCAGCGAGATGCCCTCGCGCTCGCACACGTCCCGCAGCTGGGGGCCGGCGAAGTCGGTGTTCAGGTAGAGCACCCGCGCGCCGATCTTGGCGGCGGCGAACGTGATGTCGAGGAAGCCACGGTGGTTGCGGCACAGGATCCCGACCCCGTCGCCCTCGCGAGATGCCGCGCGCGCGCAATCCGCATGCCAGCGCGTCGAGCGAGCATCGAGCTCGGCGAAGGTCAGCGATCCGAGCTCGTCGATCAAGCCAACCCGGTCGCCGTGGCGGATTGCGGCGATCGCGACCGCGCCGCCCAGCTGTCCGAGCCGATCGAGCGCGCGGAAGACCGCGAGCGCGCGTCGCGGCGGATCGGCGCCGATCATGCCGGCGCGCCAGGCGTACACGGCGGCGCGTGATTCGATCAGGCTGCGCGCGCCGACCTCGGCCGGTCGGCGCAGCAGCGGTGGAAGAGCGGTCATCGCCGCACTCTATCCGAAACTAATCAATCGACTGATTTGTTTCCGGTACGTTCGGACCACCGCGGAATCCGACAAGATTGCAGGCGGCTCACCGCACCGGGGCGGGCCGCTGAACGAACGAACAGGAGCAACGCGATGCCGACGGTCACGCAGTCCCTCGAGATCCCCGCCGCGCCCGAGCAGGTGTGGGAGATCGCAACCGATTGGAGCCGCTACGGCGAGTGGAACGTGACGCACACCGGCTTTCCCGAAGGACCTCCCGGCGCCGATCAGGGCGCGACCTTCAAGGAGCAGATCACGATCATGGGGATGCCCGGCGTTGCCAGCTGGACGGTCGCCGAGTCAAGCGCACCGATGCGGACGGTGTGGACCGGCGAGGGCCCGATGGGTATCACGCTGGGGACGAGGCTCGAGCTCGCCCCGACCGCCGCGGGGACCACGGTCAGCATCTCGATCAGCTTCGACGGCGGCCCGCTGGCCGGTCCGATCGGCGAGACCGTCGCCCGCTCAGCGGAGAAGGGAGCGCTCGACTCGCTGCAGCGACTGCGCGGCATGGTCCCGTGAGCAGGCCGCCGGTATGCGACCATCGGTGGCCACGATGAGCGCACACGCCCCCGCTGCCACGGCCGCCCTGCGCGAGCCAGGGCTGCCCCCCGGTCCGCGCCTGCCGCGGGTGCTCCAGACCGCCGGCTTCATGCTCGCCGGACCGCGGTTCCTCGCGGCCTGCCGCCGGCGCTATGGGAACGCGGTGACGTTCAGCACCGTCTTCGACAACAAATTCGTGATGGTGTTCGACCCTTCGTTGGCCAAGCAGTTGTTCCAGGGGTCCGGCGATCAGCTCCACGCCGGCGAGGCCAACGCGCTGCTCG
The DNA here is from genome assembly GCA_963794285.1 of uncultured Solirubrobacterales bacterium. GTDB lineage: Bacteria > Actinomycetota > Thermoleophilia > Solirubrobacterales > Solirubrobacteraceae > Palsa-465. The sequence goes on from CAWCDS010000020.1 coordinate 26,786, forward strand.
GCCCGATCCTCGGCGAGCGCTCGGTCCTGCTGCTTGACGGCGCCGAGCACCTGCGTCATCGCCGGCTGCTGCTGCCGCCCTTCCATGGTCGCCGGATGCAGGCCTACGCCGAGGTGATGCGCGAGTCCGCCGACGCCGAGATCGATTCCTGGCCGGTGAACGAGCCCTTTTCGATGCTGCCGAGCATGCAGGCGCTGACGCTGCGGGTGATCCTGCGCGCGGTCTTCGGGTACGAGCCAGGCCCGGAGGAGGACGAGCTTTCCCGCCGGCTGCGAGAGATGATCGAGCCGGTCGCCGAGCCGCGCGGCCTGCTGCTGATGCTGTCGCTGGGCAGGCTCGGCAGCCGCCGCGGCGCGGTGCAGCGATTCGAGCGCAGCCGCCGTGCCGTCGACGAGATCCTGTACGCCGAGATCGCACGGCGCCGCGCCCAGGAGGGGCTCGAAGATCGTGACGACGTGTTCTCCGCCCTGCTGCTGGCGCAGGATGAGGATGGCGCTCAGCTCACCGATCGCGAGGTTCGAGACGAGCTCGTGACGCTGCTGCTCGCCGGGCATGAGACGACCGCGACCGGGCTTGCGTGGACGTTTGACCTGCTGCTGCATACGCCGGCCGTGCTCGAACGCGCGCTCGAGCTCGACGACGCCTACCTCGACGCGGTCGTCAAGGAGGCGCTGCGTATCCGCCCCGTGATCCCGGGGGTCGGCAGGGTCGTGCGGGGCGAGCCGTTCCGGCTCGGCGACTATCTGATCCCGCCGGGGGTTGAGATCAATCCCTCGATCCGGATGATCCACCGTCGCGACGATCTGTATCCGGCTCCGGGGGCGTTCCGCCCCGAGCGGTTCCTCTCCGACGACGCGCCGGACACGTACACCTGGCTGCCGTTCGGCGGCGGGACGCGGCGCTGCCTGGGGGCAAGCTTCGCGCTGATGGAAATGCGGATCGTGCTTCGCCGGGTGCTCGAGCGCGCCAGGCTGACGCCCGCCGAGCCGGAGCCCGACAAGGTTCAGTTCCGCGGCATCACGATGGCGCCGCGCAGCGGCGCCCCGGTCGTCCTCGCCGGCTTGCGGTAGTCCCGCGGCCACCCGCCCCGGGGCCGCGGCGACCCGCGCGCCTCCCGATGCCGGCGCCGGCCGGAGGGTGGTCGTGTTAACGAAGAATACAAATACGGTGGGTTCTACGACCACCCCCCGGCGTCGACCGACAAGGGGGTGTGGCCACGCCCACACCTTGGGTCCCTGGGCGAACCGCGGCGGGCGCGCAACAGTGACGTGCACAAAGCAACGCACTGCAAGGAGACCCTGATGCGCAACTTCCGAACTCTCGCGGCACTCGCCACCGCCTCGCTGTCGCTGGCGGCAGCCCCGGCCGCGCTCGCGCAGACAAGCGCGGTCGGGAGTGCCGCCGGCAGCCCGACGATGAACATCTGCCTAGCCCAGATCAATTGCACCTACGTCAACTACCAGCACGGCAGGCCGACCGATGTCGTCAGGCGCAACGGGACGCTCACCGACTGGTCGCTGAACGCCGGCAGCCAGGGTGGCCAGGTTCAGCTGCGGATCCTGCGGGCGACCAGCCACGGCAACTTCAAGGTGATCCGCTCGACCGCGATCGAAACCGTCAGCACCACCGGGATCAACACCTTCTCGGCCAACCTGAAGGTCAAGCGCGGCGACGTGCTGGCGCTGAGCAACGACACCAGCGGGATCTACATGGCGAGCGCGCCGGCCGGAACGTGCGTGCGCTACTTCATGGGCCCGCTGAGCGACGGCCAGTGGATGAAGCCGAGCCACATCTCTCAGCAGCTGCGCCTGCTGATGAGCGCGCACGTGAAGTCCTAGTGCCCAGCAGTAGTACTGGCAGCACACAACTGCACCTCGGTTCCTGACCGACACAGGGGGCAGGCAAGGTTGAGCCCCGCGAGGCCCTAGCCCGCGGGGCTCCCGCCATTAAGGGCCCACAACGGAATTTCTGATGGCTTGTCCGCCACTGATTCCGTCGTGAGCCCTAACGCGTCCCCGTCGCGTAGTGCAGGATCGACAGATCCGTCAGCCACTCGACCGGGGCACGGTCGTCCGTGTAGACCGCCCCGCCGCGCAGCGCCGGGGCGAGCCGGGCCCCGGCAGTCGCCCCCATTCTGCGCAGCGCGGGCGCAAGCCCGGCGGCAGACGCCGTCAGGCGCGCCCCCTCGAGGCCGGCACTGCTGGCCATCACCAGCGAGCTCGTCCGGTTGACCTGGTCGCGCATCACCACCGGGAATGCAGCGTGAAGCGTCGCCGAAACGACCTTCTCGAGCGCATCGGAATCGGGCAGGTGCCCGACGTTGACGATCACGACCCCGCCCGCGCGCAGATGGGCTCTGACCGACGCAAAGAACTCCCGTGTCAACAGGTAGAACGGGATGTATGGCTGCCGGTAGGCATCGAGGAAGATCGCGTCGTAGCGAGCATGGCTGGCGGCCAGCCACGGCCGCGCATCGGCGGTGTAGGTGTGAAGCCGGCGTCCGCGCAAATCGAAATAGCGCCGGCCGATCGTCGTCAGCTCGCCGTCCAGCTCGACCGCATCGACGCGGGTCGCAGGAAAGTAGTGGCCATACGCGCGCGCCACCGTTCCCGCTGCGTCTCCGAGGATCGCGATCCGCCGCGGCACGCCGTCGGCGCCGGCCAGCGGCAGCACCAGGTAGTCATCCCAGTAGCCGCCGGTCAGATACGTCCACGGGCGATACAGCGAGTGGATCGCGACGCCCTCGTTCAGCTGTAGCCAGCGCTCGCCGCTGCGGAACTGGACGACGCGCGCGTACTGGTACTGCGTCTCGGCCGAGTAGACCACGCGTCCGCCGGCGACATCGGAGCCGATCGCCGGGGGCGGCACGGCCAGCAGCCCGCCGAGCACCACCGGCACGACGAGGAACCGTCTAGCCCGGAGCCCCGCCGCAGCCGCCAGCGCGAGCGCCAAGGCGAAGACGAGAAACGTGCGGTGCGTTCCGAGCACCGGGATCAGGAGCAGTGCAGCGCTAAAGGTCCCGAGCAGCGATCCCGCCGTCGAGATCGCGTACAGCCGCCCGGTGACGGTGCCCGTGTCTGACACCTGCCCGAGAGCCAGCCGGTTGGCGTACGGCGCGACCGTGCCGAGCAGCATCACCGGGACCGCCACGAGCACGAGCACGGCGGCGAGTGAGCCGAGGAAGCCGCCGACCGAGAGCGCCCCCAGCGCCCGCACCGCCAGGCGCAGGAACGGGTCGGCAACGAACGGCACGAGCGCGAGCAGCACCGACGCCGCCAGCACGATCGCGCACAGTCCCTGAAGGTCGGCCCGGCGGTCCGCGAGCCGGCCGCCGATCGCGTACCCGGCCGACAGCGCCACGAGCACGGTCGCGATCGTATTCGCCCAGATGATCGTCGAGGCCCCGAAATACGGCGCGAGCAGGCGCGCCGCGGCGATCTCGGCACCGAGGCTGCCGGCGCCGACGACGAACACGATCGCCCGCAGCGCGCGCGGCGACGCGGCCGGAGCCTGCGGGCGAGCCGCGGGTGCGGTTCCGGAATCACTCGAGCCGGGCAGCGTCGTGGCCACCGCTACTCCGGCGCAGACGCCATCAGGTTCTCGCGGATCTGCCCGAGCTGGCGCACGAGCCGCGCTCGCTCACCGGCACCAAGCGAACCGAGGGCCCGCTCGGTCAGCATCGCCATCTCGCGATCGATCGCCTCGCGCAACTGGCGGCCGTTTGGCGTCAGGCACAGGCGCACGAGCCGGCGGTCTGACGGATGCGGCTCGCGCGTGATCAGTCCGGCGGACTCCATCCGCGTCGCGGTGCGCGTCACGGTCGGCGTCGCGAGCCCGTAGCGCTTGGCAAGCTCGCCCGGAGTCTGGCCATCCTGCTCCCACAGCGCGATCAGGATGTACTGCTGCCCAGCTCTGACACCATGACGGCCGAACGCCGCCTCGCTGGCCGTCGCGATCGCGCGCTTGGCCGCCCAGAAGGCGGACTGGAAGTCCTGCGCGTCGCCGTCGGTCACGGCCTGAAGCGTAGTTCGCTCCGCGAGGCTGACCTGTTCGCATGGTGGTCCAGCGCCACGACTGCGGAACGTCGGCCGTGCGCGCGACCGGATCCATGGGCTTTGCGTAAGTGAGGGGGCGAAAGCTGTGCAAGACGTGTGGGGCGATGACCCACGAACGTGAGACACGCAAATCGCGGCTCGGCGGTCCCGTTGAATCGAGAAGGCATCGTTAGGGGCGATGCCCCACTCGCGTCGCCTGCCCCCGGCGACGCGCCTGGTCCCCCGCCCGGAACGACTCCGGGCGGGGGACCAACCTTAGCCGGAGGTAGCCCCGGATCCTTTGCGGCCCCCGGAGTCAAGGGCTACCCCGGTGCGAATCGTACCGCCGCTGCTGGCCGGAGGGTGCGGCCGAGGTGTGTCTGCGGTGAGAGAGTGCTGACTGCGCAGAGGACGAAGCCGACGAGCAGGCAGGGCGCACGATCCAGCAGGGAAGACTTCCGTAAGACCAACGGAGCGCAGGGCAGGAATCGCAGAGTTTGCTCGCTATCGTGAGGGATTCGCGCGTCGCTTGTGCCCCCACGCGGCGCGCACTGGCCCCCCCGGCGAACGGACTCCGCCGGGGGGCCTTCTTGTGCTGGCGTCACACGAGATGATCCTGCCCCCGGAACATCGGTCGCACCGGTAATCAGAACGGTTCTACGGGCGGAAGGTTGCGCTTGTGCCTCGATGCGGCGCTATGCCGTGATTGTGATGTGGCCCGGCTGCGCCGCCACCCGCCCGAGCCACGCGTTCACCGCAGCGTAGTTGTCGAGCTCGAAGCCACCCTCGGGGGCGACGTGCGTGTACGCGTAGAGCGCGATGTCGGCGATCGTGTAGCCGTCGCCGACGAGAAACTCGCGGGAGTCGAGGTAGCTGTCCAGTGCCACCAGCGCCTTGTGGCCGCCTCGGATCTTCGCCTCAAGCTCGGCTCCGTCTGGCTTGATTCCGGCGATCCGCCAGAACCGGGCAACGGCGATATTCGGCTCCAGGTCATATTGCTCGAAGAATTGCCACTGCAGGACCTTCGCGCGGTCGAAGCGGTCGGTCGGTAGGTACTCGGTGCCGTCCGCAAAGTAAAACGTGATGGCGTTGGATTCGGCCAGCGTGCGTCCATCATCGAACACCAACGTCGGCACCCGTAGCGCGGGGTTCTTGTCGCCTATGACCTCCCCCCGATTGGATCGGTCGATCACGTCGAGCTCGCGGCGCTCGTACTCGATGCCGAGATGTGCGAAGAGTTGCCGGACCTTCCAGCAGTTCCCGGAAACCTTGCTGTCGAACAAGAGCATCGTGGCGCGGAATGATGCCAGCCCGCGGTCACCGTAGGGCCTCACGCAACGTCAGAGTCAAGGCCCCAGCTAGGCTCCGCTCTCGATGGATGTCGAGGACGCGATCCGCAGCCGGCGCACGCACAAGGCGTTTGCCCCCGAGCCACTCTCCCGCGAGCTCGTCGACGAGCTGCTCGAGCTCGCGCGCTGGGTGCCGAACCACCACCTCACGAACCCGTGGCGCTTCCGGGTCCTGGGCCCAGACGCCCTGGAGCGGCTCAAGCAGGCCGCCGGCCCCGAGGCGGCGAGCAAGCTCGATCGCGCACCGACGTTGATCGCCGCGACCGCCGCCAGCTCGGGTGACCAGGTCCAGGACGAGGAGGATCTGTGCGCGACCGCCTGCGCGACGTATGCGGTGCTGCTCGCTGCCCACGGACGCGGCCTCGCCGGCTACTGGCGCACGCCTGGCGTGCTCCGGACCGAGGAGGGACGGGACGCGCTTGGGATCCCGCCCGAGGAGCGCTTCGTCGCGTTGATCCACCTCGGCTGGCCTCGGCAGGAAAAGGAACCACCGCAGCGCGCACCGCACTCCGCCGTCGTCAGCTATCTGGACTGATGAGCCCACTGCCCGCAATCGAGCGACCCGCTGCGGGCGATCCGGAGGGCCTGCTGGTCCTCCACCACGGACGCGGGACCAGTGAGCGGGACCTGCTGCCGCTCGCAGACGCGCTTGACCCCGATCGGCGGCTGCACGTCGTCACCCCGCGAGCGCCGCTGCAGCTACCGGGCGCGCCGGGCTACCACTGGTACATCGTGCCGCGCGTCGGCTACCCAGATCCGGAGACGTTCAAGGGGTCCTACGAAGCGCTCGCCGACTTGCACGACGAGCTCTGGGAGCGAACCGGCATCGCCCCGGAGCGCACCGTGCTCGGCGGCTTCTCGATGGGCACGGTGATGAGCTACGCGCTCGGGCTCGGGCCCGACCGTCCAGCGCCGGCCGGCATCCTCGCCTACTCCGGATTCATCCCCACGACCGACGGCTGGGAGCCGGATTTGACGGGCGCGCGCAGCCCCAACACAAAGATCTTCATCGCCCACGGCCAGAACGACCCTGTGATCGGCGTCGGCTTTGCGCAGCAGGCGCGCGAGCTGCTGACGGCGGCGGGATTCGTCGTCGACTACCGGGAATCCGCCGCAGCGCACAACATCGACCCGGCCGACGTCAGCAGGGGAGCGCAGTGGCTCTCGCGGGTCCTGCCGCCGGCGGTCGGTTAGCGAAGCGCGGCCGGACGCTGAGCGCCCGGCCGCCACTTCCGCTGAGAGCTTCCTGCTCAGTGTCCGCTCGGTTCTCCCGTGGAGGGATCCAGGAACAACCGGCGTCCGCCGTCGTCACCATGGAACTGGAACACGTTGTCCAGCGTCCCGGCCGTCGCGTCGGTTGACCCAGCGCCGATGCGCTGAGAGCCGAGCCAGTTGTCCTCGATGAACTGCACGACCGAGCTCTGGTCGGTGAACGTCCCGTCGACGTAGTTGTGCTTGGCCCACGGTGAGACGACCAGCAGCGGCTGGCGCGGACCGACTCCGCAGCGAGCCTGCTGACCGCTGATCACCTTGGACGTGCTCGAACCGCAGAGTCCGGTTCCGCTCAGCGCGTCGAGCGGCGTCTGGGACTGGCTGTCGATCGGACCCATCTGGTGGTCGTACCAGCCGTCGCTGTCGTCGTAGAGGATCACGACGGCCGTGCTGCGCCAGCTCGGCAGCTGCTCGAGATGGTTGATCGTGCTCACCAGGAACTTCTGCTCGTCGAGCGGGTCTGAGTAGCCGGCGTGGCCGTCCTGGTAGTCCGCCGCCTTCAGGTAGGAGACCGCCGGCATGTTGCCGTTGTCGGCCGCCGCCCAGAAGTCCTTCAGGTCGTACTGATGGTTGGCCGGATCCTGACGGCCGATCATCGAGATCGAGGTCGGCGGCATGTGGCTCGGATTGGCGGTTGAGGCGTAGTACTGGAACGGCTCGTGGTGGGGGTTGTAGTCCAGTTGGTTGGCACCGCCGATGTTGAGGTGCGCCGAGGTGCAGACAGCCGAGAGGTTGTCGGTGCTTGGTTGCCCGGAGACGTAACTGGGGCTCGCGAAGCCGCCCTGGAACCATCCCCAATTGACCCCGGCCTTGTCGAGCAGGTCGCCGACGTTCTGTCCGCCGATCTGGATCGTCGACGCGGCTGCCCGACCGTCCTGCGTCTTCGAGCAGATGTCGAAGTTCGGGTCTGCATCGCTGTAGACCGTGCCGCCGCCCTGTGCGTGCGGGCTTCCCGGCGTCGCCGCCGCGCTTCCCGGATCAGCGGTGCACGGCGTCGAGTTGAACACCGCGCTGCTCGGGCCGCAGATCGCGCCGAACGTGTTGCCGGCGGTCACGTTCACGGCGCCCGGGGTCGAGGGGCCAAAGGTCCCCGAGTACGAGTTGTCACTCATCGCGAAGTGCTGGGCGTAGTTCCACAGGCCGGTGACGGTGTTGCCGTCGTAGTAGTCCATCACCAGTCCGGGCGCCGTCTTGTCCGGCGGCGCACAGCTCTCGACGTCGGTGTTCTGCACGAACTTGTCCATCAGGCCCATGTCGTAGGCCTTCTGCTCGGCCGTGTAGCCGTGGTTCTGATCGCAGGTGAGCGCCAGCGACGGACCCAGGCGTTGCGGGTTGGCGGTGTTCGGGTTGTTCGTCAGCAGTGATCCGCTCAGTCCGTTCACCGTCGGGGTGTCCGGAGCGGCGCGGAATGGGGAGCCATCCGTGTTGGTGGCATTCGGGTAGGTCCCGAAGTAGTGGTCGAACGAGACGTTCTCCTGGAAGATCACGACCAGGTGCCGGATCGGCGTCGTGGTCCGGTCAAACCCCTGATCGCCCCCGTTGTTCCTCCACTGCCGGGTGGTGCTGTGGTGCAACTGCCGACCGCGGTGGTGCTGGCTGCCCGCGAGTGCTGTGCTGGCGAGGACCACGCTTCCGCTCCCCGCCGTAACCGCCGCGAGCAGAAACATCCCGATGCGCGTTCGCCGCATCAAACTCTCCTTTATCGTTGTGAAGTGGTGCGCGGCACTCCCCGGGAGTCGGCCGTGCACCGCGTCACTGTCCCGGTCGAGGCCGGCCGCCGGGTTGCCCACCTGTAACGAAGTTGTGGCCGAGTGGTGAACGTGCCTCAGCGCGTGATCAGCAACGTCCCGCCGGTCACCAGGATCAGCCCGGCCACGCGCCCCGGCCCGATCCCGACGTGGCGCAGCCCGAACCATCCGAATCGGTCGGCCAGCACCGAGACCACCAGCTGCGCCGCGACGAGCAGCGCAATCAGCCCGCCGGCGCCGAGCGGTCGCACGGCCACCAGCGAGACGCCGACGATCGCGGCACCCGCGATCCCGCCGAGCAGATACTCCGGGCGAAAGCTGCCCAGGCCGGACAGGCGACCCGCGTGGCCGGTCACCAGTAGCAGCACGCCGATGATCGTGATCGAGATCGCAATGCTGATGAACGCCGCCCCAAGATCCCCGACGTGCCTGGCCAACTCGGCGTTAACGGGCGGCTGAAGCGCGACCAGCCCTCCGGCTGCGAGCGTGCAGATGAACGCGACTCCGCGACTCATGCCGGACCCGTTCCCCGCCCGGGCCTGAATCCCTGCCCCCAGACCTCGGCACGGACCTCCACGCGCGTTGGCTGCGGGCTCCATACCATCTGGGTCCTTGACACTCGACCCGCCGAGATCGCCGATCAGCGCCCAGGACGAAGCGACCCTACGGGAGGTCATCGAGACGCTCGCTGCGCTCGAGCGCCGCGCCGGCTCCCCCGGTGAGGAGCAGGCGGCCCGCTGGATCGCACAGCGCCTCGAGCAGGCCGGCTGCGAGGTGACGATCGACGAAGAGCAATTCCACGACGGCTATGCGCGCGTGATCGGCTCCCTTGCGGCGGTCGCCGCGCTCGCGGGCGTCGCGGCGCTGCGCGAACGCACGCGCAAGCTCGGTGCTGCGACCGCGGCGCTCGTGACCGCCGCGATCGCCGATGACATCTCCAATGGACCGAGGGTTTTCCGCCGTGCCACGGCACCGCTTCGCCCGACCTGGAACGTGATCGCTCAGTGCGGCGACCCGGGCGCCGAGCGGACGCTCGTGGTCCTTGCCCACCACGACGCCGCGCCGACGGGCGCGATCTTCGACGACCAGGCGCAAGCGTGGTTCGGCGAATCGTTCCCCGGTGTGATCGAGCGGATCGACACTTCGCTGCCGCTGTGGTGGGCGATGATGGGCGCGCCCGCGTTGGTCGCGCTCGGCGCCGCCCGCGGGCGCCGGGGGGCGATCCGCGCCGGCCTGCTGGGGTCGCTGCTTGGCGTGGCCGTGTTCGCCGACATCGCGCGAGCACCCGTCTGTCCCGGCGCCAACGACAACCTCAGCGCGGTCGCCGTACTCGTCTCACTCGCGCAGCGACTGCGCGCGCAACCGGTCGATGGCCTACGGGTGCTGCTCGTCTCCTGCGGAGCCGAGGAGGTACTGCAAGGCGGTATCCACGGGTTCGCGGGGCGCCACTTTCCGGCACTTGACCGCAACAACACGTGGTTTCTCAACCTCGACACCGTCGGCTCGCCGCGGCTGATCCTGCTCGAGGGCGAGGGCCCGGTGGTGATGGAGGACTACCACGACCGCAGCTTCCGCGACCTCGTCGCCCGCGCCGGCGAGCGCGCCGGCGCGCATGTGCGCCGGGGCATGCGCTCGCGCAACTCGACCGACGCGGTGATCCCGAGCAGGGCCGGCTATCCGACCGCGACGATCACCTCAATGGACCGTTACAAGGCACTGTCGAACTATCACAAGATGTCCGACACCCCGGAGAACGTGAACTACCGGACGGTCGCGCAGGCGCTGGTCCTGACCGAAGCCGTCGCCGACGAACTCGCGCGCGACCCCTGGGCCCGTCGGTAGCCCGTCGCTCCCCGCCGCGCAGCCTCCCTCTATCTGTTCCAGCTGGGCTCGTTTGCGTGCTTGACAAGCACCTTCGCCGGCCCACCCGCGAACGGAATCGTCTCGATCGTCCCGGCTGACGGCGGGTTCGCAAACCCGCCGTAGTCGATCAGCACGGTCTTGCCGTCGAGCGACAGCCCGCCGGGCGTCACGTCCAGGTTGCGAACGACGAGATGCCGCGCCTTCTTCGTGGGGAGGTCGATCGTCCAAGTCTCGCTGGTGTCCTGTCCCTCGTACCGCGCGAGCAGCCGGTTTCCACGGGCTGAGAACTGGCGTGGAACCAGCCCCAGCAGCAGCGAGGGGACGTTCGTGTGGGTCAGCTGAGTGGCGCCGGTCCCGTCAGATTTCATCAGCCAGATCTGGTAGATCGGCGAGAGCTTGCGGAGCTTCTCCTGATCGAACGCGATCGATCCCGCCCCCCACACCGGGTTGAGGCTGTGCCCGCCGTGCGTGATCTGCGTGCGCCCGCTGCCGTCGGCCGCGACGGTGTAGATGTCGGACTTGGCGCAGAACGACTTCGCCGAGCCGAGGCCGTAGACCAACCTGTCCGGGGCCTGAGGGGCAAAGCTCGCGCCACAGACCGAACCGGTCGCGATCGTCTTGACGCTGTTCGTCATCGTGTTGATGATCGCGAGGCTCCCGCCGTTCCCGTTGACATTGCTGAGCGCGACCGCAAGGAACTGCGACTCAGGCGACCACGACAGCGCCGTCGCGCTGACCTTCTTGATGTCGAAGTACTTGTGGGTGATCGTCGTTCCGGGGCTGTAGATCACAAGCGAGTTGCCCTTGTTCGGGAACAGCGACGCCGCGACCTGGGAGCTGTCCGGCGACAGCAGCGGCTGACTGCCCGGGCCCAGCCGCACCCGGCTGGTGCCGTCGGCGTTCGCCATCCAGACCTGCTCGGTGCCACCGGTCACATACGCGAGGCTCGCCGGAAACGCCGCCACGAGATCCCCCTGGACTGCCGTAACGCCCAAGGCCAAAGACGCGGCCATGACCGCCCCGAGAATTGCCACGCGCGCCCTCATCTGCGCTAAACCCTATCCGGACGAGCGCCGGCGGACCAGCGCCGCAACGTTTGATCTTGGTTATGCCGGATCCGCTGGCCGCAGGACCCACGTCGGAGTAGGCTCGCCGCCGATGCCGATCATCACCGAATTGAAGCTGCCGAGCTTCGACCACACTGACCCCGGGCTCCGTGGCGCTCGCTTCCGCGACGCGATGGCCGGACTCTCGGGCCACGACGGCTGGCTGGCCTCCAATCCGTTCGGATTCACGGTGCTCGACCGCGAGTCCGGCGAGTTCTTTCTGCGAACCAAGGACGCGGTGTTCCCGGGGCTGACGATCGGTGAGCTGTTCGGCATCGAGGATGGGCCGCTGCACGAGGAGATCGTGCGCAACATCATCAACATCAACGGCGACCATCACCGGCGTCTTCGCAACCTTGTCAACCCGGCGCTCGCGCCGCGCCGCGTCGATCGCTACCGGCCCGCGATGCGCCGGTTCCTCGAGCAGCCGATCGAGACGATCGCCGCCGACGGCCGCTGCGAGTTCATCGACTCCTTCGCCAAGCCGTACCCGTCGCTCGTGATCGCCGAAGTGATGGGCGCGCCGCTGACGGACGCCCCGCGGCTGCACCACTGGTCCAACTGGATCCAGCGGCAATTCGACGCGGCTAGCCTGATGAGCGAGCGCGGCCTCATCGAGGAGGCGGTGGCTGAGTTCTACGTGTACGCGGACGCGCTGATCGAAGACCGCCGTAAGCGGCCCGGCGAGGACCTGATCACCGACCTGATCACCGCCGAGGAACAAGGCGATCGTCTCAGCCACGACGAGCTGAGCAATCTCGTGCTCAACATCCTCGTCGGCGGCGTCGACACGAGCCAGAGCCAGCTCGCGCACGCCGTGCGCCTGCTTGCGGGCCACCCGGAGCAGTGGGAGCTGTTGCGGGCAGACCCGCATCGGCTCGCGCTCGCGGCGGTCGACGAGGCACTCCGCTACGAGCCGATCACCCCGTTCACCGCGCGGATCATGATCAACACGCTGGAGCATCGCGGGATCACCTTCCCCGCAGGCACGATCATCCTCGTCTCTGCCTGGCACGCCAACCGCGACGGCGTGCAGCCCGACGAGTTCGACATCACCGCCGAGCGGCCCCGCGCTCGCGTGCTCACGTTCGGCGCCGGCATCCACTACTGCGTCGGCGCGAACCTCGCCCGCGCCGAGATGCAGGAGGGGCTGGCGTTCCTGGCCGAGCGGGTGCGATCGATCGAACTCGACGGCGGGGTGGACGGGATCGAATTCGGGACGCCGTCGGGGATCTACGGGCTCGACAGGCTGCCGCTGAAGCTGACGCTGTAGCGCTGAGCGTCCGCTGATGCCTCCGGCGTGAGCCACAGCGCGTCGTCGCCGAGCGGCCGGCGCACGGCCTGCCCGTCGGCGACCAGTCCAATGAGCGCCACCTCAGCCGCGACCTTGTCGGGGCGATCGTTACCCCGCGCCAGCAGTGCCGCGACCTCCTGCGTCGTCAGCCCCTCGGTGAAGAACTCGAGCAGCGGCGCCGGCGTCTCGGGCACCGACCGGCGCTCGATCGACGGATCGAGGTTCGCGATCAGCACGTCGTAGGCCTCGATCGGCTGAAAGCCGCCGGCGACGAGCCGCAGCCCGCCGGACTCGAACACGACCGACGGGGCGGTGAACCGCACGGGACCGTCGCTGCTCGCGGTCTTGCCCTGAAGCTCGGCCGGCGATCCCGCGGCCGTGCGCGCCTCGGCGCGGTCTCGCTCGTATGCCTCGGTCACCTCCGGGGTGTCGAGCATCGACACGATCCGGCTCGCGTCGACACCGGGGACCCGCGCCAGCGCGTCGCCGAGCGCCGCGTCGTCGTCGAGCAGCATCGGCGTCGTGAAGTTCGCGAGCTGGAGCGCGCGGAAGACGACGAACTCGCTGCCGGGCTCGATCAGCCGCGCCGCCACGACGGCACGGCAGGCACGGGCGGTCGCGCTGACGCGAGGCTTCGGCGCGGGCGCGAATGGCATCCCGTAGCGGCGGAAGTTCAGCTGGCTCAGCGCGCCACGCAACGGCGTGTAGCCGCGGGCCACGTACTGCGATGCGTCCTCGGTCAGACCGATCAGCACCAGCCGCCAGTCGAGCTGGGCCCCGTAACGCCATTCGAGCACCCGCAGGGCGGGACGCTCTGAGTAGGCCCACGGACAGGCCGGGTCGTTGTAGAGCGTGACGGAGATCACCTGATTGATGCCTCAATTATATGCACAAGCTCGCTCCCGGGTCCACGGATCGCCGGAGCGAGCTCGGATGCGCGATCAATATGGGCCGACCTGAAGCCGGCAGCCTCGAGCGAGGCGGTCGCGTCCGCGCTGCTCCCGTAGTGCAGCGACACCCGCCCGCGCACGAACGCCGAGAGCAGCAGTGCGAACCAGCGCACGTGGATCGACTGCTCGCCGCCGATGTGCAGATCCGAGACGTAGTGCCCGCTCGAGAACCCGGACAGGACTGTGGCGAACCGCCGCCAGACGCCGTTGACGGTGTCGGTCGAGAGATAGCCCAGCAGCCCTTCGGTGATGATCACAAGGCCCCCGACGGCGTTCAGCTGCCGCGCCACCGCGGCGAGGCTGAGCGGGCCCTCGTCCACGAGTGCATCGAGATCGACGACGCGGTGACGCTCGCTGAGCGATCCCATCCGCCGCAGCGCCGCGCGCTTGCGCTCGGCCATGGCCGGCAGGTCGGCCTCGATGTAGGTGATGCGCTCGCCGTAGCGCTCGCAGAATCCCCAGCCCCGAGGCGAGAGCCCGCACGCGACCTCGAGCACCTGCGTGACGCCGTGCTCCTCGATCGCGCGCCGGACGAGCGCGTCGATCGCGTCGTGGCGCGCGAGCAGGTAGCTCTCGAGCGACGGAGCGCCTGCGATCCGCGCGGCGATCTGGAGCGGCCGAAACGTTTCGAACAGCAATCGCCCCTCGCGCGAGGAGAGCTCGGGATGTGAGAGCCCGTTGCGGGCCCACACGTAGCCGGTGTAGTGCGCCGTCGGGCTGATCGCCTCCGGGGCGCTCATCGCTTGAGCTCCTCGAGCCGCTGCAGCAGCGCCGCCTGTGCCGGGTTGATCTTCGCGCGCGCGCCGGCCAGGCCGAACCACTCGGCGCGGTCGACCTCTGGGATCTCGATCAGCTTCCCCGAGCGCGGCGGCCACTGCAACTGAAGCGTGTTGCTCCGAACCTGAGTCTCGTCGAGGTCGCCTTCGATCGCCCAGGCACGCACGCGCTTGCCGGACTTCTGGCGGATCTCGCCGAGGTCGTGGGCCTCCCCTGCGGGCGGCGGGGACCCGAGCTCTTCCTCGAACTCCCGGCGTGCCGCCTGGAGCGGCTCGTCGTCGAGCTCGTACTCGCCCTTTGGGATCGACCACGCGCCGAGATCGCGCTTGGCCCACACCGGACCACCGGGATGCACGAGCAACACCTCGAGCGCGCCGTCACGCGTGCGGTGCAGCACGATCCCCGCACTGCGGCTCCTGCTGGATGACGAGGGCACAGCGCCCTCATTGTGCTCAGTCCAGCGCCAGCGCGTAGTGCTGGTAGACGATCGGCGGACCCCAGTCGTGGCGCTCGCGCTCTGAGGTCAGCTGGAAGCCGGCGTCACATATGCGAACTGATCAATCTCGAAATAGGATGTATCCACCGTGGACATCCGGCAACTGCGCTACTTCGAGGCGGTCGTCCGCCACCGGCACTTCACCAATGCCGCAGATGAGCTGCATGTCGCGCAGTCCGCGCTCTCGCATCAGGTCCGGCGACTGGAACAGGAGCTCGGAATCGAGCTGCTGCGCCGCACGACGCGCTCGGTCCAGCCGACCGAGGCCGGCGAGCTCGTCGCCGCCCGCGCCCGCTCCGTGCTCGCTGAGACCGAGGCGCTGCGCGGCGAGATCGATCAGCTCCGCGGTCTGG
Organism: uncultured Solirubrobacterales bacterium; assembly: GCA_963794285.1. Classification (GTDB taxonomy): domain Bacteria; phylum Actinomycetota; class Thermoleophilia; order Solirubrobacterales; family Solirubrobacteraceae; genus Palsa-465. The sequence goes on from CAWCDS010000020.1 coordinate 42,028, forward strand.
CGCGCGGTCATGTGAACGTCGGCGCGATGCTGTTCGGCGGAGAGCTGGATATTCCCGCGATCCTCGCGAGCTTCACCTCGGCGTTTCCGGGCGTTGAGATCGGGCTGCGCGAAGGCACGGCCCAGCGGATGGCCGAGATGCTGGCCGACGGGACGATCGATGTCACCTTCGCGCTCGAGGCGCAACCCCCGGCGGAACTCGAGCGGCTCGAGCTCTCAAGCGAGGAGCTGGCGGTCGCGATGAGTCCCGATCACCCGCTGGCGGGCGCCGGTCCGCTGTCGCTGCGGGCACTCGCCGGCAGCCGCCTGATCGCGTTCCAGCGCGGCTCCTCGACCCGGCAGGTGGTCGATTCGGCTCTGGCCGAATCGGAGATCGAACCACAGATCGCGCTGGAAGCCAACGACTTCGCGCTCGTCCGCGCACTCGTTGCGCGCGGCATCGGCCTGGCGATCCTGCCGCGCTCGTTCCTCGAACGCCCAGGCGCGCCGATCAGCTTCAGCTCGCTGTCTCCCCCGCTGCGGATGCGCGTGGTGCTGTGGTGGCGCCGCGGGCGTCGCCTCTCCCCCGCGGCGCGTGCATTCGTCGACTTCGTCGCGGCCCGGAGCTAGGCCGCGATCGCCTCGGCCTCCTGCACCGCCGCGCGTTCGGCTGCCGGCAGCGCCCGCTCCTGCAGATCGTCGCTGCGCCGCGCTCGCAATCCGAGTACCGCGAGAATGGTGCCCGCGAGCAGGATCGCGGCACCGACTTCGAACGCGACCGTGAAGCCGTTGGTCAGCGCGGTGGCCGGGCTCACGCCGACGCTCGGGTGCGAGTGCGCGGTTGCGATCGTGCTGAGGACCGCAAGGCCGAGCGCCCCGCCGAACAGGCGCGACATGTTCAACAAGCCCGAGGCAAGGCCGCTCTGGGCACGCGGCACGCCCTGCGTGGCTGCGATCGTCGAGCTGACGAGCGAGAGGCCCATCCCCAGTCCCGAGAGGATGCCACCCGGCAGCACGGCGACGAAGTAGCTGGCGCCTGGCCGTACTCCGGTCAGCAGCAGCAGACCGGTAGCCGCCGACAACATCCCGAGCGCCACCACCGAGCGGACCCCGAGCCGCGCCACCAGCCGGGCCGCGAGCGAGGACCCGGTGAACACCGACAGCGTCACCGGCAGGAACGACAGCCCGGCTTGGAGCGCATCGTCGCCGAGCACCTGCTGCAGGTACAGGGTGACGAAGAAGAACATCGAGAACAGGGCCGAGTACATCAGCACGACGACCGTGTTTGCGACCCGCAGCTGCGAGAGCTTGAAGATCGACAGCGGCACGAGCGGCGCCCGCGCGACGCGCCCTTCGACGAACACGAAGGTGGCGAGCAGCAGCGCTGCGGCCGCGAGCGGCACGACAACTCCGGTCGAACCCCACCCAAGCGTGTCCGTGCGCACGATCCCGTATGTCAGTGCCACGAGTCCGCCGGTCACGAGCAGGGCCCCGCTCAGATCGAAGTGCCGCGGCCCGACGGCGCGGATGTCGGTCGGGATCACCCGCAGGCCGAGCACGATCACGAGCACCCCGAGCGGGACGTTGATCGCGAAGATCGCGGGCCAGCCGAAGCCCTGGGTGAGCAGCCCGCCGAGTAGCGCGCCAGACGACGCGCCGAGGCCGCCGACCGCGGCCCACAGGCCGAGGCCGCGGTTGCGCTCCGGGCCCTCCGGCAGCGAGGCGGTGATGATCGACAGCGTCGCCGGGGACACGATCCCGCCACCGAATCCTTGCAGCGCGCGAACCGTGACGAGCATCCCACGCGAGGTGGCGAGCGCGCACAGCAGCGATGAGAGGGCAAACAGCGCGGTCCCTACAAGGAACACCCGGCGCCGCCCGAGCAGGTCGGCAGCACGCGCCCCGAGCATCATGAAGCCGGCGAAGGTGATCGTGTAGGCGTTGACCACCCACTGCAGGCCGGTGGTTGAGAAGTGCAGGTCGCTCCGCATCGACGGGAGGGCGACGTTGACAACGGCGACGTCGAGGATGACCATGAACTGCGCCAGGCAGACGACCAGCAGAAGAGCGTTACCAGGGCGCTTGCGATGAGAATTAGTGGCTCCGAGTGGGTTCACGTGGTGTATTCTCCGTTTGTGCTTATCCAGGTACAAGAGAGGGGTTTATCCTGGTAGTAGATGTGACACCCAGAGCGCCGCATCCTTCCCATACCAATGCAACGAACGGGACCCGCAGACGTGAGGAACTCGCCGATTTCCTGCGCATGCGGCGCGCCAACCTCAAGCCGGAGGACGTCGGGCTGCCGCATGGCGGCCGCCGCCGCACCCCCGGCCTGCGGCGTGAAGAGGTCGCGCAGCTCGCCGACGTCGGCGCGACCTGGTACACGTGGCTCGAGCAGGGACGCGACGTGCGCGCATCGCTCGACGTGCTTGAGGCTCTGTCACGAGCGCTGCGGCTGACGCCCGCCGAGCGCACTCACCTGATTCTGCTGGGCCGCGGCGAAGAGGCGCCGCCGTGCAAGCCCCCGGCAGAGCGCGTCTCCCCCACGATCCGGCGTCTGATCGAGAACCTCGAGATGGCGCCTGCGTTCGTGCTCGGTCGCCGCTGGGACTATCTCGCCTGGAACCGCGCCGCTTGTGCACTGTTCGGCGACTTCGACAAGATCCCGCGCGCGGCCCGCAACCATCTGTGGCTCACGTTCATGGATCCCGTGCGGCGCGAGATGTTCGGAGACTGGGAGCGCGGGGCGCGGATGGCCGCGGCGAAATTCCGCGCGGACAGCGCGAGTCACATCGGCGACTCATCCTTCGACGAACTGATTCAGGCGCTGCGTCAGTCAAGCCCCGAGTTCTGCAAGGCATGGAAGCGGCACGAGGTCGCTCGCAGCGGCGAGGGCCGCAAGGAGCTCGTTCATCCCGTCGTCGGGAAACTCGTGTTCGAGCATGCGGTGTTCAACCCGACCGAGGCTCCGGAGCAGCGGCTGATCCTGTACACGCCCGTGCCCGAGCGCGACACTCCCGCAAAGCTGGCGCGGCTACTGGAGCGCACGCCGGAACCCTTGCAGCTGGCGCTGGCACGCTAGTCTCGAAGTGTCGACGCACGGCGCCGCGGGGCCGCCTGTCAGACAACTGTCAAGGATCGCGGCAACAATCAACGCTCTATGAGAACGCTTGCCAAATGGTGCTTCGTGCACCGCCGAATTGTGCTGCTGGGCTGGGTGCTCGCCCTGGTCGGGATCACGGCGCTTCACTCCGCCGCGGGCAGCGCCTACACCGATAACTTCAATTTGCCGCACACGCAGAGCTTTGACGCGGTCAGCCTCCTGCAGCGCAACGCCCCGAAGGCCTCAGGCGACACCGATCAGATCGTGATCGCAGTCCGCCACGGCCGCGTGACCGATCCGGCGGCGCGCGCGCGTGTGCAGGCAGTGCTCTCGCAGATCGCCGTCCAGCCGCACGTGAGCAGCGTGCAGTCGCCGTACTCGGCCCAGGGCGCCTCGCAGATTTCCCCCTCGGGTCAGATTGCGTTCGCGAACGTCACCTTCGACGTGCAGCCGAGCAAGATCTCGAACAACGCCGCGAAGGCGTTCGTCTCGAAGGTCACCTCAGCGGGCAACAACGGCGTGCAGTTCCAGGTCGAAGGGCAGATCGCCAAGGAGGGCAACCGCAACAACGATTCGAGCGGCCTCGGGTTCGGTTTCCTGGCCGCTGCGGTCGTGCTGTTCGTGGTGTTCGGCTCGGTCTTGGCGATGGCCCTGCCGCTGCTGACGGCCGGCGTGTCGCTCGGAACCGGGATCGCGGTCATCGGGCTGCTATCGAACGTGATGAACATGGCCTCGTTTTCGAGCGAGCTGTCGCTGCTGATCGGCCTCGGCGTCGGCGTCGACTACGCACTGTTCATCGTCACGCGCTACCGGCAGGGGTTGCTGCGCGGACTGCCCGCCGAGGAGGCGGTGGTCGAATCGCTTGACACCTCTGGGCGTGCCGTCCTATTCGCAGGGCTGATCGTCTGCATTGCGATGCTCGGGATGTTCGCGCTTGGCGTGAGCTTCCTGTACGGCGTCGCGGTGGCGGCCTCGATCGCTGTCGCGTTTACGGTGCTTGCGTCGCTGACGCTGCTGCCGGCGCTGCTCGGCTTCTTCGGGCGCTTCGTGCTCCGCCGGCGCGAGCGCCGCGCGCTGCGCGAGGGCAGACTGAGCACCACCGACGAGTCGTCGGCCTGGGGACGGTGGAGCGGCTGGATGCAGCAGCGACCGGCGGTGTTCGCCGCGGTCTCCGCCGCCGTGATGGTGATCATCGCGGTCCCGTTCTTCTCGATGCGCCTCGGCTCCGCCGACTCCGGCAGTGACCCGGCGAGCTCGACGACGCGCAAGGCGTATGACCTGCTTGCCAAGGGCTTCGGGCCCGGCTACAACGGCCCGCTGGAACTCGTCGCGCAGGTCAGCACTCCAGCGCAGCGGGCGGCGTTCGTCGCCGTCGAGCAGGCGGTTGCGCGCACGCCGGGTGTCGTCGGAACCACCCGGCCCGCGTTCATCCCGGGCATCGACGGCCGTCCGGCGGTGGCGATCGCGCACGTCTATCCGAAGGGCTCGCCCCAGGACGCCTCGACCGCTGACCTGCTCCACACGGTCCGTGACAGCGTCGTCCCGACTGCCGAGCGCGGCACCGGCCTGACCGTGCTGACCGGCGGGCAAACCGCGATCTTCGACGACTTCAGCCACGTCCTCTCGGTTAAGCTGCCACTGTTTGTCGGCATCGTCGTGCTGCTCAGCTTCCTGCTGCTGATGGTGGTGTTCCGAAGCATTGCGATCCCGCTGACCGCGGCCGTCATGAACATGCTTTCGACCGGCGCGGCGCTCGGCATCGTCACCGGGATCTTCCAGCACGGGTGGGGTGCGTCGTTGCTCGGCATCGACAAGACCGGTCCGATCGAGGCGTTCCTGCCGGTCCTGATGTTTCCGATCATCTTCGGGCTCTCGATGGACTACGAGGTGTTCCTGGTCAGCCGGATCTTCGAGGAGTGGCACCGCCGTCGAGACAACACCGCCGCGGTCACCCACGGGCTCGCGGCGACCGGGCGCACGATTACCGCTGCCGCCGCGATCATGGTGCTCGTGTTCGGGGCGTTCGTGCTCGGCGGCGAGCGGATCATCGAGCTGTTCGGGATCGGGCTGGCGAGCGCCGTGCTGCTCGATGCCCTGATCGTCCGCTCGGTGCTCGTGCCCGCCGTGATGATCATGCTCGGCGAGTACAACTGGAAGTTGCCGAGGTTCCTCGATCGCCGGCTGCCGCACTTCCGGGTCGAGGGCGAGTCGGCACGCGACGCCGCTGCAGATCACCGAGGCGCCCACGGGATCGACCCGTTGCCCGAGCCGGCGGCCGGGTAGGCTCGTCGGCGCGCGCTGCGGATGGGCTGTCGCAGCGTCAACGCAAAGTTTCCGTCGAATACCGGGCAAAAGTGTGCGTCCAGCCGGCGCCACTTCCGCAACTGTCACAGGACGGCTCCTTACCCCGTCACAGGGGTGCAACGATTGAAAGGAGCCCCGATGAAGGTGTTTGTTGCAGGTGCTACCGGAGCCATCGGGCGACAGCTCGTGCCGCGTCTGGTCGCTGCCGGCCATCACGTAACAGGCATGACGCGCACCGACCGCAACCTCGACGTGATCTCGGAGATGCGCGCGACCCCGGCGCTGGCCGACGCGCTCGACGCCGACCAGGTCGCGGCCGTCGTTGCGGAGGCCCAGCCCGAGGTGATCGTCCATCAGCTGACGGCGATCCCGGGCTCGCTCGACATCCGCCATTGGGACCGCGAGTTCGGACCGACCAACCGCCTTCGCACACAAGGCACCGACCATCTGCTGTCAGCCGGCCGCCCGGTCGGCGCCGTCCGGTTCGTCGCACAGAGCTACGCGGGGTGGACATTCGCGCGCGACGGAGCCGCAGTCAAGACCGAGGAGGACGCGCTCGACCCCACTCCGGCGAGCTCGATGCGCCAGACGTTTGCCGCAATCCGCTACCTCGAGGATGCGGTGATCGAAACCGACTGGGCCGAGGGAATCGTCTTGCGCTACGGCGGTTTTTACGGGCCGGGCACGTCGTTGCGTCGCGATGGCGAGCAGGTGGAGATGATCCGCAAGCGCAAGTATCCGGTCGTCGGTACCGGCGCGGGCGTATGGTCGTTCGTGCACATTGAGGATGCCGCTGACGCGACCGTCGTCGCCGTCGAGCGCGGCACGCGCGGGATCTACAACATCGTCGACGACGATCCGGCCCCGGTCGCCCAGTGGCTGCCGGCCCTGGCGGACACGATCGGTGCTCCGAAGCCGTGGCGCGTGCCCCGGCTGGTTGGGCGGGTGCTCGCGGGGGAAACCGCGACTGTGATGATGACCGAGATCCGTGGCGCTTCGAACGCCAAGGCCAAGCGCGTGCTCGGCTGGCAGCCGCAGCACGCGAGCTGGCGGCAGGGCTTTGCGCAGGAGGCGGCATGACCCAGCCGCTGCACGAGGAGCTGCTCGAGGAACTCCGGCCGGCGGCATTCGCGATCGCGTACCGGATGCTGGGCAGCGTCGCCGAGGCCGAGGATGTGGTCCAGGAGGCGCTGCTCCGGCTGCATCGGGCGCTGGCCGACGGCCGGCGAATCGAGTCACCGCGCGCGTACCTGACGACGGTCACGACCCGCCTCGCGATCGACGAGCTGCGATCCGCCCGCGCACGCCGCGAGCGCTACGTCGGAGACTGGCTGCCCGAGCCGATCCTCACCGAGCCGGCGGACGACCCCGCGCGTCACGCTGAGATGGCCGATTCGCTATCGCTGGCGATGCTCGTGCTGTTGGAGAGCTTGTCTCCCGAACAGCGCGCGGTGCTGCTGCTGCGAGACGTGTTCGACTACGGCTATGACGAGATCGCGGGAATCGTGAGCAAGAGCGAGGCCAACGTCCGGCAGCTGGCGACGCGCGCGCGCCGGCATGTGGAAGAGCGCCGTCCGCGGTTCGGCGCCTCGCGCGAGCAGCGCGAGGAGCTGGCCCAGCGCTTCTTCGCCGCCGCGCAGGGCGGCGACCTGAAGGCGCTCGAGTCGCTGCTCGCGCACGACGTCGTCCTGCACGGTGACGGCGGCGGGAAGGTGCCCGCACTCGCGCGGTCGCTGCATGGGCGAAGCAGGGTCGCGCGCACATTGCAGGCGTGGGTCCGCGCGGGTTCGAGGATCGCCGGCGTCGCCTTGCGCCGCGTCGAGGTCAACGGACAGCCAGGAGCACTGCTGCTTGACGGGGACGGCAAGGTGATCGCCGTCTGGGTACTGGACATCGCGGAGGACCAGATCCAGGGGATCAGCTCGGTCGTCAATCCGGACAAGCTCCGTCATCTCGGGCCTGTCGCCGACGTGTGGAGTCTGCTGAGGGACGAAGTGACTCGATCGGCGCCCGGGCCGGTTTTGCAGGACCGCTGGCAGCGACAGCTCCTTGACAGGGATCACGCCCGCTCCGACGAACAGCCGTCTGTTGGCACAGACGTCTGAAGGAGTTGGCATGACCGAGCGATTTGCCGGCCGCCTGGCGCGAACGTTTGGCGGATTTGACCGCACCCACGCCGAACTGCCGGACTGGGAGGACGGCGGCGGTGGCGAATACCGCACCGCTGTACAGACAGATGGGCACTGGGAGCAGGAGCCCACCCGCTTCCCGACCGTCCGGCACGGGTACGACTGCGAGGCCGTCGACCAGCATGTCGATGCGCTTGAGCGAGAGCTCGCGGGACTCCGGGATCGGGTCCCGTCCGCGGATGCGATCTCAGCCGAGATCGCGCGCATCGGTGAGCAGACCGCCGCGATTCTCCAGGTCGCGCACGAGTCAGCCCACGAAACGAGGCGAGACGCGCAGGCGGAAGCCGATCGCTGCCTCGCCGACGCGGCGGCCAACGCCCTCGCGATCACCGACGAAGCGCAGCAGCGGCTGCGCCAGCTCGACAGCGAGACCGATCAGGTCTGGCGCGAACGTGGGCGGCTGATCGAGGACGTGCGCGCGGTCGCAACCGCACTGTTCTCAGTCGCCGACGATGCGGCGGGGCGCTTCCCCCCCGAGCACGAAAAGCCCCGGGCGTCTCGGCACCCTGCGCCGCTCCCGGCTCCCGTTTCGGCGGGCGACGATGCCGACAACGGCTACGCGGGCCTCGCCTAGCGCGCGTTAGCCGAGAGCGTCAAAGCTCTTTCGGAACGCTGCAACCAGCTCGGCTTACGGGGTGGTCGTATTGACGAAAGATACGGTGGGTTCCACGACCACCCCCCTGCAAAACCTAGCCGAGAGCGATTTCCTGCCCGGGCGCGACGCTCCGCAAGCGATCTGAGATCCCCGCGCCGGCGAACGCCTCGATCACGTCCTCGGCGTGCGAGGTGAAATGCGCCCACCCGTCCTGGTGGATCGCGACGATCGGTGCCGGATCAAGCGCGGCTGCCGCCTGCACGGCGGTCTCCGGTGGATCGAGCGCCGGGTCGGTGAGAATCCGCAGGCCGCCGTACGTGATCAGCGCGGTCGGACCGCCGATCAGGCGCAGCGTCGGCGCGCTCATCCCTCAACGGCCTCCTCGGTCACATCGCGAGCCACCAGTGCAGCGTAATAGCCGCCGCGCTCGAGCAGCTCCTCGTGCGTCCCCCGCTCGACGATCCGGCCTTGGTCAAGCACGACGATCTGGTCGGCGTCGCGCACGGTCGAGAGCCGGTGGGCGATCGTGATCGTGGTCCGGCCCTGGGAGAGACGCTCGAGCTCCGCCTGGACGGCCGCCTCAGTCTGGGTATCGAGCGAGCTCGTGGCCTCGTCGAGCACGAGCACCGGCGGGTTTCGCAGCACCGTCCGGGCGATCGCCATGCGCTGCTTCTCACCGCCGGAGAAGCGGTAGCCGCGCTCACCGACGATCGTGTCGTACCCCTCCGGCAGCGATGCAATCAGGTCGTGGATGTGGGCCGTGCGCGCAGCATCCTCGATCTCCTCATCGCTGGCGTCCGGACGGGCGAAGCGCAGGTTCTCACGGACGCTCGCATGGAACAGGTAGGTCTCCTGCGAGACGACGCCGACTGTCGCAGCCAGCGACGCGAGGCTGGCGTCGCGGACGTCGACTCCGTCGATCGTCACGCGCCCCGCCTGCGGCTCATACAGCCGGGCGACGAGATATCCGAGCGTCGTCTTGCCGGCACCGGTCTCGCCGACGACGGCCGTGCGAGTCCCGGCGGGCACGACCAAGTCGACCTGCTGAACCGTCCATGGCAACTCCGCCGGCGCGGATTCGCTTGACGGCGAGCCGCGGCCGTCGTACCGGAACGAGACGCCCTCGAACCGGACCTCGCCGAGCACCTCGTCGGCGCGAAGCTGGACCGGGTGCTCGGCCTCGACGATATCGACCGGCAGGTCGAGGTACTCGAAGATCCGGTCAAACAGTGCGAGCGATGCTTCGACGTCGGCACCGGTCGACAGCAGGCTCTGGATCGGGAACAGCAACCTCGTCTGCAGCTGCGTGAACGCGACGATCGTGCCGATCGAGATCGCAGTTCCGCCGTGCACGAAGCTCTGACCGGCGATCCAGTAGACGAGCGCCGGCTGAATCGCGAACACCATCTGGATCGTCGACATCACCCACCGGCCGGCCATCCGTGAGCGGACCTCGATGTCGGCGATCTCCCCGGACTCGGTCGTGAAGCGCTCCGCGAGGTCGCGCCCGCGGCCCATCGTCTTGCCGAGCATGATCCCGGACACCGACAGCGACTCCGATACCAGCGCGGATAAATCGGCGAGACGGCGCTGACGCTCAGAGGTGATCTTGCGCCGCACCTGGCCGACCCGGCGGGTCAGCAGCACGAACGGCGGGACGAATACCAGCGAGATCGCCGCCAGGCGCCAGTCGAGTATCACCATCGCCACGAGCGTTGCGATCACGGTCGTCGCGTTCTGCGCAATCGACGTCGCGGTCGTGGTGACGACGCTGTCGATTCCGCCGATGTCGTTTGCGATCCGCGACTGCACCTCGCCCGTCCGCGTGCGCGTGAAGAACGCCAGCGACATCCGCTGTAGGTGCCTGTAGACGGAGGCGCGGAGGTCGTGCATCACCTTCTGACCGATGACGTTGGAGATGTAGGTCTGCCAGACGCCAATCGCTGCTGTCGCGATCGCGATCCCGATCATCCCCAGCACCAACTCGGTGAGCAGCGCGCCGTCCTTGTTCGGCAGCGCGGTGTCGAGCACCCCGCGCAGCAGGAACGGCGAGATCATGCTGAGCCCTGAGGAGAAGATGATCAGTCCGATGACTGCCGCGAGCCGCAGCCGATAGCGCGCGAACAGCCGCATCACCCGCCGCGTGTCCCGCTTGCGGTCGGGATCCATCAACTCCGGCTGCTTCTCGCGGGAGCCGCGCATGCCGCGCATCGACCCGGGCGGCGCGCCGTGCGAAGCCCCCATCCCATGTCCACCGAACGTACTCATCCACAACCATGATGACGCACGCGCTCGGGCTTCCCGGGCGGCTCGGCTCCGTCCGGCGCCCAGCTACGCGCCGCGTGTGTCCAACTGGCCATAGGCCCGAGGCAACTGCGCCGGGAAGATGGCGCGATATCGGCGTTGCTCGGGAGAGATCGAGGCGGGGCGGTCCTCGTGAGACGTTCCTACGATTCGGCCCCGCGGCCGCCGAGCAGCGCGCCGCCCTCGCTGGCTGGCTGGACTTCTACAATCGCCGACGACCACACGCCGCCCTCAGCCACAAGCCGCCCATCGCCCGCCTCAACGAACTGAACAACCTGTTCGGGTCCTACAACTAGCGCAAAGTTCCAGAAGGTGCACTAGCCGGAGCGGGCCAGGATCTCGATCCGGTTCGCCCAGGGGTCCTCGCAAAAGAAGCGGCGAACCCCTGCGAGCTCCTCATCCCATGTGACGGGAACACCGCCGGCGGCGAGCCGCCGCGCTAGCGGGTCCAGGCGCGCAGGGGACACGCGAATCGCTGGGTGGGCCTTGCGCGCCGGCGTGAACGGATCCGCCACGCCGATGTGCAACTGCTGATCGCCGAGCGCGAACCACGCCCCGCCGCGCCCGCGGAGCGACACGGGCTTCGCGACCTCGACAAGGCCGAGCAGGTCCCCAAAGAACCAGCGTGCCTGCGGCTCGCAGCCGGGCGGCGCCGCGATCTGCACGTGATCGAGCGCAGGCCCGCCGTCGTCGGCCGCCTCGATCGACATCATCTAGGGCGACCGGCTATGGCCGGCGAGGATCTTCGCCAGCTCATCGGCAGCTGCCGCGCGGTCGGTCGCTCGCTCGAGCCTGGCAGCGTCCTCGATGCTCGACTCGCGGTAGATCTGCTCGAGTTCGTCGTTTCGCTCCTCCGCCCAGGCCTGCAACGCGGCGACGAACTCGGCGCTGGCAACGAGCGCTCCCTCATCATCGGAGTCGAACTCGCGGGCCGAGACGCTCTCGCAGTGCAGGCGCTCGCCGTCGAACCAGCGCTCGTACAGCGTGATCTGCACCACCCCATCGCGTGAGACCGTGTCGATAAAGCATCCAAACGTGCCGTCGGCGACATGCTCGCCCACGCGTTCAAGCTCAGCAGCGTAGCTCTCGATGGTGTTGAGTTCGAACATCGTCCGGAATGCCCGGTGGAACAACACGACCGCCTCACCGCGGCGAGTGCCGAAGCCGAGGGTCCCGCGCCGCGACTCACGGCGGACGAGCGCGATGTCGACATCGTTCGGTCCACGCACGTCGCGCTCCACGGAGTAGCTGTAGCCAGATCGGGTCGGCGTCACCGGGCAGATTCTCGACGCAAGGCAAACAACTCGTCAATCAGAGATGCAACCTTAATTTTGAAATTGCCTGTTTAGCCAACCGAGATCGAGGGAACACTGGAGAAAACGGTCAAGGAACTGCGCCCCCACTTCCTTGGCCACTTCCGGGAGGGCCCAGATGGAACTGGGTCCTCCCGGGGATTTCTCTGCCCGGACGGATCGGCGCAACGCGGAGCGATCAGCCTGCATCCCGGCGGGAAACCTAAGCCGCGATCTCAGCGGGTTCCGGTGCCGGCTCGCGTCGTCCGTCGCCGGACTGAGCGACCAGCGGGGCACGCATCGTCACGGCGCGCCGCAGCTGGGCGAAGCCGATCGTGCCGCCGAACGCCGGCACCCAAAGGGCGATCGTGTGATACAGAACGACCGCCGCGGCAGTGGGTCCCGCCGGCAATCCGTAGAGCAGCAGCGCTCCCAGCATCCCGCCCTCCAGCACGCCGACCGCACCCGGGATCGGGATCACATTCGCCAGATAGCCAACCTGGTACCCGACGACGACGGCCAGCAGCGGCGGGGCGGTGCCGACAGCACGCAGGCAGGCCCACAGGACCGCAATGTCGAACAGCAGGTAGCCGACGGTCCCAAGCAGACGCCAGTCCGGCCGTCGCACCACCGCCTCGCTATCCCTCACCCATTTCGCCGCGCGGCTCAGGATCACGGCGCGGCGGCCACCTTCGGGTGCGCGAGGGCGGCGCGCCGCCCGTCGGGGGAGCGCGAGAAAGAAACCGATGCCGGCGAGCGAAACGGCCGCCGGGATCAGCCCATACTCGACCCCCGTACCGGGGGCGCCGAGCCCCGCTGCGATGCCGATGCCGGCGAGCACGAGCACGGCGCCGTTGACGGCGCTTGTCAGCAGGAAGATGACGGCCGAGCGGTTGGCGATCCGCGACCACGAGATGCCCCACGCGCGCATCGCCCAAGCGCCGACCGCGAGGCCGCCCGCGCCCCCGACCGGGACGACCGCCCCGAACGCCATCTCGGCCCACGCCAGCCAGCGAACGTCACGCTTGGGTCCGCGCCTCAGGACGAGGCGCACAGTCGCGACATAGCCGAGGCACGAGGCCAGCTCCAGGGCGACGGCGAGCGCGAGCCAACCCGGCGCCGCGTGTGCGACCCGCGTCAGCACGTCGCGCAGATCCGGTACCGCCAGTCCGACGGCGAGCAGTAGCGCCAGCAGCGCGACCGTCCAGATGATCCCGTTGCGCAAGCGGTGCGCGTCCCGCTCGGGACTGCTTGTCTGCTCAGTGCTGACCGGCTGCTGCACGCGACGCCTCTCCGGGACGAGCTGGATCGTTCAACCACTCTATCAACGGATGGTTGATGGCGCCAAGTATTTTCTCCGTGAAGAGTCCGTGCAGCGTCGACTATCGCCGAACTGGCGATAGCAGCCCTTCTGACGAGCTGTTTGCTCAGGCCGGCGAGAGCCGGACGGGAAGCGTCTTCAGCTGGTTGATGAATGCCGACTCGGCCATCACCGGCGTCCCGGCGAACTCCATCTCCGGATAGCGCGCAAGTGTCTCCTCGAACAGGACATTGAGCTCGAGGCGCGCCAGCGCCGTACCGAGGCAGAAATGGCGGCCACCCGCGCCGAACGCCTGATGTTCGGGGTTGCGGCGCACGTCGAAGCGCTCCGGATCCTCATAGCGCGACTCGTCGCGGTTGGAGGAGACGTACCACATCACGACCTTCTCGCCCTTGCGGATCTGCTGCCCGGCCAGCTCGGTGTCGCACATCGCGGTCCGTCGGAAGTGCGCGAAGGCCGGGAACATCCGCAGCGATTCCTCAACGGCGCTCGAGACGAGCGACGGATCCTCGACCAGCAGCCGGCGCTGGTCCGGATGCTCCATCAGCGCCCGCATGCCGCTGCAGTACGTCGCCTTGGTGCTGTCGTTGCCGGCGGCGACCAGCAGGAAGAACCCCATCACGATCTCGTGCTCCTCGAGCTTCTGGCCGTCGATCTCGGCGTGCACGAGGACGCTCGTGAGGTCGTCGGTCGGGTGCTCGCGGCGATCGGCGATCATGCGCTGGCAGCGGGCGAACACCTCGGGGATGTCCTTCGCCGCGACGCTCTCGATCCCGCCCGGATTGAGATCCGGGTCACCTGCCCCGAGTGCCGAGTTCATCAGCGCCGCCCATGCGTGATCGTCCTCCGGCGGGATCCCCATGAAGCTGCCGATCACGCGCGAGACGGCCGGCTGCGCGACGTCGGTGACGAGATCGCACGTCTCCCGGCCCTCGAGACGATCGAGCACGTCGACGACGATCGCGCGGATCGCGGACTCGTGATCGGCGATCCGGCGCGGCGTGAACCCCCGCTGGAAGAGCATCTTGATCCGGTCGTGCTTGGGCGGGTCCATGCCGATGAACATCGCGCGCATCAGCTCGATCGGGAAGCCCTCGGTGACGGCGGTGATGCCGCCGAGCTCCGACGAGTACGTCCGCCAGTCGCGGCTGACCGTGTGCACGTCATCGGCGCGCGTGACCGACCAGTACCCGGCCTCGTTCGGGTACTCGGTGATCCGCGGAGTCCAGTGGATCGGACACTCCCCGCGAAGCCGTGCGAACGTCTCGTGCGGCGGCCCCTGCGCCCAGAACTGGCGGTCGCCGAGAAGGACGTCCTCCAGCTTGCTCTTGGTACTCGACATCCTGGCTCTCCTCCTCGTGCGGCGCTCTGGTGACGCGATGCTACCTGCCGGGTTCGCGGCGGATGCTACTGGCTGGCTGGCCAACTGAGAAGGGTCGCACGAGGGTCTTCTCCCCCGCCGCCGCTGAGCGGGTCCCGCGCACCCTCAATAGTGTTGCGCGCGACCACCCTGAAGAGAGGAGCTCATCGCCGTGAAGATGCGCGCCGCGGTGCTCGAGGAGTTCGGGGCGCCGCTGAATGTCACCGAAGTTGACCTTGCCGAGCCGAACCCGGGCGAAGTGCTCGTTCGCCTCGAGGCCTGTGGTGTCTGCCACACCGACATGTACACCGCATCCGGAGCTGACCCGTCCGGTTACGCGCCGACGGTCCTCGGCCACGAGGGGTCAGGCATCGTCGAGAAGCTCGGCGACGGCGTCAGCAGCGTCGCACCGGGCGACCGCGTCGTGACCCTGTTCTCACCTCAGTGCCGCGAGTGCGTCCACTGCCGCAGCCCGAAGACAAACCTGTGCCTGGCGATCCGCGAGCAGCAGAACATCGGTTACCTGCCCGACGGAACCGCACGGCTCTCCCGCGACGGCGAGCCGATCCGTCACTTCATGGGGACCAGCACCTTTGCGCAGTACACAGTGATGCCCGAGATCGCGCTCGCGAAGGTCTCGCCGGAGGCTCAACCGGACCGGGCCGCGCTGTTCGCGTGCGGGCTCTCGACCGGGCTCGGGGCCGCGATCAACACCGCCAAGGTGCAGGCGGGATCGACGTGCGTCGTGTTTGGCGCCGGGATGGTCGGGCTCGGGGCGGTAGCCGGCTGCCGGCTGCAGGGAGCGCAGCGAATCATCTGCGTCGACATGTCCGAGCAGCGGCTCGAGCTCGCGCGCGGGCAAGGAGCGACCGACACCTGGATCGGTGGCGCGGAGACCGTGGCCAAGGTGCTTGAGGAGACCGGCGGCTTCGGCGCCGACTACACATTCGAGGCGACCGGACTCGTCGGCGTGATGCGCCAGGCGGTCGAGTCAGCGCGGATGGGCTGGGGGCTGTGCACGATCGCCGGCGTCGCCGGCAAGGGTGAGACGCTCGACATCATCCCCCGCTACCTGATCACCGGCCGGCGCGTCTGCGGATCATCGTTCGGCGGCGTCAAAGGCCGCGACCAGGTCCCGGAGCTCGTCCAGCTCTACCTCGACGGCAAGCTCGACGTCGACCCGTTCATCTCTCATCGGATCAGCCTCGAGGAGGTCAATCACGGGTTCGAGCTGATGGAGCGACAGGACGGGATCCGCAGCGTGATCACGTTCGACTAGCGATCTCACGCCAGGGGCACCCCGCGCGTTAGACCTGTCGATGGCAGACGCGATGTCCCCGGGCGGCTGGCGCGCGCAGTTCCTGCTGCTGGCTGCGATCTGGGGATCGAGCTTTCTGTTCATCAAGGCGCTCGGCGAGCGTTGGCCGCCGCTGTGGGTGGCGCTCGGCCGCGTCGGGCTCGGAGCGATCACTCTGATCGCAATCGCAATCGCGCGGCGCGAGCGCCTGAAGCTACACGGGCGAACGTGGCTTCACCTGCTCGCGGCGGCGATGCTCGCCAATGCGATCCCGTTCACGCTGTTCGCGTACGGCGAGCAGCATGTCTCCTCAGTTGTCGCGGGCCTGTGGAATGCGACCACGCCGTTGTGGGTGCTCGGCGCCGCGGTGTTCGTGTTCGGTCGATGCTCAGCGACGCCTCCGGCGCGAGACAGCGTCTGTCGTGGCGCCGACCGCCGCACGCTGGCGCCGCTGACGGATCCGAATCGCCGCCCCGATCGCGGCTCCTAAGGGGATTGCGCCGAAATACCACGGGTTGACCACGAGCATCACTGCGACGCCGAGCATCGCGAGCCAAATCGCCGGTCTGAAGTCGCGCCAATCCCCGGTCACGACACGACACTATCCCGCATGGAAGAGCCGGAGCGATTCGAGACTTCGCCGAGCGCCCGTCAGGCTGCTGACCGTCTGGGTGTGCACCGCATCGAGGTGACTCGCCAGCGCGATGAACGCCTGCGCGGTGGTCAGCGCGTCGCCGAGGGCATCGTGCGGCCGGTCGGCCGGAAGCCCGAGCGCAGTCGCGAGCTCCCCTAGTCCCAATCGTCGCCCGACGTGGCCGTCGCGTTCGTGGAGCCACAGACGCCCGAGCACCTCTGTATCCACGATCGGTCTCCGCAGACGCGCGCCTTGCTCTTTGAGCGCGCGTCCGAGGAACGCGCGCTCTACGGCGGCTGTGTGGACGACCAAGATGTGCCCGGTGATCACGCGCAGCAGCGCGCCGATCGCGTCGCCGAGGCGGGGCGCTCGGGCGAGGTCTGCGGCGCGAATCCCGTGAACGACGATCGACTCGTCGCTGATCTCGCGGGTCGGCCGCACCAGTCCGGAAAGAGCGCCGCGAAGCTGGACCCGACCTGCTTCGATCGGGATCGCGCCGAACGAGATGATCTCGTCGGTCCTCGCGTCCAGGCCGGTCAGTTCGAAGTCAAGCGCACACCATCGGGCATCTCGCCACGGTGTGCGGCGGTGGGGAAGCGGGGCGCTCGCGTATGCCGCCGCCTCGTCTGCAGCGGCGCGGCGGGCCCGCAGCGGCGAGGGAAACCTCATCGAGCCGCGACGCTGAGCTCCGACGCGACGTGCTTCTGAATCGCAGCCACGGCTCGAAACGCCTCTCTGAGATGGCTGCGCATCAGCGGGCTGAGCGCGGCCGGATCGACGTAGTCGTCGGGCTCCTCGCCCCTGCGAAGCTGCCCAACCTGGTGCCGGAGCCGGAGGCTGCTGATCAGCTCGAACGCGTCCTCGAGCGTGGCCGCGTCCGCCGCCCCGAGCGTGCCTGCGTCGGCCGCTGCTCGCAGCCGCTCGGTTGTCGACGCGCTCGTCACGCCGGCCGCCATCCCAGCCCATCGCGCCAGATCCACGATCGGGATGACGCCGCCGTGCTTGAGGTCCAACCGCCCGCGGTGCTCCCCGCTGTGCTCGACGACGAGCCCGCGGAGAAAGCCCGTGGGCGGACGGTGTGAAAGAGCGAAGCGGGCCAGCAGCCGTAGCAGCGCCGGGTTGGTTGGAGCAAGACGGAAAGTGTCGGAGACGGGCGTCCCCGTGTGCACTCCCCACACGGGCCGACTGTCCACCAGCACCGAGACGAGGATCAGGGCCTTCTCCTGGGTCGGATCCGAGATCCAGCTGTGCGCCGCTCGCTGCCAGGACTCGACGGAGCGCACGAAGATCAGGTTCGACGCCGATGCGCCGTGGCTGTCGGGGGGAAGGCCGCACATTTCCAACCCCGCCACAACCTTCTCCCCGATCTGGTGCAGGTAGGGACGGACCTCGGCTTCGTCGCTGCCACCGAACCACGCGATCGCGCTGTCAACGTCAGCGCTCGGGGTGGTCTCGCGTCGCGCTTGGCTTCCCAGCGCGAGCCACGCAAACGGCGCCGCCGGTTCTCCCATCTGCGCGACGGTGAGCTCGAGCAGCCGGCGGGTGAGCGCATCGACGACGACGGCGTACACGGCCATGATGTTTGCGGCGGCCACGCGGGCATCCTCCATCGCGATCACCGACGGCCGCAGCTCGGCAGCCGCAGCGACCAAATCGTCCACGCTCTGCGCCCGGCCGATCCTTTGGCGCAGGAAGAACGACGAGCGCGTCTGCACCGCGACGATGTCGAGGTCCTCAACGACTCCGAGGATCTCGCCGGCGCCCGAGACGACCGGGAAGTGACGGAACCCGCGATCGAGCATCTCGAGCAGCGCCTCGCCGCCACGGCGATCGGGCCGGCACGTGTATGCGGGCGCCGACATCGCGGCCGACACCGGCGCATCCCCGGAAAGCCCGGCTGCGACGACGCGCGTGCGCAGGTCGCGATCGGTCAGGATCCCAAGTGAGCCATCGCCGAGGTCCACGATCACGGATGTGGTGGGCGCCGCGGTCATCAACTGTGCGGCCTCGCGGATCGGCGTCTCGGGAGCGCAGATCACCGGCGCGTTGCGAATCAGCGCGCTGACCGGCTGATGGGCCGGGTCGGGCGCCGGCTGTCGCTCGGCCGCGGCCATCTCGGCACCTGCCTCGAGCAGCGAGCGGGCAACGAACCGCAACCCTGCCGGCGCCGCCAAGAGCTCACCTGCGACATCGGCCCCGATCAGGTAGCAGAGCGTGTCCTCTGCGGCTCGCGCCTCGAAGCCGGTCGGAAGTCCCGACAGCATCGATGCGTGACCGAACAGCTCCCCCTCGCCAAGCAGATCGAGGACGCGACCGTCGTGGACGATCTCGACGGCCCCGCTGCGCACGACGCGCAGGTGCTCGACCGGGTCGGCCCCCTGGGAGATGATCGTCGTTCCGGTTCGGTGGAACTCGACCTCCACGGCGCCGGCCACGCGGTCGACGACGTCGGCCTCGAGCGCGTCGAATGGCGGGCGCTCCCGTAGGAAACGGGTTACTTCCGGCGGCGCCGCGGGCCGATCGCTCAAACGGCCGCCGGCGGTGCGACCGTCGCCCCGCCCTTCCGCGCGTCCTCCTTGAGCATTTCCGAGCACTTCTCGCCGATCATCATCGTCGTGATGCAGGGGTTGATGGCCGGCAGGAATGGCAGGATCGAGCCGTCCGCCACCCGCAGGTCCCGGACACCACGCACGCGCAGGCGCGGGTCGACGACCGCGAGCGGATCCGAGTCCGGGCCCATGTGCGCGGTGCAAGCCGGGTGGTAGACCGTGTTGTGGGTCTTGTGCATGTAATCGATCAGCTCGTCGTCCGTCTGCGCGTCGGGGCCGGGCGCAAGCTCGGCTCCGGCCCACTGCGCCAGCGCGGGCTGTGAGACGATCTTGCGGGCGAGCCGCATGCCGTACGCCATCACTCGCTCGTCGTGTCCCTCGGGGTCAGTGAAATAGCGCGGGTCGACGCGGGCGCGGTCGCGGTAGTCGCGCGAGCGCAATCGCACCGTGCCGCGCGAGCGGCCGCGGCAGACATTCGGCGTCAGGCAGAAACCGTTCTCAGTCGTTGGGTAGCCCCAACGAGCCGTGTTCATGTCGAACGGAACCGAGCCGTAGTGCATCATCAGGTCGGGCCGGTCGAGCCCTTCCTCGGAGGTCGAGAACAGGCCGATCTCCCAGAACTGGGTCGAGGTGCGGATCATCGGCTGCTTGGCGTCCCACTGGACGATCCCCTCGACGTGGTCGTCGAGGTTCTCGCCGACGCCCGGCGAATCGACGATCGTCTCGATCCCGAACTCCTGCAGGTGCGCGCCGGGTCCGACTCCCGAGAGCATCAGCAGCTTCGGCGTGTCGATCGCGCCGGCGCTGAGGATCACTTCGCGCCGCGCCTTCACAGAGGCCTGCGTGAGCAGGTCCGGAGTGAGGTACTCGACCGCGGTTGCGCGCCCGTCCTCGATCGCCACGCGCTTGACCCAACAGCCGGTGCGGATCTCGAGGTTCGGCCGCTTGCCGATGATCGGGTGCAGGTACGCGTGCGAGGACGACATCCGGGTGTTGTCAGCGGCCGAGTTGATCTGGAACCAGCCCGCGCCGTTGGTCACCGTGTAGCCCTCATTGAAGCGCGAGGTCGGCAGGCCCGCCTGAGCAGCTGCCTCTAGTACCGCGACTCCACACGGGTCGTTAGGAGGCACCGTGCGGATGTTGACCGGGCCGTCGCGCCCGTGGTTGTCCCCCGGGCCGTCGTTGGTCTCCAGCCGCTTGATCAGCGGCCAGCAGTCCGCAGCGCTCCAGCCGTCGCAGCCCATCGCGGCCCACTCGTCGAGGTCCTCCTTGGGAGTCCAGAAGGCGATGCACGAATTGTGCGACGAGCACCCGCCGAGCACCTTCGCGCGGGCATGCCGCATGAAGCTGTTGCCCCGCTCCTGTGGCTCGATCAGGTAGTCCCAGTCGTAGCCGGAGTCCAGCAGGTACATCCATTGGTCGAGCCGCAGGATCGCAGGATCATCGACGTCGGACGGCCCGGCTTCGAGCAGGCAAACGCTGACCGCAGGGTCCTCGGACAGCCGGGCGGCGACGACACAGCCCGCGGTTCCGCCGCCGGCGATCACATAGTCGAAGTCGCCGGCGTCGATCATGGCGCGGCATCCCCCAACGGCGCAGGGACGGGTGGCAGGGGTATGTCCGCCCGGTGCTCGGCGAGCACCTCAGGCGATTTCTTGGCCTGCACAAGGAAGTAGTACAGCGAGCCGATGATCACGATCGCGCCGATGAACAGGAACGGCGACCACTGCCAGTACCAGTGCGGCTTGCCAACGGAGTTGTAGATCGCGTTGCGCGGCCAGGCGATGTTGATCGTCACCAGCGTGCCGTAGGCCACGGCCAGGATGTTGACCAGCAGCCCCCAGCGCCCGAGCGAGAAGTAGGGACCGTGATCAGGCCTCGGCCACGTGCCGCGCAGGCGCCGGACCAGCATCGGGAGCGTGACCCCGAGGTAGGCGAGGTAGAACATGATAATCGCCAGCGAGGTGAGCACGTAGAACGCGCTCTGGTTGCCGACGTTGATCGCTAGTAGTACCAGCGTCAGGATGCCCGTGACCAGCGCGGGAACGATCGGCACCTTGCGATGCCCTGAGACGCGCGCGACCTGCGAGCCGAACGGCAGCCGGCCGTCGCGCGCCATCGAGAAGAGCATGCGAATCGTCGCGGTCTGAACGGCCAGGCAGCAGACGAAGATCGCGAGCGCCGTATCTGCGAGGAACACGTTTCCTGTGGTGTTGCCGAATGCGTTCTTGATCACGTATGGCAGGCCGAGCAGCCCGATGTTCTTGTCGGCGATGTTCTTGTTCGACATGATCCCCAGCAGGATCACCAGGCCGCCGACCAGAGCGGCCGCGGCGATCGCGCGGATGATCGCCGGCGGCGCATGCTTGCGCGGATCGTTGGTCTCCTCGGCGAGCGTCCCGGCCGTGTCGAACCCGTACATCACGTACGCGCTCACGAGACCGCCGACCAGCAGCGCACCGAAGTAGCCCCACGGATGGCCGGCGCCGTAGCCGTAGCTGTGGGCGATGACCGACGGAGGCTGGTGCAGGTGGAACAGCAGCAGGATGATCAACAGCGTGGCGCCGATCAACTCGGCGGCCACGCCGACGTTGTTGATGCGCGACATCAGCTTGACGCCGAGCATGTTGATGATCGTGGTGATCACGACCAGGATGGCACCGAGGAACAGCGCGTTCTGCGCGCCGCCCTTGGTCAGCGTGGTGCCGGCGTCAGCCGCGTGACCGAAGACCTGGAAACTGGTTGTGATCTGGGGCAGCACGACCTGCCAGTCGACCGCAACGGCGGCGATCGTGACGATCGCGCCGACGATGTAGACCCAGCCGACCATCCACGACGAGAACGGACCGGCGAGTTGTTTCGACCACTGGTATACCGAGCCTGCGATCGGGTACTGGCCCGCCATCTCCATGAAGCACAGAGCGACCAGGACCTGACCGAGGACCACGACCGGCCACGTCCACCACACCCCAGGTCCGGCATTCAGGTAGCCGAACCCGAACAGCGCCGTAACGCCGGTCAGGATCGAGATGTAGCTGAAGCCGGCCGCGAACGCCGAGAAGCTGCCCAGCGAGCGGTCCAACTCCTGCTTGTAGCCGAACTGGGCGAGGTCTTGACTGTCAGCACCTCCGGTCGTTGCTCCTCCGGTCGTTGCTCCTCCGGTCGTCGCTCCTCCGGTCGTCGCCGCAGCGGCTCTGGTCGCCATCAATCAACCTCCAGTCCCGCGCCAGGTCCGCGCGCGGCTCGTCGGAAACCACGGACAGGCCCACGTCCGCCAGCTTGTTGCCCACTGGTTGAAATCATTGACCCGGGCCTGATCGGGCTGTTATATATCAGTTGTCTAACTGTGTCAACGCGACCGCGGGCCGGAGTAGATTGCGGCCCGGATTGGAAGGCGAGCCCATGGCCACGGCCACCGTGCAACAGATGTTCGTGGGCGGCGATTGGCAGCCCAGCGCCACGGGCGAGACGTTCGAGGCCACCAGCCCGGCGACCGGAGAGCTGATCGGAACGGTTCCCCAGGGTGACCGCGACGACGCGCGCCGCGCAATCGTCTCGGCACGCGCCGCGGCGGACGGCTGGGCACGGCTGACGGCGTTCGAGCGCGCCGCGAAGCTGAACGCGGTCGGCGATGTCATCGAGTCGCGCCGCGACGATCTGGCGCGAACGCTGACACTCGACCAGGGCAAGCCGCTGCGCGCCGAAGCCTACGGTGAGGTCGACGAGCTGATCGAGTACTGGCGGATGGCGGCCGAGGACGCCAAGCGTCTCGGCGGTGAGCTCCCCAACTCGTTCTCGCCCGGCAAGCGCGTGATGCTCGTGCGGCGCCCCCGCGGAGTCGTCGGCGTGATCAGCCCCTGGAACTGGCCCTACACGATGCCGGCCGAGCTGATTGCGCCGGCGCTGGCGTGCGGCAACGCAGTCGTCTGGACGCCGGCCCCGTCCACCGCGGTCTGTGCGATTGCGCTGGCGCGGTGCATTGCCGACGCCGACCTACCGGCGGGCGTGTTCAATCTCGTCACTGGCCCCGGGCCGGTCGTCGGCGACGAGATCGCACGCAACCCCGGGATCCACGGCGTCGCATTCATCGGGTCGACTGCCACGGGCCGGTTGGTCGGACAAGCCGCCGCCGGCAAGGCGACCCTGCTGGAGATGGGTGGCAACGGGCCGCTCGTCGTGATGGATGACGCGGACCTTGAGGCGGCTGCCGACGCGACACTGACAGCCTGCTACTTGTGCGCGGGCCAGAGCTGTACCGCCGGCGAGCGCCTGCTCGTCCACAGCGCCGTGCAAGACGAATTCGTCGAGCTGCTGGCGCGACGGGTGACCGAGCGGATCATGCTCGGCGACCCGTTCGACGACGCCACGACGATGGGGCCCCTGAACAACGAGCCGGTCGCCGCGAAGATGGACGAGCATGTCCGCGACGCGGTCGAGCGCGGCGCGACCGTCGTCAGCGGAGGTTCACGCGCGGTCGGATTCCCAACGTCGCTGTACTGGCAGCCGACGGTGCTCTCCAATGTGCCCGCCGACGCCAGCGTCGCCGTCGAGGAGACGTTCGGCCCGATCGCTCCACTGGTCGCGATCGAGTCGCTGGATCACGCGATCTCGTTGACCAATGCATCCCCGTACGGCCTACTTGCCGCGATCTTTACGGCGGACCTGGCCCGCGGACTCGAGTTCGCCGACCGCGTGCACACCGGCTGGGTCAACATCAACGAGTCGAGCAACTACTGGGAGGCGCATCTCCCCTTCGGCGGTCGCGCTGGCACCGACAGCGGGATCGGGCGGGTCGGTGGCGCGCACGTGATGCACTCGTTCACCGAGATGCAGACGGTCGTCTTAACGCCGCAGCGCCGGCAGGGCAACTGACCGACGCCGCGCCGCACCGCGACGGCGCTACAGCACCGCCCGGATCTCCCGCTCGAACGTGGCGATGTGATCGGCGATGATGTCGCGCGCGCCGGCGCTGTCGCCGGCGGCGATCGCGCGCAACGCGTCGTCGTGCTCGTGCACGTGCGCGAACAGGTGCGGGAGACGGTCGAGCACCAGGTACCAGATCCGCAGCGACAGGTTGAGGTAGCGGCTGAGCGTCTCCTCCATGTACGGGTTGCCGGCGCAGCGGTAGATGAACCGGTGCACGCGGGCGTCGAGGCGCATCAGCGCGTCGACGTCGCGGCTTCCCTCGCTGCTGTCGAGCTCGTCGAGCAGTTGCCGGAGCTCGACCCGCTGCACGTCGGTGATCCGCTCGGCGGCGCGGTAGGCGGCGTGCCCCTCGAGTCGCGCGCGCACGTCGGAGATGTGCGCGAGGTCGGTGATGTTGATCTCCGACGCGAATGTGCCCCGGCGCGGGAACACGGTCACGAGGTTCTCGAGCACCAGCCGCTTGATCGCCTCGCGCACCGGCGTACGTCCCATCTCGAGCTCCTCGCCGAGCAGGTCCTCGTCGATCGGAGCGCCCGGAGGGATCCGCAGCGTGACGATCCGGTCGCGCAGTTCGCTGTAGGCGCGGTCAGCCAGCAGCTCACGGGGCGCCCCCACGGCCGCGCCACCGTTGCGGGCGCGCCCGCCCCTGCCAGCACGTTCAGATCCCTGCGTGGTCACCCGTGACAGCCGGTTTGACGCGCAGCGCACGCGGCTGATATATGAGTCATCGATTAGTCAGTTTAACAGCAGGGACCGCGCCCGCCAAGCGCCCGGAGCGGCGCATTTCCTTTGTCACACACCGCCTCAGCCAGCGACGTCGAGCTCGTAGCCGCGCGCCTGGCGGCCGGAGAGGCGCAGGACGCACGCCGCGTGGTCAGAGAGCTGGCGCGCCACACGCCGCTGCTCACTTCGCGCAGCCTCTCCGAGCAATGCGGCGGTCGCGTCCTGCTGAAGGCCGAGAACCTGCAACGAACCGGCTCGTTCAAGCTCCGCGGCGCCGTCCACAAGATCTCGCGGCTCGAGCGTCCGACGGGCGTCGTCGCCGGAAGCGCCGGCAACCACGCACAGTCGCTCGCCTACGCGGCCCGAGCTAAACGGATCCCGTGCGAGGTATTCATGCCCCGCGATGCAGCGGTCGCCAAGGTCGCCGCGGTCGAGGCGTTCGGCGGCAACGTGACCCTCGGAGGCGACTCGGTCGACGAGTGCGTTGCCGCGGCGCGCGAGCGCGCCGCCGCGACCGGCAGCGCGTTCGTGCACCCGTTCGATGACCCGGACGTGATCCTCGGCCAGGCAACGCTCGGGCTCGAGCTACTCGAGGATGTCGCCGACCTTGCGCAGGTCGTGGTTCCGGTCGGCGGCGGCGGCCTGATCTCCGGGATCGCCGGCGTTATCAAGACCAGTCGCCCGGAGGTACGGATCGTGGGTGTGCAGGTCGACGCGTGCGCGGCCTTCACGGCATCGCTTGCCGCCCACGCCCCAACGACGTTCGCCGGCCGCCCGACGATCGCTGACGGAATCGCGATCAAACGCCCCGGCGAGCTGACGCTGCCGCTCGTCGAGCGCTGGGTCGATGAGATGGTCGTGGTGCGCGATGACGACATCGCCGAGGCGATGGTGTGGCTGCTCGAGCGGGCGAAACTGGTCGTCGAGGGTGGCGGCGCCGTCGGCGTCACCGCGCTGCTCGAAGGCAAGCTGCCGCCCCCGCCGCGAGGCTCGACGGTGATCCTTCTGTCAGGCGGCAACGTCGACGCCGGCTTGCTCGCGGTCATCGCCCAGCGCCACGAGACGACCGCGGGGCGTCGCTTGCGCCTGTTTTCGTGGATCTCCGATCGGCCCGGCGGCCTCGCCGCGCTGCTGACGCTGATCGCCGACGCCGGCGGCAATGTCGTCAACGCCCACCATGTGCGCGAAGCAGTCCCATTGCACGTCCGCGAGACCGGGGTCGAGCTCGCGCTCGAGACCCGTGGCGCCGAGCACAGCGACGCGATCGTGGCGGCACTCGAGAGCGCCGGCTACGCGGTCCGCCGGCTGCACGACATGGAGCCGTGAGGCTGCGACTCACTAACAGGCGAGCACGACGCTTGATCCGCTCGAGATCACACCACGGCTGGTGCTGTCATCTCAACTCCTCCGGGCCTGATCGTCAGGGCGCCTGAATCGTGAGCCGCCTGCCGGTGAACTGGAAGTGGGCGTCGGCGGCCAGGCGCTTGCCGGCAGGGTCGAACAGGCTCAGCGTCGCCTTCCCGGAAAGGTGCGAGCCTCCGAACGTGCCGGCCGCTCGCACCTTGACCGTGTTGGCGGGCTTGCCGGCAGGGTCGAAGTGGAAGTTGACATAGGTGAAGGCGAAACCATTCGCACCGCTCTGGCTCCACTCGCCAAGCCCCGTGCCCGCCTCATCAGAGCCGGTTGTGATGAACACGCCGCCGGCCGCGAACGCCGCCATCGCCTGAAACGGAGCTTGTCCGGGCGCCGTCTTCGGCGCGATCGTCCAGGTCCCGCGAACGCTCGGCGCCGCAGCGTCGGCGGCCTGCGGCGCCGCAGCCGCGACGGTCACGCCCAAGGTCCCGACTCCGAGACCTGACAGTGCCTGTCGCCGATTGATCGTGTGGGTCATCCGCGATTCCTCTCTAGCGAACCTGTTTGCCGGCGCCACCGTAGGGGTGGGCGCTCACACAATCCTCACGGCGCGCGCCACCGTGGGGGTGGGCGCTCACACAATCCTCACCGCGGGCGCCCGCGGCGCCCGCGGTCATCGCCGCGGTCCGGCAGCTCCTCGTCCGGTGGACGCAGCAAGGCGGCGATCTGGGCGCCGACGGCATCCAGATCCAATGCGACGGCCCGCCGCTGGGTCCGCACGTCCTCCACGACCACCCTCGGCGGCGTTTCGCTGACCCTCACGATGAACGTCCGTGCGCTCACGCCGGCGAGCGTAAGCGCACGAGCTCACGCAGGGCTCACAGTGACCGCGGAGCGCGTGCGCTAGTCGCCCAGCTCGGCCCGCCGGCGCACGACGAACTCCTCGAGCTCGGCGTGCACGGCCTCGTCGATCGGCGGCTGCTCGTAGCTCTCAAGCGTCGAGCGCCAGATCTCGCCGGCGCGGGCCTTCGTGTCGCGCGAACCGCGCTTGCTCCATCGGTCGAAGTTTTCCGTGGAGGACAGCACCGGCCGGTAGAAGCACTCGCGGAAGCGCTCCAATGTGTGCGCAGCACCGAGGAAGTGGCCGCCGGCGCCGACCTCGAGGTGGGCGTCGAACGCCAGCGACGCTTCATCGATCTCCAGCGGCGTGAACTCGTGCCGAAGCTCGCGCAGAAGCTCGATGTCGACGATGAACTTCTCGTAGCAGGAGACCAGCCCGCCCTCGAGCCAGCCGGCCGAGTGCATGACGAAGTTGGCGCCGGCGAGGAACGTCGGCAGCAACGTCATCAGCGACTCGTACGCGGCCTGGGCGTCGACCGTCTGCGAGGCGTTCAGAGCGCCGCCGCCACGCCACGGCAATCCGAAGCTCCGCGCGATCTGCCCCGTGCAGAGCACCCCGATCCCGGACTCCGGCGTGCCGAACGAGGGCGAGCCTGACTGCATGTCGGTGTTCGAGAGAAACGATCCGAACACGACCGGACAGCCCGGGCGGATCAGCTGCGCGAGGGCAATGCCGGCAAGCGCCTCGGCCATCTGCTGCACGAGCGTGGCGGGCAGCGACACCGGCGACATCGCTCCCATCAGCAGGAACGGTGTGATGACCACGGCTTGACCGGCGCGGACGTACTCGAACATCGCGCCGAGCATCCGGTCGTCGTAGCGCAGGGGGGAATTGACGTTGATCAGCGAGATCGACACGGGCGCGCGCTCGATCTCGGCACGCCCACCGAACAGGATCTCCCCCATCCGGATCGTGTCGGCCGCGTTCGGACCGGAGGTCACCGAGCCCATGTACGGCTTGTCCGACAGCGTCTGCAGCGCGAACACCATGTCGAGGTGGCGCGAATCGAGCGGGCGGTCCTCGGGTTCGCAGATCGTGCCTCCGGGAGAGTCGAGCTCTGCAAACGCCTGCGACAAGCGCACGAGGTTCTCGAAGTCGGCCATCTTCGCGTCGCGGCGGACATCGCCCTCGCGGATGAACGGGCACCCGTAGACGGGCGCGAACGCCATCTGGTCTCCTCCGATCGTCAACGACTGAGCCGGATTGCGGGCCTGGAGCTCAAACGACCGCGGCGCCTTCGCGACCTGTTCGAGGATCCAATCCGGGTCGAACCGCACGCGGTTCTCCTCCTCGACGATCTGGCCGGCGCCGCGCAGCAACTCGACCGCCTCAGGCAGCAGGAACTCGATCCCTAGCTCGGAGACGATCCGGCGCCATCCCCGGTCAAGCACCGCCATCGCCTCCTCGCTGAGGATCTCGTAGCGGGGCATTGCATTGACGAACAAGGGGGCCCTCCTCCTGTTTGTGGCTTGACCTGGGCGCCGGCGGCCGTATCATAACCGTCCGTGGAACAAGAGTTCCAAGAACGTTTCCGCGGAAACGCCACGGCGCGGGAGACCACGGCGCGCGAGACCACGGCGCGGGAGACCAGCGGCGCCCGCCCCGCAATTGCACCCGACGTCCCCGCCCACGGCACCGCCGCCGTCGACCGCGGCGCCGATCTGCTGCTGCGCGTGCTCGAAAGCGAGCGGCCCGTCGCGCTCGCGGACCTCGCGAGCGCGGCCGGCATTCCGAAGAGCACCGCTTCGAGGCTCGTCAGCGCGCTCGAGCGCCGAGGCCTGATCGCGCAAGACGGGCAGCGCGGGCGTCTGACGCCCGGGCCTG
The DNA here is from genome assembly GCA_963794285.1 of uncultured Solirubrobacterales bacterium. GTDB lineage: Bacteria > Actinomycetota > Thermoleophilia > Solirubrobacterales > Solirubrobacteraceae > Palsa-465. The sequence goes on from CAWCDS010000020.1 coordinate 70,681, forward strand.
CGATTCTGCGCGTCGCCGAGCGCAGCATGCTCGAGCGCAACATCGTCGAGCTCGCCGCTCCGGGCCTTGACCGGCTCTCCGACGCGAGCGGCGAGACGATCAACCTCGCCGTGCCCGGGCACCAGGGCGTCGAACATCTCGCGCAGGTCGACAGCGTGCACTTCCTCGGGACCGGGCAGTGGCTCGGGCGCACGGTCGACTACCACTGCACGGCGGTCGGCAAGGTGTTCCTGGCGTTCGGACGGGCGGTCCTGCCGGCGGCGCCGATCAAGGCTTACGCGCCGCGCACGATCACCGATCCCAACCGGCTCCGAGCCGAACTCGAAACTGTGCGCACAACCGACTGCGCGACCGCGATCGACGAGCTCGAGCCCGGGTTGGCCGCGATGGCCTCGCCCGTGCGCGGAGCCCGCGGCGATGTGGTCGCGGCGCTCAGCATCACCGGCCCGACGCTGCGGATGACGTCCGCGCGGATCCGCGAGCTGCAACCGATTCTCGATCGAGAGGCGCGCGCGCTCAGCCACCGCCTCGGCCACGTCGAACCCCAAGGAGAACACGCCGCATGACGCATGAGGAGATCCTGCAACTGCTCTACGACGAGACGCTGGTCGGAAACGCGCCGGCGGTGCGCGACGGCGTCAACGACGGCCTTGACGACGGTCTGGAGCCCGAGCGGATGCTCTACGACGCGCTGATCCCGTCGCTCGAGGAGGTCGGCGCGAGATTCGAGCGCGGCGACTACTTCGTGCCCGAGATGCTGATTGCCGCACGCGCAATGCAGGGCGCGCTCGACATCCTCAGACCGCTCCTGGCGGAGACCGATACACAACAGGTCGGCACATTCCTGATGGGAACGGTCAAGGGCGACGTGCACGACATCGGCAAGAACCTCTGCAACATCATGCTCGAGGGCGCCGGCTTCACCGTGATCGACCTCGGCGTCAACGTCCCGCCGGAGAAGTTCGTCGAGCAGATCGAGGAGCACAACCCGGACGTTGTCGGCTTTTCGGCGTTCCTGACGACGACGATGCCGATGTTCAGGGCGAACATCAACGCGCTCGAGAAGGCCGGGATCCGTGAGAAAGTGATCGTGATGGTCGGCGGCGCGCCGGTCACACAGGAGTACGCCGACGCGGTCGGCGCCGATGGTTACTCGGCCGACGCCTCAAGCGCCGTCAAGAAAGCCAAGGAGCTGATCCAGCTGCGCCGGGAGCAAGTCCCGGCATGAATCGAGCTGCGGCGCAGGGACGAGCAGCCGCGGCAATCGCGCGTGTGGAGCACGTGGTCAAGGCCCCTGTCTGGGGCTGCAAGATGTGCGGCCAGTGTGTCCTTCACTCAACCGGGCTGACGTGCCCGATGACCTGCCCGAAGACGCTTCGCAACGGGCCCTGTGGCGGGGTCCGCGCCGACGGCACCTGCGAGGTCAAGCCGGAGATGCGCTGCGTCTGGCTGAAGGCGTACGAGCGCTCGGAGAAGCTGCCCCTGTGGCGTGGCCACATCGACGACCTGCTCCCCCCCGTCGACAACCAGCTCGAGGGCACGTCGGCCTGGATCAACCTCTTTACCGGCCGCGACCGCCAGGTCCCCCCTGGATGGGCGGATGTCGAAGCTTGAGCGCAAGCTCGACGGCAAGGAGTTTGTCGTCACGGCTGAGATGCCGGTGATTGACGGCGCCGGCCAAGCCGATGTGGTACGGCATCTCGAGCCGATGCGGCCATTCGTCGACGCATACAACGCGACCGACAATCCATCGGCTCACGCGCACGTCTCCTCGCTTGCGGTCTCGATCGGCCTCATCAAAGCGGGCGAGGAGCCGATCATGCAGCTCGCCTGCCGCGACCGGAACCGGCTCGCGCTGGAGGCCGACTTGATGGGCGCGGCGATGCACGGGATCGAGAACATCTCGTGCATGACCGGCGATGACGTCACCGCCGGCAACGAGCCGCAGGCGCGGCGCGTGTTTGACCTCGACAGCCTGCAGCTGGTAGCGGTCGCGCGGGTGCTAGAGAGCGGACGTTACCTCTCGGGCCGCGCGAACGGGCCGGCACCGCACTTCGTGCTCGGCGCGGTCGAGAATCCCGGAACGCCGCCGTACGACGTCCGCGTGCGCCGCGCGGCGAAAAAGGCACTTGCCGGCGCTCGCTTCCTGCAGCTTCAGATCTGCTACCGCCCGGAGTTGCTCGAGCGGTTCATGCGCGCCGCTCACGACACGGGGCTGAGCGAACGCGTGGCGATGATCCCCTCGATCTGCATCCTGCGCACTGTCGGCGGGATGCGGTTCGTCGCCACCAAGGTGCCAGGCGTCGAGGTTCCCCCGCAGATCGTCCGCCGAGTCGAACAGGCGAAGGACGCCGAGCAGGAGTGCGAGGAGATCGCCTTCGAACAGGCGACGCATGCGCTCTCCCAGCCCGGCGTCGCCGGGATCCACTTCATCTCGTTTCGCAAAGACGCGGGCATCGCGAAGCTGTGCACACGCCTGGGCATTTCGGGTGGGCGGGACTCAAAAGAAAGGGAATCCAATGGACACAGCGATTCGGTCTCGGTCTAAGACCGTGACGATCGGCTCTGGGCAGCCGTTCTGCATCATCGGCGAGCGGATCAATCCGACCGGCCGCAAGTCGTTCGCAGAGGAGCTGCGCGGCGGCGATCTCTCGACCGTGACCGCTGACGCGATCATGCAGGTCGAGGCCGGCGCCGACATGCTCGACGTCAACGCCGGGATCCCGCTCGTCGACGAGCCGGAGCTGCTCAAGGCGATGCTCACAGCGGCGCAGGAGGCGGTCGACGCGCCGATCTGCATCGACTCTTCGGTGATCGAAGCGCTCGACGCGGGGCTGTCCGTCTACGAGGGCCGCGCGCTGGTCAACTCGGTGACAGCCGAGGACGACCGGCTGGAGGAGATCCTGCCGCTCGTCGCGCGTCACGGCGCCGCGGTGATCGGGCTCGCCAACGACGAGACCGGAATCCCCGTCACCCCGGAGGAGCGCCTGAAGCACGCGCGGAAAATCGTCAGCGTCGCGGGCGACTACGGAATCGCGCCCGCGGACGTGATCATCGACCCGCTGGCGATGACCGTCGGCGCCGACACCGAGGCGGTGACCACGACGTTGAACACGATCAGCCTGATTCGCGACGAGCTCGGCGTGAACATGTGCCTTGGCGCCTCCAACGTCTCCTTCGGCCTACCGCAACGGCACGTGCTGAACGCGGCCTTCCTGCCGATGGCGATGGCGGCCGGGCTGACGAGCGCGATCATGTCGACGGCGGAGGTCTGCGTGCAGAGCGTTCGCGCATCGGATCTGTTGCTGGGTCACGACGCGTGGGGCACGAGCTGGATCGCCGCGCACCGGGCACGTCAGGCGGAGGCCGCCGCGGCGACATGAGCGTGCCCGCACCCCGCAGACTGCAGCCGGCGGCGCGAGTGCCCGAGCACGAGCCGGAGCCCCAGCAGACCGACGGTTCCGAGCGCGTCCGCCTGCGCTTCCTTCCCGACGGTGGCGAGGTCCGCGTGCCGAGCGGCACGCCGATCTTCGACGCCGCGAGCTGGAACGGAATCGCGATCGACTCAACCTGCGGCGGCCATGGCACCTGCAAGAAATGCAAGATCAGGGTCATCTCCGGCGAGGTTCCGGTGTCAAGCATCGACCCGCGCGCGTTCTCCGCAGAGGAGCTGAAGGACGGCTGGCGGCTGGCGTGCCGGGCGCCAGCCCGCGGTGACGTCGTCGTCGAGGTGCCACCCCTCCAGACACGGCCGAAGGCCGCGCTCGTCGGCGTCGGGCGTCACGTGATCCTGCGCCCCTCGGTCCAGAAGCGCCATCTCGTCCTCGAGGAGCCGACGATGGAGGACCAGCGCTCTGACCTTCAGCGTGTGCTCGACGGGATCGACGACCTCGAGCCGCATGCCTCGATCGAGCTCCTCAGAGAGCTCGGGTCAACGCTCCGCAAGGCGAACTTCGACATCACGGCCGTCGTCTGCGACGAGGAGCTGATCGACGTCGAGCCGGGCGACACGAGCGCGCGCCGCTACGCGATCGCGTTCGATCTGGGCACGACGACCGTGGTCGCGACGCTCGTCGACCTCGAGACCGGCCAGCCGGCGGCGGTGCGCTCGATGCTCAACCGCCAGCAGCCGCACGGCGCCGATGTGATCACACGGATCTCGGCGACGATGATGGACGACACGGCGCTGCGCACCCTGCGCGAGCGAGCGCACGAGACGCTTTCCGAGCTCGTCGGCGAGGTCTGCGCCGATGCCGATGTCGAGCCGCGCGAGGTCTATGAGATCACGGTCTGCGGCAACGTCACGATGATGCAGCTGGCGCTCGGGATCGATCCCGAACCGCTGTCGATGGCGCCGTTTGTCGTCAGCACTCACAGCTTCCCGCCGGTCAAGGCACACGACTTGGGTGTCGAGGTTCATCCGCGGGCGCCCGCGTTCGTGTTCCCGAGCCTCGGCGCGTACGTCGGCGGGGACATCGTCGCCGGGATGCTCGCGACCGGCCTCACGCGTGACCGCCGGCTGCGCCTGTTCATCGACGTCGGCACCAACAGCGAGATCGCGCTCGGTTCCAACGAGCGCGTGCTCGCGACCGCAGCGCCGGCTGGACCGGCATTCGAGGCGGCGCAGATCAAGTGCGGGATGCGGGCCGCCGAGGGCGCGATCGAAGGCCTCAAGATCGACGGCGGCACACTGCACCTCGATGTGATCGGGGACGCCGAGCCGGTCGGCATGTGCGGCTCGGGGCTGGTGGATGCCGTCGCGGAGCTCGTGCACGCCGGCCTGCTCGACCGCTCCGGGCGCTTCATCCCGGACGAGGACGCCGCCGAGCAATTCCCGGCACTGGCGACTCGCCTGACGAAGATCGGCGAGGAACGGGTGTTCGTGCTGCACTGGCGCGGCAGCGACCCCGCGACCTCGGTCTTCCTCTCCCAGCGCGACGTCCGCGAGCTGCAGTTCGCCAAGGCGTCGATCGCGACCGGCTGGTCGATCCTGCTGCGCGACCTGGGCGTCGACCCGAGCGAGATCACGCAAGTGCTGCTCGCGGGCAGCTTTGGCGCGTATCTGACGCCGTTGAGCGCGGTGCGGATCGGGCTCGTGCCGAAGCTGGCGCTGCCGCGGATCGTCTCGGCGGGCAATGTCGCCGGCGAGGGGGCGAAGATCGCTGCGCTGTCACTGCGCGAGCGGGCCGAGGCCTACTCGATCTTGCGCGAGGTCGAGTATGTCGAGCTCTCCGGGAGACCGGACTTCAACGACCTGTTCATCGATCAGCTCGCGTTTCCAGGGTGAGCCGAGCTACGGTGATCGCGTGCGGCGCGCTCGCCGCCGACGTGCGACGTATCGCGCGCGATCGCGGCTGGGAGATCGACGTGCACCCGATCGACGCCCTGCTCCACAACCGACCCGAGCAGATCGCGCCGGCGATCGCCGCAGGGTTACGTGACCTCCGCGACCGCTACGACGCCATCGCGGTGGCTTACGGCGACTGCGGCACCTATGGGGCGATTGACGACGCGCTCGCGGCCGCCGGCGTCAAGCGGCTCGAGGGCGAGCACTGCTACGACGTGTTCGCGCGTGAGGAGGTCCGCGCGGCGTTGGCCGAACAGCCCGGCACGTACTTCCTCACCGACTTCCTCGCGCGCACGTTCGAGCACACGGTCGTCCGCGAGCTCGGCCTGGACCGCAACCCGGAGCTTCGCGACGACTACTTCCGCCACTACGCGCGAGTCCTGTGGCTGGCGCAGCGTCCGACACCGGGGACCCGCGCCGCCGCCGAGCGCGCCGCCGCGAGGATCGGTCTGCCGCTCGAAACCCAGCACGTCGGACATGCCGGCCTCGAGCGACAGCTCGAGCAGCTACTGACTTAGGGGGCTCCTGCGCTCGATCGCCTCCGCCAGCAGCGTCGCGACGTCGACGACGCGCATCCCGGCCGCCTCGCTCTGCACGCCGTCGTCGAGCATCACGGTGCAGAACGGGCACGCGACCGCGAGCGTGTCCGCGCCGGTGCCCGCCGCCTCCCGCACGCGCTCGACGTTGATCGGCTTGGCGCGCTCCTCCATCCACATGTGTGCGCCACCGGCGCCGCAGCAGAACGTGCTCTTGCCCGAGCGGGCCATCTCCACCGGCTGCCCGACCGCGGAGACCAGCTCCCGCGGGCTGGCGACCACGTCGTTGTGGCGGGCGAGGTAGCAGGAGTCGTGGTAGGTGACGCTCAGGCCCTCGGACCGCTCGGGCTTCAGCCGTCCGTCTCGAACCAGCTGCGAGAGCAGCTCGGAGTGATGGACCACCTCATAGCGCCCGCCGAAGTCGGGGTATTCGTTGGCGAGCGTGTTGAAGCAATGCGGGCAGTTCGCGACGATCTTCGTCACGCCGGCGTCGTTGAGCACCTCGACGTTCTGCTCGGCGAACGCCTGGAACACGTATTCGTTGCCGATCCGCCGCGCCGGATCGCCGGTACACGATTCCCGAGGGCCGAGGATCGCGAAGTCGACGCCCGCGGCCGCCAGCAACGTGGCCGTGGACTCGGCCGTGCGCCGCGCGCGCTCGTCGAACGAGCTCGCGCAGCCGACCCAGTAGAGGTACTCGGGCGCTGGATCGCCGGGCTCGAGCACACGCACGCCGAGCTCTGACGCCCAGTCGGCGCGCTCTGACTGGGCGCGGCGCCACGGGTTCGACGAGCGCTCGATGTCACGCAGCATCGGCTCGGCCTCCGGCGGGAACTGCGACTCCACCATCACCAGGTGGCGGCGCAGATCGACGATGTGGTCGATGTGCTCGATCGACACCGGGCACGCCTGCACGCACGCGCCGCAGGTCACGCAGTCCCAGACCGATTCCTCGGGCACCGCGTTCGGCACCAGCGATCCAGAGTCGCCCGCGAACACCTGGTCACGCAGCCCCATGATCACGAGCTTGGGCGAGAGCAGCTTCCCCGTCGCGAACGCCGGGCAGGCGTCCTGGCAGCGCCCGCACTCCGTGCATGAGAACGTGTCGAGTACCTGCTTCCAGGTTAAGTCAGCGGCGGTGCCCGCGCCGAAGCGCAGCTCGTCCTCGGGCACATCGGGGTCGTCGAAGCGCAGCGGCTCGAGCCGCCCGCCGGCGCCCGTGCGGCCGAACCACACATTGACTGCGGCGGTGCCGATGTGTAGGTGCTTGGAACGCGGCAGGTACGCGAGGAACCCGAGGATCGTGAGCACATGCGCCCACACGAACACCCGCTCCAACACTCGCGTCACGCCGTTGCGGCCGAACAGGTGCGAGAGCGCATCCGACACCGGCGCCGACGACGCCGGCCATTCGTTGTAGCCGAGTGCGATCCGCGTCGCGTGCCACAGCAGCAGCGTCAGCGCGATCGTCGCGATCAGTGCCAGGATCAGGTCGGCCTCGCCGCGGTGGCTGCCGTCGAACCGCCGCGGGCGCACGACCTTGCGGATCCACAGCGCGGCGATCACCCCGACCAGCACCAGGACGGCAAACACATCGACGAGCAGCGCGTACCAGCCCTGGTGACCGAGCCACGGGAACGTCGCGTGCTTGTCGACGATCGCGATCATCGCGATCACGATCGTCGGGAACAGCACGAGGAAGCCCCAGAAGATGAACGCGTGCATCAGGCCCGGGACGAATCGCTGCAGGAGCTTGCGCTGCCCGAGCACGATCGTCGCCTCGTTGCGAACGCGCCGCGGCACCTCGCCCGACCGGGCTACAGGCTGCGCCCCACGCACGAGACCGACCAGCACCCGCACCCGGCGAGCGAACAGCGTGCCGCTGACAGCGAGCGCGGCCGCGAGCGCGAGAGCGCCGGGCAGCGAGGCTATGCGCCCCTCGCCTTCCTGATCTCGGCGGAGATCGCCGGCACGACCTCGTGCAGGTCGCCGATCACGCCGTAGTCGGCGCTGGCGAAAATCGATGCCTCGCCATCGGGGTTGATCGCCAAGAGCTTCTTCGCCCCCTTGCAGCCGGCCATGTGCTGGGTCGCGCCGCTGATCCCGCACGCGATGTAGATCTCCGGCGCGATCTTGGTCCCGGTCTGGCCGACTTGGTCGGTGTGTGGCCGCCAGCCGGCGCTGGTGACCGCGCGCGAGCAGCCGACCGCACCGCCGAGCAACTGCGCCAGCTCCTCGATCACCGCGAAGCCCTCGGCCGAGCCGACACCGCGGCCGCCGGAGACGACCACGTCGGCGTCCGCGAGCGACACCCCGGCGGTGGCGCTCGGCACGCGCTCTGAGACCGTGACCGGGTCCTCAGCCGGGGCCAATTCCTCGACCGGGGCGCCAGCCGCCGGATCGGCGGCGACCGCGTGCGGCGCGACGGTCGCCAGCAGCGGCGAGCCGTGGACGCGCGCCTGCTCGAGCAGGCTCCCGCCCCAGCGCACGCGCGTCACCGAGGCGGGGTCGCCGAGCGTCACCGACACGCAGTTGGCCGCCATCGGCAGATCGAGCCGTGCCGCCACGTGCGCGAGCACCTCGTTTCCTCGTTCGGTTCCCGCTGCAAGGACTGCCGAGTATGGTCGCTGCGCGACCACATTCTCGATCGCGCCGGCGAACCCGGCCGGAGAGTAGGCGCCGCTCCGCACCGAGACCGCCTGGACCTCATCGCCAAGCTCGCGTGCAAACGTCAGCGCCTGCTGGCAGACCTCGTCCTGCGGGTTCTCGACGAACACGAGGACGGCCTTCACACCAACCCCAGTTCGCTGAGCACGCCGACCACGGCGGGCGCGGCATCCGCACCGTTGCCGAGCACCTGCACCTGCTTGCCCGCGCCTTCGGGCAGCGCCAGCTTGACCATCTCAAGGCGTGCGTCGGGACGGGTGGGCGACGATCCGTCGACGGGTTTTCGTTTCGCGCGCAGCCGTCCTGGCACCGACGGGTAGCGCGGCAGGTTGATCCCCTCGAGCACGCCGAGCACCGCAGGCAGCGGCAGCACGTACACGTCGCGGCCGGAGGCGACTTCCTGTTCGCAGCGGACTTGGCTGCCGTCGACCGTGATCGCCTTGATGCCGTTGACGACCGGCAACCCGAGCTTGTACGCGACACGGATCGCGACCTGATAGTTGCCGCCGTCGGCCGACTCGTTGCCGAACAGGATCAGGTCCGGCTGCTCGGGCTCGGCGCGGATCGCATCAGCGATCACCGTTGCGGTCGCTTGCGGATCCCACTCCTCGCCGTCGGTGATGAGATGGATCGCGCGATCGACGCCGATCGCCATCATGTCACGCAGTTGCTCCTCGGCCTCGGGCGGGCCAAGCGTCAGCACGGTGCTCGAGCCGCCGTGCTGCTCGACGAGCCTCACCGCCTCCTCAGCTCCGCACTCCTCATGCGGGCTGATCGTGAAGCCGAGATGGCGGGTCGAGATCGCTCGCTCGTCGTCGGTCAGCACCATCTTCCCGCCTGTCAGCGGGACCCGCTTCACGCACACGACGATGTTCATGAGCGGACGCGCGTGTTGTCCGGGTCGAACACGGCTGTGGAGTCGGCACTGGCCACCGTGACGGGATAGTGCTCGCCCATGTACTCGACGCTCAGCTGCTCGCCGACGTTCGCGTGCTCGGGCGGGAGGTAGCTCATCAGGATGTGCTTGCCGATCGACGGCCCGGCGCCGGCGCTGGTCACATACGAGCGCCGGCCCTTGCGGTCGACCAGCGGCGCGCCGTCGCGGCTGAGCACAGGCTCGCCGCCGAGCATGTAGCGCTTGACGCCCGACTTCGACGTGTGGTCCTCGACGGTCAGCGTGCACATGATCGCGGCGGCTTGCTCGTCGCGGTGATGCAGATGCGCGCTCTTGCCGATGAAGTCCTGGTCCTTGACCTTGCCCCACGCCATTCCGGCCTCGACCACGTTGTACTCGGCTTCGAGTTCGGCGCCGTACGCCCGGTAGCACTTCTCAAGCCGTCCAGTGGTCCCGTACACGCCGATCCCGACGGGGACGATGCCGTGGGGCGCGCCCGCCTCGGCGACGATCTCCCACAGCCGCGCGCCCTCCTCGACCGGGACGTACAGCTCCCAGCCGAGGTCACCGACATAGGAGATCCGCGACGCGAGCACCTGCAGCGGCCCGACCTCGATCATGCGGCAGCGCGCGAACGGAAAGCCCTCGTTGGAAACGTCGTCGCTGGTGACGCTCGCGAGGATGTCGCGTGCGCGGGGTCCCCACAACCCAAGCGTGCACCACGAGCTTGTGCGGTCGCTGATCTGAGCTGAGCCGTCCTCGGGAAGCTGGTCCTTGAACCACTTCAGGTCGGACAGTCCGTACGCACCTCCGGTGACGACGCGGAACACGTCGTGTGCCAGCCGCATGATCGTCAAATCGGCCTTGAACCCGCCGGCCGGCGTCAGCACCGGCGTGTAGACGACGCGCCCGACGGCCACGTCCATCTGGCGCATCGCGACCCGCTGGACGGCGTCGAGCGCTGCCGGCCCGCTGATATCGAACAGCGAGAACGCTGTGAGGTCAACCATGCCGGCGCGCTCGCGCATCGCGAGGTGCTCGGCATTGATGATCGGTGACCACCAGCGCGACTCCCACTCGGCCTCGCGGATGTTGACCTGAGCGGCGAACTCCTCGACCAGCGGCGCGTTCGACGCATACCAGTGCGGGCGTTCCCAGCCGACGGTCTCGTAGAAGACGGCCTCGAGCCGCTTCTCATGCTCGTAGAACGGCGAGAGCCTTACGCCGCGGTTGGACTCCCATTGCTCTGCGGGATGGACGATCCCGTACATCTTGTTGAAGCCCTCGCTGGCCCGGGCGACGATGTGGGTCCTGGTCCGCTGGCACGGGTAGGCGCGCGCGATGTTCGATTCGTAGACGTCGATCTCAGATTCTCCATGCGCCATCAGCTCGGCCACGGTCTTACCCGAGCCGGGCCCCTCCTTGATCCAGATCGCAGCCGCCGACCACAGGCCGCGGACCTCGGGCGTCTCACCGAGCAGCGGCATCCCGTCGTAGGTGACCGACAGCACGCCGTTGATCGCGTACTTCACCCCGACGCTCTCGTCAGCGACGATCTCTGGCATCAGCTCGAGCGCGATCTCCATCTGCGGATCGAAGTCCTCCTGGGTGAACGGCAGCTCGGTCGGCGTCAGCGCCGACTCCTCGATCGAAGGGATCTCGTCGGCGACGAGGGTGATCGGGCGGTGCGCGTAGGAGCCGATCTCGAGTCCGGTGCCCTCCTGGCGCTCGTACATGTTCGTGTCCATGTCGCGGACGATCGGGTACTCGATCATTCCCGTGGTGTTCGCGAACCGCGGCGCGGGCCCGATGTCGATCATCTGGTGGACCATCGGGGTGAGCGGGATCGAGGCGCCGGCCAGCTTGGCGATCCGCGGACTCCAGGCGCCGCACGCGACCACAACGCGCTCGGCCTCGATCTCGCCCTTGCTCGTGCGAATTCGTTTCACCCGGCCCTGTTCCACGTCGATCCCCAGCACCTCGGTGTTGGCGGACACCGTCAGGCCGGCCTCCTGCGCGCGCTCACGCATGATCGTCCCGGCCCGCAGCGAGTCGACGACGCCGGCGCCCGGCGTGTAGAAGCCGCCGAGGATCAACTCCTCGTTGATGAACGGGACGAGCTCTTTGACCTCCTGCGGAGTCAGCATCGACACCGGCTCGATCCCCCACGCCTTCGCGGATCCCATCCGCCGGGTCAACTCCTGCATCCGTTCCTCGGTACGGGCGATCTCGATCCCGCCGCTCTCGGTGAACACGCCCAGTTCCTTGTACTGGCGCATGCTCTCGAGCGTCAGCAGCGTCATCTCCTTGGAGTGATCGACCGGGAAGATGAAGTTCGAGGCGTGCCCGGTCGAGCCGCCGGGGTTGGGGAGCGGCCCCTGGTCGAGCAGCGTCACCGACGTTTCCCCAAGCTCGGTCAAGTGATAGGCAAGGCTGTTGCCGACGATCCCCGCCCCGATGATCACCACGCGCTGGGTCGACGGCAGCCGCTGCGCAGAGTCTGCCGTGCTGGCCACAACCTGTGATATATCAGATGCAGGTCAGCAGCGTCAACGCGGCAGCGCAGTGAGCGCCTCGACCCCCGCCCGGACGATCTTCCGCGGCCGCGCCCCGGTGGCGGTCAGCTCCTCGTGGGCGCGCTCAGCAAGCGGGAGCGCACCGCACGCGCGCGTGGCCGCGAGACCGTCCCGCAGCGGCGCCCGAGCCTCGGTGGCACGCCGAACGCGCCGCAGCGCGCAACCGAGGTCGATCAGCGCACGCGCATGCTCGAGCCGGGCCTATCGATCGGCGCGGGTCGCGGAGCATGAACAGCGCGCGGCCGAGATCGACGAGGGCGTCGCGCCGGTCTTCCGTCGCCGCGAGGCGGCCCGATCGGGGCGATCGCCGCTGCGATGCTCGCCATCGCGCGGGAGACCCATCCCCGCAAGATCATGTCCGCCGCCAAGGCGCCGGGAGCTTACCGGCGGCGATCCGCGCGCAAGCCGGTCCGGGCGTCCCTGCGAGCCCAGCGCGAGAAGAATGGCGATTCGCCGGCACCCCCTGCCTGTGAATCGCCATTCTTCTCCGCCGGCGGCTGCTCAGCGACCGAGCCAGGAGGCGAACGACGGGCTCGCCCAGCGGGCCATCCGGTCCGGGTCGAAGGACGGCGTCCCGCCGCCCCAGGCCGGCTACTACCCGATCGCGCTCGGTCGTCATGGCCTCCCGACCGGAACCCATCCGGGCCGTGGCAGTGATGCGCCGGGTCACGGTGTATCGACGTCGGGCCGACCACCGAGCGTCGCCGCCATTACCTCGCGCGTAATCGACGGGGCGCCGGTCCGCTGCGACCGTGCTCGCCATGAGCACACAAGCATTCACCGAAACCCCACCCCGGCCCGGCGTACTCGCCAGGGCCCGAGCGAGCCGCTGGGCTCCGCTTCCAGTTGTCCTGACCGGCACGTTCATGGTCGTGCTGGACTTCTTCATCGTCAATGTCGCGCTGCCCTCGATGCAGGCCAACCTGCGCGCGTCGAGCGGCGCAATCGAATGGGTGGCGGCCGGTTACGGTCTCACCTCAGCCGTGTTCCTGATCACCGCCGGTCGTCTCGGCGACCGGATCGGCCGGCGCCTGACGTTCTCGCTTGGGCTGGCACTGTTCACGCTCAGCTCGGCGGCGTGCGGCGCCGCGTCAAGCTCTGAGGTGCTGATCGCGGGCCGCCTGCTTCAGGGCGTCGGGGGCGCGCTGCTGATGCCGAACGTGCTGTCGCTCATCGGCGTTCTGTACACCGGCCCCGACCGTGCCCGCGCGTTGTCGGCATACGGGATGGTGATGGGCCTCGCCGCCGTCGGCGGTCAGTTGATTGGTGGCCTGCTGGTGCAGGCTGACATCGCCGGTCTCGGCTGGCGCACGTGCTTCTTGATCAACGTGCCGGTCGGCGTGCTCGCGCTGATCGCCGCGCCAAGACTCGTTGCGGAATCACGCGCACCGCGTTCGAGCCGAATCGACCTCGTCGGCACGACGCTCGTGACCGCGGGCCTGACCGCGATCGTGCTGCCGCTGGTGGAAGGCCGCCAGCATGGCTGGCCTGAGTGGACCTTGGTGTCGCTGGCATTCGCGCCCGTGATCCTCGGCGTATTCGTGATCCAGCAGCGCCGGCTCGCCGACCGCGGCGGCTCCCCGCTGCTCGAGCTGAGCCTGTTCTCGCAGCGCACGTTCAGCGCCGGGTTGCTCGCGCAGCTCGTGTTCTGGTGCGGCCAGGCATCGTTCTTCCTGGTGCTCGCGCTGTATCTCCAGCAAGGGCGTGGGCTCAGCGCACTCCATGCCGGGCTGGTATTCACGATTCTCGCGGCGTCGTACCTGGCGGCATCGATGGGCGCACCGGCATTGGCGCAGCGGCACGGTCGCCGGGTACTGGCAGCGGGCGCGCTCGTACTCGCGTGCGGTCATGGCCTGCTGCTGGCAGCGGTCGCAGATGTCGGCACCGGCGGCTCGGTCCTGGCACTCGTCCCCGGCCTGCTGCTGATCGGTGCGGGGATGGGTCTCGGAATCGCACCGCTCGCGACGATCATCATGTCTGGGACGAAGCCCGAGCACGCGGGCGCCGCGTCGGGCGCCCTGTCGACGATGCAGAACGTCGGCAACGCGCTCGGGGTCGCAATCATCGGCGTGATCTTCTTCGGGGCGATGAACTCGACCCCGGCCCACCCCAATTTTGCGGGGGCGTTCCAGCTCAGCCTCGCGGTGCTTGCCGCGATCCTGATCTCCGTGGCCGCGCTGACCAGGCTGCTGCCGGCGCCGGCGAGGTCGTGATGAGCACGGCTACGCTTGTGCGGATGACCGAGAACCGCGTCGGCACCCTGCTACGCGATTGGCGACAGCGCCGGCGCCTGAGCCAGCTTGACCTGGCACTCGAGGCGGGCGTCTCCACGAGGCATCTGAGCTTCGTCGAGACCGGGCGCTCGAAGCCAAGCCCTGAGATGGTGCTGCACCTCGCAGAGCAGCTCCAGGTTCCGTTGCGGGACCGCAACCAGCTGCTGCTCGCGGCAGGCTACGCGCCGCAGTACGCGGCTCGCTCGCTCGATGATCCCGAGCTGGCACCGATTCGGGACGCGCTCGGTCACGTGCTCGCCGGCCATGAGCCGTATCCGGCGATGGCTGTCGATCACAGGTGGAACCTGGTTGCATCGAACAGCGCGCTCGGGCCATTGCTGGAAGGCGCAGCGCCGGAGCTACTGCGACCGCCGGTCAACTGCATGCGACTGGCGCTGCACCCGCATGGACTGGCGCCGCGGATCCTCAACCTCGCTGAGTGGCGAGCGCATCTGCTTGGAAGGCTCGGGCGAGAGATCCGGCTGACCGGCGACGAGGGCGTCCGCGAGCTCTACGACGAGCTGCTCGGCTACCCCGGCCCCGACACCGCCAAGCTCGAGCCCGCCGCCAACGAGATCATGGTCGGGCTGCGGCTCGCGACCGACGACGGTGACGAACTGTCGTTCTTCTCGACGGTCACCACCTTCGGCACGCCCGTCGACATCACCGTCTCGGAGCTGTCAATCGAGGCATTCTTCCCAGCCGACTCGCGCACCGCCGAGCGGCTCGGAGCGCTTGCGGCCGTCAGCTGAGCCGAGCTGACGGTAGGTCTGGTGCCAGATCGCAACATCGCCGTCTCCAGGACTAGAGTGCGCAGACTTTGTTCGACCACGTGACTATCCGCGCCGGCGACCGGCCCGCCTCCGAGCGGTTCTACAACACCGTTCTGGGGCCGCTCGGGGTCGAGGAGTCCTACCGGACCGCGACGTTCTCCGAGTGGCAGGACTTCTCGCTGGCGAGCGCGGACGATCAGAATCCGAGGACCCGGCGATTGCATGTGGGCTTCGTCGCCCCCTCGCGTGAGCAAGTCGACCTGTTCTGGCAGAGCGGTACCGCAGCCGGATTCGCCAGCGATGGGGCACCGGGGCGCAGGACGCAGTATCGCGAGGACTACTACGGAGCGTTCCTGCTCGATCCCGACGGCAACAGCGCCGAGGCCCTCCATCACGGCGCGATGCGCCGCGGAGGCATCATCGACCACCTCTGGATCCGCGTCGCCGACCTCGCGGTGGCCGCGCGGTTCTACAACACGATCGCGCCCCATGCCGGCCTGCGGGTGGTCAACGAGACGCCGGAGCGCGTGTCGTTCGCCGGGACCACGGGCTCGTTCTCGTTGGTCGCCGGCGCCCCCACCGAGAATCTCCACCTGGCGTTCGGAACCACCGACGACGGCGACGTCAACAGCTTCTATCAGGCGGCGATCGAGGCCGGCTACCGCAGCCACGGGCGACCCGATGAGCGCCCGCGGTATCACCGCGGCTATTACGCCGCCTACGTCCTTGACCCCGACGGCAACAACATCGAGATGGTCAACCACCACCGGTCGTGATCGGGGGCGGCCGGCGCCGAGTGGCACCGTGAGCACCAGGGCACACGCGATCGCACTGCTCCTCATGACAGCGGCGACACTCGCCGGCTGTGGATCGACGTCGCATCATCGTCAGACAACGAGCGCAGCCGGTTCCGGCGTCGGCTCCGTTCGCGCAGCGCGCCACCCGAGACGCCCGGCGGCCCTCGCCCTCGGGTCAGCTCGGACGCTTGGCGCGCTGCCCGAGGCCCGTTCGGGGATCGCTGCCGCGAGGTTCGGTGCGGGCATCGTCGTCAGCGGCGGACTGTCCCCAGCCGGCGAGTCGACGAGCACGATCTTCCGCCTCGGCGCCACCGGGGCGAGCGCCGCTCTCGCCACGCTCCCAGGACCAGTTCACGACGCGGCCGCGACGGCGATCGCCGGTCGCCTGCTGCTGTTCGGCGGCGGCCAGTTCGAGGGCAGCAACCGGATCGTCTCGGTGCTGCCGGGTCGGCCTCGTGTGATCGGAGCGCTCCCGCAAGCCCTCTCCGACCTCGACGCGGTGACGATCGACGGCCGTGCATATGTCGTCGGCGGCTGGGACGGCACGAGGACGAACTCCGAGATCTACGCGGTCACCGCCGGCGGCCACGCCAGCACCGTCGGGAGGCTTGCGCTCGGCGTCCGCTATCCGGCGGCGGCAGCGCTCGCCGGGCGGCTGGTCGTGGCCGGGGGTGAAACGACGTCCGGAGCCCCGACGCGCCAGGCGTGGTCGTTTGACCCTGCGACCGGCGAACTCCTCCGGCTCCCCGATCTGCCGGTCGCGACCGACCACGCGGCAGCCGCGGCGCTCGGCCCCCGCGTCTACGTGCTGGGCGGATTGCGGCGCGGCGCGTTCACGGCCGCGATCCTTTCCTGGTCACCCGGCGAACGGCGCTGGCGCGCCTCCGGCCGGCTGCCGTCGGCGATCGCCGACCTGGGAGCGGTTGCGTTCGACGGCGGCATCGCGACGATCGGCGGCCGCGACAGCAGCGGCAAGCTTGCCGCCGTCAGGCTGCTGCGGCCGGTACCGCCCCGCGGATGAACTGAACGATCGCCTCGGTGGAGGCGCCTGGCGTGAACACCTCGGCGACGCCAAGCGCCTTCAGCTCCTCGATGTCCTCGGACGGAATCGTCCCCCCCACCGTGACGACCACATCATCGATCCCCTGCTCCTTGAGCAACTCCATGATCCGAGGGACCAACGTCATATGCGCACCGGACAGGATCGAGAGCCCGACGGCATCCGCATCTTCCTGAATCACGGTCTCCACAATCTGCTCGGGCGTCTGATGAAGGCCGGTGTAGATGACCTCCATCCCCGCATCCCTGAGCGCGCGCGCGATGATCTTCGCACCACGATCGTGCCCGTCAAGACCCGGCTTCGCGACAACCACTCGGATCCGGCCGTCCATCAGAACACCGGCTGCTCGCGGTAGTCGCCCCAGACCTGCTGGAGCGCTTGGACGATCTCGCCTTCGGAGGTGTGCGCGCGGGCGGCGTCAATCAACAACGGCATCAGGTTGGCGCCGGTGTCGGCGGCGCTGCGCAGCGCGGCGAGCGTCCGCGAGACCGCGTCGGCGTCGCGATCGGCCTTCGCGGCGCGGACGCGCTCGATCTGCTTGGGCTCGAGCGCCGGATCGATCCGCAGCAGCGGCGTGTGCGAATCGTCTCCTTCTGTGAATGAGTTGACGCCGATCACGATCCGCTGTCCGGAGTCGATTTCCTGCTGGAGCTCGAAGGCGGCGTCGGCGATCTCCCGCTGCGGGAAGCCCTGCTTGACGGCCTCGACCATTCCGCCGAGCTCGTCGATCCGGCGGAAGTAGTCGTAGGCGAGCTCCTCCAGCCGGTCGGTCAGCGCCTCGACGAAATAGGAACCGCCGAGCGGATCGATCGTGTTCGTCACACCGGTCTCGTGGGCGATGATCTGCTGCGTGCGCAGCGCAATCCGGACCGCGGCTTCGGTCGGCAGTGCGAGCGCTTCGTCAAACGAGTTGGTGTGCAGCGACTGCGTGCCGCCGAGGACTCCCGCGAGCGCCTCGATCGCCGTGCGGACGATGTTGTTCAGCGGCTGCTGGGCAGTCAGCGACACGCCCGCGGTCTGGCTGTGAAAGCGCATCAGCCAGGAGCGCGGGTCCTTGGCACCAAACGTGTCACGCATCTCCCGCGCCCAGATCCGCCTGGCGGCTCGGTACTTCGCGATCTCCTCGAAGAAATCAATCTGGGCGTTGAAGAAGAAGCTCAGCCGCGGCGCGAACGCATCCACGTCAAGCCCGCGGGCGACCGCCTGTTCGACGTAGGTGAGGCCGTCCTTCAACGTGAACGCAAGCTCCTGCGCGGCCGTCGATCCGGCCTCGCGGATGTGGTAGCCGGAGATCGAGATCGGATGCCAACGCGGCATGTGCTCAGAGCACCATTCGATCATGTCGCCCACCAGTCGCATCGCCGGATCGACCGGGAAGCACCACTCCTTCTGCGCGATGTACTCCTTGAGGATGTCGGTCTGAATCGTCCCGCCCAGGCGCTCGCTGGGGACGCCTTGGCGCTCGGCCGCGACCACGTAGAAGGCGAGCATGATCGCCGCGGGTGCGTTGATCGTCATCGAGACGGTGACCTCGTCCAGGGGGATCCCCTTGAACAGTGTCTCCATGTCCAGCACGGTGTCGACCGCCACGCCCTCACGCCCGACTTCACCCAGCGAGCGCGGATGGTCGGAGTCATGGCCCATCAGCGAGGGCATGTCGAACGCGGTCGAGAGCCCGGTCTGCCCGTGGTCGAGCAGGTAGCGAAAGCGCTCGTTGGTCTCTTCAGGAGTGCCGAACCCGGCGAACTGGCGCATCGTCCACAGCCGCCCGCGGTACATCGAGGGATACACGCCGCGGGTGAACGGGAACTGCCCGGGCACGCCGATCGCGGCCTCGGGATCCGAAGGCAGATGCCGCGCCGTGTACAGCGGCTCGATCTCCTCGCCCGACAGCGTCGTGAACGATGCCTCGCGCTCCGGGGAGAGGCCGTACGCCTCCCGCCACTGCGCCTCCGAGACGGGAATGTTGTCGACGACGGCCATCGGCTCACAATTATAGGTGCTCGGATATTAGGAAGGCAAACTATTTTGGGGTGAAGTCCCCCGCCGCGAAACGCACCTTTCGCAGCAGCGCCGTCACCGTCTCGAGCTCGGCCTTCTCGAGCGGCTCGGTGCCGAACCGAATGCGATGCAGCGCCTCGGTCGCACCGATCGCCGCTTCGCGTCCACTCGCGGTGATCGCAGCGAGCGTCGTGCGGCGATCGTGGGGATGCGGCATACGCTCGACGTAGCCCAGCTTCTCAAGGCCGTCGACGAGGTTTGTGACGCTCGTCGGGTGCACCTGGAGGCGAGCGCCGATCTTGCCCAACGGCAGCGATCCCGCGCGGCTGTAGTGCAGAAGCATCAGCGCCTCATAGCGCGCGAACGTCAGGGCAAACGGTTCGAGCGTCTGATTCAGCCGCGCGAGCCAGATCTGCTGCACGCGCATCACCGAGGTGACCGCCATCATCGGCGTGACCGGAGCGGCGCCCCAGTGCTTGCGCCACTGGCGGCCGGCTTCCTCAATCGGATCGAAGCTGAGCGGATCAGACACGGCGCGGCAAGCTTGCCACGCGACTCGGACCGCCCGACCGAGTCTGATTACACCCGCGTCACGCGCACCTGCTTCGCCAGCGCCAGTGCAGTCTCCCGCTCAAACCGCGCCGGTCCCGGGAGCAGGGCATTCGCAGTCGCGGCCGCAAGCCCCAGCGTGAACGCCTCGAGCCACGCCGTGGGCGCCGTCTGCAGGCAGGTGACCATCCCCGCGAGAAACGCGTCTCCGCAACCCGTCGAATAGCTGCCAAGCGCGTCCAGCTCGCAGTGCCACAAGTCCTCGCCGTCGAGCATCAGCGCTCCGTCGGTGCCCATCGTCACCACCACCCGCGCCCCTCCGGCGCGCTTGCTGAGCTCGAAGACCGCATGGCGCGGGTCGGCACCGGTGGCCTCGCGGGCCTCCTTGTCGTTGACCTTCACCAGCGGCGGACCTGCCGCCACAGCGGCGGTGAGCCAGGGTCCGTGCTGATCGACGGCCACTGGTGAACCGCGACCGGCGGCGTCATGTACGAGCTCGCCCGAAACTGTTGGATCGATCCCCATTGGCAGCGAGCCGCTCAGCACCAGCCAGCGTCCGTCGCCGCACCGCTCGAGGATGCGATCGTGGAATTGCGGGAACCCTTCGGACGCGTGCTCGGTGCCACGCTCGTAGAACTGCGTCAGCCGGCCCGTATCGCGGGCGAGCACCGCCAGCGTCAGGCGCGTCTCGCCGCCGGTCCAGATCGGCTCGAATGGGACACCGTCGGCTTGCAGCATCGCCTCCAGCCGCCGCCCTTGCAAGCCGCCGAGCAGTGTTACCGCAAGCACGTCCGCGCCAAGGGCATGAGCGCTGCGAGCGACGTTCAGCGGCTTGCCGCCCGCGACCTCGAGCGCTCCCGGCGGCTCGTAGATCTCTCCCGGAACGAGCTGCTCGATCTCAAGCAGCCGGTCGATCGCCGGATTCGCTGCCGCGACGATCATCCCGACTGCGGCTTTCCGCTCAGCTCCCCTCGCACGATCTTGCCCATCGCGTTGCGCGGCAACTCGTCAGCGAACTCGATCCGCTTGGGCACCTTGTATGGGGCCAGCTCGCGCGCGGCGTGCTCGCGCAGCTGATCGACCGCGATCTCGCGATCGGCCACGACCACGGCCGTGACCTCCTCACCCCAGGCTTCGCTCTCGCGGCCGACGACCGCGACCTCGCGGACTCCAGGGTGGGTCGCAAGCACCTCCTCGACTTCCCGGGGATAGACGTTGTAGCCACCGGTGATGATCAGCTCTTTGCTGCGGCCGGCGAGCCGCAGGTAGCCGTCGTCATCGATCTCCCCGAGGTCACCACTACGGAACCAGCCGTCGGCTGTGAACGCCTCGGCGTTCGCCTCGGGGCGCTGGTAGTAGCCGGCGATCACGTTCGGACCGCGGACTTCGACCTCGCCGGAGCCGGGCGCCAGGTGGAGCTCGACGCCGGGCAGCGGAAACCCGACCGTGCCCGGCTTCCGGGGTCCGTCGTAGGGGTTCGAGGTGAGCATGATCGTCTCGGTCATCCCGTAGCGCTCGAGCGGGACCTGCCCTGCCTGGTCGGCGACCTCGTTCGCCAGCGCCGCCGGAAGCGGCGCCGACCCGGAGACCAGCAGCCGCACACGACTGAGCGAGCCGGCCGTACCCGACGACGCCAATCGCTGGTACATCGTCGGGACGCCGAAGAACATCGAGACCCCCCCGGCCGAACAGTGCTCCGCCACATCCGAGGCATCGAAGTGCTGCCGCAGGACGATCGAGCCGCCGGCGCCAAGGCTGCCGTTGATCCCGACGCCGAGCCCGTGGACGTGGAACAGGGGCAGCGTGAGCAATAGCCGATCCTCGGTCTCCCAGCGCCATGCGATCTCGACCGCCGTGGCGCTGGCGAGCAGATTCCCGTGCGTCAGCAGCGCGCCCTTGGGCCGGCCGGTCGTCCCCGAGGTGTAGACGAGCAGCGCCGGGTCCGCGGAGCCCGCCTGGTCGATCGCCGTGTCGTCGCGATCTCGTGCTCCCTCCAGACTGAGGTTGATGATCGCGGCCGAACCCGCTGTGCAGTCGCGGATCCAGCCGGCCCGTTCTGAGTCCTCGACCGCGGCGGCGGCCGGCTGCGCATCGCGCACGATCCGCTCGACCTCGACCCTCGTGTAGGCGGTGTTCAACGGCACCACCACGAGGCCTGCGCGCAGCGCCGCCACGTAGGCGATCACCAGCCGCGCGGAGCTGCCGGCCGACAGCACAAAGCGGTCGCCGGGCTGCAGGCCGGCCGCGCGCAGTCGCTGCGCGCCGGCGCGCGTGCGCCGCTCGAGCTCATCGCTCTCGATCCAGGTGCCGTCGATGTCCTGGAGCTGCGGCCAGGACGGTCGCTCCCCCCAGCGCCGCACGAAGCGACCCGGAAGGCTTGCGTCGGCTAGGAGGTCTGCGGTGTGGAAGCTCGCGTGGGCGAGCAGGTGGCCCGCCCAGGCAGGGGTTTCCGCAGCAGGCGCCATCGCCTGCTAAATCGTCTCACCCGGCCGCTGGAACACGATCTCGGGCACAACGCAGTTCGGCGAGACGCGCAGCAGGAAACGCAGTGCTTCGGTGATGTCGCTCGTCCGAAGCATCTGCTCTTGGGGCACCGTGTCCCGGATGAACTCCGTCATGTCGGTATCGACGAAGCCAGGTGCGAATGCGACCGACTTGATCCCATCGCCGTTGAGCTCCTTGTTCATCGCCTGCGTGTACGCGATCACCGCCGCCTTTGTCGCCCCGTACACGGACAGCCACGGCGGTGCCGACTTGCCTGCGATCGACGCCATGTTCACAACCAGCGCATTGTGGTGCTCGGCGCCGGCCGCCTTCAGCAGATCGACGCACTCGCGGTAGAAGAGCACGATCGCGCGCAGGTTGACGTCGAGTTGCATGTCGACGAACTTGGTCTGATGCTCGCCCGCCGGCGCGCCGATCCCGACACCCGCGTTGTTGACGAGCACATCGAGCCGGCCGAAGCGCTCGCGATGCAGTCGCACGACCTCGTGGATGGCGTTCTCGTCGGCCATGTTCGCGGCCAGATGCTCGACCTCGTAGCCCTTTTCGCGCAGCAACTCGGCCGTCTCATCGAGCGTCTGTGGCTTACGGGCGGTAATCGTCAGGCCGTAGCCCTCCTCCGCCAGCGCTTCGGCAATCGCAAGCCCGATCCCTCGTGAAGCTCCGGTGACGATGGCGGCGCGGTCAGGCATCTCAGGCGGTCCTTTCGAGCGGATTGCGAGCGAGGGTTGCGAACCCGAGCCTATTGGACAACCGAGCAACTACGTCGGTACACTCACGTACCGTGGCTCCCCCGACAGTCCTCAAGCCGTCAGCTCCAGCAGCGCTCGCCGAGACCTCAGCCGCCCCCTCGCCCGCGGGCCCCGTTGACACGGGCGGCCGACCCGGATGCCGCCCGGGCGAGACCAGCGCCGGTTCATCCAGACGATGCGCTTCGTCGCCGGCCCGATGGGTTCGAACCTCGCCGCATACCGCGACTTCGGCGACGTCTGGCAGATCCACATCCTGTCCCGCAGCGATCCGTTCGTCGTCACCTGTCATCCAGACCACGTCAAGTCGCTGTTCAAGGCCGCTCCGCACGACGCGCCGTCGCTCACGGGCGAATCGCCGCTGCGTCCGATCCTCGGACCGAACTCCGTGCTCACTTCGGTCGGCGAGCGCCACATACGCCAGCGCAAGCTGCTGCTGCCGCCGTTCCACGGCGAGGCAGTCCAGCGCTACGTGGAGATGATCACCACCGTCGCCGAGCGCGAGCTCGATCGCTGGCCTGTTGGTCAGCCGTTCTCGCTGGCGCCGCGAATGTCCGCGGTGACGCTCGAGGTGATCATGGGCGGCGTGTTCGGCATCACCGGCACGCCGACGCGCGGCAGCTCCGAGTATCGCCTGCGCGAAGCGATCCGCCGGATGCTGCTCGCCTCGACAAAGCCCCTCTATCAGCTGATCGAGCTTCAGAACGTCGGCCGGATGGAGCCGCGGGGAATCCTCAAGGGGGTGCTGGCGCTTGCCGACCGGCACCTGTACAGCGTGATCCGTGCGCGCCGCCGCCGGGGGCGTGCATCAAGGCAGACACGACGTGCTCTCGCTGCTGCTTCAGGCTCACGACGACGAAGGGCGAGGACTGACCGACCGGGAGTTGCGCGACGAGCTGATGAGCTTGGTGCTCGCCGGACACGAGACGACCGCGAACTCACTGGCGTGGACGTTCGAGCGGCTGCTACGCACCCCTGCCGCCTACGACCGGCTGCGCGAGGTGACCCGCGCGGGCGACGAGTCGACCGCGCAGGCATACGTCGAGGCGACCGTCCACGAAGGGATGCGCGTTCGCCCGGTGATCCCGATGATCGTGCGAATGGCCAAACGGCCGTGGCAGCTCGGTGACAACGTCGTGCCCGCCCAGACCCCGATCGCGGTCAGCATCGTCGCGCTTCACCACCGCGAGGACGTCTACCCCGATCCCTACACGTTCCGCCCCGAGCGGTTCGTCGATGGCAAGCAGCCGGATGACCCGGGCGCGGGCCAATCAGGCGAGGCCGGATGCCTCGTGGCCCGCAAGCAGCCGGATGACCCGGGCGCGGGCCAATCAGGCGAGGCCGGATGCCTCGTGGCCCGCAAGCAGCCGGATGACCCGGGCGCGGGCCAATCAGGCGAGGCCGGATGCCTCGTGGCCCGCAAGCCCGGGACGTATACGTGGATCCCGTTCGGCGGCGGCATCCGGCGCTGCCTCGGCGCGACCCTGGCGATGGCCGAGCAGCGCGTGGTGCTCCGCGCGATCGCGCAGCGAACCGACCTGACCGCACCCGATCCCCAGCCCGAGAAACCGCGCCAGCGCAACGTGACGATGATCCCGCGCCACGGCGGACGGGTCGTGGTGCGCCGGAAGCTGGCGGCGTAGCCGCAGGCAGGGAGGGTCGCAAGCCCCGCCCGCGATCCGGACAGGCCGACCCGACCGCTACCGTGAAGTCGTGGCCACCGAGCAGACCCAAGCCCCAACAGGAGAGCGCTCGGGCCATCGCGAGCGGTTGATCGAGGCGATGGCGGCGTCGATCGAGGAGAAGGGCTATCGCGAGACGACCGTCGCCGACGTCGTCCGGATCGCCCGGACATCGCGGCGCACCTTCTACGAGCAGTTCGAGGACCGCGAGGCGTGCTTCCTCGCGCTGTTCGACGCGACCAACAACGCGATGATGGAGCAGATTGCGTCTGCGGTTCATCCCGACGAGCCGCTGGCCGAACAGGTCGACCACGCCGTCGACGCTTATATCGACGCGGTCACATCGCAGCCCGCTCTGTACCGGAGCTTTGTGCGCGAACTGCCCGGGCTCGGCAAGGGCGGCGCGGACCGGCAGCTCGCCGTGATCGAGCGCTTCGCGCAGCTGTTGGTCGATCTCGTCGACTCCGGCCGCCGCGCGCAACCTACGATCGGTGCCCGGCCGCTATCGCTCGACACGGCCGTGATCATCGTCGGCGGCCTGCGGGAGCTTGCGGTGATCTCGCTGCAGCGCGGACGCGGCGTCCGTGACCTGCGCGCGACCGCAAGCGAAACGGTCCAGTCGATTCTGACCGGCGCGCTGCTGTAAGCGGTCCTTGACTCCTGGAGCGTGGCGCAGAACCCGCGCTGGAGTTTCCTGTTGCTCGGCCCGAACACCGGACTCGGGCACAATTCCGTGCTGCTAATGATCGAGGCACAGGTCACAATCAAGGCGCGCGAACGGGTGTCGGCTTGAGCAGCCGCAACCGCACCCCCAAACGCACCCAGATCCAGATCGACGGTCGCACCGCGTTCGTCTCCGGCGCCGCATCCGGGATCGGCCGCGCGGTCGCGCAGCGGCTCTCGGGACACGGCTGCCCGGTGGCGATCGTCGACCAGAACGAGGACGGGCTCACCGAGACCGCGCAGTCGCTCTCCGGCCCGGTCCTCGCGCGCAAGCTCGACGTCCGCGACCGCGACGCGCAGATGGCGTTCGCGGCCGAGGTCGTCGAGTGGGCGCCGGCGCCGCTCGGGATGGTGTTCAACAACGCCGGGGTCGCAACCTCGCAGAGCGTCGCGGACGGCGCGATCGAGGACGACGAGTGGGTCTGGAGCATCAACTTCGAGGGCGTTGTCCACGGCGTGCGGGCGTATCTGCCGATCCTGTTGCGCCAGGACTCGGGCGTGATCGTCAACACCTCGAGCGCGTTCGGCCTGCTCGGGATGCCGCATCAGAGCGCCTATTGCGCCTCGAAGTTCGCCGTCCGCGGGTTCACCGAGTCCCTTCGCCAAGAGCTTCGCGGCACCGGTGTCCGCGCAGCGACCGTCCACCCGGGCGGCGTCAAGACGAACATCGCCCGCAACTCCCGATACCACGCTGATCACCTCGGCCTGTTTGAGACCAAGGAGCAGGCGGCCGCACAGTTCGACCGGATCGCCGTCACCACCCCCGAGCGAGCGGCCGAGATCATCCACGAGCGCGTCAAGGCGGGCAAGAGCCGGATCCTCGTCGGACCGGACGCGTATCTGTTCGAGGCACTGTCCCGGATCGCGCCGTCGCAATACTTCAACGTGTTCGCGTTGCTCGAGCCGCTCGCGCGGCGCGCCGCTGCGCGGGACGGAGCTTTGCGCTAGGCCTCGCTCAGCGAGCGGCGACTTGCTGCCCGCGCGCGGCCTGCAGCAACTCCTCGGTGCGGGTCAGCTTGACCCGCGGGCGGCCCTGGGGCTCGCCAAGCGCGCGCTCGTGAGCGTCGATCGCCTGCCAGCCCTCGTATCCGATCCGGTCGGGGTGGCGCTCGGCCAGCAGGTCGGCGAACGCGTCGGCGCTGCCGGTCGGCTCCGGAAGCGCCCCGGCGGCAAGGTCCTCGAACAGCAATGCGACGGTCTCTTGGGCGCACTTCTTGTTCGTGCCGATGACGCCGCTCGGCCCGCGCTTGATCCAGCCGGCCGCGTAGACGCCCGGCATCCGCTCGCCGGTCTCGGGGAACGTGACGCGGCCGCCCTCGTTGTGGATGACCGCGCGGCGCTCGTCGAACGGCAGCCCCGGCACCGGCGTGCCCTTGTAGCCGATCGACCGCAGCACGAGATCGGCCTCGATCGTCTCGACGGCGTCGGTCATCTGCGCCGCGATCCGGCCACCGGCGCCGGCCACCAGCTCGTTGCGCGCGATCTCCACCGCTTGGACCTTGTCGTTGCCGAGGATCTCGATCGGCGAGGCGAGGAAGCGCAGCATCAGCCGCTTCGGCTTCCCAGCCGGCGCGCGCGCAGCGTACTCGGTGACGATCTCAACGTTGCGCCGTACAGTGATGTCGGCCTGATCGCTCTCGAGGAACGCGCGGCTCAGCTCGTCGAGCTCGACATCGGCCGGGTCGACGATGATGTCCGCCGCCTGGAGCTCGCCAAGCTCGCGTAGCTCCGGGTTCGTGTACGCCGCCTGTACCGGGCCGCGCCGGCCGAGCACGACGATCTCCTCGATCCGGCTCGCGGCCAGCGCCTCCAGCGCGTGATCGGCGATGTCGGTCGTGCACAGCTCGTCGTTGGTAAGCGCGAGCATCCGCGCGACGTCGAGCGCCACGTTGCCGTTGCCGATCACGACCGCGCGCGTGCCGCTGAGGTCAAATTGACAATCGCAGTAGTCCGGATGGCCGTTGTACCAGGCGACAAACTCAGTCGCGGCGTGGCTTCCGGGCAGCTCCTCGCCGGGGATCCCGAGCCGCCGGTCGGTCGGCGAGCCGATCGCGTACAGCACCGCATGGTGGTGCGCGGCGAGCTCTTCGTGGCTCACGTGCAGGCCGACCTCAACGTTCCCGTGGAAGCGAAAGCCCGGCAGCGCGGCGGTCTTCTCATACACGCGCGTGACGGCCTTGATGTTCGGGTGATCGGGCGCGACGCCCGCGCGCACCAGCCCCCACGGCGTGGTCAGGCGCTCGAACATCTCGATCTGCACCGACAGCTCCGGCGCCTTGAGCAGCTTCTCGGCCGCATAGAACCCCGCCGGCCCAGAGCCGACGATCGCGACCCGCAACGGATTCTCCGGTGAGCCTGGAGCTTCGATCATCTCCCTTGAGAGTAGTTGAGCGCCTCCGCGCACCGCGTCCAAGACGACAGGCGGCAAAACCCGACACGGCGTGTCAAGTGTTGCCGCCGGTGCCCTGCCTAACATCCGCGTTAGCGGTAACAGGGTCGAGCAGGGTCCCACCGACCGAGGTGTGGAGATGACAGAGACCAGAACCACCGTCGAGGCCACCGCGAAGTTCGTGGAGCTGATCTACGAGCTGCTGGACGCTCACGACGACACGTATCGACTGGCACAGCCGCTGGACTGCGAGTTGGCATGGGCGGTACACCTGGACTACCTGCAGCGGCTACAGCGGGTCGGGCGTGAGCTGATGGCGGCCGGCGCGGCGGTGGCTGAGGACTAGGGCTTCGCAGACCAAACAGACCAAACAGACAAGACCTGCTGCAGTCCACCGCCTCCTCTAGGCGCCCGGTGTCACGGGCCTTAAGGACGTCGTCGCTCGGGGGGTGGTCGTAGAACCCAGCGTATTTTTCGTTAGTGCGACCACCCCCCCGATCCAGGTCGCGTCGGCCGAGCGAACCGCCTACCGCCGCCGCGCCGCCGGCTCCAAAGCCGGGTTGGACCAGCCGCCGTCGGTCGGGCTGACGTTGACGCCGGGCCGGACGATCTCGTCGATCCGGTCCAACACGTCGTCGGACAGCGATACGTCGGCCGCGGTCAACTGCGACTCGAGGTGCTCCATCGTCCGCGGGCCGATGATCGCGGCGGTCACGGCCGGATGGCGGATCACGAACGCGATCGCCATCTCGATCAGCGTCAGCCCCGCCTCGTCGGCAACGCGGGCGAGCGCATCGGCTGCCTCGAGCTTGCGCTGGTTCTCCGGCAGCGACATGTCGTAGCGGCTCGGGATCCGCTCGGCGCGGCGGGACTGCGGGATGTCCACGCCGAGCCGGTAGCGCCCGGTCAGCCACCCGCCGGCGAGCGGGCTCCAGGGGATCACGGCCATCCCGTGTCGCTGTGCGGTCGGAAGGACGTCGGCCTCGACCCCGCGCACGAGCATCGAATAGGGCGGCTGCTCGCAGACGAAGCGCTCCCGCCCGCGCTCGCGCGCGACCCACTGCGCCTGCACGATCTGCGAAGCGGGGAAGGTCGAGGATCCGATGTAGCGGACCTTGCCGGCGCGGACGAGGTCGGTCAACGCGCCGAGCGTCTCGTCGATATCGGTGTCGGGCTCGGGGCGGTGGATCTGGTAGAGGTCGATCCAGTCGGTCTTCAGGCGCCGCAGGCTGTTCTCGACCTCGCGGATGATCCAGCGGCGGGAGTTGCCGAACTCGTTGGGGTCGTCGCCCATCGTTCCGTGGACCTTCGTGGCGAGCACGACCCGATCCCGCCGCCCGCCGGCCAGCGCCTTGCCAACGATCTCTTCGGATTCGCCGCGGGCATAGACGTCGGCGGTGTCGATGAAATTGATACCGGCGTCGAGCGCGCGGTGGATGATCCTGATGCAGTCGTCGTGATCGGTGTTGCCCCAGCCCCCGAACATCATCGCGCCGAGACACAGCGGACTGACGCGAACTCCTGTGCGGCCAAGCGTGCGAGTTTCCATGGTTCGAATGTTATGTTCGCGCCGCGCAAGTACGGCAGGAGGGACAGCCGCAAGTCGGCAATGAACAAATTGCGCCAAAAGCACACGGACAGTAGATTCGTGGCGAGGCAGGGCCCGGGTCGTCAAAGCCAGCAGCCAGGAGCACAGATGAAGAGCAGTCTGGAGATCGCGCAGGACGCCGAGCTAGAGCCGATCGTCGGGCTCGCGGAACGGATCGGCCTGGAGGGCGACGAGATCGAGCCCTACGGTCGCTACAAGGGCAAGATCGCCTTGTCCGTGCTCGAGCGCCTCAAGGACACGACGAACGGCAAGCTCGTGTGCGTGACCGGGATGACGCCGACGAAGGCGGGCGAAGGCAAGACGACGACGCTCGTCGGACTGACCCAGGGGCTTGGCGCGATCGGCAAACGCTCAGTCGCATGCCTGCGCGAACCGTCACTCGGTCCGGTTTTCGGGATTAAGGGCGGCGCGGCCGGCGGCGGGCTCTCGCAGGTCGTGCCGATGGAGGACCTGAACCTCCACTTCACCGGCGACATTCACGCGATCGGCGCCGCGAACAACCTGCTGGCCGCGATGCTGGACGCCTCGATCCTCCACGGCAACCCGCATAAGATCGACGCGCTGCGGGTCGAGTGGCGACGGGCCGTCGACATGAACGATCGCACGCTGCGGGACATCGCCGTCGGACTCGGCGGCCGCGCCAACGGTTACCCGCGCGAAACCGGGTTCGACATCACCGCCGCGTCCGAGGTGATGGCGGTGATGGCCGTCTCGCGCGACATCCACGATCTGCGCCGGCGGCTCGGTGCGATCACGGTCGCGCGCTCCTACGACGGCGGGCATCCGATCACCGCGGAGGACCTCGGGGCCGCAGGGGCGATGACGGTGTTGTTGAAGGACGCGCTGAAGCCGAATCTGATCCAGACGCTCGAAGGGCAGCCGTGCATCATGCACTGTGGCCCGTTCGCCAACATCGCGCACGGCAACAACTCGCTGGTCGCCGACTTGATCGGGATGAAGCTCGGCGACTACGTCGTCACCGAGTCCGGGTTCGGTTCGGACATGGGGATGGAGAAGTTCTTTGACATCGTCTGCCGCTTCGGCAAGCTGACGCCGAGCGCTGCCGTCTTGGTGACGACGGTGCGCGCGATCAAGCATCACGGCGGGATCGCCGACGATCCCCGCGACACCGTCCAGGACGGAAACCGCGCGATCGAAGCCGGGATGGCGAACGTGCGCCGGCACCTCGGGATCGTGGCCGAGTTCGGGATCCCGTGCGTGGTTGCCGTCAACCGCCGCCCCGGCGACAGCGACGAGGACGTCGAGCTCGTCCGGCGCCTGGCGCTCGAGGCCGGCGCCTTCGGTGCCGAGATCAACGAGGCGTTCGAGAAGGGCGGGACCGGCGCTGCCGACCTCGCGACCGCCGTCGTGCAAGCGTGCGAGCAACCGAACCAGTTCGACCAGCTCTACGGAGACGAGACCCCGATCCGGGACAAGATCGAGACCGTCGCCAAGCGCATCTACGGCGCCCGCGATGTCTTCTTCTACCCCGAGGCCGAGAAGAAGATCGCGCAGTTCGAGCACGATGGCTTCAGCCACTTCCCGGTGTGCATGGCCAAGACCCACCTCTCGCTGTCCGCCGATCCGACGGTCCTCAACGCGCCCGAGGACTTCAGGGTCACTGTGCGTGATATCCGTGCCTACACGGGTGCCGGCTGGCTGGTGCCGCTGTGCGGCGACATCACGCAGATGCCCGGACTCGGTAAGAGCCCCGCCGCGCTCAACGTGGACATTGACGAGCAGGGACGCACAGTCGGCCTGTTTTGAACAGCCACTCCCAGAGTCCGATGGCCGAGCGCACGCTGCGGTCACTACTCGACGACGTCGCGGCCGCAACGCCGGCGCCGGGCGGAGGGTCCTCCGCGGGCTGGGCGTGCGCGCTCGGCGCCGCGCTGGTGGAGATGGCGGCCGGCTTCGCCGTCAAGCAGCCCGGCGCAAGCGAGGTGCGTACGAGGATGGTCCAGATCGCGACGCGCGCCCGTTCGCTGCGCGAGCGCGCGACCGAGCTGGCGCAGCGCGAGCTGCATGCCTACGAGCCTGTGCTGGCGGTGCTGCAGATGCCGAAGACCGACCCCGACCGGGCCGCCAAGCTCGACGCGGCGCTCTCAGAGGCCGCCGAGTCGCCGCTGGCCCTGGCTCGCGTCTGCGCCGATGTGACCGCGCTCGCGCTCGAGGCATCGCGCGGCGGCTCGCCGCATCTGCGCGGAGATGCGCTCGCGGGCCTGCTGATCGCCGAAGGCGCATGCGAGGCGGCTGCGCGGCTGGTCGAGATCAACCTCGCCAGCCGGCCCGACGACGAGCGGCTCCGCGAGCTGGCGGCGGTCACCGAGATGGCCGCCGCGAACCGCGCGCTCAGCAGCGAACGCCGAAGTCCTGAGTGAAGGTCGCGCCGCGGGCGTGGCGGATGCCCGGGTAGCCGAAGGCCACGCCCAGCCCGGCATCGCGGTAGGAGCCGTTGAGGATGTTGGCGCGGTGCTCAGGCGAGTGCATCCAGGCGCTGACGATCGCTGACGGGGTCCCGGAGCCTCGCACTCCGGCGGCGATGTTCTCGCCGAGCGCGCAGGCGTGGGCGTGTCCGGGGTAGCCGAACTGGGCGATCCGCTGGAACGGGCTGCCGCCGTCGACTGAGTCATGCGAGAAGTATTGATGGGTGACCATGCTCTTCGAGTGGCTCCGGGCGCTGCGGTCAAGCGCGCCGTTTTCGCGCAGCGGGCGCAGCCCGTGATGGGCGCGCTGCCGGTTGATCAGGCAGAACGTGATGTGGGCGAAGTAGACGATGTTGGATCGCGTCGGGACGAGCCCGCCGGGCCCGCAGCCGCCGGCCTGATGGGCCAGCGGACGATGCTGGTTGTGGCTTTGCTGCACGCTGGCGATCGCGCTCGCAGTAAACACGAGCGCGGCAGCGCACAGCAGAGCTAGGGGGGCAGGACGGGGCAGGGGCATAGGGACGCTGAGGCGCGGCGTCTCCCGGGGGTGGGGGATTCCCCGAGGTCTGACTTAACTAAACAAGAATTGTCGGCGGCACGCGCCCGCTGGTCGTCTAACGCACGGAAATACGGCACGAATACGTGGCGTCCTCGCACCGGAACAGTTTCGTGCATGACGTTGAATCCCGCTGCCGAGACGATCTTTTCGGCATGGCCGAAAAATGGTGCGACGGGATAGACGTTCCGCCATTC
Source organism: uncultured Solirubrobacterales bacterium (assembly GCA_963794285.1). Taxonomy (GTDB): domain Bacteria; phylum Actinomycetota; class Thermoleophilia; order Solirubrobacterales; family Solirubrobacteraceae; genus Palsa-465. Next base: position 102,988 of record CAWCDS010000020.1, read on the forward strand.
TGCGCCGACCGGCAGCCACGAAGGCGGCTGCGGGCAGACGACGACAATCCGCGCGCTTGCGCTCTGCATCCGTCGGATCGAGGCCGCGTAGCGAGCCAGGTCGACGACCTCGCTGTCCGGCTCGGAGTGGACCACCAGCCAGTGGGAGCCGTCGATCAGCGGTTCGCGGCTCGCAGACGACGGGAGCGGCAGCTCGAACGGCTCCAGACGCTCGGAGCAGCTTGCGAGCCGCTCGATTTGCCGCTGATCGAGGCGCTCGAGCACCCGCGTGATCTGAAACCGCGGTAGCGGTCCCTCCAGGCGTTGGGCGTACACCGGCCAGCGCAGGCGGCGGGCAAGATGCTCTGCCGGCGGGAGCGCCATCCCGCACAGCTCGCCAAGGATTCCGCCGGGAAAGCTGTCCACGAGCAGCCGCTCGGGGCGCAACGACGCGAGCAGCTCGGTCAGCCAGGCCGCAAACGCGGCGCGGTTGTGCCCAAGTGCAGCGGGAACCTGCAGCACCGGCAGCCCGTCGGTCACGCGGGGGTCATGCGCGTACGCCGAGGCGCTCAGCACGGCGGCGCGGTCGCGACACCCAAGCGCCGCGAGGACGCGGGAGGCGCGCGTCAGATGTCCGAGCCCACCCCCCAGCGCGTAGTAGAGAACCACCGTCAGGCTCGTGCGGCGCGCACGAGCGGCGACACTGCGTCCGCCGCCGACCGTGACTCCGCGAGCACCTCGATGTAGCGGGACACCTCGAGCTCGCCGTCCAACTCGGCTTCCGCGAGCGCTCGGCAGGCTGCCCCCATCGCGCTGCGTTGCCCGGAATCGAGGCTCGCCGCGCGGCGCAGCGCACAGCTGCAACCGGCTTCATCCCCCGGCTCGAACAGCAGCGCCGTGCGACCGTCCTGCAGCACATCGGCCATCCCGCCGGTGCGAGCCGCCAACAGCGGCACCCCGAGCGCCGCGGCCTCGACGAGCACGTTCGGCAGCCCGTCGTAGAACGACGGGATCGCGATCCAGTCACACGCCGCGTACCACGGGAGCAGTTCGAAGCGATCCAGGAACGGCAGCGAGGTGAACTGGACCTGCTCGGAATGCGCGCCGAGCCAGGCCTCCATTTCAGGCTCGATCCACCCGGCCAGCAGCAGGTGAAAGGCATCCGTAACACCCGAGTTCCGCAGCGACTCGAGCAGCAGCACTCCTCCCTTCTTGGCCTTCAGCTGGCCGAACAGACCGAGCACCTGCGCCCCGGGAGCAACGCTGGCATCGCGCCACGCTCTGGCACGCTGACCGTCGCTGCGCGTCAGCGTCCAGTCCGCGAGCTCGAGGCCGTTCGGGATCCTGCGAACGCGCACCCGCGGGTGCAGCGCGGCGATCTTCTCAACCTTGTCCTGCGAGACCGCGCAGACGATCGCCGAGCGGGCGAGGGCGTCATCGAGCACCGGCCGACGTCTGATCGAAAACACGGCAGCATCGAAGTCGTTGCCGCGGATCAGCGTCACCAACGGCACGCCCAGCCAGGCAGCGAGCACGGGCCCGGCGGCGATCGGCCGCGAGCCTCCAAACGCGACCACATGAGTGACGCCGCGCGTCTGCGGATCGGCAGCGAGCACGCTCCAGGCCCGGTTCAGCGCGTGGGCGGGATCGTTTTCGATCGGGCAGCACAGGTAGCGCCCGCCGGCCTGAACCTCGATCGCCCACGGACGCCCGCGGGGGCGCGCGGTGAAATGCAGCACGTCGACTGCGACCCCATGCCGACGCAGTCCGCGCACGATTCGGTCGCACGACTGGGCCATGCCGCCGCGGCTGGGAGGGTAGGTCTCGGTCAGCCACAGGGCCCGCAGCCCGGCAGCACGGCCACTCTGCTCAGGAGTCTCCGAAGCCGCCGCCGTCGTCGTCATCGTCGTCATAGGAGCGGTAGGCCCAGCTGTCCCAGTACGGGTCGTTGGTGCCCCACCACATCGGCGAGTAGTTGCGGGAGCGGTAGTAGCGGGTTCGAAAGCGCACGGCGCGGCTTGTCGGGTCAAGCCGCTCAAGCGGCGGACCAAGCCCGGCAGCACCGCCGACGGCAGCGGCACCGCCGGCGGGAGCGCCGCCGGGCAGACCCGCGACGCCCGGCGCCGCCGTCCCCGCGGCACCGGTACCCGTGCCGATCGCGCCCTCCTCCTCCTGTCTGGCGGCACATTCGGCGCAGACCTTCACGTCGACGCGCGGCACGAGGTGCTCGTCGCAGACGCGCCGCGAGCAGATCGAGCAGGTAGCGGCGGCGGCGTTGCCGCAGTCGCGCAGCGTGAAGAAGCCGCGTTTGCACGCGCACTGGTCAAGTCCGTCGAGGCTCACAGCTTCTTCTTTCGCGACGGGTCGACGCGGGCGTAGGCCCCGCCGAGCAGTTCCAGCAGCAATTCCAGGTCTGGCCACGCGTAGTAGCTGTTGGGTGCGACGACACGGTTGAGCCTGACCACGGTCCGGTCCTCAGTCGGCTTGACCGACTCCTTGCGGATCCCCATCCGCGGACCCGGTTGGCTGGCGACCGCGTAGTTGCGCGTCGGAAACGAGACCGTGACCGCAAGCTCGGTCTTCTTCTTGCTCTTGCGCTTGCGCTTGGTCTTCCCGCTCGCGCTGCGCTTGGTCATCAGCGACGAGCGGACATGATCGATCACCTCGAAGCGAACGTCGGCGCCGTCGACGAAGCGTGCGTGACCCTGCAACCATTGATCGTCGTAGAAGGTGTCGACAATCTTGCGATAGCGGCCCTTCTTGTACGGCTCACCGGTGCCGGTCTGCTTTGACTTCTGCTGGGGCCCAGTCAGATCAATCCGGAGCTCGAGCGGCACCGCCGGATCGTGATCCTCACGGAGGATCGGCAGCAGCGGCAGCGTGAACAGGCGCAGCCCGTTGGGAACGTCATGCTTGCGCGCGAAGCGCCGGACGAAGAAGCTCGCCCTGCTGACGCGCAGCGCGTCGCATTGCTCGTCGAGCTCGGCGACCGGCGTCAGCAGCTCGAGCCATTCGTCGGGTGAGCGCTGGCCCTCGACCCGCTTGCCGGTGAAGATCGCCTGTTGTTCGGGCGTCAGCGCCTTGAACGCCGACTTCAGGACATTCATGCCGGCACCTGCGATTGCGGCCGCATGGGCGCAATCCAATCAGGTTTGAGGCCCGACGCGGTGTACAAGCTGCGCAGCTGGTCGATGCTCGCCTCCCAGCTCAGGTGCGCGGCCACCCGCGCCCGGGCGGCTCGCCCGAGCTCGGCGCGGCGCTCGGGGTAGTCGAGCAGCACCCTGATCGCGCGTGCGAGCTCACCGGGCCGGTCGGGCGCGACCAGGCGCCCGTGCTCGCGGTCTGTGATCAGCTCGCGCACAGCCGGCAGGTCGGAGGCCACCACCGGTGTCCCGGCCGCCATCGACTCGAGAATCTTCAGCGGCGCGCAGCCCTGCACCGCGTTGCGCGAGCAGTCGCGCAACGGCGCCAGTGACAGCAGCGCGTGCTCACGCCACGGCGCGAGTTCGTGCTCGGGCAGCGCGAAGCGCCAGCGCACCCGGTCCGCAACCTCGAGCCGCTGCGCCAGCTTGCGGTAGGGCTTGGCGCGGCGGCGGTGCACCGACGCGCAGATCACGAGCTCGAGGTCCTCGAGATCGCGTAGCCGCGCGAGCGCCCGCAGCGCCGTGTCGACCCCCTGCCACGGCTGCAGCGCCCCGAAGTACAGGAGGTAGCGCGCCGGCGCGTCCAGCGGCGCCGGCGCCGCGATCGCGGGGATCTCGGCGCCGTTACGCACCACGTGCAGGCGCCCCGGCTCGACCCCGCGTGCCCGCAGCCGCCGGGCGGTCACATCTGAGGGCGTGATCACGACGTCGGCGGCATCGAGGCAGCGCTGCTCGAGTTCCGCCACGCGCTCGAGGATCGGCACCGGCACGGCCGGATACAGGAACGGCAGCTCGATCGACGGTAGGCCGTTGACCTCGTACACCGCGACGTACGAGCGCCGGGGGCGCTCGACGATCGGGATCCCGCTCCACGGGTCCCGGAAGTGCACGAGCTCAAGCGTTGCCTCGGTGCGGTCAAGCAACGCGTCCAGGCGCGCTCCAAATCCGGCCGCGCGCTCGAGCAGGTGACCGGGCTCGCCGACGAAGCGAACGATCTCCACGTCGCCCTCGCGCTGATACTGCGGCAGGCCCTCGCCGCCGAGCACGTACAGCAGGCCGTCCCCCGCGTGCTCGAACAGTGCCCGCGCGAACCGGTCGATGTGAACGGCGCTGCCCTTACGCGACGGGAACCGGTCGAACGCGGCGTACAGAGCGCGGTGGCGCAGTGCCGGGACCACGGGCCCGATCCTATACAGTGGCGCGATGCGCAGCCGAGGGGTCGTCGCCGTGCTGCTGGTGCTGTCGGTGACGCTGCTGAGTGGCTGCGGCTCTTCCTCGTCCTCGAAGGGCAGCTCCAGCACAAGCTCGAACTCGAGCTCCAGCGCCGGGGGCACGACCATCACGCTGTCGGTGCTCGGCGGCAGCGGGAACCTGAACGCGACCGCGTGCGGCAAGCAGGAGCCGTTCGAGAACTACTCCGCGCCGGCCCAGGTCCGATACACCGGAATGGTCACCCCGGCTCCGAGCGGCCGCTGGAAGGTGAAGCTGAAGCTCAAGCTGTGCAACGGCAAGAACTTCGTCGACACCGCTTCACAGAAGATCGTCGGCCAGCCGAGCGGCCGCTTCGACGGCGTCTTGCCTGTCGCCAAGGGGGGTTACTACTCGCTCCGCGCCGAGCTCGAGGGCGTCTCTCCCAAACCCGAGAGTCCCAAGCAGTACCTGAAGGTCGGCTGATTCGTTACTTCAGCGACGCGTACGAGTAATCCCAGAACCCCGCATCGGACAGGTTGTTGATGCCGCGGACGTCGCGGGCTTCGATCGTCGGGTTCTTGACGAACGCCCACGGCACGGCGGCAGCGATGTTGACGAGCATGCGATCGATTGCCGCCCACGCCCGCGCCCGCGCCACCGGGTCCGTGAGCTTTCCGGCAGCTCGCATCGCCGCGTTGACCTGCGGGTCGTTCACCTGACCGAGGTTTGGGTTGCCTGTTGGGACGATGTTGTACCCGGCAAAGATCGGTTCAAGGTTCGTCTGCGGATCGGCGAAGTCACGCGTCCAGCCCGCGCTCGGGCACACGTCGATCTCGCGCGCCGGCGTCCCGCAGTACTTCGTGAACATCACGGATTGGTCAACGAGCGCGAACCGCGTGGAGAAGCCGAGGTTGTGGAGTGTCTGGTCGACGATCTCGGCGGGACCCGCGTACGGCGCGCCGGTGGCGCCGACGATTTTGACCGTGGCGCCGCCCGTGTACTTACCGCTCGGGTATCCCGCAGCCTTCATGTAGCTGGCGGCGAGCGCCATGTTGCCGGCCGGAAATCGGTTGTAGTCGACGGCGGGGCCGGCATCGCCGCCGGCTGCTCCGTAGCCATCGGCGCCGGGGTAGATGTAGTGGGTGCCCAACGACGCGGTGGGCGCACCCCCGTTTGCTTTCAGCATCGCATTGCGATCAAGCGCAGCCCAGAGCGCCTTGCGAACGTTGACGTTATGAAACGGTCCGTGGTTGTTGTTAAGCGTGATGAAATACTCACCGGTGCCGGGAACCGCCACAAGCTGGCTGTAGTAGCGCTCATAGGCAAGCTTGACCACCGGGGGAGCGAGCTGGTCGTTTTGCAGCGCATGGGAGCCCATCAGCACTTGGCGCCCAATGACATTCGGGTCGCCGCCAATGTTGATGTCAATCCGCTCGAGGTACGCGGGCCGGCTGTCGGTCGCGGGGTTCCAGTTCGGGTTGCGCACGAGCGTGGCCGAGCGCCCCGGGTCATAGCCGATCCCGAGGAACGCGCCCTTCGCGTCGGATTTGAGCATGTAAGGACCGGTCGCCACCTCATATTTCGACCCGGATGCACAGCGAGCGGCTCTGCGTCTTGCTCGCGCGCCGGCCGCGCAGCGACGGCACGCTGTGGCCGGAGCTCGCGCGCGCGTTCGGTGCCGATGGGCTCCCGGCGCTGTTACCTCGATCCAGGCCGTCATCGCGGACTTCGCGCTCAGCGACCTCGACAGCGCCGAGCGAAGCGGCGTCATCGAAATCGCCGGGGACAGAGTTCGTTTCACGCACCCGCTGCTCGCATCGACGCACTATTCGCGAGCACCGCGTTCGCGCCGGCGTGAGCTGCATCGGCAACTGGCGGCGCTCGTCGCCGACGAGGAGGAGCGCGCGCAGCACCTGGCGCTCGGCGCTGAAGGAGCCGATCGCCAGATAGCGGTCACGCTCGAGCACGCGGCGGAGCACGCGAGTGCCCGGGGTGCGCCGGACCTCGCAGCACGGTTGCTCGAGCACGCATGCCGCCTGACGCCGGCCGACGCCGTGCAGGCACGTCGCTCGCGGAGCATCGCCGCCGCGGAGCAGCACTGGCTTGCCGGCGAGGCGCGCCAGGCGCGCGGGCTGCTCGAGGGCTTGCTCGCCGAGGTCCCCAGCGGACCGATCCGGGCTCGCGCGCTCAAGCAGCTGGCGCTGACCCGCTCGGACGACTTCGAGGTTGCCACGGCCCTGTATGAAGAGGCGCTGGTGGAGGCCGGTGATCACCACCGCGTCGCCGCCGAGATCGAGGGCCTGCTCGCGGAGGTATGGGCAAACCGCGGAGGCTACGCCGACGGGCTCGAGCACGCGGCGGCAGCGGTCAAGCGCGCAGAGCAGTCCGGCGACGAGGGGCTGCTCTGCGGAGCTCTCGGCGGACAGGGCATCGGGGCGTTCTTCAACGGTGAGGGGATCCAGCGAGACGTGATGGCCCGTGCGATCGCACTCGAGAACCGCGTTGGCCAGATGCCCGCCTACCACCGGCCCAGTACGTCGCTGGGTTGCCAGCTGTTCTGGTCAGATGACCTCGACGCCGCCAGGCCCCTACTCGAGAGCTCGCTTGCAGTCGCTGTCAAGCAGGGCGACGAGTTCGACCGTCTCGGCCTCCTGTTCCATCTCGCACACCTCGAATGGGAGTCCGGCAACGACGAGCGAGCCGAGCGGCTCACGCGCGAGACGGTCGAGGCGAACCAACAGTTCGGCGACGAGCAGGGCGAGTCCTACGTCCGCTGGCTGCAGGCGTTCGTGGCGGCCCGCCACGGCGACCTCGACGAAACGCGCGCGCGCGCGAATGACGGGATCGAGGTGGCAACCCGGATCGGCGATCACTTCATCGCCGCCTTCTCGGCCGAGATTGCTGCCGCAGTCGAGCTGTGGAGCGGGCAGGCGGACGCGGCACACGAACGCCTGGCGCCGTTGCGTGAAGCGATGGTCGGTGGCGGCAGCGGCTTCGTTGGCTCGCTCACGCTTCCCCTCTGGTCGCTCGACATCGAGGCGCTGATCGCGCTCGAGCGCCTGGAGGAGTCCGCACCGGTCCTGGATGACCTGCTGTCGCGCGCCCGCCGAGCGGAAAACCCAAACGCCGTGGCGATCGCGTACCGCTGCCAAGGCCTGCTGCTCGCGGCTCGCGACGATGTCCCCGCCGCGATCGAATCGATGGATGCAGCGCTCGCCGAGCACGCGCTGCGCCCGCTGCCGCTGGAGCTCGGACGCACGCTGCTCGAGAAGGGCACGCTGCAGCGGCGAGCTAGGCACAAGAGCGCCGCCAAGCAGTCGCTGGAGCAGGCGTTGGCCGTGCTCGAGCCGCTGCACGCGACCATCTGGGTCACCCGAGCCAGTGACGAGCTCGGTCGCATCGGTCTGCGGCGACCGGCACACAGCGACGGTCTGACGCCAGCGCAGCAACGGGTCGCGGAGCTGGTCGTGGCCGGCATGAGCAACCGTGAGATCGCGGGCACGCTGTTCATGAGCTTGCGTACCGTCGAGACGCACCTGACGAAGATCTACCGCGAGTTTGGCGTGAAGTCACGCTCTCAGCTCGTCGCGACCCTGGCCTCGAAATCCGCCGAGAGCGCGCCGCTCAGCGAGCGCTAGAAGACGATCGTGCGGCCGTCGTGCGCGATCACGCGGTCGTCGAGATGACTGCGGAGAGCTCGCGCCAGCACCACTCGCTCGAGATCGCGCCCGACTCGCACGAGGTCGTCGACCGTGTAGCCGTGGCCGACGCGCTGGACGTCCTGGTCGACGATCGGGCCGGCGTCGAGCTCCTCGGTGACGTAGTGCGCGGTGGCCCCGATCAGCTTCACGCCGCGCTCGTAGGCTCGGCGGTACGGGTCCGCGCCGGCGAACGCCGGCAGGAACGAATGGTGGATGTTGAGCACCGGGCAGCCGACGGCTGTCAGGAATTCGCCGCTGAGGATCTGCATGTAGCGCGCCAGCACGACGAGCTCGGCGTTGTCGGAGAGCAGCCCGAGCGCCTGCTGCTCAGCTTGCGCCTTGGTGTCCCGCGTGACGGGGATCACGTGGTAGTCGATCCCCAGCGTCTCGACCTCCGATCGCAGCAGCTCGTGGTTTGAGATCACGCAGACCACGTCCATCTCAAGCTCGCCGCGGCGATGGCGCCAGAGCAGGTCGAGCAGGCAGTGATCCTCGCGGGAGGCCATCAGCGCCACTCGCTTTCGCTCGTGGGCACCGGCGATCCGCCAGTCCATCGAGAAGCGCGCGGCGAGCTCGCCGAACGCGGCCTCGAAGCGGGCGCGCTCACCCTCGGCTTCGAGCTGCGGCAGCCAGAACGCAACCCGCATGAAGAACATCCCGTGTTCAGGGTGGGTCGAGTACTGGTCCGAGGCGACGATGTTGGCACCGCGCTCGAACAGGAACTTCGAGACCGCCGCGACGATCCCGGGGCCATCGGGGCACGAGATCAGCAGTCGCGCGGTGTGATCCGCACCGCGCGCAACGTCGGCGGATGCGTAGGACATCAATGGCTGACGGCCGCGGCAGCGAGCTCTGAGACGAGCTTGTCCTCGTAGAAGCGCTCGAGCGCGAACGGGGCGATCAGATCGGGCGTGTGCCCCGTGTGGACCAGCTCGGCCAACGTCTTGCCGACGATCGGCGCGGCCTTGAAGCCGTACGTTCCCCAGCCGGCGCTGACGTGGAAGTTCTCGATCTCGGTCTTGCCGAGGATCGGGCTGTAGTCAGGACTGAGATCGCAGAGGCCGGCCCACGAGCGCAGCAGCCGCGCGTGCTCGAGTTGGGGGAACAACTCGAGGGTGTGGCGGGTGAGATCCTGGAGAAAGTTCAGTGTTCCCTGCATCCGATACGTCGTCCACGGCTCGATCTCCGAGCCCATCACGAATTCCCCCCGGTCGGACTGCGAGATGTAGACGTGCATCTGCGAGGACACGATCACGACGTCGAGCAGCGGCTTGACGGGCTCGGTCACGCACGCCTGGAGGATGTGCGTGGTGATCGGCAGCGGCACGCTCGCCATGTCACAGATCAGCGTGCTCCAGCCCGCGGTCGCGCTGATCACCTGGCCGGCCTTGACCATGCCGCGGTTCGTCTGGACCGCGCTGATCCGGCCGTTCGAGCACTCGAACCCGGTTACCTCCGTGTATGGATGGATCTCGACACCGGCGCGATCGGCGCCGCGCGCGTAGCCCCAGACGACGGCGTCGTGGCGGATGATCCCGCCTGGGGGGTGGTACAACGCACCCATGATCGGGTACGTCGTGTCCTCGGAGACGTTCAGCTGCGGGCACAGTCGCTTGACCTCCGCCGCATCGACGAGCTGAGAGTCGATCCCGTGCAGCCGGTTGACCTCGGCGCGGTTGGCCATCACGAACATCGCGCGGTCGGAGTGCGCGAGCGTCAGGTGCCCGCATTGTGAGAACAGCAGGTTGAAATCCAGTTCGGCGCTCAGGCGCTCGTACATCTTCACGCTCTGGTCGTAAAAGCGCGCGCCCTCGGGCGTCTTGTAGTTGGAGCGCAAAATCGTCGTATTCCGGCCCGCCGCGCCGGACCCGATGTAGCCCTTCTCGAGCACCGCCACGTTCTTGACGCCGAGCTGCCCCAGGTAGTACGCGGTCGCGAGCCCGTGCGCCCCGCCGCCGACGATCACGACGTCGTAGCTGTCGCGCAGCCTGTCGGGGCGCGGACGCCACATCCGGCGCGAGCGGAAGATCTCACGCATCTGCCGGCTCCGTCAGGGCGTCGGCGCCCACCGGACCCCCGCCAAGATGCTCGGCGGCGTCGGCGACGACCTCGTAGAGGTACCGCCCAAGCGCCCAGCCGACGAGTACCAGCAGCCGGTCCTCATCCTCGACGAGCAGATAGCCGGGAGTTCTTGCGACCGAGCCGGGACGGAAGCTGGCCGGCGGGCTGATCTTCGGCCGCACGTCGATTGCGCAGAAGCGCGCCAATAACTCGCGTCGCCCAGGCCCGACGATCGTCAGCGCGGACAGTCCACAGGTGACGTCGACGACGGCGACTCCAGACGGGAGCTCGAGCGTACCGGAACCGCCCAGGACGAGCACGCGCGCCGGCGTGACCGGACACCACCACGCACCGTCGCGCCGCTCGGCGATCCCGGGCTTCAAGCCCTGCGACGCGAGCGCCTCGCCGTGCAACTCGAGCTTGCGCATCGACGAGCGATCCGCAAACCCGACCGTCTCGGTCAGCCGCGAGCGTTCGATCTCTGGCGACGCATATGCCGTTGCGACGCTCCAGCCCTCGCGGGTCTCGAACGTGGCCCCGGCGGCCCGGGCTTTGCGCTCCATCGGGCTGCGCGCGAGCGCCGTGCCGGCGTCGGCATCCGGCGTCAGGAACGCGAGCGCGCTCACGAGCGCAGCTGCTCCCCTTGCGGGTCATAGAACGGCTCGGTGATCGACCGAGGCCTCGAGCTTGGAGCCGTTGTCGGCGATCGTGATGCTCGCGCCGTCGCTGGCCAGTGCAGCCGGCACCCAGGCCATCCCGATCACGCGGCCGAGCTTGCCGCGAGCGGCGGGCGCTCGTCACCTGACCGGCGGCGGCGCCGGTCGCGTCGAGCACGACCGAGCCCTCGGTCGGAACGTGGCCGTTGCTCATCGTGAACCCGACGAGCGCCGTTTCGCTCGGATGATCGGCGACCCGCGCGAGCGCCCACTTGCCGATGAAGTCCTCATCCTTGTCGAGCTTGACCGCCCACGGCATCGCCGCGCCGAACGGGGTCGACTCCGAGTCGGTGTCCTGACCGACGATGATGTGCTGCTTCTGCAGGCGCAGGATTCGCTGCGGCTCGAGCCCGAACGGGCGGATGTTTTCCGGCTCACCGGCTCGCAGCAGGGCATCCCATAGATCCTCCCCATACGCGGCGGGGAAATGGATCTCGTAGCCGAGCTCGCCGACGAACCCAATCCTCAGCAGCAGGCACGGCACACCGGCGACCTTGGCCTGATGAGCGTCGAGGTAGGTGAACGCTTCGGGGGAGCAGTCGGCATCGGTCAGCGTGCTGAGGATCTTGCGGGCCTTCGGCCCGGCCAGGTTGACCGCCGACAAAGCCTGGGTGACATCGCTGAGCGTGACGTCCATGCGCCAGTCCGCCAGCCACCATGAGAACCATTGCTCAACGGCGCCCGCGCCGCTCGAGGTGGTGGTGACGTAGAACGTCTCCTCGTCGAGACGGCTGACCGTGCCGTCGTCCATGATCCGGCCGGCGTCGGAAGTCAGCACGCCGTAGCGCACGCGACCCGGCTTCAGCGTCGACATCCGGTTCGGGTAGAGCCGGTCGAGGAAGGCGGCTGCCTCGGGGCCGCTGACCAGCAGCTTGCCGAGTGTCGAAACGTCGATCAGGCCGGCGCCGCTGTGCACCGCCAGCGCCTCGCCCTCCGGATCGCCGTAGTCATAGGCACGTCGCCAGTCCCCTGCCCACTGGATCCGGGCGCCGAGCTCGCGGTGGCGGCCGTGAATCGAGGAACGCTTGGCGGGTTCGATCGGCCTGCCGGCGAGCGCACCCATCGGCACCGTGGACCACGGCGGACGCGCCGTCGTCGTCCCGACCTGCTCGAGCTTCTGGCCAGTCTCGTGGGCCATCAGCCGGATCGAAGTCAGCTGGCACATCCGTCCTTGGCACGGTCCCATCGTGACCGTCGTGTAGCGCTTGCACAGCTCGATCGAGTCGTAGCCCTCCTTGACCGAGCGGCCGATGTCCTTGGCGCTGACGTCCTCGCAGAAACACGTGAAAGCGCGACCCTCGGCGCCGTCGCTCGCCACCGCCGGCGGGACTGCGAACTGACCGCGGGCGGCGGACTTGAGCCGTGCTCCGATCTCTGCGCGGCGTGCGGCAGCACCGTTCTCGGCAAGCCCGAGGGCCCGGGCAGCCTCGAGTCCGGTCAGCTCCCCGGACTCCGCGGCGATGCCCCAGTCGCCCTCACCCGCGAGCTGTCCGGCGACGGTCACGCCGGCCGGTAGCTCGCCGATGCGGAAGCGGCCGGTCGTCTCGTCGTAGACCGTCGTGGCGCCGGCCTGGCTGACCAGCGAGGTGGCCGGGGCGTCGCCCCCGGAGATGATCAGCAGGTCGCATTCGAGCTCGCGACGGTCGCTGGGCGCGGATGCGCCCGTAAGCGCGGCGAGCGGTGCGAGCACGGCGCCGGTGACGGCGCGGTGGCCGCGCGCCGCAGCCACCGTCCACCCTTGCAAGGCTTCGATCCCGTTCGCGGCCAGCCGGGTCGCGGCCCGTGAGGGGTGCGAGCGTAGATCTGCGACCACGGCGATCTCGACCCCGACCGCCTGCAGCGCGAGCGCGGTCCTGGTCCCACGGTCGGAGGTCGTGACGATCACCGCGCGGGTGCCGGGGGCGACGCCGTAGAGGCTCGCCAGCCGGCGCGCACCGCCGGAGAGCATCACGCCCGGAAGGTCGTTTCCGGGGAACACGAGCGGCTGCTCGATCGCGCCGGTGGCATAGATGTGGTGGCGGGCGCGGATCTGGTGCAGCGTCGAGTCCTGCCATACCGCGACGAGGCCGTCGAAGTGTCCGAGCGCGGGCGCATTGGACAGGATCTCGACGCCGGCCTCGCGGGCCTGTTTGGCGAGCGTGCGCGCCTGCTCGTGGCCGCCCTCCCACAACAAGCGCCCTCCGGGCTCGGGGCCTTCGTCGACCAGCACCACGTCGGCGCCGCGCTTGGCAGCCGCGAGCGCCGCTGATAGGCCGGCTGCGCCGCCGCCGACGACCAGCACGTCGGTGTGCCGGCGCCGGTACTCCGTGCGCCAGGTTCGCTCGGCTTGGGTCTCCGGAAGCGTTCCGAGCCCGGCCGCGTGGCGCAGCACCCACTCGAACACGGGCCACATCCGGCGGGGGCGGATGAAGGTCTTGTAGTAGAAGCCGGGAGGCGTAAACGGGCCACCGAGCGTGTCCGTCACCGACATCGCGTCGTGCTCGAGGCTGGGCTTGGCGTTCAGATGCTCGACCGCCGCCCCGTCGCGGGCCGGCTCGGTGCAGGCGCGGATCCCCGGCGCACCGTCGACCGCCACCAGGCAGTTGGGGCAGTGGCCCGAGCAGCACATCAGACCGCGCCGGCGGTGGTACTTGAAGCTGCGGGAGAAGGTCCGCTGGCCGGCGGCGAACAGCGCCGAGCCAATCGTGTCGCCCTCGTGCGCGGCGACCTTCTTACCGTCGAACGTGAACGTGATCTTCCGGTTGCGGTCGATCACCTCGGCGGGTTGCTGCGGCAGCCGCCGCATCAGCCGAGCTCCCCTGGAAGACCGACCTTCAGGACATCGTTCGTCCGCGTGTCGCGCTCCGCCTGAAACCACGTGCGGCAGCCGGAGCGGTGATACCACCACTCGCGCTGCACGCCGGCCACGTTGCGACGGAAGTAGTTGTATTCGCACAACTCGCGGAACGACGGGGTCTCGCGCGGGCGCGTGCTCACCTCGCCACCGAACGCGAAATCGGCCACTTCCCGGACGCCGCAGTTGGGGCACTCAAGGACGAACGACATGCGCCGCGCATCGTAGACAATCGTCGCGCAGAGCGCAATACTGTTGCCTATGGCGCAACCCAAGTCGGCGGGCAGACCGCGTCCCGTTGCCTCCGTCGCCCGCGCGCTGGCGCTGCTGCACGAGTTGCGCGACAGTGAGTCGAGCCTTGGGGTCAACGAACTCGCACGGCGAATCGGGGTGAACGCGAGCACCGCCTCGCGCCTGCTGGCGACGCTTGAGTCCGCAGGGATGGTCCAGCGCGATGAAACCATCCCCACCCGCCCGTTTCGCCTCGGGCTGGCATTGGTGACGCTCGCTGACCGTGTGCTCTCCCGCCTTGACCTCCAGGCGCTTGCCAGGCCGCTGCTCGTGGAGCTGATGGAGAGCACCGGCGAGACGGCCACGCTGTCGCTGCCCGGCGAGCGCGAGGCGATCACCGTCGACTCGGTTCCATCGCGCTCGAGCGTGGTCAGCATGGCCCGCCTCGGCCGGCCGAGCATCGCGCACGCAACCGCCGTCGGCAAGGTCATGCTGGCCTTCGGCGGCGGGCCGCTGCCACGCGAGCGTGACCTCGTCGCGCTGACGGACCGCACGATCACCGACCGCGGCCGGCTCGCGAGCGAAGTCGAGGACGTGCGCGAGCGCGGCTTCGCGACCGTGTTCGGCGAGCGCGACGTCGACGTCAACGCGATCGCGGCCCCCGTGTTCGACCGGGCCGGAGCGCTGGCGGCGATCCTCGGGCTCCAGGGACCGAGCAGCCGCCTCGAGGACCCGACGCGGCTGCTCGGGACGCTGCTGGACGGCGTCAGCACGCTGACGCGCGCGCTCGGCGGGACGCCCGGCCGTGCCCGGGGCGGCGGCTAAGCGCCGAGCGCCCCTGGGATCCAACTCGTCCCGGCCAGCGGCACCCGCGCCATCGCCGCTGCCTCGATCGTCAGCGCGACGAGATCCTCGGGCTCGAGGTTGTGGACGTGTGACTTGCCGCAGGCGCGTGCGAGCGTCTGGGTCTCGAGCACCAGTGTGCGCAGGTAGTTCGCGACCCGGCGTCCGCCCTCGACGGGATCCAGGCGGGCCGCCAGTTGCGGCTCCTGCGTGGAGATTCCGGCCGGATCGCGTCCCGCCTGGTAGTCGTCGTAGTAACCGGCCGCCGAGCCGATCTTGCGGTACTCCTCGTCGTGCTCGGGCGCGTTGTCGCCCATCGCGATCAGGGCCGCGACGCCGATCGAAACCGCGTCGGCGCCCAATGCCAGTGCCTTGGCCACGTCGGCCCCGCTGCGGATCCCGCCGGAGACGATCAATTGGATTTCCCTGTGCATCCCGAGCTCCTGCAGCGACTCGACGGCCTGCGGGATCGCAGCGAGGATCGGGATCCCAACGTGCTCGATGAACACCTCCTGGGTGGCGGCGGTGCCGCCCTGCATGCCGTCGAGCACGATCGCGTCGGCGCCGGCCTTGACCGCCAGCGCGACGTCGTAGTACGTGCGGGTCGCGCCGACCTTGATGTAGATTGGGATCCTCCAGTCGGTGATCTCGCGCAGCTCCTCGATCTTGATCTCGAGATCGTCGGGACCGGTCCAGTCGGGGTGCCGGCAGGCGCTGCGCTGGTCGATCCCCTTCGGCAGATCGCGCATCTCCGCGACCCGGTCTGAGATCTTGTGGCCGAGCAGCATCCCTCCCCCGCCGGGCTTCGCCCCCTGGCCGACGACGACCTCGATCGCGTCGGCTCGCCGCAGGTCGTCGGGGTTCATCCCATAGCGGGACGGCAGGAGTTGGTAGACGAGCTTGCTCGAGTGCTCCCGCTCCTCTGGCGTCATGCCGCCGTCGCCCGTCGTGGTCGAAGTCCCAAGCGCTGTTGCGCCGCGTCCCAGGGCCTCCTTGGCCGGCCCTGAGAGCGCGCCGAAGCTCATGCCGGCGATCGTGATCGGGATGTCGAGATGGATCGGCTCGCGCGCGTACCGCGTGCCGATCACGACATCTGTGTCGCAGCGCTCGCGATAGCCCTCGAGCGGATACCTCGACACCGAGGCGCCGAGGAACAGCAGGTCATCGAAGTGCGGGACGCGGCGCTTGGCGCCAAATCCCTTGATCGAATAGATCCCTTCGCGGGCGGCCCGCTGGATCTCGGCGATCGTCGTACGGTCGAACGTCGCGGACTCTCGTAGGGTGGGCGGGGGCGAATTCCACCCGTTACCGTCGGACGTCGCGCTCACGGCTCAGTACGCCCCAAGGTTGTCCACGTGGAAGTTGTATAGGCGCCGGGCGGACCCGTAGCGGCGGAACTCTGTGGGCGCCACGCCGCTGACGCCGGCACGCTCCAGTAGCTCGCCAATCTGCTGCAGGTGCTCCGCGCGCATCTCCTTCTCGATGCAATCGGCACCCAGCCCGGCGACCGCGCCGCGCACAAACAGCCGTGCCTCGTACAGGGAATCGCCGAGCGCCTCGCCGGCGTCGCCGCAGACGACGAGCGCTCCGCGCTGGGCCATGAAGGCACTCATGTGCCCGACCGAACCCCTGACGACGATGTCGGCCCCCTTGAGCGAGATCCCGCACCGTGCGGAGGCATCGCCGTGAATCACGAGCAGTCCACCCCGGGCGGTCGCGGCCGCCGACTGCGACGCGCTGCCCTCGACGATCACGCTGCCGGACATCATGTTCTCGGCGACGCCGACGCCGCAGTTGCCACGGATCCGCACCATCGCATGCTTGTTCATGCCCGCGCAGTAGTAACCGACGTGGCCTTCGATCTCGACCTCGTACGGCGAGTCGAGGCCGACCGCGATCGCGTGCTTACCGCCGGGGTTGAGCACTCGGACGTGCGCACCCTCAGCTGAGCCTGAGTGCAGTCGCTGGTTGAGCTCGCGCACGCTGTCGCTCGCGAGGTCAAACGACAGTGCCTCCCGGGTGGCGTCGACCGCCGCCATCACAGCACCGCGGACGTGCCCCAGCTGTACACGCGCCCGGGCTCGGGCTCCCATGTGGTCGCGTCCTCAGCTCCGGGCAGCACCGCGATCGCGCGGTACTCGGACGCCATCGCGACCCATTCGTCGGTCTCGGCCATCACCGCCGGCTTGCACGCGATCGGATCGCGCAGGACCGCGAACCCGTCGGCGGTGCCAACGGCAAATGTGTAGAAGCCGTCGAGATCCTCGAGGCATCCTTCAAGCGCCTGCTCGAGGCCGTCACCCTCGCGCAACCGCCAGGTGAGATAGCCGGCAGCCACCTCGCTGTCGCAGTCCGTGCGAAAGCGGATGCCCTCGCGGGCGAGCGTGCGGCGCAAGCGGTTGTGGTTCGAAAGCGAACCGTTGTGCACCAGGCACAGATCGAGGCCCGTCGAGAATGGGTGACTGTGCTCGGTCGTGACCCGGCTCTCGGTCGCCATCCGCGTGTGGCCAAGCGCATGGCTGCCGCCGATCTCGGGCAACGCGAAGCGCCGCACGAACTCCAGCGGCGAGCCCGCTTCCTTGTAGATCTCGATCGATCGCCCGGCGCTCATCAGCGTCAGCTCCGGGTGGTGCTCAGACAGCCAGGCCTGTGCATCCTCGGCATCGGTGGCAATCACGAACGTGGCGTGCGTCGCACGCACGCTTGGCGGCGAGAGCACGCCGAACGCGTTGCCGAGCTCGGCGCCGACCGCGTCCCAGCGCGGGTCGGCCGACGGTGAATGCAGCGAGACCTTGCATGAACCGGCGGGCGCCGGATCCCTGTAGAACGCGACTCCGGCGCTGTCGGGACCTCGATCCGAGAGCTGGGCGAGCATCCTTGACAAAAGCTCACCAAGTTGCTCGTGAAGCACAACGGATTTCATGTAGAGACCGGCTATCCCGCACATGCTGGTGAGCGTAGAGCGTGCCTGAGGCGCCTCCAATGGCGTCCACGAGCACACTTTTGCGTGCAAATGTGGTTGCGCGCCACAGCCGGGCGTTGAGAACCCGTTAACGAACTACTTCCCGGCGGGCGTCCACACCCCGAGGTGCTTCTGGGCGCGCCTCACCACCTGCAGCGATTCACGCAGATCGCCAAGCGCGATCGGCGGCAATGCACTTGGATCGATCAGGTTGTCCGGCGCAGCACCGGCAGCGATCCGCGCCGCGTGATGCTCGAAACGGACGCGGGTGATCAGCGAGAATGACTCACTCAGCGCGTCCGCCAGCGCCCGATCGATCGCGCCGACGCCGGCAATCGCCTCGATCCGGTCCTGCGTCGGGGAGATCGTGATGCCGTTGGCGAGCGCATGGAAGCGGACCAGGTTGACGATCGGGATGATCGCTCCCCGCTTGAGATCGAGCCTCCCGGCCGCTGGTCCGGATTTCTCGACGGCAAGCTGACCCCGGAAGCCGAGCGCCACCGGATACCCCGTCGCGGTCCGCGCCATCAGGCGCATGAAGTCCGGATACCGGCGCGCCGCACGCATCCGTTCGGTGAGGTCGGGAACCAGCCCGAGCCCGCCGGCGGCCGGGCGGAAGTCGAACGACACGGTGGCCCTGATCAGGTGGGACTCATCGGGAATCTGCAGGCACTCGTCGAACGTCCGCAGCCATTCGACCTTCGACATCCGCCACAGCCGCCTGCCGGCCAGCACGCCGTTGTTGTCGACTCCGATCCCGCACCGCGCGAGGCCGTCGTTGACGTCGGATCCGAGTTGCTCGAAGTAGGCGTCGACCGCCTGCTCCTGCCCCGCCTCGGGGTTCCCGTATGCGAGCGCGTTGTCCTGGTCGGAGGCGAGCGTGAACTCCCTCCGCGCCGCGCTCCCGAGGTCGAGGAATGCCCACGGCAGTGGCGCCGCGCCCCGGCGCAGCATCGAGAAATCGACCAGCCGGGCGACGACGGCATCGTGCTGGAGGCTCAGCACGCGCCCAACATCGCGCGACGGAACCCCGGCCCGACTCAGCAACAGGAACAGCTTCGGCAGCTGCCCGACAGCCCGGAACAGCTCTTCCTCGTCGGCCGCTCCGAGGATCATGTGCCGAAGCGCGATCGGGCTGCGCGCATCGAGCCCGAGTAGGTCGCCCGCGGACAGGACGCCGCACACGTGTGCGCCGTCGAGCACGGCAAGGTGCTCGGCGCCCGCGGCAACCATGTCGACGGTCGCCTCGACGGCGAGTTGCCGGACCGGGACCGACGGCACGGGCGTCCGCGCGATCACACGAACTGGACCGTCCAGTACTGCGCTGTCGTTCGCGACCGCGGCGCGGATCTCGGCGTCGGTCACGATCCCGGTCTCCTCCGAGCCGAGATCGACGAGCAGCGCGCGGACGCCGGCGTCGCCGAGCCGGCGCGCCGCATCCCGGACGCTCGCCTCAGGGTCGCAGAACTCGACCGGGCGCATGATCGCCGAGATCGGCGTCGTGCCGACGTCGAGCAGCGCATGGACGGTGTGCCCGGCGCGGGTCAGGCGCTTGCGCATCGAGCTCGCCACAAACGCGGCACCCGCCTCGGTGCCGAGCACGCGGCGGCCTTCGGCCTCCCCGAGCATCGCGCACATCGACGGCTCACGCGCGCGGATCGTGAATGCGGGCGCCATCCCGGTCAGCAGCGATGGGTGCCCGAAGCACTCACCCGGCTCGAGCACCTGAATCACCTCGCCTTCGTGGACGATGTCCATCGACCCGCTCACCACCACCCACAGCCCGGTCGCCGGCGGTCCGTCCTCGATCAGCACGTGCTCGCCGGACTCGTAGTGGCGCTCCACCGCACGGGCGGCCAATTCCCGCACCTGATCGGGGTCGATTCCGTCGAACGGCGGTTGCTTGGCTAGGAATGTGTCCAAGTGCTCCATGTTGGGCCCCGCAATTGTGTTCGCTTCGCGACTGGGACACATCCGGGGCACGTGTCAGCCTAAACCGGCTTCTGCTGCCGGATACATAAACCTGGAGGGCTCATGGCGGACGACTCCGCGCCGGAATTCGACGAACTCGTCTACGAAGCTGGCGGACTGCCGCGCACCACCAACTGGTGGGGCGCATTCGTGATCGGCCTTGCGGGGACGATCCTCGTGACGGGAATCGCTCCGGTGATGGTGACCGAGCTTGGTGCTGCATCAGTCCCGGTGATCGTCTTCATCACGATCACCGGCTACATCGTCTGCCTGCTGCTCGCGGAGCTCTCGGCGATGATGCCCGACCGTTCGGGCGGGTTGCCGTCGTACGCCTACCCGGCATACAAGGACCGCTGGCCGCGCTTCGCCGAGCACGTCAACGGCTTCACCGCGTGGGCGTACTGGCTCGGATGGTTCCCGGTGGCGCCGCTGAACATGATCCTGGCGTCGTTCTACATCGTCGACCGTTTCAACCTCTCGACCTCCGGGTTCACGCCGATCAACACCCCGATCGCGTGGTGGACCGTCGGGATCTCGGTCGGCGGCCTGCTGCTGCTGGCGATCCCCGCGGTGATGGGGCTGCGATTTGGCACGGTATTCGCGACGACGCTCGCGCTGCTGTCGATGATTCCGCTGACGTTCCTTGCGATTGCCTGGATCTTCAATCCCAGCGCCGTCGACTTCTCGTGGCTGTGGCACTTCCGCCACACGAACCTGACCGGCTTCTTCACCCCGCTGTTCGGCCATGGCTGGCTGACGTTGTACATCGCGTTCTCGTTCCTGCTGACGTGGAACGTGATCGCGATGGAAGCCGCGGCCTGTTACATCGGCGAGACGAAGAACCCGGACCGCGACGCGAAGATCGCGATGAACGCGGAGGGCCTGTACGGCCTCTTCATCTACACGATGATCCCAGTCGCGTTCATCATCGTCGTCGGGCTCCCGGCGCTCGGCAACGCGGCGCTGGTCGACCCGAAGACGATGTTCGTGACGTTCGCCTCGAAGGTGTTCGGGACCGGCGCCGGCAGCAGCTTGCTCGAGTGGCTGATCGCGATCATGCTGATCCTCGCGCTGATCCTCTCGGCGCTGAACGCGATCACGGGCACCGCCCGCTCGCTGCATCAGATGTCGACCGACGGGCAGTTCCCGCGCTTCTTCCAGAAGGTCAACAAGCACGGGGTGCCGAGCCGCTCGATGTGGTTCAACGTCGCGTGTTCGATCGCGGTCGTGTTCATGGGCGGCGCGGTCGAGATCTACACGTTCTCGAACGTCGGCTACCTCGCCTCGTTCATCCCAGTGCTGATCGGCTACTTCCTGCTGCGCAAGCACCGCCCGAACGTGCGACGGCCGTTCAAGCTGCCGGAGTGGATGAAGTACGTGGCACTCCTGATCGCCGGGATCTACGCGATCATCTATTTCTACGGCGGCCCCGTGTACGCCAGTTGCACGTGCAACGCCGCGGGACGCAAGACGCTCCCGTATTACTTCATCGGGATCGCGACGCTGCTGTCCTACCTGGTGTTCTACTGGTGGCGCAAGTACGTCGAGGACAAGCGTCCCGAGCATGCCTCACCGGTTGCGAGTACGCCGTCGACGACGGTTCCCGCCGCCCCTGACGGCAGCGGCCCGTGAGCGCCGCTGCGGCCGCCGTGCAGGATGATCCGCTGACGGACAGCCATCAGTTTCAGCGGATCCTGCTCGCCTCCGAAGGGAGACCGATCCCGAACGCCGCGATCGAGCGCACGGTCGAGCTCGCCAAATCCTCCGGCGCGAGCGTGCACGTGTTCTCGATCGCGCGCGTCCACGGCGTCTCCTTCGGGCTTCAGACCCCTGGGCTGCTGCCGACCAAGCGCGAGTGGGCCGAGCAGCGCGAGATCGTCGGCAAAGCAATCAGCCGGCTGAAGCGCAAGGGGATCGAAGCGACCGCTCACGTACTCGGTACGCGCAAGGCGACCAAGGGGATCCTCAAAGAGGCGGCCGCGAAGGGCTGCGATGCGATCGTGATGGCCGCCGACTCAGATCGCAACCGATTCCTCAGCGACTTCATGTGGACGCAGGAGCCCCAGCGGGTGCGCCGGAAGGCGAAGCTACCCGTCTTCCTCGTCGAGGACGACTGAGCTACGAAAGCGAGTCGCGGCCCGAGGCCGGCCGTGAGCCGGAGCCACCCGGGCGACCGTGGAGCCGCGCCAGCTTGATCGCGAGCTCGAGCGACAGCAGGTCGTCCTGGTCGAGCGCCAGCCCCGTCAGCTCCTCGATCCGCGCAAGCCGCTGGCGCAGCGTGTTCGGATGGATGTAGAGCGCCCGCGCGCTCTCGATCACGCTGCGCCGCTCGGCCAGGTAGCGCTCGAGTGTGTCGAGCAAGGCCGTGCGGCGCTTGTTGTCGTAGCTGATCAGCTGATCGACAGCCGCGCGCATCCGATCGTGCGGCGCATCCTCGGGCGCGATCTGCACGAGATAGCGGTAGGCGCCGAGCTGCGAGTAGGGGATCGCCCCGCCGGGGCCGAGCAACGCGCGGCCGATCTTGGCCGCGTCGAGTGCCTCCCGGTAGGCGCGCGTGGCGGCCGCCGGCAGATCCCGCAGCTCGCTGACACCGATCGCCGCGCCGGCGGTCTCCCCGAGCTCACGGCAGCTGCGCAGCACCTCCTCGACCCGCTGCGCGCGCCGGGTGCCGATCGCAAGCAGCGCGCGCACCGGTCCAGGGCCGGCCTCGATCGCCGAGCGCGCTGCGAGCTCCGCGAGGCCGCGGCCCACGACCTCGGCCGCCTCGCGCCATTCGCCTGAGCCCTGCTCGCGCCCGGCGGCCGGCTCAGCGCAGACCATCAGGTAGGGGGCGCTGAGATCGCAGCGGACCTCGGCCGCCTTCCCGACCGCGAACGCGGTCGCGCCGGCCGCGAGCGCCTCGAACAGGTCCTTGACGATGTTGGCGTTGGTCAGGCCCTCGATCAGCTCCGCGCGCTTGATCGCGATCGCCGTCAGGTGCGCGATCGCCCGAGCCATCTCGGTGTCTTCCTCGCCGAACGTCTGTCCGTGCGGCGAGCCTGCGCACAGCAGGCCGACGCGCTCTCCGCCGACCGACAGCGCGGTCACGAGGACATCGGCGACGTTCAGCTCTGGCCATAGCGACTGGGCCGCCGGACGTGCGCCGCGTCCCTCGAGCGCGGCAAGCAGCAGGCCCGATGCCGACAGCGTCGGCGTCAGCACGGTCTCCGGAGAGGAGGCCAGCAGCGCAAGCCCGCTTCCGTCCGCATCAAGCCGGTAGATCTGACAGACCTCGGCGCCGAGCAACTGGCGGGTGCCGCGGGCGACCGCCGGTCCAAGCTCACCGGCATCGCCGGCGGCAGCGACCTGCTGTGCCAGGGCGGAGAGGTCGGTCAGCGCGTCGACGCGCTGTCGCTCACGGGCATACAGCTGCGCGTTCTCGATCGCGCCGCTGACCAGTGAGGCGATGTGAACGAGCAGCTTGACGGTGTCCTCGGTGAACTCGTGCGGTGCCCGGGTGTGCAACACGATCACCCCGATCGTGTCGCCTGAGCGGGCGAGGATCGGGACCGCGACCATCGACTGGAAGCGCTCCTCCTGCAACATCGGCACGTACTTCATCCGCGGGTCCTCCATCGCCTGGTCACGGATGAACTCGGGGGTCCGATGCCGCGCCACCCAGCCGGTGAGACCCTCCTCGACGGAGAACTGGACCTTGCCGACAGCGTCGGCGAACACCGGCGAGGCGGCTCGGATCGTCAGGCGCGCGTCCTCGAGCAGGTAGATGAAGCACGCGTGGCAGCCGGTCGCCTCGGTCGCGAGGTCGACCACGCCTCCAAGCATCGGCATCACCTCGAGCGAGGAGGAGACCAGCTTGATCACGCCGTAGAGCGTGTGGTTCTCCTCACGGAGTCCCCGCAGACCTGAACCTGGTTGCACGTTGACTGACACTGGCCGGTTGCACCTCCTATGTGCGAGTCGAACATGCTAGCCCGCGCTTAGCAGTGTTCGGAGCCATTGCCCCCGTCCCACCTCCACGGATAGCCTCGCTGGCTATGACCAAGCAACCCCAAAATGCCGACGATGTCCGGCGGATCGTGAAGGACGGCGACATCGAGTTCCTGTTCGCCCAGTTCGTCGACATGCACGGCAAGCCCAGCGCCAAGCTCGTGCCGGCCCACCATCTCGACGATCTGCTCACCGATGGCGCCGGATTCGCCGGATTCGCCGCCGGCGACGTCGGCCAGGGACCGCACGATCCGGACATGATCGCGATGCCCGACCCGACGACCCTGACGATCCTGCCGTGGCAGCCGAACGTTGCGCGGTTCGCCTGCGACATCACGGTCGAGGGCGAGGAGTGGCCGTTCTGCCCGCGCACGATTCTGCGCCACGCGCTCGCGCGGCTGGCCGAGCAGGGCTACGAGCTGAAGATCGGCGCCGAGCTCGAGTACTTCCTGGTCCGGCGCAGCGCGGACGGCGGGATCGAGGTGGCGGACCCCCTCGACACGCTCGACCTTCCCTGCTACGACATGCGTGCGCTGACGCGCAACCTCGACTTCGTCTCCCAGGTCTCGAAGTTCGTCACCGGGCTGGGGTGGGACAACTACGCGACCGACCACGAGGACGCCAATGGCCAGTTCGAGCAGAACTTCCAGTTCGCCGACGCGCTCACAACATGCGACCGCGCCGTGTTTTATCGCTACATGGTCGAGTCACTCGCCCAACAGCGCGGGCTGATCGCGACGTTCATGCCCAAGCCGTTCGCAAACCTGACGGGCAACGGCTGCCACTTCCACGTCAGCCTGTGGAAAGACGGCGAGAACGTATTCCAACGCGAGCCTTCCGAGGATCCTCGCGGGCTCGGACTATCCGAGCTGGCCTACAACTTCATCGGCGGTCTCAAGGCCAACGCAAAGGCGTACATCGCGCTGACCGCGCCGACCGTCAACTCGTACAAGCGCCTGGTGATCGGCGCCCCGACGAGCGGTGCGACATGGGCTCCCGCGTACATCAGCTACGGCTACAACAACCGCACGCAAATGCTGCGGATCCCCGATTCAGGACGGATCGAGGACCGCACGGTCGACGGCTCGTGCAACCCATACCTTGCAGCCACGGCGATGCTGACCGCGGGGCTGGACGGGATCGAGCGCGGCCTGGACCCCGGCGAGCCGAACACGGCGAACCTGTACACGATGAGCCCGGAGCAGCGGGCCGCGGGCGGGATCGACCTACTTCCCGCGAACCTGCTCGACGCCACCCGCGAGCTCGAGCGCAACGAGCCGCTTCGTGCCGCGCTCGGCAAGACCCGCGATGGTGACTACGTCGACTACTACATCGACGTCAAGCGCCGCGAGTGGCAGCTCGCGCACGAGCAGATCACCCAGTGGGAGCTCGATCGCTACTTGCAGCTGTTCTGACCCGATCGCTACTACCGGGGCGCGCGCGGATGCGCGGGCCGGACCGCGACGACGATCGCGCTCGGTGCTGAGATCGTGGTGATGCTCGCGTCGGGGTTGGTCGCGGTGACGCTCACCACGATCCTGTGGCCGGCGTCGGCGCCGGTCAGCCGGTAGCGCCCCGCGCCGGCGCTACGGATCGGCCGGCAGCCGGTGCCGTTGCGCCGACAGCGCTTCCATTGCATCGAGAAGGTCGTGTCCGGGGTCGTGGCCCTCCACACCGGCGCGCGGTAGCGCAGCAGGCTTCCCTGACGTGCGGCGCCGGTGATCACCGGGGCGCTCCCTCGCACCGGCGGATTCCAGCTCACCGGGCCCACCGGTGCGCTGACGGCGCTCGCCGATCCGGAGGCATTCCGAGCGGAAACGACGATCCGCAGGTATCCGTGCTCGTCGGCCTTGACCGGCGTGTATGAGGACCCCTCCGCACCGCTGATGTCTGCGAATGCGCCGCCGCTGGCGCGTTGCCACTGGATCGCGTAGCCGCTCGGCGCCGGATTCCACGAGCCGAGACCGGCTCGAAGCGACACGCGGCGCCGTGGGGTGCCGCTGATGCTTGGCGCGGTCGCGTTCGACGGTCCGGCAGGCGGCGCAGAGATCGTGCTGACCGTTTGCGTGCCGTTGCCGCGGCCGCTGCCGTTGCCGGTGCCGGTGCCGTTGATGGCGGACTGTGCGGTCGTCGTCAGCGAGTAGTCGTAGCCGAAGCTCGTGCCGAGGCTGTTCTGCGCGACCAGACGGTAGCGGTAGGCGGTGGCGGCGCTGAGGCCGCCGAGGTCGGCGCTGACCGGCACGGGAGCTTGGCCGGAGCCGATGTCGACCGTGGCCGTACGCTGGCCGTAGGCCGTGGTCGTCCCGTACTCCCACCAGTAGCTGGTGTCGAGCCCGTTGGGGTAGACGCCTGCTTGCAGCACCGCGGTTTGCGAACCGACGCTCGCCATGTACGTACTCGACGTCCCTGAGCCGAAGCTCGGGCCGCCGAGCCCGGGCGCGCCGAGCGCGATGGCACCGGAGATGCTACCGACGCCGGTAGGGCCGTCGTAGCCGGTGCGGGCGGCGCAGATGTAGGAGATCACGGTCGCGCACGTTCCGTTCCAGCCGCTTATCGGGTCATTCAACAGCGCGCTCTTGGCGTACGCCCATTGCGGCGTGACCGCCGTGATTCCGGCTGCCGCCAGGTAGCCGGCGATCAGCGGCGACGCGAGGCTGGTGCCGCCGATCACGGCCCACCCTCCCTGAGCGCTGTCATACACGAGCAGCCCGGTCTGCGGATCGGCGTCGGCGGACAGATCGGAGTAGGCGCGGCCGGTGCAGCCGCTGTCGCTCTGATACGAGGGCTTGGTGACGTTCAGATCGCAGCCTGAGCCGGCGGACAATGGGTCGGCACCCGGCGACCAGGCGGATTCGGCAAATCCACGCGGGCTCACACCATCGCCCGCGGCCGCGAGGCTGGTTCCGCCCGCGGCTGTCACATCAGCCAACGCGGCCGGGTAATTGCTGTTGCCCGAGCCGACGAATCCGTGGTCGCCGCTCGCCGCGACCACCGCGACGTCCGTAAACGTGAACTTGCCGTGCGGGACCGACGTGCTCGGCATGGTCCAACTGTTCGAGATCTGCTTAGCCCCCACCGCGGCCGCCCGCCCGAGCGCAGCCTGGAGGTTGGACGCAGTGTTGCTGTTGGCCTCGACCAGCAAGATCTTGCATTGCGGGCAGAGGGCGGACACGGCATCAAGATCGAGCGAGATCTCCATCTCCCAGCTGTCGTCCTGCGCCGGCAGCGGCGAGGGGTTGCCGCCCTGGTTGACTTTTGTGAAGCAACCAGTCGCGGCTGTGCACGGAGCGAGGCCGTACGTGCTGCGATATGTCGCCAGATCCGTCTCGGCGTTCGGGTCGTCGTATGCGTCGACGATCGCGACCGTATCGCCGCTGCCGCCGGTCTGAGACAGGTACGTCATGTCATAGGCCTGCTGGAGGTACGCGGGCGTGCCGGGCTCTGGCGGGGTGATCGCGGGCGTGATAGCAGCCCCAACGGCCGCACGAGCCTGCCGTGAGTGCCAGGCATGCACGCGTGGACGTGCGAGCGCACGGCCCGCGCGCAACACCAGTGCCTGAGCCTGGCAGCTGGCTCTGCCGGGCTCCGGCGGCGCGCACACGGCCTGGGCCGTGAGGGCAGAAGGCGCGAGCCCCGTCATCTGCGTGACTGTCGCCGCGAGCGCGCGCTCAGCCGGCACGGTTGCCGCAGCCGACGCGTTTGCCGGCACAGCCATCGCAAGCGGCAGCATCAGCAGCCAGGCGAGCCGCAGTGGACGTAAGCGCATACGGGCTTAACAACGGCCAAATCGCGCTCGAACTTGAGCGCGGCGTCGCGGGCCCCCCCCGGCGCCGTCAGTGGGCGCGCCGGACCACGACGACGCGGATCTTGCCATGAGCTGAAACTCCGGTCAGTTTCAGGAGCGCTGTCGATCCCACGGTGGTCGCGCGCGTGCAGGCCGGCGGCCGTGCACCACGCTTGCCAGACAGCGGGCAGGCCCAGGCGCGAAGCGGCCCCTGGACGCCGCCGGCGCGGCGCAGTCTCAGCACCGCTGCCGCCGGGTGCCGACCGGCGCCGGCTGCGGTTGCGGCAGTTGCGGCGGGCGGGCTCAGCGTCGCCAGCGCGATCGCAACTCCGCGGACGTTTCGCACCATTGCCGCCGCACCACCGGCCAGAATCGCCGAGCCCGAGGCCGCCGAACGCACCGGCCCGACGTATGACGAGGACCAGGCGACCGTCGAACCGCCTGCATTCGTGGCCGTCTCGGTCGCACGCAGGACCGCGCCGGCGTCGGCCGCGCTGATCGTGTACGACCTGGCCCCGACAACCCCGACCGGGATACATGCCGTGGTGCAGCGCTGGAATTGATCGACGGTCGAGCTCACCGATCCGGTCCACGTCGCCGGCGTCAGGGTGAGGACGTCGCCGACATTTCCGACGTCCTTGGAGACGGCCGGAAGGACCCGCGCCACCGGCGGCGCCGGCAGCACGACCGCAGTCAGCTGCGAGCTCGCGACAACAACCGCATCGGGGTTGGCCGCGGTCACCGTGACCATCAGTTTGGCCCCCGCATCAGCACCGACCAGCAGGTACACGCCGGCGTTCGCGCCGGGAATCGTTTGGCAACCGGTGCCGTCCGCCTGACAACGCTTCCATTGCGCCGTGATCGTGGTATCGGACGTGATCTTCGTCCAGGTGAGGCTTGCATACCCGATCCATCTGCCTTCGCGGGCGACACCGAGGATGACCGGCGCCGATCCGAGCACCGGTGGGTTCGCTGCCACCGGCGAGCTCGTAGCGACGGTCGCCTGCGTCGATCCGGAGGAGTTCGTGGCGGTCATCTGGACCGTCAGCACATGACCGACGTCAGCCTCAACAGCGTAGTAGTAGATACCGGTGGCGCCGCTGATCGGCTGGCACGCAGCACCCGCCGAGTCGCAGCGCAACCACTGATAAGTCAGCGACTGGGAGTTCGTCCAGTTACCGGGATTCGCGTGCACCCAGTTGAGCCGCACGACAATCCCGATGATCGACGCTGCCGTCGTCAACCGTGGCAGCGGCTGGTCGGCCACGGTCACCGGCGCGCTCGAGGCGCTGACCAAGTTCCCTGGACTGCTCGCGGTGACTGTCACCTTCAAGGTCGAACCACGGTCGGCCGGAGTCAACGGATACCGCGCTCCGGTCATCACCGCCGCGCACCCGGAGCCACTGAGGTCGCAGCGGCTCCAGACGTACGCAACCGTGTTGACCGCGCCGTTCCAGGCGCCTTGCGTAGCCGTCAGCGTCAGCGGAATCTGGGGGATGCCCGAAATCGCCGGCGGCGTCAGGTTGACCAGTGGCTTCGCGCTGATCACACCCGTCAGCGCGCCCAGCGCCACGGTCGAGCCGCCCGCCGTCGTCGCGGTGACCTTGACGGCGATCCGGTTCCCGATGTCAGCGACGGCCAGGCGGTAGCTGGACCCAGCACTCAGCGTCGCACAGCCGGTTGCGACGGTCGCGCTGGCCGGGCAGCGCAGCCACTGATAGCCGTAGCTGAGCGTCGATGGTCCGGAGCCGGTGTACAGCGTGCTGTCCCAGGTGCCCGGGTCGGCGGTCAGCGCAGAGGTGTCCATCAACGTTCCCGATGGCGCGGCCGGTGCCGTCAGGTTTGCCGGCGGCTGTCCAACGGCCAACGACGCGGCGGGGATCGCTGCCTGCGTCCCATCGACGTTGGTGGCCGTGACGATCACCCTGATGGTGCTGCCGACGTCCGCACCGGTGAGCGTGTACGTCTTCGCGATTGCACCCGTGATGTCCTGATAGCCGGAAGCGCTCGAGCGCTGCCACTGGTATGTGAGGACCGAGTCCGACGGCGTCCACGTGCCCGGGGTCGTCGTTAGCGTGGCCCCGAGACGCGGCTCACCGGTCAGCCACGGCGCCGTGAGGTTAGTCGGCGGCGCGGCGCCGATCGTCGCCGTGGCCGTGCTCGAACGGGACAGGCCGCCGTCGGGATCGGTGGCGGTCACGACGGCGCGCAACGTCGAGGCTTCGTCGGCGAGCGCGACCGTGTACACCTGCGACGTCGCGCCGGTGATCGCACTGCAGCCGGCGCCGGTCGTGTCACAGCGCTGCCACTGATAGGAGAACGTGTTGTCAGCCGGCGTCCAGGCACCCGGGTACGCCGTCAACGAGAAGCCGCGCTTCGCCGTACCGCTGATCGTCGGCGTGATGCTCGTGGCAGGGGCGTTGGCGATCACCGGACCGACAGCGGCGCTGGTCGCGTCGGCAAGCCCGAACGGGTTCCGACCGGTGAGCACAACCCGCAGCATCGCGCCCTCGTCGCCCTTCACCGGCGCGTAGGAGGAGCCGACCGCGCCGCCGACGTCGGCGAAGCCGCCGCCCGTGTCTCGCTGCCACTTAATGACGAAGGTCGACGGTGCCGGATTCCAGCTGCCGCCGTTCAACGTCAGCACCGCGAGTCGCTGCGGGGTGCCGCTGATTGTCGGGGCGGCGGTGTTGACGGGCGCGCCGGAGAGCACCGGTCCGATGCTCGTGCTGGTGGCCGAAGCCGTGCCGGAGCCGTTCGACGCGGTGACGATCACGCGCACGCTCGCGTTCAGGTCGGCACTGCCGAGCAGGTAGTTGTAGCCGATGGCCCCCACGACGTTTGCGAACCCGCTGCCGGTATCGCGCTGCCACTGGTAGGAGAAGCTCGTTTGGGCGGGCGTCCACGAGCCGGCGCTGGTGTACAGGTTCTGGCCCTGGCGAGCGCCGCCGGTGATCGAAGGTGGACTGGTGTTCGCCGGTGGCGGGACCGCCGAGGTCAGCCCGTAGTCGAAGCCGTAGCTTGTGCCGAGCGAGTTCTTGGCCACGAGCCGGTAGTGGTAGATGGTCCGCGGGGCGAGCCCGTTGAGCGTGTCGTTGACCGTTACCGGGGTGCGGGTCGACCCGATGTCCGCGACGGGCGTCTGCTGCCCGTAGGCGGTGCTCGTGCCGTACTCCCACCAGTAGGTGGTGTCCAGGCCGTTGGGGAAGACGCCACCAACAAGTGTTGCGCTTGACGATGTCACCGTCTGCGCATACGAGTTGGCCGTACCGGTGCCGACGCTCGGGCCGCCGATCCCGGGCGCGCCGTCCGCGACCGTGCCCGAGATGCTGCCGACCCCGGTCGGGCCGTCATAGCCGCCGCGGGCGACGCAGATATATGTGATGACCGTGCCGCAGGTGCCGTTCGAGCCGCTGATCGGATCGTTGAGCAGCGCGCTGTCGGCGTAGGCCCACTGCGGCGTGGGCGCACTCAGGCCGGTGGCTGCGTAGTAGGCCGCGATCAGCGGCGAGGCCAGGCTGGTTCCGCCGGCCACGATCCATCCGCCCTTGCCGCTGTCGTAGACGACCAAGCCCGTGCTCGGGTCCGCATCGGCGGACACGTCGGCGTAGGCGCGTGCGGTGCATCCGGAATCCGTCTGGTACGGGGGCTTTGTGAGGCTGAGGTCGCATCCCGAACCGGCCGACATCCCGGCGCGGTCCACCGACCAGGCCGACTCCGCGAAGCCGCGAGCTCCGACGCCGCTGCTCGCGGACGTCAACTTCGTTCCGCCGGCAGCGGTCACGTCCGTATACGCCGCCGGGTAGTTGTCCTGCCCGACTCCGGTGTAGCCGAAGTCGCCGGTCGCCGCGACCGTCGCGACGCCTGGGAATGTGAAGTTGCCGGCCGGCGGCGAGGCAGCCGGAGAGGACCAGCTGACCGAGATCTGGTCTGCCCCGATCGAGGCGGCCGTGCTGACGGCGGCCTGCATGTCGCTCCAGGAGGTCGTATTCGCCTCGACCAGCGAGATCTTGCAGCGCGGACACATCGCGGAGACGGCGTCGAGATCGAGCGAGATCTCCATCTGCCAGGCACTGTTTGTGCCCGGTAGCGGCGACGGCGCTCCCGACTGGTTGACCTTGGTGAAGCAGCCGCTCGCGCTGGTGCACGCACCGAGCGAATAGGTGCTGCGATATGTGGCGAGGTCCGACTCGGACGTTGGATCGTCGTACGCCCCGATCACCGCGACGGTGTCTCCCGCACCGGCGGTCTGGGACAGATAGGCCATGTCGTATGCCTGCTGGATGAAGGCGGGGGTGCCCGCCTGCGGTGGGGCCGCCGAGGCGACCGCGGCTGCGGACACGCCGCTCGCGCCAGGCTCGGCACTCGGAATGACGCTCCGCTGATGCCTCCGGGCGCCAACGTGCGGGCGCACGACGGTCCGCGCCGAGCGCAAGATCATCACCTGCGCGTCGCAGCGAACAAATCCGGGACGCGCGGCTCCGCAGGCGTCCGTTGTCGTAATTTGCGAAGGCTCGAGCCCCGTCATCTGCCCGAGCGTGGCGGCCAGGGCCTGCTGGCTTGGGGCCGCGGAGGGTTGCCCAAGTCCGCCGAGCGGGGCGCCGCTGTGCGCGGCGCTAAAGCCGACCAGGCTCCAGCTCTGTCGGACTGACGCCTGCGCAGGCGTCGCCATCGCTGACAGCAGCATCGCCAGCAAGACCGACCGCAACAAGCGTGAATTCATCCTGTTCTACCAAACGGCGGCCTATCGTCGAAAGCCCAGCTATTTGCCTGGAAATAGCCAAAAAGCCGACTAGCCGGCTCCGAACCGGCGCGGGCCGCGCAGGCGGTCCTCAACGCGCACGAGCGAACCGGCCGTTTGCGGCTCGAGCGCATCCAGGTGCGTCGCCAGCGCGATGAACGCCTTGGCCGTCGTCAGCGCGTCTCCGAGCGCGTGGTGCGGGGTCTCCGCCGACTGCCCGAGGATGTCCGAGAGCCGCTCGAGCGGCAGTGCTTGGGGGGCATCGCCGTCGCGAGCGCGAAGCCATGCACGTCCCAGCGCCTCCGTATCGGCAGCCGCCGGCAGCCGGACGCGGCGCTTGGAGAACAGCGGCGTCAGGAAGCTGCGCTCGACCCACGCGGTATGGAACACCGGCACGCGCCCAGCGAGCACCTCGAGCAGCATCTCGACCGCCTCCTCAAGTGGCGGCGCGCCGGCCAGGTCGGGAACTCGCAGCTTGTGCACCAGCACCGCCGCGTGGTCTGAGCGCTTGGTCGTACGCACCAGCGTGTACATGCATCCACCGAGCACGACGCGACCGTCCTCGATCGGAACGGCGCCGATCGCGATGATCTCGTTCGTTCGAGGGTCGAGGCCCGTCAGCTCGAGATCGAGGGCGCAGAACCGAGCTTGGCGCCACGGGGTGTCGGCCGGCGGCCTGCCGATGCGAGCGAACTCGGCTGCCGCGCCCTCGCGCGCCGCGAGCAACCTCATCTGCGCAGACCCCGCTGGACGGCTGAGACGGCCCGGAACACGTCGCGGAGGTGATCGCGCATCAGCGGGCTGATCGCGGCCGGCACGAGCTGGTCATCCGGACGCCGGCCCGCAGCCAGCTGCTCCATGTGATGCCCGATCCGCAGCTCGAGCGCGAGCTCAAACGCGTCGATGAGCGTGCGCGCGTCGCCATCGCTGAGCACGTCAGCGGCGGCTGCGGCGGTCAGGCGTTCCGGCGTCGATCCTACGACGAGGCCGGCGGCTGCTCCGGCCCAGCGTGCCAGCTCGATGATCGGGATCACTGCGGCTTTGCGGATGTCCAGCAGCTCGCTGCGCTGGCCGCCTGACTCGAGCACCCCGCCAGCGTCGAACCCGGTCGGCGGGTCGTACGCGAGCGCGCGGCGCGCGAGTGCCTGCAGGACCTGCTCGCGGACCCCGTTCGCCGCGACGGGCAGCGGCTCGCGCGGGGTCCCCCACAACGACCTGCGCTCGACGAGCACCGTCAGCGCCAGCTCATCATCGCCGTCGGGAAGCGCCCATTGCTGCGGCGTGCGGGCGACGATCTGATCGGCCAATCCGCACTGCAGCAGCGCCTGCGAGGCGGCATCGCGCCACGCCTGCGGTGGTGACTCACTGCAGACAAGCGCGCCGCGCGCGATCGAGGCCGGCGTCAGCTCACGGCGTGCCTGGCTGCCGACAGCGACCCACACTAATCCGTCACTCGGCAGCTGAAAGCCTGCGCTCGATAGCTCGAGCACCCGCGTCGTGAGGGCGTCGACGAGCGCGGAGAGCACCCGCGCGACCTCCATCGCACGCAGGTTGGAGGCGTGGAGATCGATCACGATTTCGCCCAGCCGCCCGGCGACCGTCGCCAACGAATCGAGATCCTGAGCGCGGGCGATCGCGCGGCGGGCGCCGAACCATGAGCGCGGCTGAACCGCGAACAGGTCGGCGTCTTCGACGACGCCGATCAGCTGTCCGCGTTCGGTTACAACGGGTGCGTGCCGGATCCCGCGCTCGAGCATCTCGAACAGCACCTCACCGCCCAACCGATCGGGCGTGACGGTGAACACGGGCGTGGTCATCACGCTCGACACCGGGGCTGACAGCGGCAACCCGGCCGCCACGATCCGCGTGCGGATGTCGCGATCGGTGACGATTCCCGATCCGCGCCCTCCCGACTCGATGATCGCCGAGGTCGCGCCGGCCTGCGTCATCCGCCGCGCCACCTCCCGGATGCTCTCCATCGGCTCGCATCGCACGGTCGCGGCGCGGATCAGCTTTGCCACCGGCTGGTGTCCCGGCTCGCGCACGCCGACGGCCAGCTCGCGGGTCTTGGCCCGCTCGAGCAGGGGGCGAGCGACGGCCGCCGGAATCCGGTAGCACAGCGTGTCCTCTGCCGCGCTGGCCTCGAACCCCGGCGGCAGGCCGGACAACATTGCGGCATGCCCGAACGTGTCGCCCGCGCTGAGCAGGTCGAGGAGCTTGTCCTCGTGCGAGATGTCAACCGCGCCACTATGGATCACCCGCAGGAACGTGACCGGCCCCCCGTCCTCACTGAGGATCACCGCGCCCGCGATGTGAAACTCGATCTGGGTCTGCTCGATAACCGCCCCCAGCTCCTCCGGTGCCAGCGAGTCAAAAGGTGCTCGCTGTGCGAGAAACCGGGCGATTTCGCTCCGGCCGGCATCCATGACCATGGTGAGAAGTTAGACGACCAGCCCGAGCCGCTGTGCCCGCTGGACCGCCTCGGTCCGGTTGCGCACGCCGAGCTTGCGGTAGACGGCACTCGTGTGCTCCTTGACCGTGTGCTTCGACAGGTGCAGGGCGTCTGCGATCTCGGGATTCGTCGAGCCTTCAGCCATCAGCTCGAGCACGGCGCGCTCTCGGTCGGACAGGCCGAGCGCGCCGCGGTGATCGTGATCATCCTGGCGCGGGAACACGGTCTTGCCGAGCCCGACGAGCCGCACCGCCTCGGCGATCCGCCGCGCCGGCCAGTCCTTGTAGGCAAACCCCGAGGCGCCGGCTGCACGGGCGGCCTGGGGCGAGATTTCGCCGGCGCCGGAGAACAGCAGCACACGGGTGATCGGCTGCGTCGCACGGAGTTGCTCGCAGACCTCGGCACCGGACTCCTCGCCGATAAACAGATCGACGAGCGCCACGTGGGGCCGGTAGCGCGTCGCCAGCGCGATCGCCTCGTGGCCGGTGTGCGCGCTGAGGCAGCGCGCGACCCACTTCTGCTGGGTCAGCATCAACCGGAAGCCCCAGTGCACGACGTCGTGGTCATCGACCACGAGTACGTTCAGGCGCTCGGGACTGCGGGTTGCGTCACTCATCGTGTGTACCCAGTGCCTCAAGCATCATCCGGGACGACGAGGCGCACCTGCCAAGTGCCGGGCTCGCGCTCGCCGAACTCGATCACCCCGCCGCTGTGCAGTGCCTCCAGCGCGGTCAGGCGCAGGCCCATCCCGGCATGCCGGCGACGCCCCTTGACGCCGTCGTTGGTGACGTCGAGTACGAACGCGCCGTCCAGCCGACCGACGCGTACGCTGACGCGGCTGGGCGTGGCGTGCTTGTGCGCGTTGCGGACGGCCTCGGCCAGCACGGACTGCGCCAGCGGCTCGAGGTTTGGCGGGATCTCGCCGCCATCATCGGCATCGAATGTCACGCCGAGGTCGGGGTGCACGCGGGCAAGCCGCTCCACCTCCTCCCGCAGCGTCGTCTGCGTCGCCCGCGGTGCGCGCCCGAGCGGCCGCTGGAGGGCGCTTCGCAGGTCAGAGAGCGCAAGTTGCGTCTCGCTTGCGCAGCGCTCGCGGGCCAGCGCCGGGAGATCGCCCTCACCGTCCAGCGCCATCGAGACGCCGAACAGCCGCTGGATCACGCCCTCGTGGATCTCGCGCGCCAGATCGATCCGCTGCTCGAGCTGCACCGCCTTCTCGGCCTGGGTCGCGACGATCCGCGCCACCGACGCCAGCGCCGCCGCCTTGCCGAGCGTCCAGAGCAGGTGCTTCTCGGCGTCATCAAGCGGCGGTGCCGACATCAGCCGGTCGGCCAGGATCACGCCGACCGCGCGCCCGGCTGCGGCCATCGGCACGCAGAACAGGCGCACCGGCTCCTCGAAATAGGCCTTGTACTCGACGGGGAACTGCCCGCTGACATCGCCCGTCACTTCGACGATGGTGTCTCCGCTGAGCGCGCGCGCCGCGATTGGTGCTGACTCCACCGTCACGTGCGCGCCGACGAGCGGGGCGAGGTCCAGCCCGTGCGCGCCGGCCGCCCGCACCCGCCGGCGAGCCGAGTCGTAACGGAAGATCACCGCGCGCCGCATTCGCGCGAGCCGGCAGATCGCCTCGCACAAACGGGCGTAAAAGTCCTCCACGCTCGGCCCCTGATCAGGCTGCGAGAGCACCTCGACAAACAGCTCGAGGGCCTCGACGCTGACGCTTCCGGCCCCGCCTGAGCCGAGCGTGCTCGTTGTCACCGCCGCCATCCCTGGCTTACGGTGCGCGGACAGCCATCAGCCCCAGTCTCAACGCCTGATCGGGGGTGATGTAAACACGCCAGGGCTCCTCGCAACGTCGGCACTCGCATCGCGTTGAGGGATCGTAGCCATCGGAGACTTCCAGATCCCAGCTCACCTCGTCGCTGTGTAGGCAAAGCGGGCAGGCAAGTGATGCGATCACGAGCTCATCGGGATCGTCCGTGCGAAAGCGTGCGGTATCCGAGAGCGTGCTCATTGGGTTCCAGCATGAAGCCGACATCGGTGGTCGGCAACACGGCTGCCCGGACTACCCCCCGGTTGGGGGGCGGGTGGGTGGCTGGGTCGATGAGCGCGCTGTCTGCGCCGAACTTCGGGCACCGAAGAGAAGGTGCGCCCGCCGGTTGCGGCTGGGCGGACGGGCCCGCGACCTCCATTCGCGTTCATGCTGCGGAGGTCAGCCAACGCAAGGTTCCTTTCGGATAAACCGGGCAAAAGTGTGCATTCAGCCGGCGCTCCTCCAGCCGCTGACATCGAGCGAGGCTCAGGTGTTGTCAGCTTTCGAAGTCGCTGCAGGTGGTCCTACTGGGCCCGGCTCGGCGGACCAAACAGACACAATCGACCGCAGTTCCCTCGGTTCTGGGAGCTGAGGGCGATCGCTTCCGGGATCCGGACACGATCTCCCTCACCTCCCAGCAGGCGCAGGACTGCGGCAGATCGTGTCTGTTTTTCGCTCCGGCGCCGTGCGGCCGTCCGGGGCGTGAGCGTCAACGACAACGGCGCCGGGGACCACAGCACCACGACACCTCTCCCAAGCGAAACCCGGGCCGGGCAGTCCACACGCGCGACCGCGCCGGCCGCCGCTACGACCCGTTCCGCGGTCCTCTTCGCTCTCCGATCAGAACAAGCTCGCACACACCAACCGGGCAGCCGCCCCCGGGACCGGCACAACTCCAGCCTGCCCGCGGTCGAACCCTAAGCCCCAGCCGCCGCGTTCCGCGCGATCGGCCGCTTGCCCCAGCGGCTGCGCGTGGCGAAGTCCAGCAGCCGCTCGAGATACTCGCCCAGCGGCGAGGCTACGAGCCCCAGCGGCTCCAGGCGCGCTCGGGTCGCGGTCTCGTCGAACACGGTGCCAACCGAGAAGTACGGGAAGTAGACGCTTGATCCTTCGAGCGCGGAGCGCTCGGCCTCGCCGCCGCCTCGGAACGAAGCCCATTCGGATGGAGACAGCACCCGCGGCAACGGGCGTTTGAAGTAGCGGCTCGCGGCCTGGGCGATCTCGCCGATCGTCGAGGCGCTGGAGCCCGCGGTCAAGTGGTACGTCTCGCCGGCGGCCCCCCCGCCGTCGCACAGCGCGTAGATCGCGTCGGCGACATAGTCGACCGAGACCACGTCCACGGGCGCCGATGAAATCCCCGGCACGGCGGTGAACAAACCGCGCGCGAACGCACGCAACGGCCAGTACAGCACATTGAACGCGGAGGTCCAGCCGCTGCGGCGATCGCCGACGACGATGCTCGGGCGCAGGATCGTGAACGGCAGCCCGTGGTGGGACCGCACCAGTTGCTCAGCTTCGAACTTCGACTGCTCGTAGGAGTTTCGGAACTCCTGCCCGACGTCGAGGTCGTTCTCGCAGAAGTGGCCGGCGTGAGTGCCGGCGACATATGCGGTCGAGATATGGCCGTAGCGCTCGAGCCCGGTGGGGCTCCGGCGGGCCTCCTCGGCGAACTCGAGCATCCGCCGGGTCCCCTCGACGTTGATCTCGCGCGCCTCCTGGAGCGGCAGCGCGAACGACACCGAGGCCGCGCTGTGGACGATCGTCGTCACTTGCTCGGCAAGCTCGCTGCAGCGCGCGGAGCTCAGCCCGAGCCGCGGAGCGGTCAGCTCAGCCGCGACCGCCTCCACGCGATCCGCGTAGTGCCCGGCCTCGGCACCGAACAGGTTCGTGAGCACGACGTCGATCCGCTCGCGCGCGGCGAGATCGTCGCGCGCCCGAACCAGGGTGACGACACGGCGCCGGCCCCGCTCGAGGTAGCGCGCGAGCAACTCCATCCCGACGAAGCCAGTCGCGCCGGTCAGCAATACCGGCCCGTGGCGGCCGCTCATCGTCCCGCCCGCAGCGTCTGGAACGCAGACAGGAGCCGCGAGCGCGTCTGCGCCGGCGTAATCAGCTCGTCGACATAACCGGTACTCGCCGCGATCTCCGGTCGCAACTGGGCCTCCGTGTACTGATCGGCGAGCCGATCGCGGGTGGCGATCGGGTCCTCCGCGGCCGCGAGCTCGCGGCGATGGATGATCCCGACGGCCGGCCGCGCGCCCATCACGCCGATCTGCGCCTGCGGCCATGCGAACACGAAGTCGGCGCCGAGGTCCTTGGAGTTCATCGTGATGAAGGCTCCCCCGAACGCCTTGCGCAGAATCACGGTCACCCGCGGCACGGTCGCTTCGGCGAACGCGTGTACGAGCGTCGCCCCGAAGCGGATCACGCCGGCGCCCTCCTGCCGCGTGCCGGGCATGTATCCGGGCGTGTCGACCAGGACCAGCAGCGGGATCCCGAACGCGTTGCACTTGGACACGAACCGCGCGCCCTTCTGGGAGCTGTCCGCGTCGAGCACGCCACCGAGGTGCTTCGGCTGGTTGGCGATCACGCCGACTGTGCGGCCGTCGATCCGTGCCAGCGCGGTGACGATGCTGCGCGCCCATCCGGCCGAGACCTCCAAGTAGTCGCCGCCGTCGACGAGCGCGGCGATCACTTCGCGCACGTCGTACACGCGTCGTGCCTCGGCGGGCACCGAGGCTGCCGGATCGCGCCCCGTCGCCGGACGGCTTGGCAGCACCGGCGCGGCGCTGCTCCGGTGGCTGGGGAGGTATCCGAGCAGCTCGCGGGACAGGAAGGCCGCGTCGACATCGCTCGGCGAGACGAAATGGCAGACGCCATTGCGCTCGTGTACGCGGGTGCCGCCAAGCTCCGCCGCGGTCACATCCTCGCCGAGCGCGTCACGCACGACCGCGGGCCCTGTCAGGAACATGCTGGAGTCCTCGGTCATCACGGTCCAGTCGGTCAGCGCCGGCGAGTACGCGCCGCCGCCGGCTGATAGCCCGGTGATGATCGAGATCTGTGGAACCCGGCCTGACAACCCGACGATCCTGTGGAAGATCCGCCCGTAGCCGCCGAGCGCCGCGACGCCTTCCTGCATCCGCGCGCCGCCGGAGGCGACGAACCCGACGACCGGGGCCCGGGCCCGATCGGCAAGCTCGAGCACCCGCACGATCGTGTTCGCGTGTTGCTCGCCGAGCGAGCCGCCGGCGTAGCGCGAGTCCTGGGCGTAGCAGAGCACCGGCCGGCCGTC
Organism: uncultured Solirubrobacterales bacterium; assembly: GCA_963794285.1. Taxonomy (GTDB): domain Bacteria; phylum Actinomycetota; class Thermoleophilia; order Solirubrobacterales; family Solirubrobacteraceae; genus Palsa-465. Next base: position 142,691 of record CAWCDS010000020.1, read on the forward strand.
GACGAGGCCGGCGCCGCCGACGACTCCGTCTCCGGCGCGGGCCTTCTCGCCCATCGGCGCCGAGAGCACCTCGGAGCGGATCACCTGGAGCGTTCCCGGGTCGCAGAGCACCTCGAGGCGCTCACGCGCGTCCAGCTGCCGGGTCTCGGGTGGCGCGGCGAGCGTCAGGGTGCTCATGCCGCCGCCCCCAGGCACAGCACCGCGTTGTGACCGCCGAAGCCGAATGAGTTCGAGATCGCCGTCGCGGGCTTTGGGCCGTGGCCGTTCTGGCGTGCGGGCAGCGGGCGGGCGCCGTCGGCGACGTAGTCGAGGTCAAGGCCCTCGTCCTGCTCCCCGTAGCCGAGCGTCGGGGGCGCCACCCGATCGCGGAGCGCGAGCACGGTCGCGACCGCCTCCACCGCCCCGGCGGCGCCGAGCAGATGCCCGATTGCCGACTTCGTCGAGGACACCGGAAGGCTGTAGGCGTGCTCGCCGAGCGCGAGCTTCAGCGCCTCTGTCTCCGAGCGATCGTTCAGTGGCGTCGAGGTGCCGTGCGCATTGACGTAGTCGAGGTCCTCGGGTGCGAGCCCGGCGTCGGCCAGCGCGCGCGTGATCGCGAGTGCTGCCGATTCGCCTGAGGGATCCGGGGCCGTCAGGTGATGGGCGTCCGACGTCGCGGCGTAGCCGAGCACCTCACCGAGCACGCGCGCACCGCGTGCCTGGGCCAACTCGGCGTCTTCAAGCACGAGCACGGCCGCCCCTTCCCCCATCACGAAGCCGTCGCGGCGCGCATCGAACGGCCGCGAGATCCCCGACGACGATGTCGCGTCCATCGCTGCGAACGCCGCCTTCGCGAGCGGCGTCAGCGTCGCCTCGGCGCCGCCGGTGATGACAGCGCGCGCTTCGCCCGTTTCGATCAGCCGCGCAGCTGCTCCGATCGCGTGAGCACCGGAGGCGCACGCCGACATGACGCCGTACACCGGCCCGCGGGCGCGGTGGCGCATCGCCAGCAGTCCGGCTGCCGCGTTGCCCATCAGCAACGGGATGCACAGCGGCGAGACCCGTTCGGGGCCGCGCTCGCGCAACGTGTTGCACGAATCCTCAAATGTGCTCATGCCGCCGATACCGGAGCCGATCACGCAACCGACCGAGGTCGGATCGCACGGCGGCCCGTCGTCCTCCCAGCCGGCGTCGGCGAGCGCCTGCGAGCTGGCGGCAATCGCGAGCTGTGAGAACCGGTCGCTGCGCCGTGCCTCCTTGGTGGACATGAAATCGGCGGCCTTGAAGTCTGTGCAGGCGCCGATGCCGTCCTCGATCCCGGACTGCCCGGCCAGCCAGCGTTCGTGCAGCAGGCGAGCGCCGACGCCAAGTGGAGTCACCGCTCCGACCCCCGTTATCAGGACCCGTTTGCTCATGAGACCCCCCATTCGACGACAGTCGCACCCCATGTGAAGCCGGCCCCGAACGCGCCGAGCAACACACAGTCCCCCGCCTGAAGGCGCCCCTCCTGCTCGCTGTAGGCAAGCGCCAGCGGCAGTGTCGCGGCGGATGTGTTCCCGTGCTCCGCTATGCAGTCGACGACACGATCGCGGGGCAGGCCGAGACGCTCGCCAACGGCACTCAGGATCCGCCCGTTGGCCTGGTGATAGACGAATAGGTCGATGTCCTCCAGCCGCTTGCCTGCGGCCCGAATCGCCTGCAGCGTCGCGACGCTTAGCCGCGCGACCGCCTCACGGAAGGTCTCGTGCCCGCGCATCCTGATCAGCGCCTCGGCACGCTCGACGAAGATGTGGTCGGCGCCGGCGCCGTCGGCGCCAAGCACGACCGGGCCGATCCGCCCAGGATCGGCGACCGCGCCCAGCAGCGCCGCGCCCGCGCCGTCGGCGAACACCGCGGCGGTCGAACGGTCCTCCGGATCGGTGATTCGGGACATGAAATCGGCTCCGATGACAAGCACGAACCGGGCCCGCCCGGCCTCGATCTGCGCGCAGCCGACCGCCAGCGCGGACAGGAACCCGGTGCACGCCGCACCGACGTCGAACGCGCCCGCCCGCTCCGCGCCGAGCGCGTGGGCCACGAGCGGCGCCGCGTTCGGCATCACCTCATCGGCGGTGGTGGTCGCGACGAGCACGAGATCGAGGTCGGCGGCATGCACGCCTGCGGCCCGCAGCGCCTGCTCTCCCGCCTGCGTCGCGTGCGTTGCGAGCCGCTCCTCAGGCTCGGCAACTCGCCGCTCGCGGATCCCGGTGCGCCGTTCGATCCAGCCGTCGTCGACGCCGATCCGGGCGGCGATCTGCGCGTTTGAGACAACCGTCCTCGGCAGGCTCACGCCGACCGATGCGATCGCAGCGCCGGCCCGGGTACGAGCCGGCATTGAGGGCTCTGCGAGCGAGGTGCTCTGATGTGCTGTCGCGGTCATGAGCGACACGCTCAACGATGTCGCCCGGCACTACAACCTCTGCAACACAAGACCCGACAGGCGGGGGGTCTGGCCAATCTGCGCACGAGCCCCCGTTACAGGGCGGCGAGGCGCCGCTCGAGCTCGGCTCGCTCGACCGCGTTCGCGGTCAGTTCGATCCCGCGCCGGTAGGCCTGCGCCGCGCTTTCGCGGTCGCCGGCGCGTCGCAACAGCTCGGCGTGGGCGGCGTGCAGCGGCTGGTAGTCCGCCAGCGCTTGCTGCGCGATCAGCGGCTCCAGCAGCTCGAGACCGGCCCGCGCGCCGCGGGCGAACGCGATGGCCACCGCGCGATTGAGCTCGACCACAGGCGAGGGCGCGAGCCGGCCGAGCATCTCGTACAGCTCGGCGATCTGCGCCCAGTCGGTCTCGCCGGCGTCGGTCGCCTCCGCGTGCAGCGCGGCGATCGCGGCCTGCAGCTGATACGGGCCTGGGCGCCGCAGCCGCAACGCGGTCTCAAGCGTGCGCAGTCCCTCGCGAATCCTCCCCTGATCCCAGCGCGAGCGGTCCTGCTCGTCGAGCGGGACGTAGCGGCCATGCTCATCGACCCTTGCCGCGCGGCGCGAGTCGTGTAACAGCATCAGCGCCAGCAGGCCGCGCACCTCGCCGTCGTCCGGCATCAGTCTGGCCAGCAGGCGCCCGAGGCGGATCGCCTCGCTGCAGAGCTCACCGCGATGCAGCCGCTCCCCAGCGGCGGCGGCGTAGCCCTCATTGAAGATCAGATAGACGACCGACAGCACGCCGCTGAGACGGCCGGGAAGCTGCTCGTCGCCGGGCACCCGGTAGGGAATGTGCGCATCGGCGATCTTGCGCTTGGCACGCACCAACCGTTGCGCCATCGTCGTCTCACTGACCAGATATGCGCGAGCAATTTCATTGGTGCTGAGCCCGCCGAGCGTCTTCAGCGTCAGCGCGACCCGAGCGGGCATCGCGAGTGCGGGGTGACAACAGGTGAAGATCAGGCGCAAGCGATCGTCGAGCACCGCGCTCTCCTCGGCCTCGGGGCGGTGCTCCTGGGCGTCGAGTCGTGCCAGCTCGGCCAAGCGCGCCGTGCGGTCTGCGGTCGCGCGCTCCCGCCGCAGCCGATCAATCGCCTTGCGGCGCGCCGTGACCGTGATCCAGGCACCAGGGTTGGCCGGCGCGCCGTCGCGTGGCCAGGTCGCGACAGCGGCTGCGAATGCATCTTGGACCGCATCCTCGGCTAGCTGGAAGTTGCCGACGTGGCGGATCAGGGTGGCCAGGACCGCGGGGCGTTCCTCCCGGAACGTGCGCTCGACGGTGGCGGCCGGGTCGCCGCTCGGACCCGGCCGCCACCCTTCGCTCATGCGCTTGCCTGGGCCTGCCCCATGCCCGCCGGCATCTGCGTCATGTCCCAAATCGGCCGGATCTCGATCGATCCGTAATGAACGTTCGGCACGCGGGCCGCGTGCTCGAGCACGGTGTCAAGGTCGGGAGCATCAAGCAGGTAGTAGCCGACCAGCAGTTCCTTGGTTTCGGCGAACGGGCCGTCGGTGATCTGCGTCTCGCCGTCGCGAACGCGCACAGTCGTCGCACTCTCCGCACCTTGGAGCGGATCGCCGCCGGCGAACAATCCCGCGTCCTTCAGGCTCTGGGTGTATTCGCCCCAGCGCGGGAACTCGGCCGCCATCTCCTCCGGGCTGGGACCGCCCTCCACCGGGCTGTAGAGCAACAGGATGTATTGGGGCACGTGGCCTCCTTCGTGATCTCGACTCGCCGCTGCTTTGCGGCCTCAGCTACTACGACGCACCAAGCTGACGGCTTTCGACAGCGCCCGGGGATTAAGTATGAAGTTGTCCGCCCCCTCAGCTTCCGGGCAGGACCGGCGTCCATTCCTCCCGGACGGCTTGGAGCTGCAACGGATCCAGTCCCAGCAGCCGCAGGATCGTGGGCGCGATCTGCGTGGTCTCGACCCGCTCATCGACGACACCCGCGCGCAGAGCGCTCGGCGCGTAGACGATCAGCGGGACGTGCCGGTTCTCCGGGCCCGCGCCGCCGTGCTCGGCGATCTTGCTGCCGCCGGTGTAGACGACGCCGTGCTGGACCGGGGCCCAGACGTCAGGATGGGCTGGATCCGATGGCGAGACGTGGAAGTAGCGAGCGGCCGCGGCACCGGCGAACACCTCCGCCACCCCCGAGGATGGCAGCGTCCGCGATGACCCGTCAATCGTCGTGCCGGTGGCCGGGTGGCTCAGCAGGTACCGCTTGACGAAGTCGGCCGCCGCCTGCGAGCGGTCAGACAGATACGCCTGGAACGCGTCGTCGTTGGTCCCCGCGACGATCAGATCCCCGGCGCCCGGGTGCGCCGCCGTCCATGCGGCGTTGATCGCATCGACGATCGGACCGTCGGGGATGCGGGTCAGGGCGTTCGGGTCGATCGGCGACTGGCCGTGCTTGGCCGAGACGATGATCGCCGAGCGCCGCTGGATTGATCAGCGTCTGCGGCGAACCCGTCATCTGCAGAATGCTTCCCGGCAGGCCGGCGAGACCCTGACCGGCGTCGATCGAGGTGGAGTCCTTGTCGATCGACTCGTCGTGGTTGACGACGGTCCCGGTCGGAACGCCGTGCGGGCAGGTGGTTGTGCCGGGCGGCAGCAGCGAGTGGTTGTAGCTCGCGTCGTAGTAGACGCCGGTGACGCTGGGGTCACCGCCGGTCACCTGTCCGACCATCCCCGGGAACGAGTCCGACGGAACCGGTGTCCGCGCACGGAGGTACTCGACGCCGCCGCGGGCAAGCTGCGCGAGCGCCGACCCCGGACGGTTGGTGATGTACCACCCGAAGGTCTGACTCGTGCAGACCATCAACCGAGATCAGCAGGCTGTGAGAGATCCCGCGGTCGCGTCCGTGGTCATGATCACGTCCGGGATGTGCAGACACCGCCGCGACCGGGATTCCGATCGATGCCGCCGCCGCGATCGATGCCGCAGCCGCGATCGATGCCGCAGCCGCGACCGATGCCGCCGGCGCGCGTCGCCACGAGCCTCCACGCATTGAGCAACTCCTTGGTCACGTTTCGCAGACCCAGGACTTATATGGACGCACCTCACGCCCGACGTTGCCCGCCTGTGCAGATCTCGTGGCCGTTCTGTGAACGGCGCTCAGTCCTCCCGCCCATTCGCCAGCTCGTCGATCAGCTCTGCGAGCCGCTGCAGAAGGTCCGGAGCGAGCTCGCGCTCCAGCGCCGGAAGCGCGTCAAAGAACGCGAGCTGCCGGCCGCGCAGCCATTGACGCTGGCCGGCGAGCAGCTGCTTACCGTGGCCGGTCAGTGTGATCGTGACCCCGCGCCGATCCTCACGAGTCCGCGTTCTGCGCACGATTCCGCGACGCTGGAGCGCGTCGAGGATCCGCGTGGCCGTCGATGCAGCGATACCCGCATCGTCGGCGAGCTCCCGGACCCGCGCGGCGGGACGGTCGGCGAGGGACTGCAAGAGCGCGTACTGCGACAGCGTCAGGGCCGCCTCGGGAGCTTGGCCGGTCGCTCCGCGCGCGCGTCTGACCGCCTGAGCAAAGGCGTCGAATGCCGTCAGGAAATGCTCCGCCTGGATGCTCTGAACGACCTTTGGCGCGGTGCTCGCCATCACTACAGCGTATCAAGTTGGCATGCTAGTCTTTAGCATGCCAAGTAGGCTTTCTACCTTCACGAATCGAACCGGCCATGTTCCGAAACATTCTCGTCGCAGTCGATGGTTCCCGGCACTCGGACCGTGCCCTCCAGGAGGCAATCGACATCGCCAGCTCCGGCAACGGCCGCCTCACGATCCTGACCTCGATCCCGCGCCCGCCGTCGTGGGCGAACACACCCGCGACCGTCGCGGCATCAGAATCGCTCGTGGTCGAACTCGAGCGCGAGTCGACCGAGATCATCCGTGACGCGATCGATCGCGTTCCAAACTCCGTGCCGGTGACCAAGATCCTTACACATGAACCGATCCGCACCGCGCTGCTACACCGGATCAAGAGCGCCGACCACGACCTCCTCGTGATGGGCTCCCGGGGCCGCGGCGCGATCTCGGCATCGCTCCTGGGCAGCGTCAGTCACTACGCGCTCAATCACAGCCCGATCCCGGTGCTCGTCGTGCATACCGGCGAGGACGAGGAGATCACGCCCGGGAGGTCAGACGAGGTCGCAGCCGCCTAACTTCTAGGCCGCATCCCGCGCCCCGGCCAGCAGCTCGCGCGCCTGCGCCGGCGTCAGCAGGCGGCCGTGGCCGGCGAGCGGACCGCCCCCACTACCGCGCGAATTCGCGAGTGCGACATCGTGCCCGGCCTGCACGAACAGGCCGGCAAGTGCCGGCCCATCTGACCGGCTCCAACGATTCCGATCCTCATCGCCTCGCACAGGACTCGTCGCGGCGCACCGCTGCGCTCGTCCCATTCCTCGAACTCATAGTCCGCTTGAATCTCGCCGCCGAGCGGCAGCAAGCGGCGCTGTGCGGCGATCGTCTCGAGCTGTCTGCGCAGATCGACCTCGGCCGCCACCAACTCGTCGCGGGCCTGCCGGTACTGCTCCGTCTCCCCCGGGAAGCGAACGGTATGGAGCGATCCCATCTGTCTAGTCCTCCCCTTCGTTCTCGTCGACCTTGAGCATGAGCACGCAGCCCACGCTCTCACGGTTGCAAAACGATTGGGACCCGCCGCGCACAAACGTGCGGGTTCCCCGATTTACACGGGTGGCGCAAGCGCTTACCGTAGGCGCATGAATCAAGTACTCAGCACCCCTGGTGGCCGACTCGTCCTCCGAGTCCTCCTGTCGGTGACGCAATGGCAAGCGTGTTGATTCGCCGAGTGGGCTACGCAGTGTTGGCTGCGCTGGCTCACGAACCCCACGATCCGCAGCACACGGGCTTGCCCGTCGTCCTCGGGCGAACCGGCAGCATCTTAACTTGCCTGGCGTTGGTGGAGCAAGATGCGACCGGCGACCGCCGGCAGATCGAAGCGCCGAGCTCGGCCGTGTCCGCAAACCTGAGGGGATGACGTGAAGCGCAGATCTGCAACCACGCCGCCTTGCCGCGGGCCTTCAATGGATCGCCTCGAGATCGTGCCGCTGTCCTGCCTCGTAGGCATGCAGGCAATGCTCAGAGCAGAAGTAGAGCGTCATCCCTGAAACCTCTTTCTTGACCGCCTTGGTGCGGTCGACCTTCATTCCGCACATCGGGTCGGTCGTACCCTGGCGCGCGGTGATCCAGAACAGGGCAGCGAAGATGACGAACCCGAGCACATTGAGGAACAGCTTGTAGTTGACCTGTAGCGAGCCGAAGATGTCGCCGCGGGTCGGGCGCGGCCCTGATGGGATCGCGCCGAGCAGGCTGAAGAGCCCGTTGACCACGAGCGCCGCGATCACCATCGTGACGAACATCAGGGCCGTGATCCGGACCGTGAACCGGACGCCGTAGTACTTGCGGTAGATCGCGAGGATCGGCAGCACGATCAGGTCTGCGAACAGGAACGCGAGCACTCCGGCGAAACTGATCCCGCCGGACCACAGGACCGCCGCCAGGGGAACGTTGCCGACGGAGCAGACGAAGCTGAGCACGGCGATCACGGGCCCGATCACGACGTTTTCGATCGTCGGGATCGGCGGTGGGGCGTTGTGGACGAACAGCGATTCGAAGAACCCGTTTCCCAGCTGCGCGACGAATCCCGCGAGCAGGAAGCCGATCGAGATCTCCTTCCACAGCATTTGCCAGTCGCCCCGGAAGTTATGCGCCACGTCGGACCATGCCTCCAGCGATGTCAGCGGCCGGCGCCAGCTCAGCTCCGAGCCGACGGCATGATGCTGGTGTCCGCTGTCCGCCGCTCGTGCATGCTCGCGGGCCTGTTGCTCCAACTGACGGCTGACGAACAGGCGCAGTAGCACCGTCATCAGCACGATCATCACGATTCCGCCGATGTACTCGGCGACCGTGAACTGCCAGCCGATCAGCACCCATAGAACGAGGCCCAACTCCCACACGAGATTGGTCGAGGCGAACTGGAAGGCCAGCGCGCTGGCGGCACTGGCGCCCTTCTGAAACAGCGACTTCGCGATCGCGATCGCCGCATACGAGCACGACGAGGACGCTGCTCCCAATCCGGTGGCCCACGCGATCGATCGTGGGCCACCGCCGCTCAGGGCCCGCTCCACGCGCTCCCGTGGAACCCACGCCTGCACGATCGCCGAGATCGCGAACCCCAGCACCAGCGCCCACCAAACCTCCCACGCCATCAGGAACGCATCCCTGAAGCCGTGCCAGATCACGTTGAGTACACCGCTCATCAACACCACTATATACCCCTAGGGGGTAGTGGTATGATCTGTGCCATGCCAGAAACACCTACTCGCGGTTACACGGCCACCAAGGATCAGCTCCTGGCGCGGCTGCGCCGGGTCGAGGGGCAGATTCGCGGCATCGAGGGGATGGTCGAGGAGGACCGCTACTGCATCGATGTACTCACCCAGATCAGCGCCGCGCAGGCGGCCCTCGACAAGGTTGCGCTCGGGCTCCTCGACGGACACGCGCACCATTGCGTGGTCGGCGCCGAGTCCGCCGAGGAGCGGGATGAGAAGACCGCCGAACTGATGGCAGCCGTCGGCCGGCTGATGCGGCGCGGCTGATCGCGACGCTGCTTGTCGCAGCGGGAACGTGCCCGAAACGCCGCAATTGTTCGTGCTGACCTGTCAGTCGGGTAGCTTCTCTAGGCATGACAACGTCAGAAGGGCCTGTCGAGCAGGTGCAGAGCGGAGGCTCGTCAGCGATCCGGATCGTGCTCGCTGACGATCATCAGGTTGTGCGACGGGGACTCGAGCTTCTACTCAACGGCGAAGAGGGATTCGAGGTCGTTGCCGAGGCGGGAGATGTTGACACCGCCCGCCGGTACGTACGTGGCCATCATCCGGCGGTGCTTGTCGTCGATCTGAACATGCCCGGGGGCTCGGTTCTCGAGGCCATCCCCCAGCTGCGCAACGAGGCGCCCGATACGCAAATCGTCGTTTTGACGATGCAGGAAGACCCCGCGTTCGCACGTGAAGCATTACGTGCCGGCGCGCTCGCGTACGTCCTCAAGGAGGCCGCTGAGGGCGAGCTTGTCGAGGCCGTCAAGCGGGCAGCCGCGGGCGAGATCTACCTCAACCCCCAGCTCGGGGCGCGAATCGCGGCGGAGCCGCCGCCTGGACCGCCTGACGATCTCACCGAGCGTGAGGTCGACGTGCTGCGGCGGATCGCACTCGGTCACACAAACCGGGAGATCGCCGACCAGCTGTACCTGTCGGTCCGCACGATCGAGACGCACCGTCAGCACATCCAGCAAAAGCTCCGACTTACGACACGCGCGGAGCTCGTCGACTACGCGCTGTCTCACGGCTTGTTCGACTCCGCGTAAACTGAAAGCCCCGTCGAGCTCGGGAGATTGATGGACCAGTCACTGCGGGGAGTGTTGAGTGTCGCCCGGAGCGTGCTGGACGAGCTCGATCTGGAGGTCGTGCTCGAGCGAGTCCTCGAGGCCGCGCTGGACTTGACGGGCGCGCGCTACGGCGCGCTCGGAGTGCTGGATGATTCGCGTGAGGAGCTTGTCCGCTTCCTGGCGCGGGGCATCGACGCAGAAGCCCGTAACGAGATCGGCGTGCTGCCGCGGGGCCGGGGCGTCCTCGGAGAGCTGATCCGGCACCCGGCGCCGCTGCGGCTCGATCGCGTCAGCAGCCACCCCCAGTCCTACGGCTTTCCACCGGGCCATCCGCCGATGCAATCGTTCCTCGGCGTCCCGATTCTGGTCGACGGGGAGCCGTTTGGGAACTTGTATCTGACTGAGAAGTCGGGGGCGGAGCGGTTTACCGACGACGATCAGGAGGCCGTCGTCCTGCTCGCGGCGTTTGCGGGCGTCGCGATCGACCACGCTCGCCGTTACACCGGCTCGGAGAGCGCCCGGATAGAGCTCCAGCAGGCCGTCGCGGCGTTCGAGGCGACGATCGAAATCTCCAGAGCGCTCGGTGGACAGACCGAGCTGCAGACGATCCTGGAGCTGATCGCCAAGCGCGGGCGAGCATTGGTATCCGCGCGGCTGCTGGTGATCGAGTTGCTGCGCGAGGGCCAGTTGGTCGTCGCGGCCGGCGCTGGAGAGCTACCAGAGGGATTGATCGGTCAGGCGCTGATGCTCGATGAATCGGTCGCCGGCGCGGCGATCCGGACGGGTCGCACCCAACGGCTCGCCGACGAGCTCAACCGCAGCCGCTACGAGCAGCACGGCCTCGGCCGGCTGGGAGTGCACGCCCGTGACGCGCTCGTCGTCCCGCTTGTCTTCCGCAAGGACACATACGGTGCGCTTGTCGCGCTCGATCCGCTCGTTGGGGACCCCCAGTTCACGGCCGAACACAGGCGATTGCTGGAGGCGTTCGCGACCAGCGCCGCGACCGCAGTTGCGACGGCGCACTCCGCAGCGGCCGAACGCCGGCGCCAGAGTATCGCCGCGGCCGAGGCCGAGCGTGGCCGCTGGGCGCGCGAGCTCCACGACGAAACGCTTCAGGGGCTCGCCAACCTCCGCCTGATCCTCTCCGCGGCGCGGCGGTCCGGTAAGCCGGAACACATCAAATACGTGATGAACCAGGCGATCGATCAGCTCGAGTCCGATATCGCCGGATTGCGGGCGCTGATCACCGACCTGCGGCCGGCCGCGCTGGACCAGCTCGGTCTGGCAGCCGCGATCGAAGCGCTGGCCGACCGCCTGCGGCGAATCGGCGTCGACGTCGACATGCACGTTGAGCTCGACCACGAAAGCGGCCGTGCGAAGGAGCGGCTGCTTCCGGACCTCGAGACGGCGGTCTACCGGCTCGTCCAGGAGGCTCTGACCAACGCGACCAAACATGGCCAGGCAACGCGCGCGGTCGTCGAGGTGATCGAGGAAGGCGGTCTCGTTCGGGTGCTGATTCGCGATAACGGCGCGGGCTTCGATCCAAGCGACAAGTCCGAGGGCTTCGGGCTGGTCGGGATGGGCGAGCGGGTCGAGTTGCTCGACGGCGCGCTCACGATCGAGTCGGCCCCCGGAGAGGGGACCACGATCATCGCCGCGCTCCCGGTGCAGCGCCTCGGCGATCCGGTCGCCGGCCCGGAGCGAATCGTACGTCTCAGCAGCTGAGCAGGTCCATGCAGCTGCGCGCTGAGCTCGGTGGGCCCCAGCCGAGCTCCGCCGCGGTGCTTTGCACCGCACCCTGACGATCCGCACGCCCGCGCGCCCGGCGGATTCGACGCCGCGGCCTATCGGCATCTCGCATACGAGAATCAAGACTCCCCGGCGAGGAAGCGCGCGAGCGCCTGGCGCGCCGTTACATTCCCGGCCCGCAGCTGCACCGAGTGACCGGCGTCGGGCACGACGATCAGCTTCCGATCGGGTGCGTGAACCGCCTCGGCACGCGCCCAGGCCAGCGGCGTCGACAGATCGCGCCCGCCCGCGAGCAGCAGCACGGGTACCCGTGGCAGCAGGCCCGCAGGGTCAACCGGCCCGACCGCGGGCGGCTCGGTCGGCGGCCACTGAAGGCAATTGCGAGCGAGGCCGTTGCCGACCGCGCTCGCGCGAGAGAACGGAAAGAACGCCGAGCTCGGCAGCCGTGCGCCGGCATCGCTCAAGACAGCCGCGCGTGCGGCTCTTGAACTCACGGGATTCCACGGCGGGGCGAGGTCCAGGCACAACGTGGACTCGTGCAGACCTTGACTGAGCGCGGGCGCCGGCGCGGCCTCGCCGCGAGCGACGCCCGCGAGGAACGCATTGAGCGCCGCCGGGCGTCCCTCACGCGCGGCATGGAGGATCTCCGGCACGTGGGCGAAGTTCGGGAAGGCGATGCTCTCGGCGACGATCGCGTCCTGCAGCCGAGGGCCGTCTTCGCCTGCGCGGATCAGGGCCGCCAGATCGGCCGCAGGGTCCGATCCGCAATGCTGGGCGGCGCACGCCGCGCGCAGCACTCGCGCAGTCGCCTGGACCGATGCGAGGTACAGCGGGTCAACGCCGGTCTGCGGCACCACCGAGTCGAGCACGAGTGCAGCCACCCGCCGCGGGTGTGCCAGGGCGTAGCGCTCGGCGACGAGCGTCCCGTACGAGACTCCATCGAGCGTCAATTTCTGCACGCCGAGTGCCGTCCGCAGCGAGTCGATGTCAGCGACGGTCTCAGGTGTCGTGAAGTATCTTCGGCTCGTGCCGAGCCTGCGCGCGCAAGCGGGCACGGCGTCCCCTGCAACGACAACGAGGTCCGAGCTGCCGGCCGCCGCCTGGAGCGCAGGGCAGTCAAGCGCTCCGGCCCCTGTCCCCCGCTGGTCGAACATCACCAGCCGGTAGTCGCTGAGCACTCCGCCGAGCCGGGCGCGGACCTTCGGGATCAGGTCAACGCCCGGCTGGCCAGGGCCGCCGGTCAGGAACAGCAGCGTCCCGCGTGGTGCGGCGCCGCTGTGCTGCACGGCGACCGCTAGCCGCAGCGTGCCGGCGGCTTGTGCCGCGTGATCGAGCGGAACGGTCAGCGTCGCGCACGTGAACCCGGCGATCCGAGCGCACGGACGGGAGTCGGCCAAACGGGGCTGCGGGAGCGAAGCGCCAGTCCTGCTGAGCCCACCATGTCCTTGACCGCCGCCACAGCCGGCGACGATCACTGCGAGGCACATCGGCGCGGCGATCCGCACCGGCTCAGGCTAAGAGATGCAGCACTCGGCCGTGTGCTACGACTGAACCCGTAGTCGAGGCCCAGGAGGAAGAGCAGATGGACAAGCAGATCGAGACAGTGGCGCAGACCGGCTCGATCGAGGAGCACCTGCGAGAGCTCGCGCCGCAGGTGCTCGCCACCTTGACGCGGCGCTACGGTCGCTTCGATCTTTGCGAGGACGCTGTCCAGGAGGCGCTGCTTGCCGCCGCACTCCAGTGGCCCTCGGCCGGCATCCCTGATCACCCGTGGGGCTGGCTGCTCACCGTGGCCTCACGCCGGCTGACCGATCTGCTGCGCAGCGAGCACTCGCGCCGGGTCCGTGAGGAGGTCGTCGCGACCGTGGCTGAACGCTCCCCGTCAGCCGCTGCCGAGGAACCGTCGGACGGAGCGCCGGACGACGATGACACGCTGACCTTGCTGCTGCTCTGCTGTCACCCCGCGCTCTCGCAGGCCTCGCAGGTCGCACTCACACTCCGGGCGATGGGCGGTCTCAGCACCGCCGAGATCGCCAGGGCGTTCCTCGTACCCGAGGCGACGATGGCACAGCGCATCAGCCGCGCCAAACAGCAGATCAAGCGCTCCGGGATCCCGTTTCGCCTGCCGCCGGAGTCGGAGTTGCGCGAACGTCTGCACGTCGTCTGCCACGTGCTGTATCTGATCTTCAATGAGGGCTACACGGCGACATCCGGCCCGGCGCTGCACCGGGTCGAGCTGACCCGCGAGGCGATCCGCCTCACGCGGGAGCTGCGGCGGCTGCTGCCGGAGGACGGGGACGTGGCAGGCCTGCTCGCGCTGATGCTGCTGACCGAGGCGCGGCGCCCGGCGCGCACGACCCGCGATGGCGCGCTCGTGCCGCTCGCCGGACAGGACCGCGGCCGGTGGGACAACGACGCCATCGCCGAGGGCAGCGAGCTGATCAGCTCGGCCCTCGCCCACGGCGAGCTCGGGCCCTACCAGCTGCAGGCGGCGATTGCCGCCGTGCACGCCGAGGCCGAGCGCCACGACGACACCGACTGGAGGCAGATCGCCGCGCTCTACTCACTGTTGGCACGGCTCTCCCCGAGTCCGGTCGTGACCGTCAACCACGCGGTCGCGCTCGCCATGGCCGAAGGGCCGCGGGCGGGACTCGACCTCCTGGAGACGGTCGACGGCGACGAGCGGCTGGCCGTGACCCATCGCCTCGAAGCGGTCCGCGCCCACCTGCTCGAGCTCGCGGGGGACCGCGACGCCGCCCGGGACGGCTACCTCGCGGCGGCCCGGCAGACGACGAGCATCCCGGAGAAGCGCTACCTCGAGGCGCGCGCCGAGCGGCTCAGCGCCGCTGCACCCTGAGCGGGCCCGCCGGTATCACTCGCTGGAAGACCTCTGAAATTGTCGCGGTCGCGCGGGCTGATACGGGGATTGACTGGGGGGCGAGCGATGCTCAGCCAGCGGGAGTGGCCGCGATCGGCCGGTCCGCGGAGATCGCACCACGACCCTGTTCGCGATGATTTGGGGGTGGGTGCTGGGATCTCCGGAAACCCCGGGACGTGGGCATCAGAGCACAACCCCCTGGCTGCCAGCGGGGGTGTGTGCTGTGATCCCCGGAATCCGGGGACGAGAGCACAACCCCTCGCGGCGAACGGGAGGTGCGTGCTCTGATCCCCGCGCTCAACAGCACGCGCGATGAGCATGCCCGCCATGCTAGCCCTCGGCGGCCACCGCCTCCTCGACCGGTCCCACGTACATTGCCCCGTCACACGCACACCTCCCCCACCGGGTGGCGTCAGACGTCTGATTTCTTTTCATACCCGCCCGGACGCTTAGCGATCCGCTGCTACGGGAATCAGTCTGCTGGTCCGCTGCGCGTTAGCGCTAACACGAGGAGTACAGGATCACCGGGCCGCTGCCGTTGGTCAGCTGATGGCGGGCGATGATCGCGTCGATCTGCGACAGCCATTGGTCGGCGGCGGCGAGGTAGTCCGGGGCAGTCGTGCGGGCCCGGCCGGTCTGCGTCAGCAGCCAGCCCGGGAAGCCGCCCGCGTCAAGCTCGCCATTGACGTACGGGCCGGGCCGCGCGATCACATACAGGCCGACCTGCGGTCACCGGCACCCATTTTCTACGTGGCGATGCACAACCCGTCGAGCGCCACGACCACGGACGCGTTCCGAGGTTCGGATCACCGGTGGCGGGCGCCCGCCGCTCGTGCTGCTGATTGCCGATTCGGATACCGCCGGCACGTTCTGGGTCCAGCACACGGCAACCGGGACCGTGCTCGAGCGCGGGCCGGAGCTCGTCCGCAGCGCTGCGGAGTTCGGTCCCGGGCTTGCGTTGCGCGGCGACACCGCCCAGCCGAGCGATCTCGAGATCTGGGCCCCGCCGGGGGTCCGGTTCGTGAGCTGGGACGGTGAGCCCATGGCGCTCCGTGTGACGCAGGCCGGCAGCCTGCTGGCTTCCCGCCAGCTGCCCGGGGCCGCGCCGGTGACGCTCCCGGACCTGTCGAAGGCGCAGTGGCGCAGCGCGCCTGGGTCGCCGGAGGCCGATCCCTCGTTCGACGACTCCTCATGGGCGTCGGCCGACAAGACCCAGACCGCCAGCGCACCACGCCTCCGCTTACTGGGCAGCCGGTGCTGACCGCCGACGACTACGGTTTCCACCACGGCGACGTCTGGTACCGAGGCCGCGACGCGGCTGCCGGCGCCGCAACGAGCATCTCGCTGCGCTACGGCGGCGACGGCGCAGGCCTCCTCCAGGCGTGGCTCGACGGACGGTATCTCGGCCAGAACGTCCTCCCCACGGGGCTGAGCGCACCGCCGACGACGGGGACCGCCACATTCACGATCCCGCCCGATCTGCAGACCGACGGGCCCCATCTGCTCTCGGTGATGGTGCGCGACGACTCCCACAATGAGGACGGCGGGACCAATGACGCCGAGAAGGAGGGACGCGGCCTGATCTCGGCCGCGTTCACCGACGCCGGCTCGGCGCAGGTACCGACATCGGTTGCCTGGAAGATCCAAGGGGACCAGGGCGGTGAGGACATCGCCGACGCCGTCCGCGGGCCGGTCAACAACGGCGGCCTCTACGGCGAGCGCGCCGGCTGGTATCTGCCCGGCTGTCCGGACTTGGGCTGGTCGAGCGCGACCGTGCCGGCGGCTGGGACCGCGGCGGCGACGGCGGCCGGGGCCGATGCGCCGGCCGCGGCCGATCCGGCGCCCGGGACCACCTGGTATCGGACGACGTTCCGGCTTTCGGTCCCGTCTGCCGACGACGCCTCGCTCGGAATCACGATCGGCGACCCGTCCTCCCCGGCGATCATCGGCCAACTACCGGGCACTGCTGTTCGTCAACGGCTGGAACATGGGCCGGTACATCGCCAACGTCGGCCCGCAGCACACATTCGTGATTCCAAACGGCGTGCTGGATCCGCATGGTTCGAACACGCTTGCGCTCGCGGTCACCAGCGACCGCGGCGCAGGCAACGGTCTCGAGCGGGTCGCGCTGACCGATCTCGGGACCGTCCGGGGCGGTGTTCCGCTGCGGCTCGATCAATCACCGGGCTACGCCGGACCGCGAGTGGTCCTCTCAGCTCTGCGCGCCTCGCCGGGCGCCGCGTTCAGCGCGAGCTGGCCGCGGTCTCGCTGCCGGCCGATGCCGCCGGGACCGAGCTGCGAGCAACCGTCGACTGGGGCGACGGGACGACCTCGCCGGGGACGCTCGACGGCAGCGGCGCGAGCCGGACCGTCAGCGCCGGCCACACATACGCGTCCGCCGGGCGCTACCGCGTACGGGTCGCGATCGACGACGCCGTCAGCGGCGCTGGGTTGGCGGCAGGCCAGACGGTCGCTTCGGTAGCGGGCTGAGCTCCATCACAAGGTGCGGCCCGATCTCCGGCAGCTCGAACTCCTCTGAGATCACCCTGAACCCGGCTCGCTCGTACAGCGACCGCGCCGCTATCCGCGCGTTGCACCATACGCGCGTCGCGCCGCTGCCGGCGGCGTGCTCGACGAGCGCCGCCAGCACGGCGCTGCCGGCGCCGCGCCCGCGCACCTCAGGCGCAGTCGCCATTCCCCGCACCCGCCATGTGCCCGGTTCACCATCGCGGCCAACAAAGCCGACCGCCACCAGCTGATCTCCGTCGAACACTCCGACCGCGAAGGCATCGTCAGGCTCATGTGTCGCGAGCTGCTCGAGCGTCTGATGAGGACGGAGGACTGCCCGGCGCAGCGGCCGCGTGCGCTCCACCGGAATCGGCCTCAGATCGAGAGTCGACACGGGCTAGATGCTTTCAGTCGGCTCGACCAACTCGCTGAACAGCGCGTCGAGCGTCGCAGCCGGGTCCGCGGACAGCCCCGTGTGGACCTCTGACGGTTGGATCATCGTGCTCGACGGCGCGACCAGCCAGCCGAACCGTTCCGAGGGGGGCATCGCCGCGATCGGGCCGGCCGTCGGGTTCGCCTGGGCGACCCTGACCAGCGCGTCGAGGTGAGGGCGGATCTCCTCAGCCGCGACACCGGGGGCCAGCGCCTTCAGCCGTCGCTCGTCGAGGTCGACGCGGACGCCGAGAAAGTCGCGCTGGCGGCAAAACAGGACCACGCCCACGTTGAAGCGCTCCCCGCGCTCGACCCTGGGTACCACCCGCAGGATCGCGTATTGAAATGGCCTACGCGTCGGTTCGGGCACGTTCCGCCTCCACTGCAAAGGCGCCGCTGCGCACGCGCCGGGACAGGTACTCGACATAGATCTCGCGGTCGTGCTGGTCGTCCGCCGGCCAGCCGCGCGGAACGAGCCCGACGATCTCCTGCAGCAGCTGCGGCGTCACCCGCGGCGCGATCCGTTCGTGCACGTCGCTGATCGGGCCCGCGTAGGGGAGCAGCACGTGTTCGGAGATCAGCGGGAACGGCCGCTCGGCATGCTCCGCCGGGATCAGGCCGGCGTGGTGCAGGTACAGCGCGGCCCCGTGGTCGATCAGCCACAACCGTCCGTGCCAGAGCAGCAAGTTCGGATTTCGCGGCGTACGATCGACGTTCGTCGCCAATGCGTCAAGCCAAACGATCTCGGCGGCGAGCTCAGGGTCCGGCACCCATGCCCCGCCTGGAACGTACGGGAGCGCGCCGGGCAGGAAGTCGACGCCCAGATTCGACCCCGCGCTGGCTCCGATCAGCTCCTGGATCTCCGGGTCCGGCTCGGCCGCGCCGAGCAGCGGATCGATCTCGAGCGTCACCAACTCCGGCACCAGCAGCTCGATTCGCCGCGCCAGCTCGCCGACGATCACCTCCGCCACGAGCGCGCGCAACCCTTGTCCGGCGCCGCGGAACTTCGCCACGTAGAGCCCATCGTCATCCGCCTCCACAAGCCCTGGCAAAGACCCACCCTCGCGCAGCGGCGTCACGTAGCGGGTGGCGGTTACTTCCCGTAGGGCGGTCGTGACGGACATGCCGCGGACGGTACCCGCCGGCGAGGCGGTCGCGCGTCGGAGGCGAGGCGGTCGCGCGTCGGAGGCGAGGCGGTCGCGCATCTCTACCATCGATGTCATGCGCCTCTCGGTACTTGACCAGTCGCCGATCTCCGAAGGTTCGACTGGCGTCGACGCACTGCACAACACCCTGGATCTCGCCCAGCTCGCCGACGAGCTCGGCTACCACCGCTACTGGGTCGCCGAACATCACGGCGGCCCGATGCTCGCGAGCGCGAGCCCGGAGGTGCTGATCGGGCCGATTGCCGCCGCGACCGAGCGAATCCGTGTCGGCAGCGGCGGCGTGATGCTCCCCCACTACAGCCCGCTGAAGGTGGCCGAGACGTTCACGATCCTCGCCGGCCTGTACCCGGGGCGGATCGATCTCGGGATCGGTCGCGCGGCGGGCACCGACCCGCTGACGACGTTCGCCCTCCAGCGCGATCGTCGTCAGGCCGCGCCCGACGACTTCCCCGATCAGCTCGCGGAACTGCTGGCCTATCTCGACGACGACCTTCCGGCTGAGCACCCGTTCGCGCGGCTGGCCGCGTCGCTGCCCGGGCGCCCCGAGCTGCCGGCCGTCTGGCTGCTCGGGTCCTCGCCGCAGAGTGCGATCTGGGCCGCGCAGCTCGGAGTGCCCTATGCGTTCGCGGACTTCATCAATCCCGGCGGCAGCGAGATCGCGGCCGTCTACCGGGATCGCTTCACCCCATCCGTGCGACGGCTGCAGGCGCCGTTCACAGCGGTTGCCGCCTGGGTGCTGTGCGCGGACACCGACGAGGAGGCCCAGCATCTCGCCACCAGCAGCCGGATGACGCTGACGCTGCTGCGGCGCGGGCAGCTGATCCCGGTGCCCCCGCCGGAGAAGGCTGCCGAGTTCCTGGTGCGGGAGGGAAAGCCGGTGACCGGTTCGCTTCCTGGCCGCCGCGGAATCATCGGCTCCCCGGCCACCGTGCGCGCCGGGCTCGAGCAGCTGGCGAGCGAGTACGGCGCCGACGAGGTGATCGTGGTCACGATCACTCACGACCACGCTGCCCGGCGACGCTCATACGCGTTGCTCTCCGAGGTCATGGATCTACGGCCCGGCTACGGCGCCGCTGGCGTCGCGTCACAATCGAGGTGACGCGTCTCACAAGACGGCGCCGGGGATCGTTCTACCTGCATGAACAACATCGTCTACACCACGGTTGAGAGCCCGATCGGCGAGTTGCTGCTCGCCGGGGACGGCCAGGCGCTGCAGATCCTTTCGATGCAGGGCGGGCGCCATCCGGTCACGATCGAGCCTCGCTGGGAGCGCCGAGAGGAGCCGTTCGCCGCCGTCATCTCCCAGCTGGGCGAGTACTTTGACGGAGCACGCAGCGGATTCGACGTGCCGCTGGCCCTGAACGGCAACGCGTTTGAGCTACGCGTTTGGCAGGCGCTGTGCGAGATCCCCTACGGCGAGACCGTCAGCTACGGCGAGATCGCCCGCGCGATCGCGCAGCCCACGGCCGCGCGAGCGGTCGGTCTGGCCAACGGCCGCAACCCGGTGGCGCTGATCGTTCCCTGTCACCGCGTGATCGGGGCGAACGGCAGCCTGACCGGCTACGGCGGCGGCCTCGAGCGCAAGCGCTTCCTGCTTGACCTCGAAGCGGGAGTGCAGTCGCTGACAGCGAGCGCGCTCAGCGACTGACGGCAGGGGCCGCGCGCTCCGCATAGGATGCGCGGGGTGACCCCGCTGCTGCTCGCAGACGAGCCCGCCCCCCACGTCCGCCGACTGACGCTGAACCGGCCCGATCAGCTGAACGCAATGACCGCGGAGCTGGCCGAAGCGCTCCATCTCGAGCTGCGCGCGATCGCCGCTGAGCGCTCCTGCCGTGCGGTGATCCTGACGGGCGCCGGCCGCGGCTTCTGTGCCGGCCTCGACCTGCACGGCTACGGTGCGGCGCCGGGCAACGACGGTTCCGATCAGGCCCGCGACCGGCTCGGCAACCAGGAGCACATGTCGACCCTGATCCTCGCGCTGCGCGCGCTCCCGCAACCGGTGATCGCCGCGGTCAACGGCCCGGCCGCCGGCTTCGGACTGGCGCTGGCGCTCGGATCAGACATTCGCTACGCCAGTCGTGACGCTGTGTTCCGCGCCGCCTTCCTGAACATCGGCGTGTCGAATTGCGACATGAGCACAAGCTGGCTGCTGCCGAGGTTGATTGGCGCCTCACGCTCGCACGAGCTGATGCTGACAGCGCGCCGCGTCAGCGCGGACGAGGCGCTGCAGATCGGCCTCGTGGCGGATGTGGTTGAACGGGACCGGTTGGCTGCCCGCGCGCTGGAGTCCGCCGAGCAGATCGCGTCCCTGGCCCCGTGGGGCGTGCGGTTGACCAAGCGCGGCCTCTGGGCTGCG
This sequence comes from uncultured Solirubrobacterales bacterium, assembly GCA_963794285.1. Classification (GTDB taxonomy): domain Bacteria; phylum Actinomycetota; class Thermoleophilia; order Solirubrobacterales; family Solirubrobacteraceae; genus Palsa-465. The sequence goes on from CAWCDS010000020.1 coordinate 163,613, forward strand.
CTCGAGATCCCCTCCCAGCAAGCCGCGACCGAGTTCGAGGACCGCCAGCAGATCATGGCCACGTTCGGCGCCGCCCCGCCTGAGGCGATCGCCGCGTTTCTGCAGAAGCGCCCGGCCGACTTCGCCGACTGATCGATGAGCGAGCTGTTTGACGTCTCCGGCAGGACCGCGCTCGTGACGGGCGGCTCGCGCGGAATCGGCAAGATGATCGCGAGCGGTCTTGTTCGAGCAGGAGCGCGGGTTGTCGTCTCCTCGCGCAAGGCGGAGGATCTGCAGGCAACCGCGCGCGACCTCGCCGCAGTCGGTGATTGCCACGCGATTGCGGCCGACCTGTCATCGCCGGAGGGAGCTACCGCGCTCGCGCAGGCCGTGCTCGCGCGCTTGCACCGGCTCGACATCCTCGTCAACAACGCCGGCGCGACCTGGGGCGCGCCGCTGGACGAGTTCCCCGCGTCGGGCTGGGATCGGGTGATCCACACAAACGTGGAGGGAATCTTCCATTTGACCGTCGCGCTGCTGCCCGCTCTCCGCGCGGCCGCAACCGAGGCCAGCCCCGCGCGCGTCATCAACATTGGTTCAGTCGACGGACTACGGGCGCCGGCGATGGAGAACTACAGCTACAGCGCCAGCAAGGCGGCGGTGCACATGCTTACCAAGCACCTCGCCAAGCGCCTCGCCCCGGAGCACATCACCGTCAACGCGATCGCGCCGGGCCCGTTCGAGAGCAAGATGACCTCGTTCATGCTCGACAGCCTCGAGGCCCGCGAGATGGTTGAGCAGATCGTCCCGCTGGGCCGCATCGGCCGCCCGGACGACGTCGCCGGCCTGGTCGTGTTCCTCGCCTCCCGCGCGGGCTCCTATCTGACCGGCACCGTGATCCCGTTAGACGGTGGCATCACGGGCTGCGGCTAGCACCGCCGCCTGCACAAACGCCGCCGCCATCGCATCCCCGATCCCACCGAGCGGGACCATCCGCGGCACCGCCAAGTGCGCCTCGATTTCGACTCCGATCTGCGTGCCGGCGCCCTCGGGCCGGAGCATCCAACGGACCTCGAACTCCTCGGCGTCCGACGGCTCGTTGCGCAGACGGGTGAGCGTCACGGTCCTCGGCGCTGCCACAGCCACGGCCATCACCAGTTCGAAGTCCCGGTTCAGCGGGCCACGCGTAACATGAAGCGTCGTCCGCGTTCGGCTCACGCGACCTTCGCCGTCTCGCTCGAGCACCTCGACCGCCCGCACCGCCTCGCGGTGCCACTCCGGGTATCGCCCCACGTCCTCGAGCAGCGCAAAGCATTGCTCGATCGAGGCCGCGGTCACCTCCGTCGCGGAACCGCTGAGGCGCTTCACGCCTGGGGATCATCCAGTACGCGCGCCAACAATGCCTCGACCGATCGTCCCGCGGCCGGGCTCTTGGCCGGGAGGAGTGCCGGCTGAACGCAAAGTTCCTGCCGGCATTGCTGATCACGGGCGTCGGGATCGGGCTCGTGTTTTCAAGCTCGGTCAACACCGCAACGCTCGGCGTGCTGCCAGAAGACGCCGGCGTCGCCTCCGCGACAGTCAGCGCCAGCCAGCAGATCGGCGGCTCGCTCGGCACCGCGCTGCTCTCGACCGTCCTTCGAGCGCGGCGCACAAGCCGCTCCGGCAGCGGCCGAGCCAGTGCGTGCGCACTAACGCCTTTGAGGGGTGGGCCAAAGCCCACCCCTCGTTGGGCTTTCCGCTGCTACGCGCCGTGCGCGATCATCGCCTGCGCCGCCGCAATCCGCGCGATCGGGACGCGGAACGGGGAACAGGACACGTAGTCGAGCCCGGAGCGATGGAAGAAGTGGATCGAGTCCGGGTCGCCGCCGTGCTCGCCACAAACGCCGAGCTTCAGACCCGGATGCGCCTCGCGGCCGAGCCAGCCGGCGAGCTGTACCAGCCAGCCCACGCCCTTCTCATCGATCGTCTCGAACGGACTGCGGTCGATGATCTTCCGATCCAGGTACATCGGGACGAACTTCGACTCCGCGTCGTCACGGGAGAACCCGAGCGCAGTCTGCGTCAGGTCGTTGGTGCCGAATGAGAAGAAGTCGGCGTGGCGAGCGATCCGGTCGGCCGTGGTGCACGCCCGTGGCAGCTCGATCATCGTCCCGACTGTGTAGTCGGTGCCTTCCTCGAGGCCCTCCTCGATTCCGACCCGGATCACCAGCTCGCGCATCAGCTCGAGCTCGTGCTCGTAGTTGACGAGCGGGATCATGATCTCGGGATGCGGCGGCTCGGCTGCGTTCTTCGCTGCCCGCATGATTGCCTGCACCTGCATCTCGAAGATCTCCGGATAGAGGATCCCGAGCCTGACCCCACGGGTGCCGAGCATCGGGTTCTCCTCGTGGATCTCCTCGACGCGGGCGAGCAGGATCTCGAGCTCTTCGAGCTTGCTGTCGGGCGCCTGGTCCAGGGCTTCTTCCACTCTCGACGCAACCCGCGCGTGCTCGACTTGGCCGGAGAGGTCCGCGAGGTTGGGGAGGAACTCGTGCAGCGGCGGATCGAGCAGCCGGATCGTCACCGGCAGGCCGGCCATCACTTCGAACAGCCCTTCGAAGTCCTGCTGCTGGAGCGGGAGTAGTTGCGCGAGCGCCGCGCGGCGAGCCGCGACGGTGTTGGCCATGATCATCGCGCGCATCTTCGGCAGGCGATCCTCGGCCATGAACATGTGCTCGGTCCGGCACAAGCCGATGCCCTCGGCGCCGAGCTCCCGAGCGCGCTGCGCGTCGTCCGGTGTGTCCGCGTTGGCCCGAACTCCCAGGCGCCGCACCTCATCGGCCCACGTCAGCACGGTCGTGAAGTTCTCATCGACCTGAGCTTCAACGAGCGGGACGTCCTCGATCGTGACCCAACCTCTGGTGCCGTCGATCGCGATCCGATCACCCTCGTGGATCTTCGTGCCGTTGACGCTGATCGTCTTCGTCTTCAGATCGATCGTCAGCGCGTCGACGCCGACGACTGCCGGGCGGCCCATTCCGCGTGCGACGAGCGCTGCGTGCGAGGCCTTGCCACCTTCCGAGGTCAGGATGCCCCGCGCGGCGTGGAACCCGGACACATCGTTGGCATCGGTGAACGGCCGCACGAGGATCGTGTCGCGGCCCTCCGCGTCGGCCAGGACCGCCTCGGCGGCGGTGAACACCACCTCGCCCTTGGCTGCGCCTGGTGACGCGTTGACGCCGGTGGCGAGCACGTCGAAGTTCGCCTTGGGGTCAAACGCCGGATGCAGCAAGGCCGCGAGTCCGGAGGCATCGATCGTCATCAGCGCCTCTTCACGCGTGAGCAGGCCTTCGCCGACCGCGTCGACGGCGAACCGGGTCGCAGCCTGCGCCGGGCGCTTGGCGTTGCGCGTCTGCAGCATGTACAGGCGCCCCTCCTCGACCGTGAACTCGGTGTCCTGCATGTTCTTGTAGTGGCCCTCGAGCGTGCGCAGGATCTCCATCAGCTCGGCGTGGAGCTCCGGCATCCAGTCCTTCATCTCGGAAATGTCACGTGGGGTACGGGCGCCGGAGACGACGTCTTCTCCCTGGGCGTTTGGCAGGAAGTCACCACTGGGCTCGGGTGCGCCGGTGACCTCGTCGCGTGAGAACGCCACGCCCGAGCCTGAGGTGTCGCCCTTGTTGCCGAACACCATCAGCTGGACGTTGACCGCCGTGCCCCAATCGTCCGGGATGTGGTTATAGCGCCGGTAGGCGACCGCGCGGTCACCCATCCACGAGGCGAACACGGCCCCGATCGCGAGGCGCAGCTGCTCGTGAGGATCCTGTGGGAACTCCTCGCCGGTGTGCTCCTTGTAGATCTGCTTGAACGTCCCGGTCAGCTCCTGGAGCGCGCCGACGTCGAGATCGGTGTCGAGCTTGACGTCACGGGCACTCTTGATCGCTTTGATCGCGTCCTCGTAGAGGTCGCCGTCGATGCCGCGAACGACGTTTCCGAACATCTGCGTGAAGCGGCGGTAAGAATCCCAGGCGAAACGGTCGTTGTGCGTGGTCCGCGCAAGCCCGATCACGGACTCGTCGTTCAACCCCAGGTTCAGAACCGTGTCCATCATTCCGGGCATCGAGTCCCGGGCTCCGGAGCGAACGGAGACGAGCAACGGATCCTCGGTGTCGTCGAGCCGCTTGCCGCTGTGCTGTTCGAGCCGCGCGAGCGCCTTGGCGACCTCATCGGCCATCCCTTCCGGCTCCTGGCGGTCGTGCCGCATGTACTCCACGCACGCCTCGGTCGTGATCGTAAATCCCCCGGGAACCCGTTCGCCCCCGAGTACGCGCGTCATCTCGGCGATGCCCGCGCCCTTGCCGCCAAGCAGCTCGCGCATGTCGCGCGAGCCATCAGCGAAGTCATATACCCACCTCGTCGAAACCATTTCTTCTCCCGTTGCTGTGATCCTAATTGTGGTTGAGCGGGACGGGTTCGGTCGCGCCCCTCTCGGCCCGCTGCTTAATGCCGTCGAGCATTTTCCGCTCCATTGCAAGCGATCCAATCTCCATCGCCGCCATCCCGATCCGACCGGCCGTCGTCTCCACGCGGGCCCGGTTCCGGCTGATCAGCCGGGTGGAGCCGTTGTGCGGACGCAGCGCGAACGACCACACCCAGGCACCGTCCTCCGAACACGAGGACATCGCCTGCTCGGGTTCCAAGATCTCGATCCGCATACCGGGGTCGTTCGGGCGCATTGGTAGGACGTCACCGACCTGCAGGCGCTGGAACTCGGGGATGATCTCCGCGGCGCTGTGCATGTCAAGTCCGAGCAACCGCTCAATCCAGTCGTACGTGTACGCGCCACCGCGTCCGACGCCCATTTGAACCAGCCACGGCCAGATCGCCGACGGCGGAGCGTTCACCGTGATTGCGCGGGTCGCGACCATCTCAGCGTCGGCGAGCAGTTCGTCCCCAGGGATCGCGGAGGCGACCTCCTCGGGTGTCGCCCCCCAGTTCAAGATCGTGGCCCGCAGAAGCTTGTCGTAGGCGACCGCGAGCAGCGCAATCGAGCCTGCGCAGATCAGCCCTGTCTCAACCCTGCTGCTGTGGCGTGGACAACTCATCGCGTACGTGACAAGTGTCGAGAGGGCGGCCCGAAGGCGCATCCGCCCGCATCCGCGATGTCGATGCGGGTTTGCCGCAAAGCCGCATGCAGGCTGTCTTGCATTCCGTCCGAGGCGTTACCTACCTTGTCCGAACACATGTTCGAGAGTTGGCTGGATGAGTTGAACGCACAGCAGCTTGCCGCCGCCACACACCCGGGAGGGCCGCTGCTGATCCTGGCGGGGGCCGGCACCGGCAAGACGACCACGCTGTGCTCGCGCGTCGCGTGGCTGGTGAGAGAGGGGATCGCGCCCGAGCGGATCATGCTGCTGACGTTCACGCGCCGCGCCGCGCGCGAGATGCTGCAGCGGGCTCGGGCGCTGGTCGCGATGCCGGCCGGCTCCCGCGGCGTCCTCGGCGGAACGTTTCACTCGGTCGCCCACCGCTTTGTCCGGATGCACGCCTCCTCGCTCGGGTTGACGCCGGGCTTCGCGGTGCTCGACCCCGGCGATGCCGCCGACCTGATCGACCTGATCCGCGAGGAGCATGGGCACGCGCAGAGCAAGCGGCGGTTTCCGAAGAAGAGCACGCTGCTCGACATCTACTCGCGGACGGTCAACTTCCAACGCCAGCTCGCCGACATCGTTGCGGACGCGTTTCCGTGGTGCGAGGAGCACGTCGAGGCGATGGCGACGCTGTTCAAGGCCTACAGCGCGCGCAAGCGCTCGCTCGGCGTGCTCGATCTTGACGACCTCCTGCTGTATTGGCGCGCGCTGGCGGCAGACGAGGTGATCGGGCCCGCGATGCAGGCCGGCATCGAGCACCTGCTGATCGACGAGTACCAGGACGTCAACGGCCTGCAGGTGGACATCATCCGCTCGCTGCGCGCGAGAAGGCCCGAGGTGACGGCCGTCGGCGACGATCTGCAGGCAATCTACGGGTGGCGTTCGGCGTCGTCCGAGCATATTCTCGGCTTTGCCGAGCAATTCCCCGGCACGACCGTGGTGACGCTCGAGCGCAATTACCGCTCCTCACAGCCGATCTTGGATACCGCGAACGCTGTCGCCGAGCAGGCGTCGCGCTCGTATCGCAAGCGGCTGCATACAGATGTGCGCGAGGGCCGGCGGCCCGAGTTGCTGTTCATCCGCGACGAAGGCGCCCAGGCCGCCGAGGTGTGCGACCGGGTGCTGGCCGCGCGCGAGCAGGGGATCGAGCTGCGGCGCCAGGCGGTGCTGATGCGGACATCGCATGACAGCGATTTGCTGGAACTGGAACTCGCCCGCCGTCAGATCCCATTCGTCAAATACGGGGGCCTGCGCTACATGGAGGCGGCGCACGTCAAAGACCTGATCGCGCTATTCCGCCTCGTCGGCAATCCTGGCAACGAGCTCGCCTGGTTCCGCTTGCTGCAACTGCTGGAAGGCGTCGGTCCGGTGACCGCCCGCCGGGTGCTTGACGCCCTCGTGAGTGGCGTTTCCGCGGACACGCCGGAGCCGGTCGCCTGGGAGCGGGCGCGCGAGCACCTGCCCGCCGGCGCGCGGGCGTCGGCAGACTCGGTCGTCGGTGCGCTGCGAGAGGCGTGGGCCGCCGAGGGGGTCCGTCCGGGGGTGCAAGCCGAGTGTCTGCGGGACGCGATCGCGCCGCTGATCACCGCGCGCTACCCCGACGGGGCGGTGCGCCTACAGGACCTCGATCAGCTCGTGACGGCGGCGCGTGAATCGTCTGACCTCGGCCACTTCGCTGCCGAGCTCGCACTTGACCCGCCGCAGTCGAGCGCCGATCTGGCGGGCCCTCCGGATCTCGACGAGGACTACCTGGTGCTCTCGACGATCCACTCGGCAAAGGGGCTCGAATGGGATGGCATCCACGTGCTCGCCCTCTACGACGGCAACCTCCCGGCGTGCATGTCGGCCGGGACTAGCGAGAGCATCGACGAGGAGCGCCGGCTGCTCTATGTCGCGCTGACGCGGGCCCGCCGGCAGCTGCACCTGTACGTGCCGGTCCGCTACTACCACCGGCCGCATGGGATCGACGACGCCCACGGGTATGGCAAGCCCTCGCGGTTCCTGACCGACGACGTGCAGCGGACCTGCGACGTCGTCCGAGTCGGCGATGATCAGTTCGAAAGAGTTAGCGCGGCTTTCGCCGGCGCCAACGGCGCCGGCGCGATCCGAGCACCGCCGCGCAAGATCAGCGTGTCGATCGACGCGCTGTTCGACTGACGAGCGCCGTTCGACTGACGAGCGCCGTTCGACTGACGAGCGCCGTTCGACTGACGAGCGCCGTTCGACTGACAAGCGCCGCTCTGCCCGGCGTAGGGCCCACGAACCCTTATGGAAAATCAGTGGGCGATCCCTTCCGCCGCCGGCAGCGCATCAAGCGGCGTATCCGGATCCGCGAGCGCGTTGACGTTGACCGGCTGATGAGATCTGATCAGCGCCTGCACGTGCTCGTTGACATCCCAGACGTTGACGTTCATCCCGGCGATGACGCGCCCGTCACGCAGCCAGAAACAGACGAATTCGCCACGGTCACGGTCGCCCCTGAACACCACCCGGTCCCAGCTCGTGGCATATCCGGAGTACTCCATGCCGACGTCGTACTGGTCTGAGTAGAAGTAGGGGATGCGGTCATAGCTCACAGGCTCCCCGAGCATCGCCCTGGCCGCAGCCGGGCCCTGGTTCAGCGCGTTTGCCCAGTGCTCGACTCGGATCCGCTGCTCATAGAACGGATGCCACGCGTTGGCGACGTCGCCGGCGGCATAGATGTCGGGCGCGGAGGTCTGCAGCCGCTGGTCGACGACGATCCCGTTCTCGAGGGTCAGGCCCGCTTCAGCTGCGAGCCCCGTCCGTGGCGTCACGCCGATCCCGATCACCGCAAAGTCGCAGTCGATCGAGCGGCCGCTGCTCGTGCGAACGCGCGCCAGCGCGCCGTCACCATCGAACGCCTCAACCCCGTCACCGAGGACGAGTTCGACTCCGTGGCGCGCGTGCACGTCGCGGTAGAAAGCGCCGATCTCCGGACCGAAGATCCGCTCGTTCGGCAGCGACAGCGGATCGATCAGCGTCACTTCGACCCCGAGCTGGCGCGCGGAGGCCGCGAATTCGCTTCCGATCCACCCCGCGCCGACCACGGCCACGCGCCCGCCCGCCTGCAAGCGCTCACGCAGCGCATCGCAGTCGGCGAGCGTCCGCAGGTAGTGGACCCCGTCGAGCTCGGTGCCGGGCACGGTCATCCGCCGCGGCTCGGCGCCCGTGCTCAGCAGCAGCTTGTCGTAGCGCAGCTCACGACCATCGCCGAGCGTGATCCGCGACTCGGCCGGCTCAACCTTGCTCACGACCGTGCCCGTGAGCAGCTCGATCTCATGGCTCGCGTAGAAATCACCGGCGTGAACGTAGCCCTTCTCGCGCTCGGACTCGCCGCGCAGGTAGTCCTTGGTCAGCGGTGGCCGTATGTACGGCCGCTCGGGCTCCGCGCCGACCAGCACGAGCCGGCCGTCAAAGCCCCGCTCTCGCAGCTCCTCTGCGGCCTTCGCGCCGGCGAGGCTTGCGCCGACGATCACGAATGTCTGCTCGCTCATGGTGTCTGTTCTCCTTGCACGGTCGTGTCCGGTTAGCTGCGGGCGCGGTCTGCTTCTGACGTGCGTAGGCGGGAAACTACCCGGGTGAGCAACTATGACGCAGCCGTGGTCGGTGGCGGGCACAACGGGCTTGTCGCCGCGACGCTCCTCGCCCGGGCCGGCCGGCGCGTCGTCGTGCTCGAGCGCCGCGACCATGTCGGCGGCGCGGCCGTGTCGGGATCGCCATTCCCGGGCGTCGGCGTGCGGCTGTCGCGCTACGCGTACCTGGTCAGCCTGTTCCCGCGCGAGCTGCTGCGCACGCTCGGAATCGAGGTCGAGCTGCGCTCCCGGCGCGTGGCGTCGTACACCCCTGAGCGCAACGCCGGTCTTTTGATCGCCGACGACCGCCAGCCTAGTGCTGCATGGCGGGACTTCTACGCGATGCTCGCGGCCGTCGCCGAGCGCGTGTTCCCGACCCTGACCGAACCGCTTCGCTCGCGCGCCGAGGTCAAGGCGCTCGTCGCCGACGACGCCGCCTGGGACGCGCTGTTCGAGCAACCGCTCGCAGACGTGCTCGAGCGAACGTTCGACTCAGACCTCGTGCGCGGGATCGTGCTGACCGACGCCACGATCGGGACGTTCGCAGCGGCCGCCGATCCGCAGCTTCGCCAGAACCGCTGCTTCCTGTACCACGTGATCGGCAACGGGACAGGTCGCTGGGACGTTCCGGTCGGAGGCATGGGCGCGCTCACTGCGGCGCTGCGCGACCGCGCACAGCGGGCCGGTGTCGAGATCCGCACAGGCGCAGAGGTAACCGAGATCGCCACCGACGGTGCGATCGCCGAGGTCGCCGCTGCTGACGGAACGCGGGTCGTCGCGCGCCACGTCCTCGCAAACGTCGCCCCGCACGTGCTCGCGCGGCTGATCGGCGATTCCGACGGTCCCGGTGATCCCGGTGATTCCGGCGATCCCGGTGATCGGGATCCGGATGATTCACCGGAGGGCTCGCAGCTGAAGCTCAACATGCTGCTCACGCGCCTGCCTCGCCTGCGCGATCCGGCAGTCCAGCCAGAGCAGGCGTTCACCGGTACGTTTCACGTCAACGAGTCCTACCAGCAGCTCCAGCGCGCATATGACGAAGCCGCCGCCGGCGCGATCCCGACGCTGCCGCCGTGCGAGCTGTACTGCCACTCGCTCGCGGACCCAAGCATCCTCTCCGATGACCTCCGTGCGGCCGGCGCACAGACGCTGACGCTGTTCGGGCTGCACATGCCGGCGCGGCTGTTCGCCGCAAGCGACGCAACCGAGGCGGCGGACGCCAAAGCCCGGGCGATCGCGGCGACGCTGCGCTCGCTCAACTCGGTGCTCGCCGAACCGATCGAGGACTGTCTGTGGCCCGCCTTGAACGGAAGCGCGTGCATCGAGGCGCTGACCCCAATCGAGCTTGAAGCCGAGCTCGCACTGCCTCGCGGGCACATCTTCCATCGCGACCTCAGCTGGCCGTTTGCCGAGTCAGACGAAGACGTTGGACGCTGGGGCGTCGAGACCGACCGCGCCAACGTGTGGCTGTGCGGAGCCGGCGCCCGCCGCGGCGGTGGGGTCAGCGGCATCGCCGGGCACAACGCGGCGCGCGCGGTGCTGGCCGCGGACTGAAGCAGTCCGCCGCCGCCGTACCCCGCTGATCACGACGAGCGCGTCGTCACCGGCGCCGACGCCGGTGACGGGGCGGACGCTGGAGCCGGGGCCGGCGCGGCTGCCGCCTGCGCGGGGGCGGGAGCCGGAGCGCTCTGGGCAAGCGGCGCCGGCGCGGAGGCCGCAGCGGCGGCGGTGCTGGCAGCTGTCGAAGCTCCGGCGCCGGCGGACGCGGCCTTTGAGTGCGCGGCCGCTGCGGCGGCTTGGCGCAGCTGCGTGGCGGCTTGGGAGAGCTGCCGGCGCAGCCCCACGTCGCGCTGGCGCAACAGCGTGTCGAGGTGCTTCGCCTGCTGCAAGCGGCGTTGCAGCGCCTCGGCGTCGGTCAGCCGCTGGGCGGCGACGCGCGCCTGGCGCGTTCCCCACGTCGTCATCTGCGAGAGCTCGGCACGCAGCGCCACCGCGTCCCGGGTCTTGCGGCGATCGAGGTTTCGGCGCAGCGCCGGGTCGTTGCCGGAGGCGAGCTGGACGAACACAACCAGCCACATAGCGGCGAATAACGCCGCTGAGAGCAGGACGATCCGCCGTCTCAGCCGCCGGTCGCGCCAGGCGCGCTTGCGCCTGCGAGTGCGAGCTGCGTAGTCGATCTCGAAGCCGTCCAAGCGGTTGCGTGAGGATCCAGCCATCGAGCTCGTGGTTCTAGCAAACCCCTGCAAGATGGGAGGTTCCTCATCTGCGGCAAAGGCGGAGCTTAGGCGGATTTGGCGAAACTGGCGCCGGACGTGCACTCGATTTCCGACCCAGGTCCCCACCTCTTCTGGATCACCAGCCGTGCGGCCGGCAACTTCGCGCTGATCGCGTCGAGCCTGTCGGTCGGGCTGGGCCTGGTGATGGTGACTCGCGAGTTCAAAAGCCGTGGCCGCGATCTGCGGATCGTGCACGAGTCCCTATCGCTGATCACGCTGATCGCCCTCGCGGTGCACGGTGTCTCGCTGCTCGGTGACAAGTTCATGCACCCCTCGGTGATCGATGTGTTCGTGCCGTTCGTGTGGTCCTACCGCGCCACGTGGACGGCCGTTGGGATCTTGGCGGCATGGACCCTGCTGCTGCTCGGCCCGACGTTCTACATCCGCAGCCGGATCGGACCGGGGCGCTGGCGGGCGCTTCACCGGTTCTCCTCGCTCGCATGGATGGCCGGACTCGCGCACGCCCTCGGCGAGGGAACCGACGCCGGGCAGACCTGGTTCATCGCGATGACCTGCACCGTTGCAGTCCCCGCGGTCGTGCTGCTGGGGATGCGCGTGACCCGCAGGGCCCAGCCGAAGCGCCCGCCGCATGCACGCTCAGCCCGGCAGGCGCGCCAGCAGCGTCCGAGCCACGCCTTCCCCGACCGCTAGGCGCCTCGCGGGCAGCCGCTAGGCGCTTCGCGGACAGCGGCGCGGGCCCACACCGGACCCTCGCCGCCCAGGATCACCCGACGGGCGTCTTGACCGATGCCACGTAGCCGCGCACGTCAGCGGCCGGCTCGGAGTAGGCGTCGCCGAGCGCCGACTCGATTGCGCTCATGTATTCGCGTGCCCAGCCGGGCAGGTCGTAGTCGATCGCGCTCAGGAACTCGAGCGTCGCCGCGAGGCGGATGTCGGCGATCGACGGGCTGGAACCTCCGATGAACTGCTTGCCGTCGAGGAAGAACGTGTGATAGGCCTCGAGCGGGCCGGCGATCGCTGCAGCGGCGTCGGTCTGCGCCCGGGCTTTCAGCTCAGCATCCGCCTCCGAGCAGCCGACTTCGCCGGCGTACTGCGGGAAGCCCAGGACGGGATACGTGGCACGCGCGACGACCGGGTAGAGCGTGCCGATCAGGTAGAACATCGCGCTGTCGACCATCGCCCGTTGCGCCGGATCGGTGGGGTAGAACTGGTCCAGGCCGTGCTTGTTGCAGAGGTACTGCATGATCGCGCAGCTCTCCCACAGCGAGCCGTTCGGCAGTCCGCTCTCCTCGAGCAACGGCGTCAGGTCAGCCGGGTCCTTCGCCAGGAATTCCGGCGTGCCCTTCTTGCCCCAGACATCGACCTCCTCGAACTCGAGCCCAGCGGCTCGTAGGAAGATGCGAACGGTCAGGTTGTTGACGCTCGGCTTCAGGATGCTGATCGTGTGTGCAGCCATCTGGTCCTCTCTCGCTGCGTATGGATGACGTGTTACTGCTGGTAAGGGTGCTGCGGCGACCGGTCTTCGGACAATGACCCACGAGATCGCCTGACGAGCGCCTCGATTGCGTCCGCCAGGTGTACCTGGTCGATGTTGTAGTCGTCGCGCTCAACCCGGATCTTGTGCGCTTCGAGCAGCACGTCGGCATGCGTGTGACCGAACGGCGGCTCGAACCGATAGGAGGCAAGCTCGATCAACAGACCGAGCGGGTCGTCGAAGTAGATCGAGTCCATGAACCCTCGGTCCTTGACGCCGCTGTGACGGATTCCCCGCTCATCCAGTCGCTCGACCGCCTGGTTGAAGGTCGCCTGCGACACCGAGAACGCGATGTGGTGCACGCAACCCTGGTCCGTCGAGGTACGCACGGGGTCGGGCTCGCGCTCCTCGTTGGTGAACACCGTGATCAGGCGCCCGTCGCCCGGATCGAAGTACAGGTGACTCTCCGACGGCCGATCGAGGTTCGGCTGCTCGAACACGAACGGCATCCCGAGCACGCCTTCCCAGAAATCGATCGATGTCTCGCGGTCGGCACCGACAAGCGTGATGTGGTGCACACCCTGGCTCTGCAGCTTTCTGAAATCCGACGAATCGATCACGTTGCCCTCTCGTTGCTCGTGGTTCCGCCGTGAAGGTGGGGCCACTCATTTAGCGCTCAACAAGTTTGGACTTGTACTCGCTCCGTTGCAAGCTCCCCCACGGAACCAGCTCCACGTGCGTCTGCACGACGAGGACGTTCCGCAGCCGTTCGCGAATCGCCTCGGCAAGCCGTGCATCAGCGCGGACGTCCGAACCCAGCTCGACGTCAACCAGCAGCGGCGGCTCCTGCTTGACCCCCGGCGCCGTCGGCCGGACGAGGATGTGGCCGCTGACCTCAGGCGCGAACGCGCTCACAACCTCGCGCACGGCGGACGGGAACACGTTCACACCCCGGACGATCAGCATGTCGTCGGTCCGCCCGACACAGCGCACACGCGGTCCGGTGCGCCCGCACGCGCACGGGCTCGTCCTGATCTCGACGTGGTCACCGGTGCGAAAGCGCAGCAGCGGCGCGCCGTGATGCTGCAAGTGTGTGAGCACGAGTTCGCCTCTGGCACCGTCGGTCTGCTCGAGCAGCTCGCCGCTGACGGGATCGATCAGTTCAGCATGCACGAAGTCCCGCGCCCCCAGGTGCATCCCGTCCTGGTGCTCGCACTCGCCCCACAGTGACACGCCGATGTCGCCGATGCCCATTGCCTCGGTCACTTTCGCGCCCCAACCCTGCTCGAGCGTCGACCGGAACGCCCGCTCGCCGCCGCCCGGCTCGCCGGCGACGAGCACCCTCTGCACGCTCGAGCCCGCCAGGTCGATCCCGCGCGCGGCCGCGGACTCGACGAGGTACGCCGCGTAGGACGGCGTCAGCACCGCAGCTTCGGGTTTCAGCCGTTCGATCGCGATCAGCAGCCGCTCGGTGTGGCCGGTGCCGACCGGAATGTGGCACATGCCGATCCGGTCAAACGAAGCCAGCGCGGCGCCCGCGGCGAACGGCCCGGCGTTGTACGTGGAAACGATCCTCTGCCCCGCGGCCACGCCGGACGCCGCATAGCTCCGCGCCGATCCGGTGATCCAGTTCTCGAGATCGCCGGCCGTCAACGGGATGTAGCTCGGCGTGCCGGTCGTGCCGCTGGTGGAATAGATCCGCACGATCTCCCCAGGCGCCGCGCACAGATGGGCGCCGATCGGGTTCTCGGCGCTGGCGCTCTCGCGCAGCTCCTGCTTCTCGGTCAGCGGCAGCTGACCGATCTCGGCGAGCCCGCCGGCGGCAGCCGCCGACTCGACACCCGCCGCCACGAGCTTTCGGCGGTAGAACGCCGAGCGCTCAAATAGGTACTCAAGCTGCCGGCGATAGCTTCCGTCATCAAGCTCAAGCTGCTGCGCCCATGGGCGCGCCTCGACCTCGGGCGAGAGCATCAGGCGGACGGGCCCTCGTACACGATCGCTTCCTCCGCCCGCGCGGCCATCAGGAACCCGAGCGGGCGCTGCTGCTCCTCGGCGAGGTGCGCGAGCAGCCCCGCCGTGCGTGCAAGGATCGGCACCGACTTCACGGTGGCGGAGACAAAGCCAAGGTCGAGCATCACCGCCGCGATCGGCATCGAGACGTTCATCGTCAGCGGCCGCCCCCACGCCTGCGCCGCACCGTCGCGCACACCACGAGCGAGCAGCACGTGCGAGCCGCTGACCCCGCGCGCGTCGGCGAGCTCCAGGATCCGCTCGGCGCGCGGGTCAAGCGACCGGTGCACGGGATGACCGAACCCCGGGAGCTTCTCGCCGGACTCGTGAACCTCGCGCGCCAGCCGCGCGGCAACCGCGGCGGGGTCGCCGCCCGCATCGACCTCCGCTTGTGCCCGTTCGAGCAGCCGCGCGCACTCCTCCGAGGTCCCGAGGATCACCGGCCCGCAGCCGAGGATCCCCGCTGCGACCGCCCCGTGCAGCGAGCCCGGGTCGGCCGCGAGCGTCATTCGCGCCGCGACGTTCGTCGGCATCATCCCGTGCTCGGCGATCGCGACCAGCAGTAGGTCGAGGAAGAACCGCTGCTCCTCGGTCGGCTCCTCGCCGGTCAGCAGCAGGTGGAAGTACTCGGTGAAGCTGAGCCGGCCCATCAGATCGCCGCACAGATCGCGCCCGCGCACCTCGACGCGGTCCGGGTAGGCCTGGCTGATGTTGCTGACGGGGTCGTTCGATTTGCCGATCTGCACGCGGCTGCATTCTTACATCGAGCTGGCTCCGGGTAAGGTCCCCGGCGATGCTCGCCGTCTACGCGTCAGCGATCGATCGCGACGACCCCCTGCGCGGGCTGGCCGTCGGCGAGCGCCCCGAGCCACAGCCGCCCGCCGGCTGGAGCACCGTCACCGTCAAGGCAGCGTCGCTCAATCACCACGACCTGTGGTCGCTGCGCGGCGTCGGCCTGAGCAGCGAGCGACTGCCGATGATCCTCGGCTGTGACGCCGCCGGAATCGACGAGGACGGCAACGAGGTGATCGTCCATTCCGTGATCAGCGATGACTCCTGGCGCGGCGATGAGACATTCGATCCGCGCCGCTCGCTGCTGTCTGAGAAGCATCAGGGCGCGCTCGCCGAGAAGGTCACGGTGCCGAAGCGAAACCTCGTGCCCAAGCCCGCGGAGCTGTCGTTCCAGGAGGCAGCCTGCTTGCCGACCGCCTGGCTGACCGCATACCGGATGCTGTTCACCCGCGCCCGGGTCGTGCCGGGGATGACGGTGCTCGTGCAGGGCGCGACCGGCGGCGTCGCCACCGCGTTGACCGTCCTTGCCGGCGCGGCCGGGATCAGGGTCTGGGTGACGAGCCGCTCCGAGGACAAGCGCGCGCAGGCGCTGAAGCTCGGCGCGTCGCAGGCCTTCGAGGCCGGTGCGCGGCTGCCCGAGCGCGTCGACGCGGTGATGGAGACCGTCGGCGAGGTGACTTGGGGACATTCGATCCGCTCGCTCAAGCCCGGCGGCACGCTCGTCGTCTCCGGCGCCACCACCGGCGACGCGCCCCCGGCCGAGCTGACCCGTGTGTTCTTCCTGCAACTGTCGGTGATCGGCTCGACGATGGGCACGCGCGACGAGCTCGAGCGGCTCGCTCGGTTCTGCGTCGAGAAGGGCGTGCGGCCGCAGATCGATCAGACGCTCGCACTCGCCAACGCGCGCCGGGGCTTCGAGGCGATGCTCGCCGGCGAGATCGTCGGCAAGATCGTCTTCACCGTCTGACCGCCCGGCCCCCGCCCGCGCCCGCCCCCGCCCCCGCGCCCGCCCGCCGGCCCGCCGGCCCGCCGGCCCGCCGGCAGGCGGAGAAGAATGCCAATTCACAGGCACCCCCTGCCTGTGAATTGGCATTCTTCTCGGATCGGGGCGGCCGAGGAGACCTGCGGGGTACCAGTCGCGTACTCATGAGGTACAGTCCCGCCCGGCCGTGTCGTCGCTCGTCGCCAGCCACCCCGACGTGCAACCGCTCCTCAGCGAGCGCCCGCAACGCGCGAAGCTGCTCGAGGCGATGGTGCGGGCAGTGGCGGAGAAGGGCTACGAGGCCGCGACCGTCGCTGACGCGGTCCGCCTGGCTCGGGTGTCAAGAGGCACCTTCTACGAGCTGTTCGAGTCCAAGGAGGCGTGCCTGGCCGAGGCGTACCGCGTCGGCAACGAGGTGCTCGAGCAGCGCGTCAGCGAGGCGACACGCAACGCTGCCGACTGGCGCGAGGAGCTGCGGCTGGGGATCCGTGCCTACCTGCAAACACTCGATGAGGAGCCGGTGTTCGCGCGGGTGTACCTACTCGAGTGGTCGGCCGTCGGCGACGAACGCGATCACGCCCTGCGGCGCTTCGCCGGCCGCTACGGCAAGAGCTTTGCCAAGTCCGGCGCGCCGGTGCCGCCGGATGATGCGCTGTATGTGCTCGCAGCCGGCGTGCACCAATTGGCTTGCGCGCGCGTGCGCGCGGGCACGAGAACGATCGACCTAGAGGATGTGCTCGTGGGCTGCGCCGTGCGGCTCATCGGCAAGGAGGAGAAGCCATGGACCTGACCTTCAACGATCGCGAGCTGGCGTTCCGTGACGAGCTTCGCGCGTGGCTCGCGGAGAACCCCGCCGGCGAGCCTCCCACAGGCGAGGATAACTCCTATGCCTGGAGGCGCGACTTTCAACGGCGCTTGGCCGCCGGGGGCTGGGCGGCCGTGCATTGGCCACGCGAGTATGGGGGTCGCGGAGCGACCCTGACCGAGTCCGCGATCTTCTTCGAGGAGCTCGGCCGCTCGGGCTCGCCGCTGCCGGCGAACGCGCTCGGCCTGCTGCTCGCGGGCCCGACGATTATGGCCTGGGGTACGCAGGAGCAGAAGGACCGGTACCTCGCGCCGATCGTCACCGCCGATGAAATCTGGTGCCAGGGATTCTCCGAGCCCGAGGCCGGCTCTGACCTCGCGAGTCTCAAGACGAAAGCGGTACGCGATCCCGCCCACCCCGATGAGTGGATCATCACCGGCCAAAAGGTCTGGACCAGCGGCGCGCAGTACTCGAAGTGGTGCATGCTGGTCGCACGCACCGACCAGGACGCGCCGAAGCACAAGGGCCTCTCCTACTTCCTGCTTGACATGGAGCAGGACGCGGTCCAGGTCCGCCCGCTGACGCAGATCACCGGTGAGTCAGAGTTCAACGAGCTGTTCCTCGAGGAGGCGCGGATCCCCGCCGCGAACCTGCTCGGCGGCGAGGGCAACGGCTGGAAGGTCACGCTGACGACGCTGATGAACGAACGTGCGGGCCTGGCGTTCTTCCTCCAGGTTCGCTTGCGCCAGCTGCTCGACGCGCTGCTGAGCGAAGCAAGCGAGCGCGGTCTGCTCGAGGATCCGATGATCGCCGACAAGCTCGGTGAGCTGCACATCAAGGCCGAGGTGCTGCGGCTGACCGCCTACCGCGGCCTGACTGCGATCGAGAAGTACGGCCAGCCCGGACCGGAGGGATCGCTGACGAAGTGGATGTGGTCTGAAACAAACCAGCAGCTGACGCAGTTCGCTGCCGATCTCCTCGGCCCCGAGGCGCTGCGTACGGACAACCGCTGGTCCTACGAGCTGTTGCGCGCACGCGGCAACTCGATCGAGGGCGGCACCACCGAGGTGCTCAAGAACATCGTGGCCGAGCGCGTGCTCGGACTCCCCAAGGCGCGTTAGGAGCGAACGTGGATTTCGATCTGACAGAGGACCAGAAGGAGATCAAGCGCGTCGCGCACGAGCTGCTGGCCAGTCGCTCGCCGTGGGCGAAGGTCCGCGAGGCTGCGGAAGCGCATACGTACGACGCGTCGCTGTGGCGCGAGCTTGTCGAGCTCGGCTGGCCGGGCATCGCGGTATCTGAGGATCATGGAGGCCAGGGGCTGGGAGCGGTCGCGCTCGCGGTGCTTGCGGAGGAGCTGGGTTACGCCTGCGCGGCGACGCCATTCGTGCCGACCGCGGCGGCCGCGGCGGCAATCCAGGCAACCGGCAGCACCGACCAGCACACGCGCTGGCTGCGCGGTCTGGCGGCCGGTGAGCTGACCGGCGGGATCGGCGTCCGCGAGCTGGCGGCCGACGCGGGCGAGGCTGACCTCGTGATCCTGCTCGATGGAGACGACGCACAGCTGCTGCTGGCGCCGGACGCCACGCTGTTCGGAACGATCGATCCGACTCGACGCTACGCGACGATCGACGGGGGTAGCACCGGCGAGCCGCTTGGCGCCGGGGCGGCGGACCGCATCCGCATCGTGCTCGCGGCCGAGGTGCTCGGGATCTGCCAGCGCGCGCTCGAGATGACGCTCGAGTACGTCAAGAACCGCAAGCAGTTCGGCGTCGCGGTCGGCTCCTTTCAGGCCGTCTCACACCGCTGCGCCGACATGCTCCGCCACACCGAGAGCGTTCGCTCGACCGTCTACTTCGCGGCGTGGGCGGCGGATGCCGACCCGGACCGGCTACCCGAGGCCGCGGCGCTGGCAGCGGCCGCGGCCGCCCAGGCCGGACGCGAGGTCACGGCGAGCGCGATCCAGGCGCACGGCGGCATCGGCTTCACGTGGGAGGCCGACGTCCACTGGCTCTACAAGCGAGCACAGCTCGATGTGGCGCTGCTCGGAGGCACGCGCCGGCACCGTGCCACGCTGGCACGGATCGCCGCGAGCCGGGCCGCAGTGCCGGCGATGAGCGGCTGACCCGGCGGCTGACCCAGCGGCTTGGCCGGCGCGGCCTGGGCTCACTTCACTTCACTTCACGCAGGCGCCCGGTTTCGACTTCGTAGACGAATCCGCGAACGAGATCCGTGTGCGGGATGAACGGCGAGGCCTTGATCCGCGCGATCGATTGACGCACGTCGGCGTCGAGATCTCCGAACGACTCGGCCGCCCACTCGGGCTTGATCCCGGTCTCCTGCTGGATCGAGTCCTTGAAGGCGTCGTCGGTGAACGTCAGCATCCCGCAGTCGGTGTGGTGGATCAGGATGATCTCGTCGGTGCCGAGCAGCCGCTGGGAGATGGCAAGCGAGCGGATCTCGTCGTCGGTCACGACGCCACCGGCGTTGCGGATCACGTGAGCGTCGCCCTCCTGCAGCCCGAGGATGCCGAACACGTTCAGCCGCGCGTCCATGCACGCGACGACGGCGAGCTTCTTGGCGGGGGGCATCGGCAACTCGCCCTTGTCGAATGACGCGGCGTACGTCTCGTTGTTCGCGAGTAGCTCGTCCGTTGTGCTCACTGCTGCTCCTTTGGGTCGCTGGATGCCTGGGGCGGGCGGAAAACCTAGCAAACCGATCAGATTTAGCCTGATTACAGGCTGCTCCAGATCGTCGAGGCGGGCGCGCCGTAGTCGGGATGGTCGAGCAGTTCGATGCGCGTGACCCATTTCACCCACTGAAACCCGCGCGCCCCCGGGACGACGAGCCGCGCCGGAGCTCCGTGCTCGTGGCTGAGCGCCTGCGCGCCCACGTGGGTCGCCAGCAGCAGTCCGCGAGCGTCCGCGAGAGCGAAGCTCCACCGATACCCCGTGACCGAGACGACGCGCAGATGGCTCGCGGCCGGCGCCGCGACGGCGTGATCCATCAGGCGTCCGATGCGCACTCCCCGCCAGCGCTGCGTCGAGTAGAAACCACCGGTGCAGTCGAGCGTCGCGACCAGTTCGTCGAGCGCCGGAAGATCACGCAGCGTGAGAGACCGCTCGCGCTGCACCAGTCCGGCGATCAGCAGGCGATAACCCGCGGGGTCGATCGGGCGCGGGTTGTCCGCGACCCACGAGGTGGCGGGGAACGCGTTGCCAGCATACGACCCTGACTCATACGAGCCGGTGAAGCGGCGCCTGGCGCCCCTCAGCGCGACCAGCGCCTGCAACGGCCGCTGCGTGCGCCAGGCCACGAGCGAGGCGACGCCGATCCCGGCGGCGCCGAGGAACTGGCGGCGGTGCGCCAGGTCGCGTCCGCGCAGCGGCTTGGCACGCAGCACCATGTGCGCGCCGACGACGATCACCAGAACCGCGCCGAGAGCGTCGTGCCAGCTCAGCAGGCTGTAGCCGCCCGGGCTCGGCGTCGCGCCGTCCGCCCACAGCAGCCCCGAACCGAGCACCCCGACGACAACGGCCACGCCGACGACGCCGGCGGTCGCGCGCCGGCCCCAGCGGCCCGGGTGCATGAGACGTGGCCAGACTCGGCGAAGCTTGACGATCAGCAGCAGCGCGATCGCGATCCCCAGGCCGTCGTGAGCCGCGAACACCCACGCCTGCCCAGAGCCGCCCGCCAGCAGGGTCAGGGCTCCGGTCGCGCTGAGGCACGCGACCAGCGCCGCCAGACCCCAGTCGGTGCCGCGGGCGGTCACAGGCCAGAGTCTAGGCCGCCGCCCCAGCGCAACCTACCCCGCCGGGCAGCCTCCGAGCGCCAGCAGCCGCGAGCGGTAGATGTCCATGTCGGCACGGTTGAAGTCGTTGTGGGTCTGGGTGCGCAGGGCCGGGTTGTTCTCGTGGTGATAGGGACTGGACAGGCTCTCGTTGTGTCCGATCACGTTCGCGACCGGGATCCCGTAGCGACAGCGCAGCCACTGCACCAGCGCAAGACTCGCCGACAGCTCGCTCGGATCGCCGAGCACCTGCTGGTCGCTGAAGCCGACGTGCTCGATCCCGATCGCGGTCCAGTTCAGGCCGACCGTGTGCCGACACATGATCTCAAGCGAGACCAGTTGGTGGATGGTGCCGTCGCGATCGATCACGAAGTGCGCGCAGGTGTTCGGCAGCTCGTGCAGTTCGCTGTCGGGCGTGTCCGGTGCGAATGTGTTGTAGGTCGACTGGAAGTCTGGGGTCTCGGTGAAATGGATCACGATCACATGCGGGTCGATCAGCCGGTAGGTGTGCAGGCCGTAGTGGCGCTCCGCGTATGCCGTCATTTCCGTCTTGCGCTGGGCTCCGAACGGGATCGGATCCCAGACGATCGGGGGCTTGGGCACGAGGTCGGCAGATCGGCGCCCGCGCGGGGGGCGCGACCGGGTCGTGCTCGTGGTGCTCCGCGCGGTCGTGCTCGTGGTGCTCCGCGCGGTCGTGCTCGTCGTCGTCGTCGACAGAGACGTCGTCGCTGACGGGCTGCTCTCGGTGCTGGCGATCGTCGCGGCGCTCGTCGAGGATTGGGTCGCCCCGCTGTGGGACCCGCCGCAGCCGGCCAGGAACGGTGCTGCAAGCACCGCAATAGCTACCGTCGAGCGCAATCCGATCCTGGCCACGATCGGCCATGCTAGTTGCGGCGTTCAGCGGGCCGGCGTCGCTCGGAGCGCAGCGGCCGCGTCCTGCAGCCGGTCATCGCCCCAGAACAGCTGGTCGTCGATCGCGACCGTCGGCACACCGAACACCCCGAGCTCGTATGCGGCCTCGGTTGCCGTGCGCAGCGTCTGCTTGATCTCGGGGTCCTGCACAGCGCTGCGCACCGCCGCCGGCTCGAGGCCAACGCGCTCGGCGGCCTCGAACACGTGGGCGCTGACGCTGAGGTCCGTACCGCGCTGAAACGCCTCGCAAAACAATTCAACGGCCAGTTCCCGACCACACCCGGCGGCGAAGCCGAACGTGACCGCTCGCATCGCGGTGAGGTAGTCGGCCGGCCACGGATCGGGCCAGCGCATCGGCGCCAATCCATAGCTGGCAGCGCGACGCTCGATCTCCGCGATCCCAGCCTGCCGGCGCCGGTCATCGCCCAGCGCCCAGGAGCTGCGGCCGCTCAGCTTGAACACGCCACCGAGCAGCACCGGCTGCCAATGCACCGGCTCGGGCAGCACCAGCTCCAGCCGCTGGGCGGCGAGGTGCGCGTACGGCGAGCCGACATCGAAGTAGAAGCTCGCACGCGGCATCTAGTCGACGTCTCGCTCGGGAGCGATGCTGCTCTCAAGCGCCTGAGTCAGGCGTTCGATCGGCTCGATCAGGTCCTCGCGGTCGGCCTTCTGCTCGAGCGCGATCCGGATCGCGGCGATCTCCCGCGCGAGGTACTCGGTGTCGGCCAGCGATCGCGAGTTGGTCTCGCGGTCGCGCTCGGTCTCGGCCCGGTCACGGTCCGCCTGGCGGTTCTGCGCGAGCAGGATCAGCGGCGCCGCATATGCCGCCTGGGTCGAGAACG
This sequence comes from uncultured Solirubrobacterales bacterium, assembly GCA_963794285.1. Lineage (GTDB taxonomy): Bacteria > Actinomycetota > Thermoleophilia > Solirubrobacterales > Solirubrobacteraceae > Palsa-465. The sequence goes on from CAWCDS010000020.1 coordinate 186,158, forward strand.
CGAGGTTGAGCAGGATGAACGGGTATGGATCCCAGGCGTTCGAGAGCGCGATGCCGTTGAGCACGATCCACAGGATCACGAGGATCGTCTGCACCGCTAGGTAGCGCCCGGTGCCGAGAAACCGGGCGAGGCGCTCGGCGAACCGGGCGAACGCATCCGGGTCGTAGACGGGGCCGCCGCCCGTGCCGCGAGGCTGCTCGAGATCGCCGCGCCGCGCCATCAGCTCTCCGCCAACTCGGCTCGCCAGTCTGCGGGAAGCACGCGGTCAAGCACATCGTCGATCGTGACCGCGCCGACGAGCCGTCCGACCTCGTCGGTCACCGGCAGTGCCACGACGTCGTAGGCGGCAAGCCGCGCGGCGACCTCTTTGTCCCGGGCCGTGGCCGGCACCGAGTCGATGTCCTCCTCAACACACCGACCGAGTGGCTTACTGGGCGCCTCGCGCAGCAACCGCTGGAAGCTGACCATCCCGTGGTAGCGACCGGTCGGAGTCTCGAGCGGCGGCTGGGCGACGAACACCTGCGCGGCGAGCGGTACCGGCAGCTCGGGGTCGCGGATCCTGGCGAGCGCCTCGGCAACGGTTGACTGCGGCCCCAGGATGATCGGCTCGGGCGTCATCAAACCGCCGGCCGTGTCCGGCTCGTAGGACAGCAGCCGGCGTACCGGCTCGGCCTCATCAGGGTCCATCTCGCCGAGCAGCTCAGCCTGGCGGCTGGCGGAGAACTCCGCGAGCAGGTCGGCGGCATCGTCGGCCTCCATCTCCTCGAGCACATCCGCGAGGCGCGCCGGCGCCAGCTCCTCGACCAGCCGGACCTGCTCGTCCTCTGACAATTCTTCGAGCAGATCCGCGAGCCGCTCGTCCTCGAGCGCGTGGGCGAGCACTCTGCGCCTGCTCAGCGGCAGGCGCCGGATCGCTGCCGCCATCTCAGCCGGATGCAAGCCGCCGAGCGCGGCGACCTCGCGGTCGACCGGCCGCTCGTACGTGAACAGGTCGCCCGCTTCGCTCCAATCGACGATCTCCGGTGAGCGCCGAAGGCCCGGGACGCGGCGCGTACCGAGCGCGACGGTGGCCACTTCCCAGGCGAACGGCTCGGGCGCCTGTGTGATCCCGACGTCAACGACGCGCTGGCCCCGGACCTTCTCACCGACCAGCTCGCCCGCAAGCAGCCGCTCTCCCTGGCGCAGCTCGAAGTTGCGGAGGTTGACAGTTGCACGCCTCAGCCGGACGCCGTCGCTGTTGATCTCACCGACACGTCCGATGCCGATGAACACCCGCCGACGCGGCACCGCGACGACGAGCCCGTTGACCCGTGGCGGCTTGCCTCCGAGCCCGATCACCACGTCGACCACGCGGCCGACATCGGAGCCGTCGGAGCTGACCAGCGGCAGGCGCGTCAGCCTCGAGACATAAAGGATGCGCGGCGCCATACTCCGAATCCTAGGGCTACGTCGGAGAGCGACCAGCGAGCTGCGCCCGCAGCACCTTCTTGTCGAACTTGCCCACTGAGGTCTTCGGCACCTCGGCGATGAACTCGACGCGGTCGGGAAGCCACCATTTCGCGACCCGCTCGCCGAGGAACTCACGCAAGCCGTCAGGATCCAGGTCGCTGCCCTCGCGTCGCACAACACATGCACACGGCCGCTCCCCCCACCGATCGTCGGCGATCGCGACGACCGCGGCCTCCACCACGTCCGGATGGGCCATGATCGCGTTCTCGAGCTGGACCGAGCTGATCCACTCGCCGCCTGACTTGACCAGGTCCTTGGTCCGGTCGACGAGCTCGATGAACGCGCCGTCCTTTATCTCCGCGACGTCGCCGGTGCGAAGCCAGCCGTCGTCGGTGAACTTGGCCGCGCCGGTCTCGTCGTTGTAATACGAGCGAGCGATCGTCGGCCCGCGGACCTGGAGCTCGCCGCCGGACTCCTCGTCGATCCGGTATTCGACAAGCGGCACGACCCGGCCCTGGAGCGCGCGCAGCGCATAGCCGGCATCGTCGTCTTCCACGCGTCCCGGCGGGACCCGGCAGATCGATGCCAGCGGGCTGGTCTCGGTCATCCCCCAGGCCTGGATCACCGGGACGCCGAAGCGCTTGTCGAAGGTCCGAGTGAGGGCCTCGGGCACCGCCGATCCCCCGCACACGATCCGCTCCAGCGAGGAAATGTCGGGCGGTGGCTCGAGCTGTGCGATGCCTTGCCAGATCGTCGGCACAGCGCCGGCGAACGTGACTTGCTCGTCGCCGATCAGCTGCGCGATCGCGGCGGGGTCCATCCGCGGCCCCGGCAGCACGAGCTTGCTGCCGGCAAGGCTCGCGGCGTACGGAAGGCCCCAGGCGTTGGCGTGGAACATCGGCACGATCGGCAGCACCGTGTCGCGCTCGCGCAACCCGAGCGCGTCGGCCTGGTTTGCCAGCAGCGAGTGCAGCACCGTCGAGCGGTGCGAGTAGACCACACCCTTCGGCATTCCGGTCGTGCCGCTCGTGTAACACATCGCGGCCGCCGAGTTCTCGTCGAGGTCAGGGAACTCGAACCCCGGGTTGCCGGAGGCGATCAACGCTTCATAGTCCATTGCGCCGGCGCGCTCGCAGACCGCGTCGGGCATCAGCACCTCGTGCTCGACGCCATCGAAGCGCGGCATCCGCTCGGCCAGCGATGCGTCGAGGAAGATCATGCGGTCCTCGGCGTGGCGCACGATGTAGCGGAGGTCATCGTCGAACAGGCGGATGTTCAGCGTGTGCAGCACCGCCCCCATCGACGGCACGGCCAGGTACAGCTCCAGATGCCGGCGCGAGTTCCAGCCGAACGTCGCGACCCGATCGCCCGGGCGGATCCCGAGCTCCGCCAGGGCACTGGCCAGCCGCCGCGCCCGCTGCACGACATCGCCGTAGGTGGAGCGTTCGACGCCTGTCGCGGTCACGCTCACGATCTCGCGCTCGGCGAACAGCAGGCCTGCGCGCTCCGCGATCGAACGGACAAGCAACGGCGTGCGCATCATCAGCCCCTCGAGCGCCACCGGGGGTGCATAGCTGCTCATGCTCAGATCTCCTTCCCTCGCTGAACTCTGCCCGCAAGCCTACCCCGATCTGGTGGCTGGAGTTGGGGGGTTGGCGCCGACGGCAGGCCGATTCCCGCCCGCTGGCGCCGCGGAGTTCCGTGAGCACCTGACGGTCGTGGTGCCGGGCTGGGTATGGCTTGGGAGAGGTGTCGTTGTGCTGTGGTCCCTGCCGCCGTTGCCGTTGGCGCTCAATGCCTGGACGGGCCGCCTGGCGTCGGAGCGTGAACAGACACGATCTGCCGCAGTCCCTCGCCTGTTGTGAGGTGAGGGAGATGGTGTGCGGATGCCGGTAGCGATCGCCCGCACCTTGCAGTACGGAGCGAACTGCGGTCGATTGTGTCTGTTTTGATCCGGCGGGCCCCACACCAGCCCGCTCCAAAGCGCCGTTTTGCCGGGCAAGAGCACGCCCCAAGACCCGCCGAGCGAATCCCCCGCCCCGCGCGCAGCCGGCCGACCTACCCGCCCAGCACCGCCTGCGCCTGGGTCAGCTGCGCGACCAGCTTGCCCGCCCCGTCGTGCAGCTCGGTCCGCACGGCTATCACCGATCGCCCGGCGTGGAGCCGGCGGGCGGTGCCGAGAACCTCGCCCTCGCGTACGGCGCGCAGCATGTTCGTCGAGGAGGAGATCGTGGCGGTGCCCGCACCGGCCGGAAGGTTGAGGAACGCGCATACGGCCCCGAGCGTGTCGGCGAACGACATCAACGCGCCGCCGTGGAGGATGCCGCCGGCCGTGCACAGGTCCTCGCGCCAGCGCATCCGGCCGACAACGAGCTCGGCGCTCGCGCTGTCGAGCTCGATCCCGAGCGTCACCGCGAACGGCATCAGCGCGACGAACTGCTCGATCGAAGGCTCCGCCCCGGCCATCACGCCTCGCCCCCGGACTGCTGGGTCAACCAGTCCTCGGTCAGGGTCAGCCAGAATGCCAGGCCCGCGAACTGGCGATAGCGCCGGAACGCCCGCTCGATCCCCTTGTCGGTGACCCGCGGGCGCCCGCTCAGCCGCCGGTAGGTCGGTCGCGTCCAGGAGTCGAGGATCAGTCGCTCGTAGCGGCCGAGCAGCATCATCATGTGCGCCATCGCGTAAGGCCCCACACCCGGCAAGGCGAGCAGTTGCGCGGATACGTTTGCGTCATCGAGGGCCGGGTCGTTCAACGCCTCCAGGTCGAGCCTTCCCTCCGCAACGTCGCTCGCGATCGTCCGCAGATACGGACCGCGGTAGCCGGCGCGGGCGACGTCGCGGTAGAAGCTCTGATCGGCCTGCGCCATCGCCTCCGGGGTCGGGAACGCCCGGCGCTCACACGCGCCAGCGCCACCGCCTCCACCACCGCGGGGGCCGGCACCACCGCGGGCGCCGGCGGCAACCGTCCCGAGCTCCCCGACAACCGCGCTGACCATCCGCACCGTCGCCGACCAAGTGCAGTTGGTCGTGCAGATCGTCTTGACGAGGTCCTCGAACACGGTCGGGCTTCGCAGCATCCGCCCGGCGCCGGCAGCGGTCCAGGCGAGCATCGGGTCGGCCGCGGCGGCGAGATAGAACGGACTGAGGTCCTCGTCCAGGCGCAGCATGTGCCGGATATGCGCTTCGAGCTCCGGCCGCGCGGCCGCAGGAGGGATGGCCACCCCATCCGGCGCAGAGAGCCGGGCTTGCCCGGAGGGCCCGGGCTCGAGCCGCAGCACCCACACTCGACCGCGTGCCGGCAGCACGGTCTCCAGCGACGAGCCGTCCTGCGCAATCGAATTCGGCGGGAGATCCGCCACGCCATGCGACAGCACCGTCCGGGCGAAGTCGACCGGCTCACCCCCGCCGCCGAGCAGTTTCACCGACGCCGACCAGGCCTTTGTCGCAGTCATGACGTGATCGTACGTCTCGCAGCGGAAGAAACACTTGACGGGCAGAGTCCTCGGAAGTCAGCGACCGACGTCAACCATGGAGGTGGGTATGAAGGTGTCAAGGCGCAGAGCTGTGGCCGTGCTGGCAGTCGCTGCATTCGGCGGATCTGCAACGACGGCCGTGAGCGCGCTCGGCCACGAAGGCGGTGACCACGGCAACCGTGGCGAGCATCGCGGAGAAGCGCTGTTCGAGAGCGCGCTTGCGCCCAGCTTGCCGACCGATGCCGCGATCGACGGCGTCACCCCCGGCGGCGTACCGTGGGTGCTCAACCGGGGCGAAGCACGCCTGCGCTCAAACGGCGATCTGCGAGTCGAGATTCGCGGACTCGTGATTCCGACCGGCCCGTTCGCGGGTACCCCCGGCCCGGTCAAGACAGTCACCGCGTCGCTGTACTGCGGAGGCTCCGTCGAAGGCACAACGCCGTCCGCTCCGCTCTCCAGCCGGGGCGACGCCGAGCTCGACGGAACCGTCACCGTGCCGTCGAAGTGCCTCCAGCCGACGGTGCTCGTCCATCCGAACGGCGGCGCCGGCGCCTACATCGCCGCCAGCGGCTTCGGCGGCTGATCATCAACACCACGCGCGCGGTCGCTGGTGCAACGTTCCAGAGATCTCTTTCCGGAGCTCAACGATCTTTCGGAACGTTGCACTTAACGATGGGCGACCGCGCGCTCCCACGTCTCCAGGTACGCCTCGGCGGAGCGGAACAGGAGCGACAGCGCCTGGCGGCCCCCGGGCCCGCGCTGCACGTCGGCGAGCAGGTCGGGCAGCAACCCGTAGTGCGCGACCCCATCGGTGTTGAGGTTGAAAGTGCGGCTGCCGGTCTGCTCGGGCACGAACGTGACCTTGCCGTCAAATGACTGAAACGGGTAGCGCAGCGGGTTCAGCGTCGCGTCCGCTCGCGGACCCGGGAGCGACGCGAAGCCGTTGGTGTCGGTCCCGATCCCGACGCCGAAGTAATAGGGGCGAGTCTTGTAGCGGGCCATCTGCAGGATCTTGCTCGTCAGCGCAGGCGCCATGTCCGGCGTCACCGCGGCAAAGCCGCCGAGCCGGTACAGCCGCGCGAGCTCGGCTGCGGTCCACTCGCCACCGGTCCCGTTGTGGCTCGAGATCAGCGGGTAGTGTGCCTGCTCGGCGATCGAGAGAACCTCGTCGCGCGCGATCTCGCTCATGTGGTCGACCTCGATCAGCATGTGCTGCGCCATCAGCTGCTTGATCAGGTACCGCCCGAGCGGGGTCAGGCCGGCGGTGTTGCACTGCAGGCCGGTGGGATACGACGGCATCCCCTGCGCGGCGAGCGGCTTGGCCGCGGGGAAGAACCCGGCGAGCAGTCCGAGCACGGTCCTGCTGAGAGTGTCCACCTCGACTCCCTGGCCGGCGCCCGGGCAGCGGCCGGTCTTGAAGTACCGGCCCGTCTCGAAGCGGTTGAGGATGTTGATGAAGACGCCCTTGGCGCCGCCCTCGAGCGCGGCGCCGGTGAACGCGTTGTTGACCCAGTGCGCGACGAACATGCCGCTGACGCCGAGCTGCTTGTAGGCGCGGATCCCGTTGTCGATGTCCGTGCGCGTGCACTGGGGCCTGCCGAGGTGCTCACTGCAGCCGAACAGATCCGAGGACTCGATCCCGATGATCACCGCGAGCTTGCCGCGCTTGATCGCCTGCCGCGCTTGCGCCGGGCTGTAGACGAGCCGCAACCAGCCTCGCCCGGGGCCGCCGTTCTGCGCGTCGACGTAGTCCTGAAGGGCTCGCAGCCGCCGGATCTGCGCTTCGATCGAGCGCGTCTCGTCACAGCCGCCGGCGTTGCGGCTCGGTTCGATCCGGCAGATCGGCTCGTCATCGACGGTCTGCGCCACGACCAGCCGCTCGCCCGCCTCCCACGCTCGCTGCAACCACACGTAGTAGACCTGCTGGTGGGTCTGGGTGTTGTAGACCGGCCAACCGCTGAACGTCGGCCATCCGTGCGTGTCGTGTGTGCCCAGTGGCGAGCCGTTGCGAAGCAGGTTGCCTGTCAGGTCGAGGCTGCCGTCTGAGCCATGGACCGTCGCGTCCTTGCCAAGCGCAGCCGCGATCCCGAAGCGGTCGAACGTCTCGCCGTAGATCACGCGGCCGCCGGCCCGCATGTCGCCGGTGATGTGCAGATGATCGTCGACGAACCCGAACACGGTCCCGTCGCGATTGGCGCCGGCGAAGGTGCTGCCGCTCGCGCCGACGGCCGCCTCGGGAAACGGCACGCAGCCGCCGGCGGGGTGCAGCGTGAACCACGCACGGCGATCCGCTCGCGCCCCGGCCGCAAGCGTCAGGGTGCCGCCGACGTTCATCAGGAGCTGCCCCCGCGCGGTCGAGCGCAGCAGGAACGCGGTGCCCTGCTGGACCGGCGCCACGATCGCCCATTCGCTGCGGGGGCCGGCCGTGGCGGCCGGCACAATCCTCGCCCCGCCGATGCTGAGCATCGAGCCCGCCCGGTCCGAGAGCATGTACGTGCCGAGCCCGGTCGCCTTCAGGAAGAACGGCGCCGCCCCCGCCTGCGCCGGCGATGTTGCCGCATACCCGGTCATCACCGGTGCAGTCCCGCTCGGCGATGGGGCGAAGACGGGCGTGACGAACGCGCCGCTGGCGACCGACTGCAGGGCGAAGCAGCGGTTCGCGAGCCCGTAGCTCGTGCGCGTGATCGGCGGCGGCTTGGGCGTGTGCTTTGGCGCGCGCGCGGCGAATGCCGAGGCGGCGGCGAGTGCCGCCATCCCGGCGAGCGCAACGGTCACGAGGGTCGCGAGCAGGCGGTTGCCCGGCGGCGTGATGCGCATTCGTGGCACCCTATCCGCTCCCACAAGCGAAGGAGAGGCCGGATGAGCGACACACAGGTGAAGTATGTGCTCGGCGAAGATGACATCCCGACGCACTGGGTCAACCTGATGGCGGACCTGCCGGCCGAGGCACCGCCGCCGCTTCATCCGGGCACGAAGGAGCCCGCCGGGCCCGACGATCTGACGCCGCTGTTCCCGCTGGGTCTGATCATGCAGGAGGTCTCCGCCGATCCCGAGGTCGAGATCCCAGATCAGGTGCGCGAGGTCTACCGGCTCTGGCGACCAACCCCGCTGTTCCGTGCCCGGCGGCTCGAGCGGGAACTCGATACGCCCGCCCACATCTACTACAAGTACGAGGGCGGCTCCCCGCCCGGCTCGCACAAGGCGAACACCTCGGTCGCTCAGGCGTACGAGAACCACAGCGCCGGGATCAACAAGCTGACGACGGAGACCGGTGCCGGGCAGTGGGGCTCGGCGCTCGCGTTCGCATGCCGCCTGTTCGGGATGGAGTGCGAAGTGTGGATGGTCGGATCCAGCTATGACCAGAAGCCCTACCGCCGGTCGATGATGGAGACGTGGGGCGCCACGGTTCACCGCTCGCCCTCGGAGCTGACGGAGGCCGGCCGCTCCCAGCGCGATCATCCGACCGGGTCGCTGGGGATCGCGATCTCGGAAGCAGTCGAGGTGGCGGCGCAGAATTCCGACACCAACTACTCGCTCGGCTCGGTGCTCAATCACGTGCTGTTGCACCAGACCGTGATCGGGCAGGAGGCGATGGCCCAGATGGCGATGGCGGGCGAGGAGCCCGACGTCGTCGTCGCCTGCGTCGGCGGCGGCTCGAATTTCGGCGGCCTGACAATCCCGTTCCTGCGCCGCGTGCTCCGCGACGGCGCGAAGACCAGGTTCGTCGCGGCCGAGCCCGCGGCGTGCCCGACGCTCACGCGCGGCGTGTACGCGTACGACTTCGGCGACACTGTCGGGCTGACCCCGCTGATGCCGATGTTCACGCTTGGACACGACTTCGTGCCGCCGCCCGTGCACGCCGGCGGGCTGCGCTATCACGGCGACTCGCCGCTTGTCTGCGGGCTCGTCAAGGCCGGTCTGGTGCAGCCGCGAGCGTACCGCCAGAACGCAACGTTCGAGGCAGCGGTTCAGTTCGCCCGCTGCGAGGGGATCATCCCGGCCCCCGAACCGGCGCACGCGATCCGCGCCGTGATCGACGAAGCGAATGCGGCCCGGGAAGCCGGCGAGGCGCGCGTGATCCTGTTCGGGCTATGCGGGCACGGCCACTTCGACCTGAGCGCCTACGACGCGTACCTGAACGGTAGCCTCGAGGACCCGGAATTCTCCGAGCAGGACATGCAGGCCGCGCTTGCAGGATTGCCGGAGGCGCCGGCACTGACATAGGAACATAGGAACGTGGAAATCCTGGCGCCGGGTGGCCACCGGCGCCAGGATAGAGGTACTGCGGCCGTCAGTCGCGGAATGCGAGCGCCAGCACCGCAAGGTCGCCGACGTGAGCGGCTGCGTATGACCAAGCTGGGCTGTGAGCGGCCGGGCGCGAATCGGAGAGCTGTTGCGCGTGCTCGAGAGCGGCGCACAGCTCGCGGTCCCGCGAACCCTGCGTGTCTGTGATTTCTCGTTTCATCGCTTCGTCTCTTTAGCGGTGTTCAAAAAACTGCCTTTAACCCTGACATCGGGCGCCCAACTGGATGCTTGAGCTATCTCAATGTAGCTAAGCGATAACGATTACTTATGAAGATCCGGTTATCGACCCGCTCCCCCGGCATAACCTGTCCTCGTGCGCGCAATCGTGTTCGAACGCAACGGCGGACCCGAGGTGCTCGAGTTGCGCGAGCAGCCGGAGCCGGCGCCGACCAACGATCAGGTGCTGGTCGACGTCGAGGCGGTCGGCGTCAACTACCGCGACGTCTATGAGCGCGAGGGCAACGGGTATGGCTCGCGCCCGCCGGCGATCATCGGGGTCGAGGGCGCCGGTACGGTTCGCGACAGCGACGAGCGAGTAGCGTGGTGCAACGTTCCGGGCAGCTACGCCGAACGCCTCAGCGCCGATCCGGGGAGGCTCGTGCCGCTGCCCGACGGAGTGCCCACCGAGGTCGGCGCCGCCGCGATCCTGCAGGGCATGACCGCGCACTACCTCGCACACGACTCCTACCCGATCCAAGCCGGCGACTGGGTGCTTGTGCATGCCGCTGCCGGCGGGGTCGGGCTGCTGTTGACTCAGCTGGCGAAGCTACGGGGCGGACGAGTGATCGCGACCACCTCGAGCAGCGAGAAGGCCGTGCTCGCCCGCCGGGCCGGTGCCGACGAGGTGATCGGCTACGAGGGCTTCGCTCAGCGCGTACGCGAGATCACGGACGGCGAGGGAGCTGCCGCGATCTATGACGGGGTTGGCAAGGCGACGTTTCTTGAGGGCTTACAGGCGCTGGCACCGGTCGGTCGGATGATTCTCTACGGCGCGGCCAGTGGCCAGCCCGAGCCGCTTGAGCTGCAACGGCTGGCGCCCGCCGGGTCGCTGTACGTGCAGCGGCCGACGCTGCAGACGTACACCCGCACGCCAGAGCTTCTGCGCGAGCGCGCGACCGCGCTGTTCGAGCTGATCGCGAACGGCAAGCTCGAGGTCCGGATCGGCGCGAGCTACCCGCTTGAGCAGGCCCGGCTGGCGCACCAAGACCTCGAGTCCCGCGCAACCACCGGCAAGCTGTTGCTGCTGCCGTAGACGCTAGTTCGACGCGAGCTCCAGCTCGACCGGGATGTTGCCGCGGGTCGCTCGCGAGTAGGGACAGATGTGGTGGGCGGTCTCGATCACGGCCTGCGCCTTGTCACGCTCGACGCCCGGCAGATCGATCTTCAGCCGAACGGCGAGCCCGAAGCCGTCGCCCTCAAGTCCGAGGTCCACGGTCGCGGTGACGGTCGATTCGCCCGGATCGATCCCGGCTTTGCGCGCCGAGATCCGCAGCGCGCTGTGAAAGCAGCCGGCGTAGCCCGAGGCGAACAGCTGCTCGGGGTTGGTGCCCTTACTCGTGTCGCCGCCCGGGCCGGGATCGCCAGGTCAAGTTCGAGCCTGCCGTCGCTCGTGCGGACCTGGCCGTTACGGCCGTCGCCGGTCGAAGTCGCCTGCGCGCTGTAGATGACCTTCTCCGGTGCCCTCGCGGTGGTCGCCGACATTCGCGATCCTTTCGTTTCGCTGTTATTGGTCGCCGCGCATCGATCGCGGCCAGATTCCCTGCTTGCCCGGAGACAGGATCCCGCTCGGATCCAACGCGTCTTTGATCCGCTCGCAGAAGCGACGGTAGGCGTGATCGCCGAATGAATACTGCTCCTGGGCCAGATCCATGAAATCAAGGTGTGCACGGTACTCGCCGTACCCGAGCTTCGCCGTGGCGCAAGCTGTTCTTCTATTACGCGGGCGGCTACTCGGGGGCGCCGGGATCGGCCGCGTATGAGGGCGCGAACCTCCCTGGCGATGAGGCGACGAACTGGGGTCAGGCCGCCGGGCTCGCCTCGCTCGCCCCGGACATGTTGAACCGGGCGATCGGCGGCGCCTTCGGGTTCACGACCGACATCGGCGGCTACTACGACGTGACCACGCCGCCCACCACCAAGGAGCTGCTGCTGCGGTGGGCGGAGTGGGCGGCGCTCAGTCCGATCTTCCGCCTGCACGGATCGGGGCGCGCCGGAACGCACACGCCCTGGTCCTACGACGCTCAGACCGTCAGCACCTATACGGCGCTCTCGTTGCTGCATCAACGCGCCGCACCGCTGATCCTCAAACTGTGGCGTGAGGCCGACAGGACCGGGATCCCGCCGACGCGGCCGCTGTGGCTCGAATTCCCCGGCGACCGGCACGCCGCGGCTCAGCAGCAGGAGTGGATGCTCGGCGACGACGTGCTCGTCGCCCCGGTGGTGACGCAGGGCGCCACCAGCCGCGGCGTGTATTTCCCCGCCGGATGCTGGCGAGACCCGCAAACGCACCTGCTCCAGCGCGGGCCCGGCAGCGCGACGGTGAGCGCCCCGCTCACGCGCCTTCCGTATTTCTTCCGCTGCGGAACGACCCCGTTCCGATAGGCGCGCGGGGAGCTCCGACGCTCGTCTTAGGCCTTTCATAGCGCGCGCTTCGCGTGGGGGTCGATGCTGGTATCGCAACCCACTCCGTCTCACGAGAAGCAGCCGATGATCCCCTCCACCATTCCCGAGCGCGACCGGCCCCGTGTCCTGCGCAGCGTCCCGCGGACCGCGCTGATCGACATCGTCGTTCCCGTCTACAACGAGCAGGCTGGGCTCGAGCGCTCGATCCGGCGCCTGCACTCATACCTGTCGGCCAACATCCCGTTCGCCTGGCGGATCGTGATCGCCGACAACGCCAGCACCGACGCAACGCTGGCGATCGCCCGGGCACTCGCGCTCGAACTCCCGAGCACGACCGTCCTGCACGTCCCGGCCAAGGGCCGCGGCCGCGCGCTGCGCGCGGCGTGGTTGGGCAGCGACGCGGAGGTCCTCTGCTACATGGACGTCGACCTCTCAACCGACCTGCGCGCGCTGCTGCCGCTGATCGCAGGACTGCTCTCCGGCCACAGCGACGTCGCGATCGGAACGCGTTTGGGCCGCGGCTCGCGCGTGGCGCGCGGTCGCAAGCGCGAGTTCATTTCCCGTAGCTACAACCGGCTGCTGCGCCTCGCACTGCGCGCACGCTTCTCCGACGCCCAATGCGGCTTCAAGGCGATCCGCGCCGACGTCGCCCAGACGCTGCTGCCCGATGTGCACGACGACGGATGGTTCTTCGACACGGAGTTACTGGTCCTCGCCCAGCGCCGCGGCCTGCGGATTCACGAGGTCGCGGTTGATTGGGTCGACGATCCAGACTCACGCGTGGACATCATCTCGACCGCGTTCGGCGACCTGCGCGGCGTGGCGCGACTGCTGATCCGCACGCCGCTGGCCGGCTTCATGATGATCGGCGTCGTCTCGACGCTCGCCTATGCCGCGCTGTACCTGCTGCTGCGAGCGTGGCTCTCGCCGGACGTCGCCAACGCGCTCGCGCTCGCCGCCACGGCGCTCGCGAACACCCAGGCCAATCGCTACTTCACCTTCGGCGTGCGCGGCCGCGCAGGGCTACTGCGCCAGCACGCCGCCGGCGCGCTCGTGTACCTGCTTGCGCTGGCGCTGACCGGCGGCGCGCTCGATGTCCTGCAGGCAGTCGATTCGCACCCGGCACGGTCGGTCGAGGTGACCGTGCTCGTGTTCGCCAGCGCGCTTGCAACCGTCAGCCGCTATGTCGCGCTGCGCACGTGGGTGTTCGCACGCCGGTCCGGCCCACGCGCAGCGCTGCGGGCGCTACCCCACTGAGAACCGAAACCGGGAGCAACCACGATGTCGACAACAGCCTTCCCATCCGGCCCCGCCGAATCCTTCGCGGGGCCCCGCGTCGGCTCCCGTTTGCGGTCGCTGGCCCGCGGCCGGGCCGAGGATCCGCGGTGGGTTCGGCCCACCCTGTTCGTTGTCCTCGCCGCCGCAGCACTGCTGTGCCTGTGGGACCTCACCCGCAACGGCTACTCGAACGAGTACTACGCCGCGGCGGCGAAGGCCGGCAGTGAGAGCTGGAAGGCGTGGTTCTTCGGCTCGCTGGATCCCGGCAGCTTCATCACTGTCGATAAGCCGCCGCTGTCGCTCTGGCTCTCGGGCCTGTCCGCCCGGGCGTTCGGATTCTCGAGCTTGAGCATCCTGGTCCCGCAGGCGATCTGCACGATCGCCGCGGTCGGACTTCTGTATCTGACCGTGCGCCGGGCGTTCGGACCGCTCGCGGGCCTGATCGCCGCCGCAGCGCTGGCGGTCACTCCGGTGACGGTCGCGATCGCCCGCGTCAACAACCCGGACGCGTTGCTCGTACTGCTGCTCGTCGGCTCCGCCTACCTGATGCTACGCGCGCTGGAGTCAGGGCGCACGAAGTACCTGGCCTGGTGCGGGGCGATCGTCGGCCTGGCATTCATGACGAAGCTGCTCCAGGGGTGGATGGTCGTGCCCGCGCTCGCGCTCGCCTACCTGATCGCCGGGCCGCCCCGACTGTTCGTTCGGATCCGCCAACTCGCGCTCGCCGGCGTCGCGATGGTCGCCGTCAGCGCGGCATGGCCGCTGGCCGTCACCCTGTGGCCGGGATCGAAGCCCTACATCGGCGGCAGCACCGACGGCACGATCTGGAACCTGATCCTCGGCTACAACGGCTTTGGGCGGTTGTTCGGGCAGGGTGGCGGCAGCAGCGGCGGGGTCGGCTTCGGCGGCAGCGCCGGGGTCTGGCGGATGTTCAACGAACAGGTCGGAGGCCAGGTCGCTTGGTTGATCCCGCTCGCGGCGATCGGGCTGCTCGCGGGCCTGTGGCTGACGCGGCGGGCCCCCCGCACCGACCTGCGCCGGGCGACGCTCGTGCTGTTCGGCACCTGGGCGCTCGTGCACGTCGCGATCTTCAGCAGCCAGCAGGGGATCTTCCATCCGTACTACGTCAGCGCGCTCGCCCCGGCGATCGCCGCCCTCGTCGGCTCCGGGATCGTGATGCTCGTCGGCTGGGCGCGGCGTTCGTGGGCAGGTCTGGCCGCGCTCGACGTGGCGATCGCGACCACCGCCTGGATGGCGGTCGAGCTGCTCGCGCGCACGCCCGGCTTCGCACCCGCGCTGCGGGTCGTGATCCCAGTTGCGGCGGCGGTTGCCGTGTTCGGATCTTTGGTCCTGCGGACCAAAGGCACGTGGCGGCGGATTGCCCTGCCGGTGGCGGCGGTGGCGGCTGCGGTCGCTGTGCTTGCCGGCCCGGCCTCATACAGCGTCGCCACCGCCGGACGCGCGCTCAGCGGCAACAACGTCCTCGCTGGCCCCGCAAGCGGCGCCTCGGGGTTCGGCGCGCTCGGCGGTCGCGCTGCTGCCGGCCCGTCCGTCACGCCGATGACCGGTGCGCGGCCGTCGGGGCTGCGATCCGGCACACGGCCGTCGGGGCTGCCATCCGGCACACGGCCGTCCGGCATGCCGTCCTCCGGCACGGGCCCGACCGGGGCCGGCCGCGGCGGCGCAGGCAATGGCGGCGTGGGCGGGCAGCTCTCGACCAAGGCGATTGCCTACCTCGAGGCCCATCAAGGCGCGGCCACGTACCTGCTCGCGGCGACGGGCTCGCAGACGACCGCGCCGATCATCATCCAGACCGGTAGGGCGGTCGTCACGATCGGCGGGTTCAACGGCGGCGATCCCGCCCCGACTGTGTCGCAACTTGCAAAGCTGGTCTCCTCCGGCCAGCTCAAGTACGTGCTCATCTCAAGCGGTGGAATTGGGGCCGGTGGGCCCGGCGGCGCCGGCGGCTCCTCGCAGTCGATCACCACCTGGATCAAGGCGCACGGAACGGTCGTCAAGGCCGTGAGCGTCAGCGGCGCCACGCTGTACCGCGTCGGCTGAAGGTGGCCTCGGAGCCAGTGGCGCTTTAAGTTCCGCCGGCACCCGCCGATCGGCCTGATTAGATGAGTATCGACTTGGTGGTGGGCCGCGTCGCCGAGATTCTCGCGATGCAGCGGCAGTTGTCAGACCCGGCGGGAGTGACCGGAGCAACGGCGCCTGCCGCGACGAGCGCAACAGCCGGCGTCGGCGGGGCAGTCTCCACCAACTTCAGCAGCGCGCTGTCGAGCGCGCTCGGCGCGAGCGGTCAGACCGGCACGCTGGCGCCCCAGCAGCAGCTCGCCGGTGGCGGCACGGGGGTCCAGGCGATGGTCAACATGGCCAACTCGCTGGTCGGCAAGCCGTATGTCTGGGGCGGCGGCCATGGCGGGTTCGGCCCGACTTCGGGCTATGACTGCTCCGGGTTTGTCTCTGCGGTCCTTCACGCCGGCGGCTATCTGACCGAACCGGCCGACACAACCTCGCTGCCGAGCCAGCCGGGGATCGTGGCAGGACCGGGTCAATACGTGACGATCTTCGATCGTGCGCAGTCAGCCCAGAACGGGCACGTGATCATCGAGATCAACGGCCAGTTCTACGAGTCCGGCGGCGCGGCGGGAGCATGGGGCGGCGGCGGCGGGGTCGAGAAGATCGCGCAGCCGTCGGCCGCCTACCTGGCGACGTTCGAGACAGTCCTTCACCCCGCCGGGCTGTAGTCACGAAAACCTCCTCCCCTTATTGCGGTAGTTACGTCCGAGGAGTTCCGCCGCGCGGGTCGTGGGATGCCACAGCGCCGTGGCGGACACTGGTTCCGTCGCCCCCCAGCGGTGGTGGGCTGGGGGAGATTGTGTGTGTGTTTCGCGCTCCGCCGCGGTACGGTCGTACCGGTGTCAGTCGTTGTCAACGGCAGCGGCAGCAGGGACCGCGCTTCCCGCTCGAGCCGCTGTCCCCCACTGTCGCCGCTGCGCGGTCGGGCGGACTGGGCCGGGCTCGGCGGAGGAAAACAGACACCATCGCCCGCGGTTCGCCCGGTTCTGGGAGATGTGGGCCATCGCTACCGGTATACGGACATCATCTTCCTCACCTCCCGACAGGCGCTGGACTGCGGCAGATCGTGTCTGTTTCGCGCTCCGACGCAGAGCGACCCGCCGGGGGTATGAGCGTCAACGGCACCGGCGGCACAAACCACAGCCCAACGACCGTCGCGTGGGGCTTTGGATGTTTGTTGTCGGTATCCGACGATGTCATCCAAGGACCCCTGCGATCTCGCGATCGTTGAACCGCTCTACGCGTAGATCACAAACAAACCGCGCGATCCGAACCTTCAGCCGACGCGCTCTCGCCGCCCCAGACCCAACCGCCGAACCGGCCGGCGAGCCCGCGTCCGAACCCAGTTACCCAGCACTCTCTATCTAGGAGGAACATTGCGGGCCGTCGACTCCCGGACCGTCAGCTTCGTCGCGAGCTCCACGTGCAGCGCCTCGATCCGTTCGTTCTGCAACAGGCGAATCAGGAGATTGACCGCCATCCGGCCCATCTCCGCCAGTGGTTGACGGACCGTCGTCAGCGCCGGCGTGACGATCGACGCCTCGAACGTGTCGTCGAAGCCGACGATCGAAAGCTGTTCGGGCACGCTGATCCCGCGCATGCGTGCCGCACGCATCGCGCCGATCGCCAACGGGTCGTTGAACGCGAAGATCGCGGTCGGCGGCTCCGGCAGATCGAGCAGCGACTGCGCCGCGCGGATGCCGCCCTCGACGAGGAAGTCCGAGGGCAGCTCGAGCTCGGGGTCCGGCATCAGACCGGCCGCTGCGAGCGACGCGCGGTAACCGCGCAGCCGCTCTTCGGTGGCGACCCAGCCCTTCGGACCGGTGATCGCGGCGATCCGCCGGTGACCGAGCGCCAGCAGATGGTCGACCGCTTCGCTCGCCCCGGAACTGTGGGCGGCTGACACCGTCGGGACGCGCTCGTCGAGATGCGTCAGCGGATCGACGATCACGAACCGGTAGCCGTGGTCGTGCAGCGCGGCGAGCTCGTCGTTGGACTCCTCGGGCAGGATCAGCACCGCGCCGTCCGTGGTGCCCTGCATCAGACGCTCGAGCAGCGAGACCTCGCGATCGTGCTGGTGCTCGGTCGGGCAGATCACCGTCCGCATGTCGTGCGCGTACAGCGCCTCCGCCGCGCCGGCGAGGATCTCCGAGAAGTACGAGTGATGGACCTGCGGCAACGTCACGCCGACCAGGCCGGTGCGTCCTGCCGACAATCCGCGCGCGTTGCGGTTGGTGCTGTAGCCGTGCTCGCGAACAACCGCCATCACGGCCTCGCGGGTGCGCTCGGCTACCTCTTCATGACCATTGATGACGCGTGAAACGGTCGCCGTCGAGACGCCGGCGAGGTCGGCGATATCGCGGATCGTGAGCCGAGATCCGCGGCCGTTTTCGTCATTGCTGATTCGAGTTGCCATGCCAGTTATCCTGAAACGTTACATGCATCTTATGACAATTTCAACCGTTGCGCAACCCATAAACACTGAACTCCCGCGACCTTGAGGAACCGGATCCGCACGGATCCGTAATTTCTCCCCTTGACGGACCGTAACCGTTTTCGGTACTGTTCCGGCGTCGTTTCAGAAGGCAAGGCTGTAACGAGGAGAGAAGCACGTGTCGTTCATCGTCCGTCGTCTGGGCTTTTACGCGATTGCGGCTTGGGTGGCGATCACCGTCAACTTCGCGATTCCTCGGTTGATGCCGGGCAACGCCGTCGACACGATGCTCGCGAAGTTCCCGTCGCTGTCGGCCTCCTCGCTGCACGCGCTGCAGGCCGAGTTCGGCGCCAACACCCATGGCAGCCTCATCAGCCAGTACTTCACCTACCTCGGCGACCTCATACACGGGAACCTCGGGCAGTCGGTCAACCTGTACCCGGCGAAGGTCACGACCGTTCTCGGCCAGACGCTGCCCTGGACTCTGATCCTGGTCGGCGTCGCGACGATGATCAGCTTCGTGCTCGGAACGCTGCTCGGCACGCTCGCCGCGTGGCGGCGGGGCGGCTGGATGGACCGCACGCTGCCGGCGTTCACGTTCCTGCAGGCGACGCCGTACTTCTTCCTCGCGCTGCTCGTGATCCAGCTGTTCGCCGTCCACTGGCAGCTGTTCCCGATCGGCCAGGGCTACGACATTGGACAGTCCCCCGGCTGGAACTGGTCATTCATCTCGAACGCGGTCGACCATTCGATCCTCCCGGCATTGACGATCGTGCTCACCTCGATGGCCGGCTGGATGCTGCAGATGCGCAACGTGATGATCACGACCATCGCCGAGGACTACGTCCTGGTGGCGCAGGCCAAGGGGCTCTCCGCGCGGCGCGTGATGTTCACCTACGGCGCGCGCAACGCGATCCTCCCGAACATCGCGGGATTCGCGCTGTCGCTCGGATTCGTGGTCGCGGGGGCACTCGTGATGGAGATCGTGTTCTCGTATCCCGGGATCGGGTTGACGCTCTACAACGCGGTCACCTCCGATGACTTCCCGATGTTGCAAGGCATCTTCCTGGTGATCTCGTTCGCGGTGCTGTTCGCGTGCCTGATCGCCGACGTGATCTACGTGCTCGCGGATCCGCGAACGCGCAGGCGGGCGGCGTACTGATGTCGGCGCTCGGCACGCCGATCGAGTCCGCCGTCGACGCGGTCGCGGAGCTGCCGGCGGCGCTCGTCGCGAACCGCCGCGCGCTGCTGCGGCGGCTGCCCGGGAAGGCGAAGGTCGGCGCGGTGATCCTCGCGCTGTTCATCCTGATCGCAGTCATCGGGCCATGGATCGCGCCCTACGATCCCTCGGCGACGATCCCGACCCAGGCGATCCCACACGGGCCGACCGCCAGCCACCTGCTCGGCACCACCTCCAGCGGCCAGGATGTCCTCTCCCAGCTGCTCGTCGGGATCCGCTCGACGGTCGTGCTGGGACTGCTCACCGGCGTGATCGCCACGACGCTGGCGGTGCTCGTCGGTGTCTCCGCAGGATTCCTCGGCGGTCTGGCCGACGAGGGCCTGTCGCTGCTGGCGAACGTGTTCCTCGTGCTGCCGGCGCTGCCGCTGCTGATCGTGATCCTCGGCTATCTGCCGCATTCCGGCGAGCTGCCCACCGCGATTGTGCTCGCCGGCCTCGGGTGGCCGTGGGGCGCGCGCGTGATCCGAGCGCAGACCCTGACGCTTCGCAACCGTGACTACGTCGCGGCCGCGCGCGAGACGGGCGAGCGCACGTGGCGAATCATCTGGTTCGAGGTGCTGCCCAACGAGATCGGCCTGATCGCCGCCAGCTTCGTCGGCACCGTGCTGTACGCGATCCTGACCTCGGTGGCGCTCGCGTTCGTGGGCGTCTCGGACCTCTCGCACTGGAGCCTCGGCACGATGCTGTACTGGGCTCAGAGCGGCAACGCGATCCAGCTCAACGCCTGGTGGTGGTACGCCCCGCCGGGGATCTGCGCGGCGCTGCTGGGCATGAGCCTGGTGCTGCTCAACTTCGGCCTCGACGAGTTCGGCAACCCGCGCCTGCGCACGACCTTGGGCCGGCGCGTCACCGGCAGGCGCTCCTGGCGCCCGACCGATCCGACGCCTGTCCTGCTCGAGTCCGCCGGCGGTGAGCGATGACGGCCTTCGACCTCCGCGGGATGTCCACCCGCGGCCAGGGGGACGCAGCAGCCGCGGCCGGCGGGGCGGGCTCGCCGGCCGCGCTGCCCGCAGCGAGCCCGGTACTCGACATCCGCGGTCTGTCTGTCAGCTACTTCTCGGCCGGCGGCGACGTGCGGGCGGTCCGCGACGTCGACCTCGCGCTCGGCGCGGGCGAGGTCGTCGGTCTCGCCGGCGAGAGCGGCTGCGGCAAGTCGACGCTCGCCTACGGGGCGGTGCGGCTGCTGCGACCGCCGGCGGTGATCACCGCCGGCAGCGTCAGATATTCCGGGCGACGCGTCAGCCCGGGCGGGATCGAGCTGCTGGGCGCGTCTGACCGCGAGCTGCGCGCCCTGCGCTGGCGCGAGATCGCGATCGTGTTCCAGAGCGCGATGAACGCGCTCAACCCGGTGCTGCGGATACGCGATCAGCTGCTCGACGCGCTCGATGCGCACCTCCAGCTCTCCCGCGACGAGCGTCAGGAACGGATCGAGACGCTGATCGACCTCGTCGGGATTCCTCGTGCGCGGCTGAACAGTTACCCGCACGAGCTCTCGGGAGGCATGCGACAGCGGGTGATGATCGCGATGGCGCTGGCGGTCGAGCCCGAGGTCGTGATCATGGACGAGCCGACGACCGGGCTCGACGTCGTCGTCCAGCGCGAGATCCTCCAGGAGATCTTCGAGCTGAAGGACCGGCTGGGGTTCTCGGTCCTGTTCATCACGCATGACCTCTCGCTGCTGCTCGAGATCGCCGACCGCGTCGTGATCATGTACGCGGGGCAGCTGGTCGAGGTCGGAAGCACCGATCAGATCCGATTGCGCGCCGCCCACCCGTACACGCAGGGACTGCTGAGATCGTTCCCGCGGCTGCGGGGTGCCCGCCAGCAGCTGCTTGGGATTCCCGGCTCGCCGCCGGACCTGCGCGGCGCGCTGTCCGGGTGCCCGTTCACCGCGCGCTGCGCGTTCGCCGCCGACCGCTGCAAGTCGGTCGACATGCGGCTGATCGCGCCGGCCACCGGCGAACGCGAGCACGTCACCGCCTGCCCGTTCGTGAGCGCGGACACGCCGCTGCCGGGGCAGGCGCAACTGGCAACGCAGCCCCCGGCCGAGCCCGCCGAGCGCGCCGCCGGTGTGGTGGTGCTCGACGCCGTGCAGCTGGGCAAGGACTATCGCCTCGGCGCCGGCCGCAAGGCGGCGGTGCTCTCAGCCGTCCACGACGTCTCGCTGCGACTGCGCCGCGGGGCCATCGTCGCGCTCGTGGGAGAGAGCGGCTCGGGCAAGTCAACCGTGGCGAAGCTCCTTGCCGGCCAGGAGAAGCGCACCGGCGGGC
This sequence comes from uncultured Solirubrobacterales bacterium, assembly GCA_963794285.1. Lineage (GTDB taxonomy): Bacteria > Actinomycetota > Thermoleophilia > Solirubrobacterales > Solirubrobacteraceae > Palsa-465. Next base: position 207,314 of record CAWCDS010000020.1, read on the forward strand.
AGATCCTGCTCGACGGGATCGAGATCGAGCCGTCCGCGCGGCGCACATTCCGCGTCTACAAGAGCGACGTGCAGATGGTCTTCCAGGACCCGTTCGCGTCGCTGAATCCGCTGCACACGGTCCGCTACCACCTCGAGCGCGCGCTGCGCATCCACAGCGCGCGCACCGGGACCGGCGGCGGCCCGGCAGCCCTCGATGAGCTGTTGGAGAAGGTCCGCCTGACGCCGGCGCAGAAGTTCCGCGATGCGTTCCCGCACGAGCTCTCGGGGGGGCAGCGCCAGCGCGTCGCGATCGCCCGCGCGCTCGCCGCCTCGCCCCGAGTGCTGCTCGCCGACGAGCCCGTCTCGATGCTCGACGTCTCGATCCGGCTCGAAGTGCTCGATTTGCTCGAGGAGCTACGGCGCGACCTGCACTTGGCGATTCTGTACATCACCCACGACATCGCCTCGGCACGGTATTTCGCAGACGAGATCCTCGTGATGTACGCAGGCGAAATTGTCGAGCGCGGCCCTGCCGAGGCGCTCACGCAGCAACCGGCGCACCCGTACACGCAGCTTCTCGTGGCCTCGGCCCCCGATCCTGACGCGTTCGGCGCGCAGCTTGCGCGGGACCGAGGCGCGAGCGTCCATCGCGCGGGGGCGAGCTCCCAGCTGCGCAGGGCTGCCGATTTGCGGCGCGCTGCCGGCTGGCGGATCAGCGATGCGGCGAGCAGACCCCGCCGCTGCAGGCCCTGCAGAACGCGCGCGGGGCGGCCTGCTGGCGCCTCGACGTCTCCGCGCCGTCACTTGCCCAGTTACATGCTGCGCAGGAAGGTCAGCCCGGACAGGAGGAGCTGGAGATGAGCTGAGCCTTCGGAACGTCTTTCAGATGTGCGCGATTCGCGCGGGCTTCTCGCTGGCTACAAAGTCGGGCCACCGAAAGGAGCCCGCGCCCCCGGCCTCACCCGGGGGCGCGTGACCGTCTACTACGACTGACTCTTTTAGCAGAGGGGAAGGTGAATTCGCTGATGAAGCGATGGATCTCACAGCAACGTCTCGCTGCGGTCGGCTCGGTTCTGGCCGTGACCATGCTGCTGGCCGCATGCGGCAGCAGCAGCAGCAGCAGTTCCAGCGGCACAGCGTCCAACACGACCAAGCACACGAGCAATGCGGTGCTGACGATGGAGTCAAGCCAGCAGAACTCGATCACGAAGGACTTCAATCCGTTCGTGCAGTCCTCAGCCGCGACGCTACTCGGCGCCACGACGCTGATCTATGAGCCGCTGCTCCAGTTCAACGCGATCAAGCCGGGCTCGGTCTACAACTGGCTGGCGACCGGTTACACGTGGTCCAACGGCGGCAAGACGATCACGTTCACGATCCGGCCGGGGGTGAAGTGGTCAAACGGCACGCCGTTCACGAGTGCTGACGTCGCGTTCAACTACAACCTGATGAAGCAATACGCGGACGTCAACATCTGGGGCATCCCGGTCACCAGCGCGAGCGCCTCGGGGAACAAAGCGATTGTGAATTTCTCCACGCCGCAGTACGCAAACCTGCAGAACATCGCGGGGCAGACGTACATGGTCCCGAAGTCGATCTGGGCCTCGATCGGCGATCCGGGTAAGCACGTGGACGCCACCCCGGTGGGGACCGGCCCCTACATGTTGGACTTGTTCAGCTCTCAGGGGTTCACGCTGAAGGCGAACCCGAACTACTGGGGCGGCGCGGTCCCGGTCGGGAAGGTGCAGTTCCCGGCGTATGCATCGGCCAGCTCGGCGCTGTCGGCGCTTCAAACCAACCAACTCGACTGGGCCGGCAACTTCATCTCCGGCGTGCAGCAGGCGTACGTCGCCTCGAATGCCAGCCACAAGGTGTGGTTCCCGCCGATCCAGACAAACAGCCTCGAGCCGAACCTCAACAAGTTCCCGACCAACCAGCTGGCGGTCCGCAAGGCGATCAGCATGGCGATCGACCGCACGCAGCTGAGCACGCAGGCCGAGGGCGGGCTGGAGCCGCCGGCCAGCAACGCGAGCGGGCTTGTGCTGCCGCTGTTCCAGCAGTTCCTGCATCCCTCGGTTGCCAGCATGACGCTCTCGGCCCACTCGGACATCGCCGGGGCCAAGAAGGTGCTCCAATCGGCCGGTTACGGGATGGGCAGCGACGGTCTGTTCCGCACGAAGTCCGGGCAGAAGCTGACAATCGACGTCACCAACCCCTCGTCGTTCAGCGACTACGCCCAGGGGGACGCGATGATCGCGCGGTGGCTGCGGCAGGCCGGGCTGGACGCGCGGTTCGTCGGCCAGTCAGTGACGGCGTGGTCCTCAGACCTGGCGAAGGGCAACTTCCAGCTGACCCAACACTGGGCGCAGTCGAGCGTCGCTCCCTACCAGATGTACAACGCCTGGCTCAACAGCGCACAGGCGACGAGTAACGCAGCGGGCGATTTCGAGCGTCTCAAGAGTCCGCAGGTCGATTCCGCGTTGAGCAAGCTGGCCTCCGACACCTCAGTCGCCGACCAGCAGCGTGACCTCGGGCCGATCGAGCAGTACGTCGCCACGAACCTGCCGATCATCCCGACCGTGTACGGCGTCGTGTTCGACGAGTACAACACGAGCAAGTTCGACGGCTGGCCGTCAGAGACCAATCCGTACCAGTCCGGCAGCCCGAATACGCCGACCAACGAGGTCGTGCTCCTGCACCTCAAGCCGAAGTCCTGACCGACCGGCTTGCGCGACTCCTCTCCCCTCCGGCCGGGTCCCCCTCGGGCCCGGCCGCGGGGAGCGGGATCGACCCAGCGAATCCCTACACGTAGAAGGAGAATCAGATGAGCAGGATCGCCGCCGACGGCGGATCGGAGCTGCGTCGCTTCCCGCCCGGCTTTCTATGGGGTGCCTCGACATCGGCCTATCAGATCGAGGGGGCCGCAACGGAGGATGGCCGTGGCCGGTCGATCTGGGACACGTTCAGTCACACTCCCGGCAAGGTCCGCGGCGGCGACACCGGCGACGTCGCCTGCAACTCCTACCACCGCCTCGACGAGGACCTGCGCCTGCTGAGCGAGCTCGGCGTCGGCGCGTACCGCTTCTCGATCTCCTGGCCGCGCGTGCAGCCCGACGGTCGCGGCCCGGCGAACGCGGCCGGCCTCGACTACTACCGGCTGCTGACCGAGGGCCTGCGCGAGCGCGAGATCGTGCCCGTTGCGACCCTCTATCACTGGGATCTCCCGCAGGCGCTCGAGGACCGGGGCGGTTGGGCCAACCGCGACACCGCCATGTGGTTCTCCGAGTACGCGGCGTTGCTTGCGGATGCGCTCGCCGATCAGGTTGGGATGTGGCTGACGCTGAACGAGCCGCAGGTCGCCGCCCACCAGGGATACCGAATCGGTACTCACGCGCCGGGCCACAGCGACGATCAGCTCGCCGCGGCGGCAACTCATCATCTGCTGCTCGGTCACGGGCTGGCCGTGCAGTCGATGCGGGCGGCGCGGCCGGACTGCGGGCAGATCGGGATTACGCTTGACCTGCATCCGATCCGCGCGGGCGACGATGCTGCGGACGCGAGCGCGGCGATCGACGCCGAGTGCAACCGGATCTTCCTTGACCCGGTCCTGCACGGCCGCTACCCGGCGGCGGCGCGGCCGGAGTTGCTGCCCTCCTCCTCGCTGATCAAGCCTGATGACATGGAGCTGATCGCGTGGCCGATCGACTTTCTTGGCATCAACTATTACTGCCCTAACTACATCCGACCCGGCGATTGGGACGACCTGCGGCAAGGCGAGGCGCCGATCCCCGGCCACCCCGGCGTCGTCAATTACGTCCCGCAGGAGCTGACGCGGACGATCATGGACTGGATCGTCGAGCCCGCGGCGCTGTACGACCTGCTGACGGCACTCAGCGAGGAGGCACCTGGGCTGCCCCTGTATGTGACCGAGAACGGCTGTGCCACCGAGGACTACCTGACCCAGGACGGCGAGTGCAACGACTTCGAGCGGGTCGCCTATCTGCATGGTCATCTCGACGCAGCGGCGCTCGCGATCGAGGACGGCGTCGATCTCGCCGGTTACTTTCACTGGTCGCTGATGGACAACTTCGAGCTCGCGTGGGGCTACCAGCGCCGCTTCGGGTTGTACTTCGTCGATTTCGCTACCCAGCGCCGGCTGCCCAAGCGCAGTGCCACGTTCTATTCGCAGATCACCCGCTCGGGGGTCCTGCCTCCGCGCGACTCGGTGCTGAGCGCGCGGGACTTCGTCCCGCCGTCGGCACGCTCGGCGGAACCGACGGTCCTCGCCTACGCGCCCGCGCTCGCCGCGCGAGCGCCTGGCGATTTCGTATAGGCGGCTGTGCTCACGGCAGCCGTCCCGCCCAGCGTGCAGACGCCGCTGCGCCGAGCAGCAGCATCAGCAGTCCCGCGATTGCGAACTCGGCTGTGACCTCATGCTTGCGGGTGACGCTGCCGAGTTCGCTGCCAAGGCGCTTGTAGATCGAGCTCAGCTGATCGGCGCTCTGGGCATTGAACGTCCGTCCGCCCGAGACCCGCGCGATCTCACGCATGAGCTGCGGGTCTGGGGGGACCGCGAGTGGCGGCGAGAACGGGTCGGGGCTGGTCAACGTTCCACTGGGTGTCCCGAGGGCGACGGTGTAGATCGGGATCCGGTCGTTGGCCGCCTGGCGCGCTGCGGTGACCGCGTCGACCCCCGCGTTCGCCGCACCGTCGGAGAGCAGCACCATCGCCGACGGTGGGTGTTTGCGGTCGCTGCCCCGGAGCAGCTGGAGCGCCAATTCGATCGCATCGCCGGTTGCAGTCGCACCGCCTGCGGACTGCTGGTCGATAATGGCCCGGGCGGCGCTGTGATCGACCACCGGCGCCTGGGCGGCGTCCGGCGACGTCGAAAACGCGACAGCGCCGATGCGGACCTTGCTCGGCAGCTTGTCGATGAACGTGTTGGCGGCGCGCTGGGCCGCGAGCAGCCTCGTCGGTGCCACGTCATCGGCGGCCATCGATCCTGAGTGATCGGTCACGAGCATCATCGAGGCCTGGCCGATCGCTGCACGGTAGGTCGTGTGCGGACGCGCCAGCGCGATCGAAAGTGCGGCGATCGCGCTGAGCGCGAGGGCCGCGGGCACGTGACGCTGCCACGATGGCGCCGCCCCCGCCGCTTCACGGAGCGTCGGCAGGGCTGTGAATCGGATCGCATACCGGCGTGAGCGCCGGCGCGCGGCGATGTAGGCCGCGAGCGCCGCCGGAACCAGCGCCAGGGCGGCCAGCCAGAGGGGCGAGGCGAAGCTCATCGCAAGTGGCGCCCCAACGCCGGCAGCCAGTCCTGATCGGTCGACAGCGCGACGTGGCTGGTCCGCAGACGCCGCAGTTCACGTGCGACCGTGTCGCGGCGTTCGCGCTCCAGTTCGGCGAAACGCTCCCGGACGCGGCGCCGGGAGGTATCGACCTCGATCCGCACGCCGGTCTCAGGATCGATCAGCGCCAGGTGACCGGCCGCCGGCACCTCGGCCTCCCGGGGGTCGCCGATCTCGACCGCGAGCACCGAATGGCGGATTCGCACAGGTCCGAGCGCTCGCTCCCATCCGCGTTGCTCGCGGAAGTCCGAGATCAGCACCACGAGCCCCGGCTGCCGGGCCAGGCGGCCCACTCGCTGCAACGCACCGCTGAGACCCCCGGGGTCGTGCTGGCCGTCGGGCGCGACGCCCTGGGCCAGCGTCCGGCGAAGCGCGACGATCCCAGGCTTGGAGCCCCGCGGCCGTAGCACGCGCGGCTCGGCTGCCCCGAACGCGACCAGGCCGACGCTCCCGGCGCGGCGCACGCCAAGGCGGCCGAACACCAGTGCCACGCCCTCCGCGACATCGGACTTCAGCCTCCGCGAGGTGCCGAACGCCATCGACGGCGAGACGTCAAGCACAATCCAGGTCGTCAGCGCGCGATCGGGAACATGCAGACGAACGTGCGGCTGGCCGCCGCTCCGAGCCGTCGCCGCCGGGTCGATGTGCCTGACGTCGTCCCCGACCTCGTACGGGCGTAGCTGCGCCAGTTCCATCCCGACGCCGATGCCGGCGGCACGACGGTCGCCAGGCAGCGTACGGGCGACCAGCCGGTTGACGGCAACGTCGAGCGCCTCGATCAGGGCCTGCGGTAGCGGACCGGGCCCCTGCCGCGCGAGCGGCGGCTGCAAGACCGCCGTGCTCACGCGGGCCCCACCGCCGCGGTCGGCGTCGGGTGCGCAGCTCTCCGGGTGAGGCGCTCGGTTCCGGGCTCGGGTACCGCTCTCAGTACCTGCTCGAGTAGCTCGTCGCTCGTCACGCCCTCGCTCAGCGCGTCGTAGGAGAGCACGATCCGGTGCCGCAACACGTCGGCTGCGAGGTCGCGGATCTCATCGATCTCGACGTGACCGCGGCCACGCAGAAGCGCGAGCACGCGCGCCGCCTGAACGAGCCCGATCGGGCCGCGTGGGCTTGAGCCGAACTCGATCATTCCGGCGACGTCGCCGAGCCCGTACTCCGCGGGGCGGCGGGTCGCGTCGGCAAGCGCGACCGCGTAACCGATCGCGTCGCGATCGACGAGTACGGTCTGCGCCGCGGCCGAGTACAGCCGCAGGTCGTTGAGCGAAAGGCATTCGCGCACGGTCGCCTGCTGGCCGAGGCTGCGCCCGACAACCGCGGCCTCCTCGCCGACGGTGGGGTAGTCGACGAGCACTTTCATCAGGAACCGGTCGACCTGCGCCTCGGGCAGCGGGTACGTGCCTTCAGACTCGATCGGGTTCTGCGTCGCCATCACAATGAACGGCAGCGGGACTTTGTGCGCGGTTCCCCCGATCGTCACCTGCTGCTCCTGCATCACCTCGAGCAGCGCCGACTGAACCTTGGCCGGCGCACGGTTGATCTCGTCGGCGAGTAGGAAGTTGGCGAACACGGGGCCCAGTTCGGTGTCGAACCCGCCGGTGTCGGGCCGGTAGATACGCGTTCCGACAAGATCCGCCGGGACGAGATCGGGCGTGAACTGGATCCGGCTGTAAGAGCCCCCGAGAACCTGGGCGAGCGTCTTCACCGTCAGCGTCTTCGCGAGGCCGGGGACACCCTCCAGCAGCACGTGCCCACCGGCCAGCAGGCTGACCAGGAGGCGCTCGAGCATCGCATCCTGCCCGACGATCACGCGCTTTATCTCATACAGGGCCTCCTGCAGCGCGTCGCGTGCCTGGCGGCGCGTGTCGGCGGTCTGCGGGACCTCGGGAGCGCCGGGGGCGTGGGGGGCACCGTGGGGTTCGGTCATCGTTTCTCCTTCAGACAAGGCGGCCGAACCAGGCCAGGGAGAGGACGCTGCCCAGCAGCAGCAGCACCAGTCCCCCGCCGGCAAAGCTCGCGGTGATCTCGTGTTTGACTTGCTTGTGGCCGAGCTGTGCGGCGAGATGTGCGTACACGGCCTTCAACTGGCTGGTGTCGTTGACGGTGAACGAACGCCCGCCGGAGCTGCTGGCGATCTGGGCGAGCTCCTGTGGCGCGAGCGGCACGGGCACTGTCGTTGTGCGAGCGCCGCGCTTGACGGTGATCGTTCCGCTCGCGGTACCGAGGGCGACCGTGTAGACCGGGATGTGCTGCGCGGCCGCCTGCTTGGCGGCAGCGATCGGATCCGCACCGTTGGTCGAGGTGCCGTCTGAGAGCAGCACGATCGCAGCCGGTGGGCGCCTCCCGTTCTGACCCTTGAGGCTGACCAGCGAGCGCACAGCGGTGTTGATCGCATCGCCAATCGCCGTGTGTCCGCCGGCACGCAGCTGTGTCAGCGACGAGCGCGTGAGCGAATGATCGGTGGTCGGCGACTGCAGCACGATCGGCTTGTCATTGAATTCGAGCAGTCCTACCCGGACATGGCCGGGAACCTTCGCAAGGAATCGTGCGGCCGCGCGCTCAGCAGCGACCAAGCGCGACGGTGCGACGTCGGTGGCCGCCATCGAACTGCTGACATCGTTGGCCAGCATCACCGCCGCGTCGGTGACCGGCACCGCGGAGGAGGTCTGTGGACGGGCAGCGGCCACGGTCAGGATCGCCAGCGCGACAATGAACGCGACCATCGGTGCATGACGTCGCCAGCGCGGCTTGTGCGGCGCGACCGACGGCATCAGCGGCTCGGTCACGAACGCTTTGGCGGCAGTCGCCCGCCGGCGCTGCGCCACCACGTACAAGTTGACCAGCAGCGGGATCGCGAGCAGGCCGAGGAGCGCCAGCGGGGTGGCGAAGCTCATGGCGTGTCAGGCGGCCGCGCCCGGAGCGGGGCACTCGTCGCAAATGTCCTGCCCTTGCGGAGCGCGACCAGCTCCAGTCGGTCGCCGACGCTGAGCGCGCCGACCGCCGCGCTGACGTTGACGGCCGCGCTCACGGGACGACCCTCGATCTGAACGATCACGTCGCCCGGCTTCAGGCCAGCAGCAGCGGCCGCGCTACCCGGCGTGACCGAGCTTACGAGCGCGCCGCCCGCCGGCCAATCCTGCAGCCGTGCGCCCAACCAGGGAGTGCCATGCGCGCTCGATGCACGCGAGCCGCCGAGCGCGCTGAGGCCGTAAGCGGCGCCTGCCAGCAGCAGCAGGACAAGGACGCTGAGCAGCACAACTTGCGGCCTCGGCGCCGGTATGCGCCGCCGGGGCCTGCGCGCTCGTGTGCGTGGTCGCGGGGGGCGAGGAGCCGTCCGCACCTGCGAGGTCCGCCTGGGCGGCGATTCCAGCTCCGGCTCGGCGGATCGTTTGTCGGGCGTGTGGGCACGACCGTTCGCCAGCGCCTCGGCCGCCGCCGCCGACTCCTGCTCCCAGTCGCCGGCCCACAGGTGCTTTGGTGAACTCATTTCGACAGCTGAAGGTAGGAGGCGATCGTGAGAGCTTCTTAAGAGGTTCGCCTGAAGCAGAAAGCTGTCAGGCTTCCGGGATGGATTCTGCGCCCGAACATCTTGATGTCCTGATCGTCGGCGCGGGCCTGTCCGGCGTCGGCGCCGCGTATCACCTGCAGGCGAGCTGCCCGCAGAAGACCTACGCGATCCTCGAGGGCCGGGATCGCATGGGCGGCACCTGGGACCTGTTCCGCTACCCGGGCATCCGATCGGACTCGGACATGTACACGCTCGGCTACTCGTTCCGGCCGTGGAAGGACGCCGAAGGCGATCGCCGACGGCCGCTCGATCCTCGCGTACATCCGCGAGACCGCCGCCGAGGGTACGGCATCGACCGCAGGATCCGCTACGACCACCGCGTCGAGCGGGCGGATGCGTGCGTCGAGCGAGGCGCGCGCTGGACCGTCGAGGCGCGCGACGCGGCGACCGGCGAGACCGTCGCGGCTCAGCTGCGGCTTTCTCTTCGTCTGCGCCGGCTACTACGACTACGAGGAGGGCTACACGCCGGAGTTCGCCGGGCGCGAGCGCTTCCGCGGCCGCGTCGTCCACCCGCAGAAGTGGACGCCGACGACATCGACTACGCGGGCAAGCGCGTCGTCGTGATCGGCAGCGGCGCGACGGCCGTGACGCTCGTGCCGGAGCTCGCCAAGCGGGCCGCGCACGTGACGATGCTGCAGCGCTCGCCGACGTACATCGTGTCGCTGCCGGCGCGGGACGCGATCGCCGACTGCGTTGCGCGCGCGTGCTCCCGGCGAAGCGGCCTACGCGCTCGTGCGCTGGAAGAACGTGCTGCTCGGCAATGGCGCATCTATCAGCTACTGCCGGCGGCTTCCCGAGCGCGCGAAGGCGCTGCTCGTCGCAGAGGGCTCGAGCGGCAGATCGCCGACGGGTCGACGTCGAGACGCATTTCACGCCGCGCTACAACCCGTGGGACCAGCGCCTCTGCCTCGTGCCCGACGGCGATCTGTTCGCGGCGATCCGCGCCGGCCGCGCGTCGGTCGTCACCGACCACATCGAGACGTTCACCGAGACCGGCATCCGGCTGCGGTCCGGCGCGCGAGCTCGAGGCCGATCTCGTCGTCACCGCGACGGGGCTCAAGCTGCAGGCTCCTCGGCGGCATGCAGCTCGACGTCGACGGCCGCGAGCGTCGAGCCCCGCGAGACGATGATCTACAAGGGCATGATGCTGCAGCGACGTCCCGAACCTCGCGCTCGCAATCGGCTACACGAACGCATCGTGGACGCTCAAGTGCGACCTCACGTGCGAGTACGTCTGCCGGCTGCTCGACCACATGGACGCGCACGGCTACAGCCGCGTGCCTGCCGCGCAACAGCGACCCCTCGCTTGGCGAGCGAGCCGCTCATCGACTTCTCCTCGGGCTACGTGCGGCGCTCGATCGACCAGCTTCCCCGGCAGGGCGTCGCGGCGCCCGTGGCGCCTGCACCAGAACTACGCGCTCGACATCGTCGCGCTGAGGCTGGCGACGCTCGAGGACGGGACGCTCGAGTTCGCCGGCCGCTCAGGCGGCTAGCAGGATGGCGATGTCCGCGAGGTCATCCTGCGCGACGGTATGGACTCATGATTGACCTCCTTGCAGTCCGGGTTCCAGTCCACTAGGCCTGAAACGCTCCTCACCGGCGAAACTTGCGGTGATCTACTCAGGCTGCGGGACTGCTTTGCGCAGGCGGCCTCGGACCGCGGCTGCCGGCTCCCCTCGAACGAACCGCGTGGAGTTCACGACGACGTGTAGCGCCGCGCAGATCGCCGACGCGACACACCAGTAACAGATCGCATGGATCACGTTGATCTCGAGATATGTCAGGCCGAGGCTCACGGAGACCGCAAACACGGCGAGCACCATCCCGGCCGTGCGCGCTCGCTGACCCCTCAGCCAGGCGCTCGTGAACAGCGCCAGGTAGCCGGCCATGCCGAACAACGGCATCGGGATGCCGCCCGGCCAGGCGTAGCTCGACCGCGAGACCTTCAGGCAACCTTGTGAGCCGGCCAGGCAGATCGGCGCCTCGTGGCGAAGATACGTATACGCGAGATAGGACGAGATCGCGAGTCCGGTGAGGCTCAGGCCTCGCGAGAGCCACGTGAGCTTGTCTGTGCGTGCCACGAGTTCTGCCGCCATGCGTTTAGCATCGGGTGCGCAGCGAGCTCCGGAAAGCGTGCTTAACCCGAGACCGGCGTGCGTAGTTTCCCCCTGGCGACGCTCCGCCCCGCTGCGGCTGGTGGCTCAATGGGCGCTAGTGCAAGGCGGAGCACTCAGGCGGCGTCGGGGGGCCAGCCGCGTGGCGGCCAGCTCGTCTGCGCCAGCCGCCGCTCGCGCTGCTCAAGGCGCTCGCGCCATGCCAGCGCGCGCTCATGCCGCAGGCGTCGGCGGTCAGCCTCGAACAGCTGCTCGTGAGGCGACGGTCTGGGTTCAAAGTCCGGCCACGGATTCTCGTCGTTGCGCGACATGTGCCAGATATCGGACGGTCGGCCGGCATGCTTGAGTCACAGCAGGTCGCATTCAGCGGCTGAGTGCGTGGTCGCCGTGCGGTCTGGATCGCCGTGCGGTCTGGATCGCCGTGCCGTCTGGATGGCCGTGCCGTCTGGATCGCCCTGCGGTCTAGATCGCCCTGCGGTCGGGATCGCCCTGCGGTCGGGATCGCCCTGCGGTCGGGATCGCCGTGCGGTCTGGATGGAGCTCGATCGTGTCGCGAGTCGCCGCAGCCCGTCGCGCCCGCTGGGCATAAATCACGGAATTAACCCTTGCAAAGCGATTGTGTGTGAGTTACCCTGGCCCGCAGCAATTCTTTCGAGGTTCTACATGATCAAGACCATCAACATCCACCTAGGACAGCCCGGAGCGGCAATGACCGCGACGGCGTCGGCGTGGCCGTGCGGTTTTGATGCGCACCGCAGCCTCGCAGTCAACGTCCATGCCCTCGCTGTGAGGTGCGTGCGCTAGCCGTACTGGCGCATATAGCAACTTGAGCGAGGGCGACCCAGGCGGGTCGCCCTTTTTTTGTGCTTTGAATCAGTCAACAACATCGAAATCGCAGGTGATGCCCAGCTTGAAGCGGAACTAACTCTTCGATTTGAGGCCTTGTCACAAAGAGTGAAAGGCCGCCCTGTGCCACGGTTTTGAACTACACCTGACACTCAGGCGTGGTGTTACTCCTGCGCCAGTTCAGCGCCGGATTGTCCACGTCACCTTGCGCGGTTGAGGAGCGGCTGTCCTCGCGAGCCTCGTGAGCTCGAAACCGTGGGTTCGAATCCCACCCGCGCACCTGCGGGGGTACGACGATGCGCCGCCGCCGAGCTGTCCAGGCGGCGGTGCTGGCCCCTGGGCGTTTCGCCCGGGCCGCACCCGCGCGCGCACCAACCTAATCAATCACCCAACCAACCACAGGAGGACCCTCCGATGAGAGGCGAATCGCCGGCAACGAGTGCTCGCTCGCTGCCGCTCAGTACGCGCCGAAGCTGGTCCTCGTGGATCACGGAGATCAGGCAACGGCGACGGACCATCAAGGAAGAGCAGCTGGAAACGGTGCAACGGCTCGCGAGCCAAGAGCGGCGCATGCGTCGGTCTGCCCCCTACGAGTCAAATCTTGGGGCGCAACGACCCTGGTGCTGACCGTGAGTCTCACGATCGCGGGCCGCGAGATGTTCGGCCCGCCGCAGAACTGAGGGGCCGCCCGGCGAGGCGGCCCCTCTTGTCTTGTCTGCCTCAGATCCGCAGCAACTCCCCAGATCGTCGAGCAGTTTGCCCCGGTGTCGACGCCCCGGGGTGGGAGCGGTCATGATGCGTCGATGCGCCGTGCGTTCGGAGCAGTGACCTGTTGCCTGCTTCTTGGATTCGCACCCGTGGCGCTGGCACACGCCGAGCGCAGTCAACTGCGTTGGGTCAATCCGTTCATGGGCACCGGCACCGGAGCGCCTGAGTTCGTCACCGGCGCCGGCTCGGGATCGACCTTCCCAGGTGCCGTGCTGCCATTCGGTATGACGCAGTTCAGTCCGGACACGATCCCCTCGACGACAAACATCTCGGGCGGCTACTCGTACGGGGACAGCGCCCTGCGCGGGTTTTCACTGACGCACTTCAGCGGCGCCGGCTGCGCGATCTATCAGGACGTCCCGATCCTGCCGACGACGGCCCCGGTCGACGTTTCACCGGCCCTCACCGGATCGAGCGATCTCAACCCGAGCTATGTGCCTCGCTTTGACCACCGCGACGAGAGCGCGACGCCCGGCGCGTACGGCGTGCTGTTGAATTCGGGCTCCCGGGCACAAATCGACAGCCAGCTGACGGTGACCCCACGAACGGCCGATGCCCGCTTTACGTTTCCCGCTCAGCGCCTGGCCAGCGTCCTGCTCAACGCGGGCGGCAGTACGATCGCGAACACTGCCGCGAGCGTTCAGGTCGACGCAACGCGCCGAGAGATCATCGGCAGCGCCGACAGTGGACGCTTTTGCGCCCAGCCCACCACGTACCGGATCTACTTCGTGGCGCGCTTCAACCGGCCATTCGCCGAGTCGGGGGTCTGGCACGATCAGGCTCTGAACAGGGGCGAGGCGTCGGCGGCCGGCGGGAACCCGAACGCGGCCAGCTACAAGTCGGTTCCGGGCGACCCGCTTTCGCTGCCCGGCGACCCGAGCAGCGGCGTTCAGGTGGGAGCGTACGTGAGCTTTGACACGCGCATCGCTCGCAGCGTGGAGATGGACGTCGGGGTCTCGTTCACGTCGATCGCCGAGGCGCGCGAGAACCTTGAGGCGGAGGTTGGCAGCCGTTCGTTCCGTTCGCTGAAAATCGCAGCCGAGAACACCTGGCGAACGGAGTTGGCGAAAGTGACCGTCCGCGGCGCGGGCACAACCGCGCAGCGCCTCTTCTACACCTCGCTGTACCACGCCCTGATCGAGCCGAGCACGTTCAGTGATGCCGACGGCAGCTACTTGGGGATGGACGGTCGCGTCCACGACGGCGGGCGCCACACCCAGTACACCGACATCTCCGGCTGGGACGTATACCGAAGTCAGATACCGCTGATGACGATCCTCGAGCCGCAGCGCGCGGCGGACCTGGCCACGTCACTCGAGCGCGACGCCCACGAGAGCGGATGCTTGCCGCGCTGGCCGTATGCCGATCAGCAGACCAACGTCCAGAACGGCGACCCGAGCGATCCGATGCTCGCCGAGATCTACGCATTCGGGGCACGCGATTTCGACACGCGCTCGGCGCTGAAGGCGATGGTTGCGGGGGCGAGTAGGCCCTGCCACACGGTGAACGGCGACTACACCGAGCGAGAGGGCCTGCCCGACTACCTGCGACTTGGATATGTGCCGCTGGAGCTGAACACAGGAGGCGGCGGGCACACGTTCTCAGAGCGCGATCATGCCTGGGGCGCCGCCGCGACGACGCTCGAGTATGCGATCGCCGACAGCAGCATCGCTCGCCTTGCCGCCGCCCTCGGCGAGCGCGGCGCCGCGAACGAGTTTCGGCGACGGGCCGAGAACTGGGCGCGCCTGTTCGACCACTCCTCGGGCTACATCCGCCCGCGCTATCGCTCTGGACAGTGGCTCGCCTCCCAGCATCCGACGAGCCAGGCCGGATTCGTGGAGGGCGACAGTGCCCAGTACAGCTGGCTCGTACCGCAAGATCCGGCCGGGCTGTTCCGGCAGATGGGCGGCGAGGTTACGGCGGTGCGTCGCCTTGATCGCTTCTTTCACAAGCTGAACGCCGGCCCGGATGCTCCGTATGCCTACCTCGGAAACGAGCCGACGCTCGGGGTACCGTGGCTGTACGACTGGCTTGGACGGCCCGCACGCACCACCGACGTGGTCCACCGTGCACTGCTCGGTCTATACGCCCCGACGCCGAACGGCATGCCCGGGAACGACGATGGCGGCGCGATGTCCGCGTGGTGGGTGCTCGGCGCGATCGGGCTCTATCCAGCGGTTCCCGGAAGCGACCTACTCGCTCTCAACGGACCGCTGTTCCCGCATGCCACGATCTCGCTGCCCAGCGGACGGCTGAGGATCGACGCAGACGGCGTCGGCAGCCGAAGCCGCTATATCCAGTCGGCACGCCTCGACGGGATCGCGCTGGATCGCAGCTGGTTGAACTTCTCCTCGATCAGCCACGGACGCCACCGGCTGCTGCTGCGCATGGGCGCAAACAGCCGATCACGATGGGCGACTTCGAAACGTTCTCGGCCCCCATCGCTCAATCGCAGCCAACCGGCGACGGCGCTCCCGGCCGTCGATCGCGCTGTCCGATCTCGTTCGTCGACCGTTCCGACGCAATTCATCGCCAAGCAGTACACCGAGGGCCTCGGGCGGGCTCCGACCGTCGCGGAATGGGGACGCTGGGTCAGCTTCTTTTCTCGTCCGGAACGGTCATGCGGCCCGCGGTCGATGGCCGTGCTCGCGCGCGCAGTGTTTCTCGGCCGCGAATTCGCCCGGCTCCGATATCGCCGCGTCGAAGCGCTCTCGGCTCTCTCGCGGGCGCTTCTGAACCACGACCTCGACGCGAGCACGTATGCGCGCGATCGCGCTGACGGCCGTCGCTGGCCGGTGATCGTCGAGGCGATCCTCACAGGCACCGCGTTTGCCCAGAAGGCAGCGACGATCTGCAGGGCGCCGCTGCCGGGCTACTACTTCGACAACTCGGTGCGCCCGCTGCAGACGGCGACCGGCCCCGGGTTTCGGGGCACCGCGCAGCAGCTCCAGCGGGCGATGGACGCACGAGCGCGCTCGGGTGGCGGCACCGTCTGGTTGGCTCGAGCAGCGGTGATCTACGTCGGCAATCACCACAAACCGCCGCCGTTGCGCCTGCACGTTCCCGCCGGCGTGCGGCTCGCGACGATCGGCCGGCCCGGGCCGCGTAGCTACGTGAAGATGGCGCGACTGGTTCGGACCGGAGATACGTGCCTGTACCCGCCCAACTGCCGGCAAGCGGTTCTCACCGTCAACGGCAGTCGCGATCCTGCGCTGCCCGGCGGAAGCGTTCAGTCGGTCTGGATCGACGCCCACGGGGGCAGCCCACTGACGACCCGTGAGACCGGCTTTACCGCCGCACAACTCGAGAGCGGTGCGAACTCGGCGATCGACGGGAGTCGTCTCGATGCGCCGGTCCCGAACACCAGCAGCGGGACCGACGTGCTCGGGCTTCAAGGGTCGGGGAACTACCTCGGGCTGCCGTGCTCGCACATGCGAGCCAGCGGAAACCTGATCACCGCGTACAGCACCGACCATTTCCTGTTCGGACGGTGGGCGGACGGCATCGGCGTCGACTGCGCGGACGCCCGCGTCGAGCACAACACGATCGTCGACGCAACCGATGCCGGAATCTCGCTGTTCGGCGATCCGGGCGTCGATCAGCGCTCGCTGATCCGCAGCAACTACATCCTCAGCGCCGGCAACTACGCCTACGCCGCGTTGAACGTCGACCCCCACGGCGTCTGCAATCGCAGCTGCATCGACCTCTCAACCCGGGACTTCGCAGGCTCAGTGGTGGATCACAATATCTTCATCAGCGGCCCCCGGACCGGGTTCGGGTTCGGCGTCAACCTCGGCATCCGGCCGCTGTTCGATTCCCCCCCGGACGGCACGGGAGCAACGGCGACGGACAATGGCACCGGCGCGGGCAGCGCGCGCGTGAACGTCGGGCTCGCGGTCAGCGGGATGTTCGACGCGACGCTGACCGGAAACACCGGGCACTTCATCCTCGTCCGCATCAACGCCTGCCCGCTGCTGAGGTTGGCAGCGGGCGTCAGCTCAGGGCTCGCGAGCTTCGCTTCCCCATCCCAGCCCTATGACGACGTCGCCGTCGTCTTTTGTTGGTTCAACCGGATCAAGCTGCCCGCGGGGGCCGGACACGACGCGGACGCAATCACGTCGAACCGGTTGCGCGCGGCCCTGCGATAATCGGGCGGCCCAGAGATGGCTTCCCCAGTTCCCGTTCGAGTGCTGATCGTCGCGCACCGTACGGCGGCGACGCCGTTGTTGCTGAACGCCGTACGCGCCCGCGCAACGCGCTCCGCTTGCTCATTCACGCTGCTCGTGCCGCGGCCGTATTGGGATCCCGACACCGAGGAAGCCGCGGTGACGCTGGAGCTGGCGATCCCGCTGCTCGAGGAATCGGCGGCCAGCCACATCAATGGAGTGATCGGCGACAGCGACCCGTTCGTCGCCGTCCGTGAGGCCGTCACCAGCATCGGCATCGACGAGATCATCATCTCGACGCTGCCCGCGCGGGTATCCCACTGGCTGCGCCGGGACCTCCCCCGCCGCGTGGAGCAATTCGGCCTGCCGGTTACGGTCGTGACCGCTCAACAGTCCGAGCGCGCTGTGTCCGAGCACAGCTGACCTCGAATGTCGCGGGCGCACAGTCGTGCCGCGCTGGTCCGCGCCAAGGCGCGGTTGGATCCACTCGCGCTGTACGAGCGTCCGGTCAGGCTCGATCACGTCAGAATCGTCGTTGTCCGCCGGCTTTTCCGCCTGCCGTGGTTTCGCCGCTTCGACGGTTACACGATGTGGAACCTGATCCTGCTGCGCTCGCCGGAGCTGGCCGAGCACGATGAGCTGGTCTGCCATGAGCTCTGTCACGTGTGGCAGATGCAGCACCACCCGTTGCGGATGCCACTGTCCTACCTGCGGTTCGGTTACGCGCGCAATCCTTACGAGGTGCAGGCTCGGCGGGCCGCCGGTGATCGTGTGAGACGGTGCGATAACCATTTGTCCGGGGGGTGGTCGTAAACCCAAGGGGGGTCGTAACCCACCGGGGGGTGGTCGTAGAACCCACCGTATTTTTCGTTAATGCGACCACCCCGCGCGGGGTCAGCCGACGAGGATCTCGCCGCCTCGATCCGGCACGACAACAAGCATGCTCCGGCGCGCGCGCTCGGCCTCGGGACGCGCCGGTGCAATCGGCAGGTGCGCCGCTGCTCGTATCACTTCTCGCATCTCCATTTCCGCGAATGGGGCTCCGGCGCAGCGTCGCACGCCGCCACCGAACGGGATCCATGAGACCGAATCGCGGGGCGCGTCCCCGAGCCACCTTTCGGGCCGGAATGCCGACGCCTCAGGCCACAGGTCCTCCCGTCGCAGCGCCAGCCACAGGCAGGCCGCGACCTGGACCCCTGCCGGCAGCGCCACTCCGGCGATCCGTACCGGCTCGAGCAGCAGGCGGGGCGCGATTGTCAGAGCCGGACGCACGCGTAGCACCTCCTTGACGACCGCGTCGAGATAGGCGGGATCCCCGTCGCGCAATCGAGCATGCACGGCCGGATGGCGCGCGAGACGCTCAAATGCCCATGCCAGCGCGGCCGCCGAGCTGTCATGGCCGCCCACGAGCAGCGCGACCAACTGGTCACGCACATGCTGATCCGTCGGCGCATTGCCGTCTTCGTCGCGCTGCTCGAGCAGCACTGACAGCAGCGAGTCGGCGACCGGCTCTGCGCGCCGTCGCGCCAGCAGCTCGTACAGCAGAGCGTCGAAGCGCTCGACCGCTACTCGAAACCGTCCCCACGGACTGCGTGGCCCGAGGTCGCGGGGTACCAGCACCATCGCGAGCACCTGCGGCAGCGAGCGAACACCCGCGAGCGTGCTCTCGACGGCATCGCGCAGCTGCCACACCTCCGACTCGCCACGCGCGCCGAACACCACGCGCAGCATGATCTCCAGCGTCAGATGCCGCATCCGCTCGAGCGCGATGACCCGACCGCTCCACGTCGCCAGTTCCTGCCGCGCGAGGTCCGCCACGATCGGCGTGAACCCGCGCATGCGCTCCCCGTGAAACGGTCGCTCCAGCAGCCGCCGCTCGCGCAGATGCTCCTCCCCATCCAGCAGCAGGATCGAGTGTGACCCGGCGAACGGGCGCAGGAACTCCCAACTCTCCCCCGCAGGGGCGATTGCCGGATCGAGGCGGAATACCTCACGCACCGCAGTTGGGTGCGAGAACAGCACCATCGGCTCCTCGGTCCAGTACGTGCGAACCGTGACCGGGTCTCCGAACCGCTCATGCACGCGGCGCAGGAACGCCGCGGGGCGAGTCATCCACGCAATCGTCTGCCAAGCGGCAGGCGCACTCGGGCCGGGCGGCAGCTGCATGCCGCGATCCTACGCGCCGGGCCACCACCAGAGCTTGCGCTGCCGAGAACCCAGGCATCGATGTCCGGATGCCCGAGCGCGTGGGCAACCGAGACGCGGTGGCGCCCGTCGAGCACGTAGTAGCCGTCGGGCCGTTCGCGCAGAGTGACCGGAGGAAGCGCATCACCTCTGCGGTGGGCAAGCGCGATCCGCTCCCAGCGCGGGCGCACCAGCTCCGAGGCCGGCCGAAAGCGCGCGTCGAAGTGGGGGCTCGGCTCGACCGTGCCGATGATCGAGTCGAGCGCCACAACCTTCAGTCGCTGCGGGCCGCCGGCCGTCATCGGATCGTCGCCGAGTGTCGGCGGGTGGCTCGGGCCCTGACGCCGCGTCAGCCAGCGGCTCAGTCGTGCGACCCCGTGGGCTCGACGCGCGCGCCGAAAGTCAGATTGCGCGTCCAGCATCGGCATCCCGGTTGCGTGGTTATCGAGTAACTCGAACATTTCATTTCCGTCCGTTTGTTTGAGAGCGTCGGTGCAATGTGTTCACCGGTTTGTTTGAGAGCGTCGGTGCAGTGTGTTCACCGTAACCCCCGGCGGCGCGTTTGCCATCATGCATCTGCCTGTACCTATCCCTTAGTCGTCCGCACTCCGCCCTTAGTGGCACCACTTAGCGGCCCACTGGGCCGTCCGATGCGACAGGCTCGATGCGGCTGTGGGAGGCTGAGGCGCAGCGGCGCTCAGCGCCAGTGGACCGTCGCGATGAGACGCCCACGAGCGCCCGTGGGCCGGAACAAGGCAACGCGAGTTCGCGCCGTTAGCGCTCCTCCGTTTGGATACCCCACTCGATCCGACGTCGCCGCCCGGGAGCTTTCGGCCATTGATCCGATCGAGTGAGACGCGGGTTTGACTGCCGCGCTGCCTGTTACCGAGCTTGCGTTGATCACACGCGTATGGTCGAGCAGGCGGGACGGGACCGCCAGCCACCCTAGGTGTGGAACCGGCTCACCCCGGCCACGAGCCAACCAAGAGCGGAAGCGGGCGGTCCGGCCCGCCTCCGCTGAACTTCTGAGCCTGCTCGTGGCTGAGCGCCGGCTAGGCGGCTCTGACAGCCGGATCGGCCTGACTGCCGATGTCCCTGTTCTCTGGAACGAACTTACTCGCGATGAACGTCGCCCCCTGCGGATCGGTGATGACCGTCATCCTGACCCACGGGGCATCGAATGGTGCGACGACCACCTGCCCGCCCAGTGCTGCGGCTGTTTCGGCGATCACGTCCGCATCGTCGACTGCGAATGTCACGCCCCAGTGCGCGGCGACCTCAGACTGGTCCTCGGCAATCGGATTGAGCGTCGCAACCACGTCCTCGAAGCCGTCCGGCGCGCTGCTCTGCGCCATCCGCTCGCGCAATCCGGGGTCGCTGCGCTCCAGCTGGTCGCCGTGGCCCGGCAGCCGCCACATCGCGCCAGCGCCCCGGACGCCGAGCATCTCCCATCCGAAGACCGAACCGTAGAAGGACTTCGCGCCATCGACATCACGGGCGTTGAGACCGTTGAAGTTCAACGAGCCGGGTTCGTTGACGATCCGTGCGCCCCTGTGCTGCTTTGCCTCCCAGACACAGAACGCGGCGCCTTCGGGATCGGTGAGCACCGCCATCCGGCCCGCATCGGAGACGTCGAAGGAGTCGATCACGACACGCCCGCCGGCCTCGAGCACCTTCGACACGGACTCGTCCGCGCTCTCAACCCAGATGTAGGTGTTCCACACCGCAGTCGGCGGCCCGCCCTCGGGCTGTGACCCGACAGCGGCCACGTCGCCGCCGCGGAGGCGTGCGATGAAGTACTTACCGGGCGATCCCGGCGGCATCACGTCCTCGAAGTCCCAACCGAGTAGACCGCTGTAAAACGCCACGGCGGCCTCTGGATCTGGCTGGCTGGTGTCGACCCAGCAGGGGACGCCGGCCACGTATCCGTCTCGCTCAAGCATGCGTGCTGCCTCCTGGCTTGTTGACAGGTGCGACGCACGCTACGGATGATTTAGGTCAAGATCTGGCCTTAATTGACCCGACCGTGAAATGCGATGAGCGAGACGTCAAGCCGGCTTCTGGGACTGCTCTCCCTGCTCCAGGGACGTCGCGATTGGCCGGGAAGCGAACTGGCCGAGCGCCTTGAGGTGTCAAGCCGGACCATCCGACGCGACATCGAGCGGTTGCGCCGGCTCGGCTACCCCGTTGAATCGCTGACCGGGCCGGCCGGCGGTTACAGGCTTCGCGCCGGAAGCGCGATGCCGCCGCTGCTGCTCGATGACGACGAGGCGATTGCGATCGCGGTCGGTCTTCGCACCGCCGCAGGCGCATCCGTGGCGGGAATCGAGGAAACCGCCGTGCGCGCCCTCGTCAAGCTGGCGCACCTTCCGCATCGACCGCCTGAACAATCCGGCGTCGACCGGCGTGCGCTTCGTGCAGCGCACGCTTCCGGACAAGGACGCGGCGACGTACGTCAAGCGAAGCATCACCGGCGCTCCAAACCGATTCGAGGCGCTGCTCACGTTGCACGCCCCGGCCGACGAGATCGCGCGCCGCTTCCCCGGCCACTGGGGCGGGATCGAGCCGATCGACGCGGACACGTGCACGTGCAGGACAGGTGATGACAACCTCACATGGCTCGCATCGCGGATCGCAATGCTCGGCGTCGACTTCGAAGTGCACGAGCCGCCTGAGCTGGTCGAGCATCTGCGGGCGCTGGCTTCCCGGCTGACGCGCGCTGTCGCCGCTGTCAGCGAAGCGGAAGCGTTCCAGCATGCAGTGCGCCCCGGTCCACCGCAGAGCGGGCCGGGGCGCAAGAAATCGCGCTAGCGAACACAAAAACCGAAGCTGTGCCCGCCCGGCGGATCAGGGCTTCGGCGTCACGATGTGCCAGGTCGAACCGAAGGTCATCAGCTCAGCTCCGCTAGCAGCATTCTTCTTGCCGGACGTGATGTCGGGCGTGAAGTTGTAGAGCGGCTTGCCGTTCAGCGTCAGCTGCAACTGGCCGTGATTGCGGAACGTGCCGAGCTTGCCGGGGACGCCGGGCTGAGTACTGATGCCTTGGCCGAGTTGACCGTGACCGGCGGCCAGAATCCCCAGCAGTTTGTCGTCATGCTGCTGGTCTTCTTGCAGATCAGGTGGTGAGTCGTCTCGCCCTCGAACGTGTACACGGCATACCCGCTCGGACCGACCACGACGGACTCATGCTTGTTCACCTTGCCCGCGACGGGGATTCCCTGGGCGGCCAGCACGGTGTTGTCGACGTGCACCCTCTTCGTGACCTTCAGCGTGAACGACTTACCGCCGGCGGTCGATGAAGCCGCGGCGACGGCGAAGCCCGCGATCGCGGCGACGATGATCAGCGCAGACCGCGGACCGCGGCGGGCGTGGCCATGGTTTCTCGTGCGAGACATGGATAGGACTCCCTCAGTCGTTGGGCACTCGCTGTTCTAGACGCCGCTCGGCGCGAACTCTTCCCGGCACGGAGGTTAAGCGTGCGTTTCACCCCGCCTCCGCCCCGGATCGGCCCGGGCTCAGGCGAGAGCCGGTCGCTGTACGCTCGCGGGATGGTCGCGTGGTTTGATGAGCTCAGCGAGTTTCTTCGCATTCGTTCGGTCAGTGCCGAGGCCGAGCGTGCGGGCGATGTGCGGCTCGCCGGGGAGTGGGTGTGTGAGTTCATCCGGGGTGCCGACGGGGCGTGTGAGCTGATCGATTGGCATGGTCAGCCGCTCGCGATCGGAGAGCTTCGCGCAAGCGCTGACCCAGCGCGAGCGCCGACGGTGCTCTGCTACGGCCACTTCGATGTGCAGCCACCCGACCCGCTCGAGCTCTGGGAGTCTGCGCCGTTTGAGCCGGAGATCCGCGGCGAGTATCTGTACGGCCGCGGGGTCGCCGATGACAAGGGGCAGCTGTACCTGTTGCTGCGCGCCGCGCGTGAGCTCGCCCGGGCCGGGAAGCTGGCGCTCAACGTCCGTTTCGTCTGCGATGGCGAGGAGGAAACCGGCGGGCACTCGGTCGTTGAGTACCTCCAGGACGATGATCGCGGCGCCGGCGCCGCGATCATCTTTGACAGCGGGATGATCCGCAGAGGACTACCGGCGTTCAACGTCGCGACACGCGGGATCGCGTACTTCCACATCACCCTGCGTAGCGCTGAGCGCGATCTGCACTCCGGGCTCTACGGCGGCGTTGCGCTGAACGCCGCACACGCCCTGATCCAATCACTCGCGGCCGTAATCGCCTACGACGGGCGCCTGATCGAACCGCTGCGCCAAGGGATCATCGCACCCAGCGAGCAAGAGCTGCAGGCATGGCGAGCGCTGCCCGCCGGCGAGCATGAACTCGCCGGCCAAGGCGCCCGCCCGAAAGACCCGCGCGCCGGCGAGGAGTTCTACCTGCGGACGTTCGCCGAGCCCTCGCTGGATGTCAACGGCATCCGCAGCGGCTCACCACAGGTCATCAAGACGATCGTCCCGAGCCTCGCCGAGGCGAACGTTTCAATCCGCCTCGCTCCCGGCCAACAGATCCAGCAAATCGCCACCGAGTTCGAACGGCTCGTGCGCGAAGCGGCACCCCCCGGCGCGGAGCTCGAGATCAAGCTGCTCTCCCACGCATCCCCAGGAGTGGTGCCCGCCGATGCACGCGCCGTCCAACTCGGCCTGAACGCGTTCGAGCGCGCGCTCGGCGTCCGCCCTGCGCTGATCCGATCCGGCGGCACCCTTCCAGTCCTCGCAGCGCTCGCCGACAAGGGAATCCCAACGATCCTCACCGGCTTCTCGCTACCAGACGCGAACATCCACGCCCCCAACGAACGGTTGCTCGCCGAGTACGTACCACTGGGGACGGTGGCCGCCACAGCGTTGTTCGAGGAGCTGGGAGCGCTGTAGCTCTGCTCCGTCGACCGCGAGGTGAGCGACTGACTTCAATGTCGACGCTCGCCTCACGATCCGGCCGCCTGGCAGCCGCCCAGCGCGTTGGTCGTCAGCAGCGTCCTGCCGAGCGCCAGCCACGCTGTCCCGTAGTACGTGGGGTGCTCGCGATTGACTTGCGCGGCCCGAGCCAGCAAGCTATCGCGGCGGACGGTGTTGCCGGCAGCCTGTGCAGCGGCAGCCGCCGCGACCAGCGGCAGCGCGTTTGTCTGGGGGTCGATCACCAGACCCGACGGCGCGAGCGCGATCGCGTCCTCGCGGTCGGACAGCAGGGAGTCGAGGCGCGCGGCCAGCCGCTGGCCCCGCGGGTTGCAGCTGGTGGCGAGCCAGACGACCACCCGCTGAGCGTCGAGGCCATACTGGATGAAGTGGTTCGGTCCGTTCGGGGCCTCGGTGGGGACTGGCGTGGTCGTGTCGACCCGCGCCCAGTCCGGAGGGAGGGTGTGGCCGCTTGAGGTCAGCTCTGTTGACAAGTCGACCGTGCCGTCATCGAGCTCCCGCCACCGGAGGTCTCCGGTGATCGCTGCCAGCTGCTCGAACGCCGCCGGCGCCCAATAGCTCGGGTCGAGCGTGACGGGCTGACCGGTCGCCCACGGGCCGGCGGCGAGCATCAGCGTGTCGCCCCGCCATGCGGTCTCGTGCTCGAGCACCGCAGCGGCTACACGGCGGCCCTCTCGGTGGTACTCGTCCGCGTGTGGGCCCGTCATCCGCACCAGGGCCCAAGCGATCAGCACGTCCGCGTCGCTCGCGGGCTGGGGATCGGCGACGGTCCCGTTCGGGTTGGCGCGGAACGCGAACAGCCCGTTCGGCTCCTGAAGATGGGTTCGGGTCCAGGTCCAGATGCGGTCAAAGCTGACCTGGTCACCGGCAGCCTGTGCCAGCAGCATCGCGTAGGCCTGCCCCTCGCTGACGGTGTCGTTGCCCTGATCGCGGCGGACCACTCGGCCGTCGCCGTCCACGTAGCCATCGAGGAACGAGCGCGCAGCGGTCTTCGCCGATCCGTCCCCGGCTGGGCGGCCGTGTGCCATCAGCGCCAGCGCCGCCCCCACCACCCCGAGCACCAGCACGGCTGCCGCGACGATGATCCGTCGGCGTCGGCGTCGTGGCGGCTTCTGCAACGAGGCCCGCGCCGGCACGACCGGTGCGCTGTCCACGAGCTCGAGCCTGGGGATGTCTTCGCTTACGGGCATTGCTGTGATCTCCTCGTGATGGGTGCTGCGGGGCGACCGGGCTGACCCAGAGCGGGCGCCGATTCCGATACGGCGAGTCTGCGGCCCCGAGGTCTGCTCCGCTAGGCACCCTGGGGGTGAAAGCACCCCACCCCTGCTCACACCCGGTGCAGGTCGCGCCCCAGAGCGGATCGCGGTAGGCTCAGCCTGGAGGCCGGACGACCCCGGGGGAAAGCACGATGCGCGATCGTTTGAAGTCTTCGTTTCGGACCGCTGGTTTCGCAACCGCGGCTTGGGGCCGACGCCGGCCCACAGCCGCGAGCGATCTACCGATGATCGTGTGCATCCTCGTCTCGGTGCTGCTGATCGTCCCCGCGACCGCCGGCGCCGTGCTCCCGGGTCCGAACGGCATGATCGTCTTCACGAGCGGGCGGGATGACGGTCTGACTGCGCTCGACGATGCCCACGCCCAGCTGTGGGTCGCCAAGAAGGCGGGCGCGACACCCACTCGCGTGACGTTCAACACGGCGATCCAGCATCGCCACGCAAGTTGGTCGCCCGATCGCACCGAGCTCGTGTACTCGGCCGGTAACTCGGCCACAGGCGACTTCGACCTTTACATCCTCAACCTCACGCAGCCTGCGTCATCGACCAACCCGAGGGATCTGACCCAGTCTCCGGGATCGGCGAGGACCGCCCGTCATGGTCACCGGACGGTACCCGTGTCGCGTACCAGCGCAAGGTCCTGGGCAGCACAACGCCGGTCCAGATCGCGATTCAGAGCGTCGCCGGTGGCCCGGTCAGTGTCCTCTCTCCGATCAGCGGGGACGCGGGCAAGCCGGTGTGGTCGCCTGACTCCAAGACGCTCTATTACAGCGTGGTCGTGAGTCCGGGCGGGATGACTACCGATGACGACATCTATGCGCAGGCCGCGGACGACAGCGGGCCGGCGACCGCGATCGTCACCGGGCCAACCGACGATTACCAGCCCTCGCTCTCACCTGACGGACAGAACCTCTGCTTCACGCGCGGAGCGTTCCTCTCGGCGATGGCGAGCGTCCAGCGGTCCACCATCGCCGGGACGAACGTCACACCGATCGCCAACAGCGGCCTCGGCGACTACAACTGCGCCTGGTCTCCCGACGGGTCGAAGATCGCGTTCGTCGAGGGTGTCCTCGGTGCTGGCGATCTGAAGGTGAAGAACTCCGACGGAACCGGGCTGGCGACCGATCTCGTTCCGAACGTCGCCGGCCGCTTCGACGGCAACCCGGATTGGACCCGCAACCCCTCGCCCACCTGTCAGGACGCGTCCGTCACGATCGGCTTCAACGGCAGCGCCTCGATCCCGCTCAACTGCGTCGATCCCGCCCCCGAGAACGACCCGGTGACGCTCTCGCTCGTGAGCTCCCCTGCGCATGGCAGCCTTGGAAGCATCAACGGGAGCTCCGTCACCTACACGCCGCGGGCGAACTTCTCGGGCGCGGATCAGTTCACGTTCAAAGGCAACGATGGTACGTCTGACTCGACTGTCGCCACAGTCCGCGTAGCGGTCAATCCCGACGCGCCGGCGACGATTTCCTCGCTGACTCTGCTCCCGGCGCGTTGGCGGCTCGGGTCGCGGCTCGCGCAGATCTCGAGCAAGGGCGCGCCGGTCGGCACGCGAATCGCTTTCACGCTTTCAAAGGCAGCCAGAGCCAAGCTCACATTCGCCAAGCTCACGCCGGGACGTCAGGTCAACCGCCGGTGCGTTGCCTCAAACCGTTCCAACCACAACCGGCGACGTTGCACGCGGGAGATCGCGGCCGGCAGCCTGAGCTTCAATGCGCACCCCGGCGTCAACCACGTCAGGTTCGAGGGACGGCTGTCATCCACCCGGAAGTTGTCCGTGGGTAGCTACCGACTGACGCTCAGCGCCACCGACACGGTCGGCACACCCTCCCGCCCGCGGACAGCGACGTTCACGATCGTCAGCCGTTAGCACTGCAGGAAACGATGAGCGACGAGCAGACCCTTCCGTCGACCGCGGCCGGAACCGCACCCGGAGCTTCACGCCTCACCGGCCGCCGGATCCTGGTCCTCGGCGGGGGCAGCCAGGGCGTCGGCGATCCAGATGCGCCGGCAGGCAACGGCCAGGCGATCTCGGTGCTCGCCGCCAGGGAAGGCGCTGCGGTGGCAATCGTCGATGTCGTTCCTGAAGCCGCGGTGCAGACGGCGCGACTTGTGACGCAGGCGGGCGGCCGTGCCGTCAGCGTGATCGGCGACCTCGCGCAAGCCGATGAGTGCGAGCGGGTCGTCGACGTGGCCGCCGCGGAGCTTGGAGGACTCGACGGTGTGGTGCTGAACGTCGGCATCGGGGCAGGGCTCGGGCTCAAGGACACGACCGCAGCGATCTGGGACCGCGTCCTGGCGGTCAATCTGCGCTCTCACTTCCTCGTGAGCCGGCGCTCGCTGCCGGCGCTCCCGCCCGGCTCCAGCATCGTCTTCATCGGCTCGGTCGCGGGCCTTCGCCCGGGCAGCTACGTGCCGTCCTACGACGCCTCGAAGGCGGCGCTGCTGGGACTGGCTCGACACGTCGCCCTCGAGGGAGCGAGACGCGGCGTCCGCGCGAACGTGCTTGCTCCGGGCTTGATCGACACCCCGCTGGGACGCGTGGCCTCGCAGATCCGCTCGGGCCGCAGCAGCACCAGGATCCCTCTCGGCCGGCAGGGGACGGCATGGGAGGTCGCGCACATGGCGATTTTTCTGCTCTCCGACGAGGCCAGCTACGTCACGGGACAGACCTTCGTCGTCGACGGCGGGCTGTCGATGACCGCCACCTGAACCGCGACCGGTTCTTACAAAGCTCCGACGCTCGGCCGACGGTGCTCTTGCGGGCGGTCGAGAAGATCGTGCATGTCCCTAGCGCACGAAAGAGAGATACCGATGAGCACCATGGTGATCCTGAATGTCGTCCTCGCGATCTTCATCGTCGCAGCGATCCTGTCGCTGCTCCTCTGGGGGATCGTCACCGACCGTGACCACGGCGGTCCTCCATTCACGACCCGCGCGCAGCGCCTCGCGGCGAAGGCGGCACGATCGTTGCACAAACCGCCGGGACGCGTACTCGATTTGAGCGCTTAGTGTTCACGAAACAATTAGTGCGGCTATTGGTTTGATCTCGTAGTTCCAGTCCGGGTGAAAATCGTTACGAACAATGTTCACGGCGGCGATCTCTTCGTCGGTGACTGTGATGCCCTTCTCGTACTCGCCGGGATCGTGACGCGCGTACACCTTCAACCCGGTGCTGGTTGTGGTCGACCCGATCAGATCGATGATCACCTCAAGGCTCTCCAGCGGCCGACCACGCCAGTTCAGGCTCACGAACGAGAACATCCGGTGCTCGATTTTGTTCCACTTCGACGTTCCCGGCGGGAAGTGGCAGACGCGGATCGCCAGGCCGAGCTCGTTGGCGAGCTTCTGCAACTCGATCTTCCAAAGGCGGGTGCGGCTCGAGTTGCTGCCGCCGCCGTCGGCGGTGATCGTCAGCGTCGTCGCGTCGGGGTAGCGCCGGGCACCGAGATGCTCCCACCACGCGCGGATCGCGTTGACCGCAAACGCGCTGGTGTCGTTGGTGACACCGACCGACATCATCCCCTCATTCGCCTGAATGTCATAGACGCCATACGGGATCGCGTGGCCCAAGTCCTTGTCCTTGAAGTCGTGGGTGCGGACCTCGACCGGACGGCCCTTCGGCTCGTACTCACGCCCGACCGCCTTGTAATCGCCGACCAGCTCTCGCTTCTTGCTGTCGACCGAGATCGTCGGCTCCCCCGCCTCGAGCGCCGCGGTGACCGTCGCGTCGATATGCCGAAACTGAGCGTCGCGATCAGGATGATCGGTCCCTTCCCGCGTCTTGCGGTTCGCGTGCAACCGAAACCCAAGACCGCGAAGCAGCTTCCCGACCGTCCGATCGGACACCTCATGGCCCACGGCGACCAACGCGCCCGCGATGTTCCCCAAACTCTTCGAGGACCACCGCAACGACGAGCACGGATCCCCACGCGTCGCGGGATCCACCAATCGCTCCAAGTCCCGCAACAAGCCAGGATCAGACTCGGTCAACGCTCGACGCCCCGCACCCCGACGACGGACCTGCCCCGGCTCCAACCGCACACCCTCCCGCAACTCCTTGATCCCACGCCCGACCGTGTCCTCACTGATCCCCGTCGCACGAGCAACCGCAGCGATCCCACCACGCCCACACGCCCGCGCCTCCGACGCCGCCCACAACCGACGCTGACGCTCGTTCAACTCAGGCCCAAGGCCCGCAAAACGCTCCGCGATCTTTGACTCATCGATCATCCCTCGCGATACGACAATAACCCCGAACATCCTCCACCACCGCACTAAATCATTCGTGACCCCTTAGTACGGCTGGGAGGAGTGCCGGCCGAACGCAAACTTCCTCCCGCCATGTGACTGTCGCGCAAAGTCCCGGCCGAACGCAAACTTCCTCCCGCCATGAGACTGTCGCGCAAAGTCCCGGGGGAACGCAATGTTCCTTTCGCTATTCGATAGGAACTTTGCGTTGGCTGGCCTCGGCAGCATGCACCGTGCTCAAGTCTTGACAATCCGGCCCGACCCAGACGCGCCCGCAACTTTTCGATCACCACGATCCGTGACCCCGACGGATCACCGGCACACCCCTCGCGCGGCGCTCCGCAACATGAGACAGCGTGACATCCGGATCCTCCCGTCGCTCCAGATGCTGACCGCGATGGCCCCGCTGTCTGCCCGGCTTTGGCCCCCTGACCGCCGGCGCAAAGACCGATCATTCGACGACCGCCTGGAATACCCCCGCCGAACCGCGCGCGCAGCGTTTCGATCAACACCGCCTGATGTTCTCCGTTTCCCGCGGAGGGGAACGCGCCGGTGTCATACGGGCCGAGGATTGGGGCGATGCAAGGCCGGCGCCTGGCTGAGGTGCTGAGGAAACTCGACGCCGGCGATCCGTTGCTGCCGATGGCAGCCGGCCCTTAATCCGTCCGCACCGCTTCGGATACTTCCGGGGGTGAGCAAACGCTCCCGAGGACAAGCACGGCGCCCGACCCATCCCCAACTGCCGGCGTCGCGATCAGAGTCGGCCCCGCGACCAGACCCGCCGGCCGCACCTGAGGTCCTCCTGCTCGACCAGATCGCCGCCGGCGAACTGGACCCTCACCTGACCGCGATCGCCGCAGCGATCCGTGCCCGCTACGAGCTGTTGCAGACGATCGGCTCCGCCAAGGCGCTCGCGATGCTGAACGTCGGCGACCGCGTGCGGATCAACCACCACGCCAGCCCCCGCTACCTCCACGGCATCCACGGCACCGTCGTCGAGCTCGACGAGCACAACGCCACCGTCTACGTCCACCGTCCGATCGGCCGCTTCAAGAGCGGCGAGATCCGCTGCCCACCGCTGGTCCTCGACCGCCTCAACCCAGCCGCCTGACAAAGGACACCCCGATGCGCGCCGCCCCGACCTCACGTCTCATCGCCGCGTACCGCCGCTGGACCGGCAACTGAGCCCACCTGAACAGTTACGGCTTCTACGCGGCCTGTGGCGCAACGGAGTCCGCGTTGGCGCCGCCCCTCAGCAGCAGCTCGGCGTCGCAGAGCGGGAGCGGCCGGGCGAACAGGAACCCCTGGCCGAGCAGGCAGCCGATCTCGCGCAGGGTGTCGAGCTGAACGGGGCCCTCGATCCCCTCGGCGATCACGTGCACCCCGAGCGCTGCGCCGAGCTCGACGGCCGCGCGCACAACCGCGATCCCCTTGCCCGTCGCCAGCGAGGAAATCAATGTCCGGTCGAGCTTGACGACGTCGAGCGGGAACCGCTGGAGGCTGCCCAACGACGAGTAGCCGGTGCCGAAGTCGTCAAGCGCGAGCTGAACGCCAAGCCCCCGCAGCTGGGCGACGATCGGCTTGGTACGGGGGTCGAGCACGAGGCTCTCGGTGATCTCGAGCACGAGGCGACCAGGCGCGATCGCGTGGCGAACCAGCAGGTGCTCGACTTCGTGCACCAGTTCCGGGCGGATCTGCACAGGCGAGAGGTTTGCCGAGATCTTGACCGTGTCGGGCCACCGGGCGAGTTGCTCGCAGACGGTGCTCAGCACCCAGCTTCCAATCGGCACGATCAGCCCGGTCTCCTCGGCTAGATGGATGAACTCATCGGGACCCACGAGGCCGCGCTCTGGATGTTGCCAGCGCAGCAACGCCTCAAACCCGATCACTCGCTCTCCATCGAGCTCGATCAGCGGCTGGTAGTGCAGCACGAGCTGGTCACGCTCGAGCGCATGGCGTAGATCGCCCTCGATCGTCATCCGCTCGACCAGCCGGTGCCGCAGCGCCGGGTCGAACGCCTCAAACCGCCCTCCTCCGAGCTCCTTGGCGCGGAACATCGCCGCCTCGGCGTCGCGCAGCAACTCCTCCGGTGTCCCGACGCCGTGCTCGCTCACGGCGACGCCGACGCTGGCGGTCAGAAAGACCTCCTGACCGTCGACCTCGAGCGGCTCATCGACGGCATCGACCAGCCGCTGCGCGACCTCGCCGATCGCGCCGTCGGTGTCTGTCCGAGTGCACACAACCGTGAACTCGTCGCCGCCCGGACGGGCGACCAGATCCTCCTCGCGCACGCAGCCGACGAGCCTGGCCGATAGATAGCGCAGGAGCCTGTCCCCGGCCGTATGCCCAAGCGCGTCGTTGACGAGCTTGAACCGGTCGACGTCGAGCGCGAGCACGCACACCCGGTGTCCAAGCCGCCGGGCATGGCGAAGCTCGGCTTCGAGCTGGGTGGTCAGGAGCGCGCGATTCGCCAAGCCGGTGAGCGGATCCTCGAGTGCTCGGCGACGCAGCTCGAGCTCGGTCGCGGCGCGGTCAAGCGCGCCGCCGATCACGTGCGCCACCGCCTCCAGGAAGCGAGCGTCGTCGATTGTGAACGGGCGCATCTGCTCCGGCGCGTGCGCCAGGATCACGTGACGCAGGCCGGAGCGCTCCGGCACGGGCACGCTCAGACACCGGTGATGCCCTCCCTCGAGGACGACCGGCGGCACGACGAAGCGCGTCTCGTTCCTCAGATCATTGCTCAGCACCGGCTCGCCGACCTCCAACGTGTAGCGGCTCTGCGAGCCCTGCCTTGCCGGGATTCTGACGTTGATCTGCTCGCCGCTGTCGGCGACGACGTGGATTTCCCCGCTGGCCATGCGTCGACTCACCATGCATAGCGACGTGCCGAGGATCGTTCGCACGACGCCCATCGCGTCGCCCATCAGCCCCTGCGCGTCCTCGCTCTCGAGTGCGCGGCGACCGAGATCGGCGATCGTGGCCTTCTGACGTTCGGCGCGCCGCTGCTCGGTGACGTCCTGCAGCTGGGAGAAGTAGTACGCCTCGCCGCTTTCGGGCTCGATCAGGGCCGTGGTCACAACTACGTCGACCAGCGAGCCGTCCGGCCGCACGTAGCGCTTGTCGAGCGGGGCGTCCTCGCCCTTGCGCATCGACTCGCGCTTCTCGAGGCTGCGCTCGATGTCCTCGGTGTAGGTGAATTCGAGGATCGAGCGTCCGATCAGGCCGTCTAGGTCCCTGCCGAGCAGCGTGCACAGCGAATCGTTGCAGAGCGTCACGACCAGCTGCGGTGTCAGGATCATCATGCCGATCGCCGCGTCCTCAAAGCCTCGCTCATAGCGACCGCTCGTATCGATCGCGGCTCGCCAGCCGGGCCATTTCAGCACCAGCAGCACGATCAACGCCAGATCGCCTACGCCGATCGCGATCGCCGCACCAATGCCAAGGTTGCCTGTTGTCACCACGGCGACGGACAGTGCCGTGCTGAGGGTTGTGAGCGCGACCGCGGCCGTCAGAACCACGCAGGCGCTGCGGCCCGACCAACGGTCGGCCTCACGGACAGCCTGGATCAAACCACCCTTTCCCGGCATTCTTTACCTGTGATCGACCTCGGCCCATTGAACCTGAGCGCCCGTCGTCGCGCCCGCGCGCGTGCGAACCTCCGCCGATGTCCGAGCCGCCGCAAACGGAGCTGATCACAGGCCGCCTCGGCGGTGATCCGGCGCTCGAGGTTGCGCTCGCCGGAGCGCTCCTCGAGGCGCTCGCCGGTGGGCACGGCAAGCCGGCGCTCCGGCTCTACAGCCCTCCGCCGACCGTCGCGTTCGGTCGTCAAGATCGCTTTCTGGGCGGGTTTCCAGCAGCCGCAGCAGCAGCACGTGCTCATGGCTTCACACCCGTGGTGCGGGCCCCCGGGGGGCACGCGGCCGGATACGACGAGGGAGCCCTCGTGATCGACGAGGTGATGCCTGAGCAAGACTCGCTGACTGGAATCCGGGAGCGCTTTGCTCGCAACGCAGAGCGTCACGCGCAAGCACTTCGACTGCTCGGAGTGGACGCAGAGATCGGCAGAATTCCGGGTGAGTACTGTCCTGGAGATTTCACCGTCAGCGCCAGGAGGGAGACGAAGCTGATCGGCACAGCGCAGCGCGTCGTGCGGGGCGGCTGGCTGTTCTCGACAGTGGTGATCGTCGAAGGTTCGGGCCGTGTGCGGCCCGTGCTCGAAGCGGTGTACGCCTCGCTGGGGCTGGAATGGAACCCGTGCACCGTGGGCGCGGTCGCAGACGAAGCCTCGGGTGTCGGCATCGCTGAGGTGCAGCAGGCGTTGCTCGAGAGCTATGAGGAGCGATATGTGCTCGTGCCGAGCACGCCCCGGCCGGAGATCGTCAGCGCTGCGCGGCGATCGATCGACCGCTACCGGGTGGCGTGCTGAGCGAGACTCAGTAGTAGTCCTGCACCTGCACGGACCAGTTGGCGGAGTCCGAGCCTGGCGAGATCTTGAGCTGGTAGAGCCCCGGACCGGATTCGAAGGTGCGGATCTGACCGCTGCCCTCATTGAGATCGAAGCTGCCGCCGCTGCTGCCGTGCCCGAGATCCGCGACTTGGCCGCTCGGCCCGGAGCAGAAGACAATGAAGGCGCAGACACCTTGGTATGACATGCCGTAGACGATCCGCCAGCGCGTCCCGCGGATCCTGAACGGGACGGATGCACGCGCGCCCGTGAACGATGTCAGCGTCCGCCACTGCGGCTGCTCGGCGACAGACAGCGAGACCGTGCCCGCCGGGGACAACTCGGCGCCGGCTGCCGGCGCTTGCCTGACCACGACCCCCGCGGCATACCCGGGCGCCGGGATTTGCGCGGTGCTCGTCTTCAGGCCGATCCGGTCCAGAGCGGTCCGCGCGTCCGTCGCCGAGATTCCCACGACGCGCGGCACGGCGACCGGCGGCGGGCCCTTGCTGAGGATCACCCGGACGCCTGAGCCGTCACTCAGCCGAGTCCCCGCAGCGGGGCGCTGTCCGATCACGATGCCGCTCGGCCGGGCGCTGTAGGCGGTGCTGAATCGCGGCTCGAGGTGATCGTGCCGGAGCCGACCCGTGGCCGCATTCTTCGTCAGTCCGCGCACGCTCGGCACGCGGACACGGGGCGCGTGGCCGAGCATCAATGCCGCGCCCAACATCCCGACGATCACGAGGACGACGGCGGCGAACAGTGCCACCGCCCGCCGGCGCGCCGCCGGGTTCACATTGCGGCGTGCAGACATCCGCGGCGCAACGCGCGTCGCCGGATCCGCAGACCGCGGCGGGGGACTGTCTTGCGCCGCAGGGCGGTGGGCGAAGCCGCCGGCCCCGGCCGCCGCGGCACGCGCCCGCGCGAGCGCGTTCGCCATCGCGTCGGCTGTCTCGTAGCGGTCGGCAGGTGCCTTCGCCAGCGCCCTGTCGAGCACCTCCACGAGACCAGCCGGGGTGCTGCGCGCCAACGGCGGCGGTGGATCCTGAAGATGGCACAGCGCCAGCTCGACAGGCGACTCGCCGCTGAACGGGGGCCTACCGGCCAGCATCTCGTACAGCACCACGCCGACGCTGTAGACGTCGGTCGCCGCGCTCACGCTGTGACCGCGCGCCTGCTCGGGCGCCATGTACCGCGGCGTCCCGACGATCGTGGCCGCGAACGCATCGCTGCTGCCGTCCGCGAGCCGCGCGACGCCGAAGTCCCCCACCTTGACCGCGCCATGGCCGGAGATCAGGACGTTCGCCGGCTTGATGTCGCGGTGGATGACCCGATGGGCGTGGGCGTGGGCTAGCGCCCGGCAGAGCTGCTCGGCGACATCGCATGCGTGCCACGGCGCGAGCGGGCCGCGACGCAGGCGCGCATCGAGGCTCTCGCCCTCGACCAACTCCGCGACGTAAAACAGTCCCTCCCGTGCCCGGCCGACGTCGAAGATCTGCACGATCCCGGGGTCGCTGACCCTGGCGAGCAGCTGCGCTTCACGCTCAAAGCTCCTCACCCATTCCGGATCCTCCGCCCACCACGGCTTGATCACCTTGACCGCGACGGGCCGGGCCAGGCGCCGGTCGCGGCCCCGATAGACGCGCCCGAATGCTCCCTCCCCGATCAGGGCCTGGAGCTCGTAGCGGCCATTGAGCGCATGCCCGCAGAGGTTCGGTGCTTGTGGGTGAGCCGTGAGCGTGGACATGGTCGGAGGCACGTCGCCCCACCCATATGATGGCTGATCGACGCCGCGACCCGGATCTGACGCGATCAGGGACCGCTAGCCGGCGGGCAATGCGGTCGCGCGCCGCGGATCACAACGGGCGAGGCGGGCGGGTCCGAGTCCCGCCCGCCGATCGCTCCGCCGTGATCTACCTCCCGGACTTATCGCCCGCGGGACGGCACGTCCAGTGACGCCGTGAACAGCTCTTCGTCGTTTGCCTTCTGTCCGTTGGGCTCCGTCGCTCCGCACAGCGCGGGCGGGCTCCCAGCGGTGGCCGTCCCCGGACACACGAACAGATCCTGCGAACGCGTGTCCGACCACAGTGGATGGGCCTTGTCGACTGCCGCCAACCCGGTGTAGTCGCCGAAGAA
The DNA here is from genome assembly GCA_963794285.1 of uncultured Solirubrobacterales bacterium. GTDB lineage: Bacteria > Actinomycetota > Thermoleophilia > Solirubrobacterales > Solirubrobacteraceae > Palsa-465. The sequence continues at coordinate 243,304 of CAWCDS010000020.1, forward strand.
CTGGCCACCCTTCGGCCCGAGCAACTGCGTCGGAGCCGGCATCGAGCTCGACGTCACGCGCGTCAGCCCGAACTCGGTCAGGTTCCTGGATCCGGAGAGGGTGAAGTCCGATGAGCCGTTGGACTCATCGCCGCCGTACTGCCGGTCGTAGTAGCTCACCGCCAACTGACCGTCGCGGGTGAATGCGCTCCACTGCCAGAACTGATCGGTCCGTGCCTGTGCCCGCCCCTGCGGGATCACCAACTCGCGGCGCGGATCGGCCGTCGTTCCGGTGAACGTCGCACCGCCGTCGGAAGACATGCTCAACAGGATCTTGTTGTTGCACGCGCCCGGCGTCTTGACCCCGGTGTAGGTCGGGTTGCCGTCGGCGGCAAATCCGGCGGGCACACAGCCACCCGACTCATTGGAGTCCCGGTTGATGTATGACCCGAATGTCACCGTCACCTGGTTGAGATTGTGAGGGTTGACCTGTCCTGAGGGGTAGTTCGTCGCGCGGAACGCGGACAACGTCGACGAGCCCTTTTCCGGTACGCAGGCGCGGCCTGGATCGGCGCCCGCGCCCTGATACGTGTCACAGTCCGGGAGGTCGTAGTAGTCGCTGACCTTGACCGGGACGGAGAACGAGGCACCGCCGTCGGTCGACTTCGACAGCAACACTTGATAGCGGTTGTCGGTTCCGCTGGTCGGCTGGTTGTTGAAGTTGTCGTAGGCGACGTACAAGTTGCCGTCGGATCCGACGAACGGCTGGGAGAACTGATTCTCGTTGCAGCTCCCGGTTGGCGTTGCAGCGCCAAACGTGTTCGTGCACAGCGACGGGTTGTCCCCGCTGACGAGGACTCGATTGCTGAACGTCTCGCCGTAATCGTCGGAGTGGACTGCATAGATGTATGCGGTGCCGTCGGCCGCAAACTCGGTCCAACTCACATAGATGCGGTCGCGGTATGGACTATGCGCGTTGTTGTCCACCGTCATCAGCGCCTTGTCCTCGAGGACGCTGCCGGTACCGGCTGGATCGAAGAACACGGTCGTGTAGCGCCCCGGGAAATTCCATGAGGCGCCGTCGTTCTGCGTGGAGCGGAAGATGACGAACGCGCTGGACTGATCGGGGTTGGGCGAGGCCACGTTCCCACGATTGAACAGCTGGCAGCTCAGATAGGCGTTGCCGCGGGTGTCCCAGGCGACCGACGTGTCACCGCCAGCCTGCCAGTACTGGCGGGCGAAGCCCGACGGTCCAGCGCTGAATGAGTTCGGCACGGTTGAGTCGGCCCACGTCCGACCACCGTCGACGGAGAAATGCGCCCCGCAGGTGCCGTCGCCGCGAATGTAGTTGTTGTCGCTGGCGACGATGTGGTCGGTATTGAACGGGTCCTGGGCGATCGAGGTCTCGTTGTTGGCCTGCGAACGGCCCTGAAGGGCAGGATCGGCGATGTTCAGGCAGTTCTGGTTGACCTTGATGTTGTTGCCCAGCGTTGCAGAGCATTTGCCGCTTGACGATGGAACGTAGTTGCCAAGCGAGCCCGAGCCGCCGCTTGAACCGAAGCTGCTGGGGGGTGTGTTGGGAGCGCCGTCCGGGCCGCCTCCCTCATCGTTCACCGGTGCGAAGTTGCGTGGCGCGGGGCCAAGCGCACTCGCGAGTGTCTCGGAGATGATCCGCCTCTGGATCGCGTTCAGGTGAGCGTAGTTGATCGCATTGGTGGCCTGTGCATGCGACTGTGCAAGCAACAGCAGGGCACCTGCGAGTACCCCGGCGCACACGAGCGTGACGCCGAGATAGCGCTTGAGCAGCATTTGACTCCCATTGATCGAGGTTTGAAACGATCGGCTCGACCGCGGCCACCGAGACCCGAGCAGGTACCCGGGCCTTCTCGCTGGCCGGCCTCACGACTGCATCCGCCGCGGCACAACCCTCACCTCCTTCCCGCCTGGCCGCAGCGTCGGCCGCGCCCTACCGCGCGAGCGACATACGAGCAAGGCACGAGTGTCACGGCGTGCAGCCAATCCCGACGCATCGCTGATACTCGCCGTTCTCGTCACTCTGCGCCGCACGCGGTACGGTCATCGGAATGCGTCGTCCACATCTGGGACTACTTGTCGGTGTGTTGAGCACCGTTGCGCCGTTTGCACTCTCGCCGTGGCCAGAGATGCGCCACGACCAGCGCAACACCGGGCGCAGCCCGATCGTCGCCCGCTATCACGCCGATCGCCCGTGGGCGCTGCGGACGGGTCGGGGGATCTTCTCGACGCCTGTGATCGGCGCGGACGGGACCGTCTACATCGGATCGGGCGACACCTGGTTCTATGCGATCAGGCCCAACGGGACGCTCCGCTGGAAGCTGAAGACCGGCGGGATCATCGACGCCGCGGCCGCGCTGTCCGCGTACGACCCGCGAATCGGGTCGGCTCCGCTGACGTTCGGCTCAGGCGATGAGCGGCTGTATCACGTCACCACTCCCCGCTCGGGTGCACCCCGCATCCTCTGGCGGTTCCGTCCGACGGTGGCGCCCGTCAAGGGTCAGCGTGTCAACTGGTGGGAGGGCAACGTCGCGATCGGTCCCGGCGGGAACCTGTACGCCGGCAACACGGGTGGCACGGCGTACGCGATGTCCCCCTCCGGCCACCGGCTGTGGACGTTCACGGCCGGCAACTCGATCTGGACGACGCCCGCCTTTGCGGCTGACGGCTCGAGTTTCTGGGGGTCGCTCGACCTCGACGTCTACCACCTCGACCCGCACGGGCGCTCGCTCTGGCATACGTTCACGCCGGGCTACGTCGTCTCCTCGCCGGCGATCGGATCCGATGGGACCGTCTACGTGGGCTCGTTCGACTCCAAGCTATACGCACTCGATCCGACCACCGGGACCCCGCGCTGGACGTTCGCGACTAGCGATCACATCTACTCGTCCCCGGCGCTCGGACAGGACGCGACCGGCCATACGAGCGCAATCTACATCGGCTCAACCGACGGATCGGTGTACGCGCTCTCGCCCCGCGGCGAGTTGCGATGGCGATATGACACGGGCGAGCCAATCCGCTCCTCCCCGGTGCTCGGAGCGGCGCCGGCCCGCGAGCGCGGTGAGATCCTCTACGTCGGCTCCTCCAACGGGAAGCTCTACGCCCTGAATGCGGCAACCGGCCGCCGGCGCTGGTCGTTTGACACCACGCCGCTGGACCCCGCGCTCCGTGATCGCAATGACCTGAACGCCTCGCCGGCGCTCGGCAGCACCGGCGCCTACATCGCCGGCGAACATGGTTACGTCGACTACGTTCCCTATGACTACTGCCTGCGGCGGCGCGACTCCCGCTGCTCGACCAACCCGGACCAGGAGCTCGGCGATCAACTTGATCGCGTCTTCCCGGTGAGCGCCGGTGGTACCACGCTGGACACCGCCGCGCTCCGCAACGTCTCCCCCGCGACCGTCTTCAACCTGCGTCTCGTGGTTCGTCGTCGCGGACGGACGGTCAACGCGGCGATGCTTGACCCGGGCCGACTCGTTCGCGTCTCACCTCACTTTGCCTTCTCCGTCCAGGAGTCCGGAGACGGCCATTACCTGTACCTGGCTCCCCGCGGTCCGTTGCGGCCCGGGACCACGTATCGGCTCCGGATTGCCGGGGCGTACACCGACAACGGCGTGCGAATGGGCAACTTCAATCCGGCCGGCAGCGTCGCCGGCCGGTTCGACCAGACGATCAGTGCCAGGACCGCCGGGACGTCGTCCACCGGGCTACCCCTGCGCGCACGCCGCGACCGAGTCAGCGCAATCACGATCAGCCGGCTGGCCGTGCCGATGCCCGCGTTCCTGCCGTCGGTCAACCAGATCGGTTTTGACAGTTACGACTGGATCGCCTCGACGATCTCGCGAACGCGCTCGCGGGTACTGATGTGGGTGATCGGAGCGTTTAAGGACGCGCGCGGAATCGAGCGCGTCGACCCACACAGCGCCTTCGGCTTCCCGCTCGAGGGTCACTACGCGGGCCGCTCGCTGCTTCTCTCAAGCGCCAACGTGCCGCTCGAGTTCAGCTTCGGTGTCGTTCCGCTGCGGCGTTTCGAGCTGCGCGGCGACCTCGGCCCCGATCTGCGGTTCCGCCCTGGGGCCGCTTTGGACGCCGAGACGGTCTGCGCAACGGTCCCGAACTACGGGCAGCAGCTGGCATTCACCGGTATCTGCAACCCCGCTGGCGTGCTGGCGGCGAGCGGGACGTTCCTCTCGAGCGCATTCCGTGGCGCCGCGAATAGCCGGCCGCCGGGGGTGCGAATCGCGTCAATCCGCCTGCAGCGCCCGACAGCGGGCTCGGTTGGCAGCGTTGAGGCGACGCTTGGCGGCCGGGGTCTTGCATCTGCTGCGCGGCATGTCGCCGCAGTCCTCCTCACGGACGCAACGAGCGGGGCCCCGATCGACATCGACTACCGCGGCCAGACCTCGCTGTCAGTCGACGGCCGCGGGCGGATCCTCGGCGTGCGGCTACGGTTGGCTGCCGGCACCCGGCTACCGCAGCGCCTGCGCGCGTACGTGATCGTCGATGCGTTTCCGCTCGGGTCCCGAGTGCTCTAGCGGAGCGTGTGGGTGGTCGCATTAACGAAAAATACGGTGGGTTTCGCGACCACCCCCCGGGGGAGCGAGGGCGTGCTCAAGGCCCCTGACGCACGAGCGCGCTAGCCGTCGCCGTTGAGCCGTCCGAACATCTTGCGCTGGGCTTTGTACAGGCGCGGGAACTCGGCATACAGCCGGTCATAGACCTCGCGATCGACCGGGTCTGGCTCGAACACCCGGTCGACCGCGACCAGGTTCCGGATCTCGTCCCGATGGATTAGATCGAGCGCGAGCGCCGCAAACAGCGCCGCGCCCCGAAGGTTGGCGTACATCGGTTGCGCGACCCGCTCGATCGTCCGGTCCAGCACGGTGGCGTGGATCTGACACCAGAGGTCCGACAGCGTCCCACCGCCGAAGATCCGCAGTCGATCCAGGCGCGCGCCGGCGAAGCGCTCCACGGCTTCGTGCAGCCAGCGACTGTTGTAGGCAACGCCCTCGAGCACCGCGCGGACCAGGTCTGCCTCGGTCGCGTGCACGGAGACGTTGTGCCAGCCGCCCCGTGCGTGGCGATCATCGACGGGTGAGCGCTCGCCCGCGATCCACGGCGTGAACAGAACGCCACCGCTGCCCGCGGCCGCGGTGCCCGCCAGCTCGGTCAGCCCCTCGAACGAGCGGGCGCGCTCCCCGCCCCATACATCCCGCAGCCAGCGCAGGCAGAGCCCGGCGGCCTCGTGGTTGTTCGCGACGAGGTAGGACACGGAATCCAACCCCGGCACGGTCGCGATCGAGCGCATCGGATCAGTCTTCTTGCGGGCAACCGGGAGTGATGTCCACGATGTGGTGCTGATCGTCATGTGGGGCTGTCCTTCCCCGGCGGCCCCGGTGCCCAGCGCTGCGGAGTGGAGATCGGGGGTCCCGGAGACGACCTGCACGTCGCCGGCGAGCCCGAGCTCGCTCGCAACCTCGGCTCGGACGGGCCCGATCAGCGAGCCTGTCGCCACCAGCGGCGGCAGCTTCTCAGGATCGAGACCCGCCTTGCGCACGAGCACGGCGTCGTACTCCAGGCGATCAAGCCGCCGGTTGTCGGTCAGCCACGCAGCGCTCATCGAGGCGTGCGTCGCCGCCGCCCGCCCCGTGAAGCGCATGCTCAGGTAGTCGACCGGCTCGAGGTACCAGCGGGCGGCGGCCGCCACCGCAGGCTCGTCATGTTGAAGGTGGAGCATGTGGCTCACGGGGTCGCCTCCGTACGGCGAGGGCACACCGGACGTGTGGCGGACCCACGTCAGCAGCGCCGGTGGGGAGTAGCCGACAAGCGGACCGCCGACGACGCGGCGAGCGTGCTCGGAGCCCCGCGTGTCAAGCCACATCAGGCACGGCCCCACCGGCTCGCCGGAGGCATCGACCGGGATCGTGCTTGCCCACTGTCCGGTGCAGGAAACCGCCAGCACCCGCTCACGCTCAACGCGCGCGAGCACGGATCGCGCCAGCGCCAGGACGGCCTCCCACCAGCCGGCGGCGTCCTGGGTCGCCTGGCCGCCAGGCGCCCGCTCGGTCTCGAGTTGCTGCTGGCGGACCGCGACCACCTCGCCGGCCAACGACACGACGCCAACCTTGAGTCCGCTGCTGCCCAGGTCGACGGCGAGCACCAGCTGCCCCGAGCTGGGGCGATCCCGGTCCTGACGGTTCACGAAGGCGCGGGGACGCTCTGCTGGGCGTCGAGGATCCCGGCCAGCACGGCGCGGATCATCTGGTCGGCCTCGAGGTCTAGCCCGCCGGGAATGCCGCCATAGATCGCCGCCGAGGCGGCCGCCTCGTCCTTGTGCTCGGACGCGTACGCGACGGCCGCGGCGAGGTCGGCGGCGAACCGCTCGGTCACGCCCGGCTGAAGCTGTGGCCGCGTCACCGCCATGTGCAGCGCGTTCGGATACTGGAGTCCGTTGAAGCGCCAGCCACGCCGCTTCATCTCGTCGTTGACGTGATAGATGTCGAATTGCTCAGACGTGAACGCGAACAGGAACGTCGGCTTGCCGAGCAGCCGCAGCTCCGGATGCGAACAGACTGCCTTCTGCATCGTCGCCGAGGTCTCGAAGATTCCCCGCGCGTAGTCACGGAAGCCTTCGCGCCCGATCGACACCAGCGACGCCCAGGTCGCCGCCAGTAGCCCGTCCGAGCGTGATCCCTCCATCCCCGGCGAGAAGTACTTGCCGCCGCTCCAGTCCGACATGAAGAAGTAGCTGCGGTTGCGCAGCGAGCGGTCGCGGAACAACAGCGTTGAGGTGCCCTTCAGGCCATAGCCGTACTTGTGCGTGTCAGCCGAGATGCTGGTGACGCCGGGCACGCGGAAGTCGAACTGCGGGATCGGGTAGCCCAGCTCCTCGCCGAATGGCAGCAGGAAGCCGCCGAGACAGCCGTCGACGTGCATCCCGATGCCGTGATCTGAAGCAATCGCCGCCAGCTCCGCGATCGGGTCGATCGTCCCGTACCCGTAGTTGCCGGCCGAGCCGATGATCGCGATCGTGCTCTGATCGATCAGCTTTTCAACCTCTTCGCCGCGCACGAGCGTGGTCGCCGGATCGATCGGCGCCCGGCGAAGCTCGATCCCGAACAGGTGGCACGCCTTGTCAAACGCAGGATGGGCCGTCTCGGGCTTGATCACGTTCGGGTGGGCGATCCCACGCTGATCGCGACCCTGCTCGCGATAGGTGAGCATTGCATGAGCGATGCTGGCCGTGCCGCCGGAGGTGACCATCCCTGCCGGCTCGCCGTCGCTCACCGCCGAGGCGTGGAACAGGTCGAGGGCCATCGCGATGATCTCGCCCTCGAACCGCGTCGCGCTCGGGCACATATCGCGCTGCAGCGCGTTCTGATGCGCGAACAGGCCGAACGCCTCCTTCAGGAACTCATAGTGGTCCCGGTCCCCGCAGTACATCGTCCCCGAGCACCCGCCGCTCCGCCAGACAGCATCCTCCTGATCGCCGATCGTCCGCAGCTCAGCGAGGATCTCCTCGCGGGATCGGCCCTGCTCCGGGAGCGAGTGGTTGACCCCGTAGCGCTCGGCATACGGATAGCTGTCGAAGAGGTCGGCCATGCGAGTAGGGGCTCCTTCCGGTAGCTGCGTTGCACTGGCCTATAGCACGGCGGGCGCGGCGCTGTCGTGCGCCGGGGTTAAGCGGCGGCAGCGGAGCTCAGCGGCATGTGCAGCTCGACGCGGTTGCGTCCGTTGCGCTTTGCTCGATACAGCGCGGCGTCGGCATTGGTCGTGAGCGCCTTGGAATCCGCGGCCACGAACGCGGTCGCGACGCCGCAGCAACATGTCACCGGGACCCCGAGCGGCTTCGCCTGCAGGACGGCCCGCCTCAGGCTCTCGGCGATCTGCGCGGCGTCCCTGGCGGAGGCGCCGGGCAGCAGCAGCAGGAACTCGTCGCCACCGACGCGATAGAGCAACTCGAACGTGCGCAGACTGTTACGTAGGGCATCTGCGATCTCCCGCAGCGCGACGTCGCCGGCGGCGTGGCCGTGCTCGTCGTTGATCGCCTTGAAGTGGTCGAGATCGAGGCCCACCAGGCTCACGGGCTGGCCGGTCATGGCGGCCTGCTCGGTGACTTCAGCGACACGTGTCGAGAGCGAGCGGATGTTGAGCAGACCGGTGAGCGCGTCCAGCGTGCTGTCGGCGCGGTGGCGCAGATCCGACGCGACGAGCGGGTTGAGGTACGCGGCGGTGATGATCACGAGCATCACGCCGGCGAACACCGGAATCGGCCAGCCGCCGCGACCCACCAACGTGAGAATCACCGCGACGCTGCAGAACATCGTCACGATCCGGGCGACCCGCACCCGGCTCTGCATGTCGAAGAACCGATCGCGATCCTCGGCGGCCGGGCACAGCCATGAGGGAAATCGCACCATTAGATATGTCATCGGTCTGACAGAGCAGTTCCTGAGAACTGCAGCCGACGTTCGCGTCGCCAGTGCAGTGGCCTACTGGCCGGCGCAGTGACGCACGTACCGGCACGCCACGATCGCCGGCTGCTCGATCGGCCGCCCGGCGGTTATCGACCACGCGAGTCGGATCAGCTGCGCGTGCGTCCAGGCCAGCGGCGTCGCTGAGAAGGTTCCACGGCCGGGGACGAATCCAGGCGTGCCCGACGGCGAGTTCTGATCCCACACCTGCTCCGGGAGCAGACCGCCGTCGTTGCCGCTCGCGGCGATCGCGCTCAACTGCCCGGCAGCGCCGTGGCCGTCCGCGAGTTCGTACTCGCCACGCTCGCCTGCGAAGATCGGCCACATCCTCCCGATTGTGCTCTGGCTTCCGGGCGGGAACCCGACGTCCCACTGCGCGCCGTTTCGCTGCTCGCCATAACCGTCACCGGTGTAGCGGTGCCAGAAGCGGCCTGACGGCGTCGTGTACGAGAGCTGCGTATCGACGACCTTGATCGTGCTGAGGATGTTCGGAGGGCACCGGCTCGGTCGCCATCCGCAATCGGCGCAGTAGCGATCTCGTACAGGTCCCTCGCCCACACGAGGTGATCCGGCCCCGAGGCGTTTGCAGCCCCGTTCCCCACGCCCACGGCATCGTCGGCGAGGCGACGTAGGCGCCGCGGTAGGTCTTGTCCTCGCTGGCGGCAAGCACCATCGCCGATCCAAGGTAGGCGCGCTGCTCAGCCGCCGTCGTCAAGCTGTCCGGTGGGCGGCGCAGAGACGCCAGGTAGCGGTGCCAGCCGGCGGCGTATTGCTCGTCAACGGCCGGAAAGCCGGCTTCAATCGATGCTCGAGCCGTTGACAGGGCCGCCGCGGATGTGCCCCCAAACGCGAGCGCAACGGTGAGGCGATCATCGCCGCGGGTGCCCGTGAGACTGGTGCGGCCGGTCTGCACCACGTTGCCGTCCGGAGCTGAGCTGTAGTCGGACGTCAACCGATGGTTGGTGCTCAAGTCGAGCCAGCCATCGCTCGTGCCCATGTAGCCGCACGAGACCTCGGTGAGCGCCGGCTGTGTGATGACGGCGCTGCCGGTCTGACTGTCGCCGGCGAGCAGACTCCCGTCCGAGCAGCTTCCGCTGTCGTCCATTCCATCGTTGGAAAGCGATGGATCGGCGAGCAGGTACAGCCGATAGGGACGGCCGGTCAACGATTGGAAGCGCACGCTGAGGAGGACCGTCGCGCGCTGCGGATCGGTGACGTAGTGAACCAGGCCTTGCTCGCGGCCGTCGTGGAGGTGCCAAAGCCGTGTTTGTCGGCCGGCGCCCAGTCCGCTTGCTGACCGGGCGCCCCCGGAGCGGCGCCCGACGGCAGATCATGTGCGGCGGCGGTCGCATCGCTGAGCGCCAATCCGGCGGCCACCAGCATCAGTAGATGACACAGGCGCATGCCGTCGGTGTTTCTGCCCGGTGCTCCGCGTTTCAAACGACGTACGACTGCGCAAGCGCGATCGCCCCGAGGACGCCGGCCCGGTCACCGAGCGCCGGAGCGACAAGGTAGCGATCGATTTCGGGGCCCAGAAGCGGTGACTCGAGGTAACCCCCGAGCAGGTCGCGCAGTCGCGAGCGGACGCCGTCAAGCAGTCCACGCCGATCCATCACGCCGCCGCCGACGACGACCACGTGTGGAGAGGCGACCGTCACGATGCTGAGGAGTCCGAGCGCCAGATAGTCGGCCTCGAGTGCCCACGCGCGGTGCTCGTCGGGCAGCTTCGCCGGAGAGACATTCCAGCGCGCGGCGAGCGCAGGGCCCGACGCAAGACCTTCCCAGCAGTCGCCGTGGGACGGGCAATCTCCGGCGAATGGGTCTCGATCGAGGTCGTGCGGGATCCGCATATGGCCGACCTCGGGATGTACCAAACCGCGCAGCGGTCGCCCGTCGATCAACAGCCCGGCGCCGATGCCCGTGCCGACCGTCAGGTAGCAGAGGCTCTCGGATCCGAGTCCGGCTCCCCAGCGGTGCTCGGCAACCGCCGCAGCGGTGACATCCGTGTCAAACGTGACGGGCACGCCGAGCCGCTCCCCGAGCACAGCTCCGACGGACGTGTGCTGCCAGCCCGGTTTCGGGGTCGAGGTCACGTAGCCCCAGGTCGGTGAATCCGGATCGAGATCGACGGGGCCGAACGAGCCGACGCCGATGGCGGCAAGCGGCCGGTGCTGTTCGAAGAACGACACGATGCGCGCGAGCGTGGGCTCCGGCGCCGCGGTCCGGAACTGTTCGTGCGCGTGGATCTCGTCCGGACCGCGGCCGACGGCGCATACGCACCAGGTCCCACCGGTCTCAACTCCTCCGTACAGGTCCGGCATCACGCTGATGATGACGGCCGCGGCCCTTCGTCGACGGCCCGACCGCGTCGAACATCGTTCAGACGTGCGCGATCGTGATGCTGATCGTCTTGATGACATTGATGGCTCTGGCCTTCGCCCACAGCAATCGTGCGCTCGCCGCGCAGCTGACCCGAGACGCGACATGACAGCGCCGAAGTCGTGATCGCGCGGGTCAGCGACGCGGTAGCACGCGAGGCGCGGCTGCCATCCGGCGGGCGGATCTCAGTTGGCGCCGGGGTCGCGATGCTGCGTGTCGGCGAGCGGGCCGACGAATTGGTCGAGCGAGCCGACGCGAGGCTGCTCGCGGCGAAGCGCGGCGGCGCGGGGGACAGCACGACATCCGCGGCGGCTTGATTATCTTCGAGCCATGAGCGCAAGATTCGTACACACATGCATTCGAGTCCGCGACGTCGACGCATCGGTCGCGTTTTACGAGCAACTCGGGTTCGAGCACCGTGGCCGCTTGAACTTCGAGTCCGCCTACAACGTCTACCTTGGCCTGCCCGGAGACGGAGACGTGCTCGAGCTGACCGTCAACGTCGGCCGCAAGCAGCCCTATGATCTCGGCGAGGGCTACAACCACATGGCGCTGGTCGTCGATGATCTCGACTCGCTGCTCGCGGAGCTCGGGGCAGTCGGCGTGCAGCCGGAACGGCCACCGTACGCGCCGGGCGGCCGCGAGGAATTCCGGATCTGCTTCGTCACCGATCCGGATGGCTACAGGATCGAGCTGATCGACCACTCCTTCCCGACGCCGCAGGACCCACCCCATCCGTCGGCTGGAGGTTGACGAATATCAGAACCGGTTTAGGGCTAATGCCCTAAACTCGCTGCACCATGTCCAATCCATGGGTGGCCATCGATGTGGCCACCGCCCCAAAGCAGCGGGCGCGGGAGGTAAGGCGCGCCTGGGAGCGGTTCATCGGGGACGGCCGGGTCAAGTCCGCTCGGCGAGGCGAGGCGCGCTGCGTCCGCGATCCGATTGCCGAGTCCTGGCGCCGTTCAGCGGCCGCCGGCGTGGACCCCTCAGGCGTGCGGATCGCGCCGGTGGTGGCCGACGCCGACGAGACGTTGGCGAGGTGGGAGGTCCATCCGCTCGCCGCGATGGCTCCCCTGATCCGCTCGTGCCTTGCCGCCAGCGCCGACGAGTCCCAGCACCTGATCGTGGTCAGCGATGAGAACGGGATCCTGCTGTGGGTCGAGGGCAATGCGAACATACGGATGCGCGCCGCCGACTCGATGAACTTCGCTGAGGGCACATTGTGGAGCGAGGGTGGCGCGGGAACCAACGCGATCGGTACTGCGCTTGCCGCCGAGCACGCGGTGCAGGTGTTCGCCTCCGAGCACTTCAACGAGGTCGTCCAGGAATGGACGTGCGCTGCGGCACCTGTCCATGATCCCGACAGCGGCAGGGTGATCGGGGTGATCGACCTGACCGGGGAGATGTCGACCGTCCATCCCCACAGCATGGCTGTCGCAACGGCCACTGCGCAGGCCGTCGAAGCGCAGCTGCGCTGCCAGATGCTCGATCGCGACGGGAGGCTGCTGGCGCGCTACGGCGATCACCTCGGCGTCGGCGCCGAGCCGCGCGCGTTGGTCACGCCGAGTGGGAGGGTGATCGCGAGTCAACCGCTCGGCTGGCTCCCGCTGGAGCGGCTGATGCTGCCACCAGGCGGTGGCGAGTTGCCGATCAGCCCCGAGCGCTCGCTGGTTGCCGAGGTGCTCGGCCGCGATGAGGCGTACGTCGTCCGCGCGTCGTCGGACGCGGCCCGGCGCCACAGCGTCGGCACGAGCACGGGAGCGCTGCTCGGCCTCAGGCTGCTGGGTCGAGATCGTGCCGAGGCGGAGCTGTCTGGACGCCAGCTGCAGCTGCGTCTGCGTCACAGCGAGATCATCACACTGCTGTGTAGCCACCCCGCCGGCTTGACGAGCGAGGAGCTGAGCGAGGGGCTGTACGGCGATCCCGACCGGACCGGCGGCATCCGAGTTGAGATCTCGCGGCTGCGAAAGTTGCTCGGCGAGTGCATCCAGACCGATCGCTACCGGCTGCGCTCGGGGGTCTCCAGTGACTTCGGCGCCGTCTGCGCTCTCCTGAACCGCGGGGACGTGCGTGAGGCCGCCTCGCGTTACCCGGGCCCGTTGTTGCCGAGCTCGCAGGCGCCGGGGGTCGTGCGGCAGCGTGAGGCGCTGGAGAGTTGGTTGCGCCAGTCGGTGATGAGCTGCAGCGACCGCGAGGCCCTGTGGGAATGGCTCCAGACGCCCTCGGGCGCCCGCGATCTCGCCGCCTGGCAGCGGCTGCTGGCGAATCTTCTGTTCCACGATCCGCGGCGCAGCCTCGCCGCCTCTCGCGTCGGCCAACTCCGCGCGCAAGAGGCGAGCGCCGAGGCCGTGTAACGCGCGTGTAACGCCCACCGATCCGACCGTCCTTTAGTGTGGCACTCAGGTCCGGCGAGCGGCCGGACCGACCGAGAGGAGACGGTCCTACGTGAATGAGCGATGCTACGCGAGCACTGGCGCTCGCGCGCACGTCTATAGGCGCGCCGACCCGCAGCTTGAGCACAGCGCGGGCGGTACTGAGGGTGCTGACCCTGCTGATCCAGCGGCCTTCGGGCGTCCGCGCCGACGAGGTCGCGGAAGCGCTCGGCAAGAGCCTCTCGACGGCGTACTACCTGCTGACCAGCCTCTGCGAGGAAGGGTTCGCGGTGCACGAGAGCAAGGGGCTCTACCGGCCGGCACTCGGGCTTGAGGCGCTGACGGAGGTCGCCGAGCATCCGACCATCCGCCACGACGGCCTCGCCGGCGCCGTCAACGAGCTATTCCTGCTCACGCGCAAGCGCTCCTACCTCGGCGCCGTCAGACCCGGAAGGATCGAGATCGTCGCCGTGCAGGGTCGCCAGGGTGTCCGCCGGATGCCCGGCCTCGGCAGCGAGATCCGTGACAGCGCGCACGCGCTGGCGATGGGCAAGGTCGTGCTTGCCTTGCTTGAACCGGCCGGCCTCGCGCGCTACTGCGCGCGGGGGCTGAAGTCGTTCACGCCGCAGACCATTACCTCGCCCGAGACGCTCGCGGCGGAGCTCAAGCAGGTCCGGCGCGACGGCTTCGCCGTCGACCGCGAGGAGTTCGATGAAGAATTCTGCTGTATCGCCGCGCCGATCTTCGACCCGCGCCACCGATTCGTCGCGGCGCTTGGGCTATCGATCACGCCGCACGTTTTCGACACAGAGCGTGAGCAGCTGGCGGCGACGGTGATCGACGTCGCGAGTGGCGCGGGCGCGCCAGCCCCGGACGGCAGCGCCCACATGTCCGAGCAAATTTCCGGACCATTGGCGCCGGTTCCATGAATTGCAAGCAGATGCAGAAAAGCCGAGCTTCTTGTCGCCGCTCCGGCGGTGACTTAGCCTCGACCAAGAGGCCGTTAGCGGCATCGCCGCCCTGCGGTGACAGCGTTCCCCAGCGAAGGAGTGGAGGGTGAGTAGAGCGAGCATTACCAAGGCTCACGACAAGATCCAGGAGCTCTCCTGGGAGCCGACATATGTGTCTCCGGTCGAGAAGTACTCGACCGACTACACGTTCGAGAAGGCCCCGAAAAAGGACCCGCTCAAGCAGGTCCTGCGCTCCTACTTCCCGATGGAGGAGGAGAAGGACAACCGGGTTTTCGGTGCGATGGACGGCGCGATCCGCGGAAACATGTTCCGCCAGGTTCAGGAGCGCTGGATGGAGTGGCAGAAGCTGTTCCTCTCGATCATCCCGTTCCCGGAGATCTCCGCCGCCCGCGCGATGCCGCTGACGATCGGCACCGTGCCGAACCCAGAGGTTCACAACGGCCTGGCGATTCAGATGATCGACGAGGTCCGTCACTCGACGATCCAGATGAACCTCAAGCGGCTGTACATGAACCATTACATCGATCCCGCCGGGTTCGACATCACCGAGAAGGCGTTCCAGAACTGCTACGCCGGCACGATCGGCCGCCAGTTCGGCGAAGGGTTCATCACCGGTGACGCGATCACGGCAGCCAACATCTACCTGACGATCGTCGCAGAGACCGCGTTCACCAACGTGCTGTTCGTGGCGATGCCGGGCGAGGCCGCGGCCAACGGCGACTACCTGCTGCCAACCGTCTTCCACTCGGTCCAGTCAGACGAGTCGCGTCACATCTCCAACGGCTACTCGATCATCCTGATGGCGCTCGCGGACGAGCGCAACCGGGAACTGCTCGAGCGCGATCTCCGCTACGCCTGGTGGAACAACCACGCCGTCGTGGATGCCGCCATCGGGACGTTCATCGAGTACGGCACCAAGGACCGTCGCAAGGACCGCGAGAGCTATGCCGAGGCGTGGCGGCGGTGGATTTACGACGACTATTACCGCAGCTACCTGATGCCGCTGGAGAAGTACGGCCTGACGATCCCCCACGATCTGATCGAGGAGTCGTGGAACCGGATCTGGAACAAGGGATACATCCACGAGGTCGCGCAGTTCTTCGCCACCGGCTGGCCGTTCAACTACTGGCGAATCGACGGCATGGACGACAGCGACTTCGAGTGGTTCGAGCACAAATACCCCGGCTGGTATGACAAGTACGGAAAGTGGTGGGAGCGCTACGGCGAGCTGTCGAAGAAGAACGGCCACGCGCCGATTCCGTTCGACGCGGACACCGACTACGTGTATCCGCACCGGTGCTGGAGTTGCATGGTCCCGTGCCTGATCCGCGAGGACATGGTCGTGGACGAGGTCGACGGTCAGGTCCGCACGTACTGCTCGGAGACCTGCCACTGGACAGACGCGGTCGCGTTCCGTCCCGAGTACAAGGGACGCGCGACACCGTCGATGGGCCAGCTCGTCGGCAAGCGCGAGTGGGAGACCATGTACCACGGCGTCGATCTCGCCGAGTGCATCTCGGATCTCGGCTACGTCCGAGACGACGGCGAGACGCTCATCCCGCAGCCGCATCTGGATCTCGATCCGAAGAAGATGTGGACGCTCGAATGAGATGAAGGGCCACACCGTTCAGAGTCCGAACATCTTGCTCAACGGGATGTCACCGGAGGACCGCGAGGCCCACGTCGCCGAGTACAAGGCGGGCGGGCCCGCCGGCCGCAAGCCCTCGGGAGCTGCCTGCCTGCAGAACAGTTCGCGGGAGAGGCGATCGGTATCCAGCGCGGCCGGTCGCCTCTTCGGCGTCCTCTGCGGCAACGTCCATGGGGCAGACCTACCAGGTCCGGCTCGAGCCGGTCGGCGTCGAGTTCGAGGTCGACGAGGACGAGACGATCCTGCGCGGCGCGTTCCGGCAAGGGCTGATGCTGATGCACGGCTGCAAGGAGGGGCAGTGCTCGGCCTGCAAGTCGTTCCTGCTCGACGGCGAAGTCGACCTCGATAAGTATTCGACGTTCGCGCTCAACGACTACGAGAAGGAGGAGGGGTGGACGTTGCTGTGCCGCGCGCACGCGATGTCGGATCTCGAGATCGAGCTGATCAACTACGACGAGGAGGTGCTGCGCAGCGGGGTCGCGCTGAAGACCCAGACGATGCGCGTAGAGCGAATCGAGGCGCTGACCCACGACATCCAGCGTTTGGTGCTGAGCGGACCTGAGCTCGACGTTCAAGCCCGGCCAGTACGTCGACATCACGATCCCAGGAACTGACGAGGTCCGCTCGTTCTCGATGGCGAACCTCCCCTCCGGTGGCGAGCTCGAGTTCATGATCAAGGTGTATCCCGACGGCAAGTTCTCGAGCCTGCTGTCTGACGGCGAGCTCGCAGGCGGGCCAAGAGCTCGAGGTCACAGGCCCATACGGCGTGTTCACGTTGCGCGAGAACTCCGACCGGCCACTTCTGTTCATCGGCGGGGGTGCCGGAATGGCGCCGATCCTGGCGCTGCTGCGCTCGATGGCCAAGCAGGGGGCAACCCGTCCCGCCGTCTATTACTACGGGGCGCGGGCGCAACACGATCTGTTTCACCGCGACGAGCTTTCCGAGCTCGCCGAGCGGCTGCCCGAACTTCCGCTTCGTGCCGGCACTGTCGGAAGCGGGAGCGTCGGACGGCTGGGGCGGCGAGCGCGGCCTGATCACAGACGTGGTCGCGCGCTGCGAGCCGCAGCTCAGTGAGGTGGACGCATACCTGTGCGGCCCGCCGCCGATGGTCGACGCCGCTATCGGGCTGCTGGTGCAAAACGGCGTACCCGAGTCCCGGGTCTACTACGACAAGTTCACGACAACCGCGGAGTGACCGCGGAGAGGAGAGAGCAAGCGATGGCAACAGACACCGAGCTCGCCGGTCAAGGAACGCAGCGTTCCGAAGCCGGCACTTCACGGATGCGGAGGCGGGCGCGCGCGAGTTCCCCTCCTCGACCAGCCGCAGCTACAACTACTTCACCCCGGCCAAGCGCCGCGCGACGCGTCTACGAGGACGTCACGGTCGACGTCCAGCCGGATCCCGACCGGCACCTGCTCCAGGGCTGGATCTACGGGTTCGCCGACGGCACCGCCGGCTACCCGCAGGAGTGGACGGCAGCTGAAGTCCTCCAACTGGCACCTGTTCCTCGATCCCAACGAGGAGTGGGAGCAGACGATCTATCGCAACAACGCCAACGTCGTCCGCCAGATCAGCCAAAACCTCGCCAACGCCAAGGCGGCGCGACGCGTTCGACGAGCTGGAACTCGCGGCTGGGTCACCGTCGTCGAGCGCCACGTCAGCGCATGGGCGCACGCCGAGCACGGGATCGGGATGCACGTCTATCTGCCGGCGCAGCGCGACGCGCCGACGAACATGATCAACAACGCGCTGTCGGTCGCCTCGGCGCACAAGCTGCGCTTCGGCCAGGACCTGATCCTCTACAACCTCGAGCTCTCCGAGTCAGATCGACGGCTTCGACGGCTCCGCGCACAAGGAGGCGTGGATCAACGACCCGGTCTGGCAGGGCGTGCGCGAGAACGTCGAGCAGCTGACCGCGATCCGCGACTGGGCCGAGGCGTTCTTCGCCGCCGCCGTCGTGTTCGAGCCGCTCGTCGGCGAGCTGTTCCGCAGCGAGTTCGTGATGCAGGTCGGCCGCGCTCGCAGGGCGACTTCGTCACGCCGACGCTGATGGGCGCCGGCGAGTCCGACACCGCCCGCGACCTGCGTGTCGCCCGGCCGCTGTTCGGGATGCTCTCCAACGACTGAGAGCACGGCGAGAAGAACCGGGCAACGATGCAAGTCGATGGCTGGAGCAGTGGGCGCCGGTCAGCGTCAGCGCCGCCCGGATGCTGCAGCCGATCTGGTCCCAGCCCGGCGAGAAGGTCGTCCGCTTCGAGGACTCCCTCGAGCATTCGCGAGCGACGCTTCGCGGACGTCGTCGGCGATCTCAACCTCGACGCAAAGGAGCTGAACTTCATGAGCACCCGCTGAGCGATTCAAGTCGGACCCGCACGTCCTCGAACCGCGCCGGCGTGACGCTGATGAACAACCAGGTCGGCTACGTCGTCGCAAACGTGATGCGCGGCAAGCCCGGCGTGACCGTCGAAGAGCTGCCCTCGATGATCCGCGTCGACGGCGTCGGCAAGTTCGAGGTCGACTACGCGGAGTGCGCCGAGGCGCTCGGCTGGGACGACTTCGGCAACGACGACTTCGAGGAGATCATGTCGACCCATTACGGGCGCATGGTCGTGCTCGACGACCGGATCATCATGTTCGCCAACCCCGAGGACGCGGCGGAGTACATTAGCTTCGACCTGCAGGCGCTCAGCTAGGTCGGGAGGGACACATGTACGAGAAGAACGGCGAGAAGTACTTCATCGTCGACGGCCACTGCCACTTCTGGGACGCCAGTCCGGAGAACTGGGTCAAGGGACAGGAGCAGTACGCGAAGGGATGGATCGAGTGCTTCCACGCCTACATGGGCCTCGGTCCGCCGGAGACGCACTGGCCGATCGAGAAGTTCATGAAGTACTCCGAGGAGGACTTCGTCAAGGACGTGTTCGAGGACGGCGGCGTCGACGTCGGCATCTTCCAGTCGACGTACCTGAAGGAGTGGTACACGGACCGGCTTCAACACCGCCGAGAAGAACGGCGAGCTGGCCGCGAAGTATCCCGGCCGGCTGATCGTCAACGGGCGGTTGGGATCCGCGTGAGGGCGAGGCCGGGCTGAGGCAGCTCGAGGAGGACGCCAAGCGTTACAACATGCAGGGCGTCAAGCTCTACACCGCCGAGTGGAACAACGGCTCGCGCGGCTGGAGGCTCGACGACGAGCAGTGCAAGCCGTTCTCTCGAGAAGTGCAAGGAGCTCGGGATCAAGAACATCCACGTCCACAAGGGCCCGACGATCTGGCCGCTGGACAAGGACGCGTTCGACCCGCGTGACATCGACAGCGCGGCGACCGACAACCCCGAGCTCAACTTCATCATCGAGCACGTCGGCCTGCCGCGGATCGAGGACTTCTGCTTCATGGCGACGCAGGAGCCCAACGTCTACGCCGGCCTGTCGGTCGTGATCGGCGGCCTGATGTACGCCCGCCCGCGGTTCTTCGCCAAGGTGATGGGCGAGCTGCTGTTCTGGGTCGGCGAGGACAAGATGCTGTTCGGCAGCGACTACGGGATCTGGGAGCCGAAGTGGCAGATCGAGGGCTTCCTCGACTGGGACTATCCCGAGCCCGATCACGAGGAGTTCTCCGACTTCCCGCGGCTTGAACAGCGACGGCAAGCGCAAGATCCTCGGCCTCAACGCGGCCAAGCTGTACGGCATCGAGGTGCCGGCGGAGCTCCAGCTGCAGCCGACGCGAGGTACCCCCGCGGCGAAGGAGGACGCGCAGCTGGTCGAGACGGCATGACGACACGTGAGCGCGTCCTCGGCGCGCTCGCGACGGTGTGACGACCCCGAGCTCGACGAGCCGATCACGACGCTTCGGTTCGTCAGCTCGTGTGACGATGACCGTGCGACGGCGACGTCGAGGTGTCTGCTGCGGCTGCCGACGCCGCAGTGCGCTCCGAACTTCGCGTTCCTGATGGCGGCCGACGCGCGCAACGCCGTGCGCCGGCTGCCGGGGGTGCGCGCGGGTGACGGTCGCGCCTGGAGGACCACTACACGGGCGAGGAGATCAACGCCGCCCTCAGCCGCGGCGAGGGCTTCACCGGGCGCGTTCCCGGGCGAGACCGACGACGACGATCTCGGCGCGCTGCGCGAGCTGTTCACAGCGCAAGGCGCTGATCGCCCGGCAGATCGAGGCTGTGCGAGGCGATGCTGGCGTCGGCGGCTCGAGCGCCGAGGAGGTCGTGGCGCATGCGCGTCGCCGAGCTCCCGGACGACGGGCCGGAGGCTCCGGCGCTGCCTCGAGCTGCGCGAGCAGCTCGGGATCCGCTCCGAGCCGGACGCGCCGGCGTTCGTGCTGCCGAGCGGCGAGCCGCTGGCGGCCGACCAGATCTGACGCGCTGGCTGCGGATGGCGCGGCTGGTGCGCACGAGCCTCGAGGCCAACGGCGGCATCTGCCGCTCGTTACTGCAATTCCGCCACGACCTGGCGGCCGATCCAGAGGAGGTTGCGAGATGAAGGCCGCGCAGGCTGCACGCGTATCACGAGGCGCTGAAGCTCGACAGCGTCGACGAGCCCAAGGATCGACGGGCCGCTCGACGTGATCGTGCGGATCGGTGCCGCCGGGCTGTGCCGGACCGACCTTCATATCCAGGAAGGCCAGTGGGCGGAGAAGTCGGAGGTCGTGCTGCCGTACACGCCCGGTCACGAGAACGCCGGCTGGGTCCACGAGATCGGCTCGGGGGTCACCAACGTCGAGGTCGGCGACACCGTGATCGTGCATCCGTTCATCTCCTGCGGGCTGTGCGGCCCGTGCCGCGTCGGGCGACGACATGCACTGCCTGAACGGCTCGTTTCCGGGGATCAATCGCGACGGCGGCTTCGCCGAGTTCCTGCAGACCTCGGCGCGGTCGGTCGTCAAGCTCGACCCTTCGCTGCGAGCCGAAGGACATCGCCGCGCTCGCCGACGCCGGGTCTGACCGCGATCCACGCGGTCAAGAAGGCGATCCCGGTGCTCGGCGCGGGGACGCGGGCGGTCGTGATCGGCGCCGGCGGGCTCGGCCACATCGGGATCCAGTGCCTGAAGGCGTACACGCCGGCGGAGATCATCGTGATCGACCCCTCCGAGCAGGCGCTGGCGCTGGCCGGCGAGATGGGCGCCGACCACACGGTGCAAGGTCGACGGCAGCGCATGTCGACACGGTCAGGGAGATGACCGACGGCCTCGGCGCCGAGGCGATCATCGACTTCGTCGGCGAGAAGGGCGCGATCGAGGACGGGATCGCGATGGTCCAGCGACGGCGGCTTCTACTACGTGATCGGCTACGGCGAGAACATCAACATCCCCACGATCGACGTCATCTCCCGCGAGATCTCGTTCATCGGGAACCTCGTCGGCACCTACAACGACCTGGTCGATCTGATGACGCTGACCGCGCAGGGCAAGGTCAGCCTGCACACCTCGACCTATCCGCTCGACGCGATCAACGACGCGATGGCCGACCTCGACGGCGGGCGGCTCCAGGGCCGCGGCATCCTGATCCCAGCTGGCGCCTGAGAAGGAGCTCTGGTTTTCGATGGGCAAGATCCTCTACTTCAACCACGACGCTCGCCGGCTGCTGCAGGCGGGGGTCGACGAGCTCGCCAACACGGTCAAGGTCACGCTCGGTCCGAAGGGCCGCAACGTCGTGCTCGAGCGGCTCACCGGGTCCGCCGACGATCACCAACGACGGCGTCTCGATCGCGCGCGAGATCGAGCTCTCGCAACCCGCTCAAGAACATGGGCGCGCAGCTCGTCCGCGAGGTCGCCAACAAGACGAGCGACCTGACCGGCGACGGGACGACGACTGCGACGCTGCTCGCCCAGGCGATCGTCCGCGAGGGGATGACGGCGCTCGAGGAGGGCGCCAACCCGATGCTGCTGCGCCGCGGGATCGAGGACGCGACCGAGCTGTCGTCGCCGAGCTGCGGCCGCGGCGCGCGGCGACGTCGACGGCGCAGCAGGACCTCGCCCACGTCGCGACGATCGCCGCCAAGGAGGACGAGCGGATCGGCGTCGCGGTGGCGCGAGCGCTCGCACCGCGTCGGTCCCGAGGGCGTGGTCACGATCGAGGAGTCCGCAGAGCCCGGGATCGAGGTCGAGTTCGTCGAGGGCATGCACGTCGACAACGGCCACTTCTCGCCGTATCTGATCCAGGACACCCAGCGGATGGAGACGCGTCTTCGACGAACCCTACATGCTGCTCACGAACAAGCCGATCGTCCACATCCAGGACCTGATGCCGACGCTCGACGCGGTGATGAAGAAGCCGCGGCCGCTGGTCATCTTCGCCGAGAAGGTGGAGGGCGCCGGCGCTCGGACTGCTCGTCCAGAACAACCAGCACGGGACGCTCAAGGCGGTGGTCGTGCGAGCGCCCGGGTTCGGACACCGCCGGATCGCGCACCTGCACGACCTCGCCGCGTTCACCGGCGGCCAGGTGATCGCCGAGGAGGCGGGGCTGACGCTTCAGCACGTCAAGCCTGAGACGTTCGGCAGCGCACGTCGGGTCGTGATCAGCGATGACTCGACCGTGCTCGTCGAGGGCGCTGGCACGGCCGAGCGAGTGGCAGCACGCCTCGGCCAGATCCGGTCGAGCTCGAGCGCGCGACCCAGGACACCGACATCGAGGTGCTGCGCGAGCGGCTCGCGAAGCTCTCGAGCAGCCTCGCCGTGATCCACGTCGGCGCCGCCACCGGCCCGGAGCTGAAGGAGAAGTTCCGACGCACCGAGGGCGCCCTGGCGGCGACCCGCGCGGCGGTCAGCGAGGGCATCGTCGCAGGCGGCGGCACGGCGCTGCTGCGCGCCGAGTCGGCGCTCGGATGACACCGGGCTGCGAGGGCGACTACCTTCGCGGCGCCGAGGTGATCCGCAACGTGCTCGTCCGAGCCGCTGTTCTGGGTCGCGACCAACGCCGGCTACGACGGCGCAGGCCGTGATCGACCAGGTCCGGGCGATGCCGTCCGGCCATGGGCTGAACGCCCTGACCGGCGAGTTCGTGCGACCTGTTCGAGGACGGCGTGATCGACCCGCTCCGGGTCACACGGCTGACGATCCAGCACGCGGCCTCGGTCGCGGCGCTGATGCTGACGACCGAGGCGCTCGTCGCCGAGGAGCTCGTCGCGCAGCCTGGCGCGGTGATCGCGCCGGGGTTCGGCGATCTGGCCGAGGGGCTGGCGCGACCGTCCTCGCCGGTGTAGCCGCCGGCCGAGCGCTACGCGCTCGCCAGCGCGAGCAAGCCGTCGAACTCGGCCCGCAGGCCGGTCGTCAGCACCTCCAGATCCGGCACGGTGGCGTAGTCGGCGTTGATCCCAAACACCAGCTCTCCGTCATAGGAGACGATCGCGATCCCGACCGCGTGATCGGCGAACAGCGGCACGAGCGGGACGATTCTGCGCATCCGGGAGCCGAGCGCGTACAGCGGGGTCTGCGGGCCGGGGACGTTGGTGATCGTGAGGTTGAACAGCCGGGGGGCGAACAGCATCCGAGCGATCGTCTCGTGCAGAATCGGCGGCGTGACGCCGGCGACCAGCACGATCGTCGAGCCGCCCAGCGCCGCTGTTCCCGACTTCAGCGCGGTCGCGGCAGCGCGCGTCTCCTCGTAGCGGCGGCGGCGATCCGGCTGGCCGATCGGCAGCTCCACGAACAGCGAGGTCACCTGGTTGCCGAGGCTGCCGTGGTCCTCCCCGCGGAGGTTGACGGGAACCATCGCGCGCAGCGGTCGAGCGAGGTCCTCGCCACGGCTCTCGAGCAGGCGCCGCAGGGCGCCGGCTGCCACGGTCAGGACCACATCGTTGACCGTCCCACCGAGCGCGCCTTTGACGACCTTGACCTGCGCGAGCTCCAGCGCGACCGAGGCAAAGCGTCGCGTCGTTCCGATCGGAACGTTCAGCGTCGCCGGGCGCGCGGGCTGGACCTCGTCCTGCCACAGGATCTCGCCCATCGCGACGGCAGCCTCGCCTGCCTTCACCAGGCGGCTTGGATGACGAGCGGCGCCGATCGCGGCCCGCGCGGCGCCGATCGCCATCGGCACCCATTCGGGAAGGTGCAGCCCGGAGGCTCCGTTGCCGTTGCCGGCGGCGGTTTCGGCAACCGCGGGCCGCTGGGTGTTCGACTCGGGATCGAGCAGGATATGGCCGATGTCGATCGAGCCGACGCCGTCGACCATTGCATGGTGAGTCTTTGTCGCAAGCATCCAGCGTCCGTCTGCGAGCCCGTCGACGAGTGTCATCTCCCACAGCGGGCGCGAGCGGTCAAGCCGATGCGACCAGAAGTCGCTGAGCCACTCGTGCACCTCGGCCTCGCCGCCGGGCGCCGGCAGCGTCGCGTGGCGGACGTGGGCACGCAGGTCAAAGCCCGGATCCTCGACCCAGGCCGGGCGACGCAAGCCGTGCACGCGCGTCTCCGACAGGCGGCGATGAAAACGTGGGAGTGCGCCGAAGCGCTCGTCGAGCAGCGCGATGAGCTGATCCAGCGACGGCGCGCCGCCAGTCTCGATCCTGGGGTCGAAGATCAGCGCGCCGCCGATGTGCATCATCGCTCCCTCAGCGGCCTGCTCGAGTTCGAGGAATGTTGCGTCCAGCGGTGTGAGTCGCTCCGTGATTGCTGACATGCGAGAACCGTAGGTTCTGGCGTCTGTGCCGGCGAGCGTTTAACTCCGCTCACGTACTGCCCGCAACTACTGCTCAAGATCCGGAGTCGCTACGGGCGCGCGCCCGTAGCGAGCCGGTTACCGTCATGCGATGGATGAGTTGTCGGGTGCCAACGCGCTGTTGACCGGCGCCGCAGGTGGCCTCGGTCGCCACATCGCCGGTGCACTTGCCGGTGCCGGCGTGCGACTGGCGCTCTCCGGTCGCCAGGCCGGGCCGCTCGAGGAGCTGTCTGCGTCACTGCGCGCCGGCGGAGCGATGGCCGAGTGCGTGACCGCCGACCTCGCTGACCCCGCTCAGGCTGCCGCCCTGATCGAACGAGCGGAGGCGACGACCGGGCCGCTCGACTTGCTGATCAACAACGCCGGGATCGAGACCGCAGCGGCCTACCCGGCATTCACCGACGAGGAACTGGGGCTGCTGACCCAGGTCAATCTCGTCGCACCGATGGTGCTCTCCCGCCATGTCCTGCCGGGCATGCTCGAACGCCGTCGCGGACACATCGTCAACGTCTCTTCGCTGGCAGGACGGGGCGGCAACGCCTACAACGTCCTGTACGCCACGACCAAGGCCGGTCTTGTCGGGTTCACACGCTCGCTGCGCGCGGAGCTCGCCGACTCGCCCGTCGGAGCGAGCGTCATCTGTCCGAGCTTCGTCGCCCGCGACGGGATGTACGCCGTGATGCAGCGACTCGGTGTGAACGCGCCGCTGGCGCTGCGCGCGGTCCAGCCTGAACGCGTCGCCCACGCAGTCCTCGACGCGATTGCCAAGGACCAACCGGACGTACTGATCACCGGCTGGCCGATGCGCCCGCTGCTCGCGATCCAGGAGATCGCCCCCCGCTTCGCCCAGCGCATCGTCGGCGCGACGGGCGCAGGCGCCTTCTTTGCCCAGGTGGCCGAGCGCACGCCGAGACCATGAGCGCTCGCCGAGCCCTTCCCGCGGCATCGGCGCTGATCGCCGCGCTCGCGCTGGCGGCGCCCGCAGTGCCGGCAACCCCTGCGGCGGCGGCCGTGACCCCGGCGGTCCCGATCGAGAACACCGGCCCGGTCCCGAGCTTGCCCGCGTTCATCGGCCACGCCGCGGTACCGAAGCCGGTGCCCGGCATCGAGCCTGCCTGGCAGAACCCGTTCATGGCCTCAGATCCGCGCAACAGCGTCCATAACGACGCGTGGGCCAGCGACAACTACACGTCGCTCTCGGGACCGCTTGGACGTGACCCGCAGACGCTGAGCACCGCGATCGGGCGCGATTGCATCACCCTCGCGTTCGACACCGCGGGACGCCTGGTCAGCACATGCTCAGACCTGACCCACGGCCCCGCCCTGTACCTGATCGACCCGCGGACGCTGGCGACACTCGCGTTCCTGCAGCTGCCGTTCATCCCGCCGCCGGCAGGCATCGATCCGGCAACGAACACGACCGGCGGCGCGTACTTCTACCTCGACAACCGCGGGCGCGTTGTCGTCGCCGCATCCAACCGCCACATCCTCGTGATCGCCGTGCGCGGGAGCCGGGGCGCGCCGCATTTCCAGCAGGTTGCCGACTTCAACCCGATCGCCTGCCTGTCCCCGGGCGACCGGATGCCCTCTGTCCTGCCCGACGCGCACGGACGGCTGTGGTTCGTCGGTCGCACGCACGGCGCCGTCGGGGTGCTCGATCCGCGCAGCGGTCGGTGCCGGTCGCTGATCCTCGGCGAGGAGATCGAGAACTCCTTTGCGGTCGCCAACGACGGCGTCTACATCGTCACCGACAAGGCGATGTACAAGCTACGCGCGGGAGCGAATCTGAAGCCGAGGATCATCTGGCGCTCTCGCTACCGCAACACGGGCGTCCAGAAGCTCGGACAGTTCAACGCCGGCTCCGGCACCACGCCGACGCTGATTCACGAACTCGGCGGCAATCGCAGCCCGGCTACCCCCGCATACGTCGCGATCACCGACAACGCGGATCCGATGGACGTGGTCGTCTACCGCACCGCCGATCGCGTACCACGCGGCGCTCACCGCGTGGTCTGCCAGGTCCCCGTATTCCGTAAGGGCGCCGGCGACGACGAGAACTCGCTGATCTCGATCGGCCGCTCGCTGATCGTCGAGAACAACTACGGCTACCAGCTTCAGAAGTTCAACGACATCATCCCCGGCGGCGTCAAGGTCGGCGGCGATCTGGGTCTCCTCAGCTCGCCGGGCATGGACCGGATCGATATCGCCGCCGACGGCTCGCGCTGCCGGATCGTGTGGCGCAATACCTCGATCCGCACCCCCTCCGCGGTCGCCAAGGGCGACAGCGCCAACGGTCTGATCTACACCTACGAGAAGCCGGAGGACCCGGGCCAGCCGGGGGCCGGTGTCTGGTACTGGACCGCGCTCGACTACCGCACCGGCAGGGTGCGATGGCGGCGTGTATCAGGGCACGGCGGCCTCTACAACAATCACTACGCCGGGATCGCGCTGGGCCGAGACCCGCGGACCGGCACGACATCGCTGTACCTCGGCGGGATCGGCGGGATCATGGCGCTGCGCGACCGCTGAGCGGGCCCGGGCATTCGTGCTCACGCCCGCCGGCGCGGAATGAGCTTGGCGATAGCCAGCGCTGCGTAGATGATCGTGTTGACCGCAACAAACGCGGCGAGCGCGTGAAACCATCCGGATCTCAGGAGCTCACTCGAGAACAGAATGCCGCCGGTAATCGTCATGGTGCAACCACCTTCCTCGGAACGTAGTTCCAGCCGGCTGAGCGACCCGTGGCGATATCGATGAGGGACTTGACGTACACGGCCTGGAGGACGAGGTCGTAGGCGATCTCAATGACGAGCGGGAGCGCGAGCAGTCGTGCCCGCCAGCCGCTGGGCCAGACGGTGACGATGCGCTCGACGACGAAGACCAGGCCGATGATCGCCCAGAGCCAGACGATCTCCAAGCCGTCAGCGGACAGCAAAGTGATCAACATGAGCAAGAGGTAGGCGTTCAGCGCGATCGTCCCGTACCCGATCCCGAACTGCTGCAGCCAGTAGCGCACCGTCGCGCGCGTGAGCCCGTAGGCCCCGATGTTCTCGAGCGCGCCGCGCTGCCACCGCATCCGCTGTCGCCAGAGCGCTCGCCACGTCGGCATCACCTCAGTGACGACACGGCACTGCCTCGGCGAGATCATCCTTGCCCCCAGCGATCTCAAGGCGAGCGTCATCTCGTTGTCCTCGGTCATCGCCAGCGTGTCGTACACATGACCGGGATTGCCGGGGATGAGGCTCCCGCGGGAGTCCGCCACGGCTTTCAGCGCGTAGGAGCGAAACAGCGAAGCTGTGCCCGTCAGGACGAACACCTCGCCCCGGCGGCGCGAGATAATACGCCGATATCGGGTGTACTCGTTGCGCTGCAGCTGACCGATGAGACCGGCGCCCGGCTCCCCGTCGAAGACGCCGCCGACCCCGATCAGGTCAGGGTCTGATTCGAGGCGCCCCATCGCCGTTTGTAAAAAGTCGGGGACGATCACCGAGTCGGCGTCCATCACCATCACGACGTCGGAGTCCTCGACGTGCAGAAACATGTCGGACAGGGCCTGATTGAGACCGCCGGCCTTCTTGTCGGCGTTGCCGACGGTCGTGAACACCTCCGCGCCGTGCTGCCGCGCGATGTCCGCGGTGTCGTCGGTGCAATTGTCGGCGACCACCACCTTGTCGGGCGACCTCGTCTGGTCCCAGAGCGACTGAAGGGTGGCCGGGAGCGTGAGGCTCTCGTCATGCGCAGGGATGAGCACGGTCAGTCGCAGCAACCCTCCAGACGCGTTCGCGACGTCCGGCAGCTTGCTCGGCGGTGCAACAGGCTCGCTGAAGAGCCGAACCCGAGCGCGCGCCCGCGACGACGGACCGAGCGGGGAGAGCAGGGCCGTCCGCGCCCGCCGCAACTCGGGAGATAGCGGTTGTGGAATCCGCCGGTCCCTCGCCAGCACCCGCATCGCCGCCGCCGTGTGCAAGGCCGCGAGCCCGACGAAGATAGCGGCCGCGGCCGACACCATGGAGAGAATCGCCGAGACCTCCGGGAGGTCGTCCTTGGCTGCGACCGGAACCCGGCCGATCTTGTCCGTCGAGCCGATTTCGAGCGCGGCCTCCACGGTGAGCGCGCACAGCGCGAGCGTCAGCACGACCAGCGCGACGCTGAGCAAGCCCAAGCGCGCCACTCTTCTGCGAAGCGTCGACTCCTCGACAGCTGCCACGGCGACTCTCCCAAGCGCTGACCGTGCAGGAGCATATCGCCGGCTGCCGCAGCCGCTCGCGCAACCCGAGCTCCGCTCGCACCGAACGAGAGTCCATCGCCCCGGCCCACGGATCGAGGCGGACCTCGCAGGCGCCGATACAGCTACCGCCGGCACACAAGGAGTGAACATGGCCATGGAGGCTTTGGCGGCCGCGGTGCGTCACCGCGTGCGCTTGCGAGTACACGTTCAGATCGCACTTGCGTTCGCGACGCTGTCGCTGTGCTCGCTGGCAGAGACGGCACGGGCCGCGTCTCGCCCCGTGCAGGGGGTCTACGAGTACTGCGCGCCGTCGGCGTCCCGGGACGGATGTGTCGGACGGCTCGAACAGATCGCCGCCGGTGGCTTCCGCGTCGTCCTCAACTACGCGGCCTTCGACGCCGACCCCGGTCGGGTGCGGCACTACATCGCCGCGGCCGCGCGACTCCGCGTGAAGCTCATCTGGCCGATGAAGGACAGTCCGTGGTGGGGCAGCCCGAAATCACTGGCGCTCGCCTATCCGGAGCTCGCGCGCAGCTGTCGGTGCGCCGGCACGACGAGCTTGCTGCGCTACATCGTCACCCTCGTGAGCCGCTCGTCGGCGACGTGGGGGTACTACATCGCCGATGAGCAGTCACCGCGCCAAGCGGGGCAGGTGACGGCGTTCTCGCGGCGCCTGCACGCGCTCGATCCGCACCACCCACGTCTTGCGGTGGGCGCTGGGGAGGATTCGGTCGCTCAGTTGCTTGCGCCGTTCGCGCCGGCTGCCGACGTCCTCGGCGCCGACAGCTATCCGGTCGGCACCGGCCAGTCACTCGACCGCGTCGGCCTGATCGGACGCGCCGTCGCTGCCGTCGCCCGTGCGCACCACCGGCGATCGGCGATCGCGCTCCAGGCGTTCGACTGGTCCAACTACCCGGGCGTCGGCATCGCGACATCCCCACGCTGGCCGACCCGCACCGAGATGCGGAGGATGCGCGATACCGCGATCGCCACGGCCCGTCCGTCGCTGATTCTCTGGTACAGCTACTTCGACGTCCGTGGAGCCGGCGACGCGGCGCGCACTGGCGCGACCTCGTCTGGCCCGCGGCGAGCACGTAGAGGCTGGTGTTTTCCGGGCGGGTCCGTCCGACTCTCAAGTAAGACTTGAGGGTATGCGCTGCGGGCTGCGTCGTGCTGTTCGCCGCGGTCGGTGCGAATGGTGCCTGATCAGCGGCGCGCTGACCGTCGTGGTGTGACAGCGACGCACTCGACCGCGTGCTGTGCGCGGATGTCGGTTTCACGCGCCACGATGGCGACTGAACCGCCCTTCACCGCTGAGAGGGGCCGAATGTGACGGTGGTGTCCCCTGGAATCCGGTGCAACGGGTCGGGAGCCTGCCACCACCCACCTGTCCCTGCGCCCGTGAGGGGGTTGCAGGAGGAATGTCGGGCGTTGTCAAACGTTGAGAACCCGCCCAGCTCGCTCCTAAGGGTCCGTAAGCAGCGTCCATCACCTCACCTGAGGCCGCGGGCCGGGGGAGCTGTTGCCGGACAGGATCCGGCCTCGGCGGACCAAAACAGACACCATCGACCGCGGTTCGTCCGGTTCTGGGAGCCCGGGCGATCGGTACCGGTAGACGAACACCATCTCCCTCACCTCACAGCGGGCGGTGGACTGCGGCAGACCGTGTCTGTTTTCGCACCCCGACGCGACTGCCGCCCGCTGTGTACTTCCTGGCGGACTCCACGAGCGCATGAACGTTGTCGGCCGGGGTGCTCGGCCGGGGTGCTCGGCCGTGGTGCTCGGCCGGGGTGCTCGGCCGGGGTGCTCGGCCGTGGTGCTCGGCCGTGGTGCTCGGCCGTGGTGCTCGGCGGTGGGCTGCGGGGTCTGGTCGCGGACGTATGAGATCAGACGTGTGGGGTTCCCCGGGTCGCGAATCAGGGAAGACCCATTAAAAGTCAATCCCGGAGGTGGAAACGTGCTTCTCGCACTTGCAGTGATTCTGCTGATCCTCGCGATCGCTGGTGGCGTCACGATTCACCCGCTGCTGTTCCTGCTGGTCATCCTCGCCGCGCTCCTGCTGCTGGGCGGCCGGCGCGGGACGGTCACCTGACGCGAGCTTGTGGGCCACAGGCCAGTCCCGTCCCGGATGGGCGGGCTGGCCGCAGCCCTGTGGCGCCATTAGCTCATCGCCGAGATCAGGCGATGATGGCGCAGCTGAGAGGGCGGGTCCTTGTGGAGCATCCACACCGCGTCATCTCGGCGGCTCACGGCACCTGATCGGATCATCGTGCCCATCGCGCTCGTCACCGACGGGCGGTGCGCGCCGACCAGGTCTGCGAGCCGCTGGTGGGAGAGCGGCAGTGGCACGGCGATTCCCTCGGGCCGGACCCGCCCCCAGCGTTCTGCCAGGTGCCAGAGCGTCAACAGCAACCGATCGCTGACCCGCTGATGGTGGGCGATCGCGAGCGCCACGGCGAGCGAATGCGCTCGCCGGGTTCCACGTGCGAACAGCTCGAGGCCGAGCTGCGGCCACGGCGTCATGCGCGTGACCAGACCGTGATCGAGCACCGCCAAGCGTGTCGGCTCGAGCACGAGCCAGCCGACCTCGGCGTGGACGTGCGCGCCTTCCTGGTCCCAGCTCCAGGGGCGCAGGACATCGCCCTCCCCCAGCAGCTCGACGCACGTGCGTCCGAGAACGTCGACCTCGCGCGAGAGCAACCCGTCGATGATCAGAAAGCCGCGATGGTGCTTGTCCGGCTCGATCGCGGACGAGACGTCCCACTCGCCGGGTGACAAGCGACGTACGCGCGTCAACGCCTCGCGCCGCGCCCGCTCACGTTCGGAGACGTCGAGCAGGTCGGCGAGATCGTCATCCGCGTCAACAATGCTGATCAGATCAGTCATCTGTCCGAGTCTGTACGTACCCGCGCGGACCGCCTCCGATTCGCCCCGGGAAAGCGGGGGTAGCGTCAAAGTCCAGCGACCACAGCTTCCGCGACGCCACCCGCGTCGCGGGCCCTGATGGGTCGCATCGCGCAAGCGCCGAGATGAGAGGAGGGCCCGATGATCTGGGTTATCGTGGCTGTCGTTGTTGTGCTGTTGGTTGTGGCGGCCTTGCTCGTCGCCCGCCGGCAGCGCTCCCGTCAGCTCAGGGAAGGCTTTGGACCGGAGTACGAGCGGGTGGTCGCTGAGCGCGAGGGTCAGCGCGCCGGCGAGCGAGAGCTGCTCGAACGGCAAAGGCGGCGCCGTCAGTTTGAGATTCGCAGCTTGGAGCCGGCGGCACGGGAACGGTACGTGCAGCGCTGGGACGCCACCCAACGTCTGTTCGTTGACGAGCCTGTCGCCGCCGTCGACGATGCGGATGTGCTCGTTCAGCAGGTCATGCGTGACCGCGGCTATCCCGTCGAGGACGACTTCGAGCAGCGCGCCGCGGACATCTCAGTTGATCACCCGTTGGTCGTGGAGAACTACCGCGCCGCTCACGCGATTTCCGGGCGTGCCCGCAGCGGACACGCAAGCACGGAGCAGCTGCGCCAAGCGCTGGTGCATTTCCGGGCGTTGTTCGACGAACTGTTGACGCCAGACGATCCCGCATACGAGCACCACCACGAGCAGCCCGAGCTGTCACATCAGACGACGAGTAGGAGCCGATGAGCATGGAAAGCAAGCAACAGGCACTGACCACGCGCGACCTGGCCAAACCCAACGACGCGCAGGCAGGCGACGTGGGCGAGCGCGAGGCCGGCGCCGGCGTCGATCAGTCCACCGCCGAGGACCGGAGCACGCAGGCACCGGTCTCAGGGACGCAGAACGGCTACAGCGAGCCGCTGCTGGCCGCCGAGACCAGCGACGGGTTTCATCGCCGCTGGGAGACGGTGCAGACCAGGTTCGTCGATGAGCCCCGCGGCGCCGTCGAGGAGGCGGACCGCCTCGTCGCCGGCCTCATGCAGGAACTGGCGGAAGGCTTCGCGCAGGAACGTGAGCGACTTGAGGCACAGTGGGGTCGTGGCGAGGACATCTCCACCGAGGATCTCCGCGTCGCCCTTCAGCGGTACCGATCGTTCTTTCAGCGGCTGCTGTCGACCTAGAAGTTGCACCAGCGTGCAGTGCCGGCTATCAGGCGGCACTGACGCGACTGCCACCCGCCGTGTACTTCTTGGCGGATTCCACGAGCGCATGAACGTTCTCGGCCGGGGTGCTCGGCGGTAGCGCGCACCCCGGTCCGAGGATCAAACCATCGTCTGGCCGGCAGCTCTCGATCAGCTCGCGACACGCGTCCTCGATCTCGCTCGGCGTTCCGAGCGCAAGCAGGTTCGTGTCGATGTTCCCCAGAAGACAACTCTTGCCGCGGGCGGCGTCGAGCAGGTGCCGCGCGTCGGTTTTGTGATCGACCTCCAGCACCTGCGCACCGGTCGCGACGAACTCGTCGGTGATCTTTGTCGTGTCGCCGCAGATATGCAGATGGAGCACGATCCCCTGCTGGCGTAACTCGTCGACCATGCGCTTCTCGTGGATCCACGGGTAGCGCCGGTAGTGGCGCGGGGAGATCATCGCCGGACCGGCCATCGGCTCACCGATCGAAGTCGAATGCCCCCCGCACTCGATCAGCGCGAACGCGTATCGGGTCGCGACGCGGCGCGAGTAATCGAGCACAGCGTGGATCAGCTCGTCGTTCTTGCCGCGGGCGAGGTCCATCATGAACTCGGTTATCCCTCGGAGCTGCGCGGCGAGATCCATCGGGCCCTGATCGGCGCGCGCACAGATCCAAACCTGATCGCCTATTTCGTCGGCGAGGATGCGAGTGGCCTTGAGGATCTCGCACATCGGGAACGTCGTGTATGGGTCTGGCACCTCGAGTTCGAGCACGTCCGCGAGCGAGCTCAGTAGCGGTGCTCCGGCGACCGGCGCGGTGTCGTCCCGATAATGAGCCTCCATGCCGCAGGCCTGCGCGTTGCAGGCCGTGCCATTCTCGAGCAGGATCATGTCGTGGCCGAACTCGCGCCAGGCTGCGAGCATCGCTTCGGCCAGCAGCTCGCCGTCGCGGAACACCTCCGACATCGAGCACTCCGAAGCGTGAGCCGCCGGCATGAAGTTGTGAAGGTCGACCGGGACGCGGTCAGGCTCGCGCAGATCGATCGCCGCACGAATGCGCTCGATGCTGTCCATCCCACGGGAGGCTGAATCAAAGCCGTCCCCGGCGCATCCGTAGAAGGCAGCAGACGCGCTCCGGGGTCACCACGCGCGTGCCTCCTCAGGGTCATCCTACGGCGCTCAGCGCAGGTGGTGGACCTCTTGGCGCCCGTAGATCGGCGTATCCAGTCCTTCCGCCCGAGCTTTGAGCTGGAGCGCGAGGTACAGCGAGTAGTGCCGCGACTGGTGCAGGTTGCCGCCGTGAAACCAGAGGCCTTCCTGCTGCGTCGGTTTCCACATGTTGCGCTGCTCCCCCTCCCACGGCCCCGGATCCTTGGTCGTGTTCGAGCCGAGGCCCCAGACCTTGCCGACCTTGTCGGCGACCTCCTGCGAGATCAGGTCGGCGACGAAGCCGTTCATCGACTCATATCCGGTCGCGTGGACCACGAGGTCTGCCGGCAGCTCGGTTCCGTCGGTCATCACCACAGCCTCCTCGGTCAGGTGGTCGACTTGGCCGGGCTGGAGCTTTATGTCCCCATTTGCGACCAGCTCCGACGCTCCGACGTCGATGTAATAGCCCGACGCACGCCGCAGGTACTTCATGAACAGCCCCGAGTCGTCCTCACCCCAGTCGTGCTGGAAGCCCGCGCGCTCCAGACGCTCGTAGAAGTCCGCGTCGCGCTCGCGGATCTGCTCGTACACCGGCACCTGCAGGCCGGCCATGATCCGGTAGGGCAGCGACGCGAACGTCATGTCAGCCTTCTCGGTGCTCATGCCCGCGGCGACGGCCTCCTCCGAGTAGAGCCCACCGAGCGCGATGTCCATCAGGGTCTCGGACCTGACAACGTGCGTCGAGGAGCGCTGCACCATCGTGACATCGGCACCGTGCTCCCACAACGCCGCGCAGATGTCGTGCGCTGAGTTGTTCGAACCGATGACGATCGCCCGCTTGCCGCGGTAGGCGTCGGGCCCCGGATGCTGCGATGAATGGTGCTGGTCGCCCTTGAACACGTCCATGCCCGGGAACTGCGGCACGTGCGGCCGTCCCGCCATCCCGGTCGCCATCACAAGCTGCTTCGGGCGCAGCGTCACGTCGGTCCCGTCGCGCAGCACGCTCACGATCCATTCCCCGGCGCCCTCGTCGTAGCGTGCGGACTTGGCAAGCGTCGAGCCCCAGTAGTTGAGCTCCATCACGCGCGTGTACATTTCGAGCCAATCGGCGACCTTGTCCTTCGGGGAGAACACGGGCCAGTTCGACGGGAACTTGATGTACGGGAGATGGTCGTACCAAACCGGATCGTGCAGGCACAGCGACTTGTAGCGCTTGCGCCAGGAGTCGCCGGGGCGCGCGTTGCGCTCGATGATGATCGTTGGCACGTGCAGCTGGCGCAAGCGTGCGCCGAGCGCGATCCCGCCCTGACCGCCGCCGATGATCACGACATACGGCTGGCGTGAGTAGCCCAATTCCTCCGCCTCGCGCTGACGCTGCTCGAGCCACGAGCGGCGCTCCGGGCTGACGCCGTGCTGCACGCCCTTGGGCCGGTTGACGCCTGCGTTCTCCTCGCAACCCTTGAGCTCATCTAACGCCGTCAGCAGCGTCCAGGCCTTGCCGTCGATCAGCCTCAGGTGGCCACTGCCGCGCCCGGTTTCGGTCTCGAACGCGATCCACGCCTCGGTGACGCCGTCGGTGCTTACCGGCTCCTCGGTGGTGTGCCACCCGCGCGGGTGGGTGCGCGACAGCGAGTGCTCGAGCATGTCGCCGACGCCCGCCCTGCCCTCCACGGTCTTGATGTTCCACGTGAACGCGACCAGGTCGCGCCAGTAACAATCCTCTCCGAACAGCGCCACGACGGCGGCGATATCTGCCTGCGATAGCGCGTGGTCAAAGCGCGAGAGCCACTGGTCGACCTCGGTGGCGATGGGCGGGGCGGCGGTACTCGACACGGTCTCTCCTCCATGCGATGGACGGTGTGCCGTGATTCTCGCAAGCCGGCTCGCTTGCAGCCAAGCTTGGCGCGCCGCCCCCTCTCGGTCCCCCAACGCCCCCACGAGCGGCGCCGCGACTGCCCGTCCCGGGCAGCCGCTAGCGTCCATCGCTGATGGAGCTTGTCACCCGCCGCGCGAACGTCGAACTGCGCCACGATTCCGCCGGCCAGGCGTTTGTCGTGCTCGCGTTCCCTTACGACCGCACGCTTGTCGATCTCGTGCGGACGATCCCGCGCCGGCGGTTTGACTGGGACACGCGTGAGTGGTCGGCGCCGGCCGAGGACTGGACCGGGATCAAGGTCGCGGAGGTGCTGGAGCGCTATCCGGAACTGACGGTCGATCCCGAGGTCCAGCGTTGGCTGTCTGCGATCACACAGCGCTGGATCGGCCACGTACGCACCACCCGCCACGATGGGCGAGGCTGGTGGGTGCTGGAAACGCTCGCAGGACCGGTGCCGGAGGCGCTCCTGGAAGGCGCGCTCGAGCTCGAAGGCAGACTGCTCGTGCCACTGACCGAGAACGCCGTGAAGGCGCTGCGCGAGCAGGCATCGGCACGCTTGAGCGCGGCTGCGGAGCGCTGCGCTTGCAGCGTGGAGGCCGGCGAAGTCCCCCCTCCGGCGAGGCTCGTGTGGTTCCGGGGCCTCAACGGCGAGGAGCTGCGTCTGGAGGTCGTCTGGGATCCGGAGATCGGCCCCGCGTTTGCGCGGCTACCCGGCGCGGAGGGGACCCTCGCGGTGCCGCTCGATCCGTGGCTGGCCGAGGAGCTGGATGCGTTCGTCGCCCGCTACGAGGTGCAGCTCACGCCGGTGGCCGCGCATTTCCTGGAGCTGCTGCTCGACGAGCGCCGTAAGGCAGCCGACGCGATCCGCCGCTCACGGGCCGATCACGGAGAGCCGATCGCGCAGACCGCTCGCGTACTGGGTGGCGAGCTCGCGCCATTCCAATGGGCGGGCGTCCGCTACGTGCTCGACGCACGTGGCGCTTTCCTCGCGGACGAGCAGGGGCTCGGCAAGACCGTCGAGGCACTCGCCGCACTCGAGGCCGATCACGCCTACCCGGCGATCGTCGTGTGCCCCGCGTCGATGAAGCTCGGATGGCAGCGAGAAGCGCAGCGCTGGCTCCCACACCGGTCGATCGCGGTCGTCGAGGGTCGCACAGCGGTCCCGCCACGGGGGGAGATCACGATCATCAACTACGAGATCGTCGCTCACCACCGGCAGGCGTTGGCCCGCTTTCGCCCGCGCGCGCTGGTCGTCGATGAGTCTCACTACTGCAAGAACCCGCGCGCCAAGCGCACCCAGGCCGTGCGCGCGCTTGCCGGTTCCGTGGACGCGGCCGGCCTGCGGCTGGCGCTGACCGGAACGCCGGTGCTCAACCATGCCGAAGAGCTGATCGCGCAGTTGCGAGTCATCGGGCGTCTACAGGACTTCGGCTCGGGAGCCAGCTTCTCGCAGCAGTTCCGCGGTCAGCTCAGCGAGGAGCGCCTGCACTGGCATCTGCGCCGGCACTGCTTCGTCCGGCGGCTGAAATCCGACGTGCTGCCGCAGCTTCCGGCCAAGCGGCAAGTGGTGGTGCCGGTCGCGCTCACCAACGATCCCGAATACCGGCTGGCCGAGAAGAACGTGATCGAGTGGCTGCGCTCGCAGCCACTGGATCTGTCGGAGCTGAACGCGCGGATCGCGGCGACGCTGCGCGCCGAGCGCCTGGCGCAACTTGGGACCTTGCAGCGTCTGGCTGCCCGCGGGAAGCTGGCGGCGGCGCTGGCCTGGATCGAGGACTTCCTCGCCTCGGGCGAGCCACTGGTCGTGTTCGCGCGCCACGTCGAAGTTCAGGACGCGGTGCTGAAGCGGTTCCCGGATGCGCTGCACCTGCTCGGCGCGGACTCGCTCGCGGCTCGCGAGGCGGCGATCGCCGCCTTCCAGTCGGCGTCCGGCCCGTCGCTGATCATCGGCGCGACCCGAGTCGCGGCTCAGGGCATCACCCTCACGCGCGCCTCGAACGTGGCGTTCCTCGAACTCGAGTGGACACCCGCGATGCACGACCAGGCCGAGGACCGCTGCCACCGGATCGGGCAGCGCGACGCCGTCACCGCCTGGTATCTGCTGGCCGCCAACACGATCGATGAGACGATGGCGCGGCTGATCCAGAGCAAGCGCGCACATGTGAGCGCGGTCACGGACGGCCGGAGCGTGGGTGGAGAGGGACTGGTCGAGGCGGTCGTCCGCGAACTGCGCGACGGGCGGCCGTTCCAGCATCTGCGGGTGGTCGGCCGCAACCGCGGTGGTCGCTGATCGGCGAGTCGTGGGTATGGTGCTGCCATGTCTTCATGGCGACGCCTGCTGATCGCGTGCACGGCCTGCGCGGGATCGCTGCTGTGCGTGCCGGCGGCATCATTTGGCGCGCACTACTACCTGGCCCTCGGCGATTCGCTCGCGGCCGGGTTTCAGGCGCCTCCGGCCCAGCCAAACGCCGGATACGTCGATGACCTCTACGCCCAGCGCCGTCGGGGTCAGCACGACCTGCAACTGGTGAACATCGCCTGTCTGGGAGCCACCAGCGCGACGCTGATGACCGGCGATCTGTGCACCGGCGCGGCCGGAGCGCAGCTGAGCCGCGCGGTCCGGTTTCTCCATCGGTATCGCCGCGCGATCAACCTCGTCACGATCGACATCGGCGGCAACGACATCGGGGCTGCCTGCGGCACCGGCCCTTCGGTTGCGCTCGCATGCATCAGCTCCACGCTCTCACGAACTCGTGCGAATGTGGCGAAGATCGCGAGGACATTGCGCGCAGCCGCCGGGCCCAGGACCCCGATCCTCGCGATGAACTATTACGACCCGGCGCTTTCGTGGTGGCTGCAGGGAGGGTCGTTGCGCGCGCTCGTCCCGAAGTCGTTGAAGATCGTCGACTCGCTGAACCTGACGCTCGCAGACGCATATCGACCGGCCGGCATCGGCCTTGCGGATGTCGCGGGCGCCTTTGCGATCCACGACCTCCGCCACGTGACGACGCTGCGGGGCCACGGGCGCGTGCCGGTGGCGGTCGCGAACATCTGCCGCTACACCGGTGTCTGCCAGCGCCCGCAGAACCCACACGGCACGCCCCTGGGCTACCGTGTGATCAGCCGCGCGTTCCTCGCGGTGCTCGCATCTGAGCTCGGTCACGTTCCGGGGGGTGGTCGTAGAACCCACCGTGTTTTTGGTTAATGCGACCACCCTCTCGCGCACGCCGCACGCCGCACGCCGCACGCCGCACGCCGTACGCCGCACGCCGCCCGCCGCCCGCCGCGACCGACGAACTACGCCGGCGGTTGCGCGGCCGCATCGAGCGCGCTCAGGTACGCGCCGAGTTCCTCGGCCGCGACCTTGTGCTCCGCGGGCCATGGTGGTTGCGCATAGAGCTCCGTGAGCCAGCCGACGCCTTCGATCACCCGCGCGGCGAGATACAGCGGGCGATCACCGGTCAGCAACGTGCCTCGGATCAGCGGCTCAAACGGCGGTGGACGTTCCCCCGCACCGGCGAGATGCGCGATCCCCGCCGCCGCGGTGTCGGCCTGCTCGGCGCCGAGACTGCCGTGCTTGACGGCGAAGTCGGTGACGTCGCCGGCGGCGAACACGCGGCCGCCCGTGTCTCGTACGCGGCAGCGCTGGTCAATCGGCACGAACCAGCCGGTCCCGGCTGGCAGTCCCGGCACCGCCGGGCCGGTGACCCGCGGCACGGTGATGATCCGTTGTGCCTCCCGTTGCGAGTCGGCGAATGTCACCAAGTGGGGCGTCGGGACCCGCGCGACGACCCCCATCTGGAGATCGATCCCGGCGTCGGTCAGCAGCCGCACGATCGCCTCCCCGGCCGCCTGGCCGAAGGCCTTCAGTGGTCGTACCTCGGGTGTGATGAACGTGCTCGTCAGCTCCTTGCCGAGCCTGCGCGCATGCGCTGCGGTCAGCAACGCGAGCTCGTACAACGGGACCGGCCACACGGGCCAGTCCGGGACCACAAACGCGAGGCTCGTCAAGCGACCGGACTCGATTTCCTGCACGATGCCCCGGAAGCTCTGATCGGCACCGCGGTCGGAGAACACGTGGGCATGCTCGTACGGTGAAGACTCGCGCGCGCCGAGCGACAGCAACATCGCGTCAAAGGGCAACTCGTCACCGTGGCCCGTGTGCACAACCGAAGCGTCGACATCGACCCGGACCAGGCGGTCTTTGACCCAGGTTGCCCCGGCGTCGGCTGCGATCTTCTGTAGCGGATAGCGCCCTGCACCAGCCGGCCCGAATGCATCCAGGACAGCCAGCGGGCGGCAGACGAATTCGTCCTCCGGGTTCACAAGGGTCACGGCGACCTGGTCGCCGGCCAGCCGCCGCAGCCGCAATAGACCTTCGACGCCCGCGATCCCAGCACCGCAGATGACCACGTTGAAACCGGCTATAGCTTCCGCGCTCCTTGATCGCTGCGGGCGGAGGGTACTAGCTGATCGCAGCGATCACTGACTGACGGCCGTCTCCGAGGACCAGCGGACCGTGCTCGACAAGGACGTGTTCCAACGGCAGCCGCGCTAGGTTGCCGAGCAGCTCGCGCAAGCGGGCTGAACCAGTGGGCGGCTGGGTCCATGACTCCGGGCACACACGAAGCTGGCCGCTCTCGCGCCTCAGCATCGCATCGCCGAACACCAGGGCCGCGTGCGCCGGCAGCCAGAGCGCGACCTCATCCGCCCGCTCCATCGAGAACGCCTGAATTCCGTCCCACAGCTCCTGACCGTCGATGAGCACATGATCGATCGGCGCAAGCTCGGCGCCGTCCGGCGCCGGCCCGCTCCAGAAGCCGGCGTCGTAGCGCCTAGCAGCCTGCGCAACGGTGCGCTCGTGCCAGTGGATCGTGCGCACGATCCCAGCGCAGCCGCCGTGCTCAGCGACCATCCCGTCAAGCTGCTCCCAATCGAGTACGAGTGGATCGATCAGCAGCAACCCACGGCTGGTCCGCAGGGCCCACCAGGCGACGATCCGCTCCCAGCCATCCTCACCCCCTTCCTCCTCGGTCCATTCAGGGTGCGCGACCTCGAAACGCCACACACCCTGCAGCACCTCGCCGGTGCTGACCGAGGTCACGAGACGGTCACGTCTTCGTCCGCACCCCGCGGCGCCCCAGTCGCGGGCATGCCCGCGCCGTCGAGGAGTCCATCACCGTTCTGAACCGCGGCCGCTGCGGCGCTGCCCTCGATGTTGATTCGCGGCAGCCGCGAGTCAAGCGATCGCGGCAGGCGCCAGGTCAGCGGTCCCAGCAGCTCCAGTATGGCCGGAAGCAGGACGCAGCGCACGACGATCGCATCGAGGAACACCGCGGCCGCGAGGCCGAAGCCGAATTCCTTGATCGACCGCTCGTTTCCGAGCATGAACGACAGGAATACGCACACCATGATCGCGGCCGCGGCGCTGATCACGCGGCCGGTGAAGGCGATCCCATCGGCAACCGCACGTGATGGATCCCGGTGGCGCACCCACTCCTCGCGGACGCGGGAAATCAGGAACACCTCGTAGTCCATCGAGAGGCCGAAGACGACCGCAAACATCAGCACGGGGATCCACGGCTCGACCGGGCCCGGCGAGATGCCGAGCACGCCGGCGAACCATCCGTTCTGGAAAACGGCGACGGTGGCTCCGAGCGCCCCGCCGATGCTGAGCAGATTCATCAATCCGGCCTGCACCGGAATCACGAGCGAGCGGAAGATCACGAACAGCAGCAACATCGACAGCACCACGACCACCCCGATGAACAGCGGCAGCTTGCTCGACAACACGGCGGCGAAGTCGACCGAGCCGGCGGTGAAGCCGCCGACCAGTGGAGTCACCCCGAGCCGGCGCTTGAGCGGCGGCAGCAGATCGTGGCGCAAATGGTTGACGAGATCCGTGGTCGCTTGTGACTGCGGAGCGGAGCGCGGATACGCCTGGAACACGGCGATCTTCCCCGAAGGCCCGAGCCGGGGCGCGGTGACCGCGACGACATCGGGCGTCCGCGCGACAGCCGCTCGCAATGTCAAGAGTGCGGCGGGTTGAAGTTTCTGATCGGATTGCACCGCGATCAGCAGCGGTCCGTTGAAACCGTCTCCGAACCCGTGTGAGAGCAAGTTGAACGCGAGGTAGGTGCTCGTGTCCGGGGGATCGTTGCCGGCGTCGCTGGAGTCGAGTCGCATCCCGAACACGGGCACCAGGAACAGGAGCATCACCGCCAGCGACGCGGCCGCCAACGACTTTGGGTGCGATTGCACCGTCACGCTCCAGCGCCGCCACGCCGAGGGGCGCGGCGGGGTTCCATTGGCCTCTCGGCGCCGAGCGGAACGGCTCGGGCGCGCGATCCGCGTGCCGAACTTCGAGAGCAACGCGGGCAGCACGGTCAGCGACGCGAGCATCGTCAGCAGCACTGCAAGCACCGACGCGATCGACAGACCGTACAGGAACCTCACGCCGAGCAGAAACATGCCGAGCAACGCGATGACCACGGTCGTGCCCGCGAGCAGGATCGCGCGGCCGGACGTGTCCATCGCCTGCATCACCGAGTCCTCCACATCGCCCGTGCGCCCGTAGTTCTCCCGGAAGCGCGTGACGATGAACAGGGCGTAGTCGATGCCGACGCCCAATCCGATCATCACCGCCAGCTCGGGTGCGATGTTCGACAGATCGGTGATCTGGGTGGCGAGCCCGATGAGCCCGATCCCGGTGATCAGCCCCAGACCCGCGGTGATCATCGGCATCGAGGCCGCGACCAGTGAGCCGAACGTCAGCAGCAAGATCACGAGCGCGGCGGCGACGCCGACCGAGGTGGCGGGACCGATGTTGAACCCTTGGGCCTGCTCGATCACCTGGCCGCCGGCGGCGAGCTGCAGTCCGCGCACCTTGATGGCCTTGATCGCGTCGAGGACGGGCTTGCCCGTGTTGTTGGGCAGCAGATTCGGGCGCTTGTCGTAGTTGATCGTTGCGAATGCGGTCTGGCGATCGCGTGAGACCTGGACGGCTCCGGCGGCCGTG
The DNA here is from genome assembly GCA_963794285.1 of uncultured Solirubrobacterales bacterium. Taxonomy (GTDB): domain Bacteria; phylum Actinomycetota; class Thermoleophilia; order Solirubrobacterales; family Solirubrobacteraceae; genus Palsa-465. The sequence goes on from CAWCDS010000020.1 coordinate 286,169, forward strand.
TACGGGCTGATCACGCTGACGACGTGCGGCATCTTCGTGACTGCAACCAGCAACGGCGCGATCGCGGCGCGGACGGCTGGGTCGGTGACGGTGCCTCGTGACGTGTGAAACACGATCGTGTCGACGTCGCCGCTCTGCGCTTTGAACTCGCTGTCGAGGAGGTCAGCGACCCGCTGCGTCTCCGTTCCAGGCAGGCCGAACACGTTCGCGTACTGGCGACCGACGACTGCAGCGACCACGGTCGTGCCGATCGCGATCGCGATCCAGCCGAGAATCACCCACCGGCGGTGGGCGATGCACCACCGACTCAGTCCAAGCATCGCGCTCCAAGGAGGTGTAAGGACGTTCGCTCACTGTACCGACCGTCATTGTGCTGTTCTGTGAACGAGCTCGCACACGGGTGCTAGGTTCCCCAGTTGTGGGAGCGATCGGCGTCTCAACCCCCCGCCGAGACTCAGAGCCGAAGGTGCGCGGCAGCACCCGGTTCGCCGCCGATGCGCCGATCGCGGGGTTGTTACACGCGCGGCTCGTCCTGGCCCACGAGGCGCACGCGCTGATCTCCGTGATCCGGACCGACGCGGCCGAGGCGCTTGCAGGTGTGGTTGCCGTGCTGACAGCCGCCGACCTGCCGCTCACCGGCAGCGGGCCAGGACGTCCGTATGAGCCGCTCGCGGCGCAGGAGGTCATCTACGCCGGCCAGCCGGTCGCGATCGTCGTCGCCGAGAGCGAGGCGCTGGCCGAGGACGGCGCGGAGCTTGTCGAGGTCGAGCTCGAGCCGCTGGCGCCGGTGCTCAGCCTCGAGGACGCAGCGCGCCCCGGGTCGCCCCGCGCGCGGACCACGACCAGGGCAGGCGGCGCCGGATCGGATCTCGGCGATGCCCATGCCTCGGTGTCCGCCGGCGGTCTGGGTGATTCTGTGGAGCTGTCTGAGAACGTCCTGGGCACCGCCCGCCTGCAAGCACGGCGACGTCGAGGCGGCGCTCGCCGCGAGCCACACGGTTGTCCGCGGCGACGTTCACGACACCGTGGATCTACCAGGGCTATTTGGAGCCCCAGGCGGGGACCGCGTGGCTCGAGCCCGATGGCGAGCTGACGGTCTGGAGCGCGACCCAGGCACCGTTCGCGACGCGTGATTCGCTGGCGAAGCTGTTCGGTCTGCCGATCGATCGCATCCGCGTGCGCACCGCGACCCTCGGTGGCGCGTTCGGCGGCAAGATGATGATCGTCGAGCCGCTGGTCGCCTCGGCAGCGCTGCTGCTGCGCCGACCGGTGCGACTGGCGATGACGCGCAGCGAGGACATCGCGGCGACGAACCCTGCCGGCGCGCAGGTGCTCGAGGCTGGAGCTCGGCGCCGACGGGGACGGGCAGCTCACTGCGATCCGCTCGCGCGTGCTCGTCGACCGAGGGAGTACCGACGATTTCGGCGTCGAATCGATCGCGGCAATGCTGACCGCCGGTCCTTACCGCTGGCAGGCGCACGATCTGACCGCCCTCGGGATCGCGACCAACCGGGTTACATTCGGCGCCTATCGCGCGCCGACCGCGCCGCCGGCGGCGTTCGCGGTCGAGTCACTGATCGACGAGCTCGCCGCACGCCTGCAGATCGATCCGCTGCAGCTGCGTTTGCGCAACGTCGCGGTGCAAGGCGACCGCGCTCCATCCGGCCAGCCGTTCCCCGTATTCGGCGCGCGCGCATGCTTGGAGCGCGTGGCTGAGCATCCGCTGTGGGCTTCGCGCGGACGAGCTGCCGGTAGGCGAGGGGGTCGGCCTGTCCGTCGGATGGTGGCCGGGTGGCTATGAGCCGGCCGCCGCCGTCTGCCGCCTTGACGCAGACGGGAGCCTGACGGTGATCACAGGGGCCGCCGACATGACCGGGGTCGAGACCGGGTTCGCGACGATCGCGGCCGAGGCCTTCGGGCTTGACCCCGCTCGCGTGCGGGTCGTCAACGCCGACACCTCCAGCGCGCCTTACGCCGGAACGAGCGGCGGCAGCAAGGTCACCTACACGGTCGGCCGGGCGGTCGAGCGCGCAGCGGTGCAAGCGCGCGAGGCGCTGCTGGCCGTGGCCGCCGAGGAACTCGAGATCGCACCCGAGGACCTCGAGATCGTCGACGCCGCAATCCAGCCCGCCGGCGTGCCGGCCAAAGCACTTGCAATCGAAGAGCTCGCGTCGAAGATCCTGCGCTTCGGCAGCCCCTATCCGCCCGTCGAAGGGCATGGACGGGTCGCGCAGCCGCAGGCGCCGCAATCCGCCGCCCACCTCTCGCACGTTCGCGTCGATCCCGAGACGGGCGCGGTCACGGTGTTGCGACACGTGATCGCGCAGGACGTCGGCCGGGCCCTGAACCCCGCGCTGGTGCAGGGACAGATGCACGGTGGCACGGCACAGGGCCTGGGATGGGCACTACTGGAGGAGCTGGCTTACGACGACCAGGGCCAGCAAGTCGCTGGAACCTTCATGGATTACGCGCTACCGAGCGCCGCCGTCGTCCCTCCGATCGACGCGCTGATTGTCGAGGTGCCGGCGCCCGAGGGGCCGTTTGGCGCCAAGGGAGTCGGCGAGGCTCCGGTCGTGGGCGTCCCCGGCGCTGTCGCGAACGCGGTCGCCGCCGCCACCGGCGGTGTCCGGCTTCGCCAGCTTCCGATCACTCCGGAGCGGATCTGGCAGGCTCTGGCCGACGGACGCGCCAGCAGCTAGCTGATCAGCGCCGAGGCAAGCGCGGTCCACTGCTCGCGCGGAATCCCGTGCGCACCGAGCGGCTGCAGGCAGACGTGGTTGGCGCCGGCGTCAAGGTGCGCCCGGGCCACCGTCGCGATCTCCCCTGCCGAGCCGTGCGGGATCACCGCGTCGATCAGCCGGTCCGAGCCGCCGGCGGCGATGTCGTCCTCGCTAAACCCGAACTTGAGCAGGTTGCTCGTGTAGTTGCGCAACCCGAGGTAGAGCGCGGCATACCGCCGCGCGCTCGCTCGGGCTGCGTCGGGGTCCGCCTCGAGCACGCATGCCAGTTCGGGAGCAATCAGCGCCTGCGGGCCGACAAGCGCACGCGCGAGGCCGGTGTGCTGCACCGGGACGAAGTAGGTGTGGGCACCGCGGGCGCGCTGCGCGCTGAGCTCGAGCATCTTCTCGCCGAGGGCGGCAAGGCAGCGTTGCTCGCGGGGGATCGGCGTAGCCGAACCATCAAGCTCGTCGAGAAAGGCGCGCATCGTGGAAAGCGGCTTTGCGTAGTCGCTCGTCGCCTCGGGGTGCCCGATGCCGATGCCGACGAGCAGCCGCCCCGGAAACTCATCGAAAAGCTGCGCGTACTCGGCCGCGAGCTGGACGGGCTCGTATTGCCACACGTTCACGATCCCGGTCGCGACGATCAGCCGATCGGTCGCTTCCAGCAGCGACCGGATGTCGGGGAGCCGGGGCGAGCCGCCGAGCCAGAACGCCCCGAAGCCAAGGCGCTCGACGAGCCTCGCCGCATCGCCGGCGTTCTCCCGGCCGATTGCCCGGTAGGACGTCCACACCCCAAACCGACCAAGATTCATCCGCAATAGCTTGCCAGAGCGATTGAGAGAGTCGAACTCTCGCCGCTCGAGTAGCGAGCGGGGCCGGGTGCGTGAGCTAGGGATGGCACCCACTGAGCCGCCACCGGGCGGACCAATCGCCTACTTGGATTATCGAATACCAAACAGCGCAAGGCACCCGCGATCCGGTACGGACATGATCCGGGCTAACTACCGATATTTGGTCCCGGCCGCGCGTCGAGGCGCTTGACAGGACGATCCTCGGCGCCGCCGAATAGCTCAGGATGCCCACTGTGGAAGCCGCGCCCCAGATCGGCGTGATGCGCGAGGGTCCGCTGCACGCCGCAATCAAGAGCATGCTGGCCCGGGCTGGCGACCGCTTCGAGGTCCGCGTGGGGCGGTTTGTGATCGACCTCGTCCGCGTGGACGGAGAGCTCGTCGAGGTGCAGACCGGCGGCTTCGGCCCCCTGGGCGCCAAGCTCGACGCGCTGCTGGATGAGCACCGGATGCGGATCGTGTACCCCGTCGCGGCCGAGCGGCGGATCGTGCGCGTCGACGAGCTTGGTCAGGTTGGCCGGGTCCGCCGCTCCCCTCGGCGTGCGACAGCGCTTGAGATATTCGATCGGCTCGTCGCCTTCCCGGCGCTGCTGACGCACCCCAACCTCGTGATCGAGGTGCTCCTGCTGCGCGAGGATCACATCCGCGGCGCCGGCCCTGTCAGATCTGCGCGGCGGACTCGCGATCCTGGCCAGCGGCGGCTCGTCGAGGTGCTCGACCGCGTTGAGCTTCGCGATCGCGGCGACGTCCTGGGGCTGCTGCCTGAGCTCCCAGCAGACGCGTTCAGCACGCGCGAGCTGGCATCGCTGCTCGGCTGCGGCGTGGTGTTGGCGCAACGGACGGTCTACTGCCTGCGGACGATCGGGATCCTCGAGGCGGCCGGCAAGCGTGGGCGCTCGCCCCTGCACCGGCGCGTCGGATGAAGCGGGTCGCGTCGTAGGGTCGGCCGAAACGGCGGCGGTCAGGCATGATCACCGGGTGGCCGACGATCAACCATTTGCCGACGTTCCGAGGATTGCCGCCTCGGCCGGCGCGCTGATCCACGATCATGCTGGACGGCTGCTGATCCTCAAGCCGAGCTACAAGAAGGGCTGGACGATCCCGGGCGGCCAGATCGAACCAAATGACGAGTCGCCCTGGGAGGCCTGCCGGCGCGAGGCGTTCGAGGAGTGCGGCCTGCGGATCGAGCGCGGCCGGCTCGCCTGCGTCGACTTCCTGCGCTCCAAGACCAGCCGCCCAAGCGGCGTCAGGTTCCTGTTCGACTGCGGCGTCTTCACCGCCGCGCAGCTCGCCGCGATCACATTGGACGGCACGGAGATCACCGAGCACCGGCTCGCCGAGCTCGCGGACGCGCTGGAGTTGCTGAGCGGGCCGCTCCGGCGCCGGGTCTCGGCGGTCGCCGGCCGGAAGCGTTGCGTGTACCTCGAGGAAGGGCGCCACGTCGCAGCGGTGGCTGGTTGATCGTGATGCGGGGGGCCGGCGCCGAGCGTGCCGTCGCGGTTTCGCCTGTGAGGAACGGCGCTGGGAAGGGCGGCGAATCCGAGTCGCACTCACGGCGCGCGCGGAGTGACCTTGCGCCCCGTGAAATCCGGTGCCACGGCTCGGAGCCTGCCACCGCCCACCTTTCCCTGCGCCCTTGAGGTGGGTGTTGCCGGAATGTCGGGGGTTGTCAAACGTCGAGAACCCGCCAAGCTCGCTCGTCATTGCCTTCACCGCACCTCCCCGGAGGCGGTGGACTGGGGGAGCTGTTGCCGGACGGGATCCGGCTCGGATCGGCGAACCAAAACAGACACAATCAACCGCGGTTCGCTCGGTTCTGGGAGCTGAGGGCGATCGCTACCGGTATACGGACACCATCTCCCTCACCTCGCAAAAGGCGGTGGACTGCGGCAGATCGTGTCTGTTTCGCGCCCCCGCTCCGGGTCACCCCTCCGGGGTATGAGCGTCAACCGGCAACGGCGGCAGGGACCCCAGCACAACGACACCTGTCCCAAGCCGCATCCGGCCCACCTAGTCCCCACGCGCAACCCAGCCGGCGTGAGGGCTTCCCTGTGCGCCTGCCTAGCCGCCAGCGGCCCGCGGGCCCGCGCCCTCGAAATCAGTAATCGTCTCCGCCATCGCGACCAGATCGTCGCTCGTCATGACCGGGCGATCGACATGCGCCCCCCGGAGACTTGAATCGCGATCCAGTTGCTTACGCTGCGACGGCCAATCCCGGATACGCCCGTCTGTAGTCCTCGAGCAGCTCCTCGAGCGGGAGGTCGTCGAAGCTGCCGTGGTCCTCGATGTACTCCATGTACTTCGAGCCGTCGCCCGAGAACGCGTGCAGCAGCGCGTCCGTCTCGCCATCGAACTCCAGCGGCGCGACGCCGAACCGGGCGCACAGCTCGGCGTTGAACGCGGGACTCGCCTTCAGCCAGCGACCGCTCAGGAACAGCACGCTGTAGCCGTGCTTGATGAACAGATCGGTTCCCATCTGCTCGCGCAGCCGGTCGGACTGCAGGTGGTTGCGGACGTCGGCGAACCCGAGCCGGGACGGGATGCCGGCAGCCCGCGCCGCAGCGGTCAGCAGCACGGCCTTCGGCACGCAGAACGACCTCCGCGCCGCGAGCACGGAGCTGGCCCGGTAGGCGGCGGGGTCGGTCGGCATCCGGTACGGGTCGTATCGAATCTCATCCCGCACCGCCGCGAACAGGCGGCGCGCAACCTCGGAGTCGTCGGCGCCCGCAGCGACGCGGGTCAGGAACGCCTCGACCGCCGGGTGCGTGGAATCGATGAACTCCGTCGGGGCCAGATCGCGCTCAGTCGGTGGCCCGGTAGCAGCGCTCGCAGCTCGGGTTGGCATCCACAGATCATGCCAGCCCTTCAGCATCGGGCCCCCGGCCGCATCACTGTCAGGGCAGCTCCTCGCGTTGGCCCACCCAGCGAGACACGGTCGGCCACAGGCCGCGAACTTTCCCGTCTCGGGCGGCATACAGCGCGCCGAAGTAATCCTGGCCCTCCATCACCTGCTGGGCGGTTTCGACCACATAGTCACCTGGCCTCAGCTGCCCGCGACGGGCGAGGATCAGTCCAGAGGCGTTCGAGCCGCGGCCGTAGAGAGGTCCTTCGAGCAGCCCCGAGGGATACACGAGCTTCGACAGCGTCGGGTTATTCCCGGTCGGCCAACCGCCGGACTTGATGTATACCGGCTCCGTTCCCGGCGGGATCGAGATCGGGCCCTTGTCGAGAAATCGGTTCTTCGGGAGCCGCAGCACGGGGGCGCACAGGTAGAGCCCCTTGGCTAAACCAGCCGAGATGTCGTATGGATCGAGATAGTCGGCGAACAGGACGGCCGATCCGGCCGAGAACTCGTTCGCCGCCGTGCTCCCAGCCCAGTTCGGGTAGTTGGACGAGCCCGGCCCGTTGCGGACGAAGGCCTTGAGGTCGACGAGGTCGTGAACCTGCGCGACCACCGACCTGTAGGCCTCGGTTAGGTTGCGCTGTGCGAACTGCGCGGCGGTCTTGCGCGTCGGGGGATCGCTTGCGGCCGAGGCGAGCGCGTCGTAGCAGAGCAGTGCGCCTAGCCGTAGCCTGCCATGGGCCGAGCGCAATAGCTTCAGCGCCTCGGTCAGCTCGGTGCCTGGATCGAATCCGCCACGGGGGATGCCGTTGTAGATCTCCAGCACGACGTCGATCGGCAGCGCGCGCGGGCTGTGCTTCGACAGCTCGTCGACGGCTCGGAGCAACTGGATTGAGTCGACGTTGATCCGCAATGTGTGCCGACGCTCGCCACGCGGCGGTGCCGAGCGCATGTAGTGGGCCAGCTCCCCGAGCGTCGGCGGATACCCCATCAGGAAGTCCGTACCCACGGGCACATGATGGAGCGCCTGAGCCAAGTCGCGGAGGTGATGGATCATCACTCGGGGGCGCTCGAGCTTGCCCAGCACGTACGCGAGCAGCTCAGGGGATCGCAGCGTCTTGTACGCGGGGCGCCACGCGATCTGGTTCCGCGTGCTCCACGTCCTCAACCGACGGGAGTTGCGATCGACCGCGGCGAGATCGACGATCGCCACCGGTTCTCCATCACCGATCCGCTTAGCCAGCGCTGCGACGGCGGCAAGCTGCATCGGCGTGCCGCCGCTGCCGAAGTCGGCGGTACCCGTGCTTCGGTGGGCCTCGGCTGGGATGACGCCGGCAGCCAATGGGAGTGTCAGCGCAGTCCCGACTGCGGTCCCGAGCGCGGCCCGGCGAGTCAGGCCGGGATTCAGGTGTGGCTCTGTCCGGTCCACCGTACGCGACTCTTGCGCGCTCGGGCTCGATCTACATCGGGTCGTTTCCGCACGATTGTTCGTGGGGAACTACCGGCTCAGTGGCACCTTCACTTAGGGAAGCCGTCCCGGCAGCGGTCCGAGCAGATGCCGAATCCGGCCGACGACCGATGTCGTGCGGTCGTATGAGGCCCGCAGCACATCCGCCGGCGCTTGATGACGGCGCAGCGCTTCGCCGATCGGGAGCACCGTGTAGTCGGGGTGGCGGTCCCAGGTGGGCATGTAGCCGATGCTCGCGACGCTCCCGCCGCGGGCGGTAACGACGATATGCAGGAACACAAGCATCCCGTCCTGGGTCTGCACCGGGCAACAGGCCCCCGATTGGTTTGAGAGCAGCTGGCCTTCACCGAAGACGACGAGCTTGCCGCGGACGCGAGCGATCGGTTGCACGATGTGAACGTGCTGGCCGACGATCGCGGTGATGTCGGGATCCGCCGCAAGAGCCTCGGCGAGGCCGAGCTGAAACGCGCTCGGTTGCGACTGGAACTCCTGCCCCCAGTGGAAGTTGACGATCACGACCTGGGCTCCGTGGCGCCGCGCGGCGCGCGCGGCGCTGCGGACGGCATCGACGCCGGCGATGTTGACCGACCACGGATTCGGAAGCGGGATGCCGTTTGTCATCTCCGTGTATGCCAGAAACGCCACTTTGATGCCCTTCACCGTCACGATCAGCGCCCGGCGCTGCGCTGCCGGCGACGCGAACGAGCCGGTATGCAGAACGCCCGCCCGGTCCAGCGCAAGACCGGTCTGGTCGATCCCGTATTGCCCCTGGTCGACGGAATGGTTGGACGCGGTGTCGCAGATCCGCCAGCCCGTCTGCTTGATCGCACGCGCCAGCTGCGTCGGGGTGTTGAACACCGGATAGCCCTGCGGGGGCCGAGGCGTCATCGGCGTCTCGACATGGCAGATCGCCAGGTCGGCCGAGCGCACGTACGGCGCGATCTCATCAAGCATCGGCGCAAAGTCATACGTGCCGTGCCCGTCCACCAGCGCCTGCTGCCAGACCGGCCCGTGGACGAGGATGTCGCCGTTGACCTCGACCGTCAGCTTGACCGGGTGCTGTCGCTGTCCCGGGGTCCGCGCGGCCGCACTCGGGCCGGCCCCCACCGCAGCCGCGGCCGCAGCCACAGCCACAGCCACAGCCACAACCGTAAACATAACCGCAACGAATTTCCGTACCGTCTTCATCCGCCGCCCTCCTCGTGCCACAGTCGTTCTCTGAGTCCCGACGCCCGCGCCACCGGCCTGGCCACCGCGGCGCGGATTGTCTGCTCCTCCCCGACGATTATCAAGCGATCGCGCGCGCGCGTGACCGCCGTGTACAGCAGCTCTCTGGTCAGGATCCGCGAGCTCGCCGGCGGTAGCAGGATCGCGGCCGTGTCGAACTGCGAGCCCTGGCTTTTGTGGATCGTCATCGCATAGACGGTCTCCACCGCGCCGAGTCGCAATGGGCTGAAGCTGAGCAGCTCCCCCCCGCGCTCGAACACGGCGCTCATCTGCTCCCCCGGGCGCTGCACGATCACGCCTGTGTCGCCGTTGTACAGCCCAAGCTCGTAGTCGTTCTCGGTGATCAGCAGCGGGCGACCGACGTAGTCGCGCAGCTCGAGGTCGAGGTCCGCGAACTTCTCGACCAGCCACGCCTGGATCCGCGCGGTCCAGGTGCTCACCCCGTGCGGGCCGCGGCGATGGGCGCACAGCAGCCGGAATCGCCCGAGCGCGTCCAGGGCCTGCGTCCCGGCGCCCGCCCGGGCGGCGTCGAGCACCGCCCGCCCCGCGGCCAGCGCCCCGTCCTTCACGACCCGCAGGTCGCTGTCCGCCTCGCGCCTGCTCGCCGTCGACTGCCAGCCACGTGACCTCTGCTGATGCGCTCTGAAGCGCTTCGATTGCCGCGTCCGGGTCCCCGCGCCGGATCGCCTCGGCCAGCTTTGCGATCCCGCTGCCGTACCGGTGCACGCGCTCGAGCACGACGATCCCCTCGCCCAGCCGTCCGCCGCCCCCGAGACCGCCGGTCGCGGTCGGCGGGCCCGACGATGTCTCCGAGCACGACCCCGGCCTCGATCGAGGCGAGCTGCCCGGGATCGCCGACCAGGATCAGACGGGCATTGGAGCGCACCGCCTCGACGAGCCGAGCCATCAGCGACAGCGACACCATCGAGGTCTCATCGATGATCACGACGTCGTGGGGTAGGCGGTTCTCGCGATCGTGCGCGAACCGGCTGTGTGAGCCGGGCCGCCAGCCGAGCAGTCGATGCAGCGTCGAACCGCGCAGAGCGAACAGCAGCGCCTTGGTCGTTTCCTCGACGGGCAGGCGCGCGGCCTCCTCGTGGACGGCTTCCTGCAGTCGCGCCGCCGCCTTCCCGGTCGGCGCCGCGAGCGCGACGAGCGGCTGGCGCAGGCCTTCGGCCGCGGCCTGCTCGATGAGCAGCGCGACGATCCGGGCGACCGTCGTCGTCTTGCCTGTGCCCGGTCCGCCCGCGATCGCCGCGAAGCTGTGCGTGAGCACAGCCTCCGCGGCCAGCCGCTGGCGATCCTCACGTGCGGCGGTGAACAGTCGCTCGAGGCTGCGAGCGAGCGAGTCCGCGGCGGCGTCCGCGGCGGCGGGGCGGCCGGCGGCCAGCTCCTGTAGGTCTGTAGCGACGCGGCGCTCCTCGCGCCAGTAGCGGTCGAGATACAGGCGGGACCCGAGCAGGCGCAGCGGCCGGTCGCCGCGCTCTCCCCCTTCGCCGACCGCGACCAGGCCGCTGGATGTGAGCGCTTGCGCCCATGCCTCAGGACGCGGCCAGGGCAGAACCGAGAGATCGACCGGCTCCTCGGACTCGACCGAGGCGGTCTGCGCGATCGTCGCCAGATCGACGAACACGTGGCCGAGCCGCGGGGCGCGGACCGCGAGCGCGACCGCGAGGCGTACCTGCTCGTCCTGCACCGAGAGGAGTGCAGCGATCCGGTTTGCGACGTGCACGTCCGCCGGCGAGAGCAGCCCGATCGTGTTGAACTCGCGCAGGAGCCCCGAAGCGCCGGCGACCACGCGCGAATCGAACGGATCGGTCTGGGGATCTCTCGCTACTGCGCTCACAGCGCGCCCCTGTCAAGTACGTCGCTGAGCTCCTGCACGAGCGCGGGCGGCGGGCGCCAACTGAACACTCCGCACGGCGCGCCGGCGAGCACCGGCGTCTGCGCACCGGCCATTCCCCGCAAGAACAGATACAGCACGCCCGCGAGATGCTGACCGGGCTCGTACCCGGGCAGCCGCCAGCGCAGGTAGCGGTGGAGCGCGACCGTGTACAGCAGTGCTTGGAGCGCGTAGTGAACGCGAACCATCTCGTTTGCGAGTGCGTCGGGCCGGTAATGGCCGAGCGTCAGCTCCTCGTCGATCGGCCCGAGCCAGTTGGTCTTGTAGTCGATCACCGCAAACCGCGGCCCGCTCAGGCGGACCACGAGGTCGATGCTGCCCGTGAGAAAGCCGCGGACCGTTGAGCGCAGCGCCGGATCCTCGAGCCGGTCGGCGTAACCCGCAAGCGGATCGCCCGCGGAGAGGTGGTTTCGCAGCGCGCCCGCGATCGCGCTCAACGTCAGCGGACCGCTCGGATCGTCGCCGCCGACGAGCGGCAGCTCGAACTCGAGCTCGTCAAGTCGCTCTGACCGGGGCACGTCCCTGAGGCGGACATCGTCGACGAGCTCGCCGAGCGGTGTCTCAATTGCCGCGCGCAATCCCGCGATCGCGTCTGCCGGGTCACCGAGCTCGATCCTGCGCCGCCGGCGGACGCGGTCGATCTGCTCCGCGAGAGCCGCGTCGAGATCCTCGGCGTCGAACTCGGCGGCCTCCAGGACGCGGTGCACGAACGTACCGAACTGCACGCCGACGGGGAGCGCGCTCATCGGCGAGGGGGCTTGCAATCCCGCGGGCGCTGCCGGGAGCGCTGCCGGGAGCGCCGCCGTGGTGCTCGGCGGCACCGGCACCGGTACCTCGGGCTCATCGCTGAGGATCGAGTCCTCGGGCTCGCTCGCCACGAGCAGGTCATGCGCGGCTGCGGTGATGTCGCTGTATGACGTCCGGCGCCAGCGGAGATCCAGCCGGCGGGCAAAGCGCGCCGCGATGAGTTCCGCCGGCGGTCTGCTCGGAGGGTTCCACGATCGGTTCTGACCGATCGTGGCTTGCTCGACACTGACGCATCCGGGAGCCTCAGCGACGAGCTGCTGGCAGCGCGCGAGCACCGCCTTGTCCTGTGGGATCGACGATCCGCCGTCGGCTGCGACATTGCCGTGCTCGTCGCGGGCGAGCAGCAGCCTTCCGAGCGGCGAGTGCTGGCTGTCCCAGGCGCCCGCCCACCAGATCACGGCCTGTAGCTTCGCGCGGGTCAGGGCCACGTATGCGAGCCGCAATTCCTCGCCGCGTTCCTCGGCCAGATGCTGGGCGCGGTGCTTGCGGAAGCCGGGCCCGTCGAGGCCGACGTCGATCGTGCGCCTGTCGCCGAGCGCCGGGTCGTGGAAGAACACCGGCTCGGGGTCGGAGGGGCTCCAGCCCGGGGACCACAGCAACGGGCAGTAGACGATCGGGAACTCGAGCCCCTTGCTGCGGTGGATCGTGAGGATCTGCACGGCCTCGGCATCTGACTCGAGCCGGCGCGTTCGCTCCTCCTCCCCCTCCTCGCGGACCGCGGCGGCCATCTGCTGTGAGAGCCACCCCCGGAGCGCGGTCACGCCGAGCTTCTCGGCGGCGGCCGTTCGGTGCAGCAGCTGCGAGAGATGGCGCAGGTCGGTCAGCCGCCGTTCGCCGTCGGGAGCCGCGAGCACTCGTGCGGGAAGATCCTCACCGATCATGATCGCCTCGGTCAGCTCGGCGACGCCGCTGTCGCGCAGCATCCTCGACCAGCGGTGAAGCCGGCGGTGCACTCCCTCCCAGTCGGTCTCCGCGGCGGTGGCGATCCGCTCGGCGCTCCAGCCGATGAACGGGGTCAGGGCGGCGATCCGCGCACGCGATGCCGCCGCGGGCCGGTCGATCGCCTCGAGCAGGCGCAGCCATTCGCGTCCAGAGGCGGTCGCGAACACGCTGCCGGCGCCGTTGATCACCGCCGGCACGCGGGCGGCATCGAGCGCAGCGCGGATCAGGTCCGCGTGGCTGTGGGTGCGAACCAGCACCGCGATGTCGCCTGCGCAGATCGGCTCGCGTCCGGCTGGGGTCCCGTCGGGTTGGCGCTGCTCGATCGTGGCTTCGGACGAGAGCAGCTCGACGATGTCGGCCGCGAGATCCTTTGCGATGTGCTCGCGCACCGCCGGCGCGCGTAGCAGGCCGCTCGGCGTGCGGTCGATCGTCGGATCGTCGCGGGGCACGACGCGGACCCGCAGCGGAGTGTTGGCGGGAGCCGCCTGTAGCCGCGGTTGCTGGTGGCCCGGCGCCGCCGTGACCGTGCGGTAGACGATTCCCTGGTGGCCGAGCCGCGCGCCACCGAACAGCGCGTCGTAGGCGGCCAGCAGGCCCTGATCACTGCGGCGGTTGACCTGTAGCGTGGCTTGTCGTGACGCCGTGCTCGCCGCGACCAGATAGGCGTAGACGTCCGCTCCGCGGAACGCGTAGATCGCCTGCTTGGGATCGGCGATCAGCACGAGCGTCACCCCGTCGTGCTTGAACGCGCGGTGCAGGATCTGCCACTGGACCGGATCGGTGTCCTGGAACTCGTCGACGAGCACGACCTCATAGCGAGAGCGCAGGCGCGCGGCCGCCGCCGGTCCGCTGGGCCCATCGAGGGTGTCGTTCAGGCGCGTCAGCAGATCGTCGTAGGTCATGATCGCCATCTGGCGCTTGCGGTGCTCGAGCTCGTCCCGGACGGCGACGGCGAGTCGGTAGCGCATCGCGGCGACGCTGTCGTGCGGGGCGTCCTTCGGTTCCAACTCATCGCCCGGGTTGAACACGGCGGCCCTGGCGATCTTCAGCGCTTGGGCGCGGTCAAACGGCGCGCCCCCGTGCCGCTGGAAGCGGCGGACGTACAGGTCGTCGAGCACCTCGTCGATCAGGTCGCTGACATCCTCGACGAACACCGTGTCCGGCTCGAGATCGCCGATCGTTCCGAGCTCGGCCAGGACCTCCTGACAGAACCCGTGCGTGGTCGCGATCGTGGCCGCGTCGAAGTTGGCGATCGCGCGCACAAGCCGGTCGCGTCGCTGCTCGACCTGCTGCTGAGTGCCGGTCGCCAACAGCTTGACGATCTCATCTGCACCGGGATCGAGCACGCCGTCGAGGATCCGCGAGAGCTGCTCCTCGCAGACGACCAGCCGCTCGCGGACACGGTCGCGCAGCTCGCCGGTGGCGATGCGCGTGAACGTGATCAACAGCATCCGCTCGAGCGGCAGCCCTTCGGCCACGTAGCGCGCAGCCAGCGCGGCGATCGTGTAGGTCTTGCCGGTGCCGGCGCTTGCCTCGAGCACGGTCACGCCGGAAGGCAGCGGCCCGCACAGGTCGAACTCATCGGTGCTCATCGGTCGATCAGCTGTTCGTGGGCGAGCAGCCCGTCCCAGAGGCGGCAGGCGTAAGCGCCAAAGCGGGTCGTCTCTGCTTGTGGCCAATCCGCCGTCTGCTCGTCGGCACGCAGCGGTCCCGAAAGCAGGTCCGTGAACGAACGCTGACCGCCGTAAACGAGCAGGTGCTCCGGCTGGCGATCTTCCCTGTCGAACCGGAACGCCGTCTCCCACTGCTTCTGGGCGGCCAGTTCGGCGTCTTCGCTCTGCGCTACGGCGCGCGCGTAGGCGGCTGAAGCGTCACACGCGAGCGGCAGCGGCTCGCGCATCCCGCGGTCGTAGAGGTCAACCAGGATTTGGAGCTGCGCGAGCGCCGTTTGCCGTCGCTGCACGGGGTCGTCGCTGAACGGGGGGATCCTTGCGAGCGTTGTCTGCGCGTTGTAGGAGTTCGACTGCGCACGTCCGATCACGACCGATTGCAGCGGCCGCTCAGGGCGGGCCGTGGTCAGCGCCAGCAGTCTGACCCAGGCGCCCAGGCGATCGCGCGGCCTGACCCGCGAGTAGGAGACCCGGCGGATCGTGTCGGTGTGGACGCCCGCGACCGTTCCGGCCAGCGTCCGTCCGTCAGGCAGTTGCACGCGGACATCGAGCGAGTCCGACCCGCCCGCGCTGTGCTCGTGCGCGACCGCGGCGAGCTGCTGAACGACGGGGCGCACGCGGTCGAGCACCGGGGTGGCGAGCATCGCCGGCGGCAGCAGCCCGCGTGCGAGCTCCGCTCGCACGCAGTCCTCGAGCTCCGCGCCGGCGAGCAGCCCCTCGAGCAGGCGCTGACCCACCCCCCATTCGCCGAGTCCTCCGAGCTCGATCGGAAGCGCATCCTGGACTTCGTCAAGCGATTCCCTGACGCTGATCCCGAGCCGCTGGCGCAGGAACGCGCGGACAGGATGCTCGACGAACCGGACCAAACTCTCCAGCTCGATCAGGTCGGCCGTGAGCCCGGGCAGTGGGCCGCTGAGGAATGGCGGCGTGGTTGGTCGCGGTCCGCTCAGCGCCAGTGCACCCCCCAGCGCGATCCGGTCAAAGCTCCACGGCCCGTCTGAGGCAAGCGCGCCTTCGGTGAAGTTGCGAGGGTCGAAGGGCTGCAGCGGATGGCGGACGACGACCTGCTCGCGGGTGCTCGTGTGCTCGGCGCTGGTGTCGACGCGGAACGTGCGATCGACCACGTCCAGCAGCTCAGCGACCGGAACGGCCGGCGGTCGAACGAGGTTGGTGCGCTCGTCGTTTCCGGTGTAGGTGATGATCAGCCGCTCAGTCGCGGCCAGCAACGCGTCGAGCAGCATCTGCCGATCCTCGGCACGCGGGTCTCGATCTCCGAGGTGCGGCTCATCGAGCAGCAGGTCATCGCCGTCGCGCGGCGCCTTACGCGGGAATTCCCCATCGTCGAGCCCAAGGATGCAGACCACTCGATGCGGCACCGAGCGCATCGGAACGAGCGTGCAGATCGTCAGATGGCCGGTGCGGAAGTTCGCCCGCGTCGGTCTTCCCCGCAGCCGGTCGGCGAGCAGCGCTCTCGTGTCGGCCAGCTCCAGCGCCGCGGTACTGGGCCGCTCGGCCTCGGTGGCCTGCGCAAGGACATCGTCGAGAATCCGCTGGAGCTCAGCGCGCTGCCAGGAGTCACGCTCGCTGGTGGCGGTGAGGGCGTCGGCGGCTTGCGCGATGTGGAGGGCCCAGCTGGCGACGGGCTGCGGCTGGTTGAGGTGATCGACGGCCTGCTGGACCCGCTGCACGAATTCCGCCATCCGCCCGGCGAGATCGATCGCGCCGCTTTCGACATCATCGAGCGGTAACACTCCGCCGACCAGCCGCCGGTCCTCCTCGGTCATCGCGACGCCGAGCAGGATCCGGTCAAGGCCGGACTGCCAGGTGTTTGAGCTGACGACGTCGAGCTTGAACGGCTTGCGATGCTGATCGTCGAATCCCCAGCGAACCCCGCTCGCGAGCACCCATTCCTCCATCCGCGTCACGTCGTCGTCGTCGAAGCGGAAGCGGCGCCTCACCGGTTCGCGGTCGGCGAGGTCAAGCAGCTGCGAGGCCGTGACGCGCTGGTCGGCGAGCTCGAGCAGCAGTGAGACGACGCCGAGCACCGGGTTGGTCTGCCGCAGCGACCGGTCGGCGAGCCTGACCCTGAGGTCGGGGAGGCGCTTCTCAGCGTGCTCGGGCTCGTCGTCATCGTGCTCGCTTTCCACCCTCCCCGCTCCGAACGTCGCCTGGATCAGCGGCGCGATCGTCTCGATGTCCGGGCACATCACAATCACGTCGCGCGGCTCGAGCGTCGGGTCGGACTCGAGCAGGTGCAGGATCGCATCGCGGATCACCTCGACCTGGCGGGCGCGGCCGTGGCACGCGTGGATCTGCAGGCTGCGGTCGCTGCGGTCCAGCCGCGGTCGTGCATCCGGTTTGCCGGGGAGCGGCGGACCATGAGGCGAGCGATCCGCACGGATGTCGGCCTGCAGGCGCGTGAGCAGCGTGTCAGTGGCTCCGCGCACAGGGTGGTGATGATCGCGGTGCTCGCCTTGGGAGTCGAGCACCAGTTGGAGCTCGCGCGAGTCCTGTCCCCAGGAGGCGAGCAGCCGGTTACTCGGGGCGGTCGCGGTGCGGTCATCGCGGCGGCGCAGGCTCTGCGGGCCGGCCGCGAGCAGGCGCGTCCACAGCGCCGGCGAGGGGTGCAGGACAAACAGGTGAACGTCGCGGGAGTCGGCGAGGGCCGTCAGGACCTGTAGGTAGCTGGCGGGCAGGCGCGTGATCCCGAATAGCGAGACCCGGCGCGGCAGCTGCACGATTGCCGGGTCCTCGCGCACGCGCGCGCAGGCCGGCTCGATTCGCTCGGCCGGGCTTGGAATCGCGAGGCTCTGGCGCATCCGCCGCCACAGCTCCGCCTGCCAGATGCCCGTCGGCGGCAGTGGCCGCCCCGCGCCGTCGCCGTCTTCGCTGCGCGCCCATGCGCGCAGCATCTCCGGACGGCGGACCGAGTAGCGGTCGTAGAGCTCGGCGATGTGGCGGACGATCGCGAAGCGCCGATTGTGCTCGAGGTGGGTTGCCAGGGCCGCCAGCCACGGCTCGGCGAGAGACTCGTCGACGGTCTGCAGCAGCGGCCACACCAGCCGCTCGGCGGCCCACGGATCGGAGTCGTGCTCGACCCCCGTCGCCGCCGCGAGCGCCAGGCCGACCAGCGTCCCGGGGAACGGGAAGTCGACGTTGGCGCAGACGCCGTCGCCGCGGCCCTTGCTTGCCCCGAGCGTGCTTGACAACCGCTGGGTCAGCCAGCGCTCCATCCCCCGGGTCGCAACGGCGACGACCTCCGGCATGAACGGGTCCTCGAGCGGGTCGGTCAGGATGTTCGCGAGCGCGTCGGCGAGAGCGTCGGCCCGCTCGGCCCTATGGATGTGGAGCACTCGCTATTCGCCTCAACCGCATGATCAACCGACCCGTGAGGCATCAGCGTATCTTTCCGCGGTCGCGGAACGGGGGGTGGTCGCCTTAACGAAAAATGCGGTGTTTTACGACCCCCCCCCACCCCCGCGAACGCGAGTTCGTTGCGGAAGAACGTCGCGCGGTCGGTCAGCTGGCCGGCGCGGATGAGCGCGGTCGCGGTCGGGTTCGGCGCGGTCTGATTGCCGCGGGCGAACTGGACGATCACGTTCTTGGGCTGCGCGCCGCGGAGCGGATCGAGCCGGATGTGCGGTGCCCATGCGACCGGGTTGCTCGACTGCGACACCCACTCGGTGTTCTCGAGGACCATCTGGATCGGTATCGCACCCGCCGTCGGATTCGTCACGGGCGGCTGGTTGCGCAACGGGATGTCCTCCGTGAATCCGTCGTTGCCGCCGTTGAGCAGCGACGGCGTCCGTGTCGCGAGCGCGAGCTCAACGAGCGGTCGGAACCCCGGCGAGAGCCGCGCGATCTCGACGATCGCGCCGCCGGGAACGTTGAGGACGCCGGTGTGGACGAGCGGATCGAGCCCGAACACTGTGCGGGTGCCGGGGCCGAGGTCGAAATCTGCCGGCGACGGCGCTGCGGCGTCGAGTTGGCGCCGGATCTTCTCCATCAGCGCAGTGGCGGACTGGGTCGTGAAGATGCTGAGCGCCGCGATGCGCTGCTCGTGCTCGAAGGCCGTGTGCATGCGGCGGAACTCCGTGCGCCCGTGCTCGCCCGCGGATCCGATCGGGTGGCGGCGTCGTCATGCCGACCAAGGCGGACAAGGAAGACATCCGAGCTCGACACGCTGGAAACATCGATCGGGCGGGTGAACGGGATCGACAGGCGCGGCTGCAGGTTGAACCCGTCGAGCGTGTTCAGGACGGTTGTCCTGGCAATCGCTCGGCCGCGTCGTGCAGTCCGGCTTTGGCAGGTTGACGCGCAACCCTGTCGCCTGCGTACGGTCGCGCACGGTGAAGCGGTTGCTGGGGAACGGGACACCGGCAACGCTCGTTGGCTGATGGCGGGACTCGTCCTACTGTCCTAGACTGGTTCCAGTGAGCCTCTCACGCGGCATCGACGGCTCCTGGCGCGTTCGTTGGGATCCGATCGTGCGGGTCTCTGGAGCGAGTGAGCAGGCGCGGCGCCCTGCGCGGTCGCAGCGACTGGGCACCGGTTCGTTCGCCTGCAACCATTGCGACGCGCCGGTGGCGATCGGCGCACGCCCGCTGTTGCCGACCGACGCGGTCACGTGCCCGTTCTGCAGCCACCGCGCGAGCGCGCGGGATTTTCTGTCGCTCGCGACGCCGACACGGCCGGCCCGCGTGCAGGTGCGCGTCGTCCTCACCGCCGGCCTCACCGCCGGCCGCCTCGGCAGCTGAGTCCGGATCAGCGGTCGACGGGGGCGCGCAGCGTCTCGAACACCGGAGCCCACCGAGCCGGATCGGCGCCTTGTGGAATTGTCAGCGTGACCCGTGTGGCCACATCGCCGTAGCGCCGCCGAAGCTCGGCGGCGGCCTCCTCCGGCGTGCCGATCACGGCGAATGTGTGCAGGACCTCGTCGTCGATCACGTCGGCCATCTTGTCCCACGCTCCGCGCTTGGTCATCTCGTTGAGCTCATCCTGCAGGTCCCCCCAACCGTGGATGTCGAGGACCGGCCGGTAGGCGGGAGTGGATCCGTAGAAGGAGATCTGCTCCTTGACGAACTGCACGCCGGCAGCGATCTCCTTCTCGCTGTCGCGCGCAACCACGAATGACGGCGCGGTGATCTCGAACCCCTCCAGCCCGAGTCCCGCCTTGGCACGGCCGCGCTGCAACGCCGGAATCGTCGCCTCTCGCAGGTAGCGCTCGGTCGAGAAGCCGTGACAGAGCATGCCGTCTGCGACCTCGCCGGCGGCCTCGGTCATCAGCGGGCCCACGGCAGCGAGCATGATCTTCGGGTTACCGTGCTCGTTCCGACCGGGGTTGAAGAACGGCGTCATCAGCGTGTGGGTGTAGAAGTCGCCACGGAAGTCGAGCTTGCCGTCGGTCGCCCAGCACTCCCAGATCGCGCGGACCGCGAGCACGAACTCGCGCATCCGGGCGGCCGGCTTTGACCACTGCATGGAGTAGCGCTTGGTGATGTGCGGTCGGATCTGCGAGCCGAGACCCAGCACGAAGCGTCCGTCGGAGAGGGTCTGGAGATCGTTCGCCTGCAGCGCGACCGTCATCGGGTTGCGTGCAAACGCGACCGCAATCGCTGTGGTGAGCTCGATCCGATCGGTCCGACCCGCGGCGACAGCTGCCCCGAGGAACGGGTCGATCTGGGTCTCCGCCACCCACCAGCCGTCGTACCCGTCGCGTTCCGCTGTCGCGGCGCTCTCGCCCGCCTCGATCACCGTCGAGGAATATCCACCGGCGTCGATCTTCATCGCGGTTCAAAGCCTACGCTGCCATTCCCCTGTAATGTCGCGCCGGAATGGAGTCGCGCGACGCGCAGGCCCGTCGCCCCAAGCAAGCACGCGAGCACCCGCTCGGGGTGATGCTCAAGCGTCTTCTCGCGGCCGCATCGCTGCTCGCGGTCGCTGCGGTTCTCGCTTTGATCGTGTTCGGCTCGGGCAGCCGTGGCTCGCATGCGCCGACGGCGTCACGCAAGCTCCCGAGCGTTGCCGCGAGCGGCCGGGTAACAGTCAAGCCCGGCACTGCGTCCGTTCCGATCCTCGCCTATCACGTCATCAATGTGGCCCCGCCGCAGAGCACCGCGCCCGCTTCTCTGTATGTACCGGCGAGCGAGTTCGCGGGCCAGATGAATGCGCTGAAAGCGGCTGGCTGGCAGCCGGTGACGCTCAATCAGCTCGAGGCGTATTGGGCCCACGGCACGCCGCTGAAGACCGGCAAACCGATCGTGATCACGTTCGACAGCGGCTACGCATCGCAGTACACAAACGCGCTGCCCGTGCTCAAGCGCCTTGGCTGGGTGGCGGTCGAGAACCTCCAGGTCAACGGCCTCTCCCCTTCCGACGGAGGCTTGACCGACAGTCAGATCCGCGGATTGATCGCCGCGGGATGGGAGCTCGACACCAACGGCCTCAGCCAACCCAACCTGACTGCCCTTTCGCCGGGCGCACTCAACAGCGAGGTTAGTGCCGCGAAGCAGACGCTCCATGATCGTTACAGCGTCCCGGTGAACTGGTTCAGCTACCCCGGAGGGATCTACAACCCCACGGTTAGCGCCGCGGTCCACGCGGCGGGATTCGCTGGCTCGACGACGCTCGTTCAAGGGTGGGCGAGCCCAAAAGGCGATCGCTTCCGCCTGCCGCGGCTGCAAGTCGTCGGCGGCACCAGTCCCTCGGCGCTGCTATCGCAGATCGCCACCGCACAGCAGGACCCATCGCCGCCGGCGGCCTCCGCCGGCCCCTGATCAGCGATCGCCGGCGTCAGCAGCGGTGGCCGGAGCGCGGCATGCCAGTCCGAACGGGCTCCCCTCGGAGTCCTTGCAGATCGACCACCGCGAGCCCGGATGGACGATGCTGCCGCCGAGCGCCTTGACCTGCTCGAGCGCGGCGTCGAGATCGCTCACCGTGAAATACGGCAGCGAGAACGAGTCCCCGGGTCCCCGGCCGCGCTCGTGGATGCCGACGGCCGGACCGTGCTCATGCGTCTGCCAGCCCTGCCCCTCCTGCTCGGAGCGGGCATCGATCTCGATCCCAAGCACGCCTGACCAGAAGCGCCGGGCGCGATCGGCGTCATCGGCCGGGAACTCGATCAGCGAAAGGCGGGGATCCATCGCGCAAACGATAGCCACCGATCTCATCTCACGCCGCCGGTCGACGGTGCAAATACCTTCTCCCGCGGTCGCGGTGTGTCGAGGCTTGCTCGACAGTGGGCCATTGCGCTCGGGCTCCTTCAGGTGGCGGACGATGAACTGCTGTCGGACTGCTCGCCCTGCCAGCCGCTGAGCTACACGCACCTTCCGGTGCCGTCCGCGATCGCCGTGCGCGCCAGCTCGCCGCGCGCCTGACTGCGGGCGAGGATCCATACGGTGGCGCCGAGCCGGGCGAACCCCTCAGCGGCCGCTGCGCCGAGGCCCGAGCTCGCGCCGGTGACGAGCACCACCTTGCCGTCCATCCGCTCCAACTCAGCCGCGCTCCAGGAGCGACTACGGATTCGGTAGCCGACGTTCGTGTACCCGGCGATCACGGTGCGGTCGAGGATCGTGTCGAGGAGGGGGTTGATCATGCGGTGAGCTGGTGGCGTCCGATGGCGGTTCTTGGGCGGCGCTTGGGAGCGTCACGCGCTCAGATTCTCGCGGGGAGCAGCACGCGGTCGATCATGTGGATCAGCCCGTTGGAGGCTTCGATGTCGTAATCCAGTACGCGCGCGCCGTCGATGCGGATCTCTCCGGTTATCGACACCCCGAACGGGAGGTCCTCGCCCTGCACCGTGGGCGCAGCCGTCCGCCCGAGAACCTGGGCAACCGTCACCCTTCCCCGTACGACGTGATACGTCACGACATCGGCGAGTATGTCCGGCATCGCTAACAACGAGTCGACCGTCCCGGCGGGGAGCTCCGCGAACGCCACGTCGCTCGGGGCGAACACGGTGAACGGGCCAGCGCCGGCCAGTGTCGACTCGAGCCCTGCGCGGTCGATGGCCGCGATCAGGGTCGTGAACGTGCCTGCATCCCTCGCCGTCTCGACGATGTTCTTCTTCTCCATGAAATGCGATCCGTCCTTGAACAAACTCTGTACGAAAGCTGCACGAGCGTAGCCTGGCTGGGCCAGTCTGTCAAATATTTGTACAGAGTCTGTATAACGCGTGCCGCCTAACCGTCCAGCCCCGCGCACCCGGCACTCGAACCTTCGTCCAGGTCCGGCTCCCTTAGCCGTCGGGATCCGCGTTCATAGCCGACATCGCTACCTAAGCCGATTCGTTAGACGCCCCGCCACGTCAGCAACAGCAGCGGATAGCGCGCGGTCCCGACAAGCAACATGATGGCCGCGCCACGCGGTAGGGAGAGGATCCATGATGCATTGGAGCATCTAATCGTTCGGAATTGCCCAGACACTTGATTGCGGCGAAAAAGCCGTCAAGTTGTGACGATCGAGTGTCGAAGGGGGCCAGGTACGCGCAGTGCCGATGCGAGCCCTTAAGTGCGCAGCCTTCGTGCTGCTGACCGCTACGATCGCCGGGGCGGCGATTAGCTCGCAAGCGGGCGACTGGCAGCCGCTGTGGCTCGTTGTCACGCTCACGGTCTTGGGAGTCCTGGGCGATCGCGTCCACGCCCGGACCGGCCAGATGCGACTTTCGGCCGGACTCACGATCGTCGGGCTCGCGATGGCGCTGCTTGGGCCGGCGCCGGCCGTGTTCATCTGCATCCTTTCGCGCGTCCTCGACGCGATCCACACCGATGGGATCCATCTGCGCGGCCGGCGGCTCGCCCTGGTCTGGAACCTCGGCATGAACGTGGGCGTGCTGATCGGAAGCCTGATCATCCAGGCAACGGTCGACGCCGGCGTCCACCCAGGGAGCGCGGGGTTTGCGCTCGTCGTCGTTGGCGCGATCAGTGTCGCGAACGTGATCAACTTCCTGTTGGCGGCGATCTGGCTACGCGTGCAGGGCGGCGCTTCGATCGGCACGCAGCTCCGTGACAATTTCGTGCCCGCGCTCCCGTGGCTCGCTGCGCCGAACATCCTCGCGGGCGCGCTCGCGACGCTCTACATCCGCGCCGGGCCGACGTCCTTGCTGCTGTCGCTGGCGCTGCTCGCAGCGTTCTACGTGCTGCTCGCGGAGCTGCTGCGCTCCCAGCAGCGCCGGGACGAGCTCGAACAGCGGACGCTGCAGCTCGCCTCACTGCAGGTCGGCTTGCTGGTCACGATGGCGCGAACGCTGTCGCTACGCGACCGGTTCACGGCCCGGCACTCAGCTGCCGTCGCCCGCTACGCGCGCGCGATCGCCGAGGCCGCGGGCTGCTCGGCCGACGAGCTGCGCGCCGTGCACACCGCCGGTCTATTGCACGACATCGGCAAATTCGCCTTCCCCGATCGGATCCTGCTGGCGGCAGGCGGCCTGCAGGCGGAAGACTGGGACCTCGTGCGCCAGCATCCCGCGCAGGGCGCCGACCTGGTCAGCCGCGTGGAGGGGTTCGAGGAGATCGCTGAGGTCATCCGCGCGCACCACGAGCGGATCGATGGCAACGGCTATCCGCGTGGCCTGCGGGATCAGGAGATCCCCGAACTCGCCCGGATGATCTCGGTCGGCGACGTCTACGACGTGTTGACCGGCCGCGACACCTACCGCACGCCGGTCTCTCTGCAGGAGGCGATCGCCGAACTGCGCGGGGTATCCGGCACGCAGTTGGATGGGCGCTTCGTCGAGCTGTTCATCGCGATCCTGGAGAATGACCAGATCGGATTCATCCACGCCGAGGACGCCGACTTTGAGGCGGAACTGGCGATGGAGCACCACATTCACAAGTTGGCGCAACCTCGAGTTACGGCCTGAGGTTGCCGGTGGCCGGCGTCCGTGCAGCGTGTCGTGTCCGCGAGTTTCGGGTGTTGCTGATCTCCTACACGATCAACCGCGCCGGCGATGTCATCGGAGCCCTCGCGCTGGCTGTGGTCGTGTTCGCCGCGACTGGATCGGCGCTAGCAACCGCCGCGCTGTTCCTCGCGGCGCAGTTCGTGCCGGGGCTGATCGGGCCCGGGATCGTCTCGCGGATCGACCGGGCGGCGCCGGGGCGGATCCTGCCAGGGCTGTACACAGCCGAATGCTTCCTATTCCTGCTGCTCGCCGTGGTGATTCATCGAGTCGGGGTTGCGCCGATCATCGTGCTCGCCTTCATCGACGGGACGCTGGCGTTCGCCGGCCGTACGATCACCCGCTCTGCGACTGCATCGACGCTCGTGCCCCACGACCTGATGCCAGAGGGCAAGGCGGCGTTCAACGTGGCGCTGGCGGCAGCGATGATCGGCGGCCCGGTCTTGGCGGGCGTCGCCGTCTCGCTGCTGGGGGCGTCGACGGCGCTTGCGCTCGACGGGGCCTCGTTCTTTGTCGCGGCGGTATTGATCTGGTCGGCGCCCGGTCTGCGCGTGGTGCCTGATGGTGCTGCTGGGGGTGCGGGGGCTCCGGGGACGCGCGGTCCCGAAGGCGCGGATCGGCGGCTGCGCGCGGGGCTGCGGTACATCAGCGGGAACCCGACGCTACGCGCGCTGATCTTCGGTGAGGGCCTCGCGTTCGTGTTCTTCTACCTGGTCGTCCCGGTGACCGTCGTCTATGCCGAGCGCTCGCTGCACGCCGGCGCCGGCGGCTACGCGGCGATTCTCGCCGGCTGGGGCGTCGGCATCGCGATCGGATCGGGAATCCAGGTCCGAGTCGCGCGGCGGGTCGGGCCGACGATGATCCTGCTCTCGACGGCAGCGGTGGCGGCCGGTTATCTCGGCACCGCGGCGGCGCCGACGCTCGCGGTCGCATGCGCGGCGAGCGTAGTCGGCGGGATCGGCAACGGGACCCAATGGGCGTCGGTTGAGACGGCCATCCATCAGGTTGTCGACGAAGCGTTCCGGACGCGCACCGCCGCCGTGCTCGAGGCCCTCGCCGCAATTGCCCCGGGGATCGGGATCGTGGTCGGGGGGATGCTGACGGCACTGTTCTCGCCGCGGGCGGCGTATCTGGCGGCGGGGCTCGGCCTCCTCGTACTCGTGGCCGTCGGACGCCTCGTCGGACTCTCGGTCTTACAGGAGCCCGTCAGGGTCGCATAGCGTCGGGCCGCGCCGGGGGGGTGGTCGTAGAACCCACCGTATTTTTCGTTAATACGACCAGCCTCGGTCAGCCGCGCCGTGCGGCTGAGAACAGCGCAGTCAGCCGCGCCGTGCGGCCGAGAACAGCGCAGTCAGCCGCGCCGTGCGGCCGAGAACAGCGCAGTCAGCCGCGCCGTGCGGCTGAGAACAGCGCAGCGATCTCCGGCTCCATGTAGTAGTCGGTGCCGCCGTCGGCGCGGCCCTCGGTCGCGATCGGCAGCACGCGGCTCACGCGGCGGCAGTACCTGCCCGGCCACGCCAGGATTCCGGCGACCCCGTGGGCGCCCTTGTCCAGCCCGAGCCGCTGGGCGATGCTCTCGCCCCCAAAGCGCTCCCCCGGCGCGCCGGCGAGCAGGTCGAACAACTCGCGCGCCGGGGGTGCAAGCTTGTGATACAGCCAGGCGGCCTGGTCGGCATCCTCTGCCGACCAGGCTACGGCCTGATGGTGGTGGCGTGGCCCGCGCGGGCCACGCCCCTCACGGCCGCGCGGAGGCGAGCTTCCTGGCTCGGCGGCCAGGAAGGCCGCGAACCACATGTAGAACTCGGGGACGCGATCCTCGGGGACCGCGACGGTGACCTCCTTGTCGGCCATCAGACCATGGTGCTCTCGGCTGACTGACCGGTCGCCTCGCGCGGCTCCACTGCTGCCCGCTCCTCGGCGGACTCGCCATGCTGACCGCAACGGCGGCCGTGCATCCCGCGGTGATGATGGGGGCCGCGGTGCGGCCTTCCGCCGGAACGACCTCTGCGTCCGCGGCCGGACCGGCCGGCGAGGAAGCGCGCAAAGAACGCGTGAAACTCGGCGAGCCGATCGGCGGGGACATCGACTGTGACCGACTTGTATTCGGTCGTTGGTTCGGATGTATGGGAATCCATGTTTACTCCTGTGTTTGCTTACGCCAGCAAGCATATCAGAAGTAAATACTTAAGTAAAGACTCGCGCCGAACGGCCATCTGCGTGAGAATCACGTCGTCCATGGTCGAGGTCGATCGCCGCGCGGGGCCCGGTGATCAGCGTCGAGGTCGATCGCCGCGCGGGGCCCGGTGATCAGCGTCCAGGTCGATCGCCGCGCGGGGCCGGGTGATCAGCGTCGAGGTCGATCACGCGCAGGCCCCGGCGCACGCGCCCCCCGTCGACCACCATCAGCTTGCCGTAGCTGTGCTGGTTCGCCCCTCACGCCGCCAGCGCGCCATCCCTGGAGTCAGCCCCCGCGTAGGCATACGGGTGGTGGAACGCATCGAGGGCGTCGGCGGCGTTGACGCACATGTGGAACGACCTGTCCCGCCGATGATCCTCGACGGAGACGAACACCCGGTCGGCGCGCGAGTCCCACAACAGCCACACCTCGATCCCATCGTTATTGCGGTGATCCAGCTCGCGGATCCCGATCTCTCTTCCGTTGTACATGGTTGACTCCTCTCGCGCTGGTCGGACGCACCGGTCGATTCATCTACGACGGAGACCGCCGCGCTGCTCAAAACTCATCGTCAGCTAGACGCCATCGGAGCAGCGGTCCTTCCCACAAGGTCCGTCGCGAGCCCGCCGGCGCGCGCGGGCCGCGGTCACTCCGTGCCGGCGCGCTGCACGGCCCGGTCGGGGCGCTGTGCGCCGCCAGCCGGTGTCCCCGGGCCATTCGGCGATGGCTGCGACCCCAGGAGCTGGCTGATGCCTCGCTCGATGCCCGCGCACAGAATCTCGATGTCCGGGGCGGTGTCGAGATCGCCAGTGACGCCGAAGTTGACCGCGCCGTCGTAGGAGAAGATCGCGATACCGACCCGCACGTGACCGCCGAGCGGGACGAACGGAAACGCCTCGAGCATCCGCCTGCCCGCCAGATACAGGGGGTGCTGCGGACCGGGGACGTTGGTGGTGACCGTGTTGACGCTGCTCTGTGGCAGCCGCGTCCCAACCCGGCCGCCGAGCGCCAGCAGCATCGCAGGCGCGAACCCGCTCAGCGCAGTCAGTCGCTCGGCAGCGACGGCCTGGCCTGAATGCTTGAGGTCCTGCATCTGGTCGTGGATCGCCTGCAGTCGCTCGATCGGGTCCTCGAGTGCGATCGGCAGCTCCGCGAACATCGCCGACACCTTGTTGTTGTACGTGCCGCGCTCGCTCTCGGCGCGGACGGAGACCGGGACGAGCGTGCGGATCACACGATTCTCGATGCCCTCGCCGCGGGCCTGCAGAAGGTCCCGGAATCCGTTCGCAATCGCCGCCAGCACGACGTCGTTGATTGTCCCCCCATGGAGCGCGCGGATCTGCTTGACGTCGCTCAGCCGTGCGCGGGCCCAGTCCCATGTGCGGTGCGGGCCGATCGGACCGTTCAGCGTGCTGTACGTGTTCGGGGTCAGAAGGTTGCGCATGTTCACGAAGCCCCGCGCGGTGTCCACGGCCTGGCGCGCGATGCGTCGCGGGCCTCGCACGGCCGCCAGCCCGGTCCGGACGCCCTCGTACGGACTGGCTGCTCTGAGCGCCAGCGAATGAGCGATCAGCCTCGGCGCGCTCGGCTCGCCTTCGGCCTTCCAATCGTCATCCACTGCCAGCTCGGGATCGCGATCGCTGTCGAGGATCACGCTCAGCAAATCGGTCGCCGCGACGCCGTCGACCATGCAGTGGTGTGTCTTTGAGATCAGCGCCCAGCCCCCGTTGTCCAGTCCTTCCGCGACCCAAAGCTCCCATAACGGCTTATTGCGGTCCAACTGCTGGGACATCACGCGCCCCACGAGGTTGCGCAGTTCCTGGTCGCCCCCCGGCGCCGGCAGCGCCGTGCGCCGCACGTGGTAGTCGAGATTGAAGTGCGGGTCGTCCACCCACGCCGGCCGGCCCAAGGCCAGCGGCACAAACCGCACTTTCTGCCGGTAGCGCGGAACCAGCGGAAGCCGCGCCACGACGGCAGCGCGCACCTCCCCCGGCCCGGGCGCGGGCCCCTCGAACAGGCCGACCGAGCCGATATGCATGTGCGTGACCGCGTCCTCGATGTGAAGGAACGACGCGTCGAGCGGGCTCATCGTCTGCATCTGGGGGTCTCCTCCGGGGGCGCCGGCCGCGAACGCTATCGGGTTCGTCACGCCGCGTTCCAATTCAGTCACGGGCGTGCGACAACTTCTCCCGTTCTGGCCGAAGATCAGCTCCGAAGCCTCA
This sequence comes from uncultured Solirubrobacterales bacterium, assembly GCA_963794285.1. Classification (GTDB taxonomy): domain Bacteria; phylum Actinomycetota; class Thermoleophilia; order Solirubrobacterales; family Solirubrobacteraceae; genus Palsa-465. The sequence continues at coordinate 314,889 of CAWCDS010000020.1, forward strand.
CACTCGGCCAATGAGCTTCGACTGGAGTGACGATGACATCGCGGCCGCGGAGTTGGCCGACGAGATCCACGCCGAGTGGATCGAAAAGTGGTGCCCGGCGTGCCCGGATCGCAGGCCTCAGGTGCCGCGGCGGTGCCTCGGTTATCGCGAACGCGGACCTGGGCGGCTTCAGCTTCGCGTCGCGTTGACCGTCAACGAAGGCGTCTGCGATGTGGCCTTCGATGAGGACGAGGACGCTGTCCGAGTGCGACTGATCCTCTGCTACGACGACGACCTCGACGAAGATGTGGGCAAACGCGAGTACATCAATTGCCCGGTCCATATCTACCTCGAACGGCCGTTGAGCGGTCGCTCGGTGATCGACGTCGAGACCGACGAGCCGGTGCCGCTGTTCGTACCGGACTGGTGAGGGTCCTTGGCTCGATCATCGTCACGGCACCGGGGTCACCGTTGGTTCCCGCTCGTGGCCGCGATCGACGCCGAGGAGGCCTACGCGTCAGCGGGAATCGCCGGCCAGGACAGCACCGGGGTTGAGTAGGTTGTGCGGATCGAGCGCGTGCTTGATCGAGCGCATCGCTGCGAGTTCCGCGGGGCCGCGGGCGCGCTCCAGCCACCGCGCCTTCGCGACACCGACGCCGTGCTCAGCGCTGATCGTCCCTCCACAGCTCAGCGTGAGCTCGAGCACGGCATCGTCGACCCGCAAGTCCGCTGCAGCGGCACCGAGCACGTTGACGTGGACGTTGCCATCGCCGAGGTGTCCGAACAGGATGACGCGCTCAGCACCCGCCGCGGCGACGACATCCGGGACCTGGTCGAGGAAGCGATCGAGCTGGTGCAGCGGCACCCCGACATCGAGCTTGTGCGGGATGCCGGCGGCGTTGATCGCGTCGGTGTGCCCCTCCCGGATCGCCCAGAGGCTCTCCCGGCTGGTCGTGTCGTCGGCAACCAGCGCGTCCTCGACGCCGGCATCCGCCAGCGCGGCCGCAAGCTCCTCGGTCGGATCTTCCCGAGCGGCGCACTCAGCCAGCACGTATACCGGCGCGCGGGTGCGCAGCGGCGAGGCCCGGCGCTGGTGCGCGAGCACCAGCTCGAGGCCCTCGTCGAGGAAGAAGTCGCAGCTCTCAAGCGACGGCGCGCCGCCCCGCAAGGACGCGAGCAGCTTCGCCGCTTCACGGGCCGAGCCCAGCGGAACAAGGACAGCGACGCGGAAGCGGAGCAACGGCACGAGCCTCCAGCGCACGCGCGTGATGATGCCCAGCGTTCCCTCCGAGCCGACGAGCAGCGCCGGCAGGTCATACCCAGCGTTGTCCTTCGTCAGCCCGGCCAGTCGCGAGATCGTCGAGCCGTCCGCGAGCACCGCCTCGAGGCCAGCGACGCGTGCGCGCGCCGTGCCGTGCCTGAGCGCCCGGGCGCCGCCGGCGTCGCAGGCCACGACGCCGCCGACCGTGCACGAGTCACGCGCGGCGAAGTCAAGTGCCGCATCCAAACCGGCGCTACGCGCGGCCTCCTGAAGCGCCGCCAGCGTCGCCCCGGCCCCGACCGTCACCTGCCCGACGGCAGGGTCGACCTCGCCGATCTCGACCAGACGCTGCAGCGAGAGCACGACCTCGCCGTTGCGTGGAACGCCGGCGCCCACCAGCCCGGTGTTTCCTCCCTGCGGGACAACCGGGGCGCCGTGGCGCGCGCAGGCGGCGATCACGCCCGCGACCTCAGCGCTGTCGGCGGGTCTGACCACATGCAGTGCACGGCCCACGTAGCGGCCGGTGTAGTCCCGCTCGTAGGAGGATTTCAGGTCTGGATCGCTAAGCACGTGCCTAGCTCCGACAACCTCGACGAGGGCATGCTGAAGCTCCACGGCGGGTTCGCTATGGGTGCGCGAGCGCCCACAGCGCGCGCCGTTCCTCGAGCGTCAGCATTCGCCAGCGCTGGCGCTCGGGCTGCCAGACGTAAATCATCACGTCGACGACGCTGCGAACCCCGCCCAGGGCCTCGACGGTGTCACGGACGCTCGCGCCGTCGGCGAGCTCCTGCCGTGTCATCACGTCCACCACCCTGAACTCGTGGGGTTCCGCTGCCGGCTTGAGCGGCTCCGGCGCCGTCGGCGGCCGCTTGCGCGGCACGAACACCGGCTCAGGCGCCGGCGAGGGCTTCAAGAGCACGCGCTCGAGCGGCACCATGTTGGCACCGGTGCCCTTCGTTTCGGTATCGAGGACCCAGACTTTCCCCATCAGTCGTCTCAGGTTAGAACGCCGGGCATGTTCGTTTGGCGAGCAACGATCAGAACCCTTTGGATGGGCCTGATCCCTTCCGGCTCGACGTATGCCGATATCGGTATATGATTGTGCCATGGCACGAGCAGCGACGACGTCGGACGTCTTCAACGCGATCGCCGAGCAGCAGCGCCGGGAGATCCTGGTGCTGCTGCGGGCGGGTGAGCGGCCGGTGACCGAGTTGGCCCAGGGGCTGGGGATGACCCAGCCGGGGGCGTCCAAGCACCTGCGGGTGCTCCGGGAGGTCGGACTGGTGCGGGACCGCAAGGCAGGCAAGCAACGCCTGTACGGGCTTGACGCCCGCGGGCTGCGACCGGTTCACGAGTGGACCGGCGGGTTCGAGCGGTTCTGGAACGAGAGCTTCGACCGGCTGGACGAGTACGTGCAGGATCTCAAGCAGGCAAGGCAGGAGGAGTAGCTAATGAGCGTGACGGGACGCGGAGCGCCGGCGCAGTCCGCGACGGCCGACCGCGAGATCGTGATCTCCCGGGTCATCAGTGCCCCACGGGAGCTGGTGTTCGAGGCGTTCACCGAGGTGCGGCACCTGTCGCGGTGGTGGGGACCGGAGGGGTTCACCACCACCACGCGGGCGTTCGAGTTCCGCGTCGGCGGGGAGTGGGACTTCGTAATGCACGGGCCGGACGGGACGGACTACGAGGAGTGGATCTCCTGGACCGAGATCGTTCCGCCGGAGCGGATCGCGCTGCTGCACGGTGAGTCCCGCGGCGACCCGAACGCCTTCGAGTCGGTCTTGACGTTCGCGCCCGACGGCGCGGCGACCCGGATCGAGATGCGCACCGTGTTCCCCACCAAGGAGCTGCGCGACGAGGCGGTCGAGAAGTACCACGCGATCGAGGGCGGCCAGCAGACCCTGAGCAACCTGGCTGCCTACGTCACCGAGATCGTTCAGAAGGGAGCCCCGGACTGATGGCCGGGAAGGTGTTCTTCAGCGTGACGATGTCGCTGGACGGGTTCATCGCGCCCGAGGAGCGCATGGACGACCCGGATGTGCAGCGCTGGATGGCACAGTGGATGGAACTGCAGCAGTGGATATTCCCGCAGCGGTTCTTCCGGGAGAACCTGAAGCTCGGCGAGGGCGGCGAGGAAGGGCGCGAGAACGACATCGTGCGGGAGACGTTCGAACGCACCGGCGCGAGCGTGATGGGCAAGCGCATGTTCGACCTCGGCGAGCAGGCGTGGCCGGCGCGGGCGCCGTTCCACACGCCGGTCTTCGTCGTGACGCACGAGAAGCGTGACCCCTGGGAGCGCCCGGGCGGAACCACCTTCCACTTCGTCAACGACGGCATCGAGCCCGCGCTCGACCGGGCCCGCGAGGCCGCCGGCGACCGGGACGTCCGCATCGCGGGCGGCGGCGCAACGATCCTGGAGTACGTGAACGCCGGCCTGATTGACGAGTTCACGATCGCGCTCTCACCCGTGCTGTTCGGCTCCGGAATCAGCCTGTTCGAGGGGGTGGACGCGAGCCGCGTGGCCCTGCAGCCGGTCCACGCGGAGCCGACCCAGCGGGTGACCCACCTGACCTACGCAGTCCGGGAGCGGTAATCCTCTCGTTTGGTGGCTGATCTCGCGAGCAGCGCATCGACTTCAGCTGCCGTCGGCAGCGACGGTTGGGCGCCGGGCCGAGCGGCGGCAAGCGCGCCGGCCGCGCATGCGCGCGCCAACGCCCGCGCGCGGTCCTCGCCGGTCAGCAGCGACACCACGAGCGCGGCGCAAAAGGCGTCGCCTGCGGCGGTGCCGTCGACGGCCTCCACCGCCGGCGGTGTCGCCCGGGCGATCTCCTGACCGTGTTCCTTCAGCACCGCACCTTCGGCGCCGAGCGTGATCGCCACGAGCCCGTCGTAGGGCGTCACGACCTCGTACTCGTAGCGGTTGACGACGAGCAGATCCGGCCGGCGCTCGAGCTCGATCCTGCCTCGGGCCGGCGCCGCGTTCAGACAGAAGAACGGCGCGTCCGCCAACGCGGTGGCAAGCGCCTGCCTGGGGATCTCCTGCTGGCAGATCACCGCATCGGCCTCGCCGACGACGACGTCTGTTGCCGTCAGGCGCGCGTTGGATCCCGGCGCCACGACAATCACGTTCTCGCCGCTGCGCTCGACGATGATCAGGGCGACGCCGCTCTCCCCGTCGTCGCGGACCACGCCGCTGGTGTCGATGCCCTCACGCTCCAGCGAACGCAGCACGAGGTCGTCACGGCCGATGCGCCCAACGAACCGCACCCGCGCGCCTAGTCGCGCCGCCGCAACGGCCTGGTTTGCCCCCTTGCCACCCGGGATGCGCTCAAACTTCGCATCGGAAACCGTCTCGCCCGGGCGCGGCAGCCGCTTGCAGCGCGCGACGAGGTCGATGTTCGCGGAACCGACGACCGTGATCCGAGGGGCGGACGACACGCCGCAGATGCTAAGCGCGTAGCGGCTGTCATCGGCGCTCGCTGGTTGGCTAGTCCGAGGCCGTGGCTGCTTCGCAATGGCGCCGCAGGTCGCAGTAGGCTGAAGGTCGATGGGTTCCGAGCCGCGTTGGGACGATCGACTCGCGTTGCTGGCCACGCCGCCCCCGGATGAGTACGCGTTGCTCGAGCTCACAGTCGAGTGGGATCAGCTCGTCGATGTCGAGGCGCAGCTCGCGTCGGCACTGAGGGTGTTGGTGATCACGCGCGACCCACTCGATTGGCTACCTCGCCGCGGCCACGCGTGGGCCACGGCAAACGCCGATGGCGACGGGCTGGAGCTGCCCGTCTATATCGTGCGCGAGGAGCTCGATCGCCGCATCGAGGCGCACGGGGGCGACCCAGTGGCGACGATCGGCGCGCTCGGCGCGTCGGTCGTGACAGCGGCCTCGGCTTGCCAAGGCATCGTCTTCGCCGGCGGCTATCCAGAGCTCGCGTTCCGCGAGCAGGTGCCCCGGTTGCTCGCCCAGGAAGCCCAAACCGCCGCGCTCGGGACGCCTGAGATCGCGGCCGTGTCCACGGGCTGGGAGCCGATCGGCCTCGGCGCGGTCCAGGACCTCGTCCAGGATGCGTTTGGACCGGTGAGCTTCGATCGCTCGGAGATCACCTTGGCGGCGCTCGAGCGAACACAACCGGGTTGCCCGGCGTGTGCGGGACATCGGTTCGGGTTTCCCGGCGACCTCTCGGGCGCGCTCGTGGCGATGTGTCCCGAGCACCGCGCAGAGGCGGAGGCGGTGACCACCTCCCGGATCACGCGAGCACGCGCGAGCAACCCAGCAGGCTGGCGCGCGATCGCCAAGGGGTCGGCCCGCGTCAGCGGGCTCCCAGAACCCGCCGCCGCACCGGCACCGCGGCGCCGGGGCGCACCTTCGGGCCGCAACGAACCGTGTCCATGCGGGAGCGGCCGGAAGTACAAGCAATGCTGCGGGAAGTGAGGTCGGACGGTCTCCCAGGTCTTCGTTCGCTTGGATTCCAACGTCCCTCCGTTTCCAACCGCCGCAGGGGCTCGTCCTAGGTCCTTAGGGCGTTACCCGAACGCGTACACCCGACCGCCGGCCGCGACAAACACGCGCCCGCCGCTCGCGGCGGGAGTGGCGAAGTGGGCGGGGTCGCCGATCGAGGCGCTGAAGCGGACGTGTCCGCTGCGCGGGTCAAGTTGATAAAGCGTCCCGCCGCCGACGGCCCACAGCCCCGGACCGGCGAGGATCGGGGGCAGCTGGGCGGCAGACTGGCGCCATGCCTGTTCGAGTTGATCGCCGGCGGGGCGCACGGCGACGATGCCGTCCGTGCACGGGATATAGATCGTCCCGTTCGCATACGCGTCGCCTCCGAACGCCGCGCCGCAGATCTGGCGCGAGGCGAGCGGATGACCGATACCGCCCAGCTGCTGGGTGCTCAGCAAATACGCGATGCCGGTCTTGCCGATGATGAACGCGCGCTGTCCCGGGATCAGCAACGGGCCCGTCGAGCCGAGGTCCTGGTCCTGGCCGCTCATCGCCGGCGCGTCGGACGGTGCGAAGAACGATGCCTCGCGCAGCGTCGGCGTCAGGCGGATCACCGCGTTGCCGAAGTCAAAGCTCGACGTCGAGCTGCCGTTGCCGGTGGCGACGTACAGGTTGCCGTCGGCGTCGATCGCCGGGCCTGACGGGGCCCAGATCGCACCCTCACGTGCGGTCGGGACTTCGTAGGTCGCGAGCGGTCCGGTCGCGGTTGAAGCCGGCGCGCCGAGCACCCAGCCGTGGTAGTCGCCGCAGTCGCCGTACAGCCCGCCGTAGGCGACATACACGCGCGCGTGCGAGAGCGCCAGCGCGCCACGCTGCTGATGGGTCTTCGGGTCTGCTCCCGGCGGGTCGATCGGCCGTTGCCAGCGGACGTGTCCGCTCACGAGGTCAAGCGCCTCGAGACGGTGCTCAAAGGGCTGGAAGGTGACCGCGTACAGGACGCCGGCCGCGGAGTCGATCACCGGTGTCCCGGTGATGCCCGAAGGGTCGATGTTCCCGCACGGCAGATCGCCTCCGGACACAGGCGTGCCCAGCTGCGCACGCCACAACCGCTGACCGGTGGCGGCATCCAACGCGTAGACCGAATCGTTCTCGGTCGCGACGATCACCTTGCCGCGGGCGACGAGCGGCTCGGCATAGACGGCGCCGTCGACGGTGGCCGTCCACAGGCGGCGCACGTGGCCGAGGGCGGGGCCGGTGGCGGCAACTCCGGTGCGCGCGGACTGACCGTGATACGTCGGCCAATCGGTGGCCCCGGCAGGCGACGGGGCGGTGCTTCGGTCGGCGGTCGTCGTCGAAGATGACAGAGCCGTGGTCCGGCTGGCAGCGGTCGTCGGAGATGCGGTCACAGAGCGCTGCGAGTGAGAGCCACCGCACGCCACGACGGCGCTCGCCAACGCCCAGACCGCCAGTTGCCGCATCGGGGACATCGTACGGCCGCTCTGTCGAGCTCGGGGCGACGAGCGATTCCTCCCTAGAGCGACGACTGTCCGCCAGAAAATCATTGTCTGTGCTAACCTTTCGGTACCAAATGAATTCCGTCGCCGGCCCCATTCCCCTTCGACCGAACGAGCCAACGCGGATCGAGCCGCATGTGATGCGGATTGCGATCGTCGTGATCCTCGGCGCGATCATGTCGGTGCTCGACACGACGATCGTCAACGTCGCCCTGCACGATCTCTCGGGTGATCTGCACGCGTCGCTGGCGAGCATCCAATGGGTGATCACCGGCTACTTGCTCTCGCTGGCCGCCGTGATCCCGATCACGGGCTGGGCAGTCAAGCGCTTCAGCGCTCGCCGGCTGTACGTGATCGCGCTGATCGTCTTCACCGCAGGCTCGGCGCTGTGCGCGCTCGCGGCCAACAGCAGCGAACTGATCGCCTTCCGAGTGCTTCAGGGCGTCGGGGGCGGGATGCTGACCCCGATCGGCCAGATGATCCTCGTCAAGGCCGCCGGGCCGAGGAATCTGCCGAAGGTGATGAGCTTCATCGGCGTCCCGATCGTGCTCGCACCCGTGTTCGGCCCGACCCTCGGCGGCCTGCTGCTGCAGGGCGTCGGCTGGCAGTGGATCTTCCTGATCAACGTGCCGGTCGGGATCGTCGCACTGACGTTCGCATTGCGGCTGCTGCCGCACAACGAGGCAGGCAGCGCCCAGGCGGGACGGCTCGACATGACCGGCCTGCTGCTCGCCGCGACCGGCGTCGTCGCAGTTACCTATGGCCTCTCGCGCAGCGAATCGGCCGGAAGCCTCACGGCCGCGACGGTGTTGATCCCCGTGGTCGCCGGCCTCGCGCTGTTGGCCCTATTCGTCGTGCACGCGCGGCGCAGCGACCACCCGCTGCTCGACCTCAAGCTGTTCTCCAACTCGGCCTTCAGGGCCGCGTCGCTCGTCACCTTCTGCCTCGGTGCGGCCTTGTTCGGGGCGATGATCTTGATGCCGCTGTACTTCCAGACCGTCCGCGGCGAGGATGCGATCCACACCGGCCTGCTGCTGATCCCCCAGGGGCTCGGCGGAGGCCTGGGCATGTTCCTCTCAGGGCGTGTCACCGAGCGCCTCGGCGCCGGTCGCACCTCACTGATCGGCGGCGTGATCCTCACACTCGCGACGATCCCGTTCCTGCTGGTCAGCGCCACGACACCATTCGCTGTGATCGGTCCGTCGATGATGGCGCGCGGCGTCGGCATCGGCCTGTCGATCATGCCCGCGATGACCGCCGCGTTCTCGGTCCTCTCGCGCGAGCAGGTGAACGACGCCAGTCCCCAGCTGACAGTGCTGCAGCGCGTCGGCGGCTCGCTCGGGACCGCGATCATCGCGGTCGTGCTCGAGGGGCACATCAGCAGCGCACATTCCCATGCGGCGCTCGCCGCCGGCTTCGCTCACACCTACTGGTGGGTGATGGCCGTCACGCTGCTCGCGCTGCTGCCGACGCTGTTGCTGACGCGGATCGAGCGCCGAGCACGGATCGCGAGAGAAGCGACGCCGATCGCAGTCGAAGCCCAGCTGCTGGAGGCGGCATGAGCGCGCACACCCCAAGACTGCAGCCGAAGGACCGGACACCGCCAAGCGAAACGAGGATCAATGACACCGCCACGTGACCGAGACCTCCCCGCCAACCCTCGACGCCCGGCGGAGATCGCGGGCCGCCGCGCCCGCGCTTTCGAGGCGTTCATGAGTCAACAGATCCTCGCCCTGCACCGGACGGGCGCCGCGACGCGACGGCGCCTGGAAGCACTCGCGCCGCAGTCGCGGGAGATCCCAGGTCAGTGCGGCTGATCAAACGCGCCTCAGCTTGGTAGCGACTAGACCGAGACCAGACTGCGGTCGGGGTCGGGTCCGGGTCGGCGGGCGGTGCTTCAGCGCTCAGCATCTCCTCCTCACACTCAGCGACAACCCTCGAGACCAAGCTGCGTCGTTGGGCGAAACGAACAGCAGGTAGTAGATCACCAGGCTGAAAGCCGCGATTGCGACCAGATCCCACCAGAAGGGGAGCGTCTGCTTGGCCATCAGCACAAGGCCAAAGGCCCACCCGGATTTGGGCGCTGAACTGGGGAACTGGCCGAGGTAGGAGATGACCCCCAGACCCAACAGCCAGGGCAGGATCCAGGCCGCCGCGCGCCGTTCGATCGGCGATGGTCGCTCGCGCGCCCGGGCGCGCCGGTAGGCGAAGAACAACGCGAAGCCGACGATGATGAACCGGCCCAGCTCGGGAACGGAAGCAGCACGAGCATTCCGATCGCGAAGCAGAAGATCAGCGACACGAACGGCACGCCACGCTTGTCCACCCGGCCCAGCGCCGACGGTGCATAACCGCTGCGCCCCAGGCCGTAGGAGAGCCGCGCGGAGGTTCCGGTGTAGACCAGCCCGGTGCCGCCCGGCGAGACGACCGCGTCGATATAGAGGAACGTCGCGAGCCAGCCGACACCGGCCGACGTGGCAAGCGTCGCGTACGGCCCGAACTGGCCGGCGCCCGGGATCGGGTTCAGCCAGTTGTGGGTCACGTTCTTGCGGCTGACTGCGCCGATGAGGGCGACCTCCAGCATCACGTATAGAACCGTTCCGACGACCATTGATGATCACCGCCCGGTGGATGTCGCCTTGCGGGTTACGCGATTCTCCACCGACTTGGATCGCCTGCTCAAAGCCCGGCACCAGGATCTTCCAGACCATCGTGATCGAGTTGGACTCGGCGAGCCAGCGCACTCCGAGGACGTTGATATACGTAAAGACGGCCATGCAGAGGGCGGCGACGAGTATGCCCAGCCCGGTCAACGTGCCGTTGGCGTGCTCTACGCCGAGGTGAGGAAAACTCGACTGCAGATACCCGAGCGCCGCCTCGACCTCGATCGGGCCGATCGTCACCGCCTGTATCCACGCCATCAAGGCACCTGTAAAGCCACCGAGCGCGCCGAAGCTCAGGAACGGGAACCGAGCCGTCCCTCCGGACAGCGGGTATGTCGACCCAAGCTCGGCGTGCACGAGCGCCAGCGTCGCGAGAATCGCGCCTGCGAGTGCCCACATAGGCAACGACGCCGGCCCCGCGGATTGGGCGGCCCCGAGCGCGCCGAGCAACCAGCCCGAACCGATGATCGATCCCAGCGACAGTAACGTCAGACCGCGACCAGTAAGCGGCGGGCGAGTATGCCCCAAGGCGTACCCCCCTGTCCGACTGCGAAACAGCGGTGCGGCGGTCAGCCGGCGAACACCGCGTCGCTGTCGCGCGCGGACGGGTGCACATGCGGGACGAGCGATTGCCCGCCGGAGGCGAGCAGCGCGATCAGCGACGGGGGCGTGATCACACGCGCCCGCACGCCTGCCGGCCGCGGCGTGCGATCAACGTAGCCCGTTGCCGTCCAGCGATGCAGCTGCGATCCGAGCACGAGGTACGGCGCGGCGTCGACCAGCACGAACCCGCCATCGGGGACCTGATCGAGGGCCGCGTTGTGGTGGCGCTGCGCGCCACTGCCGGGCGCGACTCGCTCGCCGTGAAGTTGCGCATCGATAGCGTCTGCTCCCTGCTGCTGCGGGTGCAACTCGCGCCAAACGGTGGCCAACCGATCGTAGTCGGCGCGCCGGCACAGCGCGCACGGACGATGCCCGGCGGCGAGCGCAGTCGCCTCGTCAAGGAAGAACAACTCGGTGAAGCGGCCGGGCTGCATCAGCGGCTCGCGGTGCCAGTCGCGAAAGCGCAGCCGGCACGCAATCCAGCGCTTGCCGCTGTAGCGGCGGCGGATTCGGCCGGCGGGATCGTGCAAGCAGCCACGGTTGCCGTAGACCAGCCCGCGGTGAGGTGTTGCGATCAGTTCGCTGAGCGGCGTGACCCGGTTTTGGAGCGCCATCCCCAGACGGTAGCTCGCCGTGTCAATGCGGCGCGCAGAGCCGTGTCGCGCTCGGGGACATATGCTCATCGGCCAGGATGTCCCAGGCCGTGGAGCGCTATTTCGTCGTGCCGCATACACACTGGGATCGCGAGTGGTATCGCCCGTTCGAGCACTTCCAGCTGATGCTCGGACGCGTGGTCGACGAGGTGCTCGACACGCTCGAAGGCGATCCGGCGTTCACATCGTTCACGCTCGACGGACAGGCGATCGTCCTGGAGGACTACGTCGCGGTCCGCCCACAGAACGAAGCGCGGCTGCGGACATTGATTGCCGCCGGCCGGATCGAGATCGGTCCAAGCTATGTCCTGCCCGATGAGTTTCTGGTCGGCGCTGAGCCGCTCGTTCGCAACCTCCTGATCGGCCGCGCCGTCTGCGAGCGGTTCGGCGGACGGCCGTCGCCGGCCGGCTACCTCCCGGACAGCTTCGGCCATCCGCGGCAGCTCCCGCAAGTTCTGGCGGGCTTCGGGATCGAGAGCTTCCTGTTCTCGCGCGGGCTCGGCGACGAGCTCGACGAGATCGGGGTCGCGTTCAATTGGGTCGCGCCGGACGGGAGCGCGGTCCTGGCGCTCCAGCTCCTCGGCGACTACAGCAACTTCGCGAACATCTCGGGCGTCGATGACGCCGTGGCGCGGGTCCGGGCGCTGCATGAGCGCTTCGGGCGAGCACTTGAACGTGCGGACATCCACGACGTCGTGCTGTGCAACGGCACGGACCACTGGCATATCCAGCCGCAAATGCCGGCGATCTGCGCCGAGCTCGAGCGCCGATTCCCAGGCTCCGCGTTTGCGATCGGCAAGTACGGCGACTACGTGTCGGCGCTGCGGACCGGCGCGCTGCAATCCTGGTCCGGAGAGCTTCTCGGCAGCCGGCTCTGGAATGTGCTGCGCGGCGTCAACTCGTCGCGCCTGTATCTCAAACAGGCCAACGAGCGTGCCGAGCAGCGGCTGCTCGGCGTGGAGACGCTGGCGGCGTTGTGCGCGCTGCTGACCGGCGAGCGGTTTCCGCGTGAAGACTTCACGCTCGCGTGGCGCGAGCTTCTCAAGTGCCATCCGCACGACTCGATCTGCGGCTGCTCGTGCGATGAGGTCCACCGGGACATGCTCGTCCGCTATGCCTCGCTCGAGCGGACGCTCGACGTCCTCAGCTCGCAGGCGCTGGCGACGTTCGTGGGCGACGACGACCGCGGGCGGATCGGACTGGTCAACCCGTTGCCGTTTGCGCGCTCACGCCTGTTGAGGCTCGACGGGGCCGCGCCGACGCTCGTCTCTCTCGGCGGCTTCGAGGCACGAGCGGTCGAGCTCGCGCCGGCCCAGTCGGAGGCGCCGCGAGATGGGAATTGCATCGAGAGCGACCGGTTCCGGGTGATCGTCGACGGTGACGGCACGCTCGTGGTCGATGACTTGAGCAGCGGCCGGCGCTGGCGCGGTTTGCATGCGATCGAGGACGAGTTCGACATGGGCGACCTCTACAACTTCTGCCCGATCGAGCAGACCGGCGTGTGGCGCTGTTCTGCGGCATCGATTCGGATCGTCTCCGACGGAGCGCTGTGCTCGGAGCTCGAGATCACGTACCACGGCGACCGACCCGCCGGGCTCGACGACGATCTGCACCCACTGCGCGAAACCGCCCCGCTGTCGCTGACGACGGTCGTCCGGCTCGTCCGCGGCAGCGATCGGATCGAGTTCGAGACGGCGATCGACAACGCAGCGAAGGACCATCGGCTCCGGGTCACCTTTCCAGTCGGCGACGCGCCCGGACCGGTGCGCGCCGAAGGCCAGTTCGCGGTCGTTCGGCGTCCCGTACGCCCGCCGGAGCCCCGGACCGCATGGTGCGAGCCGCCAGACGCGACGGGACACACGATCGGCGCTGTCGCGCTCGGCCCGGTCGCGCTGATCGCGCGTGGTCTTCCTGAGTACGAGGCGCGCGTCGGCGCGGGCGGCCCAGAGCTGTGTCTGACGATGCTGCGCTGCGTCGGCGTCATTTCACGAGCGACGGGTGCGCTGCCGACGCGCCCGCTCGGGGCGGGACCGCAGCTCGCGACGCCCGAGGGGCAGTGCGTCGGGCGTCACCTGCTCGAGTACGCGCTGCGCTTCGACGCCGACCACCTGGACGACGTCGCGCTGCTGCGCGCATCCCAGGACTACCGCAGTCCTTTCCTCGTGGTGCCGCCACCTGTGCAGTTCGATCCGCCACTGCGGCTCGAGGGTGAGGTCGTGTTCTCGTGCCTGAAGGGCGCCGAGGACGGCAATGGCCTGATCATGCGGGTCTTCAACCCGAGCTCGGAGGCGGCGAGGGCTCGAGTGCTCGGACCGGTGACGGTGCAGCGGCTGCGGCTCGATGAATCCGCCGGGTCGCCCGTGAGCAGCGGCGTCGTAGAGGTCGGGCCGGGCGAAATCACGACGTTGCGCCTGGCGCGATGACCCTGCTCGCCGATCTCGTTGCCGCTTCGAGCCAGCTCACTGCGACGAGTTCCCGCTCGCGCAAGATCGCGATCCTCGCCGAGCTGCTGGGAACCCTCGACTCCAGCGAAGTGGCGATCGCCGTCGGGTTCCTGTCCGGAGTTCCGCGCCAGGGTCGCGTCGGGATCGGCTACGCGACCGTCCACGGCATCCGCCCCGCACCAGCAAGCGAGCCATCCCTGACCGTTGCGGACGTCGACCGGGCGATCGCAGAAATCGAGCTGAGCACTGGGAGCGGGTCGGCCGATAGGCGCAAGCTGCTGCTTGCATCGCTGCTTGGCCGCGCGACCGAGCAGGAGGCCGAATTCCTCAGAAGGCTGTTCACGGGCGGACTGAGGCAAGGCGCGCTGGCCGGGCTGATGGCGGACGCGGTCGCAAAGGCCGCCGGTGTGTCCGGGCAGAGCGCGCGGCGCGCACTGATGCTTTCCGGCGATCTCACGCGGATGGCGGAGATCGCATTGGTCGGCGGCGAACAGGGACTCCAGGAGGTTGGCTTTGAGATCTTCCGGCCGATCTTCCCGATGCTGGCCTCGACGAGCACGAGTGTCGGCGAGGCACTGTCGAGCTTCGACCAGGCGTCGGTGGAATGGAAGCTCGATGGGATCCGTACCCAGATCCATCGCCGAGACGGCGAGGTGCGAATCTACACGCGCAACCTCAACGAGATCACCGCAGCGCTGCCGGGGATCGTCGAAGCGGTGCTCCGCCTGCCGGTGCGCCAAGCTGTCTTTGACGGCGAGGCGCTGTCGATCGGCGACGACGGCCCGGCCGCCTTCCAGGACACCATTTCGCAGATCGACAGCGACGCGCCGCCGGCCGGAATCGTGACCTTCCTCTTTGATGTGCTGCATCTCGATGGCAGCGATCTGCTGGATACACCCCTGTACGAACGCGCAGCCCTGCTTGACGTGATCGCGCCGGAGCTGAGAATCCCCGCGGTCATCACCTCTGACCCGGACGTTGCACAACGTGTTCTGGATGAGTCGCTACGGGCTGGTCACGAGGGCATCGTCGTCAAGGACGCTGCCTCGGCGTACGCAGCCGGCCGACGCGGTAAGGCATGGCGCAAGGTAAAGCCGGTCCGCACGTACGACCTCGTCGCGCTGGCGGCCGAATGGGGACATGGACGCCGGCAGGGCTGGCTCTCCAACCTCCACCTCGGCGCCCGCAACCCCGACTCGGGCGAGTTCGTGATGGTCGGAAAGTGCTTCAAAGGTCTGACCGACGAACTCCTCCGATGGCAGACGAACGAACTGCTCGGGCGCGAGACCGGCCGGCGAGGGATCACCGTGCTCGTGCGCCCCGAGCTCGTTGTCGAGGTCGCGCTGGACGGCGTTCAATCCTCCACCCGCTACCCGGGCGGGGTCGCGCTGCGCTTCGCACGTGTCAAGCGCTACCGGCCCGACAAGCGCGCCGACGAAGCCGATACCGTCGACGAGCTGCGCGCGTTGCTCCCACGAATCAGTCAGGGTGAGCGGGGCCAACCCTAGGGTGTCTAGTAGTGCTGCCTCACGACACGCCGCCCTCGCCCTCGACCAGCCGTCGCACGAGCAGATCGAACGCTGCGACGCCCTGCTCGATGTGCTCACCGTGGCTGTCCTCGATCCGATTGTGGGAGATGCCGCCGATGCTCTGGACGAACAGCATCACCGCCGGCGTTCCGGCACGCGCGACCATCACCGCATCGTGCAGCGCGCCGCTGTGCAGCCGTAGGCACTGACCGGCGACCGCGTGAACGCACTGCTCCGCCAGCTGCACGAGCGCAGGATCGAAGCTGACCGGCTCGATCGCCTGGAGCGGCAGCCACCCAAGCGGCGTCTGCTCCGCCGCCGCGATCGTGCGCGCCGCCGCCCGCGCCTCCTCGAGCATCTGCTCGAGCGCCCGCGCGTCACGGTGGCGCTGATCGAGCGTCAGGGTCACCTCATCTGCGATCGCCGTCGCAATCCCAGGACGAGCTTCGATCGCCCCCACCGTCGCAACACCACCGCGGCGCAGCGCACCGCGACGCGCGTCGAGCACCAGCTGCGCCGCCGCCACCACCGGGTCGCGCCGCACCTGCATCGGCGTCGAGCCGGCGTGGGCCGCCTGACCCTCGAACCGAACCCTGACGCGCCGTGCACCGACGACGCCCTCAACGACGCCGACCGGAATCCCGGCGCCCTCGAGCACGGGACCCTGCTCGATATGCAGCTCAACATACGCAACGGCGCCCGCCAGGCGCCCGGCGGCATCGGGCGCTCGATCGAGCTCGACGCCATGCGCAGCGAGGGCCTCCGGCAAGCCAATCCCGTCCGCATCGCTGAGCCCCCGGACCTCGTCCGCCGCGAGCAATCCTGCCACGGCACTGGACCCGAACAGGCTCCGGCCGAACCGAGCCCCCTCCTCATCAGCCCAATCAACAAGGCGGATCCCGACCGCCGACCCTGACCCCGCCGAGAACGTCCTCAGCACCTCGAGCGCCGCGATGACCCCGAGACATCCGTCAAGCCAGCCGCCATCTGGCACAGAGTCCAGGTGGCTACCGATCACCACCAAGCGCTCCGCGCCGCCGGCAAGCGTCGCCCACAGGTTTCCGGCCTCATCGACCTCGACCGACACAGGCAACCGCTCAAGCTCCGAAAGCAGCCACTCGCGCGCATGAACCCAACCAGGCGTCCAGGCCACCCGCTGAGCGCCCGCGGCAGTTCCCGTCAGCTCGCGCAGCCGCTCGAGCCCCGCGAGCACCCGCTTGGGGTCAACGGCGCCGACGCGGTCGAGCCCCATCGTGTCAGGCGAACAGTTGCCTGTCAGTGAAGTGCAGGTCGTTGGGATCGAAGTACGGCTTGGTCCACTGGTCAGTAGTGGAGAGGAACCATCCGGCGGATACGGCGGCCTGTTGCTTGATCGCGGGCGGCGGCGCGTTCTTCTCGGGGGTGCCGGAGCCGGCAGCGTTCGCGAGCCCGTCGAGGAACTGGAAATGATCGACGAGGGCGAGGGCCTCGATCGCGAACGCGGTGACCACATCCGGCTCGTGGATCTCCAGGAGGTTGTCGCCGTTGTTCTCCTCGCCTCCCTGAGCGAGATTTGACGAGCCGCAATAGACGACGGGGTCGCTGCCGGTGAACCCGCACACGACGAACTTGTGGTGGATCTCGTGTCCGCGGCCGATGCCGGGCACTTGGTTGAACGGCGGCGGGAGCCGCGCCTTGGTGGGCTTGCCCGTCACCAGCACACCGGTCTTCTTGCCTGGCGCGTACAGGGAGATGCCGTCGGGACTGTCGGAGATTCCCATGCTGAAGATGTTCTCGTTCTCGTGCACGGCGTTGAGCGCGTCATAGACCGGGTTCGCGCCGCTGATGTCCATGACTGCGAACAGGACGCTGCCCGCGCCGTTCGCGGTGCTGCCCTCCTGCTGGACCCGGGAGACGATGCCGTTGAGGAGCTCGGTCGCGAAATCGTCCGGATGTGGGGCGAACGTGATCGTCAGATTGGGTGGCGGATCCGACACGGTGAACGTCTCGCTGGCCAGCGGCGAACGGAGGTAGGCGGCGCGTGACACACCGCCGTCCCAGACGGTCTGGAACAGCCTCGCGTACTCCGAGGCCACCGCTCCCTTGGGGAATACGAGCACGTGATTGGCGTTCACGTAGAGGCCGGTGACCGAGAAGTTCGTCGAGCCGGTCAGCACCTTCTGCGCGCCGTTGTCGTCCGAGACGATCAGGATCTTGTCGTGGGCGTAGCGCCCGAACTTGCCCCGCTTGATCTCGGCCGGCGGCTTCGCGGCCTGCTTGAACAGGGTCTCGAACTGGTCCTCAGGCGTCGGGTTCGACGTCGAGTGGTGCAGTGCGGCGTCGTCCAGGATGATGCGCACCCGTCCCTGCCGCGCCAAGTCGAGCAGGCTTGTGAGCACGTCGGGCTCGTTGAGGTCGTAGGCGAACACGTCCAGCTTGAGGGCAGGGTTGGACTGGACCTCATCCAGCACCGCGAAGATCTTCTCCCGCGCTGTCGAGCCTGACCACGCGTACTCCTCTGCGTAGGTGTACGCGTGGCCCTCGGCGTTCGTGCCCGCCTGCTGCGCGGTATCGAAGAGCAGTTCGTCGGTGTTCGGGCGAAACAGTGCGTTTAACCCAAAGTGGTTCGCGAAGGCCTGGGACTGGACGTAGCCTCGCGTGAACCCGAGCTGCACGGCTCCATCGTCCAGCGGCCCGACATCGCAGTCGATCGTGGTCGTGATGTTTGGGTCCAGTGGCTGTAGCGAACCCTTGTCGTCGAAGTACCGAGGTGTGACCGCGTACGTGTACGTTCCGTACACCGGACTCACGCCCTGATGAACGGACCCGGGTACGTGCAACCACCGGAACTTGTGAAACGGCGCATTGACGCTCGAGTTCGGCGACTCGCCGGCGACTTGCGTGTGTGCCGCGGGATTCTGGAAGCGCAGTGTGTTGTACAGGTAGTACGGGGCCACCCCCGGCGGCTGCGCCTGAATCGTGAACCCCGCCAAGTTCTTGGCCTGCTGCTCGGTTAGGTCGAACGCAAGCAACGTCTTCGCGTCGCCTCGGTACGCCACCAAGCTCATCGAGTTCGACGTCGTCCTCGATGCTGCTGCCATTACCGTGATCCCCCTGAGCAGTTGACGGCTTCCGAGCGCACGCTCGCACCCCCTGCCCAGGAAGTCAAGCCGGGGCTCCGAGCCCGTCCGGGGCACCTCCTCCTCCTCGGTTGTGGCCGCCCGTCAGATCACGCTGGTCGGCTGGTGCCGACCGAACACACCCCCAAGGGTGCGCGAGATCTCGCCGACCGTCGCGTACGCGCGGACTGCCTCAATCGTCGCCGGCATCGTGTTCTCCGAGCCCCGAGCGGCCGCCTCCAGCCGCGCAAGCGCGGACGACACAGCGTCCTCGTCACGCTCAATCCTGACCCGCCGCAGCCGGCCGAGCTGGCGCTCGAGCACGTCCGGACCAACGACGAATGTGTCGATGGCGCTGTCGGAGCGGGCATCCGAATCGACCGCCGATTCAAACCGGTTGACCCCCACGATCACGCGGTCACCTGACTCGATCTGGCGCTGCTGCTCGTAGGCCGACTCCGCGATCGCGTGCTCAAGGCTGCCGTCCTCGATCCCGGCCAGAATCCCGCCATGCTCCTCGATCGAGGCCATCATTGCCGTGATGCGGCGGTCGAGCTCGTCGGTCAGCGCCTCGACGTAGTAGGAGCCGCCGAGCGGATCGGCGGTTCGCGCGACGCCACTCTCGTGGGCGATGATCTGCTGTGTTCGCAGCGCCAGCAGCACCGATTCCTCGGACGGCAGGCCGAGGGCCTCATCCCAGGACATCGTGTGCACGGCTTGCGCACCGCTCAGCACGATCGCGAGCGCCTGCAGCGTGATCCGCATGATGTTGTTGTGCGGCTCCGCCGCCGTCAGCGACGTTCCGTCGCCGCCGGAGTAGAGCCGCAGGCGACACGAGCGGGGATCCGTGCTGCCGAAACGCTCGGAGACCACCCGGGCCCAGATCCGCCGCGCCGCTCGGTGCTTGGCGACTTCCTCGAAGAAGTCACGCATCGTCGAGATGTTGAACGAGATCTGCGGGGCGAAATCGTCGACCGGGATCCCGCGATCGACAACCGCCTGCACGTACGCGGCCGCGTTGGAGAGCGCGAGCGCGATCTCCTGGGTCGCGTCGCAGCCGGCCTGGCGCATGTGGTACCCGCAGACGCTGATCGGGTTGAACTTCGGCAGCGTCGAGGTGCAGTACTCGATCACGTCCGCGGCCAGCCGCATCGACGGATCAGGCGGATAGATGTAGGTCTTCCGCGCCAGGTACTCCTTGAGGATGTCGTTCTGAACGGTGCCGCGCAGCGCCGCCGGATCGACGCCCTGCTGCTCGCCGACAACCTGATACATGGCGAGCAAGGTCGGCGCGGTCGAGTTGATCGTGAACGATGTGCTGACGCGGTCAAGCGGGATGCCCTCGAAGATCCGCTCCATGTCGGCGAGCGAGGCGACGGCCACGCCGACCTTGCCGACCTCTGCCCGCGCCAGCGGCTCATCTGAGTCAAGGCCCATCTGGGTGGGCAAATCGAGCGCGACGCTGAGCCCGGTCTGGCCGCGCTCGAGCAGATAGCGGAAGCGCTCGTTGGTGTCCTCCGGTGTCCCCCACCCCGAGTACAGCCGGATCGTCCACGGACGGCCGCGGTACATCGTCGAGTAGATCCCGCGCGTGAACGGGTACCGGCCCGGCAACCCGCGCTGGGCCAGATACTCGGGATCCTCCACGCCGGCGTCCAGCGGGGTGTAGACCGGCGCGACCGGTATCCCCGAGTCGGTGCCGGCCGCCGTCAGCCCGGCGCCGTCAACCTCGACCTGCCACGCGGCGCGGGCAATGGCCAGATCCTCACGCAGGGAGGAGAGCACGCTCACGCCTCGCTCTCGGCGCCGAGCAACTCGCGCAGCAACACCTCGAGGAATGCCGCGCCCCGCTCGAGCGAGGAGCGATCGATCCGCTCCTGCAACGTGTGCATTCCGCTGCCTCGCCCGACCCCGACGCACAGCGCTGGGATGCCGGCGGCGAGCGCGGCGTTGGCGTCCGTCGAGCCCTCGCTCAGCGCCGTCGGCAGGCCGAGCCGTTCGCGTACGCCGAGGACGGTACGCAGCAGCGGCGAAGCGCGATCCAGCCTGCCGGCAGGGCGGCGTCCGACGATCTCGCTCTCGACGCGCAGCTGCTCGGGCAGGGCGAGCGCGCACACCCGACCCTCGAATTGTTCCAACGGCTCCTGGTCAAGTGCTCGCCGCTCGACGAGCATCGTCGCGCTCTCGGCGATCGTGTTGACAGAGCGCCCGCCGCTGATCGTCCCGATGTTGACCGGGGCCTCAGCGCTGCCAAGCTCGTGAACCTCGGCGGCGAGCGTCATCAGCCCGTCGATCGCGCTCGGCGTTCCGCGGTCTTCCCACGAGTGACCGCCCGGACCGCTGACCCGAATCTGCGCCCGGACGCTGCCAACCGCGTCGACGATCACCTCGTCGAGCCCGTGTCCCTCGAGCGCGATGAACGCGTCCGGAGTCAGCGCGTCGACTACCCCGATCGCGCCGCGGAGATTGCCGAGGCCCTCCTCGCCGACGGTGAACGCGACCGCCCCCGACGGCAGCTCGCCATCGGTCAGCAGGCGCTCCACGACGTTGACGGCGACGGCGACAGCGGCGGCGTTGTCGCCGATGCCCGGCCCGACCAGCTGATCGCCCGCGGCGCGGACTGTCAGATCCGTGCCGGCCGGGAAGACGGTATCGACGTGTGCTGCGAGCACGACCCGCGGACGGTCCGGGCCCCAGGACCAGATCGTGTTGCCGACCCGGTCGCGCGAGCGCTGCCCCGGCGCCCGCGAGAGCCGTTCTGAGAGCCAGCGCATCCGTGGCGCCTCGTCGAACGTCGGGGCCGGGGTCTGCGCGAGCTCCACCAAATCGTCGATCAGCCTGCTCACACGAGCGGTTCTCCGTCGACGCTCAGCGTTCCGTGCAGCAACACGTTGTCGATGTGGGAGCGGGCATCGACCGAACCGCCGTAGGGGACATTGTTGCCAACGGCGATGTGCGCGCCGCCGAGGATTCCTTCGAGCTCGAGTGCGGAGCCGCCGGAACGCGAGAGTGGGTTGAGCCCGATTGAGACCTCCGCGAGCGTCCGCATCCGCGGATCGCCGGAGCGCTCGATCGCGTCGAGCAGCCGCCAGGACTCCGGGCCGAGTGCGTCCACGAGCTGTCCGTCTTCGAACCGCAACTCAATCGGCGTCGGCAGCTGATCGGGGCCGAGGAACAGCACCGATCCGTCGACCACGACCGTGCCCGAGGCGGTGCCCTCGACGGGCGCTGCCCCGACCTCGACGTCCGGCGGCGCGGCATACCCACCGGGCTGGTCCGCGACGCCCCACAGCGGCCGCCCAGCCCGGCCCTCGAAGCTCCCACGCAGATCGGTGCCGAGCGCGCTGGTCAGATGAAACTCGCTCGCCGCGTCGATCTTCGCTGCGAGCCGGCGCGCAGTCTCTCCACACGCGGCGAAGTCGGCGGCGAGCGGCCCCCCGGGCCGCAGCGTCGTCCAGCTCAGCCCGGGTACGGTCAGATACCGGGCGCCGGCCGCGCACGCATCACGGCGAGCTTTACTCGAGCCCGCAAACACAGAGGTCAACTCGAAGATCACATCGGCATGAGCCATCGCGGCGCTGAGCGGCGCGGGCGGCTCGTCTCCCGGCAACTCGACCGGCTCGCCGCAGCCGAGCACGACGCTCGCGCCGAGCGTCCTCAGTGTCGCGGCGAGGGCAGCGACGATCTCCTGGTCGGCCGCGGTGTCGGTGATAATCAGGCACGAGTCGCCGTCGCCGACGCCGGCGCAGACCGTCGCGAGACGGCGCAGCGCGCCGGCCGCCTCCCAGCGCCCGACGCTGCTCACGGCTCCTCGCCGAGCATCCGTACGGTCGCGACCGTGTACACCTCGGCAGCCCGCTCGATGTCGCTGATCGCGAGTGACTCGTTCGGGGTGTAGACGGGATCGTGACCGGGGCCGAAGATCACGGTCGGGACCAGCTTGCCGAAGCTGGCGGTATCCGCCAGCCACGAACCCGCGGCGTACCGGGGCTCTTCGCCGGTGACATCTCTCAGCGAGGAGTCGAGCGCCTGCACGAGTGGATGCTCGCGGTCGATCAGGTACGAGTCCTTGCGGTCGGCGAGCACCATCTCGTAGCGCGTATCCGGATTCTCGGCCGCGACCTTGTCGATCACGGCCTGGAGCGCCTCGCGGACCGGGGTCTCGTCGAGACCCGGATGCGGACGCGAGTCGACACGGATCGTGCATTCGTCCGGGATCATCGATGGGCCGCCCGGCGGCAGTCCGCCATAGATCCGGCCGACGGCCGTGTACAGCTCGTCGCCGACGAGCTCGGCGACCCATGCGGGCACGTCGGGCTTGAGCCGGAGCGCCTCGATCTCACCGATCAGCGGCGCGATCCGCGCGATCGCGTTGACCGCATCGTGCCGGCGGCACGTGTGTGCCGAGCGTCCGTACGCGGTGATGTCCCAGTACAGGCGGCCGCGGTGGCCGAGGTAGATATCCAGATCGGTCAGCTCGGCGAGGATGCAGTAGTCGGCGCGGTGCTTGTCGAAGAAGCGGATCGCGCCGATCTGGTCGCCCATGTGGTCAACGACCGATGTCACCAGCACGCGCCCGCTCCACAGCTCGCGGCAGCGTGCGAGCGCGGCGCCGGCGGCGACGATCCCGCCGATCCCCGCCTTCATGTCCATCACCGCGTGGCCGTGCAGACGGCCGTCCTCGATTCGCCCCGAGTACGGATCGTCCGCCCAGCCGACGCACACCGGCTTGGTGTCGATGTGTCCGGTCAGGACCATCGTCGGGCCGGCACGGCCCGAATCAAGAACACCGATCACGTTGTGGCGCCCGGGCAGGGCCTCTTGCTGGTAGACCTCGTCGTATCCCATCCCCTTCATCCGAGCGCTCAACAGATCGGAGAGCTCGTGCTCTTCGCCGACGACGCTCGGCACGCGGACGATCTCCTGCGTGAGCACAACCGCCTCCTCGCGGTCGACCAGGTCGAGCGCGACGTCGGTCGCGGATCCGCTGCTCATGCCGTCACTCCCGCACCGCTGCGCGCCATCCGCGCAAACGCCTCGATCGTCGCGAACCGGTCGGCCCCGAGCGGGAAGATGCTGACGGCATCGATGTGGCTGCTACGCAGCCAATCCAGCTTTGCGGCCGTTGTCTGCGGCGTGCCGGCGAATGCGAGCTTGCGGACGAGGTCGTCGTCGATCAGGCTCGCGGCCGTGCCGGCGCGCTGGAACTCGCCGCCGCCGTAGGCGGCGCGCACGGACTCGATCAGTTCGTCACTCATTCCCGCCAGCCGCGCATACGGCGGCGACACCTGCGGGAACCAGGCGGCGATCGTCCGCGCCTCGTCGAGCGCGGTCGCCTCGTCCTCGCGGATCGAGCCGTACAGGAAGCACGTCGTCGTGAAGGACTCCCGGGCGCTATCGGCACGGCCGCGAACGAGATGCTCGAGCGCAAACTCGAGCCCCTCCGGGAACAGGCCGGCGAGCACGATCGCGCCGTCGGCGTGCTCACCCGCGGCCGCGAGCGTCTTCGGGCCGCTGGCCGCAAAGTGCACCGGCAGCACGCCGACCGGAGCCTTCAGCTTGGCCTCGATGTAGCTGTGGCGCCCGATTCGGCCGTTCAGCGACTCGCCGGCCCACAACCGCCGCATCGTCGCGACCGCCTCGAGCAGCGTGTCGAGTTTCGCGACTTTCAGCCCGATCTCGGGCAGCGGGCTGTCGCCGACGCCGATCCCGCAGACGAAGCGCTCCGGCGCGAGCCGCGTGAGCGTCGCAGCGGCGTTTGCCGTGATCGCAGGGTGGCGCGTCAGCGGGTTGGTGACGGCCGTGCCGACGCGCAGCGTGGTCGTTGCATGCAGCGCGAGGGTCGCGTACACATACACCTCGCCGGCGTGCAGCGAGGAATCCGTGATCCACAGATCGTCGTACCCGAGACCCTCGATCCAGCGCGCGAGCTCGCCGAACCCGGCTGGATCGTCGACGCCTTGCAGCGTGACGCCGTAGCGCATCAGAGGACCACCACGTTGCGGCCGCGGACATCGCGCGCGCGCAGCCGGTCCAGCGCTGTCGGTAGTTCCTCGAGCGGGTACCGGGTGTCGATCGTCACGCTGAGATGGCCGTCGGCGGCGAGCCCGAGCGCGGTCTCGAGGTCGTGGCGGGCTGCTGCGACCGAGGAGACGATCCTGAGCTCGGACAGGATCAGGTCAATCGGGTGGATCCGCAGATCATCTGAGGTGTAACCGATCAGAACGGCGGTGCCGCGGCGCGCGAGTGAGCGGATCCCAGCGCGCATCGTCTCTTCGGTACCGACCAGCTCGAAGTAGTAGTCGGCGCCGACTCCGGCGGTTAGTTCGCGCACGCGCTCGGGCAGCTCGTCGTAGCCGGCGCCGCCGTCGACCACGATCGTCTTCACAGCGCCGGCGGCGCGCGCCAGCTCGGCCTTCTCGTCGGAGTCGGCGACCGCGATCGGCCTGACACCCGCCGCAGCCAGCACCTGCAGGACCATCAGTCCGACGCCGCCGACGCCGTTGACGATGCCGGTCGCGCCCAGCTCGATACCGGCGAGCCGGCCGGCGTGGACGGCCGTCATGCCGCTGCAGCTGAGCACTGCGGCGGTCTCGAACGAAACGTGGTCGGGAAGCTTGATCAGATTCTCGGCCGGCGCCCGCACGAGCTCGGCGAAGCCGCCGTCGGCGCTGAAACCGAGCTGCGCCTGCGGCGCGGCGCAGACCGACTCGCGTCCGGTGCGGCATTGCAGACAGCGACCGCAGCCAATGAAGTTGTAGACCGCAACTCTGTCGCCCGGCTGCAATTCGGATCCGTCGGGAACCGCCGTGACGACGCCCGCGATCTCGTGCCCGAGCACGAACGCATCAGACGGCGGCGGGATCATCCCGTCGAGGAAGTGCAGCTCCGTCCCGCACACTCCGGCGGCGCGGACCGACACCAGCGCCCAGCCGTCCTGCGCTGGGTCGGGAAGCTCGCGTACCGCCAGCCGGCGGTCGCCGTCGAGTACGGCGGCCTTCATCCCCGCACCTCCATCAACAGCATCTCATATCTCATATCTTAGACTCACTTATACCAGTAGGGGTAACGCCGCGTCAAGACGCGGCACGGGCTCACAGCAGCTCGGGCGCAGCGGCTGCTCGGAGGACTTACGCCTGGGCGCTCAGCACTTGCTCGAGCGCCTGCAGCGAGTCTTTTTCGATGCTGCTGAGGTGCGCCCGAGTCGCATCGGCGGCGCCCGCTGGATCGCGTCGTCGGATCGCATCCAGGATCGCGCGGTGCTCCTCGATCGAACGGGCCCGCCGGCCGGGAGCGACCTGTGAGACGTTCGCAATCAGCGACAGGATGTTGCGCATCCGCTCGAGCAGGTCCGCCGCATAGCGGTTGCCCGAGTACTCCAGGAGCGTGTCGGTGAACGACTCGATCGCGTCGGCCCAACGACGGGTGTCCCGGCGCTTGAGCGAGCGCTCGCTGTCGCGGATGCTCGCTTCGAGCTGCTCGATCAACTCTGTCGGCGCGTCGCGCGCAGCCTGCGCGGCAATCTCTGACTCGACCCAGCGGCGGACCTCGCAGGCCTGCGTGACGTCCTGCACCGTCGGCGTCGCGACGCGGCTTCGACGGTGAAGCTCCTGGACCACGAGCCCGTCGCGCGCCAGCCGGATCAAGGCCTCCCGGACGGGCGTCTTGCTGATCCCGAGATCGGCCGACAGCTGCGCCTCGACGAGTGGATCGCCAGGACGCAGCTCGCCGCTGATGATGCCTTCGCGGACCGCCTCGTACACGCTCGCCTCGAGGCTCTGGCGCTGAACGCGTGCGAGTGGCATCGTCGATCTCCCGGGTTGGTGCGGATCCGCAGAGTAGTTCAGGTGTCAGACGGAGAATCGCCCGTGGGCATTGCGTATGCCATGTCCCAGAAGCCGCGCTCGAGCCGCACTCCGGTGCGGAAGATGACCTCGAGTGACTCGAGCGCGACGTCGCCGGCGAGCTCGTCGAGGTCGGCCCGCATGCGCTGCACGACAGCGTCGTACTGATCGCCTGCGAAGAAGCCGATCCACGCTCGATACACCGGATGCTTCGCGGCCGTCGGCGCCAGCCGGCGCCCGATCGCGCCGTAGCTCCACGTGCACGGAAGCACCGCCGCGAGGATCTCGGCCGGACCGCCGGCGAACGCCACCGACAGCAGCCAGCTCGTGTACGCGAGGCTGGCGGGCGCCGGCGCGCGCGCCCCTCCCCGATCTGCGGCCCCGAGCTCGACGACCCGATCTCGCAGCGCGCGGTTCTCGGGAAGCTCGACCTCGATGACCTGACGGAGCGCCCCGGTGAACAGCTCGAGCTGGTACTGGTTGCGCGACTTGGCGGCGGCGAGCGCCATCGCGCGCGCGTACTGAGGCAGGTAGAGCAGGTTCTGCTCCACATAGAACCGAAAGCGCTCGGGAGCCAGCTCGCCGGCCGCCAGCTCGCGAACGAACGCGTGGCCGGCGAGCTCAGACCAGATCGGCTCGGACGCGTCGCGCAGGCGTGTGAAGACCGCTCTTGGCATATGACATATGATATCTCGTCGTGCCGACGGCACTTCGCACCACCCTCGCCTGGTCCGAGCGCTTCGGTGTGCACGACATGGGCGACTGGGCGATCTACGTCCCCCCGGTCGGGCTGGTCGAGCCCGATACACACATCGACAACCCGTTGCGGACTGCTCGGCTCCGGCGGCTCGTCGCCAAGGTTGGGCTCGACGAGCGCCTCGACATCGTTGCGCCGCGCCGGGCGACGGTGCCGGAGCTCGAAGCCGTGCACTCGCCCGAGCACGTCGAGCGGATGCGTGCGGTGTCCGAAGCCGGCCGGGGCGACGCCGGTGGCGGCTTTACCCCGATGAACGGCGAGTCCCATGACCTGGCGTTGCTGAGCGCCGGCTCCGTGCTCACATGCGTTGAGCGGGTGCTCGGCGAGGAGGCCGATCGCGCCTACGCGATCGGCCGGCGCTCTGGCCACCATGCCTCGCGGGATACGGGCTACGGCTTCTGCATCTTCAACAACGTCGCGGTCGCCGCGCGCGCGGTCCAGCGGGCCGGCGTCGAGCGTGTCGCGATCGTCGACATCGACGCCCACCACGGCAACGGCACCGAGGCGATCTTCTATGACGACCCGACGGTGCTCACGATTTCGGTGCACGAAGACCGGATGTTTCCGATCGAGACCGGTGGCCGCGAAGCACGCGGCGGGCCCGGCGCGCATGGCACGAACATCAACGTGCCGCTTGCACCCGGCACCGGCGACGGCGGATACCTGTACGCGATCGACCGGGTCGTCGTGCCTGCGCTCGACGCATACAAGCCTCAGTTCCTGCTCGTCGTGGCCGGCGTCGACGCCAGCATGTACGACCCGCTGTCGACGTTCGCGCTGACCGCCGCGGGCTTTGCGAGCGTGGCCGAGCGGCTGATCGAGGTTGGGGAGCGCCATGCCGGCGGCCGGATCGTGTTCCAGCAGGAGGGCGGCTACAGCCCGGTGTACGCGCCGTTCTGCTGGATCGCGCTGATCGAGACGCTGGCCGGAGTGGATCGAAGCGAGGACCCGTTCGCGCCGTTTCTGGCCGGCGCCGGATTCGTCGAGCTTGCCCCCCACCAGCGCGAGCTCGTCGACGATCTTGCGGCCGAATTCGGCCTGCGTTGAGCTCATCAGACCTCGGCCAGGTCCGGCACGATCATTCTCGCCTGCACCTCGCGGAACGCGCGGTTCGCCTCACGGATCACCTCGTCCTCGTCGATCGTCAGGATCGTGCGGCCCTGCATGAGGATCTTGCCGTCGACGATCGTCGTGTCGACGCAGCTTCCGTTCGCGGCGAACACGAGGTGCGAGAACACGTGCTCGGCGCTGCCGGGCATCAGCGGCGTGAACATCGTCGAGTTGGTGTCGATCAGGATCACGTCGGCTTTGCGGCCCGGGCTCAGCTGCCCGGTCTCGTGGCCGAGCGCGCGGGCGCCGTTGCGGGTCGCCATTCGCACGACGTCGCGAGCCTGCTGCAAGCCGGCGTCGACACGCGCGGCCCGGTGCAGCAAGGAGGCGAACTTCATCACCTCGAACATGTCCCGGCTGTTGTTGCACTCGGCCGCGTCGTGGCCGAGGCCGACGTTGATGCCCGCGGCCAGCATCTCGGGCAGCCGTGCGATGCCGTTACCGAGCTTGGCGTTTGAGCTCGGGTTGTGAGAGATCTGCGTGCCGGTCTCGCGCATCAGCGCGATCTCGGCGTCTGAGAGCCACACGCAGTGCGCCGCGATGCAGTCGGGGCCGAGGATCCCGTTGTCGTAGGCCACCTCGGTCGGGCGGCGGCCGAACATCTTCTTGGAGATCTCGACCTCGCTGAGCGACTCGTTGAGGTGGATGTGGATCCCGGTCCCGAGCTCGTTGGCGAGCGAGCGGGCGTCCCGCAGCAGGTCCTCGGAGGCGAGCGGCAGCCACTCGATCCCGACGAGCACCTGGATTCGCCCGTCGCCGGCCCCGTGCTTGGCCCTGAATGCGCTCGCGTTGTCCTCGAGCGTGTCGAGGTCGTGCTCGTCGGTCGCGACATCGTTTGACAGCACCGCCCGGATGCCGATTCTCTCGGCGGCGTCCGCAAGCGCCTCGAGCTGACGGTACATGTCGTTGACGGTCGTCACCCCGCAGCGAATCGACTCGGCGTAGCTCGCAAGCGCCGCCCAATACGCGCTCTCTGGGTCAAGCGCCCGGATCATCGGATACCAGCACGTCTGCAGGTACTCCCACAGCGGGAGGTGATCGCTCCACCCCTTGCCGAGCGCGGTGTGGTAATGCAGATCGATCAGGCCGGGCATCACGACCTTGCCCGCCGCGTCGATCACCGTCCCGCCGGCGACGTCGATCGGCTCATCCGATCCGGCGACGGCCGTGATCCGATCCCCATCGATCACGACCGTCCCGCCGAACAACACGTCGTCGGCGTCGTTGAGGGTTAGAACGATTCCGTTGCGGATCACCAGCCGATCACTCATCGGTTCCTCTCAGGTGTTGTGTTTTTGGGGCGCTTTGGTCGCCGCCGCTCAGCCCGCCGGCAGGTAACTGTCGGTCATCACGTTCGAGACGTTGACCGCCTTGCTGATCAGGCCGTTGGCCTTCATCCAGTCAGCGAAGCTCTGCCAGGACTTCGCGTCCATCTGGCCGAACCCGAGCGGGTTGTTGAGCAACGGGGCGGTGACGTCAACCATCTGCTTGACCTGGTTCGCCGGGTAGCCCTTGATCACGGGCTGCATCGAGGCGATCCCGACCGCCGGCTGCGCGACGGCGAGCGCGTTGCCCTTTGCAAGGCCGGCAAGGAACTCACGAACGAGCTGCTGGTAGGCCGGGTCGCTCTTGAGCTTGTCGGAGTTGGCGATGATCACCAGCTCGTCGTATTGCGGAACGCCGGCGTCCGTGACGGGGATCACGGTCGGGTTCAGCCCCTGGTCCTTGACCTGGACCGCCTCGACGTTCCGGTACCCGCCGAGGATCGAGTCGACCTTCCCCGAGACGACCGATGGGAGCAGGCTCGCGCCGACATTGACCTTCTTGATCGAGCTCAAGGAGATGCCCGCCTTCTGCGTGATCGCCTTCAGGAAGGCGTCATCGGACAGAAGACCGCTGACGCCGACGGACTTGCCCTTCAGCCCCGCCGGCGAGGTGATCCCCGATTTCGCGGGAGCGATGATCGAGTTGAGCGCGACCGGCACGAGCGCGCCAACCGCGGTGATCGGCAGGTTCGAGGCGCCGGCGATGATCGTGTCGGGCTCGTACGAGATCCCGATCGGCACGTTCCCGGTCGCGACGAGCTTCGCGACATCCGTGACGTTCGACGGCGGCTGGAGCTTGACATCGAGTCCCTGCGCCTTGAAGTACCCCTTCGCCAGGGTCGTGTAGAGCCCCAGGTGATCGGGGTTCGGGACCCAGTCGAGCATCACTTCCACCGACTTCGTCGGCTTCGGGGCGGCCGCCGCTCCGCTGCTCGTCGCGTCCGCGCTGCTCGAACTCGACGAGCTGCTGCCACATCCGCTCAGCAGCACCACCGCCGTCGCCAAGCCGGCCAGTCCAGTGACCAGAGTCCGTCGCTTCATGTGTTCCTCCTCGGTTCACGCGCCCAGGGGGCGATCAGTCGCTCGCAGAGAGTTACGCCTACCACCAGCAGTACGGCCATCACGGTCAGCAGCAGCACCGCAGCCAGCACGCGCGCTGTCTGCAGTTCCGGTCCGGCCTGCAACATCACGTACCCGAGCCCGTCATTAGAGCCCGAGAACTCTCCGAACACCGCCCCGACTGGAGCGAACGCGGCAGCAACCCGCATGCCGGAGAAGAACGACGGCATCGCCGACGGCAGCTCGATCCGTCGGAAGGTCAGCCAGCGCGTGCCGTGAAGCGTGCGCATCATGCGCACATACTCCGAGTCGACGCCCCGCAGCCCGTCGAGCGTGTTGATGGCGATCGGGAAGAAGCACACGAGCGCGACGATCACCAGCTTCGAGCTGATGTTGTAGCCGATGATGATCGCCAGGATCGGGGCCAGCACGACGATCGGGATCGCCTGCGAGGCGATCAGCAACGGGTACAGCGCGCGGCGGATGACCTTTGACCAGTGCAGCGCAACCGAGATCGCGAGCCCCGCTGCGACCGCGATCAGAAAGCCGAGAAACATCTCCTGGAAGGTGACCCAGGTGGCGCTGCGCAGCACGCTGCCCCAGTCGTTCCATAACTCGGTGACGACCTGATCCGGCGCGGGCAGGATGTAGACCTTGACCAGGCCGCCGCGGCTGGCCGCCTCCCAGATCCCGAGGAGCAGCAGGAATACGAGGACCGACAGGCCGTAGGCGCGCAGCAACTTCGCGGGTGAGATCCGTCCTCGCTGGGCAGCCGGCCTGGGGCGCG
This sequence comes from uncultured Solirubrobacterales bacterium, assembly GCA_963794285.1. Taxonomy (GTDB): domain Bacteria; phylum Actinomycetota; class Thermoleophilia; order Solirubrobacterales; family Solirubrobacteraceae; genus Palsa-465. The sequence continues at coordinate 345,953 of CAWCDS010000020.1, forward strand.
ACACGGTCTGGGACTCCATCACGGTGGGTGTCAAGCCTCCAGTGCCTCCATCGCCCGCTCGCGCAGGTTGACGAACTCCGGCTCGGCCACGATCTCGCGCCGGCTCGCCTCCTTGGGCACAGCCACCGGGAAGCGGTCGATGATCCGCCCCGGCCGGGCCGACATCACGACGACTTCCTCACACAGCAGCAACGCTTCCTCGACGTCGTGAGTGACCAGCGCGACGGTTCGCGGCTCGGCGTCGAGCGTCGAGCTCAGCCACGCCTGCATGCTCCCGCGCGTGATCGAGTCAAGCGCGCCAAACGGCTCGTCGAGCAGCAAGACTTCCTTTTCCGCGAGCAGCGTGCGCAGGAACGCGACCCGCTGTCGCATCCCTCCCGAGAGCTCGCCCGGCCGCAGATGGTCCGCCCCGGCAAGTCCGAAGCGCTCGAACATCGGCGCGACGCGCGCGCGTGCCTCGCGCCGGGAGAGCCCCTTGTTCTCAAGCGCCAGCCCGGCATTGTCGATCGCCAGCCGCCACGGCAGCAGCAGATCGCGCTGCGGCATCAGCGCGCAGCACTCCAGCCGGCCCGCCGCGCTGGCATGATCCTGCACCGTCACCTCGCCGGAATCGGGTTCGTCCAGACCGCAGATCAACGACAGCAACGTCGACTTGCCGCCCCCGCTGGCGCCCACGATCCCAACCCGCCCATGGAGGCCGACCCCGAGGTCAACTTCGTCGAGCACGTGGTTGTCGCCGAACCAGCGGCTCACGCTCCGCACCTCGATGCACGTCGCTGCAGACGGACCATCATCTCGATCGGACGGCATCTCATACTTCATATACGAATCGTGGCACCGGCGTCAAGCGCTTTCTAGCCGCAGTCGTCCAAATCAATGGACCGAGATCCTCGACATTTGTCCAATCGCCGGGCCCGCGCTCGTGTCTCGTATATGAGATATTAAGTATGCTTGGGCCGGTGAGCGATCTGAGTCGTTATCCGCTGGCAGGAGTCCGCATCCTCGATCTGACCCAGTATGTCTCGGGCCCCTATTGCACCCAGATCCTCGCCGATCTCGGTGCAACAGTGCTGAAGGTCGAGCGCCCCGGGGGCGGTGATGTGTACCGCAGCCAGGGCCCGGTGTTCATCGGCTCCGAGAGCGTCAGCTTTCTTGCGTTGAACCGCGGCAAGCGCAGCATCGTCCTCGACCTGCGCGACGGGCAGGACCGTGACCGCCTACGTTCGCTCGCCGGCGAGGCCGACGTCCTCGTCGAGAACTTCAAGCCGGGGACGCTTGCACGGCATGGCCTCGACTACGAGTCGCTCGCCGAGGACTGCCCGCGCCTGATCTACTGCTCGATCTCAGGCTTCGGCCAGCGCGGTCCGCTGGCCGAGGAGGGCGCCTATGACCTTTCGATCCAGGCGCTGTCCGGGATTCTGTCGCTCACCGGCCATCCGGGGCAATCACCCGCGAAAGTTCCGGTCGCCGCGCTCGACTTCGGCAGCGCCTTGTACGGCGTCATCGGGGTTCTGTCGGCGCTCCGCGTGCGCGAGGAGACCGATCGTGGGCAGTGGGTGCAGACGTCGCTGCTCGAGACCGCGCTCGCCTGGCTGTCGATGCACATCACCAGCTACCTCGCCGGCGGCGACGAGCCCGCCCGGCAGGGGACGCGTAGCCCGTTCTTCGCCCCGTACGAGGCATATGCGACCGCCGACGGCCACCTCGTCGTCGTCGGCACCGGTGGCGACGGTGGCTGGCAGGCGTTCTGCCGCGCGATCGAGCTGCCGGAGCTCGTGGACGATCCGCGCTTTGCGACCAACAGCGCTCGTGTCAGCAATGCCGAGGAGCTGCGGAGCGCGATCGAAGGCGTGATGCGCACACAGCCGACTGCGTACTGGATCGAGCAGATGCGGGCGCAGGGCGTCCCGTTTGCGCCCGTGCAGTCGCTGCCAGAGGTGCTTGCGTCCGAGCAGGTCGCTGCGCTCGGCGTCGTTGACAGGATCGCGCATCCCGTCGCGGGTGAGATCCCGATCGTGCGCCTGCCGCTGACTTTTTCGGACGCCGACACAACCGCGACGCAGCCGCCACCAAAGCTCGATGCGGACGCGGCGCTGCGGTTCGGGGCGGCGTAGGGTGTCGTCGGTGAGCACAGACACGAGCTTCACCGACGAGCTGCGCCACGCCGCCGCGGATCTCTGGCAGGCCCAGTTCGATCATCCGTTCATCCGTGGCATCGCCGACGGCACGATCGACCCGGACCGCTTTCGATTCTTCATCCGCCAGGACTACCTCTACCTGATCGACTACGCGCGAGTGTTCGCGCTTGCGTGTGCCCGCGCGCCGCGGCTCGAGCTGATGGAGCGCTTTGCCGAGCTGACGCACTCGACGATTGCGACCGAGATGGATCTGCACCGCGCCTACGCTCTGGAGTGGGGCGTCTCCCGCGAGCAGCTCGACGCCGAGAGGCCGGGACCGACGACGCAGGCGTACTCCAACTACTTGCTGCGCACGGCCGCCGGCGGGGACTTCGGTGAGCTCGTCGCGGCGCTCCTGCCCTGCATGTGGGGCTACAGCGAACTGGGCCGGCATCTGGCGCGGGGCCCGCGCCCTGCTCAGGCGCGCTGCGCACGCTGGATCGACATGTACGCCAGCGAAGAGTTTGCGCAGCTCGCCGGCTGGTGCCGCCAGGCCTGTGACGAGCTCGCTGCCGACACCGGACCGGTCGGCCGCGAGCGGATGCGAGAGGCGTTCGTCACCTGCAGCCGCTATGAGCTGGAGTTCTGGGACGCAGCCTGGCGCAGCGTTCCGTAATCGCCGCGCGCAAGCTGCCGGAACGTAGCGGGGCATGCATACTCCGGCGGTGATGTCGACTGTCCGCGCGGGTTGCGACACGCCTGAGCACCAGCGCTTGGACCAGGCACGTCTTGGTTCGGTCCCGTGGAAGGCCTGGGGCCCATATCTCAGCGAGCGCCAGTGGGGAACCGTGCGCGAGGACTACAGCGGCACCGGAGACGCGTGGAGCTACTTCACGCACGACCAGGCTCGCTCGCGTGCCTATCGGTGGGGCGAGGATGGAATCGCCGGGATCAGCGATGAGCGACAGCGGCTGTGTCTCGCTCTCGCACTGTGGAATGGAGCGGATCCGATCCTCAAGGAGCGGATGTTCGGACTCTCCAATGGAGAGGGAAACCACGGCGAGGACGTCAAGGAGTACTGGTTCTACCTGGACAGCACCCCGACGCACTCGTATCTGAAGTGCCAGTACAAGTACCCGCAGCGTGAGTTCCCGTACTCGGACCTCGTGAGGACGAACGCGCAACGCGGCAAGCAGGACGCGGAGTACGAGTTACTGGACACCGGGATCTTCGACGATGATCGCTACTTCGATGTCGTCGTGGAGTACGCGAAGGTCGCCCACGACGACATTCTGATGCTCGTCACAGCGCACAACCGCGGCCCGGACACCGCGACGCTGCAGGTGCTGCCAACGCTGTGGTTTCGCAACACCTGGTCGTGGGGCGACGCCGTCACCAAGCCGAACCTGCGGGCCGTCGACGGAGGCACGGAAGTCGCTGCCGCGCAGGCGACGCATCCGGAGCTCGGCGAGTGGCTATTGCGCGTCGATCCGTCCGCGATCCTGCTGTTCTGTGAGAACGAGACGAACAACGAGCGTCTGTTCGGCGTTTCGAACGCTTCCCCGTACGTCAAGGATGCAATCAACGAGTACGTCGTCGGCGGGCACACCGATGCGGTCAACCCGCAGCGGTCCGGCACCAAGGTCGCGGCGCAGCACGTGCTGCATGTGGCGCCGGGGGGCAGCTCCTCGGTCCGGGTGCGGTTGACGGCATCGCGCATCGCCGAGCGGGACGCTCCGGAAGCGGATGCGCTCGGGGCCAACTTCGCCGCTGTGCTGGGCACGCGGCGGGACGAGGCCGATCAGTTCTACGCGACAGTCATTCCGGCGACGCTGGAGCCCGAGGCGGCGATGGTGATGCGCCAAGCGCTGGCCGGGATGCTGTGGAGCAAGCAGTACTACGAATACCACCTGCGGGTGTGGCTGCGCGAGCATGGAGTCGACCCGTGGAATCCGAACGCTCCCTCCAGTTCGGCGCGCAACGTTCAGTGGTCCCACATGGTCGCCGGCGACATCATCTCGATGCCCGACAAGTGGGAGTACCCGTGGTTCGCTGCCTGGGATCTCGCGTTTCACTGTGCGCCGCTCTCGCTCGTCGACATCGACTTCGCCAAGGAGCAGGTGGAGCTCCTGCTCAAGACTCGATATCTGCACCCGAACGGCCAGATTCCAGCCTATGAGTGGAACTTCGACGACGTCAATCCACCCGTCACCGCGTGGGCCGCGTTACGTGTGTACGAGCATGAGGCGGAGATTCGCGGCGAGGGCGACCGCGAGTTCCTCGCCCGCGTATTCCACCGCCTGCTGACCAATTTCACCTGGTGGGTGAACCGCAAGGATCCAACCGGCCGCAACCTGTTCCAGGGCGGATTCCTGGGCTTGGACAACATTGGCGTTTTCGATCGTTCCGCGACGCTGTCAGGCGGTGTCTCGCTCGAGCAGGCCGACGGCACCGCGTGGATGGCGCTCTACTGCCAGTCGATGCTGCAGATCGCTCTTGAGCTGGCTCGCAACGACCCCAGCTACCTCGACATGGCGCTCAAGTTCTTCAGTCATTTCGAGTGGATCGCGATCGCGATGAATCCACCTGACACTGACACGCCACTGTGGGATGAAGAGGACGGCTTCTACTACGACGTGTTCCGGATGCCGGATGGCAGCACAGTGAGTGTCAGGGTGCGCTCACTCGTCGGTCTGCTGCCGCTGTGCGCGGCGACCGTGTTCGAGCCGGACATGATCGAGCGTAACGCTCTGTTGCTGGGTCTGCTCACGCAAACCGATCGCGCGGCGGCGATGATGGGTTCCTACGTCTTCCCGGACGCGGCAAGTGCGCTTGCCCATCTGCCGGCCCAGAGCCCGGAGGGACGCGGGCTCGTCTCGCTCGTCGATGAGCGACGGCTGCGGCGGCTCCTCGCCGTGATGCTCGATGAGGAGGAGTTCCTTGGCCCCCACGGGATCCGCTCGATCTCCCGCCGCCACCTCGCGGCACCGTGTGTTTTGGACTGGCACGGCCAGCAATACAGCGTCGGCTATCTGCCGGCCGAGTCGGATTCGTTCATGTTCGGGGGCAATTCGAACTGGCGGGGCCCGGCGTGGTTCCCGATCAACCTGGTGATTCTCGGTGCGCTGGGTCAGCTGCATCGCTACTACGGCGACCGACTCAAGGTCGAGTGTCCCACCGGCTCGGGTCGCGAGATGACGCTGCTGGAGGTCGCGACCGAGATCGGGACGCGCCTCGCGAGCACGTTCATGAACGACGACAACGGCCGCCGGCCCGTGTTCGGCGACAGCGAGAAGTTCCAGAACGACCCCCACTGGCATGACCTGTTGCTGTTCTACGAATACTTCAACGGCGATACGGGCTGCGGGATCGGCGCCAGCCACCAAACCGGTTGGACCGGGATCGTGGCGCTGTTGTTCCTGCTCGGCGATGCCGAGCACCCGCCTCCACAGGATCGAGGTCATACTCTCGGCCGTGGTGAGCGGAGGTCTGACGATGCAGCTTGAGCACTTCCCGATGGTGATCGGTGGACGGCCCGTCCCAGCCGCCTCGGCGAAGACATTTGCGACCGAGAATCCTTACACCGGTGCGCCGTGGGCTACGGTGCCTGACGCCGGTCCTGAGGACGTAGACGCCGCCGTAGCGGCCGCACGCGAGGCGCTTGACGGGCCGTGGAGCGCGAAGACCGGTTTCGAGCGGGCTGCGCTGATGCGGCGCCTCGCCGATCTGATCACCGACAACGCTGAGCGTCTGGCCGAGCTCGAGGTCAACGACTCGGGCAAGCTCTATCGCGAGATGATCGGCCAGGCCAAGGGCCTCGGCGGCTGGTATCTGTACTTCGCAGGCGTTGCCGACAAGCTCGAGGGTCGGCAGGTGCCGACGCCGAACCCCGACTACCTCGTCTACACCCGCCGCGAGCCGGTGGGGGTGGTGGCTGCGATCACCCCGTGGAACTCGCCCCTGCTGCTGTTGACCTGGAAGCTGGCGCCGGCGCTGGCCGCAGGTTGCACCGTCGTCGTGAAGCCCTCCGAGCATTCGCCGGCGGCAACGCTGGAGCTCGCGCGTCTGATCGGCGATGCCGGCTTTCCGCCCGGCGTCGTGAACGTTGTGACGGGCTCCTCGCGAGACCTGGGTGCCGCGCTCGCCGCTCATCCAGGCGTGGACAAGGTCGCCTTCACGGGCTCGACGGCGACCGGCCGTGCGGTAGCGCACGCCGCCGCGGAGAACCTCAACAAGATCACGCTCGAGCTGGGAGGCAAGTCGCCTCACATCGTGTTTGCAGATGCTGACCTCGATGCGGCGGCCAACGGCGTCATCGCGGGGGTCTTTGCCGCGACGGGTCAGACGTGCATGGCGGGCTCGCGACTGATCGTTCATGCCGACGTGCACGATGAGCTCGTCGAACGTGTCGGCCGGCGGGCGCAGCAGATCAAGCTCGGTGATCCGACCGATCCCAGCACCGAGATGGGACCGGTCGCCAATCGCCCGCAGTACGAGAAGATTCTCGGCTACCTGCAGACCGCGCGTGAGGAGGGCGCGGTCGCAGCCTGCGGTGGTGAGCCGGATGATCGCCTCGGAGGTCTGTTCGTCAAGCCGACGGTGTTCACCGGCGTCGATCCGCAGGCCACGATCGTGCGTGAGGAGGTGTTCGGGCCGGTGCTCGCTGTGCTGAGCTTCACCGACGAGAACGAGGCCGTGCGACTCGGCAACGCCACCCCGTACGGACTGGCCGGGGCCGTGTGGACCAAGGACGTGCACCGAGCCCATCGGGTTGCTGCCCGGATCCGGGCCGGCACCATCTGGATCAACGCCTACCGCGTCGTCGCGCCGAGCGTCCCGTTCGGCGGCTTCGGGCTGTCGGGTCTGGGACGGGAGAACGGGCTCGACGCGGTCAACGAGTACCTCGAGAACAAGTCCGTCTGGGTCGAGCTGACCGGCGGCACGCGTGACCCGTTCACGCTGGGGTGAGCGGCGAAGCCGGCCCCGCGAGCCCGCCGGGCTAGCGCTTTGCGGCCGAGCGGCGCGAGCCGGCGCGAGCCTTCGAGTCCGCCTTGCCGTTTGACATCGCCAGTGCGTGTTCCAGCGCAGTCGCGACCACGACCTGCTCGATGTCCTCGAGGCTGATGTCCGCCTCGGTGGTGATCGCCTGGATCACCAGGCCATTCATCAGCGCGTCGAGCTGCCAGGCATACGGCACCTTCTCGCTCCCGGTCCGGGGCACGATCCCCTCCAGTCCACGCTCGAGGATCTCGAACCACAGATCGTTGCGAGACGCCATCACTCGGCGCAGCTCCGAGAGGCGGACCGACGCCCCGTGCGCGGCGATCCACACGCGCCACGCCTCGGTGCTGTCCTGATCGGTCGGGAGCACGCTCCGGACGAGCGCACGCAGCCGGTCCTCGCCAGGTTCGAGACCCTCGATCGCTGCGGATTCGCGTGCCTGCTGCCGCTGAGAGACGAACAGCAGCGTCTCCTCGAGCATCTCCATTCGGTTGGCGAAGTAATGGTTGAGCATCCCGGTACTCACCCCTGCCTCCTCGGCAACCATCCTCATCGTCGTACCGGCAAACCCCTGCTCGGAGATCACCTGTGCCGCCGCGCGGCAGATCTGCTCTCGTCTGATCGGCCCCATGCCGAGTTTGGGCATCTCTTCCTCCGATCTGGGCTCAGCCCCGGTCGGCGGGGTCCACCCTCGTAGCAGGGAAATCTAGAGCAGGCTCCCGTGGAAATGCCGTCATGCCGAGGATCCGCCGGGCCTGCGCCGGCGTCGCAGTTGCTCGGTGGACTCGGCGTCCACCTCGAGCGCGCAGTCCGCGACGCTTCCGCTCAGCACGACGCCGTACTGATCGCGCGCGGCGTCCTGCGAGACCCAGCGGTCAAGGACGTCGAGCCGAACCGCTTCAGGGTCCCGATCGAGCGGGTTGCCGTAGCCGCCGCCACCGGACTCGAATCCCCGCACCCACTCACCCGGAACGAGCTCGACGTCGCCGATCACCGGCGTTCGGTTCTCGCTGCCATCGGCTTCGATCTCCACACCACTCCGGGACGCGGATCCGCGCCCGGCACATTCGCACGACGTCCTGGATGTCCGCGTAGTCGCGCTGAATCCGGGCGCACGGGAAGATCAGCGCCCCCTCCTGGTAGACATCGCGCGCGTAGGACATGTACGTCGTCGGCTCGGCGTTGCCGCAATCCGCTTGATGGGCCTTGGCGGAGGCGGTGCACACGTGCCGGCCCTCGATGAACACCGGCACGAGCAGCGTGTGGTCGGCGGGATGGGTATTGCCGCTCAGCGGATCGTTGTGCAGGAACGCGTCGCCGGGCGAGATGTCAGGATGAAGCCGCTGCATCGAACTTGTTTGCAACCCCGCGCCGAGGACGTGCGCCTGCAACCCCTCCGCCGCGGTCAGCAGCTGGTTGTCGGCGGTCACGAGGCAGCACGAGAAATCACGCGCCATATTCAGCACCGCGCTGCGGCCGGTGCGAAACAGCGTGTTGGTCATCTCCCGCACGATCACGTCGAATCGATTTGCGAGAACCGCGTAGCCGAGCACGCACGCGGCGTCGGTGACAGTCGCTGCGACGCCGCCGGCGCCGTAGCACGCCGGGCCCGGGTCAGCGCCCGCGCTGTCCGGTCCGACCCGCAGCAGTCCGCCCGAGTCGATCCACGCGATCGAGCCGCCGCCCGCCCCGATCGAGCGTACGTCGACGGATGCGAGGCCGGTGTGATGGCCGGTAAACGGCTCCCCGAGCCACGTCTCGCGGGTGAACACCGGCGCTCGGTCCCGCACAAGGCTGACGTCGAAGCTGGTGCCGCCGGTGTCGCACACGACCGCGTCTGACGCGCTCAATTCGGCCTCGGCGTACAGCCTGGCGGCAACCGGCGCGAGTGAGGGCCCGGACTTCGCCGCGTAGATCGGGCGCTGCGCGAGGTGCTCGATCGGCAGCACGCCGCCCATCGAGGTGGCGGCAACGAGCTGTCCGTTGAGACCCGCCGCGCGCAGACCGGCTTCGATCGCGCCCAGATGGCTCTGCATCAGCGGCTTCAGCGACGCGTCGATCGCGGCGCAAGACGCCCGGCGGTATTCGCGCATCACCGGGTTGAGCGCGTGGGACAGCGTCACCGGCACCCCCGGCAGCAGTTGCGCGCACAGCTCGGCCAGCCTGTTCTCGTGCTCGCCGTTGGCGACCGACCACAGCAGCGCTACCGCCACCGCCTCGATGCGCAAGCGAGCAAGCCGCTCGATCACGTCGCGTGCCTGGCCGTCGTCAAGCGGGAGGACAATTTCGCCGTCGGCGCCGATCCGCTCACGGATCTCGAACGTGAGGTGGCGCGGGATGTACGGATCTGGGTAGGGGCGGCTGAAGTCATATGGGTGCATCGAACCGCCCTCGCGTCGCACGAGGATGTCCGGAAAGCCCTCCGTACACAGCAGTGCGGTCCGGGCCGTGCGCGACTGGAGGATCGCGTTGGTGGCCTGCGTGGTCGAGTACACGAACAGCGCCGTGCGGCCGAGCAGGGTTCCTAGATCGAGGTTCAGTGGCTCCGCGGCCCGGCGCAGCGCGGACAGCAGCCCCGAGATCAACTCGTGCGGCGTGGTCAGCGACTTGCCGATCTGAACGTTGCCGTCAGCGTCGGAGACGACCACGTCGGTGAACGTGCCGCCGACATGGCAGGTGACCTTGACCTGACCCGCTCCGTTTCCCCCGGTGACGACGGTCAAGGTGTTCCGTCCCGCCTAGGCCGGCTCTCGAACCGAGGCGGCGGCGACATCGGCGATCGCGCCCCGCAGGCCTTCGACCGCACGGTCAGCGCTCTCGTCATCGAGCGCTGTGCAGAGCCCGAACTCGCCGCCGCTTCCGTAGTAGACACCGCGCGTGACCGCCGCCAGCTGCAACAGCGCGGAGCGCTCCCAGTCGATCTCGCCGTCACGCTCTTCGAGCACGTAGAGCCCGAACGCCGATCCGACTCCGGACGTGCGTACGGCGAGCCCCACGTCGTCTGCCGCCTGGTGGATCGCGGAGCGCATCGTGTCTGCGCGCGCGTCGAGCCGTTCGATTTCGCCGGCCGTCAGGTCCCGGACCGCAATCGTGCCGGCCACGCATCCAAGCAGGTTGCCGTTGAACGATCCCCCGTGGTAGAGCGGCTCCTCCGCGAGCGGCTCGAACACTCCCATCAGCTCCGCCGAAGCGCAGACGGCGCCGACGGGCAGCCCGCCTCCGATCCATTTGCCGAGACATGTGATGTCGGCCTCGATTCCGAACCGCTGCGCCGATCCACCTTCAGCGAGGCGGAACATCAGGCAGTCATCGAGCACGAACAGCACGCCCGCCGCACGAGCGAGCTCATGCAAGTCCTTGAGGAAACCGTCCGGCGGAGGCGTGACAACGCCCGTGTACTGGACGGGCTCGACGACGATCGCCGCCACCTGCTGCGGATGCCGCTCGAGGGCGTCGGCGTAGCTCTCGAGCTCTCCGAAGCGCGCGAGCGCACGCGCTCTGCTCGCGGCACGCGAGCACACAACAACTCCGCGAATTCGATCTGCGCATCGGATGTCCCGGGCCAGGCCGTCCCGCGCCGCATTGCTGTTGCGAGCTCATCGGCGATCGGCTGGTAGGCGTGACCGTGCATCAGGCTCAGGCCGTTGGAAAACAGGTCGACGTGCTCGTTGCCGTCAACGTCGGTCAAGATCGCGCCCGCGCCGCGCTCGAACACCACCGGGTAGGGCGCAAACCAGCTCAGCGAGCGGGTCAGACCCCGAGTCATGCTCCTCGCGGCGCGCTCCATCAGTGCTGCTGAGTTGGGTGTCTGGGCGGTATAGGTCGCCTCGATCGCGGAGCGCTCCAGCATCACACCGCGCTCCTCCGCGACCGCCTCGATTTTTTGATACCGATCATCCGATATGAGAATAGGGGCTCGATGGGCGGCACGTCAACTGTCCCCGGAATCCGGCCCGGCACGGCGCCCGAGGACACCCGCGTAGGCGACGAACCAATCGAGCGCCGCCGGGTCGGCGAGTGAGTCTCGGCTGACCACGTCGTCAACGCGCTCGCCTTGGAGGATCCGCTTGACGGGAACCTCGACGACCTTGCCCGTCAGCGTCCGCGGCACTTGCGGTACTTGCACGATGTCGTCCGGGACGTGGCGAGGCGAGCAATAGGAGCGGATCCGCCGCCGGAGCTCCTGCTCGAGCTCGGGGTCGAGCACACGGCCCTCGTCGAGGACGACGAACAGTTGCAGGAAGCCATGGGTCCCGCGCAGCGGCACGTCGACCGCAAGCGCGTCGATCACCCCGCCCAGCGACATCGTGGCACGGTAGATCTCGCTCGTTCCGATCCGCACGCCTCCGCGGCTGATCGTCGAGTCGGAGCGTCCGCGGATGATCGCCGTGCCACGGGCGGTGATCTCGATCCAGTCACCGTGGCGCCATACCCCGGGGTATGTGGCGAAGTAACTCTGGCGCAATCGCTCGCCGTCCTCGTCGCCCCACAGCTTGGTCGGCATCGACGGCATCGGTGCTGTGACCACCAACTCGCCGGTGCGACCGACGTCGTGGCGGCCATCCGTGTCCCAGGACTCGACGCTGACGCCCAGCATCCGGGCACTGATCTCCCCCTCGTAGACGGGCATCGTCAACGCGCCGCCGACGAAGGCGCCGACGATGTCGGTTCCGCCACTGGTGGAGAACAGCCAGAGCTCGGGCTCGAACCGCTCGTAGACCCAGCGGAACACCTCTGGCGGGCGCGGCGATCCGGTCGAGCCGATCGACTTCAGGCGGCTGAGCCTGCCCCCGGCGGCGGGATCCAGACCCGCCTTCATGCACCCGCTGAAGAACGCCGCGGATGCGCCGAAGCAGCTCACGCCGGCGCGGTCCGCGAGCGCCCACAGCCGGTCGTGATCGGGATCTGCCGGACTGCCGTCGTAGAGCACGATTGAGGCCCGTGTCAATAACGCCGAGACGACCACGTTCCACATCACCCACCCGGTCGTGCTGAACCAGAAGAAGCGGTCGCCCTGACGTAGGTCGAAGTGCAGGTGCTGGAGCTTGAGCTGCTCGAGCAGGACGCCACGGTGGCCGTGCACGATCGGCTTGGGCAGGCCGGTCGTCCCCGAGCTATAGAGGATGGCTTCGAAGGAGTTGCACCCAGCCTTCGTAAACCGATCAGTCGTTTTGCAAGCCGTCACGCTACCGCCGTGACTTGGTGCTGTCAAGATGGCCGATCGGGATCGACACGACCGCCGAGTAGGGCAGGCCAACGAAAGGGATGGTGGACCGATGACCGTGCAGCCGAACGCCGAGGAGATGGACCTGACCCCGCGGCCTGAGCACCGCTTCACGTTTGGGTTATGGACCGTTGGCAACCCGGGCCGGGATCCCTTCGGCGAGCCCACCCGGTCCCCGCTTGACCCGGTGACGTCGGTCGAGCGCCTGGCGGAGCTGGGCGCTCACGGCATCAGCTTGCACGACAACGACCTCGTCCCGTATGGCTCCTCAGCGGCCGAGCGCGACCGGATCGTCGCGCGCTTCAGCGACGCGCTCCAGCGGACCGGCATGCGGGTGACGATGGCCACCACCAACCTGTTCACACACCCCGCTTTCAAGGACGGTGCGTTCACCTCGAACGACCGCGCCGTGCGGCGTGCCGCGATCGCCAAGGCGATGCGGGGCATCGATCTCGGCGCCGAGCTCGGGGCGCCGATCTACGTCTTCTGGGGCGGGCGCGAAGGTGCGGAGAGCGCGGCGAGCAAGCGCGTTCCAGACGCGCTCGAGCGCTACCGCGAGGCGATCAACTTCCTCTCCGCCTACGTCCGCGAGCAGGACTACAGCATGCGCTTCGCGATCGAGCCGAAGCCCAACGAGCCACGCGGAGACATCTTCCTGCCGACCGTCGGACACGCGCTGCACTTCATCACGACGCTCGAACATCCGGAGATGGTCGGCGTCAACCCGGAGGTCGCCCACGAGACGATGGCAGGACTCAGCTTCGTCCACGGCGTCTCGCAGGCGCTCTGGGCCGGCAAGCTGTTCCACATCGATCTCAACGGCCAGCGCATCGGCCGCTTCGACCAGGACTACCGCTTCGGTGCCGAGGACCTCAAAGAGGCATTTCTGCTCGTGCATCTGCTCGAGACCTTCGGCTACGACGGCGTCCGTCACTTCGACGCCCACGCCTACCGCAGCGAGGACGCCGACGGCGTCTGGGACTTTGCCGCCGGTTGTATGCGCACCTACCTGGCACTGGCCGCCAAGTCGCGGCAATTCCTCGCCTCCGATGCCATCCGCGAGGCCCGCCAGGCCGCGCGTGTCGACGAGCTGGCCGAACCGAGCGTTGGCGCCTACTCGCGCGAGGCGGGAGCGGCGCTGCTCAGCGAGGACCAGGATCTCGATGCGCTCGCCGGGCACGGCTACGGCGTCGAGCGGCTCGACCAGCTGGTCGTCGAGCTACTACTCGGCGCCGGCGGGTAGGCGCCGGCGGGTAGGCGCTGCGATTCGGGAATCTGCCGGGGGGTGGTCGCGAAACCCACCGTATTTTTCGTTAATGCGACCACCCCCTCCGTCCAACCCCGCCCACGACTCCCTCCGTCCAACCCGCGCGGAGAACCCGGCCGCGCTCAGCCCCCGCGCGGAGAACCCGACCGCCCTCAGCCCCCACCCGCCAGCCGCTCGAGCGTCTCTTGTGCGGCTCGCTCGCCTGAGCGAATTGCGCCGTCCATATACCCCGGCCACATGGGCGAGAGGTCGGCGCCCGCGAAGTGCAGGGGCCCGAGCGGTCGCAGCGACGTGTCCCGGAACGAGGTCAGCACGCCGGGCGGGTTGAAGCTGCCGTATGCGCCGCGCGTGTACGACTCCTCGGCCCAGGCGAGATCGACGTAGCCGATCGGGCTCAACGCTTCTTTGCCGAAGTAACGCGCGAACGACGCGAGCGCCGCGCGTCGGCGGGCGGCGGCGGGTGCGCCGTAGAACGCGCGGCTGTCGTTGCCTTCCATGAACCCGACGAGGATCCCCGGCTTACCGTCCGGCGGAGAGTTGTCATACGTGATCCGCACCGGGCCGGTGTCGGAGGTCGCTGCCCCGTTGAGGCCCTGCTTGCGCCAGAACGGCGTCGCGTAGATCGCGTTGACCTTCACGACCGAGCCCATCGGCTGGCGTTGCAGGAGCTGGTCGTACCCCGGCGGAAGCGCCGGCGAGTACGTGATCCGGCCGACCAGCGGCTTCGGCGGCGTGAGGATCGCGCGCCGCGCGCGGAAGCTGGCCGAGGGCGTGTGAAGCGTCACCCGCGCGCCCCAGTCGATCGCCGCGACCGGTGCGCCGAGCCGTACCGCGCTCCCGAGTCGGTGTGCGAGCTTGATCGAGAGCTGCTGGGGGCCTCCGATAAATCGAAGGCTCTGCGCCGAGCCGATCAGCGTGTTCATGTCGCCACCGACGCCGGAGATCGCCGCAAGCAGGTCGAGCAGCGAGATCTCGGAAGCTTCCTCCCCATACACGGCCCGCACCGCAAGCGCGACGAGATCGCGAGCCTCAGCGGTTTGCAGCTGCTCACTGACCCAGGTCTCGATCGTCTGCCGATCCCACACGCCTGCCTGCTGCGCCCTCCATGGCTGACCGGCAGGCACCGCCGAGGCCATCTTGTTCAGCTCGACGATCGCAGTTCCCAGCTCCCCGAGCGACGTCGCGCCGGCCGGCGGGACGTCGCCGCTGTAGGTCTCGAGCTGCCCGCTGCGGTAGTAGACGGACTTGCCGGTGGCGTACGTCGGGAACGTCGCGACGCCCAGTGACCGGGCCAGCCCCAGAACCCGGTCCTGAGCACTGCTCGCCCACTGACCTCCGAGCTCGGCGACCTTCCCGGCGCCGAGCTTGTGGTCGAGATTGCGCCCGCCGACCCGGTCGCGAGCCTCCAGCACGATCACCGAGCGCCCCGCCGCCCTCAGATCACGCGCCGCCGACAGTCCTGCAAGTCCGGCGCCGACGACGGCCACGTCGTAGAGCTTGTTCGGCCTGGGCGGGCTGCGCCTGCTGCTTGTCGATGGCTCGTTCGCACGGGCGGCGTCGCCCAGACCGATCGCAGCCGCAATCGCTCCGGCAGCGCCGCCGGCAATCAGCTCCCGACGTCTCACACCCGTCCCTTCCATCGCGGCCATCGTATCCAGGCGCGCCGTCGGGTCCGCGAGCGGTCGCATGCAGCCCAACGGATTGCGGACTATTCACGCTCCGTGGTCGCGTGGACTACTGATGGCAACAACCGCTTGGGGTGAGACGATCTGTGCTGTCAAGGCCGTCGTCTTGCCCAAGACTCAACAGCGAGCAGTGGGGCGTCGGCCTTCTCGCTGATCGGATCTCTCTCGAAGGACGCCTGCCTGGTGGCGACTGATGGGCTGATCCTTAAGATCCGAGACGAGTGATGAAGGCAGTCCGCTTCAGACAGTTCGGAGGCCCCGAGGTTCTCGAGATCGTGGAGCTCCAACCGGGTTAGCGAGGGCGGTCACGACCGCGTGAAGCTCGTGCTGCTGGTCGGCCTACAGGCGTGACAGGTCGAGTGTTGCCGTCCAGATGTTGGTCGGGCCGGTGAAACCGATCAACCAGCTGGGATCGCCTCTGAGCGGACTTGAGTACCACGTGACCAGGAAGCGCGAGCCGCCGAGTGGGGCCACGCCGGCGTAGGAGGTATCGCCGGCGCTTGGCAGCTCGCCCCACTCGTGGATCTTGATCGGACCGCCTTCAAGCTCGCCGGTGATCTCGTAGAGCGCCGTGCGCTTACGAACGCCTGCGCCGTGTAGATGCTTGCGGGCAATGACGAACAGGCGACGGCCCCAGTAGAACGCCACGGCTCCATCGAGGCGTACACCATTGAGCGTCTGCGGACAACTGAACCTGGAAAACGGCACGCGGGCCCAGCAGACCTTGGTTCGCAGACGGCCCTGGTATCCGAGCAGGTCGACGTCGTTGCCGTCCATCCGCACGAGCGCCAGCATGAACCGCTCCGACGGCGAGAACGCGAGCTCGGCCTCCAGCGGCGTGTCCGCCGCGACGCCGTACACCTGAGGCCCCGCCACCCACCGAAGGCCATCGACCGAGTGGTAAAGAACGATCCGCAGGTCACCGTCCTCGTACGCCGTGGAGTAGTACACGCGATGGCGCTGGACAACGCGCCAGAAGCCCCAGCCGATCGGACCGATTGCCCGTGTCGCAGAAGCGAGCTGTTCGGTCCAAGGATCTGAGAATTCGCGGTGCGGTGCACGAGGTAGATCGCGCCATGCCACAGCGCTAGGTCCGTGTTCTCATTGTGCTTGCAGACGCCGGTACGACAGTTCTGGCCGCCCAGATCCGCCGGCACGATGATCTTCGCTCCAACCAGCCATCTCGGGCGAGCACCGGCCGGTGCCGGAAGCACGCTGAGGACCGTAACCGCCGCGACCACCGCGAGACCGAGGCAGGCTCGGAACTCGCTCAACCGCCGTCCGATCATCATGGCAACGATACCGGCGCACATTCGGGATCGACTCGATTGACATCGCCGCTTCCCGCTGCGACGCTTGCGTGACACGTCGATCGGCATCTCCGCTCGACGCATAGGAGGTGCGATGAACGGTTTCTCGCTCAGCTACGAGAGCTTCGACCCAGCTGAGGAGGGGCTTCGCGAGGCGCTGACCTCGACGGGCAACGGATATCTATGTACGCGCGGCGCCGCGGAGTGGGAGGACGCGGACGGCGTCCACTACCCCGGCACCTACGTGCACGGCGTCTACAACCGGGAGACGACGATCCTGAGCGGGCTGCCCGTGCTCAACGAGGATCTCGTCAACCTCCCCAACTGGCTCGTGCTCAAACTGCGGATCCAAGGCGCAGACGCGATCCGGCTCGCGGACGTCGAGCTGCTCGACTACCGCCACGAGTTCGACATTGTGAAGGCGATCGTCACCCGGGAGCTTCGCTTCCGGGACGCCGCTGGTCGCGAGACCGCCTTGCACAGCCGGCGATTCGTGAGCATGGCCAATCCGCAGCGGGGCGGGATCGAGTGGACGCTGACGCCGCAGAACTGGTCCGGACAGGTGCAGGTGATCTCGGCGATCGACGGACGCGTGACCAACAGCGGCGTCGCCCGCTACCTGGAGCTCGAGGGTCGCCACCTCAATCCAGTCTCACCGCGGACATTCGGCGCGGAGGTGATCGCACTGAAGGTTCAGACCCGCCAGTCGAACGCCTACATCAGCCAGGCGGCGCGAACCCGCGTGTTCGCCGGCGAGCAGCCGCTCGCAGTCGATCGCAGCCTCCATCAGATGGAGGACTACATCCAGCAGGTGCTGGCTTTCAAGGTTCGGCAGGGCGTGCCGGTCCGGATCGAGAAGATGGTCTCGTTCGCGACGTCACGCGACGCCGCGACCAGCGACTCGCTGACGAAGGCCGGCAGGGCAGCGGTGTGGCGGCCTGGCTTCAAGGAGTCGCTCGAGCGCCACGTCTCCGCCTGGGAGGAGTTGTGGCGCGTATGTGACGTGCGCGTGGGCGGAGATGAACGGGTCCAGACGCTGCTGCGACTACACGTTGCACACATCCTCCAGGTCTGCTCCCGGCACACCGCCGACCGCGACGCCGGCGTGCCGGCGCGCGGCCTCAACGGGGAGGCGTATCGCGGGCACGTCTTCTGGGATGAGCTGTACGTGTACCCGTTCCTGAGCTTCCGCATGCCCGAGGTCACGCGCGCACTGCTCATGTACCGCTACCGGCGACTCGACGAGGCCCGGGCGGCGGCGGAAGAGGCGGGCTTTCGCGGAGCGATGTTCCCATGGCAGAGCGGCAGCGAGGGCATCGAGGAGACCCAGCGCGTGCACCTGAACCCGCTGTCGGGGCGCTGGGAGCCCGACCTGAGCCACAACCAGCGCCACGTAAACGCGGCGATCTTCTACAACATCTGGCAGTACTACCAGGCCACCCGAGACCTGCCTTTCCTGCGGGACTATGGCGCGGAGATGATGGTCGAGATCGCCCGCTTCTGGGCGTCGATCGCCCACTTCAACCCCGAGCGCGAGCGCTACGAGATTCACGGCGTGATGGGCCCCGACGAGTTCCACGAGAAGTATCCAGGTGCGGAGCAAGGCGGCTTGCGCAACAACGCCTACACGAACGTGATGGTCGCGTGGCTGTGCGGGCTCGCAGGCGAGGTGCTCTCGCTGCTGCCGGACAGCAGGGCCGATGCGCTGCGCGGCAGGCTCGAGATCTCAGAGCAGGAGCTGTGGCTCTGGCAGGACATGAGCCGCCGCATGTTCGTCCCCTTTCACGGCGATGGGATCATCAGCCAGTTCGAGGGCTATGAGGAACTCGAGGAGCTCGACTGGGACGGCTACCGAACGAAGTACGGGAACATTCAGCGGCTTGACCGGATCCTCCACGCCGAGGGTGATGACCCCAACCGCTACAAGCTCGCCAAGCAGGCCGACACCGTGATGTTGTTCTACCTCTTCTCCCCCAGCTCGCTGAAGCGGCTATTCGAGCGCTTGGGCTATGAGTATCTCGACGACACGGCCGCCCGCAACATCGCCTACTACGACCAACGCACGTCGCACGGCTCGACGCTGAGCTTCATCACGCACGCGGGGGTACTCGCCGAACTTGATTCGGAGAGCTCCTGGGAGCGCTTCTTGGTGGCGCTGAAGAGCGACGCCGAGGACGTCCAGGGAGGGACGACCCGCGAGGGCATTCACATGGGCGTGATGTCAGGGACGATTGATCTCATGCAGCGCGCCTACCCGGGCATGGAGATCCGCGACGGTGTTCTCCACTTCGCGCCCCGGTTACCGGCGGCGATCGAGGAGCTGTCATTCGCGATGCAGTTCCAGCGCACGCCGCTGCTCGTGACGCTCGACGCGGATCGTCTGACGCTGGCGGTCCATCCCGAGGGCGTCAGCGGGCCGATCAAGGTCGGGGTCCGCGGCCAGATTCGCGAGCTATGCCCCGGGGACAAGCACACGTTCGAGCTGTCCCAGACTGCGCCAGCGCAACAGCACCAGGTCACCGGCTGAGAGGAAGAGGCATGCCAGGATTCCAGGGAGCGATCTTCGACGTCGACGGCGTGCTCGTCGACTCGCCGCACGAGAAGGCCTGGCGCGAGTCGCTGCGCGAGCTGATGGAGACCGACTGGGCCGACATCCGCGGCCAGACGAGCTGGTCTCCGGAGGCGTTCACGCCCCGCGTCTACGAGGAGCAGATGTCGGGCAAGCCCCGCATGAGCGGCGCGCGCGCGGCGCTTGAGTACTTCCACGTGCCCGACGACGAGGACGACCACCGCCTCGCCCAATACGCCGATCGCAAGCAGACGATGGTCGTCCGGTTGATCGAGGCCGGCGATTTCACCGCCTACCCGGACGCGCTGCGGTTCATCATCGCCGTCAAGGACGCGGGGATCCCGGTGGCGGCTGCCTCCTCCTCCAAGAACGCAGACCTGTTCCTGCGAAAGATCAGGCTCGACACGTTCGCCCAGGAGCACGGGATCGCGTCCACGTCAATCCGGCCCGGCCTAACACTGCTCGACTTCTTCGACGCCGATGTGTCAGGGCGGGACTTCGCGCACGGAAAGCCTCACCCGGAGATGTTCCTGACAGCCGCCCACGAACTCAAAGCCGTCCCCGAGCGCTCGATCGTGATGGAGGACGCCGCGGCCGGCGTCCAGGCCGCCAAGGCCGGCGGTATGGGCGCAATCGGCATCTCGCGCGCCGACGACGCCGAGCTCCTAGCGGCAGCGAACGCCGACATCGTGGTCACAACGCTCGATGACGTTGACCTCAGCGCACTCGACGCGGGGCGTCTCGCCACAAAGGACGGCTAGCGGACGCGGGCACCACTTCCTCGCTCAACATCGTTATCAACGCCCAACCCCAGTCACCGGCCGCCGGCGTCACGGCGCGTCAGATCACGATTGCGGTCAACCTCCGGCAACCGATTGGACTGACGGAACACCAACGGCTTCTCGTTTCACAACTACACGCCGCACATCACCTTCGATCAGATGACCCAGGCGTTCGGCCAGGACCAGACATATGACTGCTTGGGCATCGACGTGTGCTTCCGCGACCCGTGGGCGATGGCCGTCAACGCGATCGCCAACGCCTTCATGGACGGCTCGGGCGGCGGCGCGTGCTTCGGCTTCTCGCTCGATAGCTTGCGGATCTACTCCGGAAGCCTCGAGTTCACGCAGGGCAAGCTCGTCGATCAGTTCCCGCACGCCGCTGGAGCGAATGTGTTCGGGATCGATCCGGCGATCCCCACCGGCGGCACTGACGGATCGATCACCGATTACCTCAACTCGATGCAGGTCTCGCAACTGAGCGACGAGCTTCTCGGACACTACGTCTCCACCGTCGCCTCACAGATCGTCAAGGGCGGCGCCGCTTCGGCACAGGACGTGTACGCCGATGCTCACCTCGATGTACGCGAAGGCGTTCCCCCGAGATCCGGATCCACGCGGTCGACCCCGGCTACACCGCGACCGACCTCAACAGCCACCGCGGGACGCAATCCGTCCAAGAGGGAGCGTCGGTGATCGTCAGGATGGCGCAGGTCGACGGGTCGGGCCCGACCGGAGCGTTTCTCGACGCCCAGGGCGTCGTGCCCTGGTAGCTAGCTCCTCTCCCTCCATCGTGGTCGGCTTTGAACCATCGCTACGGGATTCGCGGCCCTCCTATGCCGGTGTGTGTGCGGCGCTGGCAGCCTGCGACGCGTCCTCGCGGATCAGGTCCGCCGCCTTCTCGGCGATCATGATCGTCGGGGCGTTCGTGTTGCCACGCACGATCGTTGGCATCACGGACGCGTCGACAACCCGCAGGCCGTCGACCCCACGAACGCGAAGACGAGGGTCGACGACCCGGCCGATCGCGCAGCTCGACGTTGGGTGGTAGATCGTCATTGTCTGCTCCTCGATGTACCGCCAGAGCTGATCGTCACCGGCATCGGGTTTCGGGGCGATGAACTCGCCGGTGATGATGGGCTCGAGGGCTGGCTGTTGTGAGATCTTCAGCGCGATGCGCACGCCCTCGAAGATCGTCTGACGGTCCTCGTCGGTTGTCAGATAGTTGTGGAGGATGCGCGGTTTCGAGTACGGGCTGGGTGTGCGCAGCGTGACAGCGCCGCGGCTCGTGGGCTTCACGACGCCCGGCCCGAACGCGATGCCGTGCTCGACCGTCGGGCCTAGGCCTTCCTCGTAGAACAGCGCCGGCGCGCAGTGGAACTGGCAGTCCGGCGCCTCGAGGCCGGGACGTGTGCGCACGAACCCGCCGGCCTCGGCGATGTTCGAGGACAGCGGGCCGCGTCCCTCGGTTTGCAGCAGCTCGATGTTCTCGGGCGTAAGCGCCGACATCAGCCCCTCGACGTCGGTCTTCCAGTTCATCAGGGTCATGCAGTGGTCCTGCAGGCCCTGGCCGACCGGGAGGTCCCTGCGAACCTCGATCCCGAACAGCGGCAGCTGATCCGCCGGCCCGATGCCTGAGAGCATCAGCAGCTGCGGGGACTGATAGGCCCCGGCCGAGACGATGACCTCGCGCGAGGCTGTTATTGCCTCGATTGTTCCCGCGTGATCGACCTCCACCCCGGATGCACGCTCGCCGTCGAACAGGATCCGCAGCGCATGCGCGTCGGTGATGACCGTGAGGTTCTCGCGTCCCATCGCTGGATGCAGGTAGCGCACCGAGGTGCTGGCCCGCATCCCGTTGTGCTGAGTTGTCTGGTAGCGACCGAAGCCCTCCTGGCGGGCGCCGTTGAAGTCAGGGTTCTCCTCATGCCCGGCCTGCTTGGCAGCCTCGATGAACGCGGTCGCCAGCGGGTTCATCGAACGGCCCTCACGAACCGGGAGCGGCCCTCCGGCTCCGTGGTAGAGATCCTCGCCGCGCTCGTTGTCCTCCGAGCGCCTGAAGTAGGCCAGCACGTCGTCGTAGCCCCACCCCTCGGCGCCCATCGCGGCCCACTCGTCGTAGTCGGCGCGGTTACCGCGGATGTAGACCATCGCATTCATCGAGCTGCATCCGCCGAGCACCTTGGCCCGCGGCAGATACGCGCGGCGCCCGCCGAGACCCGGCTCGGGCTCGGTTGCCATGTCCCAGTCGCGCCTTCCCTTAAACAGCGCGCCGAATGCGGCCGGGATATGGATCTCGTCGTCGCTATCTGCGCCGCCCGCTTCGAGCAGCGCCACCCTCACGTCCGGATCTTCGCTTAGCCGCGCCGCCAGCACACAGCCCGCCGAGCCCGCTCCCACAATCACGTAGTCGTACATGCTGCAAACCTCCCCGCTTGAACCCAAGCGCCGCGACGACATTCGGACTCACCGACGCGATGCGCTACACCGGCCCGGGATCTTGTCACGACGGTTCCGTCAGAGTGCTTCCAGCAACTCGACTGCCTTTTGTCCCCAAGCGCGAGGACCCCGGAATCGAACGTCACGAGTCGCAGCTGATGCCGTCGTGACGGAACGAGACGGCGTCGGGTCGTGCTTTCCTACGCAGCCGCCCGGCGTTCAAGCTCGGAGAACCGCTCCAGCGAAACAACCACCGCGCGCATCCGGTTGCGCTGCGTGAGAACCACCTTCTCGAGCTCGCCGCGCTCGAGTGCGTCGATCAGTCGGTTGAGTTCCCGCATCGCCTCGCGAACGGTTGAGAGCTCGTCGTTGGCGACACGGACGGCGACTGGCGGATGATCCATCGCACGGCGAAAGGTAGACGCCAGCTCGGACGGCATTGTGCTCGCCCGCGGATACCGGGTGTGACGATAGGCGTGACAGATCCGTCGCGTTCGTTCCGTCCGAGCGCCCGTTCACGATGTGTCCCGATGGAGGCCGCTCGCAGCCAACAGGGTCAAGCTTCCGAGCCGAAGCCCGCGCCACCGGTGCTGGTCGAGGTCGGCACCGAGGCACCGCAACCGGCAGGTCGGATTCGCGCGTTTGCCTACCTGGACACCGAAAGCACGCATCGCTACCGCCAGCTGATGGGCGTACTACTCGCGAACAAGCGCCGGTTCGGGCTGCGCATGGCGCCGGCGCAGCTGGCGACCCGCTTATGGGAGCGCTTCTCGGTCCGGTACGACACCCTCGAGGCGCTCGAGCGCGACCTCGAGGCGCTGTGCGGCTGGGGCGCCGTCGACCGCCACCAGGACAGCTCCCGGGCCTCATCGACACAGGAGTTCAAGCGCAAGCGCTTCACATACGACGTCACGGCTGCCGGAGAGATCGCCGAGCGCGCGGCTCTGCAGGTCGATCGGCTGTCCGAGCGAATCGGTGCACTCGAGCGCTCGCAGCTGCCGGAACTGCTCGACGCGCTGATCGCGCTCGCAATCGAGGCGGAGCTCGCCGAGCCGCGGCCCGGCAAGCTCGTCGCGTTGTTCAACGACGTCGCCGCCAAGCTCGAGCGGTTGCGCTCCGACACGGGCGACTTCATGCGCGACCTCGGCGCGGTGATGGCCGCTGAGCAGGCGCTCGAACTCGAGCCGTTCGAGCGCTACAAGCGCCGCGTGATCGACCACCTGACGGGATTTCGCGCCGAGCTGCGCCGGCTCGACCCCCAGTTCAGCGCCGCGATCGACCGGGTCGAGGCCGTCGGGCTCGCGCGGATCGTCGCGATCGCTGCCGAGAGCGACGAGCCGCCAGTCTGGGGGCTCAGCGACGAGGAGGTCGCGGCGAGACGCAGCGAGCGGCTGGCGGAAGAGTGGAACGGGGTCCGGCGCTGGTTCCGCGGAGGCGAGGGCGAGGCACCGCCGTGGCACGAGCTCGATCGTGCGCTCGGCGACGCGATCGAGTGGATCATCCAGTCTGCCCAGCGGCTGATCGACCGGCGCACTCGACGAGTCGACCGCGCGGCCGAATACCGGGAGCTGGCGCTGCTGTTTGACCGCGCAGAGACCATCGGGGACTGCCACGCGCTGTACGCGGCTGTGTTCGGCCTCTACCAGCCCCGCCACTTCTCCGTCCCCGAGCTCGACCCCGAGCTGAGCCCGTCGACGGTGTCGTGGTGGCAGGCCGCGCCTGCGCCGGTCGAGGCGACGCTCTACCGCCCGGGCACGCGGCCGCCCGGCGCTGGTCCCGCCACGGAGCTGCCCGACCACACGATGGCCCGCCAGGCCCTCGCCGCGCGACGCGCGCGCGAGCGCGCCGAACTGCGTCGGGTCCAGCGGCGCTTCAGCGGCGCCGGCGCGCTGCGACTCGATCAGCTCGGTCGGCTCGACGCGCTCGAGTTCCGCCACCTGCTGCGCTGGCTCGCCCGCGCGCTCGACGCCGCCGCCGACCGCGACGGTACCCGCCGCGCCGAGTCCCAGGACGGGCTCGTGCGACTCGAGCTGCACCCGCCGCCGGAGGCCAGCGAGCTGATCGAGATCGCCACCCCGGACGGCACACTCACCGCCCCCAACTACGCGATCGCGGTGGTGGCGTGTTGACCGCGCTCGGCGATCGGATCGCGGGCGAGCGCGAACAGGCCGCCCGCGCCCTTCTGATGCGCCCGCTGCTGAGCGCCGAGGACGACCCTGACGCGTTCACGCTCGTGCGGCGCAACGCGGGGTGGCTGACCGAGCGCTTCCGCCACCTGCTCGGCTATAGGCTGGCGATCCGCGGTGACCACGCGCGGCTGTACAAGCGACCACGGCTCGCCTACCGCGACCGTCCGGCCAGGATCAGGCCCGGCTCGATCCGCCCCGGCCCAGAGGACGGTTGGGCGCCGTTCACCCGGCGACATTATGTGCTGCTCGCCCTGGCACTGGCGGCGCTCGAGGCCCATCACGGACGGTCGCAAACGCTAATCGGCGGGCTTGCGGCAGAGGTCGCCACGCTTGGCGCCGAGCTCGGGTTGCGAATCGACTTCGAGCGCCGCGACGAGCGTAAGGCGTTCGCCGACGTGCTCGAGCTGCTCTGCCGGCTCGGCGTGCTGAGCCAGCGCGATGGCTCGCGCGACGCGTTCGTCACCCGCGACGAGGCCCTCGAGGAGGCGCTGTTCGACATCGAGCAAGCGCGCCTCGGCGACCTCAAGACGACGCCGCTGGCGCTCACGGGGATCGAGCGCGTCGAGCAGCTGCTCGTCGAGGAGTACCCGGCCAGCGAGGACGGCGAGCGGGCCCGGCGCCGGCACCGGATCGCGCGCACGCTGGTCGAGGAGCCGGTGCTGTACGTCGACGAGCTCGAGCCCGCCGAACAGGACAGCTACCGCTCGCAGAGGCACCGGCTCGAGCCCGAGCTCGAGGCACTGACGGGGTTGCAGGCGGAGCGGCGCGCAGAGGGCTCGGCGCTGATCGACCCGAGCCGGCGCCTGACCGACGTGCGCTTCCCCAGCCGCTCGACCGAGAGCCTGCTGGCACTGCTGGCGTGTGAGCGCCTGCGCGCAGCCGCCTACGAGTCCGACCGCAATCCGCTCCCGTGCAGCGAGGTGCAGGCGCTGCTGGCCGAGCTGCGCGAGCGGCTCGCACCCGATGCAGGGGCGGAACTGGACCGCGCGGCGCTCGCGCTGCTCGAGGCCCACCGGCTGATCGCGCACGAGCATCCCGCACAGGTGCGCGTACTTCCCGCAACTGCCCGCTTCGCCCGCCCGACAGTGCGCACGAAGGAGCCCGACTGAGATGAGCGTCAGCGTCCTGCACCCCGAGCCCGCCGGCCGGCCCGAGCGCCTGCGCTTGCACCGCGCGGGCCTGATCGGGCTCTACGAGTACGAGGACGAGACGTTCGAGTTCGAGCGCGGACGCCTGCTGCTGCGCGGGCCGAACGGCAGCGGCAAGTCAAAAGCGCTCGAACTGCTGCTGCCGCTGCTGCTCGACGGCGAGCTCCGCGCCGAGCGTCTCGACCCGTTCGGCGGCCGCGGCCGGTCGATGCGATGGAACCTGATCGGCGATCACGAGTCACGCGCACCCGCTGTCGGGTACTCGTGGCTCGAGCTGCACCGCCGCGACGAGCACGGCATCGAGCACTTCCACACGCTTATGCTGATGGTGCGCGCGAACAAGGGCGAGAGCGGCGTCCACTCGTGGTTCGCGCTGCTGGCGGCTCATCACGACCCGGGCGGCGAGCTGCACGGGCCCCGGATCGGCATCAACGCTTCACTGACCGAGGGCCGGCATCCGATCAGCCGGGCTGCGTTCGGCGAGCTCGCCGGAGAGCTGATCGATTCGGCCTCCGTCTATCGCGAGCGCGTCAACGCGCTGCTGTTCGGGGTCACCCAGGACCGGTACGAGGCGATCGTGCGGCTACTGCTGTCGCTGCGCAAGCCGCAGCTCTCGCAGACGCTCGACCCGCAAGAGCTGTCGGCCCGTCTGACCGAGGCGCTGCCGGAGCTCGACCGGGACGCCGTGCTGCGCGTCTCCGGTCGCCTCGACCAACTCGACCGGCTACGCGCCGAAGCCGCCGAGCTGCGCGAGGTCCGCAGCGCCGTCGAGGCGTTTGCGAAGACCTACCGCGACTGGGCACGGGCGGCGCTGCGCGAGCGCGGCCGCATCCTGATCGAGGCGGTCGGCGCCCGCGACGAGCACACCGGGGCACTGGCGCAGGCTCAGGAGGCGATCCGCGTCGCGCAGGACCGTCGGTCCGCGCTTGCGGCGCGCCGGCGCGAGCTTGAGTCCTCGCTGGCGTCAGCACGCGGCGCCGAGCGCGAGCTGCGCGCGTCCGAGGACTGGCGCGCGGCGGAGCGGCTGGAGGAGCTGCGGCGCCTCGCCGAAGGCGCGCGCACGGCCGCGGCGGCCGCCGCGACCGAGCTCGCGCGGGCCCACGATGAGCTCGCCGAACTACACGATGCGGCCGCGCGTGCAGACGCCGCACTCGCCGAGCAGAGCATCGCCGTCGAGTCGCTGCTACGGGCGCTGCACACCGAGGCTGACCACGCGGGCGTCGCCGCCCACGAGGCGGCGGTCGAGGGACTCTCGCAGGAAGAACGGGACCTCGCAGCGGTACGGTCGCTGCTCGAGCAGCTCGCTGACGCTCGCGCCGAAGCGATCGCCGCGCTGACGCAGCTGGCGCGGGCGCTCGGCGTAGCCGACCAGGAGTTCCGGGTGGCGCGGTCGCGCTTTGAGGACGCCGAGGCACGCCAGCGCGAGCGCCAGGCCGAGCGGGCCGCGGCCGTCGAGCGGCTCGGGCTCGTGCGCAGCGAGCTGCTCGATGCGCTCAATGCCTGGCTGGCCGGCCTGGAGCAGCTCGCCGTCGACGACGCGGTTGCCGAGGAGCTGGCCGCGCTGCTGGCGCGCGCGGGGGAGCCCGGCGCCCCAGCACTCCGCGAGCTGGCCCGCGACCGCGCCGGCGCCACTGAGCAACGGCTGCGCGAGGAGCTTGCCGAGGTGGCGGCGGCGCGAGTGGCGCTGGCGGCCGCGCGCGAGCCGCTCGCAGCCGAGCGCGAGCGGCTGTTGGCGCACGAGGATCCGGTGCCAGAACCGTTGCCGTTCCGCACCGCCGACCGCGCCGGCCGCCCCGGGGCGCCGCTTTGGGCGCTGGTCGACTTCGCCGACGGGCTCGACAACGATCGGCGCGCCGGCATCGAGGGCGCGCTCGAGGGCGCAGGCCTACTCGATGCCTGGGTCATGCCCGACGGCGCGGTGCTCGACTCCGATGATGCTGTGCTCGTCGCCACAGCGCCCGGTCCCGCTGGAGCCGAAGCCGGAGCCGGAAGGAACCTGGCCGAGGCGCTCGTGCCGGTCTCCGACGCTCCCGTCGCCGCTCCGATCGTGGCCGGCATCCTGGCGCGACTCGCGTTAACGGATTCCGGAGTGCCCGCCGAGGATGGCGCCGGCTACGACGGCAGCTTCGCGCTCGGGCTGCTGCGCGGCCGGCGCCGGGTCGACGCGGCTCGCTACGTCGGCGCCGCGGCTCGCGCCGCCAACCGCATCCGACGACTCGCCGAGCTGGCCAGGGAGCTGGCCGCGATCGAGCAGCGCGACTGTGCGCTGCAGGCGCAAGCAACCGAACTGGAGGGCGCCGTCGCCCACCTGCACGAGGAACTCCGGCGGCTGCCCGACGACGCGCCGGCGATGCGTGCGTACGTGCAGCTCGAGCGTGCGCGCGCCGAGGAGCAGCGAGCGGCGGCGGCGACCGCGTCTGAGCAGGAGACGATGACGGCCCGCCGAGCGGCGCTCACGGCGGCGCGCGAGCGTGCGCACGCACACGCGCGCGAGCACCGCCTCCCGCCTCCCGAGGACGAGGCCGGGCTCGCGGTCGTTCGCGACGCGCTCGCCTCCTACCGGTCCGCGTGCGGCGAGCTGATCGGCGCGGAGCGGCTTCGGCGAGACCGGCACCGGGCGGCCGGTACTGCCGGCAGCCACCGTGACCGCGCCACGCGTGTGCTGGCGGCAGCGCAGGAACGCGCACGCATCTGTGAGCAAGAGGACAGCGCCCGCAGCGGTGCCCACCGGGAGGCGACCGCCACCGTCGGCGCGAGCGTCGAGCAGCTGCGCGCGCGCCTGGCTGCGTTGGAAGCCGACGCGGCAGGCGCCGAGCTCGCACTCCGCGACACGCACGAGCAGGACGTCGGCGCCGCGTCAGAGACGGCGGCGGCCGAGCGAGACGCGGAGCATTCGGCGGCGGGCCTCGCCGATGCGGAGCGCGACGTCGCTTCGAAGCACGCGCGTGTCGCCAGCCTCGGCCGGCTCGGTGCCTGGTCGCTGGCGCTCGGCGACACCGCGCCAGATGATCACGCCCGCGCCGGCAGCTGGCCGCTCGAGCGGACGCTGGCGGCGCTGCGAGGGACTTCCCGCGAATCGCTCGCCACCCGCCGCGGGTTCGAGACGCTGCTGGCCGACGTCGACCGCGAGGCCGACGAGCTCCGCCACCGCCTGGCGGCCAGCGCGGAGTTCGACGTCATCCGCGAGCGCGTGCCCGACGACGCTGAGCTGACCCTGGTGCAGGTCCGCCATGGCGGCAAGAGCCACCCGATCGCCGAGCTCGACCTCTGGCTCGAAGGCGAGCTGCACGCGCGCGAGCGGACGATCGCCGAGGAGGACCGCCAGCTGTTCGAGTCGTTCCTCGTCGGCGGGCTCGCGGACGCCCTGCGCGAGCGGATCGGGAGCGCCGGCACGCTCGTAGCGAGCATGAACGAGGCGCTGACGGAGTGCACGACGAGCTCCGGCATGAGCATCGAGCTCGAGTGGCGCCCGCGCGAGCACGACGAGCCCGGCCTGCGCGAGGCGGTGACGCTGCTTCGCCGGGACGCGGCGCTGCTTGCCGACGACGCGCGGGAGCGGCTGGTCGAGTTCCTGCGCGGGCGGATCGAGGACGCGCGTCACTCGCTCGAGCAGGGGTCGAGCACCGAGCACGTGATGGCCGCGCTCGACTACCGCGAGTGGCATGAGTTCCTCGTGATCCAGCGCAAGGAAGGGCGCCGCGAGGTGCTGACCCGCCGCAGGCACCAGCAGGGCTCGGGCGGCGAGAAGGCAGTCGCGCTGCACCTGCCGCTGTTCGCCGCCGCCGCCGCCCAGTTCGCCACCGCCGCGCCGACTTGCCCGCGGATGATCCTGCTCGACGAGGCGTTCGCCGGAATCGACGAGCGGATGCGCGCGCAGCTGCTCGGCCTGCTCGAGCGCTTCGACCTCGACTTCGTGCTCACCTCGCACGAGCTGTGGGGCTGCTACCCGGAGCTGTCCGCGCTCGGGATCTACCACCTGCACCGGGAGCCCGGGATCCCCGGCGTCGCAACCGCGCACTTCCGCTGGGATGGCAGTCGGCGAGTGGAGATCTCTGGCGCGGCGTGAGCCCGGAGACCGTCGCCTACCTCAACAGGCCGGGATTGCGACGGATGCTGTTCGCCGCGCGCGAGCGGTTCGAGCGCAACGGCGGTCCGTACGGCAAGCTCCAGCTGACCGGGCTCTCCCCGGACGAGGCGCACACGCTGAACGGCCTGCTCACGCCCCAGCTTCCGTTCGTGCCGGGCGGCCAGGCGCGGATCAAGCTTCCACGGTTGGACGCCCACCTGCGGGACTCGCGGTTCGCGATCTCGCTCGAGGACGCGCTGGTGGCGATCGACGGTCCGCTCGGAAACCGCCGAGCCGAGCGCGCGGCCGCCGCCGCGGCCCGGGACTCGGCGTGGACACGCGTGCTCCGTCACCCCCAGTCGGGCCGACCGGAGCTCGGAGCGTGGCTCGAGCATGCCCGCCGCCGATACGGCGCCGCATCGCCCGAGCGCACCGCCGTGATTCTGCGCGCCCTCGACGTGCTCTCGGCGCTCCCCGCCGACGGTCAACCGCTCGCCGCCCTCGCCGCCTCGTACGCGGGGGGTGACGCGCACGCGCTTGATCGCAACCGCCCGCTTGGGAGACTTGTGGCGGCGGCGTTGTTCGCGCTCGAGCACGCGCCGCCGCGCGAGCCGGCGAGCGCCGACGAGTGGCGGGCGCTGTGGGCGCGGGTCGGCGTCAGCTGCGACGAGCTGTCGTGCACGGCCCTGACGCTCGGGCTGCGACCGCACCGGCTCGCGCGCGGCTACCTCGCCGGGCGACTGCGCGCGGCCACGCGAGCCGGCAAGCCGCTGGTGCTGACGCTCGCCGAGCTGCGCGCTGAGCCGCCGCGGCTGACAGGCGAGATCCTGTTCGTCTGTGAGAACCCGTCGATCGTCGCCGCCGCGGGAGCCGCGCTTGGCGCTCGCTGCCCGCCGCTGCTCTGCACCGCCGGTTGGCCCAACACCGCTGTCGCGTTCGTGCTCGACGCCGCCGAGGCGGCGAGCATGGAGATCCTCGTGCACGCCGACGGTGACGAGGCCGGCGCCGCGATCGCCGGGCTGGTGC
Organism: uncultured Solirubrobacterales bacterium; assembly: GCA_963794285.1. Taxonomy (GTDB): domain Bacteria; phylum Actinomycetota; class Thermoleophilia; order Solirubrobacterales; family Solirubrobacteraceae; genus Palsa-465. Next base: position 376,773 of record CAWCDS010000020.1, read on the forward strand.
TGAAGCGCAAAGGAGCCCGGCCCTGGCGCACGGTCGACGCGCGCGCCGGCATCCACGAGGAGTCGCTGCTCGACGAGCTACTCGATGACCTCGGCAGCGGCGTTGTGGGCCAGCGACGACTCGAGTGAGCGCGGGCCGGGACCGGGGTCCACGCTGGGCTACGCCGCGTCGCTCAGTTCGCCCGTGTCTGTTACCGACACGGAGTAGCGGTAGCCGTCGTCAAGCCCGCCCAGCTCATCGCTGACCCACGCCCGCGAGAAGAATCCCGGACCCGGTGTGCCCATAAACAACGGGCGCGCTTCAGTACTTTTGGCGCTTTCCTGCGTGAGTCCGCGGGCGTACGGTCGGAGCGTCTCTTTCGCTTCGCCGGGCATCATGGCGAGCGGTGCTCCAACGACGTTTGAGCCTGTGACGGAGGCGCTTCGATATCCCTGAGCTGCAAACCACCTCCGACCTCCCCCCGCGATGAGCCGCACGACACCGGCGCCAGGTTCCCTGCCGCCGTCTAAGCCGCTGGGCCTTCTCTGGGCTCCGCGGGCGACCGATCGTGGTGGGTGGGGTGTGCTCGCGGCGTATGCGTCAGGTGTCGCGTGCACGCAGATGCTGTGGCTGACGTTCGCGCCGATCGACACCGATGCGGCCAGATATTTCGGAGTCTCCAAGAGCACCGTCGGTTGGTTGGCGCAGGTGTTTCCGCTGCTGTATGTCGCTGTGGCGCTGCCGGCTGGAGTCGCTCTCGATCGGTGGTTTCGGGGCTCGCTCATGACCGGGGCCGGCCTGACGGCTCTCGGAGCGGTGATCAGGCTCGTGTCGCAGACGTTCCTTTGGGCGATGGTCGGCCAGATCGTTGTTGCGATCGCTCAGCCGTTCGTGCTCAACGCACTGACGAAGACGGCGACCGGCTACCTTCCGCAGCGCGACCGACCAACCGGAATCGCGCTCGGCTCGGCGAGTTCGTTTCTCGGCGCCCTGGTCGCGCTCCTGATGGGGCCGCTGCTGGAGCATCGCCACGGCCTCGGGTTGCTGCTGCCCGTCCAGGCGGCGATAGCGTGCGTTGCAGCCGCGGCCCTTGCGGTGGGGCTCCGCCGGGCGCCAAGCAGCGACGGACCCCCGGCAACGATTGGAGTTGCGGAGATGCGCGCCGTGTGGGGGGTTCACCTCATTCGCTGGCTTGCCTGTCTGGCTTTCGTCGGTGTCGGCGTGTTCGTCGCGCTCAGCACCTGGCTGCAGACGATCCTCCACAGCGATCACATATCGTCGGGCGCGGCCGGTGCGATGCTCGCAGGGATGCTCGTCGCCGGGACAATCGGCTGTGCCGTCCTTCCGCCCGTCGTCGCGCGTGCCGGGGCTGAGCGTAGGTACCTATCGGCGACTGTCGTTTGGGTCTCCGGGTGTTGCGTCGCGCTCGCCGTGCTCCACGCGCTTGTGGTGGCGGATTTCATCCTGATCGCAGCGATTGGGTTTGTGCTGCTGGCGGCCCTGCCCGTGATGTTGGAACTCACCGAGCGCCGCTTGGGTGCATCCGGCGGCGTGGCGACCGGAACCTTGCTGCTCGTCGGGAACGCCGGCGGGCTCATCGTCGCGATCATTGTCGGCGCGCTGGTCGATCTGCCCGCACTCGCCTTTGTCGCGCTTGCGATCGTCATCCTGCTCGGGCTCCCAGCCGCACGGCGAGTCGTGAGCGTCGCACGCGATCCTGTAAGCGCATCCGAGAGTAGGATGTGATCAAGAGATGCGCGGGCGCTGTCCGTTGCCACCGTAACCCTACGTGCCGAATAGGAGTCCGCGACGATGGACAAGGCGCCGGTACCCGAAGTGCCCGAGACGTACCCGGCCAGTCGGGTGTATCGAGTTTTCACCGGGCTGTTTGTGTTCGGTCCGCCCGCCCTGCTGGTCGCGTCGTTCCGGAGGCAGTGGTTTCTGGCGACTCCCACCAATCGTCGAATCTTTGGTGTGTTCTACGTTTTGAGTGGGTTCGGCATAACGGCGGGCTACCATCGGCTATTCACTCACCGCAGCTTCAGGACCTACCCGCTGATCCGGGGCATCTTTGCTGTTCTCGGCTCGACGGCGATCCAGGGATCGGTCCCGGACTGGGTGGCGGACCATCGCAAGCACCATGCTTACGCCGATGAGGTGGGCGATCCGCACAGCCCGCATGTCGGTCACAGAGGTGGCCGGATACGAGGCTTTGTCCATGCTCACTTCGGTTGGCTGTTTGCCGACGAGAAGGCATCGCGGCAGCGCTATGTCCCGGATTTGCTGGAGGATCCCGTGGTCATGGCGGTACACCGCCGCTTCGCTCTTGTTGTAGTGCTGAGCTACTTTGTGGCGCCATTCACGGCCGGGCTGATCGCAACCAGGAAGCTTCGTGGGGGGCTCGGAGCTTTCTTGTGGGGTGGAGCGCTGCGCGTGTTCTTCGTGCACCACGCCACCTGGAGCGTGAACTCCGTCTGCCACCTCTGGGGCAAGCGTCCGTTCGAAACCCGAGATCAGAGTACGAACAATCCGTTTGTTGCACTTGTCGGACTCGGCGAGGGCAATCATCACAACCATCACGCCTTTCCGAGGTCAGCCAAGCATGGCTTGCAGAGGGGGCAGTTCGATCCAACGTGGTGGCTCATCTGGACAATGGAGAAGACGGGCTTGGCGTGGGATGTACAGCGCGTCACCCCGGAAGCGATGGAGCGCAAGCGGGTAGCGCCACGAGTGGAGGTCCCGGATCCGCTGGAATCGCCGGAGGAATTGACACGCGAGCTCGGAACGATCGACGTTGCGTAGGCGCGAGCTGGCGGAAGCCATCAAAGCGGGACCATCTGGAGGTTGTCCCGCCGGACTGATGCAGTCGGCCGTGGGCCCCAGGCTTGCCTGATACCTTTCCATAGTCGGACAAACCTAGCTCAGGGGGCTATGGATGGCGGATTCATGGGGGCGGCGGTTCAGCCGCGCCTTGGTTCTAGTGTTGGTGCCAACAATCGCGTCGTTGATCGCTGTCAGCGCAGCCGCGGCGATGTCGGGCCGCCGGCCAATGGCGATGCCGGGGATCCCGGCCGGCGCGATGCAGCACATGGAGCACCCGACGAAGGCCGCCTGGATCGCGTTTTCGCAGCCGCTGCATCCCCACGGCTGGACCGTGACCGCGTCGAGCTTCGCCACCGGCCATCCCGCCTCGGCGGTGCTCGGCTCGCGACGATCGGCCTACTGGCGCAGCGCACGCCTCGGCAGTGACACGCAGCTACCGCAGTCGATCACGATCAGGTTCCCCTCTTCACGGCTGGTATCTGGCCTCATGTACGTGCCACACGCGCGGGTCGGCGAGATCGGCCGGTTCCGAGTGACCCTGTCGCGGGATGGCAGCCGGTTCGGGGCCGCCGTCGCGTACGGCCGCTGGCAGGCCAACGCGGCCGACAAGAAGGTCGCATGGATGCCCCGCAGGGTGCGGGCGGTGCGGTTGACCGTCCTGTCGGTCTCGCCGGTGAGGGCGAACTCGGTGGCTGCGGCGAGGATCGTGCTCACCGGTGCGCGCCGCGGAGCATCGGGGCGGAACGCGCGCGCCTCGGTGGACGCCACTGCCGCCTCGACAGATCCGTCGGTCGTCGGCCAATGGGGACCGACGATCGCGTTCCCGCTGGTCCCGGTAGCCGCGGCGTTGATTCCCGGCAACAAGCTCGTCGTGTGGTCGGCGGAGGAAAACTTCACCGCCAACTCGGTCACATCGCCATACACACAGACCGCGATCCTGGACCTCACGACCGGCATGGTCACACCCGCGACGGTCAGCAACACCGCACACGACATGTTCTGCCCGGGCGTTTCGATCCTCCCAGACGGAGAGGTGATGGTGACCGGCGGCCTGAGCAATGCGCAGACAAGCATCTACAACCCGGCCACCAACACCTGGCGGGCTGGACCACAAATGAACCTCGGACGCGGCTACCAGGGACAGACGACCTTGTCCGACGGTCAAGCACTCGTACTCGGCGGCTCCTGGTCGGGCGCAATCGGCGGCAAGCTCGGCGAGGTCTGGTCCGCGACCGGCGGCTGGCGCGAGCTGACCGGCGTACCGGCCGATCCGATCTACACTGCCGACAGCCAAGGCCCGTACCGAGCAGACAATCACGGCTGGTTCATCGCGACCTCGGGCGGCAAGGTTTTCCAGGCCGGGCCTTCGGCGCAGATGCACTGGATCACGACGACCGGCGCCGGCAACATCACATCCGCCGGCGTCCGCGGCGCAGCAGGCGACCAGATGAACGGCAACGCGGTGCTCTACGACGTCGGCAAGATCCTCACCGTCGGCGGCGCGCCGAACTATCAGGCCTCAAATGCCACGGCCGCAGCCAACGTGGTTGACATCTCGAACGGCACCGCTCAGGTGCAGTCGACCTCGCAGATGACGTATCCGCGCAGCTTCGCCAACAGCGTCGCGCTGCCTACCGGCAAGGTCTTCACCGTCGGTGGGGAGACCTACGCGATGCCGTGGTCGGATGAGAACTCGGACATGTCTCCGGAGCTGTGGGATCCGAGCACCGGACAGTGGACGGGGATGGCCTCGCAGGCGGAGCCGCGAAACTACCACTCGGTCGCGGTGCTGCTGCCCGACGGCACCGTGTTCTCGGGCGGCGGCGGGCTGTGCGGAACGTGCGCCACCAATCATCCGGACGGACAGATCTTCTCTCCGCCATACCTCTTCAACCCCGACGGCTCGCCCCGAGCCCGTCCGACGATCAGCACCGCGCCGTCCGCCGCGGGGACCGGTCAGACGATCTCGGTCACCACGGGCGCTCCGGTGCAGAGCTTCGTGCTGATGCGCTACGGCGAGGCGACCCACACGGTCGACAACGACCAGCGGCGCATCCCGCTGACGATCGCCTCCTCGAGCGGAACCACCTACCAGCTCGCCATTCCGTCCGACCCGGGCGTCGTACTGCCGGGCCCGTACATGCTGTTCGCGATCGACGCGAATGGGACCCCGAGCGTTTCGGCGACGATCTCGATCTCGACGCCGGCGCTATCGGTTCCGAGCCACAGCTACGGCAAGACCGTCGACTCCACCGGGCCCGCCGTGTACTGGCCACTGGCGGACAGCGATGGTTCGACCGGTGCTGCAGACCTGTCCGGCAACCGCGACACTGGCGCGTTCAGCTCCGCGGGGATCACCTACCAGACCCCGAGCCCGGTCGAAGGACCGCGCGGTCAGGGGGTCACGCTCAATGGTGGCCAGATCATCTCCACGCAGCCGCAGGCGACGCCGAGCGCCTTCTCGGAGGAACTGTGGTTCAAGACCACGAGTAGCAGCGGTGGCGCGCTGATGAGATTCGGCGACTCGCCAACCGGCGCCGACACCGACACCGACCGCGTCTTGTATATGACCAACAGCGGACAGCTCGTCCTCGGCACCAAGACGGGCGTGCAGAACGTGGTCAGCAGCCCGCTGTCGTACAACGACGGTGACTGGCACTTCGTTGTCGCCACCCAGGGGGCCGACGGGATGCACCTGTACGCCGACGGCATCCAGGTTGCGTCGAACTCCGTCGCCGACGCCCAGTCCTACACGGGCTACTGGCAGCTCGGCGGCGCCCCGACCGGCTGGCCGGACCAGCCCAGCGGCGCGTTTTCCGGCTCGATCAGCGACGCCGCGATGTACCTGAGCGAGTTGACCCCCGCCCAGGTCCAGACAGCGCACCTTTCCTCGCCGTTGCTCGGCGGGCCTGACACGACGACGGTCGAGGTCGGGCAAGGTGGCGACACGTTCACTCAGGCCGACGTCACAATTGACCCCGGCGAGACGATTGACTGGCACTGGGACTCCGGCCCTCATTCGGTAACCAGCGGCGCGCCACCCGGAACGCCCAACAACCAGTTCGACTCCGCAGTGCAGACGACCTCGGGCGCGACATTCGATCAAACCTTCAACCACCCCGGCGTTTACCACTACTTCTGCCGGATCCATTACGCCAGCGGAATGGTCGGCACGATCACGGTCACGGGTACGGACCCGGCGCCCACGGCCGCCTTCACGGCCCCGGCGAGCGTGACAGCCGGCCAGCAGGTCACCTTCGATGCGTCCACCTCCTCGACCTCGGATGGCGACACGATCCAGGGCTACACGTGGAACTTCGGCGACGGCACCGCGCCGCGGACGACATTCGCTCCGACGACGACGCACGCGTTTGCGAGCACCGGAGCGCCGAACGTCACGCTCACAATCACAGATGCCGGCTCGGCCACGAGTGCGCCGGTTGCGCATGCACTGGACGTCAAGCCTCCGCCCGACACCGCCCCGCCCGACACCGCCCCGCCCGACACCGCCCCGACCGCGCATTTCAGCTTCCTGCCGAAGATCCCGCGCGCGGGCCAGACCGTCGCGTTCGACGGGTCGGGCTCGAGCGATGGCGACGGCGACGCGATCAGCAGCTACCACTGGGACTTCGGCGACGGCCTGACTCAGACCACCGCGACGCCCAAGACGAGCCACCGCTACACCCGCGCTGGACCGTTCAGCGTGACGCTCGCGGTCGTGGATAGCCAAGGCACGCCCAGCGCGCCGGCGTCCAGCACTTTGAGCATCCAGTGGCCACCGCCGGTGGTCTCGAACCTGCATCTGAGCAAGACCGACTTCTGCGTGAAGAACTCGCGAACGTGCCGGCGTCCCGGCACTCACGTCGACTTCCGCCTGTCGAGGGCCGCCGAGGTGACGCTGCTGGTCCGGCGCCGCGGCGCGATCGTACGTCGCTTCAGCCGAGCGGGCAAAGCCGGCGCCAACTCGTGGCTGCTCAGCGGCAAGGGCCTTGCTGCGGGGCGCTGCTCACTGATCCTCACGCCGGCGGGCGGGACGGCTGCGGGGACCAGCTTTACGGTCGCACGGTCGTAGGCTCGCGCCTCGCGGGTAATCACGGGGTCGGCGTGCGGATTAGCCCCGATGCGATCGCTGCGGGGTTGTTGAACGATTGCCGGTGAGTTCGAACGATGAGCGGCGCCCCGACCAGCTTCCCACCCACAGTCTGGGATCGAGTCGTGTGCGGCATCGACGGAGCCGCCGGCGGCGTGGAGGCGGCCCGCCAGGTCGCAAGACTGATGCCCGGCTCAGCGCAGCTCACGCTGTGCGCCGTCGTCGACCCCGCCTCGATCGAAGGAGACAGACTGCGCGAGATCGCTCTCACGCGTGATGCGGAGGAGTCGCTCGATCAGGCGCTGCGGGAGATCGCCGCGTCACGCGAGGCCGAGCCACATTTGCGGGAGGGACCGCCAATTCGGCTGCTGCTTGACGAGCTGATCGCCGAACAGGCCACTTTGGTGGCACTCGGTGGCCACGGACACAACCGCGCAGCGGGGACCCCCCTCGGCAGCGTCGCGACCGCGATTCTGCACGACGCTCCCTGCTCTGTGCTGATCGCCCACGGCAGCGAGCGCGTGCCGAGTGGCGGCGAGGTGGTCGTGGGATTCGATGGTTCTGGGGGCGCGCGCCGCGCGCTCACCGTCGGCCTCGAGCTGACCGAGCGCATGTCAGGAAGACTGCGCGTGATCATCGCCACCGGCGACGCGCATCCCCTAGACCCCGGCTGGTCAAGCGAGGAACTCGGGCCGGGGCTAGCCGTCACAGAGGACTCGCGCACGGCGGTCGATGCGCTCCTCGACGCATCGGTGTCCGCCGGACTGATGATCCTCGGCAGCCGTCACCTTCCCGGCGCGACGGCGCTCTCGAGCGTCAGCGAGCGCGTGACTCGTCGCGCAAACTGCTCCGTGCTGATCGTGCGCTGATCAGGCTCAAGCTCCCGAGCTCTTCGAGCTGTGACGGTGGCGCTAAAGCCAGCCGAATCCAACGCCGAACACCAAGCCCATCGCGACATCAATCGCGGCGAGTACGCCTATCCTCGTCCACCGCTGGCGCTCAGTTGGTGCGTCGTAGACCCAGGCGGCGTAGAGAAAGAACCACAGGTAGCCGAAGACGATGATGAGCAGCACGAACGGGGTGTTCCACCACCAGTACTCCCAGTGGAACGTTCCGGTTGCATGGAGAAAGAGCTCGACCGCGACGCTGACGAGCGACAAACCAAGCCCGACCGCGAGACGGTTCGGCATCCCAAGGATCCGGGTCGCACGGTCGGCGGGCAGCACCTTCGCGTAGACGATCCCGGCCAGCGCGAACATGAACATGATCTCGATGTTCAGTCCGATCAAGAACTGGTACGCCGTCGGGCCAGTCGTCGTCCACAGGGCCGCGCGATCACTGACATGAAGCACAAGCGCGTTGACGATCTCGTTGAACCAATCGGCGAGCCAGACCGCGAGACCGGCCGCGATCACGTCCCACCGGCCGCGCTCCACTTCGTTGGCATAGGCGTAGATCACGAAGGCCAACAATGCGACCGCGTACCACTTGAAGAGATGCGGATTGCGGACAAGCCGCAAGGCCTGAAGCGTGAAGTCTGTCCGCGTTGCGAATAGCAGCCCCATCATGCGGTGGAGGTGAATGTCCAGCCCAGGTCGGGGAAGACAAGCGCACTGCGGGTAGCCTGGACGGGTGTGGCGGTGAAGCGCGCGTCGTGGAGATAGGTCTTGATGAAGCTGCGGGCGCTTGTCGGGAGGCTGTGCAGCTTGGCAAGGGTGGCCGGCGGGACCTCGATCGTGCCCTGCATCAAGCGTGGGTTGTTGTCGAGTCCTCGGCCGCGGGGGGTCAGGCGGATGTTGTCGAGGGTGTCAAGGAGGAGGTCCAGGTGCTCGCCTGAAGAGAACCGGAGGCGAAGCCGCGCGGGTGTGCAGTACGCGTTGAAGTCGGGGATCTCGCCGGTCCAGTCGCCGCCCTGTGCGGCGCGGAGGTAGCGTCGGTCCTCGCTGGGACCGAGGGCCTTGTCTGAGCTGTCCCCGCGGCGGTTGTCGAGCAGGTGGCCTTGTAGCGGTTGCCCGCTGCGGTGAAAGCGCCACGCCCGGCTGCTGCGTTGCGTGACGTCCTTCTGCCAGAACCCGGTATGCCCGCGCCCGTCGAGTCCCTCAACGCGCAGGGTGCGGTGCACGGCTCCGACGCCGAGCTTCTCGATGCTGATCGCGCTCGTGATGCGGCCGAGGATCTTCGGCTGCTGGACCCACGATGGCGAGGGGAGCTGGATCGCCGGGTCGCGCACGCGGCGCTGGTCGTAATAGCTGTAGCGGAAAAAGGCGGGGTCGTTGCCGGCGATGTCGAAGTCGTAGAGGCGCGTGTACATATCGCCGAAGCGGTCGATGATGAAGATCGTCGACCCGCTGGCGGAGAGGTTCACGGCCCGCAACCGGCCGCGGTGCGGGCCGCACGCCTCGTAGCTCATGTCGGCGGCGAGCCAGGGATCGTTGTAGGTCAGGCGCTGGCCGCCGCCGTTGAGCATCCAGATGTGGGAGACCTTGTCGGCGCCGACGGGCTGGCGGTTACGGGCGGTGTCCACCCAGTACCGGTCCTCGTGCGGCGAGATCACCGACCACGACCAGGCGAGAATTCCGCGCGGAAGCTGGCGGCCAGGGCCGCGCCAGATGTTTGTCCAGCGTCTGGTCCAGTTGAAGTAGCGGGGTTCGCGGAGCGCATAGTCCATCGTGTACACGTGCCGTTGGCGGTCGAGCGCGATCATCTCGTCGTCGTCGGCGGAGATCGAGGCCACCTGACCGTCAAAGCAGGCCGGCAGGGGCAGCGCTTTCCACGGCTGGCGGATCCCCGTCACTTCGGCGTTCGACTTGAACCAGACCCGCCCGCGACTGACGACGAAGTCATACCGCCGGTTGAACGTCTGTGTCGCCGTGCGCAAAAACACGAGTGGCGGCAAGCCGCTGGGCGCGTTGGTCCGGTCCGTTGGCCTCAGCCCGTTGCCGCGGTCCGGGGTGGTGGCGACCCATGTCTCCCGGTCCCCGGCCGTGCCGCCGCCCAGCGACGCGCAACTCTGCTGACGGGTGAGCGGGGAAACCGCCGCGTGCGCGTGCGCAGGCGTGACACATATCGCGCACCACATGGCGAGCAGCGCAGCAAGGCGAGCCGCGTTTATCTCCGGCGCTCGCAGGCGGCCTGCCATCGAGCACGCGAGTATATGCCTCGCCGTTCGCCCGACACCGAACCTGCTCCGAGGTCAGGCGCGAACGAGCGAGTGCGCGCGTGTTCCGGTGGGCCATACCGTCGACTCCCCGCCGCGGTCTGCAACCAGACCGAAACCTGGCTGAGAACAACGATATGCAAGTACCATGCGTGGATCCACAAGCTCGCGGAGAGGAGAGAGTAAGCGATGGCAACAGACGCTGGCTCGCCGGTCAAAGAGCGCAGCGTTCCCCAGCCGCACTTCACGGATGCGGAGGCGGGCGCGCTCGAGTTCCCCTCCTCGACCAGCCGCAGCTACAACTACTTCACGCCCGCCAAGCGCCGCGCGAGCGTCTATGAGGATGTCACGGTTGACGTCCAGCCCGATCCCGACCGGCACCTGCTGCAGGGCTGGATCTACGGGTTCGCCGACGGCACCGCCGGCTATCCGCAGGAGTGGACGAAGCTGAAGTCCTCTAACTGGCATCTGTTCCTGGATCCCAACGAGGAGTGGGAGCAGACGATCTATCGCAACAACGCCAACGTCGTGCGCCAGATCAGCCAAAACATCGCCAACGCCAAGGCGGCGAACGCGTTTGAGAGCTGGAACTCCGGGTGGGTGACCGTCGTCGAGCGCCACGTCAGCGCGTGGGCGCATGCCGAGCACGGGATCGGGATGCACGTCTATCTGCCGGCGCAGCGCGACGCGCCGACGAACATGATCAACAACGCGCTGTCGGTCGCCTCGGCGCACAAGCTGCGTTTCGGCCAGGACCTGATCCTCTACAACCTCGAGCTCTCCGAGTCGATCGACAGTTTCGACGGCTCCGCGCACAAGGACGCGTGGATCAACGACCCGGTCTGGCAGGGTGTGCGCGAGAACGTCGAGCAACTGACGGCAATCCGCGACTGGGCCGAGGCGTTCTTCGCCGCCGCCGTCGTATTCGAGCCACTCGTCGGCGAACTGTTCCGCAGCGAGTTCGTCATGCAGATGGCGGCGATTCAGGGTGACTTCGTCACGCCGACGCTGATGGGCGCCGGCGAGTCCGACACCGCCCGGGACCTGCGTGTCGCCCGTGCCCTGTTCGGAATGCTCTCCAACGACTCCGAGCACGGCGAGACCAACCGGGCAACAATGCAAGGATGGCTGGAGCAGTGGGCGCCGGTCAGCGTCAGCGCCGCCCGGATGCTGCAACCGATCTGGTCCCAGCCCGGCGAGAAGGTCATTCGCTTCGAAGACTCCTTCGAACACGCGGGACGACGCTTCGAGGACATCGTCGCCGAGCTTAACCTTGCCGGCGAGCCCAAGCTCATCGCAAGCTTGTTGCCGAGGCCAACCCAAACCCAAACAAGCGGAACTGAACCGTCAGTGCCGTGACGGCGGGGTGTAGTCGCCGACGGAGACCGAACCATCTGCCGAGATGGTCAGCAGTTGACCGGCGGACATCGTCGGCTGGACCTCGTCGCTCACCCAGACCGTGAGCCTTTCGACGGTCGGCAGCGGCGCATCTGTGAACTCCGACTCGGGAAAGGCGACCTCCGCACCGGCGTTGATCGTCTTGTTGCCGTTGGGAAGCGTGAGCAACTGCAGCGAGTCGTCGGTGTTGTAGAAGCGGAGCTTGACGGCCGCATTCGAGAGGTTCCGGAAGCGGTAGCGGCGCTGCGGTGGGGAGGTCCATGGAGTCGGAGCGGGCCCGGGGGCCGTCGGGATGCCTTGCGCGATTGCTGTCGCGAGTCCACCCGCCAGCTGCTGGTAGGCCTCCAGCGTGTGAGGTCCGAACAGCGTCGATGCGCCTTCGTACTGCTGTGAGGAGTACTCCTCGAGCGTCGTGACGTATTGGGAGTACTCGTTGGCGTAGGTAGCAAGCGCAACGTGCGTGACGCCAGTGGCCGACAGTGCGTCGAGGACCGTCGTGCGCAGACGGCGTCCGGCCATCGTGGTCAGCTCGCCCGGAATTCCGAGCACGGCCACCGTCCCGACGCGCAAAAGCTGAACGGGCAGCACCTGCGGAACCGCCGGAGGCTGATCGATGCCCGGCATCAGCACAACTGGCTTGGGCAGATGCCCTTCGCGCTCCGCCACCGCGGCCGCCTGATCGATGACAGACACGCCGAATATTGCACTGAGCCCTAGCCCCGCGGCGCCGGCGATGACGGCGTCTGCATCGCTGATGTTCGTGGCCGTGACGCCTTCACGAATCCCCAGGTCAGGCTCGGGCACGCTGTCCTCCGAGCTGCCCGCTGCGAACGAGATCCCGAGCGCCGCCGGCCAGGTGCGCGCCCCGCCTGCCCCAGTCGTCATGCTCGAGAGATCCGCGCGCGTGTGCCGGTATTCGACGAGACCGGTGACTTCCTCGGTCGCGGTCTGGAACAGACGCTCGGCGACCTCGAACTGCGAGCGGCCGTGTTTCTCCATCTGGGCGCGATCGTGGACTCCGTCCGGGATGTGGCCGAGCTCGACGTTCCCGGAGACATCCCCGCAGTTGGCGTTCGCGAACGCGGCCACGAACGTCTCTGTCCGGTCAACGTCGGAGCTCATCTGCTGCTCGAACAGCGAGCTCGCGTAGCCTTTGTTGTCCCCGCAGACGAGCGTGTTCTTCTGGCCGCGATCGGTGGGATGGATCGGGTACCAGTTCAGAGCACCGGCCGGCCGCTCCTGGCCGCCGTGATCGACCTTCACGAACTTCAGCAACAGCATCTCCCGATCGGTATCCGCACCCCACCGGTCGCGCTCGGCTTGGGGGTTGCGCAGATACGCCGGCACTGAACGGTTTCGCCCGCAGTCGGCGACCTCGCCGCGGTTCACGTAGATCCGCCCGGGAGCGAGGTTCGCATGTGCCGTCTCGACGGCACGGGCGCAGCCGTCGGCGATGCAGGTGACGGTGGCTTCGTCGCACCCGCCGCGGGCGAAGTCGAAGTCGTAGAGCAGCGTTCCCGAGAATCCCCCCGGCGCGCTATGCGTGTGTGTCCCTGCGAGCAGGACGTTCTCGTCCGTGTACATGCCCCCGAGCGCCGCGGCGAGGCGCGCCACAACGGCGTCCTTCACCCGGCGGGTGCCGGACCAGATATCAGCCACGACGATTGCGACACGCCCGGCGGCCGTGGCCGACAGCGGGTCCGCAACTACGAACGCGCGGGCATACAGCGGTGACTCAACGGCGGTCGCGATTTGGTTCTTGTCAGCCATGCCTTGCAGCGGCAGGCCCACCGCTGGATCGGTCACCTCACCGATCCCCGTTCCAATGTTGTACGAAGCCGCCACCTTCGCCCCGGCGTCGACGTCAGCGCCCACCGGCGGGAGTGTCGGTCAGGCCACGCAGGCGCGCCGACATCCGCGGTGTGAGGCCGGCTCCCAGCAGGCCATGTTCGCGCAGCTTCGCCGCCGCCTGAGCGCGGCGACCGACGGATAGCTTCTCGAGGATGTTGTGGACGTGGTTCTTGACCGTAGGCAGCTCGATGTACAGCTCTCGCGCGATCTCCTTGTTTGAGAGTCCCTCGTCGATCAACTCGAGGATCTGAAGCTCCCGTGCAGTGAGACGGGTTTCGGGGCCACCTGGGATACTGCGCCGAGCCAGTGTGCCGACCTGCCGCATCAGGCCCGCGGCCACGCGCGGGGAGCAGAGCAGTTCGCCACGTGCGGCACTCTCGACCGCGCCGATCAGCTGATCCAGCGAGCTGTCATGGGTGACGTAGCCGGAAATTCCGGCCTGCGCGACAGCGAGCAATTCCTCGTCACTGTCTGAGACCGTCAGGGCGAGAATGCTGACCGCGGGCACCACCCGCGCGCACGCGCGGGCGAACCGGAAGCGATCGGTTGCATCGAGATCGACGAGCACCACGGCGGGCCGCAGCTGCAGGACGCCGGCCAAACCTCTGTCGACATCGGCAGCGGTGCCGAGGACCCCGATCCTGCCGCCGGCCCCCAGGGCTCTGGCGAGACCTTCGCGATAGAGGCGGACCCGAACGACGATCAGCAGGCTCACAGCTCGCGGCTGCGCGACCGTCTCGCCGGTGTGGTCCGCCCTCACGTTTCCCACGACTGTCGGCTCCGAGGACCTCTCCAGTAACGGGGTTCCCCCAACGTCATCCCTTACCGCTGGCAACGAGGATATTCAACGGGTGCTCGCGGAGTCAATGGATCTGGATCCAAGGATCTAGATCTCCCTCAGCGACCGATCCGGCTCGACGGAGGCGAGCGCTGGATCCAACTTGCACCCAGCGATCCATTGCTCGATCGCGGCCGAACTGACAACACTTGCGCTCAGAAGTGCACGACCAGCCCAGCAGCCGCAGAATTGTGCTCGCCGACCTGACGCAGCTGCTCGCAGACATGGTCGAGCGCGCCGTCGAGAGCGCGGATGACCTCGTCGTCGTGGGCCGTACGAGGTGTCTGGCAGAACTTCCGGACGTCGCGAACTCAACGGCTGCTGACGTCGTGATCGCCGGGCTCGACGCCCCCGGGCTGGTTCCGGCATGCCGGCAGATGCTGTTCGAGCGCCCGCAGGCGATGGCGCTCGGCGTGGTCGAGGACCTGGGCAGGACCTTTCTGTACGTGCTCCGCCCGGAGGAGATCGACTTGGGCGAGCTCTCCCCGGTGGAGATGGTGCAAGTGATCAGGGACAGCAGATGGCCGACTATCCAGCGATAGCGGCCATGAGCGAAGCCGTGCTCGGCCTACTGGAGAGTGCTGCCGTGGGGACGGAATTCGCAACGGCGACGTTCTCGCACTATCAGGCCGGCGATTTCCAGTCACCGATGACTGATGGCGCCTCTCTCTACCTCTACCGCGTGAGCGTGAATGCCAACCGGAACCTGCCGAAAGTGCGGGGACGCGACGGCACCCTCCGCCGCCCGCCGATCCCGCTCGACGTTCACTTCCTCGTGACCCCCTGGGCCGGCGATGCGATCCGGCAGCAGCGCATGCTCGGCTTCGCGATCCGGACACTTGAGGACACGTCGATCCTGCCCGCGGCAGTTCTCAATCGATACGGCCCGGAGCCGGACGTCTTCCGTCCAGAGGAGACGGTGGAACTCGTCTACGAGAACGTTTCGGTACAGGACATGGCCTACATCTGGGATGTCGCGCAGACCAAGGAGCAACCCTCCGCCACGTATGTCGCCCGGATGGTCGAGATCGAATCGCGGGTGAGAGTGGACGGTGGACCTGCGGTCCAGACGCGCGAGCTGCGGTTCACGGAGGAAGTGGCACGTTGACTGGCTCGGCCGGAGTGCTCGAGGTCGTCACCAGGACCGCGCTCCTCGGCGTTGAGTTCTGGGACAGCGTGAGCGGTCGCGCCATAGCCGATGGCCTGACGCTGACCGAGCTCCCGTCCGGCACCGCGGCGCTGGCCAATGCCGGCGGCGTATTCGCACTGCACGATCTCCCCGGCATGCGGGCGAGCGCGTTTGGCGCAGGCGATCCGGCGTTCTGGGCATCGCCCCCGGCGAAGACGCGCTCAATTCTCGAATTGCGCGACAGCCGCCGCCGCTTCCTTGACTTTCGATTCGGTGCCGACGCTCCCACTCGCGGGCTGTTCGATCAGTACTGCACGAGCACATCGCCGCCCGACGGCCCGGTCGGCACCGTTCCGCTGTTCTCCTCGCCGACCCGCCCAGTGCCGGCCGGCACCGCGGTTATCCGGGGCGATCTGTGGGATCTGGCCGCAGGCCGGGAGGCAGCCTGGGCGCTGGTCGAGGTGAGCGCGGCCGGGCAGGTCCACCGCGGCGTAGCGGGTCCGGACGGACGCGTCGCCGTGTTTCTGCCATATCCCGAGCCGCAATCCGCACTTACCTCGCCCCCTGCCGGCGAAGGGGCACTGTCGGCGCAGACGTGGTCTGTGTCCGTCGCGGTCAAGTACTCGTCGCAATCCAGCAGTCCTCCAGCGCATGGTGCCGGCGCACCCCCAGATCTCTGTACGGTCTTCAGCCAAGCAGACGCGACCGCGCTTGAGTCGGAATCGCCGATCGCACCGCTGGCACCGCAGACCCTTGCATTCGGCCGTGATCTCGTCCTGCGCAGCGCCGGCCAATCCGTCCTGCTCGTCCTCCCGGCCTAATGCTGTTCGAACCTCTAAGGAGAGCTGATGCCTGAGTACCTCGCTCCCGGCGTCTACGTCGAAGAAGTGTCGTTCCGGTCGAAGTCGATCGAAGGCGTCAGCACCACCACGACTGCGTTCGTCGGTCCTACTCGCTACGGGCCGCTGTACGAGCCGCTAGATGTACTGACCAGCCTCGCGGACTTCGAAGCGGTGTACGGCGATGGCCAGCCGCTGCAGTTGGGCCAGGCGACGGTCGACAACTTCATCTGGCACGCGGTTCGCGCCTACTTCACCGAAGGGGGGCAGCGCCTCTATGTGAAGCGGATTTACCGCGGGACGGGAATCTCCGATCCCGATCTCGATCAGGGTGGCCGCGCCACCGCCGCCGCCGGCGGGCTCACGGTGTCCGCGCGGCATCCTGGCGCATGGGGAGATTTCCACGTTCGCCTGACCCTGGTGCTCGGCCAGAGCGTGCTTGCGAGCCAGGGGAACACCCCGCTGCTTCGCGGCGTATCCGACAACGACGTCGTGCTCCTAACTCAAGCCGCGAGCCCGCCAAGTCAGACCTTCGCTTCCGCGCAGTCATACCTCGACCCGACCACCGGGCAGCGGACATGGCGCTTTCACCCAGTCGGCTCGCCACCACCGTCCTCGATCGAACTCTCCGCGCTGCATCCCCCGCTGGACACCGTCCAGATCGTGACGGCCACCGTATCGGTAGCCCAGAATCAGCCGGGCGCCATCGCCGCGACGTGGTCGGGCCTGCCCCTGGACCCGGGCCACCAGGTCGGTGGAACGCCTGACTCGATGAGCGCCGTCTTCGATCCGGCGAGCGTCGCCGCCGCCGAGACGCCGATCATGATCGACGCTGGCCCTGGGGCAACAGGACTCAGTGTTCTGCACACCCTATTCGCAGCCTCGACCACGTTGCAAACGGCGCTGCTGTCGCCGTCTTCCAGTGCTGATGAGCGCACGATCGATCTGATCCTCAGAGGCGGCTCCGACGGTGATCGTCCCGAAGACGCCGACTACGAGGGCACGGTGAGACCAGACGACTCGAAGACCGGGCTGATCGCGCTGGAAGACCTCGACGACGTGTCGATCGTCGCCGCTCCAGGATCCACGTTTGGCTACAAGGGCAATCCTGATCGAGCCCACGCGATCGTCAACGGCCTGATCTCCCACGCGGAGCAGATGCGCTACCGGATCGCCGTGATCGACGCCGGCGATGACATGAGCACCGGCGAGGTCCGCGCAATGCGGGCTCAGTTCGACTCGAGTTGGGCCGCCCTTTACTACCCATGGATCGAGATCGTCGATCCAATCTCAAACCAGGACAAGAACCTGCCCCCGTCGGGATTCGTTGCCGGGATCTACGCCCGCAACGACGTCAACCGAGCGGTCTACAAGGCGCCGGCAAACGAAGTCGTCAATCTTGCAATCGGCTTCGAGCGGCTACTGAATAAAGCCCAGCAGGAGGTGCTGAACCCGGAGGGCATCAACTGCTTCCGTTTCTTCGAGGGACGCGGCTACCGCCTGTGGGGTGCGCGCACGATGAGCTCTGATCCTGAGTGGACGTACGTGAACCTGCGCCGCTACTTCGCGTTCCTTGAGCACTCGGTGGACCTTGGAACGCAGTGGGCCGTGTTCGAGCCCAACGGCGAATCGCTGTGGGCGACCGTTCGAGGAACGATCGACGACTTCCTGTTCGATCAATGGCAGCAGGGAGCGTTGCTCGGTGACAAGCCGGAGAAGGCGTACTTCGTCCGCTGCGATCGCTCGACGATGACTCAGAACGACATCGACAACGGACGGCTCGTGTGCCTGATCGGCGTCGCTCCTCTGCGTCCCGCCGAGTTCGTGATCTTCCGCATCGGCCAATGGACAGCGGACGCGAAGCGCTGAGCACAACAGAGAAAGGGGAATAGATGGCCGTCCAACGCGATCGACCGTACGTTCAATTCAATTTCCTCGTCGACTTGGGCACGGGAGTCACCGACGGACCCCAGGCCGGGTTTCAGGAGTGCAGCAACATTGGCATGGAAGTCACCGTCGCCGAGTACCGCGCCGGGAACATGAAGGAGAACTCGGTCCAGAAGATGACCGGGATCAACAAAGCCACCGACGTGACACTCAAGCGAGGCGTGATCGGATCGCTTGATCTTTACCAGTGGCTCGATCAGATCCGTAACGGAGATCAGACCGCGTTTCGCACTGTCACCGTCCAGCTCCAGAACGAAGACCACACCCAGGTGGTACAGACATGGAAGCTCCTGCGCGCGCGCATCATCAAGCACGTGAGCGGTCCGCTGAATGCCAAGGGCACTGACGTGGCGATGGAGGAGCTGACGGTCGCGTACGAGCGCCTGCAGATGGAGTAGTCAGTGGCGCAGACCGTCCGCAGGCTCCCCGGGATCAGGTTCCAGTCGCATCCACCGGCACCGCCGGTTGTCCTGCCGAGGATGGACGTGGCGGCGTTCGTCGGGTTCGCCGGTACGGGACCGCTGCACATTCCCGTTCCGATTGAGGACGGCACCCAGTACGCCGACGTGTTCGGTCCGGATGCGCCGCTCGCGTGGGATGCCGAGCGCCGCGAACAGTCGACGGCGTATCTCGGACCTGCGGTCCGAGCGTTCTTTCGCAACGGCGGCCGCCGCTGCTGGGTCGTGCGTGTCGCCGACAGCGCTCGGGCCGAGACCAATCAGTTCCCGCTGCCTGGGATTCTGGCGCTTGCAACCTCGGGCGCGATCAACCACGGGACGCTCGCGGCGCGCTCGCCCGGCAGCGCGTCCGACGGACTGCGAGTCTCGGCATCGATCGCTCCTGAACCGGTCCGGTTGCGTCTCACCGCGGCCGACCCGGTGGCGTTCGATGCGTTCGTCGCGTCCGAGAGCGACCTTGCTGTCGGTGACACGATCCGGGTGACGTTCGCCGAGAGCGAGTGGACGCTGGTGTTCGCCGTCGCGAGCCTCACCCCTGGCAGCAGTCTGACCGGCACGGGAAGCACCCCCTGCTGGACTGCAGTCGCGACGGTCGATCCGGGGGCGGTTGCCGACCTGCGCGACCACTCGCCTCCCACTCGCGCGGTGTTCGGACCGCTAACCGCGGACGGACTCGCCAGTCTGTCGATCCCGGTCCTGCCGAGCGCGGCGCCCCAGGCCGGGGCGGTCGTCGAGGCCAGCGTCGGTGATCAGACGCTATGGCTCGCGGTCGACACCGTCGAGGCCGCGCCCGATGGAGCGACAGCGCTGCTCGTCACACCGTTTCAGATCTCCTTCGAGGCGCCGGTGCCGATCCCGGCGCAAGCGGCCGGCGCGTTCGCCGAGCGGCTGACGCTTGATTTGGGCGTGACCAACGGCAACGGCAACGCGTGGTCGCTCGGCAGTCTCGGACTCGCCGCTGGGCATCCGAGCTTTGCGGGCAGCTTGCCGTCGGACGAGGCGCTCTACGGAGGCGCGGCGGCACCGGCCCTTGATGGGCCGCTTGCGCTCGCGGCGTCTGCGCCGCGGTTCCCGCTTGCCGGACCCGCCGATCCGCCTGCGCTCTACCTGCCGCTGGGAGCGTCGATCCTGGCCGGCCCATCGCTCGGCGCGATCACGTCGGAGGCGCCGGAGCGACAACGCGACGGGCTGGACGTCTTCGGCGCCGCTCTGTTCCTTGACGTGGGTCTCGCGATGACGAGCGAGCAGGTGCTTCTGGACGAAGCCGATTGGATTCGGTTCCAGAGCCCGGACCCACGTGCGCTGGCCGGTATCCACTCTTTGCTGGGCGCCGACGAGGTGACGATCGTCGCGGTTCCAGACGCGATCAATCGCAGCTGGAGGCCAGGCCCCGTTTCCGAGCCGCTGCCGGCTCACATCGACGTTTCGCCGCCGGAGCTCTCACCTCCCGAGGACGGGCGGGCATCGGCGTTCGGAGATTGCACGGCCTTCGTAGCAGCGGCGCCGCAGTTCGATGCGCCGAGTCCTTCCTCGTGTATCTACACACTGAGCTGGAGCGAGACGGATCTCGCCGGCGCCGTGTTCGAGCTACAGGAGGCCGCCGATCCAGGGTTCGGCGAAGCCGAGACGATCTACCGCGGCGCAGATCACCAGCTCTCGATCTTCGGACGCTCACCGGGTGGCAGCTGGTTCTACCGCGTACGCACGATCGCGCCAGCCGGCAGCGAGTGGTCCTCAACTCTGAACGTCCAAATCCCTTCGGGCGAGCGGCTCGTTCTCGATGCCGCCGAGCAGTACTCCTCCTCGGAGCTCGCGCTGGTGCATCAGGCGTTGCTCCGGATGTGCTCAGCACGGGGTGATCTCGTCGGCGTGCTCGCGCTCCCTCAACACTACGCGGCGAGCGATGCGGTCTCCTACGCACAAGCGCTGAGGGGGACCAGTACCGACCCGATCACGAGCTTCGGCACGATGTACCACCCCTGGCTATACAGCGCCGACGCCGCCGACCCCACCCAGATCCGGCTCGGCCCGCCGGACGGAGCCGCCGCCGGCATGATCTCGGCAACGGCGAGCAGCCTCGGCTCGTGGGTGGCGCCCGCCAACGTGCCACTCCAGGACGTCGTTGACCTCGAGCCGCCGATCGGCGCCGACTCGTATCTCGACTTCCAGACGGCGCAGTTGAATCTCGTACGGCAGCAGCCGGGGGGGTTCGTATGCCTTGCCGCTGACACGCTGTCGGGCGACGAGGATCTGCGTCCGATCGGAGTTCGCCGGCTGCTCCAGGCGCTCCGGCGGACCGCGTTGCTGCAAGGCGCTGCGTACGCGTTCGAGCCAGACAGCGACGTGCTCCGCCGGACCGTGCAGCGCGGCTTCGAGCGACTGCTCGCGGGAATGTTCTCGCGCGGGGCGTTCGCGGGCGCGAGCGCCGCGGACGCCTTCCGCGTCAACGTCGGCTCACCACCGAACACGGAGGCGACGAGCGCCGCGGGCCAGCTGATAGTCGAGCTGCGAGTGGCGCCCTCGCGGCCTATGTCGTTCATCACGATCAGGCTCATGCGCAGTGACGCCGGAGCCCTGCAAGTCCAGACGAGGTGAGCATGCCGGACGACGATTCAGGGCTGGCAGCGCGCCCCTTCACCGCCTTCAACTTCTCGGTCGAGATCACCGTTGACGACCGCCCCGCCGCCTGCGACGCGGCCTTCTCGGAGTGCGATGGGCTCGAGCTGAGTCAGGAGATCAAGACCCTGCGCGAGGGCGGCAACAACAGCGCGCAGATCCTGTTGGGTGGCCCGACGACCTACGGGACGTTGACGCTCAAACGCGGGCTCACGTCCAGCTTCGACCTGTGGGATTGGTTTGAGCTCGCGCAAGCCGACTCGTCCGTAACCGCGCACGCCGCGGTCGTCCTGCTCGCCGACAATGGCAGCACTGAGCAAGTCCGGTTTGTGCTCGACGGATGCCGGCCGATGAAGCTGAAGGCTCCTGCGCTCAATGCCAAGGACGGAATGGTTGCGGTCGAGGAGCTTCAGGTCGCATACCAGACGCTGTCGCTCCAGCGAGCCCTGAGGCCGGCATGACCGACCAGCTCGCGAAAGCCGAGCTGCGCCAACTCGACGTCCTCGACGTTGCGAAGAGGATCCCGCGGGAGATCGAGCCGCAGACCTGGTGCACGGTGCAGTTCAACCCCGAGTCGCTCAAGGTCAGCTTCGCCAACCACATCGAAAAACCTCCGGGATCAGGAGACCAGCGCGGTTCGGCTCCTCTGCAATTCGTCGGAACGGCGACGACCAAGCTCACACTGATGCTGTGGTTCGACGTCGGCTCACCTCAGCCGCCACCACCGCCAGGACCGTCGGTCACCGACGTCAACAAGCCGGTCACCGATGTCCGCAAGCTCACAAAGAGGGTTGCGTTCTTCATCAAGCCAAAGGGTGATTCGGGCTCGAAGAGCAGCTCCGAGCCCAAGCAACTCCCGATCGTGCGCTTCCTCTGGGGGTCGTTTCAGTTCGACGGTATCGTCGAATCACTCGAGGAGACGCTCGAGTTCTTTTCACCGGAGGGCGAGCCGCTGCGCGCGAGCGTCTCGCTGTCGATCTCGCGGCAGGCCTTTCAGTTCTCGTTCAGAGATACCGGAGACGGGACTCCAGCGGGCGGTCCGCAGGGGACCGGTGCGACTCCGGGTACGCAACCGATGGCGCGGGCCTCAGAGGGTTCGACGGTTCAGGGTCTCGCCGACGCTGCCGGGATCGAGGATTGGCAGCCGATCGCCGTGGCGAACGACATCGAGAACCCGCGACTGCTTGCACCGGGGCAGTTGCTCAATCTGAACGCGCCGCCAAGCGGGCTGGGGATGTTCTGAGATGCCGGTCGAGATCGGACAGCTCGACGTCGTCCCGGCCCCGGCTCCCGAGCCCGAGCGAGCACAAGCTTCCGCCACGCCGACCAAACCGGCCGCTCCTGGGCCTGCGCAGACACATGAAATCGCAGCGACGATCGCCAGATTGCGAGCGCGCGAACTCCGACTGCACGCTGACTGATGCCCGACCCGACCCCGCCACAACCGTCCCGACCGACGATCGCGATCGATGGAACCGAGTCGGCCTCGCTTACCGGCGGGCTGCTGAGCCTGCGCGCACACGAGGACGTACACGGCCTCTCCAACTGCGAGGCCGAGATCGGCAACTGGGGTCCGAGCGGCGCCGGCTCCGGCTATCTGTACTTCGACCGCCGTCAGCTCGACTTCGGCAAGTCGCTCGAGGTTCGGATCGCCGGCAAAGCTGTGTTCGTGGGCCCAATCACCGGGATCGAGGCGCGGTTTCCCGGAGGCGGCGTACCGTCAATTGTCGTTCTCGCTGAGGATCGCTTCCAGGGGCTGCGAATGAAACGCCGCACCCGCACGTTCTTCGACGTGTCCGATCGGCAGGTGTTCAGCACGCTTGCGGGCGATCACGGCCTCACTCCCGACATCGGCGTCAACGGTCCGACGCACCGCGTTCTCGCTCAGCTCAACCAGAGCGATCTGGCGTTCATCCGCGAGCGCGCCCGGGCGCTGGATGCAGAACTCTGGATCTCGGACTCGACACTCCACGTCCAGCCCCGCTCGACCAGGACCGCCGCGCCGCTGTCGCTCGGCTACGGCAGGGCGCTTCACGAGTTCCGCGTGCTGGCTGATCTCGCCGATCAGACCACGAGCATCGAGGTGACGGGTTGGGACGTTGCCGGCAAACAGGCTCTCGACGAGCACGCAGATTCATCGGTCCTGGGCAGCGAGTTTGCGGGCGGCGACAGCGGCGCGGCTGTGCTCTCGACCGCGCTCGGGGAGCGCAAGGAGACGATCGTGGGCGCCGTGCCGCAGAGCAGCGCCGAGGCACATGCACGCGCCGAGGCGGCGATGATGCGCACCGCGCGGCGTTTCCTTCTCGGGCAGGGAACGACCGAGAGCCAGCCCGGCCTGCGCGCGGGGGCCACGGTCAGGCTGAGCGGCCTTGGCCCGCTGTTCGACGGCGATTTCTACGTCACCGCGACGACGATCCTGTTCGACGGCGCGCACGGGAGCCGAACGGAGATCGAAGTCGAGCGCGGCTGGCTCGGGAGGTCGCAGTGATCGGCTCTGACGTCTTGCACGCGACCGCAGCGCGCTGGGTGGGGGTCTACCCGGCGCTCGTGACCGACATCGTCGATCCCGACGGTCAGGGGCGGGTCAAGGTCTCATTGCCTTGGTCACCCGATCTCGACGGCGGCCGGTACGAGGCATGGGCGCGGCTTGCGACGCTGATGGCGGGTTCCCGTCGCGGCAGCTGGTTCGTTCCAGACGTCGGCGACGAGGTGCTCGTCGGTTTCGAAGCGGGTGATCCCCGCCGTCCCTACATGCTCGGAGGCCTGTGGAACGGCACGGATTCACCGCCGGAGTCGATGGACGCAGCAGCTGCCAACAACAGCAAGGTGTTGCGATCGCGCAACGGTGTCAAGCTCACCTTCGACGACACCGACGGCCGCGAGCAGCTGATAGTCGAAACGCCCGGTGGCCAGCGCATCACGCTCGCAGACAGTCCGGGCACGATCACCATCGAGGACGCCAACGGCAACTCCGTGAAACTCGAGCCGGCGGGAATCACCATCACCTCGGCGGCGAAGGTGACAGTGCAGGCCGCGACCGCCGAGATCTCGGCCGCCACCTTGACCGTCAACGCCGGAATGTCGCAGTTCAGCGGCGTGATCCAGGCGCAGACCGTGATCACCAATTCAGTGATCTCAAGCTCGTACACGCCGGGGGCGGGGAACATCTGGTGAGCGCGCATCCCGTCCAATGGGTAACGGCCTCACCGCTGTGGCCATCGGTCCTGGCCGGCGAACCCGAGGAACGCTTCGCGCAAATGCGAAGGCCGGCCCTGCTGCGCTTCGAGCGCGACACCTTCATGGACGATCTCGGCCGACAGCTCGAGCGTGAACCCGCCGGCCTGTCCACGTTTGTCGCGACGCCTATCACCTACCAGCTGCCGGCGCCCGGCGAGGCCGCCCCTCCCGTTCCTACGGAGTTGAAGCTCTTTCAAGCTGTGCACGGCCACTTCTATCTCGTCGCGGCGAGCCTCACCTGCCGGCTTCCCGGCCTCCCCGAACATGACGTCAACCCGGCCGCCGGCGAGCGTGTGTCGTTCGTCCTACGTCGCCAGGACGACGCCGGCCGCGGAGAGTGGGCCTGGGTGCTCGACCCCTCGATGCCGGATAGCAAGCAATGGAAGCTGCGTGCAATCGGTACGGTCGAGGCGATCGACCCCGCCGAGGAATTGCTGCCGCTGTTCCCGGTGCGTTACGCAGACGGCGAGCGCTTGCGGCGCGTGTATGTAGGGCTGGTGCCGACCGCAAGCGGCGACGCATTCAGGGCCGCGGGCGCACTGTCGCCGCTGGCACCAGCCGGATCCGGCACCGGAGGGTTGCCGGCTGATCCGCGTCCCGCGTCGCTGAAGACGAAGGTGACCGACCCGCTCCGGGCGCTGATCGCCAACCCGCCGGCAGCCGCACCGGACCTGAGTCCGGCCGACGCTGCCGGAGTCGAGCGGGCCGCGGCCGACCAGCAGGTAGAGGCATCGCGCTTCCTGCTGCTCGACTTCGCACAGTTCCTGAACGGGAACCTCGACTGGTTCGCGGTGGATCCGCCGATCGCACCGGTGCAAGGCGGCGAGGCCGTGCTGTGGAGCGTGCTCGGAGCCGAGGCGGTGCCCGGCTCTGGTCTCACTTGGATTGCCGCCGTGGCAACCGCTTGGCGCGAGCGGCGAATCATCAGCGGAGACGATCCGACCGGCGCGATCTCATCGCTTGCGCTCAACCTGGGTGCGACGGCACTCGATCCCGACACGATCGACATGTCCGTGATCGGCGCGCTGCCGCCGCTGCCACCGCCGGATCCCGGCTCGGCGATGTCGATTCAGGGTGATCTCGCCGATCCCCCGGCGGTCCCGAAGCTCGATGCCGGAAGCGCGTCGCGCTACATCTTGCGGTGCGTCTACCAGCGGCCGAGATGCGGTCCGCTGCAGCCTGACATCGTCTCCGGCCCGAGTGATCCGTTCCGGATCGCGGGGTTTTTCGACTTCGATGCGCCGTCGCGGTCGATCACGATCGCGATGCCGGTGGACACCAGCATCAAGGACCTGCGCAAGCTGCGCAAGAACGTCAACTTCCTGCTCTCCAATCAGTTGCGCGCGCAGATGAACCGCGTGACGAGCCTCAAGGCGGCGCTCAATGGGCAGATGGCGGCGGGAGACAGCGTCGATCTGGGCCTGGTCTGCTCGTTCTCGATGCCGATCATCACGATCTGCGCGCTGATCGTGCTGATGGTGTTCATCAACCTCTTGAACATCGTCTTCTGGTGGATGCCGTTCCTGCGGATCTGCTTCCCGATCGGTCTGAAAGCGGGAGGCGAGTGACATGATCGACGCCGGCAGCCTGCTCGGCCGGGGGATCGCGTTTCCACCGCGCGTCGGCTCCGACGGTCGCGTAGCGTGGTCTGCGGGCGAAGCGAACATCCGCGACGCGATCCGGGTGATCCTCGGAACGGATCGAAATGAGCGGCTGCGTCTCCCGGATTTCGGCGCCGGCCTCGGACGCTTTCTGTTCGAACCGAACACCGTCGCCACCCGCCATCAGCTCGAGCAGCGGATCCTGCACGCACTCGCCGCCTGGGAGCCGCGGATCGTCGTCGAAGGGGTCGACGTCGTCGCTGATCCCGACGACCCCGAGGGCGCAATCGCGACGATCACCTACAGGCTCGTCGCGACGCAGGTGAGCGCGACGATCAGTGTGGCGGTGGCACTCGCGGCATGAGTACCTCGGCACCCGCTCCACGCGCTCCAGGAATCGACTCGCGCTCCTTTCAGGATCTGGTCGACGAGGCGCTCGCCCGGATCCCAGTCCACAACCCGGAGTGGACGAACTTCAACCGTAGCGACCCCGGCGTCACGCTCCTGGAGCTGTTTGCGTTCCTAACCGAGAGCCTGCTCTATCGCGCCAATCAGATCCCTGAGCGCAACCGCCGCGCGTTCCTGTCACTGCTCGGCGTCCCGCTGAAGTCTGCGTCATCTGCCCGTGGCATCGTGACGCTCGCGAACGCAAGCGGCCCCCAGCAGACGATCACGCTGAACAGCGGCCTGGAGGTTCGCGCCGGGCAAATGCCGTTCCAAACCGAGATCTCGCTGGATCTGCTGCCGGTCGACACGCAGGTCTACTACAAACAGCCGCTCGACAATCCAGCCCCGCGGCTGATCGACTACTACAGCGCACTGTACGCCTCCTTCCAGGGCCCGCCGCCGGACGTGACACAGCTGTCGCTGTATCAGA
This sequence comes from uncultured Solirubrobacterales bacterium, assembly GCA_963794285.1. Classification (GTDB taxonomy): domain Bacteria; phylum Actinomycetota; class Thermoleophilia; order Solirubrobacterales; family Solirubrobacteraceae; genus Palsa-465. Next base: position 403,613 of record CAWCDS010000020.1, read on the forward strand.
CGGTGCCGCTGGACCCTCTGCAATCCGGGATCAACCTTGCGCGGACGGTCGACGGATCGCTGTGGATCGCCCTGCTGCTGCGTCGCGTCGACGGCACCGGCGAAGCGGCGCTCGGCCAGGCGCGTGCCGCGATCGCCGCAAAGACGGTGAACCTGGGGATCGTGCCGGTACTCGATGATCCGGACGCGCAGCTCTCACCGCTGGGGCGCGCGCCGGCGGACGTTCAGACGCGACTCAGCTACCAGCTGCCGATGGTCGATCCGTCGGGTTCGCTCGGCGCAGATCCGAATCTGCGCCGTCCCGCCTACCGGTCGCTGGACCCGCGGGCGAGCACCAATGTGCTCGACGAGCCCGGGATCGTCCAGCTCATGCTCCCAGGAGTCGACGGGCTTGGACTCTGGCAGGACGTTGACCCGCTCGAGTCGGGAACCGGCGAGCTGCCGCCCGCACTCGACGATCCAAGCCTCGCCGCCCGGGTCATCACATGGCTGCGCATCCAGGCCGCCGGTGGGGCGCAGGCGACGCTGCTGTGGGCCGGAATCAACGCCGCCACGGTCAGCCAGCAGGCGCAAGTGGCAAACGAGGTGCTTCCCGCCGGGACCGGCATGCCTGACCAGAGCGCGCGGCTGGCGAACGCCCCGGTGATTCCCGAGGCCGTGGTCGTGCGCGTCGGGAACCCACCGGTGCAGTGGACACGCGTGGACGACCTCCTCGGCGCCGGCCCCGAGGTTCCGGTCCCTGATCTGCGGCTCCCGCCAGGCGCTGCGGTGCCCGCCCCCGGAGTCGCGACCGTGTTCACCGTCGACCCCGCGAGCGGCACCGTCAGCTTCGGCGACGGACTGCACGGCGCCCGGCCGCCCGCCGACGCGCCGATCCGCGCCGACTACGCATACGGGCAGGGCCCAGCCGGGAACGTCGCCGCCGACTCGATCAGCACAAGCCCGGCGCTGCCCGCCGGCGTGAAGGTGACCAACCCGGTGCGCACCTGGGGGGGAGCGGCGGCGGAGACAGTCGCGGAGGCCGAGAAGCAGATCTCGCGCTACCTCCAGCATCGAGACAGGCTCGTGACTGCCGAGGACTTCGACGCGATCGTGCGGCGCACCCCCGGCGTCGATGTCGGGCGCATCGACGTGATCCCGGCATTCAATCCAGGCCTCGTACCGCGCGCGCCGGGGCTGGCGCCGGGGGCGGTGACGCTGATGTTGATCCCGCGCGTCGACCTTCTGCACCCGGCCGCGCCCCAGCCCGACCAGCCGTTCCTGGATGCGGTCTGCAGTTACATCGACTCGCGTCGCCTGGTGACGACCGAGATCTTCCTGCGAGGGCCCGTCTACAAGACGATCTGGATCTCCGTCGGGTTCGATCCCCTCGCTGGACAGAGCGTTGTGACAGTGCGCGAAGCGGTCAAGACGGCGATCGAGCGGTTCCTTGCGCCGCTGGGAACCGAGACCGGGCCGGATCCGGCGCCGCCGCCCCCGGATGCCACGTTCCCGCATGCCGCGACCGGCTGGCCACGGGAGAAACCGGTCGTGCCGCTCGAGTTGCTGGCGGTCGCCAGCAGGGTCCCCGGTGTCGACCTGGTGCGCCCCGTGATGCTCGCGGGAGCCGGCGCCGGGAGTGACAGCGACGCGGTGCCGATCAGCGGCCTCGAGCTTCCGCTGCTCGCGGGTATCTCGGTGCAAGCCGGCGATCCGCTCCCATTGGACCAGGTCCGCGGGTCGTCCATCACCCCCGATGGGCAACCCACCGTCGTCGTCCCCGTCCCCGTCGTTCCGGATAGCTGCTGATGGACGTCAACGGAACCCGCATGAAACTGCTCCTCGGTCGTCGTGACTGGGCCGCCTGCAGCGACGCGGACGGCCGACTGTTGGGTTCGATCTGGGACCTCTCCAATCCGACGACACCCGCCCCGCTCATGTGGGACAGCGCGCGTAGCGAGCTGACGCTCCAGCCCGAGCCGTTCGAGTTTCCCCGGACTCCGCTTCAGCGCCCGCCTGGATTGGCGGACCGTCGGGGTGCGGGCCGCGACGTGTACGGCAACTGGTACTGGATCGGGCGCGATAGCGCCGAGATCATGGTGTTTTCCGCCGGTGACGGGTCCACATCGCGGTTCTGGCCGATCGCTGTCGCACCTGAGCCGGCGAGCGTCGGAACCTTCACGGCGGCGGCGCCGCGCGTGCCGGTCGCGCCGGCGGCGCTCGCGGGGGCCGCTGTCACCGACGATCGTTTCCTCGCGGTCGGCACGGTTGATCCGCCCGGACTGCTGGTCTTCGACCTGCAGGCCGGCGGCCCTCCGATGCATCTTCCGTGGCCACCGAGCGCGCCGTTTGAACCGTTCGAGATCACGCGCCGGCCCGGTGGCGGCGTGTTCGTCCTCGACGTTGTCAACCGCTTGGCATGGGAACTCGACCGTCATTTCCATGTCGTTCCCGCTGTGATTGTGCCCGAGGCCTCTGCGCCGAGTGCGCGCGGGTTTGAGCCGTTGTCCGGGTCGGGGTCGCAGGGCGCCTCCCCCGAATTGACCAGCGTCGAGGCGACCTCGGTTGCGGGCACGCCGATCTCGATCGAGGCCGCCCCGGGTGGAGGATTCATCATCCTCGACGGCGCCGGCTCGCTCGTGACTATGTTCCGCGACGGGACTCAGGTCGGACCCGCCGTGCCGTTGAGGAGCACTGCGCTCCCGCAGGGCGTCACCGTCCACGACATGGCACTCGTCGGCGAGACGCTGTTCGTCGTTGACGGCTCGGGCAACCAGGCGTTCGCGTTCGAGGTCGCGTTCGACGATCACGGGTTTGAATTGACGCTGTCGCCGGCCGTCTATCCGATGCGACGTTACGGTGGCAAGGGATTGGTCGCGGCCGGCAACGGCGCGTATTACGACTTCGCGGATCGCTGGATTCCGCTGGTCGCGCAGCCGGTCCAGCGCTATCCGGAGACCGGGACCGTGGTGACCGGCGTGCTTGACAGCGGGATCCCGGGCTGTCAGTGGCACCGCCTGCTGCTCGACGCCCGGATCCCGCCTGACACGGCAATTCATATCTGGAGCATCGCCGCAGACGACCAGGACGCCCTCGGCCTGTCGGAATGGCGCCCAGAACCAAACCCCGTTATACGACGCAGCGGCAGCGAGATCCCGTTCGTCGCTACCGGGCCGTACTTGACCTACGAACTGCTCCTTCAAGCCGTGCGTGGACGGTATCTCCGGGTCAAGCTCGAGCTCTCAGGGACCGGGCGCACAACGCCGCGGGTCCGCGCGTTGCGGGTCTGGTTCCCCCGGTTCTCCTACCTCGAGCAGTACCTGCCGGACGTGTATCGGGAGGATCCCGACTCCGCGTCGTTCCTCGACCGGTATCTGGCCAACGTCGAGGGCCTTCTGACCGCGGTCGAGGAACGGATTGCGGCGAGCCAGGTGCTGCTCGACCCGCGCAGCATTCCGGCCGACGCGCTTCAGTGGCTGGCCGGCTGGCTCACGCTCTCGCTCGATCCGCTGTGGGATGAGCGCCGGCGCCGTCTGTTCATCGCCGGGGCGATGCGCTTCTACCAGGCGCGGGGCACGATGCGCGCAATCGAGATGGCGCTTGCATTCGCGCTCGATCCGTGCGTACAGGAGAGCGTCTTCGACAGCCCACAGCCCGCCGGACGACGCGGCGCGCGGATCGTCGAGTACTTCCGCACGCGAATGGCTCCCGGGGTGGTGTTCGGGGACCCCACCCGTACGTCCGTACCGCGGCAGGCACCAAGCGGGGCCCGGTGGACGCCTGACCAGGGCCGCGACGCACTCAGTGCGCGCTATGCGAGCTATCTGCGCGCACGCGGGCTCGACGCGGGCGCATATCCGCCCGCCGACCCGCAGGACGCAACGAGCGGCGCCTGGAAAGAGTTCTCGGCCGCGGTGCTCGGGTTTGTCCCCGTGACTCCCGATCCAGCGCAGTGGCAGACGTTCATTGCGTCCCGCTATCCGAATCCGGGCGTCATGGGGATTGCGTACCGGCTCGCCGAAGCTGTGGAGAGCTTTGCTTCACTGGAGCCGCCGCTGCAGTTACCGCACGATGGTGCCGCACTCTCGGACTGGTTCCAGTACCAGACGATCGTGCTTCCGATGAGACGCACGGCCCATCGGTTCACCGTGATGCTGCCCTGGCCGCTGCAGGTGCCCGACGGCTCCGGCGATCCAGCAGGCACTCTGAACCAGAGTCAGCTCCGCGACCTCGCGAGCCGGATCGTCGAGTTGCAGAAGCCCGCGCACACCGTGTTCGATGTCAAGTTCTTCTGGGCCGCTTTCCGTGTCGGAGAGGTCCGGCTTGGATTCGACACGCAGCTTGCCAGCGGCAGCCGCGTACCCGAGCTGCTCGAGCCGGCGCTACTCGGTCGCGAGTACCTCGGCACGAGCTACCTGGCCGGTCACACCCTGTCAACCACCGCCGAGGAGGCGCAATGAGCACCTTCGCCCCGAACGCGTCGCCCCTTCTCACGCCCTACGACCCGAGCAAGCACGTCAACTACTCGGTCGGAATGGTGCTCGGAGTCGACGATTTCAACCAGGAGTTCACATACCTCGACGGTCGCGATCGGCGGGTCGTCCGCGACCTGATCGGCTACGGCGTCGTGGCTGGATTGCACGTCACGATCGATCTGGATGCGGTTCGCGGCCCGCGCGTGCAGGTCGCGCCGGGCGAGGCTGTGACACCGTCCGGCCGGTTTGTCTGCGTCTGCCCGGCGCAATGCGCATATCTGAACGAGTGGCTGGCCGCCAATCCCGCGGCGCTCGACGCACTCGGGTCGCCGCCACCCTCGGCGCTTGCGCTGACCCTCGTTGCCCGCTGGACCGAAATCCCAACCGACCAGGTCCCGATCCCGGGTGAGCCGTGCCGCAGCGACAGCGAGCTGATGGCCGCTTCCCGGCTTCAAGACTCGTTTTCGCTGGAGCTGCGCACTACCGCTCCAGCGGCTACCGAAGAACAGGCGGTCCGCGAGTTCGTAGCGTGGGCGCGCCGGATTCCGGTAACCGCCGGTCCACCGAGCTCGGGAGGCATCGAAGCGTTCGTCGGATTGCTGCGCGCTGCCGCTGGCCTGACAAACGGTTCTCCGCCGTCGTCGCCACCTGACCCGCTCACGTTCCTGCTGCACCCCCCGCCCCCGGGGCTCGCGATCCCACGCGATGCCCCCTCGCAATGCATCGCCGCGCTGCTTCGCTTCTGGGTAAGCGAGCTGCGTCCGCGGTTGCGCTCGCCGGCGGACGGCGCCGAATGCGGTTGCGCGGGCGGCCCCGGAAGCCTCGATCCGGATGCCGACTGCCTGGCGCTGGCTTCGCTTCAGGTCCCGATCGTTCACGACCCCGTGACCGGAGCGGCGCGCGTTTCCGATCAGGCGGCCGTGCACGTGGACGACTCCGCGCGGGCGACACTGCTCGACGTTCGCCTGCTTGCAGAGTGGCTGCTCACACCGGAGCCGCCGTCAACACTTGTCGCGGCGGGCCACGTGGGCGCAGACGCAAGCATCGTCGCCGGCACCGGCGGACTGACCGCGAGGGCCCTCTCCAAGACCGTGTTTCTGCTCACGTTTCCAGGCTTTGACCATGCACGCGAGCGGCTCGTTGTCGGTCACCCGGTCTCTCGCTTGGCCGATGCGGCGGCGAGCACGTTCGAGGTAATCGCGAGTGCGGATCCGGGCCTCCCGCCGCTGCTCGGATCGCCGCCGGCCGTGGGAGTGGTGGTTCGAGTCAAGCGCACGGACGGGAGCGCCCCGCCTGACGGCTTCATGGTCCGGATCGAGCAGTTCGGAGCGCCCTCATGACCGCTCATCAGCTTGATCAGCCGGTGGTCGCCGGCTCCGCCCTGCGCTCGGTCAACTTCTTCAATGGGCGACTGCTCACGGGCGACGATCTGCGCCTCGAGCAGAGCACGACCGAGGCGCGACTCGAGCGCGCCGGGCGCCTGCTCGGCACGGGTGTCGCATTCGGCTTCGAGGTCCAGGCCTCGCTCGCCTCGACGATCGCGGCGCCGGTCGTCACCGTCGGAGCCGGATTGGCGGTTGCCCGATCCGGCGCCTCGCTCGAGCTGAGCGTTACGAGCGACGTCTCGCTGTACACGAAGGATCCGAGCGCCCAGGCCGGGCCGGGGGGCCTGTTCGCCGACTGCCAGCCTGCCGCGCCGGGCACCTACAGCGCCGGGTCAGGTATCTACCTGCTCGTCGTCGGACCGGCACAGCAGCCAGAAGGTCTGGCTCAGGTCAGCGGCCTCGGTAACCAGGCCGCTACCTGCAACGTCGCGCGCTCCGCGGAGGCTTTGAAGTTCAGGCTGATCCGGGCGGCAGTGGCGCCCGACGTGATCGCGGACGTTCAGCACCTGCGCAATCGCGTCGCCGCGCTGTGTTTCGACTACGAGGCGATCGCCGCGTTCATTTCTGATCCCTTTGGCCCGGAGCCTGCAAGCTATGGACTGATCGACACGCTCCGGTCCCAGGTCTTGACCGACGACGAGGTTCCGCTCGCGGCGATCGGCTGGTCGGTCGATACCGGGATCCAGTTCGTGGATCTATGGTCGGTGCGCCGCCGGCTGATCAGGCCCGCACCCGAGGACGGCTGGACGAGCTTCGTCTCCGACCGGCGCCGCGCCGAGGCCGAGGCAATCTTTCTTCAGTTCCAGGCGCACCTCCGCGACCTTCTCGCGGGCCCCTCCCCCGAAGCGCTCGCGCTCGAGGACAACTTCGAGCGACTCCCACCCGTAGGTCTGCTGCCGATGCCCGGTGATACCCGTCCCGGCGTCGACATCGACACGTTCCTCGGCGGGTTTGCAACGCGCGGCCCGTTTGTGATCGAGGGAGCGCGAGTCGAGTCGCTCGTCCGCCGGGCACTCCCGTTCGCACCGATCGACCTCTCTCTTGGCGAGCCGATCTGGCTGTACTCACTGCGTGAGAACTTGGACCCTCGCGCCTGGACAGTTACCCCCGGTGGAGCGTGCGTGTTGTTCACGAGCGGCTTCGTGCCGCACGCGGGTGATGCGCAGTACTCGCTGGCTCACTGGAACTACGCCAACTACGCCCTGCACGCCACCTAACCCACGGAGCCTGAGGCCATGGCATCGAACTTCGGACCTGTCCAACCCGGCGATCTGATCACCGCTGAATTCATCAACGGGATCACCGCGGTACTCAACAGTACAGCGCTCGACGTGAGCACCATCTACGGACGACTCGCCGCGGTCGAGAACGCCGTTATCACACTCGAGCAGCGTGTGTCTGCACTCGAGCAGATGCTCTCTCCACCATCGAAGGGTGAAAAGGACACCAAGGAGGACGTCAAGGATGGTAAGGACAGTAAGGACTCGGTGAAGGAGGGCAAAGAAGCAGGGAAAGATAACAAGGACAGCAAGGACTCGGTCAAAGAAGGCAAGGAGGCTGGTAAGGACAACAAAGACAACAAGGACGCAAGCAAGGAGGGCAAGGAAGCAGTCAAGGACAACAAGGACAGCAAGGATCGAAAGGACGCGGAGAAGCACACAATCAAGGAGCGGATCGCCGAAAAGGTGCAGGTCGAGACCAAGCGGGCCCCGCTTGAGCAGTTGAAGCCTTCCGAGACGGCGCAGATGGCGAGCAGCTTTGATGTCGAGGCGGCGACGGCCGTGGGCGACCCCGTCGAGCATTTCATCCCGACGGCTTTGCGGCCCGACCTGACGGTGTCCGCGTTGAACTCCGAGGACGACTTCCAGAACGGAGCGGGCGGGCACTAGCGTGTGGCTGATCGTGTGCCAGGACGAAGATGTGGAGGCGCGCTGGATCGCGGAGCATCTCGGCCGCGTCGGGCTTGCTCCGATTGAGGTTGTGACCGCCTCACAACTCGTGTACGGGTCCACGTGGGAGCACCGCGTCACGTCCACGCACACCTCGACGAAGCTGTGCGTCGCCGACGGGCGATTGATCGACTCTGACGAGGTTGAGGGAGTGCTGAACAGGCTCGCCTGGCTGAGCGCGGCCGGCTATCTGAACGCGTCGGCCGCAGACCGCGAGTACGCCACGCTGGAGCTGCAGGCGCTGGCGGTTAGCTGGCTCGAGGGCTTCGGCGACCGGGCGATGAACCGGCCCGCTCCGTTTGGCGCCGGCATTGTCTGGCGCCCGGCCTGTTATTGGCGGGCGCTGGCGCTCGCTGCCGGGATCAAGGTTTGGCGCTACTGGAGCCGTGAGGATGCGGTTTTGCCTTCGGCCGGTTTGACGGCGCTCGTGATCGACGGGGAGTCGATCGGCAGCGGGTTCGACGGCGGGGACCTCGCTCGCGCAGTGGGTCTCGATGTGTTCGAAGCAAGCTTCGCGATCGCGTCCGACGGCTCGTGGGAGCTGGCTGACATCAACCCGATGCCGGCCTTGAGCAACGGCCCCGATGCAGCAGTCGCGGCGCTCGCGCGGGCCCTTCGCAGCCGCTCGGAGGCGCGGCCGTGATCCTGCTCTGTGGGATCCCGAGCGAGCGGCCGATGGCGATGGTCGCGGAGGCGCTCGAGGCGATCGGCGCGCGGGTGGTGGTGCTCAACCAGCGGGCATTCGCGGACACCTCGATCTCGTTCAGCGTCAGCTCTGCGGGCGTGACCGGAACGCTGATGCTCGGCTCGCAGCGCTGCGCGGTCGAGGACATCGCGAGCGTCTACACGCGGATGATGGACGACCACCTCCTGCCCGAGCTGACCGCCGAGCCCGAGGACTCCCCGGTGCGCCATGCCTGTCGGATCCTGCACGAGGATCTCTGGCGCTGGCTTGACATCGCACCGAGCCGAGTGCTCGAACCGCGCGTCCGCGATGGCCTCCAACAGTTCGAAGCCATACCAGGCGCAGGTGATCCGTTCCTGCGGCTTCGATGTCCCCGACACGCTCGTCACCAATGACCCCGCGCTGGCGCTCGCGTTCCGCGCGCGCCACGGTCGGGTGGTGTTCAAATCGACCTCGGGCATCCGATCGATCGTCAACGAGCTCGACGGGAGGGCGCTGGAGCGCCTCGAGCACATCCGCTGGTGCCCTGTCCAGTTTCAGGCCTTCGTCGAGGGAGTCGACGTGCGCGTGCACGTGGTCGGAGACGAGGTGTACGCCACCCGGGTGTCCTCTGCCGCCACGGATTACCGCTACGGAGAGTCACGGCTCGATCCAATCACGCTGTCCGATGAGGTCGCGGAGCGCTGCATTTCGCTCTCACGTCGGCTTGACCTTCCATTCACGGGGATCGATCTTCGCTTGGCGTGCGATGGCCGAGTGGTCTGCTTCGAAGTCAACCCCTCCCCGGCGTTCTCCTATTACGAGAGTCACACCGGCCAGCCGATCGCCAACGCGGTCGCGCGCCATCTACGGGACGCATGCGTGTGACCACGAGTGCCGGCACCGTTGTCGATCGAGTCCGAGTTCATGGCACGGCACTCGACCCCGGGACCGCTCGGCTGCGACTTGAGCACACGCTCGCCGGCGCTGATCTGCGACCGAGCGGATTGCCGGCCGCCGCCTGGCTGTACGTGCGCTCGTTGGCCGATCCGTTGCCGCGGGCAATCGCGCTGTCGGTATCGCAGTGTTCTCCGGTTTGGGAGCGCGCCTGCCGTGCAGCACTCGAGCGAGCGTTCGCCGGCGCGGTCCGACCGGCTCGCGCGCACGTGCCGGCGGGCGCCCAGGCGGTGTGGTTTGCCGACCAGGCCGAGCTCCTCGCATGCCTGGCCCGCGATGCTCTGGACGGGGTCGCGTGGACGCGGTGGTGGTGGCGCCGGCTTCGCGCTGATACGCCACCCGGTGAGGACTTCGTAGTCCGATCCTGGCTGGCCGGCCCCGAGCATGTGCCTGCGGCGCTCGACTTGCTGATCACCGGCGCTGACAGCACGGCGGTCCGCTTCGTCGGTTCGCTCTCCGCGGATGTGGCACGCTCGCTCACCGCGCGGGTCTCCCACGCGTTCGACGCCGACCGGCTCAGCACCGTCGTCAGCTCGCCGCATCACGCTGCGCCCGAGCCAGCTCGCCCGCGCGACTCGCCCCTGGCGCCCGTCACAGCGCCGTGGCATGAGCTCGTACGCGAGGCACCCGGTGCTGCTGAGCTTTCCGTGGACGGAGAGCTCCTGCTCGGAGTGGCGTTGACGCTTCGGCGCGCGTCGTCGCTCGCTCGATCCAACGCGTTCGCAGCCCGGGTGCAGCGATGGCTCCGGGCGCCGCGGCGCGCGGGCATCGCCCGAGCCCGACCGGGGCGGCCCGCTCCGGTTCGCCCTGATGGGCCGCGGGTCACCGAGCGCTCCGACCGGAGCTCGCAGCGGGATCGACACGCCAACGCGAGCCCGTCGACGATCGCCCCGCAAACTGCCGTAGAAAGCCGGCAAGGCGGCAGAGCCGACCGGCGTTCGCGGGCGCTCCAAGCTTCGACTGGCCAGCCACACGAAAGCCCGACGACGGAGGTGCCGCGGCCGCCGGCAGGGTCTGATCCGGGCGCTGCGCCTCGGTCACGACCGCCGCTGCGTCAGGAACATAAGTCTCCGCGAGCCGCGCCCTCGCCCCAAGTGCCGCCCCCTCGGGGGCGCGGTGGCTTGGCGCGTGATCGATCCGTCCCGGTGGCGGTGGTTCCCGCGAGGGGCGCCTGCGAGCCAACGCCGGTCGCAGCAACACAGCCTGCCCCGGAAGCGCGCCTGCCCGTCGCCAAACGCGATGCCCCGACCGCGACCGGTCCCACGCGTGCGCTGATCGCCGAACCCGGACTGGTGGCAATCGAAACGGAGCTGGGCGGAACTTTCTACCTGCTCAACCTCGCGATCTTCCTCGGCCTCTATGGCGACTTCACGACGCCGCTGCGCCCGGGATCGCACTCGATCCCTGGGACTACCTGGCGCTCCTGGGCAGAGCGCTCGCCGGGCCCCGGTTTCGTCGCGACCCCATCTCGCCAACGCTTGCCCGCCTCGCCGGACACGATCCATGGACGAGCCCGGGGAGGGGTTTCCGGCCGTCGCCCGTCTGGCGCACGCAACGTGCTTGGCTGCTGCCGTTCGATCACGGCGGCAGGTGGCGATGGTCGGCCGCCGGCGGGACGTTGCGGATCATCCACCCCGCGGGCTTCCCGGCGGTCGCCGTGCCCCGCAGCGAGGCTCGAGCCGTCGACCAACTGTCCCGTGAGCTCGAGCGCCTTCCGGCATCGCGGCCCCCCTCGCTGCACCGCTCAGCGTTGCGGCCTGAGCCGAAGCGGTCGCTCGCGTGCTGGACCGGCCGGATGGCGGCGTACGCGGACGCCCGGCTGCGCCTCGCGCTCGGAGCTGCTGCCGACGCCTCGCTCGTCGATCTGATACTCCGCGCTCATGCGCGGGTGCTGATCACCCACACCCATGTCGAAGTCGTCCTGCGCCTGCGTGAGCTGCCGCTCGCGGTCCGCTTCGCGGGCCTGGATCGGACCCCTGGCTGGCTGCCGGCCGCCGGACGATTCGTCTCGATCGAGTTCGAATGAACATGCTCGAAGCACTCCCGCGGACTCCGGCCTCGCATTTCCGCCTGCACGCCTACGGCGCCGTGCTGTTGCTGCGTGCACGACTGCCGCCACCGGACCACCACAACGGTCTCGCGTTCCTTGACGGCTACTACGAAGAGCTGACGCAGGCGGGATTCGCTGCCCCCACGTCCGGCGAGCAGGATCACTGGTGGGAGCTTGTCCGCGCGTGGGAGCGCGGCGCGTCAGTTCATCTCCCCCTGTCTGCTGCGCGCGATCGACTCGGCTTGGCTCCGCTCGCGATGAGCCTGCTGCTGACAGTCGGCCTTGGTGAGCAGGACGCCCGCTTCGCCCGGCTGTTCGAGGCGCTGAACGGCGTACCCGGCGAAGCGCGACCGACGCTGGGGTTGCTCGCCACCTGGACCGACGACGACGCGGCAAGAGACGCGCTTGCAGCACTGCTGGAGTCGGGTCTGATCCAGGCGGCGAACCCCGAGGCATCACGGTCGCGCTGGGCGCTTGAAGTACCGCCGGTGCTCTGGGAGGCGCTGCGAGGACGCCCCCGGGCCCGCTCACCCCATCGGTCGCGTACCGCGCGTGCGAGCGACTGCCCCGGCTGGAAACGGTCCTCCTTCCCGCTGAGTTCGCCGACGCGCTGGAGCGCGCACCCAGCCTGCTGACGGGTGCCGAGCGTGGCGCGGTCGTCATCCGCGGGCCTCGCTCGAGCGGCCGACACACGGTGGTCGGGATCCTCGCCCGAAAACTGGGGCTGGGGATGCTCGAGCTCTGCGACCCCTCGTCAGCCGCTTCGATCGCAGGACCGCTCGCGATCCTGCTGCACACGCTGCCCGTCATCGAGCTCGCCGTCGGAGCGGGCGAGACGGTCGAGCTCCCGCGGCTGCCGGGGTACGACGGTCCGCTCGCGGCGATCGCCGGTCCACGCGGCGGGATCACAGGTGAGCGCGCGTTGACGCTCGAACTCGGTATTCCCAACGCCGGGCTACGAGCGCGCCACTGGCGGGACGCACTCGCTGCCGCCGGCCACAGCGACCCCCCGCTCGCCGTGGAGCTCGCCGAAACGATGCGCACGACGGCGGGCACGATCCGCCGCGCGGCCCGGCTGGCGATCGCGGAGGCGCGGTTGGCCGGCCGCGCTCGACCGGTGCACGCGGACATCCGCCTTGCGATGGGAAGGTTGGAAGCCGAAGGGCTCGAGACGCTCGCCAAGCGCGTGCCGGTGGCCGGCGGCTGGGACGATTTGGCCGTCGGCCCGGAGACCGCACGTGAGCTTCGCCTCCTGGAGCATCGCTGCCGCGCTCGCGAGCGCTTGCACGAGGGCGTGGGCGAGGCACTTGGAGCGCAGCTGACGCCGGGCGTCCGCGCGCTGTTCAGCGGTCCGAGCGGCACCGGCAAGACGCTCGCGGCTCGACTGCTCACAGCGAGTCTCGGCAAGGATCTGTTCGCGATCGAGCTCGCGGCCGTGATCAACAAGTATCTCGGCGAGACCGAGAAGAGCCTCGAAGCTGTCTTCTCGCGCGCCGAGGAACTCGACGTCGTGCTGCTGCTCGACGAAGGCGATGCGCTGATGACGCGACGGACCGACGTGCAGACGTCCAACGACCGCTACGCGAACCTCGAAACGAACTTCCTGCTCCAGCGACTCGAGTCCTACGACGGCATCTTCATCGTGACGACGAATGCAGGCGACCGGATCGATTCCGCGTTCCGCCGCAGGCTGGACGTCGTCGTCGAGTTCCGTGCGCCGGATGCCGCCGAGCGCTGGTCGATCTGGCAGCTGCACCTGCCGGCCGAGCGCGCGATCCCGGACGTGTTCGTCGAGGAGCTTGCAACCCGCTGCCAGCTCACCGGAGCGCAGATCCGCAACGCCGTCCTGCACGCGTCGCTGCTCGCATTGGAGGACGGTGCGCCGGTGACCAACGCAGATCATGTCGAGCAGGCGGTGCGGCGGGAGTACCGAAAGGCGGGGTCGGTATGCCCGCTGCGGGGAGCGGTGGTGGCTGGTGGCTAGTCCCGTCATCGAGCGCCGACCCGCTCCTGCAGCCGCGGCGCCGCGCGTGGCGGCGCCTGGGCCGCGGCCGGGCGCGCCGTCGGCGGAAGCGGTGACCCTGAAAGGCGCCGGCACGTTCGCGCCGCCCCAGCCGGTCGCCGACTACTTGAAGACGCACCCGCGGGGCGGGGGCCAGGTCAACGTGAAATTCGCGGGACTCGCCGCGGGCGTCATCCGCATCCACGAGCACGGCGGCAAATACCACACGCCGGGAGAACTTCAGACGATCGAGCTCGTCCACCCCGGGCTCGAGCCGCTTCGGCAGGCCGCCCTCGTGCCGCTCCTCGCCGTTCGGATCGCTGCAAGCACGGTTACGGGATACGTCACGGTGTCGACCGGAGGGCGACCGCATGAAAGCCCGCACGCCGTCATCGAAAAGTTCCAGCGGCACGCGGCGACACTCGGGTTGGACAACCCCAGGACGGGCAAGCCGTTCGAACAAACTCGAGGGAGGAGCGCTGACGCTCAAGACGGACCTCGCGTTCAGGCTCGGTGGCTTCCTGGCAGGTACGGGCACGTTTGGGCTCGAGGACGAGGTGGTCACGTTCGCGGCTAACGCCAGGGCCAGCGTCAAGGGGCTCGCCGAGGTGTCACTGGACCTCGAGCGCAGGCCCGACGGCGTGATCGCAGGCCGCGCCGAGATCCCGGTGAACCCCGCACACCTGAAGAACTTCTCGGGTCTCGTGGTCGTGACGTTCGCCGGGGGTGTCGTCGACGCCGTCGGCACCGTCCACTACGCAACCGAGAAGCTCTCCGGAGACGTCACGCTCCTTGTGACCGACGCGGAGACCGCCAAGACCGTCGCCTACCAGCATCTGCCGCCGGAAGCGATCAATGCCTCGGCCAAGGAGGCGGCCGGCAAGTCGGGCGGCGCCGCGGTGCCGGCGGCAGCCGGTCCGAAGCCGGGTCCGCGGGCGCTGGCCGGCTGGGGCACGCTTACCGCGCGATTCAACGACTGGCTCACCGGCAGCGCGCTCGTGATCGTCGACGGCGCGGGCCACGTGACCGTCGTCGGCAAGATCACGCCGCAGGCGCGGGTCGAGTTCCCGCAGACGAGGGTCGACTCACGTTTGCGCATCTTCTCGCTCGACATTCATGCCGCCTACGGCGTCCCGTATGTCGGGGACATTTTCGTCTTCTTCTCGCTGTCGTTGGATGCGGTCGCCAAGGTGACGCCGCTGACGCTGTCGCGGATCGAGGTCGTCGGCACGTACTCCACCGATCCCAAGATCTTCAACAACTTCAGCCTCTCGGCCAACCTCAACGTCTCAGCGCTGGCCGCGCTCGAGTTGGACGCCAAGGCCGGCGCCGGGCTCGAAATCCTGCATCACGAGATCAAGATCGGCGCCGGAGTCACCGCGACGGCCGGCGTCAAGGCCTACCTCGACGCGACGCCGATCATCGGCTACCGCGAGCTCGCCGACCCCGAGCTCGGCAAACGCGGGGAGTTCTACATCCACGGCGACATGGAGCTTGCGGCGCAGGCCTTCCTCGCGCTGGCGGGATACCTGTTCGTCGCGCTCGAGACACCGTGGTGGTCACCTGTCTCCGACCACACCTGGAGATGGCCGCTGGGCGAGCTCGAGTACCAGCTGCCCGGCGAGCTCGGCTTCGGTGCCGAGGTCGATTACATCTTCGGCTCCGGCAAGCCGCCGGCGATCTCTCGCAAGAACGTCGACTTCAACTCCGATCGCTTCGCCGGAGACCTGATGGATGACAAGGTGCCAAAGGGCGGGCGCGGGCCGCAGGAGAAGAAGGGTGCTTGGAAGGAGAAGCAGACCGCACCGCCCGCCCCGCCACCGTCGCCGCCGAAGGTTCTCGACAGCAAGGGCAAGCGCTCGCGCAAGGACAACACGGCGGTCAGGAACGACGGCAAGGCGTTCGCGGACGGCGTCAATGCGATCGACGCGCTGCGCAAGCGCGCCGATGCTACGCAGCTAACGCCACCCGAGCTCGCGGCACAGCTCGACGCGATCCGCCGGCGCTACGGCTTCACCAATCTGCAGGCTAAGCCGCTCGGCACGGCGTGGGAGATCACGGCGAGTCGCGGCAAGCTGACGCTGCCCAAGCCGGTGCGGATCAAGGTCGCGCCTCACGCGCCGGGAGTACCGGCAGGCGAGGTTGGGACGGCGCTCAGAGCCGGGGCCCCCACGGCGCCGCCACGCCCCGATCCCGGCGGACCGTCTGCCCGCGTCGACCGCGAGGAGCCATTCGACGTCGAGGCGCCGAGTGGCACGGAGCATCATCGCCTGATCATGCATCCCGGTCCGGGCGGCCGAGCCCAGTTGCTCGTCGCCTCCCGACCGGTTCCTCTCTCGCAGGTTCTCGACTACTACGCAGGTCGGCTGGACCGGCTGCCGCACTCGGGCGCGAATCCTCCCGTGCCGCGGCCACACGGGTGGCGTGAGAACGACCAGCCGCGGATGCAGGCGGAGGCTTCAATCACGCGTCTTCGGCGAGTGCCCGACCGAGAGGTGCGGGTGGATCAACCGTTCGTTCCCGGGGCGAGGGACGACCTCGCCCGGTTGCTGCACATGTTCGCCGTGTATGACCGCCCAGCTCAGGAGGGGATCGAGGGAGCGCCGGCCGGCGGACAGCAGATGTCGGTTCGTGTGGTCTTGCGCGGCGGGCCGGGCATCTCGCCCCAAGGCATGGCCGAGGTCGCGCCAAGGACGCTTGTGGGTCCTGTGCGGCAGGAATACGCGCTCATGACTCCTGACCCTCGCCTGGCCGCAACGCCGAGCAGTCGAGGTGTCGTGTATGTCGATCCGGCTAGCCCGGACGAAATCCTGGCGCGAACGTGGGCGACGGGTGGAACTCCTCAGCACGCAACGAACACGAGCCACACCGAGGAACAGTTCCGCCGTTGGTTCGATGCCCAAGTCGCGGCACAGGGTCCAGCATTCCTCGCCCGGATATCCGCGATCGAGCTTCGCAGTGGCTTCAGCGCCTGCTCCGCCTGTACCGATCTGCTGACCGGCATGCTGAGCAAGGTTCGCGACGCCCAGCCGCCAGCGGGTCGAGTGCTTGCCGCCTTTTACTGGGACCGGCTCTACACCGTGCCCAGAAGGACGCCCAGCAGCATCCAATCCACATACCGGCACCACATCAAACAGCTCCGTGACGCCGGGTGGGTCCTCTACGGGCCGATGCCGGCGGAATGATGACCTCGGTCACAGTCGGTATCCACGTTCACGCCGAACCCCAACGGCTTGATGCCACGCTGACAGCAGTACGGCAACCCGGACGCCGGCCGTTTGAGCTGCTGCTGCTCGGAGACGGCCCCGATCCGGCTCTGTGCGCCGCCTCGCTGCGCACAACCGACGTCCCGCAGTCTGTTACAACCGAACCGCTCGGGCCACCAGCCTGCTTCAACCGCCTCGCCGCCTATGGCGACAGCGACGTTGTGATCCTGCTCGAGTCCGGCGCGATCCCGGCGCCAGGCGCGCTCGATCTGCTGATCGACGCGCTGCTCGCCGACCCACGTAACGGGCTCGCCGGCCCTTCGACGAACCTCGCGTGGAACGAGCAGTGTGTGTTCCCGCGCGGACTCGCAGATCAGCTCAGCGTCGCTCGGACCGGCGACGCCGCCACCTCGCGTTTCGGTGCTGCAACGCGGGAGCTGACTCCGCTGCATAGCCTCTCGGACTTCTGCTACGCGGTGCGGCGCGAGGTGATCGAGGCGATCGGAGGCGCCGACGAGGGATATGGCCTCGGACCCTGCTGGGAGATGGAGTACAACGTCCGAGCGGCCCGGGCAGGCTTCCGTGGCCTTTGGGTCTGTGGCGCGTACGTCTACCGTGCCCCGTTCCCCGCCCGCCGCCGGCTCGAGGAGGCTCGTCGGTTCGAGGCCAGCCGGCGGCGATATCAGGACAGCGTCTGCGGGCTGCGGCTCCGCGGAGGGCGACAGGACTACGAAGCGCACTGTCGTGGCGAGGCGTGTCAGCACTTCGCACCGGCTGGCGCGATCCGGATCGCTCGGCCCGTTTCACCAGCCCCTTTCGAGACCACAACAGCGCGGCCGGCGTCCGCCCCGCCCCAGGCCGATCAGCCGCTGGTCAGCTGCGTCATGCCCACGCGCAACAGAGCCGAGCTCGTCCTGCACGCGATCGATCTGTTCAGGCGCCAGGACTACGACCCCCGCGAGCTGTTGATCGTCGATGACGGCGACGACGACCTTCAAGCCCGACTCCCGGACGACCCCAGGGTGCGTTACCTCCGCTCCCCGCAGGGCGAGAGTATCGGCGCCAAGCGAAACCGAGGTTGCACGAACGCACGAGGCAGCTTCATCGTGCATTGGGATGACGACGATTGGTACGGCCCTCGGAGGTTGTCGGCGCAGCTCGAGCCGCTGATCGCCGGGCGCGCCGAGATCACCGCGCTGCGCACGCCGCTGTTCTTCGACCTGGATCAGTGGCACTTCTGGAGTGTCACCGACGCTCTGCACCGGCGGCTGTTCGTCGAGGATGTGCACGGCGGCACGCTCGCGTTCGCCCGTCACGTGTGGGAGCGGCTCGCGCACTTCCCGCACGTATCGCTGGCGGAAGACGCCGCGTTTCTCACGCTCGCCAAGGCACGGGGCGCGCGCCTCCAGCGACTCCGCGGCGACGGATTATTCGTCTACATGCGCCACGGCGCGAATGCCTGGCGGTTCACATGCGGAGCGTTTCTCGACCAGTACGGATGGCGCCGAACGGAGGAGCCGGCGTTCACTCCCGAAGATCGCGCCTTCTATGCCGCGCGGTCTCCCACCGCGCCGCCGCCTGCGGACCGGCCGCTCGTCAGCTGCATCATGCCGACCGCCGACCGGCGCCCCTACGTCAGCCGAGCAATTACCTACTTCTTGCGCCAGGATTACCCGAATCGCGAGCTCATCGTGCTCGACGACGGCAGCGACCGAGTCGAGGACCTGATGCCCTCCGACCCTCGGGTGCGGTATTTCGGACTGGAGCCCGGATTGCTACTCGGAGCAAAGCGCAACCGGGCGTGTGAGCTCGCTCGTGGCGAGGTGATCGCGCACTGGGATGACGATGACTGGCAGGCGCCACACCGACTTCGCTACCAGGTGCAGCAACTCGAGCAGCACGGAGCCGAACTCTGCGGCCCAAGCCGACTGCTGTATTTCGAGCCGCTCCCACGACGGGCTTGGCTGTACGAGTACGCCGGCGGCATCGGCGACTGGGTTGCCGGAAACGCGCTCTGCTACCGCCGCGCGCTGTGGGAGCACGTGCAGTTCGACGCCGTGGCCATCGGCGAAGACAATCGGTTTGTCAGGGGCTCGCGAGTGCGCCCGATCGTGCTCCCGGATCATCGCTTCCTCGCCGCGCTGATCCACCACCGTAATGCGAGTCCCAAGGCGACGATTGGGGCATGCTGGCACGCGCGTCCGATCGCGGAGGTTCAGGCGTTACTTGGCAGCGACTGGATCGCCTACGCACACCCGATCATCGCTGAAAGCGCTTAAGGGCCGCATCCGCCTCAGAGGTCTGCGCGAGCATTCCGTAGGCGATTCGCTCGAGCTCGAGTCCCGCGGCCCGCGAGGCTTCAGTTATCGCATCGACCGTGCGCCCCGCGACGCCGGCCGCCAGCCGGGGCAGCTCGGAGAGACGCTCGGCGTGCTCGAGCGCGCGCTTCAGCGCCTCGCCTGCGCTGACCACCTCGGTGACCGCGCCGAGGCGAAGCGCCTCGGCGGCATCGATCCGATCACGCAGTAGGATCAACTCCTTTGCTCTCGCCGGGCCGAGGATTCGGGTCAGGCGGTAGGTCCCACCGAAGCTGGGAACGATTCCCAGGGCCACCTCCGGAAGCCCGAACACGGCGGTCTCGTCGGCGATGCGGAAGTCACAGGCGAGCGCCAGCTCGAACCCGCCTCCGATGCAGTAGCCGGAGATCGCAGCAAGAGTCGGCTGCGGAAGATCGGCAACGCGCTCGACGAAATCTCCTGTCTGCCGGTAATAGGCCATGATCGCGGCCGGATCGAGCCCCTCGAACTCGGTCACGTCGGCTCCGGCTGAGAACACGCGCTCCCCGCCCGTGATCACGACGGACGCCGAATCCCGCAGCTCGGAAGCCGCCAGCAGGTCGCACAGCTGCTGCTCCATCTCGCCTGAGATCGCGTTCAGCTTCGGCTCGCGGGTGAGCGTAAGGACGAACGCGCGGCCTCTCCGCTCACCTCTGACGAGCTCGCTCACCGCGGCGGCTCCTCGGCAAGGCCCCAGGCGTCGGCGCCGCCGTCGATCGCGATCGTCGTGCCCGTGATACACGCGCCACCTGCGCGGGCTCGCGCACGTCCACTGGGCGCGACGCACCGGCCGCCTGCGCGCTCAACCGCCTCGGCGGTCGCCTCGAGAGGCTGCTCACGGCGGCCGCAGATGACGACGTCGGCGCCGGTCGCAGCCAGCTCAAAGGCGGCAGCGCGCCCTATACCTGTTCCGCCCCCGGTGATGAGCGCGACGCGGCCGTCGTTCGCACCCTCGCGCAACGGAGACGGAGCCGCGGTCGGTTCCAGCGCGACCTACCGCTCGGGAGCCTCGTACCAGGCGACGATCATCGCGCGGCCGAGGGTGTGTGAGAACAGGTTGAAGCCGAGAAACGCCGGCGTGACGTCCTTGTCGATTCCCAGCGACTCGACGTCGACGGCGTGAACAACGAAGTAGTAGTGGTGCCGGCCGTGACCGGGCGGCGGCGCAGCCCCGATGTAGCGCCTGACCCCGCCGTCGTTACGGAGCTGGAAGGCTCCGGGAGGAAGCCCGCTTCCCTGCTCGTCGCCCGCGTTACGGGGAAGCTCAGTCACGCTGGCCGGAACGTCAACGACTGCCCAGTGCCAGAAGCCACTGGCGGTCGGCGCCTCCGGGTCGTAGCAGGTCACCGCAAAGCTGCGGGTGCCCTCCGGGGGCCCGCTCCACGCCAGCTGCGGCGATACGTCCTCGCCGCCGGCACCGAAGATGCCGCTCAGCTGCGGCTGATCGAGCTTCTCACCATCCCGCACGTCTTCGCTCGTCAGCTCGAATGACGCCACCTGGGGCAATTCGTCGTAGGGGTTGTAGTTGGCCACGATCCGCGTCTCGCTTTCTGGCTGCTTGGGGTACGCACGAATGCGAGCGCGATCCTATCCAGCCAAGCCGAGCTGCGCGCGCCGTGGACCGTCACCCGCCGATCTGTCACATATTCGTGCCGTCGGATGTCAAACGAGTGACAGATCGATTTGCCGGTGCGAGCCGCCGGCGCTGAGAAAGGAAGAACGATGCAGACCGAAAAGAGAAGCCAGAGGATTGCCGTCACGGGAGCCACCGGTCGGGTCGGATCGCAACTCGTCGAGATCCTCGCGCAGCGGGGGCACGATGTCGTCGCGATCGCGCTCGGAGGGTGTCGACGTGGTCAGCGGCGAGGGTCTCGATGAGGCGCTGATCGGAGCCGAGACAATCATCGACACGGCCACCGGGCCCTCTCCCGACCAGGAGGAGGCGACGGCATTCTTCACCGCCTCGGCTCGGAACTTGCAGCGAGCCGGCGCCGCAGCCGGGGCGAAGAGGATCGTCGTCGTCTCGATCATCGGCATCGACAAGTTCCAGGGCGGCTACAACGCGGCCAAGATGGCGCAGGAGCAGACGCTGCTTGAAGGCCCGCTCCCGGTCAGGATCGTTCGCGCGTCCCAGTTCCACGAGTTCGTCGATCCGTTGGTCGCGTGGACGATCCAGGATGGCGTCGCTTACGTGCCCGAGATGCGTACGCAGCTCGTGGCCGCCCGCGTTGTGGCCGAAACGCTCGCCGACGCGGCTGAGGAGCCGCAGATCGAGAACGGCAGAATCACCGAGGTCGCAGGTCCGCGGGAGGAGCGTCTCGCCGATGCGGCAGCGGCACTCTTCGCCAGCCGAGGTGACTCTTTCGAGATCCGCGAGAACCGCGGCGGTCTGCTGGCGCAGCCCGGCGACCCCGACGCCGCGGCCTATGCGGAGGGCGCCGCGCTGCCCAACCCGGGCGCGAAGCTCGCCGGCCCCAGCTTCGAGGCGTGGCTCGCGGCGGTCAAGGTGTAGTGGGTGCGGGCGCTACGTTCGGTGATCACGCTCGCAGTCGAGGCATGCCGGTTGGCTAAGGGCACGTGACGACCTAAGCGCCAGGATGGCGCAGATCCAACTGGCGCAATCGGCTCCGCGGCACCCGCGAGAGGTCGATCAGCATCTGCGTGAACGCGATCGCCTCTCGGCGCATGCGGGCGATGTCGAGCTTGTCCATCGTCGGAATGCCCGAGTTCAGTAAGTACGACGGGCCTGTGATGTAGTTCGTGGTCGGGATCGCACCGGCGGTCCAGAGGTCGGTTCCCTCGGCCGGCCAGCCGTTGCCGTCGGGGCTTCCGGGCACGGCGACGTACGGCTTCAGGACCGAGGCTGGCGCGGCCGTCGCAGCGCGCAACGCGGCGAAGGAAGCGTCAACGAGCGGGCTGTTCTCCGGCGTGAAGAACGTCCCGGGCTCAGGTTCGCCCGTCAGCCGATAATGTCCGCTCGGGGCCGGCTCCCATTCGCGGGCGCCGAGATGCTCGATCGTGACGGCGCCGGCGATCTGGCGTAGGAGCCCAGCGCGGTGGCGGCGGACGAACTCCGCAGTGCCGATGGCGCCGTGGAAATGGCCCGTCGTCAGCAGGACCATGATCGTGCGTGGCAGGGCGTGGCGGGGAAGGCGCGCGAGGTACTGACTGATCGCGACGATCGCGTTCGGTCCGTTGTCCTCGATGCCGTTGGTGCCGTCGGTGTGGCAGTGCAGCAGCATCAGTTCCTCCGACGCCCCGGGAATCAACCCGATCAGGTTGCGGGAGTTCACCCGCTTGACCTCGGCGGGAAGCACCAGTCGTGCGCTTCCGGCGACGGCGGCGGCGGCCTTCAATCGGCGGCCGGTGTCGCGGTCGACGTACACGCCGGGGACGGTGCGGATGATGCCGTCATATGGGTAGTAGGCGCCGTGCGCCGCCTCACTGGGCAGGTCGAGTACACCGACCGCCGCAGCAGCGCCGGCGCGTGCCAGTGCATCGAGCAGCGTGACCTCGGCGTCGATCCCGAGCCATGGACGCGCGTAGACGCCAGTCGGCGTGAACACTTTGCCGGGGTCGTATGCCTTGTAGCTGATCGACAGGAACGTCTCATAGGTGAGCGACGCAAGCGGCACGTCGAACACGGCGATCTTCCCGGCCAGCGAGCCCGGGGCCGGAGGTTGGTTCGGATCGACAACGGCAAGCCCACCGCTCACCCCTCCAGCAGGAGTCCGGCCGGAGTACGGGATGTATGACGCCGTCGCAACGTCGCCCGCGGAACCGCCGCTGAGGAGACGCAATGACCACGTCTCGGTCGTCCACCGGTCGAGTGGCACGGACTCAAACCGCAGCCGGCGCACGCCTGCACGGCCGAGGCGATCGTGCAGTTGGTCGACAAACCGCTCATGCACGGGCGAGGCCGTCGCGCGCAGACCCATTGCATCGAGCTGCTCCTGCCACGCGAACAGTTGTGACGCCGGCAGGAACTGCGACGGGTCGATGCGGCGTGCGGCGCTTGCCGACAGCGGTCGGGTCGGCCACCGGGGAGAGGCTCCCAGCGCAGCCATGGGGTCGAGCAGCGGCACCGAGAGCGCTCCGCCGGCGGTTGCGGCCGCGAGCTCCAACAGCCGCCTCCGGGTCAGTTCGGCACGAAGCATTTCCGATCTCATGGGCCCTCCTCGATCGACAGCCATAGCGCCGAGTGTCTCGCGAGCCTTACGACGGCACATCGGCCCAAACCCCGACCACGCGGTCGTGGCTATCTACGGACGTCCCATGTGACCGCCCAGTCAGCTGCGCGGCCCACGACCGCCGTCAGCCTAAACCCAACGAACCCGGACGACATCCGATGGGGGGTGGGCCGACCGTTCACCCAGGTCACCACGCTGCGCGCGCCGCGAGGCACGCCGCCAATCTCAAACACGAGCCGCTCCCGGCGAGCGATGCGAACATAGCCACGCAGAAGTCCGGGCGCGCGGGCGACGCCGAGGCGCGGGAGGCGCAGCGAGAAGCGGTCGAGATGAGGGATGATCCGGAAACCGTGCTCGGTCGCCGTCACGCCGGCGAGGTGCACTGCGTCCATCACCATCCAGGTGGGCTGCTCGGTGATCTGGCCTTCGTAGTCGTTGTAGAGCGGGATCCCGCACCGGTCCGGCTGATGCGCGTAGAACGCGTTGCACGCATCGTCGACCGAGATCGTGCCGTCCCAATGGTTCGGGAAGGCATGGGCATGCGCCGCGAGGGTGTTGCGCGTGTACTCACTCCAGGCGTCGCGGGCAGCCGCGGGGACGACGCCGTCGAGCTTCGTCAGCGCCCACGTGAGCCATCCGTTGACGTCGAACCAAACGCCGCCGACGTACTGTGACGCCCCGTCGAACGCGCCGCTCGTCGGCGGGTCGGTCACACCCGGATCACGCGCGGCTGGAGAGATCGCCGAACCGATCTTGGCCGGACCGCCAACCGACGGCGGTGCGTCGATCCCGTCGAGGAAGCGGCGGATGCTGCGCACGAGCACCCCCGCCTGCGCCGCGCTCGGCGCTCCGGCCAGCACGGCCCACGGTTGCGGCTCGCCGAAGATCGCGCCGTGCCCGATCGGCACAGATCCCGAGTAGCCGCGCAGATACCAGCGGCCCGTCCATGTCCGGCGCAGCAGCGCGAGCAGCTCGTGCCCGCGACGGCGCAGCGCACGCGCAAACCCTCGGTCGCCGCGGAGATCGGCCAGCTCCGCCAGCCGCGGGTACGCATAGGCGAGCTGAGCGGAGACGAGCATCGACTCGGTCATGTGCAGGAACAACGCCGAGAAATCCGACCAGTCGCCGTTCGCACCGGCCAGGTATCCGCCGTGCGGACCGCGGAGCGATTCCTGGTGGCGGAACGCCACCTTCAGGTGCTCCCAGACAGTGACGCGGTGCCGGGTTCCGTAGAACGGAAGGCGCTCGGAGAAGAACGCGAGATCCCGCGACCCGAGCCCGTACTCGGCCGCGGCGAGCAGCAGCCAGAAGTCGAGATCGTCGGAGGTGCCGAGGTCGTTGTACGGCTTGCACGGCGGAACGACGCCATACGGGATGTCACGCGCTCCCTGCGACTGCAGCGAGATCGTGTACCGCAAGATCTCGCGGGCCATCGAGGGATCGGCGTAGACCATCGGCAGCAGATAGTGCAGCCAGCTGCGCGACCCGAGGTTCTCGCCGCTGCTGTACTCGTAGTAGCCGCCCTGAGTGATCGTGTGATGGCCGCACGACTCCTCGTCGACGGACGCCGCCCGCAGCAGGTAGGCGTCCCACTCGAGCTCGCGCGCCACCCACCGCCAGCGGGTCCCGAACGACGCCTTCGGCAGCCACTGCGCCCACGAGCGCTCGCTTGCGAGAAGCGGGTCTGGCGCGCGCCGGTACTTCCCGACCAGGCCGCCGATCTTCTCGGGGTCCGTGATCCCGTACGCGTAGCGAAGCGTCACCGATTGCCCGGCACGCAGCCGCACCGGCGCGCGGAACACAAACAGTGTTCCGCCGCCGCTCGACGCGGGCGCCCGCGGCAGTCGATCGGCCTGCACGGCGGCCGGAACCGCGCGGCTCCCGCGCCCAAAGAAGGCCGTGACCGACGTCTCGTGGCCGCTGACCGGTCCGCGAAGGGCCGCCGCGAAGATGCTCAGCGGATCGCGATTCCCGCCACGCTGGGCGACGACGAATGTCCGGACAGCCGGAGACCAGCGCGGGACACCGAGCTGCACCGGCTGCCGGTGCGTCTGGTCGTATGGATTGACATCCCAATACTCGAACCACGAGACACGCTCCGCGTGCGCGGTCGTGTTGCGAATCGTGACATCGTGCAACAGCAGCGGATCGTCGCCGAACGGCGCGTAGACGTCCTCCCGCACGGCGACGTCGTCCGCGACGAGTCGGCGCTCGTAGTACCCGACCCCGAACAGCCGTCGTACCACCGCGCCGCGCGGCCGGTCGAGGTACAGCGTGCTGAGCACGCGACCGCCGACGTTGAGATAGCCGTAGCCGCCGGCGTAGTGCCGTTGATCGGGCGCAAAGCGATTGGCCCATTGCGCGAGCTGGTCCTGGCTCCATAGCTGCGTGTAGCCGTCGTTGAGCGCGGCGGCCACGACGTGATCGTTGCCGAGCTCGTGCTGGGCGGCCGTCGCGCCGTTCAGCTCCGGCTGCGTGGCGCGGGCGGCGACTTGCTCGTCGATCCGGTAGCGGAACGCGGGCAGGCCGAACCCGTCGATCAGCCAGCGCCCGAACGACCCGCTGCCGAACGTCGATGCGATCGCTGCGGGGCTGCGGTCCGCGGACAGGAGGGCAGGTGCGTGCGGGCCGGCCAGCGCGGGACCGGGCAGCGCCCACCCACACGCCAGAACCGACGTGAGCACCGCACCACGACACATGCTGCGCAAGCGGACCGCGCTCACTGGCGCATAGCGTAAGCCTCGGCTGTGGCGGTCGAAGCTGATCGCCTATTCGGTCAGCATCGTGCGCGCCTCATCCTCGGTGAGGACGGCAATGCCGAGGCTCTCGGCCCTTTTCAGTTTCGAGCCGGCCGAGTCTCCTGCGACGACGTAGTCGGTCTTGGCCGAGACCGAGCCTGAGGCTTTGGCGCCGGCGGCGTCGAGCAGCGCCTGGAAGTCTTTGCGATCGACCGAGAGGGTGCCGGTGATGACAACGATCTTGCCGGCGAACGGTGAGTCGGCGGGAGTCTGGATCGGGCGGTCTTCGTCGCGGACGTCGAGGTTGACGCCGAGCTCGCGCAGAGCGCTGATCTCGGCTTGTGTGGCGGGTTGGTCGAGAAACTCGCGAAGCGCCTGTGCGACGATCGGTCCGATGTCTTCGACCTCGCACAGCTCCTCGACGGCGGCAGCCTGCAGTTGCTCGATCGATTCGTAGCCGTGTCGGCAGATGCGCTTCGCCGTGCCCTCCGAGGTCAGCGGGATCGACCAGCCGACGATCGCGCGGCGCAAACCAACGGCCTTGCTCGTCTCGATCGCCGCGAGGAGGTTGGCGACCGAGCGCTCGCCCCACCCGTCGAACCGTGCCTTGCCGTCTGGCATCAACGCCTCGTGATCGAGGCGATAGATGTCCGACGGCGTGGAGACTAAGCCCGCGCCGATCAGCTGCTCGAGCCGCGCCTCGGAAAGGCCTTCGACATCCGCGCCCGCCCGTGAGCACCAGTGGATCAGCCGGCGCAAGCGCTGTGAGGGGCACCCCTGGCTGTTCTCGCAGATCACGACCTTCGACTCGCCGACGATCGCCAGCGGTGCGCCGCACGACGGGCACGCGGCCGGCGCCTCGATCACCTGCTCTGTGCCGTCGCGCTCGGCTGTGTCGACGACGCCGGAGACGAACGGGATCACGTCTCCGCGTCTGAGGATGTAAACGCGGTCGCCGATGCGGATGTCGCGGGCCGCGATCACCGCGAGGTTGTGCAGGGTGACGTGTTCGATGTGCGTGCCGGAGACGAAGACACGGTCAACGTGTCCGCGCGGCGTCAGTTGTCCGGTCTTGCCAGGCGTCCAGTCCACATCGAGCAGGCGCGTGACCGCGACCTGCGGCGGCGGCTTGAACGCGATCGCGCCCTTGGGGTGATGCCCGGTCTGGCCGGCAGCATCGAACGCCGCGCGGTCGGCGAGCTTGATCACGACGCCGTCGAGCTCGTAGTCCAGCTCCCGGCGGCTGTCGAGGATCCGCTGGATGTACGCGCGGATCTCGTCGGGATCGGCGGCCTCCGCGTAGCCCTCGACGGTGAAGCCGAGGCCGGTGAGCGCATCGGCGAGCTTGCGCTCATCTTGGCCGTCGCCTAGGCGGATGAGGTCGAAGGCGTAGAACCTCACCGGCCGCTCGGCGACCTTGTCGCGATCCTTCGCCAGCAGCGTCCCGGCCGCGGCGCTGCGCGCGTTGGCCAGCGGCTTGTCCTCGTGCGCCTCGTTATAAGCGCGCCAATCCGAGCGCAACATCACCACCTCACCGCGGACCTCGCAATCGAAGCGCTCCGGCAGCGTCTCGGGCATTCCGTGGACATCGCCGCCGCGCACGTTCACGGTCACGTCCTGGCCGACTTCGCCGTTGCCGCGAGTCGCCGCGCGCGCCAGCCGACCCCCGCGGTAGAGCACCGACAGCGACAAGCCGTCGAACTTCGGCCACAACGCGAACGCCTGGCCCGGGAACCGCCCCAGCCACGCAGCGAGCTCCTCGTCCGATGTCGCCTTCTCCAGCGACAGCATCGGCACCTCGTGGCGAGCATCGGCGTACAGCTCGCCGGCGAGATCAGCGCCGACCTCCTGCAGCGGATTATCCGCCGGCGTCAGCTCCGGATGCTCGGCGATCAGCGCCCGGAACTCGTCCTCCAGCGCGTCATACTCGGCGTCGCTGATCGCCGGCTCTCCGGAGTAGTAGAGCCGCTTGTGATGGCGCAGGTCCTGCGCGAGCTGCTCGATGCGGTCAGACGCCGTCGTCAGCGAGGACATCGCCCAGCACTATAGGCTCGCCGCGCCCACTGCTCCTCGGCACATTCGTGTGCGGCAGAGCGGGTCCGTGGACATGTCATGGGCAGCCTGCTCGATGCCGAAGCCAGCGTGGTGTCGAGACGCACAGGAATGTGCCCGTTCGCTGTGCAAACCCTACCTGTTTCGGCTCTCGATCTTCGTCAGTGAGATAGTGATGCGTTGATACTGCCTACGGGCGGTGGAGGGCAAAATTGGGGCGAGGACACAGGCGGAAGTTGTTAGGGTGCGACTGGGCGTGGCCGCAAAGGGGTCTGCGATGCCCGAGACGCTGAGCAACGGCGTCGCGGGGCCTGGCGTTCGGTCGGCGTCCGGTGAGGTCGGTGCGGCCGTGAATCGACCGCCGTTTCCTCTCGCGCGACCGACCTCGGCATCGTGGCGCGAGCAGGCGCTGAGCAAGATCGCAGAGCTTCGGTTCGTACGTGATTGGCTGCTGGAGTTGCCCGCCTCAAACTCCATCAGCGACGAGGCTCGGCGCATCACCGACGATCATTTCGAGGCGGCAGCGGCTGCCGCTAAGGGTGGGTCACCTTGGACGCTGCACAGTGTTATCACGGGGTTGACCGGCTCCGGGGTCGAGCGGGTTATCAGTCAGCTTGACGCGGTCGAGTCGGAGCTGCTGCGGATAGCGCCGCCGGATTACCTCAACGGCGAGCTGTCGAATCTGCTTGCGCATGTGCAGCTGCATCTCAGCTCGAATGATCCGCGTCGTGTCCGATTGGAAACCATCGCCGAGCGCTCCATCCGCGATGAAGACGAACAGATCGTTCCAGTCGCCGGACCGATCCGCACGAACGGTGCCGGACTGTGGACTGGGCTACATCGCGCGTTCGGTACTCCTGTCACATCACAGCGGCAAGCCGCCGCAGCGGCTTCAGCATCGCAGAACGGAGGACGTCGAAAGCCGAGGAGACTGAGCGAAAGCGATCGTCAGGCAGTGATTTCGGCGGTGCGCGCCGCGAGCGCAGAAAGCCGTTGGAAGGTCAGCCGCCTCCGCAGTTTTCGCAACGTCATCGCCATCACCTCACTGCTGCTGACGGCCGCGGCTGTAGGCATGCTCGTCTTCGCCTTTCATAAGCCGGGTGCGCTTCCGATGTGCTTCATCCCCGGAAACGTCGTCTGTACGACGTCGACAACGCCCGTTCCCGCCGCAGCGAAGCCAGACGCCACCGGGCAACAGAGCGCCGCAAGCGAAGCCAGGGCCGACGCGCTCATGCGACGCGTCGCCAGCGGGTGGGACGTCGCAGTCGTTGAGCTGGTCGGGCTGATCGCTGCGGCGATCGCCGCCGCTGCAGCGCTGCGAAACGTCCAGGGAACGTCGACCCCATACAGCCTGCCCGTCGCACTCGCGGTCCTCAAGCTGCCAACGGGCGCCCTCACTGCCGTGCTGGGCCTGCTCTTGATGCGGGGCGGCTTTGTGCCTGGGTTGAGCGCGCTTGATTCCTCGGCCCAGATTGTCGCCTGGGCGCTGATCTTCGGCTACGCCCAGCAGCTCTTGACACGTTTGGTCGACAACCAGGCCCAGACCGTGCTCGACGGGGCAGGTGGCAACACCAAGTCACTCGCTGCCCCACAGGAGCCAACGCACCCCGGCGCGCCCACCGGCACCTCGCCCGCGCGATAGCGAGCGCGGGCGCGTCGTCCAATGACCTGATCTGGAGAGCGAACCCGCGCGGGCGTTACTGCGCCGTGATTTCGTGAGGGTTAGGCGGCGATCACGGTCGGCGCGCGATCGGCTCTGCTGACGCGGGCGAACTCGAGCGCGGGATCGTCGAGCGGAGCATGCAAGACCGCCCGGCGGTCACGTGAATAGTTCTGCGGTCGGTACCACGGATCGCCAGATCCCTGCCTCGGGAACAGATCGACACCGCGACGCACATATCCCGAATCGAGCTCCATGAACGGGGTGGAGCCGGCCACACGCTGCACGTTGCGCGGCGTGCATTGATCATAACCTCGCTCGTCCATATGGTTGAGCAACCGGCACACGTGCTGAGCGCTCAGATCAGCGCCCAACGTCCAGGACTGGTTGATGTACCCGAACGCGAACGCCATGTTCGGCACATCGCTGATCATCGCTCCGCGATAGGCGAGGGTCTCCGAAAGCGCGACATCGCGCCCGTCGACGCTGAGTTGGATCCCACCCAAAGGTTGCAGGTTCAGACCGGTCGCGGTGACGACCAAATCAGCTGCCAGTTCGCGGCCGGAACCCAGGCGAATCCCGGTCTCGGTGAACGTGTCGATCACGTCGGTGAGGACCGACACGCGGCCGGATGCGATCGCCTTGAACAGATCGCCGTCGGCCGCGATGCACATCCGCTCATCCCACGGGTCATAGCTCGGATTGAAGTGCGTCTCGACGTCATAGCCGGGCGGAAGCATGTGCGCGGCGAGCTTGCGAAGCACGCGCCGCATCAGCGCCGGCCAGTGTCGACACAGGCCCCACAGCGCCGTCTGAATCTTGACGTTGCGCCACCGGACGATCCGGTACGCAAGCTGGGAGGGCAGCACGCGCCCGAGCAGCCCAACCACAGGATCCGCCGAGGGGAACGGGAACACATAACTCGGTGAGCGCTGCAACATCGTGACAGCGGCGGCCCGCTCAGCCAACGCCGGAACCAACGTCACCGCCGTCGCGCCGCTACCGATCACGACCACCTTCTTACCGTCGTGGGAAACCTCATCGCTCCAGAACTGAGGATGCACCAGCTCACCTTTGAAATGCTCGATCCCCGGAAACTCCGGCGTGTACCCCTCGCCATAGCGAAAGTAGCCAGTGCAGCTGAACAAAAATCCGCACGTCATCTGCTCAATCTCGCCAGTATCGGCCCGTTCGATCTCGACCGTCCACCGCGCCTCGCTCGATGACCACATCGCACGCAGGACCCGCCGATCAAAGCGAATCCGACGATCGATCCCGTACTCGCGCGCGGTCTCTTCCACGTACCCCCGGATCGAGGCCCCATCGACGATCATCCGCGACCCCTTCCACGGCCGAAACGGGAAGCACAACGTGAACATGTCCGAGTCCGAGCGGATCCCAGGAAACCGAAACAAATCCCAAGTCCCACCGATCGCTCCCCGACCCTCGAGCACCGCGAACGTCTTACCCGGACAACACTCCTGAAGACGGCAAGCAGCCCCGATCCCCGAAATCCCAGCCCCCACAATCAAAACGTCAACATGTTCAACGGCCATCAATCCCCCTTGTCGTGATCGCGCCAAACATCAGGCTACCCGCCGCCCCCAAGCTGTGGCAGAAAAACCGACCAGATCCCGACTGGCCCCCAGCGATCTCGCGGCAACGGCCTCGAAGGACCGTGTCGTGACGAACCGCGCTGCAGTCGACACGAGGGCGCCGGTTAGACGCTGCGGGAGCCATGGCATCCATCGATGACGGCAAGCCGCCGCAGACTGTGTCAGGACGCATGACCTCTCAGCAAAACCTCTGTGCCAAGTCAGTGTCAAACGCCATCCGGCAATGCTGGCCGCCGTACCGTCGGGACGCATGGCGAAGCTGCTCGACCAGCGCGGTGCTATCCGTCTCCTCAAGGCCGACGGGTGGATGCAGTCGCGCGGCGGCAAGCACGTGGTCAAGATGGTCAAGCCCGGGATGCGCCCGGTCACCCTCCCCCACAACCACGGGGAGCCGTACAGCAAGGGACTATCGGCAGCGATCGTCAAGCAAGCCGGTCTCAACTCGAAGCAGGAGAGCAGATGCGCCTCAAGGTCTTCATCCATCATGACGGAGCGGAGTACTGGTCGGAGATCGCCGAGCTCCCGGGATGCTTCGCATCAGGCCGAACGCTGAGCGAGCTGCGCGAGGCACTTGGCGAAGCGGTTGGGCTGTATCTGTGGGACGAGCCGGCGAAGGTTGATCCTCGCGACCTGGCGGTCGGGGCCGGGGAAGTCGATGTGCGACGATCGCCGTAGCCGGCGGTCAAAGAAGCGCGAGAGAGGCTCAGCGGCCGGGACGACACAGGCGAGCCGGCGTGGAGATGGGTCGGGTTCCGGACGGCTAACTACAGGCCCGGAGTGTGATCGGCGGTGGCGTCACCCGGGCGAGGACCAGCGCTCGATGCTCGGAGAACCCCTCGCCGACTGGGGCGCCCATGGTCGCATCAGTTCGCTCGATCGCGACGCGGACACGCCGGCACGCCAGGATGGCGTCAACCTGGCGGAACTGACATGCAGAGCCCGCGGCGTCGCCTCCCGGATCGCAGATCGCAGGATCCGACGGGTCGATCGCCCGGATCAGGCCCAAATGCTTTGCGAATCCGCCGAACAGCTCGGAAATGAAGGCCGCGACCATGTGCGGATCCTCCCCCGGACGTTCCGCTTCAAGAAGAACCGCCTCGCCGTCGCCCGGCGAGTGGGAGGCGAACGCGCGCACGATCTTCGCGTTTCCCACCTGCGGCATCCAATCGGGGATCGGGTCGGCGGGTAAGGAGGCGGCCCGGACCCGCGCGGCAAGGCCGAGAGGGCCGCGATCGAGCTGGCCGACCGCGGTCAGCACCGTCTTACCGTCTCGCCCTCCCACTTCGACGATCGCGTCGAACAACCCAGTGCCGAGCACGAGCATCGGATCCTCATCGGGATCGCTGAGCACCAGACGCCGGCGCTCCCACAACCGGCCGAGAAGTGACGTGACCCATCGCTCAAGGTCGAGCGGGAGCGCAAGTGACGCAGCGTCATGACAGAGGCGGCGGGCCTCACGGAGACGGTCGGACGCGCCCTCTCGGAAGCGAGCTGGACGGCGCCCCACATGTGGATGCGGGTTATGACTCATGCCCCTTAAGAGGCGCCCGCGTGGCATGTTCGCCCCCACAGGCCGTTACTTAGCCTCCGGCGCGTCCTCGCCACTCTCGGGAATCAGCCCACGGCCCCTCAGCCACAGCTCGAACATCGGATCGGTGAGCCGCAACCGGTTCCCGTCTCGGATGACGTCGGCGTTGCTGAGGAGGCTCTCGATCGCCCGCCCGATGCTGGCTCGCTTGATCCCGACGGCCGCAGCCGTCTCCTCGCCGTAGAGCGGGGTCGTCGTCACGGCGAGCGCACGCACCATCCGCCGCTCGTTCGCCGTCAACGCCCGCCAGATCGCACGCATCAGCGGCGCCGAGTCCGCCGCCGCCTGATCGAGTGCCGCGACCCAGGTTTCCTCGTCAGCCGCGGCGCCCCGAGGCGTCCGCTGCCACAGATAGTGCGCGAGCATCATGCTCCGCTGCGGGTGACCGCGTGTGAACTCGAGCATCGGGGTGAGCGCGGTGCCGACATCGCGCCGGGTTTGCTCGAACCGGCGGGCGACGTAGTCGGCGACCGCATCGAGCGGCAACGGCGCGAGGTTCTTCGGGACAGCCTGATCGAGTAGTGGGCGCTTCGGGTCGGCGAACAGCTGCTGCATCACGCCTGGCGCGGATCCGGCGAACGCATAGGTCGCGGCGTCCGTCTGATGTTGGATGACGCTTCGGATCTTGCCGTCGGCCCCCGGAACGGCCAGCACATCCTGGATCTCATCGAACGCGATCAGGCTGGCCGTTCCCGTCCGGTCGAACAGAGCCGCCGGCAACTCGAGTAGCCGCAGGAGCACAGACTCGGCGTCGACGTTCGGGGTGCGCTGCAGCGTCGCGGTGAAGCCGCCTCCACCGAGTGCAAGCCCGATGTTCCAGCTCCGGAACAGGGCGTCGACGTTGCGCCGAATCGGTCCCTTCAGCCGGTCGTACGCGCGCTCGATCCGAACCACGATCTCCCCGATCGAGAGCACGTCCTGGAGGTCGACGAGCACCGTCACCATCCCCTCCCGATCGGCCGCCTCGAGTACGCGCCGCAGCAGCGTCGTCTTGCCGTACCGGCGCGGCCCGACCAACCGGAAGGAGTGGCCACCCTCGGCGAGCGCCAGCAGCTCCTCGGCCTCCGGGTCACGGTCGATCATGTCCTCGGAGGCGAGTGGTCCGGAGAACCGGAAAGGATTCAGGTCACGCGGCGTTGCCATCGGCCCAGACGATACCAGACCGCATGCACGTCGCATGCGAACTCGCATACTTCTCGTATACGGGTTGGCAGACTCTCCGCATGCGATCTCAACCGTCGCTCGGGCAAGAGCCGGGTCCCGGCGGGCCAGTGAAAGTCACTCCCTGCCCGTTCGTCACGGTCTGTGACGACCCTGTGCCAGTTCAGTGGCGAACATGTGAAAACAAGGCCCGTTTTGCGAGGGTTGGGCTCCACTTGTGCAGGATGGGACCCGTGGCACGTCGGCTCGATGATCGATCTCTCAAGCGAGTGTGGGACGCGCCCGTCGCCCCATGGGAGCGATTGGCGAAGGACGAGCGGAGCGAACAGATCCGCGGAGGCGATCGCGAGGAGCACGCCCAACGGTGCCCGGAGTGGGCACCGGATTGTCCCGATGGGAAGCCGTGGCGAGTCCGTCGAGCGCTCGGCTTCTGGGAACGGAACCTCAGCGAACTCGAACTCCGTGTCGCGCTCGGCGGGAACGACGACGGGGTCTGCCACGTCGTCGTCGACGAGCAGGAGAACGAGGTCTATGTCCGCGTGCTCGTCCACTGCGAGGACGACAGTCCAAGACGGTCGCGCGATCACGACTACCTGGACTGTCCGGTTCGGGTGTGGCTTGAGCGGCCGCTGGGGAAGCGAGCTGTGATCGACGTGGACAGCGACGAAGAGCTTCCTCTCTTCACGCCTGCGTACCTGAACAACGTGCCGCAAGCCGACCACGGCTACCGTCCTGTCAACCGTCGTCCCCGAGCGCAGGCTGACGGTGTTACAGGCGTCTGAAAGCAGGCGCCGAGCACGCTAAGTTCGTTCCCTAGCTAGTCATACAGCCTAACGTGAGATCAGGCGTCCGCCGGCAGAAGCGTGAACGTGCCCCCTTGAAGCGGACGGACCGCGCGGAAGTGGCGTTCATCGAACGTGAGCACCCGGCGGGTCCCGAGCCGTTGTGCCACGATTGCCACGGAAAGGTCGGCGAGCCCCAAATCCAAGTCCGCATACCGACGATCCAGCTCGAGCGCGGCCTCGTAGTCCCGCGCATCCAGGCCAGGACTCTCGTAGCGCCGAGCCGCGAGGTCCTCGAGGAACGCGCGCCGTGCCGGGGGGCCGAAGCGGCGATCTAACAGATAGTCGATCTCGGCCGTCACGGGAGCGGGGATGAACAACCGGCCGCTCTCTGCTCGAAGGATGCCGAGGATCTCCTCGCGCCTCGGTTCGCGTTCATCGGCGAGCGCTACGAGCGGCGCTGCGTCGACGACCAGCGTCACCGCCCGAAGCCCTCGAGCAGTTGGTCCTCGGGGATCTCGGAGATCGGACGGGGATCGTCGTCGATCCGCGCGAAGCCGCCCGCAAGCGCAAAGTCTCCATCGCCCTTACCCGCAGGGATGTACGCAGAAATCGCTTCGCGAATGATCTCTGCCTGTGAGCGACCCTCGGAACGCGCGAGCTCGGCTAGGCGCTTCGACTCGCGGTCGCTCAGATAGACACTCGTCTTTCGCATCAATGTAGGGTATCACGTAGGGCATCAATCGGGGACCCGGGCACCCGGGCCGTGTGCTCGCTGATGAACGCGTGACCGGCGGTCGCGAGCGCCTCGATTCGTTTTGCGAGCGCGACGGCATAGCCGCTAGCTACGCTAGCAGTGAAGCAGCAGCCATGCCGGCGGCCGATCGGAGCTGTTCATCGGCTGCTACGCCGACCCGGATGCGTTTCCTGGGGTCCATCAGCTTCCCGAGCTGCTCGAGGCTGAGCTGCACGCGCTCGCCGTGGCGCGCGGTCAGCCGGCGGACGGCGTCATCGCCTGACGACCAACAGCCGGATGCCCGTTGCCCCTCGCGAGTTGCTCGAGGGTTCGGCGCATGCCTCGCTGCACAGCATCGATCAGGTAGGGGCGCAGGACCGCGGGCGTGACGATCCGCTCCACCGAGCCAACCTCCACGGCCCGCTCGATGCTGTGGATCGCGTCGAACTCCATTGCAAAATCCCCGAGCTTCTGCGAGCGGACATCTGCCCAGCATGCATCGCGCTCGGAGCGCAGCCGCCGGCGCTCGCCGTCGCCGTCGCCGTCGCCGTCGCCGTCGCCGTCGGCGTCGCCGTCGGCGTCGGCGATGCGTTCGTCGAGCTCGGCGATCCGTCGATCGGCCCTGGCGCGCTGGTCGACCTCACGTGAGAACACCACGGCCGCGGCCGGCGCACCGCCGATCACCGAGGCGTATGCCCCCTCGAGCGCGCTGGACTCGAGGTTCTCGTTGAGCGCGCGGGAGAACACGACGAACGCTCCCCCGTGGAAGCGCGAGATGACGCAGAACGCAATCGGGCCGTCGAAGTTGACGACGGCGCGGCCGATCTCTGCGCCGTACTCGAGTTGCAGGCGCCTCATCGATTCGGGCGAGCCGTCGAAGCCGGCCAGGTTGGCGAGCACGACGAGCGGCCGGCGGCCAGAGGCTGCGTTGATCGCCCGCGCGATCTTCTTCGACGCGAGCGGGAACAGCGTGCCCGCGGTCCACTGGTCCGGCCCGTCCGCGGGACCCGGCCCGTGGCGAGAAAGCGGCCGGGACTCGATCCCGAGCACCGCGACGGGCCACCCGCCGAGGTGCGCGTCCCAGGCCACGGCAACGTCGGCCTCCACCATCCCGCCCCAGCGCTCGAGCGGCGCGTGATCAGAGTCGACAACGGCCCGCATCACGGCGCGGATGTCGAACGGCTTCTTGCGGCCGCGATTGGTGGCCTCGGCGAAGATCTCACCAACCGTCCTCAAGTCCGACCCGGGCGCTCGGTGCGGCGAGGCGCAGACGTCGCGGTCGGGCGGGTCCGATGTGTGTGCGCGCCGCGGGAAGCGCTGCCCCGGAGCGACGTAGGTGTGCTCGTAGTAGCCGAGCAGCGTCTCGCACGCGCTCGCGAGATCCGGCGCCCAATACTGGGCTTGCCCGTTGGGCCCCATGATCCGCTCATAGCCGCCGATGCCGAGGTTGTCCTCCGCGGAGACCCCGCCCGAGTAGTCGAGCGCCTGCTTGCCCGTGAGGACCATTGCGCTCTCCGGGGTCATGACCAGAATCCCCCGCGTGTGCATCAGCATCGTCGCCTCGGCGTTCCAATACGGCTGGGCACCGACGTTGATCCCGTTGACGACGACGTTGATCTCGCCGCCGGCCTGCGTGAACGAGACGATCCGGCGCAGCACGGCAGCCACCCAGTCCATGTTCTCCGTGCCGGAGTCCAGCGCGATCTTCGCGCCGGCCGACACGGCGAACCACTCGCACGGGATCGCCAGGCGCTCGGCGAGGTCGAGCGCGGCGAGGATCCGGCGGCACTCGGGTTCGGCGAGCGATCCGAGCGAGCGCGTCGGGTCGCCGAGCACGATGACGCGGCGCATCCCCTCCGGGTAGCGCTCGGTCCAGTTGCGCACGATCCCCACGACCACTCCGGCGCTGTTCCTCGCCGGTGGGCGCGTGGTCTCGATCATGTTCCCGTCCGCGTCGAGGTCGTGCTCGATGAACTCGCCGGGTGCGATCCCGGCGCCCGTTGCCGCCCGTCCGGGTGCCAGCACCTTCAGGATCTCGGCGGGGTGCACCAGGCCTCGCCGGCGCGCGGACACGATCCGCTGCTCGCCCTCGTCAAGGGGTTGGAGGGGCTCCGCGGGGGGCGGATCGACCTGCATCACGACGCCTCGACCGGCCGGATTGAAGAAGCGGAGCACAACCTCTCGTCCCGGCCCCCCGGCGCCGTCGGCAAGGCGGACGCGCAGCAGTACGAGCTCGAGCCCCAGCCCGGCCGACAGGCGGCCAAGTCGTGTGATCACGGGGCGTGCCTCGGCCGGGTCGAACTCCATCAGCGGCCACGCATAGAGCATCACGCGGTTCCAGTGCAGGCGATCGCGGGTGCGCCGGCGCGACTGGAATGTCCGGATCGCCTCGAAGCACTCGCGCGCGATTCGCTCGAGCTCCGGCAGCGCGACGATCCGACCCCCCTCGTCGCGCACCGCCGCCAGGTCGCGGACCTCGCCGACGGCCACCAGGCGCTCATCACGCGGATTGGCGTGAGCGACCGCGTGGAACAGGCGCAGGTCGTGGTCGGATGGGACCCGCTGAAGCGTGAAATTCGCAAGCCGCCACAGGTCCATTCGCTCGGCGTCCATCGGATGCAGACCACGCAGGTCGCGATCCTCGGCCAGCGACCCGTCGCGGGCGCGCGTGAATGTGATCACGTCGACGTCGCCGGATCCGCTCGGCGAGGCCGCCAGGACGAACGTCATCCGAGTCACCGTCGGCGGCAGCTCGGTGCTCGCCAGGATGGTGTGAAGCATGGGGGCCGCTTCCTCATGGTCTGGCGCGATGTCAGCTCGCCAGGCGTACAGGTCGGCGGCCACCGTTTCGCCGTCCGGCACCGCTCGCGCCTGAGCGCTCAGGGCGCTGAGCGCCCCCGTCAGGCCCGCAGCGTCGATGAAGCCCGCCGCAATCTGGTGGCGGGCGCCCTCGTGTTCAAACGACGTGAGCAACAACGGGTCCCGGTGCTCGATCCCGTCAAGCTCGCGAACGCGGTAATTGCGCCGCGTCATCGCCTCGAGGAGCGCCTCGCGCACGTTGGGACTCGCGTCGCCGATCCGCCGAAAAACGAGCGGTGCGAGCGTGTGCGGGCAGTCGACCAGCGCATCCACGTGTCGCTCCCGATCCGCGTCATCACACCCGACCGCGAGCGCGACCAGGTGCTCGGTGATCGCGGCATAGACCTTTTCGCGGGCCTGCTGGACCACCGGCCCCTCACAACAGCGCCAGCGGACCTCCCGCGCGAGCTCGGCAAGCATCGGCTCACTCGACGCGAGCGCCGCCTCGAGGCGATCCAAGACCTCATGGAGCTCGGCACCGTCCGCAGGGCTCAGCTCACGGCTGCGCTCGAGCTGGCGTTCGAGGATCGTGCGGATCGGCGACCCGGCGATCTCGGCACGCTGGTGCGAGCGAAACAGGCGGTAACAGGCGGCCTCCAGCGAGGCGGTCCGCTCGAGACTCCCGACTCCGTAGTGGGCGAGGGCGCGTTCGAGGTGGGCCACGAACCGCTCCGGCAAGCTCTCAGCTCTCGCGTCGAGCGAGCCCAAGAACGCGTGCAGCAGTTGCCGAGGACTGCGGGGTCCGTCCGCGCCGGCGCCGCCGTCCTCGCTGTGGGGCCGCGTGAGGGCGCGCAGGTCGCCGTAGAGCGCGAGCAGGCGCCGCTCCGCGGCCGGGTCGGCGTGGCTGCCCGACAGATCCTCGAGGATCCGCCGCGCTTCATCCGAGGGAA
Organism: uncultured Solirubrobacterales bacterium; assembly: GCA_963794285.1. Lineage (GTDB taxonomy): Bacteria > Actinomycetota > Thermoleophilia > Solirubrobacterales > Solirubrobacteraceae > Palsa-465. The sequence goes on from CAWCDS010000020.1 coordinate 442,887, forward strand.
CGTCGTAGCCGAGAACCAGCCACTCGACGCGTTCGAGCAGGGGAGGATGACGATCGGCATCTGGCTCGTCGGATTCAAACCGGAGCCGCTCAGTCTCGCTCGCCGGGGCGGCATCCGCCGCTGGCTCGATTCCGAGCAGCGGCGCTCCGGCGGTCACTTGGGTGCTCGGCGCGACGAGCACCTCGCGCACGCGCCCGGGCACGGGCGCGGTCAGCGAGGACTCCATCTTCATGCTCTCCGTCACAGCGACGACGTCCCCGGCCTTCACCTCGTCGCCGGCGGCGACCGGGATCGTCACCACGACCCCCGGGCCGGGGCTCCGGATCAGGCCGCCCTCATCGCGCGAGATCCGGTGCGGGACGCCGTCGACCTCGACGAGCAGATCGGCGTCCTGCAGCGCCGTCAGCGTCCGGTAGGAGCCGCCACCGTACGAGATCCGCCGTTCGTGCTCGCTGATGTACTCCAGCTCGGCCTCGATCCGGGCTCCGTCGACCTCGACGAGATAGCGCTGCGGCCCGATCAGAGACACGCCGAAGCGGTAGCTCGAGCCCTGATGGCGCAGCTCGACCGGACGGCTCACCTCGGCCCCGGCCTCAGGTCGCCCGCGGCGCGCGAATGCGTAGAAACGACCCCGCTCGCCGGCGATCGCGTCGTCGCACAGCTCGATCGCGGCCCGCACGAGAGCGACGTCGGCGTGCCGCGTCGACTGGACCGCGCCCTGGCCCTGGAGACGATCGAGCCAGCCCGTGTCGACGTCCCCCGCGTGCAGCTCGGGCCGGCCGAGCAGCTCCAGCAGAAAGCCCTGGTTGCTCGCCCCGTCCTCGATCACCACCATCGTGTCGGCGATCGCCCGGCGCAGCCGAGCGATCGCCTCCGCGCGCGTGCGGCCGTGCGCGATGATCTTGGCGATCATCGAGTCGAACTCCGACGGCACCACATCCCCCTCGGCGACGCCGCTATCGACGCGCACCCCCGGCCCGCCGGGCAGCCGCAGCAGCGCGACGCGGCCTGGCGTCGGCGTGAACCCAAGCCCGGGATCCTCCGCGTTCAGGCGCGCTTCGATCGCGTGTCCCCTCGGCGGCGGAGGATCGCCGAGGAGCCGGCCGCCGGCCGCGACGTGCAGCTGCAGCTTGACCAGGTCCGCGCCGGTGACCATCTCGGTCACGGGGTGCTCGACCTGGAGCCGGGTGTTGACCTCCATAAACGAGAACCGTTCCTCGGCCGGCTCGTACAGGAACTCGACGGTTGCGGCGCCGCGGTAGCCGGAAAGCTCTGCGAGCCGTGCGGCCGAGGCCATCAGGTCTTGCTCCTGTTCAGTCGTGATCGCGGGGCTCGCCGATTCTTCGACGACCTTCTGGTGGCGGCGCTGATAGCTGCAGTCGCGCACGCCGAGGGCCCACACCGTCCCCTGACCATCGGCCATCAGCTGGACCTCGACATGGCGCGCCGCGCCGACGAGGCGCTCCATCAGCACGCGCGAGTCGCCGAATGCTTGCTCGGCCTCCGCACGCGCGCGCTCGAACGCGCCGGCGAGCTCGTCGGCGCGCTCGACGCGGCGCATCCCGCGACCGCCGCCGCCGGCGGCGGCCTTGATCATCAGCGGGTAACCGAGCAGCTCAGCGTGACGGCCCGCCTCGTCGAGGCTGTCGACCGACCCGCCGCTCCAGGCCGCGACGGGCACGCCGGCCCGCTCGGCGAGGCGCTTACCCTCGATCTTGTCGCCGAGCGCGCGCATCACGTCCGGATCGGGGCCGACGAACACGAGTCCCAGCCGATTGCAGAGCTCCGCGAAGGCGGGATGCTCGGCGACGAACCCCCACCCCACCCAGGCCGAGTCCGCGCGCGTCTCGGTCAGTGCACGCTCGAGAGCCCGGTAGTCGAGATAGCCGCCCTCGCGTCCGCCGCCGCTCGCCGGGCCGAGGCAGTAGCGCTCATCGGCCTGCCGCACGAACAGCGCGTGGCGGTCGGGCTCGGTGTAGAGCGCGATCACCCGGATCGGGTCCGCACGCTCCCAGTTGAGCTCCCGCACGGCACGGATCGCGCGCATCGCAGCCTCGCCACGGTTGACGATCGCCAGCCGGCTGAACGGTCGCTCCTGCATCACGCAAGAACGCGTTCGACCGGGGCCGGCGTGGCCGAGAGCGGCGCGCCCATCGCATGGAATCCGCCGTCGACGTGCACGATCTCGCCTGTAATCCCGCGCGCCAGATCCGACAGCAGAAACAGGATCGCGCCCGCCGCAGGACCCGCATCCTCACCGTCCCAGCCCAGCGGCGCCTGGCGAGACCACATCTCTGCCAGGTCCTCGAAGCCGGGAATTCCTCGCGCGGCGAGCGTTCCCAGCGGACCGGCGGCCACCAGGTTGACGCGCACTCCACGCGGGCCTAGATCCCGCGCCAGGTAGCGCGCGGTGGCCTCGAGCGCCGCCTTCGCGACGCCCATCCAGTCGTACGCCGGCCACGCCACCGAGGCGTCGAAGTCCATCCCGACGACGGATGCGCCCGTCTCGGGATACAGGTCGAACAGCGCCACCGACAACGCCTTGAGCGAGAACGCACTCGTTCGGAACGCCGTGACGGCGGTCTCCGGCGGCGTCTGCAGAAAGCGTCCCCCGAGGCCGTCCTCGGGCGCGAACGCGATCGAGTGCAGCAGTCCGTCGAGGCGTCCCCAGCGGTCTCTGAGATCCGCCGCCACCGCGTCGAGGTCGGCCTGCGCGTTGACGTCGAGCTCGAGCACGTCGGCGGGCTCCGGCAGGCTCCGCGCCGCCCGTTCGGTGAGACGCCGCGCGCGGCCGAAGCCGGTCAGCACAACCTCGGCGCCGGCCTCCTGGGCCTGGCGGGCCGCCTCCCACGCGATCGAGTCGCGCGTGATGACGCCCGTGATCAGCAGTTTCTTGTCTGCGAGCACTCGGATCACCCCTCCAGGCAGAGGACGACGTTGTGGCCGCCGAAGCCGAACGCGTTGCTGAGCGCAATCGCCGGGCCTCCGTTCGTGGCCAGCTGCTTGGCTTCTCCCGGGACGTAGTCAAGGTCCATGCCGTCCTCGCGCTGTTCCCAGCCGAGTGTCGGCGGCGCGATCCGGTCTCGCAGCGCGAGAATCGTGGCCGTCGCCTCGACCGCACCCGCCGCGCCCAACAGGTGGCCGATCGCCGACTTCGTCGAGGACACAGGCACCCGGGCTGCGTGCTCACCGAGCGCGGCCTTGATCGCCTTCGTCTCGGCGCGATCGTTGAGCGGCGTCGAGGTGCCGTGGGCATTGATGTAGTCGATTTTTTCGGGCCTAAGGCCCGAATCCTCGAGCGCACGGGTGATTGCGACGGCCGCGCCCGCTCCCTCGGGGTGCGGCGCGGTCAGGTGATGGGCGTCGGTGCTTGCGCCGAAGCCGCGGACCGTCGCCAGCGGGCGCGCGCCCCTTGCGTCGGCCTGCTCCGCATCCTCGAGCACGAGCACGGCCGCACCCTCGCCCATCACGAAGCCGTCCCGGCGCGCGTCGAACGGACGCGAGACGCCCGAGTCGGACACCGCGTCCAGGGCCGCGAACGCCGCCTTGGAGAGCGGCGTCAGCGCCGCCTCCGAGCCGCCGGTCACGACCGCGTCCGCGTCGCCGTACTGGATCATCCGGGTGGCCTGAGCGATCGCGTGCGCGCTCGCCGAACAGGCGGAGACCGTGCCGAACGTGTCGCCGCGCAAGCCATAGCGCATCGCCAGCATGCCCGGAGCCGCGTTACTCATCATCAACGGCACCGACAGCGGCGGGACCTTGCTCTCGCCCTGCTCGAGCAGGATCTCCTTGCCGCGCTCGAGCGTCCCGATGCCGCCGATTCCGGTCCCGACGACGCAGCCGATCCGGTCGCGATCGTACGGCAGCTGATCGCGATCCCAACCTGCCTCGCCGAGCGCCTCATCGCCGGCCACGAGCGCGAATTGCGTGAAGCGGTCCGCGCGCCGGGCCTCCTTCGCCGAGAGGTGATCGGCCGGATCGAACTCGGTGGCCGCGCCCTCGCCGTCCTCGATGCCCGACGCGCCCGCGCGCCAGCGATCGTAGAGGGTGCGGGCGCCGACCCCCAGCGGGGTCACGGCGCCAATCCCTGTGACGACAACTTGACGTTTCATCGCGTGCGGCTCACCACCACATCGATCGCGTCGCCGACGGTCTTGACGTTCTTCATGTCCTCGCCCTTGAGCGCGATGTCGTACTTCTCCTCGATAATCTGCGAGACCTCGGCCAGGTCGAGCGAGTCGACGTCGAGCTGCTCGAAGTTCGCATCGCGCGAGATCTCCGACGGGTCCACGCCGAACTGCGGCAGGGCCTCGGTGATCGTCTTCTCGACGGCCTCGGGGGTGACGGTTGTGGTCGGCATTGCGGTACTCCCTTCGTTTGTGTGCGTCGGGTCAGGTCGATGCAGTGGTTTGTGCTTGTTCGGTTCAGGTGGAAGCTGTGCTGTGCTCTGGGCGTGTCAGGAGATCCCCCAGTCGATCGTCCCGGCACCCCACGTGAACCCGGCGCCGATCGCCGCCACGAGCACGCGCTGTCCGGCGTGCAGGCGCCCGTCCTCGCGCAGCATCGCGAGCGTCAGCGGGATCGAGGCGGCCGAGGTGTTCCCCATCTCGCCGATGTAATCCGCCACCTTCTCCGCCGGCAGCTCGAGACGCTCCGCAACCGCGCGCAAGATCCGAGCGTTCGCCTGGTGATAGACGAACAGGTCGATGTCCTCGAGCTCGAGATCTGCGCGAGACAGCGCGGCGAGGGTTGCTTCCGTCAGTCGCCTGACGGCGCTCTGGAAGGTCTCGTGGCCCTCCACGCGCAGCTTGCGATCCTCGTGTGAGGCGACGATCACATCGGCAAGGCTGCCGTCGGCGTCGAGCACGACCGGCCCGACCGCTCCCTCGCCGCCGCTGCCGAACAGGACCGCCCCGGCGCCGTCGCCCCACAGCGCGGCGGTCTTGCGATCGTCGTAGTTCGTCAGCCGCGTCAGCAGCTCGGCGCCGATCACGAGCACGCGGTCCGCGCGGCCGGCCTCGATCTGCGCCGCGGCAAGCGCGACGGCGCTCAACCAGCCGGTGCAGGCGGCACCGACATCGATCGCCCCCGCGCGGTTCGCGCCCAGGGCGTGGGCGATCTGCGGCGCCGCGTTGGGGGTGAGCTGATCCTGGCTGAGAGTTGCGACGAGCACGAGATCGACGTCGATCGGATCAACGCCGGCGTCGGTCAGGGCGTGCTTCGCCGCGCGCGCGGCGACGTCCGTGAGCCGCTCCTCCGGAGCGGCCCGGCGACGGGAACGGATTCCGGTGCGCTTGACGATCCAGTCGTGATCCACGCCGATCCGCTCCGCGATCGCCTCGTTGGGCAGGATCTCGTCGGGCAGATAGTGGCCGACGCCCAGCGCCGACGCTGTCCGCGGTGGAGCGTCGGAGTGGCCGTTGTGGCGCGGCTCGAGGCGCCCGACGGCCGCCACGTCCGTCGGGACGCTGTCGTTGGCGCGGTCACGTGCGAATAGAAAACTCATCTCTGTTCTGGCTCTCCCCCGGATCTGCCAGTTATCACCGACCGACGTGGCCATACCCCCCGGGCGGGGGGGATGCGCATGGCAGGCGGTCGTGCGGTCCGCGGCGCCCGAACGCTCCGGCGAGTACGTCTTGCCGCGCAAGGTGAGCCTCGTTGACGCATCCCAACTACAGGTTCGCCAGAGCTTCGAGCAGCTCGCTGGCCAGCACATGTGGCCGGTCGCATGCCCAGCACGGACGCGGGTCGCTTATGCGGTGCGGAGCACGAGCGTCAGCGCCACCCCGATTGCGATCACAGCGAGGATCGCGATCGGAAGCCATCGCAAATGGGGGTCTGGTCTCGACGCGCCGCGCGCGTTCACTGCGTTGCGCATCACGAGCGCCGCACCGCGCGCGGAGATCGCCTCGGAGCGCTCGGTCGCTAGCTGCTCGATCCGTGCCGACACGGCCCCGCGTTCGGCGATCGCGCGATCTCGCGCCTCGCGCGCGTCCTCGAGCTCGCTGGTCGCCTGCTGGTGAAGCCGTCTGGCGATGTCTCGCTCCTCGATTGCCTGCGCGTGAGCCTCGTGCGCTTCGTCCAGTTTGCCTCTGAGCTCATCGTGTGCGTTGAGCGTCTCCTCGTTACGCCGCAACGCTTGCTCGCACGCCTGCTGCGCGGCGCTGGTCTCCGCACGGGCCCGATCGCCGGCGCGCTGTGCCTCGTCGCGCTCGGTCACAGCCTGAGCGCGAGCGCGCGTGGCCTCGTCGCGCTCAATCAGAGCGTGAGCGCATGCGCGCTCCGCACGGTCCCGCTCAGCGGTTGCTTCTGCACGTATGCGGTGCGCCTCATCGCGCTCCGCGTCCGCCGCCGCGAGGTCGGCAAGGAGTTGGTCCACGCGCGCGGTTGATTCCGCCTGGCCAGCTCGGGAATGCGCGAGCTCGTTCTGCAGCGACTCCCTCGCCCCCCGTTCTCGCTCCAGCTCGCGCGTCACGGCGGTGAGCTCTCTGCGAAGGCTCGCTTCCTGGTTTTGACGCGCCGCGCGCTGCTCGCCACCGGAGTGCGCGCTCGGATCGCGACGAGCACGCTCCCCGGTCCCGGACGCGGATCCCGTGCGGCGACGCGCAGGCCGTTCGCCGTTGACGCGGGCCGGCGCAGCCAGCGCAACCGTGATGTCCGGCGCGACGGTGAACTCCGCTTGAACCACCTCGACGCCATCGAGCTCGCACGGGAACGCGGCCTGCCACGGCTCACCATCTTCCGCGGCCCACGGCTTGTTCTCTAGATCGGCCAGCAAGCGCCGCTGCTGCCCATCCGCGACGAGCGTCAGAGCCGGTCGGAAGAAGCGCCGACCGCGAACGCCAAACCATCGGCCGCTGAGCTCCAGACGCCTGCCGTCAACAAGCTCGAAGCGGTCGAGCCTGAACACGATCTCACGCGTCCGCTTCGTTACGGACTCGAACGACTCGGGCATCGAAACACAAAGTAGCCCTCAAGCAGCGGACGGACGGACCTCGCAAGCCCCATTGCATCAATCCTCCCAACGCCACCACACCCGACTTGACTTGCGCGAGCGGGGTTCTCAGCACGAAGCGGCTCCGGTCACGATCGCCGGGCCGACCAAGCCCCGGGGAGTCCTCCGGCGACCGCTGGAGCAACGGCGGCGACAATGACGGGAGCACGTCGGCGGCCCTGCCCGCCACGCCGCCCGCTCTCGGGCAGGCGGGAGTAGGAGCCTGGTACTTACTTATCAAGGCGCCGTCAGCGTCAAGCCTCGCCGGGATGACGGCCCCACCCGAGCGTCGCGGCTCAGCATCCGCGGGGAAAAGTCCGCCCCAGGAGTACGGCTCCCTCCGTCGCGAGAACCCGAACGCCGGCGATCAGACACACCAGAGAACCCAGCTCTTTCCAGCCGTATTCCCCGTGCCGCGCCGCACCGTACATCGGCGTCTAACAGCAGACGTGTTAGACGGCCCATTTCCGCACCAAACCGCGCCACAGGAAACCACGCGTTTTGCAGGCATTTCGATAGCGGGGCGGGATTTGAACCAGCGACCGTCGGGTTATGAGGCCTGATTTGCGCGGTTCGTCTGGTCTGATGCCGCGAAATGCCTGTGAATACAGGGATTGCGGCGCTTAGACGGCTCTCGGGTGACGCCAAGAACCGGCCCGTTCGGCCCCGTTCGTTTGACGCCATGTTTGACAAGCTCGGCCCTGGCGAGCACCGCACTCTGGGGTGTTCTGAGACGGTCGATGTCGGCGCGTAGGGCTTCCGCAGAGCGCCGCGGGCAGGCGTCGGAGCCGCTCGTGATCACGTCGGGCACAGCCGGTACGGTAGGCCTATGAGCAGGACCGCCGATGGCCTGACTTCCGCGGCAGCGCGTCCGTTTGCGGCGCACCATCCCGTCGGGATCTCGACGGGCGTTTTCGTCTCGATGAGGGGCGACTGGCCTGAGCTGGTCGCCGCCGCCTCGAATCTCGAGCTTCGCTGTTGAGCTCTCAGCGCTCTCGGGTGACGAGCTTCCGGGGCTGATTGCGTACTTGCGGGCGAGACCGCGGATGCCGTTTCGGTATGTGAGCGTCCACGCCCCGGTCAAGAACCGCGAGCTGGATGAAGCTGCGACCATCACGATGCTGGCGGGGCTACCTCTTTGGGTGCGGTCGCTCGTGGCTCATCCGGACAGTCTCTCGGACATGGGCCGGTACCGAGGTCTCGGTACGAGGCTCGTGCTGGAGAACATGGACGACCGCAAGGTCACCGGGCGCGTGGCCGATGAGATGGAGACATTCTTCGAGGGGCTGCCTGATGCGGGCTTCTGTCTCGACGTGGCGCATGCTCGCGCAGTCGACCCGACGATGCACGCGGCGCACGAGTTGCTTGATCGCTTCCGTGCGCGCCTGCGACACGTGCATCTCAGCTCGCTCGACGACGGGCATCATGTGCCGCTTGTCGAGGACGACGAAGGGCTGTTCGCCGAGGTCTTGAACCGCTGCCGCGACGTGCCGTGGATTCTCGAGGCGCTGCGACCGTCGGTCGAGCAGGTTGCTCAAGTTCTCGGCGGCCCCACGCCAGCCGTTGAAGATATTTTCGGCAAGCCGGTCGCGCTCGAGGATCTCCGTGGGAAGATCGGGCGGGACGAGGACACGAACGCAAACCTCACGCGCCGGATGCTGTTTATTCTCGAATCAGTGGCGGTGTGCGGCGCGGACGTCCACGAGCGGGCACGAAGGGCGCTGATCGACGGCTACCTTGCCGCCAATGTGAAGGATTACAGGCCTCCTCGGTTCCTCCTGAATGACCTCGTCCGTTATTGGCGAACAAACGCTATCCAGCCGCTGACATGCTCGACTACCTGGACGAGCGGATGTCGGTCCCTCCACTCGACCGGATCGCGGATGCGTTCCTGGATCACGGCGCTCCCGACCCGGGCGTGCGAGCACTGAACGCCTACGACGAATTCCTCGCCATCCTCGACGACAGCGACCAGCGCGAGCAGCCGAGCGCCCTCGGCGTTGAGGAAGCTCGCGAGTCACAGCTGTTCGCGCGAATTGCAGAGCTGGGCAAGGAGTTTGAAGCGAGTCTCCTTACCCCGCTGTTCGACGATCCCGAGCTTCGCCGCTGGGTGCGTGACTACCTCATCTTCTGAGCGAACCCGTTCAGACCGGGACGGTATTCAGAATGGCGGCATGGGCATCGACCTCGACGCAGAGATCGAAGCTGCCCGGCAGAACCTCGCGGAGCTTGATCGTCTGCGAGAACTCGCCGCGGCTCGCCTGACCGAGTTGGACCGCCTGCGAGGCGCACGGACCACGGGCGCTGCGGCAGGCACTGAATGGCCAGCGGCTTCCAAGCTTCGCCTCTATCGCGATTTGTTCCGCGGCCGCGAGGACGTGTTTGCCGTTCGCTGGGAGAACCACGGCCGAAGTCGATCCGGCTACTCACCGCGGTGCGCGAACGAGTGGCAGCCCGGCGTCTGCGGTAAGCCCAAGGTGCGCTGCGGCGATTGCACCAACCAGGCGTTCGTTGCCCTGGACGACCGTCAGCTGCTGGCCCATCTTCAGGGGCGCCAAGTCGTCGGGATCTATCCGCTGCTTCCCGATGACCGTTGCTGGCTACTCGCCATCGATCTCGACCGCGGCTCGTGGCGTGTCGATGTGCAGGCTCTCACCCAAACGTGTCGCTCGCTCGGCCTTCATCCGGCGATCGAGCGATCGAGATCTGGCAACGGCGCCCATATCTGGCTCTTCTTCACCGAGCCGGTGGCAGCTGCGGAAGCAAGACGGTTCGGCTTCACCATCCTGACAGCCACTATGGCTCAGGGTGCGGCGCTCGGTGTCGACTCGTATGACCGGCTGTTCCCAAGCCAGGACGTCCTTCCGAGTGGCGGATTCGGAAATCTCATTGCCCTACCCCTACAACGTGCGGCCCGCAACGCCGGCAACACCGAGTTTCTCGACGACAGGCTCGAGCCCCATCACGATCAATGGTCCTACCTCGCGTCGATCCCCAAGATCACGCCGCACCACCTGGCTGAACTGATCGCCGACCGCGACAAAGATGGAGTCCTCGCTGTACGCCTGGGCAACGATCCGAGCGACCCACCATGGCGCCCGCCACGCAGCCTGCGAGAGCGACTGAGCGAGACCCCGCTGCCCGAGTCAATCGAAGCCACGTTGGCTGATCGCGTTTACATCAATCGCTTGAAACTTGCCCCGACGCTCGCCCACGCGATCAGGCGACTCGCGACGTTTTCCAACCCGATGTTCACCGAACTCCAGCGGATGCGGCTGTCCGTGGCCCGCACGCCGCGCGTCATCGCATGCTTTGAAGATCTTGATCGCTACCTGGCGCTCCCGCGCGGTTGCTTAGCCGACGTCGCTTCCCTTGTTGGGGAACTCGGCGTCAAGCTCGATATACGCGATGAGCGTGTGGATGGCGCGGCGCTTGAGCTTGAGTTTTCCGGCAAGCTCAACGAGTCCCAGCAGTCTGCTGCCCGAGCGTTTCTGCAGCATGACGTCGGCGTCCTATGCGCACCCCCCGGCTGGGGCAAGACGGTGCTCGCTACGCATCTCATCGCCAGTCGAGGGTGCTCCGCCCTCGTCCTCGTCCACCGCAAGCCGCTCGTCGACCAATGGATCGAGCGGCTCTGCGAGTTTCTCGATATCGCTCCGAAGTCGATCGGGAGACTCGGCGCCGGCCGACGCCGACTGACGCGACGGGTCGACATCGCAATGGTGCAGACACTCGCGCGCAGCGATGACCTTCACGAGCTGGTCCGCGGCTACGGCCACGTCATCATCGACGAATGCCACCACGGCCCGGCCGTTCAAGTCGAACGCGTCCTCTCGGCCATCCCGGCTCGATTCGTCACCGGACTCACGGCGACTCCGTACCGGCGTGATGGTCATCAGCCGATCATCACGATGCAGTGCGGGCCTGTCCGCCACATGATCAGCAGGCCGATTGTTGGCGCCGGAGAAGCTCTGGAGCGTCGCGTGATACGCAGGGACACGAGTTTCGATCCGAGTGTCCTCCCCTCCCAGGCGTCCATCCAGGAGATCTACGGCGCACTCACCGAGAACGACGACCGCCTCGGCCTCGTCCTCGCCGACATCCGCGATCTCGTCCGCAATGGCCGCGCCGCGGTCGTCCTTACCGAGCGCCGCGAGCACTTGGACCGCATCGCACAGTCCATCGGCGACGAAGTGCCGAACCTCGTCGTTCTTCACGGCGGGATCAAGCCGAAGGCGAGACGTGCCGCGATGACACGACTCGCTGAGCAGTCAGATCACGGACCGAGGCTCATCTTGGCGACCGGCCGGTACCTCGGTGAAGGGTTCGATGACCCGCGCCTCGACACCCTCCTGCTGACGATGCCGATCGCGTGGAAGGGCACCGTTGTCCAGTACGCTGGCCGGCTCCACCGCGCCCACGCCGCCAAGCGAGACATCCGAATCTACGACTACGTCGATGGCGAGGTGCCGGTGCTCCGGCGCATGTACGCCAAGCGCCTGCGCACCTACAAAGAGATGGGATACGTCTGCGACGAGTCAGCGCAAGAGCTCAGCCTTGCAATTTGACTAGAGACGGGCCCGGACGTTTCGAGACTCGGCGCACAGCCGCAAACCGGCCCCAAGTCCGCGCATCCTCGGGTTCCGGCCCGAAGAACCTCGGGTTATGAGGGCTACCAGGGGTCACCTAGATCTCGATTTGCAGGGCTTTTGTGAACTTGCCTCAGGCTGAATCGGGCTAGATTTGCCTGTCTTGTTAGACGGTTTGTTAGACGCTGTGGGATGTCTCGACACGCTTTTCGGACCGAGAGCAAGGTATTCGCAATCTGCGTCAAACTAGCCGTCCGTCGTCACCTGGTGACTGACGCAAGGGGCGCAGCGCGGCCACGCGCTTCGGAGGCGCGCCCTACGTGCGCCGAGATCGGCACACGGAAGAACCGCGGCCGATAGAGCGTGGCGTCGGCCGGTGTGAGCGCGTCGAAACTGTTGACGTTGAACGAGAAGAGCAGCCCTCCAGTGGCCGTCTGCTCCGGATGGGCGAGGGTATTGTAGGTGTAGGTTCGCGGGCCGAAGCTGCCAGTGCTGTAGATCGTGCGTTCGTTTGTGAACGGGCCGGTTGGGCTCGCGGCGCGCCAAGAGTCGATCGCCTGTCCCATCAGTGGCTGCTGGCTGATGACTCTGATCCCCCGACGTGGGCCAAGATCGATGACGGAGAAGGCGGGGGCGACTCCTTCGCGGAGCCGGAGCGACTCTGCAGGAACGCCGGGCCTCCAGCCTGAGGCGGTGTCGTAACTCCACGGCCGGTCGAGGCCGCCCTTGGGCACGCGCGCGACGTGCATCCAGCTGGCGAGTCCCTGTGACTCGCTCCCGTAAATGTATGTGTAGGGGCCATAGTCGAGCATCGCGACACCCCAGTTGATCGTGCCACCGCTCGTCCCAGCCAGCGGTTGGATCGACACGAGGCGCCGGGTGGCGATGCTGATCTTCGCGAGGTAGTCCCCGGCGAGATGGAAGCCCCACAGTCCGGTGCCCGTCTGGACGATCCGCTCGGCGACCTCCCAGATCTGCGATTTCTGGACACGGGCCGCGCCGGCCCAGTAGTACGTCTTGGGTGAGGGCGACGGCATTGGGTTGTTGATGACGTCGGGCCGCCCGCCACCGGTGATGACGATCGAATTGTGAGCGAATCTCAGGCCGGCGGCTGACGCGGACGTGATCGTGTCCGAGAAGATCAGCAGTCGCGGCCGTCGGACAGAGCGACGGAGTTGGTCGCGTCACCTCCGACCCAGCCCGAGCCGGAGAGGGACGCGAACGTGTTCGTGAACACGGTGTCGGCACCGGCGGCGGCTGCGCTCGGCGGCGCGGGCAACGCCGCAACACAGGCAACGCAGCACAGATGCGCCCATCGGACAGCCATGCGCGTCCGCTCACGCTCAGCTCAGAGATCGGCGAGACGATCGAGGTCACGGCTGCGACGCGGTGCCGCTGCTGACGGCCGCGGACCTGAGGGGGGATGTGCCGTCGGAGGCACTCTTCAAGCCGCTCCACCGGTTAGAGCCGAGGCGTGTGTGCGAAGTGCCAGCGGTGAGAACTGCGTCGCAGTCGACCGAACGTTTCAAGTGATTCAGGCGCACCGGGGCTTCGCGGCGCAAGTCGTCGATCCGCTCCTTCGCGAGCGCCTGTCGGATGTGGTGGTGGACGGTCATGGCTCTCCCCGGGTTGTTGGCCGAGGCAACGATCCGCGGCGGCGCTCACCGGACCCTCACGAGCGCTCACAGTCCGCTCACCGGCCACCTTTGCTGCTTGAGCACAGCGTGTTACCGTTTGGCTTGTGGGGCCACTCGTGAGGTTGGGCATCCTCGGGCCACTCGAGGCTCGACTCGACGACGGTGAGCCGGTCGAGCTGGGCGGTCGGAAGCAGCAGATGCTGCTCGCGCTGCTGGCGGTTCACGCCGGTGAGATCCTCTCCAAGGACCGCCTCATCGATGAGCTCTGGGGCGAACGCCCTCCAAGGACGGCGGTCCACACCATGCAGGTGTTCGTTTCCCGTCTCCGCGCTGCGCTCGGCGACGCAGGCGATCGCCTGGTTATGAGACCGCCCGGTTACGTGCTGCAGCTCAGCGCTGACGAGATCGACGACGGTCGTTGTGCACGCCTATATGCGCGCGGCCGGTCATCCCTGGCCGCCGACGATGCGGCGAGCGCTGCCGCCTTTCTCCAGGAGGCACACGCTCTCTGGCGGGGCCAGGCCGCTGGCCGACTTCACGTATGAGCCGTTCGCTCAAGCGACGATCGCCCGCTTGGAGGAGCTACGTCTGAGCTGCCGTGAGGAGATGATCGAGGCCCAGCTTGCGCTTGGCCGTCATGCCGAAGTCATCCCAGATCTAGAGGCGCTGGTACACGAGCAACCGTTCCGCGAACGTCCGCGTGCACAACTGATGCTCGCGCTCTATCGATGCGGCCGCCAGGCGGACGCGCTCGGGACATACCAGCGCGCGCGCCGTGCCCTAATCGAGGAACTCGGTGTTGAACCGAGCAAGACGATGAGAGAGCTCGAGCAACTGATCCTCGATCAGCACGAATCACTCGACCTGCGGCCGGCGCCGACGATCGTTCAATCACCGAGGGTTCACGCCGAGCCCCAAGGACCTCGGGCAGTCGCAGTCGAACGCGATGAGCTGCCGGCAGTGCCCGTGATCAGTTCGACGGGGAACGCGAGTACGCCTACGTCGGATGCGTCCAGCACCCCGGTGATCCTGCGCAGGATCGCGACGGTGCTCGTCGCGAGGGTGCCAACGGTCGGAGATGTGGACCTCGTGGCCGCACCAACCCCCGCCGCGTGCGGCCGTATCGCAGCGGACCTCCATCGGCAGCCGGGCACCGGCTGCGTCATTGTCGCACTGCCCGACAGGCCTACCGCCCCTGAACTCTCAGCTGACTGGTCAGGCGCAGACGTCATACACATCCACCTTGCAGCCAACATCGCTCGGGAAACGCCTGCGGGTGGTTGGGTGCTCCTACGGGCCACCGCCATACGGCCCGTGAGCGAACTGTCACAGCGGGCCAAACAACATCAGCGTCCGACCACCCTCTACGCGGCCACGCTTCCAAAGGCGAGCACCGCGATCGCGCGAGACGTCTCACTCCATGTTCCATCGAACATGATGATCTGTCTCGACGCCCAGTACATGGCCACAATGGACCCGCCGCCCCCCTCGCCTGTCCGCTCGCTCCCGAACAGACTGCCGCCGCCATAGAGCTGAGTCCTCCGCTCACCGCACGCACGCCAAACGTCGCAGAAGAACACGAAAGCTAAGGTCATCCACACCTCTCGACGCAGCAAATGCCCGTCAGACCGATGAAAAGGACAACGGCCTCCAGATCCAGCGTTCGCCGATTTCGGCCCGCGATCGGCACGATCGCATCGCGTTTACACAAAGGCTGAGTCCCGTTAGGTGCATCGGCGACGTTCCGATCCCGCGAGATCAAGCTGCGGACGTGTCCGGCGGAGCATTCGTGCCAGAGCGGGCGGGGCGAGTCTGCATATCCAGCCGGGCGTTCATCCACACGAGAAGCAACCGAGGACCGCCCGGGGTCACGGGCGCAACCCTTTCCGCACGCGTCTGCGATTCGCGGTGCCGGAGTGGGCAAGGCTCTCTTGCGCGCGAAGCATTTTTCAGGCAATTGGTCATGCGACATAACAACCCAGAGCTTTCAGCCGTCTGACGACGCCGAACATGGATACCGCAAACGTCCGACCAGCACGCAGCGCCGGACTGAAGTAGCTGCGTGTCGTTGTCTAGACCTCCCGTTGCACAGCGCAACCTCTTGCCTCAGTTGGGCCGCTCACGACACCTCCCTCTTACGCGACATCACCGCGGAGTGTTCGCGCTAAATCCTGTGCCCGAGGGTTGTCGCGCTCACTCGGCTCGGCTATCGTCTTGACGTCAATTGTGGGCGCGGGCGGGTCACGACCGTGTGGCTGACTGCGACCGGGCGAGAAGGGGGTTCGACATGGTGGCGGAGCACCATCAAAGTTTCGCTTGCTGGTCGTCCTATGCGGAGGTTCGACATGTCGAAAGCTGACGCAGCACAGCTGATTGCGGGATTGGCTCTTGCCCTTCTGATCCTAATCATGGCCATCGTTGGGCGTAGGGATCTCGTCGCCCAAGCGGACGGGTCGTACGAGGTTCCCAACACGAGTTCGGGCGCTCCTGACGGCGCGACGATAGCAGTGTCAGTCAAATCGGGCACCGTGATACCCGACGCTCACGCAAGTCCGGCGGCGGAGAACCAGGTCCAGTTCAAGCCAGTCCGACGGAGCGCGCTCGGAGCGATTCTGGCGGGCCAGGACAACCGCGTTTCGACGTCGAAGACAATCGTGTTCGCGTGGACGGTGGCGGTAGTCTTCGGACTCTTGTCGCTCGTGATCGCGATCTGGCTGGGCGATCACGCGCCGTGGGATCTGCAGGTGAAGCGGGGGTTGCAGGAGGAATACTTGCTTCTGCTCGGCGGCCCATACGCCGCCGCCATCCTCGCGAAGTATGCGACTACCCAGCAGGAAGACACCAAGACCGCTGGCCCAGTAGGGGGTGCGGCACCCACACAGCTCGTCACGAACGACAACGGCGACACCGACCTCGGGGATTTCCAGTACGTGCTGTTCAACGTGGTCGGGCTGATGTTCTTTTTCGGAGACTTCATCGGCCATCTCGCCAAGGGTTTCCCGAACCTCCCACCAATCCTTACTGGATTGATGCTCACAGCGGCAGGCGGATACTCGGCGAAGAAGCTCCTCCAGCAGGCCACCCCCGCGCTCATCTCGGTGATCCCTAGCTCAGCGGCGCCTCAAGCGACCGTTCAGATATTTGGGACGAACCTGGAGGTTCCCGCATCGGCAGCCGCCGCGGGCCAGGACATCAACCCTTCGGTGCTGGTTGGTAACACGACCGCGACGATCACCGCCCACGACATTGTCCTCGGCAACGACCGGATCACAATCACCGTCCCAGATGTAGCACCGGGCTCGGCACCGATCAGCATCGCCCGTGCCGATGGGGTTCAAGCAAAGGACGCACGCGGCGTGACGGTACTTTCGTTCGAGGTCCTCGCCCCGCCACCCTAGGCGGACTCGGGTGTCGCGCCGACGCCGCGGCCGGGCGGTCCGCTGCCGGTACGCGCCGCGCTGCGGGAAAGTCAGCTTGTGGCTGCAGGTGCCGATCCGCTCGCTTGCCAAAGAATCGGTGTCAGCGCTCCAACTGTACGCGCCGATGGCTGAACACCACGATGGGCTCACGGCGACATCCAGCGGCCAGTGGCGGCCGTCATCCGCAGTCGGCACCGTTTCCGGGGCGATGCCATGCGAAGACGAGTCGCCCTGATAGTCGCCGGGTTGTTCCGCACTGAACGACAGCGCCCCGCGGTCCGCGCGCGACACCGAGGGCAGGCTGAGGGAGACGAGCACGATCAGTCCAGCAAGCTTCACGGCTCGGAGCACACTA
>CAWCDS010000021.1:0-253389 GCA_963794285.1 uncultured Solirubrobacterales bacterium
AAAGCAGTCCCAGTGTTGAAATTGGAGTTGCCAGCGCGGGCGACGGTTCGCGTTAGGGTCGAAGACCGGACCGGGGTCTGACCCAAAAGCAGTCTGGACCCTTTGGGTGTCCTTCGTCACGAAGTGTCGACCTCGGTCCGTGTCTTCGGAGCCGGCCTGACCTGATAGGAGCGTCGATCTCGTGTACCGCCGATCCCTACTGGGACGTTGTCGACCGGCTCTGTCACAACCTACCACTGGAGGTGTTGCTAATGGCGGGCTTGGCCGGCGGGTTGAGGGCTGTTCAGGGTGGCAATGTGGTTGGGATCGATCCGCATAAGCGGACGGTGACGGCGACGGTCGTGGATCGGCGGGGCGGGATTGTCGCCTGCGAGCATTTCCGGGTCTCGGGCGATGGGCATCGCGCGCTGGAGGCGTGGGCGGGGCAGTTCGGGCCGGTGGAGCGGTGGGGGATCGAGGGTGCTTCTGGCTGGGGGCGGCACACGGCGATCTTTCTGATCGGCCGCGGACATGATGTGCGGGATGTGTGCCCGAATCGCACCCCCCGGTCTGATCGGGCGCGGCAGCGGGGCAAGTCCGACAGGCTGGATTCCCAGCGGATCGCGCGGGAGACGCTCGCGCATCCGCTGCTGCCGCGGGCGTTCAAGCGCGCCAGGGGCGACCAGGGTCCCGATGAGCTGCATGAGCTGCTCGGGCTGTGGCAGGGCCAGCGGCGCTCGATCTACAAGAGTCGCCAGCATCTGATCGGGGAGGCCGAGAGCCTGTTGTGTGAGCTGCCGTTGGAGTTGCGCGAGCAGCTGCCCGACGGCCAAGCGGTCCGGCCGAGGCTGGCGGCGCTGGCGAAGCGCAACCGCCGGCGACGCTATCCCGCCGCGACAATGCTGCGGCTGCGGCTGCTGGACAGCTACCGAGAGCAGATCACGAAGCTGGACGCCGACGACAAGCAGATCGTTGGCAGTCTCTCAGAGCTCGTGGCGGCGTCCGGGTCGACACTCGGGAAGCTGTGCGGGCTCTCGACCGTGCTGGTCTCCGAGCTGCTGGACGAGGTCGGTGACCCGCGACGGTTCACCGAAGGCGGGTTCGCGCGATTCAACGGCTCAGCGCCACTGCAGGCCTCCACCGCCGAAGGGCCCGGCGAGCCCGTCCGCCACCGCTACAACCCCGGCGGCAACCGGCGCATCAACCGCGTGCTGCACCTGATGGCGATCACCCAGCTGCGCTACGAGCCGCGCGCCCAAGCGCTCTACGCCAAAGCACGCGCCGACGGACACACCAAGAAAGAAGCCCGCCGGATCCTCAAGCGCCACCTCTCAAACGTGATCTACCGGCGCATGATCCGCGACCTCGAGCGAGCGACGACCGACCAGTCCACGGGCGATAGCCCCCTGCTGGCTGCGTGACCGCGCTCGCAGGCGGCGCAGTCAAGATGCAGCGCCCCACGGGACGAACGATCTTGACGGCGCCGCCTACGGGCGCGACGATCAGAAGCATCCGGAGGGGTGGTCCTGCAGGTCACGCGACCCGCTCGCAAACCCGCAGATTCGCCTCAGAAGACCTTCAACAGCAACCGGAAGGTTGCACCTCACGGGAGTTAATTTGACATAGGAGCTTCGTGTCGGAGCCCGGTTGGCTCATTGCACGATTCCCCAGGAGCAGGCGTATCAGTGGTCACGCACGCCGCGCCCGCTCTCGTGGGCGAGCGACAGCCAGGGCTGCTTGCTTGGGGCGTGGGTTCCGGTCGGGCCAGCAAGCAGCCAGTGCCCCGGTCGCCGGCTGCGTTGCACCTGGAGGCCCGACTTCGCCGGCGCGGAGCGCGCAACTGCACCACGCCTATTGCAGTCACCCCGGCGTGATGACTGCTTCGCACGGCGGACGGGAGGACGAACGCGATCGTGAGCGCCGTGATCGATGGCGCGACGGTTGTCTCTCCGTGGGCTGCCATTGACCGCGGGGGCGTTTCGGTCTAGGCTCGGTGGATCGCTCTGCGAACGGAACCGTCAGGGGTGTGACGTTCTGGAACCCTTTCCAAAAACCGAGTCTTGCGGTCGCTTGGTTGCGAGCAGTGCTCGACGTGCTGGAGAGCGAACGTCTTGACTGGGGAGCGAGTGCTTCAGCCTCGCCAACGCTTGGAGCAACTGCGAAAGTGGCTTGTCCTTGCAGTGGTCGGCGTCATTGTCGTGCCCGCACTCGTGAGTATGGATGCGTCTGTCGGATCTCGCGCGACCGTGAGGAGAGAATCGTGAGGGGCGGCGCAGTCAGCAGGCGTGTAGCGGCCGCGGCAGTTTCGGTTATTGCGGTCAGCGGCGCCGCGGGAGTCCTCGGGGCGAGCTCGGCGGCTGGCGCCAAGGCCCGGTATCCGCCGTGCACAAAACAGGCTCTAGCCGCAGGTCTGCGCCACGGTCGACTGCGCGGACGATTGGTGCGGCCCTGGGCTTGCGCGGGCCGCTTCGCCGCTTCCGGCTTGGTGGTACACGGAGACGCGTCCACAGTGGTATTCCGCGCCAGCGAGGGGGTCTGGAAGCCCGTCGACGCAACGACGTACTGCGAAGACGGAGCGATCCCGGCCCGGATCTACCAAATCGCCTGCAACTCGAACTAGGCCGCTTTGTCGCCGCGATCTAGCTCCGCTTGGTCGTTGAAACCTTCACAGGAGCCGAGCGAGGCTCGCACGGTTGCGAGCGAGCAATGCTCGGCGTACGAGAAGGAGTGAGTCCCGATGCATAGACGACTGACAATCATTGCCATTCTCACCGCCATTGTCGCCGCGATCTTCGCGACGCCCGCAGCAGCCAAACGCTCGTGCGGCACCGAGCGTGTCCCGCCGGGAACATCCGGGCCCCCTAAGACTGGCTTGCCCTTTGGCCCTGGTATCCCTTACAAGATCGTCGTGTGGCGCGGCTCGGTCTCCTGCCGTAAGGCGCGGAGCCTGATAAAGGCGACCGGCGAGGGCAAGGGCACCTGGCACGAGGCCCCTGACTTCGCCGGGATTTACACGAGCTTCCCCGGAGGCTGGCGCTGCTCCCCTACCGGCACGGGGGGGGTTACGGCTGCTGGCGGGGCCGGCGGGTCGGGGCTTTCGGACACGCGGACGAAGTCGACGGCATACAGCTCTAGCAGCTGGCCTCGAGCCGCCAACGCGTGCACGCCTTTGTAGTAGGCGGACATAGTTTCTGAGGACTCGAAACGACGGGAGCAGATCGTGAAGCGGATTATCACCATCATCATTGCCCTCGGGCTCATCGTGCCAGCGGTCGCTGTCGCTAGTCGAGTCGCGACCGCCAGTACTCGGACAGCGATCGACCGAGCTGCGAGCCCGCAGTTGCCTCCCGGCATCCCGGAGCGCTGCCTGGTTGCCCAGGTGACGACCAAGGACGGCGGCAACTGGGCCGAGGTCGGCTTCAACGGCCTCCATCGCTCGTGCGGCCGCTGGGGGTTCAACGGCGTCGATATTGAGCGCCGCGCTCGTCGGACCTGGCATTACGTCACGTCTGGTTCTGCTCTGATCCCGTGTGGGCGGTTCGGCATCCCCGTCGCGGTCCGGCAAGACCTGCACCTGCCATGTCGATGAGCATTGACGCTCGCTGCTCCGCGAGGAACTTGAACTACCGTGCAGACCGCGGCCAACGCGCATGAACACCCGAGCATTCGCCCCACACCCACCCCTATCCGCCACTCGCGCGACTGGCACGCACGGCACCGCCTGTTGGCTGTACTGCTCGCCACTTCTAGCAAGACGAGCCGTGGCGCTGGCACTCACGGCTACGAGCGCGCAGGCGACCGGCGGCGGCAGGATCAATCAAGCGTTTACGGCCTGGCCAAAGGCAAACGCGCAGCGAGCGGACAGATGCGGTTGAGCGAGCGACACCGGAAGGAAAGCGCCAGCGAGGCGTGGGTACCCCGCGCAGCGCTGCGTATCCTCGCCCTGGTCGCGCTTCTCCTCGGCCTCACCCTCGCTGCGGCGCCGAGCGCCGACGCCTCCCCCGTCACCTTCATCAAGGCCTACGGCTGGGGCGTTCTCGACGGCGCCAGCCAGTTTGAGACGTGCACCACCACCTGCACGGCCGGGATCCCGGGCGGCGGCGCCGGGCAGCTCGACGGCACCTGGGGCGTCGCCACCAATAGCTCGGGCGACGTCTACGTCGCCGATATCGGCAACGACCGGATCGACGAGTTCTCCGCCGCCGGCGCGTTCATCAAGGCCTACGGCTGGGGCGTAAGCGACGGCGCCAGCCAGTTTGAGACCTGCACCAGCACCTGCCGCGCCGGTCTCGCGGGCGGCGGCGCCGGGCAGCTCAACAGCCCCTATGGCCTCGCCATCGATAGCTCGGGCGACGTCTACGTCGCCGACCTCGACAACAGCCGGATCGACGAGTTCTCCGCCGCCGGCGCGTTCATCAAGGCCTACGGCTGGGGCGTTCTCGACGGCGCCAGCCAGTTTGAGACCTGCACCGCCACCTGCACGGCCGGGATCTCCGGCGGCGGCGCCGGGGAGCTCTACGATCCCGAGGGCGTCGCCATCGATAGCTCGGGCGACGTCTACGTCGCCGACTCCGGCACCGGCCGGATCGATGAGTTCTCCGCCGCCGGCGCGTTCATCAAGGCCTACGGCTGGGGCGTAAGCGACGGCGCGAGCTCGTTTGAGACGTGCACCACCACCTGCCGCGCCGGTCTCGCGGGCGGCGGCGCCGGGCAGCTCTTCGCCCCCGACGGCGTCGCCACCGATCGCTCGGGCGACGTCTACGTCGCCGAGTATTACAACTACCGGATCGATGAGTTCTCCGCCGCCGGCGCGTTCATCAAGGCCTACGGCTGGGGCGTGAGCGACGGCGCCAGCCAGTTTGAGACCTGCACCACCACCTGCGAGGCCGGGATCCGGGGCGGCGGCGCTGGGCAGCTCCGCAACCCCGGCGGCGTCGCCATCGATCCCTCGGGCGACGTCTACGTCGCCGATATCGACAACTACCGGATCGATGAGTTCTCCGCCGCCGGCGCGTTCATCAAGGCCTACGGCTGGGGCGTTCTCGACGGGATGAACCAGTTTGAGACCTGCACCAGCACCTGCCAGACCGGCGACGGCGCCGGCGACGGCGCCGGGGAGCTCTTCGCCGCCTACGGCGTCGCCACCGATCACTCGGGCGACGTCTACGTCGCCGACTCCGGCAACGTCCGGATCGACAAGTTCAGCGCCGCCGGCGCGGTTAGCCCGGCGCCTGCCACGCCTCGGCCGTGCGCGTCCCGACAGCTCGTGATTTCGCTGGGGACGTTGAGCGCCGCCCTTGGCCACCTGGCCTTACCGATTCGTTTCCGCGACAGAGGCGGGACGTGCAGTCTGCGCGGCTTTCCCCGCGTTGATGGTCTGTCGGCAAGCGGCCGAGTCATCATCCGCGCCAAGCGCGCTCTTAAGGGCTATTTCGGACGCTGGCGCATCGCGACGATTACCCTCAAGAACGGACAGACTGCTTCAGCGCTGCTGGAAGGGCTCGACCCTGCGTTTTTCTCCCGTCGCCCTCGCTCCTCCCGCAACCTTCGCATCACGCCGCCGAATGCCTCGCATAGCGTGTGGCGGCGCACGAGTTACCCGTTGTGCTACCTGACCATTCATCCCGTCGTTGCGAGACGGAACGGCGGTGGCGCATAGGTCGCCAAGACTCGAGCGGATTAGATTAGATTACTTCCCGCGGAAAAAGTGATGGGGTTGTGAGGGGGCTTTTCCGTCCGGGGTGACACCGAGAATTCCCTGCTGGTAATGGGTTTTCTTGGTGAGAGGGGTGTGCATGCTGACGTTGCTGGCGCCGCAGCCGGAGTCGCTGTGGGACGAGTCGTTGCCGCTGGAGGTGAAGGAGTTGCCGGAGGATCTGGCGGCGCTGGATGTGCTGTTGGCCGACCCGGAGTTGTTGTGGCCGCTGGTCGAGCGCTGGCAGCGCGAGTTCCGGGAGACCGGGCGGCTGGTGTTGACGGAGGGGCGCCCGACGGTCGCGCTGGAGACCTACATCAGGTTGATGGTGCTCAAGCAGCGCTACCGGTGGGGGTACCGAACGTTGGTTGCGGAGGTGTCGGACTCGATCCATCTGCGCCGGTTCTGTCGGCTCAGCCTGGGCGAGCGGGTGCCGGACGAGTCGACTGTCCGCAAGCTCACCAGGCGGATCGGCGCGGAGACGGTGTCGGAGTTGACGCGTGCGCTGATCGTCAAGGCGACGCGGGAGAAGCGGTTTCGCCCGCGGGCCGTTCGGATCGACTCAACGGTGATCGAGGCGGATGTGCGCTACCCGACCGACGCGGGGCTGGCGTCGAGCGGGGTACGGGTACTGGCGCGGGAGGGCCGCAAGCTCGCCAGGCTGATCAACGAGAAGAGGGCGCGGGTGCGGGATCGCTCGCGGACGATGGGTCACAAGCTCAGAACGATCACCCGCACGATCCGCCGGCGCTCCGGGGAGGCCAAGCAGGAGGTCCTGAAGTTGACTGGCGAGACCGGGGAGCTGCTCGAGCGCTCGATCATGGAAGCGCGCCGGCTGGCGCAGGTCGCACGTCGGCGAGCGCGTGGGCGGGGTGCGAAGGCGAAGCTGAAAGTGGCCGCCAAGTTGGAGGAGATGGCGGATCGCTGCGAGAAGGTCGCAACTCAGATTCGTCAGCGGGTGAAGGGCGAGCCGATCAAGGACCGGATCGTCTCGCTGCACGATCCGGACGCCCGCCCGATCCGCAAGGGCAAGCTCGGGAAGCGGACGGAGTTTGGGTTCGTCTCGCAGTTGGCGGAGGTGACCGAACACACCAAGACCGGCGCCCATGGGTTGATCCTGCCCGCGTCGACCGAGCTGGGCAACCCGGCCGAGGAGACACTGCTACCGGGCACGGTCGCCGAGCTCGAGCGGCTCGGGATCAAGATCCGCGAGGTCGCCGTGGACGGTGGGTTCAAGCCGGGACCGACGAACACCGCGCTCGCGGACCTTCAACCCAAGACGGTGTTCATCGCTGGCCGCCAGGAACCGGCCTCGAAGCGCACCCAACGCCGGTTGCGGCGCTACCGAACCGGCGAGGAGGGCCGGATCAGTCACCTCAAACGCCGCTACGGGCTGGACCGATCCCGCCTGAAAGGCGACGAGGGCCGGAAGATCTGGACTGAGTGGGCGATCCTGGCCTACAACACCGACACGCTCGCCGTCCGGGAGCGGTGAAACACTCCCAACCGCTCTTTCGACAAGAGCAAACCCATTACCACGAACGGTCGCGCGAGAACTCTCCGCGGCCGTTTCGTATCTCACGAGTTTTTCCGCGGGAAGTAGATTAGTCATTGGCGTTCTCCGGACAGAGGCGGCCAGTGATCTGCAGCGCCAACGTGGCGGAATTGGTGCGAGGCAGCCAGACCGGACTAGGCGGAGCAGGCTGCTTGTTGGCTCGACCGGACCCCGACCACCAGCAAGCAGCGCTGACTGCCGCTCGCCCACAGATAGGAGGCGTCGATGCGCGCCCTCCCGTGCTGCCCCTCTGGAACGAACTCGATCACGTCGGCCCTTGCCGGCGCCGCACTCGCTTTCACCGCCGAGCAGAACGGCGCCAAGCTCGACCACTCCGACACGCTCGCGACAAGCCGTGGATCCGTCGCGCCGGCACGGCGTCAGTCCCGCTCCGAGCAACAGCAGCGACTGGGCCACCGCGGTGGCCCACGCCGCCGGCGGCGATCGGCACCACGTCGAATGTGCGGTTATCGACAAATCGGTTGGACGCCGCTGCTACCGGCGTCGACCCTCGGCGTGCGCTCGCTATCGCCCAAACTCGAGCGCCCGGGCCCCGGCCCGCCGCGTGCCTGCTGCGGACAAGGAAACAGGCGTCAGATCCGCCCGGCAACGCTCTTCCCCAATGAGCGCGGACCAGCAGCGGTGACCTCGACGGCGATCCGCTTGCTGGCCCGCACGAAGCGCGGCAGCCAGCAAGCAGCCCTGCAGGTTAGGAGCGACAGCACCCGGGCCCGGCTACGACGCCACGGACGCCAGAGAAGCGGCTCTGGGCGGCGGTGACCTGACTCCCCCTTCGCCCGGAGGGAGCGAAAGCGCAACTGATCGCAGTCTCCGCGATGATCTACGTCGGTGGCGCGCCGAACGACCGCGCCGAACGACGGCGCCGACGGGCATGTGCGAGAGGCTCGCACGGGCGAGTGCGCGTACGGCGTGACCGCGACGGACTGCTGAACGACGAGTTACCGCCGGCGGCTGGCGCGGCCGAAGCCTCCTTCGGCCTCGAGGCGGCACTGCTCGCCGAGTTCGAACGAGCGCGCGGTCTGCCCGATGAACAGCTGCGGGCAGTCGCCGGCGCCGAGCCGCACGCTCTTGGGAAGCTCGACGATCGCGCCGCCATCCAAGCGCTTCGCCTCGAACGCGAGCACACCCACCACCAGGACGCCGCACGCAAGCAGACCGAGCGCGCCTCCGAACTCGAGCAGCAGGCGACCGGGCTCGGATGGCGCGCCCGCCACGAGCGCGAGCAACTACGCCACAACGCGAACCTACAGCGCGATCACACCGCCCGTCACAGCGCAGACGCAGAACGGATTGCGCTCGAACTCTCGCGGCTGCTGGCCGCCGGCCGCCCCCCCGACCAGTGGCTCCGGGAGCACGGCGCGCGACTCGCCTCAGGGATCGCCGCCAGCCGCGAGCTTGAGCAACGCCACGAGCGCGAGATCGACCGCCAGGCGCAGTCCGCAGTAATCCAGCCGCCGGCGCACGTCCGCGAGCTGATCGATGACCGCCCCGTCTCCGGCGTGCGACTCGCCCAAGACTGGGAGCGGCTCGCCGGTCAGATCGAACGCCACCGCCTCGCGTACGACGTCGACGTCGACGTCGACGTCGACCGTGACGGACCGCTCGGACCGGACCCGTCCCGGATCGCCATGGAGCACCGCTACGCGTACGAACAACAGCGGCTCCAGCTCGCGTCCGAAGTCGAGGTCTACCGCCAAGCGCGCGGATTCCCCGGGCACGAGCAAGCGCGCGAGATCAGCGCAGAGCGCGAGCAAGCGTTCGGCCGCGAGCTCTGATGCCGACAACTCAGCCAGACTGCCTGAGCAGCCTCGGCATCCGGCCACTGGGCAGACCTGGGCTCGCTCCTTGAGAGCGATTGACTTGACGTGCCTGCTCTACCGGCCCGGCCCGGACCAGCTCGGAATCCTCGACGCGGCCCCCGTGTGGTCGTGCCGGCGTCGGGTCAGTCGCGGTAGGCGCGTCCGCGCGGGAGGACTCGCAGCACGACGATCGTGCGGGTCGCGGAATCGAGGCGTAGGCGCACGCGCCAATCCCCGACCCTCAAGCGCAGCTCATCGCTCCCCTGCAAGCGCACGAGCTGAGCTTCGGCCGGGTTCTCGACAAGCCGCTCCAACGCTTCGCGTACACGACGCGAGACGGGCGGGTCGAGGTTGCGCACGTCGCGGCGCGCCCGCGGCGTGACCTCGATCCCCCACCGCGGATCGCTCACCCAAACTCGTTGCGGAGCTCGCGCAAAGGAACCGCGTCGCCGCGCTCGTACTCCGCCCACGCCTCCCGGGCGCTCTGATCCTCCTCGGGGCTGCTTGGCTCATCGTCCACCGGCGCGCGGAGCGCGGCGTCGAGCAGCGGGTCGCGCGAGCGCGCATCGAGGAACCGCAGCGTCTCCTCGGCCTCATGCTCTGAGAGCCGCTCGACGGCCTCGCGGAGCTTCTCCTTCGCGGTCATGTCGCCCTACAGCGTACGCGCTCACAGCGGGCGATCCAGCGCGGATCGGGTTACTGTCTCGATGTCGGATCGCCCGGTTCCACCACCGAGCGAGGAGCCCCGCCCGCTGTGATCGACCGCCTACGCAAGGAAATCCAGGACCGCCTCGACCAGCTGCACGCCGAAGCCGACAAGCTTCGCCGGGCGCTCGCCGCGCTCGACCCCCGCAGCACACCATCGCCCAGCAAGCCCAAGACGCGCCCGCCGGCGCGGTCGACCGCTCCCCGGCCAGCCACCACCACGACCAGAACAGGCCGGCGCACCGCGCCCGGAGAGACGAAAGCTCGGGTCCTCGCGGCGCTCAGCGACGGCAAGCCGATGACCGCAGGCGAAGTCGCCGCCGCGACCGGACTCGCGCGCGGCACCGTCTCAACGACGCTGAGCAAGCTCGCCAAGAGCGGCGAGGTGCGGAAAGCCGACCGCGGCTACCAGCTCCCCACGCCCGGGTAAGAGCCGCCGCTCCAAGCGGATCGCCTGGACCGAGGCGGCCGCCGAGTCGCAAATGCTCGCCGCGCACGCAGGAGCGCTCTTGCCGGTTTGACTCTCCGACGACCCTGGGTGTAGGCCCTTGGCGATTGCCGCGCCGGGGCACGACAAGCCTCGAATTTGCGCCTGACCGCGGGCCGAGGCGCATCGACCGGCCGCCGACCCGGGCGTAGGATGCTGTCGTGTCGTTCGCGCTCTATCCACCGATTGATGAGCTGGGTGCCGAGCGGCTTCGTGCAGCGACGGTGGCGTGGTCGACCTTGCTGGGCGAGCTCCACGCCGTCGGGCTTCGTCCCTATCTCGAGCTCGAGAAGGGCGCGCACGACGATCCACTGCGGCTGTACTGCGAAACTCGACGGCGAACTGCTGCTCGACCTCTCGATCAACGACGGAGGGATCCCGGACACCCCGCCGCCCGTCATCGACGGCGAATGGACGGTGTTCGTGCAAGACACCAGCGACCTCTACCTCGCTGAAGTCGTGATCGAGTCATCCGCCACCTTCACGACGCTCGCCACCAAGCTCCGAGACCTTCTCGACTCCGTCGCACGTGGCGAGCGGCCGCTCTTCGAGGTCTGGTAGCTCGGCTTCCCACGTCCCAGCTTGCAAGCGCACGCAGCTCACGAGCGGCAAGTTCCCGACCTTCCAAGCTCACCATGCCGAACACAGGACCCCAGATCATGAGCAGGAAAGCGAGCACGGAGGCGTCCGACTGGTGCCCCCAACTCGGACAAGCGACACGGGCCTGACATCGGCTGATGGAGTCGCTTCTCGAAGAGCCCACGCACGGTGGGCTCACGAGGTGAGGAGAAGGAGATGTCGGAGCCCACGTTGTTGGACGCGGCTGGCAGGCGGCGCTCGCCAGGGACGCTTCCGGGTCATCACGCCGGTCGCCCGCCGAGGAACAAGGGCATGCGCTATCCCGCGGATCCGCCGCGGGCCGAGGAGATCGTCGCGATCATGCGCCAGGCCGGCGACGGGATCCACGGCGCCAGGATGCGTGGACTGATCGTCGTGCTGTGGCGCAGCGGGTTGCGGATCTCAGAAGCGCTGATGCTCACCGAGTCCGACCTCGAGCCACGCCGCGGCGCGCTGCTTGTCAGGTTTGGGAAGGGAGGGAAGCGCAGAGAGGTCGGAATGGATGACTGGGCTTGGGAAATCCTGGGTGTTTGGTCGGGCTACCGCGTGACGCTCCCGGTCGGCCCGTTGTTCTGCGTGATCGAGGGGAACACCCGCGGGCGTGCGTGGGCGACCACCGCGGTCCGTGCCGAGCTCCGGCGACTGGTCGTCGCGTCCGGGGTGCGACGCCGATTTGCCCCGCACCAGCTCCGCCATGCTCACGCTGTCGAGATGGCCCGCGAAGGCGTCCCGTTGCCCGTGATCCAGCGGCAATTAGGACACAGCAACCTCGGGATCACGAGCATCTATTTGCAGGGAATCGACACCAGCGAGGTGATCAACACCGTCCACGCCCGCCGCCCACCAGTGATTCCCGCCAGCGCCGGGCTGCAGCTCTAGCGACTGGGTCGCCGCCCGTCGCTGGCCGACCCGCGCGGTGTCGTGATCGGGGTCAGATCGTTGGCATGCTGATACGGAGTGCTGCAGCTCGCGGAGCAGCAGCACTCCGATTTTCGATGGTGTGTAGGGCGGCGATCGAACAACAGCGGCTGACGCCGGGGCCGGTCTCGTCGCGCTCGGCGGGGGACGCCGCAGGCGGGTGTACTTCGCCGATGCTGCGCCCGCTCACGAGCTGGTTCACGTCCGTGACGTCGCTCGCGTCGTTCACATGCCTCACATATCGCGTCAGCATGACCATCCCGAGGGTCGTTCGTTCACGTCGTTCACACCGAAACTCGAGCTGCACATAATCACGCGACGCAGCAGCGGGCCGCGGATCGCGTCCGAAGCGTTCTCGGCGCCTGGACCACTCGCAGCGGGAACCGTTCGCGGGCGGTGTCGGCGTGTGGTCGGCGGTCTGCTCCCTGCGCGAGCGCACAATTCCGGCACCGCCGCGCTCGCAAAGCCGCCGGGCCGAGCGGTCACGGCGTGAGTACTGCTCCGCGCTCATTGGAGAAGAGCGTTGCCGGGCGGATCTGACGCCTGTTTCTTGTCCGCCGCAGGCACGCGGCGGCCGGGGCCCGGGCGCTCGAGTTTGGGCGATACCAGCAGTCGCACCGCGGCGCGCGTAAAGCCGGATCGCGACGATCCCCTTGGCCAACGCGATCGCGCGACGAGGCCGCACGAGGACGAAAGAGCGATCGTGCGGACCGCGGCAGCCGGACGCTCGAGATTGGGCGGATGCGATCGTCCGCCGAAGCGCCGCTGGCGCTTGTCCGGGGCGACTCCTACGTCGCCCATGCAATCGCGCGGGACGCGGCCGAGCTGGCGATTCCTTTTGTCGCGAAGCACCCGTCCGATCGCGGCGGTCGTGACGACCGCTGCTGGGCGAATGCACAAGCGGCGAGCCCGTTGCCGGCTGCCCGCTCGGCGCCGCTGCATCGACGCGAAATCAGAGGCGGACCGAATTTGCTCAGCGTTCGAATTCCGGCAAGCAGAGGCGCCGTCTTGCATAGGCACCGCCTTGACGGCCGTCCGATGACGCGGCTGGCCGAGCAGGTACCGCGCTCCAGCGATCTGTCACCAGACACTTCCCAGGCTGCCCGGCGAAGACTCGCACGCCAGCTGCTCTGTGGCTCCCTCGATCGCGCTGGTCAATTCGGCGGCGTCGCGATCGTCGAATTCGTTGCGCCTGTCGCGACTGCGGTTCCGCTCGACTGACGATGGCGTTGTTCGGCGCCACGTTCGGTCGGTATGCCGGTGCCTTGGTGGGTCGGCATCGGGGTGGCTGAGCTCGAACGTTTGAAACGTTGGAAGGGGGTGGGTCGTGCGAGTGTCGGCAGCCGCTCCGTTAGCACCCTGATCACCCGACCCCGATCGGCGGTTCGGACTGTAGTTGGGCGGCGCAGCGGCTGACAGCCGGGGCTGCGGAGGACGAATCCACCTGCCCCATCCGTGATCACCCCTGAACGCCCTCCTCAGTCCCGAATGCGCCGCACCAGATCGGCGAACTCGCAGCCGCGTGGCTGGCATACTGCGGCGCGAATGGCGCAAGTCAAGGTCTATGGCCGAGCCGACCGTTTGCGTGCGCGAAGAGAAGCGGTCTCTTCGGCTATCCACCGGGCGGTCACGGGTGCGCTGGAGTATCCCGAGGATAAGAGGGCACATCGCTTCTTCTACTTCGAGCCCGAGGACTACCTCTACCCGCCAGCGCCTGACCGCTCTGACGATTACACGATCATCGAGATTAGCCTCTTCGAGGGTCGCACGGTCGACGCCAAGAAGGAACTGATTCGGTTGCTGTTTGAGCACCTGCAGGCAGAAGCCGGACTGACCCCGGTCAATGTGGAGATCACGTTGACCGAGACGCCACGCCACAACTGGGGGCTGCATGGCGTTCCCGGCGACGAGCTCGCTCTCAACTACAAGGTCGACGTTTGAGCCTCAGCTCAGTGCCGGGTAACGCCTGTGGACGACCTCGGAGCGGGACGGTTGGCCTTTGAACGGGTGCGGGGCCCCGAGGTCGACGAGCGTCGGAAACCTGTTCCTTGCGGCCGGCTGACGCGTGTCGCCGCTTGGCGAGGGTGACGCCCGGGGGTCGGGGCGAGAGCGTTGGGGGTGCGCCGGGCGCTCAGCGAGCTGTGCTGGTGCTCCGCTTGGACGTGGAGGCGGTCTTGCTCGAACGGCTCCCGGCAGGCTTGGTGCGAGCGCTTCCGGCGGCCGTGCCCCGGGCAAGTTGCTTTTGCGCCTGGGTGAAGTCGCGCTGCAACGCCTTGGCGAGCTTGCCAGTGTCGCGCCGCGCGCTGCTGACGAACGTTCGCAGATCGCCGTACAGGTCGCGGGCGCCTTGACCGACATCGCGGCCGGTGCCTTTTCGCAGTTCCGCCAGCGCCTCTTGAGCGGCGTCGAGCGATTTGGTGGTCAGCTGCTTGAATGCGGCCGGGTCCGTAAACGTCACCGGGGAGCGGAGCAGGGACTGCGAAACGGGCTTCTTGGCGGGCGGCATCGACTCCTCCTGCTGGGCTGAGGGTCGGGGCACGGACCCTATCCCAGTCATCCGCGAGCTTCCTTCCTGACACCGCGCAACACGACGTCCCTGCTCGCCGACAGTGGCTGGACCCCGTTGGGCTTTCTCCCCGCGGGCTTACCGTTCGGCAAGCGTCGGCGGCCGAGGCTGGACGCGCGGCCTCTGTTCCGCATTCGACAGCGACCGGGCTGCGCCTCGCTGAGCTCGTCGCGTTCGGCGTCGATGACGCGCGGACGTCGGCGCGCAAGCGATTGGTCATCGTGCGCTCGGGCAAGGGTGACGCCTACCGGGAGATCCCACTCAGGGGTCGGTAGAGAGTTCGTACGGAAAACCGGGGTAGGGGCCCCGCGAATACAAGCTGGGCGCGTCGCGCGTGGGCCGAGACCGACCACCGCGCGCTCGAGCAACTCGAACGCCTTGCCGACGAGCTCGACCACACGCACCCGGGCGCGGCAGGCTCGCTGCGCGAGGGCATGGAGGCGACACTCGCCGTGATCGGGCTCGGGATTCGCGGCAAGCTCAAGCGCACGGTCACGTCCACGAACCATGTGAGTCGATGATCGAGAACCGTCAGGCGCACGCAGCGCAACGTCTCTCCGGACCACGGTGCGTGCAGCCGTCAAACGCGCGTCGCCGTCTGCCGGATACGCACGCGAGGAACTGGCGAGTGGACGGCCCACTTGGATAGAGGAGGGGCCGCCGGCATGTGCTCCGGCGGCCCCCCGGTTGCTCAGCGACGGGAGGAGAGGAACGAAACGTCGCCTCGTTAACCAATGGCATGTTCGCGCGCGGGATGGTCGCTCACAAGCGCGCCCGTCCAGGATTCGCGAGCCCGGTATGTCCGTCTGTCCATAGAAAGTGGGGGCGGACTTGCGTGTGGATGAACCGCGGGAACATGGCAACGTGCCGGACTGCGGCGAAATCGTGCTAACCCCTTCCCGCGGAATAGTCGCTGTTACCGCCCAACCGGCTAATTGCTAAATTGCGGTCCGACCGTCACTGCTGCTGTTGAGTAAACGGCTGCTTCGATCATCATCGATTTCAAAAGGCACGTTCTTCCAGAAACATTGACTAAATTGGCTAAAGCTCACCGACGCGATCATTCTCATACAGGCAACTACACGCTCTGCATCAGATGGCCGAAAACGTCGGGGCGGCCACGATTGCAACGTAACGCCGATGGCGGCGTTTGATCCTGGCACGATAAGCCGCCGCCACGCGCCCCCGGCCGTGATCCTCATCCCCGCGAAAATGCCGGACGATGCGTAGTACATCGGTCTATTCGGCTTTTGCCGGTCTTGACTTAACGTACTGCTGGGGTAGCTTCTCGTTCCCGGATGCGCGGTCACCCCCCCCGCTGGAATGAGTCGTGGCGGAGCTCGCCTCGCCGCGCCCGCGATGCTCACGCGCCGGCCACGCCGTAAGTCAAACAGCCCGATGACCTATCATCAATATGAGAAGGCCGCTGAAACCGTGCGGCCTATGGCGTACTGACTCCCCCTCTCGCGAATGTCGCGCTCGAAACCCACGGCAGAACCCACGGCAGGGATGTCCCGTGCACACCTCACGGGCCTTGTCTATGAGCTGTTGGATGCTCACGACGACACCGCGCGACTCGCGGGCGACCTGGCGAGCGACCCGCACTGGCAGGTGCACCTGGACTATCTGCGCGACCTGCAACGCCATGGGCGCGAGTCACTAGCACGAGCCGCCGCCGCACCGCACGCTGACGTTCAACGCGACCGGCACGACGGAGCCCAGGCTAACCGCGCGACCACGGGGTTCCGGCAGCTTTTCGAGCGCGTGGCGAAGCCTCGTCATCACACCTCGACCCCCGGACAAAACACGTGTGACAACCGCGATGCGCGTTAGCCGTGGTGCACGCAGTCCAGCACGCGCGTAGGAACTCGCTGCGGCTCTGGTGAGAGTTTGCTGTGAGTCGGGGCTCGAGCACGTCGTCTGGGTCGCGGGCAACAGGCGCGACTGCCGCCGCGGTCAATCGCTGTGAAAGCGAAAGCGACACGGGCATCGGACGACACTGCCGCACCCGTTCCCTTTGCGACAGCGCAGCAGGGGCCGATGAACGTCGCCCATTGCGGATCTCGTCGTTGTCATCGTCGTTGCTGTGTGTAACCCGAAGGGTTACACACAATCTCTGCGCGCGGTCCGCGACAGCGGCAGCAAGCTGTGTCTGCTCAGCTGCACGGGGGCTCGTTAGCAATCGAAAGGTCGAAATGCGGGCGGAAGCTTCGACAGAGCGCGACATGTCGCACGATGTCGCCGGCTGAGAGAGATGTAGGCATGGTCGATCCTGTTGATGCCTTGTGTGCGGGGGTGAGGTACTCGTGCCGATGAGCACGTCGAACGCCTGAGCCCCTCGGGCACGAACACATCACGCTCACCCGTCGCTACCGCATCGCCCTACCCGACCCACTACGGGACCGCGCCTCCTACCGACCCTTCACGCTCCCGACCTTGGGGAGGGCCAGCAGCATGTCGACCTGGTAGCTCAGCGGGCCGCCGGTGCCATTGTTCTGTTGCGGAACAGCGGCCCGTGGCGGTAGCCGCACACGTAAATCAGCCCCGCCGGCCTGGACGCCCGCGCCACAGGCGCGTTGCTCAAAGCGGGACGCCAATGCGGTCATCGCGGTCTCCAGGTACGGGGGCGGGTCGAGCAGTAGCGCGCCGATCGACACCCGGCGGGCCTTACAATGGGCCGCGTTGGGGTCAGTGGTTGTGGTTGCGTAGCCGATTGCGGGACGGGCGCCGGCGGTGACAGCGCCAGCTCGAGCGGCTGCATGTTCTGCGGAACATAGACGTGCGCGCCGGCGCCGTCAGGCAGCCGATCGAGGTCGAACCAAGTCCGGACGTCGTCGGCGACCACGACGCCGCCGAGCATGAGTTTCTGCACCGCCTCGCGCGCTCGGTATCAGCGGGTCGAGCTCGTGTTGGGTCGGTAGAGAGTTGGTACGGAAAACCGGGTTACGCGGCGGCAGCGCCGGGTGGCGGGGTCTTGAGGCCCGTTTTCCGCAGCAACTCTCTATCTATAGACCCCGGCATGTGCGGCGCATCGGCGGCGAGCACTGCGCCAAGGCCGTACAGCGAGAGTGCCCGCGATCACGGTTTTCTCCCAGGGTTGATCACGAGAATTCCCTAGGGCGGTAGCGCGTAGGAGTTACGCGCGGATGAGCAAGCAACCCCCGGAGCGCGCGCACCCGCTCCACGATGCACTGGCAGGAGCTGCGCCACTCGCCCCCACGCATCGCCGAACGAACGACGGTGTCGGCTTAGCAACGAAGCAGGATTGACGGTTACGCGTCAGTGGAAGTAAGCACGGACGAGCGTTCCGTCTGGCGCTTGCGAACAAGCAGACGGCGTGCTCCGTCCGTGCGGGCGAGGCGTGCCTCCAGCTCGTCGCGACACGGGGGGCCCGGGCCCCGACCCAGGACTGTTCACCAAACCGTAGCTTTGGTTTCTGTTCCCTTGCCACCGGAACCCTACTCGTGCTCAGGGGCTCTGCTTCGCTGCTTCGGGGGTCTCTAGCAGGGCTTGGCGAAACGATTGGCGAAATGCCATCGCGCGGCCTGCTTTGCGTCTCGACTCTCGTCTATCTCACGGGCAACGCGCAAGATCGCCTCGCGGTAGGCAGTGAGTATCGGCATAACGAGTTCGCCAACGGGGTCAGCGATACACCGAGGGTCTTCAGTAAGGGCGCGGATACCCGCTGGGGTCGCCGTCGCGCCCACATCCATGATGTGCTGAACCTCGTCCTCCAGCGACATAGGACTCCTCTCCTCCGTTTGGGTCTGCAAAAGCCTATGCAAACCGAGCAAGAGACGCTCAGAGAGACACGCATGACGCCAACTGCCGCAACCGCTGCTCGCGCAGGCGCAGGCGTCAGGCGATGTTGAGCGACGTGCTGGATGGTGGTGGCGCCGGTGTCGAGCGCCGTGTTGGGTGGTGATGTGAGGCGGCGGTAGGGCGCCGGGGGCGACAGGATGGTGGTGATCCTGTTGATTGGGGCCCCCTCGCCGAAACCTTGATGGGGTGAGACGAGGGGGCCTCGTGACGCCGGTTGGAGGACGTCGTGCTTATCGTCTCAGACGATCGTGCTGTGGTCGAGGCGGATCTCGCTGCTGGCCGCTTGTTGTGCCCGTGCTGTGGTGGCGGCGTGTTGGGGGGCTGGGGTTGCGCGCGGCTGCGTCAGGTCCGCACGCACTCAGGGGTTCGTTGGCTGCGGCCGCGTCGTGGTCGCTGCCGTGATCGGGGCTGCGGCACGACGCACGTGCTGTTGCCGGACGTGTGTCTGGCGCGCCGTGTCTATGTGGCGGATGTGATCGGCGAGGCGCTGCTGTCGCTGGGGCGGGAGGGGTATCGCCGGGCTGGGGAGCGGTTGGGGGTGCCCGGGGAGACGGTGCGGGAGTGGCGGCGGCGGTTCCGATCTCGCGCGGAGGTGATCGCGGTTCACTTCCTGTGGTGGGCGCGGGCGCTGGACGCCTCGTTGGATCCACCGGCCGATCGGGGGTCGCTGGCGGCTGATGCACTCGAGGCGATCGGCGTGTGCACAAGGGTGGCGTCGCTGGTGCTGCGGTCCAGGCCGCCGTGGTCGTGGGTGTCGGCGCTGACCGCGGGCGGGCTGCTTGCGATCAACACGAGATCGCCTTGGCCGGTGCCTGAGTGAGGGCGATCCTGGCCGCTGGGTGTCAGCGACGGTCAGGAGGTTGATGTGGACAGGGCGCAGGAGATCGGGGTGTTCCGCTGGAGGGTCGTCGGCGCTGCGGTCGATCCGTCGCTCTCGCCCCGAGAGCGCGGGATGCTGGTCAGGGCGTTGGCCGCTCGCGAGCATCTCGGCCTGGATGGGCGGTGGGTGCGGGTGTCGCGCAACACGCTGGATCGCTGGATCCGGGCGTATCGTGAGGGCGGGTTCGAGGCGCTGGTTCCGGCGTCGCGGCGGATGCCGAACCAGACGCCGGCCAGGTTGTTGGAGCTGGCATGCGCGCTACGCCGCGAGCAGCCGGTCAGGACGGCGGCGCAGATCCATCGGATCATCGTGGAGACGGAGGGCAGCTCGCCGTCGGCGCGCACGATCCAGCGTCACTTCGTGGCGGTTGGGTTGCCGTGGAAGGGCGGAGAGATCGGGCGTGCACTGGGGCGGTTCGAGGCCGGGTTCCGCAACGAGTTGTGGACCGGGGATGCGTTGCACGGCCCCATCGTCGGCGGCCACCGCACGTTCCTGTTCTGCTTCCTTGACGATCACAGCCGCTTGTTGTGCGGGTATCGGTGGGCAGCGCGGGAGGACGTGCTCAATGCTTCGGTGGCGTTGCGGGCGGGGATCGCCTCGCGCGGGGTCCCGAAGGCCCTCTACGTCGACAACGGCAGCCCGTTCGTGTCCGGCCAGCTGCTGCGGGCGTGTGCGATCTTGGGGATCCGGCTGATCCATAGCCGGCCGGGCCGGCCGGAGGGGCGCGGGAAGATCGAGCGGGTGTTTCGGACCGTTCGCCAGCAATGGCTGGTCGAGCTCGAGGACCATCCGCCCGCGAGCCTTCAGGGAATCAACCAGCTGTTCCAGGCGTGGGTGGAGCAGGTCTATCACCGGCGGGTGCACTCGGAGACCGAGCAGACACCGCTTGAGCGGTTCCTCGCGCAGGGACCGCCGGCGCTGCCTGGCGAGCGGGCGCTGCGCGAAGCGTTCCGCTGGTCAGAACGCAGGACGGTGTCGAGGACCGGCACGGTCGGGATGCACGGCAACACCTACGAGGTCGACCCCGGGCTGGCGGGTCGGCGGGTGGAGCTGGTGTTCGACCCGCTCGAGCTGGCCGAGGTCGAGGTTCGCCTCGACGGACATCATCGAGGGCTGGCCGTCCCGCGTCAGATCAAGCGGCATGTGCACCCACGCGCGCAGCCGCCGGCCAAGCCGGCCGAGCCGACGGGGATCGACTACCTCGGCCTGATCCGCCAGCGCCGCGAGCGGGAGCTCCAGAAGCGGATCGACTACCGCCACCTGCCCAGTCCGGGCAGCAACGACGACAACAACGCCGACAACGACGACCAGGACACGAAGGAGAGCATCGGATGAGCATCAATCGTCTCAGGACGCACTGGGGGCTGTCGCGCACGCCGTTCACCAAGGAGCTGGCGACCTCGATGCTGTTTGGCTCCGCCGCTCACCAAGAGGCCGTCGCCCGCATCGATTGGATCATCACCGAGCGGGCGCTCGGCGTGGTGTGCGGCGAGGTCGGCGCCGGCAAGACCGTCGCCGCCCGTGCGGCGACCGCGATGCTCGACGCAAGCCGTCACACGATCATCTACCTGCCCAACCCGGCGATCGGCGCGCGCGGGATCTACACCCAGATCGTCTCCGCGCTCGGCGCGACGCCCCGGTTCTACCGGGCGACGCTGATCCCGCAAGCGACCGACCTGCTCGCCGCCGAGACCGCCGAGCGCGGCAAGACCGTGGTCCTCATCTTGGACGAGGCGCACATGCTGTCGGTCGAGCAGCTCGAGGAGCTGCGGATGCTGACCAACTCCGAGATGGACTCCCGCGCGACCTTCGCGTGCCTGCTGCTCGGCCAGCCGACGTTGCGCCGCAAGCTCCGCCAGGGCGTGTTCGCCGCGTTGGATCAGCGGATCGCGCTGCGCTGCACGATCGACGGGATGGACCGCAAAGAAACCGGCGACTACATCGCCCATCACGTCAAGCTCGCCGGCCGCTCCGACACACTGTTCTCCGATGACGCGGTCGCGTTGATCCACGAGGCCTCCCGCGGGCTGCCCCGGCAGGTCAACAACCTCGCGACCCAATCACTGATCGCCGCCTACTCGACCAACAAGTCGATCTGCGACGAGAGCGCCGCGCGCGCCGCGGTCACCGAGATCGCTGCCGAGTGACCGGCGAGATCATCTCGCTGTTCGATCCAGACAGCACCCCGTCAGATCGCGGCGACCGGCCAGCCCGCAGGCATCACGCTCCCAGCGCCCGCAGGCTGGCCGCCACCGCCAGCCAACGAGGCGTTCCACGGGCTGCCCGGCGCGATCGTTGACAAGATCGCGCCGAACACGGAGGCCGACCCGGTCGCGATCCTCACCCAGCTGTTGGTCTGCTGCGGCGCGCTGATCGGCCGCGGCGCGTGGTTCCAGGTTGAAGCGACCCGGCATCACCCCAACCAGTTCCTCCTGTTGATCGGTGACTCAAGCCGCGCGCGGAAGGGCAGCTCGCTCGACCACGTCACCAAGCTGCTCACCGAGGCAGACCCCGCGTTCCCGTCCCGGCTGACCACCGGCCTGTCCAGCGGCGAAGGGCTGGTGTGGAAGGTCCGCGACCCCAGCGCGCAGGACCCCGGCACCGACGACAAACGACTGCTCGTGATCGAGCCCGAGTTCGCCTCCGTCCTGAAATCCACCAGCCGCGAGATCTCGACGTTGTCGCCGACACTTCGCTCCGCGTGGGATGGCCGCCCGCTCGCGCTCCTCACACGAACCGCCCCCGCCCGCGCCACCGACGCGCACATCTCGATCATCGGCCACATCACCCAGACCGAGCTGCGCCGCCACACCACCACCGTCGAGATCGCCAACGGCTTCATGAACCGCTTCGTGCTCGCCTCGGTCAGACGGGTGCGGCTGCTGCCAGAGGGCGGCAACCCCGACCCGCTCAAGGACACCGGCCTGCTCCGCTACCTCGCCACCATCCTCAAACACGCCCAAGCCGCCGGACAGCTCACACTCGATCACGCCGCCCGCGAGCTGTGGTGGCACACCTACCCGCAGCTCACCCAACCCGGCGACGGCCTCGCCGGCACCCTCACGGCCCGCGCCGAAGCGCACACGATCCGCCTCGCGCTCCTCTACGCGCTGCTCGACGGACAGCGCCACATCCAGCCCCAGCACCTCCAGGCCGCGCTCGCGCTCTGGGACTACGCCGCCCGCTCCGCCGCATGGGCGCTCGGGCAAGCGACCGGCGACCCGCTCGCCGAACAACTCCACGCCGCGCTCATCCACCACCCCGACGGACTGACCCGAACCCAGCTCTCGGACCTACTCGAACGCCACCAGCCCTCAAACAGAATCCAGCAAGCGCTCGCCGCCCTCGCCGCCGCCGGCCGCGCCCATCACACCAAGATCCTCACCGCAGGCCGCCCAGCCGAGCTCTGGCACGCCACCCCACCAGCCAGCCGAACGCCAGCCAGCGCCTGAGGATCAAGCGGCAAGGACGCCGCGCCGTGACATCCGGACGATCCCAGGCCAGAAACATCCTCGAGGTCCGGGCACAGCCGCAGCCGTCCACCACGACGACCAACCTCCCGGCACCCGGCTGCCACCTCGCCCCCCCTCGCTGCCCAATCTGATCAGCGCCGAAGGGCGCGGCAGCCCAAACCCCAACGTCCGAACCGAACGCCGCGACCGAAATGCCAACCATCCGGAGACTTCTTTCGCAAATTCGCGGGTCTCCGCTCATCACCATCTCGGACGTCGCCGTCATCACCATCTTCGGTGTCCGTCAACACCACCGTCGTCTGAGCGACCCGGTCAGCGACCGTCGGCACGCCGAGCACCCTGACCCCCGGGCTGTGCGGCTTGGGGATCTCGACCGCCTTGACTGGGGGCGGAAAGTAGGACCCTGAGCTCATCCGATTCCAGATCCTGAAAAGGTTGTTCTCAAGATCGGCCTCGAACTCCTCCAGCGTCTGCGCATCCACCCCCGGGGCACCCTTGTTGGCCGCGACCTGCCGGTACGCCTCCCAGACCAACTGCTTGGGAATCGCAAACGGCTTGTCCTTCGGCTTTGGCTTGCTCATCTTCGCTTCCTCCCAGAACCTCGCGGCCCTGGTTGAACGACATGGACATTCCTGGTGAGCCGGCCCCTTCGCTCCACCACCACCCCAGCGAGCAGCGGCTTCACAGCTAATACGAGCCGGTCCGCCAGCGAGCGCCGCGACTGGTACTCAATGCCTCCGGTTTCTGCCGTTGACACGCTCCCTCTCGCCGCCCGTCGTACTGACCCGCAGGCCCGGACGGCCGCTATCGACGCTCGCCTTCTCACGTTCCGTGCAAGAGCCGCAGACCAGGCTCACGCCGCCTCTACGCCGGGCACCACCTGGCCAGCAAACGGGTATCCGCCAGGCTGATCCCGAGGGGCTCGCTAGGACCCCCGGTTTTGATGCCGTCTCTGAGTTTCGACGCCTCAACAGCGCACGCCCCACCGGGTCACCCCGGCCGAGCGCTTCTGGAACGTCTTCCTGGTCCCCACCTGACGCGATCACAACCGCGCCTTTTCCGGATCGCTCACCACGACGGTCTTCAGCCAACGCAGCATCCGGTGGTTTAGCGCCTGCCCCCGTGGGCCGACGCTGGAGAGCCAACAAGCCTCCATCTCTTGCACAGCTACGCCTATGTAGGGTCTTCTACACGACTCCTCCTTCAGCGTTCGTGACACACAGCGAGCCTCATACCGCCGAGCGGTTGTTCAAGCGCCGCGGTGATCTTGGAGGCGGTCGGGGTTCGGTATAAGCCCCGCTCGCGGGGGCGTCCCTGCGGGACGCTGGCTGTGGCCGCGGGGTACCTTCCGATCTAGAGCGCGGGCGAGTGGCGCCCGCTTGGAAGCCCCTTCGGGGCTTTGCACCTTGCGGTTACTGGAGGTACCACCGTGGCCACGATCTCAAGCCTGCTCGCCGATCACGTGAGCCTGCAGGTCCGCTCCGTGGACCGCTTGTTCTTGCAGGGGTACGTGCCGAGGTTGATGTGCGAGGGGCAGGTGATCCGGTTTCTTTTGGATCGCGGGTTCCCGATCCCGTCGCCGGCGGTGTTGGGGAAGATCGGCCGTGACTACGTCAACCAGATCAACGACTACATCGCCAGCAACGAGATCCCGACGGTGAAGTTCGTCAAGGGCGACGTGAAGGAAGAGATCGCCCGCAAGCACTTCCAGGCCGCCGAACGCGAGGGCCGCTACGGCGTGGTGATGGTCGGGATCGCGCAGGAGAAAACGAGCGCGTGGCGTGGCTGGCGCGACGGCGGCCCGGACGGGCACCCGCACTTCGTCTACCGCCGCCAATCGATCTTTCCCAACAACTACTACATCTATATCCGCGATCCCGACTGGGGACCGACGTTCATCAAGACCATCGCCTATGCGCCGTTCCCCGTATGGATCTACTTGAACGGGAACGAGTGGGCCAAGCAGCAGGCCGCCCAGCAAGACATCAGTTTCAAGGCGTTGGATAACGGCTTCGCGTCCTGCGAGCAGCCCGACGCGCTCGCCGAGGTCTGCAACAGCCTCTCGGCCGAGGATGTGTGGTTGTTCTTCGAGCGCTGGCAGGCGGCGCTGCCCTCACCGTTCAGCGACGAGGACCGCCGGCGCGGCTACGTCTACGACCTCGCGTTCCGGCAGCTGGAGATCTCCGACACCCGCATGTTCGATCGGCCGATCGCCGGACGCGCCTGGTTTGAGCAAACGCTCCCCGACCAGCTCACCCTCGGCCGCCCCGACCAGGCGGCAGTGATCTTCGGCCGCCGGGTCACCAGGCGAACCCCCGGTCGGTTCCAGACGAAGGTCTTCAACCACGGCGTGGAGGCCGCGATCCAGATCCACTTCCGCGCCTCGAAGGTCAAGCAGTACTTCAAAGAAGGCCGCGCGCTCAGAACCGAGACAACGATCAACGACACCCGCGACTTCGGGATCAAACGCCGCGTCACCGCAGAGAACTGGGACGCGCTGATCGACGTCGGTCATCAGGTCAACCAGCGCCTCCTGGAGCACCAACTTGACGCGTGCGCATGCGCACCAGACGCCACGCTCCTTGAGCGCGTGGTGCTGCCATCCCTAACCCCCGATGGCCTACCCGCCCCCGGACTCAGATTCGGGGAACCCCGGACGATGGTGCTGCTCGCCTGCCTGTGCAGCTTCCAACACCTGTTCGCCGGGTTGACGAACCGCTCGCTGCGCGAGCTGATCGCCGGACTGATCCCCGGCTACACCGCGCGGCAGATGACCTACGACCTCCGGCGCCTGCGCCGCAAAGGGTTCATCCAGCGGATCCCCCGCACCCAACGCTACGAGCTCACCCGCGAGGGACGCCGACTGGCCGTCTTCTTCACCAAGACCTACACGCGGATCGTCAACCCCAGCCTCGCCGAACTCGACCCCGCCCTCCCAAACGAGATCGCCAAACGCTCACCGCTCGCCGTCTCCTACCGCGCATTCGAAGGCGCCATCGAGGACAAAATCAAACAGGCCGCTATTGCGGCCTGAAGATGACTCGTTTGTGAACCCGTCAACGGCCTAGCGGAGCTAGCAACGCAAACGGGGCGGCAAACGCCTGCGCCAGCACGCAGGCAGGGCTCGCGGCCCGCGATCCAACGGACCCCGTAATTCGCCAGCAGCAGCGAACCGGCTCAGGCGCTCGAGCTGCTCGAATGCTTCGTCAGCCTCGACGCCGATTCCCGCCGACCGCGCCAC
Source organism: uncultured Solirubrobacterales bacterium (assembly GCA_963794285.1). Lineage (GTDB taxonomy): Bacteria > Actinomycetota > Thermoleophilia > Solirubrobacterales > Solirubrobacteraceae > Palsa-465. The sequence goes on from CAWCDS010000021.1 coordinate 25,760, forward strand.
TGCTTGGTCGCCGATGCAGTCGTCGGCTGTGAGGGCGCCTCCGAGACGAAAGCGACCACCCGCGAGATGCACGGTTTCCGCGCGCAGCAGGTGCACGGCGGTCGACGCCGAGATGCTCGTCGCGCATCAAAGCGGGTCCCGAAAGCCTTGGGATCTGGGGTTCCGACCGTTCTCAGCCGGCACGCCCGTTGTCAGCCGTGCGGTTGGTGGCTCCGGCGGTCCCTGCGAGGGCGGCGGTCGCGGCACAGGCCGGGGCTGCGAAATCAGCCTGACCGGCCACGGCGCGGAGCGGGACGTAAGACGCGGACCCCGGCGGGCCTTTCGATCCTGATTCCGGCACCGGGCGCTGCGGGCGGGAAGCTTTGCGTCAAGTTCGCGCCGCTAACGAGCGAAGTCGTCCAGCATCTTCAAGGCCGTCTCCACGCCCTGATCGAGCAGCCGATCGGAGAGGTCGCGGTCGGTCAGTGCCCTGGCGAGCTGCAGGGTGCCGACCATCAGCCCGAAGACCGTGAGCGCGTCCGTCCGGGCGGCCTCGAGGTCGGTCGGGTCCAGGCGCGAGGCGATGTCGTCGATCTCGACCATCAGTTCGTCGGTGAAGACTTGTCGGGTTGCGGCGGGGCGGCGGGCGATCTCGTCGAGCAGCGCAGCAGATGGGCAGCCGGCGGCGCACTGGTCGCGGTGCTCGGGAGAGAGGTAGGAGCGGATGAACGCTTCGAGTCCCGCCCGGTCTGCGGGCTGGGCGTCGAGGCTTTGGCGTTGGGCGCGCAGCTGGTCGGCGAGGACGTTCGCCACAAGATCTTCCTTGGAGGCGAAGTGCGCGTAGAAGGCGCCGTTGGTCAGGCCGGCGTCGGACATCACGGCCGCCACGCCGGCGCCGTCGATGCCGTCCTGCTTGAAGCGCCGCCCGGCCGCTTCGAGGATGCGCTGTCTCGTGGCCTGCTTCTGGTCTTTGCCGTATCGCATCGCGAACCTCTCTCGTCGAACTGGTCTCGATCATGCCGTGGGCCCTGTCACGCGGGGGTCTGACCCGTCGGCCGTCAACCGGTGGCTCGCACACTACTCGCTATTGCATTATAGCCGTACTATGATATTATGACCGTAATTCAACTGGAGCAAGGAGCAGATGATGGCACCCAAGACAGACCGAGTAGCGCTGGTGACGGGAGCATCATCCGGGATCGGGGAGGCCGCCGCACGCGCCCTCGTCGGCGCTGGGTTCACGGTGTACGGGACGAGCCGCAGAGCGACCCCGGGCGAGAAGCGTGGGGAAGTGGTGTTCCTGCCACTCGACGTCACCGACGATCAGTCGGTGGCCGACGCGGTCCGCGAGGTGCTCGACCGCTCGGGCCGCATCGACGTGCTAGTCAACAACGCCGGTCTTGGTGTCGCCGGCGCTGCCGAGGAGAGCTCCGTAGAGCAGGCCCGCGCGCTGTTTGAGACCAACCTCTTCGGCTCGATCCGCATGACCCGCGCCGTACTGCCGCACATGCGCGAGCAGCACAGCGGAAGGATCATCAACGTCAGCTCGATTGTCGGTCTCATTCCCGTCCCCTACATGGCGTTGTACGCGTCGAGCAAGCACGCTCTCGAGGGCTACTCCGAGTCGGTCGACCACGAGGTCCGCGAGCACGGAGTCCGCGTCCTGCTGGTCGAGCCCGGGTTCACCAAGACCTCCTTCGACGCGAATCTCGCAGCCGCCGACACACCGCTTCAGGTCTACGCCCAACAACGCAAGATCGTCGACGCCGGACTTGCCGACGCCCTGAAGGCAGGCGACGCGCCATCGATCGTCGCCCACGCCATCGTCGCCGCCGCCACCGACGAACGCCCGAAGCTCAGATACCCGGCCGGTAAGACCGCCCGCCGCGTGAGCAAGGCGCGCCGCTACGCGCCCACCACCATCTTCGACAAGCAGATCCGCAAGCTCAACCAATTGCCCGCCTGACCGGGATCAGGCCTGCGCGAAGTTCCGAGACAGGCCCTCGGCGAGGCAACTCGACACCAACCGCGGCCTCCTCAAGGGCCGAGCTCTGTCCCAGGAGGACTGACCTATGACCGCAACGATCTCTGCATGGAAAGACACGCCGACCCACACCCTCGACGTCGGTGGCACGTCGTTCGCCTACCGGCAGCTGGGCCCGCGCGGGGAAACCCCGCTCGTGTTTCTGCACCACTTCGCGGCGGTCTTGGACGACTGGGATCCCCGGGTGATCGACCCGATCGCCGAGCAGCGCCACGTCATCACCTTCGACAACCGCGGAATCGGCGCGTCCGGCGGCAAGGTCCCGCACACGATCGCCGCCATGGCCGCTGACGCCGCCGCGTTCATCCGGGCGCTCGGCCACGACCACGTCGACCTGCTCGGCTTCTCCCTCGGCGGGGCTGTCGCGCAAGAGGTCACCCTGCAGAACCCGGACTTGGTCCGGCGGCTGATCCTCACCGGCACCGGGCATCGCGGCGGCGAGGGACTGACCAAGATGCCGCTGATCGTCGGCAGCGCGTACACCAAGGCTGCACTGACGCGCCTCGATCCGCGACAGTTCCTGTTCTTCAACCGAAACGCGGTCGGCAAGCAGGCCGGAACCGAGTACATCGCGCGGTTGCGTGAGCGCACGGCCGATCGCGACAAGCCCATCTCTCATCAGGCCCGGATCGCGCAACTGCTGGCGATCCGCGAAGCCGGCCTCGGCGAGCCGCACGACCTGTCACAGATCACTCAGCCCACGTTCGTGGCCAACGGCGACAACGACGTCATGGTCGCTTCGAGCCAGTCCCACGCGCTGGCCGAACGGATCCCGAACAGCAAGCTCGAGATCTACCCGGACTCCGGGCACGGCGGCATCTTCCAGTACCACGAGCGGTTCGTCCCCGCGGTCCTGGAGTTCCTCGACGCCGACGACCCGACCGGCGCCGCCGCATGAGGGCCTGGGTCGTCACGAAGTACAAGCAGCTGCCCGAGCTCACTGACCTGCCCGAACCGTCGGTCGAAGACCACGAGGTGCTCGTCGACATTGACGCGGCCGCCGTGAACCTGCTCGACGCCAAGGTCCAGACAGGCGAGTACAAGGCGATCCTGCCGTACAAGGCACCGTTCGTCCTCGGCCGTGACCTGGCCGGGGCGGTGATCGCGGTTGTATCGGATGTGACGAGGTTCACGGTCGGTGACGAGGTCTACGGACGGCCGCGCGACGGTCGCGTCGGCACGGTCGGCACCTACGCGATCCAGTTGACCAAGCACCCGGGGCCACGGTGCCCACGACGACCTGGACGACAAACATGCGCTGGGTCAAGGCGCTGGGAGCTGACGTCGTGATCGATTACAAGACCCAGCGCTTCGACAAGGAACTGTCGGGCTACGACGTCGTCCTGGACTCACAAGGCGGCGAGACGCTCGTGCGCTCGCTGACGGTGCTCAAACCCGGTGGACTTGCGATCGGCATCGCCGGACCACCGGACTCGGCCTTCGCCGCGCAGCTGGGCAAGCGCGTCCCGCTGCTGCCTGTCATGGCGCTGCTCAGCCTCAGGACCCGACGGGCCGCCAAGCGTCACGGCGTCCGCTACTCGTTCCTGTTCATGCGCGCTGACGGCGCCCAGCTCGGACAGATCGTGGCGCTGATCGACGCCGGGACGCTGCGCCCCGTGATCGACCGCACCTTTCCGTTCGAGCAGACGCCCGACGCGCTGGCCTACGTCCAGGCCGGCCGCAGCAAGGGCAAGGTCCTGATCACCACCAAGGAGACCCCGTGAGGCTCGACCTGCCCGGCAAGACCGTCGCGATCACCGGCGCTGGCGGCGGCCTCCGGTGCGGGCCTGGCCCGCGCCCTGCGCGCCCACGGCGCCAACGTCGCCCTGCTCGACCTGACCGCTGACGGCGTCAAGGCCCGAGCCGCCCGGTTGGGCGGTGACCGCTACGCCCGCGGATGGGCCGTCGACGTCCGCGACTTCGAAGCTCAGCAGCAGATCTTCGGCGAGGTCGCAGAGCACTTCGGCGCGATCGACGTCGTGATCGCCGGCGCCGGTGTCCTGGGCCCGCTGCAGACGTTGGGGCCGACCGCTCCCGCCGATTGGGATCGCGTCATCGACATCAACCTGAACGGAGTGTGGCGAACGCTGAAGGCTGCAGCCCCGCACGTACAGGCAACCGGCGGGCACCTCGTCGCGGTCTCGTCGATGATCGCCTACATCCACCCGCCTCTGCTGGCCAGTTACGCGGCGAGTAAAGCCGGAGTCGCGGCCATGGTCGACGTTGTGCGGCTCGAGATGCGAGCGGTGGGCGTCACGGTCGGCAGCGTCCACCCGGTCATCTTCCGCACCCCGATGATCGGCGACGCACTGTCCAGCCCGGCCGCCGTCGAGCTCGTCAAGGACTTCACAGGAGCCTTCAAAACCGTCGAGCTCGACACCGTCGTCGACGCGATAGAGCCTCAACCTCGTCAAGCGTCCGATCGTCTGCGCCTCTGTGCCGCGCGATCCGGTCGGCTTCTGCGGCTAGTTCGCCAGCAGCCTCGCGTGCAACCGTCTCGGCCGCACCCATCGCCGCTATCGCTGCCTCGGCGGCGAGCACCCAGTTCGGCTTGTGGTAGTCGCACTCACGCAATCGGGGCCGCATCTCGGCCACGAACTGGTCGAACGCGACGCGCACGTCGCCGATCGCCTCCACGATCTGCACGTGCTCGCGCTCGAACGCGCACGGACAGCGCAGATGTCGCGGGGGTGGAAGTGAGTCCACGGGCACCACCATGCTCACTATCGCCGCCGCGACAAGTGCCGCTCTGGGCCTCCATCGCGCTCGCCGTCGTCCCGCTGGTGATCTCAGCCCTTGCATTGCGAGTCGGCTGGATGCAACAGAAGGCAACGCTAGTCCAGCCGGCCGCCCAGCATGCCGAGGCTCTCAAGCAGCAGCACGGCCAGCTCGTCGCGACGATCGCGCTGCAACGCAATCAGCAAACCGAGAGTCTCAGTCACGATCGCGACCAGCAATCACGAACGCTGGAACACGAGCGGCAGCAGGCGGACTTGCGAGACGTCCGCAGCGTCCTCGACGACGCAGCTCGTGTGCTCACCGAAGCAGACTTGCGCCAGCGTGCCATCTTCGACGATCTGGGCAACGCCGAGAAGAGGGAGGCGCTGAAGCAGGCTGGCCGCAATCTGGACGTGGTCAGGCAGCGACTCGCGATCCGGTTCGGCACAGATCACGAGGTCACGGCGGCTATGGCGAAATGCGTCGACCTGACCCTTCAGGTGTTCGGGGCAACGCTCCACTGGGACTTGAAGGACCACGACTATGCGCGCGAGCAGGTCAGGCGCGCTATGAACGAATTCGAGCCAGCGTGGACAGCGTTTATAGACGCAGCGACGCGTCGCGCCGGGGTCGATCTTCCCGGCTAAGCGGCGACGCTGAGACCGATGCGCGGCCCGCTTGAAGTTGCCCCCGGCGGTGCGCTAACAGCCCGGGGGGCCGCACGGGAGATAGCCACGCCACGCGATCGACGCTACGTCATGATCCGAGACGTGAGTCACGAGCGCCGCGTGACTCGTGGGCGTCACTCAGAGCGCGAAATCCCGCGTCTCGCGAAGTCCCTTCTCAAAGCAATCAATGTGGGTCAGAATCCTCGCGTTGGCAGCGATTGTGACTCGCCCAGGGATCGCCTGACATCCCCTGAAATTGAGGGATGGCGATCGGGGCGCCCGGATTTGAACCGGCGTCGGGGATTCGGTCACGCATCGGCCTCGGACGATTCCTTTGGTCGCCCCGGCGGGACGCGGCGTGTGATCGCAACGGCGACAACGGAGCGGCCCGCAAGCGCGGCGAGCTCGCGATCGCGTTCGTCAGGTAGGCCCGGCGTCTTGCGACGCCGGGCCCCCTTAGGAACCGGACGTGCCAGTCTCCCGGCATCCGGCTCGAGCAAGCCCTGGTGGCTGGCGGGTGGGGTTGCAGTGGAGGTGGATGAGACGGGGTGCAGTCTGGTCCGGGTTGGCTGTGTCCCAGACGACGTCGATCGTCTTGCGAGTGGTGGCCAGCCAGTGCTCCCATTCGCGTGGGGTTTCGCGTCGGTCCTGGTCGGCGAGCAGGGTGCTGTTGCAGATCGCGCAGCGGCCGTCCTGGGCTCGGTGGAGCTGTCGGGCGGTGAGGTTGATCGGCAGCGGCGTTTTGCGTCGTCGGCAGGCCCAGTAGTCGGCAAGCTCGGGGTCATCGGGTGATGCCCGGTGCTTGACGATTGTGTGCCGGACGATGTTGGTCCAGGCGAAGCGGTGCATGAAGGCCCCGAATTGCGGTGCCCGAACACCCACCGATCTTGCCTGGCCTTGTTGAACTTGCCGAAGTACTGGGCGATCACCCAGGAGATCGGCTTGTTCGCGTGGCTGCGTGTGGCCCACTTGAGGGTGAGCCTCCACAGGTAGTGGTCCTGGCTGAAGGCTTCGGCGGCTACCTGTGTCCGGTAGTAGTTGGCCCATGTCGCGGATGATCGGGCTGAGCCGTTTGATCACCGCCTGAGCGTTGCTCCCTAGCAGGGAGCGCAGCTCATCGCGGAGTCTTTGCCGGATTCGTCTCAGGGCCGCTTGGCTTGGGGGAACGACGCCGTACACGTGGAAGCTCGTCCGGGGCAAGCTCGCGCCTGGTCGAAAGCTCAGCCGCAACGGCACCGTGTCCGGCCGGCCGACTCGCCAAGGCAGCTACCGGATCACAGTCCGGGTCACCGACGCGACCCACCGGCGGCACATGAGCACGACGCAGCGCCTAACGGTTGTCGTGAAGCGGCGCTGAGGGCAGCATGCCTGCCGCCACCGGCCGGTGTGCGGGACGTGTTCGCGACGCGAACCCGCGCGACGCGGGCGACTCCTTTCATCTTCATACGATCATCGCGCGGCGCTTCTCGTTTGGCGACGATCCAGTCGTCAGGGGGGGCCATGCGGCTTGCTATCGCCGTCGGCGAGCGTGGGGTCGCGGCCGCTTCCTCGAGTGCTCTCAGGTTGTGCGGCGCAGGGCGACGACTGGGATCGGTCGCGTGGTCTTCTTCTGGTAGGCGTCGTACCGGTTGCCGTTGTTGTCGTTGACGAGCTTCCATAGACGGGTGTAGTCCGGGTCGTTGGGCCCGATCTCCGTGGCGGTCGCAGGGAATCGCGTTCGGCCGATCTGGACCTGCACCTGCGGCTTGGCGCGCAGGTTGAGCAGCCAGGCGGGGGCTCTGGGAGCACCGCCCTTGGAGGCCACGACGAGGTAGCGGTCGCCGTCCTCGGCGTAGACGAGAGCGTTGGTACGGGTCTGACCGGTCTTGCGACCGGTGGTGCGGAGGATCAGGCACGGGACGCCGAGCACGCGGTGGCCGATCCGCATGGTGGGCGGCGATCGTCTCCTCGCTCCGAGACCCGCAGCCGCGCCGTGCATGGCATTGAGCGGGAGGTGCCCCTGGGCCGGTGCGCACGATCGCATCGGTCGCGTGTGCGGCGCCCGAGCGGACGAGTTCCTCAGCGAGGAACCGCTGGCCGGGACGAGCTGCGCCCGCCTGCACCTGTCGGCCGTGAGCGCCGGCAGACTCGTACGTGGACTACTCCTGCACGACGAAGGCAGCAGCGACGTTCGGGCGCCTGCGCATGACTGTGTGACGCCTGGAGGAGCAGCCCGGTCGCGACGGGCGACGTGGCTGCTCCGTCACAGATGGAGCAGTCGACCGAGGTGGCCGGCGGACCGTCGCAACTTGTCCCTTGCGACAATGACGACCTCGCCGGCGCTGCTGCTGCTTCGACGGCTCCGGCCGGTTGCTGAGTATCCGCACGGCGGCTAGCGTTAGCGAGTGAGCCTCATACCGCCGAGCGGGCAGCATCAAGCGCTGCTGGCAGTTCGTATGAGCCCCGCTCGACGCGGCGCTCCCAGTCGGAAGCGCTGTAGTGAGCCCAGCGTCTGCTGCCAGCAGACCCTAGCCTTCGTCTGAACCGGGAAGGTCAGTTCGCGATCGGGCGGCCTGGCCTTCCCGTATGTCCACTAGATGCGGGCATTTCGCCCGCCTGAAGCCGCTGTGCGGCTGTCCCTCGAAGGGGTGCCGGCAGTATCCCGCGCGTCCCGCTGCCCGTCAACGAACTTGACTCGAACGTGCATCCTTTTTCGACCTAGCGGAGCTAGCGGTGGCGGGTCGCAGACTACTGCTCAGCCGGGAGAGGGGCCATCTCCGGGCGAGCTCGGCAACGCGGCTCCGTCTTCTCACAAGCGGCAGAAGGTCCGTTCACTGCCGCGTTGCCGCCGCGTGGGTCAGATGTGCTCACCCGTTGGCTGCGGGGCGTTGGGGGTCGACTTCGAGTACGCGCACGATCGCGTCGGGTTCAAGTGGTCGGGCGAATAAGAATCCTTGGCCGTAGTCGCATTCTTCGCGTTGGAGCTGGCGGAGTTGTGCTTGTTCCTCGATGCCTTCGCCGAGGGTCTCGAGTCCGAGGGCCTTACCGAGCTGCACGAGCATGTGGATCAGAGCTTTGGATTCGTTGGACGCGGCGATCCCGGAGATGAAGGTGCGGTCGATCTTCAGTGCGTCGACGGGGAATTGGCGTAGGTACGCGAGTGAGCAGTAGCCGGTTCCGAAGTCATCGATCGCGATCCGCACCCCTAGGTCCTTGAGGTCGCGGAGCCTTCGTGTAGCCGCGTCGGAGTCGCGCATCAGTGTGGTCTCGGTGATCTCGAGTGTGAGTGTGGTTGGGTCAAGCTCCGTGCTCGCGATTGCCTCGGCGACGTCTGAGATGAGATCGTCGTGGTCGAGCTGTCGTGCGGAGATGTTGACCGACATTCCTAATGGATGGCCCATGTTGTGCCACGCTGCCGCCTGTGTGCACGCGGTGCGCAGGACCCACCGGCCGATCGGCACGATCAGCCCGGTCTCTTCCGCGAGCGGGATGAATGTCGCGGGCGGAATGATCCCTCGCGATGGGTGGCGCCAGCGGATCAGCGCCTCGACGCCTGTGATCGTCTCGCTTTGCAGGTCGAACGTTGGCTGGTAGAGCAGGAAGAACTGATCTACCTCTAGTGCGTTCTTGAGGTCTGAGGCGAGTTCGATGCGGTCCCGGGCTGCAGTGTGCATCCGGGACTCGAACACCGTGACGCGGTTCTTGCCTGCCCGCTTGGCCTCATACAGCGCGAAGTCGGCGTCGCGCAGCAGCTCGGTTGCCGATGCTCTCTGGCCTAGCGCGATCCCGACGCTCGCGGTCACCGACAGCGCTCGTGACTCGCTTCCCAGAAGCTCGCTCGGCTGGCGCAGCACTTCACAAATCCGCTCCGCGACGAGCTCGGCGGCGCTTTCTGAGACGAGATTCTCCAGCAGCACGACGAACTCATCGCCGCCGAGGCGACCCACGGTGTCAGCCTCCCGGACCACTTCTGAGAGCCGCCGAGCGACGACACGCAACAGTTCATCGCCGGCAGCGTGGCCGAGGCTGTCGTTGACGTCTTTGAAGCCGTCGACGTCGACATACAGCACGGCAATCCCCACATCGCTGCGACGTGCCCGCGCGAGCATCTGCTCGGCCCGGTCGATCACCAGCGCCCGGTTGGGTAGCCCCGTCAGCGTGTCGTGCAGCGACTGATAGCTGAGCTGCCCCTGCGTCTGCACCAGGTCCTTCTGCGCCAGGAACTGGCGGATCGAGACGAGCGTCGCCAGCAGCACGGCTGCGATCACAAGGCTTGCATGGGGCAGTAGCGAGGCGTTGCGCTGGTCGAACACCAGAAGACCGAAGCCGACCGCCACCGCCACGTAGGGCGCCCAGCTGGCGCGCCGGCGCGCAAATTCGGGAGTCAGCTGCGCGGTTGAGACAGGGGCTGTTTGCGCCGCGCCCGCAACGGCGAACAGCGCCAGCGAGAGCATCCACAGCGAGTCGACGGGACCGCCGCCCTCATAAGTTGAATGAAGCGTGATGTACCCATAGGCGAGATCACCCACGATAAAGAACATCAGGCCCGCCGCAATGAATCGAAGCGCGCTCGTACTCGAGGCGGGTGGGCGCCGCAAGATCACAGTCCCGAGCCCGACGAGCAGGACCATGTCGCCGACCGGGTAGGCGACCGAGATCGCCGTCTGCAGCACGTCGGGGCCGCTTTGAACGACGGTCGGACCCAGCAGCACGTCGACGACCACCACCGAGCCGCCGATCGCCACAACTGCGAGATCCAAGCCCAGCCGGACCCGATCGCCAGCATTGATGCGAGCGGCGGGGAACCGCAGCAACGCCCACAGCATCACGGGATAAAAGAGGAGGTACAACACATCGGCAGCAGACGGATACGGGGCGGTCCCGGCGACCTCATAGATCGTCCAGACAACATCGCCAGCCAGGTACAGTGCTGCCGCGAGCGCCATCAGACGCCACGCCGAACGGAGCCGCGGCTGATCCACACATCGCCGCGAGGCCACCCACGCGGCACCCGCCGCTGCGATATCCATCGGATCCGCGAACACGTCGCCGACCATCTCGCGATGCCCCGAAGGCCACTGAAACACCTGCCAAGCCGCGTACAGCAACATCAGCCCGATCATCAGGACAGCCATCGACACCCAACGGCTGTGCCGCGTTGCACGCGACCGTGACCCGGTGCCAAGAACCTCCGCAGCCGCGACCGCGCTCATCGCCAACCCTCTCCGACGCTCTTACGGCAGCGTCGATATAGCCTTCGCTTACACGCCATACGCACGGATCGACCCGCCGCGCGCGTAACTGCTCCGTAGGTCTACCGCTGTGCGCGCGTAGTTTCTCCGGATACGTCACCCGGTACACGGACCGAACTTGCCTCGAACGAGGAGCGGCTTGCCGGCGGCCGGCTCATCGGTGAACATGCGAGCGGAGTCACCGTCTTGGACCCAGACTGCCGCTGACCTTGGCGTTCCGGATTACGGGGCTACTCAGACTCCGCGGCGTCAGGTCTTCCCCCGATTCGGCGGGCTCAGTTTCCGTAGTTTCGACGGATCAGATGTGCGGCTGGCGTGCCGATTAATCAATTGATCGATAAAGGCAAACTCGTCGTGAGGCGGGGGCGCAAAGCCAGGGGTCTCATTGGAGACGGCCCAGCTGCCGATGCACACACTCGCATCGAGACAGACATGGAGGTCTGTTATGCCCTACCTCATCCCACGGCCACGAGTTCGGCGGAGCATTTGTGCGCTGGTCGGCGCCGCTCTGTTGACGGTGCTGATTCCCGCAGTCGCGAATGCGTGCACCGTGAGCACGGGCGGTACTCAGGTCTTTGAGTCTGTTGGGGACTTGAGCAACTACACGCTGGTGCAAGGCGGGTCATTCGAAGCTGGCGCGCCCGGCTGGTCGCTGAGGGGCGCAGCCGTCAGCGCCGGCGGCGCGAGTGGTTCGCGCTCGCTGACGATCACGCCGAACGGCAGCGCGGTCTCGCCGCCGGTCTGTGTCAGTGCCGCGACCCCGTCGTTCCGGTTCGTCGAGCGCCGCGCGAGCGGCACGTGGGCGCAGATGAACGTCAACGTGCTCTGGACGGACGCCCAGGGCGTCGCGCATAGCACGACGGCCGGCTCAGTAAGTGGCATGACTAGCTGGACCGCCTCACCGGTGATGCTGCTCGGCGCGATGCTGCCACTGCAGTCCGGCAGCACGCTCTCGGTTCGCCTCCAGTTCCTGCCGGCGCAGTACGGCGGTAGTTGGGCGATCGATGATGTTTACGTCGATCCCTACAGCCGGGGCTAGCCCCAGTCGATCAATAGTGTGGGGGCAGCGACGGTCTGACGATTTGCTCCCACGCCCGCTCACGACGGCGCTGAGGATCGCCGAGGATGGATCACAGCACACTTGAAGACGTTCGCGCCAGCGACCCTGTTGAGCGCCTCTTGGAGGATTCCTGGGAGGCGCGGTCGCGTGCGGCAAGCCGTCGCGAGCTGATCGTCGAAGCCGGAGCGGCCGCCCTATTCCTGGCGGTCGCGGTGCCGTTGGCCTTGCCAGCCGTGGCCCGCGGCCAGCTGCAGCCGGGGCTGGCGCTGCTGTTGGTCGGGCTCTACGCGCTCGTCTCGCGCGCGGTCAAGTTCCCGATCGGAGCCGGGTACGTGGTGCCGTCGTACCTCGTGCTGGTGCCGATGCTGCTGATGCTGCCGCCGACGACGGTGCCGCTGCTGGCAGCCGTGGGTCTCGTGCTCGGCACACTGGGACGGTGGATCGTGCGCCGCGCGACGCCGCAGCAGCTTCTGTTCTCGATCCCCGATGCATGGCACGCGGTTGGTCCCGCAGTTGTGCTCGCGCTCGCCGGGCAGGCCCACGGCGTCACTCGCGCGGGCGTGTACATCGCCGCGTTCGCTGCCGCGTGCGCACTGGATCTTGTGAGCTCGGCGCTGCGAGAGTCGCTCGCGGCCGGTATCGCTCCGCAACTGCAGGGTCGCGTGATAGCCCTGGTCTGGTTTGTGGATGCATGCCTCGCGCCGCTCGGGCTGCTTGTGGCGGCCGCGGCCAGCGATACGCCGGCGATGCTCCTGCTCCTGCTGCCGCTGATCGGCCTGCTGATGGCGGCTGACCGCGACCGCAGTACGCGGATCGGGGAGGCTCAACATCGGCTCGAGGTCGTGGCGCGGGAGCGAACGCGACTGCAGTCCGCCGTGTGTCGGCTGGGCGATGCCTTCGCCGCGAGGCTCGAGCTGAGCGGGCTCAGCGACGTGCTGCTGCACGGATCGATCGACGCGCTGGATGCGAGCGCGGGTCGCCTGATCTTGCGCGGGCCGGCGACACCGCCGCTCAGCAAGTCCTCCGGCTCCAGCGAGTTCGAGTCTCTGCTCGAGCGCGCGGACTCTGCTGTGCAGCAGAGCGGACAGCCATGCCAGCTCGAGACACCGGGCGCGTGGGTGCTAGCAGTTCCATTCAGGCTCGGCGCAGACCGTCTCGGAGTGCTGTCGGTCGCCAGAAGCGGCCGCGCATTCCGCGACGATGAGCAGGCGCTGATCACGGCGCTGGTGGACCGCGGCCAGATTGCAGCTGCCGAGATCCTCGCCCACGATCAGTTGCGCGAAGAGGCAGAGACGGACCCACTGACTGGGCTCGGGAACCGCCGCAAGCTCGCGGAGGTGCTCGGCGAACGGGTGGTCAACGCCTCGCTCGATTCGCCGCTCGTGTTGATGCTGTTCGACCTGGACGGTTTCAAGGCCTACAACGACACCTTCGGTCATGGCGCCGGCGACGCACTGCTCGCCAGGCTCGGCGGCAAGCTCGATCAGGCGGTCTCGCCGCACGGTTCGGCCTATCGCCTCGGCGGCGACGAATTCTGCGTGCTGCTACCGGCGCTCGGACCGCTCAACGACATGATCGCGACAGCGTCTGGTGCGCTCGAGGAGCACGGGGAACGATTCTCGATCACGGCATCGTGCGGCAGCGTTCTCCTCCCGCACGAAGCGACGACCGCCGACTATGCCCTGCAGCTCGCGGACAAGCGAATGTACTCACACAAGCACGCCCGCCGCTCGGGGGCGGGGGAGCAGGCGCACGACGTCCTCGTGCGCATCATGCGCACCAAACGAGACGGCCGGCCAAATCACTCCAGGCGCCTGACACAGCTCGCGGTCCGGGTCGGGCGTCGCCTGCGGATGAACGGCGAGGCGATCGACGAACTCCGCCGTGCGGCTACGCTGCACGACATCGGCAAGGTCGGCATCCCGGACGCGATCCTGACGAAACCCGGCCCGCTCGAGCCCGAGGAGTGGCAGTTCATCCGCCAGCACACACTGATCGGCGAGCGCATCCTCAGCGCCGCCCCGGCCCTGCGCCCGATCGCAACGATCGTCCGTGCAACCCACGAACGTTGGGATGGGCAGGGCTATCCCGATCACCTGCGCGGAAGCGAGATCCCCCTCGCAGCACGAATCGTCGCCGTCTGCGACGCACACGACGCGATCATCACCGACCGCTGCTACAACCCCGCCCGCACACCGCACGCAGCGCGCGAGGAACTGGCGCGCGAAGCCGGCCACCAATTCGATCCCGACGTCGTGGCCGCCTTCCTCGAAGAGCTCGACCGGACGGACCCAGACCTGCCAGACGCCGACGCGCCCGACCGGCACCCGCGGACCGAGGACAGCCACACAAAGCTCGCCGCGCAGGTCGTCGGTCACGTACGAGAGCTACTCCAGCAGCGAGGCTGAGCGGCGCGGACCCAGCACCGGTCCTCGGCCCCCGCAGCCGAGTACGGAGTGCGCCGGCCCGTCCGGACCTGGAGCCCGCGGACACCCCAGAGCCTGCGACTGCGGGCACCACCCGCTGGGTCAGGCGACAATATCCGCTCCCAGCCCAGGCGCTCTCCGAGCGAGGAGCACGCCAGACGCCGGACAGCGCCCAGCGTGTCCGAATCGAGACGGCAATCCGCCCGAACGCACACGCTTCTCGTGCCCGCCAAGGGCCATCGGTTCGGCCTCGAAGAACATGCAGCCGCCACTGCCCGCGAGCGAACCTTGGCGAATCACGTCCACCGCTCGGACGCAAATCGCCAGAGTCCGTCAGACGTAGGGGCAGCGGCGAGGCGCTGATGTCGCCGGCAGACGACCGGGCAGTTAGGAGCGGGGAGCCTTCTTAGCGCAGCCTGGCGCGGGGTTGTTCACGCACCCCGGCGGGGTGGCCGGCGGGCCGTTTCCATTCGACTGGGTGACGCCACCGGCGGGATTGCCCGCGGATGACTGGCCCTGGACTGTGGCATTGCCGGGGCCGTTCCCGGGCGCGCCGGACGAACCGCCGGCGGGTCCTTGGCTCGTGGAGGGTCCCGATGAGGACCCCGTGGTGGTTGTCGTCGGTGAGGAGGCTGTCGTGGTGGTGGACGTGCTCCTGCCGGACCCGGTCGGCGAGGAGGCTGTGGTCGTCGTGGTGGTTGCGGTCGTTGTGGTGCTGGCGGAGGAAGGCGCAGTCGTGGTGGCCGAGCCGTCGCTGGGTGCGGAGGCGGCCGGAGCGGAGGTCGTTCCCGTCGGGGGGGTGGGGCCGCTGACCGGCGCGGGGTTCGCCGCGGCGGAGGATGGCGCCGCGATTGAGGACGGGTTGGGCGCGCTCGCCGCGTCCGTCGGCGGTGTAGCAGCGGGTGCCGTCGCGCCCGCGCCGGGCTGCGACCCGGGCTCGGTCGCGCTGGCCTGATGATCGGCGATGCCTGACCCTAGCGGCTGAAGCGGCGAGCGCAGCGGCGCCGGCTGACGGGCGAGGAGCGAGACCTGGGGCCGGGGGGATGGCGTCAGCGCGCTGCGCGTCACGCCGCCGACGCCGACGGCGACTGCGACCACCGTCGCGAGCTTCGCCACTGTCGTGAGCGAGATCGAGGACGCGAGCGCGCCCACGCTCGCGCTCGCGCCGAGCCCCGTTCCTGCGAGTGTGGCCGAGCCGGAGGCTGCGGTCGTCGCGCCCGCCAGCGAGCCAGCGCCGCCGACCGCGCCTACCCGCGCCGCCGCTGCCGTGCCCAAGCACTGAGAGCACGAGCGCTTTGAGTTTTCCGCTGAGCGCAATGGGGAGGACCAGCGCCAGCGCCGCCCGCTGCCTGCGCACTTCGCGCTCGAACTCTTGGCAGGGCGCACAACGGTCGACGTGGGCGCGCACAACGCCGAGCAGGGGCGCTCCCGCGCGCATTCGCCAGCCGCTCGCGGACCTGTGCGCAGGCGCTCTCGCGGGCGCTGCGTCCCCGATACAGTCCCTCGCGGGCTTGGAAAATGAGGGCCTTGCCCTTATCGCGACGGACTCCGAGCACAGTCGCGATCTCCTCGTGAGAGTGGTCGGCGAGTTCGAACAGAACAAGCGCGGCGCGCTGATCGGCGGGCAGTCGCTGAATGTCCTCGACGACCTCGCGCAGCTGCTCTCGGCGCGCGAATAGGCTCGCTGGATCATCGATCGCGGGACGATCAGCGCTCACCCGCTCGCTGTCAGGGATCTCGCGGCGGGCGCGCAGCTCCGATAGGCAGCGGTTGCGCGCGATCGCGTACAGCCACGCTCGCAAATCGCCGTTGCACCCACCGCGGCGCAGCGCCTTGTATGCCGCCACGAACGTCAGCTGCAGCGCGTCCTCGCCCCACTCGCGGCTTCCCAGCATGTGCGCGCAGAAGCTGAGCAGCGCAGGACCGTAACGGTCGAGAATCTCCCCGAAGGCCTGATCGTCCCCGGACGCGACCCGCGCCACAAGCAGCCGGTCACTGAGTCCGTGCGGGCCCCGCGGTAGCGGGAGCGGGGTCACGCGGGACGCTACAGCCACGAGCGACAGTCTAAGCGCGACTCGCTCGACTGAACAATCACGGTCAGTGAACTGACCGACGCCCGGGATGCGCCCCATCACCCCGGGCGTCGTTCGTTCTCGCGTCCCCCGAGGGCACGAGCACGGCTCCAGGTCGCCCCCAGACCTTCACCCGGCCGTGCCTTCCTGCCCGACGCTGCGCCCTGCTGCTCCTAGAGACGCACCCAGCGGCGCAAAGGTTGGTCCAGGCGAAGGACTTCTCGCGCCAGCACGACATTTCTCCGAGCCGAAGACACTCTTCGGGCGCCAAGACACGGGGAGCCGAGTAAAATCGTCTTCTCCGCCGGAACGATTCCGGCGCTGCGCCCCCATTGTCGGTGCATGGCTGGGGTCGGGGTGTTTGTCTTACAGCGCGCCGGCCCCAGCAGCCCGCCGTTTGCAGCCCAGACCAGCACGCTCGACGTCAGCGTCCCAGCTAGCGATCACCCTCGAAGCAGAAGCCGGCGCCGATCTCGAACTGGCTCCCGGCGTTGAGGAGAAGGAGCCGTGTTCCCGCGCTCGCGCCGGTGACGGCCCCTCTCCCGGGCTGAGCAGCAGTCCGCGACCCACCGGTGCTAGCGGCCGCGCGGATACCCAGCAACCGGCCAGAGCCGTCGAAGCAGCAGCGACCGAGGGCGAGGTCGGCGTTGTCGCAAGGGACGAGCAGCGACAGCACGGCGCCGACGTCGACGCACGGCTCCATCCATGACGGAGCAGCCACCTCGCCCGTCCTCGCCAACCAGCTCCTTTCGGACAGAAGCACGCGCCAGCGATCGAGCAGGCCCACGACTGCTTACTTGTCCCGGCTGTGGGTGTCAAGCGAGATTTGTCATCAGTGAGAACGGCGTCATCCGAGGCGGGGCGTGGGCGCGTTGAGGGGATGGGATGTGTCCGCGGACGCCCTGGCTTACTTCGGTCTTCGACCCGGGTTGGCTCCGTGTCGGGTACATGATGTGCGATGGGGGGTTCCGGCAGATGGTGGTGCGGCCGCTCAGTCTTTCTAGGCCATCGCCCGCGAGGGGTTGGCAGCAGTCTGCCGGGAGCTGGCCGCGGTTCATCGGTTGATTGGTGGGCTTGCCGCGTAACGGTTTCGCTCGGGCGCTTCAGGCGATCGGGGCTGGCTCGCCCGGCGCGCGCGACCTGCGCAGCCTCATACAGCGCCCACCGCAGAGCCGGCGGGCCCTGGCGGGAGATGTGCCCTGGCGCGCGGTGCGCGTCTGATTGGTAGACGGTGATGTCCAGCCCGGCGTAGCGGACCGCGTCGCGGGAGTTCGGGAACCGGCGCGCGTCGCCGAGCTCGGCGACGATCGTGATCGCGGTCAGGGCGCCGATCCCGTAGATCTGATCGGCCAGCGCCCGGGCGCTGGGCTGCCGGCGCGCGTCAGCGCGCAGCTCCCGATCGGACGGGGTCATCTGCTGGTCGATCGCGTCGATCATCGCCAGCGCGACGGTGATCTGCCCGCGCGCTCGCCGGAAGCGCGATCGTCGCGAGCCAGTCGCGTTTCTCGAGCGTGAGCAGGTTGCGCTGCTGCGGGAACCCGTGGTGATACAGCACGGACTGCATCCGTTGCTGCCACTCGGTCCGCTGATGAGACAGCAGATGCCTGTTCCGCACGCGGGCGCGGAGATCGAGCAGATGCCCGGGCGGGACCCACGACTCCGGCAGCCGACCATCGAGCAGCAGCTCCCGCAGATGCCGCGCGTCAGCCCAGTCGGTCTTCGCACGCTTCTTGCGACCCTTCAGCCCGGCCGTCTCGGCCGGCTCGGCGAGGTGCACCTCCGCGCCGATCGCCTCAAGCTCCTCCACGACGAACCGCCAGCCCGTCGTCGCCTCAAGCGCGACCTCCAGCCCCTGGCCGCGGAACTGCGCCAGGAACGCGCGCACCCCAGCGCGGTCCGCCGGAGCGATCCGCTTGCGGGAGATTTCGCCCGTAATCGTGTCCAGCCACTCCGCCGAGATCTGCGCACGATGCTGATCCATGCCCATCACCAGCGACATCAGCTCACCTCCTGTTCAACCGCCGAAACGTCAACGAGCACGCCGCTACTGGCCGCCCGCCGGGCGGCGAATCGCCTACCGTCAATCACGGTCGGTACCTCCTGATCGAATGGCCGGCCGCGTGGGCTGCAACCACGCGCGCCTCCTATGCCGTTCGACGTGGAGGACCGGCCACCTTCACGGCCCGGTCACCACGCCACCCGGGACATAACATCTTTCATCATGGGACGGTCGTCGCGCCGCACTTGCGCTTCGGCGACCGAGCGATCGTTCGGGGTCGTGGCGTCGAACGACTCCTCCCCCGCGAAGGCGATCGCACACACTCGACGCCGACGACACGACGGTCGGTTGCAATCTCGTCCCGGCTTATGGGCTCTCCACGGGTCCGTCGCAGCGTCGCGATGGGGAAGGGCTGAGCGAACATCGGGGGAAATCGCCAATGATGTCGAGCAGGTCGATCTCCGTCGTGTTTGCGCAGCCCTCCGTTCCCGATGGCACAGGCATCGTTAGGGCCAGCTGTCGCCGCCGGATCGATGCCGAGAGCAGCAGCGCGCCGAGAATGCCGCCTCGGCGACAATGCGGCTGCGGCCGCGGGTGTGCCGTCCTCATGGGGTGATTGCCTTAAGGCTCATGCATCTCGAGCAGATCGCCGCGATCGCCGACGACTACGACCAGGCCATCCAGTTCTTCGTGGAACACCTCGGCTTCGAGCTGTTGGAAGACTCGCCCGCCTTGACAAACGACGGCCGACCCAAGCGGTGGGTCGTCGTTCGACCGCCCGGCGCGCGCACGGAGCTCCTTCTTGCCCAGGCAGATGGCGAACAGCAAGCGCAGGCCGTCGGACAGCAGTTTGCCGGTCGTGTTGGTCTCTTCCTGCGCGTCGATGACTTTGCAGCTGCCTACGAGCGCATGAGTCACCACGGCGTCGAGTTCGTGACCGAGCCGCGAACGGAAGCCTACGGACAGGTCGCCGTCTTCCTTGATGTTCCCGGTAATCGTTGGGACCTACTTGGACCTGGACCAGCGTAGGCCTCCGCCCCCGAAGCCGACCACCAGTCCAAGACGAGCTTGCCGTATCGCACGCCCAGCCGGTCCGCCGACAGCACTGACGCTGGCGGCACGCGCGTCTCACCGAGCAACGACAAGCGAACGCGCCGCTCGACTGTCCTGGCCTGCGGACGCTCCGTTTGCCGGAACGCGATCGCCCCGTGCCACTCAAGATCTCGAGTGCGTTCGTGGCGAGTGAGTCACCTCGCGATGGCCTCCGAGACGATCGCGTCGCTGGGCGTGCCAGCCGGACGGATGTCGTTCACCTGGCGATCGCTTCCGCGATCGTGCTAGCGCTAGCCGGTCAGGGGCCGCTCAGTTAGCGCCGGCCGCCCGGCTTGTGCAAGAAGCGGGCGCGGGTTCGGACAAACGAACAAGACCCGCTCTCGGTCGGCCGGGGTGTCCTCGTCAGGTCCCAGATAGCTCCTCGTCGGTGCGACACATCAACGGGTGGGTCTTACGCGACCGGCCCATCGCCGTGCCTGCGGGCGCGGCCGCCTGCAGGGCGGTGTCTCGCTGGCCGTTCCCGGCGCGGGACGCCCGAACTGGGTCGCGGGCCGTCCGCATCGGGGACTCGGAGCGCTGCCAGGTAGACCTATCGGAAAACCGGCCCTCAGCTCGCCCGGCGGTAGCGGATGTGCGTGGCCATCGGCGAATGCAGCACCTCGACGGGCTCCAACCCGAGAGATTGGACGCCGTCGAAGATGCGCTCGCCGGACCCGAGCAGGACCGGGGCGATGTCGAGCGTGAGCTCGTCGATGACCCCGGCGAGGAGCGCCTGCCGAACGGTGGAGGCGCCGCCCGCGATGTCCACGCCGTCGTCGCCGGCCGTCTCACGCGCCTGTGCGTAGGCCGCGTCGAAGCCGTTGGTGACGAAGTGGAAGGTCGTTCCGCCGTCCATGTCGATCGACTCGCGGGCATGATGGGTGAGCACGAACACCGGTGCGTGGTAGGGCGGCTCGGGCCCCCACCAGCCGCGCCAGTCCTCCTCCCACTCGCCGCGAATCGGCCCGAACATGTTGCGGCCCATGACGTAGGCGCCGCGCGGGCGCATGAGCCAGCCGGTCGCGGTCTCGTCGGCCTCGTTGGCGCGCTCGTCGCCGAGGTGCCATCCGTGGAGCTCGAGTCCGCCCTTCCCGAGCGGGTGCTCGCGACTCTGGTCCGGTCCGGCGACGAAACCGTCGAGCGAGATTGACATGTGGCAGGTGGTGTCCGGCATCAGGGATCCTTTCGAACGTGATTGCGATTCATTCCTAGTGTCGGAGTCGACGTTGCTGGTTCGACATCGGATGCATCGTCGCTGAGAATGTCGAGATCGGCGTCGGTGCTCTGACATTGTCGGTAGAGGCCCCGCCGGGCCGAGAACCGGGGGTCATCTCGCCGGCCCCGGTCCACCCAGCGGCGACAAACTATTCCTGCCTAAAACGCGCGCGGAAGACGGGTCGGGGCCTCTCGAGGTAGCGCGACCGTGGTCACACCGGTAGAGCAGCGCAGCCCGTCGTAAGAGCGGATCCCCAAATAGGACGGCGACTCATCCGGGGCCATCGCTGCCCCCCGCCTGCCCGCTTTGCGCGTTTGCTCTCGCGAGCTGACTGGCACTCGCTGGCTAGCACGATCGCGGAACCAATCCGCGCGCGACCGAGATCGACCCCCGTCGCCACACCAGCGGAGCGCTCGCCTCGGAGGCCATCGCGAGATGATTCCCTTGCCACGAACGCGCTCGCCCGCGTCGGCAGGACGGGACGATCGGCTTGCGCGAACAGGAGTCGCGTCCGTTAGGGAAGCGAGCAGCCGAGAAGTTCGGGGGACTTCAACGAGTGAGCAGACGCGGCGCGCCAGCCGCGACCTGCTCCTACGGGATGTCTTCTCGAGCCCGCTCGCGATGACGGCGCTGGCGCTCGCGGAGGCCGCACGGCCGCTCTGCATGCCATCGCTGTGTGGCGGAGCGAGTGGTGTCGTAGAACACGAGCCGACATTCGGGACGGGCACAGCGCCCAAGGCGCGTTCGGTCGAGCTCGTCGAGTTGGCGGATGGTCTCCAGCGTGAGCGTGGCGGCCGCCGAGGGGCGTCGTGGTCCGAGCGTCATCGCCAGCTGCTCACGGGACGTGTAATCGAGCGCGCAGACGATCGGCTCGCGCGAGGCGAGCGAGTTCAACGCCGTCAGGGGAGGTGGCGACCCGTCGATCAATGCGTCGACGATCTCTACCACGGCGCGGTGCAGTTCACGGAGCCGGGGGAGCTCCCGCGCAGCGACGCTACGGCCGAGGAACGGCGCCAGCAGCTGACTGGCGCCGTCCGGATCGGCGAGTGCATCATGGGAGACCGCGCCTCGCGCGCCCGTTGGACGCCTGGTCGCTCGCGCGTTTGCCAGCGCGACGACGAGGGCGGCGTCGGTCACAGCGCCGCGCCGACCGTCCGCCGGCGCGGCTCGCTGACCAGCTCGTCAACACGTCGCGCGTTCGGATGCGACAGGTAGACGAGTGCGGCCCCGGCGGCTTCGCGGCTGACCCATTGGCTGACGACGAACAGATGCCCGGGCTGGTCGAGATCCTCGATCAACTCGTGCTCCAGCAAGCCGTCAAACGACGGCATGTCCGCCCAGATCGCCTTCGTGGCTTCGATCCCCTCCTCCACGGCATCGATCGGGAAGCGCGACTCCCAGATCGAGTACACGCTCATCAGATCGCCTCCTAACGGTCTAGATCTTTAATGACCGTTATATCCTACCAGCTCCAGCAGCGCGCCGAGCAAGACCTGCGCGTCGTGCCCAGCACCGACGATGTACCGCTCGGGATGTCTGAGCACCGTCTCGTAAAGCGCCAACGCCGAGATCGACGTGACGAACGTGATGAGGTAGAGCACGCCAAACCAACGTGCTCGCTTCTGATCTAGCGACATCCTCGTGGACTCCCTTTCCCCCCGGTGGTAGCGAGCAGGCGAATTCCCACACCTCGACCTCGGCCTCGACCTCGACCAGAACGCAAACCTAACGCTCAAGGACCCATCGTTTCAATCCAGATTCGGGCGCGGGGGACCGGCGACTCGAAGCCAGGACGCTGACACGTCCAGAGGCAGCCTGACCTCCACTCCAACACGCGGAGGCGTCGGAGGATCGCTGCCACAACGATCGGCACGCAGCGGTCTCGGCAGCACTGCTCCTGTTGAGAGGCTTCAGCAGCGCCGACCGCGGATCGGCAGCGCACCGCTTTCTTCGCGCCACGCGCATCTCGCCCGCCCGGCCACGAATCTCGAAGTGCGCGGTCAGCAGGGAAGTCGTCTCGCCGGTCGGGCTCCGCGTAGCCATCCGGCTCGCTCGTGGCGAGATGCGTGGCTCGTGTGGCCGTCCGGTGCGGGACCTGCATGCGTTCTCAGGCGAGTATGCGACGGTGCAATAGTGCGTGGCTGCGACGCTCGGAGGGCAGCAGCGTCGAACGGCCCGATCACGCCTGCGGCGGAACTGGCTTGATCGGAGAAGTCTCTTTGCGGCTAGTGGACGTGACCCGTTCTCGGCACCTGACTCCTGCGACAGAGCTGAGGGCGATGAGCCGCGCTGCCTCTGAAGGCATCGGCGCGAGCTCGATGGCCGGCGTGGCCGGTGGTTTGTGGGCGGTGGCCGAGGGCAGGCCCGTGAGCTGTGCTTGCTGGCCGGTCAAAACCATTTTGGGCGTTCGGTCGTATCGCAAACAACCAGGCGCGAGTAGGGCTCGCGCACAACCCAAAGGGGGCGAACATGCACACCACACTCAAGAAGGCCTGTCTGGGCCAGTTGCGAGGTTCGAGGGGAGGTCCTGCCGCAATCGGCCGGTTGGCCATGGCCGACGACTAGCAGAGCCACCGTGGCCCTCGAGTTCCCCCGGCGGCCTCGCTGGCGACGGCGTTGGGGTCACGACGACTTCGCCGCCGGAGCAGGGTCTGACCAACGGCGTCGGCCCGGGCACGTCGTGCCCCGCGGGCGCAATCCCGATGGAGCGGGTGACGCTGGATGCCATGACCCGGTTTCCGAACCTGCACGCTTTCCTGTCCACCGGAGCGGCCCCGAGTTACAGCAAAGGCCACCTACACGCCAAGGGCTACCAGGACGTCACCAACACCGGCGACAACACGACATTGAACCTGTGGAACCCGACCGAAGACTTCACCCTGTCGCAGCAGTGGATCGTCGGCGGATCGGGCACCGGCATGCAGACCGTCGAGGGCGGCTGGGTACACAGCACGAGGATGTTCGGCTCCGACGCGGTGCTGTTCATCTACTTCACACCGGACGACTACTCGACCGGCTGCTATAACCTCGACTGCACCGGGTTCATCCAAACCGACCCGACGTGGACGCTCGGCGCCGGCTGGAGCCACTACAGCAGCATCGGCGGCACCCAGTACATCTTCACCATGCAGTGGCAGTACTACCAGGGCAACTGGTGGCTGCTGCTCAAGGGCGGCAGCGGCTGGACCGATGTCGGCTACTACCCCGGGTCGGTGTACGGCTCTGGCCCACTGGCCAGCGGCAACGCCTCGCGCACCACCTTCGGCGGTGAGGTGTGCAACGGCCCGAGCGGCGGAAAGTGCACCGACCCAAACTGGCCGCAGATGGGCAGCGGCAACTTCGCCAGCGCCGGCTGGCAGCAGGCCGCCTACCAGCACGACCTGTTCTATATCAACTCGAGCGGAACCAGCGTCTGGAGCTCGCTGACTCCGGTCACCGAGTCGTCGAAGTGCTATTCCACTACCTTCACGCCGTCCAGCAGCGGCGGATCGTGGGGCTCCTACATCCATACTTCGGCGGCCCCGGCGGATACAAGTGCTGACCGCGTCCGCCCCACGCTGACCCCGGTCACGACCGAACCGGGAACTCTCGGCCCGCAGCCTCCCACTCTCGGGGCTGCGGGCCGTACTGTCGACCAGGGCCCACCGTCCGTCCGCCCAATATCCGATCGTGCTCAATCGGCCTGTCCACCTTTGATGCTGATATCCGGCGCCTCGCCTACTCCGCGGAAACACCGAACTCCAAGTGCCGACGTTCTCGGCGCCAACAAAGCCGGCAACCAGGGCTCACCTCTATCACAGCAGCGGCCACCCACTCGCCACGGCTCCTTTGTTCATCCGGCAGCTCGGTAGGGCCGATCGCGTTCCACCGCACGCCCTCCTCTGATCGCGCGGCATGCATCTCGAGCGTGACGGTGACCGGTCCTGCAAAGCGCGGAAAGCTCGTCTCGTCGCACGAGCCGATCGATGAGCGGACGGTCGCGAGCGTCCCCTGAGGCCGTCCCTTGAAGGCCTTGCCGCGTCGCACAGCGGGAACGATCAGCGAACGGTGCGTCTGGCTTCGGCTCGGATGAGGCGGTCGCGCTGGCTCGGTAGGTCGGAGAACGTCACGGTCGGGCGGCCGACCCGGTCGACCGGTTGCTCAGATGACTAGAGAAAGCGCAGCGGCGCGATGACCATTCGCCAAACGACGTACGGCCGCGACACGCTGGTCAACCCCGCGTTTGGGGAGTGTCCCCGATCCTCATCTAATCTACGCCGGTCGAGATCCGGTGGCGGGTGCCCGCCGTGGAGTCGCCGACAGTCGCCATGATCCCCGTTCCTGGCAGCGCCGCTGGTCTGAAGCCGTCGATCATCGGCCGGCGAGCGCAGCTGGCGGTGTTGGCCCAAGCGCTGAGGCAGTTGGAGGATCGTCGGTCGCCGGTCGTCGCCCTGAGTGGTGAGCCGGGCATCGGTAAGACGCGTCTGGTGGATGAGCTGTGTGCGAGGGCCGATGCTCATAGACATCTCGTCCTGCGCGGGCGCGCCGCCGAGATGGAGCAGGACTTGCCGTTCGCCGTCGTTGTTGACGCCCTGGGCGATTATGGAGCGTCCTTGGGGCGTGACCGTCTCAGACGGTTGGTCGGTGTTCAGGTCGAGGAGCTTGCGCCGGTGGTGCCCGACGTCGAGGGGTTGGGCGGAGTTGACGTGGGCCGGCTGCAGGATGAGCGTTTCCGGACCCATCGCGCGGTGCGCGCGCTGTTGGAGGCGCTTGGCGGGCGTGGCCGCGTCGTGCTTGCGTTGGATGATCTGCACTGGGCAGACGACGCGTCGCTCGAGCTGATCGCTCATCTGCTGCGCCGCCCGCCGCGGCGGGGGGTCATGCTCGTGTTGGCGTACCGCCCGGCGCCGGCGCGCCCCGTGCTCGTCGACGCGCTCGCGGGCGCCGTTCGCGACGGCGCGGGTGTCGAGCAGTCGTTGGAGCCCCTGACGCGCGAGGAGGCCGACCGACTGCTCGGCGACGAGCTGCCGGATTCCGCTCGGACGGCGCTGTTCGTGCAGTCCGGCGGCAACCCGTTTTACCTGCAGGAGTTGGCGCGCGGATCGTCATCGTGGGCGGCGGTCGCGGCTGCTGACGTCCCGCGCAGCGTCGCGCTGGCGCTTGATCACGAGGTGCGCGCGCTGCCCGCCGACGCGCAGCGTCTCGTCCGCGCGGCGGCCGTGGTCGGCGACCCGATGGCCCTGGATGTCGCGGTCGCGGCTTCCGGGCTTGAGGAGGGCGTCGCGCTGGCGGCGCTTGATGCGCTGCTGAACGCCGCGCTGCTGGCGCCGACCGACGTCCGGCGCCGCTATCGCTTCCGCCACCCGCTGGTGCGGCGCGCGGTTTATGACACGACCGCGGAGGGGTGGCGGCTGGGCGCGCACGCGCGCGCGGCGCGCGCGTTGGAGGATCAGGGCGGATCGTTTGCGGCCCGCGCGCACCATGTGGAGCGCTGCGCCCAGCCCGGTGACGCGGCTGCGATCGGCGTGCTGGTGACGGCCGGCGCGATGGCCGCCCCGCGCGCGCCGGCTACGGCGGCGGCCTGGTACGCCGCAGCGCTGCGCCTGCTGCCCGAGGGCACCGAGACCGCCGGGCAACGGCTAGGGCTGCTCGTGGCGCTGGCGCAGTGTCAGGCGGCTACTGGCGAGCTCACCGCGGCGCTGGACTCACTCACGACGGCGTTGGACCTGGCCGAGGGCGACGATGGGCTTGGTTCGCTGCGCACCCGACTGGTCGCCGGCTGCGCCATGTGCGAGAACCTTCTCGGCCGCCACGAGGCGGCCCATGGCAGGCTCGTCGCCGCGCTCGAGGACGTCGCCGACCCACAGTCCGTGGTCGCCGCGGACCTCCAGGTCGAGCTGGCCGCCGATGCTCTGTATGACGGCGACTTCACGACGATGCATACGTGGGCGCGGCGCGGCCTGGACGCCGCGATCGCGCTCGGCGAGCCGGCGATGGGGGTCGTCGCCGAGAGCCTGGTGAGCTTCGCCGAGCTCGGACTCGGCCGGATCGCCGCGGCGCAGACCGCGGCGGCCGCGGCGGCCGTGCAGCTGGACGGGCTCGGAGACGACGCCATCGCCCTGCGGCTCGACGCACCCTACTACCTCGGGTTCGCCGAGTATTTCGCCGAGCGCTACGAGGATGCGATCCGCCACCTGCGCCGCGGCATCGCCGTCTCGCGGGCGTCGGGGCAGGGTCAGTTCGCGACGCCGATGGCGATCGGCCTTGCGCACGCTCACGAGGTGACGGGTCGCCCGCGCCTCGGTCTCGAGCAGGCCGAGGCGGCCGTCGAGGCCGCTCGGCTGTCGAGCAACAGCCAGGTTCTGTGCTGGGCGCTGACAGCCGAGGCGTGGATCGCGGCGATCGCCGGCGAGCTGCCGCGCGCTCGCGCTGCGGGCGCCGAGGCCGTGGCGCTGCTCGGCGACCTGGATGAGAGCGTGCTCTCGCGCGCGACCCGCGTGCACGTGGCTGCGGCTCAGCTGGAGGCCGGCGAGCCGGAGCGCTGCCTGGAGGCAATGGCGGACGCTGGCGGGCCCGAGTTCGTGCACGTCGAGCCCGGTCGGCGTGCATGGCTGTATTCGATCCTTGCACGCGCCGAGCTTGACCTCGGTCATGCCGTCGTTGCCGAGGACTGGGTCGCGCGCGGCGAGCGGCTGGCGCAGACACTGGGTCTCGGTTATGTTGAGGGCGCAGTTGCGTACGCCAGAGCGCTGTTGCAGCTGGAGCGGGGCGACGCGCGTGGCGCGTTGGAGGCGGCCGAGCAGGCCGTCAGGCGCGCCGCCGACGCGGGCGCCGCCGTGCAGGCCGCTCGAGCTCGCGTGGTGGCGGGGCGTGCCGCGGCGGCCGGCGGCGACGCCGAGGGCGCTGCGGCGTGGCTGGAGCGGGCCGAGGCCGAGCTGGCAGCGATGGGCGCGGTCCGCTTCCGTGACGAGGCAGCCCGCGAGCTGCGTCGCCTTGGCCGGCGCGTGGGTGCGCGCCGGCGCCGCGCCGTCGGTGGTCCGGGGCTCGCGAGTCTCAGCGGTCGCGAGCGCGAGATCGCCGAGTTGGTGGCGCGCGGGCACACCAACCGTGAGATCGCCGCGCAGCTGTTCCTGTCCGAGAAGACGATCGAGAGCCACCTGAGCAGGGTGTTCGCCAAGCTCGGCGTATCTGGGCGTGTGGCGGCTGCAGAGCTCGTGGGACGCGAGCGCGACCCTGGGGACTAAGGGGTAGGAGTAGGGGGTTCCCTGATGTTCGGCGTAGCGAGCGGGCGTCAAGCTACGGCGCATGCCGACTTTCCTGCTGACCCACCACCACACCGCCCGGGATTGTGCGCAGGTGTTCGCGTCGTGGCGGGGCTTCGCCAGCCCGCTGCGCCACCGCGACGCGCTGTCAAGTTGCCCGGTTGGCGGGCATCGGCTCTGGTGGTTGGTGGAGGCTCGCGACGAAGCGGCCGCGCTCGGCCAGTTGCCCGAACGCGTCGGCCGCGAGACCGAGGTGTCCCGTGTCTGCCTCTTTCCCATCCCTTGAGCGCCCAATCGTGTCCGCCGCTGCCGTGACGAGGACCACGTCCGCGCCCACCGGAGGACTGCAAAGGTCCACGCGCGCCGGTGTCGCTGCGCTGTTGATCCTCGCCGTCCTGAACGCTGCGTTTCTGTATCTCCTGCCCGCCCGTGCCGCCACGGACTACGCATGGCCGATTCGCCCGCCGATCTCGGCCGCGTTCTTGGGCGCCGGGTACCTCGCTGGCATCGTCGCGACGGCGCTCACGGTGTTCGCTGCGCACCAGTGGCGCTCCATCCAGCCGCTGGCCATCGCGCTCGTGACTCTATCTGTCGGCCTGCTGGCGGCGACGCTCCTGCATACCGCCCGCTTCCGTTGGGGCTACCCACCCACGTGGGTGTGGACCGGCGTCTACGCACTGGCCCCCGTCGGCGTGTCGATTCTCGCCCGCCGCCAGCGCGCCATCACGGTCCGGCCCCTCGTCGCCGACCCCGGACTTCGCCTGCTGCGCTTGCTGTCGCTCGCCCTCGGCGCGGCGATGTTGGCCGGTGCGATCGCGCTGTTCGCGTTTCCGGGCGACCTGGGCCGCGACTGGCCATGGCCGCTGACGACACTCCTGGCGCAGGCTGTGGCCGCATGGTGCGCCATGATCGCCGCGGCGCTGCTGTGGTGCGCCTACGACCTTCGGCGCCCCCACGAAGCCTTCATCCCGTACGCCACGCTCGGGTCCTGGTGCCTCGCGCTGCTGGCGCTTCCTGCGTTGCGTGCCGCCGACCTCACCCGGACCGGCACGCCGCTGCTGATCTACCTTGCCGCACTGACTGCCCTCCTGGCCCTGGCAGGCCTCGGTGTGACAGTCGCAGCTCGGCTCTCCCGCTGAACCCACAACCGATCCCAGAAGGATTCCCCCATGCGCTCACGCATCACGCGACGCGCCGGCGAAGTGACGGCTGGCACAGCGGTCGGACCGCTACGGGGGGTCGCCGAGGCGAAGCCGGTCGCACTCCTCGTGAGCAACGGCGACACGAACGGCGAGCCACAAGAGCCGCTCGGGGGGCCGTCGTCTTGAGCGATGTTCGTACCGTCATTCCGCGGCGTACGCGGCCCTTGTCGCCTTGCGGGCGGCTCCTGGTTGACGCTCGTGTAAGGAAGCGGTTTCGCGACGGCGACGCGGACGCCGTACGTGCGGTGTACCGAGCGTACGCGCGCCTCGTGTACGCCGTCGCGCACAACGTGCTCGCAGATCGTGGTCTGTGCGAGGAGGCCACCCAGCAGACTTTTCTCAAGGCGTGGCGGGCGGCGGGGAGCATCGACCCCGACCGGGAGCTCGGTCCGTGGCTCGCGACGATCGCCAAGCGGGTCGCGATCGACGTCTACCGCCGCGAGGCGCACCGCGCCATCAGCCCGCTCGAAGCAGTCGCGCCCGACGACCCGGCACTGGTCTCGCCGGCCATCGCGATCGAGGACGCCTACCGCGTGTGGGAGGTTCGCCGTGCGGTCGGCGCACTGCCCGAAGAGGAGCGAGAGGTCATCCGCCGTCAGCATTTCGACGGGCTCACCCACGCACAGATCGCAACGCGCTTAGGGGTACCTGTGGGAACGATCAAGTCCCGGTCCTTCCGCGCTCACCGGCGCCTGGCTATCGAGCTCGGACACCTACGGGAAGAGAACCCATCCGCTGTCGATGAACGGAATCAGTAGGACCACGCAGAACCGCACGCAGCCAAAACAACGGCCCGCAACGGCATACCGCTCCATACGAGGCCTGTGAGCCCCCGGGTTCGACGGGCGTGCCGTCGAGGCAGTCGCGAGATACCTTCAGGTGATGCCATTCCGTGCCGTGCCGGCTGATGACGTCGAATGGATCACTCGCCCCCACGACGCCTATGAGCCCGTGCGCCAGGTCGCTGAGCTGAGCGATGTCGCCGGATTCGCGCACACACGGGCGAAAGTGTGGCGTTACGAGCCTGGCGCGTGGGGACGACGCCGTCGGCTCGCCATCAAGAGGAGAGACAGTCGTGGTCTTGGAGGGAACGCTGACCATGTAATTGGGCGAGCCTCCTGAGCGTGTCGAGGTGCAGCCGCGGCGGGGTGATCCACGCCGAGGCCATGGCACCCGCTTCAGACCGTGAATCGTTGGGGGTGAGCATCTGCTGCTCTACGCCTACGGGTACACCCCGGAGGACAAACGTGCAGATGTCCTCGAATCGGCCGTCTAGCCCTCGCTATTCGTTGCACCACATCCCGCCGTCCTTGAGGCCGCGGGGTACGGGCACATCGACACCGCCGCGGCCTGCGGCAACGAGCGCGCAGTCAGGCTGACGCACGTGCTTGCTCTAGCGGCTCGGCCCAGGGCCGGCGTGAGCGTGGAGTACCAGAACAAGGTCCGAGACCCCGCTGAGGTTGCCGGCGGGTGCCGTACGTCGGCAGTCCGGCCTGCTCGGGAGTGATCGGTGCCCGGCGCGAGGAGAGGAACTCGGGGACGTCGTCGCTGGGGTCCATGAAGCCAGCGTAGACCCGTAATGCGGCGGTTGGGGTGTCCCGTCAGTACCCCTCTGACAAGGCCTCTCATCTTCTTTCGCGACGTGCTTGATTGGTTCTTGCAGCGACGCGAACGCGATGCGGTCGCAGTCGTCTTCCCGTCGTAGAACAGGAGACCGCCGTGGAACTGTGGACCGATACTGACCTCGACGCCCTTGGCTCAGCTGTTGAGCTGGAGATCGCGTCGCGCCGCGGCGACGGGACGCTGAGCCCACCCGTGACGATCTCGGCCGTCCGCCACGAAGACGACGTCTACGTGCGCTCGGTCAATGGCCCGTCGGCGACCTGGTACCGGGTGGCGAAGCGCTGCGGCGCCGGACGGATCTCGTCGGGCGGGGTCGAGCGGGACGTCCGCTTCCTCGGTCCAGAGGTC
Source organism: uncultured Solirubrobacterales bacterium (assembly GCA_963794285.1). Classification (GTDB taxonomy): domain Bacteria; phylum Actinomycetota; class Thermoleophilia; order Solirubrobacterales; family Solirubrobacteraceae; genus Palsa-465. The sequence continues at coordinate 56,679 of CAWCDS010000021.1, forward strand.
GACGTCGGGGACGCGATCGACAGCGCCTACCGTGCCAAGTACGGAGCGTCATCCAGCGCCACCCAACGCATCACCGCGCCGCTCGCCCGCGACACGACGATCCGGCTCACGCCCGCCGACCCCGCCTGAAACTACTTTCACCCTGGCAACGCCTGCTACGCAGCGACGAAATGGGGACTCAACGGCTGGTCAGAGTCCCTGCGCCCAGAGCTCCAGCCCGACGTGCGCGTCATCGTCATCGAGCCGGGCGCGGTCGCGATCGAGCTGACCGATCACATCACCCACCCTGAGACCAAGGCCGGCGCCGGTTAGCTGTACAAGCAGACCTCGATCTCCGCGCAGGACATCGCCGAAATCATCGCCTTCGCGATCACGCGACCGCACAACGTGTCACTCAACGAGATCCTGATCCGACCCACCGGGCAGGCTCTCTGATGCCGGGGGCCGCCATGAGACGCAGGCGGCGTCTTACTCACCAACGCTCATCGAACAGCCCGCCGACCGCGCCGGTCCCGAGATTGGCGACCGGGCCGCCGGGGTCGTCCCCGGCGGCCGGCCCGACGTGGACCCTGTCAGCCTCGAGACCTGCTCAACTGGTCGGCCCCGGAATCGTTCCGATGCCCTCCATCGCCTTCGTGAATACGATCGCTTGGTCGTTCATGATCGCGCGAGGATCGAAGGACGCATCGGCCATGACACCGTGCACGCGACGGCGCTGCATCCCGAAGTTCCCGGCGTCGTAGAGCGGCAGGACGGCGGCTTCGCGGAGATAGCGGTGGAAATTGTGCTGCTTGTCGACCGAGTTCACCCCGACGACTTGCATGCATTTATAGACGGCATCAAACAGCAGCTCAGTGCAGTGCACCTTGCACATGGCTCCGATCATCTCGCCGTGGTAGTCGTGCTGATCGAGGTAGTGAGCGGTCTTGTAGCAGAACCACCGAGCGGCTTCGATCTGAGCCGCGACGTCTCCTAGGACGTACCCCGGATACTGATAGTTGATGATCGGTTTGGGACCGCCTGCGGTGTATGTCTTCGCCCACTCGAGCGCATCCTCGTAAGCCGCTCTGGCGACCGCAACGGCTCCGATCCCGGCGACCGGCCCCGACCAGGCGAAGTTCCGGTTGATCAGGAAATCTCCGTTGCCCTTTGTCCCTTCGATGAGGTTCGCGGCCGGAACCCGCGCGTTGTCAAACGTGATCTCACAGTTCGGCGCTGTGCGCTGCCCCATCGTGCTGATCGACTTGTACGTGATCCCGGGTGTCCCGCGTTCGACGACGATCGCCGACAGCCCCGACGTTCCCCCAGCGGACGGGTCAGTGCGAACGACCACGAGGTTCAGGTTCGCGCCCTGGTTGTCCCACCCTCCGACGTTGCAGGGCCAGTACTTGCGACCGTTGATGACGTATTCGTCGCCGTCGAGAGTCGCTGTTACTCCCATGCCGGCCCCATCGATCGCGGGCGCGTCGAAGTTCGCCGTGCCGCCCGGCGTTCCCGCCGGCTCGCTGGCGGCATAGCCGACGATGAACTCGTTGCTCGTGTCGGAGGTTGCGCCTGCGATGAAGCGCTGCTTCTGCTCTTCGGTGCCGTAGTACCAGACGGGCATCAGACCGAGCCCATTGACGAGCACGGCAGTGCCGAAGCCCGGATCGACGGCCTGGATCTCCTCGGCCGCGATGATGAAGTCGACATTCGACATGCCGCCACCGCCATATTCCTTTGGCAGCATCGAGAATGCGATGCCTCGCTTGCATGCCTCCTCATAAGCGGGCTTCGCCATCTGCCAGCCCTTGAGCGGATCAGGCTCCTCGTCGATCTTCGGAGTCAGCGGAGCGAGGACATTTTGTGCGAAGTCCCTGGCCGCCGCCTGGATCTCCTGCTGCTCCTTCGTGAACGTGAAATCGATCGCCATCTGAGTAGCTCTCCTTCTCCATCTGAGTGTGATTGACCGTGAACCGACACCTACCTCCGATTGGACCCGCGACACTCTGTCCCAACCGGATCGAGGTTCGTGTCACTCCTGGCTTGACAGCCCTGTACCTGCGCCGTGCAGGGTGGCGCCCGGTCTCTCACGAGCCTGCCTATCACGGAGCCCGCACTTCGCGGTAGCGACCCGGCCGCCGACCCGGTCGGCCGGCAACGAGCCGGAGCGCGGGCGTGATCAGTGCACGCGCAGCGAGCCGCGCCGCGTGAAGGTGCAACACGGCCATCGACCCGATCCTTTCACAAACGTTCGCCGAGGGATAGTGATTTATCTACTTCATTGTGAGAAAGGCCCGCGATCGGCCATGGATCGCTGTGCGAAACTTGGCCGGTGCTTGATCACGATCCCGAAATGCGCCGCGGCGACGCTCTCGCGCACCTGTCGCGCGCGCGCCTGTTCGCCGCGCTGACCGAGTTGAGGCGCGTGGCCAAGACGGCCGAGCTCGCCGAGCGCCTGGAACTCCATCCGAACGGCGTCCGGATCCATCTCGAGCGACTCGAGGAGGCGGGTCTGGTGTCCCGCGTGCGCGTCCAGGGGGCCCGCGGTCGTCCAGCAGACGCCTGGATGGTGGCTCCGGACGCCCGGCCCGGAGGTCGGGCGCCACGCGCATACCGGGACGTGGCGCGATGGCTGGCCAGGTCGCTCAACGCACGCCGGATGAGTCTGCGCGGGCTCGAGCAGACCGGTCGCGAAATCGGCCGCGAACTCGCCCCCGGCGGCGGCGCGCCGGGTGTCGAGGCGATCGAGCAGGTCCTAGCGGCGCTCGGCTTCGCTCCATACGTGCAGTCTCGCGACGAGGACCGCATGACGATCTGCCTTGGCAACTGCCCCTATCGCGACGCTGCCTCTGAGAACCAGGCGGCGATCTGCGCGTTGCACAAAGGCGTCACCCGTGGGCTTCTCGACATCCTCGCCCCCGATGCCAAGCTCGAACGCTTCGTGCCTCGGGATCCCGCGTCGGCGGGCTGCGTGATCGGGCTGCGCCTACCCGCGGCTCGTTAGCACGGGCTCCTCCTCGCGCTAGCGCTCCGAGGGACACCTGCGCGTAGATCGCCGCCGATCGAGCCGTCTGATCGCATCGGCAACGTGCGCGCTGCCACTGCCTGCCGCCACTCGCGAGTTTGGCGCATGCTCTGCGCCCGCGAAGCGTGGGTGCCGAAGCGAATTGACGCCCGCATGCTTCTAGCGGCTGCGACTGCCGTTCGACAGCCACCGGCATCTCACGGGGGAAGGATCAGCGGAACACCGAGCTGTCGGTCGCGGCTGGTGCTTAGTCCGGCTGAGCGCGAGCCTGACGGCGAGGGGTGCTCGCGCGCGCAGGACGTCCGGAGCAGCCAGGAGCTCGGGCGCTTCGGTCGGGCGCTCGCGCAAGCGTTGGTCAGATCGGAACGATCAGCTTGCGCGCAACGCGCAGGTGATCGCGGACGCTCCGCGTCGCCAGAAGCACTCGACCTCGTCGAAGCCCGCTTCGCGGAGCGCGTTCAGCTCCGCGTCGAGCGGGAAGTAGTGGTCTTCGTCGGCCCATGCAGCAAAGTGGGCGCGCGCCTGCACATCGCTGAGCGTGTTGTGGATGGCGCGGTGAAGCTCGGTCTTGGTCTGCAGGTCGTGGAAGTGGTGCAGCGCCCTCGAGCACGGCGCCCGACAGCGCGCCGGTGCCGCCACCGAGATCGAGAACATGCCCGCCGGCCGGGGCGAGCGCCGCGAGCAGCTCGACGCCGGTCGCGAGCATGTCGTCGTAATACGGGATGAACCGGCGGATCTGGACGTCATACCCCTCCGGGTCGACGGCGAGATGCCGCTTGACCGAATGCGTCTGATCACCGGACACTGACGCGATCCTAAACAGGGGTAGCCAGGATTTCAGTCCGGAAGCCGCTGCGGGCGTCTCCCCACGACGCCGAGGGATCGACCACCGCACGCTTCCAGCCCTGTGACTGGCCTCGAGTCCGACATCGGGCAGGCGTTTCACAACCCAAGGATCAGCAGAGGACGTCATGGGTCGGGTGTCGACGAGCCCTTCTCGCGTGCGATCGTGGCCGATACGTAGTTCTCGCCAGTGCAACCAGTAGCCGCCCCTGATGGGTCCGCGGGAGTAGGAGCCGTTAATACGATCAACTATGGGGTTTGGCTTGTCGACGGGACGCGGCGTGTGTGGGTGCGAGCGCCTGCACCAGCGTGGTTCATCATCTGAGCCGGTCTTGCATCGATTCAGGCGTACGCTCGCGGCTGGGGCGCTCGCAACAGTCGCGGCGCTGCTCGTCGCGGCGTGCGGCAGCAGCAGTTCGAGCGCTGGCTTATCTAGCCCAGCGGCCTCGAGCACATCCGCCACGACTCCCAGCTCCTCGGGGAAGTCACTCACGTTGGGGACGAAGGACTTCACTGAGGAGTTCATCGTCGGCCAGCTCTATAGGCAGGCGCTGGCGGCGAAGGGCTGCGCGATCAACTACAAGGAGAACATCGGCGCCACGGAGATCGTAGACAGGGCGCTGACTAGCGGCCAGATCGATGCCTATCCGGAGTACACCGGTGAGTCGGTGGCCACGGTGGCTAAGATCAACGCGACCGTGTCAAGCCCGCGGGAAGAGTACCTCCTCGCTAAGGCGTTCTATGCCAAGCGCGGTCAGGTGATGAGCGACATCACGCCGTTCTTTGACACTGACGCGATTGCGGTGCTCAAGTCTTACGCCAAGAAGTACGGGCTGGTCTCTACAGCAGATCTCAAGAAGATCCCGCACTTCACGTTCGGCGCGCGGCCTGAGTTCCTCAACCGCCAGCAGGGAGTGGCCGGGATGAAGCGCGTTTACGGCATCAAGAACTTCACCTTCCAGTCGCTTGCGCTCGGTATCGCGTACCAGGCGCTCGACAGCGGTGCGGTCAACGCGATCGACGCGTTCACGACCGATCCGCAGTTGGCCAGCGGCAAGTACGCGGTGCTCAAGGATCCGAAGAACATCTTCGGCTTTCAGAACATCGCGCTGGTGATCAACAAGAGCAAGCTCAACGTCTGTCCGGACATGTTGGCCGTCGTTAACCGCGTCAACAAGTTGCTGACTGCGCCTGCGATCATTGCCATGAACAAGGCGGTTGTGATCGACAAGGAGCCTGCGGCTGCGGTGGCAGCCGCGTTCCTGAAGGCGAACCACGTGATCTGACCGGGCCGCTGAGCGGCGGACTGTCGCGGCCTCAAGGCGCCGCTGGGCGGGCCGATGACGTTGGTAAGGCTCGGAGCGATCGCGCGCGCGGACGTGGTGGCCTTCTTGATCTTGTGAAACGGAGGTCCGAGTGGACAGTGACGGCCGGTGGGCGCAACGTTGGATCGTGCCTGCGGGTTCCGCCGGGCTGTTCGTGGTGCTGTGCGTGCTTGCCGGTTTCTCGCTGCTGACCCAGCACCGTGTCGCCAGAAGCGCCCATCGAGCCAATGCGGCCAGCATGCTCAGCACGATCTACCAGGACGCTCGGTATCGGGTTGGCCTCGAGCAATCGCTGGTGCGGCAGTTCCGACTGTCTCCCGACGTCTCGGTGCTCACTGCCCGCGGCCAGGCCGAAGTTACGCTCGTCTCGGATTTGGTTCACATCGCGGCGCTAGCCCGGTCGCCCGGGGCGAAGGCCACGGTAGCCCGCCTGTCGACCGCCGACGGCGCCTACGATGACGTCGGCTACCAAATCATTCAGGCGGTATACGCGCACAACCGCCGCCTGGTCGAACGCTTGGACAGAACCCTCGGTCAGGCGGCGTTCGCCCGCGTACAGAGCATCGTCACCAGCGAAGCGACGGCCGCTCAGCGCAGCGCCAGCGCCGATGAGGCAGCGCTGGCCAGAGACAGCAGCTCGGCCGGGCGGGCGATGGCGGTCGCGTTCGCGCTCGGGCTCGGCCTGATCGCCTTCTTCGGGATGGTCATCGCCAGGATTTCAAGCCGGTTGAACGAGGCGCGCGCGGCGGAGTTCGAGACGATGGCGCAGATGGCCAGCACCGACCCGCTGACCCGTCTGCGCAACCACCGCGCCTTTCACGACGATCTCGCTCAGGAGCTTCGGCGCGCGAGCCGCGGCCCGACGCCGTTGAGCTTGGTGATGCTCGATCTCGACGAGCTCAAGAGCGTCAACGACAAACTGGGCCACCAGGCCGGTGACGAACGATTGCGAGCGCTCGCGACCGCGATTCGAACCATTCAGCGCGCCGGAGACAGCGCATACCGCGTCGGGGGCGACGAGTTCGCTGTCGTGCTCTCCGGCACGCGATGCTGGGGCGCACTCGAATTCGTGCAGCGCCTTGCCCTCGAGCTGGGGTCCCAGGCCCGCGGGGCCTCCGTCACAGCGGGCATCTCTGAAGCGCTGGACATTCGCGACAAGGACGAGCTGATCCGCGAAGCCGATCTGGCCTTGATCGGTGCCAAGCGGATCAACCAGCATGCGGCGATCTACAGCCAGGACATGCACGCCAACGCTGATATGGACATTGCCGAGGACGAGCATCACACGCAGATGCTCGCCAACGCCCTCGCGCTCGCGGTCGACGCCAAGGACTCGTACACGCGCAGTCACTGCCAGACCGTGGCCGAGCTCAGCGTCGTGATCGCCACGGAGCTGGACATCGATCGCGACCAGCTGGTACGAATCCGGCTGGCCGGGCTGCTCCACGACGTCGGGAAGATCGGCGTGCCCGATTCGATCCTGCAGAAGCCGGCGCCGCTCACGCATGACGAGTACGAGCAGATGAAGGGCCATTCGGTGCTCGGCGCAGCGATCGTCGAGGCCGCTGACATGCCTGTCGAGGCTCGCTGGGTGCGACACCATCATGAGCGCATCGACGGTGGCGGTTACCCCGACGGGCTCGCCGGCGACGAGATCCCGCTCGAATCGCGCATCATCCATGTCGCCGACGCGTTCGAGGCGATGACCTCCGATCGTCCGTATCGACTGGCTCCGGGCCACAGCTACGCGATCGACGAGTTGCGCCGCCACTCCGGCACGCAGTTCGATGGTGATGTGGTCCAGGCGCTGATCCGTCGCCTAGACCCCGCCGGCGCTCTTCGGGAGTCGCAGGATCATCAAGCGCCCAAACAGCGACCAGCTGTCCCGGTTGACCGGGCGAGAACGAACGCACAGCGGCCGGGGTCGTGAGCAATCGCCGCTCGCGCTGAGCGGCGGTGTGGGCCCTCCCTGAGCGGCTGAACAGGCCAGCCCAGAGTGCACAGCCGCCGAGCCATCAAGCAGGCCGGCAGCTCGGCGAGGAGTCCGTCGAGCAGACCGCTGACCCGACGGTAACCGCGCACGAGAGCGTCTCGGCTAGGGGTGCCACGACCCGCCTCGTCGTGCCTCCGGACCGCCAACCGGCTCCACCCACGCAGTCACAGACTCGCGCGAGACCCGGTTTCGCACGCCCACGAGCATCCGTCGCATATCACAGACGTTCCCGGGATTGCGCGAAAATCGTGGTCCTAGACCTAGACCTAGAGGAGCGCGATCACGCCATCGCGTGCGTCCGTGCACGGATCGATCAGCGGACGGTCCCGAGCGTCCCCGGAGCCAGTTCCGTGATGGCCTCGCCTCGTTGCACAACGGGAAGGATCAGCGAACAGAGCAACCGTCTCGAGATTGGAGATGCAGGTGTCAGCCGCCGTCTTACTCGCTCAATTGGCGGCTCGAGTGACCAGTGCGTGCGCGACCGGCGTGGGGCAAGGTCACCGTCTTCGGCTGTTCTGCTCACCTAGTCTGTAGGTCGGTACAAGACGTCCGGGAACGGCCACTCGGTCGCGAGCCAGTTCGCCACGGCGTCGCGCAGCGGCAGATCTAGTTCCGCGCTGTGTGCGCTCACCCAGGACTGTACGTGCGCGACCCGGGTGTCCGACTGCGAAGGGTAGATGTACACGCATCCGATCACCTTGTCCTCATCATTGAGGACGGTGTAGGTGAACCCCGCACGTCGTTCGAAGTCGTCTGCGTGGCGTTGCAGGTCGCGCAGGTTCTCGGCGAGCGTGAGCCCACCGACGGGGGGCCATCGACCATCCGGAAAGCCTGGAGTGGCGCGGATGTGATCGATGCTCGACGTCCAGGCGCTGTGATCGGCTTCGTTGTGCTGGGGTCCGAGCGGCTCCAGGCGGAAGCCGGGACCCACGAGGCCCTGCGGAACCACGAAATCATCCGGAACGAACGACTGAGCCATACGGCGAGGATAGGCATCGACGCGCGCGATGCGGCCCCAGATCGCCCCGGCGGCTCGCAGTGTCCTTGGCTCCGACGGTGGCAGAGCTTCCGCTTGCGCGGAACTCGGGACAACGCTCGCCGACGAGCCAGAATGGCTGAACGCCCCCCGCCTCCGCAAGCGTGTCGACGAGCGAACGCGGTGATCGTGCGTGTCGGCCTCCCCTGGCACGCATAGGACTGACGAACGTCTGCTATCGCAACGTTCGGTCGCGCTTCTCTTGGATCAACCCAAGGCCAGTCAAGCCGACCAGGAGCGCCGTCAGCCCGACTACGAGCACGGGCCACGCACCGGCACCACCGAGCATGGCCGGAACGACGCTGGCGGCCGCAATGGCGCAGGCCCCGAGAGCGACGAGTAGCACAAGCGCGACGACGAACCAGGGCGTGCGCGATGACGGCATCGCTCTGAAAAGGATCGCAGATCGGATCGGTGGTGAGCGAGCCCGGCCGCGCGCCCGGCGCGCACCGACGAGCCCTACGGTGGCCGTGTTACAACGAAGGCCGATCGCCCACAAGACGCCACGGCGCTGTCCAGCGCGGTCAGGCCGCACGACGCGCCGGCCCATCCAATCGCCACGATGCGGCCCGGGTTCGTCAGGACTGCGGATCCCAGTCCTTTGGGACCGGATCCGTCGCCGGCAGCTCGCGCCGATACTGGTCCGCTGCCGGGTCCTCCGCGACAAACCGATCAAGCTCGTGCTGCGCGGCCGTCTCCGCCTCGGCTTCTGTGGGTTCGATCCCGAACCCCGACCGGTCGTGGCTCCAGGCAGTCCACGCCCAATCACCGCTCTCGAGCTCCCAGACATTCCAACCTCGCACAACGCCGACGTCCACGTGTAAGACGCTACGGCACGACGTCGCAGAAGCCCAACCCGCACTGCGACGTCGACTTCCGGGCTTGATGCGTCCCTTCGTGTGGCAGGGAAGATCCTGAAGATGAGCGCCGCGCTGATCTTGACCGGCTCGCCGGGATCGGGGAGTCCTCGGTGCTGGACGCGCTGAGCACCTTGCTCGAGATCGATGCGACCGCCTTCGCGGCTATCGAGTTAGAGCAGCTCGCCCGCGGGTGGCCGTGGCTTTCCATTTCGGACTCGCTCCCGCAGCTTGCCGCCGTCGCCGCTTTACAGCGGGCTGCTGGAAGAGATCTATTCCTGGTGGTCGCAACGACGGAAACGTCGCTCGAGCTGCAGGGCGTGATCGATGCTCTCGCCGTTGATCGTGTGCTCGTCGTCTGTCTTTACGCGCCGCCTGAGGTGGTTGCCGACCGAGTAGCTAACCGCGAGCCTGACACGTGGCCCGGGAGGGTTCCGCTGATCGCGCATGCGCGAGAGCTCGCCATGTCCATGCCGGCGATCGCCGGGCTCGACGTTGTGGTGGATACGGACGGTCGTTCGGCGGTAGAGGTGGCTGCCCAGGTCCGCGCGCTCCTCCGCGACCGTGACCTAATCGCGACTCCCGACGGGTGATCGCAATCGAAACAGCTGTCCGATGACCAAGGCTGAGCGGACGTTCGGGCGGAGCGCGTCGCTTCTCCCTCTAGACCGAGGGGGAAGCGGAGCTCGTGAGCTGGGCGAGCGCTTCTCGCACATTGCGATCATCAGCGCGTGCCGATCGGGAGTGAAGCTGTCTATGCGCGGCAATGATCTCCGCGCATGGCGTCGCTTTGCTCACGCGCCAGCCCAACCGGATGTGTTCCCGGAGACCCTCGCGGTCAACAAGTCGCTTCAGGTAGCGCTTCATCTCAGCGCGCTCGGCGTAGTGCCACGGTCGACCCGGTACCCGCATGGCGGCGGGTGAGCTAGCCAGCTTGGTCGTGTTCATCAGCAGCGAGTCGTAGGCAGCGGAGCCATCTCCGTCGGGGTCGTAGTGCCAGGTTCCACCGACCCCATCACGGGCCTCCAGCAGTTCGAACGGAATCTCACACCTCCGGAGATAGGTGCCGGCGAGGATCCCGGACCCACCCGCCCCAATCACGCCCACCGTCTGGCCGCTACCCGACCCCACGGGCGCGATGCTCTCATGGCCGCGTTGAGCATGTCAACGGGCGACCCGCCCACCACTCAGAAGCGGACAGCCGCTCGACGGTCACCTCAGCAATGGCGTTGAGTCGTAACAGGAGCTACCGGGACTGCGGTATGTCGCCAGTTGAGTCCGCTGTCGCTTGATCGAAAGCAGGAGCGCGCGGCCAAGCCGATGGCTTACTGCCACGAGTCGGCCGCCGCGACCGGCCTTGAGCTCGTGCCCGCCGGCGTCTCAGCCAGGGAACGCTGATCGGACAGCGGTCTCCTTCTACCGTTCGCGTTGGAGCCCTCGTCACGCCTGTGTGAGCCTGTGCTCTCAGGGTGGAGCCGGAGCTTCGGCTCTGCCGCCGGCGAGCCACGGGCCGGCGGGCGGCGCATCATGATCGTCGGTGATGCGCGGACCTCTCGGTCGGCCGCGACCGTATCGCCAGAGTGCGCAGGCTCAGTCTCGCTGTTCTCATCGCTGGGGCATCGCTGGTGACCGTCGCCGTCGCAGCGGCGCCGGACCGGCGGTTTGCGACGGTCGCCCGGGCGGGGCTCAGCATTCGCGTCCCCGCCGGGCTGCACGTCGTTCGCGGCAAGCTGACCGAGCTGACGGACCCGCACCCGCGCTTGGCCGTCGCGTCGTTCCGGGTCCGGACGGGACCGGATCCGTGTGTCCGCGACATGCCGAATCTCGATTCATTTCCTCGCGCGGGCGGTGTCTTGTTCATCTGGGAGCGGCTTGACGTGCGGCCCCGTGGCCTGGCGCGCTACTACCCGCGTCGGCCGGCTCGGTTCCGCATCGGCTCAGTGATGCCACAGCGGTCCGCGTGTCATGGACCGGGCGCCACGATCCTCTTTCGGGACCATGGCCGGGCGCTCTACGCAGAGTTCTACCTCGGGCCGGCCGCGACCCCTGCCACACGGGCTCGACTGCTTGCGGCGCTCGCGAGCCTTCGCGTCACCCGTTGAGCCCCGGCTTGTCGCGCGTGTGCCATGTCGGCGCCTGCGACCCCCGCCTGACGACGCCTGCGGTCCGGAGCCAAAGCCGAATTCGCAGTTCGAACCCGCTCGTGCTCGGCCGGCGTCTCAGTCGCGGAACGATCAGCGAACAGCTTCCCAGCTGGCGCAACCCCGGCGCCTCAGGGCTGGCGACGGCGATTGTGGGCCTAGACGGTGGGCTGTGAGGCGTTCGTCGGTTCGGCGAGCAAGCCCGTCACGACGAATTCGGTCTGCTCGGCGACCTGGACTGCGTTGTCGCCGACGCGCTCGAGGCAGCGAGCGACGAGGACCATGAACATCCCCCACTCGCGCAGCTCGAACTCGTCGCCAATCGCGACCGCGCGGCTGAAGACCTCGCGATTGAGCCGATTGATCACCATGTCCTGTCGGACGATGTCTTGAGCGAGGACAACGTTGCGGGCGGCGAATGCCTCGTTGGCTTGGGACACCAACCAGCGAGCGACTTCACCCATGCGCCCGATCGCGTCGACGATGTCCTTGTCCTTTGGCGACTCGTGACCCGAGAGCGGCACGAGCTTGGCGATCGTCACACACTGGTTGCTCATCCGCTCGATACAGCGGGCGATGTGCAGCAGCGCCGCCACGATCCGCAGATCTCCCGCGACCGGTGCCTGGCGTGCGAGCACCGTCAGGATGCCTTGTTGAATCCCCAGCGAGCTCTGGTCGATTCCCTCGCCGTCGGCGATCGCCATGCACGCCAGTTCGATGTCCTGGTAGATGACCGACTCCACCGCTCGGTCGAGCGCTCCGATCACCAGCTCAAGACCACCGAGAGTCTGGCGCTCGAGTTCAGCGAGGTCTTCATGAAACTGGTGGCGAGTCTCCCGGATTCGCTAACCGTACCCCCTGTTCAGGGCGTGTCCGCATCATCGTCGTCTCATGCTCTCGGTGCGGGCGCGATCCGTAGAACGACGCTCGAACGACAGCGCGCCGCTGGCAGTGGAGCCCGCCCGCCAGCCCAACGCTGAGCGGGCGCTGTCGGCCGGAGACGGCCGCACCCTCGACCCGCCGACTGCTGGTGGCGTCGCATGCGGCTAACGCGCACCAGCTCGTAGGCACACCCAAGCGCGCCGGTCGTCGGCACGAGCACCACTTCTCTCGTAACCGACGGGGAGCGGCTCGCCGGTCCTCTGGGAGCCGCTCCCACGCGGGCGTTTGGACGTTACGCGTTCGGGCAACCACCGTCGAACTGCGTGAGCTCGGCCTGCTCGGCTTGGGCCGCCTGCTCCTCTTCGGTGACGGGCTTGGTCCATGCTGCCGAGCCTGGACTCGGATCGCCGCCGAGGTAGTCGGAAGGACCGCAGGCGTGCACGCCTTCGAGCGTGTAGTTGGAGTGGGTCGTGCAGTGACCGGCAATGCAATAGTTGTGCCATTGCGCCTGCGAGGCGGCTGGCGCGAGTCCCGCCACGGCGAACGCCGCCGATGTCGCGAGGGTGATGAGTGCGGCGCGGCTCCTGGTGATGATCATGTGGTGCCTCCCTCCGATGGTTGTGAGTGAGGCGAGTCTGATCTGCCTGGCCCGATCCGGATAGCCACCCAGGGGTGGAAAGTCACCACACCCTCGCGTCACCGGCTACGATGCCTGCTGTGGCAGGGACCTGGGGTGATCACGGGTCGTGTCAGGGCGGCAAGCACTCGCGGTGCTGCTCTCGCCGCAGCCGTGAGGACCACGGAACTCGAGCGCCGCATGTCCAGGCCGCGAAGATCGACAGTGGCCCCTGATCCGCAAACCAGCGCTCTGCGAGACTCTGCCGAGGTCGTCGCGACCGCCGTCCGAGGACAGACGTAGCGCAGCTGACCAACGCTGAGCGGACGCCCTTCAGGCGCAACGCCTGCCGCCGGGATCAGGGCTGGCTCGCGCAGGTCGGTGTCGCCGCCGGGGTGCTGGGGCGCTCCAACGACGAGATGCCGATGTCGACGCGATAGGTCTTGTGGTTGCTGAGGTTGAACTGCGTCTCCCGCGACTGCAGATGTGTTCGCGGGTCGACGTAGTCGAGCTCCCGGTAGCCAGATTGGACCACGGTCGCCTGCAGCACGATCTCGCGTTTGGACTTGTGGGTGATCGCTAGGCGTTCTCCGGGGAATGGGTATGAGACGAATGGGGGAGCAACGAACGGCAGCCCGAAGGACGTCCAGCACGCCGCTCCCGCGGCGGCCCGGAACCAACCTTGGGCGCTTGCGACGTATCGAAGCGTCGGCCGCGAAGTCGCACGAACGGCGCCGACGATGCGGACGACACGGCCTCTGACGAGGTCGTCCTCTTCGGAGACGCGTGCGCGTACCGTGCAGCCGGGCTGAGGCGCGTACGTCCAACCCTCGGCGATCGACGGGCAGTACACCACTGCCCCGCCGAAAGAGTCATGGAATGCACGAACCTTTCCGGATGCGGCACGCATCTCGCGTACAAGATTGAGCGCAGCCGGTGCCCCGGTGAACGCGTCGCTCGCGGAGGTCACGGCGAGCTGAACGAGCCCCACGAACGCCACAGCAACGCGCGATCGATAGATCCTCATCGTCAATCACCGACGGCCAGGACAGCTACCGCCTCGCCCAGGCGACCGCCGGCAAGGGGGTCAAACCACTCCACTAAACACCGGAAACAAGCATTTCGGTTGGTGGGGAGATTCCTGGCCGCCAGCGGGGAGAAACTGATGGCCACCAGTGGGGAAATTCGTGGCCGCCGTTGGGGAGAATTTGATGGCCATTGACACCGCGCCCTGCTTGCCGCGCCTAAGCAGTGCTCTGAACCTAGCATCGCCAATTACCGCGGCGGGAGCGAAACAGGTACCGTCGTCCGTTGCGAGCATCGCTGATCTGCTGTCTTCGACGCCGCGTTTGGCCAGGAGGTGGCGCAGCGAGCCGACGCGCGCGCCATCCCGGCGCGGCCGTCGCGCTCAGGGGCACCGCGCGACCGCGTCCTGGGCAGCCGTCAACTCAGGCTTGCCGGCGACGTCGACGACGTCGAGCGCCGGGGTGGCGGCGATCAGATGCTCCGCCGCGGCAAGCTCGCGACGTGCCCGCCCGCAGTCAACCCGCGCTCCGTACCTTACATCGGTCAGATACGCATATGCATGGTTCTGATCGCGCGTGAATTGCGTGACGTCCGGCTGGCCATCATATGCGCTGTACGCGCGCTCGATGTCGGTCCGTGCTTCGCGGTCGTTGGTACGTCCCCCAAGCGCGTAGAGAATCGCCGCGGCGCCCCTCAGCGCAACCGCGCGATAGTGCGGATCATTCCCGGCTTTGCCCGCACGGTCATACGAGACGAGCGCGTCGTGGTACTCCGCTGAGCCTGCGAAAGCCACCCCTAGCTCGAAATCGTCGATCGCGGGCACGTGATCGTGCAGCGCATTGACCAATACGAGGCCCTGCGCCGCGTCGGCAAGGCGGGCCTGCTTTATGGCCTGTTGCTGTTGCGGAGACGCGGTTGTCAGCGAACGCGTCTGTTGGGCGATGTCGGTCACCAGTGTCACGAGAGACTCCCGCTGGGCGGCCTCGTTCTGCACGCTGGCAAGGTTGACCTGCTTGTAGGCGAATACCGCGGCGACAATCGCGATCACGGTACCCAACGCGCCGGTCCAGGCGGGGAGCTCGCTGAGAAGCAGTCGGGACTTCTTCGGCGGGGAGTCCGGCGCGCCGTCGCTGTTCGTTGCCGAACTGGCCTGCTCATCTCGTTCGGACGTCTCTCGGGCCATTGGGCCGTGGCCGGACCGCTTCGGGCGCACAGGTTGTTGTTCCGGTGTTGCCATGCGACGTCCCCCGTTCTCTGCGCTTGGGTGCTGCCGGGCAAAGCATTGCGGCCTCGCGCGGTCGGGTCAACCGCCCGTCGAAGCTTCCGCCCGCTTCAAGCTGGGACGCCCTGTCACGACACCACGTCTTCCGTCGCAGGCTCTGCCTATCGTCGCCGCAGTTACCGGGATGGATCTAGGCCCCGCGAGACAAGCCGTGTCAGACCCATCAGAGAGGCTTCCGCTCGGGCGACATCCGACACCCTGCACCAGGTGCAGACCCGCCGTGCGGAGTACCCCGATGAGACGAAAGCGAGACTCCGGCTAACACGACCGCTGCCCCGGTGGTCGCCAAAGGCATAACGAGCGGCTCCTGCTTCCCCTGATGGAGCAGTAGCCATCGACGTAGCTGATCCCGTGGCCGCTTGGAGGAGCAGAAGCGCGTCCGATAGCCGATCGACCAGCGCACGGTCGCGAGCGTCCTCTGCCGCCGTTCCTTGCTGGCGCCGCCGTCGCACAACGGGAACGATCACCAAACACGCGGAGCCCCGGGAGGTTGACGACTTCCGAGCCTGGCGGCGGCTAGTCGAGACCCCGTTCGCACCTGCGCCGGCCCGCACCTGACGGCGAGGTTCGCAGCGTGGCTGCTTGTGTCCCGATTCCGGAAGCCGTGTCGCGCTCCGCGGAGGGTCACGAGGTGGCCGCTGATGGGTGGAAGCGGTCGTCTCATGCCCGCCGCTTCGTAGTCGTGATCCTGAGCAGGCGCGATCGGCTTTATCCGCGCGCGATGGGGCTCGGGGCTGTGGCTTGGTGGGTGGCCGGTGCTACTTCAGCAGCTTGCCGAGCGCCCCGATTGCGATCGGTGCCGTGGGGTCGTTGTAGGCGCCTCGGAGGCCGATGTAGCCGCCCCCGGTGGCTTTGTCGAAGACCGTGAGATTGGGCTCGAAGAAGGCGGTCCACGCGCCGCCGTCGGGTCCGAACACCGCGAGTGCCTCCCCGCCCTCGAGGTGGTCGACGAGAAGGTCGGTCTTGGCCTTGAAAAGGATCTCGCCGTCCATCACCCACGGGACCGTGTCGGGATGCTGGATGTCGAGGATGTCCTCGAGGTACTCATAGGCTTTCGCCCGCAGCTCGGGGGGGAGGATGGTGAGGTTGCCGCCGAGGACCGCGACCAGGTCGACGTCTTGGGTGACGGAGACCAATGCTGCGTTCTTGGCCTCCGATTTGGCGACCTTGAACACTTTGTAGTAGCGCTTGTTGCCCCTGGTATCGGCCTCAATCGCGGGGTTGTTCTTGAGCTCGAAGCGCCGGTAGCGCACGCGCGCCTTGTCCAGCTCGCCGACGCCGCTGCCCTTGCCGTCGAACTCGAGCTTGATCTGGTTGCTGACGTCCCAGGTGCTGATCTTCTGCCGGTAGTTGCGGTTGTGCCATTCCTTCACGCGCTGCTCGTAGCGCTTCTCGATCAGCTCGCGCACCTCCTTGGTGACTCGGCCCTTGTACCTGGCGATGTTGCGCTCGAGCTGCGCGCGCGAGATCGGCTCGGCCCACACCACCGTGTTGAGGTCTGTTTGTGCGTAGCCGAGGAAGTGGACGTCGATCTCGTTGACGCCCTTGAGCTTGATGACGAGGTTCTTGGCGACCGCGATCCCCCGCTTGATCAGTTCGGCCGCCTTCTTGCTCCGGCTGCGCAGCGCGACGGTGATCCCGTTGGACTCGCAGAACTGCCGCAGAAGCGTGATCTGACGCTCGGTGAGCCCGTAGATGCCGGTCAGCAGCGACTGCTTGTTGAGCAGGAGGTTCACGCCCTCGCCGATGTTCTTGCCGTGCTCGTCGATCAGGGCGGCGCCCGCCTTGCTCGTGACCTTGGCGTCCTTGATCCCCTGCGCCAGATCGATCTCGGTGGCCAGCCGGCTCCGGGCCACGGTGGCGCCGGCGGGCGCCTTGGCGAGCAGCGCGAGCTTCTGGAACGCTAATTCCGTGAGCACCGCGTCGGCCACCACACCACGCGCCGTCTGCAGCCCGTAGCCGGTCATCTGCGCGACCTTGTCGTAGTCCCCCGTCGCCAACGCGTTGGCGAAGTTCTCGAGCACCGGTGCGGCCGCCTGCTGGATGCCGTCGATCGCCTCGGCCGGGAGGTAGTCCTGGGCGTCCTGCACGAGCTGGCGGACGAAGTCGACCTTCTCGGCGGGCGTCATGTCCTTGAGCCCCTCGTCGAGGAGGTACACGGAGTTGACGAGCCCGATGCTCTGCTTGAGCGCGGTGGCGCTCGTGACGACGAACTTCGCGGCGCTCTTGCCCGCCCCAAACGCAGTGCCGACCGGGTGGCTCGCGACCTCGTAGGCCGTATGCAGATTGCTCAGATACCACTCCGACATCGCAATGAACGAGCCCTGCGCAAAGTTCCCTGCGATCGAGCGCGCGCTGGAGGAATGCGGCAGGTCCTTGACATCGAAGTGCAACTCCACCGGCGAGGTGCCCTCCGCGACCCGAACCTGATCGGCCGTCAGCTTGGTCTCACTGCCGTCGTCGTTGACGACTAATCCAGCCGGCTCGTAGGTCACTGTCGCCCGAGTGCCCGGCACCGGAGCCGTGTCGAGCTCCACCTCGACCTCTCGCACGGCCGAAGGCTTGATCTTGCCCGCGAGCGGCGGACGCACCCCGTCGGGCAGGGCCGACTGCGATGAGTCCATCACCAGCCCACCGCCGGCATTGCCCTCGACGCCGTCGGTGGGGACCGGCGCGATCGGGAGCAGGTCGACCGCCCGGGTGTTGCTCAGGTTGGTCAGCGTGCCGGCCAGGAGCACGGGCTGACCGGCGGTGAGCGGGCGCGTGATGTCGCTGACCGGGTGCAGCTTGAGCAGCACCAGCGCCGTCGGATTCGCCGTCAGCGTCCCAAGCCCGCTGCTGACGTTCGTCGCACCGCCCGAGTCGCTGGAGAGCACCTGCGAGCTGAGATCGAACACGCCGTTGGCGGTGACATGCACCCCGTACCTCACCGGGGGCGTGCTCGCGCCAGGCGCGAGCGTCGCCGGCAGCGTCGCCGGCAGCGTCGCCGGATCGGGACCACTCAAGACCGAGATCGGCAACGCCCCCGATGTGGGCAGCACCCGGTGAAACGAGGCGATCAACGGGCCGTTCAACGACAGGTTCGTCTGCGTGAGCGAGCTTTGATTGGTGAGCGTGACCACCGCCGTGAGGTCCTGCGGAACCTCACCTGCGTCGGTGTCAGCAAGCTTGATCGTGTTGTTCGGGACCGGTTTACCGGCGTGATCCACGAAGGTCACGGACACGCTGATCGGCTGGCCGAGATGCGCGACCGCCGACGCATTCGCGGTAGTGCTGGCGCCGTTCAGGGTCCCGGTCGCGGTCAGCGACAGGGTGGCGGTACCGCTGCTCTGCACCGTGTAACTGATCGTGTAGGAGGCGCTTTGGCCCGGGGCCAGCGTCGTCGGCGGCACCGGCGAGGGACCGCCGGTCTGCGTGAGCGTTGCTGCCGGCGACACCGACAGCGGCGGATCGACCGTGATGCCGGTGACCGACTGCGTGGTCGAGCCGTTGGTCAGGGTCACCGTCGCCACCACCGTCTTGCCCACCGCGCTCGCTCCGCCGGTGAACGGCTGACCATCCGAGCCGGTCAAAGCCACCGTCGCCGACAGCGCGGGGGTCGATTCCAGGAGGTAGGACGTTCCCGTGCCGCTTTGGGTGGAGACGAGGATCGAACCTTGGTTGTTGACGTCGACAGCAGAGCCGAGCGTGCCGGTAAAGCCAGCGGGGAGCATCGACGTGAGGGCGGTGACGTTCCCGTCGATCCACGCCACCGGGAAGCACGCGTGGCTCTGGCACTCGTTCCCGACCACCTCATCGTCGTCGTTGATCGCGGTCGGGGTTGCCGTATCGCCTGGCTGCAGCAGCGGGAGGGTCTCCACCGTTCCGTTCGCCAGTTCGATCGCCGGCAAGCCGCCCGCCGTCTCGCCAATCACGTCACCGTTGTCATTGATGTCCCGCGGCGTTCCAGCCAACTGGATCGCCGCCGACACCATCGCGCCGGTCGGCCCGTTCGGGTAGAGGTAGGACTGGGAGCCCTGGCCGATCGCCAGCGCACCGGCGTCGTTGATCGCGATCTTGCCGCCGACGCCGGCCGTTGGCGTTGACAGCGAGACGAACTGATACGCCGTCTGAGAGCCGGTTGGCGCGAGGGCGTAGTAGTACGCGCACGGCGTGTAGCGCGATCCGTTGTTTCCACACCACCAACCGGCCGTGTTGCCGTTCGCGCTGGCGGCCGTGGCTGACGGAATGATGGAGGAGCCGTTGTTGCCGTTGTACACACCCGGGTCCGGTGCCGAGACCGCGAGCGATGGCGACCATACGACTGGGTATGCCCGCGTTGTCCCGGCGGCGTCGGCGCCGGTGTAGCCGCCGAACAACCCGCCGGCGGCGTCGATCGCACCCGCACTGGCGTTCGGGGTGCCTGTCAACGTCGGGTTGCTCGGGATCGGAAGAGCCATAAGCGTTCCGTCCTGCCAAACCACCGCCGCCGGATGGATGGTGCCCTCATAGACGTAGGAACCAGCGACCTGGTCTGAGGCGTTCACCGCGTTCCACGCCGTGCCGTTGGTGGACGGGAGCGCCACGGCTTGCAGCGTCCCCGTCGACGCAGACGCCGGCGCCGGCGCCGGCGCAATGCTCAGCACGACGATCCCGAGCACGCCCGCGAGCAGCACGGTAGCCAGCCGCGCGACCAAGCGCGCGATCCGGCTCAGCCAAGCCCGTGACTCAAGCAGCCCATCCCAACGTGCGGCCACATCCGCCGTGCTGAAACCGCCCACCCATCCGCCCCTCTGTTTATGCCCCGCGCCGCGGCCGGGAGGCCGCTAGCACCGCGAACAATACCCGCGAATCCCGAGCATCGGGCCTTGGCATACGTCAAAGCGACGTATGCTCACGCCGAGGTCATGTGAGCCAGAACCGAGAAGCTCAAGTCCTTCGACTCGTCGCGGACGTCTGCGGCATACTCGACATCACCGAGTTTCGCCACGGCCTGCTCGATGCGCTGAACCGCGCGCTCTCCTCGAAATACGTCTCCCTGAACGAGATCGGCCCGACTCCCGACACCGTTTTCGTGATCGTGCGCCCCGAGCTCGCCCCGGAGTACATGGAGCGCTTCGCACAACACGCACACGAGAACCCGCTCCTACAGCGCTACCTGCGATCGCGCGACGGACGTGCCTACCGCTTCTCCGACGTCATCGCCGCGTCCGACCTGCACCGACTCGCGCTCTATCAAGAGTTCTACAAGCCACTCGGTGTGGAGCGCCAGCTCGCGTTCACGCTCCCCGCGGGTCCGGACCGGGTGCTCGCCCTCGCCCTCGCCCGCGGCAGACGTGACTACAGCGACTTCGAGCGTGATGTCGCCGAACACGCGCGGCCGTTCCTGATCCAGGCGTATCGAAACGCAATCGCATACGAGCTCGTGCGCTCGGAAAGCCCAAACAGCAGCGGCGGCGCGCTCATCCAAGCCCTCCTCGACGCGGGCCTCACACGCCGCGAAGCAGAGGTACTACGGCTGGTCGCGCTCGGACGTTCAAACCACCACATTGCCGAGGAACTCGCGAGCATCAGCCCCCGAACCGTCGGAAAACACCTCGAGCACAGCTACCGCAAACTAGGCGTCAGCGACCGCTCGAGCGCCGCAGCTCGCGCGTGGGAACTCGCCTCCTCCACACCCCGCACAACACTGAGTCGATCGAACCGTGGCAACGCACCACCTCGCGCCCCGAGAACACCTCCAAGATCCGCGCGGTAGCCATTGTCACCCCTCAGCCAAGACTGCAGCTTGATCGCCAGAGCAGCCATGGAATCCAGACTGCTGCTCCAGGCGCCGAGCAGCACTACGTGAGCGATCGGCGACCTGACCGGCCAGCCCTGCATCCGTGGTCGCACGGGCATCCTGGAGCCGACAGCGACAGTCTCGGAATGCGCGGCGAGCAGGGCAGGCGGGACGACGGGCGCCGGGGTGAAGGCGCCGGTCGCGTTCGTGGCGAATCCCAGGGCAGAGCACTGCGACGACCCGAGACCTGCTCTTCCGTCGATGCATTGCGGGAGCGGCGGACCGCAAAATGGAAGACCGCGTCGACGTGTCGTTCGTAGAGCGCTCGGACAGCGCCAGCATCGGGCACTGCCGCGAGCAGCTCCGCGTCCAGCGACTGCTCTCGGGTCATCAACAACGTATTCCGCGCAAGCGCGTCAAGCGTAACGGCGATCCGCCGCGCCGAGACGATCTCCGGCATCGGGATCCTGCATCGAACTCGACCTCGCTGCCGTCTCAATCAGCGAACGCTCTACGAACAATCGGTCCTGTCCAGCTTCCTGTTTGTCTGATATCCGCCCCCGCTCGTCAGCGCCCGCTCTTGGATGTGTTCGCCCGCGTGGTGGTCGATGCTGGTAGCTGGATGCCCAGGCGGTGGAGGGCTCGGTGTCCGGTGGTCGTTAGCGCTAGGCGGCGAGGCTGCTCAAGGGGCTCGACCCAGCCGCGGGCTTTGAGCGAACGGGCGAGCTCGGCTCCCAGCAGCCCGCCGAGGTGAGGTCGTCCGACGCGACTGTCTATGCACGCGAAGGCGAGCATCCGGCGGACGGGGGTGGTCGGTAGCTTGACTCCGAGTGCAGGGAACGCGCTCGCTGCGCGGGGGCCGAGCTTGAGCTCGCCTTCTCCAGGGCGGTCTTGGAGCGCGGCCGCGTCGAGAAGGTGGTCCATGAGCGCGACTCCGACTTGCCCGGCTAGGTGGTCGTAGCAGGTAGCGGCCAAGGGGGCGGGTCGGTCGTTCCGTGGAGGTGCTCCGCGCAGCCCGTTGAGCATCGAGAAGATCTCGCGTAGCCCCGGCTCGGCGAGCTCATAGCGGGCGAGACGGCCATGGTGGCTGACGGTCACCAGCCCGGCGTCGCGCAGGCGACGCAGGTGGTTAGCCAGCTGGGTTTTCGAGACACCGAGGCGTTCGGCCAGCTCGCTGGCTGAGGCCGGGCCCTGCTCTAGGCGCTCGAGTACGGCGAAGCGCGTGGCGTCGGCGAGGTCAGCCAGCAGTTGAACCCGAGCATCGTCGCTCCTGTGCATGCCCTAAGTCTACTTCATGTTTCACATTCACGTGAATGATGGCAGTCTACGGTTCAGGTTACGCTGAACTGTAGCCGTACCAGCCGTCAGGCTGAAACCGATGCTGGTGGCCAAGATCGTTGGCTGTGAAGCAGGCACGAGAATCTATTCTGTCGAGAAGCGGACCTCTGTTGATCTACCAAGTCCAGCCGAGGGCGACCGGGCTGCCGCCACCCCCCCGGATCCAGCAGCGACATCGAGTACCCCGCTCTTGCTCGATGACGAGCATCTCTGCCGGCGCGAGCAGCGCCTTGCTTTGCGCGGAACTCAGGTCTCCGTCGCACATGCCGATCGACCGCCGCACCCCCCAGCCGTCCGATCACCGCGTCTAGGGCCGGCGCGCCAGAGGCGTCTCAGTACCGAACGATCAGCCAACGCCTAGCTCGTCGACCTGGCGGCGCGCGCGAGGCGGTCGCTGGCGTCGCGCTAAACCGCAGATGTCAACGGTTCGGCTCCTTCGTCAGGCGGATACCCGTGGGCGTAAACCATAAGGTCTTCCTCGCCCTCATTGACGATCTGCAGCGGGGTCCCCGCCCGAAGATGGACGATCCGACCCATCGGAATGACGTGTCGCTCTGGCGGCTCTCCCAGATACATCGTGAGACGGCCGGCGAGGACAACGAACGTCTCTTCTTGGTCTGTATGCACGTGACTCCTGCCGCGCGCAGCGGGCTCGTACCGCCACACGTTCGCGCGGGTGTGATCGAAGCCGACCAGGCCCTAAAGCTCCGCTAGGTGCCGAGCGGGCTCGCCCGGCTCATGAGGTCGCGTCGTCCATTGAAGTTGCAGCAGAACGGTGCGGAACGCCACGCCGATCAAGATAACCGACGGGCGCGTCGGCGACCGGACGGTCGCGACTGCTCATCAGCGGCCGCCCGTGAGCGTCGGCGCTGGACGACTGCTCCACGGCCGGCCTCACGATCGAGTTGGGGACGTAGGACGCGCCGGGCACCGGCCGGCGCAACGACTCGCGGGGGGCTGATCGCCGCCGTCGCGCGGTGGTTGATTGCCGCGGCTTCGTTGGTTGGCTCAGCGAGTGATTCGGCCGCGAGCGGGCGCGGTGATGATCCGGCCGCTGGCGAGTCGCACCGTGGTCGTCAGGGTTGCCGTGAAGCTGGGGGCGCGCAGGGTGCGCCGGCCGGCCCGGGTGAGAACGAACCGAAGCCGCCGTCCGCGGGTCAAAGTTCCGCGGGCGATCACGGTCTGCCTTCTCGCCAGGGTCATCGTGACCGAGCGGATCCCGCCCCCGAGCGTCGGCCCGACGTTCAGGGAGGCTGCACCGCGGCGCTTGAGCGTGTCGAAGGTCGACACTGCGGCCTTCTGGGCGCGCAGAATGACCGTAATCACCTTCGCCCTCTTCAATATGAAGCTGGTGCCGCCGTCGGGCGGATAGGTCACCGTGACCTTGCCGCTCCAGCTGATCTTGATGAGAGACTTGCTGTCATCCGTCGGCGCGGGCGGGTGCGTGTAGTCGCAGCTCTGCGGCTGGGTGTCGATCACCGGGAAGTCGACGACGGGAACGTTCATGATCTGGGCCGTTCCGTACGAGGCGCACACGGGCGGGTTGTAGCTCCCCACCGCAAACCAGCCCGTCCCAAGGCCGTAACACGTCTTGACGGCCAAACCGAGCTCCAGTGGCAGGGCCAGGCGGTACGTCGGCTCTCCCGTCTTCGGGTTGTCGGTCAGCTGGACGAGTCTCTGCGGCGACAGGTCGTTGACACTGATCGCCGATGAGCACGCCTGATACCCCCCAGGGTACCGGGAGGCTTGTTGGTAGGCGGTGCCACTGATGCTCATCGGGGTCAAGGCCAGGTCATCACGCGCCGAACCGTTGAGGTCCCAGCGGAGATCCCAGCTCAGGTCGGCGCCGGCAGCGGCCGGGTAACCGAGCATAATGCCCGAGAGGAACTCGAACGACGCCATCGCGCGCTTGGCCGCGAACTCGATCTCCGGGTGGTGGTTCGGCGGCACTGGCGGCCCTTTGAAGAGAATCAGCCCCGCCGAGGCCGGCGAGGCGCTCACCGCGACCGCCGCCCAAGCGCACGCCGCTGCGAGGACGAGCTTGCCGGGCATTTGCGCAAACCTACCCCATCCCGGATCGGCGGGCAATCGCTCCGGGTCTCCCTTCCGGGGTCAATGCCGGCAGCTCCGTGGGGGCGACACTCGACCGCGATCCCGGCTCAACGTGCGCGCCCTACCGACGATCGACCGCACCGAGAGCTTGGCGGAGAACGGGCCCGATTCGCAACCGGCCTACCCGCGACGCGCCCCCAAGACACCGGCTTGATCTACGGCGCACCGTCGCACCGTCCCCGTGAAGCAGACGCAACAGAAACCGCCGCAAGTGAGCGCCCTAAGCACGCACCGGCCAACGTGCAGCTCCAATCCACGCCTCGAGGCGGCTGCGTCCGCACGCCGCGACGCGGTCCTGTCACCGCCCGCACTTTGGCTCCTCAGACGATTCTCGTGCCCGATGCATTGACAACAGCCGTTTGTCAACCCAAACTGACGCCCCGTGGTCTCGGGGACTGTCGGTGGCGTTGGTATCTCGCTGTTGGGGGCTCATTGGGTTGCTCTATGAAGTTGGTCAACGGTCGTTGGTCAACGACCGTTGGTATCATTGCACACACCATCGGTTACGTCAACGGTCGGTGGCCATCAGTTGTTGACTTTTATATGATTGGCTCGTGCGACCGAGCGACGCAAGGGCAGCCGCGAGCGGCGCGGAGGAGCTTGAAGCTCTCGGCGTCGGCGGCCCCAGGTCACAGGCAACCCGCGGCGCGATCCTCGCGGCCGCCCGCGCTATCTTCGCCACCCGCGGCTACGAGCGGACAACGATCCGCGCCGTCGCCGCTCAGGTCGACATCGACCCGTCGATGGTCATGCGGTACTTCGAATCAAAGGCAGGCCTGTTCGCCGCTGCCGCCAGCGTCAATCTCGAGCCTCTCGACCTCGGCTCGGTCCCCGCGCGCCGCCGCGGTGAGCTGCTCGTCCGTCACTTCGTCGATCGGTGGGAGTCCAACCCGACCGGGGACACGTTAGTGCTGCTCCTACGAACAGCGGTCACTGACGATGCGGTTGCCGCACAGCTCCAGGCCAACATCAGCAAATTGATCGCTGCTCCGGTCGCTGCGCTCGGGGTCAAGGAGGCGGACCGCCGCACCGCGCTGATCGCCACCCAGTTGCTCGGCCTCGCGGTAGTCCGATACATGCTGCGCCAAGAACCGCTTGCCTCCGTTCCGGTCGACGAGATCGTGGCCGATATCGCGCCGACCATCCAGCGCTATCTAACCCAGCCGCTGGCGGCGCAACCCAGCAGCCCCGGCTAGGGGACTGACTCGGGACACACGGACCGGCTCGAGCCGCCCAGCGCAAACGGCTCTCCGCATCAGGCTCGCGGTCGCAATCGCGAGTGCGTCCGGTCTCAATCTCTCTCGTGCCCGCTCCGGACGACCAGCAGGAGCGACCCCTCGTCGGTCGGGGCGGCTTCCTCCCCAATACGGACGCCGAAGCGCTGTCGTGGGCGAGTCGCCGCCGCGGACGAGGGCGCAGACCCGGTTTCGCGTCGCGGCGCGCCTCCTTGCCGCGCCGGCGAGGCCCCTGAGTTGCGCGGAAAGCTCGTCTCGTCGCACAAGCCGATCGACCTTCGACCGCCGGCCGGCTGAGACCCGTGCCACATTTGCCGGTGCAGTTCTTCGGCGCTACCGTCCCGGCTGTGTTCCCGCCTACCGACATCAGCCATGACGAGATCTGGCCATAAGCGCGATGCCCGAGCAGGTGGGGAGTTGCCAGTCGTGCATCTCCCGGCGTCGTTGGCCGCGACCTGGGGCGAGTGGATCGCTTGAGCACCAACTATGCCTCCTGCTGACGACGAGCGTGAACGGATGCGCTCGGCGATCGCCGAAGCGAAACGCGCACTCGCGCGAGCTGAGGTGCTCGTGCACAAGTACTACGAGCCCACGGCCCGCGAGCGCGACCACAAGGCGACACCTGTGCAGGGTCACGTCCTCGTCGCCCACCAGAATCTCAAAATGGCGCTCGAAGAGCTCGAGGACGACCAAGCACGCTAAGGGGTCAGAGCGACCCCGGTCCGGACAGCCACTCACGCACAATCGCCACGACGAGGTTGACCGCTTCCGGTATCCAGTCGTGACCTGGTCGGGCTGCCACCGTGGGGCGCCAGCGCGGTTTTCAAAGGTTCGCTTCTGACCGCCATGACGCACGACTGCCATGTCTTCGCCGCAGCTGATCTCGATCTGCTGCCCGCCAGGGCCGCTGATCACGAGCTCGAGCGACCCTCCACGACCGGTACGTGCCAAACGTCCAGACCTCAGCCGGATTCAGCTCACTGAGCTCGCGGCCGAGCGCTGCCGCGAGCGCCTCGCCCCAGTCAGACCGATGGTCGGACGGAAGATCCACAAAGAAGGGGAGGTCGGGCACGTCAACAACGTACTGGTGTGCGTCCGGGCGCTCGCTTTGCCCGACAGCCAAGGCGCGGCGAGGGCAGCCTGCGAGGCACCCGCGTCCGATTGCCGATCGGTGACCGCACGCTCCGGACGTCCGATCAGAGTGTCCGAATTCGGCCGCGCCGGCGTCGCAATGTCCAAGGTCTTGCGAACACGGCTGGGAGACGCGGATCTGGGGCGAATACGAGGGAAGGTGGCTCCAGCGGCATGAGACCTGCAACGCCGCCGGCGCGGTAGTCGGCGCCGGAGTCGTCGCGACCGGTCGCCGCCTGGAGCGGTGGTCTGTCTCGTCGGTGCTCGTGACCGGGTTGGCAATCAAGCAGAAGCCGGGGTGTTCGACTCGAACGAGACGCCTCCCCGGGGCGCGTGCGTGGCGCGGGCTTGACGAGGTCGACACCGGCGGTCGCATGGAGCATGAGCGGGCAGGCGGCTGCCGCGGTGGGTAGGCTCCCCCGGAAGTGAGAGTGCGGTGGTGGACATCCGGGGCGGTCCCGACCGTTGCCACCATTTTGGCTGTCGTACTTGGGTTCGCGTGGGTGCTGCTCAACAAGTCAGGCGCCGCGGGGTATCCCGCGCGGTACGGCCAGGTGCAGATTCCCGGCTCGGCGACGGTCACGCTGCCGGCCGGGAGCGTTGATCTCACGCTGGAGTCAGACGTCGATGAAGGCTTCGGCCTGAGCGTCCCAGCGGCGCTCGCGGTCGCGGTGACCGCCGCGACGCCTGGCGCTCCCGCGCCGACCGTCACGCGCGCTGTCGGCGGGGACTACAGCAGGAGCCCGGGTGCCACCCAGCGGGTCAATGGCGTGCCCAACACGTACCGGCGGCTGTGGAAGGTCGACGTACCCCGCAGCGGTGAGTATCGAGTGGTGACGAGCCCACCAGGGCTCGCGAATCCGCACGGCTTGGTGTTGGACGTCGGCCACAGTCCCGGGCTCGGGGACCTCCAGATCTGGGAACGGGTCGGTGTCGCGTGGTTCGTGGTGATGGCGCTCTGGTACTCGGGGCGCCTGGTGGACCGACGGCGCCGGTCCCGAGCCACGCCGGCACATGCTGCGTCCGTCGGGGAAACGGCGCCGGCCACCGGAGCTCCGGCGGCCGCGCGTCTGCTGCCTGAGTTCGAGAACCGGGTTCGGCCAGTACCGGACCACGTTGAACGCCTCACGCAGCTAGCCAAGCTCCACGAGGCCGGGCAGCTCACCGACGCAGAGTTCGCTGAGGAGAAGCACAGGGTCCTGAACGAAGGCTGATCGAGGCCCAGGGCGCTCACGTTCGGGGTGCCGCCGACACCGGGGGCCGGGCGCGCTAACAACGTCGTCCCCGCATCCCGCGACGCCACGCAAGTTCCCGCGCCGGCACGTCGGTCCCAAGAGCGATCTGACTACCGCTGCCACCCGACGAGAGCGACGCCCGGAGAGCGGGCGAGGTGGCTGCTCCAGACGGAATGCGGTCGCGATGCTCGTCGTCCGCGAGGCTGCCGGGTCCTGGCATCTCTCGCAGCGGGACGTCGAGGCATCGGCCCCCGCTTCCGTTTCCCGGCATGCATCTCGCAGTCCGAATCGCGGGCCCTGGTTTGCGCGGAACGCACGTCTCCGTCGCACAAGCGGATCCCGTACATACATGGCCTGTGATCCGGCAGGGGTATCACGATCGCCTCGGAACACAGCGCCACGAGATCCTTGGGCGGGCCCGAAGCCCGTGCCGATCCGACGTCGGGCACTCAGCGCCTGGTCTCGTACCTGGTCAGGACCACGCCGTCGGGAAACGTCCGGGTCTCCACCAGGGTCAGGTTCACCCAGTTGTCCAGGGCCGTAAAGAACGGCGTGCCGCCGCCCACCAAGACCGGTGCGGTGGCCAGCACGTACTCGTCGATCAGCCCGGCCCGCATGGCCGCTGCGGCGAGTGTGGCGCCGCCGATGTCAATGGGGCCGCCATCCTCGGCCTTGAGCCGGGTGATCTCGGTGACCGCGTCGCCGGTGACCAGGCGGGTGTTCCAGTCGACCATGCTGATCGTCGAGGAGAACACCACCTTCGGCATGTCCCGCCACCGGCGGGCGAACTCGATCTCCGCCGGTGTGGCGCCCGGCTGCTTGTCGGCGGTCGGCCAGTGGCAGCTCATCGTCTCCCACAGCTTGCGCCCATACAGCGCCAGGCCCGTCGCCCCCACCCGGTCGGACCACCACTGGAACAGCTCGTCGCTCGGCACGCTCCAGCCGAGGTCGTCGCTGGGCGCGGCGATGTAGCCGTCCAGGCTCAGGTTCATGCCAAAGGTCAGTTTCCGCATGACGTCAGCCTCCCATCAGTCGGCATTTCGGCATACAGACCAGCACGGCGCGGAAAAATCATCGGTCAGGCCACACCGCGGCCGGTTGACCACCACGCCAAGCGGATGCTGCGTGCAGAAGGGAACGCTCGCTGCGACGCTACGCAGAAGCAGCGGGCTGGCGTTCGCGGAGCGATCCGTCGGCGCGCGGAGCGAAAAGCCGCCGGCGCGATCTCGCTGAGGGGCCTGAGCTCGCGGGATCGGAGATCGTGAGAACCAATGTCTTGGAGATGAGGGCCGCGACGATGGTCGATCACCTGCGTGACACACTTCTGAGCCCCCGTGCGATTACTGGAGCAGTGGGACCCGACTACGCCAACGCTCCGGACGCCGAGCTGATCAGCGCAGGCAACGCTGACGCTTTCGCGGTGGTGTACGACCGACATGCGGCGGCGGTCTACAGGTGGGCCCGAGCCAGGGTCGGCGATCACGCCGCCGACCTGACGGCCGAGACGTTCGCGCGTGCGTGGCTCTCCCGCGGTGCGTTCAGGGACCGCGCCGAAGGCTCCGCGTTCCCCTGGCTGTTGGGGATCGCGCAGAACGTGCTGCGCGATTCCCTGCGACGCAAGCGGATTGAGGACAGGGCTCGAGCGAAGCTCGGTCTCCCGCTCGAGGTCGCGCCCGACCCGGGCTACGACCTCGTCGAGGAGCGCTTGTCGGTGCCCGAGGCGGCGCTCAAGGCGCTGGCCGATCTGCCGGAGCCCGACCGGAAGGTGCTCGACATGCGGGTCGTCGAAGGCCGGTCTTACGACGACATCGCATCAAGCCTGAAATGCACCCAGGTCGCCGCGCGTCTGCGGGTCTCGCGCGCGCTACGCCGTCTGAACATCGCAATCGGAGAACAACAATGACATACGACGACACACCGCCAGACCTTCAGACCTACAAACTCCAACTCCACGCTGCGGTCGAGCGCGATCTCGCCCGCGGTCGGAGGGCCCGACGGCTGCGGCAGCGAACGCTGACGCTGTCGGTCCCGATCATCACTGCCACCGCGACCGTCGCGACGCTGCTGCTGACGGCAGGTGGCGCCGCCGGGCCGAGCTCCGCCGACGCGGCGATCCTCCGCCAGATCCGCACGGCGCTGACCGCGCCCGCCGGGATGATCGTGCACCAGAAGGCGATGATCAGCCTCGACGGCGCACCCGCCCAGCCGTTCGAACTGTGGGAGTCGCCGATCGCGCCGTATCCCTACCGCGTCATTAAGTGGGGACACGAGAGGACGGCGGCGGCCTCAGCACACGGTGGGCCGAACGACCCGGCGGCCGCGTTTCGTTCGCTCATCCAGTCCGGCCACGCCACGATCGACTCGACGACGAGGTACAACGGCATCCTCGCCTACAAGCTGACCATCCACGGCGCGGCTGACCCGTGGGTGAACGGCACCGCGTACGTGGCGACGAGCGACTATCACCCGCTGGAGATCGACACTGGCGGCGAGCAGATCGTCTATCAGACCTACGAGTACCTGCCCGCGACGCCCGCGAACCGGGCGTTGCTGACCGGGTAGGGTTCCCGAGATCCAGCGGATCGCCCGCGATCGCCACGGCAACCGGCGCCGGTGTGGCTTTAGCGAGCCACGCCGGCGCACGTGAAGCCACCGAGACGACTGCTCGCCCAACCACAGCAGTGCCGCGGAGGCCCAAAGGACCGCGGAGCAGGCCGTCGGAGCTCCAAGCAGTCCGCCGACGAATACAGAAGCGTCCGGCCTCGTCCGCGACGTGCCTGCCTTTGAGCAGAAGGAGCACTTCTTGCGAGGGCCGCGCTAGGCCCTGGTGCGCGCCGCCAGCAGCGGACAAGCCGCCGAGACTGCCGTCTCAGATGGGATCGATCAGCGGACGCGCGCGGGAGGCGTCTGCGGGGGCATCTGCCCTCGATCGTCCGCGAAAACGAGGCTCGACAAGCGGTCAGCGTCGGCGTGCAAATTCAACGTCCGACGGCTGGCCCTGGTGCTCAGGATGCATTCACCTGCAGCCAGGCCGCGAACGTCTGCGTTCCCCGCACCTCGGGGTTCGCGCACGTCAGCCGCCCTTCCCGCAGGGCGCGGCGCAGCTTGCCCGCCAGCGGGATCGGGATCTCGATCGCACGGCGGCCGCTCGCCTCCCGCCAGATGCGACCGAGCGAGCGCAGGTCATGGACCTCCGGTCCCGCGACGCTTACCCGCGCCAGACTCGGCGCGTCGATCGCAACGGCAGCGACGGCACCCGCCGCCTCCTCCACATCGACCGGCTGAAACTGAGCTCGCGCCGCCGGCAGCACCTAACGGCGTGCGGTCGCCGACAGCACAGAGCCCAGCAGGTCGTGGAATTGCGTCGAGCGCACGAGCGTCCACGGCAGACCAGCACTTTCGACGACACGCTCCTGCTCGACCTTCACGCCGTCATACGCCATCGGCACATCCTCGATTCCCACGATCGACACGCACACGTGGTGCCCAACACCGGCGCGCGCCTCGACCCCGAGCAAGCGACCCGATCCGTCGACAAGCACCGCTCGCGCCCTCCGTGACGGCGGTCCATTGCTCGCATCGATGACAACTTCACACCCCACCAGCGCGGCTTCCAACCCAGCGCCACTGGTGAGGTCGACGGGATACTGCGCGGAGCGACGACTGAGCCCGCGAACCTCGTGGCCGTCGCGTAATCGCGCCGCGACTACGCGACGCCCGATCGTTCCCGTTCCACCGACGACAGCGATCCTCATGCCGGCTCAAAGGATGGCCGATCCGGCGCTGACGCGCCGTGGCCCAGGAGACGCAGGCGCGGTCTCGGCCCGCTGGCCGGCCCCTCGCTGGCAGGACGGGCAGGTTGCGGGCGAGGCGACACCGAGGTCTCAGGAACGTCCGCAAACCAACGACAACTGAACTCGGCCAGCGCCCTTACTTGTCCGGGCGTTGGGTGTCAAGCGGGCGTTTGGGGGGTCAACCTGTGGGCTGGGGTTGGGTGGTGCGTGGGCGTGTTGTGTGGAGCGGATCGTGTGCGCGCGGGCGCCCAGCCTTACTTCGGTCCGCGACCTCGGGTTGGCTCCGTGGCCGGCGACAAGATGTTCGATGGGGTGATGATCCCGCTGGGGAGAAGCTGTGCGGCCGCTCAGTCTTTCTAGGCCGTGCACGCGTACGTGTCGGCAGGGCGCTGTCGGGAGCCGGCCGCGGCGCATCGGTGTGATCAAGAGCGTGACGCGCGCGAGTGATCTGCTCGGTGAGAAGCTGGTCGTCTGGTGTGCCGGCCTGCTGGCCGGCGCTCGTTGCCAGATAGCGGAGCCGAAGCCCGGGTCAAGCGGCCAGAGGATCATCTGCCGGCTCGGTGTCGGGGGCAGGCTTGGTCTGGCGGGTGCTGCCGCTTGACGCGCGGCGCGCGGGTCCGCTACCAGGCCGCTCGTCTGGTGGCGCCTTCAGCGCGTCGTCGCCGAGCTCGCGCAGCGTGTGGTAGCAGCGCTTGAGCAGCTTGCGTGCGAGCGCCAGGCAGGCGCGGTTGGCGCCGAGCCGCTCGGCTGCCTGCTCGTAGTACGCGCGGTCGGGTGAGCCGGGACGGCGGGCGGCGTGGGCGGCCTCGTACAGCGCCCAGCGCAGCGCTGGCGGCCCTTGGCGGGAGAGGTGCCCGGGCGCGCGGTGGCGGTCGGACTGGTAGACCGTGATGTCCATGCCGCCGTAGCGCACGGCCTCGCGGGAGGAGGAGAACCGCTGGCAGTCGCCGAGCTCGGCGAGGATCGTGACCGCGCACAGCTCACCGATCCCGTAGTGGGCGGCGATCAACGCCTTGCAGCCGGTTTGGCGACGCGCGTAGGAACGCAGCTCGCGACTGACCGGCACGGTCTGCGCATCGAGCGCGTCGATCATCACGAGCGCGACGGTGATCTGCTCGCGTGCCGCCGCGGGCAGCGGCTGAGCTGCAAGCCAGCCGCGGCCATCGCCCGTCATCAGCCCACGCCGTTGGGGGCAACCGTGGTGGTAGAGCACTGCCTGGATCCGCTGCTGGCACTCCGTGTGCTGCTCGATCAGCGTATGACGGAGCCTGACCCGAGCGCGCAAGTCAAGGATGTGATCGGTATCCACGACTCCGGCAGCCGCCCGACCACAAGCAGCTCGCGCAGATGCCGGGCGTCGGCGCGATCGTTCTTGGCGCGCTTCTTGTTCCCGCGCCTGGCGGCCGTCTCCGCCGGCTCGGCCAAGTGCACCACCGCGCCGACCCTGCGCAGCTCCTCGACCAGAAACCGCCACCCAGTAGTCGCCTCGAGCGCGACCTCCAACCGCCGGCCGCCGAAGCGAGAGAAGAACCGTCGCACGCCAGCCCGGTCCGCCGGCGCCACCCGCGCGCGCGAGATCTCGCCAG
This sequence comes from uncultured Solirubrobacterales bacterium, assembly GCA_963794285.1. Classification (GTDB taxonomy): domain Bacteria; phylum Actinomycetota; class Thermoleophilia; order Solirubrobacterales; family Solirubrobacteraceae; genus Palsa-465. The sequence goes on from CAWCDS010000021.1 coordinate 89,879, forward strand.
TAGCGGTGTCGACCCACTCGGCGGTGATCTGCGCGATGCTGGTCAAGTCCCATCACGATCATGTCCATGCGTGTCCTCCAACTCGGGCATCACGCCCGCCGCGCAGGCGTGAGCAGCACCCAACCGCCCGATCACCTAGCGTCAGCCAACGGTCGGTACCTCTTCGTTCGATTGGCCGGCCGCGCGGCTTGCACCCGCGCGCGCCTGACCTATGCCATTCGACGCAGAGGACCGGCCACCTTCACAGCGGCTGCCTCAGCGACCTATCGTCTTCCGAAGCCATCCCGAGGCCCCGAGGACATGACATCTTTCGGTGGCCTCAAACTGGGCGGGTCGAGTCGTGCTGCTGCGTTGTCGGCAGAGACCACGCGAGCAGCCACAGCGCTGCCTGCTCGTCCTCATCGGGCGCCGCCGGCTCGATCACCATCTCCTCGATGTCTCGCAGGCCGAAACCGGCCCGAGACTTAGAGATGATCTCATCTCGCAGATCGGTCGCGCTTGCTGACATCAATCCTCGCCTCGGGGCCGATTGGTTGGTGGCAGTTGGACGTTAGGACGCCCCGGGGGATCGCACGGGCTGTGTAGAGGATTTGCGCAGGATCGCCCGGAGCCAACGCTGACCGCGCCGGCCACCCGAACAAAGGCTGAGCGAACAGCATCATCCGAGCGGACCATGGGCCACAGGCGCACCAGCTCGTTGTGTTCACGCTCAGGGGCGGAGCGGTACTCATTCCCGATCGGGACAGGTCCGAGAGATCATGCGCAGCACGGAACACCAACACCCGCATCCTCAACCCCGCCCTCGCCGAACTCGATCCCATCCTCCCAGACGAGATCGCCGCTCGCGCGCGCATGCCGTGCACTCGAGCACGCCCTCGACGCCCGCATCACCGACGCTCATCTCACCACCCTTGCAACCCGACCACGAGTGTTACCCATCCCCGTGGGTCTTGCGGAAAGGCCGGGCGCTCACGGCCGCTCAGATCACACGTCGCGTGTCGCGACGCTCTGCTCGAGCGTCCGCGCGCGCTGAATGAGCAATGCTGCGCCCAGGGGCCGAGCACCCGAGGCGGGGGAATCCTGTAGATGCTCCTCCGCGACCGCCATGCGATCGGCCAGCTGGCCGCAAGCTTGAACATAGATCGCGACGGCCGCGTCCAGAGTCTTGTCCAGCGAGGCTGTGCATTTGACAGCGAGCTGGTACAGCGCGACCGTCAAGCTGGCGCCCTTACCGTGTCTCGGACACTCGCGCGCGAGTATCAGGCAGTGGTCGATCGACCCGGAGGCCGTTCGCGCCAGTGCGGCGAGTTCATCGACAGCGACAGCGAGACTGTCGAACCCGGATCGACCGCTGCCGACCGCCTCGCCGAACAGCCGGACGCCGTCTGCGAGCACCTGGACCAGGCCTGTCGTGTCGGTCGCCAGGCGGTGCGCATCTTCAAGAGGCACTGCCTGAGGCCGCCAGCGGCGTTGTGTCGAAGATCGTGTCAGGGTTTCAGGAGTACGACGAGGCGTTCACCGATTTTGGAGGCTCCGGGGGTGATTTGGGGTGAGTCTTGAGCTGGTTTGCTGCTGGGTCCAGCGGTTCTAACCCTCTGGCGTAGCGGCAGGCGACGCGCACGAGCCGGGCGTAGGCTCGCGGGTGTTCTAGTTCCTCGAGCTGGAGGTCTGGCCCGTGCGCGTCACTGCCGCATTCTGTCGTCTGCTGCGCTTGGAGGGGGTGTGGGTGCGCGGCGTGCGGTTCGGTGCCGATCGTGTCGTTGTGCGCGTCGTGCTGCGCCGCCAGCGGCTCATCTGCCCAGTGTGCGGGTACGCCACGATGGCGCGCGAAGGTATCCAGGATCACGAGTCGGTCTGGCGCCATCTCGACCTCGGCGTCTGGCGACTGGAGATCCGCGCGACGCTGCGGCAGCTGCGCTGTCCCGAGCACGGCGTGCATGTTGAGGGCGTCCCGTTCGCGCGTCACCGCGCCGGTTTCACCTGCGACTTCGACGACCTCGTCGCGTGGCTGGCGACGAAGGCCGACAAGACGACGATCACGCGGCTGGTGCGGATCGACTGGCAGACGATCGGGCGGATCATCAAGCGCGTCGGCGAGGAGCATCTCGCCCAGGCCGACCGGCTCCGGGAGCTGTTTCAGATCTCGATCGACGAGGTCGCGTGGCGCAAAGGCCACAGGTACTTGACGCTCGTCGGTGATCACGCGCGCGGGTGCGTGGTGTGGGGCACCGAGGGCAAGGGCCAGGCCGCTGCCGACGAGTTCTTCACCGAGCTCGACCCGCCGTCGGAGGACCCGCCGGCGCACACTGTTGGGCAGAGCTCGTGGGAGTCTGAGCCGGCGATCATGGTCCCGTTCGGCCCGTGCCCGACCGTTCCGGCCGGCCACGGCATCCCCGGCGCATGGCTCCAGGACGGCAGCGAGATCGAGCCCGCGATCTTCGCTCGCTCGTCACGGCTGACGGCGGTCTCGATGGACATGACCGGCGGGTATGCCAAGAGCGTCCGCGAGCACGCGCCGCAGGCGACGATCGTGATTGACAACTACCACGTCGCCCAGTTGGCTACCAAGGCGCTGGACGAGGTCCGCCGCGAGCACTGGAACGAGCTACGCCAAGCGGGCGAGACCGGCGCGGCGAAGCAGTTCAAGCACGACCGCTGGGCGCTATTGAAGAACCCTCAGGATCTCACCGACCTCCAAGCCGTCACCCTCGCCGCGATCCGCTCGGGCGGTGGGAAGGTCGCGCGCGCCTGGGCGATGAAGGAGATGGTCCGAGCGATCTTCGCTCCGGGCCTAACCGTCGAGGCCGTTAGCGAGCTGCTGGACCGGCTGCTGTCCCGCCTCTCCCGCTGCCGACTCGCCCCGTTCATCCGCTTGGGCCGCACGATCCGCAAACACCGCGAGAGCATCCTCGCAGCCCGTCGCCTGAAGTTGAGCAACGCCAGAGCCGAGGCGCTGAACAACCGCGTCAAGCTAATCGTTCGCCGCGCCTACGGGTTCCACTCCGCCCAAGCCGCGCTCGCACTCGTTCACCTCACCTGCGGGCCGATCACCCTCAGTCTCCCGCACGAAACCTCACTGTGACTTCACCCCAGATCACCCTCGGAGAGCCCGATTTTGGCGATCGAGTCCATCAGCGTGGCATCGGCGACTGGGAGCTCGTCGAGCTGGTTCTCCTCGACGGTCATCACCTCGTCGACGCCGTCGACGACGATCCCGACCGTCTGCTCAGCGGTCTCGATGATCACGATCTTGCTCTCCTCCGACACAACCGAGTGGACGCCGAGGCGGCCGGCGAGGTCGTAGACCGGCACGATCTTTCCCCGGAGGCTGATCACGCCGCGGACCGAGCTGTCGTTCGAGGCCACGGAGCGTGGTTCGGTGTAGCGGATGATCTCCTGAACTTTCTTGATCGGAAGCGCGTACTCCTCGCTAAACGCGGCTGACACCGTCCGCGAGCCGATCCCGCTGCGGACGCGCGTGAAGCCCCAGCGCCGCCTATGAGGTGGGTCAGCCCGCGGCCACGGCGCGGCCTGTGCGCAGGCGCTTGGCCTCCTCGGGGGCAAGGCCCGCGTCCGTGTCGGGCAGCACTTCGCCGTGCTGAACGCCAACGGTCTTGAGGAAGCGCTGCTGTCCGAGCGTCAACGCGATGAAATGCCCAAGCTCGACGAGCTGAGCCTCGGTGAAGTGACGGTGGAGCCGTTCCCAGAGGCCGTCGGCGGCAAGCGTCGGGTCCCAAGCGATCGCCATCGCCCACTCCAGGGCGGTGCGCTCGCGCTCGTCAAATCGGTCCGAATGCTCGAACTCGAGAATCTCGTCGACCTGTGCTTCAGTCGCGCCCTGCTGTCGGGCGAGCGATGACCGCTGACCACCGCAATACTCGCAATCGACCGACTTCGAGATATAGAGACGGCACAGCTCCTTGATCGCGTGATCGGTCACGCCCTGACGGAAGAAGACCTCCCAGGCATTGTTGAAGGCCTTCATCACCTCCGGGTTGTGCAGGCGGATCGCCTGGCTCTCCGGGCGCGGCGTGCCGTGCGTTCGGGCCCGCTCCATGATCGCCCGGAGCTCTGGATCCTCGACGGTAGCCGGGTCAACGTAGCTGACGTGCGGCATCTGTCCTCCTCGATTGCGCTCTCCGACAAGCGTGGCGCAGACCTGATTGTGATCCAACGCATGACACGCTACTCAGCGGCGTTCGACAAACGCACGCGTATCAGGGTGTCCGCCCCGGGCCCGAGGGCGTCGCACAGCCCAAGGTCAAGCGAACATGATCGAGAGACGGGGTTCTGCGCGTACGGGCCGATCGCTGTCCGGGCGGCCGCGGAGTCTTCCATGCCCGACAGCGTAGGCATCGTTCGGGGCGTTGCCGGCTGAGCATCACACGTCGTGAGCCGAGAGGGGCGGACGGCCCGGCTCGCTAACGTTCTGGGGCCAGGCTTGCGGCTTGCACGAGTTCCAGCACGGCATCGGCCGCGATGCGCATCTGGCCGGGGTCGCGGCGGACCTGGCTGAGCAGCAGTCCGCCTTGTAGGAGCATGAGTGTCTGTGATGCGATCAGGGCGGGGTTCGCGTCGGGTCGGAGCTCTCGTCGGGTGGCCATCGCGTCCAGTCCGGCGTGGAGGGACAGCTCCCAGCGTCCGAGCCCGTCGGCGAGGATCAGGCGCGATGTTTCGTCGCGTTCAACCAGTTGCCCGGCGAGTGAGCCGATCGGGCAGCCGGGAGTGTTGCGCTCGATCTGCAGTGCGACGATCTTGTCGAGATAGCTCTTGATGCCGGTGATCGAGTCGAAGCCGCCGAGAACGTCGGCCTGGGTTTCGAGGACGGTGTCGCACGTCGACTCGGCGACTGCCCGCAGGAGTTCGTCGCGGTCGGCGAAGTACAGGTACAGCTGGCTCTTTGAGGCGTGTGCTAGTTCGCGCACGTCATCAAGCGAAGTGCCGGCGACGCCACGCTCGGCGACCAGTTCCGTAGCGGCTCGGACGATCCGCTGGCGAGTCGCACGGCCTCGGGCTGTTCTCGGCTCCTTCTCCATGGGTACGAGTGTAGCTGTACTTGGACTACTCGGTCCAAGTCGGTGCTAAGCTCGACGAACCAACCTGGACTATATGGTCCATGTCCGTCAGGAGAGCAAATGGGCTTCAACAATAAGACTGTGCTGATCACCGGCGGCACGTCAGGCATCGGCCGAGCGGCCGCCGAGCGGTTCGGACGCGAAGGCGCAGAGGTGATCGTGACCGGCCGCGACGAGATGCGCGGCCGAGAGGTCGTCGCAACGATCGAGTCTGCGGGCGCACGGGCGCGCTTCATCGCCGCCGACATCTCCAAGCCCGGTGGCGCGCAACGGCTCGCACAGTCAGCCGGACAGATCGACGTGCTCGTCAACAACGCAGGGATCTTTCCATTCGGCGCGAGCCACGAGATCTCGATTGAGGACGTCCGCGCCGTGCTCGACTTCAACGTCGTGACACCATTCACCTTGGTCGCAGCGCTTGTGCCAGGCATGGTGGAGCGCGAGCGCGGCGCGATCGTAAACGTCTCCACCATGGTCGCGAGCTTCGGTCTCCCCGGAATGTCGGCCTACGGCGCATCCAAGGCCGCGCTGGAGCTGTTGACGAAGGCATGGGCAGCTGAGTACGGATCGGCGGGTGTGCGGGTCAACGCGGTCTCACCCGGGCCGACTCGTACTCCGGGGACGGCCGCCATGGGCGAAGAAGGCATCAAACAGCTAGCGGCCACGCTGCCGCTTGGCCGCGCGGCCGACGCCACGGAGATCGCCAACACGATCGTCTTTCTCGCATCCGATGACGCCAGCTTCGTCAACGGCGCCATCGTCCCCGTCGACGGCGGGCGAGTCGCAGTCTGAGCCAGCTAGCCGCTGCAGGTGCCGGCGACCGGGCGAGTGCTGAGCACTGCCGGTCGCCGCTCGTGCCCTCCCGTCGCAGGCCTTGGTCGGGCAGCAGCACACGCTTTCCTTCGAGCGGAACCGCCGCTCGAAGAACGGATCGATAGCGGCTCCAAGTGCGACACGGGCCGGTCGGCGCCGGCGTATCACAAGCCACCTTGAACGACCGCCTCGAGCGGGGGAGGCCGCCGCTGGTCGAGGCCCGGGTTGACCAGCACCCTCTTTGAGCACAAACGCCAGCCCGGCGTTGGTATGTTCATTTGAGTGCGGGTCGCGCTGATCTCGCGTGTCGACCGGGCCGTCTCGGGCCTCGCGGCGATGCTTCGCACAATGGGTCACGAGCCGGTGGGCGCTCTGACGTCGGCGCTGGGCGGCGACCGGTATGGAACCGACAGCCTCGGTGGGATCGCCGGCCAGGCAGCGGACGGATTCGACGTCGTAGTGGCCGGCTCTCCCTCGCGGATCGCGCCGCTGCTCTCCGTACTCGATGCGGACGTCGCGATCAGCGCCGCCTTCCCCGTGCTCATACCCGCCGACGCGCTAGAAGTCCTGCCGTTGGGCATCATCAACACGCATCCGTCGTTGCTTCCGCGCTACCGGGGTCCCAACCCGATCGCGTGGACAGTTCGCAGTGGTGACCGCGAGCTCGGGTACAGCATCCACCGCATGGACGCGGACTTCGACACCGGGCCGCTGCTCGCCCAGAGCACTACGCCGATCGACGACGTCAATGACCCGGCGGAGGTGTTCGAGTGCATGTTCACTCTTCTCGGCTCGCTGCTTCCAACCGCACTCGCGCGCGTTCAGAAGGGAGACCCCGGCGACCGGCAGCCAGACACGCACGGAACCTACGCTGGGTTCTTCGAACCCGACTACGTCGAAATCGACTGGTCGCAGACGGCGGCCGAGGTGCGTCGTCAGGTCTTGGCATGGTGCGTTGCCGCAGCGCGCCCGGGCGCACACGGTGCGCTGACCACACTAAGCGGAAGTTTTTGAGGGTTTGAGGCCCGATCCCAGTGTTTGTGGGGGTCGGGCTTCTTTTTGCTGGATAGATGTAGCCAAAGTCATGACTGGTATCTGTCCGCGATATGGTTTATATTGTTGGTATGGCGAAGCGTGGTGGATCGGCTCACGTAGCCACAATCAAGAGGAAAGGGAAGGACGGGGCGCTGTACACGTCGCAGCTGTTGCGCCGCTCCTACGGCGAGGACGGCAAGGTACGCCACGAGAACCTCGGGAACCTCTCGCATCTACCGCCGGAGATCATCGATGTGATCCGCGCGATGCTCGCCGGCCGCCGACTCGTCGATCTTGACGAGGACTTTGAGATCACGCGGTCGCTGCCGCACGGCCACGTCGCCGCGGTGCTGGGAGTGCTGCGCGATTTGGACCTGGAGCGGCTGATCAGCCGCGATCGCTGCCGGGAGCGTGATCTCGTTGTCGCGATGATCTGCCAGCGGCTGATCGGCCCGGGCTCGAAGCTCTCAGCGACCAGGCGCTTCTCCCAGAGCACACTGGGCGATGAGCTGTCACTCGGCGAGGTCTCAGAGGCCGAGTTGTTGGCGGCGATGGACTGGCTGTCAGAGCGCCAGCCGCGGATCGAGCGCACGCTCGCACGCCGCCACCTACCCGGCGATCAGGACAGCAACGCGTTCGTGCTCTATGACCTGTCCTCGAGTTACATGGAGGGTCGTTGTTGCCCTTTGGCGACGCTGGGCTACTCACGCGATGGCGTGAAGGGCAAGCTGCAGGTCAACTACGGGCTGATCTGCAGCCCGGACGGGCGCCCAGTCGCGGTGTGCGTGCACGAGGGAAACGTCACCGACCAGCAGACCGTTCCCGACACCGTCAGCGCGGTGTGTGAGCGGTTCGGGATACAGAACGTCTGCTTCGTCGGCGACCGCGGAATGATCACCCAAGCGCACGCTGCCAGCCTCAAGGAGCAGGGCGTGGACTTCATCAGCGCGCTCAAGAGCGTGCAGATCCGCTCGCTGGTGCACTCGGGCGATCTGCAGCTATCGCTGTTTGACGAGGTCAACCTCGCGGAGATCACCTCACCCCTGTTTGCCGGCGAGCGCCTCGTGGTCTGCCGCAACCCGGCCGTCGCCGGCGAGCGCGCCCGCAAACGCACCGAACTGTTAGCCGCGACCGAGGTCGAACTCGCCAAGGTCAAGGCCAGCGTCGAGGGTCCGCGCGGGCGACTGCGCGCAGCTGACGCCGGGAAGATCGGCGAGCGCGCCGGCAAGATCATCAACAAGTACAAGGTCGCCAAGCACTTCACCCTGACCATCACCGACGGGGCGTTCGCCTATCAGCGCAAGACCGATCAGATCAACCAAGAGGCCGCCCTGGACGGCCTCTACGCGATCCGGACCACCCTGCCCGCACAGACACTCGCCGCGCCGGCCGCGGTCCGCGCTTACAAGCAGCTCAAGCTGGCCGAGCGCGCGTTCGGAACGATGAAGGACACGATCGAGATCCGCCCGATCCACCATCACCTCGAGACCCGCGTCCGTGCGCACGTGTTCCTCTGCATGCTCGCCTACTACGTCTCCTTCGAGCTCCAGACGCGCCTGCCCGAGCTGCTGTTCACAGACGACACGCCGCTCGCCCCAGCCGACCCCGTCAAGCCCGCCACCCGCTCCGCCAAAGCAAACAAGAAGGCCGCCAGCGCCACCACCCCAACGGGTACCCCGCGCACACCCTCACCGACCTCCTCGCCGACCTCGGCACCCTCTGCCGCAACACCGTGCGCATCGGCCACGCCGAGCACACCTTCACCCGCCTCACCACACCCACGCCACTACAAGCCGACGCCCTACAACGACTCGACGTCAAACTCCACCAGTAGCCAAAGCCAAAGCCGCAACACCGAATCCCGCGCCACCACGCGGGATTCAACGTTCAAATGCGAAAACTTCCTACTAAAGCGGCGAGCCCGTGCGCGTGCTACGAGTCCGGTTGGACGATGCCGAAGGCGGAACCCGCGTCGACTGCGCCGACGCCGCGCTCTGGATCATCGAAACCGAGCCGGGATAAGTACAGTCGCTCGTGGCACTCCAAGGGAAACCTCCGCTGAGCTCAATTCCGGGCATCCGAAGCGATCCCTCTACGGCGCACGCCTGAACTCTCGCCGGTCGATCGGTACGGTCAACGGGCCCACCTTTGGACATCGGATCTCTTTCAGGAGAATCCGGGCACGAGGAACTCGAACCGCTGGCGCCAAGGGTCGCAGTGGTAGTACCGCGGCTTTGAGCCTAACGGTGGTCGACCCACAGGTCCGCTGCAGCTGAACCCTGGTGACGTGAACAGCGGCCACCTGGAGTCGCCTCGCAGCTGCTGGCGCGCACAGCGGCAGCAGCTCGTGAGCACGAGATCCTGAACACGCGAAGGTTGGTGACGGTCAGCGAGCCTGCTGGGGGGCCGCGGACACTGAGGCCGCGGCGCGGCACCGGGCCGGCGTCTGGAGCCGTCTCATCAACCATCGCTCAGCGAGACGGATCAGATGATGTACGGACCACTTGTCTACACCGCGGAGGGCAGGACCTCAGCGCCGTCATCAGGTGCTGGCGCCGCCGTCGCACAACGGGAACCTCTTGCGAACACGACTGAGAGACGCGCATCTGGCAAACAGCAGGGCACTGCCGATCGCGGCCAAGAGACCTCTCGCCGCATGAATGAGGGGGCCGCGCATTGCTCCAGTCGCCCGTAGTCAGAGCCGGGGCACGGTCAGACCCCTGCGGCCGCCATGGACCGATGCAGCTGGGGGTCGCATGTCTGTCGCGCGGCGTGGTACGCCGGCGAGTCCGTGTTGAATTCGCCGTGCATAATCCGGTGGCCGTCCGCGGTGATCGTCGGGTCGCCGAAGTGCGCGAGCCCGTGGCTGCGCATGCACTTCGCCCACGTCAGCATGAGCGCGCGAATGTTCGGGAGCTGCGAGGCGGTCGGCGGCGGTGGCTGCGGCAGGTACTTCTGGCACTTCACCATCGCTGTGCGGAACGCGGGGGCGTTGACCGACACGCCGTTGATCGACATCGTTGTGCCGTTCGACTGCCGGGCGAAGGACTTGACCCGTAGCTGCCGTTGCCCGGCGGGTCGGGGAAGTTCGCGACGCCGTTGGCGCGCATGCACCGGGCGTACTCGAGCGATTCGTTGTGCATCTGGGTGGAGCTCGGGTTGAAGCCCGAGCCGTTGGGAGAACTCGAGGTGTCGGGGGAGCTTGAGCCGCAGGCGGCGGTCACCGTGGCAGTCGCGAGCGCGGCGGTGGCCGCTGCGCGGAGCGAGCGCGGCCTGCTCATCGCGGTAGTCTTACGCCCTCGGGGCATCACGCTCGTAACGGCTGTGTCGTGACCGTGACGACACGTCACCTCGGTCACGTGCTGTTCGCGTTGCTCACCGAAGCGGCCTGCTTTGGCTTGTCGGCGGGCGGCAGGGTTTTCTCCGCCGGGGCGCCGCAGTCGGGCTTGCCGGGACCGCCGAGCGTCGCCGCCGGAGCGAGCGCCTTCTTGCAGGCGATCAGCGCGTCGTCGAGCGCCTTCGACGCGCCTGCCTGCGGCTGTTCACCCACCCAGCGCTTGAAGTCCTCGGGCGCGGTCGGGGCATCGATCCCATGGCTACGCACGCAGGAGATCATGTGCTGGACGTCAGGTCCCGGGGCGCTGCCCGAATGCCCGCTGGGACTGCAGGCGTCGATCGCCGCCTTGACGCGATCGGGGTCCGCGCCCTCCTTCTCGGCAAGCCACGCCTTGAGCTCCGGGGCGGTGGTCGGGGCGCCGGCCAGCCCGTGCGCGGCCAGGCACGCGGCGAGTGTGCTTTGGTCGGTCTGCTGGGCACCGTTCGTGGCGGAATCACCGATCGCGGGGAGCGCCACCACCGCGGTCGCCACTGCCGCCGCGGCAGCTGCCGCCAGCAGCGTCATCGTGAACCTGCTCATCGCGTCTCCTTCGTCGGATTGGCGTCTCAGTGCAGCAGCGCGCGATGATCGACGGGAGAACCGGCGATGAAGACCTGCAGAAAATGGCGGCGGGCCGGCGGCGGCTGCGCCACACTGCGGCGATGGGCGACCAGATCGTGATCGGACGCTGCCTAGGCTTCCGTGGGGGCAACGTCATGGGAGGGCGACCATCGTGGCCTTGCGGTCGTGCTTCCGTTCGGCCCGAACATCCTGATCGGGGGCCCGGGACTGGCCAAGGAAGCGCGGCCGACGCGCTCAGCGGCTACGTCGCCGTGTCTTCCTACGTGTTTCTAACTGTCAGCTGCGCTGAGACCAGCCGGGTGGGACCACCAGGCGGGTGGACGCGACTGGCCGGGCCGCCGGGCACAGACAGAATGTGGTGAGCGAGGCCGCGGTCCGATTGGTGCGTGCGGGACCACGGTATCGCCCTCGAACGGCCTTGCGAGGCGACCGTTACGCAACGCTTGTTTCCAGATGATCCCCGCGGATCGGTGTGGTCGCTCAGCTGATGAAGAATTGCTGGTAGAGCAGGAAGACGTTGAGCGCGCTGATGATGGCCGCGAGCGTCCAGGCGATGATCGTGGTGGAGCGGCGGTTGACGTGGACGCCCATGACGTCGCGGCGGCTGGTGAGCATCACGAGTGGCACGAGCGCGAACGGGATGCCGAAGGAGAGGACTACTTGGCTGAGGACGAGCGCGGTGGTGGGGTTGACGCCGGCTGCGAGGACGGCGATCGCGGGGATCATCGTGATCGCGCGGCGCACGAGGACCCCGATGCGGATGTTGATGAAGCCGGCCATCACGACTTGGCCGGCGTAGGTGCCGACGCTGGAGGAGGAGGCGCCGGAGGCGAGCAGCGCGACCGCGAACGCGAGCGCGGCGCCGCCGCCGACGAGGTGGCCGAATTGGGTGTGGGCGTCCTGGATCGTGCTCAGCCCGGAGAGGGCTGGAGTGTGGAACAGCTTGGCGGCGACGGCGAGCATCGCCATGTTGACCAGGCCTGCGAGCCCGAGGGCGATGATCACGTCGAGTCGCTCGAAGCGCAGCACGCGGCGGCGCTCGTGGTCGTTGCGGCACGGCATCCGGCCGTTGGTGAGCGCGGAGTGCAGGTAGATCGCGTGTGGCATCACGGTCGCGCCGATGATCCCGACCGCGAGATACAGCGAGCTAGAACCGCTTAGGCCGGGCAGCAGTCCTTTGAGCGAGCCGTGCACGGAGGGTCCGATCCGCAGCGTCTCATACAGAAAGCCGGCGAAGATGATCCCGAGCAGCGCGCTGATCGCGAGCTCAAAGCGGCGGAAGCCGCGCCTCTGCAGCTCGAGGATCGCGAACGCGATCACACCGGTGATCAGACCAGCGGGCAGCAGCGGCACGCCGAACAGCAGGTTCAGCCCGAGCGCGGCGCCGAGGAACTCGGCGATGTCGGTCGACATCGCCATCAGCTCGGCTTGTACCCACATGCCCCACGTGACCGCGCGCGGGAAGCGCAGGCGGACCACCTCAGGCAGGTTGTGGTCGGTGACGATTCCGAGCTTTGCCGAGAGGTACTGGATCAGCATCGCCATCAGGTTCGCCGCCAGCACGACCCACAAGAGCAGGTAGCCGAACTTCGCGCCGCCCTGCACGTTGGTCGCGAAATTCCCGGGGTCGACGTAGGCGATCGAGGCCACGAACGCGGGGCCGAGCATCAGCAGCGTCGCGCGCACCCGGCCGCGTGCGAGCAGACGCTCGAGCGCGCTCTCCTCGAGTACCTCGCCGAGCGGGAGCGTCTGGCCGCCCGCGGCGCCCTCGAGCGCGGGGACCGGCGGGCCCGGCGGCGGGGTCACCGATCGTCCCTTTCGGTTTCGATCCGCATCGCGCGTGCGAGCTCGCCGCCGATCGGGTGCTCGCGCTCGCCGAAGCGCACGAACACCGGCCCACCGAACGGCTGGCGATCGACGACCTCGAGCAGCGTGTCGAGCGTGATCCCGCGCTCGGCGAGGTAGCGCAGCATCTGCGGGTCGGAGTCAGACACGCGCACGAAGCGTCCCGCGGCACCGACCGGCAACTCGTCCAGGCTGCGTGTCGGCCGCTCGTCGATCTCGAACTCGGGTGTCGGGATCGGATCGCCGTGCGGGTCGACCGCCGGGTCGCCCAGGCGCGCCGCGATCAGCTGCTCGAGCTCCTCGGAGAGGACGTGCTCGAGCACCTCGGCCTCGGCATGCACCCGATCCCAGGACATCCCGAGCTCCTGGGAGAGGAACAGCTCGAGCAGGCGGTGATGGCGCAGCACCTCCAACGCCACACGCCGGCCCTCGTCGGTCAGCCGCACGCCGTGATACGGCTCGTGTTCGACGATCCCGACCTCCGTCAGCTTGCGCACCATCCCCGACACCGACGCGGGCGTCACCCCGAGCCGTGCCGCGAGATCGTTTGTCGAAACCGGCGAGTCGCCGCGAGTCTCGAGCGCATACACCGCCTTCGCATAGTCCTGCACCGACGCCGAAAGAAAATGCTGTGCTGACATTCACGTAGAATATGGCATGCCTAATACTTCTTGTCAATGCGCCGAAACTGACGCTGTCCCGAGCAGCCCCAGGCGTTGGCGGCTCGGTGCGGCTCGCGCCACACACAGACCTCTCGTCACAACGCACGTTAGGATGAGCGCATGTCCGATGAGCGCTGCGACCTGCTGTGCCTCGACCTTCCGCGAGCGGAGGACATCCGCCAGCACCTCGACGAGCCGGCGATCGTCGACGCCGCCGCGCGGGCCAAGGCGTTGGGCGACCCCACGCGACTGACGATCGCCGTGGCGTTACGCGAAGGCGCGGAGCTGTGCGTGTGTGACCTGGCATGGATCACCGGACGTGCCGAGAACCTCGTCGGTCACCACCTGCGCACGTTACGCACCGCAGGCCTGGCGAGCTCGCGGCGCGAGCACAAGATCGTCTTCTACGCCCTCACCGAACCAGGCCGGCGACTGCTCGACGCGCACCTCGCGCTCGCCGAGGTCACGCAGTGAGCCCCCAGTCGCTCGAGCTTCCCACCCTCACCGCGCCGCCCAGCGCGCCGCTTCAGAGCGTGCTCGATCCGGCCGAGCGCGACCGGCTGATCCGCCGCGCGAAGGCGCTCTCCTGGCTCTCACTCGCCTACATGAGTGCCGAGGGCGCGATCGCGATCACCGCCGCGACCCTCGCCGGCTCGGTCGCGCTGCTCGGGTTCGGCCTTGACTCCGCGATCGAGGCACTCGCGTCGGTGATCGTCATCTGGCGCTTCACCGGTAACCGCCGGCTGTCCGAGCACGCCGAGCAACGCGCGCAGCGACTCGTCGCGATCACATTCTTTCTGCTCGCCCCCTACATCGCCCAGGACGCAATCCGCACACTCGCAAGCGGCGAACACCCCCGCACCAGCTGGCTCGGCATCGCCCTAGCGATCTCCAGCATCATCGTCATGCCACTGCTCGGCAACGCCAAACACCGGATCGGCCGGCGCCTGGGCTCAGGCGCGACCGCCGGCGAGGGCACGCAGAACCTGCTGTGCGCCTACCTCGCCGCCGGCGTCCTGGCGAGTCTCGCGCTCAACGCCGCGTTCGGCGTCTGGTGGGCCGACCCCGCCGTCGCGCTCGGCATCGCCGCGATCGCTCTCAACGAAGGCCGCGAGACCTGGCGCGGCGAAGGCTGCTGCGCCGCCCCACCGATCCCCGGCCAACCGCACGACACCTGCCACGACGACTGCTGCATCTGAACGCCGCGCGCAGTCGCTCGCCGCGGACCTGCCGCGAGCATCCTCGGTTCGCGTGCGGCGGTCAGTCGGCGGCCGAGGCCGACCGGTAATCCTCACGGATCGGCTGGAAGACGTCGAGCACCAGCGCGCCTTCTGGTCCCGCCACCGCCCCATGCTCGATCTCGCCAGGCAGCGCATACGCGTCCATCGGGCGAAGGACGTGTTCGCCCGCAACCGTCTCCAGCGTGAGCTCGCCACGGAGAACAACGCCAAGCTGCTCGTGCGGATGGCTGTGGCGAGGCACACGCGCACCGGGCGCTAACTCCACCAGGTTGAGCATCGCTCCTTCGCCGAACAACGCCTGCGCAGTGACGCCTTCCGCGAGCGTGAAACGACGAAGCTCCGGCAGCGAAACGAACTGAGATCCCACGAGGTGAGTATATGGGCGCAGCCGGCTGCTCGATCTCAATCAAACCGGCAGCGTCATGCCTGATCGTGACGCCCGGTTTCACGCGCAAAGCGATCCCGAGACGCCTAGCTCGAACCCGCCGACCCGGGACTTCTAGAATCGACCGGTGGACACGCGGACGCTCGCCTTCGAGGACGTCATCAAGATCCTCAAGGCTGCCGAGGGCACGCTATGCGGGATCTCCGTTGCGCCGGAGGTGACACGGATCGAATGGTCGAATGTCGTTCACTTCGAGGGCATCGTGGGGCACGTGGACGAAGACCGAACCGACGGGGATGTCTTGCTTGAAATCCTGTCCAGTCAGGGCGTACGGTCCGGGTGGAGCTATCCCGCCGTACGCGCCGGGTGGATCCAGCTCAGTCGTCCACGGTTTCGCGCCACCCTTGACGACGACCCCGACGACGAGCCGCAGACCCTCGCGATCTGGCAACGAGGGATCCGCCTCCAGCTCGAATTGTGGCCTCCCAGGACCGTTCTCGGCGAGGGACCCGGCGAAGCGTTGGACGATGCCGGTGACGATGACGTCCCCTTCTAACTCCGGCGCAGAACAGGACTGCTGCTGCGGGCTAGCAGCATCGGCGTCGACGCGCGCGTCACATTGATGGATGCGCGCGGCAAACCGGAAGTGGGCGCAACCGAGCAGCGCGACCCGGGTCGTCCGCCGCGTTCAGCCAGAGCGCCGCTCCGCTACTGCAAGCGGCAGTCGTTCTCGAAGCGACTGCCAAACGCTAAGCAGCAGTCAGCGCCAGCTAACTCCCCGCGCTGCTACGGGACTGGATGCAGTCATTCGTACCCCCTCGAACAGCGCTGCTATGGACGAGGAGCAGCAGCGAAACTGGCCGCCTCAGTGCCGGAGGGTCCGCCTGAGCGAATCGCCTGGCGATGGCCGCGAGGAAGGGGTACGGTGAGTATGTCTTCGCAGGTCGGCAAAGCGATCATGAAGGTCGGACGATGGGATTGAGACGGACAGGGGCAAAGGTCCTTGCGATGATGGTCGGTGTGTTCGGGCTGGCTGTCCTGCCGGCTGGCGCGGGCGCGTACTCGAAGCACTGCGCGCATGTCCGCGGATACAACGACGGAACGGTCACGGTCCGTGCGATGACGTGCCATCGCGCTGCCGGGGTTCTCTGGCAGGCTCGCGGCGGTCGTCGCAACGTCTCGGGGTCCCGCTGCACGATCAAAGGGATTGGCGCAGGTGGCGGGTTCCCCGTTTGGATCACGTTCAATCGCGGGCGTTCAGCCGCGCGCGGCAGCGTCTTTGACGGACCCGCCTGATCGCGAGGCCGAGCGGCAGCGGTACGGGTGCATGGGTCGGCTTGCAGTGGAGCGACGATCAGCTCGCGCTGGCTTCCCGGAGTTCCGCAGAAGCGAGGCACACGATCGATCCGAAAAAGGCGTGTAAGCAGGGAGTTCGCCGATGTCGGCGTGGTGAGCCCGTGTGTCTACAGACCGCGGCTAGTCGGCGGCGGGGGTGAAGTCGTAGAACCGGGGTGGTTCGGGCAGCGAGAGCGCGCCCAGGATGCGGCGCTGGCCGGGGGTCAGCTCGGTGCGCTGGGCGACGGTGCCTTCGTTGGTGGCGAGGGTGACGAGGTGCATGCGGTCCAGCTCGTTGCGCAGGTTGCGCCAGGTGTCGTCGGCTTCGGTCTCGGCGACGCGTATTAGGAGCAGCGCCAGCCAGCAGAGTTGGACGTGGGCTTCGATGCGGTCCTCGCGGCGGTGATCCGCGGGGCGCATGTCGACTGTGTGCTTGACGTCGCGCCAGCCGCGCTCGACCTCGTAAAGCGCCTTGTAGCCGTGGGCGAGGTCGGCGGGCGTGAGGCTCTCATCGGAGGTCCTCAGTAGGAACTTGCCGTCGAGCTTGGCCTCCTTGGCGACGGCTGCGCGGTCGATCCGGAGCTTGCCGGTGGGTGTCTTGCGCAGGAAGCGCTTGTAGGCGGGCTTGGTGGACAGCGCGCCGTAGAGCTCTTGACGCTTGCTCGGCGCCAGCGCGTCGGCGTGGTGGATCTCTTGGGCGAGGCGGTCGAGGATCTGCTCGCGCACCGCTCTGTCGCGCTCGGCGCGCTCGGGGTTCTGACAGATCACGAACCGGTCACGCACTGTGCCGTCATCGATCCGGACCTGCTTGACGCGCAGGTTCCCCTCGACGGTCTGGTAGCGACCCTGGCGGGCCAACGCGGCGTTCGCTTCCTTGGAGTCTCCGCGGAGCTTCTCACCGACGATGTAGTGCCCGCCAGCGCGTTGCAGGTAGCGGCGGTTGCGCTCGGACGTGAACCCGCGATCGAGCACCCAGATCACGCGTGAGAGGTTCCAGCCGCGCAGATCATCCTTGACCTTGCGGATGATCACCTGATCAGAGGCGTTGCCGGGAAACGTCCACATCCTGACCGGGATCCCCTGGCGGGTGACCGCCATCCCGACCACCACTTGGGGCAGGTCCGGGCGGTGATCCTTGCTGTGCTTGCTGTAGCGCCGCCGGCCGGACTCCTCAAGCACCGGCTCCGGGTCACTGTCACCATCCAGGTCACTGTCACCATCTAGGTCACTGCCGGGTTGCTGGTCCTCGTTGTCTTGAAGCTCGTCGGGCAGGCGGTCGGTCTCCCAGTAGGTCGAGGTGGTGTCGAAGAACAGCAGGTCAACCTCGAGGTCCAGCAGGTTGGCGACTGTGACGAACACGCGCTCCTGCAGCTCGCCCAGCGCGGCGTGCAGGAAGTCCATCGCCCGATAGCACTCATCGTCTGAGACCTCGGCCAGCCCCTCGATGAACGCCCGCTCGCTTACCCACCCACAGCCGGCCAGCTTCGAGAGCGGCTTGACCGACAGGCGATTGGCGACCATCGCGAAGATCGCGCGCTCCACCCGCTCGCCCGCAAGCCGCCGGCCGCCGGCACACTTGATGATCGTCTTGCCGATCTCCAGGCGCTCCCACAGCCGGTCAGCCAGCCACGCCGACCCCATCGCCCGCGACTCGATGATGCTGACCTCACCCGACGCGGTCGCCGCGACCGCCTCGCCCGGATCGAGGAAGCGGCTGATCGAGCGCACCAGCCGCGCGAGCCCGTCACGGTCGACCTGATCAGCACGTCCGAAGCGGTGGATGACCCGCGCGCGCGGCACCCCAGTCTTGGGGTCGCGCTCGTTCTGCGCCAGCGCCAGGTACGAGACGCTGCTCCCGTCCGCGTTCCGCCGCTTCGTCTCGCGGAGATACATGCCCCTACACGATAACCGGCAACGCCCGTACTCACAAGCGAAATTCGCTAGAGCGTGTGCCTACAGGATTTCGACTCTGGCGACACTCTCACCCAACGATTTGCAGGGAAAACGTGTTCCAGAACCCTTTCAGATGCCTACGAACTGCGGAACTCCGGGCTTCCGCTGCTCGTCCAGCCCGCAGCCTCGATGAGGCGATCCTCGTGCGCAACCGCATCGTCTTCAGAAGCATCTCCTGGAGACAGTTGACAGTCGGCAGACTGCCTCGTTGGTCCAGTTCTCGATGTGGCGCACCGCACCGCGCAATAGGATCGCGAGCGGGATGAAGAGATGCATCGGAGCTGCCGTCGTGATCGTGTTTCTTATCTGCGCGCTTCCGGCTGCCGCGCGGCCTCGCCTACGTCACTGCCGTGGCGGTTTCGACGCGTGACGGTAGCCATCGATTTCTCCCCAGTGGTGGCCACGAAATTCCCCACTGGTGGCCATCATTTCTCCCCACTGGTGGCCATCGAATCTCCCCACCCGGGGGTGGGTTGCGGGCGGTCAGGTCAGGGGCGTCACCCCTTTCCCGGCGGTTGCTTGGGCGAGCCGGTAGCTGTCCTGGCCGTCGGTGATCAGGACGTGCGCGTGGTGCAGGAGCCGCTCGACGGTCGCGGTCGCGAGGCTCTTGGGCATCAGCTCGTCGAAGCCGGACGGATGGATGTTTGACGAGATCGCGATCGATCGTTTCTCGTAGGCGGCATCGACCACGCGGAACAGCGCTTCGGCGGCGTCGGTGGAGATCGGGAGCAGTCCGACGTCATCGATCACGACCAAGTCGACGCGGATCAGCTTGCCGATCGCTTTGTTGATGCTGTCATCGACGCGGTGGCGGCGTAAGAGTTGCGCGAGCGTCTCGGGGGTGTGCCAGGCGACGGTGCGGCCCTTGTCGATCGCCTGGTGCCCGAGCGCTTCGATGAGGTGGCTCTTGCCGGTGCCGGACGGGCCGCAGACGCACAGCACTTCGTGGCGGTCGATCCATTCCAGCGTCCGGAGTGCCTGCTGGGTCGCCGATGGGATGACCGACCGGTCGGGTTCCCAGGCGTCGAATGTCTTGCCGGCCGGCAGTCCGGACGCGCGGCGGCGTGCCGGATCGTTGCCTGGTCGCGGCCGGCGGCCTCCTCGGCGAGCAGGACGCGCAGCACTTCGGCGTGTTCCCAGCGTTGCGCGGTCGCGGTCGCGATCACCTCCGGCGCCGCCCGGCGGACGTATGGGAGCCTGAGGCGATGCAACAGGCGCTCGAGCTCGCTCGGCAGCGGCGGCGCAGACGGTGTTTTGACTGTCATCGCGGGCTCCTCATCCGCTCTGCCTCGCTGGCCAGCTCGAGCAGCTCGAATGCGAGATCTCGTGCTTGCTCGGGCTCAAGCGTCTTGGCGGCCGGTCGCATCGTGGGCCGGTCGTAGCTGTCGGTGAGAATCACGCTCAGCGGCTGCGCGACGCCGCCATCCGATAGCGGGTCTGCCATCTGCGGGTCGATCAGCACGCGGATCTGCGAGTAGTAGAGAGTCATCGCCCGAGGCCCTCCCAGCTGTGGGTTGAGCGTTGCAGCGAGTGCTCCTGCGAGCGGGCTGGGAGCAGGATCAGCTCCCCGCCGGCCTGCTGCTGGTGGGCGAGGATCGACGCGAGGTCACCGTCGCCGAAGCGGCCGTAGCTGGCGCATCGCTCCAATGCCTCATTCACCGGGCCGCTGCTGTGCAGCTTTGAGAGGTCGACCGCCTCGGCCATCTTGCGCCGGATCCGCGAGGTTCCCTCCGCGGCGGCCCGCTTCAGCCACCGGTGCGCGCCCTCGCCAATCGCAAGGAACTCGCGCTCCTGCTCTGAGCGGGCGCGCGGCTTGCGCTCCAGCGCGCCGGCCGGCCGCGGCGGGTAATGCGCGTCGTCGATGCTGGGGCGCCCCGGCGTGGTCAACTGATGGCGGGCGACCTCCCGCGGCCCCTGCAGCTCGTCGACGTGCACGACGACGAGCTGCTCGGCCTCGGCACGGACCCAGACCCGCTCGCCGATCAGCTCGTGCGGTACCGAGTAGATCGCATCACCGACACTGACGGTCGACTGGCGGTCGACCTTGCGCGTCTGCCCGAAACACAGCGTGTGCGGCACCCGTGGCAGCCGGTGCATGTGCTCATGCTCCCGCTCGAGCAGCATCACCGGCGCCTGGCGGGTCGCGCGGTGCGCCCGCGTGTTCACGTCGGCCATGAACTGCGCGCACGCCTGCTCCAGCGCCTGCCAGTCCGGATATTGATCGCGGAGGTTGTGATCGGTCGGCACCAGATCAGCCTTCGCGATCTTCACGGTCGCTTCGCTCCCGCCCTTGCTCTGCGGGTCCGCCGGCTCACACGTCGCGATCGTCAGCCCGTAATAGCGCGAGACCTCAACAATCGTCGCGTTCCGCACAGCGATCCCGCACACATGCTCGACCGTCACCGTCTTCTCGTTATCGGTCAACGCATACGTCGGAACCGCGCCCACCAGCCTCAGCGTGCGATCCAGCCCGATCACGACCGACGCCAGCGTCTTATCGCGCAACGGCACCACCACCCGAAACCTCGACCACGCCAGCCACGCACAGAACAACACCGCCCGGCTGCCGGCCACCTCCGGTCCGTCCCCGTAATCCCACTGCAACCACAACCCCGGCTGCGGGATCCACGGCCGCGTCCGCCGCCCGTGCTTCTGCCGCCAGCGGCGCTTCGCGTCCGCGACCGCCCGCCGCGTCGTGCGATACGACCCCTGATACCCCATCGCCACCAACACGCCATGCGCCTTATCAGCCCGGATCTGCGCGCGTGAGCGATCCACCAACTCATCGATCTTCTCCGCGAACGGATCGACCAACGGCCGCTTGCGCGCCCTGACCGGCAGCCCGCCACCCGCCTCCTCCCGCGCCGCGACCAGCCGCGCGACCGTCTTGTGATCACAACCCGCCAACGCCGCCGCTCCGCGCAGCGAACCCGTCAAGTCATACGCCTCAAGAATCTCCATCGCTTCCTCGCCTTTCTTCACGGTCGCCCTCCTCGGGCCGCGCGTTGAACAGCAACGCGCACCCGATTACCGGCGCCTCAGGACAGAACCGTGGGGAGAAACCGTGGCCACACATGGGGAGAAACGGTGGCCACCAGCGGGGCGTTTCAGTGGCCGCCTACGGGGAGCTTTCCATGGCCACCGTCAGACGCGAGCGGCAAATTCAGTCTCCACGACTTCTGGACGCGCTTTAGCGAGCGCGGCACTACTTGCGAGTCGCTCTTCGTGTGGGCCGACGATTCGTGGTGGACACCGGAGGCGATCCATCAAGCCTCATCGGCGTGCCCGAGCGTTATCCACCATGGCTGTGCGAGCTTCGCCTCAAGCACGGCCACGACGTGCCCTACGGCGTCGTGACATGCGGCGCTCGCCGCCGGCGGCTGATCGTCTTTGACGGGATTTCCTAACGCAGCGGCGTAAAGGGGCGCTGTCGCGACCTCGCGGTCTGAAGACTGGCTGTTCTTCGTCCAGAGCGGCAGCCGAGTCCCAGATCTTGCGGCACGCCACCGCCGCCATCAGCGACGATCGCGCCGGACATTTCGACTCCCTGGGCGGCGCTCCGCGTTCGCGACGGGTGAGGTCCGCTGGAGTCTTCCAGCCTCCCGACTCCGTATAGCTCAGCCGACGGCATCGCGCACGACGACGGACGAACATGCGACAGGGCGAACTGGTTCGAGTCTTCGAAGAGAAGAACGTGGTCGACCCGGAGGACTACCCTCGCGGAGTTGCTCTTCGGCTGCTCACGCGGATAGGAACCCTGTACGAGCGTCTCGGCCTCATGTCGGAATCGAAGCCCGAGCCACTATGGCGGTGCTGCCCTCACGGCGCCGAGTGTTGGGCGGGCGCGACGAAACCTCGTCGCGGCTCCAAAGTGAACGACGGCCGGATCACGCTCCCGTGGATCGGACCGGCGTATGAGCAAGGCGGCGTCGTGGTCATCGCGATCAATTTGCATAACGCGTCCGGGCTGCTCACCGAGTACTCGATCGTTTGCAGCTCAGCCGGGACTGAGGATCATCCCTCACAGATCGGGAGCTTCGAAGCAAGCCGGAAACAGGCACACCGGTCGCCGTTCGCATATCGATCCGTCCGGACCGCAGCAATGCTCCTGGACGACCTCGACGGCCTCGCAATCCGGGATCGTTCGGAGCCCTCCGAGCTCATCGCTCCGATCAATCGCATCGCCCGCCTACAAGCGGTCAAATGCGCGCCGGTCGGCGGCCGCCGCGGCAGTCCAACCAGCACGATGCGGCAGAACTGTCCACCGCTTCTGCTTCGTGCCGAACTCGCCATCCTGCAACCGAGCGTGATCCTCACCGTCGGCGGGCCCGCAGAACATGCAATCAAGCAGCTTCCGGGATACACCTCAGTCAGGACTCAAGGAGCCACGAAAAGAGCGACCAGCCCGGTCGAGGGCGAAACCTGCACCATCTTCTCCGTAGCTCACCCTGTATCCCCAGCAGCGTGGCAAGCCGATCATGGCGCGCTCATGAGACATCTCCGCTCCAAACAGCGCAGGCATGCAGTAGATCTGCTCGAGGGATGAATGGTCTCGCTGCGTTGCGCCGCTGCGTTCTGCGATTGACCTCTGAGTCCCGGGACGACTGCCGCGTTTCGTCCGAAGCGGCAGCGCGTCCGAGCGTCTAATCATCTTCCAGCGTCGACCGCGATGGATTGGCGGCGAGTAGGAGTGCGTGCCCGACCCCGTATGTCTCACCGCGGGCGAGGGGGATCGCCAATGTGCGCTCCCGGTCACTCGCCGGCCAGGTTCGCAGCGTCATGACAACTTGCTCCGCGGGCCGCTGCGAGACCTGGACGTCAAAGCCTCGCGGTGGGTCGTGCGGGAGGGCGGGAACGATGCTGACGGGCTAGTAGTGCTCTGGTAGGTCGTGTTACTCGCGTTTGAGTGGGCGGCGCAGCGGGAGAGCGTCGAGGGTAACCGGCTGCCGGCAGGTGGAGCAGCGGCCGGTCCAGCACTTCCAGACGGGCTGCAGGAGCAGCACCGCTTGCGGGAGTGTCAGTCCGGCCGCTGGCGATTTGGGTTCTGCCGCTCCAGCGTCAAGAAGCCGTGGGCGGCCGTCACCAGCGAGCAGTGGTGGTGAAAGCCGAGGTAGCTACGGCCTTCGTAGTGGTCAAGACCGAGCTCGCCCTTGAGCTGCTTGTAGTCCAGCTCGATCATCCACCGCAACCGGGCGAGGCGGGCGAGCTGCTCGAGCTCGGTGTCAGCTGGCAGGTTGCTGAGCCAGTAGTCGCTGGGATGCTCGTGACCTTCGGGCCACTCGACGATCAACCATTCCTCGCGAGGTGCTTGGCGGAGGTGCTCGATCGGGTTGGCGGCGATTACGCGCACGAACGCGAACCGCGAGACGAGCTGACCGCCGTCGATGTCGCGAAACGCGACCGTCTGCCACGCATCGGCGGTCAATCCGCCGACGAGCTCGGTGATCGACTGCGGTTCGGATTCGGTCCGGAAGACGCTGGGCGCGCGGCCACGCGACCCGGGCGTCCGCGGCGGGACCGCGAAAACGGTGCCAGACGGGTAGACGCTGCATTCCGGGGCGACGCTGAGGACGTAGTCGATCCCGTCATCGTGCAGACGGGTGCGAAGCTTGGTGTCGTTGCCGTATGCCTGGTCGCCGAGCACCGGCGCCCGGCGGATCTTCCAGCCCGCCGCCCGGGCGATCAGCTCACCACCGAGCGTCGGTTTGGTCTGAAACTCGACACTCGCGGGGATCTTCGCTTCCCGGCGGCGGATCGGGTCCTGGCACCAGTCCTCGGGCACGTAGAGCCGGAACCCCAACGGGACCGTGCCCTTGGTGCTGACCGCATGCAGCGACACCGCGATCTGGCAGCTGCCGATCTTCCCGAGCGTCCCGGAGTACTGACGCTTGACACCCGGCGAGTGCTGGCCGTACTTCGGAACCCCGGTGTCATCCAGCACCCAGGCCACAGGCTCGATCACCGCGCACACCCGCTCAGCGACCGCCCGGTCAAGCACCGCCGGATCCCACGGGCTATCGGCCAGAAAATGCTGCAGCGCCTCGTACTCAACGCTCGTGCCGCCCATCCGCGTGACCAGCGGCTCCAACGACTTGCGCGCCCCGTCCATCATCAACGCACGCGCGTAGTACTGCGCCGCCCACCGCTGCTCGGAGCGGACAAGACCCGACGCGACATCAGCGAAGTACTCTGCCAGCCGATCGACCACCGCCGGCGCGACCCCGACCGTCTCCTCCAACATCCCAACGTCCATCACGCTCGCGGCGGCCATGCCAACCAAGTTCACCGCCGGGCTACATAACCCTTCCCACCACCTGCCAGAGCACTACTAGTCCCTGCCGCTTCTTGCGTTGGCGTCCAGGAGCGCGTGTGCGAGCTTGCGGGCTTCGAGGCTGGTGAGGAGCGTTTCGAGGCAGTGATCTGCTCCCAGCTGGTCGCGGATGCGCAGTGTCAGGACGACGCGCTCAGGGAGGGGCCCTGCCGCGATGTCGATACGGAGCTCTTGATGTTCGCGGCTGGCGGGGCAAATCCGTGTCATCGTCGCCCGGCTGGGGATCGGTTCCGGTATCGCCGTGTTCTCGTGCGAGACCTTACGCTCGCTGAGATGCTTGGTCGCGACTGCTTGCCCCGGCCGTGTGGTGGGTCACGGGCGAGGACGTCTCCCGACCCGGTAGTTCCCGTGCGCTCAACACCGCGAGCCGGGTATCGCGATTTCTTTCCACGTTCTTGGGCGAGTCGGGTAGATTCGACCGATCCTTCACGGGGCGAACGGAGGAGCCTTTGACGACGGGCGATGATCTGGCGGGCTTTGGCGAGCAATCCGGACACGACAAGCGCAGGAAGAAGCCGAAAAAGGGCAAGACCGGGCCTTCCAGGCTGCCGAAGCTGACCCGTCGGGCGCAGACGGTCGAGGACGGCGACCAAGACGGCAAACTCACGCCCGAACAGCTGGGCGCTATTGGAGCGGCAGCTACCGGACTCATCGGCGGGATCGGTGCTCTAACGCTTACGGGCGCGCTTGGGCGCGTTCAGCGAAACCACGGTATCTGGTTCGCTGTCGCCGTCGGCCTCGTGCTTCTCGGTGCCGCGATCGTCGTTGGCTCACCGATGATTCAGGATTCCGCGGGGAAAGTCACCGTGAAGGCTCATCGGCCGCGCAAACTCTTACTGGTCATCTGCGCGTTTGTCGCCGTTGTCGGACTCACCCCGCTCGTTGTCGTCGTCGTTCCGGAAGTTGCGGAACCAATCTGGGACGCCAAGAGCCACTGGATCACGATCGGTCTCATCGTTTCTGGGCTCGCGGCCGTGGTCTTTTTCGCACTAGCGGTCGAAGTCGAGTGGAAGGAACTCCGCCACGGTGGCTCTATCCACTTCCGTCCGGCAGTCAAGGCCCTTGGGACCTTGCTGGTCGCAGCCGGACTAATCATCGGGTTCGTCGTGGCGATAGCCGCGGCAGGCGAAACCGAACAGCCAACAGTCACCTTAGCCCTCAGCAGCGACGGAGCGGCGGTAACCGGGACTGCTAAGGTCGGAGACCTTGGCTCGGGCGCACGTCTCAATGTATTCATCGATGGGCTAACAGACCAGCAGAACCAGTACGAAGCTGTCCAGGCTCCGCTCGTCGCGAAGCGTGTGCTCTACAGAGCATTCATTGGCCCCAACAGCGACGGCGGCGCCAGCGACAACGTCACCATTCCCTTGCCGCCGGGTCAGTTCGACGCCATTGCAATCACCGCATACACGACCGAGCGCACCAACCAGTGTGGAGTTGATCCGCCCAACAAGCAGGTAGGCACCGGCTGCGCCATCATCCGACTTCCGGACCGCAGTAGCGCGCCGGACCTCGCCGCGTCCTGGGTAAGCCACGACGTCGTGAATGTGAATCTTCAGACAACGCTCGCTCGAGAGTCGCAATCGAGCTCGTCAGTCCTACTTCGCGCCACGGGTCTTGATGACGCCAATCACCGCATCGTCATGTACACCGGGATGATGCAATCCACAACTCCGACTCTGACACGTCACATCCGCATTTCTGTGCCTTCAGGAATTCGCAGGATTTGCGTCGATGCACAATTCGCGACCCCGCTGTTCGAAGGACCGCTCAAAGCAGACTGCCCGCTCAATGGCAACACCGGATCCCTCGCTGGAGAATCTGCGATCGAACTCAAGACGCCGGCCGTGCCCTCATCGGCTAAAGAGAACGAGGGCTAGCAGTCCGGACGGCAGCGTCGCGCTGCTGCTATCCATGCAACGCAGCAGCCGTCGGCTCCTCGGCGCTGTCGCTGACGAGCTGAGTGCTTCGTCCGCCGCAGGGCCGGACGGCCGGCTCTGCGTCGCGAACCTATTGCTGCGCCCGCTCCGCCGGCGCTACAGGCTTCGCCACGCACCCAGCAGTACGGCTGGCTGCTGGTTACGCGCGGAGGATTCGACCGCCCGTGAGCGCCATCCTTCTCCCCAGATCCCACACGACCCAACAGCGGCACGCCGCCTGCGGCAGTCGCAGCTCGATCACCCAACGGCGCCACGCGTCGAGAGTGGCGACTACAGCCGAGTCAGCAATGGGTCTCGCCGATCCTCGTTCGCGACGGTGTCACGCCTCGGGGGCTCAAAAGCCGATGACTGACCCGGGTCTCGATTAGGCTGCCGCTCGTGGCCGATCCCTCCACCCCGCTGCGGTTGAACGGCGTGTTCAAGGGGGGCGGCGCGAAGGGTCTCGTCTATGCCGGGGCTCTGCGGGCCGTCTATGAGCGTGGTCTGCGGTTCCAGTCCGTGGCGGGATCGTCGGCGGGTGCGATTACGGCGACGCTGGTCGCCCTACAGCTTCCGATCGACGATCTCGAGCAGGCTGCGACGGAGGCGATGGGCTATGTGAAGCGGCGCTTCGGGGCGGGGTTCCTCCCGTTTGCCGGCCGGACGCTATTCGCCGTCCGGCCCTTGGGAGAGTGGCTCGACGGTCTTCTCCGCGAGCGAGTTGAGGCGGCGGGAGTTCCCCTCGGCGCCGGCACGGTCACCTTTGAACTCCTCTTCGAGGTGACGGAGATAGAACTGAATGTCGTGGCCATGGATCTCCACCGTCGCCAGCCAGTGGTGTTCAACCGGATCACCACACCAGATGTGCAGGTGAGCGAGGCGGTGCTCGCATCGTGCGCAATTCCGCTCGCGATGTCTCCAGGGCGGGCACGGGTCCAAGGAGCGACCCCGACCAGGACGGAGGTTCGGCGGCTCGTCGACGGGGGTGCGTGGGCAAACTTCCCGCTCTTCGTCTATACCGATCGTTCGTTTCGCGCCTACCACGGGTTGCCGCCGCTGTCCGAGGATGAGCGCAACCTGGGCTTCGTCATCGATCCTCCGCCGACGACGGATGTCCGCGCCGGGCGTGTCGCCTGGATGGAAACTCAGAGGAGGTCTCGGTATGACCTCGGCTCGGCCGGCCGACTCGGCGGCAAGCTCGGGAACATTGGCGCGCTCTTCACGTGGCCGTTCATGCAGGCCCTGGGCGCGGTCTTCTTCCCACTCCTGCTGGCCGGGATCATCCTCAGTTGGTTGCGCAGCGAGGCGAATGGATTCTTTCCCGTCCTCGACCTGTTTCCGAATTGGCTGCAGCCCGTTGCCCTGGCCGTAATCACGGGAGCGGTAGTCGTGTTCCTGGCGCTCACGGTCGCAGCTGCGGTTTTCGTCTACCGGTTCGCCGCCGAGGCGCTCGATGTTGGATTGCCGACGCTTCTCGCGTCGCTCTCGGTCGGCCCGCGCGTACCAGATTGGGTCGGTGCGACGCCTGGTGACGACGTCGTCCGGTTGAGCGTCCCGTACGGGATCTCGACGCTGTCCGTGCGCGGCGTGTCGAAGGAGACGCGCGATGCGGCGATCGCCCGCGCCTATCTCGAGGCGCGCCGCACACTGGAGCTCATGTTCCCAAACCATCCGGCGCCGGACCCCTACTATCCGGTCCCGGTCGATCCTCCGACACCGAGCCCCCGCCAGCTCCGCGAGTGGGCCGCTCGGTTCGGCTATGCGGTCCTCCTCTACGTGGGCTTGGTGGTCACCGCCCTGTTGGTTCCCTTCGTGTTCCAGGAGCTCGCGGTGGGCGATCCGCTGAACCTGGTCTTCGGCGGTGCGGCGATGCTGGTGTTGATGGGCGTCATCCTCGTCATCATTTACTTCGGCGGTGCCCTTCGAGCGCGCCGACTCGCCTCCGGCCGGGCGGCGACACCCAGGACGGGATTTGCGCTGCTGGTCGTCGCGGCCGCACTCTTGGTGCTCACGCTCCACTTCGGCACACTTCACGGACCCGCGGGCGGACCGCTCTCCCGGTTCGCGAATACCGAACAGATCCCGGCACGCGTCACCGCGAAGAAGCGCGACGGCATCCTCGACTGGTACTACAAAGTGGTGCTCAGTCGGCCGGTGCGCGGCGTGGGCCGCGGGACGCTGGAGCGCTTCTGTGACGACAGCACATCCGACGGGCATCGCTGCCTCGTCTTCTACACGTCCCTTGGGGGTCTGCTCGGCCTGTCGATTCCGCACCCGGCGGATGTCTTGGTCGTGAAGACGACACGCGAGGTATTCCTGGGGGCTGGCGATATCTGGGCAAGCAGCGACCTCGTGAGCGATGGCATGGAGTTGGCGCTGATCGTCCTGCTGGCCGTCCTCGTCGTCTGGGGTCTGTTCGATCTGACAGTGTGGGTGCGCGAGCGCCGGACCTGAGGGCGTAGTCCTGGTCGCAAACGAGACGCCGACGTGCTCGACCGCTGCCGCATGTGCCTGGATCCGCGCAGCTCAGCCCGGTCGTCGTGCCGAACCCCGCTGACCCACTCGCTCGTGCCCCGCCGCGCCACGAGATCTCGACGTCATCCTCGGGTCCTTCCCACGCTCATGAGCGGCGAGCCATACGATCACCTCCTCGACCTCGGAGCGCAGGAACGTCTGTGGCAGTGACCTTCCGGCTGGGGAGCACGCCGTCACGGGCGTATACCGCGCTGCTCGAAGTGCGCATTCGCGAGAGGACCGCCACCTCTTGGGTCGTCATCAGTTTCATCGAGAATGGATGTGCCCGGACCTTCGAGCCCCTTGTCCGGTGGTCCCGCGGCCTGCCATCCGGTGGAGCAGCCGAGATTTTCACAGTCCGATGAGAGCCGACTCAGCTGTGCGATTGACATGCTCGCCACGGTGCCCGCAGATTCCGAACACCGAGTCGCCCAGGTGCATGAGGTCGTCCGACGCTGTGTGCCGAGTCGTAAGCCTAACCACGGAGCGTGCAGTAGCGGCCTCGTCACGTCCGCGCCCCCGACGGGCGGGGGCGCGGAGACGTCCGGCTGAGCAGGGATCCTTGGGCTTGTCGAAGGTCCTTGATCCCGAGCTTGGAGGTTCACCTTGAAGGTGATGCGTGATGGACGCCCGGTAACCGTAGAAGTCAGCGCGGACGGAGCGGGGTTGGTGTCGCACGCCGGCAGCGCGCTCGTCGCGCAGGTCGCTGACAAGGTCGGGCTCACGAACGCGCTGTCGGCGCGGCTGGCCGCGATCAAGCAGCGGCGTCGCGGGCATGACCCGGGCCGCGTGATCCGCGATCTCGCGGTGATGCTCGTCGATGGCGGCGAGTGCGTCTCTGATTTGGGTGCGGTCCGTGAGCAGGACGCGTTGTTCGGGGCGGTCGCGTCTGACTCCACAGCGTTTCGGATGGTCGACCGGATCGCGTCCACACCGGGGTTGTTGGACGCGGTCCGCCAGGCGCACGCGCGGGCCCGCGCCCGGTTCTGGGAGCTGCATGGTGCGCCGCAGCGGTTGACGCTCGATGTTGACGCGACGCTGATCACGGCGCATTCGGAGAAGGAGAAGGCAGCCGGGAACTACAAGGGCGGCTACGGGTTTCACCCATTGCAGGTCTATCTGGATGAGACGCGCGAGGCGATGGGTGGGCTGCTGCGAGCGGGGAACGCCGGCTCGAACACCGCCGATGATCACAAGGCGGTGTTGGATCTCGCGCTGGCGCAGATCCCGGCCGAGGACGTCGAGTCGCTGGAGATCTTGGTGCGCGCTGATTCCGCCGGCGCGACGCACGGTCTGGTCGACTACTGCCGTGAGGCCAACATGCGCTTCTCGGTCGGCTACGAGCTGACCGAGCCGGTCCGCGCCGCGATCCTGCAAATCCCCGCGGACGCTTGGGTTCCGGCCTTGGATCAGGACGGCAGCGAGCGAGAGAACGGAGAAGTCGCGGAGATCACCAACAGCGTCGATCTGTCCGCCTGGGGTGAGCAGGACGAGCCCACCAGGCTGATCGTGCGGCGTGAGCGTCCGCACCCCGGCGCGCAACTGTCATTCACCGACCACGACGGCTACCGCTTCCAAGCGATCCTCACCGACCAGACCGACCCCGACATCGCCGTCTTGGAGTGCCGCCATCGCCAGCACGCGCACGTCGAGGACCGGATCCGTGACGACAAGGACACCGGCCTGTCCAAGTTCCCGTTCAAGGAGTTCGCGCTCAACGAGGTGTGGTTGGAGATCGTGATGCTCGCGCACGACCTGCTCGTCTGGACCCAAGCACTCCTCCTCGACGGCGAGCTCGCCAAGGCCGAACCCAAGCGGATCCGCTACCGCCTCTTGCACGTCGCTGGCCGGCTCGCGTTCTCCGGCCGCCGCGCGAAACTCCACCTCCAGGACACATGGCCGTGGGCGGCCGAGCTCCTCGCCGCCTTCGCGAAGCTCAAAACGCTCGCCGCCGCCAGCGGCTGAACAGCCGACACCGACCCCACACACCACCAAGCAGGGCCCTCCGGCCACGGCCGCGATGACGGCTGCCCGCACACCGGCCACACAAGCGTCGCGGCTCCGCAAAACCGCACGCCCGGCCACGATCACGCCCGACAACGTCACGCTCACCACCCCCGGACCGCCGCGCGCGGGCTGCTCGGTCACTCTCCCGCGCTTACTGCACGTTCCGGGCTAGTGGTAAGGCGCGGACGTACCGCCGCCTCCGCGCCATGGACGCGAGGGCTATCGACTGCCCGACAGAGAGCATCAGCCTCCTTGGTGTTCTCACGGCGCGTCCAGCGGATCTCGATGGACACGAAGTCAGAACCCATCTCCCGCGTCTTAGCGACGATGGGGGTCAGGTGCTCCTGCTTGACCTTGAAGTTCCCGTTGACGTGGTTCACGGGCGTCCGGCTGTCGTTGTAGATGACCAGCTCGGTGACTCCGTGGTCCTTGGCTAGCTCCATCGCGAGCTGGATTGCGAGATGCTCGGCGACGATGTTCGTGGTGGCCGGAATCTTTTCGGCGCGTTCATGCCGATCCCGCTGGAGACCGTCGCCGAGGTAGAGCACGGCCGCGCGAGCACCAGTGCCAGCGTTACCGCGCCCGTCGCAGATGGCGATCGCCTTCACCCGTTCTCCCGCCTATTCACTGGATGAGCGCTTCGGCGTGAGGGGCCTCGGTTACATCGCTTCGATGAGCCATGCTTCGCGGCGCCTCTATGCCTTGTCTTGGCCTAGGGCATTTGCGCCGAGGGCGGCCGTGGCCGCCAGCGCGACGACCCCCGCCGCAGCGGGTGCTCCGTCCTTCGATTTCTGGATGACCTGGGACCCCAGGTCCTCGGCGCGTCCAAGCTGCCTTGCTTCCCACGACCGGGTCTCGGCCTCGATCCCGAGCAGATCGTGGAACTCCTGAATCCCCAGCGCGAGGTCGTTGCCGGAGTCGATGACTGCCAGTGACTTGGTGCGCGTCCAGAGCAGCTTCTTGTTGACCGCGCCCACGGCCGCATCCATCCGAGTCAGAAGTTTCATGGTGTGCGCGCAGATGAGTTCCAGTCTCTCTTTTCGGTCAGCTTCGAGGCCTTGTCGTCGAGCGTTCAAGGCAGTCGGAGACTCGTCCATCGCCTTATCGAGTGCCAGAACGTCGAAGGATTCCTGCAGGCGGAAGCAGTCGGCCAAGACCGCGAGCCATTTCTGGACTCCGCCCTGGCCCATTCGGACGCAGTGGCGAGTCGGCCGACTCGCTTCGTGCTGTCCAGCTTCTTGGCGATCGCCGCCAGTTGAAGCAGCGCGTACCCCTGGACATCCGCGAGTTTTCCAGATGCGTTCTGCACCTCCGACCACGATTCGAAGGTGACTCGCCCCTCCTGGTCTCGCATGGTTTGTGCGCGCCTGATCTGAAGCCGAGCCCCGCGCATGTCCTTCAGGACAGTGTCATCAACCTTTCCAAGGCCGTCATCGACCTTCGCTTCGATCCTGTCCAGATAGTTGGTGATCTCGGCCATGGTCTGCTGTCCAGCAACTTGCGCCATGAGGCCCGCCACGCAGGAAAGCGCCGCCGGGTTGGTGAGGAGCGATCCAACACCTTGCTCGGCCTGGAGCCAGTTCTTCACCTTGCCGGGCACGCCCACCATGACGTGACTGACACCGGGTGTCTTGGTCTCCATCAGTCCGTACTCCTTGCGGAGTCGTGCAGACTCTGGGGTCAGCTTGAGCCAGCAGGCGGAGTTCGCCGCGATTTCAGAGGTCACCTGCGCGATGTCAGACCCAATAGCAAGCAGTGACCGAAGGCGACGGAGATCGAACTTCTTCGAGACATCCCACAGGCGCGAAGGAACGTCTCGACATCCTTCGGCTCGCCGATGACCGCGAGGCCGTCCCCGTCGCTGATGAGCTGAATCTCGTTGTCCATGTTTGCTCTTCCCGATCCGTAGGTCGTCGCCGAGGCCTCGGTCCTGACGGACGCCAACGTTGCTCTTCACCGCGTCTATCGGCATCGAGGACGGGAGCTATATGAAACGCTCAGCCCGGGCGATGCGCCCGACAGGCGCACGCGCAGCCTTGAGAGGCCTGATGCCCCTTGAGGCGACACTCGCGTCGGCGTGCATGGCAGTCGCTCCCGCGCTGCTCCTATCGCGGCAAGCACGAGCCCGGCCCGGGTTCGGCAGACACGCCTAGCGTCGCCAACGCAATCGCTCGACGCGTGGCGACGTGAGGCAGTCGCTCGACGACGACGGCGAGCCCGACGGTGTCGCGGCAAAACAGGCGCGCCTAGCAATGGGCGGACATTTCTGGCGTGGCCGCGGCGTACTCTGGGCGAGTGAGCGCCAAGCGCAACCGCAACAAGAAGCGATGGGCCCGCGGGCGACACACGAAACAGAAGCACAGCTTCCCCGCTGATCAGGCCCAGGGCACCCTGCCATCTCCAATTCGGCGACCCGCCCGCCGGCCTGTTCCGGTTCCCGACCAACCGACGGAGCTTGACCAGATTGGCGTGCTGATTGTCGAGGAGCAGCTCGAGCTGGCAAACACTGACATGGCCGGGCTGCGAGCGATCGCTGCTCGGCTTCCGTTCGAGCCGTGCATGTCGATCCTCGCGACCCTGGCGGGTCGAGTCGAGACGACCATCAGTCGGCCGGAAGAACAGGTGCCGCTCGCCGAGGCGTTCTTCGGCCCGAGTGAGCTCGTCCGGCGTTACCAGAGCGCAGTGAAGAACGACCCCAAGGCGGCGATCTTCGGCCCGCAGTCCCTCTACATCCTGATGCGGACGCTGATCGAAGAGGCTCGCGACGCACCGATCACGGAGGAGCTCACTGTGAGTGAGCGCATGGATCTGATGCGAGCGGTGGTGGCTTCCAACTCAGTCATAGAGCGTGGGACTGATCCTGAGGTCGGACCGACCAGCGAGGACCTGCTCGCGTACGAGCTGCAGATCGGCAACTACTACTCGCGCCCGCCCTGGCTGGAGGAGATGACGCGTGCTCGCGAGCTCTACCGCCTCGCCACCGAGGACGAGGAGCTGCTGAGATCACCTGACTGCCTTCCCGTGGCGGATTGGATAGGCCGTGACGGCCTCACGGCAAAAGAGGGCTCCTCCACGATCCGAGTGGGTAGCGTCTGATCCGTCTGCGAGCCTGCCCGGCTGTTGATTGTCGATGATCGGAGGCTGGTATGCCGGAGGTTGACCTGTTTCAGCGCGCTCTCGGCCTTGGGGAGCCGTGGGTGGTGGCGGGCGTCGGGTTCGATGCTGGGGAGCGTCGGCTCGATCTGCGGATCGACTTTCGCAAGGGCGCGAGGTTCGCGTGTCCGGAGTGCGGGCGCGACGACTTGAAGGTGCATGACACGGAGGAGAAGACGTGGCGGCATCTGAACTTTTGGCAGCACGAGACGTATCTGACCGCACGGGTGCCGCGGGTGGTCTGCCCGGAGCACAAGGTGCGCCAGGTGGACGTTCCGTGGGCGCGAGAGCGGTCTGGGTTCACGCTTCTGTTCGAGGCGTTGGTGATGGCGCTGGTCAAGGAGATGCCGGTCGCGCCGGTGGCCGAGTTGATCGGCGAGACCGACATGCGGGTGTGGCGGGTGGTGCACTACTACGTCGATGAGGCGGTCGAGGCGCAGGATCTCTCGTCGGTCGCGGAGCTGGGGATCGATGACACGAGCTTCCGCCGCGGGCAGGACTATGTGACGGTGTTCGCCGATCTCGCTCCGGGCGAGCGGCGGGCGGTGTTTGTCACGGAGGGCCGCGACCACGAAACAGTCGAGCAATTCGCGGCTTTTCTGGCCGAGCACGGCGGCGTGGCGAAGCAGATCGTGGAGGTCTGCCAGGACATGTCGCAGGCGTACGCGGCGGGGGTGCGCGATCATCTCCCGAAGGCACGGGTGACGTTCGATCGCTACCACGTCAAGCAGCACCTTTCCGAGGCGGTCGACACCGTCCGCAAGGCGGAGGCCAAGCAGCACAAGGAGCTTCTGAAGGGC
The DNA here is from genome assembly GCA_963794285.1 of uncultured Solirubrobacterales bacterium. Lineage (GTDB taxonomy): Bacteria > Actinomycetota > Thermoleophilia > Solirubrobacterales > Solirubrobacteraceae > Palsa-465. The sequence continues at coordinate 124,905 of CAWCDS010000021.1, forward strand.
ACGAAGTACCTGTGGCTGAAGCGGACCGACAACCTCACGGTCAAGCAGCTCGACTGGCTTGATGAGCTGCTCGGGCAGCCGCTCGACACGGTGCGGGCGTACGAGCAGGCGCTGAGGTTCGACGACTTCTACGAGCTGCGCGACCCCGCGACCGCCGAGGAGTACCTGCGCCGCTGGGTGACCGAAGCGATGGCCACCGGGCTGGAGCCCCTGATCAAGTTCGCCGAGATGATCGAGGCGCACTGGGACGGGGTGCTGCGCTGGCATGACACGCAAGTGTCAAACGGGCTGCTGGAAGGATTGAACTCACTCATCCAAGCCGCCAAGCGACGAGCCCGCGGGTACCGCTCAGCGCGTAACTACAAGGCGATGATCTACCTCGTCGCCGGTAAGCTCCAACCAGGCCCGCAGGTCACATAGATCAGCACGCGCTACCCACCCAAAACGTGGAGGAGCCCAAAAGAGCAGTGGGTGCTCGGCTTCGGACTGAGCACCGCCTCGAACGCATAGGATCCCGAGAAACATCCCCACGTGCCAAGGGTCGACGTCGACCAGGTGCTGGAGCACGTCGGTTTGCACGATAAGCGGGAGGCTGCGTTAGGAGTCATCGCAGCCGATCGCGCCGCGTTTCAGGCCGCATTCTCGGAGCTGAAAGCGGGCGGGAAGCGGTTCATCTGGGAGCTGCGCCCGTTCAACACGCGGCCCTTCCTGCGACTGGAAGGCGACGGCGGACTGCTCCAGCTCGGCCGACCATGGATGCTCGGCTGGCTTTCGGATGGCTTCTACTACCGAGTGATGCGCGTCGCACAAGCCGAGGACGCCGGTGCCACCGACAGCCGCAGCGATCACGTCCAACGGTTTACCGCCTACGCGGGGCATGCGTTCGAGGCGTACTGCCTCGCGCGCGCACGTGTGGCAATAGCCGAGCCAGGGATCGTCCTCGGCGAGCAGAAGTACGGCAAGGGCGGCGGTCAGAAGACCAGCGACGTGGCGGTCCCAATCGGCGATGACCTCGTTCTCTTCGAGGTCAATGCCCGACGCATCGGAGTGGAGCCTCTGCTGACCGGCGATCCGCAAGACGCTTCCGAGGAACTGACCAAGCTGCTCGTCAAGAAGATCAACCAGCTCGGTGTTTCGATCGCCGCGCTGCTTGACGGTGTCGCAGCCCTGCCGGCCATCGACATGAGCAGCGTCAAGCGGATCATCCCAGTGGTGGTGTCAGCGGGCCGGCTCTGGCAGACCAGTCACCTCTGGACGTATCTCGATCGCGCGCGCGACCAAGACAAATGTAACTCGTTCGAAGACGCCCGCGTGGCACCGCTGCAGGCGATCGGCGCCAGCGACTACGACATCCTCATGGCTCTGGCCTACAGCGGCAGAAACCTCGGAGAAATGTTGGCTCGCAAGGCTTCTGGCCAGTACCGACACCGCGATCTCGCCAGCTGGCTGACCGAGGGCGAACGCCCACCAGCGCGGATCCACCGTCTGCCGTCGGTCGAGTCGAACTTTGAATCGATGGTTGATGAACTTGGCGGCGAGAAGCCTAATTCCTGACCTGCTCGTCATCGGCCGCCGGTCTGTGGGACGCGCATCATGGCTCCGACGATCTCTTCCAATGTCGGGGTAATAGGTGAGCAACTCTGGCTCGCGGAACTCTCGAGTAGTTCGTCCGACGGTTCTCGGTTGACCGCCAGGGCGGACATCATGCGCTCCCACATCAGCTGCCCGCGGACCGCTGGATGCATGGGCAAACCAGATCCCGGAGCCGACGCATAACGCGCTCGCGCACGTCGCATCCAGTCGCCGGCGGGGAAGACGATATTCGTCCGGCAGAATCCCGAGCTCGTCGGGCGTGATCTTGAGATCCTGGTAGGCGGCCAGGTCCTTCAGAAGCGGCTGTGATTTGTTTGAGACCCTCGGACCGGGATGCGTTCGAAGCTGATCGTCGGCTTCCGCGCCCGCGAAGGCTTGGTGCAGCCATTTCGGGAACACGTGCTCAAGGCTGAGCGTGCGGTCGCTCCGGCAAGAACCATGCAGTCCACGACCGCAACCGTCGCGGTGATTTCGCACCAACTCCAAGTCTCCGGAACAACGGGCCGAGGTGGTCGGCACCTCGGTCCTGGTGCCTGCCGCCCAACGCCAATGGGCTATCGACGTAGCCTGATCGGAGCGCAACTCTGGTTGCTTCGGTTGTTCGAGCGGTCCCAGGACCGTACGCAGAAACGGAATCGTGCGCCTCCGGTGGATCGTGGCGCGTTCCAGTTCACGTAGTACATCGTGTTCCAGTTAGCCGCGCCGAAGCCGGTCGACATGCGCTTGATTCGCCTAGATCCGCGATAGACGCTCATCTCTTCGCGACTTTGGCCTTTGTTGTCGCGGACCCGATAGGGGAGCCGAATGTTCCGTCCTAGCCGTCCGGCGCTCGCGAACGCGCGGACGAACGGTGGCGTGCTGTCGGTCTTCGGTGGAGGTGGTGGAGGTGGTGGTGGCGGTGGTGGCGGTGGTGGCGCCGGCGGCGGTGGTGGTGGTGGCGCGGTGACGTTGAGACCGTAGACAGGACTGGCGACGAGGTGGCATTCGCCGACGGCCGATACGACCGCGTGAACCTGCCAGTAGTACTTCCCCGGGAAGTTCGTCCAGTATGACGCGGACGGCTGCGGCCTCAGCAGCTGGTAGAGATCCGGATCGGCGTCGCTCTCCATCATGGTGTAGTACTCGACGTCGTAGTCAGTCGCAAGCGTTCCGTCCTGGCCTGGTACGTTTCGAGTCGCTACCTCGACGTACATCAGCACCTGCTGGACGAGCGTCCCATGGATGGGAGTGCGGATGGAAAACCGTACAGGCGACGCAGAGGTCTGAATCGATGCTCCGTCCGCTGGGGAGAATGCCGTGATCGCCAACGGTTCGTCATACACCTGGTTCGCGCAGGTAGCGAGTGCTGGTGTTGTCCCGATCAGCAGCAGTGTGCTCATGCACGCGACCAGCCCGACGCCCGCCGCCGGAAGCGCAGAACCCACACCACGTACCCTCCGCATGGACGGACCCTAGTCTTCACCGGGCCGCCGCACATCCGAGTAACGAGCGGTAGCTGATCCGTAGTTTTGGGTCGTTCGCACCACGGCGATAGGCGCGGAATAGGGCGTCGGAAAAGTGGCCCGTCCGACACGCTACGGGCCGTCCGAACCCCAGCGGTCAGGTCGATGGGCCTCATGCTCCGACCTCCACCACGAGCGGCGGGATCGGGATGCCTTTCGCGGGCCTGGCGGCCGGGACTCGCCGTGGCGACTTTGCAGCACTGGACCTACCTGCAGGGATCGACGCGCGCGAGAACGTCGATACGGTCCACCACCGCCGGCCGCCGGTGATCCCAGCGAGCGCGGGCCTGCGGCCAAAGCACACGGAAGATGGGGGCACGCGAGCGGCGGCATCGTGCGCCCCGTCCGCCAGCGACTCGAGATCAACGACCGATCCGCCCAAGCGCGCTACCGATTGTCCGATAGCGGTTGTCTCCGAGCCCGGGTTTGTGGCCGCCGACGCTGGTCCTTCTGCCTCGAAGCGACAGCGCCGCTGCGCATGGCCGCGCTCAGCATCGCGCTGTCGCTGATCGTCCAAACCGGCAGCGGCGCCTTCTGCTGAGATGTCGCAGTAGCCAGTGTTCGTGCGTGCCCTACGTCTCCGCAGAGCGACGGGTCAGGGAGCGAGCGTTAGATAGATGCCTAACAGTTGGGGACGTTCGGGTCGACGAAGGGCGTGCCCACGAGGCTTCCCGAGGTCTGGCCATTGTTGTAGAACGCATCCGCCGACGCGAAATAGACACCGTTCCACGGGCTCGACACGACCTTGTACCACCACGTGTCGCCGTCGGCGACTCTGAATCCTTGGACCTTGCATCCGACTTGAATTGTCTGGTTCGACTGGATCGATGATCCTTGAGTGCCGCCGGCGTTTGTGTAATTCGTCCACGTGTGCGTCACGCCGCCCACGGTCTCGGAGTAGGTCGCCGGCGGCGGCGGCGGTGGTGGTGGCGGCGGCGGCGGGGCAGGCGCGGTCCAACTCACGTGGTTAGAGGTGACGCCGTCCGCAGTCACCCAGTGATCAGGACCGTCCCCGGAGTAGCAGTACGACGCGGTTGAGCCGTTACCCGCACCATCCGTCGTAAGTCCAAACGAATAGAAACCGCCAGGAGAGACGCTATCGAAACAGGTGATGGTCACGCTGTGGCTCGGCGGAAAATGCTGCAGCGTCATGGCGTACCTGTAACCAGCAGGGGCTGTTGGTCCTTGTGCAAGGCTCACGCTGGGCGGCGGAGACGAGCCTCCGCCGCCGCTGCCAGGCCCGCCCCCCTGGAGTGGGGGCCCAGAACCACCTTGCACCGGGGTGTTGCCCCCTTGGATGGGACCGCTACAGCCGCCTTGCAAGGCCGTACATGGCTGCTGGGGCGGGTGGTTCTGAGATACGATGACCGCGCCTTCGCGCAGAGATCCACCCTCGATGGGCGACCACGGGAGGCTGCGATTGTTCGTGCAGTCGACATGGTCGTAATGCAGGTGTGGGCCGGACGAGTTGCCGCTATTACCGCTGAACCCGAGGCTGTCGTATACGGTGATCTGCTGACCCGGCGCTACATCGATGCGTGAAAGGTGCGCCATCACAGCGCACGTGCCGTCTGATGCCTTGAGGTAGATGTAGTTCCCGTAACCGTTTCCGCAGGCATGATTGCCCACAGTGCAGCCGGTGTTGACGCGTGCGACTACACCGGTGAATCCAGCGTGGATCTCGGTTCCAGTTGGCACGCCGACGTCCACGGCGTCATACGTGTAGACGGTGTAGTGCGAATATCGTCCGCCAGGCCCCTCGGTGATCTGCGCCCGCAACCCCTGCGCGAAGGGCCAGTACGTTGCGAAGGCTCCACCTCCGACTCCCTTCGGGAGTTGAACCGATACTGCGCTCGGGTCGCCCGTGCCGGGCGGCAGCTTTCCGGACAACCGAACGTGCTCCGAGGCTCTGCGATGACCCGTTGGCAGCAAGCGAACGCTCCTGAGGTGCAGCATGGCCAGTCTTCCGCGGCCGCCAACGACCGTGACGTAGGCAACGGCGGCAATCGCTCGCCGAACCCCCTTACGCGACGACGAGCAGCGGACGTAAATTCCATACGTCGCGTTCGCGGCCCGTCGAGGCACGGTCCACAGTGCCCGAACCGAGGCGCTGTTGACGCGGCGGACCGGGCCCGAGAAGTGCTGTCTGCCGACCGAGAGTTCAAGCCGACACCACCGGTGATGAATCACGGCATCCACAAATGCCCTACGCCCGGCTGTGACGATCCCCGATGCGCCGACGATTGCGGCTCCCGGGCGCGCCGCGCGATGACCGGACGACGCCGACGCAGTCACAGTCCCAAAAGCGACCAGCGTGGCAGACATCGCCAACCCAACACCGAGCGAACCAACGAATCGTCTCATTCTTGCCCCTTATGCCCACTCGCCCCGAAACCCGGAGCGTGAGGGTACCACAGACAAGCGGAACTGGATAGCCGCGAATAGGTGTCTGCCCGGATACTCTGGAGAGCATTAGCTTGTTGCGCGTGGCTGCTTGCTCGTCGGCCCGCCCAGTCGGTGGATGCATGCGCATTGCTCAAGAAGCTGCTACGCGATGCGTCCTGTCAGGCTGCTGCTTTCCGTGCGTTGGGGCACTCAAGCCGACCCGCGGTTTCACCATCCGGGACGGTCGCATCCTTGATGTTGCGTACCCTCGCAGCATGCCCGACATCCCCCAACTCCTCGTCGCGATCGACAGCCGCCTCGCTGACCTCGCTGCCGAGATCACCGTGCTCGAGAGCGCGAAGGCGGCCCTCGACGGGCCGCGCACCATCGGCGGATCGCCCGCCGGCGCCCCTGACGCCGTGAGTGCACGCTCGCGTCGTCGCCCGGGACGCCCTCGCCGGGCGCCCTCACCCACCCCCACCGAGCCGGTCGCGTCTGCCCCAACGCGCGAGCCGGTGATCTCTCCGAGTGACGACGGGAGAACGACCGCCCCGAAGCGCTCGACACGAAAGGTGGCGGCCAACGAGAGGCGGCCGCGCCGGGCCGGCGTGCCGGTGCGCAGCGAGACGCTCGCGCGACTGCTGGCCGACACTTCCGCGGGGCTGAGCGCGAACGCCATCGCTGAGCAGGCCGGCGCGGGCTACAACCCGACCCTCAAGCTCCTGCGCGAGCTCGAAGCGGCGGGCCAGGTCCGCCGGTCAGGATCGCGGCGCTCAACCGTATGGCGGCTGATCACCGACGAGGAGCGCATCGCCGAGCGCGCGGCCGAGCTTGAGCGCCGCAGGAGCATCCGCAGCCAGCGGCGCCGCAGGGTCAGGGCCTCGTAGCGTCGCAAATCACGGAGCCTCACAGTCCGTCGCGTTGGCGCCCAAACCGCACGTACGATGCGCCCCGGACGAGCCGCATCGGGGCAATCAGCCTTTCGCCATGGGCGTGGTCGACGTCCTCTGCGTCCCGGCGATCGCATTCGTGGGTGGCGGAGCGATCACCCCGCTGAGTGCGGCCCGCGTCATCCTTATGTCGCCCTTGCAATCGTCCGGTGCCGAGCCGGCCCGAGATCAAAGCAGCCGCGCACATCGACGGTCGCAACTGGGCGAATCCGATCGTCGCCGCGGCTCGGGTCAGGCCCGAGCCGGACGACTGGTGTGTCGCCAATGAGCAACCGCGACCGCCCAGACGGATCAGGAATCGCGGCGAGACGGATGGCGTCACGCTCGAGCATCGCAACTACTTGTGTCCGGTAGTAGCCGCGTCGCGACGACAGGCAGACGACCGTTCCGCCACGGATGGAGCGGTCCGTCGACGTCGGCGGCGCGCTGCCGCATCTCGTCCTCAACGCAAGCGGCTCCTTGTCGGCAGCCGACCGAACGCCAACAAGCGCCGCGCTGCTCCCTTGACCGTTAGGTGCGGACATCACATCCCGGCGTTCGGTCTAGGCACCGTACTGCGTCGCAAGCTCTGTGTGACTACCTGAGCGTGATGCTGACGGCGTAGCTTGCGACGTGTCTGCTTCCGGCACGTGCGGACTGTCGGACCACGCGGAGGACGTGATGGCGCGCGACGCGCCTGGGCCGGCGCGTGGTGCCGAGCCGGCAGTGCGATTGCCGCAGTGCGCGCTGCGCCTGGGCGCGTGTGAGGTGGGTCAGACGAGGCACGACGCATGCAACCGTGGGCGGACGGGACGGTGGTGTACCGCCACCGGCCACGGTCGTCGGTGGCGGGGTCGGCAGCAAGCCCCACGAAAGGATCGCGCCAGGATAGGCGGATAACGTGCTGTAGACGTTCGGAGCGCTCGCCGGTCCGACGGCGACATCTTGTGTGTTCACGGGGGTCGGTGACAGCGGGGCGCAGAGACCCCGCCTGCCGTCCGGGCTGATCACCGTGATCCCGCCCGCCGCGTTGACGCCACACAGCGTCGTGCCGATGAAGCCGGTGATGTAAAAGTTGCCGGCTGCGTCGGTTGCCATGCCGCGACTCGCGAGGTCACGACTGCCGAACACCAGCGTCGGGGCGGCTCCTGTCTGAGGGAATGTGGAGCTGAACAGGTACGCGCGATCCTGTACGTTTAGTCGCAAGTCAGGCGTGGGCAGGGTCGTCAGCACATTCCCTTGAGCGTTCACGGCAACCCCGCGCGGCGAGTTGTCATCCTCGCTCGAGATCGACGCGGCAACGATCGCGCGCGCACCAGTGAGAGTGGTCCCGGCGAAGTCGTAGCGGGCCACGTACGGCACCCCGGACGACGAGCGGCCGGTCGCGAACATCGAGATGTTCGTGCCGCTCCGTAGCAGGGCGATGTCGCCGAACGACGAGAGGCCGGGGATGATCTCACCCGACATGTCCCGAAGTCGATTCTGGCTGACGTCGAACACCTGATTGGTCGTCAGCGGCGTCGTGGCGAGACTGCCCACTGGCTGCGAGGCCAGCGTGTCGGGATCGAACAGGACGAGTTGACCGGTCGAGAATAGGTCCCAGACCTTCCCGGTCCCGGGGTCGATCGCGAGCTTGCCGACCTCGCCCACCGAGAAGAACCCTCCGAACGCGACCTGCGCAAGGACCTGACCCTGCGGACTCAGCTTGACGACAGCCACGTTGGTCGTCTGGTCGTACGTCGCGAAGATCGAACCGTCCGAGGCAACAGCAACCCCAACGGGTCCCGGCAGCGTCACGAGCGTCGACGGCGCCGCCTGCCCAGCCGTCGCGGCGAGTAGGAGCGCGACGACCGCGCACGCAAGCGCGGCAAGACGCGTCACAGGTCGACCGCGAGCGTGCGTCAGGATCATTGCGGCGGCGATGGTGGGCTGGGTGCGTTATACCCGTCGCCCTCATAGCGGGCGCGAATGCCGTGGTTCCGTGCGCCGCTGCCAGCCACAGTCAGCACAGCACTCGATCGCCGCGAATCCACCGGGACGCGTCCAAGGACCCGCCGGCCATGTGTGAACACGATAAGGCCGCCGACGCGATGGCGGCCGCGGCCGTGCGACCGGAGCACGCGTGCGATAAGCAGGAGCTGTTTGCCGGCCATCGGGTTGACGAGGAGGCTGACCCGCGTCGGCGCACGGCGAAGGTTCGAACAGCGCAACACCAGACGCAGGTTGAACACGGGCGGGGGCACCGCAAGAACCTTCGTGGTGACCGTCCTGCGTCCGCCCGCGGCGGTGCATCCGGAGTGGCTGGCGGTAACGCGGTAAAAGCCCGGGAGCACGTCCCAGCCAAAGTTCCCCTCGGCTGTGGTGAGATCGGGATTGCGCCGGTTCGCGGGGGACATCACCGTCGAGCCGTGCGGAACCTGCCGGTACCGACCGTGCTTCGCGCTGGAGCGTGTCAGAACGACCTTGGCGGCCGGCACTGGGGCCCCGGTCGGCGTTGCGACCGTGCCGCTCGGATCGGCGTAAGCCGTGAACGACGTGTCGCTCGGAAGCAGGCCGGATGGGCACGGCGCCGCGTCGGCGGCTGAACCGTCGTGCGCCAGCTTGTATGGCACGCCAACGCCTCGGCTGTCGAAGGGAAACGTCAGTTGAGTGACCTTGTCGTAATAGGTTCCATGGTCGTCATGCCTGTCGACGGTCACGATTCCCCTGGAGGTATCGAATGACCAGAACACACCATCTGGCGAGACTGTCAGTCCGAGCTTCAGCTTCTGGGCTTGCTCTACGGTCAGCTTCTTCGGCTCATTCGGGAGCCGGTTTGCATAGCTCGGGTAGTACTCCGGCGCATGCATAGGCCCGCTGGTGAAGATCTCGTCGCCATCTGGGAGCCTGATGGCGGCGCTGCCGTCGAAAGAGGCAGGCTCATAAATGGCACCTGCCGGCAACTTGATCAGCGGGGTATCGATCGTCGTAGTCGCGGATGAGTCGATGGCCGGCGCCTCGGCGCAACCCTGCGCCGGTTTTCCCTCCAGCGGCTTCGCCGGCTGCCCTTCACACAGAAGCTTGACGGTGCTGCAGGTGAGCTTCGAGAACGCGTTGAAAATCAGACCATCCTCTATGGCATGCTGGACACGATTCCAACTGAGCGACCCGCCTGTCGCTTCCTTTGAGGCGGCTTGCTGTGCAGCCTGGCTGGCCGTAGTCGTGGCACCCTCCCCCGCGGCCGTGTCCGTGACCGTCTCCGTGAGGATGACAAGGCCCTCGACCGTGCACGACACCCCCTCGGCGCATTGGGCTGTTCTGGCGACTGGGCGCGATTTCCGATCTGTGGCCGCCTGCGCACTTGATCGACTCAGCTTGTAGACGGACGGGACCTGCGAAACACCGAAGCTCACCGTCCCGTGGTAGGCGCCGCTTGTGTTTGGCGTTAGGGTACCTTCGGTAGTCAGCGTTCGAGCATCGGTCACTCCGGCAACCGGTGCGGGGTCTCCGATCGTCGCCGACCAGGTGCCGAGTGCAGATTCGCCCGGGCCCGTGTCGGCGATTCGGAGCGCTGCGTGCGCCTCTGAAGTTGACACCGCCTGGTAGGTCAGGAATCGGGGAACACCGCCGTTGTCATAGATGTAGGTGACGAATAGCATCTCGGAAGATCCGGTCGTGAGCTGCTGGAGAGGATCAGGCGTCGAAGCCGAAGCCCGGAAGCCGACAAGCGTGATGCCGAGCGTGCCCGGGGCCTCGCCGACCGGGACCTGAAGCTTCACCTGCGTCGTGGTAGGGAACGCAAAAACGTACCTCGGGGTGCCGCTGGTCTCGCCCGCGAAAATGATACCGCCGCTGAGTGGTTGCGGAGCCGTGAGGATGAAATCTTCCTGTGTCGCCGGGCCCGGCGAGAGGGTGACGAGCGCCGACGGCGGTATCAGCCCCACGGTTGCGTTGGAGAGCGGGTAAACGACGGCCTGATATTCGCCCGGTGGTAGCCCGGCGAGGAGATACTCACCATCGGATGCCGTCTGGATCTGACGGCAGGTGTGTGCGGAGCAGGCGACCACCAGTGCGCCGGCCACAGGCGCGTTGGAGTGGGTGCCGTCGTAGACGTGGCCGGTGAGTGAGCTCCCAAAGCCCGTCGCCGTGCCGGTGACGCGCACGGTGTGTGGGCTGCCGGGCGCATTGTCGATGAACTCGAGCTGAACGTTATGGGCGCCGGTGTCCTTCGGCTCAAACACGAGCCGTACGCTGCAGGACGCGCCGGACACGAGCGTCGTATTGGGGCAGTCGTTCCGGGTGATCGTGAAGCTGTCGGTGGTGGCGCCGTTGAAGTGAAAGGCGAAGATGGTCAGCGGCGCGTTGCCGGTGTCGGTGAGCGTCACGGTCTCGGTCGCGGAGCGGCCGCCGACACCGGTGACCGGAAACGCTAAGTGGTCCGAGCTGAGCGTGACTGCCGGCTGCGGACCGACGAGCGGGGGTCCGGTCGACACGTCGTAGGTCGGCGTGGCTGCGCTGACGGTGTCCGACGAGGTTGAGACATGCAAGCTGTAGCCGGATCCAGCCGGCGGGTTGACGACGTCGTCGAGCTTGATCGAGACACGGTCACCGGCATGGACATCGATACCGATCGGCACATGGATTGTGATCGTGGCGCCACCGGCGGTGATCGACGGGCCGAAGTCGCGATTGCTCTGGCCTGTGGTGACGTCGGCGACAGCGACTCCGGCTGGCGGCGGGGTGAAGACCGTGTCCGTCGGCGCGGCGACGGTGATCGTCCCGTGCTGGGCCACGAGCACGCCGGTGGCACTGGAGGTGAATTGCAACGAGTAGCTGACGTGCGCTGCTCCGGCCGTGGTCGAGCTCAGCGTCGCCGCCGACAGCGACTGCGGCGCCTGCGCTGCCGTGAGCATGTACGGCGCAGTGATCGCTGGGGTCGTGTCCGATGACGTGGAGATGCCCAGCGCGTAGCCCGACCCGGCCGCCGCGTTCACTACGTCATCCAACTCGACATTCAGCTGATCGCCCGCGACTATCGTCACGCCTGCAGGGACATGGACGGTGATCGTCGCGCCCCCGTTCGACGTGGACGCCCCGAAATCTGTACCGCGTTGACCTGACGTCAAATCCGAAACTGTCGCCCCGCTCGCGGCCGAAGTGAAATCGGTCCCAGCCGGCGCGGCGACCGTGATCGCCCCAGTTTGTGAGGCGAGTCTACCGGTCGCGCTCGCGGTGAACTGAAACGAGTAGCTTACGTGCGACGCCCCAGCCGCGGTCGAGGTCAACGACAGCGCCGAGAGCGACTGGACCGCGTGCGCGGAACCGATCGAGTACGTCGCTGTCGTGGTCGGCGTCGTGTCCGAGGAGGTTGAGACGCTCAGGCTGAAGCCCGAACCCGCCGGCGGATTGACGACATCGTCGAGCTCGACCTTGACCTGGTCGCCGGCGTTGATGTCGACACCGATCGGGACATGAACGGTGATCGTGCTGCCGCCGCCCGAGACGGTCGCGCCGAAGTCCCGATTGCTGTGCCCGGTCGTGAGGTCATCGACAACTTCGCCGCTGCTGGTCGAGCTGAAATCCGTGCCAGCCGGGGCGAGGACCGTGATCGTCCCGTGCTGAGCAGCGAGTCCACCGGTCGCGCTCGCGGTGAACTGAAACGAGTAGCTGACGTGCGACGCCCCAGCCGCGGTCGAGGTCAACGACAGCGCCGAGAGCGACTGGACCGCGTGCGCGGAACCGATCGAGTACGTCGCTGTCGTGGCCGGCGTCGTGTCCGAGGAGGTTGAGACGCTCAGGCTGAAGCCCGAACCCGCCGGCGGATTGACGACATCGTCGAGCTCGACCTTGACCTGGTCGCCGGCGTTGATGTCGACACCGATCGGGACATGAACGGTGATCGTGCTGCCGCCGCCCGAGACGGTCGCGCCGAAGTCCCGATTGCTGTGCCCGGTCGTGAGGTCATCGACAACTTCGCCGCTGCTGGTCGAGCTGAAATCCGTGCGAGCCGGGGCGAGGACCGTGATCGTCCCGTGCTGAGCAGCGAGTCCACCGGTCGCGCTCGCGGTGAACTGAAACGAGTAGCTGACGTGCGACGCCCCAGCCGCAGTCGAGGTCAACGACAGCGCCGAGAGCGACTGGACCGAGTCGGCCAGGGCTTCCTGCGGGAGCAGACCAAGCCCCAGTAGACACAACCCGAAGACCGCTACACGCGCCGCCCGCGATCCCAGAAATAACCCGAACAACTCGATGGCCCCGTTGTCTTGCGTCCACCCTCATGAGCCCGGATTCGAACCGACAGTCTCTCCAATCCGGATCGAAGCAACATTATGCGCAACGATGCCTGGATGTCAACCGGCTTTCACAGGACAGCATTGCGTGGACCAGACGCCAAGCGGGGTAACAACTTCAGCCATCGGAGACTTGAGCGGACGATTCACCTGTCCGTCGAGCCTCGGCAGCCGCATGTGTGGGCACGAGATAGGAGGCGGCGACGTCCTCGGTGCTCCACCCGGCGCGATGTAGAAGTCTTGCGGTCGGTCGCTGGCGGTAATTTGTAAGGCACGTGTTCCAGGCCGACGTAGCGGACGGCGTGGCGCGAGGAGGAGAACCGGCGGCAGTCGCCGAGCTCGGCGAGGATCGCGACAGAGGTCAGCTCACCGATCCCGTCGTGGCCCATCAGCGCCTTGCAGCCAGTCTGGCGACGTGCGTAGGCTCGCAGCAGGCGATCGAGCACGGGCAGCTGGCTGTCGAGCGCGTCGATCATCTGCAGTCCGACAGCGATCTGCTCTCGGGCGGTCTCGGGCAACGGTGCCTGCGCAAGCCAGGCACGGCCCTCCGCTGTCAGCAGCACCAGCTCGCGTCGGTGGCGGATCCCGTGGTGGTAGAGCACCGCGCGGATCCGCTGCTGCCACTCGCCGCGATCATCGACCAGCGTGTGACGCAACCACACGCGCACGGAGGTCGAGCAGATGCTCCGGCGGGATCCAGCACTCCGGCAGCTTGCCGAGCATCAACAGCTCACGCAGATGCCTGGCGTCCGCCCGGTCGGTCTTCGGCCGCTTCTCATTGCCGCAGCGCGCTGGTCTGTGCCGGCTCGGCGAGATGCACCCGGGCGCCGACCGCCTGCAGCTCCTGCACCACGAACCGCCACCCGGTCGTCGCCTCCAGCGCCACGTCGAGCTCCTGGCCAGCGAACCGCGCCAGGAACCGGCGGACCGGCTCTCGATGCGCCGGTGCTATGCGCGTCCTGGCGAGCTCGCCCGTCTCGGTGTCGATCCACTCCCCGGTGATCTGCGCCCGGTGCTGATCCAGTCCCATCACGATCGTCATGACTTGACTTCTCCTCGCGTCGAACTACGCGCGCAGGCAGCGTTCAGCCCGACCCATCGCATAGCGTGAGTCAACGGTCGGCCCTTCGTGTTCGGATGACCGGCCGCGCGGCTGGTACCCGCGCGCGCCTTCAACGTATGTCGTTCGACGCGGAGGGCCGGCCACCTGCGCCGGCGGCGGCCACCACGTCGCTACTGCTCATGCCATCTTTGATCTCGGGCCGGCTCGGCACCGGACGATTGCAAGGGCGACTAAACCTAAAACAAGCGATCTCGGTCGTGTGAGGTTGGGTTTCGGGCTGGGACCGACTCGATGAGGCTCCAGCGCCGTTTGGTGGCGCCTGTGGAGCGAGCGGGGTGGCGATCGGAGTGGCGCTCGGTGTGGGTTGGTGTCTCATGACGGTGATCTGATCGTTGTTCGGGGTCGCTGGCGTGCCGGCCTGTGTGGCCGGTCGTCGGTGTGGCACTTCGGCTGCAGTTGACGCGGGGCGCGGCTGGGGTCAGAGGGTGTCGGTCAGGCGGTAGAACGCTGCGAGCCATGGGTTGTAGGTGAGGATCCGCCACCTGACTTGTCGGCCGGTGGTGATGACCAGATCTGGCAGGGGATTGCGATGAACACGGTGAGGAAGGTGCGGAAGTCCATGGTCAGCAGGCGTCGGCGTTGCTCGGTGTGACGCTCAGCCCAGCGCGGGGTGACAGGTAGCAGGAGCGCGCACCAGGCTTTCAGGGTCCACGCGAGCGCGGCGATCGTCATGTACGCCCAGTTCGCGCACAGGGTGTTCACCGGAGCGTGCAGGGCGCGCACGCCGGACTTCAGCTGGCTGATGAGGTTCTCCTGGTTGCAGCGTTGCCGGGCTTGGTCGATCACTTCGTCGGCGCTCATGTCCGGGTCGTTGGTGATGTAGAAGAAGTAGCGGTACTCGCTGAACAGGACGTTCTCGCCGCGCTCGACGGAGATGTTCTTGCGCAAGGCGATGACCCGGTACTCGCGCGTGCATTTGGTTTGCGTCCGAGTCAATGACAGAGATCTGGGTTTTGATTAGCCCACATCTGCGAGGCTTCTGGCTCTATCAGGAAGGGGTCTTTGATGACCGAGCCGGGACGTTCAGCAGGCAGCAGCGGGGGCCGTCGTCGCAAGCGGTTTCTCTCGCCTTCGCAGAAGTATGAGATCTGGCTGGGCTTGTTGCGCGGCGAGTTCTCGACGGTCGAGGCTGCGGAGCGGGCGGGGGTTGATCGCTCGACGATCGTCAAGTTGCGGACGGTCGCGAAGCAGGGTGCGCTGGATGCGCTCGCGGCGTCCCGACCGGGGGTTCGCCAGAACGGTCCTGATCCCGAGCTTGCCGAAGCCAGGGCAGAGATCGCGAGGCTGTCGGAGGCGTTGAAGGAGATGGGCGTGCGGTTGATGCTCGCGGAGGGAAAAGAGCGCTGGGACTGAGTGGCCGAGTCCCTCGCCGCGTCGATGCGGCCACCAAGCATGAGCTGTTGGATCTGATCGATCGGGCCGTCGCCGATGGGTGGGAGCACCGTCGCGCCTGCCGCTATCTGGAGTTGGATGAGGGGCGGGCGTGGCGGTGGCGCCGGCGGCGTGATGCCGGCTGCCTTGGCGATCTGAAGCCGGGCAGCGCGGTGCATGGGCTGCGGCCCGAGGAGGTCACGGCGATCCTGGAGCTGTTCGAGGGCTGGGGCGAGGTTGATCGCTCGCACCGCAAGCTCGCGCACCGCGGCAGCTACATCGGCCGGGTGTGGGTCTCACCGGCCACCGTTCGGCGTGTTTTGGCTGCTCACGGTCTGGTTTTGAAGCGCCCCCGACGCGTCCGGTCAGAGCGGCGGCCGTTCCCGGAGTGGGCGGACTACCAGCGCAACTCGATCTACATCTACGACGTCACGCACTTCGCCGGCTGCCCCAAGCACGCCGTGTTCGCCGTCATGGACTTGGTCACCCGCAAGTGGATCACCGAGCTCGTCTCGATCGAGGAGACCTCCACCCAGGTGCAGGTCGTGTTCATGGACGCGTTGGAGGCCGAAGGGCTGCTCGAGCTGATCGAGGCCCGCCAGGACGCTGCGACGCCCGATCCCCTCTCCCTCGATGCCGATGTTGACGTTCTCGCACCGGTGCTCCTCGCCGTCAGCGACAACGGGCCGCAGATGACCTCGGCCGACACCCGCGCGTTCATGGCGATGTGCGCGATCGCGCAACACTTCGGCCGGCCCGGAACGCCGACCGATCAGGCCTGGATCGAGAGCCTGTTCTCGCACGTCAAAGCCGACTGGCCGCACCTCGATCGGATCCGCGACCCCGAGGTCCTGCGCGCCGAGCTCGCCGACGTCCGCCACCAGTACAACACGATCAGGTTGCACGCCGCGATCGGATACGTCACCCCCGCCGACGAGCACGACGGCCGCGGACCGCGGATCCGTGCTGCCCGCAAACGCGGACTTCGGCACGCCCGCTGGGCCCGCATCGCATACCATCAACTACAGAAAACCAAAGCCAACCGCCGGAGCCCCACCGATGTGGACTGATTCGCTCCCCGATCTGCGGCTTTGACTCAGACACACCTCACCATTATCCGCGCCACTCTCGCCCACCCGTCTCGTGCAGTCACGTGATCACGGCATCGTTGGCCTGGTCGTCCAGTCAACGGTGTTGGTACACGTCGGCTGTTGTGCAAAGTGTTCGCGTATGGGAACTGGCGCGCTGCGGTGGGCTCGGCGAATCTCACGAGCGCGGCACTCGACCGCAACGCCGAATTCGGGTGTGTGTCTGAGCCCGGGTCCGATCGTTCGGACTATCGGTAGCGACGGCGGCCCTATGACCGCGGCTGGTAGTGATTTGGACGGGCCGTCGCCTTGGCGGGATTCTGTTTGCGCTGTGTTATGCGGCGTGAGCGAGTGGGGCGGTTGGCAGCACGGGCGCGAGGAAGTCGATTTCGTTGCGGTCGCGGCGGTCAATCTGGGTGTCTGGGCAGACGTGATGGAGCAGCTCGCGCATCGGGATGTTGTCGTGCTGGACCATGGCTCGTAGGTGCGTAACGCCGTTTGAGGAAGCTTCATCGCGCAGACGACGTAGCATCTCCGTGCCGAGCCCTTGGCGGTGGAACGGGTCGTGCACGCAGATCGCTAGCTCGGCTTCGAGTGGGTTCCTTGAGTTCGTTACGAACCGTGCGACGGCAGCCAGACGTGGATGCGCGCCGTGTTCGATTGCGACAAGTGCGACGTGCTTCTTGCCGTCGACCTCGGTCAGGTACCTCAGTTCCTTTGCGCTGAAGTGGTGCTTTGGGCTGTGAAATCGGCGATAGTAGGTTTCATCGGAGGTGTAGGCGAGCGCGGCGACGATCAGGTCGGCGTCGGTGGGTCGGATCGCGCGGATCTCGAAAATGCCTTCTCTGGCCTGATAAGAGGAGCTGGCGGCATCGCCGATATGCGTCTCGGCGGAGGGCTTCGGGCTATGGGATACGAGCCGTAGCATCGAGCGGACGGGTGCGGTCGGGCCGATATCTGCAGTGCGAGCGTGGGGCATGCTGCTCCTGGCTGCGGGTGTCTCACTTATGTGTATCGGCCGGCGACCGGGTTTTCTCAATCGTGTGTTGGCCGGCTGGGGCTCGCCGGTGGCGGCGAGAGGTCGGGATTGACGATGGGGTTCACGGTCGTCAAGCGGGCTCGGCGTGGATGTGGGTATGAATGGCGAGGACTCCACCATCTGCCTAACCTGAATGGCCAGAGTCGGGGGTCTATGTGAGCTCGCGCGGGCGTACGATCAGTACGTTGCACGGCGCGCGCTCCGCGACGAGGTCAGCAACGCCTCCGACGAGCCGCCGGGCGAGCTGGCCGTGTTCCCCGGCGCCCACGATGATCAGGCGCGCATCTTCCTCGGCGGCAACGTCTGTGAGGATGAGGGCCGGATCACCCTGGCGCACGTGCTCACGCACAGGCACCGAGCGGGCCCGCAGCGACCCGGCCGCCGCGGACACGGCGGCCGTGATCTCCGATTGCTCGCCTGCCAGGAAACGGTGCACGCCGACCACGTCCACCGTCGCCCCCCAGACGGTCGCCAGCGCGGCCGCCGTCTCGATGGCGGCCGTAGCATGCTCAGAGCCGTCCGTCCCGACGACGATCAGGTTGCGGACCGGGCCGCCGGGCGCGCCCCGGCGTCGCGGCGGGAGCCGCTCGAGCAGGATGCGCGCCGGCGCCAACGCTCCTATCGCGAACTGTCTCAGCAGTGGCCGGAGGCGCGCCGCGGCCTTGGCATCGGGCAGGTCGATCGTCAGCTCGACCTCGCGGCCCTGTTGCTTCCGGGTCGTCTGCCCGAGCCTCTCGAGCAGGTGAATGGCATCTGCGTTGTATGCGAGCACCGGCGCCTGAAAGCGCCCGATGCCCTCCGCCCGCGCGCGTTCGACGAGCGCGTCGAGCAGTCGGCTCCCGACACCCCGCCCCTGCCAGGCGTCCACCACCACGATCGCCGGCTCGGCTACGTCCGGACCGGTCCGCACGTAGCGCGCGACGCCGACGCCCTCGCCGGTCGCCTCCGCGACCGCGACGAGCGCCTCGTGGTCGTGGTGGTCAACGCACGTCAGGTAGTCCAGGTCGTGCTCGCTCAGTTGCGTGACCGGCCCGAAGAACCGCCGGTAGCGCGACTCTGGGCTGAGGCGCTCGAAGCCCTCCGCGAGCGCCGCACGGTCATCGGGTTCGATCGGCCGGATCACCACGCAGGACCCATCGCGCAGCCCCTCCGTCATGACCGATACGACTGGAGTTCCTTCTTCAGGATCTTGCCGGTGGGGCCCTTGGGCAGGTCGGGCCGGAACTCCACCGTCCGTGGGTACTTGTACGCCGCTACCCGCGTCTTGACGTACTCGATCAGCTCCTGCTCGCTGGCGGTGGCGCCGGGGTTGGTCTCTACGTATGCCTTGATCTCCTCGCCCAAGCGCTCGTCGGGCACGCCGATGACGGCCGCGTGGGCGACGGCCGGGTGTGTGTAGAGGACCTCCTCGATCTCGCGCGGATACACGTTGTAGCCGCCGCGGATGATCAGGTCCTTCTTGCGATCGACGATGAAGTAGAAGCCGTCCTGGTCGCGGTAGCCAAGGTCGCCGGAGTGAAACCAACCGCCGGCGAACGCCTCAGCGGTCGCCTTGGGGTTGCCGAAGTAGCCACGCATCACGTTGACGCCGCGGATCACGATCTCGCCGACGTGATCGGGGCCGGCCGGCAGCGGCCGATTCTCGTCGTCCCAGATCTGCACCTCCACGCCCCAGATCGGCTTACCGACGCTGTAGATCTTGCGCTCCTCGGCACTGACGTTGAAGGTGGTCGTGGACGCCGTTTCGGTCAGCCCGTACCCCTCGAGAATCACGATCCCGAACTTCTCCTCGAAGCTGTCCAAGACCTCGGCGGGGATCGGCGCGCCGCCGGAGACCCCGACGCGCAGCCTCGACACGTCATAGTCCCCGAGGTTGGGGTGCTGCAGCAGTGCGACGTACATCGTCGGGACGCCCTCGAACACGGTGACGCCGTCGCGCTGCATGACCTCGAGCACCTTCGCAGCGTCGAACCGCGGCACCAGCGACATCGTCGCCCCGAAGCGAACGCACACATCGAGCTGGCTGGATAACCCGAAGACGTGAAACAGCGGCAGCACCACCATCACGACATCGTCATCGCGGATACCGAACAGCCGACCGGGGGTATCGGCGTTCATGTACAGCTGGTAGTGCGTCAGCTCTGCGCCTTTCGGGGTTCCCGTGGTCCCGGACGTGTAGACGATCACCGCGGTGTCGCCCGGGTCGGTCTGCTCAAGCAGCGGCGCCTCCGGCTCGACGGCCAGCAGTTCCTCGAACCGGCGGGCAGCCGAAAACTCCGTCACACCGGGGGTGTTGACGACATACACCGCGGGCACGCCGGCCTCGCCCGCGCCCTTGATCGCCTCATCCGCGAACCCGGCCCACGTGACCAACGCTCGGGCCTGTGCGTCGCCGAGACAGAAGGAAACCTCTGGGGCCTTGAGCAGAACGTTCAACGGCACGGCAACACACCCGGCCTTGAGCATGCCGAAATAGGCGATCAGGAACTGGGGAATATTGGGCAACTGCAGCCCGACGGTCTCCCCAGGGCCAACCCCAGACGCGCGCAACCCGGCGGCGAAGCGATCCGACAACGCGTCCAGCTGGGCATAGCTGAGCCGCCCGCCGTCATACAGCGCAACCGGCTTCTCGGGGTATACCAGGGCGGACTCGCGAAGCATCGTGGCAAGGTTCAAGCTCATCCGTCGGACCTCCTCGATTTTTGACACACCTCGGCGCTGATGTCCCGCCAGCTCGCTGACCACGCGCCCGGCCCATGATGACGATCGACGGGATCGAGCTGCACGCCCGCACCAACATCGGCGCGCTCGGGATCCCACCGCGGGCGAGAAGCTCGCGCTCGCCCTCGCGCACCCGATCCGCCGCGAAATCATCGCGCGGCTCAGCGGAGGCCAGCTCGGTTGGTGAGGTCACCCGCGACCTCGGCGAGTCCAAGCCGACGATCTCGCGGCACCGGAAGATGCTCGAGTAGGCCAGCGCGATGTCCCGCGTGATCGATGGCCGCACCATCGGCCCGCGCAACGGCCAGGATCCTCTCGCCCAGACTTCAGAGTGGATCGATCGACAACGCACGCGCTGGGAAGCCCTCTGCGACGTCGTCGGCGAATACCTCCGGGAGCGAGCGGACGCTAGGTGATCGAGCGGCTACGTAGTGCGGATCGAGCGGGGACGACCACGCCCTTCAGAACGGCCTGACACCAACACAAAGCCTCCCGCCACTGACGTCCCGCCCACGGGAGGCGCCGGCCGGTCGCGGTGCAACATCGGGCCCGGTCACCGACGGCTACCGCCTCGACGGCGCCGCCGAGATCGCCTGATCAAGCGACCGGTCGATGCCGACGCTTCCTTTCCAGGAACTTCAGGTTGATCGGCGCCGTCGGTCGCCGAAGATTGGCGCCGGCCACGGCCGGGGTAGGATCCAGCCGAGACCATGACCGTTGGCACGCCGAGCAACACGACCGCGGCAAAGGCCGGAGCCAAGCGCGCGACGAAGGTCGTCCGCAACCGCACTTCCCGGCGGGCGGCCAAGCCGGCCGCGAAGGCCACCCGGTCCGTCCGCAAGAAGATCGCCAAGCGCAAGGCCAAGAAGCACGCCCGCCGCTACAGAGACGCCGCCGGCATGGCCTGGTCGGCCGCGCTGATCTACGGTCCGATGGCCGCGGAGGTGCTCGGAGTGGTCGAGCAACCCAAGCCCCGGCGGCGGTTCCCGGTCTTCCTGGCCGGGATAGCGGTCGGTGCCAGCGTCATGTATCTCGCGGACCGCAACCGGACCGCTTAGGTCCGGACGCGAAACGGACACGACGCACCCACAAGCAACGCGGCAGCTGAGTCTGGCCATGTTGACTGCCAGCCCGAGCGGAGATTCGGCCCCGCAATCTCGCCCGCGTGCCGACTGCCACGGGTCCGGACGATCCCTCTTGTCGACGCGCCGCAACCTGGCGCGTGATTGCCTTGGCGACATTTCGCGCGCGCGGCGTGGGCGGGTCGGCATTGTCGCCGGTCGTGGAGAGCAGCTACGCGCGCGTCGGCAGTCGCGTGGCTGAGTGTGTCCGATACCGACAGCGCGACCGCCAGCGGGGTGACTGCTGCTCCGGTGCTTGCAACATCCGGGCGCGTGGACTAACAGCGGCCGCGCCGCGCTCGGCCGTGAAACGCACGTGGGCATCGAGCGCGCTTTCCGCGCAAGGCAGGTAAGTCGACGTCACGCCGAAGATGCGCGTCGCACTCCGAGAGCAGGTGTCTCACGACCGATCACTTGCTACCAGCGCGACTGACCGAGCGCTGCCGCATGACGCCTGACGCGGCCACGTCGGCGCGGCTACTGTCAGCTACCGTTCCGCGCGGATGGCAGACGTCTGCGCTCTCTAGGTCGGGGCTTCCCCGATCGTTGCGGACCGGCATTGTCCCGCGGCCCGCTCTGGGTTATCGAAGGTGCTGCGAACAGCCCAACGCAAGCGTTCAATGAATCGGAGACGGGCACAGGTCGCTCAGCCCACGAGCGTCGGTGCTCGTACGGGAGGCGGCGCACGCTTCCCAAGCTTGGGATCGGGAGGAAGCTGAATGCACCTGGCCGCCGATCCGGACCCCCGCTGCTGGCCGGTGCTGTTAGCCGTCACGTGTCCTCGGACTCGCCGAGGCGGCGGGTGTCAGCGGCAGGGTGGTGGCGTCAAGCCGCAGCGGATCATCGGTCCCGCCGGCTCGTTGACCGGTGGTTGATCAACAGCAGCCCGTGAACGGGCAAAACAGCTACTTATGGGCGGCTAAAGCCCGCGTTCGGGGTTGTTGCAGCGCCCGACAGCGAAAAGGTGCCAGGTTGGGGTTGCGTCGGAGAGCTCGACATCGAGGCCGTCCGGCTCGATCGCGGGGTGGAGCTAGCAGGCTCGCTGGCCGCGATCGCAGTTCTAAGTTGGCCTTCGACCTGCTCAAGGACGCCGTTTGTCAACGATTCAACGATCCCCTCGGGCGTTCCGAAGACGCGCGGGTTGGAGGGATGCCCTGAGCCATCGGCCGCATCGCGGAGATCCCGGCGCTGTGCATCCAGCTCGCTCCTCGTCATGTGCGAAAGGCTAGCATCGCGAGCAGTCGATCAGGCCCGATTCCGGGCCCAGCTCAACGTGATGCCGGCGGCGAGAAGCGTCGACGCGGCGGTTGCAACAAAGAGGATGACTCGCAGGGCGTGATTGCTGAATCCGCCGAAGAGCATCAGAGCAGCAGCGAGCGCGATTAGCGCAGACAGGCTGGCCATGGCGCGGACTCCGTCGAGCAACAGACTGACAGTCTCGTGCTCATCGGGACGCGTGAGGTACGCGGACACGATCCCCGGCAGCACGGCGAGAACGACGACGGCAGGGTCGACGGAGCCAGATTTCTCGATCTGACGGACCCGCCACCATATGAAGGCGAGGCCGAAAGAACTGAGCCACGAGAAGAACGCAGCACCACCAAGAAGCCGACTTCGCGCTCGAAGATTGACGGTTGCTACAGCGAGAGCGCGGTCCAGATCGGATAGGTGAAAGTGGACGCGCCGCCCGGTCCGATCTAGTCGGTCGACTTGATCGGTTCCGTTCCGGCGGCCAGCGAATGACCCGGCAGCGACTCGCATGCCTTCGGGGGCGACGAATTCGAGGTGGCAGCTTTGCGCGCCTCCACCGTTTGCGACGAGGAACTGATCCTCAACTGCGCGCCAGCCTAGGCGTTCCACAACGCTCTCCGGCGCCGGCGCCGCCTCACCCGCGTCGTAGGCGAGCTTGACGACGCGGCGGCTGCCGACATCGCGCGCACCGACGGGGAGGTACAAGATGAAGTTCCGCGCCAGTTCGAGCGCGAGGGTTCGGAACGCGACATTTCCCGCGAGCACGCGTCCGACCTCGATCGTCTCGTCGAAGATGCGCTCGAGAGCGAGGGTGCGATCGCGTTCGTCGATCGCACGCACGAGGAGCGGGATGTATGCCTCGGCGATTGAGTCGAGCACTTCCGGTCTTTCGAGCCGCGCAAGCGCGAGCAGGACTGACGTCGAGAGCTGCGCGTTCTCGCTTGTCGTGAGCATCGGAATCGCCCGACCTGTTTCGGTGAGCAGGTCGAAGCGCGTCAGCGGTGACTTAGCAAATTGCGTCAGCGGGAGGAAGCCGCTGCTGTCGTTAAGGCTGCGCGGCACCGTAAAGTCGAGACTGATCCGTCGTCGGCTGCTCATCGCATCGAGGTAGGTGACCTCCTCGACACGGCGATGGATCCAGAGCTTCGGTCCCAGAGCAAGCAATCCGATGCCCAGAGCCTGAGCCTCAGAGATGTCGGCTTGAAGCTCGCCGGCCACGCGACCAGCTTAGGAGTAGGTCCGGACCTCGCCCGGCGCGTGGAGAACGGCCTGGGATAACAAGCCCGAGCGGCGATGCGATGGGATCAGTGCGCCATGCCATGAGCGGCGGTGCGGACACGCGACGTCGGTCCCATATCCGCCTTGGCCCGACGAGCGTTCGCCTAGCGGCTGAAGCTGTACCGCCAGATAGATGAGCCAGGAGCGTCTGCGATCTAACCTCGCGCGTGGGAACGCGATCGCGAAGGGTGCTCCTCTGGCTGTTGCTTTGATCGACGACCAACACTCTCGCTCGCCGATTCCCGCCGGGGCGATGCACCGCATGCGTGCGGGCCTATGTGCGCGGAACCGGTTCGCACGACCTCGACCGGCCACTCACTAAGGACAGAATCCTGCAAGCGGTTTGACCGCTGGGGTCTGTGACTGAAGGCTGCCGATCTGCTGCAGGATTGTCGATGTAGGAACGGGCACACGCGTCGTGACGTCCAGGAACAGAGCTGGGTGCTTGGTCAGAGAGCCAAACACCTGGACATCAGAGCTGCCGCGAAGGTGCTCACCGAAGCTTCCAACCTCGGCTCGGACGGCCGGGTCGGGCTGGTACCAAGGGCTGCCCGGCAGGTCACGCCCGGTCATAAACTCCGCGCAAGCGTTGACGTCCGGGGCGACTGCGGCGACCGGGCCCTGTTCGGGGAGAAGACCTTGCGGGTCCAAGACGTCTTTGACCATGGAGATCGTGCCGCTGAAGCGTCCGGAGTGGACGATCGCCTTGACGAAGCCCCCGAGGCCCCCGACGTCGGCGACCCTCACAGGCCCGTGGAGCTGGCGGAATGCCCGCCAGGCGTTGATCACAACTCGGGCGCCGTCCGGTAGGTTCGTGGTGCCGCTTGCCCGGAGATGGGTTCCCGCCAAAGAGGCGTTGATCGTCATCCGGTACACCGCCGGGCGATGGCGCGTCGATCTCGCCGACGATGACGATGAGCTGCCGCATCCCGAGACGCAAATCGCAGTAACAGTCAGGAATACGACGGCTATTCGCAAGAAGAAGGCCCTCCGGAGGCGAGCATTCAGCCCGCGGCGCCCACTGTATCGCCCGGAGCGGGGGATGAATGAGGCACGAGCAGTCGTGTGGCGCCCACTGCTCCTACGGGCCTAACTAAGCGCTGCGGCCGCGACGTAGTCGTGGCCGTTGAGCATCACCTGCGCACCGAACGGCGGGTGGCCGCTGATCTTGATCGTCACGTGCCCCCACGTCCGGTCGATGATGTGAAACGAGTAGTGGTTGACGAACTGTACGGGTCTTCTCCAGAGGGTGTCAGTTCTTCCGTGTCTGGCGGTGTAGGGCTTCGATCGAGTTGGTGGTGTAGATCACGCGGCGGACGTCGGCGGGGTAGGCCAGGAACGGGGTGATCTGCTCCCAGTGCTCGAGCCAGCTGGCTGAGATCATCGGGTAGCGGTGATCCCATTTCTCGGCGAACGCTGTGAGCTCGTCTGCGGCGTGCTCGGCGTCGACAGCGGTGTAGATCTTGCGCAACTCGGCGGCGAGCGGTTTGCGGTCCTTGTAGGACACGAAGCGCAGGCTGGAGCGGACCTGATGCACCAGGCAGGTCTGGACGGTCGCGTGCGGGAAGGTCGCCTCAATCGCGTCCGGGAAGCCGGTCAGCCCGTCGACGCAGACGAACAGGATGTCGCCGACGCCGCGGGTCTTCAGATCGGTGAGAACGTGCAGCCAGAACCTCGCGCCTTCGGTCTGCTGGGACCACAGGCCGAGCACGTCACGCTCGCCGTCGAGGTTGACGCCCAGCGCCACGTAGCACGCCTGGTTTCGCACCGTATGCCCGTCGCGGATCTTCACGATCAGCGCGTCGAGATAGACGATCGGGTAGACACGCTCCAGCGGCCGGTTCTGCCACGCCTTCGCGTCGGCGAGCACCGTGTCGGTGATCTTCGAGATCAGATCCGGCGAGACCTCGGTCCCGTAGATCTCCGCGAGGTGCCCCTGGATCTCGCGGACCGTCAGCCCGCGGGCGTAGAGACTGATCACCTTCTCGTCGAACCCGACCCACCGGGTCTGACGCTTGCGGACGATCTGCGGCTCAAACGTGCCCTTGCGATCGCGCGGGGAGCGGATCCGCAGCGGTCCCTGATCGGTCAGGATCGTCTTTGACGGCTTGCCGTTGCGCGCGTTCCCCACACCACCGGGCGGCGCCTGATCGGGCTCATAGCCCAGATGCTCGCTCAGCTCCGCCTCCAACGCCCGGTTCAACAGCCGGCGCGTCAACTGCCCCAGCAGCCCGTCCGGGCCCGCGATCTCCTGCGCCGTGCTCGCGCCCGCCAGCAACGCATCAAGGACCTCGTCAGAGATCTCAAGCGGCTGCTCATCGACCCCCAGCCCACCCGGCAGTCCGGGCAACACCTCTCGCCGCTCGGCGGTTTCGGGTCGCTGCGCTCGCCCTGGGAGCTCGCTCCGCTCCTCGCTCGAACAAGAAATCAAATCTGGATGAATGGATGTAGATGCAGGCATGACCAGTCCTTTCGATCACGCTTACACGGTTCCTCCGACACTCCCGAGCGCCCAACCACTCGCGGTGCGCCTTGGTCCACGTCGTCCGGTCCCAGACACGGCCGTGACGCAACAGCAGCTTCGACAGCCGGTGCCGGCAGCGCATCAGATCCACGCGAACCTGCTCGCGCGCCCGGGCGAGATCGCGGGCCGCCTCGCCCGTCACCGACGGGACAGCGACCGCTGTCAACGCGCCGGCCATCAACTGCCTGAGCAGATGATCGGTGTCGCGCCGATCGGACTTGTTGCGGTCTCCGGACGGGCGCGGCGTCTTGGACGGTGCGATCACCTGACACTCGACACCCGCCGCGACCGCCGCCCGATACAAGCCGAACCCGGTCGGGCCCGCCTCGTAACACGCACGCACCGGCTCCGGCAAGCCCGCCAACCACGCGACCACCGGCTCCCCCGCCCCAGTGTCGAATCGTTGACGCGAGAGCTCGCCAGTGATCACGTCCAGCGACGCCGCGTAGGTCGAGCGCGCGTGGACATCCATCGCGGCCCATGTCATCGTTCCAGTCACGGCCGGACCTCCTTCGTATGGGGTCAGCCGGAGCCACTCTCCGGCCAGTCAAACCCCCGCAAAATGCGACCGAGGTCCGGCCTTCAACGCCTGCGCGAATCATCCTCCATAGTGTCTAGGGCATGGCGGCGAGGTCGGAGACGAAGGTCGGGGCGATCGGGGTGCCCCAACCGGTCGTGGCGTCGTAGCCGGTCGTGGTCGCGTAGCCGGCGACGGGCACCTGCCACAGCTGGTTGTCCTGCAGGTCGCCGACAGACTTGTTCACCGTTCCGATCCCGACGTCACTGCCGGGAAAGGTCGCCGCCGCGCTCCCGTAGTGCTGCGGCACGATGTCGGAGTAATCGCTGGCGCCCACGCCGCTATACAGGATCGGGTCAAGGAACCCAATCGGTGCCTTGCCCGCCGCCGCCCGCGCAGCGTTGACGAGCGCGACCAGGCCCGCGGTCTGCGGGCTAGCGGCCGACGTGCCGCCGAAGAACGTCCAACACCCGGTGGCGTTCCCGCAGTTGAACTGCGGGTAGGCGCTGATCCAGACGTCAACGCCGCCGTTCACGGCCGCGTTCCAGGCGGTGTCCGGCACCAGGCGGTGATTGCCGTAGCCGGGATCGACTGCGGTCTGCCAAGACGGCCTTGGGTAGATGACGCTGGCACCGCCACCGGTCGCGATCGGGGCCCATGACTCGTTCCACACCGCCTGACTGCTACCGCTCGTCAGGAAGTTCCAATAGCCCGGGTTGAGGTCCCCGGTGGAGGTAAAGGCGTCGTTGCTGCTCGGATCCCAGGTCCAGCCGTCCTGCACCTGGGTACCGCCAACCGACACCACGAACGGCGAGGTGGCCGGCCACCCGACCGTCGGGGACGGATAGGAGACCGTCTCCTTGAGCTGAGCCGACTGGCAGCGGTCTTGCGCGCGCGCGGCGAAGATCGTAGATTTCGCTGGTCGGATCTGGCGCGTGCCGACCGTGGGAGCCCAAGACCCTCGCCTGGCACGCGGGGCAACCGCAAATCGGGGAATCGTGGGCGCGCGGCATGGCGCAGTACCTCTTAGAAGATCGTGATGGCGTCGTCGGACCGGGCGCGACCGCCCGCTCATCGCCGCGCGACCGCATGCGGCGATCCAGCGGCCGGGTTCGTCAGTCGCTACACAAAGCAATTCTGGCAAGGAGTCCGTATGCGTCGTCGCTCTAGCCATCGCCTAATACCGGGTCAGAGCGGCCTGTCGCTCCTGGCCGTGCTCACGATCATCATCTGTTGTGCCGTCATGGCGGTCGCAGCTTCGGCGGCGCCTAGGGCAAGGACGTCGGTCTCGCTTCAGCTTTCATCGGGCAGCACCTTCGCCGGGCGCGTCAGCTCTCCGAAGGCGAGTTGCACCAAACGTCGGCGTCTCCAGCTTCAGAAGCTCGAAGGCAAGAAGTGGGTCACGGTCGCAAAGCTGACGAGCACCAGCGCCGGGCGCTTCAAGGCCCGCCTCGGCAGTCACGGCGCCGGTAAGTACCGCGTCTCGGTCACGGCGACCGGCGCGTGCAAAGCCGCGACGTCCAAGACTGTGAAAGCAACAACCAAGGGTGGCGGCCCCGGAACGCCGACAGCTACTTGCAACCTCCCGCTGACGCACGACACCTACGACGGCTTCCACATCGCGGTGCCGAGCGGATGGGAGCTACTGACGCTCCGGGGCGAAATGGAGGTGGAGAAGGACGCCGCAGCCAGCGAGGCGGTGCTCGTGTCGCCGGCGATCCAGACGTCCGGACTCACAGCGGCCAGCTTCTTCGCATCGCAGCTCAGCAACTTCGAGTCGCTGTCAGCATCCGAAGGACGGACGATCACGATCACGGCCAATAACTCCCGGGCCGCGGTCCCGTCCGTTTCGTTCACCGCGCCGGTCAACGGCCAGACCGTGGACGGCTACGCGACGGTCGTGACGCAGCAGTTCGGCACGCAGCTGTCGTCGTCTCAGCTCGCCTTCGTCGCGTACTGGGCGCCAGCGTCGTCGTTCACGAGCGAGAAGTCGACCTTGTCGGGAATGGCGGCCTGCTACGGGCCTGAGCGGGCGAGCCTCTACCACGTGTTCCAGGACCAGGCGTTCGTCTACATGATGCCCCCCGGGTGGACCGTCGGCAACGAAACGCAGGATTCCCTCGACCTGATCGACGGCAACGGGGACTACGTGACCTACGAGCTGGTCGGCGGCTCCCAGTTCAGCGATCCGCCGAGCCTGATCACCGTCTTTTTGGGGGGCGCGGGGATCAGTTCGGTCAATCCGCTGTGGACGCAGAGCACCCCGACCCAGCAGCTGCAGAACGGTGGGACGGAGAACAGCGAATACGAGGAGTTCACCGCCACGTTCAAGGGCCAGCCCGTGCACGGGCTGATCTTTGCCCTGACCGACACCGGCACCGGGTTCAACACCGGAGTCGTCCGGATCGTGCTCACGTCTGCTGCCGGCTGGAACGCGGTCAACGGGGCGCTGTTCCAGATGGTCGGGGCGATCCAGCACAACTTCACCCAAGACCTCCAGACGATGCAGCGCCTCAACCAGCAGTGGCAGAACTTCAGCAACCAGGTTGCGAACTTCGACGACATCCTAAACAACCAGCAACTCACACAGGATCCAACGACCGGCATCTACTACTACGCGCCCTACGACTCCTATGAGGTCGGCGGTCCTACGGGGCCCGGCTACTACCTCAACAACCAGCGCTTGAACATCATCCCGCGGAACTAGCTGGGTTCGGATGATGACGAGGCGGCAGCTGCCGCCGAGCCGGCGCTGTTCGAAAGATCCTGCCGCGGCAGCGCGGCCCACCCTTACGACCGATCGCGTTGCACAAATAGTCAGACGCGCACGCGCGGGGTCCTGACGTGCCCGCTGCCGAGGAGCGCGAGCTGGAAGCAGGGCCGAGCTGGCCGCGGGCGCGGCGCCCCGGTTTGCCGGCAACTGGGGTCTCTCGTTGCACCCCACGCGACCGACGCGGTTAGCGCGGAGCTCAACCCCCTGGCGAAGCAGCCCGCTTGCCTCTCCACGGGACCGACGGCATCCGCAGGCCGATCCTGACCCGGACAGCGAGGTCTGATCTGCGCGGCGCCTGCCACGGTTCTCCACCGGACCGCTACTCCGGAGAGAGATCCGTGACTTTGCGGCGAACGCGCCGGGAGCTGCGGCCGGCGAGGCGTCCCGTAAGGGCAGGGTGCGATTCGGTCTGGGCGCTCACACGCAGAGCGCGATCAGCGGGGGGCTGCCGTCATCGTCGCGATCGGAGCCGCGACGCGCCGGCTCGGCGGCGAACAGGACAAGCATCAAGCGATCAACATGGAGAAACTGGACAACCGCGATCAGCCCTCCGGGGCGCGCTCGTCCGGACGCGCGAACGGACGATTTCCGCACGCCCGTGATCCGTGCCGGTCCCATGCGCGATACCACGCGGACCTCTCTCAACATCGGCCGTCCCGACCAGCGGCTAAACAGTAGAAACTACGGTTCAGGAGCCGTACTAACTACGGAAACATCGTCCGAGGCGGACGATCCGGAGGGCGCAGCCATAGGACCCGCCGCCTGCATTGTCAGGTTCTCGGTCGCGTGTGGTTTGTTACGACTCGAGCCGTGGCTCAAGGATGACGACTGCTGTCTGCATTGAGCGGCCCGCAGCGTAGGAGTCCAGCGCCACCCGCGGAGTCGGTGCTTGCACACGACGACGTCGACTTCGCGTCGCCGAGGCCTTTGGGCTGACTAGTAGTGCTCTGGTAGGTCGTGTTACTCCCGTTTGAGTGGGCGGCGCAGCGGGAGAGCGTCGAGGGTAACCGGCTGCCGGCAGGTGGAGCAGCGGCCGGTCCAGCACTTCCAGACGGGCTGCAGGAGCAGCACCGCTTGCGGGAGTGTCAGTCCGGCCGCTGGCGATTTGGGTTCTGCCGCTCCAGCGTCAAGAAGCCGTGGGCGGCCGTCACCAGCGAGCAGTGGTGGTGAAAGCCGAGGTAGCTACGGCCTTCGTAGTGGTCAAGACCGAGCTCGCCCTTGAGCTGCTTGTAGTCCAGCTCGATCATCCACCGCAACCGGGCGAGGCGGGCGAGCTGCTCGAGCTCGGTGTCAGCTGGCAGGTTGCTGAGCCAGTAGTCGCTGGGATGCTCGTGACCTTCGGGCCACTCGACGATCAACCATTCCTCGCGAGGTGCTTGGCGGAGGTGCTCGATCGGGTTGGCGGCGATTACCCGCACGAACGCGAACCGCGAGACGAGCTGACCGCCGTCGATGTCGCGAAACGCGACCGTCTGCCACGCATCGGCGGTCAATCCGCCGACAAGCTCGGTGATCGACTGCGGTTCGGATTCGGTCCGGAAGACGCTCGGCGCGCGGCCACGCGACCCCGGCGTCCGCGGCGGGACCGCGAAAACGGTGCCAGACGGGTAGACGCTGCATTCCGGGGCGACGCTGAGGACGTAGTCGATCCCGTCATCGTGCAGACGGGTGCGAAGCTTGGTGTCGTTGCCGTATGCCTGGTCGCCGAGCACCGGCGCCCGACGGATCTTCCAGCCCGCCGCCCGGGCGATCAGCTCGACCACCGAGCGTCGGTTTGCGTCTGAAACTCGACACTCGCGGGGATCTTCGTTTCCCGGCGGCGGATCGGGTCCTGGCACCAGTCCTCGGGCACGTAGAGCCGGAACCCCAACGGGACCGTGCCCTTCGTGCTGACCGCATGCAGCGACACCGCGATCTGGCAGCTGCCGATCTTCCCGAGCGTCCCGGAGTACTGACGCTTGACACCCGGCGAGTGCTTGCCGTACTTCGGAACTCCGGTGTCATCCAGCACCCAGGCCACAGGCTCGATCACCGCGCACACCCGCTCAGCGACCGCCCGGTCAAGCACCGCCGGATCCCACGGGCTATCGGCCAGAAAATGCTGCAGCGCCTCGTACTCAACGCTCGTGCCGCCCATCCGCGTGACCAGCGGCTCCAACGACTTCCGCGCCCCGTCCATCATCAACGCACGCGCGTAGTACTGCGCCGCCCACCGCTGCTCGGAGCGGACAAGACCCGACGCGACCTCAGCGAAGTACTCTGCCAGCCGATCGACCACCGCCGGCGCGACCCCAACCGTCTCCTCCAACATCCCAACGTCCATCACGCTCGCGGCGGCCATGCCAACCAAGTTCACCGCCGGGCTACATAACCCTTCCCACCACCTGCCAGAGCACTACTAGCCGCCGGCGTCTCATTCATCGATCGATCAGCGAACGGTCCTGATCGCCTGAGTTCGTTCCTTGATGGAGTCGCCGCGTCGCACAACGCGAACGATCAGCGAACAGCCGCAACACTGGCATCGGCCGTTGGACGACGGATTCAGGCGGCTCGCGGGACTCGATCGAGCGCAAGCGCTGGGCAGCGGACTTGGCCGCTGCGGAAGCGTCCGACGGGGCGCTCGAGCTGCACGGTGGCCGTCCGGTCGTCGATCGCAACGATTGTCGCGTAGGCGCCGTGCAGGTACTGCGGGCTGACGGTGTGGTTGATCCGGACGACGTCCCCGATGCAGAGCTCCGCGAGCGCAGTCGCTGACCGCACCGTATGCAGGAGATATCGGCGGGCGTCGACCGCATCGGCGATCGCGGTCAGATGGCTATCGAGCTCCCCCGCAGCGATCGCGTCCAACAGCAACCGCTCCGGCTCCCGGGCGCCCGATGCCGAACCCTCGACGCCGTCGCCGGCTTCGATGGAGAGCTGCTCGCGTTCGCGGAATCCAGTGCCCATTGCGCGGATCATCGCGCGCACGCCGGACCGAATCGCGCGCGCTTCCGCCACCTCGGAGCTGATCTGTTCCCGCCGCGGCCTGGCAGGCGTTTCAGCGACCTACGACAAGCGGACAGATCCGGGACGCGGCTCGGATCGTCCGGGGCGGTTTGATCAGCGCGGACGTCGATTGGCGCGGCGTGCCGCCTGCGCCGCCCGGCGAGCCTGCTTGCGGGCGTCGTCGTGGCGCTTGGCCGCCGTTCTGGTGGTGCGTTCGCGCTCCCACGAGCCGGGGAGTGCGTGCAACGCACCGAGGTGACGCTCGCGGTCGTACGGGCGCTCGTCGTGCATGGCTGCCCACACCTGGTCCACGACAGGACCGGCGAGCATGTGCAGGATCTCCTGTCGCTCATAGCCGGCCTCGAGCAGCCGCGCCGCGGTGTCCCAAACTTCTGGCGGCGAGTCGTCCCACAGCTGTGTGGCGACGACCTCGTGCATCGCCAGGTGGAGGCGGGGATTCATCAGCCCGTCGCCGAGCTCGACCTCGCGGCGGCCTTCTCGGAGCGCCTGCGCAAATTTCGGGATGCTCACAGCGGATCACGGCCGAACGCACGTCTGGATCGGCGAGCTGATCGATCGTCAAACCGAGTTCGTCGAGGGCACCCGGACCGGCGATGAAGCGCCGTCGCTCGTCCTCAGCCCGCCCAGTCGATCGCCGCGACATGCCAGGGAATTGTGTCGTGCCCGCCCGTCAGAACCGTTTCGGCCTGCGGCGCTGAGCCGGGGGGCGCGTGACGGCCGTCCCGGCGATACGCGGCGGGTCCGAGCCCGTCCCTTCCCTTAACCGCGCCGCGGCTGGGGCTCTTGGAAGGCGTCCGCAACGGAAGGATCAGCGGACACCGAGCCGATCTCTTGCGGACAGATCCCAAGGCCGCCTCAGGATCGTGTGCCACTGACCATCGTACGGAGCGAGCACGATCACCCCGGATACTCCTTGCGATGGTCATCGATGAGATTCGTCGACGAGATCCCGATCTCCGAGATGTGTCAGACGCTCGAGGATCCGCCGCACGTTCTGCTGCCGTCGCGTGGCCCGCGACGCGCCGGGGCGATGCCACCGACTGCCTGGTTCAGAATCCGAGGACCGTTCGGGCGCACGTGCTCGTGATCACCGTCGGGGTTGAGAGGGCCGCGCCCGTCAGCAATCCACCGAGGCTGGTGGTCTTGACGTGCAATCGAGTGACCTGCTGTTCGAGCTGCGGCAGGCAGTTGAGCAGCTTGCTGGTCTGGGCCCGCACTTGCGAGACACTCGAGCGAAGCTGCGCGACATCTGAATTAAGCGTCCCGACGTGCCCGCCGAGCCCCGCGACCTGGCCGCCGAGCTTGGTAGCGCCTCTGTGCAGCGATCCAACGCTCTTCTGCAGCTGGGTGATGTTGCCCTTCGAGGCCGTCTGTGCGACCGACGAACGCAGCGCGGCGAGCTGCGTGTTGGCGCTGTTCAGCTTGGCATTGAGCGCTGCCACCTGGTCGTGCAGTCCGCTGGTCTGTGGCTGGCTTGCGATTGCATAGATTCCAGTGCCCAATCCGGTGAGGGCGATTAGTACGACGGCCGACAGCAGAACCATTCTCAACCGCGTGGGCCGCGCGACGTCCACGTCCCCGCGGTCGATGAGGTGTAGGCCACATGCCGGGCAGTACTCGCACCCGTCTACGCGTTCACCGCAACGCGGACAGCCGAACTCAAACGTCTCGCCGAGGCGGGTCCCGCCGGCCCGATCTTTCACACGGAAGGCGATCATGGCGGCAGACGCGCGCCGTCTGCTACCGCCGTCCGGGTGGCCGACCCGTGGACCGGCCTGTTGCACCGCGTTGCCCGGCGCGCGACTGCTCTCGTCGTCCTGCTCGCTATGAGTGAGGTCTTCGCCGTCCATTGCAGCTCCTTATGTCGAGAGCCGGCCTACGATCGACTTTAAGGCCGAGGATCCGCACAGCTAACAGTCGCGCGGAGCAAGCCCGGCGACAAGCGTGGAAGCTCCGGATTTGTGCTGCGGGAAAGATGACGGCCCGCCTCTGTCAACGTTGCCGATCGCTCGTCCGGCATCGCTCAGCGAGACGATCTGCGCCTCGTCGCAGGCCCGACCGTCGACGACGCCGGAGGTCTCAGTCACCAAGGACCAAGGGACGCTGGCGACGCATCCGTTCGGGGACGGCTCGCTCCTCGTTAGATGCGGCAGGGCGCCGGAATCGCGACGCTCCCGTCGATGTAGGAGCATGCCTCCGGTACACCTGCCAGGTGCGACCCGCCGTTGCTCAGCCGGGGGACGGCCGGGCACGACTGCGGACGAAACAGCGAGCTCAGTGGTCGCCGTGCGCCACCTGATCCGATCCAGCATCGGGATTACCGCCGGCCGCCCTGACGACGACGTCAGATGTCCTTGCGGCGATCATCGACCCACGGGCTGAAAACCAAGCCCGGAGTCGGAGACCTTCAGTTACGACGGCGCGGACGGACTTCCGCAGCCCCGCGACCGCCGGAC
The DNA here is from genome assembly GCA_963794285.1 of uncultured Solirubrobacterales bacterium. Classification (GTDB taxonomy): domain Bacteria; phylum Actinomycetota; class Thermoleophilia; order Solirubrobacterales; family Solirubrobacteraceae; genus Palsa-465. The sequence continues at coordinate 159,851 of CAWCDS010000021.1, forward strand.
GAACGGAGTGCATCAGCACAGCGAAGACGATCAGCGCGGCGGCAAAGGACGTGTCTGTACTCGGACGTCCCGCGATGCGGTCGACTGTCTCCTTGAACCCAGCGGTCGCGATCATCGCGTTGGCCGCGAAATCTGGACTAGAACGGGCTTTGCGCATCTGCTTGCGTGGCGCGGTGAGACCGCGGCGGACACCGCGGGCGGCGGAGCCGATGACAACTAGCGTCAGTAGGGTCGAGTCCTCCCTAGAGACGCCTAACGCCTTTTCCACAGCGCGGACGAGGAGACGGAACAGGACTATCAGCCAGCCGACGAGAAGGCGCTCGGGACCGATGTCTTGTGTGAGACCGCGGGGCGTGGACTGTGTGGCTGACATCCAAGCGTTCCTCAAGAGCTCCTGACGGCGCCGAAGATAGCGTCGGACCCGCATCGGCCCCGCGCAAACCCTGGCAAACGCCGGCCGGTCGTCATCACCCCAACGGGATGACGATGAGGTCCAAGAACGACGTCCTGCCCTCGATCAGAGTGCTTGTCTGATCGGATTGGGGAAGCGCGCCGATGGCCCGGCGTCTTAGCCGGATCGACGACCGCACGCTGCCCGCCACCGAAGCTGGCCTGTGTGTCAGCCATCGTCCGGCGTCGCACGAGCCAACGTCTTGCGAACACTGTTGACAGACGCGCATCTACAAGCGCGACTCTTGCGAAGTGCGGGCCAACACCTGCGTTCGTGTTCGCGCGGGTGTTCGTTGCTGGCGGTAGCGAACGGCGGGTCGCCAACGGTATTGGCCTGTTCGCCAATTCTGAGCTCGGCCGGGTCTGGGCGTTAGTTGATGTCGCGCCGGGCGGTTACGGCGATGCCGGCGGCGACGAGTGCGGCGGCCCAGGCGATGAGAACGATGGCCCCGGCGCCTGGCGAGAGCAGATGCTCGGTCTTGAGACCCATCAGCGCGTCCGACGCGCGTGTCGGCAGGAAGCGTCCGACGGAAGGCGCGAGGCCGAACAGGAGGCTGTCCACGACGAACCCCCAGGCGAGGAGGGTGATGACGGCACCGACCTGGTTGTGGATGATCGCGCCGAGGCCGGCGCCGATCGCGCCCCATACTGCCACGCCGGCGAGCCCGCCAAGTGTGAGCAGCAGAATGTCGCTGCTGTTGAGTGCGACGGTGATGCCACGCCCGTCGAGGATTGCGTACCCGATCGCCCAGCCGATCGCCTCGCCGAGGACCCCGAACGCGATTCCGCCAGCGTGCCGGCGATCACCTTGGCGCTGAGGACGCGTGAGCGCGCCGGGTTGAACAGGATCGTGGGGCGGATCGTGCCGTAGCGGTACTCGCTGGTCACAAGCAGTGCGCCCGCGAGCGCCGAGAACACGCCTGCGAGGCTGCCGAAACTTAGGAACGAGCGCTGGTCCTCCTTGCTCGCAAGCCCACTCGCGTGGGTGAGTAGCCCGGTCAGCAGCGTGAAGAGCAGGATCAGCACGATCATGCCGAGGATCAGCCCGACCGTGGTCCGGGTCGAGCGAATCTTCAGCAGCTCCGCCCTGATCTGCGCAATCATGCCGACGCCTCGGAGGTCAGCTCGAGGAAGATGTCCTCCAGCGAGCCACCGTCGGTCAGCAGCTCATGAACCGGGACGCCGGCAGCGAACGCAATCTCACCGACCCGCTCACTCGGTGCACCTTGCACGAGCAGCGAATGGTCGGTACCGCTGTCACTTGTAAATCCTCTGCGCGCAAAGCGCTCGCGAGCATCGATAGATCGGCAGCACGGACGCGGACTGCGCCGCCAGCGCGTGCGGTCAGCTCTGCCAGCGAGGACTCGATCACCAGCCGTCCGCGACTGATGATCAGCACCTGGTCAACGGTTTGAGCGACCTCCGCGAGCACGTGGCTTGAGACGAGCACCGTACGACCCTCCGACGCCAGGCGACGCAGGAAGTCACGTAGCCAGCGCACGCCTTCCGGGTCAAGCCCGTTGGCCGGCTCATCGAGGATCAGCAGCTCTGGGTCGCCAAGCAGCGCCGCCGCGAGTCCGAGTCGCTGGCGCATCCCCAGCGAGTACCACTTCACGCGCCGGTGGGCCGCCTCGGTGAGCTCCACCAAGCTCAGCACCTGATCGACGCGCGAGTCAGGAACATCAACAGCGCGTCCAAGCATCCGCAGGTGGTCGGGGCCTGAGCGACCGGGGTGAAAATCGGTCGCCTCCAACACAGCGCCGATCCGCAGTGCAGGACGCTCAAGCTCGGCGTAGGGGCCGTCGAACACGAGCGCCCGCCCGCTCGTCGGCGACGCCAGGCCCAGGACCATCCGAAGCGTCGTCGTCTTACCGGCCCCGTTTGGCCCAAGGAAGCCCGTGATCGTCCCCGCTTCCAGCACGAACGACAGATCCGTGACCGCCATAACCCCGCCAAAGCGCTTGGTCAGCGACTCGGCCTTGACGACCGCTGTCACCTGCGGCCCCGTGTCTGCTCAGGTTGAGCGAGCGCGGATGCGCCCAGACGTTGCCGCGCGGCCGCGCGATCGACGCCTAGCGCGCCCAGCAGCACGGCCGCAGGATCTGGTGGCTCGAGAGCCAGGATCTGGGCCAGCACCTCGGGGCCGGTGACCTGGAGCTTCCGATGACCCTTGGGCTTGTACGCTTCCTCAAGCACTTTCTTTGCCGCGGGCGTCATGCGGAAGCGATCCTTTTTCGCGACGTCTCTGATCCTCGGCTTCTTCGGCATGGCGCGCATCGGCAGTGGGGGAGCGTCGATGCCGGACCCCAAGCCCAGGGCGCCCAGGGCTTCGCGATCGAGCGACTCAAGGGCCTGGCGAGCTTGCTGCAGGTTCACGCCCACCACGGCTTCGACCGAGGGATCCTCCAACAAGGCGAGCAAGAGGTGATCGGTGCCAGTGCGGCGATCACCTCGGCGACGAGCCTCCTCACTGGCCCGCAGATAGATGGCCCAGGCGTGAAGCATCTCTGGTACCACGGGTTCGGTGGTCATGATGAGTCCTTGTTGTATTTGGTGTGCACGGATTGGCGGGTGACGCCCAAGGCGTCTCCGATCTGCTGCCACGACCACCCTTGCTGGCGGGCCCTCGCGACGAAGTCCGCCTCGACTCGTTCCGCGAGCCGGTGCAGAGCTAGAGCTGCGCGGAGCCCCAGCGACGGGTCGTTGGACGCGATCGCGGAGGCGATGTCTTCAGCTTTCATTGCCGTCAGTCTAGACTGACAACGGACGTTTGTCAACCCAAACTGACGCCGCACGGTCTCGGGACTGTCGGTATCCAGTCCCGTGCATCGCGTGTCGCTCTCGCTTCGCGCGGATAGCACGTTCGCGTCGCAGTGGCCCATCGTCCATCGCAACGATGTGGCCCCCTGAACGGAGCCGGTCCTCGATAGCGACGGCGTCGCACAACGGGAACGCGAAGCGTGCTGTCTGCCCGTTCGTCGTTAAGAGCGCCCCGGCCCGGCTTGCCGGGCTATGGCCGCCAGCTCTCGGAGGATCTTGATGTCGTCGATGTCTTTCTGCCGCCATGGCCGGCCGTTGTGCAGGTGCGGGAACTGCTCCTTCATCGCGAGCAAACCGGCAACGCTCATGGCCGGTAGGGGCTTGCCATCGAGCATCCCGGGCCCATCGCCGAAGGAGCCTGGCGGGAACCGCCAGTCCGACCATCGCCCATGGGACTGACTGAACGATCCGTCGGGCTGCCGGTCAAAGTAAGCGGTGCTGAAGGCGACGCCGTCCCAGGCGTACGCGCATGCTTCCTCTGGCGGCTGAGTTATGAGAGCCGTGGCTCCGGCTTCGACGAGCGCTGCTTTCGATTGTTCGGCGTCAACGCGCTCGAGCCAGAACTCGACGTCGCCGTGCTCGCGCGTGATCCGGCCGATCCTCGCGTCCAGGCCCCAACCTCCAAACAGCCATGCGGAAATGTCGACTGCCCCCAGCGTATCCAGCACAGCGACGATGACACGCAGCTGCGCACGCGTCCGCCCGTTCATCGTCTCAGTCTGCCCGAGGCCCGCCGTTCGACAATCGCGCCATGTGGATCTTCGCCACTGATGCCCGATGGTCCTGCTCGACGGTCGGTCAGCAGGACCGCGTTCCAGGCGACGCCGAGGGCCGGAAATCAGGGCGTCCGGTGACCATCCCAACTGCGACGGCCTGGCCGCCTTAGCCGGAGGCCGGAAACGGCGTCGCCCGGGTCTCACTGGGGACCTCGAGCGGACGGCGCCGTCGTCCCTTAATTAGTGTGAGAGCCGTTTGCCGTGAACTACGGGTCCTTGACAGCTCTGGGCCGGCTAGGACAGCACAATCGAGGCCGGATCGGTGGCTGTCAGCCTCGTCATCGTCACGCTGGCGTCGAGCTTGGCGTTCGCCACGCCGCGGTAGACGCCTTTGATCGGCGGGACGTTGGGTAGTGGCGCCCGTGACCGATCTTCACGTGCGTCTCACCGGCGAGCCCGCGATTCGTGGGATTGGCGGCGATCCACACCGGCTCGCCGTCGCCGGCGACCGGGAGTAGCGCCTCGAGCCAGGCGTGCGTGTCGACCTCGACCGACTCACGCTCGCGATGCGATCCCGCGGCGAACAGGTAACCCGACACATGCCGCGCCGCGATCCCGTGGTGGCGCAGCAAGCACAGCCCGAGGTGGACGAAGTCCTGGCAGACGCCGGCGCCGACGTCCAGCAGGTCCTTGATCGAGGACAACACGATCTCGGGCCCTGCGGGCCTGCTCCTAATCCTAATCCAATGCCTCAGCCACCGTTCCAGGTCTCATCGGTCCTAGCTCTGCTGGCGATGTGATCTCGAATACGCGGATCATCAACAACGTGCTCCGCCCCACCGTCGCTGGCGCCATCGCCCTGATTGGTGGTGACAGGACCACCTCGCCGCCCAGTCGAATATCCGGGGTGACGATCGAGAACGACACGATCGTCAACGACCAGGGAAACGCGGGTCTGTTTTCCTCGGTCCCGAACGGACCGGGCGCGCGTGGCAATCAGATCACCGGCGTCACCGCCGCAACTCGATCTTCAACAAGCCGGTCGGCATACCCATCTTCGTGAGCTCGGGGTTCAATGGGGGAGGGTCAATCTAGGCCCGGATGTGCTCACGAACTCGCTGATCAGCAGCCCCGGTTGGGCTGGCAAGAACGGCAACATCAACAGCAACCCGCTCTTCGTTAACGCACCTGCTGGTGACTACCACCTCACAACCGCAAGCCCCGCGATCGACGCCGGCACCACGATCGGTGCCCCCGGCTACGACCTCTACGGAGCCCCAAGAGACGCTCAGCCCGACCTCGGTGCGGTCGAATACGGCGCGATACCCCGTTTGCTACTCACGGTCACCGCAACGGAGCTCGGTGGCAGCGGGACGGTCACAAGCAACCCGGCCGGCATCAACTGCGGAACCGCAACGATCACGGCGCGCTTCGCGTCCGAGCCCACCAAAGCTGGCAAGCCCAGAACTCCACGAACGGGCCCACGGCCCGGCGGCTGCCGCCAGGACCTGCAATCGACTCGCGGCGTGCCTGTTGCCGTTCTCGCCCGCGCACCCGGATTGCGCGGATAGCACATTCGCGTCGCACTGGCCCATCGATGAGCGGACGGTCACGAGCGTCCATTGAGTTCGTTCCTTGATGGGGTCGCCGCGTCCCAGATCCCAACGATCAGCGAACAGCCGCAACACTGGCATCGGCCGTTGGACGACGGATTCAGGCGGCTCGCGGGACTCGATCGAGCGCAAGCGCTGGGCAGCGGACTTGGCCGCTGCGGAAGCGTCCGACGGGGCGCTCGAGCTGCACGGTGGCCGTCCGGTCGTCGATCGCAACGATTGTCGCGTAGGCGCCGTGCAGGTACTGCGGGCTGACGGTGTGGTTGATCCGGACGACGTCCCCGATGCAGAGCTCCGCGAGCGCAGTCGCTGACCGCACCGTATGCAGGAGATATCGGCGGGCGTCGACCGCATCGGCGATCGCGGTCAGATGGCTATCGAGCTCCCCCGCAGCGATCGCGTCCAACAGCAACCGCTCCGGCTCCCGGGCGCCCGATGCCGAACCCTCGACGCCGTCGCCGGCTTCGATGGAGAGCTGCTCGCGTTCGCGGAATCCAGTGCCCATTGCGCGGATCATCGCGCGCACGCCGGACCGAATCGCGCGCGCTTCCGCCACCTCGGAGCTGATCTGTTCCCGCCGCGGCCTGGCAGGCGTTTCAGCGACCTACGACAAGCGGACAGATCCGGGACGCGGCTCGGATCGTCCGGGGCGGTTTGATCAGCGCGGACGTCGATTGGCGCGGCGTGCCGCCTGCGCCGCCCGGCGAGCCTGCTTGCGGGCGTCGTCGTGGCGCTTGGCCGCCGTTCTGGTGGTGCGTTCGCGCTCCCACGAGCCGGGGAGTGCGTGCAACGCACCGAGGTGACGCTCGCGGTCGTACGGGCGCTCGTCGTGCATGGCTGCCCACACCTGGTCCACGACAGGACCGGCGAGCATGTGCAGGATCTCCTGTCGCTCATAGCCGGCCTCGAGCAGCCGCGCCGCGGTGTCCCAAACTTCTGGCGGCGAGTCGTCCCACAGCTGTGTGGCGACGACCTCGTGCATCGCCAGGTGGAGGCGGGGATTCATCAGCCCGTCGCCGAGCTCGACCTCGCGGCGGCCTTCTCGGAGCGCCTGCGCAAATTTCGGGATGCTCACAGCGGATCACGGCCGAACGCACGTCTGGATCGGCGAGCTGATCGATCGTCAAACCGAGTTCGTCGAGGGCACCCGGACCGGCGATGAAGCGCCGTCGCTCGTCCTCAGCCCGCCCAGTCGATCACCGCGAGGAACCAAGAACGCTGAGCGGACGCTGCCGGGCGCGCCGCGAGCACGTCTTCGCTGTCGCTTCGCACGCACGGAAGGCGAGTACGCCGCGCGTTCAGCGGCCGAGCGCGAGTCCTTGCTGATAGCCCGCGGCTAGGACGTGCCCTCCGCGGTCGGGGTCCATGAGTCGCCGCATCAAAGGGCGGGCTGAGACATCGGGAGTCACGATGTGCACCGCGGCGCCACGGCTCCGGAGCGCGACGGCCTCAAGCAGTGCCGCCGCGCGCAGCGTGCCACCGACGAGCACGGCGGTCGGCTCGAGCAGGAGCACGCGATCGCCACGTCCGGCGGGCGCGGCGTCGGCGTTGGTTGGCGACCAAGCACCACCGTCGACGTACAGCCGGTCATCGATGCGCACCGGCGCGAAGACCGCCGGGATCGCGCAGGACGCCGCGACCGCCTGCCCAACCGAAGCCGGCGGCGCGAACCGGCTGCCGAACACGACGCGGCGACCATTGAGCGCATCGACGGTGCACACGCGCAAGCGCCCGTCAAACGTCGCTCCCCACCGGTCGACCTCGTCCCCGAACGCGGCGATCGAGCGCCGACCGTCCGGGAGCGCCCGCAGCGCCAGCGCCCGGATCGGCGCGCCGATCCGGGCGGCGACCGCTCCGGCACCGACGAGGAGATTCGATACCTGTCGCCCCGCCGTATCCGCCTCCGCGAACGGGGACCGCGCACCCGCCGGAGCTTCGACCGGGCGGCTCGCACTGGCCTCGGCGGACCCGGGCCGACGTGGCGAGCGGCCCGCCACGACGCTCGCCGCGACGATCGAGCCGGCGCTGGTCCCGACGAACCGCCTGCAGTCGCGCACGTCGGCGCCCGCCGCGTCCTCGTATCCGGCCAGGACGCCAGTCATCCACGCCTCGCCCAGCAGTCCGCCCCCTCCGAGCACAAGGACGTTCGGTGGCCTGTCGCCGAAGGGGGCGATCACGGCTCCACGCGGCCAGAACCCGGCTTGTCAGCCGACTCGCCCGGCGCCGACCCGCTTCGGCGAGCACGGCCGATGGCTTGCCCCCCAACGCGATGACCGACGGCAGGTCCTGGCATAGACGTCATTGTGGCGATGCCGTGAGGAGCGTCGCCTCGATGCCCCCGAGCCGTGACCGGCTTCGCTCACGAGCACGACCCGAGCGAGTTCGCACAGGTGTTCCCGGAGACCGGCCTCGATCCGGGCTCGGATCGCTGATCTGGCTTTGCGAAACGACGGCGCCTTGGCCAGCCAATCGGCTTGAGAGCGCGGCCGATGAGCGAACCCCTTGCCTTGCGTACGGGGTCGACGGACCCGGCGCTGGCGGGTCGCGAGTCCTGGTTCGCCGACGGCGGAGTGGCCGCTGTGGCAGCGGACGGCCGGCTGGTCGGCCCGCATCCTCGAGCAGAAGTGCGAGGGGCGCCTGATCCGCCTCACCGCCAAGTATGTCGGCCCAGGGCCGTGCCCGCTCTCAGAGCTGCGCTAGTCACTCGGCTAGCGCTTCTTGGAGCGGCGCCGCCGGGGCGCCCGGTAGCGAGGAGCGGCGACCCGCAGCCGCATCGTCGCGTGGGCGCTGCGGCCCGCCACGCCGGCGGCCGACAGTGGCGTGACGCTCACGGCGATGCGGTCACTCCACCCCGCGGCGGGCACCGTCAGCGTGCGGCGGCGGGCGCCGAGCAGGGTGCGGATGCGCCGGCCTCCGGCCGTCCGGGCGATGAGCAGATAGCGCGCCGCGCCGGCCGCCCGCGAGATACGCACGACGAACACCTGCCCGTGCCGCGCCACCCGCACGTGAGCCGCCCCCGGACGCGCCGGGCCCGGAGCCCGGTAGCGCGTCACCGTCACCGTCCGCGGCACTGCTCCAGGGCCGCCGACGAGGGCCGCGATCCGCCGCGAACCGGCCGGACCGCCGGCCGGCGTGAAGCGCAGTCGACCCGACGCGTGGCGGGCGGAGCCGAGCACCGCCAACAGCGTGGAGCCGCGGTACTCGGCGAAGCGCACCGTCACGCCCGGGTGCAGGGCGGCCCTGTAGACCAGAACCCGGCGATGGCCGCCTCCGGCGACCCGCGCCGACACCTTCAGCGGTGCATAGCCGCGCCCCGCGGAGACCGACGCGATCGCCGCCGATCCGGGGGCGGCGGAGACGCGCCACACGCCGCTCGCCGGCTGCGGAATGGCCACCGCCAGCAGGTTCGCCCCGGACACCGGCAGCGCGATCGCCGCCGCGTGGATGTCGGTCGTCGAGGGGACGATCGTCTTGCCAGCGGGCGAGGTGAGGGTGACGCTGGGCACGCCGCCCGCGCCGCGCACGTCGAGTTCCTCCACCGCGGTCCCGGGTGACACGGTCACCCCGTCATCGGCGGACCGCGCCGTGTCCCGGGCCGAGGCGACTCCCGAGCTCGACAGCGCGCTGTCACAGCCGTCCAGATGGACCTCGCCGCCGCCGTCCCACTTGAACACGAACCCCACCGAGGTGCTGGCCGGGCCGATCCCCACGGTCTTGCAGTAGCCGAAGCCGACGTCGTTGAAGGGGATCGTCGTGCCGACGCTGTAGGGCCCGAACGAGAAGCCGCCGTTCAGCGTGCCGCTCGTGATCCCCGCGGCCAGCGCGGTGGTGGCGTCGAGCGAGCCGCCGATCGTGATCCCGAACCCGTCGAACCCCAGCGTGCCCGTCTCATGGAACGTGCCGTTGGTGCTGAAGGCGGCGTGGGCGCTGGTCAGCGGGACCCCGTAGATCGAGCCGCTGCCGTCGACGCTCATCACCGACGGGGTCGCGAAGGCCGTGCGCAGCGGCCCGGTCGCCTCCAGCGAGTAGATCCCGTCCCCGTGGGCGACCGAGCCCATCTCGGCGTTGCCGGTCAGCGAGCGCGGCGGGTGCAGATCGACGGCGGCATCGAGGCTCTCCAGATCGGCATTGCGGTAGATCGGCGTGCCCGGATACGGGTCGGCCGTGAACCCACCGGAGAGGTAGTCGCCGTGATCGAAGGCGATCCGCGCGGCCGTGACGTCCAGCCCGGACGATCCGGCGCCCGGCTGCATCTGCAGCTCGGCCGTCCCCTGCCACTGCTGCGAAGGGCCGGCCCAGTCGATCGTGCCGCCGGACACCTCGAGCCCGGGGAAGACCGCGTCCGGGATGGCGATGTGCAGCGAATCGCGCTCCAGGTCGTCGGTCATGTCGGCCCGCAGGATGGCCGAGCCGGTCACGCCGAAGTACGACGGCAGCTTCAGCGCCATCGGCATCGAGACCGACTCCGGGCCCAGGATCACGTTGACCGTGCCCAGCGCGTCGAAGCCCAGCACGTTGGCCACAAAACCGCCGATCGGCAGCGGGAACAGCAGGTCGCCGGGATTGTCGCGGGCGCCCAGGTAGGCGTGCAGCGAGCCATCCCACAGCTTGATGTCAGGGACGCCGGGGTGCTGGAGCAGAATGCCGACAGTCCCGCCCACCGAGTCGATCGTGTGCAGGTCGGTGTCGATCACGATCGCGGCGCCGGGCGTATCGGGGCGGATCTCCAGCCCATTGACATGCACCCCTCCATAGGCGATCGAGGCGTGACCGTTGGGGTCGCGCGGGTCAGTGACGCGCAAAAAGCAGCCGGAGTCGACGTGGGCGTGGACGGCGCCGAACCGCAGGTCAAGGCAGCCGGCCTGACCGGGCGCCCCGGCGCCCAGGCCGCCGAGGCCCTCCTTGCCGGTCGAGCCGCGGGCGCCGTACGGGATTGCCTCGATCTGCCCGCCGATCGAGAACGACTGGCCCAGCACGTTGGGGTCGTGCAGCGTCCCGTGGACCAGCACCGCGACGCCGCCGCCGTCGGGACCGGTCGAGAGGTCCAACCCGTCGATGCCGTCGCCCTTGCCAACGCGGTAGAGGGTCTGCGGCCCGCTCCACTGCCGGCCGTTGACGGACATCGCGATCACGGCGCTGCGATAGCTGTCCTCGTTGGCGTCCTTGGGCGTCCAGCCAGCGACCAACTCGCCGTTGCCCGCTTCTGAGAGCTGGTCGTCCTGACTCCCCAGCCGTGACGGGAACACCGGCGTCGCAGGCCCCGAACGGCGGCCCTGCACCAGGCGGACGACGACGCCCCGGCTGACGATGCCAGGACGGTAGTAGGTCAGCCACACGCCGCGGGGCCCGCTCGCCAGCTCGGGATCGACGCCGGGAAAGCGCGACGTCGTCCAATTGACGGCGTCGTTGATGTCGCCATGGCCGCTGTACTCGCGAACGGTGACATCACGCAGGTCGTCGAAAACGACGATCGGGCGATCGCCGTCAACCGCCACCTGGCGGCGGATGATGAGATTGTTGGCGCCCTTCCCGAGGTCAGCACGGGCGGCGGCGGGGGTGTAGGTGCCAGCCGCACCGCCCTGGAAGAACACGTGGCCGAGCGTCGTGTCGTCCTGGATCAGAGCGCCCATGGTCCCGACGATGCCGACCGAGACCGGGTTGCCATAGACGACGGCGCCGCCGTAGTAGTCCATCGTCGAGGTGATCCCGGGACCGGTGAACGACGACCCGCCGTCGTCCGAGCTCCACACGAAGTTGACGTCGGTGCTCGTCCCCCCCGGCACGGCCACGACGTTGCCGGGGCGGTGGGCGAGGATCAGCAGCTCGTTACCCGTCGCCAGCGGCAGCGAGCCCTCGCCGATGTCCTGGTTGCCGCCGGGGCTGTTCATAAAGAACGGGCTGCTGTCGCCGGGGCCAGCCGGGTAGGTGATCGGCGCGTCGAAGCGGGCAGGCTCGCCGCAGCTGCGCACGCCTCGGCTCAAGCGGCAGTAGTTGTCCCAGCCCGCGCTGTACGTGTGCTCGCCAGCCGGGCCGTGCTCAACCGAGCCAGTCGACCACGTGATGTGAGCGGCGCCGGCATCGTCGACGAGGACATGCGGGCGGTAACCCTGGCCGATGCGGATCGCCGCGCCAGGCCTGGTCGATCCGGCCGGCGCGACCGCCTTGAGCCTCGGGACGGCCTGCAGCCCGGGATAGCCAGGCGTCGTCAAAACCGACCGTGCCGTCGCGGCCGTGGCGGCTAGCGCGCAGACAACCGTCGCGGCAAGCCAGGCTTGCCCGACGCGCCCGATCCGCAGCCCCTCACCCACCCCAGGATCGTGACATGCCCGTCAACCGCGACAGGCCCCTCGACGTACTGCGCCAGCATCCGCGTGGCGCTGAACATCCGGCCGAACGTGCGCAGCGAGGTGCGGAGCACCTGCAGCCAGAAGAAACGCGAAATTGGCGACTAGGAGGTGCTCGGGCGACAGGTATCTAAGGCGTTCTCGCGTGCAAGCGCGAGCATCGTCGAGCGCTCTGGCTCGATGTTCTCGGCCAGCTGCGCGGCTGCCAGCACCGGTGTCCTGTCGAAGAGGTCCGCAGCGGCGACTGGGGCATCGGTGGCAAGCCCGCGCCGGGATGGCGCGGCCGCATCAGCCGCACACCAAGGCGCTCGCTCGAAGGCGAGCGGCAACAAGCACGCGAGGGGGCACGCCGTCGTTATCTACGCCGCTGCCGCTCCAGGCATGGTCCGGCGGCGCCGTGCCCCTCCGCCGAGGCCTGCTCCCCGGCTGCGACGGGTTTGTACGAGAGGCCGGCGCACTGCCCTGCCTTGCGCGGATCTCGGGACCGTCGTCGGCTCGCGCCCGACGCGCGCTGATGAGGCTGATAGGATCGCGACCCTCAAGGGGCCACCTTCGATTACACGGAGGAAATCGATGAGAAGGGGTGAGATGGGCATGTTCGCGCTCCTGCGCGGGGGCGTGATCGTGGCGGTGGTTTTGCTGCTCGGTGCGACTGGCACTGCCGTCGGCAAGGGACACGGCAACGGGAGGATCCCGAAGCACTTCGCGTACGCGGCGGAGATCCGCGTCATCGTGAGCTACGACGCGACCTTCACTCAGGACGCGTCCAACGACGACCCCTGCGGCGACGCCGACGGCAACACGGTCGACCAGCAGACCACCTCGCACGAGCAGGAGCACCTCGACAGGACGATCCTCTACAAGCACATCACGGTGCCGGTGGTGCCCAAGTCGGCGCTGGGGGCGGCGGCCCGTCGGCTCGCGCTCAAGCCGACGATCACCGACCCCGGGACGGTGCAGTCGGACGGCTCGACGTATGACCTGAGCGGCACCCTGATCGGCCAGGACTCCTGCCCCGGCACGAAGACGCGCTACGACTGCCCTGGCACGATCACGAACCCCACCAAGCTCGACTCGGTGCTGATCTCCGCGGGCGACGGGTTCACGCCTGAGGACTACGAGCTTCCGGTCTTCAGTAACCAGATCGCCGACCCGCTGACGTGCGCTCCGATCAGCGAGACCGACATCGCCAATCAACTCGGCATCGACGCCTCGCAGGCTCACCCGGGTTGGGCCGAGGTGATCCTCCACACGGGGCTGACCCCCCGTTTCTACGCGCTGCGAACGAAGCCGCATGTCTCCTGGAGCGTCCCGGTCAGCGGCGCCGAGCCGTGCCCGGACAACGGCGCCACCAGCTGCAGGCAGACAGTCACCGGCCAGGCACACATCACGATGAAGAAACTGTTCCTGTACTTCACGAAGGGCAGCTATGCGAAGTAGCTCGATGATGCGGCTGCTTGCCCGGTTGGCTGCGTGCGGGGCCGTTGTGGGAGCGATGCTCGCGGCGCCCGCGTCCGCGCTCGCCGACGGTTCGCTGACCCTGTCGGTCGGCTCCGAGCAGGTCGCCGGAATGCCGGTCGCATACAAGGCCACCGGGACGGTCCCCGCGGCGGACGTCGGCGGGTCGAATGCTCCTGCGCTGTGGGTGTATGTGCGCCCGTCGAGCCTAGGCCCGTGCGGATCGGACTGGTGGAACGACCCAAAGGAGGATGCGAACGGTCACGGTACGGTCCTCGACGCGCAGATGACGCAGCTCGGGGCCCCGAGCTTCGCGTATTCGTGGACGATCCCGGGGATTGCTCGCACGGGAGGGACCACTGACACGCTCACTTCGCCGCTGGGGCCGTACCTGGTCTGCGGATGGCTGGATGACAGCCAGTCGACGACGCCGGAGGCCACCGCGACGGCGTCGTTCACGCTACGCGCGCCTCGGTTCACGATGAGCGTGTCGGCGCCTAACCGGCCACGCCTTCACCACCGGGGCATGTTCGACGTCCGCGGTACCTCCGAGATCCCCGCGCACGTGACGGTCGAGGCGCTGCCCGCGTGCTTTGGCCTGCGCAACACACCCGCTGGTATCAGGTGCGCCAGCCACCCGCTGCGCAGCTGCCAGGCGACGCCCGAGGCCGAGTCGAACTACATCGGGGAACACAACGATCTCGGCATCGAGGCGGTGACCCTGATCTCGAAAGAGATCCCCCGGGGCGACTTCAGCCTCAAGCGCACCGTCACGTTCGGACACGGCTGGATCCCGGCAAGGCACATGGTGTGCGCGTGGATCGGGATCACCAACAACGACGCCAACTCGAGCTCGGACGCCGTCTACCTCGCGACCAGCGCGACCGTCACCCCGCGCCCGTGACGTAGCTCGGTGGCCCGCGCGGGATCGCGCGGCAACCCCGTCACAGAAGCCCTGATAAGGCAACGCCTGTTTGACGACCGACGGCGCGAAGTCATCGACCGGATAGGAGAACGCCCCCGAGCGCGTGTCCGGCACATGGTCTCCGCTCGGCTCGTAGAACCGAAATCCCTAGCTCCGAGGAAGACCAGCAAACAGGCCCGAAGGCCAGCACTTGAAGGGGCCGTCTCGCGCCGCGGCAGGAGCGAGCTCTGTCGTTGCTTGCCACGATGCCGTGAGTGCAATCGAGGAAGGACGTGTCCATGCTGGAGTTGCAACCGCTACCTGACACGGTGTCCATCTGCCGTCTGGATCCCGGCGCACCGCTTCCGGACGAGCCGCCCGGCTCAGCCCGACTTTCCATGGCGCGGAAACCGTGCATCCCGCGGGTGATCGCTTTCGTCCCGGAGGCGCCCTCAGAGCTCACGACTGCATCGGCGACGTTGCGATAGCCAGATCCGGCCGGCTGCCGTGACGGCAGACGATCGCTCCCGACCGGCCGCGCGCGCCGCGTCGGCTCGCCGGCGGGGCGCGAGTGCTTCGCCGTGGTGACTGCGATTGCGCCGGGTCCGGGGTCCCTGGGCCAGCACGACCTCGTCGGCCCAGAGGACCGGTCAGTCCCCCAACGCCAGGCATCTCGGGCCGCGTCGCACACGCCCATCCATCAGCGGACGGTCGCGCGCGTCTCCTGAGGCCGTTTGACGGCGTCGCGCGTCGCACAAGCGGAAGGCTTATGGCAACGAGGCGACGGCGGCTCAGCGGCACGTTCGCAAAACACTGACAGCGAGCACGGGTCGGAGCGGTGCGCGTAATGGCACTCCCACAGGGGGCAGCAGCCAGGGGACGGGACCACCGACTCAGCGATCGTCCTCCTGCAGCCGGGCGCGCGACTGGTCTTCTTCCGGGAGCGCTACGTGATGCTGACTGCGCGGGTTGGGGAGCACGGCGGCCACGGCGCGAACGACGGGCCGAAATCTCCCTCGCGGCCGAGCCGAGGAGTCGGGAGCGCTTGCGCACCGGCTTCCCCGGGTGGAGGATGGCAGTCCCGCTGTGTCGTGCGCGTTTAGGGCTAGGCTTCGCCAGGTGTCGAAGTCCGCGCCTGTGATCCGTTGGAAGAAGGATGTCGCGTCCCACGACTTCGACGCGGCGCAGGCGTTCCTCTCGATCCGGCTCAACCCGGAGACGGCCAAGCGCCTCGTTGGGCGACTCAAGGACGCGCAGGTGACCGAACGCCGAGCGAATGACATCCTGCGCGCTTCTGGGCGCGAACCGCTTCCGCTCAACGATCCGGGAGTGCTGCGCGACCTCGTGAAGGTGGCGTCGGGGGAGAAGCTCTCGCCGGTGCTCGTCGTCTCGTTCGATGACGGCGCCGAGATCGCCGACGGCTATCACCGGGTGTCGCTGACGTACGCGCTGGATCCATTCGCGGCGATCCCGCTGCGGATCGCGAGTCTCTCAAGCTGACAGCGGGCCACGATGCGTGAGCGCCCCGATCGACGGCGCGGGGACTTCCGTCGGAGCGATACGGGCGGCGTCGCTCAGCACGCAGTCCGTGGTCGCACAGACGGCAATGGACCAGAGGCGGTGACGCTCCGAGGTGATTCGCTCGCAACCGCGCCCGGTGCAACGCACCGCGCGTCTGACTACGCCGCGACCACGTACATCGTGCCGGGCCGGCGTCCGAGAGGGATCGATGAGCGGACGCTCGCGAGCATCCCTGAGGCCGCTCCTTGAAGGCGCCGCCGCGTCGCATAAGGCCAACCCGGAGCAACACCATCTTCCCTGCACATCGGCCCCGCAGTCGGCGACGTCACCGCACAGGTCTCCAACGGCACAGGGACCACCGCGCTGACGGACGCCGGCCACTTGCGGCCCCCGCACTCCGTAGACTCCGAGAATGCCGGCATGTGCGCCGCGCCCGCCAGAACCAAAGCGTGAGGAGGCTGCCGCCCGCGTCTCGCTGCCTCAAGCTCGCATGACACCGAACACGCGTCGGGCACCCCGGCCCGCCGTCCTCCTTGTTGTCACGTCGTGGCCCGCGTACTCGGCTTGACCCGCGTACTCGGATCCTGCTGCCGGCTGATCTGGTCTACGAGCGACCCTCCGCCGCTCAGCCTGCGGCGTACGAAGCTCGTGAAGACGATGCTCTGCAGGTCAACCCACAGAACGCGCGTGATCCCGTCGACCCAGCAGACAAGATCCCCGAGGTCGTGCTGAGCCGACCCAGCTGGAAGCGGAAGTGCCTTCCACAAAGCCTGCAAATCCGCCGGATCCATCACGGGTACCAGGGCAAGGCGCTGCGTCTCCCACACCGACGCCAGGGATGTCGATTCGGTTCCAATACGATCCAGCCCGTTCGCGATAGGTCGGCGGTCCGGGCATAGCGTCCGGAGCTCCTCGCCCAAGATCGTCGCCGCAGCGAGCGCCGAGATGCGCGCGCGTGCTTGGACGTCGGCATCAACGCGGCTCATATTGTCCAGAAGGAGCAGTCTCCGAGCCCGGGTTTGTTGTCGCCGATGCTGCTCCTTCTGCCTCGAAGCGACAGCGTCGCTGCGCCAGCGCTCAGCATCGCGCTGGCGCTGATCGTCCATTGCGGCAGTCTCGAGGCTGGCGGACGCGTCGGTGCGTCACGCCTGTTGCAGTCACGCAGGCGCGGTGGCCGCTTCGCTCGAACATCGGCAGCCTCGTCGCCGCGTCCTCCTACGCGGTTTCCCACCTGGCCTGGGTCGCAGTTAGCCCTTTGGCGAGCATCAACGGCACGGTGGCGCGTGTCTTCCAGCCAGGGTGGTTCAGTCCGCGCGGTACGCGGCGAGGAAGACGCGGACGGCGGCGTCGACGTACCGCTCGAGCTCGGCTTTTCGCGGGGGTTGGTCGTCTCCGCAGACCATCGCGTGATTCAGCGGGATCGCGAGAACGAGCCAGTTGAAGTGGGCGGCCGCGAGCGGTGGGTCGTCTAGTCGTAATGCGCCCTGTTCGGCGAGACGCTGAAACGCTGTCGTCAAGGCAGCGATTGCGCGTTGCGGACCGCGCTGCTCATAGGTGCGGCCCAGTTGTGGAAACCGGCTGGCTTCACCGATTACGTGCCGGCGCAGCTGCAACAGCCTCGGCTGCATTACCGCGGCGAGGAGGCGCCGCGCGAGGTCGCGCAGGTGTTCCTCTACGTCGCCGCTGTCGGTCAGGTTCACGACTTCGTTATGGAATGGCTCGGTGAAGTTGTCGATCGTGTCGCCAACGATTTGCGCGAATAGCTGTTGTTTGTCGGCGAAGTGCTTGTAAAGGGTCGGCTTTGAGACGTCGGCGCGGGCTGCGATTGCGTCCATGCTCGCGCCGGCGAAGCCCTCGCGGAGGAACACCTCGGTCGCAGCGTCGAGGACCGCACGGCGCTTACGCGCCGATCTCCCTGCGGGCCCCTTGGGAGCGCTTGGTGATCTGGATTCGTTCGTAGTCCTGGTGGAGCGATGAGTCTTGCCGACAACCGTGGTCTTAGATGCTACTACACGGTTCAGTTTAGATCACCGGATCGTGGAGCGCGCAAGTCAATCAACCGAAAAGGAGAGCGCGCCATGAGAAAGATCGTTGCGGCATTGTTCGTGTCGGTCGACGGAGTGGTGGAAGCCGCGGACGAGTTCACGGCTGGCTACATGGACGGCGAGGTCGGTGGAGAGCTCGGCGCCCAGATGGCCGAGCGCGACACGATGCTGCTCGGACGCCAGACCTACCAGGAGTTCGCTGCGGTATGGCCCGGGCGGGGCACCGACAATCCGGTCGGCGCGGAGATGAACAACACGCCGAAGCTGGTCGTCTCACGCACCCTCGCGAGCGTCGATGAGTGGCAGAACTCGACGTTGCTCAAGGCGGACCCGGTCGTGGAGCTCAACAAGCTCAAGCAGCAGCCGGGCAAGAACATCCTGATCGTCGGGAGTGCGACACTTGCCCAGTCGCTGCTCCGAGATGGCGTGGTCGACGAGCTAGTACTGCTCGTCTTCCCCGTCGTCTTCGGTTCCGGGAAACGCTTGTTTGACGGCGGCCGCGATCGGATCCCGCTCGCGCTGACCGACAGCAAAGTGTTCGCCAACGGCGTCGTCAAGCTCGTCTACACACCTGCCAACCAATAGGCGTCACCAATCACGAGTCGCCTTCGGCTCGCCGCGAACCCAGGGGTCGGTGACTTCCCCTCAACGGCCCCTGGGTTCAGCCCACCGCGGTCTCGCCCTGCGTGCGCTTGGTGTCCGACGTGCGACGGCCGGACCGGCCCTCCCGTGCGCGGCATGCGCGGAACGGCGTGGCCGCTAACCACGAATGTTCGCGCTGCAAGCAGCGTTCAAAGAACGCCAGCGTCGGGCTCGGCGACGGACTACCCCTGGGTCTGAATGCAAACACGCCGGCGACGCCCAGGGTGCTGTCGCACGCGACTGCTCCCGGACAGCCGGAACCCCGGCGCGTGATTCGACAGAACTGCCCTCCGCGTGCGACTCGACAGCAGGACGACGGCCGGGCCGGTCACACGGCGGGCTGCTGCTTTCGCCTGGCAGGAGCAGCCAGCTCAAGCACCAGCTTTCGCTCGCCGGGAAGCTGACGACATGGTTCGCGAGCCCACGTCCTTAGCGCGGAAGGGGGCGCCTCGTCGCAGAACGGATGGCTCAGCGCACGCCGAGAACGTCCGGGCAGGGGCTCCGCTTTGGCGCCAACGGCGTCTCAATCGAGCAACGCTGAGCGAACTCCGGGTGCTCGAACTCGTTTACTACACCCGCGTCAGCCCGGTGGTGCTTGCAGGCATTCCAGGAATGTGGGTATGGCGGCCGGGTCGTGGAACAGGAACCCGTGTCCTCCTTTGTAGCTGTTAGGCGGCTGCGGGTGCCGGGTTCACTTGCCGCGCGGCCAAGCGTCCGGCCAGCTCACGATCGGCTGCGTGCTCGTCAAGCCAGCGCTCGTCCCAGCGGCTGTCAACAAGCTTGAGCCGGCGTACTGCGGAGGAGGCTTGCTCGTTACGTGAGCGCGTGCTTGCTCGTGAACCCAGCGATGAGCTGCTGGAAGCGCTCCGTCGCATCAAGCGCCAGCAGATGACCTGCCCCTTCTATGAGGTGAGCCTCGACGAGGCGCTCGGGGAGCGCGTCGCGAATCTCGGCGAGAGCCTCAGGCGGCACTACCGGGTCCATCGCGCCGCCTAGTACGAGAGTGGGACAGCGGATCGTTCCGAGAGCGCCGCGGAGGTCGAAGCTCGCGCCCTCGCCGTTGTTGAAGTGGAGCTCGACGTCCTGGCGGCGGATGGCCCTGCCGACGATCCGCGCAACCTTCGTCCGCGCGTCCAGTGATTGGCTCATCAACGGCAGGGCCCGCTCGACAAACAGCTGGCTCGTCTCCTCGGTGCTGTGGATGAGGTCCCGCCGGACGACGTCGGCAACCTCCTCACCTCCGAGCCGGCGGAAAGCATCCACGACCATGTCGACCGGGGTCTCGCGCGCCGCGGTCACCGCCAACACGAGCGCGGCGGGATGTTCCGGGTGGCGCGTGGCGTAACTCATCGCGACCATGCCGCCGAACGACACGCCGATCACGATCGGGCGCTCAATCCCCAGCGCCTCGCAGAGGGAGTGCACGTCGTCACCCCACTGGGCGAGCGTCCATGTCGCCGGATCGCCGCGATTGCTGCGACCGTTGCCTCGGTGGTCGACATACACCACCTGCGCGATCTCGCGGAGGAAGCCGAATGACGCCTTGGAGACAGCCGAGTCCAGACCGGGGCCTCCGTGAAGGACGAGCGCCGTTGGCCGGCGGCGCATCGTGTCTCCATCCGGCACCCATTCCAGACCGTCGACATCCACGAACAGCCTGATGTCACCCACCGATACGAGCACGCAGAGACACTAACGAGTATCGGCCGCGATGCACCGTCCAAATGGAAAGGCTGCGCCACGTACCGAACTCGTCTTCCCAATGCCGCTCGTCGGCGCCGCTTCCCCTTTTGGGCCAAATTCGACAGCGCGTCCGAAACGGGATCGTCAACGGAAGCTCGATCGATCACGGCACCGGCAGATGGACTGGCGGTACCGGCATCGATCGAACCGCGCACGGCACCTTCACGATCAGCGGCACCCATCCGCTCAACGGCGCCTCAACGATCCAATTGCGCGGCTCGATCACGTACTAGATGCAACCAACCCAGCCGCTCCACACAAAGAAGCATCCCTCCCACAGCCAAGTGCCGTCGCGGACCCGTCGCGGTACTGGGATGCGCCGGGCGCGTCGGATCCGGAGACGGACTGCCAGGCCTCGGACGTGATCAAGCCGCCCTTACTACGAAACCCGGTCGCCAGCCCTGCATCCGTTGCGGCACGCGCATCACAGCGTTGGCGCCGACAGTGTCGGAATGCGCGGCAAGCAGGGACGCCTCCGCTGCAAGTCGGCGCTGGCGTCCGCCCGCAAGCCGATCGACCATCGGACGCTCCAAACCGCCGTCCGCGTCTCAGTTCTCAACGGTAATCGCAACCGCGCGCTTCCTCGCGGTGGTAGGTTCCCTGGCGGGCAGCGATGCTGACGCAGGCACGCAATCGGATCGTGGCGGGGTTCGTCCTGGTGGCGGCGCTGATCGTGCTGCCCGCGACGGCGCGCGCCGCCGACCCGATCGTCCGGTTCCAGGCGATCCCGATGCAGAGCAACGGGTCGACCCTGGCCGGCCAGGAGATCGTCAAGGTCTGGTCCTCACACGACTCAGCGGACTCCACGCCCACCGTCACGGTGGACTGGGGCGACGGCACGACGCTCGACGTGACCGCCACCGCGGTGCACGACGGATGCACGGCGACACCGGACGCCAGCACGCTCGGAGGCTGCCCGACCGGTCAGGGTGTTGAGTACGACGTCACCGCCGGGCCACGCACGTTTGTCGGCGCCGGCCCTTACACGGTCACGGTGACGCTGCACGGGGCCGACGGGGCCGACATCCGCTTCCCTTTCACGCTGACCGGCACCACCACAATCGGGTCGATTGCCCAGTTCGCGTCGTTCCCGGCTCAGAATCTCGGCTCGACGCTGGGCCATGTGCCGATCGTCAAGTTCTGGGGCTCGAGTCCCACGACCGATCCGGCGGCCTCCGCCGCGATCAACTGGGGCGACGGCACGTTCCTGGACACGTTCGACGAGTCCGACGTGCCGGAGGGCTGCACCCCGAGCCCGACCGGGCAGACGTTCGGCACCTGCCCGGCCGGACAGGGCAACGAGTACGACATCCAGGGCGGACCCCACACATTCGCGATCAACGGCCCGTACACCGTCACCGTCACCTCCGCAGGGCACGACACCAGCACGAACACGCAGTTCACGATGGTCGGGACGACCACGATCCCCGCGGCGGTCTGCAACACCTCGGTGACCGTCGGCCTCGCCCAGGCGCAGCTGCTCGGCCCTGGCTGCCTGGTCACCAACGGCTCGCAGACCATCACGCCCGCCGGGGTCCCGGTCCTGGTCAACGGCCTCGAACTCCACCCGGCGTTCGGCGTGTCGCTCACCCTCGACAGCAGCACCGGCACGCTCTCGTCGGGGAGCGGCAACGTGAGCATCGACCTCGGCGAGTCATCGCTCGGACAGCACCAGACCACCTTCGTTGCGGCCCCGATCAGGTGGCGGATCGCCCCGAACCCAGGCGAGACCTCGATCGACGAGGGCGCGCCCGGCAAGTTCGACGTCTCGCCTAACCAGACGCTCAATGACCTCGCGACGCTGTCGGAGAACGGCATCACGCTGATGCAGGGCTCATCGGACATGAGCTTTACGGTCGCCGTGCCCATCCCGGGGATCGCCAAGTACTTCGGCGTGATCGGCGCGAGCACGACGATCCGCTCGACCAACTCCGGCGGCGCGCACTTCGACGGCCTCGACGCCATCATCTCCCTCACGCAGAAGCCGGAGCTCTCCGGGGTCAAGATCTCCGCCCCGTTCTATGCCTTCTACGGCCATCTCGACTTCACGCTCTCGACGGACACGTGGAACGTGGCACTGACCTTCAGCTCCCCAGGCGTCGGCGGGATCTCGGCCTCGACGCAGATCATCCACGGCACGCCGACGGCGGTGACGTTCAGCGCCAGCTACCAGACGCCGGGCCTCGCGATCGGTGACACCGGCGCGTTCCTGCAGTCGATCAGCGGCGGCTTCACCAACTACCCGACCTACTCCCGGCCGCGGATCGGCCTCACGCAGAAGACCGGGGACGCGACGACCGACGCAGCGCGTGCCGCCCAATGCAGCGACATCGACAAGAACTACGACCAGTACATCGCGCTCAACCAGGCGTTCCCGAGCTACTGCGGCCAGGTCGGGACCATCACCTTCGACCCGCCGCTCGAGATCGACGGCAGCGCGACGGGCAGCCTCGGCCCGGTGCTCGGCAGGAAGTCCGCGCTGCTCGTCAACGGCAGCTTCCGCTACGTCGACGGCTACTTCGACGGCAATGAGAACGTGCCGTGGACGTTCAACATCCAGGGCGGCGTGACCATGGTGGGGCTGCCGTTCAACAAGTCCTCGCTGGCCGTCTACAGGTCGTCCGGAACCAGCGACGGGACGAAATTCGCTCCGGTCGACAACAGCGGCAGCTTTGCCTGGGCCCAGATCCAGGGGTCCGGCGCGGTGACCGCGGGCGGCGGCTTTGACTACACGTTCCCGCAGCTCAGCAACGACTGGCTGGTGCAGCTCAACGGCTCGATCGCCGTCAGTTTCATACCCAAGGGCGTCCCGGTCGGCGCGCCGGCGCCGGGGGCAACCGCACAACAGTACGCCAACGCGGTCCAAGGCTACGCCAACAACTGGACCGTGGCGGGCACCATCACCGGTCAGATCTGCGCGCAGATCCCGGAAGTGGTGAAGGGCTGCGCGACCGGCGCGGGCGGGATCTCGAACAACGGCGTCGGCGGCTGCGCCTCGTTCAGCGTTCCGGGGACGCAGGTCCTGCAGACCCTCGCGGTGGGCAGCGCGAACGCGATCAACGCGATTGCGTCCGCCGGCGGAGCGGCCGGGGCGAGCGTGGTCAGCACTTTCAACTCGCTCAAGTCGTCTGCGTCGTCGGCGTCGGCCAAGAGCACCCTGCAGCAGATCGGGTCCACGTTAGGCAGCGCGTTCGGCATCTCCGCGCGTCGAGCGAACGCCCCCCTCGTCGCGCGAGCCGCCGCTGTGATCGACACGTCGAACATCGTGGTCCCAGCGGTGAACTTCGCGATCGGCGGGGTCTACAACTTCAACGACGGGTCAACGACGTACCTGTCCACATGCAGCAACTCGTCTCTGCAGCAGGCGTTGACGGGCCAGGAGGTGGCGCACGCGGCGTCGGCCGGGCTGGCCTCCACCCAGGTTCTCGTCCGGTCGTTCTCCGTGGCGCCGCGTCTGTTCGTGATCAAGGGTGTGACCGCCGCGCCTGACGTTCTGGTCATGGGCCCCGACCGCCGCGCGATCCGCACCTTCGGGAACGGCTTCGTCGAGCCCGGCTGGATCGTCTACAAGGACACGATCCACAAGACCACCTACGTCGAGGCCGTCGCGGCGCCAAAGAGCAAGTGGGACTTCGTCGCTGCGCCCCACACGTCCAGGATCGCGAGCATCCGCACGGCTGCGGGCATCTCGATTCCCACCCTCAAGGCCGCCATCGTCGCCGCCAAGGCCAAGAAGTTCACGATCCGCTACAAGGTCGTCCAACCCGCCCGCGGCGACGTCATCACACTCGAAGAGGCCACCCGCACGGGCACCACGCCGGTCCGGATTGCCCGCCTCCGCAACACCAAGGGCTCCGTCAAGTGGACCCCCTCCACCCTCATCGCCTCCTCGCAACGCCTGATCCTCGCGGTGATCAAGAACGGGAGCACCACAGTCTCCGTACAGCGGATCGTCCGGATCAACCTGACGGCGGTGGGGAAGGCAAGACCACGGTGAGCTAGACGGACCACAGCGCCTCGGTGGGTGAGAGGCGTGCGGCGCGGAGGGCGGGGACGAGCCCGGCGAGGGCGCCGATGATGAGCGAGGCGGCGATGCCGCCGGCCCAGGCTTCGATGGGGATGATGGTGGCCCAGTGCTTGGTGTGGGCGTAGACGGCGGTGGCCGCGGCGCCGAGGGCGACGCTGACGGTGCCACCGAGGAGTCCGAGCAGGACGGCTTCGGAGAGGAACTGGGTGCGGATGTGGCCCCGGGTGGCGCCGAGGGCCCGGCGTAGCCCGATCTCGCTGCGGCGTTCGAGGACGGAGATGATCATGATGTTGGCGACGCCCACCGCGCCGACAAGGAGAGCGACGGCGCCGAGGCCGGAAGAGGCCGTTGAGGGCCTGGTTGGTCGCGGCCGGGCTCCGGTAGCGATGGCGGTCGCCGCCGCGAGCAGGCCGGCGGTGGTCAGCAGGAGGACGGGGGTGCAGTGGGAGATGTCGAGGAGGATCCCGCCGACCGCGGGGCCGGCCGCGCCACTGGTGGCGAAACGGGCCTGTTGGGCGCCCATGACCAGGGCGAGGTCGGCCTCGCCCACGAGCTCTCGGTATGGGTTACCCCGACCCCGCAGGCTCTGATGGCGGAGGGGATCGCGATGCTGGCGCCCGAGATCCTTCTCGGCGAGGAGATCGAACAGGTCAGCGCTCGATGTCTCCGCCCACTCGGCATCGCCTATGACACGGCCGGGTCGGCAGCCGTGAGGCGGGCCAAGGAGCTGCTGCTCGCGGTCCGGGCCAACCTTGCCCCCATGCTCGACGAAGATCAGATCGACCGGGCCGGGATGCGTGCCTACGCGCAGCGGTGGCTGCTGGAGGATGAGGGCTACACCCACCGTGTCGTCGAGAGTATCTGCGAACAGCAATGGCCACCGTATGAGTCCTGCTACTTGGAGGGTCTACGCGCATGCCGTCGATTTGTCGGCGGCGATCCGAACCGGTTTGGTCAGCTGCTCCGTGAGCAGGTGACGCCAGCATCGCTGAACCAGTAACTCGGGACCCAGCCCAGGCTGGTTCGGCGTCTCGCAGCCCAACGGTGAGCGGACGCCTCCTATCACGCGCGAAAGCAGCAGCGCGAGGAGGGGTCCGGCGAAGCGGCCGGAGACCTCCTTGCGTGCAGTCTCGCTACGAGCCCCGCTATCGCGGCAGATCACCGGGTTGGAGCCGTCGGTCGCACCTGACGCTCGATTCCACTGCTGTCTGCCCGCAGCGATGTTCGGATCACGATTCACCGGAGGGTCCAGCAGTAGACTCGCTATGACCACTCTCTACTCTCCGGAGCGCTCATGCTGGGCACCATCGTCGGTCTCATAATCATCGGATTCTTCGCTGGCTTCATCGCACGGGCGCTGGTCCCCGGCAGGCAGTCAATGACCGTCCTCCAGACGATCCTGCTGGGCGTGATCGGTTCGTTCGTAGGCGGATTCCTAGGCCGTCTTCTGTTCCATCACGGGAGCGGGTTCGTCCAGACCTCCAGCTGGATCGGGTCCATCATCGGCTCGGTCGTCGCCTTGCTGATCTACATCCAAGTAGAACAGCGACGGGGCCTGAAGCCCTAGGCTCCGTGCCAAGCAACGACAGGGTCCGCAGTCCGTAGTTCCTTCCCTGGCCGAGATACCGACCAGCGGCCGGCGTCCAGGCACCCGCCGAGCCTCGACTCGGTGCATCGACGATCGATCAGCGGACGGTCCCGAGCGTCCGCTGCCGCCGTTCCCTGCTGGCGCCGCCGCGTCGCACAACGGGAACGCTCAGCGAACAGATGGGAGCCGGCCGGTCGGTCCCTGGAATTGGCGATGAGCAGGTCGCGGGTCGGCAGCGGGTCGCGTCCCAGAACTGCTGTAAATAGCCGCGGTGCTGTCAGAGCAACGGCGTAGGTTCCCTCAAGTCCTGCAAGACGATGAAGGAGGCCTACGCCGTGAGACGTACCGTACCGCCATCAGCGGAGATACAAGCGGAGATCGACAAGCTGCTCGGGAGCAGGCTGGTCGACGATCCGCAGAAGATGTTGTCCGAGCTCGCCCGGCTCGGTGCCAGATTGATCATTCAGCGGGCGGTCGAGGAGGAGTTCGACAGCTGGTTGGGTCGCGCTCGGTATGAGCGCCGGCCCGAGCGCCAGCGCGGCTTGCGCAACGGGTTCCGGCCGCGGCACTTGCAGACCGGGGAGGGTGAGCTGCGGATCGAGATCCCGCAGGCGCGGGAGGCGGCGATGCCGTTCGTCTCGAAGCTGTTCCCGAAGTGGCACTGCAAGCGGCTACTTCGGACGGACCCGTTGAAGGCGCTGGTGATCGGCGGGTTCGTTCGTGGGCTGTCGATGCGCGATGTCGAGTCGCTGTGCGAGGAGGCCGGGCTCGCGAAGATCTCAAAGTCGAGCGTGTCGAGGGTCTGCGCGGAGCTGCACGAACGGTTCGAAGCGTTCTCTCGCCGCTCGCTCTACGACGTCAACCTGGTCGTGCTGTTCCTCGACGCGATCTATCTGCCGGTCCGCCCGAGCGGCCCGAAGGAAGGGGTGATCTGCGCCTGGGGGATCACCGAAACCGGTGCAAGAGCGCTGGTTTCCGTCCGGTTGGGGATGCGCGAGTCAACGGAGGACTGGCTCGAGCTCGGCAGCGACCTGATCGCCCGCGGGCTCCCGGCACCGCGCCTGGTCGTGGGTGATGGCGCGCCGGGGCTGATCAGCGCGGTCGGGGAGATCTGGCCGCGCGCCGATCGCCAGCACTGCGCCGTTCACCGGCTGCGCAACCTGCTGGCGAAGCTGCCGAAGTCAGAGCAGAAGCGGATCCGGTTCAACTACTGGTCGGCGCTCACCGACGCGACCTCGGTCAAGGACGGCAAGCTCCGCCTCAAGGTGCTGATCTCAGAACTCGAGCATGCTGGCTACGAGTCGGCCGCGCGCTGCCTCTCAGACGACCTCGATGCGCTCGTCGTGCACCTGCGCTACCCGCTCAGACACCGCGAACGATGGCGATCAACAAACCTGCTCGAACGATCGCTCGGCGAGGTCCGCCGGCGCACGAAGGTGATGGGCCGGTTCCCCGGCGAGACCAGCTGCCTGTCACTCGTCTGGGCGGTACTCGATTTGTTCTTCAGCCACGCCTCAAACGGCGCCACGTTCACCGACGTCGACCGCCAACACCTCTACCGAATCAAATACCAACAAGCCGACCCAGACAGCCTCGACGAGGAGGTCACCGCCGCATAGACTCAACCCCGGGAACCCAAAACCGCGAGCGAATTTACAGCGGCAAAGGGACGCAACCCGCGGCAGCGTAGCAGGCCCTGCATTCGTGCTGGCACGGTACTCCTGGGTGCCCCGTCTGACAACCAAGCGCGGGGCCGAGGAGGTGCTGCAGGTGGCCGTTGCCGCCGGTCGCATCTGCTGACCCCCGGCGACGCGCTGACCAGCCGCAAGGTCAGGCGGCCCCCGACGCAGCCCCCGCTCCCTTCTGGTCGGCGCGCGTCCCAAGCGACGTGGCGCGGCCCTTGGGCTCCTCCCAATCCTCCTGGCGGCCCAGGGCTGTCATGTCGAGGTAGTAGTGCGTGCCGCCCACCTGCTCGGTGCCGCGCCCGTAGGTTGAGTAGGTGTGGAAGACGCGATCGTCGACGCGCAGGAACACGCTCGTTCCGTGCAGTTCTGTCGGGAGCTCGGCCAAGCCGTGCGCCTTCACGATCGCGTCGACCGGACGGTAGTTGTAGTGGGGATCCTCGACGGTGTCGTCGAATGAAACGCCGTAGTCGAAGTTGAACCGACTGCCGTAGCTCGAGTACCAGGGGAACGTCCATCCCATCTTGTGCCTCCAGCGCTCAATCTTCTCGATCGGCGCCCGGGAGACAACGGCGATCGTCGTGTCGCGCTCGTGCAGGTGGGCGGTGTTCCCGTACTGGTCGACCCGGCCGGCGCAGCTCATGCACCCGTCGTCCCAGTCTGGATCGAACATGTAGTGATCGACGATCAACTGTTGGCGCTCCTCGAACAGGTCGAGCAGCGTCTGAGTACTGCCATCCGCAGCGGTGAAGCGGTAGTCCTCGGTCACTTCGACCATCGGCAAGCGACGCCGCGCGGCGGCGAGTTCGTCCCGCGCCTTCGTAAGCGCCTTCTCCTGCTCGAGAAGTGCGATCCGCGCGCGGGTCCACTCCCCACGGTTGGCGGTCTCCGGCAGGCTCATGGCTCGTTCCTCTCGCGTTGGCATATCGACATACAAGGTAGACCGCCGACAGCTGGAGAACTCATCGCACCAAGTCCGCACGCCGACCCTCACTGCTCCCGCTTTGTTCGCACGGCGACCATCTTGGCGGAGGCCATGAGCGTCCTGCAACGCGCGGAAGGCACGGCTCCGTCGCATAACGGGATCCCTCTGTCGACGTCGCCCTCCCCGAGGCCGTCGTTCCAGACCCCCGGCTCGCTACGTCCCGTGACGACAGCAATCAAGCGCGCTGCGCTGATGTTGAAGGTCTCGGAGGTTGGGGCCGGCGCCCTGGGCGAAGCAGGTGCTCGACGCTGGCCAGCCGGCCGTTCGCGGCGGCGACGCGAAGCGCCCGGCGACCTCACTGCGCGTCGGTCGCGTCGGTCGCGTCGGTCGGCGTACCGCCGTCGCGTCGTTGGTTAATGGCATCCAGCTCACCCGCGCCCTGGGCAACCTCTGGAACTCCGCCGGCTTCGTCGTCTCCGACTGGGGCGCCACCCACTCCACGGCCAAGGCCGCCAACGCCGGCCTGGACCTCGAGATGCCCGGCGCCGCGGACGGCTCGAGCTTCTTCGGGACACCGCTCAAGAGCGCGTCACCCCGGGCGACGTCTCGATGAGCCGCCTCGACGGCATGGTCGCCAACGTGCTCACCCGCGATGTTCCAGGTCGGCCTGTTCGACCACCCCCTGGTGCCGCCGGCGAGCGCGATCAACACCAACGTGAGCACCCTCGCCGCACCAGCAACTCGCCATGCGGCTCTCCCAAGAGGGCACCGTGCTGCTCAAGAACCAGGGCGGCCAGTTGCTACTCGCCGACGGCCCTGAGAAGGCGATCGCCGTCGTAGGCGACGCCGGCGCCCCGGCGCGCAATACGCCGTCCTGGGTGACGCCGGCGCCCCGGCGCGCAATACGCCGGCGGTGGCTCCGCCAACGTACTCCCCTCGCGGTCATTCGACTCGAGCGGCGACGTGGGCATCGCGGCAGGTCTGGACCCGAGACGCGCGCCGTGATCTTGCGCGCGGCTCAACGGTCTCATCCTGCAGCATCTGATCGAGCCGGCGATCGATCCTGGTCCGATGCGGTCCACGCTGCTGCAGAACGCCGGCCGCGGTGGGGTCTGAGCCTGTCGCGGCCGCCCTCGGTCACGGCAGCATGTGCTCTGTCCGCCGGCGCGTGAAAGCCGCAGCGACGCCGGTGATGAGCAGCAGCGGTGCGGTGCTGAACCCGGCGTGGACGGGGGTGCCCAGCGCCTGGCGGCCGATGACTGCGAGCCGCAGGGTCGCGGGCCTGAGTCCGTCGGCGGTCGCGGTGAGCGTGAGCACTCCGGGCGTTTTTGCCGGCCGCAGGATCGCCAGCGCCTGGCCGTGGTACGTGAACCGCTGGGGCTGGCGGAAGCTATCGAGGTTGTGCGGGTTGGCGTTGCCGACAGCCGCCAGCTCGCCCGCGCCGCGGACCGCGAAGGCCACCTCGCGGACCTCATCTGGTACGCGGTTGCCGTGGCGGTCGATGATCTCGACGAGCACGTGTGCGAGATCGTCACGGTCGGTCGAGAGCCGCTCGAGATCCGAGGCGAGCCGAATGCCCGCCGGTGCACCAGCGGTCACGAGCGTCTTTCGTCCGATCTCTCGGCCGGCTCTGCTCGCGATCGCGGTCAATTCGCCCGCTGCGTACGGCACGGTGAACGTGGCCACGCACCGCTGTGGCGTTGCGGTGGCGATTGCACTGCCGTTGAGCAGCAACGCGACGCTGTCGCCCGGCGTGTAGACGTGCACCGTCAGGGGCTGCCCGGGTGCTTCCCAGGTCCAGCTTTCCAGCTCGTCGTAGTACCCCCAGGCCGCGGTCTGCTGTGCCGGCCCGGATGGAACGGGGCGCTCGACCAACATCTCCACCGGGCTGAGGCCTTGCACGGCCATGCGCCAGAAGTTCTGGGGCTTGCGTTGCCCGATCAGGTCGATGTCGCCGCAGTTGGCCTGAAACCAGGGGTAGCCGATACCCGAGTGCGACGTGAGGTAGGTCAAGTAACCCGGCCCGCACGTCGGCCCCGAAGCCCCGACGGGGGTCACGCCGATCCCCGACTCTCCGAGGTAGTCCATACCGGTCCAGGTCCAATTGCCGACCATCCAGGCGTTGTCCTGGGCGAACTTCCAGTCGTCGTAGATGCTCGCCGGCCAGCTCTCGCTCTGCGTGACGGCCCGATCAGGGTGGGCGTCGTGCATCGTCTGGAAGCCCGCGCAGTTGAGCTCGTAGTGCCCGTCGAGGACATCCTCGTAGGCCGTGGCGGGATCGGCTGCGCCCTTGGCCGTACCGGCACCGATGCAGACCGTGAGTGGCCGGGTGCGGTCGAGCGAGCGAAGCAGGTCGGCCATCTGCTGTCCGCGGGCGGGGTACTGGCTGTCCTCGGTGATCTCGTTGCCGAGCGACCAGATGACGATCGACGGGTGGTTGCGGTCTCGCAGGACCATGCTCGTGAGGTCTCGCTGCCACCACGTGGGGAAGTACACGCTGTAGTCCTGCGGCAGCTTGGCTGTGTCCCACATGTCGACGAACTCGTCCATGACCAGCATTCCCAGCCGGTCGCACGCGTCCAGCAGCGCGGGCGAGGGCGGGTTGTGCGCGGTCCGGATTGCGTTGAAGCCGGCGGCCAGCAGGATCTCGATCCGTCGCTCCTCGGAGCGGTCCAGCGCCACCGCGCCCATCGGCCCGTTGTCGTGGTGGATGCACGCGCCATTGATCTTGACCTGACGACCGTTGAGCACGAAGCCGTCGGTACCGTTCCAGACGAGCGAGCGGATCCCGAACGTGGTGGCGACCGAGTCGACCACCCGGCCGCGGACGAGCACGTCGGTCTGGGCGCGATAGAGCCGCGGCGACTCGGGCGACCACAGCGCCGCCGGCGCCACCGCGACATCGAGTTGGCAGTTCGCGGTTTCGCCTGCGGGGACAGCCAGCGGCGTCGACGTGCGCTCGGCCACCTGGCGCCCAAGCGGGTCGAGCACGGTGAGCCGGACCTGAGGCTGGCTTGCCCGGTCGCCGAGATTGCTGACCGAGACCGACACACTGGCGGACGAGCGTCCCGGGGCGACGACCGGGGTCGTCACCTGGACGCCCCACATCGGGATGCGAACTGAGCCGGTGACCGTCAGCCACGTGTGGCGGTAGATCCCCGAGCCGGAATACCACCGGCTGTTGTTGCCGGTGTTGTCGACGCGCACGGCGAGGACGTTGTCGCCATGCCGATTGAGGTACGGCGTGAGGTCGTAGGCGAATGACGTGTAGCCGTAAGGGTGAAAGCCGAGGTGCTCGCCGTTGAGCCAAACGTCGGCGTTTCGGTAGACGCCGTCGAAGCGCAGCTCG
This sequence comes from uncultured Solirubrobacterales bacterium, assembly GCA_963794285.1. GTDB lineage: Bacteria > Actinomycetota > Thermoleophilia > Solirubrobacterales > Solirubrobacteraceae > Palsa-465. Next base: position 191,678 of record CAWCDS010000021.1, read on the forward strand.
TAGTGCGCATCGGCGCTCACCGTGCGAGGGAGCTTGAAATGCTTGCGGTACCAGCCCACGCCCCCGACCGTCCAGCCGGTGTTGGCCGCGCCGGGGCTGTTCTGCTTGTCGAACGGGCCGATCACCTGCGGCGCGCTGGAATCGCTCGGCCGGACCTTCAGGTTGGACGGGTCGGTGGTCGCCGCGCCGTCCTGCGACCCGGCGTAAGGCAGATCCTCGATGCTCCAGTCGTGCGGGAGATCCAGGGGCCGCCAGCCGCTGTCGTCGAAGCCACCGGCCTGCGCCTCAGAGGGGTCACCGCGGAAGAACAGCCAGTCTTCGTCGAATGACCGCTCCCGGCAGTCACGCTCCGGCAGCGACCGCATGGCCGCTGCCGCGTCCGTGGCCTGCCAGCTCGCCAGCGATACCGCCGCGCCCAACTGCAACGCCTGACGCCGTGTCAAGCCGGCGCGCCCGATCTCTCGTCTCATCGCTTCTCCTCTTCCTCCTTGGGCAGGGCGCGATGTTAGCGATCACATACTTGTTGTCAAGTAGATAGCCGCCAGCGCTACATCGCTGGCCGCCGCGCCGGGCGGTTTGCACCGGGCCATCGCCAAGCGCGGCTGGCCGCGCATGAGCAGCGACCCCTGAGGATCGGGTTTTCGACTGCTAGGCTGCGGGCACTTCGGCCGCGGGGCGGGAATCAGTTACCGCATGCATGACGAGGATGAGGGCTGCGACGGTGTCCGCAGTCGGATCGGTCAGTTGCTGAAGGTTGAGGCCGGTGAGCAGCGCGCTGAGGGCGACCGCGAGCACGTCTGGATCGACATGCGCGGGCAGCTTGCCGCGGCGCTGCTCACCGACGATGGCATCGCGCATGAGCTCGCGCACCCGCTGGGCGCGCTGGCGCGCGTAAGCGTGCGCTGGGTGTGCGGGGTGCGAGCCCTCGCCAGCCGATATGGCCAGCAGTTGGGCGACTTCCGGCCGTTCGCGGTTCCGCCGCACGATCGCTAACAGCGCCGCGGCGAGGTCAGCGCTGCCTTGCTGAGCCACCTCAGTTGCGGTCCGAGCGTCGTCGAGGTCGCGCTCATCGAGCACCGCGCCCAACAGGTCGACCTTGTTCGGGAAGTAATAGAGGAGGCCCTGGCGACTCACCCCGGCGGCGGTAGCAACCGCATCGAGCGACGTCCCGGCGAAGCCAAACTCGGCGAACGACTGCCCAGCAGCGGTGATCAGTCGTGCGCGCGTACGTTGACCCTGCTCTCGGCTTGCCACCGACGGAGGATACGTCGCACGAGCTCGGCTGAACTCCCGCCGAGGTACGCCGCAACAGTGCAGCCCGAACCTCAACGCATGCCGTGCCCAGGCGGCCGACCCGCTTGCCACCCACGACTGTGCCCATATGTGGGGGCAGTCGAGATGTCGTTCGGGCGGTTTCTGACGATTCCGATGGCGCAGCCGTTCATCGCGTGTGATCGTGAGCAGTCGTTTCTGATGCCGCCGGACATGCGTGAGTGGTTGCCGGAGGATCACTTCGCGGGGTCTGTGCTCGAGGGGTGGCGGTGCTGGTCGGACGGGATCCACCAACAGACTTCGCTACGGACGATCCGGGCGCTCGGCACCGCCACCGGTCGTCTCAGCGACCAACGATCAACGGACGCGGCCAGGGACCTTCTGACTCCTGGCTCTGAGCCCGGTCCATCACGTTGGCCAACGGGCGTCTCGCTGCTCCGTGGCGTGGCAAGGCGGAACTGCCGGTCCAGCGGACGTGCAGGTCAGTGCTTGGTCGTCTACCGCGCCATGAGGGAATCGAGCGTCGTGCGCTGTGCGGCTGCGCCGCGCAAGGAGCGCTGTCAAGGCGCCTGGTGCTCGTAGGAGAGCTGAAGGTGGCAGATGCGCAGCTGCCATTTGTGACCGCCGCCCAAACTCGCTATCCCGCCGCCCGCGATCGGGGAGGAAGTGGTTGATCTCCGATCCGACGCTAGAAGCGGGTGGCGACGCTCCCCACGTACGTCGCAACGATGATCGCGAGTACCACCCACAGGAACGGTGGGACCGGCCTGAGACGGCCCCCGTCCTCGAAGTCCGCCATCGCTTTCCGCGTCTTGCGGTGGCATACGACGCCTGCCGGAAGGAGAAAGCACAGACCGACGGCATCACCAACGACGCGGTAGACCTGGTTGGAGAGAACATCCAGGACGCTGCCCGCAATCTCGGTCAGGATGACGCAGTACCAGATCATCAGGTAGGCGACCCACGCGGGTGGGCGACGTCGCCTGACGTGCCGCCGTCCCACCGCCATCGCATGACCTGTCACGGCAGCAGGTTCTAGCAGCGGAGTCGGCGGGAAGCCGCCGAGGTCCATGGGATGTGCTTGACAACCTCGGGAGCATCGACGGCGATCTCGAGCTCAGCTGAGCACGCTCCGCGGATGCGGCCCGCGCGGCGATACTGATCCGGATGGGCGACGGGCTCGAACGCCGCCGAGATCACTGGGTTCTTCCCTGCGAAGGGCTCGTGGTCGGCCAGCGTCCGATACCGAATGCTCACCGAACCGGATGGGGAGGTCGGCCCAGCAACGATGCCTGGCGGTAGCGTATGCATATGGACCGGTTCAACGGGCTCGACGTCCCGGAGTCACTTGCCGACGCGCTGGATCCCGCGACGCTTGCGTTCATCGTCTACGACATGCAGGCCGGGATCCTTGCCCAAGTCGCGGATCGCGACCGGGTGCTGAGCAACGTCCTGAAGCTCCTGACAGCCACGCGCGGACGCGGCGTGCGCACGGTCTTCATGCGTCATTACTTCATGCCCGTCGAGCTCGCCGCCGTCTATCAGCTGCGTCAGGCAAAGATCTGGCAGGGCAAGGACCGCGCTGCGGACACTCGCCCGCTGATCCCCCATGACGCGCCGGGCTTCCAGCTCGTGGATCAACTCGAGCCGCAGCCCGGGGAGGCGATCCTCGACAAGATCACGATGTCGGCCTTCGAAGGCACGCCGCTCGACATCGTGCTGCGCGACTGCGGCGTGCGCGCCTACCTCATCGCCGGGGTCGCGATGGAAGTCGGTATTGAGCCGACCGTCCGCCATTCCGCCGACCTCGGCTACATCCCCATCGTGGTCCGCGACGCATGCGGCGCCGGCAACCAAGTGGCCGGAGAGCGCGCCCTGGAAAGTATTCGCTTCGCCGGCGACGCGATCATCGCGGACACCGACGAGCTCTGCGCACTCCTCGACGCGGCGCCTCCGGTCGTCCGCTGACAGGTCGACCAGCGGACGCTCCGGGCGTCCGCCTGGCGGTCCGCTCCGAGCCGGGAGCGCCTCAGATGTCGAACGCTCAGCGAACGCCGCATCGCGACCGGAGGGGACAGCTCGCTGCTCCTATTTGCCCGAAATGGGTAGTCGCGCGACCTGCGAGACTCGCGGACGTGGAGGAAGCTGCCGGCGGCCGCGCTTGCCTTTCGCCTGGCGCATGCCGGAATCGCCGTGGGATTCCTGGCCGCGATCGCGTACGTCTGGTGGTGCGCGCTCACCGGACGTCGGGATCGACACCTCCGGCTAGCGATTGTGGCGCTTGCCGGCGAGGGCGTGCTGGTGCTCGCAAATCGGGGCGACTGTCCGCTCGGCGGCTTGCAGGAGCGTCTTGGAGATCCGATGCCGTTGTTCGAGCTCGTTCTCTCGCCCAAGGCGGCCAAGCTGGCGGTCCCGGTCCTTGGTGCGATCGCAGGAACCGGCGTCGTCCTCGTCGTGCGCGGAGGTCGTCCAGTTCAACGGCCGGCGGATTGACGATGACCGCAGCGTGCCCGCAAGCCGATCGATCAGCGAAGCGTTCCGAACATCGAAGCAGCGTCGAGCTCGACCCCGGCGGTCGTCTCAGCTGGGGAACGACCTGCGAACGGTTGGCCGAACTATTGCAGCCTTGCTGAGGGCAATACGAGGCGCGCGAGCTGGGCGCGCCGCCGGGAGCGGTTTCGTGTCAGTGCGGTCACGTCGAGCTGTTGGGGTTGACTTGGAGCGCGATGATGTGGCCGCTGGCTGTGAGGAAGTACTGCAGGCCGGCGTAGCCGGGGGTGACGAGGATGCCGGCGGACATCTTGGGGAATTGGTGTGAGGCGGCGAGTTGCTTGCCGCTGGCCGCGTCGCGCCAGATGACTTGCTCGGTCGAGTAGTTCTTTAGCTGCTTGAAAAACTTGATCGGGATGTTCGTGGCGATCAGGATCCGTTGGTCCTGGGGCCCGATCAGGGTGGTGAAGCTGAGCGTGGTCTGATCTTGGGTCCATTTCGTCGCGAGCGTGCCGTTGTTGAGGGCCACGGCGCCGATCTTGCTGGCGCCGGCGTCCATCACGTAGATCAGGTGCGAGGCGGGATCGACGGACACCATCGAGGGGATGAAGCTGTTCTTGGATCCCGAGCCGGCGAACGGCTGAAGGTTCGTGAGTTTGTTTGAGTCGGCTTGTGAGACGGCCACGACGCTCATCGGCGTCGAGGTCGGGCTACCGCCGTTGGTCATCGTGACCACGTAGTCGCCCATGACGGCGACGGCCGATCCCGCCGTCTGACCACTCTTGAGGTACGGGACGGGCCCCCAGGTCGGGTCGGCCTGGAGCTTGCCGTTGGCGAACACGTAGCGATACAGCTTCGAGGTGCCCGGGAGATAGATGTCGTCGTGGTGGTTGTAGACCGCGGTGGTCACGCGCCCGCCGATCATCTCCGGGAGCGTGATCTGGGAGATCACCTTGAGCGTCTTGGGGTTGATCGCGACCATCACCGACGGGGCCACCTCAGTCGGGTTAGGACAGTTGAGGAACGCCGAGAAGCCGTTCTGGGTGCACCCCTTCTGGCGGTTGACCGTCTTGGCGATGATCGTGCCGTCGGGAAGCGCGTCGAATCCGTTATAGGACGTGTCTGCCGGTGCGGAGCTGCCGGTCGGCAGCGTGGTCGAGGCCTCGATCGCGCCTGGTTTGCGTCTGACTTCGCGATAGAGGTCGGGTCGTTTTTCACACCAATTCTGGGAGGCTGTTCGGGCCCTGGACCAGGAGGACGATGTGATGGAGAACGGCAAGCCACGCAAGCGGCGGCAGTTGGCGCCGGAGGAGAAGTGGGAGGTGTTCCTGGAGGTGTGCTCGCAGGAGCTCTCGCAGGCTGCCGTACAGCTCGGTGACGTACGCGGCGCAGGGGCCAGCCGCCAGTCGGACCGTCAACAGCGTCCTGAGCGCGAGCGACGCGGCGAACGACTTCCGCCGCCAGTCGCGTTCGTGAAACAGCGCGTCGTCGCGTACGGCGACAGCGGTGTTGATTGTTCCGTAGTCGGCTGGGCTGGGCCACGGGCTCAGCGCAACCTGTCGAGGGCGACTTGCGCTCGCACTGTAGCTCGTGCCACAGGCCCCGCCGAGCACAGCAAGTGAGACGAGCAGCGCCAGGCGTATGGGCCTGGCTCGCTCGCAACGGGGGCTAACGCGGATATCACCTTCGACTTCGCGGTGGCGGCCAGCACCGGCGCCCTCGGTGTCGAACGGGATGTGCCTGTTGTTCTGCAACATCTCCGGCTCCTCGGCTTACGCTGCCATCGTTGATCGCCGGTTGTTCTGACGACGCTGCCGGCGACGCGTGGTTGTGAGCGTGCCGCCGACGGCGATAAGCACCAGCCCGGCGGCGCTCGATCCGATCGCGATATAGCCCCATTCGAAACTGCTCCCACCCATCGCGGGAGTGCTCGTGTGAGAGCTGTTCGGGGCGGGCTGCTGAACAAGTGAGCCATTCGAGTTGAAGTCGAAGGTCCTGGCCGAAGCTGGGCCGGCGGTCGTGCCGAGTGCGAGCGCCACAGCGACGACCCCGAGGATCCGACGGAGCACGGTGGTGCGAGTCATTGCATTTCCCTCCTGTGGGTGGATCGCCCTGTGCGATCCAGGTGGCCGAGAGCGTTAGGGGGCGCCGTGACGGGCTCGTGACATCCGCGTGACGGGTCGTGTCACACGGTTGCGCGGCGGGCGGCGCAGGCGGATAATCGCCCGCCATGGGGGACGAACCCCGGGGGTCGCTGCAGTTCCGGATGCTCGGTCCGCTCGAGGCGTGGCGCGGTGGGACACCGTTGCGGCTCGGGGGCGAGCGCCAACGGGCGCTGTTGGCCCTCCTCTTGGTGCACGCGAATGAGCTGGTCAGGACCGAGCAGCTGGTCGACGAGCTGCTCGGCGAGGAGCTGTCCGACAGCGCGCTGAACACGGCGCGGGTTGCGGTGTCGCGACTGCGACGTGTGCTGGAGAACGGCGACGCCGGCCAGGTGCTGGTGACGCAGGCGGGTGGCTACCGGCTGAAGGCCGGGCCGGAGCAGCTCGACGTGGTCCGGTTTGAGCGCCTACTCGCAGACGGGCGGCGGCTGCTCGCTGGGGGCGATGCCGCGTCGGCGGCGGCGCGGCTGCGAGAGGCGCTAGCGCTGTGGCGCGGGCCGCCGCTTGCCGATCTAGCGCTGCTCGAGTTCGCGCAGCCCGAGATCCGGCGCCTGGAGGAATTGCGCTTGCTGGCATTGATGGAGCGAATTGATGCCGATCTCGTGCTCGGCGCCAACGCGGAGCTCATCCCAGAACTCGAGGGTCTGGTTGGGTCCAACCCGCTACAGGAGCGGCTGGGTGCGCAGCTGATGCTGGCGCTGTACCGCGCGGGACGGCAGGCCGAGGCGCTTGCGGTGTATCGGCGGACGAGCGAGATGTTGCGGGACGAGCTTGGGCTGGAGCCCGGCCGGGCGCTTCAGGACCTGGAGCGCTTGATCCTCGAGCAGGACGCGTCGCTTGACCTGGTGCCAGCTGCTGTTGCGCGCGCTGACGCCGTGGAGCTGGCAGTCTGTCCGTTCAAGGGCCTGGCGTCGTTCGATCGCTCGGACGCCGAGTACTTCAGTGGACGCGAGACTGCGATCTCGGATCTGGTCGCGCGCGCGGCCGAGGCGTCGCTGATCGGCATCGTGGGCCCCTCTGGCATTGGAAAGTCCTCGCTGCTGCGCGCGGGAGTGCTGTCCGCCCTGAGGGGCGGGGTGTTGCCGGGTAGCGCGGATTGGCGCCAAGTCCTGGTGCGCCCTGGACAGCATCCCGGCGCGGAGCTCGCGCGGGCGCTTGGCGGCGTCGAACTCGCCGCGGCGGTCGCGGGGCTGGCACCGGACGAGCGGATCGTGGTCGCGGTCGACCAGCTCGAAGAGCTGTTCACCGCCTGCGCAGACGACCGCGAGCAGGGCGCGTTCCTCGACCAGCTCGCCGAGGCAGCCCGTGACACCGAACGGCGTGTGCTTGTCTTGGCCTCGCTGCGCGCGGACTTCTACGGTCGCCTGGTCCCCTACCGGCGCTTTGCCGACCTGTTCAGCCGCAGCCACATGCTGGTTGGGCCGATGACGCGCGACGAGCTCCGGCGCGCGATCGAGCAACCGGCCGCTCGCGCGGGACTCGAGGTCGAACCTGAGCTTGTCGCAGCGCTCGTTGCCGACGTTGAAGGTGAACCCGGGGGGCTACCGCTGCTATCGACGGCGCTCTTGCGGTTGTGGGGTGCTCGGGACGGGCGCGTGCTGCGACTTCAGAGCTATGAGAGCACCGGTCGCGTGCACGGCGCGGTCGCTCGCCTAGCAGACGACGCGTATGCGCGGCTGTCCGAGTCCGAGCAGCGGGTCGCGCGGAGCGTGTTGCTGCGGCTTGCCAGCGGCGAGGACGAATCCCTCGTTCGTCGGCGCGTCTCGATCTCCGAGCTCGAGGGGATCTCCGGCGCCAAGCCTGTGATCGTTGAGCTGACAAAGGCCCGTCTGCTGACGGTCAGCGAGGGCGAAGTCGAGGTTTCCCACGAGTCGCTGCTACGTGAGTGGCCGCGTTACCGAGTGTGGCTGGAAGAGGATCGCGTCGGGAGACGACTGCACGCGCACTTAGCCGCCAGCGCCCGCGAATGGGACTCGCACGGGTGCGATTCGGCGGATCTGTACCGCGGTCAGAGACTCACCGGCGCGCTGGACTGGTCAGCCCAGAACCCGGGCGAGCTCAGTCCCATCGAGCGCGAGTTCGTCGACCGCAGCCGGGTCGATGCCGAGCGTAAGCAGCGCCGGCTGCGCAGCTTGCTCGCGGGCGTCGCCGTGCTGCTCGCGATCTCGGTGCTCGCCGGGATCTTTGCGCTCGTCAAACAGCAAAGCGCTGCCAACTCGGCACGGGTCGCGCTCGCACGCGAGCTTGGCGCGGAGGCGGTGAGCGAGCCGCGGATCGACCTGGCGATGCTCCTCGCTCGCGAAGCGATCAACCTCGATACCGACCGCCAGACGGAAGGGACGCTACTGACCACGCTGCTGCGTAGCCCCGCCGCCCTCGGTACGTTCGCGCTGCCGATCGACGCACGGCCACAGAGCGTTGCGCTTAGCCCCGACGGCCGCACCCTCGCAGTAACCGATAACAACGGAGAACTGTGGTTCTACGACACTCGCACGCGGGCGGTGAACCGAACCCTGACCGATATCGGCGAGCTACAAGCGCCGGTCTACTCCAGCGACGGCTCCCTGCTGATCTATGGCGGAAGCGAAGGCAACGCCGTCACCGTGGTGCGCGACGCGCACACATTGCGCTTGCTCGGCAAGCTCTCGTATGACCGGCGCTGGTACGCACTACCCGGCGCCGACAACTTTGCCAGCAACTACCTGGTCTCGCCTGACGACCGCACGGTCTTCTACGGCTACTGGGTCATCAACTCGGCTGGAGGCCCGAGGACCGCGTACGTTGACCGCTGGTCATTGCCTACCGGCCGCTTGCTGTCGTCCACCGCGGCCGGTCCCGGGCCCCTGCTCGCGATGAGACTGGTAGCCGGCGGAACGAGGCTGCGAGTGGTCAATGCAACCGACTCAGTTGTACTTGACGCGCACTCGATGCGTCGTCTGAGCACAATCGCGATCACACCGGCGCCCGGCGAGCATGCCACGGCCGCGATCAGTCCGGACGGGCGGACCGCAGCCATCGGGGCAGCAACCGGCGCGGTCTCGTTTGTCGATCTGGCCACGGGCCGCAGCCCTCCGGCCGTGGGCGGTCACACGGCGTCCGTCGCACGCGTGATGTACTCGCCGGATGGTCGAGAGGTGGTGACCACAGGCAATGACAACAAGGTCATCGTCTGGGATCCAAAGACCGCGGACCTCCTGGAGATGCTAGGCGGCCACGCCGATGCCGTGCATGGCGCCGCGATCGGTGCGGATGACCAGACGCTGTACACATCCTCGCTCGACGGCATCGTGCTCGAGTGGGACCTGGGCAGCGATCGGCGGTTCGGACATCCGTTCGCCACCGGACCCGGGCTGGCGTCCGGGGCCGCGGATACTCCCGGCACGCCGCCGTTGGCGATCTCCCCCAACCGAGCCACGTTCGCGGTCCGGATCGGCCAGGCGACCGTCGGACTGTTCTCGACACAGTCGCTGCGCGAGCAGAGCTCGTTCACGATCCCCGCCCGCGGCGGCGTCCTCACCGCGCTAGCGTGGTCGCCCGACGGCGCGCAGCTCGCCGTCACCGGACACGCCGGGCTGGTCCAACTATGGAGCGTCAGCGGCGCGCCCCGGCTGCTGCGGTCGCTAACTGGCCTGGGGTCCGCAGGCGGACACCCGGAGGCTGTGCAAGCCGTCGCGTTCGGACCGGGAGGGGTGCTACTAGCGGCCAGCGATCTCAACGAATCGGGGGGACCCGTGTCAGATGGACATGTCGCCGTCTGGCGCACCGCCACCGATGCGCTCCTCGCCGCGCCGCGGGATCTCGGCCATCCCGGCGACTCGCTCGTGTTCTCGCCGGATGGCCGGCAACTCGCGGTAGGGCTGGACAATGGGCCGGCGCTGATCCTCGATCCAACGAACGGAAACATCCGCAGGACGCTACGTCCACTCGGGAGCGTGCACGGAGAGCCCCTGATCTCCCTCGCCTTCGCACCGAACGGAACGCTTGCGACGGGATCTTTCGCCGGCATCGTCCAACTGTGGAACACCGCGACCGGACAGGCCGTAGGCCATCCGCTACATGCAGACTCGCTTCCCATCGCGAGCATCGCCTTCGACCCATCCGGCGCGCGGTTCGTGACCACCGGCGGATCGGACGGCACCGCCAAGCTCTGGTTCACCTCGACACTCCAGCAGGAAGGCGCGGCGCTCCAAGGCGACTCGACAACGAGCTGGGGAAACGCGGCGTTCTCATCCGGCGGCCGGAAACTGATCGTGACCTACGACAATGGAAAGGCCCTCGAATGGCCCGTCACACCCGCCTCCTGGGAACAGCACGCCTGCGCGGTGGCCGGACGCAACCTAAGCCGCGAAGAATGGGCGCGGTTCGTCACCGATTACAGCTACGCATCTGTCTGTCCATGAGCGACAACGGCGGACTGCACGCCGGCCGGTCATACGTCCGCCGCCGTCGGGATCAACAGACAGCGATCTCGTGGCGAGAGCCGGTTGGCAATCAGCGACGATCTCACAAGCTTTCCGGCAATCCAGGTTCCCGAACGACGGTGGCAGCGTCCGATTGTCGATCGATTATTGGACGGTCCCGAGCGTCCGATAAGACTGGCTGATGCACGCGCCCCACGCGTCTCAGACCCCAAGGATCAGCGAACGGCGGCTTTGCGCTCGCGCAAACTCACTTGGGCCGCGGAGGAGCAGCGCGAGTGACTCAGCGTCAGCTACTCGCTCTCGTCCGATCGTGGTCATTTACGCCGGCGAGCTGACCGATGCGCTTGCGCGCGCTCATGCATTCGGCCGGGGCCTCGCAGGACGTGCGTGCCGGCTGGCTCGGTCGAGCAGCCAGTGGATCACGCCGTCTTCGTTGTTCGAGTCCACAGTGGTTGTGGCGGCTGCGAGGAGCCGACGTGGATTACGCCGGAGGCGTGCCCCAGTCGGGTGAAAGATCCACCAGGCTCCCGTGAGTCTCTTGGCGCAGGTTCTTGCCGTCAGCCCCAATCGACCAGATGTGGGGCGGCGTCGTCTTCGAAGCGTGGACGAATGCGATCCGCCCACCGTCGGGCGACCAGACCGGATCGAATGCGTAGTTGTTCTTGTCCTCTTTGCGGAGCCTGTGCATCCCCGTGCCGTCGGGGCGGATCGTATAGAGCTCCGACTCCGACTGCCCTTCGTAGAACGAGTTGAAAACGATGCGTTTGCCGTTCGGCGCCCAGTCCGGGTTCCCGGCGTTGAGCTTGGGCAGGGTGAGCCGGCGGACGGTCTTGCCGTTTGCGCTGATCAAGTAGATCGCGCTGGCGTTGATGGGCTTCTTCCTGTCGTTCAGGATCGTGACGGCGAGCATCCGCCCATTCGGTGACCACACGGCGTTGTGGGGCTCGGTCCCGGTTGATTTCAGCCCGAACGACCTAATCACGCGGTCGCCCGCTCCAGACAGCCCGGCGGTTGCCAGCTCGATCGTGGAGGCAGCGCCGTCTTTAGCGAGCGGGCCAAACGCGCGCCCGAAGGCGATGTCCTGACCTCTACGCGTCCAGTCGGGTTCGTCGATACCGAGGCACTGGCCAGAGCAGGCAATCGCAAGCCGAGTTGGGTTGGAGCCGTCGAAGCCAATTGTGAAGGCCTCATCCGGGCCGGACTGGAACCGACGGTCGAAAGCGATTTGTCTGCCGTTTGGGGAATCGGCGGGATCGAACGCGCCGCCCTGGAAGTGGGTGAGCTGTCGGACCCGTCCGGTCGTAGGCGATACCGTAAAGAGCTGAGTGGAGCTGTCGTCCATGGGATTCAGCTGCCGCTGGAAGACGATCGGCCCCCGCTTCCCGGCGTACGCAGAGCGTGCCGCTGGTAGCGGGACGGCCAAGGCGGCGGTCGCCCCGACAGCGATCGCGACAGCGGTGGTACGGCTGGACATGGCTCGGTGTTTACTCATTTCCTTGCCCCTTTCTGGCTGATGTGTGTTCGGTTCCGCATCGAAACGATCCGTGTGGGTCAGTAGCCGGCCCTGGCGCGGTCATGGCGAGCGCGGCCCCCGCCGGCCGGGGCCCATGCTGCTGCTCGTTTCTCAGTGTCCGGTCGTGGCTCGAGCCAGACGGCGTCCATCACGCGCTCGCAAGGAATGCCGGCCCGGCTCGCGGGCGCGCTTGACCGAGGCAAGCGACCCCGAGCAGCAATCCGAGAGCGATTAGTTTGCGCATGCGATCCTCCTCCATGTCTGTCTAATGTCGAGTCGACGCTTCGGTTGTGCGCGCACGGGCGAGCGTTTCCGGGTCGATCAGATTCTGCGTGTGAGTCGGACCGGGAAGCTGCGTGACGCTCCGATCGTCTCCGTGTCAGGGAACCCAGGTGGGTGCGCTCTCCCAGGCGGCGGTTCGGGTCAAAGGCGAGATGTGCGAGCCGTTGGCGCGCATGATGAACACGTCGTCGTTACCGGCGCTGCCGGTGTTGGCGAATACGATCCATCGGCCGTCGCGTGACCAGCGGGCGCTGCCGAGGATCGATCCGATGGGGAAGTTGGTGAGCTTGCGACGGTCGGTGCCGTCTGGGTGGATCGTGTAGTAGTTGCCGCCGAAGTCTTGGCCTTCGGGTTTGATCTGGAAGAGCACGAGCTTGCCGTCGGGCGAGAACGCGGGGCTCGAGATCACGCCGGTGGTGTCCCAGGTCGTGATCCGGCGCAGCCCGCGGCCATCGGCGGAGACGGCGAACAGCGCAGAGGCGTTGGCTGGCCTGCCGGGTCCGTTGTTGAGGACAGCGAACACGACCGTTCGCCCGTCGGGCGACCACGTCGCCCCGCCCACGTCCGCCCTGTAGCCGAACGGAGCGACAAGCCGCGGTGACGAGCCGTCCGGGTGCAGGATGTACAGGCCGGTCTTCAGGTCCTTGTGGCCGTCCAGCTTCCCCCATGCTCGGGCGACCGCGATCTGGTGGCCGTCGGGCGAGAGTGTCGGCCACCCGTCGCCGGGCATGCCGCCCAGCGACGGTATCCGATGCTCGTGGCTGCCGTCGGCCTGGACGCGCCACAGCGATCCGTTGCCGTTGGCATCGGTGCGATCGAAGATCAACGCGGACCCGTCGGGCGTGAATGCGGGCGGCCCGTTGAGTGAATCGACCATGCCGCTGGGCGGATGCGAGACCTGTCGCTCGCCACGGCCATCGGCCCCGATCGTGAAGATCGCGCCGCTGTGATGGGCGTCATCGAAGAACCGGCGAAACGCGATCACTCCCGAGAAGCTGGGACGGTCGCTGACTGTGGCGTTCGTGCGGCTGGGGCTGCTCTGCTGACTCGAGCCGCACCCGGCGAGCGTGCTCAGCACCGCACAAACCGCGAGGGCGGGCACAACCCGAGTCCTCAACCTGGCGGCAGGCATTTTGGCGTGTCGTCGCGTGATCGCTGTTGGGCGCGGCCGATGGTCACGCCAGCGGCTCCCGATTCGACCCCATCCGACAGGGCCTGGTGCGCGTGTGCTCATCGTGTTGATGCCTTCTGGGTGTATGGGTGCGGCTCGAGCCAGACCGAGTCCATGACGCGCTCGCAGGGGATGCCGGCTCGCTCGCTGGCCCGCTTGACCGCCGACGGTGAGGGCGCCTCGAACATGCAGAGCACGAGCTCGTCGTCTCGGAAGAGGAGCGAGCCGAGATACTTGGCGCCGTGCCGTGCGTCGCATGAGCTGTTTTCGGTGGCGCGAGCGGCAATCGCTTCGAACTCGGTCTCGTTGACCCCGGGCCAGTAGCACTTGGCTGCGTAGAACATGGGGCCGCAGCCTGACATCGCGGTGTTTCAAGACGGTTTCAAGCCACGCGTGCGGCGGCGGATCGACTGGCGAGCGGGGTGCTCTTGCGAGAGACTTGGGCTCAGGGCTCGTGGGCGCACATATCGAATTCCGGATCTTGGGTCCATTGGAGGTCAGGGTCGACGGCGCGCCGGTGGCAGTCGGCGGGCCGAGGCAGCGCGCGCTCCTAGCGCTGTTGTTGTGCAACGCCAACCGGGTTCTCTCGCGCGATCAGTTGATCGATGAGCTGCTCGCGGACCAATCGGCGCGGTCGCTCGAGCGGATGCTGCGAGTGCAGGTATCGCGGTTGCGCAAGGCGCTTACCGACGGCGAGGCTGAGCCACGGCTGATCGCCCGATCGCCGGGGTATCTGTTGCGCGTCGAGGCGGGAGAGCTCGACCTGGAGCGGTTCGAGAGTCTGTCTCGGGATGGGCGGGCGGCGCTTGAGGATGGGGATGCCGCTGGGGCGGCCGGGCTGTTGCGCGAGGCGGAGGGCTTGTGGAGAGGCCGCCCGCTCGCTGATCTGGAGTTCGAGCCGTTCGCGCGGTTCGAGGTCCAGCGGCTCGAGGAGCTGCGTCTACTGACCGCTGAGGATCGGATCGAGGCGGAGCTCGCGCTCGGTCGCCACGGGGATCTCTGCGCCGAGCTGAGGGCGCTGACTTCCGACTATCCGCTGCGGGAGCGGCTGCGCGGACAGCTGATGCTCGCTCTGTACCGCTCCGGGCGCCAGGCCGACGCGCTCGGCGTGTACCGGCAGACGAGCGAGATGCTGCGCGACGAGCTCGGGCTTGATCCGAGCCGAACGCTGCGGGAGCTCGAGCGCTCGATCCTCGAACAGGACACCTCGCTGGATCGGAGCCCGCCGGTGTTGAGTCGCGAACGGCGACGAGGTGTTGGATGTCTGCCCGTTCAAGGGGCTTGAGTTCTTCGAGGTTTCTGATGCGGAGTACTTCTGTGGGCGAGAGCGGCTCGTCCGCGAGTTGCTCTCGCGCACGGAGGAATCGGGGCTGGTGGGTCTCATCGGCCCATCGGGAGTCGGCAAGTCCTCGCTGCTGCGCGCCGGCGTCCTCGCGGCGCTGACTCGCGGCGACCTTCCCGGCAGCAATGACTGGCGTCAGGTGGTGTTGCGCCCCGGCGAGCGTCCTCACCACCAGCTGACGCGCGCCCTCGGCGGCCGGCAGATCGCTGCGGCGCTCGATGACCTACCGCCGGGGGCGCGCTTGGTGATCGCCGTCGATCAGCTCGAGGAGCTGTTTACCAGCTGCGAGCGCGAGGACGAGCGAGCCGCGCTTCTGGAGCAGCTGTGCTTAGCGGCGTCCGATGTTCGGCGGCGCGCGCTTGTGCTGCTGGCGCTGCGCGGGGACTACTACACACGGTTCGTGTCCTACCCGAGGTTTGCTGATCTGCTCAGCCGCGAGCACGTACTCGTGGGGCCGATGGATCGCGGGGAGCTCGCCGACGCGATCGAGCAGCCGGCAGCCCGCGTCGGGCTCGAGGTTGAGGGGCTACTGGTTGACGCGCTGGTGTCCGATGCGGCCGAGCAGAGCGGAGGGCTGCCGCTGCTTTCGGCGATGCTGGTGGAGCTGTGGCAGGCGCGCGACGGGCGGGCCCTGCGCTACGAGAGCTACCGCGCCAGCGGCGGCATGCACGCGGCTGTCGCCCGGCTGGCCAAAGCCGCGTATGTACGGCTGGCCGAGCCCGACCGGCGAGTCGCGCGCACCGTGATGCTTCGCCTCGCCGGCGAGCAGGACGGTACGCCGGTCCGGCGCCGCGCGCCGGTGACCGAGCTCGAGCGGATCGGCGGTGCGAACCCGGTCGTCGCGGCGCTGATCAATGCTCGCCTATTGACCCTCAGCGACGGTCTGATCGAGCTCTCCCACGAAGCGTTGCTGCGCGAATGGCCCCGCTACCGCTCCTGGCTGGACGAGGACCGCGCCGGACGGCGACTGCAGGCGCACCTGACCGCCGCCGCCGCAGAGTGGGAGGCGCAGGGTCGTGAATCCGGCGAGCTCTACCGCGGTGCGCGGCTCGCTGCCGCACTCGACTGGGATTCACAACACACCGAGCGACTCAACTCACTTGAACGTGAGTTCCTTGATCGCAGCCGCCGCGAGAGCGAACGCGAGGCCCGGCAGCAGCGTGCTCAAAACCGGAAGTTGCGCAGCCTGCTGCTTGGTGCCGGCGCGCTGCTGATCGTCGCTGTGGCGGCGGCTGTCGTCGCGGTGGTCCAGCAACACAACGCCAGCGATGCAGCCCGTACCGCACTTGCGAGACAGCTAGGCGCGCAAGCCGTCACGGAGCCGCGGCTCGATCGGGCGATGCTGCTCGCCCGGGAAGCCGTGAAGCTCAACCGCTCGCAGGAGACCGAGGGAACGCTGCTGAGCACACTGGAGCGTCAACCGGCGGTGATCGGGACGTTCGCGCTGCCGATCAGCACGGCACCACAACTGGCGTTGCGCCCGGACGGTCGCACGCTCGCCGTCAGCCACGCTCGCACCAACCTATATGGATATGCGCAGGGCGTGAGCCTGGGCGACGTGCGCTTCTACGATCCGCGCAGGCAGGTCGCGCAGGGGCGGCCACTGACCGATTTCTCCGGAGCCGGGCCGCCCGTCTACTCGAGCGACGGCTCGCTGCTCGCGTACCCGACAGCCGACATACCGCCGTCGATCGCCGTACGTGACGCACATACACGCGCGCTGATGGCCAAGCTCACGCTCGATCCCCTCCAGATCGGACGACTGACCCCAGACATCGCACATGCCAGCATCCTCATCTCGCCGGACCGACGCACCCTGTACTGCGCCTACCGAGTCTTCCGCCTCGGCCCAACTGTCGCACACCTCCGCCCAGGGGCCACGTACGTCGTTCAGTGGTCGCTGCCCAGCGGGCGCCGACTCTCGACCACGCGGATCGACTCGATCGGGGTACTCGCGTTGCGACTGACTGCCGCGGGGACGCGGTTGGTCGTCGTCGATGCTCGGAGTGTCAGCATCCTCGACGCGAGCTCCCTTCGCCACCTACGATCCGTGCCGATCCGACCCGCGCCTTCCGCGCCGTCCGCCGCGGCGATCAGCCCCGACGGCCGCACGATCGCGATCGGCTCGCGGTCCGGCCAGATGTCGTTCATCAAGGCGTCGACCGGCCGCGCGCGCACAGGCGCCGGCGCGCACAGCACGACCGTGAGCAGCGTCGTCTACGCGCCCGATGGCCGCGCCGTAGCGAGCACAGGCACCGACAACAGGGTGCTCGTCTGGAATCCCCGGACCGAGACGACGGCGCAGGTCCTCACCCCTCCAGCACAGCAGGTGCAAGCGATCGCGTTCAGCCCGGACGCGAGGACGCTTTACACATCCTCGCTTGACGGTGTGGTGCTCAAGTGGGACCTGACCGGCGAGCAGAGCTTCGGACGCAGGTTCGTCCTCGGCGTTGGATCACCTTGCTGCGGACCGACATCGCCGCTCGCCCCACCGCTTGCGCGCTCGCCGGATGGGACGACGTTCGCGATCCGTCTCGGAACATCCACCGTCGGACTATTCTCGGCGCGCACGCTGCGCCAACAGGCCGCGTTCACGATCAAACCCAAGGGCACCGTGATCACCGCGCTGGCGTGGTCACCCACTCGAGCTGAGCTCGCCGTCGGCGGCTACTCGGGCCTCGTGCAGGTGTGGCGTGCGGACGGTGCGCCAGCGCTGCAGCGCTCGCTGACGGGACTGCAACCGTCCGGCCGGCTGCCGGAAGCGATCCAAGCCCTTGCGTTCTCGCCCGACGGGCGACTCCTCGCCGCGAGCGACAGCAGCGAGACGCTCGAGTCCAATGGCGGCTCTCTCGTGCACTACGGGAACCGTCTCGTCACGCTCGCGATCTGGCGAACGGGCGATGGGACACTCCTCGCGCCGCGGCGCGACCTCGGACCCGGACCTGCCCGCTATGCCGGAGCACTCGCATTCGCACCCGACGGAGTGCTCGCGACCGGCACCGAAGGCGGGATCGTCCAGCTATGGAACCCAACCAGCGGGGCACAGGTTGCGGGGCCCGTAGCCGCGGCAGCAGGGCCAATCGCCAGCATCGCGTTCGACTCGACCGGCCAGCACCTCATGACCACCAGCAGCCACGACGGAACCGCCAAGCTGTGGTTCTCCTCCACACTCCAGCAAGAAGGCACCGCGCTTCACACGGATCAAGGCGCTGCGTCCAGCGCCGCGTTCGACCCGAGCGATCGCAGCATGCTCGTCATCGACAACCAGGGAACCGCTGTCACGTGGCCCACGTCACTGGCGGCCTGGGAACAACGCGCGTGCGCCATCGCCGGACGCAACCTGACCCGCGCAGAATGGGAGCGATTCCTCGCCGGACACAACTACGCCACGGTCTGCCCCTGACCCGATCACCCCGTACGCGTTCGCGTCGCAGACGCCGATCGATCGGCGGACGGTCCCGAGCGTTCTCTGCCGCCGTTCCCTGCTGGCGCCACCGCGTCGCACAACGGGAACCGCAATCGAACACGGTCAGCCGAAGGCCGTCCGGCGTCGGTCACGCGCTTCCTTTACTGCCTTATAGAAACGTAGAGCGACGAGCAAGGTGGGCGCCCGTCCGTGCTGAGACTGCCCGCGACCCTTACCCCGAATGGTGCGTTTGACGGAGGTTCTCGAGCTAGAGGCCTGCCTACGGATCGTCGTCTTCGGGCCACGGGTCGCCAGTCTGCGTCTATGCAGTACGGTGGACGAAACGCTCACGGAAGGGACTGGAACCATGGCTTACCTGATGACGCACTTTTGGCCGGGTGGGACTGAGGAGCAGTATCAGTCGATGCTCGCGGCAGTGCATCCTCGGGAGGGGCTGCCGGAGGGGCAAACCTCGCACGTCGCCGGACCGACCGACGGCGGGTATCTGATTTCGGTCGTCTGGGACTCCAAGGAGCACAGCGACCGGTTCATGAACGGCACGCTTCTGCCCGCGCTACCGGTCGATGGCGGATTCGCGGGTGCACCCGAGCAGCGCGTGGCCGAAGTCGCGCACCTCGAAACGGCTTAGCGGCACGGGAGTTCCCCGGCCTGACCGCGGAGTCGGCTGGCTGATCCGCGCAGGACCACAACCAAGCGGCGACGCCGATCGGGGTCGATCGCACATCCATTCCGCACAGCTTTGCTGTGGGAAAGACGAGGGACTATGGCAACGCACGTTGCATTTCACGAGGTGGACGACGTCGAGCATTGGCTGACTCATCGAAGCGAGAAGAAGTCTTTGCACCACTGAGAATCACGATGCGCGCGTTTCGGGATCCGGCTGGTTCAAACCGGGTCGGACTGATCGCGGAGATCCCCGACATGGCTGCGTTTCAGGAATTCATGCAGACCGAGGCGGCCGCCGACGCGATGAAGGCTGACGGTGTTCGCCCGGAGACGCTCCTGGTCCTCGACGAGGGATAGCGCCGAGGCCCGGCCAGCCGTTCGGCTCAGGTCTGCACATCATTCACATCCGCTCCGAGCGGTGGACGGAGCGGCAACGGCCCTTAGACGTCCAGCCGCGTGCCGAGCCGCTCCTGCCACCGCAGGACCGTGCGTACGGCCGGGCCGCAGGGACTTCTTTTTGCGCTGCGGCGCGCATCTCGCTGCCGTCGGCGTCCGCCCCGCTCCGCGCGGGTGACACGTCTCCGTCGCAGATGCCCATCGAGGACCGTGCACCGGGGGCGCCGTCCTCGGCGCCAGTGGTGTCCGAGCTACACGGCAGCGACACTGCGAGAATCCGTTGCATGGGAACAGTCAAGGCGAGCTTCGGCGCGTCCATACCGGCTCCTCCGGAGCGCGTGCTCGAGTTGCTCCGCGACTACGCCGCGCGCCCGGAGCTGCTTACCGAAAACTACAGCCAGTACCGCGTCGAGGCGGGCGGGAGCGGTGCCGGAACCGTGGTTGCTTTTCATTTCGCAGCCGGCGGGCGGGAGCGGGACTACCGCCTGAGGGTCGACGAGGAGAACGGTGTGCTGCGGGAGAGGGACGAGCTCTCTTCGTTCGTCAACACGTGGACCGTCGCCGCTGAAGGTGCCGGGTCGAAGGTCACACTCGAGGCGAGCTGGGACGGCGCCGGCGGGATCGGCGGCATCTTCGAGAGCCTGTTCGCACCGATAGGTCTGCGGCGAATCTACGCTCAGGTACTCGCGCGGCTCGCGCAAGTCGTCTCACGCGACTAAGGAGTGGGGAGTCGGCAGCGGCGGCACCGCGATGCGCGCCAGCGACGTCGCAGTAGGCTAACGATCAACGGACGCAGCCAGGGACCTTCTGAGTGCTGGTTCTGAGCCCGGTCCATCACGTTGGCCAACGGGCGTCTGGCTGCTCCATGGCGTGGCAAGGCGGAACTGCCGGTCCAGCGGACGTGCAGGTCAGTGCTTGGTCGTCTACCGCGCCATGAGGGAAGCGAGCGTCGTGTGCTGTGCGGATGCGTCGCGCACGGAGCGCTGTCAAGGCGCCTGGTGCTCGTAGGAGAGCTGAAGGTGGCAGATGCGCAGCTGCCATTTGTGACCGCCGCCCAAATTCGCTATCCCGCCGCCCGCGATCGGGGAGGAAGTGGTTGATCTCCGATCCGACCCTAGAAGCGGGTGGCGACGCTCCCCGCGTACGTCGCAACGATGATCGCGAGTACCACCCAAAGGAACGGTGGGACCGGCCTGAGACGGCCCCCGTCCTCGAAGTCCGCCATCGCTTTCCGCGTCTCGCGGTGGCATACGACGCCTGCCGGAAGGAGGAAGCACAGACCGACGGCATCACCAATGACGCGGTAGAACTGGTCGGAACCACCTTCAGGCGCTCGTTACACCACTACTACCTACATGACCACCGCTCCGGCCCCGTCCGGGCTGCTCGCACCGGCCGGGCCGATTGAAAGCGGACGGATTTCGGCAGGCCCCGGGAGGCCTGTTCGGAGTGGTGGGGCGCGAGCAGCCGGGTCGGCTGCGGGGTTTCACGGATGCTGGGAGCTGGTTCGCGTTCTAGGCTCGCGGTAGTGATGGAGTTCGGCTGGGAGAATCCGCGCGCTGCGCTGGTAGGGTCTGCGAATCGTCGTAGGGGCGATCTCGTCACGTATCGGCTGGTGCAGGCGTTTGGTGAGGTGTTGCGTGTTGGTGATCCTCGCGGCGCGGCGGCGGTGGTGGATGATGCGCTCGCGTCGGGTTTGTCGTCGGTCGAGATTCAGTCGCGGGTGATCGCGCCCGCGATGTGGGGGATCGGCGAGCTGTGGGAGCGCGGCGGGCTCAGCGTCGCGCAGGAGCATTTGGCGACGGCTGTGAGCCATCATGTGCTGGCGCGGCTGTATCCGGGAGTGCTTGGTCATGTTCGGCGTCGTGGCGATACGGTGGTGGTCGCTGCGGTGCATGGCGAGCATCACGTGCTGGGTCTGCGGATGGTGGCGGACGTGTTCGAGGGGGCGGGGTTTGACGTGCGTTTCCTTGGTGCTGATGTTCCGGAGGGTTCGCTTGCGGCGTGGGTGTCTGAGCATCGCCCGGCGACGGTGGCGCTGGGTGTGACGATGCCGTTGGGTGCCGCGACTCTGGCCCGGCAGTTGCAGGGCCTACGGGAGAGCGACCCTGAGCTGCGGTTGATCATCGGTGGCCAGGGTGTCCCTGCGGCGCTGAGGGAATCCGCGGGCGTGTTGTATGCCGCCGACACCGAGCAGCTTGCCGAGCAGGCTAGCCGCGGGCTGAGTGCCCCGGCCGGGGAGCTGCCCCGTTACATTGCTCGAGGTGGCGTGCGGTTCGGCGCTCTCGCCGGCGTACCGACTGAGTTGACCGCCGGGGTGGTGGCGCGCTTGTCGCAGACGACCGCGGCGGCGGCGGACTCTGCGCGCCG
Source organism: uncultured Solirubrobacterales bacterium (assembly GCA_963794285.1). Classification (GTDB taxonomy): domain Bacteria; phylum Actinomycetota; class Thermoleophilia; order Solirubrobacterales; family Solirubrobacteraceae; genus Palsa-465. The sequence continues at coordinate 213,190 of CAWCDS010000021.1, forward strand.
CCAGGCGCGTCGCGCGTTCTCCTTCGAGCAGCTTGCGTTTAGCGACCCTCTGACAGCGCTGTGGAATCGCCGCGCGTTCGACGATCGCTTTCAGGCGCTGATCGCCTCGCCGGGCGCGCGGGCGCCCGCGATCCTGATGGTCGACGTTGATCGCTTTAAGGCGATCAACGACGAGTTGGGCCATCAGGCCGGCGATCGTGCGCTGATCCGGGTTGCTGAGCAGATCACCCAAGCGTTGCGGCCGGGTGATTTCGTGGCTCGATACGGCGGCGACGAGTTCGTTGTGCTGCTCCGCGACACGCCGCCGGAGGGCGCGGCGGAGCTTGGCGAGCGGATCCGTGGTCAGGTCGAGCGCGCGCTCGGCGAGCCCCAGCTCACGGTCAGCATCGGGGTCAGCGTTCCCGATCATGCCGACCGCCGCCGCGCGATCCTCGATGTCGACCGCGCCTTGTACGACGCCAAGGAGCGGGGACGCAACCAGGTCGTCCTCGCCTAGACAGCTACAGCTAGCCCGGGAGAATCACGATATGTATATCTCGATGTCACGGCTGCGTCTGCCAGAGGCGCAGGTCACAGAACTGCTTGAAGCGTTCAGCAACCGGGCCCGGTTGGTCGAGAACGCCGACGGATTCGTTGAGCTGGAGGTGTGGCACTCCGATCGCGACCCCGGCGAGGTGATCATGGTCAGCCGCTGGAGCACCCGCGACGCGTTCAAGGCGTACATGAGAAGCGATGATCACCAAACCTCCCACGCGCGGATCGCCCCAGCGCTGAAGTCGGCGATCAAGCTCGAACGCCTCGAGCACCTCCACACCTACGACGTCCTCGCCACATGAGCCGCACGATCCCTCCCAGCGGCGTGAGCCCGCCGGAAAGCTTCGAGCTGCCCGACGAGACCGTGATCGACCTCGCGCCGCTCGCCCGCCAACTATGCGAGCAGTACTACGAGATCTACCCCGACGACCTCAAACGCTACGGGACGGCAGGGGAAGCCTGGTGCGAGCACGACAGCCGCTACCTGATCGCATGGGCGCTCGAGGACGCCCGCGCCAGCACGCTCGACTGTGTCGAACAAGTCCAATGGCTAGCCCGCGTCCTCGCCGGACGGTCGTTCCCGATCGAACGTCTCGCCCGGCACGTGCAGCTCACCTCGGCGATCCTGCGGACCCCCGAACTGGGCGATATCGGCAACCGAGCCGCCGACCGCCTCTCCCACGCCGCGAGCCTACTGACCAACGAGCAGAATCAGTGACCCCGCGCCGCTCACCGACGTCGCTCACCGCAACCACGAGACGCCGATGACCGCTCTCCCCGCGGCGCGTAGCTCGGGCAGCCAGCCGATAGATACTCGTATGCCCGGAGGGGAGCGTCCGCGCGGTCGCGCTCTGCTGCTGTGAAGCACCCACTCTTGTCGAGCTGTCACCGCATCGAAGGTCCGGGCGACCTGCTTCCTGGCTGCAGGCAGCGGCCTCAGGACGCCAGGTGCTCGCCGTGTCGCTCGCTACTGCTGCTTGCGCCTGTGCGGCGGCGACGCGCTGCCTCGGCTGCCTCGAGGCGCTCGCGGCGGGCTGCCGCCTCGAGCCGGGCGCCGTTGCTGACCTCGGCCGTGCCTGTCGGCGTGTACCGCGGCGAGCTCGGCTTCGAGCTGTTCGCTGTTGGTCAGGACCCCCAGCAGATCGCGGGTACGCGCCATCTCGTCTGCGAAGCCGTCGGGCGAGCACGCCCGATGCTCGCGGTCGCGTGGCTCACAAGGCCGCTCGCGGCCTGATCGGGCGCCGGCCGCGGCTGCGGTCGCGCAGCCGGCGCGCAGCGAGTGCCCGGACAAGAACGTGGGGGTCCGGCCGACGTCGAATCTCCTACATCCCCGATGTCTTCGGCGGACGGGTGCGCGGGCTCTTCGTGCTGGCGAACACAGCGGCGCCGCGATCGTCCGCGTCGCCATCGAGGTTGGAAACGCACTCGGCGTGACCGTGATCACCGAAGGCATCGAAACCCCGAGGACAGCTCGACACGCTCCGCGAACTAGCCTGCCGTTGGGACAAGGCTTCCTGTTCGCACGACCACTGCCGCTCGACCAAGCGGGGAGGATCAGCCTCGGCGCTTCCGGGTCGGGCCTGGTCGGGCCGATCAGGCCACGTCCAGACTGAGGCTCCTAAATCGATTGGCCGTCCGTGGACGCGAGCACCATCGCCACGATCGTGAACCGGGGGCAGGGGCCCGTGAACCGGGGGCAGGGGCCCGCGAGGCACTGACGGGGCTGCAGAGATCAGTTTGGTAGTCCGTTACGGTGTATCGCCGGGGGCAGCGGGAGAAGTTCCACGCCCTACCGCGCCGGCGTGTTCGTGTCTCGGGCGCCAAGCCAGACCAATCTGTCGCGTTCTTGATCTGCGAGCCGGCGAGGGTCACGAGCCGCCGACCGCCGATATCGCAGCCAGACTGCGGGGTTGCCGAACCCCCGTTGCCGGGAGCTAGGGTAGTTGGCCTCTAACGCTGGTTTGAAGACGCTACCTTGCGATGCGGCTCCTGACACGAACCCGAGCACTGGGCATGTAGGCATGTGAACCGGTTGCGGTCGCGCCGCCAGCTGACCTTCACCCAAGTCTCCTTTGTCGCAGTCGGATTGGCAGAGCGTGGGATCGATGAATCGGTTGGGGCCTCGTCCAGCCGCGCTCGGTCTCCAAACGCGGCGAGGAGTTGGGGTGTTCGATCCACGGCGCGTGCACTCAGAGATGCGCGACGCGCATTGGTCTGTTAGCGCTCCAGTCGTTTGAGGGTGCGGCTCTTCTGAAGGGACCTGGGGGACCGGGCTGAAGTGATACTGAATTCCCTGTAGCTACGGGGTTTCGGGTCGTTCGGTCGGGTGCGGGTTGGTGTGTCGGGGAGCGGCCGCTGGTCGTGTTTGGCGGGGTTTGCGGCCGTCTGAGCTGCTCTGGCCCAGGTTCTGAGCGGTTGGCGGGGCCTGGCCGGGGGCGTCGGCCGGGTGAGGAGTCATGGTGAGGGTGTCGAAGTCGGCGTTGTTCATGTCCTACGTCGACCACGGAGGTGGCCAACGTGACCGCCGATCTCGACACCCGTGTTGGCGAACTTTACGCCGCGGGCGATGAAGTCCTGCCTGCCGGGCAGGCTGACAGTGAAGATGCAGCCCCAGCCGGGGGCGACTCGCCGCTCGATGCGCCTGGCGGTGCTGCCTTTGCCGCCAGCCGGGAGCAGTTCGAGTCGCTGATCGGCTTCCTTGACGGGGCCGACGCCGCCGGCTTCTCCCATGCCGAGCTTGAGGAGCATCTTGATGTTCACGGACGGGAGCTGTTGCGCTGCCTGCTTGATGATCATCTGGCGCTGCGGGCGCTGCGCGAGTTGCGCCTTGAGCAGGTCACTGGCGATGAGGGGGTGGTCCGCGGCCGGGTGGAGAAGGGTCACGTCCGCGAGCTTGAGACGGTGTTCGGGACGGTGTCGGTGGGGCGGCTGGCGTATCGGGCGCCGGGGGTGGGGAACCTGCATCCCGCCGACGCGGCGCTGAATCTGCCGGTGGAGCGCCACTCGCACGGGTTGCGCAAGCTGTGCGCGCTGGAGAGCCCGCGCGGCAGCTTCGACGGCGCCATCGACGCGATCGAGCGCCAGACCGGCGTGAGGCTCGGAAAGCGCCAGGTCGAGGAGCTCGCCGGGCTGACGGCGATGGACTTCGAGGACTTCTACGAGACCCGGCGCCCGGCGCGATCAAAGCCAGGCGATCTGTTGCTGCTATCCGCGGACGGCAAGGGGATCGTGATGCGCCCCGGCGCCCTGCGCACCCGCGCCCCAGCCAGACCCCGCGCGGGCCCCGCCCCCAAACCCAGGCTCTCGGGTGAGGAGCAGCAGAACCGCAAGCGGATGGCGGAGATCGGCGCCGTCTACGATGCCAAGCCAGCGCCGCGCACGGCGGCCGACATCCTCACCTCCGCGGCGCCAGAGGGCCATGAGCCCGCCACGGGGCCGGTCGCGAGAAACAAGTGGCTGACCGCCAGCATCGTCAAGGCCCCAGCGGAGGTGATCAAGCGGATCTTCGACGAAGCCGAGCGGCGTGACCCCAAACACCGCCGCACCTGGGTCGCGCTGGTCGACGGCGCCAACCACCAGATCGAGCGGATCAAGTTCGAAGCCCGCAAACGCGAGGTCAAGGTCACGATCGTGGTTGACTTCGTGCACGTCCTGGGGTATCTGTGGAACGCAGCCGGCTGCCTTCACCCCAACGACGACCAAGCCGCCGCGCAATGGGTGCACCGCCAGGCGACGAGAGTGCTCCAAGGGCAGGCCCGCAAGGTCGCCGGCGCGATCCGCCGCCAAGCGACCAACGCCCGCCTGGACAGTTCCTCTCGCAAGCCCGTCGACGACGCCGCCAACTACCTGACCAACAAAGCGCCCTACCTCGACTACATGACCGCGCTCCGAGAGGGTTGGCCGATCGCGACCGGGATCGTCGAGGGCGCGTGCCGCTATTTGGTCAAGGATCGGATGGACATCACTGGCGCCCGCTGGGGGCTCGCCGGCGCCGAGGCGATCCTCAAGCTACGCGCCATCATCGCCAACGGTGACTTCGAGGAGTATTGGCGTTTCCACCTGGCCCAAGAACGACACCATGTCCACGAAACCCGCTACCACAACCACACCATCCCGGCCGCATGACAGGTCAACCCCCGGTCACTTCAGAAGAGCCGCACCCGTCGTTTGACGCTGTCGCCGCCGAGCTGTTTGGCGAGGTGTCGCGCGCGGTCTGCTGTTTGGTAGGTCAGTCGCTTGTCGGATGAGACGGGGGCGATCGCGACGCTGATGGTCACGGCCGGTTTGTTCGGCGAGTTCGCGACGGCGGTTCTGATCCGGCCGGCGACTTGTTCGGCGTCGGCGGCGGTCGTGGCGGGGAGAAGCACGGCGAACTCGTCGCCGCCGAGACGGGCCGCGAACTCGTCGCCGCGAAGGCTGGTGAGGATCTCGCGGGCGACGTTGATGAGCGTTTGATCGCCGGCGTGCTTGCCGTGGGTGTCGTTGATCTGTTTGAGCTTGTCGATGTCGATCAGCAGCAGCTCGGCGCCTGGCACCGTCGCCTCGTCGGCGATCGCGAGTAGGCGGTCGTCGAACGCGCGGCGGTTGTGTAGCCCCGTGAGTGGGTCTCGGTAGGCGAGTTGCTCGAGCGAGATCGCGCGGCGGGCTGTCTCGCGCGCGGTGTCGGCGGCGGCGAGCGAGGCGGCGGAGAACGCCGCGGCGATCGTCGCGAGCTCCGCAGTTGCGGTCGGGCCGCCCGGCGTGTTAAGCGGGATGCGCGCGGCGAGAGCTGGCGAGATCAGATCGCGAGACGGTGCGGCTGCCAGCAACTATTCGCTGACGGCGAGGACTTGGTCTGAGTGCTCGACCACGGCGGCGCGCAGGCCGTGTCTTTTCGCGTGCGTGGTGGCGCGACCGCCGATCATCACCCGTGGGGGATGCTCGAGGCCGATCACGGAGTGGATCTCCCAGATCATCGTCGGCACGCCCAGCCACATGCTGACCGTGAGGCCGAGCAGGTCGGGTTGGTGGGTGGCGCACGCGTCCAGCAGCGCGGGGAGTGGGACGTCGGGGCCGAGGTAGAGGACGTCGTAGCCGGCGCCTTCGAGCACGTCGGCGGCGAGGCGCAGGCCGAGGACATGGTGCTCGCCCTGCACCGCGGCCATCATCACCCGCTCCCGCGAGCGCGGTTGGGCATCAAACGCGCGCGGGAAGATGCGCGCCGCGACGGCGTGGCTGATCGCGGTCGCGAGGTGCTCGGCGGCGACGGTGATCTCGTTTCGCTCCCACAGCTCGCCGATTGACCTCATCGCCGGTTCGATCAGCTGCGTGTGCACAGCAGCGACGTCGGCCCCCCGTTCGAGCGCGTCGTCGGCCACGGCCTCGGCCGCTTTGGGATCGCCTCGTGCCAGCGCATCGAGGAAGCCGATCTCCAGGCTCTTATCGAGTCGGTCGCGATCGCCACGGCGAGCAGACACTTCGATCGTCGGGCTGAACGCGGGCAAATCGTTGATCGTGAGCAGCATGTGTACTGTTTCATGCAGGTCGATCGCTTCAAACCGTGCGGCGACCAAGCGCCTGCCGCCATCGCGCGTGCGCAGCACGAGCCGAGCGTGCTGTGGTTCACGGGTCGAGATCGCTCGCTGCACGCACGCGTTACGGCAGTCGGTGTCCTCCCACAGCTCGACCTCGAACACGGTCCGTCCACGCAGCTCGTCTTGGTCATAGCCGAGCAGCTTGACGGCGGCGTCGTTGATCTCGTAGATCAGGCCGTCATCCGCGCGGTCAACGATGATCGCCTCGCCACTGGCGTGAAAGATCGCGGCCATCACCGCCTCGGTGTCGCGCAGCAGCTCCTCGGCCGCCGGCGCGTGGGTGCGACCGATCAGCCGATTCATCCCCGCGATCCGCAGCGGATCGGATGTCGGCGCGCCAGCGAGCGCGTCCATCACCCGGCTTCTGTGCTGCAAGGCCTCGCGTGCGACTGGATACAGCCGGGCGCCCGCGTCGGTCGCGGTCACCCCGCGACGCGTGCGCGTGAGCAGCCGCTGATGCGCGATCACCTCGAGCAGGCTGATCCGCTTCGCGGCCGCCTGCGTGCTGATCTGAAGCCTTCTCGCGGCACGAGCGATACTGCCCTCCTCGACCGCGAGCGCAAACGTCTCCAGCTCCGAGAGCTCTGGGCGCCTGATCGGCTCCCGCGCAGCCACGAGCAGGGAATATACGCACGCCCAAACGCAGTGTCAACCTGCGGTTGACGCCGGTAGTTGTCCATCTCGTGTGTCTGTCTACTCGCACTGGGTCGATTACCAGAACGGGACCGGCGACTGGCCACGGCCACGTCGCAGCAGCCGGTCGTGGTCGATCAGTGTTACCGCTCGACCAAGCGTTCATTGCCAAAGAGGAGGAGTCAACGGTGCAGTTCTTTAGCCTCGATCCTCGGTCAGGAAGACTTGTTGAGGTTTTAGCGGGGCGGGAAGCGGAATCGGAGTTCGCGGTCGTTGAGCCATGGGATTGGGGTTGGTGTGTCGGCGAGGCCGGCGGCGATCAGGACGGGGTGGTAGGTGCGGATGTTGAGTTCGACGGTGAGCGCGTCGGGGGTGGTGTGGATGGTGCCGGTGGCGTCGAGGAAGTGGCGCCAGAGTTTGTCGGGGGTGGCGTTCTCGTAGCGGGGGAGTTGGCGGGCGAGGAGGCGGTAGAGGTTGCCGGCGATGACGGTGAGGGTGGTGTCGAGGTCGACGTTGAGTGGTAGGCCTGAGGAGAGCGCGTTGAGGTGGAAGCCTTGGATGTAGGCGTCGAGCTCGTTCTCGATGCTCATCCGTTCGGCGTAGCGGGCGAACAGCTGCTTGGTGGTGAGCTCGAGCGCGTTGGTGATCAGGATCGTGGGGTGCTCGCGGCCGATGTTGCGCACAGCGAGCTGGCGCACGGGAGCTTCGATGCCCTTGATCTTGGTGAGCGCGTCGTGGATCTCGGGTTCGCGGTAGCGCCCGACGCGGTCGATGCGGATCTTCTTCCACTCGCTGTCGGGGAGCGCCGTGAGCCCGGCGATCAGCTTCTGGCCGCGTTCGCGCAGGGTCAGCCAGCGGATCCCGCGCTCGGTGAGCTCGGAGAGGATCTTGTAGGTCGTGAGCTTGGAGTCGAACACGAGCAGCCCGGGGTCGCTGCCTGAGACCTTCTGCCAGTAGTCGGCGAACGCGATCACCTCGCGTGCCTGCTCGGCCTTGGTCAGCTCAGCGTTTGAGTAGACCATCTCCTGGGAGGCGTGGTCGTGGGCGAAGAACGTCAGCACCGCCCGGGTCCGCTGCGAGCGGGCCGGCACGTAGTGCTTCTCCAGCGGGACGTCGTGGCCGTGGTGGCGGATCGCGTGGAAGTCGAGGTTAAAGCCCTCGGCGCCCGTGGCGAGGCCGAGTTCGCGCAGCCGCCCGGTGACGGCAGCCAGCAGCCGCTCGTTGCTGGCGCGGCGCACGCGGTAGGAGTAGCTGCTCAGGTGCGTGGCCTTGGGCAGCGCGGTCAGCCCCATCAGCAGCGCGAGGCCGGGGTCATCAGCCAGCGCGTGCGCGTGGCTGGCGCGCGGCGTGCGCGCGCACTTGTGCAACAGCAGCGAGCCGAGTGAGTGCCACGCCGAGAGCACTGTCGTTGACGGGTAGCCACAGGACCCGGCGAGCTGTGAGAGCCCGAGCTGTGCGATCGCGGGAACGAGCAGGAACAGGCCGGCGTGATCGCAGCGCACCTGCCTGTCCGCCGGCCAGTCTGCGAGCGCACGGGCCTTGACCGCTGCAAGGCGTGGCGGCGCTCCGCGCTCGGAGCCGGCGCGGCGTGGCAGGCGCTCGATGCCCTCGGCGTGCAGGATCGTCCAGACCGTCTGCGCGGACACCGGCGTGCCGGCCGCGACCAACTCGGCGGCGATCTCCTCCACAGAGCGGTCCAGGGCACGCAGCTCGAGCACGCGGTCACGGACACGGTCGGCCTTGCGTGCCGAGCGGGGCCCGGGCTTGGAGGAGCGGAAGTACTGCGCGCTGCCGACGCGTAACTCGCTGGCCATCTGATGCACGCTGGCCCGCGAGTAGCCGAACCGCTCAGCGACCTCGCCGGCCGCGAGCCCGTCAACGAAGTACGCGCGCATCGCCTCGTAGCGACGCTGCGCCGGCTCAGAAGGCTCAAGGAAATACGCCGCTCCGACCCGCATACCTCAACCGATCTTCCTGAACAGCATCCGCAAAGCGTAGAGCGGTTATCGGACGGCACGGCACGCCCGACACCCCTCGCCGTCTCCGATACCCACGAATCAGGACGCTTTCAGCTACTTGCCAAGCATCCCGGTCAGCGTCGCCGTCCAAAACAACTCGGCGTAAACGAGGCAATAGTTCAGATAGATCCATTGAGGTCAAGCCCGGCAACGATCGCCAAAGCCCCAAAACAACAACAAAAACCGCGCCCCGCCCGCCCCGACACCCCCGCGCCTACCCCTCCCGAGGATCGAGGTTAGAGATTTGTCGGTGCGTGGGAAGCTGTTTGGCGGGTTCGGGGTGGTGCTGGCGCTGGCCGTCGTGGTCGGGATGCTGCTGCTCTCGCAGATGGGCGCGGTGAACAACGGCGGCGTGTATCTGGGTACGAACGCGGTCCCCAGCGTCCAGAGCATCGGCGTGATCGACGCCGGCGTCGGCGACTATCGCATCAATCAGTTGAGGTATGTGATCGAGCCCGACAAGGCCCAGATGCAGACTGCGATCGCGGGCTGGAAGGCAGCCGACGCGAAGGTCCAGCAACAGCTGACCAGTACCAGTCGGCGTTCACGAACGCGACGGACAAGCAGCAGTGGGCGTCTGTGAAAAGCCAGTGGGACGCCTACATGGCCGGCACGGCGACCCTTCAGACTGTCGGCGCCGGTGGCGTGAATGCCGCATCCCTGGCCGTGGTGCGCAACAGCCAGGCGCCGTTTGACGCATTGAGCAAGACGATCGACTCCTGGCGGCAGAACAATCTCGCGTGGGCTGATCAGAAGGTCAAAAGCAACGCATCGACCTATAGCTCAGCGCAGACGCTCGGGATCGTGTTGCTGGCGATCGCTGTGCTTGTCGGATTGGCTATCGCGTTCTTGGTGTCGCGCTCGATCAAGCGCAACGTCGATCTGGTGCTTGACCGGTTGACCTCGTTGCGTGACAAGTGCGCGACGAATTTGAAGGCTGGGATCGAGGCGCTCGCGCAGGGTGATCTCACGGTCGCTGTGCAGGCGGTTACCCAGCCGATCGAGAACCCGTCCAAGGACGAGCTCGGGCAGGTTGCCGATGCTGTCAACGGTGTTCGTGACCGGTTCGAGGCTGGGATCGAGGCGTATAACCAGACACGCGCGAACCTCTCAGAGATTGTTGGTCAGGTGAGCGGATCCGCAGGTCAGGTGTCCGCAGCCTCGCAGGAGATGGCATCGACCTCTGAGGAGTCCGGCAAGGCGACTGGCGAGATCGCGAATGCGGTTGGCGGGATCGCGCAAGGCGCCGAGCGCCAGGTCAACGCGGTCGAGCAGGCACGGCGCGCGGCTGAGGAGGTCGGACGGGCAGTGACCGAAGCTGCCGAGCAGGCCTCACAGACTGCCGAGGTTGCGCATCAGGCGCGCGAGATGGCGGAGCAGGGCGTCGGTGCGGCAGAGCAGGCCAATGAGGCGATGCGCTCGGTGCGTGACTCCTCCCAAGCGGTGTCTAAGACGATCCGTGAGCTGGCGTCGAAGTCTGAGCAGATCGGCACGATCGTTCAGACGATCACCGGGATCGCCGAGCAGACCAATTTGCTCGCTCTGAACGCGGCGATCGAGGCCGCACGCGCTGGTGAGCAGGGCCGCGGGTTCGCGGTCGTGGCCGAAGAGGTCAGAAAGCTCGCTGAGAATTCGCAAAGCGCGGCGCAGGAGATCTCGGAGTTGATCGGCGCGATCCAGACCGAGACCAGTCGTGCGGTGGCGGTCGTCGAGGACGGCGCCAAGCGCACCGAGGACGGCGCGAGCGTCGTTGAGCAGACGCGTGAGGCGTTCCTGCAGATCGGATCATCGGTGCAGGACATCACCGGTCGGATCGAGCAGATCGCAGCTGTCTCAGAGCAGATCGCCGCGAGCGCGCAGAGCATGCAGGAGAACATCAGTCAGGTCGCGGCGGTGGCCGAGGAATCCTCGGCTGCGACAGAGGAGGTCTCGGCATCGACAGAGCAGACGTCCGCCTCGGCCGAGCAGATCGCCGCCTCAGCGCATGAGCTTGCGAGCAACGCGCAGACGCTCAACGAGCTGATGGGCCAGTTCACGATCACGAACTGATCCTGCGCCCCCAAGGGCTCGAGCACCGCCCGCCGACACTTCCTCCTTCCTCGGCGAGCGGTGCCCCTGCCCCAACCCCTTCCGGACAGGAACAACCCGTCATGTCAGACCAAACCAACGCACGCCAGCTCGTGATCTTCACGCTCGGTAGCGAGGAGTACGCACTACCGATCAAGAAGGTCCAGGAGATCATCCGCTACACCGAGCCGCGCTCAGTCGCCTCAAACGACAGCTCGGTCCGTGGCGTGATCAGCCTCCGCGGAAAGATCGTGCCTGTCTACGACCTCGCCGGTCGCCTCGGCGTGCACTCGGTCGTGGGTGAGGAGAGCAAAATCGTGATCGTCGAGACCGCCGAGCAGGTCGCTGGGATCGTCGTCGATGGTGTCGACGAGGTCATGACGGTCGAGGAGAGCCAGCTCGAGGAGGTCCCGGGCGCCGACGCCACGCTGATGGACTCGATCGCCAAAATCGCAGAGCGCCTCGTCGTCCTGCTGAACCCCGACACGATCTTCGCCACGTCCTCGCTGGCGGCGTGAGTCGCGAATGTGTGCCATCGATCTTGACGCTGTGCACCGCCAGGCAGCCGACACCGCAGGTCTGGTCCAGCGCCTGGCCGATCGTGTTCATCTGATCGGCGAATCGACCGGTGAGAATCGGTCTCGGTTCGGTGATCTCGCCGTGAGCGTCGATGCACTCGCAGCCCAGGCGTGGACGGCAGTCGATTCGATCGACGGTTGTCTGGCGCTGGGACGCCGCTGCGCGGAACTCCACGCAGGCGGAGCCTGGACGATCGCCCGGGACGGACTGGCGGTGAGGCTGATTGGGATGCTGGGTGAGATCCGGGACGCCGCGGTCGCGGTCTATCGACTGGTGTGCAGCGAGCTCGCCGATCGCCTGTCGGTCGCCGAGGAACATCTCCCCAGCGCCCCAGCGACCGCCGATGAGCGCCTGACCTCAACGGTCCTTGTTCAACACACGCGCGCGCTCGCCGCGACTACAGCGCCGAGCGGCGGTCTGTGAGCAAGCCGTGCGTGCGCTAGCGTGCCCCAAAGATTCCGGCGGAGCCGATGACACCCCCGTCGCATCGAGACCGCGAGGCACGCTGTGAGTGAGGGCGAGCACGCGTTCCAGAGGCCGTACGAGCAGGCCTCGGTTTTGCGCGGGCTGTTGGAGGCGGCGGTTCACGCGATCGTCGCCGTCGACGAGCGCGGGGAGATCGTGCTTGTCAACTTTGCGGCCGAGGCGCTGTTTGCATACCGCCGTGAGGAGCTGATCGGCGAGCCGGTGGAGATGCTGGTTCCCGAGCGGTTCCGAGAAAGCCACGGCGGGCAGCGCTGGCGATTCACATCGGGAGCGCTCACGCGCCGGATGGGGATCGGGCTCGATCTGGTCGGGTGCCGCAAGGACGGGACAGAGTTTCCGGCGGAGATCGGCCTGGCTCGGGTGCAGACCGCCGGTGGGGTGTTGATCTCGGCGGCGATCAGCGATATCAGCGAGCGCAAGTCCGCGGAGGTGGAGCTCGCTCAGCTGGCGGCGATCGTTGAGTCCTCCGATGACGCGATCATCGGCAAGACGCTGGATGGGACGATCACGAGCTGGAACCCGGCCGCGGAGCGGATCTATGGTTACACGCAGGCGGAGGCGGTCGGCCGGCATATCCGCGTGATCTGCCCGACGGGTGAGCAGGAGGACGAGGTTTCGCGGATCCTGGCCCGGGTCGCGACGGGGGAGCGGGTTGACCATTTCGAGACCACCCGCCAGCGTAGGGACGGCGTGGTGATCGATGTGTCAGTGGGGCTGCGGCGGCCGTCCTGCACATTCGTTCACGAATGTGATCGTCTGGCCCGGCTCGCGCCGACGAGTGCGCTCGTGGCCAAGGAATCGTCGCCGTTGCCGGCGACCGGAGCGATCACGTCGTCGCCGTTGCGATCACTGAGATGGTCCGGCGCCCGAGCACAGAAGCGATTGTGCGGGTGACTAGACGCGCGTGCGGTATCTGACGTCGGTGAACGGCCAGTCGGCGGCGAGCCAGCTGTCGACGGTTTCGTGCAGCAGGGAGTCCAGTTCCGCCCGGTCTGCGCTGACCCACGACCGCGCCTCGGTGATGCCGGGATCTGCCCGTGAGGGGTAGATGTAGACGCAGCCGACGACGACGTCTTCGTCATCGAGGACGGTGTACGTGAAGCCGATGCGTCGCCTGAAGTCGTCGGCATGCGCGCGCAGGTCGCGGAGGTTCTGGTCCAGTGACATCCCGCCCGCGGGTGGCCACCGCCTGGTGGAAAAGCCTGGGGTGGCGCGGATGTGTTCGATGCTCGTCGTCCACGCGCGGTGGTCGGCGTCGTTGTGCTGCGGTCCGAGCGGCTCCAGGCGGAAGTCCGGACCGGCGAGATGCAGCGGAATGACGTAGTCATCCGGGACGAACGAGGTAGCCATATCGCGAGCTTACCCGCGGCTCTGGCGAAGCATCTTCCTGCGACGCGGTGCGTGTAGAGGCAGAACTACGGGTTGTCGCCAACTGAATCGCCAGCCTCGAGGCGGTTCAAAGACGAAAGCAATCCCGCCGTCTCACCCGCCAACGGTCTGCGAACGCGGTCGTGACCCGGTGGCGTTGCATCCTGTCCAAGCGCCGCGCGCCGAGCTCTGGGCCCGAGGCTCGTATGGCTACGAGACGCCCGGACCCATCACGGCCGTGATTGTGCCGCTCCACGTGACCGTACTTGTTGACCCTAAAGAGTCCGTCTGCGTTCGGGACACCTGCGGATAGCGGACCGTCGTTGTTCGCTGATGGGTCGAGAAGTGAAAGTTGATGAACTCGAATCCATCGCCAGCTGTCCCGCGCTCGCGGAACGTGTAGAGCGCTGCCCCGTCGTATGCGGGGTCCGTCGGTTGGATGGGGTTGGTGCAGGTGGCGTTCGCCGGAAACGCGCCGTCTGGCGCGCTGCCAAACAGGACGTTCGGTACGTGGACGGTCCAGTGACCGTTGCCGTCACTCCCATTGCTGTCTGAAAACGGGATCATGGCCGTCGCGGCCGCACGGTAGCCAAGGACCTGGCCGCAGACCGCAAAGGGAGATGAGAAGTCGGTGCTCCCGGACGCGGAGCTAAGCGCCGGGTCAGCGTGTCCCATCAGCTCGCTGCCGCCTTGCAGGTGATCGCCGGGGTAGGTGATGAGCCAGCTGACGTGGGCTTTCATGGCTCCGGCGTACGAGTTGGAATTGACCGATTTATCGATTCCCTGCGCGCTGATGCTGCCGTCGAACACGAAGCACAGCTGCTTGCGGTGAAGCTTCGGACAGGAAGACGTTCCCCCCGGCGGGCGTGGCTTCGGCTTCTTGGTTCTTGGCTTGCATGCCCTGACGCCGATTCCTGTGCCGACGTGGCGAAGGAAGGGGGCGAGGTCGAGGATTCCTCCGGGGTCTCCAGCGACCACGATGTGATCCACGACCTTGCCGGTTTTGGGATCTACGATCTGGATATCGGCAATCGGCTTGCCGTTCGCGTCAACCTTGACCTGACCGTTGATCACCAGGTCGGCGGCGAGCGGGTTGAGCTGGAACTTGGTAGCGGTCCTGCCCTGATCAGAGAGCTTCTGTTCGTTCTTCTCGGCGTCCTTGACCTGCTTCGATTCATCGACGAGCTTTCCACCGTCGGCCTGGCAGCTCGGAAGCAAGCCATTGATCAGCCCCCCTTCGACGCTTCCGCCTGGCCGGTAACCAGCGATGTCGACCGACAGCGGGATCCGCCCGATCCCGACCGTGGTACCGCCGGCCGCTGCCGCATGGGCGCGCGCATGACCGCCATCGGACGCCGGCCCGATATTCACTGTCTTGGGCGAGGACCCCACGAGCGCCTCATGGCTGCTCCTCGTCACGGTTCGCCCGGCCCGAAGGTCCGAGACCCGCACGACTACCAGATACGGCCCAGGCGGAACCGACATCGAGTAACGGCCGCGCACCGGAGCTGTCACCGCAGCGACCGTCGCGTTACGAAGCGAGACCGCCTCCACGTTCACGAGCACCCCGCGAGACGGGGCGGGGAGCGCAATCAACCGCCCCGCTAACCCCGAAGCGCCGTTAGACACTATGGAGGTTGTCGTCCGGCCGGTGTGGTGGAGTCGGCCGGTCCCCCACACGATCGTGGGGTGATTGAAGCCGTGCGGGCTCCACCCCGCGCGGCGACCACAACCGCATAGGAGAGCCGACCATGGCGAAGGTTCGCAGTTGGGCTGGCCTGGATGTGCATGCGCGTAGCGTGCTGGCGGCGAGTATGGACAGCGAGACGGGTGAGCTGAGGGTGCGCAGGCTGTCGGGCGAGACGAGCGAGGTGGTCGAGTTCTGCTGCTCGCTGCCCGGTCCGACGCGAGTCGCGTATGAGGCCGGACCGACTGGCTACGGGCTGGCTCGAGCGCTCGAGGCGGCAGGGGTCGGTTGCGTGATCGCAGCGCCGGGAAAGATCGAGCGTCCCGCTCAGGATCGCGTGAAGACCGACCAACGAGACGCCGAGCGTGTGCTGCGACTGTTGATGATCGACGCGCTGCACCCGGTCCGGGTGCCGAGCAGCGCGGAGGAGGCGCTGCGCGATCTGGTGCGTGCGCGGGAGGCGCTGCGCGGGGATCTGATGCGTGCGCGCCAGCGGATGGGGAAGCTGCTGTTGCGCCACGATGTCCGCTACGTGGAGAACGCGAGCACCTGGTCTGCGTCTCATCGCGCGTGGCTGAGGAAGGTCGACCTCGGTGAGCGTGGCGCGCAGGCGACGCTGCTTGACTACTTGGGCGCGGTCGACGCGCTCGTGATCCGCCGCGACGCGCTGGAGGCCACGATCGGCGAGCTCGTCGCCGACTCGCCGTGGGCGCAGACGGTCGCGAGGTTACGGTGCCTGCGTGGGATCGACACGCTCTCGGCGGTCGGGCTGTGCGCCGAGGTCGGCAGCTTCGAGCGGTTCGAGCGGCCCGGGCCGCTGATGAGTTATCTCGGGCTGGTTCCCTCGGAGGACACCAGCGGCGAGAAGCGCCGGCAAGGCGCGATCACGAAGTCCGGGTCGCGGCACGCCCGCCGGCTGCTGGTTGAGGCTGCCTGGCACTACCGCCGTGCGCCCAGGCTGGGTACCACGCTCGAGCGCCGCCAAGAAGCACAGCCCGCCGCGGTGATCGCGATCGCGTGGAAAGCGCAGCAGCGGCTGCATCGCACCTGGCGACGGCTCGATACCGAGCGCGGCAAGCGCCGCACGATCGTCGCGGTCGCTGTCGCCCGCCAGCTCGTCGGGTTCGTCTGGGCGATCGCCACCACCGACTAACCCGGCCGACGCACCACGTCGGTCAAGGAGGCGGCGGGAGCGATCCGGCCACCACGCGCGAGAGCATCCGCGGTCTAACTATGAGCAGTCGCTCTGGCCACGCTCGATCTTTAGACAGCCGGGCTCTCACGACGAAACACGGTCTTGCGGTAGCCAACCCGCGTATAAGAGTCTGACCACGCGTCGCGCACCCGCCGGACCCGCCGCCTCCTTGACCGACACGATGCCCGCGCCCAGCCGCGGGCATCTGGGTGCTTAACCCTTGACAATCCAACCTCCATAAGAGTTAGGGTCGTGATGGTGACTCGGCTTGCGTCGCTCGGCTGTCGTTGGCCGGTGACGGGGTTCTGGGACGAGACCTGGCTGTCTGGTTGTTGACGGTAAGCGCGTTCGTGCCCGTGGCGGTCGTTTTCGGGCAGGCGAAAATTGGTTGGTGCCGCGGGTCGGTCATGACGTGCTGGCCGCGGGAGCGGGCGGGTGTTCAGCAGAGCGCTGGGATCGCGCGCAGTCGTGTGAACGCGGCGACGAGCGCGTCGGACCAGGGCCAATCGCGATCGAGTTTTGAGGTGAGTGCGTCGGCCGTGTCGCACGACCTTGCCGGCGACGTGCAGCAGCCGGTGACAAAGTCGCTTGGGTTCGGCGGTGGCGAGCTCGCCGGTCAGACAGATCAGCTTGGTCCAGCAGAGCAGGTCTTGGGCGATCAGCGAGGTCTCAAGCCAGGTTTGGTTGTGCTCGAACGCGTGGTGGGGAAGGTTGCGCATGCCGGTGTCCTTGCCGGCGCGGATGCTGTCCTCGACGCGGGCGCGGCCGCGGTGCCGCAACTCAAGAGCGGCGATGTCATTGCCGTCCTGGTCGGTGAGGAAGCACGTGTACCGATAGCCGTGCTGATCGAAGATCTGAAACTGCGCGCCGGGGTGCGGACGCTCGCTGCGGCAGATCAACCGGGAGCCCGCGGGCCATGCGGACAGATCGATCCGGTCGGTCAGCTCCGTCACCCACGCGCCGTCGCGCTCCGCGCCGCCGGCGTTGATCGCCTGTACCCACGCCGATTCGGTGACGTCGAGGATCGCGGCGCGGACCGTCTCGGTCAGCTCGTAGCCAACCGAGAAGCGGATCCCAGCGTCGCGGCAATCAGCGGTGAACGCATGCGTCTGACCGCCGATATCGCTGCGGACCAGGATCTCGCGTTGGAGATCCTCGGCGGGCAGCTGCGCGAGCGCGAGTCCGAGCACCGTGAAGTGATCCTCCGCCGTGTTCGACCCGGCGTTCCCCGGTCTGAGGATCGCCGCCAATGCCTCCCCGGTCTCATCCAACCAGCAGCCGAGCGGGTGAAACCCGTACCCGTGCTTGTAGTTGCCAGCCGCCCGCTCCTTCTCCGAGTGCGCGGTCAACAAAGTCGCGTCGATGTTCAACGTGATCGACCCAGGACGGGCGCCGGCGTCCCACACCCGAGCTCGGGCCTCGGCTCGCGCACAGCGCACCCGGGCGAGCAGCTGCTCGTCGATCGCCTTGAGCACCCGGTGCGTAGTCGTCTCCGACGCCCGCGCGCCGAACAGCCGCTCCTGACCGCGATACGCGTCGATGTCAGTCACGCAATCGCCGCCGTCAGCGAGCATCACGGCCACATCCCGCAGCACCCGGCCGGGATCGTGCGCCGAGCGCCGCTCCCGCGTCCCGGCCAACGCCACCGACAACGCCGCCGTCAACCCGGCCCGGTCTGCCAACTCGACCAGCACCGCGACGCCCGCGTGCGACACCAGTCCCGCTCCGTCCGCCGTCACTTCTACCGTTTCAAGACGAGCCTCTGGCTTCACCAACTGGGTGTCCTCCTGGGTCCGGATCGAGATCTTGAGCAATCCCGATTCTCACGGCCCGGGAGGACGTTCCCAGGATCCAACCTCAACCCACTACCGGCGCTTCGAGGCTAACGACGAGTCTCCGGCCGAACCACGTGCGAGCGCGCCAGCCGGGGCTGCCAGAGCCGCGACCCAGAGCGCCCCCGCGAAAACGGCCGCTCGCCAAACGCCCGCGCGCCATGCCAGCCGATCGGCTGCGGTAGTCCCAGGGGACGATGCCCCGTACATAACGGTCTGATGCGACACAAGCCCCAGCACGAGTATCCCAGAACCAGGCGGCCCTCGGCCAGCTCCTGCTTCCCGGGAGCGCGCAACCGCTCGCTGTCAGACAGTAGTTCGGTCTGAGCTGGCGGCTGCCCGGTGTCTTGCGCTGCCCAGCGTCGGAACCCACCAGCGCTCGGATCCCGCGCTCACGACCACCGGCCCGAATTTGCGACGTACTCGACGACGACGCATTGGACGATCGACGAGCGGACGCTTCTCAACGGCCGCCGAGGACGTCCGGTGGTGGCGTCATCGACGAGCGCCGCCGTGAGATGCCCGGCCTCGGACGACGAGTTGCCGGGAGAGCTATCCGCCGGCTCACCAGCCGAGCGTGCCGGACGGGCCTTTGAACGGACCGATCAGATCGGCGGTGATCCAGCCGCCGTAGAAGTCGCCGTGCTGGGCGTGCGCGCGCTCGTCGTCGAGCCACGCCGCGTCGACACGCCCCGGTGTTACGTGACGAGCCCGTCGCCCGCCGCGCGCAAACCGCCCGCGATCAGGGGAGAGACGACACGAAGCTTCCCGGAGCCGACTCCCGGTTGGGGTTAGGCCCCCGGGTCGCGGCGGGTTCCAATGATCCCTGTGGCAATCAGCGCGACGGCGATCGCAATCAGCCGGGCGAGCAGGCCGGGCGAGCAGGCTCTGCCGGCCCCCCTGGAGCAGCTGCGTCCATCGCGGCCAGTAGTGCCACGGCAGCACCAGCGAGAGCCAGTGCACCCGTCGACCTCTCGACCGCGGTTGACATCGGGCTACTCGCTCGGCAGGGCGCCGATCGCGCCGGCGGCGCGGCGTGCCCCGATCGCGCCCAGCGTCGTCGCCGACAGCATGAACACGATCGCTACGACCAGCCGGGCAACGATCGCCGACGGGTGGCCGCCATCAGGTCCGCCGGTGAGCGCGCCCGGTGCCGCATCGGCCACGACCACCCACCAGACCAGCGTGGCGGCCGCCATCACTGCCATCCCGACCGCGGCCGCGCAGGCAAGCCGCGCCTGCCAGCGCAGGGTCCGGGCGGTCAGGGTCAGGTGGCGAGCGGTCCTCGCGGCCGCCGACGTCCAGGCCAGCAGCGTCGCGGCACACAACGCCGCACACGCCAGGAACGCGATCCCGTAGGCGCCATCATGCCCGTTGCGGGCGTGGGCGCTCAGACCGTGCGCCCACGCGACGAGCGCGACCGTCGCCACGACGACTGCGGCGCTCAGCCACGCAGCGGTGACGATCGGCCCGCGAATCTGGCGCCAGCCACCGTCGCGCAACCACCCGAGCATGCTGGGCAGCGCCACCCCGATCCCGGCCAGAACGAGCACGCCGGTCAGCACCGCCCCGCCCGTCAGCACGTCAAACGCCGCGGTGGCGGCGCTGCGTCCGGCGCCGGCCGGCATCGCCGACTGCCAGTGTTCGGTGCTCTTGCCGACGATCGCGCCGCCGAGGATGAACAGCGCCCACGCCCACATCACGAGCACTGCGCCTGCCCGCACGCGGGTCGGGGCAGGACCGTCGCCAGTCAGGCCGGCCGCGCGCAGCCGTTCGCGCCCGGCCCCGCCGACCACGTCAGCGCGCACGCGCCAGGGCACCCGGCGACCATCCGTCATGTCCAGGATGAGTGCCTCCAGCTCGTCCCCGTAGCGGACACGCCAGCCCGACGGATAGCAGGACAAGAGCCGGCCGATCGTCCGCGAGGCGGTCATCAGGCCGCTCCGATCGCGAAGCCGATCGGCGCCGGCCGGCGGGCCAGCCGCGCCGAGCCCTCGTCGACGATCGTGCGCAGGTCGGCCAGCGCGGAGCGCAGCGCGTCGGCGCCGGCGGCGCTCAACCGGTACGGCCGCCGCCGACCGGATCCCTCGACGGCCTCGATCAGGCCGCGCTCCTCCAGCCGGCCGATCGCGCCGTACAGCGTGCCGGGCCCGAGCCGCACACCGGCGAACTGCTCGATGTCCTGCAGCAGCGCGTAGCCATGCTTCTCGCCCTCGGCGAGGCTGGTCAAGATGAGCAGCGGCGGGTCGTTAGAGCGCCCGGCCGCAGCTTCGTCACTTCGGCTTCTGGAGTTCACAGTCAGCATGGTACTACGTCCTGCGTAATAACGCAAGACGTAGTAACTGAATCGTCGCAATAGCCGATCGATCGGCGGACGGTCCCGAGCGTTCTCTGCCGCCGTTCCCTGCTGGCGCCACCGCGTCGCACAACGGGAAGGCTGAGCGAACAGCGCCGCTCTAGTCTCGGGATTGGGCGACGAGCGCGACGCTGGCGAGTGGCAGGGTCAAGACTTGACTTCGTGCTCGCGCGTGTAGTTGACGCTGACGGCGCTGGCGTGGCTGCCTTCGTCCGTTTGCAGCAGCTACCCGAGGGGTCCTCGACGTGAAAATGGTGGCTGCTTCGGGCGATGAGCGGCAGTCGAGGTGATGCTGCCGTTGCGTCCTACGAGCAGCACTGCTGGTCGTAGACGTCGATGTCCTCGCCGTGCGCGGATAGCGGGAAGTTACGCACCGCGTGGGGAAGCCGCCGCGACGTGTCGTTCCTCCCGATAGCTGCCGCCGTCAGCATGGGCGCCTCCATATGTTGGAGGGGCGCGCTCTGGTCCACCACGATGCGCTGGCGTCTGGATCGCGATCCGACTGGTGGATGGGTTCGCCTGGGCGTCAAACGCAGTCACTCAGGGGACGCTCTAAGGTTCCGCGTGATGGTCATCGACGACGCTAAGGCCCTCTTTGATCTGATCGACCGCGCGCGAACATGGCGCAGGGAAGCCAGCGAACGGACGAAGAAAAAGAAGGCTCAAGCCGCCGCCCAGATCCTGTTCGATGCGGGGGTTCTCGTCGCGGCCATGCGGACATACGACAACACCTACCGGCGAGTGCTTCGACGCGTCCGCCTACTGCAGCCAGACGCGTCCGACGAAGAACGAAAGAGCCTCGTCGAGGAGCTAACGGCCTTCAACGAGAGCCACGTCATCACGCCACACATCGACCAGGCCTCTGGATCGCTCGCATATGCGTTGTACAAGCCGAACACAAGAAAGCCTGGCGATTCTCAATGGGAGGCCTTGGAAAAGATCGTGAGGTGCGCACAACAGTTCCAGCTCCAGATTCAGAGGCCAATCGAGGAGGACAAGACTCACCTCTCTGTGCACTATGAAATCAAGCGAGCCATTCTCCACTCCTCATCAGATGAAGAGCTTCAAGTCGCGGTCAACTTCGCCGAGGCGCACCTCGATTATTTGAGCCTAAACTAAAGCTGCTGCGGGACGCCGACCAGGGCTTTGGACAATTGCGACTGATACTTGTCGAGAAATACGGCCTGCCGACTCCAGGCTGGGCCGTTGAACTTTCGACAAGCGCCCCAGGGTGACTACGCCTCCCCGGGGCGTCTCGGGCTCCAGCTCTCCGACGCGAACCTGCACGCCATCGTCAACGGGGCCGGACCTGCAGGGACACACCGAGAGCGGACCTGCAGAGAGAGGGCACACCCCAACGGCGCGACCTAAAGAGGGCGTTCCTCAGCTGGCGCGCCTATCACCCAGGCGAACCTCGCCGAGACGCATCTGGAAGGTGCCGACCTCGATGACGCCCGCTGGGGCGCTGACTACCGCACGCGGGCGTGGCTACCCGAGCGTCGGCTCAGTGTCGCTCCTACGAATCCTCAGAAGTCTCAGGTGCCCCGAGTTGGACCGTTCGCGCTTCTGCTCTCGGCCCGAAGCAGCCACGACTCTGGCGTCGCCCCCTCAGGCGTGGAGGAGCCACGCTCGGGCCGGCTCGCGACGGTCGACGCAGACCTGCCTTCGTTGTCGCACGGCATCCCGTCGGCGACTCCACGGCCCCTGCCGTGCGCGAAGGGCGTCGGGTAGGCTCCGGCGGGCGATGGCCAGCCCAACAGTTCCTCCGCCTGGCTCGCTCCGGTTCAAGCTCGTCAGGTCGTTCGTCGATCTGAATGTGCGCGTGTACCGCCTTACCGGTGGTCGGCTGGGCGGCAAGGTCAAGGGGGCGCCGGTGCTGCTGCTCGACCATCTCGGGCGTCAGACAGGACGGGCGCGCACGACCCCGGTGCTGTACTTGAGCGACGGCGCTGATCTGGTGATCGTCGGCTCGCGCGGGGGCTCGGACGCGATGCCGGCCTGGTTCCTGAACCTGATGTCCAGTCCGAGCACGACCGTGCAGGTCGGATCCGAGCGCCGGGCGGTCGTCGCCCGTCAGGCTACGGCTGAGGAGAAGCAGCGGCTTTGGCCACGTCTGGTCGCGATGTACGACGAATACGCGGTCTACCAGCAGCGCACGTCGCGCGAGATCCCGGTCGTGATCCTGAGCCCGGCCAGTTAGCGCGTCGGTTGCTTCGGTTGATGACTGGCTGACGTGCTCGGTTTCAAGCGCCCGCCGCATCTGTCTCGTACGCAGGATGGTCGACTTGTGCTTCCGCTCTGCAATGCGGCAAAGTCGACCACTACCGTCGCGTTCAGCAGCGCCACCGCCGGCCGCGTCACTCACACTTTCCTCGCGCGATGCACACCACTCCCCGCTGGCGCCCGGCCCTGGTATGCGCGCGGAACTCAGGGCTCGCTCGAGCGCGGACGAATCGAGATCTGAAGCAGCTGAGCCCGTCCGCAAGGGAACGCTCTGCGAACAGTCGACCGGACTCGGTGCGGCCCCTTCCGTGGCGATGAGGAGGGCCCGGTCGATTTGCGAGTTGGACTCTGGGATTCGTGCGGTGTGGTCGTCGTGCGCGTCGACGTTGCGCGCGCTGCGCGGCTGGTGCATGGGGTGAACGATGAAGCTCGCGGTGCTGAATGGCTGGTTGGTCCCGGGCGGCTGGCCGGCGCTGCCGCGGTCGGTGCCCGGACACCGTTGGGCGGCGAAATTGGAGTGCGCTGCAGAAACGGGCCTACAGGTCCCAGAAGTGCCCGACGTGTGCGGCGACTCGGGAGGTGATGAGCGGGTCTGGCGCGATCGATTCGGCTTGGGTCTGCCCGCCGAGCGCGCCGATCATCGCGAGCACGCTGTCTGCGAGCGCGGTGAGCTCGTAGCCGCCTTCGAGCACGGCGCCGACCGGTGCGCGCACGTGCGAGGCGAGGTCCATCACGTGCGCGGTCATCTTGGCGTAGGAGCTGGCCTGCAGCGCGCAGCCCGCGAGCGGGTCAGCGCTGTGGCCGTCAAAGCCTGCGGAGATCAGGATCAGCTGCGGGCGGAACTCCAGAGCGGCCGGGATGATGACGTGCTCGAGCACCGAGAGCCACATGTCCTCCTCGGCGCCGTCTGGAACTGGGGCATTGATCGTGTATCCAAGGCCCTCGCCCGTCCCGATGTCCGATACGGCGCCGGTGCCGGGGTAGACGCCGGCTTGGTGGATGCTCGCGAACAGCACGTCGCAGCGGCGGCGGAAGAACTCGGCGGTCCCGTTGCCGTGATGCACATCCCAATCGAGGATGAACACCCGCTGAAGGCCTAGTTCGCGGATCGCGAGCTCGGCGGCGATCGCGATGTTGTTGAACAGACAGAACCCCATCGCCTGTTCGCGCCCGGCATGGTGACCGGATGGTCGCAGCGCGCAGAACGCCGCCTGCGCATCGCCGCGGACGAGCGCGCGGACCATCGCGCACGCGCCGCCAGCGGCGTGCAGCGCCGCCGTGTAGGACGCTTCTCCGACGAACGTGTCCTGGTCGATCTGACCGCCGCCGCTGCGCGACATCCGACGGATGTGTCGAATCAGCATCGGTGCGTGCACCAGCTCGAGCTCGGCGAACGTGGCTGCCGGCGCCTGTACCCGCGAGCAGCCCGCCCAGCCAGCCCCCTCGAGCGCTGACTCGATCGCGTCAATCCGCTCGGGAGTATCGGGATGCTCGGGCAGGAACATCCGGGGGTCATGCTCGCGGGAGGAGCCGTGATGGAAATACAGCACCTCACCCATATCGCACCTCTCCCTCCATCGCGCCTCTCGCACGTCAACACAGCCAAGCACGCGAGCGGGTCGAGCGCCACCGCTGCAGTCCGCATCACTCCTGCGGTCAACTACCCACCACACAACGAAGCCGCGGCGGCCAGCGCACCGCAAACGTGTCTTCCTTGCCTCCTGCTGCCCGGCTGTCACGGCGGGCTGCGTACATCGCCCGCGGTCGGACTCTCTATTCGGGTGCGGTGATCTCGATCGCGCCGAATCCTTCGAGGGGTCCGTCGACGAAGAAGATCTCGATCGTGAGGTCGGGGTCGACGTGGGCTTGTGAGAGGAACGCGATGACGTTGCGGCCGGTGAGGGTCTCGATCGTGTCGGTGAAGTGTTTGGTCATGACGGTTTGGAAGTCGTGGCGCATCGCGACGACGCGGTCGGGGTGGCCGCTGTCCATGATCGTCTTCTCAAGGGCGGTGAAGCCGCTGCCGCGCATGACGACGACGATGATGTCGTCGATCACGTAGGTCTTGGCTTTCATCGGGCCGCGGCCGTAGTGCTCGCGCAGCAGCGCGACGATGCCGGTTGAGATCGCCGTCAGTAGCTGCCCGCCGGCGAGCGGGACAGGCTTGCTGGCGGCAGTTGGCTGTTGCATCTGCTCTGTTTCAGTGTCCGGACAGGCCGGCGAGGCGTTGTCCGTCCATCGCTTGTGTTCTTCGACCTGGCCCCGGGACGGTTGTCTGAACCTTCACAAGCCCTGGTCGTAGGTTCAGGATACGGGTCGGTTGCGCGTACATGGTTCCGATCGCGCGCGTGGGCGGTCGTTGTTCGCGTTGAGGGCTCGGGGCAAGGGACGTCTCGATCGAGGACTTCGCCGGCGGCGAGCTAGGGGTTCGATCCTGGCGATGGCTCCAGCGGGGATGAGCCCGGGGACGTGCTTGCCGGTCCTCTCAGGGGCCGCGACGTTCCGCAGCGTCTACGTCGGGCGTTGCGGTTCGGTCTTGATCGCCAGTTCGTGCCGAGTGTTGCGGGTTCGGCCTTGCTAACTGGTTGCGGCGCTGTAGGATCGCTCGCACAGCGGTCCGTGTCGCGCAGTCGGTGATTGTGCTTGGGATTGCGCCTTAGCGAACGGGAACGAGTTCGCGGTCACGCGCTGGCCGCCAAGATTCTGGTCCGTGCACTTGGTCGGCTCTTGTGAGGAGTCAAGGAGAGGTCACGGATGCGCGGATCTTGCAGCGGAGGCGATCTCGACTCGGCCGTCAGGGCGCAGATCGGGCGATCGTCGCGCCCGGCTGCCGCGAGCACTTCCAAGCTGGCGCGTGAGGGCAACGCCAAGCTGCGTTTGCTGGCGAGATTGACCGGCGAGTTCGCCAGACGCGACCAGGCCACGTCCGGTTCCCGCGCACCGACCGTCGCTGCCCGTCGTGGCCGGGGGGCTCGATGACGGGCTCTCAGGGATCGCTTGCTGCTGCGCTGTCGAACGCGATCGTCTCGTTGATGTCGGAGTACACCGGGCGTGGGGCGCCGCGCTCGCGCTGCTATGTGGAGGAGAACCTGATCGTCTGTGTGTTGCATGACAATTTGACGAAGGGGGAGCTCAGCCTCGTGCGCGATGGCAGGGAAGAGGCGGTGCTCGCGATCCGTCGTACCTATCAGGAGTCGATGCGCGTTGAGCTGACCGCGATCGTTGAGCGCTTGAGCGGCAGGAAGGTTGCCGCGTTCATGAGCTCTAACCACGTCAATCCCGACGTTGCGATCGAGTCGTTCGTGCTCGACCTGCGAGACACTCCGGCCGACGATCAACAAGCCACACCCGGACCAACATCCGATGCATGACCCTCAGCACCCACCTGGTGAACCTCGCACGGGGATCGCAGCGGGAACTGAGCTCGGACCGTTCAGGGGCCAGCAGGCACCTCGTGCGCCCGGCAGCGCCGGCCTGGGTGCAACGATCGCGGGCGCTGAGCTGAGTCGAGCGATGTCGCATCTTCTGATGCGCGATCCGGCTGGCGGCGGTGCCGGGCGGATTCATTTGAACTGCCCTCGCTGCGGGTTGACGATCACGCCCAAGGCACGGTGGCTGATCCTCGAGCACTGCCCGCGGTGCGTGGCACGCGCGGGCGTGACCGTCGGGCTGTTTGCCTCAACGCTGCCGAGCGGCGAGCTGTACGCTGCCGACGCGCTCCCAGGTGCTAGCCCGCTCGCCACTCCGGCGCCGGCTGATCGCAGGCGATGAACATGTCACCGCAGCACGCGGCGGGGCAGGCCGCGACGTGCCGGTCTTTTGATGCTTGCCGCGACCATGACGCGCCCCTCGTGGTACGCGGCGAGGCTTCCGTGACGGGCGGGAGCGGTCGAACCGACGGAGCGCACAGCACCATCCGCCGGCAGCCATTGCCGCGTGTATGGCGCGACTCCAAACGAGCCGGGGCACCTGTCCGGCCCCGGGTCGTTCGGTCCGATCTCCACACGCGCACGGCGATCGATTCGATTGCGATCGGGGTGGTATGCAAGGAGGTGGGGTGATGGATGAGCAGGCTCGTGGCTTTCTGGATATCGCCGGCAGTGTGCTTGGCGAGCTGGACTTGGAGGTGGTGGTCGACAGGCTGCTGGAGTCCGCCCGTGAGCTGACTGGCGCGCAATTCGCGGCGCTCGGCGTGCTCAACGCCTCAGGGACGGAGCTTGAGCAATTCATCGCGGTGGGCATCGACGAGGACGCTCGCGCTCGGATTGGTGCGCTGCCGCGCGGCCGTGGCGTGCTTGGCGAGCTGATCCGCAATCCGGTGCCGTTGCGTCTCTCTGACGTCGGTGAGCATCCCCGCTCATACGGGTTCCCGCTTGGGCATCCGCCGATGCACTCGTTCCTCGGGGTCCCGATCCTCGCAGGAGGGGTGCCGTTCGGGAGTCTGTATCTGACCGAGAAGACGGGCTGCGCCTCGTTCACTGAGGAGGATGAGGAGTCGGCGATGATGCTCGCGAGGTTCGCGGGCGTCGCGATCGATCACGCTCGCCGCTACAGCGGTGCCGCGGCGCGCGGCGATCAGTTGGCTCGGACGGTCGCGGCGTTCGAGGCGACCACGGAGATCGCTCGCGTCGTGGCTGGCGCGACCGACGTCGAGGTGATCCTCGAGCTGGTCGCCAAGCGCGGACGCGCGCTGGTGTCGGCACGGATCCTGCTGATCGAGCTCATCGACGGAAGCGAGCTGATCGTCGCTGCAGCGGCCGGAGACCGGCCGGCGGGTCTGACCGGGCAGCGGATCGCGCTGGCTGACAGTGTCGCCAGCGCGGCGCTGCGCACACGCTCCACGCAGCGGCTGGAGGTGGAGCTCAACCGCGCGCGCTTTGACCAAGACGGCGTTGGCCGGCACGGTGTCAGTGCAGACGCCGGCCTGGTCGTCCCGCTCGTCTTTCACAACCAGAGCTACGGCGTTCTGATCGCTCTTGACCGGCTGCATCACGGGCCGAAGTTCACCGCCGAGGATCAACGGCTGTTGGAGGCGTTCGCGACCAGCGCGGCCACGGCAGTCGCCGCCGCTCGCAGCGCCGCGTCCGAGCTTCAACGCCAGCGCCTCGCGGCCGCGGAAGCCGAGCGCGGACGCTGGGCGCGAGAACTGCACGACGAAACGCTGCAGAGCCTCGCGGGCCTGCGCGTGAGCTTGTCAACGGCTCAGCGACAGGGTGGCCTGCAGGTCCTGGAAGAAGCCGTCGCTGAGGCGATCGACCATCTCCAGGACGGGATCTCCAACCTCCGCGCGCTCGTCACCGACCTGCGGCCTGCCGCACTGGATCAGCTCGGCCTCGGAGCCGCGCTTGCGGCGCTGTGCGAACGCGCGAGCCGCCACGGCATGGAGATCGACAGCTCGATCGAGCTCGCCTACGAGCAAGGCCGCGAACCGACGCGCCACACCCCCGAGTTTGAGACCGCGATCTACCGGATCATCCAAGAAGCGCTGACCAACGCCACCAAACACGGCCACGCCACCCGGGCCGTGATCGAAACCCGCGAGAACACAGACACAGTCGAGCTCACCGTCCGCGACGACGGCGACGGGTTCGACCCAGCCACCAGCACCTCCGGATTCGGCCTACTGGGCATCCGCGAGCGCGCCCACCTGCTCCACGGAACCGTCCAGATCGCATCCTCCCCCGACAACGGCACCACCGTCAGCGCAAGCTTACCCGCACAGCGGCTCCCCGCCCAACCCACCCCCGCAGAACCTCATCCCATACGCGCCACCGAGGTGGCGTGACAGCGCCACCATCCCTCGGCAAACCGCGAGAGTCGCAGTGACAAGCGGACGACGCGCACGAAGACGGTTCAACAACAGACGGGATCAGCGTTGGTCTGGTGCCCGAGCCGCCGCGTCGCCTGCGCCGTGCTCCAGCTAGCGTTGAACGAAGTCGCCGCCGTTTCCGGTCTGCGTCCCCCTAACCGACCGAACCGGCCCACCATTGGGCCAACTCGAAGCCGACGGCGGCACGGCGCCGACCGAGCCCGCCCAGAAGCCCCGTCGACCCGGGCGCCCGGAGCACCCGCTGCGAGTGTCCGACGCCAGGCCCCGCCGGCGTCTCAGTCGCCCAACGCTCCGCGAACCGCCCCGTGTCCTGCTCGAGAACGAGCCATAAGGAGCGATGTTGAGCATCCGGCGACCGTGCGGCGTGCGCGCTCCACCAGCCGGTGTCGCCGGTGCGAGCGCTCGCACCGCCGGAGCGCACGGGCGACGGCTAGTGGATGCGGAAGTGTTCGGTGACGGCGTGCACGCCTACGAGCCCAAGAACAAGCAACGCGATCGCGAGCGCGCCGAGGAGCGCGAGCGCAGCCAGGCCAGAGCGCCCGACTCGGTAGAGCATGAACTGCCGCGGGCGGCGTGGAAGCCGCCCGGGCTTTAGGTATCTCGGGAGCGGTTTGGTCGCCATCGGACGTGATCCTACGCCGCGGGCAGAACTCGCTCTGAGCCGCCGCGGGACACCGCGCCACCGCCCGGACGGCCGTCCTGAAGGCTGCCGGTGTCCCGCAGCTGCTTTCGCCAACGGTGCCCGCGGACGTCGGCGAGGTCAAGCACCCGGCACGCTCTGGCGTGCGCCCACCCGTCGGCGACGGCCTCATCGATCAGCCCCAGCAGCTCGAGCTTGGTCTCCGCGCTCACGCGCGTCGGGACCGGGCCGAAAAGCCCGAGCGTTGCCTTCCCCGGTGCAAGCTCAGCTCGACCGCCAACTCCTTCAACGCCTCCGACAGCCGATCGCTCTCCGCCAGCGCAGCCTCGAGC
This sequence comes from uncultured Solirubrobacterales bacterium, assembly GCA_963794285.1. Classification (GTDB taxonomy): domain Bacteria; phylum Actinomycetota; class Thermoleophilia; order Solirubrobacterales; family Solirubrobacteraceae; genus Palsa-465. Next base: position 242,543 of record CAWCDS010000021.1, read on the forward strand.
TCGACCTGCTCCGGGGAGGGCATCCGCCCCGGCTTTGAAGCGGCGAACGCCGCCAACGCCGCATCCTTGGCCAGCTGCCTGATCCGGATCACCGTACTCACATCGACGCCCCACTTTCGGGCAGCGTCTGCCTGCGAGAGCTCCTGCGAGCACACCTCCAGGAACACCTCCCACTTCTCCTCCGGCGCCAACTGCCGCCGCTTGCGTGGCTTGCCGTTCTCCATCACATCGTCCTCCTGGTCCAGGGCCCGAACAGCCTCCCAGAATTGGTGTGAAAAACGACCCGACCTCTATCGCGAAGTCAGACGCAAACCACCACCGTGACGAACCAGGGGTCGGCGGCGCACAGGCCGTGGCTGATGAATGACGCAGGCTGCTGGACGTAGTCCCATCCGAACTCCCGTGCGGCGTCCTGTTGGCGTCTTTCGACCCGGTTCAGGAAGTCGGTCTGGACGCCGGCGACCTCGTCCTGGCGGTTGGCCTGCGTGATGCCAAGGAGTTTGGTCCCGATGATCGTCTCGCAGTAGGCGCCCGTGCGGGCGAAGACCGGTGATGGGTACCCAACGAGGTAGATGTGCTTGGGCGGCCTGGGAAATGATGTGCGGATCTGGGTGTTGAGGCGGGCGTAGTCCTCCTTCAGCGCCCGGACGTGCGTCGAGACGTAGTCGGAAAGCGAGACCTTGCGGTCATTCTGAAGCGGGTCCGTGATTTTGTGGCTCCAGCACGACTCCCAGCTGATGCAGTCCTTCAGGATGTCGCTGAAGCCAACGTCGTTGATCCCGACGCTGATCAACAGCGCGTCGATACGCCGCCCGGCGAGGTACCCGTTCAAGGCCGGAAGTTGGGTCCCAGTCTTGCTCGCGCTCGTGACGGATGGGTTCTTGGTCAGGTGAAACGGATCCTCGGTCACGGCGCCCGTGCATGCCAGCGTCACGAGCGTGACCGAGGAGCGTTTGTCGACGGTCTCGATCTTCTTGGCGGCCTGCACGCCATAGGCGCTCTTGGACCGGTCACACGACACACTGCTGTAGGGCCGGGCGCCCTCACCGGATGCCAGCGAGTCGCCTACCGTGGCGATGACGAGGTCCTTGACGTCGACCTTCTTTGTCGCGGTGCTCGTGATCCCCGGAGTCGCGCCGCCGCTCTGCTCGACCGTGACGTTGTAGACCCCCACCTTCGGGAACTGCACATCGAATTGGCACGCACCGACGCCCGGTGTTGTCGGCAGCGGGCCACCATCACGCGTCCAGTCGTACTTCGCGGTCGGGTCGCACTGGCCCTTCTTGACAGTCAGAACGACATCGAAGTGGCTCGGGTTGAAGACCGACGCGTCGACATCCACGGGATCGCCGGTCTTTGAGAACCGCTCAGGCATCGCGTAATCAAATGTCGGACCGCATGCGGAACCCTCCACGGGCGGCACGGTGCACAGCGAGAAATCGACGCCCGCAACGTCCTGGTTGAGATGGACCCGCTTGCTCGGCGGGGTCGAGGTGCCGCCGGGAGCGAGCGATGGGGTCACGGTGTAGTCAGACGGTGCAAGCTCGGTGATCTTGTAGCGCCCCTCGGCATCGCTCAGGCCCGCCTCGGTCCTGCCGCCATCCGTGGCGATCACCGTGACGTCGCGCATCGGTACCGGCTTGCAACCGTCGCCGTCACACGGCGCAGTGAGCACGCCCGACAGCGAATACTCGTGGGCCGGCGTGATCTTCACCTGAAACGACCCGGCGTTGTCGGCATAGCCTTTGGGAGGTATGCAGTCGTTATAGATGATGAACACCTCCCCGGGACCGGTGGCGGTGCCTCTGCTGCCGATCACAAACGGGGTGCCGGAGCCGACCCTGCCTGCCACAACCCCGATGGGCACATTTGGCCCGGCCGGCCCAGGGCCAAAGCCGGCGCCTACGTTCGCGCACTCTATTCCCGAGCCGTTGGGGCCCCCCGGGCAAGCGTAATAGTGACTGCCGGCCTGACAAGTGCCGTTTCCCGTCGCTGTGATGATTGCCTTCTGGCCCGCAGCAAGAGCGACTCCGGTGTCCGAAAACCGCGAGTTCCTCGCGTCCAAGTGAAGGGTGTGAGTGCGCGCGCCAGCCGCCGCGGGCAACACGAGCATCACGCACGCCCACACCCCGATCAACATCCAGCGACCACATCTCAGCTCGCGACGCACACAAGGCCTCATTGTTCGATGGTGGTCGCCGTGTTGAGTAGCGTCCCAGCGTGGCTCGGAGCCATGGTCGCGTGCCAAGTGCGCGGCATCCGAGCTGGCAACGCAACGCGGAGCACCGCAGCTCGATCTCCGTATCCACCCACCACAGCTGTTCGACCACACGCCGGCCGTGAATACCGACCCGCGGCCGCTAGGCAGAAACGTGTGCTAGCGCACTCACAGGCAACGCGAGCGTCCGCATGCGGACGAGATCGTGCCGGCTCAAGCCGATGAACCGCCGCAAGACTCGCGGGCCGGTTCGCGTCCGCTTCCCCTTGAGGTTGCCTCGACCTGGGTGGACGCAGAAGCGTGAAAGCAGAAGCGGGGTCTCGACTCGCGCCCACGTGCAGCCCCGCGCGCACGTGACACAGCGGCGCTAGCGCGAGTCCGGCGACGCGACTACGGCGGACCTGGTCATGGTCAAAATCAGGCCTGGGCTGTGTGGGCTGACCCCAAAAGCTTCTGCTGGTCGCGGATGCCGTCCGTAAGAGCGGGCGACGAGCCGCAACGGTCATCGCTGCACAGATCCTCGCCGACCACACCGTATGCGTTGCCGCCCCATCTTCGCGCCCCTCGATTCGCCCCGTCTCCTGCCGGGCCGCGAACGATATCGCATCGTCGCGATATTGGTGCGGCCACGAGCCGAGGCATCCAGTCGGTTCGGGCTGGGACCGCTCCGAGCCGGACCGTGCCGCTCGCATCCGACCGCTCCCACCCCACTCGCCACCTGCAACCGCGACGGTTTGCAGCCAGCCATGACCTGCCCCAGGGCTCACCTAAGGCGCGAACGGACGAATCTGTGGGCGGGTCGAGGGCGTCCGGGTAGCTACCGATGACAGCCGAGCAGCAACACGAGAGCCTGAAGCAGGACGGAGTAGGGATCCGCAGGGCGCCATGCCGAACCTGAGTCCGTGAGCCGCTCTCCGTTTTCAGCGGTCTGGTCGATCGACTAGGCGGTAGCCCCGGTCATCGGTATGCTCGGGCTGGCGGGTGACCTAGGGGCCTCGGGGATGGAGATTCGGTTGATTCAGCCGTTCGAGCAGCTGGTTGTGCTGTGCGCGAGGGCGCGATTGGGTCGGCTGGTTCTCGCGATTGCGGTCGCCGTTGTCGTGATTTGCGCGCCGGCTGGGATTCCGGCGGCTTGGGCTGGCGCATCTTCGGGAGCGACGACTCCGCCCAATGCACGTGCCTATATCTTCGACGCGCTGGGCGCGCACCCGGCGTCGCTGGCGGCTGAGCTGCGGATCAAGGGTTGGCTGGAGCAGGATCACTACAGCGTGAAGATGTGGTCAGACTCCGAGGAGGGCAACAATCCGTTCGATCATCACGGGATCACGTTGGACGATTTCGCGGCAATGGCGGGTGCCGGGATCGTCATCGTCAATGGGCATGGCTCCGGCTCGAACGGCATACCGGCGGAGACCTTTCCTTCCTCCGTTGCAGGAGCGGCCGCCTATGGCGTGGCGAAACACCACTATCTCGTCGGCGAGCATTGGTCCGGGTCATGGATCAGGACCGGCTCGGGACCGGGCGGGACGCAGCTCAGCCTGGGGTTCACGCCGGCTGGGATCGCTCATTTCTTTCGCGGTGCGCACACAGGTCTGATCTTCACGTCCGGCTGCGGGTCGGCGTCTCTGGCTCGTCAGTTCAACGCGCAGGCGTTCTTCGGTTATGCGGGTGAGACGTGTTCGTCACAGCCGGCCGCCGCGGGCGACATGGGGCTGTTCTTCGAGCGGTTGGCCGGTTTTCGCGGGACCGATGAGCGCGATACCTCCTCAGCCGCTCACGCTGGTGGCTACAGCACCGGTGCGGGAATCGAGAGCGGCAGCGGGCCGGGACTGCACGGAGCGGTTCCGTTGACGCTGGCTCCGGCGATCACGCGCGTCACCCCGCGCGACCGCTCGACGATCTCGACCGGTCCAACGGACGCGTCGGTGCGGTTCGACACCGTGATGGATGAGCACGGCGGATTTGCACTGGTCAAAGCGTCTGGCTGTTCGGCGAAGGCGCGAGGTGAGAAGTGGCGCACGCCGCAGTTGCTTGACTTTGTTCTGGACGTGCCCAAGCGCGCGAGCGGCTGCACGATCACGCTCACCGCGCGTGCATCGAAGGCGCGTGCGGACCCGAAGGGGGGGTGGCCGGCGGAACTCGACGGCAACCAGGACCCTGCCCCGCAGAACGGTGCCGTCCCGAATGGAACCGACTATCAGTGGGCGGTGAACGTGCGCGGCCATCGCAAGCATGGAAAGCCCCCGTCGCCGATCGCGAAGTGTCCGACGCTGCACCTCAAGCAGCTCTGCTTCGTGTTCGACGGCAGCGTCAGCGCGCAGGGAGTCGACAATTCGGTCAAGTCCAACTCGTACGCGGGAGCCATGACAGCCCACGTCGTCTGGATCATCACGTACCCGGGCGCTCACCTGCAAGGTGGCAGTGAGCTGATGGGAGGCGCCGACGCGGCGCTCAGCTCCGCGTCGGGGAGCACCGACTTTTCGTCTCCCTTCGCGGCGTGCGGCCAGGTCCTGAGCTACCGTCCGGCGGTCACGGCCGGGATCCCGTTCTCAGACGAAGATTCGAGTGACGGTAACGGTCATTGGACCGTCCATGTACCGAACGTCCTCTTCGGCAGCGCGCCTGACGGCTCGTTCCCGGCGAACGGTACATGCACCAATCCGATCGAACCGACGGACCCCCCGTACGACGGGGCGGCGCTTTACACGTTCCGCGAGCGCGGCGCCATTGGCGACGGATTCGAGTTCATCAACTTTCATTTCTCGACTCATCAGCGAACAACAACCGTCCGCTATCCCCGGGTGTCGCGCACGGAGACGGACTCTTTGGGGTCAACAAGTACCGTTGGGTGGAGTGGCTCTATCACGGCCGTGATGGGTCCCGGCGTCTCGTAGCCAAGGGCCGCGGTGCGCGCGGACCGCGCGAGGGGCGCGTGCAGCCGTCGATTGCCTGAAGGGTGTTGTGATGCCATGGGTCGATGTGCTCGAGTCAGTGGCCGCACTCGGCGTCATTGTCGGGCCGGACTGATCACGCTCCGTCGCTTGCCCGTCAATCGGAACTCGAAGGTGCGTGCGATCGGCGGTCCGAAACCCGCGACAACTCCGACCGCGGCGAACCTGGATCGGCCACGTGGCCGATCTCATGCGAGGAACGCTCACCGAATGCCGTCGCGAGCGACTTCTGAGCTGCGTTGAGAGCCGCACGGGTCAACTGCCATCCATTTGGGGCTGTGCGATTGAGAGGGTATGCTCTTGCCGGCACGTCGGAGCGGGCGTGCCGGTTGTGGTTCGTGGCACGGAGGGAGACCTGGGCGATGACGCTTACGGGCTTGAGGGTGGTGGCAGTCGCAGCGTCGACGGTGGCGTTGGCGTTGCTCTTCGGATCGACGGCGGCGAACGCGACGAGGACTGTGAAGTTCGCGTCGCACGTTTCGATCACGCATCGGGGACTTCTGTTCAGCGGGAGGGTCACTTCTTCGAAGACGGCGTGCGTGGGCGGGCGAAGGGTGACGCTGTTCCGGACTAATGGCGACGTGCTCGGGTCGGCGACAACGGCCTCCTCGGGGCGCTGGCAAGTCGCTGCTCGCGGATCGGCGGGTATCACGCTCGGTCGGTTCTATGCGAAGGTCAAGCAGCGCAGCGAGGGGACAGCGGGAACGGTTTATGTGTGCAAGGCGGCGAGGTCCCCCACGATCCCGTACCGCTAGGCAGCTGGGTTAGGTTCGATTGCCATGGCACGAGGTGGTGTTCGGCTCGCGCTCGCTACGGCGCTGTGGTTGAGCGTTGCGGGCTCTGCGGCGGCGCAAACGATCTCGGGGACGCTCACCGGCTCACCCCGCGAGAGCTGGCACACCGCGGTGGCGGTGGAGGCGATCTCCGTCGACAACGGCACGATCGCCGCGGTCGTCAGACCAAGCGGCGCTCACTGGTCGATGTCGCTGGGCCCGGGTCACTATCTGGTGGGCGGCCTTGAGTCAGACTCGAAGACCGGTACCGCGGTCCTGGCCGACCAGCAGCTGGTTCAGGTGCCTGGCGCATCTCCGGCGGCGACGATCGCGGTGGCCAAGGTGATCGGCATGGGCGACATTCCGATCGACGCGGCGCCGGGGTCTGGCGTCACGGACGGTGGCAACGCGAGCACGAGCATCACCGTCGGGATGCTGCCGCAGTGCGACACGCAGGGCGACACGGTGGTGGACCGCACGAAGGTCGGCCAGGACGCGATCCAGCAGGAGAAGCAACTGTCTGATCAAGGCAAGACGCCGTTCCCGATCGCGTACAACCCGATCGCCCCGACGATCTCGCTCGAGGGCAAGATCAGGCTCAGCAACGAGACCGCGATCGCGGACCTCAAGCTCGTCGATCCCGGGACCGGCGAGGTCACAAAGCACGTCGTCATCCGCGGCGACGCGGCAGATTTCAACAGCGATCTGAGCAGCTTCCTCAACTTCGTGGGCAGGTCCGTCGCGAAGCTGGACTGCTCGAAGCGAAAGCCCGAGCCGAAGCCCAAGCCGAACGCCACTGGGCCGCTGCGCTTCAGCATCGAGTACGCGGGCAGCTACATCGACGAGGCGGCCGACCAGGGCAATTTCCACGTTTTCGATCTGAATATGAAGTGGGACGAGGTGCTCTCAGGCACGGTCACGCGGGGTGCGAGGGTGAAGGCCAAGCCGATGAAGCTGACGCTGAGCGGGACCGCGACAACCCAGAACAACGTCAACGGCTCGAGCGACACGGCCACCTGCTTCCTCAGGCCGGGATCGATCCCGACTAGGGCCGGCGGCTACATCGACATCACGGCGGGTTCGCCTCCCGCCGGCGGCTCACTAGTCAAGGGTTTCCGCACCTTCAAGGCCTGGGCGAGCATTCCGCTGACGCAGGCGAACGGTCAGATCGGCTATGCGCCGGGCTCATCAAGCCTGTGCGCCCGCGGCGACCTGCGGCCACTCGACGCGCAGTCAACGTCCCTGCCGCCGCAGTGGGACCAGGTGGCGCTCGCGGAGGTGAAGGGGAAGTGGCGCACGCCGCTCACCCGCACGCGCAAGGCAAGCTTCACGCTGACATCGGGGTTCACGGACACCGTGCAGGTCAGCGCAACGATCACCGTCATCACGAGCGGCACGCCGTAGCCGCGCGCCCATCTTGGCCACGACCACCGAACTCGATCTCGACCCGCGTCAAGGGCGCAGCGACTCGACCGCTCGGCACCCTCTGCTGGCCATCCCCTTGATCTGTACGGCTCGACACCTCCTGGATCGTGGCTTCCGAGAGCTTCGGGTGAGCGCTTCGTTGGCCCGGCGACGAGCTGGCGGGCGTCGCGCTCAGCGGACAGCCGCGGACGGGTCGTGCAATCGGCGATTTGCGAGTCCCGCGCAGTCCGCCGGCCGCCACCTGTGTTCGTGCTCGCGCGGGTATCCGCCGCTTACGGCGCCGGCCCGGCCGCCTGTGTCCGATTTCAGGAGCCCTCCTCCCAGGGCCTAGGGCAGCCGAGATGGCTTCTTGGCTCTCCGGGAGGAGCCATCTCGTCGTTCGCGGCGGCGTGGCTGCTCGATGACGGGAGCGGCAGCGCCGCGAGCTCGGCGGTGGCGCCGCATCGGCAGCGCCCAGACGTGCGTGGCGGCGAGGACGGTGCCCGTGAGCGGGATCAGTTGAGGCCTTGCAGGTTGTGTTGGGCCTCGACCCAGGCGTTGGGGTCATACGAGATCGTGAACGCGTGGGCCGAGAACGACTGGGCGCGGCGGTTGCGTTCGGCCGAGACCTCGATGTACAGCTCCGGCCGGATCCCGGCGCCGACCCATGTCCGGTAGCCCGGGCCGCAGATCTCGCCGAGCTGACAGTAGGAGACCTCGTAGACCTTCACGTGCAGGAACTGGGCGCCGAACGCGACGTCGTGGTGCTCGAACAGGAAGTCCAGGTGCGTGGCGTACTCCCACAGGAGGCCGCCGGCGCCGGCGTGGAACGGGGCGGCCGTACCGAAGTTGGCGAGCTGGTTTTCGAAGCCGGCGCTCGGGGCCGCGGAGACCGCGCGCTCGATCGGGTTCTCATCGATCCCGATCGCGTTGAGGTCGAGCGCATCGAGGAAGGTGGCGATGAAGCCCTGGCGCTCCCACAGCTCCGAGCCGAGATGCGCGAGCTCCAGCGCGCCGACGATCGGGGTCACAGCCTCGACACCCTCGAGGACCTGAACAGCCCGCTCGGCCGCCACCTCGGCGCCGATCAGAACATTCAGCGAGAAGCTCAAGCCCTTCTCCAGCCCCGACAGCCCGCCGATCAGCTTCCCGAGCTTGCCCACGAGGCTCTTGCCCGCCGGCCAGTACGCGAGCTCGAGTGTCTCCTTGCGGGACAGCGTGCCCTTGGCGTTCTCATAGATCAGGTAGGGCTTGGTCGTGAACGTCAGCTCGCCCTGTCCCTCGTGGTTGCCGTCGCGGGCGACCACGTTGATGTGCGGGGTGGCGTCGGCGATCAGCCCGGGCGACCAGTAGAGGAGGTGGACCTGGCCGGCGGGATCCGTTGTCGAGTTGAGCAGATGTGTCCCGCAATCCCTGCCAGCCACTTGGTCGCAGAGGAAGCTCTCACCCGTGGCGCCGTGGATCGCGTTCACCGAGGCGTCGACAGTGGCCCCCTCGACGGGCTGGTGGGTGAGCGGATCGGTCACGGTCACCAGCACGTTGGTGCAGCCCGAAGAACACACCCGGGAGAACGGCGTGAGGAAGAACGCCCGGCTCGCGTCCTCCCGCGCGAAATGCGGCTGGACGGCAAGCCCGGAGCGGCTGTGGCCGATCTCCTTGACCGAGACGTCGAGACAGCTGGAGCCGGCGACCGCGACGCGGGCCGCCTTGCCGTGGTTGCAGCCGACCTGGAAGTCGACCCCGGCGAGGTTGTGGCTCGGCGACACGTGGATCCGCCGCTGCGGCGGGGCGGCCGTCTGGCCCGACGGCGGCGTGAGAGAGATCGTGCAGTCGCCCTGGTTGAGCACGAAGCTGTAGCGGCCGTTGGCGTCGGTCGTCGTCGCGCCGCCGCTCGGGCAGCCGGCGCGGACGCTCACGCCGCCGACCCCCGTGCGCCCCGAGCCCTGCTGGGTGACGGTGCCGCTCACTTCGCTCGGGCACGACACCGACGGCGGGCACAGACGGACCGCCGCTTCGACCTCGGCACCATCTGTCCGGGCCGGATCCTGCGACCACTGCACGCGGTTGGTCCCCTGTTCCACTCCGCGCTGGATGTACACGTTGACCCCGGCCACGATCCAATGCCGCAGGAGCCGGGCGGTGCTCGCGTCGCCCGGCCCCGGGGCCACGAACTCGTACGTGCAGTGAGTCGGGATCGAGCACGGTCCGCTCTGGCGAAGCACCGGGTACTGCGAAGGACCGACGACGTCGAGCTGCGGCGGCAGCAGCGGCAGAAGCCGCAGGTAGAACCCGGTCAGGCCCGACAAGCCAGAGTTGACACATCCCGACGGGACGGAGGGGATGTCATTGAACTCGCACGGCGGGAACGACTCGACCGCGGACACAGTGAACTTCTGACCGAAGCGGACCACCCGCGGTGAGACGGTGATCCCGACCTCCGGACGCTGCAGTCTCAACGTCGTGAGGGCGCCGGAGCCAGTCGGGATCGCTCGTGCCTCGGTGTCGATCAGACAGTTCTTCCATGGCGCATATCCGTTCGGTTGGGCGATCGGGCACGTGCTCGGATACGCCAACGCAGAAGCGCTCTGTGCACTCGCGACAAACAGCGCGATCGCCGCGGCGACAAGCAGCATCCGCTTCATCATTCGCTCCCTCGACTCGGTCCCAGCATGAGATTGTCAGCGCAACTGCCTCGGCCCCATCGGCACGCCGTGCCGCCCGAACACCCTAGCGCCGATCGCCCGTTCCGCTATACGTAATTATGCGTACCTTCACACACGTGCGGCGATCACCCATGGCGACTCCGACCGAAGCCGAGCGGCTGCCCGCCCGTACCGCCCGGGGGCTAGCTACGACGCCGTACTCAGCGCTCCGCCGTGGCGCAGCTACCGCAAACCGATGCAGTGCGGGACAACCGGACTGACACCCCCCGGCCCCCGCGCTCGACGCCCCCGGGTCACTCCTTCGGGCCCACCCTCCCACCGGATCATGACGACCGCCGAGCCCAACGAGGTCACCACCGCGAGCATCGCCTACCCTGGTCGGGTCGAGACGGCGTCCTGCCCGCCGGTGCCCAGGACACCTGCGTGTGCCAGGGACGCTACGAGCTCAAGTAGACGACCGCCCGAGGCGTGCACCCAAGGCCGATCGACGTTGGGCCCTCACCTCGTCAAGCCCCTCCGCTACCGCGCGCTGCGGGTCGACAACCCCGCTCAGACCGCGCGCGAGGAACTCCCCACCGCTGCGCCTAGTGGATGAGCGACGCCGCCGATCGATCCGGCCTCCACCGCATCACACGCGGGGAAGCCACGCCCCCGGGGTGTAACAGCTTGAGGCGTAGACCAGCGGCGTCCGGTCGACCGTGCCGGGAGCGGCAAGCCCCGCTCCTCGTCCAGCACCAGCATCCGCCCTTCGGGCAGTCTTCCCAGCAATGCGCGGAACTCGGGACTCACGGTCGGTGGGGCCACGAGGATCTAAATGCGGCAGACCCCGTTTGCAAGC
>CAWCDS010000022.1:0-43895 GCA_963794285.1 uncultured Solirubrobacterales bacterium
TCGCGGGGTTTTCTCGTGAGAGGAGTGCCGTGATCCGCTTGCGATTGGGTCGTTTCGGGTCACGGGATTAATCACGGGGTTAAACGGCCCGCGATCAGTCGCCGTGGTCGAGCTCCTCGGCGCCGTCCGTGAGGCGGTCGACGCCGCGGTCGAACTCGCCCTTCTCGATCCCCGAGAACCCCCGCGCGTCGTCGCGCTGGAGGCGAGTGATCTGCCGGCTCGGCACGCGCTCGGCGGGCTCGTCGGCAAACCGCATCAGCGCCCACACCGCCTGCTCGTCGATGTACCGGCGGGTCGCGACCTGCTGGTAGACCGAGAACGTGAACTTCGGGTTGACGTGCCCGATCTGGGCCGCCACCCATTTCGGGTCGCGGCCGATCATCGCGCAGAACGTCGCCCAGGTCCGCCGCAGCGAGTGCGGCGTGATCGCCGGCAGCGGCGCCAGGCCGCTCTCGCCGCGGTTTGCGTTCGCGCGCGTGACGGCCCGGGCGAGGATCCGGTCGCGGAAGCGGTCGGGGTCGCGGCGCTTGCCCGTCGCGGTGCCGAAGAAGTGGTCAGCGGGCCCGAGCGGCAGGTCGCGTGCCCGGCGGTCCATCGCGTAGGCGAGCAGCTCATCGCGCAGGTGAGAGCGTGATCTCGACCTCGCGCACGCCGGCCTCGGTCTTCGCGTCGGCGAGCTTGAAGCGGCAGCGCTGCAGATCGACCTGCGCGACCTTTAGGTCCATCATCTCCCCGATCCGAAAGCCAGCCAGCCCGAGCGTCGCGATCATCGCCCGCCGTCCCAGCCCCTGGCGGTTCGCTGGCGCCTCCGCCTCAAGCTTGGAGGCAGCATCCATCAGGGCGTGGAACTCGTCGACCTCGAGGAACGTGCGGCCCGGGCGCGCGCGTTTGAGGAACCGCGCCGAGCGCCCGCCGACGCGCACGGGGTTGCGGTCGATCAGCTCGTAGTCGACCGCCTGCTGGAGGATCTGCCCGAGCAGCGTGATCAGCATGTTGATCGAGGTGTTCGAGAGCGGGCGTCGCCTGCGCTCGTAGGTCCGGCCGCGCTTGTCGGTGGCGCTCTCCATCACTGGCCGGCCGCGCTGCTCCGCCAGGCGGATCGTGTGCGCCTGTTCGGCGAGCTCGTCGCGGAAGCGGTCGACCAACCGCGGCGTGATCTCGCTCAGCCGGTAGCGGCCGAAGAACCGCTCCAGGTACGCGAGCCGCCAGCTGTAGTCCACGAACGTCTTCTCGGCCAGATCGAGCTGCTTTGAGCGCCACCACCGCTTGGCGAACGCACGGAAGGTCTCGTCGACCTGCACGCCGAGCGTCGCCATCGCCGTCCTCGAGCCGGTCCTCGCGCGGCTCAAGCCGCGGCGGAACCCACGTCCCGCGCTCGATCTGCTGCATGATCCGCTCGGTCTCGAGCTCTGCCCGCATCCTGTTCCTGCCCTGCTTGTTGGTGCCGAACGTGACCTTCTCGTAGCGGCCATAGGCCCGCACCTGCGCGCCGTAGCTGATCGTCTCGCCGTCGGCCCACGGGCGCTCGACGACATGGCCCTGGGTTGGCCGGGGCATCAGCCGATCTTCCTTGGGGTCTCGTGCTGCATCGACGAGGTTCGGGTGGTTGCTGGTGCCGGCGCGAGGGGTCGCTGCCGGAACCGTCGCTCGAGCCCTCATCGTCGCACACGCGCTCCGACGGTCTCGCGGCCGACCCAGCAGGTTGGATCGTTTGGCTGTGTCCTCCGTGGCGGCCGCTGACGGGCGGGTCGCTGCCCGTGGGCGCTATCTCCTGTGCCTGCCGTTGGACCTCCCTGCCCTGGCCTCGAGCGCCTGTCGCGCGCGGTCGAGATCAGAGCGAATGCGTGCCTTGGGCCCGGACCCGAGCCGCATCGCGCCCAGCTCGGTGGCGTGCGCGTACACGTAGTCCAGCGATACGCCGAGGTCTCTCGCCAGCTGCCGCGCGTCGACCAGCGCGAAGGTTCCCGGCGCCGCGCTCACGATCTCCGCGAGCCGTGTTGTTGTCGCCTCAGCGATCGCGTTGACATCGCCGTCGGTGAGCACGCGATCGTCGGGCCGGCTGTCGAACGCTCTGTCCGGCCGGTGTTGGCTCATGCTGGCATCTGCTCCGAGCGACGGCGGTGGGGTTTGTCCCGGGTCGGAACCTCGGTCGGGGATTCGGCGTCGCGCCTCATGAGTCCGAGGTATGGCGCAAGCGGCCCGAAGTCCCGATCCGAGCCGCTACGCGGGGAGGTCCGCGGCTTGGGTCATCACCGCCGCCGCCGCGCGGGCCGCCGCCCATGTTCCGAAGCGGTCACTGACCACGCTGGCCGTGGGGCATTCACCCTTCGCCAGTCGCTCGAGCGCCTCTCCGCCGCGTCGACCCGCGTGCGTGCGCGACCAGTCATACGACGACGGGAGCCGGCCATAACGCGAGCGCCAGTCGAGCATCGCGTCGAGCACCCGCTCGCGCGTCCAGCTGCGCGCGATCGCGCCGGGATGGCACGCCTTGCAGTACGCGTAGGCGTCCCCCTTGCCGTTGCGCGGCTGCGTGTACGCGCCGCAGCCGCGGCAGACGCCGATGTAGCGGGCCTTGACCGCCTGCGCCTTCTCGCCGGTCGGGTCGTAGAAGTACGCCTATCCGGACGTCCGGATAGGCGTACCTATCCGAACCCCCAGGCTATGTGGAGTTGGGGGCCGAGCGCTGGTCGAGGAGCGGGCATTCGACGGATGTTGTCGGCATAGGATTCGTTCATCCGAGGTCCTCGAGGAACCGCAGCAGCGGGTCCTGCGGCCGGTAGCGGCCGGGGGTGCTGTCGAGCGGTTTGGTTTTCGCGAGCGCTTGTTCCTTGAGGGCGAGGTCGGCGTGGAGATAGACCTGTGTCGTTTCGACCTGCTCATGGCCGAGCCAGAGCGCGATCACGGAGGTGTCGATGCCGGCGTGCAGCAGCCGCATCGCGGCGGTGTGCCTGAGCGCGTGCGGGGTGACGTTCTTGTCTTTCAGCGAGGGGCAACACAGCGCCGCGTGCGCGGAGTATTTGGTGAGCCGACGAGCGAGCGCGTCACGCGTGAGTTGTCGGCCGGTGCGGGTCGGGAACAGCGGCGTGCTGGAAGCGCCGTCACGTTCGGTGATCCACGCCTCGATCGCGGCAGTGGTGTTGTTGGTCAACGGGGTGATCCTCCGTTTCCGTCCCTTCCCTGTCGTGGTCACGTGCGCGCCAGTGCCGAGATGGATGTCGGCGGGCGTGAGCGCGGTTAGCTCCGAGGCGCGCAGCCCGGTCTGCGCGGCGAGCAGCAGCAGCGTGTGGTCGCGGCGACCGGTCCAGGTTGAGCGGTCGGGGGCGTCGAGGAGCGCGTCGAGTTCGGGTTCGGTGAGGAACGTCACGAGCGCGCGGTCGTGGCGTTTGGGTGGGATCGCGAGTATCCGCTCGATCAGCGCGGCGTGCTCGGGGGACCGTAGCGCGCAGTAGCGAAACAGCGAGCGGATCGCGGTCAGCCGGAGGTTGCGGGTGCGGGCGCTGCAGCCACGCTCGCGTTCGAGGTGATCGAGGAACGCGCCGACTCTGGCGGCGTCGAGATCGTCGAGGGTCAGCTTCGTCGGTTGCTTGCCGGTGCGTTGGCTGGTGAAGGTGAGCAGCAGCCGGATTGTGTCGCGGTAGGACGCGATCGTGTGGGGGCTTGAGCCCTTCTGACGCACCAGGCGGTCGCTGAAGAACCCCTGGATCGCGGTGGACATGGTGATCATCGCGTACCTCCGATCGAACGTTCAAGCCGCTGTGCGGCGAGTCCCATGAGCTCCGGGGCACCGTCCAGATACCAATATGTGAATGACGGCTCGGCGTGTTGGATATGCGGGTGATATGGCGGCTTTGCCAGGGATCCCGACGTGGACTGTGTCGGTAGCGGTTTAGCGCCCGGGTTGGGTACGCGGTGGGTGCGTAGCGGAGGTCGCCCGGAGGGCGGCCGGAGCGGAGCGCCGACCGCGTGCGCGCCGTCCGGCGGGGGGCCGATCGTTCGGACTCGGTCCTGTGGTCTTTGAGGGAGGAGCAGTGCGATGACGTTCACACCCAGCATGCGGCGCGTGATGGACGGGCGGGAGTTGCGATCGATCACGCTCGGGCATCCGTTGGTTGACGCGTATCTGGAGTTCGTCGGCGCGCGCGGCGCGGTGAACACGTGGCTGGCGACCGCGTATGACCTGAAGGTGTTCTTCGAGGTAGTCGGCCAGGAGCCGGCGGGGGTGACGTCGGCGGACGTGTTCGCGTTCCTCGCTGAGCAACGCGCACCTCGGCGCGAGAACGTGGTGCGGATCGAGGACGGTGAGGCGGGTCTGTCAGCGAGGACGATCGCGCGGCGACTGTCGAGCGTCGCTGGCCTGTTCGAGTACCTGATTGTTCGCGATGACGCGGGGGTGGAGCGCAATCCGGTGCCGCGGGGTCTTGCTGGCCGGCGGGCCGGTCAGCGTGGTCGGGGCGGGGTGCGGCTGGTGCGACGGCCGAAGACGCTGCCGAGGGTGCTCTCGCCGGCCGAGGTCAACGGCCTGCTTGGCGCGTTGCGGACGCAGCGGGACAGGGCGATCGTGCTGGGCATGCTGCTGGCGGGGCTGCGTCGCTGCGAGGTTCTCGGATTGCGGCTTGGAGACGTCAGCCCGGGCGAGCAGCGGCTGTTCGTCGCTTCGGGCAAGGGCGGTCGCGAGCGGGTCGTGTCGGTCTCCGGCCGGTTCTTCGAGGCGCTCGGTGAGTACCTGCAGCTCGAGCGGCCGTCGGATGCGGTCACTGACGCGTGTTTCGTGGTGCTCAAGGGCCCGCGGCGCGGGCTGCCGCTCTCGGCTGCCGGGTTGGATGAGGTGATCGATGGCGCGCGGGGACGCGCGGGGCTCACGCGCGTGACCTGTCACATGCTGAGGCACACGTGCTTGACGAGGTTGCGGGAGCAGGGGATGTCATTGGAGGCGTTGCAGGCGCAGGCCGGGCACGCGTCGATCGATTCGACCCGCATCTATCTGCACTTGGCGAACGACTGGCTTGCGGGCGAGTACATGCGGGCGGCAGAGGCGATCGATGCGCAGATCGACCCGACCGCGACCGAAGGAGAGGCGGCATAGTGGCTCGGCTCGCTCGCGACCCCGAGGTCGAGGCTCTGATCGACGCCTACCGCGCGGATCTGGTCGCGGCCGGTCATTTCGCTGAGAATGAGGTGACCTCCCCAGCGCGCGCGTTCCTGCTGCGGATCGGCGGCCCGGCGGGGTGGCCGCGGCTCTCGCTCGAGCAGCAGTGCGCCGTGTCGGAGGCGCGTGAGAGCGCGCTGGTGACGTGGATGATCACCGCCGGCTACGTGCAGGCCAGACCCGAGTTCTTCGCCCGCGGCTATCAGCGGCTCGGTCAGGTGGCAGCGTGGGTGCACCCCGACTTCCACCGGCGGTTCATGCAGATCGCCGCCAGCATCGGGTTCACGCCGAAGGTGGCGGAGTTGCAGTGGTGGGCGGTCGCGAAGGTCGCCGCGGTCGCGGGTGTGCCGCCGGACAAGCTCACTCGCGCGAAGTTCGATGCGGCGAGCCGGGAGCTGCTCGACGCAGTCCAGCGCTGCGGTGCGCGTTCAGGCCGGATCACGTTGAGCACCAGGCTCTACGGCGCGGAGGCGACGCTCTACCACGCCGGGGTGATCGACGGTCAGCCCCGCAAGCGCGCATCGAACCAGGCCGCCGTGCGCGCGCGGGAGTGGGCGAGCGTCCCACCCCGGCTGGCAGAGACACTGCTGGGCTACGTGGAGCAGATGCGCGTCACGCTGCGCCCGGGTTCGATGCCGCACCTCGAGCGCACCGTGCGCGAGTTCGCGCTCTGGCTGCGAGACCAGACGCCCGAGGTCACCGCGGTCCGGGACCTCCGCCGCGCGCACATCGAGCGCTACAAGCGACACGTCACGCAGAAGCCCAACCTCCGCGGCGGGCGACTATCCAAACGCACGATCGCGGGCGAGCTCTCAACCCTGCGGATCTGCCTTGAGCGCCTCGGCGAGTGGAACGGCGAGGACGCACCGGCCCGGACGCTGATGTTCCCCGGAGACGTGCCGAAGCTCGACGACCCGCTGCCCAGGTTCATCGACGACGGCGCCGCCAAGAAACTGATCCAGGCCGCCCGCGCGAGCGACGATCCATTCGCGCGTCTCGCGGTCGAGTTCCTCGCCCGCACCGGACTGCGCCGCGGCGAGTTCCTCGACCTGAAGATCGATTCGGTTGTGCAGATCGGCGCCGCGTATTGGCTGCACGTGCCGCTCGGGAAGCTGCGGACCGACCGCTACATCCCACTGCACCCGCAGCTCAAGGAACTGTTGGACGAGTGGGTCGCCTGCCGTCCGGCGAATCTGCGTGAACCGTGGCTGTTCATGGCACACGGCCGGCGGATCGGACCCGAAAGCGTCCGCAAGGCGCTACTCAGAGTCGCCGAGGACGCCGGCCTGGGCACCGTGACCCCGCATCAACTCCGCCACACATTGGCGACCCAGGCGATCAACCGCGGCATGTCGCTCGAGGCGATCGCCGCGCTGCTGGGGCACAAGTCGATGCGGATGACGATGGTCTACGCCAAGATCGCCAACCGCACCGTCGCCAATGAGTACTTCAAAGTCTCCGCGCAGGTCGAAGCGCTCTACGACGCCCCCAAGGAACTCCCCGCCGACGCGGAGGGGACCGAGATGCGCAAACTCCGCTCAGAGATGCACCGGCGGATGCTCGGCAACGGGTACTGCGCCCGCCCCGTCGGACTCGATTGCCATTTTGAATCGATCTGCGAATCGTGCACCTACTTCCAGACGACGCACGAGTTCCGGCCGACACTCGAACGTCAACGCGCCGACGCCGCCGACAAAGGTCAGGTCGGGCGACTGAAGATCTTCGACGGGCTGCTCGCCAGACTCGACCAGCAGGCATCATGAGCTCACAGATGCCTGAGCCCTTCCTGTTCGAGGTCGCGACCAACCCCGAGCCCGACTCGACGCTGCCGTTCCTGATCCGGCTGCCGCTCACCACCGGCGAGCTTGTGCTCAAAGCCCGTGACAGCTGGCCACGCACCGCGAAGGTCTACTGCCACCGCGCCGACCGCTGGCCCGAAGATCCCGAGATCATCGAACAAGTCCCGATCCGCTCCTGCCAACGACGCGGCGTCGCGATCGACCTCGTGCTCGACCGCCCACGAGAGAACCGCTCCCAGCTGGTGTTCACCCACATCCAAGGCGGCCGCGAAGGCATCTTCTGGCAGACCGCGCGCACCACCCGCCAAGCCCGGCCCGGGATCCGCGTCCCCCGCCGCCTCGCTGGCGGGCTCTCCGAGCTCACGATCCTCATCGACAGCCGCGAGCGCTACCCCTATAAGTTCTCCCAACAACAAGCCACGACCCAGCGCCAGGGCCTCCCCACCGGCGACTACGCCGTCACGCACGACGGCGAGATCGTCGCGGTCGTGGAACGCAAGAGCCTCTCCGACCTCGTCCACCGCCTGATCGACGGTCAACTCACCTACGCGCTCGCCGACCTCGCCACGATCCCCCGCGCCGCCGTCGTGATCGAGGAGCGCTACTCCAGCCTGTTCAAGCTCGAGCACACCCAGCCCGGGTTCGTGACCGAGATGCTCGCCGCGCTCACCGTCCGCTACCCAACCGTCCCGATCCACTTCGCCGAGACACGCCCGCTCGCCGAGGAGTGGACCTACCGCTTCCTCGGTGCCGCGCTCGCATACCACCAAGCCGATCGCACTTGACAGGATCACCCGCATAATGCCCCAGATAGGTCGACAATCGCGCGAGCGTGACGCCGGCATCCTCGCCGGAGCGGTACGCGTCGAGCAGTGTCCGCACGGCGAACGAATGTCTCGCGTCGTGCAATCTCGGGCGACACGACGCCGACCGTGGCACCAGACCGGCATGTGCTCGGAGCCTGGCGAACGCGTGCTGGACGTTGGAGACGAGCAGCCGGGTGCCCGTCTCGGAGACCAGCAGCGCGCGCTCAGCGGGCGGCGATGGTGGCCGGTCACGTCGGCGCAGGTACTCTCCCAGCGCGTCGACTGTGCTGGGCTGCAACGGCAGCTCGCGCGTTTTGCCGTATTTGCCGGTGACCGTCAGCACCCCGTGCCGGGGATCGAGATCGTCGCGGTCCAATGCGATCGCTTCCCCGATCCGGATCCCAGTCACGATCAGCAGCCCGATCACCGTTCGCACGGTCGCGGTGCGGTGCGGGGTTCCCAAGATCTCGGCGGCGGCGAGCAGCGCGGCGATCTCCTGATCGGTATAGAGGTACGGGGTCGCGCGGCGTGAGCGGCCGCTCACCAGCCCGGCCGGCGGGACCTGCACCTCCGGATCGGCGGCGTGCAGATAACGCGCGAAACGCCGCACGGTCTGCCAGCGATGCGCGTGATAGCCAGCGTGCCCGCCGGGCCGAGTCGCCCACGCGAGCGCGAGCTCGGTCGTGATCTGATCCTCGCCGCGCGCCTCGAGGTAGTCGAGGAACTCCGAGAGCTGCCGCTCGGCGGTCACCAGCTTGTAGCCAAGCGCTCGACGGACCGCCAGATACTCGACAAGCGCGTCGCGCAGCGGGTTCATGCCGGCCTCTCCGGCCACGGACGAGCGACCTGCCGCAGCGCGTCGCGGTCGACCTTGGCATAGACGGCGGAGGTGGCAGCCGCCTGATGACCGAGCACCTGGCCGATCCCCTCCAAGCTGACCCCAGCGCGCAGCATCTCCGAGGCGGCGGTGTGCCGCAAACGATGAGCGTGCACAGTCCCGAGCCCGGCCCGTTCGGCTGTCTTCGCGACGACCGCCGAGATCCCGCTCGGGCTCAACGCCTGGTGTGGCGCAAGCATCCGCACGAACACCGCCCCGTCCACCGTGCGGCGCGGTCTGCCGTCACGCAGATACGAGACGATCGCCTCGCCGACATCGACCGGCAGCGGCAGCCGTTGCGAGCTCCCGCCCTTCCCGACCGCGGTGAGCTCCCCCGCTCGCCAATCGATGTCCCCCAACGCCAGCCCGGCGACCGCGCCCGCTCGCAGCCCCAGGCGAACGAGCACGGTCACGATCGCGAAATCGCGCCGCCCTTGCGGCGTGTCCCGGTCGCATGCGCCCAGGAGCCGGCGTACCTGATCGCGCTCCAACCGGCGTGGCACGTCCGCCAGCCGCCACACCGCGACCGACGGCACCGCGTCCACCAGCGACCGTGGCAGCTCACCGTCGAAATAGAGGAAGCGCAGCAATGCGCGCATCGCGGCGACCATGACCTCGGTCGTGCGACGCGCGCGGCCTGTGCAGAACGTGACCACGAACCGCCGCACCGCTGTCGCGTCAACCCCGGCCAGTTCGAGCCTGCCGTCAACCACGAACTCCTGCACGAACGGGCGGACCCGGTGAACATACGCGCGCGAAGATCCAGGCACCAACCCCCGCTCGATCTCCAGATACCGCCCAAAGCGGCACAGAAGCTCCTCCACCGGCCCGTCCGGCACCGACGCGCTCGCCGCCGGCAGCGCGTCGAGACCTCGCAGATACGCCAGCAGCGAATCCAACGCCCGCACCGAAAGCAAGTGCGAATAACCAGCCGCCCGCCGCGCCGCGAGGAACCGCTTGATCACCATCGGCGACAGCGCCGCAGCACCAAGCCCCTCCGCCTCCAGCCACCTACTCACGTGCGCCATCAAGCACATCTGCGCATGCGCGGAGCCGGGCGTATACCCCCGAGCGGACAGCTCCACAACGAACCCCCCGGCGAACAGTGCCAGCGGACCGCTCACCACAGTCCGCGACGGATCGTCCTTCACGGCAACCTCCTGTCGGTCACGATCGTCCACATCGCGACCAACCTCGGCATGCCAGCCAAGACTATGTAGCTGACAGCGCCAGCGATATCGCTCTTTGCACGGAGTTCTTATCGCTGCTTCGCATAGCCCAGGGGTTCGGATAGATACGCCTTGACCGTCGCCGGGGAGCGACCGAGCCGGTCAGCGATGTGCCGATCGACAGGCCCTCGAACTCGCGGTAATGGTGCGCGAGGGCGACCGCTCGGCGGCGCTCCGCAACCCGATCGGTTCCCCCGCTGGACGCGCTGCCCGTCACGTCCTCGCACGCTATCTCCGTCGGTTGGCGTTTCCTTCTCGCTCGACAACGCGTCGCATATCCAGGATGAGGAGCGCCGCCCGGTCCGCCGGCCGGCTCTTCCAAACCTCGAAGCGGATCCGCACGCGGACCACCGCTCGCATGGCGAAGCGCTCGTCCGACGCTGGCCGCCGGCGTGATCCAGTTGTCGCCGTGCGACGCGATGTCGCACGCATTGAGTGAACTATCGGATTGGAGATCGACGGATGTGAGTTGAGCGGTAGTTCCAGGTCCGTGCTCGATGGCCTGTCCCCATCTCGGCGTGCGTTGTCCGGCTCTTGGTCGGCGGGGTGCGAAGCCCGAGGCGTGAGCCCAAGGGCGGCCCGTTCCATCCGGGCGGCCACAGGCTGGGGGAAGATCGGACGGGCGAATGGCTTGAACCCTCGTTGATGCCTCGTTATTGGAGGCCTGGCCGATGGGAAGCGCGGCTGGGTGCAGGGACTAGCTGCGGCGAAGCGGCCGGCGACGGCCGGAGGCGACCCGGTCGGGATGAGCACCGCCGTCCCCGGGGTATAGAGGGCGCCCAACCCGGTCGCAGCTCGTGCGTGCGGAACGCGGAAACCCCGTCGAGGTCCAGCCTTGTGGGCTGGGAAGCCGACCGTGAGGAGGGCCTGACTCCTCGGCGGGAACAGGATGACCAAGAAGCGAACGCCGGTGGCCGAAAGGCGACGGGAAACCGCGACAACTGATCGTCCCTCCAGTCGACGTCGTGGATAACCGGCCGGATACCGGCCCGGGTGCCCGGACGCGAAAGCGGGCTGACGTGGTCACGTGAGCCCAGCCAGAGACGATGACGATGACGCCCCAACCGACGGACAAACTAGACACCACCGCCTCGGCGGTAGGTGAGTGGACCAGAGGACGACCGCCGTTCAATCATCGGATCGTAGGGCCTCACGCCACCCGACCAGCCACGGCTTGCTTGAGCCGGATGCGGTGAAAGCCGCACGTCCGGTTGTATGTCCCGCGAACGATTATGTTGAGAACCAGTTCGCCGGGTCACGTTTTCCCTGCTCAGCTCGTTTTGACGGGGTGATTCCTTCCACATAATCGTGGCCGTCCTGTCGAGGCTTCACGGAGTCGTGTTCCGTGATCCGAATGGAGGCAGCGATGGGCAAGAGGGTGTGGTTCCCGGTGGTGTCCGGGCCGTTGGCGCCGTTCGCGGCGGGGTTCGAGTCGTGGCTGCGCGCTCGGTCGTATTCATCGTCGGCGACGGCGAACAGGCTGTGTCAGCTCGATCGGCTCAGTCGCTGGCTCGAGCGCGAGGGGCTGACCGCCGGCGAGCTGAGCGATGCGCGGGTAGCGGAGTTCGCGAGTTCGCGCCGTGAGGCGGGGCTGGTGACGTGGACTTCGCCGCAGAGCGTGGCGCTGGTCCTTGAGTACATGCGGCAGAACGGCGTGATCGAGACGCCAGCAGCGATGGTCGCGAGCGGTCCGCTGGAAGGGCTGCTGGCCGATTACGGTCGCTATCTGCGGGTCGAGCGGCGTTTGGCGGAGCACACCGTCCGTGATGCGTATCTCCCGGCCGCGCGTTTGTTCGTGGCCGGCCGTGAGGGTCTGGACGGACTCGGGCTGGAGCGGCTCTCAGCGGCCGACGTGAGCGTGTTCCTGGTCGCGGAGTGTCCGAGGCGCAGCGTGCGGTGTTTCTGAGTTCGTGATAGAGCGGCCGACTTTTTCAACCACACGCTGGGCGCTGTGGTGGGACCGGTTGGTGGTTGGGGTATGGGCCTCGTCCGTGCCCATTTCGCTGGCCATCCCTGGCCAGCGAGCGACCCCCTCAAGAGCGCCCCTCTTCCCCAGAAGGGGACGGGCGCGGTCGCTGTCAGGAGGCCTGGTCATCGCTTGCTCGCTCGATTCTCTTTGATCCGCTCAGCGCGGGCGCGGCGCATCCCGGCGGCGCGTGCGCGGCGGATGCGGGGGCCGCGGCCGTGATGCTCGTCATCGGGGGTGACGTACCCGATCGAGGCGTGGAGGCGGACGGTGTTGTACTCACGCCGGACGCGGGCGAGCTCGGTGTCGAGCACGGCCGGGTCGCGGATCGTGGTCAGGTGCGGCCAGTCGCCCTTGAGATGGCTGTAGAAGCTCTCGATGTGCGCCTGGTCGGTCGGGGTGCCGGGCCGGCCGTGGTGCTGAGTGATCGCCATCAACGCCATGAACTTGCGGGTGTCGATCGCGGTCATCTCCGCTCCGTTGTCTGACCACGCGATCAGCACCGGCAAGCCGTCATCGTCGATCGCTACCGGCAGCCCGTTCTCGCCGACAGCCGTCTGCGGCTTCCCGTCGACAGCGAGAAGCTGCTGATCCTCCAGTGCGCGGGCGAACAGCAGCTGAGCCTGCGTCGAGGTCTGCTCGCTCGAGAGCAGGTACCCGATCCAGTAGCGCGTGACGACATCGACGATCGCGTACGCAACCCGGCCGGACCGGGTGAAGTGCGACGCGTCCCAGATCCAGATCCGGTTGCGCTTCCACGGAATCTCAGGCAGTACGGGCTGTTTGGGCCGTGGCCGGTACGGCTCGCCCGGCAGGTGCACCTTGTGCTTGAGCGCGACCCGCAGCACCGTCGACGGGCTCACGAACACGACACCGAGCCGACTGCCGCGGTGCGCGATCTTCCGATGCGAGCGATCGACCGGGCCCCACTGCTCGATCAGATCGAGGATCTCCGCCTCCTCCCAGGACAGCAGGCCATGGACCGCGCCGCCACCGGGATCGCGATCCTCA
Source organism: uncultured Solirubrobacterales bacterium (assembly GCA_963794285.1). Classification (GTDB taxonomy): domain Bacteria; phylum Actinomycetota; class Thermoleophilia; order Solirubrobacterales; family Solirubrobacteraceae; genus Palsa-465. The sequence goes on from CAWCDS010000022.1 coordinate 12,835, forward strand.
AGACTGCCGGTATCTCTGAGCCGCTGGCGCCAGCGGTGCGCTCGGACGTCGGCGAGGTCAAGCACGCCGCACGCCCTGACGTGCGCCCACCCGTTCGCGACGGCATGGTCGATCAGCCCCAGCAGCTCGAGCTTGGTCTCGGCGCTCACGCGCGCGGGAACCGGGCCGAAAAGCCCGAGCGCTGCCTTCCCCGGTGCAACGTCAGCTCGATCGCCATCTCCTTCAACGCCTCGGAGAGACGAGCGTTCTCCTCGCGCAGCAACTCCACCTCGACCGCCTCCGCCGACACGGGCCGACCAGGCTTCGCTGAAGTGAATGCCGCGATCGTCGCGTCCTTCGCGAGCGCCCGCAGGCGCACGATCACCGACACATCGACGCCGTACTTCCGAGCAGCGTCGGCCTGGGAGATCTCCTGCGAGGTGACCTCGAGGAACACCTCCCACTTCTCCTCCGGCGACAGCTGCCGCCGCGGCTTGCGCTTGCCGTTGTCCATCATCACGACCTCCTGGTCCGAGGTCCCGACAGCCTCCCAGGCTAGGCGAATTATCGACCGCGATCTCTATCGCGAAGTCAGACGCAACGGAAGCGTGACGGGCGCACGGGATCTCGCGAGCGCGTTGCGGTCGTTTCTGCGCTACCTGCATCTCGCCGCGCTGATCGAGGCGCCGTTGGTGTGGGCGGTCCCGTCGGTCGCTGATCTGCGTGATCGCACGTTGCCGCGCGGTCTTGAGCCGACGGCGGTGCGCAAGCTGCTGGCCTCCTGCGACAGGCGGAGGACGATTGGGCGACGCGATTACGCGATCGTGTTGTTGATGTCGCGGCTGGGGCTGCGTCGTGGCGAGGTCGCCGCGATTCAGTTGGAGGACATCGACTGGCGTGCCGGGTTGCTGCTCGTTCGCGGCAAAGGTTCCCGGCAGGACGTGCTGCCGTTGCCGGTGGACGTTGGTGAAGCGCTGGTGTCGTATCTGCGCCGCCGTCCGCGGTGCGAGAGCCGGGCCCTGTTTGTGCGGATGACAGCGCCGCTGCAGGGGCTGGCGCCGCACACGATCTCGTGGATCGTCCGCGAGGCGTGCACCCGGGCGAGACTTCCGCGCGTCGGCGCGCATCGCCTCAGGCATACCGCGGCGACCGAGATGCTCAGCCAGGGCGCGTCACTGGCGGAGATCGGCCAGGTGCTGCGCCACCGCGAGCAGAAGACCACCGCCATATACGCCAAGGTCGACCGCAGAGCGCTGCGCGCGCTCGCGCGGCCGTGGCCGTCGCAGGAAGGCGGTGTGGCATGAGCCCGCTTCGCGACGCGCTGGCTGAATATCTACGCCTCCGCCGCCGGCTCGGGTTCGAGATGCCCCAGGACGGCCGACTGCTGGAAGGGTTCGTCGAGTTCCTCGAGCGGGCGGGCGCTGAGCGGATCACCACCAAGCTCGCGCTCGAATGGGCACGCCTGCCAGCCGGGGCGCACCCGCACTACTGGCGTCAGCGGCTGTCGGTCGTGCGCGGGTTCGCGCGGCATCTCGCGACGATCGACCCCGCCAGCGAGGTTCCCTCCAAGGACCTGCTGCCCGGGCATCGCCCGCGAATCGCGCCATACATCTACACAGACGCAGAGATCGCAGCGTTGATCGCGGCCGCCGGAAGACTCAGCCCGCCGTTGCGCGCCGCGCGGCACCAGACAGTGATCGGACTGCTGGCGGTCACCGGGATGCGCCCCGGCGAAGCGCTCGCGCTCGACCGCGACGATGTGGATCTCAAGCACGGCGTGGTGCACGTCCGTGCGGGCAAGCAGAAGAAGCAGCGCGAGGTGCCGCTGCACCCGAGCACGGTCACCGCGCTGCGCGAGTACGCCCGGCTGCGCGACGCTCGTTTCCCCGAGCCGGCCACACCGGCGTTCTTCATCGGCGCACGCGGCCGGCGGGTACCGCGTGAGGAGCTGAACCGCACGTTCACACAGCTCATCCGCGAGGTCGGCCTCGACGGCTGCGGCGCCCGCGCGAGACCCCGCCCGCACGATCTCCGCCATGCCCTGGCGGTCCACACACTCGTTGACTGGTTTGAGGCCGGCGAGGACATCGACCGGCGGATACCGCTGCTGTCCGCGTTCCTCGGGCATGTCGACCCGGCCAGCTCGTACTGGTACTTGGAGGCGGTCCCCGAGCTGCTCCAGTTGATCAGCCGCCGGCTGGAGCAACTGCCCGAGGTGCTCCCATGACCGCGCTCGCGCCGGCGCTGCAGGCGTGGTTCGCCGACCGTCTGATCAACCAGCGCAACTCGAGCCCGGAGACAATCGCCGCTTACCGCGACGCGTTCCGGCTGCTGTTGCGGTTCGCGCATGAGCAGACCGGCAAGCAGCCGTTCGAGCTGGACCTCGACGATCTCGACGCGCCGCTGATCGGCGCGTTCCTCACACATCTTGAAGAAGACCGCGGCAACAGCATCCGGACGCGCAACGCCCGCCTCGGGGCGATCCACTCCTTCTACCGGTTCGCGGCGCTGGAGCACCCCGAGCACGCACACACGATCGCCAGAGTGATGGCGATCCCGACCAAACGGTACGAGCGCAACACCGTCAACTACCTCGACCTCGACGAGATCACGGCGCTGCTCGCCGCACCCGACACACGCACCTGGCTCGGCCGCCGCGACCACGCGCTGCTGGCGCTCATGATCCAAACCGGCGTCAGGGTCTCCGAGCTCACCAGCCTGCGCGTCTCAGACGTTCACCTTGGCACCGCAGCGCACATCCGGATCTTGGGAAAGGGACGGAAGCGGCGCGCCACGACCCTGACCGCCGAGATCGTCCAGGTCCTGCGCGCGTGGCTCATAGAACGCCAAGGCCAGCCCGAGGAGCCGCTGTTCCCGACCCGTCAGGGCCGGCCGCTCAGCCGCTACACGATCGGCGTGCTCGTCACCAAGCACGCCGCCGTCGCGACCGGCAACTGCCCATCACTCGAGGCCAAGCATGTGACGCCTCATACGCTGAGGCACGCCAACGCGATGCTGCTCCGCGCCAAGGGCGTGGACATCGCGACGATCGCGCTGTGGCTCGGGCACGAATCAACCCAGACCACGCACATCTACGAGCACGCCGACCCGAAGCTCAAAGAGCAGGCAATCGCCAGGACCGCCCCGCTCGGCACCAAGCCCGGCCGATACCGACCATCCGACACGCTGCTCGCGTTCCTCGACGGGCTATGACTATGTTGAACGTATCACCCACAGAAACCTCGCTGAGCAGCGCAAACGCCGTCGCCCGAGGACGTCTTCAACATAACCGTCCGCGGGACATACAACCGGTTACGTGGAATTCCACGTAACCGGTTCTGAGGGGGGTCCGGCGTCGCAAGGCGCCGGACCTACCCGACGTAGCGCTCGTGAGCCACGATCACTGGCTGATGACGAATGCAGTCGTTACGGCCGTCGACCGCCGGCGGCTGCTCCTGTCCGATAGGGGTGACGCCCGGCCAGCCGCCGACCGCGCCGTCGTGACCACTTCCATCGGCGATCCGCAACGGCATCAACGGCGAGCGCGCCAGTGCGATCGTGGCGCAGAGATGACCCTCCGCGATGACGAGTTCGGGCGAATCGCCGCCGAGAATCGAGCCAGGCGCGCCGACCGAAAGCCTGAGACGTTCGACTTTCTGGGGTTCACGAACATCTGCGCGAAGACCCGGAACGAGCGGTTTAGGCTCAAGCGGATCACCATCAAGAAGAAGATGCGAGCAAGGCTGAGCGCGGTGAAGACCGGGTTCAGGCGGCGCTGGAATCACTCGATCCTTGAACAGGGACGCTGACTTCACAGCGTCCTGGCCGGGCACTACCGCTAAGCATCCGTGGCCGACGACGCGCTTTGACGCCAGAACTCTTGGCAGGAGCCCAGTGCGTCAGACGCGCCCGCTGGATTCCCGGCGTGGCGCGCAATCAGGAGAAGCTCGTCAGGAAGGCGCGCTGTGCCTTGCGGGTCCGTGTCAGGCGCTTGTCGCCGATGCCGATTTCTTCGACGATCCCGTGGCGGACTTTGAGCACTGCGGTGGAATTGCCGTTGGGGGCGAGGTACCAGTCGTTGAGGCCGATGTGGAAGACCGGTCCGGTGTGGAGGGTGTGTTGGGCGGTGGTCAGCAGGGCGCCGGGTCGGATGCCGTGGATGTTGTAGAAGGCGTAGGCGGTTGAGGCCCAGATGACGCGGCCGGTGAGGGCGTGGCGCCGCGATGGTTTCAGGGTGGCGAGGAGCTTCGGCGACGCGTAGCCGACGCGGACGCCTCGCGGCGTCAGGCAGAAGAAGTCCTCGTAGCGCGCGCCACGGTTGGAGCTCTTCGTATACGAGCGGCGTGCCTGGGCGCGGGTCATTCCGAGGCGAACGAGCCCCATGGTCGTGCCAGACAGCTTCCCGGTCGCAGCCGGGCAGCCCTTGACCTTCGGCACCGCAACCAAGACGCCGGAACTCGTAGCCGGCGGGCCGGCGCCGAGCGCGTTGGACGCGATCACCGTGACACTGAGCTGCAGCCCCTCATCGCTCATCTGAACCCGGTAGGTGCTCGAGTTCGAGCCCTGGACCGGAGTTCCATCGCGGGACCACTGGTAGCTGTAACCGTTCGGGTTGTTGCTCCACGTGCCGTGGGTGCCGGTGAGCGTCCTGCCCGCCTTCACGGTGCCGGTTATCGCGGGTGGGGTGGTGTTGGCGGGGACCGCCGTCGGCGCTCCCGTCCCGCCTTGGCTGCCGAACACGAACGCCTCGCCGTGGCGCACGCCGCTCACCAGGTATCTGGGCTCGCCTACGACCACGGTGCCGTTGTCGACTCCGACCGCCCAGCCAAAGGCAGCGCCGACCGGGTTGGAGGCGGGCGGTGTCAACTGACCTGAGGCGGTCGTGGTCGGGGCCCAACCGCTCGCCGGCTCGTGGAACAGGTCGACGGATCCTTGCTGCCCGCCATAGGCGCCGACCGCGAGTACGCCGCTCGACAATGAGAGCGCTCCGCCGAAGAAGGTGGAGTTGGCGACGCTCAGCTCGATGCTGTTGCTGTCGGCCGCCGGCCAGCCGGTGCTGGGCTCGGTCCAGAGCTCCACGACCCCCTGCTCGGTGGGGCCACCAATGGTCGATTCCGGCGCACCGGCAACGACCGTGGTGGCGTCGGTGGCGACCGACCACCCAATCGTCGTCGCCTTCGAATCCGTCGAGAACAACTCGGACGTCGGCGCGTGCGTCGTCGTCCAGTTACCGCCCGACGGCTTCGCCCACAGATACACGGCACCGCCCCCGTCGCCGGTCGGCGTCGACTGGGTATCCGCACCGGCGACGACCGTGGTGTCAGTCATTGAGACCGCGTCGCCGATCCCGTTACCGATCCCTTCGGTGCCATTCGTGTTGGAGGCAGTCAGAGTCGCGCCGGGGGACGCCGTCGAGACCCACGCGTTGCCCGGCCGCGTATAGACGTCAACGGCATCGGAGCCAGGCGCTCCAGCGGCGATCGTGCCTCGGTCCGGAGAGATCGCCACGGAGGCACCGAGGTCGTCGCTCGCTCCGTCGGTCAAGATCGCGGTCTGGGTGCCAGTACTCCAAGTGCCGCTGGCCGTCGTGAACACATAGACCGAGCCGGCCATGTTCACAGTCGCGGATGCGGCCCCGGACACGATCGTGTTGCCAACGATGGCGACGCTGAAACCGAGCTCGGCGGCCTGGGTTGGCGACGATGCCGTCAGGACCGCCGGCGGGCCGACATTCGCCCAACCGGCCGCGGGCTCACTGAACACGTAGACCGCCCCCGCATCGGTCGTTCCACCGACGCTCTCCAGGGGAGCGCCGACCGCGATCGTGCCGCCCGAGATCGCCACTGCAGACCCGAACACGTCTGCGCTCGTGTCGCCGTTCGTGAGCGTCGCGAGCTGCTGAATCATCGGGTCGACCGTGAGCGGGTAGCGGGCGCCGCGCGCGTCAACGCTGACCCTCAAGCTCCCGCCCCGGCTCAGGGACAGCGAGGCGGGGAGCCGCCTGCCCGTCGCGTCGGTGGCGACCAGACCCGTGTACCGGAGCGTCACGCCATGACCCCGAAGCACCACCGAGCCTTTCCGCAGCGCGGGCGTCAGGTCGCCGGCCAGGCTTGCCCGCAACGTCACGTTGGCGCCCTCCCCGACCCTGTGTTCAACCGTGAACCCCTGCTCGAGCCCGAACGGGCCGTTCACGAACCACTCGCGCACACCCCCTCGCGCGTAACTAACACGGTTGGCGCGCACGACCGGAGCCGCACCGATGACGCCCAAACGCACGTACCCACGACCGCTTGCGACCGTCACTCCTGACGATGAAAACCGGAGTCGCAGCGACTGAGCCGGGTTGACCGCGCGGGCTCCTTGGATCCAGTACGCGCGGTCGTTACGACCAAGAACGGCCGAGATCGGACCCTGAGCCGCTACCGGCAGGGACACGGACGACGTTGCGTGCGCCCGCGTCGTTGCGGCCGAAGGCGCCGTCGGGTTGCCCCGGCCGACGGCGACGGCGGCAATCAGCACCAGCCCCACGACAGCGAGACGTCTGACAGAAATCACCGGCCATCGCGCAAGAACGGCAGACTCACCCACTGCGGCCCCCTCGGATCGTAGAGCGGTCGCGACACCCTACTCGCTTGTCAACGCCGGTTGAGAATTGCCCCAGGATGAGAACTGCCCCAGGGGGTTCGGGCGGAGTGCGCGAACGTCGGTGATCAGACCAAGCCCGTAGAGCGGTTGCTGGGCATGACGAGGAGGCATCCCGTGTCGCTAGCGTACCTACGCAGCTCGCCCCAACTACCGGCGTCATGCTCCGCCCTGCAATCGGCGACGAGCGCGTCTCCGACGAGCCCGGACCGCGCGATCGCATTCGTCACGGGCGGCCAACTGCGGCTGGCTTGCGCTTAGGCGACCGACCGCGCGTCGGGGCTGGTCGGGTATCAGCACCGTTGTTGATAGCCCTGAGGGCACCGTTGACCGCATCGCGAGGTATACCTCGACCATGATTACGCGACTTGACTTCATCGGCATCCCGTCGCAGGACGCCGACCGCGCCCGCAGCTTCTACCGCGACACGCTTGGCCTTCGCCCCGACGATCATGGTGACTACGAGCAGTGGGCCGGAGAAACGTGCTTCGGCATCTGGGAGCCCACGAAGATGGGAATGCCGTTCGTTGCCCAGAAGGGGAACCCATGGGCGCTGGGGTGCGACGACGTCGCTGCCACCCGCGGCGAGCTCGAGGCCAAAGGCGTTGAGTTCGCCGGCGACACCTTGGACACCGGCGTCTGCCAGATGGCCTTCTTCACAGACCCAGACGGCAACGACCTCATGCTTCACCACCGTTATGCGCCGTACGCCTGACCCTTACGGCGGCTGCGGTTTGCCCTGACGCCTCGCACTGCCAGCGAGCGCTTTCGCCGTAGCGCCAGTGCCGCCCCGGCGACTGCACTGGCGACGGAGGAGTAGTCGAGTACCGACAGCGGTCGCAGCGAGGCGGTGCGACGAACGTGCTCGTGGGCCGACCCTGGCGTTTGGTGTCGGTTGGACGCGCGGGCTTAGGGTCTTAGTCGTCCAAGGCGCAGGGTCGTTGTCGTCGTGCCGTTGCTGTTCGTCGCGGTCAGTGCGATTGATGCGGACTCGTGGACGCCGGCGACCAGCGCGTTGGCGGCCGCGGAGGATAGCGTCAAGGCGACGGTTTTCGTGATCTTGGCGCTGACTGATGCGACCGTAAGCGGGGTCCGGACGGTCTTGGTCTTCACTTTGCCGTGCCCCGTCCGCGGATGCAGCTGCTCGGCGATCGTCCCGGTGAGCCGGACCTTGGCTGCTTGGTCACACGTGACGCGCAGCGCGAGGGTGGTAGGCGCGGAGTGCCGCTTGCGGGAGTGAGGCGTCGGCGGGTGCGACACCGCGCTGCTGGGTGCCGTCAGGACACACCTGGGCGCAGGGGTGGCGAACGTCGCGCCGACCGACTGGCCCGAGTTCAGCGTGAGCGAGCACGTTGTCTTGCCCGAGCAGGCGCCGCTCCAGCCGGTGAAGGTCGATCCGTTCGTAGGTGTCGCGGTCAGCTGGACCGTCGTTCCGGCCAGGTAGGAGTGGGTGCACGTGCCCGGGCACCGGATCCCGCCGGTTGCGGTGACGGTGCCGTGGCCGTGGACGGTCACGGTCAACCCGGCGGTCGGGAGACCGTTGACGCTTGCCATCCCGGAGAACTTGACGGGCTTGACCCCGGTCGCGTCGATCTCGCCGCTCGGGGGCGACAGCGAACCCGAGACAGTCGCTGCCACGGGGTGGTAGTCGAGGATCCCGTTCGCTGACGGGCCACCATCGACCGTGTAGCTCGTGTTCGGCGAGGGGGTGACGTTCAGCGTGTCGCCGCCGCTGCCGCCTCCGACCTGGAGCGTGCCTGCGGTGTAGGGGATCGAGAAGCCGGAGCCGTCGGCCACCGACGCCGGGGTGATCGCCCAATGGCGAGCGGTCGAGCCGTTGTTGACCAGCGTGAGCGTGGGGGCGCTCAGCGTCCCGGCCGAGTCGCGGGTGAATCCGGCGGGGGTCTCGAGTGCCAGCCCGCCGCCGCCCTGCGTCCACGAGATCGGCTCGGTGACGACGATCGGACCAGTCCCGCTATCACCGCCGATCAGGAGCCCGCCGGGGGCGGTGATTGCGGCGATGTCGCTCTGAAGCAGTCCGAAATCCCCGGTCACGTCGGACCCCAGCTGAATCGTCTCCCCGGTGAACGCCGGCTGGAGCGTGACGGTGCCGCTCGAGTTCACCGACCCAGGGGCGAGGGTCATGCTCGGCGCCTCAAGCTTCATGCTGCCGCCGTTGACGCTGCTGCTCGGCGCCATCAATAACGGGCCGAACGTGATCAGGAAAATGTTTCCCGAGTTTGCGCCCGAGACTGTCCCGCCTAGATCGAGACCCTTGCTCGAGCTGAGAGCAACGGATCCGGCAGCGGTCACGCTGCCAACGCTGAGCGGCTGAACGCTCACGTCGTGAAACTCGACGTCGCCCCCCGCCGCGCTCGCCGAGAAGCTGCCAACCGTGTTCTCGACGTTGAACTGCACCTTCCCGGCGGCGGACGCGGCGAGCGGCCCGGTGCCGAGGACGATCGGACCGTCGAATTCGTCCTGGTTCACTTCGCCGCCGGTGCTGTGCAGCGTCAGCGCGGCGCCCGTCAGCAGCGCTTCCTTGACGGACACCGACCCGACCGCGTTGACCGCCAGCGAGCCGAGGCCCGCTACCGCCTGCTCGACGTCGATCGTGGCCGAATCGCCGCCCGTGTTCGCGTTGACCGTGACCGCCTGCTTATTGGCGATCGTGATGCTCTCGAACTGACCGGTCGAGGACTGGATCCGCATCTGCCCGGCCCCCGATCCGTCGACGACCTCGACGACGTCATTCGGCGAGGAGTCGTTGAACGTAAAGCTCGCCGAGGGGGCGGTGTCCGCGGCCGGCTTGAGCCCCGTGAACCGGATCACCTGCACGAGCCGCCCCAATCGAGCCGTCATCGTCCCGGCACCCGGCCGCCCCCGACTCGGCGAGTACGCCGAGCTCGCCGCGCGGCCGCCCGACACCTCGAGCACCCCCCGGCGCGGGGCGCCCGGGCGGTTCCCGCCATTGCACGCGATCCCGCCCGGCGGCGCGAACAGACCGCCCGGAGGATTCACGATCCGGCAGACGTCGTGGCCGCCGACACCGTCGATCCTCAACGACCGAATGTGCGAGAACCGCACCCGCTGGCCGCCGTCGATCGTATACGTGCCGCTCGCGACCCCTGACGCCCGCACCACAACCGTGTTGTTGGGCGCGCGCCCCCGGAGCGTTAGGCCCAACGCCGAGCCGGCACCCACGCACAGAATGACCGCGCACATCGCGAACGCGGCCAGCACCAGCCGTCGACACCCACGGCCCCCGGTCATGGCCGCGGACTCTACACGGCCGGCCGTCGCGCAACACCGAGGAACCGACCCCGCGTCAGGGCGCCGAAGGCGCGGCTGACGACTGCCCTCTCTCAAGCGAGCATCGCCAAGCTGATGATCGCGTTGGCGACAATCCGCCGCTTGTGCGATCCAGCCGGATGACTGCTCGGAGGGGAGCGGTCATCGCGATTGGCGGCGACAATCACGGCGGATCAGAACGCGAGCTTCGCACTCCAGGACAGCCGGTCACCGTCGCAGTGAGGTTTGTGCACCTCCACGGTGCCCCTGAACTTTGGCACGTCGAACGGCCCGTAGAGCACACCACGGATCACGAAGCCAGCCGCTCGATAGGTGAAATGCTGCTTCTCGCTCGCATATCGCCTCTGGTCCGTGAAGAAAATGGCGCCCGGCACGCTGCTTCCAGAACGCGAACACTCGGTGGCGAATTTGAGCTGGTCGAGCTCATAGCCGTAGTCCGGCCTGCCGGGTCCCGCTTTCCCCGGCGCGCTGAGCCTGAACGTCACTGGGCCCTCGGCGTCCGAGCCGGCGTAGAGCAGCACAAGCCCGGGCGAGGCATGCGGTCGAACCGCGACCGAGACACTCGTCAGCCCGGTCAGCGTCAGCACCGCGCTCGACGCCGCGAGAACCCCGATCCGGATGAAGAGTCGCGCGCCCACTCAGACCCAGCATACGGGCGCGTCGCACCGAGGGCTAGGAGGGCCGCGCGCTCACCCGCCCGCACGGCTCGTGCTCAGACCCGATACAAACCCTCCGATCGCCGAGGCATGGGGTTCGTTCGTTTCCCGTGCGTTTTCGGACGGCCTTGACAGCGACCGTCGAGCCGAGGTTGCCCGAGTCCGGTCGTGTCTCCGGCGAATCCAGTCGCCAGCAGCCGTCGCAGTTGAATGTTGGCAAACGAGACGCACTTGTCGCTACCGCCGGCGCATTGATCGGACCGGCGCACTTCGTGCACGAGGTTCGCGCACGGCAGGCGGTCTCCGGCGAAGCTGCGTGCGGGCACAATGCCAGTGTGTCGAGAATGCCTCGGTTCGCTGAGCTCGCCGTCGACCCGGACGCAACCCTGGATGTGCTGGGGCTTGCCATGGCAGCGGAATTCCGTGAGGTCGACGCGGCTGTAGCGATGGCGAGTCTCGACGCCCTCGGTACCGAGCTCCTGCGAGCAGCCGAGCAGACGAGCGGGACGCCAGAGGCGCATGCACTCGCATGCGGGCAGACGCTTGGCGTCACACACGGGTTCTTGGGCGATCGAGAGCAGTACGACGCGCCCCAGAACTCGATGCTCGACCTGGTACTGGCGCGGCGGCGCGGCCTACCGATACTGCTGTCCGCGGTGTACGTCGAGGTTGCTCGCCGTGCGGGGATTGAGCTCGTGGGCGTCGGGCTGCCGGGCCATTTCGTGGTCGGTCACTTCGGTACAGACCCTCCAGTGCTCCTGGATCCCTTCGCCGGCGGCGTGCAAGTCGAGACCGATGTCGCGCAGGACCAGGTGAGGCCCTGGCGCGCTCATGAAATCGCGATGCGGATGCTCAACAACCTCGTAATGGCTTATGACCGGCGGGGCGATCTCGGCGCCGCGATCCACGCCGCCTCGTTGCGTCTGGTGCTCCCGGCCGACGCGTCGCACCGCGACATCCTGCAAAGCGAGCTCCGAGCTATGCAAGCGCGACTCAACTGACCGCCACCCCGTCTCAAACGAGCCGCTCCGGCGTCGCAGTAGACGTTCGCGAGTGAGACGGACTTCGGCGGCGCGTCGCCGGTGCGCTCCCCGGCATAACGGCCGTTCAACTGCTGGTTGAGCGAATCGGCTTCCGGACAGCAAGCTCTTTGTTTAGCTTAGCTCTCGGCTAAGCTCTCCCCTAAATGTCGACGTCCCCTCACCGAGCCCGGCGCGCAGACTCCCTTGCGGCGGCGGTTGTCGAACTCGTCGACACGATCCAACTCCCCGTTCCCACCACGGCTGTGCGGATGATCCTCAGCGACAGAGGCCGCTCGGCTACAGCGGAACAACTGGGAACGCTCGCCGCCTACGAGCGGCAGGACTACGCGCGCACACGGATCCCGCCACGCCTCTGCTCGGCGATCGACACCGACGCAAACGCCTTGAACCCAAGGTGGTGGGCGCGCGGCGACTGGCGGCTCGAGCGGCGCATCATCACTGCGACCAGCAAGCCGATAGCAATGACGGGGATCGCCGTGTATCTCTGCCGGCATCTCGCCGACCAACGGAGCCGGACCAACCCGCAGCTCGTGTCCTACACGCTCACCCTCGCGAGCCAGCTGTTAGACCTCAAGTACTTCGAGACGCCGCTCTCCAGCGACGGCTGGATGGAACTGCACCGGCACCTCTACGGCGCCTACAACGGTGCGCTGAACAACCTCGGCGGCTTCACGTCTGACCAGCACGAAGCCGCGGAGCAGCTGCGCACAGCCAACCTTCCCGCTGTCGCGCTCTTCTTCGGACGCTAGTCACGCTGAGACGCCAGCTGCCGCTGATCGTCTCGCAGAGCGATCCACCAGCGCTCCGCGCATGGAACTCATCTCGATTGTGGCGGCGACCAGCGTCTGCACGCCGGTGCCCGTCGCATTAGACGTGTCCGCTGAAGATTCGCACTTGGTGGGGCTATTCGTACGTCGGTGAGCTCGATGTGGCCGTTGAAACGCGCGCGCTGGCGTTGACCCTGCTCGGACCGCCCAGCCTTGAAAACGACGGCTCGCACTGGCCCCGGCGCGATGGTGGGAAAGCCAGCCAACGTCGCAACGGATGACCGGCTGGAGCTTAGTGCCAGCAACCGCCAGTGACGGGACGATGGGCCGCGGTGCGGTCAGGTGAAGGCCCGGAGGGCCGAGCCTGTCCGCATCGCGGTGCGCGCCTTCCCGGGCCACTGCTGATCACGCGGCCGCGATCGCGATCTCGGAGTTGAACAGGGCGGCCGGGCGCTGCCAGTCGAGGGTCTTGCGTGGCCGCTGGTTGACCTCCGCGGCGATCCGAGCGATGTCCTCGGCGGTGTGGACGCTGAGGTCGGTGCCCTTCGGGAAGTAGTCGCGCAGCAGCCCGTTCATGTTCTCGTTGCTGCCGCGCTGCCAGGGCGAGTGCGCGTCGCAGAAGAACACGCCGGTGCCGATCCCGGCGGTGATCTGTTGGTGCATCGCGAGCTCCTTGCCCTGATCCCAGGTCAGGGTCCGCCGCAGCGGCTGCGGCAGGCGCTCCAGCGCGCTCGTGATCGCTTGGCGCACCCCGTCGGTGGTGGCGATCCCGTCGGGGAACGCCAACAGGATCAGGAACCTCGTGCTGCGTTCCACAAGCGTGCCGATCGCGGACCGGTTCCCGGCACCCATGATCAGGTCGCCTTCCCAATGGCCGGGCTCGACGCGGTCCTCGACCTCGACAGGACGCTCGTCAATCATCCGCATCGCGGTGAGCCGTCCGCGGCGTTGCAGGCCGAGTAGACGCTGCCGACGGCGACGGCGACGGCGACGCGCCGGCCGCGTGATCGCGACGGCAGCGTCGTAGATCGCCTGGTAGATCGACTCCTTGCATAACCACCGCAATGGCTGCCCGGCGAACAGCACGCGGAGTTCGTGCGCGACCTGCTCCGGGCTCCAGCGCTTCGCCAACAGCCGCTGCACCGCCTCAGCGAGCACGCCGTCGCCGGCGATCCGCCGCGCGCGCGGCTTGCCGGCCGCAGCCTCGCGGCGTGCTCGGCGTGATGCGGGCGATAACGTTTTGGGACCTGTGCCTGGCGATGATCCTCTCGCGAGTGATCGCACCGGGGTCGAAGCTCGGGACCGTTCGCACGCTCGGGCAGTCCACGCTCGCCAGTGAGCTGGGGGTGGAGGGCGTGGATGAGGATGACCTCTACGCGGCGATGGACTGGCTCCTGCAGCGCCAAGCGAAGATCGAGGATCGCCTCGCTGCACGTCACCTCGCGGATGGTGAGATGGTGCTCTACGACGTCTGTCCTCGTATTTCGAGGGACGGCACTGTCCGCTCGGGAGTTTGGGGTACTCGCGTGACGGCAAAAGCGGGCTGCTGCAGATCATCTACGGGCTGTTGTGTGACAACGCCGGCAGGCCGGTCAGCGTGGAGGTGTTCACCGGCGAGCTGCATGACGACAAGACATTGCCGTCGCAGGTCACGAAGTTGAAGGATCGGTTCAAGCTCTCCAAGGTCGTGGTGGTCGCGGATCGCGGGATGGTCACCAAGGCCAACATCCAGCTGCTGTCCGAGACCGACGGGGTTGACTGGATCACCGCGCTGAAAGCGCCGACGATCAAGAAACTCGCGCGGTCCGGGATCTTTCAGCCCTCGTTGTTCGACGAGCAGAACCTCGGCGAGATCACCGACGTCGCGGAGTTCCCCGGGGAGCGATTGATCGTGTGCCGCAACCCGCTCGTCGGCGCGCAACGCGCCCGCAAACGCTCAGAACTGCTGGCCGCAACCGAACAGGACCTCGCTCACATCGCTGAGCGGGTGAACCGTGGCACGCTGCTCGGTGCCGATCAGATCGGCCTCGCGGTCGGGCCGGCACTGAAGCGCTTCCACATGCGCAAGCATTTCGAGATCGCGATTACCGACATGACGTTCACCTACCGCCGGAAGAGTGACGAGATCGCCGCCGAGGCGGCACTGGACGGGTTCTACATCCTGCGGACCAGCCTCACCGAGACCGACGTTGCGGCGGGGGATGTCGTGCGTGCCTACAAGAACCTTGAACAGGCCGAACGAGCGTCCGGGTCGCTGTTGCGACGGATCTCACGGCTGATCGTCGAGGGCGCGCGTCCGAGCTCCACGGCGATCCCACGAACCGTCACCTTCGCGGCGGTCAGGTCGGCGATCCGGATCCGGTCCTGCTCTGAGAGATACCGCGGACTCCGCGGCCTAGATTCAATGATTTTCACCGGCGGATAGATGACAAGCGCCCCGGCGGAATTCCGGACCCGCCGGCCGTATCGCCACCGGTTGCCCGTCTTGCGGTCGATCCCAACCAGCCGACACGCCTCGCTGTTGTTCACGCCCTGCGCGATCAGCTGCACATACCGCTGCTGCTTCTCCGCCTGAACCCCGCCCGTCGGCGACCGTCTCCTGTCCCGCATTGCAACCTCCAAAGCCGCGTTGGTGTTGCAACGTCAGCTGGAATCCGCCCCATCGTTCTCACAGCCTCGATCGCCTCTGCGTTTGACTGCTCCGCCACCTTTGGCGTCTCATGGGCCACCGGAATACTCGGCGTGCTTCACGTCACCATGACGTGTCTACCCGTCCGCCGAGATCAGGCGCTTGCCGCACGGCCGACTCCAGCAGGCAGGTTCGTGTGCTAGCTGAATCGCCCAAGGTGAGCCTGCTGCAAGCGGATCACCAGATTCGGTGGTCGGCGGCTGCTTTCGCCCGCCAGCAGTCGTCTGGCGCGGCGCCGCGTGACGGCTACTTTGCCGCTGAAGCGGCCATGGGACCACTCGGCCGTGTCGGGACAAGAGCAGTCACGGAGCCGGCCCAAGCCGCGCACCCCGTTCTGCGCACGAATCGATTCTTGCCTGGCGCCTGATGACGTAACCGCTCCCCCGGCTCGCCCTACTAGCCGGGCTGACGGCGAGCGCTCCTTGCACCTGGAAATTACGGCCCGGACTGGAACCTACAGTCCGTTGTGGACACTAGCGTGGGCGGCAACTGTTGCCGCTCAGGTTAGTTTCGAATATCACAGCTGCTTTCGAACGCCCTAACCAGGACTGCGTGGCCGATTCCCTCAGCGCTCTTGGAGACGCGCGGCGCACGGACCGGTCGTCCGCGACGGAACGCCACGATCTACTTCCACGATGGCGATCGGGTGACGATCGTCGCTTCCTACCGAGGCGCGCCGCGGGATCCCGCTTGGTACTACAAGGTCTGCGCGCACCCCGACGTCGTCTATGGCGGCCAACCGTTCCGAGCCACATCGTCGCCGAGCCGGCCGTGCAAGCGCGACGGTGGGCGCTTGCCGATCGGGTGTTTCCGCCGTTGGCGCTCTGTCGCGAATGGGCGGCGCGCGCGAATCGCTTCATCCCGATCGTCCAGTTGCTGCCCGGCTGAGTCGTCCCGTTCACGCAGGTCCGGCCAACGAACGATGGCATCCGGCCGGCGGATGGCTCAGGTGAGCTGAGCCACGGCGGTCGGGCCGACGCGTCCGGCGGCATCGAGCGCAACGATCTCCACGGTCAGCCGCCCGTGACGCGCCGCGGCCGGAAGGGTCAGGCGAGGCCTGCGCGAGCTGGCTTGGATCACCCGTTTGGCGCCAACGCGGAGCGCGATGTCGTAGCTCGTCGCCCCGGGCACGGCCTTCCAGCTCAGAACGGACCCTTTGCGCCGGACCTTCGTCGTGCGGCCGGGCGCTCTGGAGACAAATCGGTAGCTCGCCACTATCTGGTGGACGCGGACGAGACGGTGGCGAACGACGAATGCCTCGATGTGGCGGACCGCGCCACTGACGGCTGCGCTCGGAGCGAACCGGAGCGTGCCCGTCGGTCGCTTCGTCTCGATCAGCCGGTGGGCGGTCTTGGCCTTGCCCTCCTCGACGAGCGTCAACTGCTGGCCGGCGAGACCGCTCGTGCGCCAGCGGAGCGTCCGGTTCGCGCCGCGCCCGGCGACGCGGACGTGCACCCGGACCCGGGGCAGACCATCGGCGACGCTCACCGACTTCAGGCGCACGCCGGCGGCGGGCTCGATGCGCCAGCTGCCGGCGGCCGGATGGGCGATCAGCAAGGTCGTGGTGTTCCTCACCGGGTCCTCGGCGATGAGACCATGCGGCACCCGCGTCGACCGCCCTGCGGCCGCGGCGATCGCAGGCCCGTGCGGCGGGTGGAAGCTGACCTGCGGCGGGCCGCCGGTCCCAGTCACCTGGATCACGGCGAGCGGCTCGCCCCGGCTGATCGTCACCCGGCGGGCGGCCGCCGACGCGACGTCGGCTGCCTTCGGACCGCGCCGGAACGGTCCGACGTCGCAGCTGTCGCCCCAGAGCTGGAGGCTCCCGCCCCACATCTGGCTGAACCCGGCCTTCAGGTCAACGAGCGCGAAGCAGGCCGCATAGCCCGTCTTTGAGACCACCACGTCGGCGGTGTCGGCTCCCAGCAGCGGGTACGTGGCGCTCCCGGACGCCTCGATGTTGAAGTCCTTGTTGGGCGGGTCGAACCAGGCGTGGTTGATCGCGGCCCTGAAGCCGTAGCCGCCGATCGTGTAGTCGAGCGAGCCGGTGACGTCAAGCCCGCCCGGCTGCCGGTAGGTCATCGTCTCGTTGAGGATCGGGATGTCGACCGCCTTGCCGGTGCCGCTGAGCGAGATCACGAACTGTCGCTGAGAGGCGAAGATCGGGACCAGCAGCGAGCCGGCGCCGTCGACCGAGATGACCTCGGTCTTGAACACCTTGTTGCCACCCACGACAACATCGAAGCGTTTTCCGACCGAGAGGCCGCCGGTGATCGAGAAGATCGCGACGTCCTCGCCCTGATCGATACCGCGATCGATCGTGCCCGCCAGCCGCTGCAGGAAGAAGCCGTCGCCGACCGGGATCTGAAGATCCGATCCGGCCAATGAGAACTTGCGGATCGGACCGATCACGCCGTCTGGCCCGATCGACAGCGACGCGGTCAGGACCGAGCTCGAGCCCGTCCCAACCTGGACGGCCCCCTTGGCAAGGGACAGCCCGACCGATCCCTCGAACGTCCCAAGCGATTGGTCGAACCCGAGGGTCAGGTCTTTCAGCCCGACCTTCCCGAACAGCCACAGGTCGGAGATCTTCGCTTTACCGGTGTAGAAGACGCCAAGATTGTTCGACGCTACGGCGCCCAGGTCGGCGGTCAGGCCGCCGTTGACCTTCTCGCCGGCGGCGGCCGGAGCTGCCGCTGGCAGGGCGGTGAACAGCTCGGGCAGCGCGACGGTCAGGCCGACTTTCGTCTGCCCCCCGTTGTCGGCGCTGAATTCGAGCGTCGGGGCGGCGAACAGCTTCAGACCGCCGAGCTTGGAGAGGATGTCGTTGAGCTTCGTGGTGACCTTGATCACGGCGCCGCCCGCCAGCGCGTTCAGCTGCAGCGGGTTCTGCTCGAACTGGAAGCCAGGGCCGACTCCAATCGTGACCGGGCCCGTTGAGCGGACGGTGCCATTCCCGGCGACTCCGTCGACGATGATCCCAACGCCGGGTTTCGGGACGACGCGCAGGCCGTTGACGAAGATCGCCCCGCGGGCGACCTCGACGTTACGCCCGCTGATCGGCTCGAGGTGGAAACAGGCGTCGAGCGTCGGCGCGATCGCGACGATCGGTCCGAACGCGACCTTGCCCGCCGATCCCGCCGGGCAGTTCGCCGGCACAGCCCCCGGACCCGCCTTCGACACGGTCCAGTCGACGCTCGTGGCGTTGCCCTGCTCGTTGCCGGCCTTATCGATCGCGAAGATCTCGAAGTGGTAGTGCGCCGGGTTCAACCCGGTCAGCGTCACCGGGCTCGAGCAGCCGCTCCGAGAGAGACCGTCGAGACTGCACTCGAACGTCGCCCCGTCGGGCTCGGAGGAGTGGAAGGTGATCGTCACATCCGAGGGGGCGCCGGTCGCCGGTGGCGCCGAGTCGACGATCGCGGTCGGGGGTGTCGCGTCGACGGTGAACGCGCGGCTGCTAGGCGTCCCCGCGGATTTCCCGTCGGGGACGTAGCGAACAGCGAACGTGTGAGCGCCGTCGATCAGCGCGGCGGACGGCGAGAACGGGGACGTGCAGGTGGCGAAGTCGTCGTGGTCGATGCGGCACTCGTAGTGGCCGGGAGGCGGTGAGATGGCAATGAAGGAGAACGCCGGCCGTCGTTGGTTCGTCAGCCCGTCGGGACCGCTGTCGACGATCACCGGAGTGCTCGCTGCCAGCCAGTTCATCGCCTGGGGAGTGCGGGTCGGGTCGTAGAAGAGACGCTGGTCGCCGCCGCTACCGTCCGCTTTGACGGTCCTGAGTTCGGTGCGGCCTCCGAGCATCGGGTCGGCGAACAGATGCTCGTAGGCGACGAGCTTCCCGTCGGGCGAGAAGTCGACCTGATTGAGGATCGTGGGTGACTGCGAGGGCACGCTCCACTGGACGAGGCCGACCGGCGTTCCACCGGCCAGCGGGACCGCTTCGAGCTGCTCGTTGAAGCCGCCCCCGGCCGGGGTCTGGGTGACAAAGGCGACCTGGCTGTTGTCGCCCGCGACGTCGATCCCATAGATCCTCGGTGCGGGCGGAGCCGCGAGCACCGCCGGAGTGATCGAGCGCAGACCTGTGCCGTCGGGCCTGATCGCCTGGATCGCCCGCCATTCCTGGGTGCCGGAGACGGTGACCTCGTTGTGAAGGTGGACGAACACGATCTCGCTGCCGTCGCCAGTGAACGCGTCGCCCTGCACGATGTCCGTCGTACCCGTCGCCTGCCCCGGCACGAGCACCTGCGGAGCCGTCGAGCCGTCCGCCGGGACGACCAACAGACTGCTCATCTCGTCGCCCGGGTTCGTCTTCGTCGCGGTCCCGATATACGCGATCTTCGTCCCGTCGGGCGACCACGAGATCTGCTGGCCGGTCTGGCTGACCGGGATTCCAGGGCTGAGGTTCGGGCCGATCGTCCCGGTGCTCAGATCGACGATCCCGAGACCCGGCGTGCCGGAATAACTGTTCTCGACGGCTGCCTTGGTCCCGTCGGGAGAGATCGCGCCACTCTGTGTGCTGAAGCCGTTGATGGCGTTGTTGACGCCGTCCTGCTGCAGATCACTGCCGTCGGGGGCGATCGAGTACGCGCTGCCGACTCCGGCGGACGTTTGCAGCCAGGCGATCCGGCCATTGAACCCCGACGCCGACGCGTGAGCGAGCGACGGCACCATGAGCGCACCAACGAGCGCCGCCGCGATCAGCGCGGCTAGAACGAGCCGGGTCGACCCCCAGATGCGTAATAACGTCCGCAAAGCGGTCCCAGTGCGAGCCTATACGCTGGCGGGTGACCATTGTCGAAGCCTCCGTCTGGTCGATCGGGCCGGATCAAGGCTGGCGGCGGAACCGCACGGCGGTCACGATTCGCGAGCACGAACCCACAGCGATTCAGTTCACGCCCGCTGCACTCAACCCGGCAACCGTCGCGATCTGAGTGAGCCCGACCGCCCGAAGCTGAAGGGAGCGCACTCGTCTGCTGAGGCCGGCACCTTTCCTACTCGAACCCAGCCTGAGCGGCAACCGGGCGGGTGGTCTTCCGCTCAGGCTACGTCCGATATGAGGTTCGAGTTCCAGTGATCCGTCCGGCCCGAGGCGCCCTTTCCGCGCTCACCGGGTCTCCCGCGGGATGACCGCCACGTCTCGGCGCGTCGAAAGTGCAGGTCTTCCGGACGCGAGCGTTGGCGCTTCGCACCCAGGAGCAGCGACCTCCGGCTGGACCCAGGCAGTGACGCCTTTGCGCTGAACGCAGACGACGGCGGTCCGGCGCTAGTGATCGGCGGGGAACGGCTCCACGACGACTGAAGGCTTCGGGCTGTCGTCGACGATTAGCCGGAACACGTCAGGGCGGTTGTAGTGACCGGTCGCGTCAAATAGCCGCTTTCTCGCCCGCAGGCTACCCAGGTCCAGATCTGCGATGAGGATCCCGCGTTCGCGTACGAGCGGACCTGCGAGCGGCTCGCCGGTCGGCGCGACGATGACCGAATAGCCCTCGAGGAGCCATCCGCCGAACTGCGCAGCGTCCTCGCGCAGCGGAGTGGCGTCGGGGATCGCGTCCGGGAGCCAGTCCGGGTGCATCACGGGCGCGACGCCGACGACGAAGCAGCCGCCCTCGCGAGCGATGTGACGCATGCTCGCCACCCAGAAGTCGGCGGTGGCGAGCGTCGGCGCGAGCCACACCTCGGGACCCTGCGCGTAGAGGTGAAAGCGCGCGAGCGGCATGTAGTTCTCCCAGCAGATAAGCGACGCGAGCCGTCCCGCCGGCGTCTCGAGCACGTTCAAGTCCGAGCCGTCGCCCATCCCCCACACCAAGCGCTCGGCGTGGGTGGGTATCAGCTTTCGGTGACGCCCCAGCATCTCGCCGTCCGGCCCGAACGTCAACACCGTGTTGAAGACAGTGCCGCCGTGCTCCTCGCGCTCGTTGACACCGACGACCAGCACCGTGCCCGCGCGACGCGCGGCCGCTGCGAGGCGATCACACGCCAGCCCCGGGACCGTGACGCTCTCACGCATCAGCAATGCGTGCCACTCAGCGTCATCGCCAACCGGCAGCGCATCGATCCACACTGGCGGACCCGGCACAAACGCTTCGGGAAACACGACCAGCTGGGCGCCCTGACCCGCCGCGCGATCCGTCAGCTCGTCGACTCGATCGAGCGTCGCCGCCCGATCGAGCAGCACCGGACTGTCCTGAACGGCCGCCACACGCACACTCGCCATGCGCCTACCGTATAGCCTCGCGTCCGACGACCCGCACAGCCGTCCCACCGAGATCCGGCGCTGTTCTGTCCCGCAGAGAGGCGGCCACGCTACGGAACGGGACGAGGTGACTGCTCCTGGCGGATTCGGGAACCTGCGACGCGCGACCGGTCCGGTCCGCGGACGTGGCGACTCGGCGGGGCCGGGTCGATCCATCGCGCGCGCTTGCTGCCCGCGCATGCCGGGACGCTCGTCGGTGGCGTTGAGTTGTCCGAGCCGAGACAAGAGCCGGTCAGCCGGAATCATCCGTTGGTCTGATCAGCGCCGCTGACCGGCGGCGCTGCCGCCAGCATTCAAACTCTTGAAAATCTCGTCAGCGGATCAAGGCGTCACGTCGCGTCCCACAGGGCGGGAACCGCGACGTGGTAGTCGAGGTCAAGTCCTTGAGCCGCGGGAGGTTGGTGTGGCGTTGATGCCAGACCCGGAGCTCACGTCAGCGCGCAGAGCGGTGATCGCGCGCTCCTAGCTCAGCGCGTCGGCGAGCCGCTTGCGCGCTCCCTGACCCGCGAGGCCGAGCTTGGTGTAGGCGTGTGAAAGGTGGGTCTCGACGGTTTTGAGGGTGACGTAGAGCGACTGCGCGATCTCGCGGTTCGAGCGACCGTCTGCCGCGAGCTGCGCGACGCGCAGCTCGCTCGCGGTCAGCGCATCCGCGCCTGATCGCACCGGTCGCCGTGGGCGCGCCCCCGCCGCCCGCAGCTCGTCCTCCGCGCGCGCCACGAGCCGCGGTGCGCCGCAGCGGTAGGCCAGCTCCATGCCGGCCTCGAGCTGCTCGCGCGCCTGCCCGCGCTTCTGCCGGCGCCGCAGGGCGGCGCCGAGCTCGACGAGCGTGCGGGCGTGCTCGAGCCGCGCCTCGGAGCTCTCAAGCAATGCGATCGACTCGCGCAGCAGCTCGATCCCCGTCTCGCCGCCCTCGAGGACACCCGCGGTGCGCAGCGCGACCCCGTGCGGCCGCGCGAGGCCCGACGCCCGGGCGAGTGCGAGTTCCTCCGCGACGAGCGCTCTCGCCTCTTCCGGCGAGTCGGGCGCCGTCGCGAGCGCGAGGGTTGAGCGCCAGGATCCCTGCGCCGGGCCGACCCCCAACGCCACGTACGTCTCACCAGCGGCGCGCAGATCGTCGAGCGCGCCGCCGCGGTCATTACGCGCGAGCCGGGCGACCCCGCGGGCCTCGGTCAGCATCGCGCCCGCGCCGGTGGCGAGGAACACCGGCTCGAACTCCATTCCTTCTCTGATCGCGGCAATGTCGTCGAGCGACGGGCGCTCCGAGATCGCGTCCGAGAACATGTAGAACATCGTCGTCACCCACATCAACATGCCGCTCTGGGTCACGAGGTCGGCGACGATCCGCAGCTCCGCCTCCGCTGCGGCCAGGTCCCCGCGGCGCGTGGCGACCCAGCCGCGGTAGCCCGGCCCGGTGAGCATCGGGAGCAGCGCGCCGGTGCGGCGCGCCTCGGCATCGACCTGCGCGGCGAGCTCCAGCGCGCGCTCGTATTCGTCCACCATGATGCACGCAGAGAGCGCCTGCGCCGTCGCCCACGCCCCGCCGCCGCGCTCCCGGATCAGGCGCCCGTCGCGCAGGCCGCGTTCGAGGAGCGCCAGAACCTTGGTGCGTCCCTCACCGCGGAAGCCCGCGACGCACGCAAGCAGCACGCTCAGCGCGTGGGCAGGCCAGCTGTCGCCCTCCGCGAGCGCTTCGAACAACGCACGCTCACGGTCGAACTGCTCGACGAGGCGGGGGTCGTAAGCGAGCGTCACCGCGCGGAATGCGCTGAGCTCGATGACGAGCTCGGGAATGGCCTCGCCAAGCTCGGCTTGGGCCGTCTCCATGATCGCGGTCGCCGCCTCCCATTGTCCGGCCGCGCATAGGATCTCGGTCAGCACCAAGGCGACCCGACCGCGCAGGTCGGGGTCGGCGGCGAGCTCGAGCGCCTCTTGCAGGTGCCCGATCGACGCCGGATCGCGCTGGACCATCTCGTCACGGCCAAGGTCGAACAGCAGACTCGCCCGTGACGGCGCCGCGCCCTCCTCCGCGAGCGCGCGCCGCAGGAAGCGGATTGCGGCATCCGGCGCCGCGCGGGTAACGGCGGCGTCGGCGGCTTCGGCGAGCGTCGCGGTGACCATGGCGGAGCCGGCCGGGCGCACCGCGGCGAGGTGCACCGCCACCGACTCGACGGGCGCGCCGGCGGCGCGCAGCAGGTCGGCGGCCGCGATGTGGGCGGCGTCGCGCTCGGTTGTCGACAACCCGTCGTAGACCGAGCGGCGCACGAGCGGGTGCACGAAGGCGAACGGGTCCTCGGCGGCGAGTACCTCGATCCGCACCAGCTGCTGCGCGATTCGTGCCGCGTCGGCCTTCGCGACGCGGGCGAGCGCCGCCGCCAGCGCGAGTCGGCTGCCGTCGCCGAGCACCGCCATAGCGGCGGTGAGCCCAGCAGCTTGGGGCGCGACGCGTGCGATCCGCCGGTTGACGCGGTCGCCCAGCGTCGGAATCGAGGCTCGCTGCACCGCCGTCGCGGTGATGGCGCCGGAGCCAGTGAGCGTGCGCAGCAGCTCTTGGAGGTAGAGCGGGTTGCCGCCGCTCGCGGAATGGAACGCGGTAGCGAGGTCGTCGCTGGCGTCCGGCACGCGCTCGCGCACCAGCTCGGTCACGGCGACGGCGCTGAGGGCGGCCGGGACGATCGTCTCGCTCTCGCGCAGCGAGAGCAGCTCATCGAGCAGCGCGGCGGGTGCGCCAGGCTCGTCGGACCGCAGCGCGACGAGGAGGGCGATCGGGACGTCGGCGATCCGCCGCGCCACGTAGATCAGCGAGCGGACCGAGGACTCGTCGACCCAGTGCAGGTCGTCGACCGCGATGAGCAGCGGTGTCTGCTCGGCGACGTTCGCCGCCAGCCAGTAAATCGCGTGCAGCGCGGCGAAGCCGGCGTCGGGACGCGCTGGCGAAGCCGTCTCATCGACCGGCTCGATGACCCATGCCGCCGGCGCGGCGGCGCCCGCGAGAAGCCGCTCGCGCTGTGACGCCGGCAGCGTCGCGAGGACGGGCTCGAACAGCTGGCGAATCGCGCCGAAGGCGAACTCGCGCTCGAGCTCACTGCCGCTCGCGGTCAGGACGCGGGCGCCCTCGCTCGCTGCGAGCGTGCACGCGGCCGCCACGAGCGTGCTCTTGCCCGCACCTGCGGCACCCTCGACCACGACCAAGCGCCCGCGTCCTGCGCTCGCCTCCGCCACGAGTTCGTGCAGGCAGACCAGCTCGGCAGCGCGCTCCAGCAGCTGCGTCTCGGTCCGCGCCGGCATCCCAAAAATCAGGGTAGCTCCCTGAGGCAAACGTGTCGACGTGCTGCAAGGATGCGTTACCGGGGGAGAAGGACGAGCGAAAGCGGGCGGCTATGTTCGGTGCGGTGCGGCGGTGGGAACGGGCGGCGATTGCGGTGCTCGTTGCCGTCTGCGCCTTCGCGGTCGCTGCAGGTCCGGCGCGGGCCGCTGACCCGGGACTGGTGGCGCAGTGGCATCTGGATGACGTCACGGGTGGGGCGACGCCGGATAGCTCGGGGAACGGGCTGACCGGCCTTGAGGTCAGTGGGGCGCTGGTGCCGGGTGGGCGGTTCGCAAGCGCGTTGCAGACGACGAACCCGAATGATGGTTTCACGGTGCTCGCTAGCCCCCTGCTCGAGCCGCAGCAGGTGACGGTGCTGGCGTGGGTGAAGAAGAGCGCTCCGTTCAATGTGTTTCGCACGATCGTCAGTAAGGGCAGCGATTCGTGCGGGCTCAATGAGAGCTATGCATTGGATACCGGTCCTGATGGGGGGCTTCGATTCCTCGCGTTTCAGGGGGGCTCCTCGTACGCGACGGTCGCGAGCGCGCTCGCGCCGGCGTCGATTTGGAATAGCCAGTGGCATGCGGTGGCGGGGACGTTTGATGGGACGACGGCGCGGTTGTATGTAGATGGGGTGCAGGTCGGTTCGGCTGCGGCCCCGGTTCCGGGCGGTGGGATCCACTATGGGTTGCAGGAGAATCGGCTGGCGGTGGGGCGTTTTCCGCAGGGATCGCCGTGTGATCCGAATGGGTTTCAGTTCGTCGGCGCGATCGATGAGGTGCGTTTGTATGACCGGGCGTTGAGCGCGGCGGAGGTCTCCTATCTGCAGAACGCCGATGCGACGTCACCGCCGAGCCTCCCCATCCCCGGCGGCGGCGGAGGCGGCGGCGGGCCTGCGCCCGTGGCCGCATTCACCGCGTCCACCACCAAGCCGCACATCGGCTCGGTCGTGTCGCTCGACGGCACCGCATCCGTCGCCAGCGGCGGCACCGCGTCGAGCTACAGCTGGGACGTCAACGGCGACGGCAAGACCGACGCGACCTGCGGTCCCCACACACCGGCAGCGTCGTTCGCGGCCTTGATGCCGGGCGCGCACGCGGCGCTGTTGAAGGTGACCGACGCAGCGGGCGCGGTCACGCAGACGTCGACCAAGATCGTCACCGGCCCGGCGCCGACCGGCGGCTCGGCGCTCACCAAGAGGCTGCGGGGCCAACTCGAGAACCAGCCGATCGCCATCCTGTGTGCGCTGTCGCCGAGCGTGCACATCCCGCCGGTCGACACCACGCAGTGGGGCGGGCCCACGACCGGCTGCAACGGCGAGCTCCAGGTCGAGTCGTACTACATCGCCGCACGCGGGTGCCTGAACGCGGTCACCTTCGATCGCATCCCGCCCAGTGAACGCAACGCGGTCGGGGTCATCGTGTGCGAGGCGCTGCACAAGGCGGTCGGCGAGGACTGCCCATTCACGCAGAAGGACAAGCAGTACCTCCAATTCAACGGGCTCGCGAGCGCAGCCAGCGCACAGAGCAACTCCAACACGCTGACCAACCCCAAGCCGTTCAACAGCGTTGCGGCGCAGCTCGCGAAGACGCTCATCCTCTCGACGTTCTACGTCCCAAACGGCCCGGTGCGGATCAACGGGCTCGACTACACGCCAATGCCCGGGCACTCGCTGGTCATCATCGCCAACGGCGCCAGGGAGCCGATCATCGTGTCCAGCGGGGTGACGATCACCGTGCCGGCCGAGGGCCTCGTGCCCGCCGTGCTGCACACCGGTCCGCTGGCGCTCCCGTACGGGCACGCGGGCGCGCAGCTCGGGACGCTCTCGATCGACGACTTCGTGAACTTCATCCCTGGCACGCTGATCGGCGGGACCGCCTCGTTCACGCTCGGCTACGAATCGAGCATCGTCTCCGCGCAGCTGATGCTGCCAAGGTTCCTGTCCGCCGAGGACGGCGGCCGCGTCACGGCCGGGTTCACGATGCGCGCGACCAACGACACCGGGCTGCAGCTCTCGACGATCAGCGCTGACAACCTCTCAGCGCGGCTGTTCGGCGTCGGGATCAGCGTGCCGCACATCGAGTACAACGTCGATCAGCACAGGCTCGCCGGCCGAGCGTCGATCGACGCAGGGCCGGAGTTCGGCTCGATCAGCGGCGACTTCGCGTTCCGTGGCGACAAGATCGAGCAGCTCGACCTCAACGTCAACCTGCCGATCCCGGGCGTGAAGCTCGGCCCCGGCATCTTCCTCACCACGCTCGATGGGCACTGGATCGACGACCCTCAGGAGACGGGCTTCGGCGGCGGCGCGACAATCGGTGCCGGGCCCTCCTACGGCGGCGGCTGCGCGCCGATCGGCGTCCACGGCGAGCTCGATGTTCGGTTAGATCCCGAGCCGGTCACGTTCACCGGGACGGGCATCGGCTCGATCATGTGCATCCCGCTCGTGAAATCGACGCTGAGCGTCGCGCTCGACGGCTACGGGCACTTCGCTTCCGCGCTGGCCGACCAGTCGCTGGGCCCGGTGACCGTGAGCGGCGTGGGGGTCGACGCGGTCTACTTCGACGGCCACTTCACGGCCGGCGGCGGCGGCAAGGTCTGTATCGGCGACTGGGCGTGCGTCTCCGGGCATCTGCTGGCCTCCGAGGTCGGCGCCGGATTCTGCGTGAGCGTCTTCGGCTTCGACGTGGGCGCCGCGGTCGACTTCCGGCCGCCGCCGATCAACCTTCCCACGCTACTCGCCAACCTGCACGTCTTCGCCGGCAGCTGCGACCTCAGCCCGTGGATCACAGTGCGGCCGCGTGCGGCCCAGGCCGGCGCGCGCACAGTGTCCGTGGAGAACGGCGAACGGGCGCTCGCGATCGCGGTCAGCGGGACCGCGAGCCCGACGATCCACGGACCGGCCGGCGACCCGCGCATCATCAACGTTCCCTCCAGCGGCCCGCTGGACGGCAAGACCGTCCAGGCCTTCCACGCCGACGGCGTCACCTACGTCCTCATCAACCACCCCGGCACCGGCCGCTGGACGATCGACGGCAGCGGGATCACCAACGTGCGCGAGGCCTCGCGGCTACCCGATCCATCGGTCAGGGTGACCGTCGGCGGCGCCGGCAGCTCGCGGATCCTGCGCTATCGCGTGCGACCGATCTCCGGGCAGCTCATCCGCCTAATCGAGCGCGCGCCCGGCGGCTCGCGCGAGCTCGGCACGGTCGACGCCACGGGCTTCCACGCGGCCGCCGCCAGCGAGCACGCGAGCGTCGCCAGCGTGCGCGCGACCGCCGCCGGCCCGAGCCACGGGCGCGTGAGCTTCACCACATCGGATGCGCCCGGGACCAAGCGCTCCATCATGGCCGTGATCGAGCAGGGCGGCGCGCCTCGCACGGAGCTGCTCGTGGCGCGGTTCACGGCATCGCCGGTCGCCATCGGCCGGCCACGCCACATACGCCTGCGACGCTCGCACGACTCGCTCGTGGTCACCTGGGGCGCAGCGCCGGGCGCTGAGGGCTACGGCGTCGCGATCCGCCTCAGCGATGGGCGCCAACGTTCGCTCGAACCGCACGGGACGTCGCGCCGAGTGAGCTTGCCCAACGTTCGCAAGGGCACGCGCGTAGTCGTCGGCGTCGTCGCGACGCGCGCCTCGGGTACCCGCCGCGGTCCGGTCGTTCGCCTGCGCCGAACGCTCTGAAGGCGGGCGCCCATCCCGAAGCGCGCGCGCATACCGCGAGCGCGCCTCGTTCCAGTCAGAGCAGCTGCCGTCTGGTCGCGCGCGCCATCGGCGTGGACCCGGCCAGAGCACGGCCATCTCAGCACCGACGATCGCCGCCCATCAGGCCCGCACCACCCCGAAAGCGATGCAACCAGCCTCCGAGCGAAAGGCAGCTGCTCGTTGCCAAACCCGAGACCCGCGGCCGCCCGGCGAGCTCGCTGGGAACTAGGGCCTCCATTGGAAACTACGACTGGAAGTACGTGTCACTTTGGAAGATGGCCTGAGCGGTAGCAGGGGATCACCACCACCACGGCGGGGTGGCCCCCGACGAGTAGGTACCGCCGGCCGGAGTTACTCGGCGCGAACGGGTATGAGCCCATGGGCAGCGACGAGATCTGGAACCAGAACCTCTGGTAGCTGGTGGCCTGCCCGGCACCGAACGTGTACGTCGTGGAGAAGTGGCCGTTCCCGGTCACATGCTCCTGCACGCCATACGTTGTCGACGCGGACCCCGACCCGATCCGCAGCCGCACCAGCGCCCCGCCGGGCGGCAGATAGCCACCCACGAGCCGGCCGGCAATTCGAACGGTCCCGCCCCACGCGACACGCAGTGGGGACACGCGGATCAGCGTGACCTTCGCCGGGACGATCACGTGCACCTGCGCAGACGTCGTCGGCTCGGTCAACGAGCCTCCGGGATAGACCGCCTCGACCAGGCGTGACGGGCCCGGACCGAGACGTGCCGTCCAGCCGCCGTTCGCCGTCGTGACAGACGTCACGACCCGGAACGCGCCGCGCCCGTTGTCCGGCGCGGCCAGCACCTCGATCGTCTGGCCTCCGAGCGCGGTCCCGCTCGCGGTGCCGAGCCAGCCGCTCACGGTCGTCCTACGACCATGCGGCACCCGGCGGGTCGTGTAATTGACGTAGTGCGGAGGCCCGGGTCGAATTGATTAACCCCGTGAGCCCCTCCACGGTGTTAACCCAGCGGAAATGTCCGCAAACCAGCCAAGATCCGACCGGGTCACCTCCGTGAGTTTCCTCATGATTTCCAGGGTTTTGGCCATCTGCTGGGCACGATGCGGTACCGCTTGCCATGCAGAAGGTCGAGGGTTCGAGTCCCTTCAGCCGCTTAAAAGCCCCGCAAATACGGGGCTTTCGGTAAGCGTTCAGTCGTCGGGGCCTGTGGCAGGGATTCCTTGTTGGTGCAGCGAATCTTGCAGGCGTGGAACGTGCCGAGGCGGAGGCGATTTACGACTCAGGGCGTGAGGCGTGTGTCCAGTTCATTCTTAATCTCGCTGCTCGGGTGCGGGAGATGGACGAGCGGCTGAGTCGGTTGGAGGCTCAGGCGCGTCAGGACTCGCGCACCAGTTCGAAGCCACCGTCGATGGATCCTCCGAAATCACGGGCGGAGCGGCGGGCGGAGGCGCGCGCGAAAGCGAAGGAGTTGATGCGCAAAGACGGTGAGCGACGCAAGCAGGGTGGGCAGTCCGGACATCGTGGCGCTGGTCGGGAGTTGAAGCCGTCTGATCAGATGGATGAGATCGTTGATCACTATCCGGATGTGTGCGGCGCGTGCGGCGCTCAGTTCGCGGCCGAGCAGCAGCGGCCGGGTGGCCGGTTCGGTCGTCATCAGGTTGCCGAGTTGCCGCCGATCAGTGTGACCTTCACCGAGCATCGCACCCACCAGTTGCGCTGCCGGTGTTGCCGCGCGCGGACGAGCGCCTGCACGCCGGAGGAGATCGCTGGCTCACCGTTCGGGCTGCGGTTGCAGGCGGCGCTGGTGACGTTGACCGCCGCGTACCGTGTCTCGCGGCGTGGGATCACCGAGATCGCTCGTGATCTGTTCGGGGTCACGCTCTCGACCGGCGCGGCTGACGCGATCTGCCAACGCGCGTCCCAGGCGCTCGCGGGCCCGCACCTGCAGTTGCAGGACTGGGTCTTGGATCGGCCGGCCGTGCATGTGGATGAGACCGGTTGGCGCACCAACGGTGACGGGCGCGCGCTGTGGGGGGCGAGCACCCCGGACGCGGTGTTCTTGCAGATCGCCGAGCATTGCAACCGCGAGGTGTTCGACGCGTTGATCGGCACCGGCTATCCGGGGATCGTGATCTCCGATCGTTGGAACGGCTACAGCCACCTTGACCCGCAGCGCAGACAGGCGTGCTGGTCGCACCTGCAACGCGATTTCCGCCGCCACGCCGATGGGCTGGGCGAGCAGAAACCCTTCGGCGAGCGCGGCCTGGAGCTCACCAAGCAGGTGTTCGCCGCCTGGCGCGCCTACCAGCACGACCATCACGACCGCGCCCGACTGCAGGCCGAGATCGCGCCGATCCAGACCCAGCTCAGCCAGCTGCTCGAGAACGCCAGCCCGAAGAGCCAGCGAACCCGCTGGCACCGCAGGTTCGCGAACAACCTGCTCAAGATCTGGCCCGCGCTCTGGACGTTCACGATCATCGACGGCGTCGAGCCGACGAACAACCCAGCCGAACGTGCGCTCCGCGCACCCGTGATCCACCGCAAAGTCTCGCTCGGGACCCAAAGCAACGATGGCGAGCGGTTCGCTGAACGCGCCCTCTCCGCCGCCGGCACCTGCCGACTACAACGCCGCTCGCTGTTCACCTACCTCAGCGAACTGATCGCCGCTCACAATCGCGGCGACCCACTCCCCGCGCTCACCTACTGAGCCTCAGGGACTGAACGCTTACGGCTTTCG
>CAWCDS010000023.1:0-20604 GCA_963794285.1 uncultured Solirubrobacterales bacterium
CGTCGGATAGGTCCGGCGCCTCGCGGCGCCGGACCCTCCTCAGAACCGGACGTGCCAGTTTCCCGGCATCCGGCTCAAGCAAGCCCTATTGGCTGGTAGGCGGGCAGAAGTGCTGGGCCGCTGCGGTTGGCGCAGCGGGCGTGTATGAGACGGTGGTCAGCCTCGTCCGGCGTGCCGGTCGCTGGCTTGACGATCGTGATCGCCGTGCGAGCGGCTGTCAGCCACGTTT
This sequence comes from uncultured Solirubrobacterales bacterium, assembly GCA_963794285.1. Lineage (GTDB taxonomy): Bacteria > Actinomycetota > Thermoleophilia > Solirubrobacterales > Solirubrobacteraceae > Palsa-465. The sequence continues at coordinate 230 of CAWCDS010000023.1, forward strand.
CCCAATCGTTCGGGGTTTGTGGCTGTTCGGCGAAGAGCGGGGTCTTGCAGAGCGGACAGCATCCATCCTGGGCCTTGAGCAGCCACAGGCTGGTGTTGTTGATCGGCAGGACACCTTTGCGTCTTCGCGCGGCCCAGTAATCGGCCAGCGCGGGGTCGTCGGGTGACGCCCGTTGCCAGACGGTCTGGTGTCGGACGACGGTGGTCCAGGCAAAGCGGTGCATGTAGGAGCCGCTTTGGCGGTCACCGAACACCCACCGGTCTTGCCTGGTCCTGTTGAACTTGCCGAAGTACCGGGCGAACACCCAGGACGACGACTTGTTCACATGGCTGAACCTGGCCCACTTGTAGGTGAGCCGCCACAGGTAGTGATCCAGCTTGGCGAAGAGCTCGCCAACTACGTGTGTCCGGTAGTAGTTGGCCCGCCCGGATGATCGGGTTGAGCCTCCTAACCACGGCCTTGGCGCTGTGGCCCCGGAGGGCGTGCAGCTCGGTCCGTAGTCGTTCCCGGATCCGTCTGATCGCCGCCTTGCTCGGCTTGATCAGTAGCTTGCCGTGATAGCGGCGGACGTGAATCCAGGAAGTCAAACCCGTCCCCGAGGTGGACGACGCGCGTCTTGTCCTCGTTGAACGCCAGACCCCTGGGCGCCAGCCACTTAGCGAGCCGTGCCTTGACCTCGAGTGCTTCCTGCCTGGTGTGGCAGAGAGCAACGAGGTGAGTCGCCGGGAGGAACTCACCTCCCGGCGCTCGCAGAACCCGGCGTGAACCTCTCGGCTCACCGGGCTCCCATCGTCCAGCCGTCTGGGCGCACGCCAAGCCGCCAGTGCGCGAACAGGCCGGGCTGTCGTCCGGCGACGTCAGCGAGGAACCTGATCGCCCTGGTCTTGTGGCGGCGCAACCGTTTGTATTTCCGCATCGCCCACCTCACGAGGATCTCGTTGAGGTGGCGGAAGACCGGATACAACATGGACTTGTAGAAGCGCCCGTAGTAGTTGATCCAGCCCTGGAGCACGATGTTGAACATGCGTGCCAGGTCCGTGAGGGTCTTGTCCGAGCGAAGGTTCAGACGCCAGCGGCGCATCTCGCGCCGCATCGCGGTCTTCGCGTCGTTCGAGACTGCCGGAGTGAAGTTCAGGAAGTGCTTCCCGAACCGGTTCTTCGACAGTCGCGGGCGGAACGTGTACGAGAGGAAGTCGAACGACGTGTGCTCGTATGAGCCGCGTCGGTCCTTGTCCTTGCAGTACACGATGCGGGTCTTCTGCTCGTTGAGCTCAAGCCCGCAGTCCGCCAGCCGCGCAGCGACCTCGGCCCGCACGTGCAGGGCCTGCCGCTCGCTTCGAGCGTGGACAATGATGTCGTCGCAGTAGCGCTCGAACGGGACGTCCGGGAACTCCCGGACCATCCACGCATCGAACGCGTAGTGCATGAACATGTTGGCGAGCAGGGGTGAAATCGCAGAGCCCTGAGGGGTTCCGCGATCCCGTTCGACCAGCGTCCCGTCCTCGCGTTGCAGCGGCGCTTTCAGCCACCGCTCCACGTAGAGCAGGATCCAGCGCTGGTCGGTGTGGTGAGCGACCGCCTTCAGGACGAGGTTCCACGGAACGGTGTCGAAGAACTTCCGGATGTCCATGTCGAGCACCCAATCGCTCTTCCAGCACCGCTTCCGGCAGACCCCGAGCGCGTCGTGAGCGGACGCCCGGGCCGGTACCCGTAGGAGTCCTCGTGGAACACTGGCTCCACCGACGGCTCCAGATACGAGCGCACGACCACTTGGGCGATCCGATCAGGGTATGGGCGCGGACTGGCTCAGACTGCACCACTTGTTGTCGAGGACTTCAGGATTGGCGGCGAGGGAGAGGTGATCCTCAGCGCGAGGCCTGTTGAGCGCTGTTGATTTCCGGCATGGTGGTGCTGTTGTCGGGCGGCATCGATGGGTGGGGTACGAAAGAAGAAGTAACTCGGCGGGGTGGCCGCGGCTTGGAAAGGCGGCAACGAGGGGGGGCGGGTTGGGACCGTGCTGTTGTGCGTCGCGCGTTCGAGACCGCTTCGCTTCCGCTTTGATCGCTCGCCTGGAAGGTGATCGGTGGCTCGCGAGACGTCGTTGTGGTGCGTGTGCTGTCGGGCGAGCGATGCGACCCACTCGCGCGTAGTCGCGGGGGGGTCAGGCGCCGGGGGCTTGGGCGGCGGTCCAGAGTTGCGCGGGCCGACCGCCGGTTGGGATCTGGGTGACGGTCGCGCGGCCGGTGGCGTGCAGGGCGCTCAGGGCGGTGTCGATCTGGCTGGCTGGCTGGTTGTGGTTGAGCGTCTGGCTGATCTGGCTGCGGGTCAGCCCGCCGGGGTGCTGGCGCAGGACGGTGTAGATCTGTTCGGCGAGCGGCTGGCCGGTCGCGCCGGTGAGTGCCCAGGCGGCGGAGCGGGCGGCGTAGTCCCAGAGCGCGAGCGCGGCGGTGAGGTGTGGCGGACTGATCTGTTGTTGGCCGTCGGTGAGGGCGTAGAGCAGCGCGAGCCGGATCGTGTGCGCCTCGGCGCGGGCGGTGATCTGGCCGACGATCCCGCCGGGCGGCTGCTCGGCGAGCTGGCGGTAGGCCTCCTGCCAGAGCTCGCGGGCGGCCGGGTCCAGGCGGATCTCGCCGGCGGTGCGGGCGTGCTTGAGCGTGGCGGCGAGGAGACGGGTAAGGCCGGTGCCGTGCAGCGGGTCTGGGTTGCCTCCTTCGGGCAGCAGCCGCTGGCGGCGGACAGCGATGAGCAGGATCCGGTTGATGTATCCGTTGGCGATCTCGACGATGCTGGTGTGCCGTCGGAGCTCTTCGCGGGTGATGTGGCCGATGAGCGCGATGTGCGCGCTGGTGGCGCGCGCGGGGGCGGTGCGGGTCAGGATCGCCAGCGGCCGACCGTCCCATCCGGAGCGCAGTGTCGGCGATAGCGTCGAGATCTCGCGGCTTGCGGCCTTCAAGGCGCTGGCGAACTCGGGCTCGATCACCAGCAGCCGCTGATCGCTGTGACCGGGATCCTGACTGGTCGGGTCGCGGACTGCCCAGATCAGTCCCTCGCCGCTTGATAGCCCGGTCAGGACTCTTGGCTTCAGGGAGGGATCGACGATGCCGATGAGCCGGTGGACGTGATCCCATGACGAGCCTTTGCGGGCCCTGGCGCTGTCACCGACGAGCAGCATGAACTCGTTCGGCGCATGCCGGGTCGCCTCGACCTGGAAGTAGGCGCCGCGGCCGACCGCGGCGCCGAAGGCGACCAGGAGTTGGGTGAGGATCGCGACAGGATCGGCCTCTGTGTGCGGCGCGATTCTGTTGACGATCTCGCCGAGCAGCTCGTGGTAGACGGCCGGGTCGGGCGGCAGCGGCCAGCCCGCGGGCGCAGGCAGCGGTTCGCCTTCGGGTGGCTGATCTTTGAGAGGCTGCTCGAGCAACGACAGCTCGACGGTCGTGCCCGTCAGTCGGCGGAGATCTCGGCGACCGCGGCGCGAACCGCTGACTCGTCCACGATCCCCTTGTTGGCGGCGAACGCCGCGATCAACGAGCTGACCGCGAGGTTGTTGATCAGGCGCGGGAGACCACGGCTGGTGGTGTGGATCAGACCGATCGCGTCATCGGAGAACAGCGTGTCCGAGCGGCCTGCGAGCGCCAAATGGTGCTGCACGTAGCTGGTCGTTTCCTTCCGGTCCAGACCGCCGATCGCGTAACGAACCGCGATCCGTTGGTCCAGTGCGGTGAACGTGCCGGTCCGCAGCCGGCGGCGCAGGGTGGGCTGCCCGAGCAGCAGCAGACAGAACGGGGCGGTCTGATCCATCCCCATGTTCGACAGACACCGGATCCCCTCCAGGCTCTCGGTATCCAACAGGTGGGCTTCGTCGATGATCAGCACCACGTGCTTGCCCCGCTCGCCGTGCTCGGCCGCGAGCATCTCCTGGGCTTGGGGGATCAGCGCGGCGTGATGAAACCGCGGAGTGCCGCCGAGCGTGGTGATGATCAGCCCGTAGATCCCGCGCAACCCCACCCCGGGCGTACCGAGGTAAATGATCGTGTGCCGGGACGCGTCCAGGCCCGCCACGGCGGCGCGGGCAGCGACCGTCTTCCCCGCGCCGCACTCCCCGGAGATCACGCCGATCGCCTGCTCGGAGATGCACCACTGGATCCGGGCGACCGCCTCGGCGTGCGCGCCGTGCGCGTGCAACATCCCCGGCGCAAGGTCTTTGCCGAACGGCATCCTGGTGAACCCGTAATGCGACTGCAGTCTCTCGATACTCACTGTCTCTCCTCGTCCTGCTGATTGATGTCACGATCCCGCCGCCCGTCCTTCTCGCCGTCGCCGTCGCCGTCGCCGTCGCCGTCGCCGTCGCCGTCGCCGTCGCCGTCGCCGTCGCCGTCGCCGTCGCCGTCGCCGTTGGTGAGGCGTGCGTAGTCGATCTGGTGCCCACCGAGCTCGGCGTCGCGCTTGTCGGCCAGGAGCTTGAGGTAATCGATCCCGGTGCCCGTCGCCGGCGGCGGCAGCTCGCGCTGCGCTTGAGGGTGGGTGTGCCGGCCGATCACCAATGGGACCGCGGTCCCAAACGGCCGGTGCTGGTAGCGAACCTCGATCCGGGTGAGATCGAACGGGTCGAACACGAGCTCGACCTTGCGACCCACGAGCGCCGGGTCGACCTCGTATTGGTTGCCGTGCAAGGACACCGTCGCGGTCTTGGTGACCGTCCGCTCCTGCGACCACAGGAACGCCTCGCGCAGCAGTGCCGGGGTCGGGAGCTTCGGCGCTCCGGCGGCTTGGAACCGGGCGAGCGGCGTGGCGTTCGTCTCGGAGTGAACGCGTCGGTGGTAGACGACCTCAAGCCAGGCGGAGAACAGACGGTTCAGCTCCGCCAGCTCGATACCGTCGTCGATCTCGACCAGGAACTGATCGCGGACGGTCTTGAAAAACCTCTCGATCTTCCCCTTCGTCGTTGCCGCCCGCGGACTCGCGTGAACCAGCTTCACGCCCAACACCGCGCACGCTCTGAGCAGTTGCGAGGACACGAACGCCGAGCCCCGGTCGACCAGAATCGCCTCGGGAACCCCGCGGCTCATCAGCCCGGAGCGCAGCGCGGCCTCCAGGCGGAACACATCCTCGCCGGTCCCCCACCGCCACCCGACCAAAAGCCGTGAGTGATCGTCAATGAACGCCAAAAGGACCGCCCGACGCGCCGAGCTGCCGGCCAGCTTGGGGCCGTGCAACCCATCCCCCGTCCACAACTGGTTGCGCACCTCGGCCTCGAAGCGGCCATAGACCTTCCCCGGCGTGCGTCCGTCCGCGCGGACGTTGAGTCCTTGGCGGGCGAAGTGGGTCTGCAGCGTCCGCAACCCCGGGACATGCTCACCGTCTCCGGTGGTGGTGAGCATGATCTCGCGGACCTGCGCCGCGGTCCGCTCCGGCCGCTCCCGCTTCAACTGAAACGCGAGCTCGAGCATCCCAGCCGGCGTGCGCAACAGAACAACCCGGGGCTGAGGAACGAGCGCTTCGAACCCGCCATGGCGATACGCCCGGATCCATTGATCCAGCGTGCCGCGTGCGACCCTGACCAGCCGCCCGTCCGGCCCGACATGCTCACGCTCGGAGAGCGCGCGGACCAGCCGGCCACGCTCGCGCTTGGACAACCCCGAGTCGGCTGCGTCCCTGACGAGCGCGTACCGGAACAGACCGACCTCGCGACGACTCTCCAGATCCGTTCTTGCGCGCTCGCTCATTCGAGCGCGGGACCTTCTCAGCTCACATCGCCCACGAATAGGCGGGAGTTCGTGTTGCCAACAGCTCCCCGCCCGAGAGCCTCGACGCGACCCGCCACGGATCCGCCGGCCCGAACCTCAACACCCACGCCCTGGCTGCGATCGCGATCACCTCGACCGCGTCCGCGACGCCGCTCCCCGCCGGCATCACCGGGCCGAGCTCGGGATCAAGCGCGACCGCGCACCGCGTGAAATACGAGCGGATCACCTCAGCCCGGTCCCGAAACCGGCGCAGCCAGCCACGGACGGTGTCCACGTGCACCCCGAGCCGCCCCGCGATCCGGCGATACCCCACGCCAGCGACACTCGCCACGATCGCCGCGCCGATCACCGACACCTCGTCCTGCCGGCGTGAGAACGCGATCTCCGGCAACAACACGTGCGTCGCCGCGCAGCCCCGACACCGCGCCCGCCGCGGCCGCAGCCACCGGTCCCCCGACCGGCAGCGCAACACCCGCTCCCGCGCATACCCCCACGGCCCCAGCATCCCCCGACACGACGGACACCCCAACAGCCCGCCGACCAGCTCAGCCTCCACCAACGCCACCTCGGCGCATACCATCAACATCGGGTGCCACCTCCGGCATCCAAGAGAGCCCTCCCGACGACCGATCAAGCTGACGGGAGGGCTCTCGCGCGTTCAGAACCGCGCGAAGCCTGCCAACCCCGCCAGCGTCATGCCGCCGATGAACGGCACCAATCTCGGCTTCCGTGCCGAACTCAAACGGCGCTCAACAGGCGGCGGGCTGTCCATCCTGGCGGCGTTGGAGTGTGGTGCCGTGCCGGGGTGGCTTGCGGTAGTGCCAGGCCGCCTCCACGAGCAGTCGGCGGGCGTGCCGGCTGCCGGTCTTGGTGATCGCGCCCTGGCGGCGTTTCTCTGCGGTGGTGTGTTCGGACGGGACGAGCCCGAGGTAGGACATCAGCTGCGCGGGTCGTTCGAAGCGGTGAAAGTCGCCGACCTCGGCGGCCAAGCCGACGGCGGACAGCGTGTCGATCCCGCGCAGGCACCGCAGGCGCGCGACGGTGTGCTCCAGCGGCGAGTCGGGGATCAGCCCTGCGATCGTCGCCTCGATGCAGTCGCGACGGATGATCAGCGCGTCGATCGCGCCGATGTAGTCGTGCAGCGTCGCTTGCGCGCCACGCTCGCCGAGATCCACGCCAGCGAGCCAGGAACGATGCCGGTCGTTCCAGGTACTCGACGTGTCCTCGTAGCGGACGTCGTGGCGCAACAGCAGCTTGGAGAGCCGGTGGCGGGCGCGCATCAAATCGCCACGGAGGTCCTCGCGGGCGCGGACGAGGTCGCGGATCGCTTCCTCCTCGCCGGTCGGGACGCGCACCGGCACGAGCGCGTCGATCATCAGCAACCTGACGAGTCGTTCGGCGTCGCGCTGATCGGTCTTCACGCGGTCCGCCGACGGTCGCTCGATCTTCCCCGGCGCCGCGACCACACACGGGATTCCGGCAGCGGTCAACGCGCGGCAGAGCGCAAACCCGGTCGGCCCGGCCTCGTAGACCACCCGCGTCGGGCCCGGCAGCGCGACCAAGAACGCCAGCAGCTCCGGCGTGGTGCCCGGCAACCGGGCGACTGTCATCTCGCCGGTGTGCGCGTCAACGACGCACGCGACCGTCTCCGCGGCGTGGACATCCAGGCCGGCCCAGGTGCGAACCTTGGTCATGGTCGGCTCCTCCTATGCGGTTGTGGTGGCTCGCTGCGCGGTTGCCGCCGCGCAGCTACTTCAACGCCCCGCGGTCGCGCGGGGAACCGACCACCTTCTACCCCTCGGGTCGGATGGAACGGCCCCCATACGGTCTAGGAACGGCGGTATCTGATGTTTGCTGTGATCGTGCCCTCACCCGTCGTTGCCGTCTTCGGATCCGGCCTGGGTGCGAGCGTCGGGCCCGGGTCGTGAGCCCCGTGGCCGTCGATCTCGCGGTCGATGATCGACCTCGGCGCCGCAGTGCCCTTTGGCCTGGCGAATCAGGCGATCGCGCGGTCGAGCCTGCGCCGGCGATTACAGGCCCTGGTTTGCTGTTCGAGCATCCCGGCTCGCGCGATTACGATCCGCGTGGGCAGATCGCCGAGCATCCCGATACGCCTGAGCGGATTGACGCGATCGACGGCGCGCTCGCGGCGGTGGACTGGCTGGGCTGGGAGCGGCGCGTCGCGCCAGTCGCCACCCGCGCCGAATTGGAGGGCGTCCACGACGCGGAGTTGGTCGACATGATCGAGCGGCTCGTCGCCGACGGCGGGGGGCTGATCGATGCCGACACCCACGTTGACCCGGCGGGCTACCGCGCCGCGCGGCACGCCGGCGGTGCGGCGTGCGCGATGGTGAGGGCGCTGATGGCCGGGGAGGCACGGGTCGCGTTCGCGGCGCTGCGTCCCTCTGGACACCACGCCGACCGATCGCGTGCGATGGGGTTCTGCCTGTTCAACAACGTCGCCGTCGCCGCCCAGCTGGCGATTGACCAGCTCGGGGTCCAGCGCGTGTTCATCCTTGACTGGGACGTCCACCACGGCAACGGGACCGCCGAGATCTTCCGCCGCCGCGACGACGTGCTGTACGCGAGCATCCACCAGGCCAACACCTACCCGGGCAGTGGCCCGCTGCGGGACGCCGGGTCCGGCATGGGGATGGGGTTCACGATCAACCTGCCCGTCCCCGCCGGCTCCGATGGCGAGCGGTGGGTCTCGCTGCTCGAGCACGTGGTGCTCCCCGCGGCCACCGCTTTCCGTCCCGAGCTCGTGCTGATCTCGGCCGGCTTTGACGCCCACCGCGCCGACCCACTCGGCGGCTGTCAACTCGAGAGCTCGGACTTCGCCAGGATGGCCCGCCACGTCCGCGAACTCTCACAACTCGTCCACGCGCCCATCGGCGTCGTGCTCGAGGGCGGCTATGACCCGCCGGCGCTCGCCGAGTCCGTGATCGCCACGATGCGCGCCCTCGGCGGACACGACGCGGCCGAGTCAATCGCGCCCGACCTCATCTACACCCGACAAGCCGCCTCGTACATCGGGCACCACTGGGAGCTGTAATCAGCGGGTCGAGCACTGATTGCCACCCATGGTGGGATCCCGGTGGCCGCAAGCGAGCGATGCCGGTGGCGGCACGCGGGATCCCCACGGCTCCCCTCGTCTAGGGCTCGAGCACGATCCGCGCAGCGACTCGACCGGCCTCGACGTCGGCGATCGCCTCGTTGACTTGGTCGAGTCGTCGCGTTTCGCGGATCACGCGTGTCTTGCCTGCATGGTGCAGCTCGAAGACCTCGCGCAGGTCTTTGCGCGTGCCGACGATCGAGCCGACGATCGTGATCCCGTTGAGCACGGTCTCGAAGATCGGAAGCGTGATCTCGTTGTCGGCCGGCAGCGCGACGAACACGAGCGTGCCGCCGCGACGCAGCGACCCATACGCCTGCTCGAACGCCCGCGGCGAGACGGCCAATGCGATCGCCTGGTCGGCACCGCCGAGCCGCTGGATCGCCTCGACTGGGTCTTCCTTTGTGGCGTTGATCGTGAACTCGGCTCCGAGCTCGCGCGCGAGATCGAGCTTCTCCTCGATCACGTCGACTGCGACGACCCGACCGCCGGCGATCGCCGCGTACTGGATCGCGAGGTGCCCGAGGCCGCCGACGCCGAACACGGCAACGAAATCGGACGAGCGGGTCCCCGCGACCTTGACCGCTTTGTAGGTCGTGACGCCGGCGCAGGTGAGCGGCGCGGCATCGAACGGGTCGATGCCTTCGGGGACCTTGACGACGTAACGAGCGTAGGCGGTGGCGTACTCACCGAAGCCGCCGTCGATCGAGTAGCCCATCATCTTCTGCTCGTGGCACAGCGTCTCCCAGCCGGAAACGCAGTAGTTACAGCAGCCGCACGCGTAGCCGAGCCAGGGCATCGCGACGCGGTCTCCGACCGAGACCTTGTGGGTGAGGTCACCGACCGCGACCTCGCCGGCCGCGAGCTCGGTGACGATCCCGACGCCTTCGTGGCCGGGTATGAAGGGCGGCGAGGGCTTGATCGGCCAGTCGCCGTTCGCGGCGTGGATGTCGGTGTGACAGAGGCCGCACGCCTCGACCTTGACGCGGAGCTGTCCGGCCTCGAGCATCGGCATCGGGACCTGCTCGACGGTGAGCGGGCTGCCGAAGTCGCGGACGACCGCGGCGCGGTAGGTGGTGGGTGCAGACTCTGAGTTCTGGGACGTGAGGATTGATGTCGTGGCCATAGTTGGGCCCTTCCTTCGGGAATGTCGTCGGCCTGTTTCGGTCGTCTAGGTTGGGTTCGGGGCCGTGGGTCCTGAGCGTCGCGGGATCAGGCGACCCTCGAGTCCAGGTGAGGCAGTTGAGCGCGACCACGACGGTCGCGCCGATCAGGGGTAGGGGGTACGAGAGGTGAAATGCACGCCCTCCAGACCCTCGAGCGAGAAGCCTTCGGCGGCACCGGGCATGACGTCGATCAGGAACCGCGGCGAGCCCCAACGCTCGTATTGGTCTGAGTCGATGTAGAACGGTGCCCCGCCGATGTCTCCTAAGTGCACGTCGTGTTGCCCGGCCGGTAGCTCGCCGTCCTTCAGGCAGATTGGCGAGGTGCCATCGCAGCACCCCCCCGACTGAAAGAACGCGAGCGGCCCGTGAGCGGCCGTGAGGCGACGAATCACTTCGACGGCCGCTGGGGTCACATCAACCGCAGGCTGGGCGGGCGAAACCACTTCAGCTCCTAAAACAACCCGAGCGGGTTCTGGTCATAGCTCACCAGCAGGCACTTGGTCTGCGAGTAGTGATCGAGCATCATCCGGTGATTCTCCCGGCCGACGCCAGAGCTCTTGTAACCACCGAACGCCGCGTGCGCCGGGTACTGGTGATAGCAATTGGTCCACACGCGGCCGGCCTTGATCGCGCGGCCCATCCGGAACGCCCGGCTGCCGTCACGGGTCCACACGCCGGCGCCGAGACCGTACATGGTGTCGTTGGCGATCTCGAGCGCCTCAGCCTCGTCCTTGAATGTCGTCACCGCGAGCACAGGGCCGAAGATCTCCTCCTGGAAGACCCGCATCTTGTTGTGGCCCTCCAGCACGGTCGGCTCGAAGTAGTAGCCACCGGCGAGGTGGTCGTCCAGCTCGGGCCGCTGGCCGCCGATCAGCACCTCGGCTCCCTCGTCACGCCCGATCTTGACGTAGCTCTCGATCTTCTCGAGCTGCGCCGCTGAGACCTGCGGGCCCATCATCGTCGTGCGGTCCAGCGGGTCCCCTTGCTTGATCGCCCCGATGCGGTCCAGGCAACGGCCCATGAACTCGTCATAGATCGACTCGTGGATCAGCGCCCGGGAGGGACACGTGCAGACCTCGCCCTTGTTGAACGCAAAGAGGACCAAGCCTTCGATCGCCTTGTCGAGGAACGCGTCATCAGCCGACATCACATCCTCGAAGAAGATGTTCGGCGACTTGCCGCCGAGCTCGGTCGTCGACGGGATCAGGTTCTGAGCGGCGTAGCTCATGATCAGCCGGCCGGTCACCGTCTCACCGGTGAACGCCACCTTCGCGATCCGCTTGTTCGACGCAAGCGCCTTACCGATCTCCGCGCCCGGACCGTTGACGATGTTCAGCACCCCCGGCGGGAGGATCTCGGCGATTACCTCGGCGAGCTTGAGCAGCGACCACGGCGTCGGGCTGGCCGGCTTGATCACCGTGCAGTTACCGGCCGCGAGCGCCGGCGCGATCTTCCACGCCGCCATCAGGATCGGAAAGTTGAACGGGATGATTTGACCGACGACACCGAGCGGCTCCTGGAAGTGGTACGCGTAGGTCTGATCATCGATCTCCGAGATCCGACCCTCCTCGGCCCGGATCGCGGCGGCGAAATACCGGAAATGATCGGCCGCGAGCGGAATGTCCGCGGCGAGCGTCTCGCGCACCGGCTTGCCGTTCTCGTAGCTCTCCGCAACGGCGAGCATCTCGAGGTTCGCCTCGATCGCGTCCGCAACAGCGTTCAGCACCGCTGCGCGGTCGGCCGGCGAGCGACCGCCCCAGTCGTCCTTGGCGGCGTGCGCGGCATCGAGCGCGAGCTCGATGTCCGCAGCGCCCGAATACGCGACCTCGCAGAACGGCTCGCCCGTCGACGGCGTCAGGTTCTCTCGGTACTCGCCGGTCGTCGGGGCGATCCACTCGCCACCGATGAAGTTCTCGTAGCGCTCCTGCAGCTCGACCGGACTACCCGGGCGGCCAGGCGCCTCGTAGGTGGTTGACTCGACTATCGACATCTTGGGCTCCTCCATCGGAACGACGGACCGGCCGCGATAGCAAACGGGATAACCCCGCGCGGTCAATCACACCGTGAGACGCATCCACCGGGCCGGTGGGAAAACGCCATGAACACACAGCGCTAAGCCCCGCAGTCAAACCCAGTAACCCTGGCTCCGCGCCTCGTAGCGCAGATCGCGCCGTCGGTGGCATCCGGCCTAGGGGGAGAATTCTGGCCGCAGGGCCAGCTCATCCCCGACCTTACTCCGATCCCGGACGTTTGTGTGCGCGGACCCGAAATACTTCCCTCCGACAGCTTCTCAGCCTCGTTCACAAGCCTCCGGGTCGGCGGCCGACGGGCACTCCCGGGCTTGGCTCTGGGACTGCTCGCGCCAATCGTGGATCGACCGTTACGCGAAATCGCTCGCTGTTACTGGCTTGAACCGGCGGCCTTCGCGCCCGGTCATGTGCTGCACCTGCGCTCGATGGCGAAGTGGCGCGTCGAGGAGCGGCCTGAGGTGATCCGGAGAGCCAGTTGGCCGATCTGCTGGACGGCGTCGGGGATGCGATCGACACCGTCGGCGAGAGCTTCACGATGAACTGCGTCACGTTCGTCGTCACCGCCGTGCGGCGCTCGTAGCAACCGCCTCCACCGGATGCAGTGGGGTCGACGCGCGGCGTGGCGGCACGCGGCTTGCTCGCTCAACCCGTCAGCCGCCGGCCATATCCACAACACAACCGAAGCAGGCTGACACCCACCCGACAACGTCGACCTGATGGTCGCCAATCTCGGGTCAGGCTGCCATTGAGGTCCGAGCGAACGCGAAACCGCGTCCACCGCCGCCGGGCCTTGACTCAAACGATGGAATGTCGCCGATGCACTTATCGCTGCCAGCGTGCGCGACTGCAAAAGCAGTCGCGCCGCGACGTAACGACAAGAGAATGGGTCGTCCGTCCGCTCGGGCTGGAGTCCGTATCAGGAGGGTGGGCCGCTCCAAGCCTGAATTTCGGAGCTCGCACCGTGAACAGCAAGATCGACAACTGAGGCGCCGCGCGGAGACGTTCGCCACGCGTCCGATGCGAGCCGGTCCGGGCAGCTCGTGACCTCATGACCGTCTGGGCGCACCGTCCCGATGGCGCTCGCTCGTCACCCGGGCCGCTGTCGCCGGTCGCTCCGGGCGGCCATCATGGCCGCATCTGCCCGGACGATGAGCTCCTCCGGGTTCTCCTGCTCGTGCGCGGTCGCGAACCCGACGGTGATGCTCGCGCCGCCGTATGCGGCTGCGAGTTCGGCAGCGACCCCGTCGAAGCGGTCGCGCAGGTCGGCCATGTCGTGCCCTGACAGCACGCAGACGAACTCGTCGCCGCCGTACCGGGTCACCAGGTCATAGCCGCGGAGCACCCGTTTCACGCTCTCAACGACCCCTTTGAGCAGCGCGTCGCCATCCGCGTGCCCGCGCGTGTCATTGACCGCTTTGAGCCCGTCCACGTCGATGAACGCAACCGTCAGCGGCTCACCGGTCCGCCGGGTGCGCTGAAGCTCCCGCCGCACACCATCGAGGCCGCCGCCGCGGCGCAGCGCCCCCGTCAAGTGGTCGATCCCCTGCAGCGCAATCTCATCCCGAGCGGCGTCACGGTCCTCGCCGGCGCGGCGGCGGTCGGCGCCCGCAGCGGCCCGGTCCAGGGCTGCGGTATCGCGGGCGGCGGCGGCCCGGTCCCGAGCAGCGGCGGCGTTGCGGCGGGCCCGGAGCGCCTGCTGCGCCGCCTGCTCGCCGTTTGAGGCAGCCTCGTCGGCCTGTTCCAGCGCGGCCATTTCGCGGTCAAGCCGTGCCGCGAGCGCGTCGCGTTCTGCGGCGAGGCGGTCGCGGTGCTCGGCGTCGGCGTCGCGGCGGGCGGCGAGCACGTCACGGGCGAGTGCGCTTTCGCGCCGGGCGTGTGCGGCGATACCCCGGTCGAGCGCAGTCTGAGACCGGGTTCGGCGCCCGTCCGCGTAATGGTCCGGGATGTCGGCGTCGCCGTGTGCTCTGAGGTCGGCATCGGCCTGGTCGGCGTCGGCGGCCCGTTGGTCGCGTTCGGCGGCCCGCTGGTCGCGCTCAGAGGCGCTCTGGTCAAGGTCGGACAGCGTCTGCTCGCTGTCGGCGGTCGTCTGGTCCGCGTCGGCACGATTCTGCTCGGCGTCTGAGAGCCGCTGCGAGGACGCATCATCTGGACGGTCCGGCCGGGGATGCATCACGTTGCCCCATCTCGTTGTGTGACGCTCCGCCCGGTCCGGCGCGGCGAGTCGCACACTCCTGATGCCGCCACCCAATCTGGCCTGAGCCCGGCATGAGCACACTGACGCCGAACCCGGCCCCATCATACCTGTCGAAATCGACCGATCGGCGCCGGTGCCGCAGCTGACTGACGAGCAGAATGCGGACGGAGGCACCCACCGGCTGACACTCTCTACGGATGTCCCAAGTCAGTTCTGAAGGGCGCTGGGATGCTCAAATTGACGCCGGGCCGGGGAAATCGTGGACGTGATCTCGCTGGCTCATCTCGAGAATGTCCGTGAGTGGGATGGGTTGGCTGATGTGGTACCCCTGGGCGTAGTCGACGCCGAGGCGACGGATCACTCGTTGGTGTCCTCGCTGGTGACGAATTCGGCGATGGTCTCTTTGCCGAGGCCTTGGGCGATGGTGACCACGGCTTCGATGACCAGTTGGTCGATGCGTCCGGAGGTCGGGTGCTTGACGAATTCGCCGTCGAACGTGACAGCTGCGCCGGTCGGTCCCGACAACGGGGACGGCCTTCTGGCCAGGCGACGCGGACCTGCACCAGACGCCCTTTGGAATGCGACGCTACCGGCCCGTAGCCTGAGCAGCATGCAGCTGCCTGAAGTGCTCGACAGCACCGTAGCGGCCTGGATCTGATTCCCCCTCCCGCGCTCAGCACCTCGGTGCTGGTGTACACCGCCGCGCGCCAGAACCGTGGCAACACTCGTGGCAACATCCAGTGCGTCCATTCCGTCCAATACGTCCACGAACCCGCACGATTTGGACGCCCGTCGAACCATCTACACGACCGGTACAAGGTTGAGGGCCTTGTGGACCGTATGGTCCGTGGAAGTTCGAGTCTTCTCGGGCGCACTGGGAAAGCCCCGCACAGCGGGGCTTTTCTTTGCCTGAAGCGACTCCGGGAGTCCGTCCGTACCCACGGTCTGGCAACAACTGTGGGTAGGCGTCCTGATCGTCAGATCGTTCGACCCTGCCCATCGGTTTCCGGGCGGCACAGGACCATCTTCGCGTCCCGTCGAATCAGCGCTTTGTATGAGATCACGATCACCATCTACTGGCGCAAACGCAATCCCCTTCTCGTCCACATCGCCGGAGTCAGGATGATCGGCGAGCACGAGCTCCGGCTGCTGTTCGAGGACGGCACGATCGATGACGTCGCATTCGCCGACGACGAGTGGCACAGCGTGTTCGCGCCGTTGCGCGACCCGGAGCTGTCCGCAGCAATGACCGGGGATCAGCCGGTGGGCCAGCGGTCTCCTGCTACAGGGTGCTGGGTTGGTCGCGCCCGGAGGGCGTCTGGGAGCTGTTGACGGCCGGTGAGGTCGAGCTTCATGTACACGTGACCGAGGTGAGCTTCGACGGTCTTGCGCGTGACGAACAGCCGTTGAGCGATGTCTGGGTTTGACATGCCGGCGGCAGCCAGCTCCGCGATTCGGCGTTCGCTGCCGGTCAGAGATTCGAGACCGCTCAGTACGAGTCGCCGGGGTCTCGCGCCGGCTGCGCGGAGCTCGTGCTGCGCGCGCCGCGTCAGGGGCGCGGCGCCACATCGATGAGCGAGGTCGAGCCCGACGCGGAGGTGCTCGCGCGCTTGTGCGCGCTGGTTGGCGCGGCGGAGCGCGGCCCCGAGCTCGATGAGCGCGGTAGCGTGCTCCAGTCGGCACGAGGACACCTTGAGCACTGCGGCTGCCTCTTGGAGCAGGGCGATTCCGCGCGCTCCTTGCTCGACGACTCCTGCGGCACGCAGCGCCATCCCAAGGCCCCAGGGCGTGCCGAACTCACGCGCGCGGCCGAGCGCGGGCTGAATCACCTCGCGGGCCTCGTCTACGCGGCCGGCAGCGGCGAGTGCCGGGGCCACGAGCGCTTCCCACGGAATCCGCGACGGGTTCGTCAGCGCGCGGCGCTCGAGCCAGGCGCCAGCGTCCAGCAACAGCTCGATCCCGTGCGCGAGACGATCGCGCGCAAGGGCGATCTGTCCACGGAGCACCGGTGGCCAGGGGAAGATGACGACGTCCAGCGGCTTCAGTCCAAGTCCAGTCGACGTGGCGAGGTGCTCCGCCTCATCCAGCGCGCCCCGTCCCAGCAAAACCTCGACCAACGTGGCCGCTGCCATCCAATAGACCGTAGATGTCGCGCCGCGAAGCGACGCGAGCACTTCCCACCCTGCGCGGGCGTCAGCCTCGGCGTCGAGCAGCGCTCCGTGGCGGAACTCGGCGATCGCCCGTTGCGTGCGCCCGGAGCCGATGTTGATGATCCGGCCGCGCGCCGCGTGCGCCGCCTCTGACTCCTCATAGGTCGCAGCGCTTGCGGGATCGCCGCAGAGCGTGTCGATCCACTTCAGTGACACGGCTGTCTCGATCCCGTCCTCGACGTCGTCCCAACGTACTATTGGGCGGATCTCGCGCACCAGTTCGAGCGCACGCGACGCGGGCTCGAAGCCAGTCTGCGCGATGCTCAACGCAGCGATCGCTATCACGCGTCGCTCGCCGCCCGTGGCGCCTGCGAGTCCGGCGGCGAGTTGTCGGATGGCATCGTGGCGTCCCCTGCGATCTGGATCATCTGCCCACCATGACGCGTACCAGTCCCTTGTCCCAATCAGATCCAGTGTCCGCTCCGATTCAGCTCCAGCGAGCTCGATCGCTGTGTCGAAAACCTTGACCGCGTCTCCGATCCGAGCGTCGTACGCGAGCGCTGCTGCCATCCAGCGATGCGCGGTCAAGCGCAGCCCAGGCTCCTCGGTGGCAGCCGCCATCTCAAAGGCGGCCGCCGCCCGCGCCGTGTCGGTCCCAAGCAGTGCCTGGCCGAGCTCGAACTGAACCTGGCCACGCAACGCTGGCTCTGGGGGCTCGTCGAGCGCTCGCCGCAAGTATCGCGTCGCCGCATCCGGCGCGCCGCGTGTCATCGCATCCATCGCCGCGTCACGTAACCAGCCGACGATTCGAGCGTCGCCGAGCGGCTCGCATGCCAATGCTTGGAGCCCCACCTGCTGCGCGCCGGCGCCGTCTGCTGACAGCATCTCCGCGGCGCGGCGGTGCGCGCTCGCACGTTTTCCGACCGGCATCTCACGGTAGATCGCGGTGCGTGCGATCGGGTGAATGAACTCGAGCGGCTGGCGCGGTTCGAGAATCTCGCCCGCCGTAAGCGCATCCCACGCCAGCAGCGCCTGATCCGGACTCAGCCCGGCTAGCACCGCAGCGTGCCGAAGCTCTGCGTTTGCCCCCAGCACTGCCACTGCGTCGGCGAGATCCCGCGCGGCCCCCCCTAGCCGTGCGAGTCGCACCACGATCGAGCGGGCGATCGCGCTACTTCCAAGTTGTGGGACGAGTGCAACGTTCGCCGCGGTCGGTTGGATTCCATCCGCGTCCGCCGCCCGTAGTAGCTCACGCAGAAAGAAAGGGTTTCCGCCGGTGGCCCGGTGACATGCGACTGCGAACTCCGCGTCATCCACCCCTCCGAACTGTTCCTTGGCCAGCCGGACAACGGCCGCCTCCGAGAACGGACGCACGGCCACGGTCGACACCCTCTCCACCGGGACGCCCGCCAGCAGCTCATCACCATCCGCTTCATCTCGGCGAGCTGCACCAAGCACGAGGACCGGAAGGTCCAAGACGCGGGGATGGAGATATCCAAGCCACTGGCGTGTCTGCGAATCCCCCCAGTGCAGATCGTCGAGTGTCAACAGCAACGGCGAGCGATCGGAGAGGTTGGCCAACAACCAGTAGAGCCCGTGAATCGCTCCAAAGAGATCGCCGCTTGGCATCCCGCTCCCGAGACCCAGCGACCCCCGCGCACGCGCTGCGGCGCCGCTGAAGAGCACGCCCTGATCTGAGTCGCTCAGGGTGCGGAGGCGGTTTGCAAACAACTGTGCGACGAGCCCGAACGGCAGCCCGGACTCGAGCTCACTCCCACGTGCCCGTAGCACCGCCAGCCCCCGCGCGGCTGCCAGCACTGCTGCCTGATCGAGCAGCGACGACTTGCCGAGCCCCGCACCACCGAGAACCAGCGCGATTCGGCCCCGACCCTCGCCGGCGTCGGACAGCCACCGCTCGATCAGGCTGAGCTCCTGCTCGCGCTCCAACAGCACGGCCCCTACTGCTGAGGACTCCCGCCGAGTCTGACCATCGCCCGTCAGCATTCGATCAAAGTAGAGGATCGGGACCAGTAAACGGAAAACACTGGGGAGCCTCCCCAATGCGAACGCCGGTAGAAGAGGCGACGCTTGTCGCATGTCCACGCCGAATCGCCGCAGGCGAGTCCGACTTGTGCTCGAGCTCGAAGCCGGCGATAAACCAATCCGGGGCAATCTGGTCGAGCCCGAGCGATACGCCGGCACTTTCTCCGGATGGCTGGCGCTCACCTCGCTCATCGAGGCCGCCCGCGACGACGGTCACCAGCAGGACCATGCCCTGGGTGACGCATGCTGAACCACATGCAGAAATCGGTCGTGGGAGATCGCATCAGCAAAGGTCGCGGAGCTGCCCAGGCGCGCCAATTCACTCAACCGCCGGCTCCGTCACGCAACCAAACCCCACCCCAGGAGGCACCCGGATGATCAGCCGCAATCAAGCCAGCCGCGCCGCGAGGCAAGCACGCGACGCGACCGTGACCAGGCTCCTGGCACCTGCTATTGCCGTGGCTGCTGCCGCAACGATCATCGCCACGCCGCTGCTTGCCGGCGCCGCGCCGGCCAAGACACAGCGCTCAAAGGCATCCCCGATGACGTTCAACGCCAAGGTCACATTCTTCGCGGCCCCCGACCCGTCATTCCCTAAGCCAGGCGACACCGAAGTCGTCGAGCTCCAGAACACCCGCGACGGACAACAGATCGGGGTAGACCGAACGGCTTGCGTCGTCATCAATCACGCCGGTGCCGAGCAATGCCTCACAACCGTCGGTCTGCCGGGAGGCACGCTACAGGTGGCATACGCGAGCAGCGTCAGCGCGACCAACCTCACCACTCCGATCACCGCCGGAACGGGCCGCTACTCCGCCGCCGGGGGATACTTCACCCTGCACCTAATCAGTTCCGGTACCTATCGCGTGACACTCCACCTCGCATAGCCACCAGGAGCCAGATCGAGGTGACCCCCTCCGCCTCCCCCACTCAGCAGCTTCGCGGCGGCGCATAGTCGCGCTCAGGCCGATCCGTGGCAACACTCGTGACAACATCCAATGCGTCCATTCCGTCCAATACGTCCACGAACCCGCACGATTTAGACGATCTGGACGCCGGTAGACGCATCGACACGGGCCGTACAACGTTGAGGGCCTTGCGGACCGTATCGTCCGTGGAAGTTCGAGTCTTCTCGGGCGCACTGGGAAAGCCCCGCACAGCGAGGGCTTCTTGCTTTTTCGATGCCTGAATGGGTACGCCGGCACCTGTCCGGCGGGGACGTAAATGCTGTCATGCGGCATTGCGTCCAGCTCGTACGTCCACTTGGCAACAGGGTGGACGTGCTCCGTTGGAAGCTGGAGCCGCGTATGAGCGTCAGTCATCACCGCGGCGGCTGGGAGGGTTCGGTGGCGCGACGCGACCGGCAAGCGCCGGGCCCGGCGGTTCGCTTCCGAGGACGCAGCGTCCGCTGTCGCCGTGTGCGGCCGAGCCCCGCTGGCCGCGGGCGACAACCAGGCAGGTGCGAGATTCCCGTCACGCTGAGGCCCCGTCCGGGCACGCGACAGTCCCGCCCTCATTCCGACACAGCGCGACCGGATGGCGCGGTCAAGCAGCACGATCACGCCGGCAGGATCGCGAAGTCGATGGACTGGGACGGCTTGCAGTCTCCGCACGGCGAGCGGCGCCGAGCGACGGCCCGCGCCTACTGGTAGCGCTGCAGCGAGGTCATAGTCCGCTTTGCGCGACGATGCGCCCGGATTTGACTGCGTCGACCAGTTGCTGGTAGTCGCGATCGTTCTGTTCGGCGTACGCGTTGGAGAACTCAACGATTGCCCGGTCGAACTTCGGGCCGCCACCGAGGTAGGAAGCGATCGCGATGCGGTCACCGGTACGCGCATGCGCACGTGCGAGCGTCCAGCCGCATAGCTTGCCGTAGATCTCCATCCGCTCAGGATCCATCTGGTCGATCTCCGCCGAGCCCTTCCAGTCT
>CAWCDS010000024.1:0-61538 GCA_963794285.1 uncultured Solirubrobacterales bacterium
CGAGCAACCTGATCCGCGGCCGGCTGCTCTCACTCGCCGACTCTGGAGCCGCGGCGGCGGCCCGCTCGCCTGCTCGCCGCGACCCAGGAGCACACGACATCAGCCTGCTCGCCTTCGGCCTGCTCCTACGCTCGCATGGCTGCGATCCTCTTCCTCGGCGCCGACACACCAATCTCGACACTGACCCAAACCGCCAAAACAACCCGACCCACGCTCGCGGTCCTCACCAGCTTCGACCCAGCACTGCTCCAAGCGCGAGCAGACCGCACTGCGCCGCCTCGCCAAGATCGCCCCACTCGCCCTCAGCGGCCCCGGCGCATCAGACACGCTCTGCACCCAACTCGGCGTACGACACCTAGACGGAGACCTCGTCGAGCCGCCACCCACATCGCACACACCCACAAACGACTGACCGCACCCTCCACGCCGCGCACCAACACCGGCCCGTCCCACGCCGTGCGTCCGCTGACGATGTCCCCGCGCTGCTGCGGGAAGACTGGCGGAGCAGCGAGATGCTCGTGCTGAAAGGAGAGCAGGGGTCAGCGGCTCCCGGCGCGACAGAGCCGGAAGGCAATCGTCCGGGCCCGGGCAGCCGGACGCTCGAGGCTCGTCCGATGCGCAAGTGTCGCTTCGGTGCGGGCTGACGCTCGCAATGGTTGCGAACGCGCTCACCGGTTCCACGGCGGATCGCTAATCGAGTGCGATTAGCCCTCCTCAGATAGGATCGGTCTGTCAGACGGTCGGGCGAAACGCCAGGGACCGGAGCCCGCAGCCGGAAGTACCTGGATCCTCAGGCCGTCCCGAGCGGCGAGGAAGGCGGTGCCAGTCGCAGCTCGAGTTGCTGGGCGCGCCCGCCCACGCACGAGCACGCCCGACATGTTCCTAGCCCTCCGGGAGATAAGACGAGCCAAGACGCGCTTTGCGCTGCTCGTCGCCGCGGTCGCGCTCCTCGTGTTCCTGATCCTCACGCAGCAGGCGCTGCAGAACGGGCTCATCACGTCCTTCGTCGGCGCGATCAAGCGGCAGTCGGCCCCGGTGCTCGTGTTCGCGGTCGACGGGCAGCGCACGCTTCAGGGCAGCGTGATCACACCTGCGCTGCAGAAGGCGATCGAAAGCGCACCCGGCGTGGCGGAAGCAGGGCGGATCGGGCAGGGGACCTTCACGGTGGTCGTCGGAGACGCCGCACAGTCGAACGCGGCGCTGATCGGATACGAAAAGAGTCAGCTCGGCGGGCCGGACCGGCTGAGCGCCGGGCGAATGCCCGCTGCGCCGGGCGAGGCTGTGGGGAGCGCCGGGGACTTCTCACTGGGCGACCGCGTCCGTGTGGTGGGCCCGGGCAAGGCCGTTGAGCTGAGCGTCGTCGGGCTGACCGACAACGCGCAGATACAGGTGAGCCCGACGCTGTTCGTCGCCTGGCCCGACTACGTGGCGGCCACGCGGGCTTTCAACCCGGACGCCAAGACGGTTCCGCCGAGCGTGATCGGGGTCCGTCCCGTGCCGGGGGTGAGCGCCGGTGCGCTCGCCATCCAGATCAACAAGACGTCGGGGGATGCCGATGCCCTCACCCGCGATCAGGCCGCCGAAAAAGCACCGGGGGTGGCGGCGGTGCGCAACTCGTTCAACCTGATCTTCCTGCTGTTCGCCTTGGTGGTGCCGCTCGTCACCGGGTTGTTCTTCCTCATCATCACGCTCCAGAAGGCGCGCGCCCTCACGCTGCTGCGTGCGATCGGGGCACCCGCCGGTGTTCTCGTGCGCTCGCTGCTTGTGCAGGCGCTGATCATCATCGGAGGAGGGATCGCGCTCGGAACCCTTCTGTTCTTCCCTCTCTCGCAGGCGAAGGTCGGCAAGCTCTCCCTCAGCTTTGACCCGGCCGCCGTCCTGTTCTGGGCCGCGCTGCTCCTCACGCTCGGGCTCCTGAGCGCGCTGGTGGCGGCGCGACGGGTACTGGCGATCGACCCGGTGCAGGCCACGACCGGGGGAGGCGCACGGTGAAGCTCGCCCTGCGCGAGCTCTGGCGCCGGCCCGGCCGGTTCGCGGTCGCCACTGCGATCCTGGCTCTCATCGCGCTGCTGCTGATGGTTCTCGGCGGCCTGCTGGACGGACTCGTCGCCGGGAGCACCGGCGCGCTGCGCGCGCAGCGCGGGCAGCTGATCGTGTACTCCTCAACCTCACAGGAATCACTCGTTCGCAGCCACATCACGCCCTCGGTGCGCAAGGAGGTGGAAGGGGTCGCCGGTGTCAGCCGGGTGGCGGGGATCGGAAGCGTCCAGCTCGGAGCCCGCATCGATGGCCACGGCCCGAGAGACCTCGTTCCGGTGGTGCTGTTCGGCTACGAGCTCGCGCCGAAGGGGCTGCCCGACGCAGTGCCCGCATACGGCGAGGTCTACGCCGACGATTCCCTGCAGGCCGAAGGCGTCAAGAAGGGCAGCACGATCCGCCTCGGCCCCGCCCGGACACCGGTCCGGGTGATCGGCTTCCTGCAGGACAGCCGCTACTCCGGGCAGGGCACCCTGTGGGGCTCGCTGGCGACATGGCGCTCGGTGCTCGCGGCGAACCGGCCCGGCGAGCGTGCCGGGGACGGCGTGGACCAGGCGCTGGTCGTGCGGGTCGCCGGCGCGGACGCGAGCGGACAGGCCAGCGCGATCGATCGCGCCACCAGCGGCGCGACCAAGACGCTGACGATCGCGCAGGCAATCGACGCGCTCCCCGGCGTCTCGCAGCAGCAGACGGTGTTCAACCAGATCATCGGGATCACAGTCGTCATCGCACTCGTCGTGGTCGGGCTGTTCTTCGCGCTAATCACCGTGGAGCGCATCGGCCTCTACGGAGTGCTCAAGGCGGTCGGCGCGAGCTCCGGGATCCTGTTCGCCGGCGTACTGGTGCAGGCCCTGGTCGTGACGCTGATCGCGTCGGCGATCGGTGTCGCAGCGTCGCTCGCGCTCGCCGCAGCGATCCCCTCGGGGTCGATCCCGTTCGTGGCGACGCCAAGCCGGCTGCTCACCAGCACCGCGTACCTGCTGATCGCGGCGCTGCTCGGCTGCGCGTTCTCGCTGCGCCGCGTCCTGAAAGTCGACCCGGCCGCCGCGATCGGCGGGGAGCAGTAGCTCCTCACGCGCCCATGCAACGCCCACCGATCACCACTCACCGACGACTCTGGAGACCCTCGTGACCACAATCGCCACCGACCTCGCGCTGCGGATGGAGCGCGTCTCCAAGATCTACAGCGTCGGCGACGCCCAGGTCGTGGCCCTCGACCATGTCGACCTCACCGTCGACGCCGACGAGATCATCGCCCTCGTCGGTCCGTCGGGGTCGGGCAAGACCACCCTCTGCTCGATCGCCGGAGGCCTGCTCACGCCGACCGACGGCTCGGTAATCGTCGGTGGACAGGACATCTCGAAGTACAGCCCCAAGCAGCTCACGCGATTCCGGCGAGAGTCGGTCGGCTTCGTCTTCCAGACGGTCAACCTCGTGCCGTTCCTCACGGCCCGCGAGAACCTGCTCGTCGTCGATGAAATCGGCCCGCGCACGGGCCGCAGGGCCAGGGATCGAGCGGACCAGCTGCTCGGCGAGCTCGGACTCACCGACCGCTCGAGCAACCTGCCGGCGCAGCTCTCCGGGGGAGAGCGCCAGCGGGTCGCCATCGGCAGGGCCCTGATGAACGAACCCGACCTCGTCCTGTTCGACGAGCCGACCTCCGCCCTGGACACCCAGCTCGGCGACCAGGTGGTGAACCTGATCCGCCACGAGATGAAGTCCCGCGGCACCGCGGCGATCATCGTCACGCACGACGACCGGATCACGCACTACGCCGACCGGGTCGCGCGGATCGTCGATGGCCGCATCAGCGACCCCGGTGCCCGAGACGATTGACGCTGGCTCGCGTGGCGCTGCCAATAGGCGGGGGTCACGGTCCTTGCTGTCACTCCAGCACGACCGGGCGCTCTCGTCGAGATCGAGGCCGTAGCTACGCTCCCTGATCAGTGAGGGACTGCCCGTTGGCCGACCCCGGCGGACGGCCCGTTCAAGCAGGTCCCTTCTCGCCGCGCCCCTTTTCCTCGAGCCGCGAGCAGTGGCCCTTGGCGACGAGTTCACTGCGAGGCGCCGTATTCGAGATTCATAACTGCACGGACGCCACGGGATCTCCACGCGCCTGACCGCGCCCCGAAGCCGATCGCCAGCGGACGCTCCCGAGCGTCCCCCGAGGCCGTTCCGTGATGGCCCCGCCGCGTCGCACAACGGGAACGCTGACTGCGACCGGCCTCGGCGAGCCGGTATCGCAGCGTCGGCGACGAACATCGCGGCCCCGACCTGCGAGCCCGTCGCCGTGTCCGTCGACGGGTCGCAGGTCGCCGCCAGCTCTCCAAACGCGACCGTTGGCGCGATGGCCCAGGGCGCCTTGCTCGGCACTCATGAGGTCAGCAGACATCCAATGACTCTGTGAACGCGGCCGAATTGGACCCCTGACCAGAATCCCGGGCTGGTACTCAGGGGGGAAACCCGAACGCATACATGGACAAGGCCACGACGATCGCTACGACACAGCTCACCAATAGTGCCGCGGCGAAGGGCGATCGGAGCGCCCAAACTAAATTGCTCGGTGGCTGCGGCGTTCATGCGAAGCTCATTCCGAGCGCGGTCGTAGGCCCTAGTTCGTAAGTGTGATGGTCTTCGTCGTGCTGGTCGCGTCTTGTCCGGTGGGGGTGAACGTCGCCTTCGTAGTGAGCTTCAGGCGTCTGGCGCCGTTGAGGAGCTTGCGGCCGCTTGCGGTCAGGACGATCTTGATGTTCCCGCGGCCCGGCTTGTGGACGTCGACGCTGGAGCGCGCGACGAGCACAGGCTTCTTTGCTCTTGTTAGCTGCGCGCCTCGGGGTACCTGGTACCAGGAGATCGCAAGTCGCCCTGTGCTCGGAGCCATGAACGAGAACGAATAGCTGCCGTGCTTGAGCAGCTGTCCGATCCTCGCGCTTTTCCCTGACGGACCGAGCACCGTCAGTAGCGCCGTCCTGATCTGACCGGAGCTGGGGCCCACAGGACCAGCTTCGCGGGACGTCGCCCGTGTGCTGCCGCCGCTGTTGGCCGCAGTCACGAGGACTCGCAATCTCTTCCCGGCGTCGCCTGCGCTCAGCATCAGGGAGCTCGCGGTCGCGCCGGCGATGTTCGAGCATCCGGGGGCGCATAGCTGCCACTGGTAGCTGTAGGAGATCGGTGCTGTCCCGGACCAGACGCCGGTCGACGAGGACAGCTTCAGGCCGACCGCCTTCGTGCCCGAGACCGTCGGCAGCGAAAGGTTTACCGGAGCCGACGCCGCCGTGGCGCCGCTTGTCGAACCCCCGCCTGCACCTGATGACGGTGGCGAGGCTGAGGATGGCGAGGAATAGATCAACGCTTGGCCGCTGTAGTCCATCGCGACGCAGAACGATAGCGACGGGCACGACACCGAGACGAGACTGGCGGCTTCGATCGTGACGGGCGCGCTCCACGAACCGCCGTCGAAGCTCAACGCGTGCCCACCGGGGTAAGACTCGTACCCGACGGTCCTCCCCTTGTCCACCGCTACGCAGAACGAGCCAGTCGGACACGACACCGACGTGAGGGGAAGGTGGCCGTCGATGGGGGCATAGCGCCACGTGTTGCCGCTGATGGTCCAGGCGTCCCCCTGTACGTCGACGATCGCGCAGAACGACGCAGACGGGCACGACACCGAGCTAAGCCGCGCGGCCGGGTGGACCGGAGAGCAGTCGGGTGGGAGTGTTCCACGAGCTGCCGTTGAAAACCAAGCGATTCCGTCAGTGTTCACCGCGACGCAGAACGACGATGTGGCGCATGACACCGACGTCAAGACCGCCGCTGCCGACACCGGCAGGCGCGCTCCACGAGCTGCCGTTGAACGTCACGGCGTACCCGTAGCCGGAACGGCCTCCAGCGTAGGCGCTCATGTCCAGGTCCACAGCGACGCAGAACGACGCCGACGGGCACGAGACCGACATGGGCGTGTTGCCCGTGCCGTCAATCTTCACAGGCGCGCTCCACGAGCTGCCGTTGAACGTCAACGCATTGCCATCGGTGTCGACGGCGACGCAGAACGACGCCGACGCGCATGACACCGCGCTGAGTCCATACGCCGCGCCGTCAATCTTTATCGGCGCGCTCCACGAGCTGCCGTTATACGTCAACGCGTCCCCGTGCCCGTCGACGGCGGCGCAGAACAACGCCGACGCACACGACACCAGCACGGGTTGTGAGGTCCCGGGCGTGACCGGCGGATCGACCGAAACGGGGGCGGACCATCCACTCGCCGCGAGCGCCGTTGCGGGTGCCAGCAGCGAGCCAGCGATTATCCAGGCAAGAGCCATCGACCGCGAACAGCGCCACAGCATCCCCGTTTGCGCCTGTGCCCCGCCAGCCCGCTCGACGAGCACCGGCTCTCCATTGCTCGACGCCGAACGCCGCTGAGCTCTCACGTACCCAGAGGGAAACTGCACATCAGGGCCCCAACGTTGCATCACGCCACGCTCCTGACTGTCGCGAAGCGGCACGGCACGCACACCGATCGCCAGCACGCGAAACCGGGGCCATAGCCGCGCACCTCCTCCTCTGGACTTCGGTACGGCGGAAACCAACCTCCCGGCGGAATGCTCAACAACCCGTCGGCGGTCAGCGACCGCGCACGATTGACGCTCCTCCTCCCCGCAGCAATTATCAACCGCAGTAACTGCCCCCGCGCCTCAGTAGTTGTGCGTCGAGCTTGGAAAGGCCCTCCAATACTGCCCGGTCGCCCTAGTAGTGCTGTGACAGGTGGTGGGAAGGGTTATGTAGCCCGGCGGTGAACTTGGTTGGCATGGCCGCGGCGAGCGTGATGGACGTTGGGATGTTGGAGGAGACGGTTGGGGTCGCGCCGGCGGTGGTCGATCGGCTGGCAGAGTACTTCGCTGAGGTCGCGTCGGGTCTTGTCCGCTCCGAGCAGCGGTGGGCGGCGCAGTACTACGCGCGTGCGTTGATGATGGACGGGGCGCGGAAGTCGTTGGAGCCGCTGGTCACGCGGATGGGCGGCACGAGCGTTGAGTACGAGGCGCTGCAGCATTTTCTGGCCGATAGCCCGTGGGATCCGGCGGTGCTTGACCGGGCGGTCGCTGAGCGGGTGTGCGCGGTGATCGAGCCTGTGGCCTGGGTGCTGGATGACACCGGAGTTCCGAAGTACGGCAAGCACTCGCCGGGTGTCAAGCGTCAGTACTCCGGGACGCTCGGGAAGATCGGCAGCTGCCAGATCGCGGTGTCGCTGCATGCGGTCAGCACGAAGGGCACGGTCCCGTTGGGGTTCCGGCTCTACGTGCCCGAGGACTGGTGCCAGGACCCGATCCGCCGCCGGGAAACGAAGATCCCCGCGAGTGTCGAGTTTCAGACCAAACCGACGCTCGGTGGTGAGCTGATCGCCCGGGCGGCGGGCTGGAAGATCCGTCGGGCGCCGGTGCTCGGCGACCAGGCATACGGCAACGACACCAAGCTTCGCACCCGTCTGCACGATGACGGGATCGACTACGTCCTCAGCGTCGCCCCGGAATGCAGCGTCTACCCGTCTGGCACCGTTTTCGCGGTCCCGCCGCGGACGCCGGGGTCGCGTGGCCGCGCGCCGAGCGTCTTCCGGACCGAATCCGAACCGCAGTCGATCACCGAGCTTGTCGGCGGATTGACCGCCGATGCGTGGCAGACGGTCGCGTTTCGCGACATCGACGGCGGTCAGCTCGTCTCGCGGTTCGCGTTCGTGCGGGTAATCGCCGCCAACCCGATCGAGCACCTCCGCCAAGCACCTCGCGAGGAATGGTTGATCGTCGAGTGGCCCGAAGGTCACGAGCATCCCAGCGACTACTGGCTCAGCAACCTGCCAGCTGACACCGAGCTCGAGCAGCTCGCCCGCCTCGCCCGGTTGCGGTGGATGATCGAGCTGGACTACAAGCAGCTCAAGGGCGAGCTCGGTCTTGACCACTACGAAGGCCGTAGCTACCTCGGCTTTCACCACCACTGCTCGCTGGTGACGGCCGCCCACGGCTTCTTGACGCTGGAGCGGCAGAACCCAAATCGCCAGCGGCCGGACTGACACTCCCGCAAGCGGTGCTGCTCCTGCAGCCCGTCTGGAAGTGCTGGACCGGCCGCTGCTCCACCTGCCGGCAGCCGGTTACCCTCGACGCTCTCCCGCTGCGCCGCCCACTCAAACGGGAGTAACACGACCTACCAGAGCACTACTAGGGCGGCAGCCTGTCAAAGCTCCTCCGGGTTGATCCGACGGAGCAAGCCGGAAGCGACAACCGGAGTCGATCACGCCCGCCGCGAGGAAGACTCTCGCTCGCCGGACTAAAGCAGAAGCGTGACCTCTGAGTTGCGCTTGAGCGGGAGCAGACACGGCGCTAGCCGCAGGTCCTGCATCGAGGCGCTCGGTTGGCTCGGAACCCGGCCGTGCACCAGGTCGGCCTGAGACAGCTCTCCGACATCGCAAACCCGGCGTCGCGGCCAACCGTGCCGCTCGGGACGCGCAGCGACAGCTCTCCCGTGACATCGACGGGCTCCTCCCCTCGTGACCCAGCAGTCGTTCTTCGCCGATCACGCCGCAGTGCTCCTCTTGCGAGCGAAGCAGCCACCATGATCGAAGGCAACATAGTCCTGGACGCAACATTGGTCGCCAAAGCGATGGTGGTCTCTCAAGGCGTTCGAGAGACGAAAGCGACCGCAGGAGAGCGGCGTATCTGGCTCAGCGCCTGAGCGTAAAGGTCTTCAACGCGATGACGGCGGTCTTGTGGGTAGGGTGAAGATGGCTTTTCCGGTTAGCTTGAGATGTTTGGCGTGCTTGAGCAGCCGTTTGCCAGCAGCGGTGAGCTTGACGTTCATCTTCGCCGTTCCGGCGGCGGCGAACGTGAGATGACCGGCGGCGGCGAGCACCGGCTTCGGTTTCGCGTTCTTCGCGAGATGCGCGCCCGCTGGCAGCTGGTACCAGTCGACGACCGCCGCGCCAGCGGTTAGCGCCCTGAACGCGAATGAGAACCCGCCTTGCTTGAGCAGCGAGGCGATCTTCGCCGCCTTGCCGGTGGGCGTGATCTGCCGTGTGAGCAGCGCAGCGATCTGAGCCAAGCTCACGCTGGCACCGGCTACGCCCGTGCCACCGCTACCGCTACCGCTACCGCTACCGCTACCGCTACCGCTACCGCCAGCGCCAGCGCCAGCGCCAGCGCCAGCGCCAGCGCCAGAAAATGCTGCCTGCACGACGGCGGTCTGCGTTGAGTTCGCCGGCGTCCCGGGGCCGGAGGCGTTGCTCGCCGTCTCTTGTACTCGGATTGTATGTCCCACGTCGCTCGCGGTGAGCACATACGTCTGGCCGATCGCGGCGGCAACCGCCGCGCACGGGCCGCCCGAGCTCGCGCAATCCTGCCATTGATACCTGTAGCCCGTCGGGCCATTGGTCCACGTGCCGTGCACGTCCGTGAGTGTTTGACCCGCGTCGCCGCGCCTAGGATCGTCGGCGGCGAGGTGTTCGACGGAGGCGGAGAAGCGCTCGCGGTATCGGTATAGATCATTGCGTTGCCATAGCCGTCCGTCGCGGCGCAGAACGACGCCGACGGGCACGACACCGAGCTGAGCGGGTGCGTGTCAATCGTGGCCGGGAGGCTCCACGAGCTGCCATTGAATGTAAACGCGCGGCCGCCGTTGTCCACGGCGATGCAGAACGACGCCAACGGGCAGGACACTGACAAGAAAGACTTCGTGCCGTCGATGTTGGCGGGCGCGCTCCACACACCGAGGCCACTGCCGCCGAAGGTCAACGCGTTCCCAAGGGGATCCACGGCGGCACAGAACATCGCCGGCGCACACGACACGTGGATCCAGCCCAGAGTTCCGAACCCGGGGCTGGGGATCGTGTAGAAATCGCTGGGGCCAATCCACGAGCTACCGACAGCCTCAACGCGCGCCCCAAGCCGTCCACGGCTAGACAGAACGACGCCGACGAGCACGACACCGACAGGATGCCCGCGCATTTCAGCTGGGTGCCCGACACGGCACACGCGAGCTGGGCGCTCGTGCTCCTCCACGAGCTACCGTCGAAGATCAATGCGCGCGGGTCGCCGCCCCCGGCAACGCAGAACGACGCCGACGGGCACGACACCGAGCTCATTTGGTACGGACCGTCGATGTTGTTCGGCGCGCCCCACCCACTGCCGTCGAAGGTCAACGCGTTCCCGCTGCTGTCGACCGCGACGCAGAACGACGCCGACGGGCAGGACACTGACAAGAGAGAATGTCGTGCCGTCGATGTTGGCGGGTGCGCTCCACGAGCTGCCGTTGAAGGTCAACGCGTTCCCGCTGCTGTCCACGGCGACGCAGAACGACGTCGACGGGCACGACACCGAGAAGAGGATCTGCCCCGGATCGACCGGAGTAGGCGCCGACCACCCACTCGACCCGAGCGCCGTCGAAGGCCCTCCTAGCAACCCCATGATCATGCCCGCGAGAACCAGCGGCACGCCAGAACCTTCGCAGGCGCCCCGCTTGCGCCCGAGCCCTGCCCGACCAGACTGCGGGTACCGCCTCACGAACACGCCACCCCGGACGCCTACGACCCGCCGCGCACGCAGACACAAGCTCCAGACCCGACGCCGATCGCTGCACCACGCCACGCTCCCGTCCGAGCCGAAGCATTAGAGCGAGCACACCGATTGCCAGTATGCGAAGCCTGGTCATGACGGCTGACCTCCTCCTCTGAACTTCGATTAGGCGGAAGCCAATCTGTCGGCAAGTCTTCAGCGGCCCGTCGGCCGGTCAGCGACCGTACACGATTGACACTGCTCCTAGCGCCAGCCACGATCAACCGCAGGAAATGCTTCTCACGCTCAAGTAGTTTTCCGACCAGTGGGGGGAAACCATCGCCTCTGATCGTGGGAGTGTCCGAAAGGACCGCTGCCGATACCGATCGCGTCCGGCGATCCGGGTTGTCCGCAATGCGGGTTGCTCGAATGCCGCAGTCCGATTGGGTAGTTGCGGCGGTTGCCGCTGCGGGCTTGACGCCGTAACGTCGTGCTGTTGGGACCAGCCGGAACACTTGTGTCTGGTTCGCATTCGCGGGTGAGGAGGAGGACATGCGCGACCATCGGTGCTGCTCTGGGGGCTCCGCGGCGGCGGTAACAGTACGAACGGCCGGGCTGGCGGTGCTTGTAGCCGTGGTCGTGCTCTTCGGGTTGGGATCGGCCGCGACGACAGAGGCGCGCGCTGCAGCCATTCGTCCTCATACGGTCTTACCGGTCGCGCCAAGCCCGGCCGCGATGGCAGTCGTTCAGCGCGAGCTCGGCGGCGGAGCCCGCGTTGCGTTCAGCCGTGAGACGGGCATGCTTCGGTTCATTGGAACCGAAGCGGGCAAGCCAATGGCGCGGCCGGCCGGTCTGAGCCGCTCGGCGGCCCCTACGACCGCGGCGCGCGCGTTCCTGCAGCGCTACGAGACCGCCTTTGCGATTCGCGATCAGGCACAGGAGCTGCGTGTGACATCGGTCAAGGCCGCATCGGCCCGCCGCTCGGTGGTGCGGTTCCAGCAGCTGCACACCGGAGTTCCGGTCATCGGCGGCGAGCTGGTTGTGAACCTGACCGCGAGCGGCGAGATGCTCTCCGTGAGCGGCGAGACGCTGCCTGTGTCAGATCTTTCGGTTGTGCCACGGGTGACCAGCTCCGCGGCAGCCGATTCGGCGCTCACTGCGGTTGCCAAGGCGCACGGTGTCGCGGTCTCAGAGCTCCGCACCAGCACGCCGGTACTCTCGATCTACGACTCCCGGCTGCTCGGCGGGCCGGGTCTGGCCACGCCCGCGCTCGTGTGGCGGATGGACGTCGCCGCCGTTGGCGGAGGTGCGATCAACGACTTCGTCCTGATCGACGCTCGGCTTGGCGCTGTTGCGTTGCGCTTTGACCAGGTGGAGCGGGCCCTGTACCGGGCGGTTTGCGATGCCAACAACACCTACGGCGCGCAGGTTCCATGCACGACCCCGGTCCGCGTCGAGGGCCAGGAGCCGGTCGCGCTCCAGGACGTCAATGATGCCTATACCTTCATGGGTGACGTGTACACGTTCTACTCCGGCACGCTCGGACGCGACAGCCTCGACGCTGCCGGGATGCCGCTGAAGTCCACGGTTCGCTACTGCGACCCAAGCTATACCTGCCCGTATCCGAACGCCTACTGGAACGGGTCGCAGATGATCTTCGGCCAGGGGTACGCGGCTGCCGATGACGTCGTCGGACACGAGATGACGCACGGGGTCACCGACAAGACCTCGCACCTCTTCTACTTCTATCAGTCGGGAGCGATCAACGAATCCCTGTCGGACGTGCTCGGCGAGTTCATCGACCTCACCAACGGCCGGGGGACGGACACAGCGGCGACCCGCTGGCTGATGGGCGAGGACATCCCCGGCGGAGCGATCCGCTCGATGTCCAATCCTCCGGCCTACGGAGATCCAGACACGATGACGAGCCCCAACTACTACGGAGGCACGTCAGACAACGGCGGTGTTCACACCAACGGCGGCGTCAACAACAAGGCCGCGTTCTTGATGACCGACGGCGGGAGCTTCAACGGTCGGACCGTCACCGGAATCGGAATCACGAAGGCGGCGCACATCTACTACGAGGTCGACGTCAACATGCTGACCTCCGCCGGCGACTACGCCGACCTCTCCACCGACCTCCAGCAGGCGTGCACGAACCTCATCGGCACAGCGGGGATCACGGGCGCCGATTGCACGTCTGTGACGAATGCCGTGCAGGCGGTCGACATGAGCGTGATACCTCCGGCGGCGCCGAACCCCGAGGCCCCGGTGTGCTCAACCGGTCAGTCTGCGTTCAACCTGTTCTCGGACAACCTGGAGAATCCCGGCAACGGGAACTGGGTCACCCAAACACTCGTCAGTGTCAACAACTGGTACTACCCCCAGATCCCAAACCCGTTCGACTTCGACGCAACCTACGCGACGAGCGGATCGACGAACTTCTGGGCCTATGACCGGGAGTCGATCACCGACTCCGCGATCGCGCTGACACGCGACGTCACGATCCCTGCCGGAGTCCCCGTGTACCTGCGCTTCAACCACGCCTTCCTCTACGAGGCAACGTACGACGGTGGCGTCGTCGAGTACAGCACCAACGGCGGAGCCACGTGGACCGACGCCGGCCCGCTGCCCACCGACAACGGCTATAACGGCACGCTCAGCGCCTCGTATGGCAATCCGCTCGGCGGCCGAAGTGCGTTCACGGGTGTGAGTAACGGCTACATCTCCAGTCGCGCCGACCTCAGCCGCCTTGCGGGTCAGAGCATCCGCATCCGGTTCCGCAGCGGCACGGACAGCAGCACTTGGAACTACGGCTGGTTCGTCGACGACATCCGCATCTACAGCTGCGCGCTGCCGACGCCGACAGCAACGACCGGCGCCGCAAGCGGGATCGGCACATCGACGGCCACGATCGCCGGCACCGTTAATCCGAACGGCTCCCCGACCGGCTACCGCTTCGACTACGGCACGAGCAGCGGATACGGCTCGAGCACCGCCCTGGGCGATGCGGGAACGGGCACAGCGAACATCGCGGCCTCCGCGCCGCTGAGCGGCCTCACGGCGAACACGACCTACCACTACCGCGTGGTCGCCCTGCGCGGCGGTTCGGTTGCCGCGACAGGCGCCGATCAGACGTTCACGACGCAGGCGCCTCCGCCGCCTCCGCCGGTGAACATCTCGGCGCCGAGCATCGCGGGCACGCCGACCCCCGGCGCTATGCTCAGCTGTTCGCCAGGCCGCTGGAGCGGAGCCTCGTCGCTGGGCTACCAGTGGCTGCGTGACGGATCCTCGATCTCCGGCCAGAGCGCGCAGACGCTCGCTCTCCGCACGGGCGACCTGGGTCACCGAATCGCGTGCCGCGTGAACGCGAGCAACGCCTACGGCTCCACGAGCGCGACGAGCCCGTCTGTCAGAGTCGTCGACCTGGCGCCACCGAGGCTCAGCGGCGCGAAGCTCAAGCCCAGCAGCTTCAGCTCCGCGACGTCGGGTGCGAGTGTGGTGCTCTCAGGCAGGGCGGGCACGCTCATAACGTTCACGCTGAACGAGCCCGCGACCGTGACGTTCAGCGGCGAGCGCTCGCAAACGGGGCGCATCGTCGGCCACCGCTGCCGGCCGCAGACGTCCTCGAACCGCAAAGCGAAGCCCTGCTCGTTGTTCGTGACTGTGCAGGGCTCCTTCAACTGGAGCGGAAAGACCGGAGCGAACACGTTCCGGTTCACGGGAAGGATCAACGGACGGCGGCTGGCACGGGGCAGCTACCGGCTTGTGGCCAGCGCGCGCGATCTGAGCGGCAACCTCGCGACGCCCGTTCGGATCCCGTTCAAGGTCAGGTAATCCGAGCAACAGCGCCCGGCCTCGTCGGTCGGGCGCCCGCCCTGGCGACAACGGCGCCCGGCCCATAGGTCGCGGAGTCGTACCGCTGATCTGCCAGCGCAGGCGCTGCGTAGCCCATCCACACCTCGGCGAACTGCTCTGAGGGACCGGTGGGCTCTGAGCTCCACGCCCGGCGGTCGCGGTTGAGCGCCTCGAAGGAGGCGCGCGCCCACGCCGGCTGGGTGTAATCGAACTGGTGGCCGAGTTCGTGCAGCAGGACCGCACGATCAGCATGACGCAGCCAGATCACGCCGGGGGCGGCGCAGCTAAGGGCGCCGGCGCCCGCCGCATACTCGCGGACGCGGCCTGCCTGATCAGCCGGCACGTACGTCGCAACACCTTCCAAGTGGGCCGGTAGTCGTAGGCGAATTCGTAGCTGCCGGTCGCGCTGTCGTACCGCTGAGCGGCCACCGAGGGTGCGGCGCAGCCCATCCACGCTTCTGCGAACTGCTCGGCCGGGCCGTTCGGTTCTGAGGCCCACGGCCGGCGGTCCCCGCTCAGCCGCTCAAAGCGGGCACGTGCCCAGCCGGGCTGCGCGTAGTCGAGCTGATGCCCGAGCTCGTGCAACAGCAGAGCCTGATCGGCGACGGACGGCGACAGCCAGACGACGCCCGGCGCAGAGCACCCATCGGCATACGGCACGTCCGGGCATGGTGCGAGGTTCACGACGACCGTCCCGGGCGGCAGCGGCAGCGCAAGGCGAGCCAGCCAACGGTGGTGGATCCGCGCCCCAGGTGTGCCCGGCTGCTCGCCGAACACAACAGCAGCACGCGCCGGCGCCGCGGAGACGCCGACGGCAGCACACGCTGAGAATGCAGCGAGAAGCGCTACCGCGCCCCGCACTCGACGACCCCGATGCACACGATCACTCTGCGGACCCTGTGGTGCTGTCGTACCCATTCCTTGTCCGTAAGAATCGGCCGACACCGGCGAAGCTTGATTGACGTGGCGCCCCTGCAAGCGCATTCGCACCGCCGCAACAGCACGCACACAAGACCGAGCCTTACCGCGGATGAATGCGGTGGGATCTGCGTAGCGACGGCCGGTCTTCACTCAACGAGCTGCGGCACACTTGCTCCGTCCTGCACGACAAGCGAGGCTCTTGGTCGACCATTCTCCGCGCCTGAGCAGCCCGCGGACGATCGCTTTCATCCTCGGGGCGCTTCAGATCCAGCGACCCCTTCGGCGACCGAGTGATCGGTCGGGGTCGTGCCGTCGCACGACTCATTCCCCGCGAAGGCGATCGCATACTCGACGCAGACGACATGACAGTCGGCTGCGATCTGACCTCGGCTCATGGGCTCTCCACGGCCGGTCGCAGCGTCGCAATGGGGATCCCTGAGCGCCCGCGCATGGAACTCATCGCGATTGTGGCGGCGACCAGCGTCTGCACGCCGGTGCCCATCGCATTAGACGTGTTCGTTGAAGATTCGCACTTGGTGGGGCTATTCGTACGTCGGTGAGCTCGATATGGCCGTTGAAACGCGCGCGCTGGCGTCGACCCTCCTCGGACGGCCCAGCCTCGATCGCCCCTGCCTTTGACTGCTCCGCCACTTTTGGCGTCTCGTGGGCCACCGGAATACTCGGCGTGAGCGTGCTTCTCAGCGCCATAACGTGTCCACCCGTCCGGAGATCAGCCGCTTGCTGCACGGCCGAGCTCAGCAAGCAGGTTCGTGTGATAGCTGAATCGCCCAAAGCGAGCCTGCTGCAAGCGGATCACGGGATTTAGCCGGCGGCTGGTTTCGCCCAAACTCGAGCGCCCGGGCCCCGGCCCACCGCGTGCCTGCGGCGGACAAGAAACAGGCGTCAGATCCGCCCGGCAACGCTCTTCCCCAATGAGCGCCAAGCAGTAGCGACGATCCCGAGCCTAGTCCGCGTGCTGGCCCGCCTGAAGCGTGGACGCCCGCAAGCAGTGCTGCGGGTCAAAGCAGTGGTCTTCGCTCGGCCGGCGAGGTCGCTGCTTTGCCGCTCGACCAGCGCTCTGCGCGGGTGGCTGCTTCCGGGGGGTTCGGGGCGAGAAGTAGCTATCTCCAGCATTGCATCTACTCGACCGGCGGGTTGCTCGGCGGGACGATCTGAGAGGTGGTCCGGATGGTCCGGGCCGTGGATTGCTCCTGAGAGGAGGAGGTCATGCCAGATGCGGTTTTGATCGACGCGATCGGTCGGCGGCGGTCGAAGGTCACGCTCCCGGGCTATCTGGCGGGGCGAGCCCCGCACAACAAGGGGATGCGCTACCCGGCTGACCCGCCGCGCGTCGAGGAGATCATCGCGGTGATGCGCCAGGCCGGCGAGGACCGCCACGGTCTCCGCGTCCGTGCGGTGATCGCGGTGCTCTGGCGCGGGGGCCTGCGGATCTCCGAGGCGTTGGCACTGGGCGAGACCGACGTCGACCCGGCGCGCGGGTCGGTGCTGATCCGGCACGGGAAGGGCGATCGGCGCCGCGAGGTGGGGATGGACGACTGGGGCTTCGAGCATCTGAACCGCTGGCTCGAGCACCGCGGGCAGCTACCGGTCGGACCGCTGTTCTGCATCATCGACGGCCCGACCCGCGGTCGCGCGTGGCCGGCGACCGCTGTCCGCGCGGAGCTACGCAATCTCGCCGCTCAGGCCGGTGTCCGCCGCCGGTTCGCGCCCCATCAGTTGAGGCATGCGCACGCTGTCGAGCTCGCCCGTGAGGGAATGCCGATCAACATAATCCAGCGCCAGCTCGGGCATACCGACCTCGGCACCACCAGCACCTACTTGCAAGGGATCGATCCGAGCGAGATCGTCAACGCCGTCCATTCGCGCCGACCGCCGATGATGCCCGCCAGCGCAGCCCTCGGCCGATAGGGCCACCGGGCGCCGTGCTCAAGCGGCGCGGCGCCCGAGCCTCATGGCCGCTTTCGCCGGCGCCGGACCGAAAGCAGCGACCTCGCACGATCGCTGTCCCAGCGGCAAACCGGGCACGCCGCCCGTGACGCGGCGAAGGTCCAGCCGTGGCCGCATTGCTGCGAAGAGCGGCCAGCGACTCATCGCAGACCGGATCGGTGGATCACGCCTCAGGGAGTCGCGGCAGCCGCGCTGCTGCTCCGCTCGACAATGAGCAGCGCGGTGGTGTAAGCGCGGCCGGGCGCATTCACGAGAGCGATCGCGAGCCGTCCGCGGCACGGTGGTGGCTGCTTTCGGTGGCCGAGTAGGAGCTCGGCGGCCGCGTGTGAACGCTGCTCAGATTCGTCTGCAGCCGCAGAGGGGTCGGATCGGAGCTTGCGCGGCCTGGCGAAGCGGCAGCGAACCCGTCGGATCCGACGACCGGACCGGTTGTGGGGTCGCCACAAGCCGACGCTGCCGTCGACTGCAACGCCGTAGAGCTCCGCGTCGCGTGGTCGCCAGCGCCGGAGAGTCACGCCGTAGCCATCCCGATGCTCGGCCAGGATCACCGGCGCGAGGGGATGACGGGTCACGGACGCAGGAGGCGCGGAGTATCCACCGGATCTGGGGTGAGCAGACCGGTGAGCCGGGAGCTTGTGGCTCCCGGCTCACGACCGGCGGAGATGCGCTTGGGCGTCTAGTTGACCGCCACGCCCGCGGCTCCCACCCCCGTCGAGACCGGGACCGAGCCGATCTCGGTCAGAGTGCCACCGTCCACGGCGAACTCCCCAACCTGACCGACCTTGGTCTCGTTCACGTATAGGGTCTGGCCGTCGGTG
The DNA here is from genome assembly GCA_963794285.1 of uncultured Solirubrobacterales bacterium. Taxonomy (GTDB): domain Bacteria; phylum Actinomycetota; class Thermoleophilia; order Solirubrobacterales; family Solirubrobacteraceae; genus Palsa-465. The sequence goes on from CAWCDS010000024.1 coordinate 18,134, forward strand.
CTGAGGCGCGCGTCGACGGCACTTGCGCCCTTCCCGCCGCTGACGAGGGTGTCTCCGAGATGGTGCAGCGTGCCATGGCGGGCGATCCGGTAGCTGGAGATGCTGCCCGAGGCGGTGTTCACTGTGAACAGGAACCGTCCGTCCTCGGTGATCTCGACCCAGCACGGTGCCGTCTGGCCGTCTGCGAACGGAGAGCCGGCGATCGAGAACAGCGTCCCGTCACGGGCGACGTCGAACGCCGACACCGTCCCGGCCAACGCGCCGTCGTGGGCGTTGGACACAAACAGCTGATCTGGGTCGGTCGGTCGGAACTCGCTCCCGAACGGGCCGGCCCCCTGGGCGGGGAAGGGCGAGCCGGGCGCGGCGTCCAGGCGACCGTCGCGATCGACTCTGAAGCTGTCGATCGCGGAGTCGGCCGGAGTAACTCCGACGCGGGTACCGACCAGGTTTCTGCCATTCGAGTTGAACAGGACATCTCCAGGCTGTGCGGTGGGGGGCAGCGGGAAGGTCGAGTCGGCGAGCGGCTCGAGCTGCCCGTGCCGGCCCAGCACGAAGCCGGTGTAGTTGGAGCCGGCGCCTCCGGTGGGGCCTCCGGCGTTGGCCACGTACACGAGACCGTCGTGCTCGGCCACGCTGACCGGATACGAGCCGTTGGAGGGCACCGGTCCGCCGCGCACGAGCTCCAGCGTGCCGTCACGGTGGATGCGGAGGACCGAGATCTGGTCGCTGCCGGCGTCGACGGCGAGCACGTAGCGGCCGTCGCTCGAGACCTGGATCGAGCCCTGGGACGCGAGCCCGCTTCCCGTCCCGGCGCCACCGGCCACAAACGGCGAACCCGGCATGGGGGTCAGGCTCCCGTCAGCATGGCGGTCATAACCGCTGATCGTGTTCGTACCCGCGGTGTTGTCGTTCACATAGACGTGGCCGGGGATGTCGTCGGCGCGGCCGGTGTTGTTGTCGGCTGACGCCAACGCCGGCGCGGCAAAGCTGAGGCCAGCCGCGACTCCGAACACGGCAAATCCGCCCCGTAGCAAAGAAGGCATTGCTTCCTCTCCTGGTTTGAGTTCAGGTGTCTGCCTAAAGCCGACCTCGTGGAGAATTCAGGACAACCGCAACTCGTTCTCTCGGGTCGGCGAGTTGTCACCCCATTGGACCAGAGGAGGTGACGGCGGTCAACGGGTTTCAGCTCGGTGACATCGACTTGTAATCTGTTACGAGAATGTGACGGCCACCGCGTGCCCCTACAAAGGGATCACGAGCGCGTACTGGTCGATCCAGGTTCGGCGAGACGCTTCATCCAGACCTCGCCTGGTCCTACGACTTCCCCACCCGCCAACTGCTACCGATCGCTGGGCCGGTCTCCTCCCACAACGAGAAGGTCGACATCTTCCTCGACGGACATGGGCTCGAGCGCCCAACGACGCACTTCTTCAAGGCGGCCGAGTGATCGGTGAGCTTCGCCGTGGGACCTGCGGCGGCGCTCAGATCAGCTGGAGCTCGGTGGTGATGTCGATGGCGCCGTCTAGGCTGCGGGCGACTGGGCAGAAGCGGGCGTGAAATGAGTGCACTCGTTCGGTCTCTTCGCGGCGCTCGTTGGAGACCGAGAGCCGGTAGCGCACGTGGATGCACTTGATCACGAGCACGTGCTCCTCGGTCTCGATCTCGCCGACGGCCTCGACGTCGTAGCTTTGCGGATCGACTTCGATCTGACGCGCCTCCAGCGCACCGGCGAACGTGCCGGCCAGTCAGCCGCCGGCTGCGGCGACGATGTAGTCGAGCGTGGTCGCGTGCGGCGGGTACTGGTTGGGGTCGACGCCGTAGTGCTCGGCGACCTCGGAGTGCACGCCGAACGCGACCGGCTCGGTCTCGGCGGGCAGGTACGCGAGCCGCTGCGGCCCGCCGAGCCGCTCGATCCCCACCCGGGAGGTGTAGGTGACCTCGCCCACGGCAGAACTCTATACAGGGACCGACCGGGCTGGAGCGTCAGGTCCAGCCGTGGTGCCGTCCCGTGTGCTTTACTAGGTTGGACTGTTCAGTCCAACGCAAGGAGACGACGCGTGACCGTTCTTGCCTCGTACACGGAGCAACGCGACCAGATGCAAGCCCAGATGGCCGAGCAGGCCCCGAGTGAGCTGCTTGGGGGGTTCGCCGCCGCCGCCGAGCGGCTCGACGCCGTCGACTTCGCCGCCCGCGCGCCGAAGGTCGGCGAGCAAGCGCCCGAGATCACGCTTGCTGACCAGCGCGGCGAGGAAATCTCGCTGGGCGAGCTGCTACGTGACGGCCCGGTCGTGCTGATCTTCTACCGCGGTGAGTGGTGCCCGTACTGCAACCTGCAGCTGCGGACCTTCCAATCCCACCTCGGCCAGCTGACCGAGCGCGGCGCGCAGCTGGTGGCGATCTCTCCCCAGACCCCCGACCACTCCCTGTCGATGGCCGAGAAGAACGAGCTCGGCTACCGAGTGCTGTCCGACGTCGGCGCGAACGTGATCGATCGTTACGGGCTGCGGTTCGAGGTCGACGAGCAGCTGCGGGCGCTGACCGAGTCGGTCGGCAACGACATCGGCGCGCACAACGGTCCCGGCGGCTGGACGCTCCCAGCCGCGTCGACGTTCGTGATCGGCCCCGATGGGGTCGTGCGCTACGCCCACGTCCGAGGCGACTGGCGCGAGCGCGCCGAGCCCGGCGACGTGCTCGCCGTGCTGGATCAACTGACCTGAACGCCGGTAGCCTGGGCTCAGTGAGCACTCCGGCCACCGCGCAGGGACGCGAGACGCGCGAGCGGATCCTCGACGCTGCGGCGGAGCTGATCGCCGAGCATGGGGCGGACGGGACGAGTCTCGACGACGTACGCGCGACGACGCGCACGAGCAAGAGCCAGCTCTACCACTACTTCGGCGATAAGCAGGGCCTCGTTCAGGCCGTCACCGACCATCAGTGCGAGCGAGTGATCGCCCTGCACGCAGAGTTGCTCGGTGAGGTGCGCGACTGGGCCGGTCTGCGCGCCTGGGCCGACGCGATCGTTGCAACGATAGAGGCACGGGCGTTCCGCGGCGGCTGCCCGCTGGGCACGCTCGCCGCGGGCCTGGCCGACACCGATGAGACTGCCCGCGAGCACCTGGCGTCAGCGTTCGCCGCGTGGCGCGGGGCGATCACCGCCGCGCTGCGCCGGCTGGTGGAGAACGGGCAGCTCGACCCCGCCGCAGATCTCGATGCGCTCGCGACCGCGACGCTCGCCGCGGTGCAAGGAGGTCTGCTGCTCGCCAAGACCGAACGCGACAGCAGGCCGCTCCGGATCGCGCTCGACACCGCCATCCAGCAACTGCACGCGCACACCCCGCCGCGGCGGACAGTATCCCGCTCACACACGAAACACTGATCCTTTCCGCCGCGTCGACCAACCGGTACTCCCGGAGATGTCAACCACGAAACCGCGGTTGCACCGACACTCGCGCGGCAGGGCCTGGGGACCGCCTGGTTTGTCGCTTGCCCAGGGGTTGCGAAAACCGAGCCCATCGTTGGCGTCAGTGTCGAGAAGCATGAATCTGAGCAGCGTTCACACGCGGCCGCCGCGCTCCTACCCGGTCACCGAAAGCCACCACCGTGCCGGGAGGGCTCGCGATCGCTCTCGCCTGGACGCGCTCGCCGCCAGCCCCGGCTGCGCTCCCGCTCGGCAAGCAGAGGGGGCCATCCGGCCAGCACCGAGAAACCGGCGGACGGCGACCGCTATCGGACACCAGGGGCTACGACCGCTCATTCCGCCCACGTGGCTCCATCTCGTGCCAAGCGGCCACGACCGAAGCTCTGCGGTGTCCCGGGCATCGTGCCCGCTTTGCCGCTGGACCAGCGATCGTGCGAGGTCGCTGCTTTCGGTCCGGCGCCGGCGAAAGCGGCCATGAGGCTCGGGCGCCGCGCCGCTTGAGCACGGCGCCCGGTGGCCCTATCGGCCGAGGGCTGCGCTGGCGGGCATCATCGGCGGTCGGCGCGAATGGACGGCGTTGACGATCTCGCTCGGATCGATCCCTTGCAAGTAGGTGCTGGTGGTGCCGAGGTCGGTATGCCCGAGCTGGCGCTGGATAATGTTGATCGGCACCCCTTCCCGGGCGAGCTCGACGGCGTGCGCGTGCCTCAACTGGTGGGGCGCGAACCGGCGGCGGACACCGGCCTGAGCGGCGAGGTTGCGGAGCTCTCCGCGGACTGCGGTCGCTGGCCATGCGCGACCACGGGTCGGGCCGTCGATGATGCAGAACAGCGGCCCGACCGGTAGCTGCCCGCGGTGCTCGAGCCAGCGGTTGAGGTGCTCGAACCCCCAGTCGTTCATCCCCACCTCGCGGCGCCGATCGCCCTTGCCGTGCCGGATCAGCACCGATCCGCGAGCCGGGTCGACGTCGGTCTCGCCGAGCGCCAACGCCTCGGAGATCCGCAGGCCCCCGCGCCAGAGCACCGCGATCACCGTCCGGGCGCGCAGGCCGTGGCGGTCCTCGCCGGCCTGGCGCATCACCGCGATGATCTCCTCGACCCGTGGAGGGTCAGCGGGGTAGCGCATCCCTTTGTTGGCGGCGCGCGCCCCACCAGATAGCCGGGCAGCGTGACCTTCGACCGTCGTCGGCCGATCGCGTCGATCAAGACTGTGTCTGGCATGACCTCCTCCTCTCAGGAGCAATCCACGGCCCCGACCGCCCGGACCCGTGCTTCGGGATGATCCCTCTCGCCGGCGACCGAGTTGACCCGGCGGGTCCAGCTCCCGTCGCCTCCCGCCGCTACGGTCGTCGATCATGACCGACCTCGTCCGGCTCCCACGCGCCCGAGACGCCACGATCCCGACGGCAAGGCTCGTCAGCTACGCGCTGAGCACCACGCATGAGCGCGGCCGGCACAAACCGCGGGTGTTCGCTTCAGCGCTGGGGATCACCGCCAGCGATTGGCGATACCTCCATTATCTCTAGTCGGGCGTTATCTGAAGTCGGTGGCGATTCTGGGCGTGGATGCTGGATCTTCGGTTCGGCGACTTCTGATAATTGTGACCGCTGAGACGTGGTGGTCGTTGCTCAGCGGCGCCAGCGGCGGTAGGCGTCGATCCATTCGACGCCGTCGGGGCTGGGTGTGGGGAGCGGTAGGTCGAGGATCGGGATCGCCTGTTTGTGCGCGTCGCGGCGGCAGATCGCGACGATCTCGTTTCCGGCGGTCAGCTCGATCTTCGTCACGGTGGCGGTGACCCCGAGCACGGTGGTTTGGAACGGGAGCGCGAGGTGCTCTTCGAGCATCGTGAACAGGCCGGTGATCTGCTCCTCGTCGTTGTAGGCGTCGACGGTCGCCTCTTCGATCATCGCGTCGAGCAGCGTGGGGCTGGGTATCGGCCGCAGCGAGCTCATGAGGGCGCGAACAGGCTCGGCGTGAGGGTGTCGGCGGCCGGCCGCCATTTCCGGACCTGTGCGTTGGGGTCCGTGTTCGCGAGGCGCCGCGCGGCCTCAGAGCCGTCCAGTTCGCACAGATGCTCGAGCGCGGCGATGCGCACGCTCCCGTGCGCCGCACGGAGCGCGCGGTCGATGAGTGTTCGCCTGGCGGGTTCGTCGAGCACGCCGGCGGCGTCGAGCAGGCCGTTGAGCGTGGCGTCACGGTGGCGCGGCTCGAACCGCTCGGCGGTGCTGAGCAGCTCCGCGAGCCGCTCCGGGCGCGTGTGGAGCGCTTGGCGTGCCGCCCAGCGACGCAGCGGCGGCTCGGGCCGGACGCGGTGCTGTGCCGGGGTGTCCTCGGTCACGGTGTAGGTGCGGCTGGTCCCGTCGTGCAGGTCGATCTCGAGCCACTGCGGGGAGTCCCACGCGAGCGGGTAGGAGATCACGTGGTCGTCGGCGATGAACGCGTCGGCCAGTTCGCCGAGCTCGGTGTCGTCAAGCAGCCCGCTGTCCTGGATCGCGGCGATCAGCTTCGCGGTGACCCGGTCCCACCGCCGGCACGTGCACACCAGCACGACGGCGAGCGAGAACGGCAGCTCGCCGGTGCCGTGCACGCGGATGAGCAGCTCGACGGCCTCTGCGGGTTGGGTGCTGCGTCCCCAACCGCCCGGATTGCCGAGCAGCAGCCGACACAGCTCATCGGCGTTATTGACGGCGACGAGTTCGTCGACCGTGTCCTCAGTGATCCTCAGCACCAGTGGGCAGCGTAGGCGCGCCGGCGGACATCGAGCCGCGGGACCGTCAGGGCGCGGGGATAGATTGCGCTTCGTGATGCCGGACACGGTGACGATCGATCAGGCGCTTGACGCGTTCCTGCGCGACCAGAGCGCGCGGCTGTCCGATCGGACGTATCGCAATTACGAGGACGTGATCCGGTTGCTGCGCGACAGCCTGAACCGCTACGCGTATTCGTCGCTCGGCGCCAGCGATGCGAAGCGGTGGCAGAAGGCGTTCGACGCCGGCGACGAGGACGCGTTCTGCAAGCTGTTCGGGCCGGAGGAGATCCCGCCGCATCTCGGCGAGTTCCTTGGCTATTTCATGGTCCGCAAGGTGAGCGCCGGCCAGGAGCTGCTCAAGGCCGCGGGGACGGTCACCGGCAGGCTCGCACGCTGGCTCGAGCAGCAGGCGTATATCGAGTCTGACGCGGCCGAGGTCGCGGTCGACCGCGCGCGGGACAGCGCGCGCGAGCTCCCCGCGGCAGACCGTCTCACCGACCTGCTGGTCGACGTCGCGATGAGCTCGCCGGACATCGACGTTGACGATGTCAGCGACGAGGACTGGGTCGAGGACCAGCTGATGATCGACCAGGTCGAGCCCGGGAAGATCTGGTTCGAGGGCGGGATCGGCCCGATCCAGGTCCCCAAGCGCGCGAGCGAGCTCGCTCAGCCGGGCTGGATGGTGTTCATCGTTGCCGCGCGCCGTGGTGGCCGGTGGCATCTGCTCGAGGTCGGCTCCGTCTACCCATAGCCGACCCGCACGCCCGCGATCTTCACAGTCCTTCCAGGAACGCCCAACAGTGGGCCAGGCGAGCGGCCGCGGACGAGCCGGATGGCCCGCGCGGGCGACTCAGCCCGGGGTAGGCTGCACCGGTGGGAAACGATCAACTGGACGCTGCGTGAAGCCTGAGCATGACGAGCGGTTTCGGCGGATCGCCGATGACTACCTCGACCGGCCGGGCGGCGACTATGCCGAGCTGTTGCGTCGCGGGGAGGTCAGCTCGCCGCAGGGTGTCGATCCTGAGCTGTGGCGGGCGGAGATCCGCGCGAAGGCGCGTGCGGACAAGATCCGGGTGATGACGATCCGCTCCGGTGACCGCGCGATCGCCGCGCTCCGGCGAACGGTCCCGGAGGATCAGGAGTTCGCGGTGTTGTCCGCGGCGATGGAGCGTGGCGAGGTGCTGCGGGGTACTGCCGAGCGGGCACGACGGCTGGGGCACGAGATCGTTCGCTGGGTCGCGCACGACCAGGAGAGCATCGCGATGTGCCCGCGCTGCCAGGCCCGGATCTACGTCCGGCTCGACACCAACCCTCCGGTCGTCGACGGCGAAGCGCTCGACGACGCGTGCCCCGGCTGATCGAAGCCCACACGGCCGGCCCGGCGGATCCCGTCAGCGGCTCATCGCAGCTCGGCGAACCAGATCCGGGCTGCAAGCCGATCGGCGGGGGCCAGCCGCATGGGGGCGGATCACAGGCTTTCCAAGAACCCGAGGAGCTTGTCGGTCGGCTTATACCGGCCGGGCGGGGTGTCGATCGGGGCGATCTTGTCGATCGCGTCTTGTTTGATCGGTCGACTCAGGCCGATGGCCTGCCGGAACGATCGGAACCGTGGTCGAAACCGACGCCGACAAGGCGCTCGTTGAGATCAGCGACGACCGCGGCCACGGACTCGACTTCGTCTCGCTGCCGCACGACGCGATTGGGACCCACCAACCCTCCGGCCAACAACTTGCTTCCTGACCAACCAGGCCACGGATGCTGACCCTGAGCGCGGTCAGACATCGCCGCTTCCTCAACGTGACCATCGGAAGCAGGCACCACGCTACGTGCCTGGCCGAGCGGCAAAGCAGCCGTCGCGCGGCGCTGGGCCAGACGACTGCTGGTGGGCGATTGCAGCAGTGCCCTGAGTTTGCTGGACCGCCGATTCCTAGCAAGCACGATCACGTCTTGCGTAGGCATCGACCGTACCGAGGGTCGCCGCGGCTCGATGACCGCGCTATCGCTTGGCCAGGCGAAGCGGGTCATCTCGTCGCTGCCGACACACGCGCTGCTCCAACTCGTCCTTTGCGGCAGCGAGCTCGGTGTCCGCGGAGCCGAGCGGCTGCATGGGCAGCGCCCGAGTGCAAGGGATGGCGCCGGCTGACCAATCGCACGAGGCTGCGGATCAGCAGTTTCTACCCCGATCCGGCCATTGCGATCGGCGTTAGACGGCCTGATCCTGGCATGCTCAAGACCAGTGGCGCCCGCAAGCAGGCCCTTGATCGCGTCCGCGCCGGCGACGAGCGGGCTAGCGACCTTCCCCGCCGCATCGATGATCATCGCCATCGGGGTCCCGTGCGCGTGGTAGGCGATCGATACCTCGCGGCCATCTTGGACCAGAACATGCCGCAAGCCGTGCTCGATGGCCATAAAGCGGTTGAGTTCAAGGTGTCTGCTGGCCACAACCGCGATCTCGAGTCGATCGGCATGATCGCGCTGCGACCGGACGACCTGTGGCATTAGAGCACGGCAAGGTCCGCAGCGGGGGTCAGAGAACAACAACATCAGTTGCCGCCCTGGGGAAAGCAGCGAAGGCAGCGAGTAGGTATCGCCGTCGGTGGACTCGAGCGCGAACGGCGGCGCTTCGGACCCGATCGGCAGCCCGCCGTGAGCAGGTTCGCCGCCGATTAGTTCTTGCTCGTCGGCGCAAGGCGCCGAAGCCGCAGCTTCTGGTGCAGCGGCGCGGAGTGTCGCCTCAAGACGTTCTGTGCGACCCAGCAAGCGCCCGTTCTGTGACAGCAAGTGCAACGAAAACCAGACCTGAAAGCCGACAAGCGCAGTGACGAAAGCCGTCAATAGTCCAACAGCGAGCCATGCCGGTGCAATTGCAGTCAACCAGTAGGTTGAGCTCAATTCCGACTGGCGCCATGACCCGACGGCCACGAATGCCGCTAACGCAAGAAGAGCGGTGTTGCGCACCAGGGCCCGCCACCCTACCGGTTACGATTGAATCGCTCCAAAGCAATGACACTCCGACGCGCGCCCCAGAAAGATTGCTGTCGCTATCGCCAGCGTGAACAGGCACAGCAGCGACACGGCACCCACTGCGGCAAATCGCGCTGACACAGTGACAATCAACGCGACTGGGACGGCCAGGTCTGCCACGGGCAGCGCCAGGCCCGCGATCCAAGTCAAGCGCCGCGGCACGCCAAATCCTGCGAGAGCGCTTCGAGACCCTTCGAGATCGGCAAGCATCGCAGCACCAGCGACCAAAAGACCACCGCTAGCACAACTCGCGACACGACCAGCACCGGTCCCACCATTAGCGTCCACCGCCGCCGGATCCAGCGCTCGGCGAGTGTGTCAATGTGACGGTTGCGGCACCGCGGCAGGCGTAGCGCTTTCCGTTGTCGGTGTAGGTCCCCTGGTCAGACAGAGTCAGCTGTATTTTGGTGCCCTTGAGGTGGCCGGTGGCCTTCTGGGTCCCTTGCAGATGTGCCGTCCCGGACATCCTGCCGCCGTGTGAGACTGTGCCCTTGATAGTGCCTCGCCCGGCCCGGAGCCCTATCTGGAAGTCCACTTCGTTCGGAGACTTGGGGGTGCACTGCTCATCGCGGATTGCAAACGCAGTGATCGTGAAGCTCGTACGACGAACGATGACGACGTACGCGAGCAGAGCGCCCTCGCGATACGTGCCCGTCTTGAACGGCGGTGAGGCGGACATCGTGGCGCGCCCGTCGATCGCGTTCCCGGTCCGTCTGTCCGCCGTCGCGCCCGGCTCGCGTGCCAGCGCCGCGGTCGACAATGCCAGGCATAACGTCGCCGCGCCGCAGCTCGACCGGAGCGTCGAGTGCCGCCGCCGTCGGTTGACACGCCGTCCAGGGCGCTGTGTGGCGGCGGGGGGCGTCAGGGTCTTTCTGTTCATCGGACTCCTCGGGTTAGCGCCCGCCGATCGATCCGGCGGGACTCGGGTTCAGAGGATGTGATCCGTCACGTGAGCGGGTGGGCCTATGGTTGAGTCTGGGCGAGACGGGACGAGCGCTCGTCCGTCGACGCGGCGTTCATCCGTAGAGCGCCCTTTCGCTAGAGGGTGATTGGTCGCTGAATCACGGTGACGTACTGGTGGGTGCGGTGTTTCTGAGTTCGTGATAGAGCGGCCGACTTTTCTAACCCAACGCTGAGTGTGGTGTCGGGAGCGGTTGGTGGGTGTTCGGAGCGAGCTCCGAGGCGTCATCCGTGCCGGGTTCCGCCGGCGTCCGTGCCGGCGGGCGACCCCCTCAAAAGCGCCCCTCTTCCCCGAGGGGAGGGTGGGCTGGATCGGTGCTGCGAAGGTCGCTCATTTCTTGTTGGCTCGATTCTGCTTGATCCGCTCAGCTTGTGCTTGGCGCATCCCGGCGGCGCGGGCGCGGCGGATGGCGGGCCCGCGGCCGTGATGCTCGTCCTCAGGGGTGACGTAGCCGATCGAGGCATGGAGGCGGACGGTGTTGTACTCGCGGCGGATCCGGGCGAGCTCGGTATCGAGCGCGGCCGGGTCGCGGATCTCGACCAGGTGCGGCCAGTCGCCCTTCAGGTGGCTGAAGAACGACTCGATGTGCGCTTGGTCGGTCGGGGTCCCCGGCCGGCCGTGGTGCTGGGCGATCGCCATCAGCGCCATGAACTGGCGAGTGTCGATCGCTGTCATCTCCGCTCCGTTGTCTGACCAGGCGACCAGGATCGGCCCGTCCTCGTCGCGCTCGGGCGGCAGTCCATCGGGGCCGAGCAGGCCTTGATCCTCAAGCGCTGAAGCGAACAGCAGCTGCGCCTGAGTGTGGGTCTGCTCGCTCGAGAGCAGGTAGCCGATCCAATAGCGGGTGACGACATCAACGATCGCGTACGCGACCCGCTTGCACCGCGTGAAGTGTGTCGCGTCCCAAATCCAGATCCGGTTCTTTTCCCAGGTAATCTCTGGAAATACGGGCTTTCCGGGTCGTGGACGGAACGGCTCGCCGGGCAGCTTGACCTGGTTCTTGATTGCCACCCGCAGCACCGTCGAGGGGGACACGAACACCGTTGAGGTGTAGGAGCCGCGGTGCGCGAGCTTGCGATGCGAACGGTCGACCGGACCCCAGGTCTCGATCAGATCAAGGATCGCCTGCTCCTCCCACTCAAGCAGCCCGTGCACCGCGCCACCGCCCGGACGGCCGTCCTGAAGGCTGCCGGTGTCCCGCAGCTGCTTTCGCCAACGGTGCCCGCGGACGTCGGCGAGGTCAAGCACCCGGCACGCTCTGGCGTGCGCCCACCCGTCGGCGACGGCCTCATCGATCAGCCCCAGCAGCTCGAGCTTGGTCTCCGCGCTCACGCGCGTCGGGACCGGGCCGAAAAGCCCGAGCGTTGCCTTCCCCGGTGCAAGCTCAGCTCGACCGCCAACTCCTTCAACGCCTCCGACAGCCGATCGTTCTCCGCCAGCGCAGCCTCGAGCTCGACCTGCTCCGGGGAGGGCATCCGCCCCGGCTTTGAAGCGGCGAACGCCGCCAACGCCGCATCCTTGGCCAGCTGCCTGATCCGGATCACCGTACTCACATCGACGCCCCACTTTCGGGCAGCGTCTGCCTGCGAGAGCTCCTGCGAGCACACCTCCAGGAACACCTCCCACTTCTCCTCCGGCGCCAACTGCCGCCGCTTGCGTGGCTTGCCGTTCTCCATCACATCGTCCTCCTGGTCCAGGGCCCGAACAGCCTCCCAGAATTGGTGTGAAAAACGACCCGACCTCTATCGCGAAGTCAGACGCAAACCAGGCACCCATTGCGCGGCGGCTTGGTCGTCGTTGGGGTGAAGGCAGCCGGCTGCGTTCCACAGATACCCCAGGACGTGCACGAAGTCAACCACGATCGTGACCTTGACCTCGCGTTTGCGGGCTTCGAACTTGATCCGCTCGATCTGGTGGTTGGCGCCGTCGACCAGCGCGACCCAGGTGCGGCGGTGTTTGGGGTCACGCCGCTCGGCTTCGTCGAAGATCCGCTTGATCACCTCCGCTGGGGCCTTGACGATGCTGGCGGTCAGCCACTTGTTTCTCGCGACCGGCCCCGTGGCGGGCTCATGGCCCTCTGGCGCCGCGGAGGTGAGGATGTCGGCCGCCGTGCGCGGCGCTGGCTTGGCATCGTAGACGGCGCCGATCTCCGCCATCCGCTTGCGGTTCTGCTGCTCCTCACCCGAGAGCCTGGGTTTGGGGGCGGGGCCCGCGCGGGGTCTGGCTGGGGCGCGGGTGCGCAGGGCGCCGGGGCGCATCACGATCCCCTTGCCGTCCGCGGATAGCAGCAACAGATCGCCTGGCTTTGATCGCGCCGGGCGCCGGGTCTCGTAGAAGTCCTCGAAGTCCATCGCCGTCAGCCCGGCGAGCTCCTCGACCTGGCGCTTTCCGAGCCTCACGCCGGTCTGGCGCTCGATCGCGTCGATGGCGCCGTCGAAGCTGCCGCGCGGGCTCTCCAGCGCGCACAGCTTGCGCAACCCGTGCGAGTGGCGCTCCACCGGCAGATTCAGCGCCGCGTCGGCGGGATGCAGGTTCCCCACCCCCGGCGCCCGATACGCCAGCCGCCCCACCGACACCGTCCCGAACACCGTCTCAAGCTCGCGGACGTGACCCTTCTCCACCCGGCCGCGGACCACCCCCTCATCGCCAGTGACCTGCTCAAGGCGCAACTCGCGCAGCGCCCGCAGCGCCAGATGATCATCAAGCAGGCAGCGCAACAGCTCCCGTCCGTGAACATCAAGATGCTCCTCAAGCTCGGCATGGGAGAAGCCGGCGGCGTCGGCCCCGTCAAGGAAGCCGATCAGCGACTCGAACTGCTCCCGGCTGGCGGCAAAGGCAGCACCGCCAGGCGCATCGAGCGGCGAGTCGCCCCCGGCTGGGGCTGCATCTTCACTGTCAGCCTGCCCGGCAGGCAGGACTTCATCGCCCGCGGCGTAAAGTTCGCCAACACGGGTGTCGAGATCGGCGGTCACGTTGGCCACCTCCGTGGTCGACGTAGGACATGAACAACGCCGACTTCGACACCCTCACCATGACTCCTCACCCGGCCGACGCCCCCGGCCAGGCCCCGCCAACCGCTCAGAACCTGGGCCAGAGCAGCTCAGACGGCCGCAAACCCCGCCAAACACGACCAGCGGCCGCTCCCCGACACACCAACCCGCACCCGACCGAACGACCCGAAACCCCGTAGCTACAGGGAATTCAGTATCACTTCAGCCCGGTCCCCCAGGTCCCTTCAGAAGAGCCGCACCCCGCGTCGAGTTGGGCCGTGGAGCGCTCGCGGGCCCGTGCGCGCTTACCGCTCGTTGCAGAACGATTGCCGACGGGAACAAGATGCACGCGCGACTAATGAACAGGAGCGGTCGGAGCACACGGTCAGAGTGGTCCTCCTCCTTATGACGGGGTGCTGGCGCGAGGTCCGTACCGGCTTCTGCTTCGGCCGCCTCGTTAGCTCAAGTGCTGCTGGCCGTAACGTGGAGACTGCCTGTCTGGCGCTGCGACGCAGTTGTCTCGTGGGCCGACAGAACTGGATCGCGGTGCGCTGGCGTCGTGTGACGTCTGAGCCTTCGGTGCGGGTGGGTCAGCCTCGCACTGCGGCGGTGCTGACGCCGATGACCAGTGCGAGGGCGATGAGTGCCCCGATCGCTTCTGGGACGTTGACGCCGAGCGGTCCCTTCCCGCCGGCCACCGTGGCCACGATGAACGCGAGCGGGATCGCGACCGAGAGCAGGACGATCATGCCTCGGGCGATGGTGAGTGCTGTGTTGCCGCCGGCCTTGCGGTCGGCGGTGGTGATCGCGGTTGCGATGTCCTCGCCCTCCTCGGCGTAGCGGGTGGTGACGCGCTGCCCGAAGCGGCGTGCGTCGCTCTCGCACGCCCATGACATCATGATCATGAACGTGACGGGCAGGATCCAGGTGAGCGCCCAGATCAATCCGGCGAGGACGAGTCGGACCGTGCGCATCACTTTCTCCCAGGGAGTCGGTTCTCGTGGGTCTGCGTCCTCTGGAGGGCTCAGGAAGCCCGCGAGGATGAGGATGCTGACGACTGCCTTGTACCAGGACTTCAGTGGAGTTGATCCACGCGGAGGTGGGAGTGGGGTGGCGCGCACGATTTCGAGTTCGGCTAATGCCTGCTCAGCGTTCTCGTGCACGCCGCGTAGGACGAGGAAGTCGGCGGCGATGCTTGGTTCGGCCGGGTCGTGCCCGTGGAGCGCAGCTACACGGAGGTGGAATCGCACCTCTTGGCGCAAGAAGGCGATGTAGGCGGGCACGAGAGCGATGAAGAACGGCGTGCCTGCGACCGCGCCGTCGAGTCGGGCGGTGCTGATCGTGCGCCGGCGCTGGTCGTCTGCGAGCGCCGACGGGGACGTGTTCGGGGCGGCGTCCCGTGCCCGCTGCGCCCACGCTCGCGCCGCGTCCGCCTGCCGATCGACTGCGTAGATCGTCAGCCGCTCGGGAATGTGGTGCGGGTCGCGTCTGGCGAGGCGTACGAGCGCGCCGGGACGCGTAGGCTGTTTCGCGCACGCGCCCAGAGGCCCGATGACTCGAGCGAGCCCTCTACGTCGCCATCCGGGCGGCTCGGCTGCGCGTCTGGCTCGCTGCTCATCACCCCAGGCCAACCCCCTCCGCTCTCGTGCCGGTGAGGCTCAGTACTTCGCTGTGATGTAGCGGTGGGAGTGGTCGGGTTCGCGGTAGCCACGTGGCTTTTCACGATCGGGAAGCACGACGGGCTCCCGCGCCGGGGACTCGTAGGGGATCTGCTCGAGCAGGTGGCTGATGATGTTCAGCCGGGCGCGCTTCTTGTTGTTGGAGTCCGCGATGTACCACGGGGCGAACTCGGTGTCGGTCGCGGCGAACATCTCGTCGCGGGCGCGGGAGTAGTCATACCAGCGGCTGTAGGACTTGAGGTCCATGGGTGAGAGCTTCCAGACCTTGCGTGGGTCGTTGATGCGCGACTCGATCCTTCGCGTTTGTTCTTGCTGCCCGACCTCGAGCCAGTACTTGAGCAGGATGATCCCGGAGTCGACCATGGACTGCTCAACCAGCGGCGCCAGTCGCAGGAATCGGAATGCTTCGTCCTCGGAGCAAAAGCCCATCACGCGCTCGACGCCGGCCCGGTTGTACCAGCTGCGGTCGAAGATCACGACCTCTCCGGCCGCCGGGAAGTGCGGCAGATAGCGCTGCACGTACATCTGGGACTTCTCGCGCTCGGTCGGTGCCGGGAGCGCGACGACCCGGAACACGCGAGGGCTGACCCGCTCGGTGATCCGCTTGATCACCCCGCCCTTCCCGGCGGTGTCACGGCCTTCGAACACGACGCAGACCTTGACCCCCTCGTGCACAACCCACTCCTGGAGCCGAACCAACTCACCCTGGAGGCGAGCGAGCTCCTTCTCGTAGCGCTTGCGGCCGAGCTTCTCGACCGCCTCCCGATCCGCCTTGGTGTGCTTCGTGTGACTCATACGGCCCTCCCATTGGTTCGCGCATGCTTGCGGCTGCGATCTCCTCCCGATGCCGGGGCAAGCGAGCGAGGGGTTCTTGCACCTACCAGGTCAACTCGATCTCGAATTCGGTTTGGTCGTCCTCCACCTCGAATTCGATCTTCAGAGCGACCTCGTCGGGCACCTTCGCGACGAACCTCGCCCGACCTTGCTCGAGGATGATGTCGTTGCCCGAGGCGAGCTCGTCTGCAATTGCGTGTAGGCGCTTAGCAGCGTCCTCTCGCGACATCGTGCTCTTCTCTTTGATTTCCAGCTCCATCACGCTCTCCTATCGTCGTGGTTACACCGCGCGCCACGATCCATGCCGCTTCACCAGCACGGAATGGTGCGTCGCACGAGCCCTCATCCTGTCACCGTCTGCCACCAGTCGGGGTCGGGTCGGAACGGCGCCGCGGGCAGGCCGGTCGCGTCCGTCTCGCATCGGTACGCGAGCCCGGCAGTGGGCTGGGCGCGTCGCTGCTCGTCGTTCCAGTTCTCGGTTGCCGTGGTGACGTAGAGTCGGTTCAGGTGCGGCCCCGCGAACGCGCAGGACGTCGTCTGCTCAGCTGGGATGGTCACGACTTGGCGCAGTTCGCCGTCGGGTGCGTAGCGGTGGATTTGCCCGGCGCCGTAGATCGCAAGCCATAGGTCGCCGGCGGCGTCAACGGTCATGCCGTCGGGTGCTCCGAGCTGCTCGGCGACGATCACGAGCACTCGCGGATCGGAGATCGTCCCGTTGGTCGGGTCGAACGCGAAGGCGGAGAGCGTGCGTGGGCCGCTGTCGATCAGGTACAGCGTGGTGCCGTCGGGGCTCCAGCCGAGTCCGTTCGGGATCGTGAGATCACGGAGCATCAGCTCGGTTGCGCCGGAGCGCTCGAGCCGGTACAGCGCTCCGCCTCCGGGGTGGTGATCGTCGGCGAGCGTGCCGGCCCAGAATCGGCCCTGCGGGTCAGATGCGCCGTCGTTCATCCTGGTGCCGGGCGGGGCGACCTCGGTGAGTGTGCGCGTGGAGCCGTCCGCTCTCAGGTGGACGAAGCCCCGGCCGGCGGCGAGTAGCCAACCGTCGTCGCCCTCGATCGGCGCGATCGCGCCGACGGTCCCGGGCAGGGTGTAGGTGCGCACCGGCACGAGACCGCCGTCGTCGTCGATTCGGTCGCGGTAGACGCGTCCGGCGAGGATGTCCACCCGGACCAGCTCACCGCGACGAGCGTCCCACCGGGGGCCTTCGCCGAGCAGCGTCTGCTCGACGGTGCAGGCGATGGCCGAGCCACCCCCGGGCCGCGTCGTGGTCTGATCGGTCATGCGCGCGCTCACGCGAGGATCTCCTGCCTCGGAGGAGGCGCGAGGATTGCGTGCGAGAGCATGCCGCCGGAGATGACCTTGGCGTCGAACCCGTTCTGCAACAGGATCCGCGTGGCGTAGTAGGCGCGCTGACCGGAGCGGCAGATGACACCGATCTCTTGGTCGCGGGGCAGCTCGTCGAGCCGTGAGCGCAGCTCGCCCAAGGGGATGTGGACCGCCTCGGGCACCTGCTCCACGGCGAGCTCCACGTGCTCGCGGACGTCGAGCAGGAATCCATCGTGGGTGAGGTCCCAGTGGGTCACCGGCATGTCGCCGCGCAGGACGCCGGCGGCGACCATGCCGGCGAAGTTGATCGGATCTTCGCGCTGCCGAACGGTGGCGCGTAGCACAGCTCGCACTCCTCGAGGTCGTACACCGTTGCCTCGAGCTGGATCGCCAGCGCGATCTCGCTGATCCTCTTATCCACGCCGTCCTCCCCGACTGCCTGCGCCCCGAGCACACGTCCGTCGGACTTGCGGAACAGGACCTTCATCGCGATCGGCTTGGCGCCGGGGTAGTACCCGGCGTGTGAGTTCGGATACAGGTAGACCTTCTCGAAGTCGCTGTCACCGAGGCGCTCGAGCGTCTTCTCGTTCGCGCCGGTCCAGGCGACGGTCGAGCCGAACAGCCCGACGACCGCTGTGCCCTGCGTGCCGCGGAAACGCGAGTCGCGCCCGACGATGACCTCGGCCGCGATCCGGGCTTGGCGGTTCGCCGGGCCGGCGAGCGCGATCAAGCTCCACTCGCCGGTGACGAAGTCCCTGACCTCGACGGCGTCGCCGACGGCGAAGATGTCCGGCTCGCTGGTGCGCATGTGTTCGTCGACGCGGATCCCGCCGCGCTCGCCAATCTCGATCCCGGCCATTCGCGCAAGCGTGGTATCCGGTCGCACCCCGAGCGCAAGGATCACGACATCGGCCGAATAGCGCTTGCCCGCCTGTGTTGACACGGTCAGCGCGTCGTCCGCGGACTGCTCGAAGCCCGCGACGCCGTCGCCCAGCGCGACGTGCACACCATGGCGCTCGAGGAAGTCGCCGACGAGCCGCCCGTACTCGGGGTCGAGCGGGGTGAGCACCTGATCGGCCATCTCCACGACGGTCACGTCGAACCCGCGGAAGACCAGGTTCTCCGCCGTCTCCAGGCCGATGAACCCGCCGCCGATGACGACCGCGCGCATCGGCGGGCGCACCGTCTGAAAGCCCGAGTACTTCCCCATCCCGGTGAGGAAGCTCGTGCCGCGCTCGATCCATTCACGGATCTCCCGCGCGTCCGGCACGGTCCTCACCGGGAAGATCCCGGGCAGGTCGATGCCCGGCAGCGGCGGGCGGATCGAAGCCGCCCCCGGGGACAGAACGAGCTTGTCGTAGGCCTCGGTCGTAACCTCGCCGGTCGCGAGATCCTTCAGCTCAACGGTCTTGTCGTGCGCCGAGATCCCGATCGCCTCGCAGCCGGTCCGGCAGTCAACCGTGAAGTGCCCGCGGAACAGCTCCGGACTCGCGACGAGCAGATCTGACTCGTGCTCGATCACGCCTCCGACGTGGTAGGGCAGCCCGCAGTTCGCGAACGAGACATACGGCCCGCGCTCCACCATCACGATCTCGGCCTGCTCGTCGAGCCGGCGCAGGCGAGCCGCGCACGACGCGCCACCAGCGACGCCACCAACGATGATCACCTTCGTCATGTTCCTCACCCTCGCTCGGAAGGTCGTGTTCTCTGATTGCTCGGGCCCGCCACGCCGAGCCAGGCGTCAAGGCGCTCGCACCGGACGCCGACGCGCACAGGCCTCATGTGAACTCCTCCAGCCGCTCGCCGCGGATGATTCGCGCGGCGGCCTCGATCAGCGCCAGGCTCTGGACTCGACGTCGCGGCGCTCATGAGCGCACCCACGGGTCGCGCCAGCCGCCGTGCTCGGCGACGAGCGCGCCGGCGGCCTCGGGACCCCACGACCCCGGCTGATAGGAATGAACGCCTGGCGGCGCGTCGAGCAGCGGCTGCATGATCCGCCACGTCTCCTCGACCTGGTCCTGACGGGTGAAGCGCATGCTGTCGCCGAGGACCGCCGCGTGCAGCAGCACCTCGTACGGAGTCGCACCCTCGCCGCCCATCTCGGCGAACTCCACGTCGAACAGGATCGGCGCAGCGATCCGTGCATCGGCACGACGGGCGTCAAGGACCATCCGAACCCCCGTCGAGGGGTCGAGCTTGATCACCAGCTGGTTGGGCTCCGGCCGCCGCGGCAGCCCGGCGAACCCGAGCTGCGGCGCGTGCTTGAAGATCAGGCGCAGCTCGGTCTGCGTGACCGGCAGCTGCTTGCCGGTGCGAATAAAGAACGGAACGCCGGACCAGCGCCAGTTCTCGATCTCGAGCCGCAGAGCCGCATAGGTCTCGGTGGCCGAATCGGGCGCGACACCGTCAATACCGAGGTAACCGTCGTATTGCCCACGCACGTAATGGACCGGTTCGGCCTGCGAGATCGCGCGAAACACAGCGACCATCGCGTCCTTGAGCGTCTTGGCGTCGCCTCCGGCGGGCGGCTCCATCGCCGCTGCCGCGACAACCTGCATCAAGTGGTTGACGACCACGTCACGCAGAGCGCCGACCGGGTCGTAGAAGTGCCCGCGATCCTCGACGCCGAAGTCCTCCGCCATCGTGATCTGGACACACTCGACGTGGTTGCTGTTCCACACCGGCTCCAACATCCGATTGGCGAAGCGCAGGACCAGGATCTCCTCGAGACCCATCTTCCCGAGGTAATGATCGATGCGATACAGCTGGGACTCGTCCACGTACTGGTGGAGCTCGTCGGCGAGTGTCCGGGCGGAGGCGTGATCGTGACCGAACGGCTTCTCGACCACAACCCGTGCGGAGTCCGTCAACGCGGCTTCCGAGAGCCCCTTGACGACCGTCGCGAACAGAAACGGCGGAATCTCGAGATAGAACACGGGCGCCGCCGCACCCTCGATCGCGTGACCCACGCGCGCGTAGGTAGACGCGTCGCCGAAATCGCCTTGCACATACGAAAGCCGCGCCGCGAACCGGTCGAACACCTTCGGATCGAGCTCCTCACCGGTGCCGAGGATCGACTCACGCGCGCGCTCGACGAGCTGGCCCACCGTCCAGTCATCGACCGCCACACCCACGATCGGGAACGAGAGCATGCCGTTCTTCTCCAGCCGGTAGAGCGATCTGAACGTCATCACTCTCGCGAGATCACCCGTGATCCCGAACACCACCAGGACATCGCCGGGCTGCCCGTCACCGGCCATTTGCGGGTCCCCACGCTGGTCTCCTGGTTGTCACAGCATTCATCGGTATCTCCTCTCAGCCTCGACGCGTCCGCGTCCGAGGACGTCAGCCCGACCCAGCGTCCGGGAAATGTCCAGCAGTTCCAGCCGACCAAACCCTCGAGCAGGGTCAGGCCAAGGGCGGACAGGCGCTGCATGACACCCTGGAACTCCGCTTGGTCACGCATCTGCCCGGTCGGCGCCGTGTTCCGCTGCGAGCGCGTGATGGTCACGCCCTCGCAGGCGACCGCCAGGCGGTCGCCGAGCTTTCCTTGCACCATCAGCCGGTAGGCCCGAGCCGCCATGTGTTCGAGGATTGCACCCGTCACCGAGTGCTCGCGAGAAGAGCAAGCGTTTCACCCGGGTGATTGCGTTTGCTCAAGCAGGCCGAGCGCTGTGGCGCAGCTGTGACCCTCCAGCCCGGGCTCTATGCGCGGCAACAGCCGCGACCGTTGCGGAACCGTCGCTGAGTTGTCCGAAAGGCCGATGAGCGCACGGTAGGCTGGCGGCCCATCGGCGCAAGTGATGCTCTCATCATCGGTAGCTCGTTCCTGGACAAGTACTCACACCAGCTGACGGCGATCCTCACGCTGGTGCTCACGGTCGTGTTCGCGGTCCTGGCCAATCGCGGCGTCTCACATTGGGCGGCCCGCGCTGATCTGAATCCCGCCGTCGATACTCGCGTGCGCTTCATACGGCGGCTGATCACCCTTGGCATTTGCGTCCTCGGCCTCTTGTTCGCGCTGTCTGAGTTCGGGGGACTGAACAAGCTGGCCGCGGGCGTGTTGGCGTCGACCGCGATCATCGCGGCGATCGTCGGGTTCGCGGCGCGCCAGACGCTCGCGAACCTGATTGCCGGGGTGATGCTGACAATCGCACAGCCGCTGAGGATCGGCGACCAGGTCACGATCCTTGATCAAACTGGGGTGGTCGAGGATGTGCGCTTGAACTACACGGTGCTCCGGACCGCGGAAGGGCGGCGTTTGCTTCCCCAACGAGCGACTCGCGTCCGAGATGATCCGGAACGACACGATCCTCGACGACCGCGTGCGCCCAGAGGCTTCGGTCTGGCTCCCGCCCGCCGCCGACATAGACCTCGCCTTGTCGAGTCTCGCCGGCATCGAGCAGGGACTTGTCGTACGCGTCGCCGAGATCGCGCCCGACGGCGTGCGGATCGCCGTGACCGCCGAACCGGTTCTGGCGCCACAGCGTGCTGCGCGAGAGGCAGACCTCCGCGCCGCAGCGCTGCGAGCGATTCGGGGAGGTGGACTGACCTCGCAGTGACTGGTGGCTGCGCCGGCGATGGTTACTCGCTATTGGCCGCCATGTGTAGCTTGAGTTCTGCTTCGGGGTCGCTGGTCAGCTCGCCGCATGCGTCAGCGACGCGCCAGCCGCGGCAACTCCTGCGCGGTGAGCGCTCAGGTGAGCGTTCGCGGTTCTGCCCTGCGGGAAGGTCGACTGAGCCGGTTTGGCTGGTGTGCCGGCTCGCTCACGTGAGCGCCTGGATGCCTTTGACGATCGCGTAGATCCCCGCCACTAGCGCGAGGACGGCGGTCAGGGTCCAGCCGTAGTGCTTGAGCCAGCCATGAAAGCGTCGGATTTCGGTGGTGACCCCGCCGGGCGTTAGGAACATCGCCACCAGCGGGACCTCGACGAACACGATCACGCCGATCGCGCAGATGAGGACCGCGAGCTTGTTGCTCGAACTCGAGTCGCCGCTGTCGGCGATGGCCTTGATCGCCAGGACGTACAGCGGCGAGGGAAGAAACATGGCCAAGCCGAGGGCGAACGCCCACTTCTGGCTCGTGGCCGCGCGCCTCGACCACTCGGCGATGCGACGCCGAGCGGCGCTCGCGTCCTCGGGCGCCTCATTCGGTTCACGGGCTCTGCGCCGCCAGGCCCAGGCGGCGAGCGCCAACAGCACCAACCCGATCACCACGTACGTCCAACCGCTGGCGCTTTTCGACGTCTCGGTCGTCAGGTTCGCCGCGTCGATGACAGCCAGCAAAATCAGCCCCGCACCAATGGTGAGGATCGCGGCGCCGCCGTAATAGGCGAGGACGAGGCGTCGCGGCTGCCGGCCTCCGAGGAGCACCAGCAACACGAGAAGCGCCGGCGGATAGACGGCGGCGCTGAGCGCGAGCGGGAGGGCCTGGGGAAGTGCGCTCATACTCACATGCCGCCTGGTTCGGCGAATCCCCCGCGCGACGGCCGCAGGCCGTGATGCACGAGCGCACGTTCCACCTCCACGCGCCCCGGCTGCGCTGACATCAAGCGTGCAGGCTGCGGCATTAGGCCGCTGCGCCGGGCACGTGGCGGCGAGCTTCGAGTGCGGGGCGCCTGTCCGGAGGGGCGATCGCCGCGAGCTCGTCGAGCAGGCGAAGGATGCGGCGCGAGACGTTCGGCGAGAGCCCGGGAAGCGCGACGATCTCGTCGAGCGCAACGGCGAGATAGTCGTCCCAGCGTCGGCAGCACGAGCTCGACGCGGACGGTGCCGTCGCCGCCGGCGGACATGTCCGACGGTGAGGTCGCGAGTGGCGAGCGCGCGGAGCAGGCCGTCCATCGCGTCGAGCGCCTGTACGGCCGTCGGCGGGGTCGTTCACCGCCGGCGACAGTGCTCTCAGCCCGATGTCGGCGAGCAACCGAAACGCAAACGCCGGGTCCTGTTCGAAGGTTCGCTCTTCTCCCACGGTGAGCGCCTTCAAGTATCTGCTGCTCGAGCTCCGGTTCTGTTCGTCCGCTGACGACGGCGACGGTCGGCGCCTTCGGCGATCATCTGGCCGGATCCGCACCTTGAAGTCGATCATCAGCCCGGCCGTGCGTTCGCCGCGCGCAGGACGCGCGGCACATCGATCACCTGGAGGATCGCGGCCGGGCGAGGCCAGCGGATCTCGTGCACGGGTTTGTCGTAGCGAATGCGGTGCGTTGCGCGACCCGGGCCGTCGGTCGGATCGCTCCCGGGCGCTTTCGGTACGTACAGGCCGTCGATCACTTCGCGCCCTCGGCGCGCGACCTGGGCCAGGGTAGAGGCGAGCTGGATCGACTTGAACGCGCCCATCTGCAGCCGCCGGTACACGACGATCGCTGCCGAGGATCGCGACGAACGCGACGATCGGCACGACCGCGGAGGTCTTCTCGTCTTGTCCGATCACGAGCGCGGCCGTCAATGAGTAGACGACCACCGCCGTGTAGAACGCGAACGCACGCCACACGATCGGATCGTCACGAAACAGGCTCAGCCGCGGCGTGAACGTGGTCGTACGCGAACTGGACGACTAGGAACAGGAGCGAGAAGACGATTCCGATGAACGTCACCGTGCCCGCGCCCACGGCGATCAGCATCTCGATCGCGCGAGTTGTCGGGATGTCGAACCCAACATGGATATGCGGCGTGAGGAAGGCGAGCGCGACGGCAGCTACGATGCCCAGCAGCTGGACGGTTCCGGCCCGCAGGCGGCGTTTACGGCGCAGGACGCGCGCGAGCTCGTGGCGGCGGTCCTGCGTGGCGAAAGTCAGGCGGCTGCCTGCGCGCGGATCGACGCGCGCGGCGCTCATGCCGGCGCGCCGGTGTCGGGATGAGGCGCCCCGCGGGTGCGGTGGTCCGGTGTGGGGACGCTCTCCATTGCCGGAGGCGTGTCGCGCGGATGTGATTCATACCAGCGGGCGTAGCGCTCGGCCAATGGCGCTGCCGTGAGCCCATGCGCAATCACCGACAGACCGATCGTCACGTACGTCGTGAGCAGGATCGTCTCGGCCCCGGGCAGGTGGGCCTCCTCGACGACGATCACGGCGAACACGATCGACGCGAGACCTCGCGGGCCAAACCAGCCGAGGAAGCCGACGGTCGGTCGCCCGGGCGCCGGTGCGGATCATCGCGATCGCGACAGGCAGCATCCGAACCAGCGTCAGGCTGAGCACGGCGTAGAGCGCGATCTGCCAGCTGACATGCTGGAGCGCCGGGACCGAGCAGCACGGCGCCGAAGATCAGGAACGTGACTCCTCCGAGCAGTCCCCCGAGTTCCTCGTTCAGCCGCGAGGCCTGCTCGGACTCCCGGCTGACGAGCGCGCCGAAGATCGCCCCCGCCACGAACGCGGCGATGAAACCCGAGCCGCCGAGCGCGACCGCGACTCCGTAGGCGAGGCCCGCGCCGGCGACCGGGACGACCTGAAGCCACGACCCGGTGATCAGGTTGCGGCGATACGCGAACGCGACGACCGCAGCGGCGGCTAACCCGGCCGCCAGCCCTCCGAGGATCCCGTAGCCGATCTCCTCGACCACGATCGTGAGCGCGTGGTGGCTGCTGGCCGACTTGTCCTCGACGTCCGCTGCCGGCGAGTGCGATCAGCAGCAGCGGTACGCAGATGCCGTCGTTGAGCCCGCTCTCGACGTTGAGTCCCTGGCGGATACGTGACGGAAGTCGCGGCTCGGTCACCACCGCTTCGCCGAGGGCGGCATCGGTCGGTGCCAGAAGGATCGCCAACACGATCGCCTCGGTCACATTGAGCTGATCGAAGATCAGCGCCGCGAGCACCGCGCCCAGGGCGATCGTCAGCGGCAGGCCGATGCCGAGCAGGCGCAGCGGAACGGCATACTCGCGTCTGAGCACGCGAGGCTTGATTCGGGAGGCATCCGCGAACAGCACGACGGCGAGGGTCGCCTCGGCGAGCGTTCTGACGGCCGAGCCCGTCGGTGCGGAGGTCACCTCGTCGATCACGAGCGGTCCCACGAGCACCCCGACCAGCACGAACACCATCGCCGGGGTGACCGGCGTGCCCGTCAGTCGCCGCGACACGGCAGCCACCGCGAGCACGGTCGCAGCAACAATTGCGAGCTCCCATTTCATGGGCGTCTCAGCATCGGTTCGACGACGCGAATCGACTCCCCGGAAGACGACACGAATCGGGCTGGGACGTGCCCCAGCCTCGACGCCGTCGAGATCGGCGGAAAGATCTCTTCATGGCGAGCGGGTCATTCCAGGTTACAGCGGCTGGGTCGCTCGGATGCGAGACGCCCCTGGCAAACTCCTTCCGTTTCATCGAACCGAAGAACATGGCGTCTCGCATCGAGCCAATCGGCAGCCGCCTTCGGTCAGCTTGCGGTGATTCGCTTGCCGTACGCGATCAGTCCGTAGATCGCGAGGATGTCGAGCGCGAAGATCGACAGCGACCAGAACGGGTACGCGGGCATCATCATCAGCTGAACGATGGAGTTACCGGCGAGAACGACCACGCCGGTCCAACGTGCGAACTGGTTCTTGAGGAACACGCCAAGACCGACGGCCCAGTGAAGCACGCCGATGCACAGCACGACCCAGCCCCATGTGTTGAGGCTGCCGGCGACGTAGTGGGCGTTGGCCGTGAAGAAGTGCGCGTTGCCGATCGCGGCGATCCCCATGATGAAGTTGATGGTCCCGATGATCATCAGCAGCACACCGGCGAACATCACCCAGCCGTAGCCGCGATCGTCATCGGCCGCGTAGTCGCGAGTTGCCTGTGCCCCTTCTCGGCCAACTTGCGGCAGTGTTTGGGGAATTGAAGAAGCGCTCATTTTGCCCTCCGGTGGTTCGTTTACGCACCCCGCTCGCCAGCTATCGACGAGTTACGGGGCACAGGCCGAGGCTACGCGCTCGCGGCGCGCGCATCACGTCCGCGCGAGCGCTTCACCCGGGTGATCGCGAACGCCTGCCGATCGATACCGCCCGTGCGTTTGGCCGCCAGCGGGCCGTGTTTGCTGACCTTCGTCGGCCCGGGGACGGTTCACGATGATCGTCGTTCGGGTGTGGAGGCCAGTTCCCGCCGTGGTGCGCCGGGCACGTTGCATCACCGGTCGGTGCCGTCGGGCAGACCGGCGCCTCGCGGTCCTCCCTACATGAACAAGTGGGGCGGTCACGAGGACCCGCACCCAGCGGTATAGCGAGGCCGATTTCTCGAGCGTCACTCGGTGAGCGACGCGGCGACCCGCGATGCCCGGCACATGCCGCGGAGGCGGGCTGTGAGCAGCGTGGCGCGCGGGGCACTCGTTTCAGACAAGCGACTGGATTGAGGTGCAAATGACGACCGCCGGGAGCCGCGCGACGCTCGTCCAAGCTCCAGCCGCCGGCGCCGCTCCGTTCCCGGTCATGGCAACGGTTCTCGCCCGAATCTCGGCATCCGGACTGCTGGTCGTTCGCAGCTGGTCTTGATCCCTGGTCGGTGAGGAGACCGGATCCTTGATGAGGGAATGTAGCCTTGCACGCGGCAATGACGGTGAAGTTCACACACGGGGCAGCAGCTGCGGACATGCTCGTCCCCCTGGCGGAGGCCAAGCTCGCGGTTCCGAGTGTCCATCACGGTGTGGTCGATCGGCCGCGGGTTCGCCGGGCGCTCGACGCGGGCCATGACGGATCGGTAACGCTCGTCGCGGCTCCGGCCGGGTATGGCAAGACGACTGCCGTGCGCGCCTGGTGTGCACACCGTGCTGGCGCGCTGGCGTGGGTCACGCTCGACGGCGGCGACGACGATCCGGTCCGGCTGTGGAGGTACGTTGCGACGGCGGTCGATCGGGTGCGGCCGGGGCTCGGCGTTGGTGCGCTCCGGCGGCTCGGAGTGGCGGGAAGTCCGATCGAGGCGGCGGTCGACGAGCTCATCAATGGCATATCCGCGCTGGGGAGCGAACTGGTCGTCGTGCTCGAGGATCTCCACGCAGTGACGAACGAGCAGTGCCTCGCGTCGATCGACTATGCGCTCGGGCACGCTTCCGACGAACGCGCGTGCTGTCCTCCTGGCGCGCGTGGATCCGGCTCTGAGGCTGGCGCGGCTGCGCGCCGCCGGGGCGCTGGTCGAGTTGCGTGCGGCCGATCTTGCCTTCACGGCCGTGGAGGCGCACGAGCTGCTTGTGGAGCTCGGTCAGCTCGAGCTCAACTCGGATGAGATCGACGTGCTCGTCGAGCGCACCGAGGGGTGGCCGGCTGCACTTGTGCTCGCGTGGCTCTGGCTGCGGACCGTCGAGCATCCGGCGAGGGCCGTGCGCTCGTTCCGTGGCGACAATCGCTTTGTGGCCGCGTATTTGAGCGGTGAGGTGCTCGCGGCGCTCGATGAGGACGAGCGCGCGTTCCTGCACGGCGTTGCGGTCCTCGGTGAGTTCACCGCGGAGCTCTGCGACGGCGTGCTCGACCGTACCGGTTCGGCGGCCCGCCTTGTCGTGCTCGAGCACTCAAACCTGTTCGTCTCAAAGCTGGAGCGAGGAGGCTGGTTTCGGATTCACTCGCTGTTCGCGGAATATGCGAAGGCTGAGCTCGCGTCGCTGGATCCCGGCGCGCCGGCGAGGATTCATCGACGAGCCGCCGAGTGGCTGAGATCACGAGGGTCGCCGGTTCAGGCGGTCGAGCACGCAGCCGCAGCCGGCGAGCACGAGCTGGTCGCGCAGCTCCTGGTCGAGTATCACCTGCCTCTGATCAGAAGCGGCGCCGGCCAAACGCTTCTGCGCTGGGTTCGGACGCTGCCCGACGACCAGATCGTCCAACATCCGGAGCTCGCGGTTGCGGCCGCAACGGCCACGATGCTGGTCGGCGGGAGCACGCTCGAGCAGCGCCGGCTACTCCACCTCGCCGACCGGGCGCGCGAGGGGCGACCGGAACGAGCCGACAGCTACGTCGAGACCGCGGCGCTGCTGGTCCGCGCAGTCACGATCGACGGCGGTGTGGCCCAGGCGGTGCTCGACGGGCGGCGTGCGGTCGCGCTCGCGGAGGCCGACGCGGACGAGATCCTCACCGCAGCTCTCGCCGCTTACGCCCGCGCGCTGTTCTTCGCCGGCGAGCTGGACGAGGCGTCGGCGGTGGCAATGCGGACGCTCGAGCATCCGGCGATCGAGCGGACCGTCCCGAGTCTGGTGGTCGCGCGCTCGACGCTCGCGCTCGTCGCCACCGAGCGCGGGCAGCTCGACCTCGCACGAGGCAACGCCGAGAAGGCGAAGGCGGCGGTCGGCCGGATCGGCACGACCCGGAGCTGGCTCGGCGCGAACGCGTCCGCCGCCCTCGGCGCAGTGCACGCCGCCGAGGGAAGCCTTGTCGAGGCAGAGCACGAGCTCGCCGCCGCGGAGCGCTTCTTCGCCGACGAGGTAGCGAACCTGCACCACAGCTGGCTCCTCGTCCTCCTCGCCCGTGTCCGCCTGCGTCGTGGCCGGCTCGACGAGGCCGAGGCGACGCTGCGCTCCGCGCGGGACGCGCTCGGTCAACTGATCGACAGCGGGCCCGTTCCCGCGCTCGCCGACGAGGTGGGCCGAGAGCTCGCGGCGGCGCGAGGCCGCGCGTCGAGCGGGGAGATGCTCGAGCCGCCGAGCGAGGCCGAGCTCAACGTGCTGCGGCTGCTGGCCGGCGACCTCTCCAACCGTGAGATCGGGGAGCGTCTGTTCCTCTCCCCGAACACGATCCGGTCGCACAAGCGCGCGCTCTACCACAAGCTCGGCGTGCACTCCCGGACGGACGCGATCGCCCGCGCCACTGCGCTCGGACTGCTGGAGCAAACGCAATCACCCGGGTGAAAGACCCGCGCTTCTCGCGAACGCACGGTCAATGGTGCAACCCTCGGAGACGTGCATGACCGGAACTACCGGCTGATCGTCGAGGGAGAGCTGAGCGACCACCTCGCGCCCGCCTTCCATGGGATGAGACTCTCGCGAGCCGAGGGCAACACCGAGCTGACGGGCAACGTTCGCGACCAAGCCGAACTCCAGGGACTCCTTCGCCGCGTGTCGGACCTCGGGCTCACCCTGCTGGAGGTCAAAGCGATTGCCGACCCGTCCCGAACGACGGACCGGTGATGGATTCCCGAAGGCAGACCGGAGATGAGGCACACCGCAAGCTCGTCCCTGCCCGCCGGGGCCGGCCGAAACCAACATGCGATTGCCGCTGGCCCGGAATGCGCAACAACAGAAGCGAGCGCCAAGCATGACAACAAGGAGGTCATCCCATGGCCGTCACTGAGGAACCCAAGCGAGTCTCAACCACGGTGCCCCTGAACTGGAAAGAGGTCTGGTACACGAACTGCCCCATGGTGTCCGCCAACAATGTGGACCAGGAGCTGGGGTGGTGCCGCGAGGAGTTCAAAAAGATCGGTGTGGAGTACGACTTTTTTCGCCATGCACCGGAGAACAACTTCTACCCGCACTACATCCACAACCTCGACAACCTGATCCGCTTCGGCGGCCTCTACCCGCCGATCCACGTCCACGCCGACCTGCGCCGGACGCGGCTGCTGGGGGCTACCTGGGTCTACGAGGGCGGGTGCATGGCGGTGCGCTCCCGCGATCCGATCTTCCGGATGAAGGACCTGAAGGGCAAGAAGATTGGGCTATCGAAGAGCCTGAACACGATCAAGAACGACTGGTGGCGCATCCAGGAGCACATGGGCATCGAGAACATGCTCATGCTCAACGACATGACCATGGACGATGTCGAGATCGTGGAGTTCCCGTACGCGGATGACTGGTACGACAAACCGCAGATGCTGGTCCCGCCGATGAACAACCCGTCCGAGCTATGGCTGCGCCGTGATCTCAAGCACGACCTGGCCTTCCGCCCGCTGGAGACGGCGCTGTTGGCCGGCAAGGTCGACGCGATCTACACCCAGAGCAAGGTCTTCGAGCATCTCCAGGAGGCCACGGGCCAGATCAAGATGATCGAGGACCTGTCCCGCTACCCGGACTGGACGATCCAGGTGGCCAACACCCCCGCGGTCATCACCTGCACGGACGTGATGGCCAAGGAGCACCCCGAGCTCGTCGTCGCCTATATGAAGGCGATGATCAAGGTCGGGCGCTGGGCGAACGAGCACAAGCACGCTGCAGCGTTCATCCTCAATCGGCAGACGTTCTACCAAGACGCCGAGGACACCTACCGGGGCATCAAGCACGTCGACATGGTCCCGAGCTTCAGCGCGCAGAACATGCAGTGCATCGAGATCGGCAAGGACTTCATGGTCAGCCACGGCTACATCAAGAACGACTTCGACGTCGACGAGTGGGCGGCGCCCGAGTTCCTCGAGCAGGCGGCGGTCGAAGTGCTCAAGGAGGAATGGGAGCGAAGGAGCTGGAGCAAGCTTCCCACGGGCGGCGGGCTCGAAGCGGAGGGCACGCGGCTCGGGTAGCCACGAGATCGATCCAGGCGACCGGGCCTGACCCCGCAAGGTGTGCCCATCACCGCCGGTCCGGTGATGGGCAAACCACCTACCTCAAGGAAAGACAGCGATGACCAAGACAGCCGCAGCAATGGTGGGCGAGGCCAATGCCCAGATCGAGCATGTCTCCCCGAAGCAGGCCGCGGATGACGTGAGCTCCGGCAAGGCAATGCTCCTCGATGTGCGGGAGCCGGTGGAGTGGGAGCAGCACATCCAGGGCTCGGTGCAGGTGCCGAGGGGTGTGCTCGAGTTCGTCGCCGATCCCGCCAGCCCGCGACACAACGCCGCGCTCGACCCGGCCCGCCGGGTGATCGTGTACTGCAGGTCGGGCACGCGCGCTGCGCTCGCCGGGCTCACCCTCAAGACACTCGGTTACGAGCACGTCGCCAACCTCGACGGCGGGTTCACCGCCTGGAAGGAAGCCGGCCTACCGACCGACGAGCACCACGCCGACATCTAGGAGCGGGTCGGCGAGAACAGCAGCTACAAGATTGGAGCAGAGGCATGACCGACATCAACGTTGATGAGCTCGGGCCGGTCGACTACTTGGTGGTCGCATTCCCGGCAGAGAAGGCGAACTTCTCGGGCGAGATGGCGTCCGAGCTGAAGAAGCTGGTCGACAGCAACACCATCCGGGTGCTTGACCTGGTGATGATCATGAAGGGCGACGACGGCTCGGTGGAGGCCTCTGAGCTGCGCGATGCCGACGACAGCGAGATCGGCGAGTTGCGCGCCCTCGAGCGCGACCTCGCGATCCTGCTCGCCGAGGAGGACGTCGAGGAGATCGGGGCATCACTGGAGCCCGGCAGTGCGGCGGCCGTGCTGGTGTGGGAGAACACGTGGGCGGCGCCGTTTGGCTCCGCTGTGCGCCGCTCAGGAGGCGAGCTTCTGGGCAACGGCCGGATCCCGACCCAGGCGCTCATCGCCGCGGTCGAGGCGGACCGCCAAGCCGGAACGGAAGGAGCATGAAGATGGGACTGTTCGGAGATAGAAAAGATCGACCCGGCCTGCTCGGCAAGGTTCGCGAACGGCGCGAGGACCGGCACGACGATCGGGGTGATCGGCGTGATGACCGGCACGATGACCGGGGTGATCGGCGTGATGACCGGCAGGATGACCGGGGTGACCGGCGTCGCGGACCCGGGCTGTTGCGGCGATAGCTCCGTGCGCGGTCCGAACGCGAAACCGACGGCCCCCTCGCCGCTGTCGCGTGCGATGCGAGTCAATGGATCGGTGACGTCGTGAATCGGCGGTTGGCTGCGATCACGTCGCTCGTTCTGTTGGCGGCGTCTGTCGTGTTGGCGGTGGTCGTCGCCGTACAGAGATTTCCGCGTGGCGTAACCGTGCTCGCGTGCGTTGTGCTCGCCTTGTGGGCGGCGTGGTGGGCGTTGGTTCACCGAGGTGCTGCGCGCTACGCCGCCGCGGCGGGCGCTGCTGTGCTGCTCGTAGGCGCGGTGGTGCTGGTCGTGCTCGAGGGCCGCGTGCTCGAGGATGTGCTGATCCTGGCGGGGCTCGTGCTCTCGCTCGCGGCCGCGCGCACGGTGTTCACCGTCCACGCGAGGCTCCCCGTCGCGGCGGCGCCGAAGCGGGCGGTGTTGTTCTATAACCCGAAGTCGGGCGGCGGCAAGGCGGAGCGCTTCGAGGTCGCGCGCGAGGCTCGCGCTCGCGGCGTGGAGCCGGTCGAGCTGCACCTCGGCGATGACCTCGCGACGCTCGTGCGCGACGCGATCGCAAACGGCGCCGACGCCGTCGGCGTGGCCGGGGGCGACGGAACGCAGGCGATCGTCGCCGCGATCGCGTCCGAACGGGGACTCCCGTACGTGTGCGTGCCGGCCGGGACGCGTAACCATTTCGCGCTCGATCTCGGCGTCGACCGCGACGACGTCGTCGGCGCGCTCGACGCGTTCACCAAAGGCGGCGAGCGGCTG
The DNA here is from genome assembly GCA_963794285.1 of uncultured Solirubrobacterales bacterium. Taxonomy (GTDB): domain Bacteria; phylum Actinomycetota; class Thermoleophilia; order Solirubrobacterales; family Solirubrobacteraceae; genus Palsa-465. The sequence continues at coordinate 50,472 of CAWCDS010000024.1, forward strand.
GTCGACCTCGCCGAGGTCAACGGCCGCGTGTTCGTCAACAACGTATCGCTCGGTGTCTACGCCGAAGCGGTCCAGCGCGAGGGGTACCGCGACGCGAAGCTCCGAACGATCGCCGAGACGATGCCGACGGTGCTCGGCCCCGAGTGGCGACACGCTCGATCTGCGCTTCAGCGGCGCCGACGGCCGCGAGCAGAAGACCAGCGCGGTCGTACTCGTCTCCAACAACCCGTACCGGCTCGGCCGCGCGATCGCCTCCGGCACACGCCCGCGCCTGGACGCCGGCGTGCTCGGCATCACCGTCATCGGAGCAGGCGCGGCCAGGGATGGTGCGAAGCGCGTGCAGCAATGGTCCGCCGCATCGTTCGAGGTCCGCTCCGACGGGCCGGTCGCGGCCGGCATCGACGGCGAAGCTCTCAAGCTCGACCCGCCGTTGCGCTTTCGCACCAGGCCACAGGCCCTGCGCGTGCGGATCGCTCCGCAACACCCGGGCGCCTCCCCATCCGCGACCATGCCGGAAAGCCCGTGGGACGCGATCCGCGCGGTCGCCCACATCGCCGCGCACGGTTCTTCCTAGCGACACCGCGGCTTCAGCGACCCGGCCCTGACGTGATCGCGGCACACCGGCACGCTCTGTCGCGAACCCGTCAACTGAGCGTCGGCAGTCGTGCGGCGGGTCTTCCACACATGAGTTGGGCGGGCGTGCTCAGGCGATCAGACGGCTGGCAGGCGCGTCATGCCGTGGTCGCGGTCCCGATCGCGGTCGTCAAGAAGTTCATCGAGGACGACGCTGCAGGGCTCGGGGTCCAGGTGGCCTACTGGGGGTTCTTCTCGGTCTTCTCGCTGCTGCTGGCGTTCGTGGCGATTCTTGGCTTCGCGTTCCAGAGCGATCCCTCCTTCCAGAAGCAGGTTCTCGACTCCACGTTACGACTGATGCCCGTGATCGGTCCGCAGATCAGCGGTCACGTCGGGTCGCTCTCGGGTAGCAGCTTGGCGCTCGTGGTCGGGCTGGCAGGCGCGGTGTGGAGCGGACTCGGCGTCACCCTGGCGATTGGCAACGCGCTCGATCACCTCTGGGCCGTGCCACAGCCGGATCGACACGGGTTCGTGAAATCCAGGCTGCGGGGACTGCTCATGCTCGCCTCCCTCGGAGTCATCACGGTCGCCGCGACCGCGACGGTCGGGCTTGCCAGCGCGGGCGCGATCACACCGGCGATCCCCAAGGTGCTGGGCATCACAGCGGCGGCCGGCATCGACCTTGCCGTGTTCCTCGCGTCGTTCCGGCTGCTCACGGCGGCCCCGGTGACGATCCGCCAGGTCCTGCCAGGAGCTGCGCTCGCCACCGCCTTCTGGCTGCTGCTACAGGCACTCGGCGGCGTCTACGTCACTCAGGTGCTGAAGGGCAGCAGCCAGACCTACGGTGGGTTTGCCGCCGTCGTCGGCATGCTCGCCTGGCTGTTGATTGCCGCAGAGATCACGCTGATGGCGGCCGAAGTCAACGTCGTGCTGGCCCGGAAGCTGTGGCCGCGATCGCTGGCCGGGGATCTGCGGCCCGCCGACGAGCGGACGATGCGCGACGCCGCAGAGGCCGCGCAACGCGACCGTCGAGAACACATCACCGTCACCTTCGAACGGGCGCACACACCGTCCCACGACGAAACCCTCGACAAGCGCTCCACCCAAGACCCCACGCCGAACCGAGCGGGGTAGCGATCCGCGTGCGCGCTGCGATCGCCGGCTTCCGTTGAGGCGCCCCCTCTCCATCTCAGGTGAGTGGTGGCAGGCCGTCGGCGATGAGTTTCGCGCCGAAGACCAGGAATAGCACCGCCATCACGGCGTTGTTGTGGAAGGCGAGCCAGGTCTTCATCTCGTCTAGCTGGGCCTTGGCGTGATCGCCGCCGAGCAGGTAGTAGACGACCGGGCCCGCGATCGTGAGGCTGGCGATGATGACGAACACGATCAACGAGCCGATGACGTCGGCGCTCGAAAGTCCCAGGGCTGCCAGTCCAGCGCCTGCCGCGGCCGCGAGCATCAGGTTCTTCGGGTTGACTCCGGCCAGCAGAAGGCCGAGTCCGATGATCGGGACTGATCGCGACGCCGACGGCGTACGTCAGGATTTCGCTGATTCCCTTTCCCATCGCTACGGCCGTTGCGTCGGAACGCATTCAGCGCTCGATCGACAGCAGGTTCAATGCTCGCCAAAAGGCGCCGGAGGACGCGTCATCCAGATCGGGTGAATGCGACGTTCCCGCATTGGCGACACCGGCCTACGACAGCAATCCAGCGCGCCGAATCTCCCGCAGCACCGCCGCGCGCGGGCCTCGCGTGCGGCGCGCTGCGGTGCCAGAACCGGCTCGGCGATGAGCGTGGACGGCCGCGCTCGCCCGCGCGGCCGCACTGGTTCGGCTCGAGCAAACGCAATCACCCGGGTGAAAAGCCCGCGCATCTCGAGAGCGCTCTGTGGAAGGTGCGATGCTCGAACGCATGGCTCCCGGTCGTATTGGCTGAGCGTCGAAGGAGAGCTCGGCGCCCCCTGGCGGTCGTCTGCGAGGGCATCGAGCCCACACGGTGCTGATCGGTTCCCGGCGGCGGCGGCAATGCGGACGCAACGAAAACATCCAAAAGGTCTCACTGCAGCGCCTGTCCGCCCCGGGCCCGCCCTGCACGGGCGTATGGTCGGCGGACTGGTGCATCTGAGCGGTGGGGCCGGATCGAGGCCATCGGACGGGCGCGTCCGGGTTGAGAGGAGATAACGATGAATGACGTGGCGATACAGACACCAGCACGGAGACACACGAGGGCCAATGGCAACCATCCCGCCGACGTGTTGGTGGTGTTCGGGATCACGGGTGACCTCGCGAGGGTGATGACGTTCAGGTCGTTGTACCGGCTGGAGCGAGGCACCTCCTCACGTTCCCGATCGTGGGTGTCGCGGTCGACGATTGGACATTGGAGCAGCTCGTCGAGCGGGCGCGGGAGTCGATCCTCGGCACGGGCGAGGAGCTCGATCCAAAGGTGTTCGACCGGTTCGCGGCGCGGCTGTCGTACGTGCAGGGCGATTCGCCGACGCGTCGACATACGAGCGAGTTCGTAAGGCGATCGACGGCGCGCGAGCGCCAGTCTTTTATCTCGAGATCCCGCCGTTCCTGTTCGCGACGGTCGTCAAGGGGCTCGCGGAGGCCGGGTTGACGGACTCCGCGCGGGTGGTGGTCGAGAAGCCGTTCGGTCACGATCGCGCCTCTGCTCAGGCGCTGGCCGAGGAGCTTCACCAGTACGTGGACGAGTCCCAGCTGTACCGGATCGATCATTACCTCGGGAAGATGGGTCTCGAGGAGATCCTGTTTCTGCGCTTCGGCAATCGGATGTTGGAGCCGGTGTGGAACAGCAACCACATCGAGTGCGTGCAGATCACGCTGGCGGAGGACTTCGGCGTCGAGGATCGCGGGCACTTCTACGACCCGGTCGGCGCGCTTCGCGACGTGGTCGTCAACCATTTGATGCAGGTCGTCGCCGCGGCGGCGATGGAGCCGCCCGCCGGAGGCGACGCCAAGACGCTCAAGGACGCGATGGCCGCGGTGTTTCGCGCGATCTCGCAAGCCGATCCGGCCAATTACGTGCGTGGGCAGTACGACGGCTACCTCGGCATCGACGGTGTCGCTCCCGGGTCGGCCACCGAGACGTACGCGGCGCTCCGGCTCGAGATCGAGAACTGGCGCTGGTCCGGCGTTCCGTTCTTCATTCGCACCGGCAAGCGGCTGCCGGTCACGCAGACCGAGCTGCGCCTGATCTTCAAGCACGCGCCGCAGCTCGGGTTCGCCGGGTTGCCGCGGCGGCCGGAGCCCAACCAGCTGGTGATCAAGCTCGACCCCTCGACGGGGGTCCGGATGGTCCTTGACGCCCGTCGTGCCGATGCGCCGATCGCTGCGCCGATCCTGTTCGACGTGGAGTTCGCCGAGATGGGCGGCGAGGGTGCGACCCCGTACGAGGTGCTGCTCCACGCGGCGGTCCTCGGCGACAGCATGCGCTTCACCCGTCAGGACCAGGTCGAGGAGACGTGGCGGATCATGCAGCCGCTGCTCGACGCGCCGCCCGGCGTTCATTCCTATGAGCCGGGGTCGTGGGGGCCCGAGGCCGCCGGCGCGCTCGTCGCCGAGCACGGCGGCTGGCGCGACCCGTGGGTGCAGTCATGAGCGCCGCGACGTCGAGTCCAGAGCCTGGCGCTGATCGGGCCGCCGTGCGAATCAACCTCGGCGACCGGCTCGAGGAGGTCAGATGAGGCCTGTGCGCGTTGGCGTCCGGGGCGAGCGCCTTGACGTCTGGCTCAGCGCGCAGCGCGAGCAACCAAAGAATTCGACCTTTCAAGCGAGGGTGAAGAACATGTCGAAGGTGATCATCGTCGGTGGCGTCGCTGGCGGCGCGTCGTGCGCGGCTCGCCTGCGCCGGCTCGACGAGCAGGCCGAGATCGTGATGGTGGAGCGCGGGCCGTATGTGTCGTTTGCGAACTGCGGGCTGCCCTATCACGTCGGGGGAGTGATCGAGCACGAGTCAGATCTGCTCGTCGCGAGTCCGGAGCTGTTCCGCGGGCATTTCCGGGTTGACTGCCGGACGGGGTGCGAGGCGATCGGGATCTCGCCGCAGGAGAAGACCGTTGAGCTGAGGGATGTCGCGACCGGCGAGGTTACCACCGAGGCTTACGACAAGCTGGTGCTGTCGCCCGGGGCCGCTTCGATCCGCCCGCCGCTACCGGGCATCGACCTGCCCGGGATCTTCCCGGTGAGGACCGTGCCGGACGCGCGGGAGATCCGTCAATGGATCGAGCGTGGGACCAGCTTCCTGACCGGGATGGGGAAGTACTCGGGCTTTCAGACCGTGCGTCCGCCGATGCACGCCGTCGTCATCGGCGGCGGGTTCATCGGCCTGGAGACCGCCGAGAACCTGGTCGTCCGAGGGTTCGATGTGACGGTCGTCGAGATGGCCGATCAGGTCCTCACTCCGCTCGACCCGGAGTACGGGCGACTCGTCGGCGACTTCCTCGAGCACCACGGCGTACACGTCGCGCTGGGCGACGGCGTCGCGGGCTTCGAGCAGTCCGAGGACGACTCGCTGACGGTGTCAACACAGTCGGGCAAGCGCTATCCAGCGGACGTCGTGATCCTCGCGCTCGGCGTGCGACCCGATACCACGCTTGCACGGATGGCCGGGATCGAGATCGGCGAGCTCGGCGGGATCCGCGTCGACGAACACATGCGCACCAGCGACCCGAACATCTTCGCGGTCGGCGACGCCGTCGAGGTCAGGGATTTCGTCACCGGCGAATGGAGCCTGATCGCGCTCGCCGGACCGGCGAACCGCCAAGCCCGGATCGCGGCCGAAGTGATCACCGGGCGCGACTCGTGTTTCCGCGGCACGCAGGGCACAGCGGTCGTGGGGCTGTTCGGCTCGACCGTCGCCTGGACCGGCGCGAACGAGAAGACGCTCCAGCGGCTCGGTGACAGCGACTTCGAGAAGGTCTACCTGTATCCGAACTCACATGCCGGGTACTACCCCGGCGCCAAGCCGATCGCGATGAAGGTCCTATTCCGCAAGTCCGACGGACGCGTCCTCGGGGCGCAGGCAGTCGGGGAGGACGGCGTCGACAAACGGATCAGCGAGATCGCCCTAGCGATCCAGCTGGGCGCAACGGTGTACGACCTCGAGGAGTGCGAACTCTGCTACGCGCCGCCATTCGGCAGCGCGAAGGATCCGATCAACTTCGCCGGCATGGTCGCCGCCGGCGTCCTGCGCGGCGACATGCCCGTGATCCATTGGGACTCCGCGCAGGACGCCTTTCTGTCGACGTCCGCGAGAACGTGGAGCTCGCGGTGGAACAGGCGCCCGAGGCGGTCCACATCCCCTTGGGCGAGCTGCGGTCACGCCTCGACGAACTGCCCCGCGACCGAACGATCGGTGTCATCTGCCGCTCGGGTCAGCGCGCCTACTACGCCACGCGGATCCTGCTGCAGAACGGGTTCGACGCCAGCGTCGTCGCCGGAGGCATGCTCTCGCACGCGATCCTGGCGCCTCCTCCGAGGCAGGAGATCCCCGCGTGAGCGCACGAGCCCGATAGACCATGAAGCGCCGGGGTGGCTTGGCCATCGCCTGCACTGTCGAGCAGACGCTCCTAGGCGAAGGCGCCCGGTGGGACGGTCGCCGCGGCGAGCTGCTGCGGGTCGACGTCGTCGCCGGACGCGTCTACCGCGACCGAGTCGACAACGACGGCGACCTCGTGCGGTGCGTGTATACACAGTCCCGGGGACCGTCGGCGCGATCGCGCCGATCGAGGGTGACGACGGCTGGCTGCTCGCCGCCGGGCGGGGCTTCGTCCACCTGAGACCGGACGGCTCCACGCGCACACTCGCCGAGGTCGCCCCACCCGGTGTCGGATGAACGACGGGGCATGCGACCCGGCAGGGCCGATTCTGGGCCGGCACGCTCGCCGACGACCACCACGCCGGAGGCGGAGCCCTCTACCGGCTCGATCGGCGCGGGGGAACCGAGCCGATACTCGGCGACCTCACGATCCCGAACGGCCTGGGTTGGAGCCCCGACGGCAGCACGATGTATCTGATCGACAGCGGCCCGCGCACGCTCTACGCGTTCGAGTTCGACCCGACCCGGGACGATCGCCGGGGGGCGTGTGCTCATCACGATCGCCGAGGAGGTCGGAACGCCGGACGGCATGACCGTCGACGCCGCCGGTGACCTGTGGGTGGCGATCTACGCAGGCGGGCAAGTCCACCGCTACTCACCCGACGGTGAACTGCGCCAAGTGGTGACCCTCCCAGCTGAGCAGACGACGTCCTGCGCGTTCGCGGGACCGCGGCTGAACCGGCTATACGTCACCACGGCAACCGAGAACTGGAGCGAGGAACAGCGACGCGCCGAGCCCGCAGCCGGGCTCGCGTACCGCTGCGAGCCGGAGGCGACAGGCGTGCCGGCCGCGCCATTCCGACCCGACCCCGACTGGTGGCAGAAGGTGACACGATAACGGCTTCCGACGCACCTTCCCTCTCCTTTGTGCTGGTGAAGCGGAATGGATCGTAGCGCCGCTGTGTAACCAGGACGATTGGAGAGCGCGATGGAGCTGGAAATCAAAGAGAAGGCACGATGTCGCGGGAGGACGCTGCTAAGCGCCTTCACGCAATCGCAGACGAGCCCGCCTCGGGCAACGACATCATCCTCGAGCGAGGTCGGCGAGGTTTGTCGCGAAGGTGCCCGACGAGCTCGCCCTGAAGATCGAATTCAGGTCGAGGACGACAAAACCGAATTCGAGATCGAGTTGACCTGGTAGTTGCGAAAACCCCTCGCCCGCTTTCCCCGGCATCGGCCGGAGACCGCTGCCGCAAGCGCGCGCGAACAAGTGGAGAGGACCAAATGAGTCACACGAAGCAGACCAAGGCGGATCGGGCGGCGGTCGAGAAGCTCGGCCGAAGCGCTACGAGAAGGACTCGCTCGCCTCCAGGGCGAGTTGGTTCGGCTGCAGGAGTGGGTCGTGCACGAGGGGATCAAGGTCTGCATCGTGTTCGAGGGGCGTGACACAGCCGGGAAGGGCGGCGTGATCAAGCGGATCACCCACGGTTCCGGGTGGTCGCGCACCCCCGCCCCGACCGAGCGCGAGAATTCCCAGATGTACGTGCAGCGCTATCTGCCGCATTTCCCGGCGGCCGGAGAGGTCGTGATCTTCGACCGCAGCTGGTACAACCGGGCGGGGGTCGGCGAGTGATGGGCTTCTGTTCCGAGGACGAGGCATTCCGATTCCTGCGACTGGCGCCGCTGGTTTAGCGGGCGATGGTCGACTCGGGGATCATCCTGCTCGAGTACTGGCTCGAGGCCGGCCAGAAGGACAAACGCGGAGGATCGAGTCGCGATCAACGACCCGCGAAGGTCTGGAAGCTGTCGCCGATGGAGCTCAAGTCCGACAGCCGCCGGTATGACTATCCCGCGCCCGCGACGAGATGTTCGCCGCGACTGACACCGAGTTCGCCCCGTGGTACATCGCGGACTCCAACAACAAGAAGCGCGCCCGGCTGAACATCATCAGCCACGTGCTCGAGCAGATCCCCGACGAGTCCCCGGCGCGGGAGCCCGTCGTCCTTCCCGATCGCGAAAAGCCACGCGGTTACCGCGAGCCCGACCACCCCACCGCTACATCCCAGCGAAGTACTGAGCCTCACCGACACGAGAGCGGAGGGGGTCGGCGCGGGGCGATCAGCGGCGAGCCAGACGCGCAGCACGAGCGGGCCGGACTTCGACGTAGAGGGCTCGCTTGAGTCATCGGGCTCTGGGCACGTGCGCGAAAAAGCCTACGCGTCCCGGTGCCTGGTGCGCCTCGCGAGGCCGACCCCATCACATTTCCGAGCGGCTGACGATCTACGGTCGATCGCCAGGCCGCCGCCGCGCGAGCGTGGGCTCAGCAGGCACGGAACGCCGCGCCGAAACGTCCCCCACGCGCTCGACACCACCAGCGACGACGAACGATCAGCACCGCCAGAATCGACGGCGCGGTCGCAGGCACGCCGCCTGCATCGACGCGCGCCCGCCGACATCGCCTTCTTACGCCAGGAGGTCCGGTTCCACCTACGGGGCGGCGCTCCATGGGCACGACCCGGCCGAACCAAGCGTCGCCGCCGACTTCCTCGTCCTGCGCGGCGTGCACGAGAACGCGGACAGGCACTAGGGAACTCGAAGTCGTGCGCGCCACCCGCTCCCACCTCCGCGAGGCGCAACTCCGCTGCGGTCGGTACAAGGCGGTCGTCAGCATCCTCTTCCTTGCGGGCTTCCTGAGTCCACCAGAGGACGAAGACCGAAGAGGGCCGACGCCCTGGGAGAAAGTGCTCCGCGCGGTCCGTTCGTCGTCGCCGGGTCGATCTGGCGCTGACGTGGATCCTGCCCGTGACGTTCATGATCATGATGTCATGGGCGTGCGAGAGCGACGCATGCCGCTTCGGCAGCGCGTCACCACCCGCTACGCCGAGGAGGGCGAAGACATCGCAACCGCGATCGCCGGCGCCGACCGCAAGGCCGACGGCAACAGAGCACTCACCATCGCACGAGGCACGCTTGTCCTGCCTCGGTCGCGATCCCGCTCGCGTTCATCGTCGCCACGGTGGCCGGCGGCAAGGGGCCGCTCGGCGTCAACGTCCCGAAAGCGGTCGGGGCAGTCATCGCCCTCGCACTGATCATCGGCGTCAGCACCGCCGATGCCGGCTACACCACCCGACCCAGGCTCAAACGTCACACGACGCCAGCGCACCGCGATCCAGTTCTGTCGGCCCACGAGACAACTGCGTCGCAGCGCCCCCCAGGCAGCTTCCACGTTACGGCCAGCAGCACTTGAGCTAACGAGGCGGCCCAAGCACAAGCCGCTATGGACATCGGGTTAGCACCCCTGTCATAAGGAGGAGGACCACTCCGCACCCGGTGCTCCGACCGCTCCTGTTCATTAGCCGCGCGGAACCCCGTTCCCGGCTGGAATCGTTCGGCAACGAGCGGTAAGCGCGCACGGGCCCGCGGAGCGCTCCACGGCCCAACTCGACGCGGGGTGCGGCTCTTCTCAAGGGACCTGGGGGACCGGGCTGAAGTGATAATCGATTCCCTGGGTAGCTACGGGGTTTCGGGTCGTTCGGTCGGGTGCGGGTTGCGGTGTCGGGGAGCGGCCGCGGGTCGTGTTTGGGCGGGTTTGCGGCCGTTGTCGGAGCTGCTCTGGCCCAGGTTCTGAGCGGTTGGCGGGGCTGGGCCGGGGGCGTCGGCCGGTGGAGGAGTCACGGCCAGGGCGTCGAAGTCGGCGTTGTTCGATCGTCCCACGTCGACCACGGAGGTGGCCAACGTGACCGCTGATCTCGTATCTCCTGAAAAACTCTACGCCGCGGGTGATGAAGTCCTGCCTGCCGGGCAGGCTGCACAGTGAAGACGACAGCCCCAGCCGGGGCGACTGGGCCGCTCGATGCGCCTGGCGGTGCTGCCTTTGCCGCCAGCCGGGAGAGTTCGAGTCGCTCATCGACTTTATTCACGGGGCCGACGCCGCCGGCTTCTCCCATGCCGAGCTTGAGGAGCATCTTGATGTTCACGGACGGGAGCTGTTGCGCTGCCTGCTTGATGATCATCTGGCGCTGCGGGCGCTGCGCGAGTTGCGCCTTGAGCAGGTCACTGGCGATGAGGGGGTGGTCCGCGGCCGGGTGGAGAAGGGTCACGTCCGCGAGCTTGAGACGGTGTTCGGGACGGTGTCGGTGGGGCGGCTGGCGTATCGGGCGCCGGGGGTGGGGAACCTGCATCCCGCCGACGCGGCGCTGAATCTGCCGGTGGAGCGCCACTCGCACGGGTTGCGCAAGCTGTGCGCGCTGGAGAGCCCGCGCGGCAGCTTCGACGGCGCCATCGACGCGATCGAGCGCCAGACCGGCGTGAGGCTCGGAAAGCGCCAGGTCGAGGAGCTCGCCGGGCTGACGGCGATGGACTTCGAGGACTTCTACGAGACCCGGCGCCCGGCGCGATCAAAGCCAGGCGATCTGTTGCTGCTATCCGCGGACGGCAAGGGGATCGTGATGCGCCCCGGCGCCCTGCGCACCCGCGCCCCAGCCAGACCCCGCGCGGGCCCCGCCCCCAAACCCAGGCTCTCGGGTGAGGAGCAGCAGAACCGCAAGCGGATGGCGGAGATCGGCGCCGTCTACGATGCCAAGCCAGCGCCGCGCACGGCGGCCGACATCCTCACCTCCGCGGCGCCAGAGGGCCATGAGCCCGCCACGGGGCCGGTCGCGAGAAACAAGTGGCTGACCGCCAGCATCGTCAAGGCCCCAGCGGAGGTGATCAAGCGGATCTTCGACGAAGCCGAGCGGCGTGACCCCAAACACCGCCGCACCTGGGTCGCGCTGGTCGACGGCGCCAACCACCAGATCGAGCGGATCAAGTTCGAAGCCCGCAAACGCGAGGTCAAGGTCACGATCGTGGTCGACTTCGTGCACGTCCTGGGGTATCTGTGGAACGCAGCCGGCTGCCTTCACCCCAACGACGACCAAGCCGCCGCGCAATGGGTGCCTG
>CAWCDS010000025.1:0-79953 GCA_963794285.1 uncultured Solirubrobacterales bacterium
GCGCGGGCGCTCGCTCGAGTCCGCAACGCGGTAGTCAAGGGCACGCGCGGTACGTGCCTGCGCGATGCCGACAGTCGTCGAGTTCTCCAAGGCCTACGCCGAGCAGACGAGCGCGAATACAGGGCTCTGGGCCACGACTGTCGAATCCGGCTGAGTCACCCGAGACGGGACTGCATAGCGATGACCCGATGGCCGCACGTCCCGGGAAGAAGCCTCGCCGTAAGGGTCAGCTCGGTGGTCCGCGAAGGCTGAGGAGTTCCACCACCGATACGACGAAGAACACGCTCGCGACCCCGACCAGCCCATAGCGGGCGGCGGGCAGCGGAAGGCGGCTGCCGATCCCGACGAGGAATAGGACGGCCGCCAGGAAGACCGTAAGACGCACGTACTTGTCTGCCGTTTCAGCGGCTGACTCACCGCTAGCAAAGTAGGCGTCGGCCTTCGCGTTCAGGGCCGTCGCCTGCGACTGCTGAGGGATCCGGTATTGCGGCATGTCGGACGGATCCGCCGGCGCGTTGGGGTTCGTGAGGGGCTTGAGGGCCCGCCATGCTTCGACGGCGGCGAGTGCGCTCGGGCGTAGCCGCTTGAGCGTGAGGCGGAGGAGCGGGGCATCGTGCGCGGCGTAGGCAGTGATTGCGGCATTGAATTCCACCGAATCCAGCGTGCGGATCAGCGTCGCTTCGATGGCGGCCTGGTTTGCCTTAGTTCGTGTGGAAGAGGCTTTCGCCAACGAAAGCGACGAGTCGGTTCCCCACTTGGCCGCCGCAAACCCAGACCATGCGGCCATGATTGCCACGAGCGACAGCAGCAGCGCTTCGGCGATCGAAACGAAGCGGTCCCGCCGGGAGTGATCGTCTGTCGCGTGCTCGCGGTGCTCGGCGATCTCTTTGCCCACCTCGCTCGCAGAAAGACCCTCAGGCATCCCGACCAGTCTCCTCTATAGCCGAACTGGGCAAAGTCACGCTGCTGCAGCAAGGTGCAAGCGTTCCGTTAGCTCCAAAAGCCGGTCGCCTACTCGCGCTAGAGCTTGTGCTCGATCCTGAGCCGCTCGCGGCCTCGGCGACCGGTGAAGGATTTGCGGGCTGCTGCGTAACCTGGCTCGATTGGGCGGTTTGCGACGAGGTCCTATCAACGGGCGTGACCGTGGCCGACGAACTCGATCCCCCGCGCTTCGCTCGGTGATCTGCCGCGAGGACGACGTGCACCTTCGGCGAGCGGTGTCGGCGGACCCTGTGGGGGGCCTGCCGGCGTGCACTGTGATACCGGACGCTGGATCGTGCAAGGGCAGCTTGAAGATTGGCGGGAATCGTCGGGGTTGCGACGTGCGATGAAGCTGCGCTCGTCTGTTTGGTTGCGAGCCGATTTGCGGCGGGGTTGCGGTGCCCGCCGCCTCCGACGATGGTTGCGAGCGCAGCCCGGGCCACGATCAGCGCGCCGAACGCTGCGACCACGGGCGCCACCGCAACGCGGACTCGAACGATCGAGAGTGTCCGACGGCGCGACGACGCAATTGCATGTCGGTCGCGGAACCTGCGGCGGCGCGGGGTCACGAGTTTCCTGGGCAGGTTCGCGCTGCCGAGCATGGTTGCGGGCCCCGGCTGCGGCGCGACGGTGTCACTCATCTCCGCGGGCGTCTGGGAGCCGAGACGTTTAAAGTCTGCGGCGGTGGCGGTGCGTTCGCCGGCGATCGCTGCGGTTTCTGTCTGGCCGCTCGACAGTGGGGCCTGAAGCTTCTCGAAGAACGGGTCCGACGGCGGCGGTTCGTTGCGGGCGGGCGGTGTGGTTGGAGCGGGAGGGACGAGGTTCCCGCGCGAGAACGTGCCGACTTCGTCCTGCTCGGCGAATATGGTGCTCGCGAGCCGCTGGCGCTCCTCGTCGCTGGGGTCGCCGTTGCGGCGGAGCCGGACTAGCGTTGGTATCGGGCGACTTACCGTTGTCCATTGTCCCCTACAACTAGACATATACGCTAGGATAGCACCGTAGGATGCTATGTGTGCTTAAGGTCTCTCTACGTCGGTGGTGTCTGAATCGTTCCCGCGGTCCCGTAGATGGCTGACGAGCAGTATCTCACCCCGGCCCAGGTCGCAGACGAGCTTCAGGTGACCGTTGTCACCGTCCGCCGCTGGATCGCGAACCGCGAGCTTCGTGCCACGAAAGCCGGCCCACGCCGATGGATGATCAGCCGCTCTGATCTCAAGAGCTTCATGGCGCGCGGAGGCCAGCCTGGCACCGAGGTTGAGGTGTCCGAGGATCCTTCGTTCAGCAAGCATCTGGTGGCCCCGGATGAGCGTTGAGCGCGCTCGCGAGCAGCTCGAGCTCGCCGAGGGACGCTGGCAAACGGCGATCAAGGAACACGCGCAGCCACCGCCCGACGCCGGCTACGCGCGTCGTCTCCGCGCGCTCGCGGACGCGGCCGCGCAGGAGCAAGCCGCTTACCGGTACGCCGAGGAGCAGGGCTTCGGGTGGCGGCCGGGCCCGGCGTGGCTACCTCCCCAGGAGCTACGCGACGCCCCGTGGCGCTCGACGCTCGCGCCCGATGACGCATGGGAGCGGTTCGACGAGGCCGTTGAGTCGCTCAGCCGCGCCCGCACCGGCGTCAGTGTGGTCGCCATCGCGCAGGCGTTCGGGCAGCTATCTGCTGCGGCGTGGGATCTCGCAGCGGCGGTCGAACAAGGCCAGCGTAAGCGCGCTCCTCGGGCTGGCTGAGCGCCGTAACGCGCAGCGCGCTTCTCGCGCTGAGCAGGTTCGCGGCCGTCGGTGATAGCCATCTCGCCGCCAGACTGTTATGAACCTCCGTCGTCTGGTTGGTTACGCGTCCGCCTGCCCGCGAAGTTCCCCACGACGATCCCGATGACGGTCACGAGGTAGAGCTGGCCGGTGAGCATCTCGAGCACCGCCAGCGCGTGGCCAAAAGGCTGCGCGGCCGTATAGTCGCCGAAGCCGGTCGTCGTCAAGACGGTAAACGAGTAGTAGACGCGCTCACCATTGGTGACGTTCTTCCCCTGCGTGAAGTAGGCCACGTTCTCGACTGTGTCCACGAACCCGATAATCGACGCAAACAACAGGCCCACCACCAGGTAGAGGGCCAGCGCGCCGGAGACGACCTGAATCGTGACTCCGGCTTGCCGGGTCAGCCGTATCAATCCATTGATCAGTGCGACCGGGATAAGCGCGACGAGCATCGTCACGACCAGGAACGCGACCGCAGGGCCGAACAGGCCGGCAGCGAGCCCGACCACAACCAACACCCCGGCACCGCTCACGACCAAGGCGCGGACACGGCGCACCTGGCGCTCGCCCCGAGAAGTCGCGACCGCCACGGTGAGCGCTGCAGTTGCCAGCACCACGGCGATGGCGCGCGCCCAATCACTGCTCGGGGCGAGCACTTCGAACAGGACCAGAGCAAGGAGCAGCAGGAACACGGCGCCATAGCGATGCCGCTGTTCGCGGATTGCCTGGACCGAGCTCCTCGCACTCCCAGTCGCACTCAGACGGCGCGGACTCCGATTGCTCACATGGAACCGACCGCTTGTGACTGCGCTGTCCGGGAGGGCAGGCGGCGGGAGGGACCTGCGGCGGGTTTCTGCCCGACGCTGGCAGCCGGCGGGCCGCCGCGGCTCGGCTTGATGGCGAGCAGCTCGTCGACGAGGCCGAGCACCTCGGCGTGCGTCTCGTCGTTGTGCACGGTGAGCCCATAGAAGGCGTACGAGGGGATCTCCTCGAACATGGCGTTCAGCATCCGGTTCAACGCCCGCCGCGGCCACGGGACGTTCGATTGCGTGCTCTGGCGGTGCCTGATCCCGCTGTCCCATTCGCTAAGGCGGGCCGCCCGCTCGTTTTGCACGGGACCGGGCGACCGGCTACCGACGACCTTGGCGGCGTAGGCGTAGAGGTCCTGCCGGCGCTCATCGTCGATCGAGTCGTTGTGCTTCCTCAGGAACGCCGCGATCACGGGACACGCCGACAGCGGCTGATCGCTGAACTCCTCGTCGGCGAGCATCGAAGCGAGTTCCATCACGCAGGCACCCTCGTCGGGCGAATCGTGCCATCCCCTCGACAGTTTGATCGTTTGATGCCTAACGACGGTGATGAGCGGCCCCTTTCCGTCTCCGCTATCGGCAGACCACGCTAGTAGCGCAGCCCCACGTGAGCATCATCCCGATTGGGTGATTGACAAGCCCGACGGAGGCGGCTCCTAGGCTCACACGTTCGCTTGAAGCTCGTAGCCGATTGCGGCTGCCAGCGTGGGTGCCGTCTGTCACAACCCGCGTCTGCCTCACCGCGGGAGCGATCAGCACAACGTCGAGCTCGTCCTCGGTCGCTCCCGCCCGCGTCGCCTGCCGCTGCCGAGGAAGGCGGCAGTCCCGGGGACGAGCGCCACGCTGAGTGTCACAATGGCAGACGACCAAGAGCCTCGGACCCCCGAGAATCTGTTCACTCTTGGACGAATCTCAGCAGGAACCCGGGGACGGTCGCCGTAGGGTCACTGAGGAGGCGATGAGCATCACCGTTAAGCTGCCCGACGAGCTCGCCGCGCTCCTCGCCGAGGAAGCCACGCCCCAATCGCTTACCCCTGACGAGCTCGCAGCGCTCCTCGCCGAGCACATCCCGACCCCGGCGGCGCTCGGGTTCGTCGCGATCGGCGAGTCCACCTCCGGCCGCACCGCGGCGGAAGCCGAGGAGATGCTCGCATGTACCGCCGCACTCAGTGGGCGGGCGGCAGCCAGAGCCAATCCTCAGCGGCGACCGTATGGGCCGGCGTCGCATACGAGGTGTTCGCACCTTTCTCGCAGTCACCGGGTCTATACGAACAACGCAATCATGCCGATCCGACTCACCCCCCGCCAACACGAAGGCAGTGCCAAGTGTCGACTCCGGCACGAGACTCGCAAACTCGCCAATTGGGGGAAGGCAAGTCTCGTCGGATTGCGGTGGCGTGAGGCGGCCGTCGACCGCCGGCTCCCACCTCTCGCGGCACGTTCATCGCCCAGCTTCAGAATGTGAGCCTCGCAGGACGAGAAGCGCGGTGTACTCGAGAAACAGCTGGGTGTGTGGCTCGCGTCCGAGCCAGCCCCGGCCGGGGTCGTGCTGCCAGCCGGTCTGGACCGCGCTGTACGTGATGTGCATGTCGTCGTCGTCGGCGAGGTGCTCGCCGAGCACAAGCGCGATCTGGTCTGCGAGCTGCTGCGGATCGGGAGCAGCGACGCAGAAAACCCGGACCCCAAGGTGCTCTGAGCCAACGATGCCGTCCGGTAGCTCAAACTCGCTCACGGTCGGAGCGCCCTTCCGAATGCGTGCTGTAGATCCTGCTCGATCGGCTTGATGGCGCGCTCGACGGCTCCAACTGTGTGTCGCCCCTCGGGGCGGGCGAAGGAGCCGCTGTGGAGCAGCAGCACCGCAAGCGCGATGGCGATCGCTGGCGCTAGGAGCCGGCGCACCAGGCGCCAGGCAAAGACGGCGAGCAGGAGTCTCATCACGGCAGGTCCTCGGGACAATCGCCGATAGCTGGAGGGCCTCCGGTTCGGTCAGCGTTTGAGCCGGCGCGGAAGCATCGTCATCGGTGGTCGCGCCGGCGGGGATGAGCTGCTCAAGCGTGCTTGCTGCGTGCACGGCGATTTCGCACGCGTGACGCTCGCCCGTGCCGATCCGTTCGGGCTCGTCGTGAGGCAGTCGTGCGCGGAGGACGTGCGCTCGTCGCGGGTGCCCGTCGATCGTGCTGTAGATGATCGCTTCGCCGCGCTGAAGCTCGGCGAAAGTGTCAGAGCCGACGCGGAACTGGCGAACGCGGCGTCGCGAGCCTTGCCCGGAGTGGGCGGACCCGTGGCCGGTGGTCTGGTCGGTCGATTGCCACAGGGCCGTCGTGCCCATCAGCTTCGCGAGCCAGTCGCGGGTCTCGGGCGCGTTCTGGCGGTGGATCGCGAACCCGGTGAAGTTGTCGGTCAGGGAAGCGAGCAGCCCAGGCTGGCCCGTAAGCGCTTCGGAGTCGGCTGCGGATTGGGTGACGACGATCACCTGACCGTGGTGGGAGCGGCCTCGCTGGAGCATCGCGAGCGCGCAGGTGGCAGCGATGTGCATGACGCCGCCGAACTCATCGAGCAGGAGCGTCCACGGCGCGCCGGCGACCTGGGCTGCCGCGTACATGTCGGCGAGCGCGAGGACGGTAATCATCGCGGCCTCCTTGGGCATGTCGTCGACGTAGGTGCGCCAGAGCACGACGGCTCGGTCCTCGATTGCGCGGGCGAGGCTGACCGCAACGTGTTCGCCGGACGGGGTGATCCTGGGCGCGAGCACGGGTCGCCACGCTTCGCCCATCACGACCTGCAGGCGGACCGCACCGCCCGCGACCGCCTTACGGCCTTCGGGAGAGGAGATCCAGTCGCCCGCCTCGGCCACGCGGCGCAGCAACTCTTCGTCGTCGGAGCAGAGCTCACGGATCCGGGGGAAGCGGCGCAGTTGGCAGCAGTCGATCAGGAACGGCAGCGACGGCGGCCAGCAGCCGGCATGCTCGAGCACCCGGGCGACGACGCCCAGGTAAAGCCGGAGCATGTCCGAGTAGTACTCCTCGCTGGCCTTGATCGGCTCGACGACCCTCGCCACGACCTCACCGACCTCGCCGGAGATTGGTTGCCAGCGGTCGGTGTCCGGCGCGCGCGGGTCGATCAGGATGAACGGCACCTCGGCGGCGGCGGCGATGTTGCGGAGCGTGTGCTCGGCCTGCTCGTCGCCCTTCTGGTCGATCGCTAGCACCGCGGAACGATCAGCGAGCGTCCGGGCGGCGACGATTCGTAGCGCGCTCGTGGTCTTGCCGGCAGCGGTCCCGCCGCACGAGAAGATGTGCTGCCCCTCGCTGCGTGGCAGCCGCGGTCCGTCGAGCTCGCCGGTCATGGGCACGTACGGCTCGGCGTCCGGCCACGGGCGCTCGCGAATGATCTCCCCCTGCGACCGGATGTAGACGCGCTCCCCGGGGCGGCGCGCTGGCGCGGGCTGCCAAGCCCAGCGCCGCGCGAGCTCGTGGTCGCGCAGCTCCTCACCGGCGCCGAGGTCAGCCAGCCGCCAGCGACGTCCGAGCAGCGCGCCGGTGGTTGGCGCGGCGGCGAGTGGCCCGATGATGAGCACTGCACCCCACCACCGCGCCAGCACGGCGACGCCGCAAAGGAGGGCTCCGACCGCGGCTGCCAGATAGAGGTTGCGAACCGAGAGCATGGTTCGCCGTCGCATCAGCCACGCGCTTCCGGCGCCGAGCGCGCCGCAGATCCAGAATGCGGCAAGGCTCGCGGCGAGCGCGATCATGCGGCCACCTTCGTTGTCTGTTCACGGATCGTGTGTGTTGAGCAGCTCGATTCGTGTCGCCTTCGCAGGCAGCCCGGCCTTGAAGCTGAACTCGCGGACTCGGTCGGCGAGGTGCTGGCTTCCGCACACGTAGACGACCCCGGCGATCCGGGATTCGTCCATCCATCCGCGGTACATCGACAGGATCGCGGCAAGGCGCTTGGTGTCCTTGCGCTGCAGCTCCACCTCGACTACCACCTGGCCGTCAGGTATCGCGAGCGTGAGGTCGGGTCGGTGGGTCGACCGGCGCCATCCGGTTCGCGTCTGCCACTCGAGCTTGCCGGCTAATCCAGGATCGGTGAGGACCTCGCGCGGGCCGCGCCAGTCGGCGCGGCGGACGGTCAGCCATGCCGCCGTCCATGCGCACGCGCAGTCGTGGGCCCACCAGGTCGGGGTCGGGCGGGGCGCCGCAGTCAGCGCCAGATCGGCGACGCGGATGCCGCGGTCGGTGCGCGACCAGGAGGGATCCGTGCCCGCGGGTCATCGCGTAGCGCTTGAGCCAGCCTTCGCTCTCGAGTCGCTGCGAATGGCTCTGGGCCGTTCGTAGTCCCCAGCCCATCGCACACGCCCAGGCGTCCATTGGAGATGGCCCGACTGCTGCGAGCCATCGCAAGCCAGTCATCGATGCCGGCCCAGCTCGAAGTACGTCCGGCATCTATCTGTTCCTTCCTGTCTTCCCATCACTGGATCCCGACCACTGAACATCTGACCCCAGGCTGGCCCGCCCCTGCCCCCGGATCATTTGGCCATCCAGATTCGACCGGCTGTCGCGCCTTCGATCCTCGGAAAGCCCAGTGTTTCCGGGGGCAGGGGCGGGCCCAGGTATTCGTCGAACTGTTCGCCGACTGCGAGGAGTTTGATGAGTACTTTGACGAGTAGCAACATACGATAAAGATTCTTGAGCGCCTACAACGTATCGCAGCGTACGGATGGTCGGTCGCCATCGCGCACGGTCGGTCAGCGAGGGATGTGACCCGGCGCGTTGCCTTAGGCAACAGCGTGAGATGTTCTCTTGACGCGCATTTCGGCGCGCTGTACGCCGGCGCGCTCCCGTTCGCAAATCTCACTGGGTAGACCGAGACAACCTCGCGGAGTACGCCCGGCTCCGCCCGACGATCTCGGTGATCGTCCGGGCAGTCAGCGAGCGCACTACCGGAATCTGCGTCGGCTACACGATTGCCCGCGTCGTCGGCGCTCGGTCGCGCTCGTCGCGCACGCCGACGTCCCTGGATGCGGGCGTCGTCGCCACGGTCGATGAGCTGTGAATAACGTCATCTGTCTGGTCGAGAAGGTGCGTGATCCCCGCGGTCACCAGGAGCCCGACTTGGAGGTTGAGGATTTCGCTAGCGGCGCCGAGCTCGGCGAGCAGCTCGTCCGGCAGCCGATAGCCCCCGACTCTGGTCTGCCCGTTCCAGGACCTGCAGGCGTCGCTTGCGGAGGTGCGAGCTCTCGCGTGCGGTGCCGCGCTCTCGCTCGCCGGCTCAACTTCCGCGGGGCTGTGACGACGGGAGAGGTGCCGCAGAGGCCCCGTTGGAGGCGGGTGTTGTCGTGTCACGGATCCCGGGCGTGGAGCGGATTGCTGGCTCGGGGGATCGCCGAGTCGGAGCTGACCCCTGTGGCTGATGCAGGGTGGAGGCTGCGTGATCTCATCCTTTTTGGCCGATGCGCTGCCTCGCGCCCCGGCATAGCCTGATGGCATGGAACTCAGCAAAAGAGTGGAAATGTCAGGGCGTCCCGTAGGTCGTGCCGCGATCCGCGCCGCGGTCGCGACGGTAGCTGTCGGCACGCTGATCGCGCTCGCCGGTTGTGGCAGCAGCAGCAAGCCGGCGTACTGCGCTGATCGCACCAACCTCGAGAACTCCGTCAAAGGCCTGACCAGCCTCAACGTCAGCAGCGGCGTCAGCGGCCTGAAATCACAGCTCACAACGATCGCCAGCGATGCCACCTCGCTGGTCAACGCTGCCAAGAGCGACTTCCCGAGTGAGACCAGCGCCGTCAAGACGTCGGTCGACGCGCTTCAGAGCGCCGTCACAGCGCTCCCGTCGAGCCCCTCGGCGACACAGGTCGCCGGTATCGCGACTGCTGCGGCCGGCGTCGTGAACTCGGTCAAGAGCTTCACGGACGCCAGCAAGTCGAAGTGCAGCTGACACATCAGTCCGCCATGGCGGGTCGGAGTGTGTGCCGGCTCCTTGCTCGGCGTCCTTGCTCCAGTGTCGGCGCCGCTCGACCCGTTGGTCGCGCTCGATGGGGACGACGAGCGCGGTTCGGACTGCAGGAAAGCAGTCCGATGACGAATGTCCTCGATTGGGTGGACGTGTGCCTTGAGGTGCTTTGGGTGCTGGAGCCGTGCAGCGAGGAGACGCTCAAGAGGCCGATCGTGTTGTCGGGCGTTCCGATCAGCGGTTACTCGGTCCGCTTCCTGGGCCGGGGGGTGTGACGTGGCGGGAGTGAAACGGCCGAGGACGATCGAGCGCCGTATGAACCGGTTCCTGCGCGAGCCGATTTCGGTGCGTAACGCTGCGAGCGTGATCGTGACGGCGACGTTCATCGTTGTGGTTGGCGGCGGGATCGCGATCAGGGCGATCGACCATCGCGAGTACTCGAGCATCTGGGAGGGCATGTGGTGGTCCCTGCAGACCGTCACGACGGTCGGGTACGGAGACGTGACCCCCAAGGACGCCGCCGGCAGGATTGTCGGCGCGGTGGTGATGCTGGAGGGGATCGCGTTCCTCGCGATCGTGACGGCGGCGATCACCTCGACATTCGTGACACGCGCGCAGCGCGAGCAGAAATCCGCAGCGCCGGCCGAGGAGACCGCGCAAGCACCTGACGAACCGCAGCTCGAACAAATCGCAGCGCGACTCGAGCGAGTCGAGTCGCTGCTGTTGGAGCTCACGAGACGGTGAGTCGCATCGCCATCGGGCCCCAATCCGCATGGCACCTGGCGCGGTCGCCGGCTTCGGGCCTGGCCTCGGGGACGTGCGCATCCTCCTCTGAAACGGGTGATTTCAGACGCGCGGCTTCCGCGATATTGGTCTGCATGGCCGGGGTGGCGAAGACCGTTCGAGCTGCACCGGGAAGCGCTCAACGTGCAGCGGCGGCTCAGACGTGAGTGCTCATCCCGGCGATCCACGCTTGCCGCCGTCAGCGGGACCCAGCGACTCCGCGAAGGATGGCATGCCGCCGGCAGGTGACAGCTCGCCGGATAGCGCCCCGCCGCCGCGCTCGAGAGGCCGGATCAGGCGCACCCTGTCAGAAGGGTGGCAGCTTGCGAAGGTTGCTTATCGCGACCCCGAGCATGTCGCCGAGCGCATTGCGCTGCACAGCACGCAGAGCCTCGGGGAGCCATCTCTGGAGTGGGCTCAGCGCGTTCGCGAGGAGCGTGAGGGGGTTCCGCGTGCTGTCATCGCCGAGCAGTTGCGCACCGATAGCGCGAAGGTCGCGGCGATCGATGGGGCTGTTGCCGGGACGCCGTTCCTGATCGCGCTGGTCCCCGGCTACCTGCTGTACCTCAGACAGGAGGCGCGGATGCTGCTGCGCATTGCGGCGTTGTACGAGCGTGACCCGCGGGAGCTTGAGACCGCTGCCGAGATGCTGGCGCTCCGCGGTGTGCACCCGACGGTCGACGCCGCCCGCTCGGCCCTGCTGCCCGTGCGAGATACACCGCTGCCGGAGAAACCAGCCGCGCGCCGCCCGTGGCGTACGTGGGTCCGCAGCATCTATGTGGTGCTGATCTACGGCGGATTCCTCTCCGCCCCCTCCGACAAGCGCAAGGAGGGGGCCCATCCGTGGGTGAAGACCGCGATCGGGGTCCTATTCGGGGTGACGGTGTGGGTGGTCACGTGGGTGTTCCCGCTCAGTTTCATGATCGCGATGGCCTGGGGCTGCGACAGCAGCGCGCGACAGCTGGGGCGGCGAGCGCTGATCTTCTACGACACGAAGCCCGACAGCGCGCAAGCGGCGATCGCCGCCGCCAGGCAGCAGCGCGACGCCGGACAGAACAAGCGCCAGATCCTGCGCACGGTGCTGCTGGTTCTCTCCGTTGCGATCCCGATTGCATTCATCGCGTTCGTCGACCGGGAGCGCCAGAGCACCGGCATCACCCCGCTCACCGCCGTCGGCGGCCTCGTCGCGCTCTCGCTCGTGATCGCCACCGCCGTCATCGCCACCCGCCGCTAAACGTCGTCGTCGAAATGCCGACGCGCCGCAGACGTCCCAGCGAACGGCAGGCGATAGGACGGCTTTCATCCGGGAAAGCGTCTGTCAGAGGCCCGTCTGGGCGGTGATCCTCCCGGATTTGACTGCCGCGGCGAGATCCTGGTAGTCGCTGTCGTTTTGTTCGGCGTACGCGCGGGAGAACTCGACGATTGCACGGTCGAAGCTGTCGCCGTTGCCGAGGTACGCCGCGATCGCGATCCGGTCGCCGCTCCGCGCGTGTGCGCGGGCGAGCGTCCAGCCGCACAGCGTGCCGTACGCGGCCATCGCCTTCGGGACCATCTGCTCGATCTCCGCCGAGCCCTTCCAGTCCTTCAACTGCCGGCCATAGAAGTCGCGAGCCTTGCCGTCGAGGCCGGCGTCGATATGGAGCCATCCGAGGAAGATGTCGCTGGTGGCCTGCATCAGCCGCTGTCCGACGACGACCCGCTCGCCGTGGTTGGAGAACGCGCTCGGGCCGAGGAACTCCTCCAGCACCGACGCTTCGGCCTCTTTCATCTGTAGGAACAGCGGGTCCTGGCCGTCGCGGCCGAACAGCAGCGCGATCCATGCGCGCGTGCCGACGCTCCCGACCCCGACCACCTTGCGCGCGAAATCGGTCAGCTCGAACTCCTCGAGCAGCACGCGGCGGTCGAACTCGAGCGAGTCGCGATAACCGCGCAGCACCCGGCGAAGCTCATCGAAGATCTGATCGCGCCCTTCGCCCGCCGGTGCGAGCTGATCGATCGGCACGATCAACGGGGACTGATCAACGATCCGCGGCTTCCCGTCAACGACTTCGGTCAGCTTCGAGAACGCGGTCATGCTGTCCTTCGTACGAGCCTTCGCGGTCGCCTTCTCGGCTCGCTTGACCAGCTTCGGCTTGAACTGCGCGCCGAACTCCTGCAACGCATTCTCGATATCCAGATGCGAGTACCACACCTCCAGGCGCTTCATCCCGGCGAACTCAGCCATCGCCGTGCGATAGCGGCCGACCGTGTCAAGCACGATCCGATCCTGGTCCTTCGCGGGGAAACCGTTATCGCGCGCCGCGATCAACATGCTCACCGCCAACCGCTTGACATCCCACTCCCACGGACCCGGGAGCGTCTCATCAAAATCGTTGACGTCGAACACCAACCGTCGCTCCGGCGAGGCGAACACCCCGAAATTCGACAAGTGCGCATCTCCGCAGCACTGGACATTCAATCCCGACCGCGGCGTAGCCGCGAGATCGTGGGCCATGATCGACGCCGCGCCGCGATAGAAGGTAAACGGCGACACGAGCATTCGGCCATAGCGGATCGGGATCAGCTCCGGCACCCGCGTCTTCGCCTGACGCTCCAACAACGCGACCGGATCAGCGCGAGTCGACGGCGGCTCGAACAACGCATGACCCGCGCGCGGCACCTCTGCGCGCGCCGCCTTACCGCGCGCTACCCGCTCAGCCACCGACAAATGCGGAACGGCCGCCGGCTCCGGCTGCTTCCCGGGCGTGGCTGTCTTGCGGCTCGCCGCGGTCGTCCGCCTACGTGGAGTTGTGGTCGCCATCGCCGTTCCTTCCCTCAATCGTTATCGCGTCAGCCAATGAGCGTTGCACTGCCACCGACTTTCACAATGGTGTGGCATCAGGCTATGGCGCAGAGCGAGGCGGCGCATCAGCCAAAAAGGTTGAGATCACGTCCCCTCCCAGCGGTCAGGCGGTGCTGGCTTGTGGTGCTTGGGGGACCGCTTTGGCGGTGCGCTTACGCAGCAGGTCCGCCAGGAACATGACAATCACGGCGATCCCCACTCCGGCGAACGTGAACAGGATCCTGCGTCCCTCGTCCGTGAAGTTCGACGGGTGGGGCACGCCCATCGCGATCAGGAGGCCCGCGGCCAGGATTGCGGTGTACCAGGCGTAGTTGACGAAGCGGATCGACGCCGCCAGCGCGAATAGGACGACGATGATCACTTCGAGGGCGGTTCTGTTGTCGACCGCGAGCAGGACGACGGCGGCCACCGCGGCGCCCAGTATCGTCCCGGCCACGCGCTGTAGGGCAAAGAAGGTGGATTGCTGCAGGTCGGGCTTCATGGCAATGATCGCGGCGAAGGGCATCCAGTAGGCGTTGGGTAGCTGCAGCCCGAAGGCGATCGCGACGGCGATCGACACCGCGAGGGCCCGGATCACCGCGAAGAGGATGACTGGCCGGGTCAGCGGCCTCGGCGTGATATCCCCGGGTATCTCGGCGACGGGCTGGGGTGTCGTGACCCGCCCGCGCGCCAGCCACATGATGAAGGTGTAAGCGACCCACAGCGCCGATCCGGTGAGCCAGGCCAGCGCCTGTTTCCACGGTTCGATGTGGATCAGGCCGGAGTGGAAGGCGCCCGGAAAGCCGAAGGAGATGAGCGTCGGGAGGCCGAGAGCGATGATGAACCAGATGTTGAGAAGATAGGCCGCGACGAATCTGTGCAAGCCGTACTTCACCGCCAGCCCGCCCAGCAAGGTGGCGACGAAAGCGGCCAGCACGACGAACCCCCACGGACCGCCGCCGATGCCGAATCCCAGGGCCGTCAGCAGCGCACCGGCCCCTGCCATCGCGGCCATCCGGAGGACCCGCGGACCGTATTCGCCGCCGGGGTCGCTCAGCGCCACGAACAGCGCCCCGAAGATCGCGCTCAGGAAGTACCTCCGCTCGTGGGGGAGCACGCCCACGATGAGCAGCAGCCCCAGCACGACCGCCAACACGGCGCCTCTGCGCAGGTTGAATCCCTGCCACTTGACTTCGAACACTTTTGTTAGCTGCGTCATGCTGTTCCTCGACCGGGGTTGCTGCTGTGGCTGCTTGTGGTGAGGCGGCGCGACCGGCGGGGGCGGTGCTCACCCGGCGTCATCGCCTCGTGGCGCTCTCATGCTGCCAAGCCAAAGGCGGGGTGAGAGCGCGCGGGCGAGGGTCGTGATGCTGCTAGGCGGGCAGCGCGTTGAGTTCCTTGGCGAGCTCCTTGCCGTCGGCGTCGATTTCTTGCTCTTGGCTTTTCTCCGCGCGCGTGAGCGCCTTGTCGAGCTGCTCCTGAAGGCGTGACTCGCCGATCACGACGAGCGCCGCCTGGCCGGTGTCGAGGTAGTCGCCGAGTTCCTTGGCATCGCCGCGCGAGATGCCTCCCATGGCATGCCCGATCCCGCCGCCCGCGGCGGCGCCGACGAGCGCCGCACCGATGATCGACGGCGGGAAGATGATCCCCACCAGCGCGCCGACGGCAGCACCGGTCCACGCGCCGTGCTGGGTCGGCTTCTCGTGTTTGGTTACGTGCACCTTGCCCTCGTCGTCCTTGTACACCAGCGCGACGTCATAGGTGCCCACCAGATCGGCGGAATGTAGGTCAAGCAGCGTGTCGTAGTCGGCGTTGGCGTCATCACGATTCGCGTACACCGCCGCGTACACGAACACAGGGTTGTCTTTGCTCACTGTCCTGCTCCTTTTCGGTCATGTCGACGACGACAGCGATCACGGCAGCAGGCGACTCCCCGCTCGGGCTCGGGCCTTCCCCGATGATCCGGCCGTGGCCGTCAGGAACACGAGCCTACGGCGCCCAACCCCGACCCGGCATCGGCCAAAAAGGATGAACTGCACGGCGCCGCGAGATCCAGGACCACCGGGACGCCAGGGCGCACTTCGGCGCGGCAAGCGGCACGCCCCCGAAGCCGACCACGTGACCCGGCCGCCCTCCCGCCAGCACCCCCGGCACCCTTCAGATCAGACATCAGGACCGAGACCCGGGTCCCATCGCCTAGCCCTCAGGCAGCCACATCCGGGGTATGGGCCGGCGGGCGACGCATGGCGGGCGCTTCACCCTCGGACGACCCCAAGGCGCCGCCGCTTGACGCGTCAGCCAGCGGCGATTCGGCATCGCGACGCTAGCCGAGATCTTGAACTGCCATCGTGAGCTTGGTTTCTGTCGATTCGAGGCCGGCCTGCTCGATAATCTCGACAGCGTCGGATCGGCTTGTGACGCCGAGCTTGACGTAGATCGACGACACGTGCGTCTTGACGGTGGGGCGTGCGACGTGAAGCCGATCGGCGATGTCCTGGAGGGAGAGATGCGTCTGCAGGAAGGCGATGAGCCGGAGCTCGGCAGGTGTGAGTCCGTAGTCCTGTCCTCGCCTGATCCGCGCTTCGAGACGCTGCAACCGGGCTGGGAGCGTTCCGGCATCGGGATATCCCTGTAGTGCGTCGCCCGCGATCTGCGCGTGTTCGAGGGCGCCGGCGACGTCGCCGAGGTCGAGACTGATGTCGGCGCAGCGTAGCGCGAGATCGGCGTTGAGCCATGGGCCAGTGCGGAGCAGCGGGCGGAGCCGCCGGACGTTCTCGAGCTGGCGTGCCGCCTCCGTCTGGTCACCGCGTTGGTTGTGCGCGAGCGCTCCTGCCGTGTACGCGATGGCGCCGTAGATCGTGTCGTGGAGGTGTTGCTGGGAAACGAGCCAGCCTGCTTCGACCGCCCATCGTTGCGCGTCTCGCCGATCGCCCAGCTCGGTGGCGGCGAAGACCAGATACCCGAGAGTGAAGACCCGGGTGTGGGTGAGATCGGGTCGGTCGCTGCAAAGCGCGAGTGAATCCCGCAGCACGGCGATTGCCTCCTGCGGCCGGCCCAGGAGAAGGTATGCCGCACCCATGGCGCGACGGGCGCTGAGAAGCCATCGGGTGCCCATCTTCTGCTCACACTCGTAGCCGAGCTGAGCATCGCGCAGCATCTGTGGGATGCCGTCCGGAGCCATGGCACTTCGGAGACTCGCGAGTGCCAAGCGAAGCGAAGATGCCCGGTCAACGGATGCCAAGTCGACCGGAGCCCGCTCGGCCGCAACTAAGAACCGCCTGGCCCGGGCCGCATCGCCAAGATACCCGAAGACCCACGCGGCCGCGATCGACAGCTGCGGGTCTGACTCGATCTCCGCGTCGGTGCAGCGCTCGAGCCAGAGGCGCAGGGTCTCGATCTGCCCGCGGCTTGCAAATTCGTCCCGAGACGCAAGCGCGATTCGGCCGGCGTGAGCGAGATCGCCGGCCTCATATGCGTAGGCGAACGCCTCGCCCGGCGCGCCGTGCCGCTCGCACCAATCTGCTGCCCGTTGCAGGTACACGGGCAGCAGTTCCGGGTGGCGCCGCTTGAGCTCCGCCCGGAGGAGATCGCGGAACAGATGGTGGTAGCGATACCACTCGCGGTGATCGTCGAGTGAGACGACGAAGGCATTGGAACGCGCGAGGTCCTCAAGCGAAGCAGCCGCGTCGTCTGATGCCGAGCACTGCATCGCACAAGGGCGCCGTCATGTGATCGAGGATCGACGTCCCGAGCAGGAAACTCTTCAGATGGTCCGGCTGGCGGTCCAGCACCTCTTCCACGAGGTAGTCGGCGATCTGCTGCTGATTGCCGGACAGACCGGCAGCCGTCACGGCGGCATCGTCACGGCCGCGCAGCGCCAGCGTGGCCAACGCAACCGCGGCGGCCCAGCCCTCCGTCCGCTCGCACAGCGCCCCGGCCGCCGCCTGCGAGAGCTCCAATCCTGTGCTCGCGGCAACATCACGGGTCTCCATCGGGTCCAGGGCGAGGAGCGCGGTCCCGATCTCGACCAGATCCCCACTGACGCGAAGCCGGCCGAGCGGCACCCCCGGATCGCCGCGCGTGACCAACACCAACTGACAGCCGGATCGAACATGGTCGACGAAAAAGGTGAGAATCGCGCGGCTCTTCTGAGCCGTTATGACATCCACATCGTCCAGCACCAGAACGAACGGATCGCGATCGCCCAGGTCGGCCGCGAGGAGAGGAAGGACGACCTCATCGATCCTGGGCATCCGTCCTGACAACTCCTCGAGGAGCTGACCGCACACCGGGCCAGTGCGCTCAAGAGCCGCCACAACGTGGGCGAGCAGCACGACCGAGTCGTTGTCGCCGGGGCCGAGCTGCACCCACCCGGTGACCCTCGGATCCAGCTCACTCCACTGCGCGACAAGAGTCGACTTCCCGTAACCCGCCGGCGCAGACACCAACACCACCCGGCTGCGCTCGGCCGCCTTCTGCAACGCGGAGAGGCGAGGTCGCGCCACCACCCAACTCGGAACAGTCGGAACTCGACGCTTCGACTCCCGCAACCGCGGCCCGGGCCCGGAAAGGGCACCGCTACTCATCGCACGGTCCCCCACGGCCGTCCCGTGTCCCGTGCCGGACCGACTTCGAGGCAGGCACGCGACTCGCCAGTCTGAGACCCGACACGAGGACGAGCTGTCGGCGCAAGCGCAGCCCGCACGCCATTCGGTGCTGGAGCTGTCTCGGCAAACACGCGCACGGCCATGCCCACACTCACGTAGGGCGCCACCGCGCCAATATCTCGAACACGTCGGTGGCCTCTCTCGCGAACCAGATCGCATTACCTAACGCTCAGCAAACGCGGTCGGCCGCATCAGGAGATGCTACGTCTCGCTGCCCAACTTTGGACATCGCCGACGGTACCACGGTCTGATAGGCGCGGCATCCGCGAAAACCACGTAGGTAGAACCCGATCCGGAACGCTTCGATGTCAGCGGCGCGTCACACGGGCGAGGTGGCTTGGCACAGCAATATCAGCCAGATTGGCCGATAACGAACCGTCCGCCCACGACGTACCGTGACAGCACCATCACCAGCCAGCCGAAGCCGCCGAACAAGAACAAGTCCCGCAAGACTGTCTCGTTGACGCCTGCCGAGACACGCGTCCTGACGCTCCTCACCACGTATCAAACGCTCGCCGGCATCGGCAGCCAGCTCGGCATCGCGCGTCCCACCGTGAAAACGCACGTCCAAAACATCTACAAGAAACTCGGGGCCACCAAACGAGCCGAAGCAGTGAAGCTAGCTGAGAGCGCGGGCCTCCTGCCGGATGGCGCCGTGCTGATGAGCCGGAAGGATCTCGGGATGGCGTTGGGTCAGCAACGTGCGCTGCGCGATCCGCGAAAGCGTGGCGGGCGGGTCGAAATCGAGCGGGAGACAGGCGAGCTCAACCGCTCATCGGGAGAGAGGGGTCGGGTGCGGAGATGAGTTCCCACGCGCATGCTGAACCGTCCGTGGGGGCTGGGGCCGCGGCGAAGAGCGCCGGCGCTGCGAAGATCGCCTTGATCACGCTGGCGGCCGGGCAGTTCGTCATGGCGCTGGACACGACGGTCATGAACACGGCGATCGCGACGGTCGCGAAGGATGTGGGAACGACGGTGACCGGGATCCAGACCGCGATCACGCTGTACACGCTCGTGATGGCCTCGCTGATGATCACCGGCGGGAAGATCGGTCAGATGATCGGGCGCAAGCGCGCGTTCGCGATCGGGTGCATCATCTACGCCTGCGGCTCGTTGACCACCGCGCTGTCTCATAGCCTGGCGGTGCTGATGTTCGGCTGGTCGTTCCTTGAGGGGTTGGGGGCGGTGCTGATCATGCCCGCGATCGTGGCGCTGGTGGCGTCGAACTTCGCAAAGCCCGAGCGTCCCCGCGCCTACGGGCTGGTCGCCGCTTCCGCCGCGATCGCCGCGGCACTCGGGCCGCTGATCGGCGGCGTCTTCACCACCTACGCCTCGTGGCGATGGGTGTTCGTCGGTGAGGTGCTGATCGTGCTCGTGATCCTCGCCCTGGCTCGCCGCATGAACGACACGCCGGCGGAGGACGGAGCCCGGCTGGACCTGGTGGGCACAGCTTTGTCCGCGCTCGGGCTCGGTGCGATCGTGTTTGGGATCCTGAAGTCGGGGACCTGGGGCTTCGTTAGACCGAAGCCTGACGCTCCGGAGTGGCTCGGGCTCTCCCCCGTGATCTGGCTGATCTTCGCAGGGGCGCTGGTTCTGGTCGGGTTCGTGTGGTGGGAGGGGCGGCGCATCAAGCGCGGCGAGGGCGTGTTGGTCGAACCCGCGATGCTGCGCAACCTCCAGCTGCGCAGCGGGGTCATGTCATTCCTCTTCATGTTCCTGATCCAAGCCGGCATCTTCTTCACGGTCGCTCTGTTCTTGTCGGTCGCGCTCGGGATCTCGGCGGTCCAAACCGGCGTCCGGCTGCTTCCGCTCTCACTCTCCCTGCTCCTGTTCGCCATCGGCGTCCCGAAGCTGCGCCCCAACGCGAACCCCCGGCGAGTCGTCCGAGCCGGCTTCATGCTGCTGTTCGCGGGTCTCGTGCTGCTGGTCGCGTTGCTCGACGTCGGCGTCGGTCCCGAGATCGTGACCTGGCCGCTGCTGCTCGCCGGCGCCGGACTCGGCGCGATGGCCTCGCAGCTCGGCGCCGTGACCGTCTCGGCGGAGCCCGACGAGAAGAGCGGTGAGGTCGGCGGCCTCCAGAACACCGGCACCCAGCTCGGCGCGTCGATCGGCACCGCACTCGCGGGCGCCGTGCTCATCTCCGCGATGACAGCGGCGTTCTTCAGCGGCATCCAGAACAACCCGAACGTTCCCTCCAGCGTCGTCTCGAAGGCAAACACGGAGCTTGCAAGTGGGGTGCCGTTCATGTCCGAGGCTGACGTCAAGGCCGCGCTCTCCAAGGCGAACGTGCCGTCCGCGACCGCCAACGAGATCGTCAAGGTCAACAAGCAGAGCCAGATCGACGGGCTGCGCGCCTCGGAGGCCATCCTCGCACTCCTGGCGCTGATCGCCCTCCCGTTCACACGAGGAATCCCGACGGTGCAACCCGGCGCCCAACCCAAGCCCACAGCAGCCACGACATAGAGAAGACGCTTGCCTCACGAGACGAAAAGGCGATCGGCCCGAGCGACGCGCTCGACCAGGCGCGAGCCGACGTCGCCGAACTCAACGCCGACGAGAGAACGACGCGGCTACACCGCTGAGAGCGCCACGGTCGACGGCCGGGCGGGTCACCGCGCAGGCGGGACCGTAGTCCGCACCAGCGTCTCGATTCCAGCCACCCGATTTGAATGACCGCACGTCCGCGGCCTGCGATCAATCTTTGACCTCGACTTCACAAGTCATGCCGGTTCAAGGACATCCAGAGGTCTCGGGCAGCGCCACCGGGTGGTCCCAACTCGCCACCGACTCGTTCGCGGGATTGCCACTCGCGCGGGCTGCGCTTAAGTTCGCTGCTTCACGCCACGCCAGTCAGTACCGGGAGACCGACCATGCGCCCTTCATCACCCATCCGATCGAGGTTGGTTGGCTACTGCACATCGATGGGCACCCCGACGAAGTCATCGCCGCCGGCCTGCTGCATGACCTGCTCGAGAAGACCCAAACTACGGGCGCGGAGCTTCAGCGGCGGTTCGGAGCCTCCGTTGCCGGGCTCGTCGAGTCGGTCACAGACGATCCATCGATCGACGAGTACGGCTCGCGCAAGCGCGAGCTGCGCAATCGCGTAGCGCACGCCGGCTCCAACACTGTCGCGATCTTCACCGCGGACAAGATCTCCAAAGTCCGGGAGCTCGCGCTCCTGCCCGCCTCGCGCCTGGACGAAACCACAATCGACGCCAAACTCGCCCACTACCGGGCGAGCCTCAAGATGCTTCGCAGAGTTGCCGGGAACAGCGACCTCGTCGCCCTTCTTGACGCCGAGCTCAACCGCATGTCCCACAAGCCGGTCACCGGGACACGCGCCGATCGCACAACTACAGGTCGTGATCTTCACCCAGGTGCCGCCTCGCCACCGATCAGAAAGGGAAGTGCTGTGATGTCACCCACAGAGCCGGAGTCGGTCATCATGGACATGTGGGAGGTCCCTCCCGGACGCCAGCAGGAGCTGATCGACGCGCTGCGCGAGCTCCTCGAGCAGACGCGACTAATCGATGGGTTCGTCGATGGGCGAATTCACGCCAGCCCTCGATGGCAGCAAGGTGATCTCCTACTCAACGATGCGCACCGCCGCCGACCACCAACGCCTTGAGGAGCGGGACGAGATCCGTGAACGGCTCCAGGCTCTCGAACTGATCGCCGTTTCCAACCGCAGCGCCTACCAGCTGGAGTGCGTGTTTACCGCCCCGCGCGAGACAGGTCCAGCGGACGTGCGTCAGGGGGCTTACTGACCGATCCCCTAACAAACCAGCCAGACCGGTTTCCCGCACAGCTCTCTCAATCCGAGCTGTGCTCTGCCCGCCGCCGGCGGGCGGTATTGGCGCGACCGTATGTCAGCGGACATCACTTCGTCGTGCGCGACCTGTTCACGCGCGCCTCCCGCAACCCCTCGCTCATTCTCGGAAGTCGCCGGCTGATCATCGGGCGGCGCCGGCGTGCGCCAGTGTCGCGAGTGGATCCCGGCGGACTGGCGGCAGCGAGAGCGCGCTGCCCCCAGCGGCACCGGCGGCGCCGTGCCGGTGGGCAGTCGTTTGACCGCGTCACGACGGTGTCGAAATCGCCCGCGTCGCAGTCGCAGCTCCCATCAGGCGAGGATGTTCACCGCGCGTGCGACGACCAGACCGAGGATGATCAGCGAGATCAACGCCTGTATGCCCATGGTCAGCTTGGCCCAATGCCGCAGCGGCATGACGTCGGTCGGGCTGAACGCGGTGGCGTTCGTCAGGCCCAGGTAGAGGTAATCGAGGAACAGGGGCCGCCAGCCGGGGGGCGCGAGAGCGGGGTTCATGTGCTCCGGGAACGCTAGGTGCGGGTACTTCGGGGTGCGATGAGCGCGCGCGGCTGGGCCGCCTGCGTCGATCTCCCAGTAAGCAAAGGTGAACGCGATGATCGTTTCCAGCCAAACCAGTGCTCCGGACGAGAGCAGTGCGCGGGGGTTATTCAGCGCCTTGTTGCCGTTCACCAACTCGACGGTCAGCACGACCGCCTGTGTTGTCGCCCCTACGACGAGCACGGCGAGCAGCCCGACGCCGATCATGCGAGTAGCGCTCGACTGCCGGTCGATGCGTCCCGGGTCGGCGATGACGTGCGCCACGAGTAGCACTGCCAGCAGTGCCGGCTCGATCCACTTCGGCGCCAGGCTGAAGCGATCGGGCAGGAGCAAAGGCGCGGCTATCGCCAGGCAAAGCACCATCGTCGGAGGCCAGCGACTTTCTCCCCGGAGGTCGTCGATCTGCTCCTGAGTGAGGTGGCTCCCCATCGCGGATCCGGCCGCAGAGCATAAACCGGACCAGCGTGCTCGCGCCAAGGGGGTCGAGGCGCGATGGATCGCGCGGCGGTCCGCGTCAGCGTTGGGAGGCGACTGGGTCGCGATATCGCCGACCGGACCGCATGTCATCGTCGGCCGCGACGACGACGGAAGCAAACCACATCCAACGCGTCGGTCCAGAGCCAGCGGCTGAAGCAGGCCGCGCAACTCTGAGACGATAAAGGGCTCGGCGAGCATCGAAGGCACAAGACCCGGTGAGCTGGGCCTGCGCCGAGTTCGGTCAAGACCGGGCGCGTCGCGGAGGGCTGTCGTCCGCGTCAGTTTCTCGATGCCATCACCCGATTGGGATGACGATCGCCCAGCCGCGGTTTGCGACGATCATCTCGTCACTTCGACTTCACAAGTCATGGCGATTGAAGGCCACCCAGATCTCTCGAGTCACGACCTGCCGCGGGCCAGGCAGATGTTGATGCTCGAGTTCGGTTCGAGTACCGAGTTCGATGATCCGAAGCTCGAGTACCGGAGGTTGTTCTCCGAGCTGCTGGGCACGTTCATGCTCGTGCTGGTCGCCGCCGGCGGCGGGATCCTTCACGCCAAGGGCCAGATCAGCCTCGCGGCCGCGGTGGTCGCGCCGGGTTTGATGGTGCTGGCGATCATCCTGTTCATGGGCGCGGTCTCCGGCGCGCACCTCAACCCGGCCGTGTCGCTGGCGTTCGCGGTGCGGGGTGATTTCCGCTGGAGGCGGGTGCCGGGATACATCATCGTCCAGCTTCTCGGCGCGACGCTCGCGTGCCTGTTCCTACTCGCCGTGTTCGGCAACGTCGAGCATCTCGGCGCAACGCTGCCCGGACCCGGCTACCACAACTGGCAGGCGTTCCTGATGGAGATCGCGCTGACCGCCGGACTCTTGAGCGTGATCCTGGGTACCGCGTCGGCGGCGCAGAACGTGGGCAGGATCGGCGCGCTCGGCGTCGGCGGCTACATCGCCCTGGCGGGCCTGTGGTCGGCGCCGGTCAGCGGCACCTCGATGAACCCGGCGCGCTCATTCGGCCCCGCGCTCGTCAGCGGCGACTGGACGGCCTACTGGGTCTATGTCGCCGGGCCGCTGATCGGCGCGGCGATCGCCGTCGGCTTCGCGATCATCCTCCGCGGCCGCGGTGGCGATCCGATCTCCCACGCAGCTGGGTCCGGTGTGCTCACCCCCGGCAGCCTGGAGGCGAAGGCCAAGCTCTCACGAGAGATCGACAACGGCAAAGTCGTGCCGCCCGGACTCGAGCAGACAGGCACACCCGGAGGCTCGTAACCCGAGACGGCCGACACGGCAGAGTCCTCCCTCTCGCGCCGCTCGCAGCCCTGAATCCGACGCTGGTCGCCCGCGTCGAGATTGATGATGCTGTTCCGGGCAACGAGTAGTCCGGCCCGGTCCGGTCGTGACTTTCACCCAATTTGGAGGATGCGACAGCCGCGCCTTTTCACGATTATTGGGGATGATCCTGCATGCAATCGAAGGGACTGCCATGACAGACGTATCGCCCGAGAGACCCCTCCTTGACACGCTTGCTGCGATGACCGCGGAGTCGGTCGCGCGGTGCGGATTGGATGCCAACTCGCTTCTTGCTGCGCGGATCGCCGCGTTGGCGGCCGTCGGTGCGCCTGCGGCGTCCTATCTCTTGCACGTCGGCCCTGCGATCGACGCCGGCGTCACGCTCGAGCAGATCCAGGACATCCTGATCGCCGTCGCCCCGATCGTCGGGACGCCCCGGACGGTGGACGCTGCCCTGAACGTCGCCGAGGCGCTGGGGATCGTCATCGCCGTGCTCGAGGACGAGCTCGAAGCCGAGGAGGAGGCGCAGTAGCGCACCGGCAAACGTGAAGTGGGGCTCAATCAAACCGGTGAGCCCGAGCGATCATTGAGAGCGCGCTGAGCCAGATCTTGTCGCTCCCGGGTCCGTGACCGACAAGTGGCCGTCGGCCGGGAGTTCGCCTATATACGCGGCTGTGTCGCCGGTACCACACGAGCCGCGAGATACTCCTAGCTTTGAGGAGCTCACCGTCTGGAATTCCCCCGATTTTGCGGAGTCCTGATCACTTGCGACGCAAGCGTTGCTGGAAGGATGGACTGGAATGCCGAAATCGAAGCCGCCGTACCCGGAGCAGTTCCGGCGTGAGGCGCTCGAGTTAGTTCGTCAGGGTCGCTCGATCCCGGATGTTGCGGAGTCCCTCGGGGTCACCGCGCAGTCGCTTCGGAACTGGAAGCGTCAGGACGAGCGCGATCGCGGTGCGCGCGATGACGGGCTGGCGAGCGTTGAGCGTGAGGAGCTGCGTGAGCTGCGCAAGCGCGTCAAGCGCGTGGAGCAGGAGCGCGACATCCTCAAGCGCGCCACGGCTCTCTTCGCGAGGGAGACCGAGACCCGGTGAGTATCTACCGGCATATCTCGGCGGAGAGAGCCCATTGCACCCATCCGGTCTCGCTGATGTGCGAACTGCTCGGGGTTTCTGAGTCCGGCTACTGGGCGTGGTGCACGCGCCCACCGTCGGATCGTGAGCTCGGCGACGCGTGGCTGACCGAGCGGATCCGGCAGGTCCACGCCGCGAGCAGCGGTCGCTACGGGAGCCCGCGCGTGCACGCGATGCTGGCGCGCGAGGGCATCCACGTCGGCGAGAAGCGGGTCGCCAGGCTGATGGCGTTGGCGGGCCTTCAGGGTGCTCACCGGCGGCGTCGGAAGGGCTGCACAGTCCGTGTGCCCGGCGTTGAGCCGTTCGCGGATCTGGTCGGCCGTAATTTCCGGCCCGAGGCCCCGAACCGCGTCTGGTGCGCGGACATCAAACAGACCCGGACCGGGGAGGGCTGGCTGTACCTCGCCGCGGTGCAGGATCTCTTCAGCCGCCGGATCGTCGGCTGGAGCATGGACGCCCATATGCGCCAAGAGCTCGTCACTGACGCGCTGAGGATGGCTGTGGCGGCCCGCAAGCCAGAGAAGGGCACGATCCATCACTCCGACCACGGCGGGCAGTTCATCGGTCTGACGTTTGGCCAGGCCTGCCATGACGCCGGGATCGCGCAGTCGATGGGCGCGGTCGGGACCTGTTACGACAACGCGGTCGCGGAGACGTTCTTCGCGACCCTGACCAAGGAGAGACTCCTGCACGATCCCCCGCCGGGCGGTTGGGCGACCCGCCCGCAGCTGCGTTCGGCGATCTTCGAGTACATCGAGGGGTTCTACAACCCGACCAGGCTGCACAGCACGCTCGGGATGCGGTCTCCCGTCGAGTACGAGGACGACTACGCCGCCGGCGATCCCGACGGCCTCGCGCGCGCCCGCACACACGCGTACGCGCGCGAAAAAACTGTTGACAACCTGCGGTTGTCAACAGCTACAACGACAAAGACCACCTGACTCCATCAAACCGGGGGGAAGTCCACTACCACGTGGCTGCCTGGAGCTGACCAGAGCCCTCTAGCTAGGCCGCGCGGCCCAGCGACCCAGCGGGCCTGCCTGAACGTGCCTGGTTACCGGCTTGTGACCGCAGGTGACCGGGCGGTTACCGGCATGCCGGAGCTTCTCCGCCGTGCTCCACTAGGCCAAAAGAAGGGCGATGTATCACTCTCTCCAGAACTTCGATCTTGCGCGGGACTTGGCTCGCCAAAGCCAGCGCCCACCCGCTCGGCGTCGGCGTCGAGCAGGACCCAGCATCGATTGGCGGCCGGACCGCAGCGGACGGGGCGACCGCGCACCGCGTCCACCGCACGCGTCAGCCGGACCGCCGGAGGCAAGGAATCGCCTGATGAACGGGCAGCTCGTGAACACTCGCCGGACGGAACCCTGCTCAGAAGCTCGAGCGGCTCTTCACTCAGAGGTCGCGCAACCTCCTGAGGCGACGTCGCAGACCTCTCAAGGTTCGCCGAGTGTGCGAGGAGGCAACTCATGAACAAGCGCAACACACAAGACCGGCATGCTTCGCGGACGTCGGCGGCCGGTCGAGGGAGTCGGCGGTGGGTGGGCTCCGGTCTGCAGCGGATCCGGCGTTGGGCGCGGCCAGGGGCGGGTGTTCTCGCGGCGATCTTGCTCGGCGGGTTGCTGGCCTTGCCGCTGGCCGGGGCCGCGTCACCGGCGTCAAGCTCGGCGAAGCGGCTGCAGCTGCTGTCCTCCCAGCTGGCGGCCCTCGCGCAGCAGGAGAAGCATCACCGTATCCCGTCGCTCAAGAGGCTGAACACGGTTTCCGGGCTAGCTGTCAACCTGGAGCACGCGCTACAGGGTGTGACGCCGGCGTGCCGGGCCGCGCTCGCCGCCGCCGCGCGTCTCGGGCAGGACCGCCGTCATCCCGCCCGGCTGCACACCGACACCGCCACGGCGCGACAGCGCTTGTCGGCCTGCTCCACGACCAGGCGTGGATCCTCCACCACGACGACGGGGACGACCTCAACCACCACCACCAGGACAACCACCACCACGCCACCGCCCACCCCGGATATCCAGGGGACGGTCGTCAACGACGACAACCAGCCGATCCCGAATCTGCCCATCGACGTGATCGCGAACACCTCACCGATCGCGTTTCACGGCGGGCAAGAATGGCACGTGAGC
Organism: uncultured Solirubrobacterales bacterium; assembly: GCA_963794285.1. GTDB lineage: Bacteria > Actinomycetota > Thermoleophilia > Solirubrobacterales > Solirubrobacteraceae > Palsa-465. The sequence continues at coordinate 27,153 of CAWCDS010000025.1, forward strand.
ACCGACGCAACGGGGCACTTCACCATCCCAGAGCTCGCAAGCACCGTGCAGCCCTACTGGACATGGGGCGTCACCGCGTCGTTCCCGTGGTTCGGCGGAACCGCCGCGCAGACGCTCGCGATCCTGTCCGCCAGCGATCCCACGCACCTGCTGTTCCGCTCGGAGCCGGGCATCCGGCTCAACCAATGGCAGTACATCACGAACTGCGTCAACCTCGACCAGAACGCGCCCGGCGCGAACTCGGTGAGCGTGACATTCACCGCGGTGAAACTCGTCGACGGGTCCGCTGCGAATTCAGCGACCCTCACGAAGTCGACGGACGACGCCTGCCAAGTCGGAGTCTATGACGTGCCCGCGGGGGAGTGGGAGCTCTCAGGCGCCACCGACGACCTCGGGCGACCGGTGTGGCTCTCAACCGATGGCACGACGTTCACCCCGAGCATCGACATCGGCACCAACACCAGCGAGGGCGGCCACATCACTCTCGGGTTCGCGCCTCCGGGGAGCGGGTGAACATGGTGAATGCGTTGGGCGAGCCCTGTCGGACCCGATGGATCAATCCCGTGACGGCCCCCCGCGTTGGGTCGTGGCTCACCATCAGTGTCGCTGTTTTGCGAGTTCGCTGCTTCGAGACCGTCAAAGCAGGCGGGTTCACGGACCTGTTGGCCCCGCCTGCCCCCCTCGCGTGGAGCTTTCTAGAGCCGTCCGTATCCCGGCTGTCAGCATGGCGAGGGGTCAGCTGGCTCGGGGGCGAGGCGAAGACGACCTATGCGGGGGGGCCGGGGACTCGCGATCGGCTGGCGCTAGGGCAATCATTTGTCGACATTTGTGCTGCGCTCGGAAGCCCACCCAGCGGCTCCTGTCGAGCTGAAAGGACGGCACGATATGTGGAGCATCGATCATCGGACGCGACGGCTTGCCGGAGTGGTCATGACCACGTGCGCGATGGCAGTCACGGCGGCTCCGCGCGCCCGCGCCGACATGCCGTTCTCGATCGTCCCGCAGCCCCCGATGGTCAGCACGCCCGGCGCGGCATCAGAGGAGCAGGCCGCACCGACCAGACGAGCGTGACCTTCCAGATCGAGGGTTCATGGACCCAGGTGTCCTGTCAGATCGATGATCAGACGGACACCAGCTGCGGCACCCCGGTGTTGCCATGTCCTGCGGCGCAGTGCACGGTTGTCTCCCGCAGCGGACTGGGGCCGGGCACGCACGAGCTCTCCGTGACCGACCCGTACGGCGACCCGGAGGGCGTGCAGTTCGACTTTTTCGTCGACCTCACGCCTCCCCGCGCCTACCTGGCCGAGTTGGGGGGCGCGGGCATCCGACCCACGTTCGACTGCAGCTGGCATGAGAACGACGAGAGCATCACGGACGCCAGCGAGTGCTCGCTGACGCTGGCCTCGGCGCCGGTGCCCTGGGCGCCATGCCCGGGGGACGGCAGCCTTACGGCCACACTCCCACGCAGTCACACCGAGTACATCTTCCGCGGGCGCGCCGTCGACGACCTCGGCCGCGCGTCGAATGTCATCACGGTCCCCTACGACCCGGTGCCCTGCGTGCTGGCGCCGATCCGACCCATGCGCGCGCTTCCGTTTGAGGTTCACGGCGTGCCGTTCGCCCTCCGCTGCGCGCCCGAGACCCAGTCGGCCGAGCTGCGGATCTCCCTCCTCGGGGAGAACGGCCGCCACCACTCGCTGGGCTGGGCGATCCGTCACCGCCAGGACTTCAGCGACTCGACCCTCACCCGGCGGCTCACGCGGCACGGTCACCAGCTCCTTGAGCCCGACGACAGCCTCGACATCGCGCTCAAGCGGGATTGCACGGCGACCCTCGCACTCGTTGTGACCCCCTCGGTCGGACCGCGCTTCAACGCGATCGCGGGGGTCTCCGTCGTCGGCCTCTTCGAGCTCAGGAACTGAAGGCAAGGCCATGGAGCTCCGTGAGTATGCGCAACTCGATGCGACTGCGATAAGTCAGCTCGTGCGCGCGGGGGAGATCACCGCGTGCGAAGTCGAATCAGTCGCCAGGCAAGCGCTGGTGTCGAGCGACGCCGTCTTGAACGGGCTCGCGCTTCCGCTATTCAATCCGGCGCTCGACCATGCCGTAAGCGGGAGATTGTGTGGTGTGCCATTTCTTATCAAGGACAGTGGGCCGGTGGCGGAGGGTGTGCCTTTCTTCTGTGGGAGCCGGAGCGTGGTAGGCGCAGTGGCGGGCTCGGATACCGAGATGATGCGCCGGGCACGAGCTGCGGGTTTGGTCACGCTCGGTCTGACGACGGCGCCGGAGATGGCTATCAGCTTTTCGACGGAATCGGCGAAGTACGGGCCGACGCTCAATCCGTGGGACCTCGAGCGTGGAGTCGGTGGATCCAGCGGCGGGGCGGCCGCGATGGTGGCGGCCGGCGCGGTGCCAATTGCGCATGGTAACGATGGCGCAGGCTCGATCCGGGTTCCGGCGTCCTGTTGCGGGATTGTCGGCTTGAAACCGACTCGCGGCCGTATCCCATGCGGGCCGGACTCGGTGGAGCCCGGGCTCAGCGTCTCGGAGGAGTTTGGCCTCACTCGGACGGTTCGTGACGCGGCCCTCTACCTCGATGCAATCGGCGGTCCACGTGATCGCGACAGGTACAGGTTGCCGGCTCCGGTCGGCTCTTACGTGAGCGAGCTGACTGGCGAATTACCGCGGCTGCGCGTGGCGTTCACTACCCGGTCCTGGTCGGGTGCGCCCGTGGATGAAGAGGTATCCGCCGCGACGGTGCGGACAGCGAACATGCTCGATTACATGGGGCATGAGGTGACGGAGGCCAATCCGGCGCTTGATTGGGAGACAGTCATCGAGTACTTCGCGACGGGCGCGACCGCGTTCAACGCGGCGCCCTTCCTGTGGGCTCGTAGAAGACCGGACCCCGCGAAGCTGGAGGCAGTTTCCAAGCGAGTCCTCGAGCACACCCGGGCGCTGTCCGCTCTTGACTTGATGGCGGCGCTCGATGCGCGGACCCGGGCAACTCGGTCATTGGACGGATTCCTCCATGGTTACGACGCGCTAGTGACACCCACTATGGCTCAACTTCCGGCGCCGCACGGCACGTTGCGGTACGACGACCCTGCCCATAGCGTGAACAGCTGGCTGCGGACACTGTTTGACTACGGCCCGTTCACCCCCCCGTTCAATATGTCCGGTCAACCGGCGATTAGCCTCCCACTCGCCCAGAGCGCAGGGGGGCTACCGATCGGCGTGCAGCTCGTGGCGCCGTTCGGCCGCGAGGATGTGCTGCTCCGTGTGGCCCGCCGGCTCGAGGAAGCGATGCCGTGGAGATACCGGACGCCGAAGTTTTTTGTGGGCAGCTCCCCGAGTCGGTCCGCGCATACGACGCCAGCTTGGCTCGTCGGAGGGAACGTTTAGCGCCGGGCGGCGGCCAGCTGCAGCTCGCGCTGCGCAATCTCCACCAGTGGAGTCGCGCCGCACCAAGATGCCAGTTCAATCGCCTGGTCGAGTAGAGAAACGCTTGATTCGTGTTCCCCGCGCTCGCGCATGGCGGTTCCGAGCGCAACGACTGCCCGCGCGTGTTCAAGTCGCGCTGGACTGTCGGCGAGGACGGCCACGGCCTCCTCGAGCGTCGGCACGGCTCGCTCGCGCGGCTGGACTGTCCCCAGCGCGAGCAGGGCGCGCCCGACAGCCGACGCTGCCCCGAAGCCACGAGCGCGATCCAGCTGCTCTTCGGCGAGGCGGCGCGCGGCCGCTGTGTCTCCCAAGAGATTCAGAACGATCACGAGATCGGCCGGCCAACCGGCCGCCCCGAGCCAGCTGACACCCCGACGGTCGGCCTCCGTCTGCAGTCGCTCGAGGTCGGCAAGGGCATCGGCGGGGCGCCCTTGGGCACGCCGAAGGTTCGCGCGTGCCTCGAGCAGCAGCAGCGCGTTCAGGTCGTCTAACTCCGGGCCGCGGTCGAACCGGTCCAGCAACGACTGGGCGTCGGCGAGCGCGCCGCGAGCGACCAACGGGTTGATCAAGATCGCCGCGTAGCTTGCCGTGGTGATGAACTCCGGGATGCGGTGGCCTAGCGGCGCGAGCGCGGTTCTCGCGTCGGCTTCGGCCGCACTGATGCTTCCCTGGCGCATATGTCCGAATGACCTCCACCAGGCGAACGCGGCCAGGTCTCCGGGCATGCGGGTGGATTCCGCACGCACAATCGCCTCGTCCAAGAAGGCGTCGCGCCTCTCGTAGGCGTCCGAGTACGCAAGAATCGCGAAGATCCAGCTGAGATCAGGGAACCAGCCCCACGGGCTGCCTCCGTAGGGCTCGATCATGAGTGATTCCTCAGCCTGTCGGGTGCACACCCTCACGTCGGCCCCCTGCCAGAACGTGACCGTCGCGACCAGCGCCAGTGCGCTGCGCTCGGCCGTGGCGCTGGTCTCGCTCATCGCGTCGCGGATCTCAACCACCGCTTGCATCGCGTCTTCTTGCACGCCGGGCCCGCCCAGGAGCGCGAACGCGCGACGCGCGAGGATGTGAAGCCGCAGACGCTCGTCATGTCCGCCAGCCGCCAGCGCGCCATCTTCATACGCCTCCACGGCCCCGGTCCACTGGCCGGCCACAACGAGCGCGTCGCCTAGTTCGAGCGCAAGCCTCGCTCGGTCGACCGGGTCCGGTGTCTCGGTCAAAGCCTCCTGCAAGACAAGGGTGCCTTCCTGACGGCCAGCCGCGATCAGAGCCCGTCCGGCCGCGACGCGGTGTTGGCGTCGCACATCTTCCGGTAGCGTGCCTTCGAGTTCGGCGCGCAGAAAGAAGCGGGCGGCGCTCTCATGCGCGCCCCGAGAGTTAGCGCGATCCGCCGCCCGCAGGAGAAGATCTGCGGCCCAGGCCTCATCCACTGCTTCGGTCCCCAGTAGTTGAACCGCAGCGGTCTCAGGATCCGCACCGTCGGCGATCAGCTCTCGCGCTGCGGTTCGCCGCATCTCTTCCAAGCGGGCAGCCCCCAGCCCGTCGAGTACGACCTCCCGCACCAGCGGATGAATGAAATTCAGCGGTAGCGCGTCTTCGAAGAGCGCCGCAGTTGCAAGGCGTTCGGCGGCGCTCGTCGCGATGCTGCGCGGGAGCCCGGCAAGACCCGCCGCTCGGCGGAGCGGAGTGTTCATGCCCAACACGGCCACCGCCTCCGCGAGCGCCCTTGCGTCCTCGCCGAGTCCCAGCAACCGAGGCCAGATGAGCGAGCGGAGCCCCTCCGGACGGGCCGCCCTCACCGACTCGGGCGTCAATGGACCCGCGACGAGATGGCGCACGAGCTGATCGAGCAAAAAGGGATTGCCACCGGTGATCTCGTGGATCGTGGCCCGTGTGGCCTCGTCCGCGGGTTGCCGCAAGCGTTCCCCCACGATCACGCTTGTTGCACCAGCCGACAGCGGCTCCGGAGAAAGCCTGAGGTGCGCCGCGGCCGTCAGCCGCACCAACAGCTCCGCCTCCTCGCGTTCGCCTCGACGAATCGCGATCACGGTCAGGATCGGCGCCGTCGCGAGCCGATTGGAGAGATGCACCAACCAGCGAATCGATGGGGCGTCGGCCCACTGGACGTCATCGATCACGAGCGCTAAGGACTTGTGCGTCGCAAGACCCGTGACAAATCGGGTAAGCCCATCGATGATCTCCGGGGTCTGCGGCTTCGAGGACTCACCTGCGGAGAGCTCCAGCTCATCGCCTTCGATCAACGCAAGCGCCCATCGAGCCCGGCCGGTGACCGGCAGCTCATGCTGTTCTCCCGCAGAGCCGGATAGCAAACCCTCGACGACGGACATCGCCAGGCCCCAGCCCAGATCTCGCTCGAGTTCACCACAGCGCGCGCTTGCCACGGTTAGACCGGCCTCGGTGGCGGTGTCGGCGGCGACGCTCAGGAGGGCCGTCTTTCCGATGCCGCTCGGTCCGGTAACGGCCAGCAGCCGGCCGGCGCCCGAGGCAACGCTGTGACAGGCGTTGCTGAACGCGGCAAGCTCGCTGTCCCGTTCGAGTAGGTAGTGCCGGCCGGACCTTGGTCTGGACAATCGCTGGTGGTCAGGTTGCGGCGCTTGTTCTTTCAGGAACACATGACCGTGGCCCCCGCCGGATTCCACGCGGTCAAGACCCGGTGCTTGCTCGAGGATCTGGGTCTGCAGCGCCTTGAGCGCGGGCCCGGGGTCAAGCCCGAGCTCTTCGCTCAGCTGCATGCGGGTGCGCTGGTACACCTCGAGCGCGTCAGCCTGGCGACCGGCGCGGTAGAGCGCTGTCATCAGCTGGGCGGCAAGCCGCTCACGCGTGGGCTGCTTGCCCAAGAGGGCCTCGAGCTCGCCGATCAGCTCACGATGACGTCCGAGTAGGAGATCCGCGTCGATCCTCGTCTCGAGGGCCGACAGCCGGAGCTCCTCGAGGCGCCGGATCTCGGCCTGAGCGAAATCCTCGAACGCGACCTCGGCCAGAGCAGGACCGCGCCACAGCCCAAGCGCCTCGCCCAGCAGCGTAGCCGCCCGGGCGGCCTCATCCTGCTCGAACGCGCGACGACCCTCCCGCACCCGGTCGGCGAACACGTCGGAGTCCAGTTCCCCCGGTGCCACGGCCAGCAGATAGCCGCCGCCGACGGTTCGCACCAAGTTCCCATCGGCAGGCTCCAGCGGCTCGAGCGCTTTGCGAAGTCGAGACATCGCCATCTGCAGACGCTTGACCGCGCCGTCCCGCTCGGGTCCCCACACCGCGTCGATCAGCGCGTCGGCCGAGACCGCCCGGTTGGCGTTCAGCAGCAGGAACGCGAACAGCTTCAGCTGCCGCCCGCCGCCCAGCGTCAGCTGGCGGTCATCCGCCCACACCTCCACTGGCCCCAACACGCGAAACCCGGTCATGCCGAACCCTCGACCGAGAACGCTACCAGCCGGGCGGCCGCATCGGTCTGGGGCCGCAGCTCTGAGGCATCCGTTGGAAGCCGTTACCGACTGGTGGTTGCAGCTTACCCGCTTGTGACCGCCGCCCCGGAGGCTTTCAGCGCAATCCCTCAGACAGGAATCGCCGTGTGCCAGTCAGTCCAGCAGCTCGAACTTGCCCAACGAGTCGCTCGCGAGCCGATGCCACCTCACGCGGTGGCCTCGTCGCCTCCGGGGCGCGCGCGCCGCCGGCGGGCGCGCTGGCCAATCAAATCGCGCGCGGCCCTCCGCGACCTGCGACTGGCAGCGGCTCTGGCGCTCGGCGCCACCGTGCTCGGTTTGGCTGTGGTATGCGCTCGGGCGTCGGCGACGTTCGAAGGTAGCTTGGGGAAGATCGTTTATGTCACCAATAGCGACACTGCAGAGGCACTGACGACCGCCGACCCCTCCGGATCCCGCGTCGGCGAAGGTTCTCGTGCCCGCTGACACTGCTGCGCTGTTGATTTCCGAGCCCGTCTGGTCACCGGACGGAACCAAGATCGCGTTCGTTGAATCGCCCGAGGGTACGGCGCCAACGGCGTCATCGAGCAACGGCTCGCGGATTATGGTGATCAACGCGGACGGGACTGACGAGCACGCGGTCAGCCAGCCGCCGCCCCTACAGCCAGACGGGACCTGGACGTGCGACGGCCCCGATGGCAGCACGGGTGGCGTCTCCTGGGAATACTTCACAGACGATGATCCGAGCTGGTCCGCCGATGGGCCCGACGTTCACTACGTTCGCTATGGCACCCCTTCTCCCGCGAATGGAGCCGACCAAGAATCCCCCGGCCTCTGCCTTGTGGATGGGGGCACGATCATTTATAGCGCATCCCCTACGCAGACGCTCCGGGCGGTACCTGCATCGGGTGGCGATGGGACGGATCTCGGTCCTCTTCTTGGTCCTGGGGTAAGTCAGCTCGTCGCATGGTCACCAGACGGCGAGCATTACATAACCGAGGAAGCCTGGGGGTCGGACAACCCCCGCAGCGGTGTGTACGAGGTCGATGGCAGGACGGGCGCCGACACCCAGCTCGTCCAGACCGATGGCTTCCAGATGCGTGGCGCTGACTATTCGCCCGACGGGACAGAAGCGGCATTTAGCCTCAACGGGCAGCCCGGAAGCGGTCCATCGGTCGTCTTCATCAATTTCACGGACGACGTGCGGTACACCTACACCGACCTGGACCAGCCGGCCGACGGATCTGTCGGCGGAGTGCGCTTCTCGCCCGACGGGAACGGGCTCATCTACCAGACCGGAGCATCTCTGGTAGAACGGATGCTCCCAGACCCCGACGGCGACGTCCGCCCGGGCGAGCCACAAGTGAAGATCCTTGGACCGGCTCCCCCCGAGGGCTCCCTCATCTCCCTCAGCGGGAACCTGGACTTCGATGTCCAGGCTCAGCAGCTGCCCATCATCTTCGCACCCGGCCTCATGGGCTCAGAACTCACGTGCAACGGACGCGTCATCTGGCCGCCCAGCTTGATGAATCCCCGACCTGACCTTGACCTCTTGCGCCTCACACCGCGCGGCGCCAACGCCAACTGTCCTACCGCTACCGGGGGCGACGCGACGTGCGGTGGTGGATGGGCATCTGCGACGAAAGCGGGCCCGGATTCGGCCGCCTGAGCGGCTCGTCGCGTGGCAGTTGATCCATGGGCTACGACTGGTGAGCGGGGTGCCGCGCGCCTACGATTACGATCGTCGGTGATGCGCTTCGTCCTCGCCAGGTCGGTGTGAATCTGCTTAGGGCTGTGTCACGTCCGAGTCGGCGAGTAAGTGGGGGAGGGCGTTGGCGTTGGTGAGCGCTTGGGCGGTGCGAACGAGGGCGTGGCATGCGGGGTTGGGGTTGCGCGGGTGCCAGGCGAGGGCGAGGGTCGCGGGCGGTGCGTCGGTGAGCTTGAGCCAGCGGACGCCGTCGACGGGGAAAGCGTGGGCGAAGCTTTGGGCGGCGGGTGCTACGGCGCGGCCCTCCTGGACCACCAGGGCCATCTCAAACGGCGTTGCTGTCTCGTCTTTGGTGGTTGTGGCCGGCGCGTGACGGAGGTCGTCAAAGAACCATTTTGTGAACCAGCCCCCGGAGCTTGCGGGATGAAAGCCTGGGAAGGGGAGGTCAAGGATGTCATCGAGCGCGACGGCGCTGCGTGTGGCGAGCTGGTGGCTCTCGGCGACGCCCAGGAGCCGCGGTTCTTCGCTGAGGGGGTGAAAGCGCAGTTCAGGCTCGTCGTAGGGGGGGCCAGAGGAACGCGGCGTCGACGGTCCCGGTTAGCAGGTCGCGGGTGTGCCCGATGTAGGAGAGCTCGCGATAGGTGACCCGAAGGCCGGGGCGTTCTGTGCTGAACGCGGTGAGGAGGGCGCGGGGGATCCGGGAGAAGGTGGCGGGAAGCAGTCCGATCGTGATCTCGCCCCCAGTTGGGTGGGTGCCGACTCGCCGCGCAATGACGGTCGCTTCATCGACGTGCTGGAGCGCGAGCTGAGCCCGGGCGAGGAACGCGACCCCAGCCGGCGTCAGGTCGACGCCTCGGCGATGGCGGTTTAGGAGCGGTACCCCGACCTCGCGTTCGAGGTTGCGCAGCGCGATGCTGAGGGCCGGCTGGGTGATGTACAGCGATCGAGCGGCGCCGCTGACTGAGCCCGCGTCCGCCACGGCGACCAGATATCGCAGCTGGCGGAGGTCGACAGCCATCAAATACATATATACCCCCGAGTAGTCAAATACGAGCGCAAAACCGCCTCGGTTCTGGTATCTCTTCGCGCTGATGACCAGACCGCGGAGCGGAGGACGCACAACCGTCGGGCGGACCGATTAGCGGTGGGGGCGGACCGACCGCAGGCCAGGCTGCGAGCACCTGAGCGGCACTGTGACCGGATGTGACCGCGCCGTTACCGCCCCTTAGATACTCACGAAGACTCGTTGGATCAGGATTGAAGCGGCTTGGAGGTAGGGGTGATGGGGCGACACCATGACTGGATAGCGTGATGGGCGTCGGGACGGCCGCCGTTGGTTCCCGGTCGCTGTGGCCCGGAGAGGTTGAGGTCTGTCGCGCCGGTGGCACGACCCCGTCTCGCGACACGGCTGTGGCTCCTGTCCCCGTCGTGGCTGATCAGCGCCGAGACCTGGTGGGGGGCTTGTGGTGAGACGGGTGTTTGGTTGGTCTGTGCGGTTGGTCGCGGCAGGAGCCGTGGTTGTGGGGTGTCTGGTTGTGCTCGCCGCGGCGGGGTGGGCGGATCTCGGCGCGCGAGGGTCCGGGGCGCTCGCCCGTCAGACGGTGAAGAAGCGCACGGCTGGGCATCGGTCGAAGCCCGGGCCGGGGCTTGCGGATCTCGTCGTCAGGTCAGTGCGGGCAGCGCCGGGATCGGTCGTTGTTGGTGGCGAAGTCTCGATTGTGGATGTGGTGGCCAACGTCGGGCGCAAGCTGGCGCCGAAGACGACTGAGCGCTACTACGTCTCCTCGAGCGCCAAGCTGATTTTGGCGATCACGAGATCGACGCCGCAGACCGCGGCGTTTGCTGGTCGGCGGCTGGCCAGCACGAGGGGGCTGGGGGCCAGGAGCGTCGTGTATCGCGTGCTGCTGGCTCAGCGATCGGTTCCGAAGCTCCGCGCCGGACAGACGGCGGCGGCGACGACGCGGGTCGTTGTCTCATCGACGGTGCGATCGGGGTCCTACTACGTGATCGCGTGCGCGAACGCGGTGCATCCGGCGCGTGAGTCAAACACCAAGAACGATTGCCGGACGGCACGGTCGCGGCTCACGGTCAAGCCGGTCGCCCAGGGCAGCTCGACCGGGGGCGGTGGGGGCGGCGGCGGTGCGGGTGGCGGCGGTGGGGGGAGTGGCACGGGAGGCGGCGGTGGTGGCGGGGGCACCGGTGGTGGCGGGATCACCGGGGGTGGTGGCGGGAGCACCGGGGGTGGTGGCGGGAGCACCGGGGGTGGCGGCGGGCGCACCGGGGGTGGCGGCGGGGGCGGAACGGGCGGGATCGGGCCGTATCACGCCCCGGTGCTCAGCACGTCGGCCTCGACCACCGTTCTTGGGGCGACCGAGTTTCTGTACACCGGTAGCGATCCGGTCCAGTCGGGTGTCGCGCCGGGGAGGATCACGGCGCAGCGCGTCGACGCGATCCGCGGCGAGGTGCTGGACGAGAACGATCAGCCGCTGCCTGGTGCGACGGTCACGATCCTGGATCACCCGGAGTTTGGGCAGACGACCAGCCAGTCGGATGGGAGCTACACGATCGATGTCAACGGTGGTGGGCCGTTGACGGTCACCATCGCGATGGCGGGGCGGGTGACGGTCCAGCGCGTCGTTCAGCCGCGCTGGCAGGACTGGACGGTCGTCGATGACGTTGTCCTGCGGCCGATCGACTCGCGCTCTAACGCGATCGACCTGACCAGTTCCGCGCCGTTCCAAGTCGCGCGTGGCAACCCGGTCACCGACGCAAGCGGGACGCGGCAGGCGACGTTGTTGTTCCCAAGTGGGACCACCGGGTCGATGGTGATGCCCGACGGCAGTCAGCGGCCGCTGACGAAGTTTCACGTGCACTTGACCGAGGTGACGGTGGGTAATACGGGACTTGAGTCGATGCCGGCGGATCTGCCGCCGACCAACGATTACACCTACGCGATCGACTACACCGTCGACGAAGCCCAAGCGGCGGGCGCGACATCGGTGCGCTTCAGCCAGCCGCTGGTCAGCTACACCGAGGACTTCCTCGGCATCCCGACCGGCACCGTGGTCCCCAGCGGCTCTTATGAGGACAGTGCTGGGCACTGGTTGCCGGAAGCCAACGGCGACATCATCAAGATCCTGTCCATTACCAACGGCCTGTCCAACGTCGACACCACAGGCGCCGGCACCGCTGACGACACCGGCATCTCCGACGCGGAGCGCAAAGAGCTCGCCACCCTGTACTCGGCGGGCACGCAGTTGACGCGAGTCCCGATTGATCACTTCTCCGTGGCCGACTACAACTTCGGCGGCTTCCCGAAGGGATCGATCGCGCCAGATGCCCCCTCGCCCGGCGCCCCGCCGACGCCATGCGCCGAGCCGACCAAACCGGGATCGATCATCGGCTGTGACAGCCAGTCGCTTGGGGAGAGCCTGGCGATCCCTGGCTCGGAGTTCTCGCTGGACTACAGCAGCGCGATACAACCGGGACAGACGAGCGCCTACACGGTCAAGATCCCGCTGACCCCTGCGGATACCTCGACGATTCCGTCGGGAGATCTTCAGTTATGGGCGATCCCCGAGGTCAGCATCGGCGGGCGCATCCTCACCGGACCGCACTACAGCGGCCCGGACCCGGATCCTCTGTTCCGTTACTCGATCGGGTATCCGCTGACCAAGAACATGGGCCAAGAGACGGCCATCATCACCTGGGACGGCACCGACGCCTTCGGACGAACCATGGTGGGAACCCAGCGGGCCGAGGCGCGGCTCTGTTACCAGTACCAGCGCCCGTACGATCTGCTCGAGGGTCAGAGCAGCACCGGCAGCGGCGGCGGTGGGGGTGCGGGTGGTTGGGGTGCGGCGGCCCCGGACGGGTCTGTCGAGTTTCACACCACGCGCGATTTTGCGACGACGTGCTCGGCATGGGTGGATCGCACGCTGGGAACCGACGATACGTCTGAGGGCCTGGGCGGGTGGAGGCTGTCGGGGCCGCAGCCCTACGACATGGGTCTCGGCGCGCAGGCCGGCGGAGGTCAGGCGCTGACCGGCAGCAGTTCGACCGCGACACTTCATCTGCTGTCGGGCGGCACTGATCTGAGCGGATCGCAGAGCAGTCCCGACGGGACATCCCTGTCGCAGGCGCGATTTGCCGCGATCCGTGCGATGACCGTCGGCCCGGACGGAACCATCTTCATCGCGGAGACCAGCAACCCGGACGGGACCAACGAGACGTTCAGCCAGATCCGGGAGATCGGTCCCGACGGTAAGCTTGAGACCATCGCCGGCGGCCTGGTCGGTTTCAGCGGCGACGGTGGCCCAGCGAAGGATGCGCGGTTCGGCGGCGAGATCGGGGGCCTCGCGCTCGGGGCGGACGGATCGCTCTACGTCAGCGATACAACGAACCAGCGGGTCCGCAGGATCGACTCGAAAGGAATCATCACCACCGTGGCTGGCGGTGCTCCTGACTCACGCGGCAGCGGCGTCATCGGAAACTACGACGGGCTGCCGGCGACCGAGGCGTATCTCGGGGATCCCACGTCGCTGGCGGTGGCCGACGATGGCACGCTCTACATCGCCGACTCTGAGTCGAACTCGGTCGTCTACAGAGTAGATCCCGGCGGCATCATCGAGCGCTATGCCGGAACGGGGCAGCGCGCCAACAGCGGGGACGGCGGACCTGCGCGCGACGCCGCGATGGTCGATGCGGTCAAGCTTGCGCTCGCACCCGACGGCAGCCTCTACATCGGGGATGTGACCTGCACGATTCGTAAGGTCGATCCGCTGGGCACCATCAGCACCGTCATCCCAGCATCGCTCTGCCTGGTGTCAGGCGGAACTGGAGGCCCGGCCTCCGAGGCGACTCTCGACGGGCTTGGGGCGATGGCCTTCGCACCCGACGGAACGCTGTACATCTCCGAAACGAGTGAAACGAGCGACACCGGTCGCATCCGCGCGGTCCTCCCCGACGGCACGATCACCCAGGTCGCCGGCATCGATACGCCAATCATGAACGGCGAGTCATTCCCGGAGAACGCGCCGGCGCCTATTTCCAAGGTTCCGATCACGACGGGGCTCGCCGTTCAGCCAGACGGCTCGCTGCTGTTCGCCGGAGGACTCCCGGGAAGCCTGATCGGCGAGGTCAGACCGGTGCTCCCGGGTGCGACGACCACCCAGTTCAGCGTCGCTAGCCCGGACGGCGAGTCCCTGATCACCTACGACGGCGACGGCCGACCAGCGACCGTGCATGACACGCTCACCGGAGCTACAACGGCGACTTACAGCTACGACGCTCAGGGCCGCCTGCAGACTGTCACCACCGACGCCGGCACGCTCACCGTCATGCGCGACAGCAACGGCAACCCGACCGGAATGGTCGCCCCCACCGGATACACCACCCAGCTGACCACTGACGCCCAAGGCCACCTGGCTAGCCTCACCGACCCCTCCAGCGGCCAGACGACTAAGCTCACGACCACCGACGATGGCATGCTCACCGAGGTCGATGTGCCCGACGGCAAGCACACCTTCACCTACGGCGACGGCGGCTATCTCACAAAGGACACCGGACCCGATGGGCGCACCGTCACCCTCTCGCGCAGCGAGACTTCGAACACCAGAACTGTCGCGGTCTCAGTAGATGGATCTGCAGCGACCAGTTACAAAATCAGCTGGACACCGGACGACCAAGTGACGCGGGAGATCGACGCGCCCGGAGAGAAGCCGAGCGTCGAGATCGACAGTGGCAACACCGTGCAAACGACGACGCCCGACGGCGTGGTCACCGCCGTGTCCTCGGGCCCGGACCCGCGGTTCGGTATGCAGGCGCCCGTTCCGGTGTCGGTCACCATCACGGAACCCGGGGGACGCGTGACTTCGTATTCCGAAGCCCGGTCGGTGGCTCTCAGCGACTCCAGCAACCCCCTTTCCGTGACGTCTGCGACTGATGTGCAGACGCTCGACGGTGCCAGCACTACAGACGATTACGACGGGGCCACGAAGACGTTCACCCTGACAACTCCGGCGGGGCGGATCCAGAAGATGTCTGTCGACGCGGTCGGCCGCCCCATCCTTTTCACGCCGGACCCGTCGGTTACTTCGGTAGCCATTTCCTATGACGCGCACGGCAACCTTTCTTCCCTAGCACAGGGCACTCTAGAAGACGATCTGACCTACGACGGGGAAGGTCGGAAACTCACAATGAAGGATGGCGCTGGCCACACCGCGTCCTATCGGTACGCCGATGCCCAAGGGACGACGACGATGACGGACCCCAGCGGCGCGACGTGGGGCAAGCAATTTGATGGCAGCGGCAATCTGGCCGGCGTGACGCTCCCCTTGGGCGGCCAGTTCGCTGTTACGGTCGACCGGTTCGGGAATCTAAGTTCCCTGGTGTCGCCCGGTAGTCGCCCCCTCACCATCGCGCGCGGGCCCTTCGACCGCCCCACCTCGTACACGGCTCCGAGTGGCGTGGTCGAGAGCTACTCGCGCGACGCTGCCGATCGGCTCACCGGAAGCACATCAAGCCTCGGAACGGTCACAGCTCTTAGCTACGACAGCCTCGGCAGGCTCACCACTGCATCCAGGACCGATACCGGAGCGGGCGCAGCCGGCGAGAGCTTTACCTGGGACGGGCTCGTGCCTGCCACGCAATCCTTTACCGGCCCAGACACGGGAGCATATACGTACACCAACAACCAGCTCGGCCAGGTCACCAGCCTCAAGTTGGATGACGGCCCGAGCCTCTCGCGCACCTACGACCCCGACGGCCTTCTCACGCAAGACGGCGATTTCCGTCTGGACCGGAGCGGGCCTGGTGGAGCGGCCACGCAGATCACCGGCGACGGCCTAGGCATCGCAAACACCTTCACCAAGCTAGGGCAATTGGCGACTCGGACAATGACGGTCAACGGAGCAGTGGTGGCTCAATCCACATACACCTATAATCCAGCGACCGGCCAGCTGTCAGGCCGGACAGATTCGGCTGGCTCGAGCAGCGTGACGACGCAGTACACCTACGACGCCAACGGGCAGCTAAAGGGCGCGACACGATCCGACGGCACCGCGGACACCTACACCTACGATGGAGATGGCAACCGGGCCAAGAGCTCCGGCGCCGCGCAGTCGGCAGTCGCCTACACGTACGACGCGGCTGACCGACTGACCTCCGCGGGAAACCTCAGCTACGCGGAAGATGGTGACGGGAATGTGATCGCGCGAGGGAACGACCGATTCACCTACGGCACGCATCACGAACTCCTCTCGGCCCGCCTAGGAGATGGCAGCACCATCAGCTACCGGTACGACCAGTCGCTACGCCTCGTGGCACGCACGGACCAGAGCGGGACCACCCAGTACTTGTACGGAGATCCAGGACAGCCCTGGGAAATGACGGCGAGCCGGGCGCCCGACGGAACCCTCACCACCTACAGTTACGATGACAACGAGAGGCTTATCTCGATTCTACGCGGTGGCGCGCGATACTTCATCGCAACTGACCAGGTGGGGACGCCGTACCTGATCACCGACAGCAGTGGTAAGGTCATGAGCAGCATCGTCCGCGATCCGTTCGGTCGAGTTCTGAGCCAGGACGAGAGCTTTGAGCTCGCCATTGGGTTTGGCGGTGGCATCGAGGACCCGGCAACGCATCTGGTGAGGATGGGCTACCGCGAGTACGATCCCAGCGCTGGGAGATGGCTGTCCCGCGATCCTGTCGCCTTCCAGGGCGGAGACCTCAACCTATACCGTTACGCAGGCAACGATCCAACCAACGAATGGGACCCAAGTGGTCTCGTTGGGATCGACGTCAGCCTGTGTGTCGGGGTCTGCCTCGGCGTGAAGGTGAACTTCACGCGGCAGGGATGGAGCACATGCATGGAGACCGGGATCGGCTACGGCGCCGATGTAGCAGTTCCGACCGGGCTCGACGGCGAACCCGACGCCACCGGTCTCTCGGTCACTGCGAAGGCGAAAGTTGCCGTAGGTTCATTCGCGAGCGTGGCAATCGAAGCGAGTCACGGCCTCGGCCTCCTCGGCGGATGCAGCAAAGCGGGCTATCAGGCGAATTTGTTTGGCGCCAGCGCCGGCCTCGAACTCGACCAGAATGGCGACCTGAACGGAAATCTGCAGGGCGACCCTGGCGACAAGCTCGACGAGTCACTGCGGCTGGCGGACGATTTCTACGAGGCAGCCGGTGAGAGGTTCCAGCCAAAATCCGGATCGCTAACGGCGCAAATCAAGGCTACCGCTCGTCTGTGCGTGGGACAGACCTGGTGACCGACGCCGCTAAAGATCAGGACGAGTTCCGCCCTTACCGAGATACGCCCGCCGGACTCGACGACAATTGTCAAATGTTGTCGATTGCCGCATTAGGCAGGTCAGGCGGCGACGGTTTGGTCTGTCATTCAGTCCGGTGGCTGTCGTCGTCTGTCACCCGGATGCCGTCCTTGAACCTGCCGCCGTCGTGCACGTCGGCAACGAGGTAGTGGCCGTTGAACTGTCGCCAGGGTGCCTGGGCGGTTACAAGCAGCTTGTCGGCATCGCCAGCGTTGCGGTCCAGGACCCTGGGCCCTCGGTCACCCGCGTTCCCAGGCACATCGTGGCGAACGCGCTCTCGATGGGGTTTCGTGGCCCGCAGGGTGTCGCCAGTGCTCGGCGGGGAAGTCAACCACGCGCGCGTCCGGATGCGGCACGGCGTCGATCTCCGAGTACTTCTGCTTTCGCAACGGGTCCGTGGGCGTCCGCACGCCTCGTATCAACGGACAGCAGGAGCCCAGGCGGCTGGCTTCTCCCGCCGCCCGGATCCGAGCGCAGCGGTTCGAGGGCGACCGCTGTCTCCCGGCCCGCTCCTCGGGACCACACGCGACATGTGCTTTTCGTCCGGGGATGCGGTGCGGTTCCCCTGCCCTTTCGCGTGAAGGCACGAGCGCCGACCGGCAGCCCGAGCGCCGGGCTGGCCACTTGTGCATTCGCCCAACAGCACGCGTTGGACGAGCCAGCGCCGGACTATCGCTTTGCTCGTCCCGCCGCCGCAGAACTCACGATGCCTATGGCGACATCTGAATCACGCCGATCGTCGCGGCCCTGCGCCGGCCGCACGACTGCATTCGCGCCGGGCGGCCTGCGGAGGCAGGGCCGAGCGCGCTTGCGCAATGCCACGGTTCCGATAGTCGGATCGGCTGCGTGGTCGTGACTGCCGGCGATCACCGAACTGTGTGATCCCCACAACCGGCGGCTTCGGACAGACGACCGCCGGCTCGCGGGGCCGCGCTTGCCTGAATGGACGCAGCGGCCTGGCGGCGTGGCTTCGGAGAATCCACAGAAGCGTGGACCGGAAGCGGCCGCATCACTTCAGAGAACGGGGAGAGGTGCGTCGCGGCGGGATCCGGTCGCCAGCTGCGCCGCGAGGGTCGGGGTGGGAGACGGGCGACTCGGGCGAGGCGTTTCGGCGTACTGAGGTGCTGGACGTCCCGCCTGTGATATCCACAGAACTGCGCCAGCGCAGGACACGAGGCTCGCGCTCGCCAACCTGCGCCCCTCACGGCGCGGATGATGGGCCACGGCTTGGGCCTGGCAGCGCAACACTACGCAGAGCGAGATGGACTCAAAGGACCAGCGCTCTGCCCTGCGGGCGGCGGTATACCGTGGTGACGGACCGGCTGTGGTCGAGCTGCTCCGCGGCGTCGGCGCCGAGGATGATTCGCTGCAGCTGGCTGGCGACGGTCTCATCGCGGCTGTCATGCAGCGCGTGGACGGAGCCGCCGAGCTGGCTCGCAAACTCGTGGTCGGCCTCCGGCAGCGAGGCTGGGAGGGGGATGATGAGCTGGCCGACCAGCTTGAGGCTCAGCTCGGCAGCGGACCGGCGGCGATGCTGCGCGCCTTGCCCGTCGATCTCGAGGAGCTGGCCGGCGTCCTCGAGGGCGATCCACTCAGCGTCGGGGGCCGCATCGATATCACGACTGGTGAGGTGTGGCCTCAGGCAGCGATCGAATACGCCCTGGAGACCGGAGAGGAAGACGAGGAGACCGCCGATGATCCCGAGCGGTGGCTGGCGGTCCACGGCGAGGGCTCACGCGAGGGCTACCGGGACATGGAGCTGTTCATCGCGTCGGTCGAGGACCCTGGCCGGGCCGAGTGCCTGGCCATCGCGATCAGAGGCCGCGGCGCGTTTCGCCGCTTCAAGGACGAGCTTGCCCGCTGGCCCGGCGAGCTTGAGCGATGGCACGCAGTCTCAGAGGAGCGCCAGCGCGGCCGCGCGCGATCATGGCTCGCGGCGGCCGGCTACCGCGTGCTGCCGGTCGACCACCGCGATTCCTGAGAACCGGGCCATCGGCGCGCTACCAGCCTGAGCGAGGCACATCTATCAGGCCGCGCGGAGGGACGCCAGACACACGCTCGCGTGAGGCCGAGGGTGTCCGTCAATCGCTTTTGTTCCACCGGGCATCGCAAGGCCTCCGAGCGCAAAGGCGACATTCCGCGTCCTGGCCGAGGGCGACCCGACGTCGACGCGGCGCTCGCTTCCGCGGTGGGCTGCTCGCCGCCGCCGAGGTCGCTGACGCCGCCCCGGCCACCGCTCTCAGACCAAAGGGGCCGTGCCGCGCGAGGGGCTGGGTCGCTGCCCAGATTGTCCGGAAGGGGCAGTCAGCCGGATGGACTGCCTGGTGGCTGCTTTGGTGGCGAGCAGAAGAGCGTCGACCATGGCGGCGCGCTTCTGCGATTCGGCCTGAGCACAAAGCCTTGGATTGGCGCCGCGGCGGATGCTCTCCCAGGAATGGAGGACCACGCCAAGTGGACCAACCGTTTGCGGGCCGTCGAGCATCGACGCGGCGTGGAAGCAATAGCGTGAGGGCTGCGATCCCGGCCGAAGTCAGCTCGCCGGCTAGCTAGGGGCCGGCGAACTCGCTCTCGCAATCGTGGGCGGCAATCTCCTTATCCTGGCTTCTTTCACTGCCCCGCGCCCGCTCGCTGTCGACGGCCAGACGCGCCCGCGTATCGCGGCGGCTCGCCGTCGGTCGCGTGCCGCAACCGGCGACAGCTTGAGATCCAGCTCGTGCGCGAGCGGGCGTCGCGCGACATGTTCCGGTTCCGGAATACGGTGACGCACTCCCATCGGGCCAATCCACGCAGCAATACACGTAGTTGGCACGGATGCGCGTAGCGCTTGATTCCAACATGCTTGAGTCACCGGCATATCCGGCGGCGCTTGGGCTGGTGGTGTACGACACCGGGCAAAGACGGCGGCCCTCACTGATGGGCCTGGATCTGCAGCCGACGCCTCGTTCGCCCCAGCCCGACCGTGCGCTCCGAGGGCACACGACGCACCCTCCGGCGTCCGGCACCGGCGCTGGGGCGCAGCTGCCGAGACCCGCCGGGTAGCCGACGTCGATATCGTGCAACGCACGTCATCAGAAGCCCCGCAGAGATCCCAATTGGCGTGCGACGGGCGGTCGAATCGACGCGTGAAGTCCACAACGCCGTCCTGCCAGGTGTCCCGGCGGGGCGAAGTGCGTTAGCTCGTGATCGTCGCAATGTTTCGGATTGACCGCTACGCATACGACCGCGATTGACGATCAGAGATCGGTCAACTAGCAGGTGGGCTACCGCTCGGTCGCGCCTCGTTGCTCGTCGTATTGCTTGTAGGAGCCCGCCGCGCCCCGCCGCTGCGGATCCCTCCCCGCTGTACACCCGGGTATGGTCCTGCGTCAGACGGCGTCACTGACAGTTCCGGCGGCGCTCACCGCGACGCCTCGTCTGAGGCGGCGCCCGCGCAAGTCACGCCCGCGCAGCCGTGTCGACCCAAGCGAGTTCAAGCACCGCGGGCAAGAACACGTCCGCCCTTTCGCACGCGTGTCGGCGTTGTGCTCGGTATGTCGGACGGCCCTTCTCACCCATGTACAAGGGTCGTGTCTTATGACGAACAGGACGCAAGCCCCTGTGATGTTTCCAGAGCCGCCTGAGCGCCTCAAAACCGGGCGCCGGCTCGGTTCATGTCCGCGCACTGCGCTCATAACTGCACATGTATGCCTGCCCCGCGCAGGGTTCGTGCTGCCACCCAGCACCACGACTCATCTCTCAATTGCGTTTCAGCTCCTTTGCGACGTTCCAGCTGCCGTGGTGGAGGAAGAATAGGAGGAATGGATCGAGGATGTGCAGATGGCCATCGCGATATGCCAGTGCCTGATCGGCAGACCCGCGCTGTTCCCAAGCGACCTTGGACATATCAGCGAGTGCACGGGCCACGTCTGCAGGCGTTACGCTCTCGAACAGCAGGTTGTCTACTCCCCTCGCAAGGGTGTGCAGCGGAGTCGTCTGCTTGGGACCCGCCTGCGCAATGGCTCGCAGTAACGCTCCGAATATGTCTGTCTTCGTACCGTCAGTCAGGACCCGTTTCCCGTATCTCCTTCTCGCCGGACCCATCAGCAGCGGCTCGAAGATCATCGGAGGATTTCTATCTGCAACGCGCTGAAAGAAAGTCTTCCAGGAAGACAAGCGAGGCGCTGCGATCGGCGGGTCGACACTCTGGATAAGACCGTTAACACTGCAGTACTCGTAGCACAGCTCCTGCATCAGAAACGGTGCCCGATAACTGTTCTGAGCCAGCTTTCGCGCCACGGCGTCATGGTCGCTCACGCGGAGTGCTTCGAACCCGCGGTGAGCAATGTACTCAAGTTCGCTTCTTGACCAGGGCTTGATCTGCAGCTGGGCCACTCGCCAGGACATGTCCGGTTCACTCCTGACCGCGGCAAACGCCTCAAGTGGTACCGCAATAAGTACAACGCTTGTGTAGGGAATGATCGTCTTCAGTGCTCGGGCAATATCCTGCTTGAGTGGACCCGGCACATAGTGGAAGTCGTCGATGACAATAGGAACCTCACCGTCCATTTCCGCCAGTCCAGCGCGCGCGACCTGTGCCAGCGTCAAGCGGCGTGAGGTTCGGTACGTTGAGCTCCCGCTGAGCGAACTGCTTCTGCCCCAACTCACACTCGCGGCCCGAGGTACGCCAAGCGTGGCGCTTCGTTCGTCAGCGCCTCCTTCAACTTGCTGTGTCGTAAGCTCAACCTCATCGGAGAGACCTAGCCAGTCGATTGCCGCATGCCACAAATCGTCAACGGAGCGTACGTCGGAACCGTGCATCCAGATAGCTCGATCAGCGGGTACTAAACGGTTGATGAGGACTGTCTTGCCCGACTTGCTCGGGCCGGTAATCGCGAGCGCTTTGCCGGGTCCTCTGGCGAGATACTCCTGAACTTCCTCCTCAAGACGTCGGTCGGCCCGCGGGTTATAAGTCACGCGGGGTTCACTGCCGGCAACAAAGACGTTCTTGGTCAAGACAACTTCGTGCTGTGTCATCGCACCGGTGGTGGCAGTCAATGGCCGAAATATGAACCTTCTATATCCTAGCGAGACCGTTGCATCGTCGCGAGAACTTACCGCCAATCACCAGTCGCAGTAGCTGGAGGTTGGGCCCGGTGGCCCGGCCGTGATTGAGGGCGCGCACCAGCGATGTTTGGTGTCAAGCAGTAAAGTATTGCGGTGGTCCGGCTGACACCTGACGCCGCTCCTTTCCATGCGGGAGGCCGCAGCGCGACGGATAAGCCTTCAGGCGTAGGGCGTCGACCCGCCGAAAGGCCGTGACTGCTGTGGCGAATCGCCGGACCGCTTGCAGGTGGCCCGGACGACGCGAGACCCGGAAGCAGCGTCGCTGTCGCTTCTGTGGCTGAGCCGGCGCCAGCCCAAGCGCTCACAGTGCGCGGCGGTCTGGGCGAATCGCAGAACCGAGCCGCTAAGGTCGACGCTCTGTTGGTCGGCCACCAAAGCAGCCACCAGGAAGCCGAGCGGCTGACTGCTGCTCCAGGCGTGATGCAGCCGTCGGCCATTGGTGCCGGTGACGACTGCTGTGATCGCGGCCGGTCGCGGAGCTCACGAGCTCTTTTGGCGACGGGCCGCGCGTCAGGCGGCGCCCGGTGCTCACGATGGCTTCCCCACTGGTTGCGATAGTCGCGCCACGGCGTGGCCGCCTGCCCGGCGCTCCCGGAATTTGGGCCTCCGTACGACGGACGGCTGCCGAGAGACGACCGCGGGCTCGCGGCGTCGCGCCTCCCCGACGGACGCAATGGCAGAAGCGTTGCGGCGACCTTAGCCGCTCCCGTTCACATGCGGTCGAGCGCCAGCCCGCGTTCGAGTGTCAACGGCATTGACCCCCGAACGCTCAGCCGCCGCCGAAGGCATCCGCGACGGCCGCCGCCCAGCTGGCGTACAGATCGGTGACAGTGGACGGCGCGGGCCATTCTCCGGCATGTAGTCGTTTGAGCGCTTCGCCGCCGCGCCGGCGTGCGTGGGTGCGCGACCAGTCGGACGAGGACGGCGCAGCGCCGTAGCGCGCTCGCCATGCGCGCATCGCTTCGCGAACCCGTTCCCGGGTCCATTGCCGCTCGATCGCGCCGGGATGGCAGCGTTTGCAATACGCGTAGGCGTCGCCCTTGCCGTTCCGCGGCGCGGTGGGCGCGCCGCAGCCGCGACACACTCCCCGGTAGCGCGCCTTGACCTCCCGTGCCTTATCGCCGGTCGGATCGTAGAGATACGCCTTGAGAGTTGCTTCTGCGCGCCCCAGCCGACGAGCGATCTCGGCGATCGACAGACCAGACCCTCCTCGTCGCGGTAGTAGCGGGCGAGTTGCGCGGCGCGGCGCCGTTCCGTGACCCGGTCGAGCATGAGAACCCCAAGCCTACCGGCGGTGCTGGACAGCCGGCCGAGCGCAGAAAAACGTCGGTCGGGGAAGGACGTCTCCTCGTGATGGCGCGGCGGGCGGGTAACTCCGGAGCTCGCGACCCCCTGGCTCGGCCTCCCGTTCCCAGCTGGGCCCTTTGTTAGCATCAGATGGGTCGTACAGGTACGCCTTGACGGTGGCGTCGGCCCGCCTCAGCCGCCGGGAGATCTCGCAGATCGAGAGACCCTCCGCGTCGCGGTAATGGCGCGCCAGGGCGACCGCCCGGCGGGGGTCCACAACCCGATCGGTTCCCTCGCTCAGCCCTCGCCCCGTTATGGCCTCGCAGCCTACCTCCGTCGATTGGCGTTTCTGTCCCGCTCAAACATCGCGACACCCCGCCCGGCGGTCGCCGTCCTGCCGATCGCCGGCGCGCGGCTCGGCGACATCTTCGGCGACATCTTCGGCCGCCGCCAGCTGTTTCTCGTCGGCTCGGCAGGCCTTACGCTGTTCTCCGCCACGTCGACAGCCGCGCCGACCATCGGCCTCATCGCCTGCCGCGCGCTCCAAGGCGCCTTCGGCGCGCTCACGATCCCCCAGGGCCTTGGGTTGATGAAGCAGGTCTTCACCGACGACGCTGAACTCGATAAGGCGCTGAGTCTGTTCGGCCCGGCAACGGGTGGTGGTTCTCCGGCAGCCACTCCGCCAACCATGGCGGCATCAACAACAACTGACCCCGCTCACACGAAACGAAATCTCGAGCCACACGAGCAGTGTCTTGAACGCCCCAGATAGCACTGATATTCCGACAGCCTCTCGACAAGCCGATCGCGCGGGTGCCGCGCGTCCTGGTATCGCGGCGAACCGTGGCGTTCCTTGATCGACCACGTTTACGAAACCCTTGCCCTCCGGCGCTGCTGGCTGGGCATGCTCCTGGGGCGCTCAAGCTCGGCCGCGCGTGCGATGCGCTCCTCGTCGGTGACCAGCCGCCACACGGTTGAGCGGCGCGATCCCGACCGGCGAACTCGGCCCGCCGCTTCAAGTTCGCGCAGCAGCTGGAGGGCCGGGTTCTAGCAGGCGCCGGCCTGCTGAGCGATCGCGTTCGCGCTCAACCGTGCGGACGTGTGGACCAGCAGCCGCTCGAGCGCCTCGGTCCAAAGCGCCACGCCAGCCCGCCGCGGCCGCGTCCTCTTGGCCGTTGCGTTCGGTGTGTTGGGCGCGTCGCGATCATGGTTCTCCCATCGTCATCCGGGGAGGACACTGGCTCGGGATTTGTGCCGGAGGCGGTAGGCTGGACCGCCGCCGCGATGCTCGTCGCCGAGCAGCAGTTCCGGCGGATCATCGGCTACCGCGACCTCGCCAAGCTGGTGATCGCGATCGAGCCCCACGCCGACCGCCTCGAGCTGTCCATCGCGAGCAGTGTCGCTCACGCAGACACTGTCGCAAGGGTACTGTGTAACTGTCAACCGGTGGAGGCCGCCGCCGAAGACCCACGACGATCCGGACATTCTTACTCCACCTGACTGAGCTGAGAAACAGCGACAGCGACCCATAGTCGGGAGCGAAGGCGATCCAGCATGCGCAGGCCCGTAGCGGACCATACGGACGAGCGTCGGTTCTCAGGCGCTTTCCCGCACCGCAATACCGGCTAGCGCTTCTCGACCTTTGCGCTGCAAGGCTCGGAGGTAGTCGAGGTGCGCGTCCCACACAGGATCATCGGCAAGCCCCGCCGCCAATTGTGCCGTGTCGGAATGCGCATCCAAGAGCTCGTAGATCACGCTCGTGATCTGTGGCGCAGCGTCGACGTGTGTGCGCGTTCGCTCGTCTCGCGGCTGCGGCTCCCGGAACCGAGCCGATGAGATAAACTGCCGTGACCGCTGGCCGCCTCCAGAGACGGCCGACCCGACGCCGTCTGGCGGCATCCAGATACTGGCCGGCCTTCTCGCGCACGTGCCCTGTCGCGGTCGCAGCGATCGCTCGGCACGGCTCAGCGCTGACTGCATGATCCTGTGGAGGCGTTCAACGATTCGTGGAGTCTCGGGGCTCATCGGAGGATGCCCCACCTCTGCGTCTTGAGCATCACCCATCCTGGGGCCTTGCCCTGGTCAACACAGTCCACATGGGAACTGACAGTTACGCAGGCAATCAGCCGTCTACCATCACCACTCGCGGTGCGGCAAGCGGCCGAGCCTCGAGCGCTGGGGCCGGCGGCGTTCGGGCTGCCAGATGGGGCCGCCCGACACGGCAACTTCTCGTAACGGCGGTGTTGTGTCCGCTTGCTGGTCGCAAGCCGTGGGTACGGCGGCGCAAGGCTGGGCGAAGCACGCGAGGCTGTATGGGTTGCGCGGGAGGCACGTGGGCGCAGCGCCCGTGCCTCCTGAGAACCGCGCCTCATAGGTCCGCGGTGTGTTCTTCGTGGATCTTGCCCTCGAGCTGGGACATCACGTCCGGATCGCGCAGCGTCGTGACGTCGCCGAGCGCGCGGCCCTCGGCGATGTCGCGCAGCAGCCGGCGCATGATCTTGCCCGAGCGGGTCTTGGGCAGGTCGTCGGCCCAGATGATCCGCTTGGGCCGGGCGAACTTGCCGATTCGCTCGCCGACATGGGCGCGGATGTCCTCGATCAGCACGTCTGTGCCCTCGATCGTTCCCTGGAGGGTGACGAACGCGCAGATCGCCTGGCCGGTGTCCTCGTCGCTCTGACCGATCACGGCCGCCTCGGCGACCATCTGGTGGGAGACGATCGCCGACTCCACCTCGGCCGTCGAGAGGCGGTGCCCGGACACGTTGACGACGTCATCGATCCGGCCGATGATCCAGAAGTAGCCGTCCTTGTCCTTGCGCGAGGCGTCGCCGACGAGGTAGGTCTCCTTGCCGAAGCGCGAGAAGTACGTCGCGATGAACCGGTCGTCCTCCTTGTACAGGGTCCGGAGCATCGACGGCCACGGACGCGTGAGCACCAGCAAGCCCTGCCCCTCCGACATCGGCTTGCCCTCGCGCTCGTCGACGACCTCCGCCGCCACGCCGGGGAATGGGCGCGTCGCCGAGCCCGGCTTGGTCGCGACGATCCCCGGCAAGGGCGTGATCATGATCGCGCCGGTCTCCGTCTGCCACCAGGTATCGACGATCGGACAGCGCTCGCCGCCGACGACGACGTAGTACCACAGCCACGCCTTCGGATTGATCGGCTCGCCGACCGAACCGAGCAGCCGCAGCTTGCTCAGGTCGAACTTCTCGACGTGCTCAACCCCCCACTTGATGCAGGCGCGGATCGCGGTCGGCGCAGTGTAGAACTGGGTCACGCCGTAGCGCTCGCAGAGCTCCCACCAGATCCCCTTGTGCGGGTAGTCCGGCGCGCCCTCGTACATGACGCTGGTCGCGCCGTTGCACATCGGCCCGTAGACGATGTAGGAGTGGCCGGTTACCCAGCCGACGTCCGCCGAGCACCAGAACACGTCCTGCTCAGGCTTCAGGTCGAATATGTATTTGTGCGTGCTGGAGACGCCGGTCAGATATCCGCCGGTGGTGTGCAGCACGCCCTTGGGCTTGGCGGTCGAACCGCTCGTGTACAGCACGTACAGCGGATGCTCGGCGTCGAGCTCCTCGGCGGGGCACTCGTCCGCCGCCTTCGCAACGATCTCGTGGTACCACACGTCACGGCCGTCCTGCATCTCGCACTCCGCCTTCGTGTGCTGCACGACGATGATGTGCTCGAGCGTCTCGAGGTCGCCCATCACGTTGTCGACCTGCTGCTTGATCGGAGCGGTCTTGCCCTTCCGGCGCGCGCCGTCGATCGTGACGAGCGCCTTCGCCTCTGAGAACTCCATCCGCTCGCGGACCGAGTCCGCGGAGAACCCTCCGAAGACGACGTTGTGGGGGGCGCCGATCCGCGCGCACGCCAGCATCGCAACGACGACCTCGGGAATCATCGGGAGGTAGATACCGACGATGTCGCCCTTCTCAATTCCGAGGTCCTTCAGCGCGTTGGCGAACTTCTGTACCTCGCGGTGCAGATCGGCGTAGGAGATGTCGCGCTCCTCGCCTTCCTCGCCGCGCCAGTGAAATGCGATCCGGTCACCGTTGCCGGCCTCGACGTGGCGATCGAGGCAGTTGTATGACGCGTTGATCTTGCCATCGCTGAACCACTTGTAGAACGGCGGGTTGGAGTCGTCCAGGATTTCGGTCGGCTCTGTGAACCAGTGCAGCTCCTTGGCCTGCTTGAGCCACCATCCCTGCCAGTCGCGCTCGGCCTCTTCGTAGATCGAAGGGTCGTTCAAGAGCCCCTGCTTGCGGAAGTCTTCAGGCGGTTCGAACTTCTCGATCTCGAGCATCGACTCGAGCTTGGCCGCCAGGGTCCCTTCGCCTGCCGGAGTCGTCACCGTGTCTGCCATCAAGCCTCTCCTTCTTCGCGCTGGCGTCTCAC
Source organism: uncultured Solirubrobacterales bacterium (assembly GCA_963794285.1). Classification (GTDB taxonomy): domain Bacteria; phylum Actinomycetota; class Thermoleophilia; order Solirubrobacterales; family Solirubrobacteraceae; genus Palsa-465. The sequence goes on from CAWCDS010000025.1 coordinate 54,863, forward strand.
AGCTGGCGCGCCCGAGGCGCAGGCGGGTTGACGCCAGCGCCCGGACTGGCCGCGGTGTGCGGCGATTTCTAGATCGTTGTTGTGCTGTCTCGCGTTTAAGTGTGGTTAGCGAGTGGCACTCAATGCAATTACCAACAAAACTCAGACGGACCACGAGCTCTACCCGCATACCGGCGCAGGTAGACCTTTGTCTGCTATCGCCGGAGCGGAAAGACCGGAGCGATCGTCCGCCCGAACGTGCTGTTGATCACGGATGCGAACGACGCATACCACGCCGCGATCGCGGTCGCGATCCCGAGGTAGCCACCGAGCTTGATCGTCCCGTTGGTGGCGCTGTGCGTCCCGGCAAGCGCCGAGTTGCCGATGCCGAGGATGATGAACGTGATCGTCAGCAGCAGGAACACGAGGGCGACGGCTCCCGAGGTCCGCAGCGATGCGATGAACATGTACGCGGTGAAGATGCCCCACATCCACAGGTACAACCCCAGCCCGCTGAACACCTCGGTCGGCGCGTTCTTGCCGACGGACTGAACAATGAAGTAGAACGAGATCCAGAATGCCCCGTACGAGCAGAACGCGACTGCACCGAAGGTGTTCCCGGTGCGGAACTCCCAGATGCCCGCGGTAAACTGCGCGACGCCGCCGTACGCGATCGCCAGCGCGGCGACCATCGGCAGCAGTCCGCCACCCGGGATTGCATGGGTGCCCACCAGCCCGGCGTTGATCAGGCTGAGCATGAACGTCGTTCCGGCGAACGCCGCGAGCCCGAGCGGCCCCGGATCCGCCGGCGCCCAGCCCGCTGCCGGGTTGGTCGGGCCGGACGCGGGTGCAACCTCATTCTCGCGCACGCCAAGCTGAGTCGCTTCCATCGTAGCCTCCTACTCGATTGTTTGAACTGTTGGTGACGCGGCACGACCCCATCGCGCCGGTGGTTCCACTCTTCTCTGCGTGTCACGCGGCGATGCTGCTCCCGATTGAGCAGTTGCGCTGCGCGACGATTTGGCGCCCGGCCGCCGGCTCGATGTCGACCGCAGGCAGGAGACAGATCTCGTGAGGGTTGCTTTCGGGGCTCAGCCTGGACCAAGGCGGTGTGCCGCTAGCCGGTGACGAGTCCCCGATGCGCGTGAGCGCGGTCACCGAGGCGATCTCCAACCTCACCACACCGTGCGCTTGGTCTAGCCGCGTCGCGATCGAGCGCAGTTGTGTACTACACCCGCCGAAGAGCCCAGGCTCTCGCCAGCCACACCGCATCCTGACTGCTCCTCCACGCTGCCCGTCGCAGTTAACTCGACTGCCACCCATGCCCTTGGCGCACTGCGATCTTAGGCGCCTCGATTGTCGCAAGGCAGTTGACAACCGGCCTTTCAACGACGTACGTCCTCGATAGATCAAGAGCCACTCGCCGTCGGCAGGGCCGCGTGATTTCTCGGAATGATTCAGCCTCCAGTTCATTGCATCAGTACCTCGTCTTCGCGCAACCGATTGGGCTCCCATCTGCTGCGCGCAAATGTAGTGGGCGATCTCACCGTCTGGGAAGACCGATGAGACAGGCGGACTCGGTCTTGCGACGAACGGCGGAAATCCCGCGACGAGCGGCCCCCCGTTGAGCGACGCTTGCCAGGCGGTCTCGATAGTATTTGTCGCGGAAGACCTCCAGCGAGGGAGACCAGGAGAGACATGGAGGCAGCGCTCGCACTGCTGCTTGTCGTCGCTATCGCGGGATCTGCCGTTGGCGCGTGGCGTTTGACGTCAGCCCCGCGCCGGGTACTGAGCCCTGAGCGGGAAGCTATGCGTCGCGCCCTCCATCACGCGAGCGCCACGGTGCCGCACCTTCGGCGGGGTCTCAGCGAGACGAGCGCAAAGGCTGCTGCCCCTCACCTTCGAGCGCTGACGCAGGCCTCGGCAGTCGCGGTCACCGACGGAGACCGCGTGCTCGCGCTCGACGGCGAGCGTGGGCCAGATGCAGCAACTGAGCGTCTGCGCGATCTCTCTCGACAAGTGATCGATGGGCGCGTCCACGTACAGCCCCGCGCGAACGCGGTACGAGTCTCGGGCTTCAGGCGCCCTGCGGTCGTCGCTCCCATCAGGGTCCAAGACACGACGGTCGGCGCAATGATCGCGCTGTTTGACGAGGACTATCGCCTGCGACCCGATGATGCGCGCGTCGTCGGCGAGGCGGCCGCGCTGATCTCCGCACAGGTCGAGCTGTCGGTCGTGGGATACCAAGAGGAGCGGCTCACGCGTGCCGAGCTCAACGCCCTCCGCGCTCGTATCTCGCCACATTTCGTCTACAACTCGCTCGCAGCGATAGCAAGCTATATCCATTCCCAGCCCGAGCAGGCGCGCGCTCTCTTGGCCGAGTTCGCCGAGTTCACCCGCTATGCATTTCGTCGCGAGCGCACATACGTCACGCTGGCAGAGGAGTTGCACTACGTCGAGAAGTACCTTCGCCTGGAACAGGCTCGGTTCCGCGACCGGCTGGCTGTACGCGTGCAGGTCGATCCCGACGTCTTGCAGACCGTCCTTCCTGTCCTCTCTCTCCAGCCGTTGGTCGAGAACGCCGTGAAACACGGCGTCGAGGCTCGCACCGGGCAGCGAACCGTCGAGATTGTCGGCATCGATCGCGACCTCGATATCGAGCTTCGCGTCCGTGACGACGGGATCGGCATGGACAGCGTTGAGGTCGCCGCGGCACTGAGCGGCGAGGCGGGTGGCACCGGACTCCACAACGTCGACCGGCGTCTGCGCGCCACCTTCGGCGAGAACTACGGGCTCCATATCGACACCGAGCCGCGTCAGGGCACGACAGTGGTGTTGGCCGTGCCTAAGTACCGCGTCGGCGTGCGGACGGCATGAACTCCGCACCGCTCTCAGTGCTTGCGGTCGACGATGAGCCTCCACAGCTCGAGGATCTCGCTCGTCTGCTGAGAGGCAATCGGCGCGTCAAGGAGGTCGAGACCGCGGACAACGCGCACGATGCTGTGGTCAAGGCAAGCCACCGCGGGTTCAATGCGGTATTCCTTGATGTGCGGATGCCCGAACTCGACGGGTTAGAGCTCGCGAAGATACTGAGGACCTTTCCGAACTCGCCCGCTCTCGTGTTCGTGAGCGCCTTCGACACGTCTGCCGTCGCGACGTTCGAGTTGCGCGCTCTCGATTACCTCATGAAACCGGTGACGCCCCAGCGGATCGACGAGGCGCTTCAACGAATCGAGGCTGCAGCGCCAGTCTCTGGCGAGCCGCAGGAGCCGTCGGAGCACCGCGGGCAGTCTGACCGCGTCGCCGTCCACGATCTTCGCGAGCGTGGGTTGCGCCTCCTCGCGCCCAGCTCGATCCTGTACGTCAAGGCGCATGGCGATTATGTGAGGGTGTATGCCGACAGCGGACGCTATCTCCTGCGCTCGTCCCTGACCGATGTCGAGCGACGATTCATCGCGTGCGGATTTCTACGTGTACATCGTCAGTATCTCGCCAACCTGACGCGCGCGATCGAGATCCGGGCGCATCTCAATGGCACCGCCGTGGTGCGCTTCGAGAACGGCGGCGAGGTCCCGGTCGCCCGTCGGCACGTGCCGGAGCTGCGTCGCCGGGTGCGAAAGTGAGCGCGAGTTCCGTTCAGACGCGACGCACGACTAGGGACGAGCTAGCCGAGGATACCGCTTACGGCGAGTTGTACCTGAGTCGTTTGCGGCGTGCGCAGCTCGAGCTTTCGCTGCTTGGACTCGTCGCTTTCGGCGGACTGGTCGGCTCGCTGCCGCTGCTGATCGCGTTGCTGCCTGCGTTGAACAGGATTGACGTTCTTGGTGTTCCGCTTGCGGTTCTGCTGGTTGCAGTCCCGGCGTTCCCGCTGTTCGTCGTCATCGGATTCGTCTACGAGCGGCGCGCCGACGCTCTGGACCAGTCTTTCCGAGACCTCGTTCGCGACGAATGATCATCCCGGTCGTCGCCGTCGCGGCGGTCACGCTTGGTACGGTCGGGATCGGCATATGGGGTGTGAGGTTCGCCCGCACAACCTCCGACCTGTATGTCGCATCCCGTGCGATTTCCCCTTGGTGGAATGCGGCCGCGGTCTCCGGTGAGTACCTGTCGGCCGCGAGCTTCCTCGGGATCGCCGGCTTGGAGATGCAGATCGGAGTGCCGGCCCTCTGGCAAGCTGTCGGGTTCGCCGCCGGCTACCTCGCCTTGCTCCTGTTCGTCGCCGCGCCGATCCGGCGCTTCGGTTCCTACACGCTCCCGGATTTCGCCGAAGGGCGCCTAGCCAGCGCAAAGCTGAGGATGCTTGCCGTCGTCGCGGTGCTCGGCATCGATGGCTTCTATCTGGTTCCGCAACTGAAAGGCGCCGGCATCGCCTTCGAGCAGGTCGTGGGTACGCCGTACTGGCTCGGAATTGTCCTCGTCGGGCTCGTCGTCACACTGTACGTAGCGCTCGGCGGCATGCGCGGCGTGAGCTACGTGCAAGCGTTCCAGTTCTGGATCAAGACCGTAACGATCGCCCTTCCGGCCATCATCTTGATGATCTATCTGGGCGGGTTTCCGAACCAGGGGACGCTGTTCGGCGATGAACTGCCGCACGCGCCTGCAGCTGGATTAGTTGTTCACCTCGACCATCGGCAGTTGGTCCGATTCCCAGCGGTCGGGAGTATCGAGATCCGCGGCCATGTCGAGCACGCGCACGCTGGGGAGCAGCTCCTTCTGATGCCGGGCAGAGTGTCGATCCCGGCCGGAGGCGTCATTCCGGTCGCATCTGGGACGCCGTCCCAGACCGGGAGCGAGTGGGCTCGCCCAGTGTCATTCCACGGCGAAGGCTCGCCGCTGTATATCTACTCGTTGCTGCTGGCCACCTTCCTCGGAACGATGGGGCTTCCCCACATCCTCGTTCGCTTCTACACCAATCCCGATGGGCCGGCGGCGCGCCGCACAACGGTCCGGGTCCTCGCGCTTCTCGCTCTCTTCTACCTCTTCCCTGCTGTGTATGGAGCGCTCGGTCGAGCCCTTGCACCGGGCTTGTACCTGACTGGCCAGACCGACACCGTCGTCCTGACGCTTCCACAGATGACGTGGCCGGGGACAGGTGGGAATGTGCTCGCCGGGATGACTGCCGCCGGCGCATTCGCGGCGTTCATGTCGACGTCGTCCGGACTGCTGATCTCGATCGCGGGCACGATCTCATTCGACGTCTGGGGCCGCGGTCGCCGTCCGGCGAGTCTGACTGTCCGGCGGCGCCGGTTCCGTGTCATCGCGATCTTCGGCATGACCGGGTCAGCCGCCCTGGCACTAGCGGTCCGCAGCGTTGACATCAGCATCATGGTCGGCTGGGCGTTCGCGCTCGCCGCCAGCACGTTCTGCCCGCTGTTCGTGCTCGGTATCTGGTGGTCGCGCCTGACTGCGCGCGGGGCCGCTGCAGGCATGGTCGTCGGTGGCGCGCTGGCCACCACCATGATCCTCGTTGGCCTGCTCGTCGGTTCACAGGGGGCTAACGGGCCCCTCAAGGCCATCCTGACGCAACCGGCGATCATCACGGTCCCGGCCGCTTTTGCCGCGATGATCGCGGTCTCGTTGCTGACAGCCCGTGCAACCGACGTGCGGGCTCAGATGCTTGCCCTGCACGCACCGGAGGGACTCGGTCTCGAAGCGCTCGAGCGCGCCCGGGCGTGAGAGCGCTGCTTTCCTCGAGTTCTGATCGTCGGATGTCCGGCGGACCACGGTGCCCCAGCCGTCCCGCTCACTGTCCAGCGGATCGCTCCGTCGCGGGGGCAGCACGTTCGTCTATGTGCCGGCCCTCGTCGCTGTGTCTCTGGCGAGGAGTTGGCGCGGGGTCGCCCCCGCGCCAACGATTCCCTCGGCTACGGCGCCTGCCTCGCCACGCGATCCCAGAACGCGCAGTTGTGCTGTGCCGCCATCTCGTCGGTGCTCACGAGCTCGCTATCGCCCGCCGGCTGAAGCGACATCACGTCCGTGCTGTTGTTCAACTTCGGCCACACCGGGGTGCCGGTCGTGTTCGGGTCGCCGTTCCGCGCGAACGCGGTCACGAACGCGAGCTCCTGGTCCTGAAGGACCTGCTGGTTCGCGTCAAGCGGCGTTGTCGCCGGGGTCAGGAACCACGCTCCGACGTGCGAGGCACCTGCCGCGACCACGCCGGTACCCGACGCGCGGTACGGCGGCAGATCGTTGTCATCGATCTCGTACTCGCGGGTCGGCATCCGGCCCGCCAGGTCCTGAGCTGTCACCATCGCCGGGCACACCGTGTCCGAATCGGCCGCGACCGTTCGCCAAGCCACGCCGGGCGAATCGAAATGGCTCAGCGGATACTTAGCGAGCACCTGTGAGGCGAACGACCCATATTGGGTGTCCACGAGCGACGTGTACTGGGCTGCTGTCGTCGCGGTGCCCACGAGATTCTCGTCTCTGTCGGTACCCGCGATCACATCGACGTGGTTCGCCTTGCCCTTCGCGAGCGCTTGTCGCAACGTCATCGTGAGCGTCGTTCCGTTGATCGTCGGACCGACCGTCCCCTGGCCTCCATCCTGGTAGCCGACTCCGCCGGCCGCCGTCTCGGCGGTCGTCACCGAGATATTCCGCAGGCATGTGGCCACGTCGGCCGTGCCCTTTCCGCAGCCGACGGCTGCCGCGAAGTTCTTGCCCGCCGCGGAGGCCTGAGACCTCGTCGGGATCTGCGACTTGCAGTCCTGGGACTCAAGCGATGTGGGCGAGCCAAGCAACGTGTTGTACTCGCCGCTGACGCTGATCCCGCGCTCGAACAGTCCCTTCGCGGTCGGCGATGCGATCTGATCACAGACGCTCGATCCGCCGGCAGACTCGCCGTAGATCGTGACGTTCGAAGGATCGCCACCAAACTTGGCGATGTTGTTCTGAACCCAGCGAAGGGCCGCCTGCTGATCCTGCAGGCCGTAGTCGCCGGAGTTCGGTCCCAGGGCCTTGTCGGCGAGGAAGCCGAAGATGCCCAGACGGTAGTTGAGGGACACAACGACCTCGTGCCCGGTCGAGGACAGAAGGCTGTTGTCCCCGTTGCCGCTTCCAGCCACGAATCCACCCCCGTGGATGTGAACAAGCACCGGGAGGCCGATCGTACTGTCGGCGGGTCGCCACACGTTCACAAACAGGCAATCCTCGCTCCCCGAGACCGCCGAGCTAAAGAATGACTGCGCGCATTCGCTTCCAAACGCCGTCGCCTGCACTGTGGAAGTCCACGGCGCCGGGGACTGGGGAGGCTGCCAGCGCAAAGCGCCGACCGGGGGGGCGGCATACGGGATGCCGAACCATTCGTTGGTGCCGTTGACGCTCAGCCCGCAGATGGGACCACTGTCGATCGCGACGTCCGTCCCCGGCGCGCACGCCGTGGTCGGTGTGTCGGCTCGTGCGGCTCGCGCGCCGACTCCGGCCGACGCGACCAGCACGGCGACCGCGGCGAGCGCGGCGAGAACGGCCACGAAGCCGATCCACCGCGGCGTAAGTCGAGAAACCATCATAACTCTGACTACCTTTCATGTGTGTCGTTTCGCCACAGAACTGCTGGGCAGCGTCTGCGGTTACCGGTCTCTGAGACGTTTCTAGGAAATATCCGCGGTCCACGCGGAGGTCGGCCGGAGTGAAGTTCGGCGCGAAAGGCGGGCCGCGTGATCGCGTATGCGGGCAAGACCGCCGCTGTGCGCAGCGGACGACGATCTCCATAGGCACTCTCTCCTCTACAGGAAGCCGTCGGAGGGCACGAAGCGCGATCTGCGCTCGCGTCACAGAGAGTTATCTAGGAGGACGAGTTGTCACACAAGCCAATCTCGTCTAGTGGTAGTGCAATGGCGAGCAGCGGTGTAATACGCGCGTTGAGCGGTGGGCCGTTCACAGACGTGCGCGCACCCACGCGTCTCGAGGCCCGGCTTTTCGGGACCATTACGGGCGCGCCTCTGCGACACCAACGTCCCTCGGCAGTGCAGTGAAGAGAGCGACTGCGATCATTGCTCTGAAGGCAACAGGGACGGAAATAAGCGCGGGACGGGTGAGGACGGCATCGACTGCGCTCCAGGCTTGCCCAACGCGAAAGCCAACGAGGATCGAACTAGAAAGCTAGCGGGGTCGGCCGAATCTCGGGCGGGCGTCGATCTGCCCAATCCAGGAGGACCTTTTCGGACCCACATGGCCAGCGCCGACGGCTATCTTCTAACCGTCAAAGCGGACGATATCTGACAACTTGCTCGCGTATCAGCCGAAACACGATCAACGGCGGTCGTATCGGGATTGACGGTGGCCAACGCACGCCGCCCGAGGCCCTCGCTCGCCGCCTCTTGTCGGAGCAAAAAGTGCGCAGCCTATGAGTTTGCCGTTCCCGTCCTTGCTCCAGCGATAGCCGACCACAACAATGTCGTCGCGCTCGACCGCAGATGGCGATGTCGGGTTCACACATTCCGACGCCACCAGGCAGTGATAGCGGACCCACAGCTCGAGCCGTTGCTGAGTGTGCGGACCGTGCGAGATCGCTTCCCTGGGCGCGTCGGCCCGGAGGACGTCGCCTGGTCAGGCTCGAAGCAGCCGGCGAAGACCGGCAACCTCGCGTCGGGCGACGGGGACCTCGTCACCGTTGTCAAGGACGAGCAGGCCGGTGCCGTTCGGCAGACGCTGCATCTCGACGGCCCGCGCTAAAGACACAATGTACTGGCGGTGGGGCCGCACGAATCCATACCGGGCAAGTTGTCGCTCGAAGCGCTTCAACGAAGAGCGAATTTGGAAGCGCTCCGTGTTTGTGACCACTTTCACGTAGTCGCCGGCGGACTGCATGTAGAGGATCGCAGTGCTCGTCAGAACCCGTGTGCCGGCGCCACCAAAGGTGGCAACCGCGATCAGATCGTTCGCAGACAAGCGCCCGTAGGTTGGGAGAGTGGGTACCGGCGGAGCAGGACGCTCGGTGATCAGAGGGATGGCGATGACTCCCGAAAGGGCCTCGTTTACGCGTTGCGGCGTGATGGGCTTCAGCAGAAAGTCAAGAGCACGCAGGACGAACGTCCGGTCCGCAGAGGCGTCCAAGGCGCTGACTAGTATCAGGGCGGGCGAGTGCGGGAGCGTCTTCAATCTGCGAGCGAGCTCGAGTCCATCCAAGTCGGGCGTGCGGAGGTCGACGAAGAGGGCGTCGTATTGACGATGGCTGGCTTTGAGGATCGCCTCGCCACTATTGTCAGCAGTGTCGACTTCGGCGACCCGCTGATCTTTGCGGAGGATCCGCGCGAGGTCTGCGAGCTGAGCCGCCTCATGCTCGACTGCGAGGACAACGAGGCCAAGCTGGGTCACACGCGCGGTGGTTCAATCCGGGCACGTGGCACTCGGTCTGCGGGGCTCGCGTCGCTCCCTCGTTCGCAGTGGCCAGGTGTTTGATCGGAGAGCCCGAGGATCACGAAGCCGGGAGCGAGCGAGGCATCAGATCCCGCGTGGGTGGGATCGGCGACGATCGTAGGGCTAAGGAGTTGCACCTCGATCCGGGGTTCTGCCTCGAACGCGTAGCAGACGCAGAGGTTAGGCCGCCTGCGGACAGCCGGCCATGGTCTCACCGGAGCACCGCCGTGGAAAAGCGCTACCGCGGGGGAACACTGGAACCTGTACGGCGCAGGAGCGATCGATCGCCGGGGAAGCGGAAAGACGCCCTCGGCGACGAACACAGGTCTTGGCACAGCCGCCGAATAGGAGCCGTGCGACATACCGTCGCTCACAGCGGAAGCGCTTGCCGGTTGCCAACAGCTCGACCTCGCAGGTGCCGCAGGTCACCAGCCGCAACGACATCAAGCCGAAGCGACGAGCGGCTGCTGTCGCCCGAGGAACGGCGGGCGTGGCGCGATAAGGGGGTGGACCGCTCGTCCGTTGAGATGGAGAGGCCGGCGTGGGGGTCCACGCCGGTCTGTCCGTGTTGTCTAGATGACTGATCGATTCGGAATCTCATCTAGGTGTTGGTCTCTCAGCGCGGAGAGATCTTGTCCCAGAAGGCGCAGTTGTGCTGCGCTGAGACCTCGGCTTCGGTGACTTGCTCGGTGTCGCCCGCTGGTTGGAGAGAGATCTCGGCGGGGTTGTCGTTGGGGTCGAAGCGCGGCCAGCGCGGTGCCCCGGTGGTGTTGGGCTCGCCGTTGCGTGCGAACGCGGTCACGTACGCGATCTCCTGGTTCTGGAGCACCTGTTGGTTGGCGTCCAGGGCTGGGGTGACCGGGTTGAGGAACCATGCGCCGACGTGCGAGGCGCCGGCGGCGATGCCTCCGGCGGCCGTGTAGGGCGGGATGTCATTGTCATCGATCTCATACGCGTAGACGGGCATCCGGCTGGCCAGGTCTGTGTCGGTGACCAGTGATGGGCAGACGGTGTCGGAGTCTGCGGCAACGGTGCGCCAGGCCACGCCGGGCGAGTCGAAGTGGCTGAGCGGGTATTTCGCGAGCACCTGTGAGGCGAACGCGCCGTATTGGGTGTCGACGAGCTGACTGTATTGGGCGGCGCTGGTGGCGGTTCCGACCAGGTCTTCGTCGCGGTCGGTTCCCGCGATCACGGGAACGCTGTTGACTTTTCCTTTCGTGAGAGCTTGTCGGAGGGTCATGGTCAGGGTCGTGCCGTTGATCGTTGGAGCGACCGTCCCCGTCCCACCGTACTGATAGCCGTCACCCGGCGTCCATGCAGCCTTCTCGATCTCGCTGATGGGAGCCGCCTGTAGGCAGGCCACCACGTTCGGGGTGCCGTGCCCGCAGCCGACGGCGGCGGCGAACTCTTTGCCCGCCGCGTTGGCCTGGGCCTGAGTCGGAAGTGCCGACTTGCAGTCCTGGGACTCGAGGTCCTCGGGGATCCTCGGGCTCTGCTCCTGCGTGCCAAGTACCGTGTTGTATTCACCGCTCGTGCTGATCGCGTTCTCGAACAGGCCCTTGGCCGTCGGTGAGGCGATCGCGTCGCAGACGCTTGACCCGCCGGCGGACTCGCCGAAGATCGTCACCTGCCGAGGGTCACCGCCGAACGCCGCGACGTTGGACTGGACCCATCGCAGCGCCGCCTGCTGGTCCATCAGGCCGTAGTCCCCGGAGTGCGCGCTGAGCGCCTTCTCGGCGAGGAAGCCGAAGATGTTCAGCCGGTAATTCATTGACACAATCACCTCGTGACCGGTCGTGGCCAGCAGCGAGTTGTCGGCGTTCCCGCTCCCGTTGAAGAAGCCGCCGCCGTGGATGTGGACCATCACCGGCAGGCTCGTCGAGCTGTCCGCCGGCCGCCATACGTTTAGATATAGGCAGTCCTCGCTCCCTCCGGAGACCTGGATGCACTTGCTCCCGAACTGCGTCGCCTGAAGTGGCGTGGTCCAGGGCGTGGGTGGCTGGGGCGGCTCCCAACGCAAGGAACCGACGGGCGGCGCCGCGTACGGGATGCCCATCCATTCATCGACGCTGTTGGAGACGACGCCGCACACCGGGCCGCTGGTCGTCTGAACCGTGGTGCCTGCGGCGCACCCTGTCGTGGTTGGGGCCGCGTGCGCCAGCCTCGCCGAGGTCGCGATCAAGATGATTGCGGCGACGGTGAGAGCGCTTGCGGCGATCGCCAGGCCGACGGCCGGGCGCTGCGATTGCAGCAATTTCATAAGTTCATACCTTTCGTTGTGAACCGCGCGCCGGATTCGCGGCCGGCGGCTCCTTCACCTCATTGGACGGGCGTCTTGCCTCAAGCGAAAGTCTCTAGCCCTAACTGCGTCGGGGCGGCGCCGGCGCGGTGCGACGGCGTGGCCGGGACGGTGGGCGGCGGGCGGGCGTGGCTCGCGGTGGTGACATGAAACGGGTGAAAAGATGCGTAACGAAGCACGTGATGATTGACTCAAGTGAAAAGCAGCCGGTTTTCCGCGGCGCGTAACGCGAGAGCGCGCCGCCGGGATGCGGACGGGTAAGACCTGGACGGGAGACACTGACCATGAGTGCGGTGCTCATGTGTCAACGCCAACGAGACGTTACTCCGGTCTTCCGCGCGCCGCGATCAAAGACTAGCTCGGTGGTACCAAGAAGGCGACGAACGGTAGGTGCGGCACGATGAACGGTAGGCCGCTCACCTAAGACTACCTTTTGGCAAATGCACGAGCGGTGGTGGTTACTTTCCGAGGGTATATCGGATGAGTAACCGGAGTTCCGCAGGTCGTAGGCATCTGAAAGGGTTCTGGAACACGTTTTCCCTGCAAATCGTTGGGTGTGAGTGTCGCCAGAGTCGAAATCGTGTAGGCACACGCTCTAGCGAATTTCGCTTGTGAGTACGGGCGTTGCCGGTTATCGTGTAGGGGCATGTATCTCCGCGAGACGAAGCGGCGGAACGCGGACGGGAGCAGCGTCTCGTACCTGGCGCTGGCGCAGAACGAGCGCGACCCCAGGACTGGGGTGCCGCGCGCGCGGGTCATCCACCGCTTCGGACGTGCTGATCAGGTCGACCGTGACGGGCTCGCGCGGCTGGTGCGCTCGATCAGCCGCTTCCTCGATCCGGGCGAGGCGGTCGCGGCGACCGCGTCGGGTGAGGTCAGCATCATCGAGTCGCGGGCGATGGGGTCGGCGTGGCTGGCTGACCGGCTGTGGGAGCGCCTGGAGATCGGCAAGACGATCATCAAGTGTGCCGGCGGCCGGCGGCTTGCGGGCGAGCGGGTGGAGCGCGCGATCTTCGCGATGGTCGCCAATCGCCTGTCGGTCAAGCCGCTCTCGAAGCTGGCCGGCTGTGGGTGGGTAAGCGAGCGGGCGTTCATCGAGGGGCTGGCCGAGGTCTCAGACGATGAGTGCTATCGGGCGATGGACTTCCTGCACGCCGCGCTGGGCGAGCTGCAGGAGCGCGTGTTCGTCACAGTCGCCAACCTGCTGGACCTCGAGGTTGACCTGCTGTTCTTCGACACCACCTCGACCTACTGGGAGACCGACCGCCTGCCCGACGAGCTTCAAGACAACGAGGACCAGCAACCCGGCAGTGACCTAGATGGTGACAGTGACCTGGATGGTGACAGTGACCCGGAGCCGGTGCTTGAGGAGTCCGGCCGGCGGCGCTACAGCAAGCACAGCAAGGATCACCGCCCGGACCTGCCCCAAGTGGTGGTCGGGATGGCGGTCACCCGCCAGGGGATCCCGGTCAGGATGTGGACGTTTCCCGGCAACGCCTCTGATCAGGTGATCATCCGCAAGGTCAAGGATGATCTGCGCGGCTGGAACCTCTCACGCGTGATCTGGGTGCTCGATCGCGGGTTCACGTCCGAGCGCAACCGCCGCTACCTGCAACGCGCTGGCGGGCACTACATCGTCGGTGAGAAGCTCCGCGGAGACTCCAAGGAAGCGAACGCCGCGTTGGCCCGCCAGGGTCGCTACCAGACCGTCGAGGGGAACCTGCGCGTCAAGCAGGTCCGGATCGATGACGGCACAGTGCGTGACCGGTTCGTGATCTGTCAGAACCCCGAGCGCGCCGAGCGCGACAGAGCGGTGCGCGAGCAGATCCTCGACCGCCTCGCCCAAGAGATCCACCACGCCGACGCGCTGGCGCCGAGCAAGCGTCAAGAGCTCTACGGCGCGCTGTCCACCAAGCCCGCCTACAAGCGCTTCCTGCGCAAGACACCCACCGGCAAGCTCCGGATCGACCGCGCAGCCGTCGCCAAGGAGGCCAAGCTCGACGGCAAGTTCCTACTGAGGACCTCCGATGAGAGCCTCACGCCCGCCGACCTCGCCCACGGCTACAAGGCGCTTTACGAGGTCGAGCGCGGCTGGCGCGACGTCAAGCACACAGTCGACATGCGCCCCGCGGATCACCGGCACCACCTCGCCCGTGCGCGGGGCGATCGAAAAGCGCGCTGCGTACGACTCGAGGTAGGCGACGAAGTCTCCGCGCGACAGGTAGCGGGGCAGCTCCTTGCCGAAAGGGAGTCCCGGGAGAGACGACTGCTGCTTGACCGTGTGCAGGTGCAGCCGGTCGTAGTGGTTCCGCCAGGAGTTGGCCAGCGACGGCCCGGCCTCCAGCACCAGCGCGTCGACGTTGCGTCGCTTGAGAACAGGCTGCAGTGGCCAGACCGGCCGGAACGGCGCCGACAATCACCACCGGCCGCGGCGCGGTGGGCGCGGGAAGACCGGCGGCGGACATCGCAGGTATCATAGCGAAGAGCCTCTCAAATGACCGCCAGCGCAAGCTCTGCCGGGGTGTGCTGACGCTGTGGGTCTCGAGCTGAGCAATAAAGACCGAGGCTTCGCCGGCACCGTCTGCTACTCTCCCGCCTCCCATCGACGATCGTCGACGAGTGGAGAAGCACTGGAGCAATGCCCGCCACGCGACATTACCTACACGGTGACTACCTAGAGGCTGCCGATCGACGACCCGGAAGCGTCGTTTATTGCGCCTTCTGCGACGGCTTCTGTCTTCCAGAGCATCTCTACGACGAGCACGAGCTGGACCAGAACCTCGCTCGGCTGAGCGCCAGCAAGAAGTCGCTCGAATCGAGCTCGACAGAAGATCGAGCGCCCATCGACGCGCCCAACTACCTCGACGGGACGCCGACCCTCTTTAAGAGCAGCCTCGCCAGAGCGGCCTCGCCGCGTTCTCATTTGCAGCCGAGGCACGATACTTCTCGCGGATCGCCCAGTTGAGAGTAGCCTGGCAAGCATGTCGCTCGCCCACCTCCGCGCTCTGAAGACGAGCGCGCACCCGCCCACCGGCTGGCGCGCCCGCCGCCGCGAGAACCGCCACCCCCGCCGCCTCTCTGTGCGGCGCGAGCCGCGAGCCGATCTACCGCACCATGGACGAGGCCAACGAATCGGGCCTCGAGCTGTGCGGCAGCTGCCTCGCCGATTTCCGCCGGCAGCAGAAGACCCACTGAGCCGGCCCCCGCGTCGCCGGCCGCAGTGGCGGCCGCCGGGCGACGCGAGGCGGGCCTGAGCCGCGTCCAGCTCAAATCGTGCAAATTACGAGCGCGTTGCCGCCGTGACACGGCGTATCACGGTAACTAACTGTAGTTACTACATTCCTGTGCCACAGGAAACAGTTGCGAAATGCACGACTGACAAAATGTCTGTCGGGTCGGTCGCTCGATCCCTGCAACCGGATGTGCCCCAAAGCGACAGCAGGCGGGAGCCCGGCGCCCAATCAGGTCTCGGAGGCTTCGGCGCCTGGCGCCACGGTCTCGCTCATCACCGTCGTCGCCTGCGAGGTCACCGCGAGTCTCCTCGTGGCGCTCCTCGGAAGGCCGGTGCTGGGAATGTTCGTGGTCGGCGCCGGAGTCGCGATCGCGGTCGGTTGGCTGCGAAGGTACCGGAGACATGCAGACGCGGTGGTGAGCGCGCGGATAGAGACTGCGAAGAGGCTGCTCACCGAGGGGAGCCACCCCGCGGCCTGGAACACGGCCTCCGCGGCCGCCGCCGCGGCCTCACGTCCGCGGCTGCGCAACGCCGCGCTCACGGTCATGGCGCGGATCGCGCTCGATGAAAAGAGATTCGAGCGCGCGCGGCAAACGCTGGGAGAGGTGAGACCGCGCTCAGCCGTCGTCTCCCTGCCTGGAGGCGGCGATCCAACGCGCCGACACTGTGGGATCGACCACGCCATCGAGGCGCTCGAGCGGGCGCGAAGTGGGCCGACGTTCGACGGAGCCGCGGCCCGACTGCTCATCGAGCTGTGCGGCGAAGCCAATGCGCTCGATCGGGCTGCCCGGATTGCCATCGCGCATCTCCACCTCCTCGACGTTGACGACGTCCGCAACATCATTGCCTCGCTCGCGGAGTGGGGTGCGCCCCATCAGGCCGCGGCCGTCAAGATGGCGTTGACGATTCGTCTGTCGGGCGCCAGGCGGCAGATTCGTCTCTCCGAGGCGCCCGGTCCTTCGCCCGAATAGACCAGCGGCTCAGGGATCGCGGGCCGGCCGAAGTCGTTGCCAGTCGACCCCGCCGCGTGCGACGGTGGCCCAGGAGAAAAACTGACGATGACGCTCAAAGTGATCGGCGCAGGCTTCGGCCGCACCGGCACGCTGTCCACGTATACGGCGCTCAACAAGCTCGGTTTTCCCTGTTATCACATGTTCGAAGTGATCGAGAACAAGGCCAACAAGACACATCTCGACTTCTGGCGCGGTGTCGCGAACACCCCCGCAGGCACCAAGCACGATTGGGATCAGGTCTTCGCCAAGTACACGGCGGCGGTTGACAACCCCGCCTGCTGCGTGTGGCGCGAGCTGCTCACCGCCTACCCGGACGCCAAGGTGCTGCTGACGCTGCACCCGAAGGGCCCGGAGGCCTGGTACGAGAGCACGATCGATACGATCTACTTCACGGAGAACCGCTGGCAGTTCAAGCTGCTGCGCCACTGGTCGCGCCCTTCATTCGCAAGATGGGCGACATGTCGCACAAGCTGATCTGGCAGCGCAATCACCGCGGGACGATGAACGAGCGCGCGCGCGCCGTGGCGCACTACCAGCAGCACGTCGAAGAGGTGAAAGCGGCCGTTCCGCCGGAGAAGCTCCTGATCTTCACAGGCGAGCAGGGCTGGGATCCGCTGTGCGGTTTCTCGGCGTGCCCGTCCCGAACGAACCCTTCCCGAACGTCAACGATCGCGCGCAGATCAAGAAGGTCATCGCCGGAATGACCGCGGCGCCTACGTGGTGTTGGCCGTGGGCGTCTGCTCGTCGCCGGGTTGATCTACGGGGCGACCCGGCTCTTCGGGTGAAGGCTGGAGCGACGACGATCAGCGTGGCCGCGAATCCAACACCCGAAACAGCAGCCGCAGCGAGGGAAACAGCACCAGCGCGCCGGCGCCCAGCGTGGCGAGCAGCAAGGTCTGCGTCGCCCGCGGCGCCGACGCCGCGGCGAAGGTCAGGTCCGGCACGACGACGAAGGGGTACTGCGAGGCACCCCAGCCGAGGACCACCAGGGCCACCTGCAGCGCCGCGAACAGGCGCGCCACCCGGAAGCGCCGCCGGCCGACGGCGACCAGCGCCGACACGGCGGCGAGCCCGGTCGCGCCATGCAGCGGCCAGGACCAACGGCGAAGCGAAAGCCCCTGATAGACGCGCGGGGCGCTCCCCTCCGACAGGAGAAACGTCGCCAGCGCCAGCGCCCCGCACACGATCCCGGAGGCGAGCGCCCGACGGCGTAAGTTCCTGCAGCTCGACCTCACCTTCGGCCTCGACGGTGAGATAGACCGCCGCCAGGAACCCGCAGAGCGCCAGCGTGAACAGCCCCGCTGCCAGGGCGAACACCGTCGACCAGGGACCGCTCCAGCCGAGGCGCGCCGGCGAGAGGTCCCGCGCGGAAGGGCCCGCGATCAGCGCCGCGGCGATTATGCCCAGCAGCATCGGTGACGCCAGGCTGCCCGCCACGAAGACGCCGCTCCACCCACGTCGTTCGCGCGCCCGGTCACCCGAGGCGGGAGCGGAACACGAACGCCGAGCCGCGGAGCGACGACGCCAGGAACAGCACCAGCGGCACGTGAAACCGAGGATGGCGGCGAACGCGGACGGGAAGGCGGCGAAGAGGAGCACCACCACGAGGATCAGCCAGACGTGGTTCGCCTCCCAGATCGGGCCGATGGCCTTCTCGATGAGCGCGCGCTGCTCGGCGCGCCGCGGGCCGCTCGCGAGCAGGTCCCAGACCCCCCCGCCGAAGTCGGCGCCGGCGAGCACGGCATAGAGGACGAGCGCGGCGAGCATCACGCCGGCGAGGAGGTCAGTGGTCATGGCCCGAGCCTCCTGCCGGCGCGGCGCGGAGCTGGCGATAGAGGAGGAAGACGACCGAGAGGCCGAGGAAGACGTACACGAGGGTGAACGTCCAGAAGGGCGCGGCGAGGTGCGGGAACGGGGTCACGGCGTCGCGCGTGCGCAGGGCGCCGTGGACGATCCAGGGCTGGCGGCCGAATTCGGTGACGCACCAGCCGGCCTCGAGCGCGACGAGGCCGAGCGGCCCCGAGGCCACGACGGCGCCGAGGAACCAGCGCTGGTCCGGGTAGGGCAGGGGCCCGCGCTTCTTCCGCGCGAGCAGGCACCGCGACAAGGCGGCGATCAGCGCCATCGCCGACCCGGCGCCGACCATCGCGTCGAACGCGAAGTGGACCTTGGCGACGGGCGGCCAGTCCTCCCGCGGGAAGGCGTCGAGGCCCTTCACCTCGCCGTCGAGGCTCCGCGTCGCGAGCAGGGAGAGGGCCCGGCACGGGATCGCGCCGGGCACCTCGCCGCGGTCCTGGTCGGGGAGGCCGCCGATCGATGGGCGCGCCACGCTCCGTGTGGAAGAGCGCCTCCGCGGCGGCGAGCTTGGCCGGCTGCAGTCGCGAGGCACTCGGCCGAGTCGTGGCCGGAGAGGGGCTGGAGCAGGGCGGTGACGCAGGCGACCGCGAGGGAGAGGGCGAGCGCCTTGCGGAAGAGGGTCGAAGCGGGGCGGCGGAGGAGCACGGCCGCGTGGATGCCGGCGAGGCCGAAGGCGGTCGCCTGGTAGCAGGCGAGCAGCGCGTGGAGCGTCTGGTGCGGCCACGGCGGGCTCCACATCGCCGCCACCGGGTCGATGTTCGCCGGGTGGCCGGCCACCATGGTGAAGCCGGCCGGCAGGTTCATGCACGCGTTCACGAGCGTGACGAAGAAGGCGCTGAGCAGCGCCGGAGAGCGCGACCATCACGCCGGCGGCGAGGTGCAGCTTCGGCGGGATGCGGTCGCGCCCGTAGAGGTAGATGCCGAGGAAGATGGCCTCCGTGAAGAAGGCGAAGCCCTCCAGCGCGAAGGGCAGGCCGATGATCTCGCCGAACATGCCCATGAAGCTCGGCCAGAGCAGGCCGAGCTCGAACGAGAGCGCCGTGCCCGAGACGGCGCCGACCGCGAAGAGGATGCGCGTCCCCTTGGCCATCCGCCGGGCGAGATCCCGCCAGTCCGGGTCCCCGGAGCGGAGGTGGAGCGCGTCGGCGATCACCATGAAGAGCGGCAGCGCGACGCCGGCCGCCGCGAACGCCATGTGAAACGCCAGTGACAGGGCCATCTGTCCCACGCAAAGATAGATCCGCTGTCGGCGCTTGCACGTTCAATGTCCGTGGCCTCAGCATAGCCGCGCCGCGGCCGGTCGGCCGCTCATTCGTCGTCGACTCAGCCGAGGTTGATGTTGCCCGTGCACTTCCCGGCAGCAGGACTCACCGGCGATGCAGCAGCCGCACCGCACGGGACGACGTCCCGATCGCACAGGATCGCGGCGCACTGCCCGTTATTGCAGATCTCGGCCGCAGCCACAGGTCGGGGTGCAGGTCTTGCCGGGACACATGCCGTTCGTGCACGTGCCGCCGCCGGTGCAGCCGCAGACGCCGCCGCAGCCGTCGGACCCGCCGCAGGTGCCGTCCTTCGGGCAGCTCGGCATGCAGCAGGCGCCGCCGTAGGGCACCCCCTCGGCGCAGGCGCAGGTCTTCCCGCAGCCGTCCCTCATCCTGCCCGGCTCCCGTCCGCGGGCAGCTCGCCGTGCAGCAGCTCCCCATGTAGAGCGCGCTCCCCTCGCGCAGGCGCAGGTCTTCCCGCAGCCGTTCGACTATGCCGCCGCGGCTCCCGTCCTTCGGGCAGTTCGGCGTGCAGCAGCTACCGCCGTAGAGCACATCGCCGCTCGGCGCAGCCGAAGGTCTTGCCGCAGCCGTCCGACTTGCCGGCATTGCTCCCGTCGGTCGGGCAGCCCGGCTTGCAGCAAGCCCCCATGTACGAGCGCGCTCCCCTCGCGCAGGCGCAGGTGCCGCCGCAGCCGTCGGATTTGCCGCCGTTGCTGCCGTCGTTGGGGCAGGCGGGCGTGCAGCAGCTGCCGCTGTAGACGACCTCGCCGCTCGGGCAGCCGCAGGTCTTGCCCAGCCGTCGCTCATCCCGCCGCGGCTGCCGTTGGTCGGGACAGTTCGGGCGTGCAGCAGGCGCCATGTAGAGGGTGCTGCCGCTGGCGCAGCTGCACGTCCCGCCGCAGCCGTTCGACTTGCCGCCGTTGCTGCCTTGGCCGGGCAATTGGGGGTGCAGCAGGCACCGTTGTAGAGCGCGCTCCCGCGTGGCGAAGAGCAGGCTTGCCGCAGCCGTCGCTGATCCCGCCGCGGCTGCCGTCGGCGGGGCAGTTGGGCATGCAGCAGCCGTTGGTCACCTGCGTGCTGCCGGTCGGGCAGGGGCAGAGACCGGCACAGCCGTCGTCGAGCCCGGCGCGACTTCCGTCGCTGGGGCAGGTGGGCGTGCAGACACACGCGCCTTGAATGCAGTGACCGGCGGAGCCGCAGCTCTTCGGGCAGCTGCAGGTGTCCAGGCAGGTGCCGTTGCTGCAGATGCTCCCCGCCGCGCACTTCACCCCCGCGCAGAGGTTCGCGACGCAGGTGCCCCCGCTGCAGAGCTGATCGGCGGCGCAGTGGACCCCGGCGCAGGGATTGGGCGACGCGCAGCCGAGGTTGCAAGCCTTGCCGGGCCGCAGGCGGCGTCGCAGGCGTCGAGCATCACGCAGGCGCCGGTTCCGGGGTTGCAATACTGCCCCGAGGGGCAGGTCACGCCGTTGCACGGCTCGAGAAAACAGCCCGGCGTGCAGCTGCCGGAGACGCAGGTCTGGCCGGCGGGGCAGGTCTTGCCGGCGCAGGGATCGGTGACGCTCACGCAGGTCGCGCGGCAAGTCGTGCCCGTCGCGCAGCTCGAGGCCGCAGCCAGACAGGGATCCGGCTGGCAGGTTCCGCCGAGACAAACCTGTCCGCTCGGACATTGCGCCGGGCAGGCCGGCGCGCTGCCGGCGCCCGCGGCACCGCCGGACCCACCGAGAGCGCCTCCGTCGTGAGAACCCGAGCCGAGCTTTCCGTTCGTGCTGCCGCTGCCGCCGGCGCCGCCTCCGCCCGTGAGCGTGAGCGCGGTCCCTCCGTCCTCGGAGATGGACGTCGACTGCGCGGCGGGATGGAAATCGCAACCGGCCATCCACAGCAACGCCAGCAACGACATCCCGGATGAAACGAGCAGCGACGAACGGAGAGAGCGCGCGGTCCCCATACGATCTGCATCGGCGACGGCGCGATGCGAAGTGAGGAGAATAATGTGGCGACCAACGACGACCTCGACTCACGCCAGCGACGAGGTGGTTCGTCGCGCACGTCGACGCTGCGCGCCTGCACGTCGCCGACAGTTCGTGGCGAGCCAGGTCGCTGACGTGTAGATCAGGGGCCGAGCCTCAAGGAGGGCGACTGATGCCAGACCCGAAGCGATACCTCGAAGACTGGAGCGCGATCACCCCGACCGATTTCGGCTTACACGCCGCGTATGGACCGGGAAGCCCACCAGCGTGATATTCCGGCCGATCCTGGGCTGGATCACCTACAACGCGAAGGAGGTCGGAAGCCCTCCCGACACGCTGCTGAAGAACGGATTTGGCGCGGTCGTCCTCAGTGACGCCTGGTGGCCCCTCCTGGCCTTCCAGATCAACGACTACGGCGGCGTCTTTCCGAAGACGTTGGATCTCGAGACGGTCAAGACCAAGATCGCCGAATGGCGCACCTCCGGCGCCGAGCAGTTTCGAATCAACGTTCGCGAGGTGGGCAAGGCCTGACGGCCGGACGCTCCATTGCGCCACGCTGGGGATCTGCACCAAGTTCGCGCGGGCTGGCCCTCTGATGTGTTGTGACAAACTCAGGTCGGTCGCGCGTGGCGCTTTGTCTGTTCGCGCTCTTTGCGGGTGTAGCGGCGGAGGCGGCGGCGGCGGCACCGGAGGGAGCGTGGCGCCGGAGGCACTGTGGGCGCCGGAGGCAGTGTGAGTACGGGGGGCGGCGGCGCCGGCGCGACCGGCGGCAGCGCGAGCGTCCAGGCCACGGTTGGCACGTTCGTCCCCTGCTCCGGCACCTGTGACGACGCGTCCGCGCGACGCGGACATTCCCTGATTTTTGCGCTGATTCGTGCGCCCACGGCTGGTGCGCGCGAGAACAGACCCCAGGCTGGTTCGGGCGACGCATGCTGCGACGGACCGTCGAGCTGGTGGCCCTGCTGTTCGAGGCGGGGGGAACGTTCGCGATGGCCGTCGGCGCCGTCGTCGCGCTGGGTCTCGCGCTGCGCGAAAGGGCCGGCGGAGGCCGAATGGTCTATCGCAGCTTCCGAAACCGGTTGGGGCGCGCGATCATCCTCGGCCTCGAGCTGCTGGTCGCCGCCGACATCCTGCGCACGATCAGCACCGAGCCGACCCTCGAGCAGGTCGTCGTGCTCGGCATCGTCGTCCTCATCAGGACGTTCCTGAGCTTCTCACTGGAGATCGAGCTCGAGGGACGATGGCCCTGGCAAAGTCAGCGCGAGGTGCGATGAGCGACGCCGGCCCCCCGTCGACCTCCAACCAGCTGGCTCAGGAGCGGACCGACCTGGCCGGCGATCGCACGTTCATGGCCGCCGATCGCACGCTGATGGCCTGGATCCGAACCGCGCTCGCGATAATCAGCTTCGGGTTCACCATCTACAAGTTCCTGCACGCCTTCGCCGAGTCGGGGGAGGTCCATCTCCGCCGCCCCGAAAGCCCGCGCAACCTCGGGATCTTCCTGACCACTCTGGGGACCGGATCGCTGGTGGCCGGCCTCATTCAATACGTGCAGCTGCTCCGGCAGATCCACATCCCGGTTCTGCAACGAGCGTCACGTTCTACGTGTCGATCTTCGTGGTGATCCTGGGGCTCACGATCCTGCTGGGGATCACGGCCAACGTGGGACCGTTCTGAGCGATGGTTCGTATCAGGAGCCACCTCGCCGGCACGGTCTTCGTCGCGTTCGGGTTCGCCGTGGCGATGATGGGGACGACCCTGCCCACCCCGCTCTACCCGCTCTACAACCGCGCGTTCGATCTGGCGCCGGTGCTGACGCCGGTCATCTTTGCGACCTACGCGCTGGGGGTCGTGGCGACGCTGCTCTTCTTCGGATACCTGTCGGACGAGATCGGACGGCGGCCGGTGATGTCGCGGTCCTCGGTCTGCGGCGGCCAGCGCCGTGACCTTCCTCTTCGCCCGGGACCTCACCGCGCTGCTGGTCGGGCGCGTTCTGTCCGGGCTGTCGGCCGGGATCGCCTCGGGCACGGCGACCGCCTGGCTGGTCGATCTCGCCGGGCGCCGCGGCAAGCAGCACGCGACGTTGCTCGCCGTCGCGGCGAACATCGGAGGGCTCGCCTTCGGTCCGCTGGTCGCTGGACTCCTGGCCGGCCTGGCCCCCGCGCCGCTTCGTCTCCCCTTCGCTTGTCGATCTGGCGCTGCTGGCGCCCGCGTTGCTCGGCGTATGGGTTGCGCCCGAGCCTTTGGCCGTTCCGAAGCCGCGCCTCGCGCTGCGCATGCAGAGCATGCGCGTCCCCCCGGAGGTCTCCGACATCTTCCAGCCCCCGCCACCGTCGGCGTCTGCGCCTTCGCGGTCGCCGGCGTGTTCAGTGCCGCGGCGCCCGAGTTTCTGGAAAACGAGCTCGGCGACAAGAGCGCGGTCCGCGCGGGCCTGCTGGTCTTTCTGTTTCTTCCCTACATGGCCGCGGCCGGGCAGCTGACGGTCAACCGGATCCCCGAAGCGCCTCGGGCTGGCCGTCGGGTGCGTGGGCCTGCTTGTCGGTCTGGGATTGCTGGCGGCGGCGCTGGCGGCGAGATTGACGGCGCTGCTCTTTCTCTCGGCGGCCGTTCCTCCGGTCTCGGCGAAGGGCTCCCGGTCGGCTTCGGCCTGGGCGCCATCAACGAGAAGGTGGGCGACAAGCGGGGCGAGACCGACTCCGCCTATTTCGTCCTCCTCGACCGCGGCGTCTCCGCGCTGCCGGTCGTGGGGGTCGGCTTCCTGGCGCTCGGCGTCGGGATGGTCACCGCCGGCCTTCTGTTCTGCGGACTCGTCGGCCTCTGCGTCCTCGGCGTGCTCTACACGTTGAGACGACGCCCGGCCTGACGAGCCCATCGCGCGGGGAAGGCGCGACGGACGCGCGGGTCTTCAAGCCGTCTTGCGGCGGGTGATATCCGGCGCCGGCGCAGGTGCGTAGCGCCGCTCGGGCGGCGGGAAACCACACGACGATCCGTCGGTGACGCCCACGTCCCGTCCCACGGTAGCCGGTACTTGCCCGCCGCAAGGTCGCGCATGTAACTGTACGGACAGTCCTGAGCGCCACCCTTCACGGCGACGAAGCCGCGGTGCCCGAACTGGTAGATGTTGTTCTCCACACCCCAACCCTTGCGTGCCTCCGCGACCAGGTCCGGACGCACTTCGGCCGTGATGATCTCGTCGGGCACCCCGCTCCCCATCACGAGGGCACCCGTCGAACTGCACGATCATTCCCTCCCCCATTGAGTTGAACACCCCGTCGCTTCCGCACATGCAGACGCTAGCGGTGACCATCAGGTTGCAAAACGCGTTCGCCTGATTCGTCGTTCGCCATGCGTGGCGAATCGGACCCGTATACCCCGCGGTTCTCAGCATGATGTCGGCGCCCTTGTACGCGCACTCGCGAGCCATCTCGGGAAACATGCCGTCGTGGCAGATGATGAGCGCCAGCTTGCTGCCATTGGGCCCGTCGCACACCGGAATTCCCAGATTGCCCGGTTCCCATGGTCGACCGGTGTCCAGGGGTGCATCTTCCGGTAGTACAGGCGCAGCTCCCCCGCCGCGTCGATGATGATGCCGCTGTTGTACGGATTGCCGTGCGGGTTGTGCTCCATCACGGAGAAACAGCCCCACACGTGCTCGCGCGCGCAAGCCTCCTTGAATGCCGCCACCTCCGGTCCGTCGATGCGGCACATGATGGCCGGGTTGGTGTCCATCGAGAGCCCGTGCAGTGCGTACTCGGGGAACACCACGAGGTCGAGAGTCGGGCATGCCCCGTTTGGCCTTGCTCACCATCGACACGATTTTTGCGACTTGCGCCTCAAGTCGACCGACGTGACCACGGTCGGAAGCTGAAGCTGCGCCAGGCCGATGACGACACCGTGAGGCGACTTGTTGAGCCCGCCGAGTCCGCTCATCTGAACCTCCTGTCGGCTGGAAAGCCGCGCCATCATGCCGAACCTTGCCGAATCTTGCCGAATCTTGGCCGCGGCGCTGATCCGGGCAGGTTTCGGAACGAACGGGTCTTCGGTAACATTCCGCCCGCTGCCGGCTCCGAAATGGTTTCCCGTGGAGCCTCCGTAGCCTAAGTTACGCGCGCCCCAACACCA
>CAWCDS010000026.1:0-119575 GCA_963794285.1 uncultured Solirubrobacterales bacterium
GTCGATGACAGCGGCCTTGACCGAGCGACAGGTCGGGGTCTGGACGTGATCCTCGCGCGAGCCAGAGCAGTCGTACTGGGCGCCGGTGGGACGGTATCGCGTGCTCATCGGGCGCCCGCAGCCGCCGCAGCGGACGATCCCCTGGCAGAGCGCGCCGCCCTCGCGTGGTGGGCGCTGGCCGCTGCTCGTGTGGTTGGCGGCGAGTCGCTGTTCGTTGGCGAGGAACGCCTCCCAGCTGATGTAGGCGGGGTGATGGTCTTCGATCAGGACCGCCCACTCGGAGCGTGGCAGCCTCACCGTCTTGGTAGTGATCGTGCCATCCGGCCGGACCGCGCGGCGGGAGCGAACGCGTCCTGACACATACGCGCCGGCGTAGCACGGGTTGCGCAGCACGCCGATCACGCGCGAGTGCGTCAGCGGACCCCAGCGCAGCTCCCCCGCCCCCGGCCCGCCCCAGGCGCGCTTCGGGAAGCGTCTGCCCGCAAACACGCCGACCACCCCGTAGGCCGAGCCGGTCTGCACGAACGCCCGAAACAGATCGCCGATCGCCGCCTGCACCTCCTGGTCAGGGTCGATGATCACCTGGCCGTCGGCGTCGTAGAGGTAGCCGACCGGCAGCGCGAAGCGCAGCTCGCCGCGCTCAGCCGCGTGGCGCTTGGCTCCCTGGAGCCTGCCGGCCATGATGTGCAGCTCGGCCTGCGCGAGCTGGCCTTTGACCCCCAAGATCAGCTGATCGTTGAAGTCCCGCAGGTCATAGATCCCGTCTGAGTCGATCACCAGCGTGTCGGTCAACCCACAGTACTCAAGCAGCCGCTGGGTCTCGGCGCTCGAACGCGCCAGCCTCGAGACCTCCAGCCCGAAGATCGCCCCCACCTCGCCCAGGCACACCCGCCCGACGAGCTTCATGTACGCCTCGCGCGGCGCGTCGCGGCCCGAGACGCCGAGATCCCCGTCGACGGTCAGGATCCGCTCCGACTCCCACCCGAGCCGGGCCGCCTCCTCGGCCAGCCCGTACTGGCGCTCGGTCGAGCGGATGTTCTCCCGCACCTGCCGCGGCGAGGACTGCCGCAGGTAGATCACCGCCAGGCGCTCCCGATGCGAGCGCTCGATCTTCTGGGCTGCGCTCAGCATCGGCCTCGGCTCCTAGCGCGGCGCGGAGCATGTTCGCCACCACGCTGGCCGCCTCGGCACCGCTGCCCCCCACCGCCCATCACCCAAGCGCGCGGCGCCGCAGCAGCTCGAGATTGACCCGCGAGATCTCCAACATCAGCGCCTCGCCCTGGCGCGTCGCCTCGACATGCTCTGAGGTGACCGCGGCCAGCGCCTGGGGCACGTACACCGTCCGGCTGCGCCCCTCGCCGTACACGGTCAGGTACGCATAGGGGCCGTGCAACTCGCCTGAGCGGCAGCGACAGTTCTCGCTCGAGCAACGCCGCAAGTCGTGATGAAGCGCACCGCGCAACGTCAACGCCGGATCGTGAACACCCGCCGCCAGCCGCCGCCGCAGCGCGAACAACTGCCGCTCGCTCAACTCTGAGAGCTTCGTGGTGCCCGTGCTCATTACCTTCCCCTGTAGCTGATTCAACGTGTATCCGATTCGACCCCAGGCTGGCGAGTCCTTCCCCGTGACGGCTCATCAGATCCCCACCCCGGCAAGCTTGTGCACGTCGGCGTTGCGCGCGTCATCCGCACTGAAGCCGGCGGCGCACAACACCTCGGTCAGCTGCTGAGAGAGCTCACCGACGTCGACCGCCAGCTGACGGCGCTCCTCGCACGCCGACTGGTACGCGCAAAACGCACCATGGATCGCCCAGCGGATCTGCTGCAGCGCCCCGAGCACTACGGCGTCGGTATCCGGCCCGCCGGCGCTGCGCGCGTCACTCATCAGCTTGGCGATCTGACTCCGACCGGCCGGCGCGGCACCGTCGTAGACCAGCCCGAACGCGTCCGGCGCCAACCCCGACCAGAGCCGCTCGTTAGCCTCGCGCAGGCCGCTTTGGGCGTCGTTCAGCCGCCCCACAATCTCGACATCACGCTCGAACAACACCGACAGCCGAGCGGCCAGCTCACACGCACGCGCGGGAACGGTGAACCCATCAGTCACGCTCGCGGCGATCATCGCGCCACCCCCTGATCGCCCCTGAGCTCAGCGACCAGCGCGACAAGCGCGGCCAGCACCTCGATGCTCAGCGGCCGCTCAGCCGGCTCCAAGCCACGATCGGTCGCCCCCTCCGGCAGCGCGACATTTCGCCCCCCGCCACCATCACACACGTACACGCGCCCGCCGCCCCAACGGCGCACGAACAGAACATCAAGCCGCTCCCCGAACAGCGGATGAAACGGATGCGTGACGACCAACGAATCCGAAAACGCATTCGATGACCGTGCTGTATGAAGTAACCGTCCGCACCCACAACCAGCGGCTCGCCGCGATCCACACCCTGTTCGAGTACATCGCGACCCGCTCCCCGGAGATGCTGATGACCTGCCAACGGGTCGCGGCGATCCCGACCAAACGCGTCCCACCGCCCGAGACGCGGTTCCTGGAACGCGACGAGATCCAACAACTCCTCAAGAGCCTGCCGAACCGCGGCCGCCACGCACTCCGCGACCAGGCGCTGATCCTGTTCCTCTACAACACCGGCGCCCGCGTCCAAGAAGCAGCCGACGTGCGCGTCGAGCACCTCGACCTAAGCGAGCACCCGACCGTTCGCCTGCACGGCAAAGGCGACAAATGGAGAACCTGCCCACTCTGGGAGGCAACCGCCCGCACCGTCGAGCAGCTCCTCGAGTCCGAGAACCGATCAGCACCGCCACCCACGACCCCGGTGTTCACCGCCCGCGGCCAGCCGCTGACCCGCTACGGCATCTACAAGATCGTCCGCCGCCACGCCGGCCAGCTCGACGACCCAAGAACCGGCCGACGGATCGGCCCGCACACGTTCCGCCACACCGCCGCCGTCCACCTGCTCGAGGCCGGCGTCGAGGTCAACGTGATCCGCGGCTGGCTGGGCCATGCCGACCTCACGACCACCAACCGCTACGCCGAGATCAACACCAAAGCCAAACAACAAGCGCTGCTGGCCACCGAACCTCCCGGCGTTACAGCGGGACACCGCACCAACCCAATCTGGCGCACGGACGAAACCCTGCTGAACTGGCTCGCATCGCTCTGACCGTTATGTGGCCGGCAGCGACCACACGCCACCACCAGGCGCCGTGATCACAGGCCACGTCCAGCTACCGGCCACATAACCCAGTCGGGAACAGAACAACGGATATGTGCCGCGGCACATATCCGTTGTGCGGCTGGGTGTAGGCGCCGCAGCCGCGGCACACGCCGACGTACCGGGCCTTGACCGCACGGGCCTTCTCCCCGGTCGGGTCTAATGCCTCTAAAGGGCGTAACGTGCCCGCCGACCGAGAGGAGCCTGCCGTGACCAGCACGCCTCGCGCCGTGGCTGTCGTCCGTGTCAGCGCCCAGGGCGACCGCGCAGAGGAGCACTTCCACTCTCCCGATGTGCAGCTCGACAGCGCCAAGCGGTGGGCGCGCAGGCGCCGCGAGCGGTTCGTCGCGCACTTCCCTGAGATCGACGTCTCGGGCAAGCGCCCGCTCGTCAAGCGCCCCGGCCTGCTCAGGGCCGTCGAGATGGTCGAGGCCGGTCAGGCCGACCACATCGTCGTCGCCTATTTCGACCGGCTCGTTCGGTCGCTGAAGGTGCAGCTCGAGGTGATCGAGCGGGTCGAGAAGGCCGGTGGCGAGATCTTCGCGCTGGACCACGGCAAGCTGACCAACGGGACCGCCGCGACTCGGCTGTCGACGAACATGATGGGCGCGGTGTTCCAGTATTTCGCCGAGGTGACCGGCGAGAAGGTGACGGCCGCGCAGGCCCGCGCGGTGGCGCGCGGGGTGCTGCCGAACTCGCGGATCGTGCCCGGCTACGCGCGCGGCGGGGACGGTGTGCTGGTCCTCGTGCCTGAGCTGGCGGCGGTCGTGCGCGAGGTATTCCAGCGCCGCGACCGGGGCGCCCCGATGGTCGAGCTGCAGGCGTTCCTGCTCGAGCGCGGGATCGAGCGGTCGGTCGCTGGTGTGGCGTCGATGTTGCGCTCGCGGATGTACCTCGGCGAGATCCATTTCGGCGAGCTGCACAACCCGAGCGCTCATGAGCCGATCATCACTGATCGCGCCTTGTTTGAGCGCGTGCAGCGGCGGACGGTCTTGCGCGGGCGCCAAGCCAAGTCCGAGCGGCTGTTGGCGCGCCTCGGTGTGTTGCGCTGCGGGACCTGCGGGTCGCGGATGGTGATCAACAGCTCCAGCGGCAACTATCGCTGCGGCGACACGAGCGCGAAGCGGTGCCAGCGACGAGCTGCGGTCAAGGCCGACCGCGTCGCGGAGATGGTGCTGGACGCGGTCCGGGCGTACTCGGCCACGGCCGACGTGCATGGACGCGCGTCGCGCAAGCAGCAGATCCGAGAGGCGGACGAGGCGATCGAACGCTCCAACGCGGATCTCGATGACACGATCCGCCAACTCGGCGAGCATGGCTTGCTGGGCCGCCCCGCGAGCCACGAAGCCTTGCAGAAGCTGACCGCGGCGCTCGATGACGCGCACAGCGCCCGGGCCCGACTCGGCGATGCGGGCGAAAGCAATCTCATCGGTCCTGACGAGATCGACAAGCTCCGCGACCCCGCGAAGCGGCTAGCGGCTTGGCGACGGCTGATCACCGACACCGTCGAGTCAGTCACGGCCGCGCCCGCGATGACGGCGGATGGGCGCCCCAGTCGCCGCTGGGACCCTCGGCGGATCGAGATTAGGTTCCTGGGCCAGCATCCATAGGAAAGCCGCCAGCAGCGACTTCTCGCGCTTCCGCCAACACCCCCGGTCGTACGAGTCGCGCACCTTGCCGACCGTCGCCGAGTCCGCCGTCGTCGTCGGGCACAACTTCCTCAACCGCGAGAAGCAACGAAGCGAGACCGGCGTCGCCGGTCTTGTGAGATTCGTCCCTTCCCGCAGCGATTGGGGTCGCTGCGGGTGGCTGCTTCGCCGCGCGAGTGACAGTTAGGTGCGCTTGCAAGTCACCGCGGATCGGGGTCCCAGCAAGCACATCGGCGGCTCCCGCAACCGCGGCAAAGGAGGGCAGCCGGTGTGGACGATCACAACGCCGGACTGTCGAAGGCGTGGAGATGCGCACCTTTGGCGAAAACCAGGGAAGGTGCGGCCGTCCTGCCGGAGGTCACGTCTCAGAATTGCTGTAAATACGTGCCGGGTGCTGTCAGAGCGACGGCGTAGGTTCCCTCAAGTCCTGCAAGACGATGAAGGAGGCCTACGCCGTGAGACGCACCGTACCGCCGTCGGCGGAGATACAAGCGAACATCGACAGCCTGCTCTCGAAGGGGCTGGTCGATGACCCGCAGCAGATGCTGTCCGAGCTCGCCCGGCTCGGCGCCCGGTTGATCATTCAACGGGCGGTCGAGGAGGAGTTCAACGACTGGTTGGGCCGGGCCCGTTACGAGCGCCGGCCTGAGGTGCCGACGGGGAAGCGCAACGGGTTCCGGCCGCGGCGGGTGCAGACCGCCGAGGGTGAGCTCTCGATCGAGGTGCCGCAGGTTCGGGAGACCGCCGCACCGTTCGTGTCCCGGTTGTTCCCTCGCTGGCATACCAAGCGGCTGATCCGCACCGATCCCCTGCGGGCGCTGATCGTTGGCGCGTTCGTGCGCGGGCTCTCAACCCGGGACGTCGAGTCGTTGTGTGAGGAGGCGGGGCTGGGATCGACGTCGCGGTCGACGGTCTCGCGGGTGTGCGCGGAGCTGCGCGAGCGGTTCGATGCGTTCAAACGCCGCGACCTGTCCGACGTGAACCTGGTCGTGTTGTTCCTGGATGCGATCTTTCTGCCGGTCCGGCCGACCGGTCCGAAGGAGGGCGTGATCTGCGCCTGGGGGATCACCGAAACCGGCGAAAGAGCAATGGTTGCGGTGAAGTTGGGGATGCGCGAGAGCTCGGAGGACTGGCTCGAGCTCGGCCGCGATCTGATCAGCCGCGGGCTCCCGTCACCACGGATGGTCGTCGCTGACGGCGCTCCGGGACTGATCAAGGTCGTCGGGGAGATCTGGCCGCGGGCGGATCGTCAGCACTGCTGCGTTCATCGCCTGCGCAATGTGCAGGCGAAGGTCCCGAAGGACCAGCACAACCGGATCCGGTTCAACTACTGGTCCGCGCTGAATGAGGCGACCGGACCCAAAGACGGGAAACGCCGCATCCGCGTGCTGATCGGCGAGCTGAAGGACGACGGCTACGAATCCGCCGCTCGCTGCCTCGCGGATGACCTCGACGCGCTCGTGGTCCACCTCCGCTACCCGCTCAGGCACCGCGAGCGGTGGCGGTCCACCAACCTGCTGGAGCGGTCCTTCGGGGAAGTCCGCCGGCGCACCAAAGTGATGGGTCGCTTCCCCGGCGAGACGAGCCCGGAACGTGCAGTAAGCGCGGGAGAGTGACCGAGCAGCCCGCGCGCGGCGGTCCGGGGGTGGTGAGCGTGACGTTGTCGGGCGTGATCGTGGCCGGGCGTGCGGTTTTGCGGAGCCGCGACGCTTGTGTGGCCGGTGTGCGGGCAGCCGTCATCGCGGCCGTGGCCGGAGGGCCCTGCTTGGTGGTGTGTGGGGTCGGTGTCGGCTGTTCAGCCGCTGGCGGCGGCGAGCGTTTTGAGCTTCGCGAAGGCGGCGAGGAGCTCGGCCGCCCACGGCCATGTGTCCTGGAGGTGGAGTTTCGCGCGGCGGCCGGAGAACGCGAGCCGGCCAGCGACGTGCAAGAGGCGGTAGCGGATCCGCTTGGGTTCGGCCTTGGCGAGCTCGCCGTCGAGGAGGAGTGCTTGGGTCCAGACGAGCAGGTCGTGTGCGAGCATCACGATCTCCAACCACACCTCGTTGAGCGCGAACTCCTTGAACGGGAACTTGGACAGGCCGGTGTCCTTGTCGTCACGGATCCGGTCCTCGACGTGCGCGTGCTGGCGATGGCGGCACTCCAAGACGGCGATGTCGGGGTCGGTCTGGTCGGTGAGGATCGCTTGGAAGCGGTAGCCGTCGTGGTCGGTGAATGACAGTTGCGCGCCGGGGTGCGGACGCTCACGCCGCACGATCAGCCTGGTGGGCTCGTCCTGCTCACCCCAGGCGGACAGATCGACGCTGTTGGTGATCTCCGCGACTTCTCCGTTCTCTCGCTCGCTGCCGTCCTGATCCAAGGCCGGAACCCAAGCGTCCGCGGGGATTTGCAGGATCGCGGCGCGGACCGGCTCGGTCAGCTCGTAGCCGACCGAGAAGCGCATGTTGGCCTCACGGCAGTAGTCGACCAGACCGTGCGTCGCGCCGGCGGAATCAGCGCGCACCAAGATCTCCAGCGAGTCGACGTCCTCGGCCGGGATCTGCGCCAGCGCGAGATCCAACACCGCCTTGTGATCATCGGCGGTGTTCGAGCCGGCGTTCCCCGCTCGCAGCAGCCCACCCATCGCCTCGCGCGTCTCATCCAGATAGACCTGCAATGGGTGAAACCCGTAGCCGCCCTTGTAGTTCCCGGCTGCCTTCTCCTTCTCCGAATGCGCCGTGATCAGCGTCGCGTCAACATCGAGCGTCAACCGCTGCGGCGCACCATGCAGCTCCCAGAACCGGGCGCGGGCCCGCGCGTGCGCCTGGCGGACCGCGTCCAACAACCCCGGGTGTGGACGCGATCCGGTCGACCATCCGAAACGCTGTGGAGTCAGACGCGACCGCCCCGAACAACGCGTCCTGCTCACGGACCGCACCCAAATCAGAGACGCACTCGCCGCCATCGACGAGCATCACCGCGAGATCGCGGATCACGCGGCCCGGGTCATGCCCGCGACGCCGCTGCTTGATCGCGGCCAGCCGCGCCGACAGCGCGTTCGTGAGCCCGACCTTGTCAGCGACCTGCGCGACGAGCGCGCTGCCGGCGTGCGACACCAACCCCGCTCCGTCCGCGCTGACTTCTACGGTTACCGGGCGTCCATCACGCATCACCTTCAAGGTGAACCTCCAAGCTCGGGATCAAGGACCTTCGACAAGCCCAAGGATCCCTGCTCAGCCGGACGTCTCCGCGCCCCCGCCCGTCGGGGGCGCGGACGTTACGAGGCCGCTACTGCACGCTCCGGGCGAGCTGCCTGTCACTGGTGTGGGCGGTCCTTGACCTGTTCTTCCGTGGCGCGTGCAACGGCGCGACGTTCACCGAACTGGACCGCCAGCACCTCGCCCGCATCCGATACCAGCCACTGGAACCCGACACCATCGACGAGGAGGTCACAGCCGCCTAAACTCACCAACCGGGAACCGAAAAGCGCGGCGAATTTACAGCAGCAAAGAGACGCGACCAAGCCGTCCTATGACGTCGGCTTCTTCCCCCATATTGAGCGCAAACCAGGGCGGAGGCGCATCAGCCATGCTCCTCGCCGAACCAGGGCGGGCGGCTCGATGCGTATGACCGGCTGTCTGCCTACGCAGAATGGCTTCGGTCGGCCCACGTCCTGGCCATCGGATCGTCGCCAAAGCAGAAGCTGGCCAGAGGCCGTCGCAGGGAGGGATGCGATCGTGAGCTCGGATGACTGCTGGCCCGCGACTGCAGCCACGCGGGTCGCCGCGGCGGCGCTGTTGGATGACGCCGTGGCTGTCGGACAAACATTGGCGTTTGTACGAATCTGACAACGGCAGTTCTTCCTCACCTCGTGAGAGCCCCTCAGGTGGCCTGAGCGGGTCTTCCGAGACCGAAACGGCTGAGCCCAAACACGCCGTCTTGTGGCAATCGCACAACCTTTGGCGACCGCGCAGGTTTGTCCGACAGCCACCGCCAACCAGTCACGGACGCATCGTGGCTGCTTTCGCGCGAAGGGGTTATCCATTTTAGTCAGGTAGACCGGGGCGGATGCCGGTGTGGCCGGCCGAGACTATCCGGGCTCGTACGCGGAGCTGCTGTCGTGGTTCCCTGATGAGCTCGCGTGCCTGGACTACCTCGAGTGGTTGCGATGGCCGGACGGGGTGCGCTGTCCTCGCTGCGCCGGGCGGGAGGGATGGCGCCTTGGCGGCGGCCGCTGGGAGTGCGCTGTCTGCGGGCGCCAGGCGTCGGTGACCGCGGGCACGATCTTTCATCGCACCCGTACCCCGCTGCGGCTGTGGTTCGCGGCCGCGTGGCAGATGACCAGTCAGAAGCACGGGGTCTCGGCGCTGGGGGTTCAGCGATCGCTCGGGCTCGGCTCATACCAGACCGCGTGGGCGATGCCACCGCTATCGCGTGGCGATGGTCCGTCCGGGGCGTGAGCGGTTGGCCGGTCACGTCGAGGTTGACGAGGGGTACGTCGGCGGAGTGGAGAGCAGCGTTCAAGGGCGCAAGACCGAGACCAAGGCGATCGTTGCGATCGCCGTTGAGATCAAGAATCCCAAGGGATTTGGGCGCATCCGGCTCAGGCACGTCCCGGACGTCACCGCGGACAGCCTGCTCCCGTTCATCGACCAGGGCCTCGTCGTCAACCCGACCAACACCGGCCGCCGATCTCGCGTCCATCCAAACCCGGTCGGGTCGCCGACGTTCCCGCCATTCATCGTCCCTGGCGCCGAAACGCCGCAACAACGGGCCTCCCTGACTCAAATGGATAACCCCTTCGCGCGATTGCAACTGTCGAGCCGAGGAGGGGCAGCCGGGTTTGACAGCTGTCCCATCTTGCTGTGCTGCGCCGGCCTAACCCCCAAGAAGTAGACCTACTGGGTCCGTCGGCCCGCCGCGGTTGGGGGATCGGTCCTCGACAGGTGTCCGGCAGAGGCCCGGTCTCTTGAGGCGCAGGCGCGCTGTGCGACGCCTGACTGATTAATCCCCTCGCTCAGGGCGTGCCCGGCTAGAATCGCCACGCGAGCGGCACGTTCCTGCCGCGGATGTGCTGCCTGTCGCGTCGGGCTGGTGGCGGGACAGACGGGACCCGGGGATCTAGGCAGCACCCGCGAGTCGCGCGCAGGTAATGCCCTTACGCGTGGCCAGAGAGGAGCAACATGCCAGAACACGCCGATGTTCGGAAGCTTGAGGATGCCCTACGGAAGGCGGGTAGCCCCCGCGGCACCCGCCGCTGGCTTTTGGAGCGCGCGACGGTGGGAGCGGCCGGTGTAGCCGTCGGTGGTGCGCTCGATCCCGCCGCCGCCGCGCTCGCCACAGCCGGGCACAGCTCGATAGCTGCGTTTGGCACGGTCGCGGTCACCACCGAGGCGCTGACGGTGACACTGCTCACCGAGGTCCTACGGCGAGCGAACCTGAATTCGGTACCGGCCGGCGACCTGGCGGTGTTCGAGGGTGCCTACGCCGCAGAAGTGGATCATTTTCGGTTCACGCGCAAGTACTGGAATCCCACCACTACAAAGTTCTGGATCCCAGACGGGTTCTTCGGCGGCTCAGGCAACACGCTCGACCTGACCGCGCTGGGCATGGCGCTGGTGGCCGGCGAGACGCTGTTCGTCAACCTCTACCTGATCGGCGTGACCGCATTTGCGCACGCCGGCAATGGACAGTTCGCCCGCTTCTCAGCCGAGATCGCCGGAGTTGAGTCCGAGCACCGTGTGCTGGCGGAGACGCTGGTCGGGACCACACCTCCCAACAATGTCGGCTTCGAGGCCTTCTCGATTCGGCACCCTCAGGGCATCGAAACGGCGCTCGAGGGCGCCGGCGTCGGGTTCGGCGCGCAGGGCAGTGCGCCGGGAGCGTTCTACAAGCTTCCGCACCCGATCATGCCGCCCCCGATCAAGATCAACTCCAACAAACCCTCGTAATCATCCATCACCGGCACCGAGTTCTGGGACGGTGCGCGGCGTCGGACGCACGGATCTCTGCGATTGCCGACCCGTAGCCCTTCTCCTCTGCCCCCGAGAAGGAGCGGCTCCGCCGCGTGCCGTCCTTGGCTTGAGCACCCCGACCTCGCGAAACCCGGACCCGACCACGGTCCCGCAGCTGCCGGCTCCGGTGACCCGAGTCCTCGTGCACCCCCGAGGTCAGCGACAAGTACGCGCTACCGCTTGGCGCAGCACACCTTCGATCGGCACGGACGCCCGGGCCGCACCACGCCGCGCCTGCGCCGGGCTATCCCTCGACGCCTGATGCAACGGTCAGCGCGTAGCTACTGCTCTACGCCTATTGCAGCAGTCCGACGTCGTCGCTTCGGACCGCCGGTTCAGCGGCGGAGCGGCAGTCGACCTTGATCGACCGGGCCGTGGATGCCTCTGGTCAAACGCAGCAGCCTGGTCGAGGCGGCTGCAACTCGATCCGAGCGGTAGCGACCCGACGTCGTCTAACACTTCCGCGACGCGCTGGTCGGAGCGGAGGTACCGCGAGGTGCCTCACGACCCGCTGTCTAGGTTCCGTTCGGGCGCTCTGGGCGATTCGGTCAGAACGTCAGCTAGTGGCCCGCGGTGTGGTGAGTGGAGCAGTCGAGCGAGGGGCGATCGAGCGTCCGTCGTACGCTGCGATCAAGGACGTCATCACATGTGGGTGCTACTTGCTTGGTTTGCGCGGCGGTGGCTTTGGCCTTGAGCGGCCGGTCGCGGATGCCGTCGTCTATTGCAGGGTGCCCAGGACGCGGGCGACGGCTTCGGTGCGGTTGGCTGAGGCTGTCTTGGCGAGGATTTGCTTGACGTGCCATTTGACCGTGCTCTCGGTGACGACGAGTCGTTCTGCGATCGCCGCGTTGGTGAGGCCTTGGGCGATGAGTCGGAGGATCTCGAGCTGTCGCGGAGTGAGCGGCGCGTGCGGTGTGGGCTGTGGCTCGGGCGCGGTGCGTAGCGCCAACTGCTGGAGTTCGGTGGCGCGGCGCTCCAGGTCGGCCGATGTGCTCTGGAGCGCTTCCTGCGCGAGTTTGGCGTCGGTGATGTCTTGCGCGATGCCAATGACCCGGATCGGCTTGCACGAGTCGTCGACGATGACCTCTCCGCGGCTGCGCAGCGTGTGCACTCTGCCGTCAGCGCGGACGGCGCGGTATTCGAGCGTGAACGATGATCGTTCGGCGAGGGCTTCGTCGATTGTTCGACTGACGAGCTCTCGGTCGTTGGGGTAGACGCGTTGCATCCATCCTCTGAAGCTGGGGTCGCGGTCATCGGGGGTGAGCCCGTAGACGTGGGACAGGCCCTCTGACCATGTGGTTCGGTCGTTGGTGAGGTCCCATTCCCAGCTTCCCATCTTCGCGACGTGCTCGGCCTCGGCGAGTCTTTCGCGGCTGTGGCGCAGCTCGTCCTCGCGCTGCTTTCGAGTGCTGATGTCCTGCACGTGCCCGACCGCCAGGGTCTCGCCCACGACCTCGCCGTCCGCTGGCGCGAGGCTGAGGATCACCCAGATCGCAGATCCGTCCTTGCGTAGGAACTGCCACTCTGCGCTGCTCGGTTCCGATTCGCCTCTGAACAGCCGCGCGATCCGGTCGCGTTGCTCTGCTTGGCGTTCTGGACTGACGAGATCCGCGAACGTGCGCCCGTGGAGCTCCTGCTCCGGATAGCCGAGCATCTTGCACAGCGCGGGGTTGACCTGGAGCAGCCGGCCGGTGATGTCCATCATTCCCATGCCGACCGGCGAGTGCGTGAATGCGAGCCTGAATCTGGTCTCGGCGGCCGCGCGCGCCTGTTCGGCAGCCTGTCGGGCGGTGATGTCGGTCACGAGCGCAAACAGGCCCCGTACCTTCCCGTCGACGACGTCCGGGATGTAGGACGTCTGGGTGTGGCGAGGAGCGCCGCTCTGGTCGATGAGCGTCCGCTCAAACAGTTGCGGTTCGCCCGCGAGTGCTCGCTCGATGTGCGGTCGGTTCAGGGCGTAGAGCTCCGGCCCGAGGACCTCGCTCGCGTGGCGCCCGCGGATCTGCTCCGGCGTGAGCCCGAAGAACTCGACGTACGCACGGTTGGCGAAGCGGTTGCGCAGACCAGCATCCCAGTAGCCGACCATCGCCGGCAGGGCGTCCAGGATCGCGCCAATGTCTTCCCGTGGCTCCCTCGACGTACGGCGGCCGGTCTCACCACGCACCGCGGTTCGCGAGAGTTCGCCAGCTTTAAGCCTCTTCTCTCTCACTACACCTCGTCATTGGTTTCGAACACTGGGAACCCTACCGTCGAGTAGTACATCTTATCCCCTTGAGTGGTTGCGCATCGTTGGGCTGCGAATCACAATTGCTTGAAATGGCCCAGCGCGTCGTGCCTCCTCCCTCAACGCGAGCCCAAGCGCGCTTGCAGCAGGTCGCCGTCTGCACCGGCGAGAAGGCGGGGCTCCCGGTTGACCGGGAGCGGCTGGTGCAAGCCGTTCGCGAGCTCGCTGCCGACCTGGCCACAACTCGACGCGACTGCCGCGACAAGCAGCGGCGGATCGACGTACTGCAAGCGGAAATCGCCAGGCTCCTCGCTGCCGCCTCGGCAGCGACCCGTGACCAACGATCCGCACACCAAGGTTCCTCGTCTCAGGCCTGGGGTTAGCAAACGTGGGGCGCACCGCCGCGGGCACGAGCACGCGCTTGACAAGCACGCCAGGCGCCGTGCTCGTGCGCCGGCGCGGCACTCGTCGCTCAACCAGAAGAACTCAAGCCTCCGCCTCGAGCTCGCGCGGCTGCGCGAACACAGACGGGACGGGACGCGCTTCGCCTCAGGCGAGGTCCTCAGTAGACTCGGCGTCGATAATCAGCACTCGGCGGCTCGAATCTGACACGGGCCCCACGGCCGAACACCGGGCCGCCCTGGCGAGGGCCCTCGGCTGGGCCGACGAGGCCGCCGCCCGCGGCGACCACGCCAGCGCTCTCCCGCGGGTACAAACTGTGGCGGCGAGGAGCGAGAATCTGAGCGACGACTATCCACGCCGAGCGCCACGCATGGCGAGCACCGGCTGAACGTCTGGCACGGTGAGGCGAGGCTCGGGGGTCGCATGAAGCCACAAGAGGCCGACCGAGCTGCGACCAGAATCAACGCGCACTGCCACCCGCCAGTCCAAACCGCGCCGATTCCCCGTTCGGCTGATCGCAAGGGTCGCCCAACCCATACGATCTCGGGGCGCAGTCTGCTCGACGTGATGGCCGATTTCGACCAGTTCGGCGGCGCGAGCCTCGAACTGGTTGCATGGGAGCTATGCATTGAGGAGAGCGCAGTCTCGGCGGGCATGGTCGCGGGCGATCGCCGACGGCCTACTGGAGTGTTGTGGAACCGACGAAGTGCCCGGTGAAGAGACATGCAGGCTCACCACCCGGGGGCGTCGCGCCTACGAGGGTTCTGATGACGTGTCAGCGTGAGACCCTCCTCACCCAGTGCCGGACAGGTGATCGAGCAGCCAGCGGTAACCCCAGCAGCGGTCCACCGACGGGCGATCGCCCGACGTAAACCCCGACCTCAGGCGATGTACATTCGAGCTTGGGACCGGGGAAACCCATCCTTAGTCGGTCGGGGAACTGCGCCCCCACTTCCCCGACTCTCCGAGGGGCCCAGATGGATCTGGGCCCCTCGGGCCGTTGATCCGGCGCCGCACATCAGCACCCAACCTGACACCGAGCAGGCCCGCCATCACCATCCAGCGGTCACGAGCGCAGCACGAAAACGATCGGGGCGAGCTCTCGTAGGCGAATTGGCACTGCGGGCGACGGTCACCGTTAGCTCCGGCACCGGAACGACCATATTTCGAGGTCGGGCACGGCGGTGACTCGCTCGCCAAGCGGGTCGGCGCTTGCCCGGGCTCGCACCTGAGCAAACGGCCGAAGCGAAAAGAAAAAGACTCGACCGCGCCGAGAATCTCATGCGCATCGGGCCCCTTGCAGCAATCCCGATTGACCCGATCGGGCAATCCGACGCTGCTCCTCCGGAACGCGAGGGGCCACGCGGATCTACGCGCCGAAGACTGCTGGATTGCCGCTGAAGCGGTCATCTCGCGCGGTCGCACGAGACGCCTCGTTCCGGACAGAAGCAGCCACGATTACGGCGCTACGCCGCTGCCGCAGACTGCGCAAATCGGCGTTCGTGTCGCGCACCGAGGCTCTGCCATGTGAGACTCCGAGGACAGCCGGACGACATGGGCGCGGCCCGATCAGGCGAGGCCGGATGCCGAGCGGGCGGGCGGCGAGCCCGCGCCAGCGGTCATCCGGGGCCGCCATTTCGGATGTGACGTTTCGGTGGAGCCCCGAGCGCGGCCCGGTCGGATCGTCGTGTGGCACAGGCCGACCGCGTCCTCATCGAGGCGCGGTCGGTCTCGGGTCAGCGGCGCGTTATGCCGCCCTCTGCGCGGCCCACGCTTGGCGTGCGGCCTCGGCGGCGAGCAGCTGCGTTTCCGAGCGCGATCGCGCCGCCCGCTGACACGCCGCACAGGTGCCAACGTGGTGCGTGTGGCCGCACGTCCTGCGTCCGGAGTGGGCGGTCGGCTCGCTGCTCAGCGATATCACGTTCGAGGTCACCATCTGGATCTCCTCTGCACCCTCACTCTCTGTCTGGACTGACACCTGTGCGGTCGAGTCCTTCCCACTCGCCGGGACGAACTTCGGCGACTTGGTTCCCTCCCGGACGCAAATCGCCAAACGTACCTTCGTGTGGTCAGGGATCGAGCGGCCGCGGACGAAGACGACGTACCCCCTGGCTACTGAGATTCTGAGACCGGAATTCACCGTCGGACGGGGTGTCGAGGAGAAGTCGTAGTCGTCCAGCACCTCGTAGGTAACGCGTTCGGCCAATCTAGGCCCCTCCCTTCCTCCGCCATTCCCCTCAGCGCTCCCCACGGCGAATCGGCCACGGCGCAGTCTGGGCGGTCGGCGCGTACCAACCGGTGACAGCAGCGGCCAAGTGATCACCACGTTCACCTACCTTGAGACGTTCGGCAACCGCAGCACGCGCTGGTCGTGGCGACTGTCGACCCGCGCGACTAGAACCTGTTCGAGTTCAACCCCCGGATCGTTGCGACTGCTGACGCCGATCCCTGACACGCTGCCCGCGCGCCGTCACCGAGGCGGCTGCGCGAGCATGCGTCTCCGTCTCTACCGGCCGAAGCGCTTTTTCAGGAAGGCCGCCTGATCGGATTGCGCCGCTGCGAGCACGGTGCTGTGTGTCGCTCCGGCGTAGGTGTGCTCTGTGACCGTGTCGCCGACAGCGGCCAGGGACTTGGCCAGCGCGGCCGTGAACGGTGGCAGCACCGTCGTGTCTGAGCTGCCCTGCTCGAGCAGCACCGGCGCGCCGATCTTCAGCTCGCCGGGATCGTTCTTCTCCAGGTCGTTGATCGCCGCCGAGATGTCCGCCGTCGGCTCCACGAGCTGGTTGAGCGGCAGACCGCCGAACGAGTCCGGCTCGTCGAGCGCGCCCAGACACCTCGTCACCGTCTGCGGATACAGCGCGGCCGCCTGCGTGGTGAGCAGCGAGCTGATGTGCAGCGACCGATAGGCAACGTCGAGCCCGCGGAGGATCGTCGCCGCCAGGCCGGTGAGTGACGTCGTCCTCACCGACTTGAGCAGTCCCGCCTCGGTCGCGATGTGCGATGCGGGCGCGAACGCGAGCACGCCGCGCAGCTTGATCTCGGGCGTGTAGCTCTTGACCAGCGAAGCCGCCCACAGCGCGGCATGGCCGCCCTGGGAGTGGCCACTGATGAGGACGCGATCGCTCAGATGCGGATCGAGCTGGCGGGCGGCGCGCACGATGTCGAGCACGCCGCGGCCCTCGGAGGTGCCGATCAGATACGGATGCGGTCCCGGGCCGCCCAGCCCCTCGTAGTCGGTCCGCACGACGGCGTAACCGGCCTTAATCCAGCTCTCGAGCATCGGGATGTTAAGCCCGCCCGCCCCGGCCGGGAGCCGCGAGGGGGCGCACGCGTCGGCGATGCCGGTGGTTCCGTGCGCCCAGGTGATCACCGGCCAGCCGCCTTTCGGCGCCGCGCCCGTGGGGATCGCGACCATGCCGGATACCGGGACCATCGCGCCGTGGACGCCGACCTGCTTGTAGTCGACGAGGTAGTTCTTCGCGCCCTTCAGCGACTCGCCGCCGATCATCGGACGCTCCCAGATCAGTGTGCCGTGCGGGCCGCTCGGCAGCTTGCTCGGGG
This sequence comes from uncultured Solirubrobacterales bacterium, assembly GCA_963794285.1. Classification (GTDB taxonomy): domain Bacteria; phylum Actinomycetota; class Thermoleophilia; order Solirubrobacterales; family Solirubrobacteraceae; genus Palsa-465. Next base: position 17,054 of record CAWCDS010000026.1, read on the forward strand.
AATAGAACTTCAGCCCCTTGCGGCCAACGGCGGGATGACTCGTCCTAGTCTCGGCGACGGCAACGGCGCTGACCGGACCGACCACGAGCGCGGCAAGCAGCGCGACCACATTGAACTTCCGTTTCATCCGTCTCTCCCTTCACGCCGCTCCCGCCAACCTGTTAACCACATGAACACTCCAGCCTAGTTGTCGGTGCGGTTCGACGCCACAGCTCTTCGGATTCCGGCGCGGATGGGTCGCGAGAACAGCCCCCCTGCGCCGTCTCTAGGCAAAGTCGAAGTCCTGGCGCAGGCAGCCGAGCAACGGGCGCGCGATCACGTTCGGCCACTAGCAGTCGCCCACAGCCACAAGCGCGGACGACTCCTTTGCTCGCTGTGACCTCGCCGAGCTCACGATCGACTTCGCGAGGTGGCGCTTCGCGCGACCGAGTCGGATGCGCGCCCCAGCGCGCTATCGCGATCGCGGGGAGCGATCCCCGTTCCGGCCGTAACCGCATGACGCGCGCGGCCTACGCGGGCTCGGTGTCGACGAGCCACAGCGGGCCGTCGGCGCACTGCATCCGTGTGCCGTCTTCGGTGTCGTCGTCTGCATGGTCAGGTTCTCGGTCGCGTGTGGTTTGTTACGACTCGAGCCGTGGCTCAAGGATGACGACTGCTGTCTGCATTGAGCGGCGCCCAGCGTAGGAGTCCAGCGCATCTCGTCCGAAGGGGCACTGTGAAGCGCCTGATGAGGCGCTCGTCGGCTCGCGCATCTGTCAGAAGCAGCACTGCGGCGATCTATCCCGCAATGCTCGGCGAGCGGTGCTCTCGCGGCGTCGAAGACAACGCCACGAACACCGTCAAGACCTACACGCGCGAGCTCTGCCGGAAGCTGGGCACCACATCGCCGGCGGATGCCGTGGCCCGCAGCCGCACGGTCTGCTCGACCCAGATCAATCACCGGGGTGGTCCTCGGCCCGCACTGGCCAACCCTGGGCCGCCGTCGGCACGCTTTGGTTGCCAGGGCCTGCTCGTACGGATCTCCGGTCTCGGGCTCACGCTGATCAGCCTCCCGCTGTCCGTTTAGAGACTGCTCAAGCGCGCACGTTCGAGCTCCGATCGACGGAATCGAGCCGGTCATGAGCGCACGCGCAGCCGCAGTCAGTCCACCGATCGTGGCCGTCGCACGTTCACGGCGCTCGGCGTCGGTTCCTGGGGGGATTTGCACAAATCACTGGCCGCGGTCCTCACGAACCTCGGTCACTGACGATCCAGACCCGCTGGACACGCTTGAGGTGCGCGCCCGGCACGCCGCGTCGGAGGGCGCTCACAGGACCTTGCGGTACCAGCGCGCAGCGCTTCCCGCCGGGCAGTTCTCGATGACACCGACCGTCTCGTATCCGAGCCGCTCGTAGAGACCGCCAGCGAGCAGGTCGTAGGCGTGAAACACGACGAGCGCGCAGCCTCTGCGGCGGGCCTCGGCCTCCGCGCCGGCGAAGAGTGCGTGCGCCAGCCCGCGGTTGCGCAGCGATTCCTCGACCCACAACGCCTGCAGCTCGCAATACCCGCCCCAGACGATGCCGGAGATGCCCGCCACGACGCGACCGTCGTCGTCCCGACCGAAGATCCCGAACTCCCGTTCGTCACCAAGTCCAGCGGCGGCGATCGCGGCGGCCGCCACCTGCTCCTCGAGCAGCGCCAAGTCGGCCGCGTCGGGCGAGTCCTCGACGACGAGTTCGGGCAACCGGCCCGTCGGCTCGGCCTCACGCGATCGCATTGCGGCGATCGCGTGGGTCAGCCTCCGAGGATCTTGGCCTTCGCGGCCGCGAACTCCTCGTCGGTCAGGGTGCCGTCGGCGTGCAGCTTCCCGAGCTGCTCGAGCTCGTCGTAGTCGATCGATGCACTCGGCTCGGCGGGCGCCGGGGCTGCCTCCGGCGGCGGTTCGTCGTATCCGCCGGCGTCGGGTTCCTGTCCAGCCTGCCGGTGCTTGCCATACTGCGTAGGCGGCTCCTCCGACCACCAGCGCTGTCCGGCGGCGAGCGCGTCGACGTACAAATCCCATCGCGTCCTCCTGATCATGAACGGTGTTGACATCAGGGCTCCAGTGACTTCACCGAAACCGAGCTACCTCCATCGTGCCGGTCGGGGGCCGTTGCGGCATCACCCAAAAAGGACGAAACCTCGAAGGTCAATCCGTCGGCCCGGCCCCGTACCCGGCGGCAATAGCGCACCCGCATGGTGTCGGAGGACCCGACCCGGACGGGGTCAGGAAGCACCCACACCGACGTCGCCCAGCTCGAAGACGGCCACCTCCAGGGATCAAGTGTGTGAACGAGGGTTCCGTGTAGGTACGCGCGGAACGTTATGGCGACTGCGTTGACCCATGCGGTGCTTGCGACGGCGAGCTCGGCGGACGCGTTGACGGTGGGTCGCTCGTAGCACCCGAGCTCGACCGTGGCGAGCGTGACCGGCGGACCCATCGGTGGCCACCGAGCGAGGACGTCGGCTTCGGTCGGGTTATTCACCGGACCGGGGAAGGCGGCGTCGAGCAGCGGCTCAAACTCGATCCCGTAGAGCTGTCGCCAGCGTTGGATCGCCTTCGGGCCGATCGCGCGCTGCCTGGCCTCCGCATCCGGGATCAGCAACGGACGGGCCACCAGCTCGAGCGCGTGCGGAATCAGCCGCGCATCGGGTTTCAGCAACCGGCGCCGGGCGTCGAGCGTCGTCTCGAGGATCTCCTCCTCGAACGGTTCGTTGCCGATCACCTCCGCCACGAGCACGTCCGCCGGCTCGGGCAGCTCAATGTCTCTGGACCAGCCGCGAATCAGCGTCACCCTGTCGTGGACGCCGTTGGCGGCGAACACGCGCTCGGCGACATCGGCGATATCGCTGGCCTCGACGGCGTAGACGTGACGCGCTCCTGCTCGGGCGGCGGCGATCGCGAGCACCCCGCTGCCGGTGCCGACGTCGAGAACGATGTCCTCGGGTCGTACTGCCTTCCGCACGGCGGCGATGTAGTCACTCGTCCGGCGGTCGTCGTGGAGCATGCGCGCGTGCTCAACGGGATCCGCCCACCCTCTGGTTGGGATCCGATCCGCGTCGGGCGGCACGAGCGCACCCTCCTCGATCAGCATGTTGATCACACTCAGCGTCGGCACGAAATCAGTCGAGCAACTGCTGCTGTTCTCGAGTCGCTCGATCGCCGCTCCAAGGCTGAGCGGCCGGGCGAACATCGACAAGGTCGCGAACCCCCTCGGACCTACGTCGATAATCGTGCCGTCCGGCGCGTCGACAAGCACGTGCCCGGCTGCGTCCAAGCGCGTCCGGATCCCCGCCGCGAGCTGTAGGCACGTGTCCGGCGACAGGTCAGCGTGCGGCACAGGCTGAGAACCTCAGCTCGTCGTCATTCGGGAGGGCATGAGAAATTCCGATCTGGTTTGGCGGGCCGCCAGGTGACTCGGCCGCGCGACCGTCGACGCGGCGCTCGCGGCCCCGACCCCCGGATCACGGGCCGGGACGACCACCTCGTCTCGTCAAAGACCCCACGTCACGCTCCTGCCTCGGCCGCCTCGCGGTCCTCCTCGGCTGCGGCGATGAGCGCCTGAGTGGGGATGTGACCCATGCCGATCAGCTCCCCGCCGGAATGGCGAATCGCCGATGCGAAGGGACCAGCCCACGCGTTCTCCCAGACAAGCACGGCAGCCGCGCTGCCGGGCTCCAGATCAGCGCCGATCTGCTCGACGTCCTCCAAGGCCAGCACAAGCGAGAGATCGGCCTCGAGGGACCGCAGCTCGCCAACCTCACTTTCGTCGTGCTCCCGCAACTCGGCTACCGCCACGGTGCCGTCCTCGCCCCTCGTGACCATCAGGAGATCGAGCACCCGTACCGTGCCGCTGTCCATCAGCTTCTTCAGCTCGTCGGCCATCGCACCCGAGAAGTCCGCCTTGTCGGCAGGAAACCCGACAACGACGTAGTCGACCGGTCCGAGCTGGTCAAGGTTGATTTCGGCCATGAGTGTCCTCCATCTGCGCCGTCCGGATCGGCATCGACGCGTGCGACCGGCCGCGGCCGTCAGGGTCGCCGATTCCCGGGTAATGGTTGTTTGACCGCCGATCCTGACATCGCTGCTGCGAGGACATCGCGGCACCACCGCATCCCACACACCCTCACCTCAAGCCTGTTCGGAGCGAGCGGCGGCCAGCATATGACCACGCGCGTGAGCGTGGGTCATCCCATTCGGGTGATATCTCGGGGCTGCCGTCGCCGAATGGCCGCGGCCAGCCGGCGACTACATGAGCTTGTTATCAGCGGCAACGCCTGTCTTCGCCCCGGTCCCGTCGATCGCCCCTGCGGGCCTCGCGTCTGTCACCTCGACGGCAAACGCCGCGCCTGACAACTGCCGCGGTACAGCAACGCCTGCGGCACGAGGCCCCGGCGATTGTCGCCTCGATCAAGCGCGTGCCCCGTCCGCTCACCAACGCTCAGCGAACGCGGTTAGGGCGCCGCGCGAGCCGACTCTCTACATCGCATCGCGCCAGGAGAGCGAGGTCGCCGGTGCGGATGGCGTGGCTGCTTGACGCCTAAGGGAGCAGTCTGGCGACGGCTTGGCGAGACTGCTGCTCGGTCACGGATGGAGCCACCCGCCGACCGGCGGGCCGGCTGCCGCTGCTCGTCCGACGCGACAGCGTTCGAGCATTTGCAGAATCGCCGCGGGTGGAGCGCGCAGCTAACTATAACTAACGGTGGGGTGTTAGCTGACGTTCGCCGAGCCGGCAAACGACCCGATCGGCTCGTTGCCGCAATCGTGGCGTAGGAATCGCGCGGCCGCCGCTGGGTCTGGCCACTCAGTTGTCGACGAAGCGATAGCCGATTGGAGGCCAGGGCCCAGGTGGAAGCGATCGCCGGCTCGAGCGACCGCCGCCACATCAAGGCGGCAGCGGGCGCCCGGTTGGAACTCCCCCGATCGTGCGGAGTCAGGACTCCGCAATATCGGGAAGATTCCAGATGCGCAGGTTTCGCCGCTCGACGCGACGTGTCATGTCGCGCTGTTGCCTTCATGCGGGGGTTGGCCCACTTACTGAACCTGGCTGCTCGTCTGTCCTGGGGAGTTGACGGTGATGAGGCCGTTCCAGCTGCACTGGCAGGTCGACGAGTCAACCAGCGCCGGCACGTGGCTGACGGTCAGCTTGGACGACCCCGGCGACCACTCGCCCTCGATGACGGGAAAGCATGACTGTGGGACGAGCGTGCCCGCCGCGGAGGAAGCGGCCTGCACGGCAGGGTTCTGGAGCGACCGACACAGACCGAAAGGCGGGATGTTCGCGGGGCCGGTATCGCTGACCACGCCCACCGGCGTTGAGGCGCTGACGCTGTGCCCGCTCGCGGTGAACGTGGATGGGCCGGTTCCCATCGAGCACTGCAACGTTGCGCCCGTGGAGACTATCTTCGGCATTCAGGCCCGTTCGCACATCGCGGCGCCTGCGGCCCAACCAGTCGGTGCCGGGAATCGCGCTGTGGCATCAGGAATGCACAGCCAACTGGATGGTCGGCCCACCCTGTGTCGTGCCGAACTGGGGCGAGAAGACATTCACCGTCCTCGTGCCGAAGCCGCCCGGGCTGGGGGCAAAGAGGGTTGTATCGCTCTGGACGTTCGCGGGCACCAGCGTTGACCCGAAGGCCACCTGCGTGACGCCCGCGGCCAAGAAGCCGCTGCCCGCTACCGTGATCTGGATGCCGCCGCTGAGCGCCACCTTCGGCATGATGCTTGTCACCTGCACATAGGCGAACCGGGCCTGTGCCAGCGCCGCCGACGTGCCGAACGGTGTCATTACCGTAACGTTGACGACTCCACTCCCCGACGGGCTCACCACGGTGATCTCGGTATCCGACACCACGGTCAGATTGGTCCCTGGCGCACCACCGAAGTTAACCGCGGTCGCCTCCGTGAAACCGCTTCCGGTCAGCGTGACTGTGGTGCCGCCTCCGGGGGGGCCGGTGGCCGGAGAGATCCCCGCCACGCCGAGGTAGAGGAAGGGCGCGGGTGACTGCGAGGTACCGGTCGTCGCCTCCACGCTGACGTTGACTCGTCCACTGCCGGGAGGGCCGACGACGGTGATCTCGGTGTCGCTGAGGATCGACAGCGATGCAGCGGCCACAGTGCCGAAGTTGACGAGAGTGGCGCCGAGGAAGCCCGTGCCGGTCAACGTGACCAAGGTGCCACCCGACGGCACACCGCTCGTCGGCGTGATGGCCGTCACCGTGGGTCCCCCGGAAGTGGGGCGGCCGGTGGTGATCGTGTTCGTCAGCGTGACGAGATTCCAGAACTGGGGGACCATGCTGGCGACTCCTGCCGTCGTGTCCTGCCACGTGACGAGCGCCAGGGGGCAGATCCACGTCCGGGGGCCCTCGGGCGACTGGCCGGCCACGAGATATCGCGCCGGATACACGGTCGCCGGCGCGATCGGTCGGAGCGCGAAGCGCCAGAAGTCTCCGGGATTGAAACGCCCGTTGCTCGACGACAGGGTGACCGTGACCCCCGTTCCCTGCAACGCAAAGGCGAACGCGGCGCCACCCTGCGCCCCGGCGGCGGCCGCCTGATCCTGGGCGTGCGCGGCCATCGCCTGCCACACGCGCAAGTACAGTTGCGGCGTCGGCTCGTAGGCGAACGTCGCGCCCGCGAAGGGCGGCGAGGACCGACCGCTGACGGTGGTGACGGTGATATCGACCGTGCCGCTTCCGGGCGGCGCCGTAACCGTGAGCTGCGTGTCGTTCACGATCGCCATATCCCTGCCCGGGTTGGTGCCGAAGTACACCGCCGCGGCGTCGGTGAAGCCCGTCCCGCTCAGGGTGACCGTGGTGCCGCCGGCGGGCGGCCCGGCAGCGGGTCCGACGGCGCTCACCTGGACCGTGTAGGTGAATTGGTCACCCGCCACAGCCGGAGAGCTTCCCTCCGACGTGGTCACGACCACGTCCACCGTGGCATTCGCCGGTGCCGCCGGCTGAGGGGGGCTGGTGACGGTGAGCTGCGTGTCGCTGACCACCGCCAGCTCCGTCCCCGGGTTGGACGGCCCGAAATCGACCGCGGAGGCGCCCGTGAACCCGCTGCCGGTGATCGTGACGCGCGTGCCGCCGGCCGGACCGCCGGTTGGCGGATTGACCGCCGTGACCTGGGGCGGAGGGTTCTCGGCGTAGGTGAATTGGGTGCCGGCCGGAGAGGTTCCCTCGGGCGTCACGACGGCCACGCCGACCGTTCCCGGGCCGGGGGCGGCGGGGCTATAGACGGTGAGCTGGCTGTCGCTCTCGATCACAAGACCGAAGCCTTGGTTGGCGGCGAAGGTGGTGGCGGTGGCGCCGGTGAAGCCCGAGCCGCTAACCGTCACCAGAGTCCCGCCGGATAGGCCCCCGCTGGCGGGCGTCACGGCCGCCACCTCGGGCGCCGCGGCTTGCCCGTAGGTGAACTGCGTCGCCGCGGCTGCCGGCGACGTGCCGAGGGGCGTGACGACCGTGACCTCCACAGCCCCGGGCTGGGCCGCCGCCGGGCTGATGCCCGTGAGCTGCGTGTCGCTCTGGACGAGCAAGCCGGTGCCGGGGTTGGCACCGAAGCTGAGGGCCGTCGCGCCGGTGAAGCCGGTCCCGCTGACCGTCACCGGCGTGCCCCCGGCCACAACTCCAATGACGGGGTTGAGCGCGCTGATCCGCGGTCCGACCGCCGTGCTCGGACCTGCTGGAGGCAGGTAATCCGCGGGCGGAGCGCCGGTGAGGTCAAGCGTCATCGTCGTTGGGTCGTAGGCGCGGCTGACCGTCGTCACGAACCCGGTGGGCGATGCGATGTAGTCGGTTGGCGTGAGCTGAACGGCGTCGCGCAGTAGCTCCACCGCTTGGCCTGCGGCGGGGAAATGGTGAGCGTCCACGGGGGGATTGGCCAGCGTGAGGGTGGTCGTGTCGGTGGCCGCGTCATACATCGCGCGGACGCGGTAGAGAAAGGAGGCGTCGTCAAAGCCCCAGACGACGGTTGGCGTATTGCCGTCGACGCCGGTGACGAGCACCCGGATCATCTGGTTCTCGGCGCCCAGGTAGCCGGTCGTAGCCCCGGGTTGCGCGGCCGGTCCGCCGGAGACGCTAGTCGTATCGAAGGACACCTGCAGCGTCGTCGTCGAGACGAGCCTCATCGACGCTTGGTCGAAGGTCAGACCGGCGAACACACCGCCGCGGACGCTGGCGGCCAGCTCAGTCCACCAGCTGCCGGCCTCGTTCGATGGGCCGGCGGGAAGCCTCTGGCGGAGGAAGCGCTGGATGATCCGGACGCGCTGCATCGTGTCGGGTCCGCCGAGCGCGGCATCGGCAAGCGCTGGGTCCTCGACGGCCGACACCTCCTGTTCGAATGCCATCAAATAGACCAGCTCGATTGCGCCCGCCCCCGGCAGCGCGGGTGGCACCCATAGCGCCGCGTAATTCGAGTAGTCGAGCCACTCCGGCTGGGTCGCGTAGCTGACGGGCGCGTCGAGGTCGAGCCGCTCTCCACCGACGTAGAGGGCACCGGGTCCGATCGTCAGGTCGCCCGGTACGCCACCGGGAACGACGGTCACCGCATAACCTGGAGCGGGCAACGCCGTCGTGCCGAGGGGGCCGACGAAGTCGAGTGTCAGCAGCCGGTCGCGCTCCCGGTCGATCATCACCTCCTCGTTGAAGTCCGCCTCGACCGTCACCCGCCCCTGCTGGGCGATCAGCCCGCGCCACTTGCGCATCGGGTCGTAGGTCACTCGGGCGCGGTCGCTGGCCATGATCATTCCCCTCTCTCGCCCGCTGTCGAGCGATGATCACGTGACATGGATAATCACGGGCGCGAGCCCGAGCGGCATGTAATCGGCGTACTTGACGAGCAGCCCCCGCTCCTTGAGCGGGTTCAGCTCCGCGCAGAACGCGCCCATCTCGGAGCCGTCTTCGGCACCCGCCGAGATCGACGCAGCGCTGTCCGCAGCGGCCATGATCGCGGCGTCCGCTGTGCTGAGCAACTGCGCGTACCCAGGCTGGCCGTAGGACTGACTTGTGAATAGCGGGGCGCCGCCCGAAACCGGTGCCGAATGGTAGGGGCGCGGGACCACGCTACCGTTTGTGTACGCGCTGAACCGCACCGAACCATCCTGGGTGTCCTCCGCCATGGCGAAGCCGGCAAGGATGGAGTCGCTGCAGAAGAGCCGGTTGGCGGCAACACGGCCGAGCACAGTGACCCGCTCGAGCTGCACGGTCGCGCCCGCCACCGCCAGCGCCGCAACGCCGAGCGCCATAGGGAAGGCCTCTCCCAGCAAGCGCCGATTCAGCGCCGCGCGGTGACTGGCATCGAGCGCCGAGGCCGAGGCCAGCGTCCGCACCTCCGGGTTCAGTGCCACCCCGCGGAACAGCGCCTCGTTGTAGATCGACGGTCCCACGATCAGCGTGTCGAGCGCGTTGAGAACGGTGAGCGGGAGCCCACCCGGTCGCTCACCAGGCGACTCGCTCACGTACGTCTCGAGCGTGGCAGCGACACCGGGCATCGCCGCGAGTAGGGCCGCCGCGAGGGGGTTGGCCGGCACCCCGGCACCCGAGGAGGAGAAGCCGGAGAGGAGTCCATGGGCGAGGGCCAGCGGATCGAAGATCACCGTCCCGGTGCCCGCCGGCAGACCCTGCACGATGCTGTCGCTGATCGTGACTGTCTGCACCGAGCCACCGAGCCGAGATCGGATCGGTCCAACGATGCAGTGTTCCACCTGCAGATGACCGATCGCGCCCGCCGCGCCGGGGTCGGCCTCAACGAAGATCCGGCTAGGTGCGAGAAGGCCGCCGTCGACGGCCCTCGCCAGCGGCGGCGAGCCCGCGGCAGCGGTGCCCGGGTCGACCGTGCAGCCAGTGATGCGCACGGTGTCGAACGCGCCGCGCAGCACGATGTCGCAGCCGGAGACCGTCAGTCCGTCGAGAACGAGCTGGGCCCCGGGGGCGCCCGTGAACACCCAAGGTGGCGCTCCTGCCGGCGCGCGCAGCACCGGGCGGACGGCGGGGCCGGCGCGGACGAGCAGCGAGTCGATCGGACCGGGCGCGGCGCCGAGCGCGTCGTATGTCAATGAGTCGGCGATTGTGACGGTGCCGGTCGCTGCGATGCTGGTGAGCGCGGCGTCCAAACCGCTCCCGCCCGTGACTAGCGTCTCCCTGCCGACGGTCGCCGGAGGGTCCCCCAGCAGGTTGCGCTCGTACGGTCCGGCGCCGATCGTCGAGGAGAACCCGTACTGGTAGTTGACAGTGAACGGTTCCAACGGCGCGGATGTCGTCGTGAAGCGGCCTCGCTCGGGACAGATCGCCGCGAGCCGAGTGCCTCCGCCCAGCGCGTAGCGCGGCGGGACGTCGCTGTCGGGATACGGCACGCTCGGCGCCGAGCCGCCGGTGTCGCGGATCGCCGTCTCCAACGTGCTGGTGAGCGGCCCCGGAACCTGCCATTCCCGCGCCGCCGTCCACTCGCCGGAGAAGTCATCGACTGCGGCCGGGGGCGGCAGGAACAGCGGGATCTCCCGACCCGTCGGGTCGAACACGTACTCACCCGCACTATTGGCCACGGCCACCGGCGTCCCGCCGAGGACCGAGAAGCTCCGCAGGCGCCACACGAATACGAGCAGCTTCGATATCCCGAAATGCCCGACGGCGCCCTGTCCCCGGCGAAAGTCGGCACTGTGGTGACTCTCGTCAAAGGCGCTGCTCGTGAGCGCGGCGCCATGCACTGAGCGCAGATCGGCCAATCCGCCCGCCGGCGTACCGGTCAACCGGCCCGTCAACCCCTCGGCCTGCATCAGCGCGGCAACGTCGCCGGCGCTCACGTTCGGCAGCCCCCCGGCCCGAGGACAGGATCGAGCCCGTGGCGGGCGCGAGCCAGGCAGCGGAACGCCTCAACGCAATGAGCGGTCCAGCCCGTCACGTCGCGCGCGAGCTCCTCGAGGACCTGGAGCGTTCCCTTGCGCCGGCGGTAGTGGATCGTCTTGGCGACGTCGAGCCGCTGACCGCGCGGGTTGAGATTATTGACGAGGTTGGCGCCGACCAAGTCCCCGATGTACGGGATGACCCAGTCGTCGCAGGTCTCGATCGATTGGTCGGCCCACAGCCGGTCGATGCTCCGCCGTACGACCGCCACCTGGGCACCGATCCGGTCGAGAAGCTCGCGCAGCGGCCCGTTGGCATTGACGCTGGGGTCCGCGGCGCGGTAGACACCCGGCAGCAACTGCCATAACCGCTCCGCGTAGTAGGCCTCGTAGCCATCGTTCACATCAGGCATCCTCCGTCACCCCCGCGATCGCGACGTCAGCCGGCACGAGCACGAAGAAGCCACCGACGCCCGGGTCGAAGACCTCCTGCTCGCTGCTGCGGACGAGCAGCTCGCGCACGGCGACGACGCCGCCAACCATCAGGGCGGCCGACACGGCGCTGCGATAGAGCGGCTCGCCGATACCCAAGGTGGCCGGGCTGAACAGCCCACTGACCGGATCGGTGATCGCCGCCCGCGCCACCGCCACAACGGCAGCGACCTCGCGGTCGGGCGAGACGACGAGCGTGCAGGACACGCCGATCGTGTTCGGCGTCGCGGCGAGCACCGCGATCGGCCGGCTGGGGTCCTCGGCTCCGCTGAGCGCCTGGGTCGCCGCGGCGACGGCCGCCTGATCGTCGCCGACATACACCGTCACCAGCGTCCGCTGCGCGGCGTGGTCGAAGGCCAGGTAGGCGGTGGCGCGGGCGACGCCAGGCGCGCGGGCGGCGATCAGCCGGTAGTCGGTGGCCGATATGGCCCGTCCGAACGTGGAGACGGCGCCCGGCGCGTCGACTCGCACGGCGTCGGCGGATTGGGGATCGGCGCCGCCGGAGACCGCCACTGGGTTCTGGATTGACGCGAGGTTCGGCTGCGGCGCCCGGATCGTCGTCAGCCGCCCGGCCGGCGGGCTGCTCGCGCCTGACCCGTATCGGTAGCTGGCCATTACATTCCCCGTCCCGGACGGCAGTCGCGCGCCGGCCACACCATCACCGAACGTCACTGTTGTCACCGTCTGGTCCGTCGAGCGCGAGACGACGTACACGCGCGCCTCGGCACCCTGGCCATAGAAGCTCGATACCTCATTCCAGCGAACGCCGTTGACGTACACCGCGAGCGTGCTGACGGGCCCGCCCCAGCCGGCTAGGTAGGTAAGGGGAGAATTGGCGAGGGTGAAAGCTTGGTTCGCGAGCGCGGCGTTGCCGCTGCCGAGCACCTCGTCGCTCGCCGTGGCCCCGCGCGAGACACCGACGACGTCGAGCAACAGCGACAGCGGCACCGACAGCGGCGTCGCGAGGGTTGCCGGTGGCATACTCGCCCCGACCAGCCTGACGGCGGCCGAGCCACCGCTGACGGTGACACCGGTGACCGTGACGGCCGCACCGGCGCCGGCGGCGTCCTGAAGCAGCGCGCTCGCGCCGACGCGTGGCGCCTGCGCCCCCGGAGTGAGCACGGTGGCGGGAAGGCTCGGGAGCGTCGCCGGCGAGCGCCCGATGATCTCGCCGACATCCCGGAACCCGTAGCGAACAACGAGGGATGCGATGGCCTGGCCCGATGTCGTCGCCGTGGCCAGCGCCGCCGCGCTGTATGACCCGAGCGCCAGGCTGAGCTGGGAGTGAGGCACGATGAGAGGGGGCTGCGCGGCGGATGTGGTGCTGCTCGGGTTGGCAACCGTGGCCAGCGCGTCGGCCACACCCGTCACGACAGCCAGCGCGCCACCGCTCACGCCACGGTCGAACAGCACCGTGTCGCCCGGCGAGATCGCTCGCACCACCGCCGACAGGCTCAGCGTGGCGCCGCCGGCGGGCGGGCCGGCGGCGGACACTGACACGATCACGGGTTTCACCCCTCCTCCCTGGTTCCACACCGCAGCGGCGCCTGTGGCACGCATCAGGCGGTACTGAGTGCAGTCGGGACGGGAGGCAACGAGCACAGCCAGCCACCGCAGAGACTCCTGCCATCCCGAGACGGGGGCGGAGAGCGTGACGAGCGTGTTGAGGGCGCCCGTGGCCGGATCGCTCGCCGGCGCGATGGCGCTGACGGTGACGGCGCACCATTCATCGCCCGCGCCCGCGAAGTTCCTCGCCACCAGGAGGAGCTCATCGCCGACCTTGATGCCGCCGGTCGGACCGGCGAGCAGCACGTTCACTCTGCTGTCCGGGGCAGCCAGGAGGGCCGTGTCCGGAGGTAGCGCGACGGGCAGAGTCGAGGCGCCGGTGAATGCCGCCTGCTCGTCGACCTCGAACGTCTGCGACGCCACGCCTGGCGTGGCCGTACTGGAGAGCTCCATTCCAGCGGGAATCACGAGCGGCTGCGTCGCATCGCCCGACGTGCGGACGACAGCGACCTGGCCGCTGGCCGCGATCCCGGGCGCCGGCTGATAGCCCAGGAGCGCCACGAGGTTCGCGACGCTGTCCGCTCGCATGGCCGTGCGCAGATAGCTCTCGTTGGCAAAGCGCTCGTTGTAGAACGTCAGGACATCGGCCAGGTACGCCCACCACTCCAGGACCTGCAGGCCGAGATCGCCCACGACCGGCCGCCAGGCGCCAATCGCCAGCTCGCCGGGACGCGCCCGCAGCAACGCCCGGCGGAAGCCGGTGAAATCATCGACCCGATAGGCGATTGCGTCGAGGCCCGGCGGGTTACTGACAACCTCCGGGTGGCGGGTGTCCACTCCGGGCTGGGGTGAGGGGCCGGACGGTGTCACTTCGATCCTCTCACCGTCACCTGCAGCGATCCCGCCTCGGGCCGGTTGGGGTCGTTCTCGACGCGAAGGATCTCATCGGGGGCGAAGGCGAGTGTCTCTCTCAGAGGCACGAAGCCCGGCTCGACGCCGCGCTGGCGATACAACAGATCGGACACGCCGGCGACACCCGTGCACGACTGGATCGCCGCCAGGAGCGCACCTGACTCGAGCGGCTGCCCAAAGCCCCAGCGGGAGTGGTCAAAGAACCCGGGTGAGCCGTTCGGCAGCGTGCCTGGCTGCAATCGGGCCAGCACGCCGGCCGCGACGTCGCTGGCAAAGGCAGTGGCCAACCCCACTACGGTGATCTGGAGGTCGACGGACACGTAACGCGGGCGGAGCACGTAGCTTTCGTAACCCGCCAGCCGTCGCCGAGCGAGCAGCGCAGTGAGCGACTCGAGCTGAGCGGCCGTCGGCTGCTCGTTGGCCACGGGGTCTGCGCTCGTGAACACGGTTAGCCAACTGCCCGTCCATCTGAACGCCGTGCCTGCTTGCCGCACCCAACTTGAGGACTCCGCGGCGGCCGCGTAGTCCTCGGGCAGCACCACGCGTAGGAGTTCGGCACTGAACCGTCGTGCTGCGCCGGTACGCACCTGGGGGAAGCTCTCGGCGTCCCGTCCACCGGTGGCAGCGAACGGGTTGGTGCATGACGCGACGATCGATCCCTGCGCCTGTCCCGGTGCGACGTTGACGATCGTGTCCGCCGGCACGTTGCCGGCCGGCCCCCCGCCGACGCGATAGAGCACGGTGAAGGTGGTGCCCGGGGAGGGCGAGACGCCGAAGCGGCCGTCGCCGAAGCGGACCGTCGTGCCACCGTCGCCGTCATAGTCATGCCATGTCGTGCGGTTGCCCGTCAGCACCGGGGAGTACTGCTCTGGGGTGAGCGTAAAGACCTGGTCGGCAGGCCTCGCGTCGAGCATCCAGCGCGCGAACTGCCAGCGCGGCGAGGCGGGGGGCTGACCGCCGCCCTGCGCCACTTCGGCGAGTATGATCTCCGGACGCCTGGGCGTCGCGCTGTACTCCTCCTCGCCAGACTCCGGAAGCCACGCAAGCGGCCCTGACGAGAGGCAGTAGCGGTAATCGGGCCGGGGGTCCTGCGGCGTCCAGTTCGCGGCGAGCCTGACCATGACGGGCGCCGGCGACGCCACCCCCGGGAGCGGGATCGTGAACGTCTCGCTCTGCCGGATGCCCTGCACCACCGGAACGATGTTGCCGGCGACCGCCGTCGCTGTCAGGTCGTGGTCGGCTGTCGTGGGCGTCGACAGGAAGATCCGCGTCAGCTCGACATTGCCCAGCAACTCGTCCCGGGTCTCCTTGTGATCGGACACGGTGACCAGCTCCCGAACCGGCGGATCCGCGCTGAACGCCGCGGGCGAGTCGAGCAGCAACTGCTGGCCGGGATACAGGCCGAGGCCGGAACCACGCACATAGAAATCTGTCGCACCGGCCGGGAGCCGGCGCTGGGTGTCGTCCCAGCAATAAGGCGTCAGGCTTGACCGGTTCCACCGGGTGTCGACTGTCGGCCACGCCGGCGCCGGCGCGACCGGGCCGGCGGCCAGCCCAACCTGCGGATCCTCGATCTCGAACTCGACGATCGACCCGTCGGCGCCGAGCGCCCGGACGCGCAACGGCGTGTCGATCACCCAGCTCGAGCCGGACGGGGGCGGATTGACCTCGAGCTGGAGCACTGCTGTTGCGACGGTGGCCGGTGTCGGCTCGTAATCGACCAGCCTGGCGTGACGCAACAGCGAGAGCCGCTGAGTCGCCGTCTGGATGGTCGACTCCGCCGCGACGCGGTCCTGGTAATAGCTGAGCTCGTCGGCGATCGCCGCGAGCGCCTCCATCAGCACGACGCCGAGGTCCGCCTCCGATCGTTCCACCCACGCGGGATACCGCAGCGTGGAGAAGTCCGACAGCGCCTGCCGGAAGCTGGCGAAGTCCTTGGCCAGATAGTCGATGGGGACCGGTTCGCCCACCGGCGCGGGCGGGCTCGGGAGGGCGCTCGCGCCGTCCGGCCCGGGCCCGCTGTCCGTGCGGAACCTGAGCGGTGCCTGGTCGAAGAACGGGTCGAGCTTGGCGCTGAAGACCGTCAGGCGGTAGGTCGACATGTCTCCGGGTTCGGCGACACTGAGCGCCAGGACCGGACGCCCTAAGCTGTCGGCGCTCCACGCCGTCGCCTCGTCGATCGGGAGGACGGGGATGCTCGTCACGACCTCGCCACCGGTGATCGTCACCGGCGGGCCGCCCGCGGTGCGCAGGCTGCCCTTGACGGCGACAGCGTTGAGGAAATGCACGAACAGCTGGACCTGGTCCGGCGCGAGCTCGACGAAATCGATCCCGTTGAGGGTGTCGCTCGCGGCCAGCAGCGGGCGCCGGTCAAGGCCTGCCGGGGGCCGGGTCATGCGACCGTCACCGTTACCGCCTGCTCGATCTGTGTCTCGACGAGCGTGTAAGCGACGGTCACCTGGACCGCGCCCGGTTCCAGGACCTCTCCGGCGGCCGCGCCCACGACGACGTCGACCACGTCGACGACCCCCGCCAGCCAGCGGGTCAGCCCCTGGATCACCTGCAGCTTGACGGTCGCCGCCAGGGCATCGGAGTCCGGCGCGAAGACCAGCGAGCGCAGACCGCAGCCGAACTGCGGTAAGTCCACGCGCTCGCCCGGATTGGTCAGCAGCAACTGACGGATCATCTGGTCGACGTGCGGTGCATATGCGGCTTGGCCCGTCTGCTGCGAGATCGGGTCGATCCGAAATGGGAACGCAAAGTCCTGGCGGACGATGCTCACGGCTGGACCTCGAGTGCACCGTTGTTGACCGATACGCTGGCGCTGCTGATGGCGACTGAGACTGTCTCGCCGTGGGTCAGGGTGATGCCGGACGCGTCGAGCGTCACCTTGTTGTTGTTGGGGTCGGCGATCGTGATCGAGCCGTTCTCGTCGTCAATTTTCAGCTGGTGACCCGCGACGGTTGCGATCAGCTTCACGTGCGGGGCGGCGTCCGGGGGAGCCTCGCCTTCGCGCCAGTAACCGCCCACCCAGATCGGATACGAGACGTCACCACCCTCGAACTCGATCCACACGCCGCTGCCGATCTCCGGAAGAAACGCGAAGCCGACGCGCGCGCCGGCATACGGAACACATGGCAGGCACCAGGCCGACTTGGTGTCTCCGAGCACCGACGGCACCGTCGCCTTGATCCGCATCGTCTTCGCATCGACGTCGGTCACGATGCCGCGGTACTTGCCGTAGAAGCGGGTGCGCAGCCGCTCGAGGACGTCCTCGAGCCCGCGGTCGTCAGCCGTCGTCACAGCGCAAACGCTCCCCCGGGGCTGGGGTGCGGTCCGATCGCGGTTCTGTTGCGAAAGACTTTGCCGACGGCGTTGCGCACGAGCGTGAAGCTCATCGTCCACCGCTCCTGCTCCACCGCACTGTGCCGGACGTTCCAGACAAGCCAGTTGCCTGAGTGCAGTCTGCCCGCGCCCTCGATCCTCACCAGGTCCCCAACCCGGAGGATCGCGCCAAGCCTGTCGGCATCCGCCTCGCCCGTGCAGCGGGCGAAGAAGCCCGACTCCGCCAACACACTCGTCGCGCGCCGCCGGAGCTCGGGAACATCCGCCGGTGCGGTCAGCCGCAGCGTCGAGGACCGTCCGAAGTACTGGCTGTAACTGCGCTCGGCGAGGGCGGCAAACCCGCTCTGGGTGACAAGCTCGTCGAACCCACCGCCCGCCGCGTGCGACAGGTCGGCCTGACCCGCCCGTACCTCCGTCGGGCGCATGGTGTCCCAATCAAACTCGAGCGCGTCGACACTCCACTCGTCGTTCGGGCCTGGAACTGAGATGGTCGCCGCCGGTGGCGAGGCGAGGTTCGGCGCCGCGAAGTAGCCGATCCGCTGTCCGGGCGTCCGGCCGCACGCGACCCGAAACAGCCGTCCGGTCCGGCGCGCCAAGCCGCGCAGGAATTCCAGGTCGGTCGAGCGCTGAACCACCGTCCGCCCCTCAGGGCCGCGGTAGAAAACGCCGGCCAGGTTGCCGGGGTACGGGACAAAACCGTACTTGTTGAAGATGGCATTCGCGATCTCGGGCTCGTTCAGCCCGGACCATTCGGCGACCTTGTCGTCGAGGTTCATGAGCCATGACGCGTCTTGCGCCCAGACCTCGAACGTCGGTGCCACTGGGTCGTGTCGAAGTCGCCAGGAGAGCACATATCCGTCGAAGAGGCACTGCGGGAGCGGTGCCGTGGCTGCCTTCGCTCCCGGGTGGAAGCTGCGGCTGGCGGTGAGCGTCACGTTGGTCATCGGCTCCAAGGTGCCGTCGCCGACGAACTGGAGCTCTCCGCTGGACATCCGGTTGGCCGGTAGGCGGAGCATCAGCGTCCCTGGCTGCTCGAAGCTCTCGTCGACCTCGAGGCCGAGGATTGCGTTGGCGTACGCGGCGGGCAGCAGGGTCTGGCCGGTCCTCAACCGAACCTCGACACTCACGCCGAGCCCCCGTACGGAATGCCGATCAGCGCGCGGGCGCTGAGGGCGGGGGCCAGCATCGAGTTATTGGCGTCGCACAGTCGCCAGAACCCGTCCGGGGCGCTCAGGTATTCGACGGCGACCAGGTCGAGCCGCTCCGCTCCCGCGCTGCGGTGGTAGCCGAGGAGAGGAGCCGGGTTCGGCAACGGGGGCACAACCGTCGTTACCTGTATTCCGTCCGGCAGTGTGACGGTGTAGGTGGGCTGATCCACGTAGCGGCTGTCGGGAGTGAACATCGTCTCAGCGCGGTAGGAGGCCGATGATCGATTGCGCTCCGTTCGCCAGGTTGGCGGCGGCGAGCGTTTGCCGGAGGGTTAGCGTGTACGTGTACGCGATCGTGGCCAGGTTGGCCAGCACGTCCTCGTCGGCCGACGCGGCGGCAAGCTCGGCGGGAGTGAGCACGCGGAGTGACAGCTGCGCCTCGACGTGGATCGGGTTCAGCGCACGGTCATACAACTGCTCTCTGATGGTCAGATCCGTCACCCTCACCGGAACGACCCGTCCGGGCCCCCAGATGAACAGGGTGACGGGTATCACTGCCTGCGGAGCCGTCGCCGTGGAGCCGATGCTGGCGCCGCTCAGCGCGGCGCTGATCGCCGCTGACACCCGTCCGACGAGCGTGCTGCGCGGCTGCGTGGGGTACAGCAGCATCTCGAGCGCGGCCAGGCGGCTGTAGAGCCCGCCGGCCTGAGCGATCGCCGCGGACGGCGGGGTCCCGTCGGCGATGTCCTCGCCCGCGTCCATGGCCAGCGTGAAGGAGAAAATCTCACCGGGCATCCCGCGCACGGCCAGCGGGTTGCTCGTTTCGGTCCCGGGCGTGTAGGCCGGCTCGGGCTGGGTCCAGACGTGCGTCAGCGTCTCGGGGTTGTACTGAAAGACAATTACGTTGGGGACGGGCACGGGGAGGAACGTCGGCTTGAACTCGACCAGCGCGCCTTTCATCACGAAGCTCATCGCGCCGGCTCCCCGTTCACGCCGCCGGGCGCGAGCCCGTGACCGACCTCGGCAGCGATGCGGTGCGCCAGCAGGGCCGGCTCGGCGGGGTCGGCCGTGATTTCGACGCGGATCGTCTCGAGGCGGCCGCTCACGCCGACCGCCACGAGGTCCGCAGCGAGTCCGTGGGCCACGAGGCGCGCCAGCGCGCGAGCGCCTGCCTGGTCGAGCCCGGGGACGTGAAGCACCAACCGATCGACCGACACCTCAGCGGCCGGCGGGGCGGCGGCGCGGCGGCGAGCTGGGCGAGGAGCGCTCACAGCGGCTCCGCGTGGTTGTGACGGACGACGACGCCCTGTTTCTCGAGCTCCCGCCTCGCCGCGGCGAGCACGTGGCGCTCGGCGATCATTGCGCTGTCGGCCCGGGCGAGGAAGGCTGCGGCGAGCGCAGCCGATTTGATGGCGGCGCCCGTCAAATCAAGCTCCCGGGCCAGCCTCTCCCAGTCGAGATCGTCGACCAGAGGCCGCCCCTCGGCGTCGCCGGCTCCCTCCAGCGCGAGTCTCCAGAGCCGCTCACGCTCGCGCCTGCCGGGAGGTGCGAAGTCGACGATGAAGCGCAGCCGCCGCACGAACGCCGTGTCGAGGTCACCCTTGCGGTTCGTGGTGAGGATCGCCACGCCGTCGAACTGCTCCATCCGGGACAGCAGGTAGTCGATCTCGATGTTCGCGTAGCGATCGTGGGCGTCGCTGACCTGGCTTCGCTTGCCGAACAGCGCATCCGCCTCGTCGAAGAGCAGGAGCACGGGGGCCCGCTCGCAGACGTCGAACACCGCGCGCAGGTGCTTCTCGGTCTCTCCGATGTACTTGTTGACGACGCCGGCCAGATCGACGCGGTAGAGCTCGAGCCCCAGCGATCGGGCCAGGACCTGCGCGGCCATCGTCTTGCCCGTCCCGCTCGGGCCCGCGAACAGCGCGGTGGTCCCGCGGCCGAGCGGCGTCAGGCGCGAGAAGTCCCAGTCGTCGAGCACCTGGCCGCGGTCGCGGGCCTGCGCCTCGAGCTCGCGCAGGTGCGCGACGGTCGTCGGAGCGAGCACGAGATCGCTCCACTCGAAGGACAGCGGCAGCGGGGTGAGCAGATCCGGGCGGCTGCCCGTGAGCAAGCGCCGGCAGCTGTCGCGGATGGCCTGCTCGCCGGCGGGCGCCACGCACGCGGCGAGCGAGATCTCGCCCGGACGCAGCGCCCAGTCGGCAACCTCCGGCGGGACGGGAGCATTGGACAGCGACGACCACAGCGCGATCCGCTCACGCCGCCCAATCTGCTCGCAGCGGATCGAGCAGCGAAGCGAGCCGCAGCGCGGGCTGCCGAGGGCAGGACTCTCGACGGAGGTGAATGTCACGGCTGGCAGCGGAACGGCGGCCAAGGCGCCGGCCGGAACGGCGTCCGCGTGCTCCCAGGCGAGCAGGGCTCCGCCGAGCCGCGCTCGCCGGGCCTCGCGTGTGGCGGCGAGGGCAAGCGCCTCGCCGTCCGGCATCGCCGCCGCGTCGACGACGACGAGCGGGGACCCGAGGCGAGCGGCGGCCTGGGCGGCCAGTGTGGTGCGGCCGGACGCCGGGGGCCCGACGAGCTCGATCTCGATCGGCGTGTTTGGTTCGCCCTGACCGCCGAGCCGCTGCACGAAGTCGAGGATCTGCGCGAGCGCCTCGGGCCGCAGGAGCGGCCCCGGCGGCGGCTCGACGATACGGCCCATCGTGCCGGCCGACCAGTCGGCGACCGCGCGCGGGGGCGTGTGGTCAGCGGTTGCCGGCAGCGGGTGGTCGATCAGCGCCGGCAGCAGCAGTGCGTCAGCCCGCCAGCCGGTTGAGCACGCGAACGCCTCGCATCCGGCCGCGACCGGTTGGGCGAGCAGCCAGCGGACGAGCGGCGAATCCGGTCCCGGCGGCGGCCCGCCGGGCAGGTCAAACAGTGCCGCGGCCAGCGACCAAGTCGGATCGGCCGGCTCGCCGGCGTCGAGCAGATATCCGAACACGCGCGCGATCGCCGGGGCGACGGCGGCCGCCAAGGCGAGTTTCAGCAGCGCCACGTCCGACGGCGCCAGACCGAGCGTCGCGCTCAGGTGCTCGAAGCTGACGTCCTCGGGTCGGGCGGCGAGCACGTCGATCTCGGCGGAGATCGCCACCGCGTGCGCGTCGGAAGAGTAGTAGGCGCGCTCGGCCCGCGCCGCCTCGGCCGGAGAGCCGAGGGCCCGGTCGATCTCGCTATGGCTGATGCCCAGCCACTGCTCATCCTCGTAGCGGTGCTCGGCCCAGCGATGCCGCAGCCACAGCACGCGGCGGGTCGCTCGCAGCCGCACCTCGGTCAGCCACCGTGGCTCTGCCCAACCGGTCGTGCGGTCGGGGCTGTGCGATGCGTCGCCGCTTCGCTCGGGCGGCGGCGCCGTCCGCGCCGGAAGCGTAGACGCGTGACTCACACTGTCACCCACAGGGCGGGGTCGGATTCGATGCCATTGACGCGGACGCGCAGCGCCAGCAGCGTCCCCGCCGGTTCCGCCGGGGGCGAGAACGTGAACGAGGTACCGGACGCGTCGATGCTCACCTCGCCCGGGCCAGGCGATGCCGTCACCTCGGTGAGCGCGACCGTCCCAACCAGCACCTCCGTCGCGCCTGCGAGGAAGCCGGCCCCACTCACCGTGAATGGACCGGCCCCGGTGAGCATCGGCCCGTCCGTCGGATTGACGTACGCAGCGACGCTGATCGGGGTCGACCCACTGCGGGTTGCGCCGGGTGAGCCCAGCTGGCCGCTGCCGACGCGCAACTGGTACACCCCCGGGTCGGGAGTTGTGGGGTCGGCGGGCGGCGTCCCGCCGGCGACTGGGAAAGCGAGGACCAGCTTTGCCGTGGTGGACTCGGTGGCCCGGGCCCAGCCCGTCACGTTGACCTCGGTACCACCGCCGGGCGGCTGGAGGTACACGTTGTCAGAGACGCCGCTGACGCCCAGGTTGGCGCCGACGAGCACGGCGGTCTGCCCCGCTGCCACGGAAGCCGGTGAGATCGAGATCGGCACCGCCTCACCGTGAGGACCTGCGTGCGAGCCATCGCGTGTCGTCCCGATCACGGCCGGGTAGTCGGCCGGCACCGGCAGCTGGCCCGGGCCGACCGCCACGGAGAACGACGTGGCCTGCTGTGCGGCGGTCGGCATCGTGTCACCCTCGATGAACACGACCGACGCGCGGTACACCTGTGACATCCGAATCGGCGCGGTGGTCGACTGCCACAGGCGGCTGAGCTCGTCGTGGGAGCGGTGCTCCATGGTCAGGCTCAGCTCCCACGGGACGGTCGCGCCCGGACCGCTGCGCACGATTGGGTTGGCGTGAAAGACGCGCAGCGCCACGCTCATTGCCTCCAACTCCTCGGCGTAGCTCGCCTGCGAGTACGCGAACAGGAGGAAGAAGAGGTCAAGCGCAAGCGGGAGGAATCGCGTCGGCGCACCCTGGGGCTGACCGAGTATCTCGGGGTGCCAGAACATCCCCTCCCGGGCGTGGTCGGGCTCGACGTGGTACAGGTAGAGGCTGAGTTGCGGCCCGGCTTCCTGACGGACCGCATCGGGCGCCAGACCCGTGAAGGTGGGCGTGAAGGTCGGGCCGGGTGGACTACGACCGATCTCGCCCCAGATCGGCGCCGCCGCCCATTCGTTCTTCACGAGGCCGATGAGCGAGTCGCTCACAGCTGACAGGTCGAACGTCACGCGGCCTCAGCCCTGGGCGATCCCGTACCACCGTCGGCGTCCGTTCCGCAGCCGGGCTGCCCCCGCACTCAGCGCGGAAGGTGAAGCCATCGGCCCCGCCGCGGGCGCCGGCAGCTGGCCGCTCGTCCGGCCCCGCGGGTCCGGCCGAGGCGGCGCCACGACCACCTCGATCGTCCCGATCGACACCCGAGGCCGCTCGCCGGCGGCGCGCTCCGGTCGTGGATGGTCACGCTGCGGGGAGGCGGACGCGGCCGAGGGCGGGTCACTCGGTTCCGGCGGCCGGAGAGCCGGCGCCTCGGCCGCTTGTGGACTCATGACGGCGTCAGCCGGTCGCCTGCCATCGCTGCGCGGCGGCGGGCTGAAGCTGGTCGGTGGCCCGGCGATCGCCGCCGCCGGCGCTCCCCACAGCGGGTCGCTCCATGACGAGGGGATTCGTGCCGGGATCGCGGTCGGCGGGGGGGCGCTCGGCGGGATGGCGGTGGCCGGCGGCGTGTCGGCGGGCGCCCGCGACTCGGTCCGCGAGGTCGTCGGGTGAATGTGTCGCGCGCCCGACTCGTCCGGGGTGGGGTGCGGCGACGGGGTCCGCCCGGGTTGGCCGTCAGGTGCCACTGGCGGCATCGCCGGCTCGGTCGCAGTCGTGTCGTGTGTGCTGGCCGAACGCTGGCTCTCGTCGCGGGGAGGGGTCAACGCAGGGGCCGCCGAATGAGCCTCAAGTCCGGTCGGCGCGTGCGAGAGCGGCCCCCGGATCGCGTCAGGCGGTGTGGATGGGCGCTCGCGCGAGGCCAGGCCGATTGCCGTTGACTCGCCGTTGAACAGCCGGCGCGGCGGCGTCAACGTCGCCGGCCGTGACGCCCTGTGCGCTAGGTCGGCCAGGTAGGGGACCTGGGCGCTCATGCAGCAGCGCGATGATCGGCGATGATCGATGCATACCGCCGGCGCCGGGCGCGAGGCAGCGCCAGGATCGTCGCCTCGAGCCAGCCGTACTGAGAGGCCAACGCGTCGGTTTCGATGTGGATCCCTGAGAACGCATCGCGCAGCTCGGTCAGCGTGTAGGCCAGAGGATCGAAACGCAGTGCGATCTCGTTGCCGCAGGCGGGACACGCTCCGCCGACGAGGTTGTCGAGACCGGGTGCCAGCGCACGCAGAGCGCGATCCACGCGCCGCGCGACCGAGCGCGACAGCTCGGGCGCCTCCACGCAGCGCGCGCCCAGCGTCTGCGCCGGTTGCTCATCGGAGATCGCCTGGAGGAGATCTGCGACCGTGGGGATGCGAAAGCGAACCGCCCCTGCGGCGAGGGTGAACCAGCCGTCGGGTCCCGCCGCGAGAACCCCGCGCGGGCGTCGCGGTCGATGATGCTCGACGTAGGTCGCGATGCCGAAGCTGACATCGATTCGCTCGCCGCACCCGGGCTCGGGGCAGGGCGTGTCGCTGCGAATCGTGTCCCCGAGCCAGGCGCGCCGGATCGCCAGCGCGGCGGCGTCCAGGTCACAGGCCGGCAGCGAGGCCCAGTCAACCACCGTGCCGCCGCTGGTTCGTACAACCCGGCGCGCCAGCTCGAGCATCGTTGGCAGCGGCGCCAGCGCCGACTCGACCACGAAGAGCTCGTCGTCGCCGGTCGGTTCGCGCACCGCCACCGCGAGGCCGCTCACCGACAGCAACGCTACTGCTCCACGGGCTCAGCGAGCGTCAGATCCTGCTCCCAGCCCTCGTTCTCCATCTTGATCTGCTCGATCGCGACGGTGTTGCCGCCCGCGTCGAGCTCCGGGAGAGCCTGGTACTCGGAGACCCAACAGCGGTGGATCAGGTACCGCAGCACGGGCTGGGCCTCTTCGTTGAGCAGCACGATGCTGACCTCCCGCCGGAGGTTGGCCAGCGATGTGCTCGGGTGGCCCTGGTCGAGAACCTGGGCGTAGTTGGCCCAGGTGATGAAATCCCTGTCCTGGGTTATGCCTCGCTCGAGGGTGATCGGTTCGTACTTTGTCCGGCCGATTCCCTTCAGGACGACCGCATTGCCACCCTCTCGGTACTCGATGACGTCCGAGGTCCGCTTGATGGCGGACACCTTGCTGACCGCCGCCACCGGCATCGTGCTCTTGCCGAAGTAGACGAGGAACCGGTAGGTCTTGTACGGGTCATACCGGTGGAGATTGGCGGGAAAGATGTTGGCCATGGCGAACCCCTAACTCTGCGCCTGCCCGGCGAGCTGCGCAATCTGCACGATGACGAACTCCGCGGGTTTGACCGGCGCAAAGCCGACCAGGATGTTGACCCGTCCGAGGGCGACATCGGTCGGGGTCGTGGTCGTCGAGTCACATTGCACGACGAACGCTTGGCTCGGCGTCGTCCCCGCGAACGCACCCTGACGGAACAGGCTCAACATGAACGCGTTCACCTCCTGTCTCAGGGCATCCCACAGAGGTTGCGCGTTCGGCTCGAACACCGCCCAGGTCAGACTGGAGTACAACGACTGCTCGATGAATAGCGCCATGCGGCGAACGGCGAGATACTTCCACTGCTGCTGGGCGGTGTTCGCGTCGGCGCCGGCAGTGGTCCTCGCGCCGAAGATCACCGTCCCGATGCCGGGAAACTGCCTGAGGCAGTTCAGCGCCTGCTCGTTGAAGGCACCCTGCTGAGCGTCGGTCATGGATCCGGCGGGCACGAGACCGGTGGTGCCGGTCAGTGTCGTTTCGATGCCGGCCGGTGACTTCCAGACGCCCCGGGCGCTGTCCTCGCGGCCGTACATCCCGGCCACGAACCCGCTGGGGGGAGACGTGGACGCCGCTCCGGTCACCGGGTCGGTCGTGGCCACCCATGGGTAGTACAGAGCGGCGTTGGTGCTGACCGGGAAGTCGCTGGAGAGCGCCAGCGTGCCGCCACTCAGGCTCTCGGCGATCGTGTTGGCGTCCCACCCTGTGGTGCTGGGCGAGGGCGTGTCCATGATGAGGAGGGCCCGCTTGCGCTCGCAGTACGCCGCGGCGGCGGACGTCACCGCGTAGTCGGTTATTCCCGGGATCGCGAGCAGGTTGAAGACCGGCACCTTGTCCAGTGGCGCGAAGTCTGCGAACACCTGAGCGAAGTCGCCGGGGTTGACGTTCGTCCAGCCAAGGTCGGGTGGCGAGCCCTCGTAGCCGAGCGAGAACGGCGAGCCGGTCGTGGGATACGCGGTCGGCGACGGCGACGAAAGTTCAACGCTGACGAGCCTCGAGCCCTGCAACGCCTGGCTGATGTTGCCGATCGGCACCTGCCGGTAGGTCTCCACGGTCGTTCCGTACGAGATGACGATGTCAGCCGACGTGTGTGCGCCTGGGGGCTGGACGTTGGAGATCGCCACCTGCATCGATAGGCCGACCGTGCCGGTGGCCGGAGCGGGCGCGGGGACGCCGACGGGCTGCCGAGCCCTGAAGGTGATACTGCCGTCGCCGGCGGTCACGGCGACGTGCGCCGGGTTGACCGCTGCCTGTGCCGTCCCACCGCTGAAGTACTCGCTCGCGGGCAGCCCGACCACGTAACAGCTCGGTCCGCCGTTGAGGAAGAAGTGGTACACCGCCTCGCCCACGTAGTCAGGTAACCATGGGCTCGAGAAGAAGCCTCCGAAGTTGGCCTGGTAGTCGGTCGTGCTGAACAGCTGGATCGCCTTCAGGTAGTTGGCCTGCGGCGTGAGGAGCGGGTGCGTATACCCGACGAACACCGCAATCGAAGTCGGTGCTGGCGCGACCGCATGCGCCAAGCTCGGGAGCTCCTGAACGTAAACCCCCGGATACGACGTGGTAACCGTCATTACATTCTCCTGGTGTGCCCGCCCTCTAGAGCGCCAGGCGGTGTGCGTTTGGCGGCGCACTCTATACCACTCACGTTCGGGCTCGCGTGTGAATCGCTGAAGCTCAGGGGAGCCTGCCCGCAGGCGCGCCGCCGCAGTGTAACCTCTACAAAACTCATAGAGGCTCATGAAACCTCGTCCTTTTCGGTGGCCGGGTTTCGCGCGACCACCCCATGCGGCAGTGCACGATCAAGTCCGCCCGGAGGTGGCATCAGCGGGGTAGGGAGGTTCGACCCGCCGCACAGACGCGCTGCGATCGGTCGGGTCGCGGCGATGCTTTGGGGGCGAGCGCGAGATGGGCGGTGCCCGGTGTCGTGTCCCCGATCGGACATCTTCGTGATGCACCGATTTGCGGAAGTTGGCCGAACCCCTTCGAGACAGTCCGCGGTGGCTATGGCCCATGACATCGCCTACTTCGCTGCGGGCGGCCAAGGTGCGCGTCCGTATCAGCGTCACCTCGCTCGACGGCCGCGACCGGCGCCTCGCGTTTGACTGCGTCATGCGCGACCCGGAGGAATGGAAGGCGCTCGTCGCCGCCCGGGCGGCGGAGATCCTCGAGCGCTATCCGCTTGCGCTCGCCCAGGCACGGCCGAAGCTGTGCTTCCAGCGAGCCGGGGTCCACACCGGTCCGCACGACGTGATCGACTCGCTGGCGGGCTCTGTAGGATGCGACCGTGGGAGCGACGGCGGTCATGGCGCACAATCCGGACATCGCCGCGACCGCGCGAGCGCTGCCCGGCGTCACGCCTCACACCGCCGTCAAGCCGCGCTCGCCGAAGGCTCGAGCCGGCCACGCGCGGGGGCTGTCGCCGAGCCGGATTCCAGTCCGGCCGAAGGTCGATGCCGCGCTGCCCGACAGCGTCCAAACTGCCATCGACTCGGCGCGCGCGGGCGGTCAGCCGCTCAGACAGCCACCCGCGATCGACTGGCTCCGGCGTTCGGCGATTCGCTCGAGCGCGTGCGCGTCCACACCGACAGCCGCGCGGCCACGCTGGCCCGATCGGTCGCGGCCCGCGCATTCACTGTAGGGGACGACATCTTCTTCGCCGCCGGGCAGTACCGGCCGGGATCATCCGCGGGTGACGAGCTTATCGCCCACGAGGCCACGCATACGCTGCAGCAGCGCGGTGCGCCGACAGGCCAGCCGCTGGACGTGTCTGATCCCGGCGACCCACTGGAGCGCGAAGCGTCGGCTTTTGCCGCGGAGGCGAGGGCGGTGCGCGCGAGCGCGGCCGCCGGACCGAGCGGGTCGCCACGGCGATCGCCCGACGCACGGCGTTTACACCACGGCGGCCGACGGGTGTTACAGCGGGCGATCGGTCTCGAGATAGAGGTGCCGGTCCCGGTCGACCAACTGTCGCCGGCGGACGTCAACACGATGCGAGCGGAAGAGGCCGCCGCCAGCGCACCCGGAGTCGCCTCGGGCGTGGCGCTGCTCCATCGGGTCCATGCGGCCGGGATCATGGACATAAAGGGTCCCGTGCCGTACAAGCAGGTGATCAAGCCTGAGACGACGGCGCCGACCGGGTTCAGGGCGGAGACCGATCACGACGACCGCGTCAGGACCCCCGGCAAACTCAATTTTCCGATCACCGAGAACGACACGATCATGGAGTTGGTGATGGATCCGCCGGCGGATACCGAAGCTCAGTTCGACACCGCGGTGACAAACATGCTGACGTTTGTCGCGCAGGTCGACACCGCCACCAACAACCTCACCCGACGCGCTGTCAATCCGTACGGGGGCGGCGCTGCCGTCGGGGTCGGGCCGATGGACTATCCGCCCGTGATCGCCCCCCGCCGCCCGCAACACAATTGGGACGGCAGCATCCAGGTGAACATCGGTATCGACCTGCGCGAGTACCACAGCCTGCTCAAGTGGTATGCGGAGTCCGGCTATGCGTCGCCGCAGCGCGCCCCTTCGGCAGACCGCGCGGTGTTCCGGAGCGCCAGGGACGATATTCGCCGGGCGGTCAACGTCGCCCGCGATATCACCGACAAGCTTCAAGGCGGGAGGATCGCGCCCTTGGGACGCTCGCTGACGTCTGTCCAGCGTCAGCAGGCCGGCAACCTGCGCGGGGTGCGGGGATGGATCACCCACATGGCGCTCTACCTCTTGCGCGGCGCGATCCCGGCCGGCGTCCTCGCCGGGACGTCGAAGAATCTGGCGCCCGCGCTCCTGAAGAGTCCACCCCAAGTGGCCAGCCTGTACGGCATGACATCGGCGGAGATCGCGCTGTTCAACAGCCACACACAAGGGATCGTCGACGCCATCCTCCGGAGCGTGGGCCGCGGCGGCGAGGTCGGTACTCCGCTCGCGAACCTCGCGATCTTCCCGGTCTTCCCTAACGACGGTGGCGCAGACGTCAACGCCCCGCCGGGCTCCCCCAACGTGCCGCTGACGGCCGATGCGCTCACGAACCTCGGCGCGGGAGGCGGCGGCAGCGGCGTCGTCCCTCTCGCCGGCGGCCCGATCGCGAACGCCCCCGGCGTGGGCCCGGCCCGCACGGGTGCGGTGGTGAGCGGGTTGCCTGCGGTACCGCTGGGACCCGGCGCCAATCCCGGGTTCCCGCGCGGAGGCGTGGTCACCGAGTTCCGGCTCTTGCCGGGGTACCACCAACCCTCCGAGTGGCTCGAGCTGGGCCGCTCGTTTCTACGGGCCGCCACGGAGCGCAACCGCCGCAGCGGTGTCCGGCCCTAATAGCCCGACTGCGACACGATCAGTGCCGGCGGGGTGTGGTGATGTCCGCGGCGCACGCCGACATACTCGATCATCGACGGAGCCAGCAGCAACCCGATCGATCCTGGGCATTTCTGTTGGAGCGTTCGCGAGAGATCCCCGGGCACGCTCGGCGGCGGCCTGCCCCGTAGCGCGACCGGCGCCGTCGATACCGAAGCCTCGCCTGCGCCCAGCAGTGATCGGATGGACGACGAGCAGCAGCCTTGCCTGCCCGACCGTCGGCGACCGGACGCTGCCGGCTTGGTGTGCCGGCGGTCGCTCGAGCCGGCGATCGCTTCCACCTGGGCCCTGGCCTCCAATCGGATATCGCTTCGTCGACAACTGAGTGGCCAGACCCAGCGGCGGCCGCGCGATTCCTACGCCACGATTGCGGCAACGAGCCGATCGGGTCGTTTGCCGGCATGGCGATCCTCAGCAAACTCGGCGGCGTTAGCCGAGCCGTCGGTCCGGCGCGATTCTGCAAACGATGGCCCGCTGGCGACTTGGACGAGCAGCGGCAGCCGGCCGCCCCGGTCGGCGGGTGGCTCCATCCGTGACCGAGCAGCGGTCTCGCCAGCCGTCTCCACGCTGTTCCTTTCGGACAAAAGCAGCCACGAGATCGTCGCCGCCGGGGAGCCGTCGCCAGCACGGACGCACGTCTCGGTCGCGATCGCGGCGGGTTTCGGCATCACGCGAAGTGCGTGCCCGAAGGACGGGGTGGCGCGTCCGGCGAGGCGTTCGCTGAGCGTTAGCGATCTGCGACACCGAGCGGCGCCGATTCGGAGGCGCTGATGGGGTAGTCGGGACTGTCCGGTGATCCATGGACATCTGCGCAATCCGAGACTCCGGACGCGTCGCCGGTGAGGCTCCTCAACAAACGGAAGCAGGGCGGACATCCCCATCTGGCTGAGAGCAGAAGCAAGACCCGCCCGGTTCGGAGCCGATGAGAGTTCTGCCTGTGGGGTGATTGCAGAAGGCTCTGGGTGCCCGCTAGTTAGTGATTGAATCGTGTAGTAGGGGTTTGGGTTGTTGGTGGGTGGGGTTGGTGTGTCGGGGAGCGGGGCTGGTGTGTTTGGGGGGTTTGGGGTTGAGCTGTTGGTAGGTTTGAGTGGTTGGCGGGGTGGGGGGGGTGGGGGTGAGGAGTTATGGTGAGGGTGTCGAAGTCGGTGTTGTTATGTTACGTCGATGACGGAGGTGGTTAATGTGATGCGATTCGATAGTGTTGGCGAATTTTACGCGCGGGGATGAAGTTGTGCGGGCAGGTTGATAGTGAAGATGCAGCTAGCGGGGGCGACCGGCTGAGAGGATGACGCTGGCGGTGCTGCTTTGCGCTAGCGGGGAGCAGTTCGAGTGCTGATCGGCTTCTTGACGGGGTGACGCGCGGCTTCTCTATGCCGAGCTTGAGGAGCATCTTGATGTTACGGACGGGAGCTGTTGCGCTGCTGCTTGATGATCATCTGGCGCTGCGGGCGCTGCGCGAGTTGCGCCTTGAGCAGGTCACTGGCGATGAGGGGGTGGTCCGCGGCCGGGTGGAGAAGGGTCACGTCCGCGAGCTTGAGACGGTGTTCGGGACGGTGTCGGTGGGGCGGCTGGCGTATTGGGCGCCGGGGGTGGGGAACCTGCATCCCGCCGACGCGGCGCTGAATCTGCCGGTGGAGCGCCACTCGCACGGGTTGCGCAAGCTGTGCGCGCTGGAGAGCCCGCGCGGCAGCTTCGACGGCGCCATCGACGCGATCGAGCGCCAGACCGGCGTGAGGCTCGGAAAGCGCCAGGTCGAGGAGCTCGCCGGGCTGACGGCGATGGACTTCGAGGACTTCTACGAGACCCGGCGCCCGGCGCGATCAAAGCCAGGCGATCTGTTGCTGCTATCCGCGGACGGCAAGGGGATCGTGATGCGCCCCGGCGCCCTGCGCACCCGCGCCCCAGCCAGACCCCGCGCGGGCCCCGCCCCCAAACCCAGGCTCTCGGGTGAGGAGCAGCAGAACCGCAAGCGGATGGCGGAGATCGGCGCCGTCTACGATGCCAAGCCAGCGCCGCGCACGGCGGCCGACATCCTCACCTCCGCGGCGCCAGAGGGCCATGAGCCCGCCACGGGGCCGGTCGCGAGAAACAAGTGGCTGACCGCCAGCATCGTCAAGGCCCCAGCGGAGGTGATCAAGCGGATCTTCGACGAAGCCGAGCGGCGTGACCCCAAACACCGCCGCACCTGGGTCGCGCTGGTCGACGGCGCCAACCACCAGATCGAGCGGATCAAGTTCGAAGCCCGCAAACGCGAGGTCAAGGTCACGATCGTGGTTGACTTCGTGCACGTCCTGGGGTATCTGTGGAACGCAGCCGGCTGCCTTCACCCCAACGACGACCAAGCCGCCGCGCAATGGGTGCACCGCCAGGCGACGAGAGTGCTCCAAGGGCAGGCCCGCAAGGTCGCCGGCGCGATCCGCCGCCAAGCGACCAACGCCCGCCTGGACAGTTCCTCTCGCAAGCCCGTCGACGACGCCGCCAACTACCTGACCAACAAAGCGCCCTACCTCGACTACATGACCGCGCTCCGAGAGGGTTGGCCGATCGCGACCGGGATCGTCGAGGGCGCGTGCCGCTATTTGGTCAAGGATCGGATGGACATCACTGGCGCCCGCTGGGGGCTCGCCGGCGCCGAGGCGATCCTCAAGCTACGCGCCATCATCGCCAACGGTGACTTCGAGGAGTATTGGCGTTTCCACCTGGCCCAAGAACGACACCATGTCCACGAAACCCGCTACCACAACCACACCATCCCGGCCGCATGACAGGTCAACCCCCGGTCACTTCAGAAGAGCCGCACCCTTCGTTCGTTGAGGTGCTTGCAGAAGTCAGAATTGCAGCTCGCGCGCCGGTCGTTCGCACCGATCTCCGCGGGCGCCGGTGCCCGTAGTCGCAACGCTGCTGGAGCAGACGTACCAGTCTGTGCTCAGTGGGACGAGATCGAACCGCAGACCACCGCGCTCAGCTGCGTCCGGTTGAGCCAGAGGGGAAGCGCGTAGCGGGCTAGCAGACGCACCGAGCCATCCCGTGCCCCGCTTGTCCTGCGAGACTTCAGCTACACCTGGCGGCCGAACGGCTGGAACCTCGCCGGCAGCCGACCAGTCATCAAACCAGCCAAACGAGGGAGCGGGTCGTGTTCAAGAGCGGTTGGCGGAACGGCCAGGCGCGGATCGTCGCGCGCGAGTTCCACCAGGGCCGGTTCGCAGCGGGATTAACGTCTACGCCAACACGGAGTACGAGACGGTGTTCGACTACGTGGCGGATGTCGAGCCGGACAGCGGCGGATCACCGTTCCGGGCGACGTTTACGGAGCTGTTCAAGTCGAATCTCGAGCGTCAGCCTGCGATCGGGGAAGTCTAGTGCGAGTGAAGTTCGATCCGAAGAGCCAGGACGTCAGGTTCGATCACAAAGCTCTCTGGGAGGATGCGCAGGCCGCCAACGCGGCAAGCAAGACGCGCTTACGGGCGATGGCCGAAGGCGCCTCGCCCGCGTTGGCGGCTGCGAAGCGGGCCGGCGAGACTGGTGTGCCGACGGATGCCGAGATGACGGCCACGTACGACCTGGTTTGCGTCTGACTTCGCGATAGAGGTCGGGTCGTTTTTCACACCAATTCTGGGAGGCTGTTCGGGCCCTGGACCAGGAGGACGATGTGATGGAGAACGGCAAGCCACGCAAGCGGCGGCAGTTGGCGCCGGAGGAGAAGTGGGAGGTGTTCCTGGAGGTGTGCTCGCAGGAGCTCTCGCAGGCAGACGCTGCCCGAAAGTGGGGCGTCGATGTGAGTACGGTGATCCGGATCAGGCAGCTGGCCAAGGATGCGGCGTTGGCGGCGTTCGCCGCTTCAAAGCCGGGGCGGATGCCCTCCCCGGAGCAGGTCGAGCTCGAGGCTGCGCTGGCGGAGAACGATCGGCTGTCGGAGGCGTTGAAGGAGTTGGCGGTCGAGCTGAGCTTGCACCGGGGAAGGCAACGCTCGGGCTTTTCGGCCCGGTCCCGACGCGCGTGAGCGCGGAGACCAAGCTCGAGCTGCTGGGGCTGATCGATGAGGCCGTCGCCGACGGGTGGGCGCACGCCAGAGCGTGCCGGGTGCTTGACCTCGCCGACGTCCGCGGGCACCGTTGGCGAAAGCAGCTGCGAGACACCGGCAGCCTTCAGGACGGCCGTCCGGGCGGTGGCGCGGTGCACGGGCTGCTTGAGTGGGAGGAGCAGGCGATCCTTGATCTGATCGAGACCTGGGGTCCGGTCGACCGTTCGCATCGCAAGCTCGCGCACCGCGGCTCCTACACCTCAACGGTGTTCGTGTCCCCCTCGACGGTGCTGCGGGTGGCAATCAAGAACCAGGTCAAGCTGCCCGGCGAGCCGTTCCGTCCACGACCCGGAAAACCCGTATTTCCAGAGATTACCTGGGAAAAGAACCGGATCTGGATTTGGGACGCGACACACTTCACGCGGTGCAAGCGGGTCGCGTACGCGATCGTTGATGTCGTCACCCGCTATTGGATCGGCTACCTGCTCTCGAGCGAGCAGACCCACACTCAGGCGCAGCTGCTGTTCGCTTCAGCGCTTGAGGATCAAGGCCTGCTCGGCCCCGATGGACTGCCGCCCGAGCGCGACGAGGACGGGCCGATCCTGGTCGCCTGGTCAGACAACGGAGCGGAGATGACAGCGATCGACACTCGCCAGTTCATGGCGCTGATGGCGATCGCCCAGCACCACGGCCGGCCGGGGACCCCGACCGACCAAGCGCACATCGAGTCGTTCTTCAGCCACCTGAAGGGCGACTGGCCGCACCTGGTCGAGATCCGCGACCCGGCCGCGCTCGATACCGAGCTCGCCCGGATCCGCCGCGAGTACAACACCGTCCGCCTCCATGCCTCGATCGGCTACGTCACCCCTGAGGACGAGCATCACGGCCGCGGGCCCGCCATCCGCCGCGCCCGCGCCGCCGGGATGCGCCAAGCACAAGCTGAGCGGATCAAGCAGAATCGAGCCAACAAGAAATGAGCGACCTTCGCAGCACCGATCCAGCCCACCCTCCCCTGGGGAAGAGGGGCGCTTTTGAGGGGGTCGCCCGCCGGCACGGACGCCGGCGGAACCCGGCACGGATGACGCCTCGGAGCTCGCTCCGAACACCCACCAACCGCTCCCGACACCACACTCAGCGTTGGGTTAGAAAAGTCGGCCGCTCTATCACGAACTCAGAAACACCGCACGACGCGTTCAACGCCGCTCTCACGAACGGCAGATCGGCCGTCGAAGCGGTCCGGCAGGCCAAGAGTGACGGCAGGAACGCCGAGGCGGAGCGTCTGAAAGCGCACGTGGCGATCACCAACAACGAGGTCCAGGCCCTCAACGATGAGCTCCGGCGCCTCCAGGCGCTGCGGCCGGACTGGCGCACCGGTTCACATCCCGGCGCCCGCGCAGTCACGTCCGCTGATGACCCGTTGGACCGTCTGCAGAAGCTCGCGGACCTCGACGATCGAGGAGTCTTGACCGATCCGGAGTTCGCGACCCAGAAAGCCAAGGTCCTCAGCGAAGAATGATCTACGACTTCTGCATCATCGCCAACACCGGTCACGAGCGGCGATCGCAACCGCCCAAACTCAGCGGTGCGGCTCCTCGTAACCGCGCCAGCCGCGCGACGATCGCATTCCTTGGAAAGCGATCGTCCCGACGCGCCCCGAGCCGGCGATGCCTCGATCGCGCCGATCGCCGGCGCGGGGCGAACGCTTCACCACCAAGAATCGTGCCGACTCGGCCTCGCGGACGATCGCAAGTGCGTGAAGCGACGCGCCAGGACGACCGCCGCGGCCAGCCGAGGAGCTCCGCGTTCGCTGGTCGTTGGGTATGAGACTTCGGCGGGCCCGAGCTCGAGGCGTGCAGTGGCTCTACGACCGAGCGGGCATTCCCGCCACCGCTGACACCCCGGAAATCGATCAATGGGCGCGGGTCTTCCACCCCGACGCTCCCACGAGCCCCCGTGGCCCCGAACTGGATGCTCGCATCGACGATCCAAGCGCCGCACTCGTGTAAGTCGAGGCGAAGTGGAACGCTGCGGTCGGGACCGGAAGGGGCAAAGCTACCGAAGTCCCTGATGACCAGATCGTCCTGCGCCGAGACTCCCTTCGGACCGATCCCGCGCGGAATAGCGATGAGCGCGTCTTCGCCGTGCTCGGCATCTCGGAGCACAAGCTTGACGTCGTCAGGTGGCAGGAGCACGCGACGGGTCTCCGGCCAGTCACGGTCGCGTGGTTGGCGTGGGACGAGTTGACTGAGTGTTCCGAGCACCCACGCGCTGACGAGTTCGGCCGCTATATCGCGTGGAAACGGATGCACGCGAGCTGAGACCGTTGGGTCGCGAGGACGGCCCGGCCGCGCTGGCAGGGAGACGCGTCCTCAGTGGGGCGCTGCCGCCGCGACGTCCTGGCCGTTAGCGGTGAGTGTGACCTCGACGTTGCCTCGAGTGGCGTTGGAGTACGGGCACACCTGGTGTGCCGCTGCGACGATTCGCACAGCCTGCTCGGGATCAGTGACCTGGGGAAGGGTAACGTGCAACTCCACGGCGACGTTGTAGCCGCGCTCTTCGGTCGTGATCAGGTCGACCCGGCTGTCGATCGAGACATCCCCGACCTCGGCATGCTCACGGCGGCCGACGACACCGATGGCACCTTCAAAGCACGCCGCGTAGCCCACCGCAAACAGCTGCTCCGGGTTCGTCCCGCCGCCTTCACCGCCCATCTCAACCGGCGTGCGCAGTTGGACGTCGAGGGCGCCATCGGTGGTCATCCCGTGACCCTCGGCCCTGCCGCCGGTCACCGTCGCCTGCGCTGTGTAGACCGTCTTCGCCATGGTCCTCCGTTCGGCTTGTGAACTTTGTGCGCTCAACCATGATACGCCCGATGCCCTCCCAACTGCTACCGTCGCGACTCACGCGTGCGGAACGCGGTAACCCCGTCGAGGTCCGGTTCCTCGGAACCGGTAAGCCGACCGTGAGGAGAGCCCAATCCCTCGGCGGGAATCGGATGACCGAGAAGCGAAATGCGCCGCGAGGCGCTCTGTCGTATCCCCGGCGCAGCCGGGAGGAACTCGAAGGAGGGTTCTTGGGTCCAATGGCTTAGCGCTCACGACTTTATTAGTGTCGTAGTCGGGTAGGGATCGGGGGTCGGTTGTTGAATCTGGTGGTGTGATCGATGAGCGCGCGATCGCGGTGAGGTGGGAGGCGATGAGCCGCACGCTTGATGAGCGTGGGCGGCGGCGGTGGTGCGCAGCGGAGGCGTGTTCACATGGGCGTGGGGGGATCGCGGCGGTCGCGCGGGTCACGGGCATTTCGCGGCGGACGATCGAGCGTGGGCTGGGCGAACTCGATCGGGAGCGCTCGGGCGAGCAGGAGCCGCTAGCTGCGAGGCGGGCGCGTCGTGCGGGCGCGGGTCGTAGGCGGTTGACGGAGGTAGATCCGACGGTGGTGGAGGATCTCGAGCGGCTGGTTGATCCGTCGACGCGGGGAGATCCCGAGCGGCCGTTGCGCTACACGTCCAAGAGCGCGGCCAAGCTGGCTGAGGGACTGCGCGAGCTGGGGCACGAGCTGGTGGATCGCTCGGTGCTCAGGTTGCTGCACGCCGCGGGGTACACGATGCAGCAGAACGTCAAGACCCGCGAGGGGGCCGACCATCCTGACCGCGATCAGCAGTTCCAGTACATCAGCGAGACCACTGGGCGAGCGATCACGGCGAATGAGCCGGTGATCAGCGTCGATACCAAGCATCGCGAGCTGGTCGGCGAGTTCAAGAACGGCGGGCAGGAGTGGGCGCGCTCCGGGCAGCCTGTGGAGGTCAACACGCACGACTTCCCCAGCCACGCCGACGGCAAGGCGATCCCCTACGGAGTCTACGACCTGGCGCGCAACGAGGGCTGGGTGTCGGTCGGCACTCGCGCGACACCGCGACGTTCGCCGCCAACAGCATCCTGTCGTGGTGGGAGCAACTCGGCACGGCCGCCTACCCGCACGCCACGACGCTGACGATCACCGCGGACTCCGGCGGCTCCAACAGCGCCCGCGGCCGGCTGTGGAAGCTCGAGCTGCAGAAGCTCGCCGACCAGACCGGCCTGCAGATCGTGGTCTGCCACTTCCCGCGCGGAACCTCGAATGGAACAAAATCGAGCACCGCCTGTTCAGCTTCATCAGCCACAACTGGCGCGGCAAGCCACTGATCGACTACGCCACGATCATCAACCTGATCGCGGGCACCACGACCAGCACCGGGCTGAAAGTCTACGCGCGCCTGGACGAGACCGACTACCCCAAAGGCGTCGCGGTCAGCAACGCCGAGCTCGCTCAAGTCAACATCACGCGGCACGAATTCCACGGCGACTGGAACTACACCATCCTCCCTCGCACCACGTCAGTAATAAAGTCGGCGTTACCCGGATCTGAAAGGTGAAAGGAACAGCAGCATGCCAGCGAAGCGACGGTCAGCCCAGCTGTCAGGGCTGTGGTGTCGCGGGACCCGTGTGATATGGCGAAAGCTGGATTGCCTAAATCCCAATCTCCAAACGACGAAACTCGGCGTCCGCCGGAAAGACGCTTGTTACCGGCGCCACGCTCTGCGACGACATCGTTCGCTGGTTGTCGCAACCTTCGGAGCGTGGAGCGTTGCCCAGTGAGGGCAATCAAGGAGATGAGTGGGACGCCTACGTCACGAACACCCAAATCGGGGGTGAACTTAACGACCCAAATGAACAGCGTTGGGTTATGCGCATAACGCGGTGGTGTTCAGCCGAGGTTGGCGAGCCAGTTGAGCAGTTCGGGGTCCTGGTTCCATTCGGCCTGCTCGGCGCTGACGACCTGGTCGTAGACGGCTTCGAGGGCTTTGCGTTTCGCCTCTGTCGACGCGCGGGCGTAGATGTCGGTGGTGGAGAGGTCGACGTGGCCGAGGATGTCGCGGATGTAGGGCAGCGGCACGCCCGCGTCGTAGGGGTGCATCGCCCGGCTAATGGCGCAGGACGTGCGGGCTCAGCTGGGCGCCAGCGAGCGTCGGGTCGCCGGTCTGCGCCTGGTATTTGCGCAGGATCCAGGCGATCCCGCCGCGGGTGAGTTTCGCTTGGTGTTGGTTGAAGAACACCGGGCGATCATCACGGCCGGGGCTGTCGAGTCGTCGTTCGGCGAGGTAGGCGGCCAGCAGCGCCGCCGTGTTCGCGTCGATCGGGACATGCCGTGTTTTGCGGCCTTTGCCCGTCAGCGCAACGATCGCGGGGTCCTCGAGACGGATGTCCCGGACCGTCAGATCGGCGATCTCTTGGACGCGGGCGGCGGTGTCGTAGAGGGTGGCCAGGAGGGTCGCGTCACGCCGGCCTTGGCGGGTGCAGCGGTCGGGCAGGGCGAGCAGCAGCCGGGTCTGCTCGACGGTCAGGTGCGCGATCGCTGGCTGGTCGTGCTTGCTTGACGGGATCGCGAGGATGTCCTGGCAGCACGCCATCCGCGCCGGATCCTGAGTTTGCATCCAGCGGAAGAACGAGCTGATCGCAGCGAGCCGCTGGTTGCACGTCGATTCATATGCAGCACACCATCCCAAACCTCGTCGTAGAGGTCCTGCCCGAGCCGCCGGCGCCGCTCGAGCAGCGCCTCGAACTCGGCCGGCTGAGGGTCGCGAACCAGTGTCGGCATCTGCTCAAGGCTACCGCCGGGCCGGGCACGCCAATCCGCTTCGCTCACGACTCATCGATCGCAGAGCGCGCATCCCTCGCCACCCCGGGCTAGGCCGGCGGAACGCGGTTCACACATAACACCCGCGCGACGAGCGGCCAACTTGAAGACCCGGAACGACCCGGCACCTCACCGCAACGGCCGGTGCGCGCTACAGGTCAAAATCCCTGCTCACAGGCGCCTTTTTCTACGCCAAGCGCTCGCGTTGCGCCGTTTGTGCCCAATCCGTGCCCGATCGCCACTCCCCCTCGCCAACAAAAAACCCCGCATTTGCGGGGCTTTTCAATCGGGGCGCCCGGATTTGAACCGGGGACCTCACCGACCCGAACGGTGCGCGCTACCAGGCTGCGCCACGCCCCGAATGGTCCCAGTAAACCACAGCGAAGCGGGGTTGGCGTCGCGCGTAGCGGGCGATGCTCAGCCGCCCTTCTGACCGAGCGGCGGCAGCACGCTCTTGGGGTTAGGGACGGTAACCCCCGGGACCGTGGATGTCGGTACCTGAGGCGTAGTCGGCGTCGAAACCGTGGGTAGCTGCGGCTGGGGCAGCGGCGGCAGGGGGTTCTGTGGCAGCGGCGGCAGGGGGTTCTGCGGCAGCTGTGGCAGGGGGTTCTGCGGCAACTGCGGCACCTTCACGCCCGGCAGTGTCGGCGTGGTGGTCGACCCGGTCGCGCCGCCCACGACTTTGTTGGCGGCCGAGCCGAGGCTGTTGATCGCCCCAGTGGCATTGCTCGCGGTTGAAGCGGCGCCGGCCTGCGGCTGTTGCAGTGCGCTCCCCGCCGCGCTCGTGCCACCCGCCGTGCGGCCCACCAGCCCGCTGCTGCCCGGCGCCCCGGCCGTCCCGGTTCCGGTCTGCGTGGCCTTCGCGGAAGCTTGTCCGGAGCCACCAGACTTCCGAGAACCGACAGCCCCTAACCCGCCCCGCGGGCTCGGCACCGTCGAGGAGATCGGCGCGAGCGCACGCTTCAGGGTGGCCGGAGCGACAGTCGCGGCAGGCGACGTGCTGTGTGGTCGCAACGCCCGGCGGATTGCACCGACTTGGTTGCCGTGTCCTCCCAGTCCGATCACAAGCCCGCCGCCGGCTCCCGCGATCACGATCGCTGCCGCCGTCGCAGCCGCACGTCCCAGCCCGTAGCTCGGCGCGGACGGATCCGCCAGCCGCACGACGTCCTGGAAGGACTGCAGAGCCGCCAGCTGGTGCGTTCCCGAGAGAGGGACGGCTTCGTCGCCCGAGTGCGACCGTCGCCAGCGAAGCCACGGGAATGGCAGCAGCGCCGCGATCTTCCCGATCACGCCCGGTGTCTGGAAGAGCGACTCTTCGACGCCCGCCATCCGTGCGCAGCGCCGGCATGGCTGACAGTGCGAAAGGTGACGTGCGAGCTGACGGCGGTCGCGGAGCCCGAGCGAGCGCAGCGGACGCTGCTCGCCGCTGGCGATGACAGCTTGGATTTGCTCGCACCGCCGGCCGCTGACGAGCTCTTCGTATTCCTCGCCGAGCCGCTTGCGCGCCCGGAACAGTGTGCTCTCGACCATCGCCTTGGACATCCCCAGGCGATCGCCGATCTGATCGTATGTCAGCCCTTCGAACTCTCGCATCACGATGATCCGGTGATGACTGTCCGAGAGGCCGCGGAATGCGCCACGAAGATCGTCAAGGCGCTGCTTGTTCTCGACGGCCGCGTCCGGGCTCTGCCCGCCGGCCAGCTGCAGATGGCCAGGTCTGGCGTCATCATCCTCGTCGCCGTCGAGAGGGATTTCCCGGGCGCGGCGGGCGCGGCGGAACTCGTCGATACAGGCGTT
Organism: uncultured Solirubrobacterales bacterium; assembly: GCA_963794285.1. Taxonomy (GTDB): domain Bacteria; phylum Actinomycetota; class Thermoleophilia; order Solirubrobacterales; family Solirubrobacteraceae; genus Palsa-465. The sequence continues at coordinate 58,053 of CAWCDS010000026.1, forward strand.
TTTTGCGATCTCGTAGAGCCAGGGCTTGAACGCGATCGGCCGCTCGGTGTCCCGCAGGCGTCGCAGGGCCGAAATGAAGACCTCTTGGGCGATGTCCTCGGCGCGGGCATGATCGCCGACCATCCCGAACACGTACGAGCCGATCCGACCGCGGTAGCGCGAGTAGAGCTCCTCGAAAGCTCGGTCGCTGCCCCGCCGGACAGCGACAATCAACTCTTGATCCGTGCGCGAGGCTGCGTATTTGGTCGCTCTTAGAGCCGTTTCCATGACCAGTTGGTCCCCTGCGATGGAACCACTACCTAAGATCTCGGCGTGAACAATAGCGTTTATTGGACGCTTGTCCAGGGGAACCTGCGCTGCTAGCACATTATTCGCCTAGCCAACATTGAGACCGTCCGGCCCAGGGTGCATACTTGTAGACATGGAGTGAACGAAATAGGAGGAACAGGACCGATGGCCAATCACCTGACGCCCACCGAGCTCGCACGAGAGTCTGGCCTTGAGCGCCGCGATGTGATCGTAAAGTGCGTCGAGTTGGGCGTCCCGATCTTCAACGGTCGGATCGACAAGACCCTCTTCCTCTCCAGCTTGCGGGAGCTGCCAGGCAGCCAGGCGCACGCGCCCCAGGTCGCAAGCGCATAGTCCCATTCGAGCCCGGCTTCGCCGGGGCTGTGTTCGTTTTGTGCAGCCGACCGTCAGGTGGCGAGCGGTCGACTGATCGGCACAATCGCCGGGGCCTGCCCCCCGGTGATGCTGTCCCTTTGACGTTCGCGGGCACCCTTTTACTCCTGCGCCGACTGGCGTAGGAGCGTCGAGGTTGTCTGCTCGAGGATCTTGCGCCACGCACGTGTCTTCTCGCGCTCGGCCTCGAAGTGCTTGACGACTTTGCGTACGCGCGTCGCGGAGATCTCGACGCCGTGTCGCGCGCAGATCCGCTTGAACCGTGAGTAATCGTGCGCGAGCTTCAGCGTGACCGACTGGAAGCCGTGCCGGGCAATGTCTACCCGAGAGGTGTAGTTCATGATGCTGGTCTGGAACATCAGCTCGTCGTTCGGCTCGGGCTCGATCAGGATGATGTCGACTCCCGGATAGCGCTCCTCCCATCGACGCGCGAGTTCGTGCAGCCGCTGGTACGCGAGCAGCTTGAACGACTGGTATCCGATCTGGGGGAACCCCATGTCCGAAACGCGACGCATCTTCGATCCGGTGATCGTGGAGACGCGCCGCTCGAAGTCGTTGACGTACGGAACCAGTGGGTTCACCACGATGATGAACTTCGCGCCCGCCTCAACGGCGATATCGAGATTCGTCGTTGACAGGATGCCGCCGTCGATCAGCTCGCGATCTTTGACCTTGACCGGCTTGTAGAGCATCGGTAGCGCGCTCGAGGCGCTGACCGCTGTGGAGATCGGGACGTCGTCCCAGTCCTCGGCGCCAAACACGATCCGCTCGCAGGTGTCGAGATCGGTCGCTGCGAGATATAGCTCGTTGTCGAGTAGCCGGAAATCGTCCGTGCGGTCCGGGTCGGAGAGAATCGTTCGGACATAGCGCTCGATCCCCTCGCCTGAATACAACCCTGAGGGCAGCGACTCCGCCAGGCCGATCACGATGTCGACCGCCGTGAGCTGGCCGAGGTCCCGCGCCAGCGTGCGGACCAGTCGGGCCAGCTGCACCGGCAGCATCAGCCCTCTCGTCAGGAACTCCTTGTAGTTGGGCCTGAGCAGCGAGCTCACCCGCGCGTCGGGAAAAGGAGTCGGGACCTGCTGGACGATGACCCGCATCATCTCCTCCGGCGTGACACCGTTGGCGACCGCCGCAGCGACGAACGAGCCGGCGCTGGTGCCGACATAGACATCAAACTGATTTACGGTGCGATTGACTGACAGGAGATCGAGCGCGCGCAGCGCTCCGATCTCGTACACGCCGCCCGTAAAGCCGCCGCCGCCCAGCACGAGCGCCGACTTCGAGCGCTGCTGTCGCCGGCGCCCGGATGATTCGCGAGAGCCCGCGGCCGTTCGGTCCGCCCCGGCCGTGTCGAGCTTGACTACCTTGCCCATTGCTCAGATTCATTGTACGACGCAATCTCGGCGATGAAACCGCCACTTTCGCGCCCCCAGGCGGTTACATACATCCGATGCGCGTTTATTTGGCGAGGGCGGCCATCGCGGGGGCTCTGGTTCTGATCGCGGCGCAGGCCGCCGGCGCACAACCCCGGCCCGGGGCACAGCCCGGGGCCGGCGCACAGCCTGGGGCCGGCGTACAGCCGGCGGGCGGCGCACAGCGAGCCTTGACCAAGGCATTGCGCAGCGGGGTCGCGAGGGCTGCCGGCGCTACTGGGGCCTACGTCATGGACCTGACCACGGGGCGCACCCTGTTCGCCACAGCCCCTGGCGTTGCACGGATGCCGGCGTCGGTTGAAAAGCTCTACACGACCGCGACGGCGCTGCTTCGATTCGGTCCGAACGGGACGCTGACGACGAACGTGCTGGGTTCCGGCGCGAGCGACTCGAGCGGTGTCTGGCGCGGGACCCTGTATCTGAAGGGCGGCGGCGACCCGACGTTCGGCTCGACCAGCTTCGATCGGTTCGCCTACGGGACCGGTGCGACGATGCAGCGACTGGTCGCCAATCTGATCAGACAGACAGGCATCACGTCGGTGCAGGGACAGATCGTCGGCGATGAGTCCTATTTCGACTCAGTGCGCGGGACGTCGGCCACCGGCGGCCAGGCGTCCACGAACGTCGAGGGCGTGCTCAGTGGCCTCGCCTATGACCGCGGGCTTGCCACCGAACAGGGCACGGCGTTTCAGAACCGACCCGCGCTGTTCGCGGCGCAGCAGTTCGCCGCGGCGTTGCGCGCTGCGGGGGTGAAGGTTCCGAAGCAAACGCCTGTGTTCACGGCTGCGGCACCGCCGTCCGCGCAGCTCATGAGTACCGTGCATTCTCCGCGTATCGCCACGCTGATCCGGCTGACGAACTCGCCCTCGGACAACTACCTGGCCGAGATGCTGCTCAAGGGCATCGGTGCGCGCTTCGGGGCCGGCGGCAGCTCCGCCGCCGGAGCTGCCGTGGTCCGCTCACAGCTGCAGCAGAGCTTTGGGATCCGGCCGCAGCTCGACGACGGTTCCGGTCTCGCTCGCAGCGATCACACGACTCCGCGCGATGTCGTCACCACGTTGCGGGTAATGGCAGGCAATCCCGACTTTGTCGCTTCGCTCTCGGTCGCGGGTGAGACCGGGACGCTCCAGCTCGGGTTGCAGGGTACCGCCGCCCAAGGTCGCTGCCGCGGCAAGACGGGGACGCTGCACGATGTCGCAAACGAGGTCGGCTACTGCACGGCCCGCGACGGCCACACGCTCGCGTTCGCGTTTCTGATGAACTCGGTCGATCCGACCTCGGGGCACGCGCTCGAGGATCAGATGACGGTGGCGCTGGCGAAGTACAACGGCTGACGGTCGCCGCCGGCCCGACGAGGCCTGGCTCGGCGGGCCTGCCAAGCCGGCTCGGCGGACCCTACTCGAGCAGCGCCCGCAGGCCGTCCTCGCCGAGCACCGCGACGCCGAGCTGCTCGGCCTTGGCGAGCTTCGACCCCGGGCTCTCACCGGCGACGATGAAGTCAGTCTTGCGCGAGACCGAGCTTGTGACCTTGCCGCCGGCGGCGATGATTCCCTCGGTCGCCTCCTCGCGGGTCAGGCTCGGCAGCGTCCCCGTCAGCACAAACGTCTTGCCGGCCAGCGGCCCCTCGCCGGGAGGCGGCCCCTCCTCTTCAAGCGTCAGGCCCTGCTGCTTGAGATCCTCGATCAGCTCCTGCATCACGGGGTCGGCCAGCTGCTCGTGGATCGTGGTCGCCATTTTCGGACCGATGCCCTGGGTCTGCTCGATCTCCTCGGGCGTCGCTTTCAGCAACGCGTCGATCGTGCGGAAGTGCTGGGCGAGGTTGCGGCCGGTCACGAGGCCGACCTCCTCGATCCCCAACGCGTAGAGCACCCGCCCGAACGGCTGTCGCTTGGACGCCTCGATCGCGGCGACGAGCTTCTCGGCAGAGACCCTGCCAAATCCCGTTTGCTCGGCGATCTGCTCGGGCTTCAGCCGGTAGAAGTCGCCGGCGGTCTTGACCCAGCTGAGCTCCATGAACAGGCTCACCTGCTTTTCGCCGAGCCCATCGATGTCCATCGCGCCGACGAAGTGCGTGAGCAGCTGCCAGCGGCGCCCGGGGCAGTCCCGGTTCGGGCATTTCGTGAAAACCGAGTCCTCGGGCTTGACCGTCGGCGTCTGGCAGACCGGGCACCGCTCCGGTGGTTGTGGCGACGGCGGGCGGTCGCGGCGCTCGGCGACATGAGGCGCGGGCGAGAGGACCTGAGGGATCACGTCCCCGGCCCTGAGCACGATCACCTCCTCGCCCTCGCGAATGTCCTTGCGCGCGAGGTCCTCCTCGTTGTGGAGCGTGGCCTGCTTGATCGTGACCCCGCCGACGTGCACGGGCTCGAGCATCGCGTACGGGTGCAGATCGCCGAATTTCCCGGGATTCCAGCCGATCTGCTTGAGCGTCGTGACCGCCGTGGTCGGCGGGAACTTCCATGCGATCGCCCACCGTGGTTCGCGCCCGACAACTCCAAGCCGGCGCTGGAGCTCGACGTCGCTGACCTTCACGACCACTCCGTCGATCTCGAAGTCGAGCTGGGCGCGGCGGGATTCCCACGAGCGGCATTGCTCGACCACCTCGTCCTCGGTCCGGAGCTTCTTGACGTCTGGATGGACCGGGAAGCGGTGCTCGCGCAGCCACTGCAGCGCATCCCAGTGCGTGGCGAATGAGATCCCCTCGGTGGCTCCGATCGCATATGCCCAGAACGACAGCGGTCGATCGGCGGCCAGCTTTGGATCCAGCTGGCGAATCGTGCCGGCCGCCGAGTTGCGCGGGTTCATGAACGTCGATAGGCCCGCTTCGGCGCGGCGCTCGTTGAGCTTGGCGAAGTCCGGCAGCGACATGTACACCTCGCCGCGGACCTCGAGCATCGCCGGCGGCTCGGGCTCCTCCAGCCTCAGCGGAATCGAGGGCATCGTCCGCAGGTTGTGCGTAACGTCCTCGCCGATCTCACCGTTGCCGCGCGTCGCGCCGCGCTCGAACAGGCCGTCGCGATAAATCAGCGAGATCGCCAGGCCGTCGATCTTCGGCTCCGCCACGTACTCGAACTCGGGATCCTCGATCCCCTCCCGCGCGAGGTGGTTGCGCATTCGCGCGATCCAGGCCCGCAGCTCATCCGCCGAGCGCGCGTTCGCCAGCGACAGCATTTGCTGTGGGTGGCGCACCTTTTCCAGATCGCTCACCGGCTCGCCGCCGATGCGCTGCGTCGGCGAGTCCGGCGTCACGAGCTCAGGGTGATCGGCCTCGATCGCCCGCAGCTCGTCGATCAGCCGGTCGTACTCGTCGTCGCCGATCTCCGGGTCGTCAAGAACGTAGTAGCGGTAGCCGTGGTGGTCGAGCTGCCGGCGCAGCTCGGCGGCACGGTCGGCGGGGGCTTCGTCGTGCGCCCGGCTCGCTGAGCTCACGCGTCGGTGACCTCGCTGGCCGCGGGCGCGACGAGTCGCGCCAGGTCGTACCGCTGCAGCGCCGCGAGCCCGTCACGAGCGGTCAGGTCGAAGTGGATCGGCGTCACCGCAATCTTGCCCTGCGCGACCGCCGCCAGGTCGGTGCCGGTCTCGTTACGCTCGTAGCTCGCGTCCCCGTAGATCCTGTACAGGCGCCGGCTACCTGCGCCCTCGTCGATCAGCGTCAGCTCATCGCGGTACACGCGCTTGCCCAGCCGTGCGACCTCAACGCCGTTGGGATGCGCGCCTGGCACGTTGATGTTGAGCAGCGTCCCGGTCGGCAACGGGACGCTCTCGAGCTCGCCCACCAGCCGCGCGGTGAACGCCGCCGCCACATTGAACTCAAAGCCCGTGCCTTGGCGGAAGTCGAGCTCCAGCGCATTGGACTGCTGCGAGACCGCGATCCCCGGCAACCCGAGGACGATCGCCTCGAGCGCGGCCGCGACCGTGCCGGAGTAGGTGATGTCGTCGCCCAGGTTCGAGCCGTGGTTGATCCCGGCCACGACCAGCTCAGCCTCAAAGCCGGCGATCAGTCCCAGCCGCGCGAGCCGCACACAGTCGACCGGCGTACCGTCGGTCGCATAACCCACGGCCCCATCCGCAAACGTGACCTCCTCAACCCACAGCGGCCGACGCGTCGTGATCGATCGCGCCATCGCCGAGCGATTCCCGTCCGGCGCCACAACCGCCAGCTCGACCCCTGGAATCCCCAGCAGCGCCATGCGCATCGCCTGCAGCCCCGCAGCTTGAATCCCGTCGTCGTTCGTGAGCAGCACGCGCATGAAACTTGATCCTAGTCGGCCGCGCCGAGCACGAGCCCGGTCACGACCGGATCACTTGGGCGTGGTCTTCGCGAGGATCGACAGCGCGACCTCGGCCGGCGTGCGGGCGTTGTTGGCGACGCTCGGAGGCACCTCGGTCGTGGGCGGAAGATCCTCTGGCGCGCCCGGCCCGTGCCGCTCGTCGGGCACGGCAGCACTGCGCCTGCGGCTGCGGGCATGCGCCCGGCGGTCGGGATCGCCGATCGGAACCATCCTCGGCGGCGCGGGACGGGTCCGCGACCCCGACGGGGCAGGCCGCGTCGCCGGCGAGGGGCGCCTGGGTTGGCCGTCTGCTTGAGCCCGGTAGCGATAGACGGTGCCCTCGTCTTCGACGAGATACGTGTCGGCGCTCTCGTCGTGGTGATGGAGGATCAGCCGCTCGCTGCATTCGGCGAGCTGGACGAGGGCTTTGATGTTGGTCACATCGATCGGTGGCCGCGTCCGGTCTTCGGACACAGCATCGATCGGGACGATCAGGTGTCCGTACTTGGCCTGGATGCTGCGCGGCCGGGCCGATGGCCGGCTGAGCCTCGCCGCACCCCCAGCACCACTACGCTCGCGGCCGAGAGCAGGAAACCGAGCAGCGCGACCCACCGGAGGGTGGCGACCGCCACCGGCTGGCCGAGGACAGTAAAAGGATTCGGGGCTGTGGCGGCGGTCGCGACCGTCTCGCGCTTGTTGGGCGAGAGGCCACTCTGCGCGGTGCCGGACGAAGTCGAGCCGGCGCCGGGCGTCAGCTGCAGCGGGTTCAGCTGGAGACTCAGTGTCGGGCCGAAGCTGGTTTTGATCGGCTGGCCCGCCACCGTGCCGCTGATCTGGACCTGCGTGGCGAGCGCGATCGTGAAGCCGCCGCCCGTCGAGACACCGGTCAGCGTCTGGATACGCGCGATCAGCGACTGGAGGTACGGCACGTCCAGGGTGACCTGGGTGCTGAAGTGGTCGCCTGTGAAGCGTTGTGGTGGAGCGACACGAGTGGTGCGGCCCCATCCTCCCGGTCCCGTGAGCTGCAGCAGGACCGCCTCGGTGCCGGCGACCCGGTGCGGGGCGGATGTCGCGAAGTGGTAGTCGATCCGGACGCGGACTCGATGCACGAGTTGCAGGAAGATCGGGTCACCGGTGTGCACGACCCCATCGGGATAGACCGGTCCAGCCGGCGCTTTGGCCTGATAGCCGAAGCTCACCGCTTGGGTGTACGGGACGCTGACCGTCGTTGCCTTCCGCAGCGGGCGGGCGAACGAGAACACGCCGAGAGCGAGGAACGCCGCGGCAGCGACGGCGCACGCAATCAGCAGTGCGCGGAAGTTGATGTGGCGGCTGGCGCCATGATCGAAGGTTTTCACGGGTGGGGGTCCTTGGCGACCAGATCCGGTGGCTCCGCTGCGGCGGTGGTTACGCCGCCGGCGCGTCTCCTTGACGCCGACCAGCTAATAGCAGGGCGACAACCGCGCTCACAAGGCCGCCGGCGAGCGGCGTGTGCAACAACGCGAGCACGCGGCCGCCGCGTGGGATATGGAGCCACAGCGCGCCGATCAGCTGAGCGCGGCTGGGGGGGCGGGGGTCGACGAAGTTGTTGTTGTCGCCCTTGAAGACGTAGCGATCGCCATGCCGCGCGATGATGCGATGGAGCACAACGGTGTGCAACACGGTGCTGTGATAGGCGACGATCTCCCCGACCCTGTAGTGGTCGGCGGGCCTGACCAGCGCCAGGTCGCCGGTGTGAAACCGCGGCTCCATGCTGATCCCGTGGGTGATCACGTAGCTGGTCGACCCGCCGATGTTCGTGGGGGCAAGGTAGATCCAGGCCACGGCCGCCAATATCACGAGCGCCCCGGTGAAGAGGCCGGAGCGCAGTCGGGTTCGCTTCATGGTCGCTTGTTCATTTCCGCTGTCCAGCCGACGGGCGGTGGAGAGCGCGGCGACTGGCGCGCTCTCCCCCGCCGGCTCCAATAGCCGGATGACGCGGTCAGGGGGTCACCGGAACGGCGAGCGATGTTGAACCGCGAGCGTGCGCGTCGCGTCGAGTTGTACCGGGCCGCTCAGGTGGCCGATGTCAGCGAACGTGCACCTGGCGACCGCGAGTGGTGCGTCATCGAGTCACAGCTGGAACCAGGCAGCGGCGAGGGGGTCAGTATTGAACGCCGATCTTGATGGTGTCGAGCTACCGGTCGTGCGAGGCCTGTGCCGAATAGATCGCCTAGTTGAGAGATCAGGTCCACGCTGGTCGATATGTCGCCGCCGACGGCATCATCGATGTTGTACATCATGGAGTTGGAAGCGTGCGCGCCGTTGATGGTCTGCGTGTGCGTAGCCCGCGATGTTGGTGGGCTCAGTAGTGCTGGTCGCCGTCAAGGCTGCGCCGCCGGCGGCAAGTGCGCCGATAACCGCCACCGCCAAAATGATCTTCCGTGTCTTGCGTTGCATGATGGATCCTTCCGTAAGCCCTCCGTGGTGCCCGGCTGACCGTTCGGTCAGTTGGATGCCGCCATTGCTTCGCGACCGGTGGGTGGATAAATGAGTTATCTGATCTCATCGACGCGGGATAATCCCTACTTATCCGTATTTCTAAGCAAAACAGGCTCGGGATTACCGCGAAAGGCCCGCATTAGGCGTCTTCGAGGACGCGCTGGCCCCCGTACCCCACCCCCGCGAGGTACAGCCCGTGCGCCGGCGCTGTCGGCCCGGCCTCTGACCGAGGGCGCCCTGAGAGCAGCGCGGCGAACCCGTCGACGCTCCTCCGTCCCTCCGCCACCTCCAACATCGTCCCGACGAGCACGCGGTTCATGTGGCGCATGAAGGCGTCCGCCTCGATCCAGAACTCGAGCACGTCAGCCGATCCCGGGGCCCGGCGCCAGAACGCGGCCAGCACGTCACGAGAGAACCGCACGTGCTCGGTGTCGGTCGGGGTGAACGCCGTGAAGTTGTGCGTCCCGACGAGCGCGGCGGCACACTCCGCGAGCGCCGGCAGGTCGATCCGGCGAGGCCACCAGAGCGCGCGGCCGCGATCGAGCCCGGCCCGCCCCCGCCGCGCGAGCACCCGGTAGCAGTACGCCCGCGAGGTCGCGTCGAAGCGCGCATTGAACCCCGGATCGGCGCCGGTGCATTCAAGCACCGCGATGTCGTCGGGCAGCAAGGCGTTCAGCCCGGAGACCGGCGCGGGCGACCCGGAATAGCTGGCGACCTGGCCGAGCGCGTGCACCCCGGCGTCGGTCCGGCCCGCCACCGTCAGCGGCACATCCGCCCGGCGCAGCAGCACGCACAGCGCGCGCTCGACCTCGTCCTGAACCGTCCGCCGTCGAGGTTGGCGAGCCCAGCCGGCAAACCCGCTCCCGTCGTACTCCAGCAGGAGCCGACAGTGCATCACAAAACCGCGCGGCCCCGAGGCCTAGACCAGCTCGAGCAGAACCATCTCCGTCGAGTCCGACCGCCGCGGCCCGAGCTTCAGGATCCGGGTGTAGCCGCCGGGGCGCTCGGAATAACGGGGCGCGATCTCGTCGAACAGCTTGTAGACCGCGAACTTGTCCTGACCGAGCGCCGACAGGGCCTGCCGGCGCGCGTGCAGGTCACCGCGCTTGGCGAGCGTGATCAGCTTCTCGACCTCGGGCTTGACGGCCTTGGCCTTGGCCTCGGTCGTCTTGATCCGCTCGTGGTCGATGACCTCTTTGGACAAGTTCATCAGCAGCGCCTTGCGGTGCGAGGCGCTGCGGCTGAGCTGGTATCGCTTGCGTTGGTGGCGCATCGGTTGACCTCGAAACCGAGACCTTACTCGTTCCGGAGACCGAGACCGCGCGCGTGCAGTGTCTCGATCACCTCGTCGATCGACTTCTTGCCGAAGTTCGGGATCGCGTTGAGCTCCGACTCCGTCTTCGAGACGAGGTCTCCGACGGTCTGGATGCCGGCGCGCTTGAGACAGTTGTAGGAGCGCACACCGAGCTCGAGCTCCTCAATCAGGATGTCGTCCATCGCATTCGGCTGCCGCGCGGGCGCACCGCCTGGGCCGCCGCCGACGAGCGGCTCGAGCACGCCCGGCGCGCTTGCGTCGCGGATCTCGGTGACCCGGTCGGGATCGGTGAAGATCGCCAGCTGCGAGATCAGGATCTCTGCGGCCTCACGCAGCGCGGCGTGCGGATCGATCGAACCGTCCGTCTCGATGTCGAGCGTCAGCTTGTCGAAGTCGGTCTTCTGGCCGACGCGCGCCTGCTCGACGTTGTAGGCGACGCGACGCACGGGCGAGAAGATCGAGTCGATCGGGATCACGCCGATCGGCTGGTCCGGAGACTTGTTCTCCTCCGCCGGCCGGTAGCCGCGGCCGCGGCCGATCGTCAGATAGACCTCGAGCTTGGTCTTCTTCTCAAGCGTGGCGACGTGCGCATCGGGATTCAAGATCTCAACCCCGGAAGGCAGGTCGATGTCCTTCGCGGATATTTCTCCCGGTCCGGTGACGACGAGCGGCGCTTCGATCTCGGTCGCGTCCGAGTGCATCCGGCACACGATGCCCTTCAGGTTCAAGACGATGTCGGTCACGTCTTCCTTAACGCCCCGGATCGTCGAGAACTCGTGAGCGACGCCTTCGATCCGGACGCTGGTCACGGCCGCGCCCGCGAGCGATGACAGCAGCACGCGCCGCAGGGAGTTGCCGAAGGTGTAGCCGAAGCCCCGATCGAGTGGCTCGATCGTGAACGAGCCACGATTGTCGTCGACAGACTCGCTGGAGATTCGGGGGACTTGGAAGTCAAGCATCAGGGTCCTAACGTCGTGGGGTTCCCGCCGCCGCCTAGGCGGCCGTCAGCGCCGCGCTCATGCCAATAGGCCGCGCGACTGAAAGCTTTCATTACTTCGAGTACAGCTCGACGATCAGCTGTTCTTGCACCGGCGCGGCGATCTCCCGCCGCTCGGGCTTGCGCAGCACCTTCGCCGTGAGCGAGTCATGGTCCGCTTGTAGCCATGCCGGCACTTGGCCGGTCAGCTCGGTCGCATCGCGGATCACCTGGCTCGCGGTCGACCGCGTGTGAATCGCGATCACGTCGTTGTCGCGCATCTGGTAGCTGGGGATGTTCACGCGACGACCGTTGACGGTCCAGTGTCCGTGGAGGATCAGCTGGCGGGCCTGGCGCCGCGAGGCGGCGAAGCCGAGCCGCACGAGCACGTTGTCGAAGCGGCACTCGAGCATCCGCAGCAGGTTCTCACCGGTGATCCCACCCTGGCGCGAGGCCTTGTCGTAGTAGATGCGGAACTGCTTCTCGAGCACGCCGTAGTAGCGCTTGGCCTTCTGCTTCTCACGCAGCTGAACGCGGTATTCGCTCTGCTTCTGGCGCCCGCGTCCGTGGTCGCCCGGCGGATAGGAGCGACGCTCGACGCCGCATTTGTCCGTCAGGCATCGCTCGCCCTTGAGGAACAGCTTCTGCCCCTCGCGACGGCACTGCTTGCACTGGGGTCCGGTATCGCGGGCCATGCTTACACCCTCCTCCGCTTGCGGGGACGGCAGCCGTTGTGGGCCTGGGGCGTGACATCCTTGACGCCTGTGACCTCGAGTCCGGCCGCCTGCAGCGAGCGAATCGCTGTCTCGCGACCCGAGCCGGGTCCCTTGACGAACACCTCGACCTTCTGCAAGCCGTGCTCGATGCCCTTCCGGGCGGCTGCGTCCGCAGTCACCTGTGCGGCGAACGGTGTCGACTTGCGCGAGCCTTTGAAGCCGGCGCCGCCGGCGGACTCCCACGCGATCACGTTGCCCTCACGATCTGTCAGCGACACGATCGTGTTGTTAAACGAAGTCTTGATATGTGCCTGGCCGATCGGGATGTTCTTGCGAACACGGCGACGGCCACGCTGGGGCCTTCTCGGAGCTGGACTCACTTCTTAGCTGCCTTCTTCTTCCCGGCCACCTGCATGCGCTTCGGGCCCTTGCGCGTGCGCGCATTCGTTTTCGTGTTTTGGCCGCGGACCGGCAGGCCACGGCGATGTCGCATGCCGCGATAGCAGCCGATCTCCTGCAAGCGCTTGATGTTCTGCGAGCGCTCGCGGCGCAGGTCACCTTCGACCGTGACTGTGCCGTCGATCAGCTCGCGGAGCTTGACGACTTCCTCTTCGGTCAAGTCGCGGACCTTGCGGTCCGGCTCGACGCCCACCTGATCAAGCAACTTGTTCGAAGTCGACCGGCCGATGCCGTAGATGTAGGTCAGGCCGACCTCGACTCGCTTGTTCAGGGGAATGTTTACGCCCGAAATTCGTGCCATGGCTCGCTCCCTGCGCTTTTCAGCCTTGCCGCTGCTTGTGGCGCGGGTTCGGGCAGATGACAAGCACCCGTCCTTCCCGGCGGATGATCTTGCACTTCTCGCACATCGGCTTGACCGAGGGTCGTACTTTCACGCTCGTTCTGCTCTTCTCGTCGAAATATTCCTGGTATTCCTACAGCCCCGGCTCTGGCGACCGGTACGGTCGCCGCTACCGCGCTGAGGACCGCCGCGCAGCACGATCTGCTCGGGCTACGAGCGCACCGGGGGATGTTAGCAGGGGGGCCGATCGCCCGGAGGGTGGCCGATCGCCCGGGGGGCGATCGACTTCGGAGATCGCCCCAGGGGGCGATCTCCCGCGCTACCCAGTCTACGCCGCCGCGCGCCCGTTCCCGGCCTCATGCCAGGGGGTCAAGACCCGGGGCCCATCGGCGGTGACCGCAATCGTGAACTCGAAGTGCGCCGCCAGTGACCCATCCTGCGAGTAGATCGCCCAGTGGTCATCGCCGACGCGCACAGCGTGACGGCCGGCGGTGACCATCGGCTCGACGGCGAGCACCATCCCTTGCTCGAGCGGGACGCCCGCACCCGCCTTGCCGTAGTTGGGGATCTGCGGGTCTTCATGCATGCTGCGGCCGATTCCATGGCCCACGAGGGTCCTGACGATCGATAGGCCGGCCGCCTCGACGTGCTCCTGAATCGCGTGCGAAACGTCCCCGAGGCGGTTTCCGGCGCGGCACTGATCGACCGCGATGAACAGCGACTCCTCGGTCGTGACCATCAGCTTGTGCGCCACCGGGGAAATCGGTCCGACGGCAAACGTGCGGGCGGCATCCGCGACCCAGCCGTCGCGGATCACACCGATGTCGACGGACAGGATGTCGCCGCGCTCGAGCTCGTACGGACCGGGGATGCCGTGCACGATCATCGAGTTCGGCGAGGTGCAGATCGAGCCTGGAAAGCCGCGGTAGCCCTTGAATGCCGGCTCGCAGCCCTGCGAGCGAATGAACTTCTCGGCGGCTTGATCGAGGTCTCTCGTGGTGACCCCAGGGCGGATCTTTCCCGCCAGCAGGTTCATCGTCTTCACGAGGACGGCGCCCGCGGCAGCCATTCGCTCGATCTCCTCCGGTGACTTCTTGATGATCATCGCCGGCTCAGACGTCGTCCTCAAGCCGCAGCGTCGCAATCACGGCCCGGATGTGATCGTGGACCTCGGCCGAGCCGCGGGTGCCGTCGACCCGGCGCAGCAGTCCCTGCTCGTCGTAATAATCGACAAGCGGCTTGGTCTTCTCGTGGTAGACCCGCAGACGGTTGCGGATCACGTCCGGTTTGTCGTCGTCGCGCTGGATCAGACGCGAGCCATCCTGATCGCAGATTCCCTCGTGCTTCGGTGGGTCAAAATCGACGTGATAGTTGTGGCCGGCCTTCACGCACACGCGCCGGCCGGACAACCGCCTCACGACCTCTTCATCGGGCACGTCGATCAGCAGCGTCGCCGTGATCCGCCGGCCGAGCCCCGAGAGCATCTTCGCAAGCGCCTCCGCCTGCTCGATCGTGCGTGGGAAACCGTCGAGGATGAAGCCGTCCTGGGCGTCGTCGTGCTGCAGCCGCTCAGCCGCCATCTTGACGATCAACTGGTCAGGAACCAGGTCGCCCGCATCCATGAACTTCTGGGCTTCCTTGCCGAGGTCGGTCCCCTCTTTGACATTGGCGCGCAGCATCTCGCCGGTAGAGATGAACGGCAACTGAAAGTCGCTGCGCAAGCGCTCAGCTTGCGTTCCCTTTCCGGCGCCAGGGGGGCCGAGCAAGATCAGGTTCAAGTCTGACACGACCGCTCACTGTATCGGGCGGAGCGCCAACTGCGCGCGCCAGTCGAAGGGCTCGGAAGGACCGGCATCCCTGCCGATCCACCCAAGACCTGACTGCGCCCCAGTCGTACTCCTTCAGATTGGTCCGGCGCCCCCGTTGCCCCAGCGCCCCGGCACCATCTGAGAAGCAAGATAGCCGTCACCCGGCACGTTCGCCCCAGGCACCCACCCGAGGGTTATCTCGATCTATAAAAAAGAAGAGAATCGCGCGTCAATACTCCTCGTTAAGGGGTATAACCGTCTGGTGCAGGTACGGGAGGCGTCCGATAGGCGTGGGCGAGCGGCGCGTGGGAGCGCCGGACTACTGGAGCGAGAGTCGGCGCTCAGCGCGATCAGCCGGCTGTTGGACGGCGCCGAGTGTGAGTTTGGCGGTGCGCTCCTGATCGACGGTCACGCCGGGATGGGCAAGACCCGGCTTCACGAGGCGGCGCTCGACCAGGCTCGCGCCCGCGGGCTGCGGGTGCTCCGTGCGGCGGGCGCGGAGCTCGAGCAGATCATCGGCTTCGGGGTCGCGCGTCAGCTACTGGTCGTCGGAGCCGATCTCGCGCTCTCGCACGGACTGTTCACAATGCTGGCGACGGCCGACGAGAGTCGCCCCGCGCTCGTGGCGATCGACGACCTGCACTGGTGCGATCAACCGTCGTTGGAGTTCGTGCTGTATCTGTTGCAGCGCCTCGACGAGCTCCCGCTGGCGCTCGTGATGAGCCGCCGACCGGGAATGGGCAACGACGTGTCGGACCTGCTGGACCGGATTGCGGCGCACCCGAAGGTCCGAAAACGCTGCGAGTGCGCGTCGGGCGCCTGGGTCCGCAAGCTGCGGAGATCGCGCGCGCGGTGGCGATCCTCGGTGACGATGTGCCGGTGCGGCAGGCCGCTGCGCTCGCCGGCCTGCCGGTCCAGCAGGCGGCGACGGCTTCCGATGAGCTGGCCTCGGTCGAGGTCTTCCTCGCGCGCGAGCCGTTGCGATTCGTCCACCCGCTCGTGCGGCGCGCGATCGAATCGGACATCCCGGCCTCCGAGTTGGCGAGCCGTCACCTCGATGCGGCGCGCCTGCTCTATGCCGATGGGGCCGAGGCCGAGCGAGTGGCCGCACACCTGCTGCTCGGTCGAGCCGAAGGCAACGCGCGCACAGTGCACCACCTCCGTGCGGCCGCGGCCGATGCCCGGGCGCGCGGCGCCCCGCAGTCAGCCGTCGGATACCTGTGCCGGGCGCTCGAGGAACCGCCGCCGAGCGACCAGCGAGGCGACGTCCTGGCGGAGCTCGGAGCGGCCGAGGCGGCCGCCGGGATGCCCGGCGCCGCCGACCATCTCGCGGCGGCGGCCGCGGGTGCCTCCGACCCACGGCGCCGCGCGGAGCTGGCACTCCAGCAAGGCCACGCGCTCTACGGGCTCGGCCAGCATCAACGAGCTTCACGCGCGTACGAGGCCGGCCTTGCCGCGCTCGGTGGTGAGCCGAGCGGGCCAGACGCCTCCGAGATGGTCGAGCTGCACGATGAGCTGCAGACCGGGCTCGTTGCGACAACCTGGCTGCTCGGTCAGGCCAACGTCGGCGCGGTCCCGCCGGCCGACCAGATGATCGAGCGCGGCAGAAGCGGTCCCCGCACCCACGGACGGCGACTGCTGCTGGCACGTGCTGCACTGCAGGCCTCGTTTGACGGCGAGCCCGCTCAGGCCGTGATCGAGCTCGCGGAGCAGGCCTGGGACGATGGGCGGCTGCTCGAGCGCGACACAGCCGACGGCATCGGCTGGACGCTTGTGGCCGCCGCACTGCTGCAGAGCGGTGCGCTCGAGCGCGGGATCGTGCTCATCGACGTGGTGCTCGAAGACGCCCAGCGCCGCGGCTCGCCGCTGGCGTTCGCGACCGCCAGCCACACGAGGTCGATGCCCAGGCTCTGGCAAGGGGCCGTCACCGACGCGCTCGTCGACCTCGAGCTGGCCCGCGACGCCCGGCGTTACGGCTGGCGGCGTTTCATCCGCTCGGCAGCGGCGAACTACACCCTCTGCCTGATCGAGATCGGCGAACTCGACAGCGCCGAGCAGGTGCTGACCGAGGACCCGCCGCTCGAGCAGCCCGCGGACCTCGAGGATGCGCGCCGCCTGCATGCACTGGCGGAGCTGCGCCTCGCACAAGCGCGCCCCCGCGAAGCGCTCGAGCTGTCGCTGAGGGCGGGCCAGACGATCGCGCGAACGATCACCTCGTTCGGCTACTGCCCGTGGCGGACGACGGCGGCGCTCGCCGCCGCCGCCCTCGATGACCGTGTCCGCGCGCTCGAGCTGGCCCGCGAGGCACTTGCGGTTGCCGAGCGCGCCGAGGTGCTCCACGCCCGGATCCGCGCGCTGCGCGTGCTCGGTATGTGCGAGCGGGGCGCGCAAGGGATTGCGCACCTGCGCACGGCGGCGGAGCTCGGTACGAGCGCCCACCTCGGATCGAGACGGTCCGCGCGATGATCGAGCTCGGCGCAGCGCTGCGGCGCGCGAACCAGCGCGCGGCTGCGCGCGAGCCGCTGCAACGAGCCGCAGATCTTGCCCAGATCGGCGGCGCAAAGGCCCTGTACGAGCGTGCCCGGACAGAGCTGGCAGCCGCCGGAGCCCGGCCGCGACGGGACCTACTGCTTGAGGGACCGGCCTCGCTGACCCCGAGCGAGCGGCGGATCGCCGAGCTCGCGGCCGGCCAGTTGAGCAACCGGGCGATCGCGCACAAGCTGTTCGTTACGCCGAAGACGGTTGAGTACCACCTGCGTAACGCGTACCGCAAGCTGGGGATCGAGCGCCGCGGAGAGCTTGCGCAAGCGCTCCGCGGCTAGGCGCCACGCCTACCGCTTGACGATCGTGAACCGGACGGTCCTCGCCCGCGACTGCCCGGCAACGTTGCTCGCGAGCATCGTCGCCTTGTACGAGCCCGCAGCCAGCCCCCGGCCTCCGAGCCGGCCACTGAACGCGATCTCGTCGGCTCCCTGCCGTTCGCTGCCGCGCACGAGCGTCCCGACGGCCTTGCGCTGCTTCTTCGGGCCGCTGGTCCGCATGATCGTGATTTGAACGCGCGCTGCGGCGGACAGGTCGAACTGAAAGCGCGTGCCGGTCGCCGCCTTGGGACCAGGGGCCGGGCGGCGCGTTGCCGCGAGCAGCGCGGTCCTCGCCGTGCCGATCCGGAACCGGCGGTGGGCCAGCCTCAGCCGCGAGATCACCGGCGGCACGCGCGGGACGGTGATCGTGACCGTCTGCTTGCCGGCGGTTCCGTTGAAGTCCGAGGCGTGGTAGCTGAAGCTGTCGATACCGCCGAAGGTGGCGTTTGGGGTGTAGGTGACCGTGCCGGCGGCCGCATCGAGCGGCCCGAGCGATCCGTGGGCGGGGCGCCGGTCGATCAGGTAGGTCAGTGCCACCCCCGCCGGATCGCTACAGCTAAGCGCAATCCGGACGGGGCGAGCGGGTGTCGTCGTCGCAGCCAGGTCCCGGCACGCTGGCGGCGCGAACTCGTACGCGCCGATATCGCACGCTCCTCCAGCCGGACGCGGCCGGGAAACGCCGCGCTGGTCGGCGGCACGGCACCCCGCCCCGGCCGCGGGCACCTGGTCGATCGCAGCGCTGTCCGCCCCGAGCGCGAGCGTCTGCGTCGGCCCGCCGTTGGCGGCCAGCGGTCCGAGCCGTGGATCGCCGGTCACGGCGTGCGGGCAGGAGGCGTCGGGGAAGCTCAGATTGTGGCCCGCGTCCGTGATCGCGCCGGCGCAGTTGCTCGGAGTGTTGGACGCCACGAGTGCATCCTGCTCGGTGACGCCCGTGTTGGGGAGCGCAACGGCGAGGGCGATTCCGCCGGGCGAGCCGGCAGCCCCCGGCCCACCGTCCTGGCCGTGCGTGGGAGCACCGCCGAGAGTAACGCCGCCGCTGCCGCCCCCACCGCCGCCACCGGCAACGTTCGCGCTGACCGTCGCGCTGCCGAGCGTCAGTTCGCCGAGGACATCATCGATCGCTGCCCCGGCGCCGCCGGTGCCGCCAACACCCCCGGCGCCGCCGTGCGCGCCGACGCCGCCCCCGGATCCGCCGGCACCGCCGTAGCCCCCGTCTCCGGTTGTGTTTGCGGCAATCGTTGTGGCTGAGATCGTGTTCGCGGCGACGCTCGGGTTGGACAACAGGATGCCGCCGCCATCGCCGCCGCGGCCACCCGGGCCGCCGATGGCGCCGTCACCGAGCACCGCCGCGCCGCCGTCGCCGCCGTCGCCGCCGTCGCCGCCGTCGCCGCCGTCGCCGCCGTTGCCGGTCGCGTTGCCCGACAGCGTCGATCCGCTCACCGCGAGATCGAGTTGGTTGTCGATCGCGCCGCCCTGGCCGCCGCCGCCACCGGTACCTCCGACCCCTCCGGTCGCGCCCACCGTCCCTGCCCCGCCGGCTCCGCCGCTGCCGCCGTTACCGGTCTCGTCGTCGCTGATTGTCGAGTCGATCGAGGTCACCATCCCGCTGTTGTAGACCCCCCCGCCGTCGCCGCCCGCCCCGCCGTCGCCGCCATTCCACGCGCTCGCGCTCGAGGCCCCGCCGCCGGTTCCACCCGCACCCCCGTCGCCGGCGCGGTTGCCGCTGACCGTCACGCGGGTCAGCGTCAGCATGCCCGCATTGAAGATCCCGCCGCCCGAGCCGCCGCCGCCGCCCTGGCCACCGCAGCCCGAGTCCGCACCAGCGCACGGCGTCGTCGCACCCGCGCCGCCGTCGCCGCCGCGTCCGCCGCGCCCTGCCGTGTTCCCTGTGAGCTCCACATTGGTCAACGACATCGTCGCCAGATTGAAGATCCCACCGCCGCGTTCGCCGAGGCCACCGGCTCCACCGGCCCGCTGACCGGCTGACGCGATCCCGTTGGCGCCCGCGGAACCGTCCTGCGCGCGCCCGCCCGTGATCGTCACGCCGCTGATCGCGACCGTGATTCCGGCGGCTGTGGACAGCACCCGGCCATGGCCATCGGCATCGATCGTGCTCAACGCGGCACCGGCACCCTCGATCGACATGCTGCCGAGGATCTCGAGCTCGCGTCCGAGGCTCAGCTTGTAGATCCCGCGTGGAAGCGTGATCGCACTAGCTCCGGAGCCTGGCCCGCCAGGGCAGTCTGGCGAGGCCTGACCGCCAGCAGCCGCAATCGCCTCCCGCAGCGAGCAGCTGCCATCCCCGGCGATCGTCTCATCCTTGGTCGTGGTGACCGAGATCGCGCCGTATGCAGGCGCTGCAGCCAGCGCCAACACGCACGCGGTGAACGGTATAACCCGGATCCGTCGCAGCCACCCCCTACCCCCCGACGGCAGCGCTATTTCAAGAACCCCTCGTAATTGCGCATCATCAGCTGGGCCTCGAGCTGTTTCATCGTGTCGAGCGCAACACCGATCACGATCAGGATCGAGGTGCCGCCGAAGAAGAAGTTGGCGCTTGTCTGATTGATCAGGACGGTCGGAAGGGCCGCGACGGCGGCCAGGAACAATGCTCCTGGGAACGTCAGTCGCGCCAGGATCCGATCGAGGAATTCGGCCGTGGGCCTGCCTGGCCTCACCCCCGGGATAAAGCCTCCGTACTTCTTCAGGTTGTCGGCCTGATCAACGGGGTTGAATGTCACCGCTGTGTAGAAGTAGGTGAACAGGATGATGAAGATGCTCTCGCCGACCACGTAGTGCCACCCCTGCGGGCTGAAGAAATTGGCGAGATGCGTTGCGAAGTTGTTGCGGTTTTGGCCGACCAGCTGCCCGATCGTTGGCGGGATCGCCATCACGCTGGCGGCAAAGATCACCGGGATCACGCCCGCCATGTTGACGCGCAGCGGCAGGTAGGTCTGACCGCCCTGGGTCATCCTTCGCCCGATCACGCGCTTGGCGTACTGGATCGGGATCCGCCGCTGCCCTTCCTGGACGAACACGATCGACGCGACAACGCCGAGCACGATGAACGGCATGATTACGCGGAACACCTGGTCGGGGTTGCTCCACCACGATTGCACGCCGTGGGGGATGCGTGCGACGATGCTCGCGAAAATCATCAACGAGATGCCGTTGCCGATCCCCCGCTGGGTGATCAGCTCGCCCATCCACATCAACAGCACGGTCCCGGCGGTCAGCGAGATCACGATCAGGAACATCTTCCCGAGCGTGAAGTTCGAGATCACGGTCGTGCCGGCAGATTTCTCGAAGCTGCGGAACAGGAAGACGTAGCCGATCGACTGCGCGAACGCCAACCCGACGGTCAGATAGCGCGTGTACTGGGTGATCCGCGCCTGGCCGACCTCGCCCTCCTTCTGGAGCTTCTCGAGCGACGGAACCACGACCGTCAACAGCTGCAGGATGATCGATGCCGTGATGTAGGGCATGATCCCCAGCGCGAAGATCGCGATCCGCCCAAGGCCACCACCCGAGAACAGATTCAGCAAGCCGAGCACGCCGTTGCCGCTGAAGTTCTTCTGGATCGCCTGGACGGCGGCGGCGTTGATGCCCGGCGCGGGGATGTGCGTACCAAGCCGGTAGAGCCCGAGCATCAAGGCCGTGAACAGGACCTTGTTGCGGATCTCGCCGACCCTGAACGCACCGAGGATCGTGGAGATCACTGCGGCCTCGCTAGCTCGCTTGCGCGGCGGCCGTAACTGGCGCGTCGACGACGATCTGACAGGTGCCGCCCGCACCCTCAATCGCCTCGCGGGCGGCCTTGCTGAAGGCGTGTGCGTGGACCGTGAGCGGCTTTGACAGCTCGCCCTTGGCAAGCACTTTCACCGCCACACCCTTGCGCTTCGCGAGGCCCTTGACCCTCATCGCATCAAGCGTCACGGCCGCGCCCGATTCAAATCGCGCTTCGAGCTCGAGCAGATTGACCGCCTGCGTGTGCGTCCGGAACGGCTCGAACGGCATCGACTTCTTCATGTGCGGACCGCGCAGCTTGCGCATCCGCATGTGAATCGGGTTCTGCCCGCCCTCGAACCGGGGCCGGCGCTTGGCGCCTGAGCGCGAACCCCAGCCCTTCTGGCCGCGGCCCGAAGTCTTGCCTGTTCCCGAGCCCTCGCCGCGGCCGATGCGCTTGCGCGGACGGCGCGAACCGGGAGCGGGCTTCAAGTTGTGAAGGCCGATCCGCTCGGAACCCTCAGCCATCCTCGGACACCTCCACGAGGTGGCGGACCTTGTGGACCATTCCGCGGACCTGCGGCGAGTCAGTGCGCTCGACCGTTTGACCGATCCGGCGCAAGCCGAGCGAGCGCAGGGTGTCGAGTTGGCGCTTGTCGCAGCCGTTGCGCGACTTGCGCTGGGTGATCCTCAACGTGCTCACGCCGGCGGCTCCTCCTCGGCCGGCGCCGCCGCCTCGGGGCTCGCCGCGGGCTCAGCGGCAGCAGCGGGGTCAGCAGCAGCGGCAGGCTCAGCGGCAGCGGCGGTCTCAGCAGCAGCAGCAGGCTCGGCAGCGACAGCAGGCTCGGCAGCGACAGCAGGCTCAGCGGCAGCGACAGGCTCGTCCGCTGCAGCCTCGGGAGCGCCGTCGCCGCTCTCCGTGGTCAAACCAAGGACCTGGTTGACAGACAGTCCGCGCAACTCGGCAACCTCGGCCGGCGTGCGCAGCGCCTCGAGCCCGGCCATCGTCGCCTTGACGAGGTTGATCGGATTCTGCGAGCCAAGGCTCTTGGACAGGATGTCGTTGATTCCGGCGAGCTCGAGCACCGCGCGCACGCCGCCGCCGGCGATCACGCCGGTGCCGGGGGCCGCGGGCTTCAGAAACACGCGCCCGGCGCCGAAGATGCCTGTCACCTGGTGGGTGATCGTCGCGCCGTGCTTGGGAACGCGATACAGGTTTTTCTTCGCCCGCTCGACGCCCTTCTGGATCGCCACGGGAACTTCGTTTGCCTTCCCGTAGCCGATGCCGACGACCTCGTGCTCGTCGCCGACCACGACCAGCGCGGTGAACGAGAAGCGCCGGCCGCCCTTGACGACCTTGGCGACACGGTTGATCTCGACCACGCGTTCTTGCAGGTCGAGGCCGGATGATGAGACTGTGCGATCGCGAGCCATGAGCTTGACCAGAGTAGCGAAGCCGCCTAAAGCGTCAGCCCGCCCTCACGGGCACCGTCGGCGAGCGCCTGCACGCGCCCGTGGTATTGGTAGCCGCCACGGTCGAAGACCGCGCTCTCGATCCCAGCCGCCCTAGCTCGCTGGGCGAGCAGCTCGCCGGCGCGCTTGGCCTGTTCGATCGGCTTCAACGAGCGAAGGTCCGCCTCGGTCCAGTTGACGGCCGCGAGCGTGCGACCTACGTCGTCGTCGATCAACTGGGCGAAGATCCCGCGATTGGAGCGGAACACCGAGATCCGGGGCCGTTCGGCGGTGCCGTGGATCTTGGCGCGAACGCGACGGCGGCGCCTTAGTCGCCGCTGCGGAGCTGTCATTACGGTCATGCCCGCTTACCGACCTTCCGGGCGACGTACTCGCCCTCATAGCGGATCCCTTTGCCCTTGTAGGGCTCGGGCTTGCGCTGCTTGCGGATGTAGGCGGCGATCTCGCCGACCTGCTGCTTGGAGGCGCCTCTGACGACGATCCTCGTCGGCTGGGGAACCTCGAACTCGATCCCGTCGGGCGCCTTGACCGACACCGGATGGGAGTAGCCGAGCGCCAGCTCGAGGTCACGCCCGCGCAGCTGGGCGCGGTAGCCGACGCCCTGGATCTCGAGACGCTTCTCAAAGCCGTCGGTGACGCCCGTGACCATGTTTGCGATCAGTGTCCGGGTCAGGCCGTGCAGCGCGCGATGCTCGCCGCGGTCGGTCGGCCGCGTGACGAGCACCCGGTCGTCAACGCGTTCGACCTTCATGTCGCGCTGGATCCGCTCTGAGAGCTCGCCCTTCGGACCGTTGACGGTCACGCGCTCGGGTTCGATCGCAATCGAGACTCCTGCAGGTACTGAAATGGGTTGCTTGCCGATGCGGGACATGACGTCAGCTTGTGTCTACCAGACCTTGGCCACGACCTCGCCGCCGACGCCCTGCTGGCGCGCCTCGTGGCCGGTCATGACTCCCTTGGAAGTGGAGATGATCGTTGTGCCCATCCCACCCTGAACGCGCGGGATGTGCGTGTGATCGACGTACGTACGCTGGCCGGGGCGCGAAACCCGCTGCATCCCGCTGATGACCGGCTTGCGGTCGTCGGTGTACTTGAGCGTCACGGTGATCGCCTCGCCCGGCCGCTCAGGGGTCGGTGGCTCGACACTGTAACCCTCGATATAGCCCTGCTCCTTGAGGATCCGCGCAAGCTCGCGCTTGAGCTTCGAGGAGGGGATCAGGACGTCCTGATGCTGCGCCTTGGCGGCGTTGCGCAAGCGCGTCAGGAAGTCGGCAACCGGATCTGTCATCGACATTGGGTCACCAGCTCGACTTCGTCATCCCTGGGACGTAGCCGTTGTGTGCCAGCTCGCGCAGGCAGATGCGGCAGACCCCGAACTTCTTGTAGACGGCTCGTGACCGGCCGCAACGGCGGCATCGGGTGTAGCCCCTTGTCTTGTACTTAGGCGTCCGCTGCTGGCGGACGCGCTGTGAAACCTTGGCCATGTGCTCCTTAACTTAAGTCTGTGTCGTGGCCGCCTGTGGGCGGCCGTCCTTGGCGAATGGCATCCCAAACGCTTCGAGCAGGGCAAATGCCTCCTCGTCGCTGCGCGCGCTCGTCGTGATCGTGATGTCGAGCCCGCGGACCTGATCGATCTCGTCGTAGTCGACCTCGGGGAAGATGATCTGCTCGCGGACGCCCATCGAGTAGTTCCCGCGCCCGTCGAACGCGCGTGGATTGAGCCCGCGGAAGTCGCGGATCCGTGGGATCGCGATCGACATCAGGCGGTCGAGGAACTCGTAGGAACGCTCGTTGCGCAGCGTGACCGCGACGCCGACCGGCATTCCCTCACGCACCTTGAACTGCGCGATCGACTTCTTCGCGCGCCTCACGTTCGGCTTCTGCCCGGTGATCGTGCCGAGCTGCTCGCTCGCGGCCTCGAGCATCTTCGAGTCCTGCTTGGCGTCGCCGACGCCCATGTTCACCGTGATCTTTTCGATCCGCGGCGCCTGCATCGGCGTCGAGTAACCGAACCGCTCCACCAGTTGGGGGCGGATCTCCTCGTTGTAACGGGTCTTCAGTCGTGCAGTCATGTCAGTCGAGCCTCGTTCCGCTGCGCCGGGCGACGCGAAAGCGCTTGCCGCCGTCAACCTCGATGCCGATCCGGGTCGGCTTGCCTTCCTTGGGGTCGATCAGCATCACATTTGAAATGTGGATCGGGCCTTCCTTCTCGATCACACCGCCGACCTGCTCGGCGCGCTGGGCACCGGCAACCTGACGCGGCCGTTGGTGGCGCTTGACCATGTTCAAGCCCTCGACGTAGACGCGGTTCTGCTTCGGCTCCACGCGCAGCACCTTTCCGCGCTTGCCACGGTCCTTGCCACCGACCACGACGACCTCGTCATCTGTCTTGATTCGAGCCGGCATCACAGCACCTCGGGCGCGAGGGAGACGATCTTCATGAAGTTTCGTTCGCGCAGTTCGCGTGCCACGGGTCCGAAGATACGCGTCCCGCGCGGGTTGTTCTGGCCGTCGATCAGCACGGCTGCGTTCTCGTCGAAGGCGATGTAGGTCCCGTCCTCGCGGCCGTAGGACTTCTTCGTCCGAACGACCACGGCGGTCACGACCTCACCCTTCTTGACCGAGCCCTGCGGGCTCGCCTGCTTGACGGTGGCGGTGATCACATCACCGACGCCCGCGTAACGCCGGCGGTGTCCGCCTTTGACGCGGATCACGAGGATCTCGCGCGCGCCCGTGTTGTCCGCGACGCGCAATCTGGTCTCATTCTGAATCACTTTGCGCGCTCCAGCACTTCAACGAGTCGCCAGCGCTTGGTCCGTGACAGCGGACGGGCCTCGCGCACAATCACCTTGTCGCCGACATGGGCGTCGTTGCGCTCGTCGTGCGCGTGCAACGTGCTGGAGGTCCTCACGATCTTGTCGTAGCGACGGTGGCGGCGGGCGACATCGATCCGCACGGTGATCGTCTTGTCGGCCTTGTCCGACACGACAACACCCTGGCGGGTCTTCTGCACACCGGGAGCGTGCTCGCGTGCCGCGGTCGGCGTCGAGGAACCGGCGGCGGCCTTTGCCTTGGTCCGCGCACGCGCCCGCTCGACGCGCCGGGCGTTTGCCTTGTGCTGACGCTCAGCGACCCGCCCAGCCTGCCGCTCCTCAGGCGTCAGCGCTGCGCGTACCGGCTTTTTGGCTGCCTTAGCAGCCCTTGCCCGGCCGCGGCGCTCCTTGGGCGGCACGACCTCGGCAGGCGGCTGCGCGGGGGCGGCCGCCGCGGCCGCGTGCGCCGCGGGCGCCTCGGTCTCTTCAGTTGTCTCGTTGTCCTCAGCCATCTCAGATCTCAATTCCTCGTTGGTGCGCGACCGTCAGCGTCCGCGCGATCTCGCGCTTGGCCTGCTTCAGCCCGGCCGTGTTGTCAAGCTCGCCGGTGGCGTGCTGAAAACGCAGGCCGAACAGCTCGCGCCGCGCGGTCACAAGGTGCTCGCGCAGCTCCGGTTCGCTCAGATCGCGCAACTCCTCGGCCTTCATCTCAGCCGTCCTCCCGCATCACGAACTTGGTCCTCACCGGCAGCTTGTGCCCGGCGAGGCGCATCGCCTCGCGGGCGAGCGGCTCCGGGACGCCGGCCAGCTCGAACATCACGCGTCCGGGCTTGACGACGGCAACCCAGCCCTCGGGCGAGCCCTTGCCGGAACCCATCCGCGTCTCGGCCGGCTTCTTCGTGAACGGCTTGTCGGGGTAGACGTTGATCCAGACCTTGCCGCCACGCTTGATCTTGCGGGTCATTGCGATACGAGCGGCCTCGATCTGACGGTTGGTCAGCCAGCCGGCATCCATCGACTTCAGTCCGTACTCGCCGAACTGCACCTTGACCTGCCCGCGTGAGAGCCCGGCACGGCGTCCGCGATGCTGTTTGCGGTGCTTTACGCGCTTCGGGGACAGCATTAGCTACCGCCTCCCGCGCCACCACCGCCGCCGCCACCGGAACCGCCGGCTCCGCCGCCGCCGCGCGGGCCACGCCCACCACCGCCGCCACCGCCGCCGCCACGGCCACCGCCGCCGCCGCCGCGACCACCGCCGCCGCCGCCGCGGCCACCGCCGCCGGGACCGCTCGGACCGCCGGGACCGCCGCCGGGACCGCCGCCACGACCACGACCACCACCGGGACCACCAGGACCGCCGCCACGACCGCGACCACCGCCGGGACCACCCGGGCCACCGGGGCCACGGCTACCGGACCCACCCGCCCCGCCGCCACGACCGCGACCACCACCGGGGCCACCGGGACCACCGGGCCCACCCGGTCCGCGGCCACCAGGTCCACCGTCGCCACGCCGGCCACGGCCGCGACCATCGCGCCCGTCACGACCGCCGCGCTCAGGCGCCTGCGGCGCCGGCTCGTCCATGATCGTCAGGTCGGCGCCGGTGTAGCCCTCGGGCATGATCTCGCCCTTGTTGATCCAGCACTTGACGCCGATCCGGCCGAACGTGGTCCGTGCCTCGTGAAATCCGTAGTCGATGTCGGCGCGCAGCGTGTGCAGGGGAACGCGCCCGTCGGAGTAGCCCTCGGTCCGCGCCATCTCGGCACCGCCAAGTCGACCCGATACCTGGACCTTGACGCCCTTCGCGCCCGAGCGCATCGCGCTTGTCAGCGCGCGCTTCATCGCCCGGCGGAACGCGACACGGTTCTGCAGCTGCTCGGCGATCGACTGCGCGACCAGGCGCGCGTCGAGCTCGGGGCGCTTGATCTCGAGAATGTTGACCTTCACCTGCTTGCCGGTGATCCGGTGCAGGTCGCGGCGCAGCTGGTCGACCTCGGAGCCCGACTTGCCGATCACGATTCCCGGACGAGCGGTGTGGATGTTGATCTCCACCTCGGTTGCGTTCTTGCGAATCGTGATGTCCGACAGGCCCGCGTGCGAGAGCCGGCCGACGATGTGCTCCCGGATCTGCGTGTCTTCGTGCAGGTAGTCCGAGAAGTTGCGCTCGTTGAACCAGTTCGACTTCCAATCGTGGATGTAGCCCACGCGGATCGACTCGGGATGAACTTTTTGACCCATAAGTAGTGTCTATTCCTTCGGCGTGAGCAAGATCGTCAGATGGCTGGTGCGCTTGCGGATCCTGGTCGCGCGACCCATCGCGCGCGGCCGGAACCGCTTGATCGTCGGACCTTCGTCGGCCTTCACCGCCTTGACATACAGGTCCTCGCCAACGAGCTCGTGGTTGTGCTCGGCGTTCGCAACCGCGGACTCGAGCAACTTGCTCCAGTCCCGCGCGATCGCACGCGGCGTATGCGCCAGGATAGCTCGCGCCTCCTCAACGCTCTTCCCCCGGATGTGATCGCAAACGAGCCGCGCCTTGCGAGCCGAGGACCGCACATACTTCGCCTGGGCCCGCACCACGGGGGGCGGCAACGAAGGATCGCGCTGCGACCGCCGCCGCCGCGCCGGCGCCGGCTTCGCGGGCTCGTCAGCTTTCTCCCCCTTAGTGCCGCGGCGCCGACGGCGCGGCTTCGGCGCCTCAATGTCGGCCTCAGGCTCGCCTTCAAGCTCGGGCTCGTCCTCAGCCTCATCATCGGCCTCGAGCACGACCTCAGTCGCCTCCTCCGCCTCAACGTCGGCTGCAGTGGGCTCAACCGAGTCGGCGTCCTCGGACGGCGACGCCGAGGCCGCCTCTGACGCCGAGGCAGCTCGCGTCGTCTCATCCTCATCGCCGGTCTCGTCCACGGCGGAGCCCGCTGCCTCGGCGCCAGAGGTGGTCTCGGCGTCTCCGGCCTTGGCCCGCCGGCGACGACGCTGCGGCTTGTCCTGCTCTTCTTCAGCCATTACCGCCGCTTTCCAGTTCCAGCATGCCCGCGATACAGGCGCGTGGGCGCGAATTCCCCAAGCTTGTGCCCGACCATCGACTCCGAAATGAACACCGGAACATGTCTCCGTCCGTCGTGAACCGCAATCGTATGCCCGACCATCTCCGGAAAGATCGTCGAAGTCCGCGACCACGTCCTCAACATCCGCTTCTCGCCGGAGCGGTTCATTGCTTCGATCCGCGCCATCAGGCGCTCCTGTACGAACGGGCCCTTCTTGCTCGATCTACTCAACGCTTCTTACCTCTTCTACGGCCACGGACGATGTAGCGGTCGGACGTCTTGTGCTTTTTGCGAGTGCGGTAGCCGAGGGTCGGCACCCCCCAAGGGGTCACCGGATGACGGCCGGGAGTGGTCGAGCCCTCACCGCCGCCGTGCGGGTGGTCCACCGGGTTCATCGCGGTACCGCGAGTCTGCGGGCGCACGCCCATATGGCGCTTGCGCCCGGCCTTTCCGATCGTGAC
Source organism: uncultured Solirubrobacterales bacterium (assembly GCA_963794285.1). Lineage (GTDB taxonomy): Bacteria > Actinomycetota > Thermoleophilia > Solirubrobacterales > Solirubrobacteraceae > Palsa-465. The sequence goes on from CAWCDS010000026.1 coordinate 86,914, forward strand.
GTTCTGGTGGTCGGAGTTGCCGATCACGCCGACTGTCGCGCGGCACTCGGCACGGACCATCCGCATCTCCCCAGAGGGCAGTCGCAGCGTGACGTGATCTCCGTCCTTTGCGAGCAACTGCACGCCGGTGCCGGCCGAGCGCGCCATCTGCCCGCCGCGACCGGGAGTCAGCTCGACGTTGTGGACCACGGTGCCCGGCGGCATGTTCGCCAGCGGCAGGCTGTTGCCGACGCGGATGTCGGCGTTCGGCCCCGACTCAACGGTGGCGCCGACCCGCAGGCGGCCCGGCGCGAGGATGTAGCGCTTCTCGCCGTCGGCGTAGTGCAGCAGCGCAATGTAGGCGGAGCGGTTCGGGTCGTACTCAATCTGCGCGACCTTCGCCGGCACCCCGTCCTTGCGGCGCTTGAAGTCGATCTTGCGGTACAGCCGCTTGGCGCCGCCGCCACGGTGGCGTGAGGTCTTGCGCCCGTTGGAATTGCGCCCACCGGACTTCTTCAGGCCCTCGGTCAGCGATTTCTCAGGCTCCGTCCGGGTGATCTCGGCAAAGTCCGGATACGTGACAAAGCGGCGACCCGGTGAAGTTGGCTTGGGATTGCGAATCGGCATTACTCAGGTCCCTCAAAGCCCGGGCCTCGAGGGCCCATCGTCGTGCTCAAACTCATCACTCTGCTCCCTCAAGGCCTTGGAAGATCGGGATTGTGTCGCCTGTGCGCACCTGGACGATCGCCTTCTTCCAGTGGCGAGTCTTGCCGGCGGTCTGGCCGCGGCGCTTCGGCTTGCTTTTGACGAACGCCGTCCGAACCGCGACCACCTTGACGTCGAACAGCTGCTCGATCGCCTGCCTGATCTGGGTCTTGTGAGCACGGTCGTGCACCCGGAAGGTGTACTTGCCGGCCTCGGCGAGCACGAACGTCTTCTCGGACACAACGGGGCGGATAATGACTTGACTCGCGTCCATCAGGACTCTCCCCCACCGGGAGATTCGGCGCCAGCCGAATCTCCAAGGGAATCCGCGCCAGTCGATTCCCCGGAATCGGCGCCAGTCGATTCCCGGAATCGGCGCCAGCCGATTCCGGCTGCGAGCGCCACCAGCTGTGGCAGTGCGGCTTGCGATACGAGCAATGACGCCGCCCCGATCACGTCGGCGACCCCTGCTTCGGCGACCGGCATCACAGAGACGCGCCAGAGGTTGCGAAACGACTTTCCGGCGGTCGCCTCGTCGGCATCCAGCAGCACGAGGGTCGGAATATCCGACCCCCACATATCGAGCAGATCAGCGGCACGAGCTGTCGAGGGCGCGTCGAACACGGATGCGTCGAACACCGCCAGCGACTCGCGGTCGGCGTGCACCGACAGGGCGCTGCGCAGCGCCGCTCGGCGCGCCTTGCGGTTGACCTTGACGGTGTAGGAGCGCGGAGTCGGGCCGAACACGACCCCACCGCCGGCGAAGTGCGGCGCGCGGATCGAGCCCTGCCGGGCCCGGCCGGTGCCCTTCTGGCGCCACGGCTTGGCGCCTCCGCCGGAGACCTTGCCGCGGGTCAGCGTCGAGGCGGTTCCCCGCCGGCGGGCATTCAACTCGGCGCGGACGGCCTCGTGCACCAGCGGCATGTTGAACCTGGCCTCGAATGCCGAGGCGTCCAGTGGGACGGTCCCGCCGCCCAGCACCGGCGCCGTGCGTGCCTGACTAGCCATCGGTCCGCACCTCCACCGTCCCGCCTTTGGGCCCGGGCACGGCGCCTCGGACCAGCAGCAGGTTCCGCTTGGGAAGCACTTCGACCACTGTCAGACCGCGCTGGGTGATCCTTCCGCCGCCCATCCGTCCGGGGCCGCGGATGCCCTTGAACACGCGCGACGGCGTCGCGGAAGCGCCGATTGAGCCCGGCGCCCGGACGTTGTGAGAACCGTGCGACTTCGGTCCGCTCGCATAGTTGTGGCGCTTGATCGTGCCCTGAAAGCCCTTGCCCTTCGACTTGCCCGAGATCTTCACCTGGTCTCCGGGCGAGAACGCCTCGACCGTGACGGTGTCGCCAACGAGCAGCTCGCCGGCCTCGTCGCGGAATTCGCGCACGTGCCGGTGAGCGGAGGCGTCGGCCTTCTTCAGATGGCCGAGCTCGGCCTTGGTCAGCACCTTCTCCTTGCAGGCACCAAAGGCCAGCTGCACGGCCTCGTACCCGTCGCGTTCGTGCGTGCGGATCGCGGTCACCGGGCACGGCCCGGCCTCGAGCACGGTCACACGCTCGACGCGGCCGTCATCGAGGAACCGCTGGGTCATGCCGAGCTTCTTGGCGAGGATCGCAGCCATCGCCGTTATGAAGCCAGGCGGATCTCGATATCCACGCCCGCCGGCAGATGGTCGAGTCGCTGCAGCGAGTCGACGGTCTTGGGCGTCGGTTGGTGGATATCGATCAGTCGCTTGTGTGTGCGGATCTCGAAGTGCTCGCGCGAGTCCTTGTCCTTGAACGGGGACCGGATCACGCAATACACGTTCTTCTCCGTCGGCAGCGGCACGGGACCAGAGACGGTCGCGCCGGTGCGCGTCGCCGTCTCGACGATCTCCTTTGCCGCTGTCTCGATCGCCGTGTGGTCATAGGACTTCAGGCGGATGCGGATCTTGTTTTGGGCGATAGTTGCCACTTACTGTCTTTTCTCAGTGTTGGGGGCGGGTCCCGGGATTTGGCTCCCGCCCACCCGCCCCAAAAGGTCGTATCTCTTGAAAAACAGGCGGCGGGCCGTCCGGCCCAGCCGCCTGATGACTTACTTGATGACTTCGGTGACGACCCCCGAGCCGACCGTGCGGCCGCCCTCGCGGATCGCGAACCGCAGACCGGCGTCCATGGCGATCGGCTGGATCAGCTCAATCACCATCTGGACGTTGTCGCCCGGCATGACCATCTCGGTGCCCTCGGGCAGATTGGCCACGCCGGTGACGTCCGTGGTGCGGAAGTAGAACTGCGGCCGGTAGCCCGTGAAGAACGGGGTGTGGCGGCCGCCCTCTTCCTTCTTGAGGACGTAGACCTCGGCCTTGAACTGGGTGTGCGGCGTGATCGAGCCCGGCTTGCACAGGACCTGGCCCCGCTCGATGTCCTCGCGCTTGGTACCGCGCAGCAGGCAACCGACGTTGTCGCCGGCCTGGCCTTGATCGAGGATCTTCTTGAACATTTCGACGCCGGTCACGACGGTTGAGGTCGTGGCCTTGATGCCCACGATCTCGACGGTCTCGCCCGTCTTGATGATGCCCTGCTCGATCCGGCCCGTGGCCACCGTACCGCGCCCGGTGATCGAGAACACGTCCTCGACCGGCATCAGGAACGGCTTGTCCAGGTCACGCACCGGCTCCGGGATATAGGTATCGAGTGCTTCGGCCAGCTCGAGGATCTTCGCCTCGGCATCCTCGTCACCCTCGAGCGCCTTCAGCGCCGAGCCGGTGACGAACGGAATGTCATCGCCCGGGAACTCGTACTCCGAGAGCAGGTCGCGGATCTCGACCTCGACCAACTCAAGCAGCTCTGGGTCGTCGACCATGTCGGCCTTGTTCAGGAACACGACGATGTAGGGCACGCCGACCTGGCGGGCGAGCAGGATGTGCTCGCGCGTCTGCGGCATCGCGCCGTCGGCGGCCGAGACGACGAGGATCGCGCCGTCCATCTGCGCGGCGCCGGTGATCATGTTCTTGACGTAGTCGGCGTGGCCCGGGCAGTCAACGTGGGCGTAGTGACGGTTGGGGGTCTGGTATTCGACGTGTGAGGTCGCGATCGTGATCCCGCGCGCCTTCTCCTCGGGAGCGTTGTCGATCGATTCGAACGACCGCACCTCAGTGCCGCCGTACTTCTCGTTCAGCACCTTTGTGATCGCGGCCGTCAGCGTCGTCTTGCCATGGTCGATGTGACCGATGGTGCCGACGTTGACATGGGGCTTGTCGCGCTCGAACTTGGCTTTCGCCACTTTGGTGTCGCTCCTTCTGGTTCCAGTGGTTTCGTCCGCCCTCAGGGCGAACTTTGCAAATATAGTTGACTTCCGTCCACGGGTGATGCTAGGTCTGCGTTAGGCGGGCTGTAGCTCGCCGATCACCCTTTCCGCAATGTTCGCGGGCACTTCCTCGTACCGCTCGAACTGCATCGTGTATGTGGCCCGGCCCTGGGTGTTTGAGCGCAGGTCCGTGGCGTAGCCGAACATCTCAGACAGCGGCACATACGCGCTCACGACCTGGGCGTTCCCGCGCTGCTCCATGCCGTGGACGTGGCCGCGCCGGCGGTTCAGATCGCCGATCACCTCGCCCATGAACTCCTCGGGCGTGACAACCTCGACGGCGAACACGGGCTCCAGCAGCACGGGTTTGGCACGCCTGGCAGCTTCTTTCAGCGCGAGACTGCCCGCAACCTTGAACGCGATCTCCGACGAGTCGGTGTCGTGGTACTTGCCGTCGGTGAGCGTCACGCGCACGTCGACCATCGGATAGCCGGCGCGCGGCCCGTTCTCCAACGCTTCCTCGACACCCTTCTCGACCGCCGGGATGAACTCCGTCGGGATCGAGCCGCCCTTGATCTTGTTGACGAAGTCGAAGCCCTCGCCGGGCGCCGGCTCGATATTGATGTAGACGATTCCGTACTGGCCCGAGCCACCGGTCTGACGCACGAACTTGCCCTCGACCTTCTCCGCGGTACCGCGAATCGTCTCGCGATAGGAGACCTGCGGACGGCCGACGTTGGCATCGACCTTGTACTCACGCAGCATCCGGTCAACCAGCACCTCGAGGTGCAGCTCGCCCATCCCGGAGATCTCGGTCTGGCCCGTCTCCTCGTTGGTGCGGACCTGGAACGTCGGATCCTCCTCGGCCAGCCGGCCGAGCGCAGTCGACATCTTCTCCTGATCGGCCTTCGTCTTCGGCTCGATCGCGACCTTGATCACCGGTTCGGGGAAAACGATCGTCTCGAGCTTGATCGGCCTATCAGGCGCCGCAAGCGTGTCACCGGTCACGACCTGCTTGATCCCGACCGCCGCGGCGATCTCGCCGGCGAAGATGTCCTTGACCTCCTCACGCTCGTTGGCGTGCATGATTAGGATCCGTCCGATCCGCTCGGTCCGGCCGGTGCTGACGTTCAGAACCCGCGAGCCGGCCTCGAGCTTGCCGGAGTACACCCGGAAGTAGGTGAGCTTGCCGACGTAGGGGTCGGCCATGATCTTGAACGCGAGCGCGGCGAACGGCTCATCGTCGGATGCCCTGCGCACAGCAGTGTGCTCCTCGCCGTTCTCGGAGCCCTTGGCCGGCTCGATGCCCTCCATCGGCGGGACCTCGAGCGGGCTGGGGAGATAGTCGATCACGGCGTCGAGCAACGGCTGCACGCCCTTGTTCTTGAAACTGCTGCCGCACAGCACCGGCGTCAGCTTGATCGCGAGCGTCGCCTTGCGGATCGCCTGCTTGAGACGATCGACCGGAATCTCCTTGTCGTCGAGGATCAGCTCGACGAGCCCGTCGTCGTAATGGGAGACCTCGTCGAGCAGGTGCTCGCGCGCGGCGGCGGCTGCCTCGGCGTACTCGGCCGGGATCTCGATGACATCGGTCTCCTTACCGAGCTCGTCCTTGTAGACGATCGCGTTGTTGGCGACGAGATCGATGATCCCCAGGAAGTCCGCTTCTGCGCCGATCGGCAGCTGGATCGGCACCGGATGGGCCGCAAGCCGGTCGATCATCGTCTGCACGCCACGGCCGAAGTCGGCACCGATCCGGTCCATCTTGTTGATGTAGGCGATCCGCGGCACGTGGTACTTGTCGGCCTGGCGCCAGACGGTCTCGGACTGCGGCTCGACGCCGGCGACGGAGTCAAACAGCGCGATCGCGCCGTCGAGCACGCGCAGCGACCGCTCGACCTCGACGGTGAAGTCGACGTGACCGGGGGTGTCGATGATGTTGATCCGGTGGCCGTGCCATTCGCAGGTCGTGGCGGCGGAGGTGATCGTGATCCCGCGCTCCTGCTCCTGCTCCATCCAGTCCATCACCGCGGCGCCCTCGTGAACCTCCCCCATCTTGTAGGTCCGCCCTGTGTAATAAAGGATGCGCTCAGTCGTCGTCGTCTTTCCGGCGTCGATGTGGGCCATGATCCCAATATTGCGAATGTTCTCTAGAGCGAAAGTGCGAGGCATGTGGTTCGGTCTTCTTGGACGGTTTCCCGGCAGCGACTACGGACATGAAAAAGGGCCCTGTGGGCCCAATCACGACGCACGTGTCGAGAACGGGCGGATGGTTATTCGGTCGGCGTCTCCATTGTGTGGATTCTCCGCGCCCGGGAGCGAGCACAGATGAACGTCACGCCTCCCGAGGGGACCACCGAATATAGCAGAGGGGTTGAGCGCTCCGGTGCTCGTTTAGCCCACGACTCGGGGGCGGCGGCGCGTGCCCGGTCCAGCGCCCGCGGGACCCCCGGCGCGCGCCCCGGCCCGCGCCCCGGCCCGCTCAGCGCGGCGATCCTCGCCGGCACGATGCTCGGTGCTGTACTGCTGCTCGTCGCGGAGTTCACGACGCTGTTCGAAGTGCACACTGCCCAGGCAACCGCGACTGTCCGCTCAGTCGGGACCGGATCCCATCACGGGTATGCGCTGGTCCCGATCGCCCTGCTCGCGGCCGCGTTCGGATGCGCGGTATGGGCGGCCGCAAGCCGCCCGGCGCTGGTCGCGATCGGCGCGCTCGGAGTGCTCGCGCTGGTGATCGCGCTGCTCGGCGATCTCCCGGACACGAACGCGAGCGGGCTGGTGCTCAGCGCCTCGCACTACACCACCGCGAACTCGACCCCGAGCGCCGGCTTCTACATGGAGACGCTCGGCGCGGTCGTCCTGCTGATTACGTCGGTCTCTGGCTTTCTGTTGATCGGGGCGCCGGGCGGGGGCCGACGCAAGCGCGGGCGGGCGCCCGCCGGGCACGCGGCGTGAGGCCGTGCGCGCATTGGCGCGGCTACCAGGCCATTTGTCGGGATGCTGACACTCTGGATGCGACCGTCGCCGGATTGCGATCGGATCGTTACATTTCGTAACCGCGAGGGTTGTCCCACCGCAGCCCCCGGTCCCGTGTGGTGGGCGGCCCTCGCGTTCTTCCGGGGTGGCGACGCCGGGTCCCCCGTTGGATTCGCCAGCTACCTTTTGACGGTAGGCGATGGCGTTCGTTCCAACAGCCAGGCACCTGCTGCGCGCCAAGGATCTGGTCGATGCGCGGTACTTCGAGCCGCTGAGCGTCGATGACCTCGCGCGCGCCGCCGGCCTGTCGCGCGCTCACTTCAGCCGCGCGTTCCGCGGCGCCTTCGGGGAATCGCCGCATGCCTACCTGCTGACCCGGCGGCTGGAGCGGGCTGCGGCGCTGCTGCGCACCACCGACCGCTCGGTGACCGACATCTGCTTCTCGGTTGGCCTCCAGAGCGTCGGCTCGTTCACGACCAGCTTCACTCGCACCTACGGCGTCTCCCCTGCCGCATACCGCGCCACGTTTCCGCCGGCCGCGTCCCACGCGATCGTGCCGTCATGCGTGCTGCGCGCATACGCCCGTCCGCAACGCCGCACATTTGAAGAAGACAGCCGGTAGCACCGCGGATACCGTGACCGGCGTCCGTTTCGTCGATCAGAGGGAGCAGCAAGTGATCAAGGTGTCAACCACACAGCTCTGGGTCCACGACCAGGAGGAGGCCCTCGCGTTCTACACGCAGAAGCTCGGATGGGAAGTCCGCACGGATGCGACGCTGCCGGAGATGGGCAGCTTCCGCTGGCTCACGGTGGCTCCGGCCGGACAGCCCGACATCGAGGTGGTGCTGATGGCGATCCCCGGTCCGCCGGTCATGGACCCCGAAACCGCCGAGCAGGTCAGGTCCCTGATGTCCAAGGGTTTCGCCGGGACGATCTTCCTCACCACCGACGACTGCCGGAGTAGTTACGAGGACCTCAAGGCCCGCGGCGTCGAGTTCGTCGAGGCGCCCGAGGAGCGTCCCTACGGAATCGATGCAGGCTTCCGCGACCCGTCAGGCAACCACTTCCGCCTGACCCAGGTCCGCGATCTCGCCTCGCTCTGATCCGCGGCGCGACCGTCGTGAGGATCGCGCGGGCCGGATGTGCCTGGGAAGGTGTCGTTGTGCCACGGTCCCTGACGCCACCGCCCTCGACGCATGCCCAGACGGCCGCCCCCGGCCCCGGAGCGCGGAACGCACAAGATCTGCCGCGGTCGACCGCCTCGTGGGAGGTGAGGCATTTAGTGTCCGGATATCAGCACCAAACGCCCCCAGCTCACAGAACCGATGCAACCGCGGCAGATTGTGTCTGTTTTCATCCGCTGCCGACCCGGGCGCGTCACGCTGGGACACCCAGCGTCGGAGGGCGCCCCATCCACCACCCTTCCCAAGCGCCTTTCAAGACCGCGGCGAGCGCTCACGAGCGCCCGTGACGCAGACCAGCTCACCGTCCGCCCCACAGTCGACCCAACCCCGATCAGCCCACCCGCCGGGGCGGGCGTCAACGCAGGCCGTCTACCAGCGATAGTGGGCGAAGGCCTTGTTGGCCTGCGCCATGCGGTAGATGTCGTCCTTGCGCTTGTAGGCGTTGCCCTGCTGCTGCTGCGCGTCGAGCAGCTCGTGCGCGAGCCGCTGGGACATCGTCTTCTCGCGGCGAGCGCGGGAGAACTGGACCAGCCAGCGGACGGCCAGGGTTCGCGCGCGCGCTCCGGGGACCTCGACGGGCACCTGATAGGTGGCGCCGCCGACGCGCCGGGAGCGAACCTCGAGCACCGGAGTCAGGGCCTTGACCCCGGCTTCGAGCTGCTCGATGGGATTCTTGCCCGTGCGCTCGCCGATAATTGCGAGCGCGTCGTAGACGATCCTCTCCGCGACGGACTTCTTGCCGTCCAGCATCACCTTGTTGATCACCTGCTGGACGAGGCGATTGCGGTGGACCGGGTCCGGCTCGATCTTGCGGATCTGGGCTGCTGCGCGACGAGGCACTTACTTCGCCTTCACGCCGTACTGGGAGCGAGCCTTCTTGCGGTCGCCGACGCCCGCGGCGTCAAGCGTGCCGCGAATCACCTTGTAGCGGAAACCGGGAAGGTCCTTGACACGGCCGCCGCGCACGAGCACGACTGAGTGCTCCTGCAGGTTGTGGCCCTCGCCGGGAATGTAGGCCCCGACCTCCATGCCGTTGGTCAGCCGCACGCGGGCGACCTTGCGAAGCGCGGAGTTCGGCTTCTTCGGCGTGGTCGTGTAGACGCGCGTGCAGACTCCGCGACGCTGCGGTGCTGCGGTCTTCTTCTTGCGACCCTTGCCGGATTTCAGGCCCGGAGTGGCAAGCTTCTTCTTCGGTGTGATGCGACCCTTGCGGATCAGCTGGCTCGTTGTCGGCATGCGGAGCGCAGGGTAGCAGGGCCGCCGCAATAGCCTCGTCAGCGAGCTGGGCGAGCCGGCCGGGTCCGCTGGTCGTACTGGTCGAGCGTCGCGCCCTTGAAGTCCATCACTACCGCGATCGCCATCTGAAGCCCCTCTCGGTTGATTTGAACGGATGCGCCTCGTTTACACGTGAGCCGCGGCGCTGGATCACGCCGAGTTCACGCGCCGGCCGAGACTCCCGCCAAGGCCCCGTCCACATCGACACACGTAACCCCGACCGCGTCGGCGACCGGTTCGTAGGTGACCTGACCGGCCGCCACGTTGACGCCCAGCTTCAGGCCTGGGCTCTCGGCTACCGCCCGGGCCACGCCAGCCGACGCCAGATGCAGCACGTAGGGCATCGTCGCGTTCGTCAGCGCGTAGGTCGAGGTGATCGGCACCGCGCCAGGCATGTTCGTCACGCAGTAGTGGGTGATGCCGTCGACCTCGTAGGTCGGGTCCGAGTGCGTTGTCGGACGCGAGGTCTCAAAGCATCCGCCCTGGTCGATCGAAACGTCGACGAGCACCGCTTGGGGCTTCATCAAACCCAGGTGCTCGCGCGTCACGACCCGGGGCGCGCGCGCACCGTGAACGAGCACGGCGCCGATCACGAGGTCCATTTCCGGCAGCCGCTCCTCGACCGACAACGTCGTCGCGAAGCACGTGTCGGCCCGGCCACCGAACGCGATATCGAGTTCCCGCAACCGGTCGATGTTGCGGTCGAACACGTACACCGTGGCTTCCATCCCGAGCGCGATGAACGCAGCGTGCATCCCGACGACGCCGCCGCCGATCACCATCACGTTTGCCGCAGCCACGCCCGGGACCCCGCCCAGCAGGATGCCCCGTCCGCCGAGCGGCTTCTCGAGCATGAACGCACCGGCCTGCGTCGCGATCTTGCCCGCGACTTCGGACATCGGCGCGAGCAACGGCAGTCGCCCACGCGCGTCCTCGACGGTCTCGTACGCGATGCACGTCGCGCCGCTCTCCATCAGCCCCCGCGTCAACCCGGCGTCAGCGGCCAGGTGCAGGTACGTGAACAGCGTGTGCCGCGGTTCCAGCAGCGAGACCTCCGCCGGCTGGGGCTCCTTGACCTTGACGATCAGATCGGACTCGCCAAACGCGGCAGCGGCGTCCGGCACGATCGATGCGCCCTGAGCGGTGTACGCGTCGTCCGTGATCGCCGAACCGAGGCCCGCGCCACGTTGCACGTGCACCTGGTGACCGGCGTCGACCAGCTCGCGCACGCCCGCCGGGGTCAGCGCGACCCGGTACTCGTCGGGCTTGACTTCGGTTGGGACCCCAATCCTCACCTATGCACCATCCTCCGGTCGAACAGGACAAAGACACAAGCAGTCACAAGCAGTCAATTCACCAGCTCTCGTCCGCGCAGCGCCAACCAGAACTCGATCCGGTCGCGCGCGCTGCCAAGATTGCGCCCAGTCAGCTCCTCAACGCGCCGGATCCGGTAGCGCAGCGTGTGGCGGTGGCAGTACAGCCGCCGTGCGGCCCGCTCCCACTGCCCGTTCTCCTCGATGAACGCCTCGAGCGAGCGCATCAGCTCGCCGCCGTAATGTCCCTCGCTCGCCTCGATCGGACCGAGGATCGAGTCGCAGAACAGTCGCAGCGCCTCGTCGTCCTGCAAGCGACAGCAAGAGTTGAAATGAGCCCAGGTCGCGGTACGTTCGCAACCCGCGGCTCGGGCGAACGCGAGCCCGAGGCGCCGTTGCCCCCGGAACCGTTCCCAGCTTCGGCTGGATCCGCGCCGCCACCGCCGAGCGCCAGCGCCTCCAGCGCGCACCGCGCCTCGTGGAAGCTGCGGCGCGCCTGCTCGCCGGGCACCGCCCGGCCGACGCCGATCTGAACCGGCGCGCCGAGCTCGACCCCGAGGCGAACCGCGACGCGTTCGGCCAGCGACAACGAGCTCGTCGTGATCGATTCCCGGCACCAGCGCGCATGTCAGCGATCCTGTCGAGGCGACCAGGCCTGTAGCTGCGTCATCGCGCAGGGAGGCCGAGAGCGCCAGCTCGGCCGGGCCGGCTGAGCCGCGACCGTTTCCGGGCCGCGCGACCACGATCGCCGCCACTCGGTCGGCCAGGCCGAACGGCTCGAGCCGCCGGCCCAGCTCCGGTCCGGACAGCTCGCCGCTCACGACGGCGGCAAGCACGTCCCCGGCCAGCCTGCGCTCGGTGTCGCCGGCGACCCGGTCGCGCAGCAGCTCGAGTGCCACGATCGTGACCGCCTGGTGCAGCGTCAGCCGGTCGAAATCAGTGAGCGCGCCCGTGTCCTTGATCGCGACCAGCCAGGCCTCCGGAATCCGCTCGGTCCGCGACGCGCCGCCGGCTCCCGGCACGCCGTCCGCAGCGACCGGCAACGCCAGTCCGCGGCCCGGCATCATCGGCGCTCGGCATGAACGCGCGCGAATCGCGGCGGCGAGAACGCTCGCGCAGCTCGGCGGACAGCGGCACTGAGCATCTCGGGCTCGACTCGCTCGACGGAACGCGTGCTGCACGAGCAGCTCCCCCCGTGGGTCGAACACGAGCACGGCCGCGCCGATCAGCGTCGCCAGCGCACCCGCGAGAGCATCGAGACCCCGCTCGGAGAGGACGATTCGCTCGAGCCGCTCCTGCGCCGCTAGCGCGCGGCGCAGGACCGCGTACTGCTCGTTGACGAGCTGCGAGAACGCCGCCTCGGTGATCGCGATGAACGGCAGCTCGTAGGGCACCTCGAACACGGGGAACTGGCGCTCAGCTCCGATCTCGACAATCGGCTCGGGCACCTGATCGTGCCCGAAGCCGGTCCCGAAGCCAAGCGCCGCGAGTTGGTGGTCGGCGAGCCGCGCCACGAACTCACGCTGGCGCTCCGGGGTGTCGAGCTGCATCCCGGTGGTGAGCAGCACCTCGCCGCCGGACAGCCATGGCGTCGGGTCCAGGAGCTCTGAGATGTGCACCCAGCGCACCGGCAGATCGAGCCCTGCCTCGCCTGCCAACAGGCGGACGTCCACATCGCCAAGCAGGTCTCGGACGGTGAGCATCAGCGCGCCTTCTTTTAGCTCGCTATGGACGTGCATCCGGTCGCCGGCCTCAGTGAGGACGGGCCGGAGGATCGACTCGATTTCGGCGAACTGCTCGGGCCCCGCGATCAGCGGCGGTGAGAGCTGGATCACGGGATCGCCACGGTCATCAGCGCGGCAGATCAGGCCCCGCCGGTAAAGCTCGCCGGAGAGGAAGCCGCGCAGCAGCGTCTCGGACTCGGCCTCGGAGAACGTCTCTTTGGTGTCCTTGTCCTTGACCAGTTCGATCGCGTGGAAGTAGCCGGCGCCGCGGACATCGCCGACGATCGGGAGATCGCGCAGCGACTCGAGCATCCCGCGGAACGCTGCCCTCGTGCGCGCGCACGTTCTCGATCACATCCTCGCGCTCCAATGCATCGAGGTTGGCCAACGCAATCGCCGCGGACATCGGGTGGCCGCCGAACGTGAACCCATGGGTGAAGCTATTGGCGCCGTCGATGAACGGGTCCGCGATCCGGTCTGAGACGATCACCGCCCCCATCGGCGCGTACGCGCTGGTCAGCCCCTTCGCCGTCGTGATGATGTCCGGCTGGTAGCCGTAGCGCTGCGGCGCCGAACCATTCGCCGAGCCGGCCCCAGGCGCAGATCACCTCGTCGGAGATCATCACCACGTCGTACTCGTCGCAGATCTCTCGGACCCGCTGGAAGTAGCCCTCGGGCGGCGTGAAACAGCCGCCTGCGTTCTGGACCGGCTCGAGAATCACTGCCGAGACCGTGTCCGGACCCTCGAACTCGATCCGCTCGGCGATCGTCTCGACCAGCCGGTCCTCGGTCATCCCCGGCGCCAAGCGATAGGTGTTCGTGTTCGGAACATGACACCCGCCCGGGGTGAGCGGCTCGAACGGCACGCGCACGTCCGGGATCCCGGTCGCCGACAGGGCGCCCATGGACGACCCGTGGTAGGCGATCTCCCGTGCGATCACCTTGTACTTGTTGGCTTTGCCGCGCAGCCTGTGGTACTGGCGCGCGAGCTTCAGCGCCGACTCGACCGCCTCGCTGCCGCCTCCGCAGAAGAACACGCGGTTCAGGTCACCCGGCGCCAGTGACGCGATACGCGCAGCAAGCTGAATCGCCGGCGGATGCGCGTATGACCAGTTAGTGAAGAACCCGAGGTCCTTCGCCTGGTCCGCCCCGGCCTGGGCGATGTCGGCCCGACCATGCCCGATGTTCACGCAGAAGAGCGCCGAGAGCCCGTCCAGATATCGGTTGCCGTGCTCGTCGTAGACGTAGCACCCCTCACCGCGAACGATGATCGGGATGTCTTGCCCGTCGTCCGCGCCCATCCGGGTGAAGTGCATCCACAGGTGCTGCCGGGCAAGGTCGTTCAGCGTCTGAGACTCTGTTCGGACCGCCTGCTCGGTACTCGCCATACACTCTCCTCTGACCTTTCGCCGTTTTGTACAACGGTATCGCCGTCTCAGTGGCACGACCATTATCCGATCTGGACGCCTCGACGCGCAACGGTTGTGCGGTTAGGTTTTCGCGATGGATCTGAACTACAACCGCGCAGGCTCCGGCCCCTCGCTCGTGCTGATCCACGGGATCGGCAGCCGCTGGCAGGTCTGGGACCCGGTGCTGACGCGACTCCAAGCCGAGCGCGACGTGATCGCGCTCGATCTGCCCGGCTTCGGAGCATCCTCGATGCCGCCGCCGGGCACGCCCCCGGGCCCAGCCTCGCTGACCAGCCTCGTCAGCGAGTTTCTCGATCAGCTCGGGCTCGAGCAGCCGCACGTGGCCGGCAACTCGCTTGGCGGCTGGATCTCGCTCGAGCTGGCGAAGCGGGGCCGTGTGCGCTCCGCCACGGCGCTCTCGCCCGCGGGTTTCCACAACCATCGCGAGGTCGTCTATGAGCGTGCCTGTCTGTGGAGCGCGGTGCGCGCCGCACGGACGCTGCTACCCGTCGCCGACCGCATTGCCGGCTCGCCGACCGGCCGCAAGCTCGCGTTCAGCCTGTTCGTCGCGCACCCTGAGCTTCTGCCGGCCGACGACGCCGTGGCGTCGTCAGCTGCGCTGGCGAACGCCCCGTGGTTCGACGAGACGCTCCCGGCGCTGCTCGCTGAGCAATTCCGCGGTGGCGAGCAGATCACCGCGCCGGTCACGATCGCCTGGGGCGAGCGCGACCGGCTGCTCCTGCCCCGCCAGGCGCCGCGTGCCGTGCGCGCGATTCCCGGCGCCCGGCTGCTGACGCTCCACGGCTGCGGCCACGTCCCGACCTACGACGATCCCGAGCAGGTCGCGCACGTGATCCTGGAGGGAAGCCGCGAGTAAGCGGCTTCGACTACAGGCTGCGAGGGCGCCGGGCACCGTGCGGGCTCAGTCAGAGCCCACGGCCACCGGCCGCTGCGGATCGGTGATCCAGTCACTCCAGGACCCGACGTACAACGCCGCCGCATACCCCGCCACCGCGAGCGCGAGGACCTCGTGGGCGGCGACGACGCCGGAGCCACAGTAGGCGCCGATCTCGGCACCCTCCTCAATGCCGATCTGCCCAAACCCGTCGCGGAGCGCGTCCCGGCTCAGGAATCGCCCTTCGCCGTCCACGTTCCGGCCGCTCGGGAGGTTGCGCGCGCTGGGGATGTGGCCGGCGACCGGATCGATCGGCTCGGTCTCGCCGGAGAAGCGCTCCGGAGCGCGGGCGTCGAGCAGCACGCCATGGTCCGCGATCGCGGCGGCGGCGTCGGCGTCGAGCAACGGCATCCCGCCCGGGCGCGCGGTGAAATCCCCCGGCCGCACCTCGGGCTCCTGCGTGTGGGTTTGGTGGCCTGCGGCCACCCAGGCGGCGAGACCGCCGTCGAGCACCGCCACGCGCTCGTGGCCGAAGTAGCGCAAGAGCCACCAGGCACGTGCCGCCGCCATCGACGTTGCTGCGTCGTAGACGACGACGGGGGCGCCGTTGCGGACGCCGGCGGCCCGCATGCCGCCGGTGAAGGTCTCGCTGCTCGGCATCGGATGGCGCCCACCACGCCCCGGCGGCGCGGCGAGCACCATGTCCAAGTCGACATATACCGCCCCGGGTATATGCCCACCTGCGTATACGACGTGGCCCGGCGGGGGGCGGGTGGGGCTCAATTCCCATCGAACGTCGAGCAGCGCCGGGGGATCAGCCGCAGGCAGCGCGGCCAGGTCATCGACCGAGACCAGCGGTCCGAAGGCGGGCGGCACGTGCGCGATTATGCGGTGCTTGCGGCTGCCCTGACGGGCGCCGGCATCAGCCACGCGGCAACGATCACCAGCACAAACGCCAGGCACTGAATGAAGAGCGCCAACGGATTGCCGCCGAACGGATCGCCGAACACGATGATCCCGCCGACGATCCCGGCCACGTTGGCGGCCGTGCCGGTGATGGCGATCACTGGAACCGCGTCGCCGTCCTGGAGGCCCTTGGCCGACGCGTAGAAGGCGGCGATCGAGGCGGCGATCGTGACCAATGTCCACGGCGTTACCAGCCCCATCAGGCCTGATGTTCCGACGAGTCCGGAGATCGCCTTGATCGCGACGTCGGAAACTCCGAACAGAATCCCGGCCGCAGCACCGAGCATGAAACCGTGGTGCTCGCGCGGCGCGCCGAACCGCGGCCCGATGATCAGCAGCGTCCCCGCGGCGATCAGACCGGCTTCGAACGCGATCATGCCCGGCACCGAGAAGCGCGAGTGGGCGCCATGAGCGACAGGCATCGACACGCCCAGAAGCATCAGTCCGACCGCGGTCATGCCGAGTCCGAGCCACTGGCGTCGGCCGATCTTCAGGCCGAACACCCGCTCGGCCATGATCGCGAGCAGCACGACGCCGCCGGCCAGCACGACCTGGACCAGAGACAACGGGGCAAGCGCCATCGCCGCGACGTGGAACAGCCATGCCCCCGCGGCGATCAGCATGCCGATTGCAAACAGCCGGGAGGCGAACAGCGAATGAGCAGTGTGGAACGGACGCTTCATGTCCACCGCGGGGGCCGCACACGCGCCGCGGTGCTTGTAAAGGAAGCCCACGTTGCCCGCCAAGGCGCACGCGAGGGCGAGCAGGATGCCGATAAAGGGAGTCATTTAGTGGAACGAACCTGGAGCGGAAGCCGACGATTCGATGTGCTGCCTCACGTTTGAACTCGGCAGTACCGAGACCGGCCTTGAGTCCGCCGGCTGAAGTACACCAGATAGTCGATGAGGGCACATCCAGTACCGGCTCGCGCTCGCGTGGCTCGTACCATCGCTGTCTACTGTGGCGTACCCAGATAAGGGCTTCATATGGACAAACCACTGCTCCTGATCGACGTCGACGGCGTGATCTCGCTGTTCGGTTTCGACCCGGCAAGACCGCCTGCGGGGCGCTTCCAGATGGTCGACGGGATCACTCATTACCTTTCGGCCAGCGCCGGGGAACACCTGCGTGAGCTCTCAAGCGAGTTCGAGATGGTCTGGTGCACGGGCTGGGAGGAGCGGGCAAACGAATATCTCCCGCTGGCGCTGGAGCTACCCGGCTCGCTGCCGTTTGTGTCATTCGACGAGCTCGACCGTCCTGCCGGAGCCCACTGGAAGCTGGCCGGAATCGAAGCCCACGTCGGCCCGTCCAAGCCGCTGGCGTGGGTCGACGACGCCCACAACGACGCCTGCGCCGTCTGGGCCTCATCGCGCCCGGCCCCGACGCTGCTGGTCGCGACCGAGCCCGCCGTGGGGCTCGGCCCAGCGCATGTGGAGCAGCTACTGAGCTGGGCGCGATGTGGGGCGTGGGAGACAACTCGGGTATCGGTCGAGACATCTCCCGAGGCCCCGCCGCAATGAGGACGGTCAGCTGAGGCCGTCGAACGATCCATGCCGGCCGGCGCCCGAGCGGAAGCGCTCGAGACCCGCCTGGACCTCGGCCAGCGATCGCAGCCCGTGCTCGAGCTCATTCGCGATTGCCGCTGGTTCCTCGAGCCCGTCCTGCTCGAGCAGCGACAGCCGGTCCTCGCGCATGCACGTCTGAGGGAATTCCGCGAGCGCGCGCGCGAGAGCCTCTGCCGCCGCGCGACTCGTGCCGTTCGGCACGACGCGGTTGGCCAGGCCGATCCGCAATGCCTCGTCGGCGGCGACCGGGCGACCTGTGAGGATCATGTCCATCGCATGGCTGACGCCGATCAGGCGCGGCAGGCGCACGGTCCCGCCGTCGATCAGCGGCACCCCCCAACGGCGGCAGAAGACACCGAACACGGCGTCCTCCTCGGCCACGCGCAGGTCGCACCACAGCGCGAGCTCGAGCCCGCCCGCGACCGCATGTCCCGCGACCGCTGCGATCACCGGCTTCGACAGGCGCATCCGCGACGGCCCCATCGGGCCGTCGCCGTCGGGGGCGACCCGGTTGCCGTCCTCGGTTCCGGCCGCCTTCAGGTCCGCGCCGGCGCAGAACACCCCGCCCTCGCCGTGGAGGACCGCGACCGCGGCGTCGTCGTCGGAATCGAATTCGCGGAAGGCGTCGGCCAGCGCCGCGGCGGTGGCGCCGTCAACCGCGTTGCGCCGTTCTGGGCGCGAGAGCAGGACCGTTGTCACCGGCCCGGCGCGCTCCACTCTGACCGTCTCGCTCATGCCGCTCCCACCGCCCGTCGGACGAACGTCCTGAGCGCGGTCAGGATCTCCTCGTCGGAGGGCCTGGCGCCCGCCAGCGGCGACAGCGGCCCGACCAACGCCTCACCACAGCCTCCGACCAGCGCGGCTGCCGTCAGCTCGGCGTTCTGCTCGGGCAGCTCGCCGGCGGCGATTCCAGCGTCCAGGGCCTTGGCGGTCAGTTCGCGGTAGCGCTCGCGGTACGCGAGCCGTTCGGCGTCCACGAGCGGGTCGACCGGCTCGGCGATCAGCGCCCAGGCCAGCCGCGGCCGGCGCAATGCGCGCTGTGCGAACGTGGCCAGCACGGTCTCGAGCCGGTCGACCTGCGATGCCTCCGCCGGTGTGGCGTCGGCCGCTGCGCGCATCGCGTCGACCTCGCGGTCACACACCAAGCGGAATACCTCGACGAACAGCTCCTCCTTGGAGGCGAAGTGGCGATACAGGGTGCTTGCCGCGAAGCCGGCACGCTCCGCGATCGCGGCCACCGAGGCCGCGCCGTAGCCGCCGTCTTCGATCAGCTCCTGCGCTGAACGGAGCAGGAGCTCACGCGTTGGTGCGGCGACCGAGCTCATCCCTTGAACGTCGATGGGCCGTAGTCGCCGAATGGTTCATCGCGCTCTCGCACGGCCTGCCTGAATCCGCTCTCGGCCGCGCTGCGCTGGAACGCGTAGCCCTCCGGCGTGTGACGGGTGATGCCGTCGAACACGGTCCCAATCACCTGCGTCGCGTGCAGGCCCTGGGCATACAGCGACTGATTGACGAGCAGCTTCATCATCTGCAGTTGGTTGATCGGGACCTGCGCGATCCGTTCCACGAGTGCCTCGGTGCGCTGATCGAGCTCCGCCACGGGCGGCGCCTCGATCGCCAGCCCCCACTCGACCGCCTCGGTCCCGTTCAGCGAGTCCCCGGTGAACAGCAGGCGCTTGGCCCGCTGCGGCCCGAGGCGGTACGCCCACATCGAGGTCGTGGGCGAGCCCCAGACACGCGCCGGCGGGTACCCGATCTTCGCGTCGGCCGCGATCAACAGCAGGTCGGAGCACAGCGCCATGTCGGTACCGCCGGCGACGCAGAAGCCGTGGACCTTGCAGATGACCGGCTTGCTGCAGTGAAACAGCGACATGAACGCGCGGACGTTGCGGCTCATCATCGAGTAGTCGACCATCGGGTCCCAGGTGCGGCTCGGATCGTGGTTCGCCGCCATCACCGCCGGATCGATCGGCGATCCGGGCGGTGCCTTACCGGCCCCCGGCGGCCCGTGTCGCTCCGCGCTCTCGACGAGGTCGTAGCCGCCGCAGAACCCTTTCCCGTTGCCTGCCAGCAGCAGCACATGGACGTCGGGATCGAGATCGGCGCGCTCGACGACGAGCTCGAGCTCGCTCAGCAGTCCCCGAGTGATGCCGTTGCCGCGCTCAGGACGGTTCAGCGTGACGCGCGCGACCCGGTCCGACACCTCGTACGCGACCGGCGCGCTCATACAGGCAGCGCGCGCTCGATGATTGCCCCAGCATCCACTCCCGCCGGCAGCGTCCCGTACACGCGCCCGCCGTCGCCGGCCAGCCTGCTCGCACAGAACGCATCGGCCATGGCGGGCGGGGCGTGCCGGACCAGCAGCGAGCCCTGGAGCGCGACCGCAAGGTCCTCGACGATCCGCCGTGCGTGGAACTGCGGCTCGTCGGTCTCGAATACCGCAGTTGCCTGGTGGCGGACGTGCCTGATGTGGGCGTCAAGGCGCTCGTCGCCACCGGCCGCAAGCTCGCACTCCGACAGGAATGCGGGTAGGCCCTCGGGCTCTTTCACCATCGCGCGCAGCACGTCCAATGCCGCGACATTGCCCGACCCCTCCCAGATCGAGTTCAGCGGCGCGCCGCGATACAGGGCCGGCATTCCCGAATCCTCGACAAACCCGTTGCCGCCCAGGCACTCGAGCGCCTCGGCTGCGTGCTCCGCGGCCCGCTTGGACACCCAGTACTTCATCACCGCAGTGGCGAATCGGCGGAAAGCGGCGTCATCGGGCTCGTCGTAGCTGCGCGCCACCCGCATCGCCGAGACGGTGGCCGCCTCGGACTCGATGGCCAGATCCGCGAGCACGTTTTGCATCGCGGGCTGCTCGGCGAGGAGCTTTCCGAACGCCGCGCGATGGCGGGCGTGATGGATCGCCTCGAGCGTGCCGTGCCGCATGCCGGTGCTCGCCCCCAACAGGCAATCGAGGCGCGTGTGGTTGACCATCCGGATGATCGCCTGCACGCCGCGGCCCTCCTCGCCGATCAGTCGCGCCTGAATTCCGACGAACTCGACCTCGGATGACGGCAGCGAGCGGGTCCCGAGCTTGTCCTTGAGCCGCTGGAACTCCATCCCCGGACCGCGCTCCACGAGGAAGCACGACAGCCCTCCACGCGCCTGCGCGAGCACCAGGAACACGTCGCAGGGCGGATACGAGCAGAACCACTTGTGCCCGTGCAGCTCGTAGGTACCGTCGCCGTGCGGTTCGGCGCGCGTGATGTTGGCGCGCACGTCCGAGCCACCTTGGCGCTCGGTCATCGCCATCCCGGCGAGCGCGCCGGATTCGTAGCTCGGCTTGGTCAGCTTCGGCTCCCACTCGGCCGCCAGCTCCGGCGCCGCGTCGCGCAATGCGGGGATCGCCGCGTAGGTCATTGACACTGGACACATCACGCCGTCGTTGGTGTTGCCCCAGAGGCTGAACAGGGCGGCCCGCACGACGTGGGCGCCCGGCTTGTTCTCACGCCATGGGAGCCCGTGAATCCCGCGCTCGATCGCGCCTTTGAGCAGCCAGTGCCATGACGGGTCGAGGTCGACCTCGTCGACGCGGTTGCCATAGCGATCGTGAGTACGGAGGATCGGCTCGTTGCGCTCCGCGCGGCGGCCGTGCTCGTTCGCCTCGACGCTGCCGGCCGTCGCGCCGGCCTCGCGCACGCGGTCAACGCCCCAGCCGCCACCTTCACGCTCGAGCGCCTCCTGAAGCGCGAGGTCGGCCTCGAACAGATTGACCGGCCGCAGCGGCGGCGCCTGGTTGAGAACGTGGCGGGCAGGGTCGGTGACGTCGAGCGTGGCCATGGGCTCTCCTCGTTGTGCGGGCGGGGGTCGCGCGGCTGACGGCGGGCGGCGGACGCGGTGAATCCGGATTCACATGCTAGTGAATCCGGATTCACACAGCAAGTCGGGCGGCTACGCGGCGGCCGCGCTCAGGGTCCGCTCGGCCACCCGATCGGTCGCGTCGTGCGTGCCCGCCAGCAGCCGGCGCGAGAGCTGCGCGCGGCGGAAGAACAGCGGCGCATCGTGCTCCCAGGTCGCGCCGATCCCGCCGTGCACATTGATCATCGATCGTGCGGCGAAGTCGAGCGCATGCCCTGCGGCCGAGCGCGCGGCGCTTGCGGCGAGCGGGAATTCCTCGGGCTTTGACTCCCGCGCCCAGCCCGCGTAGTACTGCAGCCCGCGCGAGTTCTCGAGCTGGCGCAGGATCTCGGTCAGCTCGTGCTTGATCGCCTGATAGGACCCGATCGCGCGGCCGAACGTGAACCGTTCCTTGGCGTAGGCAACGCTGATATCGAGGCAGGTCTGGACCGCCCCGAGCGACTCGCCGGCGATCAGCGCCTGAGCGAGGTACCAGGCATCGGCGAGCACGCCGGCGTCGACATCGAGCCGTCGACCGCGCGCCGAGGCGAATGTGACATGGCCCAATGACCGCGTGGCGTCGTACCGCGTGACGGGCCGTACTGAAAGCCCGTCGGCATCGGACCGCACCGCGACGGCGACGGGCGAGCCGTCGGCGGTGACGCCGACTGCCACCAGCAGGTCGGCCCCCGGCGCATCGGGAACGAACGCCGCGGTTCCGTCAAGCGTCACCTCGTCGCCGTCGATGCCGGCCTTCGGCGCGACGCCGCGCGCGTACCCGGTTCGCGGGTCAACCGTCCACTGATCCTCGAGGTCGCTCGGCGGACGCGCCGGCACGTACGCCGGACGTAGCTCTCCGGCTGCCACCTCTGCCAGCGACCCGTCGCCGGCTGCGTTCAGGATCGCCGTCGCCGGCAGCAGCCCAAGGAGCGGTACGCCGGCAAGCACGCGACCGCATTCCTCTGCCACCAGCAGCGCATCGAACGCGCCGAGGCCGGCGCCGCCGTGCTCCTCGTCGATCAGCAGGCCGGGCCACCCGGCCTCGGTTGCCATCGGCCACAGGTCCGGCAGCGCGGTGGGGTCCTCGAGCGCCTCGCGCGCGGCCTCGATCGTCTTGAAGCGCGAGAGCGAGCCGCGGGCCGCCTCGCGCAGCAGCATCTGCTCGTCTGAGAGTGCGAAGTTCATCGGGTTACCGCCTCCTTCTCCTTGGCACGCAGCTCGCTGAACGGCACACCCTTGTCAAGCCGCGGCTCAGGCGGCAGCCCGAGCACGCGCTCACCGATCGTGTTGCGCAAGATCTGCTCGGTACCGCCGGCGGATTTCAGCCCCGGCAGGAACGAGATCAGGTAGCTCCACTCGCTCTCGGGATCGAGCGCGTCGGGGCCGACGACGTCGGCACCGAGGTCGGTCGCCGCGATTGCAGCGTTGACCATCGTGACCTTCGCCAGACCGGCCTCCGGTCCGGGAATCTGACCTCGGGACAGCGCCGTCAGCGCGCGCAGACCGTTGTAACGCACCGCGAGTAGCTCGGTGATGATGTCTCCGAGCCGGCGGCGCACCTCCGGATCCTCGCGCGCGGCCGGATCGGCGTCGATCGCGTCCGCAAGCCGAGCCGGCGAGCCAAACGACTCAGAGCCAAAGCCGATCGTGAGCCGCTCGAACATCAGCACCGTCAGCGCCGTACCCCAGCCGTTGCCGACGCCGCCGACGACTGCGTCCTCGTCGAGCACGACGTCGTCAAAGAAGACCTCGTTGAATTCGGCCTCGCCCGAGATCTGGCGAAGGCCGCGGACGACCACGCCCTTGGCGTCCATCGGCACGATGAACATCGTCAGGCCCTTGTGCTTGGGAACGTCTGCGTCGGTGCGAGCCAGCAGCAACCCGAACGACGCAAACTGAGCATTCGTGGTCCAGACCTTCTGCCCGTTCAGGGTCCAGCGTGCCGTTCTCGTTCTGACGCGCACGCGTCTGCACCGCCGCCAGATCCGAACCGGCAGCCGGCTCGGAGAACATCTGACACCAGACCTCGTCGCCGTGAAGCATCGGTCCCAGATGACGGCTCTTCTGCTCATCTGAGCCGTGGGCGATGATGCACGGTCCGAGCATCCCGATCCCGATCACGTCGAGGATCCCCGGGACCCCGGCCTTCGAAATCTCCTGGTTGACAGTCACCTGCTCGATCGGACCGAGCCCACGGCCACCGAACTCCCTCGGCCACGTCACGCCGGCAAGGCCCGCCTCGGCGAGCTTCCGCTGCCAGGCGCGGCGGTCATTCGTGTAGGCCGTGTCCTCGCTTGAGCCCGACCGCGGCGGCGCCTGCGCCTTGTTCTGCTCGAGCCAAGCACGCACCTCCTGGCGGTAGGAGGCCTGCTCGGGCGTGTCGTTCAGGTCCACTGCTGTCTCTCCTCGATTGCAAAACGAGCTCACCGCGCCGGCCCCCGGGCCGACAGTGGTGAATCCAGATTCACAGGATGATAGGGAAGCGAACGCCAGCGTTCATTTGAAGCGGCGGCGCTGCCCGCGCATCCTGCTCAGCCGCGGTCTGCGGCGTGCTCCGCGCGCGTGTCGCCGAGCACGCTCCCGCGCACGTGACCGGGCGAGGTCGCGATCCTCGCTCAGACCGACCTCGAGGAACACGAGGCTGGTGGCGAGCACCAATCCGAGCGAGATCAGCACCAGCGCCAGCAGCTGGCCGGTGATCCCGCTGACGAACACCGCACCGAGGATCCCCGCCGTGACCAGCGCTGCCGCACCGCCAAACCCTGTTATCCGCCCACGCCGGCTCACGACTCGAGCACCGTACTCGCGCGAGCCGGGATACCCTAATCGGACGATGTCCGCAGAGCCGGCATTCATTCACGATCACGCGCTCGTCGAGAGCGACATGATCGGGTCCGGTACCCGCATCTGGGCATTTGCGCACATATTGCCCGGCGCCACGATCGGCTCAGGCTGCAACATCTGCGACCACACCTACGTCGAGGGCGGAGTCGTAATCGGCGATCGCGTGACGATCAAATCAGGGGTGTACCTGTGGGATGGGATCTGCGTCGAGGACGACGTCTTCATCGGGCCGCAGGCAACATTCACGAACGATCGCTTCCCGCGCAGCAGGCAGCCGTTCACGCTCGAGCCGACCACGATCCGCCGGGGCGCGACGATCGGCGCCGGGGCTGTCGTGCTTCCCGGAGTCACGATCGGACAGCGGGCGATGGTGGGGGCCGGGGCGGTGGTGACCAAGGACGTCCCAGACGGAGCCGTGGTCATCGGAAACCCCGCCAGGATCGTGCGCACGTCGAAGGCTGAGACGGAGCGGCAATCCGCTTACTAACTAAAGGCGCCAGCGCCTCGGCGGTCGAACGAGAGCTGTCCGGCCGTGACCGGCGTGTCACACCCCGGAGATCTACGAACACCGCCGCGTGTTCGGCGAGCGCTTCGTAGTCAATCCCCGGGTGGGCCGTAACGAGGACAACCGCATCGGTCCCGTCGACGGAGGTGTCGAGCTCACTGTGAGTGAGGCCGAATTCGGTCAGCTCTGGCACGAACGGATCGTGATACGACACCACGGCGCCACGCTCGGTGAGTTCCTGATGATCCGCAGCGCGGGCATTCACGGATATCGCCCGTGCCACCCTTGTAGCTAACCCCGAGGAACGCGATCGCGAGCCCTGGATCGGCTGCCCTGCTTCGTTGAGCGCTCGCTCGATCCGCTCGACACAGTGGGACGGCATCTGCTGATTGATCTTCCCCGCGAGCTCGATGAACTCCGTCGCCATGTGAAACTCACGGGCCCGCCAGGTCAGATAGAAGGGATCGACGGGAAGGCAATGGCCACCCATCCCTGGTCCGGGTTCAAAGCGCATGAAGCCGTAAGGCTTCGTGGCCGCGGCATCGACGACCTCCCAGATGTCCATCCCCATCCGGTGAGAAAGTAGCCCGAGCTCGTTGACGAGCGCGATGTTCACGGAGCGAAAGATGTTCTCGAGCAATTTCGACATCTCCGCCGCTTCTGGGCTCGAGACCCGTACGATCTCATCGCACACCTCGGCCGTACAGGTCCGCGGCCCGCTCGGTGCACTCAGCCGTCATCCCGCCCATCACCTTCGGTGTGTTCGAAGGGTGAATCAGTCCGTCCCGGGGTCAACCCGCTCCGGCGAAAAGGCCACGTTCATCCCGGCGCCTACACGCAGTTCCGTCTCACGTCGAGGAGCGGAACGAGAAGCTCACGGGTCGTGCCGGGATACGTGGTCGACTCAAGCACGATAAGCTGACCGCGTTGGAGCACGAGCAAGCGCGCTCGACGCCGAGACTAGCGGTCCGAGGTCCGGCTCGCGATTGGGGGTGAGCGGCGTCGGGACACAGACGAACACCGCGTCGGTTCGGGCGAGCGACGCGTAGTGGGTGCTCGCGTGAATCGAGGAAGCACCCGCTCAAACCGTGCCGGTGGGACGTCCTCCACATACGAGTCCCCAGCGGTATCGCCGCCACCTTCGAGGAATCGACGTCAACCGCGACGACCTCCTCACCGGCCTCGGCGAACGCGACGACCAGCGGCAGCCCAACGTAGCCGAGACCAATGACTCCAACACTCATGTATCTGCGCCCTTCCAATCGCGAGTTCAGCCTACAAGACCTAACGTATTCGGAGCTGATCGACATTCCGACTGGCCTAGCGATCGACCATCCCGAGCCACGCGGGCACAGTTCGTCGCGGAGCTCCGCGGATCCAGAGGAACCTCGCGTCCGCCGCTGCGAAGTGACTGGTCCGCGGCCTCGACGATCCGCACCACGCTCCGCGCAAGCGCAGTATGGAACTCCATGCGCTCGTCTAACGAATGGAGCCGACGAAGTCCGCGAGCTCGAGGCCAAGCGGCTCGTGCGTCTCGATCTTCGGTGAAAGGATGTCCCGCTGCGGTAGGACAGGTGGTACTCGCCGAACGTCTCGGGATCGCGATACACAACACCCTGGTCGAACAGGCGGACCGGCTCGGTCGCGCCGTCATCGTAGATCACCATCTTGTTCGCTGCCGACGAGGACCGTACGGCGCAGCTTGCTGGGCGCCAGCCAGCTCAGCTCGACATTGGCGACGATGCCCGAGGCGAACGTCAACGTCGACGAACGCGACGTCGGCAATCCCTTCACGATCGAGTCCGCGCCCAACGGCGCTGACGCTCTCGGGCAGTTCGCTGAGCCAGTACAGCAGGATCGAGAAGTCGTGCGGACCGAGATCCCAGATCACGCTGACGTCGCGCTGATGCAGACCCAGGTTCACTCGGCTCGAGGAAATGAAGTAGATGTCGCCAAGCTCGCCGGCTTCGAGCAGCCGCTTGACCGCGCGTACCGGCGGGCTGTAGATGAAGTGTGGCCGCACATCAGACGTCCGATCCGCTCTCGGCAACTCGCGAGGTCGTCGGCCGAGTTCGCTGGACTGTGCAAGCGGCTTCTCGACGAACACGTGCTTGCCGGCCTCGAGCGCCTGCTCCGCGAGCCGTAATGAGTGCGAACAGGCGTGGCGATGATCACGGCCTCCACGTCCGGGTCGCCCAGTACCCGGTCGAGCCGAGTCGTGATCCGTGCGGCCGGATAGCGCCGGCCGATACTTCGTCAGACGGTCCCGATCGAGATCGCAGAGCCAGCGCACCTCGACGTCTGGGTTTCAGCGAGGACCCGGAGTAGGTTCGGACCCCAATATCCAAGACCGATGACGGCAACGCCCACCGGATGCGGGCCGGTCATTCGTCGTCTCAATCAAGGATGAGTCGGCTTCAGCATCGGTTTCCCCCGATCATAGTCGATCCTAGACAGCATCGGCCGTACAGCATCGGCGACGCTGTTCGATCTCCTCCGGTTGAAGATCCGGATGCATCGGCAGCGACAGCTCCTCGGCCGCCCATGCCTCTGGCGACCGGCAACTCCCCGTGACGAATGCGCGACTCCGTCCAGGCCGCGTGCTGGTGCACGGCCGGCGCATAGTGGATGCCGGTCTCGATCCCGCGGCGCGTAGCACGGCGACGAGCGCGTCCGGTTCGGGGAAACGAACTGGGAACAGGTGATGGACGAGGTGCATCTCCGGCTCGCTCCTCGACGATCGCGCACGTCGACGGAGCATGATCGCGATAGGCACGCAGCGTGCGCTCGCCGCGCCTCGTTCCAATCGTCGAGGTACTGGAGCTTGACGCGTAGAAGGCGGCCTGCAGCCCATCGAGTCGCTCGTTGTAGCCGAGCTCGACGTGCTCTCCCTTGGCACGCTGCCCGAGGTTCCGCAGACGACGAAGCCGAGCGGCAAGCAGCTCGTCGTCGGTGCACACTGCCCCGCCGTCCCCGAGTGCGCCAAGGTTCTTGCTCGGATAGAACGAGAATGCTGCGGCGTGCGCCAAGCGAGCCCGCGCGGCGGCCGCGATATCGCGCGCCGTGCGCCTGCGCTGCGTCCTCCAGCAGCAGCAGGCCTTGCGGCTTGGCCAGCGCTTCGAGCGCGGTCCATGTCGCACGCCTGCCCGTAAAGGTGGACCGCCAGGATCGCCGCCGTCCGCGGGCCAACCGCGGCGCGGGCCGCATCCGGATCGATCAGGCCGGTGGCGTCCTCGACGTCGCACAGGACCGGCGTCGCGCCAACGTGGGCGACCGCCAGCGCCGACGCGATGAACGTGTGGCCAGGAACGATGACCTCGTCGCCGGGCCCGATCCCGTAGGCGCGAAGCATCAGCGACAGCGCCGCGGTACCCGATGCGACCCCTACGCAGTGCGGCGATTCGCAGTACTCGGCGAATTCGGCTTCGAACAGCTCGACCTCGGTGCCGAGCGTGAATGCACTGGAGCCGAGCAGCCGCGAGAAGGCTTCGTTCAACTCGTCTTCGATTCGAATGTGCTTTCGCTCAAGCGCGACGAAACCGCACGACGCTGTGTCGCGCGCAGGCGCGCATGTCCGAGCTGCCTCCACGAGTTCTGCCCCTTTGTCGTTGCCCTTGCACGGCGATTTATGCCAGCTGGCGGACCGCCGCCCGGAATAGGGCGTCGCGCCCATGTGATCGTTCAACGGCCTGAACGGGCATGGCCGATCAGGCGCGATCGGGCGTATGGTCGCATCTTGGGGAATGTGCGTTGCGCCAAGGCCGTAACACGCATCGGGGGCGCGAAAGTGAGTGATGTGGGCAGCAGCGATGAAGCGAGGGGCAAATGCCGACCGATTCGCGTGCTGGTCGTCGACGACCACGATCTGTTCCGAACCGGTCTGACGACGCTGCTCGCCGCCCAGCCTGACATCGAGGTCGTAGCGCAGGCCTCCGGTGGCCGGGCCGGGGTGCGGCTCGCCGCAGAGCTGCGGCCCGACGTCGTGCTGATGGATCTCCGAATGCCGGATCTCGACGGCCCGGAGGCGACGCGGAGAGATCCTCGATCACCGACCCGCGACGCGCGATTGTCGCGCTGACGGTCGTAGCCGACGACAGCGCCGTCGCGACTGCCGTAGAAGCCGGCGCATGCGGCTTCCTGGCAAAGGACACGCCGATCGACGGCGTCGCGGCGGCGGTGCGCGCGGCCGCGCAAGGCGCGGCGTGGCTGTCGCCGCGGCGGCCGAAGTCGTCCTCGGGCGACTCCGCCGAGCCGACGCTCGCGAGGACTCGGACCCGACCCCCAGGCGCTCGACGAGCTCTCGCCACGCGAGCTCGATGTGCTCCGACTGATTGCGCGCGGCATGGAGAACAGCGAGATCGCGGAAGCGCTTGCACATCAGCAGGCGCACCGCCAAGAACCACGTCTCGAACATCCTCGCAAGCTCGGTCTGCCGAGCAGGGTGCAAGCGGCGATCTACGCCGTTCGCCGTGGACTAGTCTGATCGCTCGCGGCTGGCCGGAGGAGCCCGCGTCCGCACGACGAAGCCGAGACCTAGCATGGCTCGCCTGTTCGTCACGCGCCAACCGGAGCTCGGCGATCGCGCCGCGCAAGGACTCGATCGCCCTCGCCAGATGAGGCCGCGGGTTGTGGTCGTCACCCCCCTCGCGCTCAACCGCGTCCTGATCCATCGATTGCAGCGTCATCAGAGCGTCACAGCTGGCTTCAAGCGCCGACTCCAGTTCGTCGGGGTTCGCTGCTTGAATCGTGAGATTGGCTCATCGCACCGGAACCGGACTCGACACATAGTGCCTTCACAGCTCCGTAACAGCAATGGGCCGCATGGCCCGCCTCGCGTTCAGGCTCCGCTGCAGCCGACCGCGGCGCGGGCCACTGCCGGCACGCGGCCGCGGAACCGGACCGGATTGTCCGCGAGCGCCGCCCGGTCCGTCACACCCAGCTTCTGAACCAGCTCGGAGATATGCCGACGCACTGTGACCGGCGCGATCGAGAGCCGCTCGGCGATCGAAGCGGTGCCATGGCCACGTCGCAACATGCCGAGCACCTGTGACTCCCTCGGCGTCAGCGAATCGCGCCGCACCCCCGCCTCGCAGCTCGAGCAGCAGCTCGAGCACCATCGAGCGCGGTACCACCGCTTCGTTTGAGCCGATCGCACTGACGATCCGATGCAGGCGCTCGGCGTCCAGCGCGCCGGGTACGTAACCGATTGCGCCGGCCCGAACCGACTCCAGCAGGTCATCGGCGTCACGGATCTGCGCGAGCATGACTACGGACGCTTGGGTGCGGCTCGACAGATACCACGCACCGCGGCCAGCCCATCGCCTGTGAGCTCGCGCCCGACGAGGCACAGATCGGGCTGCTCACGCATGGCTGCTCGGATCGCCTGCTCCGCGTCGCCGCCTCGGCGCAGAGTTCGACCGTGTCGCCGAGAGCAAGCGCGAATCCCCGCGCGCGTCGGCGCGTGATCCGCGACCAGCAATCCTGAGCCGCTCGCTCACGGAGAGCACCACGTCCACCACGGTTCCGCCATCGTCGGGCTGCCGGATCGTCATGTGGCCGCCGGCGGTCTCGGCGCGCTCGCACATGCTGCGCAGCCCGAACCCCGGGCGCAGAGGCTGCCCGCCGCTGTGGATGCCGCAGCCGTCGTCGCGGACCCGCAATCTGAGTCGGCCGTCGGTCATGTGCCTGAGCGACACAACTACATGTGTGGCTCCGCCGTGCCGGGCGGCATTCGCGATCGCCTCCCGTGCGATCCGGCTGAGATCGGCCTGCACGTCCGGCGAAAGCTGCTCGGCGGGCAGGGCATCCACCGCGATTGCGATCTCGAACCGACCGCGAAGCTCGTGGGCGACAGCCTCAAGCGATTCCTGCATGGTGAGCTCCGGTCGGATCCGAAAGCTCTGAGATCGCGGAGCGTGACAGCGCAAGCGCACGCCTGGCCGCGATCGCGACCGGGTGCTCGGTGCCGAGTTCCGTCGCGATCCGCTCGCCGTGGGCGGCGATGAACGCCAGGTCCTGGGCAAGCCCATCGTGCAGGTCGCGCGCCACCCGCTGCCGCTCGGCGATCGCGGCGGCGCGTAGCGCTCGGGCTTTCGCCCGACGCTCCTGACGTAGCGTCGCCGACAGGAACATCACGGAGGCCAGCAGACTGAGACCCTCCGCAGGGGAAATCCGGTCGAGGGCGAGGACTCCCAGGCGTATGTACGACAGCTGCGCCGCGGCGAGCAGAACCGCGCCGCCGGCCAGCAGCGACGCGATGCCATCACGCTCGCCCTGCTCACGGCGAACGAATCCCACCCGGCAGCGATCAACATGCAACCTGCCCCGAGCGCCAACACGAGCGCGAGCGGATACCACGCGGCACCGCCGATCCCGTGGCTCGAGCTGATGGTGCCGGTGAGATAGACACGGGCTAGAAGCGCTGCGAGCCCCGTCACGACTATCGACAGCACGCTGATCGCGGCCGTCCAGGTGACCGGCGATCGCCGGTCAGCGACCATCCCGTCGGGACCTGCGAACGCAGCCGCAACGAGCATCGCCGCGACGAGCAGCGCGCCCCACTGGCCCGCGGCCATGGACACGCCGTAGGCGTGGACGTCGAGCGCCGCCGGCACGGCTCGCCAACAGAGGTGCACCAGCCCGAACGTCAGCAGTGCGCCCAGCAGGAGGAGATCCCGCAGGCGGCGCGAATATCCGAATTCGGCGCGTACAAGCCAAGCCCCCGCGAATGCGAACAGCGTGACCACGGTCTCAAGGGCCGCGCGCATCGCCGGCGCGTCGGATGAGACCGGCACCAGGTACTCGATCGCAGAGCACCGCGAGCGAGCATGCGCCAATGAGGCCCACGAGCGGCCCGTGGGCAAGCGTCCATCTCCACAACGTGTCAGCGCCCCGCGCAGCCCGTCCAGCCGTGCCCACCGACACGGAGTCGTGCTGCGTCGGCGCCATCGCATCCGATGCGATGGAACCAGTATTCAATTGAAACTCCTGTCTGCGGCTGAGGCGCCCCTGCTCTCGCCACCGTCCGCGTCGCCAAACCCCATTAGCCCCCCTTGGGCTATGCGAATGACTTCGCTGACTAAAACATACCCGATCAACGGGTACATAGCGAGGAGATTTCCACGGACAGGTGCTGCAAAGGTGTGAAATTTCCGCAACCGGCCGTCATTGAGGTGGTTTGGTGCGACCGGCCGTCGGCACGAACCGCGCGCGTTCACGTAGCTGAACGCAGCTATGGGTCCTACGTTCATTGACGCTCTGGTAGCTCGGGGCAATACTCGACCGCAATGGAAATACGGGGGCCGTCGCGGCGGAAGCTGCTGCGGCCCCGGGGGGCAAGCGAAGGACCGGGGACCGTCTCTGATCTCTTGTGGAGGTCGTGCGCTCGGCTGGCTGCTCGCCGACGCCGTCAAAGCATCAGGGGGAACAGTTGATCAGCGAATCTTGGAGCACGACTCGTACGACGATCGGGTTCACGAGTCGGACAACGCTCGACGAGTCACCCGAGACACTCAGCAGGACCCGGCTTGCCGTCGCTCGCGCCAAGGAGGGCGATCCCGAAGCAATCCGCTTCCTGTACGTGAGCTACTCGCACAACATCTACGGCTACGTCCGCTCGATCGTCCGCGACGATCACGAGGCTGAGGACGTCACGCAGCACGTGTTCGCCAAGCTGATGACCTCGATCGTCCGATACGACGATCGAGGGGTACCGTTCTTCGCTTGGCTGCTCCGCTTCGCCCGTAACGTGGCGATCGATCATCTACGCGCGAATCGCATGCTGCCGACTGACAATGTCCTCGATCCGGACTCGAGTTCAGGAGCGGATTTGGACCGCGCCCAGATCGTCAGAGACGCGCTTGCGACGCTCCCGGATGAGCAACGCGAGGTGGTCATCCTGCGCCACGTGATTGGTCTTACGCCAGGCGAGATCGCCGACCGCATGGGCCGGAGCGAAGGCTCCATCCACGGTCTGCACCACCGCGGTCGGCGAGCGCTCCAGCGCGAGCTGGAGCGACTCGAATATGCTCCACACACGCGGCGCGCAGGGGAATTGGTCGCCGCTTGATGGCGACTGGCGTACGCGGGGGCATCCTGGCGTACGGCGGCGCCGCCATGCGCGCTATCGCCGCTGGGTGGGGCGAACGAACCGGTGAAA
>CAWCDS010000027.1:0-386417 GCA_963794285.1 uncultured Solirubrobacterales bacterium
TCAGCTGCTCTCCGTGCACATGGTGCAGCACCTGATCCTGCTGCTCCTCGCCCCGCTCCTCCTGCTCGGGGGCCGTCCGACGATCCTGGCCCTTCGCGCGCTGCCATCGGGAGGCCGGCGCGATGGCTGCTCCGGACCCTCTCCCGGCTCCGTCGCTTCGCAGGTCCCTGGCCGGGGCTGGCCCTGTACTTCGCGGTGGTCGGGCTCACCCACCTCGCCTGGTTCTACGACGGCACGCTGACCCATCCGCTGCTGCACGACGCCGAGCACGGCCTCTATCTGGTATCCGGAGCGCTTCTGCTCTGGCCGATCGTTGACGGCGATCCCCTGCCCTCCCACCGGCTCGGCGGGCTGGGAAAGCTCATCTACGTACTCACCTCGATGGCTCTGATGGCGGTGATCGGCGCCTACCTCAACCGGCACACGACCGTCGTCTACGCCCCGTACAGCTCTGCTGCCCGGGCCCTCGGGGTCTCGGCGTTGCGCGACCAGGCTGAGGCCGGAGCGATCATGTGGGTGGCCGGGAACACGACGATGGTGGTGATCGGCCTCTGGGCGACGATGGCCACGCTGCTCGGCGAGGAGCACCGCCTCAGAGCCCGGGAGAGCCGGGGCGGAGGCGCGGCCGTCGGCGCCGCCGCGCAGGAGCGTCGATGAGCCGGCTGCTGATCCGCTGGCTGACCCACCCGTCGCGGATCCCGCGCGCCCCGCGCTGGGGCCTCGCGCTCGTGCTCGGGACGGTATGGCTGATGGCTCTGGCCAATCCGGCCCCCGGGGAATCGGGCTTTCCCGCAAACGGACCGGGAGGGCCGTCGACCTCCACCCCCAACCCGCCGAGCAAGTCCCCGAGCCGCCGGGAAGCGGCAACCCGACCAAGTCGTTTCCCTCCTCTCCGGCGCTCGAGGCCCAGGGATTCAACCTCTACCAGGAGCACTGCTCCTCGTGTCACGGCCTCAACCTGACGGGAGTGCCCGGTGTGGCCCCGTCGCTGCGCGAGGTGGGG
Source organism: uncultured Solirubrobacterales bacterium (assembly GCA_963794285.1). Classification (GTDB taxonomy): domain Bacteria; phylum Actinomycetota; class Thermoleophilia; order Solirubrobacterales; family Solirubrobacteraceae; genus Palsa-465. The sequence continues at coordinate 1,004 of CAWCDS010000027.1, forward strand.
CCGGGGCCGGTGGACTTCTACCTCTCCACCGGCCGCATGCCGCTCCAGAGCCCGAGGGACGAGCCGATGCGCCAGACCCCGATGTTCACCCGCCGGCAGATCGATGCGCTGATCGCCTACATCTCGAAGTTCGGCGGCCCGGCGGCGCCGACCGCCGACCCGTCCAAAGGCAACCTCGCCCTCGGGCTGCACGAGTTCACGCTGCACTGCGCGGGCTGTCACCAGATGGTCGCCCGGGGAGGCATGTTCGCGGGCGCGTGGGTCCCCGACCTCGAGCAGGCCACCGCGCAGCAGGTGGCCGAGGCGGTCCGCATGGGCCCGTATCTGATGCCCCACTTCGACGCCAAGCAAATCGACCAGCACCAGCTCGACTCGATCGCCCGCTACGTGCTGTGGACCCATCACCCCGCCGACAACGGCGGCTGGTCGATCTACAACATCGGACCGATCCCCGAAGGCCTGGTGGCCTGGCTGATGGGGCTGGGCGGGCTGCTGATCGTCGCGCGGCTGATCGGCGAGCGGACCGATCAGCGGCCGGGCGCATCCACCGGCACAAGCGAGGAGGACTGACCGATGAGCCCTGACTCCCCGGGTCGCCTGACAAAGATCGCCCGTGCACTGAGCGTGCTGATCGCAGGACGCACCGCCGCCCGCACGTTGATGGGCAAGGAACGGGCGCACGAGCCACCCCCGGACCGGCCCGAGGTCGATCCAGCCGAGCGCCAGGTCCCCGCCAACCGCGGCGCCGAGACGCTGGTGGCCGTCCTGCTCCTGCTCGCCGGCCTCGCGGGCGCAGCCTTCACCGTCGTGTACATCCTCGCCGGCCATAACACCCAGCTCCTCGGACTCGCCGTGGGCAGCGCGTTCGTGCTGATCGCGGCCGCGCTCATCATCGCCGGCAAGCTCGTCGTCCCCCAGGAGACCAAGGTCGAGCAGCGCGATCTCCTCCTCGACGAGCGCCAGACGGAGGACGTCGTCCAGATGATCGAAGCCGGCGGCGAGGGCATCTCCCGGCGCGCGCTGCTGACAGGCGCCAGCGGGGCGGCGGGCGCGGGGCTGGTCGTCGCGCTGGTCACTCCGCTCGCCTCGGCGGGGCCGAAGCTGACCGGCATCCACACCACTCCCTGGCACGCCGGCGTGCGGCTCGTCGACGACCAGGGCAAGCCCTACAGCGCCGATGAGATCGAGATCGGCTCGTTCTACACCGCGCTACCCGAGCACGCCGACCCCGAGCTCCTCGGCTCGGGGCTGCTCGTCGTCAGGCTCCCGGCCGACTACATCCACCTGCCGCCGGCGCGGCGCGACTGGGCGCCCAAGGGCATCCTCGCCTACTCGAAGATCTGCCCGCATGCGGGCTGCGCGATCTCGCTCTACCGCTATCCCACCTACGCGACGACGAGCCTCCAGCCCGCGTTCACCTGCCCATGTCACTACTCGACCTTCCTGCCCGGTGAGGGTGGGCGGCTGATCTTCGGTCCGGCGGGCCGGGCGCTGCCCCAGCTGCCGTTGAAAATCGACTCGAGCGGAGATTTGCGCGCTGCGGGGCCGTTTCACGAGGACGTCGGGCCCTCGTGGTGGAACGTGCACCGGGGGCAGACGTGAATCTCATCGACCGCTACGTGCACCGGCGCTTCGAACGCGCCTCGCGCTCCGCCGAGCAGCGCGTCGGCGCCGCGTCCGGCATTCGGTGGATGCTCAGCTACGTGTTTCCCGACCACTGGTCATTCCTGGTCGGGGAGATCGCCCTCTACTCATTCATCGTGCTGATCGGGACGGGGATCTATTTGGCGATCTTCTACACGGCGAGCGGCGCGCAGGTCATCTACAACGGTCCGTACCTGCCCCTTCATGGCGCGCAGATGTCGGAGGCCTACAGCTCGGTCCTGAACATCAGCACCAGCGTCCCGGCGGGGCTGCTGATCCGTCAGACGCACCACTGGGCTGCCGACGTGTTCATCGCCGCGATCGTCGTCCACCTGACGCGCATCCTGTTCACCGGGGCATTCCGCAAGCCGCGCGACCTCAACTTCTACATCGGGCTGACGATGTTGATGCTGGCGATCTTCGAGGGATTCTGCGGCTATTCGCTGGTGGACGACCTTCTCTCCGGGATGGGGCTCGTGATCGCCTATGGGGTGGCCCTGGCGATCCCGGGAATCGGAGCGCAGGTCGGCTACCTGTTCTTCGGCAAGGCGTTCCCAGGCTCCTCGAGCTTCTTCGCCCGTCTTGAGCTCATCCACATCCTGCTCATTCCGATGGCACTCGCAGTGCTGATCACCATCCACCTGGTGATGATCATGCGCCAGCACCACTCTCAGTTCCCCGGACCCGGACGGCGAGAGCGGAACGTGGTCGGAACGCCGATGTGGCCCGCCTACGCATTCCGCACTCTGGGGCTGTTGTTCGCGGTCGCCGGGGTGCTGCTCCTGCTGGGCGGGCTGGTCCAGGTCAACCCGATCTGGCAGTGGGGGCCGTTCCACACCTATCTCTCCGAGAACGGCGCCCAGCCCGACTGGTACATCGGCTGGCTGATCGGCGCGCTGCGGCTGATGCCCAACTGGGAGCCGGCGATCGGCAACACCACGCTGATCCCCAACCCGTTCTGGGGCGGCGCGCTCTTTCCCTCGGTCGTGTTCGCGGTCATGTTCGCGTGGCCGGCGCTCGAGCGGCGCTTCACCCGCGATCGCCGCCGGCACGATCTCCTGTTCCGCCCCCGGGACCGACCGACTCACACCGCGCTCGCCGCGGGATTCCTCAGCTGGGTGTTCATCGTGTTCGCAATCGGCGCCGCCGATCGCGTGTTCTTCCGCCTGCACATCTCGTACATCGGCATGATCCACTTCTGGCGCATCGGCGTGTGGGTGGTGCCGCCCGTCGTGTTCTTCCTGACGCGAAGCACCTGCCGAACGCTCAAGAAGCGAGAAGCTCACCCACTTCGGACGTGGCAGGGAGCGATCGTCCGGCGACGTGCGGACGGTAGCGTCGAGGTGATGGCTCGCAGCCCCAGCGGCGCCGAGGACCCCCCGACTGAGCAGCCCACCGGGACGGTCCCCGGTCAGCCTGGCCAATAGCCGCCTCGTGAGGCGGCGGTTAGGCTGCGCGCGAGCCTTCGCAAACCACTTCGGCAGAGGGCCCCACGCCGCCAGCAGCTCCTCGCGCGCCGAGCTCAGATCGCCGATCGAGGTTTTTGTGCGGGTGTTGGAGGAGGAGCGCGGCGACCTGCTGGTCGTGGGAACGCGCGGCCGCGGCGCGATGCGCTCGGTGCTTCTGGGCAGCGTCGCCCATGAGATGCTGGCGGTCTCTCCGTGCCCGGTCGTCGTCATCCCGCCGCATACCGTGAGCTGATCTCGGGTCGACGGTCGCGCTGCCGACGCCGGCCTCATCGTGTGGCTCAGCTCATAGTGATCGCTCGCGCACGATCCGGGCGATGTCGAGGCGTTGGATCGCGCGCAGGCTGGGGCGTTGGGAGATCAGCGCGACGAGCAGCATCGCGAGCGCGCTGAGCACGAGCGTGGACGGGCGCATCTGGAGGTTGAAGCTGTAGGCGTCGCTGTTGAACGAGGCCATGAACGCGCGGGCGGTGAGGTAGCCAGCGATCAGGCCGGGCGGGATCGCCAGGGTGATCGTGAGCGCGTTCTCGGCGGTGATCATGCGGGCGAGCGTGCGGTGCTGCGCGCCGGCGGCGCGGAGGGTCGCGAGTTCGGTGGTGCGCTCGGCGGTGCTGGTGGTGATCGTGCTGTAGAGGAGCGCGAATGCGAGCGCGCCACCGCAGATCAGCATGATCGCGACGATCGCGTAGAAGAAGCCGAGCAACTTGTTGAAGCTGTCGAGCAGCGCGCGCGAGTCACTCACGGCGGTGACTCCCGGAAGGGCGGCGAGCTCGGCTTGCATCCGCTTGCGGTTTGCTCCGGGGAGGTAGCGGACGAGCGCCAGCGGCGAGGTCGAGGTCTTCGCGGCCGCCCACGCGGCCTCGACGAGCATCCCGCGGGCGTTGGCACGTCCTTGCTTGGTGATCTGTCCGTGGCTGGCGGGCTGCCCGCCGGACTGCTTGACGCGGGGGTTCAGACCGAGATAGGACACCAGCTGCTCAGGGCGGCGGAACCGGCGGAAGTCTCCGACCGCGGCGACGATCGATAACGCGACCGCCGGAGAGGCCGGTCACGTCCGGTCTACCTCATGATGACCACGGGCGCGCTCATGCAGCTCACCTCTCAGGCGTGATGCAGCGCACCTCCCGTATCGGTGAAGCGGGTAGGCTCTCTGCCCGTCCGGTAGAAGATCTCCGTGGACGCCGGTCCGTCACGATTAAGGTCGGGTTCAAGGTCCGCTCCTAGCCTCGGTCACGTGGATTCCGCAGCCAAAGATCAAGCCCTTGCACGTAAATCGGCTCGCTCGGGAGGCCTGATGTGGACTGTGGAGCAGGCTGATCGTCATCCGGCCGCAGCGCGGCGGTATGTTAGGAGTGCCAAGGGTGGTAGGTGACGCCGCGGGGTTGAACGTTCGGCGACTTGCCGCGCTTGACATGCACGGCACGCGCGGCACCCGCCGCCGCCGCCGCGTAATCCTCGCCGAGTTCGCGCTGGGAACGATCGGCGGCGTTGCGCTCGGCGTGTGGGCGCTGACCTGGGGCGGCGTGGTCGGCCTCTTTCTTGGGATCTGGCTGTTGGGGTTGGCCGCCAACTACCTTCCGCTTACGGCGCACGTGCTTGCGCTGTGGCACCCAGGAGCGCTGGAAGCCGAGCTTGCGGGCGCCGACCTGGACGGCGAGCTGCGCCACTACACCCGCGCGCAGGGATGGGTGCTCGTGCCGTTCTGGGTCGCGGGACTCGCCCTCGCGCAGGCGCGGCGGAGGGGCTGACGTGGGTCGTGTGCCAGCGGTCGCTTCCAGCTGCTGCTTGGCGCCAGCGATCGGACCCGGCTGCTCGAGCAGCACCCAAGGCATCTCCGGCTGGCCAGCTGCCAGCGGGATGACAGCACCTCACGGCCCGACCAGCCCGAGAGAGGCCGTTCCACGTCACAGCCAGCACCGGTTCGGCCGACATTGCGCTGTCGCCCGCATACATCGCAGGGCTCCAGCTCGTGCTCCCATCGGGGAGCGGTCGGCGATGAGACTGGATCGCGTCGATGCGGAAGAGGCGGAGATCGCTCGGCGTCTGCGATCGCCCGCACCGCGCCGTTGGGTCGTAGAAGTACGCCTTGATGGTCGCGGGCGAGCGGCCGAGCCGGTCCGCGATCTGCCTGATCGACAGCCTCTCGACTTCGCGGTAGTGCCGCGCAAGCGCGACCGCGCGGCGACGTTCGACCACGCGGCGATTCTTTCCCGCAGGCGCACTGGACGAGATACCGACCAGGTATTGCTCGCAGTGGCGTCGTTCTCGGACCGACCGCCGCCGGTTCGCCGGGGACCGCCGCAACGGCCGCAAGGCGCTTGCAGCTCCGGACGTGCCGGTCGGCGGGCGACGGCGCGTTTCGGGACGATCAGGAGGTTGCGACCGTCCGGGACGCGTGCACGCCGACGAGCAGGGCTATGCCGGTTCCGGCCCCCGGCCCCTGCGTTCGTTCTGGCGCGGGTCCGATCGGAGGCGTCCGTATAGCCCCGTGAGTGCGAGAAATGTGCGCACACCCTATGTGAGATGCGGGCCGTTCAGTGGACGCTTGATGATCGGGTCCAGCCCCGTCTCGTACCGACGGCGTGCGGTGGTGGATCGGCTTGCGGACGCGCAGCTGTCCACCTACGGGCCCTGCTCGCCGCGCATTGCCGGGCACGTGTAGTCGCCGACGAGATGCCGGGAAGACAACAAAAGCAGGTCTGCGTCGCCCGTCTCGAGCTGGCCGACCGTGGCTCCTTCACGCCTGAGGGGGGTCACGGCGGCTTGGTGGCCGCTTCGCTGCAAGTTCGGGAGCGCACGCGCCGGCGCCACCTCGCCGCCCAGCCGCTTGCAGCTCGCGCGGAGTCGACCGCAGGTTACGTTGCGGTCTCGTGCTGGGAGGTACCGAGGAGGCCGAGCCGGTGGGCCACCCCAGCTGCTTCTGTGCGGGTTTTGACGTCCAGCTTCGAGAGGATTCGCGAGACGCGGACGCTGGCGGTTTTGGGGCTCATGTAGAGCGCCTTGCCGATCTCGGGATTGGTCCGGCCCTCGGCGATGAGACGCAGCACGTCGATCTCCCGCAGGGTAAGGCCCGCGAACTCGTTCCCGACGGCGCCGTCCTCGTCGACCGGGCGCACCCGCAGGCGGCGGGCGACTAATCTAACTCGATCTCCTCCAGGAGCGGCTGCGCGCCGAGCCTCCTGGCCGTGGCCTGCGCCGACCTCAGTGCATCCCTGGCGCGATCCCGTGGCAGGTCCTCGCCGAGTGCCGATTGCGCTTCTCGCAGCCGCGCATACGCACCGCGGAGGGGCCGTCCAAGGCGCTCCCATCCGGCCGCGAGTGCGCTCCATGCCTCGGCACGATCCTCCGCGGCGGCGCGTAGCGCCTCGAGCTCGCACAGCTCCAGCTCCAGAAGCGTCTCTTTGGGCGCCGAGCCGAGCGGCCACGTCTCAGGCGTGATGAGCTCTCGCCCGCGCCTGAGCAGCGCCTGCGCTCTGCGGGTCGCCTCGCCCTCCGCGGCAACATCGCCGGCGGCGCGCGCCTGCCCCGCCAGCGCGGCCTCAGCTCGGAGTGCCAGCACGTGAAGCGGCATCAGGTAAGCCGGGTACACGGGCGGGAGCTCCACATCTGGATCCAAGATCTCCCGTAGCTCCTGTGGGTGCCCGCCGGCGAGGGCGACCTCCGCCGCTGCAGCTCCCCGGGACAGGGTCCAGTAGACGAAATCGTCGCCGAGCAGACGGCTGGCCGATTCGAGGTGAGTGCGCGCGCGGTCGAGCTGGCCACGCTGAGCCTTGATCTCCGCCAGCGCCGCGTGCAACGTTGGGCCCGTCGTCGGGTAGGAGACCACATAGAAGACGACTCGTCCAGCCACGGCGCACATGGCGGGGCCGGGGAAGCGCGTTGAGCGGCATCCCCCGGACCCCAGCCGAAGCGCCGACGGTAGGGGCGCAGCGCCGGCGCGGCTCCGGCGTCCAGCCGGCAGATGGAGTGTACTGGCCGGGAACAGTCCGTCTGAGCGGGTGTGTGTCAGAAGCTCCATGGCCTCTGTGAAGCTCCGCCAACCTTTCGGTTCTGCCTGCGTCTTAAGGGACATAGGGACGCAGCGCCGGCGGGAACGGCCGCCTGACGCCGGTGTCAGTCCGAAGGGGCGTTCGGGCATGAACTGCCGGGGTCAGGGGAAATGGCCTGAGTCCCGTCGCACCGTTTCGAGAACGACGCCCGGGGATCGGGGCGCAATCCCCGGGCGTCGCCTCGCCTGGCAGCGTCTGCGCTGGGCGTCGTTTCGCGCGCGCAATACACTTCGCGGGTGGCGCCAGCAGCAGCGCTTGCACGCATTGGCCGTACGCTACATGGGGGCGCGGGCACGCACGACGAGCAGCTCGTCGCGCTCGTTGGCGCGGGCGACGACCGCGCGTTCGAGGAGATTGTCGACCGGTACGGGACCAGCCTGCTCAGCTTCTGCGTGCACATGCTGGGAAGTCGCGAATGGGGAGAGGACGCGCTGCAGCTGACACTCACCTCGGCGTACCAGGCGCTCAGCCGCGGCCGGCGCCCCGACGCGCTGCGCCCATGGCTGTACACGATCGCCCGCAACCGTTGCCTCTCGGAGCTGCGCGCCCACCGCGAGTTCGTCGGCAGCGACGCGATCGTCGTCGAGCGTCCGGAGCTCGACGGCCCGCCGAGCCTGGTCGCGCGCCGTGAGCAGTTGCGGGAGCTCGTTGAGGATATCCAGCGGTTGCCTGACGATCAGCGCGCCGCGCTCGTGCTGTTCGAGCTCGGGGACTACTCGCACGCGGAGATCGCAAGCGTGCTCAACCTGCGATCCGACAAGGTCAAGGCGCTGATCTTCCAGGCGCGGGAGGGGTTGATGCGCGCGCGCACGGCGCGGGAGAGCCCCTGCTCGGAGGTGCGGGAGCGAATGGCGAGCGCGCGCGGCATGATTCCCGTCCGCGGTCAAGTGCGCGCGCACATCGATCGGTGCGCGTCCTGCCGGGCCTACGAGCATGAGGTGCGCCGGCAGCGCTCCGCGCTCGCGCTCATCATCCCGGTCGCGCTCAGCGCCAAGCTCAAGGCGCCTGTGCTCGCATCTGCTGCTCATGGCAGCGCCGGTGCTGCGGGCTTCGCGGGCGCGGGCGGAGGTACCGCAGGCGTCGCTGGCGCAGGCACCGGCACCGCCGGGTTCGCCGGGACCGCCACCGTCGGTTCGGCCTCCGCGACGGGCGCGGCGGCGGGACCGGGCGCCGTGGCAGGCGCGGCGGGCGGGGTGAGCGTCAGCGCTGGCGGCGTTTCCACGGCGGCGGCAAGCGGCGCGGGAGCGGCGGCCGCAGGCGCGGGCGCCGCTGGCGTGAGCGGACCGGCCGCGTTCGCGTCGGCGTTGGGCGGCCAGACGGTGCTCGGCACGCTCGGATCCTCCGCCTCAACCGCGCTGGTGGCGAAGATCGCCACCGCCGCGGTCGCGGTCGTCGCCGCCACCAGCGCGCCCAAGGTTCTCACCGCTCTCACGCCGGCACCGCGGCTCGTCGCAGCGTCCGCGACAGCACCACGTCCAGCGTCGACTTCCGCTCCCGCCGCCATCGCACCAAGCACCGGAGCGTCGCAGCCCGCTGGTTCGGCGTTCGGCGGCGTCGCCCCGCTGAACCCCTCCTCCACAAGCACCACACCGACCTCCGCTGTGTCCTCCCCAAGCCAGCCGGCGTCCGCTGCGCCCGCCGGCGGCGAGCAACCGTCTGCACCGCAACAATCCCTCGCCGCTGTTCTTTCCGCCGGCGCGTCCGCTTCCTCGACCAGCACCAGCCAAGGCGCCGAGAGCGGCGCATCCGCTGCCGGCGAAACGCCAACCGCGCCCCCGCCGCCTGCTCCGCCATCTGGTGCGGCATCCACGACTGCGCCATCAGCCGCGCTGGCCAGCGGCGGTGCCGCCCAAGCGGTAAGCGCAACCGCCGGCGCGGCCTCCTCGCCGCCGCCAGCAACGGCCGCCACGTCCGGCGCCGGCAACGCAGCTGACGCTGGCACTTCCGCGGCACTCACCTCGGACTCGGCCGACGCCAGCGGAAGCGCGACCGCAAGCACACCGAACACCGCCCAGAGCCCCCCCACCGCAACCCCCAGCGCCGCCGCGGAGTGCGGCCAGGGCCAGGCAAGCGGCACGGAGGAATCCTCCGCGCCGAGCGCGCCCGATCCGAACGCCGCATCTGCCTCGACACCTGCGCTGCAGCCGCCGGAGGTCCCGACCGGCGCCTCAGCGCCCGATCCGTCCCCGCCCGCTCAGACGCCAACGGCGGCCTGCGCCAATACCCCGCCGTGCGCGAACACTTTGCCGTGCACGAACGCTCTGCCCTGCGCGAACACCCCGCCATGCGCGAACGACTCGCTCTCGGCGCCTCCGGCTACAGCACCGTAGAGGCCAGCGGCCGCGACTGCCGCCCGCCTATCGAGGGCCCAGAACTGACCGCTTGGCCAGCGCTCAAGCGCCGGTCGAGGCGCTGAGCATCGCCCACGCTGCTGCGCTTGGACCCGCAGAGCCGCGCGCCACGACCGCTCGCGAAGTGTTAGGCCAGCCCGGTGGAGAACCTGCGTGTCGGCGCCCAACGCGGTCGGCACATCGGTCTGTCTGCCTTTGGGCGGGCGAGCGATCTCGCTGACATCGAGTGTTAGCACCCGGTGATCAAGGCGGGTGGGGTTGTAACGGCTCGTTGATGGGCGGGTTGCTTGTGGTATGAGGCGCCGATTGATGCCGTTGGCTCGCCGACGGTTGCATGGTCATCTGTGGCCGATTCTGCAGACGGGTGCGGCCGCAGTCGGTGCGTGGTATGTCGCGGCGCTGTTGGGTGTCGAGCATCGGCCGGCGTTCGCGTCAATCGCGGCGGTGATCTCGTTGGGCGCGGCGTTCGGGGAGCGCAGACAGCGAGCGGTCCAGCTGATCGCGGGGGTGATGCTGGGAATCGTGCTCGCCGACCTGCTGGTACGTGCGATCGGAACCGGGCTTCCGCAGGTCGGACTGCTGGTCGTGCTGGCGATGCTGGCGGCGGTGATTCTCGGGGGAGGAGAGCTGCTGGTGACCGAGGCGGCCGTGTCGGCGATCCTCGTCGCGACGCTTTCATCGACGCCCGAGGTGCGTCTGCTCGATGTGCTGATCGGCGGTGGCGTGGCGCTAGCGGTCCACACGCTCGTTTTCCCGCCCAATCCCGTCGTCGGTGTCGCGCGTGCCACCAACGCTGCGTTCGGCGAGCTGGGGGCCGTACTGCGAGATACCGCTGCGGCACTGGCCGCCGGCGACCTCCGTCGCGGCGAGGCCGCGGCGCACGCGGCCGAGAGTGTCGAGACCCGTGTCAGCGAGCTGCGGCACGCGGTACTTACCGGCAGCGACACCGCCCGTTGGGCGCCGCTGCGGCGCTCCACGCGGACCGAGCTGGAGCGGTACGCCCGCACCGTGGACCATGCTGACCTCGCTGCCCGCAGCGCGCGGGTGCTCGCGCGTAACGTCAGGCAGTACGTGCGCGGCGGACGTCCACCGCAAGCCGAACTCGCCGAAGCGATCCGGGATCTCGGCCTGGCGGCGTGGGAGCTGCCGGCGCAGTTCGAAGAACCTTGGCGCAGCGGGGACGTACTCCGCATCGCATTGCAGGCCGCCGGCCGCGCGACTGCCGCCGCCGCACGCGATCCAAACATCGCTCTGGGCGACATCGCCGGTCAGGTGCGCTCGATCGCGATCGACATCGTCAGGGCCTCCGAGGCTGGCGAGACCGACCGCGGCGCACTCACCGAGGCCCCTACCGAGGAGCTGTTGGCCGCCCTCCCGCTCCCCGAGCCGGCCACGGCGTGACCGCATCGGACGCACACGACCGCGATCTTGGCGGCGGTTCAGATCGCCTCAACGATCGAGTTCCTGATTGGAAGGAGACGCGAATGCGAGTCCGGACGCTTGTCGGGCTGTGGCGCTATCCGGTCAAGTCGATGCAGGCCGAGGGCCTGACCGAGGCTATGTTGGTTGGCACGGTCTCGCGGGGGATCGCCGGTCGGCGTTCATACGCCCGGGTGTGGTGGAGCGGGTTCCCGTGGCTGACGTTGCGCGAGCGGCCCCAGATGGGTCGTCTGTACGGCAGGCGGCGAGTAGTACGACGTCACCGACGGCGCGCTGGCAGCGCTGCTCGGTGATGGGGTGCACGTCATCAAGCAAGACCGCGGCGTGTTCGACACGATGCCGTTGTCGCTCATCAGCGCACGCACCGTCCAAGGACTCCGGGAGCTCGCCGGTCGCCCGCTCGAGCGCCAGCGGTTCAGACCCAACCTGCTCGTCGAGGCGGTCGGCGACGTTGCGTTTCCCGAGGAGGCCTGGGTCGGAGGCATCCTGCGGATCGGGACGGTGCGGATGCGCGTGGATCGCCGCGACCAGCGTTGCGTGATCGTGACGGTGGACCCGCACAGCGGCGAGCGAGACCCGGCAATTCTGCGCCAGATCGCCCGGCACCGAGACGGCTGCGCAGGTGTTTACGGAAGCACCGTTACGCCGGGCAGGGTCGCAGTCGGCGATGACGTGTTTTTCGAGCCGGCCGTGGCGGGGAGCGAGGTCTAGACGCTCGTATTCGAGGATGGCGCTCCTCTGCTCGGCGTTCGGTCAGCGTTTCCCGTCATGCGACGCGACGGCGCGCAGCAAGGAATCGCGGCAGCGGACGCTCGGGAGGGACTGTCCGCTGGTCGATCCCGTATGAGACGCAGGCATCAGTGGCTCCCTTCGGCGCGGAGCGGCCGTCTCGTCAAGACTGCTCGAATGGCGACTAGGCAGGAGCGAGTCTGGGGCCGTGCGCTTGGCCGCCCGCCGGTGTGCAGCGCGACCTTGCCGTGCGGCCATCGCCCTGCTCGCTCAAGCACTCGTCCCGCGCGGCTTCGGGCTCGCGCTGCGCCCGCGGCTGCGGCCGCGCAGGGGGCCACGCTCGCGTTCGATCAGGACCTCGATCCCGTCGAGCACCCGCTCCAAGCCGAAGTTGAACTCGTGGTCGATGTCGTCCTCGTCGTCGAGAGCCCCCGACGCGATCGCGCGGTGCAGAGCCGGGAAGTCGGCTTCGTCGGTCAGTTGCGCCAATAGCGTGCCGTAGCCGGGCATCACCAGCTCGCCTTCGGCGGCCGCCGCGAAATCTGCCGTCAACGTCGCATCGTTGCGGACGAAGCCACTGACCAACAGCACCGACGAGAGTTTCTGCTGCTCTGCCAATGGCGTGTTGGCGAGCGTCCGTAGCGCATCGTCGAGCCAAGCGACATTGTTGGGACCCAGCGGCGGCGCGTCGATCGGGATCTTGAGCGCCCAGGGGTGGCGCCGGTAGGCGTCGCGCACACCCACCGCCCATCGTGCCAGCCCGGCGCGCCAGTCCTCGCCCTCCTGCGCCGGTGGCGGGAAGCCCAGTGCGGAGTCGACCATCAGCGTCAGCAGCTCGCGCTTCGCCGCGACATAGCGGTAGAGCGACATGGTCCCCACTCCGAGCTCCCGCGCCACCCGGCCCATCGACAGCGCGTCGAGGCCCTCCTCGCCGGCAATCGCGATTCCCGCCTCGACGATCCGCTCGAGCACCAGACCCCGCTTGGGGCCGCGGGCGCCCTGGTCGCGCAAGCCCCAGGCCAGCTCGATGCTGGGCGGAATCGGGCGCGGCGCCGGCGCGCTCTCCGCGCCGCGGGAATCGTCCTGCTGATTGCTTTCGGCGCTCATCTCTCAGTGGGTCTCCTTGACAGCTGCAGAAACTGCGTATACCTTACGCAACGCGTACTACATACGCAGTTTATTGGTCAGCGATCGCAACAGGAGATACATGTTCGACGAAATCGCAATCGAGGCAGTCCGCCTTCGCAAGTCATATGGCGATCACGTCGTGCTCGACGGGATCGGCGTGCGGGTGCCCCGCGGCAGCGTGTTCGCGCTGCTGGGGCCTAACGGCGCCGGCAAGACCACGACCGTGCGGATCCTGGCCACGCTGGCGGCCCCTGACGACGGGCGAGCGCTCGTCGCCGGCCACGACGTGGTCGCTCAGCGCAAGGAGGTCCGCCGCCGGATCAGTCTGACCGGGCAGTACGCCGCGGTCGACGAGCTGCAGACCGGACGCGAGAACCTGCAGATGATCGCTCGGCTGCGGCAGTTGCCGGAACGGTGGGCCAAAGCCCGCGCCGCTGAGCTGCTCGAGCGCTTCGATCTGGTGGGAGCCGCCGACCGGCGGGTGAGCACATATTCGGGCGGGATGCGCCGACGGCTGGATCTGGCCGCGAGCCTGATCGGACACCCGGAGGTGCTGTTCCTGGATGAGCCGACCTCCGGCCTGGATCCTCGCAGCCGCCGGGCCACTTGGCAGCTCATCACCGAGCTGGCGGCGACCGGAGTCACGGTGTTCCTGACCACCCAATACCTCGAGGAGGCCGACACGCTCGCGGACCGGATCGCGGTGCTCGACGGCGGCGCGATCGTCGCCGAGGGAAGCGCCGCCGAGCTCAAGCAGCAGATCGCCGATCAGCGGCTGGACCTGGAGTTGACCGACGCGGCCGCATTCGACGAGCTCAGCGAGCTGCTCGGCGACCGCGCCACCCACGCCAACGGTGAGCTGCTGAGGATCGGCGTGGCCACCGACGGCACTGCACGTGAGGTCCGAGCTGTGCTCGACGAGCTCGATCCCCAGCGGTCCCGGGTCGCCCGCTTCTCGCTCGTCCAGGCGAGCCTCGACGACGTGTTCATGGCCCTCACCGACCGTCACCTCGACACCACCGAAAAGGAGACCGCCGATGTTTGATCGTTCGTCCGCCGTGTCGATCAGCGAGCGCCCGATGCGTGCGCCCAGCCGGCTCTGGACCGAGGCGCAAACGATGGTGAGCCGCTCGCTGCGTCTCTCGCTGCGCAATGTCGATTCGCTGATGACCGCGTTCGTGCTGCCGGTCCTGTTGATGTTGATGTTCGTGTATCTGTTCGGCGGAGCGATCCACACGGGCAGCCGCTACGTCGACTACGTCGTCCCGGGTGTGCTGCTGGTGTGCGTCGGATTCGGCGCCGCCACGACCGCGGTCAGCGTCTCGCATGACCTAACCACCGGGATCATCGACCGCTTCCGCTCGCTCGACGTGCGCGGAGAGACGCTGATCAACGGCCACGTGGTGGCCAGCGTCCTGCGAAACCTGCTGTCCTCGGCGGTCGTATTTGCGGTCGCGCTGGCGATCGGGTTCAGGCCGCACGGCGCCCCCAGCAACTGGATGGCAGCGATCGGCATCCTTGCCCTGTACGTTCTCGCGCTGTCGTGGTTTGCGGCGGCGATCGGAATCGTCGTGCGCTCCCCGGAGGCGGCGCAAGGGATCACGTTCCTCGTCAGCTTCCTGCCCTACCCGAGCAGCGCGTTTGTGCCCGTGCAGACGATGCCGTCATGGCTGCAGGGATTCGCCGCAAACCAGCCCGCCACCGCGGTCGCCGACTCGGTCCGGGCGCTGCTCAACGGAAACCCAGCGGCGAGCAGCGAGTGGCACGCGATCATCTGGAGCCTCGGACTGATCGCCGTCTCGGTGACGCTCGCGAGAGGCCTCTACCGCCGCCGGGCGGGCTAGGCGGGTAAGCGGCTCCTAGGCCACACCCAGGCCACAGGCGGCACCGGCCCCGAAGGCCCCGTGCAGGACGGTCGAGTGATCGCGCCTCGCTCGGCGAGTCAGATGCCTCGGCGTTCGTGAGGGCCGAAGCGCAGGCGCGGTCTTGGCCGATCAGGAGGGCGTCGGTTCTGCTTGGATGAAACTCACCTCCGGCTCGAAGCGGGGTTTTCCCGTTACAGCGACTGGCTTGCGGAGCGACAGCCAAGCGGGTGGGTTCCGCGGCAGCGCCGAAGGAGCTCTGGGGGCGAACCGGGCTCGGTCGCTCAGAGACGATCGGCGGATTACTGGCGGTGGTCTCTGAGCCTGCTGAGATTCCCGCCGTGCGCTCCGAGCACAGCGCCGATCAAGACACAGCCACCCAAGATGAGCACATAGCCGACAGCGGACGGGAGCCGCGGGCCGTTCTCGTCTGGTTGAGCTCTGCTGATGGGCTAGCGAGGCCAATGAGCAGCTCGCGTCGCAGGTGTCGTGCTAAGAGGCTGAGTTGTCAACCATCTGGGCGATCTCGACGAAATCGATCGTGGGTGGTACCCCGTACAGGCCGGTCACTCGCTCCCGCAACTCCTCGGAGAAGAAGCTCTCGGCTGCATCCTTCGAGTCCCAGACGTAGAAGTTCATCGCCCGGTGATGCTCCTCGTCGAACGTGAAGAACTTGAAGCGAAGACCGGGCATGCCCTCGAACATGCCGCGGGCGCTCTCGGCCACCGCGATCACGCGTGCGCGATCAATCTCGCCGTCGTATTCGAATGTGACGTTGACCCCGATCACTTGGTCCCTCCCCACGTTGAGCGAGCCAGCGGGATTGACCGACGCAGCTCGCATACCCTCGGTCGGGCCTGACCTTATCGTTGGTGAAATCCACGGTCTAGTCTCGGACCGCGCTGTGCGCGCGCCAGCTCGCTTCCCCATCGATCGAATTGCAGCACTGCAGACCGCGACGCGATTCGAGAAGGACCAGGCCGTCTGGCAGCCGCACCTCACTTCCGCTATCACCAAGACCCAGCAGCCTCGAGATGTGGTCGCACTGCCGCGGCTGCCTAGGCAGAACGTCCGGCACCACCCGGCCGGGCCGACTCCTGGCGACGAGTACCTTCGCGTGATGGGGAGCGTCCGCTCAACCTTGCTTTTCGGACGCGGCGATCAGCGGCATTCAGCTGTTCACTCGAGCCGAACGAGCCTCGCCCAGATCATCGCCGATACCGGCCTGGTGTCCGAGTTGCTGGTCCGGCCAGCGAAGCCCGCCGGTACGACAGCAGTCCGACGCGTGCCCGTAACTTGCGGGCCCTCTGGGCGCAACCAGCGCTGGCTCTACGCGGCTTCGCGCGTTCCGGCTTCGAACAGCTCGCAGAATGCGTCGACGACGCGGGGAGCGAACTGTGTTCCCGCATTCTCGCGCAGCCGCCGGAACGCCTCCTCGGCAGGCAGCGCCGCGCAGTAGCAGCGCTCGGAGGTCATCGCGTCGAACGCGTCGCAGACGAACACGATTTGCGCGGCGAGCGGAATCTCCTCTCCGGCGAGGCCGTCCGGATAGCCGCGCCCGTCGTAGCGCTCGTGGCATGCGCGGATCAGCGGCGCGACCGGCGCGAGCGCCGGGGCCGCGGCGGCGATCTGCTCGCCGATCACGGTGTGCTGGCGCACAAGCTCCCATTCGGTCTCCATGAGCGCCCCCGGCTTGTGCAGGATCTCGGCGGGAATCGCGACCTTCCCAATGTCGTGAAGATCGGCGGTGTGCACGACGTGCTGGATCTCCGGGTCGGAGAGGCCGAGACTGCGGGCGACTTGCGTGGCCAGTACCGTGACGGCGGTCGTGTGCTCGGATAGCGCCTGGTTCGCTGCCGTTTGGGTGGCGAGCAGTACGTCCTTGGCCTGATGAAACGCCGACAGGCGGGCGGAGCGCTTGTTCTCGTACATGCGGCGGTCCGCTTCGCCGATCACCCAGCTGGCGTCGCGGGCATCGGTCTCGACGAGCGCATGACCGCCGGATGCGGAGATCCCGAACTCGCGCCCGCGCATTGACAGCGCGGCCGACAGATCCCGAAGTGCCGGTGCCGGATCGTTGTCCGGGGAGAGTGTCGAGAGCGCGCAGAACTCGTCGCCCCCCATCCGGAAACCCCTCGCGCCGTGGCGGCGCGCGGCCCCTGCGAAGCGAGCCGCGAGTGCCCGCAGGAGGGCATCTCCGGCGCCGTGGCCGAACGCATCGTTGTAGGCCTTGAAGCCGTCAAGGTCGTACACGGCAAGCAGCACCCGCTGCTCGCCGCGACGGCACGCGAGAGCGACGTCGAGATCCAAGGTCAATGAGCGCCGGTTGGGAAGCTCAGTCAGCGGATCGGTGAGCGCCTGCTCGGAGCGTTCGGCGAGGAGGTGTCTCGTCGCCGAGAACGTCAGCACGAGCTGGGCGATGACCGCCAGCAGGCACGCGCCCGAGAGCCAGATCGCTGCCGTCGAGGGCTGCCCGGAGTGGTCGGCGAAGTGGATTCCGACTGCGAGCACGCCGAACACGACTGGCAGCGTGATGCCGCGGCCAACGTCGGTGACAACGGCGGGCTCGCGACGCATCTGCCACACGCAGATCGCGGCGAGCGCGAGCATCGCCGGGCGCACCAGGACGAGCAGGCCCGCCGGGTGATACCTGCCGAGTCCTGGAGCGTAGCCATAGAAGGCATGCACGGCGGCGAAACAGAACAGGGCGCCGAAAACGAACGCAAGCGCGCGATCGAGCTCTGAGCCCGCGACCGCAATCAGCCCGATCGTACAGGCGGCCAGCGTCAGGTCGCACACGGCGAACGCGAGCGCCGCCCCTGACGCGTGCGCGAGCACAGCCGATTGGAAGGCGATGCTGCCGAGGGCGCCGGCGCCGAGCGCGACGATCATGCCGTCGAGCCAAGCGCGAGCCGAGGCGACCGTCAGACGCGCGTGCACGACGAGCGCAAGACCAACGAGCGCAACCGGGTAGAAGAACAACTGGACGAAGTCGGCGGCGTCGAACGCCGTCGAGAACCCTGGCGGCTCGCCGGTGAATGTCTTGAGCGCGATCATCGCGCCGAAAGACGCGGACGCGAGCGCGAACGCGACCAGCCCGGCGCGTTCGAGCGGCGAGCCGCCCCCACGCGCCGCGAGCAACACGGCTGCGATGAAACACGCGGCGCTCTCCGCAAGCCGCGTCGGCGTGGCCGTCGCCCCCGACGTCAACCCGCAGACGAGCGCCGCTAGCAGGGCGATCGCAAGCCACACGTGCCCGACCCGCACCGGCCGCGACACCCCTGCGACCACGCCCCTCAGCGGCCCGGCAACACCGGCGACGCTGCCGGGCGATGAACGCCCGCTCACCACAGCAGCATCATCAAATCCGACGATGGCGCCCATACCGCGTTTCCGTGCGCTCCGTCTCGCTGTGCTCAATCCGAGCGCATACCGGAAGCGGCCCCGTTCGTATCGCCCTCTCCATGCAACCGCATCGGCCGATCGCGCGAGCGCTCGACCGTAGTTACCACCGATCTGGGACTACGTGCACTACCAGCACCCGCAGATGCTGTGCAAGTACGCCCGCTACCTGACGCGCCGCTGCGGCGCATCGGGTGGCGATCACGGCAACACCGGACAGCCTTGCCGCGACGTCGAGCATCTCCCCCGTGCATACTCGACGGGCCAAGCGTTTCGACCGCGATCATGCACTGGGCGCGGTGTTCGTGCAAAAGGAGGCGATCACGGCGCCGAGGCGGCCATCCCTTGCGCGGTGAACGCGGTAGGGTCAGGTCGGCTTGACAAGGGTTCTTTTGACACGTAGCCTTGTGACAAGAACTCTTGTGGAACGGAGCGTCCCTTGTACCAGCACCCCACACTCGTTCAAGCACTAGCCGGAGAGCGCTGCGCTGAGCTTCAGCGAAGCGCCAAGTCAACCCTCACCAGGCGCGAACCTCGACACCCGGTCATTGCCGCCAGGCACCGAACTGCCTGGCTGCTCATCGACGTCGGCCTGCGGCTGGCTGTGCCCCGCAGCGCGAAGCGTCGTGCGGAGCCGCAGCGCCGGCGCCGATCAGTATCGGCATGACATCCCGCAGGCAGCCCAGGAACAAGACTGACGCCACGCAGGGCCGGCGTGCCCAGACCCCGTCCGAAGGCCACCCGGCGGCCGCGGCCGCCGACGAGTCGACAACTGACTCGCGGCCGCGCCGTCAGGTGATCACTGACGCCCGAGCCATGCGAGCACTCGCACATCCGCTGCGCGTGGCTCTCCTGCAGGCAGTCCGTCGCGACGGAGAGATCACCGCCACTCGGGCAGCAGAGCTGCTCGATGAAAGCCCAGGGAACATGTCGTGGCATCTCCAGACCCTTGCCAAGTACGGCTTCGTAGAGGACGCCGGCGAAGGTCGCGGACGCAGGCGCCCCTGGCGCCTCACTAGCCATTCGCACAGCTTCGAAACCGCAAGTGCCGACGACCCCGACGCGGCCGCAGCCGGCGAGGCGCTCGAGCGGACCTTCGTCGCACGCACCTTTGAAGAGATGCGCGATTGGTGGTCGCGACGCCTCACATATCCGATCAAGTGGCGGCGCGCCGCGTTTGTGACCGACACCGTCAGATACCTCACGGCTGAAGAGCTCGTCTCCGTTATGGACGAAATCAACGCGATCTACGACCGCTTCGCCGATCGCGAGGCCAAGGAAAGACGCCCGGCCGAAGCCCTTCCCGTGCACCTCCATGCACACGGTCACCCGCTCTTGCCCACTCCTTCAGGCAACTAGCCCGTCCGCCGAACTCGACCATCGTCACCGCGCCCTCCGCTGTGGCGACACGGCGCAACCTGCGAAGTGAACCGCCGCGAAGGGCCGGCGTGGGTCTCGCCAATTCCCAAGGCTCGTCACCATGTCCGGTGAGGGTTCCCCAGTCTGAGACGTGCAGATCGCCAGCGGCGGGCGCGTCCCGTGGACGCGCGCACGTTCGGTGGTGGATCGGCTTGCGGACGCGGTCAGCGGGCGTTCAGATCGTCGCGGCCACCGCGGGGGCGTGAGTCCCGAGTTCCGCGCGGAGCAGGTGCCCTAGCCGCGGTGCCGCTGTGCTTCGCGAGGGCGAAGCAGGTGTCTTGAGACCGCTTCGCTGTCTGCCCCTCGACAACTGGAGCGGACTTCTCGACCCGCCCGGCCAATGCAGACGTCGGCATATTCGTGTGAGCGCGGCGTCCTCCAGCCCGACGCGTCGCGTGGCCGTGGTGAGCGCTCCCCGCTGCGCCGTTGCGATGCCCAGCGGTGTACCCGCCTGCGATGGGAACAGTTCGCCTCAGCGGCGCTCGTGGTCACCGGCGATCCGCGCCAGCTCTACACGGGAGTTGATTCCAAGCTTCGCGAAGATGTGGCGAAGATGGCTGTTCACCGTGTGGGGAGAGACGAACAGCCGTTCGGCCACGTCGCGGTTTGTCATGCCCTCTGCGACGAGGCGCGCGACGACGATCTCGGTGGCGGTCATCGCCTCCCATCCGTTTGTCGGAAGCTCCGATGTGACGATCCGGCGCCGCACCCGAGCTCCCGGAGCCGGCCGCGTACACGGCGCGCGTCCCACGTGGCCCCGATCTGGGTGTACACGGTCAAGGCGCGGCCGAGGGCATCGACTCCGGCCTCACGGCCGTCGGCGGCAACGCTCGCGCCGAGGTCTTCGAGCGCTGTTGCGAACGCGAGTGGCCGCGGGCCGCGCGCGAAGAGGTCGACGGCGCGTGTGAGGTCAGGCTGGCTGTCTTCCGCGAGGCCGCGAACATGGGCGGCGATCGCCGCAATCGTGCGGACGCCCGGGTTCAGTTCTGCTCGCCGGCGTGAGGCTTCGACGGCCACGCGTGCGAGCTCGCTGTCCTGCGCAGCCTGGGCGATGCGGGCGAGTTGGACTTCGTCGGTGATGTCGATCGGGATCCGCGGCAGGATCGAGCGTCCTCCGGGCTCGATCGGCGCGCACAGCCAGAACCCTACCCGCGGAGGCGTCGCCATCGGCTATCGCGAACAGCGCGAGCAGCCAGCCGGCGTGGCGCCGCACCGCCGGCGTTCCCTGCTCCAGCATGACGTGCGCGATGTCGCCGAGCCGGCGCACCCGTCGAGCGTCGCCGAGGTGGAGTGCCAGCGAGCCGAGCGCGACGATACCGGCGGCCTCGAGTGCGCCCGCGGCGCGGCTGCCGTCCTCCAGACTGAAACGCCCTTCCAGGGTGGCCGTCGCCTCAGACAGGCGCCCGGTCGCGAAGAGCATGCGGGCGCGCCAGGTCTCGAACATCTGATACGCCCACCCCTGGCGGTCGCGGCGGGCCGCCGCGAGGCCCTCGGCGGCGATTGCGAACGCCTCGTCGTAGCGACCGAGCACACTGAGGTGCTCGCCGCGCCACATGTGCACGCCACCGGCCCCCTCGACGAGGCCGAGAACCCCGTCGTCGGGCTCAGCTCCCAGAACGTCCGCCGCCAACTGGACCACCGCGTCGCTCTCGAGTGGGCCGAGGGCGATCGTGGTCGCGCCGCTTCGCTTGAGCTGGTCGAGCGCCTTGACGACGGCCGACGATTGCTCCGAGGCGCGAACCGCGATCACCCAGGCGATCGGTAGCCCGGCCAGTTGCCCGGGAAGCGTGCGAAGGGCCGCCGCCGTGCCGCCATCGGCCCACTGGGCATCGTCGATACAGATCAGTAACGGCGACGCGAGGGCGGCGCGCTCAAGCATCGCCTCCAGGTCCCGCAACACCCAATACCGCTGTTCGGGCTGTGCGGGAAGGCCCTGAAGCTCGCGGCGATCGAGCAACGGCGCCGGCCCGTCGAACAAGGTCGCGAGCAGAGCTGCCAGCTCGACGATGCTCTCGCCCGGCTCGGAGGCACCACTGCCGACCGCGACCCGCATGCTCCGGCCCACGCTCGCTATCTCTGCCAGGAGGCGGCTCTTGCCCATGCCGGCGCCGCCCTCCACGACGACCACCGCTCCGATCCCATCGGCCAGACGTCCAAGCTCGCCCCGGACCAGCGCGAGCTCGTGGTCACGCCCGTGGATCTCGCCCCGCGACGGAATCGTGCTGGAGGGCCATCCCGTGCTCGAGCTCGACGACGGCCGCGTGACAGAGCTCAACCCCGGAGACATCGTGATCCAGAACGGAACCCGCCACGCCTGGCGCAACCCGACAGCCGACCCCGCGGTTATCGCGTTCGTCCTCGTCGGCGCTCAGCGGCCGTAGGTCGCGATATGCCAGATCCGCGCCCGCGCGCTTCAGTCATCTGACGCACGCGATGCGCGCCGCGGCCCGGCATGCTCGCGCCGGAGTGCCCACGCTCGACAACGCAAATCTCTCGCTGGACCCCGCGTGGCGGCCGGCCACCATAGTGGACGTGATCCGTGAGACCCGACGCTCGGTCACGATCGTGCTCGATCCCGCAGACTGGCCCGGTCACCGACCCGGTCAGTCCGTGAGGTGCGCCCTGCGAGGCCCGGCGAGTCGCAGTATCAAAGCCATTGGATCGCATCGGGCAGCAGCGACGGATACCTCGCACTCACCATGACCACCGACGACCACCAACGCCTCTTTCCCTCAGCCGATTACGTGACAGCGGGGACGATCGTGCACCTGCGCGGCCCGCGATCCACGCGGTGGGTGCGGAGGATTCCCAACGGGTAATAGTCGCCATGCCGGTCGCGGACCCTGATGTGTGCGAGGCTCTGCACGCCGTGGCGGACCGGGTCGTCCGTCTAATGACGCCCCAGCCACTCCCACGGCCGTCGCTGTTGCCAACGATGAGTGGACGCATGGTGATCTTCCGGCTACTGCTATGCCGCTGGAGCGGTCACCTGAGGCTCTAACTCTTATGGAGGTTGGATTGTCAAGGGTTAAGCACCAGATGCCCGCGGCTGGGCGCGGGCATCGTGTCGGTCAAGGAGGCGGCGGGTCCGGCGGGTGCGCGACGCGTGGTCAGACTCTTATACGCGGGTTGGCTACCGCAAGACCGTGTTTCGTCGTGAGAGCCCGGCTGTCTAAAGATCGAGCGTGGCCAGAGCGACTGCTCATAGTTAGACCGCGGATGCTCTCGCGCGTGGTGGCCGGATCGCTCCCGCCGCCTCCTTGACCGACGTGGTGCGTCGGCCGGGTTAGTCGGTGGTGGCGATCGCCCAGACGAACCCGACGAGCTGGCGGGCGACAGCGACCGCGACGATCGTGCGGCGCTTGCCGCGCTCGGTATCGAGCCGTCGCCAGGTGCGATGCAGCCGCTGCTGCGCTTTCCACGCGATCGCGATCACCGCGGCGGGCTGTGCTTCTTGGCGGCGCTCGAGCGTGGTACCCAGCCTGGGCGCACGGCGGTAGTGCCAGGCAGCCTCAACCAGCAGCCGGCGGGCGTGCCGCGACCCGGACTTCGTGATCGCGCCTTGCCGGCGCTTCTCGCCGCTGGTGTCCTCCGAGGGAACCAGCCCGAGATAACTCATCAGCGGCCCGGGCCGCTCGAACCGCTCGAAGCTGCCGACCTCGGCGCACAGCCCGACCGCCGAGAGCGTGTCGATCCCACGCAGGCACCGTAACCTCGCGACCGTCTGCGCCCACGGCGAGTCGGCGACGAGCTCGCCGATCGTGGCCTCCAGCGCGTCGCGGCGGATCACGAGCGCGTCGACCGCGCCCAAGTAGTCAAGCAGCGTCGCCTGCGCGCCACGCTCACCGAGGTCGACCTTCCTCAGCCACGCGCGATGAGACGCAGACCAGGTGCTCGCGTTCTCCACGTAGCGGACATCGTGGCGCAACAGCAGCTTCCCCATCCGCTGGCGCGCACGCATCAGATCCCCGCGCAGCGCCTCCCGCGCACGCACCAGATCGCGCAGCGCCTCCTCCGCGCTGCTCGGCACCCGGACCGGGTGCAGCGCGTCGATCATCAACAGTCGCAGCACACGCTCGGCGTCTCGTTGGTCGGTCTTCACGCGATCCTGAGCGGGACGCTCGATCTTTCCCGGCGCTGCGATCACGCAACCGACCCCTGCCGCCTCGAGCGCTCGAGCCAGCCCGTAGCCAGTCGGTCCGGCCTCATACGCGACTCGCGTCGGACCGGGCAGCGAGCAGCAGAACTCGACCACCTCGCTCGTCTCGCCCGACAGCCTGCGCACCCTCAGCTCACCCGTCTCGCTGTCCATACTCGCCGCCAGCACGCTACGCGCATGCACATCCAGGCCAGCCCAACTGCGAACCTTCGCCATGGTCGGCTCTCCTATGCGGTTGTGGTCGCCGCGCGGGGTGGAGCCCGCACGGCTTCAATCACCCCACGATCGTGTGGGGGACCGGCCGACTCCACCACACCGGCCGGACGACAACCTCCATAGTGTCTAAACTAATGACAGACGACTGGTCCTTGCCGAATGTGGCCACGAGATTCTTCGGGCCAAGCCCGGCCGCACGGGCGCCTCACCGAGGATCCACCAGCGGTCAGTCCCGAGCGTCCGCCGCCGAGGTTCCTTGATGGCGCCGCCGCGTCGCACAACGGGAAGGGCTCTGCGAACAGCGCACCCGCCCCGAGTTTGGCGACCAGCAGGATCAAGCCGAGAGGAATGGAGCCTCAGCCTTGCTTTGCTCCTCGCGCGGCGTCGGTCTGATCGCCGGGGCCATTGTTGACCGTGTAGCTCGTCCGGGCAGGAGGTGTGCTGGAGCTCGGCGCCGCGCGTCTACTTCGGAAGAGCGGTGAGTTTGATCGAGGCGTTGTAGGAGAACGTCGTGCACCCGTCGCCACTGACCTGCACGCAGCTCCCCGAGTCCTGTCGGGTGAATGGCGGCTTGCTGAACTCCAGCTGGAACCGCGGCGATTTTGGCGCGTAGTCCTGCAGCCACGCGATCGAGGCGACCGCCTCCGGCGCGGGCGGCAATCCGCCCGTCTGGCCGTTCTCGGCGAGCTGGACCTGCTGCTGATCGTCCCAAAGGGCAGCGCTGTTGAGGAAGAGATAGGTGTGGCGCTCGATGAAGAACTTGCCGTTGATGTCGCAACGAGGGTGGCGAGTCGCGAGTACCTCCATCCCCGCCAAAGCGAGCGTTCCGTTCTCTGAAACCATCGTCGCCGAGCCTCCGGAGGCGGCGAAGCTGGGATCGGCCTTCGAGCTTGCCTGCTGGTAGCTCAGGGTCGTGCCTGCGGCGTGGAACTGCAAGTCGGCGCTCGTGACGCTCGCGCTGTCGGTGATAACCACGTGGCTCGTCCAGCCGCCGGTGCGGTCGACCGTAGCGTCGTTGCTGACGTCGAGTTGGAACTTGATTCGGTTCGCGCACGCCAGGGTGACCGAGGCGATGTCGTCCGGCGCGGCGCCCATGAGCTCCATCTGTTGACCTGAGGCGATCGCCTCGTATAGGTAGGAGACGAAGATGTCCGAGGACGGCTGCTGGGGTCCCTGGCAGATCGATTTGATCAGCTTGCAGTGATACGCGGCGGCCGCGTACAGCCCATCGTGGACCCCTTGGGTCACCTCCGGGTCGACCCCCGCGAGTTGGGCATCCCGGAGGACGTCGGCCCCAAGTACGTTGAGCTGCTCAAGCTCAGCCACCCCCTCTTCGGTCGGCTTCGCGTCTAGCACTTGGCGCATCTCGTCGAGGATGGGCTCGGAGACCGACTCAAACACCGCATTGGTCGCGACCTCGCGTTGCACGCCGGGCGGATTGGCCGCCCACGCATCGAGCTGCGCCCTGGTGAGATTCTGATCGCGGGCCGCTTGCGAAACGCACGAGATCAACATCGGGGCCTCCGCGGACGCGCGGGCGTGCACGTCGGCTGACGACGCTCGCGTTGGGCGCTGGCAGGGGACGGGGGTTACACGATCAGAGGCGACGTGGCGAGTCGCGGGGGCGGCGATTCCGTAGCCTCCGAAGGTCGAGACGCTCAGGGTCGTGTCGGTGCTCGCGATCACCGGCAGGTCGAAGGCGCCGCCGGGGGGATCGATCCCGCCGAAGCCGACGGCCCGGGCCGAGGCCGGCGGAGCGCTCGAGCGCTTGATCTCGAGCGTCGTCCCGGTTGGAGCCTCGGTGACCGGCGTGATCATCACTCCATCGACGAGCTTCCCCACGGCGCTCGCCGGCGACAGCGCCATCACCGGGGTCATCGTGATCGGCAGCGTGTACGCCCCGTGGGGGGAACGGTGAGCGTGTAGGTGGTTCCGTCGGCGCCGATTGCGGTAACCGTGCCACCCCCGATTGCGAGTGTCTCGCTGGCGGAGCGTGCGGTATCAAGTGTCGCGGTCGCCGTCGGGATCGTCGGGGCTGACGCGACGGCCACGGTGCCCAGCGCGACGCAGCCCTTCACCGTCGGCGATCGGCCTCGGCAAGCGAGTAGCCGAAACCGGCCGGTGGGCGCGAGGTCGGGAAGCGACACCCATGCGTTGAACCGTCCCCTCGGCGCCTTCAGCAGACCCGCGCCGAGCCGGATCGCAGATCGGGAGTACCGCTTGCCGCGAGTGAGCGCGTACGCCCGCGGCGCGAACACCTGGCCGCGGGGCAGCGTGCCCAGCACCTGCGCGGTGCCGCCCCGTGCGAATGCGCCCGCGCTCACCGTGACATGACCTGTCGCGACACCGCCCTTCGCGCCTGCTGCCGGAGCGGCGCCCGCCACAACCACGGCGAGCAACCCCATCACAACGATCAGCGAACGAACCACCCCCACGGTCGCCCGTGACCGTACCAGACCGAGCAAAGGGTTCCCGTCGCCGCGCGTTCGAACCCTCTGCGTCCCGTCTCCAGCTTCATAGGAGCTCGAACCGCCCTCGGCACTGGAGGGCGTTTCGCTTTACTGGGAGGCCATCAAGGCTCGTCACGTCCTCCCTACAACGACCGTGGCTCAACCGTCCTAGCCCGACTCACCCAATCGTGGCGGAACTCGCCAAGGAGCGCAGCGATGAGCTGTCCTTTCACTAACACGACCCGCCCACGCATAGCGCAAAGGCAGAAACGCACGGCGACCAAACGGTGCAAGTGGCACGATTGCTTCGGCCCAAACCTGCATTCCGCCGATGCAGGTGCCCCGCCTGCGCCCTGGGTTGCCGGCAACTCGGGTCTCTCCTTGCGGGTGGCGGGAGACGCGCCTGGCGCGGAAAGGCCAGACACGTGCGGCGAGGCATCGCTGAACACCGCCGACGTTCGTAGGCCGATCGATCAGCGAGACGCTCGGACGGTCCGCACCGAAGCCGACCGCGCGTCGATCCCTGTCTCAGTAGAGAACCGCATGCGGCTGCGGTGACGCTCACCGTCGGGACTGTCGGGTCGGCCGACGCCGGTTCCAACGGGCCAAAGTCGCCCGTGTGGTCTTAGGATGGCGCGATGGCACGGACGGACATGGCCTCGCGGGTGATCGCCGCCCCGCCGGACCGTGTCTATGCGGCACTCATCGATCCCGAGGCGCTTACGGCCTGGCTACCACCCGACGGGATGAGCGGCAGATTCGAGCGATTCGACGCCCGGCCGGGCGGGTCGTACCGCCTCGTGCTGACCTACGCGGACGCCTTGACTGCACGGGGAAAGGCGACCGCGGATTCAGACATCGTCGAAGCCCGCTTTGTCGACGTCGTCCCTGGCGTGCGCGTCGTTCAGGCCGTCGACTTCGTCTCCGACGACCCCGCCCATGCCGGCACCATGACCATGACCTGGGAGGTCAGGGCGGTGGACGCCGGGACGCGCGTGGACATCCGCGCCGACGACGTCCCCGCGGGGATCTCCGCGGAGGATCACGCTGCCGGGCTCGCCTCCTCACTGGTCAACCTCGCCAGCTACCTCGAGGAGTAACGGAGCCGCGCACGACGGAGATCGGCATGCGCCGGTGGTTTCAGCGTCCCCGATCGAGGAAGGCTGCCTGACGTGACGCCCACACGCCCGCCAAAGCGCGCTCGTATAGGAACCTTCAGCGGACAGCACCGTCGACGTCCGGCCACTTGGTTTCGGCGCGAGATGCAGGTGCGAGAGCGAGGTCCTTGTTGGCGACGGGGATTCCGAGGGCATCCACAACGCCGCGAGCTTGGGCTGTTCTGTGTCGGGGTATCCAGGAGCCGGGTATGCAGGCACGCGGGCCGGTCACCGCCATGGCCGATTTCTGCGACCAGACCGTCGGCCGCCGCTGTTGCCCCCCGGCTGTCGTGCGCACCGGTCGGTCACGGGCTCAAGCGTCGGGTGTCGTCGGTGTCGCCGGCGCTAGTTCTCACCAGGCTCGGGGAACCGGACGATCGGATGGCCCGCCCTGATGCTTGGTCAAACCGTACGTTCGGCGCTAGACGGCGGTGGTTCGATCAGCCCGTAGTCGCCGTCGTGGCGCAAATACAGCACCTTCCCGCGTCCGTTGGCCGCATCGATGAAATAGAGGAAGCGGTGATTGAGCACGTCCATCTCGTCCCGCGCCTTGGCGAGCGGGATCGGCTGCGCGTAGCGACTCGGCTCGGGGACGACGATGTCGTTCTCATCCGCGAGCGGGCTGTCGGGCGGGTGCACCAAGCCGATCCGCCCGTCATCGCGCCGGTACACGACGACATCCTCTCCCGTCCGTACGTGACGAAAGAGCAGGAACTCAAGGTCCAAGTCGAGCAGGTCCGCCACCGCGTCGAGCGTCGACTCGGGCAACGGATACGCGGTGCGCTGCGGGATAATGTCGCGCAGGTCCGGCCGCTTGAGACTCAGCCGCGGCCGGTGCTTGTGATCGTGTGCAAGGTGCGCGAGCGCGCGCTGGATCGCCCGCGGGTCGTTGCGCAGCGCCACGGGGGCGTCCGTTACGCGGCGCATCTGGCGCTCCAGGCGGTCGGCGGCCTCCTTCGTCGCCTGGAGCGCGTCGCTCCCGGCGGTGTGCGCAGCTAACCGCCTGCCGCCCAGCACCAGCGATGCGTCGGCCACCCACCGCAGGCGCGCGGCCCTCGTCTCCGGGTGCCGGAGCGTGAGGCGTAGTTGCTCGATCGGCTCGTCGGTGTAGTGCGCCCGCCTCGCGAACCGTTCGCGAATCTCGCCGCGCTCGCTCCGCGAAAGATCGTCGGGCGCGTGGATCTCGATGGGCACCGTTGCCCGATCAGCGTTCACTTCCAACCAAATAGGACATCGGGTACCAGGCAAAAGCGCCGAGGCCCCGTGACCAGTTCCGGCCACGCCATCGGAACCGACCGACCGCGCCGACGCCAAGCATCTGCGCGAGCTGCCGATGATCGACCGGCTGCCTGAATCGTGGATCCCGCCCGAGCACATCCTCGATCTGCGCGCGCGGGTTCGCACGCGGCACACGCTCTCGCACCAGCGCTGCGAGTGGCAGCAGCAGATCCAGGCGGTGCTCTATCACCATGGCTGCCCGTCGCGGCGCTCGTTGATGGTCGGCGACGGGGCTGACCGCTCAACCGCTGCCGAGACCGCGCGCTAGCAGGTCTCGATCGCGATCGCGATGATCGACGCGCTCGAGGCCCAACTCGCGCCGGTCGACAAACAGCTGCGCGCGTACGCGCGCCGCCAGCCCGGCTGCACAGCGCTGATGGCGCACTACGGGATCGGGGACCTGACCTCGGCCACGATCCTCGCGGAGCTCGGCGACGTCAGCCGGTTTCAGAACAGCCGCGACGCCGTCCGGTACGCGCGCCTGGAGTGCGCAACGATCGCATTCCTGACGAGCGCTGAGGCCATCGAAGCTGTCGCACGGGTCCGGCACAACAGACAGCGCTCTGGACTCCGACAGCCTGGTGGGCCCGATGGGCGCGCTCGCCGGAGTGGCGCGACGGAGCGAAGTCAGGTATCTCGACCTCCCCAGGAGCCGAGCGGACCTGTTTTCGCCACACCCGGGTCTTGGCGCGCGCGTCGGGATGCTCGGCTGGCGACCGCAAGCTCCGCCGCATATGCACAGCCTCGCCGATCCTCGCACGTTCGACGGCTATCGAACTACTGACCGAAACCCGTCGTTTGCGGCGAGATTCGGAGAGAACGTGCGAGGTCCTGCAAGCGGACGACGGGTCTCGAACCCGCGACCTTCGGCTTGGGAAGCCGACGCTCTACCAACTGAGCTACGTCCGCGTCGTGGGCGATTCTAAGGGTCCGGCCTTGACGACGGGGCCCAACAGTGGCCCAAACGTCTAAGGCGCCTCGGTGATCGGGCGAGCGGCGTCCCGGTTCTGCTCGGCCTCGAACCGAGCCAGGCGCGTGGCCATGCTCGCGCCCGATCCGTCGAGCAATGTGCCGTAGTGACGCTCGATCATCTCGACGCTCGTGCCCATGACCCGGGCGAGTTCGAACACCGTGATGCCTGCTGCGAGGGTGTGCGAGGCGAACGTCGAGCGCAGGTCATAGATCCGCGCCGGGGTGCGTACCCCGCTCGCCTCAATCGCCGGGGCTCAGATCCGGTTGCGGAAACACGCCTGACCCGCGTCGAGTCGAGGGCACGGTCACCATCTCCTGCTTGTTTCGCACACCGTTGTCAGCCATCGTACGCCCGGCGGCGGTCGCCCGGCGAGCCTCAGTCCGCGGCTGCCGGCCCGCCCGATGAGTCTCCCGTCGCGCGTACGGTCCTACCTCTGACGACAGCGTGCAAAGGCGGATCGATGACCAACCTCCACAACATACTCGAGTCGTATGTCGCCAACGGAACGGTGCCGGGAGCGGTGGGCCTGGTGGCTCGCGGTGACCAAGTCGAGGTACAGGCCGTCGGTTCGGCCGACGTCGACTGTACCGCCCCGATGACGAGAGGCTCGATCTTTCGCCTCGCGTCGATCACGAAACCCATCACCGCGGCTGCGGTGATGATCCTGGTAGACGATGGCCGGATCACGCTGGATCAACCGATCGGTACGTGGCTACCGGAGTTGGGCTCTCCGATGGTCGTCCGTACCGCAGCGAGCCCCGTCGATGACGTGGTACCAGCCGCCCGGCCCATCACTGTGCTCGATCTCCTCACCGGCCGCGGCGGCTACGGCTTCCCGTCGGACTTCTCCCTGCCTGCCGTTCAGCTGTTGTTCACCGTGCAAACCGATGGCCGAGAGGTCCAGCTCCGACCGGATCCGGACCAGCGGATGGCGGCACTGTCGCGCGTTCCGCTGCTCTACCAGCCGGGCGAGGCCTGGCTGTACGACACCTGCTCCGATCTGCAGGGCGTGCTGATCGCGCGAGTGACCGGTCAGCCGTTGCCCGAATTCTTCGCCGAGCGGCTGTTCGAACCGCTCGGCATGGTCGACACCGGGTTCGAGGTTCCCACTGCCAAACGTGACCGCTTTACCAGCTACTACCGACCCGCGCCGGCCGGCGGCCTCGACCTCGCCGACGCCCCCGACGGGCAATGGAGCCACCTGCCGGCATTCCCTGCCGGATCGGGAGGTCTCTGCGGAACCGTCGACGACTAGTTTCGCTTTGCCCAGATGATTCTCGGCGACGGGACGGTCAACGGTCGCCGACTGTTGTCACCGGGGGCGGTGCGGCATATGACGACCAATCACCTGATGCGGCGCCAGCGCGAAATCGGCGAGTTGTTTCTGGAAGGCCAGGGCTGGGGGTTCGGAGCCTCAGTCGACGTCGAGGCCATCGACCCCTGGAACGTACCAGGACGCTACGGCTGGGTCGGCGGCACGGGGACAACCGCACATCATCCCCGTCCACTGGCCAGACCGACGAGCAGGGTTAGCAAGGTGTTGATGACGGGCCTGTTGGCCCCGTTCGCCGACGCCTATCGGGAGGTGTTGCGTGAGCGCGGTGGCGTTTTCTTTCGGGGCTAAGCCTGAGGCCCGACGCGCATCCTACTCGCGCTGACAGCTGGAAGGCGGAGGTCAGTAACCGGCCGATGCCGCGAGCGCCCGCGAGCGCCCGCCCCGCCGGGCAAAGTGCATCGGCTGGTCGCCCAGACTCGCGCAAACACCGCCGTCACCGTCGCACACCGCAACCCCGCGGAGTACGGTCACACGTCACTCACGGCGTTTTCGAAGGGGGCCAATATGTCGATCACAGCCGATCTTAATGTCGTGCAGATCATGGGCGCGGCGCGGCGGTTGTCGGACGGCTTGCAGACGCAGCCGGGATTGCTCGCGCAGTTCCAGTCCGATCCCGTCAGCGTGTTGAACGAGTACGGCGCCGGGCTGCCTGCGCTGCCCGCCGAGATCGAGTCCGTGATCGCGCCCGCCGCGGTCGAGCTCTACAACCAGGACACGGTGGATCGCATGACACGCTTCGCGATGTCCGGAGAGGAGAACTCGCTCACCTGTTGGGCGTGCTACGCCGGACTCGGCGCCGTCATCGCCGCAGTGCTCGGCGCGATTGGATCGGTGGTCGGCCCGGCCGTCGTCGCTAGCGCCGAGGTCACAGGCCCTGTCGCGGCCGCCGCCGGCGTGTCGCTCGCAACCGTCGCCGGAGCCGCGGCGATCGCGGCGGGCGCCGCGACGCTCGCCGCCGCCGTCGGCTACCTGATCGCGGAGGTCTGCCACGCGATCCCGGGGTGCTGCTCCGCGCCGAGCGCTCCGCAGGACACCAATTGGAGCAAGCCGACACCGATCGACCAGAACACCACGACCCAGCATCACTCCGACGGAGCGCCTGCGCTCGCGATGCTCGGTGACACCCTGTACTGCGCGCACAAGGGCCAGCGCAACGACAACACCCTCTGGATCACGAGCGTCACCTCGGTCGCAGGCGACTGGAGCGCCGACACCCGGATGCGCAGCGGCGACCCTGCCAACGGCCCGACATTCAATACCCTGCAGGGCCCCGCGCTCGCCGCCTTCAGCGGCTCTCTGTACTGCTTCTACAACTCGCTCGACCAGCACACCGTCAGCTACACCGTCAGCGCGGACGGCGTGCACTGGTCAGCGCCGACGACCGTCCCCGGCGCGTCGAGCAGCGCCGAGCCGGCCGTCACCGTATTCGACGGGCAATGGCTGTGCTGCGTGTGGCCGGACGCTCAGAGCGCGCTGCAGTACTCGCTGACCAATGACGGCAGCTCGTGGATGGCCCAGCCGAAACCGATCCCGGGCTGCTCCTCGACCTCCGGTGTCGGCCTGACCGAGTTCAGCGAAGCGGTGTACTGCGTCTTCCGCGACGGCGAAAGCTCCGATCTGCGCTACGCGACGCTGCCCGGAGCCCAGTCGACCTGGTCGGCACATCCGTTCGGAGCCGACGACCGCAGCAGCGCCAAGCCGAGCTTGGTCGACTACCGCGGGACGCTGTTCGCGCTGTACCGCGGAGACAACGACGGCGTGCTCTGGTACGCGACCTTCGATCCGCCCTCCCAGCAGTGGACATCCGACCAGCAGGTCCCGTCGCTGCCGATCGTGAACGGGGCCGGACCGTCCGCCGTCGAAATCCAGGGACAGCTGCTTAGCCTCTACCCGATGGTGCTCAGCTCAGAGCTGTTCTACCAGCTCAAGACGCTGCAGAACCCGTAACGTTCACGGGCAGCAGCGCGCATCGCCCGGGGGTCAGCACGCGCCGGGCGGACGGCAGAGCTCGCAGCCTGCGAACGCTCCGCACCAACGGAAGCGATCGAATGACCAAGAGACCAAGCGAAGGGTGCAGACCAGTTGATTCCCTACGAAGGTAGGGCCGCGCTGATCACGGCGCTCATAGCGGCCCAACGCTGGCGCCGGCCCCCTAAGACGCTGCGGGGTCGGAAGGTAAGAAGGCTAACTATGTTGCGGTAATCGCATCCGGCGGCGGGCACGACGTCGAACGGGATCGGCAAAAGACACACTTGCCGCCGGCGCCAAGGCCGCACACCTGACCGAACTGGCGCGGCGCCCCGGCGAACCGCACGTACTACCCTTCGACGTAGATGCGCCGTTTCGTGCTACCGGGACTGATTGTCTGCGCGGCCGGGGCGCTGCTGGCGTTGCTCGTGTTCGGCGTGGCCCGGCAGAGCAATGACACATCGATCGACGCTGCGGTCGCGAAGGGCAAGCGGCCGGCGACCCCGAACGCGGGGATGGCGCTCCCAATCCTGGGTACCGGCGGCAAGGAGAGCCTCGCCGATCTGCGCGGCAAGGTCGTGGTCCTGAATGTGTTCGCGTCGTGGTGTGATCCGTGCAAGGCGGAGGCGCCGGTGCTCGAGCAGGCCCAGCGTCAGATCCGGGGACGCAACGCGACGATCCTCGGCGTCACCTACCTGGACAACTCCAGCGACTCCGAGCAGTTTGTCCACCAGCAGCACATCACCTACCCGGTGATCCGCGACGTCAGCGGCAACTTTGTGCGGGCGTTCGGTACGACGGGCGTCCCTGAGACGTTCGTGATCGACCGGCAGGGACGGATCGCGGCGCTCCGGCGCTACCAGCTCAACACTCAGTGGCTGCAGCAGACGCTGCCCAGACTGCTCGCGGAACGCTCATGACCCAAGCGCACCGAAGCTTCGCTCTCGCGCTCGTGATCGTGACCGCGTTCGCGCTCGCCCCGCGAGCCCTAGCCGCCGCCGCGCCGGCGCCAAGGGCCTCGCTGACCGACATCGAGAACGATGTGATCTGCGTGTCCTGCCACGAGCCGCTCGCGCTCGCGCAGTCGCCACAGGCTGAATCGGAGCGGAATTTCATCCGGATGCTGATCGCGCAGGGCCAGACCAAGCGGCAGATCGAGCAGGCGCTCGTGGCCCAGTACGGCCAGGCGGTGCTCGGCCGCCCGAAGGCCGACGGCTTCAATCTGACGATCTATATCCTGCCGCCCGCGCTCGTTGTTGCCGGGGTCGCGTTGCTGGCGGTCACGCTCCCGAAGTGGCGCCGACGCTCTCGCGCGGCTGCGGCCACGCCGCTACCGGCTGGCCCGAGGCTCGACGCCGGCGACGCCCGCCGGCTCGACGAGGACCTCCGCCGCTACGGCTGAACTCCGCGGCCGCGGGCTCCATCCCCGGCCCGCACCCGGGGCGAACCGATCGACGAGCGCCAGCTTCTTTGGCTTTTTGCATCACGCCCCGTAGCGTAAAACGCCAAAGAAGCAGACGTGGTCGTGGGCGCAGTCGAACGCGTCCATGCTGTGAGAGGACGACGACCCCCGCAACATGTAACCGGCGACCGTGACCGGCGACCGTGACCGGCGACCGTGACCGGCGACCGTGACCGGCGACCGTGACCGGCGGCCGCGACCCGCGGCCGCGACCCGCTACATCGACTCGGGCGCGCTCACGCCCAGCAGCGAGAGCGACAGCGCGATCGCGCGCCGCGCCGCCGACGACAGCGCGACCCTGAACGACTCGACTGGCTCAGGCGTCGCCCCGACGACCCGGCAGTCGCGGTAGAAGGCGGTGAAGTCCTGCGCCAGCTCGAGCCCGTAGGCCGCGATCCTGTGCGGCCCCCGGCGCGCCGCCGCCTCGGCGATCTCGTCGGGCAACGCGATCAGCTCCTTGACCAGGGTTCGCTCAGAGACATGCAGCTCGTCCGACCCCCAGTCGGCATCGGGCAGCACCGACGCGGCAACACGCTCCGCGGGGAGCCGGCCCAGCATCGAAGCGATCCGCGCGTGCGCGTACTGCACGTAGTAGACGGGATTCTCGTTGGACTGCTGCCGCGCAACCCCGAGATCGAGGTCGAGCGTGCGGTCGTGTGAGCGCTGGAGCATGAAGAATCGCGCGGCATCGACGCCGATCTCGTCGAGCAGGTCGTCGAGCGTTACGAAGTCGCCGCGGCGCTTGGACATCGCGAACACCTCGCCCCCTTCGACGAGGTGAACGAACTGGATCAGCGGCGTCTCGAGCGTGTCAGGATCGGCGCCGAGGGCCGCCATCGCGGCCCGCAATTCCCTCGCGTATGCGTGATGATCTGAGCCGAGCGGCAGCAGCTGGCGCTGAAAGCCGCGCTCACGCTTGTTCTGCAGATACGCGAGGTCGGCGGCCAGGTACGTCGGCGCGCCATTGGAGCGGAGCACAACCCGGTCCTTGTCGTCGCCGAAAGTCGTTGTCCGCAGCCACGTTGCCCCTTCGGAGCGGTAGATGTGACCGGCGCCCTCGAGCAGCGCCAGCGCCCGCTCCACCCCACTCGGCGAGCCCTCGTGGAGCGTCCGCTCGCTGAAGAAGCGGTCGAATCGCACGCCGTAGCGATCGAGCGTCTTCTTGATCCGCTCGAGCATGATCTCGACCGCCCGCGCAGCGAGCGCGTCCGGATCCTCGTCGGCCGCGCCCGGGATCTGCTCCGCGAGCTCGATCACGTAGTCACCCTGGTAGCCGCCCTCGGGCACATCCTCCCCGCCCGCCCGGGCACGCACCGACTCGCCCAGCAGCCGGATTTGGCCGCCGGCGTCGTTGAAGTAATACTCGCGTGAGACGGTGTGGCCGTGATGCTCGAGGATCCTGGCAAGGGCGTCCCCGTATGCGGCATGACGGCCGCTGGCCGCGACCAGCGGCCCGGTCGGGTTGGCGGAGACGAACTCGATCAGAACAAGCTCGGCCGGATCGGCGCCGCCACCGCCGAATCGATCGGCGGCCGCGAGCACCGACCGCAGCGCCTCGCGCAGCCATTGGTCCGACAGGACCAAATTCAGAAACCCGGGACCCGCGACCTCCGTCCGGGTCAGCCGCTCGCCGAGCAGTTCGGAGAGCTCTGATCCGATCCGCTCCGCGATCACCCTCGGCGGCGCACCGAGCACCGGCGCGAGCAGCATCGCCGCGTTCGTCGAGTAGTCGCCCTGACCCTCGCGCTTTGGCCGCTCCAGGCGCGGCTGTGCGCTCGGCTCGGAGGACCCACCGGCGCCGTCACGGCGGTAGCGCCCGCGAACGGTCACGGTGGCGGTGCGTACGGCCGCGGCGAGCTCGCTCAACGGGCCCCCGGGATTGCCGTCGCCGTTGCTCACGTTTTCGCCGCCGCCGCTGGTTGGAAGATCTCTTCGAGCCGCTCGAGCGCGTCGGGCGTTCCGAGCGCGACGAGGCTGTCGCCGGCCCCGATGACCGTGGCCGGGTCTGGCTGGGTTTCGAGCCAACCGTCCGTGCGCCGGAGAGCCACGATCATCGACGTCCCGCGGATGTCCCCGACCGTCCGGCCGACGCCTTCGCACTTCGGCGGGACGTCGATCTCCTCCATCCGGTAATCCGCCACCTCGACCGCGCCGCCGACCTGCGGATGCAGCGCGACGCGGGCCATCTCGTGACCGGACGTCTTGTACGGGGAGATCACCCGGTCGGCGCCGGCGCGCAGCAGCTTCTTCTCGGACTCCTCCCTGGAGGCGCGCGCCACGATCAGAATGTCGTCGCGCAGCTCGCGGGCGGTCATCGCGATGAAGATGTTCTCGGAATCGGAGTCGACACACGCGATCACGCCCTTCGCGCTGTCGATCCCGGCTTCCCGCAGGACCTCGTCGTCGGCCGGCTCGCGCTCCATGAAAGGCACTCCCGCTACCCGAGCGGCCTCGCGGGTGTCGGGATTGGAATCGATCACGAGGGACGTCACCCCGGCGCGTTGCAGATCGCGAGCCACCTGGCGCCCGACCCGGCCGAAGCCGCAGATGATGAAGTGGTCTGTGTACGAGTCGATCATGCGCTGGGTGCGTCGTTCCTCGAGCACGCCGCTCAGCTGGCCCGAGACGAAGAACTCCGCCACGGTCGCGAGCCCGTAAAAGAGCGTACCTATGCCGAGCAGCGCGAGGCAGGCCTTCAACACCCTGCCCGCCGTGTCAGGCGGATCGTGGATCGTCCCGAGCGTTGTGATCGTATCGAGCGTCCACTCGAGCCCGTACGCCGGTGAGACGCCCTCGGTGATCCAGAACCCGAAGGCCCCGACCACGACCAGGACGAACAGCGCCGCACCCAGGAAGCCGAGCCGGCGCATGACGAGCCCGAACTCTCGTCGCGCGCGCAGGCGCTGCTCGACTGAGCGCCGCCGGGCATGGATTTCGCTCCGATCCGCCACCGGCGCAAACCTAGTAGTGATACGGCTCGCCGGCGAGGATCTTGTGGCCTCGGTAGAGCTGTTCCAGCAGCACCACCCGCGCGAGCTGGTGGGGCAGCGTGATCTCCCCGAGTGAGAAGCGATGGTCGACCTGATCGAACTCGAGCCCGAACGGCCCCCCGATCAGAAAGCACAGGTCCCGGCCGCTGCGACGCCGCTCCTCCAGGAACTCGCTGAAGCGGATCGAATCCATCCGCTCCCCGCCACGGTCCAGCAGCGAGATAAACGACCGGTCGGGAATCCGCTTGGCGATCTGCGCATCCTCACGCACCTCGATCAGCTCAAGCCGCACGTGACCGGCGAGGAGCTTCTGGTAGTGCTGCACGTCATCGGCGAACGGCGGGCGCAGGCGGCCCACGGCAACGACGACGATCCGCACGCCTGGGATACTAAGAGCAATGGACGATCCCAATCAGCCGGAACGCCACATCAACATCCACTTTTCGCCGGACATCATGGCCGGCGTCTACGCCAATTTCGCCAACGTCAGTCATTCCGACTACGAATTCACGATCACCTTCGCCCGCGTCGACCACGAGGTCGAGGACGACGAGATCCCTGGCGTGGTTGTGTCCCGCATCAACCTCTCGGCCAAGTTCATGCGTGAGCTGATCGATGCGATGCAGGACAACTACTCCAAGTGGCAGACGCGCGAGGGCATCAAGAACTTGCCGGAATTCGGCGCACCGCAAGACGAAGAAGAGGATTGATCAGGGGGCCTTCGGCCCTTTTTGCGTTATGTCGCGGCTGTCAAAGGCTGCGGCTGGCGTGTGCGCGCGTGGCGTAGGGCGGCCCCGATGCGCTCGGCCGTCGGCGGGTGCGTCGCCAGGACCGT
Organism: uncultured Solirubrobacterales bacterium; assembly: GCA_963794285.1. Taxonomy (GTDB): domain Bacteria; phylum Actinomycetota; class Thermoleophilia; order Solirubrobacterales; family Solirubrobacteraceae; genus Palsa-465. The sequence goes on from CAWCDS010000027.1 coordinate 39,318, forward strand.
CGAGACCCAGCCCGGCGGGTCGAGGTCCGCGACGTTCTGGAGCGCGATCATGCGCTCGAACGAGACGAACGCCCCGTCCGCGTCGGTCAGCTCCAGCGAGATCGCGTCCGCGCGCCGCTCGAGTGCGCGCGAGAGGCGGTTGCCGATCAGCCCGATCGGCGCTGAGACGATCCCGGCGGCCAGCGCTAGCGCGGGCAGGGTGGCGGGGGTGCCGCGCTGCGGCGAGAGCCGCCAGCTGAGGCGCTGGACCGCGAGCGCGGCGGCAGGCGCGACGATCGCCGCGAACAGCACCCCTCTTGACACGTCGCGTCCCTTCACGTGCGCGAGTTCGTGGGCGACGACGACCCGCACCTCGTCGCGGTCGTAGCGATCGAGCAGCGTGTCGAACAGCACGACACGCTTGGTTGGCCCCAGTCCGGTGACATACGCGTTGGCCGCGGTCGTTCGGCGGCTCGCGTCGACCGAGTAGACCTCCCCGACCTTGACGCCGGCGGCGCGGGCGAGGTCGAACACATCGGCGCGGGTCTCGCCCTCCTCGAGCGGCGTGAAGTCGTTGAAGATCGGGTCGAGCAGCACCGGGGCGACGGCCGCCAACACCGTGCCGAACAGGACCGAGCCGGCGGCCGCGGGCGCCCACCAGGAGCGTGGGTAGCGCCGCGTCAGCGCGACCACCGCGCCGCCGGCACCGGCCGCGAGCACCGACTGGATCGCGCTGGCCTTCAGCAGATCGGCCGTCCAGCCGCGCCAGCTCTGCGTGATCAGGCCGACCGACACGGCGCGCCGGCGCGCCAGCACCGCCAACGGCAGCGAGGGCACCGACAGCACCAGCGCCAGTCCCACGCCGACAGCAGCCCCGTCGGCCACCGATGCGGGCCGGTCACGGAGCGCCCTCGGCGGGCGGCTCACCAGCGCCGCCAGCGCGGCCGTGTCAACCGCCCGGCGAGCGAGCGCAAGCTTCAGCTGAGGACGGGCGTACCGAGCACCCCGCTCGACCTCCTCGGCGCTGAAATGTGTCCCCAGATCGACCGGATCGGGCTGCGCCGCAGGTGGCCGTGGAGCCAGCAACCGCGCGGCCAACTCGGCCGCTGCGAGGGCCAGCAGAATCGGAGTAAATACACGAGTCCGGCGCACCAGAGAGACTGTAGTGTGGATGCGAGTTGCGATCGTCTCCGACATCCACGCCAACCGGCAGGCGTTCGAGGCCGTCCTCGACGAAATCGACGCGTCCGAGTGCGAGGAGATGTGGTGCCTTGGGGACCTCGTCGGCTACGGCGCGGACCCTGACGCCTGCGTCGAGCTGGCGCGCAGACACGCCGCCGTGTGCCTCGCCGGCAATCACGATCTGGGCGTCCGGGGCACGCTGCCCCTCGAACAGTTCTCCCGCGGAGCCGCGCTCGCGGCGAAGTGGACCCAGGAGACGATCGCGCCGGAGACGCGCGCATATCTCGACGGGCTGGAGCCGCTGAACCTCGACGAGGAAGTTGGCCTGTACCACGCGAGCCCGCGCGACCCGATCTGGGAATACGTGCTCTCGCCGCTTCAGGCCGAGCTGTGCCTGGATACGCAGCGTCATCGGGTCTGCCTGATCGGCCACTCCCACGTAGCGCTGTCGTTCTCTCGCGTGCCGGGCGCCTCGGCCTCCGGCGAGACTCGCGCGGACGCCGAGGAGCTCGACCTTGACCGGGGCGAGTGGCTGATCAACCCCGGTAGTGTCGGACAACCGCGCGACGGAGATCCACGCGCGGCATGGCTGGAGCTGGATACGGGAGGATGGCGCGCCGTCTTCCGCCGGACCGAGTACGACATCGCCGGCGCCGCCGCCGCGATCCGTGCGGCCCGGCTTCCGGACTCACTCGCCGAGCGGCTGTCGTTCGGCCAGTAGGCACCTGGTCATCTGTGATTAAGGGCTCTCTAACGTGTTGCCAACGGGTCAAGCCTCTAAAGTCAGGCGGCGGATGGGCTATGCGCCACGCGCAATGCTTGCCGGCGGGCTCGGCCTTGCCGCGTCGTTACTGGTCGCCTGCGGCGGCAGCTCCGGCCTGCTCTCAGGCGGTCAAGCCGACAATCTCAACAGCCAACTCGATCAGGTCTCCCAGGCTGTCGATGCCGGCCGGTGCGCGGCGGCCGCGAACGCCGCGTCGGCGTTCAGCCAGGCCGTCACCAACCTTCCCGGGTCGGTGAAATCGGCGCTTGTCAGCAACCTCCAACAGGGAGCTTTGACGGTTAGCCAGCTCGCGGCCAAGGACTGCACCAGCCGGAGCACGACGACGACCACGACGAGCAGCACCTCCACCACCACCACCACCACCTCGACGAGCACGTCGACCTCGACGTCCCCGACGTCAACCACCAGCACCAGCAGCAGCACGACCAGCACGCCGACAAGCACCACTGCAACCTCCACGACCGGCACGGGTACTTCTTCCACTACCAGCGGCAGCGGGGGCGCGGGATTGGGCGGCACCGGCACCGTAGGCAGCACGGGTGGCGCCGGGCCCGGCAACGGAGGCGGTAACGGACAATGACAGGCACCACGACGATCGCAGGCCGCTACCGCGTCGAAGGCCGTCTCGGAGTGGGCGGCATGTCGACGGTGCACCTCGCCTTCGACCAGCGGCTCGAGCGCTACGTCGCGCTGAAGCTGCTCGCCGAGCATCTCGCTGACGACCCGACCTTCGTCTCACGGTTCCGGCGCGAGGCCCTCGCCGCCGCCCGGCTCGTGCATCCGAACATTGTCCAGGTGTTCGACTTCGGCTTTGACGAGGGCCATCACCAGCACTTCATCGTGATGGAGCACGTGCCCGGTCACTCGTGCGCCGAACTGCTGCGCGATCGCGGCCACCTCGACGTCGAGCAGGGTGTGGAGATCGTCGGCCAGGCCTGCCGCGGGCTCGACTACGCGCATCGCAACGGCGTCGTGCACCGCGATGTGAAGCCCGGCAACCTGCTCGTATCCGACTCCGACGTGGTCAAGCTCGCCGACTTCGGGATCGCTCGCGCGGTCGACCAGTCGAGCATCACCCAGGTCGGCTCGGTGCTCGGAACCGCCGCCTACCTCGCCCCTGAGCAAGCGCGCGGCGAACCGGCCGGCCCGCGCGCTGACATCTATTCGCTCGGCGTCGTCGCCTACCAGCTGCTGTCGGGGCGGCTGCCCTACGAGGCAACCTCGCTGTCCGAACTGGCGCTCAAGCAGCAGCGCGAGTCGCCGATCCCGCTCGATCAGCTGAACCCCCGGGTACCGCGGGAGCTGGCCCAGGCGGTCGCGCTGGCGCTGTCGATCGACCAGGAGGCGCGACCGCCGGACGCGATCCTGTACGCGGACGCGCTGCGCAACGGCGCACTCGGGGTCGCCCCGCTCCCGAGCCACGCCCCGACCGCCCACCTTGGCACCAGCGCGGCGACGCGGGTGCTGCCGAGCCGCCGCGAGGAACCGACCGCGGCGACGCGGCTCAACCCGAAGACGATGGCCCCGCGCACGCAAGCGCCGCGCACGCAAGCGCCGCGCGCCCAGACGCCGCGGGCCACGCGGCCGGCGCAGCCTCGCCCGGTCCGCCCGCGCGACTCGGCCGGCGCTGCGCGCACCGAGGCGGCTCAGCGCCCGCCACGCAAGGCGCTACGCCGGTTCCTTGCGCTGCTCGCACTCGCGGTCATGTTCACCGCGGCGGTTGCGATCGCGGTCGTGATCGCCACCGGCACATCATCGACCGTGGTTCACCTACGCCGCGTGGTCGCGAACGATGCCCAGAGCGCGATCAACCAGGTCCGGGACCTGATCAACGGCAATAAGAAGTAGGCGCTCCTTCGCTACAGCCGCACGGTGCCCGGTGCGGCACCTGCGCGAAGAGCAGCCGCGGCCTCTGTGAACCTCTGCGCATCGATCGCTGTTCGGAGGTCGTGCATGAGGCGAGCGATGAAGCTGAGGTTGTGAAGCGTTACGAGTCGTAGCGCCGTCAGCTCGCCGGCCCTGAGGAGGTAGTGGAGATAGGCGCGCGTGTAGCCGCCGGCGCATGCCGGACAGGGGCAGTCCTCGAGGATCGGCTCGGTCGATTCACGCCATGTCGATTTCGCCAGATCGACCCGCCAACGGCCGGCGGGGTCGGGAATCAGAGCCATGCCGTGGCGACCGAGCCGGGTCGGCATCGCGCAGTCAAACGTGTCGATCCCGCGCTCCACACCCGCGATCAGATCGTCGACGTCGCCGATGCCCAGCAGGTGACGCGGTTTGTCCGCCGCGAGTCGGTCAAGCTCGTCCGTCGCCCAGGACACGACCTCGTACATCTGCGCCTTGTCGCGGCCGAGCGTGCCGCCGATCGCGATCCCGCTGCATGCGCTCGCGGCGACCGTGGCGGCGGACTCGCGCCGCAGATCGGGCTCGACACCCCCCTGGACGATCCCGTAAACCGCCTGATCACTGGGACCGTGCTGCTGATGCCAGCGCAGGCACCGCTCCAACCAACGATGGGTTCGCTCCGTCGAGCTGGCCGTGTAATCGCGGCTGACGTGAAATGGGGTGCATTCGTCCAACACCAGCGCGATGTCGGAGTGAAGTGCCGCCTGCACCTCCATCGAGCCCTCGGGCCCGAGAAAACGCGTGCGCCCGTCCGTATACGAGCGAAATCGCACGCCGTCCTCGTCGATCGAGAGGATCGCGCCGTCGCGCTTGCGCTCGACGGGGCGTCGCCGGCCCTTGATCTCGTCCGCGACGTTCCCGTGGCCCATCGAGAAGACCTGAAAGCCGCCCGAGTCGGTGATGATCGGCTGCGGCCAGCGCATGAACTCGTTCAGGCCGCCGAGCTTGGCCACGAGCTCGGGACCTGGCGAGAGCAGCAGATGAAACGTGTTGCCGAGGACCATCTCGTATCCGAGTCCCTCGACGTCGCGCGGCTCGAGCGTCTTGACCGCGCCCTTTGTCGCCAACGGGACGAACGCCGGCGTCTGAACCTCCCCGTGCGCCAGGCGCAACGTGCCCGTGCGGGCAAGCGACGAGGTGCAGCGGGTCCGGACCGTGAATATCAAGCGCCACCTACGCTACTCGTTAGTCCAGCACCGACATTGGGGCGGAGATTGTCGCGAGGCATGAGGCCATCAGCCGGCGGCCGCGAGACCGACCCCCCGCGTCGCAGACGATGGAAGCCGGGTGTAGGCTCGCACGTTGCTCGGGAAGCGGCGAGTCTCGCCCCGCTGCGTGATGCGCGTATTCGACAAGCGAAAGCCCAACGTACAGGCGCTCGCCCGCAAGGGCGACGTCGACGGGCTGATCAAGGCCGCCGGTCACACCGAGCTTATCCCTGAGCCCGACGGCCGAACGACCGTGGACGTGGGGGTGCGGATCCGCGAGGAGGCCCTGTTGGCCCTGCGTGACGTCGCTCCAGAGCGCGCGGGACCCGTCTTCGTCACGGCGCTTGGCGATTCGTCAGACCGGGTCAGGACCGCGGCCGTCGTCGCGCTGTATGAACGGGGCGACTCGGAACGACTCGCGGAGGCGGTCGTGAGACTGCCCGCCGCGAGGGGCCAGGCGCGCGCTACCGCTGTGCAGGCCCTGCTCAAGCTGCACCATGCCGGCAGCAGCAGCAAGCTGGCGAATGCTCTCGTTTACAGGCCCGACTACGATGCGCTCAGCGAGGAGGAGAAGGCCCTGATACCGGCGCTGCTCCGGGCCGAGGAGCGGCCGGAGGCCGCAGGGGAAGTGGTGGATCTGCTGATCTCCGCGCTCGCTGATGCGCAGGAGATCGTCGCCGAGCGGGCCGAGGCCCTGCTCGTGCGATTGGGACCGGCGAGCACGGAGGCGCTCGTTCGCGAACTCGCAGCCGGCGCCACCCCCGATCGCGCAGCCGCGGTGATTGGTGAGATCAAGGACGCCCGCGCCCTGCAGCCGCTCGTGGCGGGGCTCTGTCATCCGGATGCCGGGGTGCGAAGCCAATGCTGCTCGGCGCTCGGCAAGCTTCGCGACCCTGCGGCCGTCGAGCCGCTGCTGCAGGCGACGCAGGACCCGGAGCACGAGGTCCGCGTGCTCGCCAGCGCCGCGCTCGACAGTTTGGGTACCGCGGCGATCGCCCTGAGCATCGCCGCGCTACTGCGGCCCATGCTCGGCGAGGCTGTCACCGAACGCTCGCAGCTGCGGACGCTGCCGAAGGGTGGGGTGGGTCACTCAATCGAGCTTGCGACCGGGAGCCCTGCGCCCGAACAGACAGAGCCGACGCCCCTCTGGAGATTGGGCTATCAGGCGGTCCAGCTTCGCCTAACCGCACGCGCGACGAGGCCGGAAAGCCGGAATCGAACGAGCGCACGACTGATGCGATCTCCCCCGATTGACATGAGCTCCGTCGAGCGGGTCGAGGCCGTCGTCTGGGAGAGCGACGTCGCCGACAACGAGTAGTCCCGCCGCAGGGGCGGGCGCACCAGGCCTTCAGGTCCCACCGTAGGTAGAGCTGGGGTCCGGACCGTCAACACGGCCCGGACCCCTGGGTAGCTAGAACCGGATGTCGGCCAGTTGCGGGGCGCCCTCTGCCGGGCGCGCCGTCCGTCAGGCGGACTCGCCGCCGCTCTCGGACCCCTCGATCGTCTTCGGCTCGCCGCCGCGGACCGAGATCGCGACCTTCTGCGGCTTGCGCGCCTCGGGCTTCGGGATCCGAATCTCGAGGACGCCCTTGTCAAAGCTCGCGCGCACCGCGTCCGCGGCGACGCCCTCGGGGAGCGTCAGTGACCGCGAGAAGCTGCCAGAGGACCGCTCCACGCGGTAATGGCCCTCCTTGCGCTCCTCACGCTCGCTCTTGCGCTCGCCGGACACCGTCAGGACGTTGTCGTCGAGCTCGATGTTCACGTCGTTCTCGGAGAGGCCGGGCAGGTCGGCGCGCAGCACAAACTCGTCCGCGGTCTCAACAAGATCCATCGCGGGAATCCACCGCCGCAGCGGTGAGTGCCCGTTGCCCTGCTGTGTCGGCGTGTCAAAGAAGGTGTTGAACAGCCGGTTCATTTCGCTCTGGATGGAGCTCAGCTCACGGACCGGCTCCCATCGGATAAGTGCCATTGCGTACCCCCTCAGTGGGTTGGTTATGTGCTTTCCCATAGTATGAAATCTAAGTCGATTTCTGTCAAGTCTTATTGTAGCGTGGCGCGCAGATATCGTGTGATCCTCCAGCCGTGTGGTGGGTCGAGACGCGCCTCGGGTCGAACGGCCGCATCGAGGGTGCCCGGCCGCGGCGATCGCCACCGGGGATCAGAGCACGCGCCTCCTGGATTCGCGTGACGTGCGTGCCGTCGTCCCCGGATTGCGGGGATCACGGCACGAGCCTCGTCGATTCGCCACAGGCGTGTGCTCTCGTCCCCGCCCGATCGGCCCGACGGCCGCCGATCGGCCCGCCCGAACCGCGCGCTATGAGATCAGCGACTTGCCAGTCATCGCCGCCGGCTGCTCGATCCCGAGCAGCTGCAGCAACGTCGGAGTGCAGTCGGCCAGCACCCCGCCGCCGCGCAACGACAACCCCGGCATGGTGACGATCACCGGAACTGGGTTCAGGGAGTGGGCGGTGTTCGGGCTGCCGTCGGGCTCGAGCATGTGGTCGCAGTTGCCGTGATCGGCAGTGATCAGGCAGGCCCCGCCGGAGGCGTGGACAGCGGCCACGACCCGCGCCAGGCACTCGTCGACGGTCTCGACTGCCGTGACCGCGGCCGGGATCACGCCCGTGTGGCCGACCATGTCGGGATTGGCGAAGTTGATGATCCCGAACGTCGGTGAGTCCTCCTGCCAGGCGCCGACGAACGCGGCGGCCGCCTCACGCGCGCTCATCTCCGGCTTGAAGTCGTAGGTCGGCACGTCCCGCGGCGAGGGAACGAGCTCGCGTCGCTCGCCCTCGCACGGCTGCTCGTTGCCGCCGTTGAAGAAGTACGTCACGTGCGGGTACTTCTCGGTCTCGGCGACGTGGAGCTGACGGCCGCCTCGCGCGGCGATCACTGTCGACATCGTCACCGAGGGATGCTCGGGCCGGAACGCGACCGGGTACCGCCAGCCTTCGACGTACTCGGTCATCGTCGCGTAGCGCGCGATCGGCTCGCCGCCGCCGCGATCGATCTCCGCAAACCCGGGGTCGGCCAGTGCGCGCGTGATCTCGCGCATGCGGTCCGGGCGGAAATTGAACGTGAACACGGAGTCGCCCGGACGGATCCGGGCTTCGGAGGAGCCGACCAGCACCGGCGTGATGAACTCGTCGGTCTCCCCCCGCTCGTACGCCCCCCGCGCCGCCTCCGATCCGGACGCGGCGGAATGCTCCGCGCGACCATGAACAAGCAGGTCGTACGCCGGCTGGATCCGCTCCCACCGCTTGTCGCGGTCCATCGCGTAGTAGCGCCCCACAACCGAGCCGATCCGCCCGGCCCCCGCAGCGGTCATCCACCCCTCGACCGTCGCCAGGAAGTCCGCGCCAGAGTGCGGCAGCGTGTCGCGGCCGTCGGTGAACGCGTGCAGGACGAGATCGGGGACGCCGAGCTCGGCGCCGAGCTTGACCAGCGCCTCGAGATGAGTCCAGCCCGAATGCACGCCGCCGTCGGAGACAAGTCCCAGCAGATGAACCCGCTCAGAACCGCTGAAGGCGTCGCGCAGGACAGGATTCCCCGACAGCTCCCCCCGCTCGACGGCGAGATCGATCCGCGTCAGATCCTGCATCACGACGGCGCCGGCGCCAAGGTTCAGGTGGCCGACCTCGGAGTTCCCCATCTGGCCCTCGGGCAGCCCGACGGCGCGTCCACAGGCCGTCAGCTGCGTGTGCGGATAGGCGTCCCACAGCTCGTCGAACACCGGATGCTTGGCCAACGACACCGCGTTCCCTGGGCCCGCCGGCGCGATTCCCCAGCCGTCGAGGATGATCAGGGCCGCGCAAGGTGCCGGCATCTGCTGCGCTCCGGCCGGAACGGCCATCAGGCCGACACCGCCATCAGGCCCGAGACCGCCATCAGGCCCGACACCGCCATCAGACTCGAGACCGCCATCAGGCCCGAGACCGCCATCAGACTCGAGACCGCCATCAGGCCCGAGACCGCCATCAGACTCGAGACCGCCATCAGACTCGAGACCGCCATCAGGCCCGAGACCGCCATCAGGCCCGAGACCGCCATCGGACTCGAGACCGCCATCAGGCTGCGGCCGCGACGATTGCGGCGAACGATTCCGGATCGAGGCTCGCGCCGCCGACGAGCGCGCCATCGACGTCCGTGAGCGCGAGCAGCTCAGCAGCGTTGTCGGGCTTGACGCTCCCGCCGTACAGGATTCTCACCCGCTCGGCCTGCTCCCGCGAGCGGTCGCCGACGAGCGCGCGCACGAACGCGACCGCCTCCTGCGCCTGCTCGGGCGTCGCCACCCGTCCGGTCCCGATCGCCCAGATCGGCTCATACGCGATCACGACATCCCCGAGCTTCGCCGTGTCCAGTCGGGCGAGGTCCTCCTGCACCTGGTGGCGCAGCTTGCGCTCGGTGTCACCGCGGTCGCGCTCCTCCTCGGTCTCCCCGACGCACAGCACCACCAGCAGGCCGGCATCCATCGCCGCCGGCACCTTTTGCGCCAGCGACTTGTCCGATTCGCCGAAATACTGGCGGCGCTCGGAGTGGCCGAGGACGACGCCGTGCGCACCGATCTCGACCACCATCGGCGGCGAGACCTCGCCCGTGAATGCGCCCTCCGACGCGTAATGCATGTTCTGCGCATAGACCTGCACGCGTGAGCCGCGGGTCGAGTCGACCATCGCCTCCAGCGCCAGGAACGATGGACAGATCGCGACGTCGACGCCGTCGGCCGTCGAGACCCTCGGCAGCAGTGCCTGGATGAAGGTCTCCGCCTCCGCGACCGTCTTGTACATCTTCCAGTTGCCCGCAATCAGCGGCGTCCTGCCAGATGATGTGCTCATTTCAATGCCTCGACTCCCGGCAGCAGCTTACCTTCCACCAGCTCGAGCGATGCGCCGCCGCCGGTCGAGATGTGCGTGACATCGTCGGCGAGACCGAAGCGCTTGATCGCGGCGACCGAGTCGCCGCCGCCGATCACGGTCACGCCGGTGGACGCGGCAACGGCCTCTGCGACCGCGCGCGTTCCGGCCGCGAACGGCTCAATCTCGAACGCCCCCATCGGACCGTTCCAGAAGACGGTGCCGGCCCGCGCGATGATCTGACCGAACGCGGCAGCAGTCCGCGGACCGATATCGAGACCCATCCACCCGTCCGGCACGTCGACGCCGTCGATCGATTTGACGTCGGCGTCGGCGGCCAGGCGCTCGGCGATCACGAGATCGACCGGCAGCTCGAGTGTCGCCTGTTTGCCCGCAAGGTCCTCCAGGGTGGCTCGCGCGAGCTCGACGTCATCATCGGCGCACAACGAGGCACCGACGGCGTGGCCTTGCGCGGCGAGGAACGGAAAACACATCGCGCCGCCGATCAGGATCGTGTCGGCAACCTCCACGAAGCGCTCGATGACGGCGATCTTGTCGGAGACCTTGGCGCCGCCCAGCAACGCGACGAGCGGACGTTCCGGCGCCTCGAGGATCTTCGTCAGCGTGCTCACCTCGCGCTCCATCAACAGCCCGGCGGCACGATCTGCGACCACGTGCGCGACGCCCTCGGTCGAGGCATGGGCGCGGTGTGCGGTCCCGAACGCATCATTGACGTAGACGTCGGCGAGTTCTGCCAGCTCACGGGCGAGGTCCGGGTCGTTCTTGGTCTCCCCCGGCTCGTAGCGGATGTTCTCGAGCACGAGGATGTCGCCGCGGCCGAGGTTGTCGCTGAAGGCGCGCACATCATCGCCGACAACCGCCGGAGCGAGCGTGACATCGGCGCCGCTCAACTCGGCAAGCCGGTCGGCCGCCGGTCGCAGCGACAACTCGGGCTCGCGGTTCTTCGGGCGGCCGAGGTGCGAGACCAGGATCAGCCGGGCTCCTCGGTCGCGCAGCTCCTGGATCGTCGGCAACGCTGCCCGGATCCTGGTGTCGTCCGCTACCTCGCCGTGATCGAGCGGCACGTTGAAGTCAACGCGGACGAGCACCCGCTTGCCGTCGAGATCTCCCAGGTCCCGGAGCGTTCTCATAGGAGCCTCTGGACGAGATCGGCGATGCGGTTGGAGTAGCCCCACTCGTTGTCGTACCAGGAGACCAGCTTGACCATCGTGCCATCCATCACCGCCGTCAGCTCGGAATCGAGAATCGACGACGACGGATTCTTGACGATGTCCGATGACACGATCGGGTGGTCGGTGTACTCGAGGAAGCCCTGCAGTGGCCCGGAGCCGGCGGCCGCCTTCAGCGCCGCGTTGAGCTCCTCGATGCTGGTCTCGCGGTTGGCCTCGACCGTCAGGTCGACCACGCTGCCGACTGGAACCGGCGCCCGGACCGCAAAGCCGTGCAGCTTGCCGTTCAGTTCCGGGATCACAAGCCCGATCGCCTTCGCCGCACCGGTCGTGGCGGGAATCAGGTTGATCGCTGCGGCGCGGGCGCGTCGCAGGTCACGGTGAGGCATGTCGATCAGGCGCTGGTCCGCGGTGTAAGCGTGGATCGTCGTCATCAGGCCATGCTTGATGCCGACGGTGTCGTGCAGGACCTTCGCGACGGGCGCCAGGCAGTTCGTCGTGCAGGACGCGTTGGAGATCACGTGATGCTGGTCGCGGTCATACACCTCATCGAAGTTGACGCCGAGCACCACGGTCGCGTCCGGGTTCGTTGCCGGCGCCGAGATCACGACCTTCTTGGCGCCTGCGTCGAGGTGCTTGGAGGCGTTCTCGCGGTCGGTGAAGCGGCCGGTCGACTCGATCACGACGTCGGCGCCGAGCTCACCCCACGGCAATGCGGCGGGGTCGGTTTCGGCCAGCACCCGGATCTCATTGCCGTCGACCCGCAGCCCGGTGTCCGTGGCCTCGACGTCTCCTGGGAACGGACCGTAGGTCGAGTCGTAGCGGAGCAGGTGAGCGATCGTCTTGGGGTCGACGAGATCGTTGACCGCAAGCCATTCGATGTCGGCTCCTCGCTCGTGGGCGGCGCGGAACACATTCCGGCCGATCCGCCCAAAGCCGTTGATCCCCACGCGTACCGACATCGGCCTGTTCTCCCCTTTCGTTGGTGCGCAGAATCTGGACGCCCACCGCCACTGGCGGCGGGGACCGCCGTCAGCGGAAGTGCCGCCGTCGGCCCCTCAAGGCTACCCGAACGGCCTTGCCGAGAGGTCTTACCTGCGCGAGACGACCTCGACCCGCAGGCCGTCCGGGTCACGCAGATATCCGGCGTAGTAGCGCCGGCCGTATTGCGGGCGCTGTCCCGGGGCGCCATCGTCGACACCCCCGCTGGCGAGTCCCGCACGGTAGGCCGCGTCGACCGCGGCCTTGCCGCTCGCGCGCAGTGCGATGTGGCCGTAGCCGGGCCCGGGCGTCCGGCCGCGAACGACGATCCAGAACTCCGGGCCGTTGACCCCGTATGCGACCGCATGCTCGGATTCGAACATCCGCCGCGCGCCGAGGGCGAAGAAGACCGCGTCGTAGAAGGACGCGGAGCGCCGCAGATCGGAGACCTCGAAGCCGACGTGATCGATCATCGTCCGCTCAACCGCACCGGATCACGCGGGGCGGGTCACGTCGCGATGGATGACCTCGACGAGGTACCCCTCAGCATCGCGGTAGCGGTCCGCGAGATGCTCGGCGATCGCGACCGAGCGGTGACGGCCCCCGGTGCAGCCGATCGCCAGCACCAAGTGTGACTTGCCCTCTGCAAGGTACTGCGGCAGCAGGTAGTCGAGCAACGGGTGCAGCCGCTCGTAGAACGCGTCCAGCTCGCCGCCGCGGTTGATGAACGCCACGACGCTCGGGTCGGTTCCGGTCAGCGGGCGCAACTCCCGCTGGTAGTGCGGGTTTGGCAGGAAGCGAACGTCGAACATCAGATCCGGATCCCGCGCAGGCCCGTACTTGAAGCCAAAGCTCTCAAATGTCACAGCGAGCCGCCCCGGGGTGTGGGTCGGCAGAAGTTCGTCGGCGAGCTTGCGCCGCAGCATCGCCGCGGTCAAGCCGGTCGTGTCGACGACGACGTCGGCGCGATCCCGCAGCGGCCGCAGCGCCGTGCGCTCGCGCGCGATGCCTTCCGCGACGCTCCCCGTAGGCGAGAGCGGATGACGCCGCCGAGTCTCCTTGTAGCGAGTCTGCAGCGTCTGCTCCTCGGCTTCGAGAAACAGCACGCGGTGCTTGACCCCGCTGGCGCGGAACTCGTCGAGCATCGTCGCAAGGCCCTCGAAGTACGTGCCCGCACGGACGTCGGATACGACCGCGGCGCGAGCCACCTTCGAGCCGCTGTGCATGAACAGCTCGACGAGCGAGCGGATCATCTCCGAGGGCAGGTTGTCGACGCAGAAGTAGCCCTCGTCCTCGAACGCCGCCATCGCAGTCGACTTGCCTGCGCCGGAGAAGCCCGTGATGATCACGAGATCGGTCAGGGCCGAGCCTGATGGCGGCTCGGCTGCGCTGTCCTCGCGCTGAACATCAGGGCGCCCGGAGGACACGGCCCACGAGGCTTCCATGTCTAGAAGCTTGACGTGTGTGGCGGACGAGCGCGCCGTGGGCGCAAGGAAAGCCGCCCGCGTGTGCGACCATCCTCGCGTGCACCGTCGTGGACGGGGGAAGCGGACCAAGGCGGCGCTCGTCGCGCTGCTGCTGCTCGCGGCGTTGCCGGCGAGCGCGTCCGCGGACGCCCTTGCCGTCTCCGCGCAGATCGGAAGCACTCCGTCGGGCCAGGCGATGGGCCAGGGCTTCATCGGCTTCTCGTTCGAGTACCGGGCGCTGCATCTGTATACGGGGCGTGATCCGACCGCCGTCAATCCCGTCCTCATCAGACTGCTGAGGGGGGTGGCGCCCGACCAGCACCCTGTCATCCGGATCGGTGGCATCAGCACCGATGGGACCTGGTGGCCAATCAGGGGGATGATTCCACCGGGCGGGATCCGCTACGGATTGACTAATGGCTGGCTCCGTCTCGCCCGTACGGTCGCCCAGACGCTCGGAGCTCACATGATCATGGGGATCAACCTCGCCGGCGGGCGCCCCGCGATCGCGGCCGCCGAAGCTCGCGCGATCATGGAGGGCATCGGCTCGTCCAACATCCAGGCGCTCGAAATCGGTAACGAGCCAGATGTCTACGGCATCTTCGCGTGGTACATCGATCGCAACGGTCACTTCATCTTCGCTCGCCCCCACACGTACAGCCTGACCGACTTCATCGCCGACTTCTCGCGCTGGCGCGCCGTCCTGCCGCCCGTCACGCTCGCCGGACCGGCGAGTTCCAGCATCGGATGGATGAGCAGCCTTGGCACCTTCCTCTCGGACGAGCCGTCGGTTCGGATCGTGACGCTTCATCGCTACCCGCTGCGCGGCTGCGTCACCGACCCGACCGATCCGCTCTATCCCTCAATTCCCAACCTGCTCAGCGATGCATCCTCGACCGGGATGGCGCAGCTTGTCGCGCCGTTTGTCAGCGCTGCGCATGCTTTCCGAGACCGCTTCCGGATCGACGAGCTGAACTCGGCAACGCAGGCCAGTTGCCTCGGCCGGCCGACGGTCAGCGCCAAGTTCGCGTCGGCGCTGTGGATGCTCGACACCCTGTTCAACATGGCGGCGGTCGGCGTCGACGGAGTCAACGTGCACACGCTTCCGGGGTCCACCTACGAGCCGTTCTCGTTCACCAAGAGCGGCAAGACCTGGAGCGCGTTCGTTCATCCTGTCTACTACGGCCTGCTGATGTTCGCGCAGGCGTTTCCCCCGGGCGCGCAACTGCTGCCGGTGAGCGCCCCCGCGGGTGCCGTCAAGATCTGGGCCACGCAGGGAACCGACGGGACGACCAGGGCCGTCGTGATCAACAAGTCCACCGACACACCCGCCACGGTGCAGCTGCAACTGCCCGGCCCGCCGGCGCCCGCGGGCGCCGAGTCGCTGCTCGCGCCAAGCGTCAGCGCAACGACCGGGATCACGCTCGGCGGCCAGAGCTTCGGCACACGCACGACCACAGGAACCTTGCCGGGGATCCCTCAGCTCAGCCAGATCAACCCGGATCCGACGACCGGCACCTACACGCTGGCGCTGCCACCGGCGAGCGCGGTCCTGCTGACCCGTTAGAGTTGGAGCCTCCCAGTTCGCGTCCGTCCCCCGGGAGAACGGCGCATCGAAGGGACCAGGCAGGAGGCCTTTCGTGGCCCTCACTTCGCACCGGAATCCTCGGGTTGTAAGTCCACGCTGGCCCGCGCCCGGTCGGTGAATGACAGTTCACTCCCCTCGGGCTCAGGCGGTCAGTGCGACACGATCAGTGTTGACGGTTGGGATCTTGGATGTTGAGGGTGGTGTTCGCGAGCTTGTTCTGATCGGTGGAGCGGAGAGGACCCCGGAAGTGGACAAACAGACACCATCTGCCGCAGTCCACCGCCTCTTGGGAGGTGAGGGACCTGGTGTCCACATACCGGTAGCAATCGCCCCCAGCTCTCAGAACCGAGCGAACCGCGGGCGATTGTGTCTGTTTTCGTCCGCCGGGCCGGGTCCGTCTGAATGGCCTGCACCATCCGTGCTGCGGAGGCCAGCCAACGCAATGTTCCTTTGAATAACTGAAGAAACATTGCGTTCAGCCGGCGCTCCTCCCAGCCGGCGCTCCTCCCAGCCGGCGCTCCTCCCAGCCGGCGCTCCTCCCAGCCGGCGCTCCTCCCAGCCGGCACTCTTCCCTGCCGGCGAGCAGCAGCCCGCCGCACCCTTGGCGCGGCGACGGGCCACCCATCCCGTCCCCCTCGCACGTCACGCCGGCGCGAGGTCGTCGACCATCTGGCGCAGCTTCAGCGCCAGCCCGACGGCCCTGGGATCGTGCAGCGAGCCTTGGTCGACCGAGGCAGGTTTCGAGTGGCTGTCCGCAGCACCAAGCCAATGATCAGCGAGAGCGTGAGCAGCAGTGCGACGAGCAACGTCGAGGACAGATCGAGCTGGAGTAGGCCGAGGCCGAGAAACACTCCCGCGACGACGCCGACAATCCGAGCGACCGACACGTTGATCGAAGAGAACGGGTCGCCGTCCATCGCGACCAGCGGCACCAGCACCGCGAACAGCGGACGCTCCGCCCCGAGCAGCGTGCACAGCCACCACGCGAGCGTCCCGGCGAGGAGGACCATCTTCACAGCCAGGTGCAGAGCGTCTCGCCGGGGACGCGAGGGCAGGCTGTCCCGCAGTCGCCGGATCACGTTTTCCGGCACCGTCAGACCCCGGTCTTGTGAAGCTCCCGGTACATGTCCCGAGCGAGCCTCCCCGACACCCCGTGGACCGCTTCGAGCTCCTCACGGCTTGCCGCAAGGATCGCCTCGGGCGAGCCGAAATGCTGCAACAACGCGCGCTTGCGCGCCGGGCCGACGCCTGGTAACTCGTCGAGGATCGAGGCCGTCATCGCACGGTCGCGCCGGATCCGGTGATGCGTGATCGCGAATCTGTGCGCCTCGTCGCGGACGCGCTGCAGCAGCTGCAGCTCGGGCGTGTCGTGCGCGAGCGCTAACGGGTCGGCACGACCCGGAATAAAGACCTCTTCGATCCGCTTGGCGAGCGAGATCACGACCACCCCGCGCTCACGAAAGCCCTGGAGCGCGCGCAGGCCGGCCGAAAGCTGGCCCTTCCCGCCGTCGATCACAATCACGTTTGGCAGCGCGGCGAAGCTGGCGTCGAATTCCTTGTCGTGCGGGGAGACGTCGCGCTGAGTCTCGAAGCGGTGCATCCGCCGGCCGAGCACCTCCTCCATCGCGGCGAAATCATCGGGCCCTTCGGGCCTTGGGAGAATTCGTGGGGGCGAATTCTCCTGGGCATCGCCATTCTCCCCGCCCCCGTCTCGCCCATCACCGAACACCTTGAAGCGGCGATAGTCGGACTTCTTCGGCGCGCCGCCCTCGAACACGACCATCGAGGCGACGGTGTTGGTGCCCATCAGCGTGGAGATGTCGAAGCACTCGATCCGCAGCGGGATCGTGTCGAGCCCGAGCGCCTGCTGGAGGCCGTCGAGTGCTTCGACGCGTTGCTGGCGCCGGCGTTCGGAGCGCAGCTTCTCCTGGTCGAGCGCGAGCCGCGCATTGCGCTCCGCGAGCTCGAGGATCCGCCGCTTGTCGCCGCGCTCGGCAGCGCGGATCTCGACCGGCCCGCCGCGCCGATCCGAGAGCGCCTGTGCCAGCGCCGGACTCAGCTCTCGCTGCACCACGAGCAGCGGCGGGATCATCATCGCGCTCGAGTAGTACTGGAGGATGAACGCCTCGGCCACCTCGGCGATGTCGCCTCCCACCTCGTTGTCGAGATAGAAGCTCTGGCGGTCAGAGAGCACGCCGTCGCGGACCTGGAACACCTGCGCGTTGGCCTCGCCCTCGGCGACCGCGACCGCGATCGCGTCGAGCGTCCCGACCGCCTCGTTGGCGACCCGCTGGCGCTCGAGCAGCGACCGAACCGCCCGCAGCCGGTTGCGCTCCCGGGCGGCGTCCTCGAAGCGCTGTTCGGCGGCGGCCTGCTTCATCGCCTGCTCGAGCGAGCGCTCGATCTCGCGGTAGCGACCGGACAGAAACGCGATCACGCCGTCGATCCCGCTGCGGTACTCCTCGCGACTGGCGTACCCGACGCACGGGGCCTCGCAACGCTTGATGTAGAAATCCAGGCACGGCGAGCCGCTGCGACGGCCGGGCTCCGGTCCCTCGCAGGAGCGAAACATGAACACCTTGCCGAGCACGTCGAGCGTCGAGCGGACGCGCTTCGCATTGCTGAACGGCCCGAAGTACGCCCGGTCGCGCCGATGGCGCTCGCGCGTGAAATACACACGCGGGAAGTCCTCGTCGAGCGAAATCGCGATGTATGGGTAGGACTTGTCGTCGCGCAGGCGGATGTTGAAGCGCGGCTTGTACTGCTTGATGAAGTTCTGCTCCGCGAGCAGCGCTTCGGCCTCGGTTTGGACGACGAGCGCCTCGATGTGGTCGATCATTCCGAGCAGGTCGTGCCCGGCGCGGGTGCTCGGATTGGAGAAGTGCGACGCGACCCGTTTTCGGATCGACTTCGCCTTGCCGACGTAGATCACCCGCCCGCGCGCGTTGCGGAACAGGTACACGCCGGGCTCATCGGGAAGCTTCTGGTGCTTGTCGGCGGGGGCGGTCGACATTTATCCGAGGATAGATGCGCCACTGGATCGGGCATACCCAACTCTTAGGCGGTCCATATCGCGTCCTTGGGACCGCGCGACGCTGCTCTTACGGCCGGGTCGGACATTGGTGTTATGAGCGCCCGACTCTCACTTTTACTACTGACAATCATCGGTGCGATCGGACTCGCTGCGACGCCGGCGGCTGCCGCCGCCACGGCGAGCGTGCAGGAGTCGGTGAGCACGAACTGGTCGGGCTATGTGGTCAGGGGCTCCGGAACCGCGACCCACTACTCGAAGGTCTCGGCGAGCTGGGTTCAGCCGTCGATCAAGCCGGGCGCAGGCGACTCGTACTCGGTCTTCTGGGTGGGGCTCGGCGGCTCGGATGGGAACTCGAACGCACTCGAGCAGGTCGGGACCGAGGCCAGCTACGTCGGCGGCAAGATCGAGTACTACGCCTGGTACGAGCTCGTGCCCGCCGGGCCCGTGAGGCTCTCGCTGACGATCAACCCCGGGGACAGGATCTACGCGCAGGTGAGCGTCAGCGGCACCAGCGTGACCGTCGCGATCGCTGATCAGGCGACTGGCAAGTGGGTCAAACGGACACTCCATACGAGCCACCCTGACACCACGAGCGCCGAATGGATCGCCGAAGCACCATCGTCCTGCGGCAGCTCGAACAACTGCAAGCCGCTGGCGTTGGCCGACTTCGGCACGGTCAAGTTCAATGATGCGAGCGCAACCGAGGACGGGCACAGCGGGTGGATCGCCGATCCTGACTGGACCGTGCAAGCCGTGCGGCTGAATGCCACGGTGGATGAGGGCGCCGCCGCCGGACCCGGGTTCGTTTCCTACCAGCTCTCGGCCGGCGGAGCGGAGCCCTCGAGTCTGGACCCGGACGGGTCCTCATTCTCCGTTTGGTGGAACGGACTCACAGGCGGTTACCCGTCGAGCTCGTCTTGAGCGTCACTCGTGTCGGTCCGGTCAGTGGGCCACTTAGGCCGGCGATTCCCAATCAGCGGTAAATGACAGAGCCAGACCGATCATCGCGGCGACCAACCCGGCGATCGCGACGGTCTCACCGACGCCCGCGCCGGGTGAGTTTGCGGCGTAGCTGGGGACGCTCAGCGAGGGGTCGAAGATGTTTGCGCCGTTAGTGGGCGGCGCACCGAGGGCGTGCAACGTGAATGCCAGCGCAATCGCAGCCGCGACGAGCGCTGCGATCCTGGCGTTGCGGCTTCCCGCCAGCGCGACCGCGAGCAGCGCGCCGGCAAACAGCGCGAGGATTACGTCCGCGGCAGCGTAGACCTGCCACGCGTTCGGATCGTGCGGCAGGCCACGGAGCTGGTCCGAGGATCCCCACTGAGCGAGGAACGCCGGCGAGAACTGGTGGCTCCAGGGCAGAAACAGGGAGGCGAGCAGCCCTCCCGCACCGATCATGATCAGCCAGTCGGCGAGTCGCTCGCGTCGCTGCTCGCTCACGACGCCGGCGACTCAGCCACTGGCACTCTCGACGACCAGCTTGCAACCTCGGGGCATCTGGGCCTTCCTTCTGCTTGTGGATCCGCCGAAACAGTAACCTCCCGCCACGTCATGCCCGCACGCACCAACGGCCATCGCGTCGCACTACGCACCTGTCCGTTGTGCGAGGCGACGTGCGGGCTCGAGATCACACTCGCCGGCGACGAGGTCGTATCGATCCGCGGCGACGACGCCGACGTCTTCAGCCACGGCTTCATCTGCCCGAAGGGATTTGCGCTGAAGGAACTCCACAGCGATCCCGACCGCGTTCGCACGCCGCTGATCCGGCAACCGGACGGGAGCTTTGCGGCGGCCACCTGGGAGCAGGCGTTCGAGCTGATCGCCGAGCGCCTCGCCCCGATTCTGGCCGCCGATCGCAACTCCCTGGCGGTGTATCTCGGCAACCCCACTGCGCACCTGCTCGACAACATGTTGTACGCCAAGGTGCTGCTGCGCGCGCTCGCGACGCGCAACATCTACTCGGCAAGCACCGTCGACCAGTTCCCGAAGCAACTCGCGTCCGGATTGATGTTCGGCACCGCAACGACTGTGCCGGTGCCCGACATCGACCGCACCGACCACCTGCTGATTCTCGGCGCCAACCCGATGGCGTCCAACGGCAGCCTGATGACCGCGCCGGATATGCGCGGGCGGCTGCGCGCATTGCGTGCCCGTGGCGGCAAGCTGGTGGTGATCGACCCGCGTCGCAGCCGCACCGCCGAGGAGGCCGACGAGCATCACTTCATCCGGCCCGGAACCGACGCCCAGTTGCTGTTTGCGATCGTCAACGTTCTGTTTGCGGACGATCTCGCGGCGCCCGGCGAGAAGCTGTCGGGCCTCACGGACGGGGTTGACGCTGTTCGCGAGCTCGCCGGGCCGTTCACCCCCGACGCGGTCGCCCCGGTCTGCGGGATCGACGCCGACTCGATCCGGCGGATCGCACGCGAGCTGGCAGGCGCGCGGCGCGCGGCCGTCTACGGCCGGATCGGGACCTGCACGCAGCAGTTCGGGACGCTCGCGAGCTGGCTGGTCGATGTGATCAACCTGCTTGACCGGGAACCTCGACCGCGAGGGCGGAGCCATGTTCCCGCTCGGAGCGGCCAACCATTCCAACGCGTCCGGTACGCCAGGGCGTGGACGGGGCACGAGGATCGGCCGCTGGCAGAGCCGCGTGCGTGGTCTTGACGAGGTGTTCGGCGAGCTTCCGGTGGCCTGTCTGGCCGAGGAGATCGACACTCCCGGCGAAGGCCAGATCCGCGCGTTGATCACGATCTGCGGTAACCCCGTCCTCTCGACCCCGAACAGCGGCAGGCTCGACGCGGCGCTCGCCGAGCTCGACTTCATGGTCAGCGTCGATGTCTACGTCAACGAGACCACGCGCCACGCAGACGTGATCCTGCCCGGCCCCTCGCCGCTGCGCCGCTCGCACTACGACCTGGCGCTGTACCTGTTCGCCGTTCGCAACGTCGCGCACTACTCTGCTCCCGCGATGCCGGCGGATCCGGACATCCCCGATGAGTGGGTGACGTTGCTGCGACTGACCGGCGTGGCCGCGGGGCTCGGACCGCAACCAGACGTCGCGATGCTCGACGAGCAGGTCGCGCGAGCAGTGATCCAGCGCGAGGTTTCGACGGCGCAGTCGCCGTTATTCGGCCGCGCGGTCGACGACGTGCTCGCGGAACTCGAGCCGCGTGTCGGGCCC
The DNA here is from genome assembly GCA_963794285.1 of uncultured Solirubrobacterales bacterium. Taxonomy (GTDB): domain Bacteria; phylum Actinomycetota; class Thermoleophilia; order Solirubrobacterales; family Solirubrobacteraceae; genus Palsa-465. The sequence goes on from CAWCDS010000027.1 coordinate 60,669, forward strand.
GAACGGCTGCTCGACCTGATGCTTCGCGTGGGCCCCTACGGCGACGGTTTCGGGACCCGCGGCGAGGGAGCGCAACTGAGCCTCGCCGCGCTGGAGGCCGCGCCGCACGGTGTTGACCTCGGTCCGCTGCAGCCGCGGCTTCCGGACGCGCTGCGGACCCCGAGCGGCAAGATCGAGCTCGCGCCACGGCCGATCGTCGCCGATGTCGAGCGTTTGCGCGCATCCCTGTCCGCGCTGCCACCGGCCGAAGGAGAGCTGGTCCTCGTCGGGCGCCGGCAGCTGCGATCGAACAACTCGTGGATGCACAACCTCCCCGTGCTCGTGAAGGGCAAGCCCCGGTGCACGCTCCACGTCCACCCCGATGACGCAGCCCGCCATGAGCTGATCGACGGGGATGAGGCTTCCGTCAGCTCGAGGACCGGCACGCTGCTCGCCCAGGTCGAGGTCACCGACGCGGTGATGCCGGGCGTTGTCAGCCTTCCGCACGGATGGGGCCACGCCGTTGACGGGACCGCCCAGAGCACCGCTTCGGCGCAGCCGGGCGCCAACAGCAACATCCTGGCCGACGAGGAGCTGGTTGACGCCGTGTCGGGCAACGCGGTCCTGAACGGGATCCCGGTGCAGCTCGCGCCGGTCCGGGCCGCAGCCGCCGTCTGACGAGTGTCGCCGGCTGGAGGCACGGCGAGGTGCCCCCGATCGTGGCGGGTGGCCCTAGTCGTACTTGCGCGCCGCGTAGATCACTGCGAACACGGCGTACGCAGCGCCCGCCAGCAGCGCGAACCAGGCGATCTTGCCGCCCCCCGTGGCCCACATGCGCCCCTTCGCCGTCCAGGTCACGGCCGCGACCGCAACGGCGGAGTAGAGGACGGCCCGGCGACCGTCGCCGAGCGAGTACAGGGCCACCCGGTGCTCGCGGTACAGACGGCTCGCGATCCACGCGATCGTCGCCAGGAACAGCAGCGAGATCGCCTGTACGACGACCTGCGCGCCGGTGCCGCCGCCCGGGATGAGCACGATCAGCGCGGCGACCGCGAGCAGGATCAAAACGTTGCGGACGTTCTTGTTGATCGCCATCAGAACGTAATCGTACGCTGCTCGTCAGCGGGTCGTGACGAGGTCGGGCGGGTAGTCGGCGCGGGCGAGCTCCCGAGACGGGGTCGCGTCCGGTGCGGCCGGGGCGGGTGGTGCGGGCGCGGCGGCGGGCGCTGGCGCGGCGGGCGCGCCGTCAGCGGCCTCGGCCGCGAACCTGTAACCGACGCCGAAGTGCGTGTGGACGAAGCGCCAGCCGGGCGAGACCCGCTCGAGCTTCTGGCGCAACTTGCGCACGAACACGTCGACAGAGCGATCGCCGCGGACCATCGTGTAGCCCCACACGCGCTGGTAGATGTCCTCGCGTTCGAGCACGCGGCCACCGGCGGCTGCGAGCTGGTAGAGCAACTCGTATTCCTTGCGCGACAGGGTCGCCGGCTCGGAACCGACGTAGGCGTCAAATCGATCGGGCCTGATCGCGAGCGCGCCGGCCACCATGATCGCAGCTTCTGCGGGTAGCTCGCCGGTCCGGCGACGGCGCAGCACGGCCTGGATCCGCGCGACCAACTCCTCTGGGTGGCACGGCTTCGTGATCCAGTCATCCGCGCCCTCGCGCAGGCCGCGGACCCGCTCGGCGACTGGTGCTGGTCCCGTGCACACCAGCAGCGCCATTCCCGGCAGCGCGCCCGCCGTCCGCCCGACGTAGTCGAGCCCGGTGACGGCAGGGTTGATAATCGCCGCGTGGAGCCGGAGCGCCGCGAGCTGATCGGGGCCGGCGGCGTAGCTCAGCACCTCCCGCTGCCATCGCAGGGCGGCAAAGCGCCGGTCCAACACGGTCAGAAGACCGCTGTCGTCGTCGATGAGCGCCACCCGGATGGGAGACGCGTCCCCTGGCGATGCCATCTACCGGTGCAGTCTAGACAGCGCTGTGGATGGGCCCGCCGGGAACGCAACTTCGACGTCGAGCCCGCCGCCGGCGCGCGGCTGGGCCCGCAACTCCGCCCCGTGCGCGGTCGCGATCGCGTCGACGATCGACAGACCGAGGCCGAGGCCGCGGCTGGGAGCCGACCGGTCGCCATTCAGGCGACGGAACGGCTCGGTCAGGTTCGGCGCCTGGTCCTGGGCCACCACCGGACCGGTGTTCTGCACCTTCAACAGCGATCGTCCGGCTCTTGTGCCGGTTGAGATCTGCACCCACCCGGGGTCGGTGTTGTACTTGTGCGCGTTGTCGAGTAAGTTCGCGAGCAGCCGCTCGACGAGCGCCGGATCGCCCGTGGTGCTCGCGCCGGCCAGGTCCTTGTGGAGGCTGATGCCGTCTCGCGGCGGTTGATCGCAGAGGACGCTGCGCGCGATCTCGGCGAGGTCCAGCGCCTCTCGCCTTTCGAGCCCCCGTTGGCTGCGCGCGAGCGTCAGCAGCGCCTCGATCAGCCGCTCCTGCTGCTCGCTGGAGGACAGGACGCGCTCGCATGTCGTCTTCAGCGAATCGACCGTGACGTCCGGATCAGCGAGCGCCACCTCGACGAGCGTCCGCTCGACCGTGATCGGCGTGCGCAGCTCGTGCGAGGCGTTGGCGACGAACCTGCGCTGGGACTCGAACGCGGTCTCGAGCCGGGAGAGCAACCCGTCGAACGTATCCCCGAGCTCCTTGAGCTCGTCGTTGGGGCCATCGAGCGCGAGTCGCTCGTGCAGGTTGCGCTCGGAGATTCCGCGCGCACGGACGCTCATCGTCCGCAGTGGCCGCAGCGCGCGTCCGGCCATCAGCCAGCCGAGACCGATCGAGACGACCGCCATGATCCCGAGCGCGACGATCGACTTCGTCGTCAGTGCGCTGAGCTGCGCGTTCTGCTGGCGGTCAAGCACGATCTGGGCGTCCCGCTGGATCGCCCTCGCCGTGTTCTTGAAGGCTGGGGGTAGGTCCCGCGGCAGCGGCCCGGCCTTCGGCAGCACGCCGTGCACCTGAGAGAAGTAGACGGCGCCTTTGCCGCCGGGCACGGTGAGGACCGACGCCTTCCTGGGGTCCGCCCTGACCACAAACGACCGTTTGTCGATGCTCCCCGCCACCAGCCCGTAGGTGATCGCGAGCAGCACGGTGCCGGCCACGAGGAACAGCGCTCCGTACAGCAGCGTCAACCGCAGCCGCAGCGTCCACCGCGGCCGCAGGCGGCCCCGCCGCTCGCCGGCAGCGACGTCGACCAAAGGTTTGCGCCACCGCGCCAGCAGCGAGAGCTCAGATGCGGTAGCCGGCACCTGGAACAGTCTCGATGATCGGCGGGTCGCCGAGCTTGCGCCGAAGCCGGCTGATCGTGACCTTGACGACGTTGCTGAACGGATCGGCGGCCTCGTCCCAGGCCCGGTCGAGCAGCTGCTCGGCGGACACGACGGCGCCGCCGGCGGACAGCAGCAGCTCGAGCACGGCCAGCTCCTTGGCGCTCAGCTCGAGCCGACGGCCGGCGCGATGAGCGATGCGCTGGGCGGGATCGAGTCGCAGATCGCCGCTGCTCAGCACCGGCGGCAGCGCCGGCTGCGCCCGCCGTGCCAGCGCCCGGATCCGGGCGACGAGCTCGGCGAATGCGAACGGCTTTGGGAGGTAGTCGTCAGCGCCAAGGCTGAGACCGGAGACACGGTCCTCGATCCCGGCCGACGCCGTCAGCATCAGCACGCGCGCGCGTCCACCCTGCTCGACGAGGCGCTCGCAGACCCGATCGCCATGAACCTCGGGGAGATCGCGATCGAGCACGATCACGTCGTAGCCGTACACGGCGGCTCGCTGCAGCGCGACGGCGCCGTCGAGCGCGACGTCGACCGCCATGCCCTCTCGGCGCAGTCCGATCGCAACCGTCTCGGCAAGTTCCTCATGATCCTCAACGACCAACACGCGCATGCGCCTCTCAAAGTGTGGCGAGTCGCCGCCGTGAGCATGGCCGCCGCATGGTTACGGCGCGGTTACAGCCTCCGTGACCCCCGGGTAACCGCCGGTTGCGTACCACTTGAGCATGTCCATGTTCCAATCCAGCCGCGGTCGCGCGGCGTTGATCGCGATCAGCCTGCCGCTCGTGCTGGCGGCGTGCGGCTCCTCATCGAGCTCCTCTGCGAATGGCGCCGGGAGCGGCACAACGGCCAACCCGGCCGACCACGCACGGGGCCTGGCGTTCGCCTCGTGCATGCGCTCCCACGGCGTGCAGAACTTCCCTGACCCGACGTCGAACGGCAGCGGCGGAGTGGTCGTCCAGAAGACACCGGGAACCACGAGGGTCAATGGCGTCAGCGTCAACGGACCCGCGTTCCAGTCGGCGATGCAGGCCTGCAGGTCGTATCTGCCAAATGGGGGCCACCCGCCGCCGCTGTCCGCGGCGCGGCGAAGCCAGATGCTCGCGTTCTCGCGGTGTATGCGCTCGCACGGGCTCACCGGCTTCCCGGACCCGACGTTCCTTGGCGGCGGTCGAGTTGGGCTGCAGATCAAGCCGAGCAGCGGGATCGACCCGAGTTCGCCCGCGTTCCAGAAGGCCCAGCAAGCGTGCGGCGGCCCGGGCGGTGGCGGCTTCAAAACGGCCCCAGCGCCCTAATTGAACCCGCCCTAACCCGCGATCGCCTCCCAGCGCTCGTACAACTCCTCGACGGTCCGCTTCGCCCGCTCGTGGCGGGCCGTCGAACGCGCCGTCTTCTTCGGGTCCGCCCACGCAGCCGGATCGGCAAGCTCGTCCTCGACCGCGCGCAACGCGGCCTCGGCCTCCTCGATCTCCCGCTCGAGCTGCTGTTGGTTGCGCGAGGAACGGGCCGGTTTTTTGGGCGGCGCAGCCGCCTTCACGCGGGCCGGAGGCTTCGGCTTGGCAGCCGGCGCGGGCGGCTTGACCGAGGCGGCGCGAGCCCGCTCCGCACGCGCCCGGACGTACTCGGGCCAGCCGCCGACGTAGCTGTGCAGCGTCGCGTCCTCGAACGCGACCGTCCGCGTGCCGACGGCATCGAGCAGTGCGCGGTCGTGGGACACGAGCAGCAACGATCCCTGGAACGCCGACAAAGCCTGCTCGAGCGCCTCGCGGCTCTCGAGATCGAGGTGGTTGGTCGGCTCGTCGAGGATCAGCACGTTGGCGCTGGAGTGGACGAGGATCGCCAGCGACAGCCGTCGGCGCTCGCCGCCGGAGAGGCCGTCAAGGGGCTTCTCCGCCTCCTCGCCGGAGAACATGAACCGCCCGAGCAGCGCCCGCGCCTTGTTGGGCGTCAGCTTGGTCGCGTGCGTGGTCGCCTCGAGGACGGTCCGCGCTGTGCCCGTCTTCAACTCCTCGGCGTGCTGGGACAGGAAGCCGAGCTTGACGTTGTGTCCGGTGCGGAGCTTGCCCTCGACGACCGGCCCGGTGCCGTCCTCGGCGGGCGCGCCGAGCTCGCGAAAGCCCGCCAGCGCCTCGATCAGCGTCGTCTTGCCGGCGCCGTTCGGCCCGACCAGCGAGACGTGCTCGCCCCGCTCCAGCCATAGCTCGCCGTCGTGCAGCAGTGTTCGCTCTGCGACCGAGACACGGCCGCCCTCCAGTTCGAACACCACCCGCCCGCTGCGCTCCGGCGGCTTGAACGCAAACTCGAGCGCGGCTCCATCGGAGGCGCCCCGTGCAATCCGGTCGATCTTTTCGAGCTTCTTCGCCCGGGACTGCGCCTGGCGGGCGCGGGTGCCGGCGCGAAACCGCGTCACGAACCGCTCGAGGCGCTCGATCTCGGCCTGCTGTCGCTCGATCGCGCGCCCGAGCGCGAGCTCGCGCGCGGCCCGCTCTCGTCGCCAGGCATGCCATGGACCGGGGAAGAACTTCCCGCGGCCGGCCTCGAGCTCCAGCACGGAGGTGCCGACCGCCTCCAGAAACCACCGGTCGTGGGCGACCAGCACGATCGCGGCGTCGAGACTGACGAGGTGCGTCTCGAGCCATTCGAGCGACTCGATGTCGAGATGGTTGGTCGGCTCGTCGAGCAGCAGCAGGTCGGGGTCCCCGGCCAGCGCGCGGCCCAGCGAGGCGCGCGTCAGCTCGCCTCCAGAGAACGTGTGCAGCGGACGATCGAGCTGAGCGTCCCCACGGAATCCGAGGCCGTGGAGGGTCGCCAGCGCGCGCTCGCGCCACGCGTAGCCGCCGGCGTGCTCGAGCCTGGCCTGAGCCTCCGCATAGCGGCCCAGCGTCTGCTCGTCGTGGGCGCCACCCGCCATCGCCTGCTCGAGCGTCGCCAGCTCCTGCTCGATCGCGACGAGCTCGCGCGCGCCGGAGAGCACGTAGTCACGCAGCGACAGCCCGCGCTCGCGTGGCGGGCGCTGATCGTGCAACGCGACCTTCGCCCCCCTCGCGAGGACGAGCTCGCCGACGTCGACGGAGGCCTCGCTGGCCAGCATCCGCAGCAGCGTCGTCTTGCCCGAGCCGTTGCGCCCGGACAGCGTCATCCGGTCGCGGCGATCGAGCTTGAACGAGATCCCGCGCAGCAGCGGCTCGCCGGCAATGTCCTTGCCCAGGTCTGATGCGATCACGACAGCCATCGCACGTGATGGTAGGAAGCTTGCGAGGCCGGGGTAGGATCCGCCGATGGCAGCCGTCCCGCCTGCGCCCGAGCCCCCGATCCAGATGCCGCCCGCGCGGACCGTGAATGTCCCTGGCCACGGCGAGATGTTCCTGCGGGACACCGACCCCACCCGCCCCACGGACCCCGCCCGCCCCGTCGTGATGCTGCTGCACGGCTGGATCGCGAGCGCCGACCTCAACTGGTACGGCGCATATGCAGACCTGGTCAAGGCCGGGTACCGGGTGCTGGCCGTCGACCATCGCGGGCATGGGCGCGGCCTGCGCCCGCTGGTGCCGTTCCGGCTCGCGGACTGCGCAGCGGACGCCGCGGCGACGATGCGAACGCTGAGGGTCGCACCGGCGACCGTCGTCGGTTACTCGATGGGCGGCGCGATCGCACAGCTCGTGGCCCGCGACCATCCGGACGTCGTCAGCGGCCTCGTGCTGAGCGGCACCGCTCAGCATTGGAGGGAGCCGCAGGTGCGGCGCGTATGGCGCGCGATGGGCGCGTTCGGTCTGATGTTGTCGCTGTCGCCGCGCGGCACCTGGCGCGCCGGCTTCCGGCGTGTCGGATTGACCGAGTCCGCCCGGACGGCATGGCTTCAGTCCGAGCTGCTGCGCCACTCCGCCCGCGACATCGCCGAGGCGGGCCGTGAGCTCGGGCGGTTCGATTCCCGCCCGTGGCTGTCGACCGCCGCCCGGATGCCCTCAGCGGTCGTGGTTACGACGCGCGACGAGGCTGTCCCACCGCGCAAGCAGCGCGAGCTGGCCGCGGCGATGGGCGCGCAGGTGTTCGAGGCCCCGGTCCGCCACCTCGAACTGACCCAGGCCAGCGACAGGTACAACCCGGCGCTGCTCGAGGCAATCGCGGCGGTGGGTTCGCAGGCCGGCGTGCAGGCCGCGTAGCTTGGCGGAAGGCCGCTTTGTGGGCCCGCCGCCCCAGCCCCATCCGATATTCTTTTCGTCGGAATGCGCCGCACCCGGATCATGACCGTGCTGCTGGTCGCGGCGGTCACGTTGTTGATCGTGGCACCGGCCGCGTGGGCCGGCGAGAGCGGTGGCGGCCAGGGCTGGTACGGGGAGACCACCGACAAGGTGATCACGCAGTGGATGTTCGGCGTGATCGCGTTCTTCCCGACGGTCATCCTGATCTTCTCGCTGATCCAATGGCGGCTGGAGAAGCGCAAGCACGCGAGGATGGACGCGGCTAAGCGCCGTGCGGCCAACGTCGACTGGCGCGGCGGCTGGTAGCGACGTTGTCGTGGGATGGCCGGCGCTTGCCCCGCCGGCCGTGGATAGGCTTGCCCGCACCTGACACCGCCGAGAGGGAGCGAGCTACATGGCCTATTTCGTCACGGGAGCGACCGGGTTCATCGGCCGGCATCTGATCGATCGCCTGCTGAAGCGCGACGGTGACATCCATGTGCTCGTTCGCGCAGGATCTCGGGACAAGCTCGATGCGCTGATCGCAGAGAAATGGAGCCCGCATGACGCGAGCGCCGCCGATCGAATCAAGCCGGCCATCGGGGATCTCGCCGAGCCGCGGCTCGATCTCGCGGACGAGACCGTAACTGCGCTGACCGGGAACGTCGAGCACGTCTTCCACCTCGCGGCGATCTACGACATGGCGGCCGACGAGGAGCGCAACCGGATCGCCAATGTCGACGGGACGCGTCACGCGGTCGAGCTCGCCAACGCCATCGGTGCAGGCTGTTTTCACCACACATCCTCGGTCGCCGCAGCCGGTCGCTATCGGGGACTGTTCCGCGAGGACATGTTCGACGAGGGCCAGAAGCTCGACCATCCCTACTTCCTGACCAAGTTCGAGTCCGAGAAGATCGCGCGCACGCAGACCACGGTGCCGTGGCGCGTGTACCGGCCGGCGATCGTCGTCGGCGACTCTCAGACCGGCGAGATGGACAAGATCGACGGTCCCTACTACTTCTTCACCGCAATCAAGCTGGCCCGGCATTACCTGCCCGGATGGTTCCCGTTGATCGGGCCGGAGTTCGGCTACACGAACATCGTGCCGGTCGACTTCGTCGCCGCGGCGATGGATCGCATCGCGCATCAGCCCGGGCTCGACGGACAGGCCTTCCACCTCTGCAACCCGAAGCGCCAGCGCTCCGGCGATGTGCTGAACGCGTTTGCCGAGGCCGCGCACGCGCCGAAGCTGACGATGCGGATCGACAGCCAGCTGCTGGGCGCCCTGCCGAAGGGCACGATCTCGATGCTGATGCAGCTGCCCGCCGCCAAGGGTGTTCGCAAGGCGATCCTTGCCGATTTCGGGATCCCGGATGAGATCCTCGGGCACGTGTCCCTGACGCCGGAGTTCGACACGCGTGACACCGAGCGGGCGCTCGAGGGCAGCGGGATCGCGGTCCCGCCGCTGGAGAGCTACGCCGCCAAGCTGTGGGACTACTGGGAGCGCAACCTCGACCCGGACCTGTTCAAGGACCGCAGCTTCGAGGGCGCGGTGCATGGCAAGACCGTGCTGATCACCGGAGCCTCAAGCGGGATCGGCAAGGCCGCGGCGTTCAAGATCGCGCGCGCCGGCGGGATCCCGCTGCTCGTCGCACGCAGCGCCGACAAGCTCGAGGAGACCAAGCAGGAAATCGAGGACCTCGGCGGCATCGCGTACGCGTACTCGGCCGATATCTCCGACCCCGCCTCAGTCGACGACCTGGTCGACAGCGTGCTCGCCGACCACGCCGCCGTCGACGTGCTCGTCAACAACGCCGGCCGCTCGATCCGTCGCTCGGTCGCGCTCTCATACGACCGCTTCCATGACTTCGAGCGCACGATCCAGCTCAACTACCTCGGCACGATCAAACTGATCATGGGCCTGCTGCCGCAGATGCGCGAGCGCAAATCCGGCCTCGTCGTCAACGTTTCCTCGATCGGCGTCCAGACCAGCCCGCCGCGGTTCTCGGCATACGTGGCATCGAAGGCGGCGCTCGATGCCTGGACGAGAGTCGTCGGCTCTGAATGCATCGGCGACAACGTCCACTTCACAACGATCCACATGCCGCTGGTCCGCACGCCGATGATCGCCCCGACGAAGATCTACGACAGCTTTCCGACGATCTCCTCGGACGAGGCAGCGGACCTCATCTGCGAGGCGATCCGGGCCAAGCCCAAGCAGATCAACACGCGCCTGGGAACGTTCGGCGAGGTTTCCTACGCACTGTTCCCGAAGGCCGTCGACCAGATCCTCTCGACCGCGTACAAGGTGTTCCCCGACTCGGCCGCCGCACGCGGCGAGAAGGATCCTCAGGAACGTGCTTCCACCGAGCAGGTCGCCATCGCGCACCTGATGCGCGGCGTCCACTGGTAGCCGACCCGGCGATGCGGCATAGCCGACAGACTATGCGGCGCGCAGCGCGTCGTCCGAGGCGCCCTCGGCGCGGTGCTGGGCCTCGTGCCAGGCATGCACGAACGCGTCGACGACGTGGGGATCGAACTGCGTCCCAGACATCCGGTGCAGCTCTGCGATCGCCGCCGCCGGCGGCATCGCCAGCGCGTACGGCCGGTCGGTGATCATCGCGTCGAAGGCATCGCAGACGGTGATGATCCGCGCGCCGAGCGGGATCGCCTCGCCAGCCAAACCGTCCGGATAGCCGCCCCCGTCCCAACGCTCGTGGCTGGATCGAACAAGCGAGGCTACCGGCGCCAGCGACGGCGCCGCGGAGAGGATCCGCTCGCCGATGTGGGTGTGCCGGCGGATGAAGGCCCACTCGTATCCGTTGAGGGGGCCGGGTTTGTTGAGGATCGAGTCTGGGATCGCTGCCTTGCCGATGTCGTGGAGCTCGGCCGCGCGGCGGATATCGTCGACCTGGCCGAGATCGAGCTGCAGCTTGCGGGCGACGATCGCAGCCAGTCGGCCGACCTGCCGAAGGTGCTCATACAGTTCCGGCTCGCGCTCGCGCAGAACGCCCAGCAGCACGTCGTGCGTCTGCTGCGTGGCTGAGCCGCGGCCCGTCCCCTTCCTCGCGTACATCCGATTGTCGGCCAGTCGCAGCGCACCGGTCGGCGTGTGCGCCTCCGCGGGCAACGCGACCCGGCCATGCGTGGCCCCGACCACGAAGCCCTCTCCCTCTGCGCCGAGAGCCGCGACCGCGGCAGCCACGTGCACGTCGGCTGCAGCCGGGTCGCAGCGCAGCAGTACGCAGAACTCGTCCCCTCCGAGGCGGAAGGCGCTGCCGACGTCGGTCACGGCCGCGCGCAACCGGTGCCCGAGGTGCGCGAGCATCGTGTCGCCCGCCAAATGCCCGAACTGGTCGTTGTAGAGCTTGAAGCCGTCGAGATCGAACATCAGCAGCACCGCGGACGACGAATCGGGTCCCGCCGACAGCGCGGCCTGGAGCTCGGTGACCATTTGTCGGCGGTTGCACAGGCCGGTGAGGGCATCGGTAACGGCCTCGTGCTGAGAGGCCTCGAGCAGATGCATGTGCTCGTAGAACGTCCAGGCGGCTCGTATCACCACCAGCAACACCGTGACGCCGGCCAGGATCACGCCGACCGGCTCCTCTCGTTCGAAGCTGCCGTAGACGAGCAGACCGAGGGCGATCAGCGCGAAGATGACCGGCACGATCAGCAGCCGCGGGGCATCGGCACGCAGGTTTGGCAGCGCCGGGATCGGCTGCCATGCAGCAAGCCCAACGACGAGCGCCGAGCCCATCCACAGCGCGTCGAGCGGGCCGCCGACCGTGTAGGTGCCGTCGGCGCTCGCGGCGACGAACGTGGTGTCGGCAATCGCCCATAGAGCGAGGCCCACGCCGAGTAACAGCCAGGCGCGATCGGGCCGCCAGCCCGCGAGGGCGAACACCACGGCGACGGTTGCGAGCAATACGAGGTCACCGACGGGATAGGCCAGATTCGTGGCGACTGCCGCCGCGTCTCCGCGGATCGCGCTGTGAGCGATCGGGCCGAACGCCAGCACCGCGACGAGCGCGGTCAGTGCCATGGCGACGATCGCCCCGTCGAGCCACACGCTCGCGCGGAATCGCTCCATCCGGGAGCGCACCAGCAGCACAAGCGCTGCGTACGCCGCCGGGTAGTAGAGCAGGTAGAAGAGATCCGCCAGCGATGGGATCGGTGGTGTACCCGAGTCGCCCCAAGCGATCGAGTAGTACACCTCGCCGGTCGCGTCGAGTAGCAGCCCGACGCCCAGTATCAGCCACGGGAGCCGCTCGCGCTCAACGAGCGTCGCGCGTGCCAAGCAAGCGATCGCAGCGCCGAGGACGACGGCGTCGTAGAGCCAGTTGTAGGTGAAGTAGTCGATCCCGCTGCCACCGACTCCGAACGCGTGGTGCACGATGTGGAACGTCAGGGCCGCCAAGCCGAGGACTGCGCCTGCGCGCAGCGCAACGCGGATGCGCGGAGTCGTTATGGCCCTGGTGCTGCCGACCCGCGAATCGCGCCGCGGCTGGTCCTCAGTTCGCACAGTGAATGCATCGGCGAACGCTCGGGACTGCCGCTCCGTACTTCGCCGCAATGTCGGCAGCGCCGGCAGCAGACCGCTGGTACAGTCGGCGCGCCGATGGCCTCCGCGGAAGCACCGCTGCCGCCCCGCGAGGCGCTCGCCGATGTCCGCATCCGGGCTCCCTCCCGTGGCAACCGCCGACTCGAGCGGCTGCTCGACGCTGTCAACGCTGATCCACAAGTGAAGGCGTGGTGGCACGTGTCCGCCGTCAACGCCACGCGCCGGCTGGGCATGAGCGACCACAGTTGGGTACATATCCAGATCGTGCTGAACATCGGGCTGCGGATGGCGCGACTGCTGTTCCGGCGCGGAGTGCAGCCGAGCGTCACGACCGACTACGGGATGGACGCCCGGGACGCGGAGGTCGTGATCGCCGCTGCTTGCCTGCTGCACTGCGTGGGGATGTCGATTCACCGCAATGACCATGAGCGATTCAGCCTGTTTCTGACCGCCGACAAGCTCTCCTCGTTGCTGGCCGGCGCCTACGAGGAGCCGGAGCGCTCGATCATCGTGGCCGAGGCCCTCCACGCGATCATCGGTCACCGCAGCGACGGCGCGCCATTCACCGTCGAGGCCGGGATCGTGAGAGTGGCCGACGCTCTGGATATGGCGCGAGGACGCTCGCGCGTGCCGTTCGAGGCCGGTCACCAGAACATCCACTCGCTGTCGGCCTACGCGATCGAGGAGGTCAAGATCTCACCCGGGCGCGACCGCGCGGTCCGGGTCGAGATCGAGATGTCCAACAGCGCCGGGATCTATCAGGTCGACGAACTGCTCGCGACGAAGCTTCGTGGCTCTGGGCTCGAGGAGCACATCGAAGTGATCGCCCGGATCGAGGCCGAGCACGAGCAGCGCCTGATCCCGGTCTTCCGGATCTGAGCCTAACGCTGCGCGACCCGGAACCACTCCGGCTCACCCACCCACAGACCGGGCACAAGCGCCATTTCTCCGGGGGGGGGGTGGTCGCGTTAACGAAAAATACGGTGGCTTTCACGACCACCCCCCTCAATGCAAGGGTCCGGGGCGATTGGGGTCAGTATTTCTCAGGGGGAAGCGCTGAGTCAGGGTCGCGGCGCGCGCTCACGAGCCCGCCTCCAGCAGCAGACCCTCGCGCACGCCGCCGCGAGCGATCGTCAACGCGGTGCCGAGCAGTTCGGAACAGGCCTCAAGCAGCAGCAGCCCCGCCGGAAGCAGCCGGACCCGCTCGAGATCGAGCGAGAAACGGCGCGCGACCTCCGCGGCGCGTTCAGTTCCCGAGCAGCTTCAGCGAGCGCGTTGAACGCGTCGGCGTCCAGCACCGGGCCCGCGAGCCGCCGCAGGGAGGTGGCGCTGCCTCCGACCGCGACTGCCTCGACTGGCTGTGGCGCCTGCTGCCCGCCGAGCGCCTGCGCGATGCGCGCACGCGCGGCGGAAAGCTCTGCACTGGTCGGAGGATCCGACAGCAGGAAAGTATCGGCCAGATCACTTGAGCCAAGCGCAAACGAGGTCCACCAGCTCACGTGGTCAGGCGCCGTTCCAACCACGAGCTCAGAGGAGCCGCCGCCGACATCGACGACGCCCAAGATGCCCGCCGGCGGGTGCTCCAGGGTTCTCGCCGCGCCGACGAATGCGAGTCGCGCCTCCTCCTCGCCGGCGAGGATCTCGACCGTCAGACCGCAGGTTCCGGCGATCGCGTCGGCCAGCTCTCCTCCGTTCGGAGCGCGGCGGATCGCGGCAGTCCCGACAGCGTGGATCTCGACAGCGCCGAGTTCTCGGGCAGATTGCACCTGTGCTTGCACGACCTGCACGACCTCGGCGATCTTCGCCGCGGCGATCGTCCCGTCAGCGAGCAGCCCGCGCCCGATTCGCGTGAACGCTCGTTCCTGATGAACCTCGAGCAGTGTCTTGCCGTCGCAGTCCGCGATCAGCAGCCGCGTCGTGTTCGAGCCGATGTCGATGCAAGCGCGGCGCACGGGCGAGATTACGCTATCGGTTGCGGGGAGCGCGGCGGCTGCTCTTCCGCGCCGTTCTGATCGTCGGGCACGGCAGCCAGCGCACCGTTTGGCGTCAGCACCACCCACGCCACGGCCGTCACGAGCAGCGAGCCGACGCCGGCGACCGCAAGCGCGACCCGCGGCGTGGCGAGCGCCGCGAGCGCGCCGCCGATCACGATCCCGGCGCCCGGTACCGCCTGGTACATCGACTCGTTGAGGCTCATCATCATCGCCATCCAGCGCTCCTCGATGTGCTCCTGGAGCGTGGTGCGGGCGGCAACCGCCTCGATCCCGTTCCCGAGTCCGGCGATCGCAGCTCCAACGAGAGCCACGGCGAGTCCCGGTGCTGCGGACATGACGAGGAATCCCACGCCAAGCGCGCCCGCCCCGAGCGTGATCAGGACCCGCGGCGGCAATGCCCGCCAGTGTGCGTACACCGCGCTTCCGGCCACGGTCCCGCCCCCCCAGGTCGACAGCAGGGCGCCGTAGCCGCCCTGGCCGACGTGCAACGCGTGCAGCGCGAACACGACCTCCACCGGAACCGAGATCGTGAAGAACAGCAACGCCACGGCCTGCAGGCCGAGCAGCACCCGGATCGCGGGCCGGCGCGCTGCGTGCCCGATCGCCGCCCGCAGTCGGCCGGCCGTCGCCGTCGTCTCGCCGACCGCCTTCGGAAGGCCGGATGCGGTTGCGAGCGTCAGCGCGATTACGACGAACAGCCCGCTGTTTGTCAGCAGCGCGGCGACGGTGCCGCCGCTTGAGGCGATCACCGCGCCGATCGCGGGGCCTGCCATGAAGCAGACGGAGAACGCCGCATTATTGAGTGCGTTGCCCTCGCGCAGCAGGCCGACGGGAGAGGTCACCGCGACGGTGACCGCGCGCGAGAGCGCACGGGCGCTCAACGCGAGCACGCCGTCGATCACCGCAAGCACGAGCAACGGCACCAGCGAGAAGTTCGACGCGACTACGGCAAGACTTGCGAACGCGAGCGCCTCCAGACCGTAGAGCGCGGACAGAATCGTCCGCGGATCGCGCTGATCGATCCTCGCAACCACCGCCGGCGAGATCAGTGCCGGGACAAACTGCGCACTCAGGAAGAAGGCGGCAGCGCCCAGCGCGCTACCGGTGCGCCGGTACACGAGCACGGCAAGTGCGAGCGACCCGATCGAATACGCGAGCTCGTTCAGCGTGTAGGCGAGCAGTAGTCGCCGATATCCGGGTAGCTTGAGGACTAGACGCACAAGGCGCGGAAGTATCTACGGTCGCCCCGCTGGCATGATCTCATCCATGTCGGATCTCGCGATCGAAGTCCGTGGCCTGCGAAAGTCCTACGGGGAATTCGAGGCTGTCCACGCGATTGACTTCGTCGTGCATCGCGGCGAGGTCTTCGGGCTGCTCGGCCCCAACGGCGCCGGCAAGACCACGACGGTCGAGATCCTCGAGGGCTATCGGGAGCGCACGGACGGGCAGGTTCTGGTCCTCGGCTTCGATCCGGGCGAGCGCCGGCGGGCACTGCGCGCAAGGGTCGGGATCGTGCTGCAGAGCACCGGCATTTACAGGCACATCAAAGTGCGCGAGGCGATTGCGCATTTCGCTTCCATGTACCCACATCCGCGCGATGTGGACGAGGTGATCTCGCTGACCGGCCTGGAAGGCAAGGAAAACGCCCTCGCGCGGACGCTGTCCGGAGGCCAGCTGCGACGGCTCGACCTCGCGCTCGCGCTGATCGGCGATCCCGAGCTGATCTTTCTGGATGAGCCGACAACGGGGTTTGACCCGGCGGCGCGCCGCAACGCCTGGGAGACGATCCGATCGTTGAAGCGGCTGGGCAAGACGGTGCTGCTGACGACTCATTACCTCGACGAGGCGCAGGCGCTCGCCGACCGTGTCGCGATCATCAAGGACGGCCGGATCATCATCGAGGGCCAGCCTGATGAGCTCGGAGCCGGTGGCGGCACCCCGCCGTACCGCGTGGCGTACCGCAACGGCGATGGGGGCATCGTGCGGTGCGAGACCGATGATCCGACGACGCTGCTGCACGAGCTGACCGGCGCCGCGCTCGCCCGGGGCGAGCGAATCAAAGATCTCACGGTCACCAGGCCAACGCTCGAGGACGTGTACCTGGAGCTGACTGCCGACGACGCGGAAACCGATCATGGGTGACGCTCTGACGTTGGCGTGGAGGCAGTTCCGGCTGGAGCGCAAGCTGTTCTGGCGCAACCCCAGCGCGGCGTTCTTCAATTTCCTGCTCCCGCTCCTGTTCCTGGCGCTGTTCGGCGCCATCCTGCACGGCAACCAGCACGATCTGAACGTGATCGTTCCGGGGATCGCCGGGATGGCTGTGATGTCGACGACGTTCACCGCGCTGGCCTACAACATGACGTTCCTGCGCGAACAGGGGGTGCTCAAGCGGATCCGCGGCACGCCGATGCCGAGCATCTCCTACCTGCTGGCGATCGCCGGCAACGCGATCACGAACACCGTGCTCCAGATCGCGATCATCACGACCTCCGGCCGGCTGTTCTTCGGCACCGGCTGGCCCGGCGACTGGGGCGAGCTGCTCGTGTTCGTGACGGTGGGTGTCCTGTGCTTCGCCTCGCTCGGTGTCGCGTTCTCGCACGCAATCCCGAATTTCGAGTCCACTTCCGCCTACGTCAACGCCGTGTTCCTGCCGGTGATTCTGATCTCGGGCGTCTTCTATGACGCCCACCAGGCCCCTGGGTTCATCAAGGGAGCCGCACAGGCGCTGCCGCTCACGCACTTGATCGACGGGCTCTCGGGAGCGATGGTGAAACACACATCGCTCGCGACGAACGTCGGTGCGCTCGGCGTGATCGCAGCCTGGGCGGTGCTCGGAATCGCGCTCGCAGTCCGCGGCTTCAGCTGGGAGCAGCGGCGGGGCTGAGCCCCGGACTCGGCGCCGACGCGGGGCTGAACGCCACCGGCGGCTCGCCGCGCACCTCGAGATCGATGTCGGTCAGCTCCGAGCGCTCCCATTCATCCTTCAGCCAGGAGTACACGAGCACGTCGTGCACCTGGCTGCCGTGCCGGTGCCAGCGCCTGAGCACCCCCTCACGCTGAAACCCGATGCGTTCAAGCGCATGTTGCGATCGCGGATTGTCGAGATCCGCGTACGCGCCGAGCCGTTCAAGCCCCAGCATCACGAACGCGAGGTGGGCAATCAGTGCCTTGCTCTCACGGTTGGCGCCGCTACCCCAGTGGGCGCGGCCGAGCCAGGTTCCGACGACCGCGCGGCGATCGCGCCGGCTCAGCTCGCTCAGTCCGGTGACGCCGATCGGCCCGGCCGTGCCGACGAGCAGGAAGTCGAGCCGCTCGCCGCGCTCACGCTCGCCGGCGAGCCCGGCAATGTAGGCGGCCGGTTGCTCGATCGACGTGTACGGGCCCCATGAGAAGAACCGCGTGACGTCCGCGTCGGAGCCGAGTTCGAGCAGCGCCGGGGCGTCGGCGGCAGTTGCGTAACGCAACGCGAGCGATGGACCGATTATCTTCACTCAGTCGATGGTATTACTTGCCACTTAGATCGGAACGCGTGCGCGGCTGCGTTCGCAGCGTGTAGGCTCGCGGCCCTCTTGAAGCGGCTCGCAGACGACCTCTATCTGCTCGACGGCTTTCCGCCGTTCGCAATCAACGTCTACCTGATGGGAGACGTGCTTGTCGATGCCGGCTCACGGCACGCCGCCAAGCGGATCCTGCGCCAGCTTCGAGGCCGGACGCTGGCCGCGCACGCGCTCACGCACGCCCATCCCGATCATCAGGGCGCCAGCCACGAGGTGTGCGACACGATCGGCATCCCACTGTGGTGTGGCGACCTCGACGCGGACGCGATGGAGGACGGCCGGATCATGCAGCGCCAGCCGCGGCACCCGATCAACCTGTTGATCGGATTCTCGTTTCCCGGTCCGCCACACCCGGTCGCCTGGCGGCTGCACGAGGGCCACGAGATCGCCGGGTTCAAGGTCCTTGACGTCCCGGGGCACTCGGCCGGCCACGTCGCGTTCTGGCGCGAATCCGACCGCACCCTGATCTGCGGGGACGTGTTCACGAACGTCGACACGATGACCGGCGTACCCGGTCTGCACGAGCCGAGGTCGTTCTTCACGCCGGATCCACCGCGCAACCGAGAGGCGATGCGGCGCCTCGCCGCACTCGAGCCCGCACTTGTCTGCTTCGGCCATGGCCGGCCCTTGCGCGACCCGGGGAAACTGCAGGCGTTCACAGAGAGGCTCCCGCGCGACTGAAGTCGTGAGCGCCTGGGCCTGGCATCCTGTGGGCATGTCGATCCGGGCCCAGTCCTGGCACGCCACGAATACGTTCAGCCACGATCAGTTCCCCGTCGAGCGGCTGGCCGCGCAGCGAAGCGCATCGGTCTCGGTCTGCCTGCCGGCCCGAGATGAGGCGCGCACGATCGGACCGATCCTCGCTCAGCTCGTCGCGCTGGCATCCCAGGGCGTGCTCGATCAGATCGTCGTCGTTGACAACTCCAGCGACGGCACCGCCGAGATTGCACACTCGTTCGGGGTCGAGGTGCACGAGCAAGAGAAGCTCATGCCGGAGCTCGGCCCCGTGCTCGGCAAGGGCGACGCGATGTGGCGATCGCTGCGGGTGCTGACCGGCGAGGTGGTCTGCTTCCTGGATGCCGATTCCGAGCAGTTCGGCGCCCATTTCGCCTGCGGGCTGCTCGGCCCGCTGCTGTGCGAGCCGACGATCTCGTTCGTCAAGGGGTTCTACCGCCGCCCCTTTCGGGTCGGTGCAGTGACGCTGCCGGAAGGCGGTGGGCGGGTCACCGAGCTGACCGCGCGGCCGCTCCTGAATCTGTTCTACCCGGAGCTCGCAGCCGTGGAGCAGCCACTCGCCGGCGAGATCGCCGCCAGGCGCGAGCTGCTCGAGGCGCTGCCGTTCGTCAGCGGCTACGGAGTCGACGTCGCGCTGCTGCTCGACGCCCATCAGACAGTGGGACTCGACGCGATCGCACAGGTGGATCTCGACGTGCGACAAAACGCCCACCAGCCGCTGCGCGACCTCGGCCCGATGGCGTATGCGGTCCTGCAAGCGGTCGCGTCGCGGCTGGAGCGAGACGGCCGCTTGCACGGCCCGCTTCCGGGTACGTTCCTGATCCCGGGGGACGAGGGGCTGCGAGCCCTCGGTAGTTATCCGATCGAGCGCCCGCCATTGGCCGAGGTGCGTGCTGCCGCCTGAGCACCAGGTCGTGTGCTGCTTAAGGGCGCATCACGCGCGCTACGCCGTCCACCGTCACGGCACCTGACCCGTGACAACCCGCTTCCCGATCCGTAGTCGGCCACATTCCGTACTTCGGCTCTTTAGCAGCGCCATTCCCGGACGTTATGTCAGAGGGATGACATTTGTTGGTTAGTGATCCATAGGAAGGGGTTCCGGAAATGCCCGCTCTACGCGACGTGTCGCTGAGGTGGAAGCTAGTCGTACTAACCGCCCTGTTTGGCGCCGTGGTGACCATCCAGGCCGTCCTGATTCTCGGAGGCACGAAGAGCGGCCCGCTCGCGGTCGCCTTCCTGGCTGCCGGGCTCGCGCTCTGTGCTGCCATGTACGTGCTTGTCTCGCGCCGGGTGACAGCCGGAACGAAGATGGTCGCGGACCGGATCGACGGGATCACAGAGGCGGCCGCAGGCAACGTGCTCCGAGGCTTGGAGGCGCTCGCAAACGGGGATCTGACAGTGGAGCTGATCGCGAAGACCGCATCGTCGACGGAGTTCGACGGTGACGAGATCGGTGGGCTCATGCACAACTGTGAGGCCTACCGCGATGCGATGATCAAGTGTTACGGCGTCTACAACCAGACCGTTGGGCAACTCCGCGACCTGATCGGGCACATGTCCGCGACGGCGAGTTCGGTGAGCGCCGCGTCCGGAGAGATGTCCTCCACGTCCGAGGAGGCAGGCAAGGCCACCGGCGAGATCGCGCAAGCGATCACCGAAATGGCCGAAGGCGCAGAGCGCCAGGCCCGCATGGCCGAGGAGGCGCAGCGCTCCGCTCAGGAGATCGCCAGCGCGGTCTCAGAGTCAGCCGAGAGCGCGGAGAAGACCGCCGAGGTTGCGAGCGGCGCACACCAAGCGGCCGCTGAGGGCGTTGAGGCCGCCGAGCAGGCCAACGAGGCGATGAAATCGGTGCGGGAGTCAAGCGAGGGAGTGACGGAGGCAATCCGTGCCCTGGCGGACAAATCTGGGCAGATCGGGATGATCGTGCAGACGATCACCGGCATCGCCGAGCAGACGAATCTGCTCGCCCTCAACGCCGCGATCGAGGCGGCGCGTGCCGGCGACCAGGGCCGCGGCTTCGCCGTCGTCGCCGAAGAGGTCCGCAAGCTCGCCGAGGACTCCCAGCACGCTGCTCAGGAGATCTCTGGCCTGATCGGAGCAATGCAGGAGGAGACCTCGAGGGCGGTGGCTGTCGTCGAGGACGGCGCGGAGAAGACCCGCAACGGCGCCGCCGTCGTCGAGCAGACTCGCGAGGCGTTCCTCAGCATCGGTCAGGCAGTAGAGGACATGAACGCCCGGATCGAGCAGATCGCGGCGGCGTCCCAACAGATCACCGCGAGCGCCAACAGCATGCAGCAGAACGTCGGCGAAGTCGCGGCGGTCGCCGAGCAGTCCTCCGCCTCGACCGAGGAGATCTCGGCATCCACGGAGGAAACGTCTGCATCCGCGCAGCAGATCGCCGCCTCCGCGCACGAGTTGGCAGGCAATGCCGAGACGCTCGCCGGGCTGGTCGCCCAGTTCAAGGTCGCCGGCTGAGGGACGGAGGGCGTGGGAGCTAACTGGGCAGATGTGCACGGAGATATCTCACGCCCCCTGACCCCTGCCCCCAACGGCTGACGGATCTGCGCCCTGCGAAATCAGCCGTCTGGGGATTAGATTAGACTCACCGGCACGTAGGTGAGGTCTGGGGTGATCGGCTCGAGAAACCGGGGCACAGAACACGAAGTGGCGTATGGTCAGCGTTGACCCGAGCTCATTTCTGATGATCGTGCTCGCGAGTGCTGCCGCGGCGCTGATCGCGACGGTGGTGCCCGGGCCGTTCGCCCCCCCCGCTCGTGGTGCTCGAGCTCGTGCTCGGCATCCTGATCGGCCCGCAGGTGCTCGATCTCGACCCTCGACGTGGTGCTCGGAGGCTTCGTCGCCGGGATGATCACGCGGATGGCGGTCCGTGGGCGCGAGGTGTCTGTGCTCGAGTCGAAGCTGACAGCCGTCGGCTTCGGTCTGCTGATCCCGTTCTTCTTCATCGTCAGCGGGATCCAGTTCGACCTCAACGCCCTGTTCGCGAGCCCCGACACGCTGCTGAAGCTGCCGCTGTTCCTCGTGCTGTTCCTGATCGTCCGCGGCGTTCCCGCGCTCGTGCTCTACCGACACACGCTGGGCTCACGCGACCGGCTCGCGCTCGCCTGCTACTGCGCGACGGCGCTGCCGATGGTCGTGGCGATCGCCGATGTCGCCACCAAAGACGGTCGCATGCGGACGTCGACCGCCGCTGCCATCGTCGAGGCCCCTCCTGTCGGCGTCAGCTGAGGGGGCGAAACGCAGAGCGCGCAGCCTTCGCACCGGCGCCGGCTCGTTTCGCGAATCCGTAGGTGCCCTCGTCGCGCAGTTCGACCGCGGCCTCGACGACCGCCCCAAGCGCGGCAAATGCGAACGCGCCGCCGACGGAGATCCGCTTAACGCCAAGCGCTGCCAGCTCTGCAACTGATGGGGCGCCTGGTCGCGCCAGCACGTTGACGGGCTGCAGCACCGCGTCAACGACCCGGCGGATGTCCTCCGCGTCGAGCAGCCCAGGCGCGTACAGGACGTCGGCGCCGGCCGCCTGGTAGGCCTGCAGCCGCGCGATCGTGTCATCGAGATCCGGCCGGCCGTGCAGGTAGTTCTCGGCCCGTGCAGTCAGCACCAGGCGGACCTCGCCGATATGGGCCACCTCGGCGGCTGCGGCAACGCGCTCGGCGGCGAGCTCGAGGTCGTAGATCGGATCCTCCGGGCGCCCGGTGTAGTCCTCGATCGAGCAGCCGGCGAGGCCGGCAGCGATCGCGCCGCGGATCGTGTCGGCGACGCCGGCCGGGTCGTCGGCGTACGCGTTTTCCAGATCGGCGGAGACCGGCAGCTCGGTGGCGTCCGCGATCACGGCGCAGTGCACGAGAGCTTCCTCCCGGGTGAGCGAACCGTCGAGCTTGCCAAGCGTCGCGGCGAACCCGCTGCTGGTCGTCGCGAGCGCATCGAATCCGAGCGACGCAAGCAGCTTCGCCGAGCCGGCATCCCAGGGGTTCGGCAGCAGCAGTGGCTGCTGGGCGTGATGCAGCGCGAGGAACAGGTCAGCTTTTTCGGATTGCTCGCTCACCGCGCGACCCTTTCGCGCCCGCTCGTCGAACGCCCGACGAGCAGCGCCAGAATCCGCGGCAGCCGCCGGCGGAAGAAATGATGGCCTTCGTCAGGATCGATGAACATGCGGCAACGCGGAAGCGTAACCGCGAGCTGGAGCGCGTGCTCGATCGGCACCAGCGGGTCGCCCGCGCCGTGCCACAGATGGATCTCGGTCTCCACCTCGCTCGCCGAACAGCCCCAGGCGCGTGAGTAGACGAGAAAGTCATCGATCAACCCGCTGACGCCGCCCGTGCACGCGGCGAGGAAGCTCGTGCTCGCTGCGCGGCGTTCGGCTGCCCCCCGCAGCCGGCCGCGCTCCCCCGGCGCGGCGTGCGCGGCGATCACCCGGCTGAGTAGCTCCGCGTGGCGGCGGATCAGCGGCAGCGTGCGGTCGCCAACGGCCCGACAGAGATCCGGACGGCGGGCGAGCAGGCACAGCGCCAGGCGGATCCGGCGCTGCATCCCCGGCGTGTCGTGCGGCGCGCACAGCGGCGAGAGCGAACTGCAGACCGCTGCACGCGTGACACGCGCTGGTAGCTCGTGCGCGACCGCGAGCGCATATGGGCCGCCTGCCGAGACGCCGACGACGCCGAATCGCTCGAGCTCGAGGGCATCGGCCAGCTCTCGCAGGTCGGCTGCGAATGACAGGACCGTGCGGCCTGGGGCTGGGTCCGAGCCACCGACGCCGGGCCGGCTGACTGCGATGTACCGGATCCCGAGCTCACACGCCAGCGCTTCCAGTTCGACCGAACGGCCCAGTGGCGTCCCGATCGCCCCGTGGCACTACACGACTGGGTCGCCGTCGCGTGGGTGAAGCAGCGGGCGCAGGTCGGTGCCCGTGATCGTCGTGAGCGCTTCCGAAGTGCGCCGGGCTCCGTCCGAGGCCTCGATCATCATCCGTGCTTGAGTCGGTCCGATCGATGCGGGATCGGCCGCGGCAAAACCGAGCAACAGCCGCCGACCCCACGCCAAGTCGGTCAGTCCGCGCAGCCACCGCCGAGAGGTCGAACCTGGGCCCCGCCGGCTCCGACCCGCCGAAGCCGGGGACGTCGAGCGTCACGACCCCGCGCGAGCGCGCGAGCGCCGGCGCGACCGTGTTCCAGATCGCGCGGGTCGTCGCGAGGCCATGAATGAGGACGAGCGGCTCGCCGGCACCGAGCTGCTCGAGCGCCAGGGAACCCGTTAGCCGCGCCCCCGGCGGAAGATCACGATCGCGAGCAGGAACCCAACGATCAGCGCCACCAGCGGCACCGGGTTCTCACGAGCTCGCGCTCGGACCACGGATGCGACGAGTGGGACGGCGTCGAGCGGCTCGACGGGCCTGGGCTCGGTCGGCTCGCCGGGTTGCGACGCCGCGGGGGCTTCTGATTCCTGCGCGGGGTCGGCGGCGGCGCCGTTGCCCTCCGCGTCGCCGGCTGCCGGCGCCGCGCTCTGCTCAGCGGGGGCGTCCGCCCCCGCCGCCTCGGGCGCACCGGTCAGCGACGCCTGCAGCGACTGTGCAAATTCCCGCAGCAGCCGCTCGGAGATGTCCTCGATCATCCCGCCGCGGCCGAAGCGCGCCAGCCGTCCGGTGATGTGGTAGTCGGTGATCACTTCGACCTTGGTGCTGCCGTCCTCGACGGCACTGAGCTTGGAGCTGATCGTCGCCTTGGCGCCGCCCTGGCCGCGCTTGTCGGTCCCCTGCGCCTGCATCACCGCCGAGTGCGACCCTTCGTCGATCTGCTCCATCTCGAGCTTGCCTGCGTACGCGGCGGTGGTCGGGCCGATCTTGATCGTCAGCGAACCGCTGTAGCTGCCGTCTTCGTTGCGGCCGGTGACGCTCGCGCCCGGCAGGCACGGCGCGACCTGCTCGACGTCGATCAGCGCCTGCCACACCCGTTCCAGCGGTGCGGCCACCTCAAACGATTGCTCTAGCTTCACTTTGGATTGCCTCCAGGTCTGCAGGGGTATCGACGTCGCGGTCCGAGCACAGCTGCGCACATTCAATCGTCGGTCCGTGTGCAAGGAGCTTGCGAGCACCATGATCGCCACTCAGCGCGCCGATTGCCGTGAGCTGCTCGGGTCCGAGCACCACCGGGTGCCCGGGTCGCCCGTCATACGCGGCGCGAGTACCACCCGGTTCCGATAGGAACCGCACAATAACCGCCGCCGTCAGCAACGGCTGATCCCCGAGCGTCACGATCACTTTCGTCGCGCCCGCCAGCTCGCGGACTCCGAACCGAAGCGATGCCGACTGCCCATCGGCCCAGTCGGGACAGACCACGGGTTCGGCACGGCCGAACCGGACTCGCTCAAGGATCTCGCCGGCTCGGGAGCCGAGCACGACCACGATCCGCTCGAGCTCGGCGACCTCGCACTGGGCGCGGATCGCGTGCTCCACCAGCGGACGCCCGTCGAACGTGGCGAGCAGCTTCGAGCCTTCGCCGAACCGCGTGCCGGCTCCGGCAGCCAGCACGAGCCCTGCGATCACGCGGCCACCACGTGGATCGGCCGGCTCGAATGTGCGAGGCGGCCGCCTTCGCGGCCGTGACGCGCGGCGACGACCTCGGCGAAGATCGATAGCGCGGTCTCGCCACCGCTCGTCGCGCCGAGGTCAAGACCGATGGGTGCCGCGAGCCGCGCCAGCTCCTCCTCGCCGAGCCCCGCCGCGAGCAGCCTCTCGCGGCGCGCGGCCTGCGTGCGGCGCGAGCCGAGCGCGCCGACGAACCGCGCCTGCGAGCGCAGCGCGATCTCGAGCGCGGCGTCGTCGAGCTTCGGGTCGTGGGTGAGCACCGCGATCGACGTCGCCGCGTCGATTCCGCCGAGCCGAGCGAAGGCCTCCTCCGGCCATGAGACGATCACCTCGTCGGCATCCGTGAACCGCTCCGCCGTCGCGAACCGCGCGCGCGGATCGACGACGTATGTCTGCCAGCCGGCGGCGCGCGCGAGCGAGCAGATCGTCGCCGCGACGTCGACCGCTCCGAACAGGATCAGCCGCGGCGCCGGGAAGACGACATCGAAGAACAACCCGTCGCGGCGCTCGGACTTGTCGGCCCAGAGCAGTTGGCTCGCGATCCGCGCGGCCTGATCGTCGATCTCAGGCGCGCCGAGCGAGCCCGAGCGCGCGCCGTCGGCCTCGACGAGAAGCTTCGCACCAGGAGTCGGTCCCTCGAGCATCGTCACCTCGGCGGCGCGGCCGCCGGACGCCGCGATCTCGGCGAACCGCCCCGGCTCGTACGCCTGCACCCACACGTCGATCTCGCCGCCGCACGGCAGGCCGACGGCCCACGCCTCCTCGTCGGCGATCCCGAAATGGGTCAGCACCGGCTCCTCGCCACCCAGGACCTGCTCGGCGATCACAACGATCGCGCCGGCAGTACGTCTCTCAAAGTTCCTCCAATAACTCGGCCAGTTGCTCAAGTGACGCAAGCGAGTTACCCGCCAGCAGCTCGTGCATGTGTGGAGTTGCCGCACGCATCCCACGCGTCAGCGGCTCGTAATCGGGGTGCGCGGCGAGCGGGTTCAGCCACACGAGCCGGTGCGCGCTGCGACGCAGCCGTCCCATCTCCGCCGCCAACTGCTGCGGATCGCCGCGGTCCCACCCGTCGGACAAGATCACGATCACGGCGCCGCGTCCAAGCCGGCGGCCGTGAACGCGGTTCAGTTCGGCCAGCGCGGCGCCGATCCTCGTGCCACCGCTGAAGTCGACCACGGCGGCGCTGGCGCGCTCGAGCGCGTGATCGTGATCACGCCCGCCGAGCTCGTTCGTGATCCGCGTCAGCCGCGTCCCGAACGCGAACGCCTCGACTCGGCGCCGGGCCGCCACGCACGCGTGCAGGTACTGGAGCAGTATCCGCGCATATGGCTCCATCGAGCCCGAGACGTCGCAGACCAGTACGACAGGCCGCGGGCGCAAACTGGGCCCGCGCCAGTGGCGCGTGACCGGCTCGCCGCCGGTCCGCAGCGAGGAACGCAGGACCCGCCGTAGGTCAGGCTGGTGCCCGCGCGCTCTGACCGGCCGCATCCGGCGCGAGAGCCGCATCGGCCCACGGCGCGCGAGCCGCGCGATCAGCTCACGGGCGAGCACCATCTCGGCGTCGCTGTACTGAGCGAAGTCCTTCTCGCGCAGCAGCTCAACCTCGCTCCAAGCAGCCGGTACGGCGACCTGCTCCTGTTCACTCGGCGCCATCACCGTCTCGCTCGCGAACCCGGCGCGCGGGAGCACCGAGCGCTCGATCTCCCCCAGCTCGCTCAGCGGGTTCTCGCGGCCGGGCGCCTGCCCCTCGCCGAACACCGCCAGGAACGCCCGGTCGAAGCGTTCGAGATCGTCCCGCCGCGCGCACAGCACCGTCCGGAGCGCAAGCCGGGCATCGTCCCGCACGCTGGCGTCGACGGCCGCGAGCGCCCGATGAGCCGTCAACAATTCGCCGACGCCGACGCGCACGCCCTCCGCGCGCATCTCAGCGCCGAGCGCCGCGAGCCGGTCGGTAACCACCTCCGCCGGCGACCGTGCCGGGGCCGGCGGGTCAGACACCTTCGAGCACCTTGCGCTCGCGCACGCGGACGACGTCCTCGTGCACCTTGAGCGCAGTGCCGAGAGTTTCGTCGAGGTCGGCCTCCTCGCCCAGCGCCATCAGCGCCCTGGCCCAGACGATCGTTTCGCCGACGCCCGGCAGCTTGTACAGGTCCGCGTGCTCACGCAGGCGCCCGACGGCCTTCACGACGCGCGCCGCGATCGCGTCCGGCACCTCCGGGATTCGCGCGTGGACGATCGCGCGCTCGCGCTCGGCGGCCGGATAGTCGATCCACTGGTACAGGCAGCGGCGCTTGAGCGCGTCGTGCAGCTCGCGCGTGCGGTTGGAGGTGAGCACGACCAGCGGCTGGTGCTTGGCCTCGATCGTGCCGAGCTCGGGGATCGTGACCGCGAAGTCCGACAGGAACTCGAGCAGGAACGCCTCGAACTCGTCGTCGGCACGGTCGATCTCGTCGATCAGCAGCACGACGCCGTCGTCGTTCTCCAGGGCCTCGAGCAGCGGGCGGCGCA
Source organism: uncultured Solirubrobacterales bacterium (assembly GCA_963794285.1). Lineage (GTDB taxonomy): Bacteria > Actinomycetota > Thermoleophilia > Solirubrobacterales > Solirubrobacteraceae > Palsa-465. The sequence continues at coordinate 88,100 of CAWCDS010000027.1, forward strand.
GCAGGAAGCGACGCGCGAACAGCTCGCCCTCGTCGACGCCGCCCTCGGCCGCTCGCAGCGCGAGCAGCTGGCGCGCGTAGTCCCAGTCATAAACCGCGTGGTGAAGGTCGATCCCCTCGTGGCACTGCAGGCGGATCAGCGGTGCACCGCTCGCGGCGGCGACGGCGCGCGCCACCTCGGTCTTGCCGACGCCCGCCTCGCCCTCGAGCAGCAGCGGCTGCTCGAGCGTGACCGCAAGCGCGATCGAGAGCGCGAGCGGGCGATCGGCAAGATAACCCTGGGCGGCGAGCGCGCTGCTCGCGCCCTCAACTGACCCGATGTCAGCGAAAGTCACGCAAGCATCATGTCAGCCCGGCTGCGTCCTCCAGTGCGCGCCGGGTGAGGACCCGGGCGAGATGGCGCTTGTAATCGGCGCTGGCGTTGAGGTCGGCCGGAGGGCTCGTGCCCTCCGCGGCGTGCTCCGCGGCGCTGGCGATCGCCGCGGCGTTCAGCGGCTGACCCTTCAGCGCCTCCTCGACCGCGGTGGCTCGCAGTGGCACCGAGCCCATGTTCGTCAAGCCGATCCGGACGTCCTCGCAGATGTCCCCGGTCTGCTTGACAACCGCGCTGACGCCGACCATCGCCCAGTCCTCACTGCGACGGTTGAACTTCTGGTAGCCGTAGCCCCAGCCGTCTAACGAGGGCACGTGGACCTCGGTCAGGACCTCGCCCGGCTCGATCGCCGTGTCGAGGTAATCCTTGAACAGATCGCCCGCTGCGATCGTCCGCTGGCCACCGGAGCCCTGCACGGTCACGGTCCCCTCGGCGATCAGCAGCACCGCCGGCAGGTCCGATGCGGGGTCGCCGTGCGCGAGCGAGCCGCCGATCGTCCCGCGGTTGCGGACCTGTGGGTCGGCGATCGAGCCGGCGGCCCGCGCGAAGATCCCGAGCGCGTCGGTGTGCTCGATGTCCGCGTGCGGGGTCATCGCGCCGATCCTCCAGCTCCCGTTCTCGCGCTGGATTCCATGCAGGCCTTGGACCTTGCGCAGGTCGATCAGCAGCGATGGCGCCGCCAGGCGGAGCTTCATCAGCGGAATCAGCGAGTGCCCGCCGGCCAGTAACTTGGCGTCCTCGCCACCACTCGCGAGCGCGCTGATTGCTTCCTCCAGCGTGTCCGGCGCGGTGTACTCGAATTCAGCGGGAATCATGCGGGGACACCTCCTTTCCGAGCTTCGTCGATCGCCTCCCAGATCCGCATCGGACTGAGCGGCATGTTGATATAGCTGACTCCCAGCGGCCGCAGGGCGTCGATCACGGCATTCGTGACCGCGGCGCTGGCAGCAATCGTGCCGGCCTCGCCGACGCCCTTGGCACCGAGCGAGTTGACCGGGGTCGGCGTCTCGGTGCGGTCGAGCTCGAAACTCGGTAGCTCCGCCGCGGTCGGCAGCGCGTAGTCGACGAACGTGCCGGTCACAAGCTGGCCGTCCTCGTCGTAATGCACGCGCTCATACAGCGCCTGCCCGATTGCGTGAACGATCCCGCCGTGGATCTGGCCGTCGATCAGCAGCGGGTTGATTGGGGTGCCGCAGTCGTCGACCGCCACGTACCGGGTTACCGTCGTCTTCCCGGTCTCCGCATCGACGTCGACGATGCAGGCATGCGCGCCGAACGGGAACACGAAGTTGTCAGGGTCATAGAACGTGGTCTCTTCGAGGCCGGGCTCCATCCCGTCGGGGATGTCGTAGACGTAGGTGACACCCGCCACCTCGGCGAGTGTCATGCCCTTGTCCGGCGATCCCTTGACCGAGAACTTGCCGTCTCGCACCTCGATGTCCTCGGGGGCAGCCTCGAGGTGGTGAGCGACAATCGCCTTGGCCTTGTCCGCGACCTTGTTCGAGCACTTGGCAAGCGCCTCGCCGCCGACCGCAACCGAGCGCGAGCCGTATGTGTTGCGGCCCTCAGGCCCGGTGCCGGTGTCGCCGTGGATCACCTCGACCACGGATGGGTCGACCCCGAGCCGGTCCGCGACGATCTGGGCGAACGTCGTCTCGTGTCCCTGGCCATGGCCCGAGGAGCCCGTGTAGACGGTGACCGCGCCGGTGTTGTGGACGCGGACCATCGCCGACTCCCAGCCACCCGCCTGCACTCCGACACCGGCGGGGCCGGTGATCCGGGAAGGCGCCAGGCCACAGATCTCCGTGTATGTGGAGAAGCCAATTCCGCGGTAGGTCCCCTGGGCGCGCAGCTCCTCCTGCTCGCGGCGAAACGATGTCATGTCGACGTGCTCGAGCAGCCGATCGAGTGTCTTGTTGTAGTCGCCGGAGTCGTACACGACGCCGGTTGCGGTCGCGGCCGGGAACGCCTCCTTCGGGATGAAGTTCTTCCGGCGGATCTCGAGCGGATCCATCCCCAGCTCGGCCGCGACCTGATCGAGGTTGACCTCGATCATGTGCGTGGCCTCAGGCCGGCCGGCGCCGCGAATCGCGTCCGTCGGACACTTGTTTGTGAACACCCCGACGATGTCGGTCTGGACCGCCGGAATCGCGTAGCAGCCGCCCATCACGAACGCTCCCAGCGACGGGATCAGCGGCGTCAGCAGCATGTTGTAGGCGCCGAAGTCGGCGATGATCTTGACGTGGAACGCGGTGATCGTGCCGTCGCGCTTGGCGCCCATCTTCGTGTAGGCGATCTGGTCGCGCCCCTGATGTGTGACGGCCATGTTCTCCGAGCGCGTCTCGATCCACTTGATCGGCCGATCGAGCTTGCGCGAGGCCCAGCAGGCGAGCACCTCCTCGCCGTAGACCTGCAGCTTTGAGCCAAATCCGCCGCCGACCTCGGGGGCGATGACCCGCACCTTCTCCTCGCTCATGCCGAGCAGGATCGCGAGGAACAGGCGGACGAAGTGCGGCACCTGGGTCGAGCTCCACAGCGTCAGCGCGCCGGCCCTGTAGTCGGCCAGCACACCCCGGGGCTCGATCGCGCCGCCGGCGGTGCGGTGGTTGACAACCCGGCGCTCGACGATCACGTCAGCCTCGGCAAAGCCCGCGTCGAGATCGCCGCCTGCCAGCGACCACTCGTGCACCTTGTTGGTGCCGAGTGAGTCGTGGACGAGCGGGCCGCCCTCCAATGCCTTCTCCGGGTCGGTGATCGCGGGCAGCTGCTCGTACTCGACGATCACGTCCTCGGTTGCGTCGATCACGCTGTAGCGATCCGAGCCGATGATCATCGCGACCGGATCCCCGACGTGGTTGACGGTGTCCTTGGCCAGCGGCCAGTGCTCGGGGTTCCTGACCTCGACCCCCGGCGGCACCCACGCCATCGGCAGCGGGCCCGCCAGGTCGGTCAGGTCCTTGCCGGTGTAGACCGCGTGGATCCCCGGGCGTTGTGCGGCAGCCGAGGTGTCGATCGAGGTGATCTTCGCGTGGGCCTCGGGCGAGCGCACGAATGCCGCCCACAGGGTTCCGGGGAGCAGCAGGTCATCGGTGTAGCGCGCGCGGCCGGTGATCAGCCGCGGGTCCTCTTTGCGGCGCAGTGACTGTCCGACGTGCGTCGCCGTTGCCTGGCCGCCGTTCGAGGCGGATGGCGAGCCGTTGGTGGCGCTCATGCCGTCACCTCCGGCTGCTGCGAGACCGTTGCCCCCTTTGTCTTTGCCGCGTCAAGCACCGACTTGACGATGTTGTGGTACCCGGTGCAGCGGCAGAGGTTGCCCTCCAGTGCGTGCCGCACTTCTTCTTCGGTCGGGTTCGGGTTGTCGGCCAGCAGTCCGGCTGCCGCCATGATCATTCCCGGCGTGCAGTAGCCGCACTGGAGGCCGTGGTCGTTCCAGAACGCTTCCTGCAGCGGATGCAGGTTGCCCTCCGAGCCCATTCCCTCGATCGTCGTCAGATTGACGCCGTCCGCTTGCACGGCGAGCACGGTGCAGGACTTGACCGGACGCCCGTCCATGTGGATCGTGCACGCGCCGCAGTTCGACGTGTCGCAGCCGACGTGCGTGCCGGTCAGGCCAAGGTTGTCGCGTAGCGCGTGGACGAGCAACAGACGCGGCTCCACCTCGAGGTGGTGCTCGACGCCGTTGACGCTGAGTCGCACGGGTACGTTGTTGCTCATGCCTCTCCTCTAGGTCGGGAGCTTCGGGCCGACCTTACCGTTTCGGAACGGCTGTGTGAAGAGTCAACTACTTTGGTTTTTGGACCGGATCACGATGGAGTGCGACACCGGCGATGACGAGGCCGATGCCGACGACGTCGCGGACGCTCGGCACTTGTGTGAGCACGATCAGGCCGACGATCGTCGCGGTCGCCGGCAGCAGCGAGACGAGCAGCGAGTAGGTGGCCCGCTGCAGGCGCGCCATCGCGAGCTGGTCGGTCACGTACGGGATCACCGATGAGGAGATCGCGACGCCCACGCCGGCGAGCAATGCCAGCGGGTCGGTCAGGGCCGGGATCACCTGGGGCGCGGCGATCGGCGTCACGGCGATCGCCGCGATCAGCATCGCGGCGGCGAGCCCGTCGATGCCGGTGATCGCGGTGGTTGCGGCGTCGCTCGCGAACCGGTGCGCGATCACGATGTAGCCGGCGAACAGCGCTGCGTTGGCGAACGCAAATGCCAACCCGACGGGTTCGGTCGCGAACTGGATTCCGGTCAGCAGGTAGACGCCCGGCACGGCGATCGTCAGGGCGGCGGCGTTGCGCCTGGTGCGGGCGCCGATCGCCGCCAGCGCGATCACAGGCAGGAACTCGATCGCCGCCACCGTCGCGAGCGGCAGCCGGTCGATTGCCTCATAGAAGCAACAGTTCATCGCGGCCAGGAGCGCGCCCCAGGCGAGCAGCCCGTTTCGGGCGGTCGTATCGTGCTTGAGCGTTCCCGCGAGCCGCCACGGCCGCCTCCACAGCGCGAACACGAGCGCCGCCGATGCGATCCGCAGCCAGGCGACGCCGAGCACGTCCACCCGGGCAAACAGCAACACCGCGAACGACGGTCCGAGGTAGTGAAACAGCGCGCTGATGACGAAATACGCGTGCGGCGGGACGGCGGCAGCGAGGGTGGGCGTAGTTCGGGAACGATCGGCGTGAAAAACAGCCACGCTCGGATGTTCGCCCGCGCGAGCAGCGCCGTACATGGGCGATCGAAGGTAATCTCTGTCATGTGCCTTCGAATCAAAAGGAAATCGACGACATCGACCGTCGGCTCCTCGATGAGCTGCAGCAAGACGCCCGGCTCAGCCTCGCGGAGCTCGGACGCCGCGTCGGTCTCTCATCCCCGGCCGTCGCCGAGCGCCTGCAGCGGCTCGAGCGCGACGGCGCGATCCGCGGCTACCGTGCCGAGCTCGACCCGGCGCTGCTCGGCTTCCCGCTCACCGCGGTCATCCGGATCCGGCCGGCGCCACGTCAGCTGCAGATGATCGCCGAGATCGCCAGGGCGGCTCCTGAGGTGGTGCAGTGCGACCGAATCACCGGCGAGGACTGCTACCTGCTGAAGGCCTTCATCCGGTCGGTCACCCATCTCGAGGAGCTGATCGACCAGTTCACGCCGTTCGGGCAGACGACGACATCGATCGTCCAGTCCTCCCCCGTCCCGGCGCGTGGCGTCGACCTGTCGAATTGACCGCCCCAGCCGCGTCGGTTGATCGAAAGGATTGTTCAACCAACAGGAGGCAGCAATGTCGGATGTCGTGGTCACGCGGGTCGAAGACTTCGATTCACCCAACAGCGGCGGGTTTTGCCGAGTCCGGGCCGGCCTCGGGGTGACGTCGTTCGGGATGCAAGTCGAGAACTTTCCACCACATTTCGAGCATTTCCCCGAACACGACCACACGGCGGACGGACAGGAGGAGGTCTACACCGCGCTCTCCGGCTCGGCCACGCTGCACGCCGAGGGTCAGTCACACCGGCTCGCGCCCGGGGTGTTCGCGCGGGTCGGCCCCGGCGTCACGCGCAGGATCACCACCGGTGACAAGCCGGTTCAGCTGCTCGCGATCGGCGCAACTCCGGGCCGGCCGTACGAGGCTCCGGCGTTCACCCAAGAGGGCGCGCCCCTTCCGGGCTAAGTGACCCCAGTGGTGCGGATCTGGCGCACCGGTCTCAACCCTGGGGCCGGTGCGCCAGCACCTGGTAGACCGAGGCCCACCCGGTCGTGAACCCCTGGCGGGCGGCGCGCAGGTACAGCCGCCAGATCCGAGCCCGCTCGGTCCCGGCGATCCGCACCGCGTCCTCGTAGCGTTCCTCGTACGACCGGATCCAGTAACGCAAGGTCTCCGCGTAGTCGGCGGCAAGCCCTTCGACATGCGTCGTCACGAGGCGTGCCTCTTCCAGCGCGCGCACGATCCGGGACAGCGGCAGCGGCACCCCGTCGGGGAACACGAACCGCTCCGAGAACGGGCCCTCATCCTTCGTATCGAAGTCCTGGAGCTTCGCGATCCCGTGGTTCAGCAACCGTCCGCCGGGACGTAGCAGGCTGGCCAGCCGGCTCGCGTACAGATCGATTCGCTCCTCCCCGACGTGCTCGACCATACCGATGCTCGAGATCGCATCGAACGGACCGTCGGAGACCTCGCGGTAGTCGGCGATCCGGATCTCGATCCGGTCGGCGAGGCCGGCCTCCCGGACGCGCTCGCGCGCCAGTTCCGCCTGACGCTCGGCCAGCGTGACGCCGACCACGCGAACCCCGTGGCGGCTTGCTGCGTGGATCGCAAAGCTCCCCCACCCACATCCCACGTCGAGGACGCGCTCGTCCGGCGCGAGCTTCAGCTTGGAGCAGACGAGCTCGAGCTTCGCCTCCTGCGCCTCCTCGAGCGTGCCCGCCCCGCCGGCGAAGTACGCGCAGCTGTACGTCATCGAGCGATCGAGGAACAGCTTGAAGAAATCGTTGCCGACGTCGTAGTGATGGCGTACGGCGCGGCGGTCACGAATCACGCTGTGACGCTCGCCGCGCAACCGCAGCTCGGTTGCGGGTGCGCGCGGCGGAACCACCAGGCCGCACGCGCGGACCAGGGCCAGGCCCAGCTTCGCCTGTTGTCCGACGGTCAGCTTCGGTGCCTCGAACGTGTCGATCACGCGCAGCGCGGCGTCGAGGTCCGACACCTCGAGCAGCCCGTCGACATATGCCCGGCCGAGCCCCAGCTCCCCGGGGGCCCTGAGCACGTGCGCGAGCGCGACCGGAGAGCGAAACGTGAACGTCGGCGCGCTCGGCTCGGTCGCCTCGACCTCGCCGCCGTCCCAGAAGCGCAGCGCAAACGGCCGCCGCGGCAGCGCGGCCGTGATCTCCTCACGCAGTGGGGCCGTGTTTGCGAGCGCCACGACCTACGAGACGGCTAACGGCTTGGCCGCCCTGCGTTCCGGGTCGACCCGGACGACATCCCAGGCGAGGCCGGTCATCTCGAGAAAGCGGATGATGGCTGCGGATGGGTCGAGCTGCCAGCGCCGAAGTCCATGGCGGTACGAGGTTGGGAACGCATGATGGTTGTTGTGCCACGCCTCGCCCCAGGTCGGGATCGCGAGCCATGCGAGGTTGCGCGACTGATCCCCGGTGTCGTACTCGTGGCGTCCGAAGAAGTGACAGAGGGAGTTGATGCTGAAGGTCGCATGGTGCATCAGGAAGATCCGCGCGGCCCCACCCCACAGCAACGCGGTCAGACCGCCGGTCACGGTGCCCGTCAGCGCGACCCCGAGGCCGAATGCCGCCGCCAGCCCGGCGATCACCCACAGCACGAACGTGTCGTTGACGAAGCGGATCATCGGGTCGGCCAGCAGATCTTTCGCGTAGCGGCGCTCGTCGGCGACTTCCATGTCGGTGAAGACCCATCCAAGGTGGGCATGCACCAGCCCGCGCAGGGCGCCCGTGAAGCCGGACCCGTGCAGATGCGGGCTATGCGGATCCCCGTCGACATCCGAGTACTGGTGGTGCCGGCGATGGGTGGCGACCCAGTCGATCACCGGACCCTCGGCCGCAGCGGAGCCGAGCGCCGCGAACCCGGCGCGCAGCAGGCGGCTGCACTTGAAGCTGCGGTGCGTGAGCAAACGGTGAAACCCGACGGTGATCCCGGTCCCGATGCCCGCGTACATCACCGCGAGGATCAGCAGGTCCTGCCAGTTCAGGAGGTTCCCGGTCCATCCGAAATACATGCCGATCGCCAGCATGATCGGCGGCGCGGCGGTCACCACCCCACTCGCGAACCGGTCCACCACCGGCATATCGACCGGTCGCATGCCGGCCGAGCAGACCTGCGCCGGCACCTCAGCCGGCACGGCTGACTCGGCCACGATCACAGCACCTTGTGGGGGCACCTCCGCCGGCGGAGAATCCGGCATGGGAGTTACAGCGGGGTTGGTCTGCATGATGCCTCCTGATCGAGGAAGACCTTCCTTGACGCCGGTTTGCGCTAGGACCCCGCCGCGCGCCTTCATCCAGGGTTGGCCTTTCGCCGCAAGGGTGCGGTAGGCAAGGCTACCGCGATTAGCGGCGGATGTGGGCGCTCACGCTCCAGCGCAACTTGCCGAGCGCTCGGCCGGCGCGGCCCCACGTGGGCCGTTTGTTCGCAGACGCAGCGCGCGGGCGCCCCACCGACGCAACCCAGGCGGCAGCCGGCCGCCCGTCGAGAGCCAGGAGCCGGCGAGGATCAGCAGCAACCCGGCGACAGCGCCCGCCCCGGGCTGCTCGCCGAGCAGCGCGACCCCAAGCGCCACCGCGATTACCGGATTGACGTACGTGATGACGGTCGCGCGGCCCGTGCCGGCCTCATGGATCAGGACCGTGAAGATCACGAACGCCGCGGCCGTGCAGACAAGCCCGAGCACGACCACGCACGCGATCGCGCCGGCGGAGGGCACGCGGCTCGGCAGGTCGATCACCGCGCCGGGCGCGAGCAGCAGCGATGCAACCGCCAGGCTTGCGCCGATCATCGCGCGCGGGTCAACGCCCGCAAGGCGGTGCTTGATCACCATTGGCCCGATCGCATAACCGACGGCTGCGACGAGGATCGCGGCGGTCCCGACCAACTCGCTCGGGCGGCCCGCAACGTCGATTCCGACCAGCGCGATCACGCCGCCAAACCCGACCAGGAGACCGGCCGCGCGCAGCGGCGTCGGACGCTCGGAGTGGTCGTAACGGAGCGCCAGCAGTGCCCCGATCAGCGGCACCGCCGCAATCACGATCGCCGCCAGCGACGACGCGACCCGCTGCTCACCGAACGCGATCAGCGGAAACGGGAATGTCACCTCGGCGATCGCGTAGATCACCAGCCACCGCGACCGACCGCGGATCTGGTCCAGGGTTCCGGCGCGCCACGCGAGCGCCAGCAGGACCACCGCCGCCAGCGTCACCCTTCCCCACGCGAGCATCAGTGGCGTCATCCCGCCACGAACCGCGATCCTGATGAACAGGTAGGGGATCCCCCAGATCACGGAAGCGGCGGCGAATGCCGCCCACGCACGCCGGCTCATGCGATCCAGTCTCTCACGTCTGGGAGTTCGCTCTGTTTGCGCGAACCAAGAGCGTCGTGGTGAGCCTCTAGTGCACTAATGCACTAGCTAGTCGCTCACATCTCCAAACCGCCCGCATCCATCAACCGCCGCAGCTCGACACCCCAGTAACGGGCGTCGGGCCAGCGCGTCGCAATCTCCAGTGCGCGCTGCTCTGACTCGCACTCGAACAGGCAGTAGCCCGCAAGGTGTTCCTTGGCCTCGAGATACGGCCCGTCGGTGACCGCCGGCACGCCGCTGCGAACTTGCACGGCCTTGGCCGTCGAGGGGTCGGCGAGGCCCTCGCCGCCGACCCATTCCCCGGACTGCGAGAGCTCGTCGACGATCGCGCCGGCCTCGCTCATGATCGCCTCACGCTCCGCCGCCGGAAGCGTCTGGAACGCGGCGGTGTTCTGATAGATCAGCAGCATGTACTTCATCACCTGACTCCTTCGGGTCGCGGCGCCGGTGCGCGCCGTTTGCGAAGCAAGTCGGAGCAGCACCGGCGTTCTCGACATCGGGATCAGGCAGGGTACGAGCTCGCGCCTGTGGCGCCGTCCCAGACGCCACCACGAGCTCGCATGGGCCGGCGAACGCGTCGGGCCCCTCGAACTCGCTGAGCGCGAGCTCGCTCCAGGCATCGTCGCGCTCGCGGTCGGTCAGCCCGGCGAGCATCTGGTGCAGCGCGCCAAACGACTCTCGCTCGAAGCGCACGCATTCCGCTGCAGAGCTCAGCCGCAGCGGAGCGGCGATCCTGCAAACCTCGATGTCGGTGAACCCGGGACCATGGCTCGGCTGCGAGCTGCCATTGCTCACGCGTCGTCGCCTTGTACGCGACGGGGTCAAACATTGCGATGCTCATCCGGTCCTCCAGTGATAGGGGTCATGCTTCCTCGATCCACCCTCGGAGGTCCTCGTCTGAGACCTGGGGCGCGTCGCAAGGCCCGCTGTTCACCGCGCGGCGGGGATTCGCACCGGGATGCGACGCGCGCTGGATCGAGGAGGTGCGCCGCGAGCTCGACGTGCTCTATCTGCGAGCGCTCGGGTGCTACGCGCGGGCCTGCCCCGGCGTCGGCGGCACCGAGCTCGCCTCCGCGGAACGGGCCGGACGCGAGCTGATCAGACTCGCACCGTATCGCGAGAGCGGCCATCGCCATCTGATGCGATCGCTGGCGGCGGTCGGAAATCAGGCCGAGGCGCTACGCGTGTACGAGCAGCTGCGCGTGCACCTGCGTGACGAGCTCGGAGTGATTCCCAGCGCTGAGACACGCGAGCTTCATCTCCAGCTGCTCCAGGCGGTGTCCGCCGTGGGCGACTGATCCTGCTACCCGGAAAGCAGCTCGATCGCGTACATCTCGACGCCGTGTCGCCCCGGCAGCGGGAAGTTGTCGCCCATCCAACGGGCGGTCGCCCACGAGGACACGGGACCATGCGTGTCAGCCAGGCCCGTGTGTCGATCGCGCAGGCCCGCGGAGCGGTTGGTCGTGTTCGAGCCGAACACCATCGACTTTGCGTTCGTCGAGGCGTAGCCGTCGCCGCCCAAGCAGACGACCCACGACGAGCCGTCGGTCTTCGCCAGGGCGATCCCGGGGCAGCTCAGTGGCGCGTTCGCCCCACCGAGGTGGTCCACCGAGCCGCCGGCGCTCACGTGCGCGCCGACGCCGGAGACGCCGCGGTAGACGGCGACTTCGACGCCGTAACCGGTCGTCGTCGCCGGAACAGCCGTCTCCCCGACAGCAAGCACCTTGTAGGCGAGGTCGGTCACCATGTTCCTCCCGCCGGCGTTTCTGGTGATCGCTGTATATCCGGTGGGAATCTGCGGATCGTGCCCACCGCCCTGCCCGTAGGTCAGCACCAGTGCGAGGTCGCCCGCCCGCGATTCAGCCGGCAGCGTGAGCGCCGATGCGCCATTCGCGAACCCACCAGCGTTCGCCACGCCGATGAAGTGGATCTTGGACCGCAGCAGCGTGCGCGCGGAAGCTCCAGGAGCCGACCCGCCTGCCCCGCGGGCACTCCCGGTTGGGCGCCACGCTCGATCCGTCCTGTGGCCCTTACATGCCGCGGCTCCGCGGGACCGGATCTCGCAGTCGAACCCGCGTCCGTTCCCCCACTCGTCCCACCCCGGCTCCGAGCGATGCTTCGGCTTCGGCTTCGCGCGAGACTTCAGATCGGGTGCGTTCTTCCACGGGCCGGCCGTCACACGCACAGTGGTCGACGCCACCAACGCGGGTGCCGTGAACCGAGCCACGGCCAGAGGGGCGAACACAAGGGCCGCGAACACCGGAATGACGATCTTTGTGGTTCCGGTGGACATCATCGAAGCGCCTTGCGCGGATGCACGGTGTCTTCCCTCACGTCCCCGGTCTCCCGCAAGCCAGCTCGGCTCGGGTTCGTGCCAACCTCGACGAGCACTTCCCACACCGCGCGCCGATAATCCCCACGACCACAGCCAACCAGCGTGTCATCGATATGTTCCCTTTGTGCCTCCATGGGTTTGCCCTCGTAGCCGTTCGAAGAGTGCCGGGGGCCGCGACAGTGAGCGCACCCCCGGCTGTTGAGAATCAGTTGGACAACAATTCGATCGTGTGAACAGCAACCCCGTGTGTTCCTGGAAGCGGGAAATTGTCGCCGGGCCACCCAACGGTTGCCCATGTGGCCACACCCGCATTTGAATCGGCCAGACCCATATGGGGATCAGCAAGACCCGACGAACGATTCGTCGTGTTCGCGTCAAACACCATCTGGTTTGCATTGGTGCTCGCATATGTATCAAGCCCCATGCACATGACCCACGAAGAGCCGTCAGTCTTGGTCATGGCCGGACCGCTCACGCCATCAAGCGCGTTGCACTTCAGCGGGTAGGCTGTGCCACCCACATTGTTCAAGTTGCCGCTGATGTATGTGTGCGAACCAACTCCAGACGCTCCACGATAAACTGCAACCTCCATGTCGGTAACAGTGGTAGCCGCAGCCGGCACAGCAGTGTCCCCAGCCACAAGGACACGGTACGCCGACATATTTCTTGGAGCAACCGGCGTAGCGATGTTCGAATAGCCACCCGGGGTAGCCACGACGGCCGACCCAGCTTCGAGCACGACCGCAATATCACCAGGTTGTGAACCGGGAGGCAGCGTTAGGGCTGCATGACCCGCTTCGCTGGCGATCCCGACGAACTGCACCTTCGACGCGGCCGGTGGCGGAACTTCACCACAATCAGCATGGTATGAAACCGATGCAGACTTTCCCAGGTCAGCATTCGTCAGTTCGGCCCATTGAAATCCCAAATTTGTGTAATTCTGAGACGCCCCGGGAGCGAGCTGAACGTTGTTACCTGCTCCGGTCATATCCGGACTGCCAGCCGTATAGCCCATGCGGCCAGTGGGCTGGAAATCAATCGTTCCACCATGAGTGACTGTCCACTTCACGACCTCGGGAATGCTCCCGGTATTCGCAATCGTCAGATCGCTGTAGAGTGGACTCGCTCCCGGCTGATTGGAGCTGCTGTTGAGCGTGCCCCAATCCAATGTCGCCGTATGACCGTCTGGAGAAATCACCCAATTGTGATCCGTAGACGAAAGCGCGCAGGCGAATTGTCCGGAAACGTCGATGCTTTGACTGGCCGTCGCGCTGTCTGAATATGATGCATAGACGCCAGCCCCCATGAGGCCGAGTCCAACACCCATACAGGCGAGCACCCCGACGAGCTTGTTTGTTGTGAACTTACGCATGATTTTTCTCCATGCTCAGCTGGCGGGTTCGCACGACCCGCCATTGAGCGTAGGATCAGCCAGTGGCCGAGATCGTGTAGGTGATCGAAGCCGACTTGCCGAGGTCGTTGCTGTTCAACTCAGTCCACTTCAAGCCAGCGCCCGCGACGACCTGGCTACCACCAGACGGAATGTCATAGACGGTTCCACCAACGGGCGTGCCGAGTGCATCGCTGAATTCGGCGGGGGTGTTCGCACCGAGAGCGGCAGTCACGACGACATGCACTGGGCCGGCACTGCTGGCGTTGTTGATCGTGTAGCCGAACGGCTTGCTACCAGCCGCTGACGCTGTGATTGGGCCATCGCTCCATGTAACGCTGTGATCGCTTGCGAGCACCGCCCCGCCTGTCGGGTTCGACAGTGTGATGCCGAATTTCGCCATCACGTCGAGGTTTTGCGTTGCCGTTGCGCTGTCCGTAAAGGACGCATACGTACCTGCGCCGAGCAGTGAGAGTCCCACTGCGATGCTGGCGATGATGCCAGCGAACTTGCGCGTCTTATGAGACATTACAACCCTCCTAGTTGTTGTTTACCGCTGTGGATCAGAACTCGTTGGGGCCAAACAAGGTCAGTTGGCCGCAACCTGCGACCGCCGGCTCCCGCCTGAAGAGATTTCGGAGAGCTCCGAGTAGAAAGACGAGACCAGCGACCACCAAGCACGCGGGCACGATGATGCGTCGGGGGATCTGGCTGACCCAACCGACTTTCGGAATGACCGCAGCCAGCTTGTAGACAGAATTGCTTCGAATGCCGATTCGCCCCCACGGGTCTTTGACGCGGTTGGCGTCACCCTTGGTTGTGATCAGCGTCTTGCCATGGGTGCGTTGAATCGTGACGACCCGGTGCATTTCCCGCTTGGTCGAGCCAGGCGGGACGAACGCGATGATGTCTCCCGTTTTGATCGATGACAATGGGACGCGCCAACCGGCAACCAGATCGCCGGGTTGAAACGTGGGCCTCATCGAGCCGCTTAGAACCGGCTCCAAATCCAGCCGACCCATGTGCGACAGGATCCCGACTGTCAATGCCACCGCGCTGAGCCCCAATACCGTCACTGTGAGAACCGCTTGTAGGACGCTTGTCCACTTAATGGTCCTTTTCATGGGGGTGAGAATATTTCCGCGAAGCTGCGCTTTGCGAGAGCACTAATCCGCATCAATGCGCGGTAAAGCTCTACTTAGCTGCTCGTAGGAATTACGTACTCGTGCACGGTGAAAGTGGGCAAGTCTGAACGCCGCCGGGGCCGCGAGGCTCGCCACCCCGCTTTGTCACAATCAGCTCCAATTGCAGGCTTGAGCTGAAGGTGAATCGCCGATGGTCCGCCGCACGGGCCACGCGGTAGGATTCGCCGATCACCTCTCCCGGTTTCCACCTTGCCCAGGTCAACATCGGTCTCGCCAAGGAGCCGGTCGACTCGCCGTTGCTCGCCGAGTTCCTCGCCGCGCTGGATCCGATCAACGCGCTCGCCGACGATGCCCCGGGATTCGTCTGGCGCCTGCAGACCGATGACGGCAACGCCACCTCGATCCGCGCGTTTGAGGACGAGCGGATGATCCTCAACATGTCGGCCTGGGAGTCGGTGCAGGACGTGATGCAGTTCGTCTACCGGAGCGGCCACGTCGAGGTGATGCAACGGCGCCGGGAATGGTTCGAGCGCATTCCGATGCACATGGTTCTGTGGTGGGTGCCCGCCGGGCACCTTCCCTCGGTCGACGAGGCGCTGGACCGACTCGCTCACTTACGAGAGCACGGGCCGACGCCCTACGCGTTCACGTTCAAGGCGCACTTCCCAGCCGAGGCCGTCGGGCACGACGACGGTGGCAGCTTGCTGCTGATCGACGAGCAGATCGGCTGCCCGGCCTAGTTCGCCGGGCGCGTCACCACCACTTCCGCTCCCGCGCGCGGTCCGTTCCGCCGGTCTGATCGAGCGGGTCGAGAACTGCCAGCTCCTCGTCGGAGAGCTCGAAATCGAAGATCTGCGCGTTTTCCTCGATTCGCTCGCGGTGGGTGGACTTCGGGAGCACGACGGTGTCGCGCTGCAGGCACCAGCGCAGCAGCACCTGCGCGGGGGTACGTCCGACCCGCGCGGCGATCTCCGCGACAGTCGGGTGACCGAGGTGGCGGCCGGTACCGAGTGGGCTGTAGGCCTCGACCACGACACGATGCCGCGTGCAGGCCTCAAGCAGCGCCCGCCGGTACTCGAACGGGCTGAACTGAACCTGGTTGACGACCGGTGGCGTCGAGGCCACGCCGAGCACCTGCTCGAGCTCCTGCACGCTGAAATTCGACACGCCGATCGAGCGCGCGTGGCCGCGCTCGCGCGCCAGCTCCATCCCGGGCCAGGCCCAGGTTGGACCGCCCTGCGGCCAGTGGATGATGTACAGGTCGACCTGGTCGACGCCCAGCCGGCGCAGGCTTGCCTGAATCTCCGCCGCCGGATCCTTGCGCGCCGGGTAGAACTTTGTCGTGATGAACACATCCTCGCGCGGCACGCCGCTGTCGCGCAGCGCGCGGCCGACGCTTTCCTCGTTGCGGTACGCCTGCGCGGTGTCGATGTGGCGATAGCCGAGCTCGAGTGCCCAGCGCACAGCGTTCTCACACACAGGACCATTCGGGACCTGCCACACGCCCAGCCCGAGCCCCGGGATCTTCGATCCGTCGGCAAGCTCGCGGGCGAATTCGGTCGGTGTCACGGATCCGTCGGGCATCGCTTCCTCCGATTCACGGGCTAACGACTTCATTTGGATGGGTAGACCGTATGGTTCCCAACCCCAGCCAATGTCATAGCGAGGAGGGTAGATGGGCTTCAATCAGTATCACGAGCCACCCGAGGAGCTGCCGGCCGCGACGCGCACCTTCGCCCGCCTATGCGCTTCCCTGACCGAGGAAGCTGAAGCGATCGGATGGTATGAGCAGCGACTGGCCGTCGAGCCGGACCCTGAGGCGGCGTCAGTGATGCGGGACGCGCAGGGTGAGGAGTTCAAGCACTTCAGCATGGACCTCGAACTGCTGCTGCGGCGCACGCCAGCCTGGCGGAGGATCGCCGAGGGCGTCCTGTTCACGCCCGGAGACGTCGTCGAACATGGCGAGGAGGCAGAGGCCGAGGTGTTCGAGGGCGGCGGCTCAGGATCCGACGGTCCCGCCGAGGACGGCTCGCTCGGGATCGGCAGCCTGAGGGGTGTGGGGCGATGAACCACCTGCTTCGTTCACTGGCTCCGATCAGCGACGACGCCTGGAAAATGCTCGACGAGGAGGCACGCCAGCGTCTCGAGCCGGCACTGGCCGCACGCAAGTTGGTCGAGTTCTCCGGCCCGCACGGCTGGGACTACTCGGCCACCAACCTCGGTCGCACCAAGCCGCTGGCATCCGCCCCGTGCGACGGCGTCAGCGGTCTACAGCGCCGTGTGCTGCCGCTGGTCGAGGTGCGCGCCGAGTTCGAGCTCTCGCTGTCGGAGCTTGCAGACGCGGACCGTGGCGCAGCGGACGCCGACCTCGAACCGCTCGATAAGGCCGCGCACCAGATCGCGGTCGCGGAGAACATCGCCGTGTTCCACGGCTGGCATGGTGCCCTCACCGGAATCGGCGATGCCTCGCCGCATGAGGCGATCCTCGTCAGTGATCCCACCGACGGATGGCCGCGGCCTGTCGCGATTGCGGTCGAGCGGCTGCTGCACAACGGGATCAGCGGCCCGTACGCCCTGGCCCTCGGCGGCGAGCAGTATCAGCGCGTCGTCGAGACCGCCGAGCACGGCGGCTATCCGTTGCTCGAGCACTTGCGCAAGATCATCGAGGGCCCGATCGTCTGGGCCCCCGGCGTCAAGGGCGCAATCGTGGTCAGCCTCCGCGGTGGCGATTTCCTGTTCGAGTCCGGACAGGATCTGTCGATCGGCTACGCCGGTCACTCCGGCGAGTCCGTGTCCCTGTACCTCGAGGAAAGCTTCAGTTTCCACGTGGCGACGCCGGAGGCGGCGGTGGTCCTGAACGCCTGAACCGGCCAGCCGCCGTAACATAGCCTGCCTATGCAAAGCTATGGCAGATGCCGAATGACCTGACGCCTGGTGAGGCTGCCCGCGCGATCGGTGTGAGCCCCGACACGCTTCGCCGCTGGGATCGCGCGGGCAAGCTGCATACGCACCGCGATGAGCGCAACCGCAGGATGGTGTCCGTGGAGGAGATCCGGCGGCTGATCGCGGCGGCGCTGGCCGCGGCTGTGCTCGGAGCGGCGATCGCGGGATGCGGAAGCAGCAGCAGTTCGAGCGGCGGCGGCGCTTCCTCCAGCAGCGGCAAGCCGAACCTGGTCGTATCGGCGGCGGCATCGCTGAAGGCGGCCTTCACGCAGTACGCGCAGCAGTTCCCGCAGGCCGAGGTGCGGTTCTCGTTCGCCGGTTCGGACATGCTCGCGGCGCAGATCGAGCAGGGCGTCAAGCCAGACGTGTTCGCATCTGCGAACACCAAGCTGCCGGACGTGCTGTACGCCAAGGGTCTGGTCGGCAAGCCGGTCACGTTCGCCGCCAACAAGCTGGTGCTCGCGGTGCCCGCCGGATCGACCAAGGTGAAGAGCATTGCCGATGCCGAGAAGCCGGGCGTGACGGTCGCGATCGGTTCCGCAAGCGTGCCGATCGGCGCCTACACACGCAAGGTGCTGGCGAAGCTCGGGCCGGCGCTGAACGCAAAGGTCATCGCCAACGTGCGCACAGAGGAGCCCGACGTCACCGGCATCGTCGGCAAGCTCATAGAAGGCGCCGTCGACGCCGGCTTCATCTACGTCACCGACGTCAAGGCGGCGGCGGGAAAGCTTCGGGCGATCACGCTTCCCGCGTTGCTCCAGCCGGTGGTCGCCTACGGCGTAGCAGTCGTGAAAGGGGCTGCGCACCCCGGCCCGGCTCAGCAGTTCATCTCCGGCCTGCTCAACGGTCAGGGACGATCAGCCCTCCTCCGGGCCGGGTTCCTGCCACCGCGGGCGCAGTGAGCACGCGCCGCTGGTTCCCGCTGCTGCTGGGATCCGCGCTGACGCTCGTGCTGACGTTCCTGGTCCTGCCGGTCGTCGCGATCTTCACCAACACCGCGCCGGAACAGCTTCTGCACAGCCTCGGCGATCCGGTCGCGACCGACGCGCTCAAGCTTTCGCTTGAGACGACGTCGATCGCGGTCGCAGTGATCGTGCTGGTCGGCACCCCGGCCGCGTATCTACTGGCGACGCGCACGTTCCCCGGGCGCGCTGTGGTGATCACGCTGATCGAACTGCCGCTCGTGCTCCCGCCGGCGGTGGCCGGGATCGCGTTGCTCGCAGAGCTCGGACCGCAAGGAATCCTCGGTGGCATCTTCTGGGACTCGCTGGCGCTGCAGACGTCCGCGGTCGTCGTCGCGCTGACATTCGTCGCCGCCCCGTTCTACATCCGCCAGGCGCAGGCGGCCTTCCAGGGCGTCGAGCGCTCGCTGGTCGACGCCTCGCGCACACTGGGATCGAGCGAGGCGCTGACATTCCTGCGCGTGGCGATCCCGGTTGCGCTCCCCGGACTCGGCGCTGGACTGGCGCTTGCCTGGGGGCGCGCGCTTGGAGAATTCGGAGCGACACTGATGTTCGCCGGCAATTTCCAAGGGATCACCCAGACGGCTCCGCTCGCGATCTACGACCAATTCGCGAGCGATTTCCCGTCGGCGCTGGCCTTGTCGGCCGTGCTCGTAGCGGCCTCCGCGGCGCTGCTGCTGGTCGTCAAGCTGATCCCGGGTTCGACCACGCTCAGCAGTGCTTGAGGCGCGCCTCGAGCATGCCGTCGGCGCGATCGTGATGCAGGTCGCCCTCGAGGTCATACCGGGCCGTTGCTTCGCACTGGCCGGTCCGTCGGGCGCCGGGAAGACAACCGTGCTGCGCGTTCTTGCCGGGACTGTTCGACCCGACAGCGGCCGTGTGGCCAACGGCTCGGAGGTTTGGGTCGATACTGCGACGCGCGTCTGGCTGGCTCCTGAGCAGCGGCGTTGCGGGTACGTGTTTCAGGACTATGCGCTGTTCCCGCACCTGAGCGCCTTGCGCAACGTCGCCTATGGGTTGCGGTCGCTGGGGCGGACTCAGCGGCGGGCGCGAGCGCTCGAACTGCTCGAGCGCTTCGGCCTTGCTGACCGTGCGGACGCTCGGCCGCAGGCGCTGTCCGGCGGCGAGCGCCAGCGTGTCGCGCTTGCTCGGGCGCTGGCGCCGCAGCCCGATGTCCTGCTGCTCGACGAGCCGCTGAGCGCACTTGACGCGCGCACGCGCGCGAGCGCGGCGCGGGAGCTCAGCGCGATCCTGCACTCGCTCGAGATCCCCACGGTTCTGGTGACGCACGACTTCAACGAAGCCGCATTGCTCGGGGATGAGATCGGTGTGATCGACGGCGGCGCGATCATCCAGCGCGGCAGCGCCTCCGAGCTGGCGGCCGCGCCGGCGACCGCGTTCGTCGCCGACTTCACCGGAGCCGTCGTGTTGACCGGCACAGCGCGCGCCGGCGGCGATGAGCTGACGGTCGTCGAGCTCGACGGCGGCGGCGTCGCCAGCACGACAGCCTTGGGCTCCGGGCGCGTCGCGCTCAGCGTGTATCCGTGGGAGATCACGATCCGCCACGCGCCGGCGCACGAACAGGAGTCGGCGCAGAATCACCTGACCGCCCGGGTGCTGTCGGTCACGACCCTCGGCAACCGCGTGCGCGTCGGCCTTGCGGCTGGCCAGCCGCTCGTCGCCGAGGTGACGGGCAAGGCCGCCGAGGATCTGCACCTCGCCGTCGGCAGCGAGGTCGTCGCCTCGTGGAAGGCGACCGCGACCCGGATGGTCCCGCTGTGAGGGAGGGGCCGACAGTCCTGACCGTACCTCGCCCGCGGGCCTTGGGAGTTGTTGTCGCTATCCGCCGACCACAACTTCCAACGACCCCCGCCCAGCCGAACGCCCGCCCCGACTCCGGGGCGGGCGTCGGCTGATGCGCGGCCTCGCGCGCTACGCGTGCGCGGGCTCGTGAGCGGGTTCGTGCGCGACCCGCGGCAGCCAGTTCAGCCGCCGGGGCAGATACCAGTTGGCATTGCCGAGCAGCCGCATCGTCGCTGGCAGCAGGATCGCCCTGATGAGCGTGGCGTCGAGCAGGATCGCGACCGCCAATCCGACCCCGAGCTGCTTGAACTCGAGCGCTCCGAGCGACCCGAAGATCGCGAACACCGCGACCATCACGATCGCCGCGCTCGTGACCGGGCCGGCCGTGGACTTGATCCCGTGCGCGATCGCGTCCTTGGTGCTCATCCCCCTGTCGTGGGACTCGCGGATCCGGCTGAGGATGAACACGTGGTAATCCATCGACAGTCCGAACAGGATCACGAACAGGAATAGCGGCAACCACGAGGTGATCGCACCGGTGGACTTGAAGCCGAGCAGCGCCTGCGCCCACGTGTGCTGGAAGACCAGCACCAGCACGCCGTAGGCGGCGCCGACCGACAGCAGGTTGAGCACGATTGCGGTGATCGGGATCGTGATCGACCGGAACGTCACGAGCAGCAGCAGGAACGCCATCGTCAGCACGAAGCCGAACACGAGCGGGAGGTGGGACTGCATCGAGTCGTTGAAGTCCTTGGACCCGGCGGTCGCGCCGGTCACTCCGACCTTGACGCCCTGCAGCCGCCCGACGGTCGCCGGGATCACCTGGCCGCGCAGCGTGGCCAGCGCGCGGTTCGAGGCCGCGTCCGTACCCTTGCCGCTGAGCGGCACCGACACGACCGCCACATCGTGGCGAGCGTTGACGTCGACATTGAACGGCTGGTGCATCTGCCCGGTCGCGAGCGCCTGACGCTCGAGCGAGGAAATCGCATCCCGAACCTGCGGCGCGTTCACGTTCTGCGCCTCGATCACGACCGCGGCCGGCTGCGGACCACCCGGGAACGCCGCCTGGATACGGTTCAGCGTCTTGACGATCGGCAGTCCGCTTGGCAGGCCCTGCAGGCCGGGGACCGACGTGTGCAGTCCGAACGCGGGGATTGCCAGCGCCACAATCACGCCGCCGGCCGCGACCACCGCGACCACCGGCCGGCGCAGCACGCCGTCGACGACCGCACCCCACACTCTTGGCTCCGCGCCGCTCTCACGCCGTCGCGCGACGAACGGCACGCGGCCCGTCATCACCCTGTCGCCGAGCTTGGACAGCATCGCGGGCAGGACCGTCAGGGAGCCGAGCACCGCCACCGCGACGACCAGGATCGCGCCGGTCGCCATCGACGCGAACGTCTTGTCGCCGGCGAGATACATACCGGCCATCGCCGCCATCACGGTGAGCCCGGACACAAGCACGGACCGGCCCGAGGTTGCGGCGGCCGCACGCAGTGCGGCCTGCTCATCAAGGCCTGCGGCGCGCTCCTCACGCTCACGGCGCATGTAGAACAACGAGTAGTCGACGCCGACGGCCATGCCGATCAGCAAGACGACCTCTGAAACGGACTGATCGACCGCAGCGATCTGGCTGACGAGTCCGACGATCCCAAGCGTCGCACCGACACCGGTGATCGCCAGCAGGACCGGAATCCCGGCCGCGACCAGCGCCCCGAACGCGAAGATCAGGATGATCAGCGTCAGCGGCACCGACAGCGTTCGCGCCTTGGCGAAGTCGTCGCTAAAGCTCTTGTTCAGTGCCTTGGCGGCACTGGCGTCGCCCGCCTGCTGGATCACCATCTCAGGGTGAGCCGCCTGCGCCGCGGCTGTTGCCGCCAGCGATGGTTCGACGCGCTTGTCGGCATCGCTTGAGTTCCCGCCGATGTTGAATCCGACGAGCACGGAGTGACCGTCAGCTGAGATCTCACCGCGGTTTCCGGCACTCAGCGGCGAGCGAACATCGCGCACGCTGCCGAGCGCCGAGAGCCGGCCGACGACATCGTTGACCGCCGCCCGGAACGCCGGATCCTTGACGGTGATCCGCTTGTCCTGGATCAAGACCTGCTCGCCCGCCGGCTGCGGGAACTGCTGGTGCAGAACCTGCTGTGCACGGCCGGACTCGCCGACCCCGCTGTTGTTCTGATCGATGTGCTTGGTGCCGACCGCGCCGCCGAGCGCAATCGCGACCACGACAAATGCGAGCCAGCCGAAAATCGCGATTCGCCGATGCTCGGCGCTCCATTTCCCAGCTCGAGCCGCAACGTTACCTCGTTGCATCTGAAGTACCTCCGCTCAAATGGATCTGAATTGGTGTGATCTCAGAGTCCCACCGCGGAGCGCGTGCGACCATGCGGTCCCCTGGCGTTAAGCGGAGCGGGCAACCCCTCCCCGGGGGTGCGGATAACCACACTGTCTTCATCACTGCACTGAGCGAGAATCACTCGACATGGCGAGGACCGTCTTGATCGTCGATGACCACCCGAGCTTCCGGATCAGCGCACCCGGATCCTGGAGGACGCCGGCTACGAGGTGGTCGGCGAAGCACCGGACGGGCAGGCTGGTCTCGACGCCGCCCGCTCACTGCGCCCTGCGGTCGTCCTGCTCGACGTGCAGTTGCCTGACCTCGACGGCTTCGAAGTTGCGCTGCGGCTGACCGGAGACGATGACCCGCCCGCCGTCGTTATGACCTCGAGCCGCGACGGTAGCGACTTCGGCGGGCTGATCGCGCGCAGCGGTGCGCGCGGCTTCGTCCCCAAGGGCGAGCTCTCCGGCCCGGCGCTGGAGGCGCTGCTGCGATGACGGGTCTGCGGCGCGCCTTGTTGATGATCGGCGCGACCGCGTTCGTCGCGGGATTGATCACGATCCCGTTGTCGGTTTCCACGCACCACACGCACCCCAGGGGGGTCTTCCTCGCCTCACAGCTCGTGATCGGCTGGTCGTTCGTCGGCACGGGACTGTTCATGTGGTGGCGGCGTCCCGAGAACCGGCTGGGGCTGTACATGACCGCGGTCGGGTTCACATGGCTGCTCGGCTCGCTGCTTGCCACCAATGACGGCTACATCTTCTTCGTCGGCCAGCTGTGCGCGGCTCTCCCCTACGGGTTCCTCGTGCAGATGTTGCTCTCATTCCCCGACGGTCGCCTGCATTCCGGGCTCGAACAAGCAGTCGCGACGGCCACGTGGTTCGACGTCACGGTCATGCAATGGCTACCGCTGCCGTTTCTGCAGTTCTCCCACGCGCCACAATGCAACGAGTGCCCGAGCAACCCGCTGCTGGTCTCAGACCACATGTCGCTCGTGCGCGCAATCGACAAGGCGCAGGCGGTGATCGCGATCGTGATCGTGGTCGGTCTGATCATCGCCCTGGTCAGGCGCTGGCGCGCACTCCCGGGGCCGCAGCGGCCGGCGCTGAGCCCGGTGGTCTGGACGGGTGCGCTCGCGCTTGTCGTGCTGACGGCCGCCCTGGCCGCCAGGCTGAGCGGCGTCCAGACGCCGGGCGTCACAACCGTCTATATGGTCGGTTTGATCCCTCTGGCAGCCGTTCCGTGGGCGTTCCTCGCCGGGATGATGCAGTCGCGATTCAGTCGCGCTGCCGCGGTCAGCGACCTCGTCGCGCGCCTGAGTGCGGGTCCGCAGCAGCGTCGGGGATTGCGTGAGGCGCTCGCCGATGCGTTTGGTGATCCATCGCTGATCCTCGCCTACTGGCTGCCGGATCGCCGGCACTATGTTGATGCCGACGGGCACCAGATCGAGCTGCCAGGCCCGGGTAGCCCCCGCGCCTGGACTCCGGTTCAGCGCAACCACGCGCCCTTGGCGGCGATCATCTACGACGCCACGCTGTCAGACGAGCGGCAGCTGCTCGAGACGGCGGGCGCGGCGGCGGGGCTCGCACTCGAGAACGAGCGGCTTCACGCCGAGCTGCGAGCGCGGGTCGACGAGCTCGAGAGCTCACGCGAGCGCCTGATCGAGGTCGGGCTGGCGGAGCGCCGCAAGCTCGAGCGAAACCTGCACGACGGTGCTCAGCAGCGGCTGGTCGCGCTGGCGCTCAGCCTACGGCTCGTGCGTGACCGCCTCACCCGCGACACCGACGGCGCTCGCGAGCTGCTCGGCGAGGCGATGACCGAGCTCGACTCGGCGACGGCGGAGCTGCGCGAGCTCGCACGCGGGATCCATCCCGCCGTGCTGTCAGATCGCGGTCTGCCGGCCGCGCTGCGCGCGCTGGCCGGCCGTGTCCCGCTGGACGTCGAGCTCGTCGAGACGCCGGCAGAGCGACTGCCGCCGCGCGTCGAGATTGCCAGCTATTACGTCGTCGCCGAAGCGCTGACGAACGTCGCCAGGTATGCACAGGCCACCAATGCCGAAGTCCGCGTGACGCGGCTCAACGGCTCGGTGAAGGTCGAGGTCTCCGACGACGGCGTCGGTGGCGCCGACCCGGCTCACGGCTCGGGCCTGCGAGGTCTGGCCGCACGGGTGGCCGCCCTCGACGGCCGTCTCGATGTGCATAGTCCACCCGGTGAGGGAACCACGATCAGCGCGCTGATTCCATGCGCATAGTGCTAGGCGAAGACTCGGTCCTGCTGCGGGAGGGAATCGCGCGCCTGCTCGAGGACTGTGGGTTTGACGTCGTCGGGCGCGCAGGCGATGCGGAGGACCTGCTGAGGAAGGTCAGGGCGCACAAGCCGGATGTGGCGATCGTCGACATCAAGATGCCGCCGACGCACACCGACGAAGGCCTGCGCGCGGCGCGCACGATCCGTGCGGAACAGCCGGAGACCGCCGTACTGGTGCTGTCGCAGTACATCGAGGAGGACTATGCGCTGGATCTGCTGTCGGGCAGCGCCGAGGGGGTCGGCTATCTGCTGAAGGATCGGGTTGCGGACGTCGAGCGCTTCGTCGACGCGATCCGGCGGGTTGCCGAGGGCGGGTCGGCGCTGGACCCCGAGGTGGTCTCGCAAATGCTTGGGCGCCGGCGCGCCGTCGACCCGCTCGCCGAGCTCACCCCGCGCGAGCGCGAGGTGCTGACGCTGATGGCCGAGGGCCGCTCCAACCTCGCGATCTCGACTGAGCTGGTGATCACCGAGCGCGCGGTCGAGAAGCACGTCACGAGCATCTTCTCGAAGCTGCGGCTGCCGGCCAGCGCCGACGACCACCGGCGGGTGCTGGCCGTGCGCACGTACCTTCAGGCGTAATCGCTCGGACCAGATTGAGACGCGGCCGAGCGCGCTACCCGATTGACATCCGCTCCGAGGACAGATACAGCCGCGCAGCCGCGGAGGCCGGGTCAGCGGCGAAATACCGCTGCAGGGCACCGTCGTTGAGATCGTCGTCAAGCGCGGCCATGATCATCGACTGATCCAGCACCAGACGGCGGTGACCGATCGCGCCGGTGAGCGGATCGACGGCGTCAAAGAACGCAAACGCGAGTTTCGCGAACGCCTATCCAGCGATGTGACAAGGGTGGGTGATAAGGGTGGGAGATGGAGCGCCGCGTGCGGACCCAGCTGCAGCCGTTAGGCTTTAGGCGACGCACTCGCCGCCGATAACTCGGAGAGGATGCCAGCCAAAAACCCAAGCCACGCGAAGCGGGACGGCTCCGGCCATTCCGGTCAGCATGCTGCGCCGGCACGGGAAAAGCTGCCGCGCGCCACCTTCGACAAGACGCTACGCGAGCTCCAGCGCGAGCTCGTGATCATGCAGGAGTACGTCAAGACCAAGGGGCTGAAGATCGTCGTGATCTTCGAAGGTCGCGATGCTGCCGGCAAGGGCGGCGTGATCAAGCGCATCGCCGAGCGGACGAACCCGCGCGTGTGCCGCGTCGTCGCCCTGCCGGCGCCGACCGAGCGCGAACGAAGCCAGTGGTACTTCCAGCGCTACGTGCCGCACCTACCGGCCGCCGGAGAAATCGTGCTGTTCGATCGCTCCTGGTACAACCGCGGGGGCGTCGAGCGGGTGATGGGGTTCTGCACGGAGGCCGAGTACGAGGAATTCATGCGCTCCTGTCCGGAGTTCGAGCGGATGCTCGTGCGCTCGGGGATCCAGGTGGTCAAGTACTGGTTCTCGGTCTCTGACGAGGAACAGGAGCGCCGCTTCCAGGCGCGCGTCCACGATCCGATGCGCCGCTGGAAGCTGAGCCCGATGGACCTCGAGTCCCGCGCCAAGTGGGTCGAGTACTCACGCGCCAAAGACGAGATGTTCCGCTACACCGACATCAAACATGCACCCTGGTGGGTCGTCCAGGCTGACGACAAGCGCCGCGCTCGACTGAACTGCATCGCCCACCTGCTCTCGATGGTCGACTACGAGGACCTCACGCCCCCGCCGCTCGTCCTGCCTCCACGGGGGACGGACCGATATGTCCGGCCCCCGATGGATGAGCAGACGTTCGTACCGCAGCTCTACTGATTCGGTACCGCAGCTCTACTGATTCGGTACCGCAGCTCTAATGATTCGTCCGCGCCCTACGTGGCGGTGATCGTCCCGTAGACGGTGCGGACGTTCAGGTTCGCGAGCGTCTTGGAGTTGTCAAACGAGTAGTTGACTCGTCAGGCGCGTCAGACCGACAGTTCATTTGCCGACTAACGATCTTTTCGCTACGGTGTATCGATAGCCAGCTAATGACCTTCCCGGGAGGAGCAGCCAATGACATCGAACGCCCACGGTGTGACGTTCGGCGTGAAGACGAGCCAGGCGGGGATCGGCTACGACGAGATCTTGCGGCTGTGGCTGGAGGCGGATCAGATCGACGCGTTCGAGCACGGCTGGCTCTGGGATCACCTCGTGCCGCTGCGCGGAGACGTGCGCGGCCCGGCGTTGGAGGCCTGGACGCTGCTCGCCGCGCTGGCTGCCCAGACGACACGGCTGCGCCTCGGCGTCATCGTCACCAGTAATCGCATCAGGCCGCCGGCCGTGCTCGCAAAGATGGCGGCAGGGGTCGATGTGATCTCCGGTGGACGGCTCGAGTTCGGCATCGGCGCCGGCGGGTCGCTGCTGCCTGACCCGACGCTGACGGAGAGCGTCCGGCGCGAGTACGACGCGTACGGGATCGATCTCGTGCCGGTCGGGGAGGCGATCGCCGCGCTCGGCGAGACGTGCGAAATCGTCAAGCGACTGTGGACCGAAGATCAGCCGTTCGATTTCGACGGCCGCTGCTACCGGCTCAGGCAAGCGGTCTGCGAACCGAAGCCGATCCAGCGCCCGCGGCCACCGATCCTGATCGGCGCCGGCGGCGAGCGCGTGGCGCTCCGCGTTGTGGCTGAGCACGCCGACATCTGGAATTGCCCGACGCGCACCGCCGCAGAGTTCAGCCACAAGAGCGGTGTGCTCGATCAACACGGCGCCGCGGCCGGTCGCGATCCCGACGAGATCGTGCGCTCCGTCCAGATCCTCGTCCGCTGCGAGGACCCGTCCACGCCGGCGGCGACGCAGGAACTTCTGCTCGAGTTGATCGCGGCGGGCGCACGGCACCTTGTGCTGGCGCCAATTCCCCCTTGGCCTGCAAAGCCGGCGAGCTGGCTGGCCGAGGAGGTCGTCCACCCGGTGCTCGGACAGATCCCGGGCTGACTGACACGTATCCGCGCCGCGTCCTATCGTCGTGGAATGGCTTCCGACCAGGTCCTGAACAGACCAATCCTGTCGGCCGAAGGCTGGCCCTATGCCTCTTCCACGCCGGTCGATGCGGATGACCCTGGCCGGTTTCACGCGCTGTTCGGGCGCGACTCCCTGATCACATCGCTGGCCGCGATGCCGGTGCAGCCGCAGGCCGCGCGAGCGACCGTTCGCGTGTTGGCGTCGCTGCAGGGCCAGCGCGCGGACCCGGAAACAGACGAGGAACCCGGCAAGATCGTGCATGAATACCGGCCTCACGCGGAGCGGCGCTTCAAAGAGATGGGCTGGCCCGTGCGCAATGGTGCATTGCGCTACTACGGGTCAGCTGACGGCACCTCGTGGTTC
This sequence comes from uncultured Solirubrobacterales bacterium, assembly GCA_963794285.1. Classification (GTDB taxonomy): domain Bacteria; phylum Actinomycetota; class Thermoleophilia; order Solirubrobacterales; family Solirubrobacteraceae; genus Palsa-465. The sequence continues at coordinate 116,124 of CAWCDS010000027.1, forward strand.
CTCGTGGTGCTTGCGGCACTCGGTGACACCGCCCTCGCCGACCGTCTGTCGCCGTCGTGGCGGGCAGCCGCGGGGTGGCTCGAGCGAGCGCTCGAGCGCGGCGGGGGTCTCGTGCGCCACGGACCCCGGCTCGCCGGCGGTGGCCTGATCCAGCAGGGCTGGCGGGATACCTCCGACCCGCGGCAGGCCTACGGCGGCGGCATCCTGCACGCGGACGGCCGCATACCCGAGCCTCCGCTTGCCGATGCCGATACGCAGGCCGCCGCGGTGGCCGGCCTGCGCGCCGCCGCCAGGCTGTCCGGCGACTCGCGCTGGCACACGCTCGCCGCGGCGACGGTGGAGCAGATCGCAGCCCGCTTCACCCCAGACACGATGGCCGTCACCGGCACCGGCGAGGCGGTCGCCGGTGCCGGTTCTCAGCTCGGATGGCTGCTGTGGGCGGACGCTCTGCCCGCCTCACAGCGCTCGGTCTATGCCGAGCGCCTCTGCCAGCCGGACGTGCTGACCGACTACGGGCTGCGCACCCTGTCGGCCGAGCACCCTCAGTTCGCAGCTGATTCCTACCACCGCGGGGCGGTCTGGCCGTTTGACTCGTGGTTGGCGTGGGGAGGTCTGCGAGCGGCCGGTCGCGCCGCGGAGGCAGAGCGTGTCCGCCGTGGCGTGCTGGCAGCACTGGACAGGCTCGGAGACGCTCCGGAGCTATACGCAGTCACCAGCCGAGGGCCCGAGCGCATCGCGATCGCCAACCGGGTCCAGGCATGGACGGTCGGGGCCAGGTTCGCACTGCAGCAGGGCTGGGACGGACGCCTCAGCCCTTGACCGCGCCGGCAGTCAGCCCGGCGACGATCCGCTTCTGGAAGATCACGACGAGCACGATCAGCGGCACCGTGATCGTGACTGTGGCCGCGCTGATCGTGCCGATCGGAATCTGGAACTGGGAACTGCCGGTGAAGAACGCGATCGCGGCGGACACCGGGCGCCGCGACGCCGAGCTCGTGAGCGTGATCGAGAGCAGGAACTCGTTCCAAGCGAAGATGAACGCGAGCAGTCCGGCGGTGACGAGCCCCGGAGCGGCGAGCGGGATCACGACCTTCCGAAACGCCTGAAACCGCGTCGCTCCATCGACCAGCGCGGCCTCCTCGAGCTCCTTCGGGATCTCCCGGAAGAACGACGTGAGGATGTAGATCGTGAGCGGCAGGACGAAGGTCAGGAACGGCAGGATCAGCCCAAGATACGTGTTGTAGAGGCCGATGTCGGTCCAGAGCTTGAACACTGGAGCCGCGATCGCGATCGGTGGAAACGTCGAGATCGAGAGCACGATTGCGAGGATCAGGAACTTCCTGGGGAAGCGCAGGCGCGCGAGCGCATACGCCGCGAACGAGCCGATCGACAGCGCGATCAGCGTCGCTGCACCGGCGTCGATCACGCTGGTCCGAAGCGCTGTCGTGAAGTCTCCGTTGTGGAAGATCGAGCTGTAGTTATCCAGCGATGGATGCGCGGGAAACAGCCGGCCCGTCGACAGCTCGGCGCCGGTCTTCAGCGACGTGTTGATGATCCAGTAGAACGGGAACAGGCAGAAGACCATCGTCGCCAGCACCCCGATCCACAGCAGCACGCTCTTGCCGCGAGATCGCGGGGGGCCGGCCTGCGCCCGCTCGCGTGAGCCGATCCGGATACGCCAGCTTCGTCGTGGTGCGATTGCGGTATGGCTCATTTCTCCTGTGCCAGTTCTCGGAGGTTCTGTCCGGCGAGACGGATGTACAGCAGTGATACCGCCATCACGATCACGAACGTGAGCACCGCGAGCGCGGAGCCGGGTCCGATCAGCCGGTTCTGGGTGAGTTGCTGGTATGCGTAGAGCGACAGCGAGGTGGTGCCGTTTGCGCCCTGTGTGAGCACGAACGGCAGATCGAAGATCCGTAACGCGTCAAGCGTCCTGAAGATCAGCGCGACGAGGATCGCCGGCCGCAGCAGCGGCAGCGTCACTTTGACGAAGCGTTGCCAGCCGGTGGCGCCGTCAACCTTCGCGGCGTCCTGGACGTCGTCGGGAATCACCTGGAGCCCGGCGAGCAGCAGCAGCGCCATGAACGGCGCCGTCTTCCAGACATCGGCAAAGATCATTACCGCCAGCGCGTAGCCGTTCTTCGCAAGCCAAACGGTGTGCGCGCCCGGGAGATGCAGGGCCTTGAGCAGCTGGTTGAGAAAACCCGTGTCGGGGGCGACGATCGAGCGCCACATGATTGCCGTGCCTACGGTCAGGATCGCCCACGGAACGAGCACGACGGCTCGCAGGATCGTGCGGCCCCTGAACGCGGCGTGCATCAGCAGCGCCATCCCCATGCCCAGCACCAGCTCCAACGAGACCGAGATCGCGGTGAAGATGAATGTCGTTTTGACCGCGCTCCAGAAGTCGCCCGACTTGAGCGCGTCGACGTAGTTGTCGACGCCGACCCATCGCGACAACCCGGGGTGGATCACGCTGTACTGATGCAGAGACAGCCAGATCGCGTACGCGATCGGATACGCCGCCACGACCACGATCACGATCAGCGACGGCGTCAGCATGGCCGTAGCCAGCCGCCGCTCGGAGAGTCCCGAGCGGCGGCTGCGACGGGGGGCGGCAATCGTTGCCTGTGCGGTGGCCACGGCCGTCTTAGAACGTCTTCAGCGCCGAGTTGATCTGGCTCTGTGCCGTCCCAAGCGCGCTTGCCGGCGCGGTGCCGCTGGACAGCGCCGAGTAGACGTTCTTGTAGATCGCCTCGCTGATCTGCGGGTACACCGGCGACTCCGGGCGAGACTGTCCGTGCTCGACCGCGGTCAGCAACTGAGGTGCGAACGGCTGCGCCTTGATCACCGCCGGATCCTTGTACGTCTGACTCAGAACCGCCGGCAACGATGACTTGATGAAGAACTTCTTCTGCGCCGCCGGCGAGGTGGCGAAGTTGATGAAGCTGAGCGCCGCGCCTGGGTTCTTCGAGTAGCTCGAGATCCCGAGGTTGTAACCGCCCAGCACGCTCGCGGCCTTGCCACCCGACCAGCTCGGAAGCGGCTCAACCTTGAACGCCACATGCGCCTGCTTCGCCAGCGCGTACACGTACGGCCAGTTGCGCAGAATCGACACCTTGCCGGTCTGGAAGGCGTTGCGCGACTCCTCCTCCATGTACGTGAGGTTGGCCTGTGGCACCGCGCCATCCTTGAGGCCCTGCTGCATGAACCCGAGCACCTGCTGTGCCTGCGGGGAGTCGATCGTCGCCGTCTTGCCGTCTGGCGAGAGGACGCTCCCTCCGGCGCTGTAGAGCAACTCCAGGAAGTCGACGGTCAGCCCCTCGTATTGCTGACCCTGGTAGCCGAGCCCGCCGGCCTGCTTTGCCATCTGGTAGGCCTGTTGCCAGGTGGTCGGCGCCGCGTGGACCTTCTTGGTGTTGTAGTACAGGAGCCCGGCGTTGGTGTTGAACGGCACGCCGTAGTACTTGCCGTTGAACTTGACCGTGCTGAGGGTGGAGGGGATGAACTCGTTCTGTCGCGCTTGGATCGCGGGCGACACGTCTTTGAGCCATCCCTGGGAACCGAACTCCGCCGTCCAAGTGACGTCCATCCCGAGGACGTCGCACTCGGGGGACTTGGCCTGCTCGCGCTGCACGATCTGCGTGCGCTGCTGGTCAGCCGACGTCGGGAGCTGGAGCAGGTGCACGTGCACGCCCGGGTTGGCCTGCTGGTAAAGGTTGATGACCTGTTGGAACGCCCCAGTCGTGTCCTTGCCGATGCACCAGGTGACGTTGCCGCTCGGATTGCTGGCCATCGATGGGGTCACTGTCCCCGCGCTGGCGCCCGAGCTCGAACTTGCGCCACTGCTACTGCTGTTGCTGCTGCTGCTGCCACACCCTGCGGCCGTGACGGCCACGCACGCAAGAATCGCCCCCGCGCTTGCGAGTCTTGCTTTCACGATTCTCTCCTCCTCTACGCGTTTTTCCCCCGCTGTTCGCCCCCCGGTGCTACCCCCGATGCGCGATGCGCACTCGGCTTCTTAATCCGATGTTCACGTTGTCATCGGGCGGCGCCGTCGAGGCACGGAGCTCGAGTTGCGGCGTCGAGGGTGCGAAGCTGGGCATCTCTACACCGGCGATCGCGGCCAGCAGCGCGGCCGCGGCGGCCTCGCCGAACTCCGCGTAGTCGACGCGCACAGAGCTGAGCGCAGGCGACGACAGCGCCGCCAGCGGCGAGTCGTCAAAACCGATGACAGAGACATCTCGCGGCACCCCGCGGCCTCGCGCGAGCGCCGCCGCGACGACCGCCATCGCGAGCTTGTCGCTCGTGCATACGACCGCCGTCGGGTTACCGTCGAGGACCGTGTGAGCGCCGGCGCCAAGCTCGCCCTCGGCAAACGCAACGACGCCAGGGTCAAGTCCTGCGCCCGCCAACGCCTCGTGCCAGCGGGCAAGCCGTCGCTGCACGTGCTCGAAGGCATCTGAGCCGCCGAGAAAGGCGATCCGCGTGTGTCCAATCCCGGCGAGGTGCTCGACCGCAGCGGTCACCCCGAGGTCGTGGTCGGTCTCCAACCACGGAAACGGCGCGTCACCGATCGGGCGGCCGGCAATGACGACCGGTAGGCCGGCGGCCTGGAGCAGCGGGAGGCGTCGATCCTCACCCTCGGGATCGGTGAGCAGGAACCCGTCGACTCGGCCGGCTGCCGCGAGCCGCTCGTAGGCACAAAGTGCTCCGTCCGCGTCAGCCGCCGGCACAAGCTGCAGCAAGAGCGCATAGTCGGCGGGCGACAGCGTCCGCTCGACGCCGGATAGGAAGCGCACGAAGAACGAGTCGAGTTCGAGCTGTTCGGACCCTCGCGCAAGAACCAGCCCGATCGCGCGGGTTCGCGCCTCGGTCAGCGCCCGGGCTGATGCACTTGGACGCCAGCCAAGCTGCTTGGCTGCATCGAGAATCCGCGCGCGTGTTCGGGTCGAGACACCGGGCCGGTCGTTGACCGCGAACGACACCAGCGTCGGCGAGACGCCGGCGAGCCGCGCCACGTCCACGATCGTCGGACGACGGCAGGGACCTCCCTCGGACTCCGAAATTGGACGATTCATTACGACGTGGCGCGGGTAACCGTAGCACCGTTTCTAAAGCGCTTTAGTGAGGGAGGTCTTCGTGCGCTGGAATCGACCCGCGATGCCGAGTCGTGCCGTGATCTTGGGGGTAGCGGGGGCGCTGATCGGCTGTGCGACGGCACAGGCGGCAGCGACTGAGCTCTCGACGAGCAGCCGCCTTCAAGACCGTCGCGAGGTCGCCAGCGGCCAGCGCTCGTATATCCAGGGCTTCGCCGATGGCCGCTTCTACGCCAACGGCTGGCACACCACCGGCGAGATGGGCGGCGTCTGGGCGCCGCCGCTGAAGCTCGTGGACGGCGTCTGGTTCGGGATCGGCAACACGTGGGTCGGCCAGGCCACGCAGTTCTCAAGCGGATGGGGTTACACCCGTTACGAGTTGGCGGCCGCCGGCGGGCTGAAGCTCGAGCGGACCGACTTCGCACCCGACGGTTACCGGGCCGGGCTGTTCGGTCTGCAGATGACGAACCTGGGCGCGACGAGGACCGTCACGGTCAAGGTCGACGCACATTCGGAGCTGATCGGCACCTACCCGTGGGGCTTCACGGGCGTCGTGCCGAACGCGAGTGACAACCTCCCCGACCACGGGAGCTTCGATGGCTCCTCGCTGGTGTTCACCGACAACGGCTCGATCGGCAGCGGCGCTCCCGTCCATCACTACGCAGCGCTCGTCGCATCGAACCGCGCCCCGGACTCCGGCACCGCCGCCGCAGCCGGCGGTGGCTTCCGCGGCCCGCAGCCGGGCAACACGTGCGCAGCGAACGACGGCACCTCGCTCCCGAGCGCCTGCGACGACGGACCATTCGGCAAGGGCACCGGCGGCGAGCTGCGCTACCGGATCACGATCCCGGCGCACCGTTCAACGACGCTGTGGATCGCCGCCGCGGGCTCAGACCAAGGCCTCGGCGCAGCCCGGTCAGAGCTTGCGGGTGCACTGCGTGATCCAGGCGGCGAGCTGGCCGCCAAGATCGCCGCGCGCCAGCAGCTGGCCGGCCAGACCAGAGTGTCGCTGCCCGGCGACCCGATGCTCGCGCACGCGATCGACTGGGCCAAGCAGAACCTCGCAGACCTCACGCAAACCGCGTCGGACCTTCAGATCCGTTGGACGAACCAGGGCAAGCAGTTCCCGGCGCCGCTCGGGACGATCGCGCACGCCCGCTGGTTCGGGGCCGGATTCCCTGACTATCCCTGGATCTTCGCCACCGACGGTGAGTACACGGCGTTTGCGGCCGTCGCCCTGGGCCAGTTCCAGACGATCGAGGATCACCTTCGCGCGCTGCGCGACATTTCGGATGTCCTCAACAACCGCTCCGGCATCGTCGTTCACGAGACGGTGTCGGACGGCTCGGTCTGGTTTGGCCACGACAGTCAGACGACCAACGGCGACGGGTCGAAGACCAACGACTTCAATACCGACGAGACGGTCAAGTTCCCGAGCGCCGTGGCGCTTGTGTGGCGCTGGACCGGCGACAACCGCTTCCGCGATGACATGTACGACTTCGCCAAGCGGAACATGCAGGTCGTCGATCGCCGACTCGACGTCGACCGCGACGGCTGGCCGGAGGGGTCCGGCAACGTCGAGCGCACCGGGATGGGCCCCGAGAAGCTCGACAACGGGATCTACTACATGCGCGGGCTCTACGACCTCGCCGACATGGCGCGCTCGAAGCACGACAGCGCCACCGCCGATTGGGCGACGCACCTCGCCGACAAACTGCGAAGCCAGTTTGAGGCGACCTGGTGGGATCCGTCCGTCGGTCAGTATGCGGACTCGCTGCTGGATCCGGGCAACGTGCAGTCCTTCCAGAAACACTGGATCGGCCAGGTGGCGATGGAGGCGGAGCTAACGACCGGGACGCTCCTGACGCCCGGCGTGGCCTCCCAGGACCACGGGACGACGGCCCTGGCGGGCCGCGAGAACTCCTGCTTCAGCGGCTCGCGGCCCGGGAGCCTGGGCCTGTTCCACACCGGCTGCGGCGGCGGCTCCGACGGCAACGGCGACTTCGAGATCTTCTCGCTCACGACCTCGATTCAGGCCGTCGCCGAGGGCAACTATGGACGCCTCGGACCCGGGCAGCAGCAGCGTTATACCGCCGCGAACGCCGAGACGATGTTTTCCGAGCCCGCGACCGGCGGGACTCCGGATGAGCAGCCAGGAGCGATGCCGGAGATCTTCCCCTCGGCGCCGGGTGGCGACCCGACGGCGGGAATCCCGGCGAACATCGACCGCTGCTGGACGTGCCGCTCGATGTTCATGCAGGCGTGGGGCAACTACGGCACCGCATGGTCGGTCGTGCACCAGCAGCTCGGCGTGCGGCCGTTCCTGGGCGACGGCGCGCTGCAGGTCGTGCCGCAGGTGCCCGACGGGCAGCCGAGCGTGGCCGGATCGAACATCCGCTTGGGCGACGGCTCGGTCGACGTGTTTGCCTCGCATTCCGGCAGCACCTACACCACCAGGCTGCAGGCTCACGAGTTGCAACTGCGCTCGCTGGAGATCGGGCACACCCTGCCGGCCGGCTCGACGCCGGCCACGGTCGTGGTCGATGGACACGCAGCCCAGAACGTCGTAGTTCGCCAGACCAACCGCGGTGTCGAGGTGACGGTGCCGGTGAGCCCGGACGGACAACACACGCTGACCGTGACCAGCGCGTAGGGTCGCGCGGTGGGGTTGCGCCGCAACGGAAAGCCCTATCCGCAAGCGCAGTCGCAGACTGTCGGGCGCGCGAGAGCAGCTGGTCTCCGGGCGTCGCAACGGCGCGAATGATCTGCGACGGCGCTCACTTAGAGAAGATCGCCTCTGGGAGCACGGCGCTGACGATGTACTGACCGGCGTCGACGATCTCGGAAATCTTGAGGTCGACGACGAGGCTACAGAGCAGGTAGGCGTCCACGCGCTCGACGCCGTGGTTTGCCGCGATGTGCTCGACCATCGCCCGGACCGCATCCTGGGCAGCCGCGTAGAGATCGCCGCCCACGCCCGTCGTGGCATAGAACGGTGCCGAATCCACCCGTGGCGTCAGCGGCGCGGGAGTGCGGTACTGCGGCCCCGGGATCGAACGACCCTTTTCAAGCGTGAGGCGCAGCGACGCGAACATCGGCGCCTCGAGCCCGGTCACGCATACCTCGCCGTCGCCTTGGGCACCGTGGGCATCCCCACAGGAGAACAGCGCTTGCTCGACCTGCACCGGCAGATACAGCGTGGACCCGCGCACGAGCTGGCGGATGTCCATGTTTCCGCCAAACGAGCCGGGCGGCATCACCGGCTGCGCGCTCGCGCCGGCCGGGCACACCCCCATCGTCCCGAAGAACGGCTGCAGCGGGATCGCGATGTCGTCACGCATGTAGGCGACGTCACCGTGGGAGAGGTCGAAGATCCGCAGGTAGGCGTCGGGGAAGTCCTCAGGGAGCAGGCCGAGCCCCGGCAGCACTGCGGTCCACCCCCAGCCCTGGGTGTGGATGTCCAGGACCTCGATCTTCAGAGCGTCCCCCGGCTCGGCGCCGGCGATCCCGATCGGTCCGCTCAGCGGGTAGACCCGGTCCCAGTCAAGGCCGGCGATCACGCTCGTGTCCGAGTCGGGGCCGATCTGGTTGTCGCTGACATCGCGCGTCCAGACGACCACGGTGTCGCCCGACTCGACGACGAGCACCGGCGCGTTGCCCGTGTCCCACAAGAAATGGACCTGATCGTCAGGCAGGTGATGCGTGCGCGGCATCGGGTCGACCTCCAGGCTTCGTTTGTACACGGGCAACCTATGTGATCACGCCGCGCGGCCGCAACCTCGCCGGGCTGCCGCCAATGCTGATCCAGGCGGCCACCGGTGACGCGCAGCTCCGCGACGCCGATCTTGCGCTCTCGCGTACCGGCCACCGACGTAGCCGAGGTGCTGGCGACGCCGATTGTGTTACTTGGTGACATCGGCGAGATCGTGGAGCGACTGCATGCTCGCTACGAGCGATGGCGTTACTCGTATTTCACGATCCAGCAGACCGCGGCGCGAGAGTTCGCGCCGGTGCTCGCCCGGCTCGCCGCCTGACTGGTGCGTTTCGTAAACACGGCGACACCGAGAGTGGTCACCCGGGGGATGCTGGGCAAGGACGCAGTGAGGGAGCGTGCCTCTGGCACGTGACCGAACGAGGACGCCGCCCAGCGCCGCCGGGGGCCGCTCGAATGTCGTCGTATTTACGAAAGGTGCCACCTAGCACAACAGCACCGCGCAGGTCACCCGATATCAATTTGGTTGCGTCCGCAACCTAATTGACCCTCACCTCAGCCACGTCCGCAGTCGCCGCCAGCTCGCGGGCACGAGCGGGATCGAGGCGTCCGGCGCCGGCGACCTCGGCGTTGGCGGCACCAGCACCGAGCCCGGCCGCGGCGGCGGCTGGCCACGGTTCCCCGTCGGTGAGCGCCACGACCATGCCGGCCAGGAACGCGTCGCCGCTGCCGACCGGATAGCGGCCACGAGCCGAGCTCGAACCGGTGAATGCCCGCCCGTCGGGACCGATCAGCACCATCCCCGCCTCGCCGAGCGTGATCACGACCGCGTGCCCGTCGCCGCCTGCCCGGTCGCGGATCGTCCGCGCCGCCGCGAGCCCGCGATCACGGCCGGGCACCGGCTCCTTGAGCAGCTCCGAGGCCTCATAGGCGTTGACCTTGACCAGCGCCGGCCCGGCCTCCAAGCTGGCCGCCAGCCACGGTGAGCGCGAATCGACCACTCCGGGCACCCCCACCGCGGCCGCTCGCGTGATCAGCTCGGCGTAGCCCTCGACGGGCACCTCCGAAGGCAGCGATCCGCTGAGCGCCAGCCACCGCGCCGAGTCCAGCAGCGACGCAACGATCTCCACGAGATCCGACCACGCCTGAGCAGTGCCGGGCGTGCCCGGCTCGTAGAACTCGGTCAGAGCGCGCGTGGCCCGGTCGGCCACCGACAGGCACGAGCGGGTCTCGCCGGGGCCCCAGGCGAAACGTGCCGGCACGCCCTCGCGGGCCAGCGCCTCGTTAACCCAGCGGCCGGCGTGGCCGGCCAGGATCCCGGTCGCGGTCACCGGGGAACCGAGCGCCGCGCTTACCCGGGCGACGTGCAGCCCCTTGCCGCCGGGCAGGACCACAAGCGAGCTTGGGCGGTGGATCTCCCCGACCGCGAGCGCCTCCACCTCGATCAGCCGGTCGACTGATGGGTTGCCCGCCACGCAGACGATCACACGGTCCCCCGGACCTCCCCGAGCGCGCTGAGCGCCTCGGCGAGCGTCGGCTGCGCGGCAGTCCCACCCGTGGCCCGGGTGGACAGCGCACCGCAGGCGCACCCGACCGCAAGGGCCCGCTCCACCGGCTGGCCGTCGAGCAATGCGGCGAGCACACCGGCATCGAACGAGTCTCCCGCGCCGACGGCGTCGACCGCCTCAGCGACGACCGGCGGGCGGACGCTGACCGGATCGGCCCCTGCCCGGCCGGCGAGCGCTCCGTCGGCCCCCAGCTTGACGGCCACCAGCGGTCCGAAGGCGGCAAGCCGCTGCGCCGCTCCGAACGGATCGCCGCCACCGGCGATCCGGACCGCTTCGACGGCATTGGGCAGCAGGACGTCGACGTCTTTAAGCAACTCCAGTAGGCCCCCGTCCCAGCACTCGCTTGGATCCCAGTTGGGATCCACCGATGTCGAGCCGCCGCGACGTCGGACCTCTGCAAGCAGCGTGGGCAGGCCTGGCGTCAGGGCGGTCTGCAGGAAGAACGAGGCGACGTGAACGTGGCGGGCCCGGGCGAGCAGGCCTGGGTTGACCGCCTGCGCCTCGAGCGCCGCGACTGCTCCCGGGAACGTGAGGATCGCCCGGTCTTGATCGCGGGAGAGGATCACGCTGAGGCCGGTACGGGCGCCCGCGTCGACGACGACGCCCGAGGTCTCGACGCCTCGCTCGCGCAGCGCCTCGATCATGAAGCGCCCGAACTCATCATCGCCGAGCACCCCTGCAAGCGCAGTCCGTAGCCCGAGCCGAGCCGCGCCGCAGGCAGTGATCGCCCCGGAGCCGCCGATCGTCAGATCGGCCGAGTCGATCAGTCGCTCGACCTGCCCGAAGACGGGCTCCACCGCGATACCACGGAGGATCAGGTCGGGGTTGCAGTCCCCGAGGACGAGCAGGTCGAGCTCAGCGTCCGGCACGACCCGCAGCGGCGCACGGCCGGTAGGTGCTGCGGCCAAGGCCGACATCAAACAGCGCGCCGGTGATGCCGGCGGCGAGGTCGGCTGCGCAGAACCTCGCCGCCGTCTCGCCGTCCTGGGTGTACTCCGCGTTGAGGACGGGCTTGCCCGCGCGGAGGTATGGGGTCGCATCGCCGCCGGCGCCGGCGCACGGATCTCGGTAGTGGTTGCACTCCTCGATGATCATTCCGTCGAACTGCTTGACGTTGGCAGTGGCGTTGGCCGGATCGTTCTTCTGAAAGACGGCGAGCCCGTGGGCGTGGGCATCGTAGGCCAGCCAGCGCTCAAAGCCGGCCGAGTCGGCCCGGGTCAGGTGCCAGCCGGCCCCGGGCGCGCCGGTGTCGCTGCGGTTCGTGTAGCCGTCGAGGTCGTCGGGCTCGATCGCATCCTGACCCTCGAGCCTGCACCAGCCGAACCGCTGGTCGAGCCCCGCCGCAATGTTGACGGCCGCGCCGCTCAGCGTCGAGGCGCGCCCGGCCACGTAACTGCGAAAGCCGGCGATGTCGAGCCACCATTCATTCGGATACCCCTGCATCCGATATCGGTGGGCGGCGTGCCCATAGTCGGCGGCAGCGAAGTTCGCGTCGTCTGGGAAACCGGCCTGGTAGGCGCCAACCTCGACGTAGCAGATGCTGTATTTGCCGGATGCGTGCAGCGCCGCCACCACCGGCGAGCGGCCGGTGGGGATGCGGGCTCCCGCACGGTTGGAATCCTGGAACAGGTCGGTGTCCCAGATCGTGGCCGACCCGGGCTTGGGATACGGGGCGCTGATCGCAGGCAGGCCGGCGAACCCGGGCGCTGGCGGTCCGATCTCCCAGTACCACTGGTTCTGGCCGGCCGGGGGTCGCTTGTAGGGCCCTGCCCCGGCCGCTGTGGCCCCGGCGGCCGTGGGGACTCGGGCGGCCAGGCCGGCGAGGGCGCTCACAGCGATGACGAGGGCGATACGCCTGCATGCGTGGGCTCGCCTTACGACGCGGTCGTTCATCGGATTGCCTCCCCTGATTCGGCGTCGAACAGATGCACGCCGGCTGGGTCGGCGCCGAGACGGATCACGCTGCCCTCGGCGGGGCGATCCTGTGGCGCCAGCCGCGCCACGGCCGCCGCACGCTCGCTGTCGCCGGCCAGCAGCAACGACTCACCCTCCGCGGGGGTGTCGTTGGCCAGCTCGGCGGCCACCGATCCGTGGACGATCACCTCGTCGCCCATCGGTTCGACGACCGACACGTGGAACTCCAAGGACGGCATCCCATCCACGGAGGGCTCCAGCGACTCCGGCCGCACGCCGACGATCAGCTCGCTATCGGCCAGCCCAGCTCGCTCGAAGGCGAAGTCCCCGGCGCTGACGCGGCCGGCGCGGACCCGTCCCCGGAGCAGGTTCATCGGGGGGCTGCCGATGAATCCGGCGACGAACACGTTGGCCGGCCGGTCGTAGACCTCCTGGGGCGGCCCGAGTTGCTGGAGGCATCCGTCGGAGAGGACCGCGATCCGGTCCCCGAGGGTCATCGCCTCGACCTGGTCGTGAGTGACGTAGACGGTGGTGATGCCCAGGCGGGCGTGCAGTCGCTTGAGCGCGGCCCGCATCTGGACGCGGAGCTTCGCGTCGAGATTTGACAGTGGCTCGTCGAGCAGGAACACCTCCGGCTCGCGAACGAGCGCGCGGCCCATCGCCACGCGTTGGCGCTGCCCGCCCGAGAGCTGTCCCGGTCGCCTGTCCAGCAGGCCCGACAGGTCGAGCATCTCGGCGACCTCCTGGACGCGGCGGGTGATCTCGCGCCGTGGCATCCGCCGCTGGCGCAGCGGGTAGGCGAGGTTCCGCGCGACCGTCATGTGTGGGTAGAGCGCGTAGTTCTGAAAGACCATCGCGATGTCGCGGTCACGGGCCGAAACGTCGTTGACGACACGGTCGCCGATCCGGATCGTGCCCGAGCTCGGGGTCTCAAGGCCCGCGATCATTCGGAGCGCGGTCGTCTTGCCACATCCAGAAGGGCCGACCAGGATCATGAACTCGCCGTCGGCGATCTCCAGCGAGAGTCCGTCCACGGCCACCGTGCCGCCGGGGAACCCCTTGCTCAATTGTTCGAGCGTGACTCCGGGCATCACTTGATCCCCGTGAACGCGATCGAACGGACGAACCAGCGCTGCGCGAACAGGAACACGGCCAGCATCGGGATCTGGCTCATCACCGTGCCGGCCATCAGCAGGTTCCACTCGGTGCTGTGAGCGCCCTGGAGCGTCGAGAGGCCGAGTTGCAGCGGCGCGTGGCTGGCGGTGCCGATGATGATCAGCGGCCACAGGAAGTCGTTCCACGACCACAGGAACTGGATGATCGCCAGCGTCGCCAGCGCCGGCATCGACAGCGGCAGGACGATCTTGATCAGGATCCCGAGCCGTGAGGTGCCGTCGATCCGGGCGGCCTCCTCGAGCTCGATCGGCAGCGTGCGGAAGAACTGGCGCAGCATGAAGATTCCGAAGGCACTGCACAGGTTGGGCACGATCAGCCCGCCGACGCTGTCGACCATGCCGAGCTTCTTGACGATCAGGAACGTTGGGATCAGCAGGACCTGGAAGGGCACCATCAGCGTCGCCAGCAGCACGACGAACAACACGTCGCGACCAAAGAACTTGATCCGCGCGAACGCATAGGCGGCCAGGCTGCAGAACACGAGGTTTCCGGCCACGGTGGCCAGCGAATAGAGCGCGCTGTTGATGAAGAAGTGGCCGAACGGGACGGCCTTCCACGTCGCCGGGTAGTTGCCGAAATGCAGCCCGGTCGGGAGCAGCACCGGTGGGAAGCTGCTCGCCTCCGGTTTGGTCTCCAGCGACAGGATCACCATCCAGATCAGCGGGACGAGCATGATCGCCGCGACCGGCGCCAGGAACAGATGCCACGGACTGAACGGCAGGCGCCGGCGCGCCCGGCGCGGCGCGTCAGGCAGCGGCGGGAAGCGATCGATGACTGCTATCGGCTCGACGGCGATCCCGGCCTCCTCACGAGCTGTAGTAGACGCGGCGGCGTCCGACCCAGAGCTGCACCAGCGTGACGATCAGAATCGCCACGAACAGCACGTAGGCGATCGCCGCTCCGTAGCCGCCGTTGAAGAACTGGAAGGCCTGCTGGTACAGGTAGTAGACGATCACGGTCGTCGATCCGAGCGGGCCCCCGCGCGTGGTCACGTAGATCTCGTCAAACAGCTGCAACGCGTTGATCGTCGACCACACGACAAGGAACAGCGTCGCCGGGCCGAGCAGCGGAATCACGATGCTCCGAAACGTGCTCATGCGGCTGGCGCCGTCCATCTCGGCGGCTTCCAGCAGCTCGGCCGGGATGCCCTGCAGAGCGGCCAGGAAGATGATCACGTCGAACCCGAGCCAGCCCCACACGGTCATCGCGACGATGCACCACAGCGCCTGGTTCGGATCCTGGAGGAACTGCTGCTGCGGCAGGCCGACCGCGTGCAACAGGTAGTTGACCAGCCCGAACGTCGGGTCGAGCAGCCACAGGAAGATGATTCCCGTGGCAACCGTCGAGGTGACCAGCGGAACGAACACCGCCAGCCGGTAGAAGCGGATGCCGCGGATTCGTCGGTTCAGCGCGACCGCGAGACCGAGCGCGCCGAACACCGAGACCGGCACGAACACGACCGTGTAGAGCAGCGTGTGCCCGATCGCCGAGCGAAACTGCGGGTCCTTGGCCAGCGCGCGGTAGTTGGCGAGTCCGACGTAGTGGGCGGGGGCAATCAGGTTGTTCGCCTGGAGCGAGAGCAGCAGCGACCAGCCGATCGGGATCAGCGCAAAGACCGCGATCAGAATCACCGCGGGGGTCACGAACGCCCACCCCGCCACATGCTCGGAGCGAGCCAGCCGGGTGAGCAGACCCGGACGCTCGTAGCTGACCGACCGCTCTGTCGGGGCGTGCACGCTCATGGGGTCGCCGGCCCGCTTATCCCGGCGCGGCGAGCACGCCGTTGACCTGCTGGGCGGCCTGCTGGAGGGCCTGCTGCGGCTGGGCCTTGCCGAGTAGCACGGCTTGGACCGCCTGCCCGATCGCCGTCGAGATCTTCGGGTAGACGGTGAGGACGGGCCGGGCCTGCGTGGCGTTGCTCAGGTTCTTGACCCAGGTCGCCACGCCGGGGTATTTCTTCACGAACTGCTCGTACCCAGGCAGTTGGCTCACCGACGCCCGAATCGGCAGATCCCCGGTCATCAGTGCCCATTTCAGATCGATCGCCGGCGAGGTGAGCCATTTCAGGAACTCCCAGGCCGCCTGTGTGCGGGCCGAGCCGTTGTTGAACACCACCCAATTGTCGGGCCCCGAGATCGTCTGGTGGTTCAGATCAGCAGGCAGGATCTGGACGCCGTAGGACATCTTCGAGTCGGTGATGTTGGCGAGGTCCCAGGGTCCGGTCCACAGCATGCCGATGTGACCGGCGGTGAACACGCTTAAGTAATTGTCGCTGCCGTTGTCGAGGTAGATCGAATGGTGCTGCGTCAGCGACTGCAGCAGCGTCAGCGCCTTGACACCGGCGGGCGAGTCGAACGCCGCATGCTTGCCGTCGGGGGAGAGGATCGAGCCGCCCGCCTGCCACAGCATCGCCCAGTAGCGCCAGACCGTGTCTTCGCTCGCATCGTTGACGTAGGCCCACCCGAAGTGCTTCTTGGCAGCGTCGGTGAGCTTCATCGCAGCGTTCTCGAAATCGGTCCAGGTCCAGTTCGCCGTCGGTGCAGAGAGACCGGCCTGGGCGAAGAGCTTCTTGTTGTAGACGAGGGCGAGGTTGTCGACCAACGCGGGAACGCCGACGATCTTGCCGCCGACCGTCGCCTGCTGGCGCTCGGCGGGGTAGAAGTCGTTCCAGTTGAAGCTCGGGTCCGCGGCGATCAGCTTGTTGAGCGAGACGACGCCGGGGTTGGTGGCAATGTTGGGCGCCCACGAGCCGTACAGGTAGGAGATGTCGGGAGGCTTGCCACCCGCGATCGCGGCGAGGACCTTCTGCAGCGCGTAGTCCGAGTTTCCGTAGGACTGCGCCGACACGGTGATATTGGGGTGCGAGGCGTTGAACTCCGCGACCAGCTTCTTGATCGCCACGGCCTCCGTTTCGGTGTAGCCGTGCCACATCACGATGTTCACATGACCGTGGCCGGATGAGTTTGAGCTGCTGCCCGATCCGCCGCAGCCGCTCACCAGCAGGGCCGCGGCGATCAGAATCAGGGTGAGGTGTTTCATCGTTCCTCCATTGGTCCTCAGCGCAGGACGACAGACCTCGTGAGGTGCTTGGGGCGGTCGGGGTCGAGACCCCGGACCTCAGCCAGCGCCACGGCGGCCCGCTGCAGCTTGACCAGCTCGGCCATTGGATCGATCTCGCTCTGCACGATCGACGCTCCGGTCGACCGGATGTCCGCGACCAGTTCGGGCTGGACCCCTCCGAGGAACCACACCAAGGTCGCCGGCCCGGCGACACTGATCGGACCGTGGCGGTATTCCATTGCCGGATAGGACTCAGACCATGCCCTGCCGGCCTCCCGAAACTTCAATGCCGCCTCGGCGGCCAGGCCAATCGTCCAGCCGTGGCCGAGGATCACGAACTGCTCGAACTCCGACGGATCGACCGGCAGCGGTCCCGCGAGCGCGGCTTGGGCGTCCGCGATGGCCGGGCCCAGGTCAGCTCCGAAACTTGCTCGAAACAGTGCCAGTACCGTGGTCGCGAACCGGGTCTGCACGATCGAGACTTCGTCGGCGAAGTCCAGCAGTATGGCGTCGGTCGCGCCCTGCACGACCGGAGTGCCGTCGACGGCGGAGATCGCCAGCGAGGCTGTGCTGGGGGGCAGCGTGGCGAGCGTCCGCACGACCTCCGT
Organism: uncultured Solirubrobacterales bacterium; assembly: GCA_963794285.1. Lineage (GTDB taxonomy): Bacteria > Actinomycetota > Thermoleophilia > Solirubrobacterales > Solirubrobacteraceae > Palsa-465. Next base: position 133,264 of record CAWCDS010000027.1, read on the forward strand.
GGTCGTGCCCGACCGCGACAGCGCGATCACCCGGTCGTAGCGGCGCAAGGTCGGCACTTCGGAGGCCACGAACGCATCGGCCTCGCCGAGACCTGCCGACTCACGCAGATGCGAAACGGCCTGAGCGATGAAGTACGACGTGCCGCAGCCGATCACCGCCACCCGTTCGCCGGCGGCTGGGAGCTGGGCGTTGACCGACGGCAGCAGCCTTGCGGCACGCTGCCACATAGCCGGCTGACTCTCGATTTCAGACATGGTGGCGCTCATTTGTGCACAAGATATGCTTGAGGCGAACAGAATGCAACAGTTTTTCGCGGCAGTTCTTGCTCAGTCGCCCCCGCACGCCGTAGACTTTTTATGCGCATGCAGCAGGCGGAACGACTCGGAGCGATCATGGAGCGGCTCTCGCTCGACGGCAGCGTCAACGCGGTCGAAATCGCCCGCGAGCTTGACGTCTCCTCGGCAACGGTGCGCCGTGATCTGCGCTTGCTCGAGAACCAGCGGCTGCTCGGCCGTATCCACGGGGGTGCCGTGCCGCAGGGCGTGCTCTATGAGCTGCCCCTGCGCTACAAGAGCACCCGGCAGCCGGAGCAGAAGCGTCGAATCTCGCGCGAGGCGGCCACCCGGGTGCTCGACGGCTGGGCGATCGGCCTGACCGGAGGGACCACGACCACCGAGGTGGCACGGGCACTGGTCGACCGGCCTCGTCTGACCGTGGTCACGAACGCGCTCAACATCGCCTCCGAAATCGCCGTGCGGCCAAACCTCAAACTGGTCGTGACCGGGGGCGTGGCACGAGCCGAGTCCTACGAACTCGTCGGGCCGATCGCCGAGGCCAGCCTCGAGGGGTTGAACCTCGACATGGTGTTCCTGTCGGTGGACGGGATCTCCCCTGACGCCGGTCTCACCACCCACCACGAGATCGAGGCCGGCACCGACCGGGCCCTGATCGAGCGCGCCAGGCGGGTGACGGTTGTGGCCGACAGCTCCAAGATCGGCAAGGTTGCCTTCGCCCGCATCTGCCAAATCGGCGACATCGACGAGTTGATCACCGATGACGGTGCCGACCCCGCCGCGGTCGCCGCGCTGGAAGAGCGCGGCGTGACCGTCACGACCGTCTAACGACGCCGGCCGGGGGGTGACCGTCACGACCGTCTAACGACGCCGGCCAGGGGGTGACCGTTACGACCGTCTGACGAGGCTCGTCCGGTTGCGGATCCCGGCGGGCATCAGCTCGCTGTGGGCCTCGATCAGCTCATCGACCAGCGAGCCGATCGCGTCCAGGGTGAGCGTGGCACCGGCATTCGGGTCGAGCATCACTGCCTGGACGACGTGGTCGCGGCGCTCTTCGAGCACGGCCCGAACGGTCAGCTCGGCGACATTGACGAACGTCCGGTTCATCGCCGCACACTGCGGCGGCAGCGTCCCGATCCGTTGTGGGTGTACCCCGTCTGCATCGACCCGGCAGGGCACTTCGACGCAGCAGCCTGGCGGCAGACCGTCAATCAAGCCGTCGTTACGGACGTTGCCGTATTCGGTTCTGACCGCTCCCGTCACGAGCGAGTGGATGTACCGCGGCGCGAGCTCACCCTCGGGAGTCAGAGGCAACGTCTCCCCCGCGGCGAGCTGCCGCCGGATGTCCTCGTACTCCTTGAGATTGTCGCGCGAGCGGGTCAGGTACTCGTTCACCGGGATTCGGTAGCGCTCGAGCTGGTCGTCGTGCCGCATGAACCACGGTACGTACTCGGCGCTGTGCTCGCTGGACTCCGTCGGGAAGTAGCCGAGCCGCCGGTAGAGCTCGATCCGCACTCGCCGGCCCAGGCCCTCGGGGTCGCGCTCGATCGCCTCGTCGAGGCGACCGTAAAGGTCCTCGCCGTCACGCTCGAAGCGCAGCACGAACGCCTGATGGTTGAGGCCGGCAGTGAGATAGTCGATCTCCTGCACCGGAACTCCGACGATCTCGGCGAGCTGCTCGTGCGTGTTCTGCACTGAATGGCACAGCCCGATCACGTGCCGGTGGCGGCTGCCCTCCCACACCGCCCACGGGAGCATCGCCATCGGGTTGGCGTAGTTGAGCAGCAGGGCGTCAGGGCACAGCTCGGCCATGTCGTCGGCGATCGCCAGCAACACGGGGATCGTCCGCAGCCCCCGGAACACGCCGCCGACCCCGAGGGTGTCGCCGATCGTCTGGCGCAGACCGTACCGAGCCGGTATCTCGAAGTCGCGCAGGGTGGCCTCGAACCCACCGACCTGGATCTCGTTGACGACGAAATCCGCGCCGTCAACCGCCGCACGGCGCTCGAGATGAGCCTCGATCTGCAGCTGCGCGCCAGTGGTCTCGTTGATCGACCGGGCAATCCGCTCGGCCGTGTCCAATCGCTCGGCGTCGATGTCGTGCAGGACGATCGCCGCATCCCTGAGCTCGGGGAATTCGACCAAGTCCGAGAGGAGGACACGGGTGAACTCGACGCTGCCGGCGCCGATCAGAGTGATCCGTGGCATGTCCGAGATTGTTCCACTTCACCCTTAATCGCGCAAGAACGTGCACGCTCGGGGGGTCGCGCCGGCGGCGTGCTGGCGGGACGATCCCTCTACGCAGCCCGCGGACGCTGCACCTGGGCCGCGGACGTCCACGGCGCCTCGCTGTACGACGCGCCACCGAGGATCGAGGCGGCAAGACCACCGCCTGCCGCAACGATCACGGCAAGTCGCGTGATCGTCCCCGGCAGCACCGCCAGCACGATCGGGTGAAAGAAGATCGCACCTTTGCTGATCCCGACTGCCATCGCCAGTAAGCCGAGGCCGATCGCGGCGAGGCCACGCCAGCGCTGCGGTCCTCGCAGCAATGCCCAGATGCCGATCGCGGTGAAGAAGAGCTCGTCGAAGCTCGCGATCCACGTCCCCGGAGACGCGTACGCGTCGAGCGAGAACGCAAACGCGACCGCCACTGACGCTCCGGAGGCGATCAGAGCAAGCGACACCGCCGCCCGGCGGGCATCCTCGAGTGGTCTCATGAGCAGGAACGGCACCACGACCGCGAGCGAGGCGCCGAGGGTGGCCAGCCATGGCCACAGCGAGGGCTTTGGTAGTCGGCGCAGCGTGCCGTTGAGCCGCGCCCGATGGCCGTCGACGAGCAGCGGGACTCCCCAGGTTCCCGCGTTGACGCCGGACGCAAGCGCTTGCACCCGCCCGTCGCGCCAGGTCACCGAATGGCGGCCTCGCTGCAGCCGCCAGCGAGGGCTCGTCGCGACCACTCGCTGGCGCTTGGTCATCAGTCCCGCGACAACGGAGGTCGGCGACGCATCGTTGACCCACAGACCGCTCCGATCCAACCGAAACATCGGCTCGCCGAGATAGCCGAGCACGGTCACGGTGTGCCCCGGCTCGATCGACATGTTCAGCGCCCGGTCGCTCTGATAGATCTGGGCCGTGTACGCGGAGGTATCCGGCGCGAGGATGCTCGCGCGGTAATCGACGGCGACCGTCCCCGAACGCAAATGTGCCGAGGCCGTCGGCGCCGCCGCGAGGGGGATCAACGCGACACAAGCCAGCAGCACCACGCGCAGCTCCCGCACGGTCATATCCCTGGAGGGAACGTGTACGAGCGGTGCGGTGCAACGTGCGGACCCACCTCGAGAACGATCTCAGAATGTGCAAGCAGCGGCACATCCTCGGGACTTCCGCGCCAGCGTTGACCGTCCACGAACGCTTCCACCTGCCGGCCGGTGCCGGCGGAGAACGGACCGAGCCGCCGCAATGACAGTGGCTGCCCCCACGACCGGAACAGCTCCGAGATCCGAACGCTCGCGCCTCGGCGCACCTGCACAACCCCGGTCGGCTCGAGCGTCACCAGATCGCCATAGCAGCGAGCCTTCGATATCCGGCCGGCTGAGAACATCCGCGGTGGCCTCGTGCCGATGCCGGCCGCTACGAGTACCACGCGATTCGCCGCGAACAACTCGACGTGCACTCCGATCCTGCGTCCCAGCCTCGGCCGGCAATCGCCGATCACCTGGCCGCGCGCGGGCGGATGAAAGTCCGCTCCGCGCCCGATCGGGCGCGCCTGCGCGACGAGATCAGCGGGCAGCGCATCACCCACCGCCGCCGGATGACCCGATCCGCACCCGCAGAGCACGCCCGTGGCGATGATCAACGTCGACGCCAGCAGAGATCGTTTCCGTGACGAACCCATCTGTTGCCGGACTGTACGCACACCTCGATCACCGCTAGGCGTGGGCTGACGTCGCCGCCTCGGGCCCGGCCCGCTGCACCCCGGTAGTCGCGATCCTCGGGCTCGTGCTGTTGCGACCGGCCCGGTCAACGGGAGGCGCGGTTCAGGCCGGAATGCCGGGAGGGCCGAGGATCTCGAGGCCGTGATCGGGGGCGGCCTGCAGTACCGGCGCCATGTCGGGGGGCGCGGCCGGCGCGGGCGGGATCTCCGCGACGGGAGCGGGCGTCCCGAGCGTGCGGATGAAGCCCTCGAACCCGGCCGCCTGCGTGACCATCAGGAAGCGAGCCTCGTCGGAGCTGACGATGAACGTGTGCGGCACGTCGCGCGGGCCGAACATGAAGGAGCCCGCCGGAGCGACGACCGTCTGGCCCGCGACCCAGATCGTGAGCTCGCCCTCGAGCACGTAGAACCACTCGTCTTCGTTGTGGTGGACGTGCAGCGGCGAGCCGGAGCCGCGCGGCGCGGTCTGCTCGGTCAGCATCATGCGGCCGCCGGTCCCCGAGCCATCGGCCTTGATCGTCGTCAGGCCACCGAAGAACCAAAAGTGCTCTCCCTCACCGGGACCGAGAGCGATGGGTGCGAGGGCGCCGTCCGGCGCGGTCGTGGTGGTGTCTGCTGCGCTCATGGTTGACATGCGCGCAGTCTGAGCTCCGCGACCGGCGCCAACAACCCCCCGCGTCCGGGGATCTTTCTTGCATGGCGTGCGAGACTCGCGGGCATGGGATGGACAGTGGGGCGCCTGATCGAGGAGATCGATCTGCTCGGCTCACGGGGGCTGCCGCGTGAGGAGTTCTTCGCTGAGCTGTCCCCACGGCTGCGCAACGTCATCGACAACGACGCCAGCTGCTGGCATACGTTGGACCCCAGCACGCGGCTGCTGACCGGCGACGCGCCCATGGAGCTCATCGAGCGCGGCGTGCTCGCGCTCGACGAGGCCCCGGCCGCCGGGGAGATGATCGTCCGCAGCGAGTACATGGTCGACGATGTCAACACCTTCGCCGGCCTCGCCGCCCGGCGGGTGCCCGTCGGCATCCTCGACCACGTCACCCGCGGCGATCCGAAGCGCAGCGCGCGCTACCGCGAACTGCTCCTACCCGCCGACATCCCCCACGAACTGCGTGGCGCCTTCGTCATTCGCGGGCGCGTCTGGGGCGCCGTGCACATTGCCCGCCGGGCGAGCAGCGGCGCATTCCAGCAGCGCGACGCGGATGCGCTTGCCGCGGTCACCGGGGCGATCGGCCGCGGCATTCGCGCGTCGCTGCGTTTCGATGCTGCCCGACGCATTACGGGCGTCGAGGCGCCGGGGATGGTCGTGCTCGGCCCACACGACGAGACCGAGCTGATCACCCCTCCGGCACGCAACCTGCTCGCCTCGCTGCATCCCGGGGAGTCGGGCTACACCGACGAGACGATCGCCACGCCGGTGCTCGCGCTCGCGGCGTTCGTCCGCTCTGCGCCAGACGGCGGCCGGGGCGGCGGCAGCGTCGTGACCGTACCCGGCAGCGACGGTTGGGTGACGCTGCACGCCTCGCTGCCCGGACCTCTGAACGACGGCCGGGTCGCGGTCGTCCTCGAGCGGGCGACAGGCGCGCGTTCTGCAACGGTCCGCCTCGAGGCGTTCGGCGCAACCGCCCGCGAGCGCGAGGTCGCGACGCTCCTGGCCCGCGGGCTCTCCCGTGCCGAGATCGCGGAAACCCTCGTCGTCTCCCCGCACACCGTCGAGGACCACGTCAAGAACCTCTACGAGAAGCTCGGTGTCGCCTCGCGACAGGAGCTCGTCGCTCGCGTCTTCCTCGACGAGTACCTCCCCGAGGTCGTGCGCCAGACACCACTGACATCGCGCGGGCGCTTCGACCTCAGGTAGCGGCCGAGCTGTTGCCGACTTTGCTGCCTGACGCCTCGACTTTGGCGCCGACTCGCCGCTCAGCAGCCGACCGCGTCGCGGAGCGCCCGGCAAGCCTGAGCCATCCGAGGCGCCGACAGTGTGGCTACACGTCGGCGGAAGGTGGATCGCGCGATCGTGTGGACGCTGTCGAAGTTCACGACACAGTCGCTGGGCACCCCGTCGTCACCGGCCGTGAGCACCAGCTCCGAGACGAGACCGCGGCGCGTCCGCGTGAGCGCCGCCACGACGACCGAGCCGATCCGGTCCGCAACCGGATCCCGGGTCAACACCAGAACCGGGCGATCGCCGCCCGGCGTCGCCGCAAACCAGATCTCACCCCTCTGCATCGCCCCAGTCCGACCAGTCCTCTGAAGGACCCCAATCGGCAATCCCATCCAGCGAACGCTCAGCGTCTGTAGCGGGCTGAAGCCGCCACGTCTCGGCCTCCGCCTCACCCTTCAAGACGACCAGATGGCGATGCAACGCGTCGCGGAGAATCTCCGAGCGGTCGATTCCAAGGGCATCCGCCCACCGCTGCACCTCGGCGGCGTCTTCATCGCGCACGCGAAAGCTCAGCATCGTCATACATCTGATCGTATCGCGTATGACAATGAGCGCGAGCCGGAACCAAACGCCTCCGACCCAGCTTGTTTGGGAAGCGTCGGGAAGACCAGGGATTGCATCGTCTCGAAGTTCATGGAACTCACTTTCCGGACGGCCGCACGCCGCCATGGCCGGAGCATGCGCGCTCTAAGCCCCCCGCATGGGACCACTTGCCGTCGGCGCATCGAACGACGCGCCCGCCGAGGGCCATGTCGCGCTTCCAGCTGCCAACGCAGGGGTGCCCATGGCATTCAAAAAGGAGCATCGCAATTCCGACTTGTTGAGGCCTGTGTGCCCAATCTCGCCTCAGCGAAGTCAACGGGTTGTAGCCCTTTCGGTCGGTGATCTCGGAAAGTCTGGACGATCGCGAGCCGCCACAGTCATCCCTGCGGCCATCGAGGTGAAGCTCGCGACGGTGATTCCTGCCATCTGCGAGAAGTCCGACAGCGTCGTTTCTCCCGCGTAGTACTGCCAACTCGTGTTCGACACGAACGACGAGGCTGTGTTGAATGACAGGCTCCACGGGCCTGAATGCGTAAAGCGCTGCGGATTGAGCGGATGGACGCCCTGCGTCCGGAGAATCATGTAGAGGACGAGCCAGCTCGCTGCGCCGAAGACGAGCAACGATCGAGCGTATTGCGCCCATCCATGGTCCTCGTCGGCATCAACGCGCAGCGCGCGGTCGGGGCAACGAGCCAACACATGCACGTATCAAGACCGTATAAAGATCCGAACGTGTTGGTTGCATCGCTCACTGAATATCTGTCACTCCGCGGGTACCTCCTTCTTGACTTTGCACTTCTGCGCGGAACAATCCGGGCACTGAATCCATTCGCAAGGAGGAACGATGAGCACCGACTACATGCTCGCCTACGGGACGCACGCGACTCCCGAGCTGGGGCGGTGCGCGATGGAATGGGTCAGCTATCTCGCGGGCGAAGCGCATCGCGATGACCCCCGGTGCGTGAGTCCGGTGCTTCGCGCATATTGCACAACGCTCAACGACGCGCTCGATGACGCTCCACGCCAGCTGCTCCGCCCGTACCTCGTGCGGACGATCGGGACGTCGGACGACGGGCTCGACGAGATCCGCTCGTGGATGGCAATGGATTGGCTGATCCGCACGTACGTGCCGACGTGGCTGACGGTCGCCGAGCTCGAGGGGGCGGCCGAGCGGCTCGCTGCCCTGCCGGCTGTCACCGACGAATCCGTTCTGCGCGAGGCGCTCGTCGCACTTCGAGCGGTACGCCGCGAGACCCGCGCGGCGTGGTCCGCTGCGCGGGGCGCCTCGCGCCCAACAGCGTGGACCCCGTGGGCGGCGGGACGAGCCGCGGCGCGTGAAGCCGCGTGGAGCTCGGCCGGCGCCGCGGCCTGGGCGGCCGCCCGCGTCGAGGTCGGTGACATTGCCGGCGATCGGGCGCGGGCCACCGCGCGAGAGATTGCAGGTGATGCGGCCGCGACAGTCGCCCGCACAGCGAGGGCGAATGCGGACCGCGTGGAGGCGCGGGAGGCTGTGTGGAGTGCCCTCGCGCCGACGCTCGATGCGTTGCGACGGTCCGCGTTTGCGCTCCTCGACCGGATGCTGCCAACAGTGGCGCTCGCGGCACCCTACGAGCGCGACGGCGGCCGGCTCACCGCCGAGTCGGGGCTGACGGCTTACGGCACTGAGTCAAAAGTGACCATGGAGTCCGTTCGAACTGCTCCTGCTCGATGAGACGACGCAGCGCGTCGCGATAGGTTCGCCCCCGTGCCACGCGGGAGTCGACGGCGATGCCCTGCGCACTCGCGCGCTGTTCGATCGCCTCGAGCAAGGGCATTGCCTCGGCTGACTGCTTTGGCAGCGGCGAATCGATCGGGAGGTTCCGCGGCACCCGCGCGAGGAACGCGGGCATGATCGTTGCGTTTTCGGCCTTCGCGAGGCGAGCTGCCGCTTCGAACGCCCGCCGAGAAATCACACTCCCCGTGAACGGCAGCAGGATCCGCCGCACTGTTGGCGGCCGGTCGCGCGATGGGCGCCGGCCGTGCGGTGGCAACCAATACCCCGCGACGAGCCCGAGCCCGATGCCGGCCACGGCGATGATCGCTCCGATTGCGAACGTCATTCAGACTCCCCGGCCGCGCGTCGGCTGCGGTCGGCGACGATCCGGACATCAACGCCGGGAAGCAGTTCCATCAGCCGTTGCGGTGCCCGCAGCCGTTCGGCAGGCTCGATCAGCCGCTCGAGCGACGTGCGCAGCTCTCATGCCCCGAGCAGGTTGTGGACGATGAGGTCGATCAGCTTGATGCCGATGAACGGGGCGATGATCCCGCCGAGGCCGTAGATCAGCAGGTTGCGCCGGCGTAGCGCGCTCGCGCCGATCGGCCGGTAGCTGACGCCCTTCAGCGAGATCGGGATTAGGAGCGGGATCACGAGTGCGTTGAAGATGATCGCGGAGATCACAGCGGAGCGCGGCGTACCGAGGCTCATGATGTTGAGGACGTGCAGGGGGCTTTGTCCACCCTTCGAGGTCGCAAACGTCGTGACGAAGATCGCCGGTAGGATCGCGAAGTACTTCGCGACGTCGTTGGCGATTGAGAACGTCGTCAACGCGCCACGGGTAATGAGCAGCTGCTTGCCGACCTCGACGATCTCGATCAGCTTCGTCGGGTTGGAATCGAGGTCGACCATGACCATCCGGCCGCTGGCCTGCTGTTCTGTGATCCCCACACCCGCTCCGCGAGTGTCCGATACGAGACCGTCCCTCTGCTCGTGGCGAGCACCCTCAGCACGGCGAACTCGGTCGCCGTGAGATGCACGTCCCGATCGCCGATCATCGCACGATGCGACGCCAGATCGACTACGAGTCCGTCAGACTCAAACATCAGGCCGGTGGGCGCCGCCCGTAACCGTCCCGCGCTGGCGCAGCCGGCGGAGGAGTTCGACGCCATCGATATCTGGAAGAAGCAGTTCAAGGATGACCGCTCACGGCCGATTTCGTGCCGCCCATTCAAGGGCGGCTCCGCCACTGACGGTGCTGAGCACGCGATAACCCGCGTCACGAAGGATCACCTGAAGGGCCAAGTTGCACCTGCGGGTTTGGATCGCAGACGAGAACCTTATCGCTCACATCGATTACATCTTGCAATCTGTGACATGCAGATCGCGTACAGAAATGCCTCCCGCCCGTACAGATTCTCTACAGGTGCATTACTTGGGATCGAACCTGTAGCCAATCCCTGACTCGGTCCGGATGTAATGGCGACGCGCACCGCGGGCCGGTTCGATCTTCCGTCTCAGATTCGCGATCTGGCCTCGCAGGACGGTGACGTCATCGGCGTACTCGGGGCCCCACACCTGCGTTAGAAGGGCACGCTGTGTTAGCAGCCGGCCTTGGTTTCGCACGAACACCCGCAGCAACTCGAACTCGGTTGGCGTCAGGTGCACCACTTCTCCGTCTCGGAGCACAGCGTGCTCGGCAAGATCCACCTCAAGACCCGCGACGGCTATGACGTTTGACTCAGGCTCCGCAGAGATGCGGCGGAGCACGGCCTCGAGTCGTGCAACAAGCTCCCCGGGCCCGAACGGTTTGGTCACGTAGTCGTCGGCCCCAGCGCGCAACGCCCTGATCTTCTCGTCCTCTTCCCCAACTGCGGAGAGCACGATGATCGGCATCGAGCTCCACTCCCGCAGGCGACGGCACAGCTCGATGCCATCCCCGTCCGGCAGGAGCAGGTCGACGATCGCAGCGTCCACACGCGAGACGGCTGCAACATCAAGCCCTTCCTCCATCGTCGCGGCCGTCATGACCTCGTACCCCTGTGCGCGGAGCGTCGCCTTCAGCGCTCGGAGGATCTGCAGCTCGTCGTCGACCGCCAACACCCGGCGTCCCGATGCCGACGCCCCAGCCATCAAGGGGTCCCCCCGGCAGCAGGAAGCTCGACAACGAACCTGCTCCCGCTCCCGGGGCTGGACTCAACCGAAATTCGGCCGCCATTGGCCTCGACAAAGCCCTTGGCGATCGCCAGCCCAAGGCCAGAGCCGAGATGCGGCTCGGCCGCAGACGCGTCGGCTCTATAGAACGGCTCGAAGATTCGCTCCTGGTCAGCAGCGGGAATTCCGGGGCCCCGGTCGATCACGCGAATGATGGCCCTGTCCCCGACCGGGCGGGCTCGGATGATCACGGGCTCCCCATTGGAATATCGCGTCGCATTCTCCAGCAGGTTCGCGAGGGCGCGCTCGATCTGTACGAAGTCTGCACGTACAGAGGTGATCATCGGATCGATCCGGACATCGAACTCCGCCTGCACGGGTTGGCTTGCCAAGGCCGCGTCGATGACCTCCTCGACTGAGCATTCCGCCAGCCGCGGGGAAGCTGTATGCGCCTCGAGTCTCGACAGGTCGAGGAGATCATCGATCAGCCTCGCCAGCCGTCCGCCTTCATCAACGACCAACCGTCCGAGCTCATCGCGTTCATCCGGCGTCAGCCCAGGGTCCCGCACAGCTGAGCCCGCGGCGATCATCGCCGTCACAGGAGAGCGCAGGTCGTGCGAGACGGCACGCAGGACGGCGGTCTTGACGGCCTCGCTGCGCCGCAAGCCCTCGGTCTGGACCGCCTCTGCAACGAGTCGCTCCTGCTCGAGCACCATCGCCAGCATCGCCGATAGTGCGAGAACGACCCGCCCGCCCAGCCGCCTGACGACACGCGCAGACACCGTTGCGGGAACGACCAAGGTCCCGAGCGTGCGATCCCCAACGGTCAGCGGAATTGTCAGCCGACGAGGATCGGCGTTCGCCTCGCCGAGCGCGATCGTCGCCCACGGCAGTTCGAATACCCGGGCCAGACGTCGGCCGATCAGCACCAGAGCGTCATCGACACTCGCGCGCGCAAGCAGCACCTGCGCGATCTCCGCGATGAGATCCGCCTCCGCGCGGCGGCCCTCGGCCTCCTCCGTGCGAAGGCGAGCACGCTCGCTGACGGTACTCGCTGCAACGGCAGCAACGAGGAACGCGGCAAGCGCGACCCAGTTGCGGCTATCGGCGATCGTGAACCGGCCGACCGGCGGCAGGTGAAAGAAGTTGAACGCCGCCGCACTCAGAACCGATGTCACCAGTCCGAGCCAAAGTCCCCAGAACGCCGAGACGATGACCACCCCGACCAGGTACACGACGCCCAATGACGCAACTGATGTGACCTGCTTAAGCGGGTAGATGAGACCCGTGCAGACGGCAACGAGCGCAAGGGCCACGAACATGCCGAGCAGCAGCGGCGGACGACGGCCGCGAAGCAAGACCGATCCCGTATCGTCACGCATCAAATCCAGCGTATTACGCGCGCCGTTCAGCCGATGCGAGTTGTTACATTGGCTCCCCGGTGAGCCGGGAAGTCTGGCCGGCCTCCTCCCGACTGGTGGGGCTCGATTCCGAGCGTGATCGGGGAGGCGAGTGATTCGACCCGATGAGATCGTCGGCCATGGCGTTGGCGGCGCTCAAGACGTTCTCGTATTCGCGTAGGACGTCGGCGCGGTCCTCCGGTTCCGGGACGGACTCCTCGCTCACTCGACGGATCTTCGCGGCTTGTGCGAGCAGGAGGTCGCGCTGCTCAGCGTTGGTGGTGTGATCGAGGATCTTTGTCAGCGCTTCGAGCTGACGGATCTGCACTACCGGCATACCTCGGCTGGCTTGCCTGATCTTCTCGAATGCGCGCTCGACCAGTCTCTGATAGCTCACATGCGCGGTGATCAGGCGTACTGCGCGGCTCACGCCTCACTCGCCCCTGGAGGCTAGACCGTTGCGAGCGGATGCCCGCGTACCACGAAATGACCCGGTCTGTACAGAAGCCGGATCACCGCGCCCTTCTCGGCCGCCAGTCCGATCAGCGTCTCGTGCTGAATGAACTGGAGGTAGCCGCTTGACGGAGCGGCGACGGCACCGCCTGCGTCATCCATGCGCCTGAGGAGCTCGGCTACGGAGGGTCCATCCTCCAGCGATGCCCCATCGTTGCTCGACTCCGCATCGATCGCGCGGGACAAGTCCTTCGCGATGCTGGCGATCACCTGCGGCAGCTGAATCGACATCGCGATGTGATGGATGAAGTAGATCAGGATCCCCATCGACAGCGTCACGAGTCCGACCGCGATCGTGATCGACAGGTGGGGAACGAATTCCTTGCCGGAGGCCGCGGGACCGATCGAGATCAGCACCCGGGTCGTATAGACGAAGGTCGCCACGAACGTGCCGAGCGTGAGCTCAGTGCCGCGATCGCGGATGAAGTTGCGCAGCATCCGCGGACCGAACTGCGTTGATGCCAGCGTCAGCGTCACGATCGTGTTCGAGAACACGACGCCGACCACGGTGAGGACCGCCGCGGCAAGCGTGGTGAGAATCTGACGTGCGGAATCAGGCGTCCCGAAGTCCATCCACGATGGCAGCGTCAGGCTGCCGTCCAAGGCAGCCTTATCGAGCGCGTGCGTAACGAGGTACAGCGCGACGGCGGCGACCACTTCGATCGTCGGGACCAGCCACAGGTTTGGCCGCAGCGCCTCGCGGCGCCAGTCTGAACGCAGCCCAACGAGGGAGATCACTGGAGCTGAGGGTTGGTCGGCGACACGCGGGCACGGGTAGCACTTCGCCGACCAGGCTTCCCGGCTCACCTGCGTTTCGTCGTAGCGGTCCAGGCAACCCGAGACCGCCTGGGTCGCCGCGGCAGCGGTGTGCCTAGAGCGCGGCGAGCGCCTCGGACACTGCCTGCTGCACCGTGCGCGCGGAGCGTTCGCACAGCATCGGGCTCCCCCGCTCCTCGGTCAGCAGTCGCGCGAGCGCGACGCCGCGAGCCGTAACCGTCTGTTCGCTCCGCAAGACCTCAATCAGTGCCAGGATCCCGTGGCGCGCAGCGAGCACGTGTGCGTGATTCAGTTTCACGGGCGATGCCGGATCGGCGTGACGCTCATCCGCAGCGTCAAGGATGTTCCCCAGAGATGCAGCCACGCGCAATCGCTCCGTCGCGCCGGTCAGCTGCAACGCTCGCAAGGCTCTGGCCGGATCCCTATGCACATGCGCCCCCGCCGCGATCTCGCGGTCGAGAACGCGGCGGTGGAGGCGAAGGCGGATACGTGCACTGAGCTGCGCGGACGCCGCCTCCGTGGCGTCGTGTGCGGCGATCAACTCCGGCGACACGTCAGTGCCCCTACGCACGCGTATCTCGGACAGGAGGGTGGCCGGCGCCCCGCGGGCGCCGACGACCCGGCCAGGAGGCTGCGTGTCGCCGAGCGCTCGCCCGAGGGCGACGGCGGCGTCGCCCACTGGGGAAGAGTTAGTGACCACAGCCCGAGTGCATGTCCGGGGCTGGGGAAGTGCTTTCGACGCATCATTGGTCAACTCCCACTGCCGGGCGGCGGACCGTGGCCCGCCGCCCGACTGTTTGGTGGCGGGGGAATCGCCCAGGGGGCGATTCCCTTGGGCTGCTGGGGCTATACGCCGACGCGGAACTCGTGCGACTGCGAGCCATCAGGCCGCGCCATCGCGGCCGTCGCGACGCTGATCTCCCGGCGCAGCGCTCCGGGCTCGGCCCGGTTGTACAGCGGACTGCGCTCCGCGTTCGTCAGGATCCGCTGGGCGATCGCCATGCCCTCGGCCCGGAGGGGCTGAGAGCTGTCCAGGCGCGCGATCATCGTTCGGATTTCGTCTTCCGCTTCGAGGACGGCACCTCGCCGGATGATCACCATGCGCGAACGCGCCAGTGGCGGCCGGTGAGCTTCGTCGACCGTGCGGCGCATTGCACGTGCGAGCGATCGCCGGTTGCGCTGGCTCGTTAGTTGTTCTGCTCGGAGCGCAAGCTCGTCACTGGAAGTCGGGTCCACACCTTCGGCCAACGCGCGCGTCAGACCGTCACGATGCAGCGCCGCGCGAACGCGCGCTCGCAGCCAACGGGCTCGGTCGTCAGCGTCTGCGGACGTGTCGGACTGCAAGAGGTAGGGATCGGCAATTGCTGGCATATTCACACACTCCTGATGAGCGTTACTGCGGTGTGCGGGCTGTATCACCCCCGCACCGATTTGACAGTCTCAGCCTAGATTTCCGATATGGCGGAGACGTACAGATCGGCGCGTGGCGCGTACAGATTTCGTATAGATGGCGCCATCGCTTGGCCCGACAGTACGAACTGAGCAAACAGCATCCCGCCTCATACCAGCGCAGAGGGCGGTCGCTCGGCGTGAGGCTCGACTGTTCCAGTTGCACGGCCTGCTGGAGCGCTTCTCCCAGTTGACGATCGTCGACGCGACAGGCTGCGTCATCACTGCGACTCGGCCAACGCTGGAGCGACGCGTCTGTGAGACGGTTCGTCCTGATCGCGGGCACGCGTGTGCGGAGGCGATCGCTTGCTCCTGCCCGCTCCCGTCGACGCGATCCTTCGTCGGCAAAGGGCTCATTGCCGCCATGGGGCGACACAAGGATCAAACCGATCGCCCGGCTGACGTCGGCAAACACGAACACCTTGCGCGTTCAGCGTTACCAGCGTACAGTGTTTTGATGGTGACCACTAAACATGAATCGTCGGCGGTCGCGTGGAGCTGACGGAGCCGACGGCGAGGGTCGACCGTGGTCCCCAACCCGGGGATCGTCGGCCCGCCGGCGGCGACCTCGAGCTAGTGCAGACGTTTCTCAACAGTCGCTGGGATCTGACCAGTCACAACGAAGAGGAACTTGCAAGCCCCGGCGCAGTCAGCACATGGCTCGTCGAACACGGGCTATTCGATCGCCGCCACGCGCTGTCCGAGCCAGATCGCCGCCGAGTGCTTGAGGTGCGGGAGGGGCTTCGAGAAATACTGTTCGTCAACAACGGCGCGGTGGAGGATCCCGAAGTCGTGGCGCGACTGAACCGGGCGCTGCGCGCGCCGCGAATCTACGTCCAGCTCGCGGTTGCCGATGCTCCGGAATTCAAGCAACAGCCTCGGGATCTTGACGGCGCGCTGGCGCTGATCGCGACGATCGTCGCGCTGTCGCAGCTCGATGGGAGCTGGTCACGGATGAAGGCGTGCCGGGGCCGCGATTGCGGATGGGCGTTCTACGACCACAGCCGCAACCAGGCCAGCAGTTGGTGCGCGATGTCGGTGTGCGGCTCACGCGCCAAAGTGCGCGCGTATCGCGAGCGACGACGCGGCCCAGGGACCTGACCGGCATGGGAGAAACTCCGATGAACGCACACGATGCGCGAGAGATCCTACGAGGGCCGCGCATCAAGCCAATCACGTCGCGCCACGCGGCCCCTGTGATCGTAGGGCTGCTGACTGGCCTGGTCCTCGTTGGTTGTGGCGCGTCCTCGCGCTCGTCGGCGACGTCCACGAAGGCCGCGGCGCGGCCAAAGCCGCCGCCCGTGTGTGAGCCGGCCGCAGGCATGGTGATCGCTCGCGATGCCGGGATTAGTACCGGCGTGCTCACGGCCCGAGCGACGATGGGGAACAACGCGGAGCCGGAGTGTCATTTTCGTGGTCCGAGGGTGTCCGTGGTGGTCAACGTCGATTCCTCGCCGCAGCCTTATCAGCGGTTGGAGCGCACGATCGACGAGGCTGGGCAGCAGTTCGGTACGGTGCGGACCTTCGCGCCACCTGTGACCGTGCCAAAGCTCGGGTTGGACGCGGCGTGGCTGCCTGACCAGTCGAAGCTGCTGACGACCGATGGGAGGAGTCTGCTCACCATCACGGTGGCGTGGCGGGGGGAGAAGCGGGCGCGGCAGATCGCGCTTGCCACGCTCGTTGCTCGCCGGTACCTCGGCAAGCCCATCCCGAACAGCGCTGTTCCGACCGGCGAGGTGTGAGCGCACCTTCCAGTGCTTGTCGACAGCCGATCCCGCAAGAGGTCTAGATCGCAGTCTGGCATCGGGATGGCGCTCGATGCGTGGAGTGCGGCAGCCAAGAGGAGCTTGAGGTTCACGCACCTGATCCGCACGTAGGGGCTGTTTCGGTGTATTGCGCTTGCACGTGCGCACGCTCAGACCAGCGTGAACCGGGTGTCACACGGGCGGGTTGCGGGCCGAACCAGGACGCCGACGGCACGTCTCCGGGTGTGCCGCCAGCACCCTTCTCACGACGAGATCCCGCCTGGCTGGTGCGGCCCGCATAGGATCCCGGTTACCGGATCGGCTCAGATGGTCCAGCCGATGGGATGGTTGACGATCGTGGCGAACCCCACGCCGACCGCCTCCGCCTCCCCGCGCGCGGTGACGATCATCTCCGTCAGGTGGTCCAGCTGCGACGCATGCTCGTCGGAGTCCCGGGTCGCTGCAGATCAGCGTCGGCGTGCTGAACGGCCTCGCCATCGTCGCCAACCGACGAGCAGGTGACGCGCACGTGAGCGGCGCCACTGACCCCGACCACGACAGATTGGTGGACTGGGATGCCGGGCATGCCCTGACCGGCGCCGCCGGTACCGCCCGTGCCGCCGGTAACGCCGGTAACGCCGGTACCACCCGTGCCGCCGGTACCACCCGTGCCGCCGGTACCACCCGTGCCGCCGGTACGACCCGTCCCGCCGCCCCCTCCGGTCGAGGGGCACGGTGCGAGCGCCGCATATGTCATGTGCGCATCAACGGGCGACGTTGTACCGTTGAACGTCACGGACAGCGGATCGGCGCACGACAGCCCGCCCTTGGCGTTGTCGTACTGCGTCGCGAACCCGGGTTGCGCGAAGGAGATGAAATTGGTGCCGATCGGGGCCCGGAGCGAGTAGCCGCCGCTGCCGTCGCCCGAGCTTGAGGCCAGCAGGTTCCCGGCACGGTCGTATGCGCTGACCGTCGTGTTCGTGTTGTTGTCGGCCTGTCCGGTCGGGACATACGTCCTCCCCGAAATCGTCCCGGCCTCCATCACCGAGAAGTTGATCCCCGAGGTGGTCGCATAGGCGCTCACCTGGATCGGTGTCGCGTTTGCCTTCGACGACGCGCCGCTGTAGCAGTTCGGCATGTAGGTGTTGCCGTCGACGACATCCGCTGCGCATGCCGTGTAGTCCCCCGGCCCATAACCGGTGGACACGTCGTTCGCGAACTCCGCCGAGTAGGTCCCGTCGCTGGCCGTGTACGCGTCGAACCCGCTGATTCCATTGCTCTGCAAGGTCGGCGAGTAGAACTGGACCAACCAGCCGGCGAGGGGCTGCCCGGTGACCGCGTCGACGACCATCCCGGTGACCTCAGGCTTGTGGTTGAGCGCCGCTGTGTACGAGTACGGCTGCCCATCCGAGACGGTGACGGGCGTCGCGTTCGCCTGGGTCGCGACATTGCTGTACCACTGCGTGTCGTAGTGGGTCGCCGCGAACTCGATGTCGTACTGGCCGGACGTCACTTGCATGTACGGCGTGCAGCCGGTCCCGTCGGTCTGGCCGGAGTTGCTGCCGCTCGTGCCGTTGACGCCCTGGAGGATGACCGTCCCGAAGGTATCTGCGCACCCGGCGGGACAGGCCCCGACGACCCCCAACTCGCCGCCCGCAAATTGCGCCATTTGTCCGTGCGAACGGCCACAGCCTTCGCACACTTAAACACCTTCAGCGGGGCAAAATCGAGAGGATTTCGCACCCGCTGCAATCAGTGGGACAGTTTGCAATTGCCGAAACGTCCTGCCCCCCCTGGGGATTTCGAGCGACCAGGACGCCGTTTGTACAAGCGCCTCAGCGTTTGTGTACGTGGCTACCTGGGCGTTTCCCGTTCAGGAGGCGGTCAGGCCATCCTCTGGTAGAACGCTGCGCGGTCATCCTCGGCAGCTGCCGCGACGGTCCGGGCCTTGCCGGTAGCCACCAGTTCGCCGAGCGCGCGCTGAAGCTGGCGCTTGGGCACCCCGGTTCGCCGACCGAGCTCGATCGGGCGGCGCGGCTTGTCGTCGAGCCCGTTCAGGACTCGCTGGCGAATCGTCGGGCGCGGCGCGGGTCGCTCGGCCGCTTCGGTGACGTGCTCGGGGATCGGAACGGGCAGCTCGCGGCGCAGCGCGAGCTGCAGGCCGGTCACGGCTGAGCCCAACGCACGGTCGAGTACGAGCATGCGCTGAACGCCGTCCCACTGAGGGTCGGTAGTCGCTGCCGCGCGCCGCAGCCTCGACATCCGCCCGCGGATCGAAACGATTGCCGCCAGTTCACCGGCCGCGAGCGCCGCGTTAGCCTCGTCCTCCACGGCTCCCAGGATCTGCGCGGCGGCGTCGCCGCGCCCTTCGGCGAGCGCCTCGGTGAGCGAGCGGCGCAGCGATCCCAGCGTGTCGGTCATGTCCCCATGATATCGCGTTGTCCCCATCTTGTCACCCACTTTTATCGGTCGAGATGCAGCAGGTCGACACCGGACGCGGTGCGATGGTGATCGGAGCGTGGGTCTGTAGCCAGCGGCCGGGTAGCATCGAGCTCGGTCCGGGCGCCCGGCCGTCCCATGACAGTGGGCCGTTGACGATCAGCGACACGCACTGCGCGTCGCTCATGAGCCAGTCGGCGTGGGAGCGGAACGCGTCGGTGCGACCGCTCATCGCCGGACCGAACAGGACGTTGACTCCGAGATGCGCGAGGTGCTGGGCGAGCGGAAAATCCAGGACGTCCTTGCAGATCAGCACGGCGACACGTAGCGGGCCGGCCTGCCAGATGCGCAGGCGCAACGGGTCGGGCTGGTCGATGAGCTCGAACACAGGGCCGCCGCAGGCGTAGGGCGAGATCGCCCGGGAGAGCTTGGTGTGGATGAGTGGTTCGTCGACCCCAGCGAATAAGCCGGTGGCGCCTGATGACCGCATATGGCAAACGCGCAGCCGCCCTCGGTCTCGGCGATACCATCCCTCCCTCGCGCCGCAAACCGCCCGACAGCGGCTAGCGCCCCGCCGCCTTCACGCCCAAAACCAGAGAGCAGCGCCGCGGAGATTTGCGCTGCGCCAACGCGCGCGTCCCGCAAGCCCATGGAGCGGCAGACCCTCTCGACATCGTGCGAACGGAGATCGCAAGGCCCGAACGGTCCCTGAAACGACGAATTCCCGCCATCGCTTGCCCTAATTGCAAGCTCTAGCGGGAACACTTCCAGTGGAGACGGCGGGAATTGAACCCGCGTCCGCGGTCGCGTGAAAGGTGGCGTCTACGAGCGTAGCCGGCGCTCTGATCTCGCTCTCGACTCGCCACGCCGGCGGGGTTGTCAAGAACCAGCTCCAAAGTAGTCCCCGGATCGGCTGGAGCACACCTCACCGGGCTAGCCTGCTAATTGATCCCGGTTAGCTCCGCCGCAGGCGAGAGGAGACCGAGAGACCTAGGGTCGGCGGCTACCTAAGCAGCAGCAAGACCGAGGTCAAAATTGTGCGTGTCCGCACTTATTGTTTTTCCGGGGGTTTAACGAGGCCACCCGGAACCTCGACTCGCAACCACCCCCACGAACCGACCACGTCGAAGCCTGTCGTCCCCTGGGGGTATATCTGTTACACGACTGATTGTAGACGGGCCGGGGCGCGCCTCGGCGCCAGCGCGGCCGTGACGACCGAAGGAGGCGGCAACAACGACCGAACGAGGCCCCGCGGGGGGTGCTCGTTGCTTTGAAAAATACGGTGGGTTCTACGACCACCCCCCCGATTTCACGACCGCCCCCGGTTCGCGACCCCGGTTTCACGCCCCCCCGGTTTCACGCCCATCGCCTCGCCTTCACGACCAACCCCACCGGCTTCCCGACCAGCCCCCGGTTTCACGAAAACGAAGGAGATCGTAAGTCCGCGCTTGCGCGCCGGAACCGCCTGCGACAATCGGATCACGATGGAATCAAGCAACCCGTGGCTGCCGGCCCCCGCCCCCGAGCCGCCGCAGCGCTACGCCTCCCCCGCCACGCCCCCGACCGCCGAGGCGCCTGAGTTGGCGGCTCCGTTCGAGCAGCGCAAGCCATCGTGGATCAAGCGCACAGTCGGCCCCGCCCTGGCGGCGATCGCGGCGTTCGCGGCCAAGCTGAAGACGATCCTGCTGCTGCTGCCGAAGCTGAAGCTGCTGACGACCTCGGGCACGATGCTGGTCTCGATCGCGGCGTACGCCACGTTCTGGGGGTTTCAGTTCGCGGTTGGCTTTGTCGTCCTGCTGCTCGTACACGAGATGGGCCACGTGATCCAGCTGCGCCGCGAGGGAATCAAGGCGAGCGCGCCAATGTTCATCCCGTTCATGGGCGCGGTCATCACCTCAAAATCTTTGGGCGACAACGCGACCGCCGAGGCCCGCGTCGGACTCGCCGGTCCGATCCTGGGCAGCCTTGGGGCGGCCGTATGCATCCTCATCTGGCATGCCACCGGCAATGACTTCTGGCGTGCGCTCGCGTTCACCGGGTTCTTCCTGAACCTGTTCAACCTGATGCCGGTCGTCCCGCTCGACGGCGGCCGTGCGATGGCAGCGATGTCACCGTGGATGTGGATTGCCGGCTTCGCCGGGATGCTGGTGTTCGCCTACCTGTTCCCGAACCCGATCATCCTGATCATCGTGCTGTTCGCCGCGATGGAAACATACAGGCGACTGAAGCTCCGTAAGACTGCCGGCGAGCAACAGCAGGCGTACTACCAAGTCAGGCCGCTGCATCGCGCGCTTGTCGCCGCCGTCTACCTGTCGCTGGTCGCGTTGCTGGTCGTCGGCATGCACGCCACGCACCTGCCCCTCACGCTCTCCTGAGAGAGCCCGGGACCGAGGACTCAGCCGGCGGGGGGCTATCGCTGCACCTCGCGCAACTCCCGTTGCACGTCCCGGGCCATATCGCGCTTGCGGATCGATTCGCGCTTGTCGTACAGGTCCTTGCCGCGCGCCAGCGCGATCTCGACCTTCGCGCGCGAGCGCTCGCCACCGAAGTAGATCCGCGTTGGGACCAGCGTCAAACCGCGTTCCTGCGTGCGCCCGACCAGCCGCTCGATTTCGTCGCGGTGCAGCAGCAGCTTCCGCGGTCTCTCGGGTTCGTGGTTCTCGCGCGCGGCCGGGCCATACGGCGGGATGTAGAGACCGATCAGCCACACTTCGCCGTCGCGCACAGCGGCGTAGGCATCCTTCAGCTGCGCCTTGCCCTCACGCAGCGATTTGACCTCGGTGCCGGTCAGCACGATTCCGCATTCGAAGCGCTCGAGCAGGTTGAAGCGATACGACGCCTGCCGGTTGGTGGCGACGTCCCCTGCACCGATCTTTCGTTTGCGACCTTTAGCCATGGCGAACCGTCCTCAATCCTCCCAGGCCGGGAGCAGATCCACCCGGCCGCGCGGCGCGTCGATCCCGCCGACGCGCACCTGCAAGAGGTCACCGAGGCGAATCGCGCTGCCGCTGCGCGTCCCGACGAGCACGGTCCCCTCCTCGTTGAGCTCCCACCAGTCGCCGCGCAGACGGCGCACCGGAAGCATCCCTTGATACAGACCGTCCGGGCCAAACGCCACGAACGCTCCCGACCCGATCAGGCCGACAACCTCACCCTCGACCACGCCGGCGCCATCCACGGCCTCGCGCAGTTCTCGCTCGAGCAGGAAGCAGCGCGCAACATCATCCGCATCTCTCTCGATCATCATCGCCTCCCGCTCGCGCGCTGAGGTCCACGGCCCCGCGGCCGCAACCCATGACGCGTCGGGCGCCGGAACGTCGCCGGAAACCGCCGACAGCAACGCGCGGTGACAGATCAGGTCCGGGTATCGACGGATCGGAGAGGTGAAATGGCAGTAGCTCGCCGACTGCAAGCCGGCATGGCCGAGGTTGCGATGGTCGTAGTAGGCCTGCTTCAGCGACCGCAGCACGAGGCTCGTCAGAGCCCGCCCGGAGCAGCCCGGACGCGACGCGATCCACTCGGACACCACCTGGGAGGCCTCACCAACCAAATCCGCGGCCTGCTGCGAGGTTATGTGGCCGCCGGGCACTGGCGGCGTCGGTACGCCAAGCGAAGCCAACTGCTCGATCAGCCGCTCCACCGCCATCGGTTCCGGACGTTCGTGCACACGGTAGAGAGCCGGAACGCGCCGTTGCTCCAGATGGCGCGCGACCTGCTCGTTGGCGGCAATCATCAACTGCTCGATCAGCCGGTGGGACTCTGTTTGATGCACCGGCTCGGCCGCCACGATCGCACCGCCGCGGTCAAACGTGAACTCCGGCTCGGCGGACTCGAGCACGAGCGCCGCACGCGCAGCGCGGCGCTGTCCCAGCGCGGCGGCGGCCGCTCGCGCCGCCGCCAGCGATGCACCGATCGGCTCTGCGGCTCGCGCACGACCGGCGAAGATCTCGTCGACCTGGCCATAGTCGAGCCGCTCGTCAGAGCGGATCACGGAGCGATAGAACGCCGCGCGCTTGACGATCTCGCCCCGAACCTGCATCTCGACCGTCACCGTCAACCGGTCCTGCCCGGGGACCAGCGAGCAGGCATTGTTCGAGAGCTGGCCGGGCAGCATCGGCTCGACGGCGCCGGGCACGTACACGCTCGTGCCGCGCCGGTACGCCTCGCGATCGAGCAACGAGCGCGGCGAGACGAAGGCGCAGACGTCAGCGATGTGCACCCACACCGTCCACGTTCCGTCGCCGGCGTCGGCGGCCGAGATCGCGTCGTCGAAGTCACGCGCACTGACGGGATCGATCGTGAACGTCGGCAGCCCACGCACATCCCGGCGACCAGCAAGATCCGCTGGAACGGGCACGGAGCCGAGCGAGCGCGCCTCGTGCTCGACGGCCGGATCAAAGCCTCGGCGCAGACCGCGATCGAGCATCAGCGCGCCGATCACATCACGGGCCACATCGGGCTTGCCGAGCCGCCGTGCGACCGTCGCCCGTCCCCGGCCGCGCGAGCGACCGGGCGGACGGCCGTCTGGCGCCGGCGGGCGTACCAGCACCAGGTCGCCGACTGAGAAGCTGCGATCGCGGCTGACCGCCAGCCGCGGACCGGGCGAGAAGAACGGCTCGGCGACGAGGAACTTGCCGCGTTGCTCGATCACCGCGACGCGTGACAGCGACGCTGCAGGCCGGGCCACACCGGCCGGGGCCGCCGGGCTCACTGCACTTGCGCCGCGACGGTGCTCTCGGCGACCTTCAATTGACGGTCGACGCGCGTTCGTTGGTTGGCAGCGACAACGATGTCCGGGGGGATCCCAGCACCCTCGCGTACGCCGCCACCCCCGAGGTTGCGTCCGCTCGGGGTGAAGTACTCGCCGACGGTCATGTCCAGCGCCCCGCCATTGGAGAGCGTCTGGATTTCCTGGAAGACGCCCTTGCCGTAGGTGTGCGTGCCGACGACCTTCGCTCGCCCGCGATCCTTCAGCGCGCCCGTGACGATCTCGGCGGCCGACGCCGTCCCGCGGTCGACGAGCACCACCATCGGAATCTTCGCGGCAATCGCGTCTCCCTTCGCCGTGTAGACCTGCGTCGGCTGGCTGCGCCCGCGGGTCGAGACGATCGTGCCGTCGGGGATGAACACGCTGGCAACGTTCACTGCCTCGTCCAGTAGGCCGCCGCCGTTGCCGCGCAGATCGAGAATCAGCGCCTGCGCGCCCTCATGGAGCATCTTCTGTACTTGTGCTCGGACTTCCGCGCCCGACCCGTCGGTGAAGCTCGTCAGGCGAACAACCCCGATCTTCGTGCCGTGAAACGTCAGCAGATTGCTGCTCGCGACCGGTACCACGAGGTTCGCGCGCGTGATCGAGATCACCCGGCGCTGCCTTCCGGATAGGACCGTCAAGCTGACCTTGGTGCCCGCCTGTCCCTTGATCAGGCGCGAGGCGAAGTCGGCCGAGCGCTTCGCGAGGGGGACCGATCCGACCTGCACGATCACATCGCCTCGTGTCAGGCCGGCGTGGGCGGCCGGCGAGCTTGGAAACACATCTGCGATCCGCAGGCCACGCGGATCCGGCAGCACGTCGATGCCGATCCCGCTCAGATGTGGGTTCGACTGGTTGAGGAAGGCGTGGTAGTCGCTCGGGCTGAAGTAGTGGGAATACGGATCGTTGAGGCTGGCGACCGCAGCCGCGAGACCCTTGTCGATCAGCTGCTTGCGGTCGATCGACCGGTAGTAATCACGCTGAAGGAGATCAAGCGCCTCGTTGACGAGCTGGCCCTTGCCGTTGTCCACGAACGTCGAGCGCAGGGGCGACGGCAGCCAGCTTGGATGTCCACCAAGCCAGATCCCAATCAGCAGCACGAGAACGGCTGCGAGGACGTAGAAGGCGCGCCGCGGCGGTCGTCTCGGGCTCTGGTTCGGGCTCGCAAGCATCACGATGAGGGTAGCCGGGCCGCGATTGCGACCCGGCTACCTGCCTCACCGCAGCTATCTGCGCGACCCTCGCCAGGAGGGCACGGCGAGGGCGACCCTGTTAGTGGCGATGACTGCGACGGACCTTGCTGAAGCCGTGGTCGGCGGCTCCGAACTTGTAGATCGTCTGCGATGTGAACGTCTTGCCGGCGCCGAGCGTCGTCGACGGGAACGACGGCTCGTTGGGCGAGTCGGGGAAGTGCTGGGTCTCCAGCGTAAACCCGTCGCTCTGACGGTACGTGTGGCCGCTTGTACCGACCCAATCGCCGACCAGGAAGTTGCCGGTGTAGAACTGCACACCGGGCTCCGTGGTGTAGGTCCACAGCTCGCGACCGCTGCCGGGGTCCATCGAGAACGTAGCGAACTTCGGCGTCGCCGTGACCCCGCCGTTCAGCACCCAGTTGTGGTCGTAGCCATGCGCGAGGACGAGCTGGTTCCCGGCCGATCCCGTAACCTCGCTGCCATCGCGAATGTCCTGACCGATTGGCTTGGCATGGCGGAAGTCGAACGGCGTCCCCGCGACCGGCGCAAGCGTGCCAGTCGGGATCAGGTTCGCATTCGTCGGCGTGTAGCTGTTCGCGTTGATCTGCATCAACTGGTTGTAGACGTCGCCGGACCCCTCACCCGCCAGGTTGAAGTACGTGTGGTTGGTGAGGTTGATCACGGTATCCAGCGAGCCCGTGTTCGTGGCGCTGTAGTCGATCCTCAGGCCGTTGTTGCTGGTCAGCGTGTACGTGACCGTGTTGTCCACCGAACTCGGGAAGCCGTTGTAGCAGCTCGGATCGGAGTACGTGAGGATCAGCGACGCCGAGTTAGACGTCGTCGACGTGCTTGCGTTCCACACCTGCGTGTTGTAGGCGTTCGGTCCACCGTGCAGCAGGTTCGGCCCGTTGTTCGGCGTCGTCGCCGTTCCGCACGAGTTCGGCCCGCCGCCCAGACCGTTCATCACGCCGTTCAACGGGAACGACGCGTTGGCGATCCGGTTCGCGTAGCGGCCGATGATCGCACCGAAGTAGGCGTTCCCCGACCCACCCGCCGGTGGATTCGTGAACATCTCGACGTAGTGCGCCAGGTCCGCAAACCCGAGAGCGACGTTGGTCACGTGGCCACGACGATCGGGCACCCAGATCGACTGGACGACGCCGCCGTAGTTGGTGATCTTGACCGTCATCCCGTGGTTGTTCTGGAGTGTGTACAGCTTCACGCCAGGGATGCCGGCGTTGTCGAACGACGAATCGCCCTGATCGATCGTGACGCTCCCGCCCTTGTTGCCGTGATGCCCCTTATCGGAGCCACCACCATCGTGGCCATGATGGTGTGATGCACGTGCGGACGCTCCGACCGCCAGGACCGCGACCGCGCCGACCGTCAGCGCAGCGACGGATAGGACGGCCAGCAGCCTCCTGCTCAAACGAAACTCCATGGTGCTCCCTTCCTCTCTCCGCCTGCGCCGGGCAGGGCATGTCCAAGCGGTCGTACTTTGACGCGCGTCTTATACCAACTGTGAGCGCTAACAACAACATCTCGACAAAGAACCTAACAACAACATCTCGAGTCGAGCACGTGCTGAGCGGCGGCAGCCTCGAGACCACATCCGCCGGCTGACCCCGCGTCCCGATCGCCATCGACAGCGCCGGGCAATCGCCGCCAGGCGATTCCCAAGCGAATCGCCCCACGCGATTCGCCCGCCCCCAGGGCGATTCCCCAAAGGTAAATCGCCCCCCGGCGCTTTACCTCAGACTCGCAGGAACCGGCGCAGCGACAGCCCTGACCCAAGCGCGGAGACCATCACGCCCGCGCCGAGCAGCACGGCCACGAGTGCCGTGAACGGGAGCGTCTGCGGCGCCGCGATCAGCGTCCAGTTGTTTGCCAGCGGGTCGAGCAGCGCCACCTTTGTGATCCCGAGCACGCCGATCGCCAGCAGCGCACCAAGCGCACCAACGATCGTGCCCTCGATCACGAACGGCCAGCGGATGAACCAGTCAGTCGCGCCGACCAACTTCATCACCTCGACCTCCCGGCGCCGCGCGTAGAGCGACAGCCGGATCGTATTCGCGATCAGCAGCACCGATGCGAGCGTCAGCAGCACGGTCAGCACGGCCGCTGTGATCGTCACGAGGTTCGTGACCTCGAGGATCTTCTTCGTGTCGCTCTTCTTGTTCGAAACGCTCTGGATCGCCGGATCGATCGGCGCCCCCGAACCCGGCTGGGACAGCGAGTTGCGCACCGCCAGTACGTTCGAGGGGTTGTCCGGGATCACGTGGAAGGTGTCGGGCAACGGGTTGGAAGTGAGCAGCGCATATGCCTGCGGATCGGCCTTTGACTGGGCCGCATAGGCGGCCTGCTTGGAGACGAACTGCACCGATTTGACATGCGGCACCGCGAGCAGGGCCCTCCGAACGCGGGCGCTATCGCCCGATGTCGCAGTGCTCTTCATGTACACGTCGACCAGCACGCGGCCGCGAACGGTGTTGGCAGCCCCGTTTGTGGCCTGCACGATCGGGATGAACACGCCCAGGACGAGCATCGTCACGAGCACCGTCGCCAGCGCGGCAAACGACGGCGCAGCGTTGCGCCGCACTGCGCGCATCGACTCCTTCAGGAAGAAACCGAACCTCATGCTTGAAGCCCCGGCGGCGGGGTGTTCGGAGAGCGCAACCGCTGCGCAAACTCCCGCGTCGACTCGTCGCGGGCATACAGACCGGTCGCCTCGTCGCGCACGATCCGTCCACGGGAGAGCTCCAGCACCCGCCGGCGCATCTTGTCGACCATCGCCTGGTCGTGGGTGGCGACAAGCACGGTCGTCCCCGTGCGGTTGATCCGGTACAGCAGCCGCATGATGTCGATGCTGGTCTCGGGGTCGAGGTTTCCGGTCGGCTCGTCCGCGAGCAGCAGCGGCGGGTGATTGACGAACGCCCGCGCGATCGAGACGCGCTGCTGCTCGCCGCCGGAGAGCTGGTCGGGGTAGTTGTGAAGCTTGGTCGAGAGACCGGTCAGCCGCAGGATGTCGGGAACCTTGTTGCGGATCTCGCGGCGGGTTCCGCCGGTCACCTGCAGCGCGTATGCGACGTTGTCGTGGACCGTCCTGTTCGGCAGCAGCTTGAAGTCCTGGAAGACCACGCCGACATTGCGACGGTAGTACGGGACGCGCTTGCGTGTCACGTCCTCGAGATCGTGGCCGGCGACGGTGATCCGCCCCTCATTTGGCTCGAGTTCCTTGATCAGCAGCCGCATCACGGTCGACTTGCCCGAGCCGGTGGAGCCGACGAGGAACACGAACTCCTCGCGGTCGACCGAGAAAGTGGCCTGGTCGAGGCCGACATCGCCGCTTGGATAGCGCATCGTGACGCCTCGGAAGTCGATCACCGGCCGTCCGATGCGGGGCGTTTGTAGGCGCGGCGCGGACGCGGCGACGCGTCGGCGGGAGCGCTGCTGTGTGATTTGGTCTCTAGCCATAAGGTGCCCGGCAGCGTAGCGACCCAGTCGCGATTACGTCCCTAAAACCTTGGTCTTGCAACGCGATTTGCAGGGAGTTTCTTAAAGAGGCCTAAAGACCGCGCGAATTGGCGCCCTGTGGAATGGCCTCCGTGGTCGCGCCCGCTACCGTTCTGCTCGTGCCGACGATCACCACCTCGACCCTGGCCAATGGGCTGCCGCTGCACCGGATCGCCGTCGAAGGTACCCGGGCGGTCACGATCCTGGTCGCGTTCGACGCCGGTGCCCGCAGCGAGCGGCCCGAGGAGAACGGCATGGCCCATTTCCTCGAGCATCTCGTGTTCAAGGGCGGCGAGAAGTACGCCAACTACCGCGAGGTCAACGAGGCGGCGGAGCGGATCGGTGCCGTGCTGAACGCCTACACGAGCCATGATCTCGTCGCGTTCCACATCACCGTGCGCGCGCAGCGCGCGCTCGAGGCCGCCGATCTGCTGACCGACTTCGTCGGCCGGCCGCGGATCGAGGCCGAGGAGCTTGACCGTGAGCGCGGCGTCGTCGTGCAAGAGATCGCGCGCGCCAACGATCAGCCATCGACGGTGGCCGAGCACCTCATCGACGAGGCCGTGTTCGGCGATCACCCACTCGGCCGACCGGTGCTCGGTACGCCCGAGCATATCCGGGACACGTTCACGCGTGAAGGGATCCTCGCGTTCCGCTCACGCCGCTGGACCCCGAGCCGCGCTGCCGCCTTCGCCGTCGGAAACCTTGACTCATTGCCGCCAAATGGGGCACTTGATGAGCTGTTCGGCCGGTTCGGGGCGCAGCCCGAACCCAATCCCTATGACCCGGCGCCGCCGTTCTCGCCACGCGTGCTCGTCGGCGAGCGCGACTCCAATCAGTCGCACCTGCGGATGTCCTACCGCCCGGCCGTCGAGGTCTCGGACCCGCAGCAGCGGGCCGCGCTGGTGATCTACTCGACGGTGCTCGGAGGGTCGATGGGATCGCGCCTGTTCGACGAGATTCGCGAGCAGCGGGGTCTCGCCTACTCGGTCCATTCGATCCCCCACGCCTACGCCGACGTGCCGGTGCTGCAGCTGTCCGCGGGCCTGGATTCCACCAAGACGATCGAGGCCTACCGGAGGATGCGCGAGATCGTCAGCGAGTTGCGCGAGCACGGCCCGACCGAATCAGAGGTCGAGCGTGCGCGTGCATACGCCGCCGGCGCACGCGCGATCGCGTTCGAGAACACCGGCGCCGTCGCTCGGCATGCCGCGCAGCAGACGATCGTGTATCGGGAGGACGTCGATCCGGATCGCACGATCGAGCTGCTTGATGCGGTCACCGTCAAGGATGTGACCGAGGTGGCTGCCAGAATCGCCGATGAGCTGTCAATCGCGGTCGTCGGGCCGCATACCGTGGATGAGCTGGAGCGCGCATAAGAATTAGGCCGGTTCTGGGGGGCGTTGCAGTCGCGGCGATCGCGGTCTCCGGGTGCGGTGGCGGTGCGCATACGCCGCCGAACCGCGCTGTCGCCGCTGCCGGTGCGCCCGTCATCGGACGCGACCACCGCGGTGGGCACCGGCATCCTGCCGTGCCGCCCGGGGTCGTGCGGCTTGGTGCCGCATTGCTCGGCACGTTGCGCCGCGCCGGCCCCAACACCGGCGCCGCCGTTTACGACCTCACTGCCGGAGCGGAGCTGTTCGCTCTGCGCGCCAACGTCAGGCGCCCGCCGGCCTCGGTCGAGAAGCTGTACACCACCGTCGCGCTGCTGTCCAAGCTCCGCAGCGCGACCCGCTTTCGCACGACCGTGCTCGGGACCGGACACTTGGGTGCCGGCGGCATCTGGCATGGCAACCTCTATCTGCGCGGCGGCGGCGATCCGACGTACGGCGACGGCACCTTCAACCGCATCTGGGAGCTCGGCTACGGGCCGACGGCATCGCAGATCGCCCGCCAGCTGACCGCACGAGGAATCCGACAGCTGACGGGTCAGCTGTTCGCCGATGAGTCGCT
The DNA here is from genome assembly GCA_963794285.1 of uncultured Solirubrobacterales bacterium. GTDB lineage: Bacteria > Actinomycetota > Thermoleophilia > Solirubrobacterales > Solirubrobacteraceae > Palsa-465. Next base: position 163,625 of record CAWCDS010000027.1, read on the forward strand.
GTTCGACTCCCGGCGCGGCGGGCCCGCCACCGGGTTCGCGCCGGACATTCCTGACTTCGGTGGACAGCTGACTGCGCTTGCCTTTGATCATGGCGCGACCGCGCCCGGCCTCACGCCGCCGACGTTCGCTGCCAGGCAGCTGACGCTGACGATGCGTGCGGCCGGCATCAAGGCCAATCCGGCGAAGGTCACCGCCAAGGCACCGCACCGTGCGCGCAGGCTCGCCGTCGTCAGCTCACCGCCGCTGTCGGTCCTGATCGACCTGATGAACGTCCCCTCGGATGACCTGTTCGCTGAGCTTTTGACCAAGCAATTGGGTGTGCGCTTCGCGCACAACGGAACGATCGCTGCGGGCGCGCGAGTGATCTCCCGAGCGATCACCGACGGCTATGGGCTGCACCCGAGGATCGTCGACGGCTCCGGTCTCTCACGCTCCGACCGCTCATCCCCAGCGGAAGCCGCCGCATTGTTGAGGGCGATCTGGCAGACGCCGGTCGGACACATCCTGTCGGGATCGCTGCCCGTCGTCGGCGTCAACGGCACTACCAGGCGGATCGGCAAGGGCACCGCCGCCCAGGGCCATTGCATCGCCAAGACCGGCACGCTCAACTACGTCACGAATCTGGCCGGCTATTGCCGCAGTCGCAACGGTCACATGCTGAGTTTCGCCCTGTTCCTCGACGGTCCCAGCAACGAGCAATCGATTGCATTGCTCAGTCGGCTGGTTGCTGCCCTCGCCAAGTATTAGGGCACCGGGCGAGCCACGGCAAACTACCGTTGCTTTCTGGCACCTCCAGGCGCGACAATCGAGTCGTGGAGCTGGGAGCTGCTGTCGTGAACCGGCGGGAATTGCAGAGCTACCTGAATCGGATCAGCGATCGCTGGCCGATCGATACGGCGTGGCTTGGCGGGGCCCGGGTCGCCGACGAGCACGGCGCACCGCCTCAGCGCGAGCGCGGTCCGGAATACATCGTCGTGCTCGTGTCCTCGGCCTACGAGGGAATGCCGTGGCTGGAGCGTGTCTATCAGGCAGGGTCGCTCTGGGATGCCCTCGAGATGGGGGCACCGGCCGATGTCCACTGCTACACCCCGGCCGAGTTCGAGCGCAAGCGCGGCTCGCTCAGGGTCGTGCGCGAGACAGTCGAGGACGGGCTCGACATGCTCGCGCCGGTCTCCTAAGAGATCGCCACCATCCGCTCGATCGGCAGCCGTGCCGGGTCGGCGATCTGCGCCGGCACCTTGACCTCGTGAACGTCGTCGCGAAGCGCGTCGCGTAGCTTCGGCAACGTGATCATCTTCATGTAGCGGCAGTGCGCGGCCTCGTTCGCCGCGATGAACTCCACGTCAGGCGCCGCCTGGCGCAGCGGGTACAGCATCCCAGTCTCGGTGGCGACGATCGCGGTCCCGTCGTGACCGCCCTGCGCGCGCGCATAGGAGAGCATCCCGCCGGTGGAGAGCATGTGAACACCCTGCGCATCCACGTCGCCCGCAGCGACGTACTCCATCACGCTCGTCGAGCATCCACATTCGGGGTGGATCAGGAAGTCGGCCCCCGGGTGGGCGGCCCGCACCGCGCTGATGTCATCGGGCTTGATCCCGGCGTGCACGTGGCATTCGCCGTCCCACACGTGGAATCGGTCCCCGCCCACCCGACCCAGCGTCTTCTCGACGTAGGCGCCGAGGAACATGTCCGGGCCGAACAGGATCTCGGTCTCCTCGCCGTGCTCACGGTAGATGTGCTCGACGACCTTGACCGCGTTGGACGACGTGCAGCAGTAGTCCGTCTCGGCCTTGACCTCCGCGGTCGTGTTCACGTACATCACGACGATCGCACCGGGATACCGTGCCTTCCAGTCGCGCAACTGCTCCGCGGTGATCGAGTCGGCCAGCGAGCATCCCGCATCGAGATCGGGGATCAGCACCCGCTTCTCCGGGCACAGAACCGAGGCGGTCTCGGCCATGAAGTGCACGCCGCAGAAGACGATCAGGTCCGTGTCGGCGTTCGCGGCCTGCTGGGAGAGCCCGAGCGAATCGCCGACGTAGTCAGCCACGTCCTGGATCTCAGGAAGCTGGTAGTTGTGGGCAAGGATCGCGGCGCCGCGTTCGGCCGCGAGCGCGCGCACCTCGTCCCGAAGGGCAGGAATGTTCTCGAGCATCAAAGGTGCGTCTGTAGCACCGAGCATCGGCAAGTTCATTTCATCGGCTCCAAGAGGAGGGAGAGGTCGAGTGCCGGCGGGCTATGCGTGAGCGCACCGACTGAGATGAATTGTACGCCGGTGCTGGCGATTTCCCGGAGCGTCTCGAGCGTCACTCCACCGCTCGCCTCCAGCTCAGCGCGGCCGGCGACATGCTCAACCGCCGCCCGCAGCTGCTCGACGGTCATGTTGTCGAGCAGGAGCCGCGGCGCCCCGGCGGCAAGCGCCTCGTCGACCTCTGCGAGCGACCGGCATTCGACCTCCAGCGGCAGGCCCGGGGCGCGCGCCAACGCCGCGGACACTGCCGGCCCGACGCCGCCCGCCAAACCCGCATGGTTCTCCTTGATCAAAATCGCGTCGTAGAGCCCGGCGCGGTGGTTGGTGCCGCCGCCGGCCGCGACCGCTGCCTTCTCCAGCGCCCGCAACCCCGGCGTGGTCTTGCGCGTGTCGAGAATCTGCGCGCTTGTCCCGGCGACGGCCTCGACGTATCGGGCGGTGATCGTCGCAATCCCGGACAATCGCTGCAGGAAGTTCAATGCTGTCCGTTCCGCGGTCAGGATCGCCCGCGAGGAGCCCTCGATCTGCAGCACCGGCCCGCCCTCGCGCCACTGCCCCTGTCTCGTGAGCCGCTCGAATGCGACCGCCGGATCGAGCGCGCGGAACGTCTGCTCTGCCACGTCCAAGCCGAACACGACCCCCGGGGCCTTCTGGGTGATCAGCGCGCGCGCGCGAGCGTCCTCGGGCACGGTCGCGTCGGTCGTCACGTCTCCATCCCCGACGTCCTCGGTGAGCGCTCGAGCAACGATGTCGGCGATCGGGGACTGAGCCATCGTCTTCACAAGATTATGACAAGCATCCTCAGGGATGTGTAGGGTTGAGATCAGGAGTCAATTCAAAGCTGTTGGGGGTTTTATGCAACGAAGCATCGGGGCGATCTTCGCGACCTGCGCCGTACTGGCGCTGCCAGCGACCGCCGCCGCACACACGAAAACGGTCTTCGCCGGTCCGCCGCCGACGACCCAGAAGCTCGCCGGGAAGGTTCTCGGCAAGAGTTTCGTTCAGACCTACAACCCGGATGTCAACGACTTCTTCCTGCATCGAGTGACGATCAATGCGGGCGATTCGGTCTCGTTCATCCAGGCCGGGTTCCACACGATCGACCTGCCCGGCAAGAGCGGGCAGGACCTGCCGCTGATTCTGGCCGGCTCGACGAAGGTGTCCGGCGTCAATGACGCGGCCAACAGCCCGTTCTGGTTCAACGGCTTGGTGCCCAACCTGAACCTCAACCCGGCGCTGTTTGCCCGCAGCAAGTCGACCGTGTACGACGGCTCGACGCGCCTTGAAAGCGGCCTGCCGCCGAATTCGGGCAAGCCCAAGCCGTTTACGGTCAAATTCACGAAGGCCGGGGTTTATAAGTACTTCTGCGACATCCATCTCGGCATGGTCGGCTTTGTCGTGGTGAAGCCGAAGGGCAAGACGGTGCCAACCGCCAAGCAGGACGCAGCGGCACTCAGTTCGCAGATCACGGGCGATCTCAATACGGCCAAAAGCCTCGCCAAGACGAAGGTGGCCGCGGACAACGTGAGCCTCGGTGAGGGCGCGCCGAGCGGCGTCGAGCTGTTCACGATGTTCCCCTCGACGCTGACGGTCAAGACCGGAACGACGGTGACGTTCTCAATCTCGAAGAGCTCCCGTGAGGTGCACACGGCGACGTTCGGACCGGTCCCGTACCTGACCGCGCTGGCCAACGGGCTGTTCGCAACGCCGGGTCCAACTGCGCAGGGGGCGTATCCGAGCAGTCCAACTCAGCCGATCCTGCTCGACACGACCTCGCACGGCAACGGGTTCGGCAACATCGGGGTCGTCGATACAGACTCGACGTCGCCCAATCCGACATCGGGCAAGATCACGTTCACGGCACCAGGCACATACAACTACATCTGCTTGGTCCACCCGTTCATGCGCGGGACGGTCGTCGTCACGCCGTAGGTCGTGCGATCGAGTGCCCGGACGGCCGAGGTCGTCCGGGCACTCGGTGCCTTATTCCATCAGCACGCGCACGGTGTTGAACGTCGGGTCTGCGGCCCCGTGTAGGCGCGCGCCGGCCGCTGTCAGTTCGCGCAGGTAGGAAATCACTTCAGCGGTGACGCGCTCGCCCGGCAGCAGGGCGGGGACACCGGGCGGGTAGCCCGCGATCGATTCACATGAGATCCTGCCGATCGCGTCGTCGACGAGCACCGTCTCGCCGTTGCCGAGAAACGCGTCGCGCGGTGCCATCGCGGTCTCGTGCTGGAGCGCAGCCAGCGGCCTGCTGATCACGATCGCCTCGGCGGGACGCGCGATCTGCCGGACGGTTTCGGCAAAGTCGTGCGCGAGCCGCTCGAGCGGCTCGACCGGCTGTCCGAGACCGAGCACGAGCACGAGCGTTGCGTGGGTAGCGAGCTCAACGTAGATGTCATATGACGCCCGGAGAGCGGCAGCGACCTCGTAGCCGCTGCAGCCGGTGTGGCGCACGTCGATCACGATCCGCAGCGGATCCCAGCCTGCGATCCCGGGCCGACCGACTAGATCCCCGCCGAGCACCGCACAGCCGTCGACCGCGTCGATCGCGTCGCGCGCACGATTCGATGCCTTGATCGTCCGGTCGAGCAGTGCTTCGCCGTGGACGGCGAGCTGACGCCGCGAGGCGTCGAGCGAGGCCATCAGCAGCGAGCTCGGGCTGGTCGAGCGCACGAGCCGAACCGCGCGCGCCACCGCACCGCTGTCCACGCGCTCGCCTCGCGCCACCAGCAGCATCGCCGACTGCGTCAGACTGCCGACGATCTTGTGGGTCGAGGCGATCATCGCGTCGGCGCCGAGCTTCAGCGGCGACTCCGGCAGCCGGCCGTGGAACCCGAAATGCGAGCCCCATGCGTTGTCGACGATCAGCGCGGCACCGGCGCCGTGCGCAACCTCCGCGCAGGCAGCCACATCGGCGGCCATCCCGTAGTAGGTCGGAGAGACGATGAATGCTGCGCGGGCCTCGGGGGTGCCACGCAGCGTCAGCTCGAGCGCCTCCGGCGTAACGCCGTGAGCCATTCCCAGCTCGGCGTCGTACTCGGGCACGACCCACGCCGGAGAGCCGCCGCTGAGGATCAAGCCGTCGATCAGGCTGGCGTGCGAGTTGCGCTGGAGCACGACGCGACTGCCCGGGGGCGCGAGCGCGAGACACAGCGCATGGTTGCCCTGGGTCGCACCGTTGGTCAAGAACCACGTTCGCTCCGCTCCATAGGCTTCGGCGGCGAGCAGTTCGGCGCGCTCGTACGGCGTCGGCGACGGGCCGACGTCGATGCCCTCGATGTCCTGGGGGATGTCGAGCAGCAGTGCGTCGTCGCCCAGCGCCGCGCGCAGACCGGGGTCCGCGCCCTCTCCCCCCTTGTGGCCGGGGACGTGAAACCGGGTCGAGCCGCGGAAGCCGTAGGCGGTTATCGCCTCCAGGTATGGCGCAGTCGGCTGCGCGGGTGGCGTCCGGCTGACATGCTCCGCGGGTCGTCCGGGCCCGCGTTCTGAAACGGTCGCTCGGCCTCCGGCCTCACTGAACCGCTCGCTCAGGCTCACTTCGCGGCCTTCAGCAGGTACGAGCGGACGAACCCGTCGAGGTCGCCGTCGAGTACCCGGTTCGCATCTCCCATCTCGTGATCGGTGCGATGGTCTTTGACCATCGTGTATGGATGCAGCACGTAGGAGCGGATCTGGGAGCCGAAGTTGACGTCCTGCGCCTCCCCCTTCTCGCGCGCGATCTCCTCCCGGCGCCTGCGCTCCTCGAGCTCGAGCAGCTTCGAGCGCAGCATCGTCATCGCCTCCGCCTTATTGGACGATTGCGAGCGTTCGTTCTGGCACTGCACGACGATGCCGGTCGGCTTATGCGTGATCCGCACCGCGGAATCGGTCTTGTTGACGTGCTGACCGCCGGCGCCGCTGGCGCGATAGGTATCGATCTGGAGATCATCGTCGTCGATTTCGAGATCGTCGATCTCCCCGACGACGGGTGAGACCTCGACACCGGCGAAGCTCGTCTGACGGCGATGGGCAGCGTCGAACGGCGACAGCCGCACGAGCCGGTGGACACCCTTCTCGCTGCCGTACAGGCCGTAGGCGTTCTCCCCCTTGACCATGAACGTCGCCGACTTGATGCCCGCTTCTTCGCCGGGGCTCGCCTCCAGCAATTCGACTCCGAAGCCGCGCTTTTCCGCCCAGCGCATCTCCATCCGCAGGACCATCTCCGCCCAGTCCTGCGCGTCGGTCCCGCCTGCGCCGGCGTTGATCGTCACGAGCGCATCGCCAGCGTCGTAGCGGCCTGAGAACAGCCGCTCCTCCTCGAGTGCATCAAGTCGTTCCTGGACGGTCCGCACCTGCTCCTCGAGCTCGCCGCCCATCTCAGGATCCTCCTCGGCCATCTCCGCGAGCGGCTCGAGATCCGCTACGTCGCTCGCGAGCGATCTGAACGTGCTCAGCTTGCGGGTCGCACGAGCATGCTCGGCAGCCACCTTTGCGGCTCGCTCCTGGTCGTCCCAGAAGCCAGGTGTCCCCATCTCCCCCTCGAGCGCTGCGGCGCGCTCACTCAGAGCATCTGGGTCAAAGATAGTCCGCGAGCAGATTGAGCTGATCGCGGATTGCCGCGAGGCGCTGGGATAGCGGCTCTGAGGGGGCGGTTGCCATTGTTTCCAGCCTAGCGGATAGGCTCACGGCCGGGGATCAACCGGTATCGGACGGGGCGTTGGTTAACCGCCGGGAGGCAATCCCCGCGGGCCGCGCGGTCGCCGCCGCTCCCGGTGATGGCCTCGCGCGCGATCCCGCCGCTCACGCCTGGCCAGCTCCTCCTCCACCCGGTCGAGCTCCGGCGCCGGCCCGTACAGGCGCCATCCGTTTCGAAGCAGCGGGATCAGCGCGACGAGCGCTACCCAGACCGGCCAGAACTGACCTTGGGCGCCGCTGACCAGCCAGATCCCCGTGCACAGCACGAATAAGCCGGCCCCTCCGCCGGTCTGCTGAAGCAGACGTCGCTGGAGGTGCGCTCGCCGCTGGGCCAGCTCCGCTCGCTGCTCGGCCGGCGTGGCCGGCAGCAGCGGCAGATCGTCGCGGACCCCATTCAGCTCGTCGGCCGTCTTCGCGCTATAGACCGCCTGGAGACGGTCTGCCAGCTCCTCGTCGCTGAGCCGGCCCGCGGCGAAGTGCTCCCTGATCTCGAGCGCGGCGCGCTCGCGCTCCTGATCGGAGACCCGCAGCTTCGACTGCTCAGCCATGAACGGTGAATGTAGCGAGCGCGGCAGCTGTCGGACACCCCGAACCTCAGACGCGCGATGTAAAGCGTCCTTGACATGATCGTGGTTCGATGCGGCTCAGTAATACGAAGTGGTTCTTGCCCGTTTTTGCCGTCTCGCCTACCTGGCGGCCGTGGTCGTGATGCGGATCCGCGGCTAGCTTCCCGATGTCGCCCATCCGTTCGTCCGCATGAGCACGAGCGGCTGCAGGTCAGACCAGCATTGCCGTTGACATCAATAGATGTTCGAGAAGGCGAAGGCCGGCGGCAAGATACCGCGCGTTGCTGCGGTCGCGGCTCTGTTGCTGCTCATCGCACTCCCGGATGCTCAGGCGGCGCTGAAGCCGGGGGACGTCCACGGCGCGTCGCCAAAGCTGACGTCTCGACTGCAGCAACTCGGCACACCCGCCGTTCGCCGGAGCTCTGCGCGAGCCCAGGCCCAGCGGCTATCGCTCCCCGCAGAGGGCCCCGGCAGCCTTGTCAGGGCAGGCGCCGGCGTCGTCGTGACCGCGCGCGTCTCATCCACCAGCCGGTCTGCACAGCAGGCGCTGCGTCAGGCGGGAGCGACGATCTCCAGCGTCAGCGACCAGTATCAGACGATCACATTCGCCGTCGCCCCCAGCGACCTCGCGGCGGTTGCCGCCGTGCCTGCCGTGCGCTCGGTGATACCAGAGCTTCACCCGATGACCCTCGGGCTGGGCGACGCCACGAACTCCGTGACGTGCGACTGGGGATCGGTCCACTCCGAGGGCGACACCCAGCTGCAGGCGGCCGCAGCGCGCAGCGCGTTCGGCGTCGACGGCACTGGCGTCAAGGTCGGGATCATTTCCGATTCGTTCAACGTGGCCGCGGGGGCGGCGACGAGCTGGTCAGGCGATGTCGCCACCGGCGACCTTCCCGGGCCCGGCAGTCCGTGCGGGTTCACGACCCCAGTACAGGACCTGCTTGACGCAGCACCCGGCGGCGGTGCCGACGAGGGGCGCGCGATGGCGCAGGTGGTCCATGACCTGGCCCCCGGCGCCGAACTCGGGTTCGAGTCCGCCCGAACGGCTGCACCACTCCCCGACCTGGTCGGCGGGCTGCGGTCATGGGGGGCAAATGTGATCGTCGACGACATGATCTGGTTCGACGAGCCGTTCTTCCAGGAAGGTCCCGACGAGCTTGCCGCCAACAACGCAGCTGCGGCGGGGATCCCGTACTTCTCCGCGGCCGGGAACGAGAGCGTGACCGTCAGTGGCAACAACGTCGGCTCATGGGAGGCGCCGACGTTCGGTGGAGCGCCCTGCCCGCCGGCGTTCGACAGCGAGTACAGCGACTGCATGGACTTCAATCCCGGATCCGACACCAGCAACACCCAAGCGATCACGCTCGGCCCAGGCGGCGAGTTCATACTCGACATGCAGTGGAACGAGCCGTGGTATGGGGTGCAGACCGACCTCGACGTCGTATTGCTGGATTCGCCGACTGGCTCTGCGCTGGCGGGAAGTGCCGACACAAACACCGGCCCGCACGGCAGCCAGCATCCGTTTGAGATATTCAAGTACACCAACGCCGCGGACTCGGCTAAGACGGTCTACCTGGCGATCGGAAAGCGTGGCACAGCGGGCGGCACCCCGCGCGTGAAGTACGTGCTGTGCGACGCTTGGAACATCACCGGCGTGCAGTTCGCGACGCCCTCCGGGGGCGTGCCGACGATCTTCGGGCACAACGGGGCCTCCGGAATCATGAGCATCGGCGCCGTTCCGTACAACGGCACCGGCGTCGAGCGGTTCTCCTCCGACGGCCCCGTCACCCACTACTTCGGGCCGGTGACCGGCCCGACGCCGGCGGCACCCCTCAGCATTCCAGACGTACTTACCAAGCCCGACGCGGCGGCCACAGACGGAGCCGCCACGACGTTCTTCGGGGGGCCGTACGACGACGTCTGGCGCTTCTACGGCACCTCCGAGGCCGCCCCGCACGCCGCCGCGATCGCGGCGCTCCAGCTCAACGCGGATCCGACCGCGACGGTCGATCAGATCTACACCGCGCAAAAGTCGACGGCCGTGCCGCTCGGCGGCTTCGGCAGCGACGCCGCGGGCGCCGGCTTGTTGAACGCGTTCGGCGCAGTCGGCGCGATGAACCCACCCCCGCTGCCGCGCGCCACCACCGGGGGCGCGGCGATCGCCGACGCGTCCACCGCGACGGTCGCGGGAACAATCAACCCGAACGGCTACAGCACCGGCTACCGCTTCGACTACGGCCTCACCACGGCGTACGGCTCCAGCACCGCCGCCACGAGCGCAGGCGCAGGCCTCGCTGACGTCCCCGTTTCCGCACAGCTCATCGGCCTCGCAACAGGCCGGACTTACCACTATCGGGTCGTGGCGCTGCACGGCAAGACTGCCGCCGCACGGGGTGGCGACCAGATCGTCACCATGGAGCCGCTGCCGATCAATCTCGCGGCGCCGACGATCAGCGGTCCACCCACGCCCGGCGCCGTTCTCTGGTGCTCGGATGGCGACTGGAGCGCAGCGACGTCGTTCGGCTTCCAGTGGCTACGTGACGGCGCGCAAGTTCCGGGCGCCGCGGCGCAGACATTCGCCGTGGGCAACGGCGATCTGTGGCGTCAGATCGCATGCCGTGTGACGGCCGGCAACGCCGACGGCTCCGCCGTCGCGACCAGCGCCGCGGTCCGGATCGTGGACATTTCCGCGCCGCGGCTGAGCGACGCGAAGCTCTCGCCGGCACGGTTGCGATCCGCCGGAACCGGAGCGAGCCTGGCGGCCTCGGGAGGCGCCGGCACCCGCCTATCGTTTGTACTGAGCGAGGCGGCGAGCATCACCTTCAGCGTCGAGCGCGGACGGCCCGGCCGACTCGTCAGCGGGCGCTGCCGGCAACAGACGCGGGAAAACCGGAGATCGAGGCCGTGCACCTCGTTCATTGCCGTCCCGGGCGCGTTCAGATGGAATGCACAGGCTGGCGCAACTACGCTGCGATTCACCGGGCGCGTCAACGGCCGGCGGCTGGCCCGAGGCCGCTACCGGCTCGTGGCGACCGCACGTGATCGCAGCGGCAACCGCGCAACCCCGGCGCGGATCGCGTTCACGATCAAGTAGCGCGATGGCTTACGCGCCGTGGCACTTCTTGAACTTCTTGCCCGATCCGCACCAGCACGGATCGTTGCGACCGACCTGCTCTGACTGATCGACGCGGCGTTGCTCGACCGGGGCGGGCGGCGGCTCGTCCTCGGCGTAGCCCTCGACGGCACCGGCACTCGCGGCCGCCATCGCCAGGGCGCTCGGCTGGGCCGCCGCGCCGCCGGAGTAGGTGACGTTGCCGCGGCCGGTCGATGAGGAGCTGGCGCTCGGGCGCCGCGGAGCCTGCGGCGGGGCCCCGCCGTTCTCGCCCTCAAATGTCACCTCGACGTGGAAGATCATCCGGGCGAAGTCGCCCCAGATGCTGTTCATCAGGTCACGGAACAGCTCGAACGCCTCGTTCTTGTAGGCCACCAACGGCTCGATCTGGGCGAACCCGCGCAGATGGATGCCCTCGCGCAGGTAGTCCATGTCGTACAGGTGCTCGCGCCAGCGCTGGTCGATGATCTGCAGCAGCAAGAACCGCTCGATGTGGCGCATCAGCTCTTCCCCGAGCTCCTGCTCGCGGCGGTCGTACTGGGCGAGCGCTTCTTCCTGGATGCGCTGCGTCAGCTCGTCGCGGTCGACGCGGTCCGGATCGGCGCTCATCACCGCGGCACTCGGCGTGAAGATCTCAGCGACGCGGTTCAGAAGCCCGTGGACGTCCCAGTCCTCGACGAAGTCTCCTCCGGTGTATTCCTCGACCAGGCGTTCGATCAGGCCAGTGGTCTCCTCGCGCGCGGCCTGGCTCATGTCGCGTCCCTCGAGGATCTCGTCCCGGTAGCTGTAGATCACCTCGCGCTGCTGGTTGAGCACGTCGTCGTACTCGAGCGTGTGCTTGCGCATCAGGAAGTGCTGCTCCTCGACCTTCCTCTGCGCCTTCTCGATCTGCTTGGAGAGCATCCCCGCTTCGATCGGCTCCTCGTTACCCTCGTCGTCGACGGTGCCCAGGCGGTCGAGGATCTTGTAGATCCGTTCGCCGGCGAACAGTCTCACGAGGTCGTCCTGCGCGGAGAGGAAGAAGCGAGACTCCCCCGGGTCTCCCTGCCGGCCCGCGCGACCGCGCAACTGGTTGTCGATCCGTCGCGATTCGTGGCGCTCGGTGCCCATGATGAACAGCCCGCCGGCCTGGAGCACTCGCTCGCGCAGGTCCTCGACCCGCCGCTCGACCTCCGGAAGCACCTTCTTGAAGTGCTCGTCGTAATCGGGCTCGCCCTGCCGCAGCCCGAGCTTCGCCAGCTCCAGCCGGGTCAGATGCTCCGGGTTGCCTCCGAGCTTGATGTCGACGCCGCGGCCGGCCATGTTGGTGGCGATCGTGACCGCGCCGGGGGCCCCGGCTTCAGCGATGATCTCGCCTTCGCGCTCGGCGTGCTCGGGCTTGGCATTCAGCACCGTGTGCGGAATGCCGCGTTTGGTCAGCCTGCTTGAGAGCAGCTCCGAAACCTCGACTGAGATCGTCCCGACAAGCACCGGCTGGTCGGCCTTGTAACGCGCCTCGATCTCTCTGCCGACGGCGCTCCACTTGCCGTCTTTGGTCTTGTAGACCTGGTCGTTGCGGTCGGCGCGGACCATCGGTTGGTTGGTCGGGATCTGCACCACCGCCAGCTCGTAGATCTTCATGAACTCGGTCGCCTCGGTCAGCGCCGTTCCGGTCATGCCGGCGAGCTTGTCGTACATGCGGAAGTAGTTCTGCAGGGTGATCGTGGCGAGCGTCTGGTTCTCCTCCTGGACGCGCACGCCCTCCTTCGCCTCCACCGCCTGGTGCAGTCCCTCTGACCAGCGCCGGCCTTCGAGGATGCGACCCGTGAACTCGTCGATGATCTTCACCTCGCCGTCGAACACGGCATAGTCGACATCGCGCTTGTACAGCGACTCCGCCTTCAGCGACTGGATCAAATGGTTGACGAGGTGGCCGTTCTCGGCGCGGTACAGGTGGTCGATCTTGAGGAAGCGCTCAGCCTTGCCGACGCCTCGCTCGGTCACCGCGACGGTCTTGTGCTTCTCGTCGAACTCGTAATCGAAGTCGGCGACGAACTCCTTCTTCATCCTCGGATCCATGCCCTCTGGCGCTTTGCCGGCCTGCATCTGAGGCGCCAGCCGCGCGAACTTCGCGTAGAAATCAGCCGCCTGCTCGGGGGCACCGGAGATGATCAACGGCGTGCGAGCCTCGTCGATCAGGATGTTGTCGACCTCATCAACGATCGCAAACGTGTGGTAGGGCGACTGGCCCTCTTCGGGCTTGGGACGGCCGCCGTGTTGGACCTTCTCCTCGAGCGACGTGGCCATGTTGTCGCGCAGGTAGTCGAAGCCGAACTCGGAGTTGGTCCCGTACGTGACATCGGCGGCGTAGGAGTCGCGCTTCTCCTCGTGGGGCTGCATGTTCTGCAGCACCCCGACGGTGACGCCCAGCATGTCGTAGATCGGCTTCATCCACATCGCGTCGCGCCGAGCGAGGTAGTCGTTGACCGTCACCACGTGCACGCCCCGCCCGCCCAGGGAATTGAGCACAACCGAGAGCGTTGCCGTCAGCGTCTTGCCCTCGCCGGTCTTCATCTCGGCGATCGAGCCGTCGTGAAGGACCATGCCGCCGATCAGCTGGACGTCGAAATGGCGCATGCCCATCGAGCGCTTGCCGGCCTCGCGCACGAGTGCGAAGCACTCAGAGAGCAGCTCGTCCAGCGACTCGCCGCCGCGCGCCCGCTCGCGCAGCGCGTCGGTGGCCTCTCTCAGCTCGGCGTCGGTGTAATGCTCGAGTTCCTCCTCGAAAGCATTGATACGGCCGACGCGCTGCTCATAATTTTTGAACTTCTTCGCCTCGCCCATGCGAAGCGCGCGGTCCAGGAAGGACATTGGCCTAGCGTAGCATCGGGCTTTCCCCCGGAGCGCGGCATCGGCACCGCTTTATGTGGCGTTTCGGTTCCTGATGCCAGGGCCGATCAGCCAAATTTCGTAGTCACGGCAGGCGCCGCGCGACGACGGCGCTCAGAGCAGCACCTGAGCGCCTGCGGCCCCGCCCCCGTGGCTCAGATCGCTATGCGGCCGGTGACACATCCCCCGACAGCGTCCCTGCTGCCACCGTAGCGTCTGCTGGAGCCTGCGCCACGGCCGCCGCACGTGACTCCCTGCGTTTGCGGCGCTTGTCACGGTGGCGCTTGACCTGGACCGACAGCTCGTCGGAGCACAGGTTGATTGACCGGATGATGTCCGGGGACGCATCTCGCGCCCGCAACGTCACCCCTTTCAGGTGCAGTGTCGCCTCGGCTATCTGCGAGTCCGCGATCGCCGGGTTGCGCTCTTCGAACACCTCGACTTCGAGCTCGGCCAGCTCTGAAACCTGACGCGAGACTTTCCGGAAGCGCTTGACTACGTGCTCCTTCAAGTCCTCGGAAACGGGCAGGTTGCGGCCCTTGACCTCGATCCGCATCGGCCGACCTCCTAGATGGGAAGGATGGATGTGCGTGAACGAAGCAGGGTAAACCCGCGGCAGGCGTTTGTCGATCAGGGACAATCCCGGTCATGACTCCGGATGTTTCCTGGTCCTTTGAGCCGACGGTGCTGCTCGGCGTGCTCGCCCTGGCGGTGCTGTACGTGCTTGGCTTCAAGCGCGCTCGGGGCGCCGGTGAGACTCGGAAACCCGGCTACGGCAGGGCCGCACTGTTCGCCGGCGGCCTGCTCGCAACCCTGATCGCGCTCGTCTCCCCGGTCGACAGCATGGCCGATCAGCTGATGCTGATGCACATGATTCAGCACATCCTGCTCCTAGACGTCGCGCCGATCCTGCTGATCCTCGGGCTCACGAAGGTGCTGCTGCGGCCTGTCACTCGACGCGTTCACGCGATCGAGCGGCGGGCAGGGTACTTCGCGCATCCGGCATTCGCCGTGATCGCCTACGCCGGCTTCATGTGGCTCTGGCACATCCCCGCGATGTACGACCTTGCGCTGCGCCACGATGGGATCCATGCGCTCGAGCACCTGTGCTTTGCGGCCGCCGGAACGCTGTACTGGTGGCACATCGTTTCCCCGATCCGCTCACGGATGCGCCTCGGCGGGATGGGCCCGATCGGCTACATGGTCTCGACCAAGCTACTGGTGGGGCTGCTCGGCGTGACGCTGGCGTTCGCGCCGAGCTCGTTCTACCCCTTTTATGAGCACCACGCGCATTATTGGGGGCTGAGCCCGACCGAGGATCAGTCGCTCGCGGGTCTCGCGATGGCGCTGGAGCAGTCGATCGTGATGGGAATCGCGCTCGTCTGGCTGTTCGTGCAGATGCTCGCCGAGTCTGAGCGGGAGGCGCAGCGGGCCGAGCGCTTCGAGGTGGCGTAGACCTCTACTGCGAGCGCCGCGCGGCGGGAACCTTCCCGCCGCGCGGCAACGCACTACCTGACTACGTGCACTTCGGCGACCCATTGGCCGTGAAGCTCTGAACTGTGCCTCCGGTATCCGCAGGGTTCGTGAAATCGGCAGTGAACTTCTGCGTCCATGGCCGGTGGCCGCTCTTACAGCCGACCGACGAGACGAAGTAATGCGTCTTGCCGTGGCTCTTCGAGCTGAGCTTGCTCCAGGTGATCGTCTCGGCGACGAGCGAGCCCCACGTCGGCGATCCGAGGACCTTGTTCGACACGTACGACGGCAGGGGCACGTCGATCACGAGGTTCTTGCCGGCGTTCTTGATCGTGCCCGGGTACGGGGGCGTCGAGCCGGTCTGGATGCCACCGCAGTAATGCGCGGAGCCGATCCCGGTCGTGGTCCAGAAGAAGAAGGTCAGCTTGCCGGCGCCGGAGTTCCACACGCGTAGACCCGGCTTGCAGTCAGTGACCGCTGACTTGCCGGTCGTCGGGTCGACCGCGTTCGCGCGCGGATCGTTCGCGGGACCGAGCAACGCATGCACGTCGGCGGTCGCCACGAGCGCACCCTTCGGACAGCTCGCGTCATTCGAGTGAGCACTCACGGTCGCAAACGAGCAAGTCGCCTTGACCGCTGCACTGTCGTACTTGAGTCCGTAGATGGTGGACTTCAGGTCCGTGAGCGGCGCGGCGCGGTTGCCGTTCGTGCCGGTCGCCGTCAGCACCTGCCTGACGCTGGTTGGAACCGGCTTCTTGGCCGACCCGGCCTTGCCGGGCGAGAACGACAGCGCCGCGGTGTAGGTGTTGAACGGCGCAGCAGCGATGGCTGCGGCTGCCGCACCCAGCACGACAACGGCCGTGAATGAGATGGCTATCCGTCTCAAGTCGTGTCCTCCTTTGGACGTCGAGGGAGTTGGTTATCCACGCAGAGCCGGCCGCCCTCATGGAAGTGGTGTGAGATGTGGGAAGGCTTGCAATTGCCCGGTCGTCAGGCTGCCAAGCGGCGCCTGCGCCTTACACGATGGGCCCCCGGGACGAGCAGTGTAGTAGACGTCTTGCAGTAATTTCGTAAGATCGGCAGAGATCGTCGAGCCGATCGTCGGCTGGGGGCTGCTGGTACACAAATAACTACCGAATACGGACAGCCCGTGCGACAGTTGATCGTATCCGCTCGGCGCCATGTACGGGTTGGCGCGGTTGCTGTCGAGCCGGGACTGGTAGGCGCTTAGGACCTCGGGGTTGACCGGGTTTGAGACGCGGGCGTAGTGTTGCGAGACGCCCACCCCGTTCGGGAGCGTCGCCTGCGTCGCCGCCGTGCCGTTGGCGAAGAAGGCGGCGACCTCGCGCCGGTACGAGTTGATGTAATCGAGCACCGGGACAATGCCGCCGAGATACGGCTTGAGGCGCGTGAGCAGCGGCACGCTCTGGTCGAGGAACCTCTCGAAGGCGGGAACGCCGGTCTTCGACGCCTGAGTCAGTGGCGCGACATTAACCATGAGCTCACGCAGTTCGGGCGCGAACACGACGAGGCGTTGAAGGGCCGGAGTGAGTTGCTGATTCGCTGGGCGCAACTCGTCGATAAGGGGCTTCGCGTTGCGCGCGAACTTGGCCGTTTGCTCGACCGTCGACTGCACGGCGACGGTGAAGGCCGGGAAGGCGCGCACGGACGCTGCCAGTGCGGCGTTCTGCCGCGCAGTGGCGGCAAACAGGTTATTGGAATTGGTGATGAAGCCCTGCAGCTGGGACGGCGACGCGCTCAGGGCCGAGAACACGATCCCGCCCTCATGCAGGAGTTGCGACGTCGCGACGCTGTCACGGTTCAGGACGGCCAACACCGACTCGACGTTGACCGCAAATGGGAAGAGCTGATAGAGACCGGCGTTGAAGGCCTCCCCGCGCTTCGTCAGCGCGATGCCCTGCGACTGCATCCATACCTGGAAGGCCCGCCGCGTGCGTGCATCGAATGTGGAGAGGATCTGGTCCAGCGCCACGGTGGGTGCCACCTGGGAGTGCGGCAGTGTTCCTCCGTCGGGCAACGGTGCCGCGTTTCGGGACCCCGGGGAGAATTCGATGTAGGTCTCGCCGAGCAGTGACTTCGCTCGCAGGATGGCTCGCGTATCCATCGGCCGCGGCGCGTACTTGTGGTCGATCTCAAGCACGGCGTGGGTCAGCCCGGTCGCGCGGTCGAGGCGAACGCTGACCACCTTGCCGATGCTGACTCCGGAGATGCGAACGTCCGACTGCTGCGCGAGCTGGACGGCTTGATCGAATTCAATATTGATCCGGTAGCCCTTGGCCGCGAATGGAATCGAGCCGCCGAACGAGGTCCACAGGAAGATCAACAGCCCGATGCACGAGGCCGCAAACGCGACCATCGTCAAGAGCTTGCCTCGACTCGGTGCCTGCTTGTTCACGGCACCGTCGACGTCGGGCAGTAGGGCGACTTGATTGTGCTCCAGTCGGGCGCGTTCAAGAGGGGCAGCCGGTGCGCGATCGGCGGATCCGACACCGCAAACGTGACCTCGATCAGCTGGAGAACGCCACACGTCGCCATGAATGACCCGTGCAGGAGCGGACCGTGTGCATCCTGCGCGTTGCCGAGGCTGTCGACGATGTGGCTGAGCCACGTACCCCAGAACAGGTACGACTGCGCGGACCCAGGCGGCTTGTAGCCAAGCTCATTGAACAGGGCGTTGAGCACGCCGAACGAGCGCACGAGCGGGGGCACGGCCTTGGCCAGTTGCGTGGATGCCGGCTTGAGCGTCTTGGCAAGCGGCTGGACGGCGATCGAGAACGGCCGCAGCTGATTCTTGATCACCGGCGTCGTGCCGCGGAACAGCTGCCGGGAGGCGGCCAGTGCAGGACCGAGGTTGTGCGCGAACGGCAGCAGTGCTTTGAGCGTTGGGGTTGACGCGTTGGCGAACGCCCGCACCTTCACGAGCGTGTTCGATGTCGTCTCGAGCGTCGGGGGGAGCAGCGAGAGCGCCTGCTCGAGTTGGGTGTCCTCTGAGGCGATCGCAGAGAAGTTGGTGTTCGACGAGTTGATGAGTGACGCGAACTCCGTCTGGACGTCTCCCAGGGCGTTGGCGACGAGGTTGAGGTTGTGGATTGAGCGCTGGATGTTTGCGCGGCGCTCGGCAAGCAGGCGAGTGAACGCCACCGTATCCCTTCCCAGCGGCGCGAACCGCTTGAACGTGCCGCGGAGGTCGGACACTGCGGCGGGGCTCGGTGGTTCGCCCGTCGCGCCATGGTCGTGGAAAGCCTGAGCGCCGCCGGACAGCAGCAACAGCAGGTAGTTACGCGAGTCGGCGTCAAGCGAGGACAGGATCTGCGAGAAGTCGATGTCGGGGCTGGTCGCCGCCACGGGAAGCGTGCCGCCGTTCGGTATCGGTGCGGCCGACGGGGAGCCCGGGTCGAGTGCCAGGTACATGTCCTTGAGCGGCGTCCGCGGTCGCAGGAGCACCGTCGCGTTCTCGTACACCGGCCGGTACTTGGGGTAGATGTCCATCGTCACGACGGCGCGACCGTTATCGAGTTTGACGGCCCCGACGAGGCCGACCTGTACCCCGGCAATCGTCACGGCCTGACCCTGCCCCGCGGTCACCGCCGCCCCGGTCTGAAACTCGGCGTTCACCGTGTAGAAGCTCTTGCCGAAGGTGAACGCCGGCTGATGCTCAAGCACGAACAGGGCGACAGCGACGGCGCCGGCGAGCAACGCGGCAATCGCGATGAAGTCGACCTTGTGGGTCTGGATCGCACGTTTCACGGCGTCCCACCCAGCTTGGCGGAATTCAGCTTCGGGGCGGGGTTGCGGAAGCAGGGAACGTCGCGGCGGATCGTGGGCGCCTTTCCTCCGAACGCCGGCCGCGTGCCCAGTGGCGCGAGAACCTGGTTGCCGAAGAGCGGGCCGAGTCCCTTGACGACGCTCGTCTGGACGAGCACGTCGCCGCCCCCTACCGCGGAGCGCAGATAGCGTCCGTTGCCGTCGAAGTTGCCGCTTGCCCCGGCGAGTCCCACCGCGCTCTGGAACAGCTCCTGGTAGGCGGGTAGGCCGGTCGACAGCGGTGGGTCGGAAATCACCTGATCGCCGGTCGGGATCGTCACGTTGATGAAGCACCGGGCCAGCTCATCAGCCGCAGACACGAACAACTTTGTCGAGTTCAACGAGGCCGAGGTCGCCTGCACGGCCGGCGTCAGGTCCGTGAGCAGCCCACCCAGTTCGCGGTTGGAGAGCAGTTGCTGGGACTGCGCGAGCCAGGGCAGCCCAGCGTCGATCGTCGGAGCGAGCTGCTTGATGCTCGGCTCGAGCGCGCGCGCGAACGCCGTCGTGGGTCCGAATGAGGCGTCGAGCGGGCCGAGTGCGGCGTCGGTGTTACGCAGCAGTTGCGGGAGCAGAGCGATGGTCGTGACGAGGTCCTGCTGGCGAGCTGCGAAGGCCGCCATCGTCGTGTTGAACGTCGACACGAGGCTCGTCAGCTGTGTCGCCTGGGAGGCAAGTGCGCGGAAGATCCTCGCGTTCCCCACGACCACGCCCGAGAGATCGTGTCGCTGGGTCCCGAGCAGGGCTTGGTTGACGATGGCTGAGTTCTTCAGCGCATCGGCGGAGTACGCCAGAGACTTGTTCAGCGCCTCGGCGCCGGTGATTGCCTCGACACGCTGGGATCCTGGGTCGCGTTCGCCGCTGGGCTGCCGGACGTGTTGAGCGACCTCCCGAGTCCCTGCAGCAGCGTCTGTAGGTTCGTTCGCGCGTTCGAGGTCAGCGCTCCGAGAACGCGATCGAGCTGAACCGGCCCTGACGTGGCGGCCGCTGGGAGCGTCGCACCCGAGGAGAGGATCGGCGCACTGGGCGTTCCGGGGTGGAGGTCGACGTAGAAGTTTCCCTCGAGAAACAGCCGCGGGCGAACCTGCGCCGTCGCGTCGGCGTGGATTGGCAGGCCGTTCTTCTCGATCTCCATCGTGATGACCGAGGCAGTGGAGGACTTGGAGACGCGGTGGACCGACACCACCTGCCCCACGTCGACGCCGGCGATCCGGACCGGAGACGGAATGTGAAGCGCCGTCTCGGTCGTGAACAGCCCCTTGAGCGTGAACGGCGGGCTGCTGAACGGCCAGGAGCCCCCGAATACGGCATAGCAGGCGATCGCGATCACCACGATCCCGATCAATCCCGCGACCAGATTGCTCACCCGTGGTTGGTGGCGCCTCACTGGCCACTCCGTTTCGTGACCTCTGTCTTGAGTCCCACGTTCCCCGGTGGATTGCCGATCCTGGCGGCAGCGGGTGAGTAGGGCTCGTTTCCGGCCGAGCACTCAGGGGTCTGCCCGGGCGCGTCCGTATTCGGATACGGATCGACGTGGAGCGGTCCCTGCTGGTCACCGGTGCCGCCCGGCGTCAGGTACGGCTTCTGCGACGGGACGGACTCGCCTCCGAGTCACGTCTCCAATCGCGACCGGGAGCACGTTCAACGTCGTGCCGGTTGCCGTTGCGGCCGACAGCAGCGTTCGCCAGATTGCGCAGCAACAGGCTCACGTAGTTGCAGGCTCGCCTGCATCGGCGTAAGGAACTGGAGTGGCGCGCGCAGCGCGTTCGACGTCAGCGTCAGTCTGTCGAGACCCTGCTGCACGGCCGGCGTCTCCCCAAAGGCTGCGATGTGCTTGGAGAGGCTGACCGTCAACTTGTCTAACTCGGCCGTACCGGGAAGGGTGCGCGTTCCGATCGCGAATGCATCGGCCAGCACCGGCGCGGACTGCGGGATCGTCTGCGCGCCCGGGAGCGATTCACGGAAGAACGCCGCGGTGTCGAGGAGGAACGCCTGGATCGTCGGGCTGTTCTGGATGACCGCAGTGAACTCCGGCGGCGTGTCCGAGATCCACTCCTGCAGGAACGGGTGAGCAACCGTGGCCAGCGAGTCGAACGTGGCGGCGAGGTTCGTGTAGAGGTTCGCCTGCGTCTCAGCTACGGGCACAAGCGCGTTGCTGAAGCTCTCGAGACCGTGGAAGAAGCCGCCGAGATCGGTCCTCGTGGAGCTCAGGTTGCGGGCCACCGGCGCGAGGTCGCGGAGCAGCGGCACAAAGGCCACGATGGCGTTGTTGAGGTCGGTTCCGCGTCCGGCGAGAGCGACGCCGTAGCCGATCGTCGACTTGGCCACGCCCCGTCGTGTGGCCGGCGTGAACATCGACAGGACCTGATCGAGGTCCACGGTCGAGCTTGCCTGCGTCACCGGTACCGTCCCTCCGTCAGGAATGTCCGTGGCCGCGTGGCCCGAGGTCGATCTCGATGTACTTGAGGCCGATCGCGCCCTTCAGCCGCACGATGACCCTCGAGTCCGTCGACAGCGGCTTGACGCTTTCCTGCAGCTTCATGTTGACCACGGCGATGGGCCGGCCGGCGGAGTCTCGCGACGCCGTGACCTTGTTGACGAATCCGACCTGCGAGCCTCCGATGCGGACGTCGGCGTTGCGGGTCACCTCGCTTGCGTCGCGGATCTGCACGTTGACCGTGTACCTGGGCACGAACGGCAGCCCCTGATTCGCGTTGTACGCCAACGTCACCGCGACGACCGTGACCAGCACGGTCAGCGCGCCGACGAGCACCGGGCTGCTCAGCGGGCTGCCTTCGCGACGTCCGCGGCCGTTCATCTGCTACCGCCGATCAGGTAGTCGAGCAGTCCCTGCAGCCTCGCGGCGTCGTGGGTGGCGACGGGGGACCCCCCGGCCGATGGCTGACCGGCGGCGGGGTGACCCCGACAACAGGTGCGTCCGCGACGTGGCGCACTTTCGCTTTGGCGGCGTGGGCGTTTGCCGCATTGCGCGAGACGACATCTGACGTCAGCCGGGCTGCCGACGCTGCAGAGCCGGTCAGAAAGTTCGCCGAACATCCCGGTATCGGCGCTCCAGCGAACCCGGTGCACGTGCCGGCCTGCAGTTGTGTGCGGAGGAAGTGGCCGGAGGCGTCGAAGCCGTTGCCGGCGTTCGCCGCGTTGTAGAGGAACGACATCAGGAACTCGAGCCCGCCGGTCTGATCGAGGCTCCCGGTCAAGCGGTCGAGCGACACGGCAGCCGGCAGCGTCGCGTTGCCCAGCTTCAAGAGACGTTTCGCCAGCGGCTCGGATGCGATCAAGTACGGCTGGGACTGCGCCGCCGACGCCCCGAGATTGATCAGCGACGTGCGGGCGACCTTCGCGAACGGAGTCAGGTTCTTGAACTCTCGACCGAGATCTGACGCGCCGCGACCCAACTCGTTGAGGAGCGGTGTGCCCTGGTCAGCGAGAACGCCAAGGTCGGCCATCAGCGGGCGCAGTTGCTGAAGGAACGATGGGAAGAGCTGGAACGTCCTCTGGATGTCGGCGGCGCGGGTCGCGCTCGCCACAGACGTGGCGTTCGCTCCTCGGACGAAGCGCGAGATCGCCGTCCGATCCCGCGCGAGCGGCGCGAGCACTGCGTCAGAGTCGGAGGCCAGCTTCGCCAGCTGACGATTCTGCCGGGCCAGAATCTGGAAGACCTGGTCGGTGTAACCGAGCGCGGGATTGGCGCGGTGGATGACCGCGTTGAGATCTGAGCCGCGCGCCGCAAGCGCGGTCCCGAACTCGTTGATAATGATCGACAACGACTCCCGCACCGGCTGCTGGGAGATGTCCTGGACGATGTCGCTGTCGATCGGCGAGCTCGTCCGGCGTTACCGGTAGGTAGTAGGTCCCCGCGGCTGGACCCTTGTCGATCCGAGTCAGCGGAGGGCTGCTCGACGTGCCGGGAAGGCAGTCGACGTACTTTTCGCCGATCAGCGACTGCGGGCGAATCGCGCAGGTCGCGTTGGCGTAAAAGGGTTGGAATCGGTTGTCCTTGATCGCCAGAGTGACCGCCGCCTTCTTCGCCGGCGTCACGTCGAGCGACTGAATGCTGCCAACGGTCGCGCCCGCGATTCGCACGTCCTCGCCCGAGACGGCGAAGGCTGCGTCATCGAAGATCGCGCGCACGAGATATGGCCCCTGCGGACGTTGCGACTGACTCGCCGCAAATGCCGTCGCCGCGGCGACGGCGGCGACGATGACGGTGGTGATGAAGGCGAGGCGTCTCACGGCCCTGGCGGCGTGTTGGCGGGGTTGCAGCCAAGCACCGGCCACGGGGCGGAGTGATCCGAAGTCGGTTGGACGGCACCGCCCGGGCAGCGGCTCTTCACCTGGTGCAGACCTTCGTTGCGCAGCGATGGCGAGCGGGAGACGAGCTGATTGGCACCGTTGACACCGAACGCGTTGAACACCGGCTGCGTTCGGGTGTAGTGACCGTTGGCGTCGTAGTAGCCGCTGGCCTGGCCGAGGTTCGTGATCGAGCCGACGACGTCGGGTGTGAACTCGCGCAGGTAGTCGAGCTGATGCTGTGAGCGGTTCATCTCCTCGATCAGGCGCGGGAACGCAACAGTCGTCACAGCCACGAGAGGTGGCGTCTCCCGCATCAGCGTGATCAGGTCGCCCGTGCCGGCAGGGTTGCGGATCAGGTCGTTGAGCAGCCGGACCGTGGGGATGCTGACGTCGATCGTCTGCCGCAACGCGGTCGCGAACGGCGCGAGGTTCCGGACTGCCGGCTTGGCAGTCGCGACCAAGGGCTCGAGTGTGTTCAGGGTCGCGTCGAGTCGCCCCAACGTCGAGGTCGAGTGGGTCAGGGTGTTCGGGAGGAGCGTCAGCGCCTGCTCCAGCGCCTGGCTCTGGCTCGCGATCGCGCCCGCAGTCGCGCTCGTGTTCCCAATCAGCTGCGTCAGCTCGGTGCTCCTCGCCGCAAGCGCCGAGAGGGCCTGCGCGCCTTGCACGACGAGACCGTCGAACGCCGGCTCTTCACGCACGATCTCGGCGGTGAGATTGCTCGTGCTGGCCAGCCCCGGCGCGAGATAGTTCAGCGTGCGATTGGCGGCGATCGCGCGCCCCTTGATGCTCGCGGCCTCGCCTCGGATGAAGCTGGACAGCCCCGCGCGAGTCAGCGGGTCGAAGGTGTCGAACACAGCGTCGAGGTTGACCTGTGAGTACGTGCGGTCCGAGCGTGATCGTGCCCCCACTGGGGATCGACGGCGCGGCCGACGACCCGGGCTCGAGCACGACGTACTTGTTGGCGATCCCCGAAAGCGAGTTTTCATAAATGCGGGCGACCGTGCCCAGCGGCATCGCACTGACGCTCGAGTCAAAGCCCATCACGACCTGCGCCTGACCGTTCGGGGTCAGGCTGATCGACGTGACCGACCCGACCTTGGCGGGTCCGATCAGGACGTCGTCGCCGGTGACGAGGCCACCCGCGTCCACGAAGTTGGCCTTGATCGTGTACGTCGAGCCACTGTTGAACAGCACGAGCACGACGAGCACGATCGCAAGCAGCAGCGATCCACCGGCGGCAACCCTGGTGACCATTTCGGCTCTGCGAGTTCGCGACGCGTCAGCCCCGGCAGGGCGTCCGTTTCCGCGTCCGTCCTGGGCCTTCGTGCCGTTCTGGCGGGTTGAAATTGTCTCTCCCCTCTGCCCCGCGCTGTCACGAGGCCGGCTCATCCTGCCAGAGTCGGCGCTTCCCTGCCAGAAAACGGATTTAGCTGAACCTACCTAAAGCGTTTAGCTTGCGTTAGGGCTTGCGAGCGCGCGACGCGCCTGGCGAGCGAGCAGGGCGGCCCCGAGCGCTCCGCCGAGGTCCCCCAGTTCCGCGACCCGCACGTCCGGAGGGTTTCCGTCGTTGAACAGATGCGGCTGCATCGCGTCAGCGATCCGCTTGGCAAACGGCTCCCCGAACCGCACGCCCAACCCGCCGCCGATGATCACCGCTTCGACATCCAGCAGGTTGACCGACGAACCAATGCCGGCGCCAAGCGCAACGATCGCCTCGTCGATGATCTTGGTGGCGACCTTGTCTTTGCGCTCGAGGGCGTGAAACCAGATCGAGCTCGTCAAGCGCGTACGGCCGTGCTCCTTCATCAGCGTGAACAGATCGCTCTTGTGCCCCTTCTCCATGCGCCGGCGGGCGCGTGCCTCCATTGCGCCACGCCCCGCGTATGCCTCCATGCAGCCGCGTCGCCCGCAGCCGCAACGCGCCCCGTCCAGCTCGACGACCACGTGCCCGATCTCGCCGGCCCCGCCGCGACCGACCCACGGTTTGCCCCCGAGGATCAGCCCACCGCCCACGCCGGTTCCCCAGAACACGCCGAGCAGCGATCGGTACGGCTTCCCCGCACCCAGCTTGAACTCAGCGTCGGTCGCGACCTGCACGTCGTTGCCGACGACCACGCGGGTACCGAACTTGCCGCTGAGCACCGACCCGAGTGCGAAGGTGCCCTCCCAACCGGGCAGATTGCGGGCACTCGTCACCGCTCCGGTCTCGGGGTTGACGACTCCCGGCGAGCCCACGCCCACTCCCTGCAGGGCGCTTGGCTCTAGCCCGGCAACCTGTGCCGCTTCGAAGATCGCGTCGGCCATCTGCCCGGCGACGTCGGCGGGCGTGCCCGATGTCGGCGTCGGACGGCGCGCGGAGCCCAGCACGTTGTTACGTGGATCGACCACCACCGCCTCGATCTTCGTGCCGCCCAGGTCGATTCCGCCCCTGGCCGTCTTTGGAGCGCCTGTCGTCGCCATCTGATCGGGGATCCTCGCAGACGGCGACGACGGCGTGTCTGTCGTTCGCCGCGGCTCAACCCCAGGATTCCCGGTAGTGCTCCTGCTCGGGCGTGGGCGCGTCGATCTCGACCCCCAGTGCGGCAAGCTTCAGCCTCCCGACCTCGTGATCGATCGTGGCCGGGACGGGCCGAACCCCGGGCTCGTAATCTGCGCCACGGCGCACGAGCTCCTCAACGCACAGAGCCTGAAGCGCGAACGAGACATCCATCACCGCGGCTGGGTGGCCTTCAGCGGCGGCGAGGTTGACGACGCGACCGCGCGCCAGCAGGTTCAGCCGACGGCCGTCTCCCAGCACGTGCTGCTCGATCAACGGGCGCACGTCCCTGACCCCTCCGGTGGCGAGCGCTCGCAGCTCTTCCAAGTCGAGTTCGACATCGAAATGGCCGGCGTTGGCGAGTAGGGCGCCGTCCTTCATCCGCTGGAAGTGCTCGCCACGCAGCACGCGCCGTGAACCCGTCACGGTGACGAACACGTCACCGCGCTCGGCGGCCGCCAGCGCGGGCATCACCTCGTAACCGGCCATCCTCGCCTCAAGTGCGCGCAGCGGGTCAACCTCGCACACGATCACCGCCGCGCCGGCGCCACGGGCACGCTCCGCCACGCCTAGACCTGCCCAGCCATAGCCGAGAACGACCAACGTATGGCCGGCGAGCAGCACGTTGCTCGCCCGCACGATCCCGTCGAGCGCCGACTGCCCCGTGCCGTGGCGGTCGTTCAGCGCCCGTTCGGTCCGAGCCTCATTGACCGCCAGCACCGGACAGCGAAGCCCGCCGCCGGCCTCCAGGCGCCGGAGCCGCACGAGTCCTGTGGTCGTCTCCTCGGTTCCGCCGATCAGGTCGTCGGTCTGACCGCCGTCGGTCTCGTGCATCGTCACGATCAGGTCGGCGCCGTCGTCGATCGTGATCCGCGGCCCGGATGCGATCAGCGCCCGCAGGTGCTGTGCGTACGCACCGAGCCCTTCGGCGCGGCGTGCCCTGACCTCCACCCCGTGCTCGAGCACCAGTGCGGCCGCGACGTCGTCTTGGGTGGAGAGCGGATTGGCGGAGCACAGCCCGACGCTGGCTCCGCCCGCCATCAGCGTTCGCACCAGGCCGGCCGTCTCGGCGGTGACGTGCAGGCAGGCGGCGATCCGGATGCCCTCGAGCGGGCGCTCGAGCTCGAACCGTTCCCTGATCTGCCCGAGGACGGGCATCTGCTCCGACGCCCACTCGATCCGAGCCGCGCCCTCGGGGGCGAGGCTCAGATCGGCGATTTCGTGCGCCGGGACAGACGTCCGTTCCATCGCGCTGGGGTCAGCCGTCGCAGTGCGGCTAGTACCTGTATTGGTCGGCCTTGTACGGGCCGTCTTGCGGAATCCCGAGGTACGCGGCCTGCTCCGCGGTCAGCGTGGTCAGCTTCACGCCGAGCGCGTCAAGGTGCAGTCGCGCAACCTTCTCGTCGAGGTGCTTAGGCAGCGTGTACACGCGCTTCTCGTAGATCTCGGTGTGGCCGAACAGCTCGATCTGTGCGATCACCTGGTTGGTGAACGAGTTCGACATCACGAAGCTGGGATGGCCGGTCGCGTTGCCCAAGTTCAGCAGCCGGCCCTCCGACAGCACGATCACTGTGTGGCCGTCTTCGAACACCCACTCATCGACCTGCGGCTTGATGTCGATCCGCTCGACGCCGGGCGTGCCCGCGAGACCGGCCATATCGATCTCGTTGTCGAAGTGGCCGATGTTGCCGACGATCGCCTGGTGCTTCATGCGAGCCATGTGCTCGGCTGTGATCACGTCCTTGTTCCCGGTCGCCGTGACGAAGATGTCGGCTGTCGCCACAACGTCCTCGAGCGTCGCGACCTGGTAGCCCTCCATCGCCGCCTGCAGGGCGCAGATCGGGTCGATCTCGGTGACCACAACCCGCGCACCTTGCCCGCTGAGTGACTCCGCGCAGCCCTTGCCGACATCGCCGTAGCCGCAGACCACGGCCACCTTGCCGCCGATCAGAACGTCGGTGGCCCGGTTGATCCCGTCGATCAGTGAGTGCCGGCAGCCGTACTTGTTGTCGAACTTCGACTTCGTCACGGAATCGTTGACGTTGATCGCCGGGAACAGCAGCTGACCCCGCTCGGCGAACTGGTAGAGGCGGTGGACACCGGTCGTCGTCTCCTCGGTCACACCCTTGATCTCCTCGGCCACCTTCGTCCAGCGCTGCGGATCCTCATGCAGCGTGCGCTGCAGCAATGCGAGCACGATCCGGAACTCTTCGGAATCGGCGCTGGCCGGATCCGGCACGGCGCCGGCGCGCTCGAATTCGACACCATGGTGGACCAGCATCGTCGCATCGCCGCCGTCGTCGAGGATCATGTTCGGGCCCGTGACGTTGTCTCCGTCAGGCCAGCTCAGCGCCTGCTCGGTGCACCACCAGTACTCCTCGAGCGTCTCCCCCTTCCAGGCGAACACGGGCACGCCCCGCGGCTGCACCGGTGTCCCCTCGGGTCCGACGACCACGGCGGCCGCGGCGTGATCCTGTGTGGAAAAAATGTTGCAGGAGGCCCAGCGCACGTGCGCCCCGAGCGCCACCAACGTCTCGATCAGCACCGCTGTCTGGATTGTCATGTGCAACGACCCGGTGATCCGCGCTCCCGCTAGGGGCTGCTGGTCGGCGTACTCGCGCCGAGTCGCCATCAGTCCCGGCATCTCGTGCTCGGCGAGTCGGATCTCCTTGCGGCCAAAAGCGGCAAGCGAGAGGTCGGCAACCTTGAAATCGGTGTGTGCGGCGGTCGTGCTCATTGCATCTCCACAGTCTCGTGATCAGGTGTCTACGGGTTCTTCAGGCGGCGGCGAGCAGCCGTTGGTGCTTTTCCTGCTCGAACTTCAGCCAGTCCGCCGGATCGACGTTCTCAGGACGGCTAGGTGTGGCCTCGAGCCAGCCGCGGACCGCGTCGCGCAACTCGGCATCGGTCTCCAGGCGGGCAGCGAACGCGACGTCCGAGAGGCCGACGTCGAAGCGGCCGAGCAGCTCTTTCAGCGTCCGCAGCCGCTGTAGCTCGGCCGGTCCGTACAGCCGGTAGCCCGACGACGACCGGGCGGGTGTGACGAGCCCGGTGCGCTCTACATAACGCAACATTCGCGGCGACCAGCCGGTCGTCTCCGCAGCTTCGTGAATGGTCAAAGCCTTCATTCCCGCCAACATTACCACGACAGTGTCAAGGTTTGGAGCGGCTTCCGTACAACACTTGTCCAGCAAAAACCGGTTCACGCCGGTCATGGGCTCAGGATCGCGCGCCCGTCTGTCGATGATTGTGCTATGGGAGTTGGAACCGAGCTTTTCGGTAGCCGCCCCACATACGTCCACCGTCCCGAAAGCGTCCAGTAACTGATGAAGCGCGGTAAGGGGATCTGCGCGTTTGCGCTGTTGGTCGGAATCTGCGTCCCGGTTGTCGCAACCGGCGGCGCGCCCGGCGATGCCAGCGCCCGTGCGGCTGCAATGCCGGCTCAGGTGCCGATTGCGTTCCAGTTCCACGCGAACGCGGCGAGCACCGACCCCGGCGTCGGACGCGGCGGCAACTCGAGCGCCCAGAGCAGCCAAGCGCAAAGCGACCCGAGCCAGAGCACCGGCGATCCGAGCGGCGGCCGCGGCGGCGGCTCCGGCGGCTCCGGAGGGTCCGGAGGGTCCGGAGGATCCACTGGCTCCACTGGCTCCACCGGCTCCAGCGGCTCCACGGGCTCAACTGGCTCCAGCGGCGCCACCGGCGCCACCGGCTCCAGCGGCTCCACCGACTCCGGCAGCAGCCCCGCGGCGAGCCCCTCGGCCAGTCCCGGCGGCACCAGCGGCTCGGGCGGCGACCCGCAAGGCGGCACCGGCGGACGTGGCGGCACCGGGTCAAGCAGCGGCGACAGCGGTACGACTCGCTCGAGCGGCAGTCCCACCACCGCCGGAAGCGGCTCAACATCACAGAGCACGGGCGCGCAGGGCCGCGGCGGCAATGGGAGCAGCAGCCAGAGCGGCTCCGGCGCCGGCAGTAAGTGCACCGGCTCATGCCACGTCAGCCAGCAGCCCGGCGCGGTCGGCACGCCAACCTTCACGCCGATTCCGCCCCCTACCGTGACCCCTCCCCCGACGCCGGTGCCGACGAGCACGGTCCCAGCTCCGAACACGACGACGTCCACGTCCACGACGCCGAGCACGACCCAACCTCCGGGCGCACGGTCCAACCACTTCACCTCGACCACGTCTCACAAGAGCACGAAGCCACGGCGGCCCGCCGGCGCCGGGGGCACCACCGCGGCCGGCGGTCGGACCGTCCTGATCTCGACCCCCACGGCTGCCGGCGGCGCGCTCAGCCGTATATTCGGTGGCCTACCGTCGGCGTCACCGGCCGCCACGGCTAACGACTCCCACCATTCGAACGAGAAACCAGCCGCGGGGGTCACCCTGCCATTCATCGGGGCAGTCGCGCCGCTTGTGAAGATCCTTGAAGTCGTGCCGCTCGAGATCTGGATCGCGCTCGGGGCAGCGTTCGCCCTCGCGGGCGTCGCAGGCGCGGCCGCGCTTTGGTCCGCGCGCCGAGTGCGCCGACAGGCCTACCAGTTCGCGGCGCTCAATCAGGCCGCGATGACCGATGGCCTCACCGGAGTTCTGAACAGGCGCGGATTCATCATCGCCGCGGAGCGCGAACTCGCCCGGGCGCGCCGGTATGAGCGCCCATTCGTGCTTGCCTACGTCGACGTTCGCGGCATGAAGCGCGTCAACGACAGCGAGGGCCATCACGCCGGAGACGAGCTGCTCAAGGCGGCAGCCGGCCTGCTTTCTGAATCGGCCCGCGCCGACGACGTCGTTGGGCGGCTCGGCGGCGATGAGATGGGTCTGCTGCTGGCCGAGCAGGGGCCCGAGGGCGCCACCGTGGTCATCCGGAGGATCGCCTCGCAAGTGCTCGTCCAGCGCGATGCGCTCGGAATTCAGTCGGCGTGGGACCTGACGATCGGCACCGCCGCTTACCCAGACGACGGCGAGACGCTCGATGAACTGTTGCGGACGGCCGACACGCGCCTGTACGAGCAGCGTGGCATCGAGATCCGCGACGACCTTCCGGCTCCGCGCTGAGCGCCGGCGGCGCCTACCCTCGTGCCAGCGCTTCCTTGAGCCGCTCGATCGCGTCAATCGAGGCCGGGTCGACGCCGCGCAGCACGGCGAGATACAGCGACACGAGGTCTCCGAGCAGGACCAGCGAAACGAGACGCTCCATCCGCGTCTCCCCGACGGTGTCGAGCCGGTAGGTGGCGATTCCGCGGCTGGCGATCCACCCACGTGTCAGCTCGATCCGCTGCCGAACCCGGGGGTGCAGGTCGGAGTCATCGAGGAACACGGCGCTGAACGGGCCAAGCTCGTCGGCCCCCTCCCACCCGCAGATCTCGTTGTGGTCAAGCTCGGGCAGTTCGTTGGCGAACGCCGGGAGCTTCGCGTTCTCGTTGATTTGTGTCTTCCACCGGTACGCGATCGGCGCGGTCAGGCCGGCGCCCGCGATCTGCGGCACAGTCCCAAGCAGTCCACGCGCGAGCGTCTTCGGCAGGCAGTCGTCGCTGCCGTCCGGTCCCCACTCGGCCACGAGCGCCTCGGCGTGCGCTGCAGCCACGTCGATCTCCGCATGGAGGCGCTCGCCGGCGCCGCACATCGCGGCAACCTCGAGCGCGACGACGAGTGAGTACGCGACCGCCGCACGGGGCTGAAAGCCGCCCGGCAACGGGATCACAGGGATCCGGTCGGCGCGAGCCCCATCGGCCAGCTTGCCACCGGTCGTCGCCACGATCCGCCGGGCGCCGAGCGCACCGGCCGCGTCATAGAGCGCCAGCGTCTCCTCGGTGCTGCCCGAGTAGCTCGCGCAGAGCACCGTCGTGTCTGGAGTCGTCCATGCGGGCAGCGCGTAGTCGCGCGCCATCACGATCGGCCGGGACGCGCGGTCGCCGAGCACCGCTCGGGCGAGAGCCCCGCCGATTCCCGATCCACCCATGCCGGCGACGACCAGTCCTCCGGGGGACTCGTGCGGCTCGAGGTTTGCGGACTCCGCCCGCCATAGCGCGTCTCGAAGCTGGTCGGGCAGGCCGAGAACGTCATCGAACTGACGTGTGGTGTCAACTGCGGCAACCGTCTCACGGCTGAGAGTCAGCGTCTGGCTCAAAACTTGATCGCTCCGTCTGGCAGCTCCACACCCGGGAAGATACGCGCGCCGGCCGCAAGGACATTGTCCGACCCGATCTTGACCCCGGCACCGAGCACAACACCGCCGGTGATCTGACAGCGATCGCCGATCGACACCTCCGGCCCGATGATCGCCGATCTGACCGTGCTGCCCGCGCCGACGCTGGCGCCGTCGAGCAGCACTGAGCTCTCCACGTGCGCACGATCGGCGACCGTGACGCGACGGCCGAGGACCGCGCGACCGCCGACGATCGCGCGCGGGCCGACCACGCAATCGGCGCCCACCATCGCCGGCGCGACGACCCGACCGTCGATCCGTGCGCCGCTGAACACAGCAAGCCCAGCGCCGCCCAGCTGTTTCCCGGCCTCGGTGCTCACGTTTTGCTCGAGGATGTCGAAGGTCGCCTGTAAATAGCGCTCCGGAGTTCCGATATCCAGCCAGTAGCCGCTTGACTCATACCCGAACAGACCGCGACCTACAAGCCTCGGAAACACCTCTCGCTCGATTGAGACGTTCGTTCCCGCGTGCGGCATCGTGTCGAGTACGTCGCGCTCGAGGATGTACGCGCCGGCGTTGATCAGGTTGGTATCGATCTGTTCGGTTCCCGGCTTCTCCAGGAACTCCCTCACCGAGCAGTCCTCGTTGCGCCGGACCAACCCGTAAGCCGACGGGTCCTCGACGCCGATCAGCGCCAGCGTGGCGCGCGCGCCGGTGCGATCGTGCTGCTCGAGCTGAGCGGTCAGATCCATATCGGTCAACACGTCGCCGTTGAGCATGAAGAAGCGCTCGTCGAGCAGTTCCTCGGCGAACTTCAACGCGCCACCGGTTCCCAACGGCTGTGGCTCCTCCAGGTAGCGCAGGCGGATCCCGAATGAGGCGCCGTCCCCCATCACGCTCCGCACGCCGTCAGCCATGAATCCACAGGACAGGATCACGTCGTCGACGCCATGACCGTGAAGCCACTCGAGCATGTAGGACACGAACGGGCGGTCGACCAGCGGGACGACCGGCTTGGGCATTGTCGAGGTCAACGGCCGCAGCCGCGTGCCCTCTCCCCCTGCCAGGATCAGTGCCTGCAAGACCGGTGGTCCTGGCCGTCAGCTGAACGTGCAGTCGGGGCCACGGTTACCGCCCGATGCCTTCGTAGATCAGCCCGGCGTCCCTCACCGCGGCTGGATCGGCGAAGTTTCGCCCGTCCACCACCAGCCGCCCCCGCATCGTCCCGGCGACTTCGCTCCAGTCGAGCTCGGCGAACTCGGGCCACTCGGTCACGATGATGCACGCGTCAGCGCCCCGGAGCGCCGCAAGCGAGGAGCCGGCGAACTCCACGCCGATCATCAGCTTGCGCGCCTCCTGCTCCGCGACCGGATCGTAGGCCTGGACATGAGCTCCGTCGGCCTGGAGCCGCGCCGAGAGGACCAGCGATGAGGCTTCACGCATGTCGTCGGTGTTGGCTTTGAATGCCAGCCCGAGCAACGTGACGCGCTTCCCGACCAGCGAGCCGAGGTGCTTGTGCAACTTGCCGATCACGCGGCGCTTTTGCAGCTCGTTGACCTCGATGACAGCCGTCAGAAGCTGGAAGTGGTACCCGGAGTTGCCCGCGAGCTGCTTGAGCGCGGAGACGTCCTTCGGAAAGCACGAGCCACCGAACCCGATCCCGGGTTTGAGGAAATGCGTGCCGATCCGCCGATCGAGCCCCATCCCCCGCGCGACCTCCAGCACGTCGGCACCGGTCTCCTCGCACACGTTCGCGATCTCGTTGATAAATGAGATCTTGGTGGCGAGGAATGCGTTCGCTGCGAGCTTGATCATCTCCGCGCTGGGGATGTCGGTCCGCACCAGCGGCGTGTGCAGCGGCGCATACAGCTCGACGACGGCATCACCGGCCCAGTCGCCCTCGTCGCCGACAACGACGCGGTCGGGTTTGCGGAAGTCCTCGAGCGCCGAGCCTTCCTTGAGGAACTCTGGGCACGAGACGTAGGCGAATCCATCTTTGCCCTCCTCGTGGAGGATCCGCCGGATCGAGGCACCTGTGCCGACCGGGACGGTTGACTTCATCACCAGCGCGTGCTGGTCGGATGAGGGCATCGCGGCGACGACCCCGTGAACGGCCGACAGATCCGCATCGCCGGAGTACGTAGGCGGCGTCCCGACTGCGACGAACAGCAGTCGCGTGCGCTCCAGCGCCGGGCCGAGATCGGTCATGAAATGCAGCCGCTCCCGGTTGGCGGCGATCGATTGTTCCAGCCCGGGCTCGTAGATCGGCACCTCGCCGCGGTTCAGAGCCGCGATCTTCTCGGCGTCGATATCGACGCACCAGACCTCGTGGCCGAGCTCGGCAAAGCCCACGGCCGTGACAAGGCCGACGTATCCGGTGCCGATCACGGCGATCGGTTCGCGCTGGGTGGTCCCCATAGGAGCAAGCAGGCTAGCGAGACATCGACTTCGAGCGCGGCGCCAGGGCTACGCGTGCGTGAGGGACGCCGCGATTCCCAGCATTTGCTGGTTGGTCAGATCGAGGCTCAGTGTGTTCGAGACCCAGTAGACGCCTTGCGCCGTCCGCCACGCGACGAGTCTCAGCTTTCTACCGTCGAAATGCAGCTCCAATCGCTTGCCGGCGACGAAGCGGATTTCGGACGGGCTCGCGAGGATCGGGGGGTTGCGCCAGGTCGTGCCCTGCACGCCGTAGAACTGGCCGAGCGTCGCGTTGAAGGCGAGCACGACGCGGTAGGCGGGGTGCGGATTGCCGTGAGGATCGTGGAGCTCGTATGACCGCGGGTACGCGCCGGGCGTCGGGCCCTCATACGTCGTTCCGCCGGCGATCAACCGCGGGACATAGACCCGCAGGCGACTTCGCATTGCAGCCGCCTGCTGCTTGCCGGCGAGGAGATCGGATTCGAGGCCGACAGTCGAGATGTGCGAGGACCGTGATCGCTTTGGCTTGGCCGAGGCAGTATTGCTGCTTGCAGCAGCACCGTTGCCTGTCTTGATCACGGCCATGAACCGCTTGTAGGCCTGCGCCTCGGACTCGGGAGTGGCCGTGACGTAGCAGGGCGCCGGCGGCAGGCATGGCTGCAGGATCGCGGGGAAGTGAACCTCGCGGATCGAGTGACCGTCCGCGAATGCGACAAGGTCGAACAGGTTGATCAGGCCGTCGACCGTGTGCAGGTTCGGGTCGGTCTGTGTGTGCTTGCCGAAGATCTTCAGCAGCTTGTCCCTGTTTTGGATCAACCGTGTCTGGCCGTACTGGTCCTTGGCGTCGCGGATGAAGTCCTGCTGGCGGGCGGAGCGCACGATGTCCGTGTCTGTGTGGCGGTAGCGCACGTACGCGAGCGCATTCTCGTCGCACAGTTTCTGATAGCCCGGCTGGATGTCGATCGCCGAGAAGTTCGTAGCCGCCGTACCCAGGTTGACGTTGTAGTAGCGGCGGTCGACGTCGGTGTAGACGCAGCCAATCGCATCCACCAGCTCCTTGAATCCGAGGAAGTTGATGTCGACGATGTGATTGATCTTGAGCTGCGGGAAGACGTCGTGCTGGAGCGTCTTGACCACCAGGTTGGGGCCGCCGGCCGGGTACGAAGCGTTGATCTTGGCCGTCTCGGTCAAGCCGTTCGGGAGCGGGATATTCACCTGCAAATCGCGCGGAACCGAGATCACGTTGATCGTGTCAGAGCTGCCGTTGAGCCGAACGAGCATGATCGTGTCCGAGTTCGCCGCGCTCTGGGGCTCCCCGGCCCGGTGGTCCGAGCCGAGAATCAGGATCGTCTGCGGCGCGCCCGGCTGGGGAATCAAGACGGGCGGATGGACGATCGGCAGCGACTGGTTGATGTCGTTGCGGAGGTTGACGAACTGCAGCAAGCCCGCCACCGCGGTCGCCGCCGCGGTGCACGTCACGACGAGGACGCCGGCCAGCGCAAACCGCCACAGCGCCCCACCCCGCGAGTGTGGGAACAGAAGCCTCCTCATGCTAGCCCGCCCTCGATCGCCCGCAGCCCGGAGTCGTCTTCGCGTGGCTCGGAAGAGCCACCCTCTAACCACATTGGTACCACGCGGACGAAGTCGGCCAGCGCGCGGCGATACCGGGCGAGCGACGAGATCGACACCCACTCCTCAGGCCCATGATGACCCGCGCCGGCGGGGCCGAACTCGACGGCAAGGATTCCCGCGTCGATGAACGCAGCCGCGTCGGATGCCCCGTCGCGGCCCACGCTCATGACTTCCCCCCGGGAGGAGCGCTGGACCGCGTCCTTCAAGGCGCGCACGTACGGATCGGTGCGCGACACCGTCACCGGCGGGTAGATGAATGTGCGCGTCACGTTGATCCCCGCGACGCCTCGGACCTGCTCGAGGATCACGTCCGGATCCTGGTTCGGGAGG
This sequence comes from uncultured Solirubrobacterales bacterium, assembly GCA_963794285.1. GTDB lineage: Bacteria > Actinomycetota > Thermoleophilia > Solirubrobacterales > Solirubrobacteraceae > Palsa-465. The sequence goes on from CAWCDS010000027.1 coordinate 199,769, forward strand.
TAGCGAATGTCGACCGCCATCGTGCACAGATCCGGGACCATGTTGAGCGCGCGTCCACCCTCGATCCTGCCCAGATTGATCGAGGGACGATCGAACATCTCCGAGGACTCACGCGCGAACGGAAGCGACTCGATGCTGCGAAACGCGTCGATCGCCTTCAGTACGGCGTTGTCGCCGAGCCACGGCGTCGAGCTGTGGGCGGCACGCCCCTCGACCTCGATCCGCATCGCCAGCACGCCCTTGGCCTCCACCCCGATGTGCATGTCGGTGGGCTCGCCGGTGATCGCGAAGTCGCCCGTCAACCCGTCCGCGAGAATCGCGTCGGTCGAGCGCTCATCGAGCTCCTCGGACTCCTCATCGGGAACGCAGACGAGTCGGACGTGAACTCGCTGCTGGCGTTCGACGTCCTTCAGCGCGCACATCATCGCGGCCAGTCCGCCCTTCATGTCGTAGGCACCGCGGCCGATCAGCCGATCGCCATCGATCACCGGCTCGAACTGCTCAGCCCGTCCCGGTACAACGTCCAGATGTCCGTGCAAGATCACGCAAGGAATACCGGGCGCCCCGGCGGCACCGACCTCCGCGAGCAGCACCGGCAGGCCGTTGTGATCATGGCCGCGCACTTCGATGTCGCGGGATTCGAGCCATCCCTTCACAAATCCTGCGGCGGCGACAAGCTCTTCCCGGCGCGAGGTGTCATAGGAGATCAACCGCTCCGCGAGGGTTCGCTCGTCCAACATCGGCCTAGGATAGGACCGCGTCTGGTCCGGCTTCTAAAGACTCGCTCAACCTTCGGCGATCTGCAGGAACCGCTCGAGCCGGCGCTTATCCCGCTGCGCCACGCGCCGGCGCTCAGTGTCATCGCCGGCCGCCTCGAGCTCGCGCTCGGCGCGCTGCAGCCGCTCGCGCAGATCTGAGGCGTCGAGTTCGCTCGGCGGATATGCCTCCTCGACCAACAGCAGCGCCCGGTTTCCGCCGACCTGCATGTAGCCCTCGGCCTGAGCGAAGCGCACAACCTCCGATTCGGTCTTGTACAACCGCAGCTCGGTCGGATCCAGCATCGCGAGCACTGGAGTGTGGTTGGCGAGCACGCCAATCGAGCCCGTCGAGGTCCGCGTCGAGACCATCTCAACCTCGTCGTTGAACACTTCGCCGTCGGGGGTGAGGACCTCCACCTGGAACTTCGTCCGTGCCATTTGCTAGCCCTGCTTCGCGTCCTCGACGACCTCGTCGATCGTGCCCTTCATGAAGAACGCACGCTCGGGTAGATCGTCGTGCTTGCCTTCGAGGATCTCCTTGAAGCCACGAATCGACTCGGCGATCGGCACATACACCCCGGGTGTTCCAGTGAACTGCTCGGCCACGTGGAACGGCTGGGACAGGAACCGCTCGAGCCGGCGTGCGCGCTGGACCGTGCGACGGTCCTCATCGGAGAGCTCGTCGATGCCGAGAATCGCGATGATGTCCTGCAGCTCCTTGTAGCGCTGGAGCACCTGCTTGACGTCGTTGGCGACATCGAAGTGCTCGTCGCCGAGGATCTCCCGCTTGAGGATCGTGGAGGTCGAGTCGAGCGGATCGACTGCCGGGTAGATGCCCTTCTCGGCGATTGATCGCGACAGGGTGGTCGTCGCGTTGAGGTGGGCGAATACCGAGGCCGGTGCTGGGTCGGTGAGGTCGTCGGCGGGCACGTAGATCGCCTGGATCGACGTGACCGAGCCCTTGCGGGTCGAGGTGATCCGCTCCTGCAGCTGGCCCATCTCGGACTCGAGCGTCGGCTGGTAGCCGACCTGCGACGGCATCCGCCCAAGCAGCGCGGAGACCTCTGAGCCGGCCTGGACGAAGCGGAAGATGTTGTCGATGAACAGCAGCACGTCCTGACCTTCGTGGTCGCGGAAGTACTCGGCCATCGTCAGGCCGGCCAGTGCGACGCGCATGCGCGCGCCAGGCGGCTCGTTCATCTGTCCGAACACGAGCATCGTCTTGTCGAGGACGCCGGATTCCTTCATCTCGAGCCACAGGTCGTTGCCCTCACGCGAGCGCTCGCCGACGCCGCAGAACGCGGATAGGCCACCGTGTTCCTGCGCGAGATTGTGGATCAGCTCCTGGATGATCACGGTCTTGCCGACACCGGCGCCGCCGAACAGCCCGACCTTGCCGCCCTTCGCATACGGAGCGAGCAGGTCGACCACCTTGATCCCGGTCTCGAACATCTCCGCGGTCGGGGTCAGCGCCTCGATCGTCGGCGCCGCACGGTGGATCGGCCAGCGCTCGATGTCCTCGGCGATCGGATCGCCCAGGTCGATCAGATCACCGAGCACGTTGAAGATCCGGCCGAGTGTCGCACGGCCGACGGGCACTGTGATCGCCTCGCCCGTGTCGATCACCTCGGTGCCGCGAGACAGGCCATCGGTGGTGTCCATCGCGACGGCGCGGACGCGGTCATCGCCGAGGTGCTGCTGCACCTCGCATACGAGCCACGCCTCCTCGCTGGGATCGAGATCCTCCTCGGCAGCGGCCGCCGCGGGCCGGCGGATCCGGATCGCGTGGTTGATCTCGGGAAGCTTGCCAGGGAACACGGCCTCGATCACGACGCCCTGGATCTCCTCGATCCGGCCGATGTTCTCGGTCCCGCTCTCCCCTGCTGCCGGGGTTGATTCTATCAATGCCATACGTGTCTCCAGTCTAGGTGGTGCTCTACCCAGCGAGCCCTTCTGCACCGGCAACCACTTCCATGATCTCCTGCGTGATCTCGGCCTGGCGGGCACGGTTCATCTCAAGCGTCAGATCTTCGATCAGCCCGCCCGCGTTCTCTGACGCGTTGCGCATCGCGGTCATCCGCGCCCCGTGCTCGGAGGCAGTGGACTCGAGCAGCGCACGATAGATCGAGATCTCGACGTAGTCGGGGACCAGACGTTTGAGGATGTCCTCTGGATCGGGCTCGTAGTCGACCAATGCGCGGTGCGCCGGCTGCTCGGCGGAGCCTTCCTCCTCTTCCCCATCTTCCAGCAGCGTCGCCTGCTGGAGCGGCAGCAGCGTCTCGCGCCGGACGACCTGCGAGATCGGCGAGATGTAGCCGTTGTAGAAGACCTCGACCTGGTCGACCTCGTTGTCGACATATGCCGCCATCAGCCGCTCGGCGATCCGACGCGCGTCGGCGTATGCCGGGCGGTCGGTGAAGCCGATGAAGCTCTCCGCGAGCTCCAGCCCGCGGAATGCCAGCGAGGAGGCAGGCCGGCGGCCGGAGGCGAAGTAGATCGCGGTGTGACCCTGGCCATGGTGCTCGCGGCCGGCGGCGACACCCTGGCGGACGATGTTCGAGTTGAACGCGCCCGCGAGCCCGCGATCGCCGGCGACCAGTAACAGCCCGACGTTGCGGACCTGGTCGTGCTCGGCGAGGATCGGCAGCCGTGGTACGTTGCCGGCTGCTTCAGCAGCCTGCTTGGTCATCCGTCGGATCGCGCTCGCGTACGGTCGGAGCGCCTCGATCCGCTGCTCGGCGCGGCGCAGCCTTGCGGCGGCGACCATCTCCATCGCCCGCGTGATCTTCTGAATGTTCTTGATGGCGGCGATGCGGTTGCGAACGTCGCGCTGCGAAGTTGCCATCGGGTTACCAGCCGGCCGGCCTAGGCCGCCTGCTCCTCCGGCTCATCGGTTGGTGGCGAGTCGCTCGGCGCGTCAGGCTGCTGCGCCGCGGGCAGCTCATCCCCACCGTCCTCCAGCGGGTGTCCCTCCTCGTCGAGGTCGAAGCCGAAGTCCTCGGCATAGGTTTGGACTGCCTTCTCGACCCGAGACTGGTTTTCGTCGCTCCAGTCTCCACTCGCGATCTTCTTCAGCAGCTCGGGCTCATTGCCACGGACCGACTCAGTGAGACCTGCCAGGAACTTCTCCACCTTGTCGACCGTGATCCTGTCCAGATACCCGTTCGTCGCCGCATAGATCTGGATCACCTGGTCCTCGGCGGGCATCGGGTGACGCTCAGCCTGGTTGAGCGTCTTGACCAGCCGCTCGCCGCGCGCCAATGTCCGCTGCGTCTCGGGATCGAGCTCGGATCCGAATTGGGCGAATGCCTCGAGCTCGCGGTACTGCGAGAGCTCGAGCTTCAGCCGGCCGGCAACCTTGCGCATCGGGCCGATCTGGGCGTTGCCGCCGACGCGCGAGACGGAGATCCCGACGTTGATCGCCGGGCGCACGCCCGAGTAGAACAGCTTCGGCTCCAGGAAGATCTGACCGTCGGTGATCGAGATCACGTTCGTGGGGATATAGGCCGACACGTCGCCGGCCTGCGTCTCGATCACGGGCAGCGCCGTCAGCGAGCCGCCGCCGAGATCGTCGTTGAGCTTGACCGCGCGCTCGAGCAGCCGCGAGTGCAGATAGAAGACGTCCCCGGGGTAAGCCTCACGACCGGGCGGGCGGCGCAGCAGCAGCGACATCTGCCGGTACGCGTAGGCGTGCTTGGTGAGGTCGTCGTAGATCGCCAGCGCCGCCTTGCCGCTGTACAGGAAGTACTCGGCCATCGCACAGCCCGCGTACGGCGCAAGGAACTTGATCGGCGCGGCCTCGTCGGCGGCCGCCATCACGATGATCGTGTTGTCGAGCGCGCCGGCGTCCTCGAGCGTCTTCGCGAGCGCGACGACCGTGGCCTTGCGCTGGCCGATTGCGACGTAGACGCAGATCAGGTCGCGGTCCTTGTTGTTGATGATCGCGTCGATCCCGATTGCGGTCTTGCCCGTCTGACGGTCGCCGATGATCAGCTCGCGCTGACCACGGCCGATCGGAATCATCGAGTCGATCGCCTTCAGGCCGGTGAGCATCGGCTCCTTCACGGGCTGGCGCTGGACGACGCCGGGAGCCTTGTGCTCGGCCGGCCGCAACTCGCTCGTGCGGATCTCGCCCTTGCCGTCGAGTGGATTGCCCAGCGGGTCGACGATCCTGCCGAGCAACGCCTCCCCGACCGGGATCTCGAGCAGGCGCTTGGTGCGCCGGACCGTGTCGCCTTCGACGATCTTCTCCCAGTCGCCGAACAGCACCGCGCCGACGTTGTCTGACTCGAGGTTCAACGCGAGTCCGATCACGTCGTGGGGCAGCTCGAGCATCTCGAACGACATGCAGTTCTCGATGCCGTGAATGCGGCAGATGCCGTCGGCCACGGACAGCACCGTTCCGACCTCGGTCAGGTCGGCGCTCGTGGTGTCCAGGCCCTCAATCCGGCTCTTGAGAATTGAGGTGATCTCATCGGGTTTGATCTGCATGACGTGCTCCTTGACGGCGCGGCGACCCGGGCTCTAGGCCTGCGCGACTTGCTTTCGAAGTTGGTTCAGCCGGTTCCTGATCGAGGCATCGAGGATGAAATTGCCGACGCGCAGCACGATCCCGCCGAGGACATCGGGGTCGACCTTGCTTGACAGCTGCACCGTGCGACCCGTCTGCTCACCGATCCTCGTACCGATGCTCGTGATCGTCTCCTCGTCGAGCGCCACCGCGCTTGTGACCTCGACCGGCAGCAGCTGGTTCTCGTTATCCCACAGCTGGTCGTAGTGGGTCCGGATCCGGAAGATCGCCGGCATTCGATGACGTTCGACGAGCGCCTCGAGAAAGTTCATGAAGACCGGGTCGGCGCCGTCGATCAGCCGCTTCAAGCCGTCCTTCTTCTCCTCGGTCGAGAAGTACGGCGAGAAGAAGAAGATCGCCAGATCGCGGTTGCCGTTTAGTGCGTCGGCGAACTGGCCGACCTGTTCGCGCACCTGATCGAGGCGGCCGTGCTCCTTGGCCACCTCGAACAGCGAACGCGCGTAGACCGTTGCGATCTCTTCCACGTCTAGTTGTGCTCTCCGGGGGCCAGTGCGGTGAAATCGAGCTCCGAGAGCGCGTCCTCCACCAGGCGCCGCTGGTCTGCTGGGGTGAGTGTCTTGCGCGTGACCTTCTCGGTGGCCATCACCGTCAAGTCGGCGACCTCTCGCCGGATCTCCTGGATCGCGCGACGAGTCTCCGCTTCGACGTCTCGCCGGGTCTGCTCGAGTAACTGCTCACGCTTGGCGCTCGCATCGTGCAACGAGTCACGCTCATGCACCTCTGCGGCCTTGCGCGCGCGCTCGACGATCTCGTCGGCCTGGCCACGAGCTTCGCGCAGCCGCTCGCGGTACTCGGCGAGCAGCTTGTCGGCTTCCTGCCGGGTGTGCTCGGCTGCGTCGATCGAGTCCTCGATCGCCCGCTGACGGCGGTCGAGCGCCTCCTTGATCCGCGGGAACGCCAGCTTTGCCAGCAGGAACACTGCGACGAAGAACGTCAGCAGTGTCCAGATCATCAGGCCGACGCTCGGCGTGACGAGGAAGTTCCCGCCGCTCGATGCGGCTGTGTGCAGAGCGCCCATTGCTATGACAGGAAGAAGGCGATCAGGCCGAAGATGAACGCGTAGAACACGATTGCCTCGGTCAACGCGAACCCAAGCCACTGAATCGAAGTGATCTCATCCCGCATCTCCGGCTGCCGCGTGACCGACTCGATCACCTTGCCGAAGATGAAACCGACCCCGATACCGGGGCCGATCGTCCCGAGACCGGCGCCGACGCCCAGCGCAATCGCCTTACCGGCCTTACGACCAATCGCCTCATTCTCGGGAATCGTGGCGGCGAACTGAAGGATGGCGTGGAGCATGTCTGTCTTATTCCTCCGGAAGCTAGTGGTGGGCGGCGGCGGCGCCGCCGAAGTAAATCGCTGTCAAGGTGGCGAAGATGAACGCCTGCAGTGTTGCGATCAGCACGACTTCGAACATGAAGAACAGGACCGCGACAACGAATGTCAGCGGGCCCAGCGCTGCCAGTCCGAGTAGTACGACAAGCCCTCCACCCATGAACAGGATCAGCAGGTGGCCGGCGAGGATATTGGCAAACAACCGGACGGCGAGCGAGATCAGCCGCACGAACTGCGAGATCGTCTCGATCAGGAAGATCCCCGCGTAGCCGAGACCGAACGGGCCTCGCGGCGTTCCCGCCGGCAGCCAGCTCTTGAAATAGCCGATCGGCCCCTGTGCCCTGATCCCGATGTAGTGGTAGAGGATCCACACCGTCAGGGACAGGACCAGCGTCACCGAGATGTTCGCCGTCGCGGCATACAACGCAAAGCTCGGGATGTGCGCGCCGAAGACGTTGATCTTGTCCTGCGTGTTCGTCGGCAGCGGGATGTACCCGATGATGTTCGAGAACCAAATGAACAGGAAGATCGTGGCGACGAACGAGAACCACGTGGTCGCCATCTCGCGATCCATGTTCCCGCCCGTGATGTTGTCGCGCATCAGCGAGTAGGCGGCTTCGACGGCTGTCTGCACGCGGTTGGGGCGCTGCGTCATGCGACGGGCGACCCAGGTCATCGTGACGACAGTCAGGATCGAGGCCAGGATCAGGTACAGGACGGCCTTCGTGATCGACAGATCGATGCCGCCGATCTTGATCTTCACCCACGGATCGAGCTTGAAGTCGTTTTGCGGCTGAAACTCGGTGTTCATGCCGTGCGAGCCGAACGCCGCGAACAGCAGGATCATCGACAGGAACAGGCCGCCGAAGAACAGCAGCACCTTGGTGCGGGTCCTCATGACGGGTTTCCGGGCTGGGTCGGGGGGTGGCCGGGCGATTGCGGGGATGCGCGGCCGGAGGGGGCCTCAAACGGCCGCAGGATCATGTTCACGGTGAAGTAGACCGTGAACAGCGCGATCGTCAGCACGGCGGCGGAAAGGCCTGCCTTGCTCGAGTCCGCGACGCCAACGATGAAGATCGCCCCGGCGACCAGCCAGCCGCGACCGATCATGCTGCCCGCCATCAGCCCAACCACGGTCCGAGGGTCCTTGCTCGCCGCGGCTCTGCGCGTCGTGAAGATCTGGATCGCGCGCTGACCGCACCAGGCGGCCGCTGCCGTCAGGTACCCAACGATCGGAAGGTCGGCGACGATGAACACCGGCAACGCGAGCGCGAGCACGACAAAATCGAAGTAACGAACGACTGCCAAGGTTCAGAGGTCCTTAAACCGTTGATAGAGGAGAGTGAACCCGAGCGCGAAACCCGCGAACACGCCGATGATCGCAAGCGGGCCTGTGGCGCCGACGAGCGCGCCGATGCCGAAACCGATTGCTGCACACACCAAGACCGCTGCAACCAGCAGCGAGCCCGCGGCTGCGGCGCGATTGGTCGGTTGTCGGTCCATCGATCAGATGGTCCTCGCGAGATCTCAGTGATGGCATTTAGGCTCCGTACCGCGGGCGCTGCGCCAAGCCAGGGAGCCCTGACCGGCGGGTTGGACCCGGCGCCTGCACCCAGCATGCGGCAGGCCCGAGTCTAGCGTTCAAGCGCAGATAACGGCACTCTAATAAGAATGCCATGGGCTGGGGGCGCATGACTGGGCCCGTTCACGACCTGCCGATGCTCGGTTTCCACAGCTGGCCCTCGGCCCACAGCGCCGCGATTCCTGCTCTCGGCAGCCCGAACGTCCCCTCGTAGACGAGGAACCGCGGCTCCCACCGGGGAAAGAACTTCGCGTTGAAGCGGTACAGACTCTCGATCTGGAAGAACGGGTTGCCGAGCGTCACGAGCTTGCCCAAAACGCGCTCGGAGCGCCTCTCCGGGCTGTGGATCCACTTCGCGAAGGCGGCGAAGTTCAGCGACATTTCATCAAGCCCCCGTTCGCGCAGCAGCTCCACGGCCTTGACCACGAGGAATTCAGTCAGCCCGTTGGGGGTCCCGGGGTCGCGGCGCATGAACGAAAGCGAGACGGTGTTGCGGCCGTAGACCGGGACGAAATGCAGCACGCCTTTGATCGCGCGCTGCTCATCGCGCGCCAGCAGCACCAGCGTCTCGTCCCCGTGCGGGCAGCGGATCGAGTCCATCGCCATCGAGAATCCGCGCTCCGGGGCACCCTCGCGGCCGGCCGCGAGCACATGCTCGACTTCATCGAGCGTCGCCGCGTCGAGTGCACCCAGCCCGACCAGCTCGGCGCTGTAGCCGGCCTTCGTCAGGCGGCTCACCGATTGGCGGATCTTGCGAATCGCGCGGCCCTCGAGCGAGAAGCGCTCGAGGTCGATGATCGCCTCATCCCCGAGGTAAATCGTGTGCAGGCCGAGCAGCTCGTACAGCGGGCACAGGCGCTCGCTGGCCCCGACCGCCCCGAGCTTCAACCCGCGGGTGTCGGCGAACGCGCGCAGCTCCCGCAGAAGCCCCTCGAACGCGTCGTCCGGACCAACCGGATCGCCGGACAACAGCAACACGCCGTTCTCGATCCGGTAGCCGACGAACGCGCGGCGATCGTAGGAGAAGAAGTACTGCTGGTCGGTGCGGAGCTTGAAGAACGAGAGCGTGTCGGTCCCGTGGTCGCGCACGAGCTGGGCAGCGGCGGCGCGTGCGCGTGGGCTCGGCAGCAATCGCGGCGCGGCGAGCGGGCGGAAGATCACATACGCAATCGCAACGAGCGTGCCAAGCTCGATCAGGTGAACCGCCAGCGGGATCCAGGCAAAGTGATGGTGGTAGTGGATCGGCCCCGACTGCCATTGCAGGAGGTCGCCCGTCTCGCGCGCAATCGAGCTCCACGACGGATGTCCCTGTGACGCCCAGGTCGCGAGCGCGGCGGCGAACAGGCCGGCAATCCCGAGCAGCGGCACGCGCCAGATCGCCGAGCGCAGCGTGATCGGGTCGTGGTGGACGGTGAACGCGCTGCTGCCGCCGAGCAAGACCGCAGCCGTGCCCCAGGTGACCGCCGTTTCCTCGAAATCGAGTCCCTTCAGCAGGTCGAACAGTCCAAGCGCGAGCATCAGCACAATCGCCGCCTCCCAGGCCCGGCGACGGCGTCTGAGCAGGTACGGCGCGACGACCAGCAGCGCGAGGCCGGCGGGAAGCGCGAGCGCGTGGAACAGGCGCATCGCTTGCACCGGTTCGACATCGAGCAGCAGGTGGCCGCGCCAGCGCATGTTCGGCGTCAACGACGAGGCCGTGTTGACGAGTCCGACCAAGGTGGCGCCAGCTGCGGCAAGGCGCGGCAGCCAGCGGTACAGGCTTTGTGTGGAGAAGCTCACAGGGTCCAGGTGGTCCGGGTATCTATACAACCCCCGGCGCGAGGGCCGATAACAGGCATATGGCGCGCCGCAGCCGGACCTTTCAATCAAATGTACAGCGGCGCAGCGCGATCGTTACGTTCATTGCGTTAGTGGTGCGTTTCGTAAATACGGCGACGCCGAGAGTGGTCACCGGGGGATGCTGGGCAAGGACGCAGTGAGGGAGCGTGCCTCTGGCACGTGACCGAACGAGGACGCCGCCCAGCGCCGCCGGGGGCCGCTCGAATGTCGTCGTATTTCCGTACAGCGCCTACACCAGCGACGGCAGCCGCCGAGACGCAGCGCATTCAAGCGCCGCATTCAAACAAGCCTGGAAGCGGGCGGCATACGCGCCGGAGCTTGCGCCGTAGGCACCTTCCGAGGAAGCGTCCAGGTCAGCGCAAGCGCCAGCAGCGGCAGCACCGCCAGCACTTCGAAGACCGCGCGCAGGCCATGAGCATCGGCGATCAGCCCGAGCACCGGGGCTCCCACCCCGCCGAGCCCGATCGACAGCCCGATCGTCACCCCGGCGGCGACGCCGAGGCGCCCGGGTAGGTACTCCTGGCCCATCACGATCGTGACCGCAAACGTCGCGATCGTGACCGCACCGGTCAACGCCGCGAACGCCACGGCGAGCACCGGTCCGGAGACCAGGAGCCCGACGATCAGCGGGGGCAGCAGAAGCATCGACCCGGTCAGCACAGTTCGGCGTCCGATCCGGTCCGCCAGCGGTCCGCCGATCAGCGTGCCTGCCGCGCCGCCCAGCAGCATGGCGGCCAGCGCGGTGTTGCCGTAGGCCTTGCTCGCGTGCAGGTCGGCCACGTAATACAGCGGTATGAACGTGACCAGCCCGAAATACACGAACGAGCGCAGCGCGATCACCCCGGCCAGCAGCGCGAACGGGCCCCAGGCCTCGTGGTGGTGATCGTGCTTGCGCACGCGCCCGCCTACCAGGTCTGAGCGGAAGCCCTTCAGATGCGGGAGCTCGTGGACCAGTACCGCCGCCATCAGCATCGTGGGCACGAGCACGAAGCTGGTCCCGTGCAGGCCGAAGGCGAGGATCAAGGGCGTGACCAGGATCGGACCGAGCGCGAAACCGACGTTGCCGCCGACGCTGAACAGGCTCATTCCGCTGGCGCGGCGCGCGCCCGAGACGTAGTTGGCAAATCGCGAGCCTTCGGGATGGAAGGCCGCGACGCCGAGCCCGCTGAGCACGATCGCCGCGAACGTCAGCCCGTAGTTCGGCGCCCACGCCGCGAGCGCGACGCCAAGACCCCCGAGCGCCGGTCCCAGCGGCATCAGCCACGGCAGCGACAGGCGATCGGAGACGTGACCGAACAGCGGCTGGACCACGCTGCTCGAGATCGTGGCCGCAAGTATCAAGGCGGAGGCGGCGGCGTAGCTCAGATGGTCCTTCGCGATCAGGAACGGCAGCAGCGCCGGGATCGCGCCCTGGGCGATGTCGGTGAACATGTGGCCCGCGGAGAGCGTCGCCATCGCCCGCCGGTCGACGCCGGCACGCGCACCGCCCGCCCTCGCGGTCATTCCGACAGTTCCTGCAGCCGGCTCTGGACGAGCCGCCGCTTGTCCACGAGTTCCTTCTCGAGCTGCTCGAGCTCCCGCCGCCTGCTACGAACGAGGTCAAGCTGCGTGGCGATATGCCCCAGCGAGCGGCCGAGCAGCTCGCGGCGGATCTCCGGATCTTCAGTCTGGTGGTACTCGCGCTTGATCTCCGCCCGAGCACTCTCCGCTTCGAGCAGGGTCGAGAGTTGTTCGAGCGAGAGGCCGAGCAGGTCGCGCATGCGGACGATCTCATTGACGCGCTCGACGTCGGCTCGCGTGTAGCAGCGATGCTTGCCTTGCGCGCGGTCTGCCGCCCCGGGCAGCAGGCCGATCTCCTCGTAGTACCGGATCGTCCGAGGGGTCGTGCCGGTCAGCTCGGCCACCTCGCCGATCCGCAAGGTGCGGTCGACCGTGGCGCTCACGGCAGCACCAGCTCCGGCGCCGGTGCGCCAGACGGCTCCCGCTCGGGCTCACCGTCCTTCGGGCGTGCTGCCGCAACAACCGCACCGAGCAGCGAGATCGCCGCAAGGCACCACAGGGCGGCGTGCATATTGGCAATGAATGGATCCAGCTGTGCGTCGGAGATGTGGTTGGCGAGTCCCGAGAACACCTTGAACAGAACGTCCTTGGGCACCGACGATGTGACGACCGCGAGCACGAACGCGATCGAGATCACGGCGCCCGTGTTCTGGACGAGGACCCGCGCGCCGGCCGCGATCCCGCGCCGATGTGCAGCCACGGCACCCATCATCGCGGCGGTGTTCGGCGAGTTGAACATGCCCGATCCGATCCCGACGATGAACATGTACACGCCGCTGGCGACGTAGTTGGTATCGCGGCCAAGGGTCGTCATCAGCGCCAGCCCGGTTGCTGTCACGAGCATCCCTGCGACCGCCATCGAACGCGATCCGCGCCGGTCTGCCCAGATCCCTGCCAGCGGCGAGGAGACCAGCATCCCGAGCGCAAGCGGCGCCAGCTTGATGCCGGCCAGAATCGGCGAGTCGCCCTGGACGCCCTGGAAGTAGAAGACGAACACGAACATCAACGCAAACCGGGCCAGGCCGTTGATGAAGGCGGCCGCGGCCGCCGCCGAGAACAGCCTGCTCTGGAAGATCGACAGATCGAGCATCGGTGCCCGCTGGTGGCGCTCAACCAGGACAAATGCCGGGAGGAAGATCGCGGCGGCGATCAGCCCGCCGATCACAACAGGGGAACTCCAACCGGAGATCCCGCCCTTGGAGATCCCGAACACGAGCCCGGTCAGTCCGATCAGGAAGGTGATCGTCCCGGCAAAGTCGAACGTCCGGTCCTCCGAGCGACCGGTGATCTCGTGCAGGATCAGCGCCGCCCACACGCTGCCCGCCAGTCCCAGCGGAACGTTGAACCAGAACACCCAATGCCAGGAGATCGCGACGAGCGCGCCACCGAGCACCGGCCCGATCACCAGGCCGACCGCGGCAACCATCGTGTTGGTACCCATCGCCAGCCCGAGCTGCTCGCGCGGGAACGAATCGGTCACGATCGCCGCCGCATTGGCGAACAGGAACGAACCCCCGATCCCCTGGAGGATCCGCCACAGGATCAGCTGCGTCCCGTTGGCGGCGAACCCGGCACCGAGGGACGCGGCGGCGAACAGCACGAACCCGCCGATATAGGCCTGCTTGCGGCCGAACTGATCAGACAGCCGGCCCGCGGTCAGGACCAGCACCGTCGAGGCGATCATGTACACGAGGATCACCCACACGAGCTCGAGCAGGCCTGTGTGCAGGCTGCGCTCGAGATCGGGCAGCGCGATGATCAGCGTCCCGGAATTGATCGTCGCCAGCAGCATCCCCAAACTCGTGCACGACAGGGCCCACCACTTATAGGAGTCGTGATCGGCGTGAACACCGATCCAGCGTCGGCGGCCGGAACCTCGGTGATCGTGTCTCGGGGGCGCTTGAACGGTGGTCAGAACGTTCCTCGTGATGGGGTCGCTGGTCGAAACTGATTCTTACGTAAACGTCAGAATAGCAATCCGCGGCGCCTTCTTAACGAAAAAATACGGTGGCTTTCACGACCACCCCCGGAGTGACGGTCATCGGGGCCAGCGCTGGGCTTCATCACTTAACGCAGGGGTCCGGGGCGCCAGCGGGAGGCAGAGGCACACCCACCCCCTCCCAAGCCGCAGTTTCTGAGCGACGGCTGCGCTCCGGCCCCCGCCGACAGACACGCTCCGGCCCCAGCCAGCCCCTACTCGAACGCCGCGACCGTGGCCAGGATCACGAATGTCGCGACCAGAGCCGACCCCTCGAACACGGACGCCTCGCCGTCACCGGTGATCTGCCAGACGATCAGCGCGGTCCCGAACAGCGCGCCGATGTAGACGGGCGCGATCGCGAACGTCAGCGTCGTGGCTGTCAGCAGTGAGACGAGCACGAGCAGCGGATACAGAAATGCCGCGATCTGAGCGACCGAGTTCTTGACGACTGAGATCGCGAGATCGGCGCGTCCCTTGCTCGCCAGCACGATCCCGGCGACGTTCTCGACCGCGTTTCCGGCGATCGCGACGATCACCAGGCCGGCGAACGCCTGCGAGATGTGCAGCGTGTGGATCGTCGGCTCCAGCGCGTGCACGAACCAGTCCGATACGAATGCCGAGGCGGTCCCCGCGACCGCGAGCAGGATGACGCTGGCCGCCGTTGAGATCCGTGCCTCCACAGCCTCTTCTGCGGGGCGCTGGTCCGAGGAGAGATAGCCACGCAGCCAGATCGCGTAGACCGCGAGGATCGCTACCGAGCCGATGATCGAGATCGTCTTCGCGTGATGGCTGGCCGCGTCGTGGGCCGCGTTGGCGAGACCGATCAGGACGATGATGAAGGTCGCGAGCAGCAGCAGCGTTGCCGTGTCGTTCGGAAGCCGCGGGCTGAAGCGCATCAGCCCGTCGCCCGCGCGCGTCGCGCCGGCCACGATCACCAGGCCCAGAACGAGGAGCGCGTTGACGAGGATCGAGCCGAGGATCGCCGTCTCCGCGACGACCAGCTGACCGGCACTGAGCGCAAAGATCACCACGAAGAACTCCGGCAGGTTGCCGAGCGTCGACTGCATGACGCCGGTGACCGCGGGGCCGAACTGCTGCCCCACCTGCTCGGTGGAGAACGAGACGATCCAGGCCAGGCCGGCCAGCGCGATCGTCGCCAGCACGAACGCCAGCACCTCTGAGACGCCGCTCGCATACCGCGCCACGCCAGCCAGCACCGTGGCCAGCACGATCCCTGCGAGGATCGCCCGCTCGCCTCGCGTCAGACCCTTCAGCGCAGGGCTCCCGCCACGCCTACGCCCCTGTAATCACGGTGTCGTCATCCGAGTACGCCGGCGCGCAGCAGCACAAGAGCACCAACGACTCGGCACCCCGGTTCCAGAGCTTGTGCGCGGTTCCCGGCGGGATCACCACGCAGTCGCCGGTTCGTACGTCCGCCTCCTCGTCTCCGAGGCGCATGCGCCCCGCGCCCGCGACGAAGTAGTACAGCTCCTCGGCCCGAGGGTGGTAGTGCTCAGCCGTTTCGCCGCCCGGCGGCACGGTCGCTTCCGCGAGGCTCTGGTTCCGAGCCTTCGTCCACGCCGGGCCCGCCAGCTCCCGGATCCCCGACCCGTCCAGCGTCGTGAACGACCGAAGATCCTGGAGGTTCGCCTTCTCCATCGGGCGCACTATCCCACACGCGCTCGAACTCACCGGTCTCGACGTCGCGCTGCACCGCCTCGTCGATCTCGTCCTCGGTGGTTTCGGGATCGTCGCGTTTCATGTCGTGAGATCGCCAGTTCTTGAACTTGAGAATCTCGAGCACGTACACGAGATAGACGGACGCGGCGACGGCGACCAGTGCGATCGCGCCCATCACCGCCACCCAGCCGGCCTTGTAGTGGCCATGGTGGTCGGAGTAGGGCACGAACCGCAGCGCGACCGCCACGCCGGCCAGCAATAGCGTCCACGCATACAGGTAGGCAACTGTTCGTCGTTGGCTGAACCCGATCCGAGCCATCCGATGATGGAAGTGGTTGGCATCCGCCGACCACGGCTTGCGCCGGTATTTCAACCGCTTCGCAACGACGAACCCGGTGTCGAGGAACGGAACGGCGAGCACGAGTAACGGCGCGGCGAGTGCGACGATCGCGGGGGTCTTCAGCGAGCCGATCACGGCGGTGACACCGAGCAGATAGCCGAGCAGGTTCGCTCCGCAGTCACCCATGAAGACTCTCGCCGGATAGAAGTTGTGAAACAGGAACCCAAGCGCGCCACCCGCGGTGATCGCCGCCAGCACGCCGGCCCCGTTGACGCCGAGATCGAATGCGATCACCGAGAACGCGACACCGTCGATCGTGCAAAGGCCGGCGGCTAGGCCGTCGACGCCGTCACTGAAGTTGACGACGTTCATCAGGCCGACCAGCCAGATCACGGTCAGCACGCCGCCGGTGTTCGGGAACTGGAGCGACCCGACGAACGGAAGCGTCACATCGGTCACGATCGCACCGCCCTCGACGGCGATCACCGCCGCCGCGATCTGGCCAACCAGCTTGACCAGCGGCTTGAGGTCGAATGCATCGTCGATCGCGCCAACGAGCGCAATCAGACACGCGCCGCCGAGGACGACCCAGACGTGCACAATGCCTCCCGACCCGCGCAGCGAATGCGGCGCGCGCTGAAGCTTGATCACGTCCGGCATCCAGATCGCGGCGGCGATCAGCACGCCGGCGAGGATCGCCAGCCCGCCGAGCAGCGGCGTCGGCTGTGTCGCGAGCCCACGGGCCCGGGGCGTATCGACAGCACCGACCCGCCGCGCCAAGCGAGCCGCCAGCGGCGTCAGCAGCGCAGCGACCCCCATGGCCGCCAAGAAGGCAAAGACTGCGTCCCAGTACCGCATGGACCCGCCGTAGGATGGCAGCCGGAGGCGATTGCTCGCCTCGGCGGCTGAGACCTAGACGACCGCAGCCGCCCCGAGGCCGGCGTACAGCGGGTAACGATCGGAGATTGCGGCCGTGCGCTCGCTCAGCTCGCCGCGCCGCTCCTCGAAGCCGTCAGGCTGCAAGGTCGCGGCGATGACCTTGCCGATCTCGACGAAATCCTCGACCTGCAGCCCGCGCGTCGCGAGCGCCGGCGTCCCGATCCGCAGCCCCGACGACACGGCCGGGGGGCGAGGATCAAACGGCACCGCGTTGCGGTTGACGGTGATCCCGATCTCGGCCAGCCGGTCCTCGGCCTGCTGGCCGTCGAGGGTGGATTCGCGCAGGTCGCACAGCACCAGGTGCACGTCGGTGCCGCCGGTCAGCACGTTCACGCCGCTACCGGCCGCGAGCAGCTCCGACGCCACCGCCTGCGCGCCCGCGAGCGTCCGCTCCTGCCGCTCGCGGAAAGCGTCAGACGCGGCGATCTTCAACGCCACGGCCTTGCCCGCGATCACGTGCTCGAGCGGGCCTCCCTGCTGACCGGGAAATACCGCTGAGTTGATCGGCTTGGCGAATTCCTCGGTGCACAGGATGATCCCGCCGCGGCCGCCGCCGATCGTCTTGTGGGTGGTCGTGGTGACGAACTGCGCGTACGGGATCGGGCTCGGATGGAGCCCCGCAGCGACCAGCCCGGCGAAGTGCGCCATGTCGACCATCAGGTATGCGCCGACCTCATCGGCGATCGCGCGGAACCGCTGGAAGTCGAGGAACCGCGGGTAGGCCGACCAGCCGGCGATGATCAACTTGGGACGGCGCTCGTGGGCGATTCGCTGCACTCCGTCCATGTCGATCAGGCTCGTCTCGCGATCGACGTGGTAGGGCGCGATGTCATACAGACGGCCAGAGACGTTGATCTTCATGCCATGCGTGAGGTGACCGCCGTGCGCGAGCTCGAGCCCCATCACGGTGTCGCCCGGGGTCAGCAACGCGTGAAATACGGCCGCGTTCGCCTGTGCACCCGAATGCGGCTGCACGTTTGCGTGCTCGGCGCCGAACAACGACTTCGCGCGATCGATCGCGAGCTGCTCGGCGACATCGACGTACTCGCAGCCGCCGTAGTAGCGCTTGCCCGGGTAGCCCTCGGCGTACTTGTTGGTGAGGACCGAGCCCTGGCACTCCAGCACCGAGATGGGCACGAAGTTCTCCGAGGCGATCATCTCGAGCGTGCGTTGCTGGCGCTCGAGTTCGAGCGCCAAGACCTCGGCGATCTCCGGATCGACCTCCGCCACCGGTCGGTTGAAGTAATCCTGAGGAAGCTCTGCACCCATGCGCTCCAGCCGACGATACCAGCGGCACTGGCGGCACGATCGGAACGCTCCAACTCGGGTGGCGCGACGCCGTGCACTCGCACGCGGGGCTCGCGCTGCTGATCTGCGGAGCGCTCGTGTTCGTCGCGGGCGCGATAATGCTCGTCCGCCCATTCGTCACAAGCTGGGTGACGCTGTTCGTGGCCGTTCCGCTCGCGGCGCTCGCCGGCGTGCTCGTGCTCGGTGCCGCCGCGATTCTCGTCGCGCTGCTCGCCGCCGGCGCCGATGACCTGTTCAGCGGCTGGTCGGACGCGGTTGGCGGCGGCGGCGGTCCAGCGCGCAAACGCAAGCCACAGCAGCAGTCGCACGAACAAGAACAGGAACAGAGCGCTGCTTAGGCTTAGGTTCTCTACGGGCTGTTAGCCCAACGCCTCGCGTAGTTCGTCCTGCGCCACCGCACCGGCGCGCACCACCCTCCAGGAGCCCTCCAGCTCGTATGCACGCAGGTCCACGACCGTCGAGGGCGTCCCGGGTAGCTCGCCCCCGTCGATCACCAGGTCGACCGCTCGCAGCAGCAGCTCGGACACATCGGCGATGCGCCGAGGGTCGGGACCGCTGGCGCGGTTGGCGCTCGATTGCAGCGCAGGCCAGCGAACCTCCGCGAAGCGCTCGACCGCCGGCACGCGCAGGCCAAGCGTGCCCGGATCATCGCCGCACGCGAGCGCGAACCGGCCGCCGGGATTCGCGAGCAGGACGGTCAGAGCTCCAGGTAGCAGCCGCCCCAGCGCCGCAGATGTCCGCTGCCCGAGCTCGGGCAGTGACACGATCGCAAGCTCGAGGTCGAAGAACATCACCGCCGAGGGCTTCGCGAGCGGCCGGCGCTTGAGCAGGTAGAGCCGCTCGACCGCGAACCGGTTCGCGGGGTCGCAGGCGAGCCCGTAGACCGTATCGGCCGGGAACAGCGCCAGGCCGCCGACCGCGAGGCAGCGCTCGAACGCCTCCGAGTCCTCCGAGGCTTCGCTCACCGCCGGCCGACGACGACGCGCTCGTGTCCTGCGAGATCGCGCAGCCGCTGCACCGACCCGAACCCCGCCTCGGACACCATCGCGGCCACAGCGTCAGCCTGATCGAAGCCGATCTCGAGCGCGAGCAACGAGACGCTGTCGGCGGAGGCGACGAGCCGGCGAACGAGATCGAGCCCGTCGGGGCCGCCGAACAGCGCCTCGGGTGGCTCGTAGCGAGCAACCTCGGGCGGGAGCGCTGCGCCGTCTGCGACATACGGCAGGTTCGCCAGCACCGCCTCGCACTCGAGATCGCCGATCAGGTCGGCGCGCTGGAGGTGAACATCGAGCCCGAGCAACTTCGCGTTCGCGTCAGCGATCGCGAGCGTGTGCCGGCTGATGTCGGTCCCGGAAACCTCGAGATCAGGGCGCTCCTGCTTGAGCGCCAGCGCGATCGCGCCGCTGCCGGTGCCGACGTCCACGACCCGTGCCCCGGGTGCAACCGTCAGCCCGACCTCGACGAGCAGCTCCGTCTCGGGTCGCGGGATCAAGACTCGCGGGGTGACGATCAGCCTGATCCTCCGAAACTCCTTGCCGCCGAGGATGTATGCGACCGGCTCCCGCGCGGCGCGTCGCGCCACCAGCTCGTCGAAGGCGTGCACCGCAGCTGGAGCGAGCGGAACAGCGGCATCGAGGACGAGCCGCGCTCGGTCAACCCCGAGCACCGACCCGAGCAGCAGCTCCGCATCCAGCCGCGGGGTGTCGCAGCCGGCAGCGGCCAGGGTGCCTGCGGCACCCCCCAAAATCGCGCGGATCGTCGCCCCGCGCTCCAGGGTGGCGGCGCCCTCAGGCAATCGCCCGCTCCTCCAAGCGTCGGCGCTTCTCGTCGTCCTGCAGCGCGGCGGTCAGCTCATCGAGCTCGCCGAGCAGGATCGCGTCAAGGTTGTGCACGAGCAGGTTGATGCGGTGGTCCTTGACCCGCTTCTCCTGGAAGTTGTAGGTGCGGATCTTCTCCGCTCGCTCACCGGTCCCGACCTGCGCGGAGCGGCTGGCAGCCGTCGCGGCCTGCTGCTCGGCGAGGGCGCGCTCGTACAGCCTCGCGCGCAGCACGCGCATCGCCCGCTCGCGGTTCTGCAGCTGCGACTTCTCGTCCTGCATCGAAACGACGATCCCGGAAGGCTTGTGGGTGATCCGCACCGCCGAGTCGGTCGTGTTGACCGACTGGCCACCGGGCCCGGAGCTGCGGTACACGTCGATCTGCAGATCCCCGGGATCGACCTCGACCTCGACGTCATCGACCTCCGGTAGCACCGCGACCGTCGCCGTCGAGGTGTGGATCCGGCCCTGTGATTCGGTCTCAGGCACCCGTTGCACGCGATGGGTGCCACCTTCGAACTTGAACACCGAGTACGCACCGTCGGGTGGGCGGGACTTAATCTCGAACGTGTAGGTGCCATCGCCGATCGACAGCAACTCGGCCGAGAACCCAAGCCGCTCGGCGTAGCGCGTCAGCATCCGGTACAGATCTCCCGCCCAGAGGCCGGCCTCGTCGCCGCCGGCGCCGGGACGGATCTCGACGATCACATTCTTGTCATCGTTGGGGTCGCGCTCGACCATCGCCAGGCGGATCTCATCCTCGAGCGAGTGGATTCGCTCGCGTGATGACTCGAGCAGCGCCCGCAGCTCAGGGTCCTCTCCGTCCTCGTCGAGCAACTCGCGCGATGCTGCGAGGTCGTCGGCGGCGCGGCGGTACTCGCCCGCCAGCTTGGCGGCCGGCTCGAGCTCCCGATACGCGCGGCTTGCGGCGGTGAACCGCTCCCGATCAGCGATTACCACCGGATCGGAAAGCTCCTGTTCGAGCTCACCAAAGCGCGCTTCGATCTGTGCGGCCAGTTCGTCGATCATGCTGATCCGAGTGTAGGCGCCGGCCTGAAGGCTCGTTGGAACTGTCGAGCCCGAGCAGCTCTTCGTGCAGGCGCAATCGTGCGCCCTCGCGCACACCCTGAAACGGAGCTAGGCGACGACCTCGACGCCGATCATGTCCTCGGCCGACATCTGCCCGGGTATCTCGACCGCGAGCACGGCCTGAAGGGCCGCAATCGAGACCGCGAGCTCGTCGAGGTCAGGCTCCCGCGTGGTCAGCTTCTGCAGCTGCAGCCCCGGCCACATGATCGACTGGACCCACCGCTTGCGGCGGTTGCGGCCCGCCCACTTGATCACCTCGAACGACAGGCCCGCGATCAGCGGCACCCCGAGGATCCGGGTGAGAACGAGGATCCACCACGCCGGCAGGCCGATCGGCGCGAATACGAAGATCGCCATGATCATCACGATCAGCAGGAAGCTCGTGCCGCAGCGCGGATGCAGACGCGAGTACAGCTTCGCGCGCGCCGGGGTCAGTTCGTCCTCGGCCTCAAAGCAGGAGATCACCTTGTGTTCGGCGCCGTGGTACTCGAACACCCGGCGCAGGTCGGGCAGCCGAGAGAGCAGCAGCAGGTAACCGAGGAAGATCGATGTGCGCAGCACGCCCTCGACCAGCCAGAACAGCACCGAGGAGCCGAGCTGGTGCTTGATCAGGCTCGTCAGCCCGACCGGGACCACAAAAAACAGCCCGACCGCGAACAGCAGCGCGACCACGACGGTGCCCGCCCAGGCCCCGCTCGAGATCTCCTGTTCCTCATCGGGGAGCTGCGCGTTGGCCGAGATCCCCAGCGCGCGTAGCCCGATTCCAAGCGATTCGACGAGCGCCACAACACCGCGGATCACCGGCCAGCGATACAGCCGATGCCGTTTCGCGATCGACACCAACGGGAACGAGCGGACGGTGATCGCTCCGAGCGCGTCGCCCTCGGCGGGTTTGCGCACCGCCACCGCCCAGTTCGAGACCCCGCGCATCATCACCCCCTCCAGCACGGCCTGGCCACCCAGCGGCGCGTCCCGCGAAGCGGTTAGGCGGCCCTCCGGCATGCCTTCGGCAGCAGACGAAACCGTGGCCTCGTTGGAGGCGGCCAGGTCGCCGTTCCTGACCCCCTCGCTCAACGAAGCTCTCCTCTACGCGCCGGTCGTGGCGCGCGCAGTCCGGCGGCCCTTGGCCACGCGGCGCTGGAAGCGCTCGACACGCCCACCGGTATCAACCAGCTTCTGCCGGCCCGTGTAGAACGGGTGACAGGCCGAGCAGATCTCGACGTGAATATCCGGCTTGGTCGAGCGCGTCGTGAACTCGTTGCCGCAGGTGCAGCGAACGTGTGCTTCTACGTATTCGGGATGGATCTCGGTCTTCATCGTGAGATCAAGTCTAGTACGAGAGCTTAGGTGCCCGGCGGAGTCGGGCAGACGGCCGTCAGCTGGTTGTTCGCGCGGTTGTAATCGTTGACCTGGCCGTCGGGGTCCACGGCGACGGTGGGTGCGGATGTGGTGCTGCAGGCGGGGCCCACGAATGGGATGACGAGCTGGCTGCGAGCGCGTAGGCGCGGCACTGAATCGTTCGTGACCTGGAGGCCGCCGCCGGGAGCGAACGACACGACGAACGGGCCCGCCGCGGTCGCACCACCGTTGGCGATCGTCGCGACGTAGCGATTCAGCGCCGGCTTGTGCGCAATCGCCTGCACGGCGATCGACTGGACCATCAGGTCGGGGCGGAGTTCGGGCTCGGCGCATGTCGACGTGGTCCGCTCGGTGCTGCCAAGCACGCGGTCGCCGGCGCCGAGCCAGCGGAACGTCGCCTGCAGCCGATACGCCGCCGGCGCTGCCAGGTCCGAGACGACCTTGTGCAGCTTCCAGATGTCGCCGGCGCGCTGGCCGAGCGTCGGATCCGTCGGCGAGATCCAGGTGCCGAGATTGGTTCCTGCCACCGGGGTGAACTCGGCGCCGGGCGTCGCTCTTGACAGCAGCACCCAGCGCTCTTGAAGCCTCCGCGTCCCCGGCATCGGGCGCATCGACGCCCACACGGAGATCAGACGCGAGATCGGCGAGACGGCATGGCGGCAGACGACGTTGCGAAGCTGCACGCGCGGCTGGGAGGCCCCAACCGGACCAGTCGTCATCGCGACGACCGCAAGCCCTGTCGCCGCGGCGACCACGAATCGCTTCATACCCCCATTAACAAGTGAGGAGGCCGGAAGTTGCCGCCCCGCTGCGCAAATCCTACGTCAGCGTGTACAACGGCCCGTCGCCGCCCTCGGGCGGGGTCAGCCTGCCGCCCTTCGCGGTGATCGCGCCGCACTGCACGCAGTTGGTGTAGTTGACGATCACGTCGACGGGGCCCGCTTGCGGGGCGTCCTCCGGGATCTCGTACACGCCCGCAGGGCACATCCAGCGCCAGCCTTCGGCGATCTCCCGCGGGACGCTCTTGCGAACGCGGATGTGGTTCGGGGCGTCGTCGCGGGTCGCGTTCCCCGAGATGTAGACCGACGAGAGCTTGTCGAACGTGTACTTGCCGTCCGGTTTCGGATAACTCTTCGCCGTCTTGCCGACGAACAGCGGCTGCTCGTCATTGCGGTGCCAGGCGAGCCTTCCACCGGGGAGCTTCCCCTTCGTCGCGATCGCCAGATTGACGAGCGGCGCGCCCTTGATGAAGCCCTTCGAGAACGGCTGACGGGTGTTGCGTACCTGGTAGAGCTCCTTGCCGATCGAGGACTCCTCGACCGCCTGCTCGTAGGAGGACAGCGACTCGCCGCTCTTCAGCGACGTGTAGATCGCGTCGGCGGCGAGCATCCCGGACTTGATGCAGTGGTGAACACCCTTCAGCGCAACCGTGTCGACCATCCCGCCGGCGTCACCGACGAGTAACGCACCGGGCATCGACAGCTTCGGCATCGACCAGTAACCACCGCCCGGCAGCGCCTTGGCGCCCCAGCCGACGCGCTCGCCCCCTTCGAGGATGCCCTTCACGAGCGGGTGCGTCTTGAACAGCTGCAGCAGGTCGTGAGCGGAGGTCGTCGCATCGCGGTACTCGAGGTCGATGACGAACCCGATGCTGACCAGATCGTCGCCGGTCTTCTCGTCCTTCATCGGATAGATCCAGGTGCCGCCGATCTGGCCGTACTTGGCCGACAGCTTCAGTGGCCATGGACCGATCGTGTGAATCACGCGCTCCAGCGGCTTGGAGACCTTCCACACCTCCTTGACGCCGAGCTCCCAGACCTGAGGCTCGCGGCCCTCGGCCAGCCCGAACTCCTTGATCGCGGCACCGGTCAAATGGCCCCAGCAGCCCTCGGCCAGCACCGTGGCGCGCGCTTTCATGTCCGTGCCCGGCTCGAAGTTGCGCAGCGGCTCGCCGTCCTTGCCGCGGCCCTTGTCTCCGGAGCGCACGCCGACGACCGCGCCGTCCTGCACGATCAGCTGCGAGGCCGAGGTCTCGGTCAGGACGTAGGCCCCGGCCTCCTCGACCTGCTTCTGCTGGTAGCGCGCCAGCGCCGCCACCGAGATCACCTCGTTGCCGTGGTTCTTGAAGTTCGGCGGCGTTGGAATCCTCAGCTTCGCTGAGCCGTTCGGAAGCATGTAGACCGCTTCCTTGGTGACCTCGCCGAAGGCGAAGCGCTCCTTGCGCCACTCTTCCCGGGTCATGTCCGGGAAGAGCTCCTGCAGCGGCTCCGGGCGCATCACCGCGCCCGACAGGTTGTGACCGCCGCAGGTCTTCGCCTTCTCGATCACCGCGACCGGCACTTCGCCCAACTTCTCCATCGTCTCGGGATCGTCTCCCAGCAGCTGCAGCAGACGGTTCGCGCATGCGAGTCCCGCCGTGCCGCCGCCGACGATCGCCACGCCGACATCGATCCGCTCGTCCTCACCATCGAGCCCGCGCTTGATGAACTCCTTGACGGGATCGACCGGGGGCGGAAACTCGCTCGGTGCGTGTGGCCCGGAGCCGTTGTGCGACATGGGGTTACCTCCGCGGGGCATCCAGCCCCGCGATCTGAGACTGAGGTCGGCTTCCAGCCGCCCTTGGCTGTTCGCTTGCGCTCACTGATCAGCCTCCTTTTCGAGCCTTGAGCGCCTCGGTCAGCTTCGGCAGGATCTTGTTGAGGTCACCGACGATCCCGAGGTCGGAGAACTCGAAGATCGGCGCGTTGGCGTCCTTGTTGATCGCGACGATGTTCTCCGAAGACTGCATCCCGACCTTGTGCTGGATCGCACCGGAGATCCCGGCCGCCAGGTACAGCTTCGGCGAGACGGTCTTGCCGGTCTGTCCGATCTGCCCCGCGTACGGGAACCAGCCGGCGTCGACGACCGCGCGGGTCGCGGCGACCGCCGTGTTGCCACCGAACGCCGCCGCCAGATCCTCGGCCAGCTGGAAGCCCTCGGGCTTGCCGAGGCCGCGGCCGCCCGCCACAAGGATGTCGGCACCCTCGATGTCGACGTCGGCGCCGCGCTGCTCGCCGCGTTGGACCATCGTCGCCTGGTTGGACCATGGCTGATACTCGACGTCGACGTCGATGACCTCGGCCGAGGCACCGTCGCTTTGGTGAATCTCGAACGCGTTGATCCGGCCGATGATGATCCCGAGGCCGCCCTTGTAGCGGGAGATGGAGATCTTCGAGTCCTGGAGGATCGGACGCTCGGCGACGAGCTTGCCTGGGTGGGCGGGATCCGATTTGACGGCCGTGACCTCCATCGTCACGCCGGCGTGCTTGCGCGCGGCAAGCCCGGCGCCGATCTCGAATCCGAGCAGACCGCCGCCGAACAGCGCGTAGTTGTGGCCGTGATCATCGATCACCTTGGCCATCACGTCGACCACCGGCTGCGCGAGGCCCTCGGGCCCCTTGGCACGGAACACCTTCGTCGCGCCGTACGCGCCGACTGACTGGCACAACTCGTCGGTGAGATCATCGCCGCCAACGACGACGGCGTGGCACTCCCCACCGATCTCGGCGGCGCGTGCCGCGCCTTCGGACACCGCGCCCAGCGAGTTCTTGTTGAACTGGCCCTCGTAGTGGAGGACGTAGGTCAAGACATCAGGCACTTAGATCAGCTTCCTTTCGTCGAGCCAGGCGATGATCTTCTGCACCGTCTCGTTGGTGTCCTCGTCTTCGATGATCTGGCCTGCAGCCTTGGCCGGCGGATCGTGGAAATCGCCGCACTGCACGCGTGAGCCCTCCTCGCCGACGAGTGAGGGATCGATGCCGACATCGCTGCTGGAGGCCGTCTCGAGCGGCTTCTTCTTCGCGCCCATGATCGCCTTCAGCGACGGGTAGCGCGGCTCGTTGATCGCGTCGCCAACCGAGATCACGGCCGGCAACTGCACCTGCACGGTGTCGTAGCCGTACTCGGCCTGGCGCTCGCACCGAAGCGCGCCGCCGTCGACGTCCATCTTGATCACCTGGGTCAGCGACGGCATCTTCAGATGGTCCGCGACGACCGCGCCGATCGTGTAGCACTCGCCGTCGTCTGACTGCTGGCCGAGCAGCACGAGGTCGGGCTGCTCCTTCTGGAGCGCCTTCGAGAGCGCATAGCCGGTGGCGGCGACATCGGATCCGGCCAGCGCTTCGTCGGTCACGTGCAGCGAGCGGTCGGCACCGAGCGAGACCGCCTTATGCAGCGCGCGAACGGCCGACTCGGGACCCATCGTCACAGCGATGATCTCATCGACCTCGATCGCGCCGCCTTCACGAAGCTGCATCGCCGCTTCGATGGCGTGCGTGTCATAGGGATTCAGGTTCTTCTCACCCGATCGGTCCATGCGCCCCGTCGAGGGGTTGATTCGCTTCTCGACGGCGGCGTCCGGAACCTCTTTGACCAGGACGCAAATCTTCAAGGGGTGGCCTCCTAATCGGTAACAGTCCGAAATATTACTCCGTTGACTGACGAGTCAATCGGCCTACATGGGCGGCGTTGTGTGCAGTCATGGGCGAGCGTTGCACTAAGCCCGGACTGCGCCGCGGATGAAGTCGATCGCCTGCTGGGTCGGCGCCCCGGGCGTGAACACCTCAGCGACGCCGAGTGCCTTCAGCGCCTCGATGTCCTCGGACGGGATCGTCCCGCCCACGGTGACGACCACGTCGTCGATCCCCTGTTTCTTGAGCAACTCCATGATCCGGGGGACCAACGTCATGTGGGCGCCAGACAGAATCGAGAGCCCGACGGCATCCGCATCCTCTTGAATCACGGTCTCGACAATCTGCTCGGGCGTCTGATGAAGACCCGTGTAGATCACCTCCATGCCGGCATCCCGAAGCGCTCGCGCGATGATCTTCGCGCCACGATCGTGCCCATCAAGACCGGGCTTCGCGACAACCACGCGAATCTTCTTCTCTGCTGAGGAGGACATCTGAGAACGGGCGCAGGCGCGGGGAGGATGCGGCTGCGAGGAGGGCAATTGTAGTTAAGGGCGCCCTCCCGGCGCTTGTTCGAGGCAATATCACGTTAAGCTGTACTGCGGGGAATGGGAATTCATCGGCCGTTTGTCTTAGCGCTATTCGCCTGTCTATTGACGGCGGCGCCTGCCAGCGCGGCGTTCACGGCGTCTTCGATCGCGGAGCCGACGAGCGGCGCCGAGCTGTTCTACAACGGCGACAACGGGTCCGGGAGCGTCACCGTCCGCGGGACCGTCACCGGGGTCACGGCCGACACGCACGGTCGGCTCGTCTGTTACACGCTCGGTGACACGAAGGTAACGACCATCGCGCCCGATATCGGGGACGTCACGGGCGGCACCTTCGCGATCCAGGCAACGCTGGCGCCGATCGCCGGGTTCGCCTGCCGGCTTGCGGTCGTCCCCTCGATCGGCTCGCCGCCGACGGGTGCCGCGGCCGCACAGTTCGCCGGCCCGGCGATCAGCGTCAGCGACCAGTTCTCGCACTCTTCCTCGGGGAGCCTGTTCGGCTACTACATCCTGACCGGGACGTTGGACTGGTCGTTCGCACTGCAGTCCGTCGGCGAATGCCCGGTTCACGCCTCCTACGCCACCGACCGCTCCACACTCGGCAGCTTCACACTATTCGGACTCGACAGCGGCTCGGTCGGCGTCGCGTGCCTGCCCAAATCAAGCGGCGCCGGCGACGCCGCCAGCACCCGCTCGGCACTGCAGGTGGACGGACTGAACGCGTACCTGCCGGGGGCGATTCCGTCACTGACCAGCCAGCCCGGATTCATCCCGATCACCTACGGGGCGCTGTTCAACGCCGCTCACGACAGCGTCGCGATCAGCGAAACCGACGCCCCGATGATCTGCGATCCGCCGGCGACGTTCCCGCCGACCAGCACGACGTGCCCATCGCTGCGCGACTCAGGAATCCGGATTGAGCAGACGACCGTCCTGCTGCCCGGCGGCCAGGTCGCGCGAGTGACCCAGAAGTTCACGAGCGTCGACGGACGCGCGCACTCGATCGACGCGCTGTTCGGCCAATCGGTGTCGGCTCCGTCCTCGGGCGAGTCGCCCGGATTCGAGTTCCCTGGCCAGACATCGTTTGCGACTCACGCAAAGCCCGACTCTTTCACGCAGTTCCCCGCCGGCCCGAGCTCGATCATCGTGGTCAGCGATGCCGGCGGGTTCCTGCCAGCGACCTCGAATCCGATCGGCGCGATTACCTACAGCCGCCCGCCGCAGAGCGCCGACTTCGTCACCGCCACCGGGGCGCAGACCGCGACGATGCTGATGCACTACAGCGACCCGCTGCCGGCGAGCGGCACCGTCGTCTACGACTGGTCGTTCTCGCAGGCATCGAGCTCGTCGTCGCTGGCGACGCTCGAGCAGATCGAGCGCGACCGCTTCGGAAGTCCATCGGTGACGATCCGCAACCCGCGCAACGGCACGCTGATCACGAGCAACAAGGATCAGGTTCGAGTTCAGGGCAGCGTCAGCGACTCCGTCGGCGTGTCCGCGCTGAACGTCAACGGCCAGGGCGTGATCGTGCGAGCCGGCGGGGTCTTCGGGGCGTGGGTGACGCTTCGCCCCGGCGTCAACACGATTACCGCGACCGCGACCAATGTGGCCGGAAACACCGGCACCACGTCGGTCACCACGGTCTACCACCTGCCGCCGTGCAAGGTCCCGAGGCTCCACGGCAAGACGCTGCGGAAGGCCAGGCAGATGCTGACGCAGGCCGGCTGCAAGGTCGGCAAGTTCAAGCGCGTGCACTCGCGCACCGTCCGCAAGGGACACATCGTCTCGAGCAATCCCCACGCTGGCAGCAAGCGCCGCCGCGGGACGAAGGTAGGCCTCGTCCTCAGCCGCGGCCGCGGCCGCTAGTCAGCCGTCTTGGAGCTCGCCCCGCCGGCGGACGGCCGCGGAGCGAACCGCGAACCGAACCGCGGACCGAACGTCCGGTGCGGGTCCCCCCGCCGCCGCGGGCGCGCGCCACAAGCGCGGCGCTCCCGAGCCCCCCGGCGGCAGCTGCGCCCGTCAGCGCGGCGGCCGTCTTCAGCCTGCGACCGAGCCGGTCGAAGCGAAGGATCTGCCACCCCCGCTCACGCGCCACTCGCGCCAGCTCGTGGTCGGGGTTGACCGCGACCGGATGGCCGACGACGCTCAGCATCGGCAGGTCCGATTCGGAATCCGAGTAGGCGTAGGAGACGGTCAGATCGATCCCCTCCCGCGCTGCGAGCTGTTCGATCGCGAGCGCCTTCTCGCTGCGATAGACGAACAGACCCTCGGGCCGGCCTGTGTAGACGCCGTCGCGGACCTCTGAGAACTGCGAACCGATCGCGCCGTCGAGCGCGAGCACCTGCGCGAGCATCTCGGCGAGCTCCTGGGAGGCGGCCGTGACGATGTACACCCGGCGCCCGTTGTCCTGGTGCTCATGCGCGAGCGCCAGCATCTGGGGATAGATCCGCGGCAGCACGCCGGCGAGCACGTCGGCGCCGAGCCGCGTCAGATCCTTGACCGGCGTTCCCTCAAGCGACTTCGAGATCCGGTCGCGCAATGCGTGGGTGTCCGCGTCGGTCGAGCCTCGCAGCCTGAACCTGATGTTCGCCCACGCATCGGCGATCAGCTGGCGTCGGCGGATCAGCCCCGCCTTGTAGGCAGCACGACCGAACTGGAAGGCCGAGGAGCCTTCCATCAGCGTGCGGTCGAGATCGAAGAACGCCGCGCCCCGACCGTCGCCCGTCGCGACCGCCTCCGGTCCGTTGTGAGGCGCGGCGCTCAGCCGCCGTTCACCTCCACGATCACCGCGTCGCCCTGGCCCCCGCCCGAGCAGATCGCTGCGCACCCGATCCCGCCGCCGCGGCGGCGCAGCTCGTACACGAGCGATCCGAGGATCCGCGCGCCGGACGCCCCGATCGGGTGACCGAGCGCGACCGCGCCGCCGTTGACGTTGACCCGGTCCTCGTCGATTCCGAGCATCCGGATCGAGTTCAGCGTGACCGACGCGAACGCCTCGTTGATCTCCCAGACGTCGATGTCCTCCGCCTTCAGTCCGGCCTTCTCGAGCGCTTGCTGGGCCGCCTTGGCCGGCGTGCGAGCGAGATACGCGAAGTCGTCGGCGACGGCCGCCTGCGCGACGATCGTCGCCAGCGCGCGCTTGCCGTTGCGCTTGGCCCACTCGTCACTGGCCACCACCAGCGCGCCGCCGCCGTCGTTGACGCCGGGCGAGTTGCCAGCCGTATGGGAGCCGTTCTCCATGAAGATCGGCGGCAGCTTGGCGAGCGACTCGATGCTGGTCTCGCGTCGTGGAGCCTCGTCGATCTCGACGACGGTGTCGCCCTTCTTTCCCTTGACCGTGACCGGCACGATCTCCTCCGGGAGTCGGCCCTCGTCGGTCGCATCGATCGCGCGAACGTGCGAGCGCAGCGCCCACGCATCCATGTCGGCGCGCGTCAGCTCGAGCTCCTCGGCGACCTCGCTGGCCTCTTGGGCCATGTGCTTTCCGGAGAACGGGTTCGTCAACCCGTCGTTGATCATCGAATCGATCGCCTTGGCGTCGCCCATCCGGAACCCGAACCGTGCCTGCTTGAGCAGATAGGGCGCGTTCGACATCGATTCCATCCCGCCGCCGACGCCGATCTCGAGATCGCCTGCGCGGATCGCCTGGTCAAGCAGCCCCGCCGCCCGGATCCCGGACGCGCACACCTTGTTGATCGTCTCGGACGAGACGTCCTTCGGGATCCCGGCCTTGATCTGCGCCTGGCGCGAGGGAATCTGCCCCTGACCAGCCTGGAGGACCTGGCCCATGATCACATGCTGGACTTGTTCCGGCGCGACGTCCGCACGCTCGAGCGCAGCCTTGATCGCGGTGCCGCCGAGCTCGGTCGCGTCGAGGCTGGACAGGCCGCCGCCGAGCTTGCCGATCGGCGTGCGTGCGGCGGAAAGGATCACGGTTTTAGGCATCTGTTGCAGACTCCGAGTTGGCGTTGGTGGCTGCGAGCAATGCTAGTGCCGTCGCGGGAGCGTCGCGGGACGGGCACATTGGTAGGGTCCGACATCGTGCACGTCGAAACGACGACCGAGAGCCCACTCTCGACCGATGCGGACACGATCGCGGTCGGGGTTTTCGACGGGGAGCAGGTGGCCCACGACGTCGGCGTTGGGGTACTCGGAGCATTGCTTGGCACCGGGGAGGCCAGCACCAAGCTGGGCCGGCTCGCGGTCACACACGCGGAGGGCCGGCGCCTGATCCTGGTCGGTCTTGGCCCGCGGACCGAGTTCGCCGGCGAGCAGGCTCGGGTGGCCGCAGCCGCCGCCCACGGACGTGCCCGCGAACTGAGCGCGGGCGCGCTGTGCTGGGAGGTCCCACACCATGTCGGGGACGCAATCGTTGCCGGGCTGGTCGAGGGGACGCTGCTGCACGCCTACCGCTTCGACCGCTACAAGCAGCCTGGCGCCGGCGACTCCGCCGTCCAGCGGCTGCTCGTCAGCGCGCATCATGATGTGTCGGAGCCGGTGCGCCGGGCGGCGGTTGTGACCGCCGCCCAGAACCGCGCGCGTGACCTTGCCAACACGCCCGCCAACGACCTGACGCCGTCGTCGCTCGCGGAGTACGCGCTCGGGCTCTCAGAGCGGTTCGACCGGCTGAGCGTGACGGTGCTCGACGAGACGGAGATCCATTCTGCCGGGATGGGGGCACTCTCGGCTGTGGCTCAGGGCTCGCTGCAGCCGCCGCGCCTGATCCAGCTCGCATACGAGGGCGCCGCCGGTGCGGATCGTCTGGCGTTCATCGGCAAGGCGGTCACGTTCGACACCGGCGGACTGTCGCTGAAGCCCGCGGCGAAGATGCACGAGATGAAATTCGACATGGCCGCCGGCGCCGCTGTGATCGAGGCGATCGCGGCGCTCGCCGAACTCTCGGTCCCGATCCGGGTCCTCGGGATCGTCGGCGCCACGGAGAACATGCCGAGCGGCAGCGCCGTGAAGCCCGGGGACATCGTGACCGCCTTGGACGGGACCACGGTCGAGGTCAACAACACCGATGCCGAGGGCCGGCTGGTGCTGGCGGACTGCATCTCATACGCGCTGGCGCAGGGATGCGACCGGATCGTCGATCTCGCGACATTGACCGGCGGAGTCGTCGTCGCGCTCGGCTCGGTCTATGCGGGTCTGATGTCCAATGACGACGACTGGGCGTTGCAGGTGGACGGGGCTGGTCGGACCGCAGGTGAGCTCCTCTGGCGACTGCCGCTCCACGCCGACTATGCCGAGATGGTCAAGGGCCGCTACGCCCAGCTCACGAACCTGTCCGAGCGCCGCGAGGCCTCGGCGATCACCGGTGCCGAGTTCCTCCACCACTTCGCCGGCGAGACCCCGTGGGCGCATCTGGACATCGCCGGCACGGCGTACGACGTGCGCCGACGGTATTTCGCCGGCAAGGGGGCAACGGGATTCGGCGTGCGCCTGCTGGTGGATCTGGCGCGCGGGCGGGCCTAGCGCGCCCGGGCGATGGCCGACGCCGCGCTCGACGATCGCCATGATCGCGGGCGCGAGCCCGCCTTCGGACAGCTCGCCGAGCCGTACGTGCGGGGGGGGTGGTGGGTCGGGCGGGAGCCGCTGACCGGCGCGGTCTCCTCGCCTCGCACGTCGCTCACCGCCGTGATCGTACGGCCGGCCGGCTCAAACTGTGAGAATGGGCGACGGATGGGGCGCACGATTGCACTGCTTACCCTGATCGGGATCGCCGTATCCGTCCCGGTGCCGGCCCTCGCGGCCGCCCCAGCCTCCTCACCACCGCTCGGTGCCGCCCGGCTCCAGGGCCAGTTCCTGCTCGCGGGACGGGTCACGCAGGCCAAGCTCGTCCCCGGCGAACGGGTCGGGCAGCTGGTCTCGCGGACCTGGACGTTCGCGCCGACCTGCCCCGCCGGCGCCTGCGACACGGTGCAGCTGATGCGCACTCGGGCGAGCGGCACCGATCGGGTGATGCTTCGGCGCAGCAAGCCCGGCTACTACGCCGGCAGCGGCACGTTCTTTGCCCCGCTGCGGTGCGGATCGCGGGTTTATCCGCGCGGCGCGTCGGTCCCGTTTACGATCACGGTCCAGGTGACGGCCGCGCTGGCAGCCCCCGGCACGCTCGTCGCAAGCCGCGTCAACGCCACCTATCTCAACCGCTCGCGCCGGAATCTGACGCCATGCGTCGGGGTGCTCGGTCATGACGCCGCCAGCTATCACGGGCACCTGCAGCTCGGGCCACCACCGACCGGCGGCGCCGGCGCGTAGAACCAGGCGGCAGCTTCGCACCACTCAGGCCGCAACTAGCGCCCGATCGCCTGCGGGAAGTTGAAGAAGTGGTGCGGGTCGATGCTGCGGCGGATCGATTTCAGCCGCGCGTAGTTGCGCCCGTAGTAGGCCTGCTGCCAGCCACTGAGCCCGGCGTCGATGTAGTTCTGGTAGGCCTGGCCCGAGACGTAGGGGCGCATTGCCGCGTGGGCGTTCGCCAGCCACGAACCGCCGCCGCTGTAGGTCAGATATTGGATGCAGAACAGCTCGTTGCGGTGGGCGAACGCGGTTGCGGTCGGCGAAACCTGGTTGATCGCGCCGCCGTAGGCGTCGAACAGGAACGCACCCGAGCCGGGCAGCCCGTTGCGCACCTCGGCCGCATTGATCAGGATCGAGCGGGCCGCCGCCGGTAGCGGCCTTGAGATGTAGTCCGACTTCGCCTGGAAGCTCGCGCGCGGCAGTGTCCCGCCCGGCCGCGTGCCGACGGTGTGGCAGGCGGTGAAGCTGATTGTCGAGCAGCCGGCGAGCAACTTCTGCAGCGCGAGATACCCGCTGTTGAAGGCGCTCGCGAGGCTGGCGCCGGGCACCGATAACAGCGGCCCGAGCAGCCCGGGCAGCGCGCTCGCGGGACCGAGGTACTGACCGTTCGCGGTGACGCTGTTGCCCCCGCCGGCGTTGATGTGGAAGATCGAGGTGATCTTGCCGGTCGTGTGGGGGGCCCACGCTTGCCACGCCTCGATCGCGTCCGACGCGCTCGACCACGGCCAGGTGACATTGAAGTACGCCGCGCTCGAGGGCAGCGGGTGCACGTTGAACGTGAACTGGGTGACGACGGCGAAATTGCCACCGCCCCCGCCCCGCAGCGCCCAGAACAGGTCGGGATTGGATTGCTCGTTGACGGTGCGGATCCGCCCGTCGGCGGTCACCACCTTCAAACCGACGACGTTATCGAGGGTCATGCCGAAGGCTCGCGCGGCCAATCCCATCCCGCCACCGAGCGTCACGCCCGAGACCCCGACCGACGGGCACGAGCCGGCCGGAATCGTCGCGCCCTGCGCGGCGAGGCCGGCGTACACGTCGATCAGCTGCGCCCCGGCGCCGACCGTTGCCGTGCGCGCCCGGCGGTTGACGCTGATCGAGCGCATGTTGCTGAGGTCGAGCACGACCCCGCCCGACAGCGTCGAGTACCCCGCGTAGCTGTGGCCGCCCGAGCGCGCCCGCAACGGCACCCCCTTGGCAACGCACCACTGCACCGCGGCCGCGACGTCGGCCGCGTTGATCGGCCGCGCGACGGCTTGGGGAACGACCCCGTCGAAGCGCTCGTTGTAGACCTTCGAGACGGCCGAGAAGCCTGGAGAGCCACGCGTGAACACGTGCCCGCGCATCGCTTGCTGGAGCGTGCGCGGCACCCCTGCTGCTCGCGTCCGGCGCACCGTGGCTGCCGCCGCCGTGGCGGTCTTCACCGCATCGGCGGCACAGCCTGACTCGGCGGTGATCGCGACCGCCGACACGCCGGCGGCCGCGAGAAATGCCCGGCGGTCGATGCCGTCCTCTGCGCCCACGGGCGCAGCTTCTCACAGAGGGGGGCGGCTGGCTAGTCAGTCTGGACCCGAGGGGCTGGCCCTCGCGTCCACACGTACTGGCCGGGGAACTTCGGACTAGGCGCGCGAGTCGATCCGCAGCGACGCGAGCACGTGGTCGACTGCCGCGAGCTGGCGCCGTCGCGTCGAGCGCGCTCCCGCCAGCACGACGTACAGGCAGAATGGGCGTCCCGAGGCGGTGAAGAAGTGCTGCATCCCGGCCTGGTTGGGCCGCGGATGCGCAAGGCCGCGGACCGAGAACGTGCTCGGATCGAGCCGCCTCGGGATCCGGCGCGCCGCAAACAGCCCGGCACCCGGCGTCAGGCCCGCTCCCGGCCGGTACTCCGCGAGCGCAAAGAACGCGGCGCCAGGATGCATCGCAGCCGTACTGCGATCGCCGAATTCGCCGTCGTGAAGGGCGAGCGGGAAGTTCCCGACGTGCAGCGCGGCGACCTCACCCTCGCGGCTGAACAGCCGTCCGCTCCACCCGGCCGGCAAGTCGACCCGGATCCCATGTGCGTCGAGGGTCACCCCAGGCTCCCGACCGCCGCGGCCACGAGCACGGCCCCGAGCGAGATGGTCGACAGGCGCGCGGCTGCCAGGCGCCAGCGCTCGATCCGCCGGTGCATCGCAAACAGCTGATCGGGCCGGCGAACGCGAGCCGACATCAGTGGCGTCAAGCCGCGAACGGCGCCGTAGCAGCCGACCACGAGCGCGCCGCGGCCCGGATCGCCGGTCAAGAACGCGGCCAAGAGCGTCACGTACGTGGCAGCGCTCGTGACGATCGTGCTCACGCCGATGCCGAGCTGTGCGCCGAACCCGAGGCCGTAGACCCAGCCGCGAAACTGATCGAGCCAGCGCTCATTGACCTGCCGGCGAGGACCCGGGAGCCGCCCCGGCAGCAGGTCGAGGACGACCGCGACGACGAGCGCCGCGGTCAGCGCCGCAAGCCGGGCGCGCCAGCCGACCGAGCCGCCGAGCGCGAGCGAACCGGCGCCGCCGAGCAGCGCCCCGGCGGCCGCGCCGGCCAGCGTCGCACCGATCACGAACGCGCTGATCGTGAACCCCCACTTCGATTGCCGGCCCCGCTCCCCGAGCGGGGTGATGCTCGCAAGCATCGACTCGCCTCACGGCGACCACGCCGAGGCGACCGCTCCGATCACCGCGGCGGTACAGCCGAGAACCAGCAGTTCGGTCAATTGTCCCGGCGGCCGGGGTACAGACTCGGATGCTCGGGCCCGATTCCGGCGGCCGCAAGGGTCGCGTCGACACGTCGAGCGCGCCGCGAACCGCCGTCAAGGCGAGCCGCTTCGCGCTCGTCCTCGATTGCGTCGCCGACCAGCGACGCCAGCGCCTGCCAGGTCGTGGCGACCCCCTCGCCACGCACGACGCCGTCGACCAGCACGAAGTACGGAGAGCCCGGCACCCCGTAATCGGACCATGCCTGCGAGGACATCACGACCGGCACGCCGCCAGGAGCGAGCTTTCGCAGCTTCGACGGCGACTCGCGATCCGAACCGTGCGTGACGATCACGGTCTGCACCTCCGGTGGCAACCGCCGCTCTCCGAGCGTGTCCCAGAAACCCTGGCAGGTGCTGCAGCCGCTCGTCAGGAACGCGAGCAGCGTCGGCATCGATCCGGCGCCCTCGAATGACAGGGTCAACGGCTCGCCGGCTGGGGTTGCACCGGTGAGCGCGGCGGGACGCAGCTCCGCGGGCTGTCGCCTCTTCGCCGGCGGTGGCGGGATCGGCTCGGCAGGATCCTCAGCGACGGGGCCGAGCCGCCGGAGGATCTCGGCGTGGCTGCGCAGCAACCCGGCAACGAGCACCAGCAGCAGAACAAGCAGCACCGTCTCGACCGAGACAATCGCGGTCATCAAGCCCCCCCACCTCCCGGAAGCTGGACCGCCAGGCCCTCGAGGCATCCGGCCTCATGGGTGCAGGTGTTGTCATCGATCATCTCGGTGTTGTTGCAGTTCATGCCCTCGACGGTTGCAGGGTTCTGGCAGATGATCAGCCGGCAGACCACCTCGGTCGTGCCCTGCACCTGCGTGTTGCACTGTCCGTAGCGAAAGTGGTTACAGTCGACCCGGCGCTTGTTGCAGTCGCCGTTCGCGCACTGGCAGCCACCGGGGAACACGTGCCCGGGAATCCGGTTGCAGTCGACGATGTAGCGAACGCCCTCCTTGTGGCAGAGGCCTCCGCCTTGGTAGTTGGTGCACTTCCACCAGCCCGCCACGTAACTTCCGGCGGGGCAGGTGTTCTGCCCGCGCTCGATCTCGCAGCAGAACGCGGTGTAGCCGTCGAGGCACAGGCCCGAAGCGCAGTTGCCCGGCCCGATCACCGCCCACGCCGTTCCCGGACGGACGAGGTAGCGGACCGGGGCCACGGCGAACGCCGATCCGGCCAGCGCGGCGCGGGATAGCGCGCTGCGCCGCGAGACACGCCGCTCGAGCAGGCTCCCGACGGAGTCCGCCAGCCGCTGCGCGAAGCTCATCGCACGCTCCAAGCCGACCACGCCGCCGGCAGTTCGGTGTAGGCGATCGCCGTCGCGTACACCGCGCCGGCGATCCCGACCAGCAGCGTGCCGGCCGCGGCCGGGCCGTGGCCGACCACCCAGCTGAGGCCGTGCGCGCCGTTCAGCGCCGCGGCGAGCGCGACGCCTGCGAACGCCGCGCTCAACAGCGACTGCAGCGCCGAGGCCGGCGTGCGGTCCTCGCCGAAGCACCCACACGACGCCTGCCGGCGCGCAAGCAGCAGCGCGACGACCGCGAAGATCCCGTAGATGCAGGCGATCGCGGCGGCCGCGGCGCGCCCTGCACCGAGCATCGCCCAGCCGCCGAGGGCAATCTCGACCGCCGCGAATGACCGGACGAATATTGGGGCTGCGTGCAGCCCCAGAATCGAAAGCGCCCGGACGGCCGGAGCCGGGCTGCGCAACTTCAGCGCTCCGGCAAGGCACAGCACACCAGCCGCGACGAGCATCGGAGGGGTCAGCGCCGCACTCATCGGATCCGGTTCTCCAGGATCGTGGTCGCGGCGCTTGCGGGATCGAGATCCCGGGTCACGACGCGGTCGAGCAGCTCCTGAACCGCGGGGTCGTCGTGGAGCGAGGCCTCGAGCTCGCGGCGCATCCGGAAGGCTGCGATCGCGAGCACTTCGTTCATCAGGTTGCGCCGGCGACGCTCGGACAGCGTTCCCTCCGCCTCGATGTAGGCGCGGTGCTCGACCAGCTTCTGCGCCAGTTCCTCGACGCCCTGACCCCGGGTCGCCTCGGTCTTCACGATCGGGACCTGCCACCCCTCATGCGGGCCAAGCGCGAGCACCCCTCTGATCTCACGCACCATCGTGTCTGTCAGCGGGTGTTCGGCCTTGTTGACGACGATCACGTCAGGGATCTCCATCACTCCGGCCTTGAGTGCTTGGATTGAATCACCCGAGCCGGGCATCAGCACGAGCACCACCGTATCGGCGTGGTCGATGATGTCGACCTCGGCCTGCCCCACGCCGACGGTCTCGAGCAAGACGATGTCGCGGCCCGAGGCGTCCATCAGCAGTGCCGCCTGCAGGGCCGCCTCGCTCAGACCCCCGAGTGCGCCGCGACTCGCCATTGACCGGATAAACACCCCGGGATCGAGAAAGTGATCGCTGAGCCGGATCCGGTCGCCGAGCAGCGCACCCTTCGTGAACGGGCTCGAGGGGTCGATCGACAGCACCGCGACCGTGCGCTCGCGCTCGCGCTCGAGCTTGGTCAGCGCACCGAGCAGCGTTGATTTGCCGACGCCCGGCGGCCCCGTAAAGCCGACGATGGCGGCCCCGCCGGTGTGCGGATAGACCTCGCGGACGAGCTCCCATCCTTCGGGCTTGTCGTTTTCGACGAGCGAGATCGCCCGCGCGAGCGCGCGCTTGTCGCCGGCGAGCAGCCGCTGGGCGAGTGACTGTTGGGTCTCGGGCATTGAGGCAGGCAATCATGCCAGGGCGGGTTTATGTAGCCGTCCCGGACGGGGAGCCTTGGGAGATGGCTGGCTCGTTTGGCGCCCACGTCGATGCTCTGGTCGGGTCCGCTGTCGAGTCAGCGGTCCGGGTCAAGCACCGACGGCGGCTGCGGCACCTGGGATGGGAGCACGCGCTTGATCCGACTGACGATCGGCCGTGGTCGCTCGGCGATCGGCCGCCCCGTCCGGGCTGCTCGATGGATGTCCTGATCGATGGCGCGCAGGCGCTGCCGGCGATGGCGCGGGCGATGCTCGACGCCCGGGACCACGTCCACATCACCGGATGGCACATCGCCCCGCATTTCGAACTGGTGCGCGGCGAGTCACCGGCCGTGCTGGGCACGCTACTCGCTGAGCTGGCCGAGCGGGTGGACGTTCGGATCCTCCTGTGGGCGGGAGCGCCGATTCCGGCGTTCCATCCGACGCGATCCGAGGTCCGCGACGGGATCCGCAACCTCGTGCGCGGGCACGCGGATCCACTGCGAGCCCGACCCACGCGAGCATCCGTTCCACTGTCACCACGAGAAAACGATCGTGATCGACGGGACGGTCGCGTTCGTCGGCGGCATTGACATGACCGACGACTGCCGGCGACCGCTTCGACTCACCGGCGCATCCGGCCCGCCGCCGGCTCGGGTGGCACGACGTCGCAGCTCGGTTGGGCGGTCCGGTCGTGGCCGATGTCGCCGAGCACTTCAACATGCGCTGGCTGGAGCTGAGCGGCGAGCGCCTTGCAGGCGCCGCGGCGCCGGAGTCAACCGGCGAGCGGACCGTTCAAGTGGTCCGGACGATCGCCGAGGGCATGTACGACAGCGTCCCCCGCGGGGACTTCAGCGATTCTCGAGAGCTATACGCGCGCGCTTCGCTCAGCCGGGGATTTGATCTACCTCGAGAACCAGTTCCTGTGGGCGCCCGAGATCGTCGCGATCCTCGCCGAGAAGCTGCGGAGCCCGCCGCATCCAGGCTTCCGGGTCGTGATCCTGCTCCCGGCCAAGGCCAACAACGGCCAGGACGACACGCGGGGACAGCTCGCGATCCTCCTCAACGCCGACGACGGCGGCGGCCGGCTGCTGGCAGCGACGATTCGCTCGCTCTCGGCGGGTCGCGAGGATCCGCTGTACGTCCATGCGAAGGTCGGAATCGTCGACGACCGCTGGCTGACGGTCGGTTCGGCCAACCTCAACGCGCACTCGCTGCTCAACGACACCGAGATGAACGTCGTCTGTGACGACCCTTCGCTCGTCCGCGACACTCGCGTGCGGCTGTGGTCCGAGCATCTCGAGCTCGACAGCGCAGTCGTGGCGGCCGCTGAGCCGTCTGCGATCGTCGATGAGTATTGGCGCCCGATCGCCTCCGAGCAGCTCGCCCGGCAGCGCGCCGGAGCCCCTCCGACCCACCGTCTGCTCGCGATGCCGGGGGTGTCGCGGCGGTCGGGCCGGCTGCTCGGGCCGCTCCAGGGCTTGCTCGACGACGGGTAGCCAGAGGCGGAGGTCATCTACGATCTCCGCGTGAGCGCGACTGACGATCTCCGCTTTCGCACCGCCGACGAGCTGCGCCTGAGCAGCACCGCCGCACCGTCGATCAAGCATCCGCCGAAGCCCCCACCGGTGCCGGCGTTGGTGCGCTCGCCGCCGCCGCCACTGCACGGCGGCCCGCTCACATTCCTGCGCTTCGCTCGCGCTCACAACATGATCCGTTGGGGCTATGTGCCCCTGATCGTTCGCTGGATGTGGCTGAAGTTGCGCTGGCGCGGGCGTCTTCAGACCGACGGGCTGTGCTTCGTCTGCCCCGGGGTCAAGTTTGAGATCGGTCGCAACGCGAAGGTCACGCTCGGACGCTGGACCTGGCTCGGGCACGGGTGCAAGGTCCGCGCCCACGAGGGCCACGTCTCGATCGGTGCGAAGTCCGTGCTCGGCCAGGAGTGCACGATCTCGGCCTACCAGCACGTGTCGATCGGGCGCGAGTGCATCATCGCCGACCGCGTGATGATGATCGACTTCGACCACGGCATGGTCGAGGTCGAGCGCCCGATCCGTGAGCAGGGGATCTACAAGCGTGACGTCAACGTCGGGCACAACGTCTGGATGGGTTACGGCGCCTGCGTTCTGCGTGGTGTCACGATCGGCGAGAACTCCGTCGTCGGCACCAGCGCCGTCGTCACCTGCGATATCCCCGCCAACTCGATCGTCGGCGGGATTCCCGCCAAGCTGATCCGCAAGCGCGAGACGCCGCGGACGTTTCGCTGGGAGTGACCGGAGACCGGGGTTAGGCGGGACACCCAGCGGATCCGCGTTGATCGGAAAAACGGCGCATCGAAGAGAAGAGGGATCGACGGCTTTCGCTGCTCGCCTCGTGTTGCAACCCGATTCTGGGGTCGTAAGTGCACACTTCGTGAGTGCACACTCGGCCACCCTCGCGCGTCGAATGGCAGTCCGATCCCCACAGGGGGGACTGAACTGCCACTGACCGCTCGTACGACCGCGAGCGCGACCTTCTGACCCCTGGAATCCGGTGCAAGCCTGCCCGGACCGCGCC
This sequence comes from uncultured Solirubrobacterales bacterium, assembly GCA_963794285.1. Classification (GTDB taxonomy): domain Bacteria; phylum Actinomycetota; class Thermoleophilia; order Solirubrobacterales; family Solirubrobacteraceae; genus Palsa-465. The sequence goes on from CAWCDS010000027.1 coordinate 241,316, forward strand.
CACCTGCCCGGACCGCGCCTCGCGCCCGGACCGCTGTCCGGGCTGCGGGTCAGCCCGCCTGGGCCGGGCTCGGCGCACGAAAACAGACACGATCTGCCGCAGTCGGCTCGGTTCCGCGAACCGGGGGCGATTGCTACTGGTAGACGGACATCAAGTGCCTCACCTCCCAGCAGGCGGTGGACCGCGGCAGATCGTGTTCGTTTCGCGCTCCGACACCGGGGCGGCCGTCCGGCGTGTGAGCGTCAACGGCAACGGCGCCACGGACCACAGCACAACGACACCCGTCCCAAGCCACATCCGGCACGGCGCCACGACCTGAGCCAGGCCGTTTCAATGGAAGTTCACCCGCGAGGACCTCCACAAGCTCCTCGCCAACACCGACGCCTGACCCACCTCCCTCGCCGCCTGACCCCTCCACGCGATACGTGCGCGAACTTCCAAGCAAAGACCACTCAGTCGCGGGCCCGCCCCCGCCCCGGCCCCAGCCGCGGCCGGCGTCCGCACACCGCACCCCGGCCGCACACCGCCGCCGCCTAGCCCTCCCAGCCGACCAGCTCCGGCGCCAGGTTCCGCAGCGCCGGCTCCAGCTCGGTGTTCCCGGCCAGCGCCTCCTCGAGCGCCGCGGCGTGCGCGGCGGCGCGCTCGGCCGGGTAGTCCCCCGCGAGCGCTCGCGTAACCAGGAACGCCCAGTCGCTCGATTGAAGCGCGAGCAGCTCGCGCAGCGCGCGCTCGGTCACCCGCTCCCGCGCGGCCGCGGCTCTGAGCTCGCCGGTCCTTGCCCGCCAGGCGATGTCGGCGACCGCCGGCCCGCTCCAGGTGCGCAGATCACCGCCTTCGCCCCAGCTCGTGACCGGCAGCTGCGCCGGCGCGCTCACCGGCTCGTGTCGTGAGAGCGCGTCGTCAAGCGCGGTCAGCGCGAGCCCCTGCCGCCCGGCCTCTTCGATCACGGCTCCAAGCCACTGCACGCCTTCGTACCACCAATGTCCGAGCAGCTCCGTATCGAGCGCGCAGACGCAGACACCGCCTGGGCCGACGCGCTGAAGCACTCGGCCGACGAAGTCCCGAGCCTGCTCGGCGACCAGTGCGCGGGCGCGGCCGGCGTCATACGCGCTGCCGTCGTTGGCCCAGGGCCGGTGATGGTGGGTCGTGAGCGCGTGATAGTCGCGGTACGCGGGGCTTGCGGGATAGCCGTGCTCGCTCCAGACCAGCGCCATCACCTGTCGATCGACCGGCCACAGCACCGGTCCCTCGTGCGTCGCCAGTGGCTGCAGGTGGCGGGGGTCGCCGAGGCCGAACAGGCTGGTCAGCTCGACGCAGCTTGCGCGCACCCCGGCATCCTCGAGCAGCGAGTCAAGCCACGGCGCGTGTGCGCATTCCGGCAGCCAGAACCCCCCGCCCCATTCCCCGTAGCGGCGGCGATGCGAGGCGATGCCGGTCTGGATCTGCAAGCTGATGCCGCTGTCGGTCGCGAGTAGCGGCAGGATCGCGTGGGTCGCGGATGAGGTCCAGCCGGCGTGCTCGCCAAGCGCCGCGCCCACACCCCCGGGCAGCCGCTCGAGGCGGTCCGCGGCGCTTGCGTACTCGGCCGCCGAGCGCTCGAGCTCACGAGCCAGCGCTTCTTCCCCCCCGCACGGAAGCCGCGAATGTCGCGGATGTGGGACTCGGGACGGATCTCCCGAAGAAACGTAAGGCAGCGCTCAAGCGCTCCGGGAGCCTCGAGCTGATCGCACAGCACGGGCGTCAGCGACAGCGTGATCGGCGCCCGCCCGAGCACATCCAGCAGCGGTAGGTACGAGGTCGCGATCGCTTCCCACAGCCACTCCTCGCCGAACGGCCACGTGCCGAAGCCGTCCACGTACGGCATGTGAGTGTGCAGGACGATCGCCAGCTCACCGGGAACCCGCCTGGAGCTGACGGATCGTGACGATCGCGCGCCGGTCACGGCCGGCACACGGCGAGGAAGTCGAGTGCCAGGTCGAGGCGGTCGGAGCGCAGCGCAAAATCGCTCGTGGCGATCGCCGGCGTGAAGCGGTCGTAGAACGGCTTGGTCAGGCGCAACCGCTGGTGCACGGCGTCCCAGCCGAGCTTCAGCGCCAGCTCGTGGACCCGAAGTTTGCGGGCATGGAACACCCCGAGCAGCTCTACCGACGCGAATACCGATCGGCACAGGGACCGGAACTCCTCCGCCCGGTATTCCTTCAGATGCCATGGGTTCCCGGACTTCTCCGCCCCTTTGGCTGCGAGCGTCAGCAGATTCGGAGTGGATACGTAGACGGCGCCGCCGGGCCTCAGCAGCGAGCGCAGATGCTCGAGTACGGCGACGGGATCGAAGACGTGCTCGATCGTCTGCAGGAACACAACCGCGTCGAAGCTGCCGGATTCGCCGTAGGTCTCGACCAGCCCTCGCTCAAACGTCACATTCGACGCCGTGTAGCGCAGCCGTGCGTGCTCGTGCGCCTCCGGGTTGGCGTCGAGTCCGACCACCCTCAGAGCGCTGTCGGCGAGAACGTCTGAGCCGTATCCCTCGCCGCAGGCCATGTCGAGCACCCGCCCGCCGGCGACGCGCGCCGCGATCCATTCGTACGCCACCAGGTGCCGGCGAAACCAGTAGTTCTCGGCCGGGACATCGGGCAGTGTTCGCTCGCCGGTGAGCGCGAGCGGAGGAACTCCGGGAGGCTGGTTTTCCTGAACGTATGCGTTCACTGCAGAGTCGACAGGGTAATGTGATCGCGCCATGGAAGCTGTCCGAACCCCAGATCAGATCCGCGACGTCAACACGAGATACCACGACGTGGCCGCCTCGAGCTACGACAGCAAGTGGGGCATCGACTTTGGCGAAATCGGCCAGACGCAGGTCCTCGGCAAGCTGCGCAAGCTGCTCGGCTCAGAGCTGCAACGGGGCTATGGGCGCTCGCTCGAGATCGGGGCCGGTACCGGCTACTTCAGCCTCAATCTGCTGCAAGCGGGCGTCGTCAGGGAGGCGACCTGCACCGACATCTCGCCGGGCATGGTCAGCGCGCTCGGAGCAAACGCCCAGCGTCTCGGGCTGAACGTCAGGACCGCGCGCGCCGACGCCGAGTCGCTGCCATTCGCCGATCAGAGCTTTGACCTCGTGCTCGGCCACGCGGTGCTGCACCACCTGCCCGATCTGAACCGGGCGTTCTCGGAGTTTCACCGCGTCCTGCGTCCCGGCGGCCGGATCGCCTTCGCGGGCGAGCCATCGAGGTTCGGCGATCACCTGGCGGCCGTCCCGAAGCGCGCGGCAGCCGCACTCGCCCCCGTATGGCGGGCTGTGATGCGTGCGGGGGCCGCGCCAGTGTCTGCGCCCGGCCCGGCGGACCACGACGATCACCGCCTCGAGCGATTCGTCGACATCCACGCGTTCGCCCCGGCGGACTTGACGCGACTCGCGAAGTCGGCGGGGTTCACCGGTGTCGGCGTCCGGGGCGAGGAGCTCGTCGCCAACTGGTTCGGATGGTTCAACCGGGCGCTCGAGGCCAGCGCCAATCCCGACGACGTACCGATGCTCTGGCGCCAGTACGCGTTCCACGGCTACCTGTTGCTGCAGCGACTCGACGAGCACGTGCTCGAGCCGATGCTGCCGCCGGCGATCTTCTACAACCTGCTGCTGACCGCGCACAAGCCCTAGTGCAGCGTTCCAAAAGACCCTTGATGGTCTGACGAGTGGCTGGGCGTGACTGGGCGTGCCCCCTGGACCAGCTCGTACCGGGCGTACTTGCCGGTCCAGGGGGCACGCTCAGGCGCGTCCAGACGCCGTCAGAGCGCAAGGGGATTTTCGGAAGGTTGCACCTAGCACGGGACCACGGCGCTCATAAACTCCCGCTGGATGCCCGACGGGCTGTCAAACGAATTCCCGCTCTTCCCACTGAGCCTCGTGGCGCTGCCGGAGGAAGTGATCCCGCTGCACATCTTCGAAGAGCGCTACAAGACGATGATGGACCTCTGCCTCGATCAGGAGCGCGAGTTCGGGATCGTTTGGCTCGCCGATGACGGTCTGCGCGAGATCGGCTGCGCGTGCCGGATCGAGCAGGTGCTGGAGCGGATGGAAGATGGCCGAATGAACCTGCTCGCGCGGGGGACACGGCCGTTCCGCGTGGTCGAGCGCCAGAGCCACCTGGCTTACCCCGCAGGTGTCGTCGAGTTCGTCGACGATCGCGATGAGCCGCCCGACCAGGCCGTGGTGGACGGAGCGCGCAAGGCATACGCGGAGCTCGTCCGACTGGCCACCGATCGTGAGCCGGATGAGCTGGAGCTTGCCGAGATGAGCGCGTTCGCGATGGCCGCCACGGTCGACTTCGGCCTGGACGCCAAGCAGGGCCTGCTCGACCTGCGCTCTGAGAACGCCCGCCTGCGCCTCGTCGCACGCCTGTTCCGCGCGGCGATCAAACGACTGGACTTCGTCGACCGTGCCCAGGCACGGGCCCGCTCCAACGGCAAGGTCCGGCTTGGGTGAGCGCGTCGGACGCTGAGCGCCAGCTGGTTGTGTTCTCGCTGCACGGCGAGCACTATGGACTGCCGATCACGTCTGTGCGCGAGATCACCCGCTACACCGCGCCGAGCGCGACCGCAATGGCCCAAGGGCTGATCCAGGGCATGATCAGCTGGCGGAGCACCGTGCTACCGGTCGTCGATCTCTCAAGCCGCCTCGGCAAGCAGCTCGAAGTCGGCGAGAAGACCCGGATCCTGGTGCTCGAGCTCGCGAACGGGTCGCTCGGCCTGATCGCGGACTCCGTGCAAGGCGTGATCAGCATCCCCGAGGCCAACATCAAGCCGTTGCCCGTCGCCGGCAGCGATCTGTTCGACCAGATCGCCGCCGTCGATGAGCGCCTGATCATGCTGATCGACCCGGAGCGGGCGCTCGGGAGCGCGCTCCCCGATCGGACCCCGGCGAAGGCTCCGGTCAAGCGCCGGAGCCGCCCGAGCAGCGGCTCGCGACCACCTGCACGGTGAACAGCTCCGCCTGCGCCAGCTCTTTGTGAGCGGCGGCGGCAGTATCGGGGAAGAAGATCGTGCCGTCTGGCAACTTGACCGTGTATGAGTAGACGCTGCCCGTGCCGGGGGCGATCCGCAGTCCCGCCTTGGCGTCCTTGTCGAGGCTGCTCGAGACGTCCCGGGCCTGCAGCAACTGGGGATCGGACAGCGGCATTGCCTGCCTTCCATTGCAGCGGACCGTGCCATCGTCCTTGACCAGCACGGCCAACGCCGAGCCCTGCCCGGTACGTGTGAGCAGGAACAGATCCGGAGCCCGTTCGCTGATGCCGCAACCGGCCACGGCGGCCGCGGCGAGAACAGTAACGGCAGATGTGCGAACTCTTACGAGTACCGAAAGCATCGGCCGTCAGTATCATCGGCCGCCGCTGACGCCGCATCTGTGCGATCCAGGACGGAACGGGTGCAGCCCAGGCGACCGGCTCCCGCCGCGCCGGTGCAGTGACGGCCCTCGCCCCAGTTATGCATCATCCGATCTCCTACTTCCAAGGCATCGTATTCGGACTCGTTCAAGGAGTGTCCGAGCTGTTCCCGATCTCGAGCCTCGGCCACGCGGTCGTGATGCCCCGCCTGTTCGGCTGGGACATCCACCAGAACGACAAGTTCTTCATCGCGTTTCTCGTGGCCGTGCACCTGGCGACCGCGATCGTGCTGCTCGGCTTCTTCTGGCGCGACTGGGTCCGCATCTTCCAGGGCCTATGGCGCTCGCTGCAGGCGCGTGAGATCGGCGACGATCCCGACGCGAAGCTCGGCTGGTTGCTCGTGGTCGCGACGATCCCCGCCGGAATCCTTGGCCTGACGCTGGACAGCCCGCTGCGCAAGGTGTTCGCGTCGGCGACATCCGCCGCGATCTTCCTGTTCATCAACGGCCTGCTGCTGTTCGCGTTCGAGCGGCTGCGGCGGCGAGCGCCGGGCACCGAGGAGACCGACCCCGACGAGGATCGCAGGATCGCGCATCGCGTCAGCTGGCGCCAGGGGGCGAGCGTCGGCGCAGCGCAGGCGCTGGCGCTGATTCCCGGCATCTCACGCTCCGGGATCACGATGGGCGGCGGGCTGCTCGTTGGCCTCAACAACCGTGACGCAGCGCGTTTCGGCTTCCTGCTGGCGACACCGATCATCTTCGCAGCGGCCGCGCTGAAGCTGCCGGACTTGCTCGGCAAGGAGGGCAACGGCGTGCGCGGCCCCGCGTTCGTCGCGGCGCTCTGCGCGGCACTCACGGCCTATCTGTCGGTGCGATTCTTGATGCGCTTCTTCGAGACCAACCGGCTCACCCCGTTCGCGATCTATTGCTGCTTCGTGGGTGCGGCCTTGACGATCGGCTTTGCCGTTACCTGACCGGAGGTTTGCGCAATGAAGCACCGGAACCTGATCATTCCCGCCGTCGTGCTCGGTGTCGTGTTGATCGTGATTGCGATCGTGTACTGGGTGTCGAGCGCCAACGACCTGCCGAGTTTCTTCCCCGGTCACCAGGCAGGATCGACCACGCACCACATCAAGCACGGGATCGCGGCGTTCCTGCTCGGCCTCGCCTGCTTCGTGTTCGCCTGGTTCCAGACCGGCCCTGCGGGCGGCCAGGCGCGGACGCAGCGCTAGCCGGCGTTCGGCCAGCGGGCTCGTGCTCTAATCTGAGCCATCAGATGTTCGCCAGCATCAGGGGCTACAAGCTGCGGAGCGCGACGGTGGACAAGCTCGGTGCGCTTGTCGATGCCGAGTTCGCGGATCAACTCGCGGCGCAGCCAGGCTTCGTTTGGTACGCGTTCCTGGACTGCGGCGAGGGCAATGCGCTATCGATCAGCGTGTTTCGTGAGCCCGATCAGGCCGCCGGATCGCGTGAGCTGGCGCGGCGCTGGACCGCCGAGCGGCTCGGTGACTTCGACCTGACGCTGACCGAGGCGGCGCACGGCGCGATTCCCGTCAGCCGGGCGAGTCCGGCACTGCTCGAGCCGGCGCCCGGTCGGTTCGCACGAGTCCGGCGCTATCAGCTCGGTGGGGGTGAGCTTGGCGAGATCGTGTGGCGAATCGTCGACAACGGCCTCGCTGAGCGGATGGCCGGTCTGGACGGGTTCATTGCCTACTTCGTGTTCAGCTCAGCGGACGCAGACCTGGTGTCGGTCAGCGTGTTCGCAGACCGGGACGCGGCCTACCGCCCAGACGAGGTCGCGCGGGCGTTCGTCCGCGACGAGCTCGCGAATCTCCAGATCGAGCGTACCGACGCGATCGGTGGCGGGCAGATCGTCGCCGACCGCGTCACCGACGCCCTGCTCGAGCCGATTCACGTCTAAGTGGTCTCCGGCGGGGGCCACTAAGCGCCTTCGATCACAATCGCGGCGGCGCCGCGCCGCGGGTCACCGCCGCCCCAGAACGCACCGCCCGGATCCCGCTCGACGGCCTGGACGCCGCCGAAGAACAGGTTGCGCTCGCGGAAGCGCCCGATCGCTCGCCCGGCCTGCTCGAGCGCGGACGTGTCGATCCCCGGCTCCGCGTAGACGACCCCGTCTTCGAAGTGCACCCGAGGCGCCTGGACCGCATCGCCGGCGCGCAGGCCGTCGTCCACGACGCGGATGATCGTCTGCAGGATCGCTGAGCGGATCCGATTGGAGCCGGCGCTGCCGAGCACCAACTCGGGGCGCTCGTCGCGCAGCACAATCGTCGGGGCCATCATGCTCGGCATCCGGCGGCCGGCTGGGTGGCGGTGAAACCCCAGCGGGTTCAGGTCCTGCTCGCCGAGCATGTTGTTCAGATGCACGCCGGTCCCCGGCACGATCACGCCCGAGCAGGAGCCGTTCGAGCACGTCACCGAGCAGGCCCAGCCATCACGGTCGAGCACCGCGATATGCGTGGTGGATCCGAGTGACGGGCGCCCGCCGCCGCGCCCTCGCAGGAATCGCCCCACGAACTCCGGATCATCGAGGCCCTCCAGGAATTCGGGGGTGCGCTCATTCTGCGTGACCTCCATCACCTCGACCACGCGTTCGTTGTTCGGGGCGATGCCGTCCTCGTCGAGCAGCGTCAGCGCCCTCGCGATCAGGATCCCGCCCGCCGACGGCGGCGGATTGGTCAGCGCCTCGCGGCCGCGGTAGGCCGCGCGGATCGGCTCGCGATCGATCACCGTATACGCCGCGAGATCCTCAGCGGTGAGGATCCCCCCGCGCGCGCCGACCCAGTCGACGATCGCCGCGGCGATGTCGCCGGTGTAAAACGGCGCTGCGCCCTCGGATCCGAGCCGTTGCAATGTCTCAGCGAGCTCCGCCTGGCGAATCGTGTCTCCCGCCCGCAGCAGCCGTCCCTCGGGCGCAAACAGCGCCGCGCACTCCGGAGTGGCAGTCACGATGTCGCCTAGGATCTCGACGACGTATGCCTGTTGCTCATTGAGCGGGACGCCGTCGCGCGCAAGCGCCGCTGCCGGCTCGACGAGCGTAGCCAGCGGGACCCGCCCGAACCGCGTCGCGGCGGCGCACAGGCCCGCCGGCAGGCCGTAGGTGCCGACTGAGGCCGCGCCGATGTTGAACACCTGGATCGCGTCCCCGAACGAGACGCTGATCGGAACGAGCTCAGCCCGCCGCGAATGGTCGGCGCCACGGCCGGAGGCCTCAACGAAGAAGTCCAGCAGGACCGGGGCGCATCCGGGCTCCACCACAAGCATGTAGCCGCCGGCGCCGAGCCCGGTCAGAAGCGGCTCACACGCAAACGAGGCCAGCATCGCCCCGAGTGCGGCATCGACCGCGTTGCCGCCCTCGCGCAGCACGTCAGCGCCGACCCGGGCGCTGACCGGATGACCGGCGGCGATAACGCCGAGCTGCGGCTCGGCCACGGCCCGGCCTATCTCCGTGGAATGAACTCGGGTACGTCGAGCTCAGCGGGGGAACCCGGTGAGCGCCGCACCCGCGTCACGCGTGGCTCGCCGCGCGGCTCGCGCATCGACGGCCTCGGTTCGATCCCGTTTGAGGCGCCCTTCTGCACGCGATCCCTGGACGGGGCTCGGTGCTGCCCGTTGCCGTAGCCAGTCGCGACCACGGTGACCCACACCTGGTCGTCGAGCTTCTCGTCGACCATCGCGCCGAAGATGATGTTGGCGTCGGGGTGGGCTGCCTCGGCGACGGCTTTGGCCGCTTCGTTGACCTCCCACAGCGAAATGTCGCTACCGCCGGTGATCGACAGCAGAATCGAGCGGGCGCCCTCCATGCTCGTCTCCAGCAGCGGCGAGGCGACCGCCTTCTCCGCGGCGTCGATCGCCCGGCGCTCGCCGGTGCCCATGCCGATGCCCAGCAGAGCGTTGCCTGCCTCGGACATGATCGTCCGCACGTCGGCGAAGTCGAGATTGATCAGTCCCGGGAGGGTGACGAGATCGGAGATCCCCTGGACGCCCTGTCGCAGGACATCGTCGGCGACGCGGAACGCGTCGACCATCGACGTGTTCCGATCGAGCACCGACAGCAGTCGGTTGTTGGGGACGACGATCAGCGTGTCAACCTCGGCCGCGAGTGCCTCGATCCCGGCCTCGGCCTGGTCACGTCGCCGCGAGCCCTCGAACTGAAACGGCCGGGTGACGATGCCGACGGTGAGCGCGCCGAGCTCGCGCGCGATCTGCGCGACGATCGGGGCTGCTCCGGTCCCGGTCCCGCCACCGGCGCCGGCGGCGATGAACACCATGTCCGATCCGCGCAGCATCGCCTTGATCCGATCGTATTCCTCCCGCGCAGCCTGGCGCCCGAGGTCCGGGTCCGAGCCCGATCCCAACCCGCGTGTGATCGCCTCCCCGATGTGCAGCGTCTCGTGCGCGGCCGACTGCTGCAGCGATTGCAGGTCCGTGTTGATTGCGAGGAACTCGACGCCCTCGATCTCGGCCTCGACCATCCGGTTGATGGCGTTGACCCCGGCACCGCCGACGCCGACGACGCGCAGTACCGGCGTCCCCACCGACCGCGGCGCGGCAAACGACTCGCCGGCCCGTTCCGATCGCGCGTAGACATCACGCTCTGGTCCGGGCTCCGGCGTGGGGCGCTCGGATGGACGGTCCATCAGGTTCTCTGGGATGTCGGCGGAGAACGCGTGACGCAGGCGCTCCTGCGGAGTCGGGATCCGCGGCTGCTCCGGCGCGGCGGCTTCGGAAGGCACGGCAATCTCGGCATCCGGAGCCGGAGCCGGGGGCTGCGCGGCCGGCGGCGGCTCTGCGGCGACCGGCATCTCTCGCTCTTCAGCGTGGGGCGGCGCGGTGCTGCCCGGGGCGGCGGTGTCCTCTGCCGTCTTGCGGAACAGGGCCGCAAGCGGACCCTCGCGCATGCTCGCACGCTTACCGGTTGGCATTTGAGAGAACCTCCTTCGCGAGCTGCCTGTAGGCGTGAGCTGCCACCCCGTCCGGATCGTACTTCAGTACAGACATGCCTTTTACAGGTGCTTCGGCAAAACGCACCGTTTTGCGAATTCGCGACGCGAATACACGATCGCCGAAGTTCTCCTCGAGCAGCTCGATCGCCTCCTTGGCATGCAACGTCCGTGTATCGACCAGGGTCGGGAGAATGCCTTCGATGTCGATGTCCGGGTTGAGGTTTTCGCGGATCATCGCCAGCGTGTTCTGGAGCTGGACGAGGCCGCGCATTGACAGATATTCGCACTGGACGGGGACGATCACTTTGTGCGCCGCCGTCAGCGCGTTGATCGTGAGCAGCCCGAGGCTCGGCGGGGTGTCGATGAAGATGAAGTCATAGTCCCCTGCTACCTGATTCAGAGCCTTCTGAAGAGAGCGCTCGCGCCCGATCATGGTCGACATCGCGATCTCCGCGCCGGCCAGGTCGATCGACGCACAGGCGACGTCGATCTCGCGCTCGCGGATGATGTCGCGGATCGGGATGTGGTGAACGAGGACGTCGTACATCGACTTCTCGAGCGTGTCGGGATCAATCCCCTGCGACATCGTCAGGTTGCCCTGCGGGTCCATGTCGACGCACAGCACCCGGTGACCCTCCTCGGCGAAGGCCACGGCGAGATTAAGCGTGGTCGTAGTCTTGGCGACGCCGCCCTTCTGGTTGGCGAACGCGATCACCTTGGCGGTGGCCGTCACGGGAATCTCCGATGCGTCGGGGGGAGCCATACGCGCCTGTATTCGCAGGCGCCACGGGGATTCCTGCATTCCGCGACCACCACGGATCGTGGGCGGCCTCAGTATGTTCAGGCCCCATGTCCGGCCTGCTGCACCGTCGCCTGATCTTCGTCACCGGCAAGGGCGGCGTCGGCAAGTCGACAATCGCCACCGCGCTGGGCCTGCTGGCGGCTCGCCGGGGCTTGCGGACGATCGTCGCCGAGCTCGCGGCCCAGGAGCGTGTGCAGCGCGCGTTCGAGCACGAGGGCGAGCAGTTTGAGGAGCTCGAGCTTGCCCCGGGGCTGTTCACGATCTCGATCGACCCGCAGCGTGCGATGGAGGAATACCTGAAGCTCAAGGTCGGTCCGCTCGGCTTCGCGCTCAGCGCCAGCAGGCTGTTTCACGCCTTCGCGATGGCCACGCCGGGGATGCGCGAGCTGCTGAGCATCGGCAAGGTCTGGGAGCTGGCACAGCTCCAGCGCCAGACCCGTGGCGCCGCTCCGTACGACTTCGTCGTCGTCGACGCGCCGGCCACCGGGCACGGCGTCGGGATTCTGCGCACACCCAGGACGTTCGCGGAGATCGCGCGGGTCGGGCCGATCGCGCGGCAGGGTCGCCGGATCGCGCAGACGATCGCCGACCCCGAATTCACCGGCATCATCGCGGTCGCCACGCCGGAGGAGATGGCGATCAACGAGACGCTGTCGCTGGCCGAGGCGCTCGCCGAGGACCACTTGCAGCTCGAGCTCACGGTCGTCAACGCGCTGTACCCCGCTCGGTTCGGTGCAGAGGAAGCGCAGGAGCTCGCGGCCGCCCTGCCCCGGACCCGCTCACGCGCTGCCCGCTCCGCGCTCGGCGCCGCGATGTCCGAGCACGCCCGGGCGCTGATGCAGCGCGAGCAGGTGCAGCGTCTGCGCGAAGGGCTCGAGACGCCGCTGGTCGAGTTGCCGTACTTGTTCGCCGATCATCTCGGTCGCAGCGAGCTGGAGCTGCTCACCGACAAGCTCGAGCTGGCGCTGCAAGCGCCCGATCTCAACCTGATCGGCTGAGCAGGGCAGCACGGGCACCGGCCCGCAGACCCGATTCGATCGCCCCGTCGATGAACCCGGCCCATCCGTCGGCGAGATCGGATCCGGCCAGCACGACGCGCCCCTCGGCTCGCTGCATCGCCGCGTGGTGGTGCTCGTACCAGCCCGGGCGGTGGATCGCCCAGGTGCCGCGCGAGAACTCGTCGGCCAGCCAATCGTGGGCGGTGACGTCGATCAGCTCGTAGCCGGGAATGATCTCGTCAAGCTCCTGCTGCACCGACGCCGTGTCCGTCGGGTCACAGTGCGCAGCGTCGACCCCGAAGCCGATCATCAGCTGCGAGCCGTCCTCGAGCAGCTCCTCGGTGTCCAGGTACCCGAATGGATGGCGGGGACGGATCGCGTTGTGGAGCACCGGCTCGCCGTGGGCCCGGATGAAGATCTTGATCCCGCGCGAGGCCTGCCCAAGCGCGATCGCCTTGCGCTTGTCCTCGGCCAGCGACGGTTCGAACTCGATCGCGCCAAGCGTGTTCAGCGGCACCGCGATCACCGCGGCCTTGCCGACGAATCCCTCCCCCGATCGCGTTTCGATCTCAACGCTATGTGGTCGCTGCGCGACCCGCCCGACGACGAGCCCGAGCCGTCGCTGCACCGTCGCTGCACCGGCGATCGCGTCCAGCAGCGCCCCGGTCCCATGCCGCAGCGTCACCCGCCCGCCGGTGAACTGCGTCAGCTCGAGGCTGTATCCGGACAGCGCATGCCAGCGCAGCACCGACACAGCGCCGGCCTCCGTCAGCGGCGCGCTGGCCAGCGACTCGAGCTCGGCGGCCAGCACATCCCGCTCTTCCTCAGAGAGCGCCAGTTCGCGCATCCGCTCAGCGATTGTCAGGCGATCGAAACGCGCGAGCTGATCGAGCGCGTGCAGCGGCTCGTACGGCAGCGGTAGGGCCGAGCGAACGCCGTCGACGAACCGGTCCCAACCCCGACGCGCGATCTGATCGCGCTGCGCGATCGAGCCCGAGCGTCGCTCGCCGTCGACATACCAGCCGGCGCGCCCGGCGTCCTCGCTGAGCGCAACCTCGAGGCCGGCACGGGAAATCTCCGACCACGTGTGCGGCTGGTGCCAGTGAACCCACCCACCGCCGTACTCGATTGTGGACCCGTTCCACGGCGCCGTCCAGGTGCGGCCGCCGAGTCGCTCGCGGGCCTCGAGCAGCAGCACCGAGCAGCCCCGTAACGCCGCTTCCCGAGCCGCGGTGACGCCGGCAAACCCGCCGCCGACGACGATTACGTCGTACACGACGCCGCCTCCAGGGTGACCCCGAGCGCAGCCTCAGCCGACGCGAGCACCGCAGCATCGACTGCCACCGCTCCTGGCTCGCCGACGAATACGGGATTGAGCTCGATCAACGTCAGGTGCCGCTCGATCAGCAGCTCGCCGACCTTGGCCGCGAGCCGCGCAGCTGACGCAACGTCGACCGGCGCGCGCCCGCGAGCGCCGTCGAGCACGGCCGCGCCGCGCAACGAGTGCAGTTCCCGCTCGATCCGCTCCCGCCCGGCCGGCAGCGGGACGACCGCGACGTCGTCGAGCAGCTCGGTCCAGATCCCCCCGAGCCCGAGCACGAGCGCCGGCACGATCCCATCGGTGCGCGCGGCGATCAACAACTCGATGCCCGGGCTCGCCACCCTTTCGACGAGCACTTCAGCGCCTTCGTGCTGCGCCGCAAGTGCCCTCAGGCGCCGGAACGCGGCCCTGACCTGTGGCTCGCTGCGGAGCCCAACCTCGACCGCGCCAAGCTCGGACTTGTGCTGGATGCTCGCCGCGCTGAGCTTGACCGCGACGTGACCGCCGAGCTCTGCGAGCGCGGCGCACGCATCGTCTTCGTCGCGCGCCAGCCGGCCTTCGACGACGCTCACCCCGGCTGCTCGCAGCACGTCCTTGGCGTGGTGCTCGGGCAGCCACTCCGCGCCCCCGGGCGACGCGCCGAGCCGCGCCGTCGCTGCGATCGCCCGCAGTCGCTCGGGGTCGCCGGGGGCCAGGCCCATGGCCGCCGCACAGCGCAGTCCCGTCCGCAGGCCGGCTGCGGCCGCAACGCCGGCCTGCGCGAAACGCCAGGCGGATCCGTCGTCGAGTAGCTCCGGCAGGGTCGAGGAGACGAGCGTCGCGGCGGGGCTGCTCGCAGCCCCCAAAATGATCCCGTCCCGGACCGCTCGCCAGGACTCCTCGACGGCGCCCGTCAGACCCGCGGGCTCGTCGTAGAACACGAGCACCTGGTCGATCGCCGGGTCCTCGCCGACGGTCTGCACGAGCTCGCTGAGCGCGCTGCGCTCGCCCCAGATCATCGCGGTGTAGTCGAGTGGGTTCGCCACCGTCGCCGCCGACGGCAGCAGCTCGCGCAGGCGCTCCTCAGTCGCCGGTGCCAGCGCGGGCAGCTCGAGCCCGCAGCGGGCGGCTTCATCGGCGCCTTGGGCCGAGTCCCCGCCGGAGCAGGTCATGATCGCGAGCCCGCGGCCGCTCACGCGGCCCCGCGCGCGGGGAACAGCCAGCGTCTTGGCGAGCTCGAGCAGCTCGTGCACGTCATCGGCCCACACCGCCCCGGCCTCGCGCACGAGGCTGCGAAACACGCGCTGATCGCCCGCCAGCGCCGCGCTGTGAGCAGCCGCCGCGCGGGCACCCGCCGGCGAGCTGCCAACCTTGAGCACGACAACGGCGATGCCGGAGTCTGCACACGCGGCGAGCCCGTCGCATAACCGCGGGCCGCCGTCGTCCTCGAGGTACAGCGCGATCGCCTGCACCCCATCCGCGGACGCGAGGTACTCGAGATAGTCCGCCGCCGACAGCACCGCCTGGTTGCCGCTGGCGATCACCGTGTGGAACCGCAGCCCACGGCGGGTAGCGAGCGCGTTGACCGCGACGTTCCCGCTCTGGGAGATCAGCGCCACCGACCCGGCCTCGCGGGGAGTGAACGCATCGCCCCAGAGCACGAACCGGGCGGGCATCGACACGATCCCGTTGCAGTTCGGGCCGCACACCGGGAGCGCGTGGCGCTCGGCCGCATCGACGAGCGCGCGCTGCAACTCCGGACCGGGCCCGGAAGCGACTTCGGCAAACCCGGCGCTGAACACCACGGCTCCGCCGCAGCCGCGCGCCCCGGCCTGCTCGATCACGTCGGGAACGCCCGCGGCCGGGATCGCGACGACGACCGCGTCGACCGCGACCGGCAGCTCGCTGACCGACGGCACGCAGGGGTGCCCGAGCACCTCGCTGCGGTTCGGATTGACGCCCCAGACCTGGCCCGCATAGCCGATCGCCTCGAGGTTCAGCAGTGCCTGCGATGAGTAGCTTCCGGGCCGGTCGTTGGCGCCGACGACGGCGATCGACTCCGGCCTCAGCAGCCGCCCCAGGTCTGAGCCGGTCAATGAATCGTCGCTTCGACCCCGCGGCGCTCGAGCGCGCGCGAGATGATCAGGCGCTGGACCTCGCTGGTGCCTTCCCAGATCCGGTCGACGCGAAGCTCGCGCTGGAAGCGCTCGGCGACATTGCTGCGCAGATACCCGCGCCCGCCGAACGCCTGCACGGCACGATCCGCGCAGCGGCCGGCCGCCTCTGAGACGAACAGCTTCGCCATCGAGGCCTTCGCGTGGATCAGCTTCACGTCCGCCCCGGAATCGATCATCCCCGCGACATGCAGTGCCAGCAGCCGTCCGAGCGTCGCGTCGGTGGCGGAGTCGGCCAGCGGGAACGAGATCCCCTGGTAGTCCATGATCCGCCGGCCGCCCTGGACCCGGCTCAGCGCCCACGCCGTGCTCTCCTCGAGCAGCCGCCAGATCGCGCCGAGACCGTGGGTCGCGATCCCCAGGCGCTCCTCCGTGAACCACGCCCGCTGCAGCGCATCGCCGTTGCCGATCCCGCCGATCACCGCGTCGGCTCCGACCTCGACCTCGGTGAAGCGGATCGTCGGATGGCCGTGCGGATAGTTGTGGGTGAACTTCGGATCGTCGACGAACTCGACGCCGGGCACCGAAGGCTCGATCAGGAACAGCGTCGGCAGGCGGTCGGGCCCGTCGATCACGTTCGCCATCACGATCAGCACGCGCGCCACATCGCCTGAGGTGACAAACCACTTCTCGCCGTTGATCCGCCAGCCGCCGTCGCTTTTTTCGGCCGTCGTCGCGATGCCGCCCGGGTCCGATCCCGCCTCGGCCTCCGTGACCGCGTACGCGTCGCCGCCGAGGCCCTGCAGCGCCGGGACGAGATAGCGCTCGACCTGTTCGGGCGTTCCCTGCAGGAGCACGTTGTAGGCATTCGGGACGTGCCAGTGCAGGCCGTTGGTGACGCGTCCGAACTGCTCGTTGACCAAGAACCACTCGAGCATCGACCAGCCCTGCCCGCCGTATTCGGGCGCGAAGCGCCCGCCGTGCAACCTCGCCGCGATCGCCTCGCGTTTGATCTCATCGACGGTCGCGTCCGGGAGCCGCCCGCTGCGCTCCTCGGCCTCGAGCTCGAGCGGCATCAGCACGTTCTCGACGAACTCTCGCGCCCGCCGCCGGAGCTCGAGCTGATCTGCTGTCAGCTCATCGCTCGTGGTGATGGGCGAGGCCGTTGTGCTCATAGGCGTCCTTTTGCTGGTGGATTTGAGCTTGTGCAAGGTGCTCGCGATCGGCCGCGGTGCGCTCGCCCGCGCGGCCGGGAAGGCCGAGCAGCAGGTTGTGGTGGTTGGAGAGCACGGCTCTCGCTCGCTCCCGGGCCCTGATCACGTCTGGGTCCTCGATCTGCGCCGAGTCGTCGATCAGCTCGACAACCCGATGCAGGTAGGCGAGCCACTGGCGCTCTGAGCCGTGCAGGATCAGGCGCTCGATTCGCGCCTGCTCCTCGGTCACCGCATCAGCAGGCGGGCGCGCGCCTGCAAGCAGCGTCGCGACCGCTCCGGGAAGCTCGCGCTCGGGCTCCGGCGTCACTGACAGCCATGAGGGGCGCTTGACCACGCGCGTAGATTAACAACAACTGATCACAAAGTCAGGAAATGGATTTGACGGCGATCTCCACACCTCCAGCAAGCGCCGGCACCGCGCTCGCGCCCCGCTTCTACACCGACCCCACACTGCTCGAAGCCGAACAGGAGCTGATCTTCGAGCGCACGTGGCAGCTCGCCGGGCACGTCAGCGCGCTGGCCGGCCCCGGGAGCTACATCACCGCGCAGGCGGGCTCCCAGCCGATCCTGGTCGTCCGTGACCAGGACGGACGGCTGCGCGCGTACCGCAACGTCTGCCGCCATCGCGCCTCGCGGCTGTTGAGCGGCTCCGGGCAATGCAAAGGCGCGATCCGCTGCCGCTATCACGGCTGGACGTACCGGTTCGACGGGTCGCTGATCGGCGTGCCGGAGGGCATGCAGTTCGGCGAGCGGCTCGACAAGGGCGCGCTCGGGCTGCTTCCGGTCCGCGTCGAGGAGCTCTGCGGGCTGGTGTTCGTGAACCTGGATGTGGATGCCGCGCCGCTGGCGGCGCTGGTCGGCGACCTCCCATCGCGGCTGGCGCGCTACCGGATCGGTTCGCTTGAGCCATTTGGGTCCTCGGGCGACGGCCAGCCCGCGAACTGGAAGGTG
Source organism: uncultured Solirubrobacterales bacterium (assembly GCA_963794285.1). Taxonomy (GTDB): domain Bacteria; phylum Actinomycetota; class Thermoleophilia; order Solirubrobacterales; family Solirubrobacteraceae; genus Palsa-465. The sequence continues at coordinate 259,030 of CAWCDS010000027.1, forward strand.
ATCGCCGAGAACTACATCGAGGGCTACCACATCCCGATCGCCCATCCCGGGCTGATGCGAATGCTCGACTACAAGCACTACGACGTCGAGGTTTTTGAGCACTACGTGTGGTTCGAGGCGCCGCTGCGAGCCAAGCCCTCGAGCAACCGGCTCGAGCGCCTGTATGCCCAGCTCGTCGAGCCGATGCCGGGGCTGAGCGCGGCCGACCGCCACGTCTGGCGCTACGTGTTCATCTACCCCAACACGACGATCGACCTGTACCCCGACCAGGTCAACACCTGGCAGATGCTGCCCGACGGCGTCGCGCGCACGCGCGACGTGTTCGGCAACTACCGGCCGGCCGGCAGCAGCGCGCGGACGCGAGCCGTGCAGTGGATCAACCAGCGGCTGAACACTTTGGTCCTGAACGAGGACATCGACCTCGTCGACAATGTTCAGCAGGGCCTGCAGACGCGCGGGTGGACGCCCGGCCCGCTGTCACGACGCGAGGTCGCCGTCGCGTGGTTCGCCGACCGGGTGCGGGCCGATCTGGCCGGCGCTCCGTCGTCGTCTCGGAGCTGAGGTATGAGCGGCCGGGCATCGAGGCCTCCGGCGCGCGAGCGGATCCTCGCCGCAGCCGTCCGGCGGATCGCGCGCGAGGGCATCGACGGCGTGCGGATCGCACGGATCGCGACCGACGCCGGGGTCTCGAGCGCGCTCGTGCACTACCACTTCGAGACCCGCGAGAGCCTGCTCGCCGAGGCGCTCGACTACTCCTACACGCGCGCCGGGGACGCCCGCATCTCCTCCGGCGTCCTGCCCGGCAGCTCGCACGCCGAGCGCCTACAGGCGATGATCGACCAATGCCTGCCGACATCGCCGGCGCTCGCGGAGGACTGGGTCCTGTGGGTCGAGTTGTGGTTGCGCGCGGCGCGCCGTGCCGAGATGCGCCCGATCGCCGAGGAGCTGTACGCGCGGCTGCACGCCTGGTTTGCCGCCGAGATCGCCGCGGGCGTCGCGGCCGGCGAGTTCGACCGCTGCGACGCCGAGGAAGTGGCCGACCACGTGCTCGCGCTGATCGACGGCTTCGGGATTAGAACGCTGATCGGCGACTCCCAGATCCCGTTGGATCGCGCGCGCCGCGCCGTGGCGTCCGCACTCGCCCGCGATCTCGGGCTCGGCGAGCGGCTTGTACCGCCTCAGACAGCCGATCCTTGCCGCAGCGCCGCCCGCGCCGCCGCCCGCCCGGTCCGTACGGCGCCCTCCATGTAGCCGGCCACCCAGTGGTCTGAGCCCGCGAAGAACAGCGGCGGCTCGTGCGTGCCGTGCAGCGGCCCGACGCGCCCCAGATCTCCGGGCGCCCACGATGTGATGTAGCCGCGCGTGAACGGATCGACCCCCCAGGCGCGCTCGAGCATCGCCGCCGGCGCCCGGGCGTCCTCGCCGTACAACTCAGCCACGCCGTGGAGGATCGTCTCCCGGCGGACCGCCGGCGGCGCGGCCAGAAACGCCGGGAACCGCTCCGGCGGGACGAGCAGGGACAAAACGCCGGTGCCCTGCGGCCAGGTCGAGCCGAACATCCACTCACTCTCGGCAAGTCCGTTCTGGCCGGTTTCCTGCCAGAACGAGCGCTCGTAGGCAAGCACCACCTTGGCGGCGAGCGCGTGGCGAGCGGACCGCAGCGACGATAGCCGCGCCTCGCTGACGCCGGTGATCTCGAGCTCGCGCAACGGGCCGGCAGGCAGAGTGCACACGACCGCCTCGGCGACGACCTCCTCTCCGTCGGAGAGCGCAACGCGCACAGACCCCGCGGAAACATCGAGCCGGCGAACAACGGCGCCGAGCCGAACGCGCGGGCCGAGCTGCGCCGCGATTCCAAGCGCCACGCTCGCCGAGCCCTCGGCGACGCGGAGCCCCTCCCACCGGTCAAGCTCGTAGAACTCCTCGCCCCCGAGCGCGGCGTGCTTTCGCAGCTCCGCCAGCAGCGAGGTCCGCTCGGGCCCGTCGCAGGACAGCGACAGCGATGCCAGCTCGTGGCGGCGCCGCACCGCGGGCATCGCGCGCTGGGCGCGCAACCAGTCGCCGACGCTCATCTCGTCGAGCAGCTCGAAATCGCGATGCGACCAGGGATCGTCGGGATCCACCGTGGCGGCCAGCTCGGCGAACGCCCGTTCCACGCGCGAGCAATCGGCCCGCTCCGCGTCGCTCATCCACGGCAGCTCGTCGCCGATGTAGACGCCCTCGGCCAGCGCCCAGCTCATCTGCCCTGGGTCGGCAACGTAGCTGCGCTCGATCGTCAGCCCGAGCTCACCCACAAGCTCGCGGTAGGCCTCGTGGCCGTGGCCGAAGACCTCTCCCCCGGCCTGCACGATTCGCCCATCGTCGAGCCTCACGCCCTCGACCCGGCCGCCCACCCGCTCGCGGGCTTCAAGCACGATCACGTCGACTCCGACCGCGAGCAGGTCGCGCGCGGCGGCCAGCCCCGCGAGCCCGGCCCCAAGGACAGCCACATCGATCATCCTGCAACCACCTCCCCACAACGGCCTCAGCTCGACACCGCTAACGCGCCCACAACGAACCACGCTTGACACCCGCGACGGGCCCGCGATAGTTTTCTGAACGCGGATTCAGTATACGAATTTGTACTGAGCCCGTGCGCGGAGCACGTATTTGAGTCCCCGGCCCAAAGTCGACCACTTACGCAAGCCGCAGATCGTCGCGGCCGCCTCCGAGGTGCTCTACGAGCGCGGGCTGCTCGACACTCGGATCGCGGATATCGCCGAGCGGGCCGGGACCAGCTCGCCCACGATCCTGTACTACTTCGAGTCCAAGGACCGGCTGCTGGAAGAGGCAGTCGATCAGACCGACCGCGAGTTCTACGGACGCCTCGCGGAGGGCCAGGAGCGGCACGAGAACGCAGCCGACAAACTCGTCCACCTGATCGAGGAAACGAGTCTCGGGCCGGGCGGCGTCAGCGACTGGACGCTGTGGATGGAGATCTGGGTGCGCGCACGCCGTGACCCCACCGTCCGCCGCAACTACTTCCGGCTCGACCGTCGCCAACGCGAGCTGATCGCGGATATCGTCCGTGACGGCCAGGCCGCCGGCGAGTTCGATCGCGACGTCGATCCGGACGACTTCGCGCTCGCACTGAGCGGCCTGATGGACGGTTTGGGAGTGCAGATGACGCTGGGCCAGCCGGACGTGACCGCGGAGCGGATGGTCAGACGCTGCATCGCGCTGGCATCAACCGAGCTCGGGTGCGAACTGCGCCCGCGCAAGCTGAATGAGCAACCGGGGAGGAGAGCAAGTCGATGACACCAACCACGCGCAGGACGTTCATCAAGCGCGCAAGCATTGCCGCAGCCGGGGTGGGCGTGCCCGGGCTGCTGAGCGCCTGCGGCACGACCTCGCCAACTGGTAGCGGCACCGTCAAGGCAGCCGCGCAGGCGGGCCCCGGTGGTCTGGCGCTGGCGCGGCCTGACAACCCGATCACGCTGCCGCTCTACCCCGACAACACGGCGATCGCAGCGGGCCTGCAGCCGGAGAAGGGACCGCTTCAGTTCTACAACTGGATCGCCTACATCAACCCGGATGTCGTCAAGTCGTTCGAGAAGAAGTACGGCGTCAAGGTCCAGATCAGCACGTTCAACACGATCGACGAGGCTGTCGCGAAGCTCGCGAGCAAGGCCGTTCAGTACGACGTGTTCGTGCCGGAGCCGACGTTCACCGAGCGGCTCGTCGTCGGCAAGATCCTGCAGCCGCTGAACCTCAGCTACATCCCGAACCTCAAGCAGAACGTGTGGCCCGCGCTCGCCAGTCCGTGGTACGACGTCGGCAGCCGCTACACCGTTCCGTACACGATCTACACAACAGGAATCGGATGGCGCGGGGACAAGCTCCCGGGCTTCGACCCGACGAAGCTCCAGAACCCGTGGAACTCCATGTGGGTGCAGGGGCCGAAGATTGCGGGCAAGGTCGGGCTGCTCGACGACCAGCACGAGGGCCTCGCGATGGGCCTGCTGCGCAACGGCGTCACCGACCTCAACACCCAGAACGCCGCGCAGCTCAATGCCGCCAAGCAGGCGCTCACCCAGCTGGTCTCGAGCGCCAACCTCAAGTTCGACACCAACGAGTACCAGCACCTCGCTGACGGCTCGCTGTGGCTGCACCAGGCGTGGTCGGGAGACATGGCCGCGGCCCCCAGCTACGCGCCAAAGGGCACGCCGGCGTCGGTGTTCCGCTATTGGTGGCCGACGGATGGGCGTGGGCCGATCAACAACGACTCCTTCGGGATCGTCAAGGGCGCGAAGAACCCCGTGCTCGCGCACCTGTTCCTCAACCACCTGCTCGACGTCGAGACCGCCTACACCAACTTCACGTTCAACTTCTACCAGCAGCCGCTCACCGACATGACGCCGGAATCGCTGGTCAAACGTGGCTACATCCCACCGAATCTCCAGACGACGATCATCCGCGAGCCGCAGTTCAAGCAGGGGTTCGTGCAGGGTCCGCTCAGCCAGACTGGCGAAGTGCTGTGGGAAAACGCGTGGGCGGCGGTCAAGTCCTCGTGACAGCGCGCTCGTCGTACTGGCGCGGGTTCGCGCTTCCGGGAGTCGGATGGCTGCTCCTGTTCGTGGTCGTGCCGGCGTACGCGGTGGTCGCGATGGCGATGGGCCGCGTCAACCTGCTGTTGCAGCCGGTCCCCGCGTGGGACCCGACAACCTGGAATCCCGGCTTTATGTCGAAGGCGTTCTCGGGCGCGTTGCCGGGAGGCGAATACTGGCCCGCGGTGCGCAACACGATCGTGTACGTGGCGATGTCGCTGGGGCTGTGCTTCGCGATCGGCTATCCCGTCGCCTACTACGTTGCGCGGCACGCAAAGAAGTCCAAGAGGCTGCTGATCGTGCTGCTCGTGATCCCGTTCTGGGTCAGCTACCTGCTGCGGATGCTGGCCTGGATCGGGCTGCTGTCCTCCGACGGCTATGTCAACAAGCTGCTGATGGACATCGGGATCACGCATCCGCCGGACTGGCTCAACGGCAACCCGTATTCGGTGATCATCGCGCTCGTGTACGGCTATATCCCGTACTTCATCCTGCCCGTGTTCGCCGGCTTGGACCGGATCGATGCGAGCCAGATCGAGGCCGCCCGGGACCTCGGGGCGACGCCGTGGCAGGCATTCCGGCGGGTGACGCTGCCGCTCAGCCGCCCGTTCATCCTCGCCGGCTCGGCGCTCGTCGTTTTGCCGATGTTCGGCGACTACTACACGAACGACCTGATCTCGGCATCGCCGCGCACGAACATGCTCGGCAACCAGATCAACCTGTTCGTGCAGGGAGGCTCGGAGAAGAACCTCGGGGCGTCATTGGTGCTCGTGCTGATGGCGATCCTCGCGGTCGGCATGGCGTACTACATCTACGCGACCGCGCGGGAAGCCCGCACGCTGCGGACAGCGACGGCATGAGCTTGTCGGTACCGCGGAGGCTGCGCAATCCCTGGGGCCGGCCGCGCTTCCTCGTCGCGATCACCTGGACATATGTGTTCTGGGCGCTGCTGCCGGTGGCGATCGCGATGCTGTTCTCGTTCAACAACGGGCGCTCGCGCAGCGTCTGGCAGGGGTTCTCGACGCGGTGGTGGTGGGGAGATCCGAGCCAGTCGATCTTCCACGACCCCGATTACACGCACGCGCTCGTCCACAGCCTTCAGCTCGCAGCCCTCGACATGCTGATCGCGACGCCGCTCGGAGTGCTGCTGGCGCTCGGTCTCGCACGCTGGCGTGGCCGCGGCTCCGGGGTGGCGAACTCATTGATGCTGCTGCCGCTGGTCACGCCGGAGGTCGTGATGGCGGTGTCGCTGCTCGTCGTCTTCACGCAGCTCGCGATCGTCCCGTTCACGCTCGTGCACCTCGGCACGACCGCCCAGGTCGTCGGGCAGGTGACGTTCTCGCTTTCATACGTGGTCGTGATCGTTCGTAGCCGACTCGCGTCGATCGGCCCCGAGTACGAGGAGGCCGCGCGCGACCTGGGCGCGACGCCGGCCGCGTCGCTGCGACTTGTGCTGCTGCCGTTGCTCGCGCCGGCGATTCTCGCGAGCATGCTGATCGTGTTCGCGCTCTCGATCGACGATTTCGTGGTGACCCAGTACATGTCCTCGGATGCATCGACCACGACGATCCCGATGTTCCTGTACGCAAACGCCCGCGGCGGCGCCACGACCCCGGCGCTCAACGCGCTGGCGACCGTGCTCGTACTGACAACGCTGATCGGCGTCGGGCTGGCGTTTCTGATCCTGACGGCACTCGGAAAGCGCACATCGAACACCAGGGTCTCAGCGTTGCATGAGCTGAGCGGACTCGAGGCGGCGTGATGGCCGGCGGCCAGGTTCAGCTCCGTGGACTCACCAAGCGCTTTGAGGACGTGGTCGCGGTCGACGCGATCGACGCCACGATCAACGGTGGAGAGTTCTTTTCGCTGCTGGGACCGTCCGGGTGCGGCAAGACCACGACATTGCGGATGATCGCCGGGTTCGAGCGCCCGACGGCGGGCGAGATCATGCTCGACGGCGACGACGTCGCCGCGGTTCCTCCGCACCAGCGAAACGTCCACACCGTGTTTCAGAACTACGCGCTGTTCCCGCACCTGAATGTGTTCGACAACATCGCCTTCGGGCTGCGCCGGCACAAGGTCGGCAAGGTTGAGGTGCGCTCGCGAGTCGAGGACGCGCTCCGGCTCGTCGAGTTGCACGGTCTCGGGGCGCGGCGGCCGCAGCAGCTCTCCGGCGGCCAGCAGCAGCGCGTCGCCCTGGCACGGGCGCTGGTGCTCCGGCCCGCGGTGCTGCTGCTCGACGAGCCGCTCGGCGCGCTCGACGCGAAGATCCGCAAGCAACTGCGACTCGAGCTCAAGGCGCTTCAGGAAGAGGTCGGAATCACATTCGTGTTCGTGACCCACGACCAGGAGGAGGCGCTCAGCATGAGCGACCGGATCGCGGTCATGAACGCTGGGCGGATCGAGCAGATCGGGACACCGGAGCAGGTCTATGAGAGTCCCGCGACGGTGTTCGTCGCCGACTTCCTCGGGATCTCGAACCTGATGGACGCGGAGGCCATCGCGGGGACGGCGCAGGACTGCACGATCCGCGTCGGCGAGTTCACGCTGCACGCCGGCTGCGGTGAGCTGGCAGCGCGCGGGGCGGTCAAGATCGTCGCGCGGCCCGAACGCGTCCGGCTGCTGGCACACGGCTCCGATGCCGAGAACTGCCTGCCCGGGATGGTCGAGCGCACGGTCTACGTCGGCTCCAGCCTGCAGGTGATCGCACGCCTGGCGACCGGCGCGACCGTGCAGGCGTCGGTGCCAAGCTCCGGCGAGCACGAAACCTACAGCCAGGGCGCGCCGGTCGCGATCCAGTTGCCCGCGGACGCGCTGCGGGTGCTGGCGCCGCGGCCGGTGCAGGCGGTACGTGAGGCGGACCCGCCGGCCGAGCCCGCGCCCGCGATCGCAACGCCCTCTTAGACTTAGACTCTCAGCGGTGAGCGTTGCCGAGCTGCTTGAAGGCAAGCGCGTGTGCGTCTGCGGCGGGTCAGGCGGCGTCGGCAAGACGACCAGCGCCGCGGCGATCGCGCTCGGGATGGCTGCGCGCGGCAGGAAGGTCGCCGTCGTCACGATCGACCCTGCGCGGCGGCTAGCGAACGCGCTCGGTCTCGAGGAGCTCGAGAACGAGCCGCGCAAGGTGCCCGCGGAGCGGCTTCAGGCCGAGGGGCTGACGGTGAAGGGCGAGCTGTGGGCGATGATGCTCGACCCGAAGCGAACGTTCGACGAGCTGATCGACCGGATCGCGCCCGACCCCGAGCGCGCGCAGGAGATCAAGGCCAACCGCGTCTACGTTGAACTCTCGACCGCCGTCTCGGGCTCGCAGGAGTTCACGGCGGTGGCCAAGCTGTACGACCTCGACCAGCAGGGGGAATTTGACCTGCTGGTGCTCGACACCCCGCCCTCGCGCAACGCGCTCGATTTCCTCGATGCGCCCGGCCGACTGACGTCATTCCTGGAAGGACGCGCGCTGAAGGCCTTCTTGCGTCCGACCGGGATCGGGATGCGAGTTTTGGGTCGCGGAGCGACCCCGCTGCTGGGAGCGCTGCGCCGGGTCACCGGGATCGACCTGCTGAGCGACCTCTCGACGTTCTTTCAGCTGCTCGGAGACATGACGAACGACTTCAGCCTCCGCGCCACGCAGGTCGCGAAGATGCTGCGAGACGACACGACTGCATTCCTGCTCGTCTCCTCCGCGGGGCGCGAGCCGATCGACGAAGCGATCTGGTTTCACCGCACACTCGAGGAGTCCGGCCTGCCGTTTGCCGGCGTGATCGTCAACCGCGTCCACCACGATCTGCTCGGCGACCGCGAGCCCGGTGACGTCGCCCGCGCGCTCGCGCGAGTGCTGCGCTCGGAGCTGGTCGATCGCGTCGCTGAGAACCTCCACGACTACCACGTCCTGGCCCGCCGCGACCGGGACAACATCGCACGCCTGCAAAAGGAGCTCGAGGGCCACCCGCTGCTGCTCGTGCCCCACCTCGACGATGACATCCACGACATCGACGGTCTGCTGAAGATGCACCGCTACCTGTTCGCCTCCGCGGCCGAGCGCGAGCAGCTGATCGCCGACGTCGTGGCGTAGTCGCCGGCGGGGCCGGCAGCCGGCCTGGCGCTGCGGGCTGGGGACGCGTCAGCCGGCCGGAAGCCGTCGCCCGACATAGGCCATGCCGGCAGGTTTGGTGGAATCCGGGCTCGACGCACGAAAACAGACACAATCGACCGCGGTTCGCTCGGTTCTAGGACCTGGGGGCGATCGCTGCCGCTATCCGGACACTATCTCCCTCACCTCACCGCAGGAGCACAGCTGCGGCAGATGGTGTCTGTTTTCGCGCCGCGACGCAGGCGCCCCGTCTGGGTGTTGCGCCACCGGCAACGGCGGCACGGACCACGGCACAACACCACCTCTCCCAAGCCCATCCCGCCCGGCGCCACGACCCAATCCTTGACGCCCGACCAGGCCTGGCGCCGGAACCGAGCCCCTCCGGGGTCCTCTCTGCGCGACCGGTCAGAACCCGCACTCGCACACACCACATGCGCCGCCCGCAGACTGCGACAACGAGGCCGGAGCCGCGGTCGTGTTGAAAACCGCGTGGCGGCCGCTACCAGGCGAGGAGGCGGCCGCCGCGCAAGGTGTGTTGCGCAGTCCGTGGCGGATAGTTGTTCGGCGCCCCCACCGGAGCGCCTGCACGCTCCCTGCGGCGCTGCTACGAACGCGCCTCGATGTACAGCTCGGGGGGCGCGTGCGTTGCCCACGTGCTCCAGGCCAGCAGCAGCATGTCCCACTGACCGCGATCGACGTCGTGACCGTCGCGGACGATCCGCACAGCGTTGGCGTGCAGCAGCTCCCAAACCGCCTGCTCGGCGAGCGCCAGCCGCTCGCTGGCGCGCCAGCCGGGGTGAAGCGTCCCGGCGAGCTGGACGCTCTCGCGGATCTCGATCCGGCCGTCGCGGCAGCGCTGGAGCAGCTGCTGCTTGAACTCGGCGAGCTCCGCCTCGCGACCGGTGGTGCTCTGCGTCTGCTCGAGCAGACGGTCGGTGACGTCCTCACCGTTCTTGGTGGCGCTGGCCCAGCCGCGCCCCATCCCGATCTCGTCTGGGCGTAGCCGGCGGCTTTCGTAGATTGTCAGCCGCGCTCGCTCGGGCGCCCATTTGCGCTCCCCCAGCTGCACCACCTGCCCGGCGATCCACGGTCCGACGATCCGAGCCTGGACGTCCTCGGCGGCGAGGTTGAACTCCCGCGCGACATGCGGAAACTGACGTAGCTCAACGTGGAACATGCCGCGTAGGGTTGCATTCCTTGCCCCGTGCCGCCTCGATATGTCCCGCCAACGAGCGGTGAGGCTCGCTCCGCGAACCGCGGCCAGGCCCTGATCACGAGCGAGCTCGTCCCTGCCTCGCATGCGTGGACGACCGGCCGGCCGCCCGATCTCACCCTCGCGGCGACGCCGACGATCGAGCCCGACTCCGATTGAGCGGGCGTTGATACGCATGCGGCCGCGTCCTTCGGCCGCGTGACGGCCCTTAGTCTTCGGGTCCCTTAGTTCATATCGCCGCGCGACACCGCCAGGCACGCCTCACATCGCGGCCACGGCGGGTTCCACGGATAGCCGGTCACGTCCTTGCCGCAGAGCGCGGTGTCGGGATCGTTCTCCGTCACCAAATGGCACAGCTCCTCGAAGCCGTCGTCACCGATCCGGGGAACGTTCAGACAACCCGGATGAACATTCGGGGTTCGGGCGGGCGCCGAGGCCTGACGGGACACGTGTTGAGGATAACCAGCGCTGTGCTTTACGCGCCACGGACTACCCCGGCCTGCGGCGAGAAACGCCAGGACACAGAACGAGCGGGCCTGAGCCCGCTCGCAGCTGCGGTCGCGCTCCCCCTGACTTCATACGAGCCCCAGGACTTACGTGTTGTGCCTGGTGGCAAAACACTCCCGGCCCCCGAAAGGACCGAGTAGGGAGCGGCCAGCAGTCAGCCTAGCGGCAAACCGGGTCCGGTGGTCGCTGGGCGGCAATACGGTGCGGCATCGGCTCAGACGGGGGCGGCCGCCGCGGCTTCCGCGAGTAGCTCATCGGCGACTGCGCGCAGATCCACGTCAAGGTGGCCGCAGAGAACATCGCGTAGCAGTGCCCGCAGATGCTCGGCGAGCTCATCAACGAGGCTGTTTGCGCCGTGCTCGGCGGGCGCCAACCCCATGATCACGGCTCGCTCGAGCGAAATCGCGTGGGCGGTTCGCTCCGCAAGCGCCGTCCGCTCCGCGGGCTGGGCACACAGGACCGCGAGCCGCTGCGCCAGCCGGCCGCTGCCCGGACCCTCGGGCTCGAGCAGGGCGCGCAGCGCCAGCAGGTGGTCGGTCAGCGCCTCAAACGGTGCCAGCCGCTCACACCCCATCTCAAACCGCGCGAGCGCCCACGCGAGCTCGCCGCCGGTCGGGGCTCGCCGGGCGATCAAGTTGCAGAACGCACGCAACTCGTCCTCCTGGACGGTCGGAATCAGCGTGATGAACCGCGGCCTTCCGCTGCTGCCGAAGGCAACCGGGCGCCAAGCGCCGGCATCGGACCTTGTCCAGGCGACCGGCCCGAGCGCGTAACCGCCTCGCTCGAACAGGCGCAGCGCCGTCAGGATCCGGCGAAACCGGCGCCGCGCGATCGAGACCGGTGGGCGTACCGAGCGCTCCTGCGTGCTCGTCAACACCACGAGGACGTTGGGTTCCTCGCCGGCGTGACCGTCGGCGCTGCTCGTACCCCAGACCGCTTCGGCGGGAGCATCTGCCAGCGTCTCGCCTCGTACGAGCGAGAGCCCGTCGCCGAGCACCAGCTCGCTCGTTCCCGGGTCAAGCGCGACGCCGAGCAGCGGCGCCAGGACTGTGCTGACGCAGCGGCCCTCGTACAACGCTCGCTCCAGATCGTCGAACGCTGCCTCGAATCGCGGCGGATCGAACCCGAACTCGCTGCGCTCGGCGAACACCTGGCCAAGAAACGACCGCAGCGCCGCGTCGGCGCACTCGCGCGGGTCGCCGGGAATCCGCGCCTCGCCGCGCTCGCTGAGATAGGAATCGACGCCCTCCAGTCCGGCCAGCGTCCGGGCCGCCGGAGCGTAGGTCGGTAGCGCGCACAGCAGGCCCAGCCGCTCACGGATGAAGGCGCCGGTCAGCGGCCGGTAGCAGTACAGCGCCGCCCGGCCGCGGCGGCCCTCGCTCTCGACAACCTCGAACGGGATCTCGGCGCCGCTTGCCGTCTCGGCCGCGAGCTGCCCGGCTGCGTCGGCGGTGAAGGCCTCGAGGGCGGCGTGGAGGGCCGTATTGCGCACGACCGCCGTTTCGTGCTCACTGGGCTCGATTCCTGCTTGAGGGCGCCCGGTTGCAGGGATCAGGCCGACTCGGCGCGCACGGGTCCTCACAACCCGCCACGACGTCCGCCGCCGTTTTCGATCTCCCCCAGGTGAGCCACGTTCGCCACGTCATCGTCTTCCGGGCTCGGCTCCCCGGCGAACCATGCGTCGAGTATCTCCTCGAGCTGAGCGTGCGATGTCAGGCGAAGGCTGAGCGCCAGCACGTTGGCGTCGTTCCAGCGGCGGGCGCCGTCCGCGGTAACGCCGTCGGCGCACAGCGCGGCCCGGATCCCCGCGACTTTGTTCGCGGCGATTGAGGCGCCGGTGCCAGTCCAGCAGGCGACGACCGCTTGCTCGGCCACGCCGTCGGCGACATCGCGGGCCGCACGCTCGCTGGCCCAAGCCCAGTCCGACCGCTCATCCTCGAGATATGCCCCATGCAGGATCGGCTCGTGACCGCGACGTCGCAGCTCCTCAGGCAGTGCATGCGCAACGCCTGTGAGCTCGTCAGCTGCGACGGCGACTCGCATTCGCCTCTCGCCGTCCGGTCAGACGGTGACGATCACGGAGACGCGATCTGTAACCGGTTCGGCGCCCGCTAGATCGTCGTCTCGCTCGCAGTCGCCGCCGAGCCAGGCGCGACCGTACGCGCGCATGTCCTCGATCAGCGGCACAAGCGCACGGCCCTTTTCGGTCAGGGCGTATTCGACCCTGGGAGGAACCTCTGGGAACGTCTGACGTTCGACGATCCCTTCCTCTTCGAGCGCGCGTAGGCGCAGCGACAGCGTGCGCGGACTGATGCCCTGTAGCGAGCGTTCGAGCTCGCAGAACCGCGAGCGGCCTTCTGCGAGGTCACGAATCACAAGTAGTGTCCACTTGCCGCACACGATTTCGGCTGTACGGCAGACAGGACAGGTGTCGTTAGAAGCCATCCGAACTTCGATTCTAGCGCAATGCTTCACGAACTGAAGCGAGCTAGGCCGGGACTCGCGGTGCTATCCAGGCGGCGGTGAGGATCCGTTGCTCGTCGCGGGCGCGGGCGTCGGCGGCCCGGGACGGCGCAGCGTGCTCGAGCCCGTCACGCGGGCGCGGGAAGCTTCGGCGCGGGCAGCCGCGGCGCGATCTCCGTCGCCGAGATCGGCCATCGAAGTGGCTGTGCGACCCTCGGCGGCGACGAGGAGCTTGAAGTCGTGTGGGCTGCTGGCGACCCGGAGCGCATCCTCCATCGACACGCGCCCGGCCTGGTAATGGCGAAGGAGCGCCTGGTCGAACGTCTGCATGCCGTAGTACTCGCCTTCCTGGATGACCTCACGCAGACGCCCTGTCTGCTCCGGATCCATGATCATGTCGCGCGCGCGACCGGTCATCCTGAGGATCTCGCAGACGGCCACCCGCCCACCGCCGTCGGGCGTCGGGACGAGCCGCTGCGAGACAACGCCCTTCAATGTGCCGGCGAGCATCGCTCGCGCCTGGTTCTGCTCGTGCGGCGGGAAGAAGTCGATGATCCGGTTGACGGTCTCCGGCGCGTCGAGCGTGTGCACGGTCGAGAGCACGAGGTGCCCGGTTTCCGCGGCAGACAGCGCGGAGCGGACCGTCTCCTCGTCACGCATCTCGCCGATCAGGATCACATCCGGGTCCTGACGCAGGACTCGTCGCATCGCGCGTTTGAACGAAGCGGTGTCCATCCCCACCTCGCGTTGATTGATGATCGAGCTCTGGTCGGCGTGCAGGTACTCGATCGGATCCTCGATCGTGACGATGTGCTTTGCCTTGGTCGCATTGATGTGGTCGATAATCGCCGCAAGCGTCGTCGACTTGCCCGACCCGGTGGTCCCGGTCAGCAGGATCAGACCGCGCTCCTCGTCGGCCAGCGAATTGATCGCCGGCGGCAGACCCAGCTCCGCGGTCGTGCGCACTGCATACGGAATCACGCGCAGCGCGATCGAGATTGCGCCGCGCTGGCGAAACGCATTGACCCGGAATCGCGCCAGTCCCGAGACCGCGTAGGCGAAGTCGATCTCATCCTCGTCCTCGAACTCGGAGATCTGCTTCTCGTTGAGCATGTGATGCAGGATCCGCTCGGTGTCGTCGGGGCGGATCGGGTCGTAACCGGGGATCGGCTTTAACAGCCCGTGGATACGGGCCACCGGCGGCGAGGGAACCTTGATGTGAAGGTCAGAACCCTCCCGCTCCACGACATACAAGAGAGCATCGGCAAGATCGAACATCGTCCATCTGATGCATCGACCGCCAACCGTGCCCGCTTGAGCGAGTTAAGGGGTGCTGGACCAGAGAGGGCCGATAATGCGACGGTCTTTGGCAGCGATAGCGGGCAAGGGCGACCGGCCCGAGATGCCAACAGGCCGCGGCCCGCGGAGGCAAAACTCGGAGGGCCCTTCGTTTCTCGGGACCCGCGTGAGCATGGTCCCGACCGACGAAGGCCCTCCGGTTACGTACAACGGCTAAGCCACGTCTCGGAGCTTCTGCGCCTCAGCCAGTGACTGAAGCTTCTTGAGCGATTGATTCTCGATCTGCCGGATCCGCTCGCGGGTGACGTTGAACGTCCGACCAACCTCATCGAGGGTGCGCGGATGCTCGCCGCCGAGCCCGTACCGGAGCTCGAGTACGCGCCGCTCGCGGTAGCTGAGGTTCTCAAGCGCTTCGCGCAGAGCCTCCTTGGTGAGGATCTCCGCTGCGCGCTCGTAGGGGGACTCGGCGCGCTCATCGGCGATGAACTGGCCGAATTCCGACTCTTCCTCGTCACCGACGGGCTTCTCGAGCGAGACCGGAGCCTGCGCCGAGCGCTTGATCGACTCGACCTCTTCCGGCTCGATCCCCGTGACTTCGGCGATCTCCTCGGCTGTCGGCTCGCGCCCAAGCTCGGTCACGAGCTTGCGCTCTGCGCGACCGATCTTGTTGAGCTTCTCAACCACATGGACCGGGATGCGAATCGTCCGTGCCTTGTCGGCCAGGGCGCGCGCAATCGCCTGCCGGATCCACCACGTGGCATACGTGGAGAACTTGAATCCCTTGCGGTAATCGAACTTCTCCGCCGCGCGCACAAGCCCGAGCGTCCCCTCCTGAATCAGGTCCAGAAACGGCAGACCCTGGTTGCGGTAGTTCTTTGCGATCGAGACCACCAACCGGAGGTTGGACTCGACCATCTTCTGCTTGGCATCGAGGTCACCACGCTCGATCCGCTTCGCAAGATCGACTTCCTCCTGTGCGGTCAGCAAGCGCACCTTGCCGATGTCCTTCAGGAACAGCTGAAGCGAATCGGTTGTCATGTCCGGCTTGAGATCAAGCGCCGTCTTCGGCTTGCGCCGGCCGCGCTTGTCAGGCGCGCGCTCGACATCCGCCGCCGCGAGCGCTGGGTCGAGCTCCTCGACGAGCTCGATCTCAGCCCGCTCCAGGAATCCGTGTAGCTCCTCTACGTCTGCCTCGTCGAGATCCAGCTCGGATACGGCCCCTGCGATCTCGGCGTATGTAAGGACGCCGAGCTGCTGACCACGGTTGACAAGGCCCTTGATCTCTTCGAGTTCCTGCAGTTCCGCTACTGACATCTGGTTCCGTTTCCGTCGTACGCGCCGGGCTGGGCTGGCACCGACGCAGAGGATCAGACAGCGAGCACGCTCTACTAGGGCGCACACCCGCTACTCAAACATACGTTGGGAAGTATAGGCGCTATATTTTTTGAAGTCAATTGAGCGTAGGGGGTGCCGCGGCCCTAAACACGCCGGGCTCGGTCTACGCTGGCGCCGCACGCGCGGCGCTCGTGATCAGTACTAATACCTAGAACGTGGCAGTCCGTTTCAGGTTACGGTCGGATTTTCCGCGCAAATCGTGAAACTTGCTGCCCACCGGGCAGCTACCCGCGTTATCGGTTGCCGAATAACCTCGCTTGAGAGGGCGGGCGCGCCGCCCCGGCGACGCCGGCCGCGGCAGTGCGCGATGATGTACCGCGTCCGATGAGCGAGGAACGCCATCCCGACGTGCTTGGTGCGCTCCCGCGCACCCGTCCGCACAGGCGCAGCGAGAAGCGCGCCGCCCGGGCGGTCAGCGACGAGGCGCCCTCGACCGGTCCGGCCGCCCCGCCACAGCCCGGCGCCGCACCGAAGCCGAGCGCCGCATCGAAGCCGAGCACGGCGCCGAAGGCCGGCGCCGCATCGCAGCCGAGCGCCGCATCGCAGCCGAGCACCGCGCCAAAGCCGAGCGCCGCGCCAAAGCCGAGCGCCGCGCCAAAGCCGAGCGCCGCGCCAAAGCCGAGCGCCGCGCCGAAGTCCGGAGCGGAGCCGGGCGCCGAGGCCAAGCCCGCCACGAAACCCAAGGCCAAGGCGAGACCGACCGCCGCGCTCAAGCCCGGCCGCAGATCCGTCGGCACACCCAAGCCCGCGGCGAGACCCGAACGACTGCGCCAGCCGGCACAGCCGGAAGGGACGCCCGCAGGCCCCCGCCGGACCCGCCGCCCGGTGCCGCCCAGCGGCGCGGACATCGTCGGGACGGCCGTCCAGGCCGCGGCTGAACTGGCTGAGATCGGCCTGTCGATCAGTGCGCGAGCGATCCGCAGCGCCGTCTCACGGCTTCCTCGCCCGTAGTAGTAGTTAGCTGCAGCGAGGGTGCTGTTGAGAGGGGGGCTTCGACCCGGGAGGGAGCCGGCCGACCGCCGCGGGAGCCGGCCGACCGCCGCGGGAGCCGGCCGACCGCCGCAGCCCGCGACCTCGGCGCGCGCGCGCCGTCCAGCCGCAGGCCGGCGCTGGGGAGGGCGCGGGTGAGTCACCGGCCGCTTCGCCCCGTGGTCGGCCGGGGTTGGAAGGAGGAAAACATCTCTCACTGTGCCCGCCACCACGGAGTGTGCGAACTTGACGGCCTCGCGCCTTGAAATCCATTGCAACTCCGGTGGGCGGCTCTTCGCCCAGATGAACCGTTCGACCGGCCGAAGCGGGCCATCGCGCCGGTGGAGCCGCCCAGCGCACTGAACGCAGGTGCGATAACACGCCGGGCGGAGTTTCGTATACTCCCGCCACCTTCCATGCCGAACGATCGTCCGTCCGCGGACAGTCGGCGGGGGAACCACTTGCGGATCGACAGATCCGCAGGGGCGAATCGGTCCTGCAAGGGACCGTAGCGCTCACAAGGCGCGAGCCCGTCAGCTCACCCCGTAGGCCCAACGCGAAGAGAACGGACCGGCTTGATCGTGAGTCGTCGCGCCAACGCCTGTGTCGTCAGCGTGCTCCTGGTGGCAGGAGTCGCCCTCCTGATCCCAGCGCTCGCATGGGCGAGTTCCGGCGGCGCTACTCCCCAGGCCTCAGGTGGGAGCGGCGTCGGCGGCACCGGAACGCAGTCCGGATCGCAGACGACGACTCCGCCGCCAACGGCGCAACCCGGCGACCAGCCGGTCAGCGCGAGCGGGAACGGGATCACAGTCGTAACGCATGCGGCGGCAATGCTCCGCGGCGGAATGCGCTTCAGCGGAAACGTGCCCGCCACGGATGCGGGCCAGCTCGTCGAGATCGAGCGCCTCGGCCACCAGACCGACTGGGCGTGGGCGCCGACCGCGCACGGCACTGTCGCGAAAGACGGTTCCTTCACGGCGTTCTGGCCTGCCAACCACATTGGACAGTTCCAGATCCGCGCCGTGCTGCAGCCGAGCAGCGGCGTCGCCGCGCGCGCCGTCGCCGCCTCGCCGGCGCTGACCGTCACCGTGTACCGACCGTCGATCGCGACGCAGTACGGCCCCGGGTTCTACGGCTCGAGAACTGCCTGCGGACAGAAGCTCCGGCCCGGCATGCTCGGGGTCGCCAATCGGACCCTCAAGTGTGGCACCCAGGTGGCGGTCTTCTACCGCAGCCGGATGATCATCGTGCCGGTGATCGACCGCGGGCCCTACGCCAACCATGCCGACTGGGATCTAACTGAAGCCACCGGCCGCGCGCTCGGGATCGCGGGAACCGCAACGGTCGGCGCGGTCTCGCTTCCCTCCCACTAGCGCGCACCGCCCGCCGCCCGGGATTAGCGCACCGCCCGCCGCCAATCCGCCCACGTCGCCGGGCACGCGACAATGTCTACCGATGCCCCCGCCGCTGATCACGATCGCCGAAGCCCGCGAGCGCGTTCGTCGCTGCGTCGAGCGGATGCCGCCAGAAGCGATCGCGGTCGACGACGCGCTGGACCGCGTCCTCGCCGAGGAGGTTCGCGCGGCCGGGGATGTCCCGCCGTTTCCGTGTTCGGCGATGGACGGCTATGCCGTCAAGGCAGGCGCGGCAGGGCGGACGCTGGCGCTCGTCGGGGAGTCACGGGCCGGCGCGCCCTCCCCCCAGCAGCTCGGCGATGGCGAGGCGATCCGGATCTCGACCGGCGCGGCGGTGCCGTCGGGCGCGACCGCCGTGATCCGCCAGGAGGACGTGCAGACCGACGGGACCGATCGGGTCCAAACCCAGGCTGAGATCGAGGTGGGCACCAACATCCGCGCCGCCGGCGAGGACATGCGCACCGCGACGACGGTGCTGCCCGCCGGAACGATGCTCGGCGCTGCCGAGCTCGGAGCAGCGGTGGCCGCTGGAGTCGGCCACGTCGTCGTCGCGTGCCGGCCCCGGGTCAGCGTGCTCTGCACAGGCGACGAGCTGCGCGCTCCCGGTGAGCCGCTCGGGCCCGGCGAGATCCACAATTCCAACGCGCCGATGCTCGAGGCGCTTGCGCGCCACAGCGGCGCGATCGCCGAGCCCGCGCAACGACTGCCCGACGATCGGGCGGCCACGGAAGCGGCACTCGCCCACGCCCTCGATCGCTTCGACGTTGTGATCGTCACCGGCGGCGTCTCCGTCGGTCCGCACGATCACGTCAAGCCGGCGCTCGCCGCGCTCGGCGTCCGGGAGCAGTTCTGGGGTGTCTCGCTTCAGCCCGGTAAGCCCACCTGGTTTGGCATCAGAGATCACAAGCTCGTGTTCGGCCTGCCCGGCAATCCCGTGTCCGCGGTCGTGACCTTCTCCCTGTTCGCGCACCCGGCGCTCACCGAGATGCTTGGCGGCGCGCCGACTCGGATGCTTGACACGACGGCCGTGCTCGGGGAACCGGTGCGCCGTAACCCCGGGCGCGAGCAGGCGCTGCGTGTTCGCCTCGAGCGCAGCAACGGCCAGGCGATCGCCTGGCCCAACGGAGCCCAGGGCTCGCACATCCTGACGTCGCTGATCGGCGCCGACGCGCTCGCGCTGATCCCCGCGGGCGAGGGACAGCTCCCCACCGGCTCGAGCGTGCGGTTGGAGAACCTTTGTAGCTAGTGCAGCACTAATCGCGCGAGCAAGGTCGAAACCGGGCAGAATCACAGCTGTGAACGTCCTCCTGGCGGTGCTCGCAGGGATCGTCGCGCTGATCGTTGCCCTCCGAGCAAGACGCCGCGGGCTTCCGGCGCGCGCGGTGATCGTGTCCCCGCGCCAATCCACAGTGGTCGCGCGTGACGGCGCGGTCCGGTCGGTCCAGTCGGCCGAGCTGACGGTCGACCGAGCGGACCTCGAGCGGCTGTGGAACCCGACCAGCCTTGAGAATCTGGCCCGCACGTACTGGCGCTTCTTGTCGCGCGTGACGCTCGGCTTGGTTCGCGTTGTCTATGCAACGAACGAGCGGCGTGTGGTCCTGCTCGCGCGCCCGCTGACGTTGCTTCGGTTCGAGGCGCCCGAGTACGTGCTCGAGCCCGACCATGGCAAGGTCACGTGGCGGATCCGGGGCGGGCTGCTCGTGGCCCGTGCCGGCCGCGGTCGCGGGTTCCTCGCGCTGGACGTACGCCGGCCCGGCGTCAGCGGCGGTGCGGACGCCGATTCCGCGGCAGCCGCTGACGGAACCGAGAAGCTGCGGATCGAGGTCGAGGTCGCGAACTTCTACCCGGCGATCGCAGCCGGATTCAGCATGCCTGTCTACGAGGCAACGCAGTCTTCAATCCACGTGCTCGTCACGCACTCGTTCCTGCGCTCGCTGGCGACGCTCGACCTCGCGGACTCGAAGGTCCGCCAATTCGCGACGCCCGGGGAACCAAGCGGGGCCGAGGAGCCGCCCGCGACGCCGCCCGCCCCGCCGGAGCCGCTCAGCCGTAGCGCACGCCGGTGAGCCGGCGCAGCTTGGCGCGGTCGTGGCGCGCCGAGACCCGCCTGACCGTTCCCGAGCGGGCGCGCATCACCAGCGACTCGGTCGTCGCGCCGCGGTCGCCCTGATAACGGACGCCCTGGAGCACATCGCCGTCGGTGACGCCCGTCGCGGAGAAGAACACGTCCTCGCCGGCGACCAGCGCGTCGCAATCGAGCACTCGGCCGAGGTCGTAGCCGCCATCGATGGCGGCGCTGCGCTCTTCGTCGCTCCGCGGCCACAACCGGCCGAGCAACTGGCCGCCGATGCACTTGATTGCGGCCGCCGAGATGACTCCCTCGGGGGTGCCACCGATCCCCCACAGCAGATCGACCGGAGAGTTCTCGCTGACCGCGAGCATCGCCGCCGAGACGTCGCCGTCGAGGATCAGCCTGACGCGCGCGCCTGCCTCGCGGACCTCGCGCATCGCGTCGTGATGCCGCTCTCGGTCGAGCATCACGACCACGACGTCGCGGATGTCAATGCCCTTCCGCTGCGCAATCAGCGACAGCGTCTCGGGGAGCGGACGGTCGAGATCCAGCAAGTCCGCGATCTCGGGCCCCCCGGCGATCTTCTCCATGTACACGCACGGACCGGGATCGAACATCGCCCCACGCTGGGCAAGCGCGATCACGGCAATCGCGCTCGGCATCCCGAGCGCGGTCAGGCGCGTGCCCTCGAGCGGGTCGACCGCGATGTCGACCTCCGGCGGGCTCCCGTCGCCGATCCGCTCGCCGTTGTACAGCATCGGGGCCTCGTCCTTCGCTCCCTCGCCGATCACGACAACGCCGTCCATCGAAACCGACTCGAGCACGTATCGCATCGCGTCGACCGCCGCCTGGTCGGCGCCTTCCTTGTCGCCGCGTCCGACCATCCGGGCCGCCGCAAGGGCGGCGGCTTCCGTGACTCGGACGAGTTCGAGCGCGAGGTTGCGATCGGGGCGCATGGTGCTCATCGGTCAGCAGAACTTACAGAACTCCCGGCGGTTTGCGCCTGGCGCCGGACTCGCGCGTGCGCGCGATCGACCCGACCAAGATCAGCACGCTTCCGAGTAGGGCCACCCACCAACCGTATCCGACACTGATCTGACCCGGCGGTGTGCCCGGCCGGTCGATCAGGCCCCTGAAGATCGTGAACGCCAGCGCGGCGAGCGCGATGACGGCCGTCAACTCACCGCGCGGCCAGGACAGGGCGTGGCCACGCACGATGATGTAGGCGAGGATCACGGGGGCGATCGCGGTCAGCAGGAGCAGGAAGCGGACGATCGACAGCGCCTGCCAGCCGGTGCACGAGGTGTGCGGACCGTGACACTGGTTCAGCTGAGCGTTGGCGTTCCCGAGCGTGTACCAGGGCAGGACGATGGAGACTCCGAGCAGGACTCCACCCGCCACCGCGATCAGCTCTCCGCGGTCGAGCTGCTTGAAATCCATCGGCCCGCAGCGTAACCACTTTCCGGCAGGCCGGAGCTGGTACGTTCGCTGTGCCGATGGAGTTCCGCCAGCTGCTGCCCGAGCCCGAGAACGTGGCGCTCGACGCGCTGCTCGCGTCGCTGTCGGTCAGCATCCGGATTCCGCCGGACCGCCCGTACACGTTCGTCAACTTCGTCTCGAGCGCCGACGGTCGCGCCGCCTTCCGCGGGCGTTCAGGCAAACTCGGCGACGACGGTGATCGCGCGATGTTCCACGGCCTGCGCGAGCAGGTCGATGCTGTCCTGGTCGGCACCGGCACGCTGCGGGCCGAGCGTTACGGCCGGATTCTCGGTAAGTCCGAGCGGCGCCAGCGCCGCCTTGAGCGCGAACTTCCCCTTGAGCCGATCGCGTGTGTGGTGACCCGCACTGGTGAGCTGCCAACGGACATCCCGCTGTTCTCCGAGCCGGAAGCGCGGATCGTGATCTTCTCGCCGGTCGAGATCGATCTGAGCCGATGCGCGGCTCAGGTCGCCGTCGTGCTGCTCGACCGGGGGCAGCTGACGTTGACGACGGCGCTCCGGCGGCTGCGATCCGAATACGGCGTCCGCACAGTCCTTTGCGAAGGCGGCCCGACGCTGTTCGGCGCACTGCTGGCCGAGGACGTCGCCGATGAGTTGTTTCTGACGCTCGCGCCGAAGCTCGCGGGCGGCGGCACTGGACCGACGATCGCCAGCGGCCCCGAGCTCCCCGAGCCGCGCAGCCTGCGTTTGCGCTGGCTGCTCGAGCGCGCCGACTCGCTCTATACCCGCTATGCGATCGAGGACTGACGTGTAACGAACCCTGGCGAGACGGGACCAAGACCTCGTGATCGCCGCAGTTTCGATTTCCGACACATCGGGCATGGGACAATTCCATTGATGAGCAGTCTGACCGCAGCCCGGGTAGCTCTGACTCCGGCCGACGCCGTGGACGGCCTGACCGAGGCGCGCGAGCGGACGCTGTCGCTGGTCGCTTCAGTTTCCGACGACGATCTCGAGCGAGTTCATTCGACCTTGATGAGCCCGCTTGTTTGGGACCTCGGTCACATCGCCGCCTTCGAGGACCTGTGGCTCGTGCACCGCTACGGCGGGCGGCCGCTGCTGCGTGATGAGCTCGCCGACGTCTACGACGCGTTTGAGACGCCCCGCGCCGGCCGCGGGGATCTCCCGTTCCTGCGACCCGGTCCCGCGCGCGCGTACCTGGAGAAAGTCCGGGAGCGCACGCTCGAGGTACTCGACGAGCGCGGCATCGGCGACGGCTTCGTCCACGAGATGGTGATCCGCCACGAGCAGCAGCACAACGAGACGATGCTGCAAGCGATCCAGTTGGCATGCCTTCCCGACTACGAGCCGCCCGGCCGGTTCCCGGCCGTGGGCGGCGGCGCGCCGGCGCTGTGCGGCCTTGAGTTGATCGAGATTCCGGCGGGGCCGTGCACGATCGGCATCGGCCCGGACGGCTTTGCCTACGACAACGAGCGGCCGCGGCACCGCACCGACGTGCGTGGCTACCTGATCGGCCATGCGCCGATCACCAACGCCAGCTATCTGACGTTCGTCGAGGGCGGCGGCTACGAGCGCCGTGAGTGGTGGTCGGACGAAGGCTGGGCCTGGAAAGAGGACTACGACATCTCACGACCTGGAGGGTGGACGGCGGACGGGACGGCCGAGTGGCGCATTGGCGAGCTTGAGCCACTCGACCCCCACCGGCCCGTTGTCCACGTTTCTTGGTTCGAGGCCGACGCCTTCGCCCGCGCACATGGTGCTCGGCTCCCCACCGAAATCGAGTGGGAGAAGGCGGCGACCTGGGATCAAGAACAAGGGGCAGCGCGGCTGTATCCCTGGGGGAACGATCCACTGATCCCGGGCGTCCACGCAAACATGGACCACTTCGGTTGCGGCGCAGAACCGGTCGGGGCGTATCCAGCGGGAGCGTCGCCTTACGGGTGCCTAGGAATGATCGGCGATGTCTGGGAATGGACCTCCAGCGACTTCGGCGGCTACCCGGGATTCAGGCCGCACCCCTACAAGGAGTATTCGCAGGTGTTCTTCGGTCCGGACTACAAGGTGCTCCGCGGCGGCTCATGGGCATCGCGTGCGCGGGTGATCACCCCGACGTTCCGGAACTGGGACTACCCGCAGCGGCGTCAGATCTTCAGCGGCTTTCGGATTGCGAGGGACCTCTAGATGCGAGCACTTGTCGAAACCGACGAGATCCGGATCGAATCATGGCTGTCGGAGGCTGAAGAGCGGACCCTCGCCAACGATGTGCTCGACGGCCTGACGCGGCCGTTCAAGGAGCTGCCGCCCAAGCACTTCTACGACGCGAGGGGTTCGGAGCTGTTTGAGCGAATCTGCGAGCTTCCCGAGTACTACCCAACGAGGACCGAGAAACAGATCCTCGAGCGGGGCGCCCGCGACATCGTCGAGGCCACCGGCGCCGGTGAGCTCGTCGAACTCGGCTCCGGTTCAGCCGAGAAGGCGAGAGTGCTGCTCGATGCGATGGCAGCTGCCGGCACGTTACAGCGCTACATCCCGCTCGACGTCTCCGAAAGCGTTGTGCGCGAGGCCGCGGAACAGCTCGTCGACGACTACGCCGGGCTCCAGATCCACGGTGTGATCGGGGATTTCCAGCGCCACCTCGAGCGGGTTCCCGCGTCGGACGGGACGCCGCGGATCGTGGCGCTGCTCGGTGGCACGATCGGCAACTTCCCGCCGGGAACGCGCCGCGGCCTCCTGCGTCAGATCGGAGCGCTTCTCGGCCCGCGCGACAGGCTGCTGCTCGGCACCGATCTCGTCAAGGATCCAGATGTGATCGAGGCCGCCTACGACGATCGTCACGGCGTGACGGCCGAGTTCAACCGCAACGTGCTGCATGTGATCAACCGCGAGCTTGGCGCGGACTTCATGCCGGATGCGTTCGACCATGTCGCGTTCTTCGATCGGCGCCACGAATGGGTCGAGATGCGTCTGCGCGCGCGACGCCCATGCAGCGTGCTGATCGGCGAGCTCGGCCTGCGGGTGGAGTTCGCCGCCGGTGAGGAGCTCCGGACGGAGATCAGCGCCAAGTTCACGCGCTCGAGGCTCGAAGCCGACTACCGAGCGGCCGGGCTGGCGCTCGACGGCTGGTACACCGACGAGCAGCAGCTCTTTGCGCTGTCGCTCGCGCGCCCGGCTTAGTGGCACCAGACGCGCCGCACTACTGTGCTTGGAGGTTCAGCGGAAGCGCACCACGGCTGAGCTGGATCGCGAGGTTCTCGGCGGACTGGACCGTGAACCCGCCGGCGATGTCTGCTCCGTTATTACCGGGGATCCCGCTGGGGTAGGTCTTGAAGTCGATTTGCGGGACCGTGATCAGCTTGTTGTCCAAGGCGATCGCGAAGTGCTGGTTG
The DNA here is from genome assembly GCA_963794285.1 of uncultured Solirubrobacterales bacterium. Taxonomy (GTDB): domain Bacteria; phylum Actinomycetota; class Thermoleophilia; order Solirubrobacterales; family Solirubrobacteraceae; genus Palsa-465. Next base: position 283,878 of record CAWCDS010000027.1, read on the forward strand.
AACGTGGCGCCGAGCCCGCTGACCAGGCCACCGCGGCGCGCGATCTCCGCGGTGAGCGTCCGGAATGCCGTGGCGCCCGTGGCGCTGAAGCCGAAGGTGACGTCGGGATTGCCGCTCTGGTCGGTGCGCTGCCGAGGATGGGTGATCTCGTTTCCGAACAGCGAAACGTGGTCCCTGAGCACGTAGAACTGCGCGGTCGGATCGCTCGGATTGGTTTGCTGCGTTGCGCTCAGATCCGCCGCCTGCACAACGATCACCCCCGCCGGCACGACCAGCATCTGCCCCTGCGAGGTGCTCACGCCCTGGGGCGCGCTCGACAGCAGCTCCGACTTGTTGGCGCCTGGGCCCGCGAGCAAGCAGTGCGCGCCCGGTGAGGGCGTCGTGCCGCGATCTCTGGCGGCCGCGGCACAGGCGGCGCTTCCGGGCGCGCCGAACAGGTAGTACTGCGAGCCAGGACGGGCACGGTCAGCGCTGTGGAGCGCAGGCTGTCGTGACGCGAGCCTGACCGCGTCGTACAGCGTCATGCTGCCCGCTCCGGGTTCACCCGGTGCCGCCGAGCCAGAGCCCTGGCTGATCGCCACCGCGTGCGGATCTTGGGCATGCAGCTGACTGGCCACGGTCTTGCCGTTCGGCGTCAGCGCGGTCGCCTCCCAGTCATAGAACTCCAGCCGCGCGGCCGCAGAGAGCGCGACGACGCGGGCGCGCGCCCCGGGAGGTGCGTGGCGGACAAGGACCACCAGCGTCCGCCCTGAGCTCGAGATCTGCACATCGGTGAAGACCGAGGCCAGGCGCTCGCGCATGATCTCGACGGTTCGCGACAGCGCCGCCTTCGTCACCACCGGGACCTGCGCAGTCGGCAGCGCGACAAACGCAACTGTCACGGACTCGCCAGATCGCGAACCGGCCGGCCGGTTCCCGCCCCGAGCGCCAATGAACACGGCTGCCACGACGAGCGCCAGCACCACGCTCAACACGGGAACGAGGTATGAGAGCCGATGCCCGGGCCGGCCGCGCGCGACGGTCCCGAACAGGCCGCGACTGCGCAAACGCTGCCGGCCGCTGCCGGCCTGCCGCTCCGCGGCCTCGCGCAGCTGGCGTCGAACCTCGGGCAGCAGCGTCATGAGGGGTCCTCCAGTTGTTTGCGCAGAGTTGCGAGGCCGCGGCTCACGCGCTTGCGGATCACAAGCTCTGAGGTTGCAAGCGCCGCCGCGATCTCGCCGTACGGCCGCTCATCGACGATGTGGGACCGGATCGCCTCACGCTGCTGCGCCGGCAGACGCTCCATCAGCTCGAGCACCCAGTCATCGCGACCGGCCGCCGCCTCAAGCCGCTCGAGCTCGTCGGGCGCGAACTCGAGCACCTCGCGGATTCCGACCCGACGACGCGCTCGTGCCTCAACGCGACCCCGCCGCAAACTGCTCGCCAGCGTGTTGTGCGCGATCGTGAACAGCCAGCCTGCCGCCGTCGGGCCCTGGGGCCGATATCTCGTGGCGGCCGCGAGCGCCGCTGCAAACACCTCCGCCGTCAGATCAGCCGCAATCTCCGGATCCCCGGTGCGGCGCACGAAATAGCCGACAAGCGAGGTCTCGTACCGGTCATAGAACCCCGCAAACGCCTCTGGGTCCGACCCGGTGGCCGCGAGCAGCGCGGCATCGCTCATCCCAGGCTGTGCCATCACCCTTCACAACGCATATTGCCAACGCTTTGTGACCGCACCCGTGGCGAAGCGACAGCAAGGGCATCCGTCCCGCGCCGTCGATTAGGCTCCCGGCAGAGCCGGTAACCGTACGGGAGGGACAATGGCCGAGCAGTGCTATCGGGTCCTGGCGCTGGATGTACAAAGCCCGACGCGAACGGCAAGCCGCAGTTCGCCGCGGAGGATATGTGCAACCTCTATTTGACCGAAGGCACGACGATCTTCCCGCATTCGATGTTCCAGGAGGTCAAGTCGCTCCACGGGCTGATGGATGCGCGCTACCCCGCCGAGCCGCTCGAGCAGCTGCTCGCGCAGCGCTTTGGCGACACGATGCTCTCCAAAGCGCTGACTGAGGTCAGGCAGCGGCCCGATCCCGATTGCGGCTGGCGATGTCGGAGGCTTCGGACTGGCGAAGTGGGCCCGGCCGATTCTGGAGGTCGTGCTCGACGGCGTCCCGAAGGCCGTCGAATACCAGATGAACGTCATCCAAGGGGCCGATCCACCTGCGCTCGGGTACTACCGCCTGCAGAGCGATCTCCCGACCGCATCACACGCTCTCGACGACGTCTCAGCGGAGAACTGCGAGAAGCTCGTCGCCGACGCCAAGACGCTGATCGCCGACAGCACATCGAAGCTCCAGCAGATTTACGACGAACTGCAGTAGGTCAATCCGACTCAATCCCACGCGTCTCGCAATCTTCGTGATCTCGAGATCGCACAGTCGTGGCGGGTAGGGTTCCGCACCATGCAAATCGAAGGCAGCAGCGCGATCGTCGCGGGCGGCGCGTCCGGGCTTGGCGAGGCGACCGCCCGCGCCCTTCACGAATCGGGCGCCGGGGTCACGATCGCGGACCTCAACGAGCAGCGCGGACGGGCGCTGGCCGCGGAGCTGGGCGAGCGCGCGTCGTTCATCCGCACCGACGTGACGGACGCCGAGTCAGTGAAAGCGGCGGTCGATCACGCGGCCGCTCAGCCGGACGGGCTGAGAATCTCCGTGTGCTGCGCCGGGATCGGATGGGCCGAACGGGTCGCGAGCAAGCGCGGAGCGCATGCGCTCGAGCCCTTCGAAACCGTGATCCGCGTCAACCTGATCGGGACGTTCAACATGCTGCGCCTCGCGGGCGCCGCGATGCGAGAGCATGACCCGAGCGAATCCGGCGAGCGCGGCGTGTGCGTCAACACCGCGTCGATCGCGGCGTTCGATGGGCAGATCGGACAGATCGCGTACTCGGCATCGAAAGGCGGAGTCGTCGGGATGACACTGCCCGCGGCGCGTGACCTTGCCAACGTCGGCATCCGCGTGTGCACGATCGCGCCCGGGACGTTCGACACGCCGCTGCTCGCCGGACTGCCCGCGGAGTCGCGAGAGGCACTTGGCAAGGCCATCCCGTTTCCGGACCGGCTCGGCCGCCCGGACGAGTTCGCCGCGCTCGCCGTGCATATCGTCGAGAACGAGATGCTCAACGGCGAGGTGATCCGGCTCGACGGTGCGTTGAGGATGCCGCCCAAATAGGCGCCTCGCCGTGACCGAGGAGCTTTCCCCGGCCGATCGCTCCTCGCTTGCCGCCGAGCGAGGTGCGATCAACATGGCCGCCGGCGGATTGCTCGTGTTCGATTCCGAACCGTCGCTCACGCGCGCGATGGTCGCAACGCGGATCGCGGAGCGCATCCACCTCGTGCCACGGCTGCGCCAGCGCCTCGAGGAGCCCCCGCTCGGTCTTGCTAACCCGGTTTGGGTCGATGACCGCGGCTTCGACCTCGACTGGCACATTCGCCAGGCCAGCCTCCCGGACCCCGGAGGCGAGGCGGAGCTCGGACGGCTCGTCGGACGCGAGTTCTCCCATCGCCTCGACCGCTCCCGCCCACTGTGGGAAGCGACCCTGATCGAGGGTCTGAGCGCAGGGCGCAAGGGACTGCTGATGAAGGTCCACCACGCGCTCGTCGACGGCGTGGCCGCGATCGGGATGGCGGCGCTCGTGCTCGATCCGAGTGAGGAGCACTCGAGATCGAACCGCCCGAACAGGAGTGGGCTCCGCGCAAGTATGAGCTTCGCCGTCACGTCGCCAAACTGGCCGGCAAGCCGCTGGCCCGCGCGCCTCGGCTGATGGTCGACGGGATGCTCCGCGCACTCGATCCTGATCCCAGGCGCGCGGCCGGCGACATGCGGCGGGCAACCGAGGTTGCGCTCGAGCTGGCGCGTGCCCGGCCGCAGGCGGCGATGACGCCGCTGAACCACCCGATCTCGCCCAACCGCCGGTACGCACTCGCTCACATCGAACTCGAGGCCCTGAAGACGGCCGGCAAGCGCGCGGATGGAACCGTCAACGACACTGTGCTCGCGGTTGTCGCGGGGATGCTCGGCCGCTACCTCGGGGCTGCGGGCACAGACCGGTTCGCGCCGGATGGCCGCGCCCCGGTCGCACTCGTTCCGGTCAGCGTGCGTGAGCCAACCGACACCGGCAAGCTCGGGAACCGGATCTCAACCGTGTTCGTCGACTTGCCCGTGAGTGAGCATGATCTGCTCGCCCGGATTCGCGCCGTCGCCGCCCAGACCAGCCGGCTGAAGGAGTCGGCGGCCGTCCGCGCCGGCGCGCTGATGGTCAGCGCGTCGGGCTGGGCACCGCCGCTCGTGTCCGGGCTGCTGGCGCGGGCGATGGGCACGGTCCGCGCGTTCAACCTGGTCGTATCGAACATCCCAGGTCCCCAGCAGCCGTTCTACCTGAGCCGCGTACGGATGCGCGAGGTCTATCCGATCGTGCCGCTCAACCCATCCAATCAGGGGCTCACGATCGGGATCATCAGCTACGACGGGCAGGTCTGCTTCGGCGTGCTCGCCGACCGTGACCTCGATCCGCCGCTGTCGACCGCCGCCGACGGTCTGCACGCGGCGCTCGACGAGCTGCGGGCTGCGTGATCGACATCCTCGGGGTGGGCGGGTGACGCAAAGTTCGTCCCGGTATGAGCCTGTCGCGGCAAGGTCCCGGCCGAACGCAATGTTTCTTCAGCCATTCGAAAGGAACTTTGTGTCGATGCCTAATTCAGCCGCTCCACGAGCATCGCCTGGCCCATCCCACCGGCGACACACATCGACTCGATCCCGTACGTCCCGCCGAGCTTGTTCAGCCCGTTGAGCAGCGTCGTCATGATTCGCGCGCCGGTCATTCCGAACGGATGCCCGAGAGCGATCGCGCCACCGAATGGGTTGAGCTTCTCCTCCGGGATCCCGAGCTCGTCTCGGCACGGGACGATCTGAGCGGCGAACGCCTCGTTGATCTCGACGATGTCGATGTCGTCGATCGTCATCCCGGTCCGCTTCAGCAGCTCCTGGATCGCTGGAATCGGGCCGAGGCCCATGATCTCCGGGCGGATCGCTGCGACCGTCGAGGCGACGATCCGCGCTTTTGGCTTCAGCCCGAGCGCGCGAGCCTTTTCGTCTGACATCACGAGCACCGCCGCGCCACCGTCGTTGAGCGGACACGAGTTGCCGGCGGTGACCGTCCCGTTCTCCCGGAACGCCGGCTTCAACGCTGCCAACACCTCCATCGTCGTACCCGGCCTGGGCCCATCGTCCTTGTCGACGACGGTCTCGGGCACCGCGATCTCGTTGCCGTCCTTGTCCACCTCCGTGTGCGCGGCCACGGTCACGGGCATGATCTCAGCAGCGAAGTGGCCGGAATCCCGCGCCTGAACCGCGCGATTCTGCGAGATCACAGCCCACTCGTCCTGCTGCTCACGGGTCACCTTGCAGCGATCGGCGACGTTCTCGGCAGTGACCCCCATCGGGATGTACACGTCGTAGAGCGAACCTTCCGAGCCGTTCAGCGTCGGATGCTTGGCTTCGTCCATCATCCCGGCGCCGAGGCCCGCACGCGACACCGCTTCGACCCCGGCCGCGATGTACTGGTCCCCTTCGCCGGCTTTGATCGCGTGGGAGGCCATCCGGATCGTCATCAGCGACGAGGCGCAGAAGCGGTTTACCGTGCACCCGGGGACGTGGTGGTCGAGCCCTGCCAGTAGCGAGGCGTTGCGCCCGACGTTGTACCCCTGCTCGCCGATGCCGGAGGCGGCGCCCATCAGCACGTCGTTGGTCTCTGCGAAGTCCACTCCGGGGTTGCGCCCGATCAGCGCACGAATCGGGATCGCCGCGAGCTCGTCGGCGCGGACGGTCTTCAGCGAGCCCTTGATCGCACGTCCGATCGGGGTGCGGATGGCATCGACGATCACGGCTTCTGGCATCTCGTGGGCGCTCCTGCGTGGGGGATCGGTGGCGAACTCGGACGTGGGCCGGACCGGCCCAAAAAAAGAACCCTAGTCTGCGGGCGGGCGATCCCGGCTCACAACCCCAGGCCGCGCACGCCCTTCTCGTCCCATCCGAGGTGATGGGCGAGTTCGTGGCGAACCGTGCGAGTGACCTGCGCCTTGAGCAGCTCCGGGTCGTGCCCAAAGTCGCGCACCAGCGTGTCGCGGAAGATCACGATCCGGTCGTGGAAGAAATCCCGGGCGACCGTGTCGCCCTGGTACAGGCCGTAGGCGCGCTGACGCCGGCCGCCGTCGGAGATGACGATCGCGACGTGCTCGAGCGCCCGGTGACACTCGAGCGGAAGCTCGTCGATCGCGGAGCGGACCAAGGCCCTGAAATCCGTCTCGTCATGCGGATCGAGCAGATCGTCTTCGTTCTCATCGGGCGGCGGTTCATCGTCCTCGGTCATGCCCCACGACTCCGCGGCCGCGAGCCGCTCCGCCCGCTGGACGATCGCCTCGAAGTCGTCTTCGGATTCCGGTTCGTGCCAGCCCGCCATCCAGATCATCACGAGCACAACCGTCCCGCCGATGATCACGGCCCCGGCTGCGAACACGGCGAGGCCCTGCAGCAGCCGCACTGGGGTGTAGTCGCTGAACCCGGCGATCAGGCTGGCCGCGCCAAGGCCGACTGTCAGCGCCGCGAGCGCCGAGCCGAGGATGCGACGGGGCGTGGGCGGCGATCCAGGCATCGATCAGTGCACCATCACCTAAGGGTCCGGGCGATGACGAGACGCTGGATCTCGTTCGTGCCCTCATAGATCTGGGTGATCTTGGCGTCGCGCATCATCCGCTCAACCGGATACTCCTTGACATAGCCGTAGCCGCCGAGCACCTGTACCGCCTCGACCGTGACGTTCATCGCGACGTCCGAACAGAAGAGCTTGGCCATCGCCGAATACTTGCCGACATCCGGATCGCCGCGGTCGATCTTCGCGCACGCTTGGTAGAGGAGCTCGCGCCCGGCGGCGCAGTGCGTCTCCATGTCGGCGAGCTTGAACTGGATCGCCTGGAAGGAATTGATCGGCTTGCCGAACTGCCGGCGTTCGCGGGCATAGGCCGCGGCGTAGTCGGTCGCGCCCTGGGCGATCCCGAGCGCCTGGGCGGCGACGCCGAGACGCGAGCGATCGAGCGTACCCATCGCGACCTGAAAGCCTCGGTTGACCTCGCCGATGACGTTGGCATCAGGAACGCGGACGCCGTCGAAGATCGGCTGGCCGGTCGGCGAGCCGCGGATCCCGAGCTTGTGCTCGAGCTTGCCGACGCTGAAGCCAGGACGATCGGCCTCGACGACAAACGCCGTGATTCCGCGGGAGTGGCCGGCCTGGGCGTCGGTCACGGCGAAGACGACATAGAAGTCCGCAATCCCAAGGTTCGTGATCCAGTTCTTGGTCCCGTCGATCACCCATTCGTCGCCGTCCCTGACAGCCTTGCACCGCATCCCGCCTGGATCAGAACCGGCGTCGGGCTCAGACAGAGCAAACGCCGGCGACCACTCGCCGGAGGCGCAGCGCGGCAAGAACCGCTGCTGGAGCTCGGGAGAGCCGAACAGCTTGATCGGAAGCGTCCCGAGCTCCTGGATCATCAGGATCAGCGCGGTCGACGCGCACGCCTTGGCGATCTCTTCGACCGCGATGTTGAGCATCAACGTCCCGGTGCCGGTGCCGCCGTGCTCGGTCTCGAACGGCAACCCGAGGATGTCCTGTTCGGCGAGCAGCTCGCGCAGGTCCTGCGGGTACTCGGCCTTCTCGTCGATCTCGGCCGCCCGCGGCGCAATCCGCTCCCGCGCGATCTGGCGGATCGTGTCGCGGAAGTCGAGGTGCTCCTGCGGGATCGTGTAGAGCTCGGCGAGCGCGGACATTGTTCTATGGATGCTACGTCACGCGCCGCGGATCGGCGGAACGCCTTCAGGTACCATCGGCCGGGGTCGATCAGTAGGCCATAGGGCCGCGCCCGCCGGGTCGGTTGACGCGCCAGACTGAAAGGGATTAGAGATGGGTAATCGGGTGCATCGGGTCCGCCGCACAGTGCCGGCGCTGGCGATCGTCGTCGCCTGCTTCGGAACAGCCGGCGCTGCCGCTCAGGCCGCCACGCTCAAGGTCACGGTCAGCCCTGCGCAGATTCACAAGGGCGATGACTACAAGATCAGCGTCAACGGGAGTTACGGCGCGAGCGAGGTGACCGCGAAGGCGTACCTGATTTCGGTGATCCAGTACAGCTCCGCGCCATGTAGGGCGACGGCTCAACTGGAGAACAGCCGCGCACCGCAGTTCTACTTCGCGCCCAAACGCCACCCACAGCGGGTCGGGATCTTCGTCGGCCAATCCCCGTTCTCCCGCACGGACAGCTTCAAAGCCGCGAGTCCGAGCACCCGTCGCGTCTGTGCCTACCTGTACCCGAAGCAGATCGGGGGGGCCAACGATCCGACAGCGCCGATCGCCACCGCGAGCGCCAGGTACAAGGTCACCACGAGGTAGTGGTCCGGCTCAGAGGCCACTCGGGTGGCGCTCGACGTAGCCGGCGCTCGAGCGCCCCTGCGTCGTCCACCGCGAGCCGCCACCGCCCGAATTCTGGGCGCTCGTGTCGAAGCGAAGACCGGCGACGTACATGTAGACGTGACCGGCGTTGGCCCAGATCGTGATCCAGCTGCCGCGACCTGCGCGCCCGTAGGACTCGAGCTGACTTGAGTCCTCGGGCGAGGACAGCAGCCCAGCGCCGTGGAGCGCGTAGCTGACCGAACCCGAGCAGTCGTATCCCGAATCGTTGAAGCTTCCGTGCCCGCCGCCATAGATGTAGGGCTTGAACGCGATCCTGTTGCCCGCCGCGATCACATCCTGGACCGCTTGCGGTGCGTCGGCCGGCGCGATCGCCAGACCGTTACTGATCGTGGCTTTCCCGACGGGCGCTGTCGTCGCGGAACTGCTGGTCGTCGTGGGGCTGCTCATCGCCGGCATCCCGACCGCCGCGCGCAGCGCCTGGGAGACCGACCAGGTGACGACTCCGTCCGGCGTCAGCCCCTTGGCGTGCTGGAACGCGATCACCCTGTGCTTCGTGGTGGGGCCGAAGTGGCCGGCGATCGGCGTCGGAAAGCCGGCGCGCGTCAAGAAGTCCTGGAGTACGCGGACGTCGTGGCCGCTCATTCCCTCGCGCAGGATCCGGTCGCCCATGTGCTCGGAGTCGCCGGGATACTGGTGGCCCACATCGCTGACCTGCACGGTCTTGCGCCCGCCTGACTTGTGCTTCTGGCTGGATCGCTGAGATGTACTCGCGCCGCCAAGCGCTGCGCCGCCGGTCGGCGATGAGCTCCCGGCGCGCCCAGTGCTCGCCAGTGCGGTGCCGCTGAATGAAACGGTGAGCGCGAGCGCAGCCGCCCCAGTCCAACGGGTGATGTGTCGAGCATCCATGTAGGCCAAGGCCGACCTTTCTCTGTCTCGCGCCTACGGGGTTAGCTGACGGGCTCGCGCTGAGAAAGTCGCGCTACGCCGGAACATCCGGCGATTCGCCCCTGGAGCCGACGGCTCCTGTGGGTTCCCCGCTCCCCGGCGACGTATCGCGCGGAGACTCGGCTGGTATGTCGATCCGGCAGCTTACATCAACTGCAGGATCCATGTCATAGCCACCGTTATCGGCACCCAGAGCAGGGAATGAAGCCCCGACGTCGTTGTAGATTGGAAGCATGGACTCCGACTACACCCCGCAGCAGGTCGCTGAGCTGCTCGAGTCCGACGACATCCAGCTGATCGACGTCCGCCAGGCGTACGAGCACGAGGCCGGCCGGATCGGCGGCGACCGCCTGATCGAGCTGATGCAGCTCGGCGCGCAGGCCGACACGATCGACCGTGAACGTCCGATCGTCTTCTATTGCCGCACCGGGAGCCGGTCAGCAATGGCAACCGAGGCGTTCCGCGGAGCCGGGTTCGACGCGCACAACATGGCCGGCGGACTGGTCCTGTGGCAGGCCGCCGGGCTGCCACTCGAACCCTCAGACGGCCACGTCGCCGCGTAGCGCGCCGGAATCAGTCTCCGGAACGCGATGAGGCCGCCTTGTCGGCGGCCTCATCGCTCTTGGCGAGGACATCGGCGTCGGGGGGCACTTGACGCACGTCAGGGTGTCTCCACCATCCTCCGGGGGCTTCGGAAGTTAACCCGTAAACGCAGGCAGGTTCACCGAGGTTGGACGGTTGGCTAAAGAATTTTTCGACCGCACATTGAACGGTGGGCGGCCAGGTGCCGGGGGCCGGAACTGAAACGCCCCGGGCCGGCTACTCGACGGTCCAGGTCTCGCCGCCGGTCAGCAGATCCACCAACTGCTGATCGGACGCCGTCTCGGGGCTGACCACCCCGCCGCGGCCGTACACATGCCGCTGCACATCACGGAAGATCCCGATCGGAGTCGGGCCGGTCGGATCCTCGGCCAGCCTCGCGAGCGAGAATGCGAGCCCAGAGTCGACCCGGTGCGGGTCGTGCACGAGCAGCGCGTCGTCCCCCACCTCGCCGACGTCGACGATCCGCAGCCCGCCGTCAGGCGCGAGCGCGACACCGCGCTCACCGTCAGCCCCGAACCGGATCGGCTGACCGGCCTCGAGCCTGATCTGGTTGGCGTCCTTGACGTCCTTCTCGGTCAGCGCCGCGAACGCTCCATCGTTGAACACGGGGCAGTTCTGGTAGATCTCGACCAGCGCGGCGCCGTCGTGCACCGCCGCAGCGCGCAACACATCGGTCAGATGATGTCGGTCACGGTCGATCGTCCGCGCCACGAACGTCGCTTCGGCCCCGAGCGCGAGTGCCACCGGGTTGAACGGATGATCCGCAACGCCAAACGGCGTCGACTTCGTGATCTTGCCGAGCTCGGATGTCGGCGAAGCCTGACCCTTGGTCAGTCCGTAGATCTGGTTGTTGAACAGCAGAATCTTGAGCGGGACATTGCGGCGCAGCGCATGGATCAAGTGGTTGCCGCCGATCGAGAGCGAGTCGCCGTCGCCGGTCACGACCCAAATCGAGAGATCCTCTCGCGCGGTCGCCAGGCCGGTCGCCAGCGCCGGCGCGCGGCCATGGATTCCGTGCATGCCGTAGGTGTCCATGTAGTAGGCAAAGCGCCCGGCACAGCCGATCCCGGTGATGAACACGATCCGCTCGGGCGGGATTCCGAGCTCCGGCATGAATTGCTGGACGGCCGAGAGCACCGCGTAGTCGCCGCAGCCGGGACACCAGCGCGTCTCCTGATCAGACTGGAAATCGGCCTTGGCCAGCGAGAGCGGCTCACCGCCGCCGTCGGTCACGACCGCGCTCACACCCGCTCCAGGATCTGGTGCTCGATCTCCGCGGCGAACAGCGGCTGACCCTGGACCTTGCAGAACGACTCAACGTCGACCAGGAACTTCGCGCGCAGGACCTGGGCGAGCTGGCCGGTGTTGAGCTCGGGCACGAGCACGCGGTCAAACGAACGCAGCACGTCGCCGGTGTTCGCCGGCAGCGGGTTCAGGTAGTGCAACTGGGCGCAGGCGACCTTGTGCCCGTCCAGGCGGGCCCGGCGAACACCGGCGCGGATCACGCCCTCGCTCGATCCCCAGCCGAGCACCAGCAGCCGAGCGCCCGTGTCGGCATCGACCCGCAGCGGCGGGATGTGATCGGCGATCCCGGAGATCTTCGCCGCCCGTAGCTCGGTCATCCGCGAGTGATTGGCACCGTCGTAGGAGATGTTGCCGCTGCCGTCGGCCTTCTCGAGACCCCCGATCCGATGCGCCAGGCCGGGTGTGCCGGGGATTGCCCAGGGGCGCGCAAGACGCTCATCGCGGCTGTACGGCAGGAACTCTTCGCCGTCGGCAGGCGCTGTCGCAAAGGCCGGATCGATCGGAGCGAGGTCGTCCACGTTGGGAATGCTCCACGGCTCCGAGGAAGAGGCGAGGAACGTGTCCGAGAGCAGGATCACCGGCGTGCGGTAGCGGATCGCGATCGACGCAGCCTCGAACGCGGCGTCGAAGCAGCCGCCGGGAGTGCTCGGCGCGATCACCGGCAGCGGCGATTCGCCGTGACGGCCGTACAGGGCCATCAGCAGATCGGACTGCTCGGTCTTCGTCGGCATCCCGGTCGAGGGGCCCGCGCGCTGCACGTCGACCACGATCATCGGTAGCTCGAGCATCACCGCGAGCCCGATCATCTCGGCCTTCAGATCCATTCCCGGTCCGCTCGTGGCGGTGACCCCGAGCCGGCCCCCGAACGCCGCGCCCAGCGCCATTCCCGCGGCAGCAATCTCATCCTCGGCCTGGATCGTGCTGACCCCGAACCGGGCGTGGCGCGAGAGCTCGTGCAACAACTCCGAGGCAGGCGTGATCGGATAGCTCGCGAGCACCAGCGGCAGCCGGCTGCGGACGCTGGCCGCGACGAGCCCCAGCGCGAGCGCCGTCGTGCCGTTGACGTTCCGATAGGTACCCGGCGCGACGTCGGTCGCGCGCGAGACGTGGTACTGAACGTGAAGCAGCTCGGTCGTCTCGCCGAACGACCAGCCTGCGTTGAACGCGGCGAGGTTCGCCTGCATCACAGCGGGCTTGCGCGCGAACTTCTGCTCGATCCAATCCTGCGTCACGTCCGCGGGCCGGCCGTACAGCCACGACAACAGCCCGAGCGCGAATAAGTTCTTCGCGCGGCCGGCATCGCGAGTCGATGCATCCTCAACGGCCTCGACGGCGCGCACGGTCAACGACGTCATCGGGATGCGGTGGACCCTGAACTCGCTCAGCGACCCGTCCTCGAGCGGGTTCGCCTCGTATCCGGCCTTGTCGAGGTTGCGCTTGGAGAACGCATCCTCGTTGACGATGATCATTGCGCCGCGCTCGAGCTCCTCGATGTTCGCCTTCAGCGCCGCCGGGTTCATCGCCACCAGCACGTTCGGCGAGTCGCCCGGCGTGAGGATGTCGCGCGAGGCGAAATGGATCTGGAAAGCCGATACGCCCGCGAGCGTGCCGGCGGGAGCGCGGATCTCGGCGGGGAAGTTCGGCAGCGTTGCGAGGTCGTTGCCAAACATCGCGGTGGCGTCGGTGAAGCGGCCGCCAGCGAGCTGCATCCCGTCACCGGAATCGCCAGCGAAGCGAACGATTACCCGCTCTCGCTCCTCGACCGCCTTTGTGGTCATATCTGCCGTGAGGTCTGCGCCTGACTCACCCACGACCGATTGTACGCTCGCGAGCAGACGCGCCCGGTTAGCGCACCGTTGCCCGAGCTCCGCGCGCCGCGAACGGCACGCGGAGCCCAGCGCGCTGACGTCTAAATCTTGACGACGTTGATGGCCTTGGGACCCTTCGGCCCCGCCTCTTCCTCGTAGGACACCTTGGCGCCCTCGGCAAGCGACCGGTAGCCATCGGCGTTGATGCTCGAGTGATGCACGAACAGGTCGCGGCTGCCCTCATCAGGGGTGATGAAGCCGAATCCCTTCTCATCGCTGAACCACTTGACCGTTCCGGTTGGCATTGTGGAGTTACTCCTCCGTAGCTCGAAGTGCCTCTACCGCGGAGGATCTTCTCGGAATACCACCGGGGCCTGCACCTGCGTGTCACCGTCCGGTACGGACGGCCTTACGGTGCGGCACCGTATCACGAGGCCCGGCCGCGAGTAGGCGCGTTCCCGACTTGTTCACGCGACAGTCACACTCTTGTCGTTGACCGCCGACGCCCGCACCAGCTGATGGAAGACCCGATCCCGCTTGGACGCCATGGCGCGATTCCCCTGCACGAGGTGCAGCTGCGCGCCTCGCGCTCGTCCGGCCCCGGTGGCCAGCACGCCAACGTCACGGCCTCGCGGATCGAAGCGAGCTTCGACGTCGCCGCGTCCACGGCGCTCAGCGAGGAGCAGAAGCGACGCGTGATCGCTCGGCTCGGGCCGCGCGTCGTCGCCGTCGCCCAGGACTCTCGCAGCCAGGCGCTGAACCGGGAGTTGGCGCTCGAGCGGCTCCAGCGCCGGCTGGTCTCCGCGCTCGCAATCCCCCGCGCGCGGCGGCCGACAAAACCGAGCCGGGCGTCCAAGCAGCGGCGGCTCGAGACCAAGCGCCGCCAATCCGAGCGCAAGCGCGCGCGCCGCCGGCCCGCCGGCGAGGAGCCGTAGGCTGCAGCCCAATGCGCTGGATCGTCGACGGGATGAACGTGATCGGGACGCGGCCGGACGGCTGGTGGAAGGACCGCGACGCGGCGATGCTACGGCTCGTCGACCTGCTCGAGCGGTGGGCGGCAGCGGAGGGCGAGGACGTTGTCGTCGTGTTCGAGCGTCCCCCCTCGCCCCCGATCCGCTCGACCGTGATCGAGGTCGCGAATGCGCCCAGACCGAAGGCGGACGCCGCCGACGACGAGATCATTCGCAGGCTGCGATCCGAGCCCGAGAACAGCTCGGTCGTCGTCGTCACCTCCGATCGCTGGCTCTCTGACCGCGCCTCCGCGGAGGGTGCGAGCGTCGTCGGCGCGGAAACATTTCGCTCACGCCTAGAGTCCGGTTAACCGGTCTTGCGACAATCCAGCGACGATGGCAGACGAAGCTCCCCGCCGTCCCGTGCCGACGCGCCCGCGCCCGGGTAACTCGAAGCCGGCCCCGCCCGGTTGGAAGGTGACGCCGGCACCAGATGGGCGCGGTCCGAAGAAGCCCGCCGCTCCGGCGAGCGGACCGAACCCGCGCTGGCTGATCGCCGCGCTCGTGATTGGCCTGCTCGCGCTGAACTTCTGGATCACCTCGCGGACGCTTCAGCCGAACGCGCGCGTCCGGATCCCGTACAGCCCGACGTTTCTGACCCAGGTCAACGACGGCAACGTCACCGAGATCTCATCGACCAACGACTCGATCCAGGGGACGTTCAAGACCGCGGTCAAGTACCCGGACTCCAAGGCGCGGGCCACGACCCGCTTCTCGACACAGCTTCCCTCGTTCGTGGACCGCTCACAGCTGTACCCCACGCTGGTGAAGAAGGTCGGCACGATCGACGCCAAGGCTCCGGATGCCGGGCCCTCGCTGCTGACCAGCTTGCTCCTCGGCTTCGGGCCGACGCTGCTGCTGGTTGGGCTGTTCGTGTTCATCGCGCGCCGGGCGGCCGCCAGCGCCGGTGGCGGCGCCGGCGGACTGATGTCCTTCGGGCGCTCGCGCGCGCGTCGCGTCGAGGGCGGCGAGCAGCTGGTGACGTTCGAGGACGTCGCGGGGATCGACGAGGCCAAGGAGGAGCTGACCGAGATCGTCGACTTTCTGCGCAACCCCGACAAGTACCTGCGCCTCGGCGGCCGGATCCCGCGCGGGGTGCTCCTGAGCGGGCTGCCGGGCACCGGCAAGACGTTGCTCGCGCGCGCCGTCGCCGGCGAAGCCGGCGTCCCGTTCTTCCAGATGAGCGCCTCCGAATTCGTCGAGATGATCGTCGGCGTCGGGGCCTCCCGCGTGCGTGACCTGTTCCAGCAGGCGAAGGAGGCGGCACCCGCGATCATCTTCATCGACGAGCTCGACGCGATTGGCCGCAGCCGTGCTGCCGGCGGCGCATTCTCAGGGGGGCACGACGAGCGCGAGCAGACGCTCAATCAGATCCTGACCGAGATGGACGGATTCGACCCGCGCACGGGCGTGATCGTGCTCGGCGCGACCAACCGCCCGGAGATCCTCGATCAGGCGCTGCTCCGTCCCGGACGCTTTGACCGGCGCGTCGCCGTGCAGCCCCCAGACCGGCCTGGCCGCGAGGCGATCCTGCGCGTGCACACGCGCTCGGTCCCGCTGGCGCCGCAGGTCGACCTCGGCGCGCTCGCCGCATCGACGCCGGGCATGGTCGGAGCCGATCTCGCGAACCTGGTCAACGAGGCGGCGTTGCTGGCCGCCAAACGCTCGCACGAGAAGGTCACCCCCGAAGACCTATCCGACTCGCTCGAGCGGATCGTGCTTGGCGCCGAGCGCAAGGTAATGCTGAGCGAGGAGGACCGGCGCAGAACCGCCTACCACGAAGCCGGGCACGCGATCGTGGGCATGATGACCCCAGGCGCCGATCCGGTGCGCAAGGTTTCGATCATCCCGCGCGGCCAGGCGCTCGGCGTCACCTTCTCGGCACCGGACGCGGACCGTTTCAACTTCGACGAGCGCCATCTGCTCGGCCTGATCAAGGTCGCGCTCGGCGGCCGCGTCGCCGAGGAGATCGTGTTCGGCGATCTGACGACCGGCGCTGAGTCTGACATTCAGCAGCTGACTAGGATCGCGCGTTCGATGGTCGGCCGGTGGGGCATGAGCCGGGCTGTCGGACCAATCTCGGTGATCCCGATGGAAGGGATCAATCCGCTGCTGCCGGGCGCCTCAGAGACCTCTGAGGCCACCCAGCGGCTGATCGACGAAGAGGTGCGACGGATCGTCGAGAGTGCGCACGCGGAGGCCACCGAGCTGTTGCGCGCGCACCGCTCGAACCTCGACGCGCTCGTCAACGCGCTGCTCGAGCGCGAGACTCTCGACGAAGCCGACGCGTACGCCGCCGCCGGCCTCCCCCGCGAACCGTCCAAGCCCGAGCCGACCCCGTCGGTCGTTCAGTAGCTACTAGAGCGGCTGGCGTCCCGAGAAACCGGCGTCGGGGCGATGCCAGAAGCCGATCCGCTCCTCGTCGAGCAACCAGCAGAGGTAGATCTCCTCGCCGTCGCGGATCGCGGGGAAGTCGATCAGCCCGCGATCGAGGTCGCGCAGGACGACGTCGACGGCCTCGAGCTCGCTCAGCGAACGGCTCAGTTCGACGAGCGGGCGCGCCACTTCACGCCCCGGGTAGGAGCCGCCTGCATCAGGATCGAGCGCCGTGATCGCCTCCCCTGCCGTGGCGCCAAGCGAGACCAGGCACGCGTGCGCGTCCCGAATCCGCGCCACCCGCTCGGCCACCCACCCGCGCACAGCGGTGGCCTGCTCGAGTGTGTAGTGCCGATCGTGGCGCATACGGGACTGATACCCGATTTCGCGCTCGGCTCAGTCGCCGAGCCGCGTGATCCGGGCGAGCGCCTCATGGCACTCGACGACTCGTTGCTTGACGGGATCGTCGTCACCGCGGTCGTGCACGAGGTCCCAGGTGCGGTCGGCGATCTCGCGCGCGGTCTCCGGAGTCGCGCTCTCGCACAGCCGGTCCACGAGTTTCAGCTCAAAGCTCTGAAGCTGATCGGCCGGATCGCCGGGCGCGAGCCGTGGCAGCGGGTCACCCGTCGCCTCCTTCCACATTCCGGTCGCGACGAGCAGGCGGTTTCGCAGGGTGATCGGATCCATCGCGGGCATCATCCTAAAAGGGCGACGGCCTCCGCGTACAGTCCCCCGATCACCATCGACCGTTCAGGCGAGCGCCGGCAGCTTCTGCTTGACCGTCGCCAGCACCGCGAACAGGTCCCCCTGGTCCTCCACGCGTGAGAGCACTGCGTCGGTCTCAAACGTCAGCAGCTCCGGGTCGGCCTGCGTGCGGCAGCGTGCCACTTCCTCCCAGCTCACCGGGGTCGAGACCGTCGGTCGCTCGCGCGCCCGCACCGAGTAGACCGTCACGGTCGTCTTGTGAGCGTCGTTCTGGCTCCAGTCCACGAGCACCTTCCCAGGCCGCAGGCGCTTGGTCATCCGCGAGACGACGAGCCCCGGCATCCGCTGCTCCAGGAGCTCCGCGACGCGACGAGCGAACGATTTCGTCTGTGCATAGTCGGTGGTCGTGTTCAGCGGCACGTAGACCTGCAGTCCCTTGGATCCCGAGGTCTTGACGACGTTCTCGAGCCCGAGTTGCTCGAACAGCCCGTGCAGCACCTGCGCGACCTCGCAGCATTCGACGATTCCGGCCGGCGGCCCGGGGTCGAGATCGAACACCAGCATTGTCGGGCGCTCCGGCGCGGGCGCCAGCGACAGCGAGGTGTGCAACTCGATGTCGGCGAGATTCCCGAGCCAGATCAGTGTCGCGCGATCCTGGGCGAGCGTGTAGTTGACCTCGCCGATCTTGACCGCCTGCACCCATTCGGGACGGTGCGAGGGGGACTGCTTCTCGTAGAAGTACTTCTGATCGACGCCGTTGGGGTAGCGCTTCAGCGTCAGCGGGCGGTCGCGCAGATGCGGCAGCACCGCCTCCGCCACGCGCCCGTAGTAGGTGATCAAATCGCCCTTCGTGAAGCCGGTTTCTGGGAACAGGACCTTGTCCCAATTGGTGATCTTCAAGCGCCGGCCGTCCACCGCCACCGCGAGCGCGCCGTCTGGGAGCCGCTCCACCTCATCGAAGAGCTCGTCTGAGGACTCGCGCGAGACCTGCCGCGGGGCCTTGTCCTCGCGCAGGCCCTTGAACGACGGCGCGCGCATCACCCCGTCGACGGTCCATTCGGTGAACTCGATCTCGGCGACGAGGCTTGGCTCGACGAACACCGACTCGCGCGGCAGCTTCGGCGGATGTGTAAATGGGTTTGTGTCGCGCACCAGTGGACGCAGCCGCTTCGCCAGCGTGCCAAGCGTCGCTTCGGTGAAGCCGGTACCGACGCGCCCCGCGTACCGGAATGCTCCGTCCTCATAGAAGCCCATCAGCAGCGCCCCAATCCGCTCGGCGCGGCGCCCTTCGCCGGGAATCCAGCCGCCGATCACCAGCTCCTGGCGGGTGGTGTGCTTGAGCTTGATCCACGCCCCGGTTCGCCGGCCGGGCTCATAGCTCGAATCGATCCGCTTGGCGATGATCCCTTCAAGCCCCTGCGCACGGGTGGCCTCGAGCAGTCGCTTGCCTTCACCCGAATGGGCGGCCGGCACTCGCCAGGCAGGACCTCCAAGGCCCAGGGCCTCTAGTCGCGCGCGTCGCTCGTGGTAGGGCAGCTGCATCAGCGAGTGCCCGTCGAGGTGCAGCAGGTCGAAGATCGCGTATACGACCGGCGTGCTGGCAGCCAGTCTGCGCACCGACGCTGGCGAGGTCACATGCATCCGCTGCTGCAGGCGCCCGAAATTCGGCCGGGGCGGGTGCGACGAATTATCGAAGGCGACGATCTCGCCGTCGAACACCGCCTCGTGCATCCCGAGGTCGGCGATCAGTCCCCGGACCTCGGGGTAAGCGTCGGTTATGTCGTTGAGGTTGCGGCTCTCGAGCCGGAGCCTGCCCGGCTGCACGTATGCGATCGCGCGGACGCCGTCCCATTTGACCTCGAAAGACCAGTTGTCCTGATCGCGGGGCAGCTCTTCGAGCTTCCCGGAGCGGGCGAGCATCGGCACGACGCGCTCGGGCATCGGCTGGCGCCCGGGGTCGGCGGGCGGGTCCATCCGGTGGATCATCCAGTCGTTGCTGTCCGAGTCCTTGCGGCCCAGCGGGAACAGCCCGTAGCGCCCGCTCAGCCGCTCGCCGTGGAAGCTGATCTCAACCTTGCGCTCCTCCCATTTGTGGAGCTCGTACGTGCCCCGGTCCCAGATCGTCATCGTGCCGGCGCCGTACTCCCCTTTTGGAATGTCCCCATGGAACTCGAGGTATTCGAGCGGGTGATCCTCGGTTCGCACCGCCAGTCGGTTCTCGGCCGGATCCTGCGGGATCCCGTTCGGGACCGCCCACGAGGCAAGCACGCCGTCGTGCTCGAGCCGGAGATCCCAGTGCAGGCGGGTGGCGTGGTGCTCCTGGATCACGAACCTGGGGGCGTCCGCGGCGTCGGCGCCGTCCCGCGATGCTCCGGCGGGCTCCGCCGTCTTCTTGAAGTCGCGCTTGGCGCGATAGGTGCTGAGCTTCTCGCGGGGCATCGCGATTGATTGTCGCGCGGACGGTGCGTTCGATCCCGCGCGATGCGCTGCCGTTAGGCTGGAAACCAGCAGGCATCGTCAAAGAAGGGGGATCCTGATGGCCGTGAAGCTCCACCGTTGCGGTGGGCGGACTACATCAAGCTGGCCGGCACGAGCCTGCTGCCGGCGATCGAGCTCGAAGACGGGACCGTTGTCCGTCGCGAGTCCTCAGAGCTCGCCGAGATGATCCGTTCCGGGAAGCTCCGGCAGGGATCGGGCGCCGCGGTCGAGCCGTCGAGCTGAGCGCGCCCGCGGACGCTCAGGGAGCTGATCAGGTCTTCTTCACCAACTTTTACGCGCAACAGCCATCATTTCCCCATGGCGCGCGTACTTGTTGTGGACGATGAACCCGCTGTCAGGCGGGCACTGGAGCGAGCTCTCAGGCTCGAGAACTACGACGTGGAGCTGGCGGCGGACGGTGAGGAGGCACTCGATGCGCTCGCGAAACATCCTGCCGATGTCGTGATCCTCGACGTGTTGATGCCGCGTGTGGACGGCCTCGAGGTCTGCCGCCGGCTGCGTCAGGCCGGGGACCGCACGCCGGTTTTGATGCTGACCGCACGCGACGCGATCGACGATCGCGTCAAGGGCCTCGACGTCGGCGCGGACGATTACCTGGTCAAGCCGTTCGCGCTACGCGAGCTCCAGGCACGGCTGCGCGCGCTGCTGCGCCGCAGCTCCGACGGGGCGGACGGCGAGATTCTGCGCTACGCCGACATGGTGCTCGACCCCGTTGCCCACGAGGTCCGACGCGAAGATCGCCTGATCGAGCTCTCGAGGACGGAATTCCTGCTGCTCGAGCTGTTCATGCGCCACCCGCGCCAGGTTCTGACTCGCTCGACGATCTTCGAGAATGTGTGGGGCTACGACTTCGGACCGACGTCTAACGCGCTCGGCGTGTACATGGGGTATCTGCGCCGCAAGACCGAGGAGGGCGGAGAGCCGCGCCTGCTGCATACGGTCAGAGGCGTGGGCTACGTGCTGCGGGACTGATGTCGCTGCGCCGGAGACTTGCGCTCGTGTCGGCGATCGCGGTCGGCGTGGCGGTCGTTCTCGTGTCGTGCGTCTGCTACCTGGTCGTGCGCAATCAGTTGCGGGGGCAGGTCGACAGTGAGCTGAAGGCGCAGGCAGCTGTGGTGCAGCAGGGGGACTTGCACTCGGTGTCTGAACAGCTCCCCGTGATTCCAGCGAGCGCCGGAGGACCCGCGCCGTATGCCCAGCTGATCGCCACCGACGGCACGCGATACCAGCGAGGCGATGTGATGCTCCCCGTCGATTCGCATTCGATGGGTGTCGCGAGTGGTTCGGGAGGTGCGTACTTCGAGGACATCCGCGTCGGCGGCAGTCATCTGCGCGTATTCACCTTCCACGCGCAGGTCGGGACGCCGACGGGGCAGGCCATACCCGTTGCGGCCCAGCTGGCGCGGCCGCTCAACGGCGTTGACCATATCCTCGCGAACCTGCGCCTCGTGCTGCTGCTGCTGTGCGCGCTGGGGATCGCGCTGGCGGCCGCGCTCGGGCGTCTTGCGGCCCGGCGCGTGATCGCGCCGCTGGCCGAGGTCGCGCAGACCGCCGAGCAGATCGCCGAGACCGATGACCTCTCGCATCGCCTCAGGATCCACGCCGACGACGAGGTCGGGCAGCTTGCGTCCCGGTTCAACCACATGCTCGAGCGGCTCCAGAGCTCGCGCGCGGAGCTCGATGAGTCCGTGCGCGCGCAGCGCCAACTCGTCGCCGACGCTTCGCACGAGCTGCGCACTCCGGTCACGAGTCTACGCACGAACATCGAGGTCCTGCTCGAGGGCGGACTGCTGAGCGACGAGGACCGGCGGCGACTGCTCGCCGATGTGGTCGAGCAGAGCGAGGAGCTGAGCGGGCTGGTCGGCGATCTGATCGACCTCGCGCGCGGCGACCTTCCGCCCGGCGCGACCGAGGACACGCGGATTGACAGGATCGTCGAGGACTCAGTCGCGCGGGCGCGCCGCAACTCGCCGGACATCGAGTTCCGCAGCTCGGTTGACCCGGCGATCGTCGAGGGCGTCCCTGAGCGCCTCGGTCGAGCGATCAACAACCTGCTCGACAACGCCGCCCGCCATTCGCGTCGGGGCGGTGTCGTCGAGGTTGTCGTCGACTCCGACGGCGTCCGCGTGCGCGATCACGGCACGGGCGTCGACCCGGAGGACCTGCCACATGTGTTCGACCGCTTCTTCCGCGGCGCGAACTCCCGTGGCCAGCAGGGCAGCGGACTCGGCCTCGCGATCGTCCGCCAGGTCGCCGAGCAGCACGGAGGCTCGGTCAGCGCGGCGAACGCAGCGGACGGCGGCGCGATCTTCGCGATCCACCTGCCGACGACGCCGCTCAGGAGTGAGCGCCCGGAGCCGGAAGTCGCGCAACCCGCGCCTGCCGCGCAGCGGTGAACCGCTTGCGAAGCTGCCAGAACAGCAGCGCGTAGATCGGCCCGGCGACCACAAGCAACAGCGGCGCCCGGTCGCGGCGATCGCCGATCAGGCTGATCACCGCAATCGCGATCCCTAGCGCCGGAATCGAGGCGAGCAGCGTCGTATGTGAACGGTAGCCGGAGAAGTGCTCGCGGCTCGTCACTTCGAGCACGCCGACCGTGCATACGATCAGCCCGACCACGAGCGTCGACGTCCCGCCCCTGATCAGCCACACGATCAGGGCGACGAGCCCGGCGAAGATCGCGATCTCGGAAACCGGCACGCCGCCGAACGGGCTCGGCGGCCGCTCTCCCTCGGCTCCCAATTGCCGCTGGCTGCGCCGTTGCGTCCGGATCGCCGCCGTCTGACGCTCGGCTCGTTGCTCGCGCCGTGGCGAGGCAGCAGCCCGCGGTGCCGAGGTCGGGTTTCGCCGCTTGCGCGAGCGGCGCTTTGACTTCTGCGACGCCAAGGTGCCGTCAGGATAGTGAGCGGCACAACCGGGACCGCCGGTAACGCCCGCAGACTACAGTTGCGTCATGAGCGTCCAGAAGCCGCTCGAGTTGATCCTGGCGCGGAACCTGCTCTCGAGCATCTCGACGCCGGCGTTTCTGGTGGGGGAGCACGGAGCTCTGCTGTTCTTCAACGACGCTGCTGCGGCGATGCTCGGAAAGCGCTTTGAGGAGACCGGCGGGTTGAGTGCGACCGAGTGGATCAGCGAGTTCGGCCCGTTCGGCCCCGACGAGAAGCCGATCCCGTACGAGCAGATTCCCGCGACCACGGCGCTGCGCAAGAACCGCCCCTTCCACGGTGTTTTCCGGATCCGCGGCGCCGACGGCAACCATCAGGACGTGGCCGCAAGCTCGATCCCGATCGTCGGGTCAGGCGGCGCCAGCGGCGCGATCGTGATTTTCTGGCCACTGGACGGCAACGAGCAGGGAGAGAGAGCATGAAGATCAAGGTTTGGGGAGCGCGCGGATCGATCCCCGCGCCGGGACCTGAGACGATGCGCTACGGCGGCAATACGTCGTGCGTCGAGCTGACGCTGTCGGACGGAAGCTGTCTGATCCTCGACGCCGGCACAGGCATCCGCAACCTCGGTCTCGCCCTCCCGCGCGTTGAGCAACCGATTCACATCCTGCTCACCCATCTGCACCTCGACCACATCCAGGGGCTGATGTTCTTCGCCCCCGCGTTCCGCCCTGAATGCGAGATCACGATCTGGGGACCGCCATCGCCGGAGGCGTCGCTATGCGACCGGATCGCTCGCTACATCTCGGCGCCACTGGCACCGATCGAAGTCCGCGAGCTGCCGTCGCTGATGTCGTTCCGCGACGCGGAATCGCACGAATGGGACATCGGCCCGGCACGGGTCAGCGCCCAAGCCGTCACCCACCGCGGCCCGACACTCGGATACAGGATCGAAGACAGCGAAGCGTCGGTCTGCTACATCCCCGATCACGAACCCGGCCTCGGGGCGCCGCTGGCGCAGCTCGATGACAGCTGGATCTCCGGATTCGAG
This sequence comes from uncultured Solirubrobacterales bacterium, assembly GCA_963794285.1. Classification (GTDB taxonomy): domain Bacteria; phylum Actinomycetota; class Thermoleophilia; order Solirubrobacterales; family Solirubrobacteraceae; genus Palsa-465. Next base: position 307,558 of record CAWCDS010000027.1, read on the forward strand.
CTCGCGCGCGGCGCATCAATGCTGATCCACGATTGCCAGTACACCGACCGGGAGTACCCGAACCACATCGGCTGGGGGCACTCGCCCGCGTCCGACGCGCTCGAGTTCGCCCGCCGCGTCGTCGCCGAGCGGCTGCTGCTGTTTCATCACGATCCGCTCCACAGCGACGAGTTCTTGGACACCTTCGGCGACGAGATCGCGACCCGTTGGGAACACCTCGGCGGCCTTCCCGAGCAGGTTGAGATGGCGACCGAGTGCCGCGAGATCGTGATCGCCGACCGCGCAGCGCAGGCCGTCTGAAGCACGCACGCGACGTCTAACCTGTGTCGCCGTGCCGCCGCGACACGCCCTCTCCCTTGCGCTCGCGCTCGTTGCGCTGCTGGTGCCGCTGGGCGCGTCGCTCGCGCGCGCCGACGGCGATCCGGCCAGCGATGTGCTGCTCGGCGAGAACGTCTTCTATCCCTATACACCGCCGGTCTCTCCCGCGCTCCAGAGGACGCTGAACAAGGAGACCGCCGCGGCGAAGGCGGCCGGCTTTCCGCTGAAGGTCGCGCTGATCGCATCCCCGGTCGATCTCGGCGTGATCCCCGATCTGTTCGGCCAGCCGCAGCGCTACGCGACGTTCCTCGATCAGGAGATCAGCTTCCGCGGTAAGCAGCCGCTGCTGGTGGTGATGCCGGCCGGCTACGGCGTCCAGGGCCTCGACGCGCGCGCCAAGAGCGCCGTGGCCTCGCTGGCAAAGCCCGCCGGGAAGACCAGCAACGATCTCGCCCAGGCGGCGATCACGGCCGTCGCCAAGCTCGCCGACGCGCGCGGTCACCCGCTCACGGGAGTCGCCGGAGTCCCGGGGTCCTCGCACTCGGGCGGCGGCTCGTCGAGCAGCGTGCTGCTGATCGTGCTGGCGGTTGTCGCGCTGCTGGTCGCGGCCGCGCTCGGGGTGTTGACGCTGCGCCGGCGGGGAGCCGGGACCCGGTCGTAGGCGCGCGCCGGTCGCTGCGGTCGCGCGCGCTGGGTTGTCCGTCAGCGGTCGTGGCGCCGAGCCGGATGCGGCTTGGGACAGAGTTCGTTGTGCTGTGGCCCCTGCCACCGTTGCCGTTCACGCTCATACCCCGCAACGGCCGCCCCGCCGTCGCAGCGCAAAACAGACACGATCTGCCGCAGTCCAGCGCCTGCTGAGAGGTGAGGCACTTGATGTCCGTATACCGGTAGCGATCGCCCTCAGCTCCCAGAACCGAGCGAACTGCGGTCGATTGTGTCTGTTTTGGTCCGTAGCGCCGGTGTCAGGGCCGGACCCCCGTCTGGGCAAATCTCCCCCGGTCCGTCAGGACCGGTGTCGAGGCCGGACCCCCGTCGGGCAAATCTCCCCCAGTCCGCCGCCGGTGGGAGTCAGAGCCCCGCGACCCTCAATCCCAGCGATGCCGCCCCGCCCGCAGCGCTCGCAGCTCCGAGACCGCGTAGCGCTCTGACGCCGGGCGCTCGTGGGCGGCGGCCTCGGGTAGGACCGTCACCTTCACCTGCGCCTCGAGCACGCCCCCGCAGCCATCGGGCCGCAGCCGCAGCACGCGCGCGCCGGCGCGGGATGCGACGCACTCCGACAAGGCGCTTCCGACGTACAGCAGCGCGGCGCCGTCATCAGCCGCGAAGCCGGCCGGAAGCTCGCCCGAGCCGACCGCGGCACGGTAGACGGGCAGCCGCTCCGATTCCCCACCGAGATGTACCGACAGGCTGCCGGGCAGCAGCCCGAGCCCCCGGACCGCTTCCGGTGCGCCGCCGCTCATGCTGATGCCGCCCTCAAACCAACACATCGCGCCGGCGCTGAGGCCGGCGAGCACGACGCCGCCGGTCCACGCCTCGCGCATCGCGTCATCGATCCCGTGCTCGCGCCAGATCGCAAGCATGTTCCGCATCGAGCCACCGCCGACATAGATCGCGTCTTGGGCGAGCAGGTGGGCGATCGGGTCGATCCGGTCACGTCCGAGATGGAACAGCGAGAGGATGCTCGGCTCGCACGGCCATGCCGCGAAGCGCTCGTGAAAGCGCATGACCTGATCGCGAGGGTCGCCGCTGGCGGTCGGCAGGAAGCAGACTCTCGGCACCGGCTTGCCGGTCAGCGCGAGCACGAACTTGTCCAGCGCGGGCGAGCGCTCCATCGTGAAGCCGCCGCCGCCCATCGCGAGGATGCGGCGACGCTCGCCACCGGCGCCCGGCGCCGCCTCTGTCCTCACGCGGCGATCGCCTCGGTGCTGCGAACCTCCACGCCGAGGTAGCGGACCGCCAGCTCGCGTGAGAGCGTGCCGCCCTCCCCGTCGGCGCTGACGAAATGCGCGCGGGCGTGCGGGCGGGAGGAGACGACCTCGGCCAGCTCCGTTCCCACGAAGTGCAGCGCGGTGCCGTCGCCGGCGCCGTAGCCAGGCCTGATCCCATCCGCCACCGCCTGCTCGAATGCGGTCTTGCGCCCCGCCTCCTCTTCGTAGTGCACGGCGTTGCTCCACGGAAGCAACCCGAGCCCGTCGATCTGCCGTGCGGGGCCCTCGTGAAAGCCACTGACCGCGTGCGTGAACCAGCACAGCGAGCCCGCGGAACCGCCGCACAGCACGACGCCGGACTCCCACGCTTCGCGCAGCGCACAGTCAAGGCCATGCGCCCGCCAGGTTCCGAGCAAGGACACGACGCTGCCCCCGCCGACGTAGATCAGGTCCTGCTCGAGCAGGTGCGCGCGCGGATCGCCGACCCCTGTCTCGCGGCGGAACAACGACATGTGCGACGGCTCGCAGCTGCTCGCCGGAAACGCCCGGTAGAACCGGACAACATAGTGGTCGGCGTCACCGCTGGCAGTCGGCAGAAAGCAAACCCGGGGGCGCTCAACCCCGGTCAGTGTCCGCACGTGATCATCGAGCAGCGTGTTGCCCCACTCGGTCGAGAATCCGCCTCCGCCGAACGCCACGATCTGGGGCGGTCGCCCTCGCATGACGGAACCGTAGGGCCGCCGTCGGCCACGGTCTTTGGCCCGGTGTCCAAATCTTCGGTGCGCTGCAGTCTGCGGCCGGATAGCGATCGCCTGATGCTAGTGGTCCGTCTCGGACCACGATGCAGCCTTGCGAACGATCGTTGACAGAAGTTGGTCCGGGCGACGCTCGCGTCAAGCGGCGATCCAGCGCGGTCATCGAATCGTCACATCGTTGCCGCCGCAGTGCCCTACGGTGACTGCTCTCTCTCTAAGCTAAGTGGGCCGGCGGCGAGATGCTGCCGGCCCGCGCAGTTAAAAGGGCCTCAGGCGCGCTGCGGTGCCTCAGGCGGCGTCGTCGCCGAGTCGGCCATCTCGCGGAACAGCCCGGTGACGACGAACACGACCTGCTCGGCGATGTCGACGGTGTTATCGCCGACCCGCTCCAGGCATCGAGCCACCAGGATCATGAACATCGCCCACTCGCGGACGTCCTGATCGTCGCCGACCTCGACCGCGCGCCTGAAGATCTCGCGGTTCAGGCGATTGATCTCGGCATCCTGGCGCACGAGGTCCTGTGCAAGCTCGACGTTGCGCGAGGCGAACGCCTCCTTCGCCTGCGAAACCTGCGAGCGCGCCAGCTGACCCATCCGCTCGATCGCGTCAAGGATGTCTTTGTCCTTCGGCGCCTCGTAGCCGGACAGCGGCACGAGCTTGGCGATGTTCACGCATTGGTCGCCCATCCGCTCGACGCAGCGGATCGTGTGCAGCAGGGCCGCGACGACGCGCAGATCGCCCGCGACCGGCGCTTGCCGAGCCAAGGTCGACAGCACACCTTGGTGGACTTCCAGGTAGCGGCCGTCGATTCGGTCATCGTCAACGACGACCATGCCGGCCAGCTCGACGTCCTGGTAGGAGACGGACTCGAGCGCGCGGTCGAGCTGCTGGATGACGAGGTCGAGCCCGCCTAGCGCCTGGGCCTCGAGCTCGCGGAGCGTCTCGCGGAATTGGTGACGGGTCTCCTGCATCGTCTAGCCGCCTAACCGAACTTGCCAGTGAATTCCGGACCCCATTTCACGCATCATCCCCCGCCTAACCGAATTTGCCAGCGAATTCCGGACCCCATTTCACGCATCATCCCCCGCCTAACCGAATTTGCCGGCGAATTCCGCACTCCATTTCACACATCATCCCCCGCCTAACCGAATTTGCCAGTGACGTAGCGCTCGGTGCGCTCGTCCTTGGGGTTGGTAAAGATCTGGCTCGTCGGCCCGTGCTCGATCAGTTCGCCTTCGAGCATGAACGCAGTGGAGTTCGCCACCCGTGCCGCCTGCTGCATGTTGTGGGTCACGATCACGATCGTGTAGCGCTCCTTGAGCTCGTCGATCAGCTCCTCGACCTTCAGCGTGGCAACCGGATCCAGGGCGGAGCAGGGCTCGTCCATCAGGATCACCTCAGGCTCGACCGCGACGGTGCGCGCGATGCACAGGCGCTGCTGCTGGCCGCCCGAAAGTCCGATGCCCGGCTCGTTCAGCCGGTTCTTGACCTCACCCCAGAGTCCGACCGCTCGCAGCGCCTTGTGGACTCGCTCGCGGAGGTTGTCGGTGCGCATCCCGGTGAGCCGCAGTCCCGCGGCGACGTTATCGAAGATCGACATCGTCGGGAACGGGTTCGGCTTCTGAAACACCATCCCGATCAGGCGCCGAACCGACGTGACGTCGACGCCGTCGCCATACACGTCGAGATCGTCGAGCATCACGCACCCCTCGGCGCGGGCGCCTGGAATCTCCTCGTGCATGCGGTTAATGCAGCGGACGACCGTCGACTTCCCCGAACCGGACGGACCGATCAGCGCGGTCACCTCGTTGGCGGGGCACACCAGGTTGATCCCCTTGATGCTGTGCGCTTGGCCGTAGTAGGCGTGGAGGTCCTTCACGTTGACGGTGTGTCCGGCGCTAAGCGGCAGACCGTCGCTGGGCGCCAGATCACTAGCTGGCGCTTCGTGACCGGCTGGCATATCTGCGGTTGACACGGTGTTTTCCTTGCCTTCGGTATCCGGAGGGATCATGCCAGGCTGCTCCTTCGGGAGGCGAATCGCGCGATCAAATTCAGGACGAGGATCATCAGGACGAGTGTAAGAGCCGCACCCCAGGCGCGAGTGACAACTTCGCTCCTCGCCGACTGGATGTCGGTGAAGATCTGATACGGCAGCGAGTTCATTGGCTTGCTGAGATTGGCCGAGGCCACCTGCGCTCCGAACGCCGTGAACAGCAGCGGCGCGGTCTCGCCGGCGCCGCGGGCGATCGACAGCAGCGCACCCGTGACCAATCCCGACAGCGACGTTGGCAGCACCACGCTCTTGATCACTCGCCAGCGAGGAGCTCCGAGTGCGAGCGCGGCCTCACGCAAGCTCGAAGGCACCAGTAACAGGACGACCTCCGAGGACCGCACGACGATCGGGAGCATCAGCAGCGCGAGCGCGATCGCTCCCTTCCATGCCGCAAATCCGCTCCCGCCGACGCTACCGAGCACGAGCACGATGTAGACGAACAAGCCGAACACGATCGACGGCACGCCGGTCATCACGTCGACGAAGTACCGCACCACGTTGGCGAACCGTGATTGCTTGCCATACTCGGTCAAGTACAGCGCCACTCCGATCCCGGTGGGCACCGAGATCAGCGTCGCCAACGCGACCATCTCGATCGTGCCTAAGATCGCGCTCTTGATCCCACCCGGGTAGCCGAGGAAGTTGCCGTTCGGGTCGGTCGTGAAGAAGTTCCCGCTCCACGCGGCCAGGCCCTTTTGGAATAAGTAGTAGATGACGAGCACGAGTGGCACAAGCGCGATCGCCGTCGCGAAGGCGAGCGAGGCGCGCATCACCTTGTCGGTCCGGCGGCGCCGCGCGCTGATCTGTGGCAGGGCGGTCATACGGGTGCGACCCCAGCCTCGGCGACCTCCGTCATCAGGTCGGCCTTCCCCTGGCTGCCCTGGTGGCGGGCCCCGCGAACGACGAATCGCCGCGCGACGATGTTCACGAGCAGTGTGAGGACGAACAGAACGAGCCCGGCCGCGAACAGCGCCGATTTGTAGACGGGCGTCGCCGCCGCCTCGCCGAACTCGTTCGCGATCACCGCCGCCAGCGTGTAGCCCTGTTGGAAGATCGAGTGCCCGAGCCGCGGCGAGTTGCCGATCACGAGCACGACCGCGATTGTCTCGCCAATCGCGCGCCCAAGGCCGAGCATCGCGCCGCCGGTGATGCCAGGGCGAGCGTACGGGAGGACCGCTATTCGGATCATCTCCCAACGAGTTGCGCCGAGCGCGAGCGCCGCCTCCTTGTTCTCCGTCGGGACAGTCGAGATCACCTCGCGGGCGATCGCCGAGACGATCGGGAGGATCATGATCGCGAGAATCAGCCCGGCGATGAAATAGCTTGGCCCTGCCACGCTGCCGCCGACAAACGGCAGGAAGGAGAAGGTGTTTGCCAGCGATTGCTGGAAACCGTGCAGCTTCGGAATCAGCACGAAGAAGCCCCACAACCCGTACACGACAGATGGCACCGCCGCGAGCAGGTCGACCAGGATCGCAAGTGGCGCCCGGGCCCGCCGTGGGCACAGCTCGGTCAGGTACAGCGCTGTGGCGACGGCGATCGGGACGCCGATCACGAGCGCGATCACCGAGGTGATCAAGGTGCCCAGGATGAGGGCCCAGGCGCCAAAGCTGCAACCCGCGTTCGCGGCGGTCGTGCACACCGCACCCTGCTGCAGCTGCGCGACATTCCAGTTGTTGCGCACGAAGAAGTCGAAGAACCCGATGTGCCCGAACGCGGACGATGACTGGCCGATCAGTCGCACGAAGAAGTACGCGATCACGATCAGGACCGCGGCCGCGAGCGCGCTCAAGCCCCATCGCAGCGCCCGGTCGGGGAGACGGCTCAGCGGCGACCGGTCGAGGACCGACCGGCCGCCGCTGACCGACGTGGTGGCTGATGCCTCCACTCTCGTCGTCCTCTACGAGAGCGGTGATCCGTTGCAGGTGAGCGTGCTGAGCTGCGCCTGAGCCTTGGTCTGCAGCGATGCCGGAAGCGGTGCGTAGAACAGCTGCTTCTCGACGGCCTGACCATCGCTCAACCCGTAGGTGATCAGCTTCTTGACCGCCGAGGCCGCCGATTGGCTGACGCCGGCCTTGCACATGTCCTTGTAGACGATCATGAACGTCTGCGAGGTGATCGGGTACGCGGCGGGGTTCGGCGAGTTGATCACCGAGATCGTGAGGTCCGGTGGGACCTTGACCCCCTCGGCCGCGGCCGAAGCCGCCGCGAGCGTCGCCGGCACGAAGCTCCCGGATGAGTTCTTGACCGCTGCGAAGGTGAAGTTGTTCTGCAGCGCGTAGGCCTGCTCGACGTAGCCGATCGAGCCCTGTGTCTGGTGGACCGCGGCCGCGACGCCCGAGTTGCCCTTGGCGCCGGTGCCCGTCGGCCAGTTGACCGTCTTGTCCGGCTTGCCGGCCGCGGCCGTCCACGCCGGGCTGTAGTCGGACAGGAACGTCACGAAGCCCTTGGTCGTGCCAGATGAGTCCGAGCGGTGCACGACTGTGATCGCCGTGCCCGGCAGGCTGACGCCCGGGTTCAGCGTCTTGATCGCCGGGTCATTCCAGGTCTTGATCTTGCCGAGATAGATGTCCGCGATCGTCGGGCCGTCGAGCTTCAGGCCGGTCTTCACACCGGACAGGTTGTAGGAGACCGTGATCGCACCGAAGCCGATCGGGAACTGAGCGACCGGGCCCTTGGCTGCCGTGACTTCCTCGGGTTTCATCGCCGGGTCGCTCCCGGCGAAGTCGACGGTCCCCGCCTGCAGCTGGGCAACGCCCGCGCCCGACCCCGCCGCGTTGTAGTTGACGGTCAGGCCCTGGCTCTTGAGGTTCGATCCCCATTGCTCGTAGATCGGCGCGGCGAACGTCGAGCCCGCGCCGGTGATCGTAGCCGAGCCGCCGCTGCCGCCGCTCGAGCTCGAGCTGGTGCCGCCACCAGAGCTGCTGGAACTCGAGCTGCTGCTCGAGCCGCACGCGGCGACTCCGAGCGCAGCGGCGATCGCGAGCGCGATCGCGCCAATACGACGTTTTCTCACAGTTGTCTCCTTCGCTAGGTGTGCAACAGAGTGTCTGCGGAAGCTGGGCATCAGGTGTTAACCAGTTGTGAACCGGTTGTTTTCGTGCCGTTCGTGTTCGGCGGACAGTCGGTAGCCGAAGCCGAAGTGCGTGTGGATGAACCGCCAGCCCGGCAGCGCCTCCTGGAGCTTCACGCGCAGCTTGCGGACGTAGACGTCGACCGACCGATCGCCGGGCCGCATGTCGCGGCCCCAGACGAGAGTGAACAGCTCTTCGCGCGCCATGATCCTGTCCGCTCGCCGCGCCAGCTCGGTCAGTAGCCGCAACTCGCGGATCGACAGCATCAGTGCGCGCCCGTCCGCCCGGGCGAGGTGCTCCTCAGGAAGGATCTCCAGGGGCCCAACTTCAAGTACCTCGCTGCGCGATCGAGCGGTCGCCGACATGCCCACCGGATGCTCGCTTTCGGAGCGAGCCGACAGCGTTATCGAGTCGTAACCGAGATGTGAAGAACCTGTGAACTCAACCGCTCGCGCCGTCTGCTCAGCAGCGTGTTCAGTGGCTCCCGGTGCCGGTGACCAGCGACCGGCGGGTCAGCCGCGCGAGCGCCGGATCCAACTCGACGTCGGTCCCGATTCCGTGCTCCCCGGACTCCTCGACAGCCTCACCGGCGCCCAGCTGCGCGTCGACACCATCGTCGGGCTCGGGGGCAAACCGGTAGCCGACACCGAAATGGGTGTGGATGTAGCTCCACTGCGGCGAGCCGGTGCGGAGCTTCTGGCGCAGCTTGCGCACGAACACGTCGACGGAGCGATCGCCGTGGGCCATCGCGTATCCCCACACGCGCTCGTAGATCTCCTCCCGGCGCAGCACCCGGTCTGATTGCGAGAGCAGGTTCAGGATCTCGAATTCGCGCGCGGTCAGCTCGAGGCTCGACTCCCCCGCGTACGCTTGGTAGAGGTCCGGACGGATCGTGATCTCCCCGACGAGCATTGCTTGCTCGAGCTCGGGCATCTCGGTGCGCCGGTGCCGGCGAATCGCCGCCTCGATCACGCAGATCAACTCCTCGGCATGACACGGCTTCGTCACCCACGCGTCCGCCCCGAGCCGCAGGCCACGGACCCGCTGGGCGACCGACGAGGGGCCGGTGCAGACGATCACCGCCAGACCAGGAAGCCGAGCGCAGACGCGCTCGAGGTACTCCCAGCTGCCGGGCCCGAGCACGCTCATGTCGACCACGAGCGCGTTGAGGCGCATCGCGACCAGCGCGTCGGCAGTGACGGCGCTCGACAGCATGCGTAGCTCCCAGCCGAGCGTCTCCAGGCGGTTCGACAGCACTTGCATGAACCCGGGGTCACGGTCGATGACCGCCAACCGGAGTCGGTTATGCGAACGCGCAGGGGCTTGAGACCCCACGTGCGCGTCGCTCGTTTCGGGCGACATGCTCGGCACTCTAGTGCAACATCTCCCCCGGAGCGGGGAGCCCGCGTGAGCGGTCACAAGATGTTTACGTGCAAACAGCGGTCAAATGAACCGGCAATCGGCGCACACGGATCTTCTCCACTCGCGGCGGATGCACTACCGCGACGGCTCGGTGGACGTATTCGTCCGCAAGCTCCGCCTGAAGCTGAGCCGGGCGGCGCCGGGCTGGGTCTACATCCATACCCACTTCGGCATCGGCTACCGGTTCGCGCCACAGCGGATGCTTTAACCGCCCGACAGACCCCCGCCACAGCCGCCTTCGCAACGCGGCCTCAACATCCCGCCCGCGCGCGGCACATCAAAGGTTGTTTTACTCGTTCATCGCGCGATCGCCCGAGACCATGATCACGAGACACCTTCGCACCACCGTACCGCTGCTCGCCGTGCTTGCGCTGGCCCTGGCCGGCTGTGGCTCTTCGTCAAGCGACAGCTCGTCCTCGAGCGCCGGCGAGAGCTCGACGTCGGCGACGTCCTCGACGGCCACGTCCTCGTCGGCGGCGTCGTCGACCGCCACCCCCGCCCCCGCGGTCGACGAGCTCAGCGCCGCGGAGCGCCCGCAGCCCGGGCAGTTCCCCGCCACGAACGGTCGTACGCTCCAGCAGCTCGCCAACACTGTCCACGCGGGCGTTCAGCTCGGGGCCGCGACGGGCACCTTTACGCCCGGCACGCGCCGGTTCGCGTTCGGGCTCAATGACCAATCGGGCGCGTTCATCTACGCGCCCACGGCGTTGTACATCGCCGCGTCTCCCAGCAGCCCCGCCCAGGGTCCGTTTCTCGCACCGGCCGATCCGATGACCGTCGCGGCGCAGAACCGCAGCAAGCAGAACAGCGGTCCGGGGGGCCTGAAGGCGATCTATGCCGCGCAGCTGCCGCTGCCGCACAAGGGGACGTTCACGCTGCTGTCGCTGACGCGCACGAAGCAGGGCCTGATCGGCGCTCCCGGCGAAGTCGCCGTCGCGGCATCCTCGCCGATCCCGGACGTCGGCCAGCGCTCGCCGGCGATCGCGACCGACACGCCGGCGTCGGTCGGTGGCAACACGGCGCTGCTGACGACGCGGATTCCGCCCGACGACATGCACTCGGTCTCGCTGAAGGACGTACTCGGCAAGCGCCCGGTCGTGTTGTTGTTCTCGACGCCGCAGCTCTGTATCTCGAAGGTCTGCGGACCCGTCACCGACGTCGCCGTGCAGCTCGAGCACAAGTTCGGCAGCAAGGTCGCGTTCATCCACGAAGAGGTTTACGTGAACAACCAGCCAAGCAGCGGGCTGCGCCCGCAGCTCAAGGCGTTCCATCTCCAGACCGAGCCGTGGCTGTTCACGATCAACCGACATGGCGTGATCGCGGCGCGGCTGGAGGGCTCGTTCGGGGTGAACGCGTTCACGAAGGCGATCCAGGCAGCGCTGCAGTGAGCCGGGCCCGGACCGCCGGTGCACTCGCTGTGTGCCTCGCGGCAGGACTGCTCGCCGGCTGCGGCGGCAGCTCCGGCGGCACCGTCAGCGTCCCAAAGGTCGCGCCCGCCCGCATCTTCACGCTCTCGGGGTTTCAGCCCGCCGGCTCGATCACGCCGGGCCGCCCCACGACCGTCACGTTCACGGTGCGGATGCCGAGCGGCCAGGCGCTCACCAGCTACAAGACCGGCAACGGGCCGCACACGGGCGTGCACCTGATCATCGTCCGCGACGATCTCGCCTACATCATCCACGAGCACCCGCCGATCGGACCGGACGGACTGCTCAAGCAGACCGTCACGTTTCCGGCACCCGGTCGCTACCGAGTGCTCGTCGACGTGTACCCGAACATCCCCGGCGGGCAGCCGAACTTCCAGCTGTTTCGCACGGTCGATGTGAGCGGTCGCTACCGGCCGGCGCCGCTGCCCGCGTTCAAGCCCGATGTCGTCGTCGACGGCTACCACATCGACGTCCAGGGCCACCCGTCACTGCATGCGATCCAGGCCGCTTTCGTCAATGTCGACGTGCACGATTCCAAAGGCCACAAGGTCAACTTCGTTCCGTGGTTCGGCGCGCTCGCGCATGCGATCTTCTTTCACGAGGGATCGCTCGACTACTTCCATACCCACGTGTGCGGGGCGAGCGCTCCCAACTGCACCAGCATCCTGGGCGCGACGCGCATCACCGGGCGCGCGACCGCCCCGGGCAAGCTGACGCTCGGCGTGCTGCTACCAGTGTCGGGAACCTGGCGGCTGTTCCTACAGATGAAGCTTGGCGGCCGCGTCGTGACCGCGCCGTACACGCTCAAGGTGGGCGCGTGACGCGGAGTGCCCGCGCCGCGATGATCGCGGCGATCGCGGCGGCAGCGTTTCCGGCGAGCGCCCTCGCTCACGCCGAGATCAGCCCGAAGGTCGCGCTCTCCGGCCAGCTTCAGCTCTTCAGCCTGGCGGTCCCCACCGAGAAGGACAACGTCACGACGACGAAGGTGGTGCTGAGCGTTCCGGCCGGGTTCGCGATCGACTCGTTCGTACCGGCGGCGGGCTGGCAGCGTGCGCTGCGCCAGACCGGCAACGGCGACAACGCCGTGATCCAGCAGGTGACTTGGACCGACGGCCACGTCCCGACCGGCGAGGACTCGCTGTTTCAGTTCCTCGCCGAGCCTGCCGCGAATATGAGGTACACATTCACGGTCGAGCAGACGTACTCCGACGGTCAACTCGTCACCTGGAACGGCTCGGAATCATCGGACTCCCCGGCGCCGACGATTGAGGCCAAGAGCTCGCTCGGCGGGGCCGGCGGCGGCCTCTCTGCACTGACGCTGGTCGCCCTGATCGTCGGCCTGCTCGGGCTGCTCGCCGGCGGCTTCGCGCTTGCGGGCGGCGGGCGCGGCGAAGGAGGCCGGCCACTCGCGTGAACCGCCGGCGCTCGATCTGCGCGGCGCTGCTTGTCGGGCTCGCGGGGTCACTCGCTCTCCCGGCGGCTGCCACAGCTCACGCCTACCTGACTCGTACCAGCCCGGCCGCGAGTGTGGTCCTCGACTCGCCGCCGTCCCAGGTCGCATTGACCTTCGACGAGGCCGTCGAGCCTCGGTTCGCGATCATCTCGGTCACCGACGCCTCGGGCACGCAGCGTACGGCGGGATCGATCAGCCGTTCGCCGGCGGACCCCGACACGCTCGTGGTGCCACTGGCGTCGCACCTGCAGCAGGGCTGGTACCTCGTGTATTGGCGCGCGATCTCGATCGACGGGCATCCCGTGCAGGGGGCGTTCACGTTTGCCGTCGGGCCGAATCCGGGCCCAGCGCCGCAGTTCCCGGTTCCGCACCTGTCCGCGACCGCGACCACGCCCCAACTCCTGATCGCCCGCTGGGCCGTGTTCCTGACGACGATGGCGGCGATCGGGTTGCTGGTACTCCGGCTGCTGATCGCCAGGGTTGCCGTCCGGCGCGTCCCCGGAACCAGTTTGCGCGCCGTCACGCTGGCGTTCGCGACGGCCGCGGCGCTGGGCCTGATCGCGATTCCCGTATATCTCGACCTGGCGATCGCCAACGACTCGCTTCGCTCGGTGTTCGATCTCGGTGCACTGATCCCGCTGTTCAGGGTCACCGCGTTCGGGCGAGGCTACCTCGATATGGAGCTGTGCTTCGGCCTGTTTTGCGCGGCCGCCTTGACCGCGCTGTGGCTTGACCGTCCTGATCGCCCCCAGCGGTCAGTCGCCGAACTGGCCGCGACGACCGGCGCGCTGCTCGCGGGTGCGGCCACTCTGATCATCCCGGGCGCCGTCGGCCATGCGGGTCAGACCTCCCCTCGTGGCCTCTCGATGGCGCTCGACGCCGTCCACCTTGCCTCGGGTTCGATCTGGCTCGGTGGTCTGATCGGGTTGCTCGTGCTGTGGCTGAGCCTGACGGAAGCCGCGCAAACGGCGGCCCCGTCGCGGGTCCGGGTGCTCAGGGTTGTCGTCCCGCGGCTCTCGAACGTCGCGTTTGCCGCGGTCATCACGCTGCTCGCGACCGGCACCGCTGCGACGGTCATTCACATGCCGGCCCTCAACGCCCTCTGGGACACCGGCTACGGCGTCGCGATCCTCGTCAAGATCGGGTTGCTCGCGGGCGCGCTTGTGCTTGCGGCTGGAAATCTTCTGCGGACCAAGCCGGGCCTCCTCGCCGCAGGCGATCAAGTGCAGCGCGGCAACGCTGCCGCACGCCTGCTGAGGAGGCTGATCGGCGGCGAGACCGTGCTGGTCGGCTCGGCCGTGTTCGTGGCCGCGGTGCTCTCGAGCCTCGCGCCGCCGCCGCCATCGTTTGCGCTGCAGAACTCGGCGCTGGCCAAGGTCGGTCCCGGCCGCGTGGCCGAGACCGTACAGCGCGCCGGGTATCGGATCGAGGTGCTGCTGACGCCGAACAAGGCCGCCGCGCCCAACTCGTTCGCGCTGCGGATCACCAAAGGCGGACAGCCGGTCCGTGGCGCGACCGTGACCCTGACGCTCAACCACCTGGAGATGCAGATGCCACAACAGCAGTACGCGCTCACCGAGACCCAACCGGGCATTTATTCGCGCTCAGCGCCGGCGCTCGTGATGGTCGGGAAATGGGGCCTGTCGTTCCAGGTCGTGCCCAAGGGCGGAGCGCCGTTCACGGCGCTGATCGTCGATCAGGCGGGCGGCTGATGGATCGCCAGGCGATCGCGCTGCGACTGCTGCTGGCGGCGGTTGCCCTGGGGTGCGGCGTCGCAGGGCTCCTCGTCGCTATCCTGCTCGTCCGCGGCGTCGTCGCATAGGAACTGGAGACCGAGCGTCCATGGCCTCTCGCAAGGAGCAAAAGGAACAAGCGCGCGCGCGGCGGATCGCCGAGGAGCAGGCTCGTCTCGCGCGCGAGGCTCGTCAGCGGCGCATGCAGATGATCGTCGGCGGTGCGATCTCGGCGATCGCAATCGGCGCTGTGGCGGTCGTGATCGCCAGCGGCGGCGGTGGCGCCAAGGCCGGCACCGGTACCCCGGTGAAGGCGGCCAACACGAGCGGAGTGCAACTACCGGCGCAAAAGACCAGCAATCTGGGCGCCGCGGTCAAGGCTGCCGGCTGCGTGACGGTCGACACGCCAGACGCGATCGCGCGCACCCGCCAGAACCGCGCCCACGTCGATCCCGGCACCAAGGTGCCGTACGCGACCAATCCGCCGACCTACGGCCCCCATTACCCGGCGCCGGCGTCCGACGGTGAGTACAAGCCCTCGGCCACGCCCGCAACCGGGTTCCTCGTCCACGCGCTCGAGCACGGGCGGATCGAGTACCAGTACAGCCCCAGCCTGCCGCCAGCAGACGTCAAACAGCTCGAGGCTCTATTCAACGAGACCGACGGTCAGTGGGCCTCGCACCAGATGTTGCTGCTGTTCCAGAACCCGACGAAGATGCCCTACGCGGTCGCCGCGACGGCCTGGGGTCACGTGTTGGGCTGCAAGACGTTCAACCCGCGCGTGTTCGACGCGTTCCGCGCGTTCCGAATGGCCTACACCGATCAAGGGCCCGAGCAGCTCGGCACCGGACCCGAGTAACGCCTCGGGCGCAGCAGAAGGGCTCAAGTTCGGCGCCCCGGCGCCGCTATCCTGGATGCCAGGGCCGAGCCTTTGCCGGCTGGACCTCTCGTCTGACCAATCTAAAGCTATGGCCTCTCGGAGCAAGCAAAAGGAAGAAGCTCGCGCCCGGCGCGTCGCCCAGGAGCAGGCGCAGTCTGAGCGCCAGCGCCGGCAACGGCGACTGCAGATGCTCGGTGGTCTCGCGCTCGGCGCCGTGATCGTCGTCGCCGTCGCGATCGTGATCTCGAGCTCCGGGAACAGTTCGGGCAATCTGAAGACCGGAACCCAGGCCAACCAGGTCAAGGGGCAGGTCAACCAGTTGCTCTCCGGCGTCCCCCAGGCGGGGACCGTGCTCGGCAGCCCCAGCGCGCCCGTGACGATGTTCTACTACGGAGACCTCCAATGCCCGGTGTGCAAGGACTTCACCGAGACCGGAGCATTCCCCGAACTCGTCGCGAAGGATGTGCGCTCCGGCAAGGTCAAGGTCGTCTACCGCAGCTTCCAGACGGCGACACCCGATCCGTCCACGTTCAGGACCCAGCAGGCCGCGGCGTTGGCGGCCGGCAAGCAGAACCACTTCTGGGACTACGTCGAGCTGTTCTACCGCCAGCAGGGAACTGAGGGCACGAGCTACGTGAACAACGCCTTCTTGACCGGCCTCGCCCAGCAGATCTCCGGGCTCAACCTCAGCCAGTGGCGCACCGAGCGGACAAACCCCTCGCTGCTCAACCAGGTCGTGAGCGAGGGTCAGGCTGGAGCTGCCGCCGGCATCAGGGCGACGCCGACGCTGGTGATGGAGGGGCCGAAGGGCAAGTCGCAGGTGCCCCAATCGGTCCCGTCCTACGCCGAGCTCCAGCAGGCGATCCAGTCGGTCTCCTAGTCAGCGAGCTGCGTCCGTCGTCGCTGCTCGGCTTGAGTGCGAACGCCGGGGGGGGTCGTGGAACCCACCGTATTTTTCGTTAATACGACCACCCCCCCGTTCACATCCTGACTACAGGAACTTGGCCGGAGGGTCACGAATCCCGCGACTTTGCGGGGGATTCTCTGCGGTCATGGAAGATCACAGAAACCCCAGCGCGGTTGGACAGCCAAAGCTCGGCGCGTCCCGGCAGGAGCCTCGCCGCGTCGCCGTGGTCGCCGACACCGCCGCCACCGCCGACACCGCCGCCAGCTCCCACACCGCCCACACCGCCCACACCGCCCACACCGCCCACACCGCCCACACCGCCGCCAGCCTTGCCCCAGAGCTCGCCGAGACGCTCGACGAGCTCCGCCGCCGCGCGATCCCCGGCTACCAGCTCGACGTGATCGACGACCGCACCGAATCCCGACACGAGCGCAACGTGATCGACGCGCTGAACGAGCGCAGATACGAGCTCGTCCATGTAACCACCGTCGGGCCCCTCGCCGCCGCGGCGGCGCTGGCCGCGCACAGGCTCGGCGTGCCCGTCGTGGCCAGCTACCACCACGGACTGCCGGCCCAGACCGCGATCCGGCCCGATGACCTCAACGCGCTCTACGACAGCTGTCAGATCATCCTCTCCCCCAGCCGCGCGGCTGACGTCGCGATCGGGCGGCTCGGCGTCCCGCAGGAGCGGATCGTGCGCTGGGAAAGGGGCGTTGACCTCGCACGGTTCAGCCCGGCGCGGTACGCCCCCGAGGTCCTCCCCGACGGGTTCAATCTGCTCTACGCGGGCTCCCTCAGCCGCAACACCGGAACCGATCTGCTCGCCGAGGCATTCCTGATCGCACGCGATCGCGACCCCCGGATCCGGCTGGTGCTGGCTGACCCCGGGCCTGCGGAGCAGCAGCAGGAACACGAGCAGCAGCACGGACACGAGCAGCAGCACGGACACGAGCAGCAGCACGGACACGAGCAGCAGCAGGAACACGAGCAGCAGCAGGGTCAGGAGCAGGAGCTGCGCGCACGTCTGGGACCGGCCGCCACGTTTCTCGGACGGCTCGACAGCGATCGACTTGCGAGCGTTTACGCCACCGCCGACCTGCTCGTGTTCCCGAGCACAACTGACGCACCGCCCCGGGTCATCCTCGAGGCTCAGGCGAGCGGCCTGCCGGTTCTCGCCGTCGCCGTCAACGCCGGCACCGGCGGCGACGACGGCGGCGGCGCCGCCGAGCTGATCGAGAGCGGGCGCAGCGGCTGCCTTGTGCCGGCGGAACCGGAGGCGCTGGCGGGCGCGATCCGCGGTCTCGCTCGACGCGAGACCCTCCGTGACCGGCTCACGACCGGCGGCTTGATGGCCGTTCGCCGGCGCTCATGGGAGCACTCGATCGCGCAGCTTGCCGAGGGCTACACCCGCGCGATCGCGGACTCCAGGTCCCACCTCGAGGTCGCGCGTGCCGCCTGAGAGCGCCGTCGCGCTCGCAGCGACAGCGCACCGGCAGCGCCTTCGGATCGCCGATGTCGCGCTGTTCTACGGCGAGCGCAGCGGCGGGATCCGCACCTACCTCGAGGCCAAGGCCGCGTTCGCCGCTCGCACCGGCGCGTTCGAGCACCACCTCGTCATCCCGGGCCGCCCCGCACACGCGACCGCAAACCCGACCGCACACCCACCGGCCACCGCAACCCCGAGCGCAAACCCGACCGTACCCCCAACCGCAACCGCAACCCCGCCCGCAACCGACCGCCACCACGACCCACACCGACACGAACAGCCGTCGCTGCGACTGGCCGCGTCGAACGGCTACAGGATCCCGCTCGGCGGCGCCGGCCTCCAGGCGACGCTGCGCGAGCTGGCGCCGGACATCGTGCTGTTACACGACCCCTACTGGACGCCGCGGCTGGCCAGCCGGGCAGCACATCAGACGGGAGCGGCAGTGATCGCCGTGCACCACTCCTCGGCCGCACTGCACGCCGCGGGGCTGCCCGGCCCGCAGGGGGTGTACAAGCGCGCGCTGCGCCGCTGGTACCGCCGCGCCTACGTCGACGTCGACGCCGTGATGTCGGTAGTCGATCCGGGCCCCGATGCGCACCGGCCCTCGACGCTGCTGCTGCGCCTCGGGCTCGACCAGGCGTTTCATCCGCGTCCCGAGATCGTCAGAGGCGACCACGTCCTGTATGTCGGCCGCCTGTCCCGCGAGAAGGGGCTGCGCGAGCTCCTGGAAGCAGCGGCGGCGATCACTCTGCTCGTGATTCCGGCGGCGGATCTGCATCCGATCGGCGCGCGAGCGCCGGCGCTGGCTGCATGGCTGCGCGGCCGCGTCGCGTGCGGCGACGCCGTCGCTCAGCATGGCCTCGCGCACAAGGCCGCTGCCGTCGTCCCGTGGCCACGGTCGGTGCTGGCCGGCTGGCAGGGCGGGGCCGCAGCCGAGTTCCTGGCCTCGGGCCCGATGACACCGCTCGCAGGGTCCACACCGGCATGCGCTTGCTCAAGGAGATCGAGCTTGACCCGCGCGGGTTCGTCGCTCCCGGGTACGCATACACGCGGGCCCCGCGCGACGTGCTCGCCGCCTCGTTTGAGTGGTTTGCCGATCTGGGCATCGCGCCAGCGACGGCGTGCCCTATGCGTTCACCTGCCCGGCGACTCCGCGGTACCGACATCAGTGGTACTGGGACTCGTGCTTTCACGCGATCGCCTGGCGCCATTTCGACCCCGCGCGAGCCCGAGCCGAGTTGCGCACGCTGGTCCGGGCCGGCCGGCTCGACGGCTGTATGACTGGATGCGCCACGACCGGACCGGGCATTTCTGGCTGATCGAGCGCTACCGCCGGCTCTCCTACGACGTCGCGATGATCGCCGAGCGCTACGAGGAGCACGTCGAGGACGTCGCCGTCAACGTGTTCTACGCGCTCGGCTGCAGAGCGCTCGCGAGGCTCGATCACGAGCACGGGTCCGTCTACGCCGAGCGCGCCGAGCGGACTGAGGCGGCGCTGCTCGAGCGCTGCTATGACGAGCGGACCGGCCTGTTCTTCGACCTCGCCGGCACGGCCGAGCGGCCACTGAGAACCTCGACCTGGTCGGCGCTCGCGCCGCTGGCTCTCAGATCGCTTCCCGAGGACGTCCGCCGCCGGCTCGTCGACGAGCATCTGCTGGATCCGCGTCGTTACCGCGCCGACTGGGGGATCCCGTCGGTCGCCATCGAGAGCCCTCGTTTCACCCCGGATTCGCGATGTGGCGCTGCTGGCGCGGTCCATCGTGGATGAACACGTCGTGGCTGCTGGTACCGGCGATGTGGGAGCTGGGTTATCGCCTCGAGGCCGAGCGGGTAGCCCGTTCGCTGGAGGTCACGGTGGACCGCTGCGGCTATCGCGAGTACTACAACCCGCTGACCGGGCGCGGGCTCGCCGCTCGCGGCTTCGGCTTCTCGACGCTGCTCGTGGATCTTCTCGCACAATGCGAGATCGACACCTCGCACTCGTCCGGCCCTGAGCGGATGATCCGCCCGTGAGCTGGCGATCCACGACCGCCGCCGGAAACGCCGACCAGGGGGCGCGGCAAGTCGCCGTGATCGACCTCGGCTCGAACTCGTGGCGGCTCGTGGTCTTCACGTACGCTCCGGGGGAGTGGTGGAAGCGGACCGACGAGCTGTACGAGACGGTCCGGATCGGAGCCGGGATGGGTGCGTCGGGGCGCCTCAGCGAGGAGGCGATCGGCCGCGGCCTTGAGACGCTGACGGTGTTCGAGCGGTTCTGCACCGCGAACGGCCTGCGCGGCGACAACGTGGACGCGATCGCCACGAGCGCGATCCGCGACGCCTCCAACCAGGAGGAGTTTCTGCGCCGCGCGACCGACGCGACGGGTCTCGCGATCGAGGTCCTCTCCGACCGCGACGAGGCGTTCTACGGATACGTCGCGGCGATCAACACCTCGACGCTGACCGACGGCGTGGTGCTCGAGATCGGCGGCGGCAGCATGCAGCTCGTCGAGGTGACCGGCCGCCACGCGGGCGCAATGGAGTCATTCCGGCTCGGCGCCGTGCGGCTCACCGAGCAGTTCCTTTCGGGTTCTGGCCCGGCCAAGAAGAAGGACCTCCAGCGGCTGCGCACGCACGTCCGCGGCACGCTGCACGATCTCGACTGGCTTCGGCACGCCGGCCCGCGGCTTGTCGGCGTCGGCGGAGCAGTGCGCAACCTCGCTGCTGCCGCCCAGCGCGCAGCGGACCAGATTGACATTGGCGTGCAGGGCTTCCTGATCACGCGCGAGGCGATGTCCGAGCTCGTGCACACGCTCGCGGAGCTGCCCGCGAGCGAGCGCGGAACCGTCCCCGGCATCAAGCCCGGCCGCGGCGACATCATCCTCGCGGCCGCGGTTGCATTGGAGACCGTGCTCGAGATCGGCTCCTTCGAGGGGATCGAGGCAACCGAAGCGGGCCTGCGCGACGGCGTGTTCCTCGGCCGCACGCTGATCGGCAGCGAGGAACCGCTGTTCGCCGACGTCCGTGAAGCGGCGGTGCGCAACCTCGCGATCCAGTACGAGTCGGACCTGGCCCACGTCGAGCACGTCGCGCTGCTCGCGCTCGAGATGCACGACTCGCTGGTCAGCGCCGGCCTGTTCGAGCCCAAGCCGGGGGAGCGCGAGCTGCTGTGGGCCGCCTCGATGCTCCACGACGTCGGCATGACGATTTCCTACGACGATCACCACAAGCACTCGCGCTACCTGATCGTCAGCGCGGAGCTGCCAGGTTTTGACCCACGCGAGCGCGCGCTGATCGCCCAGATCACCCGCTATCACCGCAAGGGAGCGCCGAAGCTCGGGGAGATCTCGGCGCTCGCTCAGGACGGGGACGAGGAGCTGCTCGATCGCTGCTCGGTGTTCGTACGGCTCGCCGAGCACCTTGAACGCGGCCGCGACCAGTCGGTCTCCGAGGTCCGGCTGCGCGCCAACGGCGACGGAGTCGATCTGCACCTTGATGCCGCCGGCGAGAACTTGATCCTGCCGCGCTGGAGCGTCGAGCGCTACGGCGACGGCGAGGCGTTCGAGCGCGTGTTCGGCCGGCGCCTGCTGATCGGGTAGCGGGCGCGGCGCCCGCCGGCGCTAATGCCCGGCGATCGGGTGCGGCACGTACAGCTCCTCGAGCCGCGCGATCGCGTCCTCGCTGAGCTCGAGCTGCTCTGCCGCGAGCGCGTCCTCGAGCTGCTCGAGCTTGGTCGCGCCCACGATCGGAGCGGTCACCCCCGGCCTCTGCAGTAGCCACGCGAGCGCCACCTGGGCAGTCGAGACGCCCAGCTCGCCGCCCACCTCGGCGGCGCGCTCGACCACGGGAAAGTCGAGCTCTGGCTTGTACAGCACGTCTCCGAACGTATCTGTGCGCGCACGGGTCGTGAGCTTCTCCCCCTCCCGAGTCCGGTTACCGGCGAGCAGCCCGCGCGCAAGCGGGCTCCAGGGCAGGACCGCGACACCCTGGTCGATGCATTGCGGGATCATCTCCCGCTCCTCCTCGCGGTAGACGAGGTTGTAGTGGTTCTGCATCGAGACGAACGGCGTTATAGCCATGAACTGCGCCTTCGCGAACTGCCACGCGTACATGCTGCTGGCGCCGATGTAGCGTGCCTTGCCCGCCTTCACGACCTCATGCAGAGCCTCCATCGTCTCGTCGATCGGCGTTGTCGGATCCCAGCGATGGATCTGGTAGAGGTCGACGTAGTCCGTCTGCAGCCGCGCCAGCGACGCGTCGATCGACGCCAGGATGTGCTTGCGCGACAGACCCCACCCGTTCTCTCCCGGCATCGTCGCGCCCCACACCTTGGTCGCGACGACGTATTCCTCCCGGGTTCCGAACAGCGTGCGCAGCAGGCGACCGGTGAGCACCTCGCTCTGACCACCGTTGTAGACATCGGCGGTATCGAAGAACGTAATCCCGCCCTCGACGGCGCGGCGCACGATCGGCCCCGCGCCGGCCTCCTCGAGCGCCCACTCGCGGCTTTCGTGCCTGCCGTAGCTCATCATCCCGAGGCACACGCGGGAGACCCGCAAGCCCGTCCTTCCGAGGTTGACGTATCGCATCGTTCGGTCTCCTTGCTCGTTCACGAATGTGGGGTTCCGATCGGAACCCCATTTTCACTGCTGTTGGTTGCCGACGGTTGCACGGACCGCCGTTGCGACTGATTGTCCGAACGTCGACGCGACGCTTAACCAAAGCGTCACACACCGCTTGAGGCCAACGGCATACGGTGTGCGCTGTGAGCAGGGCCACGCCACCGCCGTCATGGCCGGCTGATCCCGGGCACCGCGACGCGATCGACACGCTGCTGGTGATGGCGGAGGCGGAGAATCGCTGGGGCGAGCCGCGACGTGCGATCAACCTGCTCGACAACGTCGAGCGGATCGTCGGCGACCTCCCGCAACCGTACGAGCGGCTGCGTCGGCGCTGCCGCACCGCGACGCATTCGCGGGCGGTCAGGTGAAGCACGGGCATGCAGCGTAAAGTTCCAGCATGCTCTGGTTGCTGCGACACGCCGAGGCGGCTGACGGTCTACCCGACGACGAGCGTCCCCTGACCGATCAGGGCGTACGCCAGGCGGAAGCCGCCGGGCGGGCGCTCGCGCGGCTCGGCGTTCACATCGACGTCTGCCTGAGCAGCCCGAAGCTGCGCGCGCTGCAGACCGCGCAGCTGGCGTGCGAGCCGCTGGGGATCCCGGTCACGAGCTCGCCGGCGCTCGCCGGCGAGCCGTTCGACGTGCATGAGCTGATCGCCGGCTTGGGCGATGTCCTGCTGGTCGGGCACGATCCGTCGTTCTCGCTGACGCTGCACGATCTCACCGGGGCGCAGGCGAGAATGAAGAAGGGCGGGCTCGCGTGGATCTCCAAGGGCGAGCTTGTCGTGCTGATGCGCCCGACCGAGCTGGCGGCAATTGCGCAGGCGGCGGAGCGGGTGGCATGAACGACCCCTCGGTCGAGCGCCTTGACACAGCCGGCGTCGCACGCGCCGCTGCGGCCCCGGCTGAGCCGGATACCGACGCGGCGACGACGATCTTCGATCTGACCGATCCGTCCCTGTACACCAACCGCGAGTTGTCGTGGCTTGACTTCAATGACCGGGTGCTGCAGCTCGCCGAGGATCATTCGTTGCCGCTGATCGAGCGCCTGAAGTTCCTCGCGATCTTCGTCACCAACCTCGACGAGTTCTTCATGATCCGTGTCGCCGGCGTCCACGACCAGGTCGACGCTCGGATCTCCGCCCGCGGTCCCGACGGCCTGCTCCCGACCGAGGTGCTCGAGGGCATCGCCGAGCGGGTGCGCGAGCTTGACCGCCGTCACGCGTGGCAGTTCCAGGAGGTCGTGAGGCCGGCGCTCGCCGAGCACGGAATCAAGATCGTGGGCTGCGAGCAGAGCGGCGCTCCGCCCGCGCAGTTGAAGCGGCATTTCCAAAATCACATCTTTCCGGTGCTGACCCCGCTGGCGATCGGTCCGGGCCGTCCGTTCCCGTATATCTCCAATTTGTCGCTGAGCCTGATCGTGCGCCTGCACGATCCGGCTGCCGACCACGACGTGTTCGCCCGGGTGAAGGTGCCCAAGGAGGTGCTGCCGCGCTTCACCGAGATCTCGAAGGACGTGTTCATCCCGCTCGAGGACGCGATCGCCGCACACCTCGACGAGCTGTTCCCCGGGATGGAGATCGTCAGCCACGACCTGTTTCGCGTCACCCGCGACGCGGACTTCGAGGTATCGGATGAGGCCGATGACCTGCTGCAAGCGGTCGAGGATGAGCTGCGGCGCCGGCGCTTTGGCGAAGTCGTGCGCCTCGAAGTCGGCGCGGGGATGGATCCTTCCCTGCGCGGCCGGCTGATCGACTGGCTCGGCGTCGACGAGGTCCAGGTCTACGACGTCGAGGGGCTGCTCGATCTGAGCGACCTCTGGCAGCTGGCCGGGATCGAAGGTCACGCCGAGTTGCGCCAGCCGGCCTGGACGCCACTGACACACCCGGCGTTCGGACCGCGGCCCGGCGACGGCGATGAGGAGCCCGACGTGTTCGCCCCGATGCGCGCCGGCGACGTGCTCGTCCATTACCCCTATCACTCGTTCTCGAGCAGCGTCGAGCGGTTCGTCAAGCAGGCCGTCGATGACCCGAACGTGCTCGCGATCAAGATGACCGTGTACCGGACCTCGGACGACTCGGCGCTCGTGCCGTCGCTGATCGAGGCTGCCGAGAAGGGCAAGCAGGCGGTCTGTATGGTCGAGCTCAAGGCGCGCTTCGACGAGCGCCTGAACATCCGCTGGTCGCGGGCGCTGGAAGAAGTCGGCGCTCACGTCGTCCACGGCATCCCGGGGCTGAAGACCCACGCCAAGGCGATTCTGGTGGTGCGGCGCGAGCGCACCGGGATCCGTCACTACGTGATGATCGGTACCGGCAACTTCCACGCCAAGAATGCGCGGCTGTATGAGGACTTCGGCCTGTTCACGACCGACCCGGTGCTCGGACAGGAGGTCGCGAACCTGTTCAACACGCTGACCGGCTACGGGCACCCCGAGCGCGAACGCAAGGTGCTGGTCGCGCCGAGCTGGATGCGCGAGCCGTTGATCGAAGAGATCGAGAGCACAGTCGTGGCGCACGAGGCCGGCCAGCCGGCGCGGATCGCGATGAAGATGAACTCGCTGGTGGACCAGCAGATCATCGAGGCGCTCTATCGCGCCTCCCAGGCCGGCGTCCCGATCGACCTCAACGTCCGCGGGATCTGCTGCCTGAAGCCCGGCGTCCCAGGCGTGAGCGAGACGATCAACGTCGTGTCCGTCGTCGGGCGCTTCCTCGAGCACACCCGGATCTATTCATTCCATCGCGGTGATCAGAGCCACTACTACATCGGCTCCGCCGACCTGATGCCGCGCAACCTCGATAAGCGCGTCGAGCTGCTGACGCCGGTCGAGAAGGAGGATCTCAAGGCCGAGCTCGAGGACACGCTGGAGCGCTGCCTCGCAGACGATACGTTCGCCTGGACGCTCGACGCGGATGGGATTTGGCATCGCCGGACCGGTCACACACGCAGCGTGCACCTCGAGTTGATGGAGCGCGCGCTCGCGCAAGCCTCGAGCTCGCCGAGCTAGGGCCTGCGCGGGGCAGGCGGCGCCGGCGATCGATGCACAGCGATCTGCTGCTAGTGATCGTCATCGCCGCGGCGGTGGCGTTCGACTTCACCAACGGCTTTCACGACACCGCCAACGTCGTCGCATCCGCGATCTCGACGAGGGCGCTGTCCCCGAGAATGGCCGTCGTGCTCGCGTCGGTGCTGAACTTCGCGGGCGCGTTCATCTCGCTGAAGGTGGCGGCGACCGTCGCGACGGGAATCGTGGATCCAGGCCAGGTCACCGAGACCGTCGCGTTTGCCGCGCTGATCGGGGCGATCGCCTGGAACCTGACGACCTGGGGCTACGGACTGCCGTCGAGCTCCTCGCACGCGCTGATCGGCGGCGTGATCGGCGCCGTGCTGGCGGCCGCCGGCGCCGGTGCGGTGAAGGTTGACGGGGTGGTCACCAAGGTGGCGCTGCCGGCGCTGGTCGCGCCGCTGTCGGCGTTCCTGGTGGCCGGCCTTGCGATCGTCCTGATCTACCGGCTCGTCGGTCGCAGCCGTCCCGGCGTCGTCACCCGCGGCTTCCGCCTCGGGCAGATCCTCTCGAGCTCCGCATTGTCGCTGGCCCACGGCACGAACGACGCGCAGAAGACGATGGGCGTGATCGGCCTCGCGCTCGTCGCCCACGGCGACTTCAGCGCGCGCCACTTTCACGTGCCCGCATGGGTCGTGATCGTGGCCGCCACAGCGATTTCGCTCGGCACCTACGCCGGCGGCTGGCGGATCGTCCGCGCCGTCGGCACCCGGATCATCAACATGGACGCCGCCCAGGGCTTCTCCGCCCAGGGCGCAGGCGCTGCGGTGATCCTCGCCTCATCGCACCTCGGCTATCCGCTGTCATCGACGCACGTGATCTCGGGCGGTGTGTGATCGGTGCCGGCGCCGCCAAGCGGCTCTCGGCGGTGCGATGGGGGGTCGCCGGAAACATCGTCGTCGCGTGGGTGCTGACGCTGCCGGCCGCCGGCGTGTTCGGCGCCGCTGCCTACTGGATCGCGAACGCGTTCGGGCACGGCGCGCTCGGGCCCGCTGCTGATCACGCTGTTATCGCTCGGGCTCCTCGGGCGCGCGCTGGCCGGACGCCGCGGCCGGCTCGCCGAAGCCGCCCGAGCGTGAGGCGCGCAGGAGCCGGGCAGATAGCTAGCGCCCCGGGCGGCGTCCGTATCCGCCCGGGGCGCTGGTCGTGCTGGGGCTTCGCGCAGCCCTAGCCGTTGTTCGGAGTCGTGTTCGGCCGGGTCCCGAGCTTCAGTGTGATCTTCTGGCTCTGGTCGCCCCGCTTGACGGTCAGCGTGATCGTGTCGCCCGGCGCGTAGTTGTCGACGGTCGCGATGAACCCTTCGGTCGTGGTGATCGGCTTGCCGTTGATCTCGGTGACGACATCACCAGCCTTGATTCCGGCGCTGAGGGCCGGCGATCCGGGCTGGACGGTCGTGACCTGCGCGCCACCGCTCGAGCTGCCGTTCAGCTCGACGCCGACGTAGGAATGCTTGACCGAGTGACCGGCGATGATCTGGTTCGCGATCCGCGCGACCGTGTTGGACGGGATCGCGAAGCCGACGCCGGCGTTGGAGCCGGAGTTCGTCTGGATCTGGTCGTTGAGGCCGAGCACGTGACCGTTTGCATCAAGCAGCGGCCCGCCGGAGTTGCCCGGGTTGATCGCTGCGTCAGTCTGGATCGCCCCGGTGATCGTGTAGTTGTTCGGAGCGGTGATGCTGCGGCCGACGGCGCTGACGATCCCGGCGGTGGTTGTCTCCGGGAGGCTGAACGGGCTGCCGATCGCGACGACCTCGTCGCCGACCTTCGTGGTCGAGGAGTCAGCGAACGCGATCGGGTGCAGCACCGACGCGGGAGCGTCGACGTGGATCACTGCCACGTCGGTCGAGGGATCGGTGCCGACAACCTTGGCACTGGAGGTCGTGCCGTCTTGGAACCTGACCTTGACACTGGTCGCGCCGGAGACGACGTGCTCGTCGGTGAGGATGTTGCCCTGCGAGTCGTAGACGACGCCCGCGCCCTCGCCCTGCTGCTGTTGCGAGCCACCACCTCCAAGCGGCCCGAAGCCGCCACCGCTGCTCTGCGAGGTGACGAGGATGTCGACCACGCCGGGGCTGCTGTTCTTGTAAATCTGGTTGATGCTCAGGCCGGAGCCCGTGCCGGTCAACGACGTCGGGACGGAGCTCGAGCTCGCAGGTGCAACGACGGTGGTCGTCGTCACCGAGTGAGTCGTCCCGCCGCCGCTGGACACGGCAAACGCGATAACACCGCCGGCGACGGCGCCTCCAAGGATCGGAATGATGCGATTCAGGCGACTCATGTTCGGTTTCTCCTGAGTAACGGACATAGGTTTCTTAACGACCAGTACAGCAGCGGGCCGTGAGAAACCCTTCAGAAAGTGATGAGAGGACCGTAAGAGGGGTCTCTTGGGCTGCTACCCGAGGGTGCCCTTAGTACACGGGACCGGGACCGGGACCGGGCGCCGGCGGCGCGCCGTTCGGCGGGACCGGGTAGGACGGGAACGCGCGCATGCCGCCGCGCGTGTGCCCGAAGAATCCGTGCGGGCCGATGCGGCCCAACCCGTGATGCGGGCCGGAGTCCTTGCCGTTGATCTCCGCGTCGAGGCGGGAGGAAACGCCGCTCAGGATTTTCTGTTCGTGAGCACTGCTCAGCATCTTGGCCGCGACCGCCTTGTCGAGCCGCGCCTTGATTGCCGCGGTCATCGCGGCCTTCAGACCGGACACGGACTTGCCTTGCGAGGAGGCGACCTGCGCGAGTGACTTGCCCGCCTGCAACTGATCGAGGAGCCGCGCTTCGCTGATGCCGAGATAGCCGGCGGCGGCCGACAGCCGGCCGCCGTGGGCGAACCCGGGGGCACCCTTGAACGGCCTGATGCCGCCGCCACCAAGCATTGGAGCGCCGGGCCCGAACGGCACGACGCCGTTCTTCTGCACGTGCTGCTTGATCGCGTCCGCCTGCGCCTGGGTCAGCTTCCCCGCTTGGACCGCGGCCTGCAGGCGATCGTCGAATGCGCCCTGAAGCGCGCCCTTGAGCTGCGCGGGGGAGACGTTCAGGCGCTTGGCGACGTCGTTGAGGAACGCCTGGCGCTCGTTGGCGCCGTTGACCTTGCTCGCCGCGTAGGCGCCGCCGGCGAACGCTGTCGCCGCGACGAGCGTGGTGCCGACTGCGAGCTTGCGTTTGAGAGTGGCGTTCATCATGACTCCGGCAGTTGGCCGGGCGGCCCGCAAACGGACACGCCCGTGGCGGGAATCCTCACAGCTGTTCTTGAGAGAAGCATAAGAACTGAGCAAGTTTTGCGTTCAGCCGTCCGGGCAGCTAGGGTAGGACGATGCTTCGGAGGAAAGTTCTCTTGCTGGCGGGCCTGACCCTGCTGCTGGTGGCGCCTGCGCGTGCTGCCGCACTCGGGCCCGCGTCCTTCGTGCGGGCGACGGGCGGCACGTATACGGCCGCGCTGCACCCCAGTGGGCTCAGCATCTATTCGAACGCTCCGGCCTACCTCGTGTTACAAGCGAGCCAGTCGACGACGATCCTCGAGCGCGACGCCACCAATCACAACTTCCCCTGGGTCGCGATCCGGGACACGCGCGGCGGGCGTGCCGGCATGGATTGCTTCAGCAACGGCCACCTCGTGACCGCCAGGTCACGCGTGGACAGGTTCACTGACGACCGAGTTCAGTACGACGGCCTGTTCATGCAGTATTCGAGTTGGCATTTCAAGGCCGGTGCCGGCAAGCCGTCGGCGTGCGCCCCCGCGAAGGGCGGCGCCGCGGTGCTGCCGAGCATCACGGCACACGGCACATCGGTCACGCTGCACCTCGACTGCTTGACCCGAAGCTGCAAGGGGACCTTGATCGCGTTCACCCAAGCCGGGCTGTGCTCGAAGCCGACCACCGTGACCGCCGGCCACCTGGGCTGCCTGCCAGTCGTGCACGGCACGTTCACGATGTCCGGCGGCCTGTCGGTGGATCTCAAGCTCCCGCTGAACGGCCGCTCTCCGCGCTCGATCTTGCTGGCGCTCACGGTCAACGGCAAGCAGGGGCCGTTCACGCAGCTCGCAAGCTTGCCCAAGACGTTTCAGATCCCGCCCAAGGCCAGGCGCGCCAAGCTCACGGTCACGTGCCCGACGACGACCGGCAAGCTCGGCAGTCCGGTGACGGTGTCGGGCACGCTTGCTCCCGCTGCTCCGCGGGCTCCGATCACCCTGACGTTCGTCGGCTCCGGGGGCACGCCGCTGACGCAGACGGTGATGACCTCCTCGAACGGATCGTTCTCGACGCAGTTCACGACGAGTTCGGGGCTCTCGTGGGTCCTCGACGCGAGCTTCGCCGGCGATCGAACGCGGACGCACGCCGAGCAGGCGTGCCGCTTCTCGCTCAGCTAGACACTCGCCGCCACTCGCCCGCCAGCTCGACGAACACGTCGAGTGCGGCGGGGTTCGCGAGCGACTCACGGCTCGCGGCCCGCTGCGGGTCGGTCCCGGTCAGGATCTGCTTCACGGGGACCTCGAGCAGCTTGCCCGACAGCGTCCGCGGAACTTCGGAGATCTGACGGATCTCGTCCGGGACGTGGCGCGGCGAGCAGTCCTGTCGGACCCGCTTTGCGATCTCGGACACGAGCGCGTCATCGAGCCGCTCACCGTCACGCAGGACCACGAACAACGGCATCCAGCCGTCGGTCCCGGGCCGCGGCAGGTCGACGACCAGCGCGTCGACGACCGCCGGAACCGAGAGCACCGCGCGGTAGATCTCGCTGGTGCCCATTCGCACGCCGCCGCGGTTGATCGTCGAGTCAGAGCGGCCGTAGATCACGGCGGT
This sequence comes from uncultured Solirubrobacterales bacterium, assembly GCA_963794285.1. Lineage (GTDB taxonomy): Bacteria > Actinomycetota > Thermoleophilia > Solirubrobacterales > Solirubrobacteraceae > Palsa-465. The sequence continues at coordinate 337,447 of CAWCDS010000027.1, forward strand.
CCCGCGTGAGGTGATCTTGATCCAGTCGCCGTGGCGCCAAACGCCGTCGAACATCGAGAAGTAACTGTCGCGATAGCGCGACCCATCGGAGTCGCCCCAGAAGTAGAGCGGCATCGACGGCATCGGCTCGGTGATCACGAGCTCACCGACCTCGTCGACGACGGGCTCCGCAGATTCGTCCCAGGCCTCGACCGCGGCGCCCAGCGACCGAGCCTGGAGCTCGCCCAGGTACACGGGCAGGGTCGGGACGCCACCGACGAACGCCGTGCACATGTCTGTGCCGCCCGAGGTCGAGAACAGCCATGTGTCGGAACCGAGCTCGTCGTAGATCCACCGAAACCCTTCGGGCGAGAGCGGTGAACCCGTCGAGCCGACCGCGCGCAACGCGCTCAGATCTCGACCCACGCCCGGCGACACCGAAGCCTTCATACACGAGGAGACAAACGCCGCGCTGGTCCCGAAGCACGTCATCTCGGTGTGCGCAGCCAGATCCCACAGCACGCCCAGATCCGGGTATCCGGGGTTGCCGTCGAACAGCACGATCGAGGCATCGCTGAGCAGCACGCCGACCAGGAAGTTCCACATCATCCAACCGGTCGTCGTGAACCAGAAGAAGCGGTCCCCGGCGTGAGCGTCGAGGTGCAGGTGCGCCTTCTTCGCATGCTCGAACAGGATCCCGCCCTGCCCGTGGACGATCGGTTTCGGCAGTCCGGTCGTCCCCGAGCTGTAAAGCACCCATAGCGGATGGTCAAACGGCAGCTGTTCGAACTCCAAGGCGCCGCCGTCGACCCGGAAGCCCGGCTCCCATCCGGATCCATCGAGGTAGCCGAGCGTCACGACCTTCAGCAGCGACGGGATTTCCCCCGCGATCTCGGCGACCACCGACCGTTTGTCGAAATCGCGGCCGCCGTATCGGTACCCGTCGACGGCGAACAACACCTTTGGCTCGATCTGAGCGAAACGGTCGACGACGCTGCGGGCGCCGAACTCAGGCGCCGCCGAGGACCAGACGGCGCCGATCGACGCGCACGCCAGGAACGCGGCAAGCGTCTCGGGGATGTTCGGCATGTACGCCGCAACGCGGTCACCGGGCCCAACCCCGACCGCGCGCAGCCCGCTCGCGATCGCCGCGGTTTGCGCGCGCAGCTCTCCCCACGTCCAGGAATCGAGCGGCCTTGACTCCGAGGCGTGGCGCACCGCCACGTCCGCGTCGCGCTTACCGCGGAAGATGTGCTCGGCGTAGCTGAGGCGCGATCCGGGAAACCACTCGGCGCCGGGCATCGAGCGGACCCCGAGCACCTCGGTGCCTCGTTGTTCGAAACGGATTTCGAGGAACTCCGCGAGCGAGCCCCAGAACGCCTCGAGATCGGACACCGACCAGCGCCACAGCTCGTCATAGCCGTCGAATCGGAGCCCGCGCGTCTGCTCCAGCCAGTCCTGAAAGCGCGTCAACGTGGCGCGCTGGACGCGCTCGGCTGACGGTGTCCACAGGAGCTCTGGCTCGCTCATCCTGGCGTCAGTATCCAACAGCACGGGTGATGTGCGCCGCGAGACCCAAGCAGTGCCCGCGTTGCGGCCAACCGACCGTGAACCACGATCAGGGATGATCATGCGATGACGACGATCCAGGAATCGGCCGTGCTCGCACCGTTCGCCGGGACCGTGATCGCGATCGCACACGAGCCGCGCGACACGGTCCGCGCCGGGGCGGCGGTCGTGATCCTCGAAGCGATGAAGATGGAGCACGAGGTGATCGCCGAGATCGACGGTGTACTCCAGCGGCTCGAGGTCGCCGTCGGCGACACGGTTGACGAGGGGCAACTGATGGCCGTGCTGTCAGCGGCTGAGCCGCCGGCAGCAGGCACCGCCGCCGCACCGAGCGTTCGCGACGCAGAGCCACGGACCGATCTGCAGGCGGTCCAGGCGCGCCACGCTGTAACGCTCGACGCGGCGCGCCCCGAGGCCGTCGCCAAGCGACATCAGAAGGGCAATCGGACCGCCCGTGAGAACCTCGCCGACCTCGTCGACGAGGGCACGTTCGTGGAGTACGGGCCGCTGATGTTCGCGGCGCAGGAACAGCGGCGCCCGCGAGCGGAGCTGATCGCGCGCACCCCGGCCGACGGCCTGGTGTCCGGCGTCGGCGACGTTGACGGCAGCCCGGCTGTCGTCATGTCCTATGACTACACGGTGCTGGCGGGGACCCAGGGGATGCGCAATCACACCAAGAAGGACCGGCTGTTCGAGATCGCCGAGCGTCGGCGCCTGCCGGTCGTGCTGTTCGCCGAGGGCGGCGGCGGGCGGCCGGGCGACGTCGACATGCCGATCGTTGCCGGCCTTGACTGCAGGGCGTTTCACCTGTTCGCGCGGCTCAGCGGCCTGGTGCCGCTCGTCGGGATCGCCGCCGGCTACTGCTTCGCCGGCAACGCGGCGCTGCTCGGCTGCTGCGATGTGGTGATCGCGACCGAAGACTCGAGCATCGGGATGGGTGGCCCGGCGATGATCGAGGGCGGTGGACTTGGCGTGTATCAGCCGGGTGAGGTCGGGCCGATCGAGGTTCAGTCCGCCAACGGCGTCGTCGACCTGCGCGTGCAGGACGAGGCCGCTGCGGTCCAGGCGGCCAAGCGCTACCTGAGCTACTTCCACGGTCCGCGTCAAGCACCCCCCGAGCCGCCCGACCAGACCGCCCTGCGCGAGCTGATCCCGACCAACCGCAAGCGCAGCTACGACGTCCGCGCCGTGATCGACGCACTGGCCGATCCTCACTCCGTGCTCGAGCTGCGCCGCGGGTTCGGTCTTGGGATCGTGACGGCGCTGACGCGGATCGACGGGCGCCCGCTGGGCGTGGTCGCCAACGACCCGACCCACCTCGGCGGCGCGATCGATGCTCACGGCGCGGATAAGGCGTCGCGCTTCATGCAGTTGTGTGACGCCTTCGGGCTGCCGCTGCTGTTCCTCTGCGACACGCCGGGGTTCATGGTCGGACCGCAGGCCGAGCGCACCGCCACCGTGCGGCACTTCTCGCGCATGTTCGTGACCGGCGCGAACCTAGACGTCCCGACCGGCACCGTGATCCTGCGCAAGGGCTATGGGCTCGGCGCCCAGGCGATGGCCGGCGGCGGCTTCAAGGCGCCGCTGTTCACCGTCGGCTGGCCGACCTCTGAGTTCGGCGCGATGGGGCTCGAGGGCGCGGTCCGGCTCGGCATGCGCCGCGAGCTCGAGGCGATCGAGGATCCGACGAGCGCCAGCGTGCGTTCGAGGCGACGGTCGCGGCCGCCTATGACCGCGGCAAGGGCATCAGCATGGCCGAGTACTTCGAGATCGACGATGTGATCGACCCGGCCGACACCCGCCGCTGGATCGAGCAGCTGTTCGACGAAGCGTGCGAGGTGGCAGCAGTGGGGAGCACGCGCCCCGGCAAGCGCCGGCCGAACATCGACGCCTGCGTGATTCGAGCCGGCGCTCGGCAAGCGCCGGCCGAACATCGAACGCCTGGTAATGAGCTAGGCCCGAGGTCCGGCGAGCGGCTGGGCGGGAGTCATGGCCCTGGCCGCCGCCGGTACCCCAGGATGCGGGAAGCGTGTGGTCCCGCGGGCGACGAGGCGCACTTCGTCGCAGCCGACCGGCGTCTGTGAGGCGAGGCCGCAGCGGGACGGAAAGCGGAGAATCGCCCGTCCCACTGTCGACGCCCCGTAGCGATGACGCACGTCCGACATGACCGACCAGAGTAGGAACGAACCGTCAGTTCTCCGTAAACCGAAGCACGAGGTGGCTGGTCGCTTGTGCCGACACCCCCGGGGGTGGTCGCTTTAACGAAAAATGCAAATACGGTGGGTTTCACGACCACCCCCGCCCCCCGGCGAATCCGGACCGCTATGAGGCCCTCAGCGCCTCGGTCGGGCTCAGCCGGGCCGCTTTCGCCGCCGGGTAGAGGCCCGGCGATCGCGCCGATCGCCAGGCCGGCGGCCGGCGCGGCGATCAGCGCGTAGGCGGCACGACCATCGGCTGGTTCTGCGCGAGCGAGTAGCCCAGGTCGCGAGCGCGCCGAGCAGCAGCCCGGCGATCCCGCCGAGCGCAGCGAGCAGCGCCGACTCGGCGAGGAACTGCGATGAAATGTGCCGGCGGGTGGCCCCGAGCGCGCGCCGCAGCCCGATCTCGCCGCGGCGTTCCAGAACGGAGATCACCATGATGTTCGCGATCCCGATCGCGCCAACGAGCAACGCGACAGCGCCGAGCCCGAGCAGCAGCGTCGTGAACTGGCCCTTCGCCGCTGCGCGCGCCTCCAACGCGTCCGACGGCCGGCTCACCTGCACGCCGTCGGGGTTCTGGGGATCGGCGGTCGCGGCGAGCAGGTTCGAGACCTGGGTGACCTGGTTGACGTCGGCGCGCACATAGATCTCGGACGCGCTCGGCTGCGTCCGAAACAGCTTCTCCGCGATCGGCAGCCCGATGAACACAGTGCTGTCGAGCCCGGGTCGAGGATCACCGGCTGCAGCACTCCGATCACGTTGAACCACGTGCCCCCGAGGAACACCTGGATATGCCCCTGGACGCTCTGATCTGGAGCGTCCTTGCCGCCTGCGCGCCGAGCACGACGGTCGGGAAACGCCGGTTGGCCTGATTCAAGAACTGCCCAGAGGCGAGCTCGCCGCCGACCGCGGGCAACAGTCCCGTATCGGCCGCGTCGACCCCGATCCCGCCGGTCTGCTCCTCGGGCACGTACGGCGTTCGGCGCACGGTCGCGCTGGAACCTGGTAGACGGCCGCGTCGCGCAACACCGAGCGCCATGTGGTCGATCGTCCCGATGGCCGTGCTCGGCAGCACCTCGTTGGCGCCGAAGAAGGTCTGGCCGGGCGCGACCGTCAGCAGGTTCGTGCCGAGCTTGTCGATCGTTGACAGCAGGTTCGCCTGGCTCGAGGCCGACACACCCACGACCGCGACCATTGCGCCGATCCCGATCGCGATCCCGAGCGCGGACAGCGATGCTCGCAGGCGGCGCGTGCGCAGGCCCTGGATCGCGCACCGACATCAGCTCGTGTGGCGGCATCCGTGCAGCGTCAGCCCCGCGGCGCCGCCGCGGCAACTTGAGGCTGGGCCGTGGCACCGCGACGCTCACTGCCGGTCGTCTCCGACGATCTCGCCGTCGCGCATCTGGATCCGCCGCGGGAACCCCCCCGCGATCCGTTCATCGTGGGTGATCAGCACCAGCGTCGCGCCGTCCGCCGCGAGTTCGTGCAGCAGCGCCAGCACCTCCTGCCCCGACTTCGAGTCGAGGTTGCCGGTCGGCTCGTCGGCGAGGATGATGATCGGGCGCTTGGCGATCGCGCGTGCGATCGCTACCCGCTGGCGCTCGCCTCCCGACAGCTGCGGCGGGCGATGCGTGAGCCGGTGACCGAGCCCCACGCGCTCGAGCGCGAGCGCAGCCGCCTCGCGTCGCTCGCGTGCGGGTGCGCCCGTGTACAGCATCCCGTTGGCCACGTTCTCGAGCGCCGTCATCGGGTCCTGGAGGTGAAACCCCTGAAATACGAACCCGAGCTCGTGCGCGCGCAGACCGGCTAGCTCGCCGTCGGACGCTCCGATCACGTCGCGACCGGCGACCTCGACGGCACCGCTGGTGGGCCGCTCGAGCGTCCCCAGGACCGTGAGCATCGTCGTCTTTCCCGACCCGGACGGCCCGACGACCGCGACCTGGTCGCCCGCGTCGATCTCGACGCTCACCCCCCGCAGGGCAGCAACTCCGCCGGGGTACTCCTTGGTGACATCGCGCAGCCAGAGCGCAACGCCGTTGCGATTCTCCGCTGACGGTCCGGCCGCCGCTGCTCGTACGGGCGTCTCCACGTCTAGCCCTGGGAGTCGGTGATCTGGAGTCCCTCGTAGATGCCCGAGCCGGAGATCTGCACATACCCCGCCGCGAACAACCCGGGAGTGACCGGGATCAAGCGATGCGGCGGCGCCGCCTGCTGGACGGCGTAGCCGCCACCGGCGGTCGCGAGCAGCGCGGTCACCGGCACCGACAGGACGTTCCTGGCCTTTTGCTGCTCGAAGTTGACGCTCACCGCGGCCTGGTCGAGGCCCGACTTGGGCTTGCGTCCCTTCAGCGTGATCGTGACCGGAATCGTCGCCGACGGCTGGTTCGATCCACCACTCCCGCCGCCGCCGGCTGCGCTCGAGGACGAGCTGCTGCTGCTGGTCTGGGCGACCGGGCTGACCTCGGTGATCTTGCCATCGACGGTCGTGCCGTCGGGAAGCTCGACGGTCACCGGCTCCCCAACGACCGCCTCGCTCTGCTTGGTCGCGTCGAGGTCGACCGTCACCACCAGCTGCGTGGAGGTCGTCCCGAGGATCGCCTGTGCAGTCCCGGCGCCGCCGCCACTCCCTGAGGACCCGCTGCCACTCCCGGAGGACCCACTACCAGACCCCCCCGACCCAGCGCCCGCAGCGGCAGCGGCACCGCCGCCGCCAGAACCGCCGCCACCGGAACGGCCGCCCGCAGCACCGGCCCCACCTGTCCCAGCACCGGCCCCACCTGTTCCGGCACCCCCGGCGCCGTTGCCCGACGAGCCCCCCTTCTTGAGCTCAAGCGTCTCGGCCTTCAGCAGAGCCAGCAGCGCGGCGAGCGTGGACGGCTTTGACCCGCCGGGCTTGCCGCCCTGCGAGCCCGGGCCACCGGTGCTCGGCGGCGGCGTCGTCGTTGTTGTTGTCGTCGAGGTCGTGCTCGTCGTGCCTGACGAGCTCGTCGTGGGGCAGCTCGTCGTGATTGAAGAGGTGGTCGTCGTCGCAGGGCAGCTCGTCGTCGTCGTGGAGGTGGTCGTCAGGTCGACGAACACCGGCCGCGCCGGCGCAGGGGTCGTGCTGGCGCTCGAGCCGGTGCCCGAGCCGGATCCGGTCCCAGCGCCGCTGCCGTTTGAGCCGAGCACTGTGTCGACCGCCGTGATCCGCTGCGTACCCGGGAGAAACACGATCTCACCGAGCGTGACTGTGCCGGTCTGGGTCTCGCCGAGCGCCGCCTGCCAGCGCTCGACCGCGGCCGCGGTCGCCCAGTCGAACGTGTCGTCGATCGTCATGTCGTGGTTGGGGTCGTATCCGAGGTCGCGGAGGTTCTGCTCGAGCTCCCTGACGTCCGGCCCGTCGCTGACCCCTTCAGACAGCGAGCGGTACGCGGGCACGTCGCCGTTGAACAGGATCACGGGCGCGTTGTCGACCTTGTACAGGGTCTGCCCGAAGCTGACGGTCTGCCCGATCGTCGGCAGCCACGTCACCGTCCCGGTCACGCGGTTGTAGACCGTCTGGGAGTCGGCATAGCTCAGCGTGCCTGACTCGGTGTCGGTGGCGACGAGGTCGCGGCGCTCCACGGTCGTGGAGCCGCTCGCCTTCGCGGGCTTCCCCGCACCCTTGCTCGACCCTGGCAGCCCGGCGCTGATCACGATCCCGATCGCCAGCGCAGCCGCGGCCACGACGCCGAGGCCGGCCGCGATCCGGCGCCAGTGAAAAGTCTGCACGAGCCGCGCAGAGGCGCCGGGGAATGTCGGCCTAGGCACCCGGGCCACCTCCCTGACCGCCGCCGCCCGGACCGCCACGGCCGAACCGCGGGCGGAGGCTCGCACAGGCCTTGTTGGCGGCCTGGAACGCCGGGCTGTTGCGATCGACCGATCCGAACCCACGCCGGAAGCCGAACCCGCCGCCGGTGCCATTGGTTTGCGGGTCGGGGATATTGATCCCGTGGGAGCGCATGCACTGAGCGAACTTCACGAGTTGCTGCTGGATCTGGGCGCGCTGGGCGGGGCTGATGTTCAGCTGCGGGAACGCCTGCGAGAAGTACTGCTGGCAGGCCTGGCGGGCCGAGCTGATCTGCGCCTGCGAGTAGTTGCGCAGCTCCCGGAAAATGCCGCCACCGCCACCGGCTACACCCCCGCCCGGCGACGGATCGGGGACGTTGATTCCGTGCGCGCGGAAGCACTTGGCGAGGTTCAGGCGGGCCTGGAACTGTGTGCCGCTCGTGCTCGCCGACGAGCTGGAAGAGGATGCCGACGATCCGCAGGCGCCAAGCCCGGCGGCAAGAACGACGCCGGCCAGGCACACCGCGATCGTGCGGCGGCTGACCGCGAAGGGGGCTCGATATGGCATCAGGGGCTACTCCTATTGCTGGTTCGCTGCTCGGATCCGGGGCCCCGAGCGTGGTGGGGCGTTTGTAGCGCCCGGCCCGTCAGCTCTCCGTAAGGGCTCGCGGCCTTTGCGAGACCCCAACGTCTCCGATACGCGGCGCTGCCGGAAGCACGAGGTGAACTTCCAGCCCACCGCTCGAGGGCGCCGTCACGTCGATACTACCGCCGTGGGCCTGCACCACCGAGCGCACGATCGAGAGGCCGAGGCCGAACCCCCCGGACGTCCTGCTGAGCCGGCGGAAAGGCTCGGTCAAACCCTGGGCGTCCTCCGGATCGATTGCAGGGCCTCCGTTGCCGACGGTGACCAGCGCGAGATTGCCTTCCGTTGAGGTCACGACGGACAGCCAGCCACCGGGCTCGTTGTGGCGGATGCCGTTGTCGATCAGGTTGGCGATCATCCGCTCGAGCAGCGCCGGCTCACCCCGCGCCCACGCCGAACGCAACTCGGCCCGGACCGAGATCTGGGCCTCCTCGGCGCGCGCACGCAGATCGGTGACGCAGTCGGCCGCCAGGGCGGTCAGATCAACCGGCTGCTGTTCGCGCCCGGTCGCTGCCTCGCTTCGTGCAAGCACGAGCAGCCCCTCGATCAGACGTTCGCAGCGGTCGACCGTCTCGCGTACCGCCTCGCCCATCGCGCGCAGCTCGCCGGCGCCGGCGCCTGGATCGGCGAGCGCGACGTCGATCTCGGTCCGCATGATCGCTAGCGGCGTGCGGAGCTCGTGCGAGGCGTTGGCGACGAAGTGGCGCTGGCTCGCGAATGCCCGGTCGAGCCGGCCGAGCATCCCGTCGAACGTGTCCGCCAGCTCCTTGAGCTCATCGGCGGGACCGACGAGCCCGATCCGCTCGCCGAGGTTCTCGCCCGAGACGCGCCGGGCGGTCGCGGTGATGCCGCGCAACGGCCGCAGCGCCCGTCCCGCCAGCAGCCACCCGGCGGCGACCGAGACCATTGTCATCGCGCCGAGCGCGAGCACGTACTCGAACACGAGCTGGTGGAGCGCATCGCTGCGAAGCTGTGAGCGCACCGCCTCGGCGACGCTCGCCTCCGGCGATCCCGGCGCGAACAGCAAATGGCCGTAGAACGGCGGTCCGTCTGGCGGCGGCAGACCGAGCCTCCGGAGCAGCTCAGAGCGGAGGTTTGGCCGCGAACCGAGGTTGTGCCGCACGAGCGCGTAGCCGATCGTCAACAGGATCGCGCCGGTGACGAGGAACACCAGGCCGTACAGCACCGTCAGTCGCAGGCGGATCGTGGGGGCGGGTCCGTCGATCCGCGGTCGCCGACGGCGCATCAGGCCATCCTGTAGCCGACGCCGATCACGGTTTCGACCACCTGCGGCTCACCGAGCTTTCGCCGCAGCGTCATGATCGTCATCCGGACGACGTTCGTGAATGGATCGGTGTGCTCGTCCCAGACGCGCTCGAGCAGTTCCTCGGCCGACACGGTCGCGCCCTGCGCGGCCATCAGCGTTTCGAGCACCGCGAACTCCTTGCGCGCCAGCTCGATCGCCGTTCCACCGCGGGTCAGGCGCCTGGCCGCCGGGTCAAGCTCGATGTCCGCGTGGAGCAGCATCGCCGGCTGGCGCGGAACCGAGCGCCGCGCGAGCGCGCGGATCCGCGCGACGAGCTCGGCGAAGCGAAACGGCTTGGCGAGGTAGTCGTCCGCGCCAAGCGACAGACCCTCGACCAGGTCCTCGATCGCACCCGCTGCAGTCAGCATCAGGATCCCGGTCTCCGGGCGCTCGCCGCGCACCGCGCGGCACACCTCATCCCCGTGCAACCCCGGCAGGTCGCGGTCGAGCACGAGCACGTCGTAGCGGACGATCCGCGCCTTCAGCAGCGCGTCGGATCCGTCGGGGGCGAGATCGACCGCCATCCCCTCCCGCCGCAGTCCGCGTGCGATCGCATCTGCCAGCCTCCGTTCGTCCTCGGCGATCAACACACGCATGCGCATCCGGAGGATGACGGGCAGCGCGTAAGAACTCCATAAGAGCGGCTCGATTCCGATCGATATGCGGTGTCAATCGTTACATGGAACGATGTCGAGCCCGAGCCGGCGATGGGCGTACGCGCGAGCGGCACACAGCGGGTGAGCTTCGAAGACGTCGTCCTCCCAGGCGAGGCGCTGCTCGGCGACGCCGACCCCGACGTCTACCGCGACTGCGTCCAGCTCGGGCGCCTCGGATGGTGCGCGCTCGCGGTCGGCACTGGGCAGGCCGTGCTCGACTACGTCACGGACTATGTCAACGAGCGAACCGCGTTCGGGGAGCCGATCTCCAACCGCCGGGCGGTCGCGTTCATGGTGGCGAACATCGCGATCGAGCTCGAGGGCATGCGCCTGGCGACCTATCGGGCGGCCAGCCGGGTCGACCAGGGGCTCGGATTTGCCCGTGAAGCCGCACTCGCCCGGCGACTGTGCGCTGAGCGCGGGATGGCGGTCGGCTCCGACGGCGTCCAGCTGCTCGGCGGCCACGGGTACGTCAAGGAGCATCCGGTCGAGCGCTGGTACCGCGATCTGCGCGCGGCCGGCGTGATCGAGGGAGCGCTGCTCGTCTGATGCCGATCAATCTCGAGATCCCCAGGAAGTTCGAAGGCCTCGTGTCGCAGGCCAATCCAGACGTCCAAGCAGGGCTTTGCCGGCGTCATGCAGACGTTCGACAACACCCGCCCGCTCGTCGCCGGGATGGCGATCGGCGTCGCCCGAGCATGTCTCGATCGCACCCGCGAGCTGCTCTCCCAAGCAGGTGTCGAGATCGACTACGACCTCCCGCCCCATGCCCAGTCGGCCGCCGCCTCGGAGTTCATCACGATGGAGTCAGACTGGGAAGCGGCGCGGCTGCTCACACTCCAGGCCGCGTGGATGGCCGACAACCGCAAGCCCAATTCGCTGCATGCATCGATGGCGAAGGCAAAGGCCGGCCGAGTCGGCACCGACATCGCCCTGCGCTGCATCGCGCTCGCGGGGGCGGTCGGCTACGGCGAGGGCGAGCTGCTCGAGAAATGGGCCCGCGACGTCAAGATCCTCGACATCTTCGAGGGCACCCAGCAGATCCAGCTGCTCGTTGTCGCGCGATCGCTGCTCGCCAAGAGCTCATCTGAGCTTGGATCTCGGCCTCGTGGACCGCACGGGCCAACAGCTCATCGGGCCCGACGGTCACGGCGAGGGCGAGACAGGTCTGGGCCGGCGTGGTGACCGGGATCCGCTGGCGACGAGCGGTCGGCGGTGGCTCCGCGACGCGGTAGACGCGGATCCCGCGGCGCGACTGGACGCGCCGGGGCACGGTCACCTCGACGACCGCGAGCTCCGACTTCCAGAAGCCGTGGAGTGCCGCCGCCGATCTGTGACTCAGGACCGCGTCGTCTCCGATCGCGAGGACTGCGGCGTGAAAAACACCGGCTTGGGAAAGGTCGGGCCGTCCGACCGCGTAGACGCCCTGGTGCTTTCGGAACAGGCGGCCGGCCTTGACATAGCGCGTGGTCGCGGACGAGTCGAGCCCGCACGTCGTCAGTTGGCGCGTCGTGATGACCGCGTTCTGCCGCCGCGCAACCCGCTGCATGCAGAGTTCCCATCGCATAGCGATGGAAAGCGTGCACGGAAACCCTGTAACGACTCAAGACACGTTTGCGCCAACTCTGCGCAAAACATCCCACGCCTTTGCAACGTCCGCCTCGGTCGTCGACATCTGCCCGACCGCGAGCCGCAGCACGTACCGTCCACCCAACACAGCGTGCGACAGAAACACCTCACCGCTCGCGTTGACGCCGGCGAGCAACTGACGGTTCCGTTCGTCGCAGCCGTCGACCCGGAAGCAGACGACGCTGAAGCGCCGCGGCGCGCACAGCTCCCATCCCGGCTCGTCCGCCACCCACCGCTCGAACCGAGCCGCCAGTTCAATCCCGTTGCGGATGTGCGCCTGGAGCCCGGCGCGACCATGGCAGCGCAGCACCGCCCACAGCTTCAGCGCCCGGAATCGCCGGCCCAGCACAGGGCTGTATTCGCTCAGCGACAGCGCGTCTTCGGCGTCCGGCGTGCGCAGGTACTCGGGAACGACACTGAAGGCGCTGCGGAAGTCATCCGGCCTGCGGGTCCACAGCAGCGAGCAGTCGACCGGCGTCAGCATCCACTTGTGCGCGTTGACGACGACCGAGTCGGCGCGGTCGACCCCGTCGAAGGCCCACCGGTTCTCGGGGCAGACCATCGCGTTACCGGCGTACGCGGCGTCGACGTGCAGCCACGCGCCGGCGCGCTCGCACGCGTCGGCGATCGCCGGGACCGGGTCGACCGCGGTCGCGGCGGTCGTCCCGACGGCCGCGACGACGGCGGCCACGTCACTGAGATCTCCAAGCTCGCCGGGCAGCATCCGGAACTCGGAATCGGTGCCGACCTTGCGCATCCGCATCCCCAGCATCCGCGCCGCCTTCTCGACCGACGAGTGCGCCTGGTCTGAGGAGACGACGACGTCGCGCCCGGTCACCGTCCGCGCGGCGATGATCGCTGCGAGCGTCGAGGTCGAGGCGGTGTCCTCGATGTGGCCGTGCCAGCCCGCCGGCAGCCCGAGCAGCTCCGCGACCCAATCGAGCACGACGCTCTCGAGCTCGGTCGCGGCCGGCGCGGTGCGCCACAGGATCGCGATCGAGTTGAGCGTCGCCGCCAGCATCTCGGCCAGGATCGCCGGCTCGGAGGAGCTCGTCGCGAAGTACGCGAAATAGCGGGGGTGCTGCCAGTGCGTAACGCCCGGCAGCAGCACCTCGTCGAGGTCGCGCAGGATGTTCGCGAACGGCTCGCCGTGCTCGGGCGCCGATCGCGGCAGCCGCCCGCGGATCGCGCCCGGCTCCACTTGCGCGAGCACCGGCAGCTCACCGACGCGCTCGAGGTATCGGGCGGCCCAGTCGAGCGCGGCCGCGCCGTCCCGGCGGAGGTCCGTCACCGCACCCCCGGGAACTCGTAGCGCACGCCGGTGAGCTCCTCCGAGATCTCCCACAGCCGCCGCCACGCGGCCTGGTCGTACGCCCGTCCGGCCGCGGTCACGACCTTCGGGTGGCCGCGCTGCTCCATGAACCCGTCCGGTCCGACGAACGACCCGCCGGGCAGGTCGGGAGCCGTGGCCGCATACAGCGTCGGCAGCGCCCCCATCTCGGCGCTCTGCGCGATCAGCTTGTTACCGACCGCCATGATCGCCTTCTCATAGGAGTGGCTGGGACCGGCGAATTGGAGGTTGGTGGCCGCGTATCCGGGGTGTGCGGCAACACTCACGAGCGCCGTGCGCGCTTCGGTCGCGCGGCGCTGTAGCTCGAAGCAGAACAGAAGGTTGGCCAGCTTCGACTGCCCGTATGCCATCCACTTGATGTAGCGCCGCTCCGATTGAAGGTCGTCGAAGTTGATCCTGCCGATCCGGTGCACGCCACTCGAGAGCGTCACGACCCGAGGTTCCGCGGCAGCCAGCAGCGGACCGAGCAGCAGCCCCGTCAGCGCGAAGTGCCCGAGATGGTTGGTGCCGATCTGGCTCTCGAACCCGTCCGTGGTCAAGCGGCGCGGAGGTGCCATCACACCGGCGTTGTTGATCAGGACGTCAAGGTGTGGTTGCTGCGCAACCAGATTCGCAGCGAACGCGCGCACCGACCCGAGGTCGGCGAGATCGAGCTCGGCAAGCTGGGCGTCTGCGGCCGGGGCGGCCTGGCGGATCGCTGCCTGCGCGCGCTCGCCCTTGGTCGTGTCGCGGCAGGCGAGCACCACGGTCGCACCCGCGCGCGCGAGCTCCAGCGCGGTCGCGTACCCGAGCCCGCTGTTGGCGCCGGTGACGACGGCGACCCGGCCCGCCTGATCGGGGATGTCGCGGGCGGACCATTTGGCCTCTGACATCAGGACGAGGTACGCCGCGCGACGGAGTCGGAATATGCGTCATGGCGAAATCGCAGCACCGGGTCGTTCGAGAGCTCGATCCCGTCGACGATCCGGGTCGGGTCGAACACGAGCACGTCGCCGCCGGTCTCGCGCTCGGTCTCGAGCGCGGTGATCTCGAGCGTGCCGGCGTTGACACGCTCGCGGCTCTTCGGCCAAACCGAGACGGGGTCATCGACGTCGTCCCCGGGGCCCGCGATCTGCAGCTCGAGCGCAAAGCGGATCGGACCGTCGGCCACCCGCCGGCGAATCTCCTCCTGGAGGTAGTCGCGTCCGAGTGACTTGGCCGCGCGTGGTCCGATCCGCTGGTCTCCGACTGCGGGGGCGAGCGTGTAGCGGACGTAGCGCGAGCCGCCGCCGGCATCGAGGAAGCGGAAGGCGTGGATCGCGGCGTAGCTGCAGGTCGCGTAGCTGAGCGGCGGGCGCAGCGAGGAAAGGTTGGCCGGCAGGCCCGGAAACGCTTCCCGGTGGCGCGCGAGAAACAGCGGGAACTTCCACGCCATCGCCGGACCCGGCTTCTGGGCCTGCAACATCTCAACGAAATCGTCGGGGGTCCGGACCGGGAACCGCGGCGCGCTCTGCGCGACGATGTCGGTCCGCGAGCCGTCCGGCAGGTACAGCTTCACCGCAAGCCCGCGGACATCAGGCACGTAGTCGGGGACATCGGGGTTTCCGCCACCGTTCGACACGCGGATCGTGGCCGGAATCTCCGCGCCCTGCATGTGTGCCGCGCGGGTCAGTCGCGCGCCCTGGGGCGAGGCGGTGAACGTGCCCTTCAGCAGAGTTCCCTTCGCGTGAAGCGCGCGCAGACCTGAGTGCCGGCCGAACGCGTGGTTCGCCGCGTCGGTGGCCTGCTGAGGGGTGACTGTCATCGTGAGCCTCCGTTGTCGAGCACTGCGAACTCGATCCCAGCACGCTGCAGCCGGTCGATCAGCGGCTGCCCCATCGCGACCGCCGGCGTCAACTGCCCGGCGCGCTGCGGCAGATCGTCGTGCGCCAGGCACAGCGCGGACTCGGCCAGCATCTTCGACGTCTCGCTGTAGCCGGGATCGCCGCCCGAGACCTGCGTCACCACTCGCTGTCCCCCACCCTCCCCGGTGAAGCGCACGTGAAACCAGCTCTGCTCCCGTTGCGCACTCGAGGGTCCTTCGCCCGGGCTCTTCAGTTTGCGCAGCAGCTTGCGACCGGGTTCAAGCTGTGCGACCGCCACCACCGCGCTGACACCGACCGCCATGCCGGCCAGTACGGGCAGGTGCTTGACCACGAGATAGTGGCTGTAGCTGAACTGCGGGCCGTAGCGATCGAGCTCGCGAGCGGAGCGCAACACCGTCTGGGGATCGATCGTCGGAAACGGGATCACCCAGCCGCCGGCCGCGGGGTCGTTGTGCGGCTTGCCCTGGATCCCTTTGACGGTGCGGTTCTGCGGGCGCGGCTCGCGCTCGCGTCGCTGCTTTGCGACCTTCATCCCTTGCCGCAACCGGCCCATGATCTCGATCGCGGAGTGGAACGTTCCGCCGCTGAACGTGCCGCCGATCTTCACGAAGCCTTCGACCGCCAGCGGCACGCCTTCTGGCAAGTGGTTCACGGTGAACAGCGTGCCGAGGTCATAGGGGATCGAGTCGAATCCGCACGAGTGCACGAGCCGCGCGCCGCTGCGCTGTGCCTGCTCGTGGTAGCGCAGCCACATCTGATCGACGAACTCCGGCTCACCCGTGAGGTCGACGTAGTCGGTGCCCGCCTGCGCGCATGCGGCGACGAGCGGCTCGCCGTAGAGGATGTAGGGCCCGACGGTCGTGATCACGACCTTCGTCGACTCGGCAATCCCCCGCAGCGACGATGGGTCGGTGACGTCGGCGCGGAGCAGCGGCAGGTCAGCCGCAGCCGGGTTGGTGGTGGCCAGCCGGCGCCGGACGTCCTCGAGCTTGGCCTGGTTTCGCCCCGCGAGAGCCCAGCGGGTGTCCGGGGGCGCGGTCCGCGCCAGGTACTCCGCGGTCAGCGCGCCGGTGAAGCCGGTCGCCCCGAATACGACGACGTCGTAGTCGCGGTCAGGCATCGGGGGTGCGGTCAGGCATCGGGGGTGCGGTCAGGCATCGGGGGTGCGGTCAGGCATCGGGGCCGACTTCCCGCGCGAGGGCGAGCGCGTCCTCGGGTGACAGGGCCGCCCGGGCTGCGACCCAGCACGCAACCGGAGCGGCGACCCGCTCCGAGGAGTGCGCGGCGACGCCGGCGAGGTCGAGCAAGGTTGAGAACTCCTGTGGCGTCGGCGGCTCGGTTCCAGCCCGCTCCGCGAAGGCCGTGATCCATTCCTTGGCGTTCATTGGCGCGGACTCTATAGGCCCGTCGCGGCTATTGACGCCGCGCCAACTGGACCGTGGACTGGCATGATCCCGGCTAACTGGCACCTTTCGTAACACTAGGCAAGCGGATGAAAGGCAATTGAAATGACTGTTCTCGACGGCAAGGTCGCGATCGTCACCGGTTCGGCGCGCGGGATCGGCCGCGCGACCGCCGAGCTCCTCGTATCTCAGGGCGCTCGCGTGCTCATCAATGACCTCGACGCCGACGTCGCCGAGCAGACCTCAAACGAGATCGACGGCGACACGATCGTGTTCG
Source organism: uncultured Solirubrobacterales bacterium (assembly GCA_963794285.1). Classification (GTDB taxonomy): domain Bacteria; phylum Actinomycetota; class Thermoleophilia; order Solirubrobacterales; family Solirubrobacteraceae; genus Palsa-465. The sequence goes on from CAWCDS010000027.1 coordinate 354,112, forward strand.
GCGGCGACCTGACGAAGCCGGGCGTCCCCGAGCACCTCGTGCAGAAGGTGATTGACGAGTGGGGCAAGGTCGACATCCTCGTCAACAACGCGGGCTACACGCTCGACGCCCCGATCCACAAGATGAGCGACGAGTGGTTCCAGCGGATGATCGACATCCATTCGGTCGTCCCGTTCCGGATGTGTCGCGCGGTGGCTCCACACATGCGCGAGCCCGCCAAGGCCGAGCGCGAGCGCGGCGACGAGGTGTTCCGCAAGATCGTCAACGTCTCCTCGATCTCGGGCACGATGGGTAACGCCGGACAGGCCAACTACTCCTCCGGCAAGTCCGCGGTCGTCGGCCTGACGAAGACCCTGGCGAAGGAATGGGGCCAGTTCAAGATCAACGTCAACGCTGTCGCCTTCGGCTACATCGAGACGCGTCTGACGGCCACCAAGGAAGAGTCGAACACGATGGAGATCGATGGCGAGAAAATTCAGCTCGGGATTCCCGATCAGCTGCGCGCGATGGCCCCGATGATCATCCCGCTCGGCCGCCCCGGCACTCCGGAGGAGGCCGCCGGCGGGATCTTCTTCCTCTGCTCGCCCTGGTCGAACTACGTGCACGGCCAGGTGCTGAGCATCACCGGCGGGCAGTTCGGCGGGATGACGAGCTAGCGCACGCAATCCAGCCCTAGACAGCGGGCACGCGCTCCGCTAGAAATCGCGTTGAACATATTTGTGCAGCGACGTCTGGTTCGCGCTGTACCGAAGCCCGGCCGCCCGGACGTGCTCCGGCCGGCGTTGCCAAGCTACACAGCGGAGGATTGATGTCCGAGAAGACGTGGGGTGGAGAGGCATTCTGGGGACTGGGCTACGAGTGGGACCCCGAGTGGGTTCTGTCCGACCGTCAGCGCGAGCTGCGCGATCTCCTGATCGAGCTGTGCGAGAAGGAGATGCGCGCCAACGCGAAGGTCTCCGACGACGATTTGCTCTACCCGCGCCGCAACCTCGAGCTGCTCGGCGAGCACGGTTTCCTGGCCCTGACCGTCCCGACGGAATACGGCGGCCTCGGCGAGGACCACGTCGCCTACGCGATGACCTGCGAGACGATCGCCCGCTACGGCTGCGCGTCCACTGCGATGTGCTACGTGATGCACATCGGCGCGGTCAACACGATCATGCTGCGGCCGACCGAGGCGCTGATCGAGCGCTACATCAGGCCGCTGAACAGCGGCAAGATCGGCACGCTCTCCTACTCCGACCCCGAGACCGGATCGCACTTCTGGTACCCGATCTCCTCCGGCGCGGAGCGCTCCAACGGCGGCTACAAGGTCCGCAAGAAGGCGTCGTGGACGACATCGGGCGGGTTCGCCGACTTCTACGTCGTGCAGACCACCAGCCCCGACTTCACCGGCTACGACGACCTTTCGGTGTTCGTGATCGACGGCGAGCACGTCAAGTCGCAGCCGTCGACCTGGGACGCCCTCGGGCTCCGGGGCAACCAGTCGGGCCCGATCCAGGTCGAGGACGTCGAGATCCCCGGCGATCAGATCGTCGGCCCCGAGGGCGACGGCGCCGCATCCAACGACGAGTCGGTCGACCCGTGGTTCCTGATCGGATCCTCGTCGGTCTGGAACGGCCTCGCGATGGGCGCGATCGACATCGGCAAGCGCCAGACGACGCGTAAGAAGCACGTCGACGTCGGCCTGCGCGTGGCCGACTACCCGACGATTCAGGATTACGTCGGCGAGGCCGTGATGGACACCAACGCGGCGCGACTGTTCGTGTTCTCGGTCGCCCAGGCGATGGACAACGCGACCGAGCACAACACGCTCCGGCTGCCGCCCGGCGAGTTCGCGCGCGCGAACTTCCTGCACTGGGCGTGGCAGATCAAGTTCATCGCGGCAAAGAACACCGCGCACGTCGTCGACAAGATGCTCCACGCCTGCGGCGGCACCGGCTACAAGCGCGACATGGAGCTCGAGCGCTACCTCCGCGACGCCAAGGCCGGCTGGGTGATGGGTCCGACCAACGAGGTGCTGCGCCAGTTCGTCGGCAAGGCGGTGCTGCTCGGGTTCGAGAGCCTCGACTACTGGAACCAGACGTACAACCGCCGCGCGGTCGAGAACGAGATCAAGAAGCTCGACGCCGACGGCAAGCGCAAGCTCGCCGAGGAGCTGCTCGCCGAGGTCGAGAAGGCCTCAGCGCCGGCGTAGCGCATGACGACCGCGGTGCTGCTCCCCGGAGGGCTGCTCGCCCCGGACCCGGCGCGCGAGACCTACCGGGTCGCCCCCGGCGGCGTCACGGAGGTCGCATTGGCGGGCGATGACCGGATCAGGATCATCGACCGCCACGGCGGCCAGGTGGCGGTACTGTCCGGGGGCCTCGAGGCCGTCGGCCTCACGCAGCGACCCCACCGCGAGCACGGTCACGCTGTTCGGACCCGCGATCGAGCCCGGGCGAGGAGGTCGAGCTCGTCGCCGACCGCGGCACACGGCTGGCAGTGGCCGCCCCCGGGGGCCGCGTCATCGACGGCGAGCGAACCGGCGACCGAGCTGCTCGTCGAGGTGCGCCGCGCGACCCCGCGCACGCGCGAGGAGCTCGAGCTGCCGCCGCCGCTCGCCGAGCCGCGCCTCGACTTCCGGATCGACGCCGCCACCGCGCAGAGCTACGAGGTCCGCGCCGGCGAGTACATCCAGGTCATCGACGTCAAGGGCAAGCAGTGCTCGGACTTCCTCGCCTTCCACGCCGGCAAGCTCCAGGCCGGCATCGAGCGCGGGCTCGACGCGACCGTTACGCGCACGCTGATGGGCAACGCGTACCCGATGCCCGGGCTGTACGGCAAGTTCTACGACCTCGACATGGATCCGCTGTGCGAGGTCGTGCGCGACACGGTCGGCCGCCACGACACGTTCGCGCTCGCGTGCCAGGCGAAGTACTACGAGGACCTCGGCTACCCCGGCCACATCAACTGCACCGACAACTTCAACGGCGCTCTCCGGCAGTTCGAGATCGCGCCGCGGAAGGGCTGGGAGGCGCTCAACTTCTTCTTCAACACCGCGTTTGACCGCGACATGGCAGCTCGATCTCCGACGAGCCGTGGTCGCGTCCCGGCGACTACGTGATGCTGCGCGCGATGACCGACCTCGTATGCGCGTCCTCAGCGTGCCCCGACGACATCGACCCATCGAATGCCTGGGAGGTGACAGATGTCCACGTCCGCGTCTACTCGCCGGAGAATCGCTTCTCGGTGGCCATCGCCCGCCGCGTGACCGCCGACGCTCCGGCGGTGCTGACGCGTGAGACCGCATTTCATCCGCGAGACCTGGCGCAGCTGACCAAGAGCTTCGTCGAGTACCGCGGCTACTGGCTGCCGCACTGCTTCAACAATGAGGGCGGCGATCGCCGAGTACTGGGCCTGTCGCGAGAAGCTCGCGCTGATGGACCTCTCCCCGCTGCGCAAGTGGGAAGTGCTCGGGCCCGATGCGGAGACGCTGATGCAGCGCGTCGTCACGCGCGACGTGCGCAAGCTGTCGGTCGGCCAGGTCGTCTACACCGCGCTGTGCAACGAGACCGGCGGGATGATCGACGACGCGACCGTGTTCCGACTCGGACAGGACAACTTCCGCTTCGTCGGCGGCGACGAGTACGACGGCGATCTGGCTGCGGTCAGGTGGCCGAGCGCGAGGCTGGGCTGCGCGCATGGGTCAAGCCCTCGACCGACGAGCTCCACAACCTCGCGCTGCAGGGCCCGGAGAGCCGCGACGGCGCTGGCCGAGATCGTGTGGACGCCGCCGACCCAGCCGAGCCTCGAGGAGCTCAAGTGGTTCCGCTTTCTCGTCGGGCGGATCGGCGGCTATGACGGGATTCCGATCATCGTCTCGCGCACCGGCTACACGGGCGAGCTCGGCTACGAGATCTGGTGCCATCCGTCCGACGGGCCCGCGGTCTGGGACGCGATCTGGGCGGCCGCCGAGCCGCGTGGCTGCAAGCCGCTCGGGCTGGAGGCGCTCGACATCCTGCGAATCGAGTCCGGGCCTGATCTTCGCCGGCTACGAGTTCGACGATCAGGTCGACCCGTTCGAGGCCGGGATCGGATTCACGGTCGCGCTGGCCAACGACGAGGACTTCATCGGCCGCGACGCGCTGATCGAGCGCTCCGAGCATCCCCAGCGACGGCTGGTCGGCCTGGAACTGGACGGCAACGAGGTCGCCGGCCATGGCGACGAGGTCTACGTCGACCGCCGGCGCGTCGGGGTGGTAACCAGCGGCACCCGCAGCCCGACGCTGCGCAAGTCGATCGCGCTGTGCCGGATGGCGGTCCAGTACGCCGAGATCGGCACGGCGGTCGAGGTCGGCAAGCTCGACGGGCTGCAGAAGCGGATTCCTGCCCAGGTCGTGCGCTTCCCGTTCTATGACCCGGAGAAGAAGCGGCCCCGGTCGTGACGGCGTGAGGGTAAGTGGCGGCCGTGAACGAACGCGAGGGTGTGGCGCGCCTGACGCGGGTTGCTCGGCCGACCGAGAGCGCCGGCGGCTGATGCCGCCGCTTCGGCCCCGCCGACCGCCCTCGCGTCCGCCGACGGTCAGCGAGCGCAACCTGGGCGCCCCCGACCGGCGTCGCAAAGCTGACGCCGAAGGTCGGCCGCGGTCGGAGGCCGCGCGCGAGTCACTGCGGCAGGTGATGGGCCGGTTCGCGACCGGCGTGACGGTCGTCACCACGATCGAGCGCGACACGATCCACGGGATGACCGCCAACGCGTTCCTGTCGGTCTCGCTGCGCCCGCCGCTGGTGCTCGTCTCCCTCGGCCGCTGCCGGATGAACGAGATGCTGCCGCGCACCAAGCGCTACGGGGTCAGCGTGCTGGCCCACGACCAGGAGCACTTCGCCGCGCACTTCGCCGCCCAGCGCGCAGTCGCCAGTGGAGCCCGCGTTCTCCTGGCATCACGGGCTGCCGCTGCTCGACGGCGCGCTCGCGCACCTGGTCTGCCGGGTCGTCGACATTCATCCGGCCGGCGACCACGTGCTCTGGATCGGCGAGGTCGAGCACCTGCACCACCCGACGGCGAGCCGTTGCTGTTCTACACAGGGCGCTTCGGGACGCTGCGGAGGTCGGCGAGCGCGCCGAGCGGGGCGAGTCAACTCACCCGTCCGGCGCGACCCAGACCAGGCAGGGCGCATCTCGTCGCACGCGTCGCGCCGCTCTGCGGAAGCGCAGGCGGGACGTTCGCGAGAGGTCCGGGCCGAACACCAACAGGCCGGCCTCGCGCTCGCGTGCAAGCTCAATCAACGCAGTTACGGGCGCGGCTGCTCGACACGCGCAGCAGCTCCGTCTCGATGCCGAGCGCAGCCGCGCGCTCGGCCGTGCGGCGCACCGCGTCGCGATCGTCCTCGTGCGGCAGCGTCGCGTACTCAGGGGCGAGCTCGAACGTCAGCGGATACGGCGGCAGCACGAGCATGTTGGCAAGGATCAGTTTTGCGCCTGATTCCAGCGCACTGTCGATCGCCATCCGCTCGGCGGTCGGGTCGACTCGCACGGACAGCGTTCCGAGCAGCACGGGCCGCACCCGCTGGTGCCCGACACCGCCGCCCCCGAGCACGGACGATTCCCGTCGAGGATCCGCGACATCGAAGCAGGCGATTTTACGCCGAGCCCCCCGCCGCTCTTTGGCCAATTTTGTACAAAGGGCCAGTTGACCCTCTTTGTACAAACTGGTATATCTCTGCCCACGCGGGAGCTGGTGCCCAGTCACTCGTCTGGAGAGGGTTGAGAATGGCCGAAGCAGTCGTCGAGGAACGTCACCTCATCAAGTCGCTGCGCTGGTGGGACGGGTTCACGATCGCGATGTGCAACCCGGGCTTTCTGTTCGCGTCGTTGGGGTTCACGATGGGCGTCTTCGGCGTGCTCGGGTCGGTGATCATGTGGGGGCTCTCCGCGATCATCGGAATGGTTCTGACGTGGATCTACGTCGAGCCGGCGTCGATGTTCCCGAACCAGTCCGGAGGCATCTCGCTCTACGCCAATGAGGCCTGGCGCAAGTACACGACGCTCGTCGGCCCAATCGCGACGTTCGGCTACTGGATCGGCTGGTCGGTCGTGCTCGCGATCTTCGGCAAGATCATCGGCGATCTGGTCGTATCCCGCTGGTTTCCCAACTCGACGTGGACCGTCAACGACGGGGTCGTGCATCTCGGCCTCGCCCACTTCATCGCGATCGGCGTGATCATCGCCGTGTGGGCGTTCAACATCTTCGGGATCCGGCCAATGAAGGGACTGACGTACGTCACCGGCGGGCTGCTGAGCCTCGTGCTGCTCTTCTTCATCGTCGTGCCCTACATCACCGGCGACTGGCATTCGAGCAACGTTCACGCGACCTTCACCGGTCCGTGGGGCGGCACGAAGCTGATCTTCGTGTGGCTGTTCATTCTCGGCTGGTCTTCGTGGGCATGTGAGGTGTGCGCCACGTTCGCCCCGGAGTACAAGAGCGAGCGGGACATGCACATCGCGTTGCGCAGCTCGGCGATCTTCGTCGTCGGGGTGTTCTTCCTCGTGCCGCTCGGCCTCGGCGGCGTCACCGGCGTCCCGTCGGCCGCCACCGCGGAGGGTCAGTTCTACACGACCGCGCTGCAGACGATCGCCGGGCACACGCTCGGGACGTTCTTGCTGATCTGCCTGATCGCGAGCCTGATCCTTTCGATGTCCTCGTCGACGGCCGACGGCAGCCGCGCGCTGTTCGGGATCTCTCGGGCCGGCCTGACGATCAAGCAGCTCGGCACGCTCAACCGCTATCACGTGCCGGGATGGGCGATGACCGTTGACCTGGTCGTCAACGTCGCGCTCGTGCTGTTCATCTCGAGCAACCTCGCGATCCTGTACATGAGCAATATCGGCTACGTCCTTGCCCATGTACTCGCCGTCAGCGGCTTCCTGCTGCTGCGCAAGGACCGCCCGAACTGGCCGAGACCGGTCAAGCTCGGGGCGATCTGGATCCCGATCGCGTGGTTCATGACGTTCTTCATCGCGTTTCTGCTGATCGTCGGCGCCGGGTCGCCCCACCTCAACGGCTATGGCACATGGACCGATTTCGCGATCGGCGTCGGCGTGCTTCTTGCCTCGGTGCTGCTGTTCATCTTCCGGCGGGTCGTCCAGGACGGCGAGAAGATCCACTTCCGGGAGGAGACGCCGACGATGCCGGAGGAGGGCGACTGGCCCACCGGATTCGAAGCGGAGACACCGGTCGCCCCCGTGGCGAGCTGATCGAGGCGATCGTCGTTTGAGACATCCGCGCTCGATTGGCTAATCGGGCGCGGTTTCCCAAGGAGAAGATATGAACAAGATTGTGCTTGGCTACGATGACACGGAAGGGTCCAAGCGCGCGCTCGAGCGGGCTTCACAGCTGACGAAGGCGTTCGGCGCGGAGCTCCTCGTGATCAGCGTCGCCCCGCTCGCCGCGGGCGTCGGGCGTTCGGCTGGACCGATCGATTCAACCGATCCACCGGCCAAGCACGCCGAGGAGCTCGCGCAGGCGCGGGAGTACCTGGAAGGGCAAGGAGTCTCAGCTGAGTTCACGCCCGCCGTCGGCTACCCGGCCGATACGATCGTCGAGTTGGCGAGCGAGCGCGGCGCTGACCTGATCGTGGTCGGCACGCGCGAGCCGAGCTTCATCCAGCGCGTGCTCGGCCAGAGCGTCAGCGACTCTGTGTCGCACAAGGCGCACTGTGACGTGCTGATCGTGCACTGATCACGCGCCGATTGCCGACCGTACTAGCTCGAGATCAGCTCGCGCGCCGCGCGGACGCCGCTGCGGAGCGCCCCTTCCATCAGCCCGTGCCAGTCCCCAGCGGTGTGCTCGCCGGCGAACACAATCGGTCCGACGCGGCGCGCCAACTCGGCAGTATCGAGCGGCGCCGCGACTGAGCGCGCGGAGTAGCCGCCGCGAACCCACTCATCATCGTCCCAGCGCGAGACGAACGCGGTCTCCGGATCGAGCTCGAGCTCGGGACGCAGTCCCCGCAGCGCCGCGAGCCAGCGCTCGGGTCCGTCGGCGACGCCGAGCGACTCGAGCGCGCGGGCGGTGCCCGCAAAGGCCGCCACGAACGGCAGCGGCGCACCGTCCTCACCGAGCTGCGTGTAGCACCAGTAGCGGTCGGGAACCGACATCGTCGCGCTCGGTATTGCGGGCATCCTGGTCGCGACGAACAGCTTGGCCACCTGTCCGAAGCGCACCGCGCGCAGTGCCGCGGACTTCGCGGCCGGCAACGGCGGGTCGAACTCGATCCGATCGATCACGCTCGCAGGCACCGCGATCACGATCGTGTCCGCGGTCGTCTCCTGGCCGGCGGCTCGGACCCGGACCTGCGGTCCTGCCCACGACACCCGCTGCACCGGTGAGCGCAGTGCGACGGTGCCCTCGAGCGCCGCGGCGAGCGCCTCCGCGAGGCGGCCGTTCCCCCCCTGCACCGAGTGCGTGTCGAATTCTCCGAACGATCCGGCCCCGTCGGTGAGGGCGCTCGCGTCGAGGTCGTCCGCCGGATGTCCGCAGCTGATCTCGAGCCTGGCGCGGAGCGCCTCGGCGACCCCGGGGCCCAGCTCGAGTCGACCCAGCGCGTCGATCACGGTGCCGCCGTCGTGTGGCGGGATGGAGCGAATTCGCTGTACTGCATCCCTGAGCTGCGCCGGCGATACGGGCTCCCCTCCACGCGGCTCGCGGTACCCGTAGAGCGTGCCTTTGCGCACGAGCCGCAGCCCTGCGCGTGCCACCGCGCTTGTCATCTCCGTGTACCCGGGCAGGACGAATTCGCCCCCACGCTCGGCTACTCCGCCGGCAAACGGGACCGACCACACGCGTCCGCCGACGCGGTCGCGCGCCTCGAATACTTGCACGTCCACACCACCGCGGGTGAGCTCGTCGGCGGCGGCGAGACCCGCGAAGCCGGCGCCGATGACAATTGTCTTCACGGACGCGCGGGCTCGGAGCTCAGTCGGCCCTGATCTGCCAGCGCGGGCGCTCCGCGATCGCCTTGTACTGGCGGCGCCGGCGCTTTGGGCGGACCCACGAGCCCCAGATGAAGCCCACGAGTGGGACGATCACGATCGCCGCGAACGGGCGCCCCGTCAGCACGAACGCGAGCGCCACCGCCGCGACGACGGCAAAGACGATGCTCGGGAGGATCCGGTCGTGCACGCGGTTGCGCCGGAATGAGGCGTACTCCTCCTCCGGGATCCGGTTCGTGTCGTAGCTGCGCCCGCAGCCCTCGCAGCGCCAGCGCTCCCCGTAGCGAAGCTCGCGCTTCTCGCCGCATTCGCACGTGACTGTGATCGGAGGTCCTCGCCTGAGGTCGCGTGGGCGCGACGTGCTCGTGCTCATCTCAATGCTCCGGCGGCTCCCAGCCCTCGAGCACGCCGGGCTGCCAGTCGGTGCCGACCGTCTTTGACCCTGCGACCCACGGTCCGAGCTCCGGCTGCGGGAACTTGCAGTGGCGCTCCTTCAGCACGATTCCATAACTGTTACCGGATTGGAGGTGCTTGATCAGCACCTTCCGGGCGATCTCGTCCTCCTGTCCCGCCGGGATCGGGAAGTAGATCTTCAGGAACGAGTTGGAGTAGCGGTCGAACACGGCCGGCTTCCCATCTTCTTCGAGGAGTTCGACGTCCTCGAGCCAGTTGAGATCCTTGCCGGGGGTCGCGGCCATCAGGTCGATGTCTTGCACCAGGCCGATGTCCTCCTGGTAGTCGAAGCGGCGGCCCGAAAGGTACTCGGCGTCGATCGAGACGATCTTCTCGGGCTCGGCGGGGAGGTGATGTTGGATGTCAGTCATCGGTCGCCCTCGCTTTATTGCGGCTGCCCGACGTGGTCGTGTTCGGGCGCCAGGTAGTCGATCGGGTTTTCGATGTGGCGCTCGAGCAGGCGCTTGATCTCATCCAGCGTCTTCTCCTCCGACACACCCGGGATGTAGCTCGTCCCGGCGAGTGGCACGCGCGCCATTGCGGCTGCCTCGGTCGTCAACGCGCACAGGTCCTCCGGCTCGAGGTTGTGCACATTGGTCTTGCCGCAGGCGCGCGCCAGCATCTGGCACTCGAGGGTCAGCGTGTGCAGGAAGTTGTACACCCGGTTGGCAGCGTCGTCGACGACTAGGCGCTTGCGTAATTCCGGATCCTGCGTGGCGACCCCAACGGGGCAGCGCCCCGTGTGGCAGTGGTAGCACTTGCCCGCGGGCACGCCGACCGTGCCCTCGTAGTCGGTGACCCCGGGGATCTCCTTGTTGCAGTTGAGCGCCATCAGCGCGGAGTGGCCGATCGCGATCGCGGTCGCGCCGAGCGCCAGCGCCTTGGCGACGTCGCCGCCGTTGCGGATCCCGCCGGCGACCACCAGGTCGATCTCGTCGACCATGCCGACGTCCTCGAGGGCTCGTCTTGCCTCTGGGATCGCGGCCATCAGCGGGATGCCGGTCTCCTCGGTCGCAATGTGCGGACCGGCGCCGGTGCTGCCCTCGGCGCCGTCGAGGTAGATGATGTCCGGGCCGCACTTGGCAGCCATCCGCACGTCGTCATAGACGCGCGCGGCGCCCAGCTTCAGCTGGATCGGGATCTCGTAGTTGGTCGCTTCGCGGACCTCCTGGATCTTCAGAGACAGATCGTCAGGGCCGAGCCAATCCGGATGTCTGGCCGGCGAACGCTGGTCGATCCCGACGGGCAGCGAGCGCATCTCGGCGACCTGCTCGGTCACTTTCTGTCCCATCAGATGGCCGCCGAGCCCGACCTTGCAGCCCTGGCCGATGAAGAACTCGCAGGCGTCGGCGAGCATCAGGTGATGCGGGTTGAAGCCATACCGGCTCTGGATCACCTGGTAGTACCACTTGGTCGAGAGGTCGCGCTCGGGTGGGATCATTCCGCCCTCACCCGAGCAGGTCGCGGTCCCGGCCATCGAGGCGCCCTTCGCGAGCGCCATCTTCGCCTCCAGCGACAGCGCGCCGAAGCTCATGCCCGTGATGTAGATCGGGATGTCGAGCTCGATCGGCTTCTTCGCGAAGCGCGCCCCGAGCACCGTCTTGGTCACGCACTTCTCACGGTAGCCCTCGATCACGAACCGGGTCAGCGTTCCGGGCAGGAACATCAGCTCGTCCCAATGCGGGATCGGCTTGAACATCGAAAAGCCGCGCATGCGGTAGCGACCGAGCTCGGACTTGACGTGGATGTCGTCGATCACCTCGGGGGTGAAGATCCGGCTATGCCCCAGCTGATTGCGAGGGACGGGTGCGTTTTCGTCTGCCATCGCAAACCTCCTAGAGCACGAGCTTGCGCTCGGAAGGCTCGAGCGAGTCGTAGTTGTAGAGCTTCTTGCCGCACACGAACTTCTGGAACTCCGGGGGGCTGCCGAGCTCGTAGATCTCGAACTTGCGGTTGATCAGCTCGGTGTCGGCGTCGGTCCATTCTCCGGGTACGCAGTCGATCCCCAGCGACTTGACCTTGCCCGCGACGTAGATCGTGCCGTCGTACATCGAGTCGCCCAGACCGGGGCCGACGTTGCCGCAAATGATCTGCCGTCCGCGCTGCATCATGAAGCCGGTCATCGAACCGGCATCACCGAGCGAGATGATCGTCCCGCCCTTCTGGTCGATCCCGCTGCGGGCGCCGACCTGGCCCTTGACCACGAGATCGCCGCCGCGCAGCGCTGCGCCCGTCAGCGATCCTGCGTTACTGTCGATCACGACCACGCCCGACATCATGTTCTCGCAGGCCGACCACCCGACCCGGCCGGTGATGTGGACCTCGGGCCCGTCGATCATGCCGAGCGCGAAGTAGCCGAGGCTGCCTTCGAAAGTGATCCTGCAGCGGGTCAGGATCCCGGCGCCGAGCGAGTGCCGCGCACCCGGATTCCGCACCGTTACGTCGGTGATTCGCTCCTCGTACAGGAGCCTGCGCAGCTCGAGGTTGATCTGCCGGGTGGTGAGTTGGTGGGCATCGAAGCTGGCTTTGTCGCCGTCGATCTCGGCGGTTCGTGGGATCGTTTCGTCGAGCTCGACCAGGCCACGCGGGTCGAACCGGGCCTGCCGGGTCTCGCTCGGTGCGGTTATCGATTCCACACCATCACCTCGCTCTCATACGGGTCATACGTTTCGATTTCGCGGTCGATCACGGCGCGGATCGCGATCTCCTCCGACGCCATCGCGACCATGTCGTCGCCCTCGTAGAGCACGAGTGGCTTCGCGGCGAGCTCGTCCTTTGCAACCCCGAGCGCGTCCTCGGTGACACAGATGTACGTGAACACGCCGTCAAGCTCATCAAGGCTGCGATGCATCGCTGCATCGAGGTCGTCGCCCTGGGCGAGGCGCTCGGCGAGATACACCGCGATGATCTCGCTGTCGCAGTCCGACGCGAACCGGTGTCCCGCCGCCTCGAGCCGGCGGCGCCATTGGTGATAGTTGGTCAGCTGCCCATTGTGCACGACCGCCACGTCGGAGAACGGATAGGCCCAGTATGGGTGGGCGTTGGAGATGTCGACGTCGGACTCGGTCGCCATCCGCACGTGCCCGATCCCATGGCTGCCGAAGTAATCGTCGAGGTGATACGAGCCCCCGACCGTCTTCGCATCGCCGAGGTCCTTGATGATCTCGAGCGCATGGCCCAGCGACAGGACCTCGACGCGCGGCACCGACTCGACGTAGTCGGCCAGTCGCTTGAGGTCGCCCTCATACGCGAGCGTCGCGCTGAGCGTGTAGTCGTTGATCTCCTCGATGTTGAGGATGTTCGCCCCGGCCGCCTTGATCCGGGTCTCGGTCTCGCGCCGGCGACGGCGGACGTCGCTGACGGCATCGATGTCGTCCCGATCGAACGCGTCCGCAAGCTTGATCCGCAGCACCAGGTCGTGCGTGGGGGCGCGATACAGCGCATAGCCGGTCGAGTCGGGACCTCGATGCTTCATCGACTGGAGCATCAATGTGATGTCTCGCCCGATTCGGTGCGCGCCGTTGCCGTTCTTGTAGATGATTCCTGCGATTCCACACATGGCTACGGGAGAACCTCGAGATATTCATCCCGCTCCCAATCGGTCACCGCAGCCAGGTAGCGCTCCCACTCATCACGCTTGTAGTGGTGGAACACCTTGTACAGGCGGCCCGGCAGCGCGCTGCGGATGACCTCGTCCTTAGCCAGCGCCTCCAGCGCCGCGCCGAGGCTGTCCGGGACCTTCTCGATCTCGGCACCCTCTTCCAGCAGGTCGTAGGTGTTGCCCTGCTGTGGTGGGCCCGGATCGAGCTTGCGGCGCACGCCGTCGAGACCGGCGCGGAGCAGCGTCGCGATTGTCAGATAGGGGTTGCATGATGAATCGACGCCGCGGTACTCGAACCGGCCACCGGACGCGACCCGCACGGTCGTGGTGCGGTTCTGCCAGCCCCAGTTCTTGTAGATCGGGGCCCAGAAACCGGTGTCCCACATCCGGCAGTACGAGTTGACGGTCGGGTTGCCGATGCACATCAGCGCGGGGAAATGCTCGAGCATCCCGCCGAGGAAGTGCCGCGCCATCTCCGACAGCTTGGCCGGACCCTCGGCGTCGAAGAACACGTTGTTGCCGCTCTCGTCGATCAGCGTGAAGTGGTGGTGGTGGCCGTTGGCCGAGACGCCCGTGAACGGCTTGGGCATGAAGCACGGCAGCAGGTCGTGCTTGCGGCCGACGGCGGCGCAGATCTGGCGGTAGGTCGTGATGTTGTCCGCGGTGCGGAGCGGCCGGTCGAAGCGGAAGTTCAGCTCGAGCTGTCCGGGGGCGTCCTCATGGTCGCCGTAGCTCATGTCGAGGCCCAGCGCCTGGCCGTACTCGACCACGTCGAGCAGCACCGGACGCAGCTCCTCGAACTGGTGGATGTGGTAGCAGTAGGGCTTGGTCACGCCCTCGGGCATTTCGCCGTTCTGCGGGCGCTTGAGCCACATCATCTCTGGCTCGATCCCGATCAGGAATTGGTAGCCGAGCTCCTGCTCGAATTCGTGGGCGATGCGCTTGAGGTTCTGGCGCGGGTCAGCGTCCAGCAGCTCGCCGGTCTCGGTGTCGTAGCAGTCGCAGTACACGCGCGCGACCCTGTTGTCCCACGGCAGCACTGCGAACGTATCGAGGTCGGCCATCGCCGCCAGCTCGGACTCCTCCGGCCCGAAGCCGATGTACTTGCCGTGGCGGTCCGTGAACAAGTTCGCGGTCGCGCCGTACACCAGCTGGTAGCCCTTCTCGGCGACCTGCGGGAAGAAGCTCGAGACGACCCCCTTGCCCATCACGCGGCCGGTGACCGAGACCTGCTGGAAAAAGATGTACTTGATGCCCTCAGCCTCGATTCGGCGCGTGATCTGCTCGATCTGCGCGGTGCGTCCGGGCTGGTTGCGGGCTTCCTCCAGCGTCGCCGGCGGCGGCGCGATCCGGCTGCTCGCGAGCACCTGCTCGACGCCCCCTCCGAACAGCGTGGCCGGTGCCGGCTTCTCACTCACTACCGCCATCTCCACTCCTTTCGTCCTCCCATCCGCCGCAACGACACGGTGGGCCGGACAGGTTCACGTTCTCGTACGGTCGCCGCCAGGCGACAGCGTCGCGCTCCTCGGTCTCAACCGCCCAGCCGAGCCCCGTCAGCACCCACCCAAGCGCCAGCCCACTGGACAAATTCGTACATGGCGGTTTTATACCAGTTGGGGTGGGGCGAGGCAAGCACGCCGGCGGGATTGAGCCGGGCGTCAGCCCGAGCCAGCGCAAGCGCCCGCCCGACCCCACGCCGACGCCAGCCCGAGTCCACCCCGACGCCAGTCCAAACCCCGCGCAGGCGCCCGTCTGCGGGAACTTTGGCGTTCCACCGCCACCCCTCGGCGGTAAAACGCCAACGTTTGCCTCAGAACGCCCGCGGAGGGCCCGCCACCCCCAACCCCGGCCCCGCTCGCCCGCGACGCCGCCACCCCCTTGACCCCCTCCGAGCCAACTGTTACTTTCACGTGCGCACAGCGCAATGGCATTGCGCAATAGGCAACGCCCTCCACCGTCGCCACTTTCAAACCTGGAGCGCCCATGACTGATCGCCTGCCCTCCTCCACCTCGGTCCTCGTGATCGGCGCCGGCGTTCATGGGCTGTCGACCGCCTGGCACCTCGCCGCACAGGGGGAGCGGGTCGTCGTTGTCGACAAGACCGGCGTCGGCGCCGGCGCGTCTGGAATCGCATGCGGCGTCGTGCGCAACAACTATTTCCAGCCGGCGATGTCGGAGCTGATGGCCGCCTGCGTCGAGGTCTGGGAATCGGACCCGGAGGCGCTCCACTACCACGGCACCGGCTACGTCGCGCTGGGCCCGCCCGCCCAAGAGTCCGACCTGATCGAGGTCTACGAGCGCCAGCAACGGATCGGCTACCCCTCCGAACTGCACGTCGGTGAGGAGCAGGTCGCAGCACACATGAAGTCGCTGTTCGGCGACTGGCGCGCGCCCGGGCTGACCGTCTGTCTCCACGAGCATGCCGGCGGCTACGCCTTCAACCGCGAGTCGATGGCCGGGCTCGCCGACAAGGCGCGTGCGGCCGGCGCCGAGATCATCACCGGCGTCGAGGTCACCGGCTTCAACAGCGACGGCTCGGGCGCCGTCACCAGCGTCAGCACCAGCGCCGGTCCGATCGACGTCGATCGGGTGGTCGTTGCGGTCGGCCCGTGGATCGCGTCGCTGTGGGAGATGCTCGGCCTCCCAGATCGCCTCGACGTCCGTCAGCCCGACGGGACACTCGTCGAGGACCAGCCGATGTGGACCTACTGGTACCTCCAGGAGGGCGAGCTCGAGATCGACCCGAGCGAGTTCGTCACGACCGACGGCCGCTCATCGCCGGTCCTGCATGTCGACAGCGACCGGCCACTGCATACCGACGACGGACGCCTGATCACCGATCAACCGTGGGGCGTGTACTTCAAGCCCGACCGCAACTCGATTCAAGGTGGCGCCCAGCCGCTGACGGTCGGCGAGGAGTTCCAGGTCGATCCATACCCGGGCGGAACCGTCGACCCCGGGTTCCCCGACATGTGGTCGGCGGCGCTCTCACATTGCCTGCAGCGCTTCGAGGGCGGGCGCAGCTATTACCGGCACACCCGCTCGGGCGGAGTCGGCGCGTTCACGGTCGACAACTTCCCGGTGTTCGACTACATGCGCCCGAACGTGTTCGTCGCCGCCGACTCAAACCACGGCTACAAGATGATCGCCGTCGGTCGGGAGATCGCGCGCGTGCTGGCCGGCGAGCACTCCGCCCTGCTGCATCCGTTCCGCTATGAGCGATTCCAGTCCGGCGACCTTCACCCGGTCTCCAACAGTCCCTACCCCTGGAGCTGAGACGGACCCGCTGATCGGCATCTCGACCGGGTTCACCGACTATGGGGACTATCTCGGCGTCGCTTTCAGTCGCCCGCTCGAGCAGCACGGTGCCGTCGCGGTCACGCTGCCGTACTCGCAGCGCCCCAAGGCCATCCTCACAAGACTGGACGGTCTAGTTCTCGCCGTTGGGCGCGATATCGATCCGGCCCGCTTCGGCGGCCCGCCCCATCCAACCGCGACGCAGTACTCACAACTGCGCGACGACGCCGAGCTCGCGCTCGCGCGCGAGGCGATCCACGCCGGCGTGCCCCTGCTCGGGATCTGCCGCGGAATGCAGATCATCAACGTCGCCCTTGGCGGCGCCCTGCACCCGGACCACAGCGTGCTGCCTGCGCCGGCGAACGAGCATCTGGGCGGCGACTGGGACCGCTGGGATCTGGTCGTGCACGCGCGGCTGGCAGACGAACCGCCGCCCGAACACCCTTCGCATCAGATCAGCGTCGCGCCGGGGAGCAGCCTCGAGCAGGCGCTTGGCACGTCAGCAAGCGTCAATAGCTATCACCATCAGAGCATCGCGAGCCTCGGGGACGGCGTCACCGTCAGCGCCACTGCCCACGACGGTGTGATCGAGGCGATCGAGGTGGGCGGCGCCGCCGCGTTGTGCATCGCCGTGCAGTGGGAGCTGCAGGAGCAGCCGGACAGCCCCTTGTTCGCGCTGTTCGTCGCCGCCGCCCGCGAACGCGCGACAGGGCGCGACCGCGCCCGCGCCCGCACCGCGCCCGCGCCAGCGCCGCCCCGCGCCCGCGCCAAAAGCTAGCTGCTAGCCCGCCTCGCCGGTGGCTCGCCGTCCCCGCGGCTTGCGGGTGCCTGCGCCGGCGCGGCTGCCGCGTGCGTTGCGCAGGTTCACGATCGGAGCCGGCCGGGTGGACTCGAGCGAGCGCATCACCATCACGTCGATGCCGCCGGGGGCGAACAGGTCCCGTGAGTATGCGACCCGCTCGTCGCGGCCCGCATAGATCAGCTCCTCCAGTTGCAGCACCGCCATCGTGCGCCGGACGCCGAGCAGCTTGCCGGCGCGCTCGCGCGAATCAAGCAGGTAAGGGATCACGCGCGTGCGCGCGAACGTAACCGGCACGCCGAGCCCGATCAGCACGTCGAGCACCATCTGGCCGCCCTCCAGCGATTCGAGCAGCGCAGCGTCGCCGGGCAGCGACAAGCTGGGATGCACGACATCGAACATCACCGCGACCGGCGCGTCGTCGGCCACGAGGGTGCGTGAGATCGTGGTTGCCTGGGCGATCGGCGAGAGGCCAAGCGCCTCCCCCACCTCGCCGCCGACGGCGCGGCGGTCGATGCTCAGGTCGTGGCAGGTCAGCGTCAGCCCGCGGCGCGCGGCAAGCGATGAGTACGGCTCGAGCCGCTCGAGCCGCTCGTCAAGCGCGCTCGGGACCGCCATCCGCCCAACGAACGTCCCGCTCCCCTGGCGGCGCACGATCTCACCGCTCTCCTCCAGTCGCTGAAGCGCACTGCGCAGCGTCCCGCGCGAGACACCGAGCATCGCCGCGACCTCGTGCTCGGGCGGCAGCCGATCCCCTTGCCGGTAGCGACCGCCGGCCAGCCAATTGCGCAGGGCCTGCTCGGCGCTGTCGACCAGCGACCGGGCCTCGACCACCTGGGACTCGCCGTTCACCTAGGTTGAACCCTAGTCGCCCGGCCGGACGCGCGTTGGACGAATTTGTCACTCCTTCAACGCGGGAGATTCCTCGCCGGCGGGCGCGACGTCGATCTGGAGGGCTTGGACGTGCTGGAACCCGAAGCGGCCCTTCACACACAGATTCCCGAGCGTCACATCGTGATCAGCGGGCGAATCGACCTTGACGATGTGATTGTCCTGAACATGCAGCGTCAGGTTGCAGCCGACACCGCAGAACGCGCAGATCGTGTCGGTCGTGGTCTGGCGCGACTCGTCCCACTCGCCGCGCGCGCGCAACTCGTATTCCGTCTGCGGCATCAGGGCGCCCGTCGGGCAGACGGCGATGCAATTTCCACAGTACACGCAGGCGGAGTCCGGAAGCGGTGCCGCGAACTCCGTCGAGATGTGCGCGTCGAAGCCGCGACCGGCGACGGTGATCGCGAACGTGTTCTGATGCTGGTCGCCGCAGGCGTCCACGCACTTGTAACAGAGCACGCACTTGGAGTAGTCGCGAACGTACAGCTCGTTGTCGAGCTTCACGGGGCCGGCGACAGTCGCCGCGGTCTGGCCGTCCGGGACCACATGATGTCCGGCGCGGCGCCGCTCACGGCCGGGGTCAGGCGGGGCGGGCGGGCCGTAGCGTTCGGGTCGGGCGTCGTAGCGCTCGATGTACAGCTCGAAGCCCGGCGTCGTCGACAGGTCGACCGAGGAGGCGAGCATCTCGAGGACCATCTTCCGGTTCAGGCGCACGCGCTCTGAGTCCGTGTGGATCACCATCCCCTCCTCGGCCAGCCGTGAACAGGCAGGCACCAGCGTGCGCGCGCCCTCGAGCTCGACCATGCACACCCTGCAGGCATTCGCCGGCGCCAGCGTCTCGCCGAAGCACAGGGTCGGTGTGTCGATCTCCAGCCTCTGGCAGGCATCGAGCAGCGTCGCGCCCTCGGAGACCGTGACCTCGCGCTCGTCGACGGTCAGCTTGACGGTCCGCGCTGCGCTCACGACGCCACCCCCTCCGAGTTTGATTCCGAAAACACGCCCAGCCGCTCGATCGCCGACGCGATCGCACTTGCAGCCGTCTGGCCAAGCCCGCAGATCGAAGAGTCACGCATGCAGGTGCCGACATCCTCGAGCAGCGCCAGCTCGTCGGCGACGCCGCCGCGGGTGCGTCCCGAGATCAGCCGTGCGAGCGCCTCCTCCTGGCGCACCGTCCCCACCCGGCACGGCGTGCATTGACCGCATGACTCGTCGCGGAAGAAGCCGGCGATCCGCATCAGCATTCCGGGAAGCTGCACGGTGTCATCGAATGCGAGTATGACGCCGGAGCCGAGCGTCGCGCCGGCGCCACGCGCACCTTCGAACGTCAACGGCAACCCGAGCTGGTCGGCTGCAACAAACGAGCCGGCGGCGCCGCCCAACAGCACGGCCTGCAGATTGCGCCCGCCGGGCACACCACCGGCCCGCGCCAGCAGCCCCCCGAGTGTCTCCCCGAACGGCACCTCGTAGACGCCCGGTTGCGCCACGTGACCGGATACGCAGAACAGCTTTGTGCCCGTTGACTGCTCGGTGCCGATCCGGGCATACGCCGGGCCGGAGTCCAGCAGCATTCCGAGCACGTTGACGAGCGTCTCGACGTTGTTGACCACGGTCGGCTTCTCAAACAGGCCGTGCGTGACCGGGAACGGCGGCTTCGAGCGAGGCTCTCCGCGGAAGCCCTCGATCGAGTTGAAGATCGCGGTCTCCTCACCGCAGATGTACGCGCCCGCGCCGCGACGAATCTCGATGTCGAATGAGAATCCCTGGCTGAGGATGTTCGCGCCCAGGTACCCGTGATGGCGGGCCTCGGCCAGCGCCTGCTCGATCAACTCCAGCGCGTGCGGGTACTCGCCGCGCAGATACAGGTAGCCGCGCTCGCAGTTGGTCGCGTAGGCGGCGATCGTCATCGCCTCGATCACCGAATACGGGTCGCCTTCGAGCAGGACGCGGTCCTTGAACGTCCCCGGTTCGGACTCGTCGGCGTTGCAGACGAGATAGTGAGGCCGGGCGGGCTGCTGAGCCACGGCCTCCCATTTGACGCCTGTTGGGAACGCCGCGCCACCGCGACCGAGCAGCCGCGAGTCCTTGACCTCGCGGATCACACCGCTGGAGCCGAGCTCGAACGCACGGCGCAGCGCGTCGTAGCCGCCCGCCGCGCGGTAGTCGTGCAGGCTGCGGGGATCGACCACGCCGATGCGTCGCAGCAGCTGGAGCTCGGGCGAGCCCTGCTGCGGGACGCTCGTGCGGACCGCCGTCGCCGTCGCCTCGCCCTGCAACGCTGCGAGCGCGCCGTCGACATCGACCGGCGCAAGCACGCGCTCGACCGGCTCCTCCCCTGCCTCGGTGAGCATCGCCGCCCGTCCGTGATCGCACTGCCCGAGGCACGGGCTGCGCAGCCAGGCCGCGCCGTCGCGCTCAGCATCCTCTGGACCGAACCGCTGCTCGAGCTCGGCGATCATCTCCTCCGCACCGTGGCAGCGGCAGGCGATGTCGTCGCACACGTGCAGCACCCGTGCCGGGCGCGGCTCCACCGACAGCAGCCCGTAGAACGTGGCAACGCCGTAGGCGTCGGCCGGCGGCACCGTCAGTCGCTCGCAAACGTAATTCAGCGCGCCGTCGCTGATCCATCCAATCCGGGCCTGCACTGCCTGCAGCACCGGCAATAGCAGGTGACGCTGGTCACGAGCATCGTGTCCGCCATGCACGACGCGCCCATTGAGGTCCGTCCGCGAGGGCGTTCCGTTGGCCGCGCCGGCGTCGGCTTTCACGTTCGCTGCAAGCGAACCAACGGCACCGTCAACCGCCGCACGCTCGGCGTCGCTGGGTACCGCAACGAGCAGCCGTAGGTCCATCAGACGACCTCTGTCACGGGTGCTCGATTTCCGTCGGGCGCGGCCGCGTGCTCACGCGCGCCGTTGCCGCTCGGCGCTGCTTCAGTCAGCTTCTCGACCCTGATCGCCGTTGCCTTGAACTCGGCGGTGCCGGACTTGGGATCGGTCGCATCGATCGTCAACACGTTGGTCTCGACCTGATCTGGGAAGTGGAAGGTCATGAACGCGAGGCCGGGGCGCAGCCCGGAGTCGATCCGAGCCGGGGCCGTGACCGAGCCGCGTCGCGAGCTGATCCGCACGAGCTCGCCCTCTGCGATCGCAAGCGAAGCGGCATCCTGCGGGCTCAGATCGATCGACTCGCCGCGATGCAGCGGCGAGTTGTACAAATTGGTCTGCGCGCCGGTGTTGTACGACTCAAGCCGCCGACCGGTCGTCAAACGGATCGGGTACTCGTCGTCGAGCAGGTCGACCGGCGGGCTGTGCGGCGTGACGCTGAACGGCGCGGGGGAACCTTCGATCGGATCCTGCCACAAGCGCCCGTGAAGGAACAGCGCTCCGGGGTCATCCTCGCTGGTGCACGGCCACTGCAGGCCGCCGTGCTCAGCGAGGCGCTCGTAGCTCATTCCCGCGTGCATCGGGCTGAGCGAGCGCAGCTCATTCCAGATCTCCTCCGCCGTCGGCTCACCCCACTCCTGACCCAGTCGGCGCGCCAGCTGAGCCAGGATCCAGGTGTCCTCGCGCGCCTCGCCCGGCGGCTCGAGCGCCTTGCGGACCAGCTGAACGCGTCGCTCAGAATTGGTCACTGTGCCGTCCGCTTCGCACCAGGAGGCCGATCCGGGCAGCACCACGTCTGCCATCTCCGCGGTGCTCGTCATGACGATGTCCTGAACGACGAGGAAGTCAAGATCGCCGAGCAGCTTGCGCGCGCGCTCGACGTCGGCCTCGGACTGGGCCGGGTTCTCGCCGATCACATACAGCGCTCGCAACTCGCCGCGCTCCATCCCGTCGAACATCTGGGTCAGGTGCCAGCCGTAGTGGGGGTCAATCGTCGTGCCCCAGGCTTGCTCGAAGCGCTCACGCGCGTCGGTGTTCTGTTCGATGTCCTGGAAGCCGGAGAGCTTGTTCGGGATCGCGCCCATGTCGCCGCCGCCCTGGACGTTGTTCTGACCGCGCAGCGGGTTCAGGCCCGAGCCATAGCGGCCCACGTGGCCGGTCAGCAGCGCCAGGTTGATCAGCGCCAGCACGTTATCGACGGCGTTGTGGTGCTCGGTGATCCCGAGCGTCCAGCAGACGATCGCGCGGTCGGCGCGGCCGTAGGCGTGGGCAAGCTCGCGGATCGCGTCGGCCGGGACGCCCGTCAGCCGCTCTCCCTCCTGGAGCGTGTACGGCTCGACGGACTCCGAGAACGCGCCAAAGCCGTCTGTCGCGCGTTCGATGAAGCGCTGATCGCACAAGTCCGAATGAATGATTTCCCGCGCCACCGCGCACGCCAGGGGGATATCGGTCCCCACGTCGAGACCGAGCCACATGTCAGCCCACTTCGCGGACGCCGTCCGCCGCGGGTCGACCACGATCAGCCGCGCACCGTTGTGGACGCCCTTGAGGACGTGGTGGAAGAAGATCGGGTGCGTCTCGCGGGCGTTCGAGCCCCAGAGCACGATCAGGTCGGTCTCCTCCACTTCTTTATAGGACGACGTCCCGCCGCCCGCACCGAAGACCGTCGCCAGACCGACGACGCTAGGTGCGTGTCAAGTTCGGTTGCAGGAATCGATGTTGTTGGAGCCCATCACTTGGCGCGCGAACTTCTGAGCCAGGAAGTTCATCTCGTTCGTCGCCTTTGAGCACGAGAACATCCCAAACGAGCGCGTCGTCGGCGTCGTGCGGGCCCGCGCGAGGCCGGCGGCGGCGCGGTCGAGCGCTTCTTCCCAGGAGGCCGGGCAGAGCTCCCCGTCGCGACGGATCAGCGGCGTCGTCAGTCGAGTACGAGTGCGCATGCGTCTCCCTCTCTTTGAACGAATGTGTCCAGTAGCCGGCGCTCGGGTTCGCCTGCTGACACCGATGCCGGCTCCCGTGAAACTATATCGAACGGTGTTCCGCCGCTGGCCCGGACAAGCGCCGCTCGGCGGCACAATGAACGAATTCATCTAACGGCAAATGACCACCCGCGAGGCACCGCTCCGATCCGATGCGAGACCACGGTTCGCGGTCATGCGCCGCGTCCCGGAGCCCGCCGTGGAGCTGCTTTCGGGGGCTGGCGAGCTGTGGCTCTCGCCCCATGATCGCGCGCTCACGCCGGCCGAGCTGCACGACGCGGTCGCACGTGTCGATGCGGCCGTCACACTGCTGCACGACCGGGTCGACGCCGCCTTTCTCGATGCCGCAGGACCGCAGCTGCGCTGCGTCGCCAACGTGGCCGTCGGTTACGACAACATCGACGTCGCGGCCTGCAGCGAGCGGGGCGTGCTCGTCACGAATACTCCGGGCGTCCTGACCGACGCGACCGCCGACCTCACGATCGCGCTGATGTTGTCGGTGACGCGTCGACTGGGCGAGGGTGAGCGGCTGCTGCGGGCCGCGACACCATGGTCCTGGCATATGTTCTTCATGCTCGGCACCGGATTGGCGGGCAAGACGCTCGGCGTGATCGGCCTTGGCGCGATCGGGCAGGCGACCGCGCGGCGCGCACGGGCGTTCGGAATGGAGATTGTCTACACCGGCCGCCGTCGCGCGCCGGACGCTGTCGAGCAAGGGTTGGGCGGAGCCCGTCACATTCCGCTTGACGAGCTGCTCGCCGCCGCGGACGTTGTCACCCTCCATTGCCCATTGACGCCGGAGACCCGTCATCTGATCGACGCCGGGCGGCTGGCACAGATGCGCCCGACGGCGTATCTCGTCAACACTGCGCGCGGGCCGATCGTCGACGAGGCGGCGCTCGCAGCGGCGCTGCGCGAGGGCGTGATCGCCGGGGCTGCACTGGACGTGTTCGAGGCAGAGCCGCAGGTCCACCCCGAGCTGCTCACGCTGGACAACGTAGCCATCGCGCCGCACCTCGGCTCGGCCACGATCGAGACCCGGACCGCGATGGCTGTGCTTGCAGCACAGAACGCGATCGCCGCCGTGCGCGGCGAGCGACCGCCGACACCGGTCAATCCGCAGGTGCTCGAAGGGCGCTAAAGAGATTGGGGGCTCTGCCCCCTAAAACAGGCCGACCGTACGCCCGTCGGCGTCGATGTCGACGTTCAGCGCGGCCGGCGTCGTGCCGAGTCCCGGCATCTGTGTGATGTCTCCGCAGAGCGGGACGAGCCAGCCGGCGCCGCTGTAGGCGCGGATGTCACGTACCGGAAGCGTGAAGTCCTCCGGCGCGCCGAGCAGCGACGGGTCGGCTGAGAGTGACAAGTGCGTCTTCGCCATGCAGATCGGAAGGTTCCCAAGGCCGTCGGCGGTGAACTGCGCAGTTTCGCGCTCCGCATCGGGGTACAGGAAGACGTCCTTGGCGCCGTAGACGCGCTTGGCGACCGCGGTGATCTTCGCGAGGATCGGGTCGGAGTCCTCGTACATCATGCGGAACTCCGAGGGCTGCTCGCATGCGTCCACCACTGCCGAAGCGAGGTCCGCCGCACCGACCCCGCCGCGGGCGAATCCGTCGTTGACCTCGGCCGCGAACGCGCCGAAGTCCAGCGCCAACCGGCGAACGAGCTCAACTTCTTCGTCGGTGTCACCCGGCCGGCGGTTGATCGCGACGACGCAGGGCAGGCCGAATTCCCCGACGATCCCGAGGTGGCGGCGGAGGTTGCCGGCGCCGATCTCGATCCCGGCCATCGCCTGCGCGCGCTGCACCCGCGGGTCGTCCTCCAATCCGCCGTGATGCTTCAGGGCACGGACGGTGCAGACGAGCACAACCGCACTCGGTGTCAGGCCGCCGCCGCGGCAGACGATGTCGAAGAGCTTCTCCATCCCCATGTCCGACCCGAACCCGGACTCGGTGATCACGTACTCACCGAGCTTCAGTCCGATCTTGTCTGCCACGAGTGAGGAGTTGCCGTGGGCGATGTTCGCGAACGGGCCACAGTGCATCAGGCACGGCTGGCCCTCGAGCGTCTGGATCAGGTTGGGCTTGATCGCCTGCTTCAGCAGCACCGTCATCGCGCCCGCTGCGCCGATGTCCTCGGCTGTGACGGCCCGCGCGCCGTCGTAGGAGTGGCCGACGGTGATCGCCCCGAGCCGGCGGCGGAGGTCGTGCAGGTCCTGTGAGACCGCGAGGATCGCCATCACCTCGGATGCGGCGGTGATGTCGAAGCCGGTCTCCCGGGGATAGCCGTTGGCCCGGCCGCCGAGCCCGATCGTGATCTGGCGCAGCGCCCGGTCGTTCATATCGACCGCGCGACGCCATGAGATTTGCAGCGCGTCGAGATGGTGCGGGTTGCCGTGCAGGATCGACGCGTCGATCATCGCGGCGAGCAGGTTGTTGGCCGCGCCGATCGCGTGGATGTCACCGGTGAAGTGCAGGTTCAGGTCCTCCATCGGCACGACCTGGGTCAGGCCGCCGCCCGCGGCGCCGCCCTTGATCCCGAACACCGGACCCAGCGACGGCTCGCGCAGGCACAGCACAGGGTTCTTGCCGATCGCGCCGAGGCCCTGGGTCAATCCGACGGCGGTCGTGGTCTTGCCCTCCCCGGCTTTTGTCGGAGTCACGCCCGCGACGCACACGAGCTTGCCGTCCTGCGCCTCGGCGAGGCGATCGATCACCGACAGGGCGATCTTGCCCTTGTAGCGACCGTAGGGCTCGATCTCGTCGGGGTCGAGCCCGATCTGCTCGGCGATTGTTTCGATTGGTCGGAGTTCGGCTTCCTGGGCAATCTCGAGGCTGCTCTTCATGGTCGCGCGAGAAGGTAATCCTGCGCTGTGATCGTGTCCAATATGGAAATCGGCATTATTGATTTGGATACCAAATCAGGAGCACTGCCATGGAATTGCGTCAGCTGCGCTACTTTGTCGCCGTCGCCGAGGAGCTCCACTTCCGGCGTGCGGCCGCCCGCCTGCATATCTCGCAGCCTCCGCTGAGTCAGGCGATCCGGCAATTGGAGGAGGAGATGGGCTGCGTCTTGCTGGCGCGCACGCGGCGGCGCGTCGAGCTGACACACGCCGGCGACGCGTTCCTGCGTGACGCCCGGGCGCTGCTGTCAGAGCTCGACGGAGCGGTCGCCACCGCCCGGCGGATCGACGCCGGCCAGACCGGACGGCTGAGGATCAACTTCGTCGGCTCGGCGCTGCTCTCGGTCGTACCGGAAATCGTCCAGCGCTTCCGCGCCGCGCGCCCCGGGATCGAGATTGAGCTGCACGAGCGCTCGACGATCGAGCAACTGCGGGCGGTGCAGGCAGGTGTGATCGACGTGGGGCTCGTGCGACCGCCGATCGAAGACGACACCGAATTGCGAGTCGAGACCGTGATGCGCGAGCGAATCCTGGCGGCGCTCCCCGTCGAGCATCCGCTGGCAGCGCTGCGCAGAGTGCCGCTCAAGCGGCTGTGCGCAGCCCCGTTCGTACTATTCCCGCGGGCCCAGGCGCCCGGCTTTCATGACCTGCTGATCGGCAGCGTCGCGACCACCGGAGCCCCACCGCACGTGGTTCAGTACGCGCCGGAGATGCTGACGATCATCGGGCTCGTGGCGGCCGGGATCGGCATCTCGCTCGTGCCCTCCTCCGTTGCACGCCTGGCGCTCGACGGCGTGACCTACCGCCCCGTCGCCGGCGCGCCGGTAGCCGAGCTCGCGGCCATTACCTGCGCCGACGACGACTCTTCGCTGGTGCGCGCGTTCGTGGAGAGCGCGGCTGGGTGAGCGCTGCGCACCTCGATCTGCTCGAGCTTTGCGAGCAGCGTCTGCGCCATCCGGATCGAGGCAGCGTCGATCAGCCTGCCGTCCAGCGACACGGCGCCCTTGCCCTGAGCGGCGGCGTCTTTCATCGCGGCGACGATCCGGTGCGTTTTGCGCACCAGCTGCGGGTCGGGTGTGAACACCTCGTTGGCAAGCTCGATCTGCGATGGATGGATCGCCCATTTGCCTTCGTATCCGAGCACCGCCGCACGGCGTGCCGAGGCCAGGTAACCCTCGGGGTCGGTGAAGTCGCCGAACGGCCCGTCGATCGGACGCAACCCATACGCGCGGCAGGCGACCGCGATCCGGCAGAGCGCGTAGTGCCACTGATCGCCCCAGTGGCGGTGCCGATCCGGCGAGCCGTTCGGATCGGTGAGGATCGCGTAGTCGGGATTCGCGCCGCCGATCGAGGTCGTGTGACTCTGCATCGACGCGGCGTAGTCGGCCACTCCGAACACCATCGCCTCCATCCGTTCGGGGCATGCCCGCGCGATCTCCTCACAGTTGGCCATCCCGATTGCGGTCTCGATCAGCACGGCGAGCCCCAACCGCCGCTCGAGCCCGATCGCATCCTCGATCTGCGTCAGCAGCGTCGCCACCAGGTGCACGTCGCCCGCGCAGCTCACCTTCGGGATCATGATCGCGTCCAGCGCGCCCCCAGCCTCCTCGACGACGTCGACGATGTCGCGGTAGCAGTAGTGGGTGTCAAGGCCGTTGATACGCAGCGACACCGAGCTGCCTGAGAAGTCCAGCTCGCGTAGCGCGTCGATCACGTTGATCCGGGCCTGTTGCTTGTCGTCGGGCGCAACCGAGTCCTCGAGGTCGAGCATCACGATGTCGGCGCCCAGCTCGGGCGCCTTCTCGAGCATCCGCACGTTGCTGCCGGGCACGGCCAGCTCACTGCGATGTAGGCGGGTGGAGGTGGATGTCATGGGGCGGCAGTAGAGCGGTCCCGGACCCGCGACGCAAGCATCATTAGATCAATTTGTTCGTGGCAACGGGTTCTCTGAATACATAGACCCGAGTCTTTGGATAAGCGCAGAATTCTTTGCTTTTGGTTGCGTGATCGCTCGTCTAGCCTCGCGCCGATGATCGCCTTCCCCACACCCCTCAATCCGCCGGACCGCCTGCTCTGCGGTCCGGGTCCGAGCAACGTGTCGCCCGCCGCGCTCAACGCGATGCAGCGCCCGATGCTCGGCCATCTCGACCCCGATCTGCACGACATCCTCGCGGAAGTCGTGAGCCTGCTGCGCGACGTCTACCGGGCTCCTGAAGGTGTCGTGCTGCCGCTCCAGGCGACCGGCACGTCGGGAATGGAGGCCGGAATCGCGAGCCTGCTCGAACCCGGCGACCTCGTCATCGTTGCCAGCAACGGCTTCTTCGGGCGCCGAATCGCCGACATCGCCTGGCGGCAGCGGGCTGAGGTGGTCGAGGTGACTGCGCCGTGGGGAGAGCACGTCGCCAACGAGCGTCTGTTCGATGCGCTCGAGCGGCATCCGTGGGCGAGGCTCGTCGCGGTTGTTCACGCCGAGACCTCGACCGGGGTCGAGCACCCGCTCGCGGAGCTCGGGGCTGAGCTGCGCGACTCCGATGTCATGCTGCTGGCCGACTGCGTGACGTCGCTGGGCGGAGTCGAGCTCGAGTTCGATGCTTGGGGCGTCGACTACGCGTACTCCTGCACGCAGAAGTGCCTCGGCGCTCCTCCGGGAATGTCGCCTGTGGCGATCTCGGAGCGCGCGCTGGCTCGGATCGCGGCACGCACGAATCCGGTGCCGTTCTCGCTGGATCTGCGGATGCTCGAGCGCTACTGGATCGATCGGCCCGCCGTGTATCACCACACCGCGCCGATCCTGCACATCTACGCCCTGCACGAGGCCCTTCGTCAGGGGCTGCTGGAAGGGCTCGATGAGCGCTGGCAGCGCCATCAGGAGGCCGGGCGCTTCCTCCAAGCCGGGCTCCGGGAACGCGGGCTGCAGCTGTTCGCCGACCCCGAACGCCAGCTCGCGCCGCTGACCGCGGTCCTGATTCCGGACGGCGTCGACGGCAAGCGTGTGCAGCGACGGATGCTGCGCGAGCACGGGATCGAGATCGGCGGCGGGCTCGGTGCCTCAGCGCCCGCGATGTGGCGGATCGGACTGATGGGCGAGAACGCGCGGATCGACGTCGCCGAACGGGTGCTCACCGCGCTTGACTGTGTGCTGGTCGACGAGCCGGTCCTGACAACCGCGGCCTGAGCAGCGCCGCTGCTAGCTCCGACTCGGCGCCGCGGTCCGGCCGGCCCAGGCCTTGGCCCAGGCGTCGAGCGGTTCGAGCGCGCGCAGAAGATCCTGGCCGTCGGGTGTGAGCCGGTAGCCGCCCCGAGGCTCGGCGGCGAGGATCCGTGCGTCGCGGAGTTCGCGCAGCCGGTCGTTGAGCACGCTGGAGGAGACGCCACCGCAGCGCTCCTGGAGCTCGCGGAACGTGACCGGCGCACCGTCCCGCAGCTCCCACAAGACGCGCAGTGCCCAGCGTCGTCCGAGCAGGTCCAGCAATGCCATCGCCGGCCGACCGGTGCGCGAGCCACGCACCGCCCGGCCGGGCAGCGGCGTCGGCTTGCCTGCTTTGGAATTCGAAGCTACCTTGGCCACGGTCTGGTCGAGCCGCGCGAGCGCGAGATCCTCATCCATCGCACGTGCGCCCGAGCCGGCGCGGAGTACGAATGGGGCGTGCACGCGCTCGCCTTCGGCAAGCCGCTCGGGCTCACCGACGAGCAGCTCGCCGCGACCGCGGGTGGCCTCCCAACCGACCCGGCCTGGGATCAGGGGTCCGACGCGCTGCTGATCCGTCTGGCCGATGAGCTGCACGAGACCTACGACGTCTCGGACCCGCTGTGGTCCGCGCTCGCGGAGCGCTACAACGAGGATCAGCTGCTCGAGCTGCTGATCATCGCCGGCTGGTACCGGCTGCTCTCGTACGTGATCAACGCGGCTCGGGTGCAGCGTGAGCCGTGGGCGGCGCGGTTCCCGGAGGGTTGAGGCCACGTGATCCGGCCTGGCAGGCGGCGGTGGGGCCGCAGCCCGGTCCGGCGGCGACAGCGGGCTTGCGCCTTGGCGGCCGGGCTGTCGAAGGTTGGTCGTGCCACGGTAAAGGCGCTTGGGAAGGGTTTGGTTTGGTTCACACCTCACACCAAGCGGCGGACCTCGCGGAGATCTTGCCGGACGAGATCCGGACGGCTCAG
This sequence comes from uncultured Solirubrobacterales bacterium, assembly GCA_963794285.1. GTDB lineage: Bacteria > Actinomycetota > Thermoleophilia > Solirubrobacterales > Solirubrobacteraceae > Palsa-465. Next base: position 384,045 of record CAWCDS010000027.1, read on the forward strand.
CGGACCACAACAGACACAATCAACCGCAGTTCGCTGTCTTCCTGGGAACTGAGGTCGATCGCTACCGGTATACGGACACCATCTCCCCCACCTCCAGCGAGACGGTGAACTGCGGCAGATCGTGTGTGTTTCGCGCCCCGACGCAGAGCCCGACCGTCCAGATCCTCGGCGTCAACGGCAACGCCGGCGGCGACCACCACACAACGACACCGCGCCGGCCGCCGGTAGGACCCCTCCGAAGGGCCCTCACCCTAGTGCAGCACTAGCCCCCCGCGAGTGCGTGCTGCGCGGCCCGGGACTGGGTGAACTCGATGAACGCCCGGACCTCATCACGGACCGGCCCGACGGCGGAGTTCACGACGTGCCAGGAACGCCGGGGGAGGCCGCCACGGACCCGGATCGTGGCGAGCATCCCCATCTCCACCTCGACCTGGACCGACCAGCGAGATTGGACCGCGACGCCGAGGCCCAGTCCGGCGGCCTGCTTGATCGCGCCGTTTGAGCCGAGCGTCAGCGTCTTCGGCGCCAGCTCGTGCGCGGCCAGGTATTCCTCGCACAGGATCCTGGTGCCCGAGCCGGGCTCGCGCAGCAGCCAGGCGCGGCCCGCCAACTCCTCGATCGCCACGGCCCGGGCTGTCGCGAGCGGGTCAGCCGGCGCGGTGATCAGCACAAACTGGTTCGTGGCGAACGGGCGACCGTGCAGCGGCAACGCGTCCGGCACGCGGCCGGTGATCCCGACGTCGACCTCGTGGGCAACCAGCCGCGCGAACACCTCCTCGCGGTTGCCGACCGCGAGTGTGATCTGGAGCTCGGGGTGCGCTTCTCGGAACGTCCGCAGCAGCGGCGGTACGACGTGCTCACCGGCGGTCGTGACGGCGTCCGCGCGTCAGCGTGGTCTTACCGGCGCCGGAGTCGCCTACCACCCCAAGGACGATCGGCCGTGCCATCGGCGCTCATGCTCTCAAAGCCGGCTCGAACCCGTCGGCGTCGGCGTGGGCGCGCGCGGCCTGCAGCGTGTTGCGCAACAGCATCGCGATCGTCATCGGCCCGACTCCACCGGGAACCGGGGTGATCAGACCGGCGCGCTCAACGGCGGACTCGAAGTGCACATCCCCGACGAGCCCGTGCTCGGTGCGGTTGATCCCGACGTCGATCACGGCCGCCCCGGGCTTGATCCAGTCGCCCCGAACCATCTCGGGACGGCCGACGGCGGCGATCAGCACGTCGGCGCGACGGCAGACTTCGGGCAGATCGCGGGTGCGTGAGTGGCAGATTGTGACCGTCGCGTGCTGCGCCAGCAGCAGCGCGGCGACGGGTTTGCCGACCAGGTCCGAACGGCCGACCACGACGGCCTCGGCGCCGACAAGTGAAACATCGTGGCGGCGGAGCAGTTCGATCACGCCGGCCGGAGTGCACGGCCGCAGTCCCGCAAGCCCCTTCGCCAGCCGGCCGGCCGAGACGGGCGTCAGACCGTCGACGTCCTTGCTCGGATCGATCAGGGTCGTCAGATACGAGCCGTCGATGTGGTCCGGGGTCGGCAGCTGCAGCAGGATTCCGGAGACCCGCTTGTCCGCACCGAGCTCCGCCAGCAATTGCTCGACCTCGGCCGACGTCGTCGCCGCAGGCAATTGATGCGAGAACCCTTCGATCCCCACCTCCGCGCACGCCTTCTGCTTGCCGGAGACGTAGACCGCGGACGCCGGATCGTCGCCGACGAGAATGGTCGCCAGTCCCGGACGTGGACCACCGGCCGCACTCCATGCAACGATCTCCTCGCGCACCTCAGCGCGTACTTCCTGGGCGATTGCCTTGCCATCGATCAGGGTCGCTGTCATCGGCCGTAGTGTATGAATTCATCCAAATGCTCGCGCGCGCCCATCGTGTGACCGTCGAGCGCGTGCCGCTGCGCTGCACGCTGACGCCACAGCAGGTGCTGCGAGCGCTGAGCGGTCAGCCGCTGCCGTTCGCGCTCAGCGGCAACTGGGCCGGCGGCGGCGCGATCGTCGGCTCGTGCCCGCTGCACGTCGCCGATCCCGGCGCGGATCCGTTTGCGCTGCTCGATGACCAGCCGGCGCTCGAACTCCACGGCCAGACCCCGGACGGCGCAGACCCCGCGGACCCCGCGGACGCCGCGGTCCGCGCGGTGGGTGGCGGCTGGTTCGGCTGGCTCGGCTATCGCCTCGGCGCCCGGGTCGAGCAACTGCCGCCGGGACCGGTGCGTCCCAATCCACTGCCGGACTTTCACTTCGCCTACTACGACCATGTGTTGCGGCACGACGACGAGGGCCAGTGGTGGTTCGAGGCGCTCGTCAGCGACGACCGCCGTTGGGCGCTGACCCAGCGACTGACACAGCTCCGAGAGCTGCTCGCCGC
>CAWCDS010000028.1:0-167307 GCA_963794285.1 uncultured Solirubrobacterales bacterium
GGATGATCGTAAGGGGTCACGAATGATTTAGTGCGGTGGTGGAGGATGTTCGGGGTTATTGTCGTATCGCGAGGGATGATCGATGAGTCAAAGATCGCGGAGCGTTTTGCGGGCCTTGGGCCTGAGTTGAACGAGCGTCAGCGTCGGTTGTGGGCGGCGTCGGAGGCGCGGGCGTGTGGGCGTGGTGGGATCGCTGCGGTTGCTCGTGCGACGGGGATCAGTGAGGACACGGTCGGGCGTGGGATCAAGGAGTTGCGGGAGGGTGTGCGGTTGGAGCCGGGGCAGGTCCGTCGTCGGGGTGCGGGGCGTCGAGCGTTGACCGAGTCTGATCCTGGCTTGTTGCGGGACTTGGAGCGATTGGTGGATCCCGCGACGCGTGGGGATCCGTGCTCGTCGTTGCGGTGGTCCTCGAAGAGTTTGGGGAACATCGCGGGCGCGTTGGTCGCCGTGGGCCATGAGGTGTCCGATCGGACGGTCGGGAAGCTGCTTCGCGGTCTTGGGTTTCGGTTGCACGCGAACCGCAAGACGCGGGAAGGGACCGATCATCCTGATCGCGACGCTCAGTTTCGGCATATCGACGCGACGGTCACCGCGGCGCTCGAGGCGGGGGAGCCGACGATCTCGGTCGACAGCAAGAAGCGAGAGCTGGTCGGCGATTACAAGGCGGTCGGGCGTGAGTACGAGCCGAAGGGCCGTCCGGTCGAGGTCCGCACCCACGACTTCAAGGACAAGGACTTGGGCCACGCGATCCCGTATGGCGTCTATGACATTCAGGCGAATGAGGGGATGATGTCGGTCGGTGTCACCAACGACACCAGCGCGTTTGCGGTCAACGCGATCCGCGCGTGGTGGGAGCATCTCGGTGCCCGGCGCTACCCCGACGCGACGACGCTGACGATCACCGCCGACGGCGGCGGCAGCAACTCGAGCCGCACCCGCCTTTGGAAGATCGAGTTGCAGAAGCTCGCCAACGAGCTCGGCCTGGCGATCCGCGTCTGCCACTTCCCGCCGGGAACGTCGAAGTGGAACAAAATCGAGCACCGGATGTTCTCGTTCGTGAGCCTGAACTGGCGTGGTCGGCCGCTGGAGAGCCTTAGGTGATCATCGATCTGATCGGGTCGACCACAACCAGCACCGGGTTGAAGGTCTACGCGCGTCACGATCCCGGCGAGTACGAGAAGGGCATCACAGTCACCGACGAAGAGATCGCCGCCGTGAACATTGTTCGTAACGATTTTCACCCGGACTGGAACTACGAGATCAAACCAATAGCCGCACTAATTGTTTCGTGAACACTAAGTGACTCGGGCGTAGTAACCGGCCCGGGTTTCATGGGATGAGCAGGGGTTGCTCGCTCTTTGCGGGGTTCGAGTTCGGGGTTGGGAGACGCGCACGAGTTGCACCGTAGGCTCGCGGGTGTTCTGGTCCTCGAGCTGGAGGTCTTCGCCCGTGCGCGTCTGCACCGCATTCTGTCGTCTGCTGGACCTGCCTGGGGTGTGGGTCCGCAAGGTTCGGTTCGAGTCTCGGCGTGTCGTGGTCACGGTGGCGCTGCGCCGTCGTCGCCTTCAGTGCCCGAAGTGCTCCTACATGACGTGGCATCGCGAGAACGAGCAGCATCACGACTCGACCTGGCGCATACGACGACCGTCCAGTGAGCATAGGCTGCGTCCAACGACACGCCACCTCGGAGCGGAGATCATTGGGTGAGACATGGCGCAATACGGCGAATGGACCCGCAAGGGAGCGACTCTGAGCGACGTGACCGCCCGCAAAGAGTACGGTGTCGACTCGGATTTCATCGTCAAGGGCATCAACGCTCGAAAGCTCGAATATCGCGAAGGGGCGATCCACGGTAACCCGTACATTCGCGTCCTGAGAAGCCAGCTCGAGGCATACATCGCGGAGGAGCTCGGCGACGATTATCTGCGCAGGTGGCAGGAGAGACGGAGCTGCGGGAAATCAAGCGGGAAATGACTCAGCTGCGTAAACGGCTGGACGAGCTTGTGGCAAGAAGGGCAGAGATCGAAGGCCGGCACTGATCCTTACGCAGACCACGCGCCGAGTTCGACGTTTATGCTTGCCGACCAAAGCGGTCACACCGCCAGCTTGGCCGCAACAGGCGTGACCGAGCAGGTCGCGCTAGCCGAACAGACGCAGGTGCTGGTTTGGGCGAATCGGAGCATTCGCAATCGTCGCCTCGGCCGGGAGCCTGCCGGCCGATACCGGACGCGCTCGGCTCCCGCTCACAGTACGGTGCGTGCTGATGGCTGACCTTCTCATTTCACGGGTAGCTCCTAGCGTCGCCCGCGTGCGCAGCACCGACCCGACGCCCTCCAGCTCGTACTCGGCAGCGACATCTTCGTCGCAGCAGACATCGACGAGCCGTCGTCCGGTATTGATCCGCCCATCGAGAAACTGCCACCGCTGACTCGCGCGTATCGTGGGGCGGCATCATCGATCGCTCCGCGTGACGACGCTGACCTGATCAGGCCACTCATCGCTGGGTCGGGGGCGGGGATCTCGGCTTGGGGACATTTCATGAACGCCGAGCCGGACAAGCGGTTCGTGGTTCTGCATGAAAGCTCTTGGCGGCCCGCCAACCCGAACCCCGAGGCCGTAACGCATGCCACGCAGCTACGGGTGAAGGAGCGCCAGGATGCTCTGGTCGGTGCGGGGACGCTGGATGCGTCGGAGAATGTGTTCGCCTGCGACCACGAGTTTTCGAACTGGACCGCGGCGGCGAGGATCGTTGGAGGCAAAGGCACGTTCTCGGGCGCGTACCACTGGCAGCGGCTTTCGTGACGAATGCGCGCGTGCGCAGTGACGGCGTGGGCGGAGCGCCCGTCGAGAGGTACCAAACGGGAGCGCTTGGGGCGACATGACGCCGCACGGCTGCTAGGCCCGGCTGTCGCGATTCGTCCCTTGCAGCAGTGCAGTGCCTGCCAGTGCCGACGTCGACGCCCGTGCTGGCGAGGATGTCGACGACGCGCAGCTCAATGGCCTCTGCCTAGTCGTTCATCGCCGGCCAGTCGCGGCGGCCAAGCCCCGCCTGGGTGTTTCGATCAGAATCATTTGTGATGATGCTGCCTATCGCAGCAGTTTGGACCGACCTCCTGGCGCCGCTGATCTTGGCCGTCATCGGCGCGGCGGTGGCCGTCTTCTTCCCTTGGCTGCAGACCTACTGGCGTGGCCTCAAGTTCGAGGGGATAATCAAACGCGAACTCGAGGAGCTCGCGCCATATCCACGGTCCCCCGAGCCCAACACTCCGTGGTGGGAGCACCTGCGCAAGCGCTTCGTGCACGAAGAGATCTTCGCCCGAAGAGAGATCTCTATGAATCGGGACTTCCTGCTCAGCCTCAACCCGAACGTCGTGTACAACGTCAGCCAGCTTTGGACAGCGTTTGAGAAACGCGACGGGGAGCAATGGCTCCACCACCTGCACGCGCTGGCGCACGATCGCCGAGTTGGGAGTCCGAAGCTGCTCGCAGCGCACCACGCTTGGGCCCAGCTGCTAGGAGACCCAGCGAAGTTCAACACAGCACTCCCTGCTCGAAACAGTGACGGCGTGAAGCGCGACGCTGTCGTTGAAGCTCGGCTGGCCTCGTACACCTTGGTGCTGAAACTGACGCGATACGGACCGGAAGATCGGCCCCTCGTGCTGTCAAGCGACGAGCGCGAGCAGCGCGCAGACGCCCTTATGGACTGGTTCTATGGCGGGGGCGGACTCCTTCTGTCGAGCGAGGCGCATATTGCTTTTCTCTCAGCCCACAGGCACCTGACGAATGCCCAGGCCACCGACAAGCACCGCAGGGATGCATTCTCCGCTCTCCGGACGGAACTCAAGATCGACCTCGGCGTCGGCCAAGCCGATGAGCGCAACGTGCAGATGGCCTCACTGTCACCTCTGGCCTAGCCTGGACTTCCCCCGGTTTGATGGAGTCAGGTGGTCTTTGTCGTTGTAGCTGTTGACAACCGCAGGTTGTCAACAGTTTTTTCGCGCGCGTACGCGTGTGTGCGGGCGCGCGCGAGGCCGTCGGGATCGCCGGCGGCGTAGTCGTCCTCGTACTCGACGGGAGACCGCATCCCGAGCGTGCTGTGCAGCCTGGTCGGGTTGTAGAACCCCTCGATGTACTCGAAGATCGCCGAACGCAGCTGCGGGCGGGTCGCCCAACCGCCCGGCGGGGGATCGTGCAGGAGTCTCTCCTTGGTCAGGGTCGCGAAGAACGTCTCCGCGACCGCGTTGTCGTAACAGGTCCCGACCGCGCCCATCGACTGCGCGATCCCGGCGTCATGGCAGGCCTGGCCAAACGTCAGACCGATGAACTGCCCGCCGTGGTCGGAGTGATGGATCGTGCCCTTCTCTGGCTTGCGGGCCGCCACAGCCATCCTCAGCGCGTCAGTGACGAGCTCTTGGCGCATATGGGCGTCCATGCTCCAGCCGACGATCCGGCGGCTGAAGAGATCCTGCACCGCGGCGAGGTACAGCCAGCCCTCCCCGGTCCGGGTCTGTTTGATGTCCGCGCACCAGACGCGGTTCGGGGCCTCGGGCCGGAAATTACGGCCGACCAGATCCGCGAACGGCTCAACGCCGGGCACACGGACTGTGCAGCCCTTCCGACGCCGCCGGTGAGCACCCTGAAGGCCCGCCAACGCCATCAGCCTGGCGACCCGCTTCTCGCCGACGTGGATGCCCTCGCGCGCCAGCATCGCGTGCACGCGCGGGCTCCCGTAGCGACCGCTGCTCGCGGCGTGGACCTGCCGGATCCGCTCGGTCAGCCACGCGTCGCCGAGCTCACGATCCGACGGTGGGCGCGTGCACCACGCCCAGTAGCCGGACTCAGAAACCCCGAGCAGTTCGCACATCAGCGAGACCGGATGGGTGCAATGGGCTCTCTCCGCCGAGATATGCCGGTAGATACTCACCGGGTCTCGGTCTCCCTCGCGAAGAGAGCCGTGGCGCGCTTGAGGATGTCGCGCTCCTGCTCCACGCGCTTGACGCGCTTGCGCAGCTCACGCAGCTCCTCACGCTCAACGCTCGCCAGCCCGTCATCGCGCGCACCGCGATCGCGCTCGTCCTGACGCTTCCAGTTCCGAAGCGACTGCGCGGTGACCCCGAGGGACTCCGCAACATCCGGGATCGAGCGACCCTGACGAACTAACTCGAGCGCCTCACGCCGGAACTGCTCCGGGTACGGCGGCTTCGATTTCGGCATTCCAGTCCATCCTTCCAGCAACGCTTGCGTCGCAAGTGATCAGGACTCCGCAAAATCGGGGGAATTCCAGCCTGTCCAAGTTCCCGTTCAAGGAGTTCGCGCTCAACGAGGTGTGGTTGGAGATCGTGATGCTCGCGCACGACCTGCTCGTCTGGACCCAAGCACTCCTCCTCGACGGCGAGCTCGCCAAGGCCGAACCCAAGCGGATCCGCTACCGCCTCTTGCACGTCGCTGGCCGGCTCGCGTTCTCCGGCCGCCGCGCGAAACTCCACCTCCAGGACACATGGCCGTGGGCGGCCGAGCTCCTCGCCGCCTTCGCGAAGCTCAAAACGCTCGCCGCCGCCAGCGGCTGAACAGCCGACACCGACCCCACACACCACCAAGCAGGGCCCTCCGGCCACGGCCGCGATGACGGCTGCCCGCACACCGGCCACACAAGCGTCGCGGCTCCGCAAAACCGCACGCCCGGCCACGATCACGCCCGACAACGTCACGCTCACCACCCCCGGACCGCCGCGCGCGGGCTGCTCGGTCACTCTCCCGCGCTTACTGCACGTTCCGGGCTAGGGTCGGACCGGTTTGCGCCGGCGCCAGAAGCGTCTCACTACCTAACGATCAGCGAACACGGCGCTGGGTGCCGAGGCTGGCGAGTGCCGGGGCCCATCGGTTGGCGTGAGGAAGTCGCCGGCGGCCTCTTGCAGTATCCGCGGTACGTGCTGGGTGTCAGCCGCGAAGAATCGCGCGCCGGTCTCGCCCGCTTGGCGTAGCTCGTTCCAGTGCTCGCGGCGGACCTCGTCCAGCGCCTTGGTAGCCAACTGGGCGACGTGGTAGTTGTCAATCACGATCGTCGCCTGCGGCGCGTGCTCGCGGACGCTCTTGGCATACCCGCCGGTCATGTCCATCGAGACCGCCGTCAGCCGTGACGAGCGAGCGAAGATCGCGGGCTCGATCTCGCTGCCGTCCTGGAGCCATGCGCCGGGGATGCCGTGGCCGGCCGGAACGGTCGGGCACGGGCCGAACGGGACCATGATCGCCGGCTCAGACTCCCACGAGCTCTGCCCAACAGTGTGCGCCGGCGGGTCCTCCGACGGCGGGTCGAGCTCGGTGAAGAACTCGTCGGCAGCGGCCTGGCCCTTGCCCTCGGTGCCCCACACCACGCACCCGCGCGCGTGATCACCGACGAGCGTCAAGTACCTGTGGCCTTTGCGCCACGCGACCTCGTCGATCGAGATCTGAAACAGCTCCCGGAGCCGGTCGGCCTGGGCGAGATGCTCCTCGCCGACGCGCTTGATGATCCGCCCGATCGTCTGCCAGTCGATCCGCACCAGCCGCGTGATCGTCGTCTTGTCGGCCTTCGTCGCCAGCCACGCGACGAGGTCGTCGAAGTCGCAGGTGAAACCGGCGCGGTGACGCGCGAACGGGACGCCCTCAACATGCACGCCGTGCTCGGGACAGCGCAGCTGCCGCAGCGTCGCGCGGATCTCCAGTCGCCAGACGCCGAGGTCGAGATGGCGCCAGACCGACTCGTGATCCTGGATACCTTCGCGCGCCATCGTGGCGTACCCGCACACTGGGCAGATGAGCCGCTGGCGGCGCAGCACGACGCGCACAACGACACGATCGGCACCGAACCGCACGCCGCGCACCCACACCCCCTCCAAGCGCAGCAGACGACAGAATGCGGCAGTGACGCGCACGGGCCAGACCTCCAGCTCGAGGAACTAGAACACCCGGAGCCTACGCCCGCGTTAAACATTGGGTGTCCGCTCGGCGGAGTCGCAGAACGCCAATGACCCTGTTCGCACAGGATGTGTCCCTGGAGGAGCAATTGTCAAATGTTGTGGATTTGGCAATGAAGAATGATCAGGCGGCGACCCTCTCCGGCGTCATCTCGTTGTCGTCGTTGGTGTTCTCGTCGGTGACCTTGATGCCGTCCTTGAACTTCACGCCGTCGAGCACGTCAGCGACGCGCGCGTGGCCGTTGAATCGTCGCCAGCGTTCCTGCGCTGACTCCAGCAGCTTGTAGGCCATCGCCAGCGCCGCGGCCTTCGAGCCGGCGCCCTTCGTCACGCGGGTGCGGAGACGGACGGTGGCGAACGAGCTCTCGATCGGGTTCGTGGTCCGCAGGTGGCGCCAGTGCTCGGCGGGGTAGTCGTAGAACGCGGTCAGCGGCTTCCAGTCGCGATCGAGCTTCGCGAGCGCCTTGGGGTACTTGGCGCCGTACTCCTCGCGGAAGACCTCGAGTGCGCGACGTGCTTCGGTGCGGGTCGGTGCCTCGATGATCTCGTTCAGCAACCCCTTCGCGCGAGGCTGCAGGCGCTTCGGGAGCGCGTCGATCACGTTCCCAGCGGCATGGAACCAGCAGCGCTGCTCGCCGGCGCCCGGGAACACGTCGCGGAGCGCCGGCCACGCCCCGAGGGCGCCGTCGCCGACGACGAGCTTCGGCTCGTTCAGCCCGCGCCGCTTGAGATCGCGGAACACGCCGGCCCAGCTCTCGGTCGATTCGCGGTACCCGTCCTCGACGGCGAGCAGTTCTTTGCACCCGTCCTCGCGGACGCCGATCACGATCAGCAGGCACAGCTTCGGGTCCTCACCGAGCCGGACCTGGACATGGACCCCGTCCATGAACAGGTACGCGTACCGGCTGAAGGACAGCAGCCGCTGGCGGAATCGGTCGTGACGGGCCTCCCACTCCTTGCACAGCCGAATGACCGTAGAGGCCGAGAGGCCGGCGGCGTCCTCGCCGAGCAGCCCTTCGAGTGCCGGTCGGAAGTCGCCGGTCGACAGCCCGCGGAGGTACAGGATCGGGATCACCTCACCGACCTTCGGCGACCGTCTGGCATAGGCGGGCAGGATCCGCGAGCTGAACTTCTGCCGCTCACCCTCCTCGCCGACGCGCTTGTCGTTCACCCGCGGCGCACGGACCGGGATCGTCCCCGAGCCGACCGTCACCTTCCGCTCCCGCGCGCGGCCGTTGCGGACCACTTGCCGGTGCCCGTCCTCGTCCAGCTCGTCGCTGAACCGTTCGACGTACTCGTCGGCCTCAGCGCGGAGCGCAGCGGCGATCATCCGCCGCGCTCCCTCCCTCGCCAGCTCATCGAGCGCGAGCGTGATCTCCTCGGTGCCCTCCCCCACGGGGAGCGTGCGAACATTCGTCATGGCGTGCCTTCCTTCTCCGCCGTCTGGCGGTCGGTCTTGAATCAACCGGGAAGGTACGCCGCCTTTCTCCTCAACGCCGTCCACAACATTCGGTTATAGCTCTTCCTGGAGACCGCCGCACCGCCAGTCGTACACGACGAATGGCAGCTGGGAGTCGAGGAGTTTCTGGCCGCCTTTGACTAACTGTCTTGTGCCCGTGATGATCTGGTGGTCAAAGTGGCGCAGAATGCGTCGGGCACGGCGACAGGTCGAGTCGACCTGCGAGAGCGAGTAGACCGCGTCAGAGAGGGCTATGCGACCACAGCCTCGCCAGTGTGGGCTGCCAGCATGTGCGGAGAAGCCGACGGCGCCGGAAACGCCCACGCTTAGCTAGCGACAGAACCGCAGCTGAAGCAACCGCCGCGCGACGAAATGAGATCCGCTTGAGTTTCATTCGTCCTTGGCTTTCATGGCGTCCTCTCGGACATCTTCTCAGCAGGCGCTGAACACAGGCATCGGCTGGGGACGGCGCCGCGCGCTGGACCAACGTAGGCGAATTGGCGACAGGACACATCGGGAATCCACACGGTGTGCCGTCAGGAGAATGCCGCGCTCAAATCCGCGCCTCGGGGAGGAACACCTTCCTTGAAGGATCTTGTGTTTCGAACCGCGTGCCCGGCGAACCTGCGCGGACCGAGTCCGGCGGCGCGGACGCGCCTGTTGATGATCACCGCGACGGATTGCGCTGTGAATGCTGACGTAGTGATCTTCGACAGCGAAGGTCCGACCGACGTCCCCGACAGTCGTCGGGAACGTCGTTGCTCTGGTGTGGTGCGATCTCGTTGCTGAGTCTCGCTCGTGACCGTGGCGGTCAAGCTGCGCCGGCGCCTCAGAGCGGATCGACAACCGTACGAACCGGACCGCCCGATCTGGGCTTCCGGAACCTGGCGCGACGGCGTCTCACCAACCAACGTGCGTCGGACGGAGCGGGCCAGCTGAATGTGGCACCGATTCTTCAGGCGTCCACAGCGGGCCTCACAGAATCATCCAAGCCCAGCGACACCTATCACCGCGCTCTTCTCTCTGACGGCAGAGCGCTGGCGGGCCTCAGACCCGACCCTCTGACTTAGAATGCGTGAGATCGCAATCCGTCCCGTCCCTCGGACCGAGCCGCGCGATTTCCTGTCGAACTCCGCGTCATTGCTCACCCCCAGACTGCTTGGTTGCCCGCACGGCAGTCCCGTACGCGCAAATCTCGGTCCAGCCGGCGGTTTCCCCCGCAGCCGTTACGTCGAAGCGCATAGCGATAACTGCGTCTGCTCCCCGTCGCTCGGCCTCCTCGACCATCCGATCGATCGCTGCCGTCCTTGTTTCACGCAGGAGGTTAGTCATCGTCTTCAACTCGCCGCCGATTACCGACTTGAGATTCGCCCCGATTTGAGGTAACGCGCCTCGGGACCGTACGACCAGCCCGAACACCTCGCCCAGATACTCCGTCACCTGCCATCCAGCCACGTCGTTAGATGTGGATACGGGCATTCCCACTCTGAAATGCGGCGTCTCGGGGGGACTGACTGCGAGTCGCGCGATGTGCGCCTCAGCAAGCGGGCTCAGCTCTTCCGCCTCGCCGTGTAGGCCACCAGTGGTTCTTTGCACAAGGTCACCAGCTGTCTCCCGCAGGCCCTCTGCCAGCCAGCTGTCGTCTCTGGCCCACGCCTCGACGTCCCACAATCGGCGGATTGCAAGCTTGTAGTTCCCGGCGTCGACCGCTCGCCGAGCTTCGTCGAGCTCCTGCATACACCACAGTTTATGGGCCCGCTCCAGCGGCTACGACGGCGGAGTCTCGACTCCGACCCCGTTGGAGTCTCAGCCAGAGCGGTCGTTGCAACCAGATGGAGCAGTCGCCTCCGGCGCCGCAGTCGGCCGTGGGTGTCACCGTGTCGCGGCTGCCGCTATGCGTGTGCCAAAGGGGCAGTCGTCGCGGGAGGAGGCCGAACGCGCGCATGGCGTGACCGCTCTCGCAACACAGGCAGCCACACGATCGTCACCGTCGAAGTGCACTCGTCCACGAGCGCGGGTCCAGATCAGCCGCCGTCCGGAGTCTCGCGAGTTGCTACGAGTTGGTCGTGGTTTGGCAATGTTCGCCAAGATCGATCGGCGGACGCTTCGGGAGGCCGATCTCGCCGTTACACCCTGGAGCGCCCGGGAAGCCTCAAGGCTGGCGTCCGAACCGCCTGAGCGCGCGTGCGCAGGGGAACGATCAGCGAACGCGCTGCAAACGCCGCGCTGCGGATGGCCAGAGCCGCCACAGCTCGCTGCACTCGCTGCAGCGGTACGCCCGCGCCGGGCCCCGAGGTGGTCGCCATAACCGCGAGCGCGGCGCGGCGCGGCGATAAGCCAACAACCCGCGACTGGTTTGCGGCTGGGGACAACAACCCAAGGAGGGGGCTTAGCTGTAGGTCAGCCTCTGTTCCAACGCAAACAGAGCAGCAACGGGCGGGTGTGGTCATCCCCAGCCCTAGGGTGTCTTCCCGGCCCTGCCTGGACAGCGCACGATGACATGACCAACAACTACCCAACCCGAAGACCCCCGACGTTTCGCGGGGGCAATTCAATCGTCAGCTGAAGACGTGACCGGACCTACAGACAGGAGGCAGAAATGAACATGCGTGGACGGAGCCGGGCGTGCGTCGTGGCGCTCGCGGTCGCCGCAACCGGGGTAGGGATTCTCCCTGCGGCGTCGAGCGCCGCGCCGCGTCGGGCGCAGTGCGCGACGATCAACCAGAACATCAACGATGAGGTCAACTGGGAGCACTACTACGAAACCTTGGGCGAGGGGTACGCAGCGGCGGGTGACAGCGACTCCGCTAGCTAACAACGCGTTCGAAACGGCCGGCACGTTTGCGAGTCTCGTCGACGGCGGCTACCGACTGTTGGCGAAGCTCGGGTGCTGACTTGTTCGCGGCGGTCGCCAAGCGGTCCGCGAAGATGAACAGGGGCGCGCTCGTCCGCGGTCCGTAGTGGCGGCTTCGCCACTCGCTGGCAAGTGGGCGCTCCGGGCCGACCCTCGAGCGCGAACATCTGGCGCTGCGTCCGCGGCGCAGCGCCACACGCTACGGCCGCCGCCTTACGAGCCGATCACCGTCCCCCTTGATCGAGAGCCAGAAGCAGGCCCGCACGCCGATGGACAACCGCACGCCTATCGGGGTGTGCGCCCGGGCGCCCGAGGGCGATAGCGGTAGGGACCGCCGTTTCCAGCGGCCCCCCGCACAGATCCCAGCGTGCGCGTCAACGCACTGGGCTCCTCCCTTGGGTTTTGGCGTCGAAGCGTCGGTTGGGCCAGGGATGTTGGATCCGAGGTTCGGGTAGCCACCGGGCGTCGAGGTCGAGCATGCGCTTCCAGGTGAGCCGGTCCTTCTGGCTGCGACGCCGCAGCGCCTGGAGCCAGAGTCGGATCAGCCGTCTTCGGAAGCCGTGCAGGGCCTCGCTGTTGTCGGGCACCGCGTAGTAGTTGTAGTGCCCTTGCAGGACTCTGGCCAGCCAGTGTCCTTGTTCGGGGATTGGGTGATGCATGCGTCGGCGCATCTCGGTCTTGACCGATTTGAGCTTGGCGTGCATCTTCTTCTTGCTCGTGACCCGCTTGAGCTTGAACCGTCCGTGCCTGTCGGTCGCGCAGATATGCGTGAACCCCAGGAACGTAAACGTCTCAGGCTTGCGCTCGCCGCGACGCGCTCGATCGCGGGCAGCGAACCGCCCGAACTCGATCAGCCGCGTCTTGTCCGGATGCAACTCCAAGCCGAACTGCGCGAACCGCTCGCGCAGGTCCGCGAGGAACCGCTCGGCGTCGTCTCGGTGCTGGAAGCCCGCCACGTAGTCGTCGGCGAACCGCGAGAAGATGACGTCTCCTCGCGCGTGACGCCGGCGCCATTGGTCGGCCCAGAGGTCAAACACGTAGTGCAGGTAGACGTTGGCAAGCAGCGGCGAAATTGACGCTCCTTGCGCGGTCCCCTGCTCTGGGTTTGACCATTCCCCGTCCTCGATGACCCCCGCGACCAACCACTCCTGGATTAGCCGCAGGACCCTGGTCTGACTAACTATGGCATCCGTGTGGCGCTAGTGTCCTGAACCGTTAATTCGTTGTAGAAGTCGTTTTTATGGACTCAAGGATCTGCTCGGCGGTGTTGGTCCAGATGAACGGCTTGGGATTCTCGTTCCACGCCACGACCCAGCTGCGGAGGTCGCGCTCGAGCGCGTGCACGCTGCGGTGATCGGAGCGTTGCAGCAGATCCTGGGTGAGGTACGCGAACCAGCGCTCGACCTGGTTGATCCAACTGGAGTACGTCGGCGTGTAGTGCATGTGAAAGCGTGGGTGACGCTCAAGCCAGCTCTTGATCGCCGGAGTCTTGTGCGTGCCGTAGTTGTCACACACCAGATGCACATCGAGATGCTCGGGAACCTCGGCGTCAATCTTGGCCAGGAACTTCTTGAACTCGATCGTGCGATGCCGGCGATGCACGCTTGAGATCACGGTCCCGTCAGCAGCGTTGAACGCCGCGAACAGGCTCGTGGTCCCGTGCCTGACGTAGTCGTGGGTGCGCTTCTCGGGCATGCCGGGCATCATCGGGAACGCCGGCTGGGAGCGCGCCAACGCCTGCACCTGGCTTTTCTCATCTACGCAGTAGACGACCGCCATCTCGGGCGGGTTCAGGTACAGGCCGACGATGTCGTACACCTTCTCCACGAACAGCGGATCGTTGGACAGCTTGTGTGTATCCGCGAGGTGAGGCTTGAGGTCGAACGCGCCCCAGATCCTCCCGACCGTCGAGCGCGACAACCCCGAGCGCTCCGCCATCTTGGACCGCGACCAGTGCGTCGCGTCCTTCGGCGTGGACTCCAACGTGTCCACCACCACCTTCTCCACCTGCTCAACCGTGATCGTCCGCGGCCGACCCGGCCTGGGCTCATCCACGAGCCCGTCCAAACGCAACTCGCAGAACCGCCGCCGCCACTTCCCCACCGTCGGCGCCGACACCCCACACGCCGCCGCGACCTCCGTGTTCGACCGCCCCTCAGCGCACCGCAAAACGATTCGTGAACGCAAGGCCAACGCCTGCGATGACTTCCGCCGGCGCTCCCATCTCACAAGCTGCTCACGCTCGGTGCCAGTCAACTCCAACACCTGCTTGGGCCGTCCAGTTCGTGCCATGCCACAGCGTACCACACTTATATAACGAACTTAAGGGCCAGGACACTAGATGCCTGAACGCCTCCGGCGAATCCGTTGGAGGCAAACGCAAGGAACGCTTGACATCCGTGCCAGCAGGAATATGGTTTCCGCAATCTAGGAGACCGATTAATCAGGTGGGGGTCTGCTGAGCGGGAGGTGCGCATGCGCAAGAGCATCGTGTGTCAACGGTTGGTGCTGTTGTCCGTTTCCGTCGTGCTGGTAGGCGTCCTCGTCGGCGCACCGGCGGCCATCGGAAGCGCGAAGAGAGCGCGGGCGGCCGCGGACGCCACGACCATCGGTCCGTCCTCGCCGACGTTCGTCGGCCCCGCGGCCACCGGGTGCGCGAATGGCTGCTCGCTGCTGACCGGTCCGTTCATTACGTCCTCAACCGCGCTGTCATCCTCGGCCAGCCGGACCGCCAGCCCCAACGCGGCAGCCGCATTGGCCGGTCCCCATGCTTTGCCGGGACCGACGGCCGCGAGCCTGAGAGCGGGTTCCCCGCGCGCGGCGGCGCAGGCGGCGGCGCCCACCCCGATCATTCCGGCGGTCCGGTGCCAGCCGCTGGGCGCGGGCTGCGACAGCATCAGCACCTCGGCGGGCGGCGCGACCGGCGTGAAAGGCCTGAACGCTGTTGATAGCGCCTCACTTCCCACCAACGTCGCCATCGGCGACATCGAGCCGCCCGATCAGGGGCTGTGCGCCGGCAACGGCAACATCGTCGAGACCAACAACATCGGCGAGATCATGGTCTTCGACACGGCGCTGCAGCGCCAATCCGGCCCGATCTCGTACGACACCCTGATGGGACTGACCAATCGGGGATGGAGCAGCGGTGGAGACCCGACCTGCGAGTTTGACTCGAGCAACGGCGGGCACTGGATCTTCAGCGAGTTCGTCTCGGCGAGCCCCGAGGCCAGCGGCGGGCCGTTCGCCGGCTGCTTTGCCGCTGTCGCCAACACGTGCTACGAGGGCATCGCAGTGAGCCAGGGCTCGAGCCCGTTCGGTCCCTATTGGGTGTACTTCCTCAACGCGAACTACAACCCGAACGAGCCTGGGTACCCCTTCCTGCTCAACGACTTCGCGAAGATCGGCACGACTCGGGACGCCCTCCTGCTGTTCTACGACGAGTTCCCGATCGGCCCGGCGCCCGGGTTCGGCGGCGGCATCTTCAACGGCGCGCAGGAGTACGCAATTGACAAGAACGCGCTCGAACACGGCCGTCGCGTCACGCTGGCAGACGGGGGGCCCAACCCGAACTTCAACGTGGCAATCGAGAACATGGGCCTGCTCCCCACCCCCGACGGGACGTGTGCGGGCACCGCGGGCGTCGACTGCTGGTCGGCAGTGATCCCCGCGCAGCCGGCCGACTCCGGCCAGTGGGACAACCACTATGGCGGGTCCGGATTCATGGTGAGTGCCCTGGACTTCGAGAGCTTCTTCGGCAACCCTTCCCCGGGCGACAACCGGGTGGCGGCCTGGGACTGGACCGGGCTCAGCAACCTGAAGAGCAACGGCTGCCGTAGCTGTAGTGGCGTCAATTTCGGCGGCCAAGTGTTCACCGGCCAGCAGCCGTACTACGGCCCGGAGAACATCTTCGGGGTTGGCAACCTGTCTCCCCAGAAGGCAGGGCCGATTCCGCTGGGCCTGCAATGCACCGCCGCTGGTGCCACAAGCCAACCCTGTCCCGAAGGCGGCATCAATCCCAACGCCGACAACATGACCCAGGTCTCGCAGGCCCAGGGTCAGTTGTGGAGCGCCCTGGACACCGAGGTCAATCAGAGGTTCGCCTCCAGCGCCGAGATCCACAACGGCGCGGCGTACTGGGTAGTCAACACCGGCTCGTTCAACAAGACCGGGCTGTTCACGATCACCAACCAGGGGTACGTCTCGGCGGCCCACGAAGACCTGGAGATGCCCGCCATGGCCGCTGAAGGCACTGGCGGCAACGGCAAGGCGATCATGCTGTTCACGCTGAACGGCAATGGCGGGCCAACGGGTGCCGACCGCGGCGGCTTCTTCCCAGCCACCGCCTACGGCCGGCTGACCGCCACCTCGCTTGGCCTGACCGGGTCTACGATCAACATCGCGGACCTCGGGCGGTCTCCGCAGGACGGGTTCAGCGAGTACCAGCCCGGCCCGGACGGCAACCCCCGGCCCCGCTGGGGCGATTACAGCTGGGGGATATACCTGCCGGACGGCAGCAACCGGCTGTACTTCGCCAACGAGTACATCCAGTTCCCCAACTGCACCGGCAACGCGTTCACGGTGACGATCGGGACCTGCGGCGGGACCCGGGACGGCCTCGCCAACTGGGGAACCTCGGTCAACTACGTCGTGCCGTAACTGTGCAGGGCCGCAGGGCGCGGGCCGAGCATCTACGGTCTGCGCCCTCCGACGACGGATGTCCTGCGCGGCGTTGAAATTGGAGTTCGCCGGCGATTGGTTGATGAGGCAGATCGACCGGTGACGGGTGCGCGTCTCCTCAAGCCCTCTCGCAGCGAGGCGGCCACGCCGGGATGCGAGCGATTGAGCCCGGGGCTCGTCGTGGCGCCCGACCAGCGCGGAGCTAAACGCGGCTGCCCCGTTCGCAAGCCGATCCACCACCGCACGCCGTCGGTACGAGACGGGGCTGGACCCGATCATCAAGCGTCCACTGAACGGCCCGCATCTCACATAGGGTGTGCGCACATTTCTCGCACTCACGGGGCTATACGGACGCCTCCGATCGGACCCGCGCCAGAACGAACGCAGGGGCCGGGGGCCGGAACCGGCATAGCCCTGCTCGTCGGCGTGCACGCATCCCGGACGGTCGGCGCAACCTCCTGATCGTTCCCGAAACGCGCCGTCGCCCGCCGACCAGCACGTCCGGAGCTGCAAGCGCCTTGGGGCCGTTGCGGCGGTCCCCGGCGAACCGGCGGTCGGTCCGAGAACGACGCCACTGCGAGCAATACCTGGTCGGTATGTCATCCGGTGCGCCTGCGGGAAAGAATCGCCGCGTGGTCGAACGTCGCCGCGCGGTCGCGCTTGCGCGGTCACGCGGCACTACCGCGAAGTCGAGAGGCTCTCGATCAGGCAGATCGCGGACCGGCTCGGCCGCTCGCCCGCGACCATCAAGGCGTACTTCTACGACCCCACCGGCGAGAAAGCGAGGGGGGTCAAGGCCCGCTACGTCGGCGTGTGCCGAGGGTGCGGCGCGTACACTCAGCCGCGGGACGGCAAGGGCGATGCCTACGCGTACTGCAAGGCCTGCCACCCCGGCGCGATCGAGCGTCGGTGGACGCGAGAGCGCGTGCTCGATGCCATGCTCGAATGGCGCGCCCGGTACGGCGGGCTGCCGTCGTCGTACGACTGGTCGCGTACGAGCGCCGGGTGCCGCGGCGGTGATGCCCTGGCGCGCCTGCGACAGGGCGACTGGCCGTCGGCGAGCGTCGTCACGAGCGTGTTCGGAAGCTGGGCCAACGCGCGTGCGGCCGCACACGGCGCCGCCACAGGCGCGCCGGACATCGTCTGCGGCCGACGTGTTGTTCGGGGCGACCCGATACGGGCGGCGGGCTCCGCAGGTCCCAGGCGCTAGCAGGGATTCTGCGCCTCTCGTCCCGTACTTCATCTACATGAGCGTGCAGCGCAGTCGCGCGAGGACCACGCCGGTCGTGGCCGAGCTCGCCCCGAGAGGCGGTGCGGACCGAGGCCGCCCAGTGATCCGCCTTCCCAGCGACAATCAGCGGCACGATCCCGTTCTGGAGGAGCTTGCGGACGAGCTCTCGAATCGCCTCGTCGACCGGCTAGCGGAGCGACTCGTCGGGGAGCTTGCTGACCTGGCCACCCGGAACCACACAGGAAGCGACGCTGCGTTCATTCCCGACGGGGCCAAGTACGCGACGTCCGAGCAGCTCGCGGCGCGCTATCAGCTTTCGGTGCAGTGGGTCGAGTCGCGTGCGGCCAACCTCGGCGCTACGCCGATCAGCGACAGCACGAACTCGAAGCTGCGCTACCACCTCGCGACCGCGGATGCGTACATGGACGCCCGGCGACGCCGACCGCCAGCTCGGGGCCGGGGGGCGGGCGGCCGCAAGCCCAAGCCGCGGAAGCGGACGCACACCCGCAACGGGCGACCGCTGCTCGACGTCGAGTAAAGCGGATCAGGCCGGCTCTTCGCCGACTCCGCGCAACCAAGCCACCACCTGGGCTCGGGCACCGGGATCGCGCGGGAACGTCTGCTGGTAGGCCTCGAGCGTCATCTTGGCCGACTTGTGACCGGCCTGACCCATCGCCCAGCGCTGATTGCGGTCTGCCCAAGCCCAGTACGTCATCGCGGTGCGCCTGAACATGTGCGGCGTGACGCGGGCGCTCGTTGGGTTCCCGTCGGCGTCGGCGCGGGCAGGCAGGGGACGCTGGCCCTCGTCGTGCAAGCGTTTGGCCGCGAGTTCGAGCACAGGCGCCAGCAGACGGTTGCGGACGTTGTTGCGGTCGCGCTTGGTGCCTGCGGCGGACGCCCAGATGAAGTCGCTCGGGTGTGGATCATGCTCGGCTCGGCGTCGCTCCAGCGCCGTGCCGACGATCGCCGGTAGCTCCAGGTGCCGTCGGCCGGCGCTCGTCTTCGCGTCGGGGATGAACAGCCCCTGTGCCGAAAGGTCTCGCCAGCGGGCTGAGCAGAACTCGGACACGCGCGGGCCCAGGAGGCCAAGGGCGAGGACTGCGCTGTAGCGCCCGTGGTGCGCGTACGCATCCTGCGCAGGGTTGGCGTCCAGCGTCTGGGCCGCGTCGAGTAGCGCCTGCATCTGAACTGGGTGCAGCCAATCGCGGCTCGGATCGCCTCGCGGCAACGAGCAGCCTTCGGTTGGGTCGTCGATCCCGAGCTTGTAGCGGCGGTTCGCCATCCGCACGATGTCGCGCATCCTGGCCAGGCAGCGGTTGATCTCGTTGTTGCTGAGCCCGCGAGAGGAGAGGCTGATGAGCCCGCTGGCTGACGGGTCGAGGACCATGGAATGGCCGCCGCGCTGGCCGTAGCGGCAGAGCAACCGCCACTCCTCAGCATCGAGCTGCTCCTTGACCAGCTCAGGATCGCCGCGGACGTCGCTATCGAGCTCCGCGAGCGCCTCGGCGATGTCCTGCAGCACGGCGCGCTCGGCCTGCTTGGCCGAGACGAACCTCAGCATCAGAGCCTCGTCGACCTCGGCGAGCGCGCGGTCCACGGTCCGCTCGGCGTCCGTGTAGGCCAGGAACGGGAGCAGGTGCTTGACGACCGGGGATCGATAGGCGGAGACGGTGTTCGGGTTCTCGTACCGGCTGAGCGCTTCCACGTAGTCGGTCGCGGCCTCGCGGACGGTCAGCGCGCCCGCGGCCTCGCCGTTGAAGCCGCCGTTGACGGCACCTGGGATCAGCGCAGTCCAATCCTGTCGCAGCTGTGCGGCCGGCAGCAGCCTCTTCTCGAGCAGCTTCCGTGCGCGCGCCTCGCTCCACTCGGACGCCGGCCCAAGCATCCGCCGCTCTCTGCGGATCTTCACGTCGACGACCAGCGTGTCGTCGGCCAGACGGCGGGTCAGGATGCTGCCGGAGAGGGGCTTGGGCACGAGGGCCTATCGTACGTTTAGTGAACGGGAATCGTGAACAACGATACCAGCGCTCCGGAGTCGGGCCGCCACGCCAAACAAAAAACCCCGTGTTTACGGGGCTTTTCTGATGGGCACGGCTGGGCTTGAACCAGCGACCTCTCGCGTGTGAAGCGAGCGCTCTCCCACTGAGCTACGCGCCCGGTACGGCTGATTCTACGGCCCTTTCGAATCGCGCAGTTGCGATTGCCGGTGTCGGGCCCGGGGCCGTCCTCGGCGGACGGCCCCAGGGGACCCGAGCAACTCAGCGCACGACGCGGGTCGCCAGCCGCAGGGTGTGACGCCCTGAGCCGACGACGAGCGTGTAGGCGCCGCCTCGCAGCGTGCGGGTCGCCCTCAGCTTCCGGACGGTCCCCTGCGCGTAGGTGCGCTTCCCGCGCACGAGCCGGGCGTGGCGCTTGGCGATCCACCGGTCCGTCGCGGCGGAGGCATAGTGGACCGTGCAGGCGACGTTCAGTTCGTGCCGGTCTTCGAACACGACGCAGGTGACGATCGCGTCGCGCCCGTTCTTGCCGTTGGCCCCGGCCGGACCTCGCGGACCCGCGGGACCCTGCGGCCCGGCCGGCCCTTTGGCGCCCGCCGGACCCGTCGGACCCACAGGACCGGTCGGACCGACGACACCGGCCGGGATCGGCTCGACCGCGGCCGAAGGCGCGGTAACGCTGCCACCCTCGTTGGTCGCCGTCACCTTGCAGGCGATCTCGTGAGCGGCGTCGGCGTCAACGAGCTTGTAGCCGGTACCGCTTGAGCGGCGGTCGGGCCGCCGTCCCGCAGCCACTGCTCGGAGAGCGTCGGCGACCCGTCCACGTGCCCGGGTCGCAGCTGAGCGTGTTGTCGACGATCGCGGTCCCGCCGATCGACGGACGGTTCGCGTTCTCGGCCTGGCCGAAGTCGACCGCGAACACATCGCTCGCGGCGCGCTGGTCGTTGCCGGCAAAGCCCTTCTGGCTGCCCTGGCCCGTTGGCGTCGCCTTGCCGTCGTCCTGGATGAGCGTCACCTGGGAACCCTGGAGGAGCGGGTCGGGAGCATCTTCGATCCCTTCCCACGCCGAGGAACCGCCGAGGAACGGCTCGCCGGTCATGATGTCGGTCGTGAGCTGCACCGGGGCGTCAGCCGGCACGCCGTCCCACTCCCAGAGAGCCTGCTGCGGCGCGGTGTTCGAGCCGGAGTCGCCGGGAGGGCCGGTCAGGATCAGGTACTGACTGTCGGCGTTCTTGCGGATCTCGCGGATGCCGACGCCGCCGAGGTTCATCAGGATCGGCGGTCCGAACTGCGCGTGGGTGCCGTCGTCGTTGAACAGCTTCGTGAAGTTCGTGACCGGCACGATCAGTGCCTCCGTGCGGGCGTTCGGTCCGCTGGTCGGCTCCAGCGGTACGCGCATCGCGACGTAGGCCGTCGTGTTATCCGGAGCGAACTCGATTCCCTTGAGCGCGAGCCCGTCGCCGTCCGAGTCCTTCTGGCTGAAGCGTGCCGACGCCGCGATTCCGAGCGGCGCACCGTTGCCGTTGTCCCAGTCGATCAGGTCCTGTTCGAGTCCGAAGTAGACCCCCCTGTAGGAGAGGTCGGTGTTCGCACCGGAGCCGCTGGTTCCATAGTCGACGATCGGCGAGTTCCCAACGCCCGCCGAGAACGAGTCGGCGGCGAACACGTCGTTGCCGTGACGCGCAAGCGCCTCGAAGTCGAGTTTCCCGCCGCCGAAGTCCGACGAGAAGTCCCATTGGCCCACCGGATAGCCGGTCGTCCCGCCCTGATACAAGCGGAGCGGACTCGTGTCGTCGTCGGCGTCGAGGAAGTACCCGTCGCCGACCCCCAGTACCGAGGACGCGTTCGCCGCGCCGAGCAGATAGCGGACGGTGCTGTCTGGTGGCTGCGACGCCACGCCCACGACGATGGTGAGCGTACCGAGCAGGCTTTCGGTCGGCTGGCCGGGGGATTCGGCGCCGACGATCGTCACCGTTGCGGATCCGCGCGCGATCGGATGGAACGAGACGGTGTACGAGTTGGTGATACCGACTCGCTTGATCGAGATGTCGTTGGACGGCAGCACCGACTCGTTGGAGCTGATTCCTACGAGTCCGAGGAAGTCCGCCGGGACCGGGGTGTCGTTCGGGTTGTAGGTGATCAGGATTTGCAGGTTGTTCGGATCGTTGACCGCGATCGGAGCCGACACGTGTCCAAACGCGTCATCGAAGTCCGGGCTGGTGATGGTCGGCGCAGGGTCCTTCGTCGTAACGTGCTCGGAGATCTTGAAATCGATCGCGTTACTGACGAACACGGCTCCGCCCTGAACCGTCGCGGCCATTCCGGCAGCGGGTTGGGACGCGCCGGGAAGTGACAGCACCGTGGCCTGTCCGCCGCTACTCACCCTGACAACGTCCTTGGCGGCGTTGTCGAAGACGTACAAGTTCCCGAGACTGTCGAAACTGAGATCGCCCGGGACCACGCCCGTGGGCAGTGCTACCAGCGACTGTGAGTTGTCCGCAAGGTTGAACTTGACAACGTTCTTCGCCGTCTCGTCGGCGACGAGCACCGTCTGGCCCGAGACGGTAATACCGTCGGCTCCTTGAAGGCCCGCGATCGGAAGCACCGTCGGAGCCGACGCACCGTGCGCAAGCTCGACGACCCGCTGGTTGCCATCGTCGGCGACGAACACGTCGCCGCCATCATCGGCTGCGATCTGGCCGGCCTTCGTGCTCAGCGCGCCGATCGGCAGCGTCACTTGAGTACCGGCGCCGTTAGGCAGCTCGACCAGCTTCGGGGTGCCGGGAGAAGGCTGTGCATCGAGCACGAAAACGTCCGGGTGCGTCGGGCTGAGGTCGTCGACAGCAACGCCACGGGGGTCGTTCAAAGATCCGAAAGACAGTGCCGCCTGATGCGCGTAGACGCCGTCCGACAGTGTCTCCACGCCCCCCCGTTGCTGCCACCGCCCGCGGCGTACAGAGTGCCGTTGAAATCCATCGCGACTCCCGCCGGGGAGAAGTTCTGATCGGTGAGTGGAATCGACTGCACGACATCGGCCCGAGCAAGTGTGGGCGCGACTGCGAGGCCGACGACGACCGTCGGCGCGGACGCGCTCAGACGGCCCAGCCGACAGCAACTGTGGCGCAGCAAAGCAACCTCCCTATGCCGAATATATGTGAGCAACGCATGACGGAGCGCTGGCGAGGCGCGCCATCCAGCGACCCCGCGGCGATCGGTCGGCGCGAGCCAGAGCGGCCACGACCCGGTCCGGGGCAACGCGACGCGCGCGACGCGCGCAACGCGATAAGATTGCTACTGGACCGTGCTAGGCGGGGCGCTAGCGGTGCCCTGTACTCGCAATCCGCTCTAGCGGGGCCGAATTCCCTCTCGAGGGGCTGGAGGCCCGGGGTCAGCGCCGCGCTTGTGGCGATGATGGTTCGGTCCCGCCGCGATGGAGAACTGTGAACCAGGTCAGGTCCGGAAGGAAGCAGCCTTAAGCGGTCACCTCCAGGCGCAGCGGGAGCGCTGGACCGGAGTCATGAAGCGATGGTCGCGCCACGGGTCCCCGTTTCGAAAGAGGGTGCACGGTCCACTTTTACCGGCGTGCCGGGGCCCTGCCGCGCGCCGCACTAGACTCGGAATCTCGTGTCCACCGGCCCCTCGCTCTACCGTCGCCATCGCCCCCGTACGTTCGCCGACGTCGTCGGCCAGGAACACGTCGTGCGGACGCTCGAAAATGCCGTACAGCAGGGAAAAGTCCATCATGCGTATCTGTTCGTCGGCTCGCGCGGGACGGGGAAGACGAGCATGGCGAAGATCCTCGCGGCGTGTCTGAACTGCTCGCAAGGCCCGACGATCTCTCCCTGCGGTGTGTGCGACTCATGCATCGCGATTCAGAACGCGAGCTCGCTCGATGTGATCGAGATGGACGCAGCCTCGAACAACTCGGTCGACGACATTCGCGATCTGCGTGAGAAGGTCGCATACGCGCCGGTCTCCGGCCGCCACAAGGTCTACATCCTGGACGAGGCGCACATGCTCTCCCAGCAGGCATGGAACGCGTTCCTGAAGACGCTCGAGGAACCGCCGCCGAGAACGATCTTCGTGCTCGCCACGACTGAGGCGCAGAAAGTGCTGCCGACCGTCGTCGACCGCTGCCACCGGTTCGACTTCGGCAGACCGTCTGTGGAGCAGGTCGCGAGCGTGCTCAGCCGCGTCGCTGCGCAGGAGCAGATCGATGTCGACAGCGGCGCGATCGCCCTGATCGCCCGCAACGCGACCGGCAGCTTCCGTGACGCGCTCGGAACGCTCGAGCAGCTCATGACGTATGCGGGCGATCAGCCGATCCAGCCCGCCGACGTGCTCGCGGTCCTCGGCGTCGCTGACGCCGAGCAGCTGTTCGGCGCGGTGGATGCGATCGTCTGCCGCGATCCGGCACAGGCGCTCCGTGCGGCAGCCGCGCTGGCCGAATCCGGACGCGATCCCGGCCAGGTGCTGCGCGATCTCGAGGTCCATGCCCGCGAGTTGCTGACCGTGCAGATCCTGGGGGAGGTGCCGCCGGAGGTGCGGGTCACCCCGGAGCGCGACCGCCGCCTCGCTGAGCAGGCAAGCGCGTTGCAGGAGACCGACGCCGTTCGGCTGCTCGATCTGGTCGCCGGCGCGCTCGAGGCCACGACCAACGGCGCGCAGCCCCGGATTCAACTCGAGCTCGTGCTGATCAAAGCGGCGGCGCCGGCGGTCGATCCGTCGACGGCCGCGCTGCTCTCGCGGATCGAGCGCCTCGAGGCCGGCGCGCGGTCAGGGCCCGCCGCGACCGCGACCGCGACCGCGCCGCCCGCGACCCCACCGGCCGCGACCGCGCCGGCCCCGACCCCACCGGCCGCGACCCCACCGGCCGCGACCCCACCGGCCGCGACCCCACCGGCCGCGACCCCACCGGCCGCGACCCCACCCGCCTCGGCCTCCCCGGAACCGCCGCCATCGCCAACCCCCGGTCCAACCGACCTCCAGGCGGTCGCTGCCTCCTGGCCGGCCGTCGTCGATGTGGTCAGGGGCAGCAACGCGATGCTCGCGGCGCTGCTCGCGGACGCCAAGCCCGTCGCCGTCACCGAGCGCGAGTTGACGCTCGCGTTCCCACCCGGCGCCGCCTTTCTCAAGCGCAAAGCGGAGCAGGACGACCACCGGCGTGTAGCGGCGGACGCGCTGCGGAAGATCAGTGGGCAGTCGCTGGCGCTTCGGTACGAGCTGTTGACGGCCGACGAGGCGCCGGAGGGGCCGCAGGGGGCTCCGACGCTCTCCGGAGAGGAGTTGGTGCGACGCTTTCTGGAGGAGTTCGACGCCGAGGAGATACTCGAGGAAGACCACGACGAACGCGAGGCCAAATAGCGATGCCACAGCCGAACATGCAGCAGATGCTCAAGCAGGTTCAGAAGATGCAGGAAGACATGATGGCCGCGCAGGAGTCGCTGAAGGACGAGGTTGTCGAGGCCTCGGCGGGCGGCGGCATGGTCACCGTCCAGGTCACCGGCGACCTGCACATCAAGTCGATCAAGATCGATCCGCAGGCGGTCGACCCCGACGACGTCGAACTGCTCCAGGATATGGTCCTGGCGGCGACCAACGAGGCGCTGCGCTCCGCTCAGGAGCTGGCCTCTTCGAAACTCGGCGGGATCGCAGGGGGACTCGGCGGCCTTGGCCTGCCCGGTGTCTAACGGTCGCCCAGCGTGTACGCCCCACCCGTCCAGCGGCTGATCACCGAGCTCTCGAAGCTGCCCGGCGTCGGCGGGCGCACCGCGCAGCGGCTTGCGTTTCATCTGCTGCGCGCGAGCGAGGAGGACGCACTCGCGCTGGCCGACGCGATCCGCGAGGTCAAGCTGCGCATTGGCTTGTGCGAGGTCTGCTTCAACCTCGCCGATGGTCCCGTTTGCCGGATCTGTGCTGACGAGCGGCGTGACCCGGAGCTGATCTGCGTGGTGGAGGAGCCCTCCGATGTGATCTCGATCGAGCGAACGCACGAGTTCGCCGGGCGCTACCACGTGCTCGGCGGCGCGCTCTCACCGATCGACGGGGTCGATCCCGAGGATCTGAAGATCGCTGAGCTGTACGCGCGCGTGCAGAACGGCGGCGTGCGCGAGGTCGTGGTCGCCACCAACCCGACGACCACCGGCGAGGCAACCGCCCTGCACATCGCCGAGGGGATCCGCGCCGTCCAACCGGATGTGTCGGTGACGCGGCTGGCGAGCGGGCTGCCGGTCGGGGCCGACCTCGAGTACGCGGATGAGCTGACGCTTGGGCGCGCGCTCGCCGGGCGCCGCGCGGTATAGACACCGCCGCTGTCGTCGCAGGCGACCAGCCGCGCCCGGGGTCCGACCGTCGGCGCGCGACCGCGTAACCTGCGGGCACGAATGCCCAACACAATTGTGATGAAGTTCGGCGGCACGTCCGTCGCCGACGCCGAGCGGATCAAGCGCGCGGCGCAGCGGATCGTCGCCCAGCGCGACGCCGGCCGGCGCGTGGTCGCGGTGCTCTCGGCTCGCGGCCAGACCACGGACGAGCTGATCCAGATGGCTGAGGAGGTCTCGAGCACCCCGGATCCCCGCGAGATGGACATGCTGCTCTCGACCGGAGAGCGGATCTCGTGCGCGCTGTGCGCGATGGCGATCAACGACCTCGGGCACCGCGCGATCTCGCTGACCGGCTCGCAGGCCGGGATCGTCACCGACACCTCGCACACGAAAGCGAGGATCATCGACGTCCGCGCCGACCGGATTCGCCAGGCGCTCAGCGATGACCTGATCGTGCTCGTCGCGGGCTTTCAAGGGGTCTCAACGAGCCGCGACGTGACCACGCTCGGCCGCGGCGGCTCGGACACCACCGCGGTCGCGCTGGCCGCCGCGATCGAGGCCGAGGTCTGCGAGATCTACACCGACGTGGCCGGCGTGTTCACCGCCGACCCGCGACTCGTGCCCGACGCGCGCAAGCTGCCGTTCGTGAGCTTTGAGGAGATGCTCGAGATGGCCGCCTCGGGCGCGAAGGTGCTCCAGCTTCGCTCAGTCGAGTACGCCCGCACACACGGCGTGCGGATCCACTGCCGCTCAAGCTTTGCCGACGGTGCAGGTACCCTCGTTCTAGGAGAAGGCGAGACGATGGAACACCCGCTGATCACCGCTGTCACCCACTCGACCGAAGAGGCCCGAATCACGCTGCTCGGCGTTCCTGACAAGCCGGGCGCCGCGGCCAAGATCTTCGGCGCGCTCGCCACGGCCGGCTGCAACGTCGACACGATCATCCAGAACGAGCCGCTCGGCGAGGGGCGCCAAGCGGAGGTGTCGTTCACGATTGCGAGCGAGGATCTGCGTGCAGCGGAGAGCGCGCTCGCTCCAGTCAAAACGGATTTGGGCATAGCCCAAATCACCAATGACCCGGCGATCGGCAAGGTGTCAATCGTCGGCGCCGGGATGCGTTCGCACCCGGGCGTCGCCGCGAAGGTGTTCGAGACACTCGCCGAACAGGAGATCAACATCGAGATGATCTCGACCTCGCCGATCAAGATCTCGTGCGTGATCCGCGCCGACAAGGTGCCCGCAGCGGTGCGCGCGCTGCACTCGGCGTTCGACCTTGGCGCCTCCGCCGTGCAACAGGAGCGTCCCTTCGGGGAGGAGGCAAGATGATGGGTAATCGCCGGGTGGCGATTACCTTGCGAGAATCGCCCGGGGGGCGATTCTCGTGAACGTCGGCACAAAACGGATTGCGGTCGTCGGGGCGACCGGCGCCGTCGGGACGACGATGCTGCGCCTTCTGCGCGAGCGCGAGTTCCCGGCCTCCGAGATCGTGCCGTTCGCCTCGGAACGCTCAGCCGGCACCGAGGTCGACGGGCTGACTGTGCGCGGCCTCGCGCGAGACGCGGACCTCACCGGGTTTGACATCGCCCTGTTCTCCGCGGGCTCAGGCGTATCGCGCGAGTGGGGGCCGCGGTTTGTTGAGCACGGTGCGGTCGTCGTCGACAACTCCTCGTGCTGGCGGATGGACCCCGCCGTGCCGCTGGTCGTCTCCGAGGTCAATCCGGAGGCGATCGCACAGCACAAGGGCATCATTGCCAACCCGAACTGCACGGCGATGCAGGCGTTGCCGGTGCTCAAACCGATCGACGATGCGGCGGGACTCGAGCGTCTCGTGCTCAGCTCGTACCAGTCGACGTCGGGCACCGGCGCGCGCGCGATTGCCGAGCTCAAGGAACAGGCCGACGCGATCCTGCACGATCGCGAGCTGCCGGCACCGCAGATCTACCCGCACCAGATCGCGTTCAACGTTCTGCCCCAGGTCGAGACGTTCAAGGACGGCGACGACTACACGACCGAGGAGCGCAAGGTGATCGCCGAGTGCCGCAAGATCCTCGGCCTGCCGGATCTGAGGATCACCGCCACGTGCGCGCGTGTGCCCGTGCTCAACTGCCACTCGGAGTCGTGGAATGTCGAGACCCGGGAGGACCTCAGCCCGGACGCATGTCGCGAGCTGCTGGCGTCCGCTCCCGGCGTGATCGTGATCGACGATCCGGCGGCTGGACGCTACCCGCTCGCGTCGGAGGCGTCCGGCCGTGACGAGGTGTTCGTCGGCCGGATCCGCCGCGACGAGTCGAATCCACGCACGCTCAACATGTGGATCGTCGGCGACAACCTCCGCAAGGGCGCGGCGACGAACGCGATCCAGATCGCGGAGCTCCTGGTCGGCAACCGACAGACCGCTGACGTTGGCTGAACACGAGCTCTACGAGGCGATGCGCTGCGCCCCCTCGACGCGGCGCTTCACCGAGGAGCCGGTCCCGCGGGAGGTGCTCGAGCGCGTCCTCGACAACGCGCGGTTCGCACCGAGTGGTGGCAACCGTCAGGGATGGCGGGTGATCGTCGTCACCGACCGCGAGACACGACGGCGCCTGCGCGAGCTGTACGAACCGCCGTGGGACGCCTATACCGAGCAGATGGGCGCCCGTGCCCTGCTCGACGCGCCCGAGCCGCCGTCCGGTGTGCCGCCGGGACGCATGAAGATGCTCCGGGCTGCCGATGAGTTCGCCCACAACTTCGACGCCGTTCCGGTGCATCTGGTGATCTGCGTCGAGCTGGACGCGCTGGCGATCACCGATCAGATGCTCGATCGCCCGAGCATCGTCGGCGGCGCCTCCGTGTACCCGCTCGTCCAGAACATCTTGCTGGGCCTGCGGGCTGAAGGGCTCGGCGCCGCGTTCACGACCTTGCTCGCGCCGTCGGAGCCCGCCGTCCAAGAGCTGCTCGGGATCCCCGACGGAATCGCCGTCGCCGGGCACATCTCGGTCGGCTACCGAGCCGACCCGTGGCCGAAACGGCTGTCGCGCAAGCCGGTGTCCGAGTTCGCCTTCGGCGAGCGCTACGGGCAGGACTGGTGAACGCGCCGACTTCTCGGCGTGCTACATCGGGGACGCGAGCTCGATCAGCGTCCCGAACGGGTCGCGCACCCACGCCACGCGCTGGCCTCGGGGTTCGTCCTTCGGCGGGGCCAGCGCTTCGCAGCCGGCCCCCAGCGCCCGCGCATACGCCGCGTCGACGTCGTCGGCGACGAGGGCGAGTTCAACATTGGCCGGCTGGCCCTCGGTGCCGGCGCGGAGCACGCCCTGCGGGAAGTTCGCTTCGCCCATCGCATAGGAGGTGAACGCGAGCCGCGTCGCACCTGTATCGAGCTGCGCGTAGGAGCCGTCGGCCGCGGCAAATTCTCCTTGCAGGCCGAAGGTCCGCTGATAGAAGTCGCTGGCCGCGGGGGGATCGTCGACGTATACGATCACCCAGCCCAGCTTCAGTTCGAGATTTGTCATGCGGCGGATGATCGCGCCGCGGGCGAGGCTCGTCTTGTAGAAAACGGACTTGGCCGGCTAGGCCGCCAGCACCGCTGACGGAGGGGCTCCTGCGAGCGCGCGGCACTCGTTGGCGAAATGCGCCTGGTCGGCATACCCGAAGTCGAACGCAACCCGGGCGAGCTCATCGCCTCCGCGGGCCGCGTCGAGCGCTCGCCGCAACCTGAAGACACGCGCGAGCCGCTTTGGACCATAGCCGACCGCGGCATCCACCCGGCGGCGCAACTGGCGCTCGCTCACGCACAGACGATCGGCGAGCTGCCGGACCGAGGCCGGGGCGCCACACTTGAGCTCGAGCGCCGTGACCGCCGCGCGGACAAGCTGATCAGGCTGCTCGGCTGCACCCGAGCGAGACCGTAGCCACGCCCGCAGGACCCCGACCACGTCGCGCTCGGAGTCGAGCATGGCGGCGAGCCGGGCGCCGTCGTCCGCCGACACGTCCTCGATCGCGACCTGCACGTCGCGCACCGCCTCCGCCGTGACACCGAGCAGCGCCGGCGCGCCTCCCGGCCTGAATCGCGCTCCGGCGACGCGGGCGCCGGCCCGGACAGGGACGACGAACGCTCGCGTATTGGCGCCAACGAGCTGCGTGGCAGCTCCCTCGGTCCAGACGATGTCGATGCAACCGTCCGGCAGCACGCGCACCGGAACCCCGTCGCCGACCCGCTCCCAGATGCACGCGAGCCACGGTGCGAGTTCGTGAGGTGGCGGGTGTTCGCGGTAGCTCATGGCGGCCGCTTCAGCCTCAGTCCTCGGGCGCCGGGATCGTCGCCTTCAGCCGCCGGCGGGCGTCCTCGATCCGGCGGTCAACATCTGATCCCCGGCGCCGGGCACGGCGCGATGCGCGGGGCGCGGGCAACTCGCCGGCGTGCTCCCGACCCACGCCGAACGCGGAGGACAGCACCCGTCGGAGCGTGTCGATCACGCGGCTGCGGAGCCGGCCACCACCGAGGTCGACCAATCGATCACCGATGTCGGCCGCACGACGTGCTTGTTCATCCCAAGCTCCTTCGGCGACAGGCCGAGCGCGAGCCCGACAAGCTGCGGCAGATGAAGCACCGGCAGTCCGAGCTCGCGGCCGACGACGCCCGCGGCGAGCGGCTGCTGGAGATCAAGGTTAAGGTGGCAGAGCGGACACGGGACCACCAGGCAGTCTGCCTCGGCATCGATCGCATCGCCGACGTGCCGTCCGGCTTGGGCGAGCGAAGCCTGCTTGTTCATCGTGATGATCGGGAAGCCGCAGCACTTGTAGACGCCGGCGTAGTCGACGACTGTGCCGCCGAGCGCCTCGATCACCCAGTGCATGTAGCGGTCACGCGGATGCTCGTCGTCGATGTGCAGGCGCTCGACCGGACGCACGAGGTAGCAGCCGTAGAACGGCCCGACCTTGAGGTCGGTGAGCGGCCGCTTGACTTTCGCCTTGAGCCCGTCGAGTCCGATCTCCTCGACCAGCAGCCAGAGGAAGTTCTTGTTCGTCAGGCCTTTCTCGTACGTGAGGCCTTCGTTGGAGAGGTTGGCGTTGATGTGCTCGCGGTAGTCGGTATTGGCGTCGAGGCGCTCCTGGCATTCGGACTGCGCGCCCTGGCACGTCGAGCAGATGTTCATCATCAGCTCGCCGTCGGTCTGCTGGGCGAGCGCGAACGTGCGCGCGTTGAGCGTGTCGGCCAGCTCCTGGTTGTGCTCGGCGATTACTCCGGCACCGCAGCAGGCGGCACGGTCAAGTTCGATCAGCTCGATATCGAGCAGCGGCGCGACCTTCGCCATCGATCCGTGTAATTCCGGCGTGAACCCGCGGCTGACGCAGCCGGGCCAATAGGCGACCTTCATGTCGTCTCGCTTTCACTTGCGCGGGGGGCTTCGGACGCCGGTGCAGCAACCACCAGCGGCGTGGGCTCGTCGGTGTGAGGCGCATGCGCGGGGTCGTCCTCATATCCGCTCACATACAGGTTCAACTCGTAGCGCTGTGCGTTGCCCGCGACCTGCTCGTAGATCTGCTTGACGGCCTTCAGATCCTTGCTCGGGATCTTGTGGCCGAAGATCGCGAGCTTCGGTGAGACCTTGCCGTGCAGCACAGCCGTGACGATCGCCGACAGTGAGGACAGCAGCTCCTTGGCGGCGGCCGGGTGGAACTTGCCGAACCACGAGTTGCCGCCGTAGGAGCGCGGCAGCAGCTCGGCCTCGTGCAGCAGGCCGTAGTCGCGCACCAGGGTCACAAACGCTTCCTCATGACGGTGGCCATTGTTGCGGTCCGAGATCTTGTAATCGGCCCCCGCGATCCGGCGCAGCCGCATGATCTGGCTCATCGGGTCAACGCCCTTGGGACAGGCATCGATGCAGTTGAAACAGTGGGTGCAGTCGTAGATCCCGTGCTCGTCCTCCGAGAGGTCCTTGAGCCGTTCCGGATGCTGGGCATCGCGTGGGTCGCCGACGAACCGGTAGGCCTTCGCGAGCGCCGCCGGGCCGATGAATCCCGGATCGACCTCCATCGCCAGGCAGTCGGACACGCACGCGCCGCACTGGATGCAGGACATCGTCTGCGTGATGTCGACCATGTTGTCGTGCGGGACGATGTACTCGCGCTCGGGGACAGGCTCCTTGTTGATCAGCCACGGCGTCACTCGCTCGATCTTCTTCCAG
Source organism: uncultured Solirubrobacterales bacterium (assembly GCA_963794285.1). Classification (GTDB taxonomy): domain Bacteria; phylum Actinomycetota; class Thermoleophilia; order Solirubrobacterales; family Solirubrobacteraceae; genus Palsa-465. The sequence goes on from CAWCDS010000028.1 coordinate 31,665, forward strand.
TGGACCGCGTCCATGTCCACGATCAGGTCTCGGATCACCGGCATGTTGCCCATCGGCTCGACCTCGATCACCGTCCCCGGCTCGCCGGTGCTGGCGCCACCGCCGCGCTTCGCCGCCTCGATGAGATGCGTGTTGCAGGCGAGGCCGGGCTTGCCGTTCATCCGCACAGCGCAGGATCCGCAGATCGCCTGCTGACATGAGCAGCGGATCCCGATCGAGCCGTCGGTGTCGTCCTTGATGCTGAGAATCGCGTCGAGCACCGACTGCGTTTCCGGCATCTCGACGGTGTGCTCATCCCAGTAAGCGGCCTCGCCGGACTGCGGGTCGAAGCGGCGGATCCTCAGGGTGTACTCAGACATCGGTTCCTAGTAGGTCCTTTCCTGGGGCTCCCACTTGGTGATCGTCACCGGCGAGTAGCTGACCGTCGGCACGTCGGCGCCGTTGACGGAAATGGCGATGTGCTTGAGCCACTCGGCGTCGTTGCGCTGAGGGAAGTCGGTGCGGAACTGGGCGCCGCGGGATTCCTTGCGCTCCTGCGCAGCGACGACGATCGCCTCGGCCACATCGAGCATGTACCCGAGCTCGATCGCGCCGATCACGTCCTGGTTGAAGATCGTGCCCCGGTCGTCGATCACGGCTGTGGTTGCCTGCTCCTTGAGGCGGCGGACGATCTCGTGCGCCTTCGCGAGTCCGTCTGCGTCGCGGAACACCGCGACGTGCTCGTTCATCGTCTCGCCGAGCTCGTTCTTGATCGCCGCGACGCGACGCCCGCCCTGCGGGTCGCGGTGGATGATCGCCTGGATGTGCTTCTCGGTGTCGGCGATCGTCGCGCTGGGCGTGGTCGGCATCGGCATGTGGATCGCGCGGGAGGCGGCGTGCTCGCCCGAGCGCCGGCCGAAGATCAGCGTGTCGAGAAGGCTGTTGGCCCCGAGGCGGTTGCCGCCGTGGACCGACACGCACGCGGCCTCGCCGGCCGCGTATAGCCCAGGGATGGTCGTCTCGCCGTCGACGTCGGTCTTGATCCCGCCCATGAAGTAGTGCTGGCCGGGCCGGATGTGGATCGGCTCGCGCGTGATGTCGGTGCCGGCGAAGTCGCGGCCGATGTTGACGATTTCTCGGAGCGCCTCGAGCGTTCGTCTGCGAGGGACTTTCGTGACGTCGAGCGCAACGGTGCCGTCCGGGAACCCGCGGCCCTCGTTGATCTCGGTCTGCTCGGCTCTTGACACGACGTCTCTGGAGGCCAGCTCGAGCTTGTTCGGCGCGTACTTCTCCATGAACCGCTCACCTTTGGCGTTCAGCAGCCAGGCGCCCTCGCCGCGGGCGCCCTCGGTGATCAGGATCCCGTTGCCGGCGAGGCACGTCGGGTGGTACTGGACCATCTCCATGTCCATCAGCTTGGCGCCGAGTCGGTACGCCTGCGCGAGCCCGTCGCCGGTGACGATCAGCCCGTTGGTCGTCGGCTTGTACGCCTGCCCGGCGCCACCCGTCGCGAGGATCGTCTTCTTGGCGTTGAACACCTCCAGGTGGCCGTCCCGCAAGTTGCGGCTGATCGCGCCGATGCAGCGGCCCTCGTCGTCCTGGAGCAAGTCGGTCGTGAACCATTCCTCGTAGCGGTCGACCGTGTCGCCGTGCTTCATCAGCTGCTCGTAGAGCACGTGCAGGATCGCGTGACCGGTGATGTCGGCGACGTAGTAGGTGCGGGCTGCGCTTGCGCCGCCAAAGGCACGCGTCCCGAGGTGCCCGGTCTCGCTGCGGTGGAAGGTGACACCGGCGTGCTCGAGCCACAGGATCTCGTCGGGCGCCTCCCGGCACATGACCTCGATCGCGTCCTGGTCGCCGAGGTAGTCCGAGCCTTTGACCGTGTCGTACGCGTGGGACTCCCACGTGTCCTCGGGATTGAGCGCGGCGTTGATCCCGCCGGCGGCCGCGACCGAGTGCGAGCGGACGGGATGGACCTTTGAGATGATCGCGACCGTCGCCCCGGATTGCGCCGCGGCGAGCGCCGCGCGCTGACCTGCCAAGCCTGCACCGATAATCAGAACGTCGTGGGAGGGCACGACCGTCGATTCTATTTAAGGCGGGCTTGCGCCCGCTTTTTGGGTTGGTCTGCTCGGTTTCACCGCGCGCGATTAGGCTGCACGTGTGTGGTTTCGGCGATCGGCGAGGAGCTAGGCGCGTGACAAGGCTGCGCTGCGCGCTGCTCGAGGATCGCCCTGAGGCGGCCTGCTTCCTTGCGGGGCGATTGGGTCAAGCCAACGCAAAGTTCCTCCCGGATACCGGGCAAAAGTGTGCGGTCAGCCGGCACTCCAGCGGCGAACTGTGACGCTCTTTTTACATAGCGCCGGCAGGTGGCGGACCGAGCGCTGATTGCAGCGCCCGCCGGACCTGCTCGACGGTCACGACCCCGCGGAGGACACCCTCGCCGTCGACGGCCATCAGCGCCCCGAGCCGCCCCAGCGGCTCGGATGACAACAGCTCGGTCAACGGCCGGTCCTCGCTGACCCGCCAGCTCGCGGTCTCTTCGGAATCGAGGACCGCGTCGACCGCCAGCCAGCCCTCGCCACCGTCGGCGGCCGCTTGGACCCGCTCCTGGCGTGAGATCCCCAGAAACCGCCCGTTGTCGTCGATGACCGGGAACCAGGACCAGCCGTAGCGGAGGAAGTATTCGTCCAACGCTTGCGTCACGGCCGTGCGGGCGGGGATCGCCACCGGCTGGCGATCCATGATGTCCGAAACGCGGACGCCCTCGATCCGCTCGGTCAACGCGGTCTGCGCCAGCGCGCCGCGGGCCGACTGCCCGAGCAGGAACGCCAGCAGGACCAGCCACAGGCCGCCGAAGGGGTTGCCCGACAGCATCATCCAGATCCCGACCCCAGCGAGGATCACCGCGAAGCCCTGTCCGAGTTGCGCGGCGGTACGCGTGCCGCGCCGCTTGTCACCGGTCGTCCGCCAGACGAGTGCGCGGGCGATCCGGCCGCCGTCGAGCGGGAAGGCGGGGACGAGGTTGAACAGCAGCACGACCACGTTCATCAGCAGCAGCCAGCTCAGCCCGAGCAGCACCGGCGTGATCCTGACGTTCGGCGCCAGGCGGATCGCATCCCACAGCAGTTGCGGCCCGACGATCGCGAGATCGACCACGAGAAACACGATCACCATGAAGAACGTGGCGGCCGGCCCGGCCGCGGCGATCCGGAATTCCTCGCCCGGCGTTCGCGCCTCCCGCGACATCTGCGTGAGGCCCCCGAACAGGAACAGCTGGATATTTCGCACCTCGATGCCGTTGCGTCGGGCGACCACAGCGTGGCCGAGCTCATGCACGACCAGCGACGCAAAGAACAGCAGCGCGCTCACCACTGTCGTCAGATACGCGACGCCGTCGGTGCTGTTCAGCGTCGATCGGAAAGACGGCGAAAGCCACAGGATCACGAGGAACAGAGTCAGGAACCAGCCCGCGTCGACGCTGATCCGGATTCCGAACAGGTCCAGCAGTTTGATTGAGCCAGGACGGCGCAACATGCTGCAATGGTGGCACAGGCGTCACGACGCGTTGTCGGGCGACATCTGTTACCACCAGGAGCGAACGACGTGACCGACCACCTGCAGCAACTGCGTCAGCGCCTCGCCGAGCTGACTGATCTGAGCAACGCCGCCCACCTGCTCGGGTGGGATCAGCAGACGATGATGCCTGCGCGGGGCGCGCCGGCTCGCGCCGAAGCACTGGCGACGCTCGAGCAGATCAGCCATGAGATGTTCGTCGCGCCGGAGACCGGGCGGCTACTGGACGCGGCCGAGGCCGAGCTCGACGGGGCCGAGCCTGACTCCGACGACGCCTGCCTGGTCAAGGTCACGCGCAGGCGCTACGAGAAGGCGCGACGCGTGCCCAGCGAGCTCGCCGCGGATCTCGCCCGCGCCGCTTCGATCGGACAGGAAGCCTGGGTGCAGGCGCGTGAGCGCTCGGATTTCCCAGCCTTCATTCCATATTTGACGCGCAATCTGGAGCTCGCGCGCCGCTATGTCGAGTGCCTCGACGGGTTTGACTGTGCCTACGACGCGCTGCTGGACGACTACGAGCCCGGCATGAAGACCGCCGAGGTCGAGGTCCTGTTCTCCGAGCTCAAGGCCGAGCTCGTGCCGCTGATCGCGACCGTGACCGAGCACCAGGAGAACGCGGATGACTCGTGCCTACATCACAAGGTGCCGGTCGCACAGCAGCGGACCCTCGTCGACCAGGTCGTAAGGCTGATGGGCTTCGATCGCACCAGTTGGCGGATGGACGACGCGGTGCATCCGTTCGCGACCGGATTCAGCAACGGCGACATCCGGATCACGACGCGGTGGGACGAGCACTACTTCCCGTCGGGGCTGTACGGAGGGATGCACGAGTGTGGCCACGGCCTGTATGAGGAAGGAATCGCCGACTCGCTCCAACGCACCCCGCTCGGGCATGCGGAGTCGCTCGGCCTGCATGAATCGCAGAGCCGGCTGTGGGAGAACGTGGTCGGTCGCGGACGCTCGTTCTGCGGGGTGCTCGCCCCGCGGGTGGCGCAGACGTTCGGCGGACCGCTCGCGGGATTGGACGCCCATACCCTGTTCCAGGCCGTCAACCGGATCAAGCCCTCCTACATCCGCGTCGAAGCCGACGAGGCGACCTACGGACTGCACATCGTTCTGCGATTCGAGCTCGAGCAGGAGCTGATCGAGGGCCGGCTCGCGGTGGCCGACCTCCCCGAGGTGTGGAACTCCCGTTTCAAGCAGTACCTCGGACTCGACGTGCCCGACGACGCCGACGGCGTGCTTCAGGACGTGCACTGGGCGGCGGGCTTGATCGGCTACTTCCCGACCTACGCGCTCGGCAACCTGATCGCCGGTCAGCTGTGGGAGCGGGTCAACGCCGACATTCCGGATCTCGAAACGCGGATCGCCGCCGGCGAGCTGGCGCCGTTGCGTGAATGGCTGCGCGAACACGTGCATCGACATGGGGCCAAGTTCCCCACTCGGGAGTTGCTGCAGCGGGTCGTCGGCGGTCCGATCACGGTGCAGCCGTTCGTCACCTACCTGCGCAGCAAGCTCTCCGAGGTGTACGGGGTGCAGCTGAATGCCCCCTCGCGAGCAAGCAGGCGGGCGGGGGCCGTATAGCATCGGAAGACTCATTCAGCGAACCCCCTTGGAGATGACTAAGTGAGCGATACACCTGTACGAGTGGCTGTCACTGGGGCCGCCGGCCAGATCGGCTACGCGATCCTGTTCCGCATTGCAAGCGGGCAGTTGCTCGGCCCTGAAACCCCCGTCCAGCTATCGCTGCTGGAGATTCCAGCGGCGGTCAAGGCGGCGGAGGGCACGGCGATGGAGCTCGACGACTGCGCATTCCCGCTGCTGGCCGGAATCGACATCAATGACGACCCGAACAAGGCATTCGATGGTGTCAACATTGCCCTGCTGATCGGCGCCCGACCCCGCTCGAAGGGGATGGAGCGCGGCGACCTGCTCGAAGCAAATGGTGGCATCTTCAAGCCCCAGGGCCAGGCGCTCAACGATCATGCCGCGTCTGACATCAAGGTGCTCGTGGTGGGTAATCCCGCGAACACCAACTGCCTGATCGCACAGAGCAACGCCCCCGACATCCCGCAGGAGCGCTTCACGGCGATGATGCGCCTTGACCACAACCGCGCGATCGCGCAACTCGCCCGCAAGGCCGGCGCGCAGGTCAACGACATCGCCAACATGACGATCTGGGGCAATCATTCGGCGACTCAGTACCCGGACATCTTCCATGCCAAGGTTGCCGGTCAGAACGCCGCGGAAGTGGTGAACGATCAGCAGTGGCTCGAGGGTGAGTTCATTCCCACGGTTCAGAAGCGCGGCGCGGCGATCATCGAGGCTCGCGGCGCGTCCAGCGCAGCGTCTGCGGCCAACGCTGCGATCGATCACGTTCACGACTGGGTGCTGGGCACGCCCGCAGGTGACTGGGTATCGATGGCAATCCCCTCCGACGGTGCCTACGGAGTCGAGGAAGGCGTGATCTCGAGCTTCCCCGTCACCTGCTCGAACGGCACCTACGAGGTTGTGCAGGGCCTCGATATCAACGAGTTCTCCCAGTCACGCATCGATGCGACCGTCAACGAGCTCAAAGAAGAGCGTGACGCCGTTCGGGACCTCGGGCTGATTTAGTTCACCTAGTCGGCCACACATCCGGCGTGGCGAACCCGCGTCACGCCGGGCTCCACCCCTGGCCGTCGCGCTTGACCTGGCCGTCGTTGACGAGCTTTGGCATGACCCGATATAGGTAATTCGGCTCGATCTTCAGCTCTGAAGCGATCTCCGGGATCGTGATCCCCGGTCGGCTGCGGACGAGCTCGAGTGCCTGGTTGCCGCGAGTGTTACCTCCGCGCCGGCCGCGCGGGCGGCCGGGGCCGCGACGCGCGCGCCGGCGAGTTGTGGCCGCGGCGGCGGCGGCTGGACGGCCGGTTCGGCCGCGTGATCCGACGAGCGCGGAACGTGCCGCCTCAAGCTTGGAGACTTCGTCCTTGAGCTCTCGCAGGCGTCGGTCGATGTCCCTCACCGTACTATCAACAAAGTCTGCCACTGGAGTCTCCCTCCCCGGGCTTTGGACGGAAATATGCAGCGAAACCATACACACACGACTTGGATTACAGGAGCAAATGAGAAGAACCTTGCAGGCGTTGCTATGTCAGCGAGGAGTACGCTGTGCGGTCTCAGCCGCGCTCGAGCAGTGCCTTCAAGCGGATCAGCGAATTGTTCGCCTCGCGCTCGGAAGCTGCGCCGACGATCACCCGACTGGCGACGCTGCCCAGGCGGCCGCCCGGCACCGTGAACTCATTCGTGTACTCGAAACGGGTGGCGCCGTTCCCTTCATCTGACAGCTCGTAGCGGATCCGGGCGTGGGAGTGTGCCGGTCCGCGGCCCTCCCACTCGGCGACGTTGGGCGAGCTGACATCGACCAGGGTCCAATGCACGTGGAACGAGACACCGCGCATGTGCAACACCTGATCAAAGGTCGAACCCTTCCTCAAGGGCTCGTCTGACACATCTTTGATCGAACGGTGGATCGTCACCCAGTCCTTCAGCTGGTGTGGGTCCATCACCGTCTCCCAGACGCGTTCCATCGGCACGTGGATGTCGATCTTCGCTTGCACAATGCTCATTCCAGATTCGAGGACACTAACGGTTCACTACCTCGCCGCGAGCCGCTCGGCGGCCTCCCACTCGCGCAAGGCGTGCTCGATTGCGGCATCGAGCGGGTGCATCCTGACGCCGAGCAGTTGCGCCGCGCGGTCGTCGCGCGGCAGCAGATCCTGGCCGAGGCTGTCCATCAGCGGTCCGATCAGCTCGTGCTTCTCGCCGGCGATCAGCGATGCGATCCGGCTCGCGATGGGTGTGACAGTAAGCCGTTTGAACGAGATGGTAGGCCTCGAGATAAGCATGCTCTCGCGGATCCGATCGATCAGCTGTCCGTAGGAGACAACGTCAGGCCCGCCGACGTCGAGCGACAGCCCGCAGACGCGCTCGCTGGTTGCCGCGCGCGCCAGCAACTCGACCACGTCGCGCTCGTCGATCGGACGCGTCAGGTTGGTGCGCCACGCCGGTATCGCGAGCACCGGGAGGCGCTCGACCAGCCGGACGAGGAAGCGGAACGAGCGCGAGTGCGCTCCGATCACGATCGAGGCGCGGAAGGCCACCGAACAGGGAGTGGCTGCGAGCAGGATCTGCTCGACCGCCAGGCGGCTCGCGAGGTGATCTGATGCCGGTCCGCCCCTGGGGACAAGGCCGCCCAAATACACCACTCGCTGCACCCCGGCGGCCCGCGCTGACCGAGCAAAGTTCTCCGCCGCCGCCCGTTCCCTGGCCATGAACGTGCCGTCGCCGGTCGCGGGCTCCATCGAATGGATCAGGAAGTACGCGACCTCGACTCCTTCGAGCGCGTGGTCTAGCCCTGCTCCCGTGACTGCATCGGTCCGCACGACCGGGATCGACAGATCGACCCTGCTCGGTGCACGCGAGGTGCCGACGACGCCATGGCCGTCGCGCAGCAGCCGCGGGGCGAGACGTGAGCCGACATAGCCGCTCACGCCGGTGACGAGAATCTTCATCGCGGTGCGGCAACCCAGGGTGCTGCGGTGATGAAGCTCGGGTCGAGCTCGGCGGCGCGCGGCGCCCCGGCCAACCCGAGGGCAGAATCGAGCTCCGCGAGCAGGATCTCCAGCACGCGCCGCGCGCCGTCCGCTCCGTCCACCGCCAGGCCCCACAACACCGGGCGTCCCACCATTACGGCGCGCGCGCCGAGCGCCAGTGCCTTGATCACGTCGGTACCGCGGCGAATTCCTCCATCGACGAGCACATCGACCCGATCGCCGACGGCGGCCACGACCTCCGGGAGTGCGTCGGCGCCCGACACGACCGTGTCAAGTTGCCGGCCGCCGTGATTGGAGACGACAACAGCGCTGACGCCGTGCTCGGCGGCGATCACCGCGTCCTCGGCCCGCAGGATCCCCTTGACGATCACTGGCAGCGGGCCCTCAGCGACGAACTCCCCGATGTCGCTCCAGCGCAGATCGGGATCGATCAGCGTCGCGAACTCGGCCGGGGTGAGTCCAGTCCCGCCGGCCGCAGCGACGCGCCGGAGCATCTGCTGTTCCGCCAGCTCGATCTGCACCGCCGAGCGCAGCTCGCGCTCGCGAACGCCGGCGACCGGCAAGTCCACGGTGACCACGAGCGCTTCGTAGCCGGATTCCACGGCCTGCGCGACCAGCTCGCGGGTTACGCCGCGGTCGGAGAACACGTAGAGCTGAAACCAGCGGGTCGCGCCCGGAACCGCTTGAGCGACAACGGGCGCGGTGGTCGTCGAGAACGTCGAGAGGCACATGATCGAGCCGGTCGCCGCGGCTGCGCGTGCGGTTCCGAGTTCGCCGTCGAGATGGGCGAGGCGCTGATACGCCGTCGGCGCCACGATCAGGGGGTGCGGCCGGCGGCGGCCCAGCAGCGTGACGGCAGGGTCGCGTTGCCCGACCCCGACCAGCGTCCGCGGCCGGATCGCCAGCCGCTGCCAAGCGGAGAGGTTGTCGCGCATCGTGATCTCGTCGCCGGCGCCTCCGGCGAAGTACGCGAGCGCGCCCGGCTCGAGCAGACGCTCGGCCGCAAGCGCGTAGTCGGCGAGAGAGATCAGCTCGGACCCGGCGGCGGCGAAGTTGTCATCCGGCAGCATCGCTCAGAAACCTACGGAAAATGCAGAAGGTTCTCGACGGTCAATTCAAAGTCCCCGCTATTTCGAGGTTTTCTCGAAATCGGGAAGTTAATCCGTTTTCCGGGATTCGCCGTTGCGCGAGGGGAGTGAGATCCGCTTTGATCCGCTTGTTGTCGCTGTCGGTCGCAAACACGAACTGGGTGGAGTCACGCATGGCAAACGGTCGCGCTAAGGCAGCCAAGCCGAGCTGCGAGAGCTGCTTCTTCCATCAGAACATGCTCTGTGCAGTCTCCGAAACAGGCCCCTGCGCGACCTACCGCCCGGCCCACCCGGACGGACTGCGACCGCCCAGCCAGCTGCGTTTCGTGTTCCGCCAAGAACGTCGCCTGCAGGTCGCCTACGCGTTCCCGTCGGCGAGCGAGCAGGTCGCCCTGCACGCATAGGGTCCTCGGGGGCTATATGTTTTCGCCACCATGTTCTGGCCCCTGATCGGCGGATTCATCGCGTTCGTCCTGCTGGCGATCATCCTTGGCTGGATCATGGATCCTGCTCGCCGTCGCTGATTTCGGGACTGCTGCGCCGCTCGATCCAGTCGACGCCGGTCGTATCGGTCAGGCTGTGGACGATGATTGAGCAGAACACCGCGAGCGCCGCCAGGTTGAAGATCCGCGGGCCCTGCTCGATGTTCTGGCTGAGCACGAGCAGCGAGAACGTCATCGTTGCGACGCCCTTGGGGCCGAACCACGCCATGAACGCTCGGGTCGCCGTGCTCGTGGCGGTGCCCGCCAGCGCGATGAAGACCGCGACCGGGCGCGCTACCAGCAGCGTGGTCGCGACGATCGCGACGGCGGCCCAACCGTCGCCGAACAGGCCGTGGAGCGTCAGCAGCGACCCGAAGACGACGAAGATCCCGAGCTTCACGAGCTCGACGATGTCCTCCGCCTGGTCCTCGAAGTAGCTGCGGATGTCCGGCCGGCGGATCCCGAGCGTGATCGCGGCGACGTAGACCGCGATCAGCCCGTTGCCGCGGGGCGGCAGGACCGCGATCCCATAGGCGAGAAACGCGGTCCCGAGCGCGTAGAGGGACTTCTGATGCGGCGGGATCCCCTCCTCGAGCCCTTCATCGCGCGGCATCAGCCGCGCCGCGGCAAAGCCGACGAGCAGGCCGGTGCCGAGTCCGATCGTCACGTCCTCGAGCACGAACTGCCACCACACGAAATGCTTGCCGCCGATCGTCAATGCCGCCGCGAACGCAAGCACCGCGGGCAACGCGAGCCCATCGTTGAGACCCGACTCGAGATTCAGCGAGTGCCGTACGAGGCGGGGCACCCGGGGGTTGGTGACGACGGCCGATGACAGCACCGGGTCGGTGGGCGAGAGCAGCGCGCCGAGCAGGAAGCTCTCGGTCCAGCTCAGATCGGTCAGCAGGTGCGTGGCCAGCGCGACGATCACGGCAGTCAGCGGCATCGCCAGCACCAGTTTGCGCAGCGGCAGGTGCCAGTGTTCCTGAAGCATCGCGGCCTCGACCTCGAGCCCGTCGCGGAACAGGATCACGACCAGCGCGACGATCGCGAGCCCGCCGACGAACCCGGAGCGGGCACGGAAATCAAGGACCCCGGTGACTCCCGGCCCGAGGACGAATCCGATCAGGACGAACAGTGCGGTCAGCGACAGGAAGCTGCGGCGGGTGATTCCGGAGACCAGCGCTCCGAGCACGACCACGGCGCCGAAGATGAACAGGGCGGTCTCGAAGCGTCGCGTGCTGACCGCGAACAGCAACGGCATCTGCGCGTGCGCCACGGCCACGCGGTTAGAGTGTCAGAGTCACGAGAGAGGAGCGGTGTGCGAATCACCGTGCTGGGCAAGTCACCGTCTTGGCAGGACGCTGAGGGGGCATGCAGCGGCTACCTGGTGCAGCAATCTGATTACACGCTATTGCTCGAATGCGGCAACGGGGTGTTCTCGAAGCTGAGGCGCGTCTGTGACTACGTCGACGTCGATGCCGTGTTGATCAGCCATCTGCACGCCGACCATTTCCTCGACCTGATTCCGTTCAGCTACGCGTTGACGTACGCGCCGCGCCAGCAGCCGGTTGCGGTTGGCGGATGGCCCGGCACGGACCGCCCGGCGCGGCCGCGGCTGTACGCGCCGGTCGGCGCGACGGCGTTCTTCCGGCAGGTCGTCGGCTGCTGGGGCAACGAAGACCTGATCGAGCGGGCGTTCGAGCTGCATGAGTACGACGGTCCGGACGAGTTCGAGGCGGGGCCGTTTGCGGTGCGCTTCTGCGAGGTACCCCACTACACGCCGACGTATGCAGTCGAGTTGGCTTGCAATCGCGCTGGGCGGCTTACCTACAGTGCCGATTGCTCCCCCAACGAAGAGCTCGTGCGCTTTGCCCGCGATACCGACATGCTCCTGATCGAAGCGACGCTACCCCGTCCGGAACGGACCGGTGAGCGGGGCCACCTGACTCCGCGGGAGGCCGGCGAGCACGCCCGCCACGCCCGTGCCAGGCGCGTCGTGCTCACCCACTTCTCCGACGAACTGGACGCCGACTGGGCCCGGTCGGAGGCAGGCGACGGGTACGGACGCCCGATCGAGCTGGCGCAGGACGGCGCCGTCTACACATTGCCAAGCGACGCTCGTTAATCTGACCCTACGATGCCCGACCGAGACCTGTTTGCGAACTTCGATCGGATGCGCCGTGACATGGACGAGTTGTTCGGCAATGTGCTCGAGGGCTCCGGCTTCTCGCGCCGGCGGGTTGGCTTCGTCCCTGCTGTTGACGTGGCATACACGGCCGATCCGCCACGCGCGATCGTGACCGCGGAGCTCGCCGGCGTCGACGCCGACGGGCTCGAGCTCGAGATCCAGGGGCGCAAGCTCGTCCTCTCAGGCCGGCGCGGATCGTCGGCTGTCGAGGGCGACGTCTACCAACAGGTCGAGATCGAACGCGGCAGCTTCCGCCGCGTGATCGAACTGGGCGCGGACGTGCGGGCCGACGAAGCGAAGGCCCGCTACGAAGACGGGATGCTCCGGGTGGAGCTTCCGCTCGTCCAAGCCGAGTTGCACGCTCGATCCGTCCCGATCGAGAGCGTCGAGCCGGGCTAGTGCAGTCGTGATCGAGATCGGGATTCCCGACAGCGGCCCGCGCGAGGTCGCCGTCGACGGGTCCCGGCGCTTGCCCGAGCGGGTCGGCGTGCTGCCGCTGCGCGACACGGTCACGTTCCCGGAGATGCTGATTCCGCTGAACGTTGGGCAGCCGCGGAGCATCGAGCTGATCAACGAGACCCTGCGCGGCGACCGCTCGATCGTGATGGTCGCCTCCCGCAACCCCGAGGTCGAGACGCCGACGCCGGAGGACCTATTCGACGTCGGCGTGATCGGCGTCGTCGCGCGGATGATTCGCGTTCCGGACGGGACACTGCGGGTGCTGATCCAGGGCGGGCAGCGGGTACGGATCACGCGCTGGGTCTCCTCCGACCCGTATCTCGTCGCGGAGATCTCGGAGCTCCCCGACGTCGTCAAGCCGTCACCGGAGCTGACGGCCCTGATGCGCAACGTCCAGCAGACGTTCACCGACATCGTCAGCGAGGTGCCCTACCTCCCTGAAGAGCTTCAGATCATGGTCGCGAACGTCGAGGATCCGAGCACGCTCACGCACCTGATCGCAGGCGTGCTGCGCCTGAAGCCCGAGGAGAAGCAGGAGCTCCTGGAGGAGGTCGACGTCGCCAAGCGACTGCGCCGGCTCTCCGAGATCCTCGCGCGCGAGCTCGAGGTGGTGGCGATTGGATCGAAGATCCAATCACAAGTCCAATCGGAGCTCGACAAGGGCCAGCGCGAGTACTTCCTGCGCCAGCAGATGAAGGCGATTCAGGAGGAGCTGGGCGAGGCCGACGAGGTCCAGGCGGAAGTCAACGAGCTGCGCGAGCAGCTGGGTTCGATCCAGCTGCCCGAGGAGGTCCGAAAGCAGGTCGATCGCGAACTGGCTCGGTTGCATCGCCTCCAGCCGGCGATGGCCGAGTACGGGGTCGTGCGCGGCTACCTGGAGTGGATCGCGTCGCTGCCGTGGGACAAGTCGACCGAGGACAACCTCGACCTCGAGCACGCGCGCAGGGTGCTCGAGGAGGACCATTACGACATCGAGCAGGTCAAGGACCGGATCCTCGAGTTCCTGGCGGTGCGCAAGCTCAAGCCCGACGCGAGGGGGTCGATCCTGTGCTTCGTCGGCCCGCCCGGAGTCGGCAAGACGTCGCTTGGACGCTCGATCGCCCGGGCGCTCGGCAGAGAATTTGAACGAATCAGCGTCGGCGGGGTTCGTGACGAGGCGGAGATCCGCGGGCATCGTCGCACGTACATCGGTGCGATGCCGGGGGTGATCATCCGAGCGATGCGCGACGCGGGTGCCAACAACCCGCTGCTGATGATCGACGAGATCGACAAGATGGGCGCCGACTTCCGCGGCGACCCCACGAGCGCGATGCTCGAGGTGCTCGATCCCGAGCAGAACCACGCGTTTCGCGACCACTACCTGGATCTGCCGTTCTCCCTGGAAAACGCGATGTTCGTGACAACCGCGAACACGCTTGACACGGTTCCCGGCCCGCTGCGCGATCGGATGGAGGTGCTTGTGCTCGCCGGCTACACCGAGGAGGAGAAACTCGAGATCGGCAAGCGCTATCTCGTACCGCGCCAGATCGAGCGCAATGGCCTGACCCCGAGGAGGATCTCGTTCACCGACCCGGCGCTGCGCACGATCATCTCCGACTACACGCGGGAGGCCGGCGTGCGCCAGCTCGAACGCGAGATCGGAACGGTCTGCCGGAAGGTCGCCCGGCAGGTCGCCGAGGACAAGCTCAAACGCAGGATCACGATCACCGAGCCGCGCGTGCGCGAGTCGCTCGGCAAGCGCCACTACTACTCCGAGATACGCCGGCGGACGTCGCGCCCAGGCGTCGCAACCGGACTTGCCTGGACTCCGGTCGGCGGCGAGGTCCTGTTCATCGAGGCGACGGCGATGCCCGGTAAGGGCAACCTGATCATCACTGGGCAACTCGGTGAAGTGATGCAGGAGTCAGCGCAGGCAGCGCTTTCGTACATCCGCAGCAACACCTCGGAAGTGGTTCCTGACCTCGCTGTGGACTGGTTCGCCACGCACGACATCCACATCCATGTCCCGGCCGGGGCGACGCCGAAGGATGGGCCAAGCGCCGGGGTGGCGATGGTCACGGCGCTCGCGTCGCTGCTGACAGTCCGATTGGTGCGAAGCGACGTCGCGATGACCGGGGAGATCACGCTGACCGGACAGGTCCTGCCGATCGGCGGACTGAAGGAGAAAGCCCTCGCCGCGCAGCGCAACAAGATCCGGTGCGTAATTGCGCCCGCACTGAACGAGCCGGATGTCGACGAGATCCCGGAGCACCTGCGCAAGGACCTCGAGTTCAAGTTCGTCTCGACGGTCGATGACGTCCTCGAGATCGCGCTTCAGCACCGGGCCGCTCCCAGGCGCCGGGCGGTCGTCCGGTCCGCTTGAGGAGATTTGCGGGTAGCCCACTGGTCAGCGGGCCTGCATTGCGTATCCTGGCTCGCACGAGCCCACCGCACCGAGGGAGTTCCATGTCAGCAAAACGCAAGAAGGCCAAGGCGGTGCCTTTCAATCCGGCGGACGTCGCGAACATCGCCAGGACCAACCCGTACATCCAGCGGCTGATCGATGACGCCAAGCTGCGCGACAACGTGCAGAAGGCGATCGAGTCGACCAAGAGCGCCTATGGGCGCCTGTCGAACGGCAAGGCGCCGGCCAAGGCGCTGCTCGAGGACAAGAAGCTGCAGAAGGACCTCAGCGAGGCGCTCGAGGCGCTCCGCGACGCATCGGTCGCGTTGACCGCTGCACCAAAGAGGCGTGCCCGCAAGGGCATGGGCTTCGGCCGCAAGCTGCTGATCCTCGGGCTCGGCGGGGCGCTCGCGGTCGCCGGCAGCGAGAAGCTCCGCTCCAAGGTCCTCGACACGCTGTTCGGCGCCGAGGAGGAGTTCGAGTACACCCCGCCGGTCGGCAGCCCGACGCCGCCGGCCACACCGGTCAGCGCAGCCTAGCCGTCGCCGACAGCAGGCTCTGGTTATCGAGGGCGCCCCGCGGGGCGCCCTCGTCGCTTCTGGTAGGCCGCCAGCAGCTCCTCGCGGTGCTCAGGAGCCAGGTACTTGATCGCCTCGCGGACCGTGACCCCCGATGCTCGGTCGATCCGGGGCGCCAGCCAGTGGTACACGATGCCCGAGTCACGCTTGCCGACGTGTTCGAGTCGCCGATCAGTTCGTGCAGAAGACCAAGGTCGGCAGGGCCGAGCAGCTGCGGACAGCCGTTGAGCAGCAGGGCCGCCACGAACCGCGACTCGAAGATCGGCCACGACGACAGCTCCCTGACGAGCCCGACCAGCTCGTCGTGGGTGAGGTCGCGGTGCCGGTTGACGAACTCCCGGACGACGCGCCGGCTGTCCGGGACCCGCACGCCGAGGTGCTCGAGATCGCTCTTCAGGTAGCGCTTCTCGCTGGCGGCACGCTCTGGTGTGCCCGCCGACCGCAGGCTCGTGAGGAGCTGATCGGCGGCAATTTGCGCGTCAATCGCCATCGCGTCGGGAGTGTATGTACGCCGCGACACTAGAATCACGTCGATGGAGGCGGCTACGCCGATACATCTCGCGCCGTCACGGGAGCTTTCCGGTGACAAGGCGGGACGGATCGTCGAGGCGATGCGGATCAGCGTCGCTGCTCGCGGCGTCGCAGGCTCGACGTTCGATCACGTCGCCCGTGAGGCGGGCGTCTCGCGAGGGCTGCTCCATTACTACTTCGGCACCAAGGAGCGGTTGCTGATCGAGGTCGTGCGGCGCGAGTGCGACGTGCGGATCGAGCGCCTCGAGGAGGCGATCGCGGATGCGCGCAGCGCCGACGACGTTCTCGCCGCCCTCGTCCAGAGTCTCGAGGACTTCATGGGCGACGGACCGAGTGCCCCCGTCATGTTCTACGAAATGACGACGCTCGGACAGCGCAACGAGGAGATCGCGGCCGAGTTGGCTGAGCTGGGGCGCCGCACGCGCGCGCACCTGGCGGACGCGCTGCGAGCCAAGAGCGATGCCGGTGTGCTCGAGCTGCACGCCGATCCCGACGTCGTCTCGACGTTTCTGTTCGCGCTCGCCGACGGTCTCACGATCCGACGCCTGAGCGAGCCCGATCTCGATCTCGCGCCCGCGATCCGCGAGTCGGTCACGGCCACCCGATCACTGCTGATCTGAGCCGGGTTCAGCGGTCGCGGTCGTCTTCGCGGTCGCGGGCTCCGTGCGGTCCGGGCTCACGTGTGATTGACCACACACCGCTGCGCGGGCCGGGAGAGGACACTTGGCTGGCTAGCCAGCCAAAGATCGACCGGGCGGGATCCACTCGGTACCACCTCCTGACCCGGTTGGATCCATCCGCGAGTGGCCCGGTCGATCTGCTGGTCGCGATCGCGGTTGCTCCCGGCGCCGGCAGAGGTCCAAGTCCCTAACGTAACCGGCCCCGATGCGCCGGATCATCGCCCTCGCCGCCGCCGGCGCCGTACTGATGCTGCTGGGACTGGCGCAACTGGTGCTCCCAGGGATCGCTGAGCAGCGCCTGCGCGATCGTCTGGCGCGATCCGGCACGGTGCTGAAGGTCGAGGTCGATGCGTTCCCCGCGATCGAGCTGCTGTGGCACCACGCCGACCGCGTGGTGATCAGGCTTGCCCGGTACCGCTCGGGTCCGGGCCCACTGGGGAACATGCTCGGCGAGGCCGGCAACGTCGGTTCGCTGGACGCCTCGGCAGCCGAGCTCGACACCGGCTTGCTGACACTCAGAGACGCGAGCCTGCGTAAGCGCGGGAGCGCGCTGACGGGCAGCGCGAGCGTCACCGAGAGCGATCTGCGCGCCGCGGTTCCGTTCCTTGACTCGGTGCAGCCGGTCGCGTCGGCGGACGGTCAGCTCACGCTGCGCGGGACGGCGACGCTATTTGGCGTGACCGCGACCGCGGATGCGACGGTCGCGGCCAGCGACGGCGGCCTTGTGATCGCACCCAATGTTCCGTTGGGCGGGCTCGCGACCGTCACGGTGTTCAGCAATCCACACGTCCAGGTGCAGGGCCTCAGCGCTCGCAGCGCCCCGGGCGGCTTCTCGGTGACAGCGGTCGGGCGCCTGCGCTAGCGGTTCCCGGTCACGGGGTGGCGAGCACCCGCGAGACCCCGGACACGTCACCGGCCCGGATCATCCGCCGCACCGCGCCGCGCTCGGCCTTCAGATACCGGTCCAGGAACGCGATCGTCACCCGCTCGACAATCCCAAGCTGGGGCTGCTGGTCGGTATATGGCCCGAGGTGCGGGGCGCCGAACAGCCTCAGCATGTACTTTGGCGGCGGGGCGATCCGGAAGAAGGCGTCGGTGAAGCGCGGCGGGTTGATCGTGTCGGCGGTCCCCTGGGTCGCGAGCAGGGGCGGGCTCGGCGCGGGGAAGTCAAACCCGCCGACCCCTGGAATCTCCGCGCCCGAAAGGATCATCGCCGCGTCGATCCGCCGGTCGATGAAGAGGCGATCGTAGGCGGCGGCGAGCGCGGTCTCGCCCCCGTCTGATTGCCCTGAGACGGCGACCGAGTGACTGTCGACCAGGCCCGCGAAGAAGCCGCCTCGGACCCTGGATGCGGCGCGCAACCGCGTGATCACGACGCTCATGTCCCGGGGCTCGTTGACGAGGTCTGACTCGTTCGGGCCGCCCGGCGCGTTTGCGTTCTCCAGCGGGAACACCGGCGCCGCGACGACGTAGCCGGCGCGGGCCCAGGCCTGCAGCAGATGGGCGTAGGGCGCCGGCGTCACGGAGAATCCGTGACCGAAGACCACGAGCGGAAGCGGACCACCAGCGCGGGCCGGCCTCGCATCCACCACGTCTCCTCGCCCTGATCGTCCCAGCGCCGGGTAGCGGACGATCGTCACGAGTACGCGCGGGCCGGGTGCGTGTCCGGGCAAATGGACGGTCCTGCTCCGGTCAACGATCGTTACTGTTCGCTTGCCGACCGCAAACGGGGCGTGCGGCCTCGGCGGAGCGGTGGCAGTCGAGAAAGTCCGAGTCGTGGCGCGCGCCTGACTCGTGGTAGGGGTCGGACTCGTCGTCAAGGTCACGTCCGCGGTCCCCGTTGGAGTCCCAGCCCCGGCCTCAGTCGACCGGGAGGTGGCTCCGCCACCTCCACCGCACCCACCGACCACGGCTGCGGCCGCGAGGATTAGTGCCCGCATCCGAAGATTCTGATCGTTTTGGCGGCGTCTGCGCGGGCTTGCGGCCCGCTCGGCATCCAGCCTCGCCGGAACGGGCCGCGCCCGCGTCATCCGGCTGCCTGACGCCACCCGTGGGAATCGACGATGTTCACATCGACTCATCCCACGTGCGACGTCAGACACGCCCAGCCACTCGCCAATTCCGACCAGAATTTCCGGACACGTGCACCCGCGCTCGCCTCACGATCACGACGGCTCAGCGGAGATAGACGGCGAAGAAGTCGCGATCGTCGGGGGTGAGGTAGCGCGAGGTGGGACGATCCATCGTACTCAGCAGGCTCGCCGCACCGATATCGCCCGGCGCCGGGTGGCGGTAGCTAATGAACGTCGTCCAATAGGTGTTGATGTCGAGCTCCATCGCGCGCACGGCGCCCGCGTGGATCATGATTGCCGCCAGCGATTTGACGGTCTGGTCAGGGGCGGCCGCGTACAGCAGGTTGCCGTAGCGATCGACGCCGACAGCGGAGCGCCACACCTGGACGGCGTTGCCGAGCGTGAAGCCCCACTCCTGGCCGTCGGACAGGTTGGGATTGGGCTGCGCGTGATTGACGATCAGCGGAAGGTTCTGACGCGCGTAGTCGACGTCCGGTCCGACGGCCGGGCCGCCGTGCCAGGAGATGACGTCGACGCGTCCGTCGCTGTAGCGCACGAACGTGCCGAGACCGTTCTGCAGCGGCTTGTACGTGTGGCCGGTGATCGCGACGCCGCCGAGCTCGTCCTTCATCTTGAAGCCGCTGTTGAACGTGGCGACGAGCTTCGGCCGCTTGGTCGTGGGCACCGCCTCCGGTCCACGCGAGGGGAGTCTGACGGCGGGCTCGGAGATGCCCGGATACAGCCAGGTCGTCGTCCGCATACGATCGATCCACGCGACACCCGCGACGGTGCGGGGATACGACGGATCGGAGCGGAACCGTGTGACGAGGACGGGAGGCCGGTCGCCCCCCTTGGCGTACGTCGCCCGCCACTCGCCCTCGCCCGGGAGGGCCGGATGGATCAGCGGCGCAATCGGACGCGGGCGGTAGAAGTGAACCTTGCGGGCGCGCTGACTCGGCGTCGCCAGCGCGATCCCGGCCTGGCGGGGGAGCGCCTTGAGCCCAGGGCCGCCCTTCGCCGGCGCATTGATCGAGTAATAGACCGACTCGACCTCGTTGACCAACCCCCGCGCGCCATGGTCACGCAGCCACTCGACGGTGCGGATGCCGATGCTCGAGTCCGAGCGCTGCCCGAGCATCTGTATGTAGGAGAACAGCACGGGCAGCATGCAGATCGCGGCAGCCGTCAGCGCGATTCGGCGCACGCGGTGCCAACCGGCCGCGCCAGGCTGGGGGGGCGGCGAGTTCAGGCGGATTCGCTGTGGTGCGTACGTAGTTGGTGCTCTGGTCGGTGCCAGCATCGTGCATTACCTTGCAGGAGCTCTCCCAGCAAAGGCTAAAGACATGCTGAGAGCCTCCACATCTTGCCGAAAGCTGGAGTTGAGAAACTATGCGTACGGTGCTGCGAATGCCATCCTTGAATGGGCGCGCCGGACGTTGGGCGCGCGAGCTCATCCGGCGTGAGCCGCTGCCGGCAGCAGGATATGCCCGGCCCGGCGGCGCAGCGACCGCCGTGGCCGCCCCGACAACAGCTCTGGCCGCTGCCACGGCGTCCAAAACGGCCCTGCTGTCGCCTCGGCGCGGGCGAGTGCATGCCGCGCTCGTTACCGCCAGACCGCGGCAATGGGTCAAGAACGCGCTCGTGATCGCCGCCGCCGGCGCGGCCGGGGCGCTCGGCCACGACGACGTCCCGGTCCGTGTGGGCCTCGCGTGCCTCGCCTTTTGCCTGCTCGCATCCGGTGTCTATGCGATCAACGACGTCCGCGACGTGGGGGAGGATCGGCGTCATCCGCGCAAGCGGATGCGACCTGTGGCGGCGGGCGAGCTGGATCCGCGCGCGGCACTCGCGCTGGGCGCCGGCCTGATGCTGAGCGGGCTCGCGTTGTGCGCCGCGGTGCGGCCGCTGCTGCTTGTCGTCGGCGGCGGTTATGTCGCGCTGACGCTGAGCTACACCCTCCTTTGGCGGCGGATCGTCGTGCTTGATCTGATCGCGATCGCGGGGGGATTTGTGCTGCGCGCGATCGCCGGTGGGGTCGCAGCCCCTGTCGCACTGTCACGGTGGTTCATGCTGGTCGTTACCTTCTCGGCGATCTTGATCGCCGCCGGCAAGCGCAACGCTGAGCGCAGGCGTGCGACCGCCAACGGCGCCTCGGAGGCAAGGCGCAGGGTTCTGCGCTTCTACACCGAGGCGCGGCTGCGCCTGATCCTGTCCCTCAGCGCAGCCGCGGCGCTGTTCGCATACTGCGTCTGGGCATTCCAGATTCCATCGGTCGATGGGTTTCCGTGGCGGCCGCTGACGATCGTGCCGTTCGCCCTGTGTCTGGGGCGATATGGCGCGCTCGTGCGCAGCGGCGAGGGCGAGGCCCCGGAGGAGCTTTTGCTCCGCGACCGCTGGCTGCAGCTCGCCGGGTTGGCCTGGCTGGTGGTATTCGCGCTAGGCGTTCACGCAGCGAGTTAGACCCATGTCCGCGACCACCGCAGCAGCACAGCACAGCGCCGGCGTGCCCCGGCCCGCAACGCTGCACGGCTGGGGGGGAGGCGCGGGCGCAAGAGCGCTGCTGGCGTCCCCGGCCGATCTCGAAGCCACGCGCGCGACGGTTCAGTCGTCGCGCGGATCCGGAATGATCGCCCGCGGGATGGGGCGCAGCTACGGAGATGCGGCCCAGCTCTCAGGCGGCCTCGTGCTCGACACCACCCGGCTCAAGCAGTTCCGGCTCGAGCCCGAACACGGAACCGTGATGGCTCAGGCCGGAGCCACGATCGGCGAGCTGCTCGCAGCGCTCGTTCCGGCCGGCTGGGTGCTCCCGGTTGTTCCCGGAACCCAGCACGTGACGGTCGGCGGGGCGATCGCGAGTGACATCCACGGCAAGAGTCACGGGGTCGATGGGAACGTTTGGCAGCCACGTGCATGCCCTGGGCCTGCTGAGCGCGGCGGGCGAGCTCCTTGAGCTTGAGCCCGGCTCGGACCTATTCGGTGCGACGCTCGGCGGGATGGGCCTGACCGGCGTGATCATCTGGGCACGGATCGCGCTGCGCGCGGTGTCCAGCTCGCTGCTGTCTGTCGACACCGACCGCACGGCAACGCTCGACGACGCCCTCGCGGCGCTGGCCGCTGCGGGCGGGCGCTACCGCGTCGCCTGGCTTGACCTGCTCGGCTCAGCTCACGGTCGCGCGGTGGTGACCCGCGCCGAGCACATCCCCGCCGGGTCCTCGGACGGCGCGACCGTCACCGCGCGCGCGACGGTCCCGAGTCGCTGGCCGGCCGGGTTGCTGCGCGCGAGCACGGTGCGCGCCTTCAACGAGCTCCGCTACCGCCGCTCGCCGCGCCGCGAGCGCGGCCGGCCCGAGCAGCTCGGGCCGCATATGTTCCCGCTCGACGCGCTCGACGCCTGGCCACGACTGTACGGGCCTCGGGGGTTTCTCCAGTATCAGCTCGTGGTTCCCGCGGCTCGCGTGCAGGTGCTCCACCAAGTGCTCGAGCGCCTGCGCCGGGCCAGGATTCCCTGCTATCTGGCCGTGCTCAAGGACTTCGGCTCCGCGAACGACGCGCCGCTCTCGTTCCCGATCGAGGGCTGGACGCTGGCACTCGATCTTCCGCGCGCGGCCCCCGATCTCGACGTCACGCTGGACGGGTTAGACGAGCTCGTCGCGGGGGCCGGTGGGCGGGTATATCTGACAAAGGACTCCCGCATCCGTCCCGACGCGCTCAAGGCCATGTACCCGCAGCTCGAGCGCTGGCAAGCCGTTCGCGACCGCGCCGATCCCGACCGGCTGTGGCGCTCGGATCTTGCACTCCGGACGGGTCTCGTGCAGCGATGAGCGCCCAGGGCCAGAGAGTGCTTTTGCTTGGCGGCGGCTCCGAGATCGGGCTCGCGATCGTGCAGCGCCTGGCGCGCGAGCGCCCGGTGGTGCCGTACCTGCTGGCCCGCGATCCCGATGGCCTGACGGACGCCATCGCATCGCTGCAGCGCTACGGCTGCAGCGGCATCGAGGTCGACCAGCTCGACGCGGAGGACCTCGGCTCCCACGGCGAGAAGATCGGGCGCGCGTTCGAGCGCGCCGGCGGGTTCGACCTCGTCGTGCTGGCGGTCGGCGTGCTCGGTGCCCAGCAGGGGCTCGACGCCGACCCCGCCGAGGCTGCCGCCGTGATGCGTGTGGACTTCGCCGGCTGCGGTTCGCTGCTGTGGCACAGCATGCGCTTGCTCCGCGGCAATCGAGACGCGACCGTCGTGGTGCTCTCGAGCGTCGCCGCAGAGCGCCCGCGCGCGAGCAACGCGATCTACGGAGCGGCGAAGGCGGGCCTCGATGCGCTCGCACAGGGCCTCGCCGACGGCGCGCACGCGACCGGCCCGCGCGTGCTCGTCGTGCGACCTGGCTTCGTCACGACGAGGATGACGGCAGGCCTGAAGCCCGCGCCGTTTTCGACGACGCCTGAGGCCGTCGCCGATGCGACCGCCAACGCGCTGGCGGGCAACGCCCATACCGTCTGGGTCCCGGGCAAGCTCAGGTTCATCTTTGCCGTCCTGCGCCATCTGCCGCGGCCGCTGTATCGAAGGCTGCCGCTGTGAGCCGCCGGGTCGCGATGATCGATCTGGGGATCGCGCTGGCGCTGGCAGTGTTCGTGCTGATCATCTCCCCAGGCATCGCGGTCGCGGGGCTGATCGCCGGATTGGTGCTCGTCGTCTGCGGCGTCAGCTTCGCGATCGACGCATGGCGGCGGCCGCGACAGGCCCGGACACCGAGGAGAACCACCACGCGACGGCGATGAACGGGGTCTGTGAGCGTCCGTCAGCCGCCGCGCGCCGGCTGGACATCAACCGTGCCGGCTGCCGCGCCGCTGCCCGGCCGGATCTGCAGCCGGACGACTAGATTCAACGATCTCCCCGCTGCGTCTCGCAGCGATGCCTGGATCGCGCTGCCGTTCAACGCAGTCACGTGGCCGCGATAGCGCGTCGAATCCGAGCTGCTGCCCAACGTGACCCGGCTCGAGCTCATCGTGACGCCGCCCCCGCCGAGCGGTCGGCCGTCGATGCGCAACCGCAGCGTGCTCAGATGCTGGCCGCGAACCGCAAGCGCGATCTTGATCTGATCGAGCCCGCTTGAGAGCCGCTGCTCGAGCACAGTCCCGCTGACCCCAGCCGAGAATCGGGGCGCGCTCGCGCTGGTACTGCCGGATGAGCCGGCCGCCCTGGACGCTGCTGCACCACCACCGCCGGACGCTTTCAGCAGCGACGTGGGTGTCCCAGCCCGCTTCGCCCACCCGGCCGCGAGCGGACCGGACGGCAGCCACACGAGCAGGCCGAGCGGAACCGCCGCGGAGGCGGCGATCGCGGTGCTCCGTGCGCCGATGTGCTCGGGCCAGCCGGCCGTCGCGCGAGCAACGACCGCGACGATCACCGCGACCAGGCAGCCGCCGGCGATCATCAGCATCCACGTCGAGCGGGCGTCGCTGCCGGTTCCGAGACCGTGGATCAGCGCCACGGGGAAGCTCGCGTATGCGGCCCAGTGGGTGGCGCGCCAGGTCCGATACCCCAGCCGCCGGCGCATCAGGCTCGTCAGGGTCACGGCCAGCAGCAGGTCGAACGCAACGGTCCCGAACCCGAGCCAGATCGGACGGTAGGCGGAGCGCAGCGGCACGATCGTGTCGATCAAGCGGATCGGCGCGAAGCCGTCGAGCAGCGAGGTGCCGATGTGCACGACCAGGAACGACACGGCGAGCAGCGAGGCGCTGCGGTGGACGGCGTCGAACACGAACCGCGGGACCGAGGGCGTCTGGGCGCGCCGCGCGTTGGCGACGCCGAGAGCGACGCTCACGGTCAGCAGGATCAGTGAGACGACCCCGGTCCCGCGGGTCAGATACCAAAGCGCGGTCGGGCTCATCGCTTCCGGGCGGGTGTCATGTGATCGGTTAGGAGCCGCCGGAGACGACCGGGGCGGGCGCCGTGGGGGCTGGCACCGCGGGTGCAGCCGCCGGGGCTGCGGCGGGCTGCTGTAGGCCGGCGCCTTCGTCCCCGCCGGCGCGGTTGGTGTGTGCGGCGTGGCCGCTGGAGGACGTGCGCGCGCCCGCGGTTCTGACGTGGCCGTGGAAGGCCTGCGCGGCGAGCAGCGAGAACACACCGGAGAGCGTCAGCGCACCGGCGAGCAGCCAGCGTTTGATCTGGGAAGCGAGCGCCAGTCCGGCGTCTCGTGCAGCGATAGCACGCATTGCGCCTCCCAGTGTCGGCGCGACCGTCAAGCCTTCGCTAAACGATCGGTGAGACTGCGCTTACGCGAGCTTCGGCGAGCGCCAGGGCTCGCGAAGCCGGCGCTCGATCTCATCGCCGAGCGCGTCGATCGCGATTCGGTCCTGCGCGAGGCTGTCGCGGTCACGGAGCGGTCACGGTGCGGTCCTCCAGCGACTGGTGGTCGATCGTCACCGCCCACGGCGTGCCGATCTCGTCCTGGCGGCGGTAGCGCCGCCCGATCGCTCCGCCCTCGTCGTACTCGGCCTGGAGACGCTCGCGCAGCTGCCTGTAGATCTCGCTCGCGAGCTCCGGCTGGCCGTCTTTGCGCACGAGCGGCAGGACCGCGACCTTGACCGGCGCCAGCTGTGGATGCAGCCGCAGAACGGTCCGCGTCTCGCCCTCGATCTCGTCCTCGTCGTAGGCGTCGACGAGAAACGCGAGCATCGCGCGGTCGGCGCCCGCGGCCGGCTCGATCACGTGGGGGACGTAGCGCTCGCCGGTGGCCGTGTCGACGTACTCGAGCTTCTGGCCGGAGTGCTCCGCGTGCTGGCGCAGATCGAAATCGCCGCGGTTGGCGATCCCCTCGAGCTCGGACCAGCCGATCGGGAACAGGTACTCGATGTCGCTGGTAGCGCTCGAGTAGTGCGAGAGCTCGTCCTGGTCGTGCGCGCGCAGCCGCAGGTGGTCTGGGCGAATGCCCGAGATGCGTGTACCAATCGACGCGCTCCTCCAGCCAGTGCTCAAACCAGCGGTTCGCGTCGTCCGGCGGCACGAAGAACTCCATCTCCATCTGCTCGAACTCGCGCGTCCGGAAGATGAAGTTCCCGGGCGTGATCTCGTTGCGGAAGCTCTTGCCGATCTGAGCGATCCCGAACGGCGGCTTCTTGCGCGCTGAACTGCAGATAGTGCTTGAAGTTCAGGAAGATGCCCTGCGCGGTCTCCGGGCGCAGGTAGACCGTCGAGCCCTCCTCCTTGACGGGCCCGACCGTCGTCTCGAACATCAGATTGAACTCCCGCGCCTCGGTCAGGTCGCAGTCGGGCGTCTCGCCGGGGTGCTTTGACGGCTTGCGCCCGCACTGCGACTGATCGAGATGGTCCGCGCGGAACCGAAGCTTGCACGTGCGGCAGTCGATCAGCGGGTCGGTGAACCCTGCCAGATGCCCGCTCGCGTCCCAGGTGGTCGGGTGCTGGATGATCGCCGAGTCGAGCGCGACGATGTCGTCGCGCTCCTGCAGCATCGCCCGCCACCACTGGCCCTTGACGTTGTTCTTGAGCAGCACGCCGTAGTGGCCGTAGTCGTAGCTCGAGCCAAGTCCCCCGTAGATCTCGCTGCTGGGGAACACGAAACCGCGCCGCTTGCACAGCGAGACGATCTTGTCCATCGTGACGGAGTCGGGGGTCATCGGGGGCGCATCCTAGGCGATGAGTCGTAGTGCCGCCTGTGGTCATATGGTGAAACGAGCTCGATGAGGAGGTAGCCGGTGCTGCTCGAGAACAAGAACGCGGTGATCTATGGAGGCGGCGGGACGTTCTTCGGCTAGTACGGACTACGCGGCCTGGCGTGCGTCGCCGGCTGCGTCCAGCAGCGCGAATACGGCGTCGGCCCCGACCGCCACGGCGGACGCAGTCATGCCGTCCGCGTCGATCAGGACCGCCGACGGCGTCCCCTCGGCGCCGAACGCATTACCGGCGGCGAACGATTGGTCGAGCAGGATCGGCGCGCTCAGGCCCATCGCACGATTGGCCTGCGCATCGCCACTCGAGATCAGCAGCAACTTCGGCGCGCCGGCCGGCGGTGTCTGCTCGACCGCCTTCAAATCGGGAAGCATCCGTTCGCAGAAGCCGCACGTGGGATTCCAGAACAGGACGGCGGTCTGGCCCTCCAGCGCGCTTGACAGCTTCGCCTCGGCGCCGTCCAGCGTGTGCAGCGGGAGGTCCGGCGCGGGTTGCGGCGAGAACGGCACGTGGCGGTGGACCGCCAGCACCGGGACGTCGATCTGCGTGGCGATGAGCTGCCTGATCGCGTCGGCGCCGCCGTACACCGGGCTCGCGATCGACCCGTCGCCGTCGATCAGGACTGCGCTGGGGGTGCCGTTGATCTGATAGCGCTCGCTGACCTCTCGGTCGCTCTGCAACAGAACGTCGGCGAGGTCGTGCTTGCGGGCGTGGGCCAGGTTCGCGTCGCGATCGCCGCGGCTGATCAGCGCGATACGCAGGGAGTCGGCGTGCTCGCGCTGCAACGCGGCGAGCTCGGGCAGCAGCGCCGTGCACGGGCCGCACTCCGGATCGGTGAAAGCAAGCAGGACGGGGCGCTGTCGCGTGTTCAGGCTGTGCAGGCTCACCCGCCGGTGTCTGAGGTCGGGAAGTTCGAAGGCCGGCGCCGGCTCGCCGACCGGCAAGCCCTCCGGCGGTGCGGCAGGAAGCGCCGTTGGCAGCACGATGCCGTGGTCCGCGAGCGCCTCTTCGAGCGCGTCGATCCGCAGCAGTAGCTGCCCGTGGCGGCGAAGCATCGAGAGCGCAAAGCTGCCGGCGGCGATCAGGACGACGGCGAGGACGATGCCGGCGACGAGCACGACGACGCCCGTGTTTGAGAGGCTCGCGATCCAGGCGGTCGCGCTCGTGCCGGGTCCGCCGGCGAGCACGAATATCGCAACCGCCGTCAGCAGTGCGTTGCGCGCCAGCGTCTTCGGACCCGCGGGCGCCGAATGCAGCTGACCGAAGCAATGGCAGTCGGGCGCTTCGCCGCGGAGCATGCTGCGCGTGATCCCGGCGCAGAAGGTCAGCAGCAGCAGCGCCGCAATCGCAGCGCCCGCTTGCGCTGTGACCGACGGGATCAGCAGGACTCCGGCTGCGAGCTCGGCGACAATCAGCAGCGTCGAGGCTGGGCCGGCGAGCACCTCCGGCATGCCGAACGCGTGGGTCGCCTCGCGTGCACCGTCACGATCGGCGAGCTTCCCGAGTCCGGCGACGAGAAATACCGCGGCCAGCAGCAGTCGGGCGCTGAGAAGGATCCCATCCATCGATATGGATTATCGGCCGATTGGACCCGGGCCAATAGGGCTAAGTTGGGAGGCCCCGAACTGAGCTACAGGTGCCGCCGTTGCAGAAGAGCAAGAGCGGGTCAATGTTCGTGCAGACGACTCCGCAGCCCCCGCAGTTCGCCGGATCGGCGTTCGTATCGATGCAGCTTCCATTGCACGACGTTGTACCCGGTCTGCAGACGCAGCCGCCGCTGACGCACACCATAACTCCTGGCGCGCAAACATTGCCGCAGCTGCCGCAGTTGGCGTCGTCGCTCTTGACGTCGGTGCACGCGCCGTTGCACAGGATCTGCCCAGCCGGGCACGTGCAGACGCCAGCGTTGCAGCCTTCGCCCGGGAGGCAGTGCTTGTAGCAGTCGCCGCAATGCTGCGTGTCGTTGTTGAGGTCCGCGCAGAACCCGTCGCAGTTGATCTTGGAACCCGGGCAAGTCCAGGAGCACGCGCCGCCGATGCAGGCCTGCCCCGCCTGACACACATGTCCGCAGTCATGGCAGTTGCGAGGGTCACTGTTGAGATCGGCGCAGGTCCCGCCGCCGCAGTGCGTCTGCCCGCCCGGGCAATTGCTCGCGCACTTACCGTTGGCGCAAACGAGACCCAAGCCGCAACTGGTCGCGCACGAGCCGCAGTGCTTCGGGTCGCCGTTGGTGTCAACGCAGTCCCGTTGCACTTGGTCAGGCCGCCCGCGCAGTCGTTCGACTGGGTGGCCTGGCCGGTGCAGGCTCCGTTCGTGCATGATTGACCGGGCGCACAGGCCGTGCCGCAGCCGCCGCAGTGGTCAGGGTCGGTCTTGAAGTCGATGCACGCGCCGTTGCAGGCGGTCAGGCCGGATCCGCATGAGTTCGCACACGTGCCGTTTGAGCAGAGCTTTCCCGCTGCGCAGGCATTCCCGCACTTGCCGCAGTTGTGTGGGTCTGTCGCCAGGGGGACGCAAGCGCCCGCACACGCGGTCGTCCCAGCCGAGCACTTTCCCGAGCAGACGCCGCGGGAGCACACCTGACCCCCGGAGCATGCATGGCCGCATTTGCCGCAGTTACGAGGGTCGCTTGCGAAGTTGACGCACTTGCCGTGGCAGCTCACCGTGTGAGCCGGGCAACCGCAGCCGCGCCTGGCCTTCTTGCCCTTCTTGTGGGGCAGCGTGATGCACCGCTGGCCCGCCGGGCAGCACTTGCCGTTGCACAACACGCGGCCCTTGGTGCAGTGTCCCGTGGCCTTTGCGAGCGCATCGCTCGGGCTCATCGTGACCGCGCCGACGAACGCCGCGCCACCTGCAGTGAGCGCCTCGCGCCGCGACATCCCGCCGGCCAGCCCGCGCGCGACCGTGTCGAGCGCGCTCCCGCCGCCTGCCCGCTTATGGGCGCGCCGGAACATCATCGTTGGCACTCTCTGCTTGAGAGTGCCAAGGGTCGACAGCTATACTTGATGAAGCTATGCCGATCTACGAGTACCGTTGCCAACTCGGGCACAAGTTCGAGGTCATGCAGCGCATGAGCGACGACCCCGTGGTGGTCTGCGAGACCTGCTCGGCACCCGTTGAGCGGGTGTTTCATCCCGTCGCCGTTCACTTCAAGGGGTCGGGCTTCTACAACACCGACTACGGCACGCGAAAGCGCTCGCGCGAGCTCAAAGAATCCGGCGAGGGGAAGGGCAAGACCGCCAAGGACGACGGATCGTCCAAGTCGAGCTCCGATTCGAGCTCCGATTCGAAGAGCTCGTCCAAGTCGGAGTCCTCTACCGCCGCGAGCGGCTCCTCCTCCAAGACCGCTGACTGACCAACGCGGGCGTGGCCTCACGCCTCTGGTCGGAGCGGTCAGTCGAGTTTGGTGACAACGGGGGAACACCGCCTCCCCTGCATCGGACTAACCGCCCAGGAATTCAAGCGGCAGGCCCACCACTAGACATCGGGTCGATGGGAACACCCTTCGTCTGGACGTCTGTTCGATGCTGACCGGCGTTGCGGGTGTGGCGGACGAACGGGAGGAGGCCTGCCGCCAACGGGCCCCCGGCAGTGCGGGCGGTTTTGGAATCGAAACCTCCGTCGTAATGGTCGGGGCGACGATAAACGCGGGAGGCGCGCACGTCAGTACCGGCGGGGTCTCGAACCCGTCTCAGCCGTTCATCAGCTTGGCCACGGCACGCTGGACCTCCGCGGGCGAGACCGACAGCGCCGACTCGCCGTCGGGGAGCGTCACGAATCCGCTTGGCTTCAGCACCTGCACGGGCGCCGAACCGCCGAACTCCGAGGCGGCGAACAACGACAGCAGCGTGAAGCCGCCCATGTCGGTGCGCAGCACCTTCGGCGCGTCCCAGGCCGCCCATGGCAGGTGGAAGAAGGTCCCGAACGAGAGCAGCTTGCCCTTGACCGAGTTGAGGATCTGCTGCTGGCGGCGGGCACGGGTCAAGTCGTTCTCGGCCGAATTGCAGGCGTTGTGGCGCGTCCGCGCGAGCGTCAGGGCCTGGATCCCGTTCAAATGGTGCGTCCCGGGCCGCAAGTGGAGCGAGAAGCCGCCGTTCTGGGTCCCGCCGCTGATGTTCGAGCAGATCCGCCCGGTCGTGATGTCGATCCCGCCGATCGCGTCGATGAACTGGGGGAACGCGGCCAGGTTGACGATGATGATGTGGTTGATCTTGACGCCGGTCAACTGCTCGATCGTGCGGATTGCCAGCGGGGGACCGCCGAACGCGTAGGCGGCGTTGATCTTCGTGGAACCGTGGCCGGAGATCGCCGCGATGGTGTCGCGCGGGATCGACAGCCGGCGCGAGACGCCGCCCCCGATCCGCCACAGCATGATCGTGTCCGAGCGGCTGCCGACGTCGCTCGTGTTCGCGCCCGGCTCCTTGGACCCCTTCGGTCGCTGGTCGGTGCCGATGATCAGCACCGTATCGGTCGATGTCAGCATGTTGCCACCCGAGGTGAGCGCCGCGGTCGTCGCGTCGGACACCTTGCCCTGTTCGATCTGGGCGCTGACCAGGAACAGAACGAGCGAAAGCAGCAGCCAGCCGACGACGGCGATCGCGACGTACTTGAGCACGCGCCTCGCAATCGCCCAGCCCGTGGGCGCAGCGCCAGGTCCCCGGCGGAACAGCCCGCGCCGGCGATCAGGGCGCTCGGCGCCGTCGCCTCCCGGCATTTCGGTCCCCTCCTCGCCGCGCAGGCGTGCCAGCAGCCCGCGCGGACGGGACCGGTAAACGGTGTATGGGCGCTCTTCCTCTGCTGAGCGGGAGGGTTCCCGCCCGCCATAGACCCGATAGGGCGGGTCGTCGGACTGCGCCCGGTTGTCGGGATCGTCGGACATCCGGGACTCATATAGTGACGACCCATGCCCGCGAGGCGCACAATCGGCGTCGATATGGGCGGGACCAAACTGCTCGCGGGTGCGGTGGACGGCGGCCTCGGCGTCCATCACCGCACTCAGCGGCTATTGACCGGTCTTGACCAAGCCGCCCTCCTCGACATCGCCGTCGACGCGGTGCAGGAGGCGCGTGCCTCGGCCGGCGCAGAGGTGGCCGCCGTCGGCTTCGGGATCCCGTGCACCTTCGATCAGCGGACCGGAACGGCCGTCAACTCCGTCCACCTGCCGCTGTTGAACATCGCGTTTGGCGATGTCATGGCCGAGCGGCTCGGGCTGCCGGTGTTCGTCGACAACGATGCGAACGCGGCGGTCCTCGCCGAACATCGCGGCGGAGCCGCGAAAGGTGCCAGCGAAGTGGTGATGCTGACGCTCGGGACAGGAATCGGAGGCGGCCTGATCCTGCACGGCTCGCTCTACCGCGGCGCGGTCGGAGCTGGCGGCGAGCTCGGGCACATGGTGATCGACGTCAACGGTCCGCGTTGTGGTGGCGGATGCCCGAGCCGGGGTTGCCTCGAGGCACTCGCGTCCGGGACGGCGCTGGCCCGCGAGGCGCGCCGGATCGCGCGCGAGCGGCCTGATTCCGGCCTGGGCCAGGTGCTGGCGGACGGACGCGAGCTGGTCGGCCCGCTCGTCACCGAGCTCGCGCACGACGGCGATCCCTCCGCGATCGAGGCGGTGCAGCTGATCGGCTCGAACCTCGGGATCGGAATCTCCAACCTGGTCAACATCTTCAACCCGCAGGTGGTCGTGATCGGGGGCGGTGTGATCGCCGCCGGGGAGCTGATGCTCGAGCCCGCCCGCCTGGTCGTCGCCGAGCGTGCGCTGCCGCCCGCACGCGACGAGGTTCGGATTGTCGCCGCGCAATTCGGCTTCGAGGCGGGGATGATCGGCGCAGCCGCGCTGGCATTCGACGGCCTGTCAATGAAGGGGGTGCCGGCATGAACTCAGGGAGGTTGATCGTCTGCCCGACTCCGATCGGGAACCTCGAGGACATCACTCTGCGCGTGCTCGCGGCGCTGCGCGAGGCCGACGTCGTCGCCTGCGAGGACACCCGGCGCACGCGCATCCTGCTCGACCGCTACGGCGTCAACGCAAAGCTCGTCAGCTATCACGAGCACAACGAGACCGAGCGCGCGGCCGAGCTGGTGAAACGGATGAACGACGGCGCCGTCGTCGCGCTCGTCTCCGACGCCGGGATGCCGCTCGTGTCCGACCCCGGCTTCGTGCTCGTCCGTGGATGCGTCGCGGCCGGGCTGGCCGTCGAGGTGCTCCCAGGGCCGTCGGCGGCCCTTGCCGCACTCGTCGCCAGCGCGCTGCCGGCCGACCGCTGGCGGTTCGCCGGGTTCCTGCCCCGCAAACGGACCGACCTGGCGCAGTCGTTCGCGTCGCCTGAGACGCTGGTGGCCTTCGAGTCTCCGCGGCGCGTCGCGGCCTCGCTGGGCGTGCTCGCGGCGATCGATCCCGACCGTCCGGTTGCGGTCTGTCGCGAGCTGACAAAGGTGCACGAGGAGATCGTCCGCGGCAGCGCCGCGCAGCTGGCCGAGCGCTACGAGTCCTCGCCGCCGAAGGGGGAGGTCGTGCTTGTGGTCGGGCCGGCCCCGGCGCAGGGCCCGCGCGATCTGGCGCCGGCGATCGATGCTGTCAAGCGGCTGGTCGAGAGCGGCGCCAAGCCGCGCGTGGCGGCCGGCGTCGTCGCCGAGCTGACCGGGACCTCGGCAAACGCCCTGTACCGGGAGTTGACCCGGCCTGTCTCCTCAGGCGACGCAGGATAGCCTTCGACGTCTGTTCTTTTAGAAGCGGACGTGATCGACAGCCACACGCACCTGGAGCTGTGCGAGCCGCCTGACTCCGAGCTCGTCGCGGCGGCAGCCCAGGCCGGAGTCTCGAGGCTGGTTACCGTCGGCACCGACGGCGCCTCGTGCCGCGCGGCGCTCGCTGCCGCCGAGGACTTTCCCCAGGTGTACGTCGCGATCGGCCGGCATCCGAACTCCGCGACCGGCTTCGATGCCGCGGATCTGGCCGAGCTGCGCGCGCTGGCCGCGCACGAGAAGTGCGTCGCGATCGGCGAGACCGGGCTTGACTACTACCGTGACCACGCTCCGCGCGGCGATCAGCAGCGGGCGTTCGAGGCCCAGATCGAGCTTGCCGGAGAAACCGGCAAGCCGCTCGTGATCCATACGCGGGCGGCGGATGACGACACGCTCCAGACCCTGTCTGAGCGCGCCCCCGGAGTTAGGGTGATCCTGCACTGCTTCTCGATGGCGGCTCGGATCGAGGAGTGCCTGGCCCACGAGGATTGGTGGATCTCGTTCGCGGGCAACGTCACCTACCCGAAGTCGGGACCGCTGCGCGAGGCGATGCTGCGGGTTCCACTCGATCGACTGCTGGTCGAGACCGATGCCCCCTATCTATCTCCCCAGGCCGTGCGCGGCAAGCCCAACCAACCTGCGAACGTGGTGCACACCGCGCAGGCGCTGGCGGTGGAGCGAAGAGTCCCCTACGCCGAGCTCGAGGCGGCCGTCGAGCGCAACGCTGCGTTGGTGTTCGGATGGTGAGCGCGCGCCGGCGGGCGAGCGCTCGCTCCCGCGAGCTCGGCCAGAACTTCCTCGTCGATCGCAACATCCTTGACGTGATCGAGCGGCTGGCGGCGCTCGAGTCCGGCGATGTCGTGCTTGAGATCGGCGGCGGTCCCGGAGTCCTTTCCGAGCGCCTCGCGGCGCGCGCGGCGTGGCTGCATGTGGTCGAGGTGGATCGGCAGCTCGAGCCGCCGTTGCGCGAGGCGGTTGCCCCGTTCCCAAACGTGTCGCTGCACTTCGGCGACGCGATGGAGCTCGATCTGGGTTCGCTCGATCCGGCTCCCGGGAAAGTGGTCGCGAATCTGCCGTACGGGATCGCGGCCACCGTGATCCTGCGGACGATCGATGCGCTGCCGAGCGTCTCTGACTGGGTCGTGATGGTCCAGCGCGAAGTGGGGGAGCGGCTTGCGGCCGCTCCCGGGACTCCGGCGTACGGCATCTCGTCGGTGCTCGCCCAGCTCGCGGCGGACGTGAAAGTGCTGCGCGCGGTCAGCCGCAACGTGTTTCGGCCGGTTCCGAACGTGGACTCGGTACTGATCGGCTTGCGTCGCCGCGGCCCGGGGGCGGACGCCGCGGTCCGCGCGCTGGTCCATGACGCGTTCGCACACCGGCGCAAGGCGTTGCCCGGCTCGCTGGCGCTGGCAGCGGGCGCGCCGCCCGGCGTGCGCGATCGGGCCCGGACTGCACTGGTCTCGATCGGGCACCCGGCCGACGAGCGCGCCGAACGGCTGGCGCCGGAGGAGTTTCGCGAGTTGAGCCGAAGGCTTTCCGGATGAGGCTCCGAGCACTCGCACCGGGAAAGGTCAACGTCTGTCTGTTCCTCGGCCCAACCCGAGCGGACGGGCGCCACGAGCTGGTGACGCTGCTGCAATCGGTGTCGGTCGCGGATCAGCTGACGCTCTGCACACTCGACGTCGACCGCGGCTCCGACTCCGGCTCCGACTCCGGCTCTGACGAGGTCGTCTGTCCGGGCGTCGAAGGACCCAATCTGGTCGCGGCCGCGCTGCGGGGTCTTCGTGACCGTGGCTGGGACGGGCCCGGCGTGCGGATCGAGATCGTCAAGCAGATCCCGGTTGCGGCGGGGATGGGCGGCGGCTCTGCCGACGCCGCTGCGGCGCTGCGCCTGGCAATGGAGCTTGCCCCCGGGCGCCCGGAGGAAGTCGCGTCGCTGGCGGCATCGTTGGGTGCGGACGTTCCCAGCCAGCTGGTTCCAGGTCTCGTACTCGGGACCGGCGCCGGGGACGTCGTCGAGGCCTTCGAGCCGCTGGCCCCTTACGCGTTCGTCGTCGTCCCGAGCGAGAGCGCACTCTCGACGGCGGCTGTCTACGGGGAGGCCGACCGGCTGGCGCTGCCGCGCAGCGCCGCTGACCTACAGGAGCGCTACGAGCAGCTGCTCGCAGCGCTTGCGCCCGGAACGCAACTGCCGGACGGGCTACTCGTCAACGATCTGCAGCCCGCCGCGCTGTCGCTGTGCCCGGCGATCGCGGATGCGCTCGAGGCGACAGCGGACTCCGGAGCGGATCGAGTGCTCGTGTGCGGCTCTGGACCGACAATCGCCGGTATCTTCTGGGGGGCCGAAGGATCCGCCCGCGCGGCGACTGCGGCGGCGTCGCTGGTGCAGCGTTTCCCCGCAGCCACGGCCGCAAAGCCGGTTGGCGTGGAGTTCGGAATGCCGCTTTTTGCGTAGAGCGCGGGTGCGTTGCGGCTAGGCTCATCTTGGCCTTCGGGCACAATTCAGGCAGATTTCATGAGCAACCAGAACATCACCTATCTCGTCGGCGGCTGCATGGGCGTACTAGGGCTTGTGGCATTCGGCATGCTCGTGGTCGTACCGGCGGTGACCGCGTATCGGCGGGCGTGGCAGCGCGTTGCCGCGATGGTCCTCTCGTTGTATGTGCTCGCCGCGTTGATCGGTGTGGGCGTCCTGGCCGGCGCCCTGGTCGTGTTCGAGTGGCCACGGCTGTTCTGATGCGGCAGTCGATGTCGAGTACGGGTCCGCGAGGTTGACGGACGTGGCCGAAAGCGCTCCCCGCCACGAGGCGAGCCGATCCGGCGCGCCCGCGGGCCCGGATCTCGGCGCGCTCGCCGCGATCACCGACGCGGTTGAAGCCGGGGCCGGGCTGCCGGAGATCCTCAGAGCGGCCGCACGGGCGCTCGACGCGAGCCTGATCCTGATCGACCGCTCCGCTTCGGTGCTCGCGGTTGCCGCCCGCTCGCCGGCCGACGAGCGCTCGCTGATGCGCGATGCCGATGACGTGACGACGATCGAGCTGAAGGTCGCCGAGGTGACCGTCGGCCGGCTGCGGATGCGCAACCGTGAGGGAGCTCCCGACGGCTCGCTGCTGCGCCTAGTTACGACGCTGATCGCCTCGGAGGTCGAGCGGGTCAGGGCGCCAGAGCGCGCCTCCGAGGAGGCTGCCACGAGCTTCCAGCGGGCCGTGCTCGAGCGGGGGATCCGCGATCGCGACGATCTGATCGCGCGCGGGAAGGAGCTCGGGACAGATCTGGCAGGCGGCGGCTCAGTCGTCGTCGTTCGCGCCCACCCGCGGAATCCGACCGAGGATGACTGGCGCCGACGGCTGCTCGCGGTCGCCGGGCGCGGCGCGCGCTCGATTGCGCCTGGCTCGATCGCGGCGCCACCGGAAGACGACGGTGGCCAGGTGGTCGTGCTGGTTCCCGACGCCGATGGCGACACGGGGCGGCGCGTGGCCTCGGCGATCCTGCGCGAGCTCGAGTCCGGGCTGCCCGGTTTCACGTTTGCGCTCGGTCGCAGCCGCCGGACCGAGGAGCCGCTCGATCTGCAGCGCGCCGGCAATGAGGCGCTGCTGGCCGTCAACGTCGTCGAAGGGGACCCGGAGCGTGCCGAGCTGGCGTTCGACGAGACCGGGACCTACCAGCTGCTGCTCCCGTATATGAAGGATCCGGCCGAGCTCAAGCGCTTCTACAACGAGACCGTCCGGCCGCTTGTGTCCTACGACGAGCAGTACGAGACCGATCTGCTCGGCACGCTGGCCACATTCCTCGAATGCGACGCCAACGTCAACGCGACCGCTGCGCGGCTGATCACCCATCGGCACACGATCCGCTACCGGTTCGAGCGCGTGCGCGAGCTCACCGGCCTCGACGTGTCCTCGACCGATGGCCGCGAAAAGCTCTCGCTGGGCCTGAAGGCGATGCGTGTGCTCGGGATCGCCGCACCGCGCGGCCCCGCGAGCGAGCCGGGAGCCGAGGGCGGTCGCGTACCGCGGTAGTCCCCGAAGCGGCGCGGAGCGCTGCCCTGCAGTCCTTAGGAGGGCTGCAGGTTGTCCTCGAGCGCCGCTTCGACTGCTTGCGCCGCCAGTTCCCCAGCGATCAGTAGCGCCTCGGTGTCGCGTGCCGCGCGAGCTAGGACGAAGGCACCCTCGAGCGCCGCGAGCATCCCGATCGTCAGCTGGCGGGCGATCCCCTCGGGCAGCCCGGCGGCTACGAACCGCTCGGTTCCCGCCACGATCCAACGCTCAAAAACCGCGGCGCACGCCAGGCGCAGCGACTCGTGACTGCTCGAGACCTCGAGTGAGACCGTCGCGATCGGGCACGCGTCGGCGTAGTTCGACGCCACGAGATGCTCAGCCGCGCCGTCGAAGAAGTCACGCACGGCCGTGGCGACATCCGGTGCGGGATCGAACACCGCCGGGATCAGCCGTTCGTACAGCAAGCCGGACACGCGGATCGCCTGGACCCCGAGATCGGCCTTCCCGCCGGGGAAGAAGTGATACAGCGAGGCGAGCTGCGCATCGGCCTCGGCCACGATCTGCTTGACGCCGGTGCCGAGATAGCCCTGCCGGCGAAACAGGCCGGCGCCGGCCTCGACGATCCGTTCCCTGGTGCCGTCCATGCTGCCCGTCCTCCTCCTCCTAGATAGAACGCTCTACACATGATAGATCTAAAATAGAGCGCTCTATCTAACCGACGGAGGGTGGACGATGGTCTCGTGGCTTGCGAAACGGTTGGTCTCACACAACATGTCCAGGTTGCGCGCAGGCGATCCCCGGCCGACGTTGCGGATGGAGGCGCAGGACGTGCAGATGCGCTTCCCCGGCGAGAACTCCTGGGCCCCCGGCGCCAGCGGCAAGCGCGAGCACGCCCAGTGGCTCGAGCGGTTCATCCGCGTTGGCCTGCAGATCTTCCCCGACGAGGTGATCGTCAAGGGATTCCCGTGGCGCCAGACCGTTTGCGTGCGCGGCCACGACCACTTGCGCTCGCGTGATGGAGAGCTCGTCTACGAGAACCGTTACGTGATCTGGGGGCGGATGGCCTGGGGCAAGCTACGCGAATACGAGGTCTACGAGGACACCGAGAAGAGCACGGCCCTCGACGAATGGCTCGCCGCCAACGAGCCCGCGCTCGTGTCCTGACGACGGGCTGGAACGGTAGGCGGGCCCGGCTCGCCGGCCCAGCCGAGAGGCGGAACCGGCCGCCGGCGAGTCAGTAGGATCGCGCGCCAGTGTCGATCGGGATCATCACTGGCTCCGGCACGTACGCGCTTCCGGGCTTCGAAGAGGCCGAGTCGACGTCGCTGCAGACGCCGTTCGGGCCCACTTCGGTGACGCGCGGGAGCTACGCGGGGGTGCAGACGCTGCACGCCTCGCGTCACGGGCCGGGCCACGTGCGGCTCTCCAACCACGTCACGCACCGAGCGAACATTTGGGCGTTGAAGGAGCTGGGCGCCACGGCGGTCGTCGGCTGCACTGCCTGCGGGGCAGTCGATCCGTCGCTCGAGCTCGGCTCGCTGGTCGTCTTCGACGACCTCCACTTCATCGCCAATCGGCTCCCCGACGGCAGCCTCTGCACGTTCTTCACCGAAGCCGGTGACCGCGAGCGCGGTCACTGGATCCTTCACGGCGGCCCGTTCTCCGACGGAATCCGAACGGCGCTGCTCGAGTCCGCCGCGGCCGCCGGTCACGCGGCGCGCGACGGCGGTGTGTACGGCCACGTCGACGGCCCCCGCTTCAACACCCCAGCGGAGATCGCCCAGCTCGCCGCCTGCGGAGTCGTCGCGGTCAGCCAGACAGGCGGCCCGGAGACGGTGCTGTGCGGAGAGCTCGAGCTGCCGTATGCGCTGATCGGGTTCGTGACCGACTACGCCAACGAGGTCCGGCCCGGAGAACCGACCCCTGTCGCGGCACTGATCGAGCTGATGGGACGCAGTCCCGCGATCTTCGCCGACGTTCTCCGCGGCGCTCTGACCAGGCTCAAATCGACGCTGCCGGATCGGGCCGGTACTGTGTATCGCTTCGAACAGGGTTAGCGATTGGAGGGACCTCGAGCGGCATGGGCGCGGGGGCTGTAGGGGAGCGTGCGGCGGGAGATGGGAACGGGGCACGGCCGGCCGTGCTGGTGATGGCCCGCGCGCCTCGCCGTGGCGAAGTGCGCAGGGCGCTCGAGCCCGTGCTCGGCCAGGACGGCTGTGTCGCGCTGCAGGCTGAGCTGATCGCCCAGACGGCGCGCTGGGCCGAAGGCGTCGCGCCCGGAGCCGTTCACGTCGCACACGAGCCGGCAGACGCTGGACCCGAGTTGCGACCGCTGGTCGGCCCCAGCGTTGCATTGTTTCCGCAGAACGGCGACGGCATCGCCGGCCGGCTTGCCGACGCTGCCGCGCGCGTGTTCTCCCACCGTCACCGTCCGCTGGTGGTGGTCTGGCCCGACCTGCCGCGCCTGCAACCCCAACATGCCGACGGCGCCTTCGATGATCTGAGCTCCGGCTGCGACATCGTGCTCGGCCCCGCGATCGACGGAGGGCTCTACCTCGTCGGCCTCGCTCGACCGGTTCCGAAGCTGTTCGGGCTGCCCGAGCAGGCCTGGCGCAGCCCGGACGTCATGACGGTTGGGCTGGCGGCGGCGCGGGATGCTGGACTTGAGGTCGGGATCCTCCGTGCCGAGCGAGCGCTGCATCGCCCCGCCGACGTGCGGGCGGCGCTGGCGGACCCGCTGCTGCCCGCCGGCGTCGCGAGGATCCTGCGCCGCGGCTAGCCATGTAGCTAGCCCGTCCAGCGACAGCTCCTCGCCGGTCCGTCAAACGTCTAGCCGCCGCGCTCGGTCAAACGTCCAGTGCCGCCCGGCGAGCCTTCCGGGACACGTGCGCTAGCCGATTAGTGGAGTTCCGCACGCACGACTTCAAGCCGGCGCAGTGCCTGCCGATTCGTCAAGAACGAAGGGACCAACGGACGATGCGCTGCACTTTGCCCTGGACTTCGATCAAAGCAACCGCTCACAACCGCCTGCTTCTGCTCAAACGATCAGAGGCGGGGTTCAGCCTGATCGAGCTGCTGGTCAGCGCGCTGCTGCTCGTTTCGATCGGAGCCGCGACGGCCGAGGCGCTGATCGCCACGACCTACATCAGCGGAGACCAGCGTCGTCATTCCCAAGCGGCCCAGATCGCCCAAGATGACCAGGAGCGGATCCGCGGACTGTCGGTGGCGCAGCTCAACAGCCTCAACCAGGCTTCGACGAGGACCGTGACCGTTGGCGGGACGTCGTACACCGTGGCCTCGACGACCAAGTTTCTCAACAACACCGGCGGCCCCAGCTGCATCCCGGGCGCGGCCGCGTACTTCCAGATCGTCACCGCGGTCGACTGGACCTCGAACAAACGCGGGCCGGTCGTAACCGAGAGCATCATCGCGCCGCCCGCCGGCGGCACGATCCGCGCCACCGTGAGGGATCAGCTCGGCGCGGGTGTACCCGGCGTCTCGGTGTCCGCCGACGGTCCCGACGTTGAGACCGCACCGACCGATACGACCGGCTGCGCGGTCCTCTCCGGTCTGCCCGCCGGCACATACGACGTCACGTACGCAAAGCAGGGCTTCGTCGACCCCAACGGCCTCGATTCCCCGCCGAACGTCAAGGCCACGGTGACGAGCACGGGGAACTCAACGCCGAGCCCCGATCCCGTGTCCATGGGCCTGGCGGGGACATTCACGGCCACGTTCCAGGCGTTCGTCGGCTCCAACCAGACCGACACCGGGGAGGCGGACTACGTCTCGTGGTACGGCGCGGGGGGGGCGCAATCAATGGATGACTCGAACCACGCGCCGGCAGCCGCGGCGGGCATGGCGACGACGCTTGGTTCCTCGGGCCTGTACCCGTTCGCGTTCGCGGGCCCGAGCTACGTGGGCAACTACCAGGTGTGGGCCGGCAAATGCAGGCAGATGCAGCCTCCGGCGGGCATCAACGTGCTCAGCGTCGCGCCGGGATCCAACCAATCTCCGATCGTGCGCGAGCCCGAGTTTGATCTGTTGGTCACCAACGGGGGATCTGGCCGGATCAAACCAACGCACGTGAAGATGACGTTCGCGAACACCTCAGGACCGAGCTGCACCGACGTGTGGCACCCGTCGATCGCCTCAGACGCCGCGACGAATGCGCACGGCGTACTCACCAATGCGGGCCAGCCGTTCATGACCGCAACCGCGAATGTGAGCGCCTCCACGTACACCGGATCGATGTTGGTCTGCGTCGATAACGGATCGCGATCCAAGACGGTCGGGCCGGTCACCGACAGTTATGCAGCAGTTACCTCGTTGACGATCGACCTGTCCTCTAACACGAGCGGCACCTTATGCCAATGACGCCGTGGCATCACATGAAGCACAGGCTCCGCACAGAGCGGGGCTTCACCCTGATCGAGCTGCTCGTCGTAATCGCCGCGGGCACCGTCGTGATGAGCGGGCTGTTCACGATGATTGAAGTCACTCTGCGCCAGACGACGCGCACGTTCAACCGAGTCGACGCGACCCAGCGCGCGCGCAGGACCCTCGAGGGGATGATGAACGAGCTGCACTCGGCGTGCATCGCTCCTGGCGCCACGCCGATTCAGCCGCAGAGCAGCGGGACGAAGATCTTGTTCGAGAGCCAGTACTCAAACGCGGCGACCGTGACGCCGGTCACCGAGCACGAAATCACGTACGACTCGGTCGGGCACACCTTGATTGAGAAGACCTACCTGGCGACCGGCGGCACCTCCCCGAACTGGACGTTCTCGACGACTCCGACAAAAACCACCTCGCTCCTGACAAACGTGCGAACAGCACAATTCGCCTACTACGCCTACCAGCAGGTCTCATTCACCGACGCCGCAGGAAACCCGTACGTGATGCTGCTGGATGGCACTCAGGCCGTCCCGGGTACGACCACGATCCCGGCCGCCGCACCGCTTGCGCTACCGCTCTCGGTAACCAACGCGCAGAGTGCTGCCGAAGTCACGATCGATTTCACGGTCGGGCCGGAAGGCGGTTCGGGTGAGACCACCGCGGCGTCGGCTTCGGATGCCACGGTCTCGGATTCGGCCATTCTGCGCCTGTCTCCCGCCGCCAACCACGCCGGTGGCGGCGCCACCTTCGTCCCATGCCAATGACAATCGCACATTCAATCCGCCATGCCCTACGCGCAGCGCGCGCGCGACTCGGAGCTGAGCACGGCTTCACGATGCTCGTCGCGCTCGGCGCGCTCACGGTCACCACGCTGCTAGCAGGCGCGGCATATATCGCGGTGCAGGGTGACGTTCACGTCGGCCGCCACGATCTCGACGGCAAGCGCGCCTACTACGCCGCCAGCGCCGGCGTCAACGACTATCTGTATCAGCTCAACCAGAACCCCGACTACTGGAAGACATGCACGCCGAACGACCTGCAGACCATCACCGGGGTGCCTGGAGCGACTCAGACGAACGTGCAGTACTCGTTCCAGTACATCCTCGCCAACAGCTCCACGTCGTGCAGCACCAGCGATCCAATCACGTCGCTGATCGACAAGAACACCGGATCGCTACAGATGAAGTTCATCGGGTATTCCGGCGCGAGCGCAGCCGGCAATCCAGCCTGTGCTTACACGGCGTGCCGCGGAATCATCGCGAGCTTCCGCAAGGACAGTCCGCTCGATTACCTGTGGTACACCGTCTACGAGGCGTTTGACCCGAGCATTCTCGGATACACCAACTGCGACGTCTTTTACCGCGACGGGCGCTCCGCTAACTGCAACATCTACTGGGGCAGCGGGGACGTCATGAACGGGCCGATGTACACGCAGGATCAGTACTTGATCGGCGGCTCGGCGACGTTCGGGCGTGACACGAACGACAAGATCGCGAGCGTGGCGCCGGGTACGACCGGGCAGGCGATCTGTTCCGGGAACAACTGCGGCGCCCTGAACCTGAAGGGATCGCCTATCCCGGGC
Organism: uncultured Solirubrobacterales bacterium; assembly: GCA_963794285.1. Taxonomy (GTDB): domain Bacteria; phylum Actinomycetota; class Thermoleophilia; order Solirubrobacterales; family Solirubrobacteraceae; genus Palsa-465. The sequence goes on from CAWCDS010000028.1 coordinate 74,679, forward strand.
GCGCGTACGATCTCGCCGCCAGCTGACAACTCCCAGCTGCTGACCGACGCTCAGATGCATGGTCAGGTGTACAGCGGCACGACGACGGTGACGCTCAACGGCGCAAGCAGCGCGACAATCATGAACTGCCCCGGGACCACGGCCCTGTCGGCGTGCACGAGCACGCCGCTGGACATCACCGCAAAGCCGATCATCTACGTACAGAACGCGGCCGGGTGCTCGCTGAGCCCTTACTCGCCCTATGACGTCAGCTATCCGACGACGACTGCGGGGAGCAACTACTACGGGTGCGAGGGGGACGTCTACGTGAAGGGCAACTACAGCGCCTCGTTCACGATCGCGGCCGCCAACGACATCGTCGTCACCGGCGATCTCACGACGGCTCATGACGGCTCAGGCCATCCGACGGGCCCGGCCGTGCTCGGGTTGGTCGCCAACAAGTTCGTGCGCGTGATGCACGGGGTGACGCCGCGTCAGAACCACAGCTATCAGCAGTGCCAAAAGGCGGGGGGCGGCAACGTGACGAACATCACCAATCAGACGCTGACCAGCCCGACGATTGACGCGGCGGTCCTGGCGGTGCAGCACTCGTGGATCGTCGACAATTTCGACTGCGGGGTAAGGCTGCAGAACCTGACCGTCAACGGCGCGATCGCGCAGTACTACCGTGGTCCTGTCGCCGTGACCGGCACAACTGGCTACCTGAAGGACTACACCTACGACGACCGCCTGCACGTCACGCTGCCCCCGTATCTGTTCGACATCGCGACCTCGGGCTGGCACGTGGTCCGGCAAACGCTGTGCGTGCCCGGCGGAACAGGCACGACCGGCTGCTAAGGCTGAATCCACCGCGCCGCTGAGAAGTCGTTCACTGGGGGGCGAGGACTCGAACCCCGATTCCCGGGACCAAAACCCGGTGTCCTGGCCGGTTGGACGACCCCCCAAAGGGCACGAGCACCCACCGACGGGCGGGGACGAATCTAGCATCAGGGCGATCATCGGCAGCGGCCCGTGTGAGCACCGGCAGCGACGAGCTCGCACGCCGATCGCCCCGGATCCGCCACGAATCGGTTGAGCCGGGTGAGCGCTCAGCCCTGGAGGTCGGCGGTCGCAGGCTGCGCCTGGCCGGCGAGCACGTCGAGGAACTCGGGAACCTGCTGCTTGTGCGCGCCGCGGATCCGTACGGTTGCGATTCCTCGTGGCCGCGTCCGAAACCCGCCAGACATCGCGGCGCCGGTCTGCCATCGTGCGCCTGTGCTACTCGACTCCGAGCATCTGTGGCAGGCGATCGAGGCTCGCGATCCGAGGTTCGACGGGTGGGTTTTCGCCGGCGTCGTGACGACCGGGATCTACTGCCGCCCGAGCTGTCCCGCGCGGACGCCGAAGCGCAAGAACGTGCGGTTGTTCCCCTCAGCGGCCGCGGCGCAGGCCGCGGGCTTGCGCGCATGCATGCGGTGTCGTCCGGACGCATCGCCCGGATCCCCCGAGTGGGACCGTCGCGCCGATCTGGTCGGACGGGCGATGCGGCTGATCGCCGACGGCGTTGTCGACCGCGAGGGTGTCGGCGGCCTCTCCCGTCGGCTGGGATACGCGCCGCGTCACGTGTACCGCCAGCTCGTCGGCGTCGTCGGGGTCGGCCCGCTCGCGCTGGCCCGCGCCCAGCGGGCGCAGACGGCGCGCCTGCTGCTCGAGACGACCGCGTTGCCGGTCGCCGAGGTCGCGCTCGCCGCGGGGTTTGGCAGCGTGCGCCAGTTCAACGCGACGGTCAAAGAGGTGTTCGCACTGACCCCGGGCGCGCTGCGCGATCGAGCGCAGCGTGGCGGGTTGACCGTCGACTCGGGCGCGATCGCGTTGAGGCTTCCCTGCCGCGCGCCGTTCGATGCTGACGGGCTGCTCGCGTTCCTGGCGCCGCGGTCAGTCCCCGGGATCGAGGAAGTGGTCGATCGGGTCTACCGACGCAGCATGCGCTTGCCTCACGGCGCCGGCATCGTCGAGCTCGAGCCTGCCGAAGGGCACGTCCGCGCCCGTTACGCGCTCGACGATCTGAAGGATCTGGGAGCCGCGGTTCAGCGCACGCGCGCCCTGCTCGACCTGGACTCCGACCCCGATGCCGTGCTCGCGGTGCTCGGCGGCGACCCGCTGCTGGCCGCGCTCGTACATAGCGCGCCCGGCCGCCGGGTGCCCGGCCACGTCGACGCGCACGAGCTTGCCGTGCGGGCCGTGCTCGGTCAGCAGGTGTCGGTCGCGGGCGCGGGCACACTGGCCGCCCGGCTGGTCGAGTCCCATGGCGAGCGGGTGAGCCGGCCAGCCGGGTCGGTGACGCATCTGTTCCCCGCGGTCGAGACGATCGCGGGGCTGGATCCCGGCAGCCTGCCGATGCCGCGCTCACGCAGCGCGGCCCTGATCACGCTGGCGCGGTCGCTCGCGGACGGCGAGCTGGTGCTCGACCCAGGGGCCGACCGCCACGACGCCCGGAATCGGCTGCTGGCGCTGCCGGGGGTCGGACCGTGGACCGCGGAGTACGTCGCGATGCGCGGCCTGCGCGATCCCGACGCGTTCCTGCCGACGGACCTCGGCGTCCGCCACGCGCTGACGGAGCTCGGCGAGGATGCGCGCCCCGCTGCCGCCGTCCGGTTGGCTGAGCGCTGGCGTCCGTACCGCGCGTACGCGCTGACATATCTGTGGTCGTTCCTGGCCGGCCTGCGCAGGCCACGCGCGGTCCGATCCGCGGCGTAAGCGCGAGTGGGTATTTCCCGCGATCGATCTGCGCCGATCGGCGGATGTCGGGCTCCCCGGGCTCGCTTCCACGCTCTCATCCCCTACGATCCCATCGTCGTGACCGCGCCGGTAGCTGTCATCCTTGCCGCGGGGCAAGGCACGCGGATGCGCTCCGCCACGCCAAAACTGCTGCATCCGCTCTGCGGGCGGCCGATGATCGCATGGCCGGTGGCCGCCGCTCGCGAGGCCGGTGTCGAGAAGATTGTCGTCGTCGACGGGCCCGAGCTCGTGCTCGAGCAGACGCTCGACAGCACCGTCACGCTCGCGGTCCAGTCTCAGCCGTCCGGCACCGCGGATGCAGTCAAGGCTGCGGCCGCTCACATCAACCCTGAGGCGCCCGTGGTCGTACTCAATGGCGACGCACCGCTGATCAGCGCCCAGTCGATCACCGAACTGGTCAACGCGCACGAGCGGGAAGGCGCAGCGGCGACGATCGCGACGGTCGTGCTCGACGATCCGAGCGGATACGGCCGGGTGGTCCGGGCGCCGGACGGGACGGTCGAGCGCGTCGTTGAGACGAAGGCGCCGGGGGACGCGTCCGAGCTCGAGCTGCACATCCGCGAGGTCAACACCGGCCTGTTCGTCTTCGACGGCGCCGCGCTGCTGATGGCGCTCGATCACGTCTCCAGCGACAACGCCCAAGGGGAGCAGTACCTGCCGGACGTGCTGCCGATCCTCCGCGAGCACGAGCGGACAGTCCTCGCCTACGAGCTAGACGATCCCGATGAGATGCTCGGGATCAACGATCGAGTGGCCCTGGCAGCGGTCCAGCGGATCGCGCAACGGCGGATCCAGGAGCGCCACATGCTGGCCGGCGTGACGATCGTCGCGCCGCAGGCGACGATCATCGATGCCGACGTCGAGATCGGGCAGGACACCGTGGTCGCCCCGTTCACCAGCCTTCACGGGAATACGCGTATCGGCGCCGGCTCGACGCTCGGTCCGCACGCGACGGTGATCGACACACGAATCGGCGACGGCGCGACGATCGTCCACTCATACATGAAGGAAGCCGACGTCGGCGACCGCGTCAGCATCGGACCGTTCGCATACCTGCGTCCGGGCGCTGTCCTGCGCGAGGGATCGAAGGCGGGCACGTTCGTCGAGATCAAGAACTCCGACATCGGCGCCGGCTCGAAGGTCCCGCATCTGTCCTACATCGGCGACACCGATATCGGCGAGCAGTCGAACATCGGCGCTGGCACGATCACCGCGAACTACGACGGGTATCGCAAGCACCGCACGACGATCGGCTCGCGGGTCAAGGTCAGCGTCGATACGGCCTTCGTCGCCCCCGTGACCGTCGGCGACGACGCCTACACGGCTGCGGGCTCGGTCATCAGCAAGGACGTACCCGACGGCGCGCTGGGAGTCGCCCGCTCGCACCAGCAGAACATCGAGGGGTACGCCGAGCGGCGCAAGCAGCGCGAGGCAGCGTCCTCGGATGAGGCGTCGTGAGGGGTAGTCCATGAACGCCGTCACGTCTACCTCCCGGCGTACACTCGCGGGCAGGATGAGCATCCTGCAGACGCGTCCCGTGCCGCCGACCGATCTCCGCGTCGAGTACGACAAGCGACTGATGCTGGTGTCCGGGCGGGCCAACAAGGAGCTGGCCGCAAAGATCGCCGCGAAGCTTGGCGTGCAGCTCAGCCCCGTCACGCTCAGGACATTCGCCAACGGCGAGGTCTACTGCCGGTACGAGGAGTCGGTTCGGGGGGCCGATGTGTTCATCGTGCAGCCGACATGCGCGAATCCCCACAACGGCCTCGGCACCAACGACGCGCTGATGGAGCTGCTCGCGTTGATCGATGCGGCCGTCGGCGGATCGGCCCACCGCGTGATCGCGGTAACGCCGTGGTACGGCTACTCGCGCCAGGACAAGAAGTCCGCGCCGCGCGAGCCGATCAGCGCGCGGCTCGTCGCGAGGATGCTCGAGGCCGCGGGGATCGACCGGATCCTGACGATGGACCTCCACTCCGGGCAGACGCAGGGCTTCTTCCAGAAGCCCTGCGATCACATGACCGCCCTGTTCATGCTGACCCAGTACTTCGCCGACCTCGGCCTGGAGGACCTCGTCGTCGTCGCTCCGGACGCCGGCCGCGTGAAGCTGAACAAGCGCTTCGCCTCGAAGATCGGCGCGGACCTCGCGATCCTCAACAAGGAGCGCCCCGCCCAGCAGGTAGCGGAGATCAATTACGTGATCGGTGAAGTCGCGGGCAAGACCGCGGTGATCGTCGATGACCTGATCGACACCGCGGGGACGCTCAAAGCTGCCGCCGATGCGGTCTACGATGCCGGCGCCCGGCGTGTCTACGCCGCCGCGACCCATGGCGTGTTCTCCGGCAACGCCTGGGAGAACCTGGCCGCGGCACGCTTCGAGCAGGTGGTCGTCACCGACACGCTGCCGCTGCCTCCGAATGCGCCAGAGAATGTCCGCGTGCTGTCGTGCGCCGATCTGCTCACCAACTCGATCCGTCAGATCTTCACCGACGGATCGGTGAGCGACGTGTTCGGCGGCGAGAATCAGCTGTTCTGAGGCCGCGCTTCCGCGTGGGCGTGGGCGACGATTCAACGCTGGGCCGCCACGTTCAGAGCGAGCGGGCGGCGAAGCTGATGGACCTGCTGGGGTTGAACGAGGATGAGCTCTGCCAGACGCTCGCCGTTGATCCGCTGACGCTGCTCTCCGGTCAGCTCGACCACAAGGGCGAGCTACCGATCCTGCTTGACCTGCTCGACGAGGCGTCCGCGCGCGCGGGCCGGCGTGTGCTCGTGCGCTGGGTGCGCGCCGCGGGAAGCGGCGGCCGGCCGATCGACGCGCTCACGCGCCGCGATTTCGGTGCGTTCGAGGACGCGCTCGCTGACCTGGCGGCACGTGGTTTCGTGCTGCGGGGAGGAGGCTGAGCGATGGGCGAGCCGTTCCGACATCGGCTTCGCGTTCGCTACGCCGAGTGCGATCGCCAGGAAGTCGTGTTCAACGCCCACTACCTGGCGTACTTCGATGTGACCATGACCGAGCTGTGGCGGGCGGCGTTCGGCAGCTACCAAGCGATGATGGACCGTGGCTACGACCTCGTCGTGGCCGAGGCGAACCTCCGCTTCGCGCGCTCGGCCCGGTTCGACGACGAGCTGACGCTCGAGGTGTCGATCACAAAGCTCGGAAACAGCAGCATCCTCAGCCGCCACCGGATCCTGCGCGAGGACGAGCTATTGGTCGAGGGCGCGATGTGCCACGTTACGGTCGACCTCGAGACACTGAGCAAGGCGCCGCTGCCCGATTGGGTGCGCAGCGCACTGGCGCCATGGGCGCTCGACGGCGATCCGGACGCGTCCTAGCCCTACTCGACCTGCTCCTCCTGCTTCTTGCCGGGCCAGATCCCGGTCAGGTAGTGGAACGTGCGCAGGCTTGCTCGGTCGACGGCGGCCGCGATCCCGGCCATCGTCGCCGCTTCCAGCGCGGCCGCGCCGACGACCTTCGGCAGGCTCGCCTCGGCGGTCGTCGGGCCTGGGGGGTCGGCCGCATCGATCTGGGCCCAGACCGTCTTGAAAACGTTGCGCCCCAACTTCACGCCGATCACCCCGGCGATGATCGCGAACGGCTTGTAAAGGATCTTCATCGCCGCTGCAGCGTACCCGGCTTCGCCCCCGTTGCACCGTGATCTGCCGACTTGTCCAGCGCCAGATCCGTGAGATGCTCCAGATGGCGATGGTGGTCAACCGGTCCGTGTGGGTAAATAGTTGCTTCAAACAGCCGATCTCACAGGGGTAGATGAGCGATTCAGATCCCAGACCCGATGACGGCGCGAGCGAGGAGCTGCTGCGCCGAGCGCTGCTCGACGATTCTTCCGCCGTCGCGGTGTCCTTGCGGGTCGACGGCTTGCCGGTCAGCGAGGCGGTGACCGTGATCTTCCATGCGCGCCGCGACCTCGGGACGCTCCAGACCTACGTCGCCTCCGGTAGTCGCGGCGCCGGCGCCACGGTCGCCGCCAACGAGCTGCTGCGCGTCCCATGCGACCTCGACCTCGCCGATGCAATCGATCGCGACGACGCCGAACAGCTGTACGTCCAGCAGGCGCGCGTGCTGCGCGATGCGCTGGTCGGAGCCGACGTCGTGCTCGACGTCTGGCGCGAGCCGCTCAGCGATCTCGTCGGCACCAGCGTCATCGTCGATCACGCGATCGATCTGTCCGTCCGGCTGCCCGCGCCGCGGCTGCTGCCGACGGCGCTCGTCGCGCGCGATTCGCAGCTCTTTGTGACGCCGGTCTGCAGCGCGCGGACGCTCGCCGAGGGCCGCCCGCGAATCGGGATCGCGTGCGCGCAGCAGGACTTCACGCGTGTCTATCCGCTCGCCGATGATCCGGCCCGCTGCGTCGAGGATTTTCTCAAGGTCGCGGCCGAGCACGCCCGCGAGCTGGCCCATCGGCTCGAGCATCAGGAGGCGTCCGTGGAGCGCTTCCTGGAGCTCAGCGACTCTTAGCGAGCGAGGGACTCCTAAAGAGGACCCGGTCCCGCGCTAGCGCTAGCGTGCGCAGCCGATGCGCCGCCTCTATCTGGTTTTGATCGTCCTCGGAGTCCTCGTGTTCATCGGCATCAGTGCGTTGCTGGCGCGCGCCTGGGGCGTCGACGGCGCCGAGCGATCGGCGATCACGGACCTCGTCAGGGCGGAAGCGCGGGGGGATCAGGCGGGCGTCGTGGCGCGGATCAAGGGCTGCGGTCAGAGCGCGGCATGCCGCGCGCGGATCCTCACGGACGTCGCCGCGCTGAGCCGACCCGGCAGCTTCTCGATTCTCCAGCTTCAGACCTCGAGCGGGTTCTCGCTCACCGGCAGCACCGGCATTGCCCGAGTAGCGTGGAAAGTGGGCTCCTCGCTGCCGGTCGTGCAGTGCGTGCGGGTGCGCCGCGCCGGCGATGTCCTGCATCAATGGCGGATCGAGCTGCTCGAGCTCAGCACGCGGATCCGCGGCGATGCCGACTGCCCGCGGACGTTCTGAGCCTAGGGCTCAGGACGCGAACCCTGCTAGTGCCCGGTCCGGACCGGACGGCGGTCCGGCTCGCGGGACGGGCGGCGCGGGCGCGCAGGCAGGCTCTCCGCGAGCCTCCGGTGGTCGCGCAGTCGCACCCTGGCGGGCTCCGCATCTTGTAGCGGGAGACCGCCGCCGGGCACGTCGCGAGGACTCCGGGGGCGCCGCGGGTAGTTCCCCCAGCCATCATCGGAGCCACCATCGGACGGTCGTGGCGGCGAGTCGGGACCATCGCGCAGCGCGGGGATCATGAGCACCGCGACGCACGCCAGACCGAGGAGGTGAACTCCGGCGATCATCAGCATCAGCTGAGCCTCGCCCGACATGGGCAGAAGACTAGCGCGCTTTGCACCCCGCGCGCGCAACTTGCGCGCGCGAGTTGGCCAAGCGGCGCGGCGCTCGCTACCATCGAGCGCCGATGGCACGCTCCGACGCAACAGCCCTGAAAGTCGTGCAACGTGAGCCCGCAGGTTCGCGGGCCACTCGACGCCTGCGCCGTGAAGGAAACGTGCCTGGGATCGTCTACGGCGGCGGGGGTGATCCGGTCCCCTTCCAGGTCGAGGCCCGCGAGCTGCGCCAGGCGCTCGCCCATGCCGGCGCCGTGCTCGACTTGAGCATCGACGGAGCCGGCACGACGCCGGTCGTGCTCAAGGAGCTCACCCGCCACCCCGTCAGCGGCCACACGATCCACGTCGACCTGCTGCGCGTACGTCTGGACCAGGCGATCGAGGCGACCGTTGTGCTCGAGCTGATCGGTGGTGAGAACGCGCCTGGAGTCAAGGAGGGCGGCGTGCTCGAGCACATCCTGCGCGAGCTCAGCGTGCAAGCGCTCCCCAACGACATCCCGGACTCGCTGCAGCATGATGTCTCCGAGATGCAGATCGGCGACACGCTGACCGTGGCTGAGCTCGCTGCGCCCGACACTGTGACGCTGCTCGACGATCCCGAGACGGTGCTTGCGACCGTCACGCCGCCCCGCCTCCAGGTCGAGGACGAGACCGAGATCGAGGCCGAGACCGAGGTCGTGGGCGAGGGCGGAGCAGCGCCCCAGGCTGAATCTGGGTCCGAGGGCGGCGGCGGCGCGGACGCTTCCTCCGAGTAGGCTCGGGTCCTCATGCAGCTCCCGGGCCGTCGCGGCGCTCCCGTCGACTGGCTGCTGGTCGGTCTCGGCAATCCCGGGGCGGAGTACGCGGGCACGCGCCACAACATCGGATTCGAGATCGCCGGCACGCTGGCGTCGCGTTGGGGCCTGCCGAACGCGAAGTCGAAATACCGCGGGCTGCTGACCGAGGGGCGCACGGGACCCGGCGGCCCCCGGGTCGCGATCCTACTGCCGCAGACGTACATGAACGACGCCGGGCAGTCGGTCGGCCCTGCGCGTGGTGCACTGAAGGTGCCGCTTGAGCGGCTGCTCGTATTGCATGACGAGATCGACCTGCCGTTTGGCGAGATTCGGGTGCGTATTGGGGGTGGCCTTGCAGGCCACAACGGACTGAAATCGCTCAAGCAGGGCCTGGGGTCGGCTGACTTTGCGCGCGTGCGCGTGGGCGTCGGCCGGCCGCCGACCACCGATCCCGACCGTGTCGCCGCCTACGTGCTCGGCCGTTTTCGCGAACCACGCGATGAGGTCACCGCGCTAACCGAGCGGGCCGCCGATACTGCGGAACGCGTCGTGCTCGGGGAGATCGCGCCGACCTAGACTGGAGTGTGGATGCTTCGCACGCTTCTGCGCTACGCCGATGACGACCCCCAGACCGCCGCGCTCCAGCGCGACGGCGGTCGTGCGTTCGTCTCGCAGTCGCTGCGCCCCTACCTGGTGGCGGCGCTCCTGGATCGCGAGCCGGACCGGCCTGCGATCGTCGTCGCCGGCGATGACCGTGCGGCACGAGACCTGGCCGGCGCGCTGCGCACGTGGCTCGAGCCGCGCGCTGTTCGCTACTACCCGAGCCGCGGCGTCACCTACCAATCGCACCTTGCGCCCCCACCGCACCTCGTCGGGCTGCGGATCGCCGCGCTCGACGCGCTGCTTGACAGCGACGACGCTGCGCCGGTCGTCGTCGTCAGTGCAATCGCGCTCTCGGAGAAGGTCCCGGACCCGGCGTTGCGCCCGCACGGCTTCGTCCTGCGGACCGGCGAGTTGCTCGATCTCGACGAGACTGCGATCGATCTGGTCTCGGCGGGTTACGAGCGCGTCGACCAGGTCGAGGACCGGGGACAGTTCGCGATCCGCGGCGGCCTGCTCGACGTGTTCCCGGCGACTGAGGACCGCGCCGTGCGGGTCGATCTGTTCGGCGATGAGATCGAGTCGCTGCGCTGGTTCTCGACGTTCACGCAACGCTCGCTCGGGGATGCCGATGTGGTCGAGATCGCGCCCGCCGCGGAGCTGGCCGAAGAGCACCGCGAGCTGGCGGAGATCGCCGCGCTCGAGGAGGAGGCCGACAGACCTGACATCAGCGAGCTGCTGCCGATCGAGGACTTTCACCCGTTCCTCGACCTCGTAGCGCCCGACGCCTCGATCCTGATCGCCGGCGAGGAGGACGTGGCGCCGGCAATGGCCGATCACTGGCAGGACGTGACGGCGGCGTTCCACGACGAGGATGCCCGTGACCTGTACGTCGGGCCCGGGACGATCGAGCCTGCGCTCAAGGCCCGCGCCCGGATCCGGCTCTCGAGCATCGACCAGGACCAGCCGTTCTCGTTCCGGGCGCAGGCCGCCGACATCGCGGCCCGCGGCGTCAAGGAGGCCGAGCCAGAGCTCGAGAAGCTCGTCCGCTCGAGGTACCGAACGGTCGTCACCTTCGCACGACGGGGGGAGGGGGAGAGGGCGGCCTACAACCTCGGCAGGCTGAAGGTGCGCTGGTTGGACCCGGACGAGTCGGACTCCGGCATGGCTGGGGCCGGTCCGCTGACATTCGCCCACGCGCGGCTTCAGAGCGGCTTCATCGCGCCGCAGTTCCACCTGGCCGTGATCCCCGACCATCGTCTGTTCCGGCGCCGGCGAGCGGTCTCCGAGGGCCGCCCGGAGCGCCGCCGCGGGGTGCTGCGCAGCTTCGCGGACCTGCGGACCGGCGACATCGTCGTACACGAGGATCACGGGATCGCTCGGTTTGCGGGATTCGATACCAAGACCGTCGCCGGAATCACGCGGGACTACCTCTACCTTGAGTACGCGGGCTCGGACCGCGTGTTCGTGCCGGTCGATCAGCTCGCGAAGATCAGCCGCTACGTGGGAGGAGGTGCCCACCCACCCGCGCATCCGCCGCTCTCCAAACTCGGTGGCACGCGCTGGGACACGATCAAGGCGCGCGCGCGGCACGCCGCCCAGGAGCTGGCCGGCGAGCTGCTGAACTTGTACGCGGAGCGCAAGCGACGCGAGGGCTACGCCTACCCGGTCGACACCGACTGGCAGCGCGAGTTCGAGGACGCTTTCCCGTTCACCGAGACGCCCGACCAGCGCGACGCGATCGAGTTCGTCAAGGCCGACATGGAGGCCCCGCGGCCGATGGACCGCCTGATCTGCGGCGACGTCGGGTACGGCAAGACCGAGGTTGCGCTGCGCGCGGCGTTCAAGGCCGCCCAGGACGACAAGCAGGTGATGATGCTCGTCCCCACGACGATTCTCGCCCAGCAGCATTTCGGCACGTTCACCGAGCGGCTGAAGGATTACCCCGTCACGATCGAACAGGTCTCGCGGTTCCGCCCTGCGGCCGCGCAGCGTGAGGCGGTGGCGCGGTTCGCCAAGGGCGAGGTCGACATCCTGATCGGCACGCACCGGCTGTTGTCCCGGGACGTACGGGCGAAGGATCTGGGGCTACTGGTCGTCGATGAGGAGCAGCGCTTCGGCGTCAAGCAGAAGGAGTTGCTGCGCCAGCTGAAGCTGCGCGTCGACGTGATCTCGATGAGCGCGACGCCGATCCCCAGGACGCTGCAGATGTCGCTCGCGGGCGTGCGCGACATCAGCGTGATCGAGACCCCGCCGGAGGGCCGGCGGCCGGTCAAGACCTACGTCGGGGAGTACGACGAGGAGCTTGTCCGCGGTGCGCTGGAGCGTGAGCGCGCGCGGGGCGGCCAGGCGTTCTTCCTGCACAACCGGGTCGAGACGATCGACGAGACGGCCGAGCGGCTGCGTGGGCTGTGTCCCAGTCTGCGATTTGAGGTTGCTCACGGGCAGATGGAGGAGAGGGAGCTCGAGACGCGGATGCTGCGCTTCCTGCGTGGGGACGCGGATGTGCTCGTGTGCACCTCGATCATCGAGTCCGGGATCGACATCCCGCAGGCGAACACGCTGATCGTCGAGCGAGCGGATGTGTTCGGGCTGGCGCAGCTCTACCAGATCCGCGGGCGGGTGGGCCGTTCTCGCGAGCGCGCATACGCCTACCTGTTGTATCCGAGCGCCGCGGCGCTGACGGCCGAGGCGGCGCAGCGGCTCTCGGCGCTGTCGGACTACACCGAGCTCGGCGCCGGCTTCAAGATCGCGATGCGCGACTTGGAGATCCGGGGCGCCGGCAACCTGCTCGGCGACGAGCAGTCCGGACACGTGGCGGCGCTGGGCTTCGAGCTGTATATGCAGATGCTCGATGAGGCTGTGGCGGCCGCCGCGGAAGGGCCAGGCGACGAGGAGGACTGGGAGCCCGTACGCCTCGACGTCAACGTCGACGCCTATGTCCCGGCCGACTACATCCCGTACGAGCAGGCCAAGGTCGATGTCCACAGGCGGATCGCCGGGGCCCGCGAAGTTGCCGATCTCGTGCTGCTGAGACAAGAGCTCGAGGACCGCTTCGGCGAGCTGCCAGAGCCGCTGCGCAACCTGATCGCGTTGCAGCAGGCGCGGATCAAGCTCGGGCAGGCTGGGGCGACGGCGGTGACGTTCCGGGGCGGCCGGCTGGCGGTGACGCCGATCGAGCTCGACTCGGTGCGGGCGAAGAAGATCCGCGCGGAGATCCCCGAGGCGCTGTACGAGTCAGGCAAGTCGCAGCTGTCGGTCCGGGTGCCGGACGACCCCGCGAAACAGTTTCCAGCTGTGGTGCGCGCAGCTGATGTGCTGCTGGCGGTGACGCGCGAGGCGGCATAGCCGCCCCGCGCATGACCAGTTAGTTCAGGCCCGGCCCGTGGCCACCCGTCCACGACGGGTGACCGAGTCGAGCGTCACCGCCGCGAGCAGCACGAGCGCCGTGACGATGTACTTCGTTCCGGCGCTGACGTTGAGCAGACCGAGGCCGTTGTCGATCATCGCGATCACGATCGCGCCGAGCACGGCGCTGCGGATCGTGCCTCGACCGCCGAACAGGCTCGTGCCGCCGATCACCGCCGCCGCGATCGAGTACAGCAGGATCGTGCCGCCGCCGGTTGAGGTGTCGACCGAGCTCAGCCTCGACGCCAGAACGATGCCGCCGAGCGCCGCCATCGTGCTGCAGATCGCGAACACCGCGATCACGATGGCGGAGACGTTGATCCCGGCCCGTCGGGCTGCCTCCTTGTTGCCGCCGACCGCGTAGATGTGACGTCCGAACCGCGTGCGCTGGGTGACGAACGTCCACAGCACATAGGCGCCGAGCATGATCAGCGTGACGTACGGCCATCCGCGGTCGTTGTAGGCGACGATCACCACGAGGATCGCCGCAACCGCCAGCAGCACGATCCGGGCGATCACGAACGCGATCGGATCGTTCGGGAGCTTCGCTTGGGCCCGCCGGCCATAGTTGGCTAACTGCTGGAAGGCGTACGCGGCGACCAACACGATCGCCACGACCCACGCGAGCCACTCGGCGACGTACTGGTTCGCGATGCTGTTGACGAAGTTGTTCTGGATGATGATCGTGCCCGAGCTCCCGACCACGAGGAGCACGACGCCGTTCCATCCGAGCAGACCGGCTAGCGTGACCACGAACGACGGGACCCCGAGCTTGGCGACGAAGAATCCCTGGAGGACGCCGATTGCCGTGCCCACCCCGATCGCCAACACCACCGCGATGATCGTCGGGACCCCCTTTCCGGGCTCGAGCAGCACCGCGGCAATCACGCCGCCCATGCCGCTGACGTAACCGATCGACAGGTCGATCTCGCCAAGCAGCAGCACGAACACGACGCCCATGCCGACGATCGCAAATGCCGACATCTGCGCGAGCAGGTTCACGAAGTTGCCGGCGGTCAAGAAGTTCGAGTTGCGCGACTGGAAGTAGATCGCGATCACGATGATTCCGATCACGATCGGAAGCGATCCAAGCTCTCCTTCGCGCAGCGCGTTGATGCGCTGGCGCGCAAACGCTGCAAAATTGAGCTGAGTTTCCGACTGCGCGGGCGACGGTGCCTCGGGCGGAGCGGCCGGTGCTGGTGTCTCAGTGCTCATCAGACGAGCTCCTCCTCCATCCCGGGAACGAACGAGAGCTTGCCGGCGGTGATCGCCTCGACGACCTCGCGCTGAGACGTCTCCGAGCGCTTGAACTCGGCGACCGTCTGGCCGAGCCGCAGCACGGTGATGTAGTCGGCAACCTCCATCACGTCGTTCATGTTGTGCGAGATCAGGATGACGCCGAGTCCCTGATCGGCGAGGCGCCGGACGAGGTCAAGCACGTGGCGGGTTTGGGCAACGCCGAGCGCCGCCGTCGGCTCATCGAGGATCACAAGCTTTGAATTCCACAACACGGCCTTGGCGACGGCGACGGACTGCCGCTGCCCGCCGGACATCGAGGCGACGGGCAGCCGCACGGACTGCAGCGTCGTCACGGACAGATCACGCAGGACACGCCGTGTCTCGGCTTCCATCTTCGTTTCATCGAGACGACGTACGGTCGAGCGCGTCTCGCGCCCGAGGTACATGTTCTCGACCACATCCAAGTTGTCGCACAGGGCGAGATCCTGATACACGATCTCGATCCCCAGGCGAGCCGAATCCTTTGGGCCGGAGATCGTGACCGGCGAGCCCTCCCAGATGAACTCGCCCCGGTCCATTTGGTAAATCCCTGAAATCGACTTCGTGAGCACGGTTTTGCCCGCGCCGTTGTCGCCGACGAGCGCCATCACGCTCCCTGAGTCGACGCGGAGATTCGCGCCGACGAGCGCCTGGACGGCGCCGAAGTGCTTGAACGCACCTTTGACCTCGAGCAAATCTCCTTTGACCTCGAGCAGACGCTCGCTCACCGTTCCTCGCTTCCTCCTGGGTTCACCGGGCTGCAGGACGGTGGGGCGCCGAAGCGCCCCACTACTGCGTCGTTGTTCACTTGACTCCGTATTTGGTGCACAGACTCGCGTACGTGCCGGTGCAGATGTCGCTGGGCTTCAGGAACCCATCCTTGATCACGGTTGACTCGATGTTCTTCGTCGTCACCGCCACGGGGGTCTCGAGCTGGGACGGGGTCGTCTTGCCCGGGCCGTTCTCAACCGTTCCGTTCGACGCCGGTGTCTGGCCCTTATCCATCGAGATCGCTGCCTTCGCGGCAGCGTCGGCCTCGAGCTTGACGGCCTTGTAGACCGTCATGCACTGTTGGCCGGCGAGGATGTGCTGGATTCCAGCTGCAGTTGCGTCCTGACCCGTGACCGGCACGTACTTCAGCTTACGCGCGGTCTCGGCGGAGATCACCGAGTTGGCAAGGCCGTCGTTGGCGGCCAGTGTCGCGTTGATCTTGTTGCCGGTCTGCTGGAGCATCTGCTCGTAGATCGTCAGCGCCTGCTGGTTGTCCCAGTTCGGCACGGACTGGTTCGGGCCCTTGGTCAGCGTGCCGCTCGCGTACAGCGGCTTCAGGACCGAGTTGTACCCATTCGCGAACAGGGTCGCGTTGTTGTCCGTCGGCGCGCCGTTCAGCTCGGCGACGACGGGCTTGCTCAGTCCTTGCGCCTTGATGCAGTTGACCAGCCCTTGGCCCTGGAGCTCCCCGACGCGCGTATTGTTGAACGACACGTAGAAGTCGGCGCCGCCCCCGAGGGTCAGGCGGTCATAGTCGATCACCTTCACACCCTTGGCGTGGGCGGAGGCGATGATCGCCGCGCCGCTGCCGGGGTCAAGGTCGACGAGCAGGATCACCTTGGCCCCGTTCGTGATCGCCTGCTCGGCCTGAGTCTTCTGGGTGGCCGGATCTCCCTGCGCGTTGACGATCGTGTGGGAGATGCCGGCAGCCGTCAGCGCCTTATCCAGGTACGGCCGGTCGAACTGCTCCCAGCGGACCGAAGACTGCGTGTCCGGCAGGAGAACCGCGACCTCGGCCTTGCTGCCGCCGGCCGACGATGAGGCGGCGGCCGAACTGGTTGTGTTGCTGGCAGTGCTACTGCTGCTGCTGGACGATCCGCAGCCGGCGACCACGAGAGCCAATAATCCGACTCCGAGCGCCGCCCGGACCTTGTATTTACTCATGTGAGCATCCTCCGTGTAGTCAGGTGGTTCTTTGATCCTGGTGTTGCGTGGACCCTGCATCAACGATCTCTCCGGCCCGGGCTCACCTCCTCCGTGGCCGCACGAGACGGCCTGAGAGAACTTGCTCTGACTGGTCAACTACCAACGCCAGAGCCCCCATCAGCTCGGCTCGATCGCCGAGTGCCCCCGCCACCACGGTCAGTTGCTCCGTCGCCGCGGGGATCGCGTGGCGCGAGATCGACTCGCGTATCGGGCCGAGCAGGAGCTCACCGGCGAGCGCAAGCTCGCCGCCCACCACGATTCGCTCCGGATTGAAGTTGTTGCAGTACGCCGCTACGGCGCGACCGACCGCGTCGCCGGCATCAGCGATCACTCGGCGGCAGAGCGGATCGCCGTCACGGGCGAGCGCGATCATCCGCTCGACGGTGATCTGCTCACCGTGGGAACGCCGGAGCTGCTCGGTCAGCGCCGCGGCCCCGACCATCGTTTCCAGGCACCCTCGGCTACCGCACCGGCACATCAGGCCGTTCTCGTCGAGCGTCACATGGCCGATCTCGCCGGCGACGCCGCGCGCCCCACGGTACAGCCGACCTTCCAGGATCAGACCGCCCCCGATCCCGGAGGAGAGCATCACGTACGCCATCTCGCTGGCACCGCGACCGGCGCCGAGCACCGACTCGGCGAGCGCACCGAGGTTGGCGTCGTTCTCGAGCTCGATCCGTACGCCGAGCCGATCGTGCAGCCACGTCGCCACATCGATCCCGACCCAGCTTGGGAGGATCGTCGCCGAGCAGACCAAGCCGGTCTCTCGGTCGACCGGACAGGACAGCGCGACGCCCGCTCCGATGACGCGGTCAACGGCGACGTCGGCCTGGGTCAGAAGCGTGCCGACGAGCTCAGCCGCCGCGTCAAGTCCCGCCTGCGCATCGTGGTCGACGTCGCTCTGGATCACGCCTTCTGCAAGCAACGTCAATGACAGGTCGGCGATCGCGACCCGGACGAAGTCGTGGTCGAATTGGATCCCGATTACGGCACCGCCTGTCGGGTCGAGCGACAGGAGCAAGGGCGGTCGCCCACCCGAAGCGGCGCTGCCGGCCCTCACGTCCTCGCGCTCGACGACGAGGCCCGCGCGCTGAAGATCGCCGACCAGGGTCGACACAGTCGAGCGCGCAAGACCAGTATCTGTCGCGATTTGTCCACGGCTGACGGTCCCGCGCTCGCGTACAACTTCGAGCACCCTCAGCCGGTTCAGCTCACGCAGTGAGCTGAGCGCACCGGCCTTTCGACGTCGTGCCGCGGAAGCTCCCTCGATGCTTCCGGACTCCACTGGGCGACCTTCGTCGATTGGGGGCACTTTTGTCAAGACTCGATTAAACGAATGCCAACATTGGGAGCTCTGACCTCTCGGTTTGGCCGGACCTCGTCGAAACGGGCGCAACCATCATCAATCCGCCGGAGCGCCTGGTCATCCGCGGAATCAACGGACGGTGCCGCGGGGAAACCCGGGCTCGGCCCGAGGCGAAGTACGGACCGGGGCGTCAGCTCTTCAGAGGACTCTCTTCATTTCACTCGCTACCATCACCCCGCATCGGATGAAGAACGTGAAGTCCATCCTGGCGCTCGGCGCCTTTTTTGTTCTCGCAGCTGGGCTATCTGCCTGCGGCTCCGGCTTGGCCGGGAACTCGGTCGCCGACATGGCCGGCAACTCGATCACCACGTCGGCGTTCAACCACTGGATGTTCGTGGCCGCAAAGGGGAACGCGTCGCAAAGCCCCGGTCAGCCCGTGATCGTCCCGAACGACCCGCCGGACTTCAAGAAGTGCATCGCCCAAGTCCGTAAGCAGATCCCGACGCTGGCCAAGACCACCGACAAGCAGCTCAAGAGCGACTGCAACCAGCTGTTCACGTCGCTTGGCAACCAGGTGATGGACTTCCTGATCAAGTCCTACTGGTACCAGGCGGAGGCCCACCGGCTCGGGATCAAGATCACCGACGCGCAGGTCCAGCAGGTGTTCAACAGCGACAAGAAACAGCAGTTCCCGACCGCTGCGGCGTTCAACCAGTTCCTCACCCAGTCAGGTCAGACGATGGGCGACATCCTCTACCGGGTGCGCGTTAACGAGATCTTCAAGAAGCTGCTCGCCAAGCACCAGACCACCGTCACCGCCGCGGCGATCGCGGCCTACTACCAGAGCCATACCTCGCAATTTGGCTCGCCGCAGACGCGGGACATCCGGATCGTACGGACGACCACGGCCAAGCAGGCGGCTGCCGCCAAGGCCGCGCTGGACTCCGGCCAGAGCTGGAAGACCGTGGCCAAGAAGTACTCGGTCGATACCTCCACCAAGAACAACGGCGGGCTGCTGGCCGGTGTCACCAAGGGCGAGGAAGAGCAGGCGCTCGACACTGCCGCCTTCGCGGCGCCGGTGAACAAGATCCAAGGTGTGATCCATGGCCAGTTCGGCTACTACGTGTTCGAGGTGGCGAAGGTCAAGGCCTCGACCCAGCAGACGCTCGCTCAGGCGACGGCGCTGATCAAGCAGATCCTCAGCGGCCAGTCGCAGAGCACCGCGCAGGCCGCGGTCGACAAGCAGGCAAAGGCCAACTGGCTGAAGAAGACCAAGTGCCGCAGCCCCTACGCGATGGCCGACTGCACCGGCTACAAGGCGCCGAAGACCTCGACCACGTCTGTGCCACAGACCGCGCCCCAAACGACCACGGCCCCGCCGGCGACGACGACGGCCACCACGTCCTCGACGTCCTCCAAGAAATAACGGCGGTGAGCTCCGGACCGCCGGAGATCCAGCAGGCCCTCGCCCGGCTCGACTCGATCACTCGCCGGCTCCGCAAGGAATGCCCGTGGGACCGTGAACAGAACGAGCGAACGATCGTGCCGCACACGGTCGAGGAGGCCTATGAGCTCGCGGACGCCGCGCAGCGGCACGATGACGCCAAGCTGCTCGACGAGCTCGGAGACGTCCTCTTCCAGGTGCACTTCCTCGCGCTGCTCTTGGAGGAGCGCGGCGCCGGCGACCTGGGCCAGGTCGCCGAGCATTGCACCGAGAAACTGATCCGCCGTCACCCGCATGTGTTCGGCGAAGTCGAGGCCGAGACCGCGCAGGAGGTGCTGAACAACTGGGATCAGATCAAGCAACGCGAACCGGGGCGCGAGCCGGGTCTGTTCGGTGAGGTACCCGAGAATCTCCCCTCGCCGCTGTATGCGCGCAAGCTCCAGCGCCGCGCCGCCTCAAGCGGCTTTGATTTCCAAGGGATCGACCGGACGAGCCCCGGGCTCGACCGGACGAGTCCCGGGGTCGGAGGCCCGCTGCAATCGATCCGCGACGAGCTCGACGAGCTCGAGGCCGCCGGCACGCCTGATGAGCGCTTCCACGAGCTCGGAGATGTGCTGTTTGCGGCGGTCAACATCGCGCGGAAGCTGAAGGTCGATCCGGAGCTCGCGCTGCGGGCCGCGGCGGAACGGTTCCGCGCGCGAGTCGGCGACGGCGTCCAGCTCGCGGCATCCGACGGCCGAAGCTGGAACGATCTGACCTCCGACGAGCAGCTCGCCTACTATGCCCGCGCCCGTCTGCGCGAGGGAGGTCACGACCAACAATGAGCCAGATCGAGCACGTACACGCCCGGCAGATCCTCGACAGCCGCGGAAACCCGACGGTCGAGGTCGAGCTCAGCGTGCGATCAGGGGCATGGGGTCGCGCTGCAGTGCCGTCCGGTGCATCAACCGGTGAGTTCGAGGCCACCGAGCTGCGCGACGGCGGTTCGGACTGGATGGGCAAGGGGGTCACGCGGGCCGTCGACAACGTCAACGGGGAAATCGCGACCGCCGTCCGCGGCCAGGACGCCTCGAGCCAGGCCGCGCTGGACCGGATGCTGATGGCCCTCGACGGAACGCCGAACAAGTCGCGGCTCGGCGCAAACGCGATCCTGGCGGTCTCGCTTGCCGCCGCCCACGCCGCCGCCGCTGAGGAACGACTGCCGCTGTGGCGCTACCTCGGCGGCGAGACCGCGCACATCCTGCCGGTACCGATGATGAACGTCCTCAACGGCGGCGTACACGCCGATAACAAGGTCGACTTTCAGGAGTTCATGATCGTCCCGATCGGCGCGCGCGCGTTTTCCGAAGCGCTGCGGATGTGCGTTGAGGTCTTTCACAACCTCAAGAACACACTGCATGAAAAGGGCTACTCGACCTCCGTCGGGGACGAGGGCGGCTTCGCGCCCGACCTCAGCTCCAACGAGGAGGCCCTGGAGGTGCTGATCGCGGGGATTCGCGCAGCCGGCTACGTCCCGGGCGATCAGATCGCGATCGCGCTGGACCCGGCGGTGTCCGAGCTCTACCGCGACGGCGCCTACGTGCTCGAGCACGAGGGGCGATCGCTGAGCGCCGACGAGATGGCCGCCTACTGGACGGAGCTGGCGGATCGCTACCCGATCATCTCCCTCGAGGACGGAATGGCCGAACAGGATTGGGCCGGCTGGGGCACCCTGACCGAGCGGCTCGGCAATCGCATCCAGCTCGTCGGCGACGACTTGTTCGTGACCAACACCGACCGGCTCAAGCGCGGCATCGACAGTGGCGTCGCCAACTCGATCCTGATCAAGGTCAACCAGATCGGAACGCTGACCGAGACGCTCGCGGCGATCAGGATGGCCCGCGAAGCTGGGTACTCGGCGGTGATCTCGCATCGCTCTGGGGAGACCGAAGACGTCACGATCGCCGACCTCGCGGTCGCAACCGGTGCCGGCCAGATCAAGACAGGCGCACCGTCGCGCACGGACCGCGTCGCCAAGTACAACCAGCTGCTGCGGATCGAGGAGGCACTCGGCGCCGACGCCGACTATCCGGGGCGCAGGGCATTCCGGTCGTAGGCTTTCAGCAGGAAGGACAATGCCCGCGGCGAACGAAGCGCGAACGGGATGCCGTCTCCTCGCTCCGCAACCGCCGCGACCCACACGTCGCGATCCGCAAAGGCAACGAAGACCGCCGGCGCTCCGAAGCCGGCTGCCCGCCCTCGGCGCGTCCCGTCGCGGGGGCAGACCGTGCGAGTCCGCTGGGATCGCCTCGGACGGATCGGCCTGCTGATCGTGCTGCTCGTGGTAGTCGGCCTGTACGTGAAACAGGGTTTATCGCTGCTTTCCACGCGGGCGCAGGCAGAGCAGCAGCTCGGGATCGTGCACCGGCTCACACACGAGAATGCACAGCTCTCCAGGGCGCGCGACTCCCTCAGCAATCCGGCGACGATCGAGCGCGACGCACGCGCGCTCGGCATGGTCAGGGTCGGCGAGCGACCGTACGTGATCACCGGCTTGCCGAACCGCTAGCGCGGCGCCCGCCCGGGGCACACTAGCTCCAATGCACGTTCAGTTCGATGAGGTCATCGGGCTCTGGCTGGAAGGCCAGCGACGGCTCGCCCAAGCCGATCCCGCGGTGCGCCCGGCGCTCGAGCGCGTGACCGATACGGTCGTGCAGGAGCTGCGGCGCCGCCTCGGCGGCCCGTTCACGACCACCGAGCTTGCTCGGCTGTACGACGAGCAAGGCATCGACTGGTGCTTTGAACTCGCGACCCACGCCGCGCCGAACACGCCCGAGGCTTGGGATCTGACCACGGTCGCCGGAGCGGCCTTCGCGCGGTATGTGCGCGAGGCCAGCGACTACGGCGGCGGCAGGCGGATCCTCTCAGACGATCAGTAGCGGCCCGCGCCGACGCGCGCCAGTCCCACCATCCCGCGCCGAGCCGCCTGGCCCGACGCTCAAACGTCTCAGTCGGACTCCTCGGACTCCTCGGTCTCCGAATCCTCGCCGCCGGCGCGCTTGATCACGATCTGATCCTCCTCGATCGTGACCTCGACTGGACGATGTCCGGCCCAGTACTCGGCGTAGACCGGATCGTCCTGGACGGCTGGATCGAGCCACAGGCCGTAGCCCTCCTCGCCGTGGTCGAAGGTCGCCTCGAGCGTTGCCGGCCCTTTTCGCCGGGGACGCGAGCCACCACGTCCCCCGCGCCTGCTTCGGCGCCGGCGCGCGGGGCGTTCGTCGTCATCGTCGTCGTCTTCGTCTGGTTGCTCGGCTTCGGCCGCGTCCAGCTCGGCGGCAATCTGGGCGTCGTCCTCTGCGCGGAGATCGATCTCGTCGTCGTAATCGACTAGATTGACGGCGCCTTCGGGCTCGGCCCCTGGCTCGAGGCCCTGCTCGCGCTTGAATGCTTGGATCTGCTGGACGGTGACCTCGAGTTGGTGCGCGATCCACGCGTCCGTCCGCCCCTGACGCACCCAGGCGCGGATTCGGTTCAGTTCAGGTCTTAAAGATCGTCGTGCCATGAGGTCCGGAGACTAGTACAGGGGACGGTTGGAGCGCGTTTGTGGCCGCTTGTGCAATATGGCGCCTTCACGGTATGCTGGCCTGGAGGGCGAGCCGGCTGGCCGGTCGAGGAGGGTCGGACCTCGCCTTCGGACCATCAGGCGAGCAGGGAGGCACTTCCCATGTTGGTACTCACGCGCAAGTCCAACCAAAGCATCATGATTGGTGATGACATCGAGGTTTCGGTGCTTGCGATTATGGGTGAGAAGGTGCGGATCGGTATCCAGGCCCCACGGGATATTCCCGTGTTCCGCAAGGAGGTTTACCTCGAGATCCAGCAGGAACGTGTCGGTGCGGCGAAGGGCGCCCGTGAAGAAGTTGACGCGGCGCTCCGCGGCCTCGGCGATGCGCGGTAGGTAGTTCTCAATCTTTCTTTAGGCGACGCCCTTCGGGCATCGGCGGCGGCAGGGTCAGCCGAGCAAGTAGTAGAGCGTCTCGAACATCGCCACCGTGACGATCACTGCGGTGGCGATGAGCGAGAGCACCAGCAACCAGAACCGGATCGAGCTTCGCTTCTTTTCACGCTCGTGAGTGCGCTTGCGTGAGCGCACCACAGCGTGGCGTCGCAGGCTTTCCCTGCGAGTCCGATCGAGCTGCATCTCGTGCCGGAATTCCTGCTCGAGCTGCGCGAGGCTCTGGCGCATCTTCATCGCCATCGATTCCGAGCCTACCATTCCCCGCAGCTTCTTGACGTTATGTCCACATGCCGCGCCGTGGTCAATGGTCAAGTGAGGGCCGGTCGGCGCTGCTGTCCGGCCCCCAGCGGCGTCTGCCGCTAATGAACTGCGGTTCTTTCGTAAACCTGAACAAAGTGCAGGTAGTTATCGGCGATCTGCGACGCGGCGGCCTCGCGCTCGAGTTCCTTGCCGAGAAAGCCCTTGAGTGAGTCCCACCAGATCGAGCGGCCGATCGCGAAGCCGATGAAGCCCTCGACCGGAGCTGCCTGCTCGAGCCACAGCTCGACCTTCCCGGTGGACGCGCCACGACCGAGCAGCACGCAGACGACGTGCTCGCGCCCCGGACCGGAGCGGGTCTGCTCGGCGAGCATCTGCGCATCTGAGCGCTCATCGACGCCCTCGATCTTCCACACGTCGCACTCGATCCCGAAGTTCTGGATGTCCGCGATCGACCGGCGCATCAGCTCCGGGCGCAGCTCGGTGTCATAGCGCTCGGTATCGCCGCCGACGCCTGCGAGCTGGCCATCGGTGGCGGGTACCAGCAGCTCGAACAAGAACTTCCGCTCGCGCCTGCCGCCCGCTTGGCTTCCGGCCTCGCCAAATTGGGCGGCGCGCGAGTCATCCGGCTGCTCGTGCAGCCAGTCCGAGAGACGCTTCAGGCGCCCAAGTTGCCGCTCGTTCATCACCGGATCATCGTCCGGGTTGTAACGCACCAGCACCTTTGCGAAGTCCGGGTCGAACTTCTCGATATGGGCGCCGAACTCGTCGCCGTACTGGAAGTCGAACTCGTTCAGGCCGGACTTCTCGACCGGCATCGCCAGCGTCAGACCGTGCTCGCGCGCGCCTTGCGGGATGTCGCTGCCGAACTGCTCATCGACAAGCACGCCGGCCGAGCTCGGCTCGATCCCGCGCTTGACGGCCTCGACCATGCCCTCGTAGATCAAGTGCTTGGCGTCGGCGATCGTCGCCGTCTGCTCGGGCGAGGGATCGCCCTCGATTCCGAACATCTTCTTCTGGAACGACCCGCGGTGGTCGAACGCAAGGATGTAGAGCTTTCCGTCGTAACCAAGAGTCATTGAATCGCCCTCCTGAGGTCGTAATCGTGAAACGAAGTCTAGGTGCGGAAACCGCTCCGTGTAAACCGCCGTTAGGCTCTCCCACGTGGAGCATCAGTTCGGAGGGCCGCCATTCACGATCGGTATCGAAGAGGAACTGATGATCCTCGACGCCGAGACGCTCGAGCTCGTCAATGCGATCGAATCGCTGCTCGAGCCGGCTCCGTCCGGGGAGATCAAGCCCGAGCTGATGGAGTCGGTGCTCGAGGTCTCGACCGAGCCGTGCGCGGACACCGCGCAGGCGGGCGAGCAGCTCCGCGCACTGCGACGCCAGGTGACCGAGACCGCCGCGCAGAAGAACCTGACGATCGGGTCGGCCGGCACCCATCCGTTTGCGATGTGGGAGGACCAGCGGATCGTCGCGCGGCCCCGCTACCGCGACCTGATCTCGGCCTTGCGGTTCGTCGCGCGCCAGGAGCTGATCTTCGGCATGCACGTCCACGTCGGGGTCGACGACCCGGACAAGGCGATTCACATCGCCAACGGGATGCGCGTGCATGTGCCCGTGCTGCTCGGCCTATCCGCCAACTCTCCGTTCTGGCGAGCCGACGCGACCGGGTTGGCTTCGACCCGCACGCCGATCTTCCGTGCATTCCCGCGGGTCGGGATTCCGCCCACCTACAAGGACTGGGAGGACTACGAGCGCCGGATCGAGTTCATGATCGAGGCGAAGGTGATCGAGGACTACACGTACCTATGGCACGACGTACGTCCGCACCCGAACTTCGGCACGGTCGAGGTTCGCGTGATGGACTCCCAGACTCACGTCGAGCACACGCTGGGCCTCGCGGCGCTCGTTCAGGCGCTGGTACGAGAACTTTCGGAGCATTTCGATGCGGGCACGCCGCTATCGAAGTACCCGTTCGAGATGCTCGACGAGAACAAGTGGCTCGCCGCGCGGCACGGGCTCGAGGGCGAGCTTGTCGACCTTCCAAAGTCCGAGCGAGTCCCGACCCGGGCGCTCGCCAGCCGCTTGATCGATCGGATGCGCGAGCACTGCCAGGATCTCGGGTCGCTGACCGAGCTCGAGGCGGTCGAGGACCTGCTCCAGCGTGGCAACGGAGCCGCGAGGCAGGTTGTCGTTTACGAGGCCAATCACGACCTCCGGGAAGTGATGGCCGAGATCGTCGCGGCCACGGCCGTCCAGTAGTCAATCCGCGCTTTCTACCCCCTCTACAATCGGTGCGTGAGCACCGGCGGCCCGGACCTCTTCGTGATCTGCAAGAGCTGCGGCTCCGAGGTGAGCCCATATATCACCGAGTGCCCGTACTGCGGCAACCGGCTGCGCAAACGGGCGCCGAAGCTCGATCGCGATGGTCGCGTCACGGAAAAGCGCAGGCGGCGTCACCCGACTCCGTCGCTGCCCCGGCTGCGGCATGGCGAGATTCCGGGAATCCGCGCCGAGTCACGACCGTACGCGACGATTGCGCTGCTTGCGGCCAGCTTCGCCGGCTGCCTGCTGTGGCGCGCCGCACTCGTCGGCAGCCACACCGCAATCGCGCTGTGGGCGACCAACGGCACCCATCTCTGGTGGCGGCTCCTCGTCGCCCCGTTCACCTATGCGACCACCGGCTATGCGTTCATCACGCTCACCGCGGTCGGGCTGTACGGGTGGCTGATGGAGCGCCGGCACGGTCCGCTACCGGTGCTCGTCCTGTTCGCGATCGGGGCGATCGGCGGCGCGGCCGCGAGCATCGGCGTCAACCCGAACTCGATCTGGCTCGGTGCCAACGGCGGCGCGCTGGCGCTGATCGTCGCCTGGGCGATCCCGGATCTGCTCGCGATGCGTGCGGGCGAGGAGATCGAGGGCGACATGATCGGGACGGCGGTATTCGCTGCCGCGGTTGCGTTGATGCCGCTCGCGACGACTGAGGCAAGCTGGCTCTCCGACGCCGTCGGGATTGCGGCCGGCCTGCTGCTCGGCCTGCCGCTCGCGCGGATGCAGCGGGTCCGCTGAGTCCGCGGTGTCGGTCCCGAGGTGCGTAGTTTCCGTCGAATACCGGGCAAAAGTGTGCGTTCAGACCGGCGGCTGATCAAAGCACGCGGATCGCGCCCGCCGGCCCGTCAACGAGGCGGCCGATCTGCGCCCCCGGAATGAGCCCCGCCGACTCCTCGGGAACCGCCGCCAGCAGGCCGCCGGATGTCATCGCGTCGCACACGAGCCACCGTCGTGCCGACGGGACCTCGGCAGCGAAGCTCGAGAACTCCTCCGCATACGCCCGATTTCGCCGCGTGCCGCCCGCGACCGCACGCTCATCAGGGTCGGCGAGCAAGCCAAGGACGCCGGCGATCGCCGGTACGGCACCCGCGTCGACCTCGGCGCAGAGACCGCTGGCCAGCGCGAGCTCGTGCAGGTGCCCGAGCAATCCGAACCCGGTCACGTCCGTGAGGGCGTGCGCGCCCGCCGCTCGGGCCGCGACCGACGCGTCCCGGTTCAGGGTCGTCATCACGGCCACCGCTTCCTCGATCGGCGCGTCCGGGATCTCGCGTTTGAGCGCGGTTGAGACCGCGCCGGCCCCGAGCGGCTTCGTCAACACGAGCACGTCACCGGCGACCCCGCCGGCGTTCGTCAGCACCTCGTCGGGGTGGACGATGCCGGTCACCGCCATCCCGAACTTCGGCTCGGAGTCCTCGATCGAATGGCCGCCGAGGATCGCGACGCCGGCCTGCTCGGCCACCGCGGCCCCGCCGCGCAGGATCTCGAGCAGCATCTCCTCGCCGAGCTCCTGCAGGGAAAACGCGACCAGGTTCAGCGCGCTGACGGGCGTCGCGCCCATCGCATAGATGTCCGACAAAGCGTTCGTCGCCGCGATCCGGCCGAAATCGAACGGGTCATCGACGATCGGCGTGAAGAAGTCGACCGTGTGCACGAGCGCAAGATCGTCACGCAGGCGATAGACGCCGGCATCATCGGACAGTTCGAAGCCGACCAGGACGTTGGGATCGGGAGCGGCGCGAGGGAGCCGAGCGAGCAGCGGCCCGATCGCGGCCGCGGGGAGCTTGCACCCGCAGCCGGCGCCGTGAGAAAGGGAGGTCAACGAAGCAGCCACGCACGTATGATGCTGCAACCGAGTGCCGGACCGCGACTACACCGACGCCGAGATCGATGCTGCCATCGCCGCGATCACCGACCCGCGGCGGCTGCAGAAAGCCCAGGACATCGTCGTACGCAGCGCCCCGTCGCTGCAGAAGGTGCTTGCGAGTGCGCTCGCCGAGGGCGGCTGGTTCGAGTCCGGGCACGACCAGGCGATCCGTGAGGCGACCGGCGCTGAGGATCCACAGGAGCGGATCCGCGCGGTGCGCACGCTACTGGCAGAGGAGACGCGGCTCGGGATGCTCGTCGGCGTCGCAGTCGGATTTGAGCTGGCGCGAGAGCTGGGAACCCCAACGACAGAGAGGATTCATTGATGACGGATGTGCGCTTCCTTGGCCACGCGTGCTTTGAGCTGTCTGACGGTGACACGACCGTCCTGATCGACCCGTTCCTGACCGGCAATCCGAAGGCGGCGATCGCCGCCGACGATGCAGCTGCGACCACGATCCTCGTCACCCACGGGCATGCCGACCACATCGGTGACGCGGTGTCGATCGCGAAGCGGACCAGCGCGACCGTGGTGGCGATCACCGAGCTCGCCGGGGAAATCGGCTCGGAAGGGGTCGACGTGCGCGACCCGAACCTCGGCGGTACCGTGAAGTTCGACTGGGGCTGGGCGAAGATCGTGCCGGCCTGGCATACGTCCACCACGCCGAAGGGCACGGTGAACACACCGGCCGGCCTGCTGATCAACTTCAAGGACACGATCGTCTACCACCTCGGTGACACGTGCGTGTTCTCCGACCTGCAGCTCGTCGGCAAGCGGCACCCGATCGATATCGCGCTGATGTGCATCGGCGGCCACTACACAATGGACAGAACGGATGCGGTCGACGCCGCGGAGTTGGTCGGCGCCAAGACGGTGATTCCCTGCCACTACAACACGTTCCCGCCGATCGAGACCGACGCGCAGGCGTTCAAGTCTGACGTCGAGTCCGCAACGAGCTCGCAGGTCGTCCTGCTCGAGCCTGGACAGGCCCACTCGGCGTGACCCACGCGATCGTCCTGATCCAAGCCGAGCGTTCCGCGCTCGCGACCCTCGGCGGCGAGCTGGCCGACATCGAGGGCGTCGCCGAGGCGTACTCGGTCACCGGTGACTGGGACTTCGTCGCGATCCTGCGCCTGCGTGAGCACGAGGAGCTCGCGCGCGTGGTGACCGGCAAGATCTCGCAGCTGAGCGGCGTCAGCAGGACCTCGACGATGGTCGCGTTCGAGGTCTACTCGCGCCACGACCTCGAGGCTCTGTTCTCCGTCGGTCAGTGAGCTGAGAGAGCGCGGGCCAGCGCGCGGTCAAAGCCGTCTGCCATTGCGTCGTACGTGTACGCGGCGACCGCTCGGCGTGCGGCCTCACCGAGGGTGCTCCGCAGCGCGTCGTTGGACAGCAGCTGCTGGATCGCGGCGGCCAGCGCGCTTGCGTCGCCGGCCGGGATCACCAGCCCGTTGACACCGTCGACCACGAGGCCGCCGGCGACCGCGCCGACCGCGTCAGAGGCGATCACGGGGCGCCCCTGGTGCATCGCCTCGTTGCAGACGAGGCCCCAGGGCTCGCGAAAGCGCGGCGTCGGGATCGACGGGAGCACGGCGAAATCGGCCGCCGCGTAGGCGATCGGGAGCCGCTCTCGCGGCAGCGGTCCGAGCAGCCTCACGCCGGCCGTTGCGCCGAGCGCGGCCGCCAGCGGGCCGTCTCCGACGAGGACGAGCGTCGCGCCGGGGCCGAGCTGCTGGACGGCGTCGCGCAGTACCTCGGCGCCCTTCTCGGCAACGAGGCGGCCGACGTACAGGATGAGTTGGGCATCGCCCAACTCATGATCTCGGCGAAAGGCGGCGATCTCGGACGCCGGCACTTCACGCCCGAACAGCTCCGCTTCGACCGCCTGGGGGGCGATGAACACGTCCTCGTCGCGCCCCCTGATGCCGGCCACGAAGCGCCGCACGTGCTCGCCGTAGGCGACGACGGCATCGGCATGGCGGTAGATGTGATTGGTGGCGCGCCGCGCCACAAAATGAGCGGCCGAGCGGGGCTGCGCCCACACCGACGCCCACAGTACGAACGGGCGGCGATGAAGCCGAGCGCCGGCATACGCCGCGGGGAGAATCGCGCCGCCCGCGAACCCGCCGATCACGGCGTCATAGCGGCGGCCGAGCGCCAGCGCCTCGCCGGTGCCGCCCAGCCGGCGGGCGGGGAACGGCGCCCGGGCAAGCTGCTGATCGAGATCGGCGAACCACGTCGGGACGTAGCGCTCGCCGCCGCCGAAGCACAGCACCTCGACGTCGTGGCGCTGCGCCAGGCGCAGATACAGGGGGATCCGATAGGCCGTCAGATATGTCGTCAGCAGAGCGATCGCCACGAAGGACGAGACTCTACGGGGGACTCTTCGGTCAGAACACGCATACTCCAGCTCTCCCCACGCGTTGCAATCGGCATCGAAACGTGAGACATTCCGCACACACTTTTCTGCTCGCGCTGACCTGCCTGCTGATCAGCGCGTGCGGCGGCTCGAGCCACTCCGCCGCGACCAGTTCGAGCACCACGTCCTCGACCTCCGCGAGCACCGCCTCAGCCCCCGCCACGAGCGCTGGGTCGAGCGCGACCACGTCGGCGAGTACTTCGACACCGCCCAACCCGGCGAGTGGCGCTACCGCGAGCAGCGCCACAACGACGAGCGCTGCTCGGTCCTCAGGCGGCTCGACCAACGTCAGGGTCCCGGCGACGTTCGTGATCCGCGCCGGCGGCAAGCTCGTGCCCCCCTCGGTATCGGCTCCCGCGTTTCTCGCGGTGCAGCTCAGCATTGCGTCCGCCGACGGCAAGCACCACCACGTGCTGCTGAAGACGCCGGCGCCACACTCGCTCAACGTCCCCGCGCATGGTCGCGCCTCGGTGCTCGTCCCGGGCCTCCGCGCGGGGCAGTATCAGATCGAGGTCGACGGAGCCGCGCGCGGGCTGCTGTCGATCGGCGGCGAGCCCGGACCGTAGCGGCCGACGCCGGCCGGCCGCCTAAGCGATCCGGGAGCCCACGGCGGCGCCGCGGTCCGGGCGCAGCAGCACCACCCCCTGGTCGGGGTCAAGCGCGCCGAGCACGAGCACCTCGGATGAGAATGGGCCGATCCGCCGCGGCGGGAAGTTGACGACTGCGACGATCAGCGTGTCGAGCAGTTCGTCGCGCGCGTAGTTCGTGATCTGCGCGGAGGAACGCTTGGTGCCCACGTCGGCGCCGAAGTCGATCGTGAGCTTCCACGCAGGCACCCGAGCCTCCGGGAACTCGTCGACCGCGACGATCCGGCCGACGCGCATGTCGACCGCGGAGAAGTGGTCGATATCGATCACGCTTGCGGTGCGCTTGGATCGCGGGCGCGGTTACGGCCCGGCGGGCGGCGGCGTGGTGCCCGAGCCTGGGCAGGTGGCGGTCGATCCCGGGTCGCTACAGCTGCCGGACCCCGAGCCGTCCGAACCACCGGAACCGGGGACCGTCGAGGACGAGCTCGTCGTGGTCGTGGTCGTCGTCGAAGTCGTGGTGGCGGTTGTGCTCGTGCTCGCGGTCGTCGTCGGCGTCGTGTCAGTCATCGCCGGCGGCGTCGTCGTCACCGAAGAGGACGGCGGCGGTGATGCGACAACCGCTGGAGGCGGCGTCTGCGTCGGCGTCGTCGAACTCGTCGTGGTGATCGTCTGCGTTGGCGCGAGCACGGTTGGGTCGCTCTGCGTCTGCGTCCGTCCGGGAGCTGGCGCAGTGCTCGACGGTGTGCTCGCGGCGGTCCCCGAGGCCGGAGTGACCGAGACGGAGGCCACGAGCGTCGGCTGGTTTGTGGCCGCCTTCTTCGACGTGAGCCTCTTGGTCTTCGTCTTCGCCACGGACTTGACCTTCGTGTCGAGGGCGCGCGCCGGCGCCGTCCACGTGGTCTGCGAGTGAACGACGGGAGCAGCCGGTACGAATGCCTGCACTGAGGAACTCGTCGTTGCCTGCTGGTGACGTCCGGTCTTGCCGGAATGGTCGACCTCGACTGCACCGGCCGTCACGAGCGCCGCGGCGGCCAGGCCTGCCGCCGCCTTGGCCGCGATCGCGCCCATCCCAGCCGAGACGAAGCCGCCGGCGGTGGAGCCCGCCACGATCGTCGATCCTGCCGCAACGGTGGACCCTGCGGCGCCGGCGCCGGTTGCGCTCGAACCGGCCGAGTGACCGAGGTGGGCGAAGAACAGCTTCTTGAGCAGCACCAGCGGCCCGATCGGCATGACCGCAGCCAGCGCCTTGTTGGTTTGCTTGAGCTGCGAGCGGAACGAGGAGCAGCGCGTGCAGGCGCGAAGATGGCGGCGGACCAACGGGCTCGGGCGGCGCTGGAGACCCTCGGCGATCTCGCCGAGCTCGATCCGCACTTCATTGCAGGACAGCAGCCGCGCTTCGGAGGCTTCGGCGAGCGAGATCCGGGCGCGGACGAGCAGCGACTTGACGCTCGGGACGGTCGTCTCCATCGCCTCGGCGATCTGCTCGTAAGAGAGCGCGTCCATCTCCCGCAGCACGAGCGCCGTCTTCTGGGTCTCGGGCAGCTCGTGGATGTCGCCGACGAGCAGCCTGAACTCCAAGCGCTCGTGCACCTTGTCGGCCGTGCTGGCGCCATTGTCGGACAAGTGGACATCCATTGAGTCGACGCCGATCGCCTGCATCCGGCGCAGATGGTTGAGGCTCCGGTTGCGCGCGATCCGGTACAGCCACGGGCGGACGTTGATCGGCCGCTCATCAGCGGTCATCGCGTTGAACGCGGCCGCGAACACCTCCTGCAGGACGTCCTCGGCGTCTTCCCGCGAGGACAGCAGGTGCCGGCAGAACGCAAGCAGGCGCGACTCATAACGGGAGACCAGGACCTCGAACGCGGTCGCATTGCCGCGGCGGATGAGTGCGACGAGGCGCTCGTCTGATTGCAGCCGCAGCAGCGGTGAGCGAGCATGTAGCCCGACACCTCCAGCGTATTTCAGAGCAGAGACTTCCAACCCAGCCGACTCCCTCGAGAGGATTCTCAACTGTTAGGACACCGTAGCAGCGGATAAGTTGCGGTTTATCCTCTGGGCAGTCAGGCCCGGGTAGACAAACTGGCAAAGTCCGCGCGCTTAAAACGCGCTGCTCGCAAGAGCTTGCGGGTTCGAGTCCCGCCCCGGGTACTCGCCATTGCGCCCTGTCGGTTCGAAATTGACAGTGCCCAAAACCGCTTGCTAGCGTCGCTTTCGGTCGCGCCAGGTATCCAGACCCGGTCGGGAGGAGTTCGATTTGCGGGAATCGAGGTCGCGGCGGTGCGTAACTCAACGCTCATCGGCAGGGTGGCCGCGATCGCAGCCGTTGCGATCGCGATCATTGCCGTCGCCGTAATCCTGCTGGAGGGTGGCGGCAGCTACAAGGTCAAGGCGGTCTTCGTCAACGCCAGCCAGATCGTCAGCGGCGATCTTGTCGAGGTGTCGGGCAACAGCATCGGCACGGTCTCGGACATCTCGTTGACCCCGCAGGGGCAGGCGCAGGTGACGCTCAAGATCACCAACTCGCAGTATCAGCCGCTGCGCCAAGGCACGCAGGCGACGGTCCGCGAAGCATCGTTGTCGGGCATCGCCAACCGCTACGTGGACCTACGGCTGGGTCCTGCGACCGGCGCAGCGATCCGCAGCGGCGGCACGCTCGGAACCACGGAAACGACGAGTGCGGTCGATCTCGACCAGCTGTTCAACACGCTCGACGCGCCGACGCGCAAGGGGCTCCAGGACGTGATCCAGGGGTCCGCGTCGCAGTACTCGGGGCAGGCGATCAACGCCCCCGGGCCGGCCGGCCGCGAGGCGTGCTGGGTCGCGCCGCCGCTACCCGGCGCATCCTCGGGCAAGATCCCGCAGATCGGGCCGGCGGCGTACTCGAGCAAGTAGACCTTCGGGGCCGCGGTTCTCGCGGCCCCGGTCGGTCTATGAGCAGTGGTCGGTTGTCTACGCCGCGGCGCTCGCCGCAGCTCGGGTCGAGCGGCCGGCAAGTCCACCGAGCAACGCCTCGACGAGCCCGTGGTCGCCAGTGATCTGCAGCCCGCCACGCTCGTGGTCGGGAGAGAACGCAGCGATCCAGGCTGCCGTGTCGCCGTTGACTCTCGCGTCCGCGCGATCTGCCGGGCGCTCTTCGAGCGTGATCCGGCCTGCGAACGCGGTCAGCGAGTAAGAGACCGCTTGGCCGGTCCCTTTCGCGTCGTTGACGGTGAACTCGACGGTGCCGTCGGTTCCGGAAGCGGTATGCACGAGACCGGGCGCGAGTCTGAAGATCGCACCGATGTCAATGGCCTCGGAGGAGCGCGGAGCGCTCCACACCCAGTCATAACCCCAGCGGGCAAGCTCGCCGAGGATCGGCATCAGTTCTCGCGCGCGCTCGGTCAGGTCGTAGTCGACCCGCGGCGGCACCTCGCGGTAGCGCTTGCGGGTCAGCATCCCGTCGGCAACCATGCGATTGAGCCGCGAACGGAGCTGCTCGGTTGAGATTCCGGGCAGAACACGCTGCAGTTCGACGAACCGCCGGGGACCGGCGGCCAGGTCGCGGACGATCAGCAATGTCCATTTGTCGCCGACTAGATCGAGCGCGCGAGCGTCCGGCGACCACTGGTCATAAGGGTGGCGTTTGGGCGGTGGTACCTGAGGAATGGGAGTGCCTCCCGGTTGGACGGATTCCTACCTACCAACTTTGAGTCTAACGGACGTCGAGGTGGGCGCAAGGCGCACTAAACGAGTGATCGATGGCATTTCGCCAGTTTTTGCGATTTGCGTCGTTATCAGGGGTATGGGACAACTCATCGTTCTCGCCGAACGTCTGGCGGACCGCTCTCGCCCCGGACCGGGGCATCCGTCAGCGTTCTTCTTCGATCTCAACTGCCCGTTCTCCTACCTCGCTGCAGAGCGGGTCGAGCGGATTCTCGGCGAGCTCGAGTGGATCCCTGCAGCCTCCACACTCCTCGGTGGACAGAGATGGGCGCAGTCGCCCGCAGTGCGCCGGGAAGCCGAAAAGCGTGCGGTCGAGCTGCGACTCCCGCTCGTCTGGCCAGACGGCTTCCCGGCGTCCGGGTCATCCGCGCTGCGGGCGGCGGCCTATGCGGTCGAGGTCGGCGCCGGCGCACGCTTCGCGCTGGCTGCAAGCAGGCTTGCGTTCTGCGGCGGCTTCGACCTCTCAGATCCAGAGATCCTGGCCGAGGCCGCTGCAGCGGCAGGGGTGCCGCTGGAGGAATGTCTTACTGCCGCGGGCGACCCCCGGCGGGACGTCTCGTTACACGCGACTGCCCGGGGGTTGGTGGCGCGCGGCGTGCGCGAGCTGCCGGCCGTTCGGATCGGGCACCGGTGGCTCGGCGGCGAACGGGCGCTGGCCGCGGCCGGAGCGCTGGCCAGGTCTGAGGACGGGGGGCTCGCGCCAGCCGGCTGAGACCCGGCGGTCATACTGGTCTTATGTTCGATCCCGTCGACCGGGCCGTGCGGGCGGTCGCGCGACGCAATTCGTACGCCCTCGTGTGGGCCCAGTTCTGCATCGCGCACCTGGTGATGCTCGGCGGGCTGGCGCTGCTGGCGCTCTATCAGGACATGTCCGTTGCCGATTTCTGGTTGCTGGTCGCGATCTCGCAGGCGCTCGTCTCGATCGACAACCTGATCTCGATCAAGCTCACGCGGCGGATGTGGCGCCCGGTATGGGCCTGGGAGGCGGGGGCCCGCGACGAGGCCTCGACCGTTGCCGCCTGGACTGCGTTGGCGACCCTGCCACTCGAGTACCTGCGGCGGATGCGCAAGTACCCGTTCGTATTCGCCTATCTGCCATTCATGGCGTTCACGACCTGGAAGCTCGGGCTGGACTGGTATCTGTTCTTCCTGCTGGCGACGGTCGGGACCGCGGTCCTGATGGCCAGCATGATCGTTCGCTACTTTGCGATGGAGGTCGCCGCCCGTCCCGTGCTCGAGAACTTGGCGCCAGGGCTGCCGGCGGATTTCACAATCGAGGCCCCGGGGTTGCCGCTGCGCTGGCGACTGCTGGCGGCGGCTCCGATCATCAACATCATCACCGGACTTGTGGTGGCCGGGCTCTCCACGCACGGGCACCACGCGCGCCTGTCCGATCTCGGAATCGCCTGGCTGATCGCGGTCGTGGTCTCGTTCACGATCTCGCTCGAGCTCGTGATCCTCGTGGTCCGCTCGCTCGGCAGCTCGCTCGCCGACCTGCAGCGCGCTACCGAGCTCGTTGCGGCGGGAGACTTCACCGCGCGGGTACCGGTTGTAGCGACGGACGAGACCGGGAAGCTCGCGCAGTCGTTCAACATGATGGTCGAAGGTCTCGACGAGCGCGAGCGGCTGCGCGAAGCGTTCGGTGCGTATGTCGATCCGAGTCTCGCGGAGCGGGTGCTGAGGGAAGGATCGGACCTCGAGGGCGAGGACGTCGAGGTCAGCATTATGTTTCTCGACATCCGCAACTTCACCGAGTTCGCCGAACGAGCGCGCCCGCACGAGGTCGTGTCGATGCTCAACGACTTCTGGGATCTGGTCGTGCCGGCGCTGCTGCACCAGGGCGGCCAGGCGAACAAGTTCATCGGCGACGGCCTGCTGGCGGTGTTTGGCGCACCCGAGCGATTGCCCGATCATGCCGATCGCGCGGTCGCGGCTGCGCTTGAGATCGTCGAGCGCGTCCAGCAGCGATACGAAGGCGCCGTTTCCGTCGGTATTGGGGTGAACTCCGGCCACGTTATCGCTGGGACCGTTGGCGGTGGTGGACGAGTCGAGTTCACGGTGATTGGCGACGCGGTCAACACCGCCGCGCGGGTGGAGGCCGCGACGCGCGAGACGGGCGACGACGTGCTGATCACGGATGCGACGCGGGAGTTGCTCCCCGGCGATGGGTTGGAGCTTGAGGAGCGCCCGCCGGTGCCGCTCAAAGGCAAACGGGAGCAGGTGCAGCTATGGGCGCCTCGCGCAGCGGTGCTCGCGGGGGCCGGCTTGCGGCACCGCGCGCACTCGGGCGGTTGAGGCGCCGCGCCGGCGGGGCGATCCGCCGGTTCTGGCGCCTGGCCTGGCAAGCAAACCTCACTGGCAACTCGTCGATGGTCGCCTACAACATGCTGCTCGCGGTGATCCCGGTCGCGCTGCTCGGGCTGTTCATCGCCGGCGAAGTGCTGCGCTCGAGCGCCGTGCAGAGCAGTGTGCTCGCCGATCTGCACGAGGTCTTCCCAGGCGCGGCGGAGCCGACGCTCACCTCGCTGCTGAACGAGGTCAGGCACTCGACCGCCGGCACCGGCGTGCTCGCGCTGATTGCCAGCGTGTGGCTCAGCTCATCGTTCTGGGGCGCCCTGGACACCGCATTCAGCCACATCTATGGCTGCCCGGCGCGGCGCTGGATCGACCAGAAGCGCTTCGGAATCGCGATGGTGGGCGTTGTGCTGCTGTTCATGGTTGCGACCGTCATCGTGCCGACCGTGCAGAGCATCCTGCGGGCCGGGGCGGAGAGCCTCCCGCTCGACCTCGCGCGGGTCGCCGATCTCGTCTACGCGCTGACCCTCGGCCTCAGCCTGCTGCTGCTGTTCGCGTGCCTGTCGGTGATCTACGCGCGCGTGCCGAACCGCCCGATCCCGTGGCGGGCCGTGTGGCCGGGCGCGCTCGCCGCGACCTTCGCGATCGGCCTCGTCAGCTACGCGTTCCCCGCGTACTTGTCCAGCATCTCGACGATCGCGCGGTTCGGCACGACGATCGTGTTCGTGCTGATCGTGCTCGGCTGGTTCTACGTGCTGGCGCTGATCATCCTCGGAGGCGCAGTGGTCAACGCGATGCGTGTTAGCGTCCCGGAATCGTGACCATCGATGCGACCAGCACCAAGCTTCACGGCGGGAGCCTGGTCGCACGGTGCCTGAAGGCACACGGGGTCAGCAAGCTGTTCACGCTCTCGGGCGGTCACTTGTTCTCGATCTACGACGGCTGCCGCGCAGAAGGGATCGAGCTCGTCGATGTCCGCCATGAGCAGACGGCGGCGTTCGCCGCCGAGGGATGGGCGAAAGTCACGCGCTCGATCGGCGTGTGCGCGCTGACTGCCGGGCCCGGAGTCACCAACGGGATGAGCGCAATCGCATCCGCGGGCCAGAATCATTCGCCGGTGATGGTGCTCGGCGGTCGTGCGCCGCAGCTACGGTGGGGTCAAGGGTCGCTGCAGGAGATCGACCACGTGCCGTTTGTGCGGCCGTTGGTGAAGTTCGCGGCGACGCCCGAGGGCACCGCCGAGATCTCGGGATTGGTGGACGAGGCGATGCGCACCGCGCTGACGCCGCACTCTGGCCCGGTGTTCGTCGACTTTCCACTCGACTATGTGTTCATGGAGTCCCCGTCGGAGCCGGAGACGCCGCCGGCGTTGCCGCAGCCCTGGAGTGCGGGACTCGACGTCGACCAGCGGGCGCTCGACCGTGCGCTCGCGCTCCTGCGCGAAGCCGAACGCCCCGCGATCATGGCCGGGACCGGCCTCTACTGGGGGCGGGGGGAGGAGCAGCTCCGGGCGCTTGCCGAGCAGCTGCGGATCCCCGTGCTCCTCAACGGCCTCGGGCGGGGTTGCCTGCCGGCCGACCACGAGCTGTTCTTCTCTCGCGCGCGTGGTGCGGCGCTCGGTCAGGCCGACGTCGCTGTCGTGATCGGCGTGCCGCTCGACTTCCGGCTGGGATTCGGCAGTGTCTTCGCGGCCGACGCCGAGATCGTCGTGGTCGACGTCGCCGAGCCCGAGCGCGATCTGCCGCGGGCCGTGAGCGCGGAGCTGTACGGCGCGCTGCCCGCCGCGCTGGCGGCGCTCGCCGAGGGGGCCGCTGGAAACGCTGGCGTTTATTCAGAGCGCGCGCACTGGATCGAGTCGCTGCGGGCGATCGAGACCGAGAAGCGCGCGGGTGAGGCGGCGGAGCTTGCCGACCCGCGCGCGCCGCTGCACCCGATGCGGATCTACGGCGAGCTGGCGCAGGTGCTCGATCGTGATGCGATCGTGATCGGGGACGGCGGCGACTTCGTTTCCTATGCAGGACGGGTCGTCGACTCGTTCGAACCCGGCTGCTGGCTTGATCCGGGTCCGTATGGATGTCTCGGCACCGGCCCCGGCTATGCGCTCGCCGCCCGGCTCGCGCATCCTGACCGTCAGGTTGTGCTGCTGCTCGGCGATGGGGCCTTCGGCTTCTCAGGGTTGGATTTCGACACGCTCGCGCGCCACGGGGTCGCGGTCGTCGCGGTGATCGGCAACAACGGCATCTGGGCCTTGGAGAAGCACCCGATGGAAGCGATCTACGGGTACTCACTGGCCGCTGACCTGCGGCCGGGAACGCGGTACGACCAGGTCGCCGTCGCTTTGGGGTGCGAGGGCTCGCTCGTGTCCGAGCCGCGGGAGCTGCGACCGGCGCTCGAGCACGCCTTCGAGTCAGGCCGCCCAACCGTCGTCAACGTGCTCACAGACCCGTCGGTCGCGTATCCGCGCAGATCCAATCTCGCATAGGCGCCGCCCGCCTACAGACCCATAAACGAAAACCGCCCACATCACTGTGGGCGGCTTCCGATCCAGGTTTGGCCCAATCGGGACGGGCAGGGGTACGTGCCTGAAAGGGCCGGTTAGAGTGGTTCGGACGGCGGGAGGCGCCGATGTCTGCGGCTTCGCCCGAACCTATGTTGGGCTTTAGGATCGCTGTAGGCGAGCCCTCACCCCGGAGGAATAATCACGTTTCGTACGGTCTGCGGCAATCGAACATTCGTCCAGATAGGCGTTTAGGAACCCTGGACGCCTCCGTCTGTGATGATCCGGCGAGGGCACGCGGGCGTGCCGCTCCGCCGGGCGTGTTCGGCACGCGGGCGCACCGATCCCAGGGCGTGTTCGGCACGCGGACGCACCGATCCGCCGCGCGAGTTCGGCACGCGGACGCGCCACTCCGCCGGGCGTGTTGGGCACGCGGACGCACCGATCTGCGGGCGTTTTACCCGTCTCGTGGTGCCCGAGGCCCGACCTAGACGGTGATCCGGGCGCCGTGGAAGTACTTGGCTGTGAACTCGGGTGTCGTGATCGCCTCCCAGATCCGCTCGGGCGAGGCTTTGATGAAGGCGCGGTAGACCAACCTACCGAAACCCGATCGACTATCGTATAAATCGACGGTGCAGCAACTGTTCTCATTTCCAAACC
This sequence comes from uncultured Solirubrobacterales bacterium, assembly GCA_963794285.1. Classification (GTDB taxonomy): domain Bacteria; phylum Actinomycetota; class Thermoleophilia; order Solirubrobacterales; family Solirubrobacteraceae; genus Palsa-465. The sequence continues at coordinate 114,233 of CAWCDS010000028.1, forward strand.
CGGTCAACGAGAAGGCGGCGCGCGTCGTCGCCGGCGGCGTCTTGGCGATGGTGGTCGTGATCCTCGCCACCAGCTGGTACGGGCTATTGATCCCACTCGCCTACGGCTTCTGGGCGCGAGTGCTGACGGGTCCCACGCTCAGCCCGCTCGGATGGACCGCGCAGAACGTGATCGCCCCGAGGCTCGGCGAGCGCAAGCCTGTTCCGGGGCCGCCGAAGCGCTTTGCCCAAGGGATGGGGGCGGCGATGTCAACCGCCGCGCTCGTGCTGGGGCTGGTGCTCGGCGAGCACGCCGCGGCCGACGGCGTGCTGGTTCTGTTCGTCGCGGCCGCGGGGCTCGAGTCGATCTTCGGCTACTGCCTGGGGTGCAAGGTGTTTGGTGCGCTGATGGGGGCCGGGATCGTGCCGCAGACCGTATGCGCCGAGTGCGCCGATGTCAGTCTGCGATACTCGACCGCTCGCTGACGTCGGGCCCGCTTTGCCGTCGGCCGATTAGATTAGTTGCTCACAGGCCGAGCGCCGCGCCGCGCAAGATGTCGTGCTCGGAGACCTCGATCTGCTCGAGTCCGAACACGGCCATGACCTCGGTCAAAATGATTGCTCCGGCCACGATCGTGGGCGCGCGGGCGGGGTCCAGGCCGGCGACGCGGCGGCGCTCTTCGGTCGTCATCGCCGCGAGCTCTGTCGCGATCCGGTCGCGCTCGGGTGCTGTCAGGACGTACCCGTGAACCTTTTGCGGGTCGTAGGGATCGAGCTGCTGGGCGATCGCTGCGAGGGAGGTAGCCGTCCCCGCTACGGCGATCGCATGCTCGACGGCTTGCCGGTGCTCCTCCGGGACGGCTGCCTCGAGGATCTGGTTGACGTCCAGGGCGAGAGCATCGAGTTCTGACTCGGTCGGTGGATCGTGGCTGATGTGGCGCTCGCTCTGGCGCACGACGCCTGCCTGCGTAGAGACGTGGAAACTGACCTCGCGACCTTGCCCGATCACCAGCTCGGTCGACCCGCCGCCGATGTCGATCACGAGCGTCTCGGCGGTGCTGCTCGGATCGCGCTCACTGGTGGCGCCAAGGTACGTGAGCCGGGCCTCCTGATCGCCGGTGAGGATGTGCGGCTGCAGGCCGTAGCGGTCGTGGACGCTCTGTGCGAACTGCTCCCCGTTGGCAGCGTCACGGACGGCGCTGGTGAGGACCGCGACTCGGCGGTCGGCGCCGTGGCGATCGATCACCGCCTTGTAGCTGTCAAGCGTGTCGTACACGCGCTGCATCGCCTCGTCGTTCAACGAGCCACCGGCGTCGACGCCGGCGCCGAGTCGCGTGACCTTGCTGATCCGCTCGAGCTCATCGGTGATCGCCCCGTCGCTTGAATCCGCGATGTAGAGACGGGTGGTGTTCGTTCCGATGTCGACGACGGCGACGCGTGGCACTGGGAGCACTCAACCGCGCATTCTTACGAGTTGCCGGCACGCGAGCGTTATCAGGATGGGAACCGTTGCCAGCACGACCACGCACGGCTGCCGCGAGAGCAACGGCGGGTCGAGCGTCGCGGTTCCACTCGCGAATCGCGTCGCGAGCGCGGCCGACGCGGCCAGCAGCGCGATCGACGCCAACGCACTGATCGCCAGCGCGGCCGGGAAGCGCCACGACGGAGGCTCGTCGGCGAGCAGCCGGTCGACCCGCGCGGGATCGATCCCCGATTGCTCGAACGTCAGCATCGCGCGCGCAAGGGCCGCCGTCCCAGCCGAAGCGGCGCACTCGTCAGCGCTGAGCTCAGCGAGCAGTTGGTGGCTTGCGTGCAGACGCGGCAGCCACGGGACGAGAAACAGCGAGCGGGTCACGACCCGCCCAGCGGCGAGACGCAGCGGATCGCGCCGCCGGACGTGGTGGCGCTCGTGTGCCAGCACCGCCTGGAGTGCGGCCGGATCCAGCCGCGCGATCGCGGCCGTCGTGATGTAGACGCGCGGGCGCAGCAGACCGGCGCAGAAGGCGTGCGGCCTGGGGTCGTCGATCACGATCGTGCCGTCGGGCAGCGGATTGTTGGCGCTGGTCGTGAGCCGACCTGCCAGCCGTCGCTCGATCACGAGTTCCCTGGCGGTCGCGGCCAGCGCGGTGATGCTGACCGCGAGCCCGATTGCCGCCAGCGCCAGCACGACGATCGCGCCGAGGTTCGCCGCCGGATAGCTCAGCTGCTGACCCAGAAAGCTGATCGTGTTGCGATGGCTGCGCGGATCGATCCGCCAGGACTCGATCAGGCGGGTGACGAGAAACAGGGCCGTCAACAGCCCGAGCCCGCCGATCATCAGGTTGACGCGGGACAGACGCGCCGCTGCTGTGGCGGCGGGGGTTGGCGCCGGCGCGGGTGCGCGTGCTGGCGCCGGCGTAGGTGCGCGTGTTGGCGCCAGCGTAGGTGCGCGTGTTGGCGCCGGTACGGCGGGTGGTTGCCGAGAGCCGTGGGGCGTGACGGCGACGAGGCCGCTCGCCACGTGCGGTTCGGTGAGGGTCGGCGTGGCCATCTCCTACGCCGAATCGTAGACTAGGCTATCCGCCGATGGCGGCGAACACCCCTCCGCAACTGCACGAGCTCGAGTCCGAGGTGATGGAGGAGGTTTGGGCCCAGGGCGAGGCCTCCGTGCGCTCGGTGATGGAGGCGCTGAATGCGCGCGCACCAAAGGACCGCGCATACACGACCTACATGACGATCATGTCGCGACTGCACAAGAAGGGCGCGCTGATGCGTCGCCGTGAGGGCAAGACAGACTTCTACAAGCCCGCCTACGACCGAGCTACGTACATGGCGCTGCGAGCCGGCTCGGAGGTGGACAACCTGGTCGCCCAATACGGCGACGCCGCGCTCAGCCACTTCGCCCGGCAGATGGCCGGCCTCGATCCGGAGCGACGCCAGGCGCTCGAGCGGCTGGCGCGCAGCGGCTGACGTCGGCGCCCCGGGCCGGGGATTTCCCGAGGTGGGCTCGGGGGCGGGGGGTGGTCGCACTATTTGCGAAAAATACGGTGGGTTCTACGACCACCCCCTACAACGACGGCGCGTAGTATTATGTTGCGTAGTAGATGCCTCCTACCGCCGACGACGACCAGCTCACGGAAGACCTCGCCATGCCGGGCGCGTTCGAGGGGGAGACCGTCTCGCGCCGGCGGTTCATGACCCGCAGCGTTCAGGCCGCCGGCGCGATCACCGTTGCTGCCTTCACGCTGCCCGCGCTCGGGTTCGCCCTCGGGCCGGTGTTCGACCAGGCACCGGCGACCTGGCAGGACATCGGCCCGCTCGAGCGCTTCACCGAGCGGACGTACGCGCCGGTTGTGGTCACGATCGAGCCCGGCCTCGGCGGGGCGGGCAAGTCGCTCGCCTACGTCCGCAGACACGACCCGTCGGTCGACGGCCATGTCAAGGACCGCTATGACCATGTGGTCGCGATCTCCTCGCGTTGCGCTCACGTCGGCTGCCCGGTGCGGTTCGTCGCGGCGGCATCCTCGTTTGTGTGTCCCTGCCACGGCGGTGTCTATGACTTCCGCGGGATCAGGGTCGGGGGGCCGCCGCCGCGGCCGCTTGACCGGTTCTACACGCTGATCAGCGGCGAGCGGGTACTGCTGGGACCGCGCTACAGCGTCAACTTCGAGCTTCAGCGGTTCTCGCCCCGTGACCCGGGCGAGCCGCTGGACGGGGTCGGGCAGTTCCTCTACCCGCGGCGATTCTCGACGCCGCCCGCTCCGCCGGACGCCCGCTCGTAGACGCTCGCACTGCCGACCGGCGCGCGCCCGTGTCGAGGCCAACTCGTCGATGGCAACCGGGACCCTCTCGGGCCCGGTTCAGCTGTCCGCGATCACTTCCTGCAAGGGGCTTTCCTGGGTCGGCTGCCCGGGAGTCGTTTCGTCGGACTCGCCGCGATGGGCACGATGGCGCCGCGTTGCGACGGCCGCGGCGCCAATTCCGACGCCCGCGGCGATGCCGGCAATGCTCTTCTTCGGCGGAGTGTGCAAACCCTTCGGCGGAGTGTGCGAGCCCTTCGGCGGAGTGCGCGAACGCGTGTGGCCGTTGCTCGGGCCGACCGTCGAAAGGACTCTCCTCACAGCGCCGCCGAGATTGCCGCGCTTGGCGGTTTTGGCGGGCCGTCCTGGAAGCGTTGCTTGGACGCGCTCCACCAAGCCGGACGGCTTGCTTCGCTTGGACCTCGCGCTTGCCCGCGTGATCGTCGACATGCTCACTCTTCCCTTTCTGCCTGCAGAAGTGCTACCCGACGGGACGTAGCGTAAGCGTTAGTGCAACGTTCCGAAAATCCCCTCGCGGCCCGCGGAGGCTCAGACGTGCTCGGCGACGGCGCCGCGGGATTCAGGCGGCGAGGCATCGCGCTGCTGCACCGGCTCCGCCTTCCAGCGGCCCGGCACGGTCGGCAACCACAGGATCGCGACGGCCGCGCCGAGCAGCGCGAATCCCGCGGCCACCGCGAACGCGATCTGGAAGCCGTCGGTCAGGGCAAATTTCGCAGCATGGGCGCCGACGGCGTGGTGCAGATCGCTGTTTGTCCTGGCGGTCGCGATCGCGGCCAGAATCGCCAGCCCGAGCGCGCCGCCGAACAGGCGCGAGGTGTTGACCAGCCCCGACGCGAGGCCGGCCTCATGGCGGGCAACGCCGGAGACCGCGGTGAGCGTGACCGGGACGAATGCAAGCCCCATCCCGATCGCGACGATCACCGATGGTGCGAGCACGTTTCCGAGATAGGTGCCGTCGACCGAGACGTCGGTGAACAGGACGAGTCCAAGTGTCTGCAGCAGCATCCCGGTCACCAACAGCGACTTCGCTCCGAACCGCTGCACCATCCGCGAGGCCAACGTCGAGCAGGTCGCGATCGCGATTGTCATCGGCAGGAACGCGAGACCCGCCTGAATCGGCGAGTAACCCAGCACCTGCTGGAGGTACAGCGAAACGAAGAACCACATCGCGAACACCGCGGCACCGATCAGCAGCACGATCAGGTTTGACGCGCTCAGCGTCCGTGATTTGTAGATCCGCAGCGGCATCAGCGGCGCCTTCGCGAACCGGCCCTCGATCGCCACAAACACGATCAGCAACACGACACCGGCCGCTATCACGCCGAGTGTCTGCGCGGAACCCCAGCCGGTGACGCTCGTGCGGACGATTCCGAAGACCAGCAGCGACAGTCCCACCGTCGCCGTGACGGCGCCGGCAAGGTCGAAGTTGCGCCCGCGCTCGGGGTTGCGGCCCTCAGCTACGTAGCGCTGCGCCAGCACGGCCGCGATCAACCCGATTGGCACGTTGATGAACAGGATCCAGCGCCAGTTCAGTACCTCGGTCAGCAGGCCACCGAGGAGCACGCCCGCCGAGCCGCCGGCTGCGCCCATCGCGCCCCACACGCCAACCGCGCGGTTGCGCGCCGAGCCCTCCTCAAAGGTCGCCGTCAGGATCGAGAGCGAGGCAGGCGCGATCACGGCCCCACCGAGCCCCTGGACCGCGCGCGCCGCGATCAGGGTCGCCTGATCCTGCGCAATGCCGCCCGCGAGAGAAGCGAGCGCGAACAGCACCAGCCCCGAGACGAAGACGCGCCGGCGCCCGAGCAGGTCCGCCGCACGCCCGCCGAGCAGCATGAAGCCCGCGAACGTGACCGTGTAGGCGTTCACCACCCACTGCAGATCCTGCTCTGAGAAGTGAAGAGCAGAGCGGATCGACGGCAATGCGACGTTCACTACCGACACGTCGAGGATCACCATGAACTGCGCCACACATGCAAGGAGCAACGTGGCGCGGAGATGAGGCCGCTGCTGAGTGATGGTGGCGTCTCCCACGTACTTCCTCCGAGTGAGTGAGTACGATCGCTGTCAGGCGAGCGTAGCAAACGTTCGATGACCGTCGTACAATCTCAAGGACGATATGGGCACGATCACGACTGAGGCCGATGGTGCGGCTGGCGACGCCATCGGTGCCGACTGTCTCCCGCACCCCAACTGCGATCAGATCGAGCTTGCGGCGGTGTTGCACGCGCTCAGCGACCCGATGCGACTACGGATTGTCGCCGCGCTCGCGCAAGGCGACGAGCGGACCTGCAAGAGCTTCGAACTGCCGGTCGTGAAATCCACATGCACTCATCACTTCAGGGTGTTGCGCGAGGCCGGCCTGATCCACCAACGGCTCGAGGGCACAACGCGCATGAACTCGCTGCGGCGGGCCGAGCTCGACGAGCGCTTCCCGGGGCTCGTGGACGCGGTGCTCCAGGCGTCCTCGCGCTCCGCGAAGCAGCCGCGCGCGGGATTAGATTGACGCTCGCGGGATGAGATTGACGCTCGCGGGATGAGATTGACGCTCGCGGGATGAGATTGACGCGCGCGGGATTAGATTGACGCACGCGCCCGGTGGCGCGCAAACTGCGGCGCGCGCTTCTCGGCGAACGCTTGAACGCCCTCGTGCGCCTCATCGGTGTCGAGGAACAGTCCCAGGCCAGTGAACGCGAGTTGGCCGATTCCGGCCATGTGCTCGGTGTCGGCATTGAACGATTGCTTGAGAAAGCGCAACGCCGTCGGCGATAGCGCCAGCATGTCGCCCGCCCACGTCCGCACCTCGTCGTGCAGCCGCTCCGCCGGGACGACCTGATTGACAAGTCCCCAGCGCTCGGCCGTGACCGCGTCGTACTGGCGGCAGCGAAACCAGATCTCGCGAGCGCGCTTCTCGCCGACGACGCGGGCCAGGTACGAGCTGCCGAAACCGGCGTCGAACGAGCCCACCCGCGGTCCGATCTGGCCGAACCGCGCGTGCTCGGATGCGATCGTGACGTCGCACAGCACGTGCAGGACATGACCGCCACCGATCGCGACGCCGTTGACGGCCGCGATCACCGGCTTGGGAACGTCTCGAATCAGCCGGTGAAGGCGTTCGATCTCGAACAGCCCCGAGGCGCTCGGTCCGTAGTCGCCGGTCTCAGTGCGCTGCTTCTGATCGCCGCCCGCGCAAAATGCGCGATCGCCCGCGCCCGTCAGGCAGATCACGCCCACCGCAGCATCGGACCACGCTCGGGTGAACAGCTCGATCAGCTCATCGACCGTCCTCGCGCGAAACGCGTTCATGCGCTCGGGGCGATCGATCGTGATCCACGCCAGGCCGTCCTCCAGCTTGTACTGCGTATCGGTCAGATCCATCGAAACCTCCGCTCGCTCATGCCATCGTCAGACCGCCGCTGACGGACAACGTCTGGCCAGTGACGAACCCGGCGCGGTCCGAGGCCAAGAACGCGACCGCGCCTGCGATGTCCTGCGGCTGCGCGAGCCTGCGCATCGGCACCGCGCGGCGCAGCGCCTCGATCGTCCGGGCGGTCTCCTCGCCGGTCCCGAGCATCTGCGTGAGCATCGGCGTCTCGGTCGGACCCGGGCACACCGTGTTCGCCGTCACGCCGTAGCGCGCCACCTCACGCGCCAGCGTCTTCGTGAACGACACCACTGCGCCCTTGGCGCCCGAGTACACGGCCTCGAGCGAGGAGCCGACGCGCGCCGCGTCCGAACCGATGTTCACGACGCGGCCGTAGCCGCGCTCCACGAGCCCCGGCACGACTCGGTGGCATGTGCGCAGGCAGCCCTTGAAGTTGATCTCAATCACCCGATCCCAGAACGGCTCGCCGGTCTCAAGGAAGGGGAGGAACTGATCCCAGCCGGCATTGTTGACGAGGATGTCGATCGGGCCGAGCTCGCGCTCGGTCTCGGTAACGGCTGCGTCGACCGAGTCAGGGTCGGTGACGTCGAGATGCACCGCCAGCCCGCCGATCGCAGAGGCTGTCTGCTGCGCGTCCTGATCGAGGATGTCGGCGACGGCGAGTCGGTGACCATCAGCCGCGAGCATCTCGACAATGCCACGGCCGATGCCGCGCGCGCCCCCGGTGACCAGTGCTACCCGTTGGCTCGGTTCGGTGCTCGGCATCGGATAGCTGCTGATTCGCCGCCCAGGCCCGGGACCCTCCGTTGGAGAAACCGGGGGTCAGTGTCGTAGCGAGCTGTGGGCCTCGGGTTGCCGCACCCGTCCGGCGTTTGATCAAATATTGGAAGTGACCACGTCCGGCGCCGATCCGAGCCGATGAGGACCGCACTCGAGATCGAGCGCCGCAGCATCGAGGACTCCGATCTCGTCCTGCCCCGCGTCGCGCTTGGCTGCGGCAACTTCGGAGGAGTCGGTTCGGCTCCCGAGTTCTTCGGTCAGGGCCTGACCGAGCAGCAGGCACTCGAGTTGATGGACGCTGCATGGGAGCTTGGCCTTACGCACTTCGACACCGCCGACGCGTACGGCGCCGGCCGCAGCGAGCGAGCGATTGGGACGTGGATGCGATCTCGTGGGGTGCGACCGTCGCTGACGACAAAAACCTTCAACCCGATGGATGCCGGCGCCGATCGCGGGCTCGCGCCGGAGCGGATCGAGCGCCAGCTCAACGCGAGCCTCGAGCGTCTCGGGATCGACCAGGTCGAGCTGTACCTCGCCCACGACTTTGACCCGGACGTGCCGCTCGATCAGACGCTCGGCGCGCTCGAGGAGCATCGGCGTGACGGCAGGATCCGCGCCTACGGTGTCAGCAACTTCAACTCCGCCCAGCTCGATGCGGCCTTGAGAACCGGCGCCCCGCAGGCGATCCAGAACTCGTATTCGCTGCTGGAGCGCGGCGACGAACAGGACGTGCTGCCGCTGTGCGCCGCAGATCGGCTTGCCTACCTCGCGTTCAGCCCACTCGCCGGCGGCTGGCTGACCGGCAAATACCGCCGCGGGTCGCCGTTCCCCGCCGGGTCGCGGATGACACAGCGCCCCGAGCCCTACGAGCGGCTCACCGGCGAGCCGACGTTCGACGCGCTCGAGCGGCTCGAGACGATCGCCCGCGAGCGCGGCACCTCGATGGCGGGCACGGCGCTCGCGTGGCTACTCGCCGACGAGCGCGTGACGCAGGTAGTCACCGGGCCGGGCCGGCCCGAGCATCTGCTGCCAATCCGCGAAGCGCTGGAGTGCCCGCTGACCGTTGAGGAGTCCGAGCAGATCGCGAGCGTGTTCGGCTGATGGCGGTGCTGGTGCTCAGCCACGCCGACGTCGTCGCGGCGCTCCCGCCCGGCGAGTGCGCGGACGCGATGGCCGCGGTGCTGGCAGCCCGTGCTCGTGGCGAGGCGCACATGCCGCTTCGGTCGGTGATGATGCCGCCGGGCGCCTCGGGGCTGATGGGGCTGATGCCCGCCTGGCGCGGCGGCGAAGGGCCGGTGTTCTCGCTCAAGGCGATCTGCGTGATCCCCGACAATCCGGCCCGCGGTCTCGACGCCCATCAGGGCATCGTGACGCTGTTTGACGGCGAGACCGGCCAGCCGACCGCGATCCTCGACGCATCCGCGATCACGCAGGTCCGGACCGCTGCCGTGTCGGCCGTCGCGACGCGGATGCTCGCGCGAGCAGGGGCTCGCGTGCTGGCGATCCTGGGCGCCGGTGTGCAGGGCGCGGCGCACCTCGAGGCGCTGCGCAGCGTGCGCGAATTCGACGAGATCCGGGTCCACGCGCGAACGCGGGCACACGCCGAGGCGCTCGCCGGTGCGGGCGCCGCTGCGGCCCCGAACGTGTCCGCCGCGGCCAGCGCCGAGGATGCCGTCCGGGGAGCGGACGTCGTCGTGACCGCGACGAGCTCCCGTCAGCCGGTGCTCGAGCACGCCTGGCTCGCGCCGGGCGCCCACGTCAACGCGATCGGGGCGAGCATCCCGACGGCGCGAGAGATCGAGGTCGAGACGGTCGCGGCCAGCGCGCTGTTCGTTGACAGCCGCGAGTCACTGCGCAACGAGGCCGGGGAGTACCTGCTGGCTGTGCGGGAGGGGGCGATCTCGGGCGAGGACCACGTTCGCGGCGAGCTCGGCGAGGTGCTGGCGGGGCTGGCGCCGGGTCGCCGGGACGACGGCGAGCTGACCCTGTTCCGCTCGCTGGGGCTGGCGGTCGAGGACCTCGCCGCGGCCGAGCACGCTGTCGCCGCGGCGCGGCGTCTTGGGCTCGGCACCGAGGTGCAGCTGTGATCGCGCTGGCCGAGATCGAGGCCGCCCAGGAGCGAATCCGGGGCGCCGCCGTCCGCACGCCGCTGGTCCGCCTGTACGCGGACGCGGTGCCTGTGGGGGCGGAGGTCTACTGCAAGCTCGAATGCCTCCAGCCGATCAACTCGTTCAAGATTCGTGGCGCGACGAACGCGATCCGCAGCGCCCCGCAGGCAGCCTGGCAGGACGGTCTGGTCACCGCGAGCGCCGGGAACATGGCTCAGGGTGTCGCCTGGGCGGCGCGGGAGCTCGGCGTGCCGGCCACGATCGCGGTGCCAGAGCATGCTCCGCAGGCGAAGCTTGACGCGATCGCGCGGCTCGGGGGGGACGTGCTGAAGCTGCCCTACGATGACTGGTGGAACGTGATCATCACCAGCCGTCTCGACGGGGTGGAGGGCCTGTTCGTGCACCCGGTCGAGAACGAGGGCGTGATGGCCGGCAACGGCACGATCGGGCTCGAGATCCTTGAGGACCTGCCCGACCCCGACGCGGTCGTGATCCCCTATGGCGGCGGGGGGCTGACGGTCGGGATCGCCAGTGCGATCCGCGCGCAGCGGCCGCAGACGAAGATCTACACCGCCGAGCCCGCGACCGGCGCGGCGCTGAGCGCCGCGATCAGAGCAGGGGGGCCGGTCGACGTCGAGTACACCCCGTCGTTCGTCGACGGTTCAGGCAGCCGCCGCGTGCTCGACTCGATGTGGCCGCGCGTGGCGCCGCTCGTCGACGAAGCACTTGTGGTCGAGGTCGCGGATGCGGCCGCGGCGATCCGCACGCTCGCCGACCGGGTGGCGGTGATCGCCGAGGGCGCGGGCGCGCTGGCCCCGGCCGCCGCGGTCGCCGGACGCGCCGGCGCCGGCAAGGTGGTGTGCATCGTCTCCGGGGGGAACATCAACTCAAGCAAGCTGGCGGAGATCCTTGAAGGGGGTGCGGGATGACCGAACCCGCCGTCCACGACGACTTGAAGGCAGCGGTGCTACCCGGTCGCGGCGCGAGCGACTACGAGCGCTACCTGCGCACCGACGACCTGCTCGCGCTGCAGAAGACCCCCGAGGAGCGCGTGCACCGCGACGAGTTGCTGTTCCAGACGGTGCACCAGTCATCCGAGCTGTGGCTGAAGCTGGCCGTGACCGAGGTTGACGAGGCGGCCGCCGCGCTGGAGCGCGATCAGCCGGCCCCGGCGTTGCGGTTGCTGCGCCGTGCCGTTCTGTGCCTGCAATACATCACCACGCAGATCGAGATGCTCAACCAGATGGATCCCTGGGAATACCAGCAGATCCGGGCTGTGCTCGGGCACGGCAGCGGGTTTGACTCGCCGGGCTTCCGCCGTGTCCCGCACGTGACCCAGCGGCTGTGGAAGGCGTTTGACCATTTGCGTGCGGCTGCCGGTCTCGAGCTGACTGACGTGTATCGCCGGGGGCGCGAGCACGAGCAGCTCTACCAGCTCGCGGAGCTGCTGACCGAGTGGGACGAGCGAATCTGGGTCTGGCGCTTTCGCCACTACAGCATCGTCGCGCGGGCGCTCGGCGAAGACACGATCGGGACCCAGGGGACGCCCGTCCAGGTGCTCGGCAAGCTGATCGCGCAACGCCAGCTGCCGAAGCTGTGGGACACCCGCAACCGCCTGGTCGAGCTGTTCGACGCCGAACGGGCGGCCGCCGCCTCCGCCTCCGCAGCCTCCGCATCCGCCGCCTTCGTGCCGGACGAGTCGTGAGCGCGCAGAGTCCGTCAGTCGCCGATCTGCGGGGCCGGTTCGAGGGACGGCTGGTGATCGTCGAGCCGCTCGCGCTCGAGCACGAGGCGGGCCTGTTCCAGGCCGCCGGCGAAGGCGAGTTGTTCCGGTGGATGCCGGTGGAGATCGGCGACTCTCCGGCACAGCTGCGCGCTTGGATGCAGCGGACGATCACAAGCGCCGAGGCCGGCGTCGAGGTGCCGTTTACCGTGCTCGACGCTGCCACAGGCGAGCCGATCGGCTCCACCCGGTTCCTGGAGATCCGGCTCGAGCACCTCCGTGTCGAGATCGGGTGGACGTGGATGGCCAGGCGCGTCTGGGGCAAGGGTCACAACGTCGAGGCCAAGCTGCTGCTGCTCACTCACGCGCTCGAGCGCGTCGGCTGCCGGCGGGTCGAGTTCAAGACCGACGCTCGCAACGAGCGCTCGCGCGGAGCGCTGCTGGCGCTCGGCGCGACGTTCGAGGGGACCCTGCGCAAGCACATGGTCGCGCGCGACGGGGGGCCGCGCGACTCGGCGTACTACTCCGTCATCGATGGCGAATGGCCTGCCGTCAAGCGCCGCCTCCAAGCGCGTCTCGCCGCGATCGCGCTCGATCCGCGGAGTGCTCGATGATTGCCGCCGTCGACGTTCGCGACTCGCTTGAATTGACGCCGCGCGAAGTCTGCGAGCGTCTTGCGCCGATCGACACGACACGACCTGGCTCGCGTACGCGGTCGCACGGGCACTCGCGCGCTGACGCGGCCGGCCGGCCGCCGCGCCCGTCTACACCGCAGCTCGCGGAGCCACCGCCGCCCGGATCTCGCCGCCGACCTGCGCGACCGCCTCGGTGCCGCGATCGAGCAGGTTCACGAGCGAGAAGAACGCGTGGATCATGTCGCCATAGTGGTGGTGGGTGACTGGAACACCGGAGGCCTTGAGGCGCTGGGCATATTCGACGCCCTCATCCCGCAATGGGTCGTACTCGGCGGTGACGACGATCGCTGGCGGCAGACCGGACAGATCGGCCGCTCGCAACGGTGACGCCGCAACCTGGCGGCGCTCCATCGCGTCAGGGATGTAGGCGTTCCAGAACCACGCCATCTCGCCCATCGTCAGGAACGTCTCGTTGCCGCTGCCGTGCTGCGCATAGGAGGCCTTCGTCATGTCGTACTCGGTCGCGGGATAGACCAGGACCTGGAGCGCCAGTTCGGGACCGCCGCGGGCACGGGCGCGCTGGGTACACACGGCGGCCAGGTTGCCGCCGGCGCTGTCGCCACCGAGGATCAGTGGCTGGTCGGCGTACTCGGAAGCGACCCAGCCAAGCGCGTCCCAGCAGTCCTCCAGCGGCGCCGGGAACGGATGCTCGGGCGCAAGGCGGTAGTCGACCGCGATCACGCGGCAACCGGAGCTGTTCGCCAGCATCCGGCACATGGCGTCGTGGCTGTCGAGGTCGCAGATCACCCAGCCGCCGCCGTGCAGCCAGAGGATCGTCGCGGCGGGATCGTCGGGCACGTAGCGCCGGGCGGCGATCTCGCCGGCGGTGCTCGGAATCCTGAAGTCCTCGACCACAGCGACCTCGGGGCCGGCGCCGACGAATTCGTTCAGCGTGGCGGCCTGGATGCGGGCGTCTGCAGGGGTCAGCTCGTTGAGTGGCGGTAGGCCCGACTCCTCGACCTGGTCGAGCAGGGCCCGCGCTTGCGGGTGTAGGTTCATCGTCTCTCTCTCCTCGGTCCGGTCCGGGGAACCCCCGCGAATCCTCCCACGGCGAGCGGCGCCGTGCACGCCCGGCAGTGCGACGCCAGAACTTCAAGCACGCTGTACTCGCGCGGGGAGATCCCGAGCGGCTCAAGGTCGCGCCCGCCCAGCGGCTGCGCGCGCCGTACAGTACCGCTGTCAAATGGCCGAGCCGCGCGACGCGCACTACGGGCGCTTCATGTCGATGTGGGACGAGTTCCGCGCGCTCAAGCACCACGACCCGTCGTTCGAGCCTGCGCGAGACGTGCTCGCCGCATACACGCACCAGCCGTTGACAGCCCGAGCCCGGTGCCGATCATCACCGACCCCCTCAGCCACCGGATCGCCGAGCTCGGCACCGTCGCCTACGAGCTCGTGCTGCATCTGCTGACACGGTTCTTCACCCACACCGATGAGACAGACGAGCAGCTCGGCACGCTGATCGGGACCGCGATCGAGCTGATGGCCGACTTGATCCGCCCGCTCGGCACGATCCTTAGTACTCACTTAGGCTGTCAGTCGGGCGCGGGCGATCGCCATCGCGAGCATCGCGATGACCGCGTAGGACTCGTCGAAGACCTGGTCTGAGCTGACGCGCACGACGTCCAGTCCTGCCGCCCGGAACACGGCATCCTTCCGGTGGTCGCGCTCGAATGCGGTCTTGCTCGAGTGGTAGGGGAAACCGTCGACCTCGAGCACGAGGCGGAATTGCGGCCAGTAGAAATCGGCGACGAAGCTGCGGGAGTCATCGGCCTTGAGCCGTGGCGCTGCCGGGAGCGGGAGTCATCGGCCTTGAGCCGTGGCGCTGCCGGGAGCGGGAGTCATCAGCCTGAGCCGTGGCGCTTCCGGGAGCGGGAGTCATCCGCCTGAGCCGTGGCGCTGCCGGGATCGGGAGTCATCAGCTTCACGACCAACGGCCGCGCGGCCGTGCTGAACAGCGACGCCCCGAGCGTTGGCCGCCGAATCGCTTCCGTGCGCCCTCCGAGGGTAGGGCTACGTCGCCTGACCCGCCAACTGCAGTCCCGCGACGAGCCGGTCGACCTCATCGGCGGAGTTGTAGTGAATGAACCCGATCCGGATTGCGTCCTGCTCGTACCCGAGGCGCTTGTACAGGTCCAGCGAGTACCACGAATCGTGCGCCCAGACGCCGATCCCGAGGCTGGCGAGATGCGTGACCACGTCAGCGGCGGGCACCCCGGAAACGTTGACGAGGAACGTCGGCACGCGGCCGGCCATCCCCGGCAGCCCGTACACGCGCACGGTGTCGGAAATGCCGTCGAGGAACCGTTGCCCCAGGGCGCGCTCATACGGCGCGATCGCCTCGAACCCGCCGACGGAATCGAGATAGTCGATCGTCGCGTTGAACCCCGCGAGCAGCTCGTACGGCTGCGTTCCGGTCTCGAACCTGCGGCCCAGCGGATGGTTCGGCGCCGGGCGGACCTTGTATGGGCGCCACGACTCCAAGGCAGCCGCGCGCCCGTATGCCACACCGAGATGCGGCCCGCAGTACTTGTACGGCGAGCAGATCAGCACGTCGGCGTCGACGGCGCGCACATCGATCGGCTCGTGCGCGGCGTAATGGACCGCATCGATCCATGCGAGCGCGCCGGCGTCGTGCGCCATCGAGCACACGCGCGCGGCATCGACGACCGTGCCGATCGCGTTCGATGCCCACGCGAACGCGACAACTCGCACGCGGCCGGACCCCAGCTTCGACGCGAGGTCGTCGTAGTCAAGCGTTGTGTCCGCAAGCAGCTCGATGTGCTTGACGACCAACCCCTTGTCGCGCGCCAGCTCGAGCCACGGCGCGACCCCGCCGTCGTGGTCCAGCGACGAGACGAGGATCTCATCGCCTTCGGAGAACCCTCGTCCCGCGGTACGCGAGAGCGTGAAGTTGAGCGATGTCATGTTCGGTCCGAACATGATCTCTTGCGTATCGCACCCCAAGAACCGCGCGGCCTTGCTCTCCGCTTGCTCGAGGATCGCCTTCACGCGCAGGCTGGTCGCATACACCGCCCCGAGGTTGGCGCTCGCCTCCCGCAGCGCCAGCGCGATCGCGTCGCCGACCTCGTCGGGAACCTGGGAGCCTCCCGGCGCGTCGAAGAACGCGAAGCCGGTCTGCAGCGACGAGAACCGGCGGCGCACGGCATCGACGTCGACGGTGTTCGTGAGCATCTCAGGCATCGGTGGCTCCTTCCTCGTGGGCGGCGTAACGAAATCACAAGATCGCGCGCTTGCGTTCGGCCCGACCTACCTGATTTGATCAAGACTACAAAATCAAACCTTTTCGGATTAAGAGGGGGCATGTGAGTATTCGCGTTGTCCGCAGCTCCGCGGCCAGTTGGCAGGGAACGGTGCCCGACGGCGGCGGCCGGATCGCCCTCGGCAGCGGG
Source organism: uncultured Solirubrobacterales bacterium (assembly GCA_963794285.1). Taxonomy (GTDB): domain Bacteria; phylum Actinomycetota; class Thermoleophilia; order Solirubrobacterales; family Solirubrobacteraceae; genus Palsa-465. The sequence continues at coordinate 130,112 of CAWCDS010000028.1, forward strand.
GCGTTCGAAGGTCCGTTCACGCTGAGGGCGCGCGTCGAGGACGTCGAGAAGGCAACGAACCCCGAGGAGTTGATCGGCGCGGCGGAGGCCGGTTGCTACACGATGTCGCTCGCGAACCTGTTGAGCGAGAAGGGGCACCCGCCGACGGATCTCAGGACGACCGCAAAGGTCACCCTCCAGCAGCTCGAGACCGGTTTCAGCATCACGCGGATCGAGTTGCAGACGATCGGCGAGGTCCCCGGCGTCGACCAGGACGAGTTCGCCGCGCTCGCGATGGAGGCGAAGGCGACCTGCCCGGTGTCGCGCGCCCTCGCAGCAACCGAGATCACGCTTGAGGCGACGCTTGAAGGCAGCTGACGGCGTGCAGGTGGTTGACCGGGTCGGCGCGAATGTGGGAGGGTGGCGCCTCGCTCCCGGCCCGAACGCGCACGCACAGTCACCCCGATCGAGTGCTTAGCCGACCGCTACATCAGGAAGTCCTCGAGTGCGCCCCCGGGAGCTCACAGGCCCGAAGCACCGGCGACGCCGAGGAGGTTCTGTTCGTGGTCGACGGGCGCGGGACGCTCGACGCCGGCCCAGCATCACACGAGCTCGAGCCTGAGAGCGGCGCCTACATCCCGCCCGGAACGCGCTACGAGCTTCACAACGCCGGGCCGCAGGCGCTGCGGATCGTCGCTGTCCAGATTCCGGATCCGGTGCGCGATTCGCAACAGCAAGCCGTCGAGACCCCTGTGGTCCGCCGGCTCGCCGACCAGCAAGCGCAGGCCGCAACGACCGACCGCGAGTTCAGGATCGTCGCCGACCCCGCCACCGGCCTGCGCTCGGCGACCCACTTCGTCGGCTACATCCCGACCAAGCGTGCGCCCGATCACTTCCATTCCTACGACGAAGTCATCTACGTGCTGGACGGCGAGGGCGTGTTCCGCGCCGAGGGGGCGCAGCAGCCGCTGGGGCCAGGCTCCTGCATCGAGCTGCCGGCACGGACGGTGCATTGTCTGGAGAACACCGGCGAGGACGTGATGCGCGTGGTCGCCGTCTTTCGGCCGGCCGGATCGCCGACGGCCGCGTATTACCCGGACGGAACCCCTGCGTTCGCCGGGACCCCGACCGTGGAAGCGTCATGAAAACGTTGGATCCCCCGAGGAGGAGGTCTCAGCAGTGAGGTTACGCATCATCACCGCGGCGATCGTCGCCGGCGCGTTCATCGCCGGCTGCGGGAGCAGCAGCAGCAGCAGTAGCAGCAGCGCGACGACGAGCGCTGCGGCGAGCTCGAGCGCGAGCAAGACCTGCGATGCGTCGGTCGGCTTCGAAGGCCCGATCACCGGTCCGGTCGCGATGCTCGGGGCCGAGCAGCTGCACTTCGCTCAGCTCGCGGCGGCACAGGACAACACCGCCAACGGCACGAACATCACGATCGTCCAGGGCGACACACAGTTGCAGCCCGCACAGGCGACGACTGTCAGCCAACAGTTCGTTTCGAACTCGAAGATCCTCGCGGTCGTCGGTCCTGCCGGCAGCCAGGAGGTCGCGGCCGTTGGACCTCTGATGGCACGCGGCGGTCTCGCGTTCATCACCGGCTCGGCGACCAACTCGGCGCTGACCGACGGCAAGAACCCGACGTTCTTCCGCGTCGTCTCGCGCGACGACGTCCAGGGTCCACAGGATGCGCATTACATCGTCAACAAGCTGCATCCGAAAGCGCTGATGATCGTCGATGACCAGGAGGCGTACTCGACCGGTCTGGTGTCGGCGATGACGCCCGTGTTCAAGTCGGCCGGCATCAGCGTCGACCACGAGTCTGTCAGCCAGAAGCTGACGGACTTCTCCTCGCTGGTGAGCAAGGTCACACCGAACACGACGGTCGTGGTCCTGCCGTGGCAGGTGGCCGCCAACGCGCAGCAGTTCGGGCGCAACCTGACCGCGCAGCACAAGACGGCGGTGATCTTCGGAACCGACGGGCTGTTCTCGCCGGGGACGTTCTCGATCAACGGTTCATACGTCTCGTCGTTCGGTCCCGACATCACCGCGATTCCGGCCGACGCTGCGATCGCGGCCGCCGCCAAGGCCAAGTACGGCAGCTTCGGCACGTTCGGACCGCCCGTGTACGCGGCCCAGCACGTGATCGACGAGGCGATCTCCTCCGTCTGCAAGTCAGGGCAGACGCCGAGTCGCAGCAACGTGCTTGCTGCGATCAAGGCGACGAACGAGCCGACCACGATCCTCGGCCAGCCGATCAGCTTCACCGCTAAGGGTGATTTGAACGGCGGGAAGTTCTTCCTGTTCAAGATCAACTCGAAGGGCAAGTACCTGCTGATCCCGAGCTCGTGAGCGACTGATCGATTAGCGAACGGCGCGCGTCCCAACCCGGGACGCGCGCCGTTTTTCAGTCAAACTGACTCCGACGACATGCAGAAGTTCGTCCAGGAACTGGTGAACGGCGTCACCACTGGCAGCCTCTATGCGCTGATCGCGCTCGGCTACTCGATGGTGTACGGGATCCTGAAGCTGCTCAACTTCGCCCACGGCGACCTGTACATGATCGGGGCGTTCGTCGGCTACTTCGTGATCCAGTGGTTCGGCGGACCGGAGGCGCTGAGCATCCCCGTGCCGCTGCTGCTGGTGATCATGTTCACGCTGGCGGCCGTCGGGGTCGGCGCGCTCGGCGTCGCGATCGAGCGCTTCGCCTACCGGCCGCTGCGCAACGCGCCGCGGATCGCGCCGCTGATCACCGCGCTCGGCATGTCGTTCTTCCTCGAGAACAGCATGCAACTGCTGTTCGGGGCGCAGACGCGCGTCTACAACACCCCGGACTTCATCTCGCTGACCGGTGGGATCCACATCGGGGTGCTGCGGATCGATCCCGTGCGGATCATGGTGATCGTGCTGAGCGTCGTGCTGATGATCGGCCTGCGCCTGCTCGTCGATCGCACGAAGCTCGGCAAGCAGATGCGCGCTGTCGCCGCCGACCGCGAGGCGGCCGAGATGCTCGGGATCAACGTCGACTTCACGATCTCGATGACGTTCTTCCTCGGCTCCGCACTGGCCGGTATCGCCGGCGTGATGGCGGGCCTCGTGTTCAACCAGGTCACGACCACGATGGGGTTCATCGCCGGGCTGAAGGCGTTCACCGCGGCCGTCGTCGGCGGGATCGGCTCGATCACCGGCGCGATGCTCGGCGGCCTGCTGATCGGGATCGCCGAGTCGTTCATCACCGGCTACATCTCGTCGACGTTCTCGAACCTGATCGTGTTCGGGATCCTGATCGGCGTGATGCTCGTGCGCCCGAGCGGGCTGCTCGGACGCGCGCAGCTGCAGAAGGTGTAACGGTCATCGATGAGCACCGAGCGCGAGGACCCGCCCGCAGCGCCGCCGCCGCAGGCCCCGGGTTCGGCCGCGGTCGGCGCCGACGAGTGGGTCGCACGGTCAGCCGGCCGGCGGGAGTACGCGACCGGCTGGCGCGGCGATGCGCAGCGCTACGCCGAGCGCGTCGGCTGGTGGCCGCGGCTGGCGATCGCGGGCCTCGCCGGCGCGGCGCTGCCGCTGGTCGGACTGAACGACTTCCAGCTCCAGGTCGGGATCAACGCGCTGCTGCTGGCGATGCTCGCGGTCGGGCTGAACATCTCGGTCGGCTGGGCCGGGTTGCTGGATCTCGGTTACATCGCCTTCTACGGGTTCGGCGCGTACGGCTTTGCGCTGCTGTCCTCCAACCAGCTCGGCGCCAACGGAATCCATCTCCCTGCGCTCGTGTCGGTGCCGATCGTGATGGCCGGCGCCGCGATCCTCGGGTTGCTGGTGGGGCTGCCCTCGCGCCGGCTGATCGGCGACTACCTGGCGATCGTGACGCTGTTCTTCGGAGAGGCGTTCGTCGAGTTCGTCAACAACGTCGCGCCGAGCAAGCTGGGCGGCCCGAACGGGATCGTCGGGATCGATCCGTACAAGATCTTCGGGCTGTCGCTGACCAAGAACAGCCAGTACTACTACCTGGCGCTGATCCTGCTCGTGCTGACGGTCGGCGTGCTGCGTTTGCTTGACACCTCGCGCACCGGCCGGGCGTGGCGCGCGGTCCGCGAGGACCCGCTCGCGGCGGGGCTGATGACGATTCCGGTCAACCGGGTCAAGCTGATGGCGTTCAGCTTCGGCGCCGTTGTCGCCGCGCTCGCCGGGACGGTGTTCGCCGCGCAGCAGATCAGCGTGTTCCCGACCGACTTCGACACCCCGTTCCTGATCCTGATCTATGCCGGGCTGATTCTCGGCGGCGCCGGCAGCCTCGGCGGCGCGGTGCTCGGCGGGGTCGTGATCGCGGTCACGCTCGACGGCTTCCTGCGCAGCCCGACGGAGGCGGGCTACATCTTCTACGGGGTGATCTTGATGACGCTGATCGTCAAGCTGCGCCCGTGGCAGCGGCTCATCGGCGTATTGGCGGCGACGGTCGCGCTCGGCTTCGCCCTGCACGCGATCCTCAAGGCGATCGTCGCCAGCGCCGTCTCCGGCGGCCCGCAGTCCGTGGGTTGGATCGCCGACGCGGTCCGCGACTTCGTGATCGTCCCGGCGAACGCGACCCGCTGGGGGAATATCGGGTTCGTGCTGCTGATCGTGCTGCTCGTCACGCTCGTGCAGGTGCACGGTCGCGTCCGGACGCTGCTGATCCCGCCGACGCTGGTACTGGCCGTCTCGGTATGGGAGGCGAGGCTCGTCACCGAACCGTCGATCACCCGCCAGATCCTGATCGGCGCGATCCTGATCGTGATGATGAACGCGCGGCCGCAGGGACTGCTGGGCAGCCGCCGGGTGGAGGTGGTGTAGGTGGTGCCGTCGCCCGCGCCCGGGCCGGCCACCGCCCTGCTCGAGCTCGACAAGGTGTCGCTGTCATTCGGCGGGCTGCGCGCGCTCAACGAGCTCGAGCTGAACGTCGGCGCGCGCGAAGTCGTCAGCGTGATCGGCCCCAACGGCGCCGGCAAGACGACGGTCTTCAACGTGATCACCGGCGTGTACGAGCCGAGTGAAGGCGACATCCGCCTCGGCGGTCAGTCGATCACCGGCAAGAGCCCGCACCGAATCACGCGGCTGGGGATCGCCCGCACGTTCCAGAGCCTGCGCCTGTTCCTGAACATGTCGGTGATCGAGAACGTGATGGCCGCAACCTACGGTCACACGAAGGCGATGCCGTGGGAATCGATCCTGCGCCTGCCGCGCCAGCGCCGCGAGGAGCGCGAGGTCCGCGAGCTCGCCGAGGAGGTGCTGTCGTTCTTCGGCCAGCGGCTGGCGGGGTATCGCTGGGACCAGCCGGCCTACTCGCTCTCCTACGCGAACCGCCGCCGGCTCGAGATCGCGCGGGCGCTGGCGACCAAGCCGAAGCTGCTGCTGCTCGACGAGCCCGCCGCGGGCATGAACCCGAAGGAGACCGGCGAGGTCACCGAGCTGATCGGCCGCCTGCGGGACGAGCTTGCGCTCGCGATCCTCGTGATCGAGCACGACATGCACGTCGTCGCCAATTGCTCTGACCGCGTCGTCGCGCTTGATCATGGTGTCAAGATCGCCGAGGGGTCCTTCGACCGCGTCGCCGAGCATCCGTCGGTCATCGAGGCGTATCTCGGGCGCGATCCCGAGGCGCTGGCGGAGGCGTGAGGACGATGGAAGAACCGCTGCTCAGTCTCGACAACGTCGTCACCTACTACGGGCAGATGCGGATCCTCGAGGGGATCTCTTTGCAGGTCGGCGCCGGCGAGCTCGTCTGCCTGCTCGGCGGCAATGCCTCGGGCAAATCGACGACGCTCAAGACGATCCTCGGGATCGTCCGCCCGCGCTCGGGCACCGTCACGCTGAACGGCTGGGACGTCACGCGGTGGCCGGTGCCGCAGCGGATCGCCGGCGGGCTTGCGATCGTTCCTGAGAACCGGCGCCTGTTCGGCGAGATGACGGTGCGCGAGAACCTCGAGCTCGGCGCGGTGCTCCAGGACCGCAGCACGCTGATCGACGATCTCGAGCGCGTGCACACGCTGTTCCCGCGCCTGCACGAACGCCGTGATCAGCTCGCCGGGACGCTGTCGGGCGGCGAGCAGCAGATGGTCGCGATGGGCCGGGCGCTGATGTCACGGCCGAAGCTGCTGCTGATGGACGAGCCCTCGATGGGTCTCGCGCCGGCGCTCGTGCAGCAGAACTTCAGGATCATCAAAGAGGTACACGACGCGGGCGTCTCGGTGTTGATGGTCGAGCAGAACGCGACAATGGCACTGTCGATCGCCGACCGCGGCTACGTGCTCTCGACCGGCGAGATCGTGCTCGAGGGCCCGGCGGCGGAGCTGCTGCACCACGAGGATCTCAAGCGGGCGTATCTCGGACGGTAGCGGTGCGACTAAATAGCGCGGTGTACGCGAGCAGTACGTACAGGCCGCGCCGCAAAGATGGTGAAGTTTAGGTATGTTGTCTGTCAGTATGCGGGGCAGCAGTATGGGGCGCGGATGGGGCACCGCATTTGGGGGCTTGCTCGTGACCGCCGCGATTGCGATCATCACGACCGCGATCGCGGCGGCGCCGGCGAACGCGGATCGGCACAGGTTCCTCGAGCCGACCGGCTAGGCGCTCAGCTCGAACAGCGGCTCGCCGCCCATCGCCAAGGAGATGTTGTTGGCGGTCGTCGCAAGGTGGTCGCTGAGCGCAGCGGTGGCTCGGTCGGGGTCGTGCGCCGCGCATGCATCGAGGATCGCTCCGTGCTCGCGGTCGCGCTTGGCGAGCTGTCGGGATTCCGGCACCTCGAGGCAGTAGCGCTCCGCGGTCTCCCAGATCGGTCGGATCAGCCGCGTCAGCCAGGCCGAATCGGCGGCGTCATACAACGCGAAGTGAAACGCGGCGTGCGCGGCAGAGGTCGCCGCGGAGTTGTCATCCGAGCAGCGGTTCAGTTCGTCGAGGCGCTGGTGCGCGAGCAGCTCGTGCGCCTCGTCGAAACGCTCGGCGGCGCGGCGGATCGCCAGCACCTCGAGCGCGAGGCGCGCCTCGTAGACCTCAGCCAGGTCGGTGATCGAGAGTTCGGTAACGCGCGCGCCGCGGTGGGGGATGTTCTCGACCAGGCCGGCCGCATCGAGCCTTCTAACAGCCTCGCGGATAGGCATCGGGCTCATCTGCAGCACCTCCGCGAGCTCTTCGATCGGCAACCGCGCCCCCGGCCGCAGCTGACCTGTAAGGATCGCCTGGTGCAGCGTCTCGAACGCCTTCTCCGCCAGCGTGCGGTGGCTCCGACTGGAGCCGTCCTCGGCGAGTACGGAGAGATGTGACTCCATTCCCGCCCGTAGTATCGGAATCAATGATCAAAAGTCAAGAAACGGGGCCTGACCGCGAGGCCGCCGCTGAGCTCGACCGCGCCGATGACCTGGCGGAGTTCCGTGAACGGTTTGTGTTCTCCGACGACGGCGTCGTCTACCTCGACGGCAACTCGCTGGGGCGGCTGCCGCAGGCGACGATCACGCGGCTATCCGGTGTTGCCGCCGACGAGTGGGGGCGTCGGCTGGTACGCGCCTGGGACGAGGGGTGGATGGAGCTTCCGTGCGCGATCGGGGATCGGCTCGGCGAGTCACTGCTCGGTGCGGCCGCCGGCCAGGTGGTGCTCGGCGACTCGACGAGCGTCTGCTTCTACAAGCTGGCGTGTGCTGCGTTGGACGCCAGACCGGGACGGACCGAGATCGTCACCGACATCGACAACTTCCCGACCGACCGCTACGTGTTGGAGGGGCTGGCGCGCGCGCGGGGATGTGATGTTGTGTGGTTGCGTGGCGATCCTTGCGCGGGACCGACGCCCGAAGCGGTGGCCGACCTTGTCGGCAAGCGGACGGCCCTGGTCACGTTCTCGCACGTCTCCTATCGCTCGGCGCACATCGCCCAGATGGCGCAGATCTCTTCGGTGGCCCACGATGCGGGTGCTCTGGTGCTGTGGGATCTCAGCCACAGCGTCGGCTCGGTGCCCGTCGCGCTTGATCTGGATGGCGCTGATCTGGCGGTCGGCTGCACGTACAAGTACCTGAACGGCGGCCCGGGAGCGCCGGCGTTCATGTACGTGCGACGCTCGCTTCAGGGGGCGGTGCGCCAGCCGATCTGGGGCTGGCTCGGGCGGCATGACCCGTTCGCGATGGAGCAGGGATTTGTGGCGGCCGACGGCGCCAGTGGGCTGCTCTCGGGGACGCCGCCGGTCCTGTCGCTGGTCGGCGTCGACGAGGGCGTGCGGCTGGTGGGGGAGGCCGGGATCGATCGGATCCGGGCGAAGGGGATCGCGCTGACAGAGCTGGCGATCGCCTTGACGGACGCCCGGCTCGCTCGGTGTGGGGTGTCCGTTGCCTCGCCGCGTGATGCCGATCGCCGGGGCGCGCACGTGGCGCTGGCGCACCCTCGTGCCGAGTCGCTGTGCGCCGGCTTGATCGAGCGCGGCGTTGTTCCTGACTTCCGCCGACCCGACGTGATCCGCTTCGGGCTCTCACCGCTGACGACGCGGTTCGTCGACGTCTGGGACGGGGTCGAGGCGCTGCGCCTGCTGCTGGATGCTGACGACGACGGCGCGGTGGGTGGCGAGGGCGCGGTGGGTGGCGAGGGCGCGGTGGGTGGCGAGGGCGCGGTGGGTGGCGACGGCGGGGTCGGTGGCGACGGCGCGGCAGTCGCATAACCGATGCTGCAGCGGGGCATCAGGGCGCTGCAGCTGCGCGCTGCGGATCTGGCGGACACCGCGCTCGGGCGCCGGGATCGGCTGACCCCGCCGCGGCGCTACCTCGACTTTGTCGGCAACTCCGACTTCCAGGCCACCGGCGAGGAATTCCTCGGGCATTTCCGGGTGTTGGCGGACCTGCAGCCAACCGACCGCGTGCTCGACGTCGGCTGCGGAATCGGCCGGATGGCTCGGGTGCTCTCACGCGAGTTGCGCGCGCCGGGTTCCTATGACGGCTTCGACGTCTCCGCCAACGCGATCGCGTGGTGTCGACGGCACTACGAGCGGATGCCGGTCCCGTTCACGTTCCGCCACGCCGATCTGCGCAACACGCTCTACAACCCCGGCGGGCACGACTCGCCCGCCGACTACCGCTTCCCCTATCTCGACCGGTCCTTCGACCTCGTGATCGCTACCTCGGTGTTCACGCATCTGCTCGAAGACGGGGTCGAGAACTACCTCGCCCAGGCCGCGCGCGTGCTGGCACCCCGCGGCCGGCTGTTCACCACGTGGTTCGTGCTCGGTGTTGACGGATCGCCACCGGGTTCCGACGATGCCGCGTTTGCCTTCTCCCGCACCACCGGGTCTGGGGCGGCTGCGATCGCCGACCCAACCGTCCCCGAGGCCGCCGTCGCCTACCCCGAGTCCTGGCTGCGCGAGCGCTTCAGCGCGCACGGGCTGCGCGTGCGCGAGCCGATGCGGTACGGGTCCTGGCGCGGGCGCGGCGGGCTCAGCTTCCAGGACATCGTCGTCGCCGACCGGCGGTGATTGGGCGGGGTCGGCGCTCCGTCCGGGCTGCCCGACGCTTGGTCTTGCCCGGGAACGGCGCTCGGGAGGGTGGCGGTCTCCGGGCTGCCCAGGCCCGGATTCCGCGGGGGTGGTCGTTAAACCCACCGCATTTTTCGTTAATGCGACCACGCCCTTCGTCCAGCCCCGCCCGCGGCTTTGACTCAGCGGCGGCAGGAGGACGGGCCCGCACCGGGCTCGACGATGAACGCGTAGGACACCGGTGGGAGCGAGATCGCGGGTTTGCTCGTCAGCTGCGGTCGCAGGGCCGGGAGGCGGCCGTTGCGGGCGGTCGTGAAGGGGTGGCCGTTGAGCAGGACTTGACGGGCGAGAATCGCGCGCGCGGTCACTGTGTAGACCTGGACCGAGCGTGCGTGGTCGGCGAGCGTCAGCGAGGCGCTTGCGCGCCGGTTGAGGTTGAGCGCCAGCAGCGTCGTCCCGGTGCCGCTGCGGGCACAGGCCGCGTACACGCGCAGCCGCGCTGGGGCGCTGCGCACGACCGGGCGCAGGATCCGGGTCCCCATCAGCCGATGCCACAGCAGTGCCGCCCAGTAGTCGGGGTTGGGCGTGAGCGTCGCGTCGTCGATGAAGCCGTAGTCGCTGCCTGACAGCGTCTGGCGGATGAGCACCTGCAATCCGCGTTGCGCGAGCGCTCCGAGCGCGTTCAGATACCAGAAGGTCGCCTCAAATCGGTTCGAATAGCCCTGCTGGCCGCCGCACGAGGCCGACCCCGCCTCCGTGTACCACAGCGGCCGGCCGGGGTCGTAGGCGCGGCCGAGGTTCCGCAGTTGCGAATAGGCGCGAATCACGCCGCCGAGGTAGGCGGGCGCGAGCGCGTCGTTCGGGACCGGCGTGCCGATGCCGGCGCAGCGAGTCGACGTCGCCGGATACTGGTGGAAGGCGAGCAGGTCATAGACGCCCGGCGCCGCCGGCATGATCTGACTGGCGAGCGGGCCAAATGCGGTGCCATACGGCGTCTCGCTCCCGGCGTTGTTGTAGAAGATTCCGGGCCCGAGCAGCAGCCAGTTGGGAACGACCGCTCGGCGCAGCGCGTCGAACGTCCGCAGATCACGCGCGTAGTCGGCGGTGGAGTAGCCGGTCGGCAGTCCCGAGACCAGCGAGAACAGATTGGGCTCGTTGCCGAATTCGACGGCCGCAAGCGGGAACCCGTGGCTCGCGGAGTAGGAGAGCAGCGCTCGAGCGTTGTCGGGAACCCAGTTGCCCGCCGCGTCTCGGGGCCCCGGGCCGGCGTTGACGCCGAGCACGAGCTTGAGCGCGAGGGTCCGGGCGAACGCCCCCGATGCTGTCCCACTCAGCCCTCGTCAGGATCCGCTGGTAGGAACCGGGCGGTGTCGTAGCTGGGGTGGCGGACAGGTCGTAATACGTTTTGTTGGCGGCGGTGCCGCTGATCCGCAGGTACGCGGGCGCCAGAGCCTGCGTGAGAATCCGCAGGCGCGCGCGCGTGAAGTCGTAGGGCGCCACGGGTGCATTGCCGCGCGCATTGGGTGCTTGGGACCAGAACGTGCCGCCCGTGGCCTGGTCGAGATCGATGGCGAACGACACGTAGCTGGGGCTCGTGCGCGCGACGATCGCGCTCGCACTCGTGCTGACGGTTGCGGCGCCGGCCGACAGCGCCGGGGCTGCGAGCACCAGCAGCGCCCCAGTGCTGATCGCCCGTCGCGGGATTGCGATCACGGCGTGCTCCAGCGCGTGAACGTCGGCCACAGGTCGAGCAGGCGGGCGCCGCGCACGGCGTGCAGGGCCCCGAAGTAGTCGATCCCGTCGCCGGACTGGTTGGGCCAGCAGAGCACGTAGTCCTCGGTGTCGAGTTCGTGCGGTGGCGCGGTCACCATGCAGCGGCCGCCCTCGAGCAGATCGTCGCTGACGCCTGCCGGATACACGAACGCGGGCTGGGTTCCGCCCTGGTCGGGCCACGTCGAACTCTTCAGGAAGTACTCCTCGCCGGTGAGGGTCGCGTGGCCGTCGTAGCAGACCACCGCGCGCAGCTGCAGGCGATCGCGGTGGCGCCGCAGCAGCTTGATGGCCGCGGCGATGTCCGCGCTGCGGTGAAACCCACCGCGCCCCTCCCCGGAGTCAAACTCGAGGCCGACGTCGAGCGGTAGCGCTCGCCGCGTCGTGCGCGCACGCCGCGCCATCTCCGCCACGAGCTCGACCGAGCTCGCCAGCAGCGTCAGGCGGTGCCGGCGCTGCCCGGGCGGCGGCGCGGAGTTCAGGTACGCCCGTAGCTCGCCGCGCGTCGGCGGGTATCCCATCAACAGGTCGGTGCCGGCCGGAGCGTGGGCCATGATCTGATCGACGGTCCGCAGGTGGAAGACAAGCCCTCGAGGTTGCGGCAGCCGCCCGAGGATGTAGGCGGACAGCTGCGGGCACTGAAACGCTTTCAGCGCTGGCCGCACGGCCCAGCCGTTGGCGCGCGCGAACGTGACGATCACCCGCGCGTTGCGGTCGACCGCGGCCAGGTCGACGAACATCAGCGGCTCGCCGCTGCCGTGAGCGCGGGCGAGCCGCGCGAGCGTCGGGTTGGTCGCCGCGTCGCCGTTCGCGCCGAGCAGGACGGGCGATCCCCGACGCGCGCCGCCGGTGGCGGCCAAGGCCTCGGCATACGAACCGGCCACGCCGGCAGCGCTGACGGCGCCGGTCGCAGCGAGGAAACGGCGGCGGGTCAGACTGGTCGACTGTCTTGCTCTTGCTCTTGCTCTTGCTCTCGCTCCTGCTCCTGCTCCTGCTCCATCGACCGTCACCTCTTCCAGGCGTCCGACGCGGTTCCCGGCGGCCAAATGCTGACGGCCGCCGGGACCGAGGTCGACCGTATTTCCTACCCAACGGGCTGCGCAGCTACTTCTCGGACCGGCTGCGGCCGACTGCGGCCATGCGCCAGCGCCCCGGCGATCGCTCCCGTGAACGACAGCGCCGCGCAGACGCCCATCGCCGCGGCCACCCCGTCGCTGAACGCCGCCGGTGAGGCATAACTGCCGGCGCCGGTGAACACAGCGACGCTGATCGCCACGCCGAACGCGCCGCCGAGCTGGCGCATCGTCGTGAACGCACCAGAGGCCTTGCCGATCTCCGCCGGCCTGACCGCGCTGACGACGGCGGTTTGAGCCGCCGGGAGCGACATCGAGACGCCCGCGCCGGCGAGGATGAACGGCGCGATCATCTGCGCGTACGGCAGCCCGGCCCGCGCGATCAGCGCGATCCAGGCCATCCCCGCCGCCTGCAGCAACAGCCCGGTGACGATCAGTGACCGCTCGCCGGTCCGGCGGATCATCGACCCGGCGATCGGCGCCACGACGAACAGCGTGGCGGTCCATGGGAGCAGCCGCAGCCCGGCGCCAAGCGGCGACTGGCCGAGCGTGATCTGCTGGAACTGCGCCATGAAGAACACGGCGCTGAACAGCGACGCGCTCATCAGAAACGTCGCCGCGTTGCCCGACGCGAACGCCCGCGAGCGGAACATCCGCATCGGCAGCATCGGTTCCCGGGTACGCAGCTCCCACGCCACAAACCCGACGGCGAGCAGGACGCCTGTCGTGAGCGCGCCGAGCACCTCGTGGCTGCCCCACCCGGCGCTGTTGCCCCGAACCAGGCCCCAGACGATCCCGAGCGCCGCGCCGGTGACGAGCGCGAGGCCGGGCACGTCGAGCGCCGCGCGCGGTCCTCGGCTCTCCTCCATCCGCGCGAGCACGAGCGGGATCGCAAGCAGCCCGACCGGCACGTTCAGCCAGAAGATCCACTGCCACGCGAGCCCCTGCGTGATCGCGCCGCCGACGACCGGCCCGCCGAGCACGGCCAGGCCGGTGATGCCGCTGAAGATCCCGAGCGCCTGGCCCCGGCGCTCAGGCGGGAACTCGGCGCTCAGCAGTGTCAGCGCCAGCGGCGCGACGACCGCGGCGGCTGCGCCCTGCAGAGCTCGCGCCGCGATCAGGCAGCCCACGTTCGGCGCCAGCGCGCAAGCCGCCGAAGCGGTCACGAACAGCCCGATCCCACCTGCGAACAGGCGCCTGCGGCCATAGCGGTCACCGAGCGCCGAGGCGGTCATCAGCAACACGGCGAAGCTGAGACTGTACGCATTGACGGTCCATTCCAGCTGCTGGATCGACGCGTGCAGGTGCACCCGGATCGTGCTGAGCGCGGTCGAGACGACAAGCACGTCAAGCGCCACCATCAGCGACGCGACCGACGTCAGCGCGAGCGCCCAACCCTGCCTTCGGTTCATCAGATTCCTCCTGTCTTGTGTGGTCTCTCGTTGAGACACCGGCCTGCTCTGGAATTGGCCGATGAGTTGCGCTGCGATGTGGTGTCCTAAGCCGTGATGACCGAATTGACCCTCAGCCGGGCCCGAGCCGGGGACGAGGAAGCGTTCCGCGAGCTGACCGGTCCGTACACGCGCGAGCTCCAACTTCACTGCTACCGGATCGTCGGCTCGCTACAGGATTCCGAGGACCTGTTGCAGGAGACGCTGCTGGCCGCATGGCGCGGCCTGGAGCAGTTCGAGGGCAGGGCCTCGCTGCGGACGTGGCTCTACCGGATTGCGACCAACCGCTGTCTGAACTCGCTGCGCGACAGCGGCAGGCGCCCCCAGGAGGTGGACATGGCGAGGCTGGCCGGACTGCCGGAGCCGACGCGGATCGGCGAGGTGAGCTGGATGGAGCCCTACCCCGACGCCTTGCTCGAGGGGATCGTCGACATCGCCTCCGACCCGGCGGCCCGCTACGAGGCAAAGGAGGCGGTCGCGCTGTCGTTCGTGACCGCGCTACAGGCGCTGCCGCCGCGCCAACGCGCGGTGCTCGTGCTCCGCGAGGTGCTCGGGTTTCAGGCCGTCGAGGTGGCGGAGATGCTCGAGAGCTCCGAGGCGTCGGTCAACAGCGCCCTGCAGCGGGCGCGCGCGACGCTCGACGCACGTCTGCCGCCGGGCGGGCGGGCGCGAGTACCCGCGGCCCGCTCGGCGCGCGAATGCGAGCTTGTCGACCGGTTCGTCGAGGCGTTCGAGAACGATGACATCGACGGCGTCGTCGCGCTACTGACCGATGATGCGCTGGTGACGATGCCGCCTGAGCCGCTCGAGTACCAGGGTCGCGACGCGGTTGGCGCCTTCCTGCTCGACCGCGCGCGCGCTCGCGCACCTGCGGCGCTTCGGCTGATCCCGACCCGGGCAAACGGTCAGCCGGCGTTCGGCCTCTACATCGAGGACCGGCACGCAGCCTTCTATCGCTGCTTCGGGCTGCTCGTGCTGACGCTCGAGGGCGAGCGGATCTCCGCGATCACGCGGTTTCGTGACAGCGCGGTGCTCGCGCTGTTCGGGATGCCGAGGACGCTACAGCGTTAGCAGCGCGGCGGTGGCCGGGGGCAGCTGGATCAGGTAGCGGCCGTTTGACCTGTGGACGACGGTCGGGGACGCCGGCGGCGGTAGAACACCGGTCGTCGTTGGGGTGCTGAAGCCCTGGCCGCCGAGGGTGATCGCGGTCGTCGCGGCAATGCTCGGCGCTCTGAGCAGCTGGAGTGCGCCGGCGGCGGTGGAGGGGGCGCGGACGGCGACCGTGCGTGAGCGGCCGAGGTCCTTGTTGATCAACACGACGCGAATGTGGCCGTCGGGTGCGCGGGTCGCGTAGTTCGTGAGCGCGCCACCGGGTCCTGAGACGTCAAGCAATTGCGAGCCTGCCGGAACGGCCCTCGCGAATGTCAGCAGCCCGTAGTAGAGCGGGCGTACGTATCCCCGCCACACGCCGTTCACCTGACGGAACGTGAACATCTCATTGATCTTGCCGGTCGCGGTGTGGATGTTGACCCCGTCGACTCCGACGCGTGCCATTTGGAACAGCGCATCGAGTGCCCACAGCGCTGATGCGAACGTGTCGCTGACGCCGCGCTGACCTCCGCACGAGATCCCGTTCATTTCGCCGATTCGCAGCGGAATCCCGCGCGCGTGGGCGAGCGCGACATAGCCGCTGACGCTGTCGGCGAGGCCCGTGGTGGCGGCGTCGGACAGGAGTGCAGCGGCCGTGACCGTGTCGGCGGCGGAACACTTCTTGAGCGGGTAGCGGTGCAGCGTCACGAGGCCGAGCCGGGGCTCGGCGGCGAGAAACAGCTTCAACTGCGACAACCAGTCCGGCGACCCGATGCTGGGACCTGCGAGCGGGACCGCCGGCAGCGATCGTGCGATCGCTGCGAAGTCGCTCGCATATGCCGGGAAGCTCCAGCTGCGGGCGCGCCCGGGGATCGCTCGCCCGGCTGCGGTCTGGTACCAGCCAAAGCTCGCATACAGCTCGGGCTCGTTGCCGAGCTCGAGCGCTCGCACCCACGGCCGTCCCACCCCGTTGACAAGCGCCTGGGCCATGGCGGCGGCGATCCTCGCGTTGTCGGCCTCGAGATTGACCCCGAGGATCAGGCGCGCGTTCAAATCCTTGGCCAAGCTGTGCGCCACCGCGAGCCAGCGGCGGTCGAGCGTGATTCGCATGCCGGCGGGGCGAGCCACGCCAGGAATCGGCGACCACGCCCAGTCGGTGCTGTCACCGCCGATCCGCAGCACCGGGCTCTCCCCCGGCGCAAGACCGCGGACCAGCTGCTCGAAGATCGGATTCGGCGCAGACGGGTTGTCTCCGACATACGCCGGCAGCCCGGTGTACTCCATCGAAAGCCCCACGAAACCGGCGGGGATCGCGCGGATCGTGCCGGTGCCGACGGTGACGACGTCCGCGCTCGGCGAGGACGCCGCGGTCGCACAGCCGGTGCCGAGAAGCGTCAAGAACAACAGCAGCAGAGCGCTCAGCGACCTGGCCTTCCGTGACATCTCGATTCTCTCCTTCGGGATCGGCTGGACGCTACAGCGTCAGCAGTGCCGCGCTCGCGGGCGGCAGTTGGATCAGGTAGCGCCCGTTCGTTGCACGGACGGTCGTCGCGGATGGCGGTGTCGGCAGGACGCCCGTCGTCGTTGTCGCGCCGAAGCCCTGACCACCGAGAGTGATGCCGAGCTTGGCGGCGATACCGGGTGCCCTGAGCAGCTCGAGCGTGGCGGTGGCACCCGCCGGCCCGCGTACGGCGATCGTCCGCGAGCGGCCGAGGTTCTGGTTGATCAGGACGATGCGTACGTGGCCGTCGCGGTCCTTCGTCGCCCACACCTTGAGCCCGCCGCCAGAGGTCGTTGTGCGCAGCAGCCGGGATCCCGCGGGCGCCGCCTGCGCGAACGTCATCAGGCCGTAGTAGACCGGGTGGACGTATCCCTGCCAGACCCCGTTCACGTGTGAAAAGCTGAACAGCTCGTTGACCGCGTTCGGCGCGGTGTGGATGTTGACGCCGTCGACGCCGACGCGTGCCATCTCGAACAGAGCGTCGAGTGACCACAGCGCCGACGCGTACGTGTCGCTGACGCCGGGAGCGCCTCCGCACGCGATCGAGTTCATCTCACCGATCCGCAGCGGCAGTCCGTGTGCGTGCGCAAGCCCGGCATCCCGCGCGACGCTGTTCGCAAGGCCGGTGGTCGACGTGTCGGACAGCAGCTGGCTTGCGGTGACCGGTGCCGTGCTGCAGTGTTTGAGCGGGTAGCGGTGAAGGGTGACGAGCCCGAGCCGGCGCTGCTCGCCGAGGAACGATCCGAGCTGGGACATCCAGTTGGCCGAGCCGGTGCTCGGACCGGCGAGCGGAACGTCCGGAAGCGCACGGGCGATCGCCGCGAAATCGCGGGCGTAGATCTGAGGGCTCCAGCTGCCCCGGCGGCCGGGGATCTCCTTGCCGGTGTTGGTGTGATACCAGCCGTAGCTGGCGTATAGCTCGGGCTCGTTGCCGAGTTCGAGCGCCTGCACCGACGAGCGCCCGAGGCCGGCGATCAGCGCCTGGGCCATCGTCGCGGCGATCTTGGCGTTGTCAGCCTCGAGGTTGATGCCGAGGATCAGGCGCGCATCGAGAGCCTGCGTCAGCGTGCGGGCGACCTGCACCCAGTGCTGATCAAGCGTCAGGCGCGTCCAGCGTGGGCGCTGCATGCCCGGTACCGGCCACCAACTCCAGTCGGTGCTGTCGCCGCCGATCCGCAGAACCGGCCGCTGCCCGGGCGCGAGATTGCGGATCAGCTGGATCAGGACCTGGTTGGGTGCCGCCGGGTCATCGCCGGTGAACGCGGAGATCCCGCGGTACTCCATCGAGAGCCCGACGAATCCATCGGGAATCGGGCGCCCGATCGCGCCCGGGCCCACCTTGACGACGGTCGCGCCGGCGAACGCGGCGGCAGAAGCCGGCGCGCCCGCTACGGCCAACAGGCCGGACGCAGTCGCCGTGACCGCCACGCGCCACGCGAGCGCCTTCCTTGACAACGTCATCGTCTCTACTTAAATGATCAGCTTAGAGTACTTGCGCGCCCGCGGCAGCGTCAGCGTCAGCGTTGCGGCACCGGCGAGTGGAAGGTTCAGGACGTAGCCGCCCAACGAGCGCTTAACCGTAGCCGTTCGGCGGCGCTACGCCGGCGGCTACAGACTCCTGGGAGGGCTCTATCCCTGAATCCCGCCGCCGTCGATCACGAGCGCCTGGCCCGTGATCGCCGCGGCCGCCGGCGACGCGAGGAATACGACTGCGTCGGCGACCTCCTCGGGCTCGAGCAGCCTTCCGAGCGGCGATTGGCTCGCGAGCGCCTGCTCGCTCTCGGCCTCCGTACGCCCGGTGGTCTCGACGATCCGCGCGATTGCGCGGGCCGTCAGATCGGTGCGCACGAACGTCGGGCAGACGGCGTTGACGCGCACGCCGCTGCCGGCGAGCTCGCTCGCGACCGCTCGGGTGAGCCCGACCGCGGCGTGCTTCGATGCGGTGTAGGCGCTTGTGTAGGGGACGCCGATCCGACCGGCTGTCGAGGCGACGGTGACGATCGCGCCGGCCTTTCGGCGGCGCATCCCGGGGACGACGGCGCGCATGCACAAGAACGGCCCGGTGACGTTGACGTCGAAGTGCTTCAGCCACGAGTTCAGCGTCGTCTTTGCCAGCGGGGCGCTTTCGGCGATGCCGGCGTTGTTGACGAGCACATCGATCTCGCCGAGCGCGTCGAACGTGTGGGTGACGGCGTCCTCGTCGGTGACGTCGCAGATCGCGGTGCGAACGTTGCTGAGCTTTTTCAGTGCGGCCTCGTCGCGCCCGAGCGCGATCACATCATCGCCGAGATCGGCGAACTTCTCGGTGATCGCGCGGCCGATGCCCTTGGCGCCGCCCGTGACGACGACCGTGCGGCTCACTGCGCGATCACCGGCATCAGCCGCTTCATCTGCGCCAGGCGCTCGGGGTAGCGCCCGACGAGGAACTGGAGAGCCACATGCCCGACGCCGATCTCCTGGAAGCGCTCGAGCGCGCTTGCCAGCTGCTCGGGGGTGCCTCGCAGGCGGTCGGGCTCCTGCTCGACGGGCCCGTCGGTGACCTCGACGGAGAGGCAGCAGTTCAGTGTCACGTTGCGTCCGGCGGCGTGGCGCTTGACGTTCTCATACCGGGTGTGCAGCTCGTCGGGGGTTACGCGCGCGAAGTAGGGAAACCAGGCGTCCCCGTAGATGGCGGCGCGTTTCTGTGCGCCGTTGCTCTCGCCGCCGCACCAGATCGGGATCGCGCCCTTGGGGTTGAACGCGATGTCCTCGTAGCTGTAGTACTCGCCGCTGAAGCTGCAGTGTTCCTCGGTGAACAGGTTCTTGACGACCTGGAGCTGCTCCTCCGCGACCTTGGCACGCTGGCGATAGACGTCGGCACGGCCGAGCGCGACAAATTCCTCCTCCATCCACCCGATCCCGACCCCGAGGACGAATCGGCCTTCCGAGAGCGCGTTGATCGTCGCTGCTGTCTTTGCCCAGAGGATTGGATCGCGATAGGTCGTAACGAGCACGCTGATCCCGAGCCTGACCGTCTCGGTCGCACCGGCGAGAAACGCGAGTGCCGTCATCGCCTCGAGGAACGGCTTCTCGGGCGGGACGATGAACGAGTTCGACCAGCTGTACGCGTAGTCGGTCTCGATCTTCCACGGGATGATGATCCGGTCCGCCGCCCAGACGGTGCTGAAGCCGAGCCGCTCGGCCGTCTGCGCGGCGTGGATCAGGCCGCTGCGGGTGGCCGCCGCACCCGAGACTGGGAGAAAGACGCCGTAGTCCATGGGTCTAGGTTGCGAACAGGCGCCGGGCGATGATTTCCCTCTGGATTTCGGAGGCGCCCTCGTAGATCCGGGGCGCGCGGACATCGCGGTAGAGGTGCTCGAGCGGGTGGCCGTGCTCGAGCGCCTTTGCCCCGTGGAACTGAACCGCCGCGTCGACCGCCTCCTGTGCCGTCTCGGTCGCGAGCAGCTTGGCCATTGCAGCCAGGGCCGGGTCGTGTATCTGTGCGTCGTGGGCCGTTGCTGCCTGATGGACGAGCAGGCGGGCGGCCGTGGTCTTGGCTGTCAGCTCCGCGATTGTGTGCGAGACGGCTTGGTAGTCCTTGAGGGGCTTGCTGAACGTGTGCCGTTGTTTGGCGTATTCGGTTGCCAGCTCGAGCGACTTGCGCGCCATCCCGATCGCGAACGCGCCGACGCTGGGGCGGAACAGGTCGAGCGTGCGCATCGCGACCTTGAAACCGTCGCCGGGCCAGCCGAGCAGGTGATCGTTTGGCACATACACCTGGTCGAAGCGCAGGCTGCCGATCGGATGCGGCGAGAGCAGCTGCTTGTGCTCGCCGCTGAGACCGTCGGCGGTTCCGGTGACCGCGAACGCCGTCACTCCCTCGCCCGTGCGGGCGAAGACGGTGTAGATGTCAGCCTCGGGCGCGTTCGAGATCCACAGCTTCTCTCCGGTCAGGCGGTAGCCGTCGGCTCCGTCCGGTGTGGCGGCGAGCGTGATCGCGCGCGGGTCTGAGCCGGCGTCGGGTTCGGTCAGGGCGAACGCAGCGATCGCGCTGCCGTCGGCGATTCGCGGGATCCACTGCTCCTTGAGATGGTCGCTGCCGTTCTGGAGGATCGGGTAGGCGCCGAGGCCCTGGACGCCGAACGCGGTCTCGGCGTCCGTGCACTCGCGGGCGAGCGCCTCGCGGATCAGGCACAGCTCGATCGCGCTCGTGCTGGGGAACAGTCGTCCGAGCAGACCGTGGGTCGCCAGCGCCTTGACGAGCGGTCGGTTGACGCGGCCGGCGCGGCCGCTGTCGGCGATCGGTTTGAGCGTCGTGCTTGCGAGCTGTTGGGTTTCGTTGTACAGCGCGCGCTGCTGTGGCGTGAGATGGAGGTCGAGCGCGGCGCTCATGTGTTGATCACCGCGACTGCCATCAACTCGACCTTGGCTTCCGGCACTGCCAGTTCGGTTACACCGAACAAGCCCATCGCCGGATAGCGGCGGCCGAAGTGCTTTCGCCAGGCCTCGCCGAGCTGTTGTCGGGAGTTGCGGTAGTCCGCGACGTTCGTGACGAAGATTTGGAGGCTGACGAGGTCCTCGGGTGCGCCGCCCGCGGCTTTCAGAGCGGTGACGAGGTTCTTCGCCGCGTCGTCGAACTGCTGCGCCAAGGTTGTTCCGGTTCCGATCTGGCCGGCGAGGTAGACGGTCTCACCCGCCCTGACGGCATGGCTGAACCCTTTCGGCGCGGGCAGCTCGTCGGAGTTGATGATCTCGCTCACGTGCCGCTCCAGTCCGGCCGGCGGCCCTCGCTCCAGGCCGCGTAGAACTCGGCGAAGTCATTGCTGTGCATCAGCAGGGCTTGCGTGATCGCCTCGAGCTCGATCGCGCTGCCGAGATCGGTGTCTTGCTCCCGGGTGAGCAACGCCTTCGTCGTGGCGAAGGCGAAGGACGGGCCGTCCGCGAGTCGTTGCGCGAGTCCGGCGGCCGCGGTGTGGAGATCGTCGTCGGGGACGACTTCGGTCGCGAGCCCGATTTCGTATGTCCGCTGTGCGTCGATCTTGTTGCCGAGGATCAGCAGCTCTGTCGCGCGGCCAAGGCCGACAAGTCGTGGCAGCAGGTACGCGGCGCCCATGTCGGCACCGGCCAGTCCGACTCTCGTGAACAGGAATTGGAACGACGCGTCAGTTGAGAGCAGCCGGAAGTCGGCGCCGAGGGCGATCACCGTGCCGGCGCCGGCGGCCGTTCCGTTGACCGCCGCGATCACGGGGATCGGGATTTCTCTGAGCGCCTTGACGACCGCGCCGGTCATCCGCGTGAACTCGAGCAGCTCGTGTGTCTCCAGGTTCAGCAGCTCGGCGATGATCTCCTCGACGTCGCCGCCGGAGCAGAAGCCTTTGCCGCTCCCGGTGATGATCAGGACCTTGACGTCTTGGTGCTGGGGCAGCTCGGTGAGGAGGTCTCTGAGGTCGGCGTATGTGCCGAACGTCAGCGCGTTGAGCTTGTCGGGACGGTTGAAGATGACGGTTGCGACGCCGTCTTCGACAGCGAAGTCGAAGTTCTTCCAGTCGTTCGTGAGGGGCGCTGACTCGCGGTACGGGCTCACGTCGGCGCGAGACGATACTCGACATAGAACTCCGGAGCAATGTTAGGTATTGTTTCCGGCGGAGAAGCGGTGGCCGGCGACAGTCCGTACTGGAACCCTAAGACAGAGACGCTCTCGCGTTCGCAGCTTGAGGCGCTCCAGTTGGCGAAGTTGCGCGTGCAGGTCGAGTGGGCGGCTGCTCGGAGCCCGTGGTATCGGGATCGCTTTGCTGATTCCGGGTTCGACGTCTCGATGCTGCGGTCGTTGGACGACATCCGGCGGATGCCGTTGCTAACGCGCGATGAGTGGATGGCGTCGCAGGCTTCGTCACCTCCGTACGGCTCGCTTCCGGCGATTGGTCCTTCCGGGGCGATCCGGGTGCATACGACGTCGGGGACGACAGGTCGCGGGCCGTTGCGGGCTCTCGATTCGCGAAAGGATTGGGCCTGGATCGCCGAGATGTGGGCCTACGCGATCTGGGGATGCGGGGTGCGGCCCAGTGACGTGGCGTACATCGCGTTCGGGTACGGGTCGTTCATCGGGTTCTGGGGTCTTCACTACGCGATGGAGAAGGTCGGCGTGCTGAACGTGCCCGGCGGCGCGCAGAGCACCGAGGCGCGGGTGCTTCAGATCGTCGACTTCGGGGCGACGGTGGTCGCGGCGACGCCGACCTATGCGCTGCGGTTGGCGCAGGAGGCGTCGTCGTTGGGCGTCGATCTGTCGGCGTCCGTAGTGTCGCGGGTGATTCTCTCCGGCGAGCCGGCGGGGTCGATTCCGCAGACGAAGGCGCTGATCGAGGAGCAGTGGGGGGCGAAGGCGTTTGACACCGCCGGGATGACCGAGATCGGGACGATCATGGTGTTCGAGTGCTCGTCGCAGCCTGGCGGGACGCACATCATCGAGGACCACATGATCGAGGAGGTGCTCGATCCGGTGTCGCTCGAGCCCGTTGCGTACGGCGAGCGGGGTGAGCGGGTCGTGACGTCGTTCGGGCGCGGCGCGATCCCGCTGCTGCGCTATCGGACCGGCGATCTCGTGTGTCGCGTTCCGGCGTCGTCGTGCTCGTGCGGCCGCGGGTTTGATCTGTATGAGGGGGGCATCCTGGGTCGGGTCGACGACATGAAGATCGTGCGGGGGACGAACGTGTACCCGCGCGCGATCGAGGCGATCGTCCGCGAGTTTCCCGAGGTCGACGAGTTCCAGACGGTGATCGCGCACGAGGGGATCCGCGACGAGATCACGCTCAGGGTGGAGATGAAGCCCGACTGGTCTACAGACGGGTGGGACGCTTTGGCTGACGGGTTGCACCGGCGGTTGTCGCTGGCGCACGAGGGGCTGAACTTCCGAGTCGAGCGGGCCGGGGGCGGGGAGTTGCCGCGGTTTGAGCTGAAGGCGAAGCGGACTATCGACAAGCGGGAGTCGCCGGCGCCGGTTCGGGTGGGCGCGGGCGCGGGGTCCGGCGCGGGGCCGGGGTCCGGCGCGCGGTCGGGGTCGGGCGCGGGGCCGGTGCGTTGACCGTTGACCTGCTTGGCGCTGTGATGACGGAGTCCGAGGAGCGGTTGCTGGCCGTCTATGAGGAGCTGAAGGCTCTGTGCGCGGACTCTGATCTGCCGCCGAATGCGCACGCGAACGTTGCCGCGGCGTTGGCGTTGATGCACAACGTCGTGAACGGCCTGGCGCTGAAGTACGAGCACCTGAGCGACCTCGGGGTGTGAGGTCGTGAGGATTGCCGTGGTCGGCGGGGGACCCGGCGGCCTCTACTTCTCGATCTTAATGCGCAAGGCCTTGCCGGATTGCTCGGTCACAGTCTTTGAACGGAACGCTGCTGCTGACGCGTTTGGGTTCGGCGTTGTTTTTTCCGATGAGACGCTGACGGTGTTCGAGCACGCCGATCCCGAGTCTTTTGCTGCGATCACGGAGCGATTCGCGCGGTGGACGGACATCGAGATTCACCATCGCGGCTCTGTGACACGGTCAGGTGGGCACGGGTTCTCGGCCCTCGGGCGCCGGGAGCTACTCGGTGTGTTGCAGGAGCGTGCGCTTGCTTTGGGGGTCGACCTGCGGTTTTCCTGCGAGGCGCCGGCGCTTGATTCGCTGCACTGGGCCGATGTCGTGGTCGCGGCCGACGGTGCCTCGAGTGCAGTGCGGAGCGCGCTGCGCTCGGTGTTCGTGCCGTCGGTCGAGCCGCGGGGGTGTCGCTACATCTGGCTCGGAACGGATCTCGTGTTCGATGCGTTCAAGTTCTTCATCCAGGAGACCGAGTGGGGTGTGTTTCAAGCGCACGCGTATCCGTATGACGCGACGATGAGCACGTTCATCGTCGAGACGCACTCGGATGTGTGGCGGCGGGCTGGGCTTGACCGCTCTGATTCGGCGGGGTTGCCGCCGGGCGTTTCCGACACGGCGTCGGTCGAGTTCTGCTCCTCGTTGTTTGGTGACGAGTTGGATGGGCGCGCGCTGCTGGCGAACAACTCGAAGTGGCTTCGGTTCGTGACCGTGCGCAACCGGCGTTGGTGTTCGGACAACATTGTGTTACTTGGGGACGCGGCGCACACGGCGCACTTCTCGATCGGGTCGGGGACGAAGCTCGCGATGGAGGATGCAGTCGCCTTGGCATGGGCGTTCCGGGTTTTTGGGGATGACGTGGGAAGCGCGCTGTCGTCGTACGAAACCGAGCGGCGGCCGATCGTCGAGAGCACGCAGCGGGCGGCACAGGCGTCACTGGAGTGGTTCGAGGGGCTCGGGCGCTACGTCGAGCAGGAGCGAACACAGTTCGCCTTCAACCTGCTGACCCGGAGCCGGCGGGTGACGTACGAGAACCTGAGGATGCGCGACCCGGAGTTTGTCGCGGAACTGGATTCGCGGTTTGCCTCGGCGGTGGGCGGGGCCGGGTCGAAGGGGGATTCGCGGTCTGCGTCCGCGGTGGGCGGGGCTGGGTCGAAGGGGGATTCGCGGTTTGCCTCCGCGGTGGGCGGGGCTGGGTCGGAGGAGGAATCGCGGTTTGCGTCGGCGGCGGTCGGGTCCAGCGACGATTCGCCGCCATCGCCGCGGCCGCCGATGTTCATGCCGCTCCAGCTGCGCGAGCTGTCGCTGCCCAACCGCGTGGTCGTCTCGCCGATGGACATGTACTCCGCCGTCGACGGGACGCCGAGCGACTTCCACCTCGTGCATCTCGGCGCGCGGTCGCTGGGCGGCGCGGCACTGGTGATGACCGAGATGATCTGCGTCTCAGATGTCGGCCGGATCACCCCGGGGTGCGCCGGGATGTATTGCGACGAGCATGTGGCGGCGTGGAAGCGGATTGTCTCCTTTGCGCACGATTACGGTGGGTGTGCGATCGGGGCGCAGATCGGCCACTCTGGCCGCAAGGGCTCGACGAAGCTGATGTGGGAGGGAATCGACGAGCCGCTGGCGTCGGACAACTGGCCGGTGATCGGGCCCTCGCCGATCCCGTACAGCCCGCGCAACCAGGTGCCGCGCGAGATGACCCGCTGGGACCTCGAGGCCGTGCGCGGCGAGTTTGCCCGCGCGACACTTGGGGCTGTGGAGGCGGGATTCGATCTGTTGGAGTTGCATTGCGCCCACGGGTACCTGCTGTCGTCGTTCTTGTCCCCGCTGTCGAATGCGCGGGCTGACCGTTACGGGGGTTCCTTGGAGAACCGCGCGCGGTTCCCGCTTGAGGTGTTCGACGCGTGCCGTGCGATCTGGCCTCCTGGTAAGCCGATGAGCGTGCGGATCTCGGCCACCGATTGGGTCGCTAATGGGTTTGACGACGATCAGGCTGTTTGGTTCGCGCGGATGCTGCTGGAGCATGGGTGCGACATCGTCGACGTCTCGTCCGGGCAGGTGTCCCCGCTTGAGAAGCCGGCGTTCGGTCGCAGTTACCAAACGCCGTTTGCCGATCGGATTCGCAATGAGGTCGGGATTCCGACCGTCGCCGTCGGTGCGATCTCCTCCTATGACGACGTCAACACGATCGTGCTCGCGGGCCGGGCCGACATGTGCGCGCTGGCCCGGCCGCACCTGTACGACCCGCACTGGACCCTGCACGCGGCCGCCGAACAGGACTACGACGGCGTGCCGTGGGTGCCGCAATACCAGGCCGGCGCCCGTCGACCACCGTCGGGCCGGGGCGACGGCGAGGTCCGCAAGGAGCTTCAGCGGACGTTCGAGCCGGGGTTTGCGCTGGCACCTGAGCCGGGGTCGTGACTTCTGCGTCGGACCCGGGGCCGCTCGCGGCGAGTGAGCCGCTGCAGCCGCAGGACCTTGTGATCACACTGCTTGGGACCTACGTGCGGCCCTTCGGAGACACCGTCTGGTCCGGGGGACTCGTCGCGTTGCTGGGCGAGCTCGGCTTCTCACACGGCGCGGCCCGAGTGGCGCTGACCCGGCTCGTGCGGCGCGGACTGATCTCACGCGCGCGCTCCGGGCGGCTCGTGCACTACCAGGTGACGGCCCGCTGCGACCGCCTGCTCGCGGAGGGCGACGGTCGCATCTTCCTGCTCGGCAACCCCCGCGACGACGGCGGCAGCTGGACCGTGCTGTGGCACCAGATCCCCGAGGACCGCCGGCTCGAGCGCAGCCGGCTCGCGCGGCGCCTGCGCTTCCTCGGCTTCGGCTCGGTGCAGGACAGTGTGTGGGTCTCGCCCCACGACCACTCAGAGGAGGTGACCGAGCTGCTCGCCGAGCTCGACGTCGCCGAGTTCGCGGCCCTGTTCGAGGCGCATGCGGCGGCAGCCGCCGTTTCATCCGGGCTGCCCGCGCTCGTCGCGCGCGCGTGGGATCTGAGCGGGCTCGTCGATCGCTACGAGGCGTTTGCCGCCGAGTTCGCGCCGTTCCTGCGGGCTTCGGCGCGGGCGCAGCTGCTCGACTCCGAGGCGTTCCTCGTGCGTACGCGGCTCGTACATCTGTTTCGCGGGTTCCCGTTTCTCGATCCGGAGCTGCCCGAGGAGCTCGCCCCGCTGGGCGGCACACTGGGCGCCGCGCGGTCGCGCGCGGTCTCAACGTTCCACGAATGCTACGAGGGGTTGGCCGAGTCCTCCCAGCGGCATTTCGAGGTGGTCAGCGGCGCGTACGCGGGCGTGTCGTGACGGCGGGCGGTCGCTGGACGGGCATTTTTTGGAGCACGCCGGCGCGACCGCGCCGCCACTGACTACACGACGCGACCAAAGGCGAAGGCCGCGTCACCCACGGCTACCCCTTTGGCGCGAACGCGAACACCCGGCTCGGGCTGCCGGTGCCGCCCACCAGCTTCAGCGGCGAGACGACGAGCAGCGCGCCGGTGATCGGCAGGCGGTCGAGGTTCGCGAGCTGCGTCAGGCCGAGGCGTCCGGCGCCGAGCAGGAAGTTGTGCAGCGGGAATGGGGGGTCAAAGCCACCGGCCGCGCCGGCGTCGATGCCAACGGTTTCGACACCGAATCCGGAGATCGAGCGCTCATACGCCAGCCACCGCGACGCTTCCACGTCCGGTCCGGGGGTCTCCGGGCCCGCGGGTCCAACGTTGAGAAATGCCGCCTCGTCCTGGGCGCGCGAGCCCCAGCCGGTCCGCAGGAGCACCCAGGCGTTGTCGGGCATCCGGCCGTTCTCCTGTTCCCACGCCTCGAGATCGGCGACGGTGAGGAGGCAGCCGTTGTCGGCCTCGGTCTCCGCGGTCTTGTCGATCACACAGGCAGGCCCGATCAGCTGTTCGGGCCTGATCGATGCGACGTCGGCCCCGTCCTTCCCCGTGACCCAGTGGATCGGCGCGTCGAGATGGGTGCCGACGTGCTCCCCGATCGTCAGCGTGTACCACGCCCACGCGGGTCCGCGATCGTCGTAGCGGCTGATTTCCTCACGCGTCAGGCCGGGCGTGTTGACGAACGGCGGCGGCAACTTGATCACCGGGGTCGACTCGCTCAGCGGCTGAGTCAGGTCGACGATCTCGACGCTGCCGTCGGCCAGCGCGCCGGCGAGAGAGGCGACCTGGCTGGCTTCGATGCTGGACATTGGGTGGGCTCCTTGCTTAGTGGTGCGTATCGTATTTGCGAAAGGTGCCACTTAGTTGAGACTCAGCCGGCGCGGAATGCCTCCTCGAGCCATTCCGCGCAGATCGTCGGGTTGACCTTTGCGTCAAGGACGAGCGGGTGCCCCCACTGCTCGGCCAACCACTCGTCGATCACGCTCAGGTCGTCGGGGTTGCGGACGGTCGCCGACCTCGCCCCGGCCGCGTGCGCAATCGCCGCGAGATCGGCGTCCTTGAAACGGACAAGCGAGACGTCATGACCCATCGAGGCGAAATGGTGAACCTCCGCGCCGTACGCTGCATCGTCGTAGATGACAACGAGCAGATTGCCGAGGTGCAGGCGGGCGGCGGTCTCGATCTCCGCGAGCGCCATGAACGCCCCTCCGTCACCAATCGCGGCGATTGCGGGACGGTCGGGCCGCGCGATCGCTGCGCCGATCGCATTGCCGAGGCCGAGCCCGACGGCCTGAAAGCCGTTCGGGAAGACCCAGGCGTTGGCGTCCGGGACGTCGAGGTACATCGACGGGTAGCCGAGGAAGTGGCCTGAGTCCACCGCCACGCTGCGTTCCGTGGGTACTGCCTCGTTCAGCTTGATCGAGAGCGTGCGCGGGTCGATCCACTCGCCGGTCGAGGCGTCCTGGTAGGGCTCGTGGCGCCAGCGGCGGCTTGCGATCTGATGCGCGAGCTCCGGGGTCCGGAAGCCGACGTTGGTGTGGCCTTGTTCGGTGAGGGCTTCTGTGAGCGCGATCGCCGTTGCCTTGGCGTCGCCGATGATCGCGATCTTCGCCGGGCGGTTGCGGCCGATCGCCTTCGCCTCGACGTCGATCTGGATCACGGTCGCGTTCGGGTTGATGAGCGCGCCGTGCTTGGTCGTCCAGTGGTTGACCGAAGCGCCGAACACGAGCACGACGTCGGCCTGGGGGAGCAGTTCGGCCGCGAATGGGCTTGCGAAGCCGCCCGAGATCCCGAGCGCGTAGGGGAGGCCGCTGAACAAGCCGTTGGCGGGCGCTGACGTCGCGAGGATCGCGCCGGTCGCCTGGGCCAGTTGTTCAAGCGCTTGCCGCGCCCCGGCGAGGACCGCGCCGCGTCCGGCAATGATCGCCGGCTTCGTGGCTGCCGTGAGCGCCTCGGCCGCAGCCTTGATCGCCGTCGTCGCCGGTGCTGGGGGCGGGACCGGCGGCAGCGGTGGCTGGGTCGGTTCGGTCGTGGTCGCCGGTTGCGGCTGGATGTCGATCGGCAGCATCAGCACGACCGGGCGCCGCTCGGTCTGGGCTCGCTGGTAGGCCCGTTGCGCATCGTCGGCGGCGGTCCTCGGACCGTGGACCCGATCGGCGATCGCCCCCACCGATTCGACCAGATCGTGCTGATCGATCCGGAAGTTCGACGTCAGTGCCGCCGCTGGCGTCTCACCCGCGAGCACGAGCAGCGGCGTCCGGCTCTTCGCCGCCTCGGTCAGGCCGGTCATCGTGTTCGTCAGGCCGGGACCCTGGTGGACGCTGCAGATCCCGACCCGGCCGCTGACCCGCGCGTAACCGTCGGCCATGCAGATCGCGCCACCCTCGTGGCGCGCATGATGAAAGCGCGCGCCGTGCCGGCAGAGCGCGTTGGTGACGACCAGGTTGCCGCTGCCGATGATCCCGAACGCGTCTTGTACGCCCTGGGCCGCGATTGTCGTCCCGACCACGTCGGCGACGGAGGGTTGGCGTACGCTTGCGCCCGTCATCGGTTGCCGCGTGCGTCCGTCATCAGGTGCAGCTTGCGTCCGTCATCGGTTACGGACGTCGCGGCCGTCCGCCGGTACTTCCGAGAGAGACCCCTCCGGCTTCCTCACGAGGCGGTCATGCTACATGCGGCCGGGGTGGGCAGTCTAGTGTTACGCCTCGTCTCGGGTGGCACCTCGGGTCACGTGCCGCCTCGGGTCAGGTGCCGCCCCGGGTCAGGTCCCGCCCCGGGTCAGGTCCCGCCCCGGGTCAGGTGCCGCCCCGGGTCAGGTGCCGCCCGGGGGTCACGTGCCGCCTCGTCCCGGTCTGGCGTTGTCCGGCGTGTGCTGTGTGTCGGGCGCCGCCTGATCCCGATCAACTGATCAGACCGTCTGCGAGTCGGATGACGGCATCCCGGATCCGCTCGGCGCTGATCCCAAGCTCGCGGCGCTGGTGGCGGTAAAGGTCAGCCGCGAGTGGGGCAAGTAGTGCATCGGCGAGGAGACCGGCGTCGGCTTCGATTCGGGCGGCGGCCTTGTCCGGGGCCACGTCGGGGTCCAGGGCGAGGACGTCGGCGCGGGAAGCGTCCGGGACCTCCGCGGCGGCTTCGCGCAGCAGCATCGCGAGATGCAGCCGCCAGGCCGCATACGAGCCGATCCGGTACCGAGCGCCCGGGACGCTGTTTTCCGAGACCACGAGCAGCTCGTAGGAGTTCTCGACCATCCGGCTCAGCGCGTAGAGGAACGCGCGGATCCGTTGCGTTGCCGCGGCGCCGGGCCCCAGCGGGGGAGGACCGGAGAGCAGTTCGTCCTGCAACTCCCGCTCGCGCTCATCGAGAATCGCAGCGACGAGACCCCCCTTGTCTCCAAAGCCCCTGTAAAGCGTCCCGACGCCGACGCCGGCCCGTGCAGCAATCTCGTCGACGGTCACACGGTCCACACCCTTGCTGGCGAACAGCTCCGCGGCGGCCGCGAGCACCTTTGCTCTGTTGCGGGTCTTGTCGCGGCGTTCAGCTCTGGGGTGAGTGGGGAGTTCGGCGGGCACGGCCAACTGAGCATGCTACTTGAAAACCGGAGTACGTTCCGCTTATAATCCGGAACTTGTTCCGTTTCATCTCTCTACCAACTTCGGAGGTATTTGCATGTCCGCCTTGATCACCCGCTCCGAGCTCGCCGAGGAAATCGACCGCGGTGCCGTTGTCGTCGTCGAGACGCTCGGCCCTCAGTACTTCGAGCAGGGTCACCTGCCCGGCGCGATCAACATCCCGCACACCGACGTCGCCGACCTGGCGCCGTCCCTCCTGCCCGACCACGACGGCGCGATCGTCGTCTACTGCTCCAACACCCAATGCCAGAACTCGGCAATCGCCCAGGGCGCACTGCGCCGGATGGGGTACAGCAACGTGCGCAAGTACGCCGAGGGCAAGCAGGACTGGGAGGCAGCCGGTCTACCGCTCGAGACGAGCGTCGCGGTGTGAGCCGTCATTCGAATTGAGGCTCCGGGGCCGGCGGCACGACCGTCGGCCCCAGCCCCAGCCCCAACCCCAACGCCGGGCGCGGCCCCACCCCAGTTCTGGCCCCGGGAGCGGGCCCGGTCCAGGGTCCATGTCCCGGTCCAGGGTCCATGTCCCGGTCCAGGGTCCATGTCCCGGTCCAGGGTCCAGGGTCCATGTCCCGGTCCCGATCAATGTCCCGGTCCCGGTCCCGGGCCTGCGTCCGTGTCCGTGCCCGTGCCCGTGCTCGTGTCCGTGTCCGTGCCCGTGCCTGTGCCGGCGCCGCACCGCGCCCTCGCCCCGCGGCACGCCATGCCCGCCGTGCACCGCCTTGCCCGTCCGTGCCCGCCGTGCCTGCCATGCCCCGCCATGCCCCGGCGCTCCTTACGGCGCCCGGCACGCCCAACGTGTCCCCACCGGCGACCGTTTCCACGTCCCCGGCCTAGGGGAGTACTGTCGTGTGGTGAGCACCGGCAGCGGACCGAGCGACGTACGCCAGACCCCCGGGGACGAGGTCGATGTCGATCGTCCCGAGACGTCGGTCGCGCAAGGTCCGAGCGAGGCGGCCGTTGAGCCCGTCCGATCCGACTACGCGGCCCCAGCCGGTGCAGATCAGGCGCCGCAGGCAGGCGCCACCAAGAACATGTTGCCGGGCCGCAAGCGCAGGGCGTTAGGCCTTGAACGGTTCCTCATGCGTCTCGTCGCCACCTGCGGTGTGGTCGGCATCGGCGTCGCGATCGGCGCGATCCTCGTGTCGAGCAACGTTCAGGGTTGGATCACGGGGTTCGTCGTCTCGATCGTCAGCGTCGTGCTGTCAGCGATTCTCTGGTCCTCGCGGCAGTTGTAGCGGCCGGCCTGCAGCCGTGTCTCCGGTGGCGCTCGATTTTCGGGGGGTACCCGTACGGACCTCGTGATGCGTTTCTCGTACTGTGCAGTTCGTGCAGTCAGGGGCACATCCGTCTTCACTCCTCGAGTCCACATCCGGCGTCTCGCCGGATCGGTCGCCAGATGGTCACGTCGCGATCACGGTCCGCGGCATCACTAAATCGTTCGGCGACGTTCAGGCGCTGGCGGGCATCGATCTTGACGTCGCGCGAGGCTCCGTACTCGGGCTGCTCGGACCCAACGGCGCGGGCAAGACCACGCTCGTGCGGATCCTGACGACGCTGCTCAAGCCCGATTCCGGCACCGCCCAGGTGGTCGGCCTCGACGTCCAAGAGCACGCCTCGGAGCTGCGCGAGAGCATCGGGCTCGCAGGGCAGTACGCGGCGATCGACGAGAACCTCACCGGTCTCGAGAACCTCACGATGGTCGGTCGCCTGTACGGAATGACCCGGCGCACGGCGAAAGCGCGCGGCAACGAACTGCTCGAGCGCTTCGACCTCGTCGACGCCGCCAGCCGCCCCGCGAAGACCTACTCCGGCGGTATGCGCCGACGTCTCGACCTCGCGGCGGCCCTCGTCGCCAAGCCGCCGGTCCTGTTCCTCGACGAGCCGACTACCGGCCTCGATCCGCGCAGCCGACTGAGCCTGTGGGAGGTGATCGAGACGCTCGTCGCCGAAGGCACGACCGTCCTGCTCACCACGCAGTATCTCGACGAAGCCGATCGCCTCGCCGACAGGATCGCCGTCATCGACCACGGCCGCCTGATCGCGGAAGGCACCTCTGATCAGCTGAAGGATCGCCTCGGAGGCGAACGACTCGAGGTCATCCTCGAGGACGGCGCCGACGCGGATGCCGCCGTCCGTGCGCTCGCGCCGATGTCAGACGAGACACCGGTCGCGGAGGGCGCCGTGATCAAGCTCAGCGTACGCGAGCGCAAGGGCAGCCTGGTCGAGGCCGTCCGACGCCTTAGCGACGCCGGCATTGGTATCGACGACCTCGCGATCCGTCGCCCAACTCTTGACGAGGTGTTCCTATCGCTCACCGGCCACGCTGCCGAGGAGCCGTCACCGGACGAGGAGAGCGCACGGTGAGGCGGCTCGCGACCGACACGCTGATCATCGCCGAGCGAAACCTGGTTCGGCTCCCGCGCGCCCCCGACCTGCTGCTCGCGTTCACCGTGCAGCCGATCATGTTCGTGCTGCTGTTCCGCTACGTGTTCGGCGGCGCCATCAGAACCCCCGGGTCCACCTATGTCGACTTCCTGATCCCCGGCATCATCGTCCAGAACATCGCATTCGGCGGCTTCGTGACCGCGCTCGGCCTGAACGAGGACGTGCACAAGGGTCTGATCGACCGCTTCCGCTCGTTGCCGATGGCCCGACCGGCCGTGCTCGCGGGCCGGACGATGGCCGATATCGTCACGAACACCCTCTCGATGACGGTCCTGTTGGTCACGGGAATCATCATCGGCTTCTCGTTTCATACAAACGCACTCCACGTCATCGCCGGGATCGGGCTGCTGCTGTTGTTCGGTTACGCGTTCTCGTGGGTGTTCGCATTCCTTGGCCTGCTCGTCTCCAGCCCGGAGGCCGCGAACTCCGTCGGCTTCATCGCCGTCTTCCCACTGACGTTCATCTCCTCCGCCTTCGTCCCGGTGGCCTCGATGCCGCCGGTGCTCCAGGCGTTCGCAAAGGTGAACCCGTTCACGATCGTGGTCGACGCACTGCGCTCCCTCTGGCTTGGCCTGCCGGCCCACAACTACGTCTGGGCAGCGGTCGTCTGGTCGCTGGTCATCATCGCGGCGTTCGCACCGCTGGCGGTCGCGCGCTACCGCCGGGCAGCCGGGCAGTAGCGCGCGGGCTGGAGTGACGTCCGGGGCACGGCCGGAGTCACGCGGCCTCATCCTGATCGACCGCATCCTCATCGATTAGCTGTTCCCCGACGAGCTTGAACCCCTCGGCCGGCTCCTCGATCAGCTGTTCGCCGACGAGCTCGAACCCCTCGGGCGGCTCACCGATCAGCTGTTCCCCGACGGGCTCGAACCCCTCGGGCGGCTCGTCGATATCGATGACCACAACCGACTTCGTCTCGTGCCAGAAGAGCCGGATGCACGTGTGCCCGTACTCGACCTCATCCGGCGGCGGCACGCCGCTGTCCTCCAGCAGCTCCCGCATCCTGCACTCCGCCTCGATCTTTTGTTTGAGCGTTGCCATGCGCTCAGGATGCGAAAAAAGATGTGACAGATCTAGACGTCATTCGTGTCAATCCAGCGCAAAAACCGTGCCGGCTTTGTGACACCGGCGGCGTGGGTTGGGGGGCCTTCGACTCCGGTGTCCCGGACCGGATGCCCGGATGGGCTACGTCGCCGCGTCGGCGAATGCCCGTGCCGCAGCCGATATCGGCCTGTTTGCCGGCGTCGCAAGCGAGATCTCCCAGACGGGTGGGCGGCCGCGGATCGGCACGATCCGCACTTCGTTCGTATCCGGGACGAGCGATGGCGGCAGGACCGCGATGCCGAGGCCGTGACGCACCAGATCGAGGATGCTCGGCGTGTCGGCCACCTCGTACGCAACGCTGCGCTGGACTCTCGCGTCGGCGAACGCGCGATCGGTCGACATCCGGGTGCCCCAGCCACTCGGGTGGTCGATGAACGGCACACCACGGAGCTCGGACAGCCGCGCCGATTTGCGGCTCGCCAGCCGATGCCCCGGCGGGCACACGACGACCATCTGCTCGCTCGCGAGCGGCCTCAGCGAGATGCCCGCTGGCTGACGCTCCGGCAGCGACAAGATCGCGAGGTCCAGCCGTCCGTCGCGAACCTGTTGGGCCATCTCCGCTGATCCACCGGCCCCGTGTCGCAACTGGATCTCGAGCAGGGGATCGCGCGGGTCCTGTCCGGGCTGTCGGTGGGCGCGATGACGGCCACGGCGACCGCGTATCTCGCCGATTTGCACGGTTCTGGTGGCGGTTCTGGGGGCCCGTCACCACGGGCGGAACAAGTTGCGACGGCGGCCAATCTCGGCGGGCTCGCTCTTGGCCCGCTGGTCGCCGGGCTGCTTGCGCAGTTCCTGCCAGATCCGCTCGTCCTCCCGTATCTGGTGTTCGGCATGCTGGCGGCAGGGCTGGCACTGGCGGTCAGGTTCGCGCCCGAGACCGCCGGAGTGCCGGAGCGCCCGCCGTATCGCACACAGCGGATCGCGGTGCCGTCGGCCGAGCGGCGGCGGTTCTTCGCTGCGGCTACCGGCGCGCTGATCGCCTTCGCCGTGTTCGGCCTGTTCACATCGCTCGCTCCGAGCTTCCTCGCGAGCACGCTCGGCTACCACTCACATGTGCTCGCGGGCATGGCCGCGTTCGTTGTGTTCGCCTCGGGCGCGGTGGCGCAGTCCGTGCTGTCGCGGTATGACGCGCGGCGGCTCTCAGCGGCCGGGGTCGGGCTTCTGCTTGCCGGCCTCGCGCTTGTCACAGCCGGTACCTGGATCGCGAGTTTGGTCGGGTTTCTGCTTGGCGGCGTGCTCGCGGGTGCCGGTGCCGGGCTGCTCGTCAAGGGCGGCATCGACACGGTGCTGGGTCTCGCGCCGCGTGAGGCTCGGGCCGAGGCACTCGCGACGTTCTTCCTGGCTGCCTACCTCGGGCTGTCCGGACCGATCATCGGCCTCGGGGTCGCGACTCAGTACGTCAGTGCGCGCGTCAGCCTGCTGGGATTCGCGGGGGTGCTGGTGGTGGCGCTTGTTGCAGTGGCGCCGGTGCTCGTTGGCGGTCGGCTGCCGCAGCGCCGCCGCCCGCGCTTGTCATACCAGGGAGTGAGGTCACGACCGGCGACGAGCTCGCCGAAATCGAACGAATGGTTTGCCGCGGCGAGTCGTGCTGTCGCCGGCAGACCGATTCCGAAAGGACACGACATGAACGCTTTGGATAAACCGACAATTGCAGTGCTGGGCACCGGCCGGATGGGGACGCCGATCGCTCGCAATCTGATGGCCGCCGGGTATCCGGTCGGCGTCTGGAACCGAACTGCGGCGAAGGCACGCCGACTTGGGTCCGCGGGCGCTCGGGTCTTCTCGACTCCATCCGGGGCCGCGGCTGACGCCGATGTGCTGATCACAATGCTCGCGGACGGTGGTTCGGCCGAGCACGCGGTGATCGGGCGCTTCGGCGCGCTGGAGTCGCTGCGGCCAGGCGCGATCTGGGTTCAGATGGGGACGATTGGGCTCGACTGGACTCACCGCCTTGCGGCGCTCGCGGGCGAGCATGGGGTCGCGTTCGTCGACGCACCCGTGTCAGGTAGCGACGGGCCGGCCCGGGACGGGAAGCTGGTCGTGCTCGCGGCGGCTGATCCCGCGCTGCGCGAGCAGCTTGACCCGATGTTCGATGTGATCGGCCGGCGCACCGTGTGGCTCGATCGGGTCGGGAGCGGGACGGCCCTGAAGTTGGTCCTGAACGGGTGGCTTGCGTCGATGGTTGAAGCGGCCGCTGAGGGCGTCGCGTTCGCGGAGGCGTTGGGGTTGAATCCGCGCGTGTTCGCTGAGACGCTCGCGGACTTGCCGTTGGGCGCGCCCTATGCCGTGGCCAAGGCCGACGCGATGATCGCGGGTGAGTTCTCGCCGGGGTTTGCTCTGCGGCATGCGCTCAAGGACATTGACCTCGCGGTGGCTGCTGCGCGCCAGCGGGATGTCTCGCTGCCGCTGCTCTCGGTCGTCGGTGGGCGGTGGGGTGAGGTGGTTGCGGACGGCGGCGGCGACGAGGACGTGGCGTCAGTCGTGAAGACGCTGGGTGCGGGTGGCACGCCGGCGGCTCGTGACGGAGGCGGGCTGAGGGGTGAGCCGGTAGTGCGGTCGATAGCGATCGAGAACGGCGAACCGGTATCGGCTGGTTTGGCGGGGTACCGGGGGCCCGTGGGTGATGCCGCCGGTGTTGTCTGACCCGGTCATCTGGGCCGGCGAGTCGCCGTCATGGCGTCCTGGGAAGGGCGTCGCGAACGGTCTTATGATGGGGAGATCCGGTCTCGTGAACGGTGCGTTAGGCCTTGGCGCGACGCTTTGGGATCTTCCGCCCGCTGCTATTATCGACTGTCCGCCGCGGGGTGGAGCAGTCTGGTAGCTCGTCGGGCTCATAACCCGAAGGTCGCGGGTTCGAATCCCGCCCCCGCTACTTCGAAAAGGTCCGCATTTGCGGGCCTTTTCTATTTCCAGAGTGTAATCTCCACAAGGTTGGTGAAGGTGGAGTACCACTCTGGAGTACCAA
>CAWCDS010000029.1:0-136947 GCA_963794285.1 uncultured Solirubrobacterales bacterium
GTGAGCTGGGCGATGCCGCGCAGCGGGTCGGGGTCCTCGAGCGCGCGCTGCAGTTCGGCGTCGAGGATCGCGTCGGGTTGGCGGGGTTCGTGGCGGCCGGTGTCGCCGATCGGCTGTTGGCGTTCTTGGTCTGTCCAGCCTGCGCCGTAGGCGATGACGTCGCGGTAGTGGTGGGCGAGCAGGTGGCAGACGATCGCTTTGAGCGCGTGCAGCTGGCCGGGGGTGGGGTCCATCAGCCCGGCGCGCAGGTCGTGGCCGAGTCCGAGGTTGCTGTTGGTCGCCTCGGCCTGGCGCAGGCGGTGTGCGTTGCGGCGCTCGCGGTCTTCCTGCCCGGCGGCGCGGAGCTCGTCGTCGTGGAGCGCGGCGCCGGCGAAGAACGCCTCGTCGCGGGCGACCGGGTCGGTGTCGTGGTCGGCGAGCTGTTCGTGGACGAGGTCGATCATGAACACGGGGTTGATGACCCAGATGCCGTCGGCGAAGTCCTGTCCGCGGTGGTGCACGTAGGCGAAGCGGCCGACGCGGGCCCGGTCGCGGGTCTCTGGGGTGATCTTGATCTTCAGCGCCTTGGTCTTGGCGCGGGCGGTGAGGGTGTCGAGCTCCCGGTCGAGCTTGCCGGGGTCGCAGGCGAGGATTTCAGCGAGCTGCTCGCGCGCGGTGGGGGTGAGGTGAGCGCGGGCGCGCTCGATGTGCTCGGCGGCGTCGAGCAGCGCGCCGTCGTCGATCCGGACGGCGTAGGTGTGCTCGTCTTCGACGATCGTGCGGTGCACGAAGGCGCCGAGGTCGCGCAGGGCGTTGTCATGCAGGTCGGTGCTGGTGATGCGCTTGGCGACGGCGTCGGTGAGCTCGGGTGCGAGCTCGTGCATGTCGGCGAGGCGGTTGGCCATGGTGACCGAGAGCTGCTGGCCGGTGGGGCGCTCGGCGACGCGTTCGCGGATCTGCTCGGGGAGGGTGAGCTGGCGGCGGAGGTTGTGCGCCCTCTTGGGGGAGATGCCGAGGTCGGCGCAGACGGCGAGGATCCGCTCGTCCTCGGGCAGGCCGGCGCGGGCGTGCCAGCAGTCGGCGAACTGCTGTTGCTGGTCGACCAGGCTGAGCTCTTCGCGCTGGTTGGCTTGGGCCTGGATGCGCCGGACCTCGTCGGGAGTGGGCTCGTGGTCGAGCAGCAGCACGATCAGGGTCCGGACGGGCGCGAGGTCTTCGAACCCCTCGGTTCCGGACAGCTCGTGGCTGGCGTTGGCGGCGAGCAGGCGGCGCTGTCCGTCGTAGAGCAGCACCGTCGGCTGGTCGGGGTTGGGGCGGTGGCCGATGCATGGGATCAGCTGTCCGGTTCGCATCAGCAGCGCGGCGAGCGACTGGATGCTGTCCTGGGAGATGTGCTTGCGGGGGTTGGGTGCGAGCTCGAGGTCCTCGAGCGCGACGCGCTCGATCGTGCCCTCGACGGGCGCCTTGGCGACGGTGGTGACGTCGAACAGGGCGGGGGAGGGCAGCAGCGCGGGGTTGGGGTTGGGCATGCGGTGGTGTCCTTTCAGGTGGAGGGTGTTGTTGGCCGCGCGCGCACGTGGGCGCGCAGCGCGGCGACGGTGTCGGCGGCGATCTGGTCGAGCGCCTGGGCGGGGTCGGTGATCACGTGGATGCGGTCGCACTCGACGCTCAGCGGTGCGATCCCGATCGCGAGGTGGATCGTGGGGACGTCGTGTTCGGCGAGCCAGCGGATCTGTGCGACTCCGGCTTGGGTGTCGGCCCAGCCGCCGTCGCTGAGAGCACGTAGACGAATCGGGGGCGGCGGGGGTTTGTCATCTCGAGCTGTTCGCAGAGCAGCTCGATCGCGTCGCCGGCGAACGCGGTGCCGCCGCCGGTCTTGATCCCGGGGACGAGCGGCAGCGGCCTGCGTGCCGTCGGCGAGCAGCGCGACGCTGTTGCCGAACAGGGCGGTGGCGCAGCGTCCGCCGATCTGGCGCAGGCCGTCGGTGAGGATCCAGCAGATCGGCCCGAGCGCGTACTCGTAGGCGCCCATCGAGCCGGAGGTGTCGATCACGAGCCCGACGTGCGGCTCCTGGATCGGCGCGGTGATCTGGCGGGTGATCCGCCACGGGTGAGTGCTGAGCGGGCCGTCCGGTCTGCCGTTGGGCTTGGCCGCGGGCGTAGGCGCGCCCGTCGAAGCGCCCGCCCGGGGTGCGCTTGTCGATCTGCCTGGTGCCGTGGGTCAGTGCCTGGCGCATTCGGGTGGCGTAGCGGCGGGCGTGCTGGACCTCGTCGGGGGCGGGCGGGCGGTCGACGCCGCGGTCGGGCATCCGGCCGGTCGGCATCCCGGTCGCGCCTCCCCGCCCGCGGGGAGCGCTGCGCTCGCCGCGCGCCGGCCGCGTCACCGAGCACCTGCTGCAGGTCGAGGTCGGTGTCGAGCTGCTGCAGCTGGCCTTCGCGGGCGTGCTCGAGCGCCTGTTCGAGCGCCTCACCGAGCGAGCCCGCCGGGCCGGCTGCCCGCCGGACTTGCCATCGGCTCTGTCGCCGTCGGTTGCCTGATCGCAGCTGCCGTCTTCGGGCGGGTCGGGGGCGCCGATGATCGCCCGGTACTCGCGCGCGGCGCGGTCAAGCGCGTCGAGCTCGCCGTCGGGGATCCAGATGAGCTTGGCGAACAGGGCGTCCAGTGCATCGAGGTCGCGTTCGCCGAGGACCTGCAGCCACAGAGCTGCGCAGGCCGTCGAGCACGGCCGGGTCGACGATGCCGTAGTGGGTGCGTGCGTGCAGGTACACGGTCGCGCGCCCGGCCATGTCCCTGCGTGAGCGGCCGCCCGGCAAGGGTCGCGGCGAGGAGCTGCTCGGCGAACGCGGGCAGGATCACGTCGCTGACGGCCGCTTGCAGCGCGCTGGCGGACGAACCGTCCACGCAGCGTGTCGGGCGGGTGCTCGCGGACGCCGTGGGCTTCCATCCGCGGCTCCTCGAGCAGCCGCCGGTCGACGGCGAGCTGACGCTCGTCGGCGTCCTCGTGACTCGCCCAGCGCGATGTCATGTTCGAGCGCCCAGCGTTTGGTGTGCTTGGCGTGGAAGGTCTCGTGCAGCGCGACACCGAAGCAGCGCAGCACCGAGCGCCGGTCGAGCTGGCCCGCGGTGATCTGCTCGCGCGGTCCGAGCAGTGCCTCGGAGTCGAGGTAGATCGTGCGCGAGTGGATCTCGATGTGCCCGGGGTCTGACAGGCCGGGCCCGATCAGCGCCCACACGGGATACAGGCGCTGGAGGATCGCTGTCCAGTGATCGGAGAGCTCCTGGTAGACGGGGTCGAGCTTGCCGCGCTGTGCGGCGGCGCGGTGCAGCTGCTGAACGAACACGGCCGGCCGACCGCGCTTGGCGTGCGCGGTCATGAGCTCACCGCCCGTGGGTAGCCGTGGAGGTTCGGCAGCCGGCGGGTGGCGGAGACCTTGAGGTGCGCGTAGCCGGCCTGGTCGAGCATCCGGCAGACGGCGGCAGCCTCGGCCTCCTGCACCTTGCCGGCCTGCAGCTGCTCGACCAGGTTGGAGACGAAGAGCGCCAGCGCGGCGCGCTCGCCGACCCGGTCGATCATCCGCGCGAGCGCTTCGATGTCGCGGAACTGCGGCGTCCAGGTGAGCCCGTCCTCCCCGGCGATCCGCTGGCGATCGAGCGCCATCGCCTCGGCCACCAGCCTGCGCGGGGCGCCGAGCTCGGCGAGCGCCGGCCAGTTGCTGGTCACCTCGAGCGTCGCGGGAAACCGCGAGTGCCAGGCGTCGGGGATGTCGGTGGCGCCGCCGACGAGCCCGGGGTTGTAGGCGAGCAGGCATGCGAACCCGGGCTGTGCGATCACCGTCTCGCCGGTTGCCGGCAGGTAGAGCGACAGGCGCCCGTCGAACACCGCGTTGACGCTCAAGAGCGCGACGTCGCGGATCGTGTTGACCTCGTCGATCATCACCACCCAGCCCTCGCGCATCGCGGTCACGAACGCCGAGTCGACGAGCCGCACGCTGCCGGCGTCGTCGGCCGCGGGGACGAACTCGTGGCGGAACAGGTACTCGTCGCTTGACGGGCCACCGCTGATCTCGACGAACCCGTAGAACGGGACGCCGTGGCGGTCCTCGACGGACCTGCCGCGGCTGGCCACAGCCTGTAGGCGATCGCGCGCGCGAGTTGGCTCTTCCCTGAGCCCGGCGGTCCGATCATGCGAAGGAACGTCGACTCGGCGGGCTGCTCGAGGTCCAGCAGCGCGCACGCGAGCTCGTCGATCGGCTCGCCGTGCAGCCGCGGCGGGTAGATCCGCTTGCCGTCGGGCAACAGGAGCGGGTCGGCGAGCGACGTCGAGCTCGAGTGCGTCATTGGGGCGTTCGGGGGCGAGGTCGCCCTCCTCGGCGACCTGGTCGATTGTGGACAGGGCGGCGTCGATCGCGCTCATGCGCGACTCCTTTCTTGAGTGTGTAGGTGCGGGCGGCCGGGCTCGTGCGGCCCGCGCGCGGGGATCGTCGGGTTAGGCGCCGAACACGCTTGCGGCGACCCTGAGGCGTGCGGCGGTGGCGGCGTAGCCGGCTTCGTGCTTGGCGTCGGCGACCTGGCCGGTGATCGCCCCAGCTGGGTGGCGACGGTCGACTCGTTGGCGGCGACGCCCTCGAACGAGTCGAGCACGGCGTG
This sequence comes from uncultured Solirubrobacterales bacterium, assembly GCA_963794285.1. GTDB lineage: Bacteria > Actinomycetota > Thermoleophilia > Solirubrobacterales > Solirubrobacteraceae > Palsa-465. Next base: position 4,628 of record CAWCDS010000029.1, read on the forward strand.
GTGCTCTGCGCCGCGGGGGGAGAGGATCGAGACGATGTGCTCGATGCCGGCGCCGCGGATGTAGGGGATGTAGGTCTGCACCCAGCCGCGCGCGGCGCCGGGGCGAGCGGCGCGTCCGACGCGCTGCTCGAGGCCGGACGGCAGCCACGGCAAGGTCCAGGTGGACGAGCACTGACGCGTTCTGGAGGTTGTGGCCTTCTGCGCCGATCCGCGACAGGCACAGCACGGGGAACTCGCCGGAGGTGAAGCGCTGCTTGAGCGCCTCGAACTCGGCGGGCTTGATCTGGCCGTCGGCGACGTGCGCCTCCACGCCGTGGCGTTCGGCGAGTGTGCGGGCGAGCTGGCGCAGGCACCAGACGCGCTCGGCGAACACGATCACCTGCTCCTCTGAGGCGATGCCGGCGAGCGTCTGCGCGGTGATCCCGCGAAGCAGGGGGAGCCCGTCGCCACCGCCGCGGATCGCCTCGGCGACAAGGCCCTGGCGGACGAGCGCTTTGGCCAGCGCCGCCTGCGAGTGGGTCAGCGTTTCGGGGTCGACGCTGGCGTCGACGAAGACGCCCACATTGCCAGCACGACGCCCTGGGCTCTGGAGAGCTCGGCGAGCGCCTGCTTGAACAGCTCGCTGCCGGCCTCGAGGCGCTTGAGCTCGCGCAGAACCTCGAGCAGCCGGCGGTAGGCCTCGCGGCCGCCCTTGCGGATCGCGTCGAGCAGCTCGGCGAGCGCCGGGTCGGGGTCGATCGCGAGCGGCTGGGCGGGCCGCACGTCGGGCATCCAGGCCTGCATGTCCTGGCGGGTGACGCGCACCAGGTGCGGCCCGTAGTTGACGCGCAGGCGGTGGGCGTTGATCTCGTCCATCAGGTCTCCCGCCTCGCGCGTGTTCAGCCGCTCGGTGATCATCGCCTCGTCGCCGACCGCGAGCCCGACCAGCACGTCGAGATGCTCGGCGCTCTTGCCTCTCGGGGTCGCGGTCAGAAGCCAGCAGTCCGCGACCGAGCCGAACCGCACGAGCTTCAGCGCCTGGTGGGCGTCCGTGGCCGGGTTGGCGTACCGCAGCGCCTCGTCGGCAATTAGAAGATGCCACGGGATCACCTGCAGGTCGGCGGGATACCGGTCAAGCGCGCCGTTGGGCACGAGCACCACGCCGGGCCGGTTGCCTAGCGTCCGGTCGAACTCGCGGATCTGCCCGGCGATCGGACGCCGCTCATCGACCAGGAGCACCTCGACGTTCGGTGCGAGCGGCGGCAGTCCGCGGCCGGGGGCGCCGCGCGTGAGCTCGTCGTGCCACTGTCCGAGCAGCCGGCCCTCGGCGACGATCATCGCCCTGAGCCGGCGGGTCGTCACGGCCCGGTTCGCGAGAGCTCGAGCGGAGGTGATGGTTTTGCCGGTCCCGACCTGGCTTGCGTCGACGCCGGATCCGACGACCTTCAGCGCCGCCATGTGTTGCTGGCGTCCCAGCAGCACCGCGTCATCGGCGAGCGGGCGAGCAAGGGTCATGCGCACCAGCTGCCTCGCGCCGGCGTCGAGTGTCACCTTCGCGCCGTCCTGCTTGAGCGTGCGCAGCTCGCTGATCGCCTGCTCGGCGACCACCCGCCTGGTCGTGGCGGACAGCCCGTCCGAGCTGGTGATCGTGAGCGCGCCGGGCCGGCCTTTCATTCGCCCGACGCGCACGCTGTCGGCCAGATGCCCGGCGGCCTCGGTCGAGAGGAGCAAGGGCAGGCCCCGCTCGACGGCGGTCTGTACCGCCTCGCCGAGGTCCATCACCGCACTCGGCTGACCGTAGCGGTCATCACGCCGGGCGGATCCGAGGCGTCGTTGCGCGAAGTCGCGCGCTGGGAAGGTGAGGACCCGCAGCTCGAGCTCCGCGATCCCTGGCGCCGTCTGTTCCGCGGTGGGAGCGGCGGGTGACGAGCAGTCGTCCCCACCGGTCGCGCTTGTCCTTCGGCACACCGGGCCCCACAGGTATGCCGAGCTCGCGGGTCAGCTCCTGCGCGAGCTGTCCTGCGGAGTCGAGGCATTCCTTCGGGCCGGCGTGCAGCGTGTGCACGTTCAGGCGCTCGATCAGCTCGCTCGCGGCAGCCGCAGGCAGGACTGCGGAGCGCAGGTCGCGCTCGAGCCGGCCGCCGAGCGAGACGAACAGCCGGATCGCGTCCAGCGAGAGCACCGGGGTCAGCTGCCAGCCCTCGCCGCGCATGGCGGGCATCGACGAACAGCGCGACCGGCCGCTGCGACCCGGTCGACATCCTCGAGCTGCTCGCCTGCGACCGCCAGCCATGTCGGGCGAGGCGATCCGCCAGCACCGCAGCTGGACCGGGTCGAATTGGTCGGGGTGCGCGAGCACCCACCGTGAGAGGTCATCTGCCTGCCCGGCCGGGAGACCCAGCCGGGTGGCGAGCGCGCGGCGTTGCGCCCCGACATCACCGAACACGGCCGGGTCTGAGAGGTCGAGCGGGAGCGTGGCGTGTGCTCGGCGCAGTTTCTCGTCGAGCTGGCTCGCTGGCGCCGTGATCTGCGTCCAGTCGAGGCCGGCGTCGGTGTCCGCGCGCGCCTGCCCGTCGGTCAGCGCCTCGATCGCGGCGAGCGTCAGGTGGCGGGGGTTGAGCGTGATCCCGTGCCGGCGCAGCACCGCCTGCGCGTGCTCGTCGGCGCTGCGCCACACGTCGCGGTCGTTGGGATCGACGGGCTCGTTGTTGGCGAGCCGCACCAACGCCCGCCAGCTAAGGTGCTCGAACGCCTGGCCCCAGCGTGGGAAGCAGCGCTGCAACTGGCGCGCGGCATCGGTGCTGCGCGCCTGAGCGATGAGCCGGTCGCGCTCGACACGCTCGCTGTCGAGCCGCCCGCCCCAGCCCGGCAGGCTCAGCGCTCGTCCCGAGCTCGTGGAGGCGGCCGCGGGCCCGGCACCGGCAGCGCGGGATAGATCCGTCATGGAGGCTCCTTTCGAGGATGCGCACGACGGCCGTCAACAGGGGGCGTCGTGCGGATTGAGTTGCGTTGCGCGCTCGTGGCGCGCGGAGGTTCAGCGGGCGGGGGCGAGCGCCGTCAGGCGGGTGCGCACGTCGGCGATCAGCTCGTCGCGGACGCGCATCAGCGCGAGCCCGAGCAGGTTCTGGCCGTTGTGCCCGCCGTCTGGGTCTCTGGCGCCCCAGACGAAGTCGTTGGGGCTGTCTTCAGCGAGCGGGTGCGGATGGGTCAACAGCAGCGCGGAGCGGTAGGGCTCGAGCGCGAACTTGCCGCGCAGCGCGCACAGCATCACCTCGAACCGGACCTGCTCCCAGTCGGGGCGCAACTCGGTCTCGCGTCCGGCGCGCTTGGCGGCCGCGGCGGTGCCGCACGCGAGGATCATGTCGAACTGCTGGCGTGAGGTTGCCTTGCATGCCTGAAACCAGTGCTCGACTGTGCTCACGGGCACGCGGTCGTTCTCGTGGTGGCCGTGGTAGCCGAACGGCAGCCGCAGACCGTGCGTCGGCGCGAAGTTCGACAACCAACCACCGTAGAAGTACACCGTGCCTTCGGCCGCCCACGGTGGGCCGGTCCGCCCGGGTATCACGGCAGCGGTATCAGGATTGGGCATCAGCACGCTCCTCTTCTCGGTTGTCCAGAGCCTTGCTTGGGGTGTCGGCGCCGGGCCGTCCTGGCGTTGGGCTCGGCGGCTCATTGGGACCGGGTGTCAGTGTTCGCAACGCCTCGTCGAGCGCCCGCTCGCGTCGGTCGATCGAGAGCTGGAGCCGGCGCCGGTGTGCTCGCAGGTTCGCGAGATCGGCTCCGTGCGACTCCGCTATGGCCGTCTCCCGCAGCTCGCGCTTGAGCCGGTCGAGCTTGCCCCGCAGCCGCTGCGGCGATGCGAGGTCGAGCGCGTAGACGCCCGGCTGGGTTGAGCGCTGCACGACGGGCGAGCGGGTGAGCTGGGTCAGGAATACGGCGAGCGGGTCGCTCCCAGCGATCACGTAGCCGGCGCGGCGGACGAGCTCGTACCAGTCGCGGTAGTGAAGCGCCTCGACGGCCTGCGGCTGGGCTCGCAGTGTCCTGACCGCGGTCTCGCGGATCTCTGCGCCGAACAGCCGCTTGCCGCCGGCGCGGGCGACATTTGTCGCATTCGATTGTGCCGTTGCGGGTCGGCAGGTCTCCGGCGAGGCGTTGCAGGAGCGCGACGCGCTCGTCGATCTCCGCTAGAGCGCGGTCGATCGGGACGAGTTGGGCGAGCACCCGCTCGGCTTCGGCGCGAGCTGCCCGCGCTTGCGCTCGAGAGTGTGACGTTCGGCGGCTGCGGCTCGTTCCAGCCGTGCGGACGGGCGTGTCAGCGCGAGGGGCGGCTGCGGCGGCCGTCGTGCTGGGCATCACTTGCGCCCTTCTCACTGGCGCTTGACCGGGTTCCGCGGGCGACTCTTCGAGCGGGGCGTCGGGCGCGCCGGGCGGGCGCTGGTTGGGCGGGTGGAGCTGATCGTGCCGGGCGCGTGCGCGCGGTGTGCGCTGGTGCCGTAGCTGGCGATCAGGGTGATCAGCGCGCCGAGCAACAACAACTTCACGACGAAGCGCGTAAGCCGCCACACGGCGGCGAGCGAGACCGTCAGCGCGAGGATTGCGATGAGGGTCAACGGGAACCTCCTGTTCGGGTCGCCGCCAGGCCCTGGGAGTGTGTTTCACTCGAACGCGATGCTCTCTTTACGCCTTCCCTCTCTCTCCCCTCCTCCTTGGGTTCGCGCGGCCCTCCAGCGCCACTTCAGAACTCACACGATGCGCGAGCGGATACGCCATCCTTGGGAGGCCTTCTCGCCTGCGCTCTCTCGCACCAGCTGCTCGTCGCTGCCGAGTCCCTCATGCCCACTCCTGTTCGGGACGTCCAGTTCGTGCTCCCACGCCACAGCGGAGAGGACCGCATCTTAGCGCGATCGACTCTGGTCGGCGAGCGATCGAGGCGTCATCGCGTCACCGTCCAGCAGGTTCGCGATCTGCCGGCTCGTTGCACGAGCTCCGCCTGCGCGAGCCGCTTGAGCGCGGCGGTGACAGCCTGCGGACTCGGCCCCCAGCCGGTCCCGGTGATCAGCCCGATGTGGCGGCTGATCAGCTTGGGATTCATCACCGCCGGCATGCCGCTTAACGTGGGGCTGCGCAGTGCGGAGTACTTGGTCATCGATGCTGCGTTCGCCTCGGGGCATGACGTTCTATGTCCGCTGCTCGTGGATCGGCTGGTAGGGCTGCGCCGGCGTGGAGTGCTCGCGGTGCCCGGTTCGGCGGTCTGCCGCGCGGAGGTCCGTCCGCGCCGGTTGGCGAATCCGTGTCACGAGCGCGCTCGCGCATTGCGCGCATTGCTCGAGCGGGCCGATGTTCCAGGCGCGCAGGGCGACCTCGTCGCTGTAGAGGTCGAGCTCGTCAACGGTGACAAGGCCGCATAGCGTCCGGCCGTCTACCGTCAGGTGCAGCTTGTCGACCGCGGCGACCTGAACACGTCGGCGGGCATTGCGACGATCCTCGTCGCGAGTGTCTGGGTGCGGACATCGACGTCGCGGTCGTCGGTGTCAATCATCAGAACGGCAGGTCGTCGGCGGTCGGCTGGCCGGCTGCGCTACCCGCCGTGTGCACCGCAGGGGGTGTGGCCGGTGGGGTGACGGCGACGGGCGTGGGCGTGGTCTGGTGCGCGACGGTGCCGTTGCTGGCGTTGTCTGCTCTGCCGCCTTCGAAGAGCACTTGGCGGGCTTTGAAGGTCACGGCTTCTCGCTTGTTGTTCTGCTGGTCGGTCCATTCGCGCCAGTCGGGCTCGGCGTCGATGAACACGCGCGAGCCCTTGGACAGGTACTGCGCGCACGCGCGGGCCTGGGCCCCGAACACCTCGATCGTGAAGTAGTTGGTCTTGTCGACCCATTCCTCGCCGTTGCGTCGGCGGGTGGTGGTGGCGATCCGCAGTCGGGCGACGTCGGCGCCGGAGGGCAGCTGGCGCAGCTCAACGTCGCGGGTCAAGTTGCCGGACAGGGTGATGGTGGCGATGTCTCGCATCAGTGAGGGTCTCCTTCGGTTGGAGTGGTGATGTGTCGGTTGGGTTTGGTCATGTGGCGAGGGTGGCGCCGCAGCGCCGGCAGCGCCGCGTTCGGGGATCGGGTTTGTGCGGGTGGCAGCGCATCACCCGGATGACGCGCGTGATGTCTTCCTCGTCCCAGCTCTCGCCGTTGATGTGGTTGGGGTGCCGGTAGCCGGCGAGGAACCGGCGCACCATTCCTCGCAGGTTCTGGTCACAGGACGGGTGGCAGCTGGAGCGAGCGGCGTGGATGCACGCGCGGACCGCCGCGCGGTGGGCGCGGGTGCCGGCGCCCTGTCCGTTGCGCCAGGCGCGGCGCAGCGCCCGTGTGAGCTTGGAAGGGACGAGCTGCCAGTGCCGCGGGCACATGAGCCGCTCACGCGGGACCTGCGCGGTGCAGTCGCCGATTGGACAGCGGTGCATGCGATCGCGGCCCACCATCCCTGGGTCAGGCCGCCTGCCGTTTGGCTGGCGGAGGTTGCGGTCGCACCCGCTGGCTGAGTGCCATGACGGGTGCGTTCTCCTGCGGCCAGCAGCCGCACTTTGGGGTGTGGTCGCCGGGGAGGCGGCCGTGGGCGCATTCGTGGTCGGCCAGGCGGCCGAGCACGCCTGCCTCGATCGGGCAGTCGCCGCCCGTGTGGCGCAGCGCGGCGCGGTAGCGGGCGGCGATCGGGTTGGGCATGCGTGGCTCCTTTCTCAGGGGTTCGTTTGGTAGGTACCGGGTGCGCGGCGCGAGGCCCCGCTATAGACCGGCGCCGCCTGGGCAGCCGTCCCAGTGCGAGCAGTAGCGCGGCGAGCACTTCCAGCTGGTCGGGTCGGCGAATCCCCACGGCCGGTCCGGACCGAACCGCTGGTATCTGCGGTTCCTTGCGGCCTTGGAGGTATCTGAGGCGCCATGCCTCCGGGCAGGTGACCCACAGCGAGTAGGACGAGGCGGAGAGGTGCCGGAGCGGCTCGCCGTCATGGCGGGGTGGGAGCCGGCGGGGCACGGCGATCCGTGCGGCCAGCGCGGCGGCCGCGCGGGCGCCTTCCGCCGGCGCCGGGGCGTCGGCGGGGGCGAGCGCGAGATTGGTCATCTCGGACTCCTTTCGGTTCTGGAGAACGGTTCAGGCGGCGCGCGCCGCCGCCGGCGAACGCGCGGATGCGTCGCGGGCGTGCTGGGTGAGCCGGTCGGGGTCGGTCTCGCAGGGCGAGAGCCCGTAGCGGTTCGGGTGGCGGTAGCGGACGCTCGCGATCCGCAGCGCGCTGGCCCAGAATCGCTGGCGCCAGTCCTCGCCGTGGCGGCGCTGATAGTTGGCGAGCTGGGCGGGGAGGTCCGCGGCGGTGTAGCCGGCTTGGGCGAGCACCTCGAGCGCGTCGGTGACCTGTTCGATCTGCGCGTCTTCGAGCTGCTGTCCGGGCTGGTAGCCGGGCAGGGTGGCGTTGGCGATGTGCGCGAGCAGGTCGGGCGGGTAGCCGGCCGCCGCCGCTTGGGCGGCGAGCCGGCTGCGCGCGTCGCTGTTCATGCGGCGGCGGGTCCGAGGCCGCCGAAGTCGATCGCGACCACGCCGTTCGTCTCGGAGCCGGCGGCCGTGTCGGGAGCCGTGGCTGCCGCGGTCTCGGTGGCGGCTGTCTCGGCGGCTGCCTGGTCTGCTTCGGCGGCTTCGCCCTGGCCCATTCCGGTCTCGGGCTCGCCGTGCGCGAGGATCGCCCCGAGGTCGCGGCGGACCGCGTCGGTGTTCATGCGCGCCTCGTAGCCCTGCCTGAGCCATTGCTCGGTGGCCGGCGGAGATTGACGAGCAGGTCGGACTTGCCCTGCCCGCGGCGGATCGCCTGGACCTGCCGCTCGCCGGGGCCGATCGGCAGCACGACCGGCGCGAGCGCCGTGTACAGGTAGGCGCCGATCCCGGCGGCGACGGCGGCGCGCTTGCGCGCGTCGGAGTACAGCGCCTTCAGTCCGGCGAACGAGCCGGCGTCCATCTCGCCGATGTCCTCGTAGCTCGCCTTCGACCTCAGGCCCGCCCGGCTCTGCGGGGAGGGTGATGGTCAGCCGGCACGCGAGGTAGAGCTTCTTGCTGTTGGCGGGCACGAGCTCGCCGGCCACTGGCGTGAACTGCTGTCGCCAGCGGCCGGGGACGACGTGGTTCAGGCGCTGCACGACCGATTGCGCGCTCAGGAACGCGGCGACCTGCGCGCCGCCGTACTGCACGCCGTTCAGCGTGACCTTGGTCATCGCGCGGAAGCCGATCGCGCCCGGGCGCGAACGGCCGGCGCATCAGCTCGCCGGCTTCGGCGTGGGTGCGCGCCGCTCCGGCGGGCGCTGCGGTCGTGGTGGCGGGGTTGGGGTTGCTCATGATGGGTTGCTCCTTTTCGAGCGGGTTGGTGTTCAGGCGGCGAGCGCCTGGGTGGGGTGGATCAGTCGGGCTTCGGCGAGGAAGCGGGAGGGGCCGCCGGTGGGCCGGTTGCCGCGTGTGGCCGCGTGGGTGAGGATCAGCTGGTCCTTGGCGCGGGTGCACGCGACGTAGAACAGGCGCCGCTCCTCGGCGAGCTGGTCGCCGTCGGGTGCGGCGAGCGCGCGCCAGGAGGGCAACAGCCGCTCCTCGCAGCCGATCAGCACGACGAGCTGCGCCTCGGTCCCTTTTGCCCGGTGGATGGTCGAGACGGTGATCCGCCGGTCCGGCTCGCCGGCCGCGATCTCGTGGGCGTGAAGGCCCGCTGCGTGCTCGAGGAACCCGGTGAGGGTGGCGGTGTCGCCGTGTTGCTCCTCGTAGGCCTGGGCGGCGCGGCACAGCGAGCGGAGGTCCTCGAGCACGCGTTCGGCGTCGTTGCGCTCGTCGGGTTTCGGTGAGTTGTCGCGCCGCCGCTGGTAGTGCGCGACGAGCCCGCCGTCGAGCATCACCGCGGCGACGACGACATGCCCGATCGAGCGGCCGGCTTGGAGCTCGCAACGGACACGCTCGAGGCCTTCGCCGAACCGTCTCAGCCGGTCGCGAACCGAGGGCGTTCGGATGCTCTCGATCAGCGTCGGCGTGCGCGCTCGCCGCGATCAGGTCGCCGTCGTGTGCGTCTCGCGGCGACCGCGACGACGCGGTTGGCGGTCGCGGCGCCGACGCCGCGCCTGGGCGACCGACGGCCCGCCGGAACGCTTGCGCGTCGGCGGGGTTGGCGAGCAGTGTCAGGTAGGCGAGCGCGTCGCGGACCTCGGAGCGCTCGTAGAGCCCGAGGCTGCCGAGCACCCGGTGCGGGATCCCGGCCCGGGCGAGCGCGGCCTGCAACGGCCCGGTCGCGTACCCGGTCCGCGCGAGCACGAGCACCTCGCCGGCGGGGATGCCGCCTGCGAGCGCCTGGGCGATCGCGGCCGCGACACAGTCCGCCTCGTGGCGGTCTGAGCCGTACGCGATCACGCGCACATCACCGCCGCCGCCGCGCATCGCGATCAGCGCCTTGGCCTCCCGCTGCTCGTTGTGAGCGACGCACGCGACGGCGGCGTCGAGGATCTCGGCGCGGCAGCGGAAGTTGCGGCCGAGCACGATCCTCGCATGAGCTGGGAACCGCTCGGCGAACGCGAGCATGTTCCGCGGCTCCGCGCCGCGCCAGCTGTAGAGCAGCTGATCGTCATCGCCGACGCAGCAGACATTTCCGCCGGCGCCGGCGAGCAATGCGATCAGGGTGCTCTGCGCCTCGTTGGTGTCCTGGTACTCGTCGACCAGCAGCCAGCGCCAGCGCTGGCGGTAGAACGCGAGCCGGTGAGGGTGCTCGGCCAGGAGCCGCACCGCGTGCGCGAGCAGGTCATCGAAGTCCCAGGCGTTCGAGCGCTGCAGCTCGATCTCGGCCTCACGCCAGACGGCGGCGATCAGTGGCGCGGCGGTGTGCCTGGCGGCCTGCTCGTAGAGCTCGGGGGAGAGGAGCCGGTTCTTGGCGAGCGAGATCTCGGCGAGCACCTCGGCGGCGGCGGGCTGCCCGTAGTCGGCGAGCGCCTGTTGGATCTGCCCGCGCTGCTGGTCTGAGAGCAGCCATTCGATCACGCGGCGCACGTCGGCCTGGTCGTAGACGGTGTAGTTCTCGGTGCGGCCGAACACGCTGGCGTGCTCTCTGAGCATCCGCGCGCAGATCGAGTGAAACGTGGCCGCGGTGACGCCGCGCGCGAGGTGTTCGCCGAGGAGATCGGCGAGCCGCAATCGCAGCTCGCCGGCCGCGCGTACCGAGAACGTGACCGCGAGGATCTCCCACGGCTGCGCGGCGCCCGTGGCGAGTAGCCGTGCGATCCGGTGAATCAGCGTCTTGGTCTTGCCGGCGCCGGGACCGGCGATCAGCAGCAGGGGTCCCGGGCCGTGGCGGACGGCCTGCGCCTGCTCGGGCGTGAGCCCGTCGAGCAGCGCCTCCTGCCGTGGCCGTTCGGGTGGCGGGTGGGCACCCGCGATCGGGTGCGTCATCAGTCACCTCCGATGAGGTTTGAGTTGTGGATCGACCTGGCCGCCCCGATCGGGGGCGGCGTTCGGGGCTAAGCGCCGTCCCCGCGCCGAGCGAGCTTGCCCGTCGGCTGCGAGTCGGCCCAGGCGGCCGCGCTGCCTGCGAGCGAGGGTCCTGGCGGCGCTGGCACCGGTTCGTTTGCGCCACGGGCTGCGGTTGGCCCGGGAACGGGGTCCAGGGTGATCGTGCGCTGCCCGCCGGCAAGCGGACAGCTCCAGCTGCTTCGCTGGGCTCCGTTGGTCTGGGCGGGGTGTCCGAGCAGCAGCGCGACGAGCGTGAGCGCGTCGGAGCGCTGGTGCGGCGGGCTGGTGTACTCGCGGCCGGCGTGGCCGGCGAGCGTGGCGTTGACCTGGTCGCGTACGTGGACGACGACCAGCCTCTCGGTCGCGGTCGGGTCGCTCATCGGCACAGGCGCTCGGCGAGCCAGTTGCGCTGGCGTTCGGTCAGCGCGCCGAGCGGGGCGGCGAGGTTGACGTGCCCGTCGCGGATCGCGCGGACGTTGAGCGTGCGCAGTCGTGTGCGCCCGATCCCGGGCGTCCAGAGCAGCACCTCCCAGGTCATCTGTCGCTCGAGCTCCTGCGGGCGGGTCGTCGAGGATCTCGCGCAGGGTGATCTCTCGCCGGCGCAGGCGTGTCTTCAGGGCGGCGGCCGCGCTGCGGCGCGTGTTTGCCATGCCGAGCGCACGGACCGGCTGCGAGACGGTGGTGTTGGGGGCGAGCGTGAGCATCGCGGTTCCTTTCGGATCTGAGTTGCTTCGGTTTCAGGTGATCTCGCCGAACACGTCGGCGACGTACGCGCGGGCGCGCTTGAACTCCTCGCCGCGCAGCTCGCGGCCCCATGGGCCGCCGAGCAGCACCGAGGCGAGGTCGTAGATCGCGCCGCGCGCTCCGCAGCGCCCGAGTGGCAGCACCAGCCCTGGTCGGGGTCGGTGCTGACCGAGCAGGACGGGGTCCGGTCGGTGTGCGATGGCGCCGGGCAGGGCACCAGCCCGCCGCGGCGGCACGGCGATCCCGGCGAGCTTCTCGAAGTACACCGGCGGGCGGATCCGCTTGTACGGGTCGTTCGCTGCTGACCCTCGGCGGTCGCGGTCGCGGCGCGCGTGCGGTCGGGTCGGGGAGGTCGCCGACGAGCTGCTCGACCGGGTACGGCGGCAGCGCGAAGTCGGCGTCGACGATCCGCGCGTACTTGCCCGTCTTGCAGTTGATCGTGCCGGCGAGCCGAAATCCGGTAGTGAGACACGGGCGTACGCAACGAAGGTCAAAGGGCGTTTGAATCCCCGCTTGGCCCTGTTGCGTACGAGTTATCCGTGAGGGTTGGGTGACGGTGGCCGATGGGGATGCCGCCGGTCTCGAAGACCAGCGAGCCGTAGGCGAGCTGGGATTCGTGACCGGCGGGCGCGGCTCGTCGACCACCCCCGTCGCTCGCTTGCTCTCCTCGGGCTGAACGTCCGCCGGGGTCGGCATGATGCCCGGCCCCGTATGCCAGACCCAGCCTTGATCAGCTCCGCTACCGGCGCGTGCCGGACGCAGCGCGTCGTTGTTGCGGATGGCGAGCGCACATGGACGGTGCTGGATGCCGGTCACCGGGTGGTGGAGCCGGTCGAGCAGTATCTGGAGTACTTGCGGATGCTGGGCCGTTCGCCGAACACGGTGAAGTCCTACGCGCGCGGGCTGGCGTTGTGGTGGGAGTTCCTGGCCGTCTACGGCCTTGCGTGGGATGTGGTGACGGTCGAGGACTTCGGCCGGTTTCTGGGCTGGCTGCGGACTGGCGATTCGCCGTCGGTGGTCTCGATCGAGCGTCGGCCGGCCAGGTTCAGCGAGGGCACGGTCGCGTTGCGGGTGCAGGCGGTGTGCTCGTTCTACCGCTATCACCATTACAACGGGGTGGAGACCGCGTCGCGGCTCTACGAGCGAGTGCTGGGTCGCGGCCGCGTCTACAAGCCGATGCTCGAGCACGTCGCCCGCCGCCGCGGATATGAGCGCAGCGTGGTGCGCGTGTCGCGGCCGCGGCCGGCGACCCCGCCGACGCTCACTCCCGTGCAGGTCGGGTTGATCCTCGACGCCTGCGCCCAGTGGGATCCGGTCGCGCGCGATTGGCGGGGGTCGGTTCGCGACCGGCTGCTGTGGGCGCTGCTGGCCGAGTCGGGGATGCGGTTGGGCGAGGCGTTGGCGTTGCAGCACCGCGACTGGCATACCGGGCTCGGGGACACGCCGTTCGTCGAGGTCGTTCCGCGCGAGGATCACCCGCACGGGCTGCGGGTCAAGAACGGCGGCTTCCGCCGGATCTACATCTCTGATGAGCTCGACCGGCTCTACGGCGAGTACCTGTGGCGGCTGTGCGACCAGGGCGCCGACCGGGCGGTTGACGATCTGGACTGCTGGTGGGTGTTCGTCAACGTGGCGCGCGAGCCGCGGTTTGCGCCGTTGCGGGCGGAGACGGTCGCGTGGCAGGTCCGCCGGCTGCGCCGCGAGTTGCCGGGCCGGCTGCCGGCCTCCTTCACGCCGCACTGGTTGCGGCACACGCACGCGACCGCGCTGTTGATGTCGGGGATCGCCGAGCATGTGGTCAGCCGCCGGCTCGGGCATCTGGACATCCAGACGACGCAGAACCTGTATGGGTGGGTGTCGGAGGACGCCGCGCAGCGCACGGTCGCGCGGTGGCAGCAGCTGACCGCCGGCTGGAGGACGGATGAGCTTGGTTGCTAGCGACAAGCTGATCGCGACGATCGACGGAAGCGGCCTGTACAGCGAGGAGCGAAACCTGTGGCTGTGGGAGCAGATCCCCGCGCAGCTGCGGCTTACGGAGTTCTCCTACCGCACGCTGCCGGACCATCCCGCGTTTCGCTGGAAGCTCATTGAACGCGGGAGCTGGCGCGGGTTTGACCTCTACAGCCTGCCGGTGGCGATGCAGCGCGAGCTGGCGTACTGCTTCTGGCAGATCATCGAGTCGGGGCTGACGATCAACATGAATTACAGCCAGCTGGTGTGGTGGCTGATCATCCTCGACGAGGACTACCGGGCCGCCAAGAAGCCCCGGATGCGGTCGTTCATGGACCTGCCGTTGGCCCGCTGGAAGCGGGAGCTGGCCAAGGCGCGCACCAGGCGGACCGGGAAGCTGCACCGGATGTGGACGAGCAACGGGCCGGCGACGCTGCGGCGTTGCTACCGGCATTTGGTGCTCGCCTACGACCTGCGTGAGTGGTGGCAGCATGACGTGTGGAGCCCGAAGTTCGACGCGCGGATCCCGATCCGCGCGCACGAGCCCAACCGGGCGATGTCCGGCTATGACTTCCTCGCGCTTGAGCAGCCGTGGCTGCGCGAGGGCGCGAAGTGGCACATGAAGGTCGCGCTGGAGACCGGCCTGTTGCGCTGGGCGACGATCCGCTCCCGTCTCTACTCGTTGATGATCTTCGGCCGGTTCATCGCCGGGCGGGGGATCACCGAGCCGTGGCTGTGCGCCGATCCGACCGATCTGCGGCTGTTGGCGCTCGACTTCCTCGCCGCGGTCAAGCAGCGGCGCGCGACCGCTGGGCCGCGCCGCGGCGAGCTGATCGGCGGCCCGACCGTGCACAACATCCTCACCGACGTCGAGCAGTTCTACGCCTGGATGGCCGACCACAAGCTCGAGGCCGGCCGCGCGCTTCACGATCCGCGCTGGGAGCGGCTGGGCGACCAGCACACCCGCCTGTGGCGCCAAGGCGAGAAGCCGCGCATCTCCCAGCCGCCCGGCGAGGACTCGTTGTTCGACCAAACCACGATGGACCAGCTGATGCGCCACGCCGGGGTGCTCGCCGCGCCCAAGGACGAAGGCGGGCTCGGCGACGAGCAGGCGATGCGGATCCTGATGCTGCTCGCCCGCACCGGCCGGCGGGTCAGCGAGATCCTGCTGCTGGACTTCGACCCGATCTTGCCGATCGCCGGTATCGCCGCCGAGGTGAGCGACAGCGACCCCGACGCGGTCGTCGCGAAGCTGCGCTTCCAGCAGACCAAGATCGACGGCGCGCCGAACACCATCTTCGTCGACCAAGAGGTCGTCGCGATCGTGCGTGCCCAGCAGCAGTGGGCGCACGAGCACGTCCGGTCGCTGTTGCGCGACGAGCGCGCGCCTCCGCCGCGCTATTTGTTCCTCGCGGTCACCCGCAACAACCTCGGCCGCCACCCCTACCCCAAGACGACGCTCGGCGGGCGCATGAACCAGCTCGGCGAGCTGGCGGACATCCGCGACAGCCAAGGACGCCGGCCGCCGCTCACCAACGTGCACCGCTTTCGTCATACCCGCGCGACGAGCCTGATCAATGCGAACGTCCCGGTGCACGTCGTGCAGCGCTACCTCGGGCACCTGTCGCCGCGGATGACGATGCATTACTCCAAGACGCTGCGCGAGACCCATGAGCGGGAGTTCCTGCGCCACAAGAAGATCACCGCCGACGGCAGCGATCTCGACGTCGATCCGCGCGACCTGTTCGCGCTGATCGAGCTGGACAAGCGCACCGACCGGGTGCTGCCCAACGGGCTGTGCATGCTCCCACCGCGGCAGGCGTGCAATCGCGGCAACGCGTGCCTGACCTGCGACAAGTTCACGACCGACGCCAGCTACCTGCCCGAGCACGAACAGCAACTGGCCAAGCTCAACGAGCTGATCGCGCAGCGACAGGCCGCCTTCCGGGCGCGAACCGGTGAGGAGATGTCGGGCTCGAACGTGTGGCTCGAGCAGCGCCTCACCGAGCAGCGGGCGCTGGAGACGATCATCACCGTCCTCACCGACCCGCAGCTGGCCGAGTACCCCGACCAGGCTGTGCGCGGCCCCGGCACCGGCGCCCGCGCCGCCAACCAGCCCGCCGAGGGCCCGGCCACGTGAAGGCGCTGTTGATCCCCGCGTTCGGCGCTGTCGAGGAGGTCGAGCAACACGGGCTCGGCGATCTGCAACGTCTCCTCGACGGTCATATTGGTTTGCGTCTGACTTCGCGATAGAGGTCGGGTCGTTTTTCACACCAATTCTGGGAGGCTGTTCGGGCCCTGGACCAGGGAGGACGATGTGATGGAGAACGGCAAGCCACGCAAGCGGCGGCAGTTGGCGCCGGAGGAGAAGTGGGAGGTGTTCCTGGAGGTGTGCTCGCAGGAGCTCTCGCAGGCAGACGCTGCCCGAAAGTGGGGCGTCGATGTGAGTACGGTGATCCGGATCAGGCAGCTGGCCAAGGATGCGGCGTTGGCGGCGTTCGCCGCTTCAAAGCCGGGGCGGATGCCCTCCCCGGAGCAGGTCGAGCTCGAGGCTGCGCTGGCGGAGAACGATCGGCTGTCGGAGGCGTTGAAGGAGTTGGCGGTCGAGCTGAGCTTGCACCGGGGAAGGCAACGCTCGGGCTTTTCGGCCCGGTCCCGACGCGCGTGAGCGCGGAGACCAAGCTCGAGCTGCTGGGGCTGATCGATGAGGCCGTCGCCGACGGGTGGGCGCACGCCAGAGCGTGATGATCCCCAGCAACGTCGGCGACTCATTGGCGCGATTACGCGCGAGAGGGGTGACTTCGCGGGAAGGCCGGGTCTCATACACCGGGCCCCGGGTTCTCGCCGACTGCGCGATCTCCGTGTTACAGTGCGGGCGGTTGTGACGGGGCGCACGCTCGTACTGACCGTGATCGTGGTCCCCGCGGTCGCGTTGGTTCTCGCGCCGCTGGTCAGCGGTGCACTTGGACGGTGGCCATGGGGATGAACCGTCGCTTGCTGGAATCAGGGACTGCATCCCCGGTGCGCGGCCGGGCGGCGGGACTCCTCGCGGATGCCCGCAGCGGGGACGCACCGGCACGCTTCCTACCGGAAGTGGACGCCCGCGGCTATCTCAACGGCGATCGCGGTGGCGGCGACCCAGTCGACTACGAGGCAGAACGGCGGCCACCAGCGAGTGTTCGCGACGAACTGGTGACGGTGCTGCCAGAGGTCCTTGAGCCCGTGGCCGGTAAGCCCGAGGACGAGCAGCCAGGGCGAGCCGGTGACGGCCGCCGCGGCGACGATCACGAACGTCGCGGCGACGCTGATCTCGACGGCGATCACGGCGGGGCGTCCGTCGGCGACCGCGAAGCCGATGTAGACCGAGGCGATGAGGACGAGACTGAGGGCGTAGACCGTCGACGGATCGAGCCACCAGAAGGCGAGCGGCGACGCCGCTTGGAGCGCTCCGAACACGATGCCCCAGATCGCCGGCGCCCGCAGCGGGTGCTTGGTCGCACTATGAGGTGCTCTGGTTGTTCGAGGTACGGCTGCGCACATCGGCTGCTCCCCGCCGGGAAGGTTCTGCACGTGAGTCTCGCAGCACGGCCCGCCGGGGGATGCGAGCGTTGACGCAGCCATTCATCTGGCGCGCTAGCGCCGAGAAAGTGAGCGAGAACCTATGCACGTTATGACGGAACGCCGCGAGGTGATCGTGGTCGGGGGCGGCCAGGCCGGTCTCGCGATCGGGTATTTCCTCGCTGGGCAGGGACGGCGGTTCACGATCCTTGAGGCAGCCGACGCGCCGGCTGGGACGGCGAAGCCAAGGCCGTCCTCGTCGTCGCCGACACGATCAAGCCGACCTCCGTGGAGGCTATCGGCCAACTGAAAGCCCTCGGGCTTCGCCCGGTTCTGCTCGACAGGCGACAACGAGACGACAGCGAAAGCGGTCGCCGCCGAGGTCGGCATCGACGAGGTCATCGCCGAGGTCCTCCCCGCCGAGAAGGTCGCCGTCGTCAAACGCCTCCAGGCCGAGGGCAGGGTCGTGGCGATGGTCGGCGACGGCGTCAACGACGCACCCGCCCTCGCGCAAGCCGACCTCGGACTCGCGATCGGCACCGGCACAGACGTCGCGATCGAAGCCAGCGACCTCACCCTCGTCAGCGGCGACCTGCGCGCGGCCGCAGACGCGATCCGCCTCTCCCGGGCAACGCTGCGGACGATCAAGCAGAACCTCGCCTGGGCGTTCGGCTACAACATCGCCGCGCTACCGCTCGCCGCGCTCGGACTCCTCAACCCGCTCATCGCCGGCGGCGCAATGGCGTTCTCCAGCGTCTCCGTGGTCACCAACGCCCTGCGCCTGCGCCGCTTCCAACCGCAACGCGACCGCGGACCAAAGCAGACGCTGAGTACTCCTTCACCGACCCCGCCGGTAGCCAGCGCGGATGTCGCCTACCAGTTCAACTCATAAGGTGAAGACGATGACTACGCGTATCTCAATCCTGGCGGCACTCCTGGCGAGCATGCTCGCCTTCGGCGCCGCGTCCGCCTACGCCTCGCTGTCAGATGAAGTCAGCTCCGGCCGCGCGATCGCCGCGCGCGTCGATGCCGGCACAGCCACCTGCACGACCCTCAGCACGACCGACATCGAACACCTCGGCGAGTACGTGATGGAGCGCATGATCGGCTCGAGCTCCGCTCACGAAACGATGAACAGCCGGATGGAGGCGATGATCGGCGCCGGAAACGCCGACCGCATGCACCAAGCACTCGGCCGCCGCTACGCCGGCTGCGCCACCAGCCGCACGGGCTCGGGGATGATGGGAGGCGGAGGGATGATGGGCGGCGCGTCCACCGGCGGCGGGTGGGGCGCGATGATGCGCTCAGACCTCTCGTGGATGCGCAACGGCAGCTGGCAGCACATGAGCCGCGCCGGCTGGCAGAACGCAGCCAGCCACATGATGGGCAGCGGCATGATGAACACCGGCGCCAGCGGCTGGAGCACCGGCGCGGTCATCAGCGTCGTGCTGGGCGCCCTCCTGCTCGGAGGCCTCACGGTCTACGCGGCACTGCGCCGGCCATGGCGCCACCGTCCCTCCCGGCCGACGACCGCTTAGCCGCCCGAGGTCCGGGGGCCAGGCTCGACTCCGGGAGCGCCGCGCTGTGGATCCGTAGGCGAGGTCGACAAAGCGGCTGGAGACGGCGGCTCACTCGTCGAATGCGGGAGTCCGATTCACGTCACACCTCCGCGGCTCTGCAAGACCTTGACCCTGGCCTTGACCCGGGCCTGTCGCGCTGAGACCTCGCGCGTGCCGGAGCAAAAGAAAACCCCGCGATTTGCGGGGCTTTCGTGAAGCGGCTGAAGGGACTCGAACCCTCGACCTTCTGCATGGCAAGCAGACGCTCTAGCCAACTGAGCTACAGCCGCGAGAGCGGCGAGTATAGCCCCGGCGGGGCGTACCCGAAGCCCCGCCGCGTGTGCCGGCGCTGAGTGGATCGCCGCGGTCGCGGGCCCCCGGGTTCTGTGACACGGTGATCGGGGCGTGCCGCACCGCCGGGTTCGAGCCAGACCTCGACGAGCATGCCGCCGGCAACACGGTCTGGGGCTGTATCGCCAGCGGGCGCGGCGTGGCGCTGATCAATAGCTCACTGATCGAGCAGCTGCCACGCGGGATCGCGCTCGTCGATCTCGCGCCGTCGACGTCGGTGCTGACGATCGACGCCGTCTGGCACCACCGCGAGACGCCTGTGATTAAGCGTATCCTCGAAGCAGGGTCGCAGTTGGCGACGGAGCATGATTGGCTGTAGCCCAACGAGGTGGACTCGACCAGAGGGACGCGCTGATAGACGATCAGTCACGGAGCTTGCTGGAGATCGCCGGCAGCGTGCTCGGCGAGCTGGACCTCGACATCGTCGTCGACCGGGTGCTCGAGTCGGCGCGCGAACTCACGGGCGCGCAGTATGCGGCGCTCGGCGTCTTGAGCGACTCGAGGATGGAGCTTGACCGATTCATCACGGTCGGGATCGATGACGAGGCCCGTGCAGTGATCGGAAACCTGCCGCGAGGCCGCGGCGTGCTCGGGGAGCTGATCCGCAATCCGGTTGCGTTGCGCCTCGCCGAGGTCGGCGAGCATCCCCGCTCGTACGGCTTTCCGCTCGGGCATCCACCGATGCACTCGTTCCTGGGTGTTCCGGTACTCGTTAACGCGGTGCCATTCGGGAGCCTGTATCTGACAGAGAAGGAGGGCGGAGGTCAATTCACCGACGAGGACGAGGAATCTGCCACCGCGCTCGCCCACTTCGCAGGACTCGCGATCGATCACGCGCGGCGCTACACCGGCGCCACGGCGAGGGGCGAAGAGCTCGCGCGCAACGTTGCCGCGCTCAGGGCGACGACGGAGATCACCCACGCTGTCGCCGGGGCCACCGATGTCGATGTCATTCTCGGGCTTGTTGCCAAGCGCGGGCGCGCGTTGGTGTCTGCACGGGCACTGTTGATCGAGATTGTCAGTGGCACCGAGCTGGTCGTGGCCGCTGCCGCAGGAGAGCGCCCAGACGGCCTGATCGGACAGCGGATCGCACTGGCAGACACGGTCGCCAGCGCGGCGCTGCGGACCCGTTCGACGCACCGGCTGGAGGTCGAGTTCAACCGTGCTCGCTTTGACCAGCACGGCCTTGGCCGGCGCGGTGTGAGCGCCGATGCGGGACTGGTCGTCCCACTGATCTTCCACAACGAGACCTATGGCGTGCTGATCGCGCTGGACCGTTTGCACGACGGGCCGAAGTTCACAGCCGAGGATCAAGCTCTGCTGGAGGCATTCGCGACAAGCGCGGCCACCGCGGTCGCGACTGCGCAGACCGCGGCCTCCGAGCTTCAGCGCCAGCGTCTCACAGCTGCGGAGGCGGAGCGCGGGCGCTGGGCGCGAGAGCTGCACGACGAAACACTGCAGAGCCTCGCCAGCCTGCGGCTGAGCTTGTCAGCTGCTCGCCGCAAGGGCGGCGCGGATGTGCTCGAGCAGGCCGTGTCCCAGGCAATAGACCGTCTGGAGGACGGGATCGCGAACCTCCGCGCGCTCGTCACCGACCTGCGTCCCGCCGCGCTTGATCAGCTTGGTCTTGCCGCTGCCCTCGAGGCGTTGTGCGAACGCGCGGGCCGCAACGGCTTGGAGGTCGACAGCTCGATCGAGCTGGCATACGAGCAGGGCCTCGCGGCGACACGGCACACGCCTGAGCTCGAGACGGCGCTCTACCGGATCATTCAAGAGGCACTGACCAACGCGTCAAAGCACGGGCATGCCGCCCGGGCGGTGATCGAGATCGAGGAGAACGCGACGACCGTCAAGCTGCGCGTCCGCGACGACGGCGACGGATTCGACCCGGGCCACAGCACCGCCGGATTCGGTCTTCTCGGGATCCGCGAGCGCGTGCAACTCCTTCACGGATCCGTCCGGATCACGTCCTCCCCTGGCGATGGCGCCATCGTCGAGGCGAGCTTCCCGGCGCAGCGCCGAGCCGTCGTGTCCGTCGCCGCCGAGCCGCATCCGATCCGCTCGACGGGCACCGCGTAGAGAGGCGACGGCCGGAATCGACCTTACTCCGGCGCCTTCCCGTTACCCGACGCCACGCGATCCTCGAGCGCCTCGGGTCGGCCGATCCAGAATCCCTGTGCATAGTCAACGCCCAGGTGCTCGAGCAGTTCGAGCGTCTTCTCGTTCTCGACGCCCTCGGCGACCGTCTTGCGCCCGAAACCCTGGGCGAGGTTGACGATTGCCTTCACGACGTGCTGGCTCTCGGGATTCTCGGGCAGGTCTCGAACGAAGTCGACATCGATCTTGACGAGCTCGACCTGCAGGCGCTTCAGGTATGTGAGACCACCGTATCCCGTTCCGAAGTCGTCGAGTGCGACACGCACCCCGAGATCGACCAAGTGGCGCACGAACGTCGTGACGAGCTCTTGGTCGGTGGCAATCGCTGTCTCGGTGATCTCGCACACGAGCAGTCCGGGGTCAGCGTCAAACTCGGACAGCAGTCCCGCGATCTCCGCGATCAGGTTGCGATCTGCGAGTGACTTCCCTGACAGGTTGAAGTGGACGCTGACTCCGCTTCCGGCCAACCTCACCGCCTCGGTCGTGACCCAGCGGTCGATCTCGGCGATGAGCCCGAAGCGCTCGGCGACCGGGAGGAACGTACCGGGAGCGATCAAGCTCCCGTCCCGGTCGCGCATCCGCAGGAGCAGCTCGTGAGCCACGGTCTCGCGGCCAGGCAGCGCGATGATCGGTTGCGCGTGGAGCACGAAGCGGTGCTCGTCGAGAGCCTCCTTGATCCGTCCCACCCACAGCAGCCACTCGAGCTCTCGGCGGCGGCGTTCGTCCTCGACCTTCCGCAACGTGATGTCGTTGAAGACGACGACGAGGCCTCGGCCGTCGCCGGCCACGATCGGCGCGGCGGTGTAGGCGACCGGGAGCAGCTCGCCGTTCTTGCAGGTGAACACGTCGTCGTCGACGCGGACAGCCGGGCCCCCGGCGCGAACGTTCGTCAGCGGGCAGTCCTCCACCGGTAAGGGCGAGCGGTCCGCTCGTTGACAGTGCGTCGCCTCGTGCATCGTGCGCTCGCCCAACTCGTCCTGGGTCCAGCCAAGCAGTTGCTCGGCGGCACGATTCATAAAGGTCAGACGGCCCTCGCCGTCAAGGGCGAACATCCCCTCTGCCATGCTGTCCGTGATCGCGGACACGAACCGCTCGGAGGAACGAAGCTCCGCCTCCCGGGCCTGAGTCGCGGTCACATCGCAAACGATCGCAAGCGCTCCTGTGTAGTTGAGGTCGCCGTCAAACAGCGCGGAAGTCGAGACGCGCGCCCAACATGCTTCTCCGTCTTTGCGCCGGAAGCAGCTTTCGAGGATCGTCCCCGCGGCATGGCTGCGGTCGCGGGCGAACGTCTGCTGTGCGGTCTGCAGCCACTCGTCGTCCATGAACTCCGACAGGTCGTGGCCGAGCATCTCCTCCGGCGTGTAGCCGAGCATCTCGGCCATCCGCGCGTTGATGTAGCTCGTGCGCTGCTCGGCATCCACACGCCAAACGCCATCGGACGTCTGCTCGAGAAGCTGGCGGTAGCGGGCCTCGCTGGCGGCTAGATCGCGCTCGGCTCGCGCGCGGTCGGTGACGTCCTGGACCGTTCCGGACATCCGCTCCGGTTGACCCGCTGCATCGAGCTTGGTCTCACCGCGGACGGCCAACACTCGCTCTTCGCCGTCCGGACGGACGATCCGATATTGGAGCTCGTATGGCCGGCGGCCATGCAACGCGTCATCGATCGCCCGCTCGACCATCCCGCGATCGTCCGGATGCACTCTGCCGAGGAACCCGCGATAGTCGGCATCGAGTTCCTGCGGAGCCTCGCCGACGATCCGATACACCTCGTCTGACCAGTCGATTTGGCCGCCGACGATGTCCCAGTCCCAATGGCCGACATGATAGGTGCCCTGCGCCTCGGCCAGCCGTGCATCGCTCCGTCGCAGTGCTTCTTCGGTACGCCTGCGCTCCGTGATGTCGGTCGAGATACCACCCACGGCGTAGATGTCGCCGTCGCCGTCGCGCAGCGGGAACTTGTCGGAGATGTACGTGTGCTCGCCGTCGGCCTGCGGCAGCGTTTCCTCGAGGCGCGATCCCGTTCCACTTGCCAGTACCGCCAGGTCGTGGGCGCCGTGTACGGCGGCGTCCTCCGGCGAGAAGAAGTCAACGCGCATCTTGCCTATCAGCACGCCGCGGTCGACGCCCAAGACGCGCTCGAACTCCCGGTTGCCGAAAAGCAGACGACCGTCGCTGCCGTACACATAAACCATGATTGGCGCGTCGTCGAGAATGCTGTGAAGGCGCTCCTCGCTGACATCTGCCACGGGGACCCCATCCCGTTTGTCAGCGGGAGTCATCTGCGATCACCGCCGTGCGCCGGGTGGGAAAGAAGCCCCAGGGATGCTCCGCGTGGTGCGCACAACGCCGATGTCATCGTCACAGCCATCCTCCCTTCGAGAACACGTGCAATGAGAAATATTGCTCTGCCCGATGCCGACCGGCGACCGTACGATGCCACACGACGCGGCGTAAAACTCCGCACACCCGACGCGGTCAGAGACTCGCGCCGAGCGGGTCTCAACCCTGAAGCACCAGCGCGGTCTCTCCGGTACGACGGTGGTGCTCGAGGAGCACCGCATCGGCCAGCACCTCGAATTCCCGTGTGTGCAGTTCCGCGACGACCTCCTCGGGGGCGGGAGCGGGGGGGTTGCGGAAATGCAATGCCAGTGCCGCGGCGCCGAGGGACCCGGTCAGGCTCAGCAGGTTGCCGGCGGCGAGGACGACAGCGTGATATCCGACCAAGTTGACGAACAGCAGCGAACCGCTGCAGATCGCGCCGAGGGTCCATCCAACCGGTGACTGACCGGCGGACGAGCGCGCTTTCAGCATCGTGAATAGCTGCGGCACGATGCCGGTGATGTTGACTGCGGCCGCAAGTACCGAGACGACGGCGACGGCGTGGGCGGAAACTAAGGAAATAAGGTGTGGCATTCGACGGTCTTCGGAGGATCAGGTTGCCATCGCGACAAGCCGCAAGGCAATGCGCGGGCGGCCGGCGCTCGAGCAACTCCACACACGCGAGGATCGCCGCGCGGCACGGACCTTCAGACCGAAGGCGCCGTGTTCGTCGATACCAGCCATCTCTCTTACCGGTCGGCCACCCTCTCGCGGACTTGAGCTACAGAGCGCGCGCGCGATGCCGACATCGCCTTCGGTCCCGAAGGGACCACCGAGGTGAGAACGCGACCATGATCCGCCGCGTCGCGCGCCGACGCAGCGAGCGCCGGCTAACGCACAATATGCACTCCTGTCGGCGTCCTACTTGCTGTCGTCGGATCTGCCCAGCGACTTGCCGGCGTTCGTGACCACCTTGCGGATGAAGTCATATTGAACGTGGACGAGTCGGTCGGCCATCTCCATCGCGCTGTCGACGACTTCCTGTCGCCTGGACGGGCCCTCGCCGCGTGGTGGGAGCGCTTGGTCGACGGTGTCGATGAACTTGCGCACCGCCTCAATCGCAGCTCGTTGCCCGGACTCGAGCGACTTGAGTACCTCGTCGGAGAGCTCGGCAGTCCGGTCGACTGCGCTCGCCTGCTCGTGCTCCTTGCGCTCGGCGGTATGGCGCTTGCGAGTGGCCGCCGCCTTGCGTCCCGCCGCGCTGCGCTGGGCCTTGGTCTCTGGCATTGAGGATTACCCTCCTTCCCGCGACGTGCGTCGCGTGACTACAGCATGCACGGAAGCCGGTCAGCCGCCGCTCCCGACACGCGGGGCTCGGCGTCGCGGCCGCCTCTTTCAGCTAGGACCATAGGCCAGCCCGCTGCCCGTGCCATCCGTAGAGAATTCGGACGTCCCGTGCTCAACCTACGTGCTCCGGTCACCGGCGCCGATTTGGGCTCTGACGCGATGAGTAACGCCGAGTATCCTCGGCTCGCACCAGCAATGAGGGAGTGAGCATGGCCTTTAAAGTCGGCAAACGTGTCGTGGCCGAGTCCGAGTCAACCAACCGCCGACCCAGCTCTGGTGTCGTTCAAGAAGTTTTGCGAGGGGACCCGTCGCCTCGCTATCGGATCCGCTGGGACGACGGCCACGAGAGCATCTACGCGCCCGCAAGCGGTGCCCTCCGGGCTGAACGACGCCCAAAGCGGCAACGGCAAGCGGCACCGCCGAAGCGCTGACCAACCTGGCGGACGCATCTGCCGCGCTAGAGTCGAATCAGGTTGGCACTCTCGTGGCGGGAGTGCCGGATTCATCAACCGAGCCCATTGGAGGCTGCTCTATGAAGCTTAAGCCCCTCGGTGATCGCCTGATCGTGCGGGCGATCGAGGAGGAAGCGACCACCGCGAGTGGCATCCTCCTGCCCGACACCGCCAAGGAGAAGCCTCAGAAGGGCAAAGTTCTGGCCGTCGGCGACGGCAAGATCAGCGAGGACACCGGCAAGCGCATCCCGCTTGACGTCTCCGTGGGCGACGAGGTCCTTTACAGCAAGTACGGCGGCACCGAGATCAAGGTCGAGGGTGAGGACTTGCTTGTCCTGCGCGAGTCTGACGTGCTCGCCAAGGTTCAGGCGTAAGGAGATCACGGTCACATGGCTCACAAGGAACTGAAGTACGCCGAGGATGCGCGCAAGGCGCTCGAGGGCGGCGTCAACACGGTCGCCAACGCTGTCAAGGTGACGCTCGGGCCGAAGGGCCGCTATGTCGTCCTGGACAAGCGGTTCGGCGCGCCGACGATCACGAACGATGGCGTGACGATCGCTCGGGAGATCGAGGTCGAGGACGTCTTTCAGAATCAGGGCGCGCAACTCGTGCGCGAGGTCGCGACCGCAACCAACGATGTTGCCGGCGACGGCACGACGACGGCGACCGTACTGGCTCAGGCGATCGTTCGCCACGGTCTGAAGAACGTGACGGCGGGGGCGAACCCGCTCGCGCTCAAGCGCGGCATCGAGAAGGCCGTGGACGAGGTCGTCAAGAACATCTCGACGCAGTCGACCGAGATCTCCGGCAAGGATCAGATCGCTCGCGTGGCGACGATCTCGGCCGCTGATGACGAGATCGGAGACGTGATTGCCGATGCGATCGACAAGGTCGGCAAGGACGGCGTGGTCAACGTCGAGGAGGGCCAGACGCTTGGCATGGACCTCGAGTTCACCGAGGGCATGCAGTTCGACAAGGGCTACATCTCGCCGTACATGGTCACCGACCCGGATCGGATGGAGGCAGTCCTCGAGGATCCGTTCATCCTGATCGCCAACCAGAAGATCGGCTCGGTCCGTGATCTGCTGCCGGTGCTCGAGCAGACGATCCAGTCCGGCAAGCCGCTGCTGATCATCGCCGAGGACATCGAAGGCGAGGCGCTCGCGACGCTCGTGGTCAACAAGCTCCGCGGCACGTTCACCGGTCTCGCTGTCAAGGCGCCCGGCTTCGGCGACCGCCGCAAGCGGATGCTCGAGGACATCGCGATCCTCACCGGCGGCGAGGTGATCACCGAGGAGATGGGGCTGAAGCTCGAGAACACCCAGATCTCACAACTCGGCCACGCGCGCCGCGTGGTCGTCGCCAAGGACGCCACAACGATCATCGACGGCGGGGGTAACGCCGACGCGATCAAGGGCCGGATCAACCAGATCAAGAACGAGATCGAGAACACTGACTCGGACTTCGATCGCGAGAAGCTCCAAGAGCGTCTCGCGAAGCTCGCCGGCGGCGTCGCGGTCGTCAAGGTCGGAGCTGCGACCGAGACCGAGATGAAAGAGAAGAAGCATCGCGTCGAGGACGCGCTGCAGGCCACGCGTGCCGCTCTTGAGGAAGGCATCGTGCCCGGTGGCGGCATCGCGCTGCTGCAGGCGGCGACCGCCATCCGCCTCGAACGCTTCGAGGACGAAGACGAGAAGACCGGCGCCAAGATCGTGCTGCGTGCGCTCGAAGAGCCGCTTCGCCAGATCGCGCACAACGCCGGACTCGAGGGCTCGATCGTCGTCAACGACGTCCGCAAGGCCAAGAAG
Source organism: uncultured Solirubrobacterales bacterium (assembly GCA_963794285.1). GTDB lineage: Bacteria > Actinomycetota > Thermoleophilia > Solirubrobacterales > Solirubrobacteraceae > Palsa-465. The sequence goes on from CAWCDS010000029.1 coordinate 31,349, forward strand.
GGTCAGGGGTTGAACGCCATGACCGGCGAGATTGTCGATCTCGTCGCCGCGGGCATCATCGACCCCGCGATGGTCACCCGCTCCGCACTGCAGAACGCCGCGTCTATCGCCAAGAACATCCTCACCACCGAGGCGATCGTCGCCGAGGTCCCGGAGAAGGATTCCGGTGGCGGTGGCGGCGGTGGCATGCCCGACATGAGCGGGATGATGTAAGCCGAGGCGGACGTTGGCTTAACCCTGGCGAGAGGCGAGGCTGGGTTCTTGCTCGTGGCCGGCTTGCTGTGGAGCGGGCATCAATGCCGTCCCGGCGATCACGAAGCCGAAGGCCATGACTCGTCCCACGATCGCGGGCGCGCCGATACCGATCGGGTCGCGGAAGACGAGGATTCCGCCCATGATCGCCGCGAGGTTGGCGGCGACCGAGGTGAACGCGATCACGGTCACGCCCGGACCGAGCTGAAGCCCACGAGCTGAGGCGTAGAACGCGAGCACCGAGGCGGCGAGCGCCGTCAACGTCCATTCACTGACGATCCGATGCAACCCGCCGTGCAAGGCCTCGGTGAGGTATTTCAGGGCGATGTCGGACACTCCGAACAGCACTCCGGCCGCGACGCCGAGCAGCAGTCCCTTTGTGGCCGGGTCGATGCTGCCGTGCATCGAGATCATGATCAGCACCGCACCGATCGCGAAGACGCCGCATTCCACGGCGATCAGCGCCGCGAGCGAGTAGTGACGCACTGCGTTGGTGTGCGACCCGCCGGTGACCGCAATCACCGCGAGCCCGCACCCCGTGACGATCACGCAGGTCCATTGCCGCCGGCCAAGTTGAAAGCCGAAGTAGCGCTCGGCAAGCACGGCGAGAAACACCAAGCCGCCCGAGAGCACGGCCTGCACGACAGACAGCGGCGCGAGCGCAAGCGCGCCCACGTGAAGCCCCCACGCAAACACCGCCACAACCCACCCCAGCGAGAACCAGCGAGAACGAAACAGGCCCACAGCGCTGCGCAGCGGATGACGTCCCCGCACGGGGGGTGCCAGCACCGCCCCGCGCTGCTTGAACAGAAACGCGACGTTCGTGCCCAGCGCCGAGCCCAGCGCTAGTGCCAAACCGGCGATCATCGCCCACATTCTCAACGACTTGACCCACACGGATCGCGCTCGTACCGGGGATTGTCCGAGGAACTGTGTCGGCACGAGCGAACGCTGATGAGTCGTCACCGGCGGCGAAGCAGGAGCGCGTCGTCCGCCTGCGCACTACCTCCGTTTGCGTATTGCGTTGCGTTGGGTTCGCGAGGCGGTAGCCTTGAAGGAGTCAATGGATGGGCACGGGGATCTCCGAGACCCGCCGTCCAGCCGGCTTGGAAGGCGTCATGGGCAGCCTCTCGTCCGACGATTGTGCCGAGAAGTCCGCAAACGGCACGATCAAGCGACTGCACGAAAACAGCACCCGCCCGTCGGGAAGGTTCGGGGACGAGCAAACCGTTACGACAACGCGCGCGCGGTCACCGGCGCGGAGATCGTCATGCGCGCCGGCGAGCAGCGTAAGCGCGCCAGGGACTATCGTGTGCAGGCCGCTGAGCACCGCTGGCAGGCGGCGCGGGACCGCGAGGCCGCAGCGACAGACCGCGAACAGAACGCCGCGGACCGTCTACAAGCGCGCACAGATCGCGAGGCGCTCGTTCGCGCGCTGACAGCCAACTGCTCGACACCCGTCGCGAACACTGAGCCCCGGGTGATCAGCCGAGCTTGGGTGCGTTGATCTCGATCGCGCCGAATCCTTCCAGCGGCCCGTCGATGACGAAGATCTCGACTGTGATGTCGGGGTCGACGTGGGCTTGTGAGAGGAACGCGGTGACGGTACGGCCGGTGAGTCTCTCAATTGTGTCGGTGAAGTGCCGGCTCATGACGATTTGAAAGTCGTGCCGCATCGTGACCACCCGGTCGGGTTGGCCGCTGTCCACGATTGTCTTCTCCAGTGGGGTGAACCCGCTGGCGCGCATCACGACGACGATGATGTCCTCGATCACGTAGGTCTTGGCATTCATCGGCCCGCGGCCATAGTGCTCGCGCAGGATCGCGACGAAGCTGTTGGAGATGGCCGCCAGTAATTGTCCGCCCGCGAGCCCGGCCGGGGCTGCTGGCGGCTAGTGGTGATTGCATTCATACTGCTCCAGTGTCCGAACGGGTCAGCGAGACCTTCGTCCGTCCATCGCTTATGTTCGATTCGACCCGGTCCCGACGGTCCGTCAACCTTCTCAAGCCTCGTCGCGCGTTGAGGATAGCCGTCGGTTGCCCTCGTCAAGGGGTGAATTGATCGTGCAGTTCGCGCTCGGTGTTGCGAATCGGCTTTGCTAACTGATTGCCGCGCGGTACGATTGAGCGCACAGCGGTCCTGTCAGCTCGGTCGGTGATTGTGCTCGGGACTGCGCATTAGCGAGCGGAGCAGGTTAGCGGTTACATGCTGGCCGCCAAGATCCTGAGCCGGGGCAGATTGTGGGTTGCTTCAGGAGCCAGAGGGGCTTGACGGATGCGTGGATCTCGTAGCGGAGGCGATTTGGACTTGGCTGTCAGGGCGTTGATCGGGCGTTCGGCGCGCCCGGCTGCTCCCCGTCTGGTGCGTGATGGTCTGGGCAGCGTGGGTTTGGTGACGAGATTGACCAGGGAGGCCGCGAGACGCCGTTTGGCCGCGTCCAGATCGCCCTCGCGGATCGCTGCTGCCGGTCGCGACCGGGGGACCCGATGACAGGTTCACAAGGTTCGCTTGCTGCTGCGCTGTCGAACGCGATCGTCTCGTTGATGTCGGAGTACACGGGGCGCGGAGCGCCGAGGTCGCGCTGCTATGTGGAGGAGAACCTGATCGTCTGCGTGTTGCACGACAACTTGACGAAGGGAGAGTTGAGCCTCGTCAGGGACGGCAAGGAAGAGGCTGTGCTCGCGATCCGCCGTACCTATCAGGACTCGATGCGCGTGGAGCTGATCGCGATCGTTGAGCGCTTGAGCGGCAGGAAGGTGGCGGCGTTCATGAGCGCCAACCATGTCGATCCGGACGTTGCGATCGAGTCGTTCGTGCTCGAGCTCCGCGACAGTCCGGCGGCAAATCAACCAGGCACACCCCCACCCGGGTCCGATGCATGACGCCCACGAGACCACCCGCCTGTCTTGTTGCGCTCAGCTCCGCTCGAAGCGTTGGTGAAGTTCATGAGAGCCCCTCACAAATTGATCCTTTGAAAGCTGGTGGCTATGCCGCTGTCGGTGATCCGAACCAGATGGTTAGCGCGTCAGGGAGCCCGAGGTGGGTGCCGTCTCCGACCCAGGCGACATACCCGTCGGGGCGAATCAACACGGCAGTGGGAGCGGTGACCGCGCCAAGCACCGGAAGCTCCCACACCTCGACATATTCAGCGTCGATCAGCTGGACCCGGTCAGCCCATGGCGTGATGTTGAAGCCGCCGGGCTGACCGAGGTTGAGCAGCACCGGCCGGGCGTCGTGCAGCAGCTCGAAGACTCGGAGCGGGCCATCGGCGGTCACGAGGTCCAGATCGGGCATGCGGCGTCCGAGCAGCGGGTGTCCCTCGCCGAGGTCGTAGTGAATGTCCAGCCCGGAGATGAGCCCGGCGAGCCGTTTGCGAGGCTCGTCCATGCTCGCCAGCTCTGACACGACATCGACCAGGGCCTTGGTGCGCTCGTCCGGGCGTTGGAGCGCGGTCTGAGCCATCGTGTGCCGAAGCGCGAGGGCAGCGACCGGGTGGCGCTCGTCGTGATACGTATCCAGGAGGCTCTCCGGGGAGGCCCCTTTGACCACCTGAGCCAGCTTCCACCCCAGATTCACCGCATCCTGCACACCGAGGCTGAGGCCCATTCCACCCGCCGGGTAATGCACGTGCGCCGAGTCGCCGGCCAGTAGGACTCGTCCCGCGCGGTAGGCCGCTGCCTGACGTGTCATGTCGGTGAACCTGGAGATCCACGTCGGACTGTGGACCCCGAAGTCGGTGCCGTAGACGGTGATCAGCGCCTCGCTGAGATCGCGCAGGGTGGGTTCGCTCGTCGCTCCGACGTGCTCTTCGGTCACCATCGCCCGTACCGGCCCCCCATCGCCGTAGACCACCTCGCCATCGCGGATCTGGTACTCCACCCTGCCCAGGGCATGGATGCCCTTGTCATCGCGGCGGATGCCCAGTTCGGGTTCCTCGGCCATCTCGACCTCGCCGATCAGGTTGCTCCTCGTCGGATCCCACCCCGGGAACTCGATGCCGGCTGCTTTACGGATGACGCTGCGTCCTCCGTCGCACCCGACGAGATACTGAGCCCGCAGCGACTCACCGTCGGACAGCTCGACGTCGACGCCGGTGTCGTGCTGCGCGAAGCCCGTCACCTCACGTCCGTAATAGATCCGCACCGGCAGCTCGGCGATCCAGGCGGCCATGATCCGCTCGATCTGGTTCTGCCAGATCCCGAGGGAGTACGGATGACGTGTCGGGAAGTCGCTCATGTCCAACACGGTCGTGCCGAACGTCGCGACCTGAGCCACCTGACCTTCGGCGAGGAACCGATCAACGACCCCACGCTGATCGAGCACCTCGATCGTGCGCGAGTGAAAACCGCCGGCCCGTGCGCCGACGAGCACGTGATCGGGACGCCGCTCGAGGACCGCGACGTCGACCTTCGCCAACGCCAACTCAGCCGCCAGCATCATCCCCGCCGGACCTCCTCCAGCGATCACGACGGCATGCTCGGTCAAAGCCACGCTCCGGCCGGATATATCGACAACAACATCACGCATTTCGTTCCTCCCGCGTCAGGCCGCCGGGTCGAGGCGGCCCTCGCGGTGGGCCTTCCGGATTTCGCCACGACTGCGGCGGGACCGGAGCAGGAAAAGGATCGCGATGCCTCCCCGGTGCACGCGCACCTCGGCGTTGCGCATCTCACCGCCTAGCCTGATCCGGCGCCCGTCGGGAGCGCTGGCTCCCGTCCAGTCTTTCACCCGGCCACGGCCGACGCGGCGCAGCTCGCCGTCGTCGACGATCGCACCATCGGGTACCAGAAGCTTGACGGCGGCGTGATCGATGTCTAGCGCGATATCAATCACGCCTGGCACGATCTTCGGCAGCGCCAGGTCGAGCACCACGAGGCCGCGGGCGGCGCGCACGTCGAAGCGCCGGGCCGTCGTCCAGTCGCCGAGGCACTTCACGGATCGGTTGTGGGCGCGGACGTGGACGGTTTCAGTATCTGCGAGTGTCATGTTCGTGCTCCTTTTGACGTGGGAGGGCGTATTCGGGTTAGCCGCGGCGGTATTTGGCGACGGCGAGCGGGACGGTCACGGCGATGATCGCGAGCGCCCAGATCAGTGCTCGGGTCACGTCGTAGGAGCTGGTGTGTCCGAGCAGGGCGTGGGTGTGCGGGCCAAGTGTGAGCGCGCGGACGGCGTTGATCATGTAGGTCAGTGGTTGGTGGTTGGCGAATGCTTGTAGCCAGCTGGGCATCGAGCCGCGCCGGGGCGGCCTTCATAGCCGGGCAGATGGAGCGGGCGAGCAGTCTCGTCGACCGATCCTTGCCTACCGCCGACCGGCCTAGCCGTGCACAGCTGCTCGGTCTGCGCGGCATGATTGACGGCTTCGGTGGCTCACTCGCGGATGCCGTCTCGGCTTTGCTGGAGGGCATCGAGCTGAGCGACGACGCGTCCTTCAGGCTGGGGATGCTGCTCGAGGCCTGCTGGTCGGCCATGTGCCTGGCTGACTACGATCAGCTGTTGCGGCTCTGCCTGCGAGCTGCGGAGTTCTCGCCCGTCACCGACCACGATCGTTTCATCGTCGTGCTGCTCACCGGCCTCGCCGCCGAGCTCGAGGGCGACTACGATCGCGGGGCGGCGCTCGCACTGGAAGCGAGCGAAATCGCGGAACGCCTTGTCAACCCGCGCTGCCTTATCTGGCTGGCCGGCTCGGTGGGGAGTGTGGGGAACTGGGGTGACGGCCTCCGGCAGCTGGCGCTCGACCTCAGCATCCCGTGGGCGGCGAGCTGGGCCGTCGCCGACCTCGCCGCGGGCGGACTGACGAACGCCGAGATCGGCGCACAGCTGTTTCTTAGCCCGCGCACCATCGACTACCACCTCCGAAAGGTGTTCGCCAAGCTCGATATCGCCTCGCGCTCCGATCTCGCTGGTGCGAGCCTCAGTGCGCCCCGTCGGGACCTGATTGCAAGGTCGTTGCGGCGGCGAGCGCTCGGCCGCATCCCCGAAACCCGAAGGTTTGGAGGGCATCCATCGAGAGGCGACGACCGGAATCGAACCGGTGTAGACGGCTTTGCAGAGGGCCCCGATGGGGAATTCAGCGCAGCTGAGCGCCGCAAGTCAAGTGCCCGCAAAACAAGGACTTCTTGTTGCGCTCAGTTTCGCTCGAGGCTCCCCAAAGTCGCCGGTTTGGGGAGCCCTTGGGGAGCCTTGTCTTGTGGCACCGGCCAAGTCGTAAACTGAAGAGGCGATGTCCGATCCCGCTCCGAAGCCAGACGGGATTGATGAGGCGATTGCCCGATACCGGACCCCTCGGACGCTCGAGGAGCTGATGGAGGGCGTCCCGGTTCTTGAATCCTGGGACCAGCCCGACATTCCAGACCTCACCGACGAGGAGCGCAAGGCGTTCGCCGCTGCACTCGCCGATGACGAGTGAGCGGGTCCGTCCTAGTCGACACGAACGTCTTCACGGCACCGCTGCGGGCTGACCGTCCGCTCCAGGCGCAGTACCGCAAGCACACGTTCGGGTGGCAGATCGCTGTGGCTCCCCAGAGTGTTGCCGAGGCGAAGTACGGAGCCCTCACGGGCGGATGGGGAACGCGCCGGCTGAACGAGCTTGCTCAGCTGAGCGCCGGAGTCCGTGGTGTGCCGGTTGACGACGAGACGGTCGAGCTTGTGGCGCAGCTTCGAAACCAGTGTCGAGTGATCGGCCACGCTCTGCACCAGCGGCGTCACAACGCCGATCTCTGGATCGCCGCCGCGGCAGTTCGCTGGAGCATTCCGCTCGCCGCCCACGACGCCGTCTTCATCGGCTGTCCTGGCCTTGAGCTACGGACGGAACTGACGCGCTGATTCCGCGGACAGGGTGACCGCTGTTCCCGCTAGCGCGCCGCCCCGGCGGGAGGGAGTCATGGATTCACCCAGGCCGCCGACGTGCCGTGCCTTCCATACGGGAACAGCGCGTCGGGGTCGTGCGTGGTGCGGATCGCGTCGAGCCGATCGTTCTGCTCCGGGGTCCACGAATGCTCGATCGCGTCGGCTGGGTTGGCGCGTCCGACGAAGTTGACGAGGTTCACCGGGGCGCGCCACGGCGCCGCGGCATCGAGAACGGCGCGGACAGCGTCGAGCCGGGTCTTGTCGTCAAGCGATGGGTTGGGTGCGGCGTAGACGTTGAGTAGGTGCGCGGTTGAGCGGCCACCCACGGCGTCGGGCACCGGCGGCTGGCGTCTCGTTGCCGGCCCGAGGGTCCGGATCTCGACTGACGAGAGCGGAAGATCCGAGCCCAGGTCCGCTGCAGCGAGGACCGCCGCGACGGTGTCGGCCCCAAGGGACGCGAGCGATTCCGCGCCGTTGGCGACCGGCATCGGTGCAACGGGGTCGCCATGGATCTTCCCGATGTGCCCGTAAGGAAGGACGCCGACGGTGTCGAGCTGCGACTTGGCGACGCCGCGCATGTCGGCGAGCTGGGTCTCGGCTTGGGCGACGGGATCGAGGCTGGCAAATCGGACGTAGGCGACGTGCCGCCCGCGGATGGCTTCGGGCAGGGCGTCGGAGGGAGGCAGGCGCAGCAGTGCGATCGATGTCGTGGAGGACTCCGGCAGCGCCGGCGCCCACTCCGCGTAGGCGGCGAGCACGTCGGCCGCGTCGTCGGCGTCGAAATAGATCCCGCCGCCGTAGATGTCGCTCACCGTGAGGAGCTCGATGGTGACTGCCGTGATCACGCCGAACCCGCCCTTGCCTCCTCGCAGTGCCCAGAACAGATCGGGATGCGAGTCTGCCGACACTGTGATGGCACCGTCCACCGGTGTGACGATGTCGAACGACCGCACATGGTCGCAACTGAAGCCGAACGCGCTGGCGAGCGGGCCGAGTCCCCCGCCCAGCAGGTACCCCACCACGCCGACTGCTGGCGCCGAGCCGCACGGGGCAGCCAGTCCAAGCGGAGTCGTGGCGGCGAGAACGGGTTCCCAGGTGCATCCCGCGCCGACGCGCACGGTCTGGGCCGAGGCGTCGACCTCGACCGCGTCCATGGACCGCAGCGTGATCGCGAGACCGCCGCGGACCTCGCTGAGCCGCCCGTGTCCCGAGCCGAGGATCGTGACTGGCTCTCGACGGTCGACGGCGACCGCGACCGCCGCTGCGACCGCACCCGGCGTCCCCGCATCGACGACCACGTCGGGCGCAACAGTGACTCCGAGGTCGAACCCGGCGACCGCATCCAAGTACCCGTCGTCTCCGACCTCGAGCACAGATCGCACACCGGCTTCGCTCAACGCAGCCGCCGCGCCCCTTGATGTCGATGATCCATCCACGGCGTTCCACCTCGATCCCGTCGGCGTGGCCAACGACCGGCCCAGACCGCCATCGTTGATAAGGACGCAGGCAGCATAGTGAGCGCAGTAGGATCGCCACCGTGTCGAACGAGCATGGATGCACCGCCGATGACTAGCGTTCACGACGCGGCCTACGAGCTCTTCCGCTCGCTCGGGATGAGCACGTTCTTCGGCAACCCCGGCTCGAACGAGCTGACCTTCCTCGACGACTTCCCGTCGGACTTCCGGTATGTGCTGGCGTTGCAGGAAGGGGCTGGCCTGGCAATGGCGGACGCCTACGCGCAGTCGACCGGGGCACCGGTGCTGGTCAGCCTCCACGCCGCCGCGGGCGTCGGCCAGGCGATGGGGGCGCTCGTCAACTCGCAGATCGCCGGCACGCCGCTCGTGCTCATCAGCGGCCAGCAGGCACGGTCGCTGATCACGCTCGAGGGGCAGCTCACGAACGTCGATGCGATCAATCTGCCCAAGCCGCTCGTCAAAGGCTCCTTCGAGGCACCGTCTCCGGCGGCGGTCCCCGCGACCCTCGCGCGGGCGGCGCACCTCGCCGCGAGCGCGCCGACGGGGCCGGTGTTCGTGTCGGTCCCGCTCGACGACTGGCGCGGGGAAGCCGGCGGCGACGTCGGCGGGTTGGTCCAGCGACGGGTCGCCGCCCGTCCCGCGCCCGAGGCCGAGCCGATCAGTGCTCTCGCCGAGCGCCTCGACGCCGCCCGCAGCCCGCTCCTGATCGTCGGCGCGGAGGTCGACGCGGCGGGCGGATGGGATGCTGGGGTGGCGCTCGCGGAGGGGCTGGCCGCGCCGGCCCTGCTGGCGATCGAGGTCGGGCGGATCTCCTTCCCCACCGACCACGCCTGCTACCAGGGCACCCTGGGGGTGACGATCGGAGCCGTACGGAAGCAGCTCGAGGGACACGATTTGGTCATCGTCGCGGGCGCACCGGTGTTCCGTTACCACGCCTGGGCCGAGGGGCCGTACCTGCCGGAGGGCACCGAGCTTGTCGCGCTGACCGCGGACCCGTCGCAGGCGGCACGCGCGCCGGTGGGCGACGCGATCGTCGGTGACCCGGCGCAGGCGCTCGCCATGCTCGCCGCACGAGTCACCCCAGCCGAGCGCGCTCGGCCGGAGCGACGGATCCCGCCCGCGGCCGATCGCTCAGCCGTGCCAATGCAGCCTGATGCGCTGCTCGACGTGCTCCGGGATCGCGTGCCCGCCGATGCCGCGTTCGCCTCGGAAGTGCCCTCGCTCGGTAACTGGTGGGAGCGGGTTCCGGTCACCAGGCCGTGCAGCTTCTTCAGCTCCGCGGCCGGAGGGCTCGGGTATGGCATCCCGGCTGCGGTCGGTCTTGCCTTGGCCGATCCGACGCGGCCGGTCGTCTGCCTCAGCGGCGACGGCAGCGCGCACTACGGGATCACCGGCCTCTGGACGGCCGCTCGGCATGGTGTCGACGTGACGTTCGTGATCGCGCGCAACGGAACCTACGGGGCCCTCAAGGAGTTCGGCGCCTACCTCCAGACGACGGATCTGCCAGGTCTCGACCTCCCGGGCATCGACTTCGTCGCTCTCGCCGGCGGTTACGGCGTCGAGGGACGGCGCGTGGAGACGGCCGCGGATTTCGACGAGGCACTGGCCGCAGCGTTCGCGAGCAACGGCCCGAATCTGATCGAGGTCGAGACCGACGCGACGCCTAGCGGCATGTTCAGTGGCTAGGCTGCGCGCATGACCAGAGAGCCAGGCGGAAGCCGCGACGATCTCGACGCTGATGACGTCGAGCTGGCCCTGACGAGACTCGCCTGGAACGACCCGTCAGTGGCCGAGGATCCGGCGGCGGCCTTGTCGCAGCTCGGTGTCGACGTGCCGGCGGGCCCTCTTTCGACGTGCGGATCCAGCGCCCGGACACCCAGTATCTCGTCATCCCGCCCGCATATTCCGACGACGGCGAACACGAGGGCGTGGTGAACCAGATGGACCTGTGGCGCAGCGGCGATCAGTTCGTCTGGATCATGCCGCAGGACGCCAAGGTGGCCCTGCTGCAGATGCGCGAGCAGTACCGGGACCATGTCGCGCAGGGACGCCCGTGAGCGGCGACCGGTTCACCGAGCACTACCGGCTGCTCAGCACCGACCCGCAGATGCGCGCCCAGCTGCTCGTCGATCCGAATCGCCATCAGGCGGCGCGCGTCCGCGCTCGTTAGCCTTCGGCCTCGAATCGCGGCTGTGTAAATCGGAGAAGGGATGAAGCCGGTGTCGAAGGTGGCTGGCGTCGGTCGGGGGCAGCGTCGTCTCAACGGCCCACAGACGACGGGGCGCGAGTATCGCAATCTGTCCGAGCCGGCGCATGGCATGCGATGCGATCAGGATGTGGCCGTCGGGATGCGTGACGGCACCCGGCTCCTGGCCGATGTGCACCGGCCGGATGGTGAGAGTCGGTTTCCCGCGTTGATCGCGGCGTCACCGTACCCGCGGCAGATTCAGGATCTCGGCGCGCCGATGGGGTTCATCGAGGCCGGCGCGACCGACTTCTGGGTGCCGCGCGGGTATGTGCATGTGATCGCCAACCTGCGTGGGACGGGCGGATCGGGCGGGACGTTCGGGTTCTTCGATGCCGAGGAACGTCGTGACCTGCACGATCTCGTCGAGTGGGCGGCGGTGCAGCCGTGGTGCGACGGGCGCGTTGGGATGATCGGCATCAGCTACTTCGCGATGGCTCAGCTGGAGGCAGCGGTCGAGCGTCCGGCGCACCTGCGGGCGATCTTCCCCGTGGCGGTCACCACCGACCTCTATGAGGCGGTGATGCACCATGGGCTGTTCAGCTCGAGCTTTGTGACGCCGTTCCTCGCGATGGTGGGACTCACCTCAGCGCACACGAACCGACTGTGGCGCAGCACGCTGGTTGACGCTGCCCGGGACATCCTGCGCACGGCTCCGCTGCACCGCAAGTTCGCGACGATGAACGGGGAGTCGTCGGTCGCGCTGCTGCACGCGGCGCTCAAGCTGCACCACGATCCGCACCCGTGGGATGACCTGTGGCGGGCGATGGCGGTCGAGCACCCGCTGCGCGACGAGTGGTGGGATGAGCGGAATCTCCTGCCGCTGTTGGACCGAGTGGAGGTGCCGACCTATCTGGGCTGTGACTGGCAGAACGTTCCGCTTCACCTGCCGTCCACGTTTCCGGCGATGCGCGCGCTGGCCAATGCACCGGTCGTCCGGGTCGGGATGCTCGGCGAGTTCGGACTGACATGGCCGTGGGAGAGCCTCCACGTCGAGGCGCTGGCCTGGTTCGATCACTGGCTGAAGGATCAGGACACCGGCATCCTCGAGGGCCCGGCGATCCGCTACTGGATGCCGGGGGCTGACGAGTGGCGCACAAGTGACGTCTGGCCGCCGGCGGACAGCGGAACCCGCGTGCTGAACCTGCGCGCCGATGGCGAGCTCGCCGACGTCGAAGGGGAACCAGGCGAGCGATCGCTCATGGTGCTCGACCCCGGGCTGCACCGATCAGGGTCAAGCGACGCCGACCCTCCCTCCCAGCTGGTCTGGACGAGCGCGGCGCTAGAGGAAGCGCTCGATGTCGTCGGCGACATCGAGCTCGACCTGCATGCCAGCGCCACGGCTCTCGACACGGCATGGATCGTGACCCTCCAGGATGTGGCACCCGACGACACCGTCGAGGACGTCACCGCCGGATGGCTACGGGCCAGTCTGCGCCGCGTGGATCCAGCCGCCAGCTCAAACGGTTCGCTTGAACTTCCGTGCCGCGAGGCCGAGATCGTGGTCCCTGGTGCGATCACCACCTACCGGATCCCGCTTGTCACCAACGCGCGACGGTTCGCGGTCGGGCAGCGGGTTCGCCTCGTGCTGACCAGCGACGACCAGGACGAGACCACTCCCGCGATCATGGCGTTCCGACACGCGCCGGTGGGCACCAGCCGCAACACCATCCACTCCTCATCGAGGCTCGTGCTGGCAGTGGCCGGCGCAGCGAAGCTCGCGGGTCGTGGCGGTCGAGCGAGCCTGGTCGGTGCTGCTTGACGGCGCCGTCCGGCCGCGCTTGGTGGCAATGAGGTCGTGGCGCAGGGGCGCCCCGACCCGGGGGAGTCGTCTCGGCGCGCGGCGGATTCAACCGTGACCAGGTTGGCCAGGACGAGACAGGGGCGACACGAGGCGGCGGCGTCCGGCTGGCTGGCTACGTGTAGATGCTTAACGTATGTTGTCAATTGCAGTCATCCGCAAAGTCACGCCTTATCTACTCCGCGAAGGTCCGGGGTTTGCCTCAAGGTCCGCAACGTCGACTTCGCGAGCGGGCTGCTCCGCTTCGAGACGGCTACACGACGAAGGGCGGGCACGCCGGCAACAAGGGGCGCCGGGTCCGCTCGGTGCCGATGAGCGCCAACGTCCGCGCCGCGCTCCTGCCCTACTGCCAAGGTCGCGCGGGCGACCAGCTCGTGTTCGAACACGACACGAAGCCCGGCGGGCCGATCCGCGGCGTCAGCCTCTACCGCCGGTTCGTCAGCGCCGCCAAGCGCGCCGGCCTCCCGGTCCTGCGCTTCCACGACCTCAGACACTCGTTCGGAACGCGGCGATCCGCGCGTTCAACATCCACGAGGTCCAGCGCATGATGGGCCACCGCCACATCACGACGACCGAGCGCTATCTGCACTACGCGCCGGATCCCGACGCCGCCGCCAAGCTCTGCCGCCTGTGGCAGAACGACGGCAGGACGGGCAACGTCGTGAGCATCCGCACGGCCGCGGCGTAGCGAAACTATGGGGAGCCCTTGGGGAGCCTTGGCCGATTCTGAGCCCGGCGCCCGGACGCGCTCGAGCCGAAAACCGCGTGTTTGCAGGGCATCCATCGAGAGGCGACGACCGGAATCGAACCGGTGTAGACGGCTTTGCAGGCCGCTGCGTAGCCACTCCGCCACGTCGCCGGGGCTGTCAAGGGTAGCGGTGCAAGCGCCGGCGCCGCCCCTGCCCGCGGCGGCACCGCCGACGGCGACGGCGACGTCGGGTCCGCCGCTGCCGCCGGGCTGCCGCCGTTCGGCCCGGACGTCTTCAACAACGCGCACGGGCACGAGGGGTTCCGACGGAACCACCAAAACCAGATCCGGCGAAGAATGGCGATTCACAGGCAGGGGGCGCCGGTGAATCGCCATTCTTCTCCGGCTGAGCGCCGCGGGGCGGTCAGCGCGAACGAAGGAGGATCCCGTTGCCCGATGGGTCCCGGACGAAGCGGTCCGACCCGCGGTCCTCGATCGGGACCCCTGCTGCCCGCACCCGTCCAACTACCGCGTCGCACTCCTCGGCGTTCGGGAGTGTGATCTCGTAGGAGCGCAACCCGATTGCGCCGGGGGGCGGGGGAGGGGAGCCTGCGCTGTTCCAGGTGTTGAGACCGAGGTGATGGTGGTAGCCCCCGGCCGAGACGAACAGCGCGCCCGGGTAGCCGCGAACCATCACGTCGAAGCCCAACACGCCGCTGTAGAAGCGCTCGGCCTCGGCGACGTCGGATACCTGCAAGTGGACGTGGCCGATGCTCGTCGCTGCCGGGGCAAGCTGCCGGAACCCCTCGGCTCGCTCGAGCTCGCGCATGAGGTCGTTGATGTCGAGCGGCAGCGTCGCCATCTCGAGCTCGCCCGCGGTGAAGCGCCACTCGTCGCGCGGACGGTCGCAATAGATCTCGATCCCGTTTCCATCCGGGTCTGACAGATACAAGGCCTCGCTCACCAGGTGATCGGAGGCGCCGTCGAGCGGCCATCGCGCTTCGGCGAGGCGCGCGACCGCGAGCGCGAGGTCGAGCCGGGTCGGCATCAGGATCGCGAGGTGGAAGAGTCCGGTGCGGCGGCGGTTGAGCGCCAGCGCGGAGCTGTCGCCGCGGAGCTCGACCAGCGGCCGCTCGCCGCTGATGCCGAGCCCGAGCGAGCCGTCGTCGAGCTCGGTGCTGGTGAGACCGATCGCCTGCTCGTAGAACGAGCGCGCCCGCGCGAGATCGGAGACGGTCAGGCGGACGGTTCCCAGAGCCGTGTCGGGGTGGATCGAGGTCGCGACCGGGGTCGCCGCCGGGTTGGTTGCCATCGTCATCTCAGCTTACGTCGCGGCGAGTAGCTGGCGGCTCTCGGTCAGCTCGGCGACGATCTCGGCGAGGCGCTCGGCCGTCTCGAAGTCGGTCAGCTCGCCGTCGTCGTTGAAGCGGTTCTGGGCTTTGCCGACCGGAAGCTCGACGTCGAGCACGCGTGCTCCCGCGATCCCCAATGCCTTGCGCAGATGGTCCTGCGCCCACAACGCGCCGTAGTCGGTAACACTCGCGCCGATCACCGCGACCGGCTTGCCCCACAGCGACGAAGCCTGGCCGTAGGGCCGCGAGGCCCAGTCGACCGCATGCTTGAGCTGGCCCGGAAGTGTCCCGTTGTATTCGGGGGTCGAGATCAGCACGGCGTCGGCCTGCGCGATCCGCCGGCGGAGCGCGGCGACGTCGGGGGCGGGATCGTCGGTGTCGTGATCCTCGTTGTAGGGAGGGAGCAGCTCGAGCCCCTGGTAGAGCTCGACCTCGACGCCGTCGGGGGCCAGCGCTGCTGCGGCTCGCAGCAGCGCTGTGTTGTGGGAGGCAGCGCGCAGGCTGCCGGAGATCGCGAGGACGTGCATCGCCTACGCCGCCTTCACGGCCGAGACGCTGACGATCAGCTTGACCTCGTTCGAGACGAGGAGGTTGCCGTTCGGCAGCGTCTGGTTCCACTTCAGCTCGAACTCGCGGCGATCGATCACGCCCTGCACCTCAAGGCCGACGCGCTCGTTGCCCCACGGGTCCTCGCCGCCCTCGCCGACCGTGCCGGTCAGCTCGATCGGCTTCGAAATGCCCTTGATCGAGATTTCGCCAATGAGCTTGATCGAGCCGTCCTCGGACTGCTCGGTCGCGCTCGAGTGGAAGCTGATCTGGGGATGCAGCTCGGCGTCGAAGAAGTCCGGCGCGGTCAGGTGCGCGTCGCGCTGCTGATCGCCAGTATCGATGCTTGAGACCTCGACCTCGCCTTTGAGGATCGGCGAGTCCCCGGTCGCGTCAAGCGTGCCTGCGAACGTCTGAAACGTGCCGCGTACGGTCGCGATCCCCATGTGGCGGACCTCAAAGCCAACGTTCGAGTGGGAGGGGTCGACGTTGTAGGTCCCGGCCGGGATCAGGTTCGTCAAGGTTGTGGCTGACATTCGCAAGGCTCCTGTTTCGAAGTTATTGAGTGGGCAACTACCTTAGCAGGAATGCTTGCGCTGTCAAGTATTGATTGGTCAAGCGCCTCCGCGGCGCGAATCTGCCGCCCAACCCGAGGGTGGTTGCGAAACCCACCGTATTTTTCGTTATACGACCACCCTCCGGGGTGGTCGGCCTAAACGACCACCCCGTTCGAGAGGCCAAGCGCCTCCGTTCGTCCGAGAGCGTCTGCGGTGTTATTCGACCGTGCAGGAGCCGCCGGCGCTTGCCCCCGGCAGGCGGCTTAGCAGCGATGCAAGCTGCTCGATCTCGTCCTCGGTGTAGTGCTCGAGGAACAGCCGGTTGATGCCGGCCACGTGGGTGCAACCGGCGGCGCGCAGCTTCTCGTAGCCGGCGTCGGTCAGCTGCGCGTAGGAGACGCGCGCATCGCTTGCGCAGGACACCCGCTCGATCAGCCCGGAGGCCACCAGCCCGTCGACGAGGCGCGTGATCCCGGACCGCGTCAGCATCGTCGATTCCGCCAGCGCCGACATCGGGAGCTTGCGCTCCTCGGCCTGCGACAGGTACAACAGGACCTCGTAGTCGCGGGTGGTCATCCCTTGCTCGGCGACCAGTTCGGCGTCGAGGACCCGTAGGATCGAGGCGTGACTTTGCAGGTAACTACGCCACGCGTCCAGCGCTACCCCATCGAGCGTACTCCTGGCAACTGTATCCATGGGTCAGATTCTAGTTGACGAGTCAACCGCAACCGGGGGTCACGCACACGCGGCGCGGATGGGCGCCCAGGAAGTCCGATTCATCAGCCCAGTCTCGACGTTCGGGCACGAGGCAGGCGGCAAGGCGGGATAAAGTAGGCCGATGCAGGAGATCGCACCGGGGCTCTGGCACTGGAGCGCCCGCCACGAGCACATCCACCTCGACGTCAGCTCGTACTACCTGGTCTCCGAGCGCGTTCTGATCGACCCGATGATCCCGCCGGCCGGGCTGCAGTGGTTCGAGCAGCACGGCGCTCCCGAGCACGTGGTGCTCTCAAACCGCCACCACGACCGCCACTCGTGGCGGCTTCAGCAGGAGTTCGGGTGTGCCGTGCACTGCATCAGCAACGGCGTCTACGAGCTCGAGGGGCGGGGGGATGTAACGCCGTTTGAGTTCGGCGACGAGCTCCCGGGCGGCGTCGTCGTCCACGAGGTCGACTCGATCTGTCCCGACGAGACCGCCCTGCAGATTCCGGCGCAGCGCGCGCTCGTATGCGCCGACGGCGTCGTGCGCTGGCCGGGCGCCGGCGATCAGCTGGTGTTCGTCCCCGACCACCTGATGGACGAGCCCGAGCAGACCAAGCAGGGTCTGTGCGACGCGTATCGCAGGCTGCTCGGGCTCGACTTCGACCTTTTGCTGCTCGCTCACGGCGAGCCGGTGCGCTCCGGGGGCAAGCAGGCGCTGCGGGCGTTCGCCGACACGTATCCCGCGTAGAAAACGTCAAGGTCCGCCGAGGCCGTCCGACTGTCTCGTTTAGCTCAGCCACGTGTTGCCAAGCTTGAGTAGATGGTCACCGCCGCGCACAAGGCCCGCGCCTCGCTTGGCGCTTGGATCGGGCGCATTCCTGCAGTCCGTGCGGTGCTGCTCGCGCTGGCGATGTCGGTCGGCTGCTTGGCGCTGGCGCTCGCGGGGATCTGGCTGGGCCTCCGGGTCGCCACGCCCGGCACGTACCCGTCCGCGCTGGGAAGCGCCAGCTTCCAGGTGGAGCCGTCCTCGCACGGCAAGGTGGAGGTATTCATCCCGCTGGCTGACTGGGGGCTACGGGCGCACGCATTCAGCGCGCCGGTGACGCTGCATGTGGAGCCCCGGGTGCTCAACCGCCAGGCGCTGATCGCCGCGGCGTCGGGCAACCAGGCGCTGCTGAAGCGAACGCTGAAGGACCTCGGCGATGACGGCTCGCTCGCGCTCTTGCGCGCCCTGCGCTACATGCTCGGCGGCGTCCTGCTGGCCGCGCTGCTCGGGTGGGGGATCCTGCGCGGCTATCACTGCGCAAGCCGGCGGCTGTTGGTCGGTGTGCCGCTCGCGGTCCTGATCATTGGTTTGTTGATCTCGGGGGGACTTTTGTGGCGCATCCGCGCCACCTGGAACGCGGATGCGCTGTCGCGTCCCACGTATTACGCGCGCGGGGCCGAGCTGATCCAACTGCTGAACGCGGCGCAGCATGCCAGCGCGGCGCAGGACTCCTATGTGAGCAAGGTGCAGGGGGCGCTGAGCGGATTCGCGTCACTGCTGTCTGATCCCACCGCCGGTCAGATCGGCGCCGGACGGCGGGCGTTGCTCGCCTCCGACCTCCATGACAACACGCTTGTGCTCGGCTCGCTCAGCTTCTATGCGCAAGGCCAGCCCGTGTTGTTCACCGGCGACTTCGGCAACACCGGAGACCGTGCCGAGATCAAGTCGCTGGCGCCGAGGATCGCGAGGCTCGGGACGAAGGTTGTCGCGGTGTCGGGAAACCACGACTCGGAGGCGATGATGCTCGCGCTCGCGAGGCGCGGCGTGATCGTGTTGACATCGCGCGGACAGTTGCTGGGCGAGGGACGCTACGGTGCGCCGAGCGTGATCGTCAACGGGCTGCGGATCGCGGGCTTCGATGACCCGCTGCAGTTCTACGGGTCCCATCCGGACCGTCCCGGGCGGATCTTCTCGTTCTCCGAGCTGCGCGATCCCAACGCCTCGGTCGCCGCGACGCAGGACCAGTTGCTGCGATGGTTCAGGTCGCTCTCGCCGCTGCCGGACGTGGTGCTGGTGCATCAGAACAGACTGGCCCAGTACCTCGCGCAGGCACTGTGGGCTCAGGGGTACTTCAAGCCGCTGACGATCCTCACCGGCCATGATCACATTCAACACGTCAACCACGCGGGCCCGATCAACGTGGTCGATGCAGGAACGGTCGGTGCCGGCGGCCTCTACGGCGTCGGAAGCAATTACGTCGGCCTCGGTGAGCTGCACTTCGGCGCGGCGAGCCTGAACCTGCAGGCGGCGGACCTGATCCAGGTCGAGCCCGTCTCGGGCGTGGCGCAGGCGCAGCGGATCGTCGTCGACCAGCAATGCGCGACCTTGCACACCGGCTGCAGCGCCGGCGTCGACTACCTCGACCCGCGCGAGGGACCGAACACCGCGGCGATCCAGGGGCTCAAGGAGGTCAGCCCGCTGAGCGGGGCCGGACGGACGACGCCGTAGCTCCTCGAGAGCCGTAGGTCCCTGAGAGCGGACCTAGCGGGTGCGGGTCCGGATCGACCGCAGTGCGAGCAGCGCGGTCAGCGAACAGGCCGGCATCACGATCGCCATCGGCAACGCCGATCCGGGTCCCGCGACGCCGACCAGCGGCGCGACGCTCGAGCCGAGCAGGAACTGGACGAACCCGAAGATCCCGGACGCGCTTCCGGCACGCTCCGGGTGATCCTCCATCGCCAGCGCGGTCGCCATCGGCATGATCGCGCCGACGCTCGCGACCGCGACGAACAGGCACACCAGCAGCGGCACGAGCCGCGGCGACGACAACGTGAATGCGAGCACGCCCGTGGCCCCGGCCAGCTGGCAGCTGAGCCCTTCCTGCATCACCCTGGTCGGCCCGACCGTCCCGACCCGCATTGCGCCGATCTGGCGACCGACGAGGATCCCGCAGCCATTGATCGCAAACACCACGCTGAACGCTTGCGCGGAGAGCTTGTGGATGTGCTCGAGCACGAAAGGCGAGGCAGCGATGTAGGCCATCAGCGTCCCGAACGCGAAACTCCCCGCGAGCGTGTGAGCCACGTAGCGCCGGTCTGAAAGCAGGACGCGGATCGCCGCCCGCGTGGTTCGCAGGCCGCCGAGATGACGGGCGTCGGACGCAAGCGTTTCCGGAACGAGCACGGCGGTGCAGAGGAGCAGCCCGAGTCCGATCAGCGCAAGCACTGCAAAGATGCCGCGCCAGTCGGTCACGTGCAAGAGCAAGCCGCCGGCGACCGGCGCGACGATCGGCCCGAGGCCGGTGACGACTATCAGCAGGGCGTAGGCACGGGCCGCTGCCACTCCGTGCGCGCGGTCGCGGATCACGGCGCGGGCGATCGCGATTCCGGCGGCCCCGGCGAGGCCCTGAATGAACCGCGCCACGAGTAGCGGCACGATGCTGGGCGCCAGCGAGCACAGGACCGAGGCGACCGCATAGGCGGCGAGGCCGAGCAGCAGCGGTCGCCGGCGGCCGTGCGCGTCACTGATCGGCCCAGCGATGATCTGGCCGACCGCCAGGCCGATCAGAGAGGCCGACAGCGTCAGCTGCGCGACCGAAGGCCGGACCCCGAGGTCGCGCGCCATCGACGGCAGCCCCGGCAGGTACATGTCGGTCGAGAGCGGACCGAACGCCGACAGCGCTCCGAGCACGACGAGCATGCCCGTCGGCAGCCCCGGAATCGAGCGACGCGAGGCGGTCGCACTGGCGGACATCGCTATCCGCGCGACCGGCTCGGGTCAGCGAGGCGGATGAGGAAGATCGTACCCGTCTGAAGACCGGACGCGGTTGCGATCAGGCGCCGGCGGGGGCCTGACGCAGGCCGTCGAGTGCCACATCGAGCAGACGCTGCACCTGCTCTGGATCGAGCGTTGACAGCTTGGCGATCCCGCTGACGATATACAGCACGTCGCCGATGTCGACGTCGGTGCGGACCGCGGCGGCCTGCTGGGCGCGCTCGAGCAGCGGCTCGCCGGCGGCGTAGAGCGCAGCCCGGCAGCTTGCGAACACATCTGTGCTGTCGTGCCCGTGCGCGAACAGCTCGTCGGCGAGTGCCTGCTTGGTGCCGACGTAACCGACGAATCTGTGCAGCCAGCCGACCAGCGCATCCCATGGCGGCATACCGGCCATGTCCTGGGCTGAGCGGCTCAAGGCCTCGACCTCGTCGACGTATATGGCCTCGATCAGGTTCTGGCGAGTCGGGAAGTGGCGATAGAGCGTTCCGATCCCGACACCGGCCCGCCTGGCGATGTCCTCGAGCGACGCCTGAGTGTCGGCCTCGGTGAACGCCGCCCGCCCGGCGGCGATCAGCTTTTCATAGTTGCGCCGGGCATCGGCGCGCATCGGCCGCCGGATCAGCGCCGTCGGATCCGGGGGGGGTCGGTGGTGTCGGTGGTGTCGGTGGTGCGGGTGGTGGTCACGATCGCCTTGGCAAAATGGAGGAACCCTCCATTTTAGCGCTCAACTCGCTCGCCGACAAGTTGTCCCCGGCGGATGGCGGAGAAGCAGCGCTTCCGGCTCGCGCCGGCGACGACCGCGGTTCCGCGCCGGCGCGGCTTGTACGCGCCGGCACGGCGGACGGCCGGCGGTCAGTCGCCGCTGTCGTACTTGAACGAGATCGCGAGCCGGATCCGGTAGTTGATCAGGCCTCCGTTCTCGATCGTCACGTCCTGGCGGAGCACCTCAGCGACTCTGAGGTCGCGCACGGTCTTGGCCGCCGTCTCAACCGCATTGCGCGCGGCCGCCTCCCAAGAATCACTGCTGACGCCGATCACTTCCGTTACGCGATACACGCTGTCTGCCATCGCGGGCTCCTTTATGTGGCGGGTGACTAGCTCCGGTGCAACATATACCCGGGGGCGTGCCGGTGCAGCGTCTCGAGCGGTATCGGGTTCTGCGATGCCCCGGCGCCGATGAAGTCCTTGTCCGGATCCCAGCTGCCGTTGGTCGTAAGCATCTCGTCCCAATCGGCGATCACTCCTTAGGATCAGGGTTTGTTGGCGAGCGATGGAGGTCTGATGCAAGAGCCGTGGTTCACCGAGCAGGAGCTCACCGAGATGGCGCGGCCGACGATGGACCGTGCGATCGAGGCGCTCGATCGTGGCGATATCGAACAGGCGCGTCAGCGGTGCGAGGAGATGAAGCATGAATGGCGATACCTGCACGATCTCATGGCCGAGGGGATCGGTGGACTGATCTCGTTCGTTCAGGATCGTCTCGGCGACGACGGCGTCGCCGATGCGTGGACCTTTGGACAGGGGCGCGGGTGGAGGCGGGATGTCGAGACGATCGCCGAGCGCGATCGCAGGCAGATCGTTCTCGCCCTGGCGGCAACCTGGCGCGCGCATTCGTGCAGCGGCACGGGTCCGCACCCGGGGGCGTTCACGATCACCGAGGACGACGAGAAGTTCACGTTCGAGATGAACCCGTGCGGCTCCGGCCAGCGGCTCGTGCGGATGGGACGCTACGAGGGTCCGAACGCACTCGGGGTGACGACCGCCGCCCACGATTGGAGCTACGGCCGCGAGGGATTCCCGCTGTACTGCACGCATTGCTCGTTCATGAACGAATCACTGCCGATCAAATGGATCGGCTACCCGCTGTACCCGAGCGACCCCCCCGATGACTTCGGTCGCGACCCGTGCACGTGGTACTGGTACAAGGACCCCGCCGACATCCCCGAGCGCCACTGGGAGCGCTACGGGCTCCAGCGCGATGGCGCTTAGCGCCGACCCGCACGGGCGACGGGTGATCGTCACCGGCGCTGCCGGTGGGATCGGCCGGGCGATCGTCGAAGCGCTGAGCGCGTGCGGATGCTCGGTCGCGGCGTGCGACGTCCCCGGCGCGCCGCTGACCGAGCTGCGCGGCGCTGGGGCGGCGTACGAGTTTGACGTGCGAGACCGGCTCGCGGTTGTGCGGGGCGTGGGGGAGGCGGTCGAGGCGCTCGGCGGTTGCGACGCGGTGATCGCCAACGCCGGGATCGTCGACACGATCCGCCGCGCCGAGCGGTTCCCGGAGCCGGACTGGCACAAGGACCTCGACACGAACCTGTCCGGCGCCTTCTACCCCGGCATCACGACGTTGCAGCGAACACCCCGGGACGCCCACTCGCCGGCGAGCGTGCGGGCGAGTCCCACGAGCCCTGCCTTCGACGCCCCGTAGGCGGCCTGACCCGGCAAGCCGATCTCGGCGGCGACCGACGAGATCACGACGATCCGGCCGTCGCCCGACGCGGCAAGCGCGGGGAAAGCTGCCAGCGATGACCGCCATCCGATTGCCGCCGGTTCCACCACCGTGGTACCGAGTGGCGACCGCCTGCCCGACAGCAGCAGCGCGGATGGCACGCGCCGGATCCGCTCGATCCTGGGCACAAGCACGTCATCCACAAGCCGCTCGAGTTCCGTGCGGGTCTTGGCACCGGACACGAGCCGCATGCGCTCATCGAGCTCATCGACGCTCAGACGCCCGCTGGCCATCGCTTCACGCAGAAGATCCGCTGCGCGCTCGCGCTCAGCGTCCGACGCACGCAACTCGGGAGTGGACGACTCGCGCTCATCCATTCCCCTCAGCTTAGGGAGAGACTTCGACTGATGAGTCCGAGCCGCAGCGCCTGCGCACTCGCCTCCCGACCATCGGCGACAGCGCGACGCGTCCGGAGGGCGAGACGGGGGGCGAAGTCGCCCATCCGGCCGCGTCGGTGCCGGCCGGCGCCGACAGCGCCAGCAGGGTGGGGGCAAGTGCAAACAGGTGTCCCAAGACGGCGTTGCATCGCGACTGAATATGGGGCAGTCGCGATCCCCTGACAATCGGTGGACGACCCTGAAGTTTGGGTCCGGCGCGTCGCCGTTGGGCGCGCTTGGGGATTGATTGCCATGGTTTGCGCTGTGGCCGATGGACATCTGATCGTTGCCGGTGGCGCGCTGTTGGCCGCCGGCCTGCTCGCATCGTTGCTGGCGGGTCGGTTGCGTGTGCCGAGCCTGGTGATGTTTCTCGGCCTTGGGATGCTCGTCGGCTCTGACGGTCTTGGCTGGATCAGCTTCGATGACTACCGGCTGGCGCGGACGATCGGGGTCATCGCGCTGGCTCTGATCCTGTTTGAGGGCGGATTGACGAGCGGTCTGCTGCACGTTCGATCGGTGCTGGGCCCCGCCACAGCGCTCGCCACCGTGGGGACGCTGATCACCGCGGTCGTGTTGGGACTCGCGGCCTCGGCCTTGTTCGGGTTCTCGACGAAGGAAGGCTTGCTGCTTGGGGCGATCCTCTCATCCACCGACGGCGCCGCGATCTTCGCGCTGCTGCGCGGTTCGACTCTGTCGCGCAAGCTTGCGCGCACGCTGGAGGGCGAATCGGGTTTCAACGATCCGGTCGCGGTCCTGCTGGTACTCGGGTTCATCGACCTTCTGACGAAGCCGGCGTACGGGGCCCTCGACCTCGCGGCG
Organism: uncultured Solirubrobacterales bacterium; assembly: GCA_963794285.1. Classification (GTDB taxonomy): domain Bacteria; phylum Actinomycetota; class Thermoleophilia; order Solirubrobacterales; family Solirubrobacteraceae; genus Palsa-465. The sequence goes on from CAWCDS010000029.1 coordinate 55,276, forward strand.
CTGTTCGTGCGCGAGTTGGGCATCGGCCTCGCAGCCGGGGTGCTGATCGGGTGGCTCGGTGTGCAAGCGCTGCAACGGGCGAGGCTGGCCACTGCGGGCTTGTATCCCGTGGCGTCGCTGGCGGTCGCGGCGCTTGCGTACGGAGCCGCGGACTCCTTGCACGGCTCGGGATTTCTGGCGGTGTACCTGGCGGGATTGTCGCTCGGATCCGCGACGCTGCCGGCCGAGCGCACGATCGTGAGCTTCCACGAGGGGCTGGGCTGGGTTGCGCAGGTGGCGATGTTTCTCAGCTTGGGACTACTCGTGTTCCCCTCGCAGTTGGGGCACGTGGCGCTGAAGGGGACCGTGCTGGCGCTCGTCATGATGTTCGTCGCGCGGCCTGCGGCGGTCGCGATCGCGACGCTGCCGTTTGCCTACAGCTGGCGCGAGCGGGTGATCCTCGGGTGGGCGGGCCTGCGAGGTGCCGTCCCGGTCGTCCTTGCAACCTTTCCGGTTATCGCGGGAGTCACGGAGAGCCTCGAGTTCTTCAACATCGCTTTCTTCGCGGTCCTGCTCTCGACGCTCGTGCAGGGCTCGACCTTCGAGGCGCTCGCCGGCCGCTTGCGCCTGACGACGAGCGAACCGGCACTGCCGCGGCCGTTAGTCGAATCCGGAACGATCCGCCGGCTCGGGGCGGAAGTGATCGAGTATCAGATCGCGCCCGAAGATGCGATCGTCGGCGCGCGGGTGCGCGACCTCGGTCTCCCGCGTGACGCCGTCGTCAACGTCATCGTTCGCGCAGAAAGGGCGATACCGCCGCGCGGCTCGACCCGCCTGCTCGCCGGGGACGACCTGTACGTTCTGATCAACGAGGAGTCCGTCCCGGTCGCGCGCGGCGCGATCGACCGCTGGCGCTCGGGGCCGATTGGACCATCGCCACGGCCACCGCGGGAAATCACCGGCCGCCGTCCGATCTTCACCGTGTGGTCGTGGAACGAGGATCGCGATGGAAATGTCGCGCGCCCGCACGCGATCGCCGGCCGGTCAGTGATCGAGCAGTTGCGCATCCGCCGCGACCAGCACGGTGGTCTGTGGGTGCTCGCCGACGGCCGTTACGCGATCACAGGACCGCTCGCCGCTGTCGGGTCGCGCCGCGACCTCGCAGACTGGGCACGGCGGCGGATGCGCGGCGCCTCGTCCGACGAACAGGCTTGGCTACAGACGGTGATCGGCGCGCTCGCCGCGGACCTGCCGACCGACCCGCCACCCAAGCCCAGCTGATAACGGCGGCTATTTGCCTGACCGCCCGATATGTCTCGCGCCCGGGAGAGTCGCCAGGAGCGTCCTGATCGGGACTGGTCTGCCGATGTGGTAGCCCTGCGCGTAGTCGACGCCGAGCCGCGTGATGATCCGCTGGGTGTTCTCGTCCGTGACGAATTCGGCGATCGTCTTCTTACCGAGTCCTTGGGCGATCCGGACGACAGCCTCGATCACGAGTTGGTCGATCTGGCCGGTTGCGGCATGTTGGACGAACTCACCGTCGATCTTGACGTAGTCGAACGGCAGGTGCTTGAGGTAATAGAACGACCCGAACCCGGCGCCGAAATCGTCCAGCGCGAACCGGCAGCCGTGGTCACGCAGGCGGCGCGCGAATGCCTGGGCGTGGGTGATGTTGGCAACGGCGGCGGTCTCGGTGACCTCAAAGATCAGCTGGGTGGGGTTGATCGTGCTCGCTTCCATACGGGTCTCGATCGCCTCCAGGAGCTGTGGATCGCCGAGCGACATTCCCGAGATATTGACCTCCAGCTGCAGCTGTGGATGCTGCTCGATCAGGTCGATTGCATGGGCCACTACCCACTGGTCGATCCTGGCGATCAGGCCGAAGCGCTCGGCGATGCCGAGGAATGACGCCGGGGGGATCAGGTCGTCATCGTCGTCGAGCATCCGCAGCAGGAGCTCGTGCTGGCGGACGTGATGGGTCTGCAGATCGAGGATCGGCTGCGCCAGCAGCGCGAACCGGTCATGCGCGAGCGCGTGTTCGATGCGGTTGACCCACGTCAGCCGCGCCTTGGTGTGGCTGGTGCGGTGCTCAGAGGTGCCGGAGAACGCGTAGCGGTCGCGTCCGGCTTCCTTGGCGTCGTACATCGCGAGGTCAGCCTCGATCAGCACGGACTCACCGGTGAGCAGCTCAGCCTCGCCGTTGAACACGACCACGCCGATCGAGGTCGTGACCGACTTGTGCTCGCCACCGACGGCGGCGATGTTGCGGCTCACTGACTTGACCAGCGCCTGCGCGACCTCTTCAGCCTGCTGCCGGTCAGCCTTCGGCAAGAGCACGGCGAACTCATCACCGCCGAGCCGTGCGAGCGTGTCTGAGTCCCGCAGCCGGGCGCGGATGACCCCGGCGATCGACACGATCAGCTGATCGCCGGCGCTGTGGCCAAGCAGGTCGTTGACCGACTTGAAGTTGTCGAGGTCGAGCATCAGCAGTGCTCCGGCGGGCCCGTAGCGCTTGACCTGGACGACGTGTCGCTCGAGATCGGATTCGAACTTGCGACGGTTCATCAGCCCGGTGAGCGGGTCGTGGTCGGCGAGAAACTGCAACTTCGCTTCGAACTGCTTGCGCTCCGTGACGTCCTGGAATTGGCATAAGAGGCGCTCGGGTTGCCCTGAGCTCCGACGCAGGAGCGTCCCGTGCACCGAGATATCGCGGGTCGCTCCGACCGGCTGGACGATCCGAAGCTCCAGTCCGGCTTGATCGACATCGCCGGCAGCGAGCTGCTGCAGTGTCTTGGTGACGCTGTCGGCATCGCCCGGGTGAAACAGCTCGCGCAACCGAATCCCTTCAACGGCGCTCCGGAGCTGTCCGCACAGCTCCGCAAAGGCCTCATTTGCCTGGTCGATGCGCCCATCCGGCGCGATCAGGGCCATCCCGATTGGCGCTTCATCGAATGATTGTCGAAAGCGCTCCTCCGCCAGTCTCGCCGCCAACTCTGCGCCACGGACGGCGGTGACATCCTGGATCGTCCCGGCGTAGCCACGACTGGCGTCACGGTGGCCGATTGAATGCACGATGCGTTGCGTCCCGTCTGCGAGGACCAGGCGGTAATCGATCTCGAACCCCTGCTCGTCGTCGATCCCGGAGATTGCGGCCGTCACGCGCTCGCGATCATCCGGATGAACCGACGCGTAGAACTCCTCTACGGGTGGCGGACCAATGCGCGGGTCGTGGCCCAAGATCTCATACAGCTGTGCTGACCATGTCGAGGTTCGACCCGGACGCCGGGACCACGATCCGATCTTCGCGAGCCGCTGAGCTTCTTCGAGGTCCTCAAACGCCCATCTGCGCTGCTGCTCGACACGCTCAGCCGAGCGTGCGGTGACCCAGGCACAAACGCCAAAGCCGATCGACACCGAGCTCGCGAACACCCACGCGCCGACCGCCGTGCCGAACAGGCCCAGCCGCTCGCCGGCGAGTGTCAACATCGCTACCCCCAGCGGCACGAGCACTGCGATCGCGAGCAGTCTCCTCAGCAGCGCGCCGGCGAGACGCTCGCTCGCCAGCAATCGCATCGCCCCGCGGTCAGACCGCGCCAGCAGCAGCCCGACTGATACCAACGCCAGCGCGACGGCGGTGTTGACCGCGATGTGTTGGCGCTGGGAGAACGTCACCCTGATTCCAAAGAAGCCAAGTCCGCTCCCAGCCCGGCGGTGCCTCAGCACTGCTGTGAAGGACCGCCGCGTACGCTCCGGGCGCAACGAGACCGGCGGCGTCCTGCCAGTCCGCCGTCGTCGGTTGCGAGGGCAAACCGAGGAACGGGGCGACATCGACCGGATAGCGGCGCGCACGCCCACTCGCCTGCGCAAACCGAGCATGGGCGCCGCACAGAGCCGCGTATACGGGGTTGTCCAGGAGGGCTTCGTCGGTCGACAGCATCCGGGGGTCGAACCGCTACTGCAGCTCTGCAAGGACTTGATCCACGGCGTCCTGCGCTAGCGAGCGAAGCTCGTCGTCGGTGCGGTCCTGGATCGGATGGGGCACGAGCACGCGGCGAATGCCTGGCTGACCCAACGCGCCGGCCTGGTGGGTCGCGGCGTGCTCGAACACCGACGAGGCGACGAGCACCGCCGGTCTGCCCGCTCCTTCAAAGCTGAGGACGTCGCGCAGACCGCACGACACGCAGGAACCTCAGTCGGCGAGCGCCTCGATCACGGCGTCGCAACGAGCCGCGATGTCGGCCCGCAGATCCGCCGGCGCCGGCTTGGTGAACGTCGGCTTGGCGGTGCGAACAACGTCGTGGCCGCGGGCGGCGATCAGCCGCTCGAGCTCATCGAGGAACACGTCGCCGCGCGGCTTGCGGATGTCGAGCAGCGCGATCGTCGCGGGCACGCCTGCGTTCAACCGTTTGGCGCACAGTGGCCTGCCCGCAGGGGTCGTTTCCGGTGTGGGGTCGAGAATCCTCATAGCCACGGCTCGACACTCCTGGTCACGGGCGCCGATCCGATGTCGCCTGAGACCCAGCCTCCGTAGACCATGCTGAACAACCCGGCATCGCCGCCGGCGTGCGCCAGCAGGATCCGCTCGGGTGCCGCGAACTTCGCCACCGGCATGTCCGGGTCGCTCACCCACTTCTCCTCGATCCCCTCGGCGATGCCGCCCGCGCCGCGGACAAGCTCGCGCGCCGGGCTGTGAGAGCGCTCGAACAGCTCCCGGCACACGCGCGCGCGGTCCCAGCCGGCCTGGCGGAAGATGCGGCCGTGCTCGGGACCGACGACCAGCAACGCGTCGAGACCGAGGCGCTGGCGACGATGCCCGACCCATTCGAGCCCGCCCGCGAGACTCGCGCACAACTCGTCCGGATCCCGCGCGAGTTGATCCATGATCAGCCGCGGGGCCTCGGCGGCAAACAGTGTCACCCCAGTGTGCGCGGCCGGCACGCCGCGGTCGTGCGCCAACCCGGGCCACGGCGAGTCGTGCAGGCGCTCAGCAAAACACGAGCTCAGCTTGCCGGGCTGGCCGTGCGCGGCGCGATCCTCGCGCTGCGGCTGACCGCCACCAACATTGCGCACGACAAGCGCCAGCGCCCGTCCGATTGTGAGGCTCGCGCGATTGCCCTGACCGAGGGCGTTACCTGCGCTGTTCATCCCGGCTCTGTCGGCCTCCTCGCCGGACACCACCACCAACGGTCCCGCCGGGTGAGTGGTTGACACCAAGCCGAGCAACGCAAAGACCGGATCGCACGCCGCCTGCACTGCCGCCAGCACAATTGGAAACACCTCGGGCGGGCAGCCCGCCATGACGGCGTTGATCGCAACCTTCTCAACTGTCGCCTCGCCGTCGTATGGCGCGACCAGCCCGACCATGTCTTGGGCGTCGCGTGATGTCCCGTCCAACATTGCGACGACGCGCTCGGGCGTTGGTGGAATCAGCGGCAGGCCGTCGGAGTAGCCGCGGTCAAACAGCGCCTCGAACGGATCCTCGAGCTCGCCGATCGACAGCTCCCGAGCACGCAGCCGGCCGGATCTTCGCGCGGCGCGCGCCGCAAGACCCGCTGCGACGGCTGGGTCGCGCGTGACGCTGGCGCAACCCGGGCGCCGCTCGGGCAGCCCGTCCAGCTCGAGCGTCACCCCGGCCTGCAGGGCAAGCTGCGCCAGCAGCGCTCGATCAAGGCCCTCAACACGGCCCCGCTCGTCGCCACCGTCCAGCAAGACGACCGCAGGCACCGCGTCCGGATCAAGGCGCGCGGATAGCTCAAACTCGCTGTCGAGCTCGGGCACCGCGCCCAACTTCAGGCGATCAGCCTGCGCCGCGGTCTCTTCGGCACCGGACTGCGACACGATCCGGATCGCGCCGCCGCCCGTCCGCGCGCGATCAAGCACAGGAAGCAGCTGATCGCACACCGGGCAATCGTGCTTGACCAGCACCACAAGCTCCACGCGGCGACCCTAGCACCCCGCGACCGCTTGACCAGCGGCAGCCCAGCCGAGGTCGCTAGGGTCGTGCCGATGGGTGACCGGGCCGAGCTGGTGATCTTTGATTGCGACGGGGTTCTCGTCGACAGCGAGCGCTTGGCTGTGAAGGTGGAGGCAACGGTCCTCGAAGAGCTCGGCTGGCATCTGACCGAGGCGGAGGTCAGCGAGCGGTTCATGGGTCGCTCGCCAGAGTTCATGCGCTCCGAGGTGCAAGCCCACCTCGGCGATTCGCTGCCGGCTGGGTGGGAGGCTCGATTCGAGCCGATTTACCGGCAGCTGTTCGAGTCTGAGCTGACACCGGTCGACGGCGTGCTCGAGGCGCTTGAGCGGATTGAGCTTCCGAGCTGCGTGGCGTCCAGCAGCGGACACGATTGGCTGCAACTCGTGCTCGGGCTGACCGGCCTGCTCGAGCGCTTTGACGGCAGGATCTTCAGTGCCAGCGAGGTCGCACAAGGGAAGCCCGCTCCGGATCTGTTTCTCCACGCGGCCGAGCAGATGGGCAGCACCCCGGCTCGATGCGTTGTCGTCGAGGACAGCCGCTACGGCGTTCAAGCCGCCAGGGCCGCCAACATGCGCGTGTTGGCATTTGCCGGCGGGCTGGCGCCGCCCGAATTCCTTGAAGGACCGAGCACGATCCTCTTCCATCACATGCGCGAGCTGCCAAAGCTGCTCGAGCTCATGACCGTGCCCAGATGAGGTCGGGCAGCGCAGCCACACAAGCAGAGCTTCAGGTTGGGATTGCCGGCTTCGGTCTGGCGGGCCAGGTGTTCCACGCTCCGCTACCGGTTCCTTCTTAGGCATGTGATCTCCTCACGGTGGGTTTGCTCGCGCCACGCGGCATGCCGGCGCCGTCCTTAGCCCGGCTCATCCGGTCGAGTTCCTGCTCGATCAGTGAGACCTGCCGCTCACGGGTCAGCCGATCGGGGTCGAGCAGCGCATGGAGGCTGAACCCGTCGATCAGCCCCAACAGTCGCTCGGCGATGTCCTCCGCGGTCTCGTCGAGCACGATCTCGCCGTCCCGCTGGCCCTCGCGTACGAGCGTGGTGAGCCGGTCGATCAGTAGCGGACCGCGGCGGGCCGGGCGCGGCACGCCGTCACCGTCGCGGATCGCCCGGCTCCAGTAATTGATCAGGAACTTCGTCTCTACCCCGCGCTGATCGTCGAGCGGCAGGTTGTCGAGCACCAGCTCGCGCAGCGCGCGGATTCCGGTCAGACCCTCGAGCTTCTCGTCCCAGCGAGTCGCGATCCGCTCGGAGGCCAGGCGCAGCGCCGACTCGAGGATGTCGTCCTTGTCGGCGAAGTAGTGCGCGAGCACGCCCGAGGACCAGCCGGTCTCCCGCGCCATCCCGCGGATCGTGGCGCCCTCGAGGCCATCGCGCGCGACGACCCGCCAGACGGACTCCAGGAGCTCCTCGCGCCGCTCGTCGTGATCGACGTCCTTGGGCATCAGCCGGCCTTCGCCTTCGATACGTCGTGCAGCGCGCCGAGGGTCGGGTCGCCCGGCGCGCTTCGCTCGGTTCGATGGGGCGCATCGCGCATGTACGCGACGGCCTCGTCGACGTCGCGGGCGCCGGCATCGGAGCCGAGCGCGCGCAGGTTCAGCGCTCCCGTCGCGCACCCGAGTCGAGCCGCCTCGTCGACCGTCCAGCCGGCGCAGCTCGCGGCGATGACCCCGGCGCAGAACGCATCCGCGCACCCGGTCGTGTCGACGACCGGCGCGTGTTGCGCCGGCAGCGTCCGCGCGCCGTCGTCGTCGACGATCAGGCACCCGTCCGCGCCTCGCTTGACGATCACGCAGTGGGCGCCGAGATCGCGCAGGCGCCGCGCGGCACTGATGCAGTCGGAGTCGCCCGCGAACGCCAGCGCCTCGCGTTCGAGCCGCGCGAGATCGACTGCCGTCCCTCCGGCCGTCCCGGCGGGTGTCGCCCGAATCTCATCGAGGAGCAGGCTGTGCTGTCCCCTCGGCAGCTCGGCGACCGGACGGCCGAGGACGTCCATGATGTAGGACCCGGCGGCCACTACCGTGGGGTGGGAGTCGCGCAGCGCCGCGACATGCGTCTCGTCGATCACGACTCCGCGCCTCCGTGGCCGTATCGCAGCGCCTTCATCTGGCCTACGACCTCGTCGAGCTGCGCTGTCGTGAGAGTCCGGGGCGTTCCCGCGCACAGCGCGTGGTAGTAGACCGACGCCAGCCACTCGAGCTGGAGCGCATTCGTCACGGCGTGCTCGATGTCCCGGCCGGTGACAACTGCTCCGTGGTTGGCCATCAGCGCCGCTGACCGGCCGTCCAGCGCCTCGGTCACCGACGCGGCAAGCTCGTCGGTCCCGAACGTCTCGTAGCGAGCGACGCGCACCGGGCCGCCGAACGCGGTGATCACATAGTGGATCGCCGGCAACTCATCGATCAGCGTGCTGAGCACCGTCGCGTAATGGGCGTGCGTGTGGACGATCGCGCGCGCCTCGCACGCTTGGTAGATCGCGCGATGCAGCGGGGTCTCTGACGACGGGCGGCTGTCGGACGCGTGGTCATCGGCGACGGCGCCGTCGGCCATGGCTACGTCAACGAGGTCTTTTGGGTCGACCGCGCCGAGCTCGGCGCCGCGCGGCGTGATCAGCACCCGGTCGCCCGAACGAACGCTGAGATTGCCCGCGGAGCCGACGACGAGCCCGCTGCGCCCGATGGCGCGGGAGCCCTCGACGAGGGCGGCGCGCTCAGCGACCGTAAAGCCGGTCCGAACGTCACTCATCGATCAGTCCATCCCGAACCTGTTCCGAACATCGCCGAACGCGTCGTCCGTGCGGCGCAGCACTTCGTCGATCGTCGCCGCGTCGTGGGCGGTGCTCAGGAACCAGTTGTGGATGGGGTGCAGGTAGACGCCGTGATGCGCACAAGCCCCTGACCAGGCCTTCGACTTCGCGTACTCGGGATCGTCGAGGAACAGCATCAGCGGCATCTGCGGGGGGCCGGAGACGCTGACCCGCAGCCCATGGGCCTGCGCCTGCGCCCGCAGTCCTTGTTGAAGGCTCAGCCCGGAGGCGCGCATCAGCTCGATCCCGTCCGGCGGCCTCGACCGAATCGAGGTCGTTGTGGCCGAAGAAGACCGTGTTGATGTGGTCCTCCACCGTCGTCCCGGGTGATTCCGGCGGCAGCGCCCAGCCGCCGATGCCGTGGTAGGAGCCGCGAGCCATCAGGACCTTGCGGCGCCCGGTATGCGCGCGCGCAACGACCACGGAGAGGGTCGTTGCATCAGTGCCGTTCTTGGCGAACATCGCCCAGTCTGCGTGGTCCACCTGCTCGACGAGCAGTTCTGCAAGCTCGACCATCTCGGGGCCCGGGCCATTGAGGACGTCGCCGCGAGCGGCGGTCGAGGCGGCGATTGCGTCGACCTCCGGGTTGGCGTGCCCGAGCAGGATCGGCCCGAACGTGCACATTAGATCGATGAACTCGCGGCCGTCCACGTCCCAAATCCGGGCCCCTTCGCCGCGCGCGAAGAACTGCGGGTAGTCCTCGGTGAACCGGCTCGTGTTGAGGTGCCCGTACATCCCGTTCGGGATGACCCGACGGGCGCGCTCGCGGTAGCGGAAATCGGTCGCCCGCGACGGGCGGGCGGGGGCAGTGCTCACAGTGCGCTCCTCGCTGAGACGGCCTGGGCTTCAGGCAGCGGCATTTATCTCAGACGTCCGAAATAAAATCAAGTGGCTGTTTGGATCACCCGATCGGGATGATGCGCCGGCCGCGGTTGGAGCGATGGTATGCGGGAGCTCTGATGGCCCCAGTAACGATTCCATGGCCGCTCCGCAGCGTGATCGCCGGCACCGGCGGGACCGCGACGATGACGCTCGCGTACCGGCTCGAGCGCCGCGTTCGGTCCGATCACCGCGGCCCGCTCGACTACGACGACTCACTTGTCCCGGGCCAGATCGTCGCCGGAATCATGCATCTGCCGCACGTGACGGCCCGCGGCGATCGCGACCTCGGACTGCTGCTGCGCTGGAGCTACGGTTCGGCATTCGGCTTGCTCCACGGCACGTTGCGCCGCACGATCGGAGAGCCGTGGGCAAGCGTGGCGTTCGGTGCAACGTTGATGACCGCGACGTTCTCACTGTTTCCGCTGCTGGGTCGCACACCGCCTCCGTGGCGCTGGCCCGCTGACGTGATCGCCACTGCGATCGGCACCCATGTCGCCTACGTGCTCGGGGTCGCCGTCGTCGACGACGCCGTCCTGCGTCGCGCGCGCCACGCCATCTGAGCGCTGTGAGCGCAATGTTCCTCCGTTATCCGGGAGGAACTTTGCGTTGGCTGGCCTTCGTGCGACACAATCCGCGCACAGGACCACCAGGCGGGTGGCCGCTTGGTGGCCTGTCGCCGATGCGGGGTTGTTACCCGTGCGCCGGTGGTACCCACGTATGACGCGTGAGCCGCAGAACCGCCTCCCCGATCGCGACGACCAACAGTGCGGATCCGATCAGAGCCACGAGCACCAGGGCAGCGGGTCCGAGGGCAACGGCGACGAGAAGCAGCACCGGCACCATCAGCAAAGCACCGGCTATGCCGATTAGTACTTTCACGGCACATCACCTCCTTGAGAACCTCGGTGCCACCGAATCTAGGCCGCCGCGACGAGCTAGTCATCCGTTTAACCGCGTAGTTCTTCGGTGAGGACTACTGTGATGCTTGCAACCGCCGGTGGGGAGGGGGCGTTGCAGGGCGCCGAGCCAGGCCTACGGGTGGCCCATCGTCCCGGTGCCGGTCACGTTGAAGTTCGCATCGACGTACACGATCATCTCGGAGCCGTCGCCCTTTTTGATGTGCGCCTCGTACGGTGCGGTGGTGTCAACGTTGGTCTCGACCCGCTCGATCGTCGCACCCGGGACCTTCGCCAGAGCGGCGGCCCTGACCTTCGAGGCGGTATCGCCGGTCAGCAACTCCTCGGTCTTCCCGTTGGCCTGATGGCCCCCGAGTGCGGGGTTGCGCGGGGCGGGCGGCCCGTTCTGGGTCTGCATCGGGTAGCCGGGGGCCGGTGTGCTGGTCGTGTTGGTGGTGCTCGCGGTGATGGTGCCCGAGTTTGCCGCGCTGGCGATTGCGGCACCGCCAAGAGCGCCGCCCGCGATCACCGCGAGCGTGGTCAGATGAGTACGTCGAATCACTTGCCTGGTCCTTTCGGCATGGGGTTAGATGCTGCACCGAGGAGGTTGACGACCGTTGCGAAGAGAAGCGTGCGGCGAACGTCGGGGCTATCTAAGAGACCCTCGCCACACGACCGAGCGGATGGCGACTCGGTATCGGCGTCCTTGGCGAACCCGCCCGGCGCGACTGCCGGCGGCCGTCTGGGGCCGGCGGGCTGGTCTTCGGGAGTGCGTCCGGCGCTGGGCCGAAACGGGACGATTAGTGATTCACTGACAGAGGGCTACTACTGGAAGGCGGCTGGTCGATGGCGACAACGGTTAAGCAGGAGGCAGACGGCCAAGGGATCACGGACGCGATCGTGGTCGAGAATCCGGCGAACGGGGCCTCGATCGCGACACTACGGGCGGCGGTCGACAGTGATGTGCCCCTGATGGTCGAGCGGGCACGGACCGCTCAGGTGGGCTGGCAGGCGCTCGGGTTCGCAGGGCGGGCGAGGATTTTGCGCCGAGCGCAGAAGTGGGTGCTCGACAACTCCGAGCAGTTCCTCGACACGCTCGTGGCCGAGACCGGCAAGACGCGCGAAGATGCCGTACTCGCCGAGCTTGGCTACGCCGCCGGCGCGTTTGGTTTCTGGGCCAAGAACGCCTCCAAGTACTTGGCCGACGAGAAGATCAGGCCGAGCAGCCCGTTCCTGTTCGGTCGCAAGGTGTTCGTCCGCTACGAGGCGATCGGCGTGGTCGGCGTGATCGGGCCTTGGAATTACCCGTTCACCAACGGCGTCGGCGATGCGATCCCAGCGCTGGCTGCGGGCAACGCGGTCATCCACAAGCCCTCGAGCGTGACCCCAATGACCGCCCTGCTGATGGAGCGAGGGCTGCGCGAGTGCGGGCTCCCCGATGGCATCTTCCAGGTGCTGGTCGGCCGCGGTCCGATCGGGCTGACCCTGATCGACCACGTTGACATGGTGATGTTCACGGGCTCCACGGATACCGGTAAGAAGGTGATGGAGCGCGCGGCGAAAACGCTCACGCCCGTATCGCTCGAGTTGGGCGGCAAGGACCCGATGATCGTGCTGGCCGACGCCGACCTCGAGCGGTCTGCCAACGCGGCGGTGTTTTGGTCGATGCAGAACGGCGGTCAGACGTGTATCTCGGTGGAGCGCGTGTACGTCGAAGAACCGATCTACGACGAGTTCGTAGCGATGGTGGCTGAGCGCACCCGGGCGCTGCGGCAGGGCGTGCCAGGCGACTTCGGGTCCGTCGACGTCGGCTCGTTCATCAATCCTCCGCAGATCGAGATCGTGCAGGCGCACGTCGAGGATGCGGTCGCGAAGGGCGCGCGCGTGCTCGCGGGTGGGCACCGGCTACAGACCGCTGGGACGTTCTTCGAGCCAACCGTGCTCGCCGACGTCGATCACACGATGGCGTGTATGACCGAGGAGACATTCGGGCCAACGCTCCCGATCATGAAGGTCCGCGACGCCGACGAGGCCATCAAGCTGGCGAATGACACGCCCTACGGCTTGCAAGCCTCGGTCTACACGAAGGACATGGCCAAGGGCGAGGCGGTGGCGCGCCGGATCCAGGCCGGCGCCGTGGTTGTCAACGACGCGAACGCCAACTACATCGCGCTCGAGGCGCCGATGGGCGGATGGAAGCAGTCGGGCATCGGTTCTCGCCACGGCGCCGAGGGCATTCGCAAGTACTGCCGACGACAGACGATCGTGCTCACCCGCTTCGCGATGAAGAAGGACCTCTACTTCTTCCCGTACGGCAAGCGGAAAAGCGAATCGCTTTTGCGGCTGCTGAAGCTTCTCTACGGGCGCGGCGCCCGAGAGTAAGCCGAGAACTAGCGCGCGGCGTCGCTTCGGACTAGGATCGCCCCCGAGCGCAAGCGAGGGTGAGTTGGGCGGGTCAGAGTCACAAGAGATGCTGTCTGAGCGTGGTCCCGTGGTCGTCCCGCAGCCGGACCCTGCGTTCCGGAGGCTGCTGATCATTGGGCTGGTCGGAGCTGCCGTGGCCCTGACCCTGGGGATCTACGCCAACGCGCACACCCCGTCGTCGGATCTCACGATCACGCTCGGGTTCGCGAACACGATCACGATGAAGGTGTGGCTGACGACGATTGCGGTGTGCTTTGCGATCGTCCAGCTCCTCTCGGCACTCTGGATGTATGGGCGGCTGCCGCTAGGTGCGGCGCCATCGTGGCTCGGCAGCGCGCACCGGATCTCGGGAAGGCTCGCGTTTCTGCTGAGCCTGCCTGTCGCCTATCACTGCCTGTACCAGCTCGGCTTCCAGCACACCAGCACCCGGGTCTTCCTCCATTCGATTCTCGGCTGTCTGTTCTACGGCGCGTTCACGGCGAAGGTGCTGGTTGTCCGTTCGCGCGGCCTACCCGGCAGCGCTCTGCCCCTGCTCGGCGGCCTGGTGTTCGTGCTGCTCGTGTATGTCTGGCTCCTCTCGGGTCTCTGGTACATCGACCAATCTGGGTTCCCCTCGCCGTAATGTTGCGCGTACTCGACCGGGGCCTCGCGGCAGTCAGCTGGATCGCTGTGGCGCTCGTCGTCGTGCTCCTGTTCGCTGGGCCGAGCCTGATCGGCGCCGAGAAGACCAGCGCGACCAGCCCGAGCTCGGGATCCGGCGGACAGAGCCCCGGGTCCAGCGGACGCACATCCGGGTCGAGCACGGCTGGCCAGGCATCCGGGTCGGCTGTGTTCGCAAGCGCCGGGTGTGGCAGCTGCCACACGCTCAAGGCCGCGGGCGCAAGCGGCACGGTCGGCCCGAACCTCGATCAGCTGCAACCCAGCGCCGCAGCTGTCAGCGATATCGTTCGATCAGGCAGCGGCGTCATGCCATCGTTTTCGGGCAAGCTCAGCGATCCCCAGATCGCAGCGGTGGCGAGCTACGTCTCGACGGTCGCGGGTCGCTGAGGCGACCGTCGGCACGCCGGCATCACGGTGACAGCCGGATCTCGGTGACCTTGCGGTCCTGGGTTGCGACCCAGACCGAGTTGGCGTTGACCGCGAGTGCAACGGGTGGGCTGCTGAACACGATCGTTCCGGTCACGACGGGCTTGCTCGCGTTGGTGATGCGGTAGACGGTCTTCTGGCGCGTACTGATCGCCCAGACGAACGGTCCCGGGTCGGTGGCAGCGATCGCGTCGAGCTCCGGAGCGACAGCTGTGTCGGCGTTGGGTTGGGGTGGCGTGGCTCGGGGATCCAACCGCGTGACGTGGCCGGTCGCGGTTGCGACCCACACGCCCTGGTCGACGGTCACGGCAACGGGGCGCTGACCAGCAGGGGATGCCGTGCTCGAGCCGCTCGTGTCGAGGCTGACCCGAACCAGGCCAGTGGCAGAGCCGTTCGCGGCCCACAGCCAGCCCTCGCCCCAGCTGATGCTCGTCGCGGGGGGATCGCTGTGCGCGGGCGTCCCGATCACCGGTGCGGGCGTGCCGCTCGCTGCGGCTCCGATACCCACGTGACTGATCGCGCCACTCGAGTCCGCGACCCACGCAGTGCTGTCGTGCTGGTCGAGCGCGACTGCGACGGGACTGCCGGGGAGGTTGGCTGCATGTACCTGAGCGCCGCTGTCGCCGTTGAACTGGGCCAGCGATCGAGAGGCCGGTTGGGCCACCCACAGCGCGCGAGTGCCGGCCGCGAGCGCGGTCGGCTTGCCGCTTGCCGGGAAGACGCTGCGAGCACCCGATCCCAGGTTGGTGCGGACGAGCTCGCCCCGGTCGGGCTCTGAGACCCAGATGTTCCGGGTCCCGATCGAGACAGAGCCGGGGAGGCCCGCGAGCCCGATCGTCCGTCCCACCGTCATGCCGCCGCCTTGGAGCTTGACCCGGGCTGCGCCTGAGCCGGTTGTCGACGCCGACGTCGGGCTGGCCTTGCCGGAATTGGATCGAACATCGGAGAACGTCGCGATCAGCACGCCCACCAGCGAAAGCAGGACGATCGGCGCTAACCACAAGAACGGGGAGCGGCGCGAGGCCGGCCCGCGAGGAGGGCGCCCTTCGACACCGCGCTCCGGGAGCGAGCTCGCCAGCGTCGGCTCGGTCACCGTCGCGGCGGGCTCGGTCGCGGTCGCGGGGGGCTCGGTCCGGGTCGCGGCGGGCTCGGTCGCGGTCGCGGGGGGATCGATCCGTGTCGCGGCATCCTCGGTGATGACGGTGGGCGCCAAGAGGTCGGTCACCGCCGGCCCCGGCTCCGGCGCAGCGGCGACCCGCTCGGCGGTGTCGACGAGCACGAGCGCCTCTCCCAACGCGGTCGTGAGCTCGCGCGCGGACCCGAAACGATCTTGCGGGCGCTTGGCCATTGCCTTGGCGATGATCGCGTCGAGCTGCGCCGGGACCTCCTCCACCTCAGCTCGCGCTGAGGGGATCGGGTCGGCGACGTGCGCATAGATCTTGGAGACGCTCGTGGGCCGGACGTAGGGCACGTGGCCGGTCAGCGCTTCGAACAGCACGCAGCCGAACGAGTAGATGTCAGACGCCGCATCGCCCGTGCTGCCTTCAAGCCGCTCGGGCGCCGTGTAGTCGATCGTGCCGACGAACACGCCCGTGCGCGTGACCGACTCGCCGCCGGTGCGGCGGGCAATCCCGAAGTCGGTCAGATAGACGTGGTCGTCGTCTTCCTCGTCGCCGCGCGCGACCAGGACGTTGGCCGGCTTGACGTCGCGGTGGACCAAGCCGCGCGCATGGGCGGCGGCCAGCGCAGAGGCGACAGGCCGCAACAGCTTGATCACGCGGCCTGGTGACATCCGCCCGGTGCTCGCGAGCAGCGTCCTTATGTCAGTGCCCTCGACCCAACGCATGATCAGGTACAGCGTCCCGTCGAGCTCACCGGCCTCATACACCGGGATCACGTTCGGGTGGTCAATCGACGCGGCGAGATGTGATTCGCGCTGGAAGCGTTCCCGGAAGTCCACGTCTGCGGCGAGGTCAGGCGCGATCACTTTCAACGCGACGGGCCGCTGGAGCGCAAGCTGCGTCGCTCGGAAGACGACGCCCATGCCGCCGCGTCCCGCGAGGGCCTCGAGTCGGCATCCCGCGAAGGTCGAGCCCGGGCCCAGCCGTTCGGACATAGGCGTGCTTTATACCGACCTTCCGCCGCGAAGCGGATCGACTAGCGTTCGCTGGGGCTTTCCCAGTGCGCCCCAGAGGAGTCACCGGCCACGACGCCGTCGCCGAGCAGCCGCCCGATTTCGGCGTCGGACAGGCCCAGCACGTCGGCCAGCACCTCCTCGGTGTGCTCGCCGAGCGTCGGCGCGCGCTGAGGCGCGAGGCGCTCGGTCGCCCCGAACAGCAGCGGCGAGCCGGGCATTCGGTAGGTGCCGATCCCCGGTTGCTCGACATTGGCGAACAGCGGGTTCGCGGGCGAGCAGCGCGGGTCCTGCTCGACGAGCTCGGTGAACGTCTGGTAGGGGCCCCAGCAGACGTCGTGGGCGTCGAATATCTCGCGCACTTCGGCGATCGAGCGGGACAGCACCCACGGCCTGAGCGTCGCTCCGATCAGCTCGCGGGCGGTGAAGCGGCCGCCCTCGTCGCTCAGGTCGACGTCCATCATCTTCTCGATGCTGGCGCACGCCTCGCCCAGGTCGGTGGCCGCCACCAGACTGCGCCACTGGCGGCCGGTCAGCGCGACGATCATGATGCGACGCCCGTCGCGGGTGCGGAAATCGCGCCCGAAGGCGCCGTACAGGTAGTTGCCGTCCTTGACGCGCTCGTGGCGGTTGATCTCCACCTCGGCGATCTTGCCGAGGTTGCCAACCATCCAGAAGGCGACGTCGGAGAGCGCGATGCGCACGTACTGGCCGGCGCGGGTACGCGCGCGGTGGCGCTCGGCCGCCAGCAGCGACGTGGTCGCCAGCGCTCCCGTGATTGCGTCCCAGGCTGGCAGCAGGTGGTTGAACGGGACGCCGAGGTTGCGCGGGCCCGTGGCCCACGGGAAGCCGGTGGCCGGGTTGATCGTGTAGTCGACGGCGGAGGAGCCGTCCGCGTTGCCCGTGATGTTGACCATGATCAAGTCGGGCCGCCGGGCGGCCAGCGCGTCGTAGGCCAGCCACCCACGGGCCGGGAAATTGGTCAGGAACAGCCCGGCATCCGGCCCGGGCGCGCCGATCAGCTCGGCGATCAGCTCCCGGCCGGCCGGCGAGGCAAGGTCGACCTGGATCGACCGCTTGCCCTTATTCAGACCCGCCCAGAACAGGCTGCGCCCGTCCGTGGTGATGGGCCAGCGTCCACGGTCGAGCCCGCCGCCGATCGGATCGAAGCGGATCACGTCCGCCCCGAGCTGGGCCAGCGTCATCCCGCCGAGCGGTGCGGCCACGAAGGCCGACCCCTCGATGACCCGCATGCCCTCCAGGATCCCGCTCATCGCGAACCTCCTCGCACGGCCCGCTCAGGCCACCAGCGCCACGAAGCGCCAGTCCAGGACGAGCGCTTCCTCATCATCCGGGCGATGTGCGGACACCAACGCCCGCAAGTCAACCAGGCCGCCGCCCACCGCCGGCTCGACACCCTCGACGCGCAGCTCCGTGCGCAGCACGTCGCCCTCGAAGACAGGACCCAGATGATCACAGCCCGCCCAGGCCACGATCGTGGCCAGTCCCGGCAGCGCGCGCGTTACGTGTGCCGCTGCGATCGAGATGGTGTGCCCGCCGTAGACGAGACGCCGGCCGTGGGCGCTGCCCGTGGCATCTGTGTGCGCGGTGGCGACGTTGAGCGTCAGCCGTGCCAGTTCGGGGGCTGCGGTCACCGTCTCGCCACTATCGAACTCGAAGACCGTGCCGGGGGCCAGGTCCGCGGCGGCCGGGCCCCCCGCCCGTGCCCGCAGCGCCTCAAGGCGCCAACCCGCCGGCGCCGCTGCGCGCACCGCGGCGCGATCCAGCTCCGCCGGAATGGCGTCCAACGTGTCAGCGTGGCCGGTACGCATCTCCGGGTCGCGCAAGGGCAGCATCGGACATCGCCAGAAGTCCAGCACCGGCTGATCGTCCTGATCGGTCGTGCGGATCCGCAACACGACCAGCCCGGTCGCCGGTGCGCCCTCGCGCGGTCGATTCTGCTTGAGCGCCACGACTTCGGTGCGCGTGCCCAGCGTGTCCCCCAAGAACACCGGGCGCTGGAGCACCAGCCCGCGGTAGAAGAGGTTGCCGCGCACACGCTGGGTCGGCCCCGTGGACTGGCCGATCGCGACGTCGCAGACCAGGTTGGGGTGGGCCAGCAGCCGGTCGCGGCCGGTCACGAGGCGACACAGCGGCTCGTCCAGCGCCAGGCGCAGCCGGTCGCCGGCGATCGCCTGGTGCAGAGTTGCATGGCCGGCACCAAGCGTGAGCGCCGGAGCGTCGTCGAAGATCTGCCCGACCGCGAAATCCTCGAACCAGGGCCCACCCACGCGCACCCGCGGCGCCGATCCTGCCATGGTCATGCGTCCGCCATCGGCGCCGGCGCGAGGGGCACATCCGCCGCGCGAGCACGGGCCATGACCCCCTGGGCCTGCTTGCGCAGGGCCTCGTCGATCATTTCGCCGTCCAACATCACCGCGCCACGGCCATCGTCGGCCTCGGCCTGCTGCAATGCCGCGACGACGCGACCCGCACGCTCAACCTCCTCAGGCGTGGGCGAGAAGGTCGCGTTGAGCGTGTCCAGCTGACTCGGATGGATCGCCCATTTGCCGTCGTATCCGAGCGTGCGAGCGTGTATCGCCCACGCCTGCAGGCCGGCGGCATCGTCCACCCGCAGGTGCGGCCCGTCGATCGCCTGCAACCCGGCGGCCCGGGCCGCCACCAGCACTGTCTCCTGCGCGAAGGTCCAGCGGTCAGGCGACTCCTGATCGTCGGCTGGCCGGCCGAGCGACGCTCGCAGATCCGCATAGCCGAGGATCAGCGCCTCCAAGCGAGGGCCGGCCTGCCCGATCTCGCCGGCCTGGCGCAGCCCGACCGCCGTCTCGATCAGCGCCTGCAAGCGGATCGCCTCCGCGCCGGCGCCAATCGCGTCGAGCAGCCGCGTCACCCACGCGATGTCCTCGGGCGCCTGCACCTTCGGGACCACGAGCGACGTCACAGCGGCGGCCGCCGGGCCAGCGGCCAACGCCACGATATCCCGATGACACCACGGCGTGTCCAGGCCATTGACGCGAACGGCAACGGTCCGCCCATCCAGTTGCCCGCCGGCGAGGGCGCTGACCACGGCAGCCCGTGCCCCGTCTTTGGCAGACGCCGCCACCGCGTCCTCCAGGTCGATCACGACCTCGTCCGCCGGCAGGCCGGCTGCCTTGGCCAACATCCGCCCGGAGGAACCGGGGACCGACAGACATGAGCGACGCGCACGCATGCGGCAACCCAGCCTACCGCGAGCAACCGAGCGCCAAGGGATCTCGCGCGTCAGCCGGTGGGCCCTGCGGGCCCACAACGGACCCTAAGTGGGCCACTAGGCGTTGGCTCTCGCGCGGCCGGCGCGGTCGGCGCGGCCCCGGCTTCTGACCAATTCGGCGGCGATCACGAGCTGTTGAATCTGGCTGGTGCCTTCGTAGATGCGAAACAGGCGCGCGTCGCGGTAGAAGCGCTCCACCGGAATGCCGCGTATGTAGCCCGCGCCGCCGTGGATTTGAACGGCTCGGTCGGCGACACGGCCCACCATCTCGCTCGCGAAGAGCTTCGCGCACGCAGGGCCCAGCCGCGTATCGCTGCCCTCGTCATAGGCGCGCGCGGTCTCCAGCACGAGCGCGCGGCCGGCCATCAGCTCGGTCTGTGAGTCGGCGAGCATCGCGGCGACGAGCTGGTGCTCGGCGATTGGCCGCCCGCCCTGGCGACGCGCGATCGCGCGAGCTAGCGATTCCTCGACCAGGCGGGCGGCAAGGCCGACACACAGCGCCGCGATGTGGAGCCTCCCGTGAGCCAGGCAGGCAAGGGCTGTGCGATAGCCCGTCCCCTCGAGCCCGCCGATCAGCGAATCCTCGCCCACACGGACGCCGTCGAGGATCACGTCCGCTGTCCAGGCGCCGGCTTGTCCCATCTTGTGATCGCGCGGGCCGACGGTCAGCCCCGGCGTGTCTGAGCGGACCGCGAACGCAGAGATCCCGTCAGCGGAGCCGATCTCTCCGGAACTGCGTGCAAACACCATGAACAGGCCTGCCACCGGCGCGTTGGTGATGAAGCGCTTGCTGCCGTCCAGCACCCACCCGTCGCCGTCGCGGCGCGCGCTGGTGGTCAGATCCGCGGGACTTGAGCCGGCCTCAGGCTCGGTCAGGGCGAATGCCGCCGTCAATTCACCCGAGGCCAGGGGTGGAAGCAGCCTGCGTTGCTGCTCCGGGGTCCCGCCAAGCACCAGCACGTGACCCGCGATCCCATTGTTGGTACCGATCATCGACCGGAACGCGGGAGTCGTCCAGCCGAGCTCGAACACGAGCTGGACCTCTTGTTCGGCCGTCAGACCGATCCCGCCGTGCTCCGCTGGCAGCGCGAACCCAAACAGGCCAAGCTCAGCGGCTTGCTCACGGATCCGCTCGGGAATCTCGTCGGTCTCGTCGATCTGCGCCTCGAGCGGGACGACCTCGGTCCGCACGAACCGGCGAATCTCCCGCAACATCGCGACAAACATCTCAGTGGTGATGTCAGCGCGCCGGCTCTGCATGCCCAAGGCGCCCTAGCTGCGGTTGCCAGGCGAGGAATCGAACGTGCGGACGATGCGACGGCCGGACGCTGATGTCGCACGGATCCGCACCCAGTGTGTCTTGGCGCCCGGCGCCCAGGGCTCGAGCTCGAGATCTTCGAGCCGCTCGATATCTGCCGAGTCGGTCACTTCCTCAGTCTCGCCGACGATGATCACGCTCCATCCGGTTCGCTCGACGGGATCCCCACCGTCGATCTCGAACACGGCCATCGCGCAAGCCAGGACCCCGGTGAGCTTGGAGCCCGGCGCCGAGCGGAACACGACGGACTGCGATCGCTCGTCGAAGATGTAGTTGACTGGACGGACAATCGGTGGCGAGCCTGGATCGTCGATCGCGATACGGCCGACCCGGCCGCTCGTGGCGGCCACCAGTCGCAGGCACTCGCCGCGGTTCAGTTCGAGGAGTTCGATCAACGCCAGACACCATAGCCCAGCCTGCGTCGAGCACGGATCAGGAGTCCCTGTTATAGGGTCGGGCTGTGGTACTCAATGGCGGCATGTCGGCGATCGGGAGAGCGGGTCGGTGGGCGGACCGGGGCTGGCAGACGTGATGGGCGGATCGGAAGTCGAGCCGGGGCGGCTGGTGCGGGACGTACTGTTGCGCGATGGCTCAACGCTTCGCCTGCAGACGCCAACGGCCGCAGATTTCGACGACGTCCAGGCCTTCTATGAGGGCCTTTCGCCGCGGAGCCGGTTTCTTCGTTTCCACGGGTTTGGGCGCCTTGACACGGCAGCGCGAGCGGCCGTGGCGGCCAGTGGTGTTGACCGCTTCTCGTTGATCGGCCGGCATGGCGGTCGCGTCGTGGCTGCAGCCAGCTATGAAGGGTTGCGCGAGCCAGGTGTCGCCGAAATCGCGTTTGCGGTGGCTGATGCTGATCAGCGGCGGGGGATCGGGACGCGGATGCTCGAACAGCTAGCTGCGATCGGCGCGGACCGTGGGATCCGCCGGTTTGATGCTCTGGTGATGGCGGAGAACTCGTTGATGCTGGGAGTGTTCAATCACGCCGGGTTCGCCGTTCGGCGCCAGGGATTTGGCGAGGTCACCGTGTCGCTGGACATCGCACCGACGAAGGTGGCGCTCGAGCGAATCGACGAACGCGACCATTTCGCCGCCGTTGCGTCGTTGCGGCCGATCCTCGCGCCGTCGTCGGTGGCCGTGATGAGCGCCGCGGACGCGCCGGGCATTCTTGGCCGCGCCGTGCTGGCGAACATCATCGGCGGTGGCTTCCGAGGTCGTTTGACACCCGTCAGCCGCGCGGACGACATCGCGTGTTCAGAGCCGACCGCGCGTACCCTCGGCGAGCTGGACGTTGCTCCCGAGCTAGTGATCATCGCCGCCGCGGGCGATGAGCTCCTCGAATCCGCCGCGGCGGCGGCGGCGGCGGGCGCGCGGGCGCTGCTCGTTTTGCCGGGCGGTCCCGAAAAAGAGGACGAGGCGGATTCCCGCGCGCGCGAAGAGCAACTTCTCGCGATCGTTCGCGACGGGGGACTGCGGATGGTCGGGCCGAACTCGTTGGGGGTGCTGAACACTGCCGCCGAGGTCAGCTTGAACGCCACGTTCACCGGCGCGAGCGTGCCGGCCGGTCCTCTTGCGATCTGCTCTCAATCAGGCGCGGTCGGGATCGGGCTACTCGGGCATGCGGCGGCTCGCCGGCTGGGAATATCGATGTTCGCTTCGCTCGGCAACCGCGCCGACGTCTCCACCAACGACCTGCTCGAGTGGTGGGAGCAGGACCCGCGGACGGCCGCGGTGATCCTCTACGTCGATACGTTCGGCAATCCGGAGCACTTCACGCGGATCGCCCGGCGGGTGTCGCGCAAGAAGCCGATCCTTGCGGTCAAAGGGCGCCGAAGCACCGGGGCAGGGGCCACGGAGGCGCGCTCGCACACCGCCGCTGCGCTGCGCGGCGACGCGGTCGTTGACGCGCTGTTTCATCAGGCTGGGGTCCTGCGCTTCCGCGCGGGTGAGGAGCTGTTTAACGCCGCCGAGTTCTTCGAGCGCCAGCCGCTGCCAAACGGACGTCGGATCGGGATCGTCAGCAACTCCGCGGGTGTGGCGAGGCTTGCCGCCGACGCGTGTGCGACTCGCGGGCTGGAGGTGAGAGAGCCGACGGGAGCGCAGAACCCGCTCGTGCTCGGGGCCAGCGCCGACGCGGCCGAATACGTTGCCAGCATCCGTGGCCTGCTCGGCGAGGGGGCTATCGATGCGCTGATGGTCTGCTATGTCGATGTTCATGACGGTGACCCTGAAGCCGTGATGGATGCGATCTCTGCGGTGTCCGATGGGCAGCCCAAGCCCGTTGTGGCATCGGTCGTGCGCTCCGACGGCCGGCGGCGCCCGCGGACGGGCTCCGGGGTGCCGAACTTCCTGTTCCCGGAATCCTGCGCTGACGTGCTCGTTCGCGCGGCCGAACGTCGCGAATGGCTATCGCGTCCGCTCGGCGAAGCTCGGCACTATTCGGACCTGGACGCGCCGGCGGCGCGAGCGTTGATCGCTTCGTTCCTCGAGCGCGAACCCGCCGGCGGCTGGCTCTCGATCTCTGAGGCAGAAGCTCTGCTCGCCACGCACGGCATCCCGTTCTACGCCTCGCATCGGTGCGCCGATGTCGAGCGCGCGGTGGCACTGGCAGCCGAAATCGGCGATCGGGTGGCGCTCAAGGCGAACCTTGCCGCTCCCGCGGGCGCGAGCGACATCGATGCTGTGCTGCTCGGATTAAAGGGCGAGCCGGCGATTCGTTCGGGTTGGCAAGAACTGGAGCGTCGGGTGCGGGCCGCCGAACGCGAATGGATCGGTGCGATCGTCCAGCGCGCAGTCGCGCCGGGCGGAGCGGATGTGTTGGTGGGCGCAATCAACGATCCCGACCTGGGCCCGGTAGTCGCGGTTGGACTGGGCGGGCGCCTGGCTGGTCTCGGCCGAACCGCTGCTTTCCGTCTCCTGCCCAGCACCGACGCGGAAGCCGAGGAGCTGATCAACTCCTCCGAGAGCGTGGCGACCGAGCTGGATGGCTTCCGCGGCAGCGCGCTGCTTGACCGTGAGGCACTGCGCGACCTGATCCTGCGCTTTGCGCTCCTGCTCCGGGAGGCCCCGGAGATCGTCGAGGGCGACCTAAATCCGGTCCGCTGCATGACCAGTGGCTGCGTCGTGCTCGACATACGACTACGAATTGAGCACCGGCCTCCCGCTGATCGAGTCAAGACCTGGTGAGCCCACCCGCTACGAAGCCCGCAAGCCCGGCCTAGCCGGGCTTGGCATCCTTTGTGCTTGCGATGCTGGGTTCGCTGCCGTAGTTGAGCTGAGGGAGCAGTTGCGCGAAGTCATCGAGCACTGCAGCGTCCTCGATCGTTGGAGGAATGCTCCATGGTTCGTGGTCGGCGATCTGGCGGATAGTGGCGCGCAGCGTCTTGCCGGAGCGGGTTTTCGGCAGTGCCTCGACAATCGCGACGGTCTTGAATGACGCCACCGGCCCGATCCGCTCGCGGACGAGCGCCACCAGCTCGGCAGCGACGTCTTGATGGCTGCGTTGCACGCCTGCCTTGAGGACTGCGAATCCGATCGGGACCTGGCCCTTGTATTCGTCTGCGACGCCGACAACGGCGCACTCGGCGACGTCTTGATGGCTCGCGAGGATCTCTTCCATCTGCCCGGTGGAGAGTCGGTGACCGGCGGTGTTGATCACATCGTCGGTCCGGCTCATCACGTACAGGTATCCGTCGTCGTCAAAGTAGCCGGCGTCGCCGGTTAGGTAAAAGCTCTCGTAGCGAGAGAGGTAGGCATCAACAAAGCGCTGCTCGCCGCGCCACAAGGTGGTGGCAAACCCGGGTGGTAGCGGCAGGCGCACACAGATCGCTCCGCTCTCGCCGGCCGCCAGTTGTTGGCCCGCCTCGTCGAGCACAGAGACGTCGTAACCGGGCATTGGTTTGGTCGGCGAGCCCGGCTTCACTGCCAACAACTCCAAGCCGACAGGGTTCGCTGCCATCGGCCAGCCGCTCTCGGTCTGCCACCAGTGGTCGATCACAGGGCGGTCGAGGTGCAGGCTCGCCCACTCGAGCGTGTCCGGGTCGCAGCGCTCGCCGGCGAGGAACAGCGTCCTCAGCGCTGAGAGGTCGTGCTTTGGTACGAGCTTGCCGGCGGGGTCCTCGCGCTTGATCGCACGGATCGCGGTTGGGGCAGTGAACATCGCGTTGACGCCGTGCTCGGCGCAGACCCGCCAGAACGCGCCTGCGTCCGGGGTCCCGACCGGTTTGCCCTCGTATAGCACGGTCGTGCATCCGTGCAGCAGCGGCGCGTACACGATGTAGGAGTGGCCGACGACCCAGCCAATGTCTGAGGCGGCCCAATACACATCGCCAGGCCGGACGCCGTAGATAGCCTCCATTGTCCACTTCAGCGCGACGGCGTGCCCGCCGTTGTCGCGGACGATGCCCTTCGGCAATCCCGTAGTGCCCGACGTGTAGAGGATGTACAACGGGTCGCTCGCTGCCACCGGGACACAGTCAGCCGGCTCCGCGCCGTCCACGAACGCGTCCCACGCCACATCCCTTCCGGGCTGCAGAGATCCCGGCGCCTGCGGCCGCTGAAGTACGACGCAGCGCCGCGGTTCTCCATCGAGGAGCGCCAGCGCTCTGTCGACCAGTGGCTTGTACTCAACTACTCGTGGAGGCCCGACCCCACACGAGGCGCAGACCACGATCCGTGCGCCGCAATCGTCGATCCGTGCAGCGAGCTCATCGGCTCCGAACCCACCGAACACCACCGAATGGATCGCCCCGAGGCGCGCACACGCAAGCATCGCGACCACGGCCTCCGGGATCATCGGCATGTAGATGACCACGCGATCGCCCCGCCCGACGCCCTCACGCGCAAGCGCGCCCGCGAATTGCGCGACCTCGTCGAGAAGCTCCCGATAGCTGTAACGCCGCACGACCCCCGTCACCGGGCTGTCATAGATCAGCGCGGTCTGCTCCGCGCGTCCCGCCAGCGTGTGGCGATCGAGCGCGTTGAAGCACGTGTTGAGCGCGCCGCCCGGGAACCACTCCGGGCTCGGTTTCCGTGAGCGGTCGACGATCGCCTCCGGCAAACGATCCCAATCGATCGCTGCACTCGCCGCTCGCCAGAACCCTTCTGGGTCGCGTTGCCACTGTCCGTAGGTCTCCTCATAGCCACCCATCAGGGCCTCCTTTGAGTCTCAATACCCACTGCGCGCGCCGTCAAGCCCGGCTGCTGCCGGCCGGGTCGATCAGAGACGGTCACCATGCTGCAAACCCTCCTCCGAGTGCGTCGAGAGCGTCCAGGCACCGTTGGTGATCCGGAGAACTCCAAACGATCCCCCCTTCAGGCTGTCGTGACATCGGTACTTCACCACGTTGCGCAGGCGGGAATCCCCTACGCAGCTAGCTGGAAGCCTGTCAAAGAAGTCGGGTTTCCTCTCAGCGGTCTATGACCATGCCGCAAACGCGATCGCGATCAGGGCGAGTGAGCAGACCGGGCAGGTGCAGATGATGGGCCTCGATCAGCTTGTGGGTGAGGATGATGTCCTTCGGCGGGTCGAGCGGCTGGCGTGCCGGGAGGGGGTCGTGAGCGCTGACCGGGGGGTCGTGAGCGCTGACCGGGGGGTGGTCGTATTAACGAAAGACGGTCGCGGTCCTGCGGACGAAGTTGGGCGATTCGCGCAAGGTCTCACGCGGCGAGCGCGAAAAACTCGTCTGCGTCGCCAAGCCCACCGATGAGCCGCGCCGGCAGGATGGCGTATCTGCTGAACGTCATCCCATAGTTCCCCCTGCCGGCGGTCGCAGACCGGATGTCGTTCGCGTAGCCGAACATCTCTGACAGCGGTACCTCGCACGTGAGGGTGACGACGCTGCCGGGGCGCTGGTCGCGCTCGCCGACGAGGCCGCGCCGACGGGTGATGTCTCCCATCACCCAGCCGAGTCCGTCTTCAGGGACCGTGACCTCGACCGACATGAGTGGCTCGAGGATGACCGGCTTGCAGCGGTGGCACGCAGCCTTGAACGCCGCCGCGCCAGCCATCTGAAAGGCGATCTCCGATGAGTCTGTGTCGTGGTATTTGCCGTCGGTGAGCGTCACCTTGACGTCCTCCATCGGGTAGCGTGCGAGGACGCCGGCGCCCATCGAGAGCTCGCAACCCTTGCCGACCGCGGGAATGTACTCGGTCGGAACGTTCCCCCCCTTGACCTTGGAGAAGAACTCGAAGCCCTTGCCGGGGTTCGGCTCCATGTTGATGTACACGACCCCGTACTGGCCTGAGCCTCCGGTCTGCTTGATGAACTTCCCTTCGACCTTCTCGGCCGACGCCGTGATGGTCTCACGGTAGGCGACCTGTGGGCGCCCGGTGTTGACCTCGACCTTATATTCGCGACGCAAGCGCTCGATCGTGACTTCCAGGTGAAGTTCACCCATGCCCGAGAGCACCGTCTGGCCGGTCTCCTGGTCGGTGCGCCTTTGGAGCGACGGATCCTCTCGCACGAGATATGAGAGCGAGTCAGCGAGTTTCTCTTGGTCGACCTGGCTTCTCGGCTCGATGGCGATGTGCACGACCGGCGGCTCGAACGTGATGCGCTCGAGCACGATCGGATTCTCGGGCGTGGAGAGCGTGTCGCCGGTCGTAATGCCCTTCAGGCCGACGGCAACCGCGATATCACCTGCGTAGACCTCGTTGACGTCCTCGCGGTGGTTGGCGTGCATCATCAGAATGCGCCCGATGCGGTCGCTCTTGCCGGTCATCGGGTTCAGCACCCGGTCGCCGGCCGTCAGTACTCCGGAGTAGACGCGGAAGTAGGTCAGGGGCCCGGCTTGGGGGTCGCGCTGAATCTTGAACGCGAGCGCAGCGAACGGCTCGTCGTCAGCCGGCCGGCGCGTAGACGTGCCATCCGCCGACACCACCTCGCCGCGGTCAAGCGGAGAGGGCAGGTACGCGACGATCGCGTCAAGCAGCGGCTGAATGCCCTTGTTCTTGATCGCCGAGCCGCACAACACCGGTTGCACGGCGCCGGCGAGCGTTGCGCGACGCACTCCCTCGGAGATCAGCTCGGTCGTGACCGACGCTTCGTCCATCAGGTAGGTCTCCATCAGCGGCTCGTAGTACTCCGCGACCGCGTCGATCAGCGCATCATGCGCCCTGCGGGCGACGGCGGCGTATTCAGCCGGGATTTCGGAGACGGTGAACTGCGCTCCGTCCTCGGAGTCGTAGTAAACGGCGTTCATCCTGATGATGTCGACGACCCCGAGGAACTTGTCCTCGGCACCCATCGGCAGTTCGATCGGGATGGCATTGGCGCCCAGGCGCTCACGCATCATCGCCACGGCGTTCTCGAAGTCGGCGCCCTGACGGTCCATCTTGTTCACGAAGCAGACGCGCGGCACGCGGTACTTGTTCATCATCCGCCACACGGCCTCGGACTGAGGTTCGACGCCGGCGACCGAGTCAAACAGCGCAATCGCGCCGTCGAGCACCCGCAACGAACGCTCTACCTCAGCCTGGAAGTCGACATGACCTGGGGTGTCGATGATGTTGATTCGATGCGCGACGGCCCCCGCAACGTTGCTTGGCGTCCACAGGCATGTCGTGGCGGCGGACATGATTGTGATTCCGCGCTCCTGCTCCTGGTCGAGCCAGTCCATCGTCGCGGAGCCGTCATGCACCTCGCCCATTTTGTGAACCCGGCCCGTGTAGTACAGAATCCGCTCAGTGGCAGTGGTCTTACCTGAATCCACGTGCGCGCTGATGCCGATGTTCCTAGTCTGAGCTAGCTGTACGTGGCGGGGCATGTCGGACATCTTTCGTGAAAGGCTGTGAGCCGTGAGCGGGACGGGGGTGTGCAGGCTTGGCGGCCTGGTTTCAGACACCTTAGGCGCATCAAAGCGGCTGACCGATGCTCTTAGTATCGGCGTCGCGCGAAAGAACCTAAAGAAAGGCCATGCTGTGGGTCGTCGATCCGGCAGGCAGGTTCAACCGTCGAAAATGGAGCATCCGATCGACGAGAAGCTCCCGTGAACCTCCCTTTCGGCCACGGCATGACAGCGGTGCTGATCGCCGTTGCCGAAGCTTGATGCGCGAGCGCTTTCTGCGGCTCTCTGCACTCAGGCTAAGCGGTGCCAGGGCTGGCGCACTTCCGTGGCGCGGTGGCGCAGGTTCTGAGCGCGGGCACAGCATTCCTCGCACGAGCACTCATTGGCATATCCATGGCAGGTGACCGCACGGTTGAGGGGCGAGACGCCGAGGATTATTGCGATTCTCAACGCCAACTCGTCTGTTATTTGTGGCGTTGGCCGCGCCTCAAGGCGCTCATTCGCCTGCGGTCTAGCCGCTGCGGCGACTGACCTTCTGTTCCCCGCGAACATTCTGGTCGCGGCGGGCCTCGCGGCGGGTCTCGCGGCGGACGAAGGCGCGCTCGGAGCGCGGCGTCGGCGTCGGCGGCGGGAGGTATTGCTCACTGCAAAGTCTTCGTCCATGTTTCTAGATCCGAATCGGTGTTGAGAGCCTCGCGGGCGTCACGAATGCCGCTCCCCTGGAGCACCTTCTTGCCGACGATGACAAGCCGCGCGTTGCTGGGACCAAATAGTCCCGATGCTCATCGAACCGAACGCCATGCATAACGACGTCACGATTCACGGTGCGGAAGTCACCGAGAACCGCGAGCCCTCGGGCCGTCCGACATTCATACATGACTCACCTCAATCAAGACCCCGGTCTGGGATCGGGTCCGGGTTGTCAACGGCGTTTCGGTCGCTTCAGACGAAACCGCCCGTGAGGCCAGCGAGAGGCACGGTCGTGCCCGCCGCGGGCCTGCGCGCCGGACCATGACCATTATCGGCCGATAACGGACCCACATTGAATTTATAGTGATGTGAACGACCACCGGTTCTTTCCAGTTGCTGCGTTGTGCCCATAGGCCGCCGAGCGGCCGGTCGCCGGTAACGCAGAGTTCGGGATGGTCAGCTGTCAGCGTGGGTCTGCCTACGAGGACAGCGGCTTGATCGTGCCGTCCAATCGCGATACTCCACGGATACTGAGCATCCTGGCCGAGGGGCCAGCCACGTCCGACAGTACTCCTGTTGCGAGCGATTTTCGGGTCAATCCCGAAAATGTTTTTTCCGTTGCCCGCCGCGGAGGCCATTCCGCGGTATGACGGAGCGGGGCTCATGAAAGGCCCGCAGCGCGCATCGGCCACGGCTCCTTATTTGGTTTCTGGTTCGATCAGATCCTCACGTGGGCAGGTGTCTGCCGAAACTGGGAGGCCCTGTGAGAGGGGTACTGACAGGGCACCTATGAACAGCTCCAAGCGGGGTATGTTGATCTCCGTGGTCGCCGCCACCGACATCGCCGAGTTCCTCACGAGCCGCCGCGAGCGGATCACTCCAGAGCAGGTCGGGCTCCCGAGCTGGGACCCGCGCCGAGTCATGGGGACCGCAGACGATGGGCTGACGATCAGCGTCTACAGCGCCGAGCCCGGCAGCCGCTCTGCGCAGCAGCTCGACCTGCTCGCCAGCTGGACCGCCACCACTGACCGCTCACCAACCACCGCCGACGATTAGGACTCCATGCAGATCACACGCAGCATCGACACCATCAAGGGCCCGGCCGACTGGTTCACGGGCGACGTCTACATCGACCCCGTCGCCGCCCCTGCGGGCAGCTCCACGTTCGCCGCCGCCAACGTTCACTTCTCTCCCGGCGCCCGCACCGCGTGGCACACGCACCCGCACGGTCAGACGATCTACGTCACCGAGGGCGTCGGTGTCTGCCAGCGCGAGGGCGGTCCCGTCGAGGTGATCCGCCCCGGCGACCGCGTCTTCTTCGAACCCGGCGAGAACCACTGGCACGGCGCCGCCCCGAACCGCTTCATGGTCCACATCGCGATGCAGCAGAACGACGAGTCCGGCAGTCCGGTGACGTGGGGTCGCCACGTCACCGACGACGAATACGCCGCCGCCCCGAGCACCGGCGGCTGACCACGCGCCGGCCAGGCGCCGGCCCAACAACTCAAGGAGCACCCATGCAACACCGCCGGCTGGGACACACCGGCGTCTCAGTCTCACAGCTATGTCTCGGCGCGATGATGTTCGGCGCCTGGGGCGAGCGCGACCACGACGAATCGATTCGCATCATCCACGCCGCCCTTGACGCCGGCATCAACTTCATCGACACCGCCGATGTCTACTCCGCCGGCGAGTCCGAGGAGATCGTCGGTAAGGCGCTGGCCGCCGGCAAGCGGGATGACATCGTCCTGGCGACCAAAGTCGGCTTCCCGATGGGCGACGACCCCGGCCGTCGAGGCGCTTCCAGACGTCGCATCATCCGCGGCGTCGAGGACTCCCTGCGGCGGCTGAGGACTGACTGGATCGACCTCTATCAGATACATCGTCCGGATCCGAGCACGGACATCGACGAGACGCTCGGAACGCTGACCGATCTCGTCCACCAGGGCAAGATCCGCTACTTCGGCCACTCCACCTTCCCCGCCTCCGAGATCACCGAGGCGCAGTGGACCGCCGAGCGGCGAGGGCGAGAGCGGTTCCGCTGCGAGCAGCCGCCGTACTCGATCCTTGTCCGGGCGATCGAGCACGATGTGCTGCCCACCTGCCAGCGGTACGGGATGGGCGTCATTCCCTACAGCCCGCTGGCCGGTGGATGGCTGTCGGGTCGCTACCGCACGGACGCCGACGTGCAGGGACCCACTTCCTCGGCCCGGCCGCCGGCGCGTTTCGACATGTCCGATCCCGCCAACCAGCGCAAGCTCGATGCGGCCGAACAGCTCGCCCAGCTCGCGGACGAGGCGGGCATCTCGCTCATCGAGATGGCCATCGCGTTCGTCTTGCGCCACCCCGCCGTGACCGCGGCGATCATCGGCCCGCGCACCATGGCGCACCTCGACAGCCAGCTCGCCGCCGCTGCCGTCGAGCTCTCCGTCGACGTGCTCGACCGCATCGACCAGATCAACCCGCCCGGCGTCACGATCAACCCCGCCGACAACGGTTGGGTCAGCCCGGCGATGGAGCCGGCCGGACGCCGGCGCTGAGCCCGTCACCGCGAGACGGCCGGCCTCTTACCAGCGCACGCCAGCACCCCGACAACTCAAGGAGCAATCCATGGAAACCGTGACCCTCAACAACGGCGTCGAGATGCCCGCGCTCGGTCTGGGCGTCTTCCAGACGCCCCCCGACGAGACCCGCGATGCCGTCAGCGCTGCATTGGACGCCGGGTGCCGGCATATCGACACCGCGGCGGCCTACGGCAACGAGCGCCAGGTCGGAGAGGCGGTGCACAGCTCCGAGCTGGGCCGGTCGGAGGTCTTCCTGGAGACAAAGATCTGGATCAGCGACTACGGCTACGACGAGACGCTGCATGGCTTTGAGAAGAGCGCCGGGAAGCTCGGCGTTGAACAGATCGACCTGCTGATCCTGCACCAGGCGCTGCCGTCGGCGTTTGACCGGACGCTGGAGGCCTACCGTGCCTTGGAAACGCTCCTCGCTGATGGCAAGGTCCGCGCGATCGGGGTGAGCAACTTCATGGTTGAGCACCTCACCGCGCTGCTCGATCGCGCCACGGTGGTGCCGGCGGTCAACCAGATCGAGTGCCACCCCTACTTCCAGCAGCGAGACGTACAGGACTTCGGCGTCGAGCACGGCATCCTCACGCAGGCCTGGTCACCGATCGGCGGCATCACCTTCTACCGCGACGGCAGCCACGGCAGCACCCTCGAGGATCCGGTCATCGGAGACATCGCCGGGGCCCACGGCAGGACTCCGGCGCAGGTGATGCTGCGCTGGGGTCTGCAGCACGGCCGCTCGGTCATTCCGAAGTCCACCAAGCCCAGCCGCATCGCAGAGAACATCGACGTGTTCGACTTCGAGCTCTCCGTGGAGGAGATGGCCGCAGTCGATGGCCTGGACACCGGCCGCCGCGGCGGCCCCGAGCCGGACGCAATCACCTTGGGGGCTTTCGGCCGCGAGATCCCGGAGGCCTGAGAGCCGTCGCCTCGGTCAATAGCCGCGAACAGGACGGCTGAGCGATCCGCCGTCCAGCGCGACGGAAGTAGGCGAATCCCTTTGTCTACGCCAATGGACAGTGTCCGTCGAAGTCGGGCCAGTTCAGATTTCGTAGCTGCCGTCAAGTCGGGCGCGGGCGATGACGTGTCCGGTGATGGCGTGGAGTGCGTCGGCGAGGGTGAAGTTGTCGGGCAGGTCGGGGTGGTAGTCCAGGGCGAAGAGTTGGAAGACGTAGGAGTGTGGTCCGTGTGAGCGCGGGGGCATGGGGCCGGCCCAGCCGCGGTGGCCGAGGGTGCCTTTGCCGTGTTTGATTCCGGCGATCGGGCTGGGGTTGGTGAGGCCGTTCTCGGGGATGCCCGGCAGTGACGGGTCGATGCCGACGGTCAGGGCGTGGTTGGCCGGTGTCCGGCGTGGCGCGTCGGGGTCCTGCACGATGAGCACGAGTTCGGCGGTGCCGGCCGGCGGCGTGGTCCAGGCGAGGGCGGGGGAGATGTTGGCGCCGAAGAGTCGGCCGCGGTGTCGCTCGGGGATGGGCGTGCCGTGGTCGAAGGCGGGGCTGGTGAGGGTGAAGTTCTCGGGTGCTTGCAGGTCGGGACGTGCCCAGAGGAGCGTGTGGTGTCCGGCGCGTCGGTTGCGCAGCGCGAGGCCGATGGGATTTGGGGGCATGGTCGTGGTTCCTTCTCTCTATGCCTGGCGGGTGGGGAGGCCGGGGTTGCGGAGTAGTCGGGTGAGGATTTCGTCGAGTCGGGTGAGGTCGTGGGGGTCCAGGTTGCTCAGCGCTGGCGGTGGCTCGGTGAGAATCTGCTGGCCGCGTTGGGCGGCGTCGCGTCCGGCGTCGGTGAGGTGCACGAGCTTGCGGCGGTTGTCGTCGGGGTGGGGGGTGCGATGGACCAGGCCTCGAGCCTCGAGCTGGTCGACCCCGACGGTCGCGGCTGGTGGGTCGATTTCGACGGCGTGTGCGATCTCTCGCAGGGTCATCG
This sequence comes from uncultured Solirubrobacterales bacterium, assembly GCA_963794285.1. Lineage (GTDB taxonomy): Bacteria > Actinomycetota > Thermoleophilia > Solirubrobacterales > Solirubrobacteraceae > Palsa-465. Next base: position 89,012 of record CAWCDS010000029.1, read on the forward strand.
GACCGTCGGTGAGCTTGATCAGCACCTCGACCTTCCCGAGCCCGAGATCGAGGGCGGCGCGCAGCGCACGCCGGCGGTCCTGTCCGGCGACGAACTCATGCAGCGCGGTCCAAACGCGGGATGCAATGTCTGGCGGCGTAGCGGCTCGGGTGCTCATCGGGCTCCTTCCGGGGTGGGGTTCATGTCAGTGGCCAGGCGTGCGCCGTTTCGCTCGGCGGTCGCCAGCGCCCAGCGTCCGGTCGAGACGACACCGAGCACCATGACCATCACTCCACAGCCGGCGAGCACCGCCCACGCCGCGTGGCTGGCGTGCACGAAGCCGGCTGAGCTGCCAGCGATGATCGCGCCGGTGACCGCGACTCCGACGGCCGCGCCGGTCTGGCGACAGGCGGAGACGATCGCGCCCGCGACACCGGCCTGGTCTCGGGGCATGCCCGAGAGTGCGGTGTTGGTCATCGGGGCGCTGACCAGACCCGCCCCGGCACCGTAGATGAGGTAGGCGACGATCAGATACCACACAGCAGTGTGCGCGCCAAGGGCGATCAACAGGCCAGTGCCGACGGCGATCAGCGCACCGGAAACGACCAGCGGAAGCCTCGGCCCACGGCTGGCGACCAACCGGCCTGAGACGTCGGCCCCTCGATAATCCCCGCGGTCAGGCAGCCGAGCAGCGCGATCACCAGCAGCTGACCGGGAGGGTCAAGTCGCCGACCCCGCCCACCCTGCTCGGCCCGCGACTCAGGCACGAACCGCCCAGTGAGCGCGATCGCGATCAGGCCGACGGGCACGTTGATCCAGAAGATCGAACGCCACCCGAGCCCGCTGACGAGCAGGCCCCCGAGCACCGGGCCGCTGGCGAGGCTCAGCCCGGCGACAGAGCCCCACATGCCGATCGCCCTCGCGCGTTCCTTTTCGTCCTCGAAGACGTTGCGGATGATCGACATCGCCACCGGGTTGAGCATCGAGCCGCCCACGGCCTGCAGTCCGCGAAAGGCGACTAGCCACCCGAGCGACGGAGCCAGGCTGCACAGCAACGACCCCAGCGAGAACGCCGCCAGCCCGATCTGGAAGACCCGGCGGCGGCCAAAGCGGTCCGCGAGCGAGCCCGACAGGATCAGCAGGCACGCGACGACAAGGATGTAGGCGTCGGTCGTCCACTGCAGACCGCTCACCGACGCGTGCAGCGCCCCCTGGATCGACGGCAAGGCGACATTGACGATCGTCACGTCGACGCCCGCGATGAACACGCTCAGACAACACGTCGCAAGCACCACCGAACGGCGCCGCGCATCACGATCCGCACGAGACGCGGAGCTCACCGTTGTCATAAACAATGTTGTACTACAACAACCAAACTCGTGGAGCTGTGCCGCCGGCGCACGCCGGCCGCGCACGCCGGCCGCGGACGCGAGCAAGACTGCCCGCAACGAAACGCGTGGTCAAGGTCTGACAGGACAGGTCAATAAAAGCCGCTAGATGCAGGTGATTCCGGCGCTCCGACCGACCTGTGATTGCAGCGCGCTCCGGCTGGTTTCGTTCCTGAGGGACGCGCTGAGGACGCAGCCGTGTCCGGTCGTCAGCATCCGGTGGCCTGATCGAGGGCCCGACAGACCTCCGCCAACGCCTCGGCGCCGAGCGTGGTGATGGGGTCGCCAAGGTAGCCCTTAGGGAGCGAGGCGACATGGTCGGCGTTCAGAACGCAGATTCGCGGCATGCCGTCCGCCGGTCCGAGCTCGACCTCAGTCGGCAGTCCTCGGATGTTCGTGGTCGCCAGCACCACGAAGACCTCATTCAGATGGTCGATCGCCTCGTTACGCGTCAGCACGAGGGCCGGTCGCCTCGGCCAGTCGGGATGCTCCGCCCAGCGGACCTCGCCGCGCCTCACCAGGGCTCGTGCCCGGCCGCTTGCTCCTCGTTGGCCAACCGCCGCATCTTCTCCGCGCTGCTCACCTCATGCAGCTTGGAGAGGTCGCCCCATTCGTCGACCGCGTCGTCGCTCTCAGCCGCCCGGAGAGCGCGCTCGGCCTGCTCCTCGCTCCAATGAGGTGCGCGCTGTAGGAGCTTTTCCTTCGCGGTCATGGCAACTTAGGAGCGTACAGCGCAGGGCACGCCTCCGACCGCCTGCGCCCGATCCGTGGTTCGGGGGGTCTTGCGTTCATACGCCCACGATCACTTCCATCCAGGCAACGAGCCGGAGGTTCGCGGCCGTGTCTTTCCAGGCCCAGATGTGGGCGTGGCCGCCGTCGTGGTCGATGCGGAGCCATCGTGTGGAGGGTGTGGCCGTGGGCATTGGGGCGGAACGAGCGGTGTGATCATGCTGTGCGTGTGGATTGGACTGATTGCTCTCTTCGCATTGGCGCGGTTCAGGAAGGAGAAGTAGCTTCCGCAGCCGCTCTCGCCCCTCACGGTCGAGCGGATTCGCGCGATCATGCTTGAGCCGCGGTCACGGACCGTTCCGGCGGCGGGCGGCGGCAAGCGGCCGCGCCGCGAATACGAGACCTCCGTCGGCACGCCACGCGACCGCCAGCGCAACGCGCTGATCGTCTCGATGCTATGGACGATGCTGGGCTCGAACCAGCGACCTCCGCCTTGTCGAGGCGGCGCTCTCCCAGCTGAGCTAATCGTCCGGGAGCGGTAAATGTAGCGTGGAGACGCGCGAGCGTCACGGCCGCGGCTAGCATCCGAGCGCCGATGGATTTCCAACTTCCCGATGCGACGACGTTGACGCTGCCGGACGGGGCGACCGGAGCTGATGCCGCCGCCGCGATCGGCGCTGGGCTGGCCCGCGCGGCGCTGGCGGTCAAGGTGGACGGCGAGATCCGCGATCTCGCCCGCCCGCTGGTCGACCACAACGGGGACGGGGCCGGCGCGGCGAAACCGCTCGAGATCATCACCGACCGCAGCGGGGAGGACGCGCTGAGCCTGATTCGGCACGACACGGCGCATGTGCTGGCCGAAGCGGTGATGGAGTTGTACCCAGGCGTGAAGATCTCGATCGGGCCTCCGATCGAGAATGGGTTTTACTACGACTTCGACTTCCCGGCCGGGGTGTCGCTATCCGAGGCCGATTTCGAGCGGATCGAACAGAAGATGCGCGAGCACATCGCGGCGGATGAGCCGTTCGTCCGGGAAGAGATCGCGGTCGGCGACGCGCTCGAGCGGTTTGTGGCCGAGGGCCAGGACTACAAGGTCGAGCTGATCGAGGACCTGATCCGAAACCAGGGCGTGCACACGGTGTCGCTCTACACCAACGGCGCGTTCACCGACCTGTGCCGCGGGCCGCATGCGCCGAGCACGAAGCGGATCAAGGCGTTCAAGCTGCAGTCGGTCGCGGGCGCCTATTGGCGCGGGGACTCGAGCAAGCCGATGCTTACGCGCGTCTATGGGACAGCGTTCTTCTCGGCGAAAGACCTCGACGAGCATCTCGAGCGGCTCGAGCGGGCTCGCGCCAACGATCACCGCAGGCTCGGGCCGCAGCTCGGGCTGTTCACGTTCTCCGACGTTGCGCCTGGCGCCGCGTTCTGGCTGCCCGGCGGCACGGAGGTGTTCAACTCGCTGGTCGCGCTCAGCCGCGAGATGGGTCGTGAGCGCGGCTACACCGAGGTCAAGACCCCTCAGCTGTACGACAGCTCGCTGTGGGTGACATCGGGCCACTGGGAGAAGTACCGCGACAACATGTTCGTGACGGAATACGAGGACCGGGCGATGGCGCTGAAGCCGATGAACTGTCCCGGGCACGCCCACCTGTACAGCCTGCAGAAGCACTCCTACCGCGACCTTCCCGTCCGCTACTCGGAGCCAGGGCTGCTGCACCGCCGCGAGCCGAGCGGCACCCTCCACGGACTGTTGCGGGTGCGTCACTTCGCTCAGGACGATGCGCACATCTTCTGCACCGAGGAACAGATCCAGCAGGAGGTGGCCGGGGCGTTGGAGTTCGCGTTCGCGACCTACGAGGTATTCGGGGTCGATGTCCACCTCGAGCTGTCGACCCGCCCCGATCAGCGAATCGGATCTGACGAGCTATGGGACCACAGCGAGCAGGCGTTGACCGAGGCGCTCGCGAGCCAGAACCTCGAGTACGACCTGAACGAGGGCGACGGCGCCTTCTACGGGCCGAAGATCGATATGCACATGACCGACTCGCTGGGCCGCTCGTGGCAGCTCGGGACGGTACAGCTCGATTACAACTTCCCCGAGCGCTTCGATCTGACCTACACCGGGGCGGACAACGCCGAGCACCGCCCGGTGATGATTCACCGGGCGCTGATGGGCTCCTACGAGCGCTTCATCGGGATTCTGCTCGAGCACTTCTCCGGCGAACTGCCGGTCTGGCTCGCGGCGGTTCAGGCGATCGTGCTCCCGATCGCCGACCGCCACCTCGAGTTCGCGGAGTCCGTGCGGGCGCGCGTGCACGCCGCCGGGCTGCGGGCCGAGCTCGACGACCGGACCGAATCGGTGGGGCGAAAGATCCGTGACGCGGAGCTGCGCAAGATCCCCTACATGCTCGTCGTCGGAGACCGCGAGCAGGAGGCCGACGAGGTAGCGTTGCGCGAGCACGGTCGCGGGGATGCTGGAACGCTCGGCGTGGCGGCGTTCATCGAGCGCCTGCGGACCGAGGTGGAAAGTCGTTCAACAGGGTAGGAACGCCGCTATACTCGCTTGCGTTGATCCAACCGTTTCATCACACACGGCCCGGCGCCGCTTGACGTCGCGCCACCACCGCAGCTAGTGCCGGTCCCTCGTAGGTTCGACCGGCGCCCGCCCGAACGGGACCAGACGCGGATCAACGACCGGATCCGCGTTCCCGAGGTACGACTCGTGGGCGAGGACGGCAAGCAGATCGGGGTCATCAAGACGTCCGAGGCGCTCGCGTACGCCCAGGAGCGCGACCTTGACCTGGTTGAGGTGGCACCTGAAGCTCGTCCGCCCGTGTGCCGCGTGCTCGACTACTCCAAGTACAAGTACGAGCAGGCCCAGAAGCTGAAGGCCGCGCGCAAGCACCAGCAGCAGATCACGATCCGGGAGATCAAGTTCCGGCCGAAGATCGCCCAGAACGACTACGACACCAAGAAGGGTCACGTCAGCCGCTTCCTCAAGGGCAGGGACAAGGTCAAGATCACGATCATGTTCCGCGGCCGCGAGGTCACCCATCCGGAGCGCGGGACGGCGCTGCTGGAGCGCCTCGCCGGTGAGCTCTCGGACATCGCTGTGGTCGAGCAGACGCCGGTCCAGGATGGGCGCAACATGACGATGATGCTCGCGCCCTCGAAGGCAGTGCTGGCGGCGGCGGAAAAGGACAAGGCACCCGAAGGCGATGGATCACACCCGAAAGGCAAGGGTGAGCACCGACACGGCGAGGAGCAGGCCGCCGACGAGCCCGGCGGTCAACAGCCGGCCGCGGAGCCGAGCACCGATCAGACGGCTGCGAAGCCGGCCGCCGACAAAGCGGCCGGCAGCAAAGCGGCCGCGGACGCGCCGGCGCCGGATGCGTCGGCCCGGCCCGCCGCAAGCGACGCCGTCGCCTAGACCCCGCCCCAGGGCCGAGGGCACGCGCGCGCCGAGTCAGCCGCTGGGCAGGGACGTTCACCGTCCTCAAATGATCCTTCTGCTTTACTAATCCCCCGGCCATGCCCAAGATGAAGACCCATTCCGGCGCCAAGAAGCGCTTCAGGTTGACCGCCAAGGGCAAGGTCCGTGGGCGGCACTCGTTCTCGAGCCACATCCTTGAGAAGAAGTCCCCGAAGCGCAAACGGAAGATGGCCAGGCCCGCGGTGACCTCGAAGCATGATGAGCCGCGGGTGAAGACGCTGCTCGGGGCGAAGAAGTCATGACCAGGGTCAAGCGCTCGGTCCATGCCCGCAAGAAGCGGCGCGCGACGCTGGAGATGGCGAAGGGCTACCGCGGCGACGCAAGTCGGCATTACAAGACCGCGAAAGAGGCCGTGCTCAAGGCCGACCAGTACCGCTACCGGGATCGGCGCAACCGCAAGCGCGACTTCCGGCGGCTGTGGATCACGCGGATCAACGCGGCCGCGCGCCAGAATGGCCTCTCGTACTCGCAGTTCATGCACGGCCTCCAGGAGGCCGGTGTCGAGCTGGATCGGAAGATCCTGGCCGACATCGCCGTCCGCGATGCCGACACGTTCCGACGCTTTGCCGACCGCGCCCGTGAGGCGCTGGCGGCCGGCTGAGCACTAGCCGAACCACCAGCACCGCCGCTCGGGCGCCGCTCCAACAGGAGGGCGCCCTTTTTGTTTCTCAAACCAGAATCCCCAAGCAATGCCAATCACTAGCTCGCACAACCAGAAGCTCAAAGAGATCCGGAAGCTCCGGATGCGCAAGCGTGAGCGAGACCACACACACCGGTTCGTGGCCGAGGGCGAGGACCTCCTCAGCGCCGCCGACCAAGCCGGATGGCAGCCGGTGGAGCGCTTCTGCGCGGCCGGCAGTGGCCTTCCCGGGACGGAGGTCGAGCCGAAGCTGCTGGCCGCGGCCTCGGGTCTTGCCTCCGGGACGCGGACGCTCGCGGTCTACGAGGAGCGCTGGGCGCCGAACCCACAGGGACCGCTGTGCATCTACCTTCACGGCGTCCACGACCCCGGCAACGTCGGCGCGATCGTCCGTTCCGTGGAGGCGTTTGGCGCCGACAGCCTCGCGATCGGACCTGGCACTGCGGACCCGTACAGCCCGAGGGCCGTCAGGGCAAGCATGGGCGCGGTGTTCGGCGTCCCGTTCGCCCGCGCGGACGCCGGTGCCGGCGCCGGCATCGCCCAGCTGCCGGGCACCACGATCGCGCTCGTTGCGGGCGCCGGCGTGCCGTTGCACGAACTTTGGCGTTTCGTGCCACGGGGTGTGAAGCAAAACGCCAAAGTTCCGGGGGAGGCTGCGGCAGCGGCGAAGGCGGGCGAACCGCGGCCGATCTCGCTGCTGATCGGCTCCGAGCGGGACGGGCTGCCGCAAGCGATCACGGACAGCGCAGACATCACAGCCCACATCCCGATCGCCACCCACTCCCTCAACGCCGCGATGGCCGCAACCGTCGCGCTGTACGAGGTGACTACCATGGCGCGCGCACAATGACCGAACGGATCGCCCAGATCAGGCAGGAGGCCGACGAGGCGATCACAGCCGCCACGAGCACGCAGGCGCTCGAGGATGTCCGGATCCGCTACCTCGGGCGCAAGGCCGAACTGCCGAACCTGCTCCGGGACGTCGCAAGCCTGCCGCCGGAAGAACGGGCGGCGACGGGTAAGGCCGCCAACGAGGCGAGAAAAGCGCTCGAACAAGCGATCAACACCAAAGCTGAAGACCTCGCGGCGGCCGAGCTCGACACAAAACTCGCCCAAGACCGGATCGACGTCACGCTCCCCGCCGACCCGCTCCCCGCAATCGGGCGCCTTCACCTGATGACGAAGACGAGAAGAGAGATCGAGGATGTGTTCGTCGGCCTCGGCTTCAACGTCATCGAGGGCCCCGAGGTCGAGAAGGTCTATTACAACTTCGACGCGCTCAACCACGCGCCGACCCACCCCTCGCGGCTGACCACGGACACGTTCTACATCAAGCCGCTGACCGACATCTTCGACCCGGAGTCGACCCTGCTCAGGGTTCACACGAGCCCGATGCAGATCCGCGCGATGGAGCAGCAGCCACCACCGATCTACATCATCGTCCCCGGGCGCGTCTACCGGCCCGACAGCGACGCCACGCACACGCCGCAGTTCCACCAGATCGAGGGCCTCGCGGTCGACACCGACATCACTCTGGCCGACCTTCAGGGAACGTTGCTGACATTCGCGAAGGCGATTTTCGGTGAAGAGCGACGAGTCCGGCTCAGACCGCATTTCTTCCCGTTCACCGAGCCGAGCGTCGAGGTCGACGTTTCCTGCTTCAACTGCACCGACGGCATCACGACGGACGGCCAGCGTTGCCCGCTGTGCAAGGGCACAGCCTGGATCGAGATCCTCGGGGCCGGGATGGTCGATCCGAACGTGTTCGAGTACGTCAAGGACCACGGCTACGACCCGGAGCAGGTGCAGGGCTTCGCGTTCGGGATGGGGATCGAGCGGATCGCGATGCTCAAGCACGGCGTCCCCGACCTGCGCCTGCTCTACGACAACGACATCCGTTTCCTGGAGCAGCTGGGCTGATGCGCGTCCCCCTGAACTGGCTCCGCGAGTACACCAAGCCGGAACTCGACACGGCGGAGCTCGCCGAGCGCCTCGCGATGACCGGCACCGAGGTCGAGCGCGTCGAGCATCACGGTGTTGCCGCGCTCGAGAACTTCGTCGTCGGCAAGGTCATCGAAGCCGACAAGCATCCGGACGCCGACCGGCTCAGCGTCTGCATCGTCGACATCGGCGAGCAAGCCCCATCCCAGATTGTCTGCGGCGCGCCGAACGTCACAGCCGGCCAGACCGTCGCAGTTGCGAAACCCGGAGCCGTGATGCCGGACGGGAGCACGCTGACGAAAGCCACGCTCCGGGGCCAGGAATCGAACGGGATGATCCTCGCCGAGGACGAGCTCGCGATCGGCACCGAGCACGCTGGGATCATCGTGCTCGCAGACAACGCCGCGGAACCCGGAGCCCCGCTCCAAACAGTCCTCCCGATCGCCACCGACGTGCTCGAGCTCGAGATCACGCCGAACCGCCCCGACTGCCTCGCGATCTACGGCGTCGCGCGGGAGGTCCACGCCGCTACCGGGGCCGGGCTGGAGCCACCGCCCTGGACACACGACCCCGGGACCGACGGCGAGGTGCCCGGCATCACGATCACGGTGCAGACGCCGAAGGAGCTGTGCCCGCGCTTCACCGCCAGGGTCTTCGAGAACGTCACGATCGGGCCGAGCCCGCTTTGGCTGAAGGCCGGGCTGATGGCCGCAGGCCAGCGCCCGATCTCGAACGTCGTCGACATAACGAACTACGTGATGCTGCTGACCGGCCAGCCGCTGCACGCATTCGACCTCGACCGAATCGCCGGCGCGCGCCTGATGGTCCGAACCGCAAAAATCAACGAAACGATCGAGACGCTCGACGGTCAGACCCGCACCCTCGACGAGAGCATGGTCCTGATCGAGGATGCCGAAGGGCCGACATCGATCGCCGGGATCATGGGTGGCGCGCGCTCCGAGGTCGAGCCAACAACCACTCGCGTCCTGATCGAGGCCGCGAACTGGAACGGCGCGAACATCCATCGAACCAGTCTCAAGCTCGGCCTCCGCAGCGAGGCCTCCACCCGCTTTGAGAAGCAGATCCAGCCTGAGCAGGCAATCGAGGCCCAGGCCGTCGCCGCCCAGCTGATGATCGAGCTCACCGGAGCGAAAATGGTCCCCGGCACGGTAGACATCGGCGGACCCGGACCGGCACCGAAGACGATCGCGCTGCGCGACTCCCGCCTGGCCGCCGTGATGGGGATCGAGATCCCGCGTGATCGCACCGCCGAGATCCTGCGCGCGCTCGAGTTCAAGACCGCCTGGGCGCACGACGGGCTCGAGGTCACGGTGCCGGCGTTCCGGCGCGCCGATGTCACCCGCGAGGCGGATCTGATCGAGGAGATCGCGCGGATCGACGGCCTCGACAAGCTGCCCGCGACCCTGCCGTCCAGACACAACGCATCAGGCCGCCTGACCGAGACCCAGAAGCTGCGGCGCGCTGCCTCCGACGCGCTGGCCGCCGGAGGGCTGCACGAGGTCGTCGGCTGGAGCTTCGTCGGCCCGGACCTCGCGCACAAGCTGCGCACACCCGGCGAACCCGCGGTCGAGCTCGAAAATCCGATGTCAGCCGAGCAGTCGCGCCTGCGCACGAGGCTGATCGGCTCGCTGCTCGACATCGCCGGGCGCAATCGTGCCCGCGGCGCCACCACCCTCCGGCTGTTCGAAGCCGGGGCGGTCTATCTGCCACGTAACGCCGGGGAGCTTCCCAACGAGCCCTACCACATCGGTGCGCTCCTGATCGGCCTGGTTCGCAAACCCACCTGGCGGGACCCCTCGCCTCCGAACGCCGACTTCTTCGCTGCCAAGGGTGTCCTCGCCGGGCTGCTCGACACGATCCGCGCGCCGTGGGCGCTTGCAACCAGCAGCGCCGTGCCGTTCCTTCACCCCGGCCGCGCCGCAACAATCCTCGTCAACGAGCAGCCCGCCGGCTGGATCGGCGAGATCCACCCGCTGATCGCACAGCAGTGGGAAATCGAGGAGACGGTCGCGGCGTTTGAGCTCGACCTCGACGCCACACAGCCACATGTCGAACAGACACCGATCTACGAAGACCTGACGAGCTTCCCGGAAATACGTGAGGACCTCGCCGTGATCGTCAAAGACACGACCACGGCTGCCGAGATTCTCGCCACGGTCAGAGGAGCCGGAGAGCCGCTATTGAAGAACGTCGAGGTCTTCGACGTCTATCGCGACCCCGAAAAGCTCGGCGAGGGCAACGTCTCGCTCGCGATCAGGCTCTCCTACCGAGCTCCCGACCGGACCCTGAAAGACGAAGAGGTGGCAGGAGTGCGCGACAAGATCAGCGGCGCGCTCGCAGAACGGCTCGGAGGGAGGGTCCGTGCCTCCTAGCGTCGCGGTGTTTGGGGCCGCTGGGTTCACGGGCGCTCTCGCTGCCCGGCTCCTCCATCGCCACCCGACATTCGAGCTGACGGCCATCACCGCGCGCTCGGACGTCGGCAAGAGGCTCGACGACCTCTATCCGCAGCACCGCGTGCCGATGACGCTCGAGGAGCTCGACCTCGAGCGTCATGCAGACGTCGACGCGGCGGTGGTCGCCTACCCGCACGGAGCCGCCGCGCAACTCGTATTGCAGCTGAGAGCGCGCGGCGTGCGCGTCGTTGACCTCAGTGCGGACTTCCGTCTCAAGGAAGCGACGGTGTACGAGGAGTGGTATCGCGAGCACCAAGCCCCGGAGCTACTCGAAAGCGCCGTCTACGGCCTTCCCGAGCGCTACCGGGATCAGATCACAACAGCCGACCTTGTCGCCAACCCCGGCTGCTACCCGACCGCCGCAATCCTTGCGCTCGCCCCACTCGCACAGGCAGGCCTGATCGACGACCTGGTGATCGACGCCAAGTCCGGCGTGTCGGGCGCGGGGCGGGCCGCGAACGACAAGACCCACTTCGTCACGGCCGACGAGAACGTCAGCGCGTACGGCGTCCCGCGCCACCGCCACACGCCGGAGATCGAGCAGGAACTGGCGGCGCTCGGCGCCGACACGCCGGTCACGTTCACGCCGCACCTGCTGCCGCTCGACCAGGGCGAGCTCGTCTCCTGCTATGTCACCACCGCCAACGGGGCGACTGATGCCGTCGATCTCGAGCAGCTGTATGTCGACGCCTACGACGCTGAGCCGTTCGTCGAGCTCGCGACGTCGCCGCCCGGAGTGAGAGAAGTCCGCGAGACGAACATCTGCAGGATCTCCGTCCACCGCGACCCCCGCACCGGGAGGGTGATCGTGTTCGGCGCCATCGACAACCTCTGGAAAGGCTCCTGCTCACAGGCCGTCCAGAACCTCAACCTGATGTTCGGGCTGCCCGAGGGGGAGGGGATCTCGTGAGCAACGCAGACGCAGACGCGGTCGCCGGCTTCTTCAGCTCCCGCTGGATCGAGCAGCCGGAACACGCACGAATCATCCCGACCGGTGGCCTCCCGAAAGGCTTCCGCGCCGCCGGCGTCGCGTGCGGGATCAAGCCGAGCGGCGCCAAGGATCTCGGCCTGCTCGTCTCAGACGCGCCGGCTACGACCAGTGCCGCCCGGTTCACGAAATCCGGGACGCTCGCGGCGCCGGTGCTGCTCAACATGGAGCGCTGCAAGCTCGACGGGCTGCGCGCCGTCGTCGTCAACTCGGGCAACGCGAACGCCTCGACCGGCCGGCGCGGGCTCGACGACGCCGCCAAGATGCAGGGGGCGGGCGCGATCGCGACCCGCGTTGGGAACGAAGCAGCCGTCGCGATCGCGTCGACCGGCGTGATCGGGGTCCCGCTGCCGATGACCACGATCACAAGCGGGATCCTCGCCGCCGCCGGCGAGCTCAGACCCGACGGCGACCAGGATTTCGCTGAGGCGATCCGCACGACCGACGCGCTCGTCAAGAACGTCACGCTCGACGTGGAACTGGAACAAGGCACCGTGCGGATCAGCGCCCAGGCCAAGGGCGCCGGCATGATCTCGCCGAACTTCGCAACCCTGCTTGTGTTCATCCAGACCGACGCCGCGCTCAGCACTGAGACGGCAGACCTGCTGCTCGGCGTCACCGTCAAGCGCTCGTTCGAGCGGGTCAGCGTCGACGGTCAGCTGTCCCCGAGCGACACCGTGATCCTGCAATGCAGCGGCGAGTCCGGCATCACGATCGAGCAGCAGACCCCCGACGAGTTGCGCTTCGGCGAGACGCTCGACGCCACCTTGAGGCAACTCGCGCTGCTCGTCGTCAAAGACGGCGAGGGCGCCCGCCGCGTCGGGCGCGTGGTCGTCCGAGGGGGAGACACCGCGGCGGTGCACCGCGTCGCCAGGGCGGTCGCGAATTCGCCGCTCGTCAAGACCGCGCTGTACGGCGGCGACGCGAACTGGGGGAGGATCTCCCAGGCGGTCGGGACGGCACTGCCAAACATGGCGCCGCTCGCTCTCGACATCGCGATCGAGGGCATTCAGGTCTGCGCCCACGGCTCCTACGTCCCGCACGACGCCGACGCACTGAAGCAGGCCGTACAGCAACCGGAGATCGAGTACGAGATCGGCCTGCCCGGTGAGGGCGTCGAGACCGAATTGTTCTTCTCCGACTTGGGTCATGAATACGTGACGATCAACGCCGACTACACGACATGACCCAAGTCGCAACCTCGGGTCATGAATACGTGACGATCAACGCCGATTACACGACGTGAAATTGGTCCCGCCCACCCACCCCCAACCACCCATCGCCACGCTGCTCGAGGCGCTGCCGTACATCCGCGAGTTCCACGGCAAGACCGTTGTGATCAAGTACGGCGGCGCGGCGATGACCGACCCGGCGCTCAAGGAGGAGTTCGCACGCGACGTCGTGCTGCTCAAGTACGTCGGGATGAACCCCGTCGTCGTCCACGGCGGCGGCCCGGAGATCACCAGCTACATGGAACGGCTCGATCTCCCGGTCGAGTTCGTCGACGGTTTGCGGGTTTCCGACGCCGCGACCGTCGAAGTGGCGAAGATGGTGCTCGTGGGCAAGATCAACAAGGACATCGTGTTGCTGATCAACCGTCACGGCCAGCCGGCCGTGGGCCTCTCCGGCGACGATGGGCTGCTGTTCCGCGCTGTGCGCAAGGCGGCCCCGAGCGGCAAGGACATCGGCTTCGTCGGCCGGATCGATCATGTCGACGTCGGCGTGCTCACGCATGTAGCTCAGGACTACATCCCGGTGGTCGCAAGCGTCGGCGCCGACCGCGAGGGCCGCTCCTACAACATCAACGCCGACGAGGCGGCCGGCGCCGTCGCCCGCGCGCTCGGCGCGTACAAGGTGATGTTCCTCACCGACGTCGCCGGGTGGATGCGGGATCCGCAGGATCCCAAATCGGTCATATCGGCCGCGAGCGCGGATCAGGTCCAGGCGGCGCTCCCGCACACAGAAGGCGGGATGCGACCGAAGCTCGCGGCCTGCCTGGATGCGATCCAGGGCGGCGTCTCGGCCGCGCACATCGTCGACGGGCGCGTGCCGCATTCGCTGCTGCTCGAGCTGTTCACCGACGCCGGCCAGGGCACCAAGATCGGATCGGTGTAGGACACGATGTCCGTCCAAGAGCTGCAAGCGCTCGAGCGCGACTACGCGATTCCGACCTACGTCCGCCACCCGGTGCAGTTCGTCCGCGGCAAAGGCTGGCGGCTGTGGGACGACGACGGCAACGAGTACCTCGACTTCCTCGCCGGGATCTCGGTCCTGAACGTGGGCCACTGCCATCCGAAGGTCGTGCAGGCGATCACCGAACAGGCTGCCCGGCTGACGCATGTGACGAACCTCTTCTACACCGAACCGGCGATGCGCCTGTCCGAGTGCCTGTCAACAAGCTCGCTCGGCGGCAAGGTGTTCCTGTGCAACTCCGGTGCGGAAGCGAACGAGGCAGCGATCAAGCTGATGCGCCGGGCACGCCCCGGCGGCAACGTCGTCGTCGTCCAGGGCGGCTTCCACGGCCGCACCTACGGGGCTCTATCGGCAACCCCGCAGGAGTCAAAGCAGGCGCCGTTCGCGCCGCTGGTTCCAGGGTTCATCGTCGTACCCAAGGATCCCGTCGCGCTCGATGCCGCGGTCGACGAGGGCACTGCCGGCGTGCTGCTCGAGCCGATCCAGGGGGAGACCGGGATCCACCTGCTCTCCGACGAGCTGCTGCACGCCGCCCGCGACGCCTGCGACCGGACCGGCGCGGCGCTCGTGTTCGACGAGATCCAGACCGGGATGGGCCGGACCGGGTCGCTGTGGGCCTACGAGCAGACCGGAGTCGTGCCCGATGCCCTGACGAGCGCCAAGGCACTGGGCGGCGGTCTGCCGATCGGAGCGCTCGTCACCGGTCCGAAGCTGGCCGACGTGCTGCAACCCGGCGACCACGGCTCGACGTTCGCCGGCGGTCCGGTCGCCGCGTCGGCGGCGCTCGCGGCGCTCGAGATCTGCTCCGATCCCGAACTGCTGCGCAGGGCTCACATTCTCGGCGAGCGCTTACAGGCCGGCCTGCGTTCGCTTCCGTATGTCTCGGTGGTTCGTGGGCGCGGTCTGATGGTCGGATTCGACACTGCCGAGGGCGTCTCGGCGATCGACATCGCCGCCCGGGCGCTGCTCGAGCAGCGCCTCGTCGTCAACGCGACCGGCCCTGCGACGATTCGCCTCGAGCCGCCGCTGATCGTCAGCGAGGCAGAGGTCGACGACGCGCTCACACGGCTGCGGCGGCTGGCGTGACGGACGCCACTGACTTCCTGCCGCCGGACGAGATGAGCCTTGACGCGGCGGGTGACGCGCTCGGCGGCTATCTGCAGGTCAACGAGCGCGGCGATACCCAGACCGACCGCACGTTCTACGACACGTTCGACGGCCTGCTGTACTCGGCGGGGCTGTCCGCGGTCCACGAGCGGGGGCGGCTGGCGCTCGTCGATCGCGCGGGCGGGGCCGAATGCGCGAGCCAGCAGATGCCACAGCCGACTGAGCCGCTGCTGCCCGCGACGCTGGATCACTCCCCCCTTCGCGACGCACTGCTGCCGATCGTCGAGGTCCGCGCCCTGCTGCCGCTCGTGCACGTGCACACCCGGGTACGGGCGATCGACGTGCTCGACGACGAGCGCAAGACCGTTGTGCGGATGACCCTCGAGCAGCCGACCGTGGTCGCGTCGAGCAGCAGGCATTTCGCCCTGCGCCCGCGGGCGCGGCTATCCGCGGTGCGTGGCTACGACGACGAGCTGACTGCCGTCCGTGACTCACTGCAGGACGATCTCGGCTGGAAGGCGGCCGATCAGCCGTTGGTCGACGAAGCCGTCCGGGCCGCGGGCGGCACTCCCGGCGGAACTCCCTCCAAGATTGAGGTCAAGCTGTCCGGAGATCAGCGCGCTGACGCGGCCGTCGCGACCGTGCTCGAGCGCCTGCTCGAGGTGATCGAGGCGAACGTCGACGGGACGATCGCCGACATCGACTCGGAGTTCCTGCACGACTTCCGCGTCTCGGTTCGCCGCTCCCGATCGGTTCAGCGTGAGCTGAAGGGCGTGTTCGCACCGGCGGAGCTCGCGCGCATGCGCGGCGAGTTCCGCTGGCTTCAGCAGATCACCGGAGATTCACGCGATCTCGACGTGTACGTGCTCGAGTTCGACTCGATGCGAGAAATCGTGCCCGAGTCGATGCGCTCCGAGCTCGATCCCCTGCTGGCCGTGCTCCGCAACCGGCGACTGATCGCCCGGGGCGAGATGGTTCGCGCGCTGCGCTCGGACCGGGCGCTCGCCGCCACGCGCGACTGGGCCGCGCTGCTCGACGAGCTGACCCAGCTGCCGACGTCGGATCGCCCCAACGCGCTCACACCGATTGCCGGGCTGGCAGGCGAGCGGATTCGCAAGGTCTACCGCCGGATGGTGAAGATGGGGTTCGCGATCGACAGCTCGAGCCCCGCCGAGGCCTACCACGAGCTGCGCAAGAAGGGCAAGGAGCTGCGTTACATGCTCGAGCTGTTCGGAGCATCGCTGTACCCGGCGGACGTCGTCAAGCCGATGATCAAGGCGCTCAAGTCACTGCAGGACGTTCTCGGCCGCCACCAGGATCGAGAGGTGCAGGTGGCGATGCTGCGATCGCTGCGCGATGAGGTCTCGGCGCTGCCCGGCGGGCCTGCGGCGCTGATGGCGATGGGCGTGCTCGTCGACAGGTTGCTCGCCGACGAGCAGGCGGCGCGCGACGAGTTCGCCGAGCGCTTCGCGGTGTTCGCCTCCGAGTCCGAGCGCCGGACCGTCCAGGAAACGTTCGGTTGAGCAAGATCCTGGCCACGTACAACATCAAAGGCGGGGTCGGGAAGACCTCGGCTGCAGTCAACCTCGCGTACCTGGCCTCGCGGGACGGGGCGCCGACGCTGCTCTGGGACCTCGATCCGCAGGGCGCCTCCACCTACCTGTTCCGCGTCAGGCCGAAGGTCCCCGGCGGCGGTCGCAAGCTGCTGCGGCTGCGCTCGCCGGTCAGCGGGCTGATCAAGGGCACCGACCATCCGGGGCTCGATCTGCTGCCCGCCGACTTCTCCTACCGGCACATGGATCTGGCGCTGAACCGCTTCAAGCATCCGACGCGTCGGCTCGCGCGGGTGCTGGCGCCGCTGCGCAAGGAGTACGAGTACATCTTCCTAGACTGCGCGCCAAGCATTTCGCTGGTGTCCGAGAGCGTGTTCGAAGCGGCCGACGCGCTGCTGGTGCCGATCATCCCCGCGACGCTGTCCTCGCGTACGTTCGAACAGCTCACCGATCTGGCTGAGAAGAGGGACGATGGACCCCAGGTTCTTGCGTTCTTCTCGATGGTCGAGGTTCGCAAGTCGCTTCACCGCGAGGTGATGGCGCAACTGCGCATCTCGCACAAGGTGACGATGCTCGGCGCCGCGATCCCGTCCGCCGACGAGGTCGAGCGGATGGGAGTGATGCGAGACGTGGTCCCCGCGTTCGCGCCCGGTTCGCGTGCCGCGCTCGCATACCAGGCGCTGTGGTGGGACGTTCGGCGGCGGCTGGGGCAGAGCCCGGCTCCGGTCAATACCCTTCGCAGCCCGACGTGATGGCTGAGCCAAAGACACAGCTGACCGCCTCCTACGAGGCGCAGCCCGAGGACGTACACCGCGTGCTGCTGCTCTATAGCGGCGGTCTTGACACGAGCGTGATGCTCAAGTGGATCCAGGACGAGTACGACGCCGAGGTCGTCGCGCTGACGGTCAACCTCGGCCAGCCCGGCGAGGACTACGAAGTGATCCGGGGCAAGGCGCATCTGCTCGGTGCGCTCGAGTGTCACGTGGTCGATGCGCGCGAGGAATTCGCGCGCGACTACGTGGTGCCGGCGATCAAGGCCAACGGCATCTACGGCACCGGCTACCCGCTGTTCACCGCGCTCGGGCGGCCGCTGATCGCGAAGCTGGCGGTCGAGCATGCACGCGAGACCGGCTGCGACACGATCGCCCACGGCTGCACCGGCAAGGGCAACGACCAGGTGCGGATCGAGGCGACGATTGCGACGCTGGCGCCGGAGCTGAAGGTGATCGCGCCGGTCCGTTCGTGGCGGATGGGGCGCGAGCAGGAGATCGAGTACGCGCGCGAGCACGGAATTCCGGTCAAGGGCGGGACCGAGGTTTCGCCGTACTCGATTGATGACAACCTTTGGGGCCGCTCGAGCGAGGGGCGCTGGATCGAAGACCTCGGGCACGAGCCGCTCGACGACGTGTTCCAGCTCGTCACGCGCCCCGAGGAGGCGCCGGACGTCGCCGAGACCGTGACCGTCGGGTTCGAGCGCGGGGTGCCGGTGTCGTTGAACGGCGAACGGCTTGGCTTGGTCGCGCTGATCGAGCGGGTCGGGGAAATCGGCGCGCGGCACGGGATCGGGATCGTCGATCACATTGAGGACCGGATCGTGGGGCTCAAGGTCCGCGACATCTACGAAGTTCCGGCCGCCACGATCCTGCTGCTCGCGCACAAGGAGATCGAGGCACTGGTGGGCACGATCCATCAGCACCAGGTCAAGCCGTCGCTTGACCAGAAATGGGCCTACCTCGTATACGCCGGCCTCTGGTGGGAGCCGCTGCGGACGGACCTCGACGCCTACATGAACGCGGCGAACGAGCAGGTCACCGGCACCGTCGGGATCAAGCTGTACAAGGGATCGGCGCGGGTCGTCACGCGAGCGTCGCCCAACGCGGTCTACGACGCGCAGCTGGCGACGTTTCACGAGTCCGGCGGTCTGTTCTCCCAGGACGCCTCGCCGGGATTCATCGAACTGTGGTCGCTGCAATCGCGGATGGCCTGGCGCGTCAGGCAGCGCGACGGCGGGTAGGATCAAGCCGTATGTCAACCCGTAAAGGTACGAGGCTCCTCGGATTCGCCGTCTGGCAAGGCGCCAAGTGGTATCTGCGCCGGCGCCTGAGCGAAGAGCGCCAGAAGCTGGTCATGGCCGGGCTCGCATCGGTGGTCGTCGGCCTGATCGTTGCCGCCCAGCGCCACCAAAGCGCCCGTCAGAGTTAGGCGTCGGCTTCCGTCCGGGCAACACCTTACCGTCGCGCCCGATGAGCGACCCACCGGGACTGCCGGCTGCACTGGGAATCGAGGCGGTCGAATGGTTCGCGCAGGAGGGTGGCGGCGAGAACCTCACCGTGCGCGTAACGGGTAGATGGCGCCGGCGGCGGCCCGCATCAACCGCACAGCCGACACTGGTCGTCGAGGTCCACGGCTACCGCCACCGGTATCCGGCGATGCCCGAGCCGCCCAGCCTCACCGGCACCGCGCCCGGCACGTGGCGGATGACCTTCTCGGTTCCGGCGTGGATCGCGCCGCACCTGGGGACGCGGGCCTCGCTGCAACTCGGCGGGGTCGTGATCCCATTGCCCGTGCAGCTCGAGCACGTCGCCCCGCCCGGCTCCGAGCCTGATCCCGATGTGTCCGACGAGCGACGGCTCGAGAACCTCGAGCGCCTCGTTCGGACGGCGAGTCAGCGTGCGCGCGAGGCTGAGGAGTCCGCCGACGAGCTGGCCGGCCGGGTGCTCGCGCTTGAGGAGGAGCTCGAGCAGGCCCGCCGAGAGCCCGCGAGGCTGAGCGCGCGGCTGGCCGAGCTGGAGCTTGCCCGGCGGGCCGCCGAGCAGCGGGCACACGCGGAGCAGCGCCTGCGCGAAGACGCCGAGGATGAGGCGGCGCTGCGCGTGCGCGAGCGCGTGGACGCCGAGGGGCGCGCCGAGCTTGCGGCCGCACTTGCCCGCGTGCGCGAGCTCGAGTCGGAGCTCGCCGGCCTGTGGCGCCGGCTCGACGAGGCGGACAACATCGCGGCCGCGGCCATCGCAGCGCGGGGGCGTGCGGAGCTGCGTGGGGTGGAGGAGCACGTCATCCGCGGGATCCGGGCCGAGCTCGCGGCCGCGATTCGGACCCCGGCCGCGCCGGAGCCATTGGGA
Organism: uncultured Solirubrobacterales bacterium; assembly: GCA_963794285.1. Classification (GTDB taxonomy): domain Bacteria; phylum Actinomycetota; class Thermoleophilia; order Solirubrobacterales; family Solirubrobacteraceae; genus Palsa-465. Next base: position 108,616 of record CAWCDS010000029.1, read on the forward strand.
GCGCCGCCCGTGTCGCAGCCACGTGGGCTGGAGCTCGAGCGGTTGACGATCGCCTCTCGGCGCACGACGGCGGTCACCGACGCCGAGCCTGTGGTCCCCGAGCCGGGGGCCGCGATCTCAGGGCAGGTTTCGGCTCTCGCCGAAAACGGGCTTGCGGCGGCGCAGCGCAGCGCCGGCGATCAGGAGCTTGCCGCGACGCTGGCCGTGTTCCGCACGGAGCTTGACGAGCTGCGCGGGATCGCCGAGCGTGAACGGGCCGGGCACGAGCAGGCACGGTCGCGCGCGGCGCAGCTCGAGCGCGAGCTTCACGAATACGCCACCCGGTCGGATCGCGCCTATGACGCGATCGAGCAGCTACGCGAGCGGCTCGAAGCTGTGTCTCTGGCTGTCGGCGGACCGGCCGATCAGCCGCCCGGCGAAACCGAGCCCCCTGTGGCGGGACCCGTTGAGGCCGAGCCCGTGGTCGCGACCGCGGGACCCGTCGAGGCTGCGCGCCTGGAGGCGGCCCTGTCCCGATTGCGTGACGCTACGCCGGCCGCGCCGGAGCCCGTGGTGGCCGAGCGAGCCGAGGGGTTGGCGCCGGCGACCCGTCCCTGGCTCGCCCGGGCTCTGCGCGGAATGCTCGAGCGTGACCCCGCCGCCGCCGGGCGTCTGGTGCTGGCGCTGCTGCCTGTGCAAAGGCTTGTGCACCCGCGTCCATTGGCGTACGACCTCGTGCTCACCGAGGATGGCTGCGTGCAGGTCACGGTCGCCGGCCGCTACTTCAGCATCGAGCGTCATCAGTCTCCGCGGCCGTCGGACGCGGTTCAGTTCAGCGTCACCACTGACCTGCCGAGCCTCGCCCGGTTCGTGGCAACGGGCAGACCCCGTCGGCGGCTGCGGCGCGCCGGAGCGCAACTCACCGGCGATCGAACGGCGGCGCGCGCGCTGCCGGCGCTGGCCGCTGTCCCGCTGAGCGTGTCAGAGCTGCAGGCTGGCGGGGTGCAGCTCGATCCGCTGCTGGCGCTGTCGCTGGCGGCGGCGATGATCGAGCCCGCCTGGACCAAGGGTGAGCGCTTCACGATCGCCTACCAACCACCGGAATCTTCCGCGCCGGAGGCCCATCTGCAGGTGCTCGACGGGGCGCCGCCCGCGGTCGCAGAGGGCGCGCCTTCAGAGCCGGTCAGCACGACGATCGCCTGCCCGCCGGAGTCGCTGATCGCGGTGCTTGACGGAAGTCCCGTGCCTGGAGCGCAGATCGGGCCGGACCAGCGGCCGCTGACGCGGCTGCAGGGTTGGATGAAGCGCGCACAGAGCGGCTGATTCTTGGGTGTTGCCACCGCGCAGGGGCAAATCGTCCGCGGCGATGCCTATGCTCAAAAAGCGTCCGAATGAGTTCCCCCTGCGCCCATCTCCACGTCCATTCCGAGTACTCGCTGCTCGACGGGGCCTGCAATATCGACGCGCTGGCGGAGCGGGCCGCCGCTTTCGGCCAGCCGGCGCTCGGGCTGACCGACCATGGGGTCATGAACGGCGCCGTAGAGCTGTTCACGGCCTGCCGCAAGCACGGCATCAAGCCGATCCTCGGGTGCGAGGCATATGTCGTCTCAGACCACGCCCGCCGCGCTCCGGGACGGCTTGACCGCTTTCACCTGACGCTGCTCGCCGCGACGCCGACCGGCTATCGCAACCTCGTGAAGCTGTCCTCCGCCGGGTTCCTCGAGGGCTATCAGCGTGGCAAGCCTTCGGTCGACCTCGAGCAGATCGCCGCGCACGCCGAGGGCGTGATCGCTCTGACCGGTTGCCTGCAATCGCGTTTCTGCCAGTACCTGCTCAATGGCAACGAGCGTCAGGCGCGGGCGCATGCTGACGAGCTGCTGGGCGCGTTCGGGACCGACAACGTCTACTTCGAGGTGCAGAAGAACGGGCTCGCCGACCAGGAGCGGGCCAACGAGGGGATCGTGCGGATCGCGCGGGAGCTCGGGCGCCCGCTGGTTGGCACCGGCGATGTCCATTACCTGCGCCGCGAGGACTACCACCATCACGCCGCGCTGCTGTGCGTGCAGACGAAATCGACGCTCAGCCAGCCGAAGATCAGCTTTGAGACCAACGAGTTCTACCTGCGTTCCAACGACGAGATGGCTCAAGCATTCGTCGAGTGGCCCGAGGCGCTCGCGTCGACGCTTGAGATCGCCGAGCGTTGCGACGTCGAGCTCGAGCTTGGACGCCAGCTGATCCCGCGGTACACGACGCCGGACGGCAGCAGTGAGCGCGACTACCTCAAGGCGCTCGTTGTCGACGGGCTGCGCTCCCGGTACGGCGACCCGCCGCCGACCGCCGCGATCGAACGCGCGGAGTACGAGCTCGATGTGATCGACCGGATGGGCTTCAACGCCTACTTCCTGATCGTTTGGGACTTCGTCAAGTACGCGAAGGATGCCGGGATCGCCGTGGGCCCGGGACGTGGTTCGGCAGCCGGCTCGATCGTCGCATTCTGCCTGCAGATCACCGACGTAGACCCGCTCCGCTACGACCTTCTGTTCGAGCGCTTCCTGAACCCCGAGCGCGTGTCGATGCCGGACATCGACATCGACTTCTCGGTGCGCGGCCGCGAGCGCGTGATCCGCTACGTCACCGACAAGTACGGCAAGGAGTCAGTCGCGCAGATCGTCACGTTCGGCAAGATGTTCCCGCGCGCGGCCACGCGCGATGCCGCTCGCGTCCTCGGTCACGACTACGGCGCCGGCGATCGCCTCGCGAAGCTGATCCCGGACCCGATCATGGGCCGCGCACCGAGCTTCGAGGACTGTCTGAAGCCGGGTGAGCCGCTGCGTGCGGAGGCCGACCGCGACCCGGTTGCACGCCAGATCGTGGACGTAGCCCAGGGTCTCGAGGGGATCGTCCGCAACTCGTCGATCCACGCCGCCGCGGTGGTGATCGCCGATCGGCCGCTGACCGACATCGTCCCGCTGCAGATCGCCGACGCGGGCACCGACGAGAACGGCGAGAAGGTGTTCCGGACCGTCACCCAGTTCTCGATGAAGCCCGTCGAGCAGCTCGGCTTGCTGAAGATGGACTTCCTCGGTCTGCGCAACCTCGACGTGATCGAGGACGCGCTCGACATCATCGAGCGCTCGAGCGGCGAGCGCCCGGACATGGCGATGCTTCCGCTCGACGACGCCAAGACCTACGAGATGATGTCCCGCGGCGAGTCGGTCGGCGTGTTCCAGTTTGAGTCCGAGGGGATGCGCGAGACGCTGAAGAAGGTCAGACCGACCGAGCTCGAGCACCTGATCGCGCTCAACGCCCTGTACCGGCCCGGGCCGATGGAGAACATCCCCACCTACACGCGGGGCAAGCACAACCCGGAGTCCGTGTCCTACCTCGATGAGCGGCTGCGACCGATCCTCGAATCGACCCACGGCGTGATCGTCTACCAGGAGCAGGCGATGACGATCGCCAAGGAGATCGCGGGCTTCAGCGGCGCCAAGGCCGACGACCTGCGCAAGGCGATCGGCAAGAAGAACCGCGAGGCGATGGCGAAGCTGAAGCCCGAGTTCTTCGCCGGCTGCCGTGCGTCGGGGACGAGCGAGTCGGTGACCGAGTGGTTGTGGACGACGAACGAGCGATCCGCCGACTACTCGTTCAACAAGTCTCACTCGGCCTGCTACGCGCTGATCGCCTACCGCACCGCATGGCTGAAGGCCAACTACCCCGCCGAGTACATGGCCGCACTGATCTCGTCGGTGATGGACACGAAAGACAAGGTTCCGTTCTTCGTCGCTCAAGCCGAGCAGATGGGGATCTCGATCCTGCCGCCGGACGTTAATTTGTCCGACCACGAGTTCGTCGTCGTCGACGGCAACATCCGCTTCGGGCTTGATGCCGTCAAGGGCGTCGGGTTCGCCGCCGTCGAGGCGATCAAAGAGGCTCGTGGTGACTCTGATCCCACCCGCCCAACCCCGATCCAGCCGTTCCGCGACCTGTGGGACTTCTGCGCCCGGGTCGACGGACGCGCGGTCAACAAGAAGGCGATCGAGGCGCTGGTCAAGTGCGGTGCGTTCGGCTCGACCGGACACACGCGCAAGGGAATGCTGTCGGTGCTCGAGCAGGCGCAGGGAGCGGGGCAGAAGGCCCAGCAGGACGCCCAGATCGGTCAGGGCTCGATCTTCGATTTCTTGCCCGCCGACCCGCCCTCCAACACCCTTGACGTCGGTGGCGACGGCGGCCTCGGCGGTGGCGCCGAGGAGGCCGCGGCGGCATTCGCGACGCCCAGCCATGCGCCGATCCCGACCGAGGAGTTCGACCGCTCCTCGCTGCTCGCGGCAGAGAAGGACTCGATCGGGCTGTTCATCTCTGCGCACCCGCTGAAGGAGGTCGGTGCGGCGCTGCGCGCGAAGGTCGATTGTTCGCTGGGCGAGCTCTCCGGCCGCCGTGATGGCGACTGGGTCACCGTCGGCGGGATGATCACGCAGGCCAAGCGGATCCGGACCAAGAAGGGCGACCCGATGATGTTCGCGACGCTCGACGACCTCGAGTCATCCGTCGAGATCCTCGTGTTCGGCAAGGCGCTGGCTGACAGCGAGGCGGCCGTCGCGGTCGACTCGATCGCGATCGTGCGCGGGAAGGTCGACCACAAGGACCGGGACAAGACCTGCCTGATCGCCCAACAGATCGACCCGTTCGCGCCGACCGATGAGGAGGTCCGCGTCGCTGAGGAGCAGGCCGCCAAGGTGACCGTCGCGCCGACGGCGCTGCGGCTGCGCCTCGACGCCACGGTGCTCTCCGCAAGCGCGCTGGGCGATCTGAAGGAGCTACTGGCCGTGTTCCCGGGCGAGTCCGACGTGGTGATCGAGCTGCGTACATCGACCGGTCCCAGGCGCTTGCGCCTCGGGCCGGAATTCCGCGTCAGCCGCAGCGCCGGCCTACACGCGGAGCTCGACGCGCTGCTCGGCGGAGCGATCATGGGCGAGCTCGCCGCCGCCGCGCCGGTCGCGAACGCTGACGAGGCCGCGGTGGTCGGCGCTGTCGGCGCCTGACGATCGCTGTGACGGTCGCGCCCGCGATCAGCATCAGCGTGCCGTAAATGCCCGCGACCCCGGCGGGCAACGGTTGCCGGATACGTGCGGAATGTGACAATGGTGAGCGCGCCATGCATTTGTCCCTGCATCGCCGCAACTCGTCGGGCCCCGGTGTGCTGGGAGCGCGAGCCTGGGCGTGGCTACATCAGGCCGAGCTTGATCGCGAGCTGGCCGCCGGCGCCGATGCTACGGATTCGCCTGCGCTGCAGACACGGGCGAAGCAGTTGATCGGTGCCCACTTCCGGCGCGAGCTGGTTGCGCAGCTCGATGCTGCGCTCGACACGGCTGATCATCCGCCACATTGGCGCAGCGTGAGCGTTCCCGTTCGTGCAACCGAGGTGCGCGCCGCTCGCGCCTCATTGGCGGCGCTGCGCCAAGCGCTCCTGGACTCGGGCGTTCCGTGCGTGCGCGGGGTGGCCCTCGCAACCTGCCTGATCAACGACCCAGACGGCCCCCTTTACCGCCAGACCGGCGCCGACATCGCGCAACTCGCCGAGTCGGCAACGATCACGCTCACGGCCGGCGCCGGTAGTAATCGGCGTTGAGCTCAAGATAGGTCTGCCACGCCGCCCGGTGCCGGCGGAAGGCGTCGGTGAATCTCCGACAAGGCCGCTTCGGCGCCTCGGGCGCTTCCAGGCGAGCCTCTGACGGCGCGGCTGCCGATCTACCGAGTCTGACGAGCCGTACCATTTGCTGACCGTGAGCCGTCGCGTTCGCCTGACACCGCTGGGAGCCGCCATCATCGGGCTGCTGGCAGCTGGCGTCGTGGCGTTGATCGTCGGCTCCCGCACGCTTCAGGCCGTCGGGTTCGTGGTGGCGTTGATCGTTGTGCTGGTGCTGGTCGCCGACAACCTCCCGCGGTCCGCCAGGCCGGATGGGCGCGGGCCCGGGCGTGGCCCTGGGTACGGACGGGGATCCGGGTACGGGCCGGGGTCCGGGTACGGGTACGGGCCGGGGGCCGGTTACGGGCCGGGGTCCGGCGTCGGCCCGGAATCCGGGTACGGGCGTGGGCGTGGAGCCAGGCCGGGCCCGCCCACGGAGCAGATCGACGATTCAACCCACTAGTGCACCCCTGAAATCCGGTGCAACGGGGGCGCGCCAGTTGTCGATCTCGAGTCGCAACGCCGCGTAGGTTTCGGTAGCGGATGCGGCGGCGACGCCGTCGACCGAGCGATAGCCGTCATATTGCCCACGGACGTAGTGCGCGGGGTCGGCGTCGGGCATCGCCCGGAACACGGCGAACTTCGCATCCTTGAGCGTGTCCGGGTCGGCACCCGACGGCGGCTCCATCGCGGCAGCGCCAAGCAGCTGCATCAGGTGGTTGACGACGACGTCTCTGAGCGCGCCGACGGGGTCATAGAAGTGGCCCCGGTCCTCGACGCCGAACTTCTCGGCCATCGTGATCTGCACGCACGCGAGGTAGTTGCGGTTCCAGACCGGCTCGAGCATCGTGTTCGCGAACCGCAGGTAGAGGATCTCCTCGAGGCCCATCTTCCCGAGGAAATGGTCGATCCGATACAGCTGGGCTTCGTCGAGGTGCTTGTGAAGCTCCGCGGCCAGCTCTCGAGCGGACTGCAAGTCGTGCCCGAACGGCTTCTCGACGACGACGCGCTGGCCGCCCGACAGCAGCTCTGCGTTCGCCAGCCCCTCGATCACCGTTCCGAAGAGCGATGGAGGAATCTCCAAGTAGTAGGCCGGATTGGGTAGGTCCTTCACGGCTTCAGTGGACGCTCGCATACGTCTGCTCGTCGCCGAAGTCGCCGCGGACGTACTGCAGGCGTGCGGCGAACCGGTCGAACACCTCCGGATCGAGCTCCTCGCCGGTCGCCTCGATCGAGTCGCGGGCGTGCCGCCGCAGATGCTCGACCGTCCAGTCCGCGGCGGCGACGCCGATCACGGGGCAGCCGAGCAGCTTGCGGCGCTCGAGCCGGTACAGCGAGCGCAACGTCATCTTCTTCGCCAGGTCGCCGGTGATCCCGAACACGACCAGGGCGTCCGCATCACGTGTGCTCATCGATCGGGGACGCTACAGATCCCGGCGTGAGAAGCCGGTGACGGCGAGTACCCCTACGACCAGCAGGTAAGCCGCGGCCCACAGATCAAGAGCTGGCCCGCCGGGCCGCCCCGAGCCGAACGGGCCGAGGTTGACCAGCAGGCCGTTGAAGCCGGTTTGATCCGCCGCCAGCGCGTGCAGGCCCGCCTGGTAAAGCGCCGCGAACGGGAGCGCAAGTGAGATGTCATGCGCGATCGTCTGGACGGCCGGCGAGTTGAGCGCGTTGCCGATCGTGTTCATCAGGCCTGCCACCAAGCCGGCGCCGAACACCATGAACATCGCGATCCCGTTCGCGACCGCCGACAACAGCACGGACCCGAGCAGCGACAGGGCGACGAGGATCACAATCCCGCCCGCCAGCGCCGCGCCGGGGCCGAGCACCCGATCCGGCCAGCTCCCGCCGGCCGCGTGCACGATCACGATCACCGCGGCGTACAGGATGACGACGTACGCCGCGCACACGCTGCCCGCGCCCGCGAACCGGCCGAGCAGCAACTCGGCTCGGCTCAGAGGACGCACGACGAGCGGCTGCAGCAGTCCACGCTCGGCGTCACCGCGGACCGCCCCGAGCGTCAGGAACACGGCGAGCACGGTCCCGAGGAACAGCGTCGAGAACATCCCGAGCCCGACGAGCGTGACGCTTGCAAGCCCGCTCGTGTCGAGCGTTCCCTCCCCCGGGGCCAGGCCGTGGACATGGTCGAACACCTCGACCGTTGCGAAGGTGAACAACCCCAGGAACCCGATGCTGAGCAGCACGACGACGGTGAACACGCGCCTTCGAACGCTTTCCTGCAGCACATGCCGCGCGATGATCAGCGCCGCGCTCAATCCGAGGCCACCGCCTCGAGGTACACGTCCTCAAGCGTCGAGCGGAGGATTCTCACCTCGTAGACCTCGGCGCCCGACCGCACCAGCGAGGCCACGATCCGCGGGGCGTCGTCACGCTGGGCGTCGGGAAAGTGGCGAACGCCATCGCCGGTCTCGACGTCAATGCCGCCGGCGCGCGTGAGCTCGTCCGGCCGGCCGGCGGCCGTCACCACCCCCCGGGACAGGATTACGACGCGGTCACACACGAGCTCGACCTCGCTGAGCAGGTGGGAGTTGAGGAGCACTGCGATCCCGCGGCCGCGGAGATCCTCGAGCAGCTTCCGGATGTCGCGGCGACCGGCGGGATCAAGCGCGCTCGTCGGCTCGTCGAGCAGCAGCACTCGCGGGGACCCGATCAGTGCCTGCGCGATTCCGAGGCGCTGCTGCATTCCCTTTGACATCCCTTCGACCGCTCGCGATGCCGCGTCTGAGAGGCCGACGAGTCCGAGCAGCTCGGCTCGCTCCCGAGCGCCGCCGTCGGAGGAGGCGAGCCGCTGATGTAATGCGAGCACCTCCTGCGCGGTGCACCAACCCGGGAACCGGAACAGCTCCGCGAGGTAGCCGATGCACGCCCGGGCGGCACGGGTTCTCGCGGGCTCGCCGCACACGGTGGCGCCGCCTGCGCTCGGCCGCACCAGCCCGCACGCGATTTTGACGAGGGTCGATTTTCCCGCGCCGTTGGGGCCAAGCAGCCCGACAAGCTCTCCGGCACCAACCTCGAGGTCGACGCCGCCGAGCGCGACCACGTTCCCGTAGCGCTTGTGTAGACCGGTGACCTTCAGCGCCGGGGTCCGCGGATCGGCAGCGCTCATTGCTTGCGCCGGGAGCTCCTGGCACGGGACGCCGTGCCGCGCTTTCGGAGCTTGAATGCGTGTGCGACGTCGGCGGCGCTTGGGGCTCCGCCGTCGGTGCCGGTCTCGAGCACGCACGGCAGCTGCTCGAAGCGCGGCTCGGACAGGAACACCGAGCAGCCACGCTCGCCCAGCTTCCCCTCGCCGAGGACAGCGTGGCGGTCCCGGTTTGAGCCCAGCGGTGTCACCGAATCGTTGAGATGAAGCGACGCGAGGCGCTCGAGGCCGACGAGGCGGTCGCACTGCTGGAGCGTGTCGCTGAGACCTTGGGGTGTCGAGACGTCGTAACCGGAAGCCAGCAGGTGGCACGAGTCCAGGCACAGCGCGACGCGCTTGCCGCCGCCGGCGGCTTGCACCAGGGCCGCCAGCTCTTCGAACGAGCGTCCCAGCGTGCCACCGGCGCCGGCCGTGTCCTCGAGGTGAAGAGCGCAGTGGTCTGACTGCGCGAGCGCCTCCTTGATCACCTTACCGGCCCGGGCGATCGCCTTCGTCACGTCACCCTGCTTGGCCGAGCCGGGGTGGAGCACGACGCCGACCGCTCCGATCGCGTCGCCGACTCGCAGCGACTGCACCAGCGATGCCAGCGATTTCTTGCGGATCTCCTTGTCCTCCGATGCACAGTTGAGCAGGTAGACGGCATGGATCAGGACCGCTTTGATCTCGGTGGATGCGACCGTCTCGCGGAACGCCGCGAAGTCCTCCTCGCCGTACGCAGTCGGGCGCCACATCCGCGGCGATTGGTTGAAGATCTGGATCGCGTGACAGCCGCGTTCGGCACCGCGCTCGACGGCCTTGTCGAGACCGCCAGCATTCGAAACGTGTGCGCCGATTAGCATGGTGAAGACAATTTCATGCGCGTTCGCTTTGCTCCATCCCCGACGGGGGCGCTACACATTGGTGGCGCCCGGACTGCGTTGTACAACTGGCTGCTCGCCCGAGGGCAGGGCGGGACGCTCGTGCTACGGATCGAAGATACCGACCGCGAGCGATCGACCCCTGAGAACGTCGACCAGATCCTCGACGCATTGCGCTGGCTTGGGCTGGACTGGGACGAGGGTCCGATCTTCCAGTCGCAGCGCGCTGCGCGTCACGCCGAGGTACTCGAGCGGTTGCTGAGCAGCGGGCATGCCTACTACTCGAACGCCACGACAGATGACGTCAGGGCGTTCAAGGCACAGCACGGATCCGATCGCGGCTTCCGCGGCGAGGAGGAGTCGGGAGGGGCAGTGCGATTGCACGTGCCCGATGCTGCCGAGACGGTCGTCGACGACCTGATCGTCGGCCAGACACGGTTCCCGAACGCCAGCATGGATGACCGCGTGATCGCGCGGGCGGACGGATCGGTGCTCTACAACTTCGCCGTGGCGGTGGACGATCTCGACGCCGACATCACGCACGTTGTGCGGGGAATCGATCACCTACCGAACACTCCACCACAGATGCACGTGTTCCAGGCGCTCGGCGAGACGCCGCCGGCGTACGCGCATCTGCCGCTGCTGCACGGCCCGGATGGCAAGAAGCTCTCCAAGCGCCACGGCGCCGCCTCGGTGCAAGAGCTGCGCGACGCCGGCTATCTGCCGGAGGCGGTCGACAATTACATCGCGCTGCTCGGCGCCGGCTTCGCCTCCGACGAAGAGCACTTCAGCCTGCACGAGCTCGCCGAGCGCTTCGGGCTGGGGCGCGTCTCGAAGAATCCCGCGATCTTCGACGAGCGCAAGCTGCGGCACATGAACGGCACGCACTTGCGCGAGCTCGGGACCGACGAGCTGACCCGGCGGCTGGAGGACTACACCGGGCGCAGCGGTCTGCGCGGGGCGGTCGAGATCGCCGAGGAGAAGATCCAGACGCTGGCGGACTTCTGGCCGTTGGTCGCGTTTCTGTTCGACGGCCCAGTCGACGACGCCGCGGCATTCGAGCGGGTCATCTGCAAGGACGGAGGTATTGAAACGCTCGCCGCGGCGCGTGAGGCGCTGGGGCGCGCTGACCCGTTTACGGTGGAGAACATCGAGGCCGCGTTGCGGGCGGTCGTCGAGAGCACCGGATCCAAGCCGGGAGCCGTGTTTCAGCCCGTGCGCGTGGCGATCGCCGGAACGACTGTTTCGCCTGGGATCTTCGAAAGCGTCGCGCTGCTTGGACGGGAGGAGACGCTCGGGCGGATCGACCGCGCGCTGCGACGGGCCAGAGGTGATTAGGAAGCGTCCAAAGAAAGCGCTAAACCGGCCTCGATCATTTGCCGATAGATCTGGCATGGGCGGGGTTGTGCCCCCAACAGCCCGCCTCCCGTCCAATTCGGCTTCCGATACAAGGATGAGCCTCCAGTGGCACATTTGGCCGCTGTGAACACTTCACCAACCGATCCCTACGCCCCGCGCGAACGCCACCACAACGAAGGCCACGGCCGTCGTCTGACTGCTGCGTTCGAAGCGCTGGAGGCGTTCCCGGTGTTGGTTGAGTCCCGCAACCGCGTGATGCGCCTGTTCGAGGCCGGCGAGCCGTCGACAGCCGACGTCGTCGGCGCCGTCGAAGGCGACGTGGCGCTCTGCGTCGCGGTTCTGCGGCTCGCGAACCAGGTCGACGGACGCAGCCGCGGTCACGTCGAGAACGCAGTGAAGGCGGTCGAGGTGCTCGCGCCCCGGACCGTTCACTCGATCGCCAGCCGCGCGCGCACCTTTGACTTCTTTGAGCGCACTGCCGTCTGGCAGGGGATCCCCGAGCGCTTCCGGCTCCATGCCGTCGCCACCCAGCGCGCCGCCGACAGGCTCGCCCGCGAGCTTGGCTATGAGGCCCGTGACCGGCTGATGGTGACCTCGCTGTTGCACGACATCGGCAAGCTCGTGCTCGTGCACGCTTACCCCGGCTACCCGCGCCAGATCCATGGCGAAGCGCGTACACCGGAGGAGCGGATCCAGCGCGAGCGCCGCGAACTCGGCGTCGACCACGCACTCGTCGGCGGCGTCCTCGCCCGTCGCTGGGGCTTGCCGAAGTCGATCGCCAGCGTGATCGAGCGCCACCACGCCGAGGATTGCGACGGCGAAGCCGCTCTCATACGCCTCGCCGACATGCTCGCCCACTACGTTTTTGGTGGCTCGATCTCCCCATCTGAGCTGCTCTCCGTCGGACGCACGATCGGTGTCAAGCCCGCGGATCTGCGAACGGTGATGTACGACCTCCCGCTGCCCACCTCCGGCGGGCGGCCGCGCCAGATCGACCCGTGCCCGATGTCAAGCCGCGAAGTCGACGTACTGCGCCGGCTCGCCCGCGGGATGGTCTACAAGCAGATCGCCTCCGAGCTCGGCCTCTCGACCAGCACGGTCCGCACCCACCTGCACAACGTGTACGGCAAGCTCGGCGCGATGGATCGCGCCCAGGCCGTGCTGATCGCCACCGAGCGGGGCTGGATTTAACCGACGCTTGGGCACCGCTGGGTGCCCTCTGCCAATACGATCGCTGATCGAGATGATCTCGATCACCACGAAGTCGCCCTACGCGCTGCGCGCGCTCGTCGAGCTTTACCGACACGGTGACTCGGCTCCGGTCCCGATCGCCGAGCTGGCACGGCGCGGCGACATCCCGGTGCAGTTCCTCGAGCAGCTGTTCGCGAACCTCCGCCGCGCCGGCGTGCTGCGCTCCCAGCGAGGGGTGAAGGGCGGCTACAGCTTCGCCCGGCCCGCCGGCGAGATTTCCGTGCTCGAGCTCGTCGAGCTGCTCGACGGGCCGCTTGGACGCGGCGCCGCCGGCGTGTTCGCAGACGCCGCCCGCGCAGCCCGTTCTGTCCTGGCCGGGTCCACAGTCGCCGACGTCGCCGAGGCCGAGACCCGCGCCGCCGGCGCTCAGATGTACCACATCTGATCCCTGACCCCACTGGAACCGGGGCTGCGTCACATGCGTGGGACTCGTCGTGTATATGATTGCCTCCAAATAGCCGAGCCGCCGCGCAATCAGGATGCGGTGGGCGGGGAGCCCGAGTCGTTGGGGCGAATCGGCCGGTGATCCGGTCGTAGCGGTGTCATCCAGACCTCGCGAGTCCGTCAGCTAACCCCGTAGGCGTGATATTTCAACGGAGGTAGGTAGGAGTGACGCCAACCGGTGTGCGCGCGCGTGCGCGCAACGAGGCTGATCCGGAGCGCAACTCTCCGGACGTTCGGTCGAATGCGCCACGGGTGACCCGCCGCAGGGGTAGAGCTTTGCTGCACCGCCACGGGGACCCGCTGGCGAGGATCGGGCGCGATGATCACAACTGTCCGCTGTCTGAGCGTGAACTCGAAGTCCTGCGGCTGATGGCGCTTGAAGGGCTTCAGACGGCAGGGATCGCGCGCCGGCTGCGACTGAGCGCGTCTACAGTCCGCACACACTGTGGGAACGTGTATCGCAAGCTCAACGTTACCCACGCCGTGCAGGCGCTCGTCGTCTGCTTCAACGCGGGCTGGATCGACCCGGTAGAGACACGGATCCAGGATCCCCTGCAGTTCGCTCATGATGACAAGTGGGAGCCCGCCCCGGCCGAGCGCGTGTATCTCGACGCTTTCGCCGAACACCTCCGCGCGGGTGATGATCCCGTGGCGCTCGAGGCGGCGAAACGCAAGACGGACGCAGCGCTGGTGGCCATGGATCAGCCGTGGCGGTCTGTGGCGTCGCGGGACTGGATGGATGGGCTGATCAGCCAGCTAGCGCGTCTGGATTAGTGTCCTGAAGGTTTAATTCGTGGGTAGTTAGGGTATGTCCGATGGCGCTACGGTGTCTCGACCAGTCCGTCCCCACGCGGCGTGCGGGCGTACAGCACGACTCGCTTGACGCGGTTGGCTTGAACCAGCCCGGCGGCGCGCAGGACAGCAAGATGCTGCGACACGCTGGCGGGAGACAGGCCCAAGCGCTGGGCGATCTCGGTCGTCGAGCGCGGTGCATCCAGCGCGCTCAGCACCGCGGCCCGGCGCCTGCCGAGCAGCGCGCCGAGCGCCTTCGGGGTAACGGGCGCCCCCGGCTCCCACAACGTGCCGACGCCGCGCGCCGGGTAGATCAGCGTTGGTTGCCAGGGTGGTTCGGTGATTGCGGACAGCCGCGGCCAGACGAATGCGCTTGGGACGAGCAGCAGACCGCGGCCGTCGAGTGCGAGCTGCTCCTCCCAGGGCTTCTCGATCTTCAGCGTGCCTTCCTCGAACCACGCCTCCGGATGCAGATCGGAGAACAACAGCGTCTCGCCGCCGTCGGCGATCTCGCGCGCTCGGTACAGCACATCCCCCTCAAGCACCATCCGCAGCCGCTCCCAGTGCGGTGCGAGCAGCTTCTCCCAGTAGCCGCGGATCACCTGGGCAAGTTCGGCGACCGCTCTGGCGGGCTGATCGATGAACGGGCCCAGCACCTCCGGAAGTGCCGCGCCGCGGTAGGCGAAGCGGATCTCGCCGCGGATGCGCTCGGCGGGGGTGACCAGCATCTCGCGGAGCTCGTCGTCGATCCGCGCGAGCGGCGAGCGGGGTGGGGGATGAACGAAATCGGGGGTGTAGGCATCGAGCGGCTGCAGCGCGCGCAGCAGCTCGAGATCGTCCGCGGGCACCTGGCCGTGGGCAAAGCGGATCCAGGGCAGATGCAGGGCCCGGGAGGCCGGGTCCTCGAGCGCGCGCACGCTTGTGTGCACCTCCAGCAAAGGGGAGATTGCAAACCGGACGTTGGCGAGATCCGAGCGGCCGAAGCGGATGACAAGCATTAAGACCAGTCTAAATCTGTTTGCTGCGGGCGGCGGCGGCGGGATCCTTGACGCATGGTCAACAGTTCGCATATCGAGACGCAGTTCATGCATGAGCGCCGGCGCGAATTCCGGGCGCAGCGCGAGCAGTTCCGGCTGCAGCGGCTGGCCCTCCAGGGCCCGGGCTCGGCGGCACACCGGCCGCGGCTCCTGCGCCGCGCCGACCGAAACGGCAGACACGCGACCCCCGGGACGCCGTCGCCGCACGGCGCTTGAGCGCCGAGCCGGGCGTGGCCCTTGTCTAGTCCCCAGCTGGGGCTACGATACGGGCTTGGTGCAGGTGGCCCGGCGAGATCAGGGGGTGCGGTTTGTTCGGTAGGAAGAAGAAGAACACAACCCGGCCGAGATCCAGGACATCGTGATGAAGGCGATGTCTGAGGCGCAGGCGTTCACCGCGGGGATGACACCGCTGAGCGGCGGTGCGATCACGCCGATCTCGCCACCGGCCGAGGATCCCGTTGATCGGCTCAAGAAGCTCAACGATCTGCGCGTGTCCGGCGCGCTGACCGACGCCGAGTTTGAGGCACAGAAGGCGAAGATCCTCGGCGAGAGCTGAGTGAGCGAGCGAACCCTCGCATCTCGTAGGGTTCGCGCTCCCGTGGCAGGCATCCCGAGCAACATCTCAGATCACGTCGGGAACACTCCGATGGTGGAGCTGACGCGCGTGCGCCCGGAGCTCGACGCGCGAGTGTTCGCCAAGCTCGAGGCGTTCAACCCCGGCGGCAGCGTCAAAGATCGGATCGGCGTCTCGATGATCGAGGCGGCGGAGCGCGAGGGCCTGATCGAGCCCGGCATCACGACGATCGTCGAGGCGACGAGCGGGAACACCGGGATCGCTCTCGCCTTCGTCTGCGCGGCCAAGGGCTATGACCTGGTCCTGACGATGCCTCAGGGAATGAGCCGCGAGCGCGAAGGACTGCTGCGCCTGTATGGCGCTCGGGTTGAGATCACCGAGTCGCTCGGGGGAATGGATGAGGCGGTCGATGCCGCCCGGGCGCTCGCGCGCCGCGAGCACGTGTTTCTCCCGGATCAGTTCTCCAATCCGGCCAATCCCGAGATCCATCGCCGCACGACCGGGCCCGAGATCCTGAACGCGCTGGAGGACCGGGTCGATGTATTCGTCGTCGGGGTCGGCACCGGCGGCACGATCACCGGCGCGGGCGAGGTGCTCAAGGATCGCTGCCCCGACTGCCGGATCGTCGCCGTTGAGCCGCGCTCCTCAGCGGTGCTATCTGGGGGCCGGCCCGGCCCCCACAAGATTCAGGGAATCGGCGCCGGCTTCGTGCCCCAGGTGCTCAACCGTGAACTGCTCGACGAGGTGCTGCCCGTGGACGACGAGGACGCGATCGAGACCGCGCGTCTGCTCGCGCGGCGGGAAGGCGTGCTCGCCGGGATCTCCGGCGGCGCTGCCGTGGCGGCTGCGCTCGAGGTCGCCGCGCGTCCGGAGTCGCGCGGGGCGAGGATCGTCACGATCCTCCCGGACTCCGGCGAACGCTACGTGTCGACGCCTTTCTTTGCCCCGTAACAAGAGCCGGCCTGGAGCCGGTGGCGGTTTCTCGCCCCGTGTGGGCCGACAGCTACGCTTTGTCGATGCTTGGTCTGGGGCTGATTGCGCGCACCGTCGCTGAGATCCGGTGCGACGTTGCCGCTGCGCACAGCCGAGATCCGGCGGCCAGGGATGTCGGTTCGCTCGAGATCCTCGCGACCTGGCCGGGGGTCCATGCCGTGCTGGCATACCGGCTCGCGCACGCGCTGCGGGGCGCCGGCGTCCCGGTGCTGCCGCGCGTAGTCGCCGCGATCGCCCGCGCGATCACCGGGATCGAGATCCATCCCGCCGCGACGATCGGAACAGGCTTGTTCATCGATCATGGGATGGGTGTGGTGATCGGCGAGACGGCCGAGATCGGCAACGACGTCACGCTTTACCAGGGCGTGACGCTCGGCGGAACCGGGTTCGCGACCGGGAAGCGCCACCCGACGGTCGAGGACAACGTCACGATCGGTTCAGGTGCGAAGTTGCTCGGCCCGATCACCGTCGGGCACGGCTCGAAAATCGGTGCCAACAGCGTTGTGATCCACGACGTCCCGCCGAACTCGACGGTCGTCGGCAATCCGGGCCATCCAGTCCGGGTCGAAGGACGGCGTCCGGAAGGGCCGGATGCCGACTGGGTCCATCTCCCTGATCCGATCGCAGATGCGATCAAGGGCCTTGCCGGCAGGATCTCCGCGCTGGAGACTTCCGCGGGCGGCGAGCGGCCTGGGGGAGATGCGGAAGTCCGGCCGCTGCGGCCGGCGCCGTCAGCGGACGCGGGCCAGAACGCCGCGCACGGCCCGAATCGCGCCGTCGGACCGAACCCCGCCGGCGGCTGAGCCGTCGAAGCCCGCTCTCAGCTGAGCCGGACGAAGCCCGCTACGCCCGGCCGGTCTCGTGCTCGGTGCTCACCGGGACCGGCTGCGCCGGAACTTCTGGGTCAACGAGATTGCGGCTCGTCCGCACCAGATACAGGGGGCGTCCCTTGACCTCGTCGTAGATCCGTCCGACGTATTCGCCGATGATGCCGATCGCGATCAGCTGGATCCCGCCCAGCAGCAGGACCGCGATCGTGATTGCGCCGAAACCCGGGAGGTAGGAGCCGAGGATTCGCAAAACGATCACGACGGGGATCGCGATGAACGCGAGCGTCGAGATCACGAACCCGAGCAGCGTTGCGAGTTGCAGCGGACGGTGCGAGAAAGAGGAGATCGCGTCGAGGGAGAAGCGCAGCATCTTGGACAGCGTGTACTTCGTCTCCCCGGCGTACCGGGGGTCGCGCTTATACGGCACCGCGGCCTGCGTGTATCCGACCCACACCGTCATCCCGCGCAGGAACCGGTTGCGCTCGCGCATCGACAGCAGCGCATCGAGGGCGCGGCGATCGAGCAGCCGGAAATCGCCCGAGTTGGGCTGCAACTCGACCTGCGCGAGCTTGTCGAACAGCCTGTAGAACCAGCGTGCTGTGCTGAGCTTGAACCGCGACTCACCCTCACGCTCCTCGCGCACTGCGTAGACGACGTCGCAGCCCGCCCGCCAGTGGTCAAGCATCCGGGTGATCAGCTCGGGCGGGTCCTGAAGATCGGCGTCGAGCATCACCACTGCGTCGCCGCGTGCGTGATCAAGCCCGGCCGTGAGCGCCGTCTGGTGTCCGAAGTTCCGGGACAAATAGACGATGCGCACCCGGGGATCGGTCGAGGCGAGGCGGTCAAGTGCCGCGGCGGACCCATCAGTTGACCCGTCGTCGACCAGCACCAGCTCGAACTGCAGTCCCTCAAGCGCGCTGCACGTGCGAGCGTAGAACTCGTCGATCAGAGCCTCTTCGTTGTAGATCGGGGCGACAACGCTCAGAAGGTGGAGATTTCGAGTCCCATCCTTGGCGCTGACGGTGAGGCTCATAACGTCATCCTACGGGGGTCACGGTCAAAGTCCCAGCAAACCGCTGCCATGCGGGATGTACCCGAGCAGCTGAATGCCCAATATGACGGCCGTCATCACGATCGATGTGCGCCACAGCCGGCGGTCGGTTCCGAGCGCTGCGAGCGGCATCAGCCACGCCACGTACCACGGAAGCAGCGAACTCGCCGTCACCAGCAGTGCGACGGCGGTCCACCCGGCGCCGTCGATCCAGTCCATCTCTCCGCGCCAGACCCTGCGCACGAGCCAGACGAACACGACCGCGAAGATGATGCCGAGGCACAACCCCGCGGCATGCCCGAGCGTCCCGAGACCAAGGCGTGTCGAAATGAAGCCAGGGATGCTCTTCCAGTCCCCCATGGCCTGCGTCTTCTGGAGCGTCGCGAGCAGGTGCAGCGGGCCGCTTCCAAACGCGGCGAACCCGATGGTTGCGACGACGACGGCTGCTGCAGAGGCGCCGAGCAGGATGTCTCGTCTGCGCCTGGGTGCCCCGAGCCCGCCTCCGGAGGCGAGCGCGAACGGCAGAAACAGCCCGGCGGTGAGCTTGATTCCGGCGGCGAATACGATCAGCGCGCCGCTCGCGCGCTCGCGGTGCTGGAGCAGCGCGTAGAAGCCTGCGACCAGGCCCGTGAGCATCAACAGATCGTTGTGCCCGCCGCCGACGCCGTAGACGACGATCAGCGGGTTCAGTCCGACGAGCGCCGCGGCCTTCACGGGGTCGACGCCGCGCAAGCGGGAGCCGTTGAAGACCAGTGCCACCGTGATCAGACTTGCGAGCGCCGCGATCGCCTTGTACGCGAGCGCGCTGGCGGCGATCGAGAGTGGGGCGAGCACGTAGCTGAGCCCGGTGAACAGCGGCCCATACGCGCTCGGCGTGGAGACCCACTTTGCGCCGATGAACGGATACAGCGGATCGAGCGCGATCACGTGGGGTCCGTGGAGGTAGGGGTTGGCGCTGTACAACTGGCCCATCCGGGCGTACGCCTGGTAGCTGAAGACGTCGGTTGAGAGCAGCGGTGGCGCCAGCAGGATCAGCGCGTGGAAGGCCGCGATGCTCATCAGCACAGCGCGTGCCGAAAGTCGATCCGCGGCGCGGACCGCGAGCGCGTAGGAGCAGAACATCAGCACCAGCACGCCGATCAACCCGCCGAACCCGAGGTTGAGCCCGGCGCTGCCGAACGGCCCAGCCAGCCAGCCCGGGATCGGCCGGACCGACTCCGGCAGCAAGTTGTCGGTGCCGGCGGCTGCGGCGGATACGACGAAACCGGTGAGCAGTACGCCCGCCAGCCCGAGCTGTCCGAGCTTCACGCGCGAGGACGAGCTGCGCGTGAACTCGCCGCGGCGATCCAGCGCGCGCGTCCTGAAGTCGAACGCGCCACTCTGGGGCGTCGCGCCGAGCGGGCTCTTGACGCTCATGTTTTCAGGATGCCCGGCGGCCGGCAGGATGCGGTTTGGGCGACATTGCGATTACGTTAGGTACGCGGGGTTGGGGCGGGGTCATGGGGCTCCGATCGCGGCCTTTCGGTCCGCTGCGCGCTCGACAGCGGCGCGCGCGCTGCGTCGGAGGCGAGGGACGAGCCACATCGCCTCGACTGCGATGCGCGTTGACATTTTGCTTGATCCAACGGTGCGATCGCGAAACACGATCGGTACCTCTTGAACCTTGAAGCCTGCAAGGAGCGCACGGTAGGTGACCTCGATCTGGAACACGTACCCCTCTGCTCGCACGCTACCCAGATCGATCGCTTCGAGCACACGACGATCGATGCATTTGAATCCGCCGGTCAGATCGCGAACCTGGACTCGCAGGATCTGGCGCGCGTACAGTCCACCGCCGCGACTGATCAGGCGGCGAAGCAGCCCCCAGTCGCGTACGCCGCCGCCTGGAACGTAACGGGATCCGAGCACCAGATCAGCCGACTTCGCCGCCTCAAGCAGATCGCCGAGGTGCGCAGGGTCGTGTGAGAAGTCGGCGTCCATTTCGATGATCAGCTCGGCGCCGCCGTCGAGCGCGCGCGCGAACCCGGCCAGGTATGCCTGACCGAGACCGGCTTTGGTGCTGCGGTGCAGCACCTCGACACAGTCGAGTTCGCTCGCCAGCGCATCGGCGATGGCTCCGGTGCCGTCCGGAGACCCGTCGTCGACGACGAGGATCCTGTACTCGCCGTCGATCAAATCCTGCAGCTGGGCCGCGGTCGCACGAACGATCGGCTCGATGTTGGCCGCCTCGTTGTACGTTGGCATTACGACCCAGACTGGGGATTGCATGGCCTCGGGAGCGTAGTGGGAGGGGCAGCCGATTTCTCAGTCGGCCACCTAGCCGGAGTGCAGCCGACCGCGCGAGTCGGCATCATGCGTACGGGGCAGCCACGCACATGGACGACGGAGCCACCGCACTACGCAACCGAGCACGCCCGCAACCGAACGGGGGCCTCCCGCGCGCCGACAGGCGCGTGCTCCAGCCGCACCATCGTCGGCGGCGCGCGCTCGCGCTGGCGGTGCTCGCCGGGCTCGCGCTGATCGCGGGAGTTGTCGTGGGAGCGGGCGGCGGGTCGACAGTTCACCCAGTAGTCGACAGGGCGCCCGGGTACTTCACGCGGCTGCAGACGCTCGCCGGCACCGGTCCGGGATCGTTCGTCGCCACCGAGAAAGCGAATGAGAACGCTGCGATCAACCGCACGCTCGCCTACACGCCGTATGTTCGTCTCGCCGGGTCCCAGCACAAGGAGATCGCCCTGACCTTCGACGACGGCCCCGGCCCGTACACGACCCAGGTTGTCGCTGCTCTGCAGAAAGCAGACGTTCAGGCGACGTTCTTCGAGGTCGGCGTCCTCGAGCACGACTTCCACTACGCGACCTCGTTGATCGTCGCCGACGGCTACCCCATCGGCGATCACACCGAAGCACACGCTCCGATGTCGAAGCTCTCGCCCGGCGATCAGCGGACCCAGCTTCTTCAGCAGATCTCGGCGACCGGCCGCTACGGGGTCCCGTTCCCGCGCCTGTTCCGCCCGCCTTACGGGTTGTGGGACAACGACACGCTCGCGCTGCTGCACAAGTACCGGATGCTGATGGTGCTTTGGACGGTGGACACCAGCGACTACCGTGAGCCCGGCGTGAACGCGATCGTGCGCTCGGCGGTCTCTGGTGCGCGGCCGGGAGCGATCATCCTGATGCACGACGCCGGCGGCAACCGCTCCCAGACCGTGGCTGCGCTGCCGATCATCGTCAAGCAGCTACGCGCCCGCGGATACAAGCTCGTCACGGTCCCGAGGCTGTTGCTCGACAATCCGGCGCCGCGCGATCAGCAGATCTCTACCGTGATCGGCTCGGGCGGGTAGCCCGGGCGCCTAGTTACGACAGGTGCCACTTCGCCTCAATCCACGAAAGCGCCGGATAAACCGACATGGAGAAGTTGTGAACGCGAACGCAGGAGGCAGGACGGATTGGTAGATGGTGGTTCCGCTGATTGCGGTGCTGTAGAAGCGATGGAGGTTGTATGGCCCTCCGGAGCCGCCCTTCGGGGGGAGGCTTCAAACCGCCCACAGGTGCATTGGCTGAAGACCGTTGTGCTGAACGTCGTGGGAAAAGGCGCGGCTCGATCGCGTCAGGTGTGGGTCGGGAAGATGAGCGATGGACGAAGTCCTCTGCCGTTGACGTGTCGAAAGCCGGAAAGACGATGTCGAAACCAGGGTTGCTTCTTCGTCCTGGGATGAGCCTGGGGGGCGCCCGTTTACTGCCCAGGCGGCGTCCGGCATACAGGCAGCATGATCCCGACCGAGGCGCTTCTATGGAACGCGTGAAGGCGTGCCCGGACACTGCTGCGGTGCCTTCCGCAGCGAGAGGGAGATCTCCAAGCGGCAGAATCCGCGAGGAGTTGAGTACCGTCGCCGGGCGCGCTGGCGGACTCGCTCGTAGTAGCTGTGAAGCGTCCGCGTATCGCAGCGGGTGTGGAGCGAAGGGGCGGGGTCGTCTAGGCGAGCGGATGTGGTCAACCGCAAGGGATGAGCCGCATGCGTGAGCCGAAGCTGAAGGGCAAGTCGTACGACATCCCCAAGCGATTGGTGTGGGATGCGTGGCTGAAGGTCAAGGAGAATGGCGGAGCGGCCGGGGCCGATGGCGTCACGATCGAGCAGTTCGCGGAGGACCTCTCGAGGAACCTCTACCGGCTGTGGAATCGGATGTCGTCGGGGTCGTATCACCCCGGGCCGGTCCGGGCAGTGGAGATACCCAAGAAGGGCAAGCAGGGCGGGGTGAGGGTGCTCGGCATCCCGAACGTCGTCGACAGGGTCGCCGAGATGGCGGCCGCGATGGCGTTGGAGCCCAGCGTGGAGCCGGTATTCCACGAGGACTCCTACGGCTATCGTCCAGGGCGCTCGCCCGTGGACGCGGTCGCGGTTTGCCGGGAGCGGTGCTTCAAGAAGAACTGGGTTGTCGATCTTGACATCCGGGCCTTCTTGGTGCCATCGTCACACTGCCAACGCGTTCATGCGGTAGTGTCAAAGAGGGCATAGTCGGCCTGTGGGACCAGTATACGCAGGCCTTTTCGACGTCCGCTGCGTACGTGGATCGCCTCAAGCTCGCCGCGCTTTACACGCTGCAACACAGTCTGGCGGGTGACGCCGAGTATTCGCATCGCGTCGAACATCGGCACGTAGCCCGGAGGCGCGTCCTCGACGAACAGTGCACGCAACTCGTCGTTGACGCGAATCCGCCAAGGGGCGCCGGGAGTGTCCTGTTCGCCGCGGATGAATCCGTCCTGCAGCCAGCGAAAGAGTGTGGATGCCGCGACACCGAGCTCATCGGCAGCTTTGCCGACAGGCAGCAGCTCACCATCGGGTAGCTCGGAGGACAACTTGTAGCCTGGAATGTTGCGGTAACGTCGCAGGCCACCGACAATGATTTTGGTGAAACGCTCACCTGTCGCAGAGCGCCGTCCCTGGCGGTTGAGGATTCCAGCAATCCTGCCATCGTCATAGTGACATGCGAGGCGCTCGATCAGCGCGATCGTGTCATCATCGGTACGGATCGCGGGCTGGGGCTTCGGCAGCGAAACGGCAAGCTCTGTCAGCGCGCCGCCACGCCAGCGCAGTGTGACAGTCGCCCGCCGCTGCGCGCGGTTGACGTCAAGCATCACTTCTTCGATGAGACAGCGCAAGAGTTGCTTGCGATCACGGTCGGTGGTGGTGGGCGCCGACCATACCCGCCCGAGATCAGAGCCCAGCGCGAGGAGCTGCTCGCGCTCATCGGGAGTGAGCGTGCGCGGGCGCTCGCGCTCGCGCAGGGTAAGCTCGGCCTCGGCCTCGGCCAACTCACCAAGCGCCTTCTCCCAGTCGCGCTCGAGGCCGCGCGCGACCAGCCGGTGCTCGGGCTCGACCTGGCGGTAGCGGCGCTCGGCTCGCTCCGCCTGATAGCGCGCCCGCTCGACCTGAAGGCGCCACTGCGCAAGAGCCGCGTCGTGGTCAGCCTCGAGCATCTCGGCCGCACGCAGCGCGGCCTTCACGCCGGCCGGGGTGAGCGCTGCGAGCAGCGCGCCGACCACGGCTTGCTCGATTCGCCCGCCGCCGATGCGCATGCACCAACTCCCGCGGTTCTCGACCAGGTCGCTGCTCGGGCAGTGATAGGCGGGACTCTTGTGACCACGCCGGCCCTGATAGTGGACCATCAGCTTGCGCCCGCAGCGCCCGCAGACGGCGATACCTTGCAGGAGCGCCTGGCCCTCGCGCACAGCGCCACCAGGCTCGTGCGCGCGCGGGCGGGTGTTGGAAGCCAGCTGTGCCTGGTTTCGCTCGAACATGGCCTTGTCGATGAAGCCAGGATGGTGATCCCAGATCAGGACCTCCCACTCATCGCGTGAGAGCTTGCGGGTGCGCTTGCGCGGACGCCCCTGCTCATCGACATAGCGCTCGCGGCGCGTCTTACCGAACGCGTAGGCACCCGCGTACACGGGGTTGGAGAGCACATTGTGAATCTGATGGTAGGTAGGTGTCACCCACGTGATCTCAGCGCCCTGAAAACGCCGCAGTGGAAACTGCACACCTTCTCTGCGCAACCACAGCCACACCTGACGCGCGGAGCCAAGCTCCGCGAAACGATCGAAGATCGTTGTGATCGCGCCGTACACAGCTTCATCGGGATCAAGCAACACCTCGCCGTCTCCCTCGCCCCACACAAAACCGACCGGCAGCCCGCGACGCAGCTCACCACGCTTGGCCTTGTTACGGATCCCGCTATCGAGGCGCTGGCGAATCATGTGTAACTCAGCCTCGCTGATCGTACCTTTGAGCCCCAACAGCAGCCTGTCATTGAACGAACCGGGGTGATACAGCCCATCGAGGTCACCGATCACAGTGTCAGTTACACCACACAGATCGAGCAACCGGTACCAATCGGCATTATTTCTAGAAACACGCGAAACGTTAGTGCCGAGCACCAGTCCGGCATGGCCAAGCGCGACCTCCGCCGCCAGGCGCCCGAAGCCCTCACGGTCGACCGTCCCATCGGCACTGATCCCTAGGTCATCGTCGATCACAACAACCTGCTCACGGGTGAAGCCGAACTCGATCGCGCGCTCGACAAGCGCGTACTGGAGAGCGGTCGACTCGACGTTGTGCTCGACCTGCGCCTGGGAGGACTGGCGTGCATACACGAACGCCTGGCGGCGCAGATGCGAGGAGGTCAGCTTCGAGCTATCACTCACCCGCGCTCACCTGCTCGTCTCATCACAAGACATCATCGGCTCATCGCCCGCCGGCTCGCCGACGACTGTCTGCGCGATCAGCGCGGCCAACAGTGCCGTCGCCGTCTGGCGCTGCTCCTCGCCGACGAGCTCCCACAGCACCGCCGCGGGCGCCGGGCCCTCCGCCAGATCCAGACGCAGCTGCATCGCTCATGTCCTCGCGTCAACGATCATCGCGCTTGGCAAGGACGGCATCTCGCGCCGCCTCATGCGCCACGACAGCCTCCAGCACACGATCGAGCACTCGCCGCGCCGCCAACAGGTCTTGCAGCGACCCGAGCGTCCCTGCCGGTGGCGGGTCGGCGTGACCCTCGAGATCCGTCCATTTTGCAGGGACAAGCAGGGTGCTGCCGTCCTGAAGCACCAGGATCAGCTCCAACTGGCGCCAGCGGCGCATCCAGCCCGCCAGCTCAAGCGAGCGGCCCTCCAACGGGTGACGCTCGCGCACGATCCGGACCGTCCGCGGGAAGCCATCGAGGTGGGCAGTCTGTCGTGTCTTCCTTCGACACCGTCTCGTGGGACCTCACGCTGAAGGCGGTAGCCCACCACACCGACCAGCGCTGGATCCTGTTGTCTACGTGGAGCGGTGGCTCAAAGCGCCGCTGCCAGAGGAGGCTGAGCCGCCTGGTCGCGCGGATCGCGGAACCCCTCAAGGGTCTGCGATTTCCCCGTGCTCGCCAATTTGATTTCTTGCATTATGGGTTCGATGCGTGGATGGTCCGGGAATTCCCGGCCGTCCTGTTCGAGCGCTATTGCGACGACATATCGTCCACGCTCGAAGCGAGCGACAGGCCCCTGCAGCTGCGGGCCTTGACGCTTCGCGGCTGGCGGAGTGCGGACTTTCGCTCAACGAGCAGAAGACCCGCATCGTGTACTGCAAGGACGACGACCGGCGTGACGCTTACGAGCGCACCTCGTTCGATTTCCTCTCCTACACGTTCCGCCCGCGGCTGTCGAAGAACCGATTTTGGGAAGCACTTCCTGAACTTTTCCCCGGCGGTCTCGAACGAGGCGAAGACGCGGATGCGGCGCGAGATGCGCAGCTGGGGCGTCGCTCGCCGCTCGGACAAGTCCCTCTCGGACCTGGCGCTGATGTTCAACCTGCAGCTCCAGGGCTGAGGACTAACTACTACAGACACTCTTACAAGTATTCCATGTTGTATCCGGTCTTCCGCCACTTCAACGACACGCTCGTGAGGTGGGCCATGCGGGAAATACAAACGCTTGCGCCGCCACCGCACCAGGGCGCGCAGGTTCATCGCTGACGTCGCTAGACGCCGAGCAGGGCCTGTTCGCGCACTGGCGCTGGGGGCTGCGCCCTGACGGTTGGACGATGGGAGCCCGGTGAGCGGAGACGTTCACGCCGGGTTCTTCGAGCGCCGGGAGGTGAGGATCACCCCGGCGACTCTCCCGGTGATCCATTGTGTGAGCGAGTCGCAGGCCCGCCTTGTGCGGGATGCGGTCGCGTGTCGGCTCGTCGCGGTCGGGTTGGAGCTCCACCGGACAAGACGCAGGATCGTGTACTGCAAGGACAGCAATCGCCGCGGTGACTACGAGGAGATCTCGTTCACGTTCTGCGGCTACACGTTCGGCCCCGGAAGACGTACAACCATCGCACGCATGTGGCCTTCACGAGCTTCATGCCTGCGGTCGCTCCGGAGAAGCTGACGGCGATGAGCCGCCGAGTCGCAGCGTGGCGGCTCATCGGCGCACCACCCTTGACCTCCATGACCTCGCAGCCGGGGTCAACCTCGTGTTGCGGGGCTGGTTCGGCTACGTCACCGCGTTCTATCCGAGCGCGGTGATCCCACTCTGTCAGCGCGTCGACCGCCATCTGGTGCGCTGGGCGCGGTGGAAGTACAAGCGACTGGAGCGCAGTGGTCGTCGAGCATGGGCCGCCGGGGCGGTCCGATCCCAAGGAAACCCGAGCTGTTCGTGCATTGGCGCTACGGCGGCGCTCCGTCCTGCTAGCTGGACGGCACGAGCCGTATGCGTCGAGAGGGCTCACGTGCAGATCGTCGGGGGCCGGCGGGTGCGATTCCCGCCGGCTACCCGGCGGAATGAAAGAGTCCTACATCGAAGAACTAGCGAATTGCGACGAGACCACCTCAGCCGCGCAGCCGATCGGTGGTTTCAGGCTTAGTCGCGACCTTAGAAAGTGACCTCGCGGCGATCGCTCACCGCGTTGAGCACGGCACGCTGTCCGGTGCCGACCTGATCGGGCCGGCGGTCGGCCCAGGCACTGAAGCGCTACCGGATGAAAAGCACTTTCAGATCGAGATCACTGACCCCACGTTCACCTACACTCGCGACAGCGCCGGGATCGCGGCGGATGCCGCGTTGGACGGGTTCTACATCCTGCGGACCAGCCTCACCGACCTGCCGGCCGGTGATGTCGTGCGCGCCTACAAGAACCTCGAACAGGCCGAAAGAGCGTTCGGGTCACTGAAAGGCCTCGAGTTGCAGATCCGTCCGGTCCACCACCACCTCGCCGACCGCGTCAAAGCGCACGTGCTGATCCTGTCCGCCTACTACCTCACCTGGCACCTCAAAGCCGCGTGGAAGCCCCTTGCTGTTCACCGACGAGGGACCGGCCCACCAGCCCGATCCGGTCGCGAAAGCCGTCCGCTCCCCCGCAGCGCAGGCAGAAAGCACAAACGAAACAGACCACCAGCGGCCAGCCCGCGCACAGCTACCGCACCCTCCTGGCCGAGCTCGCCGCCCCAGGACCCGGAACACCACCCGGGCGCACGGTCACTCCAGAGGCACGTTCGAGAAGCTCACCCGCCGACCGCGCTGCAAGACCGAAGCGCTTCGATCTCGTCGCGCTACGCCCCCGCCGTGGTCGCTCGGTAGGCACGACCCCGAACACCCCAAAACCCCCGAAACCCCTGGGAATCCGCGAGATTCCGCCGCCTACGCAAGGGGGAACTTCGGCCTAGAGGTCCGGCAGGTGGCGCTCGACGACCAGCGCAACCGCGCCTCTGGCCACCGCGACGGGCGCGAACTCGTCGCCCGTCGCGCGTGAATCCGGGGACGCAGAAGAACAGGGTCCCATCAGCCGGTTGTCATAGGCGAGCTCCGCGACCTCGACGTTCCCAGCGGCAGCCGGAGCGGCCAGCATCACCTCGTGTAGACGCATCGCTGAGAAGCGCACTTGTGCAGCCACATCCGACGGCCGCTCGATATTGTGACGGTGCTTGATACGCCCTTGTTCGCATCCAGCAGCGCACGATGCGCTCGGCGTCGGCCCAGACGCTACTGTGTTCCGCGCAGCTCACCTTCACCGGCAGATCCCAGAATGCTCATTGACGCCCGCACCGTCGAGGACGGCGCCGAGTTGCGTTGCGACGTCTGCGTGGTCGGGGCCGGGCCGGCCGGCATCTCGCTCGTCGACCGGCTGCGCGACAGCGGGCTATCGATCTGCCTGCTCGAGAGCGGAGGGTTTGAGCCCGACCTGCGGACGCAGCTGTACCGTGGCAGCACGCGCGGACACCCGTACTTTCCTCTGGACACGTGCCGTTTTCGAATATTCGGCGGGACGACGTGGCGCTGGGGCGGGTGGTGCCGGCCGCTG
>CAWCDS010000030.1:0-18747 GCA_963794285.1 uncultured Solirubrobacterales bacterium
AGCGGCGGAAGTAGGCGACGCGGTTCCAGCTCGGCTCGGGCGCGAGCTCGATCGGCTCGCCGCCGCGATCGGGCTGGATGTAGACGAACGAGCTCGTGTCCTCGGCGAAGGTGACGTCGAGCTCGCCCTCCTTGACCCGCTGGTCGAGCCACGCGCCGCGGAAGATCAGCCGCCGCAGCCAGTGCACGAGCGAGCGCTCTGACGGCCCCACGAGCTCCGGCCAGCAGTCGTTGACGTGCTCCCCGAGCGCGGAGGCTGGATCCGTCACCTCACCGTTCACAACCAGGTTGATCAGATCCTCGGCCTCGTCCTCCGCGACGGCGCCACCGAGGAACCCGAGCTTCCGGGCAGCCTGCTCACAGCGTTCACGGAAGTCTCGCTCGTTGAACGTGAACCGAAGTTCTCCGTATTCGAGCACGAAATCATCTCCCGAGCTGTAGTTGCCGCGGCGGTACATGGGGGCGTCGGGATCATATTTGGGATTCCTGCTCCGCCGCAGGGGCTGAACGCGATGTTGCATCGCCCGGGCCGTGACAAGGGGGCGGTTTTTCGCCGCCGCGGGCTCTGACGGTCATGGAATCCACACCAGCAACGATCCTCGTGGTCGAGGACCACCGCGCGACGCGGACCTTCCTCGCGGACAACCTCTCGGCCGACGGCTACGAAATCCTTGAATCCGACTGCGCAGCCGGCGCGCAGCAGCTGATGGAAACTCAGTTCCCCGATCTCGCAATTGTCGATCTGGGACTACCTGACTCGGACGGACTCGAGCTTCTGCGCACGGTCCGAGAATCCGACCGCGCCACCGGACGACTGGACCCCGACCTGCCGCTGCTCGTGTTGTCCGGGCGGACGAGCGAGCTCGAGCGTCTGCGGGGGTTCAGCCGGGGTTGTGATGACTACGTCGTCAAGCCCTTCTCCTATCCAGAGCTGCACGCCCGGATCGTCGCGCTGCTGCGCCGCAACCGCCACCGGCCCGGATCCGGCCGGATCCGGGTCGGGCCGCTCGAGCTCGATGTGCTCGCGCGCCAGGTCTGGCTCGGCGGCGAGCGTCTGGCGCTGTCGAAGAAGGAGTTCGCGCTGTTGCGGGCCTTGGCCGCAGAGCCGACACGGGTGTTCACGCGTGAGGAGTTATTGCGGGGCGTCTGGGGGTTCAGGGCGCTTGGAGCGACGCGAACTTTGGACTCGCACGCCTCGCGACTGCGAAAGAAGCTGCGCGGCGACGGGACGCGGTTTGTCGTCAACGTCTGGGGCGTCGGCTACCGCCTGATCGATGGAGCAATCGAATAGTGGGGGTGGGGCTTGCGATCGCCGGCTGGTTCTCGGCCGCGCTCGCCGTGCTGATCGGGGTGCAGGAGCGTCGCTCCCGGGGCGCGACGATGGAGGCCGTGGCGCGGGTCTGTCACGAGCTGCGCGGCCCGGTCACGGCCGCCCGGCTGGGGCTGCAACTGGGCGCCCGCACCGCCGAGCTATCGCCCGCCCGGTTGCGGGCGATCGATCTGGAACTGGGGCGGGCGGCACTGGCACTCGATGACCTCCGCGAGGTCGGTCGTCCCAGCCGTCCGGTCCGCGGGTGGGAGCTGGTCAACGTCGCCGAGCTGCTTGCTGACTCGATTGAAATCGATCTGACCTGCCCCGGCGTCGAGCTTGAGCTGATTTGGTCCGGGCCCTCGGCGAGCGTCTGGGGCGACCGTCTCCGGCTCGCGCAGGCAACGCGCAACCTGATCGCGAACGCGATCGAGCACGGGCGAGGGCCGATCGAGGTGTCGCGGCCGAGCCGGCCCGGCCGGCGTCCGCGTCGAGGTGGTCGACAGCGGCCCGGGCCTGCCGGCGCCCGTCGCCGAACTCGCCCGCCGCCCGCGCTGCGGACGCGGAGCGCGGGGACGGGGCCTCGCGATCGCGGCGGCGATCGCGACCGATCATGGAGGCAGACTCGCGGCAGCACCCTCCGAGCGCGGGGCTCGACTCGTGCTCGAGCTGCCGGCCGCGGTCGACGTGGTCCCGGCCGACCCGGTCCGCGACCGGCTGACCCGGCGCGGCCGGTCACCCGGCTTCGGCCCTCCCACGACCTCCCACACCTACGCACACGTGCCGGACGGAATCAGGCCGTTTCTGCAACGCCGCGCCCATTCCGTCCAGCTGCACGCGCTCGTGCAGGCCCGGCGGGTCTGATCAGACCGCCGGCGACCCCTGAATCGCCAGCCATAGCGGGCTTTTTGGGCCTAGGGGAGAGGTCGGACGGCAAAGTGGGGGAAGGCATGGGAAATGGGTTGCATTGTGGGGGGAGGTGGGATAAAGTGGCACCGCATGCGGAACCCGGGTGGCAGGGCTCCTCCCACCCAGCCACCCGGGTTCAAAGTTCGGTCAGTCAGATGAGAACCCTTGATCTTCCGCGGAACCTTCGAACACGCGCTCGACGCGAAGCATCGGCTAACCGTCCCTTCGAAGTTCCGGGTGGCGCTGGCGGGTGGGGTTGTGGTCGCGGCGTCGCAAGAGGTGTCGACCGGATCGCCGCGCTCAGTCTCGATCTGGACGCCGGAGAGCTACGAGGCATTCACGGCGCAAACGCTGAGCGGCCTGAACCCGTCATCGCCGACCGCCAGGGAGCTCAAGCGCTTCTTCTTCAATTCCTCGTTCGACGCCGAGCTCGATTCCGCTAACCGCCTGATGATCCCGGTCCCCCTGATGCGCTACGCAAGCCTCGACAAGGACGTGAGCATCACCGGCTCGGGCGAATGCATCGAGGTGTGGGACCGCAAGTCCTACGACGCCTACCGTGAGGACAGTTTGACCCGTATCCCCGACATCGCGGCGAGTCTTGGCGACACTGCTTGACATGACGCAGACGCACATCCCGGTGCTCGCCGGCGAGTTGATCGACGTGACTGATCCTCGTCCGGGCGAGATCGCGGTGGACTGCACGTTCGGTGGAGGCGGTCACGCGCGGCTGATTGCAGACCGGATCGGCCCGGCCGGCACGCTGATCGGCATCGATCGGGATCCGATCGCGGAGGAGCGGTTTGCCGAACTGGCGGCAGAGGTCTCGTGCCACACGCGGTTCATCCGGGCGGACTTCGTCACCGGGCTCGAGCAGCTGGGCGAGGAGGGCGTCCAAGCCGACCTGATCTACCTCGACCTCGGGATGTCCTCGATGCAGGTGGACACCTGGGAGCGTGGATTCTCCTACGCCTACGACGCCCCGCTCGACATGCGGATGGACCCCGACCAAGAGCTGAGCGCGCAGGAGATTGTCAACACCTGGGACGAGCGGCGGATCGCGCGCCTGCTCCGCGAGTACGGCGAGGAGCGATACGCGTCGCCGATCGCACGCGCAATCGGGCGGATGCGCCGCCACGAGCAGCTGAGCTCGACCCAGCAGCTCGTCGATGCAATCAAGGCGGCGGTGCCGATCCCCGCTCAATTCGCCGGCGGGCATCCTGCGCGCCGCACGTTCCAGGCGCTTCGCATCGCCGTCAACGACGAGCTCGGGCAGCTGGACGCCGCGCTCCCTGAAGCATGGGAGCTGCTCCGTCAGGACGGGCGGCTGGCCGCGATCACGTTCCACTCGCTCGAGGACCGCCGGGTCAAGCGGTTCCTCGCGGACCGCGCTCGCGGCTGCATCTGCCCACCCGAGATTCCGGTCTGCGTCTGCGGCCATGAGCCGGAGGCCGAGCTGCTGACGCGACGCGCGGTCGCGCCTACTCCTGGCGAAGTGGCGTCCAATCCGAGGTCCAAGTCAGCTCACCTGCGTGCCGCGCGCAAGCTCGAGGACACGAACGAGTGACACCGGCCCCAGCGACTGCTGCCGGCCGTGGCGCCGGTAAGAAACGCCCACCGGGATCCGGCGCCAATGGAGCGGGCGCGCCGCCTCGCGGGCATCGCCGCGGCCTGCGTCAGCAGCCGGGACCCGAAGGCGCCGCGCCGCGTCTCCGGGCCGGTCGGCGGCACCGCGGCACAGGCTCGGCGGCACCGGCCGGCGCACGGCACGGGCGTCGGCCGCGGCTCCGTCCGGCCGGCGCACCGGGCCACCGCGCGCGACGTGTCCGCGCGCTCCGCCGTCAGCGGAGCCGCCGGCGCCCGCAGCCGCACCGGCGCCAGGGTCGCCCACGCCGCGCCCGTCAGCGCACAGCGGCGATGCCGCTCGGGGCCCGCGCGCTCCACGTTCGTCCGGACGCTCCCCGACCATCGGCTGCTTGACCGCCTGATCCGCGGCCGCGCCTGGATTCCGCTCCTCGGCGTGATGCTGGTCGGGATCGTGGCGATGCAGGTCGAGGTGTTGAAGCTCGGCGCGAGCATCGGCCGCTCGATCCAGCGGACCTCAAACCTTCAGACCAAGAACGAGATGTTGCGAGAAACCGTCGCGTCGCTCGACGGAGACGCACGGATCGAATCGCTCGCCGCCGCCCAGGGCATGGTGATGCCGGCGCCCGGCGGCGTCGGGTTCCTCTCGGTGAACGGGGCTGCCGCCGATGTCGGCCGGACGATCGCCAACATCCACGCGCCCGATGCGGCCGGATTCCTGGCGCTGACCTCGCCCAACGGCACGGTCGCCACGTCCCTCAACAGCTCGGCGTCCGGCACGGCGACAGCCTTAACTGTGAGTGCGACGTCGGCGGGCGCTCTGGCCCAGACCGCGTCGCAGACGCCCACGACGACTCCCGCGGCAACACAAGCCGCCACTCCGGCCGCCGGACAGTCACCGGTCACAACGCCGGTTCAGACCACTGCGCCGGCAACGACCGGTTCATCCACCGGGACGGCGACAGGCTCGCCCGCGACCGGGACAACCAGCACAACCGGGACAGCCGTCGCAAGCGGCACGACCGGAACGAGCGGGCAGGTCTCAGGCTCGCCCAGCGCCTCCGGCCAGGCGACGCCGGTCACGAGTCCGACTCAGACGAGCTCGGGCGCCTCCACAACCGGCGGTGCCTCGGTCCCGGTGGGCGGCTAGTGCAACGTTTCACCGAAACGCTCCGCCAACACCCACCAGGTCATCCGCCGTGCGCGTGATCAATCGCCGCATCGGGATCCTGTTCCTGGCGTTCATCTGCCTGCTCGGGATCGCGGTGCTCCGTGCCACGTATCTGGGCACGCTGCGGTCCGGCACACTGCAGCGGGTCGCGGCGACACAGCAGGTGACGAAACTGAACTTGCCTGCCGCGCGGGGAACGATCACCGATCGCAACGGTGTGGAGCTGGCGATCAGCCAGTCTGCCGACGACATCGCCGCCGATCCGGTCCTGATCAAGGATCCGGTCACGATCGCACGCGAGCTATCGCCCTTACTAGGCAAGTCGCAGATCGTGCTGCTGACCCTGCTGACCAAGCGCCACACCGGGTTCGTCTACTTCGCGCACCAGGTCCCGGCGGCGAACGCAGCGGCGATCTCGAAGTTGCGTATCGACGGTCTGACGATGATCCCGACGACCAAGCGGGTCTATCCACGCGCGTGGGCGGCGTCGCAGGTCCTCGGTGGGGTGCACTTGGACGGGCACGGTTCGAGCGGGATTGAGTACCGCTACGACGGCGTGCTCCACGGTCGCAACGGGATCCGCAATATCGTCTCGGATGCAATCGGCCAGCCGATCTCGATCGACGACGCTCGCTCGATGCAGCCGGGCAAGACGATCCAGCTGACGATCGACGCGGCGCTCCAGGACGAGGTCGAGCAGGTGCTCGCCGGGGTCGGAGCCCAGTACTCGCCGAAGGGTGCCACCGCGATCGCGATGGACCCCAACACCGGGGCGATCCTGGCGCTGGCCAACTGGCCGCGCGTGAACGCCAACGACCCCTCGGGCGCGCCGGACTACGCCAACGAGGACCGCGCGGTGGGCTTCAACTACGAGCCGGGCTCTACGTTCAAGGCGATCACGGTCGCAGGCGCGTTGCAGGACGGCGTCGTTACCCCAACCACGCCGTTCAACATCCCGTCGGTCCTGCAGGTCGCCGACCGCCAGATCCACGACGCTGAGAGCCACGGGGACGAGACGCTGTCTGTCGGCGGACATCCTGCAGGTGTCGAGCAACATCGGCGCCGATGAGATCGGGATGCGGCTCGGTGGTCGGCGGTTCGACTACTGGGTGCACCGATTCGGCTTTGGCGCGCGTACCGGGATCGATCTCCCCGACGAGCAGCAGGGGATCGTCAAGCGCTACAGCCAGTATTCGGGATCTTCGATGGGCAACCTCCCGATGGGCCAGGGCGAATCCGTCACCCCGATACAGATGGCCACCGCGTACTCCGCGATCGCCAACGGCGGTGTGCTGCGCTCGCCGCACATCGTCAAGTCGATCGGCGATAAGCCGACCCCGATCCCACGCGGCAAGCAGATCCTCTCACCGGCTGCCGCCGCACAGCTGCGGATCATGCTCAAGGGCGTGTTCGCTGACGGCGGTACGGCATCCGGCGCGCAGATTGCCGGGTACAGCATGGCCGGCAAGACCGGAACGGCGAACGTCGTGGTCGGGAACCACTACTCGAGCACCGAGTACATCGCGTCGTTCATCGGGTTTGTACCCGTGAGCCATCCGCGCCTGCTCGTGGCGGTGATGGTCGACGAGCCGCAAGGGGCGATCTACGGTGGCTCCGTTGCGGCCCCGGCGTTCCAGAAAATCGTCGGCTGGGCCGTGCCCTACCTCGGGATCTCGCCGCAGTAACGCCGAGTCGCGAGCTTGGCTCGCTCAGAGGCGCACGAGATTCTTCGCCTGCTTGCCTCGGGTGACGCCCCGCAGATCGATGAACAGAGTGGCCTGCTCTGCGATCGCAAAGAAGTCCAAGCCGGGATGTGCTGTGACGAGTACGACCGCATCCGCCTCGGCGAGGACGTTCTCCACCGGGACGCTTTGGAGCCCGAGCTCAGGCAGGGTGGGCACGTAGTCGTCGTGGTATTCGATGATGCCGCCGCGCTCGGCGAGCATCTCCATGATGCGCAGTGCGGGCGACTCGCGGACATCGCCGACGCCGCCCTTGTAGCTTGCACCAAGGATCAGGATCCTGGAGCCATTCACCGGCTTGCGGTGGTCGTTGAGGGCCCGCTCGATTCTCTCCACGCAGTGATGGGGCATCTGCGCGTTGACCTTGCCGGCAAGTTCAATGAATTCCGTCGCCATGTGGAACTCCCGTGCCCGCCAGGTCAGATAGAACGGGTCGACGGGCAGGCAGTGCCCTCCCATTCCTGGCCCGGGCTCGAAGCGCATGAAGCCGTACGGCTTCGTCGAGGCAGCGTCGACGACCTCCCAGATGTCGATCCCCATCCGTTCGGCGAGCAGCGCCATCTCGTCGACCATCGCGATGTTGACCGACCGGAAGATGTTCTCGAGCAGCTTGCTGAGCTCGGCGGCCTCCGGGGTCGAGACGCGCACGATGGTGTCGCAGACACGCCGGTAGAGCGCTTCGGCGCGGTCCCCGCAGACCTCCGTCATGCCGCCCACCACCTTGGGCGTGTTACGTAGCGTGAAGTCGGTGCGCCCCGGATCAACCCGCTCCGGCGAGAACGCGACGTTCAGATCGGCTCCGACCTGAAGCCCCGACTCCTCCAGCAGTGGAACGAGCCGCTCACGAGTCGTACCTGGATAGGTCGTGGACTCGAGCACCACCAGCTGTCCGGGCTGCAACACCTGCGACAGCGCCGTCGCCGAAGCGTGAGCGCGCCGAGGTCGGGCTCGCGATTGCTCGTCAAAGGCGTCGGCACACACAGCATCACGGCCTCGACCTTCGCAAGGTCCGCGTAGCGACGCGTCGCGCGGACCGAACCCAGCACCGCGCGCAGCCGCTCGGAGGGAGCGTCCTCGATATAGGAGTTGCCCGCTGCGACTGCCGCCACCTTCTGCGCGTCTACATCGAGCCCCACCACCTCCTCGCCCGCCTCGGCAAATGCCAGCACCAGCGGTAGTCCTACATAGCCAAGGCCAACGACCCCAACAGCCATAACTCCTCCCAACCCCGCGTAAACCCTAATCTCGTCCAGAGCCTAGCGAGCAATTGCGCAAAGGACCAGCCGGTTTCTTCCGCATGGCCCAGCGGCCCCCGCTACTGAAAAGAGGTCAGCTGAGGGCTCGCTTGAGCGCTTGAAGCCGGGCATCCCACTGCCCGCCGACGTCCGCCATCCACGACACCGCGTCTGACAGGGGCGCCGGTGTGACTCGGTAGCGGACCTCGCGACCGGATCGTTCGCGGTCGAGCAGTCCTGCGTCAGTTAACGCCGTGAGGTGCTTGACCACCGCCTGGCGCGAGATCGGCAGTTCGGTCGCGAGTTCGGTTGCGGTCGCCGCGGGTGTGTCGGCGATCGCGGCCAGCAGCGCACGTCTCGTGGGGTCTGAGAGCGCGTCGAAGACGGCGCCTGCCCGGTCCGGTTCGGCGGCCATTACTCAGGCCGCGACCAGCGCCGGCCCGAAGGTGACGCCGCCGATGCCGGGCAGCGGGACACCGACCAGGTCGAGGACCTCCAGCGGCCTGGTCTCGACGACGCGCAGGCGCGTGTGCGAGCCGTTATCACGGAGCGTCAGCTCGACCCGGGACGCCGGCTCCCCGTCCGCCGCCCACCAGAACGCCAGGCGCCTTGGCGCGAGTACGTGCTCGACCCAGCCGGACTTGACCGCGTCCGGGGAGCGAAACGTCGCATCGCCACCGGGACGCAGGTCGAGATCCACCTCCTCGGCGAGCCAGCCGTCGCGGATGACCGCCTCCCAGACCTCCTCCGGGGAAGCCGGTAGGAGCAGCTCGCGCTCGATTCGGTCGCTCATGTCACTTCCTTTCCGACGTTTGAGAAGCCAAACGTGCAACCGCAAAGTTGCACGTATGCTATGGTCAAGGTGCAACCAGCAGGTTGCACCTTATCACGTCACGAGGAGGGAAACTCCATGCCACTGGTCCCGATGGTCGTCGAGCAGACCCCGCGAGGTGAACGCTCGTTCGACATCTACTCACGGCTTCTGAACGATCGCGTCGTATTTCTCGGCGGACAGGTCGACGAGGAGTCGGCGAACCTGATCGTCGCCCAGCTCGTCCATCTGGAGTCCGACGATCCCGACAAGGACATCTCGCTCTACATCAATTCCCCAGGCGGCTCGATCTACGCGGGCATGGCGATCTACGACACGATGCAGTTCATTCGTCCCGACGTGCAGACGATCTGCTACGGGATCGCAATGTCGATGGGTTCGCTGCTGCTGGCCGGCGGGACGCCCGGCAAGCGGATGGCGTTGCCCAACTGCCGGATCCTGATCCACCAGCCGTCCGGCGGCTTCGAAGGTCAGTCAAGCG
The DNA here is from genome assembly GCA_963794285.1 of uncultured Solirubrobacterales bacterium. Lineage (GTDB taxonomy): Bacteria > Actinomycetota > Thermoleophilia > Solirubrobacterales > Solirubrobacteraceae > Palsa-465. The sequence continues at coordinate 9,263 of CAWCDS010000030.1, forward strand.
ACATCGAGATCCATGCCAGGGAGGTGCTCGCGCAGCGAGCCGTCATCGATGAGATCTACGCCAAGCACACCGGGCAGTCGATCGAGCGCGTGCACGCCGACATGGAGCGCGACCGGTACTTCACCAGCGAGGAAGCACTCGCGTACGGGCTGGTCGACCGCGTGATCGAGCGGCGGGAGCTGGCGAGCCGAGGCCGCGGGTTTGGTCAAGGGTAGTGCTCATACCTTGATCGGCCCCGTGTGGTTCTGTCGTAACTGCCGAATCGGTGCGGACCGTCTGACGGGGGGAGTCGGATACCACACCAATCCCTCCCAAACGTGCTGAAACCTGCGGGTTCGATCTCTCTCGCGCCATATCTCACCAAAGCTGAGCTTTATCGTTGTTACTCAATGCACCTGCCCGGTGACTAACGGCAACTGTGCGACACGCTTTCGCGTCTGTGGCGACTTCGCTGTGGTTTCTGTCAGGTTTACGCGAAAAACCCAGATGCCTGTTGCATTCTGGTAGGACTCCCGCTCGTTGACAAAACAGTAGGCCACCCCGCCGCGTGCGCCGGGTCTGCCACCTTGAGCGCACACCGTGGAGTGATTCAAAAGGAAGGGTCTCTGCGCAGCGTCAGCTCGTCGACGTGAGTGCGCGGCGGATCAAGCGCGGAGAGGTAGGATGTCACGAGGGAACTCTGGTCGCGGTCGGGCGCCACGTTTCAGGCTGGTTGCTAGTTGCTCGCAGGGGGAGGAGAAGGCTTTGGTGGGACCGAGAGTGTGGGGCAGGAGCGGAGCGGTGGGAGCGGGGGGTCATGCGTCGCCGAAGGCATGTTCATCCGGACGTAACTTCGAGGAGGGTCGGACGCTGCGGGGTACGTCTCGGCGAGCCGACTCAGCCTCTCCGGGCACTAACGGCGAGCCGTTTGCAATCGCCGCCGGTGCAGGCGATGTTCTCGATCAGTAAGTCGGCGACGGATACGGCGTACGTCCGGGCAGACGCCGAGCAGCGTGGCGACGTCTGTCGTGGCGCATGGGGCGTTTCCCGCCGCGACGCCCACTGTCGAAACCCCGTCACCTCGCAACGTAGCAGGCTCTCGAGGGTGGCGCCAGCGTTCTAGCCATACCTGGTGCCGGGACCGCGCCGACGACAGCCGTGGCACGGCGCGACGCCATTTACCGACGCACGCTTGCTACAGGGGATGCCGTTGCCGGGGCGCTCGCATTGATCCTCACGAATGTCGTGGTCGGAACCGGACAGCCGGAGATGACGACGCTCGCGGCGGTGCCGCTCATCGTCGTGCTCGGCAAGGTCATCGGCCTCTACGACCGGCAGGAGTCAGTGGTTCGGAAGTCGACCCTCGATGAGGCGCCTGTCCTCTTCCAACTGGCCACGCTGTTCGCGGTGGCGGTCTGGCTGATCAACGGCTTGATCATCACACGCACGAACAGCCGCCGAGAACTGCTTGTGAGCTGGTTCGTGCTTTTTGTTCTACTGCTCTTCTTCCGTGTTCTGGCGCGGACGGTCTCGAGGCGCGCCACGGCACCCGAGCGCTGCTTGATCATTGGCGACCGGCCGACATGCGACCGGATTCGAGTAAAGCTCGCGGCTCGACGCTCGTTACATGCGTGCGTCGTGGCGAGCGTGGAGATCGATGCGTTTGCGAACGAGCATCACAGCATGGGTGTGCTCTCAGACGACGGAGATCTGGCGATGCTCGCCAACGAACATCGCGTGGACCGGATCATCATCGCGCCGGCAGGAGCGGAGGGTGACGAAGTGCTCAACGTCATCCGCACTGCTACCTCCCTCGGCGTCAAGGTGAGCATCGTCCCGCGACTGCTCGAGGTCGTCGGCTCGTCCGTCGAGTTCGACGAGGTCCAGGGCGTACCGCTGTTGTCGATGCGGAGTGTCCGGTTGAGTCGATCGTCGCAACTGGTGAAGCGGGCCTTGGACCTGACCGCGTCGACCGTCGGCCTGGTGATCTTCGCACCTGTGTTGGCGTTGATTGCCGGGGCGATCAAGCTCGATTCGAGAGGCCCGCTGTTGTTCAGACAAGTCCGTGTTGGGCGCGACGGTGAAATCTTCGAGATGCTCAAGTTCCGGACAATGGTGGATGGTGCCGAACAGCAGCGCGACACGCTTAGCCATCTCAACGAGGCCGACGGGCTGTTCAAGATCGCCGACGATCCGCGCATCACACGGGTTGGTGCGGCACTCCGCCGGACTTCGCTTGACGAGCTTCCTCAGCTCTGGAACGTACTGCGGGGCGACATGAGCCTTGTCGGGCCGCGCCCTCTCGTGGCGGAAGAGGACAAACGTATACAGGGTTGGCACCGCCGTCGGCTACAGCTCACCCCGGGAATGACCGGTCACTGGCAGATCCTCGGCTCTGCGCGGATTCCCCTGCACGAGATGGTGAACATCGACTACTTGTACGTAACGAACTGGTCGTTGTGGAACGACGTGAAGATCCTGATCCGCACAATCCCGCATGTCGTCGCGCGAAGGGGTATCTAGGTGGCGACACGCCTGACGACTACTACCGCTCAGCCGGCCGCCGACCGGCTGGAAGAGATACATGCCGAGCGGTCACAGATCTTGGGCTGTCGGATCGATCGGGTAGATCTCGATCAGGCGCTCACAATCTGCGAAGAGATCATTGCCTCGCGCGGGTTCGCGCAGCATATGGCGATCAATGTCGCGAAGCTGATGGCACTGCGCACGGACGAACAGCTGCGCCAGAGCATCGAGCGCTGTGAACTCGTGACGGCCGACGGGCAGCCGATTGTCTGGGCTTCTCGCCTGCTGCACGATCCTCTTCCCGCGCGGGTCACCGGCATAGATTTGATGCGCGGGCTGCTGGCGCGTGCCGCCACGGCCGGCTATCGGATCTTTGTTCTCGGGGCAAAGCCGGAGGTACTCGACATTGCCGTTGCACGGATCCGCGAGCAGCATCCAGGAGTCGCGATCGTCGGACACCGTGATGGCTACTACGCCGACGCGGAAGAGGGGGCCGTGGCAGAGGAAATCGCCGCGGCCCGACCCGACATACTGTTCGTGGCGATGAGTTCCCCGCGCAAGGAGTATTTCCTGATGCGTTACGGAGGGACACTCGGCGTCCCGTTTGTGATGGGAGTTGGCGGCGCCATCGATGTCATCGCCGGCGTGACCAAACGCGCGCCGGAAGCAATGCAGCAGCTGGGGCTGGAGTGGCTGTTCAGGCTCGCTCAGGAACCACGACGGCTTGCTCGGCGCTATGCCGTGACCAACAGTCAGTTTCTGGTTGCCCTTGCGCGCGAGGCGTCAAGGGCACCCGTCACGTCTACTCGTTCCGGCACTAGTCGTACGCGCCGGCTATGGGCCTGGAAGCTGGCCCGTGGGCGAGAGACTGATGAGACCGCCGAGCAGCTAGAACCCGGATTTGCGGGTGCAAAGAGAGAGTGAGGATCATGTCGTTTCGTGTGATGTTCGCAACCGTGGTGATGGGCGTTCTGTTGGTTGTGGGCGCTGGCCCTGCGATTGCTAAAAAGCATGCCCGTGTGCACAAGCACCATCGGATTGTCGCTCTGACGGCCACGGGACGCGCACCACATTCGTGGCGATTGGACAAAGCGCTTGCACCGGCGAGCACCCCGCGGAGTTTTGTGGCTCCGTTCCCCTCCGGCTTCAAGTGTGGGGTCTACGTTGGCTATGCAACCAACAACAACCCTAGGGAAGAGACGACGTTTGATTCCGTGCAGCAGGGCTTTCAGTTCCCGGATGGCCATGGCGGTGTTGGCGGCGTTGCTGATGACGACGTGTCAGGGGACGATTCCGGTGGGACAAGTTGTCCATCCGGGCGTATTTACGTCGCTCTGCTTCCAACTCAACCAGTTTCCGACGGGGCCGACAACGATTCAAGGAGAGGGGACAACAACCGTGTTCTCGGACGGGCAGTACCATGGGACCTGCATTACGATCCGTATTCCGTTCTCATGATCCGGGCGTCGGATGGAGTCGACTGTCCGGGTTTCGGGACGAGGAGGTGGCTATGAAAGACGGCGATCAGAAGCGCGATACGGTTCAAGAGCCTGAGCCCACGAAAGGTCCAGACGGTTACGAGCGCCCCGCAGTTCGCGTCCTCGGCTCGCTGGAGGAGCTGACCCAAGGAAGCAATCAGCCGGTGACTGACGGGATGGCGGGCGCCTCCTAGCCACGGGGAGGACCCGACCGAAGCGCTGTTGATCACTGGTTGTCCATCGCGGCCCGGCGAGGGCCTGCTTCACGATTCCTCCGCTCAGGTTGAGTCTGTTGCGACCGGCACGACCACCGAAGTTGGACGCGAACTGCTGCCTACGCGCTTCGAAATCACCGCGGGCTTTCTGTTCGGCGAAGTGACCAAGCCGGATTCTTCTGGCTACGACGTCGATCCAAGGGTTGCGCTTGAAGCGGTGATTCGGCCGGCGTTGCGGCGAGCGCCGTGCATCGTGGGCTTTTCAGGAGGCCGCGACTCCTCGGCCCTGTTGGCTGTCGCCGCCCGGCTTGCTGCACGCGAGAGGTGGGCTCCGCCTGTGCCTGTGAGCTTCCGGTTTCCGGATCCGGACACGCACGAAAGCCGCTGGCAGGAGCGCGTCGTCGCGCACCTCGGACTGGCGGACTGGATCCGACCTGAGCTCTCGCACGAGCTCGATTTTGTTGGGCCGCTTGCCGCCGCTGGGCTCCGGCGCTATGGGGTGCTCTATCCGCCCAACGTTCATCTCGTCTCGGCTTTGGCCGAGTATGCGCCGCGCGGGTCCGTCCTCACCGGCGCCGGGGGTGACGACGTGTTCGGTGGCTGGTGCTGGCACGACATCGGCGACGTCCTCTCCGGGCGGCGGCCCGTGCGCCTTTCTGACGCACGCCGGCTGGCGCACGCCTTGGCTCCGCTACAGCTCCGATGCGAGGTCGCCCGTCGACAGAACCCGCTGACGTTTCCGTGGCTACAGCCGCGGATGAGGCAGACCGTCACGCGACGGGTCAAGGATGAGTTGGCGGGTGCGCCGCGCACATGGAGCGCTCGCATGAGTTGGCTCGGTCGTTGGCGAGGTTGGCGCGCAGCGGCGTGGAGCGCTGCACAGCTCGGGGCAGACCGCGATGTGATGGTCGGCTCGCCGCTCATCGACGTCCGGTACCTCGCGGCGCTTGGCAAGGCTGGCGGACACCGCGGCTGGGGAGACCGCACTGAGACGATGCGCGCCCTCTTCGGCGATCTGCTTCCGGATGACGTGATCGCCCGACGTACCAAGGCGACGTTCAGCAGGCCGTTCTTCGGAGCCGAGACGCAAGCTTTCGCTCGGCGCTGGGATGGATACACGGGCATCGACCCAGACGCCGTCGACGCGCGCGCGCTGCGAGACACGTGGACTGTGGCGCGTCCCCATTTCTTTTCGGCGATGTCGCTGCAGGCCGCGTGGCTTGCGAGCCAGTCCCCGTCCGTGCGGACGGACGGGATCGCCGACGACTAGAAGAGCCGTTCATGCGGATCATCACCGGGAGCCGTCGGGAGCGGCACCCACGTTCCGCGGCACAGCACAATCGCGATCGCGATTGCGAACCGTCGGATCACCCGCGCCGTATGAGAAACGATCGAGCCCAAGCGTGACCACATGTGATCTTCGGGGCCTGCGATCTCGCGAGATGCAAGCACGAACTGCCGGTACATCACGGCCGGGCGCTGGGTTGGGGGTGATAGCACCCACTCCACGAGATAGGCATTTGCATCGATCTGGCTACGGCTGCCCCGGAGGCTCCAGTTGGCGAGCCGCATGGCGAGTTTCGACGCGGACGCTAGTTCCTTCTGGGAAAGCAGCCGATGGCCGGGGACGCCAACCAGCCGTTCGGTCAGCGCCACCGCGGTCGTGAGCGTCCGCGAGATCGAGGGGTGCTCCCGCACCAGACCCTCGATTCCGCAGGGGCCGAGCTCGCGTGCATGGCGGTCCCACCAAGCGGCCACATCAGCCGCGAGTCGAAGCCCGGCAAAGCCGTCACGTGCGTACATCAGTAGAAGAGCGGTCAGCTCATCACATGGCGCTGCCACCAACACGCCATCACGCCCGGGTGCGCTTCGGGCGAGCATACCGGCGGAGAATCGCGTCTCGCCTCGGTGCACTCGCCAGTGCAGCTCGACGTTGGCCAGCTGTGAGGGGTGAACCATGCGCTCATGCAGCGCGGGCGGATTCGAGACAGACAGCGGCAGCAGCCGATATCGGCGATAGCCGAGTGTCTTCAGGATCTCCACCGCGTGCACCAAGTCGGTGCGTGCCACCAGCAAATCAATATCCGCCGAGACCCGGGCGCCCAAGTCCCGATACAGCCGTTCGCTCGAGGAAAGGTCCCTTAAGCGGCAGAGCCTGCACACCACCGTCCGCCAGCGCGGCTGTCAGCCGAATCGTCAGCATCTGCTGGAACATGCCCTGGCGACGTGCCTGCTCGGCGTATCGGTCCACGTGATCGTCGAAGTCGGTCGGAAGTCGGATGATGTTGCTCGAGGCGATGGCCGATGAGAGCGAGCATCCGTTGGATCCGGAGGAACGCTTCCAGCTCGTTGACGTCGACGAGTTGTGCCAACTGCAGGATTCGGGCGCCGTGGCGTGCTCGAGTGGCGTCCGTCCCAGACAGCAACAGGGCGAGCTCTTGCTCGGGTGGAGCCCGGTGCCGACTGACGATCACGAGCGTCTAAGGTTCAGCGGGTGCGGAGATGCGCTCCATCGCTGCTGCATGCGGATGTGTCCGATTTGAGGGCAGCGCTGTGGACCGTCCGCGCGGCCAGCAGGGCACCCCGCAGCATCAGACAGGCAGACTCCGGGGCGCCTTCGGTCCCGCCGGCCCCGCGGGTCGGCGCGAGCGCGGAGCGTGCAGTCGAGGCGGTGCTGCGCTGGCGCCGCTACAGCTGTCTGCAGCGTGCGGTTGTGCGCCAGGCATGGGAAGCTGGACACGGCGTGCGTCGCGAGCTGGTCATCGGCGTGACGTCGCCGAGCCGCGGATTCTCGGCGCACGCCTGGCTCGAAGGGGACCCGCCGTCCGACCACGAGGGTTACGTCGAGCTCGCGCGCTGGTCTGCGCCCCGCCGCCGGATGAGAGAGCTTCGGGCCTCACTCAGTACTGATTGAGCGTGCCACGCCGGATCGTACGACGCATCGCGCCCGAGAAGAGACCGAGCGCGGCCGACATCGCGAGGACGGCGAACAGTAGGAGATACAGCGAAGGGCGTACCCAGCTGCTGTGACCGAACTGGGCCGCGCGCACCGCGGCGAATGCGTAGCGGGTCGGCAGGATGTCCGACAGGAATTGCAGCCAGCCGGGTAGTACATGCCTCGGAAAGAACGCGCCTCCCAGGAGGCTGATCGCGAATATGCCGAGCGCCCCGAGCGCCTCGGCACGCTTGAAGACGAGGACTACCGCCGCCAGAGCGACCCCGATGGCGGTAAACGCGGCCCCCGACGCCAGAAACGCGATGATCAGCCCCACAGCGTCGGTGTGCGCGAAGCTCAGATCCAGCAGCAGGCCGGCGAGTACGAGGTATCCGAGCGCACGCGCGACGGCAAACAGAAACGAGAATCCGGCGAGTCCGAGGGCTAGCTCGGCCGCCGAGATCGGCTGCACGACGAGCATCTCGAGCGTGCCGGTGAGCTGCTCCTCTCGTACACGTCGCGTCAAGCCGACCGCGGCGGTTTGCAAAACAACCGCCAACGCCACCCCGCCTGAGGCGAAAGCGAAGTAGCTCGGAGCGCCGCTCAAGTTGCTCCCACGGCCAAGCTCGAAGGTACGCGAGATGAAGTAATAGACAACGAGGTTGAGAAAGCCGAACAAGAGCTCCGACGCCAACGCGGCGCGGTAGGAATAGGTGATCTCAAGGTCGCGACGCGCGAGCGTGCGAATGGGGCCGAGGCCCTTCAGCGGCGTGGGCGAATCAGCCCCGGGACTCAGCGAGGTCGATTGACCCGTCACAGCGCGTCACATCCTCGTGCCGATGGGTGGCGACAATCACTGCCATCAATGGGCGGCGCTCGATCGCGGCCCAGAGCCGCTCAACGGCTTCATCGTCCAGGGACCGCGTCGGCTCGTCTAGCACAAGGAGCCGCGGCTCGCCGATGAGGGCCCGAGCGAGCGCCAGCTGTTGGATCATGCCACTCGAGTAACGGTCGACTCGCTGGCGGGCGAAATCTGCGATGTTCAGCTCATCGACGAGGTCCGTCACGGCGCGCCGCGCACGCACAATCGGGTATCGCAGCCGCGCGAAGGTCAGCAGGTTGATGTGGCCGGTCAGGCGCAGATAGAACGAGCGCTCCTGCGAGAACGACACGCCGATGAGGGCGCTCGCCTGGCGTGTGCCGGCGAGATACCCTGCAATCCGCACCTCACCGCCGCTGGGCGCCAGGGATCCGGCGACGCAACGCAGAAGGGTCGACTTGCCGGAGCCATTCGGTCCAACAACCGCCACCCGCTCGCCCGGTGCAACCTCCGCGTGAAGCGGTCCTAGCACCTGGCGGCCACCGAACGAGCGGGTCAGAGCGCGAATGGCAAGCATTTGCTGCCCTGCCAGCCCGGCTCAGTCGTGATCGACTACGTTCACGAGCTCGTGAGCTCGGAGTGCTGACAGAAAATCGTCCGCGTCCTGTGACGCTTCGTCCCGACTTCTCCCATAGGTGTCGCACAGCCGGTCGACCAGCGCTGGCAGCGTAGTGCCTCGGGCTATCTGCTTCCACAACAGCGCTCCCGAGGGGTTGATGCCTAGGTACGTCCACGTGCGCCTGTCGAGGACGATCACTTCGCCCTCAACCTCGCGCCATATCCAGCGGCTCTCGTCAACCTGGATTGTCGCGTCGCGCGCCTTCGCGTGGGCGTGACCTTGTTCAGCGGCTCCCACGAACGAGAGCGTAGCGGACGGTTACTTATGCGGGCGAGCGCAGTCCCCACCAACGAGATGACGTGCGGCCACCTCGTAGCATGGTGGCCGAGCAAGATGGGCCCTGACAGCATCGAATCAAGTCCGAGCCCGGATCGGGCTGGCGGGCTCGCCCGGCTGGGTGCGTACGGCCTTTGCCTGCCTGATCTGAAGGGAGCGTCGGATTTGCTGATTCCCGGCCCGGCGAGCTGGGTCGATTGGCGTGTCGAGCGCCGGTTGGGCGGAGGCCGGCCCGACGAGCATCTCGACGATCGACGCGCACGAGTCCGGTCGCAGCCCGCCGGTTGGGTGGATGTCGACCGATGCAGTCACAGCGCGACGCTGCACCTGCCGTCGCTGCCAAGTGATCGCGAAGTCGTTCATCCATACCTCGCGTCCACAGCCAGCATCGTGGCTAGGTGGCGCGGTCTTCAGAGCTTCCACGCCGGAGCATTCGTGATGCATGGAAGGGCGTGGGCCATGCTCGGGCCAAAGGGCGCCGGGAAGAGCTCGCTTCTCGCCTCGATGGCGATGGCGGGCATCCCGATCCTAACCGACGACGTACTCGTCATGCGGGACGACCACGGACTGGCAGGGC
>CAWCDS010000031.1:0-28519 GCA_963794285.1 uncultured Solirubrobacterales bacterium
TCTCTCTTTTTGCCTGGAAACAGGACCTTTTTTCACTATGTGGGGGCGTAGCAGGAAGTGGTCGGGGGCTTTGTGGGGGCGTCCTGGGGGCGTGGGGTCTGCTGAGCGGGGGCGTCTTGGGGGCGCATTTCGGTCATGCGCGGCCCACCTCGGCCCGCGCCTTCTCGATCGCGCGCTCGGCCGGCATCGGCGGCTGGCCGGCCATCTCGGCGATCAGGTGCGCGTAGTGACGAAGCAGCGTCTCGACGCTGTGGCCGAGCTGGTCGGCGATCTCCATCAACGGCCGGCCCTCGTGGATCAGCAGCGAGGCAAAGCTGTGGCGCAGGTCGTATGGCCGGGCTGCGACGAGACCGATCGCCTCAGTCGCGGGGCGGAAGTTGCGCTTGCGCCAATTGCGGAAGTCGTGATCGAGCCACGGCCTGCCGTCGGGCTTCGGGAACAGCAGGCCGGTCGCGCCGTTCTGGGCTCGGTATTCGGCGAGGTCGTGGGCGAGCGGGGCGAGCAGCTTGATCGTGCGGATCGACCGCGCTGTCTTCTGGCCGGCGACGATCTGGCCACGCACGAGCTTCTGCTCGATCAGCAGCGTGTTCGAGCGCACGTGGCGCCACTCGAGCGCGAGCGCCTCCTCGGGACGCTCGCCCGAGTAGGCAAGCAGCGAAATCAGCATCGCGTCGCGTCGCCCGTCGCGGCGCTCGCTGGAGAGCTGACAGCGCAGTCGCTCGATCGTGATCGGCGCGAGCGGCTGGATCGCGCGCTGCCGTGGCGCGGACGGCTTCTTGGCGGACGGGGCCGGGTTCGTCCGCAGCCGGTTCCAGGCGACGGCTCGGCCGAGCATCCCCTGGAGCATGCTCATCGCCTTGCGGATCGTCGGGGCACCGACGCCGTCGTCGGCGAGCTCGGCCGCGAACTGTTCCAGAGTCAGCGGCGTGATCTGGCGCAGCTCGAGATGTCCAAGCCGGGGGTTGAGGTGCACGTTCCAGATACTCTTGTAGGTGTCGAGCGTCGAGATCGAGAGATGCCGGCCGGCGTAGAGCTCCCACCATTCAGCGGCGAAGTCGGCCAGCCGGTCGGTGCCGGCGTCGAGCGCGGTCAGATCGCCCTGGCGACGGAGCAGGCGGACCTGGGCCCTGAAGTCGAGCGCATCGTCGGGGGAGTCGAACTCGCGGCTACGGCGGTTGCCGGCGGCGTCGCGGTATCGGACGCGATAAACCGCGTAGTCATCGCCGGTCCTCGTTTGGCGATGGCGGACCTCGACTCCGGGGATCGCCTTTGGGGCTTGCTTCATGCGGCCCTGTTGCCCATTCCGGGCCGAAGCACCAGACGACCGTCGGTCCGGCCCCGCGAGGATCTCGGCGCAGTCTTGATCCCCGCAAGGTCTGGCTCGATCTCCTTGCCGCGCGGGCGCTCGCCGTCGGCGGGTTCGCGGCAGCGGTTGGATCGCGCAACGAGCCATGCGTCCACGTCGGTCGGCACGATCCGCCAGCCTCCGCGGATCGCGAGCTTGCTCGCGCGGAGTTCGCCTCGCTCGATCGCGCGCAGCACCGTGCGCGCGCTCAGCTGGCACGCCTCAGCGACCTGCTGCGGGGTCAGGAGCGTGTCCACGCTCGCCGGCGCTCCTCCTCGAATCGGTTTGATGGCGTTTGGACCTCGGCCTGCGTCATCAGGCTGAACCGTACGCGCTGAGAGCCGGAGCGGGCCCGGAGCGTCTGCGTCCCGCGCATCGCGCGGGTCGGCGGACGGCGAGACCCTGATATCCGACGACTGCTCGTCCTCACGTTAGATCAGGTATCGGATCGGCGGCTCGCAGTCCCGCCGCGGTTGCATCCACGGCTGGTGGAAACATGGGTCCATGGTTGTCCGATCTCATCTGCCTCGGCAACGGGGGATGAACTACGCCCGACACCAGCAGTACCGCCGGTTGTTGCGTGCCGGCGAAGCGGGCGCCAGCGGCGCCATCGTTGCGCTGTTCGGTCTCGCGGCCGCGAGCGATGGCGCGCTGAACCTCGCGGTGGGGCTGCTCCTCATCGCCGCTGCACTGGGCCTGTGCTTTCGTCACCAACTCTCGCTGGCTGGCCGGAGTCGCGTCGGGGCACGCTCTGAGGACGAGGTCCGCCGCGTGCTCGCACCGCTGCGGGCGGAGGGCTGGCGGGTGCGCCACTCACTGCAATGGCAGGGCCGGGGCGACATCGACTCGGTCGCGATCACGCCAACCGGGGTCGCGATCGCGATCGAGACGAAGACCAGGACGTACGACGAGCGACATCTCGACCTGGTGCGCGAACAGGCCTTCTGGCTGTTACGACGCCGGCGAAGATTGGCACGCAACGGCGTCATGGCTGTCATCTGCCTCGTGCGTGTGCGGGGCATCGAGCGGGTCGAGAATGACGTCCTCGTTGTCTCGATCGACCGGTTGACAGATCTCCTTCGGGTTGCGGCGGGGATGCGCTCGGGAGCCCCTCTCGAGCGGGATGACGCTGGTAACCCGATCGTCCGATCTCGGTTCGACCTGACGATCGCGTTCGCCGTTGGGTGGTACCGGGCGGCCGTCCTTCCGGCTGGAGTGACGCGCACGCTCTACCGCAGGCGCCGATGCAGCCACAGCGCGGCGACGACCAGCGCCACGACGGGAAGACCGACGGCGGTGATCACGCCAAGTAATTGACCGACTTGATCCAGCAGGACGCCCGGGGCCGCGGCGACCAAGCCGCTGACCGTACGTGCTGAAGCGGAAGTACTTGAGCATGGCGATCAGCGCCGGAATCCCGAACCACAGCGCGAGGCCGATCTTGGCGCCGCTCATCAAGGTCGCCGGCAGTTGCCGACGCCGGCTTGAGGTCCCGAGCCGAGACGCGGAGGGTCCGGTGCTGAACTGCACGTCATAGGCGGTTGACAGTCCGCTGGCCCGGGCGACGACCAGTTCCACGGGCACCTTTGCGCGCCGGTGGGATCCGAGCAGCCCACGTTGCTCCTTGAAGCTTGACGGGCTGGCCGGGGAAGTACGTAGTGCCGAACATCTACTTGCCGTCCAGCAGATCGTCGAGTGCGGCCCTGTCAGCGTCGGCGGCGCCGGTATCGGCGCTGCTGGTCGCGTCGCTGCTCGCGACGGCGTCCATCGTGCTGCGCTGGGCCCGCCGGATTGAGGCCTCGCGGTCCTGTTCACCGGCGTACTGACTGGCGAGATCGTTGCCAGCCTGCCCGCGCGTTGGGTGCGGGCGGGGTCCAGCGAGGCGCCGAGCGTCACCACCGTTGCCACGGTCACGACCAGGCGCCGGCGATCTTCTTCGGCATGGACATCGGGTTCGATCCTTTCTGCAAGGAGGAGTGAGGAAGACGAAGTCGGCCGGCGTGGTCTAGTTGCTCGTTGCGGTGCCCCAGATCGCGATCAGATCGCGGCGATCGATCGGCGGCACTGTCGCCGGCAGCACCTCCGGCGGGCAGGTCTCGTCGATAACCGGCGTCATCACCGAGCACTCCGGGCCGTGGGTGTGGCCGAGCCCTTGGGCATGGCCGAGTTCGTGCACCAGCGTCCAGAGGTGGTCGTAGCTGCCGACGCTCGACAGCGTGATGGTCTAGGGCGCCTGCGGCCGACACGGCACGACGCAGGGCGTCTCCGTGACGCCGGCCTCGGTGCCGCCAAGCCGGCAGCTTGGCAGGATCACCACGTCCGCTGTGGCGGGATCGGTGGTGAGTTGCAGGCGCACGTCAGCACCGGCACTTGCCCACCAGGCGATCGCCCGCTGCACCATCGGCATGGAGAGCGGCCCCGGGTAGACGGTGAGGACGTGTTGGGCGCTGCTCAGGGTGCGGTGCCCCGACCGGGGCCGCGAGGTCGTCTGTGGCGGCGTGCGGGTCACCGAGGTGCGTGCCTGAGCCGCCACGGTCGCCGCCGAGGCCGCCAGCAGGCACAGCGCGACGGCGATCGCCGTCGCTCGGCGCTGGCTGAGCCCCGAGGTCGGTCGAGCCGCCGCTGAGGGCGAGATGGAGCGCATCGGCTACCTCGTCTCGATCGTGATGACGACGCGGCGGTCCTTGGCCCAGGCGGCCGGAGTGGCCAGGGCAGAGACGGGATCCGAGGGCGCCGCCAGCCCCTCCGCCCTCAGCCGCGACGCCGGCACGTGAGCCGTGGTCTCGATCCACCTCGCCACCGTGTTGGCGCGGGCCCTGGACAGCGGATCGTTGATTGCGGGCCCGCCGGACGGGTCGGTATACCCGCCGGACCGTGACTGCGGTGGCGGTCGCGAGCGTCGGCGCCAGCTGGTCGAGCAGCGCCGCAGCTGCCGGCTCTCGTCGCGCTTGCCGATCTGGAACAGCACATCGCTGCTGAGGTTGGCGACGACCGTGTGGGCGGTCCGCTCGATGTGCGCCGGGGGATCCGAACGCAGAGCAGCGGCAGTGGTGAGCGAGCTGGTGGCGACGAACCCGACGTGGTCGGCCGCGAGCACCTGGTCGACGATCCCCTCGGCGTCGAGGATGCTCGTGTCCAGAGCCCTGGCTTCCGGCGCCCGCACCGACCAGCATCACGCAGGAATGGCTCAGGTTGCCCAGCAGCGGCTCGAACTGGCGGGCTCCGGCGTAGAGCGCGGCATTTCTCGCCTCGCCCGCGTCGGTGGCGTTCACGATGCCAGTTGCCGTTCGGCGCCGGCTCGTTCTCGACCCCCGAGCCGATCACCACGACGGTGGCGGGCCCGACGCCCTGTGCCTGGAGCTCGTCGCCGACCTTGACGAGCGTGCCGAGGTACGCCCCGCCGGGGGACGGGCTGGCGCTGCCGAGCGGCGTCAGCAGGTTGCGGCGGACAAACCCGTCGCCTTTCGCCACCAGCTGCCGGATGATCGGCGCACGGTTGTACACGCTGGTCCACTTGGAGCTGAACGTCATCGACTTCAGGACCAAGTCGGACTGCGGCGGCTGCCCGCCACGCCCACCAGCAGGCGTCCGCACGAGGCGGCAACCCGCTGCACTACCTGGCTCGCCACCGTCGGCGCCAGGCTCCGGCTGTTTGCCAGGGAGGTGGTGTCGGTGGAGACCACCAACACCACGTTCTGCTTGGTGCCCTGGCAGACCGGCTCGGTCGAGCCGCAGCCGACCAGGGCGACGGTCATCGCCCCGACCGCCAGGAGCAGCGCGAGCTGCGCCACCCCCTTGCTCCAACTGATCCTACGCATCACTTTCACCGTGCCTCTCTTGATCCGCGTTACTGAGCGGTGCCGCTGCCGGCACCGCCGTCCGAGTAGCCCGCCGTCATGTGATCCGGCTGGAAGATCCAGCGCTTGTCGCTGGTCGAGGCGGGGGAGCCGATCTGCGGCCGCTTCTCGCGCGGGGGGTCGACCGGCACCGGCTCGCGGTGGGTGAGCCCGCCCAGCACCAGCAGCACCGCTCCAGGCCGGCGCAGATCGCCAGCGCCATCGCCCCGACGAGGAAGCCGGGTCGCGCCCGACGCCGAGGACGCCGATCGCCAACTTCTGCAGCAGCGACAGCCCGTGCGGTGCTGCCGCCGGCTCCTCGGTCTCCCGCTCGGGCGTGCGGATGTCGTCGCCCTCGGGGAGCTCCTCGGCGCGAGCCTTCTCCCAGGCCATCGTGGCGGCCGCGACCGCCCAGACGTCGTGCGCCGCGATCTCCTGGTCCACCCAGGTGGCGCACAGCGCCTTGATCTTGGCGAAGTCCACCTGGGCCGCTGTGCCCTGAGCCTTGCGATCGAGCGCGCGGCCGAATGACCGCGCGGCGCTCTCCTTCAGCCCGTCGATCTTGCCGTGGAGGCCGTCGACGGCCTCGATCGACGCCTTGTGACGCTGGTCGGCCACCTGGAAGGCCGCACGCTTCTCGTCCCGCCGGTCCAGCAGGTCCCCGAGCAGCGAGCCGAGGCGAAGCGTCAGCTCCGCTGGCCCTTCAGGTCCCGGAACGCCGCCGCCGCGTAGCCGGTGAGCCCGGCGACGAAGCATGCCGCCAGCGTCGCCGCCGTCAGCGTGCCGACGCCGCTGCTGGATCCCATCCGGATCGCGTCCAGCCCGGCGGTCAGCTTGAACATGATCAGGCCGAACAGCACGACGAACAGCAGGCCCGCCGCCCGGCCGGACAGCCGAATGGCAGCAAGCGCGAACCCGGCCATCGCCGACGCCCCGATCATGGTCGCGCTGACACCGAACGCGATCACGTACGAGGTGACCTGGCTGACCCCGACGAACAGGTTGGCGACCTCCGGCTGCAAGTTGATCGTCGTGACCGTGGCGTCGATCACGAACAGCAGCGGCGCCAGCCACGGCATGATCGCCACCAGGCCCCAGAAGTCCATCCGGTGCCGCTCGACCGTCCCGTCTGCCGGCCGGGCACCGGTCACCGCCTGCTCGGCGACCGACCGCTCCTGCTCGGCGACCTGCTTCTCCGCGTTGCGGTCCACGACGGCCTGCTCCATCCGCGGCAGCACCTCGGTGGTCAGGCGCTCCGCCTCCTTGGCGTCGGCCCAGCCGTCGAACAGGATCTTCGCCATGTCGTCGTCAGTACGCTCGACGATCTTCAGCGGCTCAGCCGCCTCCGCCACCGCCGGCCCCTCGATCGCCCCAGCGCGGACCCCGCGCGTCCCGCGGTAGTGCTGCTCGATCAAGCGGTCGAAGATGTGCTTCGGCAGCGCTTGGAGGCTCACGCCCAAGCGAGCGGCCCGCCGGCGAATCTCCTCCGGATCGCAGACCTCCCCGGCGGCGTCCTCGATGGCACCGCGAGGATCCTCCGGGTGCCGCTGCTCGTCGTGTTTGGCCTTCAGGTTCTGCTCGTCTGTGCTGGCAGCCGACGGCACGTCGGTGTCGGTCGACGGCTCGACCGGGGGCGCGTCGTCGGCGGCCTCGTGCTGGCGCATACCCTCGAGGCTGCTCAGCACGCGGCGGGCTGCCTCGCCGCCGTCAGCGGCGTGCCCGTTCGGGTTGGAATCGTCGGTGATGCTCATGCTTCGTCCTTTCAGCGGCTAGTCGGTGTCGGTCAGGGCGTCGACGGCGTGCACCGCGCCGACGCTCAGCGCGCCGGTGGCCTCGGCCAGCGAGCCGTACTCGTGGGTCTGTGCAGCCAGCAAGGCCAGGATCTGGCGGAGCGTCGCCTCGTTCACGCCCTCGGAGAACGTGCCGTAGTGGAACTCGACGATCCCCTCGGTGAGCAGGAACTGGATGTGGCCGAAGCGCAGGCAGGCGGACTTCCGGCGCGCCCACGTCTCAGCCGCCTCGGCGTCCTGGATCTCGCAGCCGATCACTAGGTGGGCCGAGAGCATCGCGCCGTCTGATCCGAACGGCTCGATGAACAGCACCGCCGGGAAGTCGTCCGCGATGGGGACGCCGAAGCAGATCGCCGGGGGCTCCTGGCTGTCGAAGCGACTGAACTGCTCGCCGAAGATCTTGCGGAAGCTCGGCTCGATCACGTCGTCGGCGAGGGTCAGCATCTGTTTGTTGAGAGTGGGCATCAGGTGTCTCCTGTTGGGGATGGATGTGGTGAAGGACGGACGCCCGACAGGCGTCGAACAGCCGCCGTTCGCCGAGGCAGCCGGGGCGCTACGGATGCGCCGCATGGCTCGCTCGCCGCCTCCAGCGGATGACTCGGAGCTGCGATCCCGGAGCCCCCTGTCGGGCTGCCGAAGCAGATCGACGTGGTGGGGCTCATGAGACCGCCAGCCTCCGCTGGACCTCGTCGATGGCGTCTGCTGCGCGCTCGGACAGGGTCGGCTCGCCGTAGTAGTACGTGAGTCCCAGCGTGTGGCGCAACGTCAAGAAGTCGTGCGCCGTGATCGCCGCGGCGGAGACGACCTGCTCGACGATCTGCGCCTGAAGCAGCCGGCGATTCTCACGGTCCCAGTTCACCGGCACGTAGCAGTGCCAGCAGGAGACCTCGCCCGGCTCGCCTACCCCGGCGCAGCGCTCGCGGATTGATCGGACTGCGTAGAGGAAGGCTGCGGCGAGGCACGGGCTAGTGCGCTGGTCAGGCGCGGTCGTCTCGGACCGGGACGAATCGCTGCGGCGCACGCGTGGCCCTGTTGTTCCGGCAGACTGAGCCAAGCTGGATAGCTGCGTCTCCTGTGAGGCAGCAGTTGTGTGGTCGATCCGGATCATTTGGCACCGTGGAGGAAGCTCCATGTCCGGGTTTCTGATGGGTACGGCGAGAACGGCGCAAGTACGCGGAGCGTGCGTACATTGGTCGTACAATCAGCTCGATGGCCCGGCCACGCCGACGCGATTCAGACGCACTGGTTCGCGACCTCGAATTCGTCCGGGTGGCGGGTTGGGAGCCACCGGAGCGGCTGCTCGGCCTTGAGGCGCTCTGGGAGCTGCCCGGGATCGCGAGGCAAATGACCAGCGAACTGCCGATCCGTGATCGGGTCGACAAGCTTCGTGACCTCTTGATTGAGTTTGTTGAGTCGCTCTCCGAGGAGGAGAAGCAGCACCCGCCAGCGCTACGGCGATCGATGGCTTACGCCGCCGAAGTGCTGCTGCGCTTGCGTGACGGTCTTGAGCGAGCGGAGGACGTTACGGTCGGGGACCTCCATGAGCTGATCGCTCAGCGCTGGCTACGGCGAGCGCGGAACGGCGAACTCGAGCAGCTATCCGCCGCGGGCTTCAGGATCCATCTTCAGCGCTCGTGCTACCAGCGCCTTGCCATCCGTCTGCGCGATTGGTTCGGTGACGGGGCTCCAGTTGGTCCAGGCGATGGCGAGCAGCCAAACGCTGCCGAAGCGCTCCTGGTCCCCTTCGAACGAACGCTCATATTGCAGGCGCGGGCAATGATGGGACGGGGCGATTTCGCGGCCGTGCTTCGCTACCACGATGCTTTCAGCCGCTTTCTGTTTGTTGAGGGGCACCTTGAGGAGAGAATCGAGCTCGGCACTCTTGTCAGCGAGGCGGGTCTCCGTTTGGAGCGCACCGAGGATCGTGTCGCGGCCCTCGTTGACGACCTCGGTTGGACCCAAGTTGCGGCGGGTGCATACGCTGAGGCTGAGGATGCACTCAGGCATGGACTCGACGTCGCCCGCGAGGCAGGTCTTGTCTACTGGCAGGCGAAGGCACGTCGCCACTTAGGAGGTCTCTCCGTCGAGCAGCATGACTACGATGGCGCGCTCGTCGAGTATCGCGCTGCACAGGAACTGAGCAATGGCATTCCTGACGAGATTCGGAGGGTCGAGTTCCAGGCTGGGATCGAGCACGATCTCAGCACGCTCAGTTACCTAAGCCAAGACCTCGACGCCGCGCAGAAGCATTTGGAGGAATCCGTCCGACTTCGTGCAATCATCAACGACCCGTCACGAGTCGTTAGGGCGCACGCACTGCGCGGCAAGATCTTGGAAGCTCGGGGAAAATATGGGCTGGCCAGAGAGGAGTATGAGCTCGGCATCCAGAGAGCCGTACAGGTCAACCGCAGAGACGAGCAGGTCAGAAATCTACGGGGCTTGGCGAGGCTTAGTCGGCGTGCCGGGAGGATCTCTGAGGCTAGAATCCTATGAAGCGCGCGCAAGCGAATTGCTGACGGAGCTTCGCGTCCCTTTCGAGATCGACTAGCGCTGTTCCCAGTCGGTGTGATGGCGATCCGAGTTACCCGGCTCCTCGACGGCAGAATCAAACCTTCCGACACGCCGCGCCGGTATTCCGGCGTAAACCCATCCACTCTCGAGATCGGAGGTGACAACTGCGTTCGCGCCGACCATGACACGTTCGCCGATAGTCACTCCGGACATCACCACCGTCCCGGCGCCGATGTGTGAGTCATCGCCGATGGCAACCGGCTCCGGGATGAAACCTTGCTCGTGTAGGCGCAGGGTTGGATGCCGCGGCGGTCGATGGCTAAGAATCACGACGTGTGGTCCGAGGCTGGAGTGGCTGCCAACCGACACGCCACCATGTCCTTCAATGGTGACGTTGCGCGCCACAAAGCACTCCTCCCCAAGGTGGATGACACCACCATAACATGCCAGCCACACGTTCTCCTTGATTCGCGATGCCCCGCCGATAACGATGCCCTCGCGAGAAGACGAGCGGCCATCGAGCGTCGTGTTGCGAAGTATCTCGACGTTAGAGCCAAGTCGGATACGGCGCGGGTCTATGAACTGGACACGAGCATCAATCTGCGCATGAGTGCCGACAGTCACATGCAATAACCGAGCTTTGAGGACGCCGATGCGAAAACTGAGCAGCTGCGAGCCAGGGGCCGTACCGTGCGTAAAAGACATTAGGGGATGGTGAGCCAGCGACGAGGGCCATCAATCGATGCAAAGTAGGGACGGCAGCGAGCCGGCATGTAGTCCTGCCACGGCGCACCAGCTCGAATTGCAGCCCGTATCGCGGTGCTCGTTAGCGGCCCATCCAGCTCGGATGTATCGAGCACACGGAAATCGTCCTCGGCCTCGCCAAGCCACCTGTCCTTGAGTGTCTCGGCAGGGTCCTTGGTTGTCACCCCACGAACGTAGCGAGGAGGCAGAAAATCCCGGACGCGCGAATGCGCAGCGGACGGGCGCGGCATGGCTCGAGCGGTGATCCGGCCCTGCTGTCGAAGCGGTAGCTCATCAAGCGCCAGAGTGAAGAGCGTGATGCGCTCCCAAACTGTGAACGGTACGTAGGGCGGGAAGAACTTCGCCGGAGCAGGCGGCTGACGATCGCCCTCGGCCCGCCAGAGTACGACCGCGAGATGCGGGCCCGGGATGCGCTCCAGTCCGAGCCTCATGATCCGAAGATGGCCGAGGTGAGGTGGTTGATATCGCCCGGCCCAGACTGTCCAAATGTCGGCGGGATTGGGCGATCCGGTGGCGGTCACACTACGAGATCGCCAAAGGGAGGCCGTGGAGGGCCCGATCAGCCGAGATCAACGCTGCCAGGTAGTAGCGCTGTACGCGTGGCAGAAAGTCCTCTAGTTTGACGCTGCGCGAAGCCTGCTCGAAGACCCCCGTGGACTCATCCCAGACGAGCCCCTCGACGTTCGCCTCCGATAGAGGCTGCTCGCTGCTGAATAGGCGGCAACCATCTGCGATGCCCAGCCACCAAAGGCCGAATACTTCGGCGGGCTCGGGCATAAAGGACTCCGACGCGGGCACTTCGAGGAAATAAACGGCTTGATACTCGCGGTTGAGCTGGCCATTAGTCTGATCGGCAACTTCGACACGATGACCCGCGAACAACATCCGAGACTCGTCGACGTGGATGCCAAGCTCCTCGGTGATTTCACGGATCCCCATGAGTGGTGTCTCACCGGCTTCGAGATGACCCGCAGCACTGACATCGAGCAAACCCGGGAAGTTGGTCGCGCTGGGCGAGCGCTGTTGCAGAAGTAATGCCGGGGTCGGCGAGCTGCGGTAGACCCAGCAATGAAACGTTACATGCCATTCACCAGCGAGGTGAGCGGCCCTCCGTTCCATCTGACCCTTGAGCGTAAGGTTGGCATCGTAGATATCTATGATTTCAGTCACCGGGACCTCTCTATTCGTAGGAGCTTCCCGCTGCCCGCGGCCGAGCTGCCACGGAAACCAGGACCGCCGCCGACCGCTGTGAGAAGGTAGTCACGATGCAAGTGTGGCTGATACGTCATACGGAGTCTACGAAGAACCGCGACGGCGAACAATTCGGCGGGGCGCAGGTCAATGCGGGCCTAACTGCCGAGGGAAGCCAAGCGGCCGAAAGTCTCGCGCAGAGGCTCCCGTCGCTTGGTTCGGTTGAAGCGCGACCGGCGGTCTGGACTTCCCCGGAGAGGCGGGCGAGGGACTGCGCAGTCGCGCTTGGCAGAGGCCTGGGTGGCCGCGTTACGCAAGAGCCCCGCTTCCGCGGAATCGATGGTGGCACCAACGCTGGCAAGTCGGAGGTCGAGGTCGAACGCGACGACCCTGTGTTTTGGCAAGCACTCCAGCTGTACCGCTCCGGGGTGCTCAGCGCGTACGACGTTCCCACGAGAGGGGAGTCCATACGCGATCTTGAGCGCCGCGTCGGCGACGCGCTCGAGGAAGTCGAGGCGTCCGGAGTCCATACGGGCATGATCGTCGCGCACCGCTCGGCGCTGACAGCGGCGATCATTCGGTATGCGCGCAAGCTCCACGCGTACCCTGTCGAATTTTACGGATACGTGGAGTTGCCGTTGGCATCGATCACGATCATCGAGACGGAAGGGCCGGCCGCAGGCATCCGGCAAATCGCATCAGACGTGCCGCGTGTGTGACACGTCGATCGTCGGGGAGTCGGCCTCTGTCGTGACGCGATCAGCTCGGACGCATGGGTTGGGCCGCGTAGTCGGTCGTCGTCCGCGCGAGCGCGCTGCTTCGGCAGCCTTCCCCGATCAGGGATCGACCCGGAGCGGCGGGTGTGGCGTGAGGCAGAGTTTGTCGAGTATCGCCGCGGCCCCGAGGAGGTTGCCCTCGTCGGCAAGCTGTTCGAGCGTCGTCCCGTGCTGGAGCAGCAGCCCAAGTGCCTGGTTGACCAGGTCGGGCTGTTCTGGGGCGACGTACGGGCCGGGTTCGCGTCGTCGCCATCCCATACGGGACACGTACTTCATCTTGCTCTCGTAGGCGGCGGAGTCATCACGCCCAGATCTGCGCGCGCGGATCAGCAGAGCATTGATGGAGATGCCCCAGCGCTGCTTGATGCGGACAGCTCGCTCCAGTCCCAGCGCCCGCGTGGCCACTGATCCTGGACCGCTTCGGCTGGGATCAGAAGCGCTCCAGCAAATCGATGGGCTTGGCGTTCCATGCGGGGGTGGGCGGGCTCGGGATCGGCGGCATGAAGAAGGACATGGGCGAGCTCGTGGGCGGCGTTGAACCGTGCGCGCTCGTAGTTGGCTTGTCGTCGCCAAGTAGGACGAGTGGCCGGGTCCCGCTGGCCCAGGAGAACGCGTCCACGTCGCGGCTGAGAGGTAGGTCGCGCAACGATCACTCCGTGGCGCTCGATGAGCCGCACCACGTGTTGAATCGGTTCGTTGCCCAGCTTCCAAAGCGACCTGACGCGGCGAGCGGCGGCTTCGGCCGCCTCGGGATCGTCATCGGGGTCGAGTGCCAGATCGGGGGTCGGCTCGAACGAAGGCAGCGTCACACGACGTTCGATCTCGGCGACAAGCTGGGCGAGCAGACCGGCGTAGGCGGTGGCGCGTTCGCGGTCGCGCTGGGTCGTTCGGCGGAGACTGCGGAAGAACGACGTGTCGACGGTAGGCAGGGGGGTGCTGTGTCGCGATTCAGTCAGAAACGCGAGCGGGACGTTGAGCACGAGCGCGAGCTCGGCGAGCGTTGTCGAGCGCGGACGCATGGTGCCAGCTTCGTATTGGCTGATGGCGGCCGCGCTGACGTTGGCTCGCCGCGCGAGCTCCGCACGTGTGATGCCGAGCATCTGTCGAGCTTGCGTGAGCCTGCTGGGAGCGAAGAGCGCGGCCGCGGACCGGGCTCGAGTCTCAGACTGGACTCCTCGCCCGTCCCCTCGTTCTGCGCCTCGCCCGCCGGTTCATCGCGCACTTGCATTTCGCCGTAATCGGTCAATCCCCGGCTCTCGGTCATTTCACGAGGGCTCCGGAGGCCTGACATCTCTGTACCGAGACTGTCGGTTCCGAAACGATCGATCAGCCGAGACCCTCGAAACCGCCACTGTCGTCGCCGAGGGGGCGGACCGGGTTCGGAGCCGACGCCGTCGTCGAGAACGTCGAAGCGCTCGTGCCAGTCCCACGAGATCTGCGTTGCTGATGTAGGGGGCGCCGACATCGAGCTTGCCCGGGCCGTCGATGCGGGTCCCCGTAATGCACGACGATCACGTTGAGCAGGTCGGCGTGGCCCTGACCTCCGAGCTGGTGAACAGTTCGAGCTGGCGGCCGTTCGATGCGCTCAACGCCCGCTTGACCTCGGCGTCATCGAGGCGCAAATCCCACACCGTGCTTCCCGCCGGCGGCGCCTTGTAGAAGTACACATGGACCGGGGCGTCCGTGGCGCGATCGACCTCGAGCCACCACACCAGGCCACGCTCGCGCACGATCACGCCGTCTAGGTCGGCCTCCTCGATCGTGCGAGCGGCGAGGAACCGGGCGCTGTTGGACGTGCAGATCCCGTAGATCCGGGCATCGTCTCCGAGATCCTCGGGGGCGAAGCGCTCCCCATTCTCCGTGTGCGCCGCCGCGGCGGCGTCGCAGAGCAGCTTCCTCAGCTGCGCTGCGCGTGGCGTGCTGATCAGGTCATCCCAGCGATTCATGGCCGACAGCATGCCACCTCAGGCGGCGGAAGAAACGGCAAGCTGCACTTGAAATGCGGATTATCTGTCGCTACCGTAAGTTGTGATGTGGTCTGCACGGCAATTACCGACAGTTTGGAGATGCGATGGCTGATTATGACGTGACGCCCAACCCAGACGGGGGCTGGGACGCGAAACGGGAGGGTGCAGGCCGCGCGAGCTCGCACCACCACCTACAACGGGAGGCCTACGACGCCGCACGCGGGTACGTCCTGAACTCCGGCGGCGGAGAGGTGAGGATCCACGGCACCGATGGGGAGATTCGCAACTCCAACACCATCGGCAAGCCGGACCCTGATCCTCCACGCGACCGAAAGCACTGAGCCTGGCGATGCCTCAACGACCCGACCCAGCCACCCGGTTGCTCTCGCACGTGCTCGTCGCCGGCGTCGTCGGCGTCGTAATCGGCAGGCAGTCAGGCACCCTTGGTGGTCTTCTAGCCGCCGCAGCAGCAGCGGTCGCGCATGAGGAGCTCGACGCCCCGGTCGCACAGGCCCTGACAGACCTCGGTCTCTGAGCCGAGGTCTGCGGGTGCGGCCACTGCGATCGAGTCTCTGAAGCCGCCCGAGCCCACCGTGACAACCCCCCAATTAGCAAAGCTGGCGCTCTGGTCCGACGATCCGGCCGCGGTTGACCTGCTCTCGTTCGACGCGGTGGCTGCAACGGTTGCTGACGCGCTACTCGATCCCGCCCTTGACCCGGTCGCGCTTGGGCTGTCCGGCACGTGGGGCAGCGGCAAGACGACTGTGCTCCGCCTGGTTGAGCAGGACCTGCAGGGGCGGGCGGAGGAGGGCCAGAAGGTGCTGGTGATCACGACCGAGCCGTGGCGCTACGACCCCACGACCGGCGCCAAGGAGAGCCTGATCAGCGAGGTGCTCTCCGCGCTGGGCATCGAGATCGAGGCGACGGAGACGACCGTCGAGGACGCCAAGAAGAAGGCCAAGGAGCTGCTCGGCCGGCTCGTCAAGCGCATCGACTGGGCGAAGGCCATCAAGCTAACGGCCAAGACCTCGCTGGCTTTCCAGCTCCCATCGATCAATGATCTGGTCGACCTCGTCAAGCCTGCCGAAGGCGGCGACTGCGGCGACGGGTCGCGCGGCCTCGAGGCCTTCCGCGCGGAGTTTGCAGACAGCTCATGGCCTCTGACGCGCTGGCGCACGTTCAGGCCGTCGCCGTGCTTGTTGACGACCTCGATCGTTGCCTGCCGGAGACTGTGATCGAGACGCTTGGAGGCGATCCGGCTGTTCCTGTCGGTGCCGAAGATGTCGTTTGTGATCGCAGCTGATGAGGACCGGGTTTCGGATGCCATCCGGACGCGCTTTCGGGATACCGGTATCCCGCCCGAACCTGGCCGGGAGGGCGAGGAGCCGGCCAAGCTCTATCTGCACAAGATCGTCCAGACGACCGTGCCGTTGCCCACGCTGAGTCGGTTCGACACGCAGGCCTTTCTGCTGCTGCTCCAGCTGGAGCCGACACTCGATAGGACGAATCTCGGCAAGGTCATCGAGCGAGTGCGCGCGAGTCCGGCGCGAGGGTGGCAGCCTCGACGACGTCGCCTCTGTTGACGCTGTGGAAATGAGCGACGAGCTGGCCTTCGCGAGCCGGCTGACGCCGATCCTCTACGAGAAGCTTCACGGCAATCCCCGGCGGATCAAGCGCTTCCTAAACGATCTCGCGGTCCGCCGGGCGATTGCCGCGCGCCGCGGCATCACGCTGAACCCGGGCGTGATCGCCAAGTTGATGGTGCTGGAGGTGCTGTTGCCGGACGAGTTCACGAAGGTGCTCGAGTGGCTCGCCAAGGGCGCGATACGCGAGCAGATCCAGCGGCTCGAGCAGGCCGCCGGCCGCCCCGTCGACACCGCGACGGCTTCCACGACGCAGAGCGTCGATGCCGGCTCGGACGGCGCAGCGCCGACCGAACCAGATTCCACGCCCGATGACACCGCGCGCGAATTCACCGACGGGCTGATTCGCTGGGCGAAGCTGCCGCCCGCACTCCACGACGTCGATCTGGCGCCGTATCTGCACCTCGCCGCGTCGTTCTCGGGCGTCACACTTCTCGACACAGGCCTGCCCGAGCGCCTGTGGGACGTCGCTGCGAATCTGCTGTCGAGCTCGCGCGCAGACCGCCAGGCCGTGACCGACGCTGACCTCGACGCGCTCACGGCCGCTGACGCGGAAAGCCTGCTCGGGCACATCGGTCGCACGCTGCGCGACCAGCCAACCACCCAGAAGATGGGTGTTACAGCGATCGTGCGCATCGCCCGTCGAAAGCCGGAGACGGTCTCCGCGGCCGGGTCTGCGCTCCTGATGCTGCCGGCCGACGACATCACGCTCGGCACACCGCTGCTGATCAAGAAGGGCGACCCTGAAGAACTCTTCGCTGTGCTCAAAACATGGCAGGGCCAGGTCGGTGGCACGGTCAAAGCCGCCGTGGAGAACGCTCTGAAAGAACAGGGGCCATCCTGATGGGCACGAGCGGCTCGTACTCCGGCAGCGGCGGGCAAGCTCGGCGACGACCTCCGCGACAACATCAACGACTGGCTGGATCTGCTGCCGTCTCAACCCCCCGCCCAGCCGGACGGCGAGCCAGGTCATCAGGTCGATCAAGGCGAGCCCGGCCAGCCACGCCCAGCCGATCAGGGGCGACCTCGGCTCGACCCACGCGCGCTGCTGCCCGTTGTCGGACTGCTTCGACCCCGCTCCCCGCGAGGAGGCGGCGGCGATGGACCCGGTGGCGGCGGCGGGACCCGTACGCGGCGGTCCGCAGCGCAGCGCAGCACAAGCAGCCAGCACGACTGGCCGTGCAGGAGCCGCGGCCTACGCCTACCGGACCGGCGACACGGCAACGCTTGAGCGGCTCGGACTGGACTACGCCGAGCTCACCGCCCTGGGCGACCCGTTCGAGATCGTCAAGCGCATCGTGGATGCGGTCTGCGGCCCGCGTTCGAACAGCACGATCGAGGATCACGAGCAGCGGCTCGTGGCCGCCGACGTCGCCGAGTGGGTCCTGACCGAGCACGCGGACGGCGCCGCCCCGGCCCCCGAGGAGATCGTGCGGCACGCCATCGCGCTGGTGATCGCCGACTCTGTGTTGAGCGAGACCGGTCAGATCGTGAACGAGAGCGAGCACGCGGCCGTCGCCGAGGCCGACATCCGCGACGCCGCCGAGGCGCTGGCCGCACGCGCCGAGCTGTCAGTCGACAGGCGCGACCGAGGACGAGTTCGCCCGCGCGATCGAGCAGGGCATCGAGGCATTGCGTGAAATCCTCGACGAGGAGGGCGCCTGATGGCACGCTTCAGGCTGCGCCTCACCACACCTGACACTTTCAGCACTCAGGAAGCGCAAGGCTCCTTCTACTGGCTTACCGACCGGGCGTCGAGCTTCACGACCCGACTCGACCCCAGCCTGCGCGCGCTCGGGCCGGTGCCCGCACTCAACATCGATCTGGTCCGGATCGCCGTGGCGGTCTACGCCGCGGACCGCTCGACGTACCGTTCGCGTCGCGGCTCAGACTGGAACCAACGGGACCTGGACCTCGAGGTGCCGGTGTCAAACGCAGCCGCGTGGACAGCCGTCGCCGGCCATCTCACCTCTGTCCTTGACTTCCTGACCGGTGATCGCTGGTCGCTGAGCTTCAACGAGGAGTCCGCACCGACCCCGACTGCGACAGCCGACAAGAACCGACCGAGCCGCCCAAGCGAGTCGTCCTACTCAGTGGTGGCGCCGACTCCGCCATCGGTGCCCTGGTGTCACGTTCGGATCTGGCCGAAGGCGAGCGCCACGTGCTCGTCTCGCACGTCAGCTTCACACCCGTGGCGCCGATGCAGCGAACGTTGCCTCGAGCGCATCGAGCGCCTGATCCCAGGACCTGAGCAGCAGCATTTGCAGCTGCGGCTGTCGCGGAAGCACGCCGCATCGACGGCACGCAACTACCCGACCGAGTCGAGCAGCCGCTCGCGCTCGCTGCTGTTCCTGGCACTCGGACTGGCGGTTGCGGCGATTCACCAGGTCGCCGCTCTGGATACCCGAGAATGGCTTCGCCTCGCTCAACCCGCCGCTGGGACCTGATCGCCGCGGAAGCCTCTCAACCCGCACGACCCATCCAGCGTTCCTCGGCGGACTCGCTGACGTGCTGCCAGACGATCGGCGCTCACGGCGTGATCGAGAATCCGTTCGCGACAGCACCAAGGGCGAGATGTTCGCGCGCGCCGCCGAGCTCGTTGGTGCCAACGATGCGTCGGCGTTCCTGAGCAGCACGAACTCCTGCGCCCACACCGGTCAGCGGGCGTTCGGCATCTCGCCGACCCAGAGCCTGCGGCGTGTGCTTCGGTTGCGTCGTGCGCCGGGCCTCTTTTGCCGCCTCAGGCCTGCAGGACGCGCACGTCCTACATCTCGAGCGAGCGGTAACGCCAAGCTAGAACGATTGGCTCGATAGCAATTCGGTTGTGCCGGCCGTCCGAAGCTTCGTCAGACGCGGCGTGCGCGAGCGCGACATCATCGCTCTCAGCCTGCCGCCCAGCTACCCGATCGCCGACGCCCTCGACCTCTGCCGCCGGGCAATTCACGAACTCGCGGGGTTCTGCAGTGAGAACGCTGCAGGCCCTCGACCTGCACGCGCACGTCGACGCGGCAATCGCGCCTGCAGAGCTGCGCCATCTCGAGGCGGTTGTCTTCGCCGCGACACGCTCGCTCGACGAAGCCGAGGCGGCGACACGCCGCCAGGACGAACGCACGATCTGGGGCGTCGGCTGCCACCCCGGCCTTGTCGGCGCGCATAAGGCGTTCGCGCGTCGACCGCTTCGCCGATCTGATCGGGCGAACCTCATTCGCCAGCGAGATCGGCCTCGACGGCAGCTCGCGAGTGCCGATGCGCACGCAGCAGGCCACGCTGCGTGCCGTGCTTGGCGTGCTGAAGGCACGCGCCCCGGATCACCAGCCTCCACAGCTACCGGGCGACCGCCTGGTCCTCGACGAACTGGCGGCCCGTCCCATCAAGGGAGCGGTGCTCCACTGGTGGCTCGGAGATGCTCGCAGAAACACAGCGCGCACTAGAGCTGGGCTGTTTCTTCTCAGTGAACGCATCGTCGGTGCGACGAGAGAGATCTGCTCGACCTGATTCCACTTGATCGCATCACTCACCGAGACAGACCACCCCTTCGGCGATCGCCGCGGTGGCCGAGCCGCGCGGCCGGGTTCGGTGGCCGCCGTGGAGAAGGCCCTCGCCAACCACTACACCCGGAGCACGGACGAGATCCGTTTAGCCATGTGGGCCACCCTTGGCGGCGCTCGCAGAGGAGACTGGGTGTATAGCGCTACTGCCGCGCGAGGTCAGACTTCAGCTGCTGGCGCTGTAGCCAGCCGGCGATTCGTGCCCGCCCAAGGCCTCGGGACACAATCGACCAGAGGTTGACGGTCTGCACGAGATGACGACACAGACTGGCGGGCAATCATGGTTCCGGTAACCAGCCGACCGAACGCTCGCTTCAAAGAGAAATCAATCTCCCGCCTCAGACTGACATGTGCTCCTCCGTCAGCGTGGGAAGCCAGGCCCAGGCGCGGGTCGTCATGCTTTTCGAACGGAGCGATCGTCGCGATCGGTCACACACGCCCCCCTCATCGCAAGTGCCCGTCTCGCCCACAAGGACGCACTAGGCACGGGCGACCGGCCGCGTACTTCCCTGGGACGCCGCCGGACGCAGACTCGTTGCTCATCGCGGTGTCACCGAGACCGCGGTTTCTCCGACCCGCTGGGCCGATCCCCGACGCCGCCGGAGATGCGGCTACGCCGCAGGCCCGTTCGTCGGGCTTAGTGCGACGTCGGCGAAGACGTGCAGCGCGAGTATGCGCCCGAGTCCGTCCACGATCGCCGCTGCGGCGTCGGGCGAGTCTTGGTCGAGGTCGACGATCGCGCGCGATAG
The DNA here is from genome assembly GCA_963794285.1 of uncultured Solirubrobacterales bacterium. Taxonomy (GTDB): domain Bacteria; phylum Actinomycetota; class Thermoleophilia; order Solirubrobacterales; family Solirubrobacteraceae; genus Palsa-465. The sequence continues at coordinate 20,122 of CAWCDS010000031.1, forward strand.
CCAGCGAACTGCGTCCTGGGCCTGCTCGACGAGCGACGGCGGCTCGCGGTTCAGGCGTGCCGCCTCGAGGAGCGGCGCGGCGATGTCGTAGACGGCCGGCAGCCACTCGTCTGCGCTGTAGTCGTGTGCCTCGGCCGTCGAGCTCGAGCGCCTGATGACAGCGGTGGAGCGCTACCGCGCTGTTGTTCTCCGCGTTGCGGAGCAACTGGTCCACGAGGCCGGGGTCTCCGGTCGCCGGCAGCACGTGGATCACGTGGATCGCGACGCTGAGGGTGGCGCAGGCGGGAACGGCGGTCGCCAGCATGGCGATCGGCCGGCGGATCAGATGATCCTGATCGCATTCGGGCAGTTCGCTCGCCGCGGCGTTTGGCTTGGCGGTAGCTGATCGGCGAGCTCGCTCGTGGGTCCAGCCACGTGCGAGCCGGTCGTAGGTGGCGCTGAGATCGCTCATCGGTCGGTCAGGGAGCATGACGTGAACGCGGCGGCGCTGCCGCGCGCAGGCGGTCGGAGTTCCGATGCAGAGGGACGCGGCCGGCGCGGCGCCATACCTACTCGGGAGTCATGGCCGCCTGGCTGATCGCCGCGATCGAGCGCCTCCCGCCGCGTGCGCGTCGCGTCGGTCGTCGCTGCGACGGCGGTGCTGCTCCTTGCGCGGCGCGATCACGTCTCTGACCCTCGAGGCGAGCACGGGCGGGGGCGCTCGCCGGTCGACGCCGACCGTGCATGCGCCGCCGCCCCGGCCGCCGGCGCGGCCGTTGCCGCCGCGCGTGCGCCCGCCGGTGTCCAGGGCCGACCTGCGCCTCGCCGATCGTCGTCGCGCGGCGGTTCCTCGTGTCGTATCTGCGGTTCGCGTACGGCAGGGCGAGCGCCGGGTCGGTGAAGGCGGTCACGCCCGGGCTGCGCAGCCAGCTGATCGCGCGAGCGCGCTCAGGCCACGCCGGCCGAGCGCGGCCGCCACCCGCGGGTCGTTTCGCTGGCCACGGTCGGAACGACGCCCGGGTTCGTCGTCGCGACGGCGACGATCGAAGACGGAGGGATCGCGGCGTATCGGCTGCGGTTCACGCTTCAGGAACAGGCCGGCCGCTGGCTCGTGAGCAGCGTGCAGGAGGGGTGATCGGTCGTGGCGGTCGTGACCCGCCGGCGCGGCGTCCGGGCGCTCGTGCTCGTGGCGGCGGCGTTCCCGCTGCTGCTCGCCGGCGGCGCCGCGCTGCTCACGGTCGTGATCGGCGGGACGTGCTCCGGCAGCGGCGTGGGCGACGCCCCGTCGGCGGTGGCGATCCGCGACATCCCGGGCGCGCTTCCTGCGGATCTACGAGCAGGTCGGCGCGCAGTACAAGCTGCCGTGGGAGATCCTCGCCGGGATCGGCAAGGAGGAATGCGATCAGGGCCGCTTGCCCGATCCGTCCTGCACGCCGCAGCCGGGCGCGACGGGTCCGGGGGTCGCGAACTTCGCGGGCGCCTCGGGGCCGATGCAGATCGGCGTCGGTGGTGCTGGCCGGCGATGAGTACGCAGTCGCTGCGGCACTATCTGCCCGACCCGTCGCTGGGGCCGCACGATCCGACGACCGCGGTCGAGCTGGCGGCGCTCGTGCTGATCAAGGACAAGGGCGCTCCGACCGGCCAGCCGATCGACGCCTACGCCGTCTACGTCCGCGCCTACAACGGCTCCGGGCCCGCCGCCGACGCCTACGCGGCGCGAGTGCTCGCCGACGCCCACGCCTACCAGGGCGCCGGGACGGTGGCGTTCGGGCCCGCGTGCAGCGCCGCGCTGGGCACGCCGCTCGTGCCCGGGACGAAGGCGAAGATCCTGCCGAGCGGCGACGCGGCCGCGCCGGCGGACGCTCCGGTCGTCGTGCAGCAGATGATCGCCGCCGGCAACCGGATCGATCGCTTCCCGTACAGCTACGGCGGCGCGCACGGCGACCCGGCGCAGACGATGAGCCAGTCCAACCCGAACCCCGGCGCGGTGCCGGGGGCGGAGGAGAACGGCGGCCCGGGCTATGACTGCTCGTCGGCGACCTCGTACGTGCTGTGGGGCGGCGGCCTCGGGCAGAGCCTGCTCGGCGGCGGCGTCGATGACTCGACCGAGCTCGAGAGCGTCGGCGATCCGGGTCCGGGGAAGTGGGTGACGATCTTCGCGACCGCCGGCCACGCCTACATCGAGGTCGCGGGGATCTACTTCGACACCGCGGCCGGGCTCGGCAACCCGCCCAACCCGCCGTCGACCGGGCCGCGGTGGAGCACCGTCGGGACCGGGCCGGCCGGGTTCGTCGAGCGCCATCCGCCCGGGCTGTGACGAGCGAAGTCGCCGGGGCCGACCGCGCGGTCGCGTGCGCGCGAGATGGGCGACAGTCGGCGGCCGCGCGTGTCAAGCGGCCTGCGCGAGGGCGGCGGCGAGCTTGCGGCGCGCGCGGTGCGCCGCCTGCGATGCCGCGTGCGGCGAGCCGGCGAGCGTCGGGGCGAGCCGCGTGGGGCTCTGGCCGTTGAGCGCCATCGCGAGCCCGGCGCGCTCGCTCTCGGTGAGCGCGGGGAGGGCGCGCAGCACGCACGTCAGCTGCTCGTGCACGAGCAGCCGCAGCCTCGGGGTCGGTGCGCGTGTCGCGGCGGGCCGCGAGCGTGTCGAGCAGCGCTGGTGCGCGGGCGGTCGTCGGACGGGTTGGCGTGGCGGTCCTGCGGGGCGTCGAGCGACGTGCGCGAGGCTGAGGATCTGGTGCTTGCGCGCGGCACGTCGCCTTGAGCGCGAGCAGCGCCTGGTTTGAGACGCAGCGGTCCGCGAACGCGGGGAACGGCCCGCGCTCGGGTCGCCACGCGCGGATCGCGGCGAGCAGGCCGACCCGGGCCTCCTGCGCGAGGTCCTCGCGATCGCAGCCCGGCGGCAGCCTGAGCTTCCAGACGACGCGCTGGACGAGCGGCTCATAGCGGCGCACGAGCTCCTCCTGCGCGCCGACGGTCGCCACGCTGCGCGGCCTCGAGCAGCCGGTCCCGAGCCGAGCCGGCGCCGCCATCCCGGATCAGAGAACTGGTCATGCCGGCGGATGCTGAGAGCGCGAGTAGGCGTTTTTGTCGAGGTCCTCGACGGCGGTCAGACGCTGCAGCCGACAACCGCGCGGCGCAGCGGCGCTCGCCGTCCGGGAGGACACGAGCGGGACGCTCGCCGCTCGACGCAGTACCTGTAGAGCACCCGCAGCAAGCGCGCGTATCCATGTCCAACCACGACCAGACGAAAGTCCGACGCACTCAGGCCGGCCGAGGCCATGCGGGGCGCGACGCGATCGCCCACGCGAGCCCGGCGGCCAGCGAGCCCAGCCGCTTGCTGCGGGCAACAATCAGGCGCCGCGCGGCGCGACGCGCCCAGTCTGTGACGAAAGTGTCACGGACCTGTGACGGGTCTGCGCAAAATCAGAAACGGCGTCGTGCCACGTCCCGGCGATCAGCCGGAACTCGCCGTGAACGCGAGGTACGTTGTGGCGATGAGCTCGTCCAGCACCCGCCGACGCGACCGGGCGGTCCGTCCTCCTGAGGTCCGCGATGATCGAGCGCGCCACCGTAACAGCGCCGGAGATGATCGGGCTGCTCGCGTGGTGGAGCGTGGTGCTCGCCGCGCCGGTGGTCCTCGTCCGGCGCTGGCGCCGGCGCGGCGCGAGACGCAGCCGCGAGGCGACTCCGGCGAAGCAGGCCGCGGCAGAGCCGGCGAGCCGCGACGACCAGCCGAGCCGCTCGGCCCGTGCCCGGCCGCCGTCCCGGCGAGCGGCCGACGTCGCGAGACCGACAGGCACGTGCTGCCGCGCGCCAGCGAGCTCTCGGTCCCGCGTCTTCCCGTCCCGACGACGCTCGAGCCGCTGTGCCGGTACGTCGACTTCCAGCGCCGGCTCGAGCTCGCGGCGTCCGAGCTCAGGGCCCGGCTCGCGCAGTTGCCCGCGGATCGGTGGCGGATCGAGCCCTACCCGCTGACCGGCGAGCGGCGAAACACGTTTGTGATCCTCGGGGAAACGGGCATATTCGTCGATCAGCGCCACCTACGCACCCGGGCACTGGGACGACGTGATCGCAGTCAGCAGGCTCGCCAGCAAGATCCAGGTGCTGCTGCCCGGCTACGGCGGGCCAGGTCCAGCCGGCGATCTGCCACCCGTTCACGTCGACCGAGCCCCGGATCTGGCATCGGGCCGACGAGCACGGCGACTGGGTCGGCGCCTGGCTGGTCGGCGGCGACTCCGTGGTCGAGTGGCTCGATGCACTTCGGCCCGCAGCACGGACTGAGCGCCGCCGATCTCGCGCGCTTCGATCGAGCTGGCCAAGGCCGAACTGGCTGAGGGGCGCGATCCCGACTGCGCCGAGCTGGCCCCAGATCCACGAGGCCCCCTCGCCCGGCGCTCATGAGTAGGCCGAGCATCATGCGGCTCGCCGGCACCAAGCGCGCGACGCGTTCAGTGCGCGGCGCGAACATGCCGGCGGTCGGCAGCGGTGAGTCCGAGCCGATCAGCCGGCGCGGCGACGAGCAGCGGCTCGCGAGTCGAGACGCTCGATCTCGGCGGCGAGCTCGCGCGCGACGTCGGACAGCTCGCCGAACGCGCGCGCGATCGCGCTCAAAGCGACCCCTTCGAGCGCCTCGCCGAGGTCGGCGACGGCGGCGTCGAAGCGCTCCCACAGCTCGAGCGGGCCGCGACGCGATCGTGCGCCCGGGCGCAACTCGTGCGAGAGCTGCATGTTCCGGGCACCAGGATGAGGACGATGCGCGAGCCCGAGCATGTCGGCGTGACGCAGCGCGGCGGCCTCCTGCTCGGCCGCGTTCGCGATCGCGCGCACGCGCTGAGCGAACCCCTCGTCGGGCGGCGCCTCGACACTCGCCTCGAGCGCGTCGCCCCAGCGCTGATCAGCGAGCTGAACCTGTTCGAGCGCCACGCGCGGGTCGCCGCTCACGAGAGCATCGCCGCTCATGACTGCTCAGCGGGTCCAGGGCCGACGGTCATGATGTGGTCGGCGAGCTTTCGCGGCGCCGCCGGCCTGCGAAGACTCGGCTGAGGTCTCGCCGCTCGGAGGCGGAGGAGAGGTTCCTGGCGCAGGTACGCCGGCGAGGCGTCGGACAGGAGTGCGCGATCCACCTCCGAGCGCCGGACTCGCCACGTCCGGCCCGCACGGACGGCCGCGAGGCGGCCGCTGTTGATCCACACGCGCACGGTCGCGGGATGGAGCTTCAGCTCCTCGCTGACCTGCGGCACCGTCAGCCACGGATCCTCTTCTGGAGCTGGGTTCGGGTGGTCAGGCATCCAAAGACTCCAGGACTCGCTCCAGAGAGTAGATCATTTGGACGTAGTTGACAACAGTTGAACGCATAGACTGCTATCGTACAGAAAGGGACCGCCGCGAGCAGATGGACGACCAGCAGGGAAACGTCATCGACGGAACGGCGAGAGCGCGCCAGTGGCGCCGCTCCAAGCCCAAGACGGGCTCAGCGCCGGAAGCGCCGGAGGCCAGGTCAGACGCTCCGAAGAGCTTCGCCGGGTCGCTGCTCGTCCCAGCCGACATGCTGCCCCCGGCCTTCCCGCCCGATGAGCACCTCAACGGGAACGAGCAGGGTCGCGCGGTCGCGCCGCCGCCCCGCGCCGAACGCTGGCGCGGGCGAGCCGGGCGCCGGCCGAGACCGGCGTTCACCAGAACCCGTTCCTCGTCCCCGAAGCCGCCCGTGTAGAGCATCGCTCGAGGTCCACACGCCGGCGAATGCTCGCGGCGCTGCTCGCGAGCCCGCGTGGGTTGATCAGCGCCCGTCGCGGGTCATCTCGACCGCTGCGCCGCCTGTGTGGCAATGCCCCGCTGGCTGGGCGGGCTGCGCCTGACCCGCCTGCTGGCGCTTGCGGCTTTGACGGGCGCCGTCGTCGTCACGGCTGTGATCGCCACGCGCCCGAACGCCGCCCATCCGTCGTTCGCGTCTGCTCTCGGCGCGACCGGGCCGCTCACTACGCCGGGGAGTGGGTCTCTCACGGCGGCGAGCAACCCGTTCGCGCAACAGGCAGCGGCTCGCGATAGAACGGCATCCCACCGGGTGCGACGAGTGCGCGCGCACCGGAGGGTCGGCACGCACCGGCGACCGCGGCCGGCGCGGAAGCCCGCGGTCGTGCCGGCGCGGTACACGCCGCCGTCCGACGCAGGCAGCTCCGCGCCAAGCTCGGCAACTTCCAGCTACGCCGGCGCCGCCCCGACCGCAGCTGCCTCGCAGCCCGCGCCATCGAGCGGAGGCGGAACGACAAGTAGCTCGAGCTCAGGCAGCAGCCGACCCGCATTTGGAGAAAACGGAACCCTCGGCCCAGGCAGGGGCGCCCCCGGCACCCAGTAAGGAGACACCCGTCCCGTGCTCAAGACCCTCACGTTCATCCGTCACAACGCCATCGCTCTGCTCGCCTTGTTCGTCGCGCTCGGCGGCACGTCCTACGCCGCGCTCGCCCTTCCCGCCGGCAGCGTCGGCGCCAGGCAGCTCAGGAACCATTCGATCACGCCGATCAAGTTGGATCCAGGCTCGATTGGCGGTTACGTTCGCTTTTGGGCGCGTGTAAGTGCCGGGGGCAGGCTGATTGCTTCCAGTCCGCGTGCGAAGGTTCTCGTCTGGTACAAGCCTCCGTCGTCCTTCTCCGGCGGTCAGCTCCGCTGGTCGGCACGGGCGCCTACCGGCTGTTTCGCGCTTGCGACGGTCGAGAGCTTTCCTTCGACCGGCAGTGCGAGCGCGGTCACGGTGACCGGACGCAAGGGATTCGGAACGCAGGTCCGGATCGGTCTCTCATCACAGCTTCCGGTGAACGTCGCCGTCGTCTGTCCACAGCCGTGAACGAGTGGGCCTAGCCCGATGCGATCGATGTCGACATCTCGCGCATCGCGTCTGACGGGTGTCGGGTCGCTCTCGCTGCTCGTCTTTACGATGATTCTGCTGTCAGTCGCATCGGTCGGTCGTGCCGACGAGACGGTCCAGGTATGCGGGTCCTACGCGAATCAAGTTTTCGCTCGAACTCCGCCGGTAAAGGGCATAACCGTGAAGGGAACCTGCCCGAATCCGCCGCTTACGGCGAATGGATTTGCGTTGTACTCAAGCGGGACGAGCACGCGTGGCGTGAGTGCGCACTGGCAGGCGACCGCGCCGACCGGGCTAGCGATCGTGGGGGCGAGCACCAAGTCGATGGTCTCGGCAGGACTAAACAGCCGCTGGCGGCGATTTCGGCGGCGGTTTCTACTGGTCCGGCGGCGGAGCGCAAACGCACGACAGCGAGACCTCGGCCGGCTTTGGGCCAATCTTCTCGAGCTATTTTGGGTTTCAGCTCGTCTGCGGCGTGAGCAACTGCACGCAGCCAGCCCAGCTCGACATCGGAGCGATCTCGCTCTACGTTCGTGAAACGATCGGCCCGAGCTTCGCCGCGCCCACTGGCCTCTGGCAGTCGTCAGGATGGATCAGGGGCACGTGGCCGTTCTTCGTATGGGGCAACTCGCCCTCAGGGCTGTGCTCGCTGTCCGCGAGCCTCAATGGGCAGCTGATCAACACGACGACGTCAGCCCAGGACGTCTCGAATTGGCATCAGTGCGCGGCGGCGCCGATCAGTCAGCCGGTGGACACGACTCGGTATGGCCAGGGCGCGGTGCCGCTCACCTTGAGCACGAGCGACGCGGCAGGCGTTCCGGCGAGTCTCAGCAAGACGGTCTACATCGACAACAGCACTCCCACGCTCTCGTTGTCGGGCCCGGTCGATGCGCCGTCAACAGCGGGCACGCAGTACGTCACCGCCACCGCTGGGGGCAGCCCGTCCGGCATCGCGGACATCGTGTGCAGCGTCGACGGTGGACCGGAGCAGACGTATTCGGGTGCCAGCGCGCAGGTGCCGGTGAGCGGGATCGGCCCGCATAGCGTCAGCTGCTACGCCCAGGACAACGCCGTGGACCCCTCTGGCGGGCACGGCACGTCGACGACGTCGACTTGGTCGCTGAAGATCGGCCAGCCCACGGTCGTAGGGATCGCGTTCGACAAGCTCGTCGGGCTGCGCTGCCATCGCGCTCGCGTGCGCGTGAAGGTCCCTGGCCACTGGATCACCGTGCGCCGGCACGGCAAGCGCGTGAAGGTCAAGACGCGTTCGCACACGAAGGTGGAGCGGGTGATGCGCTGCCACCCGCGCACGGAGCGTCGCCGCACGGTGGTGTTCGTCCGTGAGCGTCGTCACGGCCATGTCGTGAAGGTCAAGCGGATCAAGTCGTCCGAGTCGTCGTGCCGCCGCACGTGATCGCGAAGACCTCGCGGCGCGTCCGTTTGGCCACGGGACGACCGTCAACGGATAGCTGGGCACCTCCGCCGGTATCGCGATCGCCGGCCACGCCGTCAGCGTGTTGACCGCACCGGACAACGGCAGCAAGCAATTCACCCAGGCCGCAG